>NZ_CP017186.1 GCF_001729745.1 Enterobacter hormaechei subsp. hoffmannii
TGCTGCCTAAATCGCGAGGCACTCGCGTCAGGATCGTTTACACTTACCCGATTCCGGATCTTCCTGTGGATAAATCGGGAAGAATCTGTGAGAAACAGAAGATCTCTGGCTCAGTTTAGGCTATGATCCGCGGTCCTGATCGGGATCCAGCGATCCTGGCCGGACATAAACACAACATCGTTCAGGCTGTATCAACGATAGCGTGTATAACCGCAGATAGCGGTTCGCACATCACCCTGATGGGGTCATGTCGATGTGCGCCAACAATCATGAATATTCAATAGTTTTCTTTTATTGTTCGAGTGGAGTCCGCCGTGTCACTTTCGCTTTGGCAGCAGTGTCTTGCCCGATTGCAGGATGAGTTACCAGCCACAGAATTCAGTATGTGGATCCGCCCATTGCAGGCGGAACTGAGCGATAACACGCTGGCTTTGTACGCGCCAAACCGTTTCGTGCTCGATTGGGTAAGGGATAAATACCTTAATAACATCAATGGACTGCTGAACGATTTCTGCGGGTCAGATGCCCCACAGCTGCGTTTTGAAGTGGGCACAAAGCCGGTCACCCAAACCGTTCGTGAAGTTGTCAATGTGGCAGCCCCTGCACAGGCGGCGCCCGCTCCAGCGCCTCGCGTTGCACCGGCTCGTCAGGGCTGGGATAACGTTCCGGCCCCCGCTGAGCCTACCTACCGCTCAAATGTTAACGTGAAACACACGTTCGATAACTTCGTCGAAGGTAAGTCGAACCAGCTGGCGCGCGCGGCGGCCCGCCAGGTTGCCGATAATCCCGGTGGTGCTTACAACCCGCTGTTCCTTTATGGCGGCACGGGTCTCGGTAAAACGCACCTGCTGCATGCGGTGGGCAACGGCATTATGGCGCGTAAGCCCAATGCCAAAGTAGTGTATATGCACTCCGAACGCTTCGTTCAGGACATGGTAAAAGCCCTGCAAAACAATGCGATCGAAGAGTTTAAACGCTACTACCGTTCCGTTGATGCGCTGCTGATCGATGACATCCAGTTCTTTGCCAATAAAGAACGATCGCAGGAAGAGTTTTTCCACACCTTTAACGCCCTGCTGGAAGGCAATCAGCAGATCATTTTGACCTCGGATCGTTATCCAAAAGAGATCAACGGCGTTGAAGATCGTCTCAAATCCCGCTTCGGCTGGGGCCTGACCGTGGCGATCGAGCCGCCGGAGCTGGAAACCCGCGTCGCGATCCTGATGAAAAAAGCCGACGAGAACGACATTCGCCTGCCGGGTGAAGTGGCGTTCTTTATTGCCAAGCGCCTGCGTTCCAACGTTCGTGAGCTGGAAGGGGCACTGAACCGCGTTATCGCCAACGCCAATTTTACCGGTCGTGCGATCACCATCGATTTTGTGCGTGAAGCGCTGCGCGATTTGTTGGCATTGCAGGAAAAACTGGTCACCATCGACAATATTCAGAAGACGGTGGCTGAGTACTACAAGATCAAAGTGGCAGATTTACTGTCTAAACGTCGTTCCCGCTCGGTGGCGCGTCCGCGTCAGATGGCGATGGCGCTGGCAAAAGAGCTCACCAACCACAGCCTGCCGGAAATCGGTGATGCGTTTGGTGGCCGTGACCATACGACCGTGCTGCACGCCTGTCGCAAGATTGAGCAGTTACGCGAAGAAAGCCACGACATAAAAGAAGATTTTTCCAATTTAATCAGAACATTATCATCGTGACGCTATGAAATTTACCGTTGAACGTGAACATTTATTAAAACCGCTGCAACAGGTGAGTGGCCCATTAGGCGGCCGCCCTACGCTGCCTATTCTTGGAAACCTGCTGCTTCAGGTCGCTGACGGTACGCTGTCGCTGACCGGCACAGATCTGGAAATGGAAATGATCGCGCGCGTTACGCTGACTCAGCCGCACGACGCGGGCGCGACCACGGTTCCGGCACGTAAATTCTTTGATATTTGCCGTGGGCTGCCGGAAGGCGCTGAAATCGCCGTGCAACTGGAGGGCGACCGCATGCTGGTGCGCTCTGGCCGCAGCCGTTTCTCCCTCTCCACGCTGCCCGCTGCGGACTTCCCGAACCTGGATGACTGGCAGAGCGAAGTTGAATTTACCCTGCCGCAGGCGACGATGAAGCGTCTGATTGAAGCCACGCAGTTCTCCATGGCGCATCAGGACGTTCGTTACTACTTAAACGGCATGCTGTTCGAAACCGAAGGTGAAGAGCTGCGTACCGTGGCTACAGACGGTCACCGTCTGGCGGTCTGTTCCATGCCGATTGGCGATTCACTGCCAAACCATTCGGTGATCGTACCGCGTAAAGGCGTAATTGAACTGATGCGTATGCTCGACGGCGGCGACACCCCGCTGCGCGTGCAGATCGGTAGCAACAATATTCGTGCCCACGTGGGCGATTTTGTCTTCACATCGAAGCTGGTAGACGGACGTTTCCCGGATTATCGCCGCGTATTGCCGAAGAACCCGGACAAAACGCTGGAGGCGGGTTGCGACATCCTCAAGCAGGCGTTCGCGCGCGCCGCTATTCTCTCCAACGAGAAATTCCGCGGCGTACGTCTGTACGTGAGTGAAAACCAGATCAAAATCACCGCCAACAACCCGGAGCAGGAAGAGGCAGAAGAGATTCTGGACGTCACCTACGCCGGGGCTGAGATGGAAATCGGCTTCAACGTCAGCTATGTGCTGGATGTGCTGAATGCACTGAAATGCGAGAACGTTCGCATCCTGCTGACTGACTCCGTTTCGAGCGTACAGATTGAAGATGCCGCATCACAGTCGGCTGCTTATGTTGTCATGCCAATGAGACTGTAATGTCGCTCACCCGTCTGTTGATCCGCGACTTTCGCAACATCGAGAGCGCGGATCTCGCTTTATCCCCTGGCTTTAATTTCCTGGTTGGCGCGAACGGCAGCGGCAAAACCAGCGTGCTGGAAGCCATCTATACGCTCGGTCATGGCCGGGCGTTTCGCAGTTTGCAGATTGGTCGCGTGATTCGCCACGAGCAGGATGCGTTTGTGCTGCATGGGCGCTTACAGGGTGCCGAGCGGGAAACTGCCATCGGCCTGACCAAAGACAAGCAGGGCGACAGCAAGGTGCGCATCGACGGCACCGACGGCCACAAGGTGGCGGAGCTGGCACTGCTGATGCCGATGCAGCTGATTACGCCGGAGGGGTTTACTTTACTCAACGGCGGCCCCAAATACAGAAGAGCGTTCCTCGACTGGGGATGCTTTCACAATGAAGCCGGTTTCTTTAACGCCTGGAGCAATCTGAAGCGTCTGCTTAAACAGCGTAACGCCGCATTGCGCCAGGTCACGCGCTACGCCCAGCTGCGTCCGTGGGACATGGAATTAATTCCTCTTGCGGAACAAATCAGCCGCTGGCGTGCCGAATACAGCGCAGGTATCGCCGAAGACATGGCCGATACCTGCAAACAGTTTTTACCCGAGTTCTCTCTCACCTTCTCTTTCCAGCGTGGCTGGGAAAAAGAGACGGATTATGCCGAGGTGTTAGAGAGAAGCTTCGAGCGCGATCGCATGTTGACCTACACCGCGCACGGCCCGCACAAGGCGGATTTCCGCATTCGTGCCGACGGTGCGCCGGTGGAAGACACGCTGTCGCGCGGGCAGCTGAAGCTCCTGATGTGCGCGCTACGCCTGGCGCAGGGGGAGTTCCTCACCCGCGAAAGTGGGCGACGCTGCCTGTACCTGATAGATGATTTTGCCTCGGAACTTGACGACGCGCGGCGCGGGCTACTTGCCAGCCGCTTAAAAGCCACGCAGTCGCAGGTTTTCGTCAGCGCCATTAGCGCTGAACACGTTATGGACATGTCGGACGAAAATTCGAAGATGTTTACCGTGGAAAAGGGTAAAATAACGGATTAACCCAAGTTGAAATGAGCGAGAAACGTTGATGTCGAATTCTTATGACTCCTCCAGTATCAAAGTCCTGAAAGGACTGGATGCGGTGCGTAAGCGCCCGGGTATGTATATCGGCGACACGGATGACGGCACCGGTCTGCACCACATGGTATTCGAGGTGGTAGATAACGCTATCGACGAAGCGCTCGCGGGTCACTGTAAAGACATCGTGGTCACGATCCATGCGGACAACTCCGTGTCCGTTACCGATGACGGTCGTGGCATCCCAACCGGTATTCACCCGGAAGAGGGCGTATCTGCTGCGGAAGTGATCATGACCGTTCTGCACGCAGGCGGTAAGTTCGATGATAACTCCTATAAAGTTTCCGGCGGTCTGCACGGCGTAGGCGTATCCGTGGTAAACGCCCTGTCGCAGAAGCTGGAGCTGGTTATCCAGCGCGAAGGCAAAATTCACCGCCAGATTTACACCCATGGTGTGCCGCAGGCACCGCTGGCCGTTACCGGTGATACCGACAAAACCGGTACCATGGTGCGTTTCTGGCCGAGCCTTGAAACCTTCACCAACGTCACCGAATTCGAGTACGAGATCCTGGCGAAACGCCTGCGTGAACTGTCGTTCCTGAACTCCGGCGTGTCGATTCGACTGCGCGACAAACGCGACAACAAAGAAGACCACTTCCACTACGAAGGCGGTATCAAGGCGTTCGTTGAGTATCTGAACAAGAACAAAACGCCAATTCACCCGAATATCTTCTACTTCTCTACTGAAAAAGACGGTATCGGCGTGGAAGTGGCACTGCAGTGGAACGATGGTTTCCAGGAAAACATCTACTGCTTTACCAACAACATTCCACAGCGCGACGGCGGTACGCACCTTGCGGGCTTCCGCGCGGCGATGACCCGTACCCTGAACGCCTACATGGACAAAGAAGGCTACAGCAAAAAAGCGAAAGTCAGCGCCACCGGCGACGATGCCCGTGAAGGCCTGATTGCCGTGGTCTCCGTGAAGGTGCCGGATCCGAAATTCTCCTCACAGACAAAAGACAAGCTGGTCTCTTCTGAGGTGAAATCGGCGGTTGAACAGCAGATGAACGAACTGCTGAGCGAATACCTGCTGGAAAACCCGTCCGACGCGAAAATCGTGGTGGGTAAAATTATCGATGCGGCGCGTGCCCGTGAAGCGGCGCGTAAAGCCCGTGAAATGACCCGCCGTAAAGGCGCGCTGGACCTGGCAGGCCTGCCGGGCAAACTGGCTGACTGCCAGGAACGCGATCCGGCGCTGTCTGAACTGTACCTTGTGGAAGGGGACTCCGCGGGCGGTTCTGCAAAGCAGGGCCGTAACCGCAAGAACCAGGCGATTCTGCCGCTGAAGGGTAAAATCCTTAACGTTGAGAAAGCGCGCTTCGACAAGATGCTCTCTTCTCAGGAAGTGGCGACGCTCATCACCGCGCTCGGCTGCGGCATCGGTCGCGACGAGTACAACCCGGACAAACTGCGCTATCACAGCATCATCATCATGACCGATGCGGACGTCGACGGCTCGCACATTCGTACGCTGCTGTTGACCTTCTTCTATCGTCAGATGCCGGAAATCGTTGAGCGCGGCCACGTCTACATTGCCCAGCCGCCGCTGTATAAAGTGAAGAAAGGCAAGCAGGAACAGTACATTAAAGATGACGAGGCGATGGATCAGTACCAAATCGCGATCGCCCTTGATGGTGCGACCCTGCACGCAAACTCCAGCGCGCCAGCGCTGGCCGGTGAACCGCTGGAGCGTCTGGTCTCCGAGTTCAACGCCACGCAGAAAATGATTGGCCGTATGGAGCGTCGCTATCCGAAAGCGCTGCTGAAAGAGCTGATTTATCAGCCGACCCTGACCGAAGCCGAGCTGAGCGACGAGCAGACCGTCACCCGCTGGGTGAACACCCTGGTGAGCGAGCTGAACGAGAAAGAGCAGCACGGCAGCCAGTGGAAGTTCGACGTTCAGCAGAACGCTGAGCAGCAGTTCGAGCCGATTGTTCGCGTGCGTACCCACGGCGTCGATACCGACTACCCGCTGGAGCACGAGTTTGTTACCGGTCCGGAATACCGCCGTATCTGCACCCTCGGCGAGAAGCTGCGTGGTCTGATCGAAGACGACGCGTTTATCGAACGTGGCGAGCGTCGTCAGCCGGTAGCCAGCTTCGAACAGGCGCTGGAGTGGCTGGTGAAAGAGTCCCGTCGTGGCCTCTCTATTCAGCGTTATAAAGGCCTGGGCGAAATGAACCCGGATCAGCTGTGGGAAACCACCATGGATCCAGAAAGCCGTCGCATGCTGCGCGTCACCGTTAAAGACGCAATCGCAGCGGATCAACTGTTCACCACCCTGATGGGCGATGCGGTTGAACCACGTCGCGCCTTCATCGAAGAGAACGCCCTGAAAGCGGCGAATATCGATATTTAATCGTCGTAATACCGCACGATAACAGGCCGCGCTTTTAGCGCGGCTTTTTTATGGGCGCAGGCATATCCAGCGACATCACGGACGGTAAACGGCTCGCCAGCGTATCTATCGCTATTCTAACCCTCAGCGGCAGATGCGGCGTCTGCTGCCAGACTGCATGAACGTCGAAGCGCACGTCCGGTGCCTGCTTTAAAAGCGGGATGAGTTTTCCCTGATGTATTTCTCTGCGGGCCATCCAGCAGGGCAACCACGCAAGGCCGTGTCCGGCCAGCGCAGCGTCGCAGATTGCCTGTAAATCATCCATATTGAGTGATGAGCGGGGAGTAAAGGTGTGCGATCTCCCTTCGCTATCCATTAGCTGCCAGGGCAGCACTCTGCCTGATCGCAGATAGTTAATGGCAGTGTGGTGGGGTAAATCAGCAACGTTTTCTGGATGGCCGTTCTTCATCAGGTAATCCGGGGCGGCACACAGCACCATGCGATGCTCGCCCAGCCTTCTGGCGACCAGCACGCTGCTGTCCTGCAGCGTGCCGTTACGTACCGCCATATCAAAGCCTTCCTCTACCAGATCCACCACGCGGTCGCTGAATGACATTTCAAGCTCAAGCCCAGGATGTTCCTGCGTCAGTTCTATCAGCAGTGGCGCGACGCACTGGCGACCAAACAGCACCGGCATGGCAACGCGCAGGCGGCCGCTGACCTGCTGTTTTCCGGTTTCAAGCAGCGATTCCGCACCCCGAATCTCCTCAAGCGCCCGCAGGCAGCGTTCATAAAAAAGGGCGCCGTTATCGGTAAGACTCTGGCTGCGGGTGGTGCGTTGAAACAGACGTACCCCCAGCCGCTCTTCAAGACGAGCAATGCTTTTTCCTACCGCCGAGCGCGACAAATGCAGACGGACGGCGGCCTGCGCAAAACTTCCCGCCTCAACGGCGGCCACAAATACAGGTATATCCTTCAGCGTATCGGTCATGGATTGTATCCACTGCGTCATCAATTATGGGAAAACTTATCGCCACTGGCGACCAGGCGTCAACGGTAGACTGTCAGTCCTAAAGCTTATTTGATGGCAGGAGAGAAAAAATGACAGAAACAATGCAGCGCTGGTCAATGAACGCCCTTGGGCGCGAGAGCCTTCAGCTTGTTCAGGTGCCTGTGCCACAGCCCGGCCCGGGTGAGATCTGCGTGCGGGTGAGTGCCGTTGCGCTCAACTACCGGGATAAAATGGTGATTGAAGGCACGATGCCGATTCCGCTTTCCTTCCCGTTTACCCCGGCGTCTGACATGGCAGGCGTGGTGGACAGCATTGGCGAAGGCGTTACGCGTTTCAAACCCGGCGCACGCGTCATCTCAACCTTCTTCCCGGAATGGATCGACGGCAAGCCGCAGGCAGACGCGCGCGATTTGCCCTATAAAACGTCCGGTGGATACTTCCAGGGCATGCTGGCCGAATATGTGATTGTGAGTGAAAACGCGCTGGTGGCGTCCCCGGAAAGCCTGAATGACGCTGAGGCCAGCACGCTTCCTTGCGCGGGGCTTACCGCATGGTTCGCGCTGGTGGAGCGCGGTCATTTACGCGCCGGGCAATCGGTGCTGGTACAAGGCACGGGCGGTGTGGCGCTATTCGCTTTGCAGATAGCAAAAGCGCACGGCGCAGAAGTTATTGTTACGTCGGGGAGTGATGAAAAACTGGCTCTGGCCAAAAAGCTGGGAGCCAGCCAGGGCATCAACCGACTGAAAGGCGACTGGGCTGAAAATACGCTGGCACTGACGCAGGATCGCGGCATCGACCATATTATCGAAACCGTGGGTGGGGAGAATCTGAGACATTCCCTTCGCGCGGTAGCCGTTCACGGGCGTATCTCCGTTATTGGCGTGCTGGCCGGAACGGACATTTCCCTGCCTGCTGGCGAGCTGCTGCTGAAATCCCCCGTCATTCAGGGGATTGGGGTTGGACACCGCCGGGCGCTGGAAGATTTCGTCCGTGCTGTTGATGTCACGGAGTTAAAACCGGTGATTGAACATCGCTATCGTTTTGACGAACTGGAACAGGCGCTTGAGCATCTGGATCGCGGTGCGTTTGGCAAAATCGTTCTCACCCGCGAGTGAGTTCTTGTTCCCGGGATAAATATAAAAGGGGCTTTTTGTTACGCAAGGTAGCTCTATTTTTGTGTGCTTAATCGCGTTAGCATGAAATAGCACTCATTTATCCCGGGGACCTCATGGCTATCAAACTCATTGCAATCGATATGGACGGCACGCTGCTGCTGCCAGACCACACTATCTCTCCTGCCGTTAAAAATGCGATCGCCGCCGCACGCGAAAAAGGCGTGAACGTGGTGCTCACCACCGGACGCCCGTATGCCGGGGTGCACAGCTACCTGAAAGAGCTGCACATGAATGAGCCTGGCGATTACTGCATCACCTATAACGGCGCGCTAGTGCAAAAGGCAGCCGATGGCAGCACGGTGGCGCAAACTACACTGAGCTATGATGACTACCTGTTCCTGGAAAAGCTCTCCCGCGAAGTGGGCTCTCACTTCCACGCGCTCGATCGCAATACGCTTTACACCGCCAACCGCGATATCAGCTACTACACGGTGCACGAGTCCTACGTTGCAACCATTCCACTGGTGTTCTGCGAAGCGGAAAACATGGACCCGGCAACCCAGTTCCTGAAAGTGATGATGATTGATGAACCTGCGGTTCTCGACAAAGCCATCTCACGCATTCCGGCTGAGGTAAAAGAGAAATACACCGTGCTGAAAAGTGCGCCGTACTTCCTCGAAATCCTCGATAAACGCGTCAATAAAGGCACGGGTGTCAAATCGCTTGCCGATGCGCTGGGCATCAAGCCTGAGGAGATTATGGCGCTGGGCGACCAGGAAAACGATATTGCGATGATCGAATATGCAGGCATGGGCGTGGCGATGGATAACGCCATCCCGTCGGTGAAAGAAGTGGCGAACTTCGTCACCAAATCTAACCTGGAAGACGGCGTGGCTTATGCGATTGAGAAATTTGTCCTGTCCTGACAGCTGTCTGTAATCATCAGCCTCGGTTATCAACCGGGGCTTTTTTTGGCGCTGAATTTATCGAATTGTTCTTTTTGTGATCTGGATTGTAGTACAACATTAATTGATTGTACTACATTGTCACCACGGCAAAGGCGAAAGGACTCACGTTTGTACTGCAAAAGTGAGGCGAAATTCAGCGGTCGCGGTAAAGTAGTGATGGACTTACAGAGCACAAGGACTCTCCATGACACTCAATAAAACCGATCGCATTGTCATCACGCTGGGCACTCAGATTGTGGGTGGCAAATACGTTCCCGGTTCGCCGCTGCCAGCAGAGGCGGAACTGTGCGAGGAGTTTGAAACCTCGCGCAATATCATCCGGGAAGTGTTCCGCTCGCTGATGGCGAAGCGGCTGATTGAAATGAAGCGCTATCGCGGCGCGTTTGTTGCGCCGCGTAACCAGTGGAACTACCTCGATACCGATGTTCTGCAATGGGTACTGGAAAACGACTACGACCCACGGCTTATCGGCGCGATGAGCGAAGTCCGAAATCTGGTGGAACCGGCCATCGCCCGCTGGGCAGCAGAGCGTGCAACGTCAGGTGACCTGGCACAGATTGAGTCGGCGTTAAACGACATGATCGCCAATAACCAGAATCGGGAGGCGTTCAACGAGGCGGACATTCGCTACCACGAGGCGGTACTGCAGTCGGTGCATAACCCGGTGTTACAGCAGCTTAGCGTGGCGATCAGCTCGCTACAGCGAGCAGTTTTTGAACGTACCTGGATGGGCGATGAGGCCAACATGCCGAAAACGCTTCAGGAACATAAAGCGCTGTTCGATGCGATACGGCATCAGGACGGCGATGCGGCAGAGCAGGCGGCGCTGACCATGATCGCCAGCTCGACACGAAGGTTGAAGGAAATCACATGACATCACGCTACATCGCAATTGACTGGGGATCGACCAATCTGCGCGCCTGGCTCTACCAGGGGGAGCAGTGTCTGGAAAGCAGGCAATCAGAAGCAGGTGTGACGCGCCTGAACGGTAAATCCCCCGAAGCGGTGTTAGCAGAGGTGACACAAAACTGGCGCGACGGAACTACGCCAGTGGTGATGGCCGGAATGGTCGGCAGTAACGTGGGCTGGAAGGTTGCGCCTTACCTGTCGGTTCCGGTGCATTTCACCGCCGTTGGCGAGCAGTTAACGTCCGTTGGCGACAATGTCTGGATTATTCCCGGTTTATGCGTCTCTCGCGACGATAACCATAACGTGATGCGCGGCGAAGAGACGCAGCTGCTCGGGGCGCGCACCCTTTCTCCTTCTTCTGTCTACGTCATGCCCGGGACGCACTGCAAATGGGTCCAGGCGGATGCTGAGCAAATTCATGATTTCCGCACGGTGATGACCGGCGAACTGCACCACTTGCTGCTTAAGCATTCGCTGGTGGGGGCCGGTTTGCCGGAGCAAACCCCTTCGCCGGAAGCGTTTGCCGCCGGGCTTGAGCGCGGGATCGCATCCCCTGCCGTTTTGCCGCAACTTTTTGAGGTTCGCGCCTCGCACGTGCTGGGAAATCTTCCGCGCGAGCAGGTCAGCGAATTTCTGTCCGGCCTGCTGATTGGCGCCGAAGTCGCCACCCTGAGCGACGCATTCGCCGGGCAGCAGGCCATCACGCTCGTCGCGGGTTCATCGCTGACGTCTCGTTACCGCCAGGCGTTCCACGCTATCGGACGGGATGTTGATGCGGTGGAAGGCGACACGGCATTTCAGGCAGGCATAAGGAGCATCGCTCATGCAGTGGCAAACTGATCTTCCCCTTATCGCGATTTTGCGCGGTATCACGCCCGGTGAGGCCTTAGCGCACGTTGGCGCGGTGATCGACGCCGGGTTCGACGCGGTGGAAATCCCGCTCAACTCCCCGGAATGGGAAAAAAGCATTCCGGCAGTTGTTAAGGCGTTCGGTGATAAGGCGCTGATTGGTGCTGGTACCGTATTACAGCCGGAGCAGGTGGATGAGCTGGCGAAGATGGGCTGCAAGCTTATCGTCACACCGAATATCAACCCCGAGGTGATCCGCCGGGCGGTGGATTACGGCATGACCGTATGCCCGGGTTGCGCCACGGCCACAGAAGCCTTTTCCGCCCTCGATGCGGGCGCACAGTCTCTCAAAATTTTCCCGTCGTCGGCCTTTGGTCCGGATTACATCAAAGCGCTGAAAGCGGTCTTACCCGCCAGCGTGCCGGTCTTTGCCGTGGGCGGCGTCACGCCGGAAAACCTGGTGCAGTGGATAAAAGCAGGTTGTGCGGGCGCGGGGCTGGGCAGCGATCTCTATCGTGCCGGACAGCCCGTTGAGCGTACCGCACAGCAGGCGGCAGCATTTGTGAAAGCGTATCGAGAGGCAGTGCAATGAAAATAACCAAACTTACCACGTACCGTTTACCCCCGCGTTGGATGTTCCTGAAAATCGAAACCGACGAAGGCGTGGTTGGCTGGGGCGAGCCGGTGATTGAAGGCCGTGCGCGCACCGTTGAAGCCGCGGTTCACGAGCTGGGTGAATACCTGATTGGCCAGGATCCGGCGCGCATCAACGACCTGTGGCAGGTCATGTACCGGGCGGGATTTTACCGTGGCGGTCCGATCCTGATGAGCGCCATCGCCGGTATCGATCAGGCGCTGTGGGATATCAAAGGCAAAGTGCTGAATGCCCCGGTCTGGCAATTAATGGGCGGCCTGGTGCGAGACAAAATCAAAGCCTACAGCTGGGTGGGCGGTGACCGCCCTGCGGAAGTGATCGACGGTATCCGGCAGCTGCGCAACATCGGTTTTGACACCTTCAAACTCAACGGCTGCGAAGAGATGGGCGTTATCGACAACTCGCGCGCGGTAGACCGGGCGGTGAACACCGTGGCGCAAATCCGCGAGGCTTTCGGCAACGAGATTGAGTTTGGCCTGGATTTCCACGGCCGCGTCAGCGCGCCAATGGCCAAAGTGCTGATTAAAGAGCTGGAGCCGTATCGCCCGCTGTTTATTGAAGAGCCTGTTCTGGCCGAGCAGGCGGAATACTATCCAAAACTGGCTGAACAGACGCACATTCCCATCGCGGCGGGGGAGCGTATGTTCTCGCGCTTCGAGTTTAAGCGCGTGCTGGAAGCGGGCGGCATTGCGATCCTGCAACCGGACCTCTCCCACGCGGGTGGCATCACTGAATGCTACAAAATTGCCGGCATGGCAGAAGCCTACGATGTGGCGCTGGCGCCGCACTGTCCGCTTGGGCCGATTGCGCTGGCAGCCTGTCTGCATGTGGACTTCGTCTCCCGTAATGCGGTGTTCCAGGAACAAAGCATGGGCATTCACTATAACAAGGGCGCGGAGCTGCTCGACTTTGTGAAAAACAAGGAAGATTTCAGCATGGAAGGCGGTTTCTTTAAACCGTTAACGAAGCCGGGCCTTGGCGTGGAGATCGACGAAGCCAAAGTCATTGAGCTGAGTAAAAGTGCGCCGGACTGGCGTAACCCACTGTGGCGTCATGAAGACGGTTCCGTAGCCGAGTGGTAAATCGCCGGATGGCGCTACGCTTATCCGGCCTACTCTCTCGTAGGCCCGGTAAGCGAAGCGCCACCGGGCAAAAAAAACGTACATAGAAAAAATATAACCCTCTGTAAATTACAGGGCATGGTGAGCGGCTTCGCTATGCCCAAAATCTGGAGACAGATTGCGATGGATATTCCAGTTACTGCTACAAAAACCGGGCGTCGTCGTTACCTGACGCTGATCATGATCTTTATTACCGTGGTCATCTGTTATGTCGACCGCGCCAACCTCGCCGTGGCCTCGGCCCATATTCAGGAAGAGTTTGGCATCACCAAAGCGGAAATGGGCTACGTCTTCTCGGCGTTTGCCTGGCTGTATACGTTCTGCCAGATCCCCGGCGGCTGGTTCCTTGACCGCGTGGGGTCACGTCTGACCTACTTTATCGCTATTTTGGGCTGGTCCGTGGCGACCCTGTTCCAGGGCTTCGCCACCGGGCTGATGTCGCTGATAGGCCTGCGCGCCATCACCGGGGTGTTTGAAGCGCCCGCGTTCCCGACCAACAACCGCATGGTGACCAGCTGGTTCCCTGAACACGAACGTGCTTCCGCTGTTGGTTTTTACACCTCCGGGCAGTTTGTTGGTCTGGCGTTTCTGACGCCGCTGTTAATCTGGATCCAGGAGCTGCTGAGCTGGCACTGGGTGTTCATCGTCACCGGCGGGATCGGCATTATCTGGTCGTTAATCTGGTTTAAGGTCTATCAGCCGCCGCGTCTGACCAAAAGCATCACCAAAGCCGAACTGGACTACATCCGCGACGGCGGCGGTCTGGTGGACGGCGATGCGCCAGTGAAAAAAGAGGCGCGCCAGCCGCTGACCAGAGCGGACTGGAAGCTGGTCTTCCACCGTAAGCTGGTGGGCGTATATCTGGGCCAGTTCGCGGTGACCTCCACGCTGTGGTTCTTCCTCACCTGGTTCCCGAACTATCTGACCCAGGAAAAAGGTATTACCGCGCTGAAGGCGGGCTTTATGACCACCGTTCCCTTCCTTGCGGCGTTTTTCGGCGTGCTGCTCTCGGGCTGGCTGGCGGATAAGCTGGTGAAAAAAGGCTTCTCACTGGGGGTTGCGCGTAAAACGCCGATTATCTGCGGACTGCTGATCTCTACCTGCATCATGGGAGCGAACTACACCAACGATCCAGTGTGGATCATGACCCTGATGGCGGTAGCGTTCTTCGGGAACGGTTTTGCCTCCATCACCTGGTCGCTGGTGTCGTCCCTGGCACCGATGCGGCTGATTGGCCTGACCGGTGGCGTGTTTAACTTCGTTGGCGGCCTGGGCGGGATCACCGTGCCGCTGGTCATCGGTTACCTGGCGCAGGACTACGGCTTTGGTCCGGCTCTGGTGTATATCTCTGCCGTGGCGCTGATCGGCGCGCTCTCCTACATCCTGCTGGTAGGTGACGTGAAACGAGTAGGCTAATCCCTTCGGATGTTTTACCCTGATGCGATAACCGCGCATCAGGGTATTTTCATGAAACAAATCACCTTCGCTTCCCGCAACCACCAGCTCACCAACATCAACATCTGGACGCCAGACAGCCAGTGGCTTGTCTATGATGTCCGCCCGTCCGGCGCGTCGTTTACCGGTAATACCATTGAGCGGGTCAATGTCATTACGGGCGAGGTTGAGGTGATCTACCGTGCGACTGACGGCGCGCATGTCGGCGTGGTGACCGTTCATCCTGCCGGGGAGAAATATGTTTTTATCCACGGCCCGAAAAACCCGGATGCAGACTGGCAGTATGATTTTCACCATCGTCAGGGAGTGATTGCGCACAACGGCCAGGTGAGCAATCTTGATGCGATGGATATCACCGCGCCTTACACGGCGGGGGCGCTGCGTGGCGGCAGCCACGTTCACGTTTTTAGCCCGAACGGGCAGTTCGTCAGCTTTACCTACAACGACCATGTACTGCACGCGCGCGATCCGCAGCTGGATTTGCGTAACGTCGGGGTGGCGGCGCCTTTTGGTCCGGTAAATCCACAGGGGAACCATCCGCGGGAATATGCTGGCACCTTCTGGAGCGTGCTGGTAAGCCGGACAACGCCGAACCCGCAACCGGGCAGCGATGAGATCAACCGCGCCTATGAAGAGGGCTGGGTGGACAACGACAGGCTGGCGTTTATCGGCGATACGGTGTCTGCGAAAGGCGAGAAAGTGCCCGAACTGTTTATTGTGGACCTTCCCAAGGACGAGCAGGGCTGGAAACGGGCGGGCGATGCGCCGTTGCAGGGGACGCCGGATACAATGCCCGCGCCGCCTGCGGGCGTCATGCAACGCCGCCTTACCTTCACCCATCAGAAGGCGTATCCGGGGCTGGTGAACGTGCCGCGCCACTGGGTGCGCAGCAATCCACAGGGGACGCAGATTGCGTTTTTAATGCGGGACGATAACGGCATTGTGCAGCTGTGGCTTATCTCCCCTGAAGGCGGTGAGCCGCGTCAGTTGACACACGCTGAGAGCGATATTCAGTCGGCCTTTAACTGGCATCCTTCCGGCAACGGGCTGGGATTTGTGCTTGCAGGCCGCATTGCCTGCTGCGATGCGCAGACCGGAGAGGTGACGTTTTTGACGTCCGATCATGGCAACCCGCCGTCTGCTGACGCTGTGGTGTTTTCCCCGGACGGACGTTTTATTGCGTGGATGGAAGAGAAGGACGGTTTCCGCCAGCTGTGGCTAACGGAAACCGCACAGAATTAGCGCGGGGTCATCTCTGCGGGCGGGATGACGGAGTTAGTCGCCAGCGTCTCCTGCTCGCTTTTCTCAACGCGCGAACGCACTGAGCTGTCGGTGCGGAACATATCCCACGGCAGCAGAAGCGTATCGGCAACCGCCGTAAACGGCATATCAAGAATCGCCAGAGATTTGGTACCCCAGTTTGTCTCATCATCAGAGATCATGGCGGCACTGGCGCGCGTCCCCGGATATGTTCCTTCTTTACCGCCGGTGTGCGACATCACGCTCGAACACCCGCAAAGTAAAACAACCCCGCTGAACGTCGCCAGCTTAATCAGAACATTTCTCATCATCACTCAGTCATCATTAGTAGCACGGCATTGACCTGCAACTCAGGGTTATAGCGAGGCGCGTCCAAAATGGATAGCTCAAAACTCCCGCACTGTGGTCGCCATCGCAATTTAACCCTTTGTGCTGTGCCCCTGAGTCTATGCGACAACCAGCAAAGTGCAAAAAAATCTCACATCAACAGGCTTGAAAAGGCCGTATCCAGACCCATTTTAAGAATGTAACCCGATAACGGACACGCCTGATGGGTGTTCGGGGAAGCAGAAGCCTGTCCATGGTGGAAGGCTACATTTTCTCGCTGATTCCAGGAGTTTTTATCTATGCGTAATTTCGATCTCTCTCCGCTATACCGTTCTGCCATTGGTTTTGATCGTCTGTTCAACCACTTAGAAAACAACCAGAGCCAGAGCAACGGCTATCCTCCTTACAACGTTGAATTGGTTGACGAAAACCACTATCGCATTGCGATTGCTGTCGCCGGTTTCGCAGAGAGCGAACTGGAGATCACCGCGCAGGACAATCTGCTGGTGGTGAAAGGCTCCCATGCGGGCGAGCAGAAAGAACGAACCTACCTCTACCAGGGCATCGCAGAGCGCAACTTTGAACGCAAGTTCCAGCTGGCTGAGAACATCCACGTCAAGGGCGCGAACCTGGTGAACGGCCTGCTGTTTATCGAGCTGGAACGTGTGATTCCGGAAGAGAAAAAACCGCGTCGTATCGAAATCAATTAATTAAGCGGGTCGCGGCTGCGGCCCACCTGAAATTGCTTGCCGTAAAGGGAGCATATGCGAATCCGTAAGGGTTTGCAGGTACAACTGCGCACAAAAATAAACTGTGCCGAACTCGCTTCTCAGAAGGAGATTTAGTATGCGTAACTATGATTTTTCCCCCCTGCTGCGTCAGTGGATCGGTTTTGACAAACTGGCTAACGCGCTGCAAAGCGCAACCGAACAGCAGACGTTTCCGCCGTACAACATCGAAAAAAGCGATGATAACCACTACCGCATCACGCTTGCGCTGGCCGGGTTTCGTCAGGAAGATCTCGACATCCAGCTTGAGGGTACGCGCCTGACCGTTAAAGGGTCACCGGAAAAACCAGACACCGAGACCAAATGGTTGCATCAGGGGCTTGTCACTCAGCCGTTTAGCCTGAGCTTTACCCTGGCAGACCATATGGAAGTTTCTGGCGCGACGTTCACTAACGGGCTGCTGAATATTGACCTCACCCGTAACGTGCCGGAAGCTATCGCGCCGCAGCGCATCGCCATTAGCGACAGGCCGGCGTTAAACAGTTAACAAACCCGCCGAAAATGTAGGTCGGGTAAGGCGCAGCCGCCACCCGACAACGCTCACAGACCGCACAAGGCCCTGCCCCGGCAGGGCTTTTTTGTGCGCCATCACCCATACAACCGCCGCCAGCTCTGAGAGAATCCCTGTTATAACTAAGGTTATACACAGGATGTGGAACATGAGTGATATCGCGTTAACCGTCAGCGTGTTGGCCCTTGTCGCGGTAGTGGGGCTATGGCTGGGGAATATCAAAATCCGCGGCGTCGGGTTTGGGATTGGCGGAGTGCTTTTCGGCGGGATTTTTGTCGGCCATTTTGCCGACCAGCTTGGGTGGGTGCTCAGCGCCGATATGCTGCATTTCATCCAGGAGTTCGGCCTGATCCTCTTTGTGTATACCATCGGTATTCAGGTGGGGCCGGGCTTCTTCGCTTCCCTGCGCGTCTCCGGTTTACGCCTTAATCTCTTTGCCTTCGGCATCGTCGTGATGGGTGGGCTGGTCACCGCCATTCTGCACAAACTCTTCGCTATTCCGCTGCCCGTCGTGCTGGGCATCTTCTCCGGCGCCGTAACCAACACGCCCGCGCTCGGGGCGGGCCAGCAAATTCTGCGCGATCTGGGTATCCCTGCTGATGTCGTCGATCAGATGGGGATGAGCTACGCCATGGCCTATCCGTTTGGCATTTGCGGTATTTTGCTCTCCATGTGGCTGGTGCGCGTGCTGTTCCGCATTAACGTCGAGCAGGAGGCGAAAGAGCATGAAAGCACGCTGACCAACGGCCATGCGCTCATTAAAACCATCAACATTCGCGTCGAAAACCCTAACCTGAATAATATGGCGATACAGGATGTTCCCATTCTGAACAGCGCGACCATTATCTGTTCACGCCTGAAACGTGACGACACGCTGATGGTGCCTTCACCTGACACCCTCATTCAGCACGGCGATCTCCTGCATCTGGTAGGGCAACCGGCGGATTTAAACAATGCCCGGCTGGTGATTGGTCAGGAGGTGGATACCTCGCTCTCAACCCGTGGAACGGACATGCGCGTGGAGCGCGTGGTAGTGACCAATGAGAAGGTCCTGGGCAAGAAAATACGCGATTTGCAGGTAAAAGAGCGTTATGACGTGGTGATCTCCCGTCTAAACCGCGCTGGTGTCGAGCTGGTGGCCAGCCAGGATGCCAGCCTGCAATTCGGTGATATTCTCAACCTCGTCGGGCGTCCTTCATCCATTGATGCCGTAGCGGACATGGTGGGCAACGCCCAGCAAAAACTCCAGCAGGTGCAGATGCTGCCGGTCTTTATCGGCGTCGGGCTTGGCGTCATGCTTGGCTCCATCCCCCTGTACGTGCCCGGCTTCCCGGTAGCACTGAAGCTGGGGCTGGCAGGCGGGCCGCTCATTATGGCGCTGATCCTCGGGCGTATCGGCTCCATCGGTAAGCTCTACTGGTTTATGCCGCCGAGCGCTAACCTGGCGCTGCGGGAGTTGGGCATCGTGCTGTTTCTGGCGGTGGTGGGACTGAAATCCGGCGGCGATTTTGTCGATACCCTGGTTAACGGCGAAGGGATGAGCTGGGTAGGCTACGGCATATTCATTACCGCCATCCCGCTGATAACGGTCGGATTACTGGCGCGTATGTTCGCTAAAATGAACTATCTCACGCTGTGCGGCATGCTGGCCGGTTCCATGACCGATCCGCCCGCCCTGGCGTTCGCCAATAACCTGCACGCCACCAGCGGCGCGGCGGCGTTGTCCTACGCCACGGTCTATCCGCTGGTGATGTTTTTGCGCATTATCACCCCGCAACTACTGGCGGTGCTGTTCTGGGGGATGGGCTAATAAGTCTTCCGGGTGGATACGCCGCAGATGGTAGTCCACCTGGTAATCGCTGGTGTTCCGGAACATCACGGAATAGTTGAGGAACTCGCCGCTGTCGCTGTAGGAAAGAGAGGTGATGCGCAGCAGCGGCGTCTGTTCCGGCAGATTCATATAACCGGCCAGCTGTTTATCTGCCAGCACTGGCGTCAGGCTCTCGTAGTTGCCGCTAATGGTGATCCCGCACTCCTTCTCGATGTAATCAAACTTAGACCCTTCGAGATGCGCCAGGGAAAGATTGCGGAACAGCTTCACCGGCATAAAGCTGTCCTCCAGCATCAGCGGTTTTCCGTCCACGTAACGCACCCGCCTTGAAAAATAGATCCACTCATCAACCTGAATCCGCAACTGGCTGGCGATGGCGGGCGGCGCGGGCATCACTTCAAACTGCAACACCTTGCTCTGCACTTCTTTCCCCTGCTGGCGCAGTACCTCCACCAGCCCGGTCAGGTTAGTCGTTTCATGATGAACGTCTTTGCGCGCCACGAACGTCCCGCTGCCGTGTCGACGTTCAACCAGCCCCCAGCTTACCAGCAGATCCAATGCCTTGCGGATGGTCATCCGGGCTACGCCAAACTCCTTTGCCAGCGCTTTTTCGCCGGGTAACGGGCTGCCAATGTTGTAGTCCGACGAATTGAGCCGTAGCCGCAATCTGTCGGCAATAGATTTGTAGATCACCTGTAGACCTCTGCTCGCCCGTTATGGCGTGGATTACGTCTTAACTTGTCCATATTTGCTATCAAAAGTAGACCTGATTGGTCAAATTAAAACCATGAATGCGATCACGAATCGCAGCGGCACGCCATGTTCCCGCATCAGTAACTTCTTATGCTCACCTCAGGCCAGTAAAAAATCATAAAGGCCTCTACCCCTACAGGTTGTTTCATGAGGATTTAAAAATGCTCAGTCAAATACAACGTTTTGGCGGCGCCATGTTCACCCCGGTTTTACTGTTTCCCTTTGCCGGGATCGTGGTCGGGATCGCCATCATGCTTCGCAACCCGCTGTTTGTCGGCGAAGCTTTAACGGCCCCCGATCATCTGTTCGCGCAGATTGTTCACATCATCGAAGAGGGCGGCTGGGCGGTGTTCCGCAATATGCCGCTGATTTTTGCTGTCGGCTTACCGATTGGCCTGGCAAAGCAGGCGCAGGGCCGCGCCTGTCTGGCGGTGCTGATTAGCTTTCTGACCTGGAACTACTTTATCAACGCGATGGGGATGACCTGGGGTCACTTCTTTGGCGTCGACTTCTCTGCTGAACCCACTGCTGGCAGCGGGCTGGCGATGATTGCCGGAATCAAAACGCTTGATACCAGCATCATCGGGGCGATTATCATTTCCGGGCTCGTCACCGCCATCCACAACCGATTTTTCGACAAGCCGTTGCCAGTCTTCCTGGGGATTTTCCAGGGCACCTCGTTTGTCGTTATCCTCGCGTTCTTCGTGATGATCCCCTGCGCCTGGCTGACGCTGCTGGGCTGGCCGAAAGTGCAGATGGGCATTGAGTCCCTGCAGGCGTTCCTGCGCTCTGCCGGTGCGCTCGGCGTATGGGTCTATACCTTCCTGGAACGCATTCTGATCCCAACCGGATTGCACCACTTCGTCTACGGTCCGTTTATTTTCGGCCCGGCGGCGGTAGAGGGCGGCATTCAGGTCTACTGGGCGCAGCACCTGCAGGAATTCAGCCAGAGCACTGTGCCGCTAAAAACACTGTTCCCTGAAGGCGGCTTCGCCCTGCACGGCAATTCGAAAGTGTTTGGCTCGGTCGGGATTGCGCTGGCGATCTGGTACACCGCGTCGCCGGAGAACCGCGTCAAGGTTGCGGGGCTGCTGGTTCCGGCCACGCTTACCGCCGTGCTGGTGGGTATTACCGAACCGCTGGAGTTCACCTTCCTGTTTATCTCGCCGTTGCTGTTTGCCATCCACGCCGTGCTGGCCGCAACGATGGCGACGGTGATGTATACCTTCGGGGTGGTGGGGAACATGGGGGGCGGTCTGCTGGACCAGTTCCTGCCACAAAACTGGATCCCGATGTTCCATAACCACGCCTCGACGGTATTCACCCAGATTGGCATCGGCCTCTGCTTCACCGCTCTCTATTTCGTGGTCTTCAGGACGCTTATCGAACGTCTGAATCTGAAAACGCCGGGCCGGGAAGAGAGCGAAATCAAGCTCTACAGCAAGGCCGACTATAAGGCGGCGCGTGGGCAAACCACCGCCCCGGCAGCAGCCAGCCAGCAGGTCGGACAGGCCGCTGGGTTCTTACAGGCGCTCGGCGGCGCAGCAAATATCGAAAGTATCAATAACTGCGCCACCCGCCTGCGTATCGCCCTGGTGGATATGACGAAAACCCAAAGCGACGACGTCTTCAAAGCCCTGGGCGCACACGGTGTGGTGCGACGCGGCAACGGCATTCAGGTGATTGTCGGTCTGCACGTTCCTCAGGTGCGCGACCAGCTGGAATCGCTGATGAAAACCCCTTTAACAAACGAACAAACCACTCTGACAGAGGCTATATCATGAAAAAATTCTCAGTTGTTATTGCAGGCGGCGGCAGTACATTCACGCCTGGTATCGTCCTGATGCTGTTAGCCAACCGTGACCGTTTCCCGCTGCGTGCGCTGAAGTTCTATGACAATGACGGAGCACGTCAGGAGGTTATCGCCGAGGCGTGCAAAATCATCCTCAGGGAGCAGGCGCCTGAGATTGAATTTAGTTACACCACCGATCCGAAAGCAGCCTTTACCGATGTGGATTTCGTGATGGCGCATATTCGCGTGGGCAAATACCCGATGCGTGAAAAAGATGAAAAAATCCCGCTGCGCCACGGCGTGCTGGGCCAGGAAACGTGCGGGCCGGGCGGCATCTCCTACGGCATGCGCTCCATCGGCGGCGTGCTTGAGCTGGTAGATTATATGGAGCAGTACTCCCCGAAAGCGTGGATGCTGAACTACTCCAACCCGGCGGCGATTGTCGCGGAAGCCACGCGCCGCCTGCGTCCGAACGCGAAAATCCTCAACATCTGCGACATGCCGATCGGCATTGAAGGCCGTATGGCGCAAATCGTCGGCCTGAAAGACCGCAAAGAGATGCGCGTGCGCTACTACGGTCTGAACCACTTCGGCTGGTGGACGTCGATTGAAGATCTGAACGGAAACGATCTGATGCCGAAGCTGCGCGAATACGTGGCGAAAAACGGTTATGTTCCGCCTTCGGAAGATGTGCATACTGAAGCGAGCTGGAACGATACCTTCGCCAAGGCCAAAGACGTACAGGCGCTGGATCCGGACACCATGCCGAACACCTACCTGAAGTATTACCTGTTCCCGGACTATGTGGTCGCCCATTCCAACCCGGAGCGTACCCGCGCCAATGAAGTGATGGATCACCGTGAGAAGCATGTATTCAGTTCATGCCGGGCGATTATCGAAGCCGGTCATTCTTCTGCCGGTGAACTGGAAATCGACGAACATGCGTCGTACATCGTCGATCTGGCGACCGCGATTGCCTTTAACACCCAGGAACGCATGTTGCTGATTGTGCCTAACAATGGGGCTATCCATAATTTTGACGCCGACGCGATGGTAGAAATTCCGTGTCTGGTCGGCCACAACGGACCGGAGCCGCTGACCGTGGGTGATATTCCGCACTTCCAGAAAGGGCTCATGAGCCAGCAGGTGGCGGTGGAAAAACTGGTGGTGGACGCCTGGGAGCAGCGCTCGTATCAGAAACTCTGGCAGGCGATTACCCTGTCGAAAACCGTACCGAGCGCATCGGTGGCGAAGGCGATTCTGGACGATCTGATTGAAGCTAATAAGGATTACTGGCCAGAGCTGCACTAATCTTTCTGACCGGCATCGCCAGATGCCGGTCTCCTTGTCCTGGCTGAATTACGCTATGCTGAAGCCTGCATGCTGCACGACAAGGAACCTTCATGAACATTTCCCGCCTCGGTGAAGCGCCGGACTACCGCTTCTCACTGGCTAACGAACGCACGTTCTTAGCGTGGATCCGCACCGCCCTGGGCTTTCTGGCCGCAGGCGTCGGCCTTGATCAGCTCGCCCCCGATTTTGCCTCTCCGTTGATTCGCGAAGTGCTGGCCCTGCTGCTGTGCCTGATTGCCGGCGTGCTGGCGATTTATGGCTATCTGCGCTGGCTGAGAAATGAAAAAGCGATGCGTCTGAAGCAGGATCTCCCCTATACGCGCGGTTTGATCATCATCAGTACGATTTTGCTGATGGTTGCGGGCGTAGTGATGTTACTGGTGCTGTATGCCGGATAGCCGCAAAGCGCGGCGGGAAGCGGACCCCGGGCTTCAGCCGGAGCGAACCTCGCTGGCCTGGCTGCGCACGCTGCTTGGGTATGGTGCGTTGATCGCGCTTGCCATTAAGCACAACTGGCACCGCACGGGGGCGCCATTCTGGATCTCCATTGTTGTGCTGGCGCTGGTAGCCATCATTTTATGGCGCTACACCCGCAGCCGTAACCTGATGGACGTGGCGCAGAGCGACTTTGTACAGCCGAAGGCGGTGCGGGATAAGTTCCTTATCGCCCTGGCCGTGCTGTCGCTGTCACTGCTGTTTGCGGTCACCCACATTCAACAAATTTTGCACCTGTAGGCCGGGTAAGGCGCAGCCGCCACCCGGCATATTTACTTCCCTTTCGCTAAATATTTCGCCATCTCGTCTTCCGGCACCATGCCGCCGCCGGTCGCCCAGACCAGGTGTGTAGTGTTAGCATTCGCCGTTATGCGTACCGGCCCGGCCATCCCCGCCAGCGCCGACGGCTCCAGACAAATGCCTTCTTCCTGCGCCAGCCAGCCGAGCAGGTCGTACATGCTTTGATCGGCGAGGGTATAGAACCCGTCAAGCAGACGCTCCATCGCGCGGCCCACGAAGCCAGACGCGCGACCTACCGCCAGACCGTCCGCCGCCGTCACGTTATCAATACCCAGATCCTGCACGGCGATTTCATCGTGCAGCCCGGTGTAAACGCCCAGCAGCATGCACGGGGAGTGCGTGGGCTCGGCGAAGAAACAGTGGACGTTATCGCCAAAGGCCAGCTTCAGGCCAAACGCCACGCCGCCGGGGCCGCCGCCGACGCCGCACGGCAGATAGACATTCAACGGATGTTCAGCATCCACCGCGCGCCCCTGCGCGGCAAACTGCGCTTTCAGGCGCTCACCTGCAACCGCGTAGCCCAGGAACAGCGTGCGTGAGTTCTCATCGTCAATAAAGAAACAGTTTGGATCGCTTTCCGCCGCTTTGCGCCCTTGCTCCACCGCCACGCCATAATCCTGCTCATATTCCACGACGATCACGCCGTGGCTGCGCAGTTTGGCTTTCTTCCACTCGCGGGCGTCGGCGGACATATGCACCGTGACCTTAAAGCCGATGCGCGCGCTCATAATGCCGATGGACATCCCCAGGTTGCCGGTTGAACCCACCGCGATGCTGTACTGGCTGAAGAAGGCTTTAAAGCGTGGCTCCAGCAGGATACTGTAGTCATCTTCAACGCTCAGCAACCGGGCTTCCAGCGCCAGTTTTTCCGCGTGGGCCAGCACTTCATAGATACCGCCGCGCGCTTTAATGGAGCCGGAAATCGGCAGATGGCTGTCTTTTTTCAGCAGCAGCGTGCCTGGAATGGCCTTGCCGGACTCTTTCTCCAGCCGCTTTTGCATCGCCGGGATAGCGACCAGTTCGGATTCGATAATCCCGCCCGTTGCCGCCGTTTCCGGGAAGGCTTTCGCCAGATACGGCGCGAAGCGTTTCAGGCGCGCATGCGCGTCGTCCACGTCGGCTTTGGTCAGCCTGACATATGGCAACCCTTCCGCCAGCGTCGTGGTGTTCGGATTAAGCCAGGTGATCTCTTTCAGGGCAATCAAATCCGCCAGCAGCGGAAACCGGTCAATGAGGCCGGTCAGGTCAGTCGTTTTCATAATCTGTCTCAGAATTTAGTTCGTCTTGACTCTACACCAATTGTGAAAAAGCATGCTAAATACAGAGTAAAGCATTTGATTATTTGCAAGGGGCGTCGTGTTAAAGCCGTTAATTGTCACCGTGTTAGCGCTCGCTTCCGGCTGGGCCTGTGCCGCTGAGCCACCCCTGACGGCTGCCCGTTACGCGCAGATGTTGGGCGTCGGAATGGATGTCGACTGGGCCCGCACCGAGCGCGGTATACGCGAATTCGACCCGTTGGTGGTCCGTGATTTCCAGGCGAAAGGCATACATCATGTCCGTATTCGGGTGGCGGGCGAACCGACGGAAGCGCGGTTGATTCACCTGCGTAAGCTGGTGGAGGCTTGCGAGCAATACGGCGTCATCCCCATCATCGCTTATCAGGCCGATGAATATAAAAACGACCCGAAAGCGGATACCGAAAAAGCGGTGATCAACTGGTGGATTGCCGTGGCGCACTATTTTGGTCAGCGCTCGCCGTTGCTGGGGTTTGACCTGATCTACGAACCGGCGGACAAGCTCAACCACAACGTTGCTTCGCTCAACCGGGTGTATGAGAAAGCGATCAAAGACATTCACGCCATTGATGCCAGCCGCATGATTTTTATCGCCCCTCGTCTGCGCGCCGCGCCGGAGGATTTATCCAGCCTGAAGCTGCCCGCACACAGCCAGAATTACCTGCTGGCGGAATGGCATATTTTCCCCTGGGGTCCGCTGAAAACGAACGGCAAATACCCGTGGACGTCCGGAACCGCGGCTGAGAAAGCGGCTATCCGTAACCGAATCAATGCCGCGCTGCACTGGCAGCAAAAAACCGGGCACGTTAGCTGGGTCGGGGGCTGGGGCGTGGGGGAGTCAAACCACCTCACGCCAACCGCTTCGCAAATGGCCTTCGCCAACTTTATGGCCTGCGAGCTGCAAAAGGCGAAAATCCCGTATGCGCTTAACGCGGACTTCCAGTTTTATGACGGGGAAGAGGGTGCCTGGCGGCCTGCGCCAGAGCCGTTATTACAGGCGATGATTGCGCCCGTGTGTGAAAAGTCCGGCGAGAAGCCGGGCCATCATGCGGTTAAACCGGCTGTTCGTGATGCGGGACGCGCGACGCCAGCGGCAGCCAGCACAGCAAAATCAGCAGCCCCATCAGGGTCATCAGCAGGCCCAAACTCGCCTGCCCGGTCTGCGGCATCATAGCCGAAAGCCAGGCCAGCGCGCCGGAACCGATATTCTGTAAACCGCCGACCAGGGCACCAGCCGTGCCCGCGTGGAACGGGAACGGCTCCATTGCGCCGCTGGTGGCGAGCGGGAACAGCATGCCCGCGCCGAAGAAGAACAGCGCCGCCGGGATGAGCAACGTCCAGACCGACATCACGTCAAACAGCCCCGGGATCCACATCATCAGCCCGGCCAGTAGACAGCTGATCACCGACTGCCACATCAGCGTAGAGAAGCGTTTGTTCGGACGTCCGGCGAACCATGCGCCGAAGAACGCCGCCGGGATCGGCAGAATAAACAAAATGCTCACCACCATGCTGCTCAGGCCAAGGCCTGCGCCCAGCAGCACGCCGGAACAGGCTTCAAACACCGCAATGCCCGCCAGGCCGCCGATTAGCATCAACAGATAACAGGTAAAGGACCCATTACCGAACAGCGTTTTGTAGCTGGCGATGAGCTTCGTGCGCGGCGCGTCCTGCGGACGTGTTTCCGGCATCCAGCGCGCCATGCTGAAGGTGACAATAATGCACAGCACCAGCAGGAAGGCGTAACAGGCGCGCCAGGACCAGACGGTGTCCAGCAGACCCCCAATCAGCGGGGCGAGCAGCGGGCTGACCAGAATGCCCATATTTAACAGACTGTTGGCGTGGCGAAGCTGGGTGCCCTGGTACATATCACGCGGCAGGGTACGCGCCATGACCCCGCCGACGCCGGTGCCCACGCCCTGGAGGGCGCTGGCGGCAATCAGGATGGTCAGGCTGTGCGTAGTAATGGCAATCACCGTCGCCACCATGAAAATGCTCATGCCCACCAGAATGACCGGACGACGCCCGACGCGATCGGACAGGGGACCATAAACCAGCTGTGAAACGCCATAGGTCAGCAGGTAGGCTGCCATCACGCTCTGTACCGCACCTTCGCGGACGCTCAGATCTTTTGCCATATCGGCAATCGCCGGAATGTAGATGGTTTGCGCCATCTGCCCGACGGCCACCAGTAACACCAGCATCAACAATAAGTTCACGTTCCGTTGCTTTTTCATGTCGCTGAATACTTTTGCCAAAAGAGATAAATAAAGAATAAGTGACTACGCATTCCCATAAATGCGCGAGGAATCTACCACAGAGAGATGACAATTTAAGCATTACTGTGATGAATGACAGAAGGCGTGAAGGCAGGATTTGTAAACAAGATCGGCAACTAATGTTGCCAGCGAATTACGCCAGGCGCAGCAGGACCGCACCGGCTGCAATACCCAGCGCCGCCGCGATGCGCAGGCCCACAACCTTCTCTTTTAAAAGCACAAATGCGATGAATGCGCCGAAGAGAATAGAGGTTTCACGTAGTGCGGCGACCACCGCCAGCGGCGCCTGAGTCATCGCCCAGAGTGCCAGACCGTAAGATCCCATCGTCCCGACGCCGCCGAGCAGTGTAACGCACAGGAGACGAACAAATATGGCCAGCTTGCGGCAGTCGGCTGGGGCGAGAAGGGGAGTAAAATCAGCGCAATAAGCGCGGCTGAACCGCTGACCCCGATCGCCGAGTAGAGCTTGTCCGTTCCGGCTTTAACGATGGCGTTCCAGCTGGCATGCAGCAGTGCGGCGAACAGTAAAATGCAGAAAACGGTGATGGACATGGCGGATCGGTTGGTGAAATGTCATCCAACTGTAACATTCCCCCGTCGAGGCTGCCAGCCGCTTACACTGCGCAAAAAAGGCGGTGCGTCACCCGGGGCTCGTCTGACACCAGCCTGAAGCCCGCCCGATGATAAAATCCGTACGCGGTTTCCGGCGCATGGGTATTAAGAAAATCAAACCAGATGCTGGCATCCGCCATCACCACGGTCAAAAGTTGTTTTCCAATCCCCAGCCCACGGCACTTTTCGCTGACGTAGAGATGACGAATACGTCCGGCGCGCGGCTGCTGGCTGAATGGATCGCGATTTAGACCGCACACGCCCACCAGCCTGCCGTTAAGAAACGCCCCCAGCAGCTTTTCACCCGGCGCGTTAAAGCGATTCTCACCGCGCTGCCAGTTCTCTTCCAGCCTGCGCAGCATATTGAAATTTAACGCGATACTCTCGGCCTTCAGGGCGATATAGCCCGGTTCATCAGGCGTAACAGGCTCAATTAACAGACGCGACATAGCATTCCCTCGTTATTAAAGAGGGGCGGTTGCCCGCCCCTCTCAGGTGCGACTTGAACCTGAATCACTTAACGTATTTCAGGACAGCATCAAGCAGTTGCAATACAGCAACAATGAGTTTGAGGACAAGTATGACCATATCCACGACGCTCATACGCGTCTCCTTTTGGTTAAAAGGAGCACGATGCTGGCGTACCTTTCCGCCGCCTGTGGCCAGCACCTGGATTGACGTAACACAGTGTGCTCACTTCAGGGGTTAAGGCACTGACGGCACCACCCGTTTCAGCCAGGACTTCGTTGCGCCGGTAAACTGCGGCCCCCTCGCTCACTGCGAACACCCTCAGTATAGATAAATACTGTATGTATGAACAGTATTTTATGGACAAATTTTGGAAGGCGATCCATACTCAAAAACGTCAAAATCCGTGCCGGAATTGCGCGTTCGTCTTCGATCGCGTATACTTTTCGCGTTGACGTAACACAGTGTGTTCTGCGGCAACCAACCGCAAAACCCTGATAAAAACCTCGCTTAGGCGGGGTTTTTTGTTTTCTGACGAAGTGAAAATAGTATCCTCCGTTGACTTATTGGCAATAGGTGTTATCGTTGCCATAATGGCAACGGACGCGGCAGGCAAGCAGGATGCATTTAATCTCAATGAAGGCAATTTTGGATGCGGTAAGCCAGTTCCCGCAATACAGAGAAGAGCTTCTCTTTTTAGGACGAGTTATTGAAAAGAGCCACTGCCCGACGCCCGCTGCACTGAGAAAACTTTTCCCAACGCTGGATAACTTCAAGTATCTTGATAAGCATTATGTTATTGATATTGCAAATAACAATCTCAGAGTAGTGGCTCTCATATTCTTTGAAAGCCAAAAGTTTTATGTGCGCCATGTTTTTACTCATAAGGAATATGACCGTTTTACGGAGAAACATCGCACTAAGGGGAAGAAATGATGATCGTCGCTGATGCAATGAAAGCTACGCACGCCCTTGTTGCGGCCGTTCCTTTACTGGGTGAACAGCCGAGCGAGAAAGATTATAAGGATGCGCTTGAGCTGGTTGAGTATCTCCTTATGAACGAGCCCAATAGCCCCTTGCTGGATATTGTTTGCGCCAGAATTAGCCATTACGAAGCTAATCGGCCAGAGATAGTCGCATTACGCAAGGAGATGGAGTCCGTTCCCGTCGGAATTGCAGTTTTGAGAACCTTGATGGATCAATACAATCTGACGATATCGGATTTTAAGGATGAAATTGGTAGTAAATCGATGGTTTCACGAGTTCTGAATGGTCAGAGACAGCTTACTCTGAACCATATTAAAAAGCTGGCGGCCAGATTTGGGGTATCACCTGCGCTATTTATTGAGTGAGTAAAAACCCTTTATTGAGTGTCATCGCCCAACAAACGAAACGTGATCCCTGACGCATTTTTGCGCAGTTGAAAATATTTCCATTGTCACATCCGAAAACCTGTGTTTGTATAAATTCTATCAATGATTCCAAACACAGGTCCCCAATGACTTCATCCATCTTCACTTCGACCCTACTAAAAACTGCGCAACCTGCCGCAGTGGTCGTCGTGCGTGTGGTGGTGGTCGTCGGCAATGCGCCGTAGGGACTGGATCAACACACGAATCCAAAACCCCGCCGGCGCAAACCGGGCGGGGTTTTTCGTTTATGAGCCTCCCCGGAAAGTCGGCCCAGAAGAAAAGGACTGGAGCATGGCAAGTTCGGGCACAACATCCACAAAAACGCGTTTTACAGGCGCGCAGCTGATTGTTCATTTACTGGAACGACAGGGCATCACCACCGTTGCGGGCATCCCGGGTGGGACCGTGCTGCCGCTGTATGATGCGTTAAGCCAAAGCACACAGATCCGCCACGTGCTGGCGCGCCACGAGCAGGGCGCAGGCTTTATCGCTCAGGGCATGGCGCGTACCCAGGGTAAACCGGCGGTCTGTATGGCCTGTAGCGGGCCGGGCGCCACTAACCTGGTGACCGCCATCGCCGATGCGCGCCTCGACTCCATTCCGCTGATCTGCATTACCGGCCAGGTGCCGTCCTCGATGATCGGTACCGATGCGTTCCAGGAAGTGGATACCTACGGTATCTCTATCCCCATCACCAAACATAACTATTTAGTTCGCGATATCAGCGAGCTGCCTCAGGTGATCAGCGATGCGTTTCGCATTGCCCAGTCTGGCCGCCCGGGTCCGGTGTGGATAGACATTCCTAAGGATGTCCAGACCGCAGAAATTGAGATCGACGTGCTGCCGGAGCCGGGCGAGCGTGCCCCGGCGCCGGAATTCAGCGCTGAGAGCGTGCGCGATGCCGCCGCCATGATTAACGCGGCGAAACGCCCGGTGCTCTATCTGGGCGGCGGGGCGATCAACGCCGCGGATGAAATCCGTCAGTTCGCTGAAAAATCCAGCCTGCCTACCACCATGACCCTGATGGCGCTCGGCATGCTGCCAAAAGCGCACCCATTGTCTTTAGGGATGCTGGGCATGCACGGCGCGCGCAGCACCAACTACATCCTGCAAGAGGCGGATTTGCTGATTGTTATGGGGGCGCGTTTTGATGACCGTGCGATTGGCAAAACCGAGGAGTTCTGCCCGAACGCCAAAATCATTCACGTGGATATCGACCGCGCCGAGCTGGGTAAAATCAAGCAGCCGCACGTGGCGATTCAGGGCGACGTGACCGAGGTGCTGGCACAGCTGATCCCACAGACGGAGGCAAACGACCGCGCCGACTGGCGCCAGCTGGTAGCCGATCTGCAACGCGAGTTCCCGGGCGCTATCCCAACCGAGGGCGACCCGCTGAGCCACTATGGTCTTATCAACGCCGTTGCGGCCTGCGTGGATGACAGCGCGATTATCACTACCGACGTCGGCCAGCATCAGATGTGGACCGCCCAGGCGTATCCGCTTAACCGCCCGCGCCAGTGGCTGACCTCCGGCGGCCTTGGCACCATGGGCTTCGGCCTGCCAGCAGCGGTTGGCGCGGCGCTCGCCAACCCGGACCGTAAGGTGATCTGCTTCTCCGGTGACGGCAGCCTGATGATGAACATTCAGGAGATGGCGACGGCAGCCGAAAACCAGTTAGACGTCAAAATCATTCTGATGAACAACGAGGCGCTGGGCCTGGTACACCAGCAGCAGAGCCTGTTCTATAAGCAGGGCGTGTTTGCGGCGACCTATCCGGGGATGATCAACTTCATGCAGATTGCCGCTGGTTTTGGCCTGCACACCTGCGATCTGAACGCCGAAGAAGATGCCCACGCGGCGTTGCAGGATGCGATTTCTCGCCCTGGCCCGGCGCTGATCCACGTGCGTATCGACCCTGAACAAAAAGTGTATCCGATGGTGCCGCCGGGTGCGGCCAATACTGAGATGGTGGGGGAATAAGCCATGCAGAAACAATGTGATAATGTCATTCTGGAACTCACCGTCCGCAACCACCCTGGCGTCATGACCCACGTCTGCGGGCTGTTTGCCCGACGTGCGTTTAACGTGGAAGGCATTCTGTGCCTGCCGATTCAGGGCAGCGAGCACAGCCGCATCTGGCTACTGGTGAACGACGACCAGCGTCTGGAGCAGATGATGGCGCAGATCGACAAGCTGGAAGATGTCACCAAAGTGGCACGCAACCAGTCCGATCCCACCATGTTTAACAAAATTGCGGTGTTTTTCGAGTAAATCACTTAAGGTAAAAGGCTTTTGCCGGATAGCGCTGCGCTTATCCAGCCTGCAAGGACGTTACACGTAGGCCGGATAAGGCGTTTACGCCGACATCCGGCGTGTTCACGCATCAGGATCAAACCATGACCACCATCGCCCTTATCGACGACCACCTTATCGTCCGCTCCGGCTTTGCCCAGCTTTTAAACCTCGAACCGGATTTTCAGGTCGTGGCCGAGTTTGGCTCCGGTCGCGAGGCGCTGGCGGGCCTGCCGGGACGCGGGGTGCAGGTCTGTATCTGCGACATCTCAATGCCGGATCTCTCCGGGCTGGAGCTGTTAAGCCAGCTGCCGAAAGGGATGGCGACCATTATGCTCTCCGTCCACGACAGCCCGGCGCTGGTCGAGCAGGCGCTCAACGCGGGCGCGCGCGGCTTCCTCTCTAAACGCTGTAGCCCCGACGAGCTGATTGCCGCCGTGCGCACCGTCTCCACCGGCGGCTGCTACCTGACGCCGGATATCGCCATCAAGCTGGCGGCGGGACGGCAGGATCCGCTCACCAGACGCGAGCGTCAGGTGGCAGAGAAACTTGCCCAGGGCATGTCGGTAAAAGAGATTGCCGCGGAGCTGGATCTGTCCCCGAAAACCGTGCATGTTCATCGCGCCAACCTGATGGAAAAACTCAACGTCAGTAACGATGTCGAGCTGGCGCGCCGTATGTTTGACAGCTGGCAATGAGTCCCGTTTTTTCACGGCTGATCGCCGTCGTCGCCAGCTTTTTTATCTTCTCCGCCGCATGGTTCTGCCTGTGGAGCATCAGCCTGCATCTGGTGGAACGCCCGGAGCTGGCGGTGCTGCTTTTCCCCTTTGGCCTGCGTCTGGGACTGATGCTTCAGTGCCCGCGCGGCTACTGGCCCGTTTTGCTGGGCGCAGAGTGGCTGATGCTGATCTGGCTGGCGCAGGAAGTGGCGCTGGCGCATCTGCCCTTATTGATGACCGGAAGCCTGCTCACGCTTATCCCGGTCGCCCTGATTTCCCGCTACCGTCACCAGCGCGACTGGCGCACGCTGCTGCGTCAGGGGGCGGCGCTGATTGCCGCCGCGCTGTTGCAGTCCCTGCCGTGGGTGGGTGAAAAGGAGGGGCTCAACGCCCTGCTGCTGACCCTCACCGGCGGCCTGACGCTGGCACCGACCTGCCTGGTTTTCTGGCATTACCTTACCAGCACCGTCTGGCAGCCGCTCGGCCCGGCGCTGGTCTCCCAGCCGGTGAACTGGCGCGCCCGGCACCTCGTCTGGTATCTGCTGCTGTTTGTGGTGAGCCTGTGGCTTCAGCTGGGTTTACCTGCCGAGCTTTCACGCTTCACGCCGTTTTGTCTGGCATTACCGATCATCGCGTTGGCCTGGCACTACGGCTGGCAGGGGGCGCTGATCGCCACGCTGATGAACGCCATCGCGCTCATTGCCAGCCAAACCTGGCACGATCATCCGGTAGATCTGCTGCTTTCCCTGCTGGCCCAGAGCCTGACCGGGCTGCTGCTCGGCGCGGGCATACAGCGCCTGCGCGAGCTGAACCAGTCCCTGCAAACCGAGCTGGCGCGCAACCGCCGTCTGGCGGAGCGCCTGCTGGAGACCGAAGAGAGCGTGCGGCAGGAGGTCGCCCGCGAGCTGCACGACGATATCGGCCAGACCATCACCGCTATCCGCACCCAGGCGGGCATTGTCCAGCGCCTGGCGGCGGAAAACGCGAGCGTGAAGCAGGGCGGGGCGCATATCGAACAGCTTTCGCTGGGGGTTTATGATTCCGTTCGCCGCCTGTTAGGACGGCTGCGCCCGCGCCAGCTTGACGACCTCTCGCTTGAGCAGGCGGTGCGCTCCCTGATGCGCGAGATGGAGCTGGAAAGCCGCGGAATTGTCAGCCATCTCGACTGGCGTATTAACGAGCCTGCGCTGAGCGAAGGCCAGCGCGTGACGCTATTCCGCGTCTGTCAGGAGGGGCTGAACAACATCGTCAAGCACGCCAGCGCCAGCGCGGTCACCATCCAGGGCTGGCAGCAGGACGACAGCCTGAAGCTGGTGATTGAGGATGACGGCTGCGGCCTGCCGCCGGGTTCCGGCCATCAGGGCTTTGGCCTGGCGGGCATGCGCGAGCGCGTGAAGGCGCTCGGCGGCACGCTGACAATCTCCTGCACCCACGGGACGCGCGTCAGCGTCAGTTTGCCGTTAAGGACGCACCATGTTTAAAACCCCCGCCAGCGCCGCCCCGCTAGGCAACAAAGCGGAAATCGACGCCCGCTACCGCTACTGGCGACGTCATATCCTGGTCACTATCTGGCTCGGCTACGCGCTGTTCTACTTCACCCGCAAAAGCTTCAACGCCGCCGCGCCGGAGATCCTCGCCAGCGGCGTGATGGCGCGCACCGACATCGGCCTGCTGGCGACGCTGTTTTACATCACCTACGGTCTGTCGAAGTTCTTCTCCGGCATCGTCAGCGACCGCTCCAATGCGCGCTATTTCATGGGCGTTGGGCTGATCGCCACCGGCGTGGTGAACATCCTGTTTGGCTTCTCCACCTCGCTCTGGGCCTTCGCCCTGCTGTGGGCGCTGAACGCCTTCTTCCAGGGCTGGGGCGCGCCGGTCTGCGCCCGCCTGCTCACCGCCTGGTACTCACGCAACGAGCGCGGCGGCTGGTGGGCGATATGGAATACCGCGCATAACGTCGGCGGGGCGCTGATCCCGATGGTGGTGGGGGCTGCCGCGCTGCACTACGGCTGGCGTGCGGGGATGATGATTGCCGGTGGCCTGGCAATTATCGCCGGGCTGTTCCTCTGCTGGCGCCTGCGCGACAGGCCGCAAACCGTCGGCCTTCCACCGGTGGGCGACTGGCGGCACGACGAGATGGAGATCGCCCAGCAGCAGGAGGGGGCCGGGCTGTCCCGCCAGCAGATCCTCACCAAATACGTACTGAAAAACCCCTACATTTGGCTGCTGTCGCTCTGCTACGTGCTGGTCTACGTGGTGCGCGCGGCCATCAACGACTGGGGCAACCTGTACATGTCCGAGACGCTCGGTGTGGATCTGGTGACCGCCAACTCGGCAGTGACCATGTTTGAACTGGGCGGGTTTATCGGCGCGCTGGTGGCGGGCTGGGGCTCGGACAAGCTCTTCAACGGCAACCGCGGGCCTATGAACCTGATCTTCGCCGCCGGAATTTTGCTCTCCGTTGGCTCGCTGTGGCTGATGCCGTTCGCCAGCTACGTGATGCAGGCGGCGTGCTTCTTCACCATCGGTTTTTTCGTCTTTGGCCCGCAGATGCTGATCGGCATGGCGGCGGCAGAGTGCTCCCACAAAGAGGCGGCAGGCGCGGCGACGGGCTTTGTCGGGCTGTTTGCCTACCTTGGCGCATCGCTCTCCGGCTGGCCGCTGGCGCGGGTGATCGACATCTGGCACTGGAGCGGGTTCTTCGCGGTGATCGCTATCGCGGCGGGCATCTCCGCCCTGCTGTTGCTGCCGTTTTTGCACGCGCAGGCACCGCGCGAAGCGTGACGCGCCTCACCTTTTGCTGCCGAGTCGCGCAAAACTAAGAAATTTTCCCGGTTTCACCTGGACGCTGTCTCAGGCATCTCTCCTGGCTGGTTTTTACAATGCTGCAAAAATCAGCTCAGGAGTAACTCAGTCATGCTGGCCTTCTTAAATCAGGTGCGCAAGCCGACCCTGGATCTGCCGCTCGACGTGCGGCGCAAAATGTGGTTCAAACCGTTCATGCAGTCCTATCTGGTGGTCTTCATCGGCTACCTGACTATGTACCTGATCCGCAAAAACTTTAACATCGCGCAGAACGACATGATCTCCACCTACGGGCTGAGCATGACGCAGTTGGGGATGATTGGCCTGGGCTTCTCCATCACCTATGGCGTGGGGAAAACCGTTGTTTCCTACTATGCGGACGGCAAAAACACCAAGCAGTTCCTGCCGTTTATGCTGATCCTCTCTGCCATCTGTATGCTCGGCTTCAGCGCCAGCATGGGCGCGGGCTCCGTCAGCCTGTTCCTGATGATCGCCTTTTACGCCCTGAGCGGTTTCTTCCAGAGCACCGGAGGGTCGTGCAGCTACTCCACCATCACCAAATGGACGCCGCGCCGCAAGCGGGGGTCGTACCTCGGCATGTGGAACATCTCCCACAACCTCGGCGGAGCGGGTGCGGCAGGCGTGGCGCTGTTCGGCGCGAACTACCTGTTCGACGGTCACGTCATCGGCATGTTTATCTTCCCGTCGATTATTGCCCTGATTGTTGGTTTTATCGGCCTGCGCTACGGCAGCGATTCCCCGGAGTCGTACGGCCTCGGCAAAGCCGAAGAGCTGTTCGGGGAAGAGATCAGCGAAGAGGACAAAGAGACCGAAGAAAACGAGATGTCCAAATGGCAGATCTTTGTTGAGTACGTGCTGAAAAACAAAGTGATTTGGCTGCTCTGTTTCTCGAACATCTTCCTGTACGTGGTGCGCATTGGTATCGACCAGTGGTCCACCGTGTATGCCTTCCAGGAGCTGAAGCTTTCTAAAGAAGTGGCGATTCAGGGCTTCACCCTGTTTGAAGTGGGCGCGCTGGTCGGCACGCTGCTGTGGGGATGGCTCTCCGACCTCGCCAATGGCCGCCGCGCGCTGGTGGCCTGCGTCGCGCTGGCGCTGATTATCGCCACCCTTGGCGTCTACCAGCACGCCAGCAACCAGTACATTTACCTGGCGTCCCTGTTCGCGCTCGGCTTCCTGGTGTTTGGTCCGCAATTACTGATCGGTGTGGCGGCAGTGGGCTTCGTCCCGAAAAAAGCGATCGGCGCCGCCGATGGGATTAAGGGCACCTTCGCCTACCTGATCGGCGACAGCTTCGCCAAGCTGGGCCTGGGGATGATCGCCGACGGCACGCCGATTTTCGGCCTTACCGGCTGGGCGGGCACCTTCGCCGCGCTGGATGCCGCCGCGATTGGCTGTATCGTCCTGATGGCGATGGTTGCGGTGCTGGAAGAGCGTAAGATCCGCCGTGAGAATCGTGCGCAGAAATTAAAAGTAGCCTGAGTGTGCAGGTAACTTCTTTGCCCGGTGTGTGATGCCGGGCTTTTTTATTTTGCACGGCCTACCTTTACTCCGCTTTACACACTTGCTCCTCTCTATGCTCTACAGTGTTTTTGCTGCCGCCTTTCGTGCAGCCTTAGCCCTTTTGCTAACGGAGAGCTTGCATGTTAACCCGACGATTGTCCTGCCTTGCGCTGCTGATGGCGCTGGCGTCCCCCGCAATGGCCGCGGATGCCCCCACCTACGGCGAGAAGCTGGAAGGTTTTGACTACGGCTGGCCGGTAAAACACTTTACCTTTACCTCGCAGAACCAGCCTCTGGATATGGCTTACCTGGACGTGAAACCGGAAAAACCCAACGGCCGCACCGTGGTGCTGATGCACGGCAAAAACTTCTGTGCTGGCACCTGGGACGGCACTATCCGCGCGCTGTCGGCCGGTGGTTACCGCGTGATCGCCCCTGACCAGATTGGTTTTTGTAAATCCACCAAGCCGGAGCATTACCAGTACACCTTCCAGCAGCTGGCGGATAACACCCACGCGCTGCTGAAAACGCTGGGCGTCGAGCGCGTGACGGTTATAGGACATTCGACCGGCGGCATGCTGGCAACCCGCTATGCGTTGATGTGGCCGCAGCAGGTGGAGCAGCTGGTGATGGTGAACCCGATTGGTCTGGAAGACTGGAAAGCGCGCGGCGTGCCGCATATTACGGTCGACCAGTGGTACCAGCGCGAGCTGAAAGTTAGCGCCGACGGTATTCGTCAGTACGAGAAAAACACCTACTACGCCGGGGAGTGGAAACCGGAGTACGAGCGCTGGGTCACTATGCTCGCCGGGCTGAACAACGGGCCGGGCAAAGCTCGCGTGGCGTGGAACTCGGCGCTGCTCTACGACATGATTTATACCCAGCCGGTTGTCTATGAATTTAGCGAGCTGAAGATGCCGGTATTATTAATGATCGGCACGAAGGACAACACTGCCATCGGGAAAGATCTCGCCCCACCGGAGATCCGCAAGACGCTCGGCAATTACGCGGTGCTGGGCAAAGAGACGGCGAAGCGCATTCCGCACGCGACGCTGGTCGAGTTTAACGACATGGGCCACGCGCCGCAGATGCAGGATCCTGAACGTTTCCACGACGCGCTGCTGAAAGGGCTTCAGGCGCGCTGACGGGTCTCCAGCAACAGCCCGCGCAGCCACGCCTGCGCGGGATTGCTTTCATCGCAATTATCCAGCTTTTTTCGGTTCACTATTCTGGCCGTTCCCGCTGTTGACGCGCTGCGTTTCCCGCTATGATGGGCGGCTAGTCTAAGGAGAACGCATGGTCTGGATAATGCTGGCAACGCTTGCCGTGGTATTTGTGGTTGGATTTCGTGTCCTGACCTCAGACTCCCGCCGCGCCATCAAACGTTTAAGCGAGCGGCTGGGCATCACCCCGATGCCAGTCGAGTCGATGATCGATCAGTTCGGTAAAACGCCGGGCAATGAGTTTATCCGCTACCTTGAGCGCCCCGACGAGGCACATCTGCAAAATGCGGCACAGGTGCTGCTCATCTGGCAGGTCTGCATTGTCGACGGCAGTGAAGAGAATCTGCATACCTGGCACCGTATGCTGCGTAAAGCCCGCCTTGCCGCACCCATTACCGATGCGCAAATTCGACTGGCACTTGGCTTTATGCGCGAAATGGAGCCCGATCCGCAGGAGCTGAACGCCTTCCAGCTGCGCTATAACCAGCTATTTCTGCCGGAAGAAGGTGTGTTTTATCTGCACTGATCCCCTCTAAAACCACAAAAGTTGTCAAATCGTTAAATCCGTCACACTTTTGATGATAAACTGCGCGACTTTTCCGCACGTTTTTATCTCAGGTGATGCCATGACAGAACATATCCAGCCCACGACTCCGCCGCAGGCCAAAGAGGTGTCTCGCCCCAACTGGTCGGCGGTTTTCTCCGTGGCATTTTGCGTCGCCTGCCTGATCACCGTTGAGTTTCTGCCGGTCAGCCTGCTGACGCCGATGGCGCAGGATCTGGGCATTTCCGAAGGCGTGGCGGGGCAGTCCGTTACCGTCACCGCCTTTGTGGCGATGTTCGCCAGCCTGTTTATCACCCAGGCGATTGGCACCATTGACCGTCGTAAAGTGGTCATCCTGTTCAGCGTGCTGCTGACGCTCTCCTGCCTGCTGGTCTCTTTCGCTGAAAGCTTCACCCTGCTGCTGCTGGGTCGCGCCTGCCTGGGGCTGGGGTTAGGCGGCTTCTGGGCGATGTCGGCCTCGCTGACCATGCGCCTGGTGCCCGCGCGCACCGTGCCAAAAGCGCTGTCCGTTATCTTCGGCGCGGTCTCTATTGCGCTGGTGATTGCCGCGCCGCTGGGCAGCTTCCTTGGTGGGATTATCGGCTGGCGTAACGTCTTTAACGCGGCGGCAGTGATGGGCGTGCTGTGCATTATCTGGGTGTGGAAAGCGCTACCGTCTCTGCCGGGTGAAGCGGCGCACCACAAACAGAACATGTTCGCGCTGCTCAAGCGTCCGGGCGTGCTGGCGGGGATGACCGCCATCTTCATGGCCTTTGCCGGGCAGTTTGCCTTCTTTACCTATATTCGCCCGGTGTATATGACCATGGCGGGCTTTGACGTGGATGGCCTGACGCTGGTGCTGCTGAGCTTCGGTATCGCCAGCTTCGTCGGCACCTCACTGTCGTCTCAGTTCCTGAAGCGCTCCCTGAAGGTGGCGCTGGCGGGTGCGCCGCTGGTGCTGGCGATCAGTGCCGCGGTGCTGGTGCTGTGGGGCAGCGACAAGTGGGTCGCATCGGCGATTGCGATTGTCTGGGGCTTTGCCTTTGCGCTGGTGCCGGTGGGCTGGTCGACGTGGATCACCCGCTCGCTTGCCGATCAGGCGGAAAAAGCCGGGTCGATTCAGGTGGCGGTGATCCAGCTGGCGAACACCTGCGGGGCGGCGGTGGGCGGCGTAGCGCTCGACCATCTGGGGCTGACGTCACCGCTGGTGATCTCCGGTACGCTGATGCTGCTGACCGCGCTGCTGGTGGCGGGGAAGGTGAAGGCGAAGTAGTCAATTTTCCCCCTCACCCTAACCCTCTCCCCGCAGGGGAGAGGGGACTGCTCGGTGCTGTCTTTTCACTCTCGCCCCTTTGGGGAGAGGGCCGGGGTGAGGGGACATTCGCTTACGCCGATGCCTTAACCCTTCTGCGTGAATCCATCGAAATCAACACCACCGACGACACAATCAGCAGCGTTCCCAGCCAGTCCGGCAGGGTGAATGCCACCCCCAGCAAAACCACCGACAGCAGCGCGCTGCTCAGGGGTTCGGCGCAGCTCAAAATGCTTGCCTTCGGCCCACCGATCATCTGCGCGCCCTTCAGATACAGGCTGAACGTCAGCGCGGTGCCAATCACCACCAGGTAGAAAAACGCCAGCAGCAGGCCGCCGTCAATGGCGAAGGTGGTGCCGCGTCCGGCGTAGAACGGCGTCAGCATTAGTCCCGCAATCAACATACTCCAGCCGACAATCGGCAGCGTGCCGTAGCGGGCGATAAGCGTTGATGGATAGGTGGTGTAAAACGCCGCGGCAAACGCCGAGGCGATACCGAAGAACAGCGCGGCAGGCGAGATGGAGAGCGACGTCGGGTCGCCGTGGGTCACCAGCAGGAAGGTACCCACAAGCGATGTCAAAATCGCCGACAGGACAAACATGCCGGGACGCTTCTTCCGCGCCAGGGCGAACCACGCCACGATTATGGTTGGCGACAGGAACTGAAGCACGGTGGCCGTAGCGGCGTTGGATTTTTCAATCGTCAGCAGGAAGGTGAGCTGCACGGTGAGCGCGCCAACCAGTGAGAAAAACAGCAGGCTGAGGGCGTCTTTGCGGTTTTTGATGACCGAGAAAATCTTGTCGCCGTGAACGAAGGAGAGCGTCAGCAGGATCACGCCGGTAAACAGCAGGCGAACCATGGTCAGGTAAGGTGAAGAAATGTGGCTTTTCTCCATGATGTACTGCGCGCAAACCCCGGAACTGCCCCATAAAACGGCGGCGATCAGGACGTTGAGCATCCCTTTGCGTGTGGAACCCATGTTCTCCCCTGTTATGTTGTCGTTAATTGGCCAACAGCATAGCATGGTTGTGTGCGGCCTGATGCCCTCACCCCGGCCCTCTCCCACGGGGAGAGGGGGAAAACCGTAGGCCGGGTAAGCGTAGCGCCACCCGGCATGTTGTTGACCTTAGAACCACGCCTCCCACATCGCGCCGACGTTGAAGTCGTCCAGCGTCTCATCTTTGGTGTTGTTCACGCGCGCGGTGCGTTCGTTGTCCACTTTGCCGCCGGTCACGTAGAAGCGCAGCATCGGACGGAACTCCGGCCCCATGGCGATAGACATGTTCTGCGACAGGGTCAGCTTCCAGCCCTTGTTGTCGCCGCCGTTGTCGTAATCTACGTGCTGCCAGCCCGCTTCCAGCCAGGTGGAGTTAACGTCGTTCCACCAGTGCATCGGGCGCACGATGGCGTTGTAGTTCTTACGGTTGTCGGTGTCATCACGGCTGTTGTCATAGTCGTGGAAGGCGAGGATGTACTCCACCTGCGTGGCCTGGGTGAATTTATACAGCCCTTCGAAGCTGGCGTAGACCGTGGTCAGATCTTCGGTTTTGTTGAACACGCTGTTGTCCGAATTATCGGAGTAGCGGGCGATCACCTTGTTCACGCCGCTATCGTTGGTGTGGCTCAGCACCACGCCGCCCTGCCAGGCGTTCAGACGCTCGTCGCTCTCAACGGCTTTGGAGTCAAAACCGTAGTTGGCGTACAGCTCCAGGTCGATCGGGCCGAGCTTCATGCCGTGGATTTTTGAGGTGGCAGCGTAGTTGCCCTTGTCACCCGTGCCGGAGCCGCCGGTACAGGTGATGCGCGACGGGTTGGCTTCATCTTCCATCACTTCCGGGCTACAGGATTCCACCGCCGCCACGGCAGCCACGTCGAACTGCACGCCGCCGATGTCGAAGTTCTTCACCCCGGCGCCCTGGCCATCGTGGTTCATCCAGAAGTAATCGTTGATGCCCTGCTGCGGACGCTGGTGGAAGTCACGACCGGCCCAAAAGTAGGCGTTCGGGTTGGAGGCCATAATGTTGGTCACCCCGGCGTAAGCTTTTTTGAGGTTAACTTCGTCGCCCCAGTGGTCGATCATCACGTTGATGTCCCAGATGGCGCCGTTATCACCCTTGAAGGCCTTGGAGAGCTGGAATTCCCCGCCGTTGCCTTCGTTACCCAGACGACCAATCGCGGACGCGCCGTTGTAGGAGCCGTCCACCGCCACATACTTCTGGTCAGCGGCCTGGAAGTGCGCGCCGTAGCGGGCGTAGCCGGTAAATTTGATGCCAAACGGAATCGCCATGTCCGGGGATTGCGCTGCGCTCTGCGGCTCGGTGATGACGTCCGCTTTTTTCGCGACCGCCGCATCCATTTTCGCCTGACGCTCGGCCAGGGCTTTATCCACCGCTTTCGCCACAATGGCGTCGATTTGCTCCTGCGTAAATTCTTGCGCGAGCACGGAAATTGGACAAAGCGCGGCGATAACCGCCATGGTTAATGGAAGTTTTTTAATCGTATTCATGGTTATCTCAATATAGTTTAATTTTATTCAGACAATAACCATCCCGCTCCGATCTGACAGAATATGTCGCTATCATCAGAACAAGTGGATTTCTAGTTTTAGGTACAGAGGTATTACATTAATTTATTTCGCCATAGACTATCTCTGATATAAATGAATAATCTCTTCAGATAATTCACGCGCTAATAGCGAATTCATTAAATGATCCTGCGCGTGCACCATAATTAAGGTCATCGGCTGGCGGGCTTCGCCCGCGTCCTGCTCGATCAGTTTGGTCTGCATCTTGTGTGCCTGGCGCGCGTAGCCATCGGCTTCACGCAGCAGGCTTTTGGCTTCGTCAAGGTTGCCCTGGCGCGCCGCATGCAGCGCTTCGAAGCACAGGCTGCGGGACTGACCGGCGTTGACGATAATTTCCATTACGGCTTCTTCTAATGCGATCATCATTTTTACTCTTTATCAAAGCAATTATTTAAGGCGGTAGCGGCAAACCACTCTCCGCTTTTTTTAATGGTGCGCTGCTGCGTCTCCAAATCGAGCTGAATAAAACCGTAGCGGTTTTTATACGCATTGCACCACGACCAGTTATCAATAAACGTCCACATATGGTAGCCAAGGCAATTGCAGCCTTCGCTAATACCTTTATGCAGCCACGCTAAATGCTCAGAAATAAATTCGATGCGGTACCGATCGTTTATCTGACCGTTTTCAATAAAGCGCTGCTCGTTTTCGACACCCATCCCGTTTTCAGAAATAAAACAGCGGGGGTTACCGTAATTGTCGCGCAGGTTAACCAGAATATCGTAAATACCCGGCTCGTAGATTTCCCAGCCGCGGTACGGGTTCATCTTACGGCCCGGCATCTCGTAGCTATCAAAGAACCACTCCGGCATAAACGGCGCCTGCGGGTTCACCGCGCTGTCGCGACACTTCACGCGGCGCGGTTGATAGTAGTTAACGCCGAGCAGGTCGATTTTCCCTTCCGCAATCAGGAAACCGTCTTCCGGCTTGCAGGCGGGTAGCTGATCGTAAGATTTCAGCAATGCCACCAGGTCGGCCGGATACTCCCCGCGCAGCACCGGGTCGAGGAAGCTACGGTTAAACATCAGATCCGCGATATGCGCCGCCTTCACGTCCGCCGGGTTCTGCGAACGCGGGTATGACGGCGTCAGGTTCAGCACGATGCCGATCTCCCCCGCGTAATGCCCGGCGCGGTAAGCCTGAACGGCCTTCGCATGGGCCAGCACCGTGTGATATGCCACGGTGGCCGCCCGACGAAAATCCACCACGTTCGGGTAATGGAAATCGTACAGATAACCGCCTTCCACCGGAACAATCGGCTCGTTGAAGGTAAACCAGTGCAGCACGCGGTCGCCAAACAGCTCGAAGCAGATCTGCGCATAGCGGGCGTAGGCGTCCACTACGTCACGGTTTTCCCAGCCGCCGATCTCCTGCATCGCCATCGGCATGTCGAAATGGAACAGGGTGATAAACGGCGTGATGCCCTGTTCATTCAGCTCATCAATGACCTGATTATAAAAATCGACCGCGTCCGGGTTCACTTCACCGATACCGTCGGGGATCAGGCGCGCCCAGCTAATCGAGGTGCGAAAGCTGTTGTGGTTCAGCTGCTTCAACAGCTGAATGTCCGTTTTCCAGTGCTGATAAAACGTGGAGGTGTGCTGCGGTCCCACGCCGTTGTGAAAACGGTTCGGCTCGCGGGCAAACCAGTAGTCCCACGTGGTTTCACCCTCTCGTGTCCCTTCCGTCTGGAGAGCGGAGCTTGCGCTGCCCCACCAGAAGTTATCGGGAAATGCGTATTTCATGACCCTTCCTCTTTGACTTAATTGCTAACTGTTTCAGCGGTGCCGACGGTTGCCTGGGCTTTCTGCTCTTCATTTTTGATGAGCGTACGCTCATAGGCGCGCAGGAACGGCAGGTACATCAGCGCCGACATCACCATGCAGACCAGGCACATCACCACCGGGCTCAGCGCCCAGTTCGCCGCCCACGAGGCGCCAATCGGCGCGGGCGTGGTCCACGGGGTTAACGAAACCACCTGGGCCAGCCAGCCGAGTTTGGTTGCGCCGTACGCCAGGCAGGCATTGACCAGCGGAACAAACACGAACGGGATAAACAGCATCGGGTTCATTATGATCGGCGCGCCGAACAGAATCGGTTCGTTGATGTTAAAGAAGCTTGGCACAACGCCCATTTTGCCGATGGTGCGCAGGTGAGTGGCGCGGCTGCGCAGCAGCAGGAACGCCAGCGGCAGGGTCGAGCCTACGCCGCCAATCAGCAGGTAGTGATCCCAGAAACCTTGCAGATAAACGTGCGGCAGCGCCGCGCCCGCCGCCAGCGCCGCCTGGTTTGCAGAGAGGTTCGCCATCCAGAACGGGTTCATGATGCCGGTGACAATCAGCGACCCGTGGATACCGGCAAACCAGAAGATCTGGCACAGCAGAACGGAGAGCAGAATCGCGGGCAGCGAGTCAGACGCGGACACCAGCGGCTCCAGCAGGTGCATAATCGCCTGCGGGATGATCATCCCGGTCTGCGCTTCAATGAACAGGTTCAGCGGATGTAGGGTACCAATCACCACCATCACCGGGATCAGGATCTCAAACGAACGCGCCACGCCGGTCGGCACCTCTTTCGGCAGGCGGATGGTGACGTTGTTCTGCTTCAGCCACGCGTACACACGGGTGGAGTAGATCGCGGTGATAAGCGCAGTGAAGATGCCCTGACCCGACAGATACTGCGTCGAAATTTTGCCGTCGGCATACGGCGCGGCGACCAGCAGGAAGGCCATAAAGGCCAGCAGACCGGACATCACCGGATCGAGGTTAAACTGACGCCCCAGGCTCGCCCCAATCCCCACCGAGATGAAGAAGGTCATCACGCCCATGCTGAGGTTAAAGGGCAGCATCAGCTGTTCGCGGTAGGTCTCGGAGAAATCCAGCCAGCCGCGGGCGAAGCTGTTGGTGGTATCCGCCGAAAACGGCGGGAAGATAAACACCAGCATAAACGAGCCGATGATCATAAACGGCAGCGCGGCGGTAAAGCCGTCGCGGATGGCAATCACATACTTTTGCTGACCGAGCTTCGCGGCCAGCGGCGTAATTGACTGTTCAATCACCGCGACCATGGATTGATATAACGAACTCATGTGAACACCTTTTAGTGTGCCGCTTCGATGAGCGACAGAGCATAGTCCAGTACTTTATCGCCACGCTGCATGCCGTAATCCATCATGTCGATGGGCTGCACCGGTATGCCTTGCGTCGCTGCCTTGTCTGAGAGTGTCTTTAACATGTATTTCACTTGCGGTCCGAGAAGCACCACCTGATAGTGCGGAAACTGCGTATCAAATTCGGATACGCCATACGCATCTATCTTCACGGGCAAGCCCCGTTCTTTTGCTACATCGATCATTTTGCTGACCAGCAGGCTGGTGGACATCCCGGCAGAGCAGCACAGCATAATCTTGAACATCGACGACCATCCTCAAAATGTAAAAAGTTATTGCGATGATGATTGGACATGATACGGAAACCGGTTTCCATTCATAAAAGACAGAAGTGTGACAACCATCAATATCCACTACTTATGACGCTAATTAACCGGATGTGGGTCACATAATTTGGCTGTTTTGGCATCAAATTGAGTGGAAACGGAAAATCGGTTTCCATGGAAAACGGAAACGGATATACTCCGTTCTGGCTATAATGTGAGCCGTAGCGGTGATGGAAATTACAGACGCCAGTTGCGTCTGACAGGGGAGAGAGATGTCTACAATCAACGATGTATCGCGTCTGGCCGGGGTGTCCAAAGCCACGGTATCACGGGTGTTGAGCGGGTCGCGTGGCGTTAAAGAAGCCAGCCGCCAGGCTGTTCTGAAAGCGGTGGACGAGCTGAACTATCGTCCCAACGTGATCGCCCAGTCGCTGCTCAGCCAGTCGACGGGCTGCATTGGGGTGATTTGCGCGCAGGAAAACATTAACCAGACCACCGGTTACCTGTACGCGCTGGAAAAACACCTCAGCCAGCATCAAAAACATCTGCTGCTGCGTTTCGCACACACGAAAACAGAAGTGATGAACGCCCTTGAAGAACTCTCCTGCGGCTTATGTGATGACATTCTGGTGATTGGCGCGCGTTTCCCGCTGGACGTGGACATGGACAACGTGATTCTGGTCGACTGTATGGAAGCCGATAACGCCAACAGCATTCATTTCGATCACGCGTTCGCGGCTGAAACGGCCTGTAACTATCTCACCAGCCAGGGGCGTCGCCAGATAGCGCTGATCCACCCGCACGGCAGCGGTTTTGCCGATCAGGTGCTGCTGGGCTACAAACACGCGCTGGAGAAAAACTTCCTGCCCTTTAATCGCAACCTCGTGTTTATGGACGCGACTTCATCGTCCGTTGCGCTTCAGGAATTACTCAACAACGCGTCCACGCTGAACTTCAACGCGCTGCTGGTGGCAGACGAGCAGGAAGCCCAGCGGGTGATCCCGCAGTTACAGGCGTTTAATAAATCGGTACCGGAAGACATCATGGTCTTCAGCCTCGGCGGTTCGCTGCATCTCCCGGGTATTCCGGTGATCCCGGCCATTGAGTATTCCATGGACGCCATGGCGGCGCGCATCGTGAGCTGGCTGACGGCGAAAACGCAGATGCTCGGGTCCTACGTTCTGCGTGGGGATTTGATTATTCCGGATGTGCGGAAGCGTTAAACATGTGATGTAGGCCGGGTAAGGCGCAGCCGCCACCCGGCGCTCAACCCTCAGTAATCTTCCATACAATCCACCTGACTTACTGCATCCCAGTAGGCGTCCAGGTTGTCACGCTTCATGGCGGTGATGGCATTTTTGATCAGCAGTTGATTGGCCTCAGACGACAAAATCATCGCCTGCCAGGCCTTATCGCTCTGCTTTTTCTGCGGGGTACAGGTTTTCTTCACATCTTTCAGGACCTGCTGTTTTATCTGGGCCTCTTTCTCCGGAGCGCTCTTCTCCTGCGCATGAACAAACGCAGCGAAAATCAGGCAAACGAGCAGGCAAACCTGGTGTGCAGATTTCATTGAGACCTCCGGTAAAGTCACAGGCTTTCCCTGAAATGTATCGTTACATTCAGGCAGGCGATTCCAGCCGAAAGTATGAATTTACTTTTCACCTGGTATGAGAATCGCCCTCTCAGGCCGTTACTGAACCCCTCCACCCAGCGATTGCCACAGCGTGATGCGGTTTTCCAGGTCGGTTTGCTGCAAGGCAATCAGTGATTCCTGAGCCGACCACAGCGATCGCTGCGCGGTGAGCACCGTCAGATAATCGCCCGCGCCAGCCTTGTAACTGCGCGTCGCCACATCCAGCGTTTTTTGCTCCGCCGCCACGTATTCACGCTGGGCATCAAGCTGTTCGCTCAACGTTTCGCGCCGCGCCAGCGCGTCGGCCACGTCCTTAAACGCGCTCTGGATGGTCTTCTCATAGGTGGCGATTAGCCCCTTCTTCTCCGCTTCCGCATAGCGCAGCTGCGCCATATTGTTGCCCCCGCTAAACAGCGGCAGGGTGATGGACGGCGCGAACGACCAGACCTTCATGCCGTGGCTGAACAGGGATGACAGCGAATCGCTGCCGACGCCCGCGCTGGCGGTCAGTGAAATGGTCGGGAAGAAGTTGGCGCGTGCCGCGCCGATGTTGGCGTTAGCGCTCAGCAGGTTATGTTCCGCCTCCTGAATGTCCGGGCGACGCAGCAGCGCGCTGGAGCTGACGCCCGCCGGGATCAGCGTGATGGCGTTATCGCTCAGGCTCTCCAGCGTGCCGGGCAGCAGGTTCTCGGGCACCGTATCGCCCGCCAGCAGGTTAAGGGCGTTTTTGTCCTGCATCACCAGCGTCTGGTAGCTCGCCACGCTGGCGCGCGCCTGCTGGTAAACCGCCATCGCTTCACTGACGTCCGTGGCCGCTGCCACACCTACTTCCTGCTGACGTTTGACGATTTTGAGCGAGTTCGCGGCGCTCTCCAGGGTGGATTTCGCCAGCGCCAGATTGCTGTTATCCGCCGCCAGCGTCACCCAGGCCGTGGTCAGCTCGCTGACCATTGTCAGGCGCGTGTTCTGCGCGGTGAACTCGCTGGCAAGCCAGGTTTCACGCGCGGCGCGCGACAGGCTCTGGTTGCGGCCAAACAGATCCAGTTCGAAGCTGGAGACCGTGCCGTTGGCTTCGTCGCTCGTCGCGACGCCGCTCGCCAGCGTACGGCTGCGGGTATGACTCAGTTCCGCGTCCACCGTCGGGAACAGGGACGAGCGCGTTTCGCCATACTGGGCACGGGCGGCGTCGATATCCGCAATCGCTTTTTGCACGTCGCGGTTGCTGTTGAGCGCCATCGTCACCACGCTTTTCAGCCGCGCATCATTCATCACCTGCTGCCACTGGCTCACCACGGCGCTGGCTTCGCCGTGCGCGCCGGGTAGGGTGGCCGGAACGGGCGCGTCCGGGCGCTGATACGTGGGATCTAATGACACACAGCCTGCGCTCAGCAGTGCTAACGCTAAAACAGTTACACGAAACATTATGACCTCCGGTTTGCGTGCTTACCGGAGAACAGACGTTTCACCAGTACAAAGAATAAAGGAACAAAGAAGATAGCCAGCAGCGTCGCGGCCAGCGTCCCGCCGATAATGCCGGTGCCGATCGCCACGCGGCTGTTGGCCCCCGCTCCGGTGGCAATCGCCAGCGGCGTCACGCCTGCGATAAACGCCAGCGAGGTCATGATGATCGGACGCAGACGCGTCTGGGCGGCCCGCAGGGCGGCGCGCGTCAGTGAGTAGCCTTCGGCCACTTTGGCTTCGGCAAACTCGACAATCAGAATGGCGTTCTTCGACGACAGACCGATGGTGGTCAGCAGCGCCACCTGGAAATAGACATCGTTGCTCAGGCCGCGCAGGGAGGCGGCAATGGCCGCGCCCAGCACCCCAAGCGGGATCACGAGGATCACCGAAATGGGCACCGACCAGCTCTCATACAGTGCCGCCAGGCACAGGAACACCACGAGGATGGAGAGGGCATAAAGGCTCATCGCCTGACCGCTCGCCAGTTTTTCCTGCAACGACAAACCGCTCCACGCCCAGGTGCTGCCGGACGGCAGGTTATTCGCCAGCTGCTCCATTTTGCTCATCGCCGTACCGGAGCTAGCGCCGCTGGCGTTCTCGCCCTGAATTTCATACGCCGCCGAGCCGTTGTAGCGCACCAGGCTTTCCGGGCCATACTCCCAGCGGGTAGTGGCGAAGGCGGAGAATGGGGTCATAGTGCTGTCGCTGCCGCGCACATACCATTTGTTGAGATCCGACGGTACCGCGCGATAGTCGCTGTCGCCCTGGATGTAGACCTTTTTCACGCGGCCACGGTCAATGAAGTCGTTCACGTAGGTGCCGCCCCAGGCGCTGGACAGGGTGTCGGTGACGTCGCTCAGGGAGAGCCCCAGCGACACGGCTTTGTTGTTATCGATATCCACCTGAAGCTGCGGCATCTGCGGCAGATCGTTGGCGCGCACGGCGTGCAGCGAGCTGTCCTGATTCGCTTCGCCAATCAGCTGGTTACGCAGTTTCAGCAGCGCGTCGCGGTCGGTGCCGCCGCTCGCCATCAGCTCAAAGGTAAAGCCGTTGCTCTGGCCCAGACCGTCCACTGCCGGCGGTGTCATCGCAAAGATGGTGGCATCGCGGATGGCGCTCAGCTCCTGCGTGGCGCGCAGGGCAATGGCCTGCGCGGTGTTTTCCTCGCCTTTACGCTCTGACCAGTTTTTCAGGGAGACGAACGCCATCCCGGCGTTCTGGCCGCTGCCGCTGAAGCTGAAACCTTCAACGGTAAAGATCACATCGGTATTGGCTTTCTCTTTGGTGAGGAACCATTCGCGTACCTGGCGGCTTACCTCTGCGGTACGCACCGCGGTTGCGCCGGCAGGGAGGGTGTACTGCACCATGATTTCTCCCTGGTCTTCGGTTGGCAGGAAGCTGCCCGGCAGTTTCAGCATGGCGAACCCCATCGCGCCGCAGAGCAGGGCGAAGATCACCAGCATGCCGCCGGAACGGCGCAGGGCGCGCAGAACCTTATTCTGATAGCCGTGCTCGGTCTTACTGTAGAAGCGGTTAAACGCGCCGAAGAAGCCCTTTTTGTGCGGAGCGGTGTGATTCAGGATCGAGCCGCACAGCGCGGGCGTCAGGGTCAGCGCCACCACCACGGAGAGGAACATCGCCGAAATAATGGTGACCGAGAACTGACGGTAAATGACCCCGGTAGAGCCGCCGAAGAAGGCCATCGGCAGGAATACCGCAGAGAGCACCAGCGCAATGGCGATCAGCGCGCCGGAAATTTCGCCCATCGATTTTTCGGTCGCTTCCCGGGCGGGCAGCCCTTCGTCTCGCATAATACGCTCGACGTTTTCCACCACCACGATGGCGTCATCCACCAACAGTCCTATCGCCAGCACCATGGCAAACAGCGTCAGGGTGTTGATGGAGTAACCGAACAGCGCCAGCACGCCGAAGGTGCCCAGCAGCACCACCGGCACCGCCAGCGCCGGGATCAGCGTCGCGCGGATGTTTTGCAGAAACAGGTACATCACCACCACCACGAGGATAATGGCTTCGAACAGGGTCTGAATCACGTCCTCAACGGAGATCTTGATGAACTCGGTGCTGTCTTTCGGGTAGGCCACGTCGTAGCCTTCCGGCATCGACTTTTTGAACTCGGCGATCTTGTCTTTTACCGCCGTGGCGGTGTTAAGCGCGTTGGCGCCCGGCGAGAGCATCACCGCCATACCCGCCGCCGGGTGGCCGTTCAGCTTCGCGGTGGCGGTGTAGTCTTCGCTGCCCATCTCCACGCGCGCGACGTCGCTGATGCGCACCACCGCACCGTTGGACTCGCTCTTGACGATGATTTTTTTGAACTCATCGACCGTTTGCAGACGCGACTGAGCGCGAACGGTGGCGGTCAGCTGTTGGGCGTTCGACGAGGGCAGCGCGCCGATTTTACCGGCGGAGACCTGCACGTTCTGCGCTTCAATCGCGCTCTGCACGTCGGAGGGCATCAGCGAGTACGACGCCAGCTTAGCCGGGTCGAGCCAGATGCGCATCGCGTATTCTGCACCGAACACCTGCAGGCTGCCGACGCCATCCACGCGCGCCAGCGGATCCTGCATATTACTCACCAGCCAGTCGGCGATATCCGAGCTGCTGGCGGTGTCGGTTTTATCATATACGCCCATGATCAGCAGGAAGTTGCTCTGGGATTTTTCGACGGTGATCCCGGACTGCTGCACCTCGGTCGGCAGGCGTGATTCCGCCTGCTGGACTTTGTTCTGCACCTGTACCTGAGCGGTGTCCGGATCGGTTCCCTGTTCAAACGTGACGTTGATGCTCACCGAACCGTCCGAGCTGCTGGTGGAGGTGAAGTAGAGCAGGTTATCCAGCCCGGTGAGCTGCTGCTCGATCACCTGCGTCACGCTGTTCTCCAGCGTTTGTGCGGAGGCGCCGGTGTAGGTGGCGGATATTTTGATCGACGGCGGGGCAACGTCCGGGTACTGCGCAACGGGCAGCGTGCGGATCGCCAGTATCCCGGCGAGCATGATGAGAATGGCGATAACCCAGGCAAAGACCGGGCGACGCACGAAGAAACGGGAAAACATCAGGCGTTTCCTCCGTTGGTTTTCATCTCTTCAGCTTTCACTTCCTGCCCGGCGGTGACTTTGTCGGTGCCTTCCACAATCAGCTTATCGCCCGCCTTCAGGCCATTCAGCACCAGCCATTTATCGCCGTAGGTGTCGCCCGTTTCCAGCTGACGCTGCTCGACCTTGTTGCTGGCGTTCACCACCAGCGCGGTGGCGGTACCTTTGGCGTCGCGGGTGATGCCCTGCTGCGGCGCGAGGATCGCGTCATTCATGATGCCTTCATCCACTCGGGCGCGGACGAACATGCCCGGCAGAAGCTGATGCTGCGGGTTCGGGAAGACAGCGCGCAGGGTGACTGAGCCGGTAGACTCATCCACCGCCACTTCGGTTAACGCCAGATGGCCTTTTTCGCTGTAGCTGCTGCCGTCTTCGAGGATCAACGACACGTTCAGCGTATCGCTGTTGCTGGCGAGGGTTTGCTTGCGTAATCGCAGCAGATCGGCGCTGGAACGGGTTAAATCGACGTACATACTGTCCAGCCCGCGAATAGTGGCCAGCGCGGTATCCTGCTGGGCGGTCACCAGCGCGCCGGGGGTCACAGAGGAGATGCCGATACGTCCGGCAATCGGCGCGGTGACGGTGGTCCAGTTGAGGTTAATGCGGGCACTTTCCAGCGCGGCTTTCTTTGACTCGACGCTGGCCTTGTCCTGCGCGCAGGTGGACTTCGCGTCTTCCGCATCCTGACGTGATACGCCGTCATCCTTAACCAGCTGCGCATAGCGCCGGGCTTTCTGGCAGTCGGCCTGCACCAGCGCCTGCGCCTGTTTCAGTGCGGCGGCAGCTTCATCATAAGCGGCGCGGTAGCTGGAAGGATCGATCTGATACAGCGCCTGCCCGGCCTTGACCGTATCGCCTTCGGTGAAGAGCCGTTTCTGAATAATGCCGCCCACCTGAGGGCGCACTTCGGCGCTCATCGCGGCGGCGGTGCGGCCGGTCAGCTCGCTGACCACGGACACCGGCTGGCTCATGAGTGTGACAATCCCCACTTCCGGAAGAGGACGCTGGGGAGCAGGTGTTTGCGCATTATCGCACCCTGTCAGGAGGAGTAATGCTGCGATGGAGGTTGTTATGGTTTTCATAATCTTTTTCCAGGGTGAACGAAGCCTGCCCTGTTAATCGCTTAACAGGGAGGAGGGCTAATTAAAAGCACAGCGATCCCGCATCTCTGGCAGAGCCAGAAATGAAAAAAGGGAAATTACTTATTTCCGCTAATTATTCACATGCGATTACTTCGCAGAGAAAAGCATATTTAAAATATTCTGGTATATGGGCTCTAATTGTTCTGACGGTACTTTTAAAGGCGTGAGTCGACGGTAAATCGTGCCTTCGATCATCACGGCGGTAATCTCCACGCAGCAGCGAATATGCTCATCGCTCAGGTGGGGGAACTGCTTTTTCAGGTGCTCACAGGCGTTGGCGAACATGCGGGCTTCGGCTTCGATCAGCATGTTTGCCACCAGCGGATTACGTGTGGCCTCTGCGGACATTTCGAGCATTAGCGCGTCATCATCTTCGTTCAGCGTCTGGCGCCAGGCAAGCGCCTGCGGCATCCCTTCAACCAGGGTTTTGCCCTGCATCTCCTCAATACGTGAGTCGATAATGCGCCGGATCATCTCTTCAATGATCGCGTCTTTGTTACTGAAATAGCGATAGATTTGTCCGACGCTGAGCCTGGCTTCGCTGGCGATCTGCGACATGCTGGCAGCGTGAAATCCACTGGCGCGAAAGCAGCGGCGCGCGGCGGTGATGATTTCGTCCTGCCGTAGTTTTTGTCGTTCTTCCAGCTTTGTGCTCATCGTCGGCTACCGTAAAAAGTGAGAATGATCGTTCTCATTATACGTTTTCGGAGCCTATTGGAAAGGTTTTTTTTATTTACATATTGAATGAATATTTCCTTGTTTAAACAATGGAGGAAATAAGGAGTTTTTATGAAGGTTAAGCTGTGAGATATTCAGATTGCGCTGAAAATAAGGAGAGATTTATGCACCTGAGCATTACAGATAAAGTCACGGCTGAAGAAAAAGAAGAATTATTAACGGGGCTAAGAGCCTATAACGCGCAGTATTTAGATCTGGCGACGTTTAGTGGCGATATTGGCGTATATGTGCGAGACGACAACGGCGTCATGCTGGGCGGGTTAATCGGCGTACGTAAAGGCGACTGGCTGAATATCGACTTTCTGTGGGTCAGCGACAGGGTGCGGGGAACGGGCGTCGGCAGCCAGCTGATCAAAACGGCTGAAGAGGAGGCCCGTCGTAAAGGGTGTCGTCACGCGCTGGTGGATACGGTCAGCTTCCAGGCGCGTCCGTTCTATGAAAAACAGGGTTATCAGGTGCAGATGTCCTTGCAGGATTACCCTTATCAGGGAATGCAGAGACACTATCTGACCAGGGATCTTTAACCGCCGATCCCGTTGCCGATCACGGCTAACACGTGGCGCACAACGATCTCCGGCGAGAGGGCATTAAGCCTCTCGTCATTGCGCATGCGAGAGAAAGGCACCAGCACCAGGCTCAGCAGCGTCGTGAACAGCAGTTCGGGGGCCAGCGCCGGATTCAGTTTTCCTTCCTGCTGCCAGCCTTTGATGGTTGCCAGCGTGGTGTGATATTTCTCATCGCCAAAGCGCTCCTGCAAATGCGTACGCAGTACCGGCATCTCGCCGATCACCTCCTGCATCCACAGCGGGGCAAACCAGCGATACTTTTCCGCCAGTTCGGCCAGCACCCTGACCATTTCCGTCAGGGCATCCACCGGCGAATCCCGGTTGTCGGCGAAAATCGCCCCGATCCGCTCGCGTAACGGCAGGAAGCGCTCCTCAATCATCGCATCCAGTAACTGTTCTCTGGAGTTGAAGTAGTAGTGCAGCATGGCGGGCGTCACGCCGGCTTCGCGGGCAATAGCGTTCAACGACGTATTGGCGATCCCCTGGCGGGAAAAGAGATTCAGGGCGATATCCAGCAGCTGTTCGCGGCTGGCGGTAACGCGCTTGCCGCCGCGTGGCCGACCGGGGCGGCGGGGTTCAGAATTGTCCTTTTGTGCTGACATGGTCACCGTATCTCTTGATCTTATTCATCACTTCCACAAATATTAATTATACGATTAATTAATTTCAAGTGATGTCTTATGGAGTCCGACGTAATGACTCAACCTGCGAAAAAGGCGCCGTCGATTAAGCTGCTGTTCAGCGCACTCCTGCTGGTGATGCTGCTCTCGGCGCTGGATCAGACCATTGTCTCCACCGCGCTGCCGACCATCGTCGGCGAGCTGGGCGGGCTGGATAAGCTCTCCTGGGTGGTGACAGCCTATATCCTCAGTTCGACCATCGTGGTGCCGCTGTATGGCAAATTCGGCGATCTGTTTGGCCGTAAAATCGTCCTGCAAATCGCAATAGTGCTTTTCCTGGTGGGCTCTGCGCTGTGTGGCCTGGCGCAGAACATGACCCAGCTGGTGCTGATGCGCGCCCTGCAAGGGCTGGGGGGCGGCGGCCTGATGGTGATCAGCATGGCCGCCGTGGCGGACGTGATCCCGCCTGCCGATCGGGGTCGCTATCAGGGGTTGTTTGGCGGCGTGTTTGGCCTGGCGACGGTGATAGGGCCGCTGATCGGCGGGTTTATCGTTCAGCACGCATCCTGGCGCTGGATTTTCTACATCAACCTGCCGCTGGGGCTGTTTGCGCTGCTGGTGATTGGCGCGGTATTCCACGGCAGCGCGCGGCGCAGCAAGCATGAGATTGATTACCTGGGGGCGATTTACCTCAGCATGGCGCTGCTGTGCATCATTCTGTTTACCACCGAGGGCGGTACGATCCGCCAATGGAACGACCCGCAGCTGTGGTGCATTCTGGCCTTCGGCCTGACGGGGATCGCCGGGTTTATTTACGAAGAGCGGCTGGCGTGGGAGCCGATTATCCCGCTGTCGCTCTTCCGCGACCGCAGCTTCCTGCTCTGTAGCCTGATTGGCTTTATCATCGGCATGTCCCTGTTTGGCTCGGTAACGTTCCTGCCGCTCTATTTACAGGTGGTGAAAGACGCCACGCCAACGCAGGCCGGCTTGCAGCTGATCCCCCTGATGGGCGGGCTGTTGCTCACCTCCATCATCAGCGGGCGCATCATCAGCCGCACCGGGAAATACCGTCTGTTCCCGATCCTCGGCACGCTGCTCGGCGTGGTGGGGATGGCGTTACTGACGCGCATTTCAATCACCTCCCCAACCTGGCAGCTGTACCTGTTTACCGGCGTGCTGGGCATGGGGCTGGGACTGGTGATGCAGGTGCTGGTGCTGGCGGTGCAGAACAGCGTGTCAGCCGATCAATACGGCGTAGCGACCTCTGGGGTGACGCTGTTCCGTTCCATTGGCGGGGCGATTGGCGTTGCGTTGTTTGGCGCGGTGTTCACCCATATTCTGCAATCAGGGCTGATCGACAGGCTGCCGGAAGGGGCGGAACTGCCGCGCGAACTTAATCCCGTTGCCATTCACCATCTGCCTGATGCCCTGCGTCTGGACTATCTGGATGCGTTCGGCTCGGCTATCCATGCGGTGTTTATGCTGGCGGCGGGGATTATGGTGCTGGCGTTTGTGCTGTCGTGGTTTTTGCGCGAAGCGCCGCTGCGTCGGCAGGCGTGAGGTTAGCGGTTCTGCTTGCGCCTGGACTACCGTAGCCTGATGCCCATCGCCCGGTGGCGCTACGCTTACCGGGCCTACACTTCGCCCGTTACGTAGGCCGGGTAAGCGCAGCGCCACCCGGCAACAGGCCGCATATAACTTAACCGTCTTACTGATTCCTTTTCGTTTTTTAGCCTGCCGTCTCGTTGTCGATATAGTCTTCAAAACCACTGTCGAAAGGAACTGTCTCGTGAAATTTCAGTTGAGTGCTCTGGTGCTCGCGGCCCTGCTGCTGGCAGGTTGCGATCAAGGCGGCAATGATGCCAAACACATTAAAGTCGGCGTGATTAATGGCGCTGAGCAGGACGTGGCGGAAGTCGCCAAAAAGGTGGCAAAGGAGAAATACGGTCTGGATGTTGAGCTGGTGGGCTTTAGCGGCTCGCTGCTACCCAACGATGCCACCAACCAGGGCGAACTGGACGCCAACGTCTTCCAGCATCGCCCGTTCCTTGCACAAGATAACAAGGCGCACAATTACACGCTGGTCGCCGTGGCCAATACCTTCGTCTTCCCGATGGCGGGTTACTCCCGAAAGATTAAATCGGTGTCTGAGCTGAAGGACGGCGCAACCATTGCGATTCCAAACGATCCCACCAACCTCGGCCGCGCGCTGTTGCTGCTGCAAAAAGAGAAGCTGATTACCCTTAAACCGGATGTGGGCCTGCTGCCGACGGCGCTGGATATTACCGCGAACCCGAAAAACTTACAGATTATGGAGCTGGAAGGGGCGCAGTTGCCGCGCGTGCTGGACGATCCGAAAGTGGATGTGGCCATCATCAGTACCACCTATCTTCAGCAAACGGGGCTGTCTCCGGTACATGACAGCGTCTTTATTGAGGACAAAAACTCGCCTTACGTGAATATAGTGGTCACGCGTGAAGACAACAAAGACGCCGAAAACGTGAAGGAATTTATCCAGTCCTATCAGTCGCCGGAAGTGGCGAAAGCGGCAGAGACCCTTTTTAACGGCGGTGCGGTGCCGGGCTGGTAAGCCACGGTAAGCTGGCCCTCACAGCGTTACGCGGGCATCGGTGCGGCTTTCGGGCCACAGAAAACCCTGGCCAGACTGTGCGCCAGACGTGCGGGCGCGCGCCAGATCCCGCGAATTCTCGATGCCTTCGATAAGAATTGATTGCGCGATACCTGCCCTGACCTCCTGCACAAACGGGGCAAGCGGCGCGCGCTCGCGCAGCGCTGAACGGTCAATTTTTACCCCATCCAGCGGCAGCGCAAGCCGCGCGAACGCCTCAGCCAACTCCCGGGTTAAATCGTCCAGCCAGATTTGCCATCCCGCCTCTTTTAACCGAACAAGCGTGGCATGAAGACGATGTTGCTCAGCCTTACTCAGCCGTGTGATGGTGAGAGGATCCTGAATTTCAATCGTTAACCGCTGCTGATGGCGTAACGCCAGCAACAACCGGATAGCGCGTTCGTCGAGAAGGTGTTCTGCCGGAAGGTTTAGCCAGTAAGCGTCCCGGACGGGTATCTGTAACAGGGTGTTGGCCTGCCAGAAGAAGATTTGCAGCGCGCTGCGCGAAGGCAGAGAAGCAAACAATATCTCCAGATTGACGTTATGGATCTCCACGAGAACTTCATGCGCGAACACCTGGCCCGAATGAAGATCGACAAGCGGCTGGAATCGCAGCCCTGAGATACGTTGCAACAGGGGAGAGGGAAGAACGGTATACATGGAACAGCCTTCAGGAAATGAAAAAAAGGTTCCCGCGGACACGGGAACAAAAGGCAAACGACACACGGTCAAATTCTTAATTCAGGATCCAGCGAATGCTCTGGTAAAACGAGGGGCCACGCACGGCCTTAAGCTTGTTCATGGCGTTGTTTTTATAAAAGTAAACCAGCCTGACGTTACACCCCAGCTGACGGGCGATTTGCTTGGTTTTGAGATTACAGGAATAGCCGCGCAATACGCTGGCCTCCTCGCTGGACAGCCTCGCCGGGGTGCGTAAGCGGGTAGTCATGCCTACGTTGTAACGACCAGACTCTTGCGGCGTCTGGCTCATCAGTATTTGCCACAGCGCTTTGATATCCCCCAGGGAGACTCTTTTGCTGATTACCCCATCAACATGTTTGAATTTCAAATAGCCGGCGGATAACGAATAGATATAGATCTTCGCCGTCACTTGTTTCTGTTTAATACAGAGAATGTCGTCATTCGTCGTCACCCGGAAATGACGCGTATTCAACGGATCATAAATGATGATATCAAAGAGTTGTTCACTCATAGCAAGTTCTTCGATATGGGTAAACCCATGGAAAATAACGTCGTGTTTTTCATCAGGCTCACGCTTTCCGAGCGATTGCAGGCCAATCATCGTGAATTCGCAGCTGTCAACAACGGCAACGTGAATTGTTTTTTTATTTTGCATTGGCATTCTCCTTTCGCTGAGTAAACAGTCCATATAAGAGAAAATGGCGGTTCGCACTCTCTTATTAAAAGAATGGCGAGCACTTTTTAAATAACGCGATGCGATGGCATCAATGTAAGCCAATACAAACCGTCGAGTAAAGCCGATGCCAATTATTAGAGGAAGATAAAATTGAAAAATGGTTTTAATGGTATATGCAATTGTTTTAATCTTCTAATAATATTCATGCCAGATTTTTATTCTGTGAATGGGCGGTTAATAAGCATCAGAAGGTTGATTGATGGGGTTTATCCACCGTTTTTTCAGTGGTTTACTGCTATTCCTGAAAGAAAAATTGTGATCGCGGCAGGGTTATCGACAAGGCTTTATCTGCAAGAGGAAACGGCGTGCAGAATAAAATAGAATTTTTTCTATAAATTTAATGTCCTTGTTCAGATTTTTAAGCCTGAGAAGGATAAAATCCTGGCGCGAAGAGGTTGTGAGTGGTGAGTACATAAACTATTATCATTTTCCTCCGGTCACGAGAATTTAGAAAAGACATGAATAATACTGAACGTATCGTAAGGGTAATGGTGTTTTACAAAATAAATATATTTAAAGAGATAATATTCCGGGCGCTCCATGATCTTTTACCCGATTACGTACTGAACATTACTCAGGTCGATTCCACTGAACAGGCGCTGGCGGCGGTCGCGGATAATAACGTGGATGTTTTCTTCACTGAATTTAATTATCTGCTTAATCATAAAGAGTGGAGTGCGGAGGTCAGCAGCCGTTTTACATCTTTATGTAAAACCCATCACGTCAGGCGTGTTCTGTTGGTGCCCGAGCTGCCTTACGGGCTGTTAAAAAAAGTTCTGGAGATGAAATTTGAATTAACCATCAGTCAGCAGGATGAATTGACTGAACTGAAAAAGGAATTACCCGCGTTGCTCATGGCGGACGGGCAAACACCGTCGATCTCTTCGTGGCTCAGGCGGGTAATGCGGTCCGGTTCCCGGGCGCGCTCCATCCTCTCGGCCAGAGAGTGGGAGGTGCTCCATCTTATCGTGGAAGGATTTTCAACGACGGAGATTGCCCGTCATCGAAACCGTTCGGTCAGTACCATTGCGACGCAGAAGCACAATGCGATGAAAAAGCTGAATCTTTCCAACCACAGCGAACTGATTAAGTATGTGCAAGCGGTTGGAAAGATGGAGAAATAGCTCACATCAGGGATAGATAATATTCAGCGTAGCCGATGTATTGATCTTACCCTGGCTCACCTGGGCGGGCGCCCACACATAATAGTACGCCGCCATCGGAAGGTTGAAATGTTCGTCCAGCGCCGCGCCAGCCGCCACGCTGAAAATCATCGTGGCGTTGCCACGGCTGGTGGTTGAGGTAGAGAAGGTCACCGGCGTTTGCGGGGCGTCACGTTTTATCAGGCGTAGCCCCACGCCCTGCGCCGCGCTACTGCTGCTGTCGATCAGCACTGAGCTGTCGGTTGAGAGCAGCTGCGTGCTGGACAGAAACATCTCAATTGCCCGATCGGAATTGCCGTTAACCCCGACGTTCTGACAGCTCATGTTCAGTGAGAAAGGCGTCAGCCCCGGCTGTGAGGATGCACTGAGCTGGGGAATGCCGAGCGTCGGCAGCGCTACGGTCAGCCCCGCATTATCAAAGGAACAGGTAGTCAGTTTTGGCGCGTATTTGATGATCATCGGCTGACCAAACATATCCCGGTTGTCGTAAGGCCACTTGAACCCGCTGAATAACCACTGCGCTATCTTGATGACCTGATTGATTGGCCAGGTGATGATTTCCCAGAAGGATAGCCCACTCATGTCGCTGACGAACAGAACGTCGCTCATGTTCGCTGTATCCCCCGTCAGGGTGGTGCCGCTCTGGTTAACGAGGGTGAAGCGAACCGTAAACGGTGTGTTCAGCTCAGACGCCGTATGGCTACCGCTGGCAGTCAGGGTTTTATTGGCCGGGGGATTGGTGATCTCCGCCCGCACCATATACTTGTTATTGCTGAATCCGAGGATGGTCGCGTATTTGCTGTCGGTCGAGAGGATCGGCGTGTAAGAAAATTCACTGTTACCCGTCGTACAGTTGAATGAGCCGCTGTACTGGGTGCTGAAGCTGCCGGTCCATGTGGGCGTGGCCGGGCTCAGCTTATCCGATAAATCAATGGTAATCGGTGTGCCATAAACGATGCTGCTGCCGGAGCAGGTGGCATAGCTCATCCCACTAATGCTGGAGAGGATCAGGAATATGAATGATCGTAACATTTTGATAATCCGTAATTAATGGCAAACCGCTGAGGGGCTGTTCAGCCCCCAGGCTGGGGCGGAGATTTCGCACTTCCCGCCGCGGAGATGCACGTTGAGCGCGCGTGGCGGCTGTTCAGCGCGGATATACAGTACGCTGGCCTGGCCGACATACCCGACAGATTCACCGTGTTCATCAAGCACTTCAGTGCCAAAAGGCAGCGGTTTGCCGTCGGCACGCGTCGCATGAAGTACCCATGACTGGCGTTTGTCGGTTTCGAAGCGGATATAGCTCACCGCCCCGTCGTAAGGGGCCACGTTAGCCATGTTGCCGATCACCTCCGCGCCAGCGCTGTTTTCCGTTTGCGATAACGTAATGGCGTTTTTGCGATACGGGGTGGCGTAAGGCACCAGCGCCACGCCATCGCGGTTCGTCATAATGCTTTCATCGCCGTTCACCATCAGTCCCTCCGCTTTTGGCGCATCGACGATAGTCATGGTTGTGCCGGTTTCGTTTGAGGCGAGAACGTGCCACGGGTAGGCCACCAGGCTTCCCCGTCCGCTGAGCCCGGTCTGGCGGTAGTCGGAGGATTCGCTGTAAGAGCCACCGAGTGTCGCGAAGTTCGAACGGTACGCGGCGTTAACGCTTGCCGCATTTTTACCCCCCCGCGCATTACTGCCGGAGAGGGTGTAGCTCAGTCGGTTCGACGCCAGCGCGTTCCCGCTCATGCTGATATTGCTCTGCTCGTAATGCGAATCGCTGGCCGTCAGGCTGGAGGTGATCCAGGCATTATTATCAAACAGCGAGAACGGCAGGCTGAGGGAGAGGTAAAGGCGCGTCTCTTCTTCACTGTCCCTGTTCCGTACCCGGCTGGCCGACAGGGTATAGCTGGCGCGGCCGATGGCGTTGGAATAGCCCATCTGGTATTCGCGCGTGGTTTGCTTTGAGTTCCAGTAATCGCGCTGTGTGCCGGAGACAAATACCGTGCCCCAGTTATTGAGCAGGCGCTGATTAAGGTTAAGCGTAAAGGTATTCTTGGGCTGCGCCGTGCGCAGGGCATCCCAGGTGCTTAGCGACATGTCGGGCGCAACGCCAAACCGATCTTCATAGTCGTCGTACTGCGCTCTCAGGCGCTGATACCCTTCGCGCGAATAGAGCGCGTCGCTGAAGCTGTAATAGCCTTTAGTGGAATAGCGATAGGCCGCCAGGGTGAAGTTGGTGGCGGTGGTATCGATAAATTTGCTGTACGACACGCGATAACTCTGACCGCTGCTGGTGCGATCCTGTAGGGTGGTTTTGGCGTGGGTGACATCAAACGAGACCGCGCCAAACGGAAGGTTCCACCCGGTACCGACAAGCCCGGCCTGGTAGTTATCGCTAATAATCGTCCCGGTATACCCGGTGATGAGGTTATTAAACCCGTAGCGCAGCGTGGCCTGCATGAATGCGGGTTCGGCATCGAGCGTGTTCTGGTGCACTTTACCCGCCACCACGCTGTACTGACTCACCCCTTCTTTTAGCATCCCGGGCACGGCGGAAAACGGCACCGTGAAGGACTGCTGTGAACCGTCCGCTTCACGCACCACCACCAGCAAATCGCCCGCAGAGCCGGTAGGCTGAATGCTGTCGAGGGTAAACTGGCCCGGCGGTACGTTCTCCTGATAGATCACGTTGCCATTCTGGATAACTTTCACCAGGGCGTTCGTCCGTGCCACGCCGTGAACCACCGGTGAAAAACCCTGCTGTGAATTTGGGCGCATCTTCATGTCCGACGCCAGCGACACGCCGCGCACGCGCAGGGAATCAAACAGATCGCCAGGAATATAAAAGTCACCCAGCGTCAGGTTGGATTTCAGCGAGGCCAGGGGACGGCGCAGGTAGCGGGTATTATTCTGCCAGCGACTCTCTCCGCTGGCCGTTTTCCGCCAGGCGCTGCTGTCGCGAAACTGCCAGCCGAACAGGTTGGCGCCGGAATCCAGCCCGGCATAAAAATCATCATTTGTGTCTTTCGCAGCGCCTTTTGCGCGGGTGTTATACCAGGTCGTGTTCCAAGAGAGCATCAGCGCCGGGATCCCCTCGTCCCAAAACTGGGGGGCAATGTAACCTTCTTCAGTACGCAGCACGGCCGCCTGCGGAACGGTAAGCGCCAGACTCAGGGTGCTGGTATCGGTTTTGACTTCACCGCCCTGAACCAGATCGCGCAGCTGCACCTGCCCGTGCGCAATGGCGGGCGCAGGCACGGACGTGGTGTTGATGCCAAGCGACCGGGCATCTTTCCAGGCAAGGCGGATGTCGTCACGCTGCTCGCCGTAGATGACGGTATAACGTCCCTTCCAGCTGCCGTTTACGTAGATATCCATCTCCTGACTGCCGGCAGGCATGGCGTTGTTTTCGGAAAAGCGAGACAGATCGGACTCACCGGATGCGCCAGCAAGCAGGGAGGGATCAAACGAGACGGCCCCTGATTTATGCGAAAGCAGAAGCGTGCAGACTGCCAGCAGACAGAGTCTGTTTTGTTTCATTTTCATGGTGAGTCTTTCCGATCACTGACTGGTGAAAGTCCGGGTTTTATACGCGCCAAGATCGTCCACATACATCAGCTGGAAGGTCTGTCCGCGATTAACCGTATTTTTTGCGGCGACCGTTAGCTGCCCAAACGGGGAAACCATCGGGGACTCCTGGAGCAATTTCGTTTTACCCAGCGAAATATTGGCGACCGTAATATGGAACGGACTGTTATTTGTAATGCGAAAGCGATCGCCTTCGGCGGCGAGCGTCAGTTTCGCCACCGCGTCATCCAGCGTGCCTTTCAGCGCAGCGGGCCGGTAAAAAAGTTTGATACGGGATTTAATCGCCAGCTGAACGGTATTCTGATTTTGCAGATTTTCAGGTCTGGGCGGAATGTCGAGGACATTCAGGAAAAAGACGGATTCGCGATCCGCAGGCAAGCTGGACGGCAGCTTTTTAATACGAAGCTGTTGGCCATTATGTTCGTTAACTTTTATCACCGGCGGCGACAGCAGAAACGGCACATTGGCTGTTTCCGGCGTGGAATTAATATCACCGTCATCTATCCAGGATTGCACCAGAGCGGGCGCATCGCCCGTATTCATTAACTGGACGATCACCTCTTTGTTATTTTCAGGATAAAGGACACGGGTGCCATTAATGACAATATTGGCCCATGAGTGACCGGTGCTTAGCAGTAAGCCTGCCAGCAAAATTGCCTTGCGCATGATTGCAACCTTAAATACAGGCTCTGCGAAAACAGAGCCTGAATAATCATTATTACAGGTAGGAAATGGTATACGTTACGTTGGAGCTTAACTCGCCCACGGTGGCGGCAGCGGCGTTCGTTTTATAGTAATAAACATCCAGCGTCAGCGTCTCGGAATCTGGCGCGGTCGCTGTACCCATAATATCCGTAGTGTAAGGCTGGTTCAGGGTAATTGGCGTAGACGAACCTGGCTCCACTAACGCAAAACCGACATTACGTGCCACACTGGCATCGCTTTCGTTCACGCTGTTATTCAGCAGGTATTTACCGTCAGTGGAAATATTATCCGCGCTGGAGAAATACACTTTCAGCGGGGTACCGGTTGTTCCGGCTGCTGGTGAACAACCTGAGAACGTCAGCGCAATAGATTTTTTATTCTTAGTGATCAGGCCAACCGTGGTGCCTGCATCTTTTACCGAAATAGGGGAAAGCGCAACGGTAAAGTCCGCGCTTTTACCGCCGTTAATGGTACAGGTTGTATCGGTAATAGCGCCGGTAAAGTTAATGATACCACCCGCTGAATTGTCTGCGGCAACTGCGCTGGTAGAAGCAATAGCGGCGGCCAGCAGTGATACGGTCATGATCGATTTGAACATGATAAACTCCATGAAGATTTGTGTTATTTAAATGAATGTTAATCGGCTACACATGTCCCTGATGTACCGGCTAGACGCATGGCGACTCGGGAGAATGCTTTGACGATATTATGTTGCACTAAAAAAGTACATAACAAAACATTATTCCAACAACTTCTAAAGTTTAAGATTATAATCTTGTGAGTTAGTTTTTTTTAATGTTTTAACCTAAATGCGTTAGTTCGAATATTTTTATTAATGATTTAATAATTGTTAATTAATGAAGCTTTATGAATTCATCTCTCAATTAATATCACGCGACTTGACCATACAAACTTTAGACTTATTATTGCCTGGCAAATGCACATAATTTTAACAATGGCGTAATAATAATATGAAGTATCTCATTGATCTTACAATGCTTTATGAAGTCGACACCGGTATGATCATGATTAATGGAGAGGAAGAGTCATCCATTAAGTTATCTAACCAGGCGGGTCGTCTGCTTTATGAACTTATCATCAATAATGGTAAAACTCTCGACAGAGACGACCTGATAAAGAAGGTCTGGGAGGATCATGGTTTCTCTGGTTCTTCGGTGAGTCTGAATGTTGCCATAAGTGAAATCAGAAAAGCATTTCGTACATTAGGATGCGATCCTTTACTGATAAAAACGATACGTGGCAAGGGATTTAGCCTTGCCGCGCATATTGAACATCACACGGTCAGGCCGCCGGTCGTTTCAACGCTTAGTGAGCAATCTGCCTCTGAAGCATTCGATACGCTAGCGCATAAGAAAGATGCCGATCCGCCTAAACAATTAATATCGCTGCACAGACTCTTTATTTCTCTTTGCACGTTATTACTGATTACCGTTATCGGCACCGCTGTTTTACTGTTGCACCAAAGGGATTCCTATGCCGAGAGCCTGAAAGATTCTGATATGCATCTGCTCGGTAAAGTGGACCGGTGTACGGTATACCTGATCGATAAGAATATGTATCAGCCGCGACAGCACTACTTTAATCACGTAAAAGAGGTCATTGCCAGTCAACATATCGACTGTCAACACCAGGTTGCAGATGCTTACTATTCCAGGTTTAAAAAGTCGCAGATAGAAAATTATTTCCTGGCCATCTGTTATCAGCAGGACAGTATCGACGATTATAAGAACTGCATTTCTTACAGAAGCCTGACCGGGAGTTAAAATATGTCAAGGACTAAAATGAGTGTACTGTTCAGTATCGTACTGGCGCTGTCTGCCATCGCGTTGTTGTGGATCTATTTTACCAGAACGCAGGATGAGGGGTTTGGCTGCCAGTCAGATACCATTTCCTGGAAAACCTATTCCACGGGTGAGTTAACCGATATGTCGCTAACCACGCTTTTCCTGTTTAACAACAAAGATGTTGTGACGGTTATTCATAAAGGCGTACTCAAGAAAGAGGGCAAAAGCTACCTGATTGACAGAAATTACACGCTCAGCGTGGAAAAAGTCGACGGAAGCAATATCTTTTATATTAAGGATAAAAAGCTGAATAAATCTGAAGATGATGCGGCGCCGGATGGCGTTGTAAACGAAATGTTACTTGATAATATCAACTTCTTCTATATTACCCGCGTTAAACCGCACGCCTGGTTAATTAAGGGGCTGGTTTTGCCTGTAATGATGTGTGTGGCTGTTCCGACGTCCTGATATTTCTCTTTATTGAAAAATCGATATTTATCTATTGCTCGGGAAATTGAGTGGTTTACTCAATACGTAACAATAAGATACGAGAGATTTATTTATATTTTTATTGTTATTCTCCGGCGAGTGAATTTTTCTGTATTGCCTCGTTATTTTGCGGCTGTCTATACTCCGCCTCGAAAAAGGGGCTCCCCTTTTTATACACGTGGATTCTTTTTTGAAGGACTAAATAAATGAACAAACTGAACGCTATCGTTCTGGGCTCCCTGTTGTCTGTTTCTGCCCTGAGCGCAGTTAATGCAGCAGAAACGACGGCTTCTGCCACCTGGCAGGCAACCGCGACCAAAGACAGCGAATCCGACCTGGTTGTTACGCCAACGCGTGCTTTGAACTTCGTTTACAGCGCCAATACCAAATCTTTCAACACCGATACCGGTCTGTTTGATGTGGCTATCCGTGGCGATCACTCTACGGCGACCAGCTTCAAACTCGAAGCTATCCTCGACGATTCAAACAACACGCTGTTCAGCGTGGGCGGTGAAGCGACCAAGCTGAAAGTGGGTGCGCGTTGGGGCGGTAACGACCTGGGCTCTATCGGTGGCACCGTGGGGGCGAAATCAACCGCATGGACCACGCTGGTTGATTCTTCTTCTAACACCGGCGTCTCTTCTGGCCTGTGGAACCTGACCACCAGCGCAGGCGCGGCGGCAGATACCGAAATTACCGGCCAGGACAAATTCGTCTTCTACGTTGACTCCGCTCAGGACAACGCGGGTACTGCGAAAGAGTTCAAAGACCTGACCAACAGCCTGTGGGAAGGGACCGTATCTGTTGCGTTCCGCGCAACCTGGGGCTAAGGCCTGATCGATCCAGGGGCGCAAGCCCCTGTTTAGGGAAATAGCATGTTTAACCTCAAATCCGCCTTCTTATTTTTATTATTTATCTCTTCCTCCGCGCTGGCCATTAATGTGGGAAAAGTCACCACCATTATTCCTGCGGATGCTGACTCCACCGCCAAGGAAATAAAAAACGAAGCAGACAGCGTGCGTATTGTTTCTGTTCGCGCACAGCGGATCAGTAGCCCAATGGATGAAGGGATCGTCATTAATCCGGAGAAAGTGGACGAGCTGTTGCTGACGCCCACGCGCATGGTAATGCCCGCCGGTACCAGCAATATTGTCAAATTTTACTATCACGGGAACGCCGATAACAAAGAGCGTTACTACCGCATTACCTTCACGGATGAAGGGGTGAGCGAAGAGGTGGACAGCGGTTCACCAAAAAACGGTACCGGGATGACGCGCGCGGTGGTGAGCACCATTCTGGTGGTTCAGCCCCGTGATAAGAAGATCGACTTCGTCTATGTGGCGGGAAAAATAACGAATAAGGGCAACACCGCTTTTCGCGTCAATGCGACCGGAACCTGCCTGAAGCCGAATCCGGAATCACCGACTACGCCGTGTACCAAAAACTTCTACCTGATGCCGGATACCTCGCGCGCTATCGAGGATATCAACGTTACGGATAACCATTTTCATCTCGGAATATGGGACCTGAAACAGTTCATACCTGTTAAGTAAGGATGCATGGTGAAAAATAAATTAGTGTTGCCGGTGATGATGGCTTGCGCATCCGGCACGCTGCCCGCGCTTGCGCATGCAGCCTCAAGCTCCGTGGTTATCGCTAATTACCGTTTTCCCGACTCGCTTTATGCACTGCTGGAGCAGGGGATCAAAATTCCCGTCTATCTGGTGAATACGCGTCCACACTCAGCACAACAAGGGAACCACGAAGGCACGGCGAGCGAATATGTTCGTATCGGTGACGTGACGCTCTTTGCAAAAGATCTGAAGCTGGGGCTGAGGGACGTTCAGGTCCAGGAGTCTGATAACGGCATTCGTCTGTCAAAAGAGATGAGAACGTTATTGCAGAGCATTAACGACAAGCAGTTTGATGACCAGATGCGCATTCCGGTAAGTACGGGGTCCGCGTTCGAGCTGGATCAGAAAAAAATGCGCCTGTTGCTGAATCTGTCGCAGAGCGACTACGGGGTGAATATTCGCCCGCGTGAGGTGGACATTGATGCGCCGGAGTCTGACGACCTGAGCGGCACGTTCTCCTACAACCTCGGGGCGTATCACACCGAGAGCGGCTACGGTGACAGCTGGTCGTCGGGCTATCTGAACGCAAGAAACTGGATCTCAATGGGCGTTGATCATGTGCTGATCGACGGCTCTGGCTACGTCAACGAGAGCAGCAGCGATACCCAGATGAACGCGGTTATGTGGGAGCGCGACTATCAGGGGATGCGCTACGCCGCGGGCATGCTGAACGGCTGGGCGATGCAGTCTCTGGCGAGCGTCAGCGGGATTTCCGGCGGTGAAGTCTACGGCGTTTCCATGGGCAACCAGGCCAACTCCCGTAAGCGCGATAACACGCTCTCTCTGACGCCTGTGGTGGTCTATTTCCCCACGGCGGGCGAGGCCCGTATTCGTCGTGACGGGCAGCTTATCGGGATTCAGCGCTTTGACGTCGGCAACCATGAAATTGACACCAGCAGCCTGCCCTACGGGATCTACAGCATCGAAGTTGAGGTGGTGAGCGGAAGCCGCACCGTGTCGCGTAGCATGTACACCGTGAATAAGCCGTTCTCCAGCAACGTGTCGGAAACGCTGCGCTGGCAGATGTGGGGCGGGATGTATAGCCGCGATAAATCCGTCGTCAATTATAAAAAATACGCGAAACACAAAAACGAGCAGGACAACACCTACTACTACGATTACGACACCAAACATAAAGACACCATGTCGCTGGTGGGGGCCTCGTTCAGCAAGCGCAGCGGGATGGTCGACTGGAACGCCTCCACCTACATGATGCGGGAACACATCGTCAGCGAGCTGTGGGCCTCCCTGAACCTGACGGGCTATTTCTCGGTGAATACCCAGACCATGGCCGCCTCCGACGGAACGTACCGCGCCAACTACGGCGCGAATCTCAGCCTGCCGTGGCAGATCGGTTCGGTCTGGTACTCCCATGAACAGCTCTCCAGCGGCAAGTTCCTCGATATCTATGAGAGCAAGGGCAACACCTGGGGCGCCTCCTTTAGCCTGCCGTCGTTCGGCCTGCCCTCAGCGGGCAACCTGAGCCTGATGCGTCAGGAGGACGACCTCTATCGCTATAAACGCTATCAGCTGGACTACTCCCAGGGGTTATACGCCGGTCGCTACGGTACGGCGCGCCTGCGGGTGGGGATGTCGCGCAACAAATACGACGGGTATTACGAAGAGAAAGATCGTTACGTGATGCTCGATTTCGCCATACCGCTCGGCAATACCGTGTCGGTTGGCGTTTCCCACAATCGCGATACCGGCACGGCGCTGAACGTCAGCGCCAGCCGCCAGTTTGAAGGCGATTACCTGAAATCGGCCACAGCCAACGTCTCGAAAGCCTTTAACAGCCGCCAGGATCGCAGCGTAAGCGGCGGCGGCAGCGTGAACTTCGACACGCCGTGGAACAGCAACATCCTCAGCGTCCAGAGCGGCATGAGTAAAGGATGGAACTCCACGCTGACCAGTGACGGCAGCGTGGGCTGGTCCAAAGAGGCCATCGCCGCCGGGAAAGGCACCGAAAGCGCAGGGGTGATTGTCAGTACCGGTCTCAAATCTGATGAAGCGCTGACCCTGAAGCTTAACGGCCGGGCAGAACGCATTAAAGGGGATAAAACCTGGCTGTCGCTGCCGGCATACCAGGCTTATGACCTGGAAGTGATGAACAGTGAAACCGGTACGGAAAGCTATGAGATTGGCGCGAATGCGCGTCGCCATATCACGGTTTATCCGGGCAATACCGTGGTGATGAAGCCGCAGGTGAAGAAAATCGTCACCCTGTTTGGCCGCCTTGTGGATGCAAACGGCAATCCGATTGGCGCCACGCAGATCAAAAACCACGTTGGGCTGACCCGGACGGAGAACGACGGACGCTTCGTGATCGACGTTGATAAGAACAACCCTGTCCTGAGTATCGCCACGCCGGACGACAGCGTCTGCGAAGTGCGCCTGGACATTGAGTCTAACCGCGGTGCGCTGTGGCTCGGGGACATCTCCTGCGACAAAGGCGATTTCGTCTGGCAGGAAGCAAAAGGAACGCAGGAACGTGACGATGAAAAAGATATTCGCTCTTAATTTGCTGCTGATGAGCGCGGTGGCCCATGCGCAGGAGCTGCCCTATTTCGCCATTAATAATCCGGACAATAACGGTACGGGAAACAGCGCGGGGCTGTTTAGTCTGAACAGCACCTCGACCGCGTTTTTACACGGTTCGCGTGAGTGGCCGACGCTGAGCGCGAAAACGAATAACGGTATCGCCACTTACATCCCGGACAACAGCTACAGCGGTCCGGCAGGCAGCGCGCTGACCATCGACTTTTCGGTGACCGGTTCCAGCGCCTCTCCGTTCTTTAAAGGGACGGCGTGTTCCTCGTCCTGCGGCAACACGGGGTACACCCCGACGACCCGCTATACCGATACGTCGATGGTGGTCAAGCCGCCGGTGATGGAGCCCGGCACGTCATACGGGCGCTGGGTCCTGGGCGATCCGTTCTTTAACTATCTGCTCAACGCCGCGCCAGGGGATGAAGTGACCATCACCTCCACGCCGCAAATCAGCTCCATCAACAAAGTGACCACCACCAATACGCTTCACAAGGTGGGCACGCTGACCATGACCAACTCCAGGGCGCTCAACCTGGGGATTGACCCGATCAGCGGTGAGGTGACGATAGTCGATGGATCAACGGGGGCCACCTGCACCAAATACACCCGCAACACGGTCTCTGGCGTGCTGTGCGACCTGCTTGAATACACGTTTGTTGGGGAAGATATCTCCGGTTACAACGGGGGGCTGGCGCTCACCTCTTCCCGCGTCAACAGCGTGCTGCAATCGCACATGAACGGCGGCACCGGGCTTGCCGCCGAGCTGACCTTCGATGAAAACACCTGGTACAGTATCTCCGGCGGTATCCTGAGTGATACGCGTGTCCTGGCAAACACCTTCCTCGCGGCGCCGCAGAAAAACGGCGGCAAAGCGTATCTTAAAATATTTTTGCCGAAAGCGTTAATTCTGAGCGTGGCGCAGGCGGGGGACGGCAGCAGCATTGGCAATATCGTCAGCCTGTGCCTGACGCCCGGCAACAGCTCGCTGGCGGCGGATTTCTGCTTCCAGCCGGGGGGCGGCCTGGTGATTAACCCTATTCAGCCGGGGCTGGAGATTACGCCCGACAACCCGGATTACGCCCTCGATCCTGACGGTCTGGGCGGCTCAGGGAAAGGCGCCATCGGCGAAACGCCCATTGAGATCCCCTACACCATCACCTACAGCGGGGCGCAAAAAGATGCGGCGATTGCGGTCACGGTAAAAGTCACCGGGCCTACTCAAAGCCTGAATGGGGTGGACTACTGCGCCTTCAGCGGCAACGGCTTTACGGTTCCCATTCCGGGCAACGTGCTGGTGGGGAAAAGCCAGACGCGCATGGCGCATAACTGTAAAGGCGAGGTATTGTCGATCCCGGCGCCGGCCACCCATGCGGAAGAGTGGGACAAAATGAGTTCCGGCGTGACCGATATGTGGCTCTGGAAAACACCGCTGATCCTCCAGTTCGTTATGGATAATCCGGTATCGAAGACCACCTATGACGGAAATAGCTGGTTTGGCGAAGTGACCGCGCAGGGAAGAATAGATGTTAGCGCATCCTGGAATTAATCAACCATGACTGGAAAATTCCTGGCTATTTTTGCAATAAATTGCTTCATTTCCACAGGGGCAAATGCTTTAATTATCGAAAGTCTGAATATTGATTTTCTTCCCGAAAGAGAAGTTGTTTTTCAGCCGATAAAAAACGATACCAGCGAACGTCAGAATTATACCGTTTCGCTTATTCAGGTAGACGTTCCTAAAGAGAAGGGAAAAGAAACCGAAATAAAAGACGGCGAAGTCATGTATTCGCCTAAGCAATTAACGCTGGGGAGCGGTGAGCGCGCGGGTTTTAAATTTTACTATACCGGCCCGCATGACAACAAAGAGCGATACTATCGCGTAAAATTCACCGAGACGCCGCTCCAGGCAAAGGTCATCACGCGCAAAGGCCAGCGCATCCAGTCGGATGTGGTGGTCTCGCTTGAGGCTATTTTGATTGTCCGTCCATGGACACGACATTTTGATTATGCGTTTAGCAACGGGGTGGTGAGTAATACCGGGAATACCTATTTTAAATATGTTTCCTCGGTCGGGTGCAGTACGCAATACAATAATTCAAAATATATTCCTCCGGGGCAACGGCTGGAAATAGATAATGCCGGGCAGGCTGCAAGACGAATGATTATTTATGGCAATAAAATCATTCCGCTGACCACCTGCCCGTAGCAACCGCTTTCCTTCATAAAAGGAAATTAGCCTTTAGCATCATGCTAAAGATCCATCACTACAGGAGATAAAAATGAAAGCGATTTCATTCGTAGAAGCGAAAGACATTATTGGCGGCGCGTTAAACCCGTTCGCTGGTCTGGTTAAAGGTGCACAGCTGGGTTACGACACTGGCGCCAGCATCATGGGCATGGTTGGCGGTGTGGTTGGCGGAGTTCTGGGTGGCGCAATGGGCTTCCTGGGCGCGCTGGTTGGTAGCTACAACTAATTCACGTTTACAGGAAAAGTATCATGCAAGTTATCGATTTCAAAAAAGCACAGGCCATCATCGGTGGTTGGGATCCGTTTGCTGCCGCTATTCAGGGCGCAAGCGCGGGCTATAACGCGGGCAGCCAGATGTTAGGCGCGCTGGGCGGCACCATCGGTGGCGTATTCGGCCTGGTGGGCGGCTTCATCGGCGGTTTCTTCAGCGCCTAAGCGAGAAGCACGTTGTACGCATGGCCCGCATTGCCGGGCCATTTTTTTATTTCAGCCACGGATCATTATGTTTTCGCTCTTTCAGTATAAAAAACAGGGTAAGACCCCTGTTATTCGCCAGCATGAATTTACCGAATGTGGACTGGCCTGCCTGGCGATGGTGTTGGGGCACTATGACCACCATGTCTCCGTCAGCCAGCTGCGCCGGGAGATTTCCGTTTCCGCCGATGCGGGAACCTCAATGGCGGAATTGTTGACCCTTGCCAGCGATAAAAATATGTCTGGCCGGGTGCTTAAAGGCGAAATCACTGAAATAGAAACGTCTGAGCTGCCGCTCATCGCCTTCTGGCGCGGCAACCATTTCGTGGTCATCGTGAAGATCGACAGCCGCAGCGTGACCGTTCACGACCCGGCCAGCGGCGTGCGTCGTTACCGCCTGAAAGAGGCGGAAAAACTGTTTTCCGGCTATGTGCTTGAGCTTAAGCCCACGCCGTGTTTCGAAAAGAAATCCCCGGATGAAAAGCTCACGCTTGGCCGGTTAGCCAATAAATCTCCGAGCCTGTTCCAGCGCCAGCTGCTGCTGTTTGTGCTCTGTATTTTTACTCTCATCACCATGCTGGCGAGCCCCACCTACGTGCAGCTGATTATGGATGAGGCCATTTCCCGCAGCGACAGCGATCTGGTGATCCTGCTCACCGCGATCTTCGCTATCGTCTTTATCTTTGAAGTCATCGGTAAATTCCTCAAGCAGCTGCTTGAGATCCTGATGCGTAATATTGCCTATGACGATTTAAGCCAGTCCGTGCGCCACTACATGCTGCGCACCCAGACCAGCTGGTTCCGCTCGCGCCCGCCGGGCATCGTGCTGGCTATTGAAAAATCGCTCCACGCCTGCGCGGAGTTCATCAGCAATGGTTACGTGCAAATTCTCTTTTCCAGCCTGATCGCCGTCACCAGCCTGCTGTTTATGCTGCTGTATAACGTCAAAATTGCGCTGCTGACGATGCTGCTGATGGGCGTGTTTTTCCTGATCCGCTTTTCGCTGATCGGCCCCTATCAACGCGCGGTGGATGACTCCATCGAGCGTACCGCCCAGTATGAATCTCTGCTGGTAGAGACACAGAAAGGGATCATTACGCTCAAGGCGAACAATATGGAGCAGGCCCGGGATGCGGTGATGGACAAATCCCAGCGCGAACACATCGCCGGGCTGATGCGTAAAGAGCGGCTGCTGGCCCGCTTTGACGTGGCTTCGCTGCTGGTGATCAATGCCGAGCAGCTGCTGGTGGTCTGCTTTGGCGCGTGGCTGATCCTGGAAGGGCAGATGAGTATCGGGATGCTGTACGCCTATATCAGCTATAAGCGCTATTTTTCCGATGCCATGGTGCAGGTGGCGCAGAAGCTGCTGGACAAAAATGCCCTTAAGGGGCCGCTGGATCGCGTGGGCGACCTGCTGTTTGCCCCCTCTGAAACCAGCCAGTTTGGGAAGCGGATTGTCACCTCGCCGGTCTGTCTGCAATTTGAGGATGTCTCATTTGCTTATCCAGGCCGGGAGGCCACGCTACAGCATATCAACATGACCCTGAAGCAGGGCGAAGAGGCGGTGATTGTGGGCCAGAGCGGGTCGGGAAAAACCACGCTGCTGCGTCTGATCTCCGGCATGTTGCTGTCATCGTCTGGCACGCTGCGGATCAATAAGATCTCCATTGAAGAGTGCGATCTTTCCTCGCTACGCCAGCACATCCGCATTGTCCATGCAGACGATATTCTCTTCACCGGCTCGATTCTGGACAACATCGCCTGCTTTGACAGCGCGCCGGATAAAGAGCAGGTCATCGCCGCGTGTCGGCTGGCGGAAGTGGACCACGTCGTCGCCCGTCTGCCGCACGGTTACGAAACGGAGATGCTGCCGGGGAACACCTTTTTCTCGGCCGGGGAGATGCAGCGTCTGGTCCTGGCGCGCGCCCTGTACAGCCAGCCTAAGCTACTGCTCTGCGACGAAGTGACGGCGAACCTGGATAAGACCACCGCGCAAAAGGTGCTGGCGAACCTGCGTAGCCTGGGGATTGGCCTGGTATTTGTTACCCACTCGCCGGACGTGGTGGGCTGTCAGGGGCGTCTCTATACCATGGAAAACGGCACCCTGCGGGAGAGTGCGCCATGATGTTTCTGCCGCGTCTCTATGCCCGACTCTGCGCGCGCCAGGCCGGACGCACCTTAATGGCAAACCGGATTGCGCAAAACTACAGCCAGTTTATGCCCTGCCCGGAGGCCGATGTGCCGGCTGATTTTCTGCATCAGAACGCCCATGAGCTGAGCGGGTTTAACTTCGTGGAACAGATTTTCCCGCCCGCGCTGTGGGCGCGCAACGTTCGCTTCGATCTGCATGCGTACGTGGCGCAGTGGACGCAGGATCAGGGGTTTTACAGTTCGCCTCGCACCCTGCTTCTGGGCATGCGCTGGGCGGGCTTTGGCCTGATTATGGATGCGCTGCTCGCCACCGCGCCAGATGATGTGCGCTTTCAGTTTATTACCCGTCACCCTGCGCTGCACAAGCTGATGGCCGCACACGATGGACGGCGCGTCGGCTCGTTTTTCGCCCCTCAGCGCCTGGTGACGGTGCTGCTGATGGATGAACGCCTGCCGGATGCGCCACTGTTCCCAATTCAGGCAGGCGATCGCAAGGCGTGGTTAACGGACGTCTCCACGCGGTTTTTATCCCGTTATGGCTACAGCGTCCGAACGCTGCTGCCGGTCTGTTCGCTGCACGCGGTAGAGTTTGGGCTGGAGAGCCAGGCGTATGCGCCAGAGGATTACCGTCTGGCCGCCGCCGACACGCTGAACGCGCTGCGCAAAACCCCCACGCTCTGGAGTGGATGGGACGATCTTTCAGTGATTTATCATGGATGACATATCGTGAAATTAAAAAACCGAAGCCGACAGCGTCGGGCGCTAATCCCGCACCACTTCTCAAAAAGCTATCAAATCAACGCGCCGCGGCTGAAAACCGTGCTGACGCTGTTCATCGCCTTTTTTCTCTGCCTGCTGGTCTTTGCGATTGCTTTCAACTTTTCGGAAACCACGCTGGCACGCGGGGTGCTGATCCCGGCGCAGGGCGATGTGGAGGTGCGCGCCAGAGAGTCCGGAACCCTTGTTGATTTTGCCGTCCGGCCCGGCCAGTACGTGAAGGAAAACGATCCGCTGTTCACCGTGTCGCAGGACTATGGCGGCAAGCAGGGCTCGGTGGTGCAGTTTGACCGCCAGCAGATGGAAGCGGAGAAAAAGCGCAGCGAGCAGCGCATCCAGGCCATTGAGGACTCGATTGCGTCGTATCGCAAAAATCTGGCGCAGCAGCTGGCTCTCACTGACAAGCAGATCGCCGTTTCCCGCGATAAGGTGAAGAAGCTGCGCGCGCTGTTAAAAAACAGCACCGACACCTACGAGGCGTGGAAATCCGTCTCCGGGAAGGGCTATGTCTCCAAAGTGGATCTCGATAAAAGCCATAACGATGTGCTCAATGCACAGCTCAACCTGACGCTGGAGGAGAGCACTATCCTCGAGCTTGAGGCGCGCAAAACCAGCCTGACCGACAGCACCCAGTCGCAAATCGACTCTTTGAGCGAGGAGCAACTGTATGTGAAAAACCGCATCAGCGAAATCGATCGCAACCTGTCCAGCCGGGGGAGCTCCACCATGGCGATGCTGGCCCCTTCTGATGGCTACGTGGTGGCGATTAACTTCCCGCCAGGCCGGGCCATTACGCAAAACAGCGAGGTGGTGGTGGTGATCCGTAAAAATACCGCGGCGACGATGGAGGGGTACCTGTATGTTCCGGCAACGGGGGTGGGGCGCGTGGCGAAAGGCGATAAGGTTAAGCTGCGCTTCGACTCCTGGCCCGTGGACAAATACGGTTCCGTGGAGGCGACGCTGTCCGATTTCTATGAGGTAAACATTGATGCCCATTCGGCGCTGATCCCGCTCCAGGAAGGGCAGAACTACTACCTGGCTAAAGTGCGCGTCCCCTCCTGGTTTACCGACCCGGACAAGAAAAAGCGCATGCTGATGGGCGGGATGACGGTGAACGCCGATATCGTTATCGATCGTAAGCCGCTTATCAATCTGCTGATTGCGCCGCTGGAAAGGGTGCGCAAGCGGTTTATCGATTGACCCGATTTCATTTTGAAGCATTTATGCAGGCACTTTTCTGAATTTAATCAAAGTGGTATTGCCTTGTTATCCTTAACAAATATAAGGGTTTAACCTTTATCTCTTTGATTAATGGATTATGCTATGGACACAGTAGAGGAATCTGGCGGGACGTATTTCTATCACGGGAATGCGAACGTAACCCCACAGGAGCTATTTTTGCTGATATTCGCTGAGGGTCTGGCGAACCATCTGGGCGTAACTGTGGAGACTGCTGCAACAATCCTGGCGGGGCAGCCTATATTACCCAAGCGTAAGGTGTTGGGTGCGTCCGGTTCGCGTACAAGTATCGCGTCCAAGGTAGCGCGTCGCATTTTAAAGGGGGTCCACTTTCCTGAAGGCATGAGAGTGGAGACTATCATCGGTATGGGTAAAACCAGACAGACAAATAAGGTTGGGGCCGTCGTGGGAAGAGCAGTTCCCTTTGTTGGCTATGCCCAGGCGGTAATTATCTTTGCCCTAGTTGCCAGAGAAACCAGAAACAAGTACAACCTCATTGCCCGACCGAAAGATCGGATTGCCTGGACCTATTTCTAATGTTGTTGCCGGATGAGCAGGAATTTTTAGATTACATTACTGAGAACTACAGTGAGCGCAAGCGTCCTGCCCTGAAGGAATGGACCTTCCAGGAGCATTTTAACCTCGTACCTGAAGATCTGGAGGAGATGCTGCTCGACCTTTTCAACCGGTATGAAATTGAGCACAGCAACTTTGTCATGGATAACTACTTTGAGCCCGAGCTTTTTTGGTTCCAGTTTGGGCTAAGAAAGAAGTTTCGAGATCGTCAGTACAAGCCGCTAACGCTCGAAATGATAATTGAGTCTGCCAAAGCGGGGCGCTGGTTGTATGATTAAGGGGCTAAGCGCCCCTTGTGCGTTCTATGCTGACTGGCGTTCGTTCCATGCATCGCTGAAGATAATGTTCCCGTCGTTATGCTTCCAGGTAATCTTCTCGTAACGCAGTTCGACCGTTTCCATATGGTTTTCGTTAGGGTTATCCCCTGGCGCCATTGCCGGTGAAATCGAAACTATTCGCACGCCTTCAAGCAGCATGTTGAAGTATTCCTCTTCCTGACCAGAGTAGTTGATCCGATACCATTTTATTTCTGCTGACACCAGGCTTTGACCTGTCGCAACTGCTTTATAAAGATATGGGCTAGAGCAGTCGAATTCTTTAATGATCAGCATAGGGGAATGCATACGTGTACCGGTTATTTTGCCGGTTGCGTTATCTGTTGGGATCATGAGATTGTGGTGGAACCCTTTAACCTCAATGCTGCACTCTCTGTGCTGAACATCAACTCCGCCTTTGATTAATGCTCCACCGTCGTCCTTAAGCCATAAGTATGCTGGTATAGACATTTCCCTATTTCCTTATTTTGTTGAATAACGTCATTATTGCGCTTGAAAACCCCATACCTATTTTTTCCATCAAGTATGTCAATACGCTCCAGCGTATGTCCGCTATCCGCATGGAAAGGTGAAACCAGATCATGTTTACTCCCAATCGATGTCCTTTTAAGACATTGACCAGGCAGATTTTAACCAAAATAAGGAGTTAACTTATGACGCTTCCAGAAAAGATAAAAAGCGGTTCTCTCAGCACTACCGGTGAGGATGACAATTACCCCAGCCGCTCCATCCGCGTCTCCCCCTCCACCATCGACAGCTGATACAGCGAAAACGATCGGTGCTTCTCAATCAACTGCGCCAGCTCCGGCGAGTGGCTGGTGAGCCAGATCTGCGAGTAGCGGCTGGCCTCGGCAATGAGGCTTGCCAGAGCGGGCAGCATCTGCGGATGCAGGCTGTTTTCCGGTTCGTTGAGGGCGATAAATGCGGGAGGGCGCGGGCTTAGCAGCGCCACCGCCAGGCACAAAAAACGCAGCGTGCCGTCGGAGAACTCTGCCGGTTCCAGCGGTCTGCTTAGCCCCTCGCGCTGCATCATCATGCGGAAGCGCCCGCCGGTGTTGTCGCTGTAAAACACGCAGCCGGGGAAGGCCTGGTCGAGAATGCGCATCAGCAGCAGCTCGTCGCCAATTTCGACAATGGTCTGAAACGCGGCGGCCAGGTTCGCACCGTCGCTGGCCAGCACCGGGGAACGAAAACCCACCTGCGGCGCACGGATCGCCGAGCCGGATGAGACGGAAAACTCATGATAAAAGCGCCAGTTACGCAGGGACTCGCGCATCTGCGACACTTCGGGATAGAGGTGCGGTTCGCCGAGCTGCCCGAACACCGACTCGTTCTCATACAGCGTACCGCTGTGGGTCACTTTTTCGTGATGCACGTTGTTCAGGAAAACCGCCTGATTCTTACGCTTCATCAGCTGTGACGACGGACGACGGTGCTGGCCGCTCAGCCAGATAGCTTCCTCTTTGATCACCGGATCGAGCTGAAACTGTGAGGGATAGGGCAGCTTTTCCACGAACCCGACCTGAAGCTCATATTCATAGGTTTCCGTTTCCACCGCCAGGTTCATGCGCCGCAGCTGATCGCTGCGGGTTTTGCCCGCCCAGAACACTTTCAAAATCCCCCCCTCGTTTGCCAGCGCCTGGGAGAATTGCCCCTGCGCCGCGCTGTGCATCAGGTAAATCGCTTTATAAATATTGGATTTTCCGGTGCCGTTGGGGCCGAACACGATGTTGAGCTGTTCCAGCTCAAGCGACATATCGCGAATTGAGCGGTAGTTCTGAATATGCAGATTTTTGATCATCGGGGTACTCCGCTGTGCATGCTTAACCTGTACAGAATTACAGTATTTTACGCTGAGCGCAAAAAAAAGACGACAGTGAGGGTGTCGTCTAAACGGGGTACAGCTTTGGGCCTCTGTGGGTCAATGGGCCTTCGCTTCTTTCTTATCAGGTAACGGCCAGACGCAGACCCAAATCATCAGGATAGGGATCAAAGTAGTTTTGCGTCATCAGATACCGGTCAGGGTATTCAGCCAGATAATGCTTAAGCAGCGTCAGCGGCGCGAGGATCGGCAGCAGTCCGTCCCGGTAATGCAGGATCACATCACGCAGTTCTCCGCGCTGGCGGCTGTTCAGCTGGTTACGGAAATAGCCCTGTATGTGCATCAGCACGTTAGTATGATTCTTCCGCGAAGCGGGTTTTTTCAGGATATTCATCAGTTTGTCGCGATAGGCCACGAAAAACGCGTCCAGATCGTCCCACTCATGCAGTGATGCCACAAACGGACCAATTTCACGGTAGCCTGCCTGATGGTGCGCCAGAAGCTGAAGCTTGTAGCGGCTGTGAAAGTCCAGCAGGGCACGGCGCGTCAGGCCATTTTTACGCATTACGTTCAGTTCATGGAGAGCAAAAACGCGCTCAACAAAGTTTTCCCGCAGTACCGGATCGTGCAGGCGACCGTCTTCTTCGACGGGCAACCAGGGGAAAGTTTCAAGGAGGGCGGCGGTGAACAGCCCGACACCCTCCTTGCGGCCCCGGTTGCCGTTTTCGTCGTACAGCCGCACACGCTCCATGCCGCAGCTAGGGGATTTTGCACAGACGATAAACCCTGACAGATCGCCGATTTTCAGCAGATAATCTGCCGTAAATGCGGCCATCTTCTGCGTGACGTCATCGTGCGGCGCTTTGCTGAATCGCATTTCTGTCTCGCCGCCAGTGGTCATCACCAGGCGCAGCGCCGGACGAGGCGTGGGCAGGCCGATAGCCATTTCAGGGCATACCGGGCGGAAAGCGACCCACTGCGCCAGCTCATCCATCACAAAGCCCATACGCTTATGCCCGCCGTCAAAGCGAACGGCGGAACCGGTCAAACATCCGCTAATACCCAGCACAGGTTTTGTTGTCATGATGTGCACCTCCCGATCTCATATCTAAAAGTTACACAACAATGCGTATCTGTCCAAGTATTGACGGGATTATTTTTTAATCGTCTTTAAAATCAAGAGCAATCAGCTGCCCTTGTAAGTTGAGTAACCGTACTGGCTGAGCAGAAGCGGGATGTGCAGTTTTTCATTGGTGCGGGTGACGGTGAACAGCACCGGCACTTCCGGGAAGAAGGAGTCTAGCTTTTTGCCGTGGAAGTAATCTGCGGTTTTGAAGGTCACTTTATAGACGCCTGGCGCCATATCCTGATCCTGCGGATAGAGCGATTTAATACGCCCGTCGTGGTCGGTTTTACCGCTGGCAATCGGGGTCCACTTGTCCTGCTCCTGCTTTTCCAGCGTGACGGCCACATCCGCTGGCGGCATACCGGTTTGCTGGTCCAGAACGTGGACGCTCAGGGTGCCTGCCGGGGCGCTGAACGCGGCAGGGGCGAAAGCCATTGTAGCCAGCATCATCAGAGGGAGTGTCTTTTTCATCGTGTTTTCCTGTTGAGTTGTCGGTGACAGGAAAACGTTAGCACTCGCTGCGCGAAAAAATATTCAACTTTTCGTGAAGTTTGCCACAGCAGAAAATAATCAGAGGATAATTACCTCAAGGGAAACCTGCTGCTGCCACTGCGCAACCTGCTTTTTCCGCGCGGCGGTAAGTTTACCGCTGGTAACCAGCAGCCATTTGCGATCCGGGAAAATTTCCGGGGCCAGCGCGGCAGGGGGAACCGGCAGTATGTCGATGCGGTGGCCCTGGCCGGTGCGCGTCAGGGCTTCAAGCCAGATCTCACACGGGTCGTTCAGATGCCAGCCGCTGATGAGGATGTTATCGCCCGGCGCTTTTTTATCGCCCTCAAGGCAAAACGAGGTGTAGGCGATGAGGATGCCGTCGAGGATCTCACGCAGCGTCATGGCGGCGGCGACGTTGGCCGATATCTGGCTGCGCAACGGACGCAGCACGTTAGTGACCAGCTCTGGCCTTGGGTATTCGCGTCCGGCGTCGTAAATCATCTGACGCAGGGATTCAATTTTCCCCTCCTGCAACTTTTGCAGCATGGCCTGTTGCAGGGTTTGCCAGTTATTGGCGCGGCGCGGCACAGGGCGTTCCAGCAGTGATTTTACCTGGCCGATGGGTACGCCTTTTTTAACCCAGTCGAGGATTTTCAGCGCCTGCTGAACGTCCTCATCGCTGTACAGGCGGTGACCGCCGTCCGTACGCTCGGGTTTGAGTAATCCATAGCGTCGCTGCCACGCCCGCAGCGTGGTGGCGGTGATGCCGCTGAGTCTGGCGAATTCGCCGATGGAGTAAGCCATGTCTGCATCCGAAGAGAAGGAGTAGTCTCAATATACTACGAATATTCCCCGACGGGATGAAGCGCCGCACGGGTGCGCTACACTTAACATCCAACCGCGTAAATGAAAGGAGTTCTCATGAGGCTATGGCCTGTCGTTACCGGTGTCGCCATTGCGCTGACGCTGGTTGCCTGTAAATCTCCCACGCCGCCGAAAGGCGTGCAGCCCATTACCGGCTTTGATGCCAGCCGCTATCTCGGCAAATGGTATGAAGTCGCCCGACTGGAAAATCGCTTCGAGCGCGGTCTGGAACAGGTGACCGCGACGTACGGCAAGCGCAGCGATGGCGGTATCAGCGTACTGAATCGTGGCTATGATCCGGTGAAGAACAAGTGGAATGAGAGCGAAGGAAAGGCGTACTTTACCGGCGAACCGACTACGGCTGCGCTGAAGGTATCGTTCTTCGGCCCGTTCTACGGCGGCTATAACGTGATCAAGCTGGACGATAAGTACCAGTACGCGCTGGTCAGCGGCCCGAACCGCGACTACCTGTGGATTTTATCGCGCACCCCGACCATTCCGGAGGCGGTAAAACAGGACTACCTGAATACCGCACGCGATCTGGGCTTCCGGGTCGATCAGCTGGTGTGGGTTAAACACTGACCTACTGATACGAAAACGTAATGCTCGCCAGGGCGTTAGCCGAGCCGGGGACCAGCTCTCCGGTTCGGATGTACTGCGCCTGGAACGGCAGCGACAGCGTTTGTGCTGCGCTGGTGGTCTGGATGAAAAACTGTCCCGTCGTGCCTGCGGCCGAGCTGTCTGGCCCCATCATCAGCGGCCCGGTACCGTTATAGAAAAACTGCACGCCAATGCCGGAGGCTGTGGAGTCCCCGGTCAGCGTCACGACCGACGAGGTATTTGACGGCGTGGTCTGATCGGTCATTACTGCGTTAACCGCCACGTTCTCATCACAGGTCAGGTTGATGTTAAACTCCCCCGACGGTGAAGTGCTGCCTACGCTGGGGAGCGTGTGAATATCAATGGAGCCCAGGTCGACGTTGGCGCTTTTTGTGCCTACCGTGCAGCCGCTTGCCGTCACCGTAATGGTGGTGGGGTTGATGATCACCTGTGCGGTTTTCACTTCGTTGTTATAGGCCGTCAGGATCGCCGCGTTAATGGTCGGGGTCTGGTATACGCCGGATTTCAGCGGAACGCCGGTCTTGATAAACGTCACTTTTGCCGACCAGCCCAGTGCAGTGGCGTACCCGCTTGTCCCATCGGCCGGATAGCTCTGCGTAATGCCCGTCTGCATCGGGACATAGGTGGTGCCGTTATAATCTTTAAGCCCAAGAATGAAGCCGATGCCGGGCACGCCCGTTTCAAATACCATGTAATTTGCGCCATCGAGAATAACCGTGATGCCGGTGGCGGTTATACTGCTGCTCGGCTCCAGCGTCCCTTTGGAGCAGGTAAATACCAGGCCGCACCAGAACACTTCCGAGACGCTCGCAGTGGCGCTCCATTCAGAGCCGATCGTCTTTCCAGGCACGATGGAATCTGCCGGGCCGGACCAGGACATGGGCGTGGGTGAAAGTGTGATATCCGATGTCCAGGAGAGGGCAAGTGCCTGAGACGTCATGAAAAACAGGCCTAAAAACAGTAAACGCATTATTGATACTCCGTCGTCCAGGTCGCCACTGCCGAAACGTCTCCGGCATTGACCGGCGCACCCGTGGCGGCCAGTCGCGCATAGAAGGTCATTTTTACGCTGTCATCCCCCGCCGCGCCGTAAGCAGTGGTTTGGGTGTCCAGCGGGATAAGTACGCTGTCTTTATCCAGAATCTGCACCGCCACGCCGGTCGCGCCGCCGTCAGCGACTTTCAGAAGCTGCGGGTTCTCGTCATCCGGCGTACCGCTGAAGCGGATTTTCACGCCAGCAAAGGTAGGGCCGCACGCTTCAAGGGTGAGCGTGAAGGGCGTTTTGATATTGCTGACTGCCCCCGCCTCGCTAAATTGCTTTACGCCGAGGGTGCCCAGCGGCACGTTTTGCTCCTTCGAATCTTCCGAGACAATACAGGTATTGCCGATCACGTTGCCGGTCACGGAAACCAGCACGTCATAGCCGTGTACGGGGACGGTGATGAACATCAGCAGGATCAGGGGGAGAAACCGGACGGTTACTGACATATGACCTCCTGGGAATACAGCCCGGTGCGGGCCTGATAATTTTTCGGGTTCAACGCATAGCGGATCGTGCAGCGCTGGGCGCTGTCGCGTCCCCATACGGCATGCAATGTTCCCTTCGCTGACAGGCCGGTCAGATACACGCTGCCGCCATCGCCGACGATACCGCTGGCGTTGTCATCCTCTGACGAGACCAGCGTGCCGAAGGGGAGCACGTCTTTAGCGTGATGCACGATAAACATCGCTTTTGCCCCCTGACGCGTGGTGAGGATGGCGCGAACCAGTGCCCCGTCGGTGGGGATTTTATTGGCGATGGCGTTCTCAAGTTCCACGTCATTGCCCACGGTGGTGACATCTAGCGCAACCTGATTAACGCGATACGGCGTGGCGTACGGGATCACCGCATAGCCCAGGCTGTCGGTTTTGATGCCCCTGTGGTTGAGCACGGCGACATGGCTGGCGCCCGGGGCTTTCACCAGGATATTGGTGTTCCCGAGCGGCTGGCTCAGCGTCAGGCCATCCTCATGCAGCACCGCGCCGCCGCTCATCCCGTAGCTGAGGTTGCGGGAGTCACCGGCGTAGCTGTAGCCCAGGTTATAGTCTCCCCACGCGCCCTCGTATTGCAGCGCGGCATCGCCGCCGTAGTGCTGCTGCGCGCTGTAGCGCTGGTTGACGCTATAGAAAAGATTCTCCTGTCCCGGCAGATAACCACTGACACCGGTACTGGCGGTGGTGCCAGCGGGATCCGCATGGGTAGCGGTAAAACGGAGACGGGTCGACAGCGCCGGGTTACCCAGCGGCACCGACAGGGACAACGCGAGGATATTGTCTTTCTTGTTGTCGTACAGGCTAGAGCTACGCTGGGCGCTGATGCCAAGCGACAGATTACGAAACGTTGCGTTCCACGCGAACTGCAAACTTTGCGTGGTTTTTGACGTATTCCAGTAGGTTTGTTGATCCCAGGACAGAGACAGCGCGCCGTATTCGCCCATCGGCTGCGACAACAGCAGCTGATTTTTTGCTTTACGCGACATATGCAGGTTGTAAACCGTGTCGTAGTGAGTGGTGACGGTGCCATCGTCTTCCACGGTCTGTTCTGGCGCTCCGCCCGCCATGCCTTTGTAAGTGGTATCGCTGAGGGTATAAAACCCTGCCGTTGAGTAACGCAGCGAGAAGAAATTGACCCGCGTACCGATATCGTTCAGCAGCTTGCTGTACCGCAGGCGCACCGAGTCACCGGTGTAGCGCTGCTTATCAGCCAGCTGGCTGCGGGCATGGGTGAGGTCGAGGGAGTAGGCGCCAAAGCGGCCGAGATTCTGCCCGATACCGAAGGCCAGGCCGTTGTAGCGATCGGAAAACTGCGCCCCGCCATAAAACGTGAGACCGTATCGCCAGCCCAGGAACAGCTCGCCCTGCGCGAAGGAGGGCGAGATCTGATCGCCCGCAGGGCGGTATTTCCCCGCCCCCAGAGCATATTTGACCTGACCGTTACGCACCAGATTCGGCACGCTGGCAAAGGGCAGGGTGTATTGCGTCTGGCTGCCGTCGCTCTCCTGAATGGTGACCACGAGATCGCCGCCGGAAGAGGTTGGATAGAGATCTTTCAGCACAAACGCCCCCGGCGGAACGGAGGTTTGATAGATAACGTTACCGTTCTGGCGAACCGTCACCGTGGCATTGCTGCGCGCGATGCCGCGCACTTCAGGCGCGTAACCGCTCAGGCTGGCGGGCAACATATTGTCATCGGTCTTCAGGGCAATCCCACGCAGGCCAACGGCGTCAAACACCTGCGATGAGGTGAACGTTTCACCGGCATAAACCTGGGCACGCAGGGCGCGGATATCCCGCTGTAGCCAGGTCTGGACGTGGGTGAGCTCGTTACTCTCTTTGGTCCACGTGGTGAAATCACGCAGCCGCCATGCGCCCAGGTTGGCGCCGCTGTTCAGGCTCACAAACAGCTGTTGTTCCCGCGTGCGCGTCTCGCCCCGGTAGTCATTATTCGCGCCATTGACCACATAGTTCAGCCACGCGGCAGGGATGCCGGATTCCCAGCTCTCCGGGCTGACGTACCCGCGCGGCAGAGCGCGCATCGCGCTTTGCGGTACGGTGAAGTTGAGGGTAAGCGTCCTCTGGTCAAAATCAAACCGGGTATCGGCGAACGACCGGGTTAAAAAAATGCAGCGCTGCGCAGGCGACAGCTCACCCCCTTTCGCCTGACGGCTGTCGATGCCAAGTGCGGCGAATTGCGCAGGCGTAAGGCACGGCAGGGCTTCACCGGCGGTGTTTTCAGCGGCGCGAAACGTGACGTTACCTGTGAACGCGAACTGGGTGTTGATATACACGTTAAGATTGTACTCGCCCGGCGGCAACGCGCTCCCGGCGTTGACCCAGGCGAGATCGGCACTGTTTGCCTGTTCGCCGTTAAGAAACGCAGGATTAAAGTGCAGCTCGCTTTCGGCAGCCACGGCTTGCCGAATCACCAGGGCGATCGCCGTGGCGCACAGGATTTTAATTTTCATGTGGTCACGCCTTACTGTTTTTATTATTGGGACAATGACGTGCGGGTAACGGGCGTCCAGGCCCCATAATCGTTAATCGTCTGGTAGCTCATGCTGCTCGCATGGCTGAAGGTGTCTGCCAGCGTCACGCTGGCTTTCGGCGGCACCATGACGGGCGACACCGGCCTGCCATCAATTTTCAGGTTAATGGTGGTGAGGTAATACGGCGTTGGGTTGGTCAGCGTGACCTTGCCCGCGCGGTAGGCGCCTGCAAGGTTTTTCCATGCCTCTCCTGCGCCTTCCCGAAGCGACTCAGGGCGATAAAAGACCTTGATGCGGTTGGCAGAGGCGAATTGCAGCGAATTGCCGGAACCGTTTTTAACCTGCTGTGGGATAGCTTTGACCGTCATCCAGTACAGCGTTTCGCGATCGGCTGGCAGTGCGTTGCCGCTGAACATGATTTTCACCGCGCTTTCGCTGGCGGGCTTCATGACGTACAGCGGCGGCGTGATGACGAAGTCGTTGGTACGGCTCCCTTTCTCGTCTTCCATCCATGACTGGATCAGGAACGTGGCATCAGGGTGGGTATTTCTTACCTGCATCATCGTCTGCGTCGTCGCGCCTGCGTAGACCAGCCGCGTTGCACCCAACCCCACGCCGCCTGCATACACGGCGGATGAACATAACGTGCCAGCCAGACAAATCCATGTGTTTACGCGCATTGTGCGTCTCCTGAAAGCTGAGTCAGACCCGGCCAGCAGACCGGGCCTGAAGATTACGAATAGGTCACGGTGTAGGTTGCGACCGCGCTGGCATCACCCGCCGTGGCGTTGCCCAGTGGGGAGTAATATTTCGCGCTGAAGTTCAGGGTGTTCGCCCCCGCACGCAGGGGGATCGCTGCTGCCGGCTCACCCAGCCTGACGACGTTGCCCTGTTCATCATAAAGACGGATAGCGACATGCTGCGCCGAGCCCGCGCCGCCGTTTACTCCCGCGGCCAGGCTATTCACATCGGTACTGTCCGGCGTACCGGTGAAGGTGATAGCCACGGTCGTTGCGGCAATGGGGTTATCTTCCGTGGACGCGGAGGTATCGGCGATTTCGCAATCCTCCAGCGTGATGGAGAAGGCTTTTGCGGTACTGGCTTCACTGCCTGCGGCAGCCAGCGTGGCGGTACGCACTTCACCCATGTCGACGTCGATATTCGCGCTACCGGCGCTGATGGCACAGGCGGAGGTCACCACTTTACCGCTAAAGTTAACCGTGCCGCCGCTGGTGGTGGCGGCCAGTGCTGAGCCCGCTGGCAGCAGGGCGGCAATGCTTAATGCCAGCAGAGATTGGCAAGTAAGGCGTGCTTTCATTTCATGGTTCCTTGGTTTTTTTATTACGAGATTTGCTCTGAAAGCGGCAGGTCTAACTGGTTAAAAAGACCAGCAAATCTGTCTTATTCCTGAGCCCGAGTTTTCTTATCGCTGAGCTTTTTAAAGCGCTCACGCGGCGATAAGAAAGTTTCTCCAGTTCTGCGATGTAACGTATATCCAGTCCGTTCCTGAGTTCCTTTAATACCCTCCTTTCTCCAGGCGTCAGCGATAACGCCGCTGGCTGCTTTTGGGGCCGATAATGGCTATCGACCATTTTTGCTAGCTTTATCCGCCACTGATAAACCGTGTTCTGTAGCGAGATATAGGCATCAATATCTTCCCTGGCCCATAACAGGGAATGGGCAGAGGTTGAGTACAGGCAGATAATCACCTCTGGATGCGTGGCTTTGATTTTTTTTAAATATTTCAGTGAGCCATACCCTGTATGGTATTTCTCTGCGCCGGATATAAATAAGATATCGATACGAATCGACGACAGCGCCTTATCCAGTTCCTGATAACCTCCTTCTATGATAATGATGTGAAGGTCGTCGCGGATGCTGCGTAATAACGTTTTAATGCCGTTTCTTGCATAATGATCGCCGCCCATCAATGCAACAGTAATATGCTGTGTTATTTGGTTATTGTTCGTCATGTTATTCCTCGATTTATAATAGTAATCAGGCGAATTATTTATAAGGGTATCGCCAGTATTCTCGAAGCAATGACGTATTGCATAGTGTAGGCCTACTATACGTCGGCCAATAAAGAGGTAATCTGAATTAATCTAAAATTGTATTAATTACTAAGATCGAGACCGGTTACGACGCTTCCCTCTGATTGGTCTTATTCCGCTTCGCTTTCTGTAAATTATGATAGCCGCTATTTTTAATGAAAATTTAGCTTTGATAAATGTTTTGTAAGGAGTTTGTCGTCTGGTGTCAGTGCGGGTGTGAAGTTGCTGACGGGGAATAACAATTTACGAATGTTATCATCGATAAAAACTGATAGAGAGGTGGCTGAAAAGCATACAAAAACCATGTAAATTATTGATATTTGTCAGGTTGAGAAAACTTAAGGCTTAAGAGTACTGAATATTTCAGACACGTATGTCCGTGGCGTACAATGTTTTTTTATGTAGATATTTGTCAATGTCAAGAGGCGATGAGAGCGCCAAAAGGAGAGGCTCTGATAAAAGAGATGCTGTCGATAGTCAGATACTTCTGTGGAGCGGAAATTCACTTCACAAAACATCATAATGAGGATGATCGCGGATGAATCGGCTCTGCAAGCCGCATTCTACAAGGGTTGAGTTCTTATGCAGGTTCAGTGAAGCTTAAGGGATGAAATATAAATTAAGATTTTTCGCCAATGGCGAAGATATACAGCATGCCGTTAATCAGTCACATTAATCCCGACGCGAATGTCATCACATACATGCGGTGACTCAGGTTCAACATCTGTTAACCGGAGAATTCATACTGCCCCTATGCATAAGCATTACATTATAAATAATATCGTCGAATTTCATCCTGCGGCCAGCACGTTACGTGATATCAACAATCCTGACCGTGTGGTTGTGTTAAATTCGCCAGCAGGCCGATGCCTGTTGTTATTAATCGACAGAGCGGGGTCGATTGTCACTCAGCAAGAGTTCCTTGATATTGTCTGGCAAAGCCGCGGCATGCTTGTCTCCTCCAATACCTATTACCAGAACATCTCCATTCTGCGCAAAGGGCTCAAAAAGATTGGTTTTGAAACTGACCCTATCGTTACCATTCCCCGTATTGGGCTGACGCTGGCAAGCGACACGCAAATAACCGTCAGAGAGCCTTCGCCTGTCACGCCTCAACCCGCAGAGGGACAATGTGTGGAGGCGCCAGCGATCGAGGAGGTCTCTGCATCCTCCGCGCCAGCAGCGCCCGTTGCCAGGAAGTCCACGCGCTGGCTGGCTGTCGTTATGGGGCTGTTGATCATCCTGGCCGTGGGAGGCGTGACGGGATATATGAACGCCAGGGAAAACCGTTTTGTTGAGGATTACCGTTTTGCGGCATCCGTCGGGGCCTGTCGCGTTTATCTTGCGAACGACATTCAGACTCACGCTGAACGCGCTTCCGCGCTGACCTATGTAGAACAATTCAAGGCTGAATGCGCGCAATATCCCTGGGTTTACATCAGCTGGTACGCTCTGCTTCCTCGTGCGTCGGTTATTCGCTGCGACCGGCCAATGAAAGAACCGAACCGCTGTATATCTGATTATTTCCTGAAGGATAGCTAGCATGACTCGTTTTCGGCAGATGCTGTATGTCATCGTGACGGGCCTCGTCACGGCAGGCGTGCTGACGGGCTATTACCTGTGGCACCGATCTTACGTTCAGCCTTTTTCATGCCAGGCTAATCTGGTACAGCACCATCCGGATGAGACGCTGACGGTCTGGCTGAATTACACCTTCGACGGGAAATTCGGAACCCTGAGCATGAATGGCCGGGCAAAGAGCGATCCGGGTAAAACCATCGACAGGAAAATTTCCTTTCGGGTGGAGAGAAAAGATCGCCTCTATTTGCTGACGTCAGAAAAAAATATGACGTTCCCGGACGATAATGTAGAAGACAGCTGGCTGGAAAAATATGAACCGCAATTTTTTGTCTATCCGGGCAAGAGTATTTATATGCGTATCAATGAACAACATAATGGTAACTATATCTTTACCTTAGGAACATTACCGACATATGTGTGTCGTGGTTCAAAAAAAGAATGATGTAAACGAGAAAAGCATTATATTTTCCTCCCGTCTCATTTATGCTTGATTTAAAATATCAGGATTATCTTAGAAATATAAAGTGCGACAGATCATGTTGCGATAATGTAATTAATTTTAAATTTGGCAAGTAAATGAAAAGTGTATTTGACTCCTCCGATGGGGGGAAATCAGTACCGGAAAAGTGTCTGCATATTGGGTTGATATTATGGCCCCGTTATTCACTTCTGGCCGTCTCCGGGTTGCTGGAGGCGCTGCGTTATGCAGCGAAAGCTCAGGATAAATTAGCATTTAAAATCAGCCTGATAAGTGAATTCCCTGATATCCCGATTATCAGCAATGCGGGGATTATCATGAGGCCGGATTCTCCCCATGGGCCGCCGGAAAGTTTTAACTACCTTGCTGTTATCGGCGGTGAATTGCAGTATCTGGACTTAGGGTATCAGGGGGATAAAGCGTATCTGGCACATGCCCACCATGCCGGGGTTCCGCTCATTGGCATTGGCACCGGCAGTTTTGTCCTCGCACAGGAAGGATTGCTGAATGAACGACGAGCGTCCATCCATCCTTTCCACCTTGATGCATTTCGGCAGGCTTTCCCGCTGGTTTATGCTGAGCAAGGGTATGATTTCATCGACGATGGCGATGTGCTGACCTGCCCGGGCGGTATTTCCACCCTGACGCTGGCAACTGAGCTTATCCGCGCCCATGCCGGGGATGATATCGCCAGCACCACCTGTCAGCGTTTGTCGCTCGTTCCGCATGAAATTGCCACCCCACGTCCGGCGAATCTTGCGCTTATCCCTGACTCGCGGTTGCGCCGCGCCGTCATGCTGATAGAACAGTTCCTGACCCGGCCGCTCACCACCGCCGGGCTTGCGCGAGAAGTGGCATTGAGTGAACGCCAGCTCAACCGTCTGTTCCACGCAGAATTCGGCAAAACGGCCCGCGAATTTATCCGCAGCGCCAGACTGCGCTATGCTTGCTGGCTGCTGAAGAACTCGCAGCAAAGCGTGACGGATATTGCGCAGCGGATGGGGTTCAGCGACTGCGCGCACTTTATTCGTCATTTTCAGACGGAGTATGGTTGTACGCCTGGGGTGTGGCGCACGTCGCAGAATTAATTTTCTGAGGTGGATGTAAAATGCGGCTTATATAGTTGCGCCATCAACTACAGATACAATCGCGCTAGAGATGAAACGCAACCTGCTTGCCAGTGGGTAGTTCCACGTTAATGCTAAGTTTTCCGCCCATCGCTTCGATGTAACGCTTAAGCGTAGCAATCTTCAGATCGTTTCCACGCTGCTCCAGTTGTGTTACCGCAGGTTGACTTACGCCCATAAGATCGGCGACATGTTTTTGCGAAAGCTGGAGCTCTTCACGCAGAAGTTGCAGACCGGTTTCGAGGAACATTTCCTCTGCCATCTCCTGAATGCGCTGTTGGCTTTCCGATGAGCGTGACGCAATCACTTCATTTAAGGTTTTCACTTGGCTGCCTCGCTGGCAGTTGTTCGATAAAACCGAACAACTGCATTTTCGACCCGTTAACCCTTATCAGAAATACTTCATAAGGGTAATGTCTGTAAGCTCGTAGTATGCCAGAAATAGTCGCTACGCCAGGTGGTTTGTATTTGATTTTGCGAGGTGCTTTCCAGGAAGCTGTGTTTGAATCGCTGCAAGCGCGTCTTCTATCTCGGTGAGCTTTGCCTTCGTCCTTTTATAGTCGTCCTGCAACCTCTGCTCCTGCTCGTTATACGCCACCAGAACGATGCATCCTTTCATGACCTTTACTGTGACCTGCTGTCCGGTATCAAAACCCGCCGCGCGCAGCCACTTTCCGGAAAGGATTATTCTCGGCGTAGATTTGTCGTAAACATTCGGGCGGTATCCCACAATTAACGAATGCTCGGTTCCGGATTGGTCGGTATCTGGGGTAGAATGCGAATCAGCCATAATCAACTCCTTGATAGTTGGTGAGGTTAGCTCTCGTCCGGTATTGCGAGTACCTGGCGAGGGCATTTCAATTTGAGGTTTTCGTATGCTAAGGTACGTACCTCAGTGAAGATATCTTGCTCTTGTAGGTACGTACATGTCAACAGCTAAACGCGACCCTAACAAATCTAAATCCGGAAAAGCACCGACTTTCCAGATTCGTATTACGCCGGAGTTGAAGGCTCAGTTTGAGGCGGCTGCGAAAGCTGAAGGAATGAGTTTGGGTAATTGGTTGAAAACTTTAGGTCGTGATGAGCTGAAACGCAAAGGTATAATCCCTGTGAAGTAATGCCTATTTTGATAACCTAATAATTTATTTGGATTATGAAATGAATAATCTAGAGCTTAAGACACAATTAACAGCAATTTTTAAGTCGCGTAATGCAGGTCCGTTTTTATTTATAGGATCAGGTTTTTCTAGGAGATATCTTGGATTATGTGATTGGAAATCCCTTCTAGAAAAATATTGCATTTTTGGTAAACCGTTCGAATATTATTTGGCTACCGGTGACTCTACTTATCCAACTGCCGCAAGACTTATTGCAGAAGACTTTAATCAAGAATGGTGGCAGGATGCTCGTTTTGCAAGTAGTAGGGAAAAGTTCCATAAGAAGGTAGTTGATAAAACATCCGCACTACGTTTTGAAATTTGTGAATTTTTAACAAATGCACTCGATGTTTCTCTTACTGAAAGTAATTATTACAATGAAATAAAATTGTTATCAAATTTAAATGTTGATGGAATAATTACGACAAACTGGGACTGTTTTTTAGAACAGCTTTTTCCAGATTACAAGGTTTATACAGGACAAAATGAGTTGTTATTCTCAAATCCTCAGTCAATAGCTGAGATTTATAAAATACACGGAAGCGCCCATAAGCCAAAATCACTAATTATGACCGATACTGATTACCATGAGTTTAATTTGAAAAATCCGTATCTTGCAGCGAAGTTAATAACTATTTTTGTTGAGCATCCTGTGGTTTTTATAGGATATTCACTGTCGGATAAAAATATTACGTCCTTGCTTAGCGCTATATCAACATGTATTGGCCCACAAAATGTGGAACAATTGCAGCATAATCTAATATTTGTTGAAAGAGATGAGGGCTTAACTGATTGCTCCATATCAAACACTTATACATCAATTGATGGTGTTCAAATCCCAATAACATTAATAAGGACGGATGACTTCATTCCGATATTTGAATCAATTGATGAAAATAAAAGAAAAATTCCAGCGCGAATTTTGAGATATTGTAAGGAACAGCTTTACAATTTAGTTCAATCTAATGAGCCTGAAAAAAAGATTTGTGTTGTAGATATAGATGAAGTCGAAAAACATGCTGACGTTGAATTTATAGTCGGAGTGGGGGTTGCCGAAGCAAAGAGAAAAGAAATTGAAGTTGGGAATTGTGGTTATACTCAAATTAGCAGCATAGACTTATTTGATGACTTGCTGCATGATAATAAAAGCTATGATCCAAATGGTATTATTGGAAGTGTAATTCCATCAGCGGGTAGATATAGTCCAAATATTGTAGTGTTTAAATATCTTTCCAGTATTGGAATCAAAAATCAAAAAGAATATATAGATTCTGGCTTACCTTTAGATAAATGGGTGAATCGGACAGCTATTAATTATCAATCTTCAAATTATTTGAGGACTTTTGTTAAGAAATTTAAAGATAAAGATACTTTATATATTATTAACCATTCGACACCGGAGTCGGCCGCGATTTATCTCCCTTTCCTTTGGGATAAATTAGAGTTGGATGTAGTGAAGGATTTCCTCGTTCAACATCAAGAGAAACTTAATAATGAAAACTCAAGCTATTCAAGTTATTTTAGGAAGTTAGCATGTTTATACGATAGGCTTACTCATGGTTGGTAGATGAGCATTTTTGGCGGAAGATCACAGGAGTCGAACCTGCCCGGGAGCGCTGGCGCCCCCAACTGGATTTGAAGTCCAGCCACCTCACCGGAGATGACGATCTTCCGCGCCTCGATTGCTACATGGAGGCGGGGCGCATTATAGCTACTTTCAGGCATTTACCACATACCCCACACCACTTTTTTCACCTCTCTTTTGACCTGAATCCCCCTGTTTCAGCTAATTCTTAAGAAAATCCTCAGGTTAGCATTTCGTGCTCATCAACTTTTATCCCGATCACAAAAAACAAGAAACGTAATCTCTTAACCAGAAAACGCAATACCCGCTCCTGAAACAATGGTTTAAAACCAATGCAACCGGTCTCAGCGCCCCCTACAGCGTGAAGGATAAAAATATGAGCGAAGTATTGTCAGTAAAAGAGAAGATTGGCTACGGCATGGGAGACGCCGCCAGCCATATCATTTTTGATAACGTCATGCTTTACATGATGTTTTTCTACACCGATATTTTTGGTATTCCCGCCGGGTTTGTCGGCACCATGTTCCTGCTGGCACGCGCGCTTGATGCGATCTCCGACCCGTGCATGGGGCTGATTGCCGACCGCACCCGCAGCCGCTGGGGCAAGTTCCGCCCGTGGATTTTGTTCGGCGCTATCCCGTTCGGCATCGTCTGCGTGCTGGCGTATACCACGCCGGACCTCAGCCTCAACGGCAAAATGGTTTACGCCGCTATCACCTACACGCTGCTGACCCTGCTCTATACCGTGGTCAACATCCCGTACTGCGCGCTGGGCGGCGTGATCACCAACGACCCGACGCAGCGTATCTCCCTTCAGTCCTGGCGCTTTGTGCTGGCGACGGCGGGCGGCATGCTCTCCACGGTGCTGATGATGCCGCTGGTGAACCTTATTGGCGGGGATGACAAAGCCTTCGGCTTCCAGGGCGGGATCGCCGTGCTGTCGGTGGTCGCGTTCCTGATGCTGGCGTTCTGCTTCTTCACCACCAAAGAGCGCATCCAGGTGCCGCCAAGCACCACCTCCATGCGGGAAGACCTGCGCGATATCTGGCAAAACGACCAGTGGCGCATCGTCGGCGTGCTGACCATCCTCAACATTCTCGCCGTCTGCGTGCGCGGCGGCGCGATGATGTACTACTGCACCTGGATCATGGGCTCGCCGGAAGTGTTCGTCGCGTTCCTCACCACCTACTGCGTCGGCAACCTGATTGGCTCCGCGCTGGCGAAACCGCTCACCGACTGGAAGTGCAAGGTCAGCATCTTCTGGTGGACCAACGCCGCGCTGGCGGTGGTCAGCGTGGCGATGTTCTTCGTGCCGATGCATGCCACCATGCTGATGTTCGGCTTCATCTTCGTTATCGGCGTGCTGCATCAGCTGGTGACGCCGATTCAGTGGGTAATGATGTCCGATACCGTCGACTACGGCGAATGGACCAACGGCAAACGCCTGACCGGCATCAGCTTTGCAGGCACGCTGTTTGTGCTGAAACTCGGCCTGGCGCTGGGCGGGGCGATGATCGGCTGGATGCTGGCAGGCGGCGGCTACGACGCGGCAGCCAAAACCCAGAACAGCGCGACCATCAGCATCATTATCGGTCTGTTTACCCTGGCACCGGCGATCTGTTACGTGCTGAGCGCCATTATCGCCAGGCGCTACTACACGCTGAAAACCCCCTTCCTGACCAAAATCCTGCGCGAGCTGGCGCAGGGTGCGCGCCGCAATCAGCAGGAGTTTGAAAACCTGCCGGTCAGTAAAGAATTGCAGAACTAAGAGGACGTAAGCATGAAAATCAGTGATGGAAACTGGCTTATTCAACCGAGCCTTAACGTGACGTATCCGGTTCAGGTGTTCGACGTGGAGCAGCAGGGCAATGACCTGGTGGTGTACGTCGCGCCGCGTGACGTGCGCGAACGCACCTGGCAGCTCGACACGTTGATGTTCACGGTGCGCCTGTTTGCTCCGCAGGAAGGGATTGTCGGGGTGCGCATTGAGCACTTCCAGGGCGCGCTGAACAACGGCCCGCACTATCCGCTGAACGTTCTGAAGGATGTAAAAGTTGAGATTGAAAACAACGCCGAATTTGCCGAGCTGAAAAGCGGCAGCGTTAGCGTGCGCGTTACCAAAGGCGAGTTCTGGGCGCTGGATTTCCTGCGCAACGGCCAGCGCGTTACCGGCAGCCAGCTGAAAAACAACGGCTACGTGCAGGATACCAACACCGATCGCAACTATGTGTTTGAACGTCTGGATCTGGGCGTGGGGGAAACGGTCTACGGCCTGGGCGAGCGCTTTACCGCCCTGGTGCGCAACGGTCAGACGGTCGAAACCTGGAACCGCGACGGGGGCACCAGCACCGAGCAATCCTACAAAAACATCCCGTTCTACCTGACCAACCGTGGTTATGGCGTGCTGGTGAATCACCCGGAAAATGTCTCGTTTGAAGTCGGCTCCGAGAAAGTGTCCAAAGTGCAGTTCAGCGTGGAAGGGGAGTATCTGGAGTACTTCGTGATCGACGGCCCGACGCCAAAAGAGGTATTAAACCGCTATACGCAGTTCACCGGGCGTCCGGCGCTGCCGCCTGCGTGGTCGTTCGGCCTGTGGCTGACCACCTCGTTCACCACCAACTACGACGAAGCGACGGTTAACAGCTTTATCGACGGCATGGCCGAGCGCGACCTGCCGCTGCACGTGTTCCACTTCGACTGCTTCTGGATGAAGGCCTTCCAGTGGTGCGACTTCGAGTGGGATCCGGTGACCTTCCCCGACCCGGAAGGGATGATCCGCCGCCTGAAAGAGAAAGGGCTGAAGGTCTGCGTGTGGATCAACCCGTACATCGGCCAGAAATCGCCGATCTTCCGTGAGCTGAAAGAGAAGGGCTACCTGCTCAAGCGCCCGGACGGCTCCCTGTGGCAGTGGGACAAATGGCAGCCGGGGCTGGCGATCTACGACTTCACTAACCCGGACGCGTGCCGGTGGTACGCCGACAAGCTGAAAGGCCTGGTGGAGATCGGCGTCGACTGCTTCAAGACCGACTTCGGCGAGCGTATCCCGACGGACGTCCAGTGGTTTGACGGTTCCGATCCGCAGAAGATGCACAACCATTACGCCTACATCTACAACGAACTGGTGTGGAACGTGCTGAAAGAGACGGTGGGAGAAGAAGAGGCGGTGCTGTTTGCCCGTTCTGCCTCCGTGGGTGCGCAACAGTTCCCGGTGCATTGGGGCGGCGACTGCTACGCCAACTATGAATCGATGGCGGAAAGCCTGCGCGGCGGGCTGTCGATTGGCCTGTCCGGCTTCGGATTCTGGAGCCACGATATCGGCGGGTTTGAAAACACCGCTCCGGCGCACGTCTATAAGCGCTGGTGCGCTTTCGGGCTGTTCTCCAGCCACAGCCGCCTGCACGGCAGCAAATCCTACCGTGTGCCGTGGGCGTACGATGACGAGTCCTGCGACGTGGTGCGCCACTTCACCCAGCTGAAATGCCAGCTGATGCCGTACCTGTATCGTCAGGCGGCGCTGGCCCGCGAGTTCGGCACGCCGATGCTGCGGGCAATGATGCTGGAGTTCCCGGACGATCCGGCGTGCGATTACCTCGACCGCCAGTACATGCTGGGGGATTCGATGATGGTGGCGCCGGTGTTCTCCGAGGCGGGCGATGTGCAGTTCTGGCTGCCGGAAGGGCGCTGGACGCACCTGTGGCACAACGATGAAATCGAGGGTAGCCGCTGGCATAAGCAGCAGCACGATTTCATGAGCCTGCCGGTCTATGTGCGCGACAACACGCTGCTGGCGCTCGGCAATAATAACCAGAAGCCGGACTATGCGTGGCACGAGGGGACAGCCTTCCAGCTCTTCAACCTGAGCGATGGCGCAACGGCGGTAAGCGAAGTGCCTGCGGCGGACGGTTCTGTGGTGTTTACGCTGAAGGCGTCACGTCAGGGCGACGTCGTGACCTTTACCGGCGCGGGAGATGCGCAAAACTGGTCGGTGTGCTTGCGCAACGTGCAAAAGGTTGGCGGCGTGAAAGGCGGTTCACATGCGGGCAGCGAGTGGGGTGTGGTGGTGAAAGCCGAGGGGGATGAGGTGGTGGTTCACCTCTGAGCTGGAAAAATGCCCGGTGGCGCTTCGCTTACCGGGCCTACGGTAATTATGCGGTCTGATGCCCTCACCCACGGGGAGAGGGAACCAAAACCTCGTAGGCCGGGTAAGGCGAAGCCGCCACCCGGCTTTTTACTGTGCCGGAGCCACCGCCGACACCATCCCGCGGGTCATGGTCTGTTGCACCTGCTGTTTATCCATATTCACCGCGCTAAGCTTCCCGTTCACCGTCGGCTTCAGCGGCGCATTGGCCTGCACGCTGCCGCTGGCGGTGAGCTGAATATTGCCGTCGCCCGCAATCGGCAGCGCTGGCCAGCCCCACTGCTGCAAGACGTTGAGCGGTACACCGCGCCCGTTCAGGCTCACGGTGGTTTGTCGCTGTGGCAGCTGTGACACGGTGGCGGTCGCTTCCAGGATCCCTTTCTCGGTAAAGGCGCTCAGGTCGGTAATGTTTACCGTTGCGGCGTTGGCATTCAGCGCCAGCGACGGGCGTCGCACGTCGACGCGGTTAAAGGTTGCTGCCGCCCCGTTCAGGGTTGCGTTACCGCCCCACACGCCCCACTTGTGGTCTTGCGCCAGCCGCAGATTAGCGCCATAACCGTCGAGGGAGGTGATCTGCCATGGGAACGCCGGATCGATGTCGATCACCAGGTTGCGGCTCAGGCCGAATTTTTTCAGCGTCACGCTGTTCAGCCATGCCGGGAGCGGATCCATCCACAGCGTTTTCCAGTTTTCCGGAAGCGTATATTCCAGCCCGGCAATGGCAACGTCGTCCAGCACCAGCGCGTTCCCGTCGCGCAGCCAGTTGCCGGAGGTGCGCACCATGCCCCCTTCCCAGCGGGAAGTGAACTGACGCAGCGCAATGCCCTGCGGGGAGAATTCCGCGTTCAGGATAGGATCAAAAAGATGCAGCGAGCCGTAGATAAATTCGCTGGCGTTCATGGATAACCGTCCCTCCTGGCTTTGCCAGTCACCTTTACTCAGGGTGAGGTTACGCAGGCTGAGATCGAGGTCGGTTACCGCCCAGTCTGGCCCCTGTAGACGGGCATCGGTCACTTCCAGCCGCCCAATCTGTAACGAAGGCAGGGTGGAGAGAGGGGCGAAGAAATCCAGCAGCGATTTGTCGCTTTGCAGGCGTATCTCATTCAGACGCAGGGTGTCGATAACCCAGCCACCGTCGGCATTACGCTGAGCCGACCCCGTAAGCGAGCCGCGCGCCATATCGGCACCGATGGTATTCAGCACCACCTCTTTGCCGTTGAGTTGTCCCTGAATCAGCACGTTGTTGGCCGGTATGCCGTTGAGCGTGAGCGACCCGGCGCTCATCTGGATTTGCGCATTTTTCCCCAGTACGTTCCCCGCCTCGGGCTGCCACGGGCTGACGCCACCGGTCACCTTTTGCGCACTGAGATCCCACTCCGTATTCGGGCTGTTAAAGGCCATGTTATTCAGTTGCAGACGATCGGCCTGGAACGGCAGCGGCGCCGTCTGTGGAGATAAATTCAGCGTGCCATCGAACAGGGTGATGGCGTCCATATGCAGCGGGTCGGTGATCTGGCGGCTGCTTAAGCCAATATCCACTTTTTTAGCGACCAGCGTGGCCGGTTTGCCATCTCGTCCGAAGGTAACGTTTTCCAGAAGGATGTGAGAAGGGGATGAAAAGCGGTGATCCATCAGGTCAAAGTTGAGCTCGTAATCGGTATTCACCGTGATCCAGCTGCTGACCTGCGATGCGCCCCAGCGGGTCTGGAGCAGAAAATAAAAGGCGAGCACTACAATGAGCAGGGCTACCAGAAGATAGATAAGCAGCTTTCCAATAAATTTCATGGTCTTCCTTCCCGCGAAACGCACATAAGGGTGTTATGCACGAATTATGCGCAATGCTCAAGGCGGGAATGGTGTAAAGAGATGTCACGGCAGGCATTGACAGCCTGCCGTGTGGGGATCAGTTCTTTTCAGGCGGGAAAATGAGATTCAGCACGATAGCGGTAATACCGCCCGCGGCGATGCCGGAAGAGAGCAGGTTTTTCACCCAGTCCGGGGCAAACTGCAAAATCATCGGCTGCTGGGAGACGCCAAGTCCTACGGCGAGAGACAGCGCAATAATCATGATTGCGCGGCGGTTCAGCGGCTCGCGGGAGACGATACGCACGCCGGAGGCCGCGATGGTACCGAACATGACCAGCGTCGCGCCGCCCAGGACCGGCTCGGGAATGTGCTGTACAAACCCGCTCACCGCCGGGAACAGGCCGAGGACCACCAGCATCAGCGCCACCACGAAGCCCACGTAGCGGCTGGCCACGCCGGTCAACTGGATCACGCCATTGTTCTGGCCGAAGCAGGAGTTCGGGAATGTGTTGAACACCGCCGAGACAAACGAGTTCAGTCCGTTCGCCAGCACGCCGCCTTTCAGACGTTTCATGTACAGCGGGCCGGAGACCGGCTGCTCGGACACGTCGGAGGTGGCAGTGATATCGCCAATGGTTTCCAGCGAGGTGATCATAAAGACCAGCATCAGTGGCAGGAGCAGACTCCAGTCAATGCCCAGGCCGTAGTAGAGCGGCGTTGGCACGGTAATCAACGCGCTGTTGGTTGGGGTGGTGTTTTCCGGCAGCATGCCCAGCGCCCACGCCAGCAGGTAACCGGCCGCCATGGCGATCACCAGCGAAGCCACGCGCAGGTACGGGTTACGCTGGCGGTTAAGCAGAATAATGATCGCCAGCACCACGCCTGCCAGCAGCAGGTTTTTCGGCGCGCCGAAGGTATGGTCGCTCATTGCCGCGTAGCCGCCCCCGATGGAGGTCAGACCCACCTGAATCAGCGACAGGCCGATAATCATCACCACCACGCCGGAGACCAGCGGGGTGATCACCCGGCGCGCAAGGTGCAGAACGCGGGAGATGATCATCTCTGTGCAGCTTGCCAGCATCAGGGTGCCGAAAAGCGCCGCCATCATCGTCGGGACATCTGCGCCGCCGGTTTTCAGTGCCGTACCGCCCATGATCAGCGGCGCCACAAAGTTAAAGCTGGTGCCCTGAATCGACAGCAACCCCGAACCCACCGGACCCCAGGCTTTAATTTGAATGATGGAGGCTACACCGGAAGCGAACAGAGACATACTGATGATGTGTTGCGTATCCTGCGCCGGTAACCCCAGCGCCTGACAAATCAGCAGAGCCGGCGTGATGACCGCAACGAACATCGCCAGCAGATGCTGGCAGGCGGCAAACAGGGTTTGAGGTAGCGGGGGACGATCTTCAAGGCGGTAAATCAGTTCACTGTTTTGCTTCTGCGCAATCGGTTGCGCATCAGCAGACTCCAGAGTGTTAACAGACATCGGCGGCAATCCCACGGTGGAAAAGCGGGCATTTTAGCTGACCACCTGGTAAAAGCAAACGATTGCCAGCAAAAAAAAGAGAGAAAATCTGCCGGTGTGAGCAGGTTTTCTACAACGAACAGGAAAAAAAAATTACACTTTTCGCGCCGGCGGCTCATGACGAGCATCACCCGGCCCAGGATAACGCCGCGTGTGTATGGAACACGCGCATAACAGGAGCCTTTTATGATTCATCTCGATACGTTGTCGACCCTTGTTGCCGCAACGCTGGTTCTTCTGCTTGGTCGCAAGCTGGTACACAGTGTTTCCTTTCTGAAAAAGTACACCATTCCTGAACCTGTCGCCGGTGGATTGCTGGTGGCGCTTGCCCTGCTGGTGCTGAAAAAAAGCATGGGCTGGGAAATTGATTTTGATATGTCCCTGAAAGATCCGTTGATGCTGGCCTTCTTTGCCACTATCGGCCTGAACGCTAACCTCGCAAGCCTGCGTTCAGGCGGCAAGGTGCTGGGCGTGTTTTTGATTGTCGTGGTGGGCCTGCTGCTGATGCAAAACGCCATCGGCATCGGTATGGCGTCGCTGCTGGGGTTGGATCCGCTGATGGGTCTGCTGGCGGGGTCGATTACCCTGTCAGGTGGCCACGGAACGGGCGCGGCGTGGAGCAAGCTGTTCATCGAACGCTATGGCTTTGAAAACGCAACGGAAGTGGCAATGGCCTGCGCGACCTTTGGCCTGGTGCTTGGCGGGCTGATTGGCGGCCCGGTGGCGCGCTATCTGGTGAAACATTCCACTACGCCGGAAGGCAGACCAGACGATGAAATGGTGCCGACCGCGTTCGAAAAACCGGACGTTGGTCGCAGCATCACCTCGTTGGTGATGATTGAAACCATCGCCATGATTGCCATCTGCCTCACCGTGGGCAAAATCGTTGCGCAATGGCTGGCGGGAACGGCTTTCGAACTGCCAACCTTTGTCTGCGTGCTGTTTATCGGGGTGATCCTGAGCAACGGTCTGGCGCAGATGGGTTTCTACCGCGTCTTCGAACGCGCGGTGTCCGTGCTGGGGAACGTCAGCCTGTCGCTGTTCCTGGCGATGGCGCTGATGAGCCTCAAGCTGTGGGAGCTGGCCTCGCTGGCGCTGCCGATGGTGGCGATCCTGGCGGTACAGGCCGTGTTTATGGCGCTGTATGCCATCTTTGTTACATGGCGCATGATGGGCAAAAACTATGATGCGGCGGTACTGGCTGCGGGTCACTGTGGATTTGGTCTGGGAGCGACACCAACGGCCATCGCGAATATGCAGGCGATCACTGAACGATTCGGCCCGTCGCACATGGCGTTTCTGGTGGTGCCGATGGTGGGCGCATTCTTCATTGATATCGTCAACGCGCTGGTCATTAAGCTCTATCTGATGCTGCCGATGTTTGGCTGACCTTCAGGCGTTGGAATACCGTTCGGTTTCCGGCATCCAGCGTTCAATTAACGCTGCCGCCTGTTCGGGGTAGCGTTCATGAATATGACGCGCAAGGCGTTGTACTTCGGGGATCATGGCCTGATCGCGCAGCAAATCCGCCACTTTAAATTCGGCGTTACCCGTCTGACGCGTGCCCAGCAGTTCACCCGGGCCGCGGATCTCCAGATCTTTTTGCGCAATGACGAAGCCGTCATTGCTGTCGCGTAATACCTGCAAACGCATCTGCGCGGTTTTCGACAGCGGGGCTTTGTAGAGCAGCACGCAGTGAGAGGCGATCGCGCCACGGCCCACGCGGCCTCGTAGCTGGTGGAGCTGCGCCAGGCCCAGACGCTCCGGGTTCTCAATAATCATCAGGCTGGAGTTCGGCACATCCACGCCCACTTCGATAACCGTGGTCGCAACGAGTAAGTGCAGCTCGCCCTGTTTGAACGACTGCATCACCGCCTGCTTCTCGGCAGGCTTCATGCGCCCGTGAACCAGACCGACGTTCAGCTCTGGCAGGGCGAGCTTTAACTCTTCCCATGTGGCTTCGGCAGCCTGCGCTTCCAGCAGCTCAGACTCTTCAATCAGGGTGCAGACCCAGTACGCCTGACGCCCTTCCTGCGTACAGGCGTTGCGCACGCGGTCAATGATGTCGCTGCGCCGCGTGTCCGGTATGGCAACCGTGGTCACAGGCGTTCGGCCCGGCGGCAACTCGTCGATGGTGGAGGTATCCAGATCGGCATAGGCCGTCATCGCCAGGGTGCGCGGAATCGGCGTGGCGGTCATGATCAGCTGATGCGGGTGGAAGCCCTGTTGCAGACCTTTCTCCCACAGCGCCAGACGCTGATGAACACCAAAGCGGTGCTGTTCGTCGATAATGACCAGCGCCAGGCCGTTAAACTGCACCTGTTCCTGGAAAATGGCGTGCGTGCCGACAATCATCTGCACCTGCCCGCTGGCAATAGCTTCCTGCTGCGCAAGACGTGCTTTGCCCTTCTGCTTCCCGGCCAGCCAGCCCACTTCGATCCCCAGTGGGGCGAACCAGTTACGGAAATTGTTGGCGTGCTGCTCGGCCAGCAGTTCTGTCGGCGCCATCAGCGCCACCTGCTTGCCGTGGACGATAGCGCGTAAAGCGGCCAATGCGGCAACCAGCGTTTTCCCGGAGCCCACGTCGCCCTGCACCAGGCGCATCATCGGCACATTCAGCGCCATATCGCGTTCGATCTCGGCGGTGACCCGCGCCTGGGCGCCGGTGGGTTTAAACGGCAGTGTGGCCAGCAGCTTATCTTTGAGCTCATCATGCGGGCTTAATGGCTGCGCGTGGAAACGCTGCGCACCGGCGCGCAGGGCCAGCATGCTCAGGTTGTGAGCCAGTAATTCCTCAAGGATAAGACGCCGTTGGGCGGGATGTTTACCGCTTTCTAAATCAACAAGCTGAAGCGTTGGCGGTGGACGGTGCAGGGTGCGCAACGCCTCCGGCAGGCTCATCATGCCCTGCGCTAGCTCCGGTGGCAGCAGCTCGTTAATGGCGCAGGTATCGAGCAGCTCCAGCGCCTGGTCGGTGAGCTTGCGCAGCGTGGCCTGCTTAATGCCTTCGGTGGTTGGATAGACCGGGGTGAGCGTCTCCTGTAGCTCAGGTGAGCTGAGATCGCCTTGCACGCGGTATTCCGGGTGGATCATCTCCGCGCCGTATTTGCCCCGTTTGGCTTCACCGTACGCAAGTACGCGTCGTCCATTGGCAAGGCTGTTTTTCATCGCCGCATTGAAGTTGAAAAAGCGCATGGTGAGAATGCCGGTGCCGTCGCTGATCTGGCAGGTCATCATCCTGCGTCCGCCAAAGGTGATGTTGCAGTTCAGCACTTCCCCTTCAACGGTGGCGTAAATAGCGGGCAGCAGATCGCCAATTTTATAAAGCTGAGTACGGTCTTCGTAACGCAGGGGGAGGTGGAGCAGGAGATCCTGCACGGTGTGCAGGCCAATCTTCGCCAGTTTACTGCTTTGTGCCGCGCCCACGCCCGTCAGGCTGTTGAGCGGTATGGCGTCCAGCAGGCGGCCTTTCATGATTTACCCTGCGTACTGCATGGTGGACCACCACTCGGCATCGGCTTCAATTTCGCCCTGCGCGTTGACGTGGGGGTAAGGCAATTTCTTCTGCTTCGCAACGCGAGCCAGCACCGGATAGCCACCTTCAAACAGCAGGCGCTGCTGCTCCTCTTCCGGCAGCATGCTGTTGCTGCGCTCGTACATTCCGGCATTCTGACGCTGGCGCTGCGCTTCATACAGGATCAGCGCTGAGGCGACCGACACGTTGAGTGACTGGACCATGCCGATCATCGGAATGATGATGTCCCGGTCAGCCAAATCCAGTGCTTCCTGCGTGATCCCCGTTTTCTCCTGGCCCATTAAAATGCAGGTCGGACGGGTGTAATCGATCTCACGGAAATCCACGGCTTTAGCAGAGAGGTTGGTTGCCAGAACCTGCATGCCACGCCCTTTCAGGTGCGAGACCGCTTCACCAATAGTCTGGTGAGTTTTCACGGATACCCAGCTGTTGCTGCCTGCGGCGGTGGAGGCCATGGTACGCATACGTGCGCCTGGCCAGACGGCGTGGACTTCATGCACGCCGACGGCATCTGCGGTGCGAACGATAGCAGAGACGTTATGAGGTTTATGGACCTGCTCCATGCAGACCGTCAGATCAGGCTGACGCCTGGCGAGCATTTCGCAGATTCGCTCGTAACGTGTTGAATTCATAATGCTAGTTTCGGTTACGGGTGACTTTAATGACATCCGGCATCACGCGGATCTTGCGCATAATATTGGCCAGATGTACGCGGTCACGGGCGGTCAGGCGAATAAAGGCGCTGTAAACGCGGCCATCTTTTTCTTCAGTATTCAGGCTCTGAATGTTTGACGAGGCCGTGTTGATCGCTGCCGTCAGGTTCGCCAGTGCACCCTGGTGGTTAAACATATCCACCTTGATTTCAGTGATAAATTCCTGCGCTGTCTCTTTATCCCATTCGACCGCCATGAACTTCTCAGGCTCTTTCTGATAGCCACGGATGTTACGGCAGGATTCGTGGTGGATCACCAGCCCTTTACCCGGGCTGACGTGCGCAATAATCGGGTCGCCCGGGATAGGGCGGCAGCATTTGGCGAAGGTGATGAGCACCCCGTCAGCGCCTTTGATTGGCAGGTGACCATGATTTTGCGCGTTAGCAGGAACGGCTGTCGTTTCGCCCTGTTGCAGGTTCTTCGCCACGACCACGCTCATGGCGTTTCCGAGGCCAATCTCTGCCAGCAGGTCATCCAGCGAGGCGAGCTTCATACGCTCCAGCTCATGCTGAATGTTTTCTGGTGGGATCTCTGCCAGTTTGCGGCTGCCACCCAGCGCGTGATTGAGCAGACGACGCCCCAGGCTAACGGAGTCGTCGCGCTTGAGATTTTTCAGCAGCTGGCGGATTTTTGCGCGCGCTTTTGAGCTCACGACAAAGTTCAGCCAGGCGGCGTTAGGACGTGCGCCCGGCGCGGTAATAATTTCGACAGTCTGCCCGCTGAAGAGCGGCTGCGACAGCGGATAAGGCTGCCTGTCGACGCGGGCACCCACGCAGGCATGGCCGATATCGGTATGCACGGCGTAAGCGAAGTCGACCGGCGTCGCGCCCGCAGGCAGTTCGACAATGCGCCCTTCCGGCGTGAAAACGTAAATCTCATCCGGGAAGAGATCGGATTTAACGCTCTCGATAAATTCAAACGAGCTACCTGCACTCTGTTGCAGCTCCAGCAGGCTCTGCATCCAGCGCTGGGCGCGGATTTGCGCGGTGGTGCTGCTTTCGCCGCCGTGCTCTTTATAAGCCCAGTGCGCCGCGACACCCATTTCCGCCATCTGATCCATGTCTTCGGTACGAATTTGCACCTCAACAGGAACGCCGTGCGGGCCAATCATGGAGGTGTGCAAAGATTGATATCCGTTCGCTTTTGGAATGGCGATGTAATCTTTGACGCGCCCCGGACGTGGCTTGTACAGGCTATGCATCTGCCCCAGCACGCGGTAGCAGGTGTCAGAGTCGTGGACGATGACGCGGAACGCGTAGATATCCATGATCGAGTGGAAACGCTGCTCTTTGAGCACCATTTTGCAGTAGATAGAGTACAAATGCTTTTCGCGACCGCTGACGCGGCACGGAATACCGGCTTCCTGCAAGCGCCCTTCGATTTCAGAGAGGATCTTTTGAATCATCTCTTTACGGTTACCGCGAGCGGCTTTCACCACCTCTTTAATCACGCGATAGCGGTTCGGGTATAACGCTTCAAAACCCAGCTCTTCCAGCTCGGTTTTAATGTGATGAATACCTAAACGGTGCGCCAGCGGACTGTAGATTTCGAGGGTTTCACGGGCGATGCGGCGACGTTTATCCGGGCGAAGTGAGCCCAGCGTGCGCATATTGTGGGTGCGGTCAGCAAGTTTGATGAGAATGACGCGGATATCCTGCACCATCGCCATGATCATCTTGCGAAAGTTTTCGGCCTGCGCCTCTTTCTTATCGCGGAATTTCAGCTTATCAAGCTTAGAGACCCCTTCCACCAGCTCGGCAACGCTTTTGCCAAACAGCTGTTCCATGTCCTGGTAGGTGGCAGGGGTATCTTCAATCACGTCATGCAGCAGGGCGGCCATGAGCGTTTCGTAGTCGAGTTTCATCTCGGCCAGAATACAGGCCACCGCTACCGGGTGCGTGATATAGGGTTCACCGCTTGAACGTGTCTGGCCCTCGTGAGCGTCACGTGCAACGAGATACGCCTGCTGAAGACGCTTAATCTGGTCTTCAGGCAGGTAGGTTTGAATCAGTTGATTCAGGCTTTCAAACAGATACAAGGGCGACCCGCAGGTTTAATTAACGACGACCTTCAGCAATGGCGGTTACGGCCTGCAGTTCTGCGGCTTCCTGCTCTTGCTGCTCCTGGCGCTCACGCACGTCGAGGATCTGGTTGTTGATCAGACCTTCTTCGATTTCGCGAAGTGCAATAACGGTGGTTTTATCGTTTTCTTCCGGTACCAGCGGATCTTTACCGCCTACCTGCATCTGACGAGCGCGACGCGCGGCGACCAGTACCAGGTCAAAACGGTTACCAATTTTCTCTACAGCGTCCTGAACAGTTACGCGTGCCATACTTAAAATGCTCCACAGGTGAAGAAATGACTGGGCATGATACTGAAAGTGGGTTCAGTCTGCCAACAGTTTGGTGATTAATGCGTCATGTCGCTGCTTCTGGCGGCTCATACGCAGACGTTCTGCGCGAAGGATAGTTTTGAGATCGCTCAGCGCGGCATCAAAATCATCATTCACAATAAGGTAATCATATTCCGCGTAATGGCTCATTTCTGCAACAGCCTGTGCCATACGCTTCGCGATAACTTCTTCGCTGTCCTGGCCGCGACCCCGCAGGCGGCGATCCAGTTCATCTTTCGATGGCGGTAAAATAAAGATACTGCGCGAATCAGGCATTTTCTTACGAATTTGCTGCGCGCCCTGCCAGTCGATATCCAGGAACACGTTCACGCCGGTCGCCAGAACCTGCTCAATGGTTTCACGCGAAGTACCGTAGTAGTTACCGAATACTTCTGCGTGTTCAAGAAACGCGTCTCTGCCAATCATCGCTCTGAATTCGTCGTGATTCACAAAGAAATAGTGTTCACCGTGCACCTCACCCGGACGCGGTGCTCGCGTGGTGTGAGAAACAGAAACCTGCGTATCGTACAACGGTTGGGTTTTTAACAGTGCCTGAATAAGGCTGGATTTACCCGCGCCACTAGGGGCAGAAACAATATAAAGCGTGCCTTGAGCCATGAGAGTCTTTTGTATGTGTTAACGAAGAAGTCCTACATACGGGCTTATTATACACGTCGCCGCTGTGTGACGTAGCCTTTGTCACACTTTTTCCCGTGGATGATTAAATTTTGCGTGCCGTTTTCAGGTTTTGTCTGCGGTTTGCAGCAACAAAAAGAAACGCTGGATAACGCCTCGTAAAGCGTAACGTTGCCATTCGCGTCGTTTTTAATACCGGGTTATACCTCCTCCAACGCAAAGGAGGGGTAATAATGTGGCGATGGATAAGCGGGTTTGCGCTGTTGTGGTGTAGCACCGGGTTAGCGGTATGCCCGGTATGGTCGCAGGCAAAAGCAGAAAAGGAAATTGTAGCGCTGAGCGCGCAGATCAAACGCTGGGACGATGCTTACTGGAAGCAGGGAGTCAGTGACGTTGATGACGGGGTTTACGATCAGCTTAACGCGCGGTTGAACCAGTGGCAGCGCTGCTTTGGTCATGTCTCTTCCGAAGAGAGACCGCCACCTCTGACAGGTAGTGTGACACACCCGGTTGCGCATACGGGCGTGCATAAGGTTGCCAGTAAAGCTGAGCTCAGCCAGTGGATGCGAGCCCGGCAACATCTCTGGATGCAGCCCAAAGTGGATGGCGTGGCTGTGACGCTGGTGTACCAGGGCGGGAAGCTTGTCCGGGCCATTAGCCGTGGCAACGGTGTGAAAGGTGAAGACTGGACGGCGCAGGTTCGATCAATCCCCTCTGTTCCGCAAAACCTGTCCGGCCCCCTGGCAAATAGCGTCTTACAGGGTGAACTGTTCTGGATTCATGAAAACCACATCCAGCGTCAGATGGGGGGGATGAACATGCGGGCAAAAGTGGCGGGCGCCATGATGCGTCATAACGATAGCGCACTTCTCAGGCAGCTCGGCGTGTTTATCTGGGCCTGGCCGGATGGACCTAAAGAGATGCAGGTATCTCTGGATGCGTTGTCAAAAGCCGGGTTCACCCTGACGGCGCGTTATACGCTGCCCGCCGCGTCTGTGAATGCGGTCGAAGCGCAGCGTTCAGCGTGGCATACAACAGCATTGCCCTTTGCCACGGACGGCATTGTGGTGCGTTCAGCGGATGAACCCGCGGGCGACGGTTGGTTACCCGGTGAAGGCCGTTGGGTTGTCGCATGGAAATATACGCCTGTCGCTCAGGTTGCTGAAGTGCGAGGGATACAGTTTGGCGTCGGGCGAACGGGCAAGGTGTCCGTTGTAGCCGAACTGGATCCAGTAAAGCTTGATGATAAACAGGTGCGGCGGGTGAGCCTGGGGTCGGTCACACGCTGGCAGCGGCTGGATATTGTTCCCGGCGATCAGGTTCTGATAAGCCTCGCCGGGCAGGGGATCCCCCGATTCGATCGAGTTGTCTGGCGGGGAGCGAACAGGGAAAAACCAGAACCTCCGGCCCTGCAGTACCACTCGCTGACCTGTTTTTATGCCTCACCAGCGTGTATGGAACAGTTCTTTGCCCGGTTGACGTGGCTTAGCTCAAAACAAGGGCTAGGGATCGAGGGGTTAGGCGAGGCGGGCTGGCGAACGCTTCATCAGACGCATCGTTTCGAGCATATTTTTTCGTGGTTAACACTGACGCAGGCGCAGCTACAGTCCACGCCTGGCTTTTCCGCCGGGCGCGGGTTATCGCTCTGGCATCGTTTTAATATTGTGCGCAAACAACCTTTTATTCGCTGGGTCACAGCGATGGGGATCCCGCTGACAAAAGCCACGTTGAATGCGGTTGGGGCGGCGTCGTGGCAGGCGCTGAATCAGCGGAGCGCCGCTGACTGGCAGGCTTTGCCGGGAACAGGTGAAGAGAAGGCGCAGCAGGTCGTTAACTGGCTGCATGCGCCTCCTGTTGATAGGCTGGCAAGGTGGCTGGCTGAGCAGCACATTAACGGGTTCTGACATTAATGCGCGTTGTGCTTGTAATGAAAAACGGGCAGGCCCAGCTTCAGGCGCAATGCCAGCATACGCGCGGTGAAACCAAACAGCAGCGTGGAGATAACCACCACATCGTGGTTGGTGACATAGTGCTGCAAGGCGACATAAAGCACTGCCGCGGCAAAGGAGATGCCGGCGTACAGTTCCTTCTGGAAAACCAGCGGGATACGTTTGCAGAACATATCGCGCAGCACCCCGCCAAACACGCCCGTGATCACCGCCGCAATGGTGGCGATAACCGGGCCTTCACCCATATCGAGAGCAATTTGTGCGCCAATGATGGAAAAAACAATCAGCCCAAGCGCATCCAGCACCAGGAACAAGCGGCGCAGATGAGGCATCACCGGGGCTACAATCGTGGTTAACACGGCTGCCGTTGCCACGATAATGACGTACTCAGGGTTTTTAACCCAGCCGAGCGGATAATGGCCAAGCAGGATATCGCGCACGGACCCGCCGCCGAGCGCAGTGGCCGTGGCAATAATGATCACGCCGAAGGTGTCCATTCGGCGACGTCCGGCGGCAAGCGCGCCGGTCATGGCTTCAGCGGTAATGCCAATAAGATAGAGAATGTGAAGCAGCATAAACCCTCCGGAATGAAGTGGAGGAGGTTAGCGATTTGTGCGCAAGATCACGATTGAGATTTTCTAAGGCGAGGGGATTTGCCCTAAAGCAATTTATCAACGCATGCCAGGCGGGCTTGTGATAAGGCGGGAGACAAAGAAAGTAAGGATAAATATGGATTAGAAAAAGTAATGGGTGATGTGCCAGACACCACCCTGAAAGGTATTACTCGATATTCTGGATCTGCTCGCGCATCTGCTCAATCAGGACCTTCAGTTCAATCGCTGAATTGGTCACCTCTGCATTGATAGACTTAGACGCCAGCGTGTTCGACTCGCGGTTGAACTCCTGCATCATAAAGTCGAGACGGCGGCCTACCGCTTCTTTCTTCTTCAGGATGTTGTAGGTCTCTTTAACGTGCGCTTCCAGACGATCCAGCTCTTCAGCCACGTCTACACGCTGCGCCATCAGCACCAGCTCTTGTTCCAGACGGTTGTTTTCCAGCTGAACTTCCGCCTCTTCCAGTTTGGCGACAAGTCGCTCACGCTGCCATTGCAGCACTTCTGGCATATGCGCGCGCACTTTAGCCACTTCGGCGCTCACGCCTTCAAGGCGTTGCTCAATCATCGCTTTCAGCGCCTGGCCTTCGGTTTCGCGGGCAACGATAAAGTCATCCAGCGTGCCGTCGAGTGCAGCCAGGATTTCAGCGGTAATCGCGTCCAGATCCTGCTCTCCGGCGGCCATCACGCCAGGCCAGCGCAGAATATCAACCGGGTTGATCTCGCCTTCATCGCTTTGCATTTTGACCCAGTTCGCCGCATTAACCAGCTGTTTTGCCAGCTTTTCGTTCAGGATCAGTTCGCCCTGGGCACTGGCATCGGGCTCAAACCGCAAATTACATTCCACTTTCCCGCGGGTCAGACGCGTACGGATACGCTCACGCACCACAGGCTCCAGGCTGCGGAACTGTTCCGGCATACGGAAATATGTTTCCAGATAGCGCTGGTTTACCGAGCGCATTTCCCAGGTAGCGCTACCCCAGCTACCCTTGATTTCACGCCGGGCGTAGGCGGTCATACTGCGGATCATAGACATTCCCGTTTTTAAAGGAGAGATGGGGGGATTATAGCTTTCAGGGGCTTCTCAGGATAGGAATAAGCGTCCTTTATCCGTATAATGCGCAGCCACATTCGTTTCAAGCCGGAGAATCCATCATGCGTCCAGCAGGTCGTAGCGCCAACCAGGTGCGTCCCGTCACCCTGACCCGTAACTATACAAAACACGCTGAAGGCTCCGTGCTGGTTGAGTTTGGTGACACCAAAGTGCTTTGCACCGCGTCCATCGAAGAGGGCGTGCCTCGCTTCCTGAAAGGTCAGGGGCAGGGGTGGATCACCGCGGAATACGGTATGTTGCCGCGCGCAACCCATACCCGTAATGCCCGTGAAGCGGCAAAAGGTAAGCAGGGCGGCCGTACTATGGAGATCCAGCGCCTGATCGCACGTGCGCTCCGCGCCGCGGTTGACTTAAAAACGCTGGGTGAGTTCACCATCACGCTGGACTGCGACGTGATCCAGGCCGATGGCGGCACGCGTACGGCCTCCATTACCGGTGCCTGTGTGGCGCTGGCAGATGCGCTGAACAAGCTGGTTGCCGCCGGTAAGCTGAAAACCAACCCAATGAAAGGGATGGTTGCTGCTGTCTCCGTTGGTATTGTTAACGGCGAAGCGCTTTGCGATCTGGAATACGTTGAAGATTCTGCCGCAGAAACCGACATGAACGTGGTGATGACCGAAGATGGTCGCATCATTGAAGTGCAGGGCACGGCAGAAGGCGAGCCATTCACTCACGAAGAACTGCTCACCTTGCTGGCATTGGCCCGAGGGGGTATTGAATCTATTGTAGCGACGCAGAAAGCGGCGTTAGAAAATTGATTTTAAGGCGACCAATGAGTCGCCTTTTTTTTGCCTGTAAGACTGAAAAGACAAAGGAGCAAATCCATGAAATCGTATCAGCGCCAGTTTATTGAGTTTGCGCTTAACAAGCAGGTACTTAAGTTTGGCGAGTTCACGCTGAAATCCGGGCGTAAAAGCCCGTATTTCTTCAACGCCGGGCTGTTTAATACCGGGCGCGACCTGGCACTGTTAGGCCGCTTCTATGCCGAAGCGCTGGTAGATTCCGGGATTGATTTCGATCTGCTGTTTGGCCCCGCGTACAAAGGCATTCCAATTGCAACCACCACGGCGGTGGCGCTGGCGGAGCACCATGACCGCGACGTACCGTACTGCTTTAACCGTAAAGAGGCCAAAACCCACGGTGAAGGCGGCAATCTGGTCGGCAGTGCGTTGCAGGGCCGCGTGATGCTGGTGGATGACGTGATCACCGCAGGCACCGCGATCCGTGAATCGATGGAGATTATCCAGGCTAACGGTGCAACGCTTGCGGGTGTGCTGATTTCGCTTGATCGTCAGGAACGCGGGCGTGGCGACATCTCTGCTATTCAGGAAGTGGAACGCGATTATGGCTGCAAAGTGATCTCTATCATCACGCTGACAGACCTGATTGCATATCTGGAAGAGAAGCCTGAGATGGCGGATCACCTGGCGGCGGTAAAAGCGTATCGCGAAGAGTTCGGGGTTTAATTGCGTTGCCCGGTGGCGCTACGCTTACCGGGCCTACCTGTTCGTAGGCCGGATAAGGCGAAGCCGCCATCCGGCGATGGCGTTACTGTAATTGTGCTGCCACTAACGGCCAGCGGGCGTCAAAATCGTCCGTTGGTCGATATTTAAACTCGCTGCGCACAAACCGGGAGAGCATCCCTTCGCAAAATGCCAGGATCTGGCTTGCCAGCAGCGTCTCATCCGTATTATATCCCTCACCTTCCCGCATTTTCTTCTCGCGCAGAACCTGACGAAGCTGGGCTTCGATACGCTCAAAAAGCTGGTTTATACGGCCTTGCAGACGATCCTGTTCAAACATCAGCGCGTGGCCGGTAAGAATACGGGTCAGACCCGGGTTACGTTCACCAAAGCCCAGAATCAGCAGCACAATCAGACGCAGACGCGTGCTGGTGTCTTTTTCATCCTTCAGAATCAGGTTGATGCGCGTGATCAGGCTATCTTCGATGAACTCGATCAGGCTGTCGAACATCCGGGTTTTGCTCGGGAAATGACGATACAGCGCCGCCTCTGACACGCCCACAGAGGCCGCCAGCTTGGCGGTGGTGATGCGTTGACTGCCGTCGCTGGATTCAAGCATCAGAGCCAGAGATTGAAGTATTTCTTCGCGACGATTCCTTTTCGCGGTTTGTTTTTCTGCCATGTTACAAAATACCCCTGAAAATAAGCACTTGTCAGGCTGGCAACCACACAGCGACCCGCAAACTGACGTTTGCGGTTTGTTATTGCATTATGGCGCTGTGAGATGCGTGTTTGTCGGGCGGTTATTTGCGCCCGGAATGGCCGAAGCCGCCTTCGCCACGGTCGGTAACGTCGAAGTCTGCCACCAGGTTAAATTCTGCCTGCACCACCGGTACAAACACCATCTGCGCAATACGCTCGCCCGGTTCAATGGTGAAGCTGTCCTGGCCACGGTTCCAGACGGATACCATCAGCTGACCCTGATAGTCAGAGTCGATCAGGCCGACCAGGTTACCCAGCACGACGCCATGCTTATGGCCCAGGCCAGAGCGCGGCAGGATCACCGCTGCCAGTGACGGGTCAGCAATGTGAATCGCCAGCCCGGTCGGGATCAGGGTCGTTGCACCCGGCGCCAGTTCTACGGCGTCATCGAGACAGGCGCGCAGGTCAAGACCGGCAGAGCCGGAGGTGGCATACGTTGGCAGCGGAAATTGCTCGCCAACGCGCGGGTCCAGAATCTTAACGTCGATTTTTTTCATCATAACGGGTAACGATCTCGTCCAGTAATTGTTGGCCCAGGAGTTCTTTGCGCTCAAGCGGTAAGACTTTATCTCCATCCTGCCAGAAAAGGTGCAATGCGTTGCTGTCGCTGTTAAATCCTTGCGTGGACAGCGATACGTCGTTCGCGCAAATCAAATCGAGGTTTTTGCGGGTACGTTTTTGCCGGGCATATTCTTCCACATTATTCGTTTCTGCGGCAAACCCAACAACGTAAGGACGATGAGTTTTCAATGCGGCGACACCGGCAACGATATCCGGGTTCTTCACCATTTTTATTGTTAATTCATCACCTTGCTTTTTAATTTTGGCGTCGGCAATGGTTTCGGCGCGGTAATCAGCAACGGCCGCACAGCCGATAAAAATATGCTGTTGTTGAGCATGCGCCTGTACGGCGGCTTCCATTTCCAGCGCGGTAGTTACATCAATACGCCGCACAAACGCAGGGGTGGTAAGCGACACCGGGCCGCTCACCAGCGTCACGTTCGCGCCGCGTTTGGCTGCCGCGGCAGCAATTGCAAAGCCCATTTTGCCGGAGCTGTGGTTGGTGATGTATCGCACCGGATCCAGCGGCTCGCGCGTGGGGCCCGCGGTAATCATGATGTTGAGATGTTGCAGATCGTTGACAGGCGAGAAATGGGCGGCGGCCATATCAACAATCGTCAATGGGTCGAGCATACGCCCTGGCCCCACGTCGCCACAGGCCTGGCTGCCGCTCTCCGGTCCCCAAATTAGCAGGCCGCGCGAGGCCAGCGTATCCAGATTATGCTGGGTAGCGGCGTTGCGATACATCTGCTGGTTCATTGCGGGTACAACCGCGACGGGCGCAGGCGTGGCGAGGCAAATGGTCGTTACCAGATCGTTCGCCATCCCGGCCGCCACGCGGGCAATTACATCTGCCGTGGCGGGGGCAAGGATAACCAGATCGGCCCATTTCCCCAGCTCAATATGGCCCATTGCGGCTTCGGCTGCCGGGTCGAGAAGGCTGTCGGATACCGGGTATCCCGAGACGGCTTGCAGGCTCAGCGGGGTGATAAAGGCTTTGCCGCCTTCGGTGATCGCGACCCGTACGTCGGCCCCGCGCTCGCGCAAACGGCGCACCAGGTCTGGCGTTTTATAGGCAGCAATACCGCCGCTGACGCCAAGAACGATTTTTTTACCGGCCAGGCTCATCATGATTCTTTCCTGTTGGGTTTCACCAGAGAGCGGGCATTTTATCACAATCCCTAAAACGGGGTGATGATGTCCTTAATTCACTTTGCGAGGCGCTACGCAAGAACGAAACGCCAGCGTCGAGCCCCGAATTTGCCTGTGGCAGCATAATGGCAAACAGAAGGAGGCCGGGCATGGAAGAGACTGAACTGCTGCTACCGCGTGAAAAAATGCTGCGCCATGGCGTCACGTTGTTAAAGGACGACGAGCTGCTGGCGCTCTTTTTACGCACAGGCACGCCGGGGAAAACGGTATTTACGCTGGCGAAAGAGCTGATAGAGCATTTCGGCTCACTGTATGGATTGTTGACCGCCGAGCTGGAGGCGTTTACGCACGTTGAGGGTATTGGCGTGGCGAAATATGCCCAGTTACGGGGCATTGCCGAGCTGGCCCGGCGATTTTACAACGTGCGTATGGAGGAAGAAGACCCGATCCTCACCCCCGATATGACCCGCGAATTTCTGCAAAGCCAGCTTTCCGATCTGGAGCGGGAGATCTTTATGGTGATCTTTCTCGACAATAAAAACCGGGTACTGAAACATACCCGCCTTTTTTCGGGAACATTGAGCCACGTTGAGGTGCATCCGCGTGAAATTGTGCGGGAAGCGATAAAAGTGAATGCAGCCGGCGTGATCCTCGCGCATAATCACCCCTCTGGCTGTGCAGAACCAAGCAGAGCTGACAAAGCAATTACCGAACGTATTATCAAATGCTGTCAATTCATGGACATTCGTGTGCTGGACCATCTGATAATTGGCCGCGGAGAGTACATTTCTTTTGCCGAACGTGGCTGGATTTAGGCCTTTTCTCGCGATCCATCGGGATCTTTGTCTGTTCGGGACTTGAGCACACCGCCGAGTCAGCGTATACTACGCCACCTTTGAGAATCTCGGGTTTGGCATTTGGGCCTGGCAATCGAGAGTTCAATAGAACTATGCGATGACCGGGCTGTAAAGCCTGACGAGGCGCCGATACCCCATACGAAGCTCGAGCTAATTTGATTTTTGGAGAATAGACATGTCCCGAGTCTGCCAAGTTACTGGCAAGCGTCCGGTGACCGGTAACAACCGTTCCCACGCACTGAACGCGACTAAACGCCGTTTCCTGCCGAACCTGCACTCTCACCGTTTCTGGGTTGAGAGCGAGAAGCGTTTTGTCACCCTGCGCGTATCTGCTAAAGGTATGCGTGTAATCGATAAGAAAGGCATCGATACAGTTCTGTCCGAACTGCGTGCCCGTGGCGAAAAGTACTAAGTACTTAAAGAGGAAATAAATCATGGCTAAAGGTATTCGCGAGAAAATCAAGCTGGTTTCTTCTGCTGGTACAGGTCACTTCTACACCACCACGAAGAACAAACGTACTAAGCCGGAAAAACTGGAACTGAAAAAATTCGATCCAGTTGTACGCCAGCACGTACTGTACAAAGAAGCTAAAATCAAATAATTTTAGTCTCCTTGTATTGAAAAACCCCGCATCTGCGGGGTTTTTTGCATTCTGCATCTCAACGGAGGAACCATGCCTGAATTACCTGAGGTAGAGACCAGCCGCCGCGGCATTGAGCCCCATCTGGTTGGCGCGACTATTCTTCATGCTGTCGTTCGCAACGGGCGTCTGCGCTGGCCGGTGTCCGATGAGATCCACGCGTTAAGCGATAAACCCGTCCTGAGCGTACAGCGCCGCGCGAAATACCTGCTGCTGGAGCTGCCTGACGGCTGGATCATTATCCATCTGGGCATGTCGGGAAGCCTGCGCATCCTCACCGAAGAGTTGCCTGCGGAAAAGCACGACCACGTTGATCTGGTGATGAGTAACGGCAAGGTGCTGCGTTACACCGACCCGCGTCGCTTTGGTGCATGGCTGTGGACCAAAGAGCTGGAAGGGCACAACGTGCTGGCGCATCTTGGACCTGAGCCGCTCTCAGAGGCGTTTAACGCAGATTATCTCAAAGAGAAGTGCGCGAAAAAGAAAACCCCGATTAAACCCTGGCTGATGGATAACAAGCTGGTCGTGGGCGTGGGGAATATCTATGCCAGCGAATCGTTGTTTGCCGCCGGGATCCATCCCGATCGGCTGGCCTCTTCGCTGTCTGCGCAGGAGTGCGAGCTGCTGGTCAGAGTGATTAAAGCGGTACTGCTGCGCTCAATTGAGCAGGGCGGGACGACGCTGAAGGATTTTCTGCAAAGCGACGGGAAGCCGGGCTATTTTGCGCAGGAGTTGCAGGTTTATGGTCGTAAGGGGGAACCGTGCAGAGCATGCGGGACGCCGATTATTGCCACGAAGCACGCTCAGCGCGCCACGTTTTACTGCCGTCAGTGCCAGAAGTAGGGTTACTTTAACTTTTCCATCAACGCCTGGTGGACGTTAACCGGCAGAAAGTGGGTAACGTCCCCGCGATGGCGCGCCACCTCTTTCACCAGCGAAGAAGAGATGAAGGACCACTCTTTGGAGGGCATCAGGAATACGCTCTCCAGCTCCGGCATCAGATGGCGGTTCATGTGCGCCAGCTGCATCTCATATTCGAAGTCTGCTACCGCGCGAAGACCGCGGATCAGGATATTGGCCTGCTGGGCACGGGCAAAGTTTGCCATCAAATCGCTGAATCCGACGACCTCAACATTCGACAAATGCGAAATCGCATCGGTGGCAAGCAGCACGCGTTCGTTCAGGTCGAACATCGGCTTTTTGCTCGGGCTGGCGGCAATGGCCAGAATCACTTTGTCGAACATACACGCCGCACGGGTGATGATATCAAGATGACCGTTAGTGATCGGATCGAAGGTACCCGGATAAATCGCTTTTGTGCTCATGGCTCACGTTTTCTCTGAGTAGCCGCGGTTCAGCGCCCACAGCTCGGTGTATTTGTTGAAAGTATACTGGGCATTCACTACCGCCAGTAACCAGCCCTGTTTGCCGTCCAGCACGCCGCCACGTAGCAGCAGCGTTTTCAGAAACGCGCCCAGCGTGTGGGTGAAGATGCCGGTCAGCGTGGCCTTCTTGCCGCGCGCATGCCGCTCCTGTGCCCAGGCGGTGGCATAGTTCAGCTGTTTCCGCTGGAAGCTGGCGAAATCGCGGCAGGTCAGATGAAGCAGATCGCCCGTTAGGGGGATGACCTGAGCGTTATCGCAGGCCAGAGACTCATGGACCAGGTTGTCGTTGTACTGATAACGCTCGCGGGCATAGAGGCGCATCACGCGGTCGGGGTACCAGCCGCTGTGGCGCATAAAGCGGCCCAGGAAATAGTTACGACGCGCGATACTGTAGACCGCGCCGGGCTGTGGCGCGGCAAGCACCGTTTGAATGGCCTGTCGGAGTTCCGGGGTGACGCGCTCATCGGTATCGATCATCAACACGTAATCGCCCGTGGCGTAACTCTGCGCACGCTGACGCTGAATACCGTAGCCCTGCCAGTCGGTGTCGGTAAAGACTTTTGCCCCGGCTGCACGGGCAACGTCCGCCGTATTGTCCGTACTTCCGGAATCGAGAATGACGATTTCGTCAGCCCAGGCAACAGAGGCCAGGCAATCCGGAAGCAGGTCGGCGGCGTTTTTGGCGATCATCACGACCGACAGACGCGTTGACATTAGTGGCTCCGCTGCGGCAGGTAAGGTTGCAAAAGTTGCAGCAGACGGGTCAGTGCGCCCTGGTTCTGATGCAGGACTTCAACGGCGTGACGACCGTACCACAGGCGGTAATCTTCGTCAGTCAGAAGGGTTGAGACCTCTTTGACCACCGAGTCCGCATCGGTCACGGTGATTAAGCCATCGGCTTGCTGCAATTTCGCGCAGATATCTTTGAAGTTAAACGTGTGTGGACCCATCAGCACGGGAATGGCGTGGGCTGCCGGCTCCAGCGGGTTATGACCACCGCGCTCCACCAGGCTTCCGCCAACGAAAGCAAGATCGGCGATCCCGTACAGCAGCATCAGTTCGCCCATCGTATCGCCAATCACCACCTGCGTGCTGCCAGAGGGGATTTCGCCGCTGCTGCGCAGGGTGAAGCTGAAACCGCCTTTTTGCACCATCTCCCGGGCATCTTTAAAACGCTCAGGATGGCGAGGAACCAGAATCAGCAGTAAATCAGGGAATTTTTCCAGCAGTTGGCGGTGAGCCTGAAGAATAATGGCTTCTTCGCCGTCATGGGTGCTGGTAGCAATCCAGACCTGGCGACGCGGCGCCCACTGACGACGCAGCGTTACCGCACGGGCGGCGAGTTCAGGGGTGACGGAAATATCGAACTTCAGGCTACCCGTGACCGCAAGCTGGTTGCGCTTCAGGCCGAGGGCGATAAAGCGCGCGGCATCTTCTTCGTTCTGCGCGGCGATCAGCGTAATTTTGCTGAGCAGGCGACGCATAAATTTACCCAGCTTGCCGTACCCTTTCGCCGAGCGTTCCGACAGACGCGCGTTGGCGATAACCAAAGGAATTTTACGGGCATGCAGGGCGGAAATCATATTCGGCCACAGTTCAGTTTCCATGACGATCACCAGTTTAGGGCGAACGGTATTCAGGAAACGGTTCATGGCGCAGGGGAGATCGTACGGCAGGTAGACGTGATGCACGTCTTTACCGAAGGCAGACATCACGCGCTCTGAGCCGGTTGGCGTCATCGTGGTGACGGTGATGGGCAGTGACGGATAACGATGGCGTAAGGCACGCACCAGTGGAATGGCGGCCAGCGTTTCCCCAACTGACACGGAATGCAGCAGAATACCGTCCGGCGCCACTTTATTGCGGCAGTAGCCATAGCGTTCGGCCCAGCGTTTACGGTACGCAGGCGCTTTACGGCTACGAAGCAACAGTCGCAGCCACACCAGTGGCTGAATGATGTAGAGCAGGGCGGTATACAACAATTCCAAGCGATTATCCGTTTTTTTAGTTTCGGCCGGGAAATTCTAAGCATTTAAGCGTGCTAAAGCTATCTCTTATGCCAGATACCGTTTTAAACGGAAGTAGCGTCGGCCCAGGCGCCAGCGCAAACGCGGGCTTTTGGCACTTTTCCAGATGAGCTTCCAGATCCCGGTGTCGAAGAACTCTTTGATTATCATTGATTTCTTCGCTTCATCCTTCATGTTGTCGAAGGTATGAATAATTCCCAGACCCTCTTTGGCGATTTGCCAGTGACAGGCCGGGATATTTTTCACTTTATCCGGGTAGCGCTGGTTAATGGCATCTAGCATCTTCAGGATCTTCATGTAATGGCGCGCTGAGCGAATCAGCGTGTCGTCATTATCCGGGGTGTGCGATACCGAGGCGGAGTGAATGTAGTAGTCGTAAAAGCGTTCGCTGGTGTACTGAACGCGTTCTGCAGCAAGCAGCACCTCAGTCGTCCACGGGATATCCTGATGGCGCAGGCCAGGCTCGAAACGGAAGCCGTGCTGACGAATAAAATCGTGACGATAGATATTCAGCCAGGTCACATGCAGGAACTTACGTGAATCCAGCGCCTTTTTTAACCATGCCGCGCCATTCATGACGCTCGTTGAGGCGAGCTTATCTTCAGGGAAGATAGGGCGAGACGGTTTTTTGTTATTTTCCCAGACGTAGTTGCCATTGCAGGTGGCGACATCCAGGTTCTGTGTGACGGCCATATCCAGCAGACGCTGGTACATGCCGGGTTTGAAGACATCATCAATATCCGGGAAAGAGAGATATTGGCCGGTCGCAACGGCCAGGCCGGTATTACGCGCGATGGACACGCCCTGATTAGGTTGTTCAATAACCTGCATCTGTGGCAGCTGTTCGCGCCATTTTTCGACAATCTGCATCGAGCGGTCAGTGGAGCCGTCATTCACGATGATGACTTCCATACTGTCGATATGTTGATTTACAAGGCAGGTAAAGAACTGATCGAGAAAAGCTTCACCGTTATAAACGGCAACCACCACGCTTAATAAAGGCGCTGAATTTTGCATATGAAACCTGATTATTTTTGGTTGTCGACCAAAGCAATGTATTGCTGGCAAATGGCGTTGATACCGAACGATGCGATCGTTTCGCGATCAACAACCGGCGGAGAGGCATACAGTTCTGCCAGTGTTTTCGCCAGTGATTCGTCGGTTAACGCGGTCAGACCACGCGCCAGAGGGCCAGTAAGGATCTCAGCAGGGCCGCCAGGGCAGTTTGTACTCACCGGTGGGGTCTGACAGATAATGGACTCTACCAGTACATTACCAAAACCTTCGCAGTCGGAACTTAACACTAAAAGGCGTGCACCTTTGATCCACGGATAAGGATTGGTTTCAAACGGGCGGAAGACGATCTTGTTTTCAATTCCCAGCTTAGCGGCAAGCTGTTTGAGCTGGTTAATTTTCACGTCAGAGCCTTTGCCCATCAACACCAGCGATGCGTCAATCTTGCTCATCGCAAACGCCCGCAGCAGCCGGTCGTGACGTTTGTGCTCATGAAAACGGCCAACGTGGATAATGTAATTCTGCCCCTGCATCTCAAAGGGCGCTTCCGCCAGACGCTGAATTTCAGGGATATCAAACGGGTTATGGATAACCGCTTTGCGCCGCAGGGGGATCGCGAGTACTTCAGACAGATCGTGCAGCACGGCGCCGGATACCGCCACCACGTTGCGGTTTTCATAGGTATGACGAATTTTATAATGCTTAAACCAGCGAGAAAGCCCGCTGCGATGGCGCAAATAGGAGAAGGAGAACATCCCGTGTACGCAAAACCAGACCTTATCGCGATCCAGCACGCGGCTGTGCGCCACGATACGGTCGGTTTTATGCAGATGCGAGAAGACGACGTCAAATTTACCGCTGCGTTCTGCCTGCTCAATGGCGCGATCCAGCAAACGGGCGCGACGCGGGATCTCGGTCAGCTTCCGCCAGGGTTTTTTACAGGTATCCTGCACGACCTGAAAATCGATGCCTTCCGGAATGGCGTAGTCGCACACCTTCCGTAAGGAGAAAAGGGTGACCTGATGCCCCAGTTCTGTCAGTCCGCTGGAGAGGGTGAGAACCGTTTTTTCGGCTCCTCCACCGGGTAAACCATCAATAATCATTAGGATGCGCATTATTAATCCAGTAATTTTTGATAAAGCGAAATAAGCTGACTTGATAGTTTTTCAGGGGTTGCTTCTCTAACGCGTTCACGCGCCGCAAGCCCCATATTGTTATTTTTTTCCAGTGAAGGGATGGACATGACGGCCTCCTTCAATGTGTGGATATCAAGTGCATCACAGTAAAACCCGTTCTGGCCTTGCTCAATAAATTCTGAACCACCGCAACTCTCTGACGTAATGACGGGCAATCCACAGGCCATTGCTTCAAGTATGACGTTAGGGAAAGGATCATACAGCGTCGGCAGCAGTAAACCATCAGAAAGCTGATAAAATGGCAGCGTCTCTTTTTGCATCCCCAGGAAACGGATTTGCCCCTCACAGCCTAATGAACGGGCGAGGTCGCGATAACGGCTTTCCGCTTTATCCTGACCGACCACAACCAGCCACGCCGATGTTCCTGCTATAGCCTGAATAGCGCTTGCCAGCCCCTTGCGTTCAAACCCTGAACCCACGAAGCAGAAAATGACGGCATCAGCGGGTAAGCCAAATTGCTTACGCAGTACAGCGCGCTGCCTCTCTTCTGCCGGAACGAAGCGGCGGGAATCTATTGAATTATAAATCACATGTATCTTTTTTGCGTCAATATCAAAGTCTTCGACGATTTCGCGCTTGATCATCTCCGCATTACAGATAACGGCTTTCAACTCGGGAGCCTGGTACATTTCACGTTCGGCGTTCATCACGTAGCGGTGATAGCGATCGTGCATGAGCAGCTTCGCGCGCCAGGCGGGAAGAATACGCGTACGCTGTAGCAGCCAGCGTCGATGTACACCATCTCCGGCGCGGTAAATATCGCAGCCCGGAATACGTTCGTGGCTCTGTACAATATCAAACTGCTGTTGCTGCCACAGCGCGCGCGCGGCGTGTGCAAAGCCGCGTTCACGGCTGATGCGGCCCCACTTTCGTGGATCGCAGATATGAATATGCCAGTCGTCCTGCTTTTCGCCCTGCCACTCGCGGGTGATGACGTTGAGCTCAAGATTTTGATTGCTCAGCGCGGTGAGTGCCCTAGAGACAAAACGTTCTGCTCCCCCATCCGGCCGATATTTTTGGCGCACAATGGCCAGACGATGAAGCTTCATTGCAGGTATCTCCTTGCGGCGGAGACGACAGCATCAACGGGGATGGCGTCGAGATAACGTTCCGTCGTTTTTGTATCAATGGCGTCAGGGTTGGGAAGCGGGCCGTAGTTACCAGCCCAGATGACCTCGCCGTTAACCTGCCATGGCGACCAGAACGTCAACTTTGATGGGCCAAACAGCGCCACGCAGGGCGTCTGAAGGGCGGCGGCCATGTGCATGGGGACGGAGTCAACGCCAATGAACAGGGCTGCGTGATCGATAAGCGAGGCCAGCTGGCGCAGGGTTAACTGCCCTGCCAGCGATACAACACCCGTCTGCGGGGAGGCGGCAAGAATGCGGTCAATCATCGCCAGCTCTTTCTTATCCGGTCCCGCCGTAAGGACGATAGTGTGGCCGTCCTGCTGCAATGCGGCGATAGTTTGCGCCATTTTGCCTTCGTCCCAGCACTTAAAGAACCAGCGTGAAGTGGGTTGAATAACGATATAGCGTTCCCCCACGCCCTTTTGTGTCAGCTTGTGATGAGCATGGTTCCAGTCATCCGCGCTGTAAGCCATGGTGACGGCGGGTCTGGCGGCAACGGGTAATGGTTTCAGTATGGACAGGTTTTGTTCAACGGTATGCAGGTTCTGATGGCTGGCGACCGAGACCAGTTCACTGTGACAAAAACGCCAGAAGGCATTATTGCGCTTGTTAAAAGCGAACCCGAGCCGAACCGGTGCGCCGGTGAAGCGGGTAACCAGCGCGCTGCGCCACTGATCGGCAAGATTGATCACCAGATGATAATGCTGAGCGCGTAAAGCACGAAGCAACTGCCACTCTTTTTGCAGGTGCTTTAGCGTCCCCAACTGCTTCCATTTACGATCGATACCATAGATCGTACCGATTGCCGGATGCGCGGCGAGCATGTCTCGCGTCTCTTCATAGAGAAGCACGTCGATTTGGGCTTCAGGCCATTTCTGGCGCAATGAATTGATGACGGGGGTGGTGAGTAACATGTCACCATGATGGCGAAGTTTAATCAGTAAAATGCGCAAATCAGGCGTGTCAGGTAAGTTATTCATCATCATCTTATCGGCGTTGTACTGTTGGCAATTCTAATAGACCTGGTAACGACTTGCACTCTTTCTCCATAATGTCAGGAATTTCCCTGGAAGGGTTTACTCCTGCTTTCGGGCGTGCGTAACATAGCGCTAACTATTTTGTCTTGCGGACTCATTATGAAAAAACCAGCGTTTATCATCACGATCGATACAGAAGGGGATAATCTCTGGCAGAACCACCGGGTCATCAAAACGGAAAACGCGCGCTACCTGGCGCGGTTTCAGACGCTTTGCGAGCGTTTCGGCTTTAAGCCTGTCTGGCTCACCAATTACGAGATGGCCGTCGAACCGGTGTTCATTGAGTTCGCGAAAGAGGTCATAGCCCGGGGGCAGGGCGAGGTAGGAATGCATCTCCATGCCTGGAACAGCCCTCCGGAGCACGATCTGACCGGTGATGACTGGCGCTGGCAGCCTTATCTGATTGAGTTTTCAGACGAGGTCATGCGTGAGAAAGTGCTGTTCATGACCCGCTTACTGGAAGAGACTTTCCAGACAAAAATGCTCAGCCATCGCGCCGGGCGCTGGGCATTCGACAGCCGTTACGCCCGGTTACTGATTGAGCTGGGGTATCAGGTAGATTGTTCCGTTACGCCGCGCGTGAACTGGCGCAACGCGAAAGGTGCCCCGCAGGGTAATGGCGGAACGAATTACCAGCATTTTCCCGATCGCGCCTACTTTTTGGACGTAGACGACATTTCCCGGCCGGGAAACAGCCTTCTCCTCGAAGTGCCAATGAGCATCCAGTATAAACACCCGGCATGGCTGAATTCCCTGAAGCAGGGTTACGATCGTCTGCGCGGTAAATACCGTTCTCCGTCAGTTAACTGGTTACGCCCGGCCGGCGGTAACGCGGAGGAGATGATTAAGGTGGCGCAGCAGTGCCTGTCTCAGGGAAATGACTACGTAGAGTTCATGCTGCATTCGTCGGAATTTATGCCTGGCGGGAGCCCTACTTTTAAAGACGAGGCCGCGATTGAGGGGCTTTATCAGGATCTGGAGCAGCTCTTTACCTGGTTATCAGATAAGACCGTGGGGATGACGCTGGCGGAGTTTTACCAGTACAAAAAATAGTTATGCCCGCCAGGCGGGCATATTTGTTAATGCTGCTTTGTTTGGGTGAAAGGTGTACTTAATGCAAACAAAACCATAAAGAAGATTAAGGCTTCTGAACTGAGCAGTATGACATCCGTCAGTCCATACAAAAGCAAAAGTAGCATCGAGGTTAGCAGCAGTGCGTTTCTGTTTCGTAGGGCATACACAATCATCGAAACGAAGAAAAAGAGCATAACCGCCACGCCGGGGATCCCCTGCAATGAATATTTCTCTATAAATTCATTATGCAGGTGGACTTTGATGTACACGAGCGCGGTAGCAAGATGTGGATGACCGTCTTTTATATACTGCCGTGTCCACGTTTCACGCTCTTCAAGTGATTGCCCCAACGGATGTGCAAGACCATTCTCGATCCCGACAGTCCACATCGAAAAACGTGCGCCCAGTGACGTGCGGTCATAGCCTTGCTGATATTTCTCAACTTCAATTTGGGTTTGCGTTATTTTCGGTGCAATCAACGGTTTGTAGCTTACGACGACAATGCCGGCCACAATGCATAAAAAGATGAGAGTGGATTTGAGATGAATTTTTCTGAAATGATATAGCGTGAGCACTATCGCCAGAAGCAGATATAAACCCATCGCAGCACGGGTACCCGTCAACAGTATGACGAAGTAAGAGATTAATATAGTGAAACCCGCGACAACATACAGCTTCACGTTCTGCTGAAGGTAAAGACTGTATACGAAAGCCAGTGACAGGACAGAATAAACATAGGCTGAAACGGTGGCACGGTTAATTGCCATCTCAACGCGAGTCATACCTTGCGAGGCCTGCCACAAGCCATATCCTGTGGCGAGCACAAACCCTAAGGCCGCTGCGTAGAAGAAAAATTTCCTGAAGTTGTCTTTATCAATGTAAAACTTAAAGCGGTCAATATAGAAAATCAGGATACTCGCTAAAATTAACTTTTTGCTTGCGCCTAGATAGTCGCTGTAAAGATTGAGTCCCTCGTTATGATACTCATAGATTAAGTACCAGCCGAGGTTAAGTAACCCAATCAGCAAAATGGGCAGCGCTATAGTAAAAGGTCGAAGAGTGATTTTTTTATATTCGAAAGCCAGGCCAATAATACTGACGTAAATAGCAATATAGAAAAACTCTCTTTGCTTCCCTGAACTGACTAATGCCAGCATCAAAGAGATGAGGCTCAAAGCAATCGTCAGTTGATATAGCCGTGGTTTTATTTTTTCCATAACGCCTCAATAACCCTTTTTTTGTAGCTAAAACGAACATCGGTGGACAGGAAAAAAGACAATGTGTACATGGCCTTTACGCGTTGTTTCACGAGTTGCAATTGTTGGTCTGTAAGACAGGACCGATGGTTGCTGTAAATATCAAACCAGTGGCAATTGACAAGATGCCTGTAGCTTGACGGAAATGTTCTTTCCATCTGTAACGTGCATTCGACAAGCGTTGAAATTTTGCTGGCGTCCAGACTGCTCGACAAACTGTCGCGACGCTTGACGTAATAATAATGCCCCTGGCGTTGATAGACTATTTTGCTCGACTGCATCAACATTCCGGGGAAGACAGCGAAATCCTCATAACATAACATTGGAGGAATAGGGTTGCTCTCGTACAGGCTACGATGAATAAACTGGCCAATGAGATGCGCCTGAAAGTCTTTATGGCGTAAGAAACGAGCGACTGCTTCATGTTGTGACAATGGCACAGGGTTGAATCCCTGCCAGTCTGAAGTCATTTTCCGGGGATCGCGAATCTCAAGCAAACGTGTCAGTAACATATCCGGACGTTGCGCTTTCAGAAAGGTAATTGCGTCCCTGAGGCTGCCCGGCTTTAAGCAATCGTCACTGTCGAGCATCGTAATATATTCACCGGATGCCAGTGCGACAGCACTGTTTCGTACCCGGCCGACGTTACGAAAGTTCACGGTGCGCGTTATGATCTGAGGAAATTTAGGTGACCACTCTTCAATTATTGCCTGCGTGGTATCCTCAGAACTGTCATTAAAAATAATAATTTCAGTGTCTTGAACGGTGGCTGCCAGCAGGCTTGAAAGCGTGGCATGCAGCGTAGCTTCAGCGTTATGCGCAGCAATAATGACGCTTAAAAAAGCCATAAAAATTAGTTTCCTTGAGCGTCGGTAGCGCTAGCCAGTGAGCGGGCTTTGGGTAATGTACGGATAAACTGCTGAAGATCGTGTAACGCGGAGTCAGTGACAGAGAATAGTGCTTCCCGTTCTTGCGGGAAGTAATAGCGCGTTTCAAACACATAAGAACAAATGTTGTCGTCATTCCCGATCAGCAACACATTGCCAAGCGGACGTTGTTCATAGTGACAACACGGACCAAACAGCAGGACTACCGGAACGCCAACGGCGTCTGCGATATACACATTCCCCGAGTCAGACGCGATATAACAGTCCATCTTAGAAATGGCCCAGGGAAGCTCTTCCAGCGAAATTTTGCCAATAAGATTGATAAAATTAGGGATTTCACCGTAAAGGCGGGTGATATCGTCCATCCACGACTGTTCATTTGGCGCGCCGAAGACATAAAACTCGCAGGGTAAATCAGCGAGTTGATCAACAATCCGCTTCCAGATAACCGGAGGAACGGTTTTGGCTTTATTGCCCGCCGCAATACTGATGCCGATGCGGATAACGTCAGGTTTATCAAGAGTGGCCGGCCAGGTCGTCGGTTTAAAGAGCGGCTTTGTGGCGTGCTTGGGAGAGTCTTGCCATGTGAGTGCGCGGTCGGCCAGTTTCAGGTAGTTCGTCACCGAAAGCGTTTTTTTGCCATGCTCAACGGTACCGTCAGCCGCAAGATAGAAAATCCCGTGATACCACCTGCGCGTGTAAATGGTTAAAAATTGTTTGTTTTTAGCATTGCAGACGGCGGCAAAAAAGAGGTTCACGCTGTTGGGTTGTAGCAGGTAGACGTTGTCGTAGCGGTTCATGATCCTGCACGCGAAGCACAGTTTACGCCACAGGTTGCGCTTATGCTGCTCAATAAAATAGATCTGCTCGATAGTCTCATCATGCTTCGCCAGCGCACCAACGCTGCGACTGACCAACACATCGCTTTTTTGCAGATATGCCAGTAGAGGTGTCGCATTAATAAAGTCACCGATTTTGGCTGTCTGAATGACAAGGTTTTTGCCCGTGTCTTTTCGAAACAGCTTCCGGAGGAGTTTCACCGGAAAGAGTAAAATCAGCAGAAATACATAACTCATGGGTTAAATATCCCTGTTGGAAAGCCGATGGCTGCCCTGTAAAAATGAAAAAATAGCATCTGCGCTAATATCCTTCGTTTGTTGCGTAGGGCTGACCATCTGATGCTGGTTTTTACCGTAACCCCCGATCAACCCCGGATCGGTCGGGCCGAAAATCGTGATATTAGGACGATCCAGTGCGGCGGTTAAATGGCTTAACCCTGTATCCACAGAAACGACGGCGTTAGCACCCGCCAGCTGTGCGGCAACTTGCGCCAGCGTGAGTTTGGGTAACACCTCAACGTGGGAAAAGCCTGCTGCCAGACGTTCCGCTCGCTGTCGCTCATGTTCAGCGCCCCACGGGAGTTTAATATGGATACCGCAAGGTTGCATTAGTTCAATCAGCCTTCTCCAGTGCGTTTCCGGCCAGTGCTTATCGTCGCGCGTTGTGGCATGCAGGAACACCAGATACGGTTCGGCATGCTCCTCCGTCTCGTGCAAAAAATGCTGTGCAATAGCGTAGTCACCCTGGGCTTCAGGTTTTGCATAGCCCAGGCTTTTCGCGAACAGCTCGCGGGTACGTTCCACGGCGTGCTGCTGCTTCGCAATATGGTGGCGACGATTATAGAACAGGCTCGCCAGCGGTTCGCGGGCGGTTTGCCAGTCCATGCCGTGCTTTACGCCGTGCGCCAGACGCGTGACCAGCGCGGCGCTTTTCACCAGGCCCTGAGCGTCAATGATCGCGTCGTAATGCCGGGCCTGCACTGCTTCGCGGAAGGCTTTACGTTCGGCTTTAATCGGTGCGGAGAACCATGCTTTGCGCCAGCGGCGAATGGCCACCGGGATCACGCGGTCAACCGCTTCGTGCCAGGTGGGGATCTGCGCGAAGCCTTCTTCCACCACCCAGTCAAAACGAATGCCGGGAATGGCCCGCATCGCGTCCGTCAGTGACGGCAGCGTATGCAGCACATCGCCCATCGAAGAGGTTTTAACGATCAATACCCGCATTCGTTATCCTTCTTCGCTCAACAGAAGTTCGTTGAGCTCTTCGAGAACGCGCTGCGGCGTAATGTCGATCAGGCTCTGGTGGTAGCCTTCTGCGGCATCACCTTTACGTACCTTGTGGTAGCCGGTGATCAGGCGAATTACGCGCGCTTTGTGCGACAGCGGCGGCGTGAAGTCCGGGCTGCTCGGGCCATACAGCGCCACCAGCGGACGATCCAGCGCGGCGGCGACGTGCATCAGGCCAGAGTCGTTGCTGACAACGGCTTTACAGGCGGCAATCAAAATAACCGCCTGCTCGAGCTGCGTTTCCCCGGCCAGGTTTCGGCACCAGGCCTGTTGCTCGGTGCTGAGCGTGGCGAGAATTTCATTGCCCGCCTCGTGATCTTTCGCTGAGCCAAACAGCACAATTTGATGGCCTTCGTCGATCAGCTGTTTCGCCAGCTCTGCGTAGTGATAGTGCGGCCAGCGTTTTGCCGGACCAAACTCCGCGCCGGGGCAGAAGCCAATCATCGGGCGTTCGGACGAAATGCCAAACGCGTTGCAGGTGTGGGATTTCTCCCCGTCGCTTACCTGGAGCTGCGGCCACAGTAGCGGCTGCGGCAGATCTTTCGCGCTGCGCATCACGCCTTTGTCGTAGGCCAGCGCCACGTAGCGTTCTACCATCAGCGGCCAGGCCTCTTTATCCAGCACCCGGGCGTCGTTAAGCAGGCCGTAGCGCATTTCACCGCGCCAACCGGTACGGTGCGGGATGCCCGCAAAGAAGGGCACAAGAGCGGATTTGAAGGAGTTTGGCAGGACATATGCGCGATCATAGCGTTTCTCGCGCAGGCTATGGCCGAGTTTGCGGCGTTCACCGATTTCCAGCGCCCCGTGGCCGAGCGGCATCGGGATCGCCTCGTTCACTTCCGGCATACGCGATAACAGCGGACGGCACCATGCGGGTGCCATCACGTCGATTATCGCCTGGGGATAACGCGCCTTGAGCGTGCGATAGAGACTTTGCGACATCATCATGTCGCCCACCCAGGACGGGCCGATCACCAGTATTTTCATTCACTTCATCCTTCAAGCTGTCTCTGCGTTGGCTGCCTGCGTTCACTCCAGTCACTTACTTTTGTAAGCTCCCGGAGATTCACTTAGTTGCCGCCTTGATACCGCTCGAATGATTTTGTGAATTTATATCGCGGTCACGGTTCAGCCAGGCCATATATTCCGTTACGCCTTCGGCAACGGTCTTGAACGGCTTGTCGTAGCCTGCGGCGCGCAGGTTAGTCAGGTCCGCCTGGGTGAATGCCTGGTAGCGGCCTTTCAGCTTATCCGGGAACGGAATGTACTCGATGCTGCCTTTCTTATGGTAAGCCAGCGTCGCGTCTGCCACCGCCTGGAAGGATTCCGCGCGGCCTGTGCCCAGGTTGAAAATGCCGGACACGCCGTTTTCCAGGAACCACAGGTTCACTGCCGCCACGTCGCCTACGTAGACGAAGTCACGCTTAAAGCCGTCGCTGCCTTCGAACAGTTTCGGACTTTCGCCGTTATTTAACTGGGTGTTCAGGTGGAACGCCACGCTCGCCATGCTGCCTTTGTGGCCTTCGCGCGGTCCGTAGACGTTGAAGTAGCGGAAGCCGACAATCTGAGAGTTGGCTTCTGGGAGGATCTGACGCACGTACTCATCAAACAGGAATTTGGAGTAACCGTAAACGTTCAGCGGCTGCTCATACTCGCGGGATTCGATGAAATCTGAAGTGCGTCCACCGTAGGTTGCCGCGGAAGAGGCGTACAGGAACGGAATTTCACGCTCCAGGCAGTAGTGCAGGATCTCTTTGGAGTACTGATAGTTGTTGTCCATCATGTACTTGCCGTCCCACTCGGTGGTGGAGGAACAGGCCCCTTCGTGGAAGATGGCTTCGATCTCGCCGAACTCTTCACCCGCCATAATCTGGATAAGAAAGTCTTCTTTATCCATGTAGTCAGCGATGTTCAGATCCACCAGGTTTACGAACTTGGTGCCGTCTTTCAGGTTGTCCACCACCAGGATGTCGGTGATGCCTTTGTCATTGAGGGCCTTAACAATATTGCTGCCGATAAAGCCCGCGCCGCCGGTAACGATGATCATAACTGTAACCTTTGAAGTGTGGAGTCCGGGGAACATCCCGAACGCTAATCTCTTTATCATATCATCACAATGCCCGGTCTTCAGCCATTCACCGATATGCAGCAGGGGTACACGTGATTTATGCTGCAAAAACGAGAAGAGATACGGCGTCATCTCGTCATGAACTATTGGTTTGGGTAATATGTGCCAAAATTTGCCGAGTCTGGAGAATTGCAATGCGTGGTGATTTTTACAAACAGTTAAACAGCGACCTCGACACCGCACGTGCGGAAGGGTTGTTCAAAGAAGAGCGTATTATCACGTCTGCCCAGCAGGCGGACATCACCGTTGCCGACGGCAGCCATGTGATCAACTTTTGCGCGAACAACTATTTAGGTCTTGCGAATCACCCTGAGCTGATTGCCGCGGCGAAAAACGGCATGGATACCCACGGCTTCGGCATGGCCTCCGTTCGCTTTATCTGCGGTACCCAGGACAGCCACAAGCAGCTTGAGCAAAAGCTGGCGAACTTCCTCGGAATGGAAGACGCGATTCTGTACTCCTCCTGCTTCGACGCCAACGGCGGTCTGTTTGAGACCCTGCTCGGTGCAGAAGACGCGATTATCTCCGACGCCCTGAACCACGCCTCCATCATCGACGGTGTACGCCTGTGCAAAGCGAAGCGTTTCCGCTACGCCAACAACGACATGGTTGAGCTGGAAGCCCGCCTGAAAGAGGCCCGTGAAGCCGGTGCCCGCCACGTGCTGATCGCCACCGACGGCGTGTTCTCCATGGACGGCGTGATCGCCAACCTGAAAGGCGTGTGCGATCTGGCGGATAAATACGACGCGCTGGTAATGGTGGATGACTCTCACGCGGTTGGCTTTGTCGGCGAAAATGGCCGCGGCTCCCACGAATACTGCGACGTAATGGGCCGCGTAGATATCATCACCGGTACGCTGGGCAAAGCGCTTGGTGGCGCGTCTGGCGGCTACACTGCTGCGCGCAAAGAGGTGGTTGAGTGGCTGCGTCAGCGCTCCCGCCCGTACCTGTTCTCCAACTCCCTGGCGCCGGCGATTGTGGCCGCCTCTATTAAAGTGCTGGAGATGGTGGAATCCGGGGCTGAGCTGCGCGACCGCCTGTGGGCTAACGCCCGCCTGTTCCGTGAAAAAATGAGTGCCGCAGGATTCACCCTGGCCGGCGCTGACCATGCGATCATTCCGGTGATGCTGGGTGACGCGGTTGTCGCGCAGAAATTTGCTCGTGAGCTTCAGAAAGAAGGGATTTACGTGACCGGGTTCTTCTTCCCGGTGGTACCAAAAGGTCAGGCGCGTATCCGCACCCAGATGTCTGCGGCGCACTCGCCTGAACAAATTGAACGTGCGGTGGAAGCCTTTACCCGCATCGGCAAACAGCTGGGCGTAATTGCCTGAGGACGTGTGATGAAAGCGTTATCCAAACTGAAAGCGGAAGAAGGGATTTGGATGACCGACGTGCCGGAGCCGGAAGTCGGTCATAACGATCTGCTGATCAAAATTCGTAAAACCGCCATCTGCGGTACTGACGTTCACATCTACAACTGGGACCAGTGGTCGCAAAAAACCATTCCCGTGCCAATGGTTGTCGGCCACGAATATGTCGGCGAAGTGGTCGGCATTGGCCAGGAAGTGAAAGGCTTCAACATTGGCGACCGCGTCTCCGGTGAAGGCCACATTACCTGCGGTCACTGCCGCAACTGTCGCGGTGGGCGTACGCACCTGTGCCGCAACACCGTCGGCGTGGGCGTGAACCGTCCGGGCTGCTTCGCGGAATACCTGGTGATCCCGGCGTTTAACGCGTTCAAAATCCCGGACAATATCTCTGACGACCTGGCCTCCATCTTCGACCCGTTCGGCAACGCGGTACACACGGCGCTCTCCTTTGACCTGGTGGGTGAAGACGTGCTGGTCTCCGGCGCGGGCCCAATCGGCATTATGGCGGCAGCCGTGGCGAAGCATGTGGGTGCGCGCAACGTGGTGATCACCGACGTGAACGAATACCGCCTGTCGCTGGCGCGCAAAATGGGCGTCACCCGCGCGGTGGATGTCTCGAAAGAGAGCCTGACAGACGTGATGGAAGAGCTGGGCATGACCGAAGGTTTTGACGTGGGTCTGGAGATGTCCGGCGCGCCACCCGCGTTCCGCACCATGCTCGACACCATGAACCACGGTGGTCGTATCGCGATGCTGGGTATTCCGCCGTCAGATATGTCCATCGACTGGAACAAAGTCATCTTCAAGGGGCTATTCATTAAGGGCATCTATGGCCGCGAGATGTTTGAGACCTGGTACAAGATGGCCGCGCTGATCCAGTCTGGTCTGGATCTGTCCCCGATTATCACTCACCGTTTCTCCATCGATGAGTTCCAGCAGGGCTTTGACGCGATGCGTTCCGGCCAGTCAGGGAAAGTGATCCTGAGCTGGGATAAATAATGAAAAAGGGGCCAGCGGCCCCTTTTTTTACTGATTCTTTTTCTCTTCGTCCGTCAGGTAACGCACCTTGCGGGTGTAATCCTGACCTTTGAACAGCAGCTTATTATCCGGTGATTCCAGATACTTCTGCCATTCGGAAAGCGGGAAACCGCCGTGCGCGCCAATCACCTCTTTCGGCACAACGGCTTCCTGTCCGCCGATCTTCTTGGAGACCGGCCAGTTCATCCAGTCGCCCAGGTTAACCGTTTTTACATCCAGCATGTCCAGCAGCGCAGCGAGCGGCAGCTGATCGGTCGGCGGCTGCGTATCGTCCATCAGCTCCCAGGTATCCTGGAACAGCGTCAGCCACAGCGGGCAGATACGGCGCCAGGTCTTTTTGGTGGCGGCAAGAAACGCGCCGTTAACGTGATCGACCAGATACGGACGCACCGTTTCTTTATAATATGCCGGCACTTTCTCCGCTGGCGCGCCGTCCAGCTTGGCAATCATTTTGCCCTGACGGAAGCTGGAGTAGATGTGCATATCCGCCATGTTGATCTCTGGCATTTTAAGCAGGTTGAGATCGGAGTCGATCATCAGCACACCTTCACCGCGCGCCTGCAACGGAGCGTTAAGCTTCACCAGACGACTGAGGTAGATCTGCTTATAGCGGTAACCTTCTTCACGTTTTGGAAGCGTGAGGGTAACAACGCGGGTTTTTGGCGGCAGTTCGCCGAAAGCGGATTCAGGCTGATCGCTGACGATAACAATCTCGCTGACGTCAGAGGCATAACGCTCTGCAAAGGTCGCTGACAATAACGCCTCTTCGACGAAATCCGCGCCCGTACACGGGATCACAATGGAATCAACCGCAACGAGATCGCGCGTGACCGGAAGGGAAGCGTAAGGAATGTTATGACGCCCGGTAATGTGGCGGTAGCGAGCATTCAGGAATTTAAACATGTTCTTCTCGTTTGGTTATTGCGCGCCAAGAACGGCCTCGACACCGTTAACATAGCTTTCAATGGCATACATGTTGCAGACATTCTGGTGTGCGGCAGCGGCGAGCCGGGCGCGCAGAGCAGGATCCTGCCAGATATTATCCAGATGTTGAGCAAGTTGCGACACGTCGCTCCAGGGAAACAGCAGGCCGGTCGACTCATGATCGATCAATTCTGCCGTGCCGGTCACCTTTGAACCAATCACGGGAATATTCAGCAGCATCGCCTCCAGCACGACGCGGGGCAAGCCTTCGCTCTGCGAGGCCAGAATAAATGCGTCAAAGGTGGCGAGATAGTCAAAAGGCGTGTTCTGGAAACCGGTAAAAATGACGTGCTCAGCAATACCTGATGCATCAGCTTGTGCAGCCAGCGCGCCGCGTTCAGCTCCTTCACCAACCAGCACCATTTTCCATTTTGCCTGCGGGTGTCTCTGGCTGAACTGTGCCAGCGCCTCCAGCGTGTGGTGGTTGGCCTTACGAGGGATTAACGAGCCAATGCTGCCGAATACAAACGTATCGTCTTCAATATTCAGTCGCTGGCGCATCGCGCATCGGTCCGGCAAAGGCTGATGGATGTCGATGGCATTGCTGACCGTGGTACACAGCTCTGGCCGGACGCCATGCTGAAGTAGCACGCGTTCAACGCCGTGCGAGACGGCAATGATTTTTGTGGCATGGGCATTCACCAGCTTCACCAGCGGCGGGGTCAGCACTGGTTCAATCCGGCAGTGCTGGATTATCCGTGCACGCAGGTTTGCGCCCGCCAGATACCCTTCTTCATTAGAGCCTGGCTGGTTGTTCATATACAGCGTATCGAATCCACCTTCCCTGAAAATGGTCTCGATCTTGCTGACGTTGGGCCGGATACGCCACAGGGTATCAATATGCCGCGTAAATGCTTTGCGCGCCGAACGCGAGAAAAACAGCAGACCACGTCCCGCTTCTTTCAGGAGTTTTGCCCATGCCGGTTGCTTACGTTGAGGGATAACGAGTAATGGGATCCCAATGCTGTTGAGCACCTGGCCTATCGTTTGACCTTCAGCACGACTATAATCACTGTAAAAACAACAGGTAATGTCGAATTTGTCGCGGTTGATTCGCTTCAGAAGCTCAAGCATACTGTTGGTACCTCCCCCCCATTCTTTGCCTGTGTCCAGGAGGAGGATTTTACGTTTTTGCGGCATGTCTGAATCCGTATGCTACCCTTCATCTGACCGCATTATAAAGAATTTACTGAAATAAAATAGATTTTTTGTATTTCTTTGTCTTTTTATAAGGAAAGGTTTTAAACGCGCTTATTTTAAAAGTGCGATTTAAGACTTTAATCGCCTCTTCTCAATTCGATAGTATTAGCGCAAAAATTTTATGTTGTTTTTGAGAGAGTGAGAATATGTTTAAAATAACGGTTTGCTTATTAACGTTTAACTCCGAAAGAACGTTGCACGATGTTATTCCTCCTCTTTTAAAAATAGCGGATGAATTCGTTGTAGTTGATTCCGGCAGTACAGACGCAACGATATATATTTGCCAGAGTTATGGATTGTCGCCCATATTCAAAAAATATAGCTGGCACGGCGAGCAGATGAACCATGCCATATCCCATGCGCACAACGACTGGGTGCTGTGCATGGACAGTGACGAAATACTCGATCAAGAAACCGTTGGTGCTATTTTAAAATTAAAAATGGGCGATGAACCCGAATCGGATATGGCGTGGCGGATATGTCGTCACTGGTTTGTTCTGGGAGAAAATGTCCGAACGATTTATCCAGTCTCATCTCCGGATTATCCGGTGCGTCTTTTTAACCGTACGCAGTCGCGATTTAATAACCGGCCAGTAGACGATCAGGTTGAAGGTTTTCTCCGTTCTGAACGTATTCCTGGCTATGTCAGACATGATACGTTTTATTCACTGCATGAACTTTTCAATAAATTAAACGGATATACCACTCGCCTGGTTCAATATCAGACGATACGTCCCTCTCTTGGTCGCGGCGCGATCAGCGCTATCGGCGCATTTTTCAAATGGTATCTGTTTAGCGGTGCGTGGCGTCAGGGCAAAGTGGGTGTGGTGACAGGGTTTTATGCCACGGCGTACAGTTTTTTGAAGTATTTCAAGGCCTGGTATCAGGATCGAGAAAAGAAAGAGTCCGTTGCAAAAGAGCAGTCGAACTCTTATCTGGCAGAATAGGCGTTAGCCGATCAGGCTTTTTTTCCCCAACCCTGCCACTGTTGCTGGACGTATTTAACCAGCGTACTGCTGCTGATGCTTTCGCCAATCACCGTGAAGAAGCGGGTTGCATAGACCGGTTCAGGCGGCTGTTTCAGCGTGCAGTTCTTCACGCCGCGGAATGGATTACGCGGCTGCGTTGCGGGTGGTTGCGCGCTACCCGGACGGGAAGTATCCACCTGAGGTTCATTGAGCAGATCGCTCGGACGCACCAGCGTGATATCGGCGGGTAAGCCCGGCAACATTTGCTGCAAAACGCGAACGGTAGACGGATGCGGATGCCCAATGGCAATCGCCGAACCGTTACGGCGCGCCAGCTGTACCGCGCGGTTGAACTGCACGCGGATATCCGCTTCGTTCTGGGAGTCATCCAGGAATACTTTGCGCTTGATGACTTTTACACCCGTCCCCTGAGCGGCACGCATCGCCTGGCTATTGCCGATGGTCATGCTGTCGAGGAAATAGAGATTGTAACGCTCCAGGGCCTGCATCACTTTCAGCATACCGTACAGGCTGGAGGTCATCGCGCTGCCCATATGGTTATTCAAACCCACGGCATACGGCACTTTATTGTACGCATCGCGGATGATGCGATCGATCTCGTCGCTGCTCATGTCCGGGCGCAGGGTATCTTTTTCCAGCGGCTGCTTGCTGAGGGGGGCCATCGGCAGATGGATGAGGACCTGATGGCCGCCATTGTGCGCTTTGGTCGCCATTTCATGCGCGTGAGGCGCATTAGGCAGGACGGCGACAGAGATGGCTGGCGGCATCGCCAGCACCTGATTTTCATAGTGTGGTCGATAACCGAAGTCATCAATCACAATCGCGAGTTTGCCTGCATAAACCGGTGCAGCCAGCGCCAGTGCGCTGACTACGGAAACAACAATTCGACGAAATTGAAGCAAAACCTATCTTCCCAACCACGGCTGTGGATTGACCGCCTGACCCTGACGACGAATTTCGAAATAGAGTGACGGGCGGCCCTGACCGCCACTGCTGCCCACAAGGGCAATGGGTTGACCCGCGCGCACCTGGGTGCCAACGCTGACCAGCGCGCTCTGGTTGTAGCCGTAAAGACTCATATCGCCTTTACCGTGTTCAACCACCACCACGAGCCCATAACCCTGTAGCCAGTCGGCCAGGATCACGCGGCCATCGGCGATGGCTTTCACTTCGCTACCTTCAGACGCACCGATAACGATCCCCTTCCAACGTAGCTCACCCTGCAACTGTTCGCCATAGCGATGCAGGATCGTACCGCGAACGGGCCAGTAAGTCTGACCACGCGGGGAGCCGAGGCCGCCGGTACGCGACATCAGGGAACGTTCATTTTCAGTCGGTTTGTAGGTGGTGCCTTTCCGGGAGGCTTCCTGCTGCTTATTACGCACCGCCTGCGCTTCGCGCGCTTCTTTTTCGGCGCGCGCTTTGGCCGCGGCTTCTGCCCGGGCAATGCTGTTACGCAGTCTGGATTCGTTGGCGCGCATTACGCTCAGTTGGCTTTGTCCTGCCTGGATAGAGGACTCCAGCCCGGCGAGCGTCTTCTTACGCTCATTGCGCGCCTGCTCAAGCTTCTCCTGCTGCGCCTGCTGTTCGTAGAGCAGCGTTTGCTGCTGGCTCTGCTTCTCTTCCAGCTCGGCTTTTTGCGTGGTGACTTCTTCGCGCGTCTGTTTCAGCTGCGCAATGGTCTCCTGACGAGCCTGGTTGAGATAGCCGAAATAGGCCTGTAAACGCTGACCGCGCTGGCTCTCTTCACCGCTGAGGATCAACTGAAGGCCTGTGTGCTCACCCTGGCGGAAAGCGGCATCAAGCTGTGCAGCAAGGTTCCGCTCCTGGGCATCGCGCTGACGCTCCAGTTTCGCAATCGACGCGTTCATTTCATCGATTTGCTTATTAAGCTGGGCAAGGGTGTTTTGTGTTTCACGCAGCTTACGCGCGGCGGCGGAAATAGCCTCTTCCTGCTTTTTAAGCTGGGCAAGCAGGGCAGAGCGCTGCTGCTGCTGCTGGCGTACCACACGCTCTTTGGCGGCGATATCGGCCTGAATGGATTTGAGCTGGTCGCGGTCATCCGCGTGGGCAGATGCGGCGCACAGCAATACGCCAGCGCTGAGTGCGCTGGCGCAAAGCAGAGGTCTGACTGATAACCGAAACGGCTTCACGACCCATGTGATTGAAAAAATCGCCTTTCCCCTCATGGGGAGCGATTATTCCACGATGAACAGCGGCTTGCCAGTCATCTCTTCAGGGATTTCCATACCCATCAGCGACAACATGGTTGGCGCGATGTCGGAAAGCTTGCCGCCTTCCACTGCTTTCACTGACTTATCACCTACATAAATCAGTGGAACAGGCAGGTTGGTATGGGCGGTATGCGCCTGACCGGTTGCCGGGTCACGCATCTGTTCTGCGTTACCGTGGTCAGCGGTGATCAGCAGCTGGCCGCCCACGGATTCAACCGCTTTCGCGACCTGCTCAACGCAGTGGTCCAGCGCTTCAACCGCTTTAACGGCAGCTTCCATCACGCCGGTGTGGCCCACCATGTCGCCATTCGGATAGTTACAGATGATGGTGTCGTATTTACCGCTTTCGATCGCGGCCACCAGTTTTTCGGTCAGCTCCGCAGAGCTCATTTCTGGCTGGAGATCGTAAGTGGCGACTTTCGGCGAGTTAATCAGGATGCGGTCTTCGCCTTTAAACGGCTCTTCTACGCCGCCGTTAAAGAAGAAGGTCACGTGCGCATACTTCTCAGTTTCGGAGATGCGCAGCTGCGTTTTATCGTTTTTCGCCATCCACTCGCCGAAGGTATTTTCCAGGGAAGCGGGTGGATACGCGCATGGGGCTTTGATATCCGCTGCATACTCGGTCAACTGGATGAAATCGATCTTCGCCACTTTCTTACGGGCGAAACCGTCGAAATCGCTGTTGACGAAGGCGCGGGTGATTTCGCGCGCGCGGTCAGCACGGAAGTTCATGAAGATCAGCGCATCGCCATCTTCCATAGCGGCATCGGCCTGGCCTTCAGCGCGGATCACGGTTGCCTTCACAAATTCGTCGTTTTCATCACGCGCGTAAGCCGCTTCCAGGCCTTCAACGGCGGTCGGGAACTGGAACTCGCCTTTTGCCAGGGTCAGCAGATCATAGGCTTGCTCAACGCGGTCCCAGCGGTTGTCGCGGTCCATGGCATAGTAACGGCCAACGATGGATGCCACGCGGCCTTTGCCCAGTGCGGCAAATTTATCTTCAAAGGCTTTCAGAGAACCTTTTGCGCTGCGTGGCGGCGTATCGCGACCATCCAGGAAGGCGTGCAGATAGATTTTTTCCGCACCGCGCTCGGCGGCCAGCTCAACCATCGCCATGATGTGATCTTCGTGGCTGTGCACGCCGCCTGCAGAGAGCAGGCCCATAATGTGCACGGCCTTGCCTGCGGCAACGGCTTTATCTACCGCTCCGGTGAGCGTTGGGTTGGCAAAGAATGTACGTTCTTTGATTTCAACGTCCAGGCGCGTCAGGTCCTGATAAACGATACGGCCTGCGCCCAGGTTAACGTGACCCACTTCAGAGTTGCCCATCTGACGATCCGGCAGGCCGACTTCCAGACCAGACGCATCAATCAGGGTGTGGGGACGTTTTGCCCATAGCGCATCCATAACCGGGGTTTTGGCGTTGAAAATGGCGTTATCCTGTTGATCTTCACGGTAGCCATAGCCATCCAGAATCACCAGTACCATAGGTTTTTTAGAAACCGACATTGCGACAACCTCATGCTCAAGAGACAAAAAATTTGCGTAATTTTACTACAGCTGAATCGATAAAATAGCCGCAGAAGATCAAAGAAAGCGCGGGGGCAAGGCTGTACTCAGGCCATTTTGAGGCTTTTTTTACGTGGCATGCCGCAGAAAATAGATTAGCTTTATGTCGCTGGCTGTATTTGCCACAGCGCACAGGTATACTCCTGTCCTGGTTTTTTTAATCACTTAGTCGGGAGTTGTTACCCCCCATGCAAGAAATTATGCAATTCGTTAGCCGCCACCCGGTTCTGAGCATCGCGTGGATTGGCCTGCTGGTCGCTGTACTGTTCACCACATTTAAGGGACTGACGTCTAAAATTAAGGTGATCACCCGCGGTGAAGCGACACGTCTGATCAACAAAGAGGACGCCGTGGTTGTCGATCTGCGTCAGCGCGACGATTTCCGCAAGGGCCATATTGCAGGTGCTATCAACCTGCTGCCAGCGGAAATTAAAGCGAACAACATTGGTGAGCTGGAGAAGCATAAAGCCCAGCCGATTATTGTTGTTGACGGCACTGGCATGCAGGCGCAGGAATCTGCCAACGCACTGCATAAAGCAGGCTTTGAAAACGTAACGGTGCTGAAAGAAGGCATCTCCGGCTGGAGCGGGGAGAATCTTCCTTTAGTGCGCGGTAAATAAGGAGTTAAGTGATGGCCAATATTGAGATCTACACCAAAGCAACGTGCCCGTTCTGCCACCGAGCGAAAGCGCTGCTGTCCAGCAAAGGCGTAACGTTTAAGGAACTGCCGATTGATGGTGACGCGATTAAACGCGAAGAGATGATCCAACGCAGTGGTCGCACAACGGTTCCACAGATTTTTATTGATGCGCAGCACATTGGCGGCTGTGATGACTTGTATGCGCTCGACGCCCGCGGTGGACTCGATCCGCTGCTGAGCTAGAGACTTTAGGACAATTAAAAAGGGTTTTTCCATGTCAGAACAAAACAACACCGAGATGACTTTCCAGATCCAGCGCATCTACACCAAGGATGTCTCTTTCGAAGCGCCAAATGCGCCGCACGTTTTCCAGAAAGACTGGCAGCCAGAGGTTAAACTTGATCTGGATACCGCATCCACCCAACTGGCGGATGACGTGTATGAAGTCGTACTGCGTGTCACCGTGACCGCCTCCCTGGGCGAAGAAACTGCATTCCTGTGCGAAGTCCAGCAGGGCGGTATCTTCTCTATCGGCGGCATCGAAGGTAACCAGATGGCGCATTGCCTGGGTGCATACTGCCCGAACATCCTGTTCCCGTATGCGCGTGAATGCATCACCAGCCTGGTTTCTCGCGGTACATTCCCGCAACTGAACCTTGCGCCAGTCAACTTTGATGCGCTGTTTATGAACTATCTACAGCAGCAGGCTGGCGAAGGTGCCGAACAACATCAGGATGCCTGATGAGCACTGTTAATGCGTCAATGACTGTGATCGGTGCCGGCTCTTACGGCACCGCTCTTGCCATCACACTGGCAAGAAATGGTCACGACGTGGTCCTGTGGGGCCACGATCCAAAACATATCGCGACGTTGCAACACGACCGCTGCAACGTGGCGTTTCTCCCGGACGTTCCGTTCCCTGACTCACTGTATCTGGAAAGCGACCTCGCGACCGCGCTGGCGGCCAGCCGCAATATTTTGATTGTGGTGCCAAGCCATGTGTTTGGCGAAGTCCTGCGTCAGATTAAGCCGCTGATGCGTGCGGATGCGCGTATTGTGTGGGCGACGAAAGGGCTGGAAGCGGAAACCGGACGTCTGTTGCAGGACGTTGCCCGCGAAGCGCTGGGAACAGCGATCCCGCTGGCGGTGATCTCCGGGCCGACATTCGCCAAAGAGCTGGCTGCGGGCTTGCCGACGGCGATCTCGCTGGCGTCCACCGACCAGGCATTTTCCGACGATCTTCAGCAACTGCTGCACTGCGGCAAAAGCTTCCGCGTGTACAGCAACCCTGATTTTATCGGCGTACAGCTGGGCGGCGCGGTGAAGAACGTCATTGCCATCGGGGCCGGGATGTCTGACGGCATCGGCTTCGGCGCGAATGCGCGTACGGCGCTGATCACCCGTGGCCTGACCGAAATGTCACGCCTGGGAGAAGCGCTGGGCGCCGATCCGGCCACCTTTATGGGAATGGCTGGGCTGGGCGATCTGGTGTTGACCTGCACCGACAACCAGTCGCGTAACCGCCGCTTTGGCATGATGCTCGGACAGGGTAGCGATGTCAAAAGTGCGCAGGAGAAGATTGGTCAGGTGGTTGAAGGCTATCGCAATACCAAAGAAGTTCGCGAATTGGCGCATCGTTTCGGTGTCGAAATGCCAATAACCGAGGAAATTTATCAGGTATTGTATTGCGGAAAAAATGCGCGCGAGGCAGCATTGACCTTATTAGGTCGTGCGCGCAAGGACGAGCGCAGCAGCAATTAGCCGGGAAGTATCGTCACCTGAATGACCCAGCCAGCGCAGAACTGGCTGGTCATTAACTATCGTCTGGAGCAAGCAATGCCGTGTGAAGAACTGGATATCGTCTGGAATAATATTAAAGCCGAAGCCCGAGCGTTGGCCGACTGTGAGCCCATGCTGGCCAGTTTTTATCACGCGACGCTACTCAAGCACGAAAATCTCGGCAGCGCCCTGAGCTACATGCTCGCCAATAAACTGGCTTCCCCTATCATGCCTGCTATCGCTATTCGCGAGGTGGTGGAAGAGGCCTACGCTGCCGATCCGGAAATGATTGCTTCTGCCGCCTGCGATATTCAGGCCGTGCGCACGCGTGACCCGGCGGTGGATAAATACTCCACGCCGCTGCTGTATCTCAAAGGCTTCCACGCCTTACAGGCGTACCGCATCGGCCACTGGTTATGGAATGAGGGACGCCGCGCGCTGGCCATCTTCCTGCAAAACCAGGTTTCCGTGACCTTCCAGGTCGATATTCACCCGGCGGCGAAAATTGGCCGCGGGATCATGCTCGATCACGCCACCGGCATTGTTGTCGGTGAAACGGCGGTGATCGAAGATGACGTGTCGATTCTGCAATCCGTTACGCTGGGCGGTACCGGTAAAACCAGCGGCGATCGCCATCCGAAAATTCGTGAAGGGGTGATGATTGGCGCGGGTGCTAAAATCCTTGGCAATATTGAAGTCGGACGCGGCGCAAAGATTGGCGCGGGATCGGTTGTGCTCCAGCCTGTACCGCCGCACACCACCGCCGCTGGCGTCCCGGCGCGCATCGTCGGTAAGCCAGACAGCGATAAACCGTCGATGGATATGGATCAGCACTTTAACGGTATTCACCACACCTTCGAATACGGCGACGGTATCTGAACGCTGGAACACTCAAATAAAAAAGCCCGGTGAGTTAATGCACCGGGCTTTTGATTAGTTGCGGTATAACACTTTGATAATGTGATAGCCGAACTGCGTATGCAGTGGGCCGGTTGGCTCCAGCACCGGGCAGGAGAAGACCACTTTATCAAACGCCGGAACCATCTGGCCCTGGCGGAACTCGCCTAAGTCACCACCGCGTTTGCCTGACGGGCAAATCGAGTGTTTCTTCGCCAGTTTGCCGAAGTCGGCGCCGTTTTTAATCTGTTCGAGCAGATCCTGTGCCAGTTTTTCTTCTTTAACAAGGATATGCAGTGCTGCTGCTGTTTTTGCCATGATCGTGCCTTGAGTCAACGAGTTTACGATCGGTATACTACCACGCGTTTTTCCTCCTCTCCCGACTTTCATTGAGTGATCATTTATGCGTTTAAACCCCGGACAACAACAAGCTGTCGAATTCGTCACCGGACCCTGCCTGGTGCTGGCGGGAGCGGGATCCGGTAAAACACGCGTGATCACCAACAAAATCGCCCACTTAATTCGGGGTTGTGGATACCAGGCGCGCCATATCGCGGCGGTCACCTTTACCAACAAAGCGGCGCGTGAGATGAAAGAGCGCGTCGGCCAGACGCTGGGCCGTAAAGAGGCGCGCGGGCTGATGATCTCCACCTTCCACACGCTGGGTCTGGATATCATCAAGCGCGAATACGCGGCGCTGGGAATGAAGTCCAACTTTTCGCTCTTTGATGACACCGACCAGGTGGCGCTGCTCAAAGAGCTGACGGAAGGGCTGATCGAAGATGACAAAGTGCTGTTGCAACAGCTGATCTCAACGATCTCGAACTGGAAAAACGACCTGATGACGCCGGCCCAGGCTGCGGCAAGTGCCAAAGGCGAGCGTGACCGCATCTTTGCCCACTGCTATGGCCTGTACGACGCGCATATGAAAGCCTGCAACGTACTGGATTTCGACGATCTGATCCTGCTGCCGACGCTGCTGCTTCAGCGGAATGAAGAGGTGCGCGAGCGCTGGCAGAACAAAATTCGTTACCTGCTGGTGGATGAATACCAGGATACCAACACCAGCCAGTACGAGCTGGTGAAGCTGCTGGTAGGACAGCGCGCGCGTTTTACCGTTGTAGGCGATGACGATCAGTCGATTTACTCATGGCGTGGCGCACGTCCGCAAAACCTGGTGCTGCTGAGCAAAGACTTCCCGGCGTTGCAGGTGATTAAACTGGAGCAGAACTACCGTTCTTCCGGGCGTATCCTGAAGGCGGCGAACATCCTGATTGCCAACAACCCGCACGTCTTTGAGAAGCGCCTGTTCTCTGAACTGGGTTACGGGACCGAGCTGAAAGTCCTTAGCGCCAATAACGAAGAGCACGAAGCGGAGCGCGTAACCGGCGAGCTGATTGCCCATCACTTCGTCAACAAAACTGAATACAAGGATTACGCGATCCTCTATCGCGGAAACCACCAGTCGCGCGTCTTTGAAAAGATGCTGATGCAGAACCGCATCCCCTACAAAATCTCCGGCGGTACGTCGTTCTTTTCGCGTCCGGAAATCAAGGATCTGCTGGCCTATCTGCGCGTGCTGACCAACCCGGATGACGACAGCGCTTTCCTGCGCATTGTAAATACGCCGAAGCGCGAGATTGGCTCTGCGACGCTGCAAAAGCTGGGTGAATGGGCGATGACCCGCAACAAAAGTCTGTTCACCGCCAGCTTCGATATGGGGCTGAGCCAGACCCTGACCGGGCGCGGCTATGACGCCTTAACCCGCTTTACCCACTGGCTGGGTGAGGTGCAGCGTCTGGCAGAGCGCGAGCCCGTGGCGGCAGTACGCGATCTGATCCACGGCATTGATTACGAATCCTGGTTGTATGAAACCTCCGCCAGCCCGAAAGCGGCAGAAATGCGCATGAAAAACGTTAACCAGCTCTTCAGCTGGATGACCGAAATGCTTGAAGGATCTGAGATTGACGAGCCGATGACCCTGACGCAGGTGGTCACCCGCTTCACGCTGCGCGATATGATGGAGCGCGGCGAGAGTGAAGAAGAAGCCGATCAGGTCCAGCTGATGACGTTGCATGCCTCGAAAGGGCTGGAGTTCCCGTATGTCTATCTGGTGGGGATGGAAGAGGGCCTGCTGCCGCACCAGAGCAGCATTGATGAAGATAACGTCGACGAAGAGCGCCGTCTGGCCTACGTGGGGATCACCCGTGCGCAGAAAGAGCTGACGTTTACGCTGTGCAAAGAGCGCCGTCAGTATGGTGAGCTGGTGCGCCCGGAGCCGAGCCGTTTCCTGCTGGAGTTGCCTCAGGACGATCTTATCTGGGAGCAGGAGCGTAAAGCTATTACCGCTGAAGAGCGGATGCACAAGGGTCAAGCCAACGTGGCGAACATACGCGCCATGCTGGCGAAAGCCAAAGAGAAAGGATAACAATTTTGTAGGCCGGGTAAGGCGAAGCCGCCCCCCGGCACGCTTCAAAGGGTCACTTCACATCAAGCGCCCAGTGCACATAGCTCTGCCACTGGCACTCCTGCTCGATCAACTCTGCTCCAAGCGGATGATTTTCTAGCCAATTTTCCGGCAGCGTCAGCGTCAGTTTTTCATCGTCTGCCACCAGCGTAATGGCCGGGAGGAGATCGTCGCGACGCCGGCTGGCAAACAGAATCGCCAGACGAAGTAAGCGGCAGAGATGTTCGGCCACGCGCGGCGGTACAGCGTTTTGCTGATGGAGTGAAGAGAGGTCAACGGCGTTGGTTTGATTCAGCAGCAGGGTCGCGAGCAATTTTTTCTGCGCGGGAGTGTAGCCCGGCAAATCGAGATTACGCACCAGCCAGGCTGCGTGTAGCGGCGCTTGCTTGTACTCAACGCTAAGCCCAATTTCATGCAACGCACACGCACTTAGCAGCAAATCGCGGCTTAACGGTTCGATATCCCAACGTGATTTAACCTGATCCGCAAAGAGCGATGCCAGTTGGCCCACTCGCTGCGCCTGATCGGTATCCACAATAAAGCGGCGCTGGACGTTACGTAGCGTACGGCTTCGAATGTCCTGATCCACCGAAAGATGCAGCATCCCATAGACCAGACCTTCGCGCAGTGCGCCGCCTGCCAGGGTCATGCACTGGATGTTTAGCTCGGTGAAAATGGCGATGAGAATGGCTAGCCCGCTGGGGAAGACCAGCGCACGTTCGAGCGTCAGCCCTTCAATTTCCAGCTCTTCCAGACGACCACATTGAATGGCGCGCTGTTTAAGCTGCTGGAGTTTAGCAAGCGTGATCCGCTCATCCATCCCCTGCGCCATCATGATTTCCTGCAACGCCTGTACAGTTCCTGACGCCCCAACACACACTTTCCAGCCGTGGTAGCGCAGTTCGTCCATGACCGGACGCAGCACTTCACGCGCGGCATTTTCAGCCTCGTCGAAGTTTTCTTGCGCGAGATTGCGGTCAGTAAAGTAGCGCTCAAGCCAGGTTACGCAGCCCATCGACAGACTGAACAGCGAGGTCGCCTGGGCACCTGTGCCGGTCACCAGTTCAGTACTCGCTCCGCCAATATCCACCACCAGACGGCGATCGTCGCCCCCGGTAGTGTGCGCCACGCCCTGATATATCAGACGCGCTTCTTCTTCACCGCTGATGACTTGCACCGGGCAGCCGAGAATTTCCTGCGCTTTGGCAATAAAATCGACGGCATTAACCGCCAGACGGAGCGTCGCGGTCGCGACAACGCGGATTTGGGCATGCGGTATGTCCTGCAGACGCTCTGCAAAGAGGCGCAGACACTGCCAGCCACGTTCCATGGCTTCGGGAGAGAGGTGATTATCGCTGCTCAGGCCCGCCGCCAGGCGGACCTTGCGCTTGATGCGCGTCAGCGTCTGTATGCTTCCCGCCACCTCGCGTACAACCAGCATATGAAAACTATTCGAACCGAGATCAATTGCCGCATAGAGCGAGGTGGAACTGAGCATCATTTTTTAACCTGAACGACGACGATTACGCGGCGCACCGCCGGAACGACGCGGGCCATTACCGGTACGTGGACGTGTGAGGCGCTTAGGTGGCGGCAGTTCGCTCATCAGCGCGTCCGGATTGTATTTACTCTGTGGAATAGAGTGACCGATATAGGTCTCAATGGCCGGAAGGTTCAGCGCATACTCTTCACATGCAAGGCTGATGGAGTGACCGCTTGCGCCGGCACGACCGGTACGACCGATACGGTGTACATAGTCTTCACAGTCATCTGGCAGGTCATAGTTAAAGACGTGCGTCACGGCTGGAATGTGCAGGCCACGGGCCGCCACGTCGGTCGCGACCAGAATATCAAGGTCGCCACGAGTAAATTCGTCGAGAATGCGCAGGCGTTTTTTCTGCGCCACGTCGCCGGTCAGCAGGCCCACACGGTGACCATCTGCCGCCAGGTGGCCCCAGATATCTTCACAGCGGTGTTTAGTGTTCGCAAAGATGATCGCGCGATCCGGCCACTCTTCTTCGATCAGGGTTTGCAGCAGGCGCATTTTCTCTTCATTAGAAGGATAGAAGAGCTCTTCTTTAATGCGGTGCCCGGTTTTCTGCTCCGGTTCTACTTCCACATATTCCGCATTGTTCATCTGCTCGAATGCGAGTTCACGTACGCGGTATGAAAGGGTTGCGGAGAACAGCATGTTCAGACGCTGGTTTGCCGCAGGCATACGGCGGAACAGCCAGCGGATGTCTTTAATGAAGCCCAGATCGTACATGCGGTCTGCTTCATCCAGCACCACGACCTGGATTGCGCCGAGGTTGATATGGTTCTGTTTAGCGTAGTCGATAAGACGGCCGGTGGTCCCAATCAGGATATCTACGCCGCTTTCCAGCACTTTCAGCTGTTTATCGTAGCCGTCGCCGCCATAGGCCAGGCCAAGTTTCAGGCCAGTGGCTTGCGCCAGGGGTTCAGCGTCTGCGTGGATCTGTACCGCCAGTTCTCGCGTCGGGGCCATAATTAGCGCGCGCGGCTGGTTAACTTTGCGGTCTGCAATCGCTGGGTGAGAAAGTAAATAATGAAACGTTGACGTTAAAAACGCCATCGTTTTGCCAGTACCGGTTTGCGCCTGCCCTGCAACATCACGACCGGCCAGCGTCAGCGGCAGGGCGAGAGCCTGAATGGGCGTGCAGTTATGAAACCCTTTAGTTTCAAGGGCTTCGATCACCTTTGGGTGCAGGGCGAAGTCGGAAAACTTCTGTTCTGTTAAATGTGTTTTGCTCATAGTGTGGTAGAATATCAGCTTACTATTGCTTTACGAAAGCGTATCCGGTGAAATAAAGTCAACCTTTAGTTGGTTAATGCGACATCATCACGTCGTTGGTGGAGACAAAACCAACGTACCAGGCTTATTCCTGTGGAGTTATATATGAGCGATAAAATTATTCACCTGACTGACGACAGTTTTGACACGGACGTACTTAAAGCTGACGGGCTGATCCTCGTTGATTTCTGGGCTGAATGGTGTGGTCCTTGCAAAATGATCGCTCCGATTCTGGATGAAATCGCTGACGAATATCAGGGCAAACTGACCGTTGCCAAGCTGAACATCGACCAGAACCCGGGCACCGCGCCAAAATACGGTATCCGTGGCATCCCGACCCTGCTGCTGTTCAAGAACGGTGACGTGGCGGCGACCAAAGTGGGCGCACTGTCCAAAGGTCAACTGAAAGAGTTCCTGGACGCTAACCTGGCGTAAGGTTTCTCCGCTGAGCGTCCAGAGCGCCTAATTAATGGTGAGCTCTGGACGCCCGGCTTTAGTCGTGCTAAGTTAGCTATGACTACGTTTTAAACATATCTTGTTGTTTGAATCTTGTTTTACCCGATACTTCCCGTTGTTAACTTAAACAGTGCGTGAAGTTGCTAGATTCCGGGCTTGTCACTCAATCCGTCTTGTCGTTTCAGTTCTGCGTTCTTTCCCTGTGACCAGACAGCGAACAGACATGAGGTGATGGCCGCTAAACAGGCATGGATGACCCTGCCATACCATTCACAACATTAAGTTCGAGAATCACCCCGAGTTTAAGAACCCACACCATTATGAATCTTACCGAATTAAAGAATACGCCGGTTTCTGAGCTGATCACTCTCGGCGAAAATATGGGACTGGAAAACCAGGCTCGTATGCGCAAGCAGGACATCATTTTCGCCATCCTGAAGCAACACGCTAAGAGTGGCGAAGATATCTTTGGCGACGGTGTGCTGGAGATACTGCAAGACGGATTTGGTTTCCTCCGCTCTGCAGACAGCTCCTACCTCGCCGGCCCTGACGACATCTACGTATCCCCTAGCCAAATCCGCCGTTTCAACCTCCGCACTGGTGACACCATTTCAGGTAAGATTCGTCCTCCAAAAGAGGGTGAACGCTACTTTGCGCTGTTGAAGGTTAATGAAGTCAACTACGACAAACCGGAAAACTCCCGCAATAAGATCCTGTTCGAGAACTTAACGCCGCTGCACGCGAACTCTCGTCTGCGTATGGAGCGTGGTAACGGGTCTACTGAAGACTTAACCGCTCGTGTGCTGGATCTGGCATCGCCAATTGGTCGTGGCCAGCGTGGTCTGATTGTGGCGCCGCCAAAAGCCGGTAAAACCATGCTGCTGCAAAACATCGCGCAGAGCATTGCTTACAACCATCCAGACTGTGTGCTGATGGTGCTGCTGATTGACGAACGTCCGGAAGAAGTGACCGAGATGCAGCGTCTGGTGAAAGGGGAAGTGGTTGCGTCAACCTTCGACGAGCCTGCTTCCCGCCACGTTCAGGTTGCGGAAATGGTTATCGAGAAGGCGAAACGCCTGGTTGAGCACAAGAAAGACGTGATCATCCTGCTCGATTCCATTACCCGTCTGGCGCGTGCCTACAACACCGTGGTGCCGGCTTCCGGTAAAGTACTGACCGGTGGTGTGGATGCCAACGCCCTGCATCGTCCGAAGCGTTTCTTCGGTGCGGCGCGTAACGTGGAAGAGGGCGGTAGCCTGACCATTATCGCGACGGCGCTGATCGATACCGGCTCCAAAATGGACGAAGTTATCTACGAAGAGTTTAAAGGTACAGGCAACATGGAACTGCACCTTTCTCGTAAAATCGCAGAAAAACGCGTCTTCCCGGCGATCGACTACAACCGTTCCGGTACCCGTAAAGAAGAGCTGCTTACCACTCAGGAAGAGCTGCAGAAAATGTGGATCCTGCGCAAAATCATCCATCCAATGGGCGAAATCGACGCAATGGAATTCCTCATTAACAAACTGGCGATGACTAAAACGAACGACGATTTCTTCGACATGATGAAACGCTCGTAACGCAAATAATCCCAGTAAACGCCACGTTTTTACGTGGCGTTTTTTATTTATGGACTATACGCTATTACCACACACTCCCAATTTTGACCGGTCGGTGCGACAATAAGAAGGTTTGCACAGTCAAAGAAATAATTGATTGAAAAACATACAAAGGGAGTTGTGATAAGCCTTCTTTAATCCTTCTGAGGCAGAGGCTTCATGGTTATACTTCCGGGACTAACATTTGTTGAGAGCAATCCATTGTGAATCTACTCACTGCAGTAACTGAGCTGATCAGTATTTTTTTATTCACAACCTGTTTTTTGTTCATTGCGCGCAAGGTAGCAAAAAGAATTGGGTTAGTGGACAAACCGAATTTCCGTAAACGTCATCAGGGGCTTATTCCGCTGGTGGGCGGCATTTCGGTATACGCAGGCATCTGTTTCACATTCGGGATCGCGGATTACTATATCCCCCATGCCGCACTCTACCTGGCATGTGCCGGTGTGCTGGTACTGGTTGGCGCCCTTGATGATCGTTTTGATATCAGCGTGAAGTTCCGCGCGACGGTGCAGGCGGCCATTGGCATCATTATGATGGTGGTGGGCGGCCTCTATCTCAGAAGCCTGGGCTACGTGTTTGGTCCCTGGGAGCTGGTGCTTGGGCCGTTCGGCTTCTTCCTCACGCTGTTTGCCGTGTGGGCGGCTATCAACGCCTTTAACATGGTTGATGGCATAGACGGTCTGCTCGGTGGGCTGTCCTCTGTTTCGTTTGGCGCAATCGGCATCATTTTATGGTTTGACGGCCAGTACAGCTTGTCAATGTGGTGCTTTGCCATGATTGCCGCCATTCTGCCTTACATCTGCCTGAACCTGGGTGTGTTAGGGCGTCGCTATAAAGTCTTTATGGGCGATGCGGGCAGTACCCTGATTGGCTTTACGGTAATCTGGGTCCTGCTGGAGACCACGCAGGGTAAAACGCACCCTATCAGCCCGGTAACGGCTCTCTGGATTATCGCCATCCCGCTGATGGACATGGTCGCTATTATGTACCGTCGTCTACGTAAAGGGATGAGCCCGTTTTCTCCCGATCGGCAGCATATTCATCATCTGATTATGCGCGCCGGCTTCACGTCTCGTCAGGCGTTTGTGCTGATTACGCTAGCGGCTGCTATTCTGGCTGCGATTGGCGTTGCCGCGGAATACGCTCATTTCATTCCTGAATGGGTAATGTTGGTATTATTCTTGCTAGCATTTTTCATGTACGGTTACTGCATCAAGCGTGCATGGAAAGTCGCGCGTTTTATTAAACGTTTAAAACGCAGGATGCGTCGGAACAGTGGCAAAAACACAACATTAACTAAGTAAAACCGGGACTATGATGACTCAACCGTTGGCGGGAGCGAAATCAGTGGGCACTGAGAACGAGCTGGATATTCGTGGTTTGTTTCGAGTGTTATGGCAGGGCAAACTGTGGATTGTGGGGATTGGCCTGGGGTTCGCGCTGTTAGCGCTTGCCTACACCTTCTTTGCGAAACAAGAGTGGAGCGCCACGGCGATCACAGACCGACCAACGGTGAATATGCTTGGAGGCTACTACTCCCAGCAGCAATTCCTGCGTAATCTTGATATCAAGGCCAATCTGGCGACCCCGGATCAGGCCTCGGTGATGGATGAGTCCTACAAAGAGTTTGTGATGCAGCTGGCGTCGTGGGATACACGTCGCGATTTCTGGTCCCAGACAGACTACTACAAGCAGCGCATGGTCGGTAACAGCAAAGCGGATGCCGCGCTGCTGGATGATTTAATCAACAACATTCAGTTTATGCCTGGCGATGTGCTCCGTAACGTTAGCGACAGCGTGAAGCTGATTGCGGAAACGGCGCCTGACGCCAATAACCTGTTGCGTCAGTACGTTGCTTTTGCCAGCCAGCGTGCGGCCAGTCATCTGAATGACGAGCTGAAAGGCGCCTGGGCTGCGCGAACTATCCAGATGAAAGCGCAGGTCAAACGTCAGGAAGAGGTCGCTAAGGCCATCTTCGCCCGTCGCGTGCATAATATTGAGCAGGCGCTGAAGATTGCGGAACAGCACAATATTTCCCGTAGCGAAACGGATGTTCCGGCTGACGAACTCCCTGATTCAGAAATGTTCCTTCTTGGTCGCCCAATGCTTCAGGCACGTCTGGAAAATATCCAGGCCGTTGGCCCTGACTTTGACCTTGATTACGACCAAAACCGCGCCATGCTCAATACGCTCAACGTCGGTCCAACGCTGGACCCGCGTTTTCAGACCTATCGTTATTTAAGAACGCCTGAAGAGCCTGTAAAACGCGATAGTCCGCGTCGCGCATTCCTGATGATCATGTGGGGGATTGTGGGCGCACTGACTGGCGCTGGCGTAGCGTTATTGCGTCGCCGCACAAACTAAGAACGCCGTCTACGATGAAGGCTGTGGCCTTCATCGTCTAATCGAAGAGAATCGATGTGAAAGTACTAACCGTATTTGGCACCAGGCCGGAGGCCATCAAGATGGCGCCTCTGGTTCATGCGCTGGCCAGAGATCCTGATATTGAAGCGAAAGTGTGTGTGACTGCCCAGCACCGTGAGATGCTCGATCAGGTCTTAACCCTCTTTTCTATCGTCCCGGATTACGATCTCAATATAATGAAACCGGGACAGGGACTGACGGAAATCACCTGCCGTATTCTGCAAGAATTAAAGCCTATTCTGGAGTCGTTCAAGCCGGATGTAGTGCTGGTGCACGGCGACACCACCACTACCGTGGCAACCAGCCTGGCCGCGTTCTATCAGCGTATCCCCGTTGGTCATATTGAAGCGGGTCTGCGTACCGGCAATCTCTATTCCCCGTGGCCGGAAGAGGCCAACCGTACGCTCACCGGTCACCTGGCGATGTACCATTTTGCGCCAACCGAGAACTCACGCCAAAACCTGCTGCGCGAAAATATCAGCGACAGCAAAATCTTCGTTACCGGCAATACGGTCATTGATGCGCTGATTTGGGTGCGTGACCGCGTGCTGGCTAACAGCGAGCTTCAGGCAGAACTCGCTGCGCGCTATCCGTTCCTGAACAACGGCAAGAAAACGATTCTGGTGACGGGACACCGCCGCGAAAGTTTTGGCCGTGGCTTTGAGCAAATCTGCCACGCGCTGGCTGAAATCGCCGCGCAGAATGAGGATGTGCAGATTGTCTATCCGGTGCACCTTAACCCTAACGTCAGCGAACCGGTCAACCGTATCCTGGGCCACGTGGAAAACGTGCTCCTGATAGAGCCGCAGGACTATCTGCCATTTGTCTGGCTGATGAACCACGCCTGGCTGATCCTGACCGATTCTGGCGGCATTCAGGAAGAGGCGCCTTCCCTCGGTAAGCCGGTACTGGTGATGCGCGAAACCACTGAACGTCCGGAAGCGGTCACTGCCGGTACCGTGCGTCTAGTGGGAACGGATCCGCGTCGTATTGTCGAAGAGGTCACGCGCTTACTGCATGACGAAGAAGAGTATCAGGCGATGAGCCGTGCCCATAACCCGTACGGGGACGGGCAGGCTTGTGGACGTATTTTGCACGCACTTAAACACAATCGGGTAACGCTATGAGTTTTACTACCATCTCTGTTGTTGGTCTCGGCTATATCGGGCTGCCTACTGCGGCGGCCTTTGCCTCTCGTCAAAAGCAGGTTATTGGCGTAGATATCAACGCGCACGCGGTAGAAACCATCAACCGTGGCGAAATTCATATCGTGGAGCCTGATCTCGATCGTGTGGTGAAAAAGGCGGTGGACGGTGGCTTCCTGCGCGCCAGCACCACGCCGGTAGAAGCCGATGCGTACCTGATTGCGGTGCCTACGCCCTTTAAAGGCGATCATGAGCCTGACATGGTTTACGTCGAGGCGGCGGCAAAATCCATTGCGCCTGTGCTGAAGAAAGGAGCACTGGTTATCCTTGAGTCCACTTCACCTGTTGGGGCAACCGAGCAGATGGCACAGTGGCTGGCCGAGGCGCGTCCCGATCTCAGCTTCCCCCAGCAGGCGGGCGACCAGGCCGATATCAACATCGCCTACTGCCCTGAGCGCGTACTGCCAGGCCAGGTGATGGTGGAACTGATTAAAAATGACCGCGTGATTGGCGGCATGACCCCAGTCTGCTCCGCGCGCGCCAGCGAGCTGTATAAGATCTTCCTTGAAGGCGAATGCGTGGTGACCAACTCCCGCACCGCCGAGATGTGCAAACTGACCGAAAACAGCTTCCGCGATGTTAACATTGCATTTGCGAATGAACTGTCGTTGATTTGCGCCGATCAGGGGATTAACGTCTGGGAACTTGTTCGCCTTGCCAATCGTCACCCACGCGTGAACATCCTTCAGCCGGGGCCGGGTGTGGGTGGGCACTGTATCGCTGTCGATCCGTGGTTTATCGTGGCGCAGAATCCGGAACAGGCACGCCTGATTCGCACCGCGCGCGAAGTAAACGACCACAAACCGCACTGGGTTATCAACCAGGTGAAAGCCACGGTGGCGGATTGCCTCGCCGACAGCGGTAAACGTGCCAGTGAGCTGAAAATTGCCTGCTTTGGTCTGGCATTCAAACCGAATATTGACGATCTGCGCGAAAGCCCGGCAATGGAAATTGCCGAAACGATCGCAGCCTGGCACAGCGGTGAAACGCTGGTGGTTGAGCCGAATATTCATGCGTTGCCGGCAAAACTTGCCGGTCACTGCACCCTTACCGCACTGGATGACGCGCTGGCGACGGCGGATGTGCTGGTGCTGCTGGTGGATCACAATGCGTTTAAAGCGGTCTCCGCTGATGCCGTGCGTCAGCAGTATATTGTTGATACTAAGGGCGTTTGGCGTTGATTACTCTCAACGGCGTGCTGGAGTCCCTTGAGTGGGAAAGCGTATTTTTTTCGCTCCCCTCAGCGATAGTGCGTCTGCGCGATAACGCTCCTGCGTTGCAGGACGCAGACTTCAGCGCCTGGCAGCGCGTACAGGCTAAGATCCCGGCGGACCGCGCCGATCTGCTGGACGCGCTCCAGCAGCACGGATTCCGGCTGGTCGAGGGCGAGGTTGATCTCTCTGTTACCGTGGCCCGCCACGGCTCACCGGGCGCGGAAATTGCAACGGAGCAGGATATCCCCGCGCTGCGCAAGATGGCGGCGCTGGCTTTCGCTCAAAGCCGTTTCCGGGCGCCCTGGTATGCGCCCGATGACAGCGGCCGCTTTTATGCCCGGTGGATAGAGAATGCGGTTAAAGGCACGTTTGACCACGTCTGTCTGGTGTTCCGTACTGCCGGTGGGCAGATTCAGGGTTTTGTTTCGCTTCGCAGGCTCAACGAGCACGAGGCGCGCATCGGTTTGTTAGCCGGGCGCGGCATGGGCGAAAAACTCATGCAGGCGGCGCTGCACTGGGCGGAGCAACAACAGGTATCGACGCTGCGGGTCGCAACCCAGATGGGCAACACCGCTGCGCTTAAACGTTATATTGCGAGTGGTGCCAGCATTGACGCCACCGCCTACTGGTTATACAGGTGACAAGATGATTCCATTTAACGCGCCTCCCGTTGTGGGCACTGAACTTGATTACATGCAGTCGGCTATGGGCAGCGGCAAGCTCTGTGGCGACGGTGGTTTTACCCGTCGCTGCCAGCAGTGGATGGAGCAACGTTTTCACAGTGCCAAGGTGCTGCTGACGCCGTCCTGTACCGCATCGCTCGAAATGGCCGCGCTGCTGCTGGATATTCAGCCCGGCGATGAAGTGATCATGCCGAGCTACACCTTCGTCTCCACGGCGAACGCGTTTGTCCTGCGCGGGGCGAAAATCGTGTTTGTGGATATCCGTCCGGATACTATGAACATCGACGAAACGCTGATTGAAGCGGCGATCACCGACAAAACGCGGGCGATTGTTCCGGTGCATTACGCGGGCGTGGCCTGTGAAATGGACACCATCATGGCCATCGCCAAAAAGCACAACCTGTTCGTGGTGGAAGACGCCGCGCAGGGCGTGATGTCCACCTACAAAGGTCGCGCGCTGGGAACCATCGGTCATATCGGTTGCTTTAGCTTCCACGAAACCAAAAACTACACCGCAGGCGGCGAAGGCGGCGCGACGCTGATTAACGATCGTGCCCTTGTGGAGCGTGCGGAAGTGATCCGTGAAAAAGGGACCAACCGCAGCCAGTTCTTCCGCGGTCAGGTGGATAAATACACCTGGCGCGATATCGGCTCAAGCTACCTGATGGCGGACTTGCAGGCCGCGTATCTCTGGGCGCAGCTGGAAGCGGCAGAGCGAATCAATCTGCAACGCCTCTCCCTGTGGCAAACCTACTACGACGCGCTGGAGCCGCTGGCTAAAGCCGGACGTATTGAACTGCCGACCATTCCGGCAGACTGCATCCACAACGCCCACATGTTCTATATCAAGCTGCGCGATAACGACGATCGCAGCAAGCTGATTGCCTGGCTGAAAGAGGCGGAAATTATGGCGGTATTCCACTATATTCCGCTGCACTCCAGCCCGGCTGGCGAAGCCTTCGGGATGTTTGCCGGTGAAGACCGCTACACCACCAAAGAGAGCGAACGTCTGCTCCGCCTGCCCCTGTTCTACAACCTCGCGCCGGTGAACCAGCGTACGGTGATCAATTCGCTTCTGAGTTATTTCGCCTGATATGTCTCTGGCAAAAGCGTCGGTGTGGACGGCAGCGTCCACGCTAGTAAAAATTGGCGCCGGGTTACTGGTCGTCAAGCTGCTGGCCGTCTCATTTGGTCCGTCAGGCGTTGGGCTGGCAGGGAACTTCCGCCAGCTGGTCACGGTGCTTGGCGTGCTGGCAGGTGCCGGGATATTCAATGGCGTCACCAAATACGTCGCGCAGCATCATGACGATGCCGAAAAGCTTCGCACGGTGGTGGGCACCTCCTCTGCTATGGTGCTGGGCTTCTCTACGTTGCTGGCCATCGTCTTTTTGCTGGCGGCGGCACCTGTTAGTCAGGGACTGTTCGGACACACGCACTATCAGGGACTGGTGCGCCTGGTGGCGTTCGTTCAGATGGGCATCGCCTGGGCGAACCTGCTGCTGGCGCTGATGAAAGGCTTCCGTGATGCCGCCGGGAATGCGCTGGCGCTGATCCTCGGCAGCATTATCGGTGTTATCGCCTACTACTTCTGCTATCGGCTGGGCGGCTATGAAGGCGCGCTGCTGGGGCTGGCGCTGGTGCCTGCGCTCGTTGTCGTTCCGGCAGCGTTTATGCTGATGCGCAGAGGCAATGTCCCGCTGAGTTACCTGAAACCGCAGTGGGACAAGATGCTGGCGGGGCAGCTAGGAAAGTTTACCCTGATGGCGCTCATCACTTCGGTAACGCTTCCCGTGGCTTACGTGATGATGCGAAACCTGCTGGCAGCGCATTACAGCTGGGATGAAGTGGGGATCTGGCAGGGCGTGAGCAGCATTTCAGATGCTTACCTCCAATTTATTACGGCTTCCTTTAGCGTCTATTTGCTGCCAACCTTATCGCGCCTGACGTCCAGGCAGGATATTACCCGCGAGATTTTTCGCGCCCTGCGTTTCGTGTTGCCGGCCGTTGCGATCGCCAGCTTTACCGTCTGGTTACTGCGTGATTTCGCCATCTGGCTGCTGTTTTCAGCGAAGTTTACCGCCATGCGCGATCTGTTTGCCTGGCAACTGGTCGGCGATGTGCTGAAAGTGGGGGCATACGTTTTCGGCTATCTGGTGATTGCGAAGGCTTCGCTGCGGTTGTATATCCTGGCAGAGATCGGCCAGTTTGCGCTGCTAACGGCATTTTCTCACTGGCTGATCCCCACCCACGGTGCGCTGGGGGCGGCGCAGGCCTATATGGCAACTTATATCGTTTATTTCGCTGCCTGTTGCGGCGTATTTTTACTTTGGCGTAAACGCGCATGACTGCACTGATACACATACTGGGATCGGATATCCCGCATCATAACCAGACCGTTCTGCGGTTCTTCAACGATGAACTGGCATCCGGCACGCCCGATGCGCGTGAGTTTATGGTCGTTGGATGCGATAACGGCCTGAGCGCGGCGTGTCCGGCATTGCATATCACCTTCTGGCCAGACAAAGCGGCGCTGACGAAGGCCGTGGTTGCTAAAGCCAAAGCGGATCGAAGCCAACGTTTCTTCTTCCATGGACAGTTCAATACCGGACTGTGGCTGGCGCTGTTAAGCGGCGGGATCAAACCTTCTCAGTTCAGCTGGCATATCTGGGGAGCGGATCTCTACGAAGTCTCCCGTGGCTGGAAGTTCCGACTTTTCTATCCGCTGCGTCGTCTGGCGCAGGCGCGCGTGGGCTGCGTTTTTGCTACCCGAGGCGATCTCAACTATTTTGCTAAACAGCACCCGAAGGTTCGCGGGGAGCTGCTCTATTTCCCGACCCGTATGGATCCGGCGCTGAACACCATGGCGAATGACACGGTTCGAGAGGGCAAGCTGACCATCCTGGTGGGGAATTCCGGCGATCGCAGTAACGAGCATGTCGCGGCGCTGAGGGCGGTGCATCAGCAGTTTGGCGACACGGTGAACGTGGTGGTGCCGATGGGCTATCCCGCCAATAACGACGCCTACATCGATGAAGTTCGCCAGCAGGGGCTTGCGCTGTTTAGCGCGGAAAACCTGCACATTCTCAGCGATAAGCTGGAATTTGATGACTATCTCGCGCTGCTGCGAAAATGCGATCTGGGCTATTTCATCTTTGCCCGTCAGCAGGGGATTGGCACGCTGTGTCTGCTGATTCAGGCGGGCGTACCCTGCGTGCTCAACCGCGAAAACCCGTTCTGGCAGGACATGGCCGAGCAGCATATTCCGGTGCTGTTTACCTCTGACACGCTTAATGTCGAGGTGGTACGGGAAGCGCAGCGTCAGCTCACGCTGGTGGATAAAAATAGCATCGACTTTTTCAGCCCGAACTACCTCACGCCGTGGCACCGCGCGCTGCGTATTGCTTCAGGAGACAACGCATGAGCCAGTTGCAGTTTAGCGGCTTGCTGGTGGTCTGGCTGCTGAGCACGCTGTTTATCGCCACGCTCACCTGGTTTGAATTCCGGCGGGTACGTTTTAACTTCAACGTATTCTTCTCGCTGCTGTTTTTGCTGACCTTTTTCTTTGGCTTCCCGCTGACCAGCATCCTCGTGTTCCGCTTTGATGTTGGCGTCGCGCCGCCGGAAATCTTGTTGCAGGCGCTGCTCTCTGCGACCTGCTTCTACGCGGTGTACTACGTCACTTATAAAACGCGCCTGCGCGCGGCAAAAGACACCACCCCCCGTCGTCCGCTGTTTACCATGAACCGGGTAGAAACCCATCTGACGTGGGTTATGCTGATGACTATCGCCCTCGTTAGCGTGGCGATTTTCTTCATGCATAACGGCTTTTTACTGTTTAAGTTGCAGTCCTATAGCCAGATTTTCTCCGCCGAAGTCTCCGGCGTCGCGCTCAAGCGTTTCTTCTATTTCTTTATCCCGGCGATGCTGGTGGTCTTTTTCCTGCGTCAGGACAGCAAAGCCTGGCTGTTCTTCCTGGTCAGCACCGTCGCATTTGGCATTCTGACCTACATGATCGTCGGCGGCACCCGCGCCAACATCATTATCGCCTTCGCGATTTTCCTGTTTATCGGCATTATTCGCGGCTGGATCTCGCTGTGGATGCTGGCGGCGGCAGGCGTCTTTGGCATTGTGGGGATGTTCTGGCTTGCGCTGAAGCGCTACGGGCTGAACGTGGCCGGCGACGAAGCGTTTTACACCTTCCTGTATCTGACGCGCGACACCTTCTCGCCGTGGGAAAACCTGGCATTACTGCTGCAAAACTACGACAAGATCGAATTCCAGGGGCTGGCGCCGATTGTTCGCGATTTCTATGTCTTTATACCGACGTGGCTGTGGCCCGATCGCCCCGGCATTGTCCTGAACACGGCGAACTACTTCACCTGGGAAGTGCTGAACAACCATTCGGGTCTGGCGATTTCCCCAACCCTGATTGGCTCGCTGGTAGTGATGGGCGGAACGTGGTTTATCCTGCCTGGCGCGATCGCGGTAGGGCTGATAATAAAATGGTTCGACTGGCTATATACGCTGGGTAACGAAGAGACCAACCGCTACAAAGCCGCTGTTTTGCACAGTTTCTGTTTCGGTGCCATTTTCAATATGATCGTTCTGGCGCGCGAGGGGCTGGATTCATTCGTCTCACGCGTGGTGTTCTTTATGGTCGTTTTCGGACTCTGTCTGCTGCTGGCAAAACTGCTGTACTGGTTGTTTGACAGTGCAGGGCTTGTGCACAGACGTGAGCCACAGGGCAGCACAACGCTGTCGCAAGTCTGAGTAGGGATTATCATGACGGATACAACTTCAGCCCCGCGTTATGCGCTGCGCGGGCTACAGCTGATTGGCTGGCGTGACATGCAGCATGCGCTGGATTTTCTGTTCGCGGACGGGCAGATGAAGTCGGGCACGCTGGTGGCCATCAACGCAGAAAAAATGCTGGCGGTTGAAGATAATGCGGAAGTGAAAAGCCTGATTGAAGCCGCGGAGTTTAAATACGCAGACGGTATTAGCGTGGTGCGTTCAATTCGTAAAAAGTTTCCAGACGCTAATGTGTCTCGCGTGGCGGGTGCTGACCTTTGGGAGCGGCTTATGGAGCGCGCAGGCGCTGAAGGCACGCCGGTATTTTTGATCGGTGGCAAGCCAGAGGTGCTGGCGCAGACCGAACAAAAGCTGCGTAACCAGTGGAATGTTAACATTGTGGGCAGCCAGGATGGCTATTTCAGGCCGGAAGATCGCCAGGCGTTATATGAGCGCGTGCGCGACAGCGGGGCGAAAATTGTCACTGTCGCTATGGGGTCGCCGCGCCAGGAAATACTGATGCGCGATTGCCGTCTGGTCAGCCCGGATGCGCTTTATATGGGCGTTGGCGGCACCTACGACGTCTTTACCGGCCACGTTAAGCGTGCGCCCAAAGTCTGGCAAAATCTGGGGCTGGAGTGGCTCTACCGCCTGCTCTCCCAACCGACGCGTATAAAACGACAGATTCGCCTTCTGCGCTACCTCGCCTGGCACTACACCGGGAAAATGTAATCAATATGCAGCGCGATCTGCTGTTCGCGCTGCAACGCCCCCCGCAAAACTGCTGAGTTTATGTGCAATGCATTCATTTTTTTAATGCATTGTTTGCCATTTGCCAGAATTTAAGAAACCATTCGCTCCGTATTTCAGTACCCCTCAAAACAATACCCGGCAACAAGTCGGGAAACAGCAAACACAACCGAGGAATTATGGCAGAGAAAAAACCGGAGCTTCAGCGTGGGCTGGAAGCTCGACATATTGAACTGATCGCGCTGGGCGGGACTATCGGCGTTGGCCTGTTTATGGGCTCGGCAAGCACGCTGAAGTGGGCGGGGCCTTCCGTCCTGCTGGCGTATATTATTGCCGGACTGTTCGTCTTCTTCATCATGCGCTCAATGGGCGAAATGCTGTTTCTGGAGCCGGTGACGGGCTCTTTCGCCGTTTACGCCCACCGGTATATGAGCCCGTTCTTTGGTTATCTCACGGCCTGGTCGTACTGGTTTATGTGGATGGCCGTGGGGATTTCGGAGATCACCGCCATCGGGGTCTACGTGCAGTTCTGGTTCCCGGAGATGGCCCAGTGGATACCCGCGCTTATTGCCGTAGGGCTGGTGGCGCTGGCGAACCTTGCCGCCGTTCGTCTTTACGGCGAAATCGAGTTCTGGTTTGCGATGATCAAAGTCACCACCATCATCGTGATGATTGTCGTTGGCCTTGGGGTCATCTTCTTTGGCTTCGGTAACGGCGGGCACGCTATCGGTTTTGGTAACCTGACCGGGCACGGCGGCTTCTTTGCGGGCGGCTGGAAGGGCTTTCTCACGGCGCTCTGTATCGTTGTCGCCTCCTATCAGGGCGTTGAGCTGATCGGCATTACCGCAGGTGAGGCGAAAAACCCGCAGGTCACGCTGCGTAGCGCGGTAGGCAAGGTGCTGTGGCGTATCCTGATTTTCTATGTGGGCGCGATCTTCGTTATCGTGACCATTTTCCCATGGAACGAGATCGGCACCACCGGCAGTCCGTTTGTCTTAACCTTCGCTAAGATTGGCATCACGGCGGCAGCCGCCATTATCAACTTTGTGGTGCTGACGGCGGCGCTCTCCGGCTGTAACAGCGGAATGTACAGCTGCGGGCGTATGCTTTACGCGCTCTCGCAAAACAAACAGCTGCCGGCGGTGATGGGTAAAGTCTCCCGCGTGGGTGTACCGGTGGCGGGCGTAGCGGTGTCGATTGTGATTCTGCTGATTGGCTCTTGCCTGAACTACATCATCCCGAATCCGCAGCGCGTGTTTGTTTATGTTTATAGCGCCAGCGTGCTGCCGGGGATGGTACCGTGGTTTGTCATTTTGATTAGCCAGCTGCGTTTCCGACAGGCGCACAAAGAAGCGATCGCCAGCCATCCATTCCGTTCCATTCTGTTCCCGTATGCGAACTATTTGACGATGGCGTTCCTGATTTGCGTATTAATTGGAATGTACTTTAATGAAGATACCCGCATGTCGCTGTTTGTCGGGATGATCTTCCTGGCTGCCGTCACAGCTGCTTATAAACTTTTTGGCCTGGGTCGCCGTGGCTCCGCCCATAAAGTGGAGGAATAAGCGGCAAAATGTGCAAACCATAACCAAACGCGCATTTTTTTCAAAAAAGCACTAGACAGCGGGGTCGGAGGTACGTAATATCCAGCCCCGCAACGGCGCTAAGCGCCCGTAGCTCAGCTGGATAGAGCGCTGCCCTCCGGAGGCAGAGGTCTCAGGTTCGAATCCTGTCGGGCGCGCCATTTTAGTCCCGGCGCTAGAGCTGCGGTGGTCTGAGAAGTAGTCAGAACCGCGTGAAAGAATACAGTGGTGGCTATAGCTCAGTTGGTAGAGCCCTGGATTGTGATTCCAGTTGTCGTGGGTTCGAATCCCATTAGCCACCCCATTATTGAAAGAGTTGTGAATTGCGAAGGTGGCGGAATTGGTAGACGCGCTAGCTTCAGGTGTTAGTGTTCTTACGGACGTGGGGGTTCAAGTCCCCCCCCTCGCACCACGACTTTTAATGAGTTGAACTAAAAATTCAAAAAAGCAGTACATCGGCGAGTAGCGCAGCTTGGTAGCGCAACTGGTTTGGGACCAGTGGGTCGGAGGTTCGAATCCTCTCTCGCCGACCAATTTTGAACCCCGCTTCGGCGGGGTTTTTTGTTTTCTGCGCTTTTTCATCCTGTAGCCATTCCCCGACAACACTCTATACCCTTGTCGCGATTCAGCGACATATAAGCCTTTAATAATAAAGAATTTATTATTTTCTCTCTTAACCTGTCTCCTGGTGACGACAGATTTCCGCCCTTAGCGCGATTTTGTATGGCGTTAGGCGTCTCTTAACAACATAATTTCCTTTTATCTTAAAATGTTGCGCGATGTAAAAGTTATGCGTGTAAACCTGGCACATTACATGCAATAATATGCGTGTAGATGCTCATTCCATCTCTTATGTTCGCCCTACGGCCTCATAAACTCAGGAATGACGCAGAGCCGTTTACGGTGCTTATCGTCCACTGACAGATGTCGCTTCGGCCTCATCAAACACCATGGACATAACGTTGAGTGAAGCACCAAATATGTTGTCTTACAGACCTGTTTTAACGCCTGCTTTTATAGCAGGCGTTTTTTTATGGGTACAAAAAAGGAGGCCATCTGGCCTCCTGGATAATTACTGCTGCGTTCCGTTATTGTGCAGCGTAAGCAGAAGCCCATCACGCCGCATGGCTGCGGCCTCTTCCGGCTTGTGCTGCTTGTCCAGCGAATCAGCAAGCCAGGCGTAATCAAATGCGTCCGGGCGTTGCTTCAGCGCAGCGCGGAAGGCCAGACTCGCCTCCTGCCACTCGCCGTGTTTCATCAAAGACTGGCCAAGCGTACTCCACAGCAGCGGACGATCGCCCACGGTTTTGATCTGCTGGCGCAATGCTTTTTCTATTTGTTCCGGATTGTTGGTTTTCAGACGCGGGATGACCATCACCAGGCGGTCATCATACTGTCGCTTGAGACCGTCGAGAAGGATCTCCTGCGCGGTGTCATGGTCGTCACACTCAATCAGATGTTCTGCCATCGCCACCTGAAGGGGAACCTGCTGGCGCGTTTTGCGGCTCTGGTTTTTCCACCAGGTTTTCAGGCCGTCGCTGCCAAGATCGGCGCGCGCCTGATCCATCAGGCCAATCCAGGCCAGACGCTGAAGTTCATCACGATGTTCATCATCGCCCACGTCGGCTTTCGCCATGGAAGGGATAATGTCCAGCAGCGAACCCCAGGCACCGGTCCGAATGTATGCCTGCTCCGCAAGACGCAGCACTTCCGGATGACGAGGGGTAATTTCCAGCAGACGGTCAACGCCGTGACGTGCGGCATGGTTTTCATTGCGCGCCAGTTGCAGACGAACGCGGGTGATCTCAACGGGAATCGGATCCTTAGTTGAGAGCTCAGATGCGCGTTCAAGATGCTGATTGGCGCGGGCCTCATCGCCTCGCTGTTGCGCCGCCTCAGCGGCCAGCAGATAGTTAACAACCGGCTGTTCTGCATGGTCGGCATTTTTCGACATCAGCTTTTCAACCTGCTGATAGTCGCCTTCGGCCAGCTTCAGCAACGCTTGCTCGGTCTGCTTACGGGCGCGACGGCGCTTACGGCCAACGAACCAGCCGCGCGTGTGAACCCCGGTACGGAAAATCCGACGCAGGATCCATTCCACTGCCAGCAGGACGACCACACCCAGGATCAGGATGATCACCAGCCCTGTCACGCTGGTTTCGACGTTGTAGTTATCGGTCTGGATCAATACGTAACCCTGGTGACCCGCGAGCATCGGTCCCAGTACAATCCCGGCGATCAGCAGGATGAAGAGTAAGAAGACTTTTAGCATCATCACTCTCCTTGCGGCGCGCTTTCAGGCGCTGGCGCGGCGGCAGGTGCTTCAGCCGGGCGCTCTGCCGGAACGCCCGGCTGGGCCAGCAGGTTACGCACGCGCGTCTGCATGATCTTCTCCAGAATCGGCTGGCTTTCCAGCTTGTCCGGCACGTTCATGGTGATGTTTTGCTGGCTCAGCTTGTCGATATCCTCCAGGAACGCGGTCGTGGTTGCGTCATTGGTATCGTAGTAAGCACGTACCCACGTTGAAACGTTATCCAGCGCCTGTTTGTAGGTCTCTTCCTGGTGACGCGGTACGGCCTGAGCAGCCACCAGCAGGCGGGAGCGAATGTTTTCGCGCAGATAAACATCCTGGTTCGGTGCCAGCAGCGGCACGGCGGTTTCATCGCGGCGGCGAATGGTAATAAAGCTGTCCATAAAGTTCTGCCAGCTCTTTTGCAGGTTGATACGCCATTCGCTCAGGGAGCTGGACAGCTCGGTGCCGTCAGAATCCATCGGGGAGTCATCGTCGTTGTTATCGGCCAGCTGAAGGTTATCAATCTGATTGGAGAGCTGATTTACCTTAAGGATGATACCGTCGTAGTCGACCTGAGAAACCGCAGACAGGCTGGCGATATCTTCCGTAATAGCGCGGCGTGCGTTGATGAGGCTCGGATCGTTCATATCGGCCAGGCTTGCGTCGGCGCTTTTCAGCAGCGCGGCGGCGGTGGTGACATCCTGATCGCTCCAGAGCTTGCGCCCGGCCAGCTTCACCAGAAAATCGGCCTGTGAGAGCAGCCAGGTTTTGGCATCGGTTCCCGAAATCGTGGCGACTTTCTCCTGCACTTCGCTCAGCTGTTTGGTCAACTCTTCACGTTTGCTGTTCGCGTCGGCGAGGGCGGCAGCCTGCTGTTTGATCACGCCTTCCAGCTCAGCTTTTTGCGTCTCCTGCGCTTTCTGTAGGGCGGTGATTTGGTTAACCAGCGCGTCGCTGGTGGCCGTCTGGTTGGTGCCTTGTTTCTTCACCAGTCCGTAGAGACCCACGCCTGCGGCCAGCGCAATCGCGATGGCAATCACGCTCAGCGTGAGGCTGGTTTTATTGCTGCCGTTTTTCTTCTCAACGGTTTTGTCTGTCGTCTCTGGCTGTGACGTGGTGTCCACAGTCTCCCTGGTCTCTTCAACCACGGCGGAGGATTTTTCGTGTTCCGTCATTATGGCTTCCCATTTGAGAGTTATTGTAATGCGCGCAGCAGCGCATCGTTGTCGGCGTTATCAGCGATCCGAATATCCTGCCAGCCCAGTTCCCGGGCGTGGTTCGCCAGACGCTCGCTGACGACCAGAAGCCGACAGCGGAGTAACCAGTTTTCGCGATACCAAAGCGGAATCAGCGACCAAAGCTGTTGTAACATTTCACCGCTGGTAACCACCAGCGTATTAATGCCGCGCGCATGCCAGCGCATGGCTTCTTCCGCGCCATCATAGTGTTTCGCACAGCGCTGATAGCACTCCACAAACGTCACGTCTGCGCCGCGTTCGCGCAGCGTCTCGCCCAGCAGTTCGCGGCCACCGTTGCCGCGCAAAATGAGCGCACGCTTTCCGGCAATAGTTTGTAATTCAGGTAATTGTAGCAAGACTTCGCTGATTTCCCGATCTAACGGGTAACGAACATCGATTCCGCTCGCGGTATGTAAGGCCAGCGCCGTGGTGCGCCCGATGGCGAAATAGCGGGGTGCGTGGGGCCAGTTAACGCCCTGCTGTTGTAGCTGCGCATGGGCAAATTCCACGGCATGCTGCGATAGCGCAAAGAGCAGATCACCTTCCTGCAAGGCACGCATCTGGTCAGCGAGCGTAGGCAGCTCGCGACCGGGGGAGAATTCAATCAACGGAAAACTCCAGGCCACCTGCCCCAGTGCGCGCAGACGGCTCACTAACTGCTCTCCTGCGGGAGAAGGGCGGGTGACAAGTATGCTCATGCAGGGGGCTCTCCGTTATAGACCTCAGCCAGAATTTCACGCGCGCCGTTACTCAGCAGCTCTTCCGCCAGCGATACGCCAAGCGCCTCGGCATCCCGCGGCTTGCCGCGACGTTCACCGCGAACCATCTGCGAGCCGTCCGGCGCGCCAACCAGCGCACGCAGCCACAGCTCACCGTCAGTTAATTCAGCATAGCTGCCAATTGGCACCTGACAGCCTCCTTCGAGGCGAGTATTCATCGCGCGCTCGGCTTTTACGCGAACGGCGGTATCGTCATGATTCAGCGGCGCGAGCAGTGCCTGAGTACGCGCATCATCCAGACGACACTCAATGCCGACGGCACCCTGGCCGACGGCGGGGAGCGACAGCTCCGGCGGCAACGCCACGCGAATACGTTCTTCCAGCCCCAGGCGTTTCAGGCCCGCAACCGCAAGAATAATGGCATCGTAGTCGCCGTTATCCAGCTTGCCAAGGCGTGTGCCGACGTTCCCACGCAGCGAGCGAATCACCAGATCCGGGCGACGTTCAGCCAGCTGACACTGGCGGCGTAAACTTGACGTGCCGACCACGCTGCCTGCCGGCAACGCATCAAGCGAGTCATAGCGATTAGAGACAAACGCATCGCGCGGATCCTCGCGCTCGCAGATGGTCACCAGCCCCAGCCCTTCCGGGAACTCAACGGGCACATCCTTCATCGAATGCACGGCGATATCGGCGCGGTTCTCAAGCAATGCCAGCTCCAGCTCTTTGACAAACAGACCCTTTCCGCCCACTTTGGCCAGCGGCGTATCAAGAATGACATCGCCACGCGTGACCATTGGCACCAGCTCAACGCGTAATCCGGTGTGGCAGGCTTCCAGGCGCTGCTTAACATAATGTGCCTGCCAGAGCGCAAGAGGACTTTGGCGTGTGGCAATTCTCAAAACATTGTCTAACATGCTTGTTACCGTCATTATCAATCGCTAACCATCCTAACATTGTTGACACTCGGATGGCAGTTTTACGGTTGATGAAGAGTGAGAGGGACAGGGCGGCGTTCGCGTCAGCCACCGCCGTATTCAGGAATTTACACGTACAGAACGGTGCTACACTTGTATGTAGCGCATCTTTCTTTACGGTCAACCGGCAAGGTGTTAAATTGATCACGTTTTAGACCATTTTTTCGGCTGTACCACCAGAAAAGCAAAAGGCGAAAAAAGGGTAACGGTTATTTTTTGAAATACTGCGGGTCCGCTGCTTTTTCTGTTCTGACTGGCATGCGACACCCGGAAACATCAGGCGATACGTCTTGTACCTCTATATTGAGACTCTGAAACAGAGACTGGATGCCATCAATCAATTGCGCGTGGATCGCGCGCTTGCTGCCATGGGCCCTGCTTTCCAGCAGGTATACAGTCTTCTGCCGACATTGTTGCACTATCACCATCCGCTAATGCCGGGTTACCTTGATGGTAACGTTCCCCAGGGCATTTGCCTCTTCACGCCTGATGAAACCCAACAGCATTACCTGACTGAACTTGAACTTTACCGTGGTATGCCGCCGCAGGTTTCGCCGAAAGGCGAGCTGCCGATTACCGGGGTTTACTCCATGGGCAGCACGTCATCGGTTGGGCAAAGTTGTTCTTCTGACCTGGATATCTGGGTCTGCCATCAGTCCTGGCTCGACAATGAAGAGCGCCAGCTGTTGCAGCGTAAATGCAGTCTGCTGGAGAGCTGGGCGGCGTCGCTCGGCGTGGAAGTGAGCTTCTTCCTGATTGATGAAAACCGTTTCCGCCATAACGAAAGCGGCAGTCTGGGTGGTGAAGACTGCGGCTCGACTCAGCATATTCTGTTGCTGGATGAGTTTTACCGTACAGCGGTTCGCCTGGCCGGAAAACGTATTCTGTGGAATATGGTGCCGTGCGATGAAGAAGAGAATTATGACGACTACGTCATGTCGCTTTACTCGCAGGGCGTACTGACGCCAAACGAGTGGCTGGATCTGGGCGGTCTGAGCTCCCTGTCCGCCGAAGAGTACTTTGGTGCAAGCCTCTGGCAGCTCTATAAGAGCATTGATTCACCGTACAAAGCGGTGCTGAAAACCCTGCTGCTGGAAGCCTACTCCTGGGAATACCCCACCCCGCGTCTGCTGGCGAAAGATATTAAGCAGCGTCTGCACGATGGGGAGATCGTCTCCTACGGGCTTGATGCCTACTGCATGATGCTGGAACGCGTCACCGAATACCTGACGGCCATTGATGACGCCACGCGTCTTGACCTGGTGCGTCGATGTTTCTATCTCAAAGTCTGTGAAAAACTGAGCCGCGAGCGCGCCTGCGTTGGCTGGCGCCGTGAAGTGGTCAGCCAGTTAGTCAAAGAGTGGGGATGGGACGAAGCGCGTCTCGCCATGCTCGACAACCGCGCCAACTGGAAAATCGATCAGGTGCGCGAGGCGCACAACGAGCTGCTTGATGCGATGATGCAGAGCTACCGCAACCTGATCCGCTTTGCCCGCCGTAACAACCTTAGCGTTTCTGCCAGCCCACAGGATATCGGGGTGCTGACCCGTAAACTGTACGCCGCGTTTGAAGCGTTGCCGGGCAAGGTAACGCTGGTGAACCCACAGATTTCGCCTGACCTGTCTGAACCGAATCTGACCTTTATCTACGTGCCGCCGGGCCGCGCAAACCGCACCGGGTGGTATCTGTACAACCGTGCGCCAAGCATGGATTCGATCATCAGCCATCAGCCGCTGGAGTATAACCGCTACCTTAACAAGCTGGTGGCCTGGGCCTGGTTTAACGGCCTTCTCACCTCACGCACCCGGTTGTTTATCAAGGGCAACGAGGTGGTCGATTTAGCCAAGTTGCAGGAGATGGTGGCTGATGTCTCGCACCACTTCCCACTGCGTCTGCCTGCGCCGACGCCAAAAGCGCTCTACAGCCCGTGTGAGATTCGCCATCTGGCGATCATCGTCAACCTGGAATACGACCCGACGGCGGCCTTCCGCAATCAGGTGGTTCACTTTGACTTCCGTAAGCTGGACGTCTTTAGCTTCGGTGAGCAGCAAAACTGCCTGGTGGGCAGCGTGGATCTGCTGTACCGCAACTCGTGGAACGAAGTGCGTACCCTGCACTTTAACGGCGAGCAGGCGATGATCGAGGCGCTGAAAACGATCCTCGGCAAGATGCACCAGGACGCCGCGCCGCCGGACAGCGTGGAGGTGTTCTGCTACAGCCAGCACCTTCGCGGCCTGATTCGTACCCGCGTGCAGCAGCTGGTGTCTGAGTGCATCGAATTGCGTCTTTCCAGCACCCGGAATGAAACCGGACGCTTTAAAGCGCTGCGCGTCTCCGGCCAGACCTGGGGGCTGTTCTTTGAGCGCCTGAACGTGTCGGTGCAGAAGCTGGAGAACGCCATTGAATTCTACGGCGCGATTTCACACAACAAACTGCATGGCCTGTCGGTTCAGGTGGAAACCAACCACGTTAAGCTGCCGCAGGTGGTGGATGGCTTTGCGAGTGAAGGGATTATTCAGTTCTTCTTCGAGGAGTCGGGCGATAACGCCGGGTTTAATATCTACATTCTGGATGAAACCAACCGTGCCGAGGTGTATCACCACTGTGAAGGCAGCAAAGAGGAGCTGGTGCGCGACGTCAGCCGGTTCTATTCATCCTCGCACGATCGCTTTACCTACGGCTCAAGCTTTATCAACTTCAACCTGCCGCAGTTCTACCAGATTGTGAATGTGGATGGACGAGCGCAGGTGATCCCGTTCCGTACGCAGGCGATTACCCCTGCGGTGCCCGCTAACCAGGAAACTGCGCCGCTGTTGCAGCAGTATTTCTCCTGACCCTTTTCGCCGGTTGGCGCTCACGCTTACCCGGACTATGGTTCGAGCCGTTGTAGGCCCGGTAAGGCGTAGCCGCCACCGGGCAACAAAACTACCTGAAACTCACTGCCTCGCCCGCCTGCGCGGTCGCCGCCTGCTCCAGCAGATCCCAGAACGTTTCGCCGCTGCGGTCGCAGACCCACTCGTCACCTTTCAGATCAAAGTGATAGCCGCCCTGTTTCGCCGCCAGCCACACCTGGTGAAGCGGCTCCTGACGGTTAATAATAATCTTGCTGCCGTTTTCGAAGCTTAAGGTCAGGATCCCTCCGTTGATTTCACAATCGATATCGCTGTCGCCGTCCCAGTCGTCGATACGCTCTTCGATGGTCATCCACAGGGTATCGGCAAGGCGATGAAATTCACTGTCGTTCATGGTTTTATTCCTGTTTTTCGTGATGGCGGCAGTATAACGCTAAATAATTCCCGTTGCAGGAAAGCGGCAAACTCTTGCTTTTGTGTCTTCTCCTGCGATGATAGAAACAGATTTGAACTTACGGGCAACCTCTACATGAAAAACGTCTTTCGAACGCTTGCCGTTCTTGTCACTCTGTTTAGCCTGACCGGCTGTGGACTGAAGGGACCACTGTACTTCCCGCCAGAGGATAAAAACGCACCACCGCCGACAAAACCAGTGCAAAGTGGTATCGAGTCATCTACGCCGGATACCAACGATCGCGGCAATAACGGCGGCCCGACTCAGGTCAATCTCTGACAATTACGTTCTGTACCCGCGCAATGGAGCAAATGATGCAGTTCTCTAAAATGCATGGCCTTGGCAACGACTTTATGGTCGTCGACGCGGTAACGCAGAATGTCTTTTTCTCCCCGGAACTGATCCGTCGTCTGGCGGATCGGCACGTGGGCGTGGGGTTTGACCAGCTGCTGGTGGTGGAGCCGCCTTACGATCCTGACCTGGACTTCCACTATCGCATTTTTAACGCCGACGGCAGCGAAGTTTCCCAGTGCGGCAATGGCGCACGCTGTTTTGCCCGCTTTGTTCGGCTGAAAGGGCTGACCAACAAGCGCGATATCCGCGTCAGCACCGCCAATGGCCGGATGGTGCTCAGCGTCACCGACGACGAACTGGTGCGCGTGAACATGGGCGAGCCGAACTTCGAACCCTCTGCCGTGCCGTTTCGCGCCAACAAAGCGGAAAAGACCTATATTATGCGTGCCGCCGAGCAGACAGTATTGTGCGGCGTCGTCTCGATGGGTAACCCGCACTGCGTGATTCAGGTAGATGATGTGCAAACCGCGGCGGTTGAAACGCTCGGCCCGGTGCTGGAAAGCCACGAGCGCTTCCCGGAGCGGGCGAACATCGGTTTCATGCAGGTGGTGAAGCGTGAACACATTCGCCTGCGGGTTTACGAGCGCGGCGCGGGCGAAACCCAGGCCTGCGGAAGCGGTGCCTGTGCGGCGGTGGCCGTCGGTATCTCGCAGGGGTTACTGGCGGAAGAGGTTCGCGTGGAATTACCGGGCGGGCGTCTTGATATCGCCTGGAAAGGAGCGGGTCATCCACTGTACATGACTGGCCCGGCGACACATGTTTATGACGGGTTTATCCATCTATGAAGCAACCAGGGGAAGAACTGCGGGAACCTGTAACGGAGCTGGATGACAGCGCTGTTGTGGATTACCTGCTGCACAATCCTGAGTTTTTTATCCGCAATGCACGCGTCGTCGAAAGGATGCGCGTGCCGCATCCGGTTCGCGAGACCGTGTCGCTGGTCGAATGGCACATGGCGCGCTCGCGCAACCACATCAATCAGCTCGAAGAGAACATGACGCTGCTGATGGAGCAGGCCAGCAATAACGAAAGCCTGTTCTATCGTCTTCTGCACCTTCAGGCGCGTCTGGCTTCCGCGCACAGTCTCGAAGAGTTCCTCAACCGCTTCCACCGCTGGGCGCGCGAGCTGGGGCTGGCAGGCGCGACGATCCGTCTCTTTCCCGACCGCTGGCGCATTGGCGCGCCGTCCGGGTTTACCCATCTGGCGCTGAGCCGTCAGGCGTTTGAGCCGCTGCGCATTCAGCGTCTGGGCCATGAGCACCACTATCTGGGGCCGCTTAACGGGCCAGAACTGCTGGTGGTGCTGCCGGAAGCCAAAGCTATCGGCTCGGTGGCGATGTCGCTGATGGGGCGCGATGGTGACCTGGGTGTGATGTTATTTACCAGCCGCGACGCGCATCATTATGAACAGGGGCAGGGCACGCAACTGTTGCAGGAGATCGCCCTGATGCTGCCTGAGCTGCTGGAGCGCTGGATTGAGCGCGTATGACGGACGGACTGCTCGCCACTGACGTCACCCGTTTTCTGCGCTATCTTGGCGTAGAACGCCAGCTTAGCCCTATTACGCTGCTCAACTATCAGCGTCAGCTTGATGCCATCATGCAGATTGCCGATGAAATCGGTCTTAAAAGCTGGCAACAATGTGACGCCGCCACGGTTCGCGGCTTCGTTGTGCGTAGCCGTAAAAAAAACTTAAGCCCGGCGAGCCTGGCGCTCCGGCTCTCAGCCCTGCGCAGTTTCTTCGACTGGCTGGTCAGCCAGGGCGGTCTGAAAGCCAACCCGGCAAAAGGGATCGCCACGCCAAAGGCCCCGCGTCATCTGCCGAAAAATATCGACGTCGACGACGTAAATCGCCTGCTGGATATCGATCTCAACGATCCGCTGGCCGTGCGCGACCGCGCGATGCTGGAGGTGATGTACGGCGCGGGCCTGCGTCTATCTGAGCTGGTGAACCTCGACTTAAAGCACCTCGATCTGGAATCTGGCGAAGTGTGGGTGATGGGCAAAGGCAGCAAAGAGCGCCGCCTGCCGATCGGCCGCAATGCGGTTTCCTGGATTGAGCACTGGCTGGATCTGCGCGGTCTGTTTGGCGCGGAAGAGGATGCGCTGTTCCTGTCGAAGCTCGGCAAGCGGATCTCGGCGCGTAACGTGCAGAAGCGCTTTGCGGAGTGGGGCATTAAGCAGGGGCTGAACAGCCACGTTCACCCGCATAAGCTGCGCCACTCTTTTGCGACGCACATGCTGGAATCAAGCGGCGACCTGCGCGGCGTACAGGAGCTGCTTGGTCACGCGAATCTGTCGACCACCCAAATCTATACCCACTTAGACTTCCAACACCTTACCTCGGTGTATGACGCGGCGCATCCACGCGCCAAACGGGGGAAATAATGCGTTTTTACCGCCCACTCGGTCAGATCTCAGCCCTGACGTTTGATCTTGATGACACCCTTTACGACAACCGCCCAGTGATCCTGCGTACCGAGCAGGAGTCGCTGGCGTTTGTGCAAAACTACCATCCTGCGCTGAAAGCGATCCAGAACAAAGAGTTCCAGAAGCTGCGTCAGTCCCTGCGGGAAACCGAGCCGGAAATTTACCATGACGTGACCGAATGGCGCCGCCGTGCGGTTGAGCAGGCGATGCTCAATGCCGGCCTGAGCGCGCAGGACGCGGCCATGGGTGCTGAAGCGGCCATGGAAAACTTCGCCAAATGGCGCAGTCGCATCGATGTGCCGCAGGAGACCCACGACACGCTGGCGAAGCTCGCCGAAAAGTGGCCGCTGGTCGCCATCACCAACGGCAACGCTCAGCCTGAACTGTTTGGTCTGGGGAACTATTTTCAGTTCGTGCTGCGCGCGGGCCCGCACGGACGCTCGAAGCCGTTCAACGATATGTATCATCTGGCGGCGGAAAAACTGGATTTGCCGCTCGGTGAGATCCTGCACGTGGGCGACGACCTGACCACGGACGTCGCCGGGGCGATCCGCTGCGGCATGCAGGCCTGCTGGATCAAGCCGGAAAATGCCGATCTGATGACTACCCCGGATAGCCGTCTTCTGCCGCACGTGGAAATTTCACGGTTGGCATCCCTCACGACGCTGATATAATCATCAATTGTTCTGTATAAATTAACAGGGTTTTGGCGAATGGAAACATTTGCCCGCCCGACATGACGTGACGGTGCCAATGGACGTTTCTTACCTGCTCGACAGCCTTAATGACAAACAGCGTGACGCGGTTGCCGCCTCGCGTACAAACCTGCTGGTACTGGCTGGAGCGGGCAGTGGTAAGACGCGCGTGCTGGTTCACCGTATCGCCTGGCTACAGAGCGTGGAGAACTGCTCGCCGTACTCGATTATGGCCGTGACGTTCACCAACAAGGCGGCGGCGGAGATGCGCCACCGTATCGCACAGCTGATGGGCACCAGCCAGGGCGGCATGTGGGTTGGCACCTTCCACGGCCTGGCGCACCGTCTGCTGCGCGCGCACCATATGGACGCTAACCTGCCGCAGGATTTCCAGATCCTCGACAGCGAAGATCAGCTGCGCTTACTGAAACGTCTGATCAAGGCGATGAACCTCGACGAGAAGCAGTGGCCGCCGCGTCAGGCGATGTGGTACATCAACGGTCAGAAAGACGAAGGGCTGCGTCCGCACCACATTCAAAGCTTCGGTAACCCGGTTGAGCAGACCTGGCAGAACGTCTACAAGGCCTATCAGGAAGCGTGCGATCGCGCCGGTCTGGTGGATTTCGCCGAACTGCTGCTGCGCGCCCACGAGCTGTGGCTCAACAAACCACATATCCTGCAACACTACCGTGAACGCTTCACCAACATTCTGGTGGACGAATTCCAGGATACCAACAACATTCAGTACGCGTGGATCCGCCTGCTGGCCGGGGATACCGGCAAGGTGATGATCGTGGGCGATGACGACCAGTCTATCTACGGCTGGCGCGGCGCGCAGGTGGAGAACATCCAGCGCTTTCTCAACGATTTCCCCGGCGCGCAAACCATCCGTCTGGAGCAGAACTACCGTTCTACCAGCAACATACTGAGCGCGGCCAACGCCCTGATTGAGAACAACAACGGGCGACTGGGTAAAAAGCTGTGGACCGATGGCGTCGACGGCGAACCGATTTCGATTTACTGCGCCTTCAACGAGCTCGACGAAGCCCGCTTCGTGGTGAACCGCATTAAAACCTGGCAGGAGAACGGCGGTGCGCTGGAGCAGTGTGCCATTCTCTATCGCAGCAACGCCCAGTCGCGCGTGCTGGAAGAGGCGCTGTTGCAGGTGAGCATGCCGTACCGCATTTATGGCGGTATGCGCTTCTTCGAACGTCAGGAGATCAAAGATGCGCTCTCGTATTTGCGTCTGATTGCCAACCGTAACGACGATGCGGCGTTTGAGCGCGTGGTGAACACGCCGACGCGCGGCATCGGCGATCGTACGCTGGACGTGGTGCGTCAGGCCTCGCGCGATCGTCAGCTCACGCTATGGCAGGCATGCCGCGAGCTGTTACAGGAAAAAGCCCTCGCCGGGCGCGCCGCCAGCGCATTGCAACGCTTCCTGGAGTTAATCGACGCGCTGGCGCAGGAAACGGCCGACATGCCGCTGCACGTCCAGACCGACCGGGTGATCAAAGATTCCGGCCTGCGCACCATGTACGAGCAGGAAAAAGGCGAGAAGGGCCAGACCCGTATTGAGAACTTAGAGGAGCTGGTGACGGCAACGCGCCAGTTCAGCTACAACGAAGAAGACGAAGACCTGATGCCGTTGCAGGCATTTCTCTCTCACGCCGCGCTGGAGGCGGGTGAAGGGCAGGCCGATACCTGGCAGGATGCGGTTCAGCTGATGACCCTGCACTCCGCGAAAGGTCTGGAGTTCCCGCAGGTGTTCATCGTCGGGATGGAAGAGGGGATGTTCCCGAGCCAGATGTCGCTGGATGAAGGCGGGCGTCTGGAAGAGGAACGTCGTCTGGCCTACGTGGGCGTGACCCGTGCGATGCAGAAACTGACCCTGACCTACGCGGAAACCCGCCGCCTGTACGGGAAAGAGGTGTATCACCGTCCGTCGCGCTTTATCGGCGAACTACCGGAAGAGTGTGTGGAAGAGGTGCGCCTGCGCGCAAGCATCAGCCGTCCGGTCAGTCATCAGCGTATGGGCTCGCCAATCTCGGAAACCGATACCGGATACAAGCTGGGCCAGCGCGTGCGCCACTCGAAGTTTGGCGAAGGCACCATCGTCAATCTGGAAGGCAGCGGCGAGCACAGCCGTTTGCAGGTCGCGTTCCAGGGGCAGGGGATCAAATGGCTGGTGGCAGCCTATGCCAAGCTGGAAAGTGTGTAACTTTCAGAAAAATATCACTATTTTGTAATAATCTGCTAGCCTTATACGTTGAAGGTCAATTAATGCCCTTCAGCGTTCCGTTGCGTGTTGACGCCACAGTTATTGCTGGCGTAACATGCGCGCACGATTACGCTAAGAGGACATTCGCCTTGGACACACCCAGTAGATACTGGCTCAATTCCCTGTCATCCAGGAACAACTCCTAAGGCTATCTCCTCTTGCTGATGGCCTTAGTGGTTGTCAGCGACTGCATCATTCCCGTCGCGCTGAGTCAGGCTGTTTAATGGTCTGAAACCCAATTTGTTTCTGTGTGCCCACCGAACTGTCCGATATTTTTTGCATTGGGAGTCCCGGTCATGTTGAGCGCATTTCAACTCGAAAATAACCGACTGACTCGGCTTGAAGCCGAAGAGTCACAGCCCCTCATTGATGCCGTATGGGTGGATCTGGTCGAGCCGGACGACGATGAGCGCCTTCGCGTACAATCTGAACTGGGGCAAAGCCTGGCGACACGCCCGGAACTGGAAGACATCGAAGCATCCGCCCGTTTTTTTGAAGACGAAGACGGCCTGCACATTCACTCCTTCTTCTTCTTCGAAGATGCCGAAGACCACGCGGGGAACTCCACTGTGGCGTTCACCATCCGCGATGGCCGCCTGTTCACCCTGCGCGAGCGCGAACTGCCTGCGTTTCGTCTCTACCGCATGCGCGCCCGCAGCCAGGCGATGATGGACGGTAACGCCTATGAGCTGCTGCTGGATCTGTTCGAAACCAAAATCGAACAGCTGGCGGATGAAATCGAAAACATCTACAGCGACCTGGAAAAGCTGAGCCGCGTGATCATGGAAGGCCATCAGGGCGATGAGTACGACGAAGCGTTGTCCACGCTTGCAGAGCTGGAAGATATCGGCTGGAAGGTGCGTTTGTGTCTGATGGATACCCAGCGCGCGCTGAACTTCCTGGTGCGCAAGGCGCGTCTGCCGGGCGGTCAGCTGGAGCAGGCGCGTGAGATCTTACGCGATATTGAATCCCTGCTGCCGCACAACGAATCCCTGTTCCAGAAGGTCAACTTCCTGATGCAGGCGGCAATGGGCTTTATCAACATCGAGCAGAACCGCATCATCAAGATCTTCTCGGTGGTTTCCGTGGTGTTCCTGCCGCCGACGCTGGTGGCATCCAGCTACGGGATGAACTTTGAGTTTATGCCGGAGCTGAAGTGGAGCTTTGGCTACCCGGGGGCGATTATCTTTATGATCCTCGCCGGGCTGGCGCCGTACCTGTACTTCAAGCGGAAGAACTGGTTGTAAAAATCAGGCGGGTGGCGCTGCGCTTACCCGCCCTACAAAGCACCTAAATTCCTCTGCGAGTCCTGCGCTGGGTATAAATTGCATCCGCAACGAAAATCGCCAGCGCCACCCAGATAAAGGCAAACGTCACCATCTTATCCGCACCCGGCACCTCGCCGTAAAACACCACCGCCAGCAGGAACATCAGCGTCGGGCCGATGTACTGGAAGAAGCCAAGCGTCGAGAGACGCAGACGCGTTGCCGCGCCGGTGAAGCACAGCAGGGGAATCGTCGTGACCACGCCCGCCGCCATCAGCATCAGGTTCAGCGACCATGGGTTGCTGCCCATGTGGCTGGTGGCGCTGTCGGCAATACCGAACAGGTAGATCGCGGCGACAGGCAGCAGCCACAGGGTTTCAAACAGCATTCCCGTCTGCGCTTCCACGGCGATTTTTTTACGCACCAGGCCGTAGAAGGCAAAGCTGAACGCCAGCCCCAGGGCGATAACCGGCAGTGAACCGAAGGTCCACAGCTGCACCAGCACGCCGCAGAGGGCCAGAATCACCGCCACCCACTGCATCCGGCGGAAACGTTCGCCGAGGAAAATCATCCCCAGCACGATGTTCACCAGCGGGTTAATGAAGTAGCCCAGGCTGGCTTCGAGCATGTGATGGTTATTCACCGCCCAGATAAACAGCAGCCAGTTTCCGCCAATCAGCACCGCAGAGAGGGCAAGCAGGAAGACCTTCTTCGGGGTTTTTAGCAGCGTTTTGACGCCTGACCACTGACGGCTGATGCTCATCAGCGCGATCATAAAGAAAAACGACCAGATGACGCGGTGAGTGAGGATCTCGTCCGCCGGGACATAGGCGATAAGCTTGAAGTACGCCGGCGCGATACCCCAAATAAAATAAGCGGCAAGAGCGAGTAAAACGCCCTGCCGCGTCTGTTTAGCATCCATCGGGAAAATCCGTTACAAAAAAGTGAAGTAATTTTACCCGAATTTGCCGCCTCAACCCACCATATAAGTGGCGGTTGCGCTGGCGATATAAACCTGCTCCTCGTTATGCAGCTCAACGCGGGCGACGGCAACTTTATTCCCGGCGCGCAGCAGGCTGCTGGTGCAGGTGAAGCGGTTTCCGCGTCCCGGTCGCAGATAGTCGACGCGTAAATCGATGGTGCCCATGCGCGACAGGCGCTGGCGTAATTCATCTTCGTTGATGGTGTCGTGGCGCGTCAGCGTGCTACCCACGCACACCAGACCGGCCGCCACGTCCAGCGCAGAGGCAATCACCCCGCCGTGCAAAATGCTTTGCGCCCAGTTACCGACCATCATTGGCTGATTATTGAAACTCAGCTGAGCGAAGTCTTTTTCGTATCGCTCCAGCTCAAGACCCAGTGCACGGTTGAATGGCATGTGATACACAAAAATCTCGCCCACGAGCTTTAAGGTTTCTTCGGCGGTGAGTGTGGCTGACATCTGACGTGGCATCCTTGTTGTTAACAAAATGTTGATTTTATGCTTCAGGATAAAGGAATGCCACTTTAAGAAACGAGGAAGCGGAAGTTATCGCAGAAGTCTGTAGAATGCCCGGACAAAACTATTCATTAAATGTCACAATTTCAGGAGAACACCACCGATGCGGACGTATCTGGGTTGGTTACTGGCGGCGGTTGCGCTGCCCCTCACAGCATATGCGCAGGAAGCGACGATCAAAGAAGTGCATGATAAACCTGCCGTTCAGGGCAGCATCATCGCCAATATGCTTCAGGAGCATGACAATCCGTTCACGCTCTACCCCTATGACACAAACTACGTGATCTATACCCAGACCAGCGATCTCAACAAAGAGGCGATAAGCTCCTATAACTGGTCTGACAATGCGCGTAAAGATGAGGTGAAGTTCCAGCTCAGCCTGGCCTTCCCGTTATGGCGCGGCATCCTGGGGCCGAACTCGGTGCTTGGTGCATCTTACACGCAGAAGTCATGGTGGCAGCTCTCCAACAGCGGGGAATCTTCACCGTTCCGCGAAACCAACTATGAACCGCAGCTGTTCCTCGGTTTCGCCACTGATTATGAGTTTGCAGGCTGGACGCTGCGAGACGTGGAGGTGGGCTATAACCACGATTCAAACGGTCGTTCCGACCCAACCTCACGCAGCTGGAATCGCGTCTATACGCGTCTGATGGCGCAGAACGGCAATTTCATGGTGGAAGTGAAGCCGTGGTACGTGGTGGGCAGCACCGATGACAACCCGGATATCACCAAATACATGGGCTATTATCAGCTTAAAGTGGGCTATCAGCTGGGTGACGCGGTGCTGAGCGCCAAAGGGCAGTACAACTGGAATACCGGCTACGGCGGCGCAGAGCTGGGCCTGAGCTACCCGGTGACGAAACACGTTCGTCTCTATACCCAGGTGTATAGCGGTTATGGCGAATCGCTGATCGACTATAACTTCAACCAGACCCGCGTTGGTGTGGGCGTCATGCTGAACGATATTTTCTAAGCTGCTCGAATGTTTTTGCGTTAAACGTTGAAGTTTCTCTCTCAGGCGCTGAAAATAGCGCCTGTTTCATTTCTGGCATATGGGGTTAACGTGGCGCAGGCGGAAGTATTGAATCAGGAATCGCTGGCTAAACAGGTTTTGCATGAAACCTTTGGCTACCAGCAGTTCCGTCCTGGCCAGGAAACCATCATTGAAACCGTGCTGGAAGGCCGCGATTGCCTGGTGGTCATGCCGACCGGCGGCGGAAAATCGCTCTGCTATCAGGTGCCCGCGCTGGTACTTAATGGCCTGACGGTTGTGGTCTCCCCCCTTATTTCCCTGATGAAAGACCAGGTCGACCAGCTGCTTGCCAACGGCGTGGCGGCGGCCTGTCTTAACTCGACGCAAACCCGCGAGCAGCAGCAAGAGGTGATGGCCGGGTGCCGCACCGGGCAGATCCGCCTGCTGTATATCGCGCCAGAGCGCCTGATGCTGGACAACTTCCTCGATCACCTGGCGCACTGGAACCCGGTGCTGCTGGCGGTGGATGAAGCGCACTGTATCTCCCAGTGGGGGCACGATTTCCGCCCGGAATATGCCGCCCTCGGCCAGCTGCGTCAGCGCTTCCCTGAGCTGCCGTTTATGGCGCTTACCGCCACGGCGGATGACACCACGCGTCAGGACATCGTTCGCCTGCTGGGGCTGAAAGACCCCTATATTCAGGTCAGCAGCTTCGACCGGCCGAACATCCGCTATATGCTGATGGAAAAATTCAAGCCGCTGGATCAGCTCCTGCGCTACGTGCAGGAGCAGCGCGGCAAGTCCGGCATCATCTACTGCAACAGCCGCGCGAAGGTGGAAGACACCGCTGCGCGTCTGCAAAATCGCGGCTTTAGCGCGGCGGCATACCATGCCGGGTTAGAAAACCACATCCGCGCCGACGTACAGGAAAAATTCCAGCGCGACGACCTGCAAATCGTGGTCGCAACGGTGGCGTTCGGGATGGGGATCAACAAGCCCAACGTGCGCTTTGTGGTGCACTTTGATATCCCGCGCAATATCGAATCCTATTATCAGGAAACCGGCCGCGCCGGGCGTGATGGCCTGCCTGCGGAAGCGATGCTGTTTTACGATCCGGCGGATATGGCGTGGCTGCGCCGCTGTCTCGAGGAGAAACCGCAAGGGCAGTTGCAGGATATCGAACGCCACAAGCTTAACGCGATGGGTGCCTTCGCCGAAGCGCAAACCTGCCGCCGTCTGGTGCTGCTCAACTACTTTGGTGAAGGGCGACAGGCGCCGTGCGGCAACTGCGATATCTGCCTCGACCCGCCGAAGCAGTACGACGGTCTGATGGACGCGCGCAAAGCGCTCTCGACTATCGGACGCGTGAACCAGCGCTTTGGGATGGGCTACGTCGTCGAAGTGCTGCGTGGGGCTAACAACCAGCGTATCCGCGACATGGGGCACGACAAGCTGCCGGTTTACGGCATCGGGAAAGACCAGAGCCACGAGCACTGGGTAAGCATCATCCGCCAGCTGATCCATCTCGGCTTTGCCACGCAAAATATTGCTCAGCACTCTGCGCTTCAGCTTACCGAAGCGGCGCGACCGGTCCTGCGCGGTGAGGTTGAACTGAAGCTCGCCGTTCCGCGCGTCGTCGCCCTGAAGCCGCGCGTGATGCAGAAATCCTACGGCGGCAACTACGATCGCAAGCTGTTCGCCAAGCTGCGCAAGCTGCGTAAAGCCATTGCCGATGAAGAGAACATCCCGCCATACGTGGTGTTCAATGACGCGACGCTGATCGAGATGGCCGAGCAAATGCCACTCAGCGCCAGCGAGATGCTCAGCGTCAACGGCGTCGGCACGCGCAAGCTGGAGCGCTTTGGTAAAGAGTTTATGGCGCTTATCCGTTCCCACGCTGATGGTGATGATGAGGAGTAGTCAGCCGGGCGAAAAAGTGCCAGGATGATGACTCACTACATTATTTCCCCGCGAGCTAATTATGTTAATGCTATTTCTCACCGTGGCGTTAGTGCACATCGTTGCGCTGATGAGCCCTGGCCCTGACTTCTTCTTCGTGTCACAAACGGCCGTCAGCCGCTCCCGCAAAGAGGCGATGATGGGTGTGCTCGGTATCACCATGGGCGTTATGGTCTGGGCGGCGGTTGCGCTGCTTGGTCTGAACCTGATCCTGGCGAAAATGGCGTGGCTGCATAACATCATCATGGTTGGCGGCGGTCTGTACCTGTGCTGGATGGGCTACCAGATGCTGCGCGGGGCGCTGAAGAAAGAAGAGAAAAAGCCGGAAGAGCCAAAGGTTGAGCTGGCAACGGGCGGCCGTAGCTTTGTGAAAGGGCTGCTGACTAACCTGGCGAACCCGAAAGCGATTATTTACTTCGGCTCTGTGTTCTCGCTGTTTGTAGGGGATAACGTCGGTGCGGGCGCGCGCTGGGGGATCTTCCTGCTAATCGTTGTTGAGACGTTCGCCTGGTTTACCGTTGTGGCAAGCCTGTTTGCTTTACCGGCGATGCGTCGCGGCTACCAGCGCATCGCGAAGTGGATCGACGGCTTTGCCGGCGCACTGTTCGCCGGCTTCGGCATTCATCTCATCATTTCTCGCTAAGCATGACGCGCTGACGCAAGCAGCGCGCCAACCAGCATAAACAGCGAACCAAAGACTTTGTTCAGGGCCTTCATCTGCTTAGGCCCTTTGATCCACGCCGCAATTCGCTGCGCCAGCGTCGCGTAACCAATCATCACAATGATATCGACAATAATGGTGGTCGCGCCCAGCACCACGTACTGCATCACCTGGGGCTGATGCGGCACGATAAACTGCGGGAACAGGGCGGCGAGGAACACAATGCTTTTCGGGTTGGTCAGGTTAACGAATACCGCGCGCTTAAACAGGTGGCCGCGTGATTGCGTCCGGGAGAGCGTATGCAGATCAATCGAGCCTGCGGCGCGCCACTGTTGAATACCCAGCCAGATAAGATACGCTGCGCCAGCCCATTTCAGCACCTCGAAGGCCAGCACCGAACGGGAGAACAGCGTGCCCAGACCAATCCCCACCAGCACAATGTGAATGCCAAGCCCTGTCTGTAAACCGGCAATTGACGCCGCCGCGCCGCGATAGCCGTGATTAATGGAGGTGGTCATGGTGTTGATTGCGCCCGAGCCAGGTGAAAGGCTGAGGATGATGGATGTCAGCAGGTAAGCGAACCACCACTCGAAGGTCATTTGAAACTCCCGGATCGTCTGTTTTTATGCCACAATACGCTATTGTTGAGTCATTTTGTGACCGGTGACGAAAAAAACGATATTCCCTGAATTACGGGGGGTGGAAACCCAATGTTTCAGCAGAAAAAGGACTGGGAAACACGAGAAAACGCATTTGCTGCTTTCTCCATGGGGCCGCTGACCGATTTCTGGCGCCAGCGTGAGGAAGATGAGTTTATGGGCGTCGGGGATATCCCGGTACGCTTCGTTCGTTTCCATGATGAAAAAAATGACCGGGTGATTGTGGTTTGCCCCGGGCGCATCGAAAGCTATATCAAATATGCCGAGCTGGCGTATGACCTGTTCCATCTGGGCTTTGATGTGTTAATTATCGACCATCGCGGGCAGGGGCTTTCCGGCCGGATGCTGCCGGATACCCATCGCGGTCACGTGGATAACTTCAGCGATTACGTCGACGATCTGGCCGCGTTCTGGCAGCAGGAAGTGCAGCCCGGACCGTGGCGCAAGCGTTATATTCTTGCCCACTCCATGGGGGGCGCGATCTCGACGTTGTTTTTGCAGCGCCATAAGCACCAGTGCGACGCCATTGCGCTGACCGCGCCGATGTACGGCATTGTGATACGTTTTCCTGACTGGATGGTGCGCCATCTTCTCGACTGGGCTGAGGGCCATCAGCGCATTCGTGAAGGCTATGCCATAGGAACAGGACGCTGGCGGGCGTTGCCGTTTGCCATCAACGTGTTAACCCACAGTCGGCAGCGTTATCGCCGCAACCTGCGTTTTTATGCCGATGAACCGCGTCTGCGGGTCGGCGGCCCCACCTGGCACTGGGTGCGGGAAGGTATTCATGCCGGTGAGCAGGTGCTGGCGGGCGTAGGCGATGATGACACGCCGACGCTCCTGATCCAGGCGGAAGAAGAGCGTGTGGTGGATAACCGCATGCATGACCGCTATTGTGAACTTCGCGCCGCGGCGGGCCATCCCTGTGAAGGGGGTAAACCGCTGGTCATCAACGGTGCGTACCATGAGATCCTTTTTGAAAAGGACGCTATGCGCTCAGTCGCGCTCAACGCCATTGTTGAATTTTTCAACAGGCATAACTGATTATTGTTTTCCACCAGAGGTTGAAATCCCTATGTACCAGGTTGTTGCATCTGATTTAGATGGCACGCTGCTTTCCCCCGACCACACACTGTCGCCTTATGCGAAAGAGACCTTAAAACTCCTGACTGCCCGTGGCGTGAACTTTGTGTTCGCCACCGGCCGCCACCACGTGGACGTGGGGCAGATCCGCGATAACCTGGAGATCAAGTCGTACATGATCACCTCCAACGGTGCGCGCGTACACGACACGGACGGCAACCTGATTTTTACCCACAATCTCGATCGCGACATCGCCACTGATTTGTTCGGCATTGTGCATAACAACCCGGATATCGTCACTAACGTTTACCGCGACGACGAGTGGTTTATGAACCGTCATCGCCCGGACGAAATGCGTTTCTTCAAGGAAGCCGTCTTCAACTACTCCCTGTATGAACCGGGTTTGCTGGATCCTGAAGGGATCAGCAAGGTGTTCTTTACCTGCGAAAGTCACGAAGCGCTGCTTCCGCTGGAGCAGGCGATCAACGCCCGCTGGGGAGACCGCGTGAACGTGAGCTTCTCCACGCTGACTTGTCTGGAAGTGATGGCGGGCGGGGTGTCCAAAGGTCACGCGCTGGAAGCGGTCGCGAAGCGTCTGGGCTTTGATCTGAAAGACTGCATCGCGTTCGGCGATGGCATGAACGATGCCGAGATGCTCTCCATGGCGGGCAAAGGCTGCATCATGCAGAACGCGCACCAGCGCCTGAAAGATCTGCACCCGGAGCTGGAAGTGATTGGCACCAACGCAGACAACGCGGTACCTAAGTATTTGCGCAAACTGTTCCTTGAATAATCTTCATTTGATTATTTATTGTTCAGATGTCAACTAAAGAGTTCGCTACAATGCCTCTCCTTCTTTCTGAGAGACAAGCATTGTGGCGCTACTCATTATCACCACTATCCTGTGGGCCTTCTCCTTTAGCCTGATTGGCGAATACCTTGCCGGATCGGTCGACAGCTACTTTTCGGTGCTGATGCGTGTGGGGCTGGCGGCGCTGGTGTTCCTGCCGTTCCTGCGTACCCGCGGGCAATCGCTGAAAACCATTCTGCTGTATATGCTGGTGGGCGCGATGCAGCTCGGCATCATGTACCTGTTCAGCTTCCGGGCTTACGTCTACCTCTCCGTCTCGGAATTTCTGCTCTTTACCGTGCTCACGCCGCTCTATATCACGCTGATTTACGACCTGCTCAGCAGGCGCCGCCTGCGCTGGGGATATCTGCTGAGCGCGGCGCTGGCAGTCATTGGCGCGGCGATAATTCGCTATGACAAGGTGAGCGATCACTTCTGGACCGGGCTGATGTTCGTCCAGCTCGCCAATATCAGCTTCGCCATCGGGATGGTGGGCTACAAACGCCTCATGGAGACCCGCCCGATGCCGCAGCATAACGCGTTTGCGTGGTTCTATATGGGCGCGGCGATTGTCGCGATTGCGGCATGGTTTATGCTCGGCAACCCGCAAAAGCTGCCGACCACCCCCGTGCAGTGGAGCGTTCTGGTCTGGCTGGGCGTGGTGGCCTCGGGGCTGGGCTACTTTATGTGGAACTACGGCGCGACGCAGGTAGACGCCGGAACGCTGGGGATCATGAACAACGTGCACGTGCCGGCGGGGCTACTGGTGAACCTCGCCATCTGGCAGGAACAGCCGCACTGGCCGAGTTTCCTTATTGGGGGAACGGTGATCCTGGCTTCGCTGTGGGTACATCGCCGCTGGGTCGCTCCGCGCTCCGCACAAACGGAAGATGGTCGCACGCGTGGTTCCGCGCTGAGCGAATAAACGCTTCCGTAATCGGCTGACGCTGCTCGCCGTCGCGCACGGCGGCGTACAGCCGGCTCCACAGTCCTTCACCCAGGGTTTTGGTAACCACCAGACCCTGGCGTTCAACCGTCTCGACCACCCAGTGCGGCAGCGCCGCAATTCCCATTCTGGCCGCCACCATCTGAATTAACAGCAGCGTGTTATCCACGCTCTTCAGCTGTGGGCTGATGCCTGCGGGTTGCAGGAAATGGCGCCAGATATCCAGACGACTGCGCTGTACCGGGTAAATCAGCAGCGTCTCCGTTGCCAGATCTTCCGGCGTGATGCGCGTTTTGGCGGCCAGCGGATGGTCCGGGGCCAGCACCAGACGTACCTCAAAATCAAACATTGGCGAATAGTGCAGACCGCTGCGCGGCAGAATATCTGAGGTCATCACCAGATCCAGCTCACCCTGCTGAAGCGACGGCTGCGGATCAAACGTGACGCCGGACTTGAAGTCCATCTCCACCTGCGGCCACTTCTGGCGGAAGTTCTCAAGCGCGGGGGTCAGCCACTGAATACAGCTGTGACACTCAATGGCGATGCGCAGGGTGGTCTGCTGCGGCTCGTTGCAGGACTGCAACGCGCTGGCAATCTGCGGCAGCACCTGGTTCGCCAGCTGAAGCAAAATTTCGCCCTGCGGCGTAAAGCGCAAAGGCTGGCTCTTACGCACAAAAAGACGAAAGCCGAGGCGTTGTTCCAGATCGCTGAACTGGTGAGAAAGGGCAGACTGAGTCTGGTGCAGCGTGGCCGCTGCCGCCGCAAGAGAACCGCAGTTCCGCAACGCTTGTAGCGTTTTCAGGTGTTTTATCTCGATCATGAAAGTCCTTCACTTCGCCATGAACATTTTGCGCTTGAGGAATATACAGTACCTGCCAATTATAGATGTGTAAACATCTGGACGTCTAAATAACGAATTTCACAAGGGGCATACCATGACAATCCGCACTCACACTCTCGGTTTCCCTCGCGTTGGCCTGCGTCGCGAGCTAAAAAAAGCGCAAGAAAGCTACTGGGCAGGTAACGCCACCCGTGAAGAACTGCTGGCGGTGGGACGTGAGCTGCGCGCGCGTCACTGGGATCAGCAAAAACAGGCGGGCATTGACCTGCTGCCGGTGGGCGATTTCGCCTGGTACGACCATGTTCTGACCACCAGCCTGCTGCTTGGCAACGTGCCGGCTCGTCATCAGAACAACGATGGATCGGTGGATATCGATACCCTGTTCCGCATCGGCCGTGGCCGCGCGCCAACGGGTGAGCCAGCGGCGGCGGCGGAAATGACCAAGTGGTTCAACACCAACTATCACTATATGGTGCCGGAGTTCGTTAAAGGCCAGCAGTTCAAACTGACCTGGACCCAGCTTCTGGATGAAGTGGACGAAGCGCTGGCGCTGGGTCACCAGGTGAAACCCGTGCTGCTGGGGCCGATAACCTACCTGTGGCTGGGCAAAGTGAAAGGCGAACAGTTCGACCGCCTCAGCCTGCTGAACGACATTCTGCCGGTTTATAAGCATGTGCTGATTGAGCTGGGCAAACGCGGCATTCAGTGGGTGCAAATCGATGAACCGGCGCTGGTGCTTGAGCTGCCGCAGGCGTGGCTGGACGCCTTCAAACCGGCGTATAACGCGCTCACCGGGCAGGTGAAGCTGCTGCTGACCACCTACTTCGAAGGCGTCACGCCGAACCTGAAAACCATTACCGCGCTGCCGGTTCAGGGTCTGCACGTTGACCTCGTTCACGGCAAAGACGATGTAGCAGAGTTGCACAAGCGTCTGCCAGTGGACTGGCTGCTCTCTGCCGGTCTGGTGAATGGTCGTAACGTCTGGCGTGCCGATCTCACCGAGAAATATGCACAAATTAAAGACATAGTCGGTAAACGTGAATTGTGGGTGGCTTCTTCCTGTTCCCTGCTGCATAGCCCGATTGACCTGAGCGTGGAGACCCGACTCGACCCTGAGGTGAAAAGCTGGTTTGCCTTCGCCCTGCAAAAGTGTGAGGAGCTGGCTCTGCTGCGCGACGCGTTGAACAGCGGCGACACGGCAGCGATTAGCGACTGGAGCGCTCCGATCCAGGCGCGCCGTCACTCGACGCGCGTGCATAACCCGGCAGTGGAAAAACGTCTGGCGGCCATCACCGCCCGGGACAGCCAGCGCCAGAGCCCGTATGAAGTGCGCGCCGAAGCCCAGCGTGCGCGCTTTAACCTGCCCGCGTGGCCGACCACGACAATCGGCTCCTTCCCGCAGACTACCGAGATCCGCAGCCTGCGCCTGGACTTCAAAAAGGGCAATCTGGATGCGAATCACTACCGCACCGGTATTGCGGAACACATCAAACAGGCGATTGTCGAGCAGGAACGTTTAGGTCTGGACGTGCTGGTGCACGGTGAAGCCGAGCGTAACGACATGGTGGAATACTTCGGTGAGCACCTGGACGGGTTTGTCTTTACCCAGAACGGTTGGGTGCAGAGCTACGGCTCCCGCTGCGTGAAGCCGCCGGTGGTAATCGGCGACGTCAGCCGCCCGGAAGCGATTACCGTGGAGTGGGCGAAGTATGCCCAGTCTCTGACCGACAAACCGGTAAAAGGCATGCTGACGGGTCCGGTGACCATTCTCTGCTGGTCGTTCCCGCGTGAAGACGTAACCCGGGAAACCATCGCCAAACAGATCGCCCTGGCGCTGCGCGATGAAGTTGCGGATCTGGAAGCGGCCGGGATTGGCATCATTCAGATCGACGAACCTGCGCTGCGTGAAGGTTTGCCGCTGCGTCGCAGCGACTGGGATGCTTACTTACAGTGGGGCGTGGAGGCGTTCCGCCTCAACGCGGCTGTCGCGAAGGACGATACGCAGATCCACACCCACATGTGTTACTGCGAATTTAACGACATCATGGACTCCATTGCCGCGCTCGACGCCGATGTGATCACCATCGAGACCTCGCGTTCAGACATGGAGCTGCTGGAGTCGTTCGAAGAGTTCGACTACCCGAACGAAATCGGGCCGGGCGTGTACGACATTCACTCCCCGAATGTGCCAAGCGTGGAGTGGATTGAATCGCTGCTGCAAAAAGCGGCCCAGCGCATCCCGGCGGAACGTCTTTGGGTAAACCCGGACTGCGGCCTGAAAACCCGTGGCTGGCCTGAAACCCGCGCGGCGCTGGCGAACATGGTGCAGGCGGCGCAGAATTTGCGTCAGGCTTGATGAAATGTAGGCCCGGTCAGGCGTAGCCGCCACCGGGCTTTTTGCTTTTACGCTTTTTTCCCGCCGTACTGGCTAAACCATGTCAGCATCCGCTGCCAGCCATCTTTCGCCGATTCCGCATGATAGCTCGGACGATAATCGGCATTAAAGGCGTGCCCGGCTTCCGGATACACCACAATTTCCGCCTTCGCGTTTGCTGCGCGCAACGCATGGCGCATGGTCTCGACCGTATCAAGCGGGATCCCGGTATCCTGACCGCCATAGAGCCCCAACACAGGCGCATTTAAATCCGTCGCAATATCAACAGGTTGCTTCGGTGAATTCAGCGTTTTTTCACCCACCAGCTTGCCGTACCAGGCCACGGCCGCTTTTAGCTGCGGGTTATGCGCGGCGTACAACCAGCTAATGCGTCCGCCCCAACAGAAGCCAGTCACCATCAGACGATGCGCATCGCCACCGTTGCGCGCTGCCCAGCTGGCAACGTGGTCGAGATCGGCCAGCACCTGCGCGTCCGGCACTTTGCTGACCAGGTTGCTGAACAGCGTCGGGATGTCGCTGTAATCATTCGGATCGCCCTGACGGAAATAGAGTTCCGGCGCAACGGCCAGGTAACCCTCCAGCGCCAGACGGCGGCAGAGGTCGCGAATATGTTCATGAACGCCAAATATTTCCTGCACCACGATCACGATGGGCAGCGGGCCATCGGCGGATTTTGGCCGCGCGTGGTACGCTGGCATGTTCTCTCCCTGGGAGGGAATGGAGGTCTCGCCTGCGGTAATGGCCTCTTCAGGGGTTGAGACGATGGTTGAAGCATGCGGGGCCGCAGCAGGTGCAAAACCGGTTTTTTCAGTCATGGCATTCTCCGTACCAATGAATGGATTAGCGCAAAGATAAATATAGACACCAGGTTAACAACCCACAGTGCCTTATAGCGTCTATCTTTTGTGCAGCACCCGGCGATATAACTTGTTAATGTGATGTGAATCACCATTTTATGGAAATTAACTGCAATCATTTTCATTCATGGTGAGGTGTGTCACGAAATAATGCACATTGCTTCTGTAAAGTACCGTTTTACTTCTTCTGACAAACCGACCCACAGAGGAGTCACCTATGTCTAAGTCTGATGTTTTTCATCTCGGCCTCACTAAAAACGATTTACAAGGGGCTACGCTTGCTATCGTCCCTGGCGATCCTGAGCGTGTGGAAAAGATCGCCGCGCTGATGGATAAGCCGGTTAAGCTGGCAGCGCATCGCGAATTCACCACCTGGCGCGCAGAGCTGGACGGTAAAGCGGTGATCGTGTGCTCTACCGGTATCGGTGGCCCGTCTACCTCTATCGCCGTTGAAGAGCTGGCACAGCTGGGCATTCGTACTTTCCTGCGCATTGGCACCACAGGCGCCATTCAGCCGCACATCAACGTGGGCGACGTGCTGGTTACCACCGCATCCGTGCGTCTGGACGGGGCAAGCCTGCACTTTGCACCGATGGAATTCCCGGCAGTGGCTGATTTCGAATGCACCACCGCACTGGTTGAAGCGGCGAAATCCGTGGGCGCCACCACCCATGTGGGCGTCACGGCATCATCCGATACCTTCTACCCGGGCCAGGAGCGTTACGACACCTTCTCTGGTCGCGTGGTGAGCCGTTTCAAAGGCTCAATGGAAGAGTGGCAGTCGATGGGCGTCATGAACTACGAAATGGAATCTGCGACGCTGCTGACCATGTGCGCAAGCCAGGGTCTGCGTGCCGGTATGGTGGCGGGCGTTATCGTCAACCGTACCCAGCAGGAGATCCCGAACGCTGAAACCATGAAGCAGACTGAAAGCCATGCGGTGAAAATCGTGGTTGAAGCGGCGCGCCGTCTGATCTAATTCTCTCTTCAGTGCTAAAAGGCCGACATGCTCGGCCTTTCTTTTTTGCGTAACGCCTCGCAGGAAAACCCTTTCAAACTGGACGTTCATACAGCACAATTCTATTTTGTGCGGGTTACACGTGGATGCAGGGGGCATTGTGGATATCTCAATCCTGGTTTATGCGGTAGTTGCGCTGGTGAGCGTGGGGATTGGCTGGCTCATTTGCGGCTACCAACATGCTCAGCAGAAAGCCGATCAGCTGGCAGAGCGCGAAGAGATCGTCGCCGAACTCAGCGCGACGAAACAACAGCTTGCGCTGTGTGACCACTGGCGCGATGAGTGTGAACTGCTCAATAACGAACTGCGCAATCTTCGCGACATTAACACCTCGCTGGAGGCCGATCTCCGGGAAGTGACCACCCGCCTTGAATCCACCCAACTGCACGCCGAAGACAAAATCCGTCAGATGATCAACAGCGAGCAGCGTCTTAGCGAGCAGTTTGAGAACCTCGCGAACCGCATTTTTGAGCACAGCAATCGCCGCGTGGATGAGCAGAACCGCCAGAGCCTGAACAGCCTTCTGACGCCGCTGCGTGAACAGCTGGACGGCTTTCGCCGTCAGGTGCAGGACAGCTTTGGTCAGGAGGCTCGCGAGCGCCACACGCTGGCGCATGAGATCCGTAATCTCCAGCAGCTGAATGCGCAGATGGCTCAGGAGGCGGTTAACCTGACGCGCGCACTGAAAGGTGATAACAAAGCGCAGGGAAACTGGGGCGAAGTGGTCATGACGCGCGTGCTGGAGGCCTCTGGCCTGCGTGAAGGATACGAATACGAAACGCAGGTCAGCATTGAAAACGATGCGCGCTCGCGGATGCAGCCGGATGTCATTGTTCGTCTGCCGCAGGGCAAAGATGTGGTTATCGACGCCAAAATGACGCTGGTGGCCTATGAGCGCTACTTCAACGCGGAAGATGACTATACCCGCGAAACAGCGTTGCAGGAGCATATCGCCTCCGTGCGTAACCATATCCGTCTGCTGGGCAGAAAAGATTATCAACAATTGCCGGGGCTGCGATCGCTGGATTATGTGCTGATGTTCATTCCGGTTGAGCCAGCCTTCCTGCTGGCGCTCGACAGACAGCCCGAACTGATCACCGAAGCGCTGAAAAATAACATTATGCTGGTCAGCCCCACCACGCTGCTGGTGGCGTTACGTACCATTGCCAACCTGTGGCGTTATGAGCACCAAAGCCGAAACGCGCAGCAGATTGCCGATCGCGCCAGCAAGCTGTACGACAAAATGCGGCTGTTTGTGGACGATATGTCCTCGGTGGGGCAAAGCCTGGATCGCGCGCAGGATAACTACCGCCAGGCAATGAAAAAACTCTCCTCCGGGCGCGGCAATTTGCTGGCGCAGGCGGAGGCGTTTCGCAGCCTGGGGGTGGAAGTTAAACGCGAGATTAATCCGGAACTGGTGGAGCAGGCTACGGCTCAGGACGAAGAGTTTCGTCTGCGTGAAGGCGATGGTGAGCAAAATAGCCGCAATGAAGACAATGGGTTAGCGGCGAGTTTATCCCCCGAAGCGCAGTCGGCGCGTTTCTTTCACGGTGGTTGAAACGTAGGGCAAATGCGCCCAATCTGTTACACTTCACGAACATTTGACTGATTAGCAGGCTCTGAGATGGTTGACGATTCACAAGACACAACGCACTTTGGCTTTCAGACTGTCGCCAAAGCGCAGAAAGCTGACATGGTGGCCCACGTATTTCATTCCGTGGCGGCGAAGTACGATGTGATGAATGATTTGATGTCGTTTGGCATTCATCGCTTGTGGAAGCGCTTCACTATTGATTGCAGCGGCGTGCGCCGTGGACAAAAGGTACTGGATTTAGCCGGCGGCACAGGGGATCTGACCGCTAAATTCTCCCGTCTGGTTGGCGAAACCGGTCGCGTGGTGCTGGCAGATATCAACGACTCCATGCTGAAAATGGGACGCGAAAAGCTGCGTAACATCGGCGTGGTAGGCAACGTTGAATATGTTCAGGCCAACGCCGAAGCGCTGCCGTTCCCGGACAATACGTTCGACTGCATCACCATCTCCTTCGGCCTGCGTAACGTGACCGATAAAGATAAAGCGCTGCGCTCTATGTACCGCGTGCTGAAGCCGGGCGGCCGACTGCTGGTACTCGAGTTTTCTAAACCGATTATCGACCCGCTGAGCAAAGCTTACGATGCCTATTCCTTCCACGTTCTGCCGCGCATCGGCGAGCTGGTGGCAAACGATGCAGAAAGTTACCGTTATCTGGCCGAATCCATCCGAATGCACCCGGATCAGGACACGCTGAAAGCGATGATGCAGGATGCGGAGTTTGAAAACGTGGAATACTTCAATATGACGGCGGGTGTCGTCGCGCTGCATCGTGGTTACAAGTTCTGAGTGGAGGTTTCCCGTGCCCATTAAACCCTTAGTCACCGCAGGCATCGAGAATGTACTGAATGCCTTTCTGTATCGCGCCCCGGCGCTGAAAACCGCACGTCAGCGGCTTAACGGAAAGGTGCTGCGTATCGTTTTAAAAGAGTTCTCGACGCCGCTTGTGCTGGTCTTCAGCGAACGCCAGCTTGACGTTCTGGGGGAGTGGGAAGGCGAGGCTGACTGCTCGGTGATTACGCACATGAGCGTATTGCCAAAACTGCGTGACCGTCAGCAGATGACGGCGCTTATTCGCAGCGGTGAGCTGGAGGTCGAGGGCGATATTCAGGTGGTACAGAACTTCGTTGCACTCAGCGATCAGGCTGAATTTGACCCCGCGGAACTGCTGGCGCCCTATATCGGCGACATCGCGGCTGAAGGGATAAGCAAAACGCTGCGCACGGGTTCCACTTTCCTGCGTAAAGGCCTGCTCCGTCAACAGCGCTATGCTGCCGAGGTGCTGACCGAAGAGTGGCGTATGGCGCCTGGGCCTTTAGAAGTCGCCTGGTTTGCAGAAGAGACCGCGGCAGTTGAGCGCGCAGTTGATGCGTTAACCAAACGGCTGGAAAAACTGGAGGGCAAATGACGCCTGGTGAAATTCGGCGCCTCTATTTTATCGTTCGCACCTTTTTGAGCTACGGGCTCGACGAGCTTATCCCCAGAATGCGTATCACCCTGCCGCTTCGGCTTTGGCGTCGCACGCTGTTCTGGATGCCGAATCGCCATAAGGATCAGGAGCTGGGCGCACGCCTGCGTCTTGCGTTGCAGGAGCTGGGACCGGTCTGGATCAAGTTTGGGCAGATGCTCTCAACGCGTCGCGACCTTTTCCCGCCGCAGATTGCCGATCAGCTCGCGCTATTGCAGGACCGCGTCGCTCCGTTTGACGGAGAGAGAGCGAAGAAACAAATCGAAGAAGCGATGGGCAATATCCCCATCGAGACCTGGTTTGATGATTTCGACATTCAGCCTCTGGCCTCTGCCTCTATTGCGCAGGTTCACACCGCGCGCCTGAAGGAGAATGGCAAAGAGGTGGTCATTAAGGTGATTCGCCCGGATATCCTGCCGGTTATCAGAGCGGACATGAAGCTGATCTATCGCCTGGCTCGCTGGGTGCCGCGTCTGCTGCCGGATGGCCGCCGTCTGCGTCCGCTGGAAGTGGTACGGGAATACGAAAAAACGCTCATCGATGAACTTAACCTGCTGCGTGAATCGGCGAACGCCATTCAGCTGCGTCGAAACTTTGAAGACAGCCCGATGCTGTATGTTCCTGAAGTCTATTCTGACTATTGCAGTCAGAACATGATGGTGATGGAACGTATCTACGGCATCCCGGTCTCGGACGTGGTAGCGCTGGAAAAACAGGGCACCAACATGAAGCTGCTGGCCGAGCGCGGCGTGCAGGTCTTCTTTACTCAGGTTTTCCGCGACAGCTTCTTCCATGCTGACATGCATCCGGGCAACATTTTCGTCAGCTATGAGCACCCGGAAGACCCGAAATACATCGGCATCGACTGCGGTATTGTCGGCTCGCTGAATAAAGAGGATAAGCGTTATCTCGCCGAGAACTTTATCGCTTTCTTCAATCGCGACTACCGTAAGGTGGCCGAACTGCACGTGGATTCAGGCTGGGTTCCGCCAGATACCAACGTGGAAGAGTTTGAATTTGCGATCCGTACCGTCTGTGAGCCAATTTTTGAAAAGCCGCTCTCAGAGATCTCTTTCGGGCATGTTCTGCTCAACCTGTTCAACACCGCACGCCGTTTTAATATGGAAGTGCAGCCACAATTAGTTTTACTTCAGAAAACATTACTTTACGTTGAGGGCGTAGGCCGCCAGCTCTATCCTCAGTTAGACTTGTGGAAAACCGCGAAACCGTTCCTCGAATCCTGGATTAAGGATCAGGTCGGTATTCCAGCCCTGGTTCGCTCGCTTAAAGAGAAAGGCCCGTTCTGGATTGAAAAAATGCCAGAAATTCCTGAACTGGTTTACGACAGTTTGCGTCAGAGCAAGAACCTTCAGCACAGCATGGATAAAATCGCGCACGAGCTTCAATCCAGTCGCGTGCGTCAGGGGCAGTCCCGCTATCTCTTCGGAATTGGCGCGACGCTGCTGATAAGCGGCACGTTGCTGTTGATCAATCGTCCGGACTGGGAAATGATGCCAGCCTGGATTATGGCTGCCGGTGTGGTTGTCTGGCTTGCTGGCTGGCAAAAAACACGCTGAATTAGCGTCGCTATCGAGGGATTGCATACGTATAATGCGATCTGACTAATTAATCATCTATCACTGGGGAACACGCATGGGTGGTATCAGTATCTGGCAGTTAGTGATCATTGCCGTCATCGTTGTGCTGCTGTTCGGCACGAAAAAACTCGGATCAATTGGTTCCGACCTGGGCGCGTCAATCAAAGGCTTCAAGAAAGCCATGAGCGATGATGAGAATAAGCAGGAAAAAAGCGGTCAGGACGCTGATTTTACCGCTAAATCTATCGCCGATAAGCAGGACGAAGCCAAAAAGGAAGAGGCCAAACGTCACGATAAAGAGCAGGTGTAATTCGTGTTCGACATAGGTTTTGGTGAGTTACTGCTGGTCTTTGTGATTGGTTTGATTGTGCTGGGGCCGCAGCGTTTACCCGTTGCGGTAAAAACTGTCGTGGGCTGGGTGCGTGCGCTCCGTTCGCTGGCAACGACCGTGCAGAACGAGCTGGCGCAGGAACTGAAGCTTCAGGAATTTCAGGACAGCCTGAAAAAGGTTGAAAAGGCGAGCATGGATAACCTGACGCCGGAGCTGAAAGCATCCATGGATGAGTTGCGCGAAGCGGCTGAATCCATGAAGCGCTCATACAGCGTTAACGATCCTGAGAAGGCGAGTGATGAAGCAAACACCATCCATAATCCGGTGGTGAAGGGCAGCGAAGAGCAGCGCGAGGGTGTGACGCCTTCCAGCGCGGAGCATCAGGCTGCTTCGCCAGAGCAATCGCCGCAGAAGCCCGAAGTGAAAAAGCAGGTGCCGCCGGAAGAGCCCGTGGTCAAAACGGCTGAGGTAAAACCCGCCGCGCCCGTTTCCGAATCATCCCCCTCGTCGAGTGATAAAGCGTAAACATGGCAGTAGATGATACTCAACCGCTGATTACGCACCTCATTGAGCTGCGTAAGCGTCTGTTAAACTGCATTATTGCGGTTTTCCTCATTTTTTTATGTCTGGTCTATTTTGCCAACGATATCTATCAGGTGGTTTCCGCACCGCTGATTAAGCAGATGCCGCTGGGCGCAACGATGATTGCAACGGACGTTGCCTCGCCGTTCTTTACCCCGATCAAGCTGACCTTCTGGGTGTCGTTGATTGCCTCTGCGCCGGTCATTTTGTATCAGGTCTGGGCATTTGTGGCACCCGCGCTGTACAGGCATGAACGCAAGCTGGTTATTCCGCTGCTGGTGTCCAGTTCGCTGCTGTTTTATATCGGTATGGCGTTCGCCTACTTCGTTGTCTTCCCGCTGGCCTTCGGCTTCCTGACGCATACCGCGCCGGAAGGGGTACAGGTGTCGACGGACATCGCCAGCTACCTCAGCTTCGTTATGGCGCTGTTTATGGCCTTTGGTGTCGCCTTCGAGGTGCCCGTCGCGATTGTCCTGCTCTGCTGGGTGGGGGTGACCACGCCTGACGATCTGCGTAAGAAGCGCCCGTACATCCTGGTGGGGGCATTTGTCGTAGGTATGCTGTTAACGCCACCGGACGTCTTCTCGCAAACCTTACTGGCGATACCCATGTACTGCCTGTTTGAAGTCGGCGTATTCTTCGCTCGTTTCTACGTCGGAAAGGGGCGTACCCGGGACGAAGAAGACGAGCCGTCTGAAGAGACCACTAAAGAATAAAACCAACCGCCCGTCAGGGCGGTTGTCATATGGGGATACGTATGTTTGATATCGGGCTTAACCTGACCAGCGCCCAGTTTGCGAAAGACCGCGATGAGGTGGTGGCGCGCGCCTTTGCCGCCGGCGTGAACGGGCTGTTACTGACGGGAACGAACCTGTATGACAGCGAGCAGGCACAGCTGCTGGCGCAACGCTATCAACACTGCTGGTCCACCGCAGGCGTGCATCCTCATGACAGCAGCCAGTGGACGCATGAAAGCGCTGAGGCGCTTCATCGTCTGGCGGCTACGCCAGAAGTGGTTGCCATTGGCGAATGCGGGCTTGATTTCAACCGTAATTTCTCGACGCCTGAAGAGCAGGAGAAGGCATTTACCGCCCAGCTCGCGCTGGCTGCAGAGCTGGGGATGCCGGTGTTTATGCACTGTCGCGATGCGCATGAACGTTTTCTGGCGCTACTGGACCCCTGGCTGGAGAAACTGCCAGGCGCGGTGTTGCACTGCTTTACGGGCTCCCGTCAGGAAGCGCTGGATTGCCTGAACCGAGGGCTTTACTTGGGTATCACGGGCTGGGTGTGCGATGAGCGTCGTGGGCTGGAGCTGCGCGAGCTGTTATCCGTAATCCCGGCCGAGCGTTTGTTGCTGGAAACGGATGCGCCGTATCTGTTGCCCCGGGATATGCAGCCCAAACCGGCATCACGACGTAACGAACCGGCTTATCTGGGACACATTGCTGAGCGAGTGGCGTACTGGCGCGGGGAAGATGCGCAGTGGCTGGCAGCCCAAACCGATGACAACGTGCGTCGTCTGTTCGGCGTGCAGTTCTAAACTTTGCGGAAATCGGTGTTTTTAACGCTTTGCAACACCTCTTTGTTCAGCAGGTTGAGCAGCAGCATAGAACGCGCTTCACCGTCTGGTTCAGCGAAGATGGCCTGTAACCCTTCAAAAGCGCCTTCGGTGATCACCACGCTGTCCCCGGCATAAGGGGTTTCCGGATCGGTAATATCTTCAGGCTGCTGGTAGACAGAGAGCTGATGAATAACCGATGACGGTACTCTTGCCGGATGGGCGCCAAAACGTACAAAATGGCTGACGCCGCGCGTGGCGCTGATCGTCGTGGTGTGGATCACTTCGGGGTCGAACTCAACGAACAGATAGTTCGGGAACAGAGGCTCACTGACGGTCGTGCGTTTTCCACGCTGCATTTTTTCAAGCGTGATCACGGGCGTCAGGCAGTTAACAGACTGACGTTCAAGATGTTCCTGTGCGCGCTGAAGTTGCCCGCGTTTGCAATACAGTAAATACCAGGCCTGCATAATCACTCTTCCCATTGTTCGGGGCGCAAGCATACCAAAACCCTGGCGGGATCGCTAAGGTGATTATAATGGCGAAAAAGAGAGTAAGTCGTGGAAGTTCACGCTAATTTAACAAAATTACAGCATCACGCGGTCTTACGCCGTATAATGAAGCGCTTACAGAGAGGCCATGATTAACTGCATGAAATACCACGATCTACGCGACTTCCTGGCGCTGCTGGAAAAGCAGGGCGAACTCAAACGCATTACGCTTCCTGTTGATCCGTATCTGGAAATGACAGAAATCGCTGACCGCACCCTGCGCGCGGGCGGCCCGGCGTTGCTGTTTGAAAACCCAAAAGGCTACGCTATGCCGGTACTGTGCAACCTGTTTGGCACACCTCGCCGCGTGGCGATGGGCATGGGGCAGGAAGATGTCACGGCGCTGCGTGAAGTGGGCAAACTGCTGGCCTTTCTGAAAGAGCCGGAGCCGCCAAAAGGGTTCCGCGACCTGTTCGACAAGCTGCCGCAGTTTAAGCAGGTGTTGAATATGCCCACCAAACGCCTGCGCGGCGCGCCATGCCAGCAAAAAGTGCTGGAAGGCGATGCAGTTGATCTGACCAAAATTCCCATCATGCAGTGCTGGCCTGAAGATGCCGCACCGCTGATTACCTGGGGCCTCACCGTGACGCGTGGGCCGCATAAAGAGCGTCAAAACCTCGGCATTTATCGCCAGCAGCTGATTGGCAAAAACAAGCTCATCATGCGCTGGTTGTCCCATCGCGGCGGGGCGCTGGATTTCCAGGAGTGGTGCGCGGCCCATCCGGGCGAACGCTTCCCGGTTTCCGTCGCGCTGGGTGCCGATCCGGCAACCATTCTGGGCGCGGTGACGCCTGTTCCTGATACGCTGTCTGAATATGCCTTTGCAGGGCTGCTGCGCGGCACCAAAACCGAAGTGGTGAAGTGCATCTCCAATGACCTGGAAGTGCCAGCCAGCGCAGAGATCGTGCTGGAAGGTTACATTGAACAGGGCGAGCTGGCACCCGAAGGACCGTACGGCGACCACACCGGCTATTACAACGAAGTGGATAACTTCCCGGTATTCACCGTCACGCACATTACCCAGCGTGAAGATGCCATCTATCACTCTACCTACACCGGCCGTCCACCGGATGAACCGGCGGTACTTGGCGTGGCGCTGAACGAAGTGTTCGTGCCGATCCTGCAAAAGCAGTTCCCGGAAATTGTTGATTTTTATCTGCCGCCGGAAGGGTGTTCGTATCGCCTGGCGGTGGTGACGATGAAGAAGCAGTATGCCGGTCACGCTAAGCGCGTGATGATGGGCGTATGGTCTTTCCTGCGCCAGTTTATGTATACCAAGTTTGTGATTGTCTGCGATGATGACGTCAATGCCCGCGACTGGAATGACGTCATCTGGGCCATCACCACGCGTATGGATCCGGCGCGTGATACGGTGTTAGTGGAAAACACGCCGATTGATTATCTGGACTTTGCCTCGCCGGTTTCCGGCCTTGGTTCAAAAATGGGACTGGATGCCACGAACAAATGGCCTGGCGAAACCGACCGTGAATGGGGTCGCCCGATCGAAAAAGATCCTGCCGTGACCGCGCGAATTGACGCGATCTGGGACGAGCTGGCCATAATGAATAACGGTAAGGCAGAATAAGACCGTTTAGCCCTATAGACTTCCCGACAGAGAGAGCGAATGACAACCTTAAGCTGTAAAGTGACGTCGGTAGATGCTATTACCGACACCGTATATCGCGTCCGTTTGGTTCCTGAAGCGGCATTCTCATTCCGTGCCGGTCAGTACCTGATGGTCGTGATGGACGAGCGTGATAAGCGTCCTTTCTCTATGGCCTCAACGCCAGCAGAGAAGGAATTTATTGAGCTGCATATTGGTGCGTCTGAGCTTAACCTGTACGCGATGGCCGTGATGGATCGCATCCTGAAAGAGCGTGAAATCGTGGTCGATATTCCTCATGGCGAGGCCTGGCTGCGTGAAGACGAAGACCGTCCGCTGATCCTGATTGCCGGTGGTACAGGCTTCTCCTATGTCCGCTCTATTCTGTTGACGGCGCTGGCGCGTAATCCAAATCGCGATATCACCATCTACTGGGGCGGCCGTGAAGAGAAGCACCTTTACGATCTGTCTGAGCTGGAAGCGCTGAGCGTCAATCATCCAAACCTGCGCATCGAGCCGGTCGTCGAGCAGCCGGAAGAGGGCTGGCGCGGGCGCAGCGGCACGGTGCTGACTGCGGTATTGCAGGATCACGGAACGCTGGCCGGGCACGATATCTACATTGCCGGTCGCTTTGAAATGGCGAAAATTGCCCGCGACCTGTTCTGCAACGAGCGTGACGCGCGGGAAGATCGTCTGTTTGGCGATGCGTTTGCGTTTATCTGATTGTGAGACCCGCTTCGGCGGGTTTTTTACGCTCGGGCAATAGCGCTGGTGAAAATTTAACCTTGAAATGGGCGGCGCATTGCCGTTATTCTTGTTCCCGTTAAATTTCGCCCTCAGGAGCGCCCCCCAAAAATGAACAAACACGACTGATGAATTTCGATCCTTGCTCAACGCATCGCGTCGGCAGGGGATGTTTTGATTTCATTCAGGAGTGCTTATGGCTCATTTTGCGCAATCCCCCTCTTTTATTTTGCATCAGGTCACCTGTCAGTTTGCGACGGGCGATATCCTTTTTGGTCCACTGAATCTTTCTCTGGATGCGTCAGTGTGCGCGCTGGTCGGCCGCAACGGCAGCGGTAAAACACGCCTTCTGCGTCTGCTGGCAGGGGTTGATGAACCCGCCAGCGGTCACGTTGAGCGCTTTGGTACACACGTCTATGTGGCGCAGCAGCAGGATATTTCTGCGGATACGACTCTTGCCGGACTGCTTGGTTACGACGCGATCTTTGCGGCGCGCGCGCGCATCGACGGCGGTCATTATAAACCCGACGATCTCGACACGCTCGATGGTTACTGGGATCTGGCTGAACGGCTAAGCCAGGCTTTTATCGCTGCAAAACTTCCCTCTTTTGAGCCGAACAAACGCGCGGCAGAGCTAAGCGGCGGCGAGCGCATTCGTGCCTTGCTGTGCGGCGCATTCACCGCGGATGCTGATTACCTGCTGCTGGACGAACCGACCAACCACCTCGACAGGCAAGGCCGCGTTTGGTTCTACGAGCAGCTTTCCCGGTATCATGGCGGGGTGCTGGTGGCCTCTCACGACCGTGAGTTGCTGGCCCAGGTACCGCGTATCCTTGAACTGAGCGCGTTGGGCTTGCGCAGCTACGGCGGGAATTATGCTGACTATCGAACCCAGCGTAATGCTGAGCAGCTGGCTGCCCGCGCCGCGCTGGAGCATGCTGCCACCGAACGCAAGCGTACCCGCGCCCGTATGCATAAAGAGCATGACGACAGCCAGCGTCGTTCGGCCAAAACGCTTCGCACGGTCGACAGCCTTAACATCGCCTCGTTTGAACGGGTCAAATACAAAGGGGCGGCGAAAGAGCGGATTGGTTCCTGGAAAAAAAAGCATAGCGATCAAAATCATGCCCTGAACGCTGCGGTTAACCAGGCACGCGAGCGGGTTGAAGAGGATAACGCGGTGATGTTTACCCTGCCGGGCAGTGAAATCCCGGAGGGAAAACAGGTGCTGGTGCTGGAAGAACTGGTGCTTCCGCACGTGCCTGTCTCCCCGATAAACTGGCGAATGGATGGCCCGATGCGCGTGGCGCTACGCGGGCCGAACGGCTGTGGGAAATCCACGCTGTTGAAAGTGATGTTGGGCGAAACCGCCCCTGTTACGGGAACCTGTAAGGTCTCCGTCAGATGTGCTTATCTCGATCAGCATCTTTCCCGGCTGGATCTGTCGCAGTCGGTGATGACACACCTTAGCCTGGGCAATACGCCGCTCGAAGAGGGGGCGCTGCGTACCCGTTTAGCGCAGGTTCAGCTGGGCGCAGAGAAAGTGACACTTCCACTGGCCGATCTAAGCGGCGGCGAGCGCCTGAAGGCCGCGCTGGCCTGCGTATTGTGGCGTGAAGCGGCAACGCAGCTGTTGCTTCTGGATGAGCCGACCAACCACCTCGATCTGGCTTCCGTTCAGGCCATTGAAGCGGCCCTGGCCGATTATCCCGGCGCGCTGCTGGTGGTGTCGCACGATGAAGCGTTTTTAGCAGGATTAAAGCTGACGCATGAGCTGGTGTGGGAAGAGTCGGGATGGCGATGTGAAAGCTTCTAAACACAAGCCCCCGCAAGGGCGGGGGCAAACAAACTTTATCAGGCTAACTGCTTGCGAAGGTCAGGGTTTGCCTGGATCAGGCGCATCAGCTTTAGCTCGGCTGGGGTAGGTTTTTCACGCTTTGACTCCCACTCCAGCACCATCGCTACGCTGACACCCATCGCTCTTGCGAATTCATCTGTTTTCAGGCCCGACCCTTTGCGTAAACGCTCAAATTCACTAAAAGGATTGGACTTTTGATTCAGGGTAACCGTCGGCGGTACATCTTTAAAAATAATCTGTTCCAGGCTGCTCAGCAGCTCAAACTCAGGATCTTTTAATTCCATTGAGAACTCCTCATAAATCACACATCGGGATCATGAACATCAGAGAGCATGTTAAGAATAGTCCCTAAACCAAACACAGGATCGTCACGGTTGTGATTAATTGTGCGATAACGATCGCTTTACCCGTTTCAGCTATATGGATAGTTATGCTAATTACCTGATTAATCATATGTAGGGATGCACAGGTATTTTTTTGTAAATAGTCAGTACAAAAACGGCAATACCCGTTTTGCATGAAAACTCTATCTTGCAAGGCTGACCTGGACTATCCTTGTCAGCGTTGGGCACGCGTGTGCCGGTGTGCGCTTTTTGGGTGAAAGGAGTAATAAAATGGCGACAGGAAAGTCCTGCTCTCGCTGGTTTGCGCCTATTGCGGCGTTGTTGATGGTTGTTAGCCTGAGTGGGTGTTTCGATAAAGAAGGCGATCAGCGCAAAGCGTTTATCGATTTTTTACAGAATACAGTGATGCGTAGCGGCGAGCGTTTACCAACGCTGACTGCGGATCAGAAAAAACAGTTTGGTCCATTCGTGTCGGATTACGCCATTCTGTATGGCTATTCACAGCAGGTAAGCCAGGCGATGGATTCGGGCATTCGCCCGGTCGTGGATAGCGTCAATGCCATTCGCGTTCCACAGGATTATATGACCCAGCGCGAACCGCTGCGCCAGTCCAACGGCGCCCTTGGGGTGCTGAGCCAGCAGTTGCAAAATGCCAAAATGCAGGCTGATGCGTCGCGCTCCGCGTTGAAGCAGGACGAGGATCTCAAGCCGGTTTATGACCAGGTGTATGAGAAAGTCGTGACCAAGCCGTCAAACGCCTTGCAACCACTGATCCCGGCGGCGCAGGTCTTTACTCAGCAGCTGGTTCAGGTGGGTGACTTTATTAATGAGCAGGGTACGCAGGTGAGCTTCGTCTCTAACGGTATCCAGTTCCCGACCTCCCAGCAGGCGAGTCAGTACAATACGCTGATAGGGCCGCTGGCGTCCCAGCATCAGGCCTTTAGCCAGGCCTGGAGCGCAGCGGTCGCTGCAACGGAATAAGAAAAACCCCCGCTTCGGCGGGGTTTTTTTATGCATGATGAAAATAACGCTTGTCATTCTTCTACCATATCGGTATAACTATCTTCGTCGGTTTGTTACACAGACCTAAAGCAGTTTAGTAAAGCAGTCCAGATTGTTATCCATAGATACCCTTCGTAGTGACCCTTCCTTCATCGCTTAAAAATCTGTAACGCAATCCATCAAGCCGGAAGGCACAATATATTTGTTAATAAGGTAATTTCTATGTCTGCTAAAATGACTGGTCTGGTAAAATGGTTCAACGCTGATAAAGGTTTCGGCTTCATCACTCCTGACGATGGCTCTAAAGACGTGTTCGTACACTTCTCTGCTATCCAGAACGATGGCTACAAATCTCTGGATGAAGGTCAGAAAGTTTCCTTCACCATCGAAAGCGGCGCTAAAGGCCCAGCAGCTGGTAACGTTGTAAGCCTGTAAGCTTCCAACCCAGTAGCACAAAATTCAAAAACCCGCCTTCTGGCGGGTTTTTTCGTTTCTACTGTTGTATCTGCGGGTTAACGCAGTTCTTATCCACTTTACCGCCGAGCGCGGCAATCAGATTATCCACGGCGGTCGCCGCCATGTTGTAGCGTGTTTCATGAGTTGCAGAGCCGATGTGGGGCAGGGCGACGACGTTTGGCATGTTCAGTAGCGGAGAATCCACCGGCAGTGGCTCCTGTTCAAACACGTCCAGACCGGCGGCGTGGATCTCACCGTTTTGCAGTGCCTCAATCAGCGCCTTCTCATCGACCACCGGGCCGCGACCTGCGTTGATGAAAATGGCCGACTTCTTCATCTTTTCAAACGCCGCCCTGCCGATGAGATGACGCGTTTCATCCGTCAGCGGCAGGATCAGGCAGACAAAGTCGGCTTCCTGCAACAACGTATCAAGCTCGCAGTAACGGGCGTTGAAACGTTCTTCAGCTTCAGCGTGATGACGGCGGGCATTATACAGAATGGGCATGTTGAAGCCGAAATGGGCGCGCTGTGCCAGCGCCAGACCGATACGGCCCATCCCAACAATCCCCAGCGTTTTGCCATGTACGTCCACGCCGAACCAGTCCGGGCCAATGCTTTTGGTCCATTCGCCCGCTTTCACGCGCTCAGCCACCTCCACCACGCGACGAGCAGTGCTGAGCACCAGCGCCATCAGCGTGTCGGCGACGGTTTCCGTCAGAGCATGTGGCGTGTGCATCAGCAGGATGTTGCGCGCGTTAAGCGCATCCACGTCGAAATTGTCGTAGCCCACAGAAACGGTTGAGGTTGCACGAAGCTTCGGCATTTTCTCCAGCAGCGCTGCATCCACCTTTTCGCTTGAACCCAGCAGGCCCTCGGCGCAGGCAAACGCGTCGGCGTGCTGTGCCACGGTTTGCGGGCTGAGGTTCTTTACCCGGGTAACGGTAAAGTGTTCCTCCAGGCGTTTTTGCAGATCTTCAGGCAGTGCTTTGTACAAAATGACGGACGGCTTCATGCTAATCTCCGTTGATTTAAAAGGATTCAGGCGTGGCGTGCGCCGACGGGTAGCTGTTGATTATTAGCAGGCTTAACGATCAGAGTAAGCCATACCGAGGCAAAAAGCGCCACCCCCATAAAGATGTAAGAAGCTGAAGGGCTGCCGGTGGCGCCGTTCAGATAGCCCACAAACCACGAGCCAAAGAACGAACCCAGCGCACCCATACTGTTGATCAGCGCCATCGCGCCCCCTGCGACGTTACGCGGCAGCATTTCCGGGATGATGGCAAAGAACGGACCATAGGGGGCATACATGGCCGCACCCGCAATCACCAGCAGCGTATACGAGGCCCAGAAGTGGTTCGCGCCTACGGCCCAGGAACCAATGAAGGCAAAAGCAGCGATCAGCAGGAGTGGCCAGACGAACAGCTTACGGTTTTGCAGCTTGTCCGATGCCCAGGAGACGATAATCATCGCGATGGTTGCAGCCAGGTAAGGCACTGATGACAGCCAGCCCACTTCCACCATGCCAAGGTTTTCACCGCCGCTGCGGATAATCGACGGCAGCCACAGAACAAAGCCGTACACGCCAATACTCCAGGTAAAATACTGTGCGCATAGCAGAATAACGTTCCGGGAGCGGAAGGCTTCGCCGTAGTTACGCACCGCTTTCAGCCCCTGCTGCTCTTTATCCAGCTGCGCCTGGAGTGCGGCTTTTTCGTCTTCAGAAAGCCATTTTGCCTGGGCTGGCTTATCTTTCACCAGCACCCACCAGCAGAAGGCCCAGATAATCGCGGGAACCCCTTCGATGATGAACATCTCGCGCCAGCCGAAGGACTGGATCAGATAGCCGGAAACCACCGACATCCACAGCACGGTGACCGGGTTACCGAGTATCAGGAACGTATTGGCACGTGAACGCTCAGATTTTGTGAACCAGTTGCTGATGTAAATCAGCATTGCTGGCATGACGGCCGCCTCAACCACGCCGAGAATAAAGCGAATAGCCGCCAGAGCAGGAATGTTATTCACCACGCCAGTAAGCGATGCACAGGCACCCCATAAGATCAGGCAGATGAAAATGAGCTTTCGCACGCTGCGGCGTTCAGCGTAAATCGCGCCGGGGATCTGGAAGAAGAAATAACCCAGGAAGAAGAGGGCGCCCAGCAGGGAGGAGACCCCTTTGGTGATCCCGAGGTCTTCGTTGATCCCGGCGGCGGATGCAAAACTGAAGTTGGCACGATCCAGGTACGCCAGGCTGTACGTGATAAACACGATTGGCATGATGTACCACCAGCGTTTTACTGCATTGGTCGAACTGTTCATAGGCTTGCCTCTGTTGTTGAGGTTGTTGCCGCCGTTGTCTGTAGGGTACACGGTGGCTTAATTATCTGGTGCGGATTGCTGCCCTCACCCTGGCCCTCTCCCTGTGGGAGAGAGAATTTAGATTCCGAGCTCTGCTCGTGTTGGTAATCCTTCGCTGTCGCCCTGCACCTGAATCGCCAGCGAACCAATTTTGTTGCCTCGCGCCACGGCCTGCGACAGCGGTTTGCCCTCCAGCAGGGCGCTGATGATCCCGACGGCAAACCCATCGCCCGCACCCACGGTATCGACCACGTTGTCGACTTTTACCGCAGCGACGGCGCCTTGCTCGCCGTCGGCAGTTTTGAACCATGCACCGTCAGCACCGGTTTTCAGCACCACGGCTTTTACTCCTTTGTTGAGGTAAAAATCAGCAATGCCTTCCGGCGTGCTCTCGCCAGTGAGGATCATTCCCTCTTTTACCCCCGGCAGTATCCAGTCCGCCTGAAACGCCAGTCGGTTGAGTTTCTCAACCATCTCCGCTTCGCTTTTCCACAGCACCGGACGCAGGTTTGGATCAAAGGAGATCGTTTTGCCCTGCGCTTTCATTGCCGAAGCGGCATGATCGAGTAAATCGTACGAACTGGCCGAGAGCGCCGCCGCCACGCCGCTCAGGTGCAGGTGGCGCGCGGAGGAGAAATACGCGGCGTGATAATCATCCACGGAGAGATGGCTTGCCGCTGAGCCTTTACGGAAATACTCCACGATGGGATCGGTTCCATTTTCAACTTTAGATTTCAGCTGAAAGCCCGTCGGGAAGCGTCCGTCGAGAGTCACGCCTGCGGCATCAATGCCCTCTTTTTTCAGCGAGTCGAGTACGAAATGGCCAAAGCTGTCATTTCCCACGCGGCTTACCCAGCCAACATTCAGCCCCAGCCGCGCAAGGCCGGTAGCAACATTCAGCTCAGCACCTGCAACGCGTTTGATAAAGTGCTCCACTGCGTTCAGCTCGCCTGTTTCGGTGGCGACAAACATCGCCATGGCCTCGCCGATGGTGATGACATCCAGCGTCTTGTGCATGGTTTACTCCTCGCGCAGCAGGTTGACGTAATGGCGGGTGACGGCGGTGAGATCCGTCCCTTCCAGCGGAAATTCGATACCGCGTGGCGCATCGGCAGGCAGTTGATTAAGCAGATCCCGCCAGCGAGAATCGGTCTGATCCGGCGCGACGGCGCGGAATTGCGCCTTATGCGGGACCGCGGCCTTCACATGAATGTAGCTCACGGCGGGAGCCAACTGACGTGCAGCCTCTTCCGGGGAGTCGCCAACCCACAGCCAGTTGCCCATATCGAACGTCAGCGTGACCGGCAGCGCCATTACCCGGCAGGCGGCTTTGAAGCGCTGCATCGGAGCGAGCTGACCGCAGTCGGTCTGGTCGTTTTCCACCACCAGCGTCATGCCGCTTTCATCCAGCAGTACGCGCAGGGCTTCAAGCGGTTGTTTGTCGCTGAAATGGCCCAGCGAGACTTTAAGCCACAGGGCGTTCAGGGTGCTGGCTTCGCTAAGGTAGCGCGGAAGATCCGGGTTGAGGGTTCCATCGGGCATAAACAGGGGGGCCGGGGCGGAGTAGCACGCCAGTAAACCCAGCAGTTCAATGGACTCGCCGAGCGCAGGCAGGGCCATTAACTCGTCGCTGCTGAAGAGCTCGCGGCGGATTTCAACGCCATCAGCCCCTGCGCCGGCAATAACGGGAAGCATCGCCCGTTGACCGCCTGCTTGTCGCACCTGATCCGCGCCATACGCGGCGGTGACCACCATAATTTTCCTGCTCATTTCCTGACTCCAGGGCGTAATCGATAGTATTACGCTAGATGGAACCGGTTCCAAAGAAAAGATCGGGATGCTGAATTTATGATCGCTGTCACGAAGGGGAAATTAACGGGCAGTAGAGCCGCGAACGATCAGCTCGCCAGAAAAAACCTGCTCGCGTACGGCGTCGCGGGTGCCTTCAATGCGGCGAACCACTTGTTCAACCGCGGCATAGCCGATCTGCCAGGTGGGTTGTTTGAGGGTGGTAATGCCTACGCCAGCAAGTTCAGCCCACTCCAGTTCATCAAAGCCGAGTAAGCCGATGTCGCTGCCCCAGTGCAGGCCAATGCGTTTAAGCGAGCGGGCAACCTGAAGCGTCAGCGCCCCGTTCGCGGAGATCACCGCTTTGCGCATACCCCGATGGCGGGTATGGAACTGGCGCAGGGTATTATCCAGCTGACCGGCTTCATGGAGGGGGATTTCGGCATTTTCGGCGATCACACCGGGATAACGCGCCAGCGTGGCACGAAATGCAGCCAGGCGGTCGCGGCGGGTGTTAACCATACCCAGCGGTTCGCTCAGGAACAAAATGGCTTCGAAACCCTGTTCAATCAGATGTTCGGTGGCAGTGGTGGCCGCCTGGGTGTTATCCAGCCCGACCACATCGCAGGCAAATTCCGGGATTTTGCGGTCAATAAGCACCATCGGCAGCGACGATTGTTGCAGGCGATTTAGTCCCTCTTCGCGCATCCCGACGGCATTGACCACGATCCCTTCCACCTGATAGCTGCGCAGCAGATCGAGGTAGTGCAACTCCTGATCAACTTCGTTATTGGTGTTACAGACCAGCGGGGTAAAGCCTTTCTCACGGCACGCCGCCTCAATGCCGCTGAGGACGTTAACGGAGTAAGGGTTGGTGATATCGGCGATGATGAGGCCAATCAGACGGGTACGACCCCGCTTGAGGCCGCGCGCCATCAGGCTGGGACGGTAGTCGAGATCGGCAATGGCCTGTTCAATTCGCGCCAGCAGCGCATCGGAAAGCAGGTGTTTCTCGCCGTTGAGGTAGCGCGAAATGCTGGTTTTACCGGTTTTGGCGGCTTTCGCCACGTCGCTGATGGTGGCCCGGGTTGGTTTGCTCATCGCTGATTTTCCTGAATTTAGTGAGAATACCTTAACGGGAAAATCTGGCGAATCAAGCAATTTGCCAGGTGGCGGTCTGATGCCCTCACCCCAACCCTCTCCCACGGGAGAGGGCGCAAACACTAAAACGGCAACAGGGTTGCCGTTTTGCTTTTACCTACTGCACAGGGCTCAACGTAATCTCAACGCGGCGGTTCTGCGCTTTGCCTTCCGCCGTGCTGTTGCTGGCGATCGGGTTAGCCGGCCCCATGCCGCTGGTGCGGATGCGGTTCGCTTCTACGCCCTGGGTGATCAGCGAGCTGGCCACGGAATCGGCACGCTGCTGCGACAGACGCATGTTCAGATCCTGGCTGCCGGTACTGTCGGTGTAGCCAATCACGTTCACGGCAGTTTTGTTGTACTCTTTCAGCACCGCGGCCACGCCGGTCAGGGTGTTCGCGCCTGCGGGTTTCAGCGTCGCGCTGCTGCTGTCAAAGGTCACGTTGTTTGGCATGTTCAGGATGATGTTGTCACCGCTGCGCGTCACGCTCACGCCTGTACCTTTCATTTTGTCACGGAGTTTTGCTTCCTGCACATCCATGTAATAACCCACGCCGCCGCCCAGGGCTGCGCCTGCCGCTGCGCCAATCAGCGCACCTTTACCGCGATCTTTCTTGGAGGAGGAGAGTGCGCCAACGCCAGCGCCCACCAGGGAACCAATACCCGCGCCAATGCCGGATTTACCCGCTTCGCGTTCGCCGGTGTAAGGGTTGGTTGTGCAGCCTGAAACAGCCAGTGCACCGCTCACCAGAGCGGCAATAACGAGTACGCGTTTTTTCATCTTATTTCCTTAATCCTTTTTATTCTTTGCCACGACGGACGTGGCAGTGGATTATGACGTCCGAATACGGAGAAAATTCAGTGTATAACTCTGAAATTTGTCACAAACGATAAACTGCCTCAATGAAAGGCCGTCATACCTGCACGCAACCAGGAGCGCACGCTTTGAGCACCTCAACAAAAACCATTCTGACCGCCGCCCACTGGGGGCCGATGCTGGTCGAAACCGATGGCGACACCGTGCTGTCGTCTCGCGGGGCTTTGCCTTCGCGCCATCTCAACTCTTTACAGACCGTCGTTCGCGATCAGGTACATAGCAAAACCCGCGTACGCTGGCCGATGGTGCGTAAAGGCTTTCTGGCGTCACCGGATAAACCGCAAGGTATTCGCGGGCAGGATGAGTTCGTGCGCGTGAGCTGGGACGATGCCCTGGCGCTGATCCATACGCAGCATAAACGCATCCGCGACAGCTATGGCCCGTCGTCCATTTTTGCCGGCTCCTATGGCTGGCGCTCAAACGGCGTGCTGCATAAGGCCGCAACCCTGCTGCAACGCTATATGAGCCTGGCCGGAGGATATACCGGCCATCTGGGTGATTACTCGACCGGCGCGGCGCAGGCGATCATGCCGTATGTCGTGGGCGGGAATGAGGTTTATCAGCAACAGACCAGCTGGCCGCTGGTGCTGGAGCATACAGAGGTGGTGGTGCTGTGGAGCGCCAACCCGCTCAATACCCTTAAAATTGCCTGGAATGCGTCCGACGAGCAGGGCGTTTCCTACTTCGATGCGCTGCGCAAAAGCGGCAAGCGCATCATCTGTATCGATCCGATGCGTTCTGAAACGCTTGATTTCTTCGGCGACAGCGCCGAGTGGATCGCGCCGCATATGGGCACCGACGTGGCGATGATGCTGGGTATCGCCCACACCCTGGTGGAGAACGGCTGGCACGACACGGAATTTCTGACGCGCTGCACAACGGGGTTCGATAAATTTGCCGACTATCTGACGGGCAAAACCGACGGTATCGCCAAAACCGCAGAGTGGGCTGCGGCGATTTGCGGCGTTGATGCCGCTAAAATCCGCGAACTGGCAGCGTTATTCCATAGCCATGTCACGATGCTCATGTCCGGATGGGGGATGCAGCGCCAGCAGTTTGGCGAGCAGAAGCACTGGATGCTGGTGACGCTCGCCGCGATGCTTGGGCAGATTGGCACACCCGGCGGCGGTTTTGGCCTTTCCTATCACTTTGCCAACGGCGGCAACCCGACGCGTAAAGCGGCGGTGCTGGCGTCCATGCAGGGCTCGGTGCAGGGTGGCGTGGACGCTGTGGATAAAATTCCGGTGGCACGCATTGTTGAAGCTCTGGAGAACCCCGGCGGGTTTTATCAGCACAACGGTCAGGATCGCCATTTCCCGGATATTAAGTTTGTCTGGTGGGCGGGTGGGGCCAACTTCACCCATCACCAGGATACCAACCGCCTGATCCGCGCCTGGCAGAAACCGGAGCTGGTGGTGATCTCGGAGTGCTTCTGGACCGCGTCAGCGAAACATGCCGATATCGTTTTGCCCGCCACGACCTCGTTCGAGCGTAACGATCTCACCATGACGGGGGATTACAGCAACCAGCATATGGTGCCGATGAAGCGCGTCGTGGCTCCCCGGGATGAAGCGCGGGATGATTTTGACGTCTTTGCTGACCTGAGTGAATTATGGGAAGCGGGCGGACGGGAGCGTTTCACCGAGGGCAAAACGGATCTGCAATGGCTGGAAACGTTTTACCAGATTGCCTGCCAGCGCGGGGCTGCGCAGGGCGTGACGCTGCCGCCATTTGCTGAATTCTGGGAGGCGAATCAACTCTTCGAAATGCCGGAAAGCGAGCAGAACGCGCGGTTTGTGCGCTTTGCTGACTTCCGTCGCGATCCGGAGAATCACCCGTTAAAAACCGAAAGCGGGAAGATTGTGATCCACAGCGAGCGCATCGCCAGCTTTGGCTACGCGGACTGCCCGCCGCACCCGGCGTGGCTGGAGCCGGACGAATGGCATGGCAATGCGCAGCCGGGGCAGCTTCAGCTGCTGTCTGCCCATCCTGCCCATCGTCTGCACAGCCAGCTCAACTATTCGGCTCTGCGCGAGCAGTATGCGGTGGCGGGTCGTGAGCCGATCGCGCTGAATAGCGACGATGCAAAGGCGCGGGGGATTAACGACGGCGATCTCGTTCGCGTCTGGAACGCACGCGGGCAGGTGCTGGCTGGCGCCGTGGTGAGTGACGGGATCCGCCCAGGCGTGTTCTGCATTCATCAGGGAGCATGGCCGGATCTGGCGCTGGACGAGGGCGGTATTTGTAAGAACGGCGCCGTAAACGTGCTGACCAAAGATCTCCCCAGCTCGAAGCTGGGGAATGGCTGTGCGGGGAATACGGCGCTGGCATGGGTGGAGAAATATGAGGGGCCGGCGCTTCCCCTTACGGCATTTGATCCGCCTGCCAGCTCATGATCCACGTCGGGTGTTGGGTATCATCCTGCCAGGCGCTGTCTTCGATGCGAAAACCCTGAGCATGATAGAAATTCACCGCCCGCACGTTTTTCTGATACACCTCCAGGGTTAAATATGGGTAGTGCTGCTGAACATAGTTCAGCAGCGTACGCCCGATCCCCCTTCCGATGAACGCCGGGGCGACAAACAACGCCCCCACGAACTGGAACTGCATGACGCTGATAAAACCGCACAGGGTACCGTTTTCCTCCCAGACCCAGGTCTCGGCGGCGGGAAGGTAATCATCCCGCACTACCGCTTCATTCGCTTGCCAGTAACTTGCGTCGATAAACGGATGCGCCTCGGTGGTGCTCTCCAGCCACAGACTCAAAAGCGGAGCGGTATCCTCACTTTGCCATTTGCGGATCATGGTGGCCCTCCGGGTGGCAGAAGCAGCCCTTAATGTGGTCATTGACCAGCCCGCAGGCCTGCATAAAGGAGTAACAGATGGTGGTGCCCACAAACTTAAAGCCGCGTTTTTTCAGTGCTTTTGACAGGGCATCTGAGGCGGGGGTCGACGTTGGGATCTCTGCAAGCGTGGCGGCCTGCGTCACCTTCGGCTCGTTATCCACAAACGACCAGACAAAAGCTGAGAAGGGTTCGCCGTTTTGCTCCATCGCCAGATAAGCACGCGCGTTACCAATCATGGCCTGAATTTTACCGCGATGGCGGATGATACCGGTATCCAGAACCAGCCTTTCCACGTCTTCGTCGGTCATGGCGGCCACCGCAACCGGATCGAAATGGTGGAAGGCCTTGCGATAGTTCTCACGCTTTTTCAGAACGGTGATCCACGACAGCCCGGCCTGCTGGCCTTCAAGGCAAATCATTTCAAACAGTTTTTTACCGTCGGTTTCCGGCACGCCCCATTCCTTGTCGTGATAATCGATATAAAGCTGATCCTGGCTTACCCAGCCGCAACGTTGCATAGGTCATCTCCCTTCCTGATACGGTAAACGCAAAAATTTCAATCTGCCCGGCTTGACGTGTTTGCTAAAGAGACAATAGTTAATACAGGGCTATACGCCCTAATACCTCTTCGAACAATGACATATATCGCCGAACTCGGCTCTTTCTGGAGTCGCTTTGATGATGTTAAAAAAAATCAGTGGTCGCCATGCTGCTTCTGGCCTGGTGGGTGTCTCAGCCTGCCTGCTTATATGTAACACCGCTTTTGCGTGGCAACAGGAATATATCGTTTCAGATGCACAAAGTAATACGACGGAACGCTATACATGGGACGCCGATCACCAACCTCGTTATGAAGATATTCTCGCGGAGCGTATCAACCATTCGCAGAATGCTGCGGGCTTTGCCCTGAACGACCCATCCGGTTCAGATGCGGAAACCGTTCTGAGCGTTGGCTGGAATTTTCCCGTGGCGGGACATTTTACCACCGGCCCCGTCATGGCGTGGCGCACTGATGGCGCTCCCCCTGCAACGGTGAATGCATTTGGTGAGGTAACTACCACGCAGCCGCTTACCGATCCCCTCTGGCATGCCAGCGTGAACTCGTTGGGGTGGCGCGTTGATACGCAGTATGGTGATTTACATCCCTGGGCGAAGATCAGCTACAACCAGCAGTCGGAGGAAGAATATTTGTACACCCTGGGCTTAAGCGCCAAATTTTAGGATTGTTACTTTTTTAAACGCTGCGGTAACATATTTAATACAATAACGGCGCGGGCTGTGGTGATAGTGGTCACTCACCTTTAAGCGTTTTTTTTTCCGGCAAGGTCATTCATTCCCGCTTCCAGGCATTTCATTCCGTATCTCCTGCATTTCGTGCCGTTTTACCCCTGGCGTTTTGGGGTTTTGTTTATCGTGTCCTCAGCGAACTTCCTTAATTTCTCTTGCAGGACACTGCCATGAACACATCAACTTATAACCGCACGCGTTGGCTGACGCTTTTCGGCACCATCGTTACCCAGTTCGCACTGGGCTCGGTCTATACCTGGAGCCTGTTTAACAGCGCCCTGTCCGATAAGCTCGGCGCACCGATAAGCCAGGTGGCATTCTCCTTCGGCTTGCTGAGCCTTGGATTAGCGATTTCCTCTTCCGTGGCGGGCAAACTTCAGGAGCGCTTCGGCGTGAAGCGCGTAACCATGGCCTCCGGGATCCTGCTGGGCGTGGGCTTCTTCCTGACGGCACATTCAAACAACCTGATGATGCTGTGGCTAAGCGCCGGGGTGCTGGTAGGTCTGGCGGACGGCGCAGGTTATCTGCTGACGCTGTCTAACTGCGTGAAGTGGTTCCCGGAGCGTAAAGGGCTTATTTCCGCGTTTGCCATTGGTTCATATGGCCTGGGCAGCCTGGGGTTCAAATTCATTGACTCCCATCTGCTGGCCTCGGTGGGGCTTGAGAAAACCTTTATGATCTGGGGCGTGATTGTGCTGGTAATGATCCTCTTCGGCGCCACGCTGATGAAAGATGCGCCGCAGCAGGAAGTGAAAACCGTTAACGGCGTGGTGGAGAACGATTTCACCCTCGCTCAGTCCATGCGTAAGCCGCAGTACTGGATGCTGGCGGTGATGTTCCTGACGGCCTGCATGAGCGGTCTGTATGTCATCGGTGTGGCGAAAGATATCGCGCAGGGGATGGTAAAACTGGACGCGGCGACGGCGGCAAACGCGGTAACGGTCATCTCCATCGCTAACCTCTCGGGTCGTCTGGTACTGGGTATCCTGTCTGACAAAATCGCCCGTATCCGTGTGATTACGCTGGGGCAGGTCATCTCCCTGGTGGGTATGGCAGCACTGCTGTTCGCTCCGCTGAACGAGGCGACATTCTTTGCAGCAATTGCCTGCGTAGCCTTTAACTTTGGCGGCACTATTACCGTCTTCCCGTCACTGGTGAGCGAGTTCTTCGGCCTGAACAACCTGGCGAAAAACTACGGCGTAATTTATCTCGGCTTCGGTATCGGCAGTATTTGCGGTTCACTGATTGCCTCGCTGTTTGGCGGCTTCTACGTGACCTTCTGCGTGATATTCGCTTTGCTGATTATTTCGCTGGCGCTGTCCACCACGATCCGTCAGCCGCAGCGCGAACTGTATAAAGAAGCGCATGTATGATGCGATGAAAAGAGGCCGCAGGGCCTCTTTTATTTATTTCTAAATCGCTTCCGGACTTGCTATTTTGTAAAAATCTTCATCGATTCACATTCTCTGCTGCCACTTTTCTTCCCTGCTGTGGTCTACTTATCGCGCTTGTAGACGTTTCTGATAACGGTTTCTCTCGCATCTACTTACTCTGTCAGCTTTCTCACTGAGATTCGGCGGGTTTTTATACCCCTTCCCCCAGGGTTGTTTGCATGAAATATATTAGGTCTCTTACCCAGCAAAGATTGTGTCTGATGCTGGCTGTCTATATCGGTTTGTTTCTGAATGGCGCGGTGCTGTTCAGACGAGTGGAAGGTTATTTCGAACACCTCACTGTAAGAAATGGAATTTTTGCCGCGATTGAAGTGTTTGGCTCAATTCTGGCGACCTTCTTCCTGTTACGCCTGCTCTCTCTCTTTGGCCGTCGTACATGGCAAATTCTGGCCTCGCTGGTGGTGATTATCTCCGCCGCCGCAAGCTATTACATGACATTCATGAACGTGGTCATTGGCTACGGTATTGTGGCCTCGGTGATGACCACGGACATCGACCTCTCGAAAGAGGTGGTGGGTCAAGGGTTCATCCTGTGGACGATTCTGACCTGCCTGATCCCGCTCTTCTTTATCTGGAGTAACACCTGTCGCTACACCCTGTTACGCCAGCTGCGTACCCGGGGACAGCGCATCCGCAACGTCGCCGTCGTTCTTCTGGCGGGTCTGCTGGTATGGGCGCCTATTCGCCTGATGGAAAAGCAGCAAAAACGGATCGAAAAAGCGACAGGCGTGGATATGCCAAGCTACGGCGGCGTGGTGGCTAACTCGTACCTGCCGTCTAACTGGCTGTCGGCGTTAGGTCTTTATGCCTGGGCTCAGGCGGACGAATCCAGCGATGTGAAATCGCTGATTAACCCAACCAAAAAGTTCACCTACCAGGCTCCGGCTGACGGGCTGGATGATACTTACGTGGTCTTCGTTATCGGCGAAACGACGCGCTGGGATCATATGGGCATTCTCGGTTATGACCGCGATACCACCCCGAAACTGGCGCAGGAAAAGAATCTGGTGGCATACCGCGGCTACTCCTGCGATACCGCCACGAAGCTCTCGTTGCGCTGTATGTTTGTTCGCGAGGGCGGTGCGAGTGATAACCCTCAGCGCACTCTCAAAGAGCAAAACGTGTTTGCTGTTCTGAAGCAGCTTGGATTTAGCTCCGATCTGTTCGCCATGCAAAGTGAGATGTGGTTCTACACCAACACCATGGCGGATAACATCGCCTACCGCGAGCAGATTGGCGCCGAGCCGCGTAACCGCGGAAAGAACGTTGATGACATGCTGCTGCTCTCTGAGATGGAACAGTCGCTGAAAAACCATCCGCAGGGTAAGCACCTTATTGTTCTGCATACCAAAGGGTCACACTACAGCTACTATCAGCGTTACACGCGCGATTTCGCCAAATGGACGCCTGAGTGCGTCGGCATTAACAAGAACTGTAGCAAGCAGGAGTTGATCAATGCCTATGATAACTCGATTCTGTATGTGGATACCTTCCTCAGCCGGGTGATTGACCAGCTTCGCGATAAGAAAGCGATTGTGATCTACGCGGCCGACCACGGCGAGTCCATCAACGAGAAAGAGCATTTACACGGTACGCCGCGTAAGCTGGCGCCACCAGAGCAGTTCCGCGTGCCGATGATCATGTGGATGTCGGACAAGTATCTGGAAAACCCGGACAAAGCCAAAATGTTTGCCCACCTGAAACAGCAGGCAGAGATTAAGGTACCGCGCCGTCACGTTGAGCTGTACGACACTATTATGGGCTGTCTCGGCTATACCTCACCGAACGGTGGGATTAACGAAAACAACAACTGGTGTAAACTCCCTGATAACACCACAAAAGCCGCGCAGTAGCTGGTCTGGCGAGAATATCGCCAGTTGAATGGCTTTTTGAAAATAAGGGATTGACGAGGGCGCACCTCAGCAGTAAGATGCGCTCCGCATTCGGCGAGTAGCGCAGCTTGGTAGCGCAACTGGTTTGGGACCAGTGGGTCGGAGGTTCGAATCCTCTCTCGCCGACCACATTCTAAAAAGGGCTAACCGCAAGGTTAGCCCTTTTTGCATTAACGCGTTACCCCACCCGAGTCCTCAAAATACCCCTTAGCCCTGCTTCCCCCTGCCTGCATGCGGTTTTGTGACATAATCCATTGTATTTTTTTATATATAGTTTGATCTTTTTTCGCGTTGCTTATGGATAACCTCAGCATTTTTCGCTGTGCGTTTTAACGTTCGCGGTATTTAGTGCTCAGATAATCACCATTCTGTAAGAAAATTTACCCATTCTGAATAAAACTTAATCACTGGGTGTTGCGAAATAGGGAGGGGTTTGTGCTGCAACATGGCGAGTAGCATAAATTTCTCTGCTGAAAACTGGCATTCAGAGTTTTTTTAATCTTTGTTTGCGGTTTCTCACACTCCACGTAAATCCCCGCCACCTGTATTGACGTTTTCACATTCTGTTGACAGATTGTAGGGCACGAGGGGCATTTCAGGGAGGATCTGCGCTGCAACTCAAACGCTCTTCTGAAAGGATTCTCTATCCCTTTTAACGCCCTCGGGCATCACCGACCGGACCGGGTAAAAAATAAATAAAGGTCAGGCGGCGTAACACAACAAAGCAAAACATCACATTGGAGCACAATAATGAGTATTTCCTTGAAGAAGTCAGGGATGCTGAAGCTTGGTCTGAGCCTGGTGGCCATGACCGTCGCAGCAAGCGTACAGGCAAAAACCCTGGTTTACTGTTCTGAAGGCTCTCCGGAAGGCTTTAACCCACAGCTCTTTACCTCTGGTACGACTTACGACGCAAGCTCTGTACCGATCTATAACCGTCTGGTTGAATTTAAAACCGGTACCACGGAAGTGATTCCTGGCCTGGCTGAAAAGTGGGATATCAGCGAAGACGGTAAAACCTATACCTTCCACCTGCGTCAGGGCGTGAAGTGGCAGGACAGCAAAGAATTCAAACCTACGCGCGACTTTAACGCCGACGACGTAGTGTTCTCCTTCGACCGTCAAAAAAATGCCCAGAACCCGTACCATAAAGTGTCTGGCGGCAGCTATGAATACTTCGAAGGGATGGGTCTGCCAGACCTGATTGCTGAAGTGAAAAAAGTGGACGATAAAACCGTTCAGTTCGTGCTGACGCGTCCGGAAGCGCCATTCCTCGCTGACCTGGCGATGGACTTCGCCTCTATTCTCTCTAAAGAGTACGCGGACAACATGCTGAAAGCCGGCACGCCGGAAAAAGTGGACCTGAACCCAATCGGTACCGGCCCGTTCCAGCTGCTTCAGTACCAGAAAGATTCCCGTATTCTGTATAAAGCCTTCCCGGGCTACTGGGGCACCAAGCCGCAGATCGACCGTCTGGTCTTCTCCATCACGCCTGACGCATCCGTGCGTTACGCAAAATTGCAGAAAAACGAATGTCAGGTGATGCCGTATCCAAACCCGGCTGACATCGCGCGCATGAAGCAGGATAAAAATATCAACCTGATGGAGCAGGCGGGCCTGAACGTGGGTTATCTCTCCTTCAACACCGAGAAGAAACCGTTCGATGACGTGAAAGTGCGTCAGGCGCTGACCTACGCGGTGAACAAAGAAGCGATCATCAAAGCCGTTTACCAGGGCGCTGGCGTTGCGGCCAAGAACCTGATCCCACCAACCATGTGGGGCTATAACGACGACATTAAGGACTACACCTACGATCCTGAGAAAGCGAAAGCGCTGCTGAAAGAAGCGGGCCAGGATAAAGGTTTCACCGTTGAGCTGTGGGCGATGCCGGTACAGCGTCCTTACAACCCGAACGCACGTCGTATGGCGGAAATGGTTCAGGCTGACTGGGCGAAGATTGGCGTACAGGCCAAAATTGTGACCTACGAGTGGGGCGAGTACCTGAAACGCGCCAAAGCGGGCGAACACCAGGCGGTCATGATGGGCTGGACCGGCGACAACGGGGATCCGGACAACTTCTTCGCGACCCTGTTCAGCTGTGCGGCAGCGAAAGACGGTTCCAACTACTCTCGCTGGTGCTACAAGCCGTTTGAAGACCTGATCCAGCCGGCGCGTGCGACCGATGATCACAACAAACGTATCGAACTGTACAAGCAAGCGCAGGTTGTCATGCACGATCAGGCTCCGGCGCTGATTGTTGCTCACTCCACCGTGTACGAGCCAGTGCGTAAAGAAGTGAAGGGCTACGTGGTCGATCCACTGGGCAAACACCACTTCGAAAACGTGTCTGTTGAATAATAAGTAGGGTGTTCTCCCTCTCCCTGTGGGAGAGGGCAGGGGTGAGGGGCGTGCATGCATCCCCTCACCCTAACCCTCTCCCGAAGGGAGAGGGAATTTACATTTGTGAGCAATACAGACGTCACGCTACTGAGCGTGCGTCATCAGAGAGAATCCGGGTTATGTTGCAGTTCATCCTCCGACGTCTGGGACTGGTTATCCCGACGTTTATCGGTATCACCCTTCTCACTTTTGCCTTCGTCCATATGATCCCGGGTGATCCGGTGATGATTATGGCGGGCGAGCGTGGTATCTCCCCTGAACGTCATGCGCAACTGCTGGCTGAACTCGGCCTTGATAAGCCGATGTGGCAGCAGTACCTCCACTACATCTGGGGCGTATTACACGGCGATTTAGGGATTTCACTGAAAAGCCGTCTTCCGGTGTGGGACGAGTTCGTGCCGCGTTTCCAGGCGACGCTGGAACTCGGCATCTGCGCCATGATCTTCGCGACCGCGGTGGGGATTCCCGTCGGCGTGCTGGCTGCCGTTAAGCGTGGCTCTATTTTCGACCACACCGCCGTTGGCCTGGCACTGACCGGCTACTCCATGCCTATCTTCTGGTGGGGCATGATGCTGATCATGCTGGTCTCGGTGCAGTGGAACCTGACGCCGGTCTCCGGACGTGTCAGCGATATGGTTTTCCTTGACGACACCAACCCGTTAACCGGCTTTATGCTGATTGATACGGCGATCTGGGGCGAAGAGGGCAACTTCATTGATGCGGTTGCGCACATGATCCTGCCTGCAATGGTGCTGGGCACTATCCCACTTGCGGTGATCGTGCGTATGACTCGTTCCTCCATGCTGGAAGTGCTGGGCGAAGATTATATTCGTACTGCCCGCGCTAAAGGTCTGACCCGTATGCGCGTCATCATCATTCATGCCCTGCGTAACGCCATGCTGCCGGTGGTGACCGTTATCGGTTTGCAGGTCGGTACGCTGCTGGCCGGGGCGATCCTGACCGAAACCATCTTCTCCTGGCCAGGCCTTGGACGCTGGCTGATTGATGCACTGCAACGCCGTGACTATCCGGTTGTGCAGGGCGGTGTATTGCTGGTCGCGACGATGATTATCCTCGTCAACCTGCTGGTCGATTTGCTGTACGGCGTGGTGAACCCGCGTATTCGTCATAAGAAGTAAGGGGCCATCATGTCACAAGTTACTCAAAATAAAGCGGTTACCGCACCGGTGCCAATGACGCCGATGCAGGAATTCTGGCACTACTTCAAGCGCAACAAAGGCGCGGTCGTCGGGCTGGTGTATGTTTCCATCATGATCCTGATTGCGGTGTTTGCGAACTTCCTTGCGCCGTATAACCCCGCGGACCAGTTCCGTGATGCGCTGCTCGCGCCACCGGCCTGGCAGGAAGGTGGTAGCCTGACGCACCTGCTCGGTACTGATGACGTTGGCCGCGATGTGCTGTCTCGTCTGATGTACGGCGCGCGCCTCTCTCTGCTGGTTGGCTGTCTCGTGGTGGTGTTGTCGCTGATCATGGGCGTTGTGCTTGGTCTGGTGGCGGGCTACTTCGGCGGCATCGTTGATAACGTTATCATGCGTATCGTCGATATCATGCTGGCATTGCCAAGCCTTCTGCTGGCCCTGGTGCTGGTCGCGGTCTTTGGTCCTTCGATAGGCAACGCCGCGCTCGCGCTAACGTTCGTTGCGCTTCCTCACTATGTCCGATTAACCCGTGCGGCCGTGCTGGTCGAGGTGAACCGCGATTATGTAACGGCATCTCGAGTGGCGGGTGCGGGGGCGATGCGCCAGATGTTCGTCAATATTCTTCCTAACTGCCTTGCACCGCTGATTGTTCAGGCGTCGCTCGGTTTTTCTAACGCCATTCTCGATATGGCCGCTCTTGGCTTCCTTGGCATGGGTGCGCAGCCGCCAACACCGGAATGGGGCACCATGCTCTCCGACGTGTTGCAGTTCGCGCAAAGCGCCTGGTGGGTCGTCACCTTCCCGGGTCTGGCGATTCTGCTGACGGTGCTGGCATTTAACCTGATGGGTGATGGTCTGCGTGATGCACTTGATCCCAAACTGAAGCAGTAAGAGGCACGAGATGGCGTTATTAAATGTAGATAAATTATCGGTGCACTTCGGCGATGAAGGCACACCGTTTCGTGCTGTGGACCGCATCAGCTATAGCGTAAATCAGGGCGAAGTGGTTGGTATCGTTGGGGAGTCCGGTTCCGGTAAGTCAGTGAGTTCACTGGCAATCATGGGGCTGATTGATTATCCCGGCCGCGTAATGGCGGAAAGCCTGGAGTTCAATGGTCAGGATCTGCAGCGCATTTCCGAAAAACAGCGCCGCCAACTGGTGGGAGCGGAAGTGGCGATGATCTTCCAGGACCCGATGACCAGTCTGAACCCGTGTTACACCGTGGGTTTCCAGATTATGGAAGCCATTAAGGTGCACCAGGGCGGTAACAAGCAAACCCGTCGCCAGCGCGCTATTGACCTGCTAACGCAGGTGGGTATACCCGATCCGGCATCGCGTCTGGACGTTTATCCGCACCAGTTGTCCGGTGGGATGAGTCAGCGTGTAATGATCGCGATGGCCATTGCCTGTCGTCCAAAACTGCTGATTGCCGATGAACCGACAACCGCGCTGGACGTGACCATTCAGGCGCAAATTATTGAGCTACTGCTGGAGTTGCAGCAGAAAGAGAATATGGCGCTGGTGCTGATTACGCACGATCTGGCGCTGGTGGCTGAAGCGGCACACAAAATCATTGTGATGTATGCAGGCCAGGTGGTGGAGACCGGGAGTTCACACGATATCTTCCGGGCCCCGCGTCATCCCTATACGCAGGCGCTGCTGCGCGCGCTGCCGGAGTTCGCGCAGGATAAAGCGCGTCTGGCCTCGCTGCCGGGGGTGGTACCGGGTAAATATGACCGTCCTCAGGGCTGTCTGCTTAACCCGCGCTGCCCGTATGCGACGGATAAATGCCGCGTCGACGAGCCGGAGCTGAACCTGTTAGCTGACGGACGTCAGTCGAAATGCCACTACCCACTCGATGATGCCGGGAGGCCAACACTATGAGTACGCAACAAATGCTGTTGCAGGCCATCGACCTGAAAAAACATTACCCGGTGAAGAAGGGCCTCTTTGCTCCTGAGCGCCTGGTAAAAGCGCTGGATGGTGTCTCCTTTACTCTCGAACGCGGAAAAACGCTGGCGGTGGTAGGGGAATCTGGCTGTGGGAAGTCCACGCTGGGCCGTCTGTTAACGATGATTGAAGTTCCGACTGGCGGCGAGCTTTACTATCAGGGCCAGGATCTGCTCAAGCACGATCCGCAGGCGCAGAAACTGCGCCGTCAGAAAATCCAGATTGTGTTCCAGAATCCGTATGGTTCGCTGAACCCGCGAAAAAAAGTGGGGCAGATTCTGGAAGAGCCGCTGCTGATCAACAGCAACCTGAGCAAAGAGCAGCGTCGTGAAAAAGCGCTGGCGATGATGGCGAAGGTGGGCCTGAAAACCGAGCATTACGATCGCTATCCGCATATGTTCTCTGGCGGTCAACGTCAGCGTATCGCCATCGCCCGTGGTCTGATGCTCGACCCGGACGTGGTGATTGCCGATGAACCGGTTTCGGCGCTCGACGTATCCGTGCGTGCGCAGGTGCTGAACCTGATGATGGATTTACAGCAGGATCTTGGGCTGTCGTACGTTTTCATCTCCCATGACCTGTCTGTGGTTGAGCACATTGCCGATGAGGTGATGGTGATGTATCTGGGACGCTGCGTAGAGAAGGGGACGAAAGATCAGATCTTTAATAACCCGCGTCATCCATATACTCAGGCACTACTGTCTGCGACGCCGCGACTGAACCCGGATGACCGTCGTGAGCGCATTAAGTTGACCGGCGAGTTACCAAGCCCGCTTAACCCGCCGCCGGGATGTGCGTTCAACGCCCGCTGCCGTCGCCGCTTCGGTCCGTGTACGCAGTTGCAGCCACAACTGAAAGATTATGGCGGACAGCTGGTGGCCTGCTTCGCGGTCGATCAGGATGAAAACGGCGAAAAGCCGCATGCATAAAGGAAAAAACCGGCGATAAGCCGGTTTTTTTTACGTCTGAGATCTACTTCCGTAAACGAATCTGGTCAACGGCGTGTTTCTCACTCTTGGTGAGGATCAGGCTTGCACGTTCGCGCGTCGGCAGGATGTTCTCTTTGAGGTTGACGTAGTTGATCTCATTCCACAGCCCGGTCGCCACGTTGATAGCCTCTTCTTCAGAGAGCTGAGCGTAGTTGTGGAAGTAAGAATCCGGGTCGGTGAACGCCCCTTCACGGAACTTCAGGAAGCGGTTGATATACCAGCGTTGCAACAGATCTTCAGGCGCATCCACATAAATTGAGAAATCGACGAAGTCAGAGACAAACACGTGATGCGGATCGTGAGGGTAATCCATCCCGCTTTGCAGTACGTTTAAGCCCTCCAGAATCAGGATGTCGGGCTGCACCACCGTTTTGTCACCATCCGGGATGCGGTCGTAGATCAGATGCGAGTAGACCGGTGCGGTAACGTTCGGCACGCCCGATTTTAAATCAGAGACAAACTTTACCAGGCGGTGCATATCATAAGAGAGCGGGAAGCCCTTCTTCTTCATCAGGCCGCGTTCTTTCAACACCTCATTGGGATGCAGGAAGCCGTCGGTGGTGATCAGCTCCACGCTGCGGTGTTCCGGCCAGCGGCTCAGCAGCGCCTGTAGCACGCGCGCGGTGGTACTTTTACCCACTGCCACGCTGCCCGCAATACTGATGATATAAGGAATACGTTGACCGTTCGTGCCGAGGAACTGTTCCAGTACGGCCTGACGACGCAAGTTGGAGCTGATGTAAAAGTTAAGCAAGCGAGAGAGGGGGAGATAGATTTCTGCCACCTCTTCCAGGGAGAGATCTTCGTTTATCCCTTTTAGCCGTGCGATTTCACCTTCCGTCAGTGTCATAGGGACGGAGTCACGCAGGGCTGCCCACTGGCTACGGTTAAACTGAAGATAGGGCGTCATTAACGTTTGCTCTTTTTTGCTCATAAGCATGCTTCTGTGAACCATCACGAAACGGCGGGTGCGGGCTCATCACATAGTTAATTTTGGACAATGGGCAGGAGGTTAACACCAGATGAGAGGAATAATAAGAAAAAATATGGGAAAGCGATGCTTAACCGGGCAGGCATCACCCGGGGCTATAGCGTGCCGAAATCAGGCGTTCATGTTGGATTTTTAATCACGAGCGGATGAATTTACAGCGGTTAGCCCTGGTTTCGAATAAAATGTGAGCGAAAGAACGTTTTATGCAATTTTTTAGTTGCATGACTGCGCAGGTCTCCATAGAATGCGCGCTACTTGATGCCGACTTAGCTCAGTAGGTAGAGCAACTGACTTGTAATCAGTAGGTCACCAGTTCGATTCCGGTAGTCGGCACCATCAAGTCCGGTGGGGTTCCCGAGCGGCCAAAGGGAGCAGACTGTAAATCTGCCGTCACAGACTTCGAAGGTTCGAATCCTTCCCCCACCACCACTTTCTGGCAGCGTCAACGCCGCCGGAGCTGGTTGGAAAAATTGACCAGCTCGAACAGAAAAGAGAGAAATCTCTTTTTTTGTTACAGAAAGAACTGGGTAGCCGAGTTTCAGGATGCGGGCATCGTATAATGGCTATTACCTCAGCCTTCCAAGCTGATGATGCGGGTTCGATTCCCGCTGCCCGCTCCAATACGTGCTGATATGGCTCAGTTGGTAGAGCGCACCCTTGGTAAGGGTGAGGTCCCCAGTTCGACTCTGGGTATCAGCACCACTTCACTTCTCCCTCCCTTTCTCTCTGTTTCAATGTAAATGTATTCAACAGTTCAGGCATTTTCGCCTGGTTGATGTGGTGATATCACCGATTTATCCGTGTCTTAGAGGGACAATCGATGTCTAAAGAAAAGTTTGAACGTACAAAACCGCACGTTAACGTCGGTACTATCGGCCACGTTGACCATGGTAAAACAACGCTGACCGCTGCAATCACTACCGTACTGGCTAAAACCTACGGCGGTGCTGCTCGTGCTTTCGACCAGATCGATAACGCACCAGAAGAAAAAGCTCGTGGTATCACCATCAACACCTCTCACGTTGAGTATGACACCCCGACTCGCCACTACGCACACGTAGACTGCCCAGGCCACGCCGACTATGTTAAAAACATGATCACCGGTGCTGCGCAGATGGACGGCGCGATCCTGGTTGTTGCTGCGACTGACGGCCCTATGCCTCAGACTCGTGAGCACATCCTGCTGGGTCGTCAGGTAGGCGTTCCTTTCATCATCGTGTTCCTGAACAAATGCGACATGGTTGATGACGAAGAGCTGCTGGAACTGGTAGAGATGGAAGTTCGTGAACTGCTGTCTCAGTACGATTTCCCAGGCGACGACACTCCAATCGTTCGTGGTTCCGCGCTGAAAGCGCTGGAAGGCGACGCAGAGTGGGAAGCGAAAATCATCGAACTGGCTGGCTTCCTGGATTCTTACATCCCAGAACCAGAGCGTGCGATTGACAAGCCATTCCTGCTGCCAATCGAAGACGTATTCTCCATCTCCGGTCGTGGTACCGTTGTTACCGGTCGTGTAGAGCGCGGTATCATCAAAGTTGGTGAAGAAGTTGAAATCGTTGGTATCAAAGAGACTGCGAAGTCTACCTGTACTGGCGTTGAAATGTTCCGCAAACTGCTGGACGAAGGCCGTGCTGGTGAGAACGTTGGTGTTCTGCTGCGTGGTATCAAACGTGAAGAAATCGAACGTGGTCAGGTTCTGGCGAAGCCAGGCTCAATCAAGCCACACACCAAGTTCGAATCTGAAGTGTACATTCTGTCCAAAGACGAAGGCGGCCGTCATACTCCGTTCTTCAAAGGCTACCGTCCACAGTTCTACTTCCGTACAACTGACGTGACCGGTACCATCGAACTGCCAGAAGGCGTAGAGATGGTAATGCCAGGCGACAACATCAAGATGGTTGTGACTCTGATCCACCCAATCGCGATGGACGACGGTCTGCGTTTCGCAATCCGTGAAGGCGGCCGTACCGTTGGCGCGGGCGTTGTTGCTAAAGTTCTCGGCTAATCGCTGATAACATTTGACGCAATGCGCAATAAAAGGGCATCATTTGATGCCCTTTTTGCACGCTTTCACATCAGAACCTGGCTCATCAGTGATTAATTTTGTCATAATCATTGCTGAGACAGGCTCTGCGGAGAGCGTATAATACGAAAAGCGAATAGCATTTCGATTGGTTTGCCTCGCACTCGCGGGGTGAAAATGTTTGTAGAATACTTCTGACAGGTTGGTTTATGAGTGCGAATACCGAAGCTCAAGGGAGCGGGCGCGGCCTGGAAGCGATGAAATGGGTAGTTGTAGCCGTGCTGCTGATTGTGGCGATTGTCGGCAACTATCTTTATCGTGACATGATGCTGCCGCTACGCGCGCTTGCAGTGGTAATTCTGATTGCTGCGGCGGGTGGTGTCGCGCTGTTGACGACGAAAGGCAAAGCGACCGTTGCGTTTGCCCGCGAAGCGCGTACCGAAGTCCGCAAGGTCATTTGGCCGACTCGCCAGGAAACATTGCACACCACGCTGATTGTAGCGGCGGTAACCGCTGTAATGTCACTGATCCTGTGGGGACTGGATGGTATTCTGGTTCGCCTGGTATCCTTTATCACTGGCCTGAGGTTCTGAGATGTCTGAAGCCCCTAAAAAGCGCTGGTACGTCGTTCAGGCGTTTTCCGGTTTTGAAGGCCGCGTAGCTACGTCGCTGCGTGAGCATATCAAATTACACAATATGGAAGAGTTATTTGGCGAAGTTATGGTTCCGACCGAAGAAGTGGTTGAGATCCGTGGCGGCCAACGTCGCAAAAGCGAGCGTAAATTCTTCCCGGGTTACGTGCTGGTTCAGATGGTGATGAACGACGCGAGCTGGCACCTGGTGCGCAGCGTACCACGCGTGATGGGCTTTATCGGCGGCACATCTGACCGTCCGGCGCCAATCAGCGACAAAGAAGTTGATGCGATTATGAACCGCCTCCAGCAGGTGGGTGATAAACCGCGTCCGAAAACGCTGTTTGAACCGGGTGAGATGGTTCGTGTTAACGACGGTCCGTTTGCTGACTTTAATGGCGTCGTCGAAGAAGTGGACTACGAGAAGTCCCGCCTGAAAGTTTCCGTTTCTATCTTTGGTCGTGCGACCCCGGTAGAGCTGGACTTTGCTCAGGTAGAAAAAGCCTAAGCAGCGATCAAAAAAGCGACGATTTAATCGTTGCACAGGGCGCGAGATTGGAATACAATTTCGCGCCTTTTGTTTTTATGGGTTCCGACCCGTAAAACGAATTTTATTCACGGGGAGCCTCTCCGAGGCGTTATTACCCAATCAGAGGATTTTAGAATGGCTAAGAAAGTACAAGCCTACGTCAAGCTGCAGGTTGCAGCAGGTATGGCGAACCCAAGTCCACCAGTTGGTCCAGCTCTGGGTCAGCAGGGTGTGAACATCATGGAATTCTGTAAAGCGTTCAACGCCAAAACTGAATCCATGGAAAAAGGTCTGCCAATCCCAGTTGTAATCACTGTTTACGCTGACCGTTCTTTCACTTTCGTTACCAAAACCCCTCCAGCAGCAGTTCTGCTGAAGAAAGCAGCGGGCATCAAGTCTGGTTCCGGTAAGCCGAACAAAGACAAAGTGGGTAAAATTTCCCGCGCTCAGCTGCAGGAAATCGCGCAGACCAAAGCTGCCGACATGACTGGTTCCGACATTGAAGCGATGACTCGCTCCATTGAAGGTACTGCACGTTCCATGGGCCTGGTAGTGGAGGACTAAGAAATGGCTAAACTGACCAAGCGCATGTCCGTGATCCGTGACAAAGTTGATGCGACCAAACAGTACGACATCAACGAAGCTATCGCTCTGCTGAAAGAACTGGCAACTGCTAAGTTCGTTGAAAGCGTTGACGTTGCCGTTAACCTGGGCATCGACGCTCGTAAATCCGATCAGAACGTTCGTGGCGCAACTGTACTGCCACACGGTACTGGCCGTTCCGTACGCGTAGCTGTATTTGCTCAGGGTGCAAACGCTGAAGCGGCTAAAGCTGCCGGCGCTGAACTGGTAGGTATGGAAGATCTGGCTGATCAGATCAAGAAAGGCGAAATGAACTTTGACGTTGTTATTGCTTCTCCAGATGCAATGCGCGTTGTTGGCCAGCTGGGCCAGGTTCTGGGTCCACGCGGCCTGATGCCAAACCCGAAAGTGGGTACTGTAACTCCTAACGTTGCTGAAGCGGTTAAGAACGCTAAAGCAGGTCAGGTTCGTTACCGTAACGACAAAAACGGCATCATCCACACCACCATCGGTAAAGTGGACTTTGACGCTGACAAACTGAAAGAAAACCTGGAAGCTCTGCTGGTTGCGCTGAAAAAAGCTAAACCAACTCAGGCGAAAGGCGTGTACATCAAGAAAGTTAGCATCTCCACCACCATGGGTGCAGGTGTTGCAGTTGACCAGGCTGGCCTGAGCGCTGCTGCAAACTAATGCCTTTACGTGGGCGGTGATTTTGTCTACAATCTTACCCCCACGTTTGCTAACAAAAGTTAGCGGCTAAAAGAATTGTTCGTTGGAGCCTGGCCTATCCAGGCCTCCGTCGAAGACCGCAGGTGTTTCGCAAGAAACTTAATCCCCTGCGTAGACGGTGACAGAACGCTAAGATTATTTTAAATACTCTGGCTTGTTTCTGCTCACCGTATTAAGACGCTCTTCCCGTTGGGTCGAGTGAAGTGAGTTCCGGAACATGAGTTCCGGCAAACATCCAGGAGCAAAGCTAATGGCTTTAAATCTTCAAGACAAACAAGCGATTGTTGCTGAAGTCAGCGAAGTAGCCAAAGGCGCGCTGTCTGCAGTAGTTGCGGATTCCCGTGGCGTTACTGTAGACAAAATGACTGAACTGCGTAAAGCAGGTCGTGAAGCTGGCGTATACATGCGTGTTGTTCGTAACACCCTGCTGCGTCGCGTAGTTGAAGGTACTCAGTTCGAGTGCCTGAAAGACACGTTTGTTGGTCCGACCCTGATTGCATACTCTATGGAACACCCGGGCGCTGCTGCTCGTCTGTTCAAAGAGTTCGCGAAAGCGAATGCAAAATTTGAGGTCAAAGCTGCAGCCTTTGAAGGTGAGTTGATCCCGGCATCGCAAATTGATCGCCTGGCCACCCTGCCGACCTACGAAGAAGCAATTGCACGCCTGATGGCAACCATGAAAGAAGCTGCGGCTGGCAAACTGGTTCGCACTCTGGCTGCTGTACGCGATGCGAAAGAAGCTGCTTAATCGCAGTTATCTTTATAAAGCATTTGCTTACGTATAAACTTATTCTGATTTTCAGGAACAATTTAAATGTCTATCACTAAAGATCAAATCATTGAAGCAGTAGCAGCTATGTCCGTAATGGACGTTGTAGAGCTGGTTTCTGCAATGGAAGAAAAATTCGGTGTTTCTGCTGCTGCTGCTGTAGCTGTAGCTGCGGGCCCGGCTGAAGCTGCTGAAGAAAAAACTGAATTCGACGTAATTCTGAAAGCTGCTGGCGCGAACAAAGTTGCTGTAATCAAAGCAGTACGTGGCGCAACTGGCCTGGGTCTGAAAGAAGCTAAAGACCTGGTAGAATCTGCTCCAGCTGCGCTGAAAGAAGGCGTGAGCAAAGACGACGCAGAAGCACTGAAAAAATCTCTGGAAGAAGCTGGCGCTGAAGTTGAAGTTAAATAAGCCAACTTTTCTGGTTGCAGCCTAAGTAATTAGGCTGATGGCTGGTGACTTTTTAGTCACCAGCCTTTTTGCGCTGTAAGGCATCAGCAGCATTTCACACTGTTTGACTGCTGGTTGTCCTGACAATGCTTGTTTCTATCGACGACTTAATATACTGCGACAGGGTGCTCGCTCTGTGTAAATCGCAATGAAATGGTTTAAGCGTGATAGCAACAGGTATTGCGGAAAGTATTCAATTTTCCGGTCCACAAAATGGTGTTGCACAAACTGTCCCTTCGTCGGACAGATGGGTCGACTTGTCAGCGAGCTGAGGAACCCTATGGTTTACTCCTATACCGAGAAAAAACGTATTCGTAAGGATTTTGGTAAACGTCCACAAGTTCTGGACATTCCATATCTCCTTTCTATCCAGCTTGACTCGTTCCAGAAGTTTATCGAGCAAGATCCTGAAGGGCAGTACGGCCTGGAAGCAGCCTTCCGTTCCGTGTTCCCGATTCAGAGCTACAGCGGTAATTCCGAGCTGCAGTACGTCAGCTACCGCCTTGGCGAACCGGTGTTTGACGTTCAGGAATGTCAGATCCGTGGCGTGACCTATTCCGCACCGCTGCGCGTAAAACTGCGTCTGGTGATCTACGAGCGCGAAGCGCCGGAAGGCACCGTAAAAGACATTAAAGAACAAGAAGTCTACATGGGTGAAATTCCACTCATGACGGACAACGGTACTTTCGTTATCAACGGTACTGAGCGTGTTATCGTTTCCCAGCTGCACCGTAGCCCGGGCGTCTTCTTCGACAGCGATAAAGGTAAAACGCACTCTTCCGGTAAAGTACTGTATAACGCACGCATCATTCCTTACCGTGGTTCATGGCTGGACTTCGAATTCGATCCAAAAGACAACCTGTTTGTCCGTATCGACCGTCGTCGTAAGCTGCCTGCAACCATCATTCTGCGTGCACTGAACTATACCACTGAGCAGATCCTGGACCTGTTCTTTGAGAAAGTGATCTTTGAAATCCGCGACAACAAGTTGCAGATGGAGTTGGTGCCGGAACGTCTGCGTGGTGAGACCGCGTCGTTCGACATCGAAGCCGACGGCAAAGTGTATGTGGAAAAAGGTCGCCGTATCACCGCGCGCCACATCCGCCAGCTGGAAAAAGATGATATCAAACACATCGAAGTTCCGGTTGAATACATTGCAGGAAAAGTAGCCGCGAAAGATTACGTTGATGAATCAACTGGCGAGCTGATCTGCCCGGCGAACATGGAGCTGAGCCTGGATCTGCTGGCTAAGCTGAGCCAGTCTGGCCACAAACGTATCGAAACGCTGTTCACCAACGATCTGGACCACGGTCCGTACATCTCTGAGACTGTACGCGTCGACCCAACCAACGATCGTCTGAGCGCGCTGGTTGAAATCTACCGCATGATGCGTCCTGGTGAGCCACCAACTCGCGAAGCGGCTGAAAGCCTGTTCGAGAACCTGTTCTTCTCCGAAGACCGCTACGATCTGTCCGCGGTAGGTCGTATGAAGTTCAACCGTTCTCTGCTGCGCGACGAAATCGAAGGTTCCGGTATCCTGAGCAAAGACGACATCATTGAAGTGATGAAGAAGCTCATCGATATCCGTAACGGTAAAGGCGAAGTGGACGATATCGACCACCTCGGCAACCGTCGTATCCGTTCCGTAGGCGAAATGGCGGAAAACCAGTTCCGCGTTGGCCTGGTTCGTGTAGAGCGTGCGGTGAAAGAGCGTCTGTCTCTGGGCGATCTGGATACCCTGATGCCTCAGGATATGATCAACGCCAAGCCGATTTCTGCGGCAGTGAAAGAGTTCTTCGGTTCCAGCCAGCTGTCTCAGTTCATGGACCAGAACAACCCGCTGTCTGAGATCACGCACAAACGTCGTATCTCTGCACTCGGCCCAGGCGGTCTGACCCGTGAACGTGCAGGCTTTGAAGTTCGAGACGTACACCCGACTCACTACGGTCGCGTATGTCCAATCGAAACGCCTGAAGGTCCAAACATCGGTCTGATCAACTCCCTGTCCGTGTACGCACAGACAAACGAATACGGTTTCCTTGAGACCCCGTATCGTAAAGTGACCGACGGTGTGGTTACCGACGAAATTCATTACCTGTCTGCTATCGAAGAAGGCAACTACGTTATCGCTCAGGCGAACTCCAACCTGGATGACGAAGGCCACTTTGTAGAAGATCTGGTTACCTGCCGTAGCAAAGGCGAATCCAGCCTGTTCAGCCGCGACCAGGTTGACTACATGGACGTATCCACCCAACAGGTGGTATCCGTCGGTGCGTCCCTGATCCCGTTCCTGGAACACGATGACGCCAACCGTGCATTGATGGGTGCGAACATGCAACGTCAGGCCGTTCCAACTCTGCGTGCTGATAAGCCGCTGGTTGGTACCGGTATGGAACGTGCTGTTGCCGTTGATTCCGGTGTTACAGCAGTTGCTAAGCGTGGCGGTACCGTTCAGTACGTTGACGCATCCCGTATCGTTATCAAAGTTAACGAAGACGAGATGTATCCGGGCGAAGCGGGTATCGACATCTACAACCTGACCAAATACACCCGTTCTAACCAGAACACCTGTATCAACCAGATGCCTTGCGTATCTCTGGGTGAGCCAGTTGAGCGCGGCGACGTGCTGGCAGACGGTCCGTCCACCGACCTCGGTGAACTGGCGCTCGGTCAGAACATGCGCGTAGCGTTCATGCCGTGGAACGGTTACAACTTCGAAGACTCCATCCTCGTCTCCGAGCGTGTGGTTCAGGAAGATCGTTTCACCACCATCCACATTCAGGAACTGGCATGTGTGTCCCGTGACACCAAGCTGGGGCCAGAAGAGATCACTGCCGACATCCCTAACGTGGGTGAAGCTGCGCTCTCTAAACTGGATGAATCCGGTATTGTTTACATCGGTGCGGAAGTGACCGGCGGCGACATTCTGGTTGGTAAGGTTACACCGAAAGGCGAAACCCAGCTGACGCCAGAAGAGAAACTGCTGCGTGCTATCTTCGGTGAGAAAGCGTCTGACGTTAAAGACTCTTCTCTGCGCGTACCAAACGGTGTTTCCGGTACGGTTATCGACGTTCAGGTCTTCACTCGTGACGGCGTTGAGAAAGATAAGCGTGCGCTGGAAATCGAAGAGATGCAGCTCAAGCAGGCTAAGAAAGACCTGTCTGAAGAACTGCAAATCCTCGAAGCGGGTCTGTTCAGCCGTATCTATGCGGTGCTGGTTGCCGGTGGCGTTGAAGCTGAGAAGCTCGACAAACTGCCACGCGATCGCTGGCTGGAGCTGGGCCTGACCGACGAAGAGAAACAGAATCAGCTGGAACAGCTGGCTGAGCAGTATGACGAACTGAAACACGAGTTCGAGAAAAAACTCGAAGCGAAACGCCGCAAAATCACTCAGGGCGACGATCTGGCACCAGGCGTGCTGAAGATTGTTAAGGTGTATCTGGCTGTTAAACGTCAGATCCAGCCTGGTGACAAGATGGCAGGTCGTCACGGTAACAAGGGTGTTATCTCTAAGATCAACCCGATCGAAGATATGCCGCACGATGCTAACGGTACGCCGGTAGATATCGTACTGAACCCACTGGGTGTACCGTCTCGTATGAACATCGGTCAGATCCTGGAAACCCACCTGGGTATGGCTGCGAAAGGTATCGGCGACAAGATTAACGCCATGCTGAAGCAGCAGGAAGAAGTCGCGAAACTGCGCGAGTTCATCCAGCGTGCCTACGATCTGGGTACCGACGTGCGTCAGAAAGTCGACCTGAACACCTTCAGCGATGATGAAGTTCTGCGTCTGGCGGAAAACCTGCGTAAGGGTATGCCAATTGCAACGCCGGTATTCGACGGTGCAAAAGAAGCTGAAATTAAAGAGCTGCTGCAACTGGGTGGTCTGCCAACGTCTGGTCAGATTACGCTGTTTGACGGCCGTACCGGTGAACAGTTCGAGCGTCCGGTAACCGTAGGTTACATGTACATGCTGAAACTGAACCACCTGGTCGACGACAAGATGCACGCTCGTTCTACCGGTTCTTACAGCCTGGTTACTCAGCAGCCGCTGGGTGGTAAGGCTCAGTTCGGTGGTCAGCGCTTCGGGGAGATGGAAGTGTGGGCGCTGGAAGCATACGGCGCAGCATACACCCTGCAGGAAATGCTCACCGTTAAGTCTGATGACGTGAACGGTCGTACTAAGATGTATAAGAACATCGTAGACGGCAACCATCAGATGGAACCGGGCATGCCAGAATCCTTCAACGTACTGTTGAAAGAGATTCGTTCGCTGGGTATCAACATCGAACTGGAAGACGAGTAATTCTCGCTCAAACAGGTCACTGGTGTCGGGTTAACCCCCGACACCAGATTGTGCTAACTCCGACGGGAGCAAATCCGTGAAAGATTTATTAAAGTTTCTGAAAGCGCAGACTAAAACCGAAGAGTTTGATGCGATCAAAATTGCTCTGGCTTCGCCAGACATGATCCGTTCATGGTCTTTTGGTGAAGTTAAAAAGCCGGAAACCATCAACTACCGTACGTTCAAACCTGAGCGTGACGGCCTTTTCTGTGCGCGTATTTTCGGGCCAGTAAAAGACTACGAGTGCCTGTGCGGTAAGTACAAGCGCCTGAAACACCGTGGTGTGATCTGTGAGAAGTGCGGCGTTGAAGTGACCCAGACCAAAGTACGCCGTGAGCGTATGGGCCACATTGAGCTGGCGTCTCCAACTGCTCACATCTGGTTCCTGAAATCTCTGCCGTCCCGTATCGGCCTGCTGCTGGATATGCCACTGCGCGATATCGAACGTGTTCTGTACTTCGAATCTTATGTTGTGATCGAAGGCGGGATGACGAATCTGGAACGTAACCAGATCCTGACCGAAGAACAGTATCTGGACGCGCTGGAAGAGTTCGGTGACGAATTCGACGCGAAGATGGGTGCGGAAGCTATCCAGGCCCTGCTGAAGAGCATGGATCTGGAGCAAGAGTGTGAAACTCTGCGCGAAGAGCTGAACGAAACCAACTCCGAAACCAAGCGTAAAAAGCTGACCAAGCGTATCAAACTGCTGGAAGCGTTCGTACAGTCTGGTAACAAACCAGAGTGGATGATCCTGACCGTTCTGCCGGTTCTGCCGCCAGATCTGCGTCCGCTGGTTCCGCTGGATGGTGGTCGTTTCGCAACGTCGGATCTGAACGATCTGTACCGTCGCGTGATCAACCGTAACAACCGTCTGAAACGTCTGCTGGATCTGGCTGCGCCGGACATCATCGTACGCAACGAAAAACGTATGCTGCAGGAAGCGGTAGATGCCCTGCTGGATAACGGTCGTCGCGGTCGTGCGATCACCGGTTCTAACAAACGTCCTCTGAAATCTTTGGCCGACATGATCAAAGGTAAGCAGGGTCGTTTCCGTCAGAACCTGCTCGGTAAGCGTGTTGACTACTCCGGTCGTTCTGTAATCACCGTAGGTCCATACCTGCGTCTGCATCAGTGCGGTCTGCCGAAGAAAATGGCTCTGGAGCTGTTCAAACCGTTCATCTACGGCAAGCTGGAACTGCGTGGCCTGGCCACCACCATCAAAGCCGCTAAGAAAATGGTTGAGCGTGAAGAAGCTGTCGTTTGGGATATCCTGGACGAAGTGATCCGCGAACACCCGGTACTGCTGAACCGTGCACCAACTCTGCACCGTTTGGGTATCCAGGCATTTGAGCCAGTCCTGATCGAAGGTAAAGCGATCCAGCTGCACCCGCTGGTTTGTGCGGCCTATAACGCCGACTTCGATGGTGACCAGATGGCTGTTCACGTACCGCTGACGCTGGAAGCCCAGCTCGAAGCGCGTGCGCTGATGATGTCTACCAACAACATCCTGTCTCCAGCGAACGGTGAACCTATCATCGTTCCTTCTCAGGACGTTGTATTGGGTCTGTACTATATGACCCGTGACTGTGTTAACGCCAAAGGCGAAGGCATGGTGCTGACTGGCCCGAAAGAAGCTGAGCGTATTTATCGCGCTGGCCTGGCCTCTCTGCATGCGCGCGTTAAAGTGCGTATCACCGAATACGAAAAAGATGAAAACGGCGAATTCGTGGCGATTACCAGCCTGAAAGACACGACCGTTGGCCGTGCGATTCTGTGGATGATCGTACCGAAAGGTCTGCCTTTCTCCATCGTCAACCAGGCGCTGGGCAAGAAAGCGATCTCCAAAATGCTGAACACCTGTTACCGCATTCTGGGCCTGAAGCCGACCGTTATCTTCGCTGACCAGACAATGTACACCGGCTTTGCTTATGCAGCGCGTTCAGGTGCATCTGTTGGTATCGATGACATGGTCATCCCAGAGAAGAAACACGAGATCATCTCTGAAGCGGAAGCTGAAGTTGCTGAGATCCAGGAGCAGTTCCAGTCTGGTCTGGTAACCGCAGGCGAACGTTACAACAAAGTTATCGATATCTGGGCTGCGGCGAACGATCGTGTATCCAAAGCGATGATGGATAACCTGCAAACCGAAACCGTGATTAACCGTGACGGCGTAGAAGAGCAGCAGGTCTCCTTCAACAGCATCTACATGATGGCCGACTCCGGTGCGCGTGGTTCTGCGGCACAGATTCGTCAGCTGGCAGGTATGCGTGGTCTGATGGCGAAGCCAGATGGCTCCATCATCGAAACGCCAATCACCGCGAACTTCCGTGAAGGTCTGAACGTACTCCAGTACTTCATCTCCACGCACGGTGCGCGTAAAGGTCTGGCGGATACCGCACTGAAAACGGCGAACTCCGGTTATCTGACGCGTCGTCTGGTTGACGTTGCGCAGGATCTGGTCGTCACCGAAGACGATTGTGGCACCCTCGAAGGTATCACCATGACCCCGGTTATCGAGGGTGGTGATGTTAAAGAGCCGCTGCGCGATCGCGTACTGGGTCGTGTGACCGCGGAAGACATCCTGAAGCCGGGCACCGCAGACATTCTGGTTCCACGCAACACTCTGCTGCACGAACAGTGGTGTGACCTGCTGGAAGCGAACTCTGTTGACTCTGTGAAAGTGCGTTCCGTTGTATCCTGTGACACCGACTTTGGTGTGTGTGCGCACTGCTACGGTCGTGACCTGGCGCGTGGCCACATCATCAACAAAGGTGAGGCTATCGGCGTTATCGCAGCACAGTCCATCGGTGAGCCGGGTACACAGCTGACGATGCGTACGTTCCACATCGGTGGTGCGGCATCTCGTGCGGCTGCTGAATCCAGCATCCAGGTGAAAAACAAAGGTAGCATCAAGCTCAGCAACGCGAAGTCTGTTGTTAACTCCGCAGGCAAGCTGGTTGTGACTTCTCGTAACACCGAGCTGAAGCTGATCGACGAATTCGGTCGTACCAAAGAGAGCTATAAAGTGCCTTACGGTGCGGTTATGGCGAAAGGTGATGGCGAGCAGGTTGCCGGCGGCGAAACCGTAGCAAACTGGGATCCACACACCATGCCGGTTATCACCGAAGTAAGTGGTTTCATCCGCTTCACTGACATGATCGACGGCCAGACCATTACTCGTCAGACCGACGAGCTGACCGGACTGTCTTCTCTGGTGGTTCTGGATTCTGCTGAACGTACTACCGGTGGTAAAGATCTGCGTCCTGCACTGAAAATCGTTGATGCTCAGGGTAACGACGTTCTGATCCCTGGCACCGATATGCCTGCGCAGTACTTCCTGCCGGGTAAAGCGATTGTACAGCTGGAAGATGGCGTACAGATCAGCTCTGGTGACACCCTGGCGCGTATTCCTCAGGAATCCGGCGGTACCAAGGACATCACCGGTGGTCTGCCACGCGTTGCGGACCTGTTCGAAGCACGTCGTCCGAAAGAGCCTGCTATTCTGGCTGAAATCAGCGGTATCATCTCCTTCGGTAAAGAGACCAAAGGTAAGCGCCGTCTGGTTATCACGCCAGTAGATGGCAGCGAGCCGTACGAAGAGATGATTCCTAAGTGGCGTCAGCTCAACGTGTTCGAAGGTGAACGCGTGGAACGTGGTGACGTGGTCTCCGATGGTCCAGAAGCGCCGCACGACATCCTGCGTCTGCGTGGTGTGCATGCTGTTACTCGTTACATTGTTAACGAAGTACAGGACGTATACCGTCTGCAGGGCGTTAAGATTAACGATAAGCACATCGAAGTTATCGTTCGTCAGATGCTGCGTAAAGCAACCATCGAAAACGCGGGCAGCTCCGACTTCCTGGAAGGCGAGCAGGTTGAATACTCACGCGTTAAGATCGCTAACCGCGATCTGGAAGCGAACGGCAAAATCGGTGCGACCTTTGCACGCGATCTGCTGGGTATCACCAAAGCGTCTCTGGCAACCGAGTCCTTCATCTCTGCTGCATCGTTCCAGGAAACCACTCGTGTCCTGACCGAAGCGGCTGTTGCAGGTAAACGTGATGAACTGCGCGGTCTGAAAGAGAACGTTATCGTGGGTCGTCTGATCCCGGCCGGTACCGGTTATGCGTACCACCAGGATCGTATGCGTCGTCGCGCAGCGGGCGAACTGCCAGCTGCACCGCAGGTGACTGCCGAAGATGCATCCGCGAGCCTTGCAGAACTGCTGAACGCAGGTCTGGGCGGTTCCGACAACGAGTAATCGTTGATGCCGTAAATAAAAAACCCGCCTCGGCGGGTTTTTTTATATCTGCATTTTCAGTTTACCAGCGGGATGCGTCGATAAAGCTCAATCATGTCGCCCGCCAGATCCTGAATAACCATCGCGTTCATCAGATGGTCCTGAGAGTGAACGGTGATCAGGTTAACCGGAAGTTTACCTGTCCCTTCATCAAGACCGATGAGCTGCGTCTGGATCGTATGCGCATGTTTCACATATTCACGCGACTCTTCCATCGCTTTCTCGGCTTCGTCAAAGTCACCTTTTCGCGCCATCTGCAACGCTGTCAGGGCCGCACTGCGCGCCGCACCTGCATTGACCAGTAGCTCCATGATTGTGGTTTCTAAGTCTTCCATTATGACTCCAGCAGCTTGAGCGCTTTTTCCAGTACGGCATCACCTTTCATCATGCCGTAATCCATCATGTCGATGACCGCAACCTTTTTTCCGAGCGGATCGGCCTGCGCCTGGAGTTTTGCCTGTTCGTATTTAACCTGTGGCCCCAGTAATACGATATCAGCCGTCGCGATGTTATCTTTAAACTCCGCGACCGGAACGGCTTTAATGGTTACTTCGACTCCTTTTTTCTGCGCGGCATCTTTCATACGTTGAACCAGCATGCTGGTTGACATTCCCGCTGCACAGCATAAAACGATGTTCTTCATAGTCAGCCTCGATCTACATGTGTTTATTGATAATTATCCCGCGCAGACCGCTTCAACAACCGCTTTACCGCGATTGTGTGTCAGGCATCACAAAGAAATCGGCATTTTTCTGAAACCGGTTACAATTTTATACATGAAAGCATTCTGCCCGTCTTAACGGGCGGAATTTCAGGAAGGGTATTATCGGCTAGCCGTGCTTACGATGCGGTTTTTACCCTGTTGTTTAGCGGTATACAGCGCTTCATCTACGCTGCCGATAAATTGTTCCAGCGGTTCGAAGTGCCACTCTCCCACCCCCGCGCTGAAGGTTACTCGCAGGTTCTCTTCCCGCCAGGTCCGTTTTTCCACGGCGGTGCGCCAGGCTTCCAGTAGCGCGTGCGCGGAGTTCATCAGCTCGGCCGGGAAGATCACCCCGAACTCTTCCCCACCGTAGCGGTAAACGGAAACGTGGTGCGGCTGCATGATCTGAATACCTTCGCGCGCCACGCTGCGCAGAACAATATCCCCGCTCAGGTGGCCCCAGGTGTCGTTAATAGATTTGAAGTTATCGATATCGACCAGCGCCAGAACGAAGGGTTGATGAGCGGTCAGCAGCTCATCCACATCGTTGTCGAAAGCACGGCGGTTCTTGCAGCCTGTCAGCGCATCATGGGTGGCCTGACGGACATAGGCCATCTCACGTTCCTTATTGGTTCGAATGGTATGGCTGAGCATCGCCTCAAGACGTGGCGCCTGATTGACGTCTCCGGTTTTGATGGCGTTGATAATGTTCATCAGCACAGAACGCGAGGCATGGCGCAGGTAGAGCCCGAACAGAATGATGATGATTGCCGCCAGCGCAAATCCCCAGCCGACGACGGTGGTTTCATGCCGGGTGATGACGGAAAGCGTGGCATCGGAGACCCGATAAATCACAAACCAGTCCGGATTGGTGAAAGAGTAGTAGTAATACCAGGTTTTACTTTTGGGGTCGAAAAGATGCCCTTCGCCGCTGGTCATTTTGTCCATCAGCGCTTCGCTTACGTACTGCTTAAAGAGCGCCCCCGTGTCCGGATGCAGCACAACGGCGCCGTCACGTTCCACGACAAAAAACTCACCCTGAACCGGTGCCACCATCTGACGCAAGGTATACCCCATGGAGGTTAAATCAAGATGGAAAGCGAGCGTGCCCTTCAGACGGCCTTCCGGTGAAATGACCGGTTTATAGAGGGTGACCGTAGGATGTTGGGTGAAATAGTCCAGATAGGGGCGGGTGTAGTGAGGAAAGTTGCTGGCTTCCGCTTGCCCGATAAACCATGGGCGTGTTCGTGCGTCGAACGACCTACTATTCTCCGTTGGCAGTACTTCCGGCGCGCGCAGATGGTGCCCTTCGGTGTCCGCAAGAGAGATAGACGACACCGTCGGCATCAGATTCTGCAAATGCATTAACATCTGCAAACCCTGTGTCGGATCGATATTTATCGTCTGATTCACTCTGTCTTCACGGGCGTAGTACATCGCAGCGCGACCAAGAATATAGTCATTTTCTCGCAGGATGGATTCGGTATAGTTCACCGCCAGATTATGGGTGAAGTTACCATTAATTTTATGATAATCCTCAATAAAATCCTTCCGTTGTGAAAGGATGACCAGAATCGCGATTATCGCGAAACTGAACAGAATCCCCGCGAAGCTGACCATAATTGGTCGGGTGAAAGAGAGCTTTTTACTGTGGAGTGCCATGAGTTGTGCATCAATCCAGATGGTAGACGCGTTGCGTCTGTCGATATCCTCAGCATAGTCGCTGTCAGATTGCTGGTAGTAAATTATACAGAAAGCGATTTCCGACGGGTTGATTTATCTTAAGAGTAGATAAGAAACGACTTATTTATTTTATCAATTGAAATTTTGTTTAAGAGGCGGAGGGCAGGGCGAAACGAGGAAGAAGCATTTTCACCCTGGTCAGCGTCCGTTGCTGACGTGGTTTATCCTAATAAAACCGGGCAGATCTCCTCAATCGCCCGGCGTTGATCTTACGAGCCGTCTCGTAACCTTTCCGCATTGTTGCAGGCGGTTTCAGCGCAAATGCGAAGCTCTTCCCAGCCAGCTGTCCCAGTCTTTCCACACGGGCTGTAGCCCCTGTGCAGTCAGGGCTTCCGCCACCGCGTCGGGCCGTCGTCCGTCGTGCGGTGCAAACTGTTCCAGTTCCGGGCGATCGTCTGCGTAACCGCCCGGCTGCGTTTTGGAAAAGGCGCTGACGTTGTTGATCGCCAGAGGGATCGCGCGGTCGCGAAACGCGGGGGATTCACGCGTGGAGAGCGACAATTCCACTTCCGGCGCGAACAGGCGAAATGCGCACAGGGTTTGCACCAGCTGGCGCTCATCCATCAGCGAGGCGGGTTCAATGCCTCCCGTACACGGACGCAGCCGTGGGAAGGAGATGGAATAGCGGCTTTTCCAGAAGTACTGCTGTAGCCACAGCAGATGCTCCGCCACCATATAGCAGTCAACCCGCCAGCTGTCGGACAGACCGATAAGCGCGCCCAGCCCAATTTTATCGATACCGGCGCGCCCCAGCCTGTCCGGCGTTTCCAGCCGGAAGATGAAATCCTGCTTCTTCCCTTTCAGGTGATGTCGGGCATAGGTCGCCTCATGGTAGGTTTCCTGATAAACCATTACGCCGTCCAGCCCGAGGGTTTTCAGTTCCGCATATTCCTCTTGCGACAGAGGCTGCACTTCCATTTGCAATGAGGCAAATTCGCGGCGGATGGCCGGAAGATGCTGGCGAAAATAGTCCATCCCCACTTTGCCCTGATGTTCACCCGTCACCAGTAAGAGATGTTCAAAACCCATCTCACGAATAGCCGCACACTCGCGGGCGATCTCATGCTCATCCAGCGTTTTACGCTTAATGCGGTTGCTCATTGAGAAGCCACAGTAGGTGCAGTCGTTGGCGCACAGATTAGAGAGATAAAGCGGCACGTAAAAGCTCACCGTGTTGCCAAAGCGCTGGCGGGTAAGGCGTTGCGCGCGCTGCGCCATCGGTTCAAGGTATGCGCTGGCTGCCGGAGAAAGCAGGGCCATCAAATCCTCGCGGGTCACATGCCGGGCTGTTAATGCCCGCTCTACGTCCGCAGAGGTTTTACTGTTGATGCGTAAGGCAATATCGTCCCAGTTAAGCTGACGCCAGCGATCGGTAAAGGTAGCCATCAGAGTGCCTCCAGAAAACCGGTCAGCGGGCTGGTGGCCTGCGCCTGAAAGCTGCGCGAGCCGGGGCCGGACTGTCGTGCCAGCAGACCGGACTTCACGGCAAGGCGGAACGCACGCGCCATCATCACCGGGTCGTCGGCCACCGCAATCGCGGTATTGACCAGCACCGCATCGGCCCCCATCTCCAGCGCCTGCGCGGCATGACTGGGTACGCCGATGCCCGCATCCACCACCACGGGCACGGTCGCCTGCTCGATGATGATCTCCAGCATCGCGCGGGTCTCCAGTCCCTGGTTGGAGCCAATGGGCGCCCCTAACGGCATCACGGCCGCGCAGCCGGCCTCTTCCAGACGCTTACACAGCACGGGATCGGCACCACAGTAGGGCAGAACGGTGAATCCCTGCTGCACCAGCGTCTCTGCCGCTTTCAGGGTTTCGATCGGATCGGGCAACAGCCAGCGGGCGTCCGGATGAATTTCCAGCTTCAGCCAGCAGGTGCCGAGCGCTTCCCGGGCCAGATGCGCAGCGAAAATTGCTTCCTCGGCCGTTTTCGCACCGGAGGTATTGGGTAAGAGCGTCACGCCTGCCTCCAGTAACGGCGCAAGTATGGCATCGTTGTGCTGACGCAGATCCACGCGCTTCATCGCCAGCGTCACCAGCTGGCTGCCGCTTTCACGAATAGCATCCACCATTAGCTGCGGGGAGGCGAATTTTCCGGTTCCGGTAAACAGATGTGAATCAAAGACTTTGTCGGCAATACGTAACATCTCAGCCCCCAGCGATAACCTGAAACAGCAGGATCTGGTCGCCTTCATTGACCTGCTGATGTTCCCACCGCTCGCGCGGCAGGATCTGTTGATTGAGCGCCAGCGCCGTTCCCGGCTTCAGCTGGCGCAGCGTGTCGAGCAGGGCGGCAACGGTGAGATCGTCGTCGCACGTCATCGGCTCATCGTTAAACAGAATGCGCATCGCGGCCTCCGCATACCGGGCAGCGGTTGGCGCGGTTTAACGCCAGATGGCGCCAGCCGCTGGAACGGGCGTCGAACAGCCGGAGCGTGTTGCGCTCTGTTTCCATGCCGCTGAGCAACTTGATGGCTTCCAGCGCCTGAAGGGTACCCATCACGCCCACTACCGGCCCAAGAATGCCAGCCGTGCGGCAGTTACGCTCCGGTTCAGCCTCGTCCGGCCACAGGCAGCGGTAGCAGCCCTGCGCCCACGGCGGCGTAAGCACCATTATCTGCCCGCCGAAACCGACCGCGCTGGCGGTGATCAGCGGCGTGTTCTGTGCAACACAGGCCGCATTAATGGCCTGACGCGTCGCCATATTGTCCGTGCAGTCCAGCACCACGTCGGCAAGGGCAACTTCGCGTTGCAGATCTTCTCCGCTCAGCCGCGTCTGGAGCGCCACCAGTTCAATATCGGGGTTAAGCTGGTTCAGCCGCTTGCGCGTAACCTGTGCTTTAGGCTGGTTAACATCTTCTGTCGTGAAGAGGATTTGCCGTTGCAGGTTGCTGAGGTGTACCTCATCGTCATCGGCCAGTACCAGCGTTCCCGCGCCCGCCCCGGCCAGATACAGCGCGGCGGGCGCGCCCAAGCCACCCAAACCGACAATCAGTACCCGGCTGGCGAGCAGCTTTTGCTGCCCGTCAATGGCGATATCCTCCAGCAGGATCTGGCGGCTGTAGCGCATAAAATCACGATCTTTCATCGCCTGCTCCTGCCAGTTGTAAAAGCCGTGCGGTGGCGGCCTGCCAGTCTACTGCCTGGGTGATAGCGCTGACGACGGCGATACTGCCGACGCCGGTTTCCAGCACGGCGGGCGCACGTTCAAGGCTGATTCCGCCGATGGCGACGGTGGGGTAATCGGCAAGGCGCTTAACGTGGGCTGCCAGCTGAGCCAAACCCTGTGGGGCAGACGGCATCTGTTTGGTTTGCGTCGGGAAAACGTGGCCGAGGGCGATGTAGGAGGGGCGGGCCGCCAGCGCCACGTCGATCTCCATATCATCGTGGGTGGAAACGCCCAGCCGCAGACCGGCGTCACGGATTGCGTTGAGATCGGTCGTTTCCAGATCTTCCTGTCCCAGATGCACGCCGTACGCCTGGTGTTTAACCGCCAGCCGCCAGTAGTCGTTGATAAACAGGCGGGCGTGGTAGCGACGTCCCAGCGCGATAGCGGCGGCCACGTCGGCCTCCACCTCTTCGTCGCGTTTATCCTTGATGCGCAGCTGGAGGGTGCGAACGCCTGCCTCCAGCAAGCGCTCTATCCACGCCACGCTGTCCACCACCGGGTAAAGCCCTAAGCGGAAGGGGACAGGTGGGAAATCGGGCTGGTACATTACGCCTCCTCCTTTTTGAGGTAGATTTCGCCGCCTTTGGCGCGGAAGGTTTCGGACATGTCTGCCATGCCGACTTCAATGGTCTGCGCGGCGGCGTAGTCGCGCACCTCCTGGCTGATTTTCATCGAGCAGAACTTCGGCCCACACATGGAGCAGAAGTGCGCGACTTTGCCCGATTCCTGCGGCAGGGTTTCGTCGTGGTAGGCGCGGGCGGTGAACGGATCCAGCGCCAGGTTGAACTGGTCTTCCCAGCGGAATTCAAAGCGCGCTTTGGACATGGCGTTGTCGCGAATTTGCGCGCCCGGATGGCCTTTCGCCAGATCCGCCGCGTGGGCGGCAATTTTGTAGGTGATCAGCCCCTGCTTCACGTCCTCTTTGTTTGGCAGCCCGAGGTGCTCTTTCGGCGTCACGTAGCAGAGCATGGCGCAGCCGAACCAGCCGATCATCGCCGCGCCGATCCCGGAAGTGAAGTGGTCATAGCCCGGCGCAATATCGGTGGTCAACGGCCCCAGGGTGTAGAACGGTGCTTCGTGGCAGTGCTCCAGCTCCTCGGTCATGTTGCGGCGGATCATCTGCATCGGTACATGGCCCGGGCCTTCAATCATCACCTGCACATCGTACTCCCAGGCGATTTTGGTCAGCTCGCCCAGCGTGTGCAGCTCGGCAAACTGCGCCTCGTCGTTCGCGTCACGGATGGAGCCAGGACGCAGGCCGTCGCCCAGCGACAGAGAAACGTCATAAGCGGCGCAGATCTCGCAGATTTCGCGGAAGTGCTCGTAGAGGAAGTTTTCCTGATGATGGGAAAGGCACCATTTCGCCATAATCGAACCGCCGCGTGAGACGATACCGGTCAGACGTTTCGCCGTCATCGGCACGTAGCGCAGCAGCACGCCCGCGTGAATGGTGAAGTAGTCCACGCCCTGTTCCGCCTGCTCCAGCAGCGTGTCGCGGAACGCTTCCCAGGTGAGGTTTTCGGCGATACCGTTTACCTTCTCCAGCGCCTGATAAATCGGGACGGTGCCAATCGGAACCGGGCTGTTACGCAGGATCCATTCGCGGGTTTCGTGAATGTAACGGCCGGTGGAGAGGTCCATCACCGTGTCCGCGCCCCAGCGCGTCGACCAGACCAGCTTTTCCACCTCTTCTTCGATGGAAGAGGTGACGGCAGAGTTGCCGATGTTGGCGTTGACCTTCACCAGAAAGTTGCGGCCGATAATCATCGGCTCGGATTCCGGGTGGTTGATGTTGGCGGGAATAATCGCGCGCCCGGCGGCTACTTCATCACGCACGAATTCCGGCGTGATGTTCTCCGGCAGGCGAGCGCCAAACCCTTCACCCGGATGCTGGTGGCGCAGCACTTCGCTGCGAATGCGCTCGCGGCCCATGTTTTCGCGGATGGCGATGAACTCCATCTCCGGCGTGACGATACCCTGGCGCGCGTAGTGCAGCTGGGTTACGCATTTGCCCGCTTTAGCGCGTTTCGGCGTCAGCAGGCCAGTAAAGCGCAGCTCATCCAGACCGTCGTCGGCCAGGCGCGCGTTGGTGTACGCCGAGCTGCGCACGCTCAGTTCTTCGCAGTCGTTACGGGCGTCAATCCACGGCTGGCGAAGCTTTGCCAGACCCTGCTGCACGTTGATAGCAACATCAGGATCGCCGTACGGGCCGGAGGTGTCATACACCGGCACGGCTTCGTTGTCTTCAAATTGCGGGTGCTCTTTGCTGCCGCCGATAAGCGTCGGGCTGAGCTGGATTTCGCGCATCGGCACGCGGATATCGGCCTGTGAACCGGTGATGTAGATGCGCGTTGAGTTCGGGAAAGCGGTGCCTTCCAGGGTGTCGATGAAGCGTTGTGCGTGTTCGCGCTGTTCGCGGCGGGTCAGTTTTGTTGTAGACATAGCTCATTCCAGATGTGAAGGACATGGCTTGTCAGACGACGGATGAAGCAAGAGAAGATCGCCCGAAGGCGATACAACAGCAATGTGACTCTTGTTCCCTTCGCAGGTATTAACCTGATCAGGTTCCGCGGATCCCGAATTAACGGTCTCAGCCCGTGCTTTCACACTGGGCACTCCGACAAGAAAAATCCCCCTCCGCAGAGGGGCGAATGGTTGTAAATTACTCGTTAACGATTAAGAACTCAAGCAGGGCGCGCAACGTTATCGCTGGTGCTGATAGTCAGGTTGTTGTCCAGCACGAGGGCGATGAGCTTGTCTTCCAGCGTGAATCGCTCTTCCAGTGCTTCGCCAAGGTCGGAAAGCGCCTGCTGAAACTCAAGATAGTTATCGTGATCGATAGCGTTCTCCAGCGTGGAATCGTAGTAGTCCATGATCTGCTGGGTGTTGGCTTCAAGCAACGGACAGAGTTTACTGGCCGCTAAATACGGCGTTGTCCCTTCCATTTCGCGGATAATGCGTTCATAAAGGTTGAAATGGCCGTCGGAGAGGTAGTCGACCAGGCTCTGACAAAAGTCGTCCAGCGCTTTTTCATTGAGTCGCATAAAGGATTCTTTGCCAGGCTTAAGACCAACCAGATTGTAATACGCCACAAGGAGATGCTTGCGCACATGTAGCCAGCGATCCACCAGGGTGTTACTTCCTCCAACGCGCTCAGTCAGGCTTTCCAGCTGGTTTAACATGGTCGACTCCATAAGGTTTAAAATGGGATCTGCTTATCCAAAATGTAACCACAATGCTAACAACATGTCAGTGAAGCGAAGGTAGTGCAATAGATATGGATCGTATTATTGAAAAATCAGATCTGGGTTGGTGGATCGTCAGCCACGAACAAAAATTATGGCTGCCCTCAGGAGAGTTGCCCTACGGTGCCGCGGAAACGTTCGATCTGGTGGGCCAGTCCGCGCTGAAGATCGGCGAGTGGCAGGGCGATCCCGTGTGGTTGATCCAACAGGCGCGCCGTCAGGATATGGGATCCGTACGTCAGGTGCTGGATCTGGACGTCGGCCTGTTCCAGCTGGCGGGGCGCGGCGTACAGCTGGCGGAGTTTTACCGCTCGCACAAATACTGCGGTTACTGCGGCCACACCATGCACCCGAGCAAAACCGAATGGGCGCTGCTCTGCGGCCACTGCCGTGAACGTTACTACCCGCAAATCGCACCGTGCATCATTGTCGCCATCCGCCGTGATGATTCCATCCTGCTGGCGCAGCATACCCGCCATCGCAACGGCATTCACACCGTCCTCGCCGGGTTCGTGGAAGTCGGCGAAACGCTGGAACAGGCGGTGGCGCGCGAGGTGATGGAGGAGAGCGGCATTAAGGTGAAAAACCTGCGCTATGTGACGTCGCAGCCGTGGCCGTTCCCGATGTCCCTGATGACCGCGTTTATGGCGGAATACGACAGCGGCGAGATTGTTATCGATCAGAAAGAGCTGCTGGAGGCGAACTGGTATCGCTACGACGATTTACCGCTGCTGCCCCCGCCGGGAACGGTGGCGCGTCGCCTGATAGAAGATACCGTGGCAATGTGTCGGGCCGAGTATGAGTAGTGTTACACTGACGGACTGACGCAATAAGGAACTGCAAAATGACCGAACTGAAGAACGATCGTTATCTGCGTGCGCTGCTGCGCCAGCCCGTTGATGTCACCCCGGTGTGGATGATGCGCCAGGCGGGACGCTATCTGCCAGAGTACAAAGCCACGCGTGCGCAGGCGGGCGATTTTATGTCGCTGTGCAAAAACGCCGAACTGGCCTGTGAGGTGACGCTCCAGCCGCTGCGCCGCTTCCCGCTCGATGCCGCCATTCTTTTTTCGGACATTCTTACCATTCCGGACGCGATGGGCCTTGGGCTCTATTTCGAAACCGGCGAGGGGCCGCGTTTTACCTCACCGATCAAAAGCAAAGCCGACGTTGATAAGCTGCCGATCCCCGATCCGGAAGGCGAGCTGGGCTATGTGATGAACGCCGTGCGCACCATCCGCCGCGAGCTCAAAGGCGACGTGCCGCTGATTGGCTTCTCCGGTAGTCCGTGGACGCTGGCAACCTACATGGTGGAAGGTGGCAGCAGCAAAGCCTTTACCGTCATCAAAAAGATGATGTACGCAGAGCCGCAGGCCCTGCATGCCCTGCTCGACAAGCTGGCGAAGAGCGTCACGCTCTATCTCAACGCGCAGATTAAAGCGGGCGCGCAGTCGGTGATGATTTTCGACACCTGGGGCGGCGTGCTGACCGGGCGTGATTATCAGCAGTTCTCCCTGTACTACATGCACAAAATTGTCGATGGTCTGCTGCGTGAAAACGAAGGCCGCCGCGTGCCGGTAACGCTGTTTACGAAAGGCGGCGGTCAGTGGCTGGAAGCGATGGCGGCCACCGGCTGTGATGCGCTGGGCCTCGACTGGACCACTGATATTGCCGATGCGCGTCGTCGCGTGGGGGATAAAGTGGCGCTCCAGGGCAACATGGACCCTTCCATGCTCTATGCGCAGCCTGCCCGTATCGAAGAAGAAGTGTCGACTATACTGTCTGGTTTCGGCCAGGGCGAAGGCCACGTCTTCAACCTCGGTCACGGTATTCATCAGGATGTACCGCCAGAACACGCTGGCGTATTTGTGGAGGCGGTGCATCGGCTTTCTGCCCAGTATCACAAGTAAGGAGTGGTTATGGATCTCGCGTCGCTACGCGCTCAGCAAATCGAACTGGCTTCATCGGTGATCCGCGAGGATCGTCTGGATACGGACCCTCCGCGATACATTGGCGGGGCGGATGTCGGGTTTGAGCAAGGCGGTGAAGTGACGCGAGCGGCGATGGTGGTGCTGAAATACCCGTCGCTGGAGCTGGTGGAGTACAAGGTGGCGCGTATCGCCACCACCATGCCCTATATCCCCGGCTTTCTCTCCTTCCGCGAATATCCCGCGCTGCTGGCCGCGTGGGAGCAACTCTCGCAAAAACCCGATCTGCTGTTTGTGGATGGGCACGGCATCTCCCATCCGCGTCGCCTGGGCGTTGCCAGCCACTTTGGTCTGCTGGTAGACGTGCCGACCATCGGCGTGGCGAAAAAACGCCTGTGCGGCGCGTTTGAGCCGCTCTCTGCCGAACCGGGCGCGCTGGCGCCGCTTATCCATAAAGGCGAGCAGCTGGCGTGGGTCTGGCGCAGTAAAGCGCGCTGCAATCCGCTGTTTATCGCAACCGGGCATCGGGTCAGCATGGACAGCGCCCTGGCGTGGGTGCAACGCTGTATGAAGGGCTACCGCTTACCTGAGCCTACCCGCTGGGCTGACGCCGTTGCCTCTTCACGTCCGGCATTCATTCGTTGGCAGGAAATTCAGCCGTGATTCAGGTAAACTGCGGCTAATTTTCGATTCGAGACATCATCATGTTACAAAACCCGATTCATCTGCGCCTTGAGAAGCTGGAAAGCTGGCAGCACGTGACGTTTATGGCTTGCCTGTGCGAGCGCATGTACCCCAACTATGCCGCGTTCTGTAAGCAAACGGAGTTTGGCGAAGGCCAGATTTATCGACGTATTCTGGATTTGATCTGGGAGACGCTGACGGTCAAAGACGCAAAGGTAAACTTCGACTCTCAGCTTGAAAAGCTGGAAGAGGCAATTCCTGCGGCGGACGATTACGACCTGTATGGCGTCTACCCGGCTATCGATGCCTGTGTGGCGTTGAGCGAGCTGATCCACTCCCGTCTGAGCGGTGAAACCCTGGAGCACGCCATTGAAGTCAGTAAGGCATCCATCACCACCGTCGCGATGCTGGAAATGACCCAGGAAGGCCGTGAAATGACCGACGAAGAGCTGCGTGCTAACCCGGCGGTTGAACAGGAATGGGATATTCAGTGGGAAATTTTCCGTCTGCTGGCGGAGTGTGAAGAACGTGATATTGAGCTGATCAAAGGGCTTCGCGCGGACCTGCGCGAGGCCGGCGAGAGCAATATTGGTATAATTTTTAACCAATGAGACAACAAAACGTGATTTAACGCCTGTTTTGTCACTCCTCGACTCTTCCCTTTCGCCCCCCGTCTGGTCTACATTTGGGGGGCGAAAAAAAGTGGCTATCGGTGCGTGTATGCAGGAGAGTGCTTTTTTGGCATTTTCGTCGCACTCGATGCTTAGCAAGCGATAAACACATTGAAAGGATAACTTATGAACAAGACTCAACTGATTGATGTAATTGCGGACAAGGCTGATCTGTCTAAAGTGCAGGCTAAAGCTGCTCTGGAATCTACCCTGGCTGCTATTACTGAGTCTCTGAAAGAAGGCGATGCTGTACAACTGGTTGGTTTCGGTACCTTCAAAGTGAACCACCGCGCTGAGCGTACTGGCCGCAACCCGCAGACCGGTAAAGAAATCAAAATCGCCGCAGCTAACGTGCCGGCATTTGTTTCTGGTAAAGCACTGAAAGACGCAGTTAAGTAAGACGCGTGGCAGTGAACAGTTTTAACGAAGGGGCGGCAACGCCCCTTTTGTCATTCTGGCGTGGACCGCTCGCGCTGGCAGGCGTACTGTTGCTGTCTGCCTGTAGTCATGATTCCTCACTCCCCCCGTTTACCGCCAGCGGCTACGCTGACAACCAGGGAGCGGTCAGGATCTGGCGCAAAGATTCCAGCGATGAAGTGCATATGCTTACCGCGTTCAGTCCGTGGCATAACGGCAATACCTCGACCGCAGAATACCGCTGGCAGGGCGATGCGCTGTCGCTCATTGAACTGAATATCTACAGTAAGACTCCCGAACACGTGAAGGTGCGTTTTGACGACCACGGCGAGCTGAGCTTTATGCAGCATGAGGTCAGTGGACTGAAACAGCAGCTTTCCAGCGATCAGGTCGCGCTCTACCGCTACCGTGCTGAACAACTTCGCCAGACCAGCGATGCGCTGCGTCAGGGCCGCGTGGTGCTGCGCCAGGGGCGCTGGCATGCCGACGGCACGGTGACCACCTGCGAAGGGCAGACAGTGAAACCTGAGCTTGAATCCTGGGCAACCGAACACATTCAGCGTCGTCAGTGGCATTCATCTGTGGAGGTGAGTGTGGCATGGCTGGAAGCGCCGGAAGGCTCTCAGCTGTTGCTGGTGGCGAACGAAGATTTCTGCACCTGGCAGCCGACAGAGAAGAGTTTCTGACGTAAATCCCCTCTCCCTTTGGGAGAGGGTTAGGGTGAGGGTGTGAAATTACTCTCCCTGCTCCCGCGCAATGGCACGATAGCCGATATCCTGGCGGCTGAAGCTGCCGTTCCAGTGAATATCCGCCATCAACGCATAGGCGCGCTTCTGCGCCTCTGCCACGGTATGACCCAGTGCGGTCGCACACAGCACGCGTCCACCATTAGTGAGCACGCGGTCATCGTCAGAGAGCTTTGTACCGGCGTGGAACACCTTCGCACCGTCAATCTCTTCCAGCGGCAGGCCGTGGATCTCATCCCCGGTATTGTAGCTACCCGGATAGCCACCCGCAGCAATCACCACACCTAAAGAGGCACGCTCGTCCCACTCGGAAGTTTTCTCATTCAGCTTGCCTTCGCACGCCGCCAGACACAGATCAACCAGATCGGACTTCATGCGCAGCATGATCGGCTGAGTTTCCGGATCGCCGAAGCGGCAGTTGAATTCAATCACCTTCGGGTTACCCTGCTTGTCGATCATCAGGCCTGCGTAGAGGAAACCGGTGTAGGTATTGCCTTCCGCCGCCATCCCTTTTACGGTTGGCCAGATGATGCGGTCCATGGTGCGCTGGTGTACTTCGTCAGTGACCACTGGAGCAGGGGAGTAAGCACCCATCCCGCCGGTGTTTGGACCCGTGTCGGCATTGCCTACGCGCTTGTGATCCTGGCTGGTGGCCATCGGCAGGACGTGCTCGCCGTCAACCATCACGATAAAGCTCGCTTCTTCGCCGTCGAGGAACTCTTCAATCACGATGCGGTGGCCCGCATCGCCAAAGGCGTTACCCGCCAGCATATCCTGCACAGCGGCTTCCGCTTCTTCAAGGGTCATCGCCACGATAACGCCTTTCCCGGCAGCCAGACCGTCGGCTTTAATCACAATCGGCGCGCCTTTTTCACGCAGGTAAGCCAGAGCAGGCTCTACCTCGGTGAAGTTCTGATATTCCGCCGTCGGGATGTTATGACGCGCGAGGAAATCTTTGGTGAAGGCTTTTGAACCTTCCAGCTGTGCGGCACCTTCCGTTGGGCCGAAAATTTTCAGGCCCGCGGCGCGGAAGGCATCTACAACGCCGATCACCAGCGGCGCTTCCGGGCCCACAATCGTCAGATCGATATTCTCGTTCCGGGCAAAGCTCAGCAGCGCCGGGATATCGGTTACGCCGATGGCGACGTTCTGTAGCGCGGGCTCCAGTGCGGTACCGGCGTTACCCGGTGCCACAAAGACGGTTTCAACCTGCGGAGACTGCGCTGCTTTCCACGCCAGGGCGTGCTCGCGCCCGCCATTACCAATCACTAATACTTTCATTTTCTGCTCCGGAAATTAATGGCGGAAGTGGCGCATGTCGGTAAAGATCATTGCGATGCCGTGTTCGTCGGCAGCGGCAATCACTTCGTCATCACGGATTGAACCGCCAGGCTGGATCACACAGGTGATGCCCACAGCAGCGGCCGCATCAATACCGTCGCGGAAAGGGAAGAAGGCGTCAGAGGCCATGGCGGAACCTTTGACTTCCAGACCTTCGTCACCTGCTTTAATACCCGCGATTTTCGCAGAGTAAACGCGGCTCATCTGGCCTGCGCCTATCCCGATGGTCATGTTCTCTTTGGCGTAAACAATGGCGTTAGACTTCACGAACTTCGCCACTTTCCAGCAGAACAGCGCGTCGCGCAGCTCCTGTTCGGTCGGCTGACGTTTGGTCACCACGCGCAGGTCGGCTTCTGTCACCATACCCAAATCGCGATCCTGAACCAGCAGACCGCCGTTCACGCGCTTGAAGTCCAGGCCCGGCACGCGCTCTGCCCACTGGCCGCAAACCAGCACGCGCACGTTCTGTTTCGCCGCGGTGATTTTCAGCGCTTCTTCGGATGCGGATGGCGCGATGATCACTTCGACAAACTGACGGGAGATGATGGCCTGCGCGGTTTCCGCATCCAGCTCGCGGTTGAAGGCGATAATGCCGCCGAACGCGGAGGTCGGGTCGGTTTTGTAGGCGCGATCGTAGGCATCCATAATGGAGGTGCTTACTGCGACGCCGCATGGGTTGGCGTGCTTGACGATAACGCAGGCCGGCTCGCTGAACTCTTTCACGCATTCCAGCGCGGCGTCGGTATCAGCAATGTTGTTATAAGAGAGGGCTTTGCCCTGTACCTGCTGAGCAGTCGCAACAGAGGCTTCTTTCACCTCTTCTTCTATATAGAAGGCTGCCTGCTGGTGGCTGTTCTCGCCGTAGCGCATATCCTGCTTCTTAATGAAGTTCAGGTTCAGGGTGCGCGGGAAGCGACCAGATGGATCTTTGCTTTCACCGTGGTAGGCAGGAACCAGGCTACCGAAGTAGTTGGCGATCATGCTGTCGTACGCGGCGGTGTGTTCGAAGGCTTTGATGGCGAGGTCGAAACGCGTATCAAGCGTCAGGGACCCTTCGTTGGCGTCCATCTCATTAATAATGGCGCTGTAGTCGCTGCTCTTCACTACGATGGCCACATCTTTATGGTTCTTGGCTGCGGAGCGCACCATGGTCGGGCCGCCGATATCAATGTTCTCTACGGCATCTTCCAGAGAACAGCCTTCGCGGGCGACGGTCTGGGCGAAGGGATAGAGGTTAACGACAACCATGTCGATGGGGGCAATATTGTGCTGCTCCATAATGCCGTCGTCCTGACCGCGACGACCCAGAATGCCGCCGTGCACTTTCGGGTGCAGGGTTTTGACGCGTCCATCCATCATTTCCGGGAAACCGGTGTAGTCGGACACTTCGGTTACCGGCAGACCTTTCTCTGCTAACAGGCGAGCGGTACCGCCTGTAGAAAGCAGCTCCACACCGCGTGCGGAAAGTGCCTGAGCGAATTCGATGATACCGGCTTTATCAGAAACACTGAGCAGAGCGCGGCGGACTGGACGACGTTGTTGCATGGTAAATCCCCTGGATTTCACGATTACAGAGAGCGTTAGATGAATTTTCCAGCGAAAAACTCATCTAACACACCTGACGAGGCCTCCTTGTTAAGCGCGAGCATTTTAACGAAAACGTTTGCGCAACGCTCGCATATTTTCACTTTTTCGAAGCGCTGTGGATAACTCTGTGCGTAAAAGGGTATAAGGCGGGGTTTTGCTGGGGAATGCAGCAGTCAGTCATTTTTCTGTCATTTAGCGGTTGCGGCCTTCGGAGAACTCCCTATAATGCGCCTCCATCGACACGGCGGATGTGAATCACTTCACAGACAACCCGGTCGGTTGAAGAGAAAAAATCCTGAAATAACGGGTTGACTCTGAAAGAGGAAAGCGTAATATACGCCACCTCGCGACAGAGCGCTGAAGCGCGTCGCAACTGCTCTTTAACAATTTATCAGACAATCTGTGTGGGCACTCAAAGTGACATGGATTCTTAACGTCCTCGGACGAAAAATGAATACCAAGTCTCAACGAGTGAACACGTAATTCATTACGAAGTTTAATTCATTGAGCATCAAACTTTTAAATTGAAGAGTTTGATCATGGCTCAGATTGAACGCTGGCGGCAGGCCTAACACATGCAAGTCGAACGGTAACAGGAAGCAGCTTGCTGCTTCGCTGACGAGTGGCGGACGGGTGAGTAATGTCTGGGAAACTGCCTGATGGAGGGGGATAACTACTGGAAACGGTAGCTAATACCGCATAACGTCGCAAGACCAAAGAGGGGGACCTTCGGGCCTCTTGCCATCGGATGTGCCCAGATGGGATTAGCTAGTAGGTGGGGTAACGGCTCACCTAGGCGACGATCCCTAGCTGGTCTGAGAGGATGACCAGCCACACTGGAACTGAGACACGGTCCAGACTCCTACGGGAGGCAGCAGTGGGGAATATTGCACAATGGGCGCAAGCCTGATGCAGCCATGCCGCGTGTATGAAGAAGGCCTTCGGGTTGTAAAGTACTTTCAGCGGGGAGGAAGGCGACAGGGTTAATAACCCTGTCGATTGACGTTACCCGCAGAAGAAGCACCGGCTAACTCCGTGCCAGCAGCCGCGGTAATACGGAGGGTGCAAGCGTTAATCGGAATTACTGGGCGTAAAGCGCACGCAGGCGGTCTGTCAAGTCGGATGTGAAATCCCCGGGCTCAACCTGGGAACTGCATTCGAAACTGGCAGGCTAGAGTCTTGTAGAGGGGGGTAGAATTCCAGGTGTAGCGGTGAAATGCGTAGAGATCTGGAGGAATACCGGTGGCGAAGGCGGCCCCCTGGACAAAGACTGACGCTCAGGTGCGAAAGCGTGGGGAGCAAACAGGATTAGATACCCTGGTAGTCCACGCCGTAAACGATGTCGACTTGGAGGTTGTGCCCTTGAGGCGTGGCTTCCGGAGCTAACGCGTTAAGTCGACCGCCTGGGGAGTACGGCCGCAAGGTTAAAACTCAAATGAATTGACGGGGGCCCGCACAAGCGGTGGAGCATGTGGTTTAATTCGATGCAACGCGAAGAACCTTACCTACTCTTGACATCCAGAGAACTTTCCAGAGATGGATTGGTGCCTTCGGGAACTCTGAGACAGGTGCTGCATGGCTGTCGTCAGCTCGTGTTGTGAAATGTTGGGTTAAGTCCCGCAACGAGCGCAACCCTTATCCTTTGTTGCCAGCGGTCCGGCCGGGAACTCAAAGGAGACTGCCAGTGATAAACTGGAGGAAGGTGGGGATGACGTCAAGTCATCATGGCCCTTACGAGTAGGGCTACACACGTGCTACAATGGCGCATACAAAGAGAAGCGACCTCGCGAGAGCAAGCGGACCTCATAAAGTGCGTCGTAGTCCGGATTGGAGTCTGCAACTCGACTCCATGAAGTCGGAATCGCTAGTAATCGTGGATCAGAATGCCACGGTGAATACGTTCCCGGGCCTTGTACACACCGCCCGTCACACCATGGGAGTGGGTTGCAAAAGAAGTAGGTAGCTTAACCTTCGGGAGGGCGCTTACCACTTTGTGATTCATGACTGGGGTGAAGTCGTAACAAGGTAACCGTAGGGGAACCTGCGGTTGGATCACCTCCTTACCTTAAAGAACCTGCCTTTGTAGTGTCCACACAGATTGTCTGATGAATGATGAACTTCTGAATGTACTTTTGAGTGCATTAAGAAGTTTTGCTCTTTAAAAATCTGGATCAAGCTGAAAATTGAAACGACACACAGCTCATGTGTGTTCGAGTCTCTCAAATTTTCGCAATCAGAAGTGAAACATCTTCGGGTTGTGAGGTTAAGCGACTAAGCGTACACGGTGGATGCCCTGGCAGTCAGAGGCGATGAAGGACGTGCTAATCTGCGAAAAGCGCCGGCGAGGTGATATGAACCTTTGACCCGGCGATGTCCGAATGGGGAAACCCAGTGCAATTCGTTGCACTATCGTTAACTGAATACATAGGTTAACGAGGCGAACCGGGGGAACTGAAACATCTAAGTACCCCGAGGAAAAGAAATCAACCGAGATTCCCCCAGTAGCGGCGAGCGAACGGGGAGCAGCCCGGAGTCTGAATCAGCTTGTGTGTTAGTGGAACGGTCTGGAAAGTCCGACGGTACAGGGTGATAGTCCCGTACACGAAAGCACACTTGCTGTGAACTCGAAGAGTAGGGCGGGACACGTGGTATCCTGTCTGAATATGGGGGGACCATCCTCCAAGGCTAAATACTCCTGACTGACCGATAGTGAACCAGTACCGTGAGGGAAAGGCGAAAAGAACCCCGGCGAGGGGAGTGAAAAAGAACCTGAAACCGTGTACGTACAAGCAGTGGGAGCCTCTTTATGGGGTGACTGCGTACCTTTTGTATAATGGGTCAGCGACTTATATTCTGTAGCAAGGTTAACCGTATAGGGGAGCCGAAGGGAAACCGAGTCTTAACTGGGCGTTAAGTTGCAGGGTATAGACCCGAAACCCGGTGATCTAGCCATGGGCAGGTTGAAGGTTGGGTAACACTAACTGGAGGACCGAACCGACTAATGTTGAAAAATTAGCGGATGACCTGTGGCTGGGGGTGAAAGGCCAATCAAACCGGGAGATAGCTGGTTCTCCCCGAAAGCTATTTAGGTAGCGCCTCGTGAATTCATCTTCGGGGGTAGAGCACTGTTTCGGCTAGGGGGCCATCCCGGCTTACCAACCCGATGCAAACTACGAATACCGAAGAATGTTATCACGGGAGACACACGGCGGGTGCTAACGTCCGTCGTGAAGAGGGAAACAACCCAGACCGCCAGCTAAGGTCCCAAAGTCATGGTTAAGTGGGAAACGATGTGGGAAGGCACAGACAGCCAGGATGTTGGCTTAGAAGCAGCCATCATTTAAAGAAAGCGTAATAGCTCACTGGTCGAGTCGGCCTGCGCGGAAGATGTAACGGGGCTAAACCATGCACCGAAGCTGCGGCAGCGACACTATGTGTTGTTGGGTAGGGGAGCGTTCTGTAAGCCGTTGAAGGTGTGCTGTGAGGCATGCTGGAGGTATCAGAAGTGCGAATGCTGACATAAGTAACGATAAAGCGGGTGAAAAGCCCGCTCGCCGGAAGACCAAGGGTTCCTGTCCAACGTTAATCGGGGCAGGGTGAGTCGACCCCTAAGGCGAGGCCGAAAGGCGTAGTCGATGGGAAACAGGTTAATATTCCTGTACTTGGTGTTACTGCGAAGGGGGGACGGAGAAGGCTATGTCAGCCGGGCGACGGTTGTCCCGGTTTAAGCATGTAGGCGGAGGTTCCAGGTAAATCCGGTACCTTGTTAACGCTGAGGTGTGATGACGAGGCACTACGGTGCTGAAGTGATAAATGCCCTGCTTCCAGGAAAAGCCTCTAAGCATCAGGTAACACGAAATCGTACCCCAAACCGACACAGGTGGTCAGGTAGAGAATACCAAGGCGCTTGAGAGAACTCGGGTGAAGGAACTAGGCAAAATGGTGCCGTAACTTCGGGAGAAGGCACGCTGATATGTAGGTGAAGCCCCTGCGGGCGGAGCTGAAATCAGTCGAAGATACCAGCTGGCTGCAACTGTTTATTAAAAACACAGCACTGTGCAAACACGAAAGTGGACGTATACGGTGTGACGCCTGCCCGGTGCCGGAAGGTTAATTGATGGGGTTAGCGGCAACGCGAAGCTCTTGATCGAAGCCCCGGTAAACGGCGGCCGTAACTATAACGGTCCTAAGGTAGCGAAATTCCTTGTCGGGTAAGTTCCGACCTGCACGAATGGCGTAATGATGGCCAGGCTGTCTCCACCCGAGACTCAGTGAAATTGAACTCGCTGTGAAGATGCAGTGTACCCGCGGCAAGACGGAAAGACCCCGTGAACCTTTACTATAGCTTGACACTGAACACTGGTCCTTGATGTGTAGGATAGGTGGGAGGCTTTGAAGCGTGGACGCCAGTCTGCGTGGAGCCAACCTTGAAATACCACCCTTTAATGGCTGGTGTTCTAACGTAGACCCGTAATCCGGGTTGCGGACAGTGTCTGGTGGGTAGTTTGACTGGGGCGGTCTCCTCCCAAAGAGTAACGGAGGAGCACGAAGGTTGGCTAATCCTGGTCGGACATCAGGAGGTTAGTGCAATGGCATAAGCCAGCTTGACTGCGAGCGTGACGGCGCGAGCAGGTGCGAAAGCAGGTCATAGTGATCCGGTGGTTCTGAATGGAAGGGCCATCGCTCAACGGATAAAAGGTACTCCGGGGATAACAGGCTGATACCGCCCAAGAGTTCATATCGACGGCGGTGTTTGGCACCTCGATGTCGGCTCATCACATCCTGGGGCTGAAGTAGGTCCCAAGGGTATGGCTGTTCGCCATTTAAAGTGGTACGCGAGCTGGGTTTAGAACGTCGTGAGACAGTTCGGTCCCTATCTGCCGTGGGCGCTGGAGAATTGAGGGGGGCTGCTCCTAGTACGAGAGGACCGGAGTGGACGCATCACTGGTGTTCGGGTTGTCATGCCAATGGCACTGCCCGGTAGCTAAATGCGGAAGAGATAAGTGCTGAAAGCATCTAAGCACGAAACTTGCCCCGAGATGAGTTCTCCCTGAGACTTTAAGTCTCCTGAAGGAACGTTGAAGACTACGACGTTGATAGGTCGGGTGTGTAAGCGCAGCGATGCGTTGAGCTAACCGATACTAATGAACCGTGAGGCTTAACCTTACAACGCCGAAGCTGTTTTGGCGAAGAGAAACAGACACAATTTTCAGCCTGATACAGATTAACAGAATTTGCCTGGCGGCTTTAGCGCGGTGGTCCCACCTGACCCCATGCCGAACTCAGAAGTGAAACGCCGTAGCGCCGATGGTAGTGTGGGGTCTCCCCATGTGAGAGTAGGGAACTGCCAGGCATCAATCAGAAAGAACCCCGTACCGGAAGGTGCGGGGTTTTTTGCTTTGTGCGTTCTGAAAAGTCGGGTGGTGGCCCCACCTTACCCGCCCTACATGCTTTCCCTCCTTGAAACTTTCTCACCTTTCGCTTGCAGACTCGACATTAAGCCCGTTTCTGGGTATCGTTAGCTGTCTGGATGTCTAAACGTTTATACGTATGCTGTGAGGATTTAAGGTTATGCCGATTCGGGTGCAGGACGAGCTACCAGCCGTCAATTTCTTGCGTGAAGAGAATGTCTTCGTCATGACGGCTTCGCGTGCGACAGGTCAGGAAATTCGCCCGCTGAAGGTGCTTATTCTCAATCTGATGCCAAAAAAGATCGAAACGGAGAACCAGTTCCTGCGTTTGCTCTCCAACTCTCCGCTTCAGGTTGATATCCAGCTGCTGCGCATTGACGCCCGTGAGTCACGCAACACGCCTGCTGAGCATCTGAATAACTTCTACTGTAATTTTGAAGATATTCGCGATGAGAATTTCGATGGACTGATCGTCACCGGCGCACCGCTGGGTCTGGTGGAATTTAATGACGTTGCCTACTGGCCACAAATCAGGCAGGTGCTGGAGTGGGCAAAAGATCACGTCACGTCCACCTTATTTGTCTGTTGGGCGGTACAGGCCGCGCTGAATATCCTCTATGGCATTCCCAAGCAAACCCGCAGCGACAAACTTTCTGGCGTATACGAACACCACATTCTTCACCCGCATGCGCTGCTGACGCGTGGTTTCGATGACACTTTCCTGGCTCCGCATTCTCGCTACGCCGATTTTCCGGCACAGCTGATCCGCGATTACACCGACCTGGAAATCCTGGCCGAAACGGAAGACGGCGATGCCTACCTGTTCGCCAGTAAAGACAAACGCATCGCGTTCGTTACCGGCCATCCTGAGTACGATCCGCATACCCTCGCGTCAGAGTATTTTCGTGACGTTGAAGCGGGTCTGAATCCGGATGTCCCGTACAACTATTTCCCGAAAAACGATCCGCAAAACACGCCTCGGGCAACCTGGCGTAGTCACGGAAATCTGCTGTTCACTAACTGGCTCAACTATTACGTCTACCAGATTACGCCGTACGATCTGCGCCACATGAATCCGACGCTGGAGTAATCGTCTGCATTAAACGATCCTAAAGCGTTTCAGCTATTCACATCAGGCACCTTCGGGTGCCTTTTTTATTTCCGAAAACCAACTCAACATCGTGAAAAACTTTAATCCCATATTAATCATGCAGTTGTGATTGGATATGAATTAAAATGGAAATTGTTTTTGATTTTGGAAAAATTATAGATAGTCTTAATTCTGCTGAGCGAAAACTAAACAACGATCTTTCGCTCGCATCGGGGGCGTGATTTTGGATCTTTGATGAGGAGCAGAACGATGACTCAACAGGCAACAACGGTCGATGAACTGACCTTTACCCAGCCGAATGGTGAGCAAGAACAGCAAGTTTTGACGGCAGAAGCGGTAGAGTTTCTGACTGAACTGGTGACTCGCTTTACGCCACAGCGTAATAAACTGCTGGCGGCACGCATTCATCAACAGCAGGAGATCGATAACGGCAAGTTGCCAGGGTTTATTTCGGAAACCGCTTCCATTCGTCATGGTGAATGGAAAATTCGCGGAATCCCTGAAGATTTACAGGATCGTCGCGTAGAGATCACCGGCCCGGTAGAGCGCAAAATGGTGATTAACGCCATGAATGCCAACGTCAAAGTATTTATGGCGGACTTCGAAGATTCCCTCGCGCCGGACTGGCAGAAAGTTATCGACGGGCAGATCAACCTGCGCGACGCCGTCAACGGCACCATCAGCTATACCAACGAAGCCGGTAAAATTTACCAGCTCAAACCGAATCCGGCGGTGCTGATCTGCCGCGTACGCGGTCTGCATTTGCCAGAAAAACACGTCACCTGGCGCGGAGAAGCCATTCCGGGCAGCCTGTTCGACTTTGCGCTGTACTTCTTCCACAACCATAAGAACCTGCTGGCGAAAGGCAGTGGCCCCTATTTCTATCTGCCGAAAACCCAGTCCTGGCAGGAAGCGGCGTGGTGGAGTGAAGTCTTCAGCTACGCAGAAGACCGTTTCAGCCTGCCGCGCGGCACCATTAAGGCTACGCTGCTGATTGAAACCCTGCCAGCCGTATTCCAGATGCATGAGATCCTCCATGCGCTGCGTGACCATATTGTGGGCCTGAACTGCGGCCGCTGGGATTACATCTTCAGCTACATCAAAACCCTGAAAAACCATGCCGACCGGGTATTGCCGGATCGTCAGGTTGTGACCATGGATAAACCGTTCCTCAGCGCCTACTCGCGCCTGCTGATTAAGACCTGCCACAAACGCGGCGCCTTTGCGATGGGCGGCATGGCGGCGTTTATCCCGAGCAAAGACGCAGAGCGTAACAATCAGGTGCTCAACAAGGTGAAAGCCGATAAAGAGCTGGAAGCCCGTAACGGCCACGACGGGACGTGGATTGCCCACCCCGGTCTGGCCGACACGGCGATGGAGGTCTTCAACCGCGTACTCGGCGACAACAAAAACCAGCTGTTTGTCACCCGTGAAGACGATGCGCCAATCGCAGAAGAACAGTTGCTTGCGCCGTGTGCGGGCGAGCGTACGGAAGAGGGCATGCGCGCCAATATTCGCGTCGCCGTGCAGTACATCGAGGCATGGATCTCCGGCAACGGCTGCGTGCCGATCTACGGCCTGATGGAAGATGCCGCCACGGCGGAAATTTCACGTACCTCCATCTGGCAGTGGATCCATCATCAAAAAACGCTCAGCAACGGCAAACCGGTCACCAAAGCCCTGTTCCGTCAGATGCTGGCCGAAGAGATGCGGGTCATCCAGGACGAACTGGGCGAGCACCGCTTCAGCAGCGGGCGTTTTAATGACGCTGCGCGCCTGATGGAGCAAATCACCACCTCTGATGACTTAATCGACTTCCTGACCCTGCCGGGCTACCGCTTCCTGGCGTAATTCACCACATAACAATATGGAGCATCTGCACATGAAAACCCGTACCCAACAGATCGAAGAGTTACAAAAAGAGTGGACCCAACCGCGCTGGGAAGGCATTCGCCGTCCGTACAGCGCAGAGGAAGTGGTGAAGTTACGCGGCTCGGTTAACCCGGAGTGTACGCTGGCGCAGAACGGCGCGGCGAAAATGTGGGATCTGCTGCACGGGGGGTCTAAAAAAGGTTATATCAACAGCCTCGGCGCACTGACTGGCGGTCAGGCATTGCAGCAGGCGAAGGCCGGCATTGAAGCTATCTATCTTTCCGGCTGGCAGGTCGCGGCGGATGCTAACCTGGCCTCCAGCATGTATCCGGATCAATCTCTTTATCCGGCGAACTCGGTGCCGTCAGTGGTAGATCGGATCAACAATACCTTCCGCCGTGCGGATCAGATCCAGTGGGCGGCGGGCATCGAGCCCCACGATCCGCGCTTTACTGATTATTTCCTGCCGATCGTCGCCGATGCGGAAGCCGGTTTCGGCGGTGTGCTGAACGCCTTTGAGCTGATGAAATCGATGATTGAGGCCGGTGCAGCGGCCGTACACTTTGAAGATCAGCTGGCGTCGGTGAAGAAGTGTGGGCATATGGGCGGGAAAGTGCTGGTGCCAACTCAGGAAGCGATCCAGAAGCTGGTTGCCGCGCGTCTGGCTGCTGACGTGCTCGGCGTGCCGACGCTGGTCATTGCTCGTACCGATGCGGACGCAGCGGACCTGATCACCTCTGACTGCGACCCGTACGACAGCGAATTCATCACCGGCGAACGCACCAGCGAAGGGTTCTATCGCACGCATGCCGGTATTGAACAGGCGATCAGCCGCGGCCTGGCGTATGCCCCTTACGCCGACCTGGTCTGGTGTGAAACCTCCACGCCGGATCTGGCGCTGGCGAAGCGCTTTGCCGATGCGATTCATGCGAAATATCCGGGCAAGCTGCTGGCCTATAACTGTTCACCGTCCTTCAACTGGCAAAAAAATCTGGACGACACGACCATCGCCAGCTTCCAGCAGCAGCTGTCGGATATGGGCTACAAGTACCAGTTCATCACCCTGGCGGGTATCCACAGCATGTGGTTCAACATGTTCGACCTGGCGCATGCCTACGCACAGGGCGAAGGCATGAAGCACTATGTTGAGAAGGTACAGCAGCCAGAATTTGCGGCGGGTAAAGAGGGATATACCTTCGTTTCGCACCAGCAGGAGGTGGGAACCGGCTACTTCGATAATGTGACCACGATTATTCAGGGCGGGACTTCCTCCGTCACGGCATTAACGGGTTCAACGGAAGAAGCACAGTTCTGATCTTTCCCCCTCTCCCCCCTCGGGGAGAGGGTTGGGGTGAGGGGAATATATGTCGCGTGGTCTGGAATTACTGATAGCCCAAACTATTTTGCAGGGCTTCGATGCCCAGTATGGCCGCTTTCTGGAAGTCACATCCGGCGCGCAACAGCGTTTTGAGCACGCCGACTGGCATGCGGTTCAGCAGGCCATGAAGCAGCGTATCCATCTCTATGATCACCACGTAGGTCTGGTGGTGGAACAACTGCGCTGTATCACCGACGGTAAAAGCCCGGATGCGGAATTTTTACTGCGCGTGAAAGAGCATTACACCCATCTGTTACCCGACTACCCGCGCTTCGAGATTGCGGAGAGCTTTTTTAACTCCGTCTATTGCCGGTTATTTGACCACCGCTCATTATCTCCTGAGCGGTTATTTATCTTCAGCTCCCAGCCCGAGCGACGCTTCCGTACCATTCCGCGTCCGCTGGCGAAAGATTTCTTTCCCGATCGCGGCTGGGAAAAGCTCCTGCACCGCGTCTTAACGGATTTGCCGCTGCGCCTGCCGTGGCAGAATAAACCCCGGGATATCGGCTATATCCACGCGTATCTCAGTGAAACCTTCGGTGAGGCGGTGCTCAGCCGCAGCCATTTGCAGGTTGCCAACGAGCTTTTCTACCGCAATAAGGCCGCCTGGCTGGTGGGCAAACTGGTTACGCCGACAGCCATCGTGCCGTTTCTGCTGCCCATTCACCGTACCGACGACGGCGAACTGTTTGTCGATACCTGCCTGACTACCAGCGCTGAGGCGAGTATCGTATTTGGCTTCGCCCGCTCCTATTTCATGGTCTACGCCCCGCTGCCTGCCGCCCTGGTGGAGTGGCTGCGCGAGATCCTGCCGGGCAAAACCACCGCCGAGCTGTATATGGCGATTGGCTGTCAGAAGCATGCCAAAACGGAGAGTTATCGGGAATACCTGCGTTATGTCACCACGGCTGATGAGCAGTTTATTGAAGCGCCGGGTATCCGCGGCATGGTGATGCTGGTCTTCACGCTGCCGGGCTTTGATCGGGTGTTTAAGGTGATTAAGGATAAATTCGCCCCGCAGAAAGAGATGAACGCAGCCCACGTCCGTGCCTGCTATCAGCTGGTAAAAGAGCACGATCGCGTCGGGCGAATGGCCGATACCCAGGAGTTTGAAAACTTTGTGCTGGATAAGCAGCAGATCGATCCGGCGCTAATGACGCTACTCATGCAGGAAGCGCCGACGAAAATTACCGATCTTGGCGATAAGATTGCGATTAGCCATCTCTATATCGAACGCCGGATGGTGCCGCTAAATATCTGGCTGGAGCAGTCCGAAGGTCAGGCTTTACGAGACGCCATTGAAGAGTACGGCAATGCGATTCGCCAGCTCGCCGCCGCTAATATTTTCCCCGGCGACATGCTGTTTAAAAACTTCGGCGTCACCCGTCACGGGCGGGTGGTGTTCTACGATTACGATGAAATTTGCTACATGACCGAGGTGAACTTCCGCGATATCCCGCCGCCGCGCTACCCGGAAGATGAACTGTCCAGCGAGCCGTGGTACAGCGTCTCGCCGGGCGATGTGTTTCCGGAGGAGTTTCGCCACTGGCTTTGTGCCGACCCGCGCATCGGGCCGCTATTCGAAGAGATGCATGCCGATCTGTTCCGCGCCAGCTACTGGCGCGGGCTGCAAACGCGGATTAAAAACGGGCACGTGGAAGATGTCTACGCTTACCGCCGCAAGCAGCGGTTTTGCATCCGCTTTTCTCCCTCTCCCGCAGGGTAAGGGCATCATGTTTTCTCCCTCTCCCTGTGGGAGAGGGATCCCCAGTAATTTTTTTATGCAGAAGCAATAAAGTTGCTTTCTAAATGACTGAGGGCTGTCAGCGATGCCCTGGTCCGGCTGTAAATCGCTGAGGCGTTTGCCTTCCGGCCGGGGCGAGGCGCAGGGATGCGCCGAGAGGGCGGCTTTACAGGGACGTTGCCTCCGCCCGTACCCGATAAGCCGGAAAGAATAAGCCGAGGGCACCGCGAAGCGGCGATTTACCGCCGGGAGCCCGGGTCGCCAGGGTGGTGGCGACTGAGCCACCCTGGCACGTTCACCGGTCATGTCGTTACAGAGTAGCAAGGAACATAAAGTGAACGGAATGACCACCACCGCCGTATGTTCCCCTCACCCTAACCCTCTCCCCGGAGGGGCGAGGGGATTGCTCAGTGCTCGCATTAATTTGTGGGGAACCCTCAGCCCTGTGGGAGAGGGCCGGGGTGAGGGCACCAGACCGCCCTCAATCCTAGCGAATCCCACCATACGCCAGCGTCACCTCTTTCGCGGCCTTAATCACCAGCGCACCCAGCTCGGTGACGCGGTCGTCGGTCATACGTGAAATCGGCCCGGAGATGGAGATGGCGGCAAACGGCTCGCGGTGTTCGTCGAAAATACAGGACGCGAGGCAGCGCAGCCCGAGGGCATGTTCTTCGTCATCAAACGAATAGCCGCGCTTGCGGGTCAGAGCCAGATCTTCTTTCAGATGCACCGGCGACACCAGGGTGGCGTGGGTGTAGGCGTGCAGACCTTTACGGTGCAGCAGACCCGTCACCTGCTCTTCGCTAAGCTGCGAGAGAAACGCTTTCCCTGCGCCAGAGGCATGCATCGGCAGCTTGCCGCCAATCGGTGCAGACATGCGCATCAGCTGCGTACACTGCACCTGGTCGATGATAATCGCCTGATGATCGCTCTGATCCAGCACGGCCAGGTTTACCGTCTCGCCGGACTCCTCCATCAGCTTGCGCAGAATCGGGTGGACAATCGCCAGCAGGTTGCGGCTTTGCAGGAAGCTGCTGCCGACAATAAACGCATGTGCGCCCACCGCCCAGTGTCCCAGCTCGCCCACCTGACGCACGAAGCCCAGCTGCTGCATGGTGGTCAGCAGACGGTGCGTGGTGGAGTTCGGCAGGCCAGCCTGCTGCGCCAGCTCTGTCAGGGCCACGCTACCATGCGATTCGGCTATCCATTCCAGCAGCTTCAGGCCGCGCGTCAGGGATTGAACCTGTCCGCCAGGTTGTGCAGCGGTGGTTGCAGCAGGTTTTCTGCCGCGTTTAGCGGGAACGGTCGTAACCATGACGAACTCCTTTTTCTGTATCGTGGAAATCATTTTCGTTTTATTTGGTGGTTTTGCAACCGCTTTCCTGACTGATCGGAGGAGTGATAGTGAACATGTCTCATGTTACCGCTGTGTGACTTTTCGACCCTTAAAGATTATGCCAGTATGGAACGCAGCCTTTTGGCCATGTTGAACGTTGTCGGGAGCAAGTGTGAGCAGCAAAGTAGAGCAACTGCGTGCGCAGTTAAATGAACGAATTCTGGTGCTGGACGGCGGCATGGGCACCATGATCCAGGGCTATCGTCTGAGTGAAGACGATTTCCGTGGAGAGCGCTTTGCCGACTGGCCTTGTGACCTGAAAGGAAACAATGACCTGCTGGTGTTGAGCAAACCCTCTGTCATCAGGGATATCCACAACGCCTACTTCGAAGCGGGTGCGGATATTGTAGAAACCAACACCTTCAACTCGACAACCATCGCCATGGCGGATTACCAGATGGAATCCCTGTCGGCGGAGATCAACTTTGAAGCGGCGAAACTGGCGCGCGCCTGCGCCGACGAGTGGACGGCCCGCACGCCGGACAAACCGCGCTATGTTGCCGGGGTGCTGGGCCCGACCAACCGCACCGCGTCGATTTCTCCGGACGTGAACGATCCAGCCTTCCGCAATATCACCTTTGACCAACTGGTGGCCGCGTATCGTGAGTCCACTAAAGCGCTGGTGGAAGGCGGTTCCGACCTGATCCTGATTGAAACCGTATTCGACACCCTCAACGCCAAAGCTGCAATTTACGCGGTGAAAGAGGAATTTGAGGCGCTGGGTGTTGACCTGCCGATCATGATTTCCGGCACCATCACCGATGCCTCGGGGCGCACGCTTTCCGGCCAGACAACCGAAGCGTTTTATAACTCTCTGCGCCATGCCGAAGCGCTCTCCTTCGGCCTGAACTGCGCGCTGGGGCCGGACGAGCTGCGCCAGTACGTGCAGGAGCTTTCGCGCATCGCAGAGTGCTACGTCACCGCCCACCCGAACGCCGGTCTGCCGAATGCATTCGGTGAGTACGATCTGGATGCCGACACCATGGCGGCGCAAATCCGCGAGTGGGCCGAATCTGGCTTCCTCAACATCGTCGGCGGCTGCTGCGGCACCACGCCGGAGCATATCGCCGCCATGAGCCGCGCCGTCGCCGGGCTTGCACCGCGCAAGTTACCCGAGCTTCCGGTAGCCTGCCGTCTGTCCGGCCTTGAGCCGTTGACCATCGGCGACGACAGCCTGTTTGTGAACGTGGGTGAACGTACCAACGTCACCGGTTCTGCGAAGTTCAAGCGCCTGATCAAAGAAGAGAAGTACAGCGAAGCGCTGGACGTTGCCCGCCAGCAGGTAGAAAGCGGCGCGCAGATCATCGATATCAACATGGACGAGGGGATGCTTGATGCCGAAGCGGCAATGGTGCGTTTCCTCAACCTGATTGCCGGTGAGCCGGATATCGCCCGCGTGCCGATCATGATTGACTCTTCCAAATGGGACGTCATCGAAAAGGGGCTGAAGTGCATTCAGGGCAAAGGCATCGTTAACTCCATCTCAATGAAAGAGGGCGTCGATACCTTTATCCACCACGCGAAGCTGGTGCGTCGCTACGGGGCCGCCGTGGTGGTGATGGCCTTCGATGAAGTGGGCCAGGCCGATACCCGCGAGCGCAAAATTGAGATTTGCCGCCGCGCGTACAATATTCTGACCGAAGAGGTGGGCTTCCCGCCGGAAGACATTATTTTCGACCCGAACATCTTTGCTGTCGCAACCGGCATTGAAGAGCACAACAACTACGCCCAGGACTTTATCGGCGCGTGTGAAGACATCAAACGCGAGCTACCGCATGCGCTAATTTCCGGCGGCGTGTCGAACGTCTCGTTCTCGTTCCGCGGCAACGACCCGGTGCGTGAGGCCATCCACGCCGTGTTCCTCTACTATGCCATCCGCAACGGGATGGACATGGGGATCGTTAACGCCGGACAGCTGGCGATTTACGACGACCTGCCCGCAGAACTACGCGACGCAGTAGAAGATGTGATCCTCAACCGTCGCGACGACGCCACCGAACGCATGCTGGATCTGGCGGAAAAATACCGCGGCAGTAAAGCTGACGAATCAGCCAACGTTCAGCAGGCCGAATGGCGTTCCTGGGATGTGAGAAAGCGTCTGGAATACTCGCTGGTAAAAGGCATTACTGAGTTCATTGAGCAGGATACCGAGGAAGCGCGTCAGCAGGCAGCCCGTCCGATTGAAGTGATCGAAGGGCCGCTGATGGACGGCATGAACGTGGTCGGCGATCTGTTCGGCGAGGGCAAAATGTTCCTGCCGCAGGTGGTGAAATCCGCCCGCGTCATGAAGCAGGCCGTGGCTTATCTTGAGCCGTTTATCGAAGCCAGCAAAGAGAAGGGCTCCAGTAACGGTAAGATGGTCATTGCCACCGTGAAGGGCGACGTACACGACATCGGCAAAAACATTGTCGGCGTGGTACTGCAATGCAATAACTACGAAATTATCGATCTTGGCGTGATGGTCCCGGCGGATAAAATCCTCAGGACCGCTCGCGAAGTGAATGCGGATCTGATTGGTCTTTCCGGGCTGATTACGCCGTCGCTGGACGAAATGGTCAACGTGGCAAAAGAGATGGAGCGCCAGGGCTTCACTATTCCGCTGCTGATTGGCGGGGCAACCACCTCGAAAGCCCACACCGCAGTGAAAATCGAGCAGAACTACAGTGGGCCGACGGTGTATGTCCAAAACGCCTCGCGCACCGTGGGCGTGGTCTCCGCGCTGCTGTCTGACACCCAGCGCGATGACTTTGTCGCCCGCACCCGCAAAGAGTATGAAACCGTCCGCATTCAGCATGGACGTAAGAAACCGCGCACGCCGCCGGTTTCGCTTCAGGCGGCGCGCGATAACGATCTGGCGTTCGACTGGTCCAGCTATACGCCGCCGGTCGCGCACCGTCTGGGCGTGCAGGACGTGACGGCCAGCATCGAAACGCTGCGTAACTACATCGACTGGACGCCGTTCTTCATGACCTGGTCGCTGGCGGGCAAATATCCGCGCATTCTTGAAGATGAGGTAGTAGGCGAAGAGGCGAAACGCCTGTTTAAAGATGCCAACGATATGCTCGACAGACTGAGCGCAGAGAAAGCCCTCAACCCGCGCGGCGTGGTGGGGCTGTTCCCGGCGAACCGCGTGGGCGACGATGTCGAAATTTACCGCGATGAAACCCGCACCCATGTGCTGGCCGTGAGCCACCATCTGCGCCAGCAAACCGAGAAAGTGGGCTTTGCCAACTACTGCCTGGCGGATTTCGTCGCACCGAAACTCTCCGGTAAAGCCGACTATATCGGCGCCTTTGCCGTAACCGGTGGTCTGGAAGAAGACGCGCTGGCGGACGCGTACGACGCACAGCACGATGATTACAACAAAATCATGGTGAAAGCGATCGCCGATCGCCTGGCGGAAGCCTTTGCTGAGTACCTCCACGAGCGCGTACGTAAGGTGCACTGGGGCTACGCGGCGAATGAGAATCTCAGCAACGAGGAGCTGATCCGCGAAAACTACCAGGGCATTCGTCCGGCGCCGGGGTATCCGGCCTGCCCGGAACACACCGAGAAGGACACTATCTGGAAACTGCTCGACGTGGAAGCGCATACCGGCATGAAACTTACCGAGTCGTTCGCCATGTGGCCGGGCGCGTCCGTTTCCGGCTGGTATTTCAGCCACCCGGACAGCAAGTATTTCGCCGTGGCACAGCTTCAGCGGGATCAGATTGAAGACTACGCCCTGCGAAAAGGCATGAGCGTGTCTGAGGTGGAACGCTGGCTGGCGCCGAATTTAGGCTACGACGCAGACTAACGTCACTTTTCCTTACAACAAACAGGGCACCGCTATGGTGCCTTGTCTCTTTCTTACGTTTAAACCCTTATACTGAACCTAAGGAAAATGAATAACGATAAGGAGGAAAACCCACTGTGTTGACGTTGTTACACCTGCTCTCCGCAGTCGCACTGCTGGTATGGGGCACCCATATCGTTCGTACCGGCGTGATGCGCGTGTTTGGCGCACGTTTACGTACCGTTCTCAGCGGCAGCGTTGAGAAGAAGCCGCTCGCCTTCTGTGCGGGTATTGGCGTCACGGCGCTGGTGCAAAGCAGCAACGCCACCACCATGCTCGTCACCTCGTTCGTGGCGCAGGATCTGGTGGCGCTCGCCCCGGCGCTGGTGATTGTCCTGGGCGCCGACGTCGGTACCGCGCTGATGGCACGTATCCTGACCTTCGATCTCTCCTGGCTGTCGCCGCTGCTGATTTTTATTGGCGTCATTTTCTTCCTCGGCCGTAAGCAAAGCCGTGCCGGGCAGCTTGGCCGCGTCGGTATTGGCCTCGGGCTGATCCTGCTGGCGCTGGAGCTGATTGTGCAGGCTGTCACGCCGATCACCCAGGCCAACGGTGTGCAGGTCATTTTCGCCTCTTTAACCGGCGATATTATGCTGGATGCGCTGATCGGCGCGGTGTTTGCCATTGTCAGCTACTCCAGCCTGGCAGCGGTCCTCCTGACGGCGACCTTAACCGCTGCGGGCGCGATCTCTTTCCCGGTGGCGCTATGCCTGGTCATCGGTGCGAATCTTGGCTCTGGCCTGCTGGCGATGCTCAACAACAGCGCAGCCAATGCTGCCGCCCGCCGGGTGGCACTGGGGAGTTTGCTCTTCAAGCTGGTGGGTAGCCTGATCATTCTGCCGTTTGTGCACCCGCTGGCGAACCTGATGGACAACCTCTCTCTGCCGAAAGCGGAGCTGGTGATCTACTTCCACGTCTTCTACAACCTGGTACGCTGTCTGGCGATGGTGCCGTTTGCCGCGCCGATGGCCCGCTTCTGCGAGCGGCTAATTCGTGATGAACCGGAGCTGGACGCGCGCCTTAAACCGAAGCATCTGGACACCTCGGTGCTGGACACGCCCGCGCTGGCCATCGCGAATGCCGCCCGCGAAACGCTGCGCATGGGTGACGCGATGGAAACCATGCTGGAAGGGTTGCAAAAGGTGATGCACGGCGAGCCGCGCGAAGAAAAAGAGCTGCGCAGGCTGGCGGACGATATCAACGTGCTGTATACCGCCATCAAGCTCTATCTGGCGCGGATCCCACAGGACGAGCTGGCGGAAGAGGAGTCGCGCCGCTGGGCGGAAATTATTGAGATGTCGCTTAACCTGGAGCAGGCTTCGGATATTGTCGAGCGTATGGGCAGTGAAATCGCAGACAAATCCCTGGCTGCACGTCGGGCGTTTTCTGTTGAAGGGCTGAAAGAACTGGAAGCGCTCCACGAACAGCTGGTCAGCAACCTGAAGCTGGCGATGTCGGTCTTCTTCTCCAGCGACGTGCCGAGCGCTCGCCGCCTGCGCCGCAACAAGCACCGTTTCCGCATCCTCAACCGGCGCTACTCGCACGCCCACGTTGAGCGTCTGCACCAGCAGAACGTGCAGAGTATCGAAACCAGCTCGCTCCACCTGGGGCTGCTGGGCGATATGAAACGTCTCAACTCGTTGTTCTGCGCGGTGGCGTACAGCGTGATGGAGCAACCGGATGAAGATGACGAGCGGGATGAGTATTAATCTCTGAAAGCGCCTCGCAAAACGGTTTTGTGAGGCGTGACTCCCCATAAAGAGCAATTTATTCTTCAACCCTTACATTTTTAAGGGAATAGGAAGTGCTCATTTATTACGCTACACTTCGCCAGTTCATGCGCATTCCAATGGGGGTTCTCATGCGCGGTGCTAATAGTATTAAAAAATCAGTGAATGTTTCCCTGTCGCCGGACATCCTTGAAGAGGCGCGAAGGCTTAAACTTAACCTTTCTGCCGTGCTAACGGCGGCTTTGCAGGAGCTATTTCGTGAACATCGGCGCGCAGAGTGGCTTGAAGAAAATAAAGCTTCTATTGACGCCATTAACCAGTGGGTTGATGAAAACGGCTCCTTTAGTGACTTTCAGAGGTCGTTCTGATGAAGCATGTACTGGTCGCTCCCGCCGTTGAGGTCGCGGGAAAACCCTGCGTGGTGATGATGCACATGATGGCAGGCATATCGCTAAAAGAGTTAGGTGAACGCGTTGCCGATCTTACTAACAGCAGTGCTTCATTGCGGGATGCACTCGATTTTCTGATCAGCGGTTACTAGGACTTTTTTGTCAGGCGCAAGGTAAGGTATATTTCGCCCTTCACAGGAGAAACTATGCTGCCAACTCAATCAACCCGATTAAACAAATACATTAGCGAGAGCGGGATCTGCTCACGTCGCGAGGCTGACCGTTACATTGAACAGGGTAACGTGTTTCTTAACGGCAAACGCGCCACCATTGGCGATCAGGTGGTACCTGGCGATGTGGTGAAAGTGAATGGTCAGGTCATCGAACCGCGTGATGCCGAAGACCTGGTGTTTATCGCGTTGAACAAACCGGTTGGGATTGTCAGCACCACGGAAGATGGCGAGCGGGACAACATTGTTGATTTCGTGAACCACAGCAGCCGCATTTTCCCGATTGGCCGTCTGGATAAAGACTCTCAGGGGCTGATTTTCCTCACCAACCACGGCGATCTGGTCAACAAAATTCTGCGTGCCGGTAACGACCACGAGAAAGAGTACATCGTGACGGTGAACAAGCCGGTGACGGACGAGTTTATCCGCGGAATGGGCGCTGGCGTGCCGATTCTGGGCACCGTGACGAAGAAGTGTAAAGTCAAAAAAGAAGCACCGTTCGCGTTCCGCATCACGCTGGTTCAGGGCCTGAACCGCCAGATCCGCCGCATGTGCGAGTACTTCGGTTATGAAGTGACGAAGCTGGAACGCACGCGCATCATGAACGTCAGCCTGTCTGGCATCCCGCTGGGCGAGTGGCGTGACTTAACGGATGACGAGCTGATCGAGCTGTTCAAACTTATCGAGAACTCCTCGTCCGAAGCGAAGCCGAAAGCTAAAGCCAAACCGAAAACGCAGGCGATTAAGCGTCCGGTGGTGAAGGCACCGCAGGCGGAAGAGAAAGGGCGAGGCAAGCCGGGCAACGGAAAACGCTTTACCCAGCCGGGGCGCAAAAAGAAAGGGCGCTGATTAGCGCCTTCCACGGGTTGATGTGCTGGCGGACCAGGAAAAAGTCGCCTCTGCGTCGGGTTTATACGCCTGCTCTTTTTTCAGCTTGCGGGCTTTTTTCGCCGCGGCATCACGCTGCGCCATCAGCTTATCGATGTACTCTTTTTTAACCTGATTGGTTTCGGCGTTCGTCAGCGTGCGGCCATGCGCGATGCGGGCGCGGTCGAGAAGCGTTTTAAGTTCGCGCTGCTCGGCTTCGGTCATGTCTTTCTGGGTCAAACGTGGTGTAGCCATTGCTGAAGCCTCCTGATGGGGAGGCTTCAGTGTAAAGCAAGCCGGCTCAATTAACCCTGTTTCACCGCATCTTTTTTCGGTTGGTCATCAATCGGCTTACCGGACCAGTACCCTGCTAACAGCGAACCGGACAGGTTGTGCCAGACGGAGAACAGCGCTCCCGGTAGCGCCGCCAGCGGTGAGAAGTAAATTTTACCCAGCGCCGCCGCCAGGCCAGAGTTCTGCATCCCCACTTCGATCGCCAGCGTGCGGCAGGTGGATTCGTCGAAACCAAACAGCTTTCCGCCCCAGTATCCGCCCAGCAGACCAATGGTGTTATGCAGCACAACCGCGACGATCACTACAAAGCCCACCGAAGCAATGTGCGATGCGGAACCGGCTACCACGGCGCTGATAATGGCAAGTATGCAGACCATCGAAAACGCGGGCAGATACGGCTCAACCGCTTTCACCACCCGCGGGAAGAGATGGTGGATCACCAGTCCCAGCGCAATCGGGATCACCACGATTTGCAGAATGCTGAGCAGCATGCCCATCACATCCACCTGGATATGCGCGTCCACGTACAGGCGGGTTAACAGCGGCGTGGCAATCACGCCCACCAGCGTGGAAACGGAAGAGATAGTGACGGAGAGCGCCACGTCGCCTTTCGCCAGATAGATCATGACGTTAGATGCCGTGCCGCTGGCGACGCTCCCCACCAGCACCATCCCGGCGGAAAGGTCGGGCGGCATCTTAAAGGCCATCGCCAGCAGCCAGGCCGCGAGCGGCATCACCAGGTAGTGCAGGAAAATCCCTGCGGCAACCGGTGCCGGGCGAGACAGCACGCGTTTGAAATCGTCAATTTTTAGATGCACGCCCATGCCGAACATAATCAGCATCAGTAGCGTGGTGACCCACGGACCAATGCCCGTGAACGTGGTGGGAGTGTAATACGCGAGTACGGAGAGCAGCAGCGCCCATAACGGGAACAGCCGGGTGATAGCGGAGAACATAGTGAATTCCTTGCAGTATTGTCGTGTTGTTTTGTTATAAAAAAGCCGGGTCTGTGCCCGGCTTATGGATAATGTTTATCGTGCTAACGAATTTTATTCAAATAAATTCTGATGAAGTTTCTGCACAACCTGCTCGGCCTGATCGGCAGGGACCAGGAAGCAGAGGTTGTAGCTGGAGGCGCCGTAGCAAATCATGCGGATGCTGAACGGGTCGAGCACGCCGAACACCTCTTTGCCCACGCCGCACGCGCGCGACAGCTTATTACCGATGATGGCAACCAGCGCCAGATCTTCTTCCACCTCCACGCGGCACAGCTCGGAAAGCTCAATCAGCAGCGACTGCGTCAGCAGGGTATCACCCGTTGAGGTTGAACCGGTGGTGTCGAGCGTCAGCGCAATGCTGACTTCTGACGTGGTGATCAGGTCCACGGAGATATTGTGGCGCGCCAGGATGCCAAACACTTCCGCCAGGAATCCGCGGGAGTGCAGCATATTATGGCTGTGCAGGGTAACCAGCGTCTGCTTACGACGCAGGGCCAGCGCGCGGAACAGCGGCGGGTTCTCGGTTTTCTTGCAGACCAGCGTCCCGCCCGCCTTTGGATCTTTACTGGAGCCAACGAAGACCGGAATGTCGCTGCGCACGGCGGGCAGCAGCGTGGCCGGATGCAGCACTTTTGCGCCGAAGGTGGCCATTTCAGCCGCTTCTTCAAAGGCGATCACGTCAATGCGTTTTGCCGCAGAGACCACGCGCGGGTCGGTGGTGTAAATGCCCGGCACGTCCGTCCAGATATCCACGCGGGTGGCATGCAGGGCTTCACCCAGCAGGGCGGCGGTATAGTCGCTGCCGCCACGGCCCAGCGTGGTTGTGCGCCCTTTGGCTTCGCTGCCGATAAAGCCCTGGGTGATCACTATGCCTTCATCCAGACGCGGGGCAAGCTGCTGGTTAGTGAGCTCTGCCAAAGCTTCAACGTCCGGCTCGGCGCGGCCAAAGCGGTCGCTGGTGCGCATTACTTTACGCACGTCGAACCACTGCGCCTGAATATTGCGCTCGCGCATGATCTCAACGAACAGCAGGGTGGACATCAGTTCGCCGTGGCTGACCAGTTCGTCGGTTAGGGCGGTAGAGGTTGCCAGTGAAGCGGCTTCTGCCAGGGTAGTGATATTTTCCAGCAGGCGTTCCACTTCCTCACGAATGACGTTCGGGTTTTGCAGACGCTCAAGGATGTCGAACTGAATTTTGCGCAGTGCATCCAGCTTCACGAAACGCTCGGTCGCTTCCAGTCCTTCAGACAAAGAAACCAGCAGGTTCGTCACGCCGGCTGAGGCGGAGAGCACCACCAGGCGGGTATTCGGATCGGCCAGCACCACATCGGCGCTGCGGTTCATGGCAGCGTAGTCTGCCACACTGGTGCCGCCAAACTTGGCGACCACAAAACTCGTCATAACAACCTCGTGTCAGGGAATGAATAGAGCGACCTTGGCACAAGAATGAAGCGAGAACAGGTGCAGGCGCAAAATACGGCCCTATAAATAAAATGCGGGGGAGGTCCTGTCAATGCTGGGATTATGCGGATTTTTCATGGGGGGGTACCCCTCAGAAACAGGACTTATAACAGGCCCATATTTTATGCTCCTTTTTACCCCTTTTTGACCAACATTTCGCCACGCCGGAAGGGCGCGACAGCAGCTATACTTTTCGGGTCTTTTCACCTGCGTTTGATGCAGACCAGGGCAATGGCATAAAAACCATCACAATTTTTATTTGCAGGCGCTACAATCGACCGCAGTCACAATTCTCAAATCAGAAGAGTATTGCTATGAAAAACATCAACCCAACGCAGACCGCTGCATGGCAGGCACTACAGAAACATTTTGATGAAATGAAAGACGTCACTATCGCGGATCTGTTCGCGAAAGATGCCGATCGTTTCAGCAAGTTTTCCGCCACCTTCGATGACCTGATGCTGGTGGATTTCTCTAAGAACCGTATCACCGAAGAGACGCTGGCGAAGCTGCAAGATCTGGCGAAAGAGACTGAGCTGGCAGATGCCATCAAATCCATGTTCTCCGGTGAGAAGATCAACCGCACCGAAGACCGTGCCGTGCTGCACGTGGCGCTGCGCAACCGTAGCAATACTCCAATTATCGTTGACGGCAAAGATGTGATGCCGGAAGTGAACGCGGTGCTGGAAAAGATGAAAACCTTCTCTGAAGCGATCATCTCAGGTCAGTGGAAAGGCTACACCGGCAAAGCGATCACCGACGTCGTAAACATCGGTATCGGCGGCTCTGACCTCGGCCCGTTTATGGTGACCGAGGCGCTGCGCCCGTACAAAAACCATCTCAACATGCACTTCGTGTCCAACGTCGATGGGACTCACATCGCTGAAGTGCTGAAAAAGGTGAACCCGGAAACCACGCTGTTCCTGGTGGCGTCTAAAACCTTCACCACTCAGGAAACCATGACCAACGCCCACAGCGCGCGCGACTGGTTCCTGAAAACCGCGGGCGACGAAAAGCACGTGGCGAAACACTTCGCGGCGCTGTCCACCAACGGTAAAGCGGTGGGTGAGTTCGGTATTGATACTGCGAACATGTTTGAATTCTGGGACTGGGTGGGTGGCCGCTACTCACTGTGGTCTGCGATCGGTCTGTCCATCATCCTGTCCGTCGGCTTCGACAACTTCGTTGAGCTGCTCTCCGGCGCGCACGCGATGGACAAACACTTCTCCACCACCGCGCCTGAGAAAAACCTGCCGGTGCTGCTGGCGCTGATCGGGATCTGGTACAACAACTTCTTCGGCGCTGAAACCGAAGCGATTCTGCCGTACGACCAGTATATGCACCGCTTTGCGGCCTACTTCCAGCAGGGCAACATGGAATCCAACGGCAAGTACGTTGACCGTAACGGTAACGCGGTGGATTATCAGACTGGCCCAATCATCTGGGGCGAGCCGGGCACCAACGGTCAGCACGCGTTCTACCAGCTGATCCATCAGGGCACCAAAATGGTACCGTGCGATTTCATCGCCCCGGCGATTACGCACAACCCGCTTTCCGACCACCATCCGAAGCTGCTGTCTAACTTCTTCGCCCAGACCGAAGCGCTGGCGTTCGGTAAATCCCGCGAGGTGGTTGAGCAGGAGTACCGTGACCAGGGTAAAGATCCGGCTACGCTGGAACACGTTGTGCCGTTCAAAGTGTTCGAAGGCAACCGTCCAACTAACTCCATTCTGCTGCGTGAAATTACGCCGTTCAGCCTGGGCGCGCTGATTGCCCTCTACGAGCACAAGATCTTCACTCAGGGCGCTATTCTGAACATCTTCACCTTTGACCAGTGGGGCGTTGAGCTGGGCAAACAGCTGGCAAACCGCATTCTGCCAGAGCTGGGTGACGATAAAGCAATCGACAGCCACGACAGCTCCACCAATGGTCTGATTAACCGTTATAAAGCATGGCGTGCGTAATAAATATGTCATGAACAATGCCGGCGATATGCCGGCATTTTTTTATCGGATAATTCCTGATGTCTGTTAGTTATCTCAAATTCTGAATCTGAGTTTAATCCGAAAAACACGGTTACCCCGTTAATTGCTGAGGGTTATTTTAAGAAAATACGGAGTGATACTTTAATGGGTTTATATTATAACTGTTTGATAATGAATGGTTATCTATTTCAATAATTATTTTTTCTTTTCATTTTTAACCATTAGTCTGAAAACCTCATCCCTATTTACCCCCACGGTAAACCCACTGCTTTAGTTGTGTATACTCGAATCCGCCTGAATTTCTTTTCGGGCAAATCTCCATTCATTCATTGAAGGGAAATTGTTATGAAGAAAGTACTGTATGGCATTTTTGCCATATCTGCGCTTGCGGCGACGTCTGTCTATGCAGCTCCGGTCCAGGTCGGGGAAGCAGCAGGGTCGGCAGCGACGTCTGCGTCTGCGGGGAGTTCTACCGCAGCCAGCACCAGCGCCGTAAGTTCAGCCGTGGGTGTCGCGCTGGCGGCAACCGGTGGCGGTGATGGCTCCAATACCGGAACCACGACCACTACGACGACCAGCACCCAGTAATACCGGGTGTTTTAATCATAACCACACTTCGGTGTGGTTATTTCGCCCCTTCGGAGAAGAGTCGTGAAGCGACCTGCAATCATCCTGATTTGCCTGCTGTTGCAGGCGTGCTCAGCTACCACCAAAGGGCTGGGCCACTCACTGTGGGACAGCATGTTCGGCACGCCGGGCGTGCATCTGACCGATGACGAACTTCAGAACATGCCGTATGCCAGCCAGTACATGCAGCTAAACGATGGTCCGCAACTGTTTGTGGTGCTCGCTTTCGATGAAAACGGGCAGCAGAAATGGGTGACGCAGGATCAGGCCACCATCGTGACTCAGCATTCCCGAATCGTGAAAACGTTGCTCGGCGGCGACAACCTGCTTGAGGTAAACAACCTGGCTGAAGATCCGCTCATCAAGCCGAATCAGATCGTCGATGGCGCAAGCTGGACGCGCACAATGGGCTGGACCGAGCACAAACAGGTGCGCTACGCCACGGCCCGCTCCACCTTCCGCTGGGATGGTACGGACAGCGTCAAAGTGGGCAGCGACGAAACGCAGGTGCGCGTGCTGGATGAAGAGGTGACAACCGATCAGGCCACCTGGCATAACCGCTTCTGGGTGGACGAAGAGGGGCAAATCCGCCAGTCCTTACAGTATCTCGGTGCCGGTTTCTTCCCGGTGAAGACCACCCTGATCAAGGCGGCGAAATCATGAAAATGTTCATTCACGTTGCGCTTCTCGCCAGCCTGGCCTCGCCGCTGGCGTGGTCTGCGGGAACGGTACAGGTCTACACCCCGGACAGCGAAAAACCTAAAACCTTAACCAATGCCGGGCATCTGCTCGATCTGGTGGGGCAGCCGAGGCTGGCGAAAAGCTGGTGGACCGGGGCGGTTATCAGCGAGCGTCAGGCGACGATTGTAGCGGAACAAAAACATCAGGCGCTGCTCACCCGACTGAGCGGGCTGGCACAACAGGAAGATGCTGACGATGCCGCGGCCATTACTAGCCTGCGTCAGCAGCTTCAGGCGGTTAAGGTGACGGGTCGCCAGAAGGTGAATCTCGATCCGGATGAGGTGCGCGTCGCCGAAAACGGCAATCCGTCGCTGGAAGGGGACTATACCCTGTGGCTGCCGGCTCAGCCTTCCACCGTCACCGTGATGGGGCTTATCAGCAGCCCTGGCAAAAAGCCGTTTACGCCGGGCCGGGACGTCGTGAGCTATCTCGACGAGCAAAGCTTGCTCAGCGGTGCGGATAACAGCTATGCCTGGGTGGTCTATCCGGACGGGCATACGCAAAAAGCGCCGGTGGCTTACTGGAATAAACGCCATATCGAACCTATGCCAGGCAGCATCATTTTTGTCGGTTTTGCCGACCATTTCTGGACGAAAGCGTATGACGGGCTTAATGCCGATATCCTTCGCTCCCTGATACAGCGGATACCGGAATAATGAAAAAAACCTATCTCTACAGCATGCTTGCACTGTGCGTGAGTGCCGCCTGTCATGCAGAAACGTATCCGGCACCCATCGGCCCGTCGCAGTCCGATTTTGGCGGCGTGGGCTTACTGCAAACCCCGACCGCGCGTATGGCCCGCGAGGGTGAAATCAGCCTTAACTATCGCGATAACGATCAGTACCGTTACTACTCTGCGTCCGTGCAGCTGTTCCCCTGGCTGGAGACCACGCTGCGCTACACCGACGTGCGTACAAAACAGTACAGCAGCGTGGACGCCTTCTCCGGCGATCAGACCTATAAAGACAAAGCCTTCGACGTGAAGCTGCGCCTGTGGGAAGAGAGCTACTGGATGCCGCAGGTCTCCGTCGGGGCGAAAGACATTGGCGGGACCGGCCTGTTTGATGCGGAATACATCGTTGCCAGCAAAGCCTGGGGACCGTTTGATTTCTCGCTGGGTCTTGGCTGGGGCTACCTCGGCACCAGCGGCAACGTAACCAACCCGTTCTGTACCTACAGCGACAAATACTGCTACCGCGATAACAGCTATAAAAAAGCGGGTTCCATCAACGGCGACCAGATGTTCCACGGCCCGGCCTCGCTGTTTGGAGGCGTAGAGTATCAAACGCCATGGCAGCCGCTGCGCCTGAAGCTGGAGTACGAAGGCAATAACTACAGCGAAGATTTTGCCGGCAAGATTGAGCAGAAGAGCAAGTTTAACGTCGGCGCCATTTACCGCGTCACCGACTGGGCCGACGTTAACCTCAGCTATGAGCGCGGTAATACCCTGATGTTTGGCTTTACGCTGCGCACCAACTTTAACGACATGCGGCCGCGCTACAATGATAACCCGCGGCCCAAATACCAGCCGGAGCCGCAGGATGCGATCATTCAGCACTCCGTGGTAGCGAACCAGCTGACGCTGCTGAAATATAACGCAGGCCTGGCGGATCCGAAGATCCAGACCAAAGGCGATACGCTGTACGTCACCGGCGAGCAGGTAAAATACCGCGACTCCCGCGAAGGGATCGAGCGCGCCAACCGGATCGTCATGAACGATCTGCCGGAGGGGATCCGCACGATCCGCGTGACGGAGAACCGTCTCAACCTGCCGCAGGTCACCACTGAAACCGATGTTGCCAGCCTTAAGCGTCATCTTGAAGGCGAACCGCTGGGACATGAAACCGAGCTGGTGCAAAAACGCGTTGAGCCGGTGGTGCCAGAGAGCACCGAGCAGGGCTGGTATATCGATAAATCCCGCTTCGATTTCCATATCGATCCGGTGCTGAACCAGTCCGTGGGTGGGCCGGAAAACTTCTACATGTATCAGCTGGGCGCGATGGCGACGGCGGATCTGTGGGTGACCGACCACCTGTTGACCACCGGTAGTCTGTTCGGCAACCTTGCCAACAACTACGACAAATTTAACTACACCAACCCGCCGAACGATTCAAAACTGCCGCGCGTGCGTACCCGCGTTCGCGAATATGTGCAGAACGATATCTACGTGAATAACCTGCAGGCCAACTACTTCCAGTACTTCGGTAACGGCTTCTACGGCCAGGTTTACGGTGGCTATCTGGAAACCATGTTCGGCGGCGCGGGGGCGGAGGTGCTTTATCGTCCCGTCGACAGTAACTGGGCGTTTGGGATTGATGCCAACTACGTGAAACAGCGTGACTGGCGCAGCGCGCAGGACATGATGAAGTTCACCGACTACAGCGTCAAAACCGGCCACCTGACCGCCTACTGGACGCCGTCGTTCGCACAGGATGTGCTGGTGAAAGCCAGCGTCGGGCAGTACCTGGCGGGCGATAAGGGCGGCACGCTGGATATCTCCAAACACTTCGACAGCGGCGTAGTGGTAGGCGGTTATGCCACCATCACCAACGTTTCGCCAGACGAGTACGGGGAAGGGGACTTCACCAAAGGGGTGTACGTGTCGATTCCGCTGGATCTGTTCTCGTCAGGCCCAACCCGCAGCCGTGCGGCAGTGGGCTGGACGCCGCTGACGCGCGACGGCGGTCAGCAGCTTGGACGTAAGTTCCAGCTGTATGATATGACCAGCGATAAGAACATTAACTTCCGCTGATGCTTGTTTGCCCGGTGGCGCTGCGCTTACCGGGCCTACGAGAGTATTTTTGTAGGCCGGGCAAACGCAGTGCCGCCCGGCAAGAATGTTCATGTGGACAAAACATAAACAAAAAATATAGATCCCCGTCACATTTTTGCGTTATACAGGAACCTCGCCCTGGAGAATGAGGTGCTGTATGACATCCCTGACTCGTCCGCGTGTTGAGTTTATCTCAACAATACTCCAGACCGTGCTGAACCTCGGTCTGCTGAGCCTTGGCCTGATCCTGGTCGTGTTTCTGGGTAAAGAGACGGTGCATCTGGCGGATGTGCTGTTCGCACCTGAGCAAACCAGCAAATACGCGCTGGTGGAAGGCCTGGTGGTCTACTTTCTCTACTTTGAATTTATCGCCCTGATTGTGAAGTACTTTCAGTCCGGCTTTCACTTCCCGCTGCGCTATTTTGTCTACATTGGCATCACCGCCATTGTGCGGCTGATCATCGTCGATCATAAATCCCCGCTCGACGTGCTGATCTACTCGGCGGCGATCCTGCTGCTGGTGATCACCCTCTGGCTGTGCAACTCAAAGCGGCTGAAACGCGAATAAAAAAAGGGCGCTCCGAAGAGCGCCTAACAACAGTCACAAGTTGGTTCAATACAATACGTCTAAAGTTGAGGGTTGCAGTGGCATAACAGATGAAACTTAACCTTTCACACCGCCCGCCGTCAGGCCGTTGACCAGCCAGCGCTGGGCCAGCAGGAACACCACGGTAATCGGGATGGCAGAGAGTACGGCCGCCGCGGCAAAGTCGCCCCACAGGTAGTTTTGCGGGTTGAGGTATTGCTGCATACCGACGGCCAGGGTGTAGCTGTTCACATCGCGCAGTAACAGAGAGGCGACCGGTACTTCGGTGATCGCCGCGATAAACGACAGGATGAACACCACCGCCAGAATCGGCACCGACAGCGGCAGCAGCACCAGACGGAACGCCTGCCACGGGGTGGCGCCATCCAGCGCGGCGGCTTCTTCCAGTGAACCATCGATGGTTTCGAAATAGCCCTTGATGGTCCACACATGCAGGGCGATGCCGCCAAGATAGGCGAAGATCACGCCGCCGTGGGTGTTCAGGCCGATAAACGGCACGTACTCGCCCAGACGATCAAACAGGGCATACAACGCCACCAGTGACAGCACCGCCGGGAACATCTGGAAAATCAGCATCCCTTTCAGCAGGGTCGCTTTGCCAGGGAAACGCATACGGGCGAAGGCGTAAGCACAGGTGGTGGAGAGCGTCACGATGCCGATGGCAGTGATGGTCGCCACTTTTACCGAGTTCCACAGCCACAGCAGCACCGGGAACGGCGGTGGAGTGACGCGGCCATCCGCGTGTTCCACACTGAAGCCCAGCGCGAGTTTCCAGTGCTCCCAGGAGATTTCATCCGGGATCAGGCTCCCGGTGGCGAAGTTCCCCGAACGCAGGGAGATGGCGATAACCATCAGCAGCGGGAACATGATCGCCGCGATGAAAATCAGCAGGCCTAAGTGCGTCGCGAGGAGGCGCAGTTTCTGAGATTTGGGTTGTACCATTGCCATGTTCAGTGCCCTCCTTAGTCAAATTTCATACGTGTAGCTTTCAGGTTCACGATCGCCAGGGCGCCCACCAGCAGGAAGATCAGGGTGGCAATCGCTGCCGCCAGACCGAAGTCCTGACCGCCGCCGCCTTCGAAGGCGATACGGTAGGTGTAGCTCACGAGCAGGTCGGTATAGCCTGCCGGCGTGGTGGTGCCGAGACGGTCCGGACCGCCGTTGGTCAACAGCTGAATCAGCACGAAGTTGTTAAAGTTAAAGGCGAAGCTGGCAATCATCAGCGGCGTCAGCGGCTTAATGAGCAGCGGCAGGGTAATTTTGAAGAAGTTCTGGAACGGACCCGCGCCGTCCATCGCCGAGGCTTCGTACAGGTCATCCGGGATGGCCTTCAGCAGCCCCATGCACAGGATCATCATGTACGGATAACCGAGCCAGGTGTTCACGATGATAATCATCGAGCGAGCGGTGGTCGGGTCGCTGAACCAGGCCGGTTTGATGCCGAACAGCGCGCTCAGCATCATGTTGATTTCACCGAAGCTCTGGTTAAACAACCCTTTGAAAATCAGAATCGAGATGAACGACGGCACGGCGTACGGCAGAATCAGCAGCACGCGGTAAATCGCTTTCCCCTTCAGGGACTCCCACTGAACGAGACAGGCCAGCACCATGCCCACGGCCACGGTCAGGATCACGGTCAGTATGGAGAAGACTACCGTCCAGACGAAGATGGCGAAGAACGGTTTCTGGATGCCTTCGTCGGTAAACACGCGGGTAAAGTTATCCCAGCCGATGGTAACGGTATAGCCCGGGCTGAGCTTGTCGTCGCCCCAGCTGCCGTCGGCATTCACCGACTGATAGAAACCAATGTCGTTATTCGGACGGTACTTCACGCCGCTCTGGTTGTTGGTCAGCGTGCCGTCATCCGCCAGAGTATAAAGCGGCTGCGTGCCGGAAAACTGGCGCAGCGAGCTCATGGTTACTTTGCTGTCATCGGGCAGCACAGCGGTGAGCTGGGTCAGCGCCTGGCGATTTTGAGTGATGATACGCAGGTTGGCACGTTCACCTTCCGGCAGGGCCGCGGCCTCTTTTAAGACCAGCTTCTGCTCGCCGCCAAATTTGAACGCGTCGGAAAGATAGTTTTTGCCGCTCTCACCGTCAGTGAGCGCTAACTTCCATTCATCTCCCGCAGGATACAGGCCGAAGTTAAAGGTTTTACCCGCCTGATAAGAACGATCCAGAAGCACCTGGGTGGCACGCTCCTGCGCGAGCTGGTTGGTGCTGCTGTAGTTAGTAAAGGCAATCGCGATGGTGCAGATCAGCGGAAAGAGGACAAACAGCCCCATCCCGGCAACACCGGGGTAGACATAGCGCCAGGCATACGCTTTACGGTTGGCGAAAATATACAGGCCAACCGAGCTTAAAATCAGCGTCATGATGGCAAAAAGGTATTCCCCTTGCACGTACATTAAAACAACAAGGTAACCCACCAGCAGACACAGCAGACCTATCACTGACCACTTCAGTGCGTCGCTTTGCCACCAGCGTTTCTTTTTAATGACATCCATGGGGTTCTTCCTCTACAACGGTGGAAACTTATCGTCAGGTGGCGCTGCGCTTACCTGACCTACGGATCGTGCCGTAGTCGTAGGGCGGGTAAGCGCACGCGCCACCCGCCGTTTTTCAGACTTACTTAGTAATACGACCCTGAGCATCTTTCAGCGCGGCATCAACAGTCTGGCGACCGCTTGCAGCGTTGATGACGGCGGTACGGGTGGCGTACCAGAACGCAGCCATCTGTGGGATGTTCGGCATGATTTCGCCTTTTTGGGCGTTATCCATGGTGGCCGCAATGCGTGGATCTTTCGCTAACTGATCCTGGAAGGATTTCAGCGCAACGGCGCCCAGCGGTTTGTCCTTGTTCACTTCATCCAGACCCTGATCGGTCAGCAGGTAGTTTTCCAGGAACTCTTTCGCCAGCTCTTTGTTCGGGCTGGCGGCGTTGATACCCGCGCTCAGCACGCCAACAAACGGTTTAGACGGCTTGCCGTTGAAGGTTGGCAGCAGGGTCACGCCGTAGTTGACTTTGCTCTTGTCGATGTTGGTCCAGGCCCACGGACCGTTGATGGTCATCGCGGTTTCGCCTTTGTTGAACGCCGCTTCCGCGATGGAGTAGTCGGTATCCGCGTTCATGTGTTTGTTCTTAATCAGGTCAACCAGGAAGGTCAGGCCTTTTTTCGCGCCCGCGTTGTCCACGCCCACGTCTTTCACGTCATATTTGCCGTTTTCAAACTTGAACGCGTAGCCGCCGTCGGCAGCAATCAGCGGCCAGGTGAAGTACGGCTCTTGCAGGTTGAACATCAGAGCGGATTTACCTTTCGCCTTCAGCTCTTTATCCAGAGCAGGGATCTCTTCCCAGGTTTTCGGTGGATTTGGCACCAGGTCTTTGTTGTAAATCAGTGACAGGGCTTCAACCGCGATTGGGTAAGCGATCAGCTTGCCGTTATAGCGAACGGCGTCCCAGGTGAACGGGAACAGTTTGTCCTGGAAGGCTTTGTCTGGCGTGACTTCTGCCAGCAGGCCAGACTGCGCGTAGCCCCCGAAACGGTCATGCGCCCAGAAGATAATGTCCGGACCATCGCCGGTTGCCGCAACCTGCGGGAACTTCTCTTCCAGTTTGTCCGGGTGTTCTACGGTGACTTTGATACCGGTGTCTTTCTCGAATTTTTTGCCCACTTCGGCCAGACCGTTATAGCCCTTGTCGCCGTTAATCCAGATAACCAGCTTACCTTCTTCAATTTTGGCGAGAGCCGGTGCGGAAATCATCATTGCTGCGAGGGCGGACAATGCGAAAACGCGTGCGCCAGTCTTGATCTTCATATCTGCCATCCTTTATTGGTGATGTGCTCGTGGATACATAAGGTGGTTCAACGTGACTCAGTCTCCTTATTTGACATCCTCTTTCCATCCTCCCAGTCCCTACGCCCCACCCCCTGTTTGTGTGATCCCTGTAACATAAATTTAAGTTATGAGTGCTGGCGCACATAAAAACCCATTGAATTTTGCAGGCCGCTTCACGATTTTCGCCTCAGCCCCTCCGCTGCGGTCGCAGAGCCTGCTCTCTCATCCTCCCGCCTCCTCCCCCATAAAAAAGCCGGGGGGTGGAGGATTCACGAAAGTAATGGAACACGCATAGTGAACTTATCTTGAATGTTTCTGTCGGTGACAGGTTGTAACGAAGGGAGAAGGGCATGGCGAGCGTACAGCTGCGTAATGTAACGAAAGCCTGGGGCGACGTTGTGGTGTCAAAAGACATCAATCTGGACATCCACGAAGGTGAGTTTGTGGTGTTCGTTGGTCCATCAGGCTGTGGTAAATCTACTCTGCTGCGTATGATTGCCGGTCTTGAAACCATCACCAGTGGCGATTTATTTATTGGTGATACCCGAATGAACGACATCCCGCCAGCTGAACGCGGCGTGGGCATGGTGTTCCAGTCTTATGCGCTTTATCCGCATCTTTCCGTTGCCGAGAACATGTCCTTTGGCCTGAAGCTGGCCGGCGCGAAAAAAGAGACCATTAACCAGCGCGTCACCCAGGTGGCGGAAGTGCTCCAGCTGGCACATCTGCTGGAGCGTAAACCGAAGGCGCTCTCCGGTGGTCAGCGTCAGCGTGTGGCGATCGGCCGTACGCTGGTGGCCGAGCCGCGCGTGTTCCTGCTCGATGAACCTCTCTCTAACCTGGATGCCGCCCTGCGCGTCCAGATGCGTATCGAAATCTCCCGTCTGCACAAGCGTCTTGGACGCACGATGATTTACGTCACCCACGATCAGGTCGAAGCGATGACGCTGGCCGACAAAATCGTGGTACTGGACGCCGGTCGCGTGGCGCAGGTGGGCAAACCGCTGGAGCTGTATCACTACCCGGCAGACCGCTTTGTTGCGGGCTTCATTGGCTCGCCAAAGATGAACTTCCTGCCCGTAAAAGTGACCGCGACGGCAATCGAACAGGTACAGGTGGAGCTGCCAAACCGTCAGCAGGTCTGGCTGCCAGTCGACAGCGCCAACGTACAGGTGGGGGCCAATATGTCCCTCGGTATCCGTCCTGAGCATCTACTGCCAAGCCACATTGCGGATGTGACGCTGGAAGGTGAAGTTCAGGTCGTCGAACAGCTTGGTCACGAAACACAGATTCATATCCAGATCCCCGCCATCCGTCAGAACCTGGTCTACCGCCAGAATGACGTGGTGTTGGTAGAAGAGGGTGCCACATTCGCTATCGGTTTGCCGCCAGAGCGTTGCCATCTGTTCCGTGAGGATGGCACTGCATGTCGTCGGTTGCACAAAGAGCCAGGCGTTTAAGCATTCCAATTACAAAGAAAAGCAATGATCTCAGGAGATAGAATAATGATTACTCTGCGCAAAGTCCCTCTGGCTGTCGCCATTGCGGCAGGCATCCTGTCTGCCCAGGCGGGCGCCGTAGACTTTAAAGGTTATGCTCGTTCCGGCATTGGCTGGACCGGAAGTGGCGGTGAACAACAATGTTTCCAGGCAACAGGCGCACAAAGTAAATACCGTCTCGGTAACGAATGTGAAACCTACGCCGAACTGAAACTGGGCCAGGAAGTGTGGAAAGAAGGCGACAAGAGCTTCTATTTCGACACCAACGTAGCGTACTCCGTTTCTCAACAGAATGACTGGGAATCCACCAGCCCGGCCTTCCGTGAAGCTAACGTGCAGGGTAAAAACCTGATTGAATGGCTGCCAGGCTCTACCATCTGGGCCGGTAAACGCTTCTATCAGCGTCATGACGTACACATGATCGACTTCTACTACTGGGATATCTCTGGTCCTGGTGCCGGTATTGAAAACATCGATCTGGGCTTTGGTAAACTCTCTCTGGCAGCGACCCGTTCTTCTGAGTCCGGCGGTTCTGCAACCTTCGCCGATCGTGATGCGAACGGCGACCGTATTTATGACAACGTGGTACCAAACGATGTCTTCGACGTCCGTTTAGCCGGTCTGGAAACCAACCCGGGCGGTACGCTGGAGCTGGGCGTTGACTACGGTCATACCAACATTCCTGACGACTACTACCTGCAACCTGGCGCCTCTAAAGATGGCTGGCTGTTCACCGCTGAACACACCCAGAGCATGATGAAAGGCTTCAACAAGTTCGTACTGCAATACGGTACGGATTCCATGACCTCTAACGGTAAAGGTATTCCACAGGGCGGCAGCATCGATAACGACGGCTCTATGTGGCGCGTGCTGGATCACGGTGCAATCACCCTGGCAGACCGTTGGGACCTGATGTACGTCGGTATGTACCAGAACATCGATCGTGACAACAACAACGGTACCGAGTGGTGGACCGTGGGTGTTCGTCCAATGTTCAAATGGACGCCGATCATGAGCACCTTGCTGGAAGTGGGCTACGACAACGTCAAATCTCAGAAAACTGACGACAAAAACAGCCAGTACAAAATCACCCTGGCACAGCAATGGCAGGCAGGCGACAGCATCTGGTCCCGTCCGGCTATCCGCGTCTTCGCAACCTACGCGAAGTGGGATGAGAAATGGGGCTACGCGAACAACGGCGATACGGGCTACACCTCTGGCGTAGCGTATAGCGACACCTCCGCGAAAACCTTCAGCCGTGGCGACAACGATGAGTGGACCTTCGGTGCCCAGATGGAAATCTGGTGGTAATTCGTTAGACCTGACGTAATGACCTAAAAAGAGGGGCGTGAGCCCCTCTCTCCTTAGGGTGCTGCGCGCTATTGCCTGGCCACCGCAGTGCTCACGCTATCAGAGGTAATAACAATGAAAATGAAGAAAAGTCTCGTCGCGCTGTGCCTCTCTGCGGGGCTGTTGGCCTGTGCGCCTGCGGTCACCTTTGCAGATGTGAATTTTGTTCCTCAAAATACCAGCGCTGCGCCAGCTATTCCGGCTGCGGCACTTCAGCAACTGGTGTGGACGCCAGTTGATCAATCGAAAACACAAACTACCCAGCTTTCAGCGGGGGGTCAGTCACTGAACGTGCCGGGTATCAGCGGTCCGGTCGCGGCTTTCAGCGTGCCGGCGAATATCGGCGAGCTGACCCTGACGTTGACCAGTGAAGTCAATAAACAGACCAGCGTCTTCGCGCCTAACGTGCTGATCCTCGATCAGAACATGACGCCATCCGCGTTCTTCCCAAGCGACTATTTCAGCTATCAGGAGCCTGGCGTCATGAGTGCCGATCGGCTGGAAGGCGTTATGCGCCTGACGCCAGCCCTGGGTCAGCAGAAGATTTATGTCCTGGTGTTCACGACTGAAAAAGATCTGCAACAGACAACGAAGCTTGTTGACCCGGCAAAAGCCTATGCGAAAGGCACGGGGAACTCTGTCCCGGATATTCCGGACCCGCTTGCCCGTCATACAACCGATGGTCTGATCAAGCTGAAAGTCTCCACCAACAGCGCCTCCAGCGTACTCGTAGGCCCACTGTTTGGCTCATCTGGCCCGGGTCCGGTAACGGTGGGTAATACTGCCGCGCCTGTGTATGCCGCGCCAGCCGCAGCACCAGCCGCAACCCCGGCCCCGGCGAAAAAAGCCGAGCCGGTGCTTAACGATACTGAAACTTACTTTAACAACGCCATCAAGCAGGCAGTTAAAAACGGCGATGTCGATAAAGCGCTGAAACTGCTTGATGAAGCCGAGCGTTTAGGTTCAACCACTGCCCGTTCCACCTTTATCAGCAGTGTAAAAGGCAAGGGGTAACCGTCTCCCCACAGTGCTGATTTTGTTAGTCGTTTGGTGCGCCTTCGCGGGCGCACTTTTTTTGGCTAAGTTGCACCTTTGTTGCGATAGTGATCGTTAAATTCTGTTTGTCCGTCCTCATTTTGCCAATCTGCGATACAATGCTTTTACGTTATGTATCGGAGAGTCTGGCATGTCACACCCCGCGCTAACGCAGCTGCGTGCGCTACGCTATTTCGACCAAATACCCGCGCTTGACCCGGAGCAACTGGACTGGCTGTTGCTGGAAGATTCCATGACAAAACGTTTTGAGCAACAGGGTAAAACGGTCACGGTGACGATGATTCAGGAAGGGTTTGTCTCGCCTGCGGAGATTGCCAGCGAGCTGCCGCTGCTGCCGCAGGAAGAACGCTACTGGCTGCGTGAAATTTTACTCTGTGCGGATGGCGAGCCGTGGCTTGCCGGGCGGACGGTGGTTCCTGAGTCTACACTTTCCGGGCCGGAGCTGGCATTGCAACGCCTCGGCAAAACGCCCCTGGGGCGCTATCTGTTCACCTCGTCTGAACTGACCCGTGATTTTATTGAAATTGGTTGCGATGCCGATTTGTGGGGGCGCCGTTCCCGCCTTCGTTTGAGTGGCAAGCCGTTAATACTGACGGAACTCTTTTTGCCTGCATCGCCGTTGTATTAAGAGGGAGAAAAAATGGAGTGGAGTCTGACGCAGAATAAGCTGCTGGCCTATCACCGCCTGATGCGTACTGATAAACCCATTGGCGCGCTGCTGCTGCTGTGGCCGACCTTATGGGCGCTGTGGGTTGCCACGCCGGGCGTACCGCCGCTGTGGATCCTGGCGGTGTTTGTGGCGGGTGTCTGGCTGATGCGCGCTGCGGGCTGTGTGGTCAACGACTATGCTGACCGGAAATTTGATGGACATGTTAAGCGCACCGCGAATCGTCCTTTGCCGAGCGGTCAGGTGACCGGGAAAGAGGCGCGCATCCTGTTTGTGGTGCTGGTGCTTCTCTCTTTCATGCTGGTGTTAACCCTTAACACCATGACCATTCTGCTGTCCGTCGCTGCTCTGGCGCTGGCCTGGGTCTATCCATTTATGAAGCGATACACCCATCTGCCGCAGGTGGTATTGGGTGCGGCATTTGGCTGGTCGATTCCCATGGCGTTTGCCGCGGTCAGCGAGTCCGTTCCGCTCAGCTGCTGGCTGATGTTCCTGGCGAATATTCTCTGGGCCGTTGCGTACGATACCCAATACGCGATGGTCGATCGCGATGACGATCTCAAGATTGGCATCAAATCGACAGCGATCCTGTTTGGCCGTCACGACAAACTGATCATCGGCATATTGCAGGTGGCGGTGCTGGCGTTGATGGTGGCGATTGGTCGCCTGAACGGGCTGAACTGGGAGTTTTACTGGTCCGTGCTGGTGGCGGGTCTGCTGTTTGCGTATCAGCAGAAGCTGATCGTGAAGCGCGAGCGTGAAGCCTGCTTTAAAGCGTTTCTGAATAATAACTACGTCGGGCTGGTGCTGTTTATGGGGCTGGCGATGAGTTACTGGTCATAAAAAAACCGGGTGGCGGCTTCGCCTTACCCGGCCTACGATTTAGCAGAACATGTAGGCCGGGTAAGCGTTAGCGCCACCCGGCTTTAACATCACTCGCCCTGCGTCGAACTCTCAATCGTTAAACGCACATCCGCGGTAATCAGCTCTGCCAGCATCTGGTAAACCTTCATCGTCTCTTCCGGCTCGGCATCGCCCGTATCGCTAATGTAACCTTCGTCGCGCAGCGTCAGCACCAGGGAGCTGAATACCGCTTTGTCGAAGAATTCCGGGGCGTTAATGCCATGCAGAACGGACAGGCGCTGGGCCAGCGTCCGACTCTCTTTTTCCAGCGTACCGCGGTTGATTGACGGGTTAGCACTCAATAACCAGAAGGTAATGGCGTAGCGCTGCAACGTCTCACGCGCACCGGAAGCCAGGAGCTGCAAGGTTCGGGAACGTGACGGATTGATATGCAGTTCGTCATCACTGATGGTAATCAGCCCCTGACGACGCATCTCTGCGGACATTTTATCGAGCTCTGCCGCCAGCTCATCCTTACTCCAGCGCAGGAACAGCTCCGCTTTCAGCATCGGATAGATGGCCTGAATATGGCGCAGCAGCTCCTGACGCGAAATACGGCGGTGCTGGGTAATAATGGCAGCCATCAGTGACGGCAGCATCAGCATGTGAGTGATGTTATTACGGTAGTAGGTCATCAGCACGGCCTGCTCGCGCGGCAGAATGATGATGTCACCAATCGTATCTTTCTCGACTTCGAACTTGTTCATCTGCAACGCGTGATCGATCAGTTCGCTGGCGGTGGCAGACGGCACGGTCGAATCCACGGAATACGGCACGTTGCGCATGATATCCAGATAGCAATCAATCTGCTCGGTCAGCTGCTCGCGAGTCAGTGAACGCTGGCGAGAGGCCAGAAGCGCGGTACAACACAGGTTCATGGCGTTTGCCGCACCAGCATTGTTGATGCGTACCATCAGCTCGGATGCAATGCCGTTGACCGTTGGCGTCAGCCAGGCCGGACGTACCGCTTCGATAGGATCAATAGACTCGCGCCACTCCGGAACATGATGGTTCAGATATGTCATCAGGGGCAGGGGCTCGCCAAAGTTCACGTAGCCCTGACCGAGGTTGCGCAATTTACTCAGACCACGCAGCATCTGCGGCAGACTCTCTTTCTCTTTGGTCGCACCGCGCAGCTCTTTCGCGTAGGTGCCCACTTCCATCACGTGTTCATAACCGATGTAAATAGGCACCAGCGTGATAGGACGCGTACCGCCACGCAGCATGGCCTGAATGGTCATCGACAGCGTGCCGGTCTTCGGATCGAGCAGACGACCGGTACGGGAGCGACCGCCTTCAACAAAGTACTCCACGGAATAACCGCGGCTGAACAGCTCGCCCAGATACTCCCTGAAAACGGTGGAGTAGAGCTTGTTACCCTTGAAGGTACGACGAATGAAGAACGCACCCAGACGGCGGAAAATCGGACCTGCTGGCCAGAAGTTCAGGTTGATACCGGCAGCAATATGCGGCGGCACCAGGCCCTGGTGATAGAGCACGTAAGAGAGCAGCAGGTAGTCCATGTGGCTGCGGTGGCAGGGCACATAGACAATCTCGTGGCCGTCATGCGCTAACTGACGCACGCGCTCGGCGTTGTGGACGTTAATCCCCTGATAGAGGCGGTTCCACGTGAAACCGAGGATACGGTCAGAGAGACGAATCATCTCGTAGGAGAAGTTTGCGGCGATCTCTTCCATCAGCGCGATTGCGTTCTGCTGCGCTTTCTCGTGCGAAATCTTCTTGCTGCGCGCTTCGTCTTCTACGGCACGGGCAATCGCTTTGGAAGCCAGCAGCTTGTTAAACAGATCCTGACGCGCCGGGAGACGTGGCCCAACGGCCGCCAGACGCTGACGTGCAAAGTGCATACGCGCAACGCGCGCCAGCTTTTGCGCAATGATTTTGTCAGTACCGTGTTCATCCGCCATGCGGCGCAGTGAAACGGAAGGCGAGAAGCGAACAAAGCTGTCGCGTCCCAGCCATGAGACGGCGAAGAATTTCTGAATGCCGTTGAGCATACGCAGCGGCGGGTTCTCTTCCCCTTTTTCACGCCCCGGACGACGGCCAAACATCACCGACACCGGCACCATCTGCACGTCCAGATCGGGGTTGCTGCGGTGCAGATCGAGGTAATCATGGAACAGCTTAATGGACTCTTCTTTCGGCGTGTAATAGGTGAACACGCGCGGTCCGCCATGGATGAACACGTAGCGCGGCAGCAGCGTACCGTCGACTTCCAGCGGTTCAAGCGGGTCAGGTAAATCGTGCGCCAGACATTGAGCGCGAAGCGTTAGCAGGTCTGCCTTCGAGTTATAAGGCAAAACGTACATAATAGGGCGCGACGTATCGAGCCCTAATTCCAGCGCAGGTTCTGCTGGGATAGACTTACTTTTTACCAGTACGCTTAATGGTAAATTAAGTAATTTGTAGTAAATTCGTGGCCAGCCGGACATAAACGATGTAAAGCCTCTGGTTAATAATGCAATTGCGGCGCAAGGATAACAGAAAGCGCGCAAAATTTCTGTTGTTACCCGTCATACTTCAGGTCGCAGCAAAACGCGCTGCGGCTTTAGTTACTGACGCTATTTATCATAAAAGGTTCTTTTAATGGCCAATAATACCACTGGGTTAACTCGAATCATTAAAGCTGCCGGTTATTCATGGAAAGGTTTCCGCGCCGCATGGGTTAATGAAGCCGCTTTCCGCCAGGAAGCGGTTGCCGCAATCGTTGCCGTTGTCATCGCCTGCTTCCTTGATGTTGATGCTATCACCCGCGTACTGCTCATCGGATCTGTCCTTCTGGTGATGATAGTGGAAATTCTGAATAGCGCTATTGAGGCCGTTGTTGACCGAATCGGGTCGGAATTCCATGAACTGTCTGGCCGGGCGAAAGACATGGGTTCCGCTGCCGTACTGCTGTCGATTATCACGGCGGCGATCACCTGGGTCACGCTACTTTGGTCGCATTTCCGATGAGCCTCGAGGAATAATTAAGTCCCTGGTTTTTTGTGCAGTTTTTGGTTCCAAAATCGCCTTTGACTGTATATACTCACAGCATAACTGTATATACACCCAGGGGGCGGTATGAAAGCGTTAACGACCAGGCAGCAAGAGGTGTTTGATCTCATTCGGGATCATATCGGCCAGACGGGTATGCCACCCACGCGTGCAGAAATTGCGCAGCGTCTGGGCTTCCGTTCTCCTAATGCTGCCGAAGAGCACCTTAAGGCGCTTGCGCGTAAGGGCGTGATTGAGATTGTTTCCGGCGCCTCACGCGGCATCCGTCTGCTGGTGGAAGAAGAGAGCGGTATTCCGCTGGTGGGTCGCGTAGCCGCAGGTGAACCTCTGCTGGCGCAGCAGCACATCGAAGGGCACTATCAGGTTGACCCAGGCATGTTCAAGCCGAGCGCCGATTTCCTGCTGCGCGTTAGCGGAATGTCCATGAAAGATATCGGTATTCTTGATGGCGATCTGCTGGCGGTACACAAAACCCAGGACGTGCGTAACGGACAAGTCGTGGTGGCGCGCATTGATGATGAAGTGACGGTTAAGCGCCTGAAAAAACAAGGCAATACCGTGCAGCTTCTGCCTGAAAACAATGAATTCTCCCCGATTGTGGTGGATCTCCGCGAGCAGAGCTTCTCTATTGAAGGGCTGGCTGTCGGCGTTATCCGCAACGGTGAATGGCTGTAATCTCTTCCTGACAGGCTGTAGTTCCTCTACAGCCTGGCCTGTTTTCTGATTCCGGTAATTTCCATGGCATTGCTAACTTCTGCCGATAAGGCGTTGTGGCGTCTTGCGCTACCGATGATTTTTTCCAATATTACCGTTCCTCTGCTGGGGCTGGTTGATACGGCGGTAATCGGGCATCTGGATTCGCCGATTTACCTGGGCGGCGTCGCGATTGGCGCAACGGCGACCAGCTTCCTCTTTATGCTGCTACTTTTTCTGCGCATGAGTACGACAGGCCTTACGGCCCAGGCGTATGGTGCAAAAGATCCCCTGCGTCTGGCGCGTGCGCTGGTTCAGCCGCTCATTCTGGCGTTCGGTGCTGGCGCGTTAATCGTTCTGTTGCGTACGCCGCTGATTGATCTTGCGCTCCATATTGTAGGCGGCAGCGATGCCGTACTGGAACAAGCCCGGCGGTTCCTCGAAATTCGCTGGCTCAGCGCGCCCGCTTCACTGGCAAACCTGGTCCTTCTGGGCTGGCTGCTGGGCGTGCAGTACGCCCGCGCGCCAGTGATCCTGCTGGTGGTGGGCAACCTGCTTAACATTGTGCTCGATCTCTGGCTGGTGATGGGACTGCACATGAACGTCCGGGGCGCGGCGCTGGCTACGGCAATTGCCGAGTACGGGACGCTGCTGATCGGTTTGGGGATGGTCTGGCGCGTGCTGGTGATGCGCGGTATCACCCTGGATCTGCTGAAATCGGCCTGGCGCGGCAATATGCGTAAGCTGCTGGCGCTTAATCGCGACATCATGCTCCGTTCGCTCCTGCTGCAACTCTGCTTCGGCGCATTAACCGTTTTTGGTGCGCGTCTTGGGCCTGAGATCGTCGCCGTCAACGCAGTGCTCATGACGTTACTGACCTTTACCGCTTACGCGCTGGATGGTTTTGCTTACGCCGTCGAGGCGCATTCAGGGCAGGCTTATGGCGCGCGTGAAAGCGGCCAGTTACGCGAAGTCTGGCGTGCAGCCTGTCGTCAGGCGGGTCTGGTGGCGCTGGTCTTTGCTCTGGTTTACGCCTGTTTTGGTGGGCATATTGTCGCGCTTCTCACCTCGTTGCCCGCGCTACGTGAGCTGGCCGATCGCTACATCCTCTGGCAGGTAGTATTACCGGTGGTGGGCGTGTGGTGCTATTTGCTGGACGGCATGTTTATTGGTGCGACGCGAGGGGCGGAGATGCGCAACAGTATGGCCGTCGCTGCGGCGGGGTTCGGCCTGACGCTGCTGACCTTGCCGTATCTCGGCAATCATGGTCTGTGGCTCGCGCTGGCGGTGTTTCTCTCACTGCGTGGCCTTTCGCTGGCCGTTATCTGGCGTCGTCACTGGCGAAACAATACCTGGTTTCCAGCCCCGCACGATATATCGTAACGGTTAAAGATTCCGAATATAAAAATAAATGCCGAATCCTTAACTACAATAATAATCACGTCCAGCAGAAAAGAACGAAGCGGACGATACTCATAGACGCTTAACACGAGGACACGATTATGAATAAAGATGAAATCGGCGGCAACTGGAAGCAATTCAAAGGTAAAGCGAAAGAACAGTGGGGTAAGCTGACAGATGACGATATGACCGTCATTGAAGGTAAGCGCGATCAGCTGGTAGGTAAAATCCAGGAGCGCTACGGTTACGAAAAAGATCAGGCGGAAAACGAAGTCAAAGACTGGGAAACCCGTAACGACTACCGCTGGTAACCGGTACTATCCCCAAGGGCGGCCCTGAGCCGCCTTTTTCTTTGGCTTTAACGCGGCTTTTTCTTCACCAGGATAGAGTGATCGTGCTGACAGTCATCCTGATGACGGCATGACTCCACCTCCACGCAGGCAGAACATAAGCCGTGGGCTTCAATCACGTTATGGCGCAGCGCAAAGCCCATTCTGGCTGCCAGCGTATGCATAATATCTTCCACACCTTCCGCACACTCTTCCTTCACCACACCACAGCGATCGCAGATAAACATGGCGGACGTGTGAGTAGGCTGGTCAAAAAGATGGCACAGCACATAGCTGTTTGTTGATTCCACTTTATGCACAAACCCTTGCTCCAGCAGAAAATCCAGCGCCCGATAGACGGTCGGCGGTTTTGCCTGCGGCTCGCTTTCACGCAGCAGGTCGAGCAGATCGTAAGCGCTGATGGCACCCTGTTGCAGGCTCATCAGACGCAGTACCTCAAGGCGCTGCGGGGTCAGGCGCACATTGCGTTGCGCACAGAGCTTTTCAGCTTGCGCTAACAGCTCTTTTGTGGACTTGTCCATCGGGCACCTCGGATGTGGTAAGGGGTGAAAACCCTCACTTTATCATGTTCTGCTAAAAACACCGAGATCCGCCAGGCTGTGCTATACCTGACGCATCGCAAATCGGGAGATCGCATGATGAAAAGACCTGACTGTATTCGGCACTGGCGGGACGTGGAAGGCGCCGATGACGCAACGTATCCGGACAGCAATGAACGGTTTTCTATTGGCGCGCCGCTGGCCCGCAAGCTGGGACTCGGCCGCATTGGTATTCACCATGAACGGCTGCCGCCCGGACGCCGTACTTCTTATCCGCATGCGGAAAGCGACGAAGAGGAGTTTGTTTACGTTCTGGAGGGTTACCCTGAGGCCTGGATCAATGGTTATCTGTGGAAGCTTGAACCCGGAGACAGCGTGGGATTTCCTGCCGGCACGGGCGTGTGCCATACCTTTATCAACAACACCGATGAAGAGGTGCGCTTACTGGTGGTGGGTGAGGCTAATAAAAAACATAACCGCATCTACTATCCCCTCAATCCGGTGTATGCCGTGACGCGCGAAGACCACTGGGTAGACCATCCGCCTCAGTTTTTTGGCCCGCACGATGGAAAACCTGGGCGAAAATAATTTCCTCTTCTATAAATATTGATGGCCGTCACATATTACAACAGGCCGGGATGGAATTTAACTTAAGGAAATAGCGGGTCTTTTTGCACTTATTCACAGCAATAGTTCGTTCCTGTTTGGGTGATAACAGACAGGGTTAACTAATAACAAACTATTTACGAGCACACTGTGAAAAAACATTTTAAATTTTCGATGGTTAGCATCGCTGTCTCCTTTTTTATGGCAAATCAGGCGGGAGCAGCCAATACCTGGACGGAAGCGCGTAGCGACGCAATGGGCGGAACGGGTGTCGCGGCAGGGAGCTATGGCAGCGGGGCGTTAATCAACCCCGCGTTACTGGCAAAATCTAAGCCCGAGGATGATGTGACGGTCATTTTGCCGTCCGTTGGCGTGCAGGTGACCGATGAAGACAATCTTCAGGACGAGATTGATACCATTAACGATAAAATCAATCATTACAAGGACGTGGTTGATAGTCTGACCCCCATTGATATCATCACGAATCCATTAGGTTCGATCAATCAGTTCCAGGGCGCAGCGAAAGATCTCGCTGATGAGCTGGACTACCTGAAAGGCAAAACCGCACACGCCACCGCAGGGGCGGGGATTGCCGTCAGTATCCCTAACGATGTCCTTTCCGTGGCCTTTATGGCCAAAGGCTATGCACATGGCCGCGTCAGCTCTTCAATCGATCAGCAGGACATTGATTATCTGCGCGGTATACAACGAAGCGATGCGGTGGCTGCCGGTGTGGCGCTGGATGCCGCGCTAAACGGTTCCGATCAGATCACCAAAAACCTTAACTCTACGGCGTCTGGTCGGGCGGCGATTGTGTCCGACTACGGTATTGCGGTAGCCCGTCAGTTCGATCTTGGCGGCGTTCCGGTTTCCGTTGGCGTCACGCCGAAGCTGCAAAAAACCTGGCTCTATAACTACACTACCTCAATCTACGATTACGACAGTAATAAGTGGAACGACAGCCGCTACCGTACCGACGACACTGGCTTCAACGTCGATGCCGGTATTGCTGCTGATTTCGGTGAAAACTGGACGGTCGGCGTGAGCGGGCAAAACCTGATGTCGCGCGATATCGATACCAAAGATATCCGCATTCGCAACGGGCGCACAGGAGAGGTGGTGAGTTATAAAGACACCTATCAGATCCGTCCGCTGGTCACTGCCGGGGCCGCCTGGCACAACGATCTGGTGACGCTGACCGCGGACGGGGATCTGACCGAAACCAAGGGCTTTAAAAGCGAAGACACCTCCCAGTACGTTGGCGTCGGTGCCGAAGTCACGCCGCTGAGCTGGCTGGCAGTACGCGCCGGTTATCGTGCGGATATGAAGGGGAACGACAGCAACGTCTTTACCGGCGGTGTCGGTTTTGCGCCGTTCAACTCCGTCCATGTTGACCTGATGGGGCTTTATGGCGAAGACGAGACCTGGGGCGCAGGGGCGCAGTTGAGCATGACGTTCTAAAGTACACCGGAGGCGCTGCGCCTCCGGCTTTTCTTTGTGCTATAGTAGCGCCCCTTTTCCACCAGATGCTTAAAAGTTCGCCATGTCGTCAGAATTTCAGACCGCTTTCTCTGCACACCGTTTCTCCATTGCGCCAATGCTCGACTGGACGGACAGACATTGCCGCTATTTCCTGCGTCAGCTCTCCCGCCATACGCTGCTATACACCGAAATGGTCACTACCGGCGCAATTATTCACGGCAAAGGCGACTATCTGGCGTACAGCGAAGAGGAGCATCCGGTTGCGCTGCAACTCGGTGGCAGCGATCCGGCTGCGCTGGCGCAGTGCGCGAAGCTGGCCGAAGAACGCGGCTATGACGAGATTAACCTCAACGTCGGTTGTCCGTCCGACCGTGTGCAAAACGGCATGTTCGGCGCGTGTCTGATGGGAAATGCGCACCTGGTGGCGGACTGCATCAAAGCGATGCGCGACGTCGTCTCTATCCCGGTCACGGTCAAAACCCGTATCGGCATAGACGACCAGGATAGCTATGAGTTTCTGTGTGATTTCATCAACACGGTATCAGGGAAGGGTGAATGCGAGATGTTTATCATCCACGCCCGTAAAGCCTGGCTCTCAGGCCTCAGCCCGAAAGAAAACCGCGAGATCCCGCCGCTGGACTACCCGCGCGTGTACCAGCTGAAACGCGACTTCCCACACCTGACCATGTCGATCAATGGCGGTATTAAGTCTCTGGACGAGGCCAAAGCGCACCTCGAACATATGGATGGCGTGATGGTCGGACGCGAGGCGTATCAGAATCCGGGCATTCTGGCGACGGTTGACCGGGAAATCTTTGGCGTTGAGGGTGCTGACACCGATCCCGTGGCCGTAGTGCGCGCCATGTATCCGTACATTGAGCGCGAGCTGAGTCATGGTACGTATCTGGGCCACATTACCCGCCATATGCTTGGCCTGTTCCAGGGCATTCCTGGTGCGCGCCAGTGGCGTCGTTATCTCAGCGAGAACGCGCATAAAGCCGGTGCGGATATTGAGGTACTGGAACACGCGCTGCGTCTGGTTGCGGATAAACGTTAAATTTCGCTAAAAGATGGTCAAATACGCCACGCCCTGCAACACATTGCGGGGCGTTTTGCTTTCAGAACAACAACTTATTTTTGGCATGATTCTTGTAATGATCGCAGCATCATTCGGGAACTCTTGGGAGAGCACCATGCTGGAACTACTTTTTGTGATTGGTTTCTTTATCATGCTGATGGTCACGGGCGTGTCGCTGCTCGGTATTCTGGCCGCGCTCGTTGTGGCCACGGCGGTGATGTTTGTCGGCGGATTATTTGCCCTGACGATTAAACTCTTGCCGTGGTTACTTCTGGCGATTGCGGTGGTATGGGCCATACGGGCGATTAAATCACCAAAACTGCCGACTTATCAGCGTAATAACCGCTTCCGTTACTAAGGTATTGAGGGGTACGTCACATACCTGCAACTTTTCCGGCAGCAATCTTTAGAACAGAATAGGATTTACTTATCGAATCTGTCACTATGGCTGCCGCTAAAGAATTCATCGAGCTGTACCCTACATACAGCCGAACTAAAAAAAAGAAAGGGCTTCCCATGGGAAGCCCAATTTCTTTTTATGGCTCAGGGAATTAACAGACTTGAGCCCTGGGTTGCCCGGCTCTCCAGCACCTCATGCGCACGTTGCGCATCGGTCAGCGGATATTTCTGCGCTTCTGCCACATCCACTTTGATCACCCCGCTGGCGATCAGCGAGAACAGCTCGTTGCTGGCTTCCTCAAGTTCTTCCCGATTAGTGATGTAACCTTGCAGGGAAGGGCGGGTGACATACAGCGACCCTTTCTGATTCAGAATGCCCAGGTTCACGCCGGTGACAGCCCCGGAGGCGTTACCGAAGCTCACCATCAGCCCGCGACGTTGCAGGCAGTCCAGCGAAGATTCCCAGGTGTCTTTCCCCACCGAGTCATACACCACGCGTACCTTTTTGCCGCCAGTGATCTCTTTCAGCCGCTCAACGATGCTCTCTTCCCGGTAGTTGATCACCTGCCATGCGCCCGCGTCCAGCGCGCGCTGCGCTTTTTGCGCGCTGCCTGTGGTGCCGATCAGCTTCGCCCCCAGGGCTTTCGCCCACTGGCAGGCAATCAGCCCTACGCCACCTGCGGCTGCGTGAAACAGGAATTGCTCGTCAGGCTTAATTTCGTAGGTTTTGCGCAGCAGATAATAGACCGTCAGCCCTTTCAGGAATGAGGCGGCAGCCTGCTCGAAGCCGATCGCATTTGGCAGAAGCGCCGCTTTCTCGGCCGGAACGTTATGGATGGAGCTGTAAGCGCCCAGCGCCGACTGCGCGTACACCACGCGATCGCCTTCCTTAATGTGCTTAACCGCGCTGCCCACTTTGCTGACGATACCGGCCGCCTCGGTGCCCAGTCCGCTCGGCATCGACGGAGGCGGATAGAGACCGCCGCGAATATAGGTATCGATGTAGTTAATGCCGATCGCTTTGTTTTCAACCTGGATTTCGTTCTCGCCAGGTGCCGTGGGGGTAAACTCCACGGCTTGCAGTACGTCTGGCCCGCCATGTTTCTGGAACTCAATGCGTGTTGCCATGCTCCCTCCGTTAGAAAATTATGGTAATCTTTCGACCCACTCTTTATCTCGGTAACTCCATTCACTATGGCAGGAAACAAACCCTTCAACAAACAGACTGAACCCCGTGAACGTGATTATCAGGTCGCCGGGTTAAAAGTCCCGCCGCACTCGATTGAAGCGGAACAGTCGGTGTTGGGCGGTTTAATGCTGGATAACGAACGTTGGGACGACGTCGCCGAGCGCGTTGTTGCGGAAGACTTCTATACCCGCCCGCACCGCCACATCTTTACTGAAATGGCGCGTTTGCAGGAGTCGGGCAGCCCGATCGACCTGATTACACTCGCAGAATCGCTGGAGCGTCTGGGACAGCTCGACAGTGTCGGCGGGTTTGCCTATCTGGCAGAACTGTCAAAAAACACGCCAAGTGCCGCGAACATCAGCGCTTACGCTGATATCGTCCGTGAACGTGCCGTTGTCCGCGAGATGATCTCGGTGGCGAATGAGATCGCCGAGGCCGGTTTCGATCCCCAGGGGCGCACCAGCGAAGATCTACTTGATCTTGCCGAGTCCCGCGTCTTTAAAATCGCCGAAAGCCGTGCGAACAAAGACGAAGGCCCGAAAAACATCGCCGATGTGCTCGACGCCACCGTTGCGCGTATTGAGCAGCTTTTCCAGCAGCCGCACGATGGCGTGACGGGGGTGAACACCGGTTATGACGATCTCAACAAGAAAACGGCAGGTCTTCAGCCATCGGATTTGATTATCGTCGCGGCGCGTCCGTCGATGGGTAAAACGACATTTGCGATGAACCTCGTCGAAAACGCGGCGATGTTGCAGGATAAACCGGTTCTTATCTTCAGTCTTGAGATGCCCTCAGAACAGATCATGATGCGTTCTCTGGCATCCCTTTCGCGCGTGGATCAGACCCGCATCCGTACCGGTCAGCTCGACGATGAGGACTGGGCGCGGATCTCCGGCACCATGGGGATTTTGCTGGAAAAACGGAACATCTATATTGATGACTCCTCCGGCCTGACGCCGACGGAAGTGCGCTCCCGCGCGCGCCGTATCGCCCGTGAACACGGTGGTATCGGTCTCATTATGATCGACTACCTTCAGCTGATGCGCGTTCCGTCGCTTTCCGACAACCGTACGCTGGAGATTGCCGAAATTTCCCGCTCGCTCAAAGCGTTAGCCAAAGAGCTGCACGTGCCGGTGGTGGCGCTGTCGCAGCTAAACCGTTCTCTGGAACAACGTGCAGACAAGCGCCCGGTCAACTCCGACCTGCGTGAATCCGGCTCCATCGAGCAGGATGCCGACTTAATCATGTTCATCTACCGTGATGAGGTTTATCACGAGAACAGCGATCTGAAAGGGATCGCCGAAATTATTATTGGTAAGCAACGTAACGGCCCCATCGGTACGGTACGTCTGACCTTTAACGGCCAGTGGTCGCGTTTCGACAACTATGCCGGTCCTCAATATGATGATGAGTAATTTCTAAGGAATTCAAATGCAAGCGGCAACTGTTGTGATTAACCGCCGCGCTCTGCGACACAACCTGCAACGTCTGCGAGAACTGGCGCCCGCCAGTAAGCTCGTTGCAGTCGTGAAAGCGAACGCTTACGGACACGGTCTTCTTGAGACCGCGCGAACGCTCCCCGATGCCGACGCTTTTGGCGTCGCCCGTCTCGAAGAAGCTCTCCGCCTGCGCGCAGGTGGAATTACGCAACCGATTCTGCTCCTCGAAGGCTTTTTTGAAGCCTCGGACCTGCCGACCATTGCCGATCAGCACCTGCAGACGGCGGTGCATAACGAAGAACAGCTGGCCGCGCTGGAAACGGCCGAACTGAGCGAGCCGGTCACCGTGTGGATGAAGCTCGACACGGGCATGCACCGCCTGGGCGTGCGCCCGGAGAATGCCGAAGCGTTTTATCAGCGGTTGTGCCAGTGCAAGAACGTGCGTCAGCCGGTGAATATCGTCAGCCACTTTGCCCGCGCCGATGAGCCTGAATGCGGCGCAACGGAACAGCAGCTTGATATCTTCACCACCTTCTGCGAAGGCAAACCGGGGATGCGCTCCATTGCGGCGTCCGGCGGCCTTCTGCTGTGGCCGCAGTCGCACTTCGACTGGGCGCGTCCGGGGATTATCCTGTATGGCGTTTCCCCGCTTGAGAACAAACCCTGGGGACCGGACTTCGGCTTTAAGCCGGTGATGTCGCTGGTTTCAAAGCTGATTGCCGTGCGTGAGCACAAAGCAGGGGAGCCGGTAGGTTACGGCGGCACCTGGACCAGTGAGCGCGACACGCGGCTTGGCGTGGTAGCGATGGGCTACGGCGACGGCTATCCGCGCGCCGCGCCAACGGGTACGCCGGTACTGGTCAATGGTCGCGAAGTGAAGATTGTCGGCCGTGTGGCGATGGACATGATTTGTGTCGATCTGGGACCCGACGCGCAGGATAAAGCGGGGGACGATGCGGTGATGTGGGGCGAAGGCCTGCCGGTAGAGCGTATTGCTGAAATAACAAAAGTGAGTGCTTACGAACTTATCACGCGCCTTACCTCAAGGGTAGCGATGAAATACGTCGACTAATCACAGTATCCGGGAAGGGATATGTCACCATCTGAAATGGCTGCTTGTCTGGCCTATGCGCTCTCTGTCTGGCTGGCGGCCAGAAACAATATCAACACGTGGTGGATCGGTATTCTCGGCAGCGGGCTATACGCCTGGGTCTTCTATTCAGTGCAGCTCTATGCCGATGTTACCCTACAGCTCTTTTTCATTATCACGAGCATAACGGGTTGGGTGCACTGGCTGAAAGGAAACCGCGGAGAGGTATTGCCGGTGCGGCGAACCCGACCCAGACATTTTTTCCTTCTGCTGGCCTGTGCCGTGGCAGTAGCGGCGCTGTACGGGCTTTTATTGCATCGGTATACCAACGCCTGGGCGCCCTGGCTGGACTCCATTATTTTAACCTTCAGCATCCTGGCGCAGTTCATGCTAATGGGCCGGCGCCTGGAGAACTGGTACGTCTGGCTTGCCGTCAATACCCTTGCCGTGCCGCTGTATGCGATGAGGGGCCTGCATTTGACCGCGGTTCTGTATCTGGTGTTCTGGTTTAACGCCTGGCACGGTTTATATCATTGGCGTAAGGAGATCCGCGCGCGATGAAACCTTACGCAGAGGGTCTGATTGTCGGCAAGTTCGCGCCCTTACACGCAGGACATGAATTGCTTATCAACGCTGCGCTTGCCCGGTGCGAGACGGTGTTTATCATCAGCTATTCGCTACCGGAAATGCCGGGGTGCGAACCCGAAAAGCGCCTTCAGTGGCTACAGACGCGTTTCCCGCGGTGTCGTCACCTGGTGTTTTCGCTAGAGATCGCGGCGGGCCATGATATTGAACCGCCGCCGCCCAACGACGCAGATGCCGATCGCCACCGACACTACGTGGCTACCCTGTGCGAACGCTTCTTTCACTGCCGACCGGACGCCGTATTCACTGCGGAGGATTACGGCGATGGCTTTGCCCGCGTATTAAGCCAGCGTTTTGGCAAACCGGTCACGCACGTGCGGCTTCAGCGCCCGGAGGGCCCTGATGCGCCCTCAGGAACGCTTATTCGCTCTGATGTTCATCGCTACCGCGAGATGCTCTCGGCGGAGGTTTACCGGAGTTTTGTCTTTCGAATTTGCTTATTGGGCGGCGAGTCGACGGGCAAAAGCACGCTTTCCCGGGCGTTGGCAGCAGCGCTTAACGCGCCCTATGTCGCTGAGTTCGGGCGCGAATACTGGGAAGAAAAGAACGGAGTACTGGAATGCGACGATCTCCTGCATATTGCGCGCGAGCAGGTGCGGCGTGAGGACGCAGCCAGCACGGCGCCTTATCTGATTTGTGATACGTCGCCCTTAACCACGCTGTTTTATACCCTCGACCAGTATGGCTCGGCGCCTCAGGCGCTGCACGACTTAGCCGGGCGGGACTATTCGCTGGTTGTACTGTGCGGCGATGAATTTCCCTTTGTACAGGACGGTACCAGGCAAGGCGCGGCGTTTCGCCGCAGGCAGCAGTCGTGGTATATCGCTGAACTGGCGCGCCGAAATATCCCGTATTTACGCGTCACAGGGTCGACGTCTGAACGTATCGAACAAATTCGTGGGCATATCCTGAAACGGTTTTCATAACCTTCTCGACCTTCTCCTGCTTCCGGTTTATTGTTGAAAATCCTGCCTCATAACAATCCGGAGAACATCGCGTGTTTCAGAAAGTAGACGCCTACGCCGGCGACCCTATCCTCTCCTTGATGGAGCGTTTCAAAGAAGATCCTCGCAGCGACAAAGTGAACCTCAGCATCGGTCTTTATTACAACGAGGACGGCATCATTCCTCAACTGAAAGCCGTTGCCGAAGCCGAAGCGCGTCTTAACGCAACCCCGCACGGGGCTTCGCTTTATCTGCCGATGGAAGGGTTAAATACCTACCGTAATACCATTGCGCCGCTGCTGTTTGGTGCGGATCACGCGGTGCTCGCGCAAAAGCGTGTAGCGACTATCCAGACGCTGGGTGGCTCGGGTGCGCTGAAGGTAGGCGCAGATTTCCTGAAAAAGTACTTCCCGGATTCCGGCGTGTGGGTCAGCGACCCGACGTGGGAAAACCACGTGGCCATCTTTGAAGGCGCGGGCTTTAAGGTTGCGACCTATCCATGGTTCGACAGCGAAACCAACGGCGTACGCGTTGATGCGCTGCTGGAAAAACTGAACACCCTGCCGGAGCGCAGTATCGTATTGCTGCATCCGTGCTGCCATAACCCGACCGGTGCGGACCTCACCAATGCCCAGTGGGATGCGGTGATCGAGGTACTGAAGGCGCGTAACCTGATCCCGTTCCTCGACATCGCCTATCAGGGCTTTGGGGCGGGCATGGAGGAGGACGCCTACGCCATTCGCGCGATTGCCAGCGCGGGTCTGCCTGCGCTGGTCAGCAACTCTTTCTCAAAAATCTTCTCCCTCTACGGCGAGCGCGTCGGCGGTCTGTCCGTGGTGTGTGAAGACGCCGAATCCGCGGGACGCGTACTCGGTCAGCTGAAAGCGACGGTCCGCCGTATTTACTCCAGCCCGCCGAACTTTGGTGCGCAGGTGGTCGCGACCGTACTGGGCGATGATCAGCTGAAAGCCACCTGGCTTGCGGAAGTGGAAGGCATGCGTAAGCGCATCCTGTCGATGCGTCAGGAGCTGGTTAACGTTCTGAAAGAGGCCGTGCCTGGACATAACTTTGATTATCTTCTCAAGCAGCGCGGGATGTTCAGCTATACCGGACTGAGCGCAGCGCAGGTCGATCGCCTGCGCGAAGAGTTCGGTGTCTACCTGATCGCCAGCGGCCGTATGTGTGTGGCGGGGCTGAATGCCGGCAACGTCCAGCGCGTGGCGCAGGCGTTTGCAGCTGTGATGTAAGTACTCACTACTTATTATCTCCCTCTCCCTGTGGGCTGAGGGTTCCCCACAAATTAATGCGAGCACTGAGCAATCCCCTCGCCCCTCCGGGGAGAGGGTTAGGGTGAGGGGAACATACGGCGGTGGTGGTCATTCCGTTCACTTTATGTTCCTTGCTACTCTGTAACGACATGACCGGTGAACGTGCCTGGGTGGCTCAGTCGCCACCACCCTGGCGACCCGGGCTCCCGGCGGTAAATCGCCGCTTCGCGGTGCCCTCGGCTCATTCCTTCCGGCTTATCGGGTACGGGCGGAGGCAACGTCCCTGTAAAGCCGCCCTCTCGGCGCATCCCTGCGCCTCGCCCCGTCCTGCAGGAAACGCCTCAGCGATTTACAGCCGGACCAGAGCATCGCTGACAGCCCTCAGTCATTTAGAAAGCAACTTTATTGCTTCTGCATAAAAAAATTACTGGGGATCCCTCAGCCCTGTGGGAGAGGGCTGGGGTGAGGGCATCAGGCCGCAGAAAATCTTGCCCGGTGGCGGCTGCGCCTTACCGGGCCTACATCACTCATCCACACTTTGTGATCGTCTTCTTTTTATTCAGCTTCATAAGCAAAAACTCCTTTTCTTCCCCTCCCGCTGGGGTTATGGTCGGATAGTTTTTGACCATCCGCTCAAAATAAAAAGATAACAAACTGAATATTCAGGGGAAAACATGCGCAAGATCACACTGGCGCTCAGCGCCGCCTGCTTATTGTTCTCGCTTAATAGTACCGTTGTTGCGCGGGCTTCTGCACCCACGCCGCTTTACACCGGCACCACCGCCGCCATTCTTGCCGAACAGGCCCCCATTCACTGGGTTTCAGTGGCACAAATCGAAAACAGCCTGACGGGTCGCCCGCCGATGGCCGTGGGCTTCGATATTGACGATACCGTTCTCTTCTCCAGCCCCGGTTTCTGGCGCGGCAAAATAACGTACTCCCCGGACAGCGAAGCCTATCTGAAAAAACCGGAATTCTGGGAAAAGATGAACAACGGCTGGGATGAGTTCAGTATCCCGAAAGAGGTTGCCCGCGCGCTGATCGCCATGCACGTAAAGCGCGGCGACAGCATTTACTTCGTGACAGGACGTAGCCAGACCAAAACCGAAACCGTCTCGAAAACGCTACAGGATGATTTTCTGATCCCGGCGGCCAGCATGAATCCGGTCATTTTTGCCGGGGACCAGGAAGGGCAAAACACCAAAACCCAGTGGCTGGAAAAGAAAAATATCAAGGTGTTCTACGGTGATTCAGATAACGACATCACTGCGGCGCACGACGTGGGAGCAAGAGGCATCCGGGTGTTACGCGCCTCGAACTCCACCTACCGGCCGCTGCCAATGGCCGGTAAATTTGGCGAAGAGGTGATCGTTAACTCCGAATACTGATGCATTAACGGCGGGGTGAATGCTTTTTTAAGCAAATCTCGCCGCGCGGGTTTTACCTTTCGCTTTCTTGCTGCACACTTAGAAAGATTCATCTTTCAACACGGAGCAGCACATGTGGTATCAACAGACCCTGACCTTAAGCGCAAAACCACGCGGATTTCACCTGGTGACGGACGAAGTCATCGGGCAAATCCGCGACCTGCCGCGCGTCAAAACGGGTTTGCTACATCTGCTGCTTCAGCACACGTCTGCTTCTCTCACGCTCAATGAAAATTGCGATCCCACCGTCCGGTCTGACATGGAGCGGCATTTTCTGAAAACCGTCCCGGATAACGCCCCGTATGACCATGATTACGAGGGGGCGGATGATATGCCTTCGCACATCAAATCCTCTTTGCTGGGGGTCTCGTTGATGCTGCCGGTCCACAACGGACGGCTGCTGCTGGGAACGTGGCAGGGGATCTGGCTGGGAGAACATCGCATTCACGGTGGTTCGCGTAAAATTATCGCAACGCTACAAGGGGAATAAAGATGACAATTTCGGAGATACTTCAGTACTGCATGAGCAAGCCGGGCGCAGAACAGAGCGTTCACAGCGACTGGAAAGCCACGCAGATCAAAGTGGGTGAAGTGTTGTTCGCGATGGTAAAAGAGGTTGAGGGACGTCCTGCGGCATCGCTGAAAACCAGTCCTGAACTGGCCGACTTACTGCGCCAGCAGCACGATGATGTCAGGCCAAGCAAGCATCTGAATAAAGCACACTGGAGTACGGTGTTTCTCGACGGCTCGCTGCCAGATTCGCAAATTTACTACCTGGTAGATGCGTCGTATCAACAGGCGGTAGAACTGCTGCCGGAAACGATCCGACAGCAGCTCTCCGTGTAACGATTACAGCAACGGTTTGAGGAAGCGCGCGGTGTGCGAGGCTTCGCACTCTGCAACGGTCTCTGGCGTACCGGAGACGAGGATTTCACCGCCGCCGCTGCCGCCTTCCGGGCCGAGATCGACAATCCAGTCCGCGGTTTTAATCACGTCCAGGTTGTGCTCAATCACCACGATGGTGTTGCCCTGATCGCGCAGCTGGTGCAGCACGTCCAGCAGCTGCTGGATATCCGCAAAGTGCAGGCCGGTGGTCGGCTCGTCCAGAATGTACAGCGTCTGACCGGTACCGCGTTTGGACAGCTCACGCGCCAGCTTCACGCGCTGCGCTTCACCGCCGGACAGCGTTGTCGCTGACTGCCCCAGACGAATATAGGTCAGACCCACATCCATCAGGGTTTGCAGCTTACGCGCCAGCGCAGGGACGGCGTCAAAGAACTCGCGCGCCTCTTCGATGGTCATATCCAGCACTTCGTGGATGGTCTTGCCTTTGTACTTAATCTCCAGCGTTTCGCGGTTATAGCGCTTGCCTTTGCACTGGTCGCACGGCACGTAGATATCCGGCAGGAAGTGCATCTCAACCTTGATTACGCCGTCGCCCTGGCACGCTTCACAGCGGCCGCCGCGCACGTTAAAGCTGAAACGTCCTGGCGTGTAGCCGCGCGAACGCGCTTCCGGTACACCCGCGAAGAGTTCACGGACGGGCGTAAAGACGCCAGTATAGGTCGCCGGGTTGGAGCGCGGGGTGCGGCCAATCGGGCTCTGATCGATATCGATAACCTTGTCGAAATGCTCCAGCCCCTGAATGTCGCGGTACGGTGCAGGCTCGGCCAGCGTCGCGCCGTTCAGCGCCGTCTGCGCAATCGGGAACAGCGTATCGTTGATCAGCGTCGATTTACCGGAACCGGACACGCCGGTGATGCAGGTAAACAGCCCGACAGGCAGCGTCAGGGTCACGTCTTTCAGGTTGTTGCCGCGCGCCCCGGTTAGCTTCAGCACTTTTTCCGGGTTCGCCGCCACGCGCTGTTTTGGCACTTCAATTTTGCGCTTGCCGCTCATGTACTGGCCGGTCAGCGACTCGGGTACCGCCATAATGTCTTTCAGCGTCCCTTCTGCCACCACCTGTCCGCCGTGCACGCCAGCGCCCGGGCCGATGTCGATCACGTGGTCTGCGGCGCGAATGGCGTCTTCGTCGTGCTCAACCACAATCACCGTGTTGCCAAGGTTACGCAGGTGAACCAGCGTGCCGAGCAGGCGTTCGTTGTCGCGCTGGTGCAGGCCGATAGACGGCTCATCCAGTACGTACATCACGCCGACTAAGCCCGCGCCAATCTGGCTCGCCAGACGGATACGCTGGGCTTCACCGCCGGAGAGCGTTTCAGCCGATCGGGAAAGCGTCAGGTAGTTCAGGCCGACGTTCACGAGGAACTTGAGGCGATCGCCGATCTCTTTCAGCACTTTTTCGGCGATTTTCGCGCGCTGGCCGGAGAGCTTCAGGTTGTTGAAGAAGTCCATTGCGTGACCGATGCTCATGTCTGAGATGGTCGGCAGCGCCGTGTTTTCGACAAACACGTGACGCGCTTCGCGACGCAGACGTGTACCCTCGCAGGTGGCGCAGGAGCGGTTGCTGATGAACTTCGCCAGCTCCTCGCGCACCGCGCTGGATTCGGTCTCTTTGTATCGGCGCTCCATGTTGTGCAGCACCCCTTCGAACGGGTGGCGACGCACGGAAGTGTCACCGCGATCGTTCATGTACTTGAACTCGATGTTCTCTTTGCCGGAACCGAACAGGATCACTTTATGTACGTTCGCGCTCAGGCTGGCCCACGGGGCTTCAACGTCGAACTTATAGTGCTCTGCCAGCGATTTCAGCATCTGGAAGTAGTAAAAATTACGCTTATCCCAGCCGCGAATGGCGCCACCCGCCAGCGACAGCTCCGGGTTCTGGATCACGCGGTCCGGGTCGAAATATTGCTGAACGCCGAGGCCGTCACAGGTCGGGCACGCGCCCGCTGGGTTGTTGAACGAGAACAGGCGCGGTTCCAGCTCGCGCATGCTGTAGCCGCAAATCGGGCAGGCGAAGTTGGCGGAGAAGAGCAGCTCTTCCGCTTTCGCATCGTCCATGTCTGACACCACCGCCGTGCCGCCCGACAGTTCCAGCGCCGTTTCAAAGGATTCCGCCAGACGCGTCGCCAGATCTTCACGTACCTTAAAGCGGTCAATCACCACTTCGATGGTGTGTTTCTTTTGCAGCTCCAGCTTTGGCGGATCGGACAGGTCACACACTTCGCCATCGATACGGGCGCGGATATAGCCCTGGCTTGCCAGGTTTTCCAGCGTTTTGGTGTGTTCACCCTTACGCTCTTTAATGATTGGCGCCAGCAGCATCAGGCGTTTGCCTTCCGGCTGAGACAGCACGTTATCCACCATCTGGCTGACGGTCTGGGCCGCCAGCGGAACGTCATGATCCGGACAACGCGGCTCGCCCACGCGCGCATACAGCAGACGCAGGTAGTCATGGATTTCGGTAATGGTACCGACCGTAGAACGCGGGTTATGCGATGTGGATTTCTGCTCAATGGAGATAGCAGGAGACAACCCTTCAATGTGGTCGACATCCGGTTTTTCCATCAGCGACAGGAACTGACGCGCGTACGCCGAGAGCGATTCAACGTAACGACGCTGTCCTTCGGCATACAAAGTGTCGAAAGCCAGTGAGGATTTGCCAGACCCCGAAAGCCCGGTCACGACGATGAGTTTGTCGCGAGGGATTATGAGGTTGATATTCTTGAGATTGTGGGTGCGGGCGCCCCGAACTTCGATCTTATCCATTCACCTTTCCCGGTTGGAACACGGATTGCCTGATTTGTTTGAAGGACAAACGGCTGTCAGAAACGGCTAATTATGACACAAAATGACCTGTTTGAATATACAGTATTGGAATGCATTTTCTGATTCACTGTGTAACAATGTCGAGTCCGCGAGAGAACTCTGGAACATGCTACGCAACTATCAAAGTGTCGCATGGAAATGGTACACTCGCGCGTTTACACTATTAAGAAACGTATTCAGGAGACACGAACATGGCCAGCAGAGGCGTAAACAAGGTGATTCTCGTCGGTAATCTGGGCCAGGACCCGGAAGTACGCTACATGCCGAGTGGTGGCGCAGTTGCCAACATTACGCTGGCTACTTCCGAATCCTGGCGTGATAAAGCGACCGGTGAAATGAAAGAGCAGACCGAATGGCACCGCGTTGTGCTGTTTGGCAAACTGGCTGAAGTGGCCGGTGAGTATCTGCGTAAGGGTTCTCAGGTCTATATCGAAGGCCAGCTGCGTACCCGCAAATGGACCGATCAGTCCGGTCAGGAAAAATACACCACGGAAGTGGTGGTGAACGTTGGCGGCACCATGCAGATGCTGGGTGGCCGTCAGGGCGGTGGCGCACCGGCAGGTGGCGGCCAGCAGCAGGGCGGTTGGGGTCAGCCTCAACAGCCTCAGGGCGGCAATCAGTTCAGCGGCGGCGCACAGTCTCGTCCTCAGCAGCAGTCTGCTCCGGCACCGTCTAACGAACCGCCAATGGACTTCGACGACGATATCCCGTTCTGATATCCAGACGCGTGAAACACAAAAAACCCAGACAATGTCTGGGTTTTTTATAACAGGCTATCAGGTAATCACCATCGGCCAGTCTGGCGGAGTGTGGCTCATGGCTTCAACCATCACCACTTTAATGTTTTCCCAGACGGCGGCCATATCCACCAGCGTAATGCCGAGCAAACCTGTCGCGAACCAGCATGCGGCACCCAACCCTAACAGGGTGCTAATCACAGCAAGACCTGCGTAGTCGGACTTTCGGAACTGAATGTTTAACGTGCTGGCCAGGAACATCAAAACCGCGCTCAACAACGGCCAGCGCAGGAGCACCATGCTGGTGGTAATGGTTGCCATAAAACCCATCCTCGACAAAACAGACGAACTGGAATGAAACAATGTTTCTCGTTACATAAGATGTGTGAACTATATCACATTTGCTGTTTTATTCGCCAGTATCGAATGAGGTAAAAGTGGGTTTATAACCGGGGAAAATATATCGTACTCGCTCAGATCGGCGCTTAGCCGGAATTTTTATTTTTAATTCATTCAGATAGCAAAACCTTTGCAAAACACCCTCGGCTGTATAGCGTTTACAGCAGTATGTCTATGGATTATGCTTGTGTGGAACAATAAATGTACCCGCAAAAATAATTCATCACATTGAATTATTTGGATTTTTATTCTTTTTTAACACTCAGCATACTCTCTGATTTCGTGGTCTTATTCTTTTATTCAGATATGAGTTATTGCGGTTGCTCTCTCGATTAATGACCTGCGAAAAGATAATGAAAGAAAAAAGACGCGAGATTATTAACGACAGCATGCAGGCTCTGCACGCCCTGGCGAAGCTGATGCCACAACTCAACGCGCAGTGTTCGCCGGTTGAAATGCTGGAAATCATCAACAGCGCACTGGGGGCAAATCTCTCGTGGGTCAGTGTCGAATCCGCAGACGGGCCGCGCGTGGTTTGTGCCGGCGACGTGACGTGTCACGCCTTCAACGTGGCGGATTTTCTTGCCAGCACCCTGTTGCAACGGCATCACCGCGCCTGGCGCGTTATCTACTGGAAAGAGCATATTGGCCGGGCGGTATTTTCCCCTCAGCACCCGGGCTATGCGCGGCTGCAAAGCGGCGTGCTGTGTAAACTCTCAGCGCATGGCAGACAGTGCAGTGGTTATTTCTTTTTGGCTTTTAATGAAAAACTGACCTCGTTACCGATATTGAAAAATATCGTGGTGGTATTGGTCGAGAAGCTAAAAGATTATTTTGATGACATCATCGTGCGGGAAAAAACAGCGCAAGAGATGCAGCGCGTCGTCACGCAATATAAAACTTTATTTGAACGTGCTCCGGTATTGATGAACGCCTTTGACAGACATAACCGGTGTGTATTGTGGAACGCCGAATGCGAAAAAGTCTTTGGCTGGAGTATGACTGAAATCGGCGAGCACCCCGATCCGCTGGCCCTGTTTTACCCGGATCCCGAGGAGCGACAGCGCGTGCAGGAGTCGGTTCGTTTCGCACCACTTAAGGATATGTACGAATGGCACCCGGTGCGTAAAGACGGGACGCCGTTAACCATCCTCTGGTCAAACATCCTTTTACCGGATAACTCCATTCTCAATATTGGCCTCGATATCACCGAACGTAAAAAAGCAGAACAGCAGCTGACCGTCAAAGCCACCACGGACGATCTGACGGGCTGTCTGAATCGCTCGACAATTTTACAGCGGCTCAAAATGGCGCTGGCAGCCAGTTCGCCGCAGGATGTCAGTAGCCATTTCTGTCTCCTGATGTTCGATCTCGATTATTTCAAGCAGATCAACGATCGGTGGGGACATCAGGTTGGCGATGCGGCATTGATTCACTTTTGCGACCGTATTCGCGAAGTGAGCCCGGCCGGGTCGGCACTGGGACGGGTAGGGGGCGAAGAGTTTGTTCTTCTGCTGGCGCGTATGGATGGTATGGCCGCTACGTTGCTCTCTTCCCGGCTGCGTGCCGCGCTGATCTCAAAACCGCTGCGTGTGGGCGATAAAACGCTGGTACTCTCTTTCAGCGCCGGGGTGGTTGAAGTCTGTCAGGGGCAACGGGATACTTCTGCCATACTGATGCGTGCTGATAAGGCATTATATGACGCCAAGCGTACGGGAAGAGGAAAAACGGTTCTGGCGTCTGATTATTTATAAATCAGCATAAGAACAAAGGGCAGGCTATTTCAGCCAACAAATTTTCCACACCTGTCGCGGGTAATTATTATCCTTATCAGAAACGAAATGAATACTTTTAGTTTGGCTTACGGGAAAATATTATCGGCATCACGAATTTTAGGATTTTTAATACCAAAAGTCAGTTGCTAACTTCCCATGATTCATGCAACGTAATCACCTGTTTATCAAAGCAGCCGGTCTTCATTGCTACAGGCGTACAACATGCAGGGATACAGAGCGGGAAATGAATCGTAGCGCGCGGCGCAAAATGCTCAAAGCGGTCGGGATTATCATGGTAGTTATGCTGCCGGTGATGCTTGCGCTATGGTTTGCCCAGCTTAGAGCCGTGTCGGAAATCAGCGCTCAGCTGCGCACGTTTGCTGAACTTGCTTTAAACAAAACTGAACGGGTTATTCAACAGGTTGATATGGCCCGGGAAGACGCAGAAAAATATCAGGGTAAAGTGTGTACGCCGGAGCATCGTCAATATATGTTGAACGTTTCCCGCGGTCGCCTTTTTGTTGCCGATTTAATTTATGCTGAAGGCCAGGACTTTCTCTGCTCGACCCTTTTTACGCCGGCTCATCCTTACATCATCCCCGCTGCCAATTACACACGTAAACCCGACGTTGCTATCTATTATTTTCGCGATACGCCATTTTTTAATGGTTATAAAATGATATATATGCAGCGCGGAAATTATGTCGCAGTGGTCAACCCGCTTTCGTACAGTGAGGTGATGTCAGACGATCGTTCCCTGTCGTGGGGAGTGTATGACACCGTCAGCAATGCATTCTTTTCTGTGAGTCAGAAAGCCAATATTTCTTTATTGCATTCGATGCTCCGACATCAGGAAACGACTTTTCAGAAAGATGACCGTTTTTATACGATTGTAAAATCAGAGCAGAGGCCCATTGCGGCCATCGTTTCAACCTCCAATGCCCGTTTTTATAAAACGCTTTATCATCAGGCTACTCTGACACTACCGCTGGGGATGATTTGCAGCATTATTATTTTGCTGGTGTGGTCGCGAACACACCGTGAATTCAATTCGCCTGGCCGACTTCTGCACCGGGCGTTGAATAAACGCCAGCTGTGCGTCCATTATCAGCCCATTATTGATATAAAAAATAACCAGTGCGTGGGAGCAGAGGCGTTGTTGCGCTGGCCAGGATTCAACGGTCAGGTTATGAGCCCGGCGGAATTTATTCCCCTGGCCGAAAAAGAGGGGATGATTGAGCGCATTACGGATTACGTCGTGGAGGAGGTGTTCACCGATCTGGGCCATTTTCTTGCCGCTCACCCCGATCTGTATGTCTCGATTAACCTGTCGGCGTCGGATTTTCACTCTTCGCGTCTTATCGCCCTGATCTCCGACAAAGCCCGCTTTTACTCGGTTCGCGCGCAGCAAATAAAAATTGAGGTGACGGAGCGGGGGTTTATTGACGTGCCGAAAACCACGCCGGTCATTCAGGCGTTTCGCCAGGCGGGGTATGAAGTGGCGATTGATGATTTCGGAACCGGCTACTCTAACCTGCATAACCTCTATTCGCTGAACGTCGATATCCTGAAAATCGACAAATCTTTTATCGATACCTTAACCACCAACAGTACCAGCCACCTGATTGCCGAGCACATCATTGAGATGGCGCAAAGCCTGCGGCTGAAAACCATTGCGGAAGGAGTCGAGACGGGGGAGCAGGTGAGCTGGCTGCTGAAGCGTGGCGTGCAGTATTGTCAGGGATGGCACTTCGCGAAAGCGATGCCGCCCCAGGCATTTATGGCCTGGCAGCAGCAACCCTTGCGTTAACACGCATTAATTGAGCTGATGGCGGTAGTCGCTCGGCGTACGGTCAAACTCGCGGCGGAAGACGCGGGAAAAGGTCTGCTGCGACACATAGCCCAGATCCATTGCGATATCAAAAATGGGCCGCTGCGTTGAGCGTAACGCCTGCGCCGCCAGCAGGAGCCTGCGCTGGCGAATGTAGTCACCCAGCGTTTGATGCATTACGGTGCGGAACATTCTCTGTAAATACCATTTCGAATAGCCCGACTTCTTAGCGACCACATCAATGTTCAACGGCTGGTCGATATGTTCATCAATCCATTCAATAAGCGTCTGAATAATTTGCTGATGCGACATAAGGTTACCCCTCTGTGGAGACATCTGTCCTGGTTGATTCGTCGTTTTCTCTGCGGGGGAGTATAATTCCTCAAGTTAACTTGAGGTAAAGAGGTTTTATGGAAAAGAGATTACCGCGCATCAAAGCGCTGTTAACCCCCGGTGAAGTGGCGAAACGAAGCGGCGTGGCGGTGTCGGCGCTCCACTTCTATGAAAGCAAAGGGTTAATAAAAAGTATCCGTAACGCCGGAAACCAGCGGCGCTATACCCGCGATGTGCTCCGCTACGTGGCGATTATCAAAATTGCGCAACGTATCGGCATCCCCCTGGCTACCATCGGCGACGCGTTCGGCGTATTGCCGGAAGGACACTCGCTGAGCGCGAAAGAGTGGAAGCAGCTGTCGTCCCAGTGGCGAGAAGAACTGGATCGTCGTATTCACACGCTGGTGGCCCTGCGCGATGAACTGGATGGCTGCATTGGTTGCGGGTGTTTATCACGTAGCGATTGTCCGCTGCGTAACCCGGGTGACAGGCTGGGCGAGCAGGGAACAGGGGCGCGGTTGCTGGAGGAGGATTGAAAGGTGTTTGCCGGGTAAGGCGCAGCCGCCACCCGGCAACAAGCATAAAGAACTAAAGCGCCACTAAGGGCGCTTTAGTTTTTTCCGGTCTTTGTCTTTCTCTCTATCCCGCTGGCTCACGGGAGGGTTTCCCCCGACATCAGTACTCCTCGTGTCGAGCTTGTGGAGGAGGTTCCGGTTTGTACTGACACTTTAATTCTATGCCCGGCCGCCGTTTTTGCCACCGGAGATGATGAGATTTTAGCCGAATTTTTTTCGTGAAGTTGTTCAGTTTTCTATAGTTAAAAAGTATGAATCACCGGAGAACATCATGCTAACGGTCCACCACCTTAACCAGTCTCGTTCCCATCGCGTCCTCTGGGCGCTGGAAGAGCTGGGTCTGACATATGAGATTGTGCGCTACCAGCGCGAAAAAACCATGCTCGCACCAGACGCGCTCAAAAAAGTGCATCCGCTGGGAAAATCCCCGGTACTGGAAGATAACGGACTGGTTCTGGCTGAATCAGGCGCGATTCTGGAATATCTTCAGGAAACGTACGATTCGGCGTCACGATTCAAACCGTTAGATCCCGCTCATAAAGTGCAGTATCGCTTCTGGCTGCATTACGCCGAAGGATCTTTGATGCCGCTGCTGTTAATGAAGCTGGTATTTAACAGCCTCGGCAAACCCCCCGTCCCGTTTGGCCTGCGCACGCTGGGTAAGGCGCTGGGGCAGGGGGTGCAAAAAGCGTATCTCAACCGCCAGCTGGAAACGCATGCGCGCTTTATTAACGACCATCTTGCCGAAAACAGCTGGTTTGCCGGCGACACGCTGACCATGGCGGACATCCAGATGAGTTTTCCCCTCTTCGCCCTGCTGGCGAGAGGCGGCATCGACAATCTCGACCACATAGCGGCGTGGAAACAGAGAGTGGAGGCACGTCCGGGCTGGCAGACAACGCTTGCGAAAGGCGGCCCGCTGACGATACCCGGCGGGGGATGAAATGTAACGAAATTGCGCATGGACGATAACGTTTGCGCATCCTCTGCTTAATTCTTCATCGTCATGAGGCAATTTTAGCGAAAAACGAGAAAGTTCAGTTGAAAAGGGCGGGTATTAGGCTAGATAATCGTTTGCCTACATTTGACCACCCGTTTTGTAAGCGCGGAGCTAAACGTTTGCTTTTTTTGTGACGCCCCTTTCGTCGCAAACGCAGCACAAGGATTTGACGTTTCGCTGGCAGTGGAGTCTCCACCACGCTTACGGACTTTCAATAAAAATTTTCAGGGGATGTTTTCTATGTCTACGCCATCTGCGCGTACCGGCGGTTCACTTGACGCCATGTTTAAAATTTCTGCTCGCGGCAGCACCGTGCGCCAGGAAGTTGTTGCCGGTCTGACGACGTTTCTGGCGATGGTGTACTCCGTCATCGTGGTGCCGGGCATGCTCGGCAAAGCCGGTTTCCCGCCAGCGGCGGTCTTTGTTGCCACCTGCCTGGTTGCGGGTGTGGGTTCGATTGTGATGGGCCTGTGGGCGAACCTGCCGCTGGCGATCGGGTGCGCCATCTCCCTGACCGCGTTTACCGCCTTCAGCCTGGTGCTGGGCCAGCATATCAGCGTCCCGGTAGCGCTCGGCGCGGTGTTCCTGATGGGTGTACTGTTCACCGTGATCTCTGCTACCGGCATCCGTAGCTGGATTTTGCGCAACCTGCCGCAGGGCGTGGCGCACGGCACCGGTATCGGCATCGGCCTGTTCCTGCTGCTGATCGCCGCCAACGGCGTGGGTCTGGTCATCAAGAACCCGCTGGACGGCCTGCCGGTTGCGCTGGGTAACTTCGCGAGCTTCCCGGTAATTATGTCGCTGGTGGGGCTGGCGGTGATCATTGGCCTGGAAAAATTGAAAGTGCCGGGCGGCATTCTGCTGACCATTATCGGCGTGTCCATCGTCGGCCTGATTTTCGACCCGTCCGTTCATTTCTCCGGGATTTTCGCCATGCCGTCGCTGAGCGATGACAACGGTAACTCCCTGATTGGCAGCCTGGATATTGTGGGCGCGCTGAACCCGGTGATCCTGCCAAGCGTGCTGGCGCTGGTAATGACCGCGGTGTTTGACGCCACGGGCACCATCCGCGCGGTGGCGGGGCAGGCTAACCTGCTGGACAAAGACGGCCAGATCATTGACGGCGGCAAAGCGCTGACCACCGACTCCCTGAGCAGCGTTTTCTCTGGCCTGGTGGGTGCAGCGCCAGCGGCAGTGTACATTGAGTCCGCAGCGGGTACGGCGGCAGGCGGCAAAACCGGCCTGACGGCTATTACCGTTGGCGTACTGTTCCTGCTGATCCTGTTCCTCTCTCCGCTCTCTTATCTGGTGCCAGCTTACGCGACCGCACCTGCGCTGATGTACGTCGGCCTGCTGATGCTGAGCAACGTGGCGAAAATCGACTTTGCTGACTTTGTTGATGCCATGTCCGGCCTGATCACCGCGGTCTTTATCGTGCTGACCTGTAACATCGTGACCGGCATTATGATCGGTTTCGCCTCGCTGGTGATTGGACGTCTGGTCTCCGGTGAGTGGCGCAAGCTGAACATCGGTACCGTTGTCATCGCCGTTGCGCTGGTAGCGTTCTACGCGGGCGGCTGGGCAATTTAAGTTATCCATTGATGCGAAAACGGGTGGCTCAGGCCGCCCGTTTTTATTTTCAGGACTCATCCCGTTGTCTTTTACGTTACTCTGGAGAGGATAGAATAAGAGGCACGACGCCTCAGGTTTGGCTTAAAAAGAAACACAGCAAACAGGGAACGCATGGAAATTTTCTTCACAATACTCATCATGACCCTTGTGGTCTCATTATCCGGGGTGGTTACACGCGTACTGCCCTTCCAGGTCCCCCTGCCTTTAATGCAAATAGCTATCGGCGCGCTGCTGGCGTGGCCGACGTTCGGTCTGCACGTGGAGTTCGATCCGGAACTGTTCCTCGTGCTGTTTATCCCGCCGCTGCTGTTTGCCGATGGCTGGAAAACGCCGACGCGCGAATTTCTTGAGCACGGGCGAGAGATCTTCGGTCTGGCGCTGGCGCTGGTGGTCGTTACCGTGGTCGGGATTGGTTTCCTGATCTACTGGGCCGTACCGGGGATCCCGCTTATACCCGCCTTTGCGCTGGCTGCCGTGCTGTCGCCGACCGACGCCGTGGCGCTGTCCGGCATTGTGGGCGAAGGGCGCATTCCTAAGAAAATCATGGGCATTTTGCAGGGCGAGGCGCTGATGAACGACGCTTCCGGCCTGGTCGCCCTGAAGTTTGCCGTGGCGGTAGCCATGGGCACCATGGTCTTTACCGTCGGCGGTGCAACCCTCGAATTCTTCAAGGTGGCGATTGGCGGTATCCTCGCAGGCTTTGTTGTAAGCTGGCTGTACGGTCGTTCGCTGCGCTTCCTCAGCCGCTGGGGCGGCGATGAACCGGCGACGCAGATCGTCCTGCTGTTCCTGCTGCCGTTCGCCTCTTACCTGATTGCCGAACATATCGGCGTGTCGGGCATTCTGGCGGCGGTAGCCGCGGGGATGACCATCACCCGTTCCGGCGTGATGCGCCGGGCGCCGCTGGCGATGCGTCTGCGCGCGAACAGTACCTGGGCGATGCTCGAGTTTGTCTTTAACGGCATGGTGTTCCTGCTGTTGGGCCTGCAACTGCCGGGCATTATGGAATCTTCGCTGATCGCGGCCGAAGCGGATCCAAACGTTGAAGTCTGGATGCTGTTTACCGATATCGTACTCATCTACCTTTCGCTGATGCTGGTGCGTTTCGGCTGGCTGTGGACGATGAAGAAGTTCAGCGTTCGCTTCCTGACCAAAAAGCCGATGGAGTTCGGCTCCTGGACCACGCGCGAGCTGCTGATTGCCTCTTTCGCGGGCGTTCGCGGGGCGATCACCCTTGCTGGTGTGCTCTCCATTCCTCTGCTTCTGCCGACGGGCGACGTCTTCCCGGCGCGCTACGAGCTGGTGTTCCTGGCGGCGGGCGTGATCCTCTTCTCCCTGTTTGTCGGCGTAATTATGCTGCCGATTCTGCTGCAGCATATTGATGCGGGTGACACCTCGCAGCAGCATAAGGAAGAGCGGATTGCCCGTGCGGCGACGGCGGAAGTAGCGATTGTCGCCATCGAGAAGATGGAGGAGCGTCTGGCCGCCGATGCCGAAGAGAACATTGATAACCAGCTGCTGAAGGAAGTCAGTTCACGCGTGATCGGTAATTTGCGTCGCCGTGCTGACGGACGTAACGACGTGGAAAGTTCGTTGCAGGAAGAGAACCTCGAGCGCCGTTTCCGCCTGGCGGCGCTGCGCTCCGAGCGTGCCGAGCTGTATCACCTGCGCGCGACGCGGCAGATCAGCAACGAGACGCTGCAAAAGCTGCTGCACGATCTGGATCTGCTGGAAGCGTTGTTGATAGAGAATCAGTAGCGCTGTAATTGCCCGGTGGCGCTGCGCTTACCGGGCCTACGTGCTCGATCGGTTCCCTCTCCCGGTGGGCTGAGGGTTCCCCAGTAATTTTTTTATGCAGAAGCAATAAAGTTGCTTTCTAAATGACTGAGGGCTGTCAGCGATGCCCTGGTCCGGCTGTAAATCGCTGAGGCGTTTCCTGCAGGCCGGGGCGAGGCGCAGGGATGCGCCGAGAGGGCGGCTTTACAGGGACGTTGCCTCCGCCCGTACCCGATAAGCCGGAAGGAATAAGCCGAGGGCACCGCGAAGCGGCGATTTACCGCCGGGAGCCCGGGTCGCCAGGGTGGTGGCGACTGAGCCACCCTGGCACGTTCACCGGTCATGTCGTTACAGAGTAGCAAGGACATAAAGTGAACGGAATGACCACCACCGCCGTATGTTCCCCTCACCCTAACCCTCTCCCCGGAGGGGCGAGGGGATTGCTCAGTGCTCGCATTAATTTGTGGGGAACCCTCAGCCCTATGGGAGAGGGTTAGGGTGAGGGTACCCAAAACCCCTCACAGCATTGCAACCACGCCTGTGCGCTGTGCGACAGATACACCCCTTCACGCCAGATCATCCCTAACTGCCAGTGCAGATCGCTCTCCAGCGGGATCCAGCGCAGCGTGTTTTTATCCAGCCGCTCGCAGATCGGCTGCGGCAGAATGGCTATCCCCACGCCCGCCTGTACCATCGCTGCCAGAAAATCCCACTGGCCGCTGCGCACCGCAATGCGCGGCTTTACGTTGTGCTGGTTAAACAGCGCCATCAGCTGGCGGCTTAAGGCGAAATCTTCGTTGTAAATTAGCAGCGGGTGTTCGCCGAGCAGCTCGGGTTTTACTGATTCAATCTTCAGCCAGTCGCCGGAGCGCGGCACCAGCACGCACAGCGGGTGGCTGAACAGCGGCAGCGTTGCCAGCCCGCTCTCTTCTTCCACGGGAAGGGCCGTCATGGCCACGTCCAGTTCACCGTTCATCACCGCCTGCTGCACGGTCAGGCCGCCAAATTCAGAAATTTTTAGCTCAACGCCGGGATAGCGCTGGCGAAACAGGCTAATCGGCCCGGCCATCATCATGCCGACCATCGGCGGAATGCCGAGCCGCAGCAGCCCTTTTGTCAGGTGGTTGATGTCCCCAAGCTCGGCCTCCAGCTGGCGGAACTCCGCCAGAATTGCCAGCCCGCGCTCGAACACCACGCGACCGGTATCGGTCAGCAGCAGCTTGCGCCCGTCGCGGATCAGGAGGGTACAGTTCAGCTCATCTTCGAGGTTTTTCAGCATCTTACTGATGGTAGGCTGGGTTACGAATAACTTCTCCGCTGCGCGGGTAAAACTTTGCTGGCGAACCACCTCGACAAAATAGCGCAGCGTTCTTATGTCCATGATTATTCCTCGAAACTATACCTTCGATGATTTTAATTCATTTCAGTCGATACCGTACGCTCACTATACTGGCGCCTCGTCTCATTTCTGAGGAAAACCCCCATGGCCGTGGCGTTAAGCCGTGTTACGCCTGCCGTTGTTCAACGACTCCAGGTACCGGTTCAGGTACTGCTCTACGCGGGACTGTTTGTTTTTGCTGAATATCTTGTCGACTGGCTGAACCTGCCTTTACCCGCCAACCTGGTGGGAATGGTGCTGATGCTGACGCTGATCCTCTGTCGCGCGTTGCCCCTTAGCTGGGTGCGGGCCGGTGCGCGCTGGCTGCTGGCGGAGATGCTGCTGTTCTTCGTTCCGGCCGTGGTGGCGGTGGTGAATTATGCGCAACTGCTGATGGTCGACGGCTGGCGCATCTTTGCGGTTATCGCCCTGAGCACGCTGATGGTGCTGGGCGCCACCGCCTGGGTGGTGGATAAAGTGTATCGCTTTGAAATCAGCAGGCAGAAGCATGACTAACTTTCAGATAAGCGTGCTATGCCTGATTGCGACAGTCGTCATTTACTTTGCCAACAAGCGCCTGTATCGCCGCTTTCGCACGCTGCCGCTGATGCCGCTGGTCTTTACGCCGATCCTGCTGGTGCTGATGCTGGTCTTCGGCCATATCTCCTGGCAGAACTACATTGGTGAATCCCACTGGCTGCTGTGGCTGCTCGGCCCGGCGACTATCGCCTTTGCGGTGCCGGTGTATGACAACCTGGCAATTATTAAACGCCACTGGATGTCGCTCAGCGCGGGTGTCGTCACCGCGACGGTAGTGGCGGTGTGCAGCTCGGTCTGGCTGGCGCGGCTGTTTACCCTGTCTGATGAAATCCAGCGCAGCCTGGCGGTACGCTCGGTGACCACACCGTTCGCGCTGGCGGCGGCTAAACCGCTCGGCGGACAGCCGGATCTGGTGGCGCTGTTTGTGGTGGTGACCGGCGTGTTCGGCATGGCAGTGGGGGATGTGCTGTTTCTGCGCCTTTCCATTCGCGAAGGGATGGCGAAAGGGGCAGGGTTTGGCGCGGCGTCGCACGGGGCGGGGACGGCACGTTCGTATGAGCTGGGACAGCAGGAAGGCGTTGTTGCAAGCCTGGTGATGATGCTCTCGGGCGTGACAATGGTATTAATCGCGCCGCTGGTGGCGTGGGTGATGTTTTAAGTTCCCCGGCCAGAGCGACCGGGGAGAAAAGGTTTAGTGCGCGCGGCCCTGCTCAACACCCAGGCCTGTTTGCGAGCGGATAAACTGGGCGCGGAATTTCTCACGCTCCAGGTTACCCTCCGGCGAGTTGTCGGTCGCTGAGAAGAACCAGATCCCAATAAACGCCACGGCAATGGAGAACAGCGCCGGGTATTCATACGGGAAGATAGCGCTTTCGTGACCGAGGATCTGCACCCAGATGGTCGGGCCGAGGATCATCAGAATCACCGCCGTCAGCAGCCCCAGCCAGCCGCCAATCATCGCCCCACGGGTGGTCAGTTTTGACCAGTACATGGAGAGCAGAATGATCGGGAAGTTACAGCTTGCCGCAATCGAGAAGGCCAGCCCCACCATAAAGGCGATGTTCTGCTTCTCGAACAAAATCCCCAGCAGGATGGCGACGACGCCCAGCACCAGTACGGTGATTTTGGAGACTTTCAGCTCATCGCGCTCACTTGCACCTTTGCGGAAAACGTTGGCGTAGAGATCGTGCGATACCGCAGACGCACCAGCCAGCGTCAGCCCGGCAACCACCGCGAGGATGGTGGCGAAGGCCACGGCAGAGATAAAGCCGAGGAACAGGTTACCGCCTACCGCGTCGGCCAGATGCACCGCCGCCATGTTGTTACCGCCGATAAGCGCGCCCGCCGCGTCTTTAAACGCCGGGTTTGCCCCCACCAGCATGATCGCGCCAAAGCCGATGATAAAGGTCAGTATGTAGAAGTAGCCCATAAACCCGGTGGCGTAGAACACGCTTTTACGCGCTTCACGTGCATCAGACACCGTGAAGAAACGCATCAGGATATGCGGCAGGCCAGCGGTACCGAACATCAGGCCGAGACCGAGCGAGAGCGCGGATATCGGATCTTTCACCAGCCCGCCCGGGCTCATGATCGCTTCCCCTTTCGGGTGCACTGACATGGCTTCGGTAAACAGATTATTGAAGCTGAACCCGACGTGCTTCATTACCATAAAGGCCATAAAGCTGGCGCCGAACAGCAGCAGTACCGCTTTGATGATCTGTACCCAGGTGGTGGCCAGCATGCCGCCGAACAGGACGTACATCACCATCAGCACGCCTACCAGCACCACCGCGACGTGGTAGTTCAGACCGAACAGCAGCTCGATCAGTTTGCCCGCGCCGACCATCTGGGCGATGAGATAGAGCGCCACCACCACCAGCGAACCGCAGGCGGAGAGCATGCGGATGGGGCCTTGTTTGAGGCGGTATGAAGCTACGTCTGCAAAGGTGTAGCGGCCAAGGTTACGCAGGCGCTCGGCAATCAGGAACAGAATGATCGGCCAGCCGACGAGGAAGCCGAGGGAGTAGATCAGGCCGTCATACCCCGAGGTATAAACCAGCGCGGAGATCCCGAGGAACGAGGCGGCAGACATAAAGTCTCCCGCAATCGCCAGCCCGTTCTGGAAGCCGGTAATGTTGCCGCCCGCGGTGTAGTAATCGTTACGGGAGCGCACGCGTTTCGACGCCCAGTAGGTGATGTAAAGCGTTAGCACCACGAAAATCAGGAACATGATAATCGCCTGCCAGTTGGTTGGCTGGCGCTGGACCTCGCCGGTAAGGGCATCTGCCGCATGGGCAGCAAAGGGAAGTGTGGCGGCAAGCGCCGTCAGGACTCGCTTCATGATGCTTTTACCTCGCGCAGAACTTCTCTGTTAAGACGATCGAATTCACCGTTCGCACGCCAGACATACACACCTGTCAGCACAAACGAAATAACGATAACGCCAATGCCAATTGGGATGCCGCGCGTAACGCTGGTTCCGGCGTGCAGCGGCGTACCGAGCCACTGCGGCGCAAAGGCGATCAGCAGAATAAAGCCGACGTAAATAACCAGCATGATGATGGAAAGGATAAAGGCAAACCGTTGCCGTTTTTCGACGAGCTCCCTGTAGTGCGCACTATTCTCTATCTGCTGACAAATATCGTTATTCATCACAGAGTCTCCAAAGGTAAGGTTGGTTTGTTTTTATCCCCTCTCCCCTATGGGGAGAGGGTTAGGGTGATGGAAGGAAGGTGCGGTCTGATGCCCTCACCCCGGCCCTCTCCCACGGGGAGAGGGAGAAAACACTAGGAAGGCATTGCGATGGCCTGCTTCTCTTCGAGCAGTTTGTCCACCACGCCAGGATCGGCAAGCGTTGAGGTATCACCGAGGTTGCTGGTGTCGCCTGCTGCGATTTTGCGCAGAATACGACGCATAATCTTGCCGGAACGGGTTTTCGGCAGTGAGTCGGTCCAGTGCAGCACGTCCGGCGTGGCCAGCGGGCCGATCTCTTTACGCACCCAGTTGCGCACCTCGGTATACAGCTCTGGCGACGGCTCTTCGCCGTGGTTCAGGGTGACGTAGGCGTAGATCGCCTGGCCTTTGATGTTGTGAGGAATGCCGACAACTGCCGCTTCGGCAATCTTCGGATGCGACACCAGCGCAGACTCAATCTCCGCCGTGCCCAGACGGTGGCCGGAAACATTCAGCACGTCGTCCACGCGTCCGGTGATCCAGTAATAACCGTCTTCGTCCCGGCGCGCGCCGTCGCCGCTGAAGTACATGTTTTTAAAGGTTGAGAAGTAGGTCTGTTCGAAGCGCTCATGGTCGCCGAACAGGGTACGCGCCTGGCCAGGCCAGGAATCGACGATCACCAGGTTGCCTTCGGTGGCCCCTTCCTGCGGATTGCCTTCGTTGTCCACCAGCGCGGGCTGCACGCCGAAGAACGGACGGGTGGCCGAACCGGCTTTCAACTGCGTGGCGCCCGGCATCGGGGTGATCATGAAGCCGCCGGTTTCGGTCTGCCACCAGGTGTCCATCACCGGGCACTTCTCGTTGCCGATCTTCTTCCAGTACCACTCCCAGGCTTCCGGGTTGATCGGCTCGCCCACGGAACCGAGGATGCGCAGGGAAGAGCGGTCGGTCCCTTCGATGGCTTTATCGCCTTCCGCCATTAATGCGCGGATCGCCGTTGGCGCGGTGTAGAGAATGTTGACCTGATGCTTATCGACCACCTGGCACATACGCGCCGGCGTTGGCCAGTTAGGTACGCCTTCAAACATCAGCGTCGTTGCGCCGCAGGCCAGCGGGCCGTACAGCAGGTAGCTGTGACCGGTGACCCAGCCCACGTCGGCGGTACACCAGTAGATGTCGCCCGGATGGTAGTCGAAAACGTATTTAAAGGTGGTGGCCGCGTAAACCAGATAGCCGCCGGTGGTATGCAGCACGCCTTTCGGCTTACCGGTGGATCCGGAGGTATAAAGGATAAACAGCGGATCTTCCGCGTTCATCTCTTCCGGCTGATGCTGGTCGCTTGCGTTTTCAATCAGATCGCTCCACCACAGGTCTCGGCCCTCGTGCCAGTCAATGTTGCCGCCCGTGCGTTTGAAGACAATGACGTTATGGATGGATTTCACGTTCGGGTTTTTCAGCGCTTCATCGACGTTTTTCTTCAGCGGAATGCCGCGCCCGGCACGCACGCCCTCGTCAGCGGTGATCACCAGCTTTGAGTTCGAGTCGACGATACGTCCGGCAACCGCCTCCGGCGAGAAGCCACCAAAAATAACGGAGTGGATCGCGCCGATGCGCGCGCAGGCCAGCATAGCCACCGCGGCTTCCGGCACCATCGGCATATAGATCGCCACCACATCGCCTTTTTTAATGCCCTGGGCCAGCAGCACGTTGGCGAAGCGGCAGACGTCGCGATGAAGCTCTTTATATGAGATGTGTTTGCTCTGAGAGGCATCGTCGCCTTCCCAGATAATGGCCGTTTCGTTGCCGCGTTCGGCAAGATGGCGGTCCAGGCAGTTCGCCGCCAGGTTCAGCGTGCCGTCTTCATACCATTTAATGGAGACGTTGCCCGGCGCGAAAGAGGTGTTCTTTACCTTCTGATAAGGTTTGATCCAGTCGAGGATGTGGCCCTGTTCACCCCAGAATGCGTCAGGGCTGGAAATGGACTGCTGGTATTTCTCCTGGTACTGCTCCGGGCTTATCAGGCAACGGTCCGCAATGTTTGCGGGAATGTCGTGTTTGTGTATTTGGCTCATGGCTTTTTTTCTCCTTGTAAGATGTTAATAATATGTCGCAAAAACGTTAATAGTAGGGGCTTTACAAGCTTTGTTTAGTATTTGGGCGACAGATCACGCAATGTCTGAAGAGTATGAAAATTGAGCGAATGAAACTTTGAAGGGAAATAATTCATCTGAAGAATTATTCACTTTTTTGTTTGTAAAAGTTTTTTCATAACAATCGGTTATTGATGTGGATTGCTATTAATTACCGTCAATGACGCTTTTTGCAGTGAAATGCCTTGTTCTTTAAGGCTTGCGCAGCATGCCGTGCAAATGATACTCATACGGCGCGTTAAAAAATCCCATAAACCAACGCAACACAATTCATACCCTTTCAGTATGTCTCCATATTCATGCAGTTTTGATGGTGCGGAGATTTCATTGAGGAAGTCAGTTTCTATGAAAAATTTGAAAGTCAGCCTGGCCTGGCAGATCCTGCTGGCCCTTGTGCTGGGCATCTTGCTGGGCAGTTACCTCCATTATCATAGCGACAGCCGCGAGTGGCTGATTGCGAACCTTCTCTCGCCAGCGGGCGATATCTTTATTCATCTGATCAAGATGATTGTTGTGCCGATTGTGATCTCGACGCTGGTGGTCGGTATTGCCGGGGTAGGTGATGCGAAACAGTTAGGCCGCATCGGCGTTAAAACCATTCTCTATTTCGAAGTGATCACCACGGTTGCCATCATTCTTGGTATCACCCTGGCGAACGTGTTCCAGCCAGGTTCCGGGATTGATATGTCGCAGCTGGCGACGGTGGATATTTCGAAATATCAAAGCACCACCGCCGACGTGCAGAGCCATTCGCACGGTCTGATGGGCACAATTCTGTCACTGGTGCCGACCAACATTATCGCGTCAATGGCGAAGGGCGAGATGCTGCCGATCATCTTCTTCTCGGTGCTCTTTGGTCTGGGGCTTTCTTCCCTGCCCGCGACGCACCGTGAACCGTTGGTAACGGTGTTCCGCTCTATCTCTGAAACCATGTTCAAAGTTACCCACATGGTGATGCGCTATGCGCCGGTGGGTGTTTTTGCGCTGATCGCCGTAACCGTGGCGAACTTCGGCTTTGCTTCCCTGTGGCCGTTGGCGAAGCTGGTGATTCTGGTGCACTTCGCGATCCTGTTCTTCGCGCTGGTGGTGCTGGGGATTGTGGCGCGCCTGTGCGGGCTGAGCATCTGGATCCTGATCCGCATTCTGAAAGATGAGCTGATTCTGGCGTACTCCACGGCAAGCTCCGAGAGCGTGCTGCCGCGTATCATTGAGAAGATGGAGGCCTACGGTGCACCGGCGTCCATTACCAGCTTCGTTGTACCGACCGGTTACTCCTTCAACCTGGATGGTTCAACGCTGTATCAGAGTATTGCGGCAATCTTTATCGCTCAGCTGTACGGCATTGACCTGTCGCTGTGGCAGGAAATCGTGCTGGTGTTGACCCTGATGGTGACCTCAAAGGGTATCGCAGGCGTGCCGGGCGTCTCCTTCGTGGTGCTGCTGGCGACGCTGGGCAGCGTCGGTATTCCGCTGGAAGGCCTGGCGTTTATCGCCGGTGTGGACCGTATCCTCGACATGGCGCGTACCGCGCTGAACGTGGTGGGTAATGCGCTGGCGGTGCTGGTAATCTCCAAGTGGGAACACAAGTTCGACCGTAAAAAAGCGCTGGCGTATGAACGCGAGGTGCTGGGTCGTTTTGATAAAACGGCTGACCAATGATGTAAAAATGCCGGGTGGCGGCTTCGCCTTACCCGGCCTACATAACCGTAGGCCCGGTAAGCGCAGCGCCACCGGGCAATAATTTACTCCCCGCTCAACGCATCAAACTCTTCACACCCGGTATCAAACCCTTCCGTACAGCTCAGGTTTAACCAGTAAAGCGCTTTCTGTTTATTCGGTGTGATAAAGCCTTTCTCACCCTGCCTGAACAGCATGCCTGCCCAGTACTCCGCATAGCCCGTCCGGGACAGAGCCGAACTCCGCTTGAACCACGCCGCAGCCTGCACGTCATCCTGAGGGACTTCAACGCCGTTGGCATAGATCAGCCCCAGCAGCTGTTGCGCGTCTACCGCCGAGTCACTATCGATGTCTTCGGTCGCCGTTTGCAGCAGTTTAATGGCCTGCGGGTAGTCGGTCTTGCCTGCTTGCGTGTTCACCAGCACCCGCGCCAGCATGATCGCGCCGCGTTTGCTGCCCGCAATGTTTGCCTGTTGGGCCAGAGCTTTGGCCTGTGCGTAGTCGCCCTGCGTAAAGAGGATTTGCGATAGCAGCGCCATGGCGTCGACATTGCCGCCTTTCGCCGCTTTCTCGGCCCACAGCGCGGCCTGCTTGCTGTCGCCGGAGCTGAAGTACGTATCGGCAAGATAATACTGGGCGCGCGCATCACCGGCTTCCGCCTGTTTTCGATACTGGCTGCCTATCTCATCGGCACGGGCAAAGGCGGTTAAAAATAACAACAACAGAAAAATGGCTTTCATGGATTCTTATCATCGGGGTACATGCCGCGCAGTATAATCGCGGTGACAGAAGAAAAAAACGGGTGCGTTAAGACCTCAGCATCCCACAAGCCGGGCGGAACACGCGTTCCACCCGAAGAGGTTAGCCTGCGTTACAGGCTAATTTCGCCGCCACCTCCTGATGTTCACTCTTTATTGAAAACTCGCAGAGCTTATCGCGAGTAATAAAGGTAAAGATCACTATCGTCAGGCAAATAATAAAGACGATGCCTAACGTAGTTTTTAATGGCGTCATGCCTTTTACTCCTTGTGAAAAAAAGAATAAGAGGCTACTCTCAACTTGTTGGGGTTGAGGGGTAGCCTCGGGTAAATGCAAATTTCCCGGGGCTTTCCACTTTCTGTCCCTCAACAATGCTCAAGACAGAAAGTCTTAAGCACCCGCCGTATATCTTATCCCTCTGAATTAAAATGCAAAGATGTAATTAATTTTCGCGCAAATTACATTTTTCTGCGAGACGTCTTCAGAGAAATATATTGATATTATTAATAGCGATGCCAGAAATAATAATGGGGTGAATATCTCACCCCATTTAGTCAGCGATTAATTAACAGCTTCATCCCATTGCGCTTTCACGCAGGCGGGCTTTCAGCTTGTTATATTCGTCGATCACGTACTGTTCCGCTGCGCGCTGATCCGCTATGGGCTCCACGTTTACGGCGCAGTATTTATACTCCGGCGTTTTGGTTATCGGGCTTAAGTTCTCCGTCACCAGCTCGTTACAGGCGCCAATCCACCACTGGTAGGTCATATAGACCGCGCCTTTGTTCGGACGGTCGCTGACCTGCGCGCGGGTAATGATGCGGCCTTTACGCGAGTTCACCCACACCAGCGCTTCATCTTCAATACCGAGCCGTTCGGCATCGGCGGTGTTGATCTGCGCGTAGCCCGGTTCATCCGCCAGCGCCGCCAGCGCGGCGCAGTTGCCGGTCATGGAACGGCAGGAGTAATGGCCCACTTCACGCACGGTGGAGAGCACCATCGGATACTCGTCGGTGAGTTTATCGATCGGCGCGACCCAGTCGCAGGTGAAGAATTGCGCCAGCCCGTTCGGGGTGTCGAATTTTTCTTTAAAGAGGTACGACGTTCCCTGATCCGCCTCTGACTCATCCCGGCACGGCCACTGGATGTAGCCTAGCTCACCCATTTTTTCATAGGTTGCCCCATAAAAGTCCGGGCACAGATGCCGCAACTCGTCCCAGATCTCCTGGGTGTTGTTGTAGTGCATCGGGTAGCCCATGCGGGTGGCGATTTCGCTGATGATCTGCCAGTCCGTTTTCAGATCCCACTTCGGCTCGACAGCCTTGAAGAAGCGCTGGAAGCCGCGGTCTGCCGCCGTATAGACACCTTCATGCTCGCCCCAGGAGGTCGACGGTAAAATCACATCCGCCGCCGCCGCGGTTTTGGTCATAAAGATATCCTGAACAATCACCAGCTCCAGATCCTCAAACCCTTTACGCACCGCAGACAACTCGGCGTCGGTCTGGAGCGGATCTTCACCCATGATGTAGGCCGCACGCACTTCACCGTGCGCCGCGCGGTGCGGCAGCTCGCTGATGCGATACCCCGTGTGCTCAGGCAGGCTCTCCACGCCCCAGGCCTTCGCGAATTTCTCGCGATTTTCCGGGAATTTGACGTACTGGTAGCCCGGATAGGTGTCCGGCAGCGCGCCCATGTCGCACGCGCCCTGCACGTTATTCTGACCACGTACCGGGTTCACGCCCACATGCGCTTTACCCAGATTGCCGGTTAACATGGCGAGGCTGGTGAGCGAGCGCACGGTTTCCACGCCCTGGTAGAACTGGGTCACGCCCATACCCCACAGAATAGCGGCGGTTTTCGCTCCGGCGTACATCCGCGCCGCCTGGCGGATCTCCTGTGCGCTGACGCCGGTTATCGCCTCAACGGACTCCGGCGTATAGCCTTCGACAATCTTGCGATACTCTTCAAACCCTTCCGTACGGCTCGCGACAAACGCCTGGTCGTAGAGGTTCTCCTCAATAATGACGTGCCCCATCGCATTCAACAGCGCGATGTTTGAGCCGTTTTTCAGTGCGATGTGCATATCGGCAATGCGCGCGGTTTCAATTTTGCGCGGATCGCAGACGATGATTTTCGCCCCGTTCTGTTTGGCGCGAATCACGTGATTCGCGACGATAGGGTGAGAATCCGCCGGGTTATAGCCGAAGATGAACACCAGATCGGTGTTATCTATCTCATTGATGGCATTACTCATTGCGCCGTTACCGACCGACTGGTGCAGACCTGCAACCGATGGGCCGTGTCAGACGCGAGCGCAGCAGTCGACGTTATTGGTACCAATAACGGCGCGCGCGAATTTTTGCATCACATAGTTGGTTTCATTCCCGGTTCCGCGTGAGGAGCCGGTGGTCTGAATCGCATCCGGGCCATACTTGGCCTTGATGGCGCTAAGGCGCGTGGCAACATAATCCAGCGCTTCATTCCAGGAGACGGCTTCCAGCTTGCCGCCGCGCTCGCGGCGGATCATAGGGGTTTTCAGGCGCGGGGTGAGGATTTGGGTATCGTTAATAAAATCCCAGCCGTAGTACCCTTTCAGGCACAGCGTGCCCTGATTGGTTTTACCCTGCGCCGCTTCCGCCCGGACGATTTTGCCGTTATCGACCACCAGGTGGATCTTGCAACCTGAGGCACAATAAGGGCAAACCGTGACGACTTTTTTCATCACTTTGCTCCAGTTAAACAGTTCTTACCTGCCCAATATGCAGCTTCTATGCCATGTTTTTACTATGGGTATTTCCTGACTTTACGACCCTTTGCGGGGCAAAACCCTGACGAAAAACAGCCAATCGTCAAAATTGACGTGTCGAAAGGGCAGGGGATGTGACATGGATTGAATTTCCGTCACGTAAAAAACAATTCGGCTGGAGCCGGCGGCAGAATGGTTCAGACTTAACATAATTCCCTGACGGAAGCATGCGATGAAACCGGCGATTCTGGTGGTTGATGATGATGTCGCAGTCTGCGAACTGCTACAGGATGTGCTCAGCGAGCACGTCTTTACCGTGCTGACGTGTCACACCGGTCAGGAAGCGGTGAACCGTGTCCAGCAGGACTCCGGCATTGCGCTGGTTCTGCTGGACATGATGCTGCCGGATATCAACGGATTACAGGTTTTGCTGCAGATGCAAAAGCGGCGACCGTCGCTACCGGTGGTGATGCTGACGGGGCTGGGAAGTGAATCAGATGTGGTCGTTGGGCTGGAAATGGGCGCTGATGATTACATCGGAAAACCGTTCAATCCGCGCGTGGTGGTCGCCCGCGTTAAGGCGGTGCTGCGTCGTACCGGTGCGCTGGCCGCGGAGCCTGCCGCGCCGCGCGTTGAAGGTATTGCCTTTAACGGCTGGACGCTGGACACCACCCGCTGCGAGCTGAGCGATCCGCAGCGTAATACCGTGCCGTTAACCCAGGGCGAATATGGCCTGCTGCTGGCATTAACGCAAAACGCCCGCCGGGTACTGAGCCGTGAACAACTGCTTGAACTGACCCACAGCGAAAGCGCCGAGGTCTTTGACCGCACTATCGACGTGTTGATCATGCGGTTACGGCGAAAAATTGAGGTTAATCCGCACCAGCCTCTGCTGATCAAAACCATTCGCGGTCTGGGCTATGTTTTTGCCACGGACGTTTCCCATCATGAGAAAGCCGCCTGACCGTTCTCCTGAATAAACGTCTGAAGCTCGGCCAGCGTTTTCGCGCCGTCAATTGCATTAGCCGCCAGCAGGCTGGCCCGCGCGCAGGCGTGCGCCAGATAAATACTCTCCGTCAGCGGCAGGGATTCATGGCAGCCGTATAAAAAGCCCGCGCAAAACGCGTCGCCCGCGCCGACGCTGCCGATAATCTCGTCCTGCGTCAGCTTCCACGACGGAACCCATTGCCCTTTTTCACCCGGCGCTTCACCCCATGCCCCTTCCGGACAGTGGATCACCACCCGCTGTCGCACGCCTGCCGCCAGCAGCTGTGCGGCAGCGTCGGCGATATGGGCCATGTTCAGCGCATCATGGCCGTCGCGGATCTCAAGCCCGCTAAACTCACCGGCTTCCAGCTCGTTAATCACCAGATAATCAAGATGGCGCAGGGCAGGGAGCACCAGCGGCTGATAGCGCGGGTCGCCCTTGCGGGACACCAGATCGAGCGAGGTTTCATACCCCTGATCGTGCATCTGTGCCAGTAACCGCGCGCTGCGGGTGCCAAATTCCTCGTCCGGCATATCCAGGCTGTCGAGCAGCAGCAGATAGCCGAGATGGAAGATCTTCAGCGATCCGTCTAAACGATCGAAGGCGGGAAGATCCAGCAGGCGGTTGGCGCCCGGCGAGTGGAAAAAGGTGCGCTGTCCGCTGGGGTCGGTCATCACCTGCGACATCGACGTTGGGGAGAGCGTCGTGCGCTGCACGCGCTGGCGATTGACGTGATACTGGTCGAGCATCGCCAGAATATAGTCTCCGTCGCTGTCTTCCCCAATCAGCCCCACCGCCTGTAACGGCAGGCCGACGTGCATTTTTGCCAGCGTCAGCAGAACGTTGAGCGGCGCACCGCCGGTTGAGCGTTCGCTGTGGGTGATTTCTGCCAGCCAGCCGCGCTCCGGCCACTGTACGATCTGGTGGACGTGATCCACCAGCATATTGCCTGCGGCGACGATCCCTTTGCGTTCCATTAGGCCTGCCCCGCACTGCCGAAGATGCGCATCTGTTCCGCAACCGTATCGGTAATGGCCTCTTCAATGCCCAGCAGCAGCTCGGCAAACTCATCGTAAAGCGGTTGGCGGTTCGCCATGCGTTGCTCAACGGCGGCAAGTGCGGCCTGCGACATGCCGGTATAGAAATTGATTTTATGAATACCGAGTTCAATGGCGCGGCGGAAATCAGTGTCGCTTATGCCAGAGCCGCCGTGTAAAACCAGCGGCAGGCCCGTCTGCTGGCGAATGGCGTCCAGACGCGGAAAATCAAGCTTCGGCTCGCCCTTGTATTTGCCGTGCGCGTTGCCAATGGCAACCGCCAGCGCATCGATGCCGGTTGAATCAACAAATTCGCGCGCCAGTTGCGGGTCGGTAAAGAAGGCTTCATCCGCATGACCGTACAGCGCGCCACCTTCATCCCCGCCTACCGCGCCCAGCTCCGCCTCTACCGAGACGCCCACCGCGTGGCACATCTTCACCACTTCCCGGGTCTGGCGGATATTTTCCTCATAGCTCAGCGTGGAGCCGTCGAACATCACCGAGCTGAACCCTAAACGCAGGGCGCGCACCACCGCCTCAAAATGCAGTCCGTGGTCGAGGTTCAGCACCACGGGAATATCGTGGCGGGCAGCTTCGAATTTCACCGCTTCCACCAGCGACTCCAGAGACACGTACTTAAAATGCACTTCGGCGATGTTGATGATAAACGGCGAGCGTTCCTGCTTCGCGGCGGCAAACAGCGCGCGCAGAAAATGGGAGTCGAGCACGTTGAACGCGCCCAGGGCGTAGCGGTGTTCCCTGGCGTGGGCCAGACCGTCGGCAAGAGAAATCAATGGCATCATTCACTCCTTATATCCGAAAGAGGGTGTACTCGTTGCACAGCACCAGCACCGCCGGTTCGTCTTCTTCAATGGTGTTGTAGCGGTCAATGGGCTGTAAAAAGTGGTTGTCGTGTTCATCGTCATTGACCGACGACACTTCGCCCACCAGCACGTCACCAAAGCCGCGTTCACCCCAGAAACTGTGGTACAGGCCGGGCGTCAGGCAGATGCTCTCCCCTGGCGTGAGGCGCAGCTGGCTGCCGGGCATGTGCGTCTGCCGACAGCCATCTATCGTGACGGTCACGTCGGTGTTTTCGGTCTCTTCATGCGCGCCCGCATTCCATAACTCAATAATCAGATTCCCGCCGCCGCGGTTAATAATGTCCTCCCGCTTGCGCCAGTGAAAATGCATCGGCGTCACCTGGCCGTCGCGGACGTGCATGATTTTTTCGGCATAGCACTTTTCATAGGGCACGCCGTTGGGGGAGCCGTTGCGCAGGGTGAACAGCGTTAACCCCTGTGCAGCGAAGTTGTTGCCACCAAATGCCGTCACGTCCCAGCCGAGCCTGAGGTCAAACACCTCCTGCCATGCTGCCTGGTCAAGCTGCTGCCATTTTGTCGGCGGAAAGCTGGCAAAAGGGGGGAGATGCACGTCGTGCATGGAGAAGAACTGCCGCGTGTGGCCGAGGATTTCATTGATGTCGGAGCGTTTCATGGGGACTCCTTGAGTTTTTGCCGCCCCCTCACCCTAACCCTCTCCCCAAAGGGGAGAGGGAACTTGAACACCCTCTCCCCTTTGGGGAGAGGGCCGGGGTGAGGGGCTTACTTAACCGTCCAACCCTTATATGTGCCGACGTTCTTTTTATCGATCATCGTCACCGGGATCAGCACGGGCTCTTTCGGCGCAGGTTTGCCCTGAAGAATGTCATAGCCAATCTCCACCGCCTTCGCCGCCATCACCTGCGGATCCTGCGCTGGCGTCGCCACAAACAGGGAGTTTTCGCGCTTCAGGGCTTCTTCACCATCCGGGCTGCCATCCACGCCAACGATAAAGAATTCGTTGCGTTGCGCCTGTTTAGCCGCCAGATCGGCGCCGATCGCGGTCGGATCGTTAATCGCGAATACGCCGTCGATCTTCGGATTGGCCGCCAGCAGGGAGGTCATGACCTCCAGGCCGCCTTCGCGGCTGCCTTTGGCGTTCTGATTATCCGAGAGCACTTTGATATCCGGGTGGCGCCTGAACTCGGTCTGGCAGCCCTCCACGCGGTTTTGTACCGCAGAAACCGGCGGTCCGTTGATGATCACCACGTTGCCTTTACCTTTCAGGCGGTCGGTAATGTACTTACAGGCCATTTCTCCCGCCTGAGTGTTATCGGAGGTGATGGTCGCATCGGCCCCTTCCGCCGCCACGTCCACCGCCACGACCACGATCCCCGCCTCTTTAGCGCGTTTTACCGCGGGGCCGATCCCTTTGGAATCCGCGGCATTAAGGATGATCATGTCTACTTTCGCCGCAATGAAGTTATCGATCTGCGACACCTGCTGGCCCAGATCGTACCCGCTGGAGACCAGCGTCACCTTGACGTTATCTCCCGCCAGCTTGCGCGCTTCCAGCTCGGCACCTTTGGTGATCTGCACGAAGAACGGGTTAGCCAGGTCACCCACCGTCACGCCGATGGATTTCAGATCTTTTGCCTGCGCAAACGGGGTTGCGGCCAGCAGCGCGCCAGCACAGAGCGCGGTCACTAAGGGCTTCAATCTCATGCTGTATTCCTCACGTAGGGTATTGTTGTTATGCACTTTGATGGTGTCGGGTACGGTATTTGTCGATCAGCACCGCTATGATGATCACCGCCCCTTTGATCACCAGCTGCCAGAAATAGGAGACGCCCATCAGCGTCATGCCGTTGTTGAGGGTGGCGATGATCAGCGCGCCCACCAGGGTGCCGGTGATCGTGCCGATCCCGCCGACGAAGCTGGTGCCGCCGAGGATCACCGCCGCAATCGCATCCAGCTCGTACCCCGTGCCGAGGTTGCCGTTGGCGCTGTAGAGACGTGAAGCGCTCATCACGCCGCCTAAGCCCGAGAGCAGGCCACTCATGCCGTAGACAAACAGCAGCACCAGCCAGACCTTAATGCCGGTTAAGCGTGCCGCCTGCATGTTGCCACCAACCGCATAGATGTGAACGCCGAGGGTGGTGCGGCGCAGGATGAACCAGCACACCACAATCACCGCCAGGGCGATCACCACCAGCCACGGAATCGGGCCGAGGTAGTTATTGCCGATCCACTCGAAGTTAATGTTGGAGTTAATAACCGTCGTGCCGTCCGCCAGCAGATAGGCCGCGCCGCGCAGCGCCGTATAGGTGCCGAGCGTAACGATAAACGGCGGAAGTCCGGCGAAGGCCACCAGCGCACCGTTGAACAGCCCCAGCACCATACCGAGCATCAGCGCCGCCGGAATGGAGAGCATCGCAAATTCAGGGATAAGTGAGACCACCATCGCCGCCACTGCCGTGGTGCCCAGAATCGAGCCCACGGAGAGGTCAATCCCGCCGGTCAGGATGATGAAGGTCATCCCGGCCGCCAGCACAATGTTGATCGACGCCTGCCGGGTAATGTTGAGCAGATTACTCTCGGTGAAAAAGTTAGGGGCGATAAAGCCAAATACCGCCACAATCAGGATTAAAATCGGCAAAATGCCGATCGTTTGCATCAGATCGCTCATCAGCATTTTTTTGGCGGAGGCGGATTTCGCCACCTGCTGCGGATGGGTTGGAGTTGTCATAATTACACCGCCTGATGATGTGTGTCGTTTACGCCGGTTGCCAGCGTCATGATGTTTTCCTGAGAGATGTCGCGCCCGTGCAGTTCACCCGCAATGCTGCCTTCCCGCATCACGTACACCCGGTCGCTCATCCCTACTACTTCCGGCAGCTCGCTGGAGATCATCAGTATCGCAACGCCTTTGCGCGCCATCTGGTTCATGATGCGGTAGATCTCGCTTTTTGCGCCGACGTCTACGCCGCGCGTGGGCTCGTCCAGAATCAGAATGCGCGGGCCTATCGCCACCCAGCGGGAGATCAGCAGTTTTTGCTGGTTGCCGCCGGAGAGCCCGCCCGCGCGCACCTGTGAATGGGGCACGCGGATATTGAGCAGGGCGATGGCGTCGTCGGAAATCGACTGCGCTTTTTTGCGGTTCAGCCAGCCGAAAGTGGCGTCGCGCTCCAGCGTCGCCATAGTGATGTTCTCCTGCGCCGCCAGCTCCAGAAACAGACCCTGTTCCTTGCGGTTCTCGGTAAGAAAACCGATGCCGTTCTCAATGGCCGCGCGCGGGGAGTGGATCACCACCGGTTCGCCGTCCACCTCAATCATGCCGCCGGTGGCTTTGCGCACGCCGAAGATCAGCTGTGCCAGCTCGGAACGCCCGGCCCCGACCAGCCCTGCCAGCCCGACGATTTCACCGGAGCGCACCTGCAAACTGCACGGCTGTACTTTTTTGCCGTCGGTGAGGTGGTGGACGTTAAGACGCGGGCTGCCGAGGGGAATATCGCGCTCTTTGTTAAACAGATCGCTGAGCGGACGGCCCACCATCATGCGCACCAGCTCGGAGGCGTTGAGCCTGTCGCGCGTCAGGCTGCCGACGTATTGCCCGTCGCGTAGCACGCTGACGCGGTCAGAGAGTTCATACACTTCCGCCATCCGGTGGCTGATGTAAATAATCGCCATGCCTTCATCGCGCAGGCGCAAAATCAGTTCGAACAGACGGTGGGTTTCGCGCGAGGAGAGGGCGGCGGTAGGTTCGTCCATCACCAGAATGCGGCTGTTGCGGTGCAGGGCGCGGGCGATCTCCACCTGCTGCTGCTCGGCGATCGTCAGTTTCATGACCAGGTCGGTGGCGCTGAACTGCGCACCGAGGCGGTCAATGACCGCCTGCGCCTGGGCAGCCATCTCTTTGCGCTGGACCAGCCCGCCGCGCGACAGCTCGCTGCCGAGAAAAATGTTTTCCGCCACGGTCAGGTTAGGAGCAAGCTGCATCTCCTGATAAATCAGGGTAATGCCTGCGGCCAGCGCATCCTTCGGCCCTTTGATATGAAACGGCTTACCGTCGATGAGGATGTCGCCGCTGCTGGCGGTATAGGCACCTGCGAGGATCTTCATCAGCGTGCTTTTTCCGGCGCCGTTTTCCCCCATCAGCGCGTGGATCTCACCGGGGAAAACCGTCAAATCCACGCCCTTGAGCGCGTGGAAATTGCCAAACGTCTTGGCAATATTGCGCATCTCTAAAACCGGGGTTCTGCTCATGGCGGATCTCCTGTGAATGTCGATATCTGCACTTCATCACAGGCGCGTAAATGCAAAATGTCAGAAGCTGTTCATATTTGTCATAGTTATGAATAGCTAATCGCCATCACATTTTCCTTTTCCCTCTCCCTGTGGGAGAGGGCCAGGGTGAAGGCACCAATCCGCAGAGGAGCCCAAACCCATGTCTTCACGCCCCCCGTTCTTCACCAGCGCCCGCGGACGCCTGCTGATTTTTAATCTGCTGGTGGTCGCCGTCACGCTGATGGTGAGCGGTGTGGCGGTGCTCGGCTTTCGTCACGCCAGCCAGATCCAGGAGCAGGTCCAACAGCAAACGCTGGATGACATGACCGGCAGCATGAACCTCGCCCGTGATACCGCAAATGTGGCAACGGCGGCGGTGCGGCTGTCGCAGGTGGTCGGTGCGCTGGAGTACAAAGGCGAAGCCGAGCGGCTGAAACAGACGCAGATGGCGCTGCGCCACTCGCTGGATCAACTTGCCGATGCGCCGCTGGCGCAGCAGGAGCCGGCGCTGGTGGCGCGAATTATTCGCAGGAGTAATGAATTACAGCAGAGCGTGACGGGAATGCTGGAGCGCGGGCAAAAGCGGCATCTGGAGCGTAACGCGCTGCTCAGCTCGCTCTATCAAAGCCAAAGCTACCTGCGTCATTTGCAGGATATCAACCGCCGTTACGCGAGCAATGTGCCAGACGCCCGACAGCTTGCAGAGATGGACAGGCTGATCGTTGCCGCCATTGATACCCCTTCACCGCGCGCCACGGTGCAGCAGCTGGATGCAGTAACCGCGGGGTTATCCGCGAGCGCCCTGCAACCGGTGGCCAACCTGGTGCTCCCGGATTTTAATGATGAGCTGCGCAAGCTCGCACCACTGTCGACGCAGCTGGAGGAGAGCGATCTGTCCATCAGCTGGTACATGTTCCACATCAAGGCGCTGGTGGCGATATTAAACAGCGACATTAATCAGTACGTTGAACAGGTGGCGCAGGCTTCCCGGCTTCGCACGGCCCAGAGCCATCACGAGCTGCAATCCATCAGCGTGTTTATCAGCATCTTCGCGGTGCTGGCGCTGATCATCACCGGCTGTGCCTGCTGGTATATTTACCGCAATCTGGGCTCCAACCTGACGGCTATCTCAAGGGCGATGTCGCGTCTCGCTCATGGGGAGCAGGATGTGTCGGTGCCCGCTCTACAGCGGCGTGATGAGCTGGGGGAACTGGCGCGCGCGTTTAACGTTTTCGCCCGCAATACCGCTTCGCTGGAGCACACCACGCGGCTGCTGAAGGTGAAGACCTCACAGATGGAGGTTGACCGCATCGAACGTCAGGGGCTGGAGGAGGCGCTGCTGCACAGCCAGAAAATGAAGGCGGTCGGGCAACTGACGGGTGGCCTGGCGCATGATTTTAATAACCTGCTGGCGGTGATTATCGGCAGTCTGGAGCTGACCGATTCGGCATCACCGGACGCGCCGCGCATCACCCGTGCGCTTAAAGCCGCGGAACGCGGAGCCATGCTCACCCAGCGTCTGCTGGCCTTCTCGCGCAAGCAATCCCTGCATCCACATGCGGTAGAGATGAAGCCGCTGCTGGAGAACCTGAGCGAGCTGATGCGGCACTCGCTTCCCGCCACGCTGACGCTGGATATTGAAGCGCAAACCCCGGCGTGGCCCGCATGGATTGACGTCAGCCAGCTGGAAAACGCCATTATCAACCTGGTGATGAACGCCCGTGATGCAATGGAGGGGCAATACGGTGTGATCAAAATCCGCACCTGGAACCAGCGTGTGACCCGCAGCGACGGGCGCAGGCAGGATATGGTCGCGCTGGAGGTGATTGACCACGGCTGCGGGATGTCGCAGGAGGTGAAATCGCAGGTCTTTGAACCGTTCTTCACCACCAAACAGACCGGCAGCGGCAGCGGGTTAGGGCTGTCGATGGTGTACGGCTTTGTGCGCCAGTCGGGTGGTCGTGTTGAGATCGAAAGCGCGCCGGGGCAGGGAACCACCGTGCGGCTCCAGCTGCCGCGCTCGACGCTGCCCGCGTTCTCCGATGATGCCGCGCTGGCGACCACGGCCCCGGCAGAAAGTGAGCTGCTTGTGCTGGTCCTGGAAGATGAGGCGGGCGTGCGGCAGACCCTGTGCGAGCAACTGCACCAGCTTGGCTACCTGACACTTGAAGCCGAAAACGGCGAGCAGGCGTTGAACATGCTGGACGCATCACCGGATATCGGCATGTTTATCAGCGACCTGATGTTACCGGGCGGCCTGAGCGGTGCGGAGGTGATCGGCCATGTACGCAGCCACTATCCGCAGTTGCCGGTTCTGCTGATCAGCGGGCAGGATTTGCGCCCGGCGCATAACCCGCAGCTGCCGGACGTTCCGTTACTGCGAAAACCGTTCACCCGCGCACAGCTGGCGCAGGCGCTGCGCAAGGTGATGGTAATTTGAGATTCCTCCGCTACTCCCGCTAACAGCCAGTCATTACTTTAAGGCCAGTTCACCTGCGAGTCTGGCCTTATGAAACGTTACTCTACCGCTCTGTTATTGGGTCTGCTGACTTTAACCAGCCAACTGGCGCATGCCGATGTGATTGATGATGCTATTGGCAATGTTCAGCAGGCGATCAACGACGCCTATAACCCCGGCAGCAGCCGTAATGACGATGACGACGATCGTTACGATCGCAGCCGTCAAACCGACAGCCGCCAGTACGACGATCGTCGCCGGCAGTTAGAAGACCGACGCCAGCGCTTAGACGAGCGTCAGCGGCAGCTGGATGACGACCGGCGTCGGTTAGAGGAGGATGAGCGCCGGTTAGAGGATGATTACGATCGGTGGTAAACCCCGGTATCGCAACGCGTAGGCCGGGTAAGGCGCAGCCGCCACCCGGCAAAACCTAATCCAGCACCAGTACCATCCCGTCATACCCCGCTTTAATGCCGGACGGCAGCGGGTTATCCATCATCCAGACGTCAAACTGATGGCTGATATGCGTCAGGATCACCTGCGGACAGCCAATCACCTCGTTCAGCGCAATCACCGTATTCAAATCACAGTGGTTGCGCGGCGTCTCCTGGCGCGGTTCATGGCTACAGTCAATAATCATCGCCTGCGGCTGATTATTTAGCAGAAATGTCACCGTTTTATCTGGTAGCCCGGCGGTATCAGAAAGCCACGCCACGCGGCTGTGGGCGGACTCCAGCAGATAGCCGAAGGTCAGTTTTGAATGGTTGAGCGGCAGCGGCGTAACCCGCAAGCCCTGAAGTTCAAACATCACGAACGGCTCGACCGTGTGGCTGAAATCCAGAAGACCCGGATGTTTGAACAGGTCGTCACAGCCTGCGTCGTCCGGCGGACCGTAAACCGGAATGGTCGCCCCCACGCCCCAGCGCAGGGGGAACAGCCCCTGAACGTGATCCATATGATAATGGGTGAGCAAAAACTGCCTGAAACTCCCCGCGGGCCAGTCGTCCATCAGGTGGGGAATACCTGCGTCCAGCAAGGTGACCGCATCGTTGAATTTCACCGCCGCGCTACAGGGGCGACGGCGATGGTTTTCCTGCAAACGCGCCCGTCGGCACGCCGCGCAGTCGCAGCCAAACACCGGCACCAGCTGCGCCCCTCCGGTTCCTGTCAGCGTGATCGTCAGACTCATAACGCACCTCTACAGCGGTTTGGTGAAGCGGAAATGGCTTTGCGTATACCCTTCACGAACATAAAAACGGTGCGCGTCCACGCGCTTCACGCTGGTGGAAAGCTCGGTCAGCTCGGCGCCTGCCTGGCGTGCGATCTCCTCTGCCCAAGCCAGCAACTGGCTACCCACTTTCAATCCGCGCGCCTGCGGCATCACCACCAGCTCCTGGATCTCGCCGATCCAGCGGGCGTGGTGCAGGTGAAACTGCATGTGCAGGCCGATCATCCCGATGATCTTCCCGTCCAGCTCGGCCAGCTGGTAGCGCATATTGTGATCCTGCAAGTTGGCCAGATACCCGGCGTGAAACGCCTGATGATCGAACTCGGCCTGCTTAAGTTCGCAGATCAGAGCGTAAACGATCGGCGCATCGTCGGCGGTGGCGGGGCGAAGCTGGCAGTCAGGCATGCTGTTTCTCCTTCTGGCGAATAAGCGATAGAAAGGTCTCGACTGACTGTAGCAAACTTCCGTCGTTATTGAGGAGATGGCAACCCGACGGGGTGTAGCGCGCCGCCCGTTCCAGCCGCTGGTCGATCTCGCGTGCGTTTTCGCGCCCCCGCTTTTGCAGCCGGCTACGCAGAACCTCCGGGGAAACCTGCAAACAGACCGGGAGCAGCGCCGCTTCGTACCGGGCGCGAGCCTGCGGGAGATGCGCCCGTGAGCCGTTAACCAGCACGTCGAACCCCGCGTGCAGCCAGAGGTCGATCTCAATGCCGACGCCATAGTAGTAACCGTTGGCATGCCAGCTTAGCGCCAGCAGGTTTTGTCCGGCGCGGGTAAAAAACTCCTGCTCGCTCAGGGCGATATGGTTTTCGCTTCCGGCGTTGGCATCGCGCGTGATATAGCGGTGCGCCACCAGCAGCTGTGAGTGTTCCCGCTGCCGTAACGCCGACAGCAGGCTGTCCTTCCCGGAGCCGGACGGGCCCATTAACCAGATGAGTCTTCCCATCAGAACACCCTTTTTCCCTGACGCCAGACGTGGTCGATATGAATATGCTCGCCCTTACGGTGCGCCAGCACCAGATCGGCCCGTTTCCCCTCGGCAATTTCCCCGCGATCGTGAAGATTAAGCGCCGAGGCCGGATTTTTCGTCACCAGACGAATTGCCTGCGGCAGCGTGAAGCTATTGCCTTCGTCGTCCGCGACGCGGAAGGCCGCGTCCAGCAGGCTGGCGGGGTAATAGTCAGATGAGAGGATATCCAGCAGGCCGAGGGAGGCGAGCTTGCTTGCCGCCACGTTGCCGGAGTGTGACCCGCCGCGCACGATGTTCGGCGCACCCATTAGCACGTTCATGCCATGCTTACGCGATGCCTCTGCCGCCTCGAACGTGGTGGGAAATTCGGCGATCACGCTCCCAAGCTGGTGGGATTCGCGAACATGGTCGTGCGTGGCATCATCATGGCTGGCCAGGGCAATATTACGGTCACGGCACATCGCGGCAATGGAGAGACGATTCGGCTGCGACCACCGCGCCGCAAGCTGGAGCTGCTCTTCTTCATAGCGCGCCATCTCGGCATCATTGAGCGCGTATTTGCCCTGATAGTATTCGCGATACTTTTCAATGTTGGCGAACTGGCGCTGCCCCGGCGAGTGATCCATCAGGGAAACCAGCGAGACCGGCTCGCGGCCCACCAGCTTTTCAAACAGCGGCAGGGTGGTGTGGTGCGGCAGCTCGCAGCGCAAGTGCAGGCGGTGCTCGGCGCGGTTGAGGCCGCGCTTTTGCGTCTCCTCCACGGCGTTGATCATCTTCTCCAGGTTCTCCAGCCGATCGCCGCCGTCGCGCACGTCGCCGATCGCCACCGCGTCCAGCACCGTGGTGATGCCGCTGGCGACCATCAGCGCGTCGTGGCTGCTCATCGCTGAATGCGCGGGCCAGTCGACCTTCGGGCGGGGCGTGAAAAATTTATCAAGATTATCGGTATGCAGCTCAATCAGCCCCGGCAGCAGCCAACCGCCTTCGCCATCCATCGCGTCCGGTGAGCGGCTCTGGGTTTCAGCAAAGGCGCGGATGAAACCGTCCCGGACCTCAACCGAGCCGTTCACGACTTCATTTTCCAGTACCAGCCTGACGTTATTGATAATCATACGTTTGTCCCCATCGGGTGCAGTCTGTCCGCCACGCGATGGCGTACGGCGTCGTCGTGGAAGATCCCGACGATCGCCGCGCCGCGCGCTTTGGCCTGTTCGATCAGTTCCATCACCGCTGCGCTGTTTTTACTGTCGAGCGAGGCGGTGGGTTCATCCAGGAGTAAAATCGGGTAATCGACGATAAAGCCGCGGGCGATGTTCACGCGCTGCTGTTCGCCGCCGGAAAAGGTCGACGGGGCGAGGTGCCACAGACGCTCCGGTACGTTGAGACGCGTCAGCAGGCTGGCGGCTTTAGCGGCGCAGGTTTCGCGCGGCACGCCGAGATCCAGCAGGGGCTGCATGACCACGTCCAGGGCAGAGATCCGCGGGATCACCCGCAGGAACTGGCTGACCCAGCCGATCGTCGAGCGGCGTACTTCCAGCACCTTGCGCGCGGGAGCCTGGACCAGATCGACCCATTCATTGTTATGGCGGATATGGATATGGCCTTCGTCCGGCAGGTAGTTGGCATACAGGGAGCGCAGCAGGGTGGATTTTCCGCTGCCGGAATGGCCATGCAGCACCACGCATTCGCCGTTGCTGACCTCTAATGAGGCATTTTGCAGTACCGGCAGGCGGACACCGTTTTGCTGGTGGAGCACAAAGGTTTTACTGACATTTTCAACGTGGATCATTTTTGCCTCGCGATTCGTTTTGCCGGGTGGCGGCTTCGCCTTACCCGGCCTACGGGTGCGGTGTTCGTTTTGCCGGGTGGTGGCTTCGCCTTACCCGGCCTACGGGTGCGGTGTTCGTTTTGCCGGGTGGCGGCTTCGCCTTACCCGGCCTACGGGTGCGGTGTTCGTTTTGCCGGGTGGCGGCTTCGCCTTACCCGGCCTACAGGTGCGGTGTTCGTTTTGCCGGGTGGTGGCTTCGCCTTACCCGGCCTACAGGTGCGCTGTTCGTAGGCCGGGTAAGCGCAGCGCCACCCGGCAACAGCGCCCTCAGTTCTGCAACACCGACGACACCAGCAGCTGGGTATACGGATGATGCGGATCGTCGAGCACCCGGTCGGTTAACCCACTTTCCACCACCTGACCCTGCTTCATCACCAGAAGACGGTCCGCCAGCAGGCGCGCGACGCCTAAATCATGGGTGACAATCACCACCGCCAGGTTCAGCTCCACCACCAGGCCGCGCAGCAGGTCGAGCAGGCGAGCCTGCACGGATACGTCCAGCCCGCCGGTCGGTTCGTCCATAAACACCAGCTTCGGATGGGTGACGAGATTGCGGGCAATCTGTAAACGCTGCTGCATGCCGCCGGAGAAGGTGGTCGGCAGGTCGTCGATGCGCGAGGCGGGGATTTCAACTTCCTCCAGCCAGTGCTGCGCCGTGGCGCGGATATTGCCGTAGTGGCGTGCGCCGGTGGCCATCAGCCGTTCGCCGATGTTGCCCCCCGCTGACACCTGACGGCGCAGGCCGTCCATCGGGTGCTGATGCACCACGCCCCACTCGGTGCGCAGCAGGCGGCGGCGCTCGGCTTCGCTCATGCCGTACAGCGATGCGCCCTCATACAAAATGTCGCCATTCTGCGGCGTCAGGCGCGCGGAGATGGACTTCAGCAGGGTGGTTTTACCGGAGCCGGACTCGCCGACGATGCCCAGCACTTCGCCCGGCCACAGCTCAAACGACACGTCGCTAAAGCCTTTGCCCGGCGCATAAAGGTGAGTCAGGTTGTTAACCGAAAGCAGCGGTTTCATTGGCTGTTCGCCTCGCTCTGTTGGCGGCAGTAATCGGTGTCGGAGCAGACAAACATCCGTTTGCCCGTGTCGTCCAGCACCACTTCATCCAGATAGCTGTGTTTGGATCCGCAGATGGCGCACGGCTCGTCCCACTCCTGCACCGTAAACGGGTGATCGTCGAAATCCAGGCTCTCTACGCGGGTAAACGGCGGTACGGCGTAGATGCGTTTTTCACGTCCGGCACCAAAAAGTTGCAGGGCGGGCATCATGTCCATCTTCGGGTTATCGAATTTCGGGATCGGCGACGGGTCCATCACGTAGCGGCCGTTCACCTTCACCGGGTAGGCGTAGGTGGTGGCGATATGGCCGAAGCGGGCGATGTCCTCATACAGTTTGACCTGCATGATCCCGTACTCTTCCAGGGCGTGCATGGTGCGGGTTTCGGTTTCCCGCGGCTCGATAAAGCGCAGCGGCTCCGGGATCGGCACCTGGAAAATCAAAATCTGATCTTCCGTCAGCGGGGTTTCCGGAATGCGGTGACGGGTCTGGATCAGCGTCGCGTCTTCGGTTTTTTCAGTGGTGTTGACGCCCGTTACGCGCCTGAAGAAGTTGCGGATCGACACGGCGTTGGTGGTGTCGTCTGCCCCCTGGTCGATGACCTTCAGCACGTCCGCTTCGCCAATCACGCTGGCGGTGATTTGAATACCGCCGGTGCCCCAGCCGTAGGGCATCGGCATTTCGCGGCCGCCGAACGGCACCTGGTAGCCGGGGATCGCCACAGCCTTAAGGATGGCGCGGCGGATCATGCGTTTAGTTTGCTCGTCCAGATAGGCAAAGTTGTAGCCGCTTAAGTTAGCCATTGGCGCGCTCCCGTTGCAGGCGTTTCAGCAGTTCCAGTTCGGCCTGGAAATCGACGTAGTGCGGCAGCTTGAGGTGCGAGACAAAGCCCGCGGCCTCAACGTTATCCGCGTGGGCCAGCACGAACTCTTCGTCCTGTGCCGGCCCTGCAATATGCTCGCCGTAGTCCGGCGCCTGGAGCGCACGGTCAACCAGCGCCATCGCCATCGCCTTGCGCTCGCTCAGGCCATACACCAGCCCGTAGCCGCGGGTAAAGTGTGGATCTTCATTTTCTGGCGCGACAAAACCGTTGACCATTTCGCACTCGGTCATCAGCAGTTCGCCGATGTTCACCGCAAACCCCAGCTCTTCTGGCACAATTTCGACATCGAGATAGCCGCTGCGGATCTCTGCCGCGAACGGGTGGTTGCGCCCGTAGCCGCGCTGCGTGGAGTAGGCCAGCGCCAGCAGATAGCCTTCGTCGCCGCGCATCAGCTGTTGCAGACGGGACGAGCGCGAACAGGGATAGACCGGCGGCGTGCGGGTGATGTCATCCGGTGTGCTGCCGGTGTCTTCTTCCGCCTTCGCCAGCCCCTGGTTTGCCAGCAGGCTAAAGACGTGCGGGGAGGCGTCTTGTTCAGCATCAGAGGCGCTGAGCTGCGGTGTTTCACCGTTTGCCAGCAGAGCGAAGTCCATCAGACGATGGGTGTAGTCGTAGGTGGGGCCAAGCAGCTGGCCGCCAGGAATATCTTTATACACCGCAGAAATACGGCGCTCTAAACGCATTTCCGCCGTATTTACCGGCTCGCTCACCGCCAGCTTCGCAAGCGTTGTGCGGTAAGCGCGCAGCAGGAAGATGGCTTCCACGTTATCGCCGCTGGCCTGTTTCAGCGCCAGCGCCGCCAGCTCACGGTCCGCGATGCCGCCTTCGGTCATCACGCGGTCGACGGCCAAATTTAACTGCTGTTCAATCTGGGCGACGCTCAGCTCGGGAAGAGCGTCATCCCCCCGGCGTCTGTGCGCCTGCAAGGCATGGGCGGCGGCGATCGCCTTCTCGCCCCCTTTGACGGCAACGTACATCAGCACACCTCCACGTGAGTGGTTCGCGGGATCGCCAGCAGGCGCTCGCCGCAGGTCAGGATCAGGTCGATACCGAGCGGGAACGGATGCGGGCGCTCGGTCAGCTCATGGATGATGCACTCCGGCAGCTGGGGGGCGACCATCCGCTCGTCGGCGATGCCTGCACCCGTCAGGCGAAGCATGCGACCACCGCTCAGGCTGGAGACCTGCAAAATCAGCGTGGCGCTGGTTTCCGGGGCGACGGCGCTGCCTTCGCTCAGGGCGTTAAGCTGCTCGTGGCTGATTTGCTCGTCTGCCACGGCGAAGACCGCCTGCTGGGGCTGCTCGACCAGCGGCGCGTTGGTATGAAAGCGCAGGTTCTGGCTGGCGATATCGTTCAGCAATGCCCCTGACAGCCATACCGGCGTGTCGTTGTCCGCCAGCGTCAGCAGCACGCTGGTAGAGGCGAGATTCAGCGGCAGCCAGCCCTGCGAAAGCTGGTGCAGCGAGACGATCACGCCGGGCTCGCTCATGGCTTTCAGCAGGCGACGGAAACTCTGTTGGGCATCCTGGACGGCCAGGGTAAAGGCAGGTTGAAGCGTCATGCGTTGTCTCCGCGAACGAGCGTAAAGAAGTCGACCCGGCTGGTATTCACTTCGGCCTGACGCGCGGCAAGGCGTGCGGCGCGGTCAGCTTCCAGCGGGGCAATAAGGGTTTCCATTAAGGTCTGAAAATGCGGCTGTTCCTGTAAAAGCGCGTCGATCACGGCGCAGCGCTCGGCGTGTGTTTTGTCGCGCCCAAGTACGTAGCCGTAGCCCAGCGTGCCGCTGCTCAGGCGGATCACCGCGCGGGTGAGGGTGGCATCGCCGGCGAAGAAGCGCTCGCCGGTGCCGCCCATGCGTGCCTGGATCTGCACCAGGCCGATCTCCGGCGCGCGGATCGTGTCGTAGTCCGGCGTCAGGCCGAGCGCGTTCATACGGGCAGCCAGCGCAGCAGGCTGGCTGTGGGCCAGCACGCGCATCCAGCGCTGACGAGTGGAGGTGTCGAAGTGCATTCAGTGCTCCATGGTAAATTCAATCATGTCGGCGCGGGTCAGGCTGACGGAGTATTCCGTTGCGTTGACGTCGCCGTCACGGTGGTTGAGGGTGCGCACGCAGAGCAGCGGGGCCATGTTGGGGATCTCCAGCACCTTGCTCTCTTTAGCCTGCGCGCGGCGGGCGCTGATGCGCGTCTGGGTGCGTTTGAGCGCGATACCCGTCGCCTCCTGAAGAAAATCATGCAGGGAACCGCTGGCGAAATGTTGCAGCACGGGCCAGAGGGAGAGGTCCGCGAAGTAGTGGTCGATCTGACAGACCGCCACGCCGTTCACCCGGCGCAACGTGCGCAGGTGAACGACGTTGTCGCCCTCCTGAATCCCCAGCGCGTCCGCTACGTGGCGGGAGGCCGGGCGCAGGACAGACAGCAGCTTTTCGCTGGTGGGGTGGCTGCCCTGATCGAGCAGGTTCTGGCTAAAACGCGCCTGAGCATTGAGCGGGTAGTCAAACGGACGCATCAGCACCAGCACGCCGACGCCCTGACGACGCTGGACCCAGCCGCGTTCCACCAGCTGATCGATGGCGCGACGCAGGGTGTGGCGATTCACTTCGTAGCGGTCGGCAAGCTGCTGCTCGGCAGGCAGGTAGTCGCCGCACCGATAGTGCGTGCGCAGCTCCACTTCGAGCTTTGCCGCAATCTCTTGCCAGCGGGTAGGGTAACTGGTCGGATGTCTGGATAAGTGCATACCAATCAAAGCCTCGCTTCTCAGATGAAGTGCTTACGCAAGCGTTGAGAGAGGAAATCCAGCAGGCTGACGGTGACGATGATAAGCACCATCAATGCGCAGGTTTGCTGGAACTGGAAACCGCGAATCGCTTCCCACAGGGTGACGCCAATACCGCCTGCGCCCACCATGCCGACCACGGTGGCGGAGCGAACGTTGGACTCGAAGCGGTATAGCGAATAGGAGATGAGCAGCGGCATGACCTGCGGCAGGACGCCGTAGAGGATCTCTTCGATTTTGTTCGCGCCGGTTGCGCGGATGCCTTCCACCGGGCCGGGCTCGATGGCTTCAACCGCTTCGGAGAGCAGCTTGGAGAGTACGCCGGTGGTGTGGATGAACAGCGCCATCACGCCAGCGAACGGACCCAGGCCGACGGCGACCACGAACAGCATCGCAAAGACCATTTCGTTGATGGCGCGGCAGGCATCCATCAGGCGACGCATCGGCTGGTAGATCCACCACGGCACGATGTTTTCGGCGCTCATCAGGCCAAACGGAATGGAGAGGATCACGGCGAGGGCGGTGCCCCAGACGGCGATTTGCAGGGTGGTGGCCATTTCACTGAGGTAGTCCTGCCACTGGCTGAAGTCCGGCGGGAAGAAGTCGGCGGCGAAGGTCGCCATGTTGCCCGAGTCCCTGAAGAGCAGCAGCGGATCCATCTCCGCGCCCTTCCAGGAGATAACGAGCACCGCCAGCAGAACGGCCCAGCTTATGAGCGAGAACCAGCTGCGCTTTGGCGGCGGGAGGGTGATGGTTTGCATGTTGGCTCCTTAATCTGTTCTCCCTCTCCCTGTGGGAGAGGGCTGGGGTGAGGGCATCAGCGTGCGCCTTTCCCCTCACCCTAATCCTCTCCCTCAAGGGAGAGGGGACTTGAGTTACTGCACCGCTTTATTCACGCTGGTCATCGCGCCTAGCGCGGCGGTCAGGCGGTCGAGATCGTCCAGCTGCGCCTGAATTTCCGACACTTTGCTGGTCTTCTCTTCTTCCTTCAGACCTTTGTTGTCCTTCACGCCCTGCATCTGTTTAAACAGCGCCAGCTGGCGAATCGGCACCAGCTGCAAATCGCTGGACGCGCGGAACGGTGCCCAGCCCAGGTGCGCCAGCACCGCTTTCTCTTCCGGCGTTTTGCCGTAGTTCATAAAGAAGTCGTAGACCTTGTCCTTGGTGCTTTCGGAGAGGTTTTTACGCCACACAATCGGGTCGCCCGGGATCAATGGCGATTTCCAGATCACCTTCAGCGCTTTCAGCTTGTCCGGCGCGGAGGTCTTCAGCTTGTCGAGGTTTTCAGTGTTGTTGGTGGCAACGTCTACCTGCTTGTTCGCTACGGCCAGGGCGTTGGTTTCGTGGCTGGCGTTAACCGTGCGCTTGAAGTCGCTGGCGGAGATGTTGTTTTTCGCGAAGACGTAGTAACCCGGGACGAGGAAGCCGGACGTAGAATTCGGGTCGCCGTTACCAAAGGTCAGCTCTTTGCGTTTGGCGAGCATATCGTTGAGGTTGTTGATCGGGCTGTCTTTGTTAACGATCAGCACGCTCCAGTAGCCCGGGGAGCCGTCTGCTGCAACGGTCTGGGCAAAGACCTGGCCGTTGGCGCGATCTACCGCTTCCATGGCAGAGAGGTTGCCGTACCACGCGATGTCGACTTTGTTGAAGCGCATTCCCTGGATAATGCCCGCGTAGTCCGGGGCGAAGAAGGCGTTCACTTTGATCCCCAGTTTGGTTTCCATATCTTTCAGGAACGGTTCCCACTGCGGCTTCAGGTTTTGCTGTGATTCCGTTGAAATGATGCCAAAGTTCAACGCTTTTTCCTGTTCCTCTGCCCAGGCCGGGCTTAACAGGGTGCTGATGCTGAACATGCTGGTGAAGGCCAGCGCGGCAACGGCTTTGTAGTTCATTTCCATTCCTCGTTATCGGGGCGTTAAGCAGCCTGCGCGCGTTCTTCGACGCGGTTTACGCTGCGGTAGAGATGATCAAAACGTTCGTTATCAAACTGATGGCTGGCGCCATCGAAGAACACGTGGCCCTGACGCAGGGCGACGATGCGCTCGCAGTAGCGCAGGGCGTAATCCACCTGATGCAGCGTCACCACCACGGTGATGCCGTCGTTCTGGTTGATGTCGCGCAGGGTTTCCATCACGATGCGGGCCGATTCCGGATCCAGCGAGGCGATAGGCTCATCGGCCAGAATGATTTTGGCTTTCTGCATCAGGGCGCGGGCGATGGCGACGCGCTGCTGCTGTCCGCCGGAGAGCGTTGAGACGCGCTGGTGGGCAAAATGCGCCATGCCGACGCGGGTCAGCGCCTGTAAGGCTTCTTGTTTCTGGGAAGGGGAGAACCAGCGCAGGCAGGTGCGCCAGAACGGGGTGCTGCCGAGCGCGCCAATCAGCACGTTCTCGAGCACCGTCAGGCGGTTCACAAGGTTGAACTGCTGAAAGATATAGCCCGTCTGCGCGCGGCTTTTGCGAATATCGCTCGCCAGACGCCCCGCATGTTGCACGGTGTTACCCAGCAGCTCGACGCGGCTTTCCGGCGTTTTGTCACAGGTAATGAGGCCGCTTAAGTGACGAAGAAGGGTGGATTTTCCTGAACCGGATGGCCCCAGCAGCGCCACCATTTCGCCCTGCTGGACGGTCAGATCAACGGCATGCAGCGCCTTGTTGTGATGGAAGGTTTTGCTCAGTTTCTCGACGCGAATGACAGTTTGCATGTGCTGGGCCTCACGATAAATGTGGCCTCATGCTGGCGCATCAATATGACATTCAGGTTAAGTGTTGGTTGCGGGAGTTTGAAGAGTTGAGGGGGATTTGATGACAATCACCGTAGGCCCGGTCAGCGCAGCGCCACCGGACGCTGTTGCCGGATGCGCTGCGCTTATCCAGCCTACGATTTAACGACGTTAATCATCCACGGCACGCCGTATTTGTCGGTTACAGTGCCGAATCCGTGCGCCCAGAAGGTCTCCTGCCAGGCCATTTCAATATTGCCGCCATCGGCGAGGTTGTCGAACCAGCGCTTGCCTTCCGACACATCCTGGGTGTCGAGCACCAGTGTGAAACCCGCGTATTGCGCGCTGCTGCCAGGCGGTATCCCGTCGCTCATCATAATGTCGCTGCCCGCGATGCGGACGTTAGAGTGGGCGATGGCGGTATCCGGAAAGTTCATGCCGGACGGACAGCCTTCTTCGCTGTTTTCGTCTTTAGGCATTTCGCCGAAGGTGATTTTGTAGAGGAGTTCTGCGCCGACGGCCTGCTGATAGAAGGCGGTGGCCTCCGCACAGTTGCCAGCGAAAGAGATGTAGGGACTTAACGGCATAATCTTTACCTCACGTAAGAAAAGCCCGTTAAGTGTAGTTCCCGAACGCCCGGTAAGCGAAGCGTCACCGGGCGGGTCAATCAGTTCTTTTTCACGAACTCAGATTTCAGTTTCATCGGACCGAAGCCGTCAATTTTGCAATCGATATTATGATCGCCTTCAACAAGACGGATGTTTTTCACTTTGGTACCAATCTTCAGCATGGAAGAACTGCCTTTTACCTTCAGATCTTTCACAACGGTAACGCTGTCGCCGTCTGACAGCAGGTTGCCGTTCGCGTCTTTCACAATCAGCGTATCGCTGTCCTGCGCAGGCTCCGCATCGTTCCATTCATGGGCGCATTCCGGGCAAACGAACATGCCATTGTCTTCATAGGTGTATTCAGAATTGCATTTCGGGCAGTGTGGAAGTTGCATGTTGGTATCCTCAAAAGTGTTAACACGCTGGAAAACGCCAGCTAAATGACGGCAGTGTGCCGAAAAAGGCAGCGAGTATAACGCAAATCCCCACTTTTGTCGGTGATATTGTTTTAGAAAAATAGCGCAAAAATGCGTAAAAGATGACACGAACTGTCAGTGAATTAAGGGAAGCTTATGCCCTGCACGGCAGTGATCGTTATGATGATAAATATATCGAATATTTTATTACAGCAAATTGCTACGCTGTGCCATTTCGGATAAGGTGAAGGAACAAGCCGTTATTTATCTATCCTTTCTGATGCTATACATCTTTTGGTGTCAGGGAATACCTCTCTTTTTTGGTGGGTAAATAACGATGATATCTCCTGATGTTTCCTGAAAATGCGTTTTGTCTATTTACTTTTGGTCTTCTGACCAGAGGGATGTTTTACACGTATTAGAAGGGTGAGATTTAAATTCTCATTATCTTCAGTTACTTGTATTAAATGAACATGTTTTCCATACGTGATCATATAAGCCTGAACAGTATAATTAAAAAAACGTGGCTTAATAAAAGTAATAAATTTGCGTTAAGGGAAGGCTTTTATCATGCACACACAGACCATATTTGAATTAAGCCAGGAAGCCGAACGTTTGTTACAGCTGGCTCTGAACAATCTTGATTCATTAAAATCAATGCCGATTGCAAAGCTGGATAGCACAGCCGCTGCCATGAGCGGCGTTAATAACAACGTTTTGCCATTACATTTTAGCGCGCGGGGTGTCGACGCTCAGCAGGCGTTGCTGAATAACGAATTACGCAAAATAACCCGCCTCGAAATGGTGCTGGCGATTGTGGGTACCATGAAAGCGGGAAAATCGACCACCATTAATGCGATTGTGGGCACGGAAGTGCTGCCGAACCGCAATCGTCCGATGACGGCGCTGCCCACGCTGATCCGCCATACGCCGGGCCAGAAGGAGCCGGTGCTGCATTTTTTGCACGTTGCGCCCATTGATACCCTGATTTCCCAGTTGCAGACGAAATTGTGCGATAAAGATCGCGGCAAGCTGGCGCGGCGTCTGGAAATCGACAAGGACATGAATACGCTGCTGGAGCGCATCGAAAGAGGTGAGGCGTTTGGAAAACATCACCTGGGCGCGGAGCCCATCTTTCATTGTCTGAAAAGCCTGAACGATCTGGTGCGGCTTTCGCAGGCGCTGGGCGTGGAGTTTCCTTTTTCTGAGTACGCCGCGATTGAACATATTCCGGTGATTGAGGTGGAATTTGTGCACCTCGCCGGTCTGGATGCGCACCTGGGGCAACTGACGCTGCTCGACACGCCGGGGCCGAACGAGGCCGGTCAGCCGCACCTGCAAAAAATGCTCAGCGAGCAGCTGGCGCGCGCCTCCGCCGTGCTGGCGGTGATGGACTATACCCAGCTTAAATCCATTTCCGACGCCGAGGTTCGTCAGGCAATTTCGGCGGCGGGGAAATCCGTGCCGCTTTACGCCCTGGTCAACAAATTCGATCAGAAAGATCGTAACAGCGACGATGAAGAGCAGGTACGGGCGATGATTTCCGGCACGCTGATGAAAGGGAATATTTCTCCGGGACAAATTTATCCGGTCTCTTCCATGTGGGCCTACCTGGCAAACCGCGCCCGCTATGAGATGAACACCCATGGGCGGCTTCCCGATCATCAGGATCAGCGTTGGGTGCAGGATTTTGCCGAGGCCGCGCTGGGCCGCCGCTGGCGTACGGCCGATCTCGACGATAGTGACCATATTCGCCATGCGGCGGATCTGCTGTGGGAGGATTCGCTGTTCGAACAGCCCATCCGCAAGCTGATTTACGCGGCTTACGCCAACGCCTCGCTGTTCGCCCTGCGGTCGGCATCGCATAAGCTGCTGAACTATGCGCAAAATGCCAGAGAATACCTGGATTTTCGCCATCAGGGACTGACGGTCGCCTTTGATGAGCTGGAGCGGAATATTAAGCGCCTGGAAGAGTACATGGCGATGCTGCGTCAGCGGCAGAGCGTAGTGAGCGATGAGGTCCAGCATGAAGTTGAAGAGGCGCTCAACGCAGCGGATACATTTCTGCTTAGTCAGAAAGGCGAACTTCACCAGGCGCTGGACGACATGTTTAGCCGCCCGTTAATTCTTGATTTAGCCGGGCGCGAGCCATCCAGCATGCGTACAGACGACACGGATGGGAACCAGCAACTGGTGCTTGACGATGAAGGGCAGGCACAGATTGTCCTGAGCAAGATCCGATCGTCATGCGAGCAGATTTTGCTGAATGCGCAGAGCAGAATTAGCCGGGAGCTGGCGTTACGCTTCGATCAGCTGGAGTCTACGCTCGCCCGATCGTTGAATGAGGCGATGCGCCCCATCGAGATGCAAATTAAGGAACAGCTCAGTCATGCCGGCTTTCGGGCGCGGATTAGCTTTCCGGCGTTTCAGGCAAACCAGCTTAACTTCAATACGCGCGGCTTATTTAATGATGCCATTGTGCAGGACACCCCTCCCGCCAGTCAGCCTGCAGGGGCGGGCAGCGTACGTAATACCGTCTCGCGCTGGCTCAATCATCCCGGCTGGGGCTGGGAAGCGTATGTGGAGACGCGCACCCGATATGTCATCGATATCGCCCAGCTTCATGGCAAATTTACGCAGCATACCGATCAGTTTTGCGATCAAATACGTAAAGCTTTGGCCGCGCAGGTCGATGTCTCTGTTACGGCAGGTATGGCAACGTTCTTTGCAGAGTTTTCGTTGTGCCTGACCGGGTTACAGGAAAGCTTGCGTGATAGCCTTGCCGTGCGGCAGCAGAATGAGCATTCAACCCGGGCGCTTAGCCAGTTGTTGAAGCAAAGTATGACCACAGCGGCGTGGATTCAGGAAGATACCCGACTGTTACGCGATGATATTCAAACCTTATTCGCGGCAGAGCAACCATGACAACACAGCTACTGGACGGTCCCGGGCGGACGCTGGAGTGTATTCATCCAAAATTTATGGTCGATTTGGTCCAGGGGGCGGATGCTGCTCGTCACACCCTCCTGGGGCCACAGCAACTGCAATTTCGTGAGCGTTTGACGCAGGAGATCGTTACGCAGACCCGGTTGCGGCCATGGGCAATGGCGGGAATGCTCAACGAAAATGCAGCACTGCGGCTGGGTCTGGCGGAGAAACTGGCCGGTATGCTCGACCCCGGACACCTGGCGCTGACCCGCATGTCCGACAAGCTGGTAGCCCTGCGCCAGCAGGTTAATCCACGCCTCCCTCAACCTTCCGGATTGTTGCAACAGTACGAGGCGCTCTCCGCACATTTCAACCAGCGTGCCGCCTATAAAGAGAAAGCGCTCGCGCAGCGCGGCCTTACGGTTCAGGCGGGTGAGCACAGCGAGCAAATTTTTACCCGCTGGCGAGCCGGGCAGTATGACGGCTGGTCGCTGGCTGGCCGCTGCTTTATCGTGCTGGAAGAGTTGCGCTGGGGCGCGTTTGGCGATGCCTGTCGTCTGGCGAATAGTGATGTGGCGGCCATGCTGAAAGATAACCTGCGCAGCATGGCCGCAAACTATCTGGCACAGGGGATTAACGCTTCTCCCACCACCCGGCATTTTTACCATCAGTGGCTGACGACGCCCGCTTCTCCTGGTCTGATGGATTATAAAGATATGCTTGGCTGGCTGGGGGACTGGTGTCAGGCGGATAAACATCCGGTGAGCTGGTCAGTGACGCAGAGCTGGCAAACGGTCGCGCTGGGTATGCCGAGACTCTGTTCGGCAAAACGACTGGTGGATGGCATGGTGGAAGAGATATTTAGTGCGTGATTGCCCCCTCTTTTTAAGGAGGGGGCGAACGGCTTAGTGGTGCATTTCTACCGCTTTCGGCTCTGCCTGGGTCTCCGGAACCTGTCCAAAACGTCTGGCGTACAGCGCCGTGATGATCGGGACCAGAATCGCCGTCACAATCACGCTGGCGGCAACCAGGGCCGTGGCGGAAGCCGCCACCGGTTCAAAGGCCGGGTTAATCTGGGCGATAATCACCGGGTTAGCTACCGCAGCGCCTGCGGCCGACGAGGCGGCCACACCTGCGGTTCCGTTACCGCCCCCAATGACGCGGTCTGCAATAATTAGCGGGATACCCGTGATGACGATGACGGCAACACCCAGCACAATACCCAGCAGGCCGGTTTCCAGAATCACGTTCAGATTGATGGTATTGCCCAACGCGAAGCCGAAGAACGGGATCAGTACCGGGGTGGCTTTGCTGAAGAAATCGCGCAGATCGTGATCGAGGTTGCCTAGCGCAAAACCAATCAGGAACGGCAGGATCGCCCCGACAAAATGGTGGGGTTCAAAGGAGGCAAGGCCGGCAGAACCCAGAATCAGCATGGTCATCAGCGGACCCGACTCCAGGGACATCAGCACGAACGCGCCTGATTCTTCTTTGGTGCCATATTGATTCATCAGGCTGGCATAGAGACCGCCGTTGGTCATATCCATTGCTGAAACAATGGCCAGAACGGATAATCCGGCGAAGAATCCGGTCTGTATGCCATTCTCCGGAATGAACATCGCGCAGATCATGGCAACGACCCAGGCGACCGCAATTTTAGTAATGACCAGCGTCCCTGATTTACGTAATACCGTACCAGTTGCACGTAAATTAATAGATGCGCCGATGCAAAAGAACCAGACTGCCAGAATCGGCACCGTTCCGGTGATCATACCTTTTGTAAAACCGCCAAAATAAGCACCGGTATTCGGGGCCAGCGTATTTAATATCGCGCCAAGTACCAGCGGGACCAGCATCATCCCGCCCGGGATGCGTTCTATTGTTGCTTTAATCTTCATCATTAACCCTCACATCTCGCCCGCGTGGCTGGCGGAAATCTCAAAAAATAGATCAACAAATTCAAATGATTGCCTTTCTTGAAGACCAATCGATTCGTTACTTATGCTGTAAAGCGAAATTCAGGTGCTTAGCATTCCTTCATTTGAAAGCCGCTGGGATATTGTGTTCGGGTTTATCATGCGATCTTTGGAATTGCGATTCAATGAAAATAAAACACTGTTTTAGTTATCTGCGTCACATATTGAATGTAAACAGGAATGCCCGCTGTTAATAATTAAATTTTGTGTAAATTCGATGTGAAGAAATGTGATTGTTTTTTGTTTTAAGAGGAATAATAACGGGTGTTAAGATGTGCTTGATAAAGGGGGTGAGAATGACCTTATTTATCGTGAATTGACAAAACCTGAAGCCAACTTACGAACCGGAAAAATATATGTGAAGTTGATCACATATATAAACGCTGGTAGGGTAAAAAGGTCTTTAACTGCCCAGACAGGCGTCAACAGGTTCGGTTGTATTGAGGTAAAACGTCAATGTAAGTAAACCTGCTACGCTTGAATAAGGAGATTCGCATGGAGCGGATCTCTGGTTCACAGCTTGCAAATGCGCTGTGAAACGGACGGGGCTGAGTCTACGAGGAAAGCTATGCTTAGAAGGAAAAAAGTAAAACCCATCACGCTGCGCGATGTCACCATTATTGATGATGCGAAACTGCGCAAAGCGATTACGGCGGCCTCGCTCGGTAATGCGATGGAGTGGTTCGATTTTGGTGTCTACGGCTTTGTTGCCTATGCGCTTGGTAAAGTGTTCTTCCCCGGTGCCGATCCCAGCTTGCAGATGATTGCCGCGCTGGGTACGTTCTCTGTTCCCTTCCTTATTCGCCCTCTCGGTGGCCTGTTCTTCGGCATGCTGGGTGATAAATATGGTCGCCAGAAGATCCTGGCTATTACTATTGTCATCATGTCGATAAGTACATTCTGTATCGGCCTTATTCCGTCCTATGCGACCATTGGTATATGGGCACCGATCCTGCTGTTGATCTGTAAGATGGCGCAGGGCTTCTCCGTTGGCGGCGAATATACCGGTGCATCGATTTTTGTCGCTGAGTATTCTCCGGATCGAAAACGCGGCTTTATGGGCAGCTGGCTCGACTTTGGTTCGATTGCCGGGTTTGTCATGGGCGCGGGAGTTGTGGTTCTGATTTCAACCGTAGTGGGTGAAGAGAACTTCCTCGACTGGGGCTGGCGTATTCCGTTCTTCCTGGCGCTGCCGCTTGGCATCATCGGTCTTTACCTGCGTCACGCCCTGGAAGAGACGCCTGCGTTCCAGCAGCACGTTGAAAAGCTGGAACAGGGCGACCGTGAAGGGTTGCAGGATGGCCCGAAAGTGTCGTTCAAGGAGATTGCGACCAAACACTGGCGCAGCCTGCTGACCTGTATCGGTCTGGTGATTTCCACCAACGTGACCTATTACATGCTGCTGACCTACATGCCGAGCTATCTGTCGCATAACCTGCACTACTCGGAAGACCACGGTGTGCTGATTATTATCGCCATCATGGTAGGCATGCTGTTCGTGCAGCCGATTATGGGCCTGCTGAGCGATCGCTTTGGCCGTAAGCCATTCATTATTCTCGGTAGCGTCGCGCTGTTCGCGCTGGCAATCCCGGCCTTTATTCTGATTAACAGCAATGTGCTGGGGCTGATTTTCGCCGGTCTGCTGATGCTGGCGGTGATCCTCAACTGCTTTATCGGGGTGATGGCTTCTACGCTACCGGCAATGTTCCCGACGCATATTCGCTACAGTGCGCTGGCGGCAGCCTTTAATATCTCCGTTCTGATTGCGGGCCTGACGCCGACGCTTGCTGCTTCACTGGTGGAGAGCACGCAGAACCTGATGATGCCTGCTTACTATCTGATGGTTATTGCGGTGATTGGCCTGATTACCGGTATTACTATGAAGGAGACGGCGAACCGTCCACTGAAAGGGGCAACGCCTGCGGCGTCCGATATTCAGGAAGCGAAGGAGATCCTGCGCGAGCACTACGATAACGTAGAGCAGAAGATTGAAGATATTGACGCAGAGATTGAAGAGCTTCAGAAAAAACGTTCTCGCCTGGTTGACCAGCATCCGCGAATTAACGAGTGATAAAAAACCCGCCGCTGGCGGGTTTTCTTTTATTAGCATCCTGCGGCGATATAGTCGCCGCTGACGCTGACGGGGATCACCGTCAGGAAGAGGATAGTTGCGAACAGTATCAGAACAACTCCTCCGGCTATTTTGACCATCGGCATTACCCAGTTCAGGGAAGTGCCGCCACTAAACCAGGCTACTGTGCGTTCACGCGCGTAACGTACTGCCAGCGACAGCCCCATAATCGACAGCGCCGTGCCCAGCGACATTGTCATCACAGCAGCAATCCCCCAGCTAATAATGCCGAGCGCATTCGAGAACATCAGGATCATAATTGCCCCGCTGCACGGGCGTGCGCCAATGGCCAGCACCACGCCCAGACGGGTTTTCCAGTCGCTTTTAGCCAGATCCACCCCTACGCCGTGATGGCCGCAGCCACAATGTTCATTATGCTGGTGAAGCGGCTTGATGGCGCTAATCGCCATTTTGCGCGGACGCAGGCTGCTGAGCGCCTGATAAATGATAAACGCACCGAAGGCGGCAATCAGTAAGGCGCTGATTTTCTCGACGTACCAACGGCTGGTGCTGATATCTCCTGACGCGAGGTTCAATCCAACCGCCAGGATAAAGACAAAGGCGATCGCGCTGACGCCCTGCATCAGGCTACCGATAAACGGTACGACGCGCGCCGCGAGCTGGCTCTCTTTATTGGTGCTGAGATACGTGGCGACGATAAATTTGCCGTGTCCTGGTCCAACGGCATGGAGTACACCATAAAGAAACGCACCGGTTAACAACCACAGCCCACCGCTGTACTGATGATTATTAAGTTGCAGCAAATACATTACCAGATAACGGTGCAGGGTGATCTGAGCGGCGAGGCACCACTGAATAAAAGCATTCCAGTGCGTATGCAGTGCGAAACCTGCCATAAGTAACACCAGCACGGCGAGCCCGGCGGTTGGGATACGCCAGTCACGTTGAAGTCGTTGTGTCGTCATCAGGTTGGTCTGCGAGAGGAATATTTGCCGCTAGTATAGTGTTCAATTAGCGGGATCGCACCGGGATCGTCAATGGATTGTGGATAACTCTGTGCGTAAAAGGGTATAAGGCGGGGTTTTGCTGGGGAATACAGCAGTCAGTCATTTTTTTGCAACTTTTCTGTTGCGGTCGCTCGGGAACTCCCTATAATGCGCCTCCATCGACACGGCGGATGTGAATCACTTCACAGACTACCCGGTCGGTTGAAGAGAAAAAATCCTGAAATAACGGGTTGACTCTGAAAGAGGAAAGCGTAATATACGCCACCTCGCGACAGAGCGCTGAAGCGCGTCGCAACTGCTCTTTAACAATTTATCAGACAATCTGTGTGGGCACTCAAAGTGACATGGATTCTTAATGTCCTCGGACACTAAATGAATACCAAGTCTCAACGAGTGAACACGTAATTCATTACGAAGTTTAATTCATTGAGCATCAAACTTTTAAATTGAAGAGTTTGATCATGGCTCAGATTGAACGCTGGCGGCAGGCCTAACACATGCAAGTCGAACGGTAACAGGAAGCAGCTTGCTGCTTTGCTGACGAGTGGCGGACGGGTGAGTAATGTCTGGGAAACTGCCTGATGGAGGGGGATAACTACTGGAAACGGTAGCTAATACCGCATAACGTCGCAAGACCAAAGAGGGGGACCTTCGGGCCTCTTGCCATCGGATGTGCCCAGATGGGATTAGCTAGTAGGTGGGGTAACGGCTCACCTAGGCGACGATCCCTAGCTGGTCTGAGAGGATGACCAGCCACACTGGAACTGAGACACGGTCCAGACTCCTACGGGAGGCAGCAGTGGGGAATATTGCACAATGGGCGCAAGCCTGATGCAGCCATGCCGCGTGTATGAAGAAGGCCTTCGGGTTGTAAAGTACTTTCAGCGGGGAGGAAGGCGACAGGGTTAATAACCCTGTCGATTGACGTTACCCGCAGAAGAAGCACCGGCTAACTCCGTGCCAGCAGCCGCGGTAATACGGAGGGTGCAAGCGTTAATCGGAATTACTGGGCGTAAAGCGCACGCAGGCGGTCTGTCAAGTCGGATGTGAAATCCCCGGGCTCAACCTGGGAACTGCATTCGAAACTGGCAGGCTAGAGTCTTGTAGAGGGGGGTAGAATTCCAGGTGTAGCGGTGAAATGCGTAGAGATCTGGAGGAATACCGGTGGCGAAGGCGGCCCCCTGGACAAAGACTGACGCTCAGGTGCGAAAGCGTGGGGAGCAAACAGGATTAGATACCCTGGTAGTCCACGCCGTAAACGATGTCGACTTGGAGGTTGTGCCCTTGAGGCGTGGCTTCCGGAGCTAACGCGTTAAGTCGACCGCCTGGGGAGTACGGCCGCAAGGTTAAAACTCAAATGAATTGACGGGGGCCCGCACAAGCGGTGGAGCATGTGGTTTAATTCGATGCAACGCGAAGAACCTTACCTACTCTTGACATCCAGAGAACTTTCCAGAGATGGATTGGTGCCTTCGGGAACTCTGAGACAGGTGCTGCATGGCTGTCGTCAGCTCGTGTTGTGAAATGTTGGGTTAAGTCCCGCAACGAGCGCAACCCTTATCCTTTGTTGCCAGCGGTCCGGCCGGGAACTCAAAGGAGACTGCCAGTGATAAACTGGAGGAAGGTGGGGATGACGTCAAGTCATCATGGCCCTTACGAGTAGGGCTACACACGTGCTACAATGGCGCATACAAAGAGAAGCGACCTCGCGAGAGCAAGCGGACCTCATAAAGTGCGTCGTAGTCCGGATTGGAGTCTGCAACTCGACTCCATGAAGTCGGAATCGCTAGTAATCGTGGATCAGAATGCCACGGTGAATACGTTCCCGGGCCTTGTACACACCGCCCGTCACACCATGGGAGTGGGTTGCAAAAGAAGTAGGTAGCTTAACCTTCGGGAGGGCGCTTACCACTTTGTGATTCATGACTGGGGTGAAGTCGTAACAAGGTAACCGTAGGGGAACCTGCGGTTGGATCACCTCCTTACCTTAAAGAACCTGCCTTTGCAGTGCTCACACAGATTGTCTGATGAAAAGTAAATAGCAAGGCGTCTTGCGATTGAGACTGTACGTCCCCTTCGTCTAGAGGCCCAGGACACCGCCCTTTCACGGCGGTAACAGGGGTTCGAATCCCCTAGGGGACGCCACTTGCTGGTTCGTGAGTGAAAGTCACCTGCCGTCATATCTCAAAACTGACTTGCGAGTCATGTTTGAGATATTTGCTCTTTAAAAATCTGGATCAAGCTGAAAATTGAAACGACACACAGCTCATGTGTGTTCGAGTCTCTCAAATTTTCGCAATCAGAAGTGAAACATCTTCGGGTTGTGAGGTTAAGCGACTAAGCGTACACGGTGGATGCCCTGGCAGTCAGAGGCGATGAAGGACGTGCTAATCTGCGAAAAGCGCCGGCGAGGTGATATGAACCTTTGACCCGGCGATGTCCGAATGGGGAAACCCAGTGCAATTCGTTGCACTATCGTTAACTGAATACATAGGTTAACGAGGCGAACCGGGGGAACTGAAACATCTAAGTACCCCGAGGAAAAGAAATCAACCGAGATTCCCCCAGTAGCGGCGAGCGAACGGGGAGCAGCCCGGAGTCTGAATCAGCTTGTGTGTTAGTGGAACGGTCTGGAAAGTCCGACGGTACAGGGTGATAGTCCCGTACACGAAAGCACACTTGCTGTGAACTCGAAGAGTAGGGCGGGACACGTGGTATCCTGTCTGAATATGGGGGGACCATCCTCCAAGGCTAAATACTCCTGACTGACCGATAGTGAACCAGTACCGTGAGGGAAAGGCGAAAAGAACCCCGGCGAGGGGAGTGAAAAAGAACCTGAAACCGTGTACGTACAAGCAGTGGGAGCCTCTTTATGGGGTGACTGCGTACCTTTTGTATAATGGGTCAGCGACTTATATTCTGTAGCAAGGTTAACCGTATAGGGGAGCCGAAGGGAAACCGAGTCTTAACTGGGCGTTAAGTTGCAGGGTATAGACCCGAAACCCGGTGATCTAGCCATGGGCAGGTTGAAGGTTGGGTAACACTAACTGGAGGACCGAACCGACTAATGTTGAAAAATTAGCGGATGACCTGTGGCTGGGGGTGAAAGGCCAATCAAACCGGGAGATAGCTGGTTCTCCCCGAAAGCTATTTAGGTAGCGCCTCGTGAATTCATCTTCGGGGGTAGAGCACTGTTTCGGCTAGGGGGCCATCCCGGCTTACCAACCCGATGCAAACTACGAATACCGAAGAATGTTATCACGGGAGACACACGGCGGGTGCTAACGTCCGTCGTGAAGAGGGAAACAACCCAGACCGCCAGCTAAGGTCCCAAAGTCATGGTTAAGTGGGAAACGATGTGGGAAGGCACAGACAGCCAGGATGTTGGCTTAGAAGCAGCCATCATTTAAAGAAAGCGTAATAGCTCACTGGTCGAGTCGGCCTGCGCGGAAGATGTAACGGGGCTAAACCATGCACCGAAGCTGCGGCAGCGACACTATGTGTTGTTGGGTAGGGGAGCGTTCTGTAAGCCGTTGAAGGTGTGCTGTGAGGCATGCTGGAGGTATCAGAAGTGCGAATGCTGACATAAGTAACGATAAAGCGGGTGAAAAGCCCGCTCGCCGGAAGACCAAGGGTTCCTGTCCAACGTTAATCGGGGCAGGGTGAGTCGACCCCTAAGGCGAGGCCGAAAGGCGTAGTCGATGGGAAACAGGTTAATATTCCTGTACTTGGTGTTACTGCGAAGGGGGGACGGAGAAGGCTATGTCAGCCGGGCGACGGTTGTCCCGGTTTAAGCATGTAGGCGGAGGTTCCAGGTAAATCCGGTACCTTGTTAACGCTGAGGTGTGATGACGAGGCACTACGGTGCTGAAGTGATAAATGCCCTGCTTCCAGGAAAAGCCTCTAAGCATCAGGTAACACGAAATCGTACCCCAAACCGACACAGGTGGTCAGGTAGAGAATACCAAGGCGCTTGAGAGAACTCGGGTGAAGGAACTAGGCAAAATGGTGCCGTAACTTCGGGAGAAGGCACGCTGATATGTAGGTGAAGCCCCTGCGGGCGGAGCTGAAATCAGTCGAAGATACCAGCTGGCTGCAACTGTTTATTAAAAACACAGCACTGTGCAAACACGAAAGTGGACGTATACGGTGTGACGCCTGCCCGGTGCCGGAAGGTTAATTGATGGGGTTAGCGGCAACGCGAAGCTCTTGATCGAAGCCCCGGTAAACGGCGGCCGTAACTATAACGGTCCTAAGGTAGCGAAATTCCTTGTCGGGTAAGTTCCGACCTGCACGAATGGCGTAATGATGGCCAGGCTGTCTCCACCCGAGACTCAGTGAAATTGAACTCGCTGTGAAGATGCAGTGTACCCGCGGCAAGACGGAAAGACCCCGTGAACCTTTACTATAGCTTGACACTGAACACTGGTCCTTGATGTGTAGGATAGGTGGGAGGCTTTGAAGCGTGGACGCCAGTCTGCGTGGAGCCAACCTTGAAATACCACCCTTTAATGGCTGGTGTTCTAACGTAGACCCGTAATCCGGGTTGCGGACAGTGTCTGGTGGGTAGTTTGACTGGGGCGGTCTCCTCCCAAAGAGTAACGGAGGAGCACGAAGGTTGGCTAATCCTGGTCGGACATCAGGAGGTTAGTGCAATGGCATAAGCCAGCTTGACTGCGAGCGTGACGGCGCGAGCAGGTGCGAAAGCAGGTCATAGTGATCCGGTGGTTCTGAATGGAAGGGCCATCGCTCAACGGATAAAAGGTACTCCGGGGATAACAGGCTGATACCGCCCAAGAGTTCATATCGACGGCGGTGTTTGGCACCTCGATGTCGGCTCATCACATCCTGGGGCTGAAGTAGGTCCCAAGGGTATGGCTGTTCGCCATTTAAAGTGGTACGCGAGCTGGGTTTAGAACGTCGTGAGACAGTTCGGTCCCTATCTGCCGTGGGCGCTGGAGAATTGAGGGGGGCTGCTCCTAGTACGAGAGGACCGGAGTGGACGCATCACTGGTGTTCGGGTTGTCATGCCAATGGCACTGCCCGGTAGCTAAATGCGGAAGAGATAAGTGCTGAAAGCATCTAAGCACGAAACTTGCCCCGAGATGAGTTCTCCCTGAGACCTTGAGTCTCCTGAAGGAACGTTGAAGACTACGACGTTGATAGGTCGGGTGTGTAAGCGCAGCGATGCGTTGAGCTAACCGATACTAATGAACCGTGAGGCTTAACCTTACAACGCCGAAGCTGTTTCGGCGAAGAGACAGACACGATTTTCAGCCTGATACAGATTAACAGAATTTGCCTGGCGGCTTTAGCGCGGTGGTCCCACCTGACCCCATGCCGAACTCAGAAGTGAAACGCCGTAGCGCCGATGGTAGTGTGGGGTCTCCCCATGTGAGAGTAGGGAACTGCCAGGCATCAATCAGAAAGAACCCCGTACCGGAAGGTGCGGGGTTTTTTGCTTTGTGCACGGAAAAACATGCCGGATGGCGGCTTCGCCTTATCTGGCCTGCGGGTTTTGTAGGCCCGGTAAGCGCAGCGCCCCCGGGCAATGCTGGCTGCGCGACCTCATCGGGAAGAGATACAGGAATAAATTTAAGGTAAGGTTTTGATAAGCGCAGAAAAGCAAAAACCCAGCCATAGGCTGGGTTCTTTAAATAGTGGTGCCCGGACTCGGAATCGAACCAAGGACACGGGGATTTTCAATCCCCTGCTCTACCGACTGAGCTATCCGGGCAACGGAGCGCATTAAACCGCAATCGCGCGCGATCGTCAACATTATTTCGGGAAAAGCTGTTCAACTGCTTAAGTTTGCGGCAATCTGTCCGTTTGTGCGCTGAAAATGCACAAATCTTCCAGACAGTTCAGGCAAGATGTGACAATGCTGACGGTAAGAGGAGGGCAGTATGGCAAACGACTGGCTTGAGCTGCGTCAGCATGCAGAAACAGGTATTGAGACAATTAAGGCGCATTTCGAAGGACACGCCTTTGATCCCCACTGGCATGATAGCTATCTGGTCGGAATAACCCTTTCCGGTACGCAGCAGTTCCACTGTCGCCGTGAACGCCACCGTAGCCAGCCGGGCGATGCTTTTTTACTTGAGCCTGGTGAAATTCATGACGGTGATGCACCGGTAGAGGGTGGCTTTACTTATCTGACCTTTTATCTGGATGAACACTGGCTCACCCGTACGCTTCAAGGGCTGTATGACTCTACTCCCGGGAGTTACACCCTCCACTTTGCCCAAACGCTGACGCGAGAGCCTCAGCTGGTGCGCGCTATCGGTGATACATTTGCCTCGCTGCATAACGATGAGATGAAGATCGTACAACAGAGCACAATGGATAACCTGCTCACTAAGATTACAGCCCACTGCCACTGGCGGAAGAAACTCCCGTCGCAGTTACAAAGCTCCGCTGTGGCGCATCGTGCCCGCGACTATCTCTATGCGCATATCGGCGAGAACGTGGGGCTGTCAGACCTTGCGCGGGAGACGGGGACGGATCGCTTTGCGCTCACCCGCTGCTTTAAGCGCGAATTTCACCTTGCGCCGCACGCCTGGCTTATCCAGCTGCGCCTGGCAAAGGCCCGACAGATGCTGGCGTATGGGGAACTGCCTGTTGATGTGGCGACGGCAGTAGGTTTTGCCGATCAAAGCCATCTTGGTCGCTGGTTCCAGCGGGCGTACCGTATTTCTCCGGCACACTACCGTCGGTTGTGCACAAACCTTCCAGACGTTTCCAGAAAATAACGGCACATTCATGGCTCTACTAAAAGGAGCCACCTGTGAATTTAATACCCTTCCTGCTGTTTGCATTTGTCGCCTCGATTACGCCGGGGCCAACCAATATTTTGGTACTGGCTAACAGTCAGCACTTTGGCGTAAAAAATACGATTCCTGCGATCCTGGGCGGGTGTATTGCCGCCAGCGCTATTGTTCTGGTTTCAGGCGCTGGGGCAGGAGAAGTGTTACGCCAGTATCCGCTGATACGTCAGGTGATGAGCTGGGCGGGCGTGCTGTGGCTTTCCTGGATGAGCTGGCAGCTGTTTAGCGCCCCGGCCGCGAATCTCTCCTCCAGGCGTCATGTTCGATTTACCGCGCGGGCGGCGGCGTTATTACAGGTTGTAAACCCAAAAACCTGGATGATGGCGCTGGCCGTCGTCAGCCTGTTTGCTCCGGCAAGCGACCATGCATTACGGGATATTTCGCTGATGGCGCTATGGTTTCTGGCGATCTCAGTGGTCTGTTTGTTGTGCTGGGCGTGGCTGGGGAAGGCGGTGAACCGGATTTTCCGCACCACCGTGGCGATGGTGCGATTTCAACGTGCAATGGCGCTGTGTTTGTTTATTTCCGCCTGGACGGGAATGCTGGCTTAGGTCAGTGCACCACCCATACGACACTGCGCAAACCGCAAAATATCTTCCGCCAGACGGTGCGCCGTATCCACATCCGCCTGGCTACGGTTCACCAGCATGCGGCTCAGGCAACCTTCCAGCACCAGCTCCATCTGCTTCGCGACCATTGCCGGATCATCCACTTCAAGTGTGGTCAGCAGCTCGTGTGTGAACTCGTGCGCGGCTCGTTTTTGCTGATCTGCCAGCTGATGGATGGGGTGTCCGGGATCGGGGAAGTAGGTGCAGGCGGCGATAAACAGACAGCCTGGGTAACGGTTGTTGGTGACACACTCCGTCAGTGCGGTATAGCGTGCCAGCAGCTTTTGCTCGGTGGTCAGCTCTTCATTCAGCATCAGTTGCCTGCGCCAGATATCCACCTGCTGGCTGAGATAGCGCAGGGCATCATACAGCAGCGCCTCTTTATCCGGCCAGAAGCGCTTAAGTTCATCCAGAGGGTAATCGATACGGTCGGCTACCATCTCAAGCGTGGTGCTGGCGATCCCTTGAATCTCAAGTAATTGCAGGGCTTGTCCCAGTACGTCTTCGCGTTGCACGGTTATCTCCTCCGCTATTCCCAACGGTTTGTCCCGTCTAAAGTGTTGTTTACGGTTGGCGATTGCGCAAATGCGCGTTGAATGCCGTCGCGTCCATAAACCCGGTTACACGCTGCGTCAGCTGTTCTTCCCCCTGTTCATTGAAGAACAGGATGGTAGGCAGCCCGAGAACGTTAAGTTGCTTCAGCAGAGCCTTATCCTGCGCGCTGTTGGCGGTAACGTTCGCCTGGAGCAGAACGGTATCGCTCAGCGCATGTTGTACCTGCGGATCGCTGAAGGTGTATTTTTCAAACTCTTTGCAGGCCACGCACCAGTCGGCATAGAGATCGAGCATGACCGGTTTGCCTTTCGCCTGCACCAGGGCGCGGTTAAGGTCATCCACGTTTTTAATCTGTATAAAATTCAGATGAGCCTGCGTCTGATCTGTCGGGGTGCCAAACGCCCAGTCCTGTAACGGACGGACGCTCACTAGCGCGGCCGCCAGCAGAAGGATCTGTAGCAGGCGCATCCACGGTTTCTTCGCACCCAGACTCACGATAAATGCCCAGCTGAAGAAGGCCACGCCGAGCATAGCCCACAGACGCGTACCCCACACATCACCGATGATGCGTTCCAGCAGGAAGACCGGTAGCGCCAGAATGACAAAACCAAACGCGGTTTTCACTGTCTCCATCCACGGGCCGCTCTTCGGCAGCAGACGATTGCCAAATACCGTCACAAGGATCAGCGGCAGACCCATGCCGAGCGCGTAAAGGTACAGCGTGCCGCCGCCGAGCCAAAGGTTGCCGCTCTGGGCAATGTATAACAGGATGGCGCTCAGCGGCGCGGTGGTGCAAGGGGAGCAAATCAGCCCGGCGATGGCACCCATGGCGAACACGCCGCCCGCAGAGCCCCCCTGCTGACGGTTGCTCATTAGCGTCAGACGGGTTTGCAGGGAAGAGGGCAGTTGCAGAGTGAACAGGCCAAACATCGACAGCGCCAGCAGAATAAACACTGCTGACAGTCCGATAAGCACATAGGGGTGCTGAAGGGCGGCCTGGAACTGCAACCCGGCAGCGGCGACCACGAGGCCGAGCGCCGTATAGGTTAACGCCATGCCCTGCACATAGATAAAGGCCAGCAACAGCGCGCGGGCGGTGGAAAGGCGTTGCTTACCACCCAGCACGATGCCAGAGATAAGCGGGTACATAGGCAGTACGCAGGGCGTAAAGGCGATGCCGATACCAATCAATAACGCCCAAAGCGCTGAGAACGGAAGGTCTGAAGCGGCTTCGCCTTCACCCCTCACACTGGCCATTTCCCCTGAGGGGAGAGGGGAGGCCGCCGCTTTCACTTCGCTAAGCGGAACGACCTTTGTTTCAGGGGGATAGCAGAAGCCCGCATCGGCGCAGCCCTGATACGTCACCGTCAGGGTAGCGCCTTTATCCGCCTGATTCACCGTGACGGGCACGCTTAAGCGCTGGCGATAAATTTCACTTTTACCGTAGAACTCGTCCTCGTGCCATTCGCCAGCGGGCATCTGCAATGCGCCGACGTCAGCCTTTGCCGGCGTGATGCTGACCTGCTTGCGATAGAGGTAATAACCCTCTTTCACCTGCCAGGTGAGGCTGAGATCGTGCTGGTTTTGCTGAAAGTCGAAAACGAATGCCTGGTCGGCAGGAATAAAGTTCGAACGGCCGGGCGCGTCAAACAACCCGGCAAAAACTGACGTGCTGCACAGCAGCAGGATCAGCGTAAAGAAGCGTTGAGCCATGAGAGATAATCGTTATCGCCGTGGACCACTGGCAGCACCAGCAGCTCCGGGGTTTGGTAAGGATGATGAGACTTGAGGCAGTCGAGGAGCGCCTGCTGGTTGGTCAGATTGGTTTTGAGCAACATCTGGACTTCGTACTCTTGCTCCAGCTTGCCTTCCCAGTAATAAAGGGAGGTGGCGCCGGGAAGTAGCGTGACGCAGGCAGCCAGTTTTTCGGCCAGCACTTTGGCGGCGAGATCCTGGGCAGAAGCTTCATCAGGGGCGGTACACAGTACAACAACAGCATCAGGCGTGTTCACGAGTCGACCTCCTCATCACGAAAGTCTTCACTATATCACGCCATGTGATTGGTCATTAATGAAACGGGCCGCAGCGCGGCCCGTTTTTAACTATTTTTACAACGGCTAACCGTTTACAGCACAATGCCGCCGATGATAAAGCCGAGGACCACGCAGAGCGTAATCGCCACCACGCCCGGGATGAGGAACGCGTGGTTAAACACGTATTTACCGATACGGGTCGAGCCGGTGTCATCCATCTCAACCGCGGCCAGCAGGGTTGGGTAGGTTGGCAGCACGAACAGGGCGGAAACCGCCGCGAAAGAGGCAATCGCCGTCAGCGGCGTCACGCCCAGCATCAGTGCCGCAGGCATTAGCGCTTTGGTGGTCGCAGCCTGGGAGTACAGCAGCGTTGCGGCAAAGAACAGCACCACCGCCAGTAGCCACGGATAGTTGTGCAGCAGGTCGCCTGCAACTGTCTGGATATCGCTGATGTGCGCTTTCACGAAGGTGTCACCGAGCCACGCCACACCCAGCACGCACACGCAGGCGCTCATACCGGATTTGAAGGTGCTGGCGTTCAGCACTTCGCTGGTGTCGATTTTACAGGTGATACTGATCAGCGTCGCGATGGTCAGCATAAATACCACAATCGCTTCGTTACGCGGCAGAACCGGGTTCTGGATCAGACCTACCGTATCGCTGATGGCGGTCGCGTAGAACATCACGGCGACGATACCAATCAGGAACAGCAGCACGGAGCGTTTTGCATGCGGCTTCAGCTCAAAGACCTGGCTACCGCGCAGGCTCACTTCACCTTTTGCCAGGCGCTCCTGGTAAACCGGATCGTCTTTCAGCTCGGCGCCGAGGAAGTTACACAGCACGGCAGTGATCATTACCGCAATCAGCGTGACCGGAATACAGATCGCCAGCAGCGTCAGATAACTTACGCCCATCGGCTCGAGAATACCCGCGAAAAAGACCACCGCCGCGGAAATGGGCGAGGCGGTGATCGCAATCTGGGAGGCGACTACAGCAATAGAAAGAGGGCGAGACGGGCGAATACCCTGCTCTTTCGCCACTTCGGTGATGACCGGCAGCGTGGAGAAAGCGGTATGGCCAGTACCGGCGAGAATGGTCATAAACCAGGTCACCAGTGGGGCAAGGAAGGTGATGTATTTTGGATGACGACGCAGCATACGCTCCGCCAGGCTCACCAGGTAGTCCATACCGCCAGCAACCTGCATGGCCGCAATGGCAGCGATAACCGCCATGATGATTTCGATAACGTCAAAAGGGATTGCGCCGGGTTTAATCTGAAAGATCAGGGTAAGTACGAGCACGCCGAGACCGCCGGCAAAGCCGATGCCGATACCCCCGAGTCGTGCGCCCAAATAAATCGCCAACAGGACGATGACGAGTTCTGCTCCAAACATAAAGACCTGCCTTGCTTATTAACAAGTTGATATTGAATTGTTGTGTTTTGGTAACGGCCATAAAGAAAAAAGGCACGTCACAAGTGACGTGCCTTTCGGAAGCTTAGCCTGAACGGTTACTGTTCGCTTTCATCGGTATATCGTTTCGCTTTATATGCCGGGTGCATCAGGTTCTGGGCGGAGAAGATATCGTCCAGTTCGGCTTCGGTCAACAATCCTCGCTCGAGAACCACCTCACGCACGCTCTTACCGGTTTCGGCACAAATCTTCCCGACGATATCGCCGTTGTGGTGGCCGATGAACGGGTTGAGGTAGGTGACGATGCCGATTGAGTTATAGACGTAGCCTTCACACACTTCTTTATTCGCGGTGATGCCGTTAATGCATTTTTCCAGCAGGTTGTAGCAGGCGTTGGTCAGAATGTGGATAGATTCAAACATCGCCTGGCCAATCACCGGCTCCATTACGTTCAGCTGGAGTTGACCGGCTTCGGAGGCCATGGTGACGGTCGTATCGTTACCAATAACCTTGAAGCAAACCTGGTTCACCACTTCAGGCACCACCGGGTTCACTTTAGCTGGCATGATGGATGAACCCGCCTGCAACTCTGGCAGGTTGATTTCATTCAGGCCAGCGCGCGGACCGGAGGAGAGCAGGCGCAGGTCGTTACAGATTTTGGACAGTTTCACCGCCAGACGTTTCAATGCGCTGTGCACCATCACGTAGGCGCCGCAGTCTGAGGTGGCTTCAATCAGGTCTTCTGCAGGCACAACCGGCAGGTTGGACACTTCAGCCAGCTTCTGTACCGCCAGCTGCTGATAGCCATCCGGGGTGTTCAGGCGTGTACCGATGGCGGTAGCGCCCAGGTTCACTTCCAGCAGCAGTTCGGACGTGCGCAGCAGGTTTTTGGTCTCTTCGTTCAACAGCACGTTAAACGCGTGGAACTCCTGGCCGAGGGTCATTGGCACCGCGTCCTGCAGCTGGGTACGACCCATTTTCAGGATGTCCTGGAACTCAACGGCTTTACGCTGGAAGCCATCACCCAGCTGATTAATCGCGTCGACCAGTTTGACGACAGAGGCATACACCGCGATGCGGAAGCCGGTTGGGTAGGCGTCGTTGGTGGACTGACATTTGTTAACGTGGTCGTTCGGGTTCAGGTACTGGTATTCACCTTTCTGATGACCCATCAGCTCCAGGCCGATGTTTGCCAGCACTTCGTTGGTGTTCATGTTGACGGAGGTGCCTGCGCCGCCCTGATAGACGTCAACCGGGAACTGATCCATGCATTTGCCGTTGTTCAGCACTTCATCGCACGCGGCGATAATCGCATTTGCAGCGCTTTTAGGAATGGTTTGCAGCTCTTTGTTTGCCAGAGCCGCGGCTTTTTTTACCATCACCATGCCACGCACAAATTCAGGGATGTCGCTGATTTTGCTGTTGCTGATGTAGAAGTTTTCAATCGCTCTCAGAGTGTGAACACCATAGTAGGCATCCGCTGGAACTTCCCTGGTACCCAACAAATCTTCTTCGATACGAATGTTGTTTAACATGTGAACCTTCTTTTCAAGCTGCCGATGGATTGTACTAAACACACAGTAGATATGTGGTTTTGAATATTTTATGACCGACGATTATTCCCTCAATCGGCCAGATGTTCGAGATCATATGCTGATGATAGCGAATTGCCGTAAGCTGGATCACTTATTATCGACCCGATTTCATGATAATTATTAATCTGTGAAATATGTCACCGCTTTAATATTTCCAGAAAAAATATCCGTGCAAACCGATTGAATTTTGGCTAACCGTCACCATTTCTTATCTACGCGCTTCGCGAACACATTCAGTCAGGGGCCAGAAGGCACCTGCCACACAGGAGATGCCAGTGCGCTGGATACCATTTATTGCTTTCTTTCTTTATGTTTACATTGAGATTTCCATTTTCATCCAGGTTGCCCATGTGCTGGGCGTCCTGCTGACGCTGATTCTGGTGATCTTCACCTCCGTCATCGGCATGTCGCTGGTGCGCAATCAGGGTTTCAAAAATTTCCTGTTAATGCAGCAGAAGATGGCCGCAGGTGAAAGCCCGGCCGCCGAGATGATCAAAAGCGTGTCGCTGATTATTGCTGGCCTGCTGCTGATCCTGCCGGGCTTCTTTACAGACTTCCTCGGCCTGCTGTTGCTGTTGCCGCCGGTGCAGAAGCATCTGACCATGAAGCTGCTGCCGCATCTGCGTTTCAGCCGTATGCCAGGCGGTGGTTTCAGCACCGGCCCGGGCGATACCTTTGAAGGGGAATATCAGCGTAAGGATGAGCAGCGCGACCGGTTAGATCATAAAGACGATCGGTAAGTTTCTTGCCCGGTGGCGCTCGCTCACCGGGCCTGCGGATTTTGCCGCTTCGGTAAAAACACCCACAGCCCCGCCAGCATGACGATGGCGTACACACTCTTCCATCCCACCATCGCCAGCAGCAGCAGGCACAGGACACACCCGATAGCCGCCAGCGCCTTAAAGCGTCCTTTCAGTAGCCGACAGCCCGCCAGCATGCACAACAGATAGATCATGATGAAAATACCGTTGGCGTAGATAATCAGCGCGTCAAGGTTGATGTCGAGGAGATAAATGGCCAGGGAACTCACCACGCAGCAGCCCAGTACGGTATTCAGCGCATTCACCGGAAGCTGACGCTTTGACAGGCGTGAGAGGGGGCTATCCGGTTTATAAAGTGCCTGAGACCACACCAGCCGGGCGAAGCTCTGAATATAGATGTTGAGGCTGGCAAAGCAGGCGAGATAGCCAATCACGCAGGCTACCCACAGGGCTTTAACGCCAAACAGCTGCACCACGATGCCCGGCAGCGACGCGGCGGCGGCTTTCTCTTCACCGAACGCGTTGAAGTGCAGCACCAGTACGGTACAGGCCCAGTACACGGTGCCCGCCAGCAGCAGGCCAATCATCAGGGCGCGGGGAAAATCACGCTCGGGCTGTTTAAACTCGGATGCCAGATGAGCGAACGCCTCCAGACCGACGAAACACCAGAACATGACGGATAGTGCAGCGAAAAGCTGTGTGTGGTCGATGTCATTAATCGCGGGGAAAGGAATATCCGCCACCGTAATGTCACCCGCAAACCAGATGGCGACGATCAGCGCGACGATTAACACGGCGACCAGCGTTTGCAGGTTGGCGCTGGAACTGGCCCCGCGTGAGCCAACCCACCAGATAATCGCCAGCGTGCCGAGTTCAGCCAGCAGCAGCTGTTCATCGTGCCAGCCAAACAGCGCCTGTCCGAAGCCGGTTGCGATATGCAGGGCTGCCGGAAGGCCAACGGGTATCACCGACAAAAATAGCCAGCCGGTGACGCGTTCCATTCGCGGCCCAAACGCCATGCCGACAAAATGCGCTACGCCGCCTGCGCTCGGGAAGTGCCGCCCGAGTATGGCAAAGACAATCGCCACCGGAAACACCAGCACGATCAGCACCGGCCATGCCCAAAGACTGTTATTGCCGGCAACCAGCGCCGCCAGCGCGGGAACCGCAAAAACGCCCGTGCCTAACAAAGACGTTGAGAGTAAGCCAATGCCCTGCGCCAGCCCCAACTCCTGCCTGAGTCCACTCATTTACCTCGTCCCGCCACCATCAAAAGAGAGTGGATGGTAACACTTTCGCAAATTTTTTTTCGATTACCCCTTGAAGGGGTAAAAAGCTATCCCCATCTCTCAGGGCACTAGCCGGAAAACCGCATGCGGACCGGCGTCATCCATAACTGATAATGACTTTCTCAAAGGAGAGCTATCAATGAGTATTCGTCCGTTACATGATCGTGTGATCGTCAAACGTAAAGAAGTTGAAACCAAGTCTGCTGGCGGCATCGTTCTGACCGGTTCAGCAGCAGCAAAATCAACGCGTGGCGAAATCATCGCTGTCGGTAAGGGCCGCATCCTGGAAAACGGAACTGTGCAGCCACTGGACGTTAAAGTTGGTGACATCGTCATTTTCAACGATGGCTACGGCGTGAAATCCGAGAAGATCGACAATGAAGAAGTGTTGATCATGTCCGAGAGCGACATTCTGGCAATTGTTGAAGCGTAATTAACGCACGAAACTGTACGAATTTGAGGAAATAAGAACATGGCAGCTAAAGACGTAAAATTCGGTAACGACGCTCGTGTAAAAATGCTCCGCGGCGTAAACGTACTGGCAGACGCAGTGAAAGTCACTCTGGGCCCGAAAGGCCGTAACGTCGTGCTGGACAAATCCTTCGGCGCGCCAACCATCACTAAAGATGGTGTTTCTGTTGCACGTGAAATCGAGCTGGAAGACAAGTTCGAAAACATGGGCGCACAGATGGTGAAAGAAGTTGCCTCTAAAGCGAACGACGCTGCTGGTGACGGTACCACCACCGCGACCGTACTGGCGCAGGCGATCATCACCGAAGGCCTGAAAGCCGTTGCTGCGGGCATGAACCCAATGGATCTGAAACGTGGTATCGACAAAGCTGTCGCCTCTGCTGTTGAAGAGCTGAAAGCGCTGTCCGTACCGTGCTCTGACTCTAAAGCCATTGCTCAGGTTGGTACTATCTCCGCTAACTCCGACGAAACCGTAGGTAAACTGATCGCTGAAGCGATGGATAAAGTCGGTAAAGAAGGCGTGATCACCGTTGAAGACGGTACTGGTCTGGAAGACGAACTGGATGTGGTTGAAGGTATGCAGTTCGACCGCGGTTACCTGTCCCCATACTTCATCAACAAGCCAGAAACTGGCGCTGTTGAGCTGGAAAGCCCGTTCATCCTGCTGGCTGACAAGAAAATCTCCAACATCCGCGAAATGCTGCCAGTGCTGGAAGCCGTTGCGAAAGCAGGCAAGCCGCTGGTAATCATTGCTGAAGACGTTGAAGGCGAAGCGCTGGCGACTCTGGTGGTTAACACCATGCGTGGCATCGTGAAAGTGGCAGCGGTTAAAGCACCTGGCTTCGGCGATCGTCGTAAGGCGATGCTGCAGGATATCGCTACCCTGACCGGCGGTACCGTGATCTCCGAAGAGATTGGTATGGAGCTGGAAAAAGCGACCCTGGAAGACCTGGGCCAGGCGAAACGCGTTGTGATCAACAAAGACACTACCACCATCATCGACGGTGTGGGTGAAGAAGCCGCTATTCAGGGCCGTGTTGGTCAGATCCGTAAGCAGATCGAAGAAGCAACTTCCGATTACGACCGTGAAAAACTGCAGGAGCGCGTAGCGAAACTGGCAGGCGGCGTTGCGGTAATCAAAGTTGGTGCTGCGACCGAAGTTGAAATGAAAGAGAAGAAAGCACGCGTTGACGATGCCCTGCATGCGACCCGTGCTGCGGTAGAAGAAGGCGTAGTTGCTGGTGGTGGTGTCGCGCTGGTGCGTGTAGCCGCTAAACTGGCTGGCCTGACCGCTCAGAACGAAGACCAGAACGTAGGTATCAAAGTTGCGCTTCGCGCAATGGAAGCCCCTCTGCGTCAGATCGTGTCCAACGCCGGTGAAGAGCCATCAGTAGTTGCGAACAACGTGAAAGCGGGCGAAGGTAACTACGGTTACAACGCAGCAACTGAAGAATACGGCAACATGATCGACTTCGGTATCCTGGACCCAACTAAAGTTACCCGTTCTGCTCTGCAGTACGCGGCATCTGTAGCTGGCCTGATGATCACGACCGAATGCATGGTAACCGACATGCCTAAAGGCGACGCGCCTGACTTAGGTGCTGCTGGTGGTATGGGCGGCATGGGTGGCATGGGCGGCATGATGTAATCATGTTGTTCTGAACCTCTCAGAATGAACCCCGGGCAGCGATGCCCGGGGTTTTTTATTGCCCGTCGAGCCGTTACTCAAACAAGATGTGCATGGCGGAAGAGATGCGGTTCCAACACTGAAAAATCCATTTTTATCTCCTCAGAAGAGTAGCTGCATCACCCACATCGAGAGCAGGGCGTTGATGACGCAGACAGCGATGATGTGCGGGTAATATTTCGGGTTCACGCCCGCGGTGCCGAGGCAGCGGCCCGTGTTTTGCACCGGATTGCCCATCAGGTAGATGGCGGGCAGCAGGATGGTGGCATCATGGCCGCTGAGCGTGCCGGCGACGACCAGGCTGGCGCAAACCCCCACGCCGCCGCCCATGCTCATCACCGAGGCCAGAAGTACCGTTGCCGCCGCACCCGGAAGCCCCCACAGGGCCATGATGGGCTCGCATACCCTGCCGACAATATCCAGCAGGCCGGTCACCTTAAGCGCCTGAATGATGACAAACGCCATGACCACGTTCGGCAGCAGGCTGGTGGTGGCGATGGTAAAGCCGCGGCGGGCGCCATCGATAAACAAGTCCATGATATTTTTACGCGTCTGGGCGATCATTTTTCCTCCTGAACGCGACGAACTTCCATGTGGGCGATCCACAGTCGCAGGAAGTTCGCGCCAACGAATTTGAACACCAGAATGACCGCCAGCGGCGCGATCACCGGGACGGTAATAAAGGTAAAAAGTGCGGCACCGGAAGAAAAATAGTTGGTAATAATGGCGCTACCGCTGGTCTGGAAGGTGGCGAAAATGGCGCGTTCATGGTCAGTAATCGCCCCTTCGTCGGTCAACTCTTTGGTCATCCCTGCGGCTGCATCGGTATTTTGCAGGTTGGCGATAAGCGCCAGAGAGCAGATGCCCGGCACGCCGAGCAGCGGGCGCAGAATGGGCGTCATGAGCTGTTGTGCGGCGCGCAGCCCGCCCAGCCCCTCGGTAACGGCAATGATCCCGAGCGATAAAATGACTGAGGGCGCCAGTTCAAGGGCAAACAAAAAACCGTCTTTCGCTCCTGTGCCACCCTCGCCGCGAAACGTTAGGGCGCCGTTCACCGGTCCAAAGCTGCCGTTCAGAACGGTAAAATCCAGCACGCGCCACCATTCAGTACTTTTGGCGAAAAAACCTGAGAAAAATACGATGGTGAGCACGAACGCCAGATAGCCCACCCAGGTTACTTTTTCCTCTCCTGAGGATGATGCACTCATGAAACCCCCTTTTTTTTAGTCCCGTACAAAAGTTGTACGTCGCATCACTAAAAACGATCGGGGGCTAAAACACGATATCCCAAAGGTTATTATCAGAATTCATTTAAGATGTCGGAGGAGTGCCAGCGGAATCTGGCTCGCAGAAATGCTCAGCATTTTTCTTTTGGTCATCTTTTTAGTATAAGGTTTACACGCGGACAACTACTGTCCAGCTTATTGAAAACGAGGAATAACATGCGCATAAAAGTCTGTGCAGGGATTGTAGGTGCAGCATTGCTGCTGGCGGGTTGTAGCACCAGCAATGAGCTGACGGCAGCGGGCCAGAGCGTTCGCTTTGTGGAAGATAAGCCGGGCAGCGAATGCCAGCTGTTAGGCACCGCCTCTGGCGAGCAAAGCAACTGGATGTCAGGGCAGCACGGCGAGGAGGGCGGCTCTATGCGCGGTGCGGCCAATGCCCTGCGTAATCAGGCTGCGGCAATGGGCGGCAACGTGATTTACGGGGTGAGCAGCCCGACGCAGGGTATGCTGTCCAGCTTTGTGCCAACCGCCAGCCAGATGAACGGCCAGGTCTATAAGTGCCCGAACTGATATAACATTTTGATGGCGCTGCCGCTTTACCTGTAGGCAGGTAAGCGTAGCGCCACCTGCTTTTTTTACTGCTGCCGCAGCTGCAAATCCAGCGGCGTCTTACTCGGCTCTCCGCCAATCTCACGTGCCAGCTTCGGCACCATATAACCTGAAACCAGCGTTAACAGCTCGCGCATAATCTTCCGGGCCTCTTCATCCGTCACCATGAAGTGCGCCGCGCCCTGGACGCGATCCAGAACATGCAGGTAATAGGGCATTACGCCCGCATCAAATAAGGCATTGCTGAGATCGGCCAACACGTGGGCGCTGTCGTTCACGCCGCGCAGTAATACGCTCTGGTTGAGCAGCGTCACGCCTGCCATTCGCATACGCGTCATCGCCGCACGAAAGTCCGCGTCAATTTCATTTGCATGGTTGATATGGTTTACCAGCAGCACCTGTAAACGGGACTGCTCCAGGCGCGTGACCAGGGCGTCGGTGATACGCGCCGGGATGACGATCGGTAAACGGCTGTGAATGCGCAGACGCTTAATGTGCGGGATGGTCTCAAGTTGAGTCAGCAGCCAGTCCAGCTCATGATCTTTTGCCATCAGCGGGTCGCCGCCGGAAAAGATGATTTCATCCAGTTCCGGATGCGCTGCGATGTAGTCCAGCGCCACCTGCCAGTTGCGCTTATTACCCTGATTTTCGGCGTACGGGAAGTGGCGACGGAAGCAATAGCGGCAATTTACCGCGCACCCGCCCTTAACCAGCAGCAGGGCACGATTGCGGTATTTATGCAGTAAACCCGGTACAACACTGTTCTGCTCTTCCAGCGGATCGGTGCTGTATCCGGGGGCGGTAATAAACTCATCCTGAGAGGTCAGCGTTTGTTTTAATAATGGATCATCAGGGTTACCCTTTTCCATTCGGGCAACAAACGCGCGGGGAACGCGCAGGGCGAAAAGGCGCTTCGCCTCACGGCCTGCACGCAACGCTTCGTGCTGTTCGAGGTCTAAAAGACGCAGCAATTCATCAGGACTGGTGATTACATCGGCAAGTTGCGATAACCAATCTTCTCTGGACGGGGTGTTTAGGGTTACAATATGCGCCATTTTGTGGCTTAGCTACCAGTTAACAAATTTAGAGGGCCTTATGGCAACGTACTATAGCAACGATTTTCGTGCTGGTCTTAAAATCATGATGGACGGCGAACCGTACGCGGTTGAAGCCAGCGAATTCGTTAAACCAGGTAAAGGCCAGGCATTTGCGCGCGTTAAGCTGCGCCGCCTGCTGACCGGTACCCGTGTTGAGAAAACCTTCAAATCTACTGACTCCGCTGAAGGCGCTGATGTTGTCGATATGAACCTGACTTACCTGTACAACGACGGTGAGTTCTGGCACTTCATGAACAACGAAACCTTCGAGCAGCTGTCTGCGGACGCGAAAGCGATTGGCGACAACGCCAAGTGGCTGCTGGATCAGGCTGAGTGCATCGTGACCCTGTGGAACGGTCAGCCTATCGCGGTTACGCCGCCGAACTTCGTTGAGCTGGAAATCGTTGAAACCGATCCAGGTCTGAAAGGTGATACCGCAGGTACTGGCGGCAAGCCTGCCACCCTGTCTACCGGCGCTGTGGTGAAAGTGCCACTGTTCGTACAGATCGGTGAAGTGATCAAAGTGGATACCCGCTCCGGCGAATACGTATCCCGCGTGAAGTAATTTACGTCATGATTAAAGGCGCAGCGCCCGCTGCGCCTGATTTTGCAGGCAGGGAAGATGAAACGTACCGTTAAAATTCTGCTTCTGTTAGCGCTCTCCAGCGCAATTCTCTCCGGCTGCAACACCGCGCGTGGCGTGGGTGAAGATATCCAGGATCTCGGCCATATCATTTCCCATGCGGCCAGCTAATTCCGTCTAATTTTCCTAAAAATTCTTCCTTTTCCGTCAAACGGCAAGATTTTGTCTATTCTTAAGTTGCTATACACAAAATAACTTTGGCTATAAAAGGAAGATATTATGGTTAAGAAAACAATTGCAGCGATCTTTTCTGTTCTGGTGCTTTCTTCGGTACTGACTGCATGTAACACCACCCGTGGCGTAGGGGAAGATATCTCCGACGGTGGTAGCGCGATTTCTGGCGCAGCAACTAAAGCTCAGAACTAATGTAAGCGACGGTACGGCAAGTTCTTACACCGTACCGTCAATTCTCCACTTCCTGTAGCGATAAAAACGGCGAGTAGCGCGTATCCATATGCAGCTTCATGCGGATATTGCGTTTGTACGTGTATACCGTTTTTCCGTTAATGCGAAGATTGCTGGCAATTTTCTGGTTGCTCGCACCATCCATCCACAAGGTCAGAACTCTTTCTTCCTGACGCGTCAGCAACGGTGCCGCCATTTTCGGTAGATCCGCGCTCGCGCATGACGTTAGCGCGTCGTTTATCACCGCCGCCAGTGCTTCCAGATCGGTATTTTTGGAGAGCGAAGACCATATCGGGAACTGCGCCAGATAATCAGTCATCTCCTGCTCCTGCCCTGATTGCAGCATAATAAAAGGCAGTGTTTCGCTGGCAATTAGCAGGGAGGAAAGCTGCTGAAAATGGTGTAAATCCTGCCGGAAGCCAGATAAATCAGCGATGACCAGCGCAGGTTTCCATTGCAGGATATGCTCTCTGGCGAGGAAAAGATTATTTACCCCGGTTACGACGAAATGACCCGAAAACAGGTCTGAATGATTGACCCAGGCTTCAAATCCCGCGCGGGTGAAGTGACAACGGTCAATCAAAAGAATTTTGAACATAAAATTTTCGCAGTCGGCTAGTGGTTTGGCTTCCTGCCATCAGAAAGCCTATCATCATAGAGAAGTCGGATGAGTCATAAATGCCTGAACTACGTGCCTTACTGAGGCTATTTCTTGCTTTAAGGTGTTCAGCAGAAAAAGTTTGAAAAAAAATTCCACGCTAACCAAAATAAGAGGCGCAACTTCTGCCTTGCGGGACGACCCGTAAGCGCTTCACTCATCGGGGACGGCCCCAACTTGTCTTTAAGTTAAGGAGCCTGAAATGTCCTGGATCGTTCTTGTTATTGCTGGTTTGCTCGAAGTGGTATGGGCAATTGGTCTGAAATACACCCACGGTTTTACCCGCCTGACGCCCAGCGTCATCACTATCGCCGCAATGATTGTCAGTATCGTCATGCTTTCATGGGCGATGCGAACCTTACCGGTCGGCACAGCTTACGCTGTCTGGACGGGAATTGGCGCGGTAGGGGCTGCCATTACCGGCATTCTGCTGCTGGGGGAGTCTGCGAGTCTGGCGCGCATCGCCAGCCTCGCGTTGATTGTCGCGGGTATCATCGGGTTAAAACTCAGTACGCACTAATGCGGCTGTTTTACCCAGATTAACTTCGTCACATCAAACCCTTGCCGGGTCGCTATGTCCAGCATCTGCTGTTTCATTTCCGCCGAGATCGTTGGCGTGCGGGAGAGGAGCCACAGATAGTTGCGATCCGGCCCACAGACCAGCGCGTGGCGGTACTCTCTGTCCAGCGCAATGACGTTATACCCGCCGTAGTATGGGCCGATGAAAGAGGCTTTCATGGCCGCGCGGTTAGATGCGCCGGTGAAATAGGCCTGACCAACTGACTGCTGCCACATCTGGCGATCCGGGTTATAGCCGCGGTTAATGACCCGGATCCCGCCGTCATCCATCGCGCTGTAGCTGACCGTGACTTTTTCTAAGCCCCGTTCGAACTGATGGTCCAGTCGGGCGATTTCATACCAGGTGCCGAGGAAGCGCTGTGCGTCGAAATTACTGACTACCGTGACGCCAGGCGGAGGAGTAGGGGAACTGCAAGCAACCACTAAAAACGCGGCTGTTACTGCGGCAATAACAGGCAGAATGCGCATAGGAGTTTCCTTACTGTTTTTTGTTAAGTGTAGATGACAGCAGGGAAAATGAGGGAGATTGTGCAGGGTGTTTTGCCGGGTGGCGGCTTCGCCTTACCCGGCCTACAAAGTTCATGCGTTGTGTAGACCGGGTAAGCGCAGCGCCACCCGCAATGTTTTACTGTAGCGCGTCGAGGATATGGTATGCCGCCTCAACGCGTGCCGGGTTCGGATAGCTTTTATTCGCGAGCATCACAATACCGATCTGCTTTTCAGGAATAAAGGCCACGTAGCTGCCAAACCCGCCAGTAGAGCCCGTTTTATGGACCCAGGACGCTTTGACCGGGGGAGCCGGTGGATTCACTTCTGCCACGGGCAGCGGTGCCAGCGCCACCTTACTGTCGCTGCCCTCGATCACCGTGTTGGCCTCCACGGGCCAGTTGAGCATCTCCCAGCCCAGACCCTGATACATTGACCCGATACGCCAGTAGCGCGACTGCGCCAGCGCGATGCCCTGCTTAAGTGAGGCATCAGCAACCTTCTCCGGCGCCATGTTTGCCATGACCCAGTTCGCCATATCCTGCACGTTGGTTTTCACGCCATAGGCTTGTGCATCCAGCATTCCCGGCGAAACGCGCACCGCTTTACCGTCACGATAGCCCCAGGCGTAATGCGCCTCTTCCGCTTTCGGAACGTTAATCCAGGTATGGTCCAGCTTGAGCGGCTTAAGGACCCGCGTCGTCATGGCCTGCTCATAGCCCATGCCGGAAGGTTTGACCGCCAGCGCGCCAAAAAGACCGATACTGGCGTTGGCGTAAAGACGCGTTGTGCCAGGCTTCCACTGCGGCTGCCAGTTTTGATAAAAGCGCAGCAGGGCGGCATTATCCGTGACCTCATCCGGTACCTGTAGCGGCAGGCCGCCAGCGGTGTAGGTTGCGAGATCCAGCATACGAATCCCCTGCCACTGCTTGCCCGTTAGCTGTGGCCAGTATCTGGTCACCGGATCGTCCAGCGAAATTTCACCGCGAGCAATGGCATCCCCTCCTAAAACCCCGGTGAAGGTTTTACTTATAGAACCCAGCTCGAACAGAGTCTGAGGCGTAACGGGTTTGCTGGCCGCGATATCGGCTTTGCCAAACGTGTAATAGTGCGGTTTACCCTGATAAATAACGGCCACCGCCATGCCTGGAATCGACTGGGCTTTCATCAGCGGGGTAACCGTATTCGCGACCACCTCCGCCAGCTGTTTTTCTGACACTGGCGCGGCGAGAGCAGAGCAAGAGATGCCGAGCAGCAGGGCGCAGCAAAGAGATTTTTTCATCATCAGTAATCTTCCGTAATAGCGAGTCAAGGGGATGTCCGGGCCCGTCAGACAGGCGTAGTCTGTTGGATTTGACTGTGCCTGACAAACGGTTAAATTTAGCATTAGCTGTTAATTTTTCTAACGGAAGAGACCATGACGCGAAGCTATCTCCCCCTCAATTCGCTTCGAGCCTTTGAAGCCGCCGCGAGACATCTCAGCTTTACGCATGCGGCCATTGAGCTGAACGTGACCCATTCAGCCATTAGCCAGCATGTGAAAGCGCTGGAGCAGCACCTGAACTGTCAGCTGTTCGTTCGCGTGTCGCGCGGGCTGATGTTGACTACCGAGGGAGAAAACTTACTGCCGGTACTGAATGATTCGTTCGATCGTATAGCCGGAATGCTGGATCGCTTCGCTAACCATCGTGCGCAGGAGAAGCTGAAAATCGGCGTGGTGGGTACGTTTGCCATCGGGGTTTTATTCTCACAGCTGGACGATTTTCGCCGTGGCTATCCGCACATCGATCTTCAGCTTTCCACCCATAACAACCGCGTTGATCCGGCTGCCGAAGGGCTTGACTATACGATCCGCTACGGTGGCGGGGCGTGGCATGGCACCGAGGCTGAATTTCTTTGTCATGCGCCGCTCGCGCCGCTGTGTACGCCCGATATCGCCACCAGTCTGCACTGTCCGGCCGACATCCTCAGGTTTACGCTGCTGCGCTCCTACCGACGCGACGAGTGGACCGCGTGGATGCAGGCGGCCGGCGAGCACCCCCCTTCGCCAACGCACCGTGTGATGGTATTTGATTCGTCCGTGACCATGCTGGAGGCCGCTCAGGCAGGGGTAGGTATTGCCATTGCGCCTGTCGATATGTTTACCCATCTGTTAGCCAGCGAGCGCATTGTGCAGCCCTTTGCAACGCAGATTGAGCTCGGCAGTTACTGGCTTACCCGATTGCAATCCCGGGCAGAAACGCCTGCCATGCGCGAATTTTCCCGGTGGCTGGTGGAGAAGATGAAAAAGTAAAAAGCCCGCCGGATGGCGGGCCTGTTCAGTCAGATGGTAACCACGGCAATCAACGTGACGACCGTCAGAATGGTTGCCAGACCGTAGAAGACCCATTTACCGCTTGGCACATGGATTTTCAAATCGTGCATCGCATGGTGGATACGGTGCAGACCACACCACAGCGGCAGGACGATCATCAGGAAGATGAACACCCGGCCAATAAAGCTGCTCGCAAAGGCCAGTACGCGCTCATAGCTCAGCGCATCGCCCGGAAACAGCCCCAGCGGCAGCATAATACCGACCAGCAGGATAATGACCGGGGCAATAATGGCGCTCCACATGCCGCCTGCGCCAAACAGCCCCCAGAAGACCGGCTCATCTGAACGTTTTGGATTTGGATTGATCACAGTAGTCTCCTTACCAGAACAGTGCGACAAACAGAATGACCACAGAGACTACTGCCGTCACTGCCCAGAGCCCTTTAATAACCGGCTCTGGCCCCATTTTTTCGCCTTTTACAATGATGTTCGCTGCTTTTGGCGCCAGTTCAAACCAGGTTTTGGTATGCAGTAGCGCGGCTGCGAGCACAATCAGATTCAGAACTACGATGATTGGGTTTTGCAGGAAACCCACAAAACTGGCCCAGGCTTCCGGGCCGTGCTTGAGGGCATACACCCCGTACATCAATTCGAGGCTGAACCAGACCGCGGGAACAGCCGTGCCTTCACGCAGCATATAGAAGCGATAAAACGGCAGTTTTTTCCACCAGGTGGACGGCATTGGTCGCACGTAGGCTTTGCGTTTAGTCGTCATCATGCACTCCTTAGCGTGGTTTCAGGGTAGCGATAAGAAAGTCTTTCGAGCTTTCCACTTTTCCCTGCTGAATGGCGGCGGCCGGGTCGACATGCTTCGGACAGACTTCGGAGCAGTAACCGACAAACGTGCAGGTCCAGACCCCGTTCTGGCCGTTAAGCTGTGCCATACGTTCTTTTTTGCCGTGGTCGCGGCTGTCCTCGTTATAGCGGTGCGCCAGGGTAATGGCGGCCGGGCCGATAAACTCAGGGTTCAGGCCAAACTGTGGACAGGCGGCGTAGCACAGGCCGCAGTTGATGCAGCCGGAAAACTGATGGTATTTCGCCATCTGCGCGGGCGTCTGGGTGTTTGGCCCCTGATCCGGCGTGCGCGGGTTGCCGATGATGTACGGCTTAATCGCTTCGAGGCTTTCGATAAAGTGGGTCATGTCGACCACCAGATCGCGCTCAATCGGGAAGTTGCCCAGCGCTTCAACCTTGATGCCCTTGGTGTAATCACGCAGGAAAGTTTTACACGCCAGCTTCGGCACTTTGTTGACCATCATGCCGCAGGAGCCGCAAATTGCCATGCGGCAGGACCAGCGGTAGCTCAGGTCCGGGGCCAGGTTATCTTTGATATAGCCGAGCGCATCCAGCAGGGAGGTTTGCTCGTCGTAAGGGACTTCATAGAAAGCGCTGTGCGGCGCGGCGTCCACTTCCGGGTTGTAGCGCACCACTTCAACTTTCAGTTTTTGCATCTCAGCCATTCGCCTTCTCCTTCTTATCGGCGGCTTCTGCTTCTGCACCGTACACGCGTTTCGCCGGTGGCAGCGTAGTGATTTTCACGTCGCTGTAGTCCAGCCGGGTGGTACCATCCGCATCGCGCCAGGCGAGAGTATGTTTAAGGAAATTGACGTCGTCACGTTCGGTGCAGCCCTCATCCAGGCGCTGGTGTGCGCCGCGGGACTCTTTACGCGCCAGGGCGGAATGGGCCATACACTCTGCGACGTTCAGGCCGTGGCCCAGTTCAATGGTATAGAGCAGGTCGGTATTGAAGACGCTGGAGGTGTCGGTGATGCGCACGCGCTTGAAGCGTTCCTGGAGTTCTGCCAGCTTGTCGACGGTTTTCTGCATCAGCTCTGGCGTACGGTAGATCCCGCAGCCTTCTTCCATCGACAGCCCCATTTCGTCGCGGATCTTCGACCAGTTTTCGTTACCTTCCTGGTTCACCAGGCCTTTCAGGCGTTTTTCGATGTCTGCAACCTGCGCATCCAGCGCCGCGCTGTTAGCTTCACCTGCCGTTGCGGCACGCTCCATCGCGCGTTCGCCCGCCATGCGACCAAAGACCACCAGCTCAGCCAGCGAGTTCGAGCCCAGACGGTTTGCGCCGTGCAGACCGACGGAGGAACACTCACCCACCGCAAACAGCCCTTTGATGCGGGTTTCGCACTGCTGGTCGGTTTCGATACCGCCCATGGTGTAGTGCGCGGTTGGACGCACCGGGATCGGCTCTTTCACCGGGTCGACGCCCACATAGGCTTTCGCCAGCTCGCAGATAAACGGCAGACGCTCCAGCAGTTTCTTCTCGCCGAGATGACGCAGGTCGAGATGTACCACGTCGCCGCGCGGCGTTGAGATGGTATTGCCTTTGCGCCACTCGTGCCAGAAAGCCTGAGAGACTTTGTCGCGTGGGCCGAGTTCCATGTATTTGTTTTTCGGCTCGCCAAGCGGGGTTTCCGGACCCATGCCGTAATCCTGCAAATAGCGATAGCCGTTTTTGTTGACCAGAATACCGCCTTCGCCGCGGCAGCCTTCCGTCATCAGAATACCGGAGCCCGGCAGGCCGGTTGGGTGATACTGGACGAACTCCATATCACGCAGCGGGACGCCGTGGCTGAGCGCCATGCCCATACCGTCACCGGTGACGATGCCGCCGTTGGTGTTGTAGCGGTATACGCGGCCCGCACCGCCCGTTGCCATCACCACCGCCTTAGCGCGGATCTGGACGAGCGTGCCTTCCATCATGTTCATTGCTACCAGTCCGTGCGCATGACCGTCGTCGACCAGAATGTCGAGAACGAAATGTTCGTCAAAGCGCTGGATTTGTGGGAACTGGAGGGAGGTCTGGAACAGGGTGTGCAGCATGTGGAAGCCGGTCTTATCGGCAGCAAACCAGGTGCGTTCGATCTTCATGCCACCGAAGCGGCGGACGTTGACGCTCCCGTCCGGACGGCGGCTCCATGGACATCCCCACTGTTCCAGCTGGGTCATTTCCGTTGGGCAATGGTGCACGAAGTAATCAACGACATCCTGTTCGCAAAGCCAGTCGCCCCCTGCAACCGTGTCGTGGAAATGGTATTCGAAGCTGTCATGATCCTGCGCGACGGCGGCGGATCCTCCTTCTGCGGCTACCGTGTGGCTGCGCATCGGATAGACTTTTGAAATCAATGCGATTTTGGCGTTCGGATTGGCTTGTGCCGCAGCAATTGCAGCGCGTAATCCAGCCCCGCCAGCGCCTATTACGGCAAGATCGGCTTGAAAAGTTTGCACGACATTCCTCCAGATTTTGGTTTTCCCGCAACGTGATGAGCTAAAGGACGTTCACCTGCCCGAACGGACGATTGCGGAAGCGATTCCACTGCTCCTTTATGGGTAAAACAGTATAACCGCGTAGAAGTGAGGGAAATTTGACGTGTTCGATTTTTTTGCTGTTCTGTGCGGTGATTTATCATCGTGATTAATGAATGGCGTCACAGTATTTCTCTGTGCAATGAAAAGGAGCTTTTACTGTGCAAAATTTGTCTCTGCCCCGGCTTGCGAGTAGACTTCGTGCCCTTGTCTGAAAACGGAGAAATAACTCATGAGCGAAACGGCCACCTGGCAGCCGAGCGCATCCATTCCAAACCTGCTAAAGCGCGCAGCAATTATGGCGGAGATCCGCCGCTTCTTTGCGGATCGCGGCGTCCTGGAGGTGGAAACGCCGTGCATGAGTCAGGCGACGGTCACGGATATTCATCTGGTCCCGTTTGAAACCCGTTTTGTTGGCCCAGGCCACTCTCAGGGCATGAATCTGTATCTGATGACCAGCCCGGAATACCATATGAAGCGTCTGCTGGCGGCCGGGTGTGGTCCGGTCTATCAGCTGTGCCGTAGCTTCCGTAATGAAGAGATGGGCCGACACCATAATCCGGAATTCACTATGCTGGAGTGGTACCGCCCGCACTACGACATGTATCGTCTGATGAACGAAGTCGACGATCTGCTCCAACAGGTGCTGGATTGCGCGGAAGCTGAAACGCTCTCCTATCAGCAGGCCTTCCAGCGTCATCTGGAAATTGATCCGCTGTCGGCTGATAAAACACAGCTGCGTGAAGTGGCGGCAAAACTGGATTTGAGCAACGTGGCGGATAACGAAGAGGATCGCGACACGCTGCTGCAACTGCTGTTCACCTTTGGTGTTGAACCGCAGATTGGCAAAGATCGTCCGACGTTTGTCTATCACTTCCCGGCCAGCCAGGCTTCACTGGCGCAGATCAGCACCGAAGATCACCGCGTGGCGGAGCGCTTTGAGGTGTACTTTAAAGGCATCGAGCTGGCGAACGGTTTCCATGAGCTGACCGACGCGCGCGAACAGCAACAGCGTTTCGAGCAGGATAACCGCAAGCGCAACGCGCGCGGTCTGCCGCAGCAGCCGATTGACACCAACCTGCTGGAAGCGCTTAAAGCCGGTCTGCCGGACTGCTCCGGCGTGGCGCTGGGTGTGGATCGCCTGGTCATGCTGGCGCTGGGCGCAGAACAACTGGGCGATGTGATTGCCTTTACGGTCGATCGCGCATAAAGAATTGCCGGGTGGCGCTGTCGCTTACCCGGTCTACTCGGTCATTTAACTCTGCCACATTAAAAACTACTATCTTCTCTATGCACGGGTCTTTTTCTTAATTTGACTCGGATAGCCACAATATTTGTCTGGTCATCTGCTACCATCCGCGCAGTTTAATTCCGTTTCGGATGGTTATATGTCTCACTCACTCAAAAAAATGACCCTTACCGGGCTCATCCTGATGATTTTTACGTCAGTTTTTGGCTTTGCCAATAGCCCGTCCGCGTTTTATCTGATGGGCTACAGCGCGACGCCGTTTTATATCGTTTCCGCGCTGTTCTTCTTTATTCCGTTTGCGCTAATGATGGCGGAGATGGGGTCGGCGTACAGGAAAGAAGAAGGCGGCATCTATTCGTGGATGAACAACAGCGTCGGTCCGCGTTATGCGTTTATCGGTACGTTCATGTGGTTTTCATCCTATGTCGTCTGGATGGTCAGCACGGCGGCCAAGGTCTGGGTGCCGTTCTCAACGTTTCTCTTCGGTGCGGATAAAACGCAGGTCTGGTCTCTGGCGGGGCTGAGTTCCACACAGGTGGTCGGTATTCTGGCGGTGTGCTGGATGGTGGTTGTCACGCGGGTGGCCTCGAAAGGCATCAACAAAATTGCCCGTATCACTGCCGTTGGCGGATTTTCCGTGATGTGCCTGAACCTGGTGCTGCTGCTGGTCAGTATCGCTATTCTGTGCCTGAACGGCGGGCATTTCGCACAGGAAGTCAACTTCGTTTCATCGCCTAATCCGGGTTACCAGTCCGGGCTGGCCATGCTCTCCTTCGTGGTGTTTGCCATCTTTGCTTACGGTGGAATTGAAGCCGTGGGCGGGCTGGTCGATAAAACCGAAAACCCGGAAAAGAACTTCGCCAAAGGCATTATCTTTGCCGCCATCGTCATTTCCATTGGCTACTCGCTGGCGATTTTCCTCTGGGGCGTCAGCACCAACTGGCAGCAGGTACTGAGCAATAACACCACCAACCTCGGCAACATTACCTACGTGTTGATGAAAAGCCTGGGGGTGACGCTGGGCAACGCCATGGATCTCGCGCCGGAAACGTCGGCCACCCTGGGGATCTGGTTTGCGCGGATTACCGGTTTGTCGATGTTCCTCGCCTATACTGGCGCGTTCTTCACGCTGATCTACTCGCCGCTGAAAGCGATTATTCAGGGGACGCCAAAGGCGCTGTGGCCCGCACGTATGACGCAGCTGAATGCTACCGGTATGCCTGCCAACGCGATGTGGATGCAGTGCCTGCTGGTGTGCGTGTTCATTCTGCTGGTATCCTTTGGCGGCGATACCGCGTCGGCGTTCTATAACAAGCTGACCCTGATGGCAAACGTATCGATGACGCTTCCGTACCTATTCCTGGCGCTGGCGTTCCCGTTCTTTAAGGCGAAGCGGGATCTGGAGCGACCGTTTGTGATCTTCAAAACCCGCATGGCGACGCTGCTGGCGACCACTGTTGTGGTGCTGGTCGTCGCGTTCGCCAACATCTTTACCGTCATTCAGCCCGTGGTTGAGGCAAATGACTGGAGCAGCACGCTGTGGATGGTTGGCGGACCGATCTTCTTCTCGCTGCTGGCAATGGGGATTTATGAGAACTACCGCCGCCGCATGATGACCTGCGTGGCAGAAGTGGCATAGCGGATGAAAAAACCCCTCCCGGAAGGGAGGGGGAAATGGATTATAAACTTCCCGCCGGGCGCGAACGCGCCGCAGACGTCAACGTTCTTCCCGTCTTACGTCCGTCCAGCGTTTCCAGACGCATCTGGAAAGGTGGGAACGGCATATCAATTCCGTGCTCGCGGAAGCCAGCCAGGATCAGCTGGTGGATCTCATGGCGCAGCGGCATACGGTGTCCCATCTCGGCGGCGTAGATACGCAGCTCGAAAATCTGGATCCCCTGCTGCAAATCAACCAGGAAGACTTCCGGCGGCGGGTTGTCGATCACCAGCGAACAGCGTTCAGCAGCCGTATACAGGATCTGCGTCACCTCTTCGCTGTTGGCATCCGACGGAGCGGGTACGGTCAGCACCACACGCGTGACGGAGTCAGACAGCGACCAGTTGATAAACTGCTCGGTGATAAACGCTTTGTTCGGGACGATGATCTCTTTACGGTCCCAGTCGCTGATGGTGGTGGCGCGGGTGTTGATCCTGGTGACGCTGCCGGTCAGATCGCGGATGGTCACCGTATCGCCAATTCGAATCGGCTTTTCAAACAGAATGATCAGACCCGAGACGAAGTTGGCAAAGATCTCCTGTAAACCAAAGCCCAGGCCTACGGTCAGGGCGGCAACCAGCCATTGCAGTTTTGACCATTCGATACCAATCATCGAGAAGCCAACCAGCCCACCAAACAGCATGATTAAATACTTGGTAATGGTGGTGATCGCATAGCCTGTGCCGGGGGTTAAATCCAGATGCTGCAACAGCGCCAGCTCCAGCAGGGCAGGGAAGTTACGGATCAGCTGTGTGGTGATAATGAGTACCAGAATCGCAATCAGCACGGCCCCTAAGGTGATGGGCTCCAGGCTTTCGACCCCCTGCACCGTCGACGTCACATCCCACAAAGAGATGTTCTCCAGGAAGCCAAACGCAGAGTGGATTTCCGACCACAGGAAGATCACCGACAGCAGGGCAACCAGCATCAGAATTGAGCGTACCAGCCGCAGGGACTGGGTACTGATCGCATCGAGATCCAGTACGACGTCATCGGCGTCTGAAGTCCCTTCGGTGCTGTTGACGTGGTTCGGCTCTTCCTCACCCCGCGCGCGCTGGGCCAGTATTTCTGCGCGACGATGTTTGGCACGGTCAAACGCCAGACGACGACGCTGGATCAGCATGCCGCGGCGAATTACATGGTAGACCACCAGCAGCAGGAACCAGATAGCTACTGACGTTTCCAGCCGTGCGAGCAGCGCCTGCGATGTGGCGAGATAACCGACAGCCGCCGCCAGCATCGCCGCCAGCGGCGCGCTAAGCAGCAGGTTCCACAGCAGACGGTTAAACATGTTATCGCCACTGCCGGACTTGTCGAGATAGAGCGGGATCCCGGCGCGCTTCAGGCTGAGCGTCACTACCGCTAATGCCCCGCAGATCAGCATAAAGCACAGACGTCCCAGCGAGCCGGAGAACTCCCGGTCATTGAGATTATCGAACATGATCAGCGCCATAATCAGCGGCACAATCAGCCCGATGCTCATCAGGTAATAGCGCATCGCCCGCGCCACGCGATTACGCGGCCAGCCAAAGTGAGCGATGAACAGACCATTTGGCCGCGCAAACGTGGCGCAAATCATCACCACCCACAGCAGCGGAACGGTGGCGGTCACGCCATCGCCAATTGCGACGGCAAGCGGATAGGGCCAGGCTTCACGCAGGCCGTATCCGAGCGTCATCCACAGCACCGGCAGCGGGGACGCGACCAGAATTGACCAGAACACTGTACGCAGCGTCAGCCAGAAGTGATCCTGTGTCACTTTCCCCACCCGGGCGCTGGAGCGCTCAAGGAAACGGGTGAAGTGGCGACGGGAATAAATACTGAAACCCACCAGAATCAGTGCCCCCAGCAGCGGGAAGATGGTCTCCTTACTGGTGAGCATCATCACGCTGGCGAGACCCAGCTGGCTGAAGGTGTCCAGCGAAATGAGGCGGCGCAGATCCTGCACGATCTCGATCGGCCAGGCGAAGGTCATCGGCCGCACGTCGGAGGTCCAGAACAGGTAACGGTGCGTGGCTTCGTTGACCTCTTTCAGCGCGTCCTCCAGCTGGCTGTTTGAGACTTTCAGCTTGGTGAGTTCGAGGATCAGCGTATCGCCCCCCTGCAACAGGGAATTGAGCAGTTCGCGTTGGGTGCGCAGCTGCGCTTCCAGAATACGGCTTTGCTCGCCGGTGAGCGGCTGTCCGTCAGCCTGACGGATCTGGCGGATTTGCGGCTGCTTATTAAGAAGGTCTTCATAATGAAGACGCTGAACGCGCAGCTGCGCCATCTCCGTATCAAGCTGCTGCGGTTTTGGCATCTCTGGCAGACGAGCCACCTGCGCGCGTAACGCTTCGCCCAACAGGTTAGACGAGCCAAGCCACTGGGACTGTTCACGCAGCGTGTTGAGAGCCTGACGAACCTGGAGGGTTTGATTAGTGGCCTGACGCTGCTGCGAGGCCACCAAATCCATGCGCTGCGCCTGCTGATTCAGCGCGGCAGAAAGCTCGCGGTTAACCTTAAACTGGGCGACGATGCTGTCGGGCAGGTTAGCGCTGTTTTCGGCCAACAACTCGGTGCTTTCCAGCGCACGTTCAGCTTCACGCTGACGCTGGCTGTTGAGTTGATTTCTCAGCGCCTGGAGATACGCATCCAGCTGTTCGCTCTGCTTCTGCGCCAGTTCCGAACGCATCCGCGACAGCTCCTGGCGGTTGTTAGCAGAAAGCTGTGCCAGCTCCAGTTCATCAACCAGCGCTTTTAGTCTGGCGGATTCCGCCTGTAGCCCAAGATTTTGGGCCTGATTCTGCGGGGTGTTGCCGGTCTGCGTCCCAATGCGGCGTTCCACCTCATTTAACTGACGGCGGGCATCGGTTTGCTGCTGTGGAAGCTGACTGAGAGAGTCGGCAATTTCACGCGCCCGTTCCTGCTCCTGCTGTGCCAGACGGCTTTTTTCCAGCAGCTGGCTGCTGACTTGCAGGATCTCCTGATTCAGCGCCTCGGACGTCATCCCTGCGGGTACCTGGCGTGGTTCATCACGCAGGCTGTTTAACTGCGAGCGCAGGGTCTGAGAGAGTTTGGGGAAGTTGTCGATAACCTGCTGATATTGCTGGGCGCGCTCAAGAGAACCCTTTCGTTCCTCAAGTGCGTTCAGTGCAGACTGGAGCGACTCAACGGCCTCCGGCTGAGCGGGTTTCGCCGCTTTTGCCTGCTCCAGCTCCTGGGTTATCTGTTTGGCGTCGGGGGCCGTCGCTGCGTACGCCCCCATGCTGAGGCACCAGGCCATCAGTAATACGATAATCGGGCGCACGTCAGCGATCCTTCTGTTGTTAACCTTCGTCTTTTTTGTCGTCAACCAGCGGGCTGGCATCGTGCTCGGCTTTGATCTCTTCTTCCGGCAACGGGGCTGGCGCAACGTCTGGCGTTGCAAAGACCTCCGTCGATACTGCCAGAGGCTGGCCGAGTTTGGTCACGGACAGGCTTTCCAGCTCGTCGACAAGGTTAACTTTGCCCGGTGCGAACAGGTTGATTACCGTTGAGCCCAGCTTGAAGCGGCCCATCTCCTGACCTTTCAGCAGGGCCACAGAACCTTCTTCTTCTCCGGCAGGCCAGGTCCAGCGCTTGATCACGCCTTCGCGTGGCGGCGTAATGGTGCCTGCCCAGACGGTTTCGATGCTGCCCACAATGGTAGCACCTACCAGAATCTGCGCCATTGGGCCAAATTCAGTATCAAACAGGCAGATGACGCGCTCGTTACGGGCAAACAGGTTAGGGACGTTTTGCGCCGTCAGGTGGTTTACAGAGAACAGATCCCCCGGCACGTAGATCATCTCGCGCAGGATGCCGTTACACGGCATATGAACGCGGTGGTAGTCGCGCGGGGAGAGATAGGTGGTCGCGAAAGTCCCGTTGCGGAACAGATCCGCCATTATGTAGTTACCGGCCAGCAGCGCTTCCAGGCTGTAGTTATGGCCTTTCGCCTGCAAAATTTTGTCGTCTTCAATTTTACCCAGCTGGCTGATCACGCCGTCAGCAGGCATCACCAGCACGTTCGGGTCGGTATTCAGCGGGCGCACTTCGTCGCGCAGCGGACGCACAAAAAATTCGTTGAAGGTGCGGTAGCTTGCCGTATCCGGCTTCTGCGCTTCTTTCATGTCGACCTTGTAGTATTTCACGAACAGGTCGATGACCAGTTTGGTCAGCCAGCCCGCTCGTTTGCTCGCGCCCCAGCCCGCCAGGCGAGTGAGCCACAGTTTAGGCAGAATGTATTGAAGCGAAAGTTTAAATGAGTTTAACAAGGTAGCCTCCAGGCCATTGTTTTGTCGTTCCTGATCCGGCAGTACGCTGCCGGAACCTGAAAAAAGGGGACGATTTTAGCGACGCTTAGCTTAGTTGTCAGTTATCAGAATCAGAAAAGTTTTTACGCGTTTTTACCTGGTCCATGCTTTCGAGAATACGATGGTAATTTTCGAAACGGGTTTCCGCTATTTCACCGTTCTCCACCGCTTCGCGGATGGCGCAGCCCGGATCGTTGTCATGTTTACAGTCGCGGTATTTGCAAGCGCCTATATAGTCATGGAATTCGACAAATCCGTTAAAGATTTGTTCCGGCTCGAGATGCCAGAGACCAAATTCACGCACACCCGGGGAGTCAATCACATTGCCGCCGTGCGGGAAGTGATAGAGACGTGAGGCGGTGGTGGTGTGCTGGCCCAGCCCGGAGACGTCCGACACATCGTTGGTCAGGATTTCTTGCTGAAGGCCGAGCAGGTTGTTAAGCAGGCTCGATTTACCCACGCCAGACTGCCCTGCAAAGATACTGATGCGGTCGGTCAGCGCATCTTCTAACGGCTTCAGGCCATCTTTGGTGCGGCTGGAAACCATCAAAACGCGATAACCAATATTGCGATAGATATCCATCTGCTCATTCACAAAGGCCATGGCCTCGTCATCCAGCAGATCGATTTTATTCAGCACGATGAGCGGCTCAACCTGTAGCGTCTCGCAGGCCACCAGGTAACGGTCAATAATGTTGAGCGAAAGTTCGGGTAAAATCGCCGAAACGATCACGATCTGGTTGATATTGGCGGCAATGGGCTTTACGCCGTCGTAGAAATCAGGACGGGTCAGAACCGACGTGCGTTCATGCACGGCTTCAACGATACCTTTAACCGTTACCCCTTCCGCAGCCGCTTTGCCTGGACGCCAGACCACGCGGTCACCGGTCACCAGGGAACGGATGGTGCGACGGATATTGCAACGGTGGATGTCCCCGTCGGCAGACTCGACATCGGCATGCATACCGAAGCGGCTAATCACCACGCCTTCCGTCGCTTCGCCAAACAGGTTGTCGTCGTAATCGGGCTTCTCCGTAGTGGTTTTAAGACGGCGCTGGTGATTTGCATTCACGCGGCGCTGCTGCCCTTTGGAGAGTTTATTTTTACTCAATCGCGCTGGCTCCTGGTCGCCCATAGCGGGCAAAACCTCTATGATACACTCTAATTAATACTAGTTAACCTGCTACTGCCGGTTAAGCGAGAAGGGTGGAAAATAACATGAGCGCGGACGAAAACAACCTGATTTGGATCGATCTGGAGATGACCGGCCTGGATCCCGAGCGCGATCGCATTATTGAGATCGCCACACTGGTCACCGATGCCAACCTCAATATTCTGGCGGAAGGCCCAACGATTGCCGTGCACCAGTCCGATGACCAGCTTGCGCTGATGGATGAGTGGAACGTGCGTACCCATACTGGCAGCGGGCTGGTGGAACGCGTGAAGGCCAGCACTCTGGGCGACCGCGAAGCGGAGCTGGCGACGCTTGAGTTTCTGAAGCAGTGGGTGCCGGCAGGAAAATCGCCTATCTGTGGCAACAGCATTGGTCAGGATCGTCGTTTTCTGTTTAAGTACATGCCGGAGCTGGAGTCCTACTTCCACTACCGCTATCTGGATGTGAGCACCTTAAAAGAGCTGGCCCGCCGCTGGAAACCGGAAATTCTCGACGGCTTCACAAAGCAGGGGACGCACCAGGCAATGGACGACATCCGTGAGTCTGTTGCGGAGCTGGCGTACTATCGCGAAAACTTTATTAAGCTTTAATTTTGCGATCCGGCGCCTTGCGTGGCCGGGTTTTTGTCGCTAAATTGTTCAGCTTGCCGATTAAATAAGCACTTGAACTGAATTTCAAAAAAATCGCTTTGAGGGGGGTTGCAGCTAAACGGATTTCTCGTATAATGCGCCTCCCGTAACGACAGAGAATTACACGTTACGACAGCAACAAAAGCAGTACAGATTTGCGGGAATAGCTCAGTTGGTAGAGCACGACCTTGCCAAGGTCGGGGTCGCGAGTTCGAGTCTCGTTTCCCGCTCCAAAATTTGAAAAGTATCGCAAGATACGCCAGCACCAGAACACCCAAGCGGGAATAGCTCAGTTGGTAGAGCACGACCTTGCCAAGGTCGGGGTCGCGAGTTCGAGTCTCGTTTCCCGCTCCAAAATTTGAAAGTATCGCAAGATACGCACAGCACCAGAATACCCAAGCGGGAATAGCTCAGTTGGTAGAGCACGACCTTGCCAAGGTCGGGGTCGCGAGTTCGAGTCTCGTTTCCCGCTCCAAATTCTTCTTCTTTCCTAAATTATCCACAGCGAAATGCTTCGTTGGGGACGTTTTCTATTGTATCTGAAACACTCTTGTAAACAGAGTTATCCACAGAAACTGTGATAAATCCCAGTTGTACAAAATGTTAGCAGGGTGAATAATATCTTCGTAATTAACTGTAATCTATGAAGAAAATTTGATTTCAAAATGTTATTGAGATCACTTGACCTGTTTGCTAAACCTTATTGCGCCTGAATTCTTATTTTTATTCACAGCCTGTGAATATATCACACATCCCGTGGCAGCCCTTTTTCAATCACCCTGACCAGGCGCTGTTTCTTCGGTAACTGCACTTCAACCACGCCGGCATTTCGCTTCTCAATTTGCTGCGCAATCGCCCATTCTATGTGCTCATCAAGAAGTGGGTGCTCACCTCTGCGGCTTTCAAGCGCCTGAAGATTGGCTTCATCCCATGGGGCATTACCCAGCGCAACGGCCACATTACGCAGCCAGCGCAGGTGGCCGATACGACGTATGGCGGAACCTTCCGTCACCTTTAGGAACCAGGCTTCGCTCCAGGCGAACAGTTCGATCAACTGCGGGGCATGTAACGCCTTGCGGGGACTGAAGTCTTCTTCGTCCGTCAACTGTGAATAACGGTTCCACGGACAAATCAGCTGGCAGTCATCACAGCCGTAGATGCGGTTGCCAATAAGCGGACGAAATTCCTCTGGAATAGCACCTTCCAGCTCGATGGTGAGATAAGAGATACAGCGGCGCGCATCAACGGTATAGGGTTCAACGATAGCGCCCGTTGGGCAGATGGTCATACAGGCCACGCAGCGGCCACACCCTTCTTCCACCGGACCGTCTACCGGCAGGGGTAAATCAATCAACAGTTCACCCAGGAAAAAGAATGAGCCCGCGTCGCGGCTTAAGATAAGTGAGTGCTTACCTGTCCAGCCAAGCCCGGCTTTTTCGGCGATCGGGCGCTCAAGAATAGGCGCAGAATCGACAAAGGGTCTAAAATTCAGCGAAACACAGTGCTGCTGAATGGTTTCCCCGAGCTTTTTTAGACGGTTGCGCAGAAGTTTATGGTAATCACGTCCCAGCGCGTATCGGCTGACGTAACCCAGCGAAGGATTTTTTAGCGTGCGCGCAAAGGCCGCGTTAGCGGGCAGATAGTTCATGCGTACGCTAATGACGCGCAGCGTACCCGGCAACAGCTCGTGGGGGCGGGCACGCATCATACCGTGGCGCGCCATCCACTCCATCTCGCCGTGGTATTGTTTATCCAGCCATGCCTGTAGCTTAGGCTCGCTGGCAGAGAGGTCGGTATCGGTAATACCGACCTTCTGGAAGCCCAGTTCAGCACCCCACTGTTTTATTTTCTGCGCTAATTCATTGAGATCGAGGGGCTGTGACATGACGGACCATACTGTGAAGAAAAACCCCGCAAGTATACCACATTCCATCTGGCATGCGGATGACCTCCGTCGGGCCGAAAAAGAGGCCGCAGACAGCCTCGGCGTTACCCTTTATGAACTGATGCAGCGCGCGGGCGAGGCGGCGTTTAACGTGGCGCGCACGGCTTATCCGGATGCCTCGCACTACCTGATTCTGTGCGGGCACGGCAATAACGGTGGCGATGGCTATGTGGTGGCTCGTCTTGCGGTGGCGGCGGGGCTGCGCGTCACCCTGCTGGCGCTGGAGAGCGACAAGCCGCTACCGGAAGAGGCTGGCATGGCGAGAGAGGCCTGGCTGAATGCGGGGGGCATTATTCATGCGCCTGATATTATCTGGCCCGAGGATGTCGACGTGATTGTTGATGGTCTGCTGGGGACGGGGCTGATGCGCGCGCCTCGCGATGACGTCGCCGCGCTGATTACCCACGCTAATGCGCACCCCGCCCCGGTGGTGGCGCTGGATATTCCCTCCGGCCTGATGGCGCAAACCGGCGCGACGCCGGGCGTGTCGATTGAGGCTGCGCACACCGTGACCTTTATCGCCCTGAAGCCGGGTTTGCTTACCGGTAAAGCGCGGGATGTCGTGGGGACGTTACATCACAACGCACTGGGGCTGGAAAACTGGCTGGCTGGACAGGATACCCACATCACCCGCTTTGATGCCTCCCTGCTTGCTCAGTGGCTGCCTCCGCGCCGCCCCACATCCCATAAGGGTGATCATGGCCGGCTGCTGATTATCGGTGGCGATCATGGCACGGCAGGTGCGATTCGCATGACAGGAGAGGCCGCGTTGCGCAGCGGTGCCGGATTAGTACGCGTGCTGACCCGCAGCGAAAACATTCCGCCGATTATTACCGCGCGGCCGGAGCTGATGGTCCACGAGCTTGCCCCACAGGCGATTGAAGAGGGTCTTGAGTGGGCGGACGTGGTAGTCATTGGTCCGGGCCTGGGTCAGCAGGAGTGGGGTAAACGGGCCCTGCAAAAGGCCGAGAATTTTCGTAAGCCGATGCTCTGGGATGCCGACGCGCTTAACCTTCTGGCAATAAACCCGGATACGCGTCACAATCGCATTCTGACGCCACACCCCGGCGAAGCCGCACGGCTGCTTAACTGTAGCGTGGCAGAAATTGAAAGCGATCGCTTACTTTCAGCCCAACGTCTGGTAAAACGTTACGGAGGTGTTGTCGTTTTGAAAGGGGCGGGGACCGTTATTGCCAGCGATGATGCGATGGGCATCGTTGATGCCGGTAATGCAGGCATGGCGAGCGGCGGCATGGGTGATGTGCTCTCTGGCATCATTGGCGCATTGCTCGGACAGAAACTTCCCCTTTATGATGCAGCCTGTGCTGGCTGCGTGGCCCACGGTGCGGCGGCTGACAGGCTGGCTGCTCGTTACGGAACGCGCGGTATGCTGGCCACCGATCTTTTTTGCACGCTGCGGCGTGTTGTTAACCCGGATGTGATTGACGTAGAAAATGACTAATCGAGCGATTCCTTTACCTGATGAACAAGCCACTTTAGATCTCGGCAAGCGCGTGGCGCAGGCCTGTCAGGGGGCGACCGTCATTTATCTGTATGGTGATTTAGGCGCGGGTAAAACAACCTTCAGCCGTGGTTTTTTGCAGGCGTTAGGCCATAACGGGAACGTAAAAAGCCCGACTTATACGCTAGTAGAACCGTACACGCTTGAAAATATCATGGTGTACCACTTTGATTTATATCGTCTTGCGGATCCTGAGGAGCTGGAATTTATGGGGATTCGCGATTACTTTGCCAACGACGCCATTTGCCTGGTGGAGTGGCCGCAACAAGGTGCGGGTGTGCTGCCTGACCCGGATGTCGAAATTCACTTGGATTATCAGGCACAAGGGCGTGAGGCGCGCATCAGTGCGGTTTCCTCATCAGGCTGTTCCTTACTGGCGCGTTTAGCCGGTTGAGCGTAGGGATAACGGGATGATTAATCGCGTTAAAGGTTGGATTTTGGCAGCCACGGTTCTGCTGTGCGCGCAGGCCGGTGCGGCCAGCCTCTCGGATATTCAGGTGTCGAATGGCGATAGCCAGGCCCGCATTACCTTCAGCTTTATGGGCGATCCTGAATATGCTTTCTCACAAATCGACAGCCGCAGCGTGGCGCTCGATATTAAACAGTCCGGGGTGATCCAGGGGCTGCCGCTCCAGTTCAGCGGCAACAATCTGGTGAAAAGCATCCGTTCGGGGACGCCGAAGGATGCGCAGTCTCTGCGTCTGGTGGTCGATCTCACCGAAAAGGGCAAAACGAAGGCGGTTAAGCAGCAAAACGGCGCCAGTTATACGGTGGTTTTTACCATTAATGCTGATGTTCCGCCGCCGCCACCGCCTGCACCTGTGGTAGCAAAACGCGTAGAAGCGCCGGTTTATACCCCAAGGCCGTCTGAGCCAGCCCGTAATCCGTTTAAATCACAAAATGACCGACTTACCGCCGTGACCAGCAGCAACACGGTGACGCGTCCGGCGGTCAGCGCGCGGCGAACGCCGGTCAGTGGCGACAAAGTGATTATCGCCATCGACGCCGGACACGGCGGGCAAGATCCTGGCGCGATTGGCCCGGGCGGCACGCGGGAGAAAAACGTCACTATCGCCATTGCCCGTAAGCTGCGTGCGCTTCTGAATGACGATCCGATGTTTAAAGGGGTCATGACCCGCGACGGAGATTATTTTATTTCAGTGATGGGACGCTCGGATGTGGCGCGTAAGCAAAACGCCAACTTCCTGGTGTCGATTCACGCGGATGCTGCGCCGAACCGTAACGCCACCGGCGCGTCGGTATGGGTACTGTCGAACCGTCGTGCCAACAGTGAAATGGCGAACTGGCTTGAAGAGCACGAGAAGCAGTCTGAACTGTTAGGCGGGGCAGGCGATGTGCTGGCAAACAGCCAGGCCGATCCGTATCTCAGCCAGGCGGTACTGGATTTACAGTTCGGTCATTCTCAGCGCGTCGGGTATGATGTCGCCACTAACGTACTCAACCAGCTGCAAAGCGTCGGATCGCTGCATAAGCGTCGTCCGGAACATGCGAGCCTCGGTGTCCTGCGTTCGCCGGATATTCCGTCGATTCTGGTAGAGACGGGTTTTATCAGTAATCACGGTGAAGAGCGTTTACTGGGAAGCGACAGCTATCAGCAGCAAATTGCTGAAGCGATTTATAACGGTCTGCGTAAATACTTTGACGCGCATCCGCTTCAGTCTGCGCCGCAGGGCGGGGCAGCCCAGACGGCAAGCGCCGCGCTGCCGGGTGAGATGACCGCGACTAATTAAGGAGAGTTCATGCCGATTCAGGTTCTACCGCCGCAGCTCGCGAACCAAATCGCCGCCGGTGAGGTGGTGGAACGCCCTGCATCGGTGGTAAAAGAGCTGGTGGAAAACAGCCTCGATGCAGGGGCGACCCGCATTGATATCGATATTGAACGCGGGGGCGCAAAGCTTATCCGCATTCGTGATAACGGCTGTGGCATCAAAAAGGACGAGCTGGCGCTGGCGCTGGCGCGTCATGCCACCAGTAAAATTGCGTCACTTGACGATCTGGAAGCGATTATCAGCTTGGGTTTTCGCGGCGAAGCGTTGGCCAGTATCAGCTCCGTTTCCCGCTTAACGTTGACCTCCCGCACGGCCGACCAGCAGGAAGCCTGGCAGGCCTACGCCGAAGGGCGCGATATGGACGTCACGGTTAAACCAGCGGCGCACCCGGTAGGCACCACGCTTGAAGTGCTGGATCTTTTCTATAACACGCCCGCCCGGCGCAAGTTTATGCGAACCGAGAAGACCGAATTCGGACATATCGACGAGATCATCCGCCGCATCGCGCTGGCACGCTTTGATGTCACTCTTAACCTCAGTCATAACGGTAAGGTGATGCGTCAGTACCGGGCAGTGGCGGAAGGCGGGCAAAAGGAGCGTCGGCTGGGCGCCATCTGCGGCACGCCGTTCCTGGAAAAAGCGCTGGCCATTGAGTGGCAGCATGGCGATTTGGCCCTGCGCGGCTGGGTTGCCGATCCGAACGCCAGTAGCGCCGCGTTTGCTGAGATTCAGTACTGCTACGTCAACGGTCGCATGATGCGCGACCGCCTGATTAACCACGCCATTCGCCAGGCCTGTGAAGATAAGCTCGGCGCCGATCAACAGCCCGCCTTTGTGCTTTATCTGGAGATCGACCCGCATCAGGTTGACGTTAACGTGCACCCCGCCAAGCACGAGGTGCGTTTCCACCAGTCGCGTCTGGTGCATGATTTTATCTATCAGGGCGTCGTTAGCGTTTTGCAGAAGCAGGCTGAGCCAACGCTGCCGCTGGAAAACGACATTCCTGCACCGCGATCGCTGCCAGAAAATCGCGTGGCGGCCGGACGTAACCATTTCGCTGAACCCGCAGCCGCGCGCGAACCAGTGGCTCCGCGTTTTTCGTCAGCGGGAAGCGCACCGCGCCCGACGGGCGCCAACTACCCAAATGCCCAGCCGGGGTATCAAAAGCAGCAAGGGGCGTTATACCGTAAATTGCTGGACACCCCAGCCGTGGAACGGAAAGAACATATTGAGGTATCGCCGTCTTCCCTTGACGGACATAGCCAGAGTTTTGGCCGGGTATTGACGATTGTCGCCCCGGACATGGCACTGCTTGAACGCGAGGGGAAATTGATGCTGCTGGCGTTGCCGGTAGCGGAACGCTGGCTTAAACAGGCGCAACTGACGCCAGGGGAAAACGCCGCCTGTGCTCAGCCGTTACTGATCCCGGTTCGGTTGAAAATAAACCATGAAGAAACAGGGGTTTTGCAGCGTGCCCAGGCGCTTCTTGCCGAAATGGGGATTGAAATCGTACTGGACGCGCAGCATGTGACAATTCGCGCAGTGCCTTTACCCTTACGCCAACAAAATTTACAAAACTTGATTCCTGAACTGATAGGCTACCTGGCGCAACAAACGACGTTTGATGCCGCCGATACCGCGCAGTGGATCGCCCGCCATCTGGCCAGCGAACATTCGCCGTGGAGTATGGCGCAGGCGATTACCGTTCTGGCAGAGGTGGAACGCCTCTGTCCACAACTGGTGAAAGCGCCGCCAGGTGGTTTGTTACAACCTGTTGATTTAAAAACGGCGATGACCGCCCTGAAACATGACTGATGTAAGTAAGGCGAGCCTGCCAAAGGCGATTTTTTTAATGGGGCCAACGGCCTCCGGTAAAACGGCGTTAGCCATTGAGTTACGTAAAGTTTTGCCAGTAGAGTTGATTAGCGTTGATTCAGCCCTCATTTACCGAGGAATGGACATCGGCACGGCGAAGCCCAACGCAGACGAACTGCGTGCGGCACCGCACCGTTTACTGGATATTCTCGACCCGGCACAGGCTTACTCCGCAGCAGATTTTCGCCGCGACGCCTTAGCTGAGATGGCCGAGATTACCGCCGCGGGACGCATACCGCTGTTAGTTGGCGGCACGATGCTCTACTTTAAGGCGCTGCTGGAGGGGTTATCGCCTCTGCCATCGGCCGATCCGGAAGTGAGAGCGAAGATTGAGCTGCAGGCGGCAGAGCAGGGGTGGGACGTTTTGCACAGGCAACTGGAAGAGATTGACCCGGTTGCCGCAGCGCGGATCCACCCAAACGATCCGCAAAGGCTTTCCCGGGCACTGGAAGTTTTTTTCATTTCGGGTAAAACTTTAACGGAACTGACGCAAACGTCAGGAGACGCTCTGCCGTATCAGGTGCATCAGTTCGCCATCGCCCCGGCGAGCCGTGAACTGCTCCATCAACGAATTGAGCAGCGTTTTCATCAGATGTTGGCTTCAGATTTTGAAGCAGAAGTGCGGGCGCTTTTTGCCCGTGGAGATTTGCATACGGACATGCCTTCCATTCGTTGTGTGGGATACCGCCAGATGTGGTCGTATCTTGAAGGCGAGATTTCATACGATGAAATGGTTTATCGAGGTGTTTGCGCCACGAGACAGTTAGCGAAGCGCCAGATCACCTGGTTGCGTGGTTGGGAGGGTGTTCACTGGTTAGACAGTGAAAAACCACAACAGGCGTTAAACGAAGTGATTGAGGTTATTGGTGATATCGCTGACTGAATGTGTACAATTAAGCCGTATCGTGCGCAATTTTTCAGAATCGCAAGGTTCTAAGTACAAAACAAGCATATAAGGAAAAGATAGAATGGCTAAGGGGCAATCTTTACAAGATCCGTTCCTGAACGCATTGCGTCGGGAGCGTGTTCCAGTTTCTATTTATTTGGTGAATGGTATTAAGCTGCAAGGTCAGATTGAGTCTTTCGATCAGTTCGTGATCCTGTTGAAAAACACGGTCAGCCAGATGGTCTATAAGCACGCGATTTCTACTGTTGTTCCGTCCCGTCCGGTATCTCATCACAGCAATAACGCTGGCGGCGGCACTGGCAGTAACTACCATCATGGCAGCAACGCGCAGGGTTCATCTGCTCCTGCGCAGGACAGCGAAGAAACCGAATAAGGTTTTGGGCTGTTTTCCACACGGGGAGCCAGGGATCCTGCGTTCCCCGCTGATCTTTTTAGAGAGGTTTACGCTTGTTTGACCGTTATGACGCCGGTGAGCAGGCGGTGCTGGTACACATCTATTTTTCGCAAGACAAAGATATGGAAGACCTCCAGGAGTTTGAATCTCTGGTCTCTTCCGCCGGTGTCGAAGCAATGCAGGTGATTACCGGTAGCCGTAAAGCGCCGCACCCGAAGTACTTTGTTGGTGAAGGTAAAGCAGTTGAAATTGCGGATGCCGTAAAAGCAACCGGCGCATCAGTCGTGCTGTTTGATCATGCGCTGTCTCCGGCTCAGGAACGTAACCTGGAAGCTCTCTGCGAATGTCGTGTTATCGATCGCACGGGGTTGATCTTAGATATTTTTGCTCAGCGTGCGCGTACCCACGAGGGTAAGTTGCAGGTTGAGCTGGCGCAGTTGCGCCATCTGGCGACGCGTCTGGTGCGTGGCTGGACACACCTTGAAAGACAAAAAGGCGGGATTGGTTTACGTGGCCCGGGTGAAACCCAGCTCGAAACCGACCGTCGTTTGCTGCGTGGCCGTATAACCCAGATCCTTTCTCGTCTGGAGCGTGTTGAGAAACAGCGCGAACAGGGGCGTCGGGCGCGAACCAAAGCCGACATCCCAACGGTGTCGCTGGTGGGCTATACCAACGCCGGTAAATCCACCCTGTTTAACCAGATAACCGAGGCCCAGGTGTATGCCGCAGACCAGCTGTTTGCGACCCTGGACCCTACGCTGCGCCGTATTGACGTCGCAGACGTCGGTGAAACGGTACTGGCGGATACCGTAGGGTTTATCCGCCATCTGCCGCACGATCTGGTGGCGGCGTTTAAAGCGACGTTGCAGGAGACGCGTCAGGCGACCCTGCTGCTGCACGTGATTGATGCGGCTGACGTACGCGTGCAGGAGAACATCGACGCGGTGAATGTGGTGCTCGAAGAGATTGACGCCCACGAAATTCCAACTTTGTTGGTGATGAACAAGATCGATATGCTGGACGATTTCGAACCGCGTATCGACCGAGATGAAGAGAACAAACCAATTCGGGTCTGGCTATCTGCTCAGGCCGGGATTGGTGTGCCACTGCTTTTCCAGGCTTTGACAGAACGTCTTTCCGGTGAGGTAGCTCAGCACACGCTGCGACTGCCGCCACAGGAAGGCAGGCTGCGTAGCCGGTTTTATCAGCTTCAGGCGATAGAAAAAGAGTGGATGGAGGATGACGGCAGCGTGGGGATGCAGGTGCGTATGCCGATCGTTGACTGGCGTCGCCTCTGTAAACAAGAACCTGCGCTGGCGGACTATATCGTCTGATCAGAAAGGGGAAGCCTGAAAAATTCGCCCTTGCATAACAAATATGGAGCATATACATGGCGTGGAATCAGCCCGGTAATAACGGACAAGACCGCGACCCGTGGGGAAGCAGCAATAATCAAGGCGGCAACTCTGGGGGAAATGGCAACAAAGGTGGTCGCGAGCAGGGGCCGCCGGATCTGGATGATATCTTCCGCAAACTGAGCAAAAAGCTTGGTGGCCTTGGCGGAGGAAAAGGTTCTGGCTCGGGTGGCAACTCCACTCAGAGTCCGCGCCCGCCTATGGGTGGCCGCGTAGTAAGCATTGTGGCCGCGGCGGTAGTCATCATCTGGGCAGCCAGCGGGTTCTACACCATTAAAGAAGCAGAGCGCGGCGTGGTAACCCGTTTCGGTAAGTTCAGCCATCTGGTTGAGCCGGGCCTGAACTGGAAACCGACCTTCATTGATAACGTGACCGCAGTGAACGTGGAGTCCGTCCGTGAACTGGCGGCGTCTGGCGTGATGTTGACCTCTGACGAAAACGTGGTGCGCGTTGAGATGAACGTCCAGTACCGCGTGACCGATCCTGAGCGTTATCTGTTTAGCGTGACCAGCGCGGATGACAGCCTGCGTCAGGCGACCGACAGCGCCCTGCGTGGCGTGATCGGTAAATACACCATGGACCGTATCCTGACCGAAGGTCGTACCGTTATTCGTAGCGATACCCAGCGCGAGCTGGAAGAGACCATCCGTCCGTACAACATGGGTATCACCCTGCTGGACGTCAACTTCCAGGCTGCACGTCCGCCGGAAGAGGTGAAAGCGGCGTTTGACGATGCGATTGCCGCGCGTGAAAACGAACAGCAGTACATCCGTGAAGCGGAAGCGTATACCAACGAAGTTCAGCCGCGTGCAAACGGTCAGGCGCAGCGTATTCTGGAAGAAGCGCGCGCGTATAAGACCCAGACCATCCTGGAAGCACAGGGTGAAGTGGCTCGCTTCGCGAAGATCCTGCCGGAATATAAAGCCGCGCCGGAAATTACCCGTGAGCGTCTCTATATCGAGACCATGGAAAAAGTGCTGAGCCATACGCGTAAAGTGCTGGTTAACGACAACAAAGGCGGAAACCTGATGGTCCTGCCGCTGGATCAGATGCTTAAAGGCGGTTCTGCACCGGCAGCAAAAGACAACAGCGGAGCCAACAACCTGCTGCGTCTGCCGCCAGCCTCGTCTGGTAGCTCCAGCGCGAACACAACGCCTTCTTCGAACGATGGTGACATTATGGACCAACGCCGTGCTAACGCGCAGCGTAACGACTACCAGCGTCAGGGGGAATAAGGATGCGTAAGTCAGTTATTGCGATCATCATCATCGCACTGGTCGTGCTCTACACCTCCATCTTTGTGGTGAAAGAGGGCGAACGTGGGATCAAGTTCCAGTTTAGCAGCGTCGTGCGTGACGGCGACAAGCGTCCGGTGATCTACGAGCCGGGTCTGCACTTCAAGGTGCCTTTCATTCAGTCAGTCAAAACGCTCGACGCACGTATCCAGACCATGGATAACCAGGCCGACCGTTTCGTGACTAAAGAGAAGAAAGACCTGATCGTTGATTCCTACATCAAATGGCGCATCAGCGACTTCAGCCGCTACTTCCTGGCAACCGGCGGTGGTGACGTTTCTCAGGCAGAAGTGCTGCTGAAACGTAAGTTCTCTGACCGTCTGCGTTCTGAAATTGGTCGTCTGGATGTAAAAGACATCGTGACCGACTCCCGAGGTCGTCTGACCCTGGAAGTGCGTGATGCGTTGAACTCAGGTACAGCGGGTACCGAAGACGAAGTGGAAACACCGGCAGCGGATGACGCGATTGCCAAAGCGGCTGAACGCGTTCAGGCTGAAACCAACGGTAAAGTACCGGTGATCAACCCGAACAGTATGGCTGCACTGGGTATCGAAGTGGTTGACGTGCGTATCAAGCAGATCAACCTGCCAGCGGAGGTGTCCGAGGCGATCTACAACCGTATGCGCGCCGAGCGTGAAGCGGTAGCCCGTCGTCACCGTTCACAGGGTCAGGAAGAGGCCGAGAAACTGCGTGCCGCAGCGGACTACGAAGTGACCAAGACGCTGGCGGAATCTGAGCGTCAAGGCCGTATCCTGCGTGGTGAAGGCGATGCCGAAGCCGCGAAGCTGTTTGCCGATGCCTTCAGCCAGGATCCCGACTTCTACGCCTTTATCCGTAGCCTGCGTGCTTACGAGAATAGCTTCCAGAGCAACCAGGATGTGATGGTACTCAGCCCGGACAGCGATTTCTTCCGTTATATGAAGACGCCGACTAACGCAACGCGATAAACTCAGGCTCGTTTGAGTATTCAAACCACCGCTCTTCACGGAGCGGTGGTTTTCTTTTATAAGGATGAAAAATGAATTCAACGATCTGGCTCGCACTGGCTTTGGTTTTGGTGCTGGAAGGCCTCGGCCCGATGCTCTATCCACGCGCATGGCGACGGATGATCGCGACCATGAGCCAACTTCCGGACAATATTTTGCGTCGTTTTGGTGGTGGACTTGTGGTTGCCGGTATCGTTATCTACTACATGTTGAGGAAAACGATTGGCTGATCAAAAACTAACCGCAATCGGCATATTTTAGGGTCAAAAAGTGCTGTATATCTGAAAAAGCGATGGTAGAATCCATTTTTAAGCAAACGGTGATTTTGAAAAAAATGGGTAACAACGTCGTCGTACTGGGCACCCAATGGGGTGACGAAGGTAAAGGGAAGATTGTCGATCTTCTGACTGAACGGGCTAAATATGTTGTACGCTACCAGGGCGGTCACAACGCAGGCCATACTCTCGTAATCAACGGTGAAAAAACCGTCCTCCATCTTATTCCATCAGGCATTCTTCGCGAAAACGTCACCAGCATCATCGGTAACGGCGTTGTGCTGTCTCCAGCTGCGCTGATGAAAGAGATGAAAGGTCTGGAAGACCGTGGTATCCCTGTTCGTGAGCGTCTGCTGCTCTCCGAAGCCTGCCCGCTGATCCTGGACTATCATGTGGCGCTGGACGTGGCGCGTGAAAAAGCGCGTGGCGCGAAAGCGATCGGCACTACCGGTCGTGGCATCGGCCCGGCATACGAAGATAAAGTGGCTCGTCGCGGTCTGCGCGTGGGCGACCTCTTCGACAAAGCGACCTTCGCTGAAAAACTGAAAGAAGTGATGGAATATCACAACTTCCAGCTGGTGAATTTCTATAAAGCCGAAGCCGTTGACTACCAGAAAGTGCTGGATGACGTCATGGCGATTGCTGACATTCTGACCGGCATGGTTGTTGATGTGTCCGATCTGCTGGACCAGGCGCGCAAGCGTGGCGATTTCGTCATGTTTGAAGGTGCGCAGGGTACCCTGCTGGACATCGACCACGGTACCTATCCGTACGTAACGTCCTCTAACACCACCGCGGGTGGCGTGGCAACTGGCTCCGGCCTGGGCCCACGTTATGTGGATTACGTTCTGGGCATCATCAAAGCGTACTCCACTCGCGTGGGTGCAGGTCCATTCCCGACCGAGCTGTTTGATGAAACCGGCGAGTTCCTCTGCAAGCAGGGTAACGAGTTTGGCGCAACCACCGGTCGTCGTCGTCGTACCGGCTGGCTGGACGCCGTTGCCGTGCGTCGTGCTGTGCAGATCAACTCCCTGTCTGGCTTCTGCCTGACCAAGCTGGACGTACTGGACGGCCTGAAAGAAGTGAAAATCTGCGTGGGCTACCGTCTGCCAGATGGTCGCGAAGTGACTACCACTCCGCTGGCCGCTGACGACTGGGAAGGCATTGAGCCAATCTACGAAACCATGCCGGGCTGGTCTGAGACCACCTTCGGTGTGAAAGAACGTAGTGGCCTGCCAAAAGCTGCGCTGGACTACATTAAGCGTATTGAAGAACTGACCGAAGTGCCGATCGATATTATTTCTACCGGCCCGGATCGTACTGAAACGATGATCCTGCGCGACCCGTTCGACGCATAATCTTCGTGACTGCTGGCCTGCGGGGAAACCCGTAGGCCGGATAAGCGCAGCGCCATCCGGCGACCGCTCCTGGATCTCCGCTTTTTCGCCCCGTCTGTCAAATAAATTAGCCGCTAACTATCTGGCTGGTTTATCATCATTAATGAATATCTCTGCGGTTTGACCGCGTTTTCCCTTTTTCCTGAGGTTGATGTGCAGTTAACAAGTTTCACCGATTACGGCTTACGCGCGCTGATTTACATGGCGTCGTTACCCGATGGGAAGATGACCAGCATCTCTGAAGTCACAGAGGTGTACGGTGTGTCCCGTAATCATATGGTCAAAATAATCAATCAACTTAGTCGTGCCGGATACGTTGCTGCCGTCCGCGGGAAGAATGGAGGGATCCGTCTCGGTAAACCGGCACAGAGTATCCGTATCGGCGATGTGGTACGTGAACTGGAGCCGCTATCTCTGGTGAACTGTAGCAGTGCGTTTTGCCACATTACGCCCGCTTGCCGCCTGAAACAGGCGCTTTCAAAGGCCGTGCAAAGTTTTCTCAAGGAACTGGATAACTACACGCTGGCCGATTTGGTTGAAGAGAATCAACCGCTTTATAAATTATTGCTGGTGGAATGAAGAAAATTTCCACCGGAGCTGACAACGGAGGAACCGACATGTCACAAGATCCTTTCCAGGAACGCGAAGCCGAAAAATACGCGAATCCTATCCCCAGCCGCGAGTTCATCATTGAACACTTAACAAAACGCGAAAAACCCGCCAATCGTGAAGAACTTGCCGTTGAATTAAACATTGAGGGTGAAGAGCAAATTGAAGCCCTTCGCCGCCGCCTGCGCGCCATGGAGCGCGACGGCCAGCTGGTCTTTACTCGTCGCCAGTGCTACGCGCTGCCAGAACGCCTCGATCTGCTGAAAGGCACCGTTATTGGTCATCGCGATGGCTTCGGCTTCCTGCGCGTGGAAGGCCGTAAAGACGACCTGTACCTCTCATCCGAACAGATGAAGATGTGTATTCACGGCGACCAGATCCTGGCGCAGCCGCTGGGTGCAGATCGTAAAGGCCGCCGCGAAGCGCGCGTGGTCCGCGTGCTGGTGCCGAAAACCAGCCAGATTGTAGGCCGTTACTTTACCGATGCGGGCGTAGGCTTTGTGGTGCCGGACGACAGCCGTCTGAGCTTCGACATTCTCATCCCGCCTGAAGAGGTGATGGGCGCACGCATGGGCTTTGTGGTAGTGGTTGAACTTACCCAGCGCCCGACCCGCCGTACCAAAGCGGTAGGTAAAATCGTCGAAGTGCTGGGCGATAACATGGGCACCGGCATGGCCGTTGATATGGCGCTGCGCACCCATGAAATTCCTTACGTCTGGCCGAAAGCGGTTGAAGACCAGATCGAAAACCTGCGTGAAGAAGTGCCGGAAGAGTCCAAAGCAGGCCGCGTGGATCTGCGCGATCTGCCGCTGGTCACCATTGATGGTGAAGACGCCCGCGACTTCGATGATGCCGTGTACTGTGAGAAAAAACGCGGTGGCGGCTGGCGTCTGTGGGTGGCTATCGCGGATGTGAGTTATTACGTACGTCCACACACGCCGCTGGATAACGAAGCGCGCAGCCGCGGTACGTCAGTATACTTCCCGTCGCAGGTTGTACCGATGCTGCCAGAAGTGCTCTCTAACGGCCTGTGTTCCCTCAACCCGCAGGTGGACCGCCTGTGTATGGTCTGCGAAATGACCATCTCCAGCAAGGGACGTCTGACGGGCTATAAGTTCTACGAAGCGGTGATGAGTTCTCATGCGCGCCTGACCTATACCAAGGTCTGGCATATGTTGCAGGGCGATCAGGATCTTCGCGAACAGTACGCGCCGCTGGTCAAACACATCGAAGAGCTGCACAACCTCTACAAAACGCTGGATCAGGCGCGCGAAGAGCGCGGTGGGATTTCGTTTGAGAGTGAAGAGGCGAAATTCATCTTTAACGCTGAGCGTCGTATCGAGCGAATCGAGCAGACTCAGCGTAACGATGCGCACAAGCTGATTGAAGAGTGTATGATCCTGGCGAACATCTCGGCGGCACGTTTCGTTGAGAAAGCCAAAGAGCCTGCTCTGTTCCGTATTCACGATAAGCCAACCACGGAAGCCGTAACCTCGTTCCGTTCCGTGCTGGCCGAACTCGGCCTGGAACTGCCTGGCGGCAATAAGCCTGAGCCACGCGATTATGCCGAGCTGCTGGAATCCATCAGCGATCGTCCTGACGCGGAAATGCTGCAAACCATGCTGCTGCGTTCCATGAAGCAGGCGATTTACGATCCGGAAAACCGAGGCCACTTTGGTCTGGCGTTACAGTCGTATGCGCACTTTACCTCGCCGATTCGCCGTTATCCGGATCTGTCCCTGCACCGTGCGATCAAGTATCTGCTGGCGCACGAGCAAGGTCACAAAGGCAATACGACCGAAACCGGTGGGTATCACTACTCCATGGAAGAGATGCTGCAACTGGGCCAGCACTGTTCCATGACCGAGCGTCGTGCGGATGAAGCAACGCGCGACGTGGCGGACTGGCTGAAGTGTGACTTTATGCTGGATCAGGTGGGTAACGTCTTTAAAGGTGTGATTGCCAGCGTCACCGGCTTTGGCTTCTTCGTACGTCTGGATGAGCTGTTTATCGACGGTCTGGTGCACGTTTCCAGCCTTGATAACGATTACTACCGCTTCGACCAGGTCGGACAACGTCTGATCGGTGAATCCGGCGGTCAGACCTACCGTCTGGGCGATCGGGTGGAAGTGAAGGTTGAAGCCGTGAATATGGACGACCGTAAAATCGACTTCAGCCTCATCTCCAGCGAACGGGCTCCGCGTAACGTCGGGAAAACCGAGCGTGAGAAAGCGAAAAAAGGCGGCAACGGTAAAGCGGGCGGCAAGCGACGTCAGGCAGGTAAAAGAGTAAACTTTGAGCCAGACAGCGCCTTCCGTGGCGAGAAGCAGCAGAAGCCCAAGGCGGCGAAAAAAGACGCTCGTAAAGCGAAAAAACCGTCGACCAAGACCCAAAAAATAGCGGCCGCGACCAAAGCGAAGCGCGCGGCGAAGAAACAGCAGGCGGAGTAATTTCCCCTCACCCTTACCCTCTCCCTGACAGGGAGAGGGAAAATATTTATTACGAGAACCATCAATGAGTGAAATGATTTACGGCATCCACGCGGTGCAGGCCCTGCTGGAGCGCGCGCCGGAGCGTTTTCAGGAAGTTTTTATTCTGAAAGGGCGTGAAGACAAACGTCTGATGCCGCTGATCCACGCGCTGGAAGCGCAGGGCGTCGTGATCCAGCTGGCGAACCGCCAGTATCTGGATGAAAAAAGCGAAGGTGCTGTACACCAGGGCATTATCGCGCGCGTGAAGCCAGGCCGTCAGTATCAGGAGAACGATCTGCCGGATCTGATCGCTGAGCTGGATAACCCGTTCTTCCTGATCCTCGATGGCGTAACCGACCCGCACAACCTGGGCGCGTGCCTGCGTAGCGCCGATGCAGCAGGCGTGCATGCGGTGATTGTGCCAAGAGATCGTTCCGCGCAGCTTAACGCTACCGCTAAAAAAGTGGCCTGCGGCGCGGCGGAAAACGTTCCGCTGATCCGCGTGACTAACCTGGCGCGCACCATGCGTCTGTTGCAGGAAGAAAATATCTGGATCGTCGGCACGGCCGGTGAAGCGGATCACACCCTGTATCAGAGCAAAATGACCGGCCGTATGGCGCTGGTGATGGGGGCAGAAGGTGAAGGCATGCGTCGCCTGACCCGCGAGCACTGCGATGAGCTGATCAGCATTCCGATGGCGGGCAGCGTATCGTCCCTGAACGTTTCTGTTGCGACGGGTATCTGCCTGTTTGAAGCGGTGCGTCAGCGCGGGTAGCCTGTTGTGCCGGGTGGCGGCTTCGCCTTACCCGGCCTACAAAAGCATGGTACCGTAGGCCCGGTAAGCGCAGCGCCACCGGGCAACAATCTCACTCCTCTAACGACCGCAAATGGTCATCCTTTCTCAGCGTCATCAGCGCGAAAATACTCACTACCGCCGTTGCCATCACGTAGTACGCCGGAATATCCAGATTGCCCGTCTCTTTAATCAGCCCGGTAATGATCAGCCCCGCACAGCCCGAGAAGATCGCATTCGACAGAGAATAGGCCAGCCCCAGCCCGGTATAACGCACGCGCGTCGGGAACATCTCAGACAGCATTGCCGGCCCCGGCCCTGCCAGCATCCCAACCAAACCCCCCGCAATCAACACCACAATCGCTTTGACAGCCAACGTGCTGGACTCCGCCTGCAAAATTTTCAGCAGCGGCAGGGCGAGGATCAGCAGGAGCACGGTGGCGATAATCATCACCGTCCGCCGCCCGATCCTGTCGCTCAGTATGCCCGACGGAATGATCGTGAGCGCAAACCCAATGTTAGAAATCACCGCAATCAGCAGCGCCTGGTTAAAACCGGTGTGCAGCGCAGATTGCAGATAGGTCGGCATAATCACCAGATAGGTATAACCCGCCGCAGACCAGACCATCACGCGACCAATGCCCATCAGAATGGTTTTGAACGTGGCGGCGGTGCTGGCCTGAGTAACAACCGGTTTTTCCCGTTGCTGCACAAAGCTCGGTGTTTCTTCCATGCTTACCCGCAACCATAGCGCGACCGCACCCATCGGCAACGCCAGGAAGAACGGAATGCGCCAGCCCCAGTCGTGCAAGGCTTCAGGGGAGAGAAGGGAAGAGAGCAACGCGACAATGCCTGCGCCTGCTAACAGCCCGAGCGCCACGGTGAAGGACTGCCATGCCCCGTAAAGACCGCGCTTGCCGCGCGGGGCGAACTCCGTCATCAACGAGACCGCGCCGCCATACTCACCGCCCGCGAACAGTCCTTGCAGAATACGCAGGAGTGTAACGATCAGCGGCGCGGCAATCCCGATACTGGCGTAGACCGGCACAATACCGATGGCAGCGGTGGCGAGCGTCATCAATACCAGCACAATAATCAGCGTCGGTTTACGGCCAATCCTGTCGCCAATGCGGCCAAAGACCACCGCACCCAGCGGGCGGAAGAAGAAAGCGATGGCGAATGAGGCCCAGGTGAGGATCAGGCTGGTGAGCTCCGCTTCCCCCTCAAGCTGGAAGAAGTTTCTGGCAATCACCGTTGCCAGAAAACCATAGACCGCAAATTCATACCACTCGATGAAATTACCGATGGAGCCTGCAATTAATGCACGCTTGTGCGCATCCTGTTGCATAACGATCCTCACAAAAACGGGGTAAGAATAAATTATTCAGCATTAGTGAAGTAATGAAATAGTTTATTCTTATGTTCTGTGAGCTATTTCACGAATGATATCAACATGATCGTCATCGTGTGACCCCCCTCCCATGCAGCGTGCATGCCCTCTGTCCATACTTATCTTTATTGCCAATGAAAGGAGGGAGACAGCATGCACTGGCAGACACATACCGTTTTTAATCAACCTGCACCGCTATCGAACAGCAACCTTTTTCTCTCTGATTGCGCCCTGCGCGATGCGGTAGCGCGCGAAGAGGCTGAGTGGGATGTGGATCTTCTTGCCAGCATCGGCCAGCAGTTGGGTACGGCAGAGTCGCTGGAGCTGGGCAGACTGGCGAACGTTAATCCGCCGGAGCTGCTGCGTTATGACGCCACGGGAGCGAGGCTGGATGACGTCCGCTTTCATCCGGCATGGCATCTTCTGATGCAGGGGCTTTGCGCCAACCGGGTGCACAACCTGGCGTGGGAGGAGGAGGCGCGGAAAGGATCGTTCGTCGCCAGGGCCGCGCGTTTCGTACTTCATGCTCAGGTGGAGGCGGGAACGCTTTGCCCGGTGACCATGACCTTTGCGGCCACGCCGCTGTTGCAACGGTCGCTGCCCAAACCGTTTCATGAGTGGTTAACGCCGCTGATGAGCGATCGCTACGACCCCCATCTTGCGCCGGGGGCGCAAAAGCGCGGCCTGCTGATCGGCATGGGGATGACGGAAAAGCAGGGCGGTTCGGACGTACTCAGTAATACTACCAAAGCAGAGAAATGCAGCGATGGCAGTTACCGGCTGGTGGGGCACAAATGGTTTTTCTCCGTGCCGCAGAGCGATGCGCATCTGGTGCTGGCGCAGGCGAAGGGCGGGTTGTCCTGCTTTTTTGTCCCGCGTTTCTTACCCGACGGGCAACGTAATGCCGTGCGCCTTGAGCGTCTGAAGGACAAGCTCGGCAACCGCTCAAATGCCAGCAGTGAGGCTGAATTTCTTGATGCTTCCGGCTGGCTGCTGGGCGAAGAGGGGGAAGGCGTCCGGCAAATTCTGAAGATGGGCGGGCTGACGCGCTTTGACTGCGCGCTGGGCAGTCACGGACTGATGCGCCGTGCGCTCTCGGTAGCGCTTTATCATGCCCATCAGCGGCAGACCTTCGGCAAAAATCTGATCGACCAGCCGTTAATGCGCGACGTGCTAAGCCGTATGGCGCTGGTGCTGGAGGGACACACGGCACTGCTGTTCCGACTTGCCCGGGCGTGGGACAACCGCAACGACCCGCAGGAAGCCGCATGGGCGCGGCTTTTCACTCCGGCGGCAAAATACAGCGTCTGCAAAGCGGGTATACCGTTTGTGGCAGAGGCAATGGAGGTGCTGGGCGGTGCAGGCTATTGCGAAGAGAGTGAGCTTCCGCGGTTGTACCGTGAAATGCCCGTCAACAGCATCTGGGAAGGCTCTGGCAATATTATGTGCCTGGATGTACTGCGCGTGCTGGCGAAGCAGCCGGGCATTCTCGACCTGCTCGCCGATGATTTCGCGCAGGTCAAAGGTCAGGACAGGCACTTCGATCGCAGCTGGCGTCAGCTACAGCAGAAGCTGCGGAAACCGCAGGAAGCGCAGGGCAGGGAGATCGCGCAGCAGCTCTTTTTACTCGGGGCCGGAAGTCAAATACTGCGGCACGCATCGCCGCCCGTGGCGCAGGCGTGGTGCCGCATGATGCTGGATACCCGGGGCGGCACGCTGATGAGCGAGCAGGTGCAAAACGACCTGCTGCTGCGCGCCACGGGCCGGGTCGGTTAAGCCTTCAGCTGGAACAGGCTCACCAGCCGGGTGAGATGTGAACCCTTCTCGCGCAGCGTCTGTGCTGTCTGCTCGCTGCGTGAGATGCGATCGGCATTGATGTGCGATGCCTCACCGATGTGCGTCATCGCCAGATTCACCTGGCCAATTCCCGCCGACTGCTCGCGGGAGGCGTGGTTGATCTCGGTGACAAGCTGGCTGATGTTATCGATATGAACAATGATGGCATCCATTGCCAGACGCGTCTGCTCAGACAACGCATGGCCTTCGCTCACCTTGATCAGCGTGTCGCCAATCAGCTGTTCAATCTCTTTTACCGCGTTGGCGCTGCGTGCGGCCAGGGCGCGTACCTCTTGTGCCACCACTGCGAAACCTTTCCCGTGCTCGCCCGCCCGCGCCGCTTCAACCGCCGCATTGAGCGCCAGGATATTGGTCTGGAAAGCGATGGACTCAATCACGCGGGTGATGTCTTCAATGCGTTTCGATGCATCGCGAATATCATCCATGGTGGAGACTGCGTGGGTCACCGTCTCTCCACCCTGATGCACCGCGCGCGAGGTTTCACCCACCAGCTGCTGCGTTTGCTCCATGTTGGCGGCATTTTGCTGCACGGTGGCGGCTAATTGCTCCATGCTGGCGGAGGTCTCCTCAACGCTGCTGGCCTGCTTGTTGATCTGTTCAGAGATCTCGCCGGTGTCTGAAGCCAGCGCGTTAGTCCCCAGATGGATCTCGCTTGCGGCCTCGCGGACCTGCAACACAATTTTTTGCAGGCCTTCCCCGATCCCGTTGATGGCGTCAATCAGCTGGCCGACTTCATCCTGGCGGGTAACCGGCAGGCTGGCGCGCAGATCGCCTGCGGCATACTGCCGGGCAAGCGCGATCACCTCGCGCAGTGGGCGGGTTAGCATCCGGCGAATGAGGATAACGAACAGGCCCGCGAAGAGAGCGGATAGCACCACGCCCGCCATCAGGAAGCGATCGCGCAGTGTGGTGACGCTTGAAAGCAGTACGGCTTTATCCACTTCACCCACGATGGTCCAGTTCCAGCCCGGCAGCGGCGTGTAGGCAACTTTGAGCGTACGGCCATCCGCGCTCACGCGTTCCAGCGTGCCGGCTTTATCACTCAGAAGCTGCTGCTGTGTCGCCGTGTCCCAGTTAGGCAGTTTGCCCTCTTCGCTGGCATGGAACAGATACTGTCCGCGCGTTTTGCCGCTACTGCGATCCAGTACAAAGAAGTGACCGCTCTCGCCCAGACGACGGTTAAGGATTTTCTCGCGCATGACGTTCCACGAATGGGTGATGTCCACGCCGACAAAGATAATCCCGATAACCTGGCCTTCCGCATTCTTAACAGGCTGGTACTGCGTGATATAGCGCTTGCCGAACAGCAGCGCGAGGCCACGATAGACCTCCCCTTTAGTGACGGCGGCAAATGCCGTGCTGGTGGTATCAAGAACGGTTCCGATCGCGCGGTCACCATTCTCTTTGCGCAGCGACGTCGCCACGCGGACAAAATCGTTACCGCTGCGGACAAACAGCGTCGAGATGGCTCCCGTTCGGCTCAGGAAGTCATCAGAAAGCGTATTGTTTTCATGCAACTCCGTTTCGCCGCCTTTCAGCAAAGGAACGGTAAGCCCATTTATGGTCCGGCTCTGGCTACTGTCGCTGTTCAATGGCTGTGGCAAAAAGGTGGTGAACAGACGGGTATAGCTTTCAACTTCTTCGCTCAGGCTGGTGTTGAACATCTCTACCATATCCACCATGCCGGTGGACTGGTTATGCAGGTCTTCAACCGCAAGATCTTCAAGCTGCTGGCTGGCGTTGTGGCTCAACAGGAAAGTGAACAGCAAAAAAAGCGTAGCGACACTTACAGCTGTTAGCAGCGATAGCTTCGTGCCCAGTCCTGCCCGGCGGAAAAAGGTGATCATAAATTGCTCATTATTGAAAAGTGATGGCTGTTCAACGGCAGAGCGGAGAGAACGTTTATCTGTTTAATGTAACTGAATGTTACGCGTTTGTTTTTATTGGGTTTCGGGAGAGATAAAAAATTTGCAAAAGTGAAAAGCCACTAAAATTAAGTGGCTTTTATCGGAGGGGATTATGCATAAAGAATAGCCTGCACGCGCCAGTGATTAACATGGTGATCTTCCTGCATCTGGACGATACGATACCAGGATGCGCCCTGTTCATCCGCCTTCAGGGCGACGACACGTTCAACGTCTTGCGGACTCCCCGTGATATTATTGACGGAGATCTGACCAATCTCATTCAGGCCCGTGACGCAATCCGCGCTGGCAAATTCAGCCGACTGCGCCGTGGTGCTCAGCAGGCCCGCTGAAAGCAATAGCGTCGTTAAAGCAAGGGTTCGTTTCATCGTCAGCTCCTTTTCACGTGTCTCCGGTATCCGCCGGGCAATCCTTCGCGAATAAACTCATTTCCATTGTTGCTGGCATGGAGTTTATTGTGGACAGGAAAATGTCTACGGACGCAAAGCAGTGTAAAGGTCGTTCAAATGATGATGCTCACTTACGGTACAAAATGCCTTGCGCATACCACTGTCCCGTAATAATGGTTTCATCAATCATCGTGATGACGTAATAATCTGCTTTTGCGGCAACGGCCTGCGCTTCAATTGCGTCTTCTGCATCATCCGGTGAACCGCGAACCATCGCGGATACGGTTCCCAGGCGTTGTAATCCTTCCGTCTGATTACGACGAATCTCCTGAGGATGATCGGTAACCGGCGGTGCCGGTTCTGGCGTACCCTGCAATACGGAACATCCGCTGAGCAGTGAGACCAGCAATAAAGCGGTAAGCCTGCGCATAAACCTGTCTCTTTTCCTGATAGCCATAGTGTAGTGGTCTGCGAATTTAGTTTTGGGGGAATGTTCCCGAAGTGTTATCTGGGACGTAGATTTCGAATGAAAATATCGTGAAACCGTAATCCAGCTCTCAACATTATGAATCATTCATCAGCACAGGATCGACAATGATTGAAATTGAAACTCGCCTGCTTAGTGAGCATGAAATCATCCATGCTTTTCCGGCTGGTAAAGGTGAACAGCCGCTGCCGACGGTAGTTTTCTATCATGGCTTTCTCTCCTCAAAGCTGGTCTACAGCTATTTTGCCGTCGCGCTGGCGCAGGCCGGTTTCCGGGTGGTCATGCCTGATGCGCCGAATCATGGGGCACGCTTTACGGGCGATGAACAGGCGCGGCTGGGGCTGTTCTGGCAAACGCTGCACGGCAATCTGACCGAGTTCGCCGGGCTGCGTGACGCGCTTTTACAGGCCGGGCTGGTGGAGGGGAAACGGCTGGCGGTCGCAGGCGCATCAATGGGCGGAATGACGGCGCTGGGGATCATGGCCAGGCATCCGGAGGTGACGTCCGTGGCTTGCCTGATGGGATCGGGCTACTTTATGTCACTGGCAAAGACGCTGTTCCCGCCGCAGGCACCTCAGGAGATTGAGGCCCTGTTGTCTGAATGGGACGTCAGCCATGCGCTTTCACAGCTGGCCGATCGTCCCCTGCTGCTGTGGCATGGGGATGCCGACGATGTCGTACCGCCCGGTGAAACGTTCCGTCTGCAACAGGTGCTACAGCGTGAAGGGCTGGACAGCAATCTGACCTGCCTGTGGGGTGCCGGTGTCCGGCACCGTATTACTCCGGCTGCGCTGGAAGCCACCGTGGAGTTTTTCCGTCAGCACCTTTAAACGCGCAGCACCGTGACACCCTGATCCTCGAGCTTGCTGAGGATCTCGGGGTTGGCGTTTTTGCCGGTGATCACCATGCTGATTTGCTCGGCGCGGCTGAAAAGCATGCCGGCGCGTTCACCGACCTTGCTGCTGTCGACCAGCACCACCAGTTTACCCACCACGTTGAGCATGTTCTGCTCTGCCATTGCGGTGAGCATATCGGTTTTATACAGGCCATCCGCCGTCAGGCCTTTGCCGCTGGTAAACATCCAGTGCCCGGCGTAGAGGCTGTTTTCACTGTCCTGCGGGCTCAGGGTTATGGACTGGCTCTTGTTATACTGGCCGCCCATGATCACCACGCTTTCATGTTCCTGGTCAATGAGATAGTTGGCCAGCGGCAGATAGTTGGTAATGATTTGCACCGGCTTGCCGCACATCTCTCGGCCCAGTAAAAACGCTGTCGAGCCGCAGTTAATCACCACGCTTTCCCCGGGATTCACCAGCTGTGATGCCGCTCTGGCAATCCGCACCTTTTCATCGTGATTCTGCGCCTGGTGAATATTCATCGGCGTCCAGCGTGGACGCTGCTGGCTGATGGCCTCTGCGCCGTTGCGGACTTTTTTCAGCTTGCCGCTTTCATCCAGCTTGTTAATGTCCCGCCGCGCGGTAGCAGGGGAGATCCCTAAACGTTCGATCACTTTCTCGACGGTGATAAACCCTGTTTGCGCCAGGAGTTCCAGTAAAATTTGATGCCGTTGCGCTTCCGTCATGAGCTATTCCGAAAAGAATTGATTTGAAAAGATGATATTTGAAATAGCATGAAATTACTAAATTAAATATGACATCGCCAGACACAGTGTCTGGCGATTGGGCTGCACAATCAGAGGAAGGACTTGAATGGCAGGTCTGGCTCAATGGTGAAGCAATCATCAAAACCACGCGGGTAGTGGTACTCGAGATTGTCTTTATCCAGCGGCCAGGTGAACTTGCCGCCAACCTGCCAGATGAACGGCTTGAAACCATACTTGAGTCGGTCTTTTTTCATCTCCCACAGGACGCGGATCTCTTGCGGATCGGCCTGGAAGTTTGACCAGATATCGTGGTGGAAGGGGATCACCACTTTGGTGTTCAGCGCTTCGGCCATGCGCAGCATGTCCGCGCTGGTCATTTTGTCGGTAATCCCTCGCGGGTTTTCACCGTAAGAGCCAAGCGCCACGTCAATCTGGTGCTCGTTACCGTGCTTCGCGTAGTAGTTGGAGTAGTGAGAGTCACCGCTGTGATACAGGGAACCGCCAGGCGTTTTGAACAGGTAGTTCACTGCGCGCTCGTCCATCCCGTCAGGCAGTACGCCTGCGGCTTTCTGGTCGGCAGGCAGGGTGATCAGCGCGGTGCGATCAAAGGCATCCAGCGCGTGAATTTCAACGTCTTTGATTTTCACCACGTCGCCCGGCTTCATCACAATGCAGCGCTCTTTTGGCACGCCCCAGCCAATCCACAAATCCACGCAGGTCTGCGGCCCGATAAAGGGTACGTCGTCCGCGCAGTTTTGCATTACCGCTGCCGCCACGTTCACGTCGATATGATCGTTGTGATCGTGGGTAGAGAGAACGGCGTCGATCTGGCGAATGGCGAAAGGATCAAGCACAAAAGGCGTGGTGCGCAGGTTCGGCTGGAGCTTTTCAACGCCGGCCATACGCTGCATCTGGTGGCCTTTTTTCATCAGTGGATTGCCGTGGCTCTGTTTGCCGGTGCCGCACCAGAAATCAACACAAATGTTGGCGCCGCCTTCTGATTTCAGCCAGATCCCGGTGCATCCAAGCCACCACATCGCAAATGTGCCAGGAGCAACCTGTTCCTGCTCGATCTCTTCGTTCAGCCAGCTACCCCACTCCGGAAAGGTACTCAAAATCCATGATTCACGGGTGATGGTTTTCACTTTACTCATCGTTTGACTCCTGGTTTTAATCAAAAGTAATCATACTGTGACTTGTTGTGATTAATGCTGGCACTGTTTGAATCGATTTGCAATGGCTGATTTGCGGAAAATTCCCCTCGCCACATCACAGAAAATACACCTCGGCGTTGTTAAGATAACCGCTACATATAATTAATATATTGAAAATTAAGAATTTATTTATCTTTCTGGATCGGTAGTGAAAATCATTACTAACTCCATGGAAATAAATTGCGTGATCCGTCACAAATAATCAAATGCAATCTTGTGGTGATTATTTGTGATTAATAGAGTGATGACACCAACCACACAGGGATTGCCCCTCGTGTTCTCATTTTCTGGAGAGAGTTATGGAGATCCTCTACAACGTCTTTACCGTTTTCTTTAATCAGGTAATGACCAACGCCCCGCTGTTGCTGGGTATCGTGACGTGCCTGGGGTACATCCTGCTGCGCAAAAGCGTCAGCGTGATTATCAAAGGCACCATCAAAACCATCATTGGTTTTATGCTGTTGCAGGCGGGGTCTGGCATTCTGACCAGCACGTTTAAGCCGGTCGTTGCCAAAATGTCTGAGGTATATGGCATTAACGGCGCCATCTCTGACACTTACGCGTCCATGATGGCCACCATCGATCGCATGGGGGATGCGTACAGCTGGGTTGGGTATGCGGTACTGCTCGCGCTGGCGCTGAACATCATTTACGTGCTCCTGCGCCGCATCACCGGTATTCGCACCATCATGCTCACCGGGCACATCATGTTCCAGCAGGCGGGGCTGATTGCCGTTTCTCTCTATATCTTCGGCTACCCAATGTGGACCACGGTCATCTGCACGGCAGTGCTGGTCTCGCTTTACTGGGGCATCACCTCCAACATGATGTATAAGCCAACGCAGGACGTTACTGACGGCTGCGGCTTCTCCATCGGTCACCAACAGCAGTTCGCCTCCTGGATTGCGTACAAAGTTGCACCGTACCTGGGTAAAAAAGAGGAGAGTGTTGAAGACCTCAAATTGCCTGGCTGGTTGAATATCTTCCACGACAACATCGTCTCCACGGCGATTGTGATGACCCTTTTCTTCGGTGCCATCCTGCTCTCCTTTGGCATTGACGTGGTGCAGGCGATGGCGGGTAAAACCCACTGGACGGTCTATATCCTGCAAACCGGTTTCTCCTTTGCCGTGGCCATTTTCATCATCACTCAGGGCGTGCGTATGTTCGTCGCCGAGCTGTCGGAAGCGTTCAACGGTATCTCTCAGCGCCTGATCCCTGGCGCGGTGCTGGCGATTGACTGTGCGGCTATCTATAGCTTTGCGCCAAACGCCGTCGTCTGGGGCTTTATGTGGGGCACCATCGGCCAGCTGATTGCGGTCGGCATCCTGGTGGGCTGTGGCTCCTCAATCCTGATTATTCCTGGCTTTATCCCGATGTTCTTCTCCAACGCCACTATCGGCGTGTTTGCTAACCACTTCGGCGGATGGCGCGCCGCGCTCAAGATCTGCCTGGTGATGGGCATGGTTGAAATCTTCGGGTGCGTGTGGGCGGTCAAGCTCACCGGCATGAGCGCCTGGATGGGCATGGCGGACTGGTCAATTCTGGCGCCGCCGATGATGCAGGGCTTTGCGTCCGTCGGGCTGGTCTTTATGGCCGTCATCATCCTGATTGCACTGACTTATATGTTCTTCGCTGGCCGTTCGCTGCGAGCTGAAGAAGATGCGGAAAAACAAACAGCAGAAGTTTCTGCTCACTAAGGAGTTTCGATTATGACCGTACGTATCCTGGCTGTGTGTGGCAATGGGCAAGGAAGCTCCATGATCATGAAAATGAAAGTGGATCAGTTTTTAACCCAGTCAAACATTGACCACACGGTAAACAGCTGCGCAGTGGGTGAATACAAAAGTGAACTGAACGGCGCGGACATCATCATCGCTTCAACGCACATTGCCGGCGAGATTAGCGTGTCGGGCAACAAATACGTGGTAGGTGTGCGCAACATGCTGTCGCCTGCGGATTTTGGGCCAAAACTGCTGGAAGTGATCAAAGAGCACTTCCCACAAGACGTGAAGTAAGGATGCCACATGAAACTACGTGATTCGCTGGCTGAGAATAACTCCATCCTTTTACAGGCCGAAGCCAGTACCTGGCAGGAAGCGGTGAAGTTGAGCGTGGACCTGCTGGTTAAAGCGGACGTTGTCGAGCCGCGTTATTACCAGGCCATCCTGGATGGCGTGGCGCAGCACGGCCCCTATTTTGTGATTGCCCCGGGGCTGGCAATGCCGCATGGCCGCCCGGAAGAGGGTGTCAAGAAAACCGGTTTTGCGCTGGTGACGCTGAAAACCCCGCTGGTGTTCAACCACGAAGATAACGACCCGGTCGACATTCTGATCACCATGGCAGCTGTCGATGCCAACACCCACCAGGAGGTGGGCATCATGCAGATCGTTAACCTGTTTGATGACGAAGCTAATTTTGACCGTTTACGTGCCTGCCGTACCGCGCAGGACGTGCTGGATTTAATTGATAACGCCACTGCGGCGGCCGTTTAAGAGGAATTGAAAATGTCATTACCAATGTTGCAGGTCGCGCTGGATAACCAGACGCTGTCTCACGCTTACGAAACCACCCGTCTGATTGCGGAAGAGGTGGACATCATCGAAGTCGGCACCATTCTGTGCGTGGGCGAAGGCGTTCGTGCGGTTCGTGACCTGAAGGCGCTCTATCCGCATAAAATCGTGCTGGCGGATGCCAAAATTGCCGATGCGGGCAAAATTCTCTCTCGCATGTGCTTTGAAGCCAACGCCGACTGGGTCACCGTGATCTGCTGTGCAGATATCAACACTGCGAAAGGCGCGCTGGACGTGGCGAAAGAGTTCAACGGCGACGTGCAGATTGAACTGACCGGCTTCTGGACCTGGGAGCAGGCACAGGAGTGGCGCGAAGCGGGTATCCAGCAGGTGGTTTATCACCGCAGCCGTGATGCGCAGGCCGCAGGTGTGGCGTGGGGCGAAGCCGATATCAACGCGATCAAACGCCTGGCCGATATGGGCTTCAAAGTGACCGTGACCGGTGGTCTGGCGCTGGAAGATCTGCCGCTGTTCAAGGGTATTCCAATCCACGTCTTTATTGCCGGTCGTAGCATTCGCGATGCGGAATCTCCGGTGGAAGCTGCGCGTCAGTTTAAACGCTCAATCGCTCAGCTTTGGGGTTAAGGAGCGGGTATGTTGTCAAAACAGGTCCCGCTTGGCATCTATGAAAAGGCACTCCCTGCGGGGGAGTGCTGGCTGGAGCGGTTACAGCTGGCGAAGCAGCTGGGTTTCGATTTTGTCGAAATGTCGGTGGATGAGACGGACGAGCGTCTTTCTCGCCTGGACTGGCGCCGCGACCAGCGTCTGGCGCTGGTGAGCGCCATTGCCGAAACCGGCGTGCGCGTGCCGTCCATGTGCCTGAGCGCTCACCGTCGTTTTCCGCTTGGCAGCGAAGATGATGCCGTACGCGCCGAAGGGCTGGAGATCATGCGTAAAGCCATTCGCTTTGCACAGGATGTTGGCATCCGCGTGATCCAACTGGCGGGTTACGATGTTTACTATCAGGAAGCCAACGATGAGACGCGCCGTCGTTTCCGTGACGGCCTGAAAGAGAGCGTTGAGATGGCAAGCCGTGCGCAGGTGACGCTGGCGATGGAGATCATGGATTATCCATTGATGAACTCCATTAGCAAGGCGCTGGGCTACGCGCACTATCTGAACAATCCGTGGTTCCAGCTTTATCCGGATATCGGCAACCTGTCGGCATGGGATAACGACGTACAGATGGAGTTGCAGGCGGGCATCGGGCATATCGTGGCGGTGCACGTAAAAGATACCCGTCCCGGCGTGTTTAAAAACGTACCGTTCGGCACCGGGGTGGTGGATTTCGAACGGTGCTTCCAGACGCTCAAACAGACAGGTTATTGCGGACCTTACCTGATTGAGATGTGGAGCGAAACCGCGGACGACCCGGCGGCAGAAGTGGCGAAAGCCCGGGACTGGGTGCGCGAGCGCATGGCGCGGGCAGGCTTACTGGAGGCGGAACATGCTTAAGCTGAAACAGCAGGTCTTTGAGGCCAATATGGATCTCCCGCGCTATGGACTGGTGACGTTTACCTGGGGCAACGTAAGCGCCATCGATCGCGATCAGGGGCTGGTGGTGATTAAGCCGAGCGGCGTGGCCTATGACGCCATGAAAGTGGACGATATGGTGGTGGTTGACCTGGAAGGACACGTTGTTGAAGGCAAATGGCGTCCTTCTTCAGATACGGCAACCCATCTGGCGCTGTACCAGCGTTACCCGTCCCTGGGTGGTGTTGTGCATACCCATTCCACGCACGCCACCGCCTGGGCACAGGCCGGGCTGGCGATCCCTGCTTTGGGTACGACGCACGCGGACTACTTCTTCGGCGATATTCCCTGCACGCGGGCGTTAACGCAGGCTGAGGTCGAAGGCGAGTACGAACTTAACACCGGCAGGGTCATTATCGAAACGCTGGGTGAGACGGAACCACTGCATACGCCGGGTATTGTGGTGTACCAGCATGGTCCATTCTCCTGGGGTAAAGATGCGCATGACGCCGTGCATAACGCGGTGGTGATGGAAGAGGTGGCTCGAATGGCGTGGATTGCGCGCGGCATTAACCCACAGCTTCAGGGCATTGATGATTATCTGATGAACAAGCATTTCATGCGTAAGCACGGCCCGAATGCTTATTACGGGCAGAAGTGAATAAGTGCTCTGGAATACCGAAACAGTTGTAACCGGTGGTATTCCGGAGCCATTCATAAAAAAAGCCCCCGGCAGGGGGCAATCATATATAGCTATGATTTTCGTTGGCTTTCCTGGTGCGGCGATAAAGCGTTACTGGTAAATATCTGCACTGCCGCGCATATTGCCGTTGCTGCCGGGCTCACGTGTCAGTATGACGTGATAGTATTTTGCGCCCTGCGCATCGGTTTCTTCATTAAGCGCCTGATCTGCTTCACTTTCAGTGGCGAAGTTATGATTGATGTAAATAACGCCTAAGCTCTGCACATCATCCATGTTTCTGGCCTGTTGGCTGTCTATCTTGGTGGCTGCCATCGCGTTTGCACTGAGCAAAAGCGCAGCCAAAATGGCGAATGCGATTCTTTTCATGATATGCGCTCCACAACTGCGTGCTGTGATATGGGGTAATGCTCTCCTTCTCTGCTTAAGGCTTCTGATTAAAGTGTAATCGCTACTCGGGTTGCGATGGGTGACCATTTCTGATGGTGTTGTTCAAAAAAACAGCGTTTCTGATAAGTGAGATTTTAAATCACCCACTTAGAACAGCTTTACCCTTTGTGCGAATTATTTGTGCAATCACCTTGTGTTTAGCGGGGCGCGCAAGTATTATGACGCGTCAATTTTTCAGCCGACCTTTAACACGTTCCTTGCCTCCCCGGGCCTCGGCTGACCCAGACAGGAGGCTGAATAATCCGTAAGGAGCAATTCGATGCGTCATTACGAAATCGTTTTTATGGTCCATCCTGACCAGAGCGAACAGGTTCCGGGTATGATCGAGCGTTACTCTGCTGCCATCACTGGTGCAGAAGGCACGATCCACCGTCTGGAAGACTGGGGCCGCCGTCAGCTGGCTTACCCAATCAACAAACTGCACAAAGCTCACTACGTTCTGATGAACGTTGAAGCGCCGCAGGAAGTGATTGATGAGCTGGAAACTACCTTCCGCTTCAACGATGCCGTTATCCGCAGCATGGTTATGCGTACCAAAAACGCAGTGACCGAAGCATCTCCGATGGTTAAAGCGAAAGACGAGCGCCGTGAGCGTCGCGATGATTTCGCAAACGAAACCGCAGATGATTCTGATGCTGGGGATTCTGAAGAGTAATTTCTGATGACCAACCGTCTGGTGTTGTCCGGCACCGTGTGCAGGACCCCCCTTCGAAAGGTCAGCCCATCAGGAATTCCGCATTGCCAGTTCGTGCTTGAGCATCGTTCTGTGCAAGAGGAAGCCGGGTTTCACCGGCAGGCGTGGTGCCAAATGCCCGTTATCATTAGCGGACACGAAAACCAGGCCATTACTCACAGTTTAACGGTCGGTAGTGCAGTAATCGTTCAGGGGTTCATCTCTTGCCACAAGGCAAAGAACGGCCTGAGCAAAATGGTTCTGCATGCCGAGCAGATTGATTTGATAGATACTGGAGACTAGCCAAATGGCACGTTATTTCCGTCGTCGCAAGTTCTGCCGTTTCACCGCGGAAGGCGTTCAAGAGATCGACTATAAAGATATCGCAACGCTGAAAAACTACATCACCGAAAGCGGTAAGATTGTCCCAAGCCGTATCACCGGTACTCGTGCAAAATATCAGCGTCAGCTGGCTCGCGCTATCAAACGCGCTCGCTACCTGTCTCTGCTGCCGTACACTGATCGTCATCAGTAATCGGGCACGGTCCATTAATACGACTTTAAGAGGATAAGGTAATGCAAGTTATTCTGCTTGATAAAGTAGCAAACCTGGGCAGCCTGGGTGATCAGGTAAACGTTAAAGCGGGTTACGCTCGTAACTTCCTGGTACCACAGGGTAAAGCTGTTCCAGCTACTAAGAAAAACGTAGAGTTTTTCGAAGCACGTCGTGCTGAACTGGAAGCCAAACTGGCTGACGTTCTGGCGGCTGCTAACGCTCGCGCTGAAGCAATCAACGCACTGGGCACCGTTACCATCGCGTCTAAAGCTGGCGATGAAGGTAAACTGTTCGGTTCCATCGGTACCCGCGATATCGCTGATGCAGTCACTGCAGCAGGCGTTAAAGTGGCTAAGAGCGAAGTTCGCATGCCGAACGGCGTTCTGCGTACCACTGGTGAGCACGAAGTTGACTTCCAGGTTCACAGCGAAGTGTTCGCTAAACTGGTTGTTAACGTAGTAGCTGAGTAATTTTTTACTCTGCTCACGTCGAAGCGCCGGCCTTGTGCCGGCGTTTTGCTTTTTAGCGTGACCCTACGTCATGTTTTGCGATTGTAAGGTCGCTATTCCTGATGCATTCTCTGATAATAAATTGAAACGCAATTTTATTTATGAGATTTGTCATGGATACCGCTCTGCCCACGCCCGTCTTTGCCCGTCGAAATGTGGCCTATGCCTGCGCCACGCTCTGCTGTCTGCTTTGGGGAAGCTCATACCCGGCCATTAAAAGCGGCTACGAACTCTTCCAGATCGCGACCGATGATATTCCGTCCAAAGTCGTCTTTGCCGGATACCGTTTTCTGTTTGCCGGTGCGTTGCTGCTGCTCTTTGCCCTGGCCCAGCGTAAACCGATTGGCAGGCTCACACCCACGCAGTTTGGTCAGCTCACGATCCTCGGGCTGACCCAGACCACCATCCAGTACACCTTCTTTTATATCGGCCTTGCTTACACCACCGGGGTGAACGGCTCGATCATGAATGCCACCGGGACCTTCTTCAGCGTGCTGCTGGCGCACTTTATCTACCACAACGACAAACTCAGCTATAACAAAACGCTGGGCTGTGTTCTGGGCTTTACCGGCGTGATGCTGGTGAACTTCCACGGCGGGTTAAGTGATTTCCAGTTTGTCTGGCAAGGTGACGGATTTGTGGTGCTGGCGGCCTTTATTCTCTCTGCGGCCACGCTTTACGGGAAACGCATTTCCCAGACCGTTGACCCGACGGTGATGACGGGATGGCAGCTGGCGATAGGCGGGGCGGCACTGGTTGCGGGAGGCTATGCCACGGGCGGGGCGCTGGAGGTGCACAGCATGAAGGCCGTCGCCGTGCTGGGGTATCTGACGCTGCTCTCATCCGTGGCGTTCGCCCTGTGGAGCGCGCTGCTGAAAGTGAACCGCGTGAGTATGATTGCCCCGTTCAACTTTGTCATACCTGTAGCAGGAACGGTGCTCTCCGCCATATTCCTCGGCGAAGACATTCTGGACATCAAATACGCGATTGCGCTGGTGCTGGTCTGCTCGGGGATCTGGTGGGTGAATAAACGTCGTGCCTAAGAACAAAAGTGCCGGGGGGCGGCTTCGCCTTACCCGGCCTGGGCTATTAACGTGCTCTGATAAAACTGCCGTCCGGCTGGCGGGTAAACAGTACCTGCTGCCCGTTTCCGGTATCGATCGTTAACCCGGTCACCACCCCACTGGCATTCTGGCGGATCTGCACCATCTGACCATTTTGCAGGTTGCTGAGCGGCTTGCCAGCTCCCTCGACTTGCGCCATGGCATACACATCCGTTGCCGGCAGATTGTGGTCGCGGAACAGCTGAGCAAGGGTTTTCCCTGGCTCTACGCGATACGAACGCCACTGCTGCTCAATGCCGGTGGGCTGTTGCGCCTGTGGCTCTGAAGGGGCGGCGGCCTGCTCCTGATCTTCCTGAACAGGTTCAGGTTCAACCGGCGCAACCTGGCCCGGATCGTTAGACGGTGTGACCAGTTGCGTCTGCATCGGCTGTGAATCAGGCTGCGGCTGGCTTTGCGACTGGATATCCAGCTCAGCATTGCGGCTTACCGGCCCAGTATCAACGTTGTCACTGCCGGAAGGAAGCAGGAAACCGATGACCATCAGCAACGCGCCGATGATAATGCCTCTGCGGTGCAAAGGCGGCAGCGGGTCCATGATGCGAAAGTTATCCGGCGCATGCCAGATTTTCGCCAGGGTAGGTTTCAGTTCAAATCGCCCGGGCATGGCTCTCCTCCTGCTCCGCGTCTTTTTATCCTGTCCTGAGAAGTGTAGTTTGCTAACTGCCTGATGGGCGTAACAAAGCCAGCTTTCGTGACATATATTAGGGAAAATCCTGACGGCTACTATTGTTTCCGTTTCGTCGCAGTTTGTCACCTTTACTTAAGACAAAGTTTTACCCATAAGGGCATGGCTGATATGCTGCCCGCTACTTTAAATGTGATGGAAGGAAAACCCATGACCACCCCGACTTTTGACACTATCGAAGCGCAGGCAAGCTACGGCATCGGCTTGCAGGTAGGACAGCAGCTGAGCGAATCCGGCCTGGAAGGTCTGTTACCGGAAGCGCTGGTGGCGGGTATCGCTGACGCGCTGGAAGGCAAGCAGCCCGCTGTGCCGGTTGACGTTGTGCACCGTGCGCTGCGTGAAATCCACGAACGTGCTGACACTGTACGTCGCGCGCGTTTCGAAGAGATGGCGGCAGAAGGCGTGAAATATCTGGAAGAGAACCGTGAGCGTGAAGGCGTGAACAGCACCGAGTCCGGCTTGCAGTTCCGCGTAATCAATCAGGGTGATGGCGCAATCCCGGCGCGTACCGACCACGTTCGCGTACACTACACCGGTAAGCTGATCGACGGCACCGTGTTCGACAGCTCCGTCGCGCGTGGCGAACCGGCTGAATTCCCGGTCAACGGCGTGATTGCAGGCTGGATCGAAGCCCTGACCCTGATGCCAGTAGGTTCAAAATGGGAACTGACTATCCCGCACAACCTGGCATACGGCGAGCGTGGCGCTGGCGCGTCCATTCCGCCATTCAGCACCCTGGTGTTTGAAGTCGAGCTGCTGGAAATCCTGTAATCGGTTTTTCTTATTTTCCTCTCTCCGATCGGGGAGAGGAAAATAGCGATAAAACCTGGAGTTACGACGGAATCAACATTTTGTATTGCAAACGAAACTGTTACGTGTATTTTTGTGAGCTGTTTCGCGCTGTATGAGTGATATGACACTCACTTTCAACATATTATTAACATAATATTCAAATCATAGTATTCATCCCGCCGATTCTTACCTACTATCGATAAGCCCTTACAAAGGGAACGTCATTTTTTTGGCGTATTTAAAGGCCAGAAGAGCCTTAACAACACAGACAGGCATAAACAGGAAAATATCACATGGTAGATCAGGTCAAAGTCGCCGCCGCAGAAGAGGCGACGTCTGAACAGTCGCTACGGCGAAATCTCACGAACCGTCACATTCAGCTCATTGCCATTGGCGGCGCCATCGGCACAGGGCTGTTTATGGGCTCGGGCAAAACCATCAGTCTTGCAGGCCCGTCGATCATCTTCGTTTATATGATCATCGGTTTTATGCTCTTTTTCGTGATGCGTGCAATGGGTGAATTGCTGCTCTCGAACCTCGAATACAAATCCTTCAGCGACTTCGCGTCAGACCTGCTCGGCCCGTGGGCTGGCTATTTTACCGGCTGGACCTACTGGTTCTGCTGGGTGGTTACCGGCATGGCGGATGTTGTCGCTATTACGGCCTACGCCCAATTCTGGTTCCCCGGCCTGTCGGACTGGGTGGCCTCGCTGGCGGTGATTGTCCTGCTGCTGAGCCTCAACCTCGCGACCGTTAAAATGTTCGGTGAGATGGAGTTCTGGTTCGCGATGATCAAAATCGTCGCCATCATCGCGCTGATTGTCGTCGGGCTGGTAATGGTGCTGACGCACTTCCAGTCGCCAACTGGCGTTCAGGCCTCGTTTGCCCATCTGTGGAATGATGGCGGCTGGTTCCCGAAAGGCATCAGCGGCTTCTTCGCCGGTTTCCAGATTGCGGTGTTCGCGTTTGTCGGGATTGAGCTGGTGGGGACCACGGCGGCGGAAACTAAAGATCCGGAGAAATCCCTGCCGCGCGCGATCAACTCCATTCCGCTGCGTATCATCATGTTCTACGTGTTCGCGCTGATCATCATTATGTCCGTGACGCCATGGAGCTCAGTAGTGCCAACCAAGAGCCCGTTCGTCGAGCTGTTCGTGTTGGTGGGGCTGCCCGCTGCCGCGAGCCTGATTAACTTCGTGGTGCTGACCTCTGCGGCCTCTTCCGCGAACAGCGGCGTCTTCTCCACCAGCCGTATGCTGTTTGGTCTGGCGCAGGAGGGCGTTGCCCCGAGCGCGTTCGCCAAACTGTCTAAACGTGCGGTACCGGCGAAAGGGCTGACCTTCTCCTGCATCTGTCTGCTGGGCGGTGTGGTGATGCTCTACGTTAACCCGAGCGTAATCGGCGCGTTCACGATGATCACCACGGTGTCGGCGATCCTGTTTATGTTCGTCTGGACCATCATCCTCTGCTCATACCTGGTGTACCGCAAACAGCGTCCACATCTGCATGAGAAGTCGATCTACAAGATGCCACTGGGCAAGCTGATGTGCTGGGTGTGCATGGCGTTCTTCGTCTTCGTGCTGGTGCTACTGACGCTGGAAGAAGATACCCGTCAGGCGCTCATCGTCACGCCGCTGTGGTTTATCGCGCTGGGGCTGGGCTGGCTGTTTATCGGTAAGAAACGGATGGCTGGCATGCGATAAGCATGTTGCCGGGTGGCGCTGACGCTTACCCGGCCTACGTTCGAGGACGTTGTAGGCCCGGCAAGCGCTAGCGCCACCGGGCTTTTTTATTTACCCGATAATGCACGCGGGAACAGAACGTTATTCTCAAGACTGATGTGTTCCATCAGATCGTCGATCATCTCGTTGATGCCGTTGTACATCGCTTTCCAGGTGGTGCACGCCTCTGGTGGCGGTGTGACATTGTGGGTGGTGTGTTTGATCACTTCCAGCAGTTCGCCGGCGTCATCATGTTCGCTTTCCATCACGCTGATGGGCCCCATTGCCTGGCTGCCCATGCCCTGTTTGATCATCGGGAAGAGGATCTGCTCCTCTTTCATCATGTGGCTGGATAGTTCTTCGTGCAGCATGGTCAGGTATTTCGCCAGGCCGCGCGGTACGGAAGGTTTATCGGCGTGAACGCGCTCAACTTTGGTGGCCTGTAAAATCAGCTCCGGCAACTGTTCGCGGTGACGGTCGTGGTAACGCACAATGATATGGTCGATGATTTCAGCCAGCGGCGCGGTGCGCCAGTCTTTGTCGACAGGCTGTTCTGCCAGCTTAGCCAGCTCCGCTTCGATAGCTTCTACATCCAGCTCTTTACGCGACGCTGCGCGCGCCAGCGTTTGCTTACCGCCGCAGCAGTAATCCATATCGTATTTACGGAACAGCGCTGAAGCGCGAGGGATGGAGAGCGCCAGCTCGCCTAAGGGTTGGTCGCGGAAGGCCATAGCAGTTACCTCATCATCAGGAATATAAGATGCATTTTAAATGCATCTTTATGTGGATACTATAACCCTTTAGAGGCAAGGGTAAAAATGAGAAGGGGATCACAAAAAAATCGTGCTTTTAACTTGCTGATTGAATGCAGAAAAGGGCTTTCGAAAGTTTTTAAAGGTGGAGAAACAGTAAACAACCTGCCGCGCGTGCCGATAGATACAGGTCAGACAATACCTGTATATAAAAAAGGCAACGCATGTTTAAACGTATAAAAGTCATTACTCTTTTGATTTCGGTGCTGCTTGTGCTCGGCATCATGCAACTGATCTCCGCCGGCATTTTCATTAATGCGCTCAATAACGACAAAGAGAACTTCACCGTTTCTCAGCTTTCCAGCCAGAACGTCGCGGAGTTTACCGACGCCTGGATCAGCCTGAATCAGGCGCGTGTCACCCTTAACCGCGGCATGCTGCGTCTGCAAAGCAGCATGGCGTCGCAGATTAACGGCGGGCAGCTGAACGAGCTGGTCAATACCGCGAAAAACCTGCTGGCTGATGCCCAGACACATTACGATAAATATTACGCGCTGCCGGAAACGCCGGGTATGGACGAGCACCTGGCCGACAGGCTGGAAGAGCACTACCGCATCTACTCCGCCACGCTGACGCAAATGAACGTTCTGCTGGGGCAGGGCAATCTGGAAGATATGTTCAAACAAAATGCCGAACAGAAGCAGACCGCGATGCAAAAGGTCTATCGCGAGTGGCGGGAGGCGCAGGCCGCGCTCACCGACAAAGGCATCAAGGACAATGAAAGCGACTACAAACGCATTCTGTGGATCCTGTCTGCGGTGATGCTGCTGGTGATCGCGGTGATTATTTCCAGCTGGATTGCGATGCGCCGCGTGCTGCTGCTGCCGCTGGAAGAGGTGATCAGCCATATCCGCGCCATTGCGGCAGGGGATTTAACCCAGCCGATTCAGGCTGAGGGTAAAAATGAAATGGCGATCCTGGCGCGCAACGTTCAGGAGATGCAGACTGCGCTGGCCAACACGGTGGGCGTGGTGCGTGAAGGCGCAGATACCATCTACACCGGCGCGGGTGAAATCTCGGCGGGCAGCAACGATCTCTCGTCTCGCACAGAGCAGCAGGCCGCTTCTCTGGAAGAGACGGCAGCCAGCATGGAACAGTTAACCGCCACCGTGAAGCAAAACGCCGATAACGCGCGTCAGGCTTCTCGTCTGGCGCTGGACGCCTCCTCCACCGCGAAGAAGGGCGGAAATGTGGTAGAAGGCGTGGTGCGCACCATGGACGAAATCGCCACCAGTTCCAGCAAAATTGCGCAAATTACCAACGTAATCGATGGCATTGCCTTCCAGACCAATATTCTGGCGCTGAACGCGGCGGTAGAAGCGGCGCGTGCGGGCGAGCAGGGGCGTGGCTTCGCGGTTGTCGCGGGTGAGGTGCGTACCCTTGCCCAGCGCAGCGCTCAGGCGGCGAAAGAGATCAAAGCCCTGATCGATGATTCCGGCGAGCGCGTTAACGCGGGCTCTCAGCTGGTAAATGAAGCGGGCGCGACGATGGCAGAGATCGTCAATGCAGTTACGCGCGTGACTGACATCATGGGTGAGATTGCGTCGGCCTCCGACGAACAGAGCCGCGGTATCGACCAGGTGGGCCAGGCGGTGGCGGAGATGGATCGCGTTACCCAGCAGAACGCCTCGCTGGTGGAGGAGTCTGCGGCGGCGGCGGCGGCGCTGGAAGATCAGGCCGCGCGCCTGAACGACGCGGTGGCGGTGTTTAAGATCACCCGTAACCAGGCGGTGAAAGCCGCGCCGGTAAAGACCTATGCACCTAAAGCGCAGCCCGTAGCGGCGTCTGAAGCGAACTGGGAAACGTTCTGATACTGTGCCGGGTGGCGCTGACGCTTACCCGGCCTACGGTTTTGTAGGCCCTGCAAGCTAAGCGCCGCTGGTCGAAAACCTCACCCCTCCGACGCCGGAACGACCATCGGTTTTTCCGGCTTCGCTCTCACCGCAATCACCACCCCAACGACCAGCAGCGCGATCCCGCAGGCTGTTAGCAGCGGCGGCACGCTCTGGCGCATCAGGAAGGTATAGAGCAGCCCGGCCAGCGTTTCAAAGACAATCAGCGGCCCCAGTATCACCGTCGGCAGCTTCTGGCTGGCAATGTTCCAGCACAGCGCGCCAACCCACGAACAGAGCACGGCAATGGCGACCATTAACCCGACGAATACCCACGGGCGCGGTCCGAAGGGCAGGGCGAAATCCGGATGCTGGCTACCCAGCCAGATACATGCACCCACATAGCCCAGCAACGAGACAGGAAGCGTGACCAGCGCCTGCGCCGTCGCCCACATCATCGGATGTTTATCCGGGTTTTCCCGCAGCCAGCGTGCGTTGCGCAGGGCATACCAGGCCCAGCAGACAACTGAAATAACCGCCAGAAAGATCCCAGAACCGTAACGCCACAAGCTGAAGTTTTCGAGGCCGTGGCGTAGCTCGGCAATATTCACGCACACCAGCCCCACGGCGATGCATACCAGCGCAGGCACCATTTTTGACCACGCCAGTTTCCCGTCTCGCTGGCTATAAAGCAGGTTTGCGAAAACCGGAATGACCACCGGCAGCGTGCCGATAATCATGGTCGACACCGGCGCACCGGTACGCTGAATGGCGCTGGCCAGGCAGACGTAGTAGATAAGATTACCCATCATGGTCAGCCACAGCGCGGTGAGCCAGTCCTGGCGACTCAGCTGGCGCAGACGCGCACGCCCCAGCCATGCCAGCGGCACGGCAATAAGCCCCAGCGCCAGATAGCGTCCGGTCGACTGCAATATTGCCGGGTACTCCGGCACAATCAGCGGGCCGACGAAAATCAGCCCCCACATCAACCCTGCAAGCAGGGCATACAACACGCCGCTAATCATCTTTTCGTCCACAGTAATACATGTTGTAGCCAGTGTAGGAGGCACAGATGCACGCGTATTGTATGAGGTTGCGCATTAGCGCTCAGGGAACGTAAAGACATGGGGCCAAAGCGTCAGCCGCCAGGATACTTTTTCCGTGGTTTCAGTTTAATCCTACAAGACATACCTATAAGACCTACAGGCTTCGAAGGACGGTGTCATTACTATAGTCGACGGATTTTTACGACCACGGCATAACGTCGGTTTTCATATCCTGCAATCAACGACGTGGGACGATGAGAACGATCGGCCTATTTTACAGGAAAGAAGATGCAGGAAGTCATATGGTCCGAACAGGTGATGCTGACAGGGCGTTCCCGTATTTCTATCAGCGGAGCCAATAATGTATTTTGTTCCGCGCTGGTGGTGCTTTTCAGGAATATTATTTCGCCAGGCATTATTACCATGCCAGAGATCCAGGTGCAGGTCTTTGTCGGAATGACGCTGCCACAGGTGTTCGTATGGCGGATGAAGGAGGATGCGGCAATGGAAGGGAAGATCCCTCGTATTGTTTTCTGTACTGACTCTTGCTTCCGAATGCTGTCAGGGACCAGCGGATATGAACGAACACTGTTCATTACTCCAGATACCAGCATTTATGCGGTGGCTGAAATAATCAGACGCTGGATTGCCGGTTACGCCTCGCACGCTTCGGACAACGTTCTGCCTCTGCTCACTCGATGTGATAACCGAACCATGCAAATGCTGGAAAAAGATGTCCCACTTCCTCTTGAGGCCAGACGGCTCTTTCGCTCGGTAAAAACGCTTTATTGTCAGCGCGCTTTACTGTCGGACCGGATCGGGACGCACAGCCGTCAGGAATTATATCTAAAAGCGCGTCTGATACTCAGTCAAAGCCAAACATTAGCGCTTGGTTAGGCTCAAGGTTCATGACGAGAGATCGCTTACCGCATCTTCAAGACGTAGCGCAAGCTGAAGGCAGAGGCTGATGGTTTTCCTGTCTGCGGCTTCTTCCAGTTCAGTACATAAGTCAGCCAGCGAATCGTTCTTCAGAAGATAAAAACCGCCTTTCATCAGGTGAGCAAGTTCGGCGATCTGCAAGAAATCTTCCGCGCTGATAGCGTCGTGCAAATCGCTGATGGTGACGTCGAGATGCGCTAAGCAGGAGTTAAATACATGCTGGTCGACCCGATCTTCCGCTTTTGCGCATGCGTTTGTGGCGGGCTGGATAGCGCAGGCAAATTTGCTTAATGCGAGGGATAGGGTTTTGAGCGAAACGGGTTTAAAGAGGCATTCCGTCATCCCGGCCTGAAGACAGGCTCCTCTTTGTTCATCGCGGGCATCAGCCGTCAGGCCGATAATTACAGTATCGCTGTTTTCCTTACGGATTAATTTTGTCAGCTCAATTCCTGAGATATACGGCATATTACAGTCAGTGATAATAATCTCGGCACCGGTGCTTCTCCACTGAGCATATGCGTCACGAGGATCGCTACATTCGATCACGACGTAGCCAAGATATGACAGCTGCTTATTTAACAGCATGAGATTTGGGTAAAAATCATCAACGACAAGAACGGTGGCTGAGCTGTTTTGACGCTGGATATCTATAACCTCTGCCGCAGCACGCTTGCTCTTCTGTTGGCTTACGCCCACTTTTAACGTAATGTCGACTCTGGTTCCCACGCCCGGTTGACTATGAAGTTGTATGCCTCCACCCAAAGCTTCACAAAGCCGGCGAGAGATGAGGAGTCCAAGCCCGGAGCCTGACTGATGAGAATAGCCGTTAATATCAGCCTGGGAAAAAGGTCGGAATAATGTCTGTTGCCCTTCAGGCGATATACCGCAGCCCGTATCCGTTATGGCAATTTGCAGCAGGGCGACGTCTGTGACTTGAGAATTAACGCATTCTACTGCGACACGCACTTCGCCTTCATTCGTGAATTTGATGGCATTACTGATGATATTGCTGACAACCTGTCTGAACCGAAGCTCATCTGTTGTCACAATGATGTCGTCGAGCTTTGCTGGATATAGGAGTACAAGCTCGATACCGTTGTTGAACGCGCCAGGCCTGAATAAGGAGATAATCTGTTCAATGGTTTTTCTGAGCTCCATTTCTGTATAATGAATAACCAGTTTTTCAGATTCAATCATGGAAATATCAAGGATATTACCAATAAGTTCCTGTAGTACGTTTGACGAAGAATAGGCGACGTCGAATGCGGTACTGTCTATGATTCCATCGTGGAGTTTTTTTGTTCCAAGCTCCAGCATACCGATAATGGCATTCAGAGGCGTTCTAATTTCATGGCTCATGGTGGCAAGAAAAGTGGATTTTGCTACATTCGCCCTTTCAGATTCCTTCCTGGCTGCTCTTAGGCTCTCTTCCATTTCGATTCTCGACGTGATGTCAATCCAGCCGCCAATAACGCCATTTACGCGGCCTTCGGCATCCAGGAATGGCACCATCCAGTGATATATCACGGCATCAGGGCGCCCATCGCTGAATGTAATTGCCCGGTCTTTCGAGATTGATACCTTATCCCGTAACACGCTGAAGAAATCCTGGCGGTATGTTTCAAGAGACGAAAGATGTGAGGCCGTTGTATTTTCAAACTCAGCCTGACTAAAAGCGTATTCCTGTTCGATATGGAAATCTTTTAAAGCTTCCGTATAGGCCTCATTAAACGATATGAGCTCTGCATCTTTATTACGAACATACAGGGGATTCGGCGTGCCGTTGATAAGCGCGTTTGTCAAAGCCAGCTGATCGTCCAGTTTTCTCTGGGTCCGCTGTGCATGTCGAACGTGCTTTCGAAGGACAAGCGCCCAGCCGGTGGAAATCATGCCCAGCAGGAGAAGGACTATTACCGTGTAGAGAATGGCGGTTTTGTTTGCTTCGATGAAACTTGTTTTTGAGGGCGCGGCGGTCCATTTCGTGGTGATATCGTCGAGTTCAGATCCGGCGAGGTTCTTTAATGATTTATTGATTATTTCATACAAAATTTCATTGTGCGCGGAAATGCCCAGGGAAAGTTTGGCAAAATTTCCATCAACTATATCGTCTATGGCCAGGGAATATTGATGCGTGTGTGTGTAATAATTAGCGGAGACAAAATTATCAAGTACGGCATCGACTTTGTTACTGCTTAATAAATTATAGGCAGCTGCCGTCGAAGATACAGGCACAACGGTATACGAAGTGAGATCATAACCCTCGAGATGATTAACATCCATAAAAGTCGCGATCCGGCGAGCGCGCGTAGGCAATTTTTTTAGGCTCTCACCGTGACGAGTAACGAAAACAAGAGGAAATTGAATGAAGCTTCGGGTAAACCGATATCGCGTATCGGTGTTGTATACGGAGCTGGCAAAGCCAACGATCTCATCAGGATTAATGTTCTTTGATGACGGGTTTTCTGGCAAAAATGCAAACGTAACGTTAAGCATTTTGCCAATCAGACTAAAGACATCAGGGATGATGCCAGTAAACGTCCCGTTAGCATATTCTGAAAAAGGTGGCGCGGTTGTTGGCAGCTGAACATAAAACTGCTTCTTACCTTGTAACCACCGGGCTTCCTTTTCGGTGAGATATTGTGGTGAGCCCGGCGTGATAAAATCACTGGATTTATCCCAGCCCCTTATGAATTCTGACAGATCTGACTGGGATATCTTTTGTAGCCCGGATTCTATGATTTGTCTGGTTTTTATATCAGAGTTACGTATTGCGAAGTATACTTTTCCTTCTGCCTGGTTAATGGTATTAAGCTGGCGACTGACGTGAAGAGTATTGAAAACGCTATTGTTATAAAAATAACCAGCACTTATTGCATCACCCACATAGATATCGTTTTTATGGAGGGCGACAGAGGCAAGCGCATTCAGTACGGAATCGTAGCGGTTTATTTTTGCTTCAGGATAGCGCTCTTTTATAAACTCATCAGAAATAAACCGATCAACGGTGGCAATCGTCTCGTAATCTTTTGTATCGGGTTTATTTTCCGCGGGTGCGATTTCAACTATTTTATTCGTTGAAATAACCGGGAGATAAGAATACCTGGATTTTTTCGTTTCAGTTACCGGGCCAGTGGTCGTGATCGCATCAATAGACCCTTCTGCCAGCGCGTCAAAAGCAGCGACAGCGTTATCGAAAAGGGTGACAGAGAAATGGATATCCGAATTATTACGGATTGTCCGCAGTATGTCGGCATTGATCCCATCAAGGTATTCGCCATTAATAACGATATCGAAAGGCGGATAATCGGGTCTGTAAACACCCACCTTCAGAGATTGCTTATAAAAACGCTGGATGATTGTATCGGGGTAAAGTTCCAGAGACAGAGATTTGTCGCTCAGTGGTTCCGCACAGGCGTACAATGGCAATAAAATAAGCAGCAGCTTAAAGTGAACCCATCGCTTCATTCAATCTTTTCTCTTTTAGCAATCTCGATCAAATCAACCAGTGTCGTAACGCCCATTTTTGTCATTATCCGGGTTTTATAGGTACTGATTGTTTTGCTGCTCAGGCACATGCTGTCTGCTATTTCAATATTTTTCATTCCAGCAATGATTTTACGCAGTACCTCTAGCTCGCGGTTTGTCAGTGAGGATGATTTTTTTGATGTAAAATTGTTGGCATAGCTTATATTTGGAAAAAATGTAAAACCAGAATTGATGGCTTTGATCGCCGCTGAAACATCTTCCATACCCTCATTCTTTGTCAAAAATCCAGACACGCCGGACATCATGCATCTGCTGGCATAGAGTTCCGCTGACTGTGAGGTGAACACCAGGATTTTTGTATTAATCTCTGCTTTTCGCACCGCCGCGATAACCGACATCCCATCCATGTTAGGAATACCAATATCCAGTATGACGATATTGTATTTCCCTTTTTTTATCTGGTTTATAGCCTGCGCACCGTTATCACATTCATCCACATGAGTGAAGCCTATCTTTTCTAATGTCATTTTCAATGCCATGCGGACTGAAGGATGATCGTCTACAACAAGTGCGGTTTTCATACTAACCCTTAATATAATCGGCAAGCGATGCATTATTCTGATGTTAACGCATTAGCCTGGTTCATTCCACTGGTGCGGCGACAAACTGGCTGTAGGTTGAACCCGTGCAGTCAGTTCATTTCAAATCAGGCTTCACCAAAACAACCTGAATGCGTAAAATGTATATAACGTGTTGAATAATAGGTTGTTAAATCGTTCTGTTTACTTGCTACTTAACGCTCAGTATAGCCATTTTTACTACAGAACGAGGTGTCCCTTTTCGCTTTCACGTGTAAGGTTTTTCCTCTTTTTATCGTCACTGACTGATTTCCGTAACACGCAACTCTCCACGCAGGATTGTGGGACTTTTCCTACGTACATTGTCGCCAACGCTGATGTTATCCATTCGGCTGGTAAAATAAAATACAGTCAGTTCGATGTTGACAGGAAAACAAATGAAATTACATTTTTTAAAAAATGCGCTACTGCTGCTTTCAATAACGCTTTTTACCGGCTGTACGGCTAATTCATGGATTGATGCGGTTGGAAGTGTGTTAGAGGAGAAAGATAAATATGAGAAAGACTCGCGATCCAAAAGAATTAAGGCTGCCAATAAGGCAGCAGGCTACTAGATTATTTCAGGCGTGGTAAGCGGTTTTGATGGTTTTTCATTTTTTATCTGCACCATATTAATAGCCACAGCGAGCTGGCGATTATGTTTGTCTTACGATCGAACGTTAATGTAATAATTGTGATAAAACTATTTTTAGTCTGCTTAATGGCGGTGTTTGCACTAATGGTTGTAAACCCAAGCGCGATCTTTGGAAACAGGAGTAATGAAGAAATCAATGAAAGCGAAGACCATTATCGTGCTCAGGATTTAGCCCGGCAAAAACCGGTTTTATTTGTGACCGGCTTTAGATGAGGAATTATAATTCTTGAGTTGAATGTAACATTACTCTATTATTGATACGCTATTTGAGTGATCGCGCGTGTATAACAAAAATGCCTGATAACTCATTTTATTTCAAAGGGATAAAATAAAGACATGAAAAAAAGAGCGATAGTATTATTCAGTATGGCGTTAACCGCATGCTCAGCAAATAACTTGAACCAGGGCGCTGAACGGGTACGTATTACTAATACTGAACCAACCGGCAATTGTACATTCCTGGGGGAAGTGACGGGCAGCCAGGGAAACTTTTTCACGGGTGGATGGACGTCAAACTCTAATCTTGAGACTGGCGCACGTAATGATTTAAAAAACCAGGCTTACAGTATGGGGGGTAACGTTGTCGTTATTCTTACGCAGCGAGCAGGGCAGACCGGGAGCGCCTACTTCGGCTCAGGTTCCAGCCAACAAACTAACGTCACGCTAAGCGGTACAGTGTATCGCTGCAATAACTGATAAATAATCTAAGCACAGTATTTAACGTGCAATAAAGCTCTGAGCCGTTAAGCGCGGCGAAACCTGCTTCTGGTAACGCACGGGCGTAATGCCGTAGCGGCGGGTAAAGGCGCGGGTCAGGTGAGACTGATCGGTCAGCCCCGTTGCGGCGGCCACCTCGGCGGCAGGCATGCCGTGGGTGAGGAATGCTTTGGCGCGCCACAGCCGGATGGCCATCAGCATCTGGTGTGGGGTGACGTGAAAATGGGCCTTAAACTGGCGCTGGAAATGGTACGGGCTGAGCGACACGACGCTCGCCAGTTCGTCCAGGGTGAGCGCGCGCATATAGTTGTCGTGCAGATAGTCGCGAACGCGCTCGAAGCGGTGCGCGCCCTCCCGGGCTACCGGCGCGTGACGGGCCAGCGGCTGGAACGTCTCAATCAGATCCAGCAGCAACCCTTTTTGTTCCAGCGCATCGTTCGTATGCCAAAGGCCGTAAATCAGCTGGCCAATTTGCTGCGAGCGCAGCGGGTCGTGGCGGGTCACGTCGCTAAACCACCAGTGGCGAAGGCCGGTGACTTCTTCCAGCAGGTCGGGTTCGATATAGACCATCCGGTAGCGCCAGCCGCCTTCGGTGGCGGATTCGCCCGTGTGGATCTCGTCCGGGTTCATGGTCACGACCGATTTTTCAGCGGCTAAGTGTTGGGTTCCGCGGTAACGGAAGCGTTCGGCGCCGGTTTCAATGGTGCCGATACCGAAGGCTTCATGCGTGTGAGGCTCAAAGGCGTAGTCAGCAATATGCGCGTGATATAGCTCCAGACCCGGCAACTGCGCCAGATGGCGAAAGCGCGCGCTGTCTCTCTCATCAGTAAACTGTTCCGGTACGCCTTGCACGGTGAGCCTCCTTGTGGGTCATCGCTTCATTATCCGAGATGACCCGAAGGGATGCCACAAAAAATAACCAATTCTTAACAATTACAGAATGGCTTTGATGCTCTCCGCCAGCGGCGTGGTCGGACGGCCAATCAGTTTGCTCAGGGTACGGCTGTCGTCAAACAGGCCGCCTTTGGACGCGCCGGTATCGGAATCCGCCAGCATCTCCGCCAGCCCGGCAGGCAGACCAACGCCTTTCAGTGCGGCGGCATAATCGGCTTCGCTGAGGTTCTGATACGTTACCGGCTTACCGCTCTGCTTGCTAAGCTCCGCAGCCAGTTCGCTCAGCGTCCAGGCATTGTCACCTGCCAGTTCATACACCTTGCCGGCGTGACCCTCTTCAGAAATCACTTTTGCCGCAGCCGCCGCGTAATCCGCACGGGTCGCAGAGGCAATTTTGCCTTCGCCTGCGGCACCTATGAATACGCCGTGTTCCAGCGCTGGCGGCGCGCTTGCCAGGTAGTTTTCGGTGTACCAGCCGTTGCGCAGCAGGGCGTAAGGCACGCCTGAAGCCGCCAGTGCATTTTCGGTTTCGACGTGCTCAACGTGCAGACCCAGCGGGGAGGTATCCGCATGCAGCAGGCTGGTGTAGGCGATAAGTTTCACCCCGGCGGCTTTGGCGGCGTTAATCACGTTCTGATGCTGTGCGGCGCGCTGGCCCACTTCGCTGGAGGAGATAAGCAGCAGCTTATCCACGCCGTTCAGGGCGGTGGTGAACGCGGCCTGGTCGGTATAGTCCGCCTGACGTACCACAATTCCCCGCTGGCTTAAGGCGTCGGCTTTTGCCGGGTTACGCACAATAGCCACGATCTGACTGGCCGGAACGGTTTTCAGCAGTTCTTCAATAACGTGTTGGCCAAGCTGGCCGGTTGCGCCGGTAATCGCGATCATGATGAATCTCCTTCGTGTTTGTCTGGTGTTGTGGCACACTATCACCATAACTAACTTTTAGTAAGTACGCACAAAAAGGTAAGTATGAAAACACCGATACCGACGCTCAGCGAGCAAATGCGCGATGGCAATCTCTTTGCAGAACAGTGCCCGTCACGGGAAGTGCTCAAACATGTTACCAGCCGCTGGGGCGTGCTGATCCTGGTGGCGTTACGTCAGGGGACGCATCGTTTTAGCGATCTGCGCCGCAAGCTGGGCGGTGTGAGCGAGAAGATGCTGGCCCAGTCGCTTCAGGCGCTGGAGCAGGACGGGTTTGTCGATCGCGTTTCTTATCCGGTTGTGCCGCCGCACGTGGAATATAGCCTGACGCCGATGGGGCTGGAGGTGAGCGAGAAGGTGGCCGCGCTGGCTGACTGGATTGAGGTGAATACGCCGAAGGTGATAGCGAATCGGGACGATCGTGCGGCATGAAATGCCGGGGGGCGGCTTCGCCTTACCCGGCCTACCCGCAATCCTCGATCCCGTAGGCCGGGTAAGCGCAAGCGCCACCCGGCACAATCATCGCTACCTGCTCAAATCCACCTGATAAATCGCGAACCCAATATCATCCGTCGCGACCTGTTTCATCGGATACTGCGCCTTATCCTTGATAAACGCGGCTGCTTTATCGGACGGTGATGTCTCAAAGCGAATATCCAGCGTCGTGTCGCTGTGGATCGGCGCCAGACGCCAGTTGTTATCCACCGCCGGATGAATTTCACCCGCTTTTTTCGACTCCGCGCTAATCCACGCCGCCAGCACCGAACGGTTCTCATCCGGCGAGGCAAAGGCGATGTGGCTGTCACCCGTACCGGCAAACTTACCGCCATAGGCGCGGTAGTTGTTGGTCACCACCAGGAAAGAGGCATTCGGATCAATCGCTTTGCCGTTGAAGGTCAGGTGTTTGATGCGTTCTGCCTGCGGATTAATGGCCTGACATTCGCCGTCATATTTCGCGGGCTGGGTTACATCAATCTGATATTCCACGCCGTCGATCACGTCGAAGTTGTAGGTGCGGAAACCGTCCCAGTTTATCAGCGACTGCGGTTTGCTGCTGTGCGGATCGATCTGGTTGAACTGTCCGGCAGAGCACTCCAGCCACTCCTTCACCTCTTTCCCGGTGGCTTTCACCACCACGAGGGTGTTGGGATAGAGGTAGAGATCGGCGGCATTACGGAAGGTCAGCTGGCCTTTTTCCACCTCAACGTAGCTGGCCGGATCGTTCTTACGCCCGCCCACTTTGAATGGCGCCGCGGCAGACAGAACCGGCAGATTGGCCAGATCCGGATCGCCCTGAATATAGTGCTCGGCATAGGCTTTCTGCGCCATGTTGACTACCTGCACGGTCGGGTCATCCTGTACCAGCGCGAGGAAGCTGTACATGTTATCAGCCGATTTACCGATCGGCTTGCTGACAAATTCACGCGTTGCGTCGTGGTCATGCTTCAGGACGTCGACCAGCTTTTTATCTTCTTCGGCCAGGGATTTTTTTGCAGCGGCATCATAAATCGGACGCGCTTCCGCTTTCGACTGCGTGACTTTCCAGCTCCCGCTGTCGTTATTCAGCACCAGATCTACCACGCCAAGGTGGTCGCCCCACATGCCCGGCATCACCGATGGCACACCGTTGAGCGTCCCTTTTTCGATGTCCGCGCCTTTGATACTGGCGAAATCTTTGCCCGGGAAGACGGCGTGGGCGTGACCAAACAGGATCGCATCGACGCCCGGTACCTGGCTGAGGTAATACACGGAGTTCTCAGCCATCGCCTGATACGGGTCGGCCGAGAGGCCAGAGTGGGCCACAACGACCACCACATCTGCGCCTTTCGCCCGCATCTCCGGCACGTATTTTCGCGCCGTTTCGGTAATGTCGTTGACGGTTACTTTCCCGTCGAGGTTGGCTTTATCCCACGTCATGATCTGCGGCGGCACAAAGCCGATATAGCCGATTTTCAGCGTCTGTTTTTTACCGTCCTGGTCGACAACCTCGGTCTCTTTAATCAGGTAAGGGGTAAAGAGGGGCTTTTTCGTCTTAACGTCGATGATATTGGCATTAACGTACGGGAATTTTGCCCCTGCCAGCGCATCGTGCAGGTATTTCAGGCCGTAGTTAAATTCGTGGTTGCCCAGGTTGCCGACGGCATAGTCCAGCGTATTCATTGCCTTATAAACAGGATGGATCTCGCCTTTCTTCAGCCCCTTCGCCGCCATGTAGTCGCTGAGCGGGCTGCCCTGAATTAAGTCCCCGTTATCGACCAGCACGCTGTTTTTCACTTCACTGCGGGCGGCGTTGATCAAACTTGCCGTACGTACCAGTCCGAATTTTTCGACAGGCGTATCTTTGTAGTAATCGAAGTCCATCATGTTGCCGTGCAGATCGGTGGTTTCCAGAATGCGGAGATCCACCGTCGCTGCCTGAACGCTTGCCGCAATCAGCGTTGCCAGGAGCGTTGCGCTAAACTTAATCATCTGAGGAGTCCTTTTTTCGATCCAAGCCACAAAAGAGTATGTATGTAGTATTTGTTGCTTACAGAAGTGTGAATGCTGCCAGAAAAAAGAACGCTGAAACCAGAATTGCTTCACAGATAGCGGAATTGTTCACATTACGATATAACTAAAACAATAAGTTATGCCCACTGCGTTAACGAAGAGGTGGAGAATGTTAGATCAAATTTGTCAGCTCGCACGGGATGCGGGTGATGCCATTATGCAGGTGTACGACGGTGCGAAACCGATGGATGTTGTCAGCAAAGCGGACGACTCCCCGGTGACGGCGGCGGATATCGCGGCGCATACGGTGATCCTGAAAGGTTTGCAGACCCTGACGCCGGATATTCCGGTCCTTTCTGAAGAAGCGCCCCAGGGCTGGGACGAACGTCAGCACTGGCAGCGTTACTGGCTGGTGGACCCGCTGGACGGCACGAAAGAGTTCATCAAGCGTAACGGTGAATTTACCGTGAATATCGCCCTGATTGAAAAAGGAAAGGCGGTGCTTGGCGTGGTTTATGCCCCGGTGATGAAGGTGATGTACAGCGCGGCGGAAGGTAAAGCCTGGAAGGAAGAGTGCGGCGTGCGTAAGCAGATCCAGGTGCGAGATGCCCGTCCTCCGCTGGTGGTGATCAGCCGCTCGCACAGCGACAGCGAGCTGGAGGAGTATCTGCAACAGCTGGGGGAACACCAGACGACGTCGATCGGCTCGTCGCTGAAGTTCTGTCTGGTGGCGGAAGGGCAGGCGCAGTTGTACCCCCGTTTCGGGCCGACGAACGTCTGGGATACGGCGGCAGGGCATGCGGTGGCTGCGGCCGCTGGCGCGCATGTGCATGACTGGCAGGGTAAGCCACTGGACTACACCCCGCGCGAGTCATTCCTCAACCCTGGCTTCAGGGTGTCACTTTACTGAGCTAGTAGCTTATGCAGCAGGGCTACTACCTGCTGCACCTCATCCTGCGTCAGCGCGCCGTCTTTAACCCACTGTACGCGATCGTTTTTGTCCAGCACAACAATCGCTGAACTCTCTTCTTCCAGCTGCCACGCCTTACGCGTCACGCCGTTGCTGTCGACAATAAACTGCGACCAGGGATAGAGCTTCTTATTGCTCTCAAGGCTTGAGCGCACAAACATCCCGGAGCCGGGAATCGCGTCGTCGGTATTCACGATGGTGGTGGTCTGGTAGCGATCGTGCGGGAGTTTTGCGGCCTTGATCGCTTCCACGAGGGTGGCGTTTTTCTCTTTAGCGGATGTACGTCCGGCAATATGCTGTACAACTCTCACTTTGCCCGCAAGCTGCGCGCTATTCCAGGCTTTGTAGCTAAACTTATCATTGTCGAGAATCAATTCTCCCCGGTCAGCAATGCCGACCGGCGGGACACGTTGTCCTTTTTCAAGGTTGTGTGCGGAAGCCATCAGCGGCAGCAACAGGCAAGCTGCTGCCAGGAGGTTACGTAGGGTCATGGTGTTTCCTTATTGTGAGCAGGTGATCCGACCACTTGGTCATGCGCTTTTAATCATAAGTGCGATCAATGGGCTTTTCCCGCAATCCCGATGCCAGTTTGCGGGCGAACGCACATATCCACGCAAAAACGACGGCATATACTGCTCTGTATCACGCTTTGCAAAGATTATTCTGAATAATTGTAATCAAACGGTAAATAAACTTATGCACACTGGGTAAGTACGAGGTTCTGGTCTATAGTCATTGGGCATCAAAATTTGCGCTCAGGACAGTCGGGCCGATTGTGGCACCGCAAGGGCGTATGATTCGCAGGAGATACAAGAATGAAAATTTTCCAACGCTACAACCCGCTTCAGGTGGCGAAGTACGTGAAGATCCTGTTCCGTGGACGGTTGTATATCAAGGATGTTGGCGCTTTTGAGTTCGATAAGGGCAAAATCCTTATCCCGAAAGTGAAGGACAAACAGCACTTGTCTGTGATGTCCGAAGTCAACCGTCAGGTTATGCGTCTGCAAACTGAGATGGCTTAACCAACGTGCTATGCAGTAGTAGTTAAAAAGACGGCTCCCGATGGGAGCCGTTGATGTTTGTAGCCGTAGTTTTACATATATTCATGTTCTGGATATTTCACACAGCCTTTCTGGGATGTGAATATATTTCACACTGTTTTATTAAGTTAATCTAAAATTACTTTTCAGCCTGTAACCGTTGATATAGGACAATAAAGCATTAACTGTTTATTGGACTTATCTCGTTACGCAGGAACAATGGTCATCTCACTTTGAAAAGGAGTTAGATGATGGCTATTCCTGCTTATTTATGGCTGAAAGATGATGGTGGTGCGTTAATTAAGGGGGCAGTAGATGTTCAAGGAAGAGAGTCAAGTATAGAGGTTAATGGTTTTTCACATAACGTATCAATTCCTACTGATCCATTGACAGGGAAAATTACAGGAACAAGGAAGCATTCCAGCATCATTTTTTTGAAAGAGTTTGATTCCTCTTCTCCCTATCTATTTAAGGCCGTTTGTACAGGCCAGAAATTAATAAGCGCAGAGTTTAAATGGTATCGTATTAATGATGCGGGGCAAGAAGTTGAATATAACAATATGCTTTTAGAGAACGTCACTATTGTTGGGGTTTCACCAATAATGCATGATACAAAAGATGTATTAAAGGAGAAGCATAATCATCTTGAATGTGTAGAAGTACGTTATGAAAAAATTACATGGAAACATTGTGACGGAAACCTGCTTTTTTCAGATAGCTGGAATGAAAGGGGTAAACAATGAGATATCCGGTAAGTACAGTTAATCCTCATCCTCCCTATGATATATCTTCCTTCTCCCCCTTAGGTGTATCAGTTGTAAGCAACATGATGATAGCTCGTTTTCACCGTGGTCCATCAGCGTTAACATATCTTTGGTTTTACAAGCAGGTTAGAGGGCATGGCCCCTGGGATTATAAAAATCAATTAGGCAGGCAATACGAAAATTTCGGCAACTTTCATTATGGAGCGGTGGGTATTGCTGCTGGTATAAAACCTGAGATATTGCTACGAGGTGCAGGTATCGCTCAGATTCTGGCGGGAACGAGTTCTCCTGATTTTGAGAACAATAAAGGACCAGATCCTCATGGCGATGATCCTACAGATCAAACATGGATTAGAGCGGGGATAGACTATGCTCAGCGTGCTGGTTTCTAGGAAGAAAATTTATATATTACTCGCAATCCTGATCTCTTCTTATGGCATATGGCGTGCTGTTGATGAGTTTCTCTATATTGAGCAAGACATTATTCGCAAAGAAAATATCGGGAAGGTTTCCGTACTGTATATTACAGAAAGCAATGCGGGAGCTACGACTTCGAATGTATATAAATATTATTTGGCGTCGTCAAAAAAATCGGAAGAAGCTTTTTTAGGCGATGTCAGGAACGGGTATGCTCCATTTCTGATAACTACGGATCCTGAAGCAAAAGTAGAGAGTGAAGAAAACACTATATATATCACAGTCAGTGGTAAAATTTATCAATTTAGCAATATATCTTACTCAACGCTTATCTATTTGAATTCATCACCTTTTTAAAATTTAGAGTGAATCTCGGAGGGTAAAAGAAAGGGCAGCTCACCGCTGCCCTTCATAAATTACGCCGACACCTTATCTTCCGCATCTGGCAGCTTCGGTACCAGCACGGTCGGTTTACTATCAATGCGCGTTACCAGCAGTTGGTCGATGCGGTAGTTATCAATATCCACCACTTCAAACTTGAAGCCAGAGAATTTCACCGAGTCGGTACGTTTCGGGATCTTACGCAGCATAAACATCATAAAGCCGCCGATGGTCTCGTAGTTTCCGGACTGCGGGAACTCGTCGATGTCGAGCACGCGCATGACGTCTTCAATCGGCGTACCACCATCGATCAGCCATGAGTTCTCATCACGCTGCACAATTTGCTCTTCCAGCCCCTGGCCGACCAGGTCGCCCATCAGCGTCGTCATGACGTCGTTGAGGGTGATAATGCCCACCACCAGCGCATATTCGTTCATGATCACCGCGAAGTCTTCACCGGCGGTTTTGAAACTTTCCAGCGCTTCGGAGAGCGTCAGGGTGTCCGGCACAATCAGGGTGTTACGGATCTGCACGCCGCTGTTCAGTGCCAGGCTCTGGTTTGCCAGTACGCGGTTCAGCAGGTCTTTGGAGTCCACATAGCCGATGATATGGTCGATATCTTCGTTACAGACCAGGAACTTGGAGTGCGGATGCTGCGCCACTTTGGTCTTCAGGCTCTGCTCGTCTTCATGCAGATCGAACCAGATGATGTTCTCACGGCCGGTCATGGAGGACGGCACGGTACGGGATTCCAGTTCGAAAACGTTCTCGATCAGCTCGTGCTCCTGCTTGCGCAGCACGCCTGCCAGCGCCCCGGCTTCCACCACCGCATAAATATCGTCGGAGGTGATGTCGTCTTTACGCACCATCGGCAGCTTGAAGATGCGGAAAATGACGTTCGCCAGGCCGTTGAAGAACCACACCAGCGGACGGAAGACATACAGGCAGAAGCGCATCGGGTTGATGATACGCAAAGCCACAGCTTCTGGCGCAATCATACCGATGCGTTTCGGGGTCAGGTCCGCGAATAGAATGAACAAACCGGTGACCAGCGAGAAGGAGAGGATGAAGCTCAACTGCTCGGCCAGCTCTGCGGACATGTACTTTACAAAGAGGCTATAAAACGCCGGAGAAAATGCTGCATCGCCCACGATACCGCCAAGAATGGCGACCGCGTTCAGGCCAATCTGCACCACGGTAAAGAACATGCCTGGGTTTTCCTGCATTTTCAGAATGCGTGATGCGTTGATGTTGCCCTCGTCGGCAAGCAGCTTCAGTTTGATTTTACGGGAGGCAGCCAGCGAGATCTCCGATATCGAGAAAAATGCACTGACGGCAATAAGACAAAGTATTACTAAAATACTGTTTAACATAGTTTATCCGGCTTCTCGCCAGATCCTCAGAAGGGGAGTTGATACCATTCGTGTGAAGACACATTGAACTCAGCTCGTAGCGTTGAGCCGATTATTTCAGCGGTAGTATAGCGTAAAGGCGTGTAAATCTGCCAGAGGTCACGTTTTCGGCAAAAAGTGGCCGGATGAAAGGGCAGAGAGTGGTTAAGTAATGAACTGACACTTTTGCTTACAGGCGCGCCACGCGGCTCGCGTGGCGCTGATGTTGTAATCAGTCCTGCTGTGGAGGCAGACAGACGCCGATGCCGCCAATGCCGCAGTAGCCGTACGGATTTTTATGCAGATACTGCTGGTGGTCGTCTTCGGCATAGTAGAACGGTTTCGCAGTAGCGATTTCCGTCGTGACCTGACGTTTATCACCGGCTGCCTGCATCGCTTCCTGGAAACGCGTCAGGCTGGCGTGGGCCGCAGCCTCCTGCTCAGGGGTGAGCGGATAGATGGCCGAGCGGTATTGGGTGCCGTGATCGTTACCCTGACGCATGCCCTGCGCCGGGTCATGATTTTCCCAGAACACCTGGAGCAGCTGTTCATAGCTGATGACGCTCGGGTCATACACCACACGCACCGCTTCAGCATGACCGGTCTCACCGGAACAGACTTCGCGGTAGGTTGGGTTAGGCGTATATCCTCCGGTGTAGCCCGCAGCGGTGCTGTACACGCCCGGCAGTTGCCAGAACAGGCGTTCTACGCCCCAGAAGCAGCCCATGGCAAACAGGGCGATCTCCATTCCATCAGGAACGTTTGTCATTGAATGGTTGTTTACGGCGTGTAATGTCGCCACTGGCATAGGGGTGTTGCGTCCCGGTAACGCATCGGCTTGTGATACCAGATGCTTTTTATCAAATAAACTCACGGTGGGGCCTCCGGGGTAGCGTTGTTTCGGTTAAGGTTGTCACGAAGCGTTTAATTGAACACAATAAATGCGATGAATGAGTCTAGATTTAATCATAAGAAATATTTGGGTGTTAGGCCCTTTTTCAACCCGTAATTTGGGTTTTTGGCTTTCAGGCCGTATTTTGCCGCGGAGCGGCACTGCATTTGCTTCCAGGGTGGAAACAGGGATATTCAGGAGAAAACGTGACAAAGATCCGCCAGTTATGTTTAGTCAGTTTAATGCTGACAAGCGGGATTGCCAGCGCGGCGAATGTCCGTTTGCAGGTTGAGGGGTTATCCGGGGCGCTGGAAAAAAACGTGCGTGCGCAGCTTTCCACCATCCAGAGCGATGAAGTCACGCCGGATCGGCGTTTTCGCGCGCGCGTGGATGACGCCATTCGCGAAGGCTTAAAGGCGTTGGGGTACTACGAACCCACCATTGATTTCGATTTACGCCCGCCGCCGGCTAAAGGACGTCAGGTATTGATTGCCCGCGTCTCGCCGGGAGAACCCGTCCTGATTGGCGGCACGAACGTGGTGCTGCGCGGCGGTGCACGCACGGATCGTGACTACCTGGATCTGCTCAGCAACCGCCCGAAAGTGGGCACCGTGCTTAATCACGGGGATTACGATCGCTTTAAAAAATCCTTAACCAGCGTTTCGCTGCGCAAAGGCTACTTTGACAGCCAGTTCAACAAAAGCCAGCTGGGCGTTGCGCTTGAACGACGTCAGGCATTCTGGGATATCGATTACGACAGCGGCGAGCGCTATCGGTTTGGCGATGTAACCTTTGAAGGATCGCAAATCCGTGATGAGTATCTGCAAAACCTGGTGCCGTTTAAAAAGGGTGACTACTACCAGTCTAGCGACCTGGGCGAGCTGAACCGTCGTTTATCTGCCACCGGCTGGTTTAACTCCGTGGTGGTGGCACCGCAATTTGATAAATCCCGTAAAACGAAAGTGTTACCGCTGCATGGCGTGGTCTCACCGCGCACCGAGAACACCATTGAGACCGGTGTCGGCTACTCCACGGACGTCGGCCCGCGCGTGAAAGCCTCGTGGAAAAAACCGTGGATGAACTCCTACGGTCACAGCCTGACCACCAGCCTCAGCCTGTCTGCGCCTGAACAGCAGCTGGACTTCAGCTATAAAATGCCGCTGCTGAAAAATCCGCTTGAGCAATACTACCTCGTGCAGGGCGGCTTTAAGCGTACCGATTTGAACGATACCGAACAGGATTCGACGACGCTTGCGGTATCACGCTTCTGGGATCTCTCCAGCGGCTGGCAGCGCGCCATTAACCTGCGCTGGAGCCTTGACCACTTTACTCAGGCAAACGTCACCAACACCACCATGCTGCTTTATCCGGGCGTGATGATCAGCCGTACCCGCTCGCGCGGTGGCCTGATGCCGACCTGGGGCGATTCTCAGCGCTACTCCATCGATTATTCCAACTCCGCCTGGGGCTCAGACGTGGATTTCTCCGTCGTGCAGGCGCAAAACGTCTGGATCCGTACCCTCTACGATAAGCACCGCTTTGTGGTTCGCGGCAATCTGGGCTGGATCGAAACCGGTGACTTCGAACGCGTTCCGCCAGATCTGCGTTTCTTCGCCGGGGGCGACCGCAGCATTCGCGGCTATAAGTACAAATCGATCTCACCTGAAAACGAGAAAGGCCAATTGACCGGGGCCTCTAAACTGGCGACCGGCTCGCTGGAGTATCAGTACAACGTCAGCGGCAAATGGTGGGGCGCCATGTTTGTCGACAGCGGCGAGGCCGTGAACGACATCCGCCGCAGCGATTTCAAAACCGGCGCGGGTGTGGGCGTGCGCTGGCAGTCACCGGTCGGGCCGATCAAGCTCGATTTCGCCGTTCCGGTGGGCGACAAAGAAGAACACGGTTTACAGTTTTACATCGGTCTGGGGCCTGAATTATGAGTTTATGGAAGAAGATAAGCCTCGGGGTGCTGATTTTTATCGTATTACTGCTCGGTACGGTGGCATTTCTGGTGGGTACCACCACAGGTCTGCATCTGCTGTTTAACGCCGCGAACCGCTGGGTGCCAGGGCTGGAAATCGGCCAGGTGACGGGCGGCTGGCGCGATCTGCGCCTGAAGAATATTCGTTATGAACAGCCCGGCGTGGCGGTGAACGCGGGCGAATTTCATCTGGCGGTCAAGCTCGGCTGCCTGCGGGACAGCCAGCTTTGCGTAAACGATCTGTCGCTAAAAGATGTGAACGTGGCGATAGACTCCAAAAAAATGCCGAAGTCTGAGCCTGTCGAAGAAGAGGACAGCGGCCCGCTGAATCTCTCCACGCCGTACCCGATTGCGCTCTACCGGGTCGCGCTGGATAACGTCAATATCAAAATCGACGACACGACGGTATCGGTGATGGATTTCACCTCTGGTCTTCGCTGGCAGGAGAAAAACCTCACCCTGACCCCAACCTCCCTGCAAGGGCTGCTGATTGCGCTGCCGAAGGTGGCCGACGTGGCGCAGGAAGAGATCGTCGAGCCGAAGATCCAGAACCCGCAGCCGGAAGAAAAACCGCTGGGTGAAACGCTGAAAGATCTCTTCTCGAAACCGGTTCTGCCGGAGATGACCGACGTGCATCTGCCGCTGAACCTCAATATCGAAGAGTTTAAAGGCGAGCAGTTGCGTCTGACCGGCGATACCGATCTGACGGTCTTCAACATGCTGCTTAAAGTCAGCAGTATCGAGGGCAACATGAAGCTCGACGCGCTGGATATCGATACCAACCAGGGGTCGGTAAACGCCTCAGGCAATGCGCTGCTGCGCGATAACTGGCCGGTAGATATTACCCTTAACAGCGCCCTGAACATCGATCCGCTGAAAGGCGAGAAGGTGAAGGTGAAAGTCGGCGGCGCGCTGCGCGAGAAGCTGGAGTTCGGCGTGAACCTCTCCGGCCCTGTGGATATGGTACTGCGCGGGCAAACCCAGCTGGCAGAGGCCGGTCTACCGCTCAACCTTGAGATTGTCAGCAAGCAGCTTTACTGGCCGTTCACCGGTGAAAAGCAGTTCCAGGCCGACGATCTAAAGCTGAAGCTGAGTGGCAAAATGACCGACTACACGCTGTCGTTCCGTACGGCAGTGAAGGGGCAGGGAGTACCGCCCGCCGATATTACTCTGGATGCGAAGGGTAACGAGTTGCAGGTTAACCTCGACAAGCTGACCGTGGCGGCGCTGGAAGGGAAAACCGAGCTGACCGCGCTGCTCGACTGGCAGCAGGCGATCAGCTGGCGCGGCGAGCTGAAGCTGACCGGGATCAACACCGCTAAAGAAGTCCCGGACTGGCCGTCAAAACTGAATGGTCTGATCAAAACCCGCGGTAGTCTGTACGGCGGCACCTGGCAGATGGACGTGCCGGAACTCAAGCTCACCGGTAATGTGAAGCAGAACAAAGTCAACGTAGAGGGCTCGCTTAAGGGCAACAGCTATCTCCAGTGGGTGATCCCGGGCCTGCACGTGGCGCTGGGCCGCAACACGGCAGATATCAAAGGCGAGCTGGGGGTGAAAGATCTCGATCTGGATGCCACCATCGACGCGCCAAATCTCGATAACGCCCTGCCGGGTCTTGGCGGGACGGCGAAGGGGTTAGTGAAGGTTCGCGGTACAGTGGAGGCGCCGCAGCTGCTGGCGGACATCACCGCCAATAACCTGCGCTGGCAGGAACTTTCCATTGCCCGCGTGCGCGTCGAAGGGGACGTGAAATCCACCGATCAGATCGGCGGAAACCTGGACCTGCGCGTGGAGCGTATCTCCCAGCCGGACGTGAACATCAGTCTGGTTACGCTGGCGGCAAAAGGTAACGAAAAGCAGCACGATCTCCAGCTGCGCGTGCAGGGCGAGCCGGTCTCCGGGCAGCTGCACCTGACGGGCAGTTTTGACCGCCAGGCAACGCGCTGGAAGGGCGTGCTGGATAACACCCGCTTCAGCACGCCGGTCGGCCCGCTGGTGCTGTCCCGATCCATCGCGCTGGACTACCGCAATGCGGAGCAAAAGATCAGCATTGGGCCACACTGCTGGACCAACCCGAATGCTGAGCTGTGCGTGCCGCAGACCATTGATGCGGGCGCGGAAGGACGCGCGCAGATCAACCTCAACCGTTTTGACCTGGCGATGCTGAAACCGTTTATGCCGGAAACCACCCAGGCCAGCGGGGTCTTCAGCGGTAAAGCGGACGTCGCGTGGGACACCACCAAAGAGGGACTGCCGCAGGGCAGCGTTACCCTCTCCGGGCGTAACGTGAAGGTGACGCAGGAGGTCAATGACGCGCCGCTGCCGGTGGCGTTCGACACCCTGAATGTGAACGCTGACCTGCGTAACAATCGTGCGGAACTGGGATGGCTTATTCGTCTGACCAACAACGGTCAGCTTGACGGACAGGTGCAAATTACCGATCCGCAAGGGCGGCGCAATCTCGGCGGCAACGTCAATATTCGCAACTTCAACCTGGCGATGGTGAATCCGATTTTCTCGCGGGGAGAAAAGGCGGCGGGGATGCTAAGCGCCAACCTGCGTCTGGCGGGGGATGCGCAAAGCCCGCAGCTGTTTGGCCAAATGCGGTTAAACGGCGTGGACATTGACGGTAACTTTATGCCGTTCGATATGCAGCCAAGCCAGCTGACGATGAACTTTAACGGCCAAAGCTCAACCCTCAGTGGCTCAGTGCTGACACAGCAGGGACAAATCAACCTGAATGGTGACGCAGACTGGAGCCAGCTCGACAACTGGCGCGCCCGTATTGCGGCCAAGGGCAGCAGGGTGCGTATCACGGTACCGCCGATGGTGCGCCTGGACGTGTCGCCAGACGTGGTCTTTGAGGCAACGCCGAGTCTCTTCACCCTGGACGGCCGCGTCGACGTGCCCTGGGCGCGCATCGTGGTTCACGAAGTGCCGGAAAGCGCGGTTGGCGTCTCCAGTGATGAAGTTATGCTCAATGAAAATCTGAAACCTGTTGAACAGAAGAGCGCTGGCATACCGATCAATAGTAATCTTATAGTGCACGTGGGGAATAACGTGCGTTTGGACGCGTTTGGGCTGAAGGCGAGACTCACGGGTGACCTGAAGGTGGCGCAGGATCAACAGGGGCTTGGCCTCAATGGACAAATCAATATTCCTGAAGGGCGCTTCCATGCCTACGGTCAGGATTTGATTGTGCGTAAAGGTGAGCTGCTGTTCTCCGGCCCACCGGATCAGCCGGTACTCAATATCGAAGCGATCCGTAATCCGGAAGCCACCGAAGATGATGTGATTGCGGGCGTGCGCGTGACGGGCTCCGCCGATGAACCTAAGGCAGAGATCTTCTCTGACCCGGCCATGTCGCAGCAGGAAGCGCTCTCCTACCTGCTGCGCGGCCAGGGTCTGGATAGCCAACAGGGCGATGGTGCGGCAATGACATCGATGTTAGTCGGTCTGGGGGTTGCACAAAGTGGTCAGGTTGTGGGTAAAATCGGCGAGACGTTTGGCGTAAGCAATCTGGCGCTGGACACTCAGGGCGTGGGTGACTCTTCGCAGGTAGTGGTCAGCGGCTATGTACTGCCGGGTCTACAGGTAAAATATGGCGTGGGGATCTTTGACTCACTGGCTACACTCACGTTACGTTATCGCCTGATGCCTAAGCTATATCTGGAAGCAGTGTCCGGCGTAGACCAGGCACTTGATCTGCTCTATCAGTTTGAGTTTTAGCAATGCGAATATTTGTTTATGGCAGTTTACGAACCAAGCAAGGCAACAGCCACTGGATGACCAACGCCCAGTTGCTGGGAAATTACACAATCGAAAACTACCAGTTGTACAGTCTGGGCCACTATCCAGGCGCGGTTCCGGGGAACGGAACGGTACAGGGTGAGGTTTATCGTATTGATAATGCTACGCTGGCCGAACTTGATGCCTTGCGCACCAGGGGCGGTGAATACGCTCGCCAGTTGATCCAGACGCCTTACGGCAGTGCATGGATGTATGTGTACCAACGTTCGGTCGACGGGTTAACGCTGATTGAAAGCGGTAACTGGTTAGACAGAGACCAGTTCTGAAAAACGACAGCGCCACCGTAAGGTGGCGTTATCGTTTTGCGCCTCTTGCTGATTGTAGGCCCGTGCAAGCGTAGCGCCGCCGGGCGCATCGAAAGGCACAAAAAAGCCCCGACGCGCGGGGCTTAGTATCAGCAGTAAGAATTACTTCTTAGCAGCACGCTCGAAAGACGCGATGATTTCTGCTTTCGCCGCTTCTGCGTTATCCCAGCCTTCAACTTTAACCCATTTGCCTTTTTCGAGATCTTTGTAGTGCTCGAAGAAGTGGGCGATCTGCGCTTTCAGCAGCTCTGGCAGGTCGTTCACATCTTTAATGTGATCGTACTCTTTGCTCAGCTTGGTGTGCGGTACGGCAACCAGTTTCGCATCTTCACCCGCTTCGTCAGTCATTTTCAGCACGCCAACAGGACGGCAGCGAATGACGGAGCCTGGCTGCAATGGGTATGGTGTTGGGACCAGTACGTCAACCGGATCACCGTCCAGAGACAGAGTGTGGTTGATGTAGCCGTAGTTGCACGGATAGAACATGGCGGTAGACATGAAACGGTCAACGAACAGCGCACCGGTGTCTTTGTCGATTTCGTATTTGATTGGATCTGCGTTGGCCGGGATTTCGATCACAACGTAGATGTCTTCTGGCAGTTCTTTACCCGCAGGGACGTTGAGTAAGCTCATGTCGGTGTCCTTTAAAATGGATGGTAAACAAGTGGCAGGTATTATAGCCAACTGGCGCTGAAAGTCTTCGCCTGTTTTCGACTTATCTCCCTCGCGCTTTCACTTTTCAGACCGTTTCCATGACAGGATAATCCATAAACTCAGCCGCATTTTAAATGTGGAAATGAAAGCGATTACAAACTTGTGATTAACGTTTTATTCACTTTTCTGAAGTGTGATGTAACGCAATCCGTAACATATTCCATTGGCTATAGTTCATCCGCAGAACATCTTTTAACCAACAATAACCTACCCTACGAGGACGTTCATATGTGGAAGCGCTTACTTCTTGTTACAGCAGTTTCGGCAGCCATGTCGTCTATGGCGATGGCCGCACCGTTAACCGTTGGATTTTCGCAGGTCGGATCTGAATCCGGCTGGCGCGCCGCTGAAACGAACGTGGCGAAAAGTGAGGCCGAAAAGCGCGGTATTACCCTAAAAATCGCCGATGGTCAGCAAAAGCAAGAGAATCAGATTAAAGCGGTGCGCTCTTTTATCGCTCAGGGCGTGGATGCCATCTTTATCGCCCCGGTTGTTGCCACGGGCTGGGAGCCGGTGCTGAAGGAAGCTAAAGAGGCTGAAATTCCTGTGTTCCTGCTCGACCGTTCCATCGACGTAAAAGACAAATCTCTCTATATGACCACCGTCACCGCCGATAACGTGCTGGAAGGCAAACTGATTGGTGACTGGCTGGTGAAGCAGGTGGATGGCAAGCCGTGTAACGTGGTTGAGTTGCAGGGCACCGTCGGGGCGAGCGTGGCTATCGACCGTAAGAAAGGTTTCGCGGAGGCCATCGCCAAAGCACCAAACATCAAGATCATCCGTTCTCAGTCCGGCGACTTCACCCGCAGCAAAGGTAAAGAGGTCATGGAAAGCTTCATCAAGGCAGAAAATAACGGCAAAAATATCTGCATGGTTTACGCCCACAACGACGACATGGTGATCGGCGCCATCCAGGCCATCAAAGAAGCGGGCCTGAAGCCGGGCAAAGATATTCTCACCGGCTCGATCGACGGCGTACCGGACATCTACAAAGCGATGATTGACGGCGAAGCGAACGCCAGCGTGGAGCTGACGCCGAACATGGCGGGCCCGGCATTCGATGCGCTGGAGAAATTCAAGAAAGACGGCACCCAGCCTGAGAAGTTGACCATCACCAAATCCACGCTCTACCTGCCGGACACGGCGAAAGAAGAGTTAGAGAAGAAGAAAAATATGGGCTACTAAGCTCAGCCCCCCCTCACCCTAGCCCTCTCCCCGGAGGGGAGAGGGAAAAGGGCAGTTTGGGCAGAAAATTAAAGACTGGCACGAATAATCCCCTCTCCCCTCCGGGGAGAGGGTCAGGGTGAGGGGAAACCATGACCACCGAACAACACCAGGAAATCCTCCGCACAGAGGGCCTGAGTAAATTTTTCCCTGGCGTTAAGGCGCTGGATAACGTTGATTTCAGCCTGCGGCGGGGGGAGATCATGGCGTTGCTCGGCGAAAACGGGGCGGGGAAGTCGACGCTGATTAAAACCCTGACCGGGGTCTATCACGCCGATCGCGGCGCTATCTGGCTGGAAGGTAATGCTATTTCGCCCAAAAACACCGCGCATGCGCAGCAACTGGGGATCGGCACGGTCTACCAGGAAGTGAACCTGCTGCCAAACATGTCGGTAGCGGATAACCTGTTTATTGGCCGCGAGCCCAGACGTTTTGGCCTGCTGCGCCGTAAAGAGATGGAAGCGCGCGCCGCGAAGCTGATGGAATCGTATGGCTTCTCTCTCGACGTGCGCGAACCGCTGAACCGTTTTTCCGTGGCGATGCAGCAGATCGTGGCGATCTGTCGCGCTATCGATCTCTCGGCGAAAGTGCTGATCCTTGATGAACCCACCGCCAGCCTCGATACCCAGGAAGTGGAGATGCTTTTTACCCTGATGCGTCAGCTGCGCGATCAGGGCGTGAGCCTGATCTTTGTTACGCACTTCCTCGATCAGGTTTACGAGGTAAGCGACCGTATTACGGTGCTGCGCAACGGCGGCTTTGTCGGCTGCCGGGAAACCCGCGAGCTGCCGCAGATTGAGCTGGTCAAAATGATGCTGGGTCGCGAGCTGGAGACCAACGCACTCCAGCGTGCGGGCCGCACGCTGCTGAGCGAAAAACCGATCGCCGCGTTTCACGATTACGGCAAAAAAGGGACCATCGCGCCGTTTAACCTCGAGGTACGCCCCGGTGAAATTGTGGGTCTGGCAGGGCTGTTAGGCTCCGGGCGCACCGAAACCGCCGAAGTGATCTTCGGGATCAAACCTGCCGACAGCGGAACGGCGCTGATCAAAGGCAAACCGCAAACGCTACGTTCACCGCATCAGGCGTCGTGCCTCGGCGTGGGCTTCTGCCCGGAGGACAGAAAAACGGACGGGATTATTGCCGCCGCCTCGGTGCGGGAAAACATCATTCTGGCGCTACAGGCCCAGCGCGGCTGGCTGCGTCCGATCCCTAAGCGCGAGCAGAACGCGATTGCCGAGCGCTTCATCCGCCAGCTCGGTATCCGTACCCCGAGCGCGGAACAGCCCATCGAGTTCCTTTCGGGCGGTAATCAGCAGAAGGTGTTGCTCTCGCGCTGGCTGCTGACCAAACCGCAGTTCCTGATCCTCGACGAGCCCACGCGCGGTATCGACGTGGGCGCGCATGCCGAAATCATCCGGCTTATCGAAACGCTGTGCGCCGACGGTCTGGCGCTGCTGGTGATCTCGTCTGAGCTGGAGGAGCTGGTTGGCTATGCCGATCGCGTCATCATCATGCGCGATCGCAGGCAGGTGGCAGAGATCCCGCTGGATAAACTGTCGGTTCCGGCGATCATGAATGCCATCGCGGCGTAAGGAGTCATATGTGATGTCCCGTTCTCTTTCGCAAACTGGCGAAGCGAAGCGCCGCTTCAGCTGGCCGACCGGCACGCCGCAAATCGTGGCGCTGCTGCTGGTGCTGCTGGTGGATAGCCTGGTGGCTCCGCATTTCTTCCAGATCGTCGTGCAGGATGGCCGCCTGTTTGGTAGCCCGATCGACATCTTAAACCGTGCCGCGCCCGTGGCGCTGCTGGCGATTGGCATGACGCTGGTGATTGCCACCGGCGGGATTGACCTCTCCGTCGGTGCGGTAATGGCGATTGCGGGCGCCACCGCCGCCTCGATGACCGTTGCCGGGCACAGCCTGCCGGTGGTTCTGCTGGCCGCGCTGGGCTCCGGTGTATTAGCCGGGCTGTGGAACGGCATTCTGGTCGCGGTGCTCAAGATCCAGCCGTTTGTCGCGACGTTGATTTTGATGGTGGCCGGGCGCGGTGTGGCGCAGCTTATCACCTCCGGTCAAATCGTCACCTTTACCTCCCCGAATCTTGCGTGGATCGGCAGCGGTAATTTTCTGTTCTTCCCGACCCCGGTAATCGTCGCGCTGGTGACGCTGGTGGTGTTCTGGCTTTTCACCCGCAAAACGGCGCTCGGGATGTTCATCGAAGCGGTGGGAATTAACATTCGGGCCGCGAAAAACGCCGGGGTAAATACACGGCTGATGGTGATGCTGACCTACGTGCTGAGCGGCGTCTGTGCTGCGATTGCCGGGGTGATTGTGGCGGCCGACATTCGCGGGGCGGATGCCAACAACGCCGGACTCTGGCTGGAGCTTGATGCGATCCTCGCGGTGGTTATCGGCGGTGGGTCGCTGATGGGCGGACGTTTTAATCTGCTGCTCTCGGTGGTGGGGGCGTTAATTATTCAGGGTATGAATACCGGTATTTTGCTCTCCGGGTTCCAGCCGGAGCTTAATCAGGTCGTCAAAGCGGTCGTGGTGCTTATCGTACTTATCGTGCAGTCGCCGCGCTTTATCACTCTCATTAAGGGGTTCCGCGGTCATGATAAAACGTAATTTGCCGTTAATGATCACGCTGGGTGTGTTCGTGCTGGGATACCTTTACTGCCTGACCCAGTTCCCGGGCTTCGCCTCCACGCGGGTGATTTGCAACATCCTGACCGACAACGCCTTTTTAGGCATTATCGCCGTCGGCATGACGTTTGTGATCCTCTCCGGCGGGATCGATCTCTCCGTTGGGTCGGTGATCGCCTTTACCGGCGTGTTCCTTGCCAAGGCGATTGGCTTTTGGGGCATTTCGCCGCTGCTGGCGTTCCCGCTGGTGCTGATTATGGGCTGCGCGTTCGGCGCCTTTATGGGGCTTTTGATCGACGCGCTGAAAATCCCGGCGTTTATCATCACCCTCGCCGGGATGTTCTTCCTGCGCGGCGTGAGCTATCTGGTGTCGGAGGAGTCAATTCCGATTAACCACCCGATCTACGACACGCTCTCCAGCCTGGCGTGGAAAATCCCCGGCGGGGGGCGCCTGAGCGCAATGGGGCTGCTGATGCTGGGCGTGGTGGTTATCGGGATCTTCCTCGCCCACCGTACCCGGTTTGGTAACCAGGTTTATGCCATTGGCGGCAGCGCCACGTCCGCGAACCTGATGGGGATTTCCACGCGCAGCACCACCATCCGCATCTATATGCTTTCGACCGGCCTTGCCACGCTCGCGGGGATTGTGTTTTCGGTATACACCCAGGCAGGCTATGCCCTGGCGGGGGTGGGCGTTGAGCTTGACGCCATTGCCTCGGTGGTGATTGGCGGTACGCTGCTCAGCGGCGGGGTAGGGACGGTGCTCGGTACGCTGTTTGGCGTGGCGATCCAGGGGCTGATTCAGACCTATATCAACTTCGACGGCACGCTCAGCTCCTGGTGGACCAAAATCGCCATCGGTATTCTGCTGTTTATTTTTATCGCGCTCCAGCGCGGCCTGACGGTGCTGTGGGAGAACCGCCAGAGCTCGCCTGTTACCCGTGTGAATACATCTTTAACAGGGCGATAACATGCTGAAATTGCTTAAACTCTAAACATTTTCCGGTAGCGGTCGATACTCTTTTTTTATGCCCAGAAATATCTCGCTACCGGAAATAACATCATGCTTAAAACGCTATCGATTCGTACCGGCTTGCTCTCTTTACTGGCCGTTATGACCCTTCTGCTGCTGATTGTCAGCGGCATTGGCATTTATGCCCTTACACAAAGTTCCACTTCTCTCCAGCGCATCAATCATCTTCAGGGTGAACAGATGGTGCAGCTGAATGCCGGCTATACGCTGATCCTGCGCGCGCGTAACGAAGCGGGACAGGCCGTCCGCATGATGGAGGTCGGCCTGCTGGACGATGCGGCCAGGGCGGTCAAAACCATTAACCAGGAAGTGGCGCTGGCACAGAAAACGCTCAAGGGCGTGATCGGCGGCGGCGTGGCGGATGAGCAGGGGCAAAAGCTGCTGGATAACGTCGCCGCGAGCCTGGCGGTGTACAACCAGCAGGGTATCAGCCCGATGCTGAAAGCCCTGAACGAGCAAAGTGCGGACGGCTATTACGATCTGCTGGAAAGCAAGCTGGTCCCGGTGGCGAAGCAGTTTGATAACGATATGCAGGCGTTCCAGACGTGGAGCGAGGCGCGCGGCAAAGCGGAGGTGAGCGCCGTGCAGGCGAGTAAAACCCGTGTGCTGATCCTGATTATCGTCGCGGCGCTGCTGACGGCAGGCATTATCGTGCTGGCCTGGCTGGTGCTGCGCCATATGCTGCTTAAGCCGCTTTCAGCCTCAATTGCCCAGCTGGAGCACGTAGCGGCCGGGGATTTAACCCACACCCTGAACGCGCCGGCGAGCCAGGAATTTAATCGCCTCAACGCGGTCATCGAAGAGATGCGCCAGTCGCTGATGAATTCCGTTCTGCGGGTGCGTGACGCCAGCTCGCAGATTGATACCGGCAGCCGCGAGCTGACGGCAGGGAACCTGAACCTGGCCCAGCGCACGGAATCCACCGCCACCTCGCTGGAACAGACGGCCGCCAGCATGGAAGAGATCACCGCCACGGTGAAACTTAACGCCGATAACGCCGGGCAGGCGCACCAGCTGGCGCAGTCGGTCTCCGATACCGCCGATCATGGCAGCGAAATGGTCTGCTACGTCATTGAGAAGATGCGCGACATCGCCGGCAGCTCGGCGCGCATCGCCGATATCCTGAGCGTCATCGACGGCATTGCCTTCCAGACCAATATTCTGGCGCTGAACGCCTCCGTGGAAGCGGCGCGCGCGGGCGAGCAGGGACGGGGTTTTGCGGTCGTGGCGGGTGAGGTGCGCAATCTCGCCAGCCGCAGTGCCGATGCGGCGAAAGAGATCCGCTCGCTTATCAGCGATTCGCAAACCCATGTGAACGAGGGCAGCGAACTGGCGCAACAGGCCGGTGAGACGATGGACGAGATCGCTACCGAAGTGCTGCGTATGACCAAACTGATGCGAGAAATTGCGACGGCGTCTCAGGAGCAGAGCCGCGGTATTGAGCAGGTTAACATTGCCGTCAATCAGATGGATGAAACGGCGCAACAAAACGCGGCGCTGGTTCAGCAATCCTCTGCGGCAACGCGTTCCCTGGAGGAACAATCGCGCGAGCTGATGGAGGCGATGGCATCCTTCAAACTGACGGCGCAAACGGCATGATAAAAATAGGGGAGCCTGTCGGGCTCCCCTATTTACGCGTTACGCGTCCGGGAATTCGCGGATCATGCGTTCAACGTCTTCCACCATGTGGTCGTTGCCGACAAAGAACGAACGGCGCTGGTGCAGGCTTTCCGGCACGATATCCAGAATACGCTCTTTACCGTCACTCGCTTTGCCGCCTGCCTGTTCGGCCAGGAATGCCATCGGGTTGCACTCGTACAGCAGACGCAGTTTTCCGTCCGGGTGGCTGGCGGTGCTTGGGTAGAGGTAAATACCACCCTTCAGCAGGTTACGGTGGAAATCCGCCACCAGCGAGCCGATATAGCGCGAGGTGTACGGGCGCTGGGTGGCTTTATCCTCTTCCTGGCAGAATTTGATGTACTTCTTCACGCCATTCGGGAATCGGATGTAGTTGCCTTCGTTGATGGAGTAGGTATTGCCCTTCTCCGGGAAGCGCATGCGCTCCTGGCTCAGACAGAAAACGCCCAGCGACGGATCGTAGGTAAAGGCGTGCACGCCGCAGCCGGTGGTGTACACCAGCATGGTGGATGAGCCATACACCACGTAACCGGCAGCAACCTGCTTGCTGCCCGGCTGCAGGAAGTCTTCTTCCGTCACCGGTGTGCCAACCGGGGTGACGCGACGGTAGATGGAGAAAATGGTACCGACAGAAACGTTAACGTCGATGTTGGAGGAGCCGTCCAGCGGATCCATCAGAACAACGTATTTTGCGTGTTCACACCCTTCGAATACGACGATCTCATCTTCTTCTTCAGAGGCGATACCCGCAACGATGTCGCGCGCGCGCAGTGCTGCTTTCAGTTTTTCATTGGCGAACAGGTCGAGTTTCTGCTGAACCTCACCCTGAACGTTCTCGGCACCGCTGGCACCCAGGATATCGACCAGACCGGCCTTGTTGATATCGCGGTGGATGATCTTAGCGCCCAGCTTTATTGCCGACAGCAAAGCAGTGAGCTCACCCGTAGCATGAGAGAACTCGTGCTGCTTTTCGACAATAAATTCACCTAACGTTTTCATAACACTTTCCCTGCATCTTATGTTGAGTAAAGCGGTTGATGTCCAACAATCTTAACAAACATTCAAATATTAGCGCAGAGGTGAATCGCGCCAGCAAAATACGGATTTACCTGAAATGCGTTTCACAGCCGCTGACATGTGAGTAAAATGTGCGCCACATTGAAGAAGGATAGTGACGTATGCGCATTCATATATTGGGGATTTGTGGCACTTTCATGGGCGGACTGGCAATGCTGGCGCGCTCGCTGGGCCATGAAGTGACAGGTTCGGACGCCAATGTGTATCCGCCGATGAGCACGCTGCTGGAGAAGCAGGGGATTTCTCTGATTCAGGGATATGACGCCAGCCAGCTCGAGCCGCAGCCGGATCTGGTGATCGTTGGTAACGCCATGACCCGTGGGAATCCATGCGTTGAAGCGGTGCTGGAACGCAATATCCCGTACATGTCTGGCCCGCAGTGGCTGCATGACTTTGTCCTGCGCGACCGCTGGGTTGTCGCCGTTGCCGGGACGCACGGCAAAACCACCACCGCCGGTATGGCGACCTGGATCCTCGAAGCCTGCGGCTACAAGCCGGGGTTCGTGATCGGCGGCGTGCCGGGGAATTTCGACGTCTCCGCGCGTCTGGGCGACAGCCCGTTCTTTGTGATTGAAGCGGATGAATACGACTGCGCGTTCTTCGACAAGCGCTCCAAGTTCGTGCATTACTGCCCACGCACGCTGATCCTCAACAACCTTGAGTTCGATCACGCGGATATCTTTGACGACCTGAAAGCGATTCAGAAACAGTTCCACCATCTGGTGCGCATTGTTCCGGGTCAGGGCCGCATTATCCTGCCGGAGAACGACATCAACCTGAAGCAGACTATGGCGATGGGGTGCTGGAGCGAGCAGGAGCTGGTTGGCGAGCAGGGGCACTGGCAGGCGAAAAAGCTCAACGCGGATGCTTCCGAATGGGAAGTGCTGCTCGACGGCGAAAAAGTGGGCGAAGTGAAGTGGGGCCTGGTGGGCGAGCACAATATGCACAACGGCCTGATGGCGATCGCCGCGGCGCGTCACGTGGGCGTACTGCCTGCGGATGCCGCCAATGCGCTGGGTTCGTTCATTAACGCCCGCCGCCGTCTGGAGCTGCGTGGTGAAGCGAATGGCGTGACGGTGTACGACGATTTCGCGCACCACCCAACCGCCATTCTGGCGACGCTTGCCGCATTGCGTGGCAAAGTTGGCGGCACCGCGCGCATTCTGGCCGTGCTGGAACCGCGTTCGAACACCATGAAAATGGGGATATGCAAAGACGATCTCGCGCCGTCCTTAGGGCGTGCCGACGAGGTCTTCCTCCTGCAACCGCAGCATATTCCGTGGCAGGTGGCCGAAGTGGCCGACGCCTGCATTCAGCCAGCGCACTGGAGTGCGGACGTGGATGTCTTAGCGGATATGGTGGTGAAAGCCGCACAGCCTGGCGATCACATTCTGGTGATGAGCAACGGCGGGTTTGGTGGGATCCATCAGAAGCTGCTGGACGGTCTGGCGAAGAAAGCCGCGGCCGCAGAGTAAAAAAGGCCCGGTGGCGTTAGCGCTTCCCGGGCCTACATTATCTCTTCTCCCTCTCCCCTTTGGAGAGAGGGCTGGGGTGAGGGGTTTACTCTTCGTTCTCAGACAGCTCGCGCAGATACTGGAAAATCAGACGCGCAGACTTCGGCGGCTTATTCCCTTCTTTCTCTTTCTTCGCGTTACGGATCAAAGAACGCAGCTGCTGGCGGTCGGCATTCGGCCACAGGTTCAGCACTTCAGGTACCGCGTCATCACCTTGCTCGATCAGACGGTCGCGGATCTGCTCCAGCTTATGGAACAGCGCAACCTGCTGGTTGTGGCGGTTCTTAAGTTTATCCAGCGCCTGACGGATCGGCTCAACATCGCGCTGACGCAGCAGTTTCCCGATAAGCTGAAGCTGGCGGCGACGCCCTTCTTTCTTGATTTTCTGTGCCAGTTCAATGGCATCACGCAGATCCTGGTCGAGCGGGATCTTATCCAGCGCGTTCTTACCCAGTTCTACCATTTCTGCGCCAAGCTGTTTTAACTCTTCGGCGTCACGTTTAATTTCACTTTTACTGACCCAGATGATCTCATCATCTTCGTCTTCGATGTCATCACCGGGAACGTCGTCGAGCCAGTCTTCGGGCTGCTTAGTCATGTCAGGCTCCTTAAAAAAAGAGGCTAATGTTACCAGTTAAGACGCGCACTGAAAAACGGTTCTCTGTTAGACTTCACTTAACTCTCTCTTACAGTATGGCATTTGCGATGAAAGTAACCTCACAAGTTGAAGCGCAGCGTAAGATCCTGGAAGAAGCCGTCTCCACCGCGCTGATGCTCGCTTCAGGTAAATCAGATGGCGCCGAAGTGGCGGTCAGCAAAACCACCGGTATTAGCGTGAGCACCCGCTATGGCGAAGTGGAGAATGTAGAATTTAATAGCGATGGCGCGCTGGGGATCACGGTGTATCACCAGAATCGCAAAGGCAGCGCGTCGTCTACCGATCTCAGCCCGGATGCTATCGCCCGTACAGTGCAGGCGGCGCTGGATATCGCGCGGTACACCTCCCCGGATCCTTACGCTGGCGTGGCTGATAAAGAGCTGCTGGCGTTTGACGCGCCGGATCTCGATCTGTTCCATCCGGCGGAAGTGACCCCGGATGAAGCCATTGAGCTGGCCTCGCGCGCCGAGCAGGCGTCTTTGCAGGCTGACAAACGCATCACCAATACCGAAGGCGGCAGCTTTAACAGCCACTACGGCATCAAAGTGTTTGGTAACTCCCATGGCATGTTGCAGGGGTACTGCTCAACCCGCCACTCGCTTTCCAGCTGCGTGATCGCCGAAGAGAACGGCGATATGGAGCGTGATTACGCGTATACCATTGGCCGCGCGCTGGGGGATTTGCAGTCTCCGGAGTGGGTGGGAAAAGAGTGCGCCGAACGCACGCTGTCACGCCTCTCGCCGCGTAAACTCTCCACCATGAAAGCCCCGGTCATTTTTGCCAACGAAGTGGCAACCGGTCTGTTTGGTCATCTGGTGGGGGCGATTGCGGGTGGTTCGGTGTACCGTAAATCGACCTTCCTGCTCGACTCGCTGGGCAAGCAGATCCTGCCGGAATGGTTGACCATCGAAGAGCACCCGCACCTGCTGAAAGGGCTGGCCTCCACGCCGTTCGACAGCGAAGGCGTGCGCACGGAGCGCCGGGATATCGTTAAAGACGGCATTCTGACCCAGTGGCTGCTGACCAACTACTCCGCGCGTAAGCTGGGGCTGAAAAGCACCGGGCACGCGGGCGGCATTCATAACTGGCGCATTGCCGGGCAGGGCCTGAATTTTGAACAGATGCTGAAAGAGATGGGCACCGGTCTGGTGGTCACCGAGCTGATGGGGCAGGGCGTGAGCGGTATCACCGGCGACTACTCTCGCGGCGCAGCGGGCTTCTGGGTGGAAAACGGTGAAATTCAGTATCCGGTGAGCGAAATCACCATCGCCGGCAACCTCAAGGACATGTGGCGCAATATTGTTACGGTCGGTAACGATATTGAAACACGCAGCAATATTCAGTGTGGTTCTGTATTACTGCCGGAGATGAAAATCGCCGGGCAATAATCCCCGTAAAAGCGTGATTTATAATAAAAAAGGAAGTGAGCAATGCGTAAACACCTGTTAGCGATCGTCGCGGCTTCAACGCTGGTTCTTGGCTCATCTGCGTTTGCTGCCGATCTTGAAGACAACATGGACATCCTCAGTCAAAACCTGAAGGTGGTGCAGAAAACCGACGATGCGGCGGAGATGAAAGACGCACTGACTAAAATGCGTGAAGCGGCGCTGGATGCGCAAAAAGCGACGCCGCCGAAGCTGGAAAGCAAAGCGGCGGACAGCGCCGAGATGAAAGACTACCGCCACGGTTTTGACGTGCTGGTCGGCCAGATCGACGGCGCGCTGAAGCTGGCTAACGAAGGCAAAGTGAAGGAAGCCCAGGCGGCAGCCGACCAGTTTGCGGCGACCCGCAACGCGTATCACAAAAAGTATCGTTGATAGTCTGGATGAGCGGGGCGCGTTAAGCATCCCCGCTCACACTCTTCTCCCTCCCCATAAGAAAACCTTATCCACGTCACATTTCTACGAGCCTGCTCGTAATCTTTTCCACTCCGCTTACCTGTTTAGTGCCGCGTAATAGCGTGATATTCATCACGTAAATCCAGCGATTAATCCAGATTCACCGCATTTATGTGGCACAGATCACTGCCGCGGCTCGCCTTTCCACTTCGAAGTGGAAAACAACTCGCTACAAACAACGCCCCCTCGACGTTAGTTTTATTCCAGAGCCATTAACGGGGTAAGACGAGTGATTAACGGAGCGGTAATGAACGACGTTGGGGAACAGGCGGTGCAAACAGAACAGCTCGCGAACACCATGCTTCAGCAGGTCTACGCCCTGCTGGCCCGGCACAACATCATCCCCAACGCGGTACAGGAGCAGATGCTGACCTCCCACGTTCGCGCAATGGCGCACCGGTCTGTGACCGGCGAGCCGCTGCCGGAGGTTGAAGCAGAGCTGTTCGACGAAATTTCACCAGATTCAATGCAACTTGCCCGTGAAGTGGTAGCGCAGTTTGGCAATCTTCCTGATGAGGAAGCCTGGCTGCTCTCCGTTCACTTCGAAGTCGCGAAAGACAACCTTTAAGGAGCAACACATGGAACAGATTACAGTCGTGATTGGCGATCGCCTGGGTAAAGGTCAGAAAGTGGCTGCGGGTGTGGAAAAAGCCGGCGGACGCGCGGTTGTCGTACCGGGCATGGCAGCGGATATGAAGCTCGGTGACGTGATGAAAGCAGAAAACGCCACCTTCGGGATCTCGTTCTGCGGCAGCGGCGGCGCGGGTGCCATCACCGCCCAGACCAAATACGGCTACAAGGCCAAATACGGCATGCGCTCCGTGGATGAGGGGGTGACCGCTATCAACGAAGGCTGCAACGTGCTGGGCTTTGGCTTTATGGATAAAGAAGAGCTGGGCGAGCGTCTGGTACAGGCGTGGCAGAAGAAATACGGCGCGTAAGCATGAAAGAACAGTTCACGACCACGGTGAGAGTGAAGGGGAAGGGCGACGCCAAAGCGCGCGCCTTTGCCGACGCCCTCAACCACGTACAGGCCGCGGTGATGAAAGCCTCACCGCATATCTTACTGCGTATTGAGCCACAGGATGTGCAGGTTGTTCAGGCGCAAGAAGCGGTGCGAAAAGAAGCGTTTTTGTTCTTCTTTCTGCGTCGGGAAAGACGCACCTACAGCGTGGAGCTGGATGTGACCGTCAACGTGACCGCCATCAATCTCGACCAGGTGGATTTCGTCACGCAACGCTGATTATTCATAAAAGGGCAGACTGATGTTCTTAATTATATTAATAAAATCGCTCATCATTGGCGGCCTGGTTGGCGTCGGTGTTGGAGCCGGGGCTGCACGCATGTTTCATGCGCCTACCACTCAGGGTATGGGCGCGTTTCGTACATTGGGGGAACTGAACTCCTGTGAAGGGGATCCGGCGTCCCACTTCTCCTTTGGGTTAGGTTTCTTCTTTAACGCCTGGGCCTCTTCCGTGGCCGCAGGTGCCTTCACACAGGACGTTGACCACCGCATCATCCCGAACTGGGGTGCTGCTGCACTGATGATCAAAAACCGTAACGTCGGTGAAACGCTGCATGACCCGCGCAAAATGGCGATTGCCTGCGGCATTATCGGCATGATTGTCGTGACCTTCCTTAACCTGACCGCCTCCTCCGTTCCGGCTGCGCTTCAGGTCACCGCCGTGAAGGTGCTGGTGCCTGCCGCGAACCTGCTGGTCAACACCGTGATGCCGGTGATCTTCTGGCTGGCAGCCATCGACGCGGGTAAAAAATCGGGCTTCTGGGCCACCATCTTTGGCGGCGCAGCGCAACTGATCATGGGTAACGCCGTGCCGGGTCTGGTGCTGGGGATCCTGATCGGTAAAGGCGTGGAAGAGAGCGGCTGGAACCACGTCACCAAAGTGATGATGGCGGCGATCGTCCTGCTGTTTGTGCTGAGCGGCTTCTTCCGCGGCTTCGACATGAAGATGATCGAATCCTTCCATCTGACCGTGCCGAACTGGCTCGACATGATCCACAACTCGCTCAGCGGTAAATAACAGGAGCCTCTAAATGGAACAGAATAAAGGTTTTTGGTATGCCGACTGGTCGTTCCCGATCTTCGTTGGCCTGCTCTCCTCCGGCGTCTTCGCCGGGACGCACATGTACTACCTCTACGGTATCGGCGCGTTTAACGAAGTGGCCTTCGTGGCGATGCTGAAAGCGGGAATCGATACCGGCGTTTACGGCGCGGTGGCGGCGTTCGGCGCAAGCTTCCTGTTCGCCCGTATCATCGAAGGGTCGCTGGTCGGGATTCTCGACATCGGCGGGGCGATCCAGACCGGCGTGGGCCTCGGCGTACCGGCGCTGCTGCTAGGCGCGGGGATCATGTTCCCGGTGACCAACTTTATTGCCTCGCTGATTACCGGCCTGGTGATTGGTCTGGCGATTGGCTACGTCATCATCCTGGCGCGTAAGTTCACCATCAACCAGAGTAACTCCACCTACGGTGCAGACGTGATGATGGGCGCGGGTAACGCCTCCGGCCGCTTCCTCGGGCCGTTGATTATCCTCAGCGCCATGACCGCCTCCATTCCAATCGGCGTCGGTTCCCTGGTGGGCGCGCTGCTGTTCTACATCTGGCAGAAGCCGATTACCGGTGGCGCCATCCTCGGCGCAATGATTTTGGGCTGGCTGTTCCCGGTCGCCCTTTAATACCTGCGGGCGCTTCGGTGCCCGCCTTATCAGGAGAACCCCATGTTTGATCTACTCCTGCGCCGTGCGCGCCTCGCCGACGATACCCTGACCGATATCGCCATTCAGGACGGGAAGATCGCCGCGACAGGCCAAATTGACGCTCCCGCTCGTAAAACGGTTGAGCTTAACGGTGACGTGTTCGTCAGCGCGGGCTGGATTGACTCCCACGTCCACTGCTACCCGAACTCCCCGATCTACCACGACGAGCCGGACAGCGTGGGCATTGCCACCGGCGTCACCACCGTGGTGGACGCGGGCAGTACCGGGGCCGACGACGTGGATGATTTTTACGCCATCACCCGCAAAGCATCCACCGAGGTGTTTGCCCTGCTGAACATCTCCCGCGTGGGGCTGATTGCCCAGAACGAGCTGGCCAATATGGCCAATATTGATGCTGATGCGGTGAAGCAGGCGGTGACGCGCTACCCGGATTTTATCGTCGGCCTGAAGGCGCGCATGAGCAGCAGCGTGGTCGGTGAAAACGGCATTACCCCGCTGGAGCGCGCGAAAGCGATTCAAAAAGAGAATGGCGACCTGCCGCTGATGGTGCACATCGGCAACAACCCGCCGAACCTTGATGAGATTGCCGAGCTGTTAAGCTCCGGCGACATCATTACCCACTGCTACAACGGCAAGCCCAACCGCATTCTGACGCCCTCCGGCGAGCTGCGCGCCTCCATTACGTCTGCGCTGAAGCGCGGCGTGCGTCTGGACGTCGGCCACGGCACGGCGAGCTTCAGCTTTGAGGTGGCGAAACGCGCCATCGCGATGGGCATTCTGCCGCACACCATCAGCTCGGATATCTACTGCCGCAACCGCATCAACGGCCCGGTCGGCTCGCTGGCCAGCGTGATGTCGAAATTCCTCGCCATCGGCATGTCATTGCCGCAGGTGATTGACTGCGTCACCGCCAACGCCGCAGACGGCCTGCGCCTGACGCGCAAAGGCCGCATTCAGCCTGGTCTCGACGCTGATCTGACGCTGTTCACCCTCAAACGCCAGCCGACGGTGCTGACGGATGCTGAAAACGACAGCCTGCAGGCTGAACACATTCTGGTGCCGCTTGCCGCGATCCGCGCGGGCAAGGGCTACATGACCGAACAAGGGAGCACGGAACATGCCTTCGATTTATGAGAAGTACAACTTAAAGCAGGTTATCAACACCTCTGGCCGCATGACGGCGCTGGGTGTCTCCACGCCGCGCCCGGAAGTGGTGCAGGCGGCGATGGACGGCATGAATCACTACTTTGAGATAAAGGATCTGGTCAATAAAACCGGCGAATACATCGCGAAGCTGCTGGAGGTGGAAGGCGCAACGGTGGTCTCCTGCGCGTCGGCGGGCATTGCCCAGTCCGTGGCGGCGGTACTGGTGAAAGACAGCGACTGGCTGCTGGAAAACCTGCACGTCACACCGATTGAGAACAACGAGATCGTCCTGCCGAAAGGCCACAACGTTAACTTTGGCGCGCCGGTAGGCACCATGGTAGCGCTGGGTGGCGGCAGGCTGGTGGAAGCGGGCTACGCCAACGAATGCTCTGCCGATCAGCTGGCGGCAGCGATCACCCCGCGTACAGCGGCTATCCTCTACATTAAATCGCACCACTGCGTACAGAAAAGCATGCTCAGCGTCGAGCAGGCGGCGGTGGTGGCGCGTAAACACGACCTGCCGCTGATCGTTGATGCCGCGGCGGAAGAAGATCTGCATACCTATTACCGATCCGGCGCCGATCTGGTGATCTACAGCGGCGCGAAGGCGATTGAAGGGCCAACCAGCGGCCTGGTGATCGGCAAAACCCAGTACGTTGAGTGGGTGAAGCGCCAGACGGCGGGCATTGGCCGCGCGATGAAGGTGGGCAAAGAGGGGATCCTCGGCCTGACCTGCGCCATCGAACACTACCTGACGGCCACCAGGGAGAGCGGGGCCGAGATGGTGGCGAAGATGACGCCGTTTATTGACGCGCTCAACACCCTGAACGGCGTCACCGCCCGCGTGGTCTGGGACAGCGCGGGTCGCGATATCGCGCGCACCGAGATTAAGTTTGACGAAGCGACCACCGGCGTCGGCACCGGTGACCTGGTGAACGCGCTCAAGCAGGGCGAATACGCCATTTACTTCCGTGGCTATAAAGCTAACGAAGGGATTATCGAAGCGGATGTGCGCAGCGTGAATGCTGATCAGCTGAACATCGTGTACCGCCGTATTAGCGAAGTATTAGGACAGGAGAAAAAAGCATGAAACTGACCCCCAACTTTTACCGTGACCGCGTCTGCCTGAACGTGCTGGCAGGATCGAAAGCCAACGCCAGCGCCATTTACGAGGCGGCGGAAGGTCATGTGCTGGTGGGTGTGCTCTCCAAAAATTACCCCGACGTGGCGAGCGCCGTCGCGGATATGCGCGAGTACGCGGCACTGATTGATAACGCGCTATCTGTGGGGCTGGGCGCAGGCGATCCGAACCAGTCGGCGATGGTGAGTGAAATCTCCCGCCAGGTACAGCCGCAGCACGTCAATCAGGTCTTTACCGGCGTGGCCGCCAGCCGCGCGCTGCTGGGGCAGAATGAGTCCGTGGTCAACGGCCTGGTCTCCCCGACCGGCACCGTCGGCATGGTTAAAATTTCCACCGGCCCGCTGAGCAGCAACGCGCCGGACGGCATTGTGCCGGTTGAAACCGCTATCGCCCTGCTGAAAGATTTCGGCGGAAGCTCAATCAAGTACTTCCCGATGGGCGGCCTCAAGTGCCGTGACGAGTATAAAGCGGTGGCGGAAGCCTGCGCCCGTCACGACTTCTGGCTGGAGCCGACCGGGGGAATCGATCTGGAGAACTTTGAGGAGATCCTGCAGATCGCCCTGGACGCGGGCGTGAGCAAAATCATCCCGCATATCTACAGCTCGATTATCGACAAAGCCAGCGGCGACACGCGTCCGGAAGATGTGCGTACGCTGCTGGCGATGACGAAGAAGCTGGTGAAGTAGAACCTGCCCTTCACCCAGCCCTCTCCCCAAAGGGGAGAGGGTGTAATCGTCCCCTCTCCCCTTTGGGGAGAGGGTTAGGGTGAGGGGAAACACACCGCACACACCCGAAGGAGCCACCATGCACACCCGTACCCTGCTTGTCGCTTCACTCTCAATGCTCGCCACCGCCGCTGTCGCCCAGACGCAATACGCCTGGGTGGGCACCTATAATCCCAACGGCGAAGGGCTGTACCGTTTTACCGTCGACCCGCAAACCGGCGCGCTCGATAACAAAACGCTGGTGAGCCAACTCCCGAACGCTGCGCAGCTTACCGTCTCGCACGACGGCAAAACGCTCTACCTGGCAAGCGAGGTGGAGCAGGGCGTGGTGCAGGCGTTGCGAATAGGCGATAACGGCGCGCTGAGCGAGCTGAATCAGGTGGCCTCCGGCGGCGCGGGGCCGGTGTATCTTTCCCTGACGCCGAACGGCAAACATTTGCTGGTGGCGAACTACGTCAGCGGATCGATCGCGGTGCTGCCCGTTAACGCAGACGGCAGCCTGGGCGATGCTAAGGACACCCATCAGGACAAAGGCGAACCGGGCGCGGCAAAGCCGGAAGCTGCCGTCGAGGGCAGTTTCGCCATCAGCGATCATAACGGCCCTCACGCGCACATGATCGCCGCCGATCCGAGCGGGAAATACGTTTTTTCCACCGATCTGGGGCTGGATCGCATCTATCAGTACCGTTTTGACGATCGAACCGGAAAGCTGACCCCGAACGATCCGCCGTTTATAAGCGCCTCCTCAAAAGGGGCCGGGCCGCGCCACTTCGTCTTTACGCCGAAGGGGGATGCCCTGTGGCTGATTAACGAAGAAGCCTCTACGCTCACCCATTATGCGCTGGACAGCAACGGCAGGCTGAAAGAGGGTAAAACGGTTTCAGCCTTGCCGGACGGTTATAAAGGCACCAGTTTTGCTGCCGGGCTGGCGCTAAGCGCCGACGGGAAACAGCTGTATGTCGCTAACCGTTTGCATAACAGCATCGGGCACTTTACCGTAACGGCGGAGGGCACGCTGACGCATCAGGACGATGTCTGGACGCGGGGTGACTATCCGCTCACCCTGACGCTTGATAAGCAGGGCCGCTGGCTGTACGTCATGAACCAGCGCAGCGACAACATTACCCGTTTCCGCGTGGCGCCGGACGGCAAGCTGAGCGCCGAGTCAGACTATACCCCGGTCGGCAGCCCATCCCAGATGGTCATTTCACCCTGAGCAGTAAGAGGACAACGACGTGCGATTTCCGAACCAACGTTTAGCGCAACTTTTCGATCTGTTGCAAAACGAGACGCTGCCGCAGGACGAGCTGGCGCAGCGGCTGTCGGTCTCCACGCGAACCGTCCGGGCGGATATCACCGCCCTGAACGCGCTGCTGGCCAGCCACGGTGCGCAGTTCATTTTGAGCCGGGGCAACGGCTATCAGCTCAAAATCAATGATGTGGTGCGCTATCAACAATTGCAGTCGTCCCACCCGCGCGCGCTGCGTATTCCGCGAACCGGACCGGAGCGTGTGCACTATCTGGTGGTGCGTTTTCTGACGTCAGCCTTTTCCATCAAGCTGGAGGATCTGGCCGATGAGTGGTTCGTCAGCCGGGCCACATTGCAGAGCGACATGGTGGAAGTGCGCGAGTGGTTTCACCGTTACAACCTGACGCTGGAAACCCGCCCGCGCCACGGCATGAAGCTGTTTGGCAGCGAGATGGCGATCCGCGCCTGCCTGACCGACCTCCTGTGGGAGCTGGCGCAGCAGGATAGCCTTAACCCGCTGGTGACCGACGTGGCGCTCAACGCGGGCGTGGCGGAAAAGATGGTCCCTGTCCTGCACGACGCGCTGACGCGCCATCACATTCGCCTGACCGATGAAGGCGAGCTGTTCCTGCGCCTGTACTGCGCGGTGTCGGTGCGGCGCATCAGCGAGGGGTATCCGCTGCCGGAATTCCACGCTGAAGACGTGGAAGAGAACGTACGCGAGGCGGCGAAAGATATTGCGGTGGCTATCCAGGAGCTGGCGGGCAAGGCGCTTTCACCATCGGAAGAGAGCTGGCTGTGCGTGCACATTGCGGCGCGGCAGATCCAGGAGATCGCTCCCAGCGCCATTAATGCTGACGACGACGAAGCCCTGGTCAACTATATCCTGCGCTACATCAACACCCACTATAACTACAACCTGTTGAGCGACGAGCAACTGCATGCAGATCTGCTCACGCACATCAAAACCATGATTACCCGCGTGCGGTATCAAATCATGATCCCCAATCCGCTGCTGGATAACATCAAGCAGCACTACCCGATGGCGTGGGATATGACCCTCGCGGCGGTGTCGAGCTGGGGCAAATACACGCCGTATGTGATCAGCGAAAACGAAATTGGTTTTCTGGTGCTGCATATCGGTGTCGGTCTGGAGCGCCACTACAACATCGGCTACCAGCGTCAGCCGCGCGTGCTGCTGGTATGTGACGCCGGTAACGCGATGGTGCGCATGATCGAGGCGGTGCTTCAGCGCAAATACCCGCAGATTGAGGTGACGCGCACGCTCACCCTGCGCGAGTACGAACTTGCCGATGCCATCGGCGAAGACTTCGTGATCTCCACCGCTCGCGTGAGCGAAAAATCCAAACCGGTGGTGATAATCGCCCCGTTCCCGACCGATTATCAGTTAGAGCAGATCGGCAAGCTGGTGCTGGTGGACCGTACCCGCCCGTGGATGCTGGAGAAATACTTCGACGCGGCCCATTTCCGCATTCTCGACAAGCCTGTCGACCAGCAAACGCTGTTCCGCGAACTGTGTGGGCAGCTTGAAAGCGAAGGCTTTGTCGGCGCGGAATTTCTGGAATCGGTTATCGAGCGTGAAGCTATCGTCAGCACTATGCTCGGCGACGGCATCGCGCTGCCGCACTCCCTCGGCCTGCTGGCGCAAAAAACGGTGGTCTACACCGTGCTGGCGCCGCAGGGCATTCAGTGGGGAGATGAAACTGCCCATGTCATTTTTCTGCTCGCCATCAGCAAAAGCGAGTACGAAGAGGCAATGGCGATTTACGATATTTTTGTCACTTTCCTGCGTGAACGCGCGATGGCGCGCCTGTGCCAGTGCGAGGATTTTGCGGCGTTTAAGGCTGAGGCAATGGAGAGTGTGAGTCGGTTTTGACGTTCAGGCGGAAAGAGGATATCCGCCTTCATTCAACGCAGATGATGCACAACCTGGTTGCTGCTGCCGCGCCAGATAAGCATAGGATCTTTAAGATCCTGCACGAACTTGCCGTCGACCAGGACGTTAATCAGATCCACCACTTCCTTCTGCTGCGCATTCAGTTCATCCAGCTTGTAACCCGTCCAGACCCAGATGTCTTTTCCCGCGCACTCGCGGCGGATGCGTTTTACCAGCTTCAGGATCGCCGGCACGTTTTGCGGATGGAGCGGGTCGCCGCCGGAGAGCGAGATCCCCTGGCGTTTAATGCGCGTGTCGTTCAGGTCGTTGATGATGCGGTCTTCCATCTCAGCGGTAAACGGCATACCCGAGTTCAGGCGCCAGGTGCTTTTGTTATAGCAGCCGGGGCACTCGTGAACGCAGCCTGATACAAAGAGGGTGCAGCGGGTGCCGGGGCCGTTGACGATGTCGACGGGGTAGTACTGGTGATAGTTCATCGCGAATAACCACGCCGGGTGGCGCTGCGCTTACCCGGCCTACAAAAGAGAGCGGTCCGTAGGCCCGGTAAGCGCAGCGCCACCGGGCATTAACGTGGCAGCGGATTACCCGATCTGCCCATTTCCCAGATGTTTCACCCTGCGCTTCACCTCTTCCTGCTTACCGGCGTTAAACGGACGGGCGTCCGGGCTGCCGAGGTAGCCGCACACGCGGCGGGTCACGGAGACGCGGGCTGCATCGTGGTTACCGCATTTAGGGCAGGTAAAGCCTTTGCTGGTACACTCGAACTCACCGGTAAAGCCGCACTCGTAGCACTCGTCGATTGGCGTGTTGGTTCCGTAGTACGGAACGTGCTGATAGCTGTAATCCCACACGTCTTCCAGCGCCTTCAGGTTATGCTGGATGTTCGGGTACTCGCCGTAGCAGATAAAACCGCCGTTCGCGATGGGCGGATAGGCCGCTTCGAAGTCGATCTTGTCGTACGGGTTCACCTTCTTCTCCACATCGAGGTGGAAGCTGTTGGTGTAGTAACCTTTGTCGGTCACCCCTTCCACGATGCCGAACTCGGCGGTATCCAGACGGCAGAAGCGATCGCAGAGGTTTTCGCTCGGCGTGCTGTACAGGCTGAAACCGTAGCCGGTTTCCTCTTTCCACTGGTCTACCGCATCGCGCAGGCGCTGCACAATCGCGATACCTTTCTCACGCAGGGCGTCGTTGTCATAGATGTGCTTGTCGCCAAACAGCGCGTTAATGGTTTCGTGAATGCCGATATAGCCGAGAGAGATCGACGCGCGACCGTTTTTGAAGATCTCCGACACATCATCATCCGCCTTCAGGCGCACGCCGCAGGCCCCTTCCATATAGAGAATTGGCGCGACGCGGGCTTTCACCCCTTCAAGGCGGGCGATGCGGGTCATCAGCGCCTTACGTGCCAGCTGTAAACGTTCATCCAGCAGCGCCCAGAAGGCCGCTTCATTACCTTTGGCTTCCAGCGCGATGCGCGGCAGGTTCAGGCTGATGACGCCCAGGTTGTTGCGCCCGTCGTGGATCTGCTCGCCGTTCTCATCTTCGTACACGCCGAGGAAGCTGCGACAGCCCATTGGCGTTTTAAACGAACCGGTGACTTTTACCACCTGGTCGTAGTTCAGAATGTCCGGGTACATACGCTTGCTCGCGCACTCCAGCGCCAGCTGTTTGATGTCGTAGTTCGGATCGCCAAACTTGTGGTTCAGGCCGTCGCGAATGGCGAACACCAGTTTCGGGAACACCGCCGTTTTACGGTTTTTACCGAGGCCGGAGATACGGTTACGCAGAATAGACTGCTGGATCAGGCGTGATTCCCAGCTGGTTCCGAGGCCAAACCCGAAGGTCACAAACGGCGTCTGGCCGTTGGCGGTGTGCAGCGTGTTTACTTCATATTCCAGCGACTGGAACGCGTCGTAGCACTCTTTCTCGGTGCGGGAACGGGCATAACCGTCGGCGTCCGGGATCTGCCACTCTTCCGCCGTTTTACGGTGTTTGTTGAAGCTCTCGGTCACGAACGGGGCCAACACTTCATCAATGCGGTTAATGGTGGTGCCGCCATAGATGTGGCTCGCCACCTGGGCGATGATCTGCGCCGTGACCGCCGTCGCGGTGGAGATGGATTTCGGCGGCTCAATCTCGGCGTTACCCATTTTAAAACCCTGGGTCAGCATGCCTTTCAGGTCGATCAGCATGCAGTTAAACATCGGGAAGAACGGCGAGTAGTCGAGATCGTGGTAGTGGATCTCACCGCGCTCGTGCGCCGAGACTACATCGCGCGGCAGCAGGTGCTGGCGGGCATAGTGCTTGGCGACGATACCGGCCAGCAGGTCGCGCTGGGTCGGGATCACTTTGCTGTCTTTATTGGCATTTTCATTGAGCAGCGACGAGTTGGTTTGCTCTACCAGGCCGCGGATCTCCTGGTTCAGGCGACCGCGTTTCTCACGCTGGACGTCACGGTCGTGACGATACTCAATGTAGGCGCGCGCCAGCTGCTTGTACGGACCAGACATCAGCTGGTTTTCAACCGCGGTCTGGATCTCGTTGATATCCACCTGGCTGCGTTCGTGCATCTGGCTGCTAACGACTTCTGCGACGGTGGCGCAGTAATCTGCGTCATCGACTCCCGCTGCTTTAGCTGCACGCAGAATGGCTTCTTTGATGCGCTCTGATTTAAACGGCACTTTACAGCCATCACGTTTCATCACATGCGGTGTCATGATCACTCCATTTTAAAAACAGGTTATCCACAGAGGTGGAGAAGTATTCACCGGGCGTATTCCTCGCCGAGGCAAAGACTTCCCGCGTGCCCAGCTCGTGTTATCCACAATTCCGGCCAGCGTTCGCGCCGTCTTGTTGTTGGAATAGTAGACGATAAATACAAGATGTTGGGTCGGCGTGCATTTTAAGTGCTACATATAGTGATTTGCATCAAACATGTTTGCGATTTTTTTGATGCAGGACAAAGTAAAAAGACGAGAGTACAAACGGCGGGCGCTGAGGCAATTGTAAAGACGCGAAGGAAAAATCTGATTAATTATTCAACAAAAACAGTAAAGTAAGCCGGACACGGCATCGTGCCCGGCGGAGGAATTACTGCTTTAACCACCACACGGCTTCAAACGGACGAAGCATTGAGGTTTGAGGGCCGGGGTAGTTGCTTATCACCACCTGCGACTCGCCGCTGAGAGCGTCCGCTTGCCATTCCTGAGGCAAATGGCTCAGGTTCGCCACCACCATCAGCGTTTGCCCCTGCCACTGACGGCGATAGCACCACAGGGAAGGGTGGTCAGGCAGGAGATCCTCATAATCCCCCCACGTCAGCACCGGCAGGGTTTTGCGCAGGCGAATCAGCGACTGATAGGTGTAAAACACCGAGTCGGGGTCGTCCAGCGCCGCGCGGGCGTTCACGGTTTCGTAGTTGTCGCAGACACCAATCCACGGTTCGCCCCCGGTAAAGCCCGCATTGTGCGAGGCGTCCCACTGCATCGGCGTGCGCCCATTATCACGTGACTTACTCGCCAGAATCGCCAGCAGTTCATCCGTATCGCGGCCGTTCGCCCGCTGTTCGGCGAACATGTTCAGGCTTTCTACGTCGCGGTAGTCGGTGATACGGCTGAAATGCGGGTTGGTCATGCCCAGCTCTTCACCCTGATAAATATACGGCGTGCCCTGCATCCCGTGCAGCACCATACCGAGCATTTTCGCCGCCGCCACGCGGTGTTCCCCTTCGTCACCAAAGCGTGACACGATGCGCGGTTGGTCATGGTTACACCAGAACAGCGCGTTCCAGGCTTTGTTGTGCATCCCCTGCTGCCAGTGGCGGAAAAGGGTTTTCAGCGCCACGAAGTCCGGCTTCGCAAGCGTCCACTTTTCGCCGCCGGGGTAATCCACCTTAAGATGATGGAAGTTAAAGGTCATCGACAGCTCGCGCCCGTCGAGCGACGCATACTGCTGACAGTTCTCCAGCGAGGTGGAGGACATCTCGCCCACCGTCATCAGGTTGCGCGGCGTAAAGACATCCCGGCTCATCTCCTGGAGATATTCGTGGATGCGCGGCCCGTCAGTGTAGAAACGTCGGCCATCCCCGATGGTGTCGTCCGGGAAATCCTGATCTTTTGAAATCAGGTTAATGACGTCCAGACGCAAGCCGTCCACGCCGCGATCGGCCCAGAACTCGCACACTTTTTTCAGCTCGGCGCGCACCGCCGGGTTTTCCCAGTTGAGATCCGCCTGCTCCGGCGCGAACAGGTGCAGATAATACTGCTCGCTTTCGGCATGCCAGCGCCAGGCGTTGCCGCCAAACTTGGAGCGCCAGTTGTTGGGAAGCGCGTCCGGCGTACCGTCGCGCCAGATATAGAACTCACGGTACGGACTCGCTTTATCCAGCGACTCACGGAACCAGGCGTGCTGCGTGGACGTGTGGTTAAAGACCATATCCAGCACAATGCGGATGCCACGTTCATGCGCCTGGGCAACCAGCTCGTCAAAGTCGTCCAGCGTGCCGTAGGTCGGGTCAATGGCAGTGTAGTTCGCCACGTCATATCCGTTATCCACCTGCGGGGAGATATAAAACGGCGTCAGCCAGATGGCGTCAATGCCAAGGGTTTTCAGGTAGTCAAGGCGCTGCGTTACGCCACGCAGATCGCCGGTGCCGCTGCCGGTGGTATCCTGAAAACTCTTTGGGTAAATCTGATAGATAACGCCGTTCTGCCACCAGTGAGGAAGGGTATTCATAGTACGTTCCTGCAAATGCGAAGGGGCGCAACTGCGCCCCGAAAAAGGGAATTAAACAATCTGCAACGTGCCCTGACGGAACTTACGCTGGTAAACCACGGTAGTCAGCGCCATTGGGATGATAATCGCCACCGCCATCGCCAGCGCAAATACCTGCCAGAATGAAGGCTGAATGGAGAGGATACCCGGCAGGCCGCCGACGCCAATCCCGTTTGCCATTACGCCGTTCAGGCCGCACAGCAAGCCCGCCAGACCGGAGCCGATCATCGCGCAGAGCATCGGGAAGCGATATTTCAGGTTGATACCGTACATCGCCGGTTCAGTGACGCCGAGGTAGGCGGAGATAGCAGCCGGAACGGAGATCTCACGCTCGTTGTGCTTACGGCTGACGATGATGATGCCGGTTACCGCCGAGGCCTGCGCAATGTTAGAAAGGGCGATGATCGGCCAGACCGGCGTGCCGCCGAGGCTCTGGATCATCTGCATATCGATCGCCAGCGTGGTCTGGTGCACGCCGGTGATCACCAGCGGAGCGTACAGGGAGCCGAACAGTGCGGCGCCAATCGGTGCGAAGCTGCCGGTCATCAGGTGACGGACCGCGAAGGCCACGCCGTCGCCAATCATGCGGCCAAACGGACCGATAAAGGCATGCGCCAGGAACACCGCCAGGATCAGCGAGCAGACCGGGACCACCACCAGATAGAGATAGTCCGGCACGATGCGCTTCAGACGCGTCTCAATAAAGCCCAGCGCCAGACCCGCCAGCAATGCCGGGATAACCTGCGCCTGGTAGCCCACTTTGGCGATGGTAAACAAGCCGAAGTTCCACACCTCTGGCGTTTGCTGACCAAGTAAGTAAGCGTTCATTAACTGCGGAGAGACCAGCGTCACGCCGAGTACGATTCCGAGAATGGGCGTTCCGCCCATCTTGCGCACCGCTGACCAACAGATCCCGACCGGCAGATAGAAGAAGATGGCTTCGCCAATCAGCCACAGGAAGTCATAGATGCTTTGCAGCGCCGGGTACATCTGCGCCAGGGTTTTGCCGTCGCTCATTGGCACATCGCCGATGACGTTACGGAAGCCCAGAATTAAGCCCCCGCTGATCAGCGCAGGCAGCAGTGGGAAGAAGATCTCCGCAAAATGGGAAATCAGCTGCTCATGCCATTTCATATTCTGGCGCGCTGCCTTCTTCGCCTGCTCTTTATCGGCGGAAGAGTGCCCGGTAGTCGCCAGCAGAGCCTGATAGTAATCGCCCACTTCGGTACCAATCACCACCTGGAACTGCCCGGCGTTGGTGAAGCAGCCTTTAACCATTTTCAACTCTTCAATGGCTTTCGGATTGGCTTTGGCCGGATCGTTCAGCACGAAGCGCAGGCGGGTAATGCAATGGCTGACGGTGGCGATGTTCTCGCGTCCGCCGACCAGGACGATCAGCTGATCGATATCGGCTTGTTTGACTTTACTCATCATGAAACCTCATGACAGATGGTGAAAGGGGTTATGACCTGTGCGCAAGCCTACTCCTTCAACGTGACGGCGAAAATGGGAACGTTCCCGAAATCGGGCGAAGATCACAATAATCCATTCAAAAAAATTATGAGAGGCGGGCTGGAATGACGATCTGACGGGGCTCGGTACGCCCGGTAATTTGCTCGATCAGCTGCGCGGCAGCCTGCCGGCCAGACTCGGCATAACCCGGGTCAACGCTGATAATCTCCGGGTGTAAGAACTTCATCAGCGGCGTGCTTCCCACGCTCGCTAACTGCAGCTCCCCGATGCGTTGTTCCTGTAAATATTTGCTCGCACCCAATGCAAGGGTATCCGTGGCGCACACCAGGGCGGTGGTTTGTGCAGTCAGCACGCTGGCGACCTGCTCATATCCCTGTTTCATACCCAGTCCAGGCAGCGCGGCCACGGCGGGGAGATTGTTTTTTTTACAAAACGCCAGGTACGCTTCATGGCGACGCTTGCCGGTGGTGATGTCGGCATGCGGCACGCCGAGATAGCTGATATGCCGATGGCCCTGCTCATACAGGCGCTGCATCAGGATCACGATTGCCCCTTCGTCATCGTAACAGACAGAGGCAAACCCGCTGGCGTCGCGCGCCAGCAGCACCAGAGACGGCTGCCAGGGTTTAAGCATGTCCTCTTTAAGACCGGTAAACCCGAACAGCACTACGCCATCAATGTTGCGGCGCTGAAGCATACCGAGATGCTCCTCCACCATTTGTGCCGAGAACTTACTCTCCATCATGATCGGATCGTAGCCCTGCTCGTAGAACGCGGGCAGCATCGTCTGTACGGCGAGGTTTTCGGAGAGGGAATCCAGACGCGAGACAATAATGGCGACCACTTTATCGCTCTGCCCGCGCATGGCGCGCGCGGAGCGGGAAGGGGAAAAACCGTGCTGATTCATCACCGCCTCGACGCGCTCGCGTGTGCGCTCGCTGACACCGCTTTCGTTGTTAAGCACGCGTGAGACGGTCGATTTCCCCACGCCGCTTAAACGCGCGATGTCTTTAATCGTAAGGCGGTTCTGCATGCTGTATTCCCTGTAACAACGATAAAATAATCAGTTGAGCCTAATGCTATCCTGCGAATTCGCTATGGGCAAAGTCTGGTTTACGTGCGGTTTATTTACGAGGGGGTATCATACCGCCCGAATAGTCACAAAAGGTATGGTTAAATCCTTATACTGCGCGACGACATCCCATTTTTAACTTACCGGAGGCCACATGGATCCCGATCCCACACCTCTCCTGACCAGGAGAAAACCTTCTTTCCGGTAAGCCAGCCTTTTGCTGTCTCACCGGCGTGAGGCAGCAACGTTCATACGTTCCTGCTTGATAAATTAAGTGCCTGACAGGTACGGCTCTGCCACGCCTGCGGGAAAACTGCGTCCGCCTTTGCGGATGCGGGGGAATGACTATGCTGAAAAATATCACCCGGCAGCTGTTCGCGCAGCTGAGCCGCCACCTGCCACATCGCCTGATTGCGCGCGATCCGCTGCCAAATGCCAACACCCTGGCGGGCGCGGAAATCCCCGCTTCCCTGACCGAGCGCTGCCTGAACGTGGCGGCGATGGATGAAAACGAAGTCTGGCGCGCCTTTGGCGGCCACCCGGAAGGGCTGAATGCGCAAGAAGTGTCAAAAATCCGCGAGGAACATGGCGATAACCAGATCCCGGCGCAAAAACCCTCTCCATGGTGGGTCCACCTGTGGCTCTGCTACCGCAATCCGTTCAACCTGCTGCTGACGGTGCTCGGGATTATCTCTTACGCCACTGAAGATCTGTTTGCCGCAGGCGTAATTGCCCTGATGGTGGGGATCTCCACGCTGCTTAACTTTATTCAGGAAGCGCGCTCCACCAAAGCGGCGGATGCGCTGAAAGCGATGGTCAGCAATACTGCCACCGTGTCGCGTGTGATTAACGACCTCGGCGAAAACGCCTGGATTGAACTGCCCATTGACCAGCTGGTGCCGGGCGATCTGGTGAAGCTGGCGGCGGGGGACATGATCCCGGCGGATTTACGCATCATCCAGGCGCGGGATCTGTTCGTCGCGCAGGCGTCACTCACCGGTGAATCCCTGCCCGTAGAGAAGGTGGCGAGGACCCGCGATCCGCAGCAGATGAATCCGCTGGAATGCGACACCCTGTGCTTTATGGGCACCACGGTGGTCAGCGGCACGGCGCAGGCCATTGTCACCGCTACCGGCGGCAACACCTGGTTTGGACAGCTTGCCGGACGCGTCAGCGAGCAGGAGAGCGAGCCGAACGCATTCCAGAAAGGCATTGGCCGCGTCAGCATGCTGCTGATCCGCTTTATGATGGTCATGACGCCGATTGTCCTGCTGATCAACGGCTACACCAAAGGTGACTGGTGGGAAGCGGCGCTGTTCGCCCTCTCCGTGGCTGTCGGCTTAACGCCGGAAATGCTGCCGATGATTGTCACCTCCACGCTGGCGCGCGGGGCGGTCAAACTCTCTAAACAAAAGGTGATCGTCAAACACCTCGACGCCATCCAGAACTTTGGCGCGATGGACATTCTTTGCACCGATAAAACCGGCACCCTGACCCAGGACAAAATCGTGCTGGAGAACCACACCGATATCGCCGGAAAGACCAGCGAACGGGTGCTGTACAGCGCGTGGCTGAACAGTCACTACCAGACAGGGCTGAAAAACCTGCTCGACGTGGCGGTGCTGGAAGGTGTGGATGAAGAGTCTGCCCGCATGCTCTCCGGCCGCTGGCAGAAGGTGGACGAAATTCCGTTCGACTTTGAACGGCGCCGCATGTCGGTGGTGGTCAGCGAGCAGCCGGACGTACATCAGCTGATCTGCAAAGGGGCATTGCAGGAGATCCTGAATGTTTCCACGCAGGTGCGTCATAACGGCGAGATCGTGCCGCTGGATGAGACCATGCTGCGCCGCATCAAACGCGTCACCGATAACCTGAACCGTCAGGGGCTGCGCGTGGTGGCGGTAGCAAGCAAGTTCCTGCCCGCGCGGGAAGGGGACTACCAGCGTATCGATGAATCCGATTTGATCCTCGAGGGTTACATCGCATTCCTCGATCCGCCGAAAGAGACCACCGCGCCGGCGCTGAAAGCACTGAAAGCGAGCGGGATCACCGTCAAAATCCTGACCGGCGACAGCGAGCTGGTGGCGGCCAAAGTGTGCCACGAAGTGGGCCTGGACGCGGGCGACGTCGTGGTGGGGAGCGACATTGAGCACCTGTCCGACGATGAGCTGGCCGAGCTTGCCCTGCGCACCACGCTGTTTGCCCGCCTGACGCCGATGCATAAAGAACGCATCGTCACTCTGCTGCGTCGTGAAGGGCACGTGGTGGGCTTTATGGGCGACGGCATCAACGATGCGCCAGCCCTGCGTGCGGCGGATATCGGTATCTCCGTGGACGGCGCGGTGGATATCGCCCGCGAGGCGGCAGATATCATTCTGCTGGAAAAGAGCCTGATGGTGCTGGAGGAGGGCGTCATCGAAGGGCGTCGCACCTTCGCCAATATGCTCAAATACATCAAAATGACCGCCAGCTCCAACTTCGGTAACGTCTTCAGCGTGCTGGTGGCGAGCGCCTTCCTGCCGTTCCTGCCGATGCTGCCGCTGCACCTGCTGATTCAGAACCTGATGTACGATGTCTCTCAGGTCGCCATCCCGTTTGATAACGTGGACGACGAGCAGATCCAGAAGCCGCAGCGCTGGAACCCCGCCGATCTGGGGCGCTTTATGCTGTTCTTTGGGCCGATCAGCTCCATCTTTGACATTCTGACCTTCTGCCTGATGTGGTTTGTGTTCCACGCCAACACCCCGGAACACCAGACGCTGTTCCAGTCCGGCTGGTTCGTGGTGGGGCTGCTGTCCCAGACCCTGATTGTGCATATGATCCGCACCCGCCGCATTCCGTTTATCCAGAGCCGTGCCGCATGGCCGCTGATCGTGATGACGGGCATTGTGATGGCGCTCGGGATCGCGCTGCCGTTCTCGCCGCTTGCAAGTTACCTGCAACTTCAGGCGCTGCCGCTGAGCTACTTCCCGTGGCTGGTGGCGATCCTCGCGGGTTACATGGTGCTGACGCAGATGGTCAAAGGGTTCTATAGCCGTCGGTATGGATGGCAGTAACGGCAAGCCCGGTGGCGCTGCGCTTACCGGGCCTACGATCCGAACGTAGGCCGGGTAAGGCGAAGCCGCCACCCGGCAGCTGGCTTTCCTCCCAAATTCAACAACCTGTGATCTCCGTCGGCGCATTCGCTTGACGACAATTTGAGCGCATGTTAACAGAATGTTTTGCCTTTATTTGGCCCGTCAGATAAGGAACATTCATGTTACGGTACAGTCTCTTAACCGCCGGGCTTATGCTCGGCGCCTCCGCCTTTGCCGCCCCGGCAGGCGACCTTCCCTTAATGCCCTGGCCTGCGAAGGTTGAACGCCCGACCACACAGGGTGCGCTGGTGCTTAACAATCAACTCTCCGTGAGCGTCAGCGGCGACGATCTGGGGGATGCGGTCAACCGCCTGCGCCAGCGCATCGCCCTGCAAACTGGCTGGACGCTACAGCCGCAGGCCGAAAAACCTGACAAGCCAACCATCCGTATTTCCATCGCTAAAAAAGTGAAGCCGCAGCCGCTGCCGGACAGCGATGAGAGCTATAAACTCACGGTGGACGCCAACGGCGTAAATATCTCCGCCAACACCCGCTTCGGCGCGCTGCGCGCCATGGAAACCTTGCTCCAGCTGATGCAGAACGGTGCCGAAAACACCTCGATTCCGTGGGTTACCATTGAAGATTCGCCGCGCTTCCCGTGGCGCGGGCTGCTGCTCGATTCAGCGCGCCATTTCATCCCGTTACCCGATATCAAACGCCAGATCGACGGCATGGCCGCGGCTAAGCTCAACGTCCTGCACTGGCATTTGACGGACGATCAGGGTTGGCGCTTTACCTCGAAGCGTTATCCAAAATTAACCCAGCTTGCCAGCGATGGGCTGTTCTACACCACGGAGCAGATGCGCGAGATTGTGCGTTACGCTGCCGAGCGCGGCATACGCGTGGTGCCGGAAATTGATATGCCGGGCCACGCCTCGGCGATTGCCGTCGCCTACCCGGAGCTGATGAGCGCGCCGGGGCCGTACGCCATGGAGCGCCACTGGGGCGTGCTTAAGCCAGTGCTGGATCCCACCAAAGAGGCGACCTATACCTTTGCCAACGTGATGGTCAGCGAACTGGCGGCGATCTTCCCGGATCCGTATCTGCATATTGGCGGCGATGAGGTTGACGACAGCCAGTGGAAAGCGAACGCTGCGATCCAGAGATTCATGCGCGACAACAAACTGGCGGACAGCCATGCGTTGCAGGCGTATTTCAACCGCAAGCTGGAGACGATCCTTGAGAAGCACCACCGGCAGATGGTTGGCTGGGATGAGATCTACCATCCCGATCTGCCGAAAAGCATTCTGATCCAGTCCTGGCAGGGACAGGACGCGCTGGGGCAGGTGGCGCAGAACGGCTATAAGGGCATTCTCTCTACCGGTTTCTACCTTGATCAGCCGCAATCCACCGCCTACCACTACCGCAATGAAATTGTGCCGCAGGGGTTGAACGGCGTGGATGTGATAGCAGACACCGACAGCGTCCAGAGCTGGGCTTTCTCGATGCCGCGTCTGAAAGGCAAGCCGGTGGAAGGCAGCTTTACGCTGGTGAAAGGCGATGCTGGCTGGCGCGGATTCATTGATTTTGCCGGGAAATCGCGTCGGGCGGTGGATAACATTCAGTGGCGGGACGACAATCAGGTAACGTTTTCCCTTGATACCTGGATGGGTGAAACGCGTCCGGTCGTTTCTGTTGAGAACGATAAGCTCAGCGGCTATTTCCTGGTGGGTAACGCCCGCTACCCGATTAGCGGCACGCGTCAGGACGAGGTGCCGAAAGGCGTTCCGCCGGTGGTGCCGGACCCGGCGAACGAGGCCAATCTGCTCGGCGGTGAAGCCGCGCTGTGGGCGGAAAACGTAGTCGCGCCAGTGCTGGATATCCGTCTGTGGCCGCGCGCCTTTGCGGTGGCGGAGCGACTTTGGTCGGCGAAGGACGTCAACGACATCGACAACATGTATACCCGGCTCCAGGCGATGGACAGCTGGTCCACGGTATCGGTTGGGCTACAGCAGCATACCCAGCAGCAGATACAGTTCACGCGCCTCGCTAACAATGCGGATACCTTGCCGCTACAAATCCTCGCCCAGGCGCTTGAACCGGCGCAGTATTACACCCGTCAGCATCTTAAGTTCCAGGCCGGAAACTATCATCAGTTTGAGCCGCTCAACCGGCTCGCTGACGCGCTAAACGCGGAAAGTGCGACCGTGCGTCAGATGAATAAATGGGCTGATCGTCTGGTGAGCGACGCGGAAGACACGGAGAGCGCCGACGCGCTGCGCCACGTCTTTAACCGCTGGCAGAACAACACCAGCGACGTGCTGGCCTTGAGCGAAAACAGCTATCAGTTGAAGGCCATCAAACCGGTAATTCAGGAGGTGGACAAGCTGGCCTCGATTGGCCTGCGGCTGACGGATCTGGTGGCACGTCAGGGAACGCTGGATGATAAAGAGATCGCGTCGATCCAGAGCGAACTGGATAACGCGGCGAAAATCCAGGACGAGGTGGTGATTGCGGCGGTGTACCCGCTGGAAACGCTGCTGCGTGCGACGCAGAATCAGTAGAAAAAAATACCCCTCACCCCAACCCCTCTCCCCTTTGGAGGGAGGGCCAGGCGAGGGGGCTCTATCGGTACCCTCTCCCCTTTGGAGAGAGGGCCAGGCGAGGGGGCTCGATCCGTTCCCTCTCCCCTTTGGGGAGAGGGTTAGGGTGAGGGGTAAGGTTTTTCCACTCAGTTCTTCAACACCCACGCCTCTTTCCAGTGCGCGCCAACGCCAGGCTCAAACTGGTTTGCGGTTGGGCTGTACTGCACGCAGTAGCCGCTGTACGGGAAAGGCTTACATTCGTAGGTCTTACCGTCTTTTGGCTGTAGTACCACGGTGCCTGCTTTGTACGAGGCGATATTGTCCGGGAAGGTAAAGTCGTGGTGGCCGGTGCTGTCCGCAGCCGCATCGCTTTCCAGCATCAGGTTCAGCACGTCCTGGGCGAACATCGTGCCGTCTTTATTGGTCGCGTAGTATTTCAGCATATGGTGTCCCGCCGTCACGTCAGTCAGCGTCATGGTCACGTCCTGATTGACGTTGTTCATGTCCTGCTTCAGGTAACCTTTTTCCGCACCGTGGTGGTTCATCACGTGTGCTTCAAAATTAACGTCACCCTGCGTGTTGACGTGGAAGCTGACGGTCGCGTTGCCATGTTCGATTTTGCTGTATTGCAGATCGGAAACGGCGATGGTCTCGCTCACCTGCGCTTTTTGCTCTTCATAGGAGATGGCAACGGATTTCAGCGTGCTGCCGTCTTTCACGAATACGCTGTTGGCGCCGTGAACCGGGCTGATGTCACCGGCTTCATCTTTAACACCGACGCGGACATCGCTCTGAGCGGTGTTGATCTTCTGCGCCAGATCGTAAGACCACTGGTTAGCGTCGCCTTGTTCAGCAGAGCCGATGGTCATTTCGGTACGCATGGCGGTCACTTCACCGTTGGCGTCGAAGAAGCGTGCGATAACCTTATCGCCCACGTTCAGGTTATTACCGGCAATCTGGCCGCTCAGGGTTTTGCTCCATTCGGAAACGATCGCAGGCGTTTCGTCCGGGGTTACGTTGCCACCATTCCCGAAATCAACGTCAATGGCCTGATAAAAGCTATTTGAGGTGTCCGCAATTTCCCACACGCCGTAAATAACCTGGTACCCCGTACGCGCAGGAACATTGCAAGTCATAGATTTTGTTACAGCTGGTGCCTGACTATTTCCGTTGATCGTACAGAATGGAGTTAATTCAAATTGATCGCGAGTCAGCGGCTTATTTGGATCCCAATTTTGTTTGGTGATGTAATAGCGCCAGTTAGTGGTTTTATGCGGTGCAGTATGATGCCAGACGAACTCATGCGGGCCTGCTGTTATCGGGTTTTTGGTCCAGGCATTCAGGCTTTGCTTATCCAGCTGAGAATACTGGGAAATACCTGCACTGGCGAGCTGGCCGTCCGGCGGCATAGCGCCGGTCGGGAAACCGGAAGTTTTTTCCACGCTCTGCGGTTCATACTGTACAGCGCCGCAATCAATATTTTGGCCAAGCTTACACATATAGGCGCGGCTGGCTGGAGATTCAATATAGCCGTGAGCAAATGCCGACGATGCAACGGTCACTGTCGCGAGGGCAAGTGCAATTTTTGAAAGTTTCATTACTCATCCATTATTAGAGAATATTACCGGGTGGAGAAGCTTAATAATGGACGGTGCGATTTGTCATTTTATATGGAGAGTAAAAATAGTCGAAATAAAAAGGACAGCTAAGCTGCCCTTTCTTAATTGAATTGAATTAGCGACGTACGGCAATCGCTTCAATTTCAATTTTCACGTCTTTTGGCAGACGCGCCACTTCCACGCAAGAGCGAGCCGGGAAGGTCGCGTTGTGCTCGGTGAAGAACGCTTCGTAAGTGGCGTTAACGGTCGCGAAATCATTCAGATCTTTCACGAACACGGTGGTTTTGACGATATCGCCCACTTTCAGACCGGCAGATTCCACGATCGCCTGCACGTTTTCCAGCGACTGACGCGCCTGCGCCGCTACGTCGGCTGGCACTTCACCGGTTTTTGGGTTCACCGGGATCTGACCAGAAGTGATGATCATGCTGCCCAGATCAACGCCCTGAACGTATGGGCCGATAGCCGCTGGTGCATTTTCCGTCGCGAGTACTTTGCTCATTTTTTCTCCAGAATTACAGCGTTAAGAATGTTCCCGGCCATTATAACAGCCGGGATTTCATTACCAACCTCAATTAGTTGGCCAGCACCACATAATGAGAAAACTCTTTTTCGCAGTATTTGCATTTGAGTGCGATGTCATTGGCGCGTTTTTTCACTGCGAAACTGGAGGAAACCGGCTCAGCATGGCTGATGCAGTTGCTGTTCGGGCAGACCAGCACGCTTTCGATGCGATCCGGCAGGCTTGGGCGGGATTTGCCCACCACGTCGTAATCGTCGATGCGGTTAACCGTGGCGTCCGGCGCGTACAGCGACAGCTGGTTAACCTGCTCGTCGGTCAGGAAGGTGTTCTCGATTTTGATCAGGTCTTTACGGCCCATTTCGCCCGACGGCAGGTTCAGGCCGATGGTGATGCGCTGGTCCGTTTCGGTCAGTTTGAACAGCGTCAGCAGTTTAAAGCCCACCTGCGCAGGGATGTGGTCAATCACGGTGCCACGCTTGATGGCTTCAACCTGGAGTTTGTTATCGTGTGTCATGGTCGTCTCCCCTTACAGAGCTAATTCGCGATTCAGAACCAGTGCCAGTAACGCCTGGCGAGCGAAGATGCCGTTTCCGGCCTGCTGGAAGTACCAGGCGTGCGGCGTTTTGTCCACGTCTGTGGTGATCTCATCGATGCGCGGCAGCGGGTGCAGCACCTTCATATTGTCACGCGCGCCTTCAAGGTCGCTGGCGCGCAGCACGAACTGCGCCTTCACGTTGGCGTACTCGGACGGATCCAGACGCTCTTTCTGCACGCGGGTCATGTAGAGAATATCCACGTTGCCCATCACCTCTTCGATACTGGCGTGCAGGCTCCACGCGATGCCTTTCTCGTCCAGCATGTCGAGAATGTACTGCGGCATCGCCAGCGCGTCCGGCGCGATAAAGAAGAAGCGGTTGCCGTTAAATTTCGCCAGCGCCTGGGTCAGGGAGTGGACGGTGCGGCCATATTTCAGGTCGCCGACCATGGCGATGTTCAGGTTCTCAAGCGTGCCCTGAGTCTCCTGAATGGTGAACAGATCCAGCAGGGTCTGCGTCGGATGCTGGTTAGCACCGTCACCGGCGTTCAGCACCGGAATGCCGCCGGAAAACTCGGTCGCCAGACGCGCCGCGCCCTCCTGCGGGTGGCGCATCACAATCGCGTCAACGTAGGTACTGATAACCGAAATGGTATCCGCCAGGGTTTCGCCTTTTTTGCCCAGCGACGTGTTGCTGCTGTCCGAGAAGCCCACCACGCTCGCGCCCAGACGGTGCATGGAGGTTTCGAAGGAGAGGCGGGTGCGGGTCGAGGCTTCGAAGAAGCAGCTCGCAATCACCTTGTGCTTCAACAGCTCCGGTTGCGGATTGGCCTTCAGTTTTGCCGCGGTTTCCAGAACCAGTTCCAGCTCTTCGCGGCTGAGGTCGTTTATGGAAATGATGTGTTTTTGATAAAGCGGATTCATGTTTATCTCCTGACGCCGGGCAAAAAAAAGCCCCTCAAATGAGGGGCTCTGGGAATAGGTTTAGCAACGGGAAGAAAAACGGCAGGCCAGCGTCTGATTTCAGACGCGGTAAGACGTTATGTCGTACACGCTTGACCATGCTTCCTCCCGGCAAACTGTCGGGCATTATACGCAGCTCGCTTTTGGGATCAAGCGATTTAATGCACGCTTTACTCAATGCAAACGGTTCTTTGTGAATATTAATGCGTTCTGAGTAAATAATTAATTTGCTTATGCACCAGCGCGGTGCGCTTCACTACGCGGGGCGCGACCCAGACAATACTGCTCCCGGCCACTACACCTAAAATTTCCGGTAACTGGTGATAATCCAGAATACGCGCCACCGCGCGGCCATATCCGGCGACGGTATGGATAAGGATAAATTCGCTGTTGTGCTCCACGCTCACCACCATTTCAGAGACCGTACGCGCCGCGTCGGGGGCCGGGCGCAGCTGGGGATTCAGCGAATAAATCTTTAGCCCTTTGGCATTGCGAATTTTTATGACACCAAGCAACTTGAGCAGACGTGAAACGGTGGACTGGCTGATGGTCTCAAAACCACGCTCCTGTAAGTCACGGCGGATCTCTTCCTGGGAGAGATAGCTCTTTTCCGCGATCAGACGCTGGCAGACCGTTAGCTGTAGTTGCTCTTTGGGAGAGTACTCTTCGTAATCCATCATAGTTCCCATATCAGTTCCCGAAATAACCGGTGGCACCGCACCGATCCGTAGGCCGGATAAGCGCAGCGCCATCCGGCAAATCACAACAAAGCGCCCAGGCTTAACGCCACCATAATCACCACCGTTAAAATCCCCAGCAGCGGCGCGACCCATTTCAGATAACGCACGTAGGGCACGCGGGCGATAGCCAGCCCGCCCATCACGACGGCAGAGGTGGGAGTGATCAGGTTGACGATGCCGGACGCCGACTGGTAAGCCGTAACCACCAGGTCGCGGTTGACGTTAGCGAAATCGGCAAGGGGCGCCATGATCGGCATCGTCAGAACGGCCAGGCCGGACGAAGAAGGCACAAGAAACGACAGCACCACTTCCAGCCAGTACATCACGTTGATGAACGCCACCGTCGACAATCCGGTGACCATTCCCTCGGCGCTGTGCAAAATGGTGTGGGTAATCATGCCCTTATCCATGATCACTACGATACCGCGCGCGATGCCGATTATCAGCGCGACGCCCAGCAAATCTCGCGCGCCGTTGATAAAGGTTGAGGTCAGCTCCTCTTCGCTCATGCGGGCGATCAGCCCGACGATAATGGCACTGGCGAGGAACACCGCCGAAATCTCCGCCATCCACCAGCCCAGCACCGCCACGCCGTAGATCATCACCGCGAAGGCGAGGGCGAAGATCACCAGGATGAGTTTGCGCACCGGGGTAAATTCCAGCGACTGCTCGCCCTTGTTACCGAGAAAGTGGGCGCGATTTTCTTCCTGCTTATCCGCCACGATCGACAGCGACGGATCCTTGCGCACCTTGCGGGCGTAGCGCATTACCCACGCCACGCAGATGATCCAGCCGATCACCAGCAGCGCGATGCGTAGCATGATGCCGTTGGTGAAGGGGATCCCGGCGGCGTTGGCGGCGATCACCGTGGCGAACGGGTTGATGGTGGATCCGAGCGTGCCGATCCCCGCGCCGAGCAGCACGGTAGAAGCCGCAACCACCGGATCGAACCGCGCTGCCAGCATCACCGGCACCAGTAAGGTATAGAAGGGTAGCGACTCTTCGGCCATGCCGTAAATCGTGCCGCCTGCGGCAAACAGCGCCATCAGGATCGGGATCATCCACTCTTCGCGGCCGCGCAGTCGGGTGGTGACGCGCTCGATCCCGGCGTCTATCGCCCCGGTTTTAGTGACGATCCCGAGGAACCCCCCGATGATCAGAATAAACAGCGCCACGTCGATCGCCCCGGCCTGGCCGGACTCCGGATCGTACAGCCCGGCAATCGGCGCCATCAGCACGGAGACGAGCCCCTGCGGGTGCGCTGCCACGTGCGCGTAAGTGCCAGCAACCGGCACTTCTTTGCCGAGCGCCTCGTTCATCGCCATATGGTACTGCCCGGCCGGAACAATCCACGTCAGCACGGCAACCACGGCAATCAGAAAAAAGAGAATGGTATAAGCGGAGGGAAATTTGAACTTGCCCATGATGTTCTCCTGAACCCGGCGCACCCCGCGGCGCGCCGGGCGGTGATTAGTCGCCGAGTGTCGCCACCATGACCGCTTTAATGGTGTGCATGCGGTTCTCTGCTTCGTCGAAGACGATGGAGTTCGGTGATTCAAAGACCTCTTCCGTCACCTCCAGCCCCTTCAGGCCGTACGCCATCTCGATTTCGCGGCCCACTTTGGTATGTTCGTTGTGGAACGCCGGCAGGCAGTGCATGAACTTGACGTTCGGATTACCGGTGGCCTTCATCACGTCCGCATTAATCTGATACGGCTTCATCAGGCTAACGCGCTCGGCCCACGCCTCCTTCGGCTCGCCCATGGAAACCCACACGTCGGTGTAGAGGAAATCGGTGCCCTGCACGCCTTCTTCCACATCGTCGGTGAGGGTGATGCGCGCGCCGGTCTCTTTGGCGATGGCGCGGCACTGCTCAACCAGCCCGGCCTCCGGCCAGAAGGATTTCGGCGCCACAAGGCGGATATCCATCCCCATTTTGGCCGCGCCGACCATCAGCGAATTACCCATGTTGTTGCGCGCGTCGCCGAGATAAGCAAAGCTCAGCTCCGGCAGGGTTTTGCCCGGAGAGTGCTCCAGCATAGTCATCAGGTCGGCAAGGATTTGCGTGGGGTGGAACTCGTCGGTCAGGCCGTTCCACACCGGCACTCCCGCGTATTCGCCCAGCTCCTCAACGATGGCCTGGCCGTAGCCGCGGTACTCGATGCCGTCATACATGCGGCCCAGCACGCGCGCGGTGTCCTTCATCGACTCTTTGTGGCCAATCTGCGAGCCGCTTGGGCCGAGGTAGGTGACCTGCGCGCCCTGGTCGAACGCGCCCACTTCAAAGGCGCAGCGGGTGCGGGTGGAGGTTTTTTCAAAGATCAGGGCGATGTTTTTCCCGACCAGGGTTTGTTTTTCGCGACCGGCTTTTTTAGCGGCCTTCAGCTCGATGGCGAGGTCGATCAGGTACTGGATCTCCGCCGGGGTGTAGTCCAGCAGTTTCAGGAAGTTGCGGTTTTTCAGGTTGATGGTCATGGGTAAATCCTTTTTAAAATTAATGACTAAGACCTTACCCCTCACCCCAGCCCTCTCCCCAAAGGGGAGAGGGTGTAATCGTCCCCTCTCCCCTTTGGGGAGAGGGTTAGGGTGAGGGGAAATGGGTGCTCAGTTACGAATCAACGTGCCTTTCTCGCCCGCCAGGATCTCCGCGCCGTCGGCCAGCGCGCCGATCCCGGCAATGCCGTTGCAGGCTTCAACAAACTCGCGGCAGGCGGCCACTTTTGGCCCCATCGATCCGGCGTCGAACTGCATGCCTCTGAGCAGTTCCGGCGTGACCTGCGCCAGCGGGCGCTGGGTCGGCTTGCCCCAGTCGAGGTACACCGCGTCGGCATCGGTGAGGATCAGCAGGGCATCGGCCTCGATCTGCCGCGCCAGCAGAGCGGCGGAGAGGTCTTTGTCGATCACCGCCTCAATGCCGCGATAACCGTTGGCGTTTTCCACCACCGGCACGCCGCCGCCGCCGTTGCAGATGACCAGGTGGTCGCGCTGAATAAGCGCCGTAATGGCGTCGCTCTCCACGATGCGCTTCGGCTGCGGAGAGGGCACAACGCGGCGGAAATAGGCCCCGTCGACCTTGAACACCCAGCCTTTTTCCGCGGCCAGCGCTTTCGCCTGGGCTTCGCTGTAGACCGGGCCGATGTACTTGGTCGGGTTGCTGAACGCCGGGTCGGCGGCGTCCACTTCCACCTGCGTGAGCAGGACGCTCACCTCGCGCTGGGGCAGATTGTTTTTCAGCGCCTGCTGGAGCATGTAGCCGATCATTCCCTGGCTTTCTGCACCAAGAACGTCCAGCGGGTAGGGGGTGACTTTGTCGTAGGCGCTGTTTTGCAGTGCCAGCAGCCCGACCTGCGGGCCGTTGCCGTGCACCAGCACCACGCGCCATTGCTCCGTTAAGCCTGCGATGGTGCGGGCGGCCTGCTCGATGTTCTGGCGCTGGATGTCCGCTTCCAGCGGCTCGCCGCGCTTGAGCAGCGCGTTGCCGCCAAGGGCCACAACCAGAGTGGGTTTTCGTTCCATGATGGCTCCTTTAAATTCCGTCGCGTTCCAGTGGGCAGCTCATGCAGCGCGCGCCGCCGCGACCGCGCCCCAGCTCGTCGCCCGGGATCGGCAGCACGGTGATGCCCGCTTTGTCGTACTTCTCGTTGGTCCAGACGTTGCGCTCGTAGCCGATCACCACGCCCGGACTGATGGTCAGGACGTTGTTAGCGTCGTTCCACTGCTCGCGTTCGGCTTCAAAGGCATCGCCGCCGGTGGTGATCAGGCGCACCTGGTTAATGCCGAGGGCTTTCTCGATGGCGTGCAGCAGGTCGGTTTCCTGGGTACGCAGCAGGCCGCCGCGTCCGTCCGGGGTGAGCGTCCAGCACTGGGCGTCCTTGCGCACCACTTCCGGGTAAACGGAGAAGGTGTCCACGTCGATGTGGGTCATCACGGTGTCGAGGTGCATGCAGGAGCGATGTTTCGGCAGCTCAACGGCGATCACGCGCTCGGCCTGACGATGTTTAAACAAGCTGTTGGCGAGGAACTCCACGCCCTGCGGCGTCGTGCGCTCTGACATGCCGATCAATACCGCCCCGCGGCCAATCACTAATACGTCGCCGCCTTCCAGGGTGGCGTGGTCGTAATTAATATTCTCGTCGCCGAAATACTTAATAAACTCGCCATCGGCAAATGCGGGGTGCCAGCGATATATTGCGCGCAGATTATTGGTTTCGCGCTGACGGGCCGGTTTCGCCATCGGATTAATGGACACGCCGTTATAAATCCAGCAGGAGGTATCGCGGGTAAATAAGTGGTTCGGCAGCGGTTTCATAATAAAATCATTCGCCGTGTGGGTATCGACCACCATATTTTTAATAGCCGCCGGAATTTCACCGTAGGTTAATCCGCCGCTTAATCGGCGCGCCAGTTCGCGGTGCGGCATATCCGCCAGCCAGCCGCGGACGTCGCCGGCAAAGGCTGGGCCGAGGCGGTAGTCGGAGATTTGTGTTTCAAGAAGCCAGGCTTTTGCTTCGGCAATATCAAGCGTTTGCGTAAGAAGGTCGGTCAATAGCAGGACTTCCACACCCTGCTCGCGCAGCGTGTTTGCGAAGATATCATGCTCCTCTCCCGCCCGCTCAACCGAGAGCACGTCATCAAATAACAGCTCCTGACAATTCGATGGCGTTAAACGTTTAAGACTTAAATTAGGACGATGCAGCATAACGCTACGCAATTGACCAATTTCAGAACCGACGTAATGCTTTTCCATAATTATTCCTTTAACTGTTTTTCAGAATAAAAAGGGCATGCGCCATGTGATGTGTTTAATTTCATGGCGGCTAAGCTCAATTGATTTCGTGATTCATAGTAGGCGCTTAAATAATGGTTATTGTGACGCTGCTCACGCGAAAACCGATATTGAGCAGTTTATTTTCAATTGCATGATTCGTATCAGATAATGATTAATTTCATATTATTACGGGATGAATAGCTAAGCAGGAACGGGTGGCAATATTTGAGGTTGTTATTGTTTTGTAGAATTACATGCTTTGGAATATTTAGTTATGCTGTTGATTTTAATGAATAAAATTTTGCCTCGAGAATAGCTATGCAATAATGACAGTTAACTATTTTTCACTTAAGAGAAATCGATAAATAATTATGGATTTTTAAAGGAAATAACCGAAGTGATAAAGTGTGATGCAACAACAGGTTTTGTGAGTTACGTTTTAAATTCAGCGAGTTAGATAAGTTGCGTAAAGCTTAGGAAATGAGGTTATGCATAATGACTGCATAAATGCCTTTATGTAATTAACAGTGAATTAACACATTTTCCGATAAACATGCGCTCGCGCAAACCTCGTCCAAAAAGGGCTGGTATGGCAGCCGGGATTCTCGTATAAAAGATAAAAATGAAACGATGTTTTATATTGAGGGTTGAAACATGATTATCGGCAACATCCACCATCTGCAGTCCTGGCTGCCTGACGATCTGCGTCAGGCCATTGAGCACGTCAAGGCCCACGTCACCGACGCGACGCCGACCGGCAAGCACGACATCAGCGGCAACAGCCTGTTTTATCTGGTATCGGAGGACATGACCCAGCCGTTCGCTGAGCGTCGCGCTGAATACCATGCACGCTACCTGGATATTCAGATTGTGCTGAAGGGGCTGGAAGGGATGACCTTCAGCACCCTGCCGCACGGCACGCCGGACACCGACTGGCTGGCGGACAAAGACATCGCGTTCCTGCCGGAAGGCGAGCAGGAGAAAACCGTGGTGCTGAGCGAAGGGGATTTTGTGGTGTTTTACCCGGGCGAAGTGCATAAGCCGCTGTGCGCGGTGGGGGCGCCTGCTAAGGTCAGGAAAGTGGTTGTTAAGATGCTGGTGGAGTAACCCTTACCCCTCACCCTAACCCTCTCCCCAAAGGGGAGAGGGGACTTTACCACCCTCGCCCCTTTGGGGAGAGGGCCGGGGTGAGGGGTTAGCGGACAATATGTGATCCAGCTTAAACTTCCCGCACTCCCTCCTCATCTCCCATTTACCTGTGCTTTTTCTCCGTCATAGTATGATCGTTAAATTAATGAACACTGTTCTATAATGTAGAACAAATGATTCAGCAAGGAGATCACATGCCGCAGTCCGCGTTGTTCACGGGTATCATTCCCCCTGTCTCCACCATCTTTACCGCCGATGCCCAGCTTGATAAGCCGGGCACCGCCGCGCTGATCGACGATCTGATCGCTGCGGGCGTCGACGGCCTGTTCTTCCTGGGCAGCGGCGGCGAGTTCTCCCAGCTCAGCGCCGAAGAGCGTAAAACCATTGCCCGGTTTGCGATCGATCATGTCGATCGTCGTGTGCCGGTCCTGATCGGCACCGGCGGCACCAACGCCCGGGAAACCATTGAGCTGAGCCAGCACGCGCAGCTGGCGGGCGCGGACGGCATCGTGGTGATCAACCCTTACTACTGGAAAGTGTCGGAAGCGAACCTGATCCGCTATTTCGAACAGGTGGCCGACAGCGTCACGCTGCCGGTGATGCTCTATAACTTCCCGGCGCTGACCGGGCAGGATCTGACCCCGGCGCTGGTGAAAACCCTCGCCGACTCGCGCAGTAACATCGTCGGCATCAAAGACACCATCGACTCCGTCGCCCACCTGCGCAGCATGATCCACACCGTTAAAGCGGCCCATCCACACTTCACCGTGCTCTGCGGCTACGACGATCATCTGTTCAATACCCTGCTGCTCGGCGGTGACGGGGCGATCTCGGCCAGCGGTAACTTTGCTCCGCAGGTGTCGGTAAATCTTCTGAAAGCCTGGCGGGATAAAGACGTGGCGAAAGCGGCTGAGTATCATCAGACCCTGCTGCAAATCCCGCAGATGTATCAGCTGGATACGCCGTTTGTGAACGTGATTAAAGAGGCGATCGTGCTCTGCGGTCGTCCAATTTCTACGCACGTCCTGCCACCAGCCTCGCCGCTGGACGAGCCGCGTAAGGCGCAGCTGAAAGCCCTGCTACAACAGCTCAAGCTCTGCTGAGCCGGACGATAACGATGACCATTGAGAAAATTTTCACCCCGCAGGACGACGCGTTTTATGCGGTGATCACCCACGCGGCGGGTCCGCAGGGCGCGCTGCCGCTGACTCCGCAGATGCTGATGGAATCCCCCAGCGGCAACCTGTTCGGCATGACGCAGAACGCCGGGATGGGCTGGGACGCCAACAAGCTGACCGGCAAAGAGGTGCTGATTATCGGTACTCAGGGCGGCATCCGCGCCGGAGACGGACGCCCGGTTGCGCTGGGCTACCACACCGGACACTGGGAAATCGGCATGCAGATGCAGGCGGCGGCGAAGGAGATCACACGCAACGGGGGGATCCCGTTCGCGGCCTTCGTCAGCGATCCGTGTGATGGGCGCTCGCAGGGCACGCACGGCATGTTCGACTCCCTGCCGTATCGTAACGACGCGGCGATCGTGTTTCGTCGTCTTATCCGCTCTCTTCCGACGCGGCGGGCGGTGATCGGCGTGGCAACCTGCGATAAAGGGCTGCCCGCCACCATGATTGCGCTGGCCGCGATGCACGACCTGCCGACCATTCTGGTGCCAGGCGGAGCGACGCTGCCGCCGACCGTGGGGGAAGATGCGGGCAAGGTGCAGACCATCGGCGCGCGCTTCGCCAACCATGAACTCTCCTTGCAGGAGGCCGCCGAGCTGGGCTGTCGCGCCTGCGCGTCGCCGGGCGGCGGGTGTCAGTTCCTCGGCACGGCGGGCACCTCGCAGGTGGTCGCGGAAGCGCTGGGTCTGGCGCTGCCGCACTCCGCGCTGGCGCCGTCCGGACAGGCGGTGTGGCTGGAAATTGCCCGCCAGTCAGCGCGGGCGGTGAGCGAGCTGGATAACCGCGGCATCACCACGCGCGATATCCTCACCGACAAAGCTATCGAAAACGCGATGGTGATCCACGCGGCGTTCGGCGGCTCCACCAATTTACTGCTGCACATTCCGGCCATCGCACACGCGGCGGGCTGCACGATCCCGGACGTTGAACACTGGACGCGCGTCAACCGCAGGGTGCCGCGCCTGGTGAGCGTGCTGCCCAACGGCCCGGACTATCACCCGACCGTGCGTGCCTTCCTCGCGGGTGGCGTGCCGGAAGTCATGCTCCACCTGCGCGATCTCGGCCTGCTGCACCTGGATGCCATGACCGTCACCGGCCAGACGGTGGGCGAGAATCTCGACTGGTGGCAGAGCTCGGAGCGCCGTAAGCGCTTCCGCCAGTGCCTGCGCGAGCAGGACGGCGTGGAGCCGGATGACGTGATCCTGCCGCCGGAAAAAGCAAAAGCGAAAGGGCTGACCTCGACGGTCTGCTTCCCGACGGGCAACATTGCGCCGGAAGGATCGGTAATCAAGGCCACGGCGATCGACCCGTCGGTCGTCGGTGAAGATGGCGTTTACCGCCACACCGGCCGGGTGCGGGTGTTTGTCTCGGAGGCGCAGGCGATCAGGGCCATCAAGCGGGAAGAGATTGAGCAGGGCGATATCATGGTGGTGATCGGCGGTGGACCGTCCGGCACCGGCATGGAGGAGACCTACCAGCTCACCTCCGCGCTGAAGCATATCTCGTGGGGCAAAACGGTGTCGTTAATCACCGATGCGCGCTTCTCGGGCGTGTCGACGGGCGCCTGCTTCGGCCACGTGTCGCCGGAGGCGCTGGCGGGCGGGCCGATAGGCAAGCTGCGCGATAACGACATCATTGAGATAGCGGTGGACCGCCTGACATTAACAGGCAGCGTAAACTTTATCGGTACCGCGGACAACCCGCTGACGCCGGAAGAGGGCGCGCGCGAGCTGGCACGGCGGCAGACGCATCCGGACCTGCACGCTCACGACTTTTTGCCGGACGATACCCGGCTGTGGGCGGCATTACAGTCCGTGAGCGGCGGCACCTGGAAAGGCTGTATTTATGACACCGATAAAATCATTGAGGTAATTAACGCCGGTAAAAAAGCGCTCGGTATTTAATTATTTTGTGAGAGACAATCGTCTGCGGAAAATAGTCCGCGGGCGGTTTTTACGTGTCTGCAATTTATTAATTTAAACAATAAGTTGCGATATATCGTTGACGTCACAAAAGCGAAATAACGTAATTAAGAAATAAGATATGACCATTGCTGGTTAATTGAACAGCTCATTACACTCCATTAACACGATGTTGTAATTCAGCACACTACATAAGGGTGTAATTCTGATGACGCAATTAACCATGAAAGACAAAATTGGCTACGGGCTGGGTGACACCGCCTGCGGCTTCGTCTGGCAGGCCACGATGTTCCTGCTGGCCTATTTCTACACCGACGTCTTCGGCCTCTCCGCGGGCATTATGGGGACGCTGTTTTTAGTCTCCCGCGTGCTCGACGCCGTGACCGACCCGCTGATGGGGCTGCTGGTAGACCGCACCCGCACGCGGCATGGCCAGTTTCGCCCGTTCCTGCTGTGGGGCGCCATCCCGTTCGGCATCGTCTGCATGCTGACCTTCTACACGCCGGACTTCTCCGCGCAGGGCAAAATCATCTACGCCTGCGTGACCTATATTCTGCTGACTCTGGTCTACACCTTCGTTAACGTCCCGTACTGCGCCATGCCGGGCGTCATTACTGCCGACCCGAAAGAGCGTCACGCCCTGCAGTCCTGGCGCTTCTTCCTGGCGGCGGCGGGGTCGCTCGCCATCAGCGGCATCGCGCTGCCGCTGGTCAGCATCATTGGCAAAGGCAACGAGCAGGTGGGTTATTTCGGCGCCATGTGCGTGCTGGGGCTGAGCGGCGTGGTGCTGCTCTACGTCTGCTTCTTTACCACCAAAGAGCGCTACACCTTTGAGGTGCAGCCGGGTTCGTCAGTGGCGAAAGACCTTAAGCTGCTGCTGGGCAACAGCCAGTGGCGCATCATGTGTGCCTTCAAGATGATGGCGACCTGCTCCAACGTGGTGCGCGGCGGGGCGACGCTCTACTTCGTGAAATACGTGATGGATCACCCGGAGATGGCGACCCAGTTTTTACTCTACGGCAGCCTCGCCACCATGTTCGGCTCGCTCTGCTCCTCCCGCCTGCTGGGCCGCTTCGACCGCGTTACCGCCTTCAAGTGGATCATCGTCGCTTACTCGCTGATTAGCCTGCTGATTTTCGTCACCCCGGCGGAGCACATCGCGCTGATTTTTGCCCTCAACATTCTGTTCCTGTTCGTCTTTAACACCACCACGCCGCTGCAGTGGCTGATGGCCTCTGACGTGGTGGATTACGAGGAGAGCCGTAGCGGTCGCCGCCTCGACGGGCTGGTGTTCTCCACCTACCTGTTCAGCCTGAAGATTGGCCTGGCAATTGGCGGGGCGGTGGTGGGCTGGATCCTGGCGTACGTCAACTACTCCGCCAGCAGCAGCGTGCAGCCGGTCGAGGTGCTGACCACCATCAAAATTCTGTTCTGCGTGGTGCCGGTGGTGCTCTACGCGGGCATGTTTATCATGCTGTCGTTCTACAAGCTCACCGACGCCCGCGTGGAGGCCATCAGCCAGCAGCTGATCAAGCACCGCGCGTCGCAGGGCGAGGCCGTTCCCGACGCCGCGACAGCCGCATCCCATTAACCGGAGGCATTATGGAAATCACTAACCCGATCCTGACCGGCTTCAACCCGGACCCGTCCCTGTGCCGTCAGGGCGAGGACTACTACATCGCCACCTCGACCTTCGAGTGGTTCCCGGGCGTGCGCATCTACCACTCCCGCGATCTGAAAAACTGGTCGCTGGTCAGCACCCCGCTGGACCGCGTGTCGATGCTGGACATGAAGGGCAACCCGGACTCCGGCGGCATCTGGGCACCGTGCCTGAGCTACGCCGACGGGAGGTTCTGGCTGCTCTACACCGACGTGAAGATTGTCGACTCGCCGTGGAAAAACGGCCGCAATTTTCTCGTCACCGCGCCGTCCATCGAGGGGCCGTGGAGCGAGCCGATCCCGATGGGCAACGGCGGGTTCGATCCCTCCCTGTTCCACGACGACGATGGCCGCAAATACTACCTCTACCGCCCGTGGGGGCCGCGCCACCACAGCAACCCGCACAACACCATCGTGATGCAGGAGTTTGATTCGCAGACCGGCACGCTTTCGCCGGAGCGCAAAACGCTGTTTACCGGCACGCCGCTCTGCTACACCGAAGGGGCGCATCTTTATCGCCTGGCGGGATGGTACTACCTGATGGTTGCCGAGGGCGGCACCAGCTACGAGCACGCCGTCGTGGTGCTGCGCGCAAAAACCATCGACGGGCCGTACGAGCTGCACCCGGACGTGACGATGATGACCAGCTGGCACCTGCCGGAGAACCCGCTGCAAAAGAGCGGCCACGGCTCGCTGCTGCAAACCCACACCGGGGAGTGGTATATGGCCTACCTCACCAGCCGCCCGCTGCGCCTGCCCGGCGTGCCGCTACTGGCTTCCGGCGGGCGCGGCTACTGCCCGCTGGGGCGCGAGACCGGCATCGCCCGCATTGAATGGCGCGACGGCTGGCCTTACGTAGAAGGCGGCAGGCACGCGCAGCTGACCGTGAAAGGCCCGCAGGTAGCGGAACAGCCTGCATCCGTTCAGTGCAGCTGGCGGGAGGACTTCGACGGCAGCACGCTTGACCCGGAACTGCAGACCCTGCGCATTCCGTTCGACAACACCCTCGGCTCGCTTACCGCCCGCCCGGGCTACTTACGGCTCTACGGCAACGACTCGCTCAACTCGACCTTTACCCAGTCGACCGTGGCGCGCCGCTGGCAGCATTTCACCTTCCGGGCCGAGACGCGGATGCAGTTCTCGCCGGTCCACTTCCAGCAGAGCGCGGGGCTGACCTGCTACTACAACAGCAAAAACTGGAGCTACTGCTTTGTGGACTACGAGGAGGGGCAGGGGAGAACCATCAAGGTGATCCAGCTCGACCACAACGTGCCGTCATGGCCGCTGCACGAGCAGCCGATTCCGGTGCCGGAACAGGCCGAGAGCGTCTGGCTAAGGGTGGACGTGGATAAACTGGTCTACCGCTACAGCTACTCGTTCGACGGCGAGACATGGCATACCGTTCCGGTGACGTATGAGGCGTGGAAGCTGTCGGACGACTACATCGGCGGGCGCGGCTTCTTTACCGGCGCGTTTGTGGGGCTGCACTGCGAGGACATCAGCGGCGACGGCTGTTACGCGGACTTCGACTACTTCACCTACGAGCCGGTATAGCCCAGCGCGCGTGACAGCTCGAGCCCGGCCTGCAGAAGCTCCTCGCGGAAGCGGGCCAGCTCGGCGTCGTCCACGCGGGAGGTGAGCGTCGACAGGCTCAGGGCGGCAATCACGCGGGATTCGTGGTTCCACACCGGCACCGCCACGCAGCGCACGCCCTGCTCGTTCTCTTCGCTGTCCAGGGCGTAGCCCTGCTCGCGGGTCTGCGCCAGAGCGGCCATTAATGCTTCGCGAGAGGCGAGGGTGGAAGGGGTATAGGTGGTGTACTGATAGCCCTCCAGCAGGGCGTTCAGCTCGGCCTCGCCCAGCCAGGCAATCAACACTTTGCCGATGGCGGTGGCGTGAACCGGCAGGCGGCGGCCGATGCGCGAATAGGCTATGGCGGCCAGCTTGCCTTCAATCTTCTCGATATAGACCCCTTCACGACCGTCCAGGATCCCCAGATGGGTGGTCTGCCCGGTCCGCTGGGACAGCTCCGTCAGCCAGCCTTTCGCCTTCTGGCGAATATCGATGGAGCCCACGACGAAATGACCGCGCTCAACCAGCTTCATGCCGAGGCGATATTTGCCGTTCTCCGGGTTCTGATCGATATAGCCGTGAAGCTGGAGGGTTTTCAGCAGCGAGTGGAGGGTACTCTTGCTCAGCCCCATCAGTTTGCTGATGTCGGTGATCTTAAGCTCGGTGGCCTGCTCGTTGAACAGGTCGAGGATCTGCAACGCACGTTCAACAGACTGAATAATCGGCATAATGCTGGTATGTCCACGCTGGAATTAAGGCGAAAACGTACCTTTTTCGGGGTGAAAAATCAATGAAATGGAGCTGGCCTGATCCGCCCGGCGGCGCTACGCTTGCACGGGCCTACGGGTTGTGTAGGCCGGGTAAGCGCAGCGCCACCCGGCTACATTATTGTTAGCGGAGGAATCAATTATTATCCCGTGCAGCGACAGACTGAATTTTCCAGATCCCATCTTCTTTAACCATGCAATCAATAACTGTGTGCTGGGTCTTTTTGCCGAACGTGATATTCACGTTTACACAGACCGGGTCTGAATCATACGAATCAATAGACACATTCTCAGCCCAGTCCTCGCCGATATACTGCGATTTCATAAAAAAATCAGCCTCGTAAAATTCAGCGTCGGCATAACGGGGATCATCTGCATGACGTAATTCTTTCATGGTGTTGGCCGTAACGAACTTATCGATTTCATTTCCCTGTTGGATTGGATAACGATCGTTGTTCACTTGTTTGACGTACCAGCGATTGAATTCAAGGGCGCGCTGCATCGGTATCTGAAAATCTTCGGCCCCCAATGCGGCTGTGCTGAATAACACAAGAAAGATGAGTTTATTCATTTTAATAATGCCTGTATAAGGTTGTTGCTGGCTGGAGTTGGCGATAGGTGGGCCCCGGGTACAGTGTTCTCTGTTTAAAATCTGAATACCAGGTTCCAGCGCCATCGTAAATACAGACATGCCCGTACTGATTCGGGCCGGGCAAGGCATCAATCACCGCAATATCCCCCTCTATGGGTGTGCCATAGACTTTTGTGAACCCTGCTTTTTCAAGAGAACGCCAGAAATCCTTTGCGTTTGCCCCTTCGATTTTAAGCCCTCCGGCTCGAATGGCGGCGGCGATTGCTCGAGCGCAATAGTGTCCAGTATGGGTTAGTGCGTGGCTACGGGCGTATGACAAAGCTTCATGCTTATTCCATGACATGAATAATCCTTATTAACGAAATGCAGTAATAAGGAAATATTACGCCGATAATATACGGTATTTTGTAATTGATAATGACCTGATATTAACCATTATCTACTCAATAAATAATGGTTAATAAAAACATAAATTCTTATTATGGTTAATGTCTAGCTGAGAAAGCGTCAGTAAAATGAATTTTTCTGCCTGACGATAACGCTGTTGTCGTTTTTAGTGTTTTCTCCCTCTCCCTGTAGGAGAGGGACGGGGTGAGGGCATCAGGCCGCATCGTCGCCTGATTCGCCCGGCGGCGCTGCGCTTGCACGGGCCTACGGGCTGGGTGTTCTCCCTCTCCCCGTGGGAGAGGGCCGGGGTGAGGGCACCAGACCGCAGAGGAGTCAATCACTTCCCAAGCGTCGCCACCATCACCGCCTTAATCGTATGCATCCGGTTTTCCGCCTGGTCGAAGACGATACTCGCCGCCGACTCAAACACCTCGTCCGTCACTTCCATCCCGCCGTGCAGGTCGAACTCCTTCGCCATCTGCTTGCCGAGCGTAGTCTGGTCGTCATGGAACGCCGGCAGACAGTGCAGGAACTTCACGTTCGGGTTGCCGGTGAGCGCCATCATCTGCGCGTTCACCTGATACCCGCGCAGCAGCGCTATCCGCTCCGCCCACTTCTCCTTGGCTTCGCCCATCGACACCCAGACGTCGGTATAGATAAAGTCCGCGCCCTTCACGCCCGCCGCCACGTCTTCCGTCAGGGTGATTTTCCCGCCGTGCTTTTCCGCTAGCGCACTGCACTCCGCCACCAGGCTCTCTTCCGGCCAGCAGGCTTTCGGGGCCACCAGGCGTAGATCCAGCCCGGTCAGCGCCGCCGCTTCCAGCATCGAGTTGCCCATGTTGTTGCGCGCGTCGCCCGCGTAGACCAGCGTCATCTCGTTAAACGCCTTGCCCGGCAGGTGCTCCTGCATGGTCAGCAGATCCGCCAGCAGCTGCGTCGGGTGGAACTCGTTGGTCAGCCCGTTCCACACCGGCACGCCCGCGTACTGCGCCAGCGTTTCGACCACTTCCTGGCCGTGGCCGCGATACTGAATGCCATCGTACATCCGCCCGAGCACCCGTGCGGTATCCTTAATTGACTCTTTATGCCCAATCTGGCTGCCGCTCGGCCCTAAATAGGTAACGCGCGCGCCCTGGTCAAATGCGGCAACTTCGAAAGAGCAACGTGTACGGGTTGAGTCTTTTTCGAAGATGAGCGCGATGTTTTTTCCAGTAAGCTTTTGTACTTCCTTGCCATTTTTTTTATCGGCTTTGAGCTGTGCGGCAAGAGTCAGCAGAGAAGTGAACTGTGCAGGGGTAAAGTCGAGCAATTTCAGAAAGTGTTTCTTGTACAGATCAGACATTTTATCCTCGCATGGCGAACGCCACTTATTGAATTAAAATTCACTTTATATGTGTAATTATTCATTTGCAACCCCGTTTCACAAATCTTTCCAACAAAGGTGGAGGCAAACCCGTCCGTGTGTGAAAATAGAAGTATCTGCCGCACTTTAAAGAGGATTGACCCATGGCAAACCCGGAATTACTGGAAGAGCAACGCGAAGAGACGCGTCTGATTATTGAAGAACTGCTGGAAGACGGTAGCGATCCGGACGCGCTGTACACCATCGAACACCATTTCTCTGCGGATGACTTCGAGGCGCTGGAAAAAATGGCCGTGGAAGCCTTCAAGCTGGGTTACGAAGTGACCGAGCCGGAAGAGCTGGAAGTGGAAGAGGGCGACACCGTCATCTGCTGCGATATCCTGAGCGAAGGCGCGCTGAAGGCGGAGCTGATTGACGCGCAGGTAGAACAGCTGATGAACCTGGCCGAGAAGTTTGAAGTGGAATACGACGGCTGGGGAACCTACTTCGAAGATCCGAACGGTGAAGACGGCGAAGAAGGCGACGACGAAGATTACATCGACGAAGACGACGACGGCGTGCGTCACTAAGCGTTTCAGGCGGTGGCACGCGCCACCGCTTTTTCAAGGCAGAACCATGGATTACCCGCAGATACTCGCCCCCGTACTCAACTTCCTCCAGTGCCCGACCCCGCAAGCATGGATTGATAAAGCCCGCGACCCGGCGAACCTGCCGTTGCTGCTCACCGACCACATGGTGTGCGAGCTCAAGGCCGCCCAGACTGCGCTATTACTCGTGCGTAAATACGTCGCCGACGAAAGCGGTGCCGATGCGCTGCTCGACTGGCTCAAGCCCTACGAACAGTTCACCTTCCGCGACGGCCCGGAGCCGGACTTCATCGCCCTGCACAAGCAGATTGGCAAAAGCGTGATGCCCAAAACCGACGACCCGTGGGGACAGGCGCTCATCGACAGCATGGTGCTGCTGATTAAAGAGGAGCTGCACCACTTCTGGCAGGTGCGCGAGGCGATGCTGGCCCGCGACATTCCGTACGTCAAAATCACCGCCAGCCGCTATGCTAAAGGGATGCTGAAGGAAGTGCGTACCCACGAGCCGCTGACGCTGATCGACAAGCTTATCTGCGGCGCCTACATCGAAGCCCGCTCCTGCGAACGCTTCGCCGCGCTGGCCCCGTTCCTCGACGACGACCTGCAGAAGTTCTATCTCTCGCTGCTGCGCTCGGAAGCGCGCCACTATCAGGACTACCTGACGCTGGCCCAGCAGGTGAGCGACGACGATATCTCACCGCGCATAAAGCTTTTTGGCGAAATTGAAGCCACACTTATCTCGACACCGGACCACGAGTTTCGCTTCCACAGCGGCGTGCCGGTGTAAACCGGCATAACTCAAGGATAAGGATGCGAGATGAATAAAACGTGGACCCGTATTGTGATTGTCGTCATTGCGGCTGCTGCCGTGGCGTTCTGGGTGTTTTTCGACAGGCAGCGCGCCCAGGAACGGCAGATGGATAACGCCCTCAACGCGATGCCCGCCTGGCAGGTGATTAAGGAGCAGGAGCCCGCGCTGCATCAGCGCATCCTCGACCAGATGGCCGCCCTGCAAAAAGCGGGCGAGCCGGAGCAGCAGATTATCGACACCATCCAGCCGCAGATCCTGCATCTGCAGATGTCTCGCCTGCAAAACGCCCCGGACGCCAACGTGGTGAACTACATGACCATCAACATGGAGCAGACCGCCGCCATCCAGAAGGTGAGCGACGACGCCTGCTTCCGCTTCCTCTACCCGATGGTGAAGGGCGGCATCAACCCGATGCGCATGCTGGATAAAGACCTGATGGCCCGGCGCATGCAGGCCGACGCCGACATGATGCGCGCGGCCTACGGCAAAAACCGCCACACCGTGACCCCGGCCGAACGCGAGGCGGCAGTCGAAGATGTGCGGCCGATTATGAAGCAACTTGCCGATCAGTACGGTGAGGACATCCAGCTGCTGCAGACGCCGGAGAAGGCGGAGGGCAAAGAGAAGCTCTCCTGCGACATGGTGCAGGAGATGTGGGCCAAGGTGCTGGCGCTGCCGGAGCAGAAGGCGGCGAGGGTGATTCGGCTGGCGGTGTCTGAGCTGGACTGACGGTAGCGCTGGTTTTTTGGACACTTAGCGCGGGTTTAGCGCGTCGTCGCTTGCATGGCGGCGCGCGACAGGTATAATCCACAACGTTTCCGCATCCCCTTCAGTGCCGAAGTGGCGAAATCGGTAGACGCAGTTGATTCAAAATCAACCGTAGAAATACGTGCCGGTTCGAGTCCGGCCTTCGGCACCATCGGAACATCAATAGACGTCAACGGACGTCTTTTTTTTGTGTCTGAAATCCAGTATTTACCCATCATTCCCGCTATATTAACTCTCTCAAGGTCAACCGACTTCAACGTGCATCTACTAACAGATGTTGGTATAGATGATGGTATTTTCGGTTCGATAATGCTTGTACCAACAGGGAAGGGATAAGAATGGCTCTAACAGATATCAAAGTCAGAACAGCCAAGCCAATGGATAAGCAATATAGGCTGACCGATGGCAACGGTATGCATCTTCTCGTCCACCCAAATGGTTCAAGATACTGGCGCCTGCAGTACCGCTTTGGCGGGAAGCAAAAGATGCTGGCTTTAGGCGTTTATCCTGATGTATCTCTTGCAGATGCTAGGGCTCGTCGCGATGAAGCTCGTAAGCTTTTGGCAAACAGCATCGATCCGGGAGATAAAAAGAAAAATGACAAGGTTGAGCTAGAAGAAGCGCGCACTTTTGAACGGCTCGCCGTTGAGTGGCACGTCACAAATAAAAAAGTGGTCGGAAGAACATAGCCGACGAGTGCTGAAAAGCCTGGAAGACAACCTCTTTCCTGCCATTGGCAAACGTAATATTGCCGAACTAAAAACGCGGGACTCGTTAGCCCCTATTAAAGCTGTAGAATTGTCGGGGAGACTAGAAGTGGCTTCCTGGCTACAACAGCGAACTACTGCAATTATGCGTTATGCCGTTCAGAGTGGTTTGCTTGACTAAAATCCCGCGCAGGAGATGGTCGGTGCCGTTGCTTCAAGTAACAGACAACATCGTGCAGCTCTTGAACTGAAACGTATCCCCGAACTTCTTCAACGCATTGATAGCTATACCGGTAGGCCATTGACTCGTCTTGCCGTTGAGCTAATTCTACTTGTCTTTATTCGTACCAGTGAATTGCGTTTTGCCCGTTGGTCAGAGATCGATTTTGAAACATCTATGTGGACGATTCCAGCCGAGCGTGAAGCTATTGAAGGAGTAAAGCACTCGCAGCGTGGCTCAAAAATGCACACGCCCCATTTGGTGCCGCTTTCCCGACAGGCTCTGGCAATTCTCGAGCAGATAAAGACGTTCAATGGTGATCATGAACTGATCTTTATTGGTGATCATAATCCGCGCAAGCCGATGAGTGAAAACACGGTTAACAAGTCATTGCGAGTAATGGGATATGACACTCAGGTTGAAGTGTGCGGGCACGGTTTCAGGGCCATGGCGTGTAGTTCGTTAATTGAATCGGGATTGTGGTCGAGGGATGCAGTGGAACGGCAGATGAGCCATATGGAGCGAAACTCTTTACGAGCGGCTTATATCCAAAAAGCTGAACACCTCGATGAGCGCAGACTGATGCTGCAGTGGTGGGCTAATTTTCTTGATGCATCGTGAAGGCAATTAGTCCGTTTGATTTTGCGAAAATTAATGCTGGAAAAAAGTAAAAATGAGGGCTCTGTAGCGTTGAGTTCATTTGAAACTGCAAGACATCTAGCCGTGAAGATGGATGTCTTGCGTGCCTAGAATTAGATATTCCTCACGAAAAAGTTGCTTTTATGATTTCTTCGCATACTTATACTATGTAATTTTCAAAGCAGATCAATAAAAGCATGTGAGCTCATTTGTATCCAAAGTATCATTCCAACACTCAAACGGACTGAGCCCAGACATTATTGCGTAGTCGGGAAGATCTCTAATTTCGAGAAAAACATCTCCAGCAACCGATACAAATAACTTTAAAGTAGCATTCTAAAATGTCGTTTATCAGCATCCGAAGATTTGAGTATTCGATACTCCATGCCGCTAGCGATGGCAATTTGCTGTGCAAATTCCTTTTTCGCCTGCACAACTGAATTCTCTATCTGGTTGTCAGCCTTTACCTCGACAATTACATACTTCAGACTGCCATCAGACTCTTCGCGCTGGAAGATGAAATCTGGGTAGTAGCTTCGTACCGTATGTGAATCTGGATCTATGTATTGTATGAAGAAGTCCGATTGACCATGGGTCAACATCCCGGTGAAATAGATTTTTTTGACCCGCTGCTCATGTAAGAGATCCCAGAATAACCAGTTTTCAGAACCCGAGTCGAAGCAGTAAGTGTCAAGGTGAAAACTTTTGGTTCGTTCTTCATCTTTGAGTCGGACATCGTCCATACGGACGATCTTATCTTTTGCAGCGGATACCTCGTAGTACCCTTTTTGCGGAATTTTGATCAAGTCGACTTCATGTTCTTCGGTTTGTTCCGACTCATCCAGTTCGTATAACAGATTAAACAAACGCGGGATGATTTCATCATATAGAAGCTCATTGAATTCGTTGGCCATAGCCACCAGCTCGTCGATGCCTTCCTTTGTAGAGTCAAGTATTTCCTCAATATCTAGCGGACTACGGTTTAGGTAACGGGATACCTCCGCCACTAAAGATAATGGTGAAAACACGCGCTTGTTCCGTTTACTGGTCAAATCGAAGGTTTGACTGTATACCACTTGAGCAATATTGGCAGTTGCTAGCCCATCTTGCTGGGTTTCAATAAGACGATATTTTTCTACCAACGGCTTCCACTTTTCACTGTCTTTACGGTTAAGTCCTAACGTCGTCCCAGGAACGATTGTTTTTTCCCTCGTGTGGTAAAGCTTGCGCACCCGTACCAGCTTAATTTTTACCGGCGGCTCAACAACACGAATTTCTACGCGTTCCTTGTCTTTGGCTACCTTCTGAAACTCTTCGGCAGTGATGCGGAAGTTTTGTTGTAGCTCATCGTTCAGAATATCTAGGTTGCCTTCCGATAGAAATACATGACCGGTATGTTGGGCTTGCCCTATGCCACGCAAGCAACGCATCGTAGCTTGAAGTACAAAGACTTTCGACTTTGGTTCACGGAACAACCCCACACCAAATAGAGAACGACAGTTCCACCCCTCACGACCTTTATTTACCAACAAGATGAACTGTTTTTCTGAACCTTCAGTATCTAATTTGTTGAATTCCCGGATATCGTCATTAGTGGTGATCTTCTGATCTCCTACGTTAACCAAGATACGAGACGTAGAGATGCCGCGCTTTTGCAGTGAACGCTCAACTGCAGGCTTCAGTTCACTTAGTAATTCATCGACGGTCGCCGCAAAGAACGCCAGTTTAGGTAGCAACCCTTCGGGGCGCAGATGACCTATCTCATTTATGAATTTACCGATGGCAATATCGACAAACTCGTCGGTACGAGAGTTCGAGTAGCCATGTAAAGTCACTTTTTTAAGGTAACCCTTTTCGATAGCAGCTTTTAATCCATATGCATAGACGACTTCTGGCAAGACCTCACGGCCAATGTACGGTGTACCGGTGTAGTTGTAACACGCTACCACACGGGTACCCGACGCACTGAGACTTGCTGCAAGAATGTCGATAGTGGTGCGCAGGCTAGTATCTGTCTCCTTTGTGCCAATCCCCATATCTTTGGCCAGAGCCTTGCCAAAGGAGTGGTGAGCCTCGTCCACATAGATACCAATCTGTTCCAAACGGCGCAATTTTTCAAAGCGCTGATTAGTAGTCAGATCGCCTTCATCTTCAGGCTGATCAAAGTTGTAAAGATCAGCAGCATCCGCATAAACACCAGAAGAAGTCAGCGTTTCTCCTACAGCACCAAACAATCGGTCTACCGAATTTTTTTCTTTGTGTTTTCGCTTGAGAATTATCTTTTGGGTGTTGGAAACGATTATATTGAAACGAGATCTATCTAGCGTATCCAGTGAAGTGCCCGCTTCTTCAAGATAGTGAAAGCGCAGATGGGTGGTTAGGAAGTTAACGTACTCCGGTGGAACGACACGAGTCAGATCGAAAGACTCAATCTCTTTGAGCGATTGCAGCACCGTCTTGTCCGGTGCAAAAACTAGAGCATTGTGGCAATAACGCTCGTCCCTACCGAATTTGTTACCCAAAAGGAATTCGTAGTAGATACAGGTCGCCATCAGGATAGTTTTACCAGTACCCATTGTCAGCGCGAAGATGTAGTTCGGGTAGGCGCGAGAGTTTTTGCGCATCTTCTCGAACAGTTGTTGATATGAAGCCAGCTCTAACTCATCGGAATCACCAAATGAAAACATTTCCTGCCCAGCAGTGCCTCGGAATGAGCCGAATTTGCGGCCTTCAAATTTGCCCGTCCGCTCAAACCACGCCTTGAAGATTGCTTCAACCTTGGTGTTGCCCAGAAATTCCTTAAGGAAGATATAGGTCTCCAGTGCTTCAAACTGAGGTTGGCGCAAGAAGGCCTTAGGATTTCGCTCAGGATTGTTGAAGTCAAGGAACTTTCGGGTGAGTTCTTTGTAATGAGTACGGATCGCCCCTCGGTTGGCTTGATGAAACTGCCACAGAAAGTGGAAAAAGGCGAAATCCAGAGAGGAACTTCCAGCATTTTTTAAAGATTTTTTAGCCATTAATTAGCTCCCCTTCCCAAGATTCTGATAGAAGATCTGTGATCTTTACGCGAATGGTTCCCGCATCGCTAGGAATCTTGTATGCTCCTTTGACAATCTCGTTCTTACCGGGAATATCCACGACTGCCGGTTGAAGCACTGCGCCGTCGAAGTTCCAGTCGATCAGCACCGACTCAACCAACTCTTTCCAATCCTTAACAGACTCAGTCTGTAGAGAAAGCTTTTGCAGAAGGTTCATTGGGTAGAACTTCTCAATGACCAGCTCTCCGTTCTTGATGAAAACCTTGGCCTGCGAATCGCGCTTGAACTCAAGTTCGGCCTTGTCGCGCAGGATGTCCACTACCTCGACGTCTATCTTGAAGGGTTTGGCGGCTAATTCCAGCTGTGCTGCCATATCCGGCTCGTGCCCCATGCAAATAAGGGTGATCTTTTCGACCGGGCGGTTCGGGGCTTCCTTCTGCTTACGTTCCCAGGCCTTATAGTCGAAGCCAGCAATCAGCTCATTCAAGTCGGCTCGTGTGGCAATACGATTGACCGGCATTATCTTGACCATGCGTCCATCCTTCTCACCGTCGAACACGGCGCTGAATTCGAGTTTCTGTACTTCCAGAGCCTCGATCAATAGTTCCTTGGCCTGAATGGGATTGCGGAAAATGTCATAGTGGTTGACTGTAAATACCTCGAAGCCTGGATACACCTTCGGCACCTTAAAAACATCTGTCCAGCTGCCTGACGCATCCTCATCTTCTTCTTCGATGCTGGCTTGCATGTCATAATCATCACGTAAACCGTTCTTGATAGTCGCCTGATATTTTACATCAGCCATCTCTTCATGGATGCCAAGAAGTCTTTTCGAAGTAGTTTGAACGGACGCCAAGTTGATATCGTTTCCAATATAACGTCTGCCATACTTACTGCTGACAGCCTGCGTTGTCCCGGATCCCATAAAGCAATCGAAAACAATATCACCAGGATTGGAGTAAGCGAGGATTATCCGCTCTAATAGCGTTTCTGGCTTTTGAGTCGGATATCCCACAACCTCTACACGATCAGCGGGTTGAAGCATGGGCAGTCGCCAAACGTCATCAATAGTTTTGTGAGTGGAATTGATATAGACGACATTACCATTCTCATCCTTGGCATTGACTAAGGACTGTGTGGCCTTGTCCCAAACACGCTTAATCTGCTGAACCGGCTTTTCACGCTTTTCGCGAAGCTTATTGAATTGGAATTTACCTGACTTTGAATAGACAATAATCACATCATGATTAGACGCGAAGCGGTTGATGTTTCCTTGCATTTTGTTGTAGTAGTGCCAAACGATTTCATTTTGGAAGGTTCCTACACCAAACACCTCGTCCAGCAATGCGCGCAAGTAGTGCGACTTATGCCAATCACAGTGCAGGCATAAAACACCGTCCTGGCTCAATAGCTCTCGCATTAGGATTACTCGCTCGTAGATGAATTGAAGGTATTCATCATTCGTCCAGACATCCGTGTACTGCTTTTCTTCAAAAGCCGTATATGCAGTCTCCGTGCTCTGCCTGTTCAACTTGATTGTTTTCTTGTATTCGATTTTCGAATCAAACGGTGGATCTATGTAGATCAGGTCGACCTTGCCGCGAAACTCCTTTAGCAGATGACTCATCACCTGCAGGTTGTCGCCCCAGTAAATCTTGTTGCGCCAACCATCCACCTCTTCGCCGTGGACTTCCTTCAACTGCGCCGGATAATACTGGGTCGAAGTGAAAGGGCGCTTGCCGCGCCAGTTCAGCATCGGGTAGCCCTTGATCGGCTCGAATTCATACTTTTCGACGTTAATCGTGTCACCAACAGATGTAGACAGTCGCATGCTTTCCTGTGTGGATTTGCTCATTAGTTATTTTTCCTGAATTTCCAATTCTTTTTGTCGCAGTAAGGTCGTATATCACATTCCAAACAGCGTTTTGCTGGTCGTGCTGTGATTTGGTAATCCTGCCGCTCAATGCGCGCGACAATATCGTCAAAGCGCGCAATAGTCTTGCCTATAGCGTGTTCGTCCTTTGTGAACGATACATAAGGGTTCCCGCCGTCCTCGCCGGTGTAGTACAGGTGCATCCGGCTTACCTTTTGACCGGTGCGTTCTTCCACCAAATGGGCGTATACTTCCAACTGGTGCTGGTACTGACGCAGCCGATCCCGATCTTTTTCCATATCGGGTTTTTTTTCCGATTTGAAGTCAATAATTTCGACTGTGTCATGTTCGCCTCGGATCAGATCGACGCTGCCTTTTAAGATATATTGTTCTTTAACGAGTGAGATCTCTACCTCGGATTCTTTTATACGAGCCCAGTTTCCATTCTCGCGCTCGTAGTACCTCAAAATGTGCTTTTCAACGGCTTTAATTGTTTGAGGTGCCAGGTATTGGCGCTCGCGCTTGGACAAATATTGGTAGTTAATATTCATCCACTCTCTGATTTGATCAGGATGGATGAGGGACTCATCTCCACGAAGAACTGTCTTGTGAATGTCCTCAATAGTTTGATGCACCAAGGTACCGAATAACTGAGCTCCTGCTCGAATAGGATTAAACTCCAGCTCTTTGAAGAACCGGTACTGCTCGGCACAGTTCTCGAACACAGTGATGTGCGAGGTGAATGAATACTCTCGTTTGAGATTGATCTGTTTGACTGCCTCGAAGGTCAGTGCTGAAAAGTCCAGTTCCCGCCAGTTGGGTAGTCCGTAGAATAGACGCTCAAAGTATTTGGATGGCGACTTGCCTCGCCCTTGTTTTTCCTGCGCGGTCAGCACCAGTAGGTTTTGAGCGCGTGAGAAGGCGGTGTAAAATAACCGCCAGAAGTCGAAGTTCTTGATGTGCTCGAGTGGTTCGAAGCGTTCCTTCGATAGGTAGCCGCCGTCCTCAAGCAACACGTCCAAATCGCCGTACTGTTTACGCGGTACAGCGTCAAGTGAACCACACACCACCAGCGGAAACTCTAATCCTTTGGATTGATGGATGGTCAGGAACGAGACACAGCCCTTAGGTGCGTACTCCGCCTCATCCTCGTATTCGCCGATACCACCGTCAACCAAGAAACGCATGAACTGGTTGAATAGATCTCGAAGGTTCTTTTCCAAAAATTCTGGGTTAAGCACGCTGACAAAGTGTAAATGCTCGAACTTTGTTAGTAGTCTGGAGAAAGTTCCAAGGTTACGTGCGGCACGCCCCTTGTCCACACTTTGCACAGCCTCATCGGCGAGGAAGCGCGAGAACAGGGGGAACTGGAGCAGTTCATAGAACAAACCAGAGAAGGAATAGTCAGTGTTCTGAGTTAGCACGGCGTGCCGCTTGGCCAGAGGACGAGCCCAGTCAAGCATTGATTTATGCTCCGGCTTGCGCAGTTCGTCGATGAATGCCTTGAAGCACAGGTGGTCGTAGTAGTCCCAGATGGGAAGACTGATGCCTTCGGCCCACACCCGCACCTTGGGAAACTGCGGGAATAGGAAGATCAGAGCACCGATCATTAGGCGGATCTCCTCGCGCTCAAAAAACATATTCGAGCGGGGCGAGAATACCGGCACTCCTTTTGCTTCAAGGAAACGCGCCAAGGCCACTACCTTCTCATTCTTGACAGAGCGGAACAGGAATGCCACCTGATTCCAGTCCGTAAGCTGACCGGATTTCTTCAATTCATTGAGGAAGGCCAACACCTCTGCGTGCCAGTTGGTAGCGTCTCCCTTATCATCTCTGGCGGCCAACCTCACCGCTGTGGGTTGGTCGGGAAAGTCATCCTCACGCGGGACGATCTTCTTGTCGAAGCGAAACACGCGCGAGCCGTTGTCCCATATCTGCTCCTTCATCCACTCGTTGTAAAAGCGGATAATGTCAGGGTGCGAACGATAGTTGACGGTGAGTTTAACTTGTTTGCATTGACCTTCGTCGAATAGTGCTGGGAATTCCAGAATGTTGCGGATGGTAGCCCCGCGAAAACGGTACAAACCTTGGTCATCGTCGCCCACTACGCACAGATTGCAGTGCTCTTTGGCGAGTAGTAGAAGGATGCGCTCCTGAATGGTATTGGTATCCTGGTACTCGTCCACCATCAGGTGGGTGAGCTTCTCGCGCAGTTCTGACAGCACTGCCGGGTGTTTTTCCAGTAGTTGCAAGGCCTCGTACTGGATGCTTGAGAAGTCCAGCGAGTTGTGCTCGTGAAGTAAATCATGGTACTTGACGAAGCAGGTAGCTAGTGCACGGATTTCTGGCTCGGAGGCCGCCGCCAACGTGGCTAAATCAAGAGCCTCTTCGCTAACTTTGTTGAGCCACTTGAGCAGGTTCTCTGACTGAACCCAACGGCCTGTCTGGTCATTGCCCATGACAAGCTCGGCGTTCGGTAACTCGCGAAAGGCTTTGATGTGCTGATAGAGGAAGTACTGCTGGTCGAACTGGTCGAACAGTGTAAAGCTACGCTTGAGCCGCGTGAACTCGCGGTAATCCTCTAGCAGTCGAAGGCAAATGGAATGGAAAGTACCAAGGTACATCTCGTTCAGGTTGAACTGGATTTTTAGTTCGGCTAACCGGTTGGATATACGAGTAGTGAGTTCGCGTGCGGCTTTGTCTGTGAAGGTGACAACCAGCAACGATTCAGGTGCGACACCCCTGTATGTGATGAGGTAAACGATGCGCTCGACCAGAGTGAAGGTCTTGCCCGACCCAGGGCCTGCAATTATGAGCAATGGGCCATCGGTGGCTAGGATGGCTTCAAGTTGTTGGGGATTGGCCTTGGACTGGAGCGCCATAATGCTAGGCGTCATTCTGCCCCCTTCTCGTCATCCACCACCGCATTGCCGATGTGGCTGGTGATCCATTGATCCAGATTCCCACAACGTTTAATGCGTGGAGTTTTCTGAAAGTGACCGAACAGCTTGCCCGCCTTCGGAGGAGCAGCAACTTCATCAATCGTGAGGATCTCACCTAGCTGGCCGCTCATCGGGTTACCTTTGGGTGTCTGCTATTAAGTTAATCTGATGCTATATCTTGTCACAAGATGGCGTTATTGGACAAATTTGGGCAAACATGGCATTAAGAACTTTATATGAAGTCGCATTCAGGGGGAGTTGTGGCATCGAACTACATTGCAATTTGTGAAGAAAATCGGGAGAGCTACGGCACAAAAGGCGCACAGAAATCCGGGAAACTGGCCGCAGAACTGTACGATGATCGGACGCACTTCATATTTGAATTGTTGCAGAATGCAGAGGATGCCCTTGGTAGGAGGGTTGGCTGGCTGGGAGCACGTAATGTTCAATTTGTCCTAAACCAAACTCAACTGAGGTTCTCGCATTTCGGCAAGCCGTTCGACGAAGCAGACGTTCGAAGCGTCTGCGAAATCGCTGAAAGTACCAAAAATGGATCTTCAATTGGCCGCTTCGGCCTTGGTTTCAAATCCGTTTACACCGTCACAGATTTTCCGGAAATTCACTCTGGCGATGAGGACTTCGCCATTGAAAACTATGTCTTTCCCAAACACTCGGATCGCTTGGCGCGAAAAGTGGACGAAACTCAGATAATTCTCCCACTTAGACCAGAAGACACGAGCATAGCGCAGGATATTACAAGAAGCTTTCGGCAGCTGGGGCCTAGTGCACTTCTATTTCTGCGCAACATAAATGAAATTAACTGGAGTGTCGAGGGTGGCGCGTCTGGATTCTATCAGCGTACCACCTCTGCACCGCTCGGACATAATGTTCAGCACATAACGGTGAGCGGCAATGAGGATGGTCTGCCAGAAGTCGAACAGAACTGGCTAGTTTTCCACCGCGACGTGTTTTCTGCCAAGCAGCGGAAAATAGTACAGGTGGAAATCGCTTTCTTGCTGGTTGCAGACAAGGGGGCTACTAGTCACTGGGCTATACAGCCTCTGGCTAAGTCACCGCTGGTTGTGTTTTTCCCGACAGTGGTTGAGAGTCATCTTGGCTTTCTCGTGCAGGGGCCATATCGCACAACCCCTAGCCGTGACAACATTCCGCTTGGCGAGCCATGGAACCAGCACCTGGTAAAGGAGACATCCTGTCTGTTAGTGGAAGCGATGCGCTGGCTACGCGACAACTCAATGTTGGATGTATCGGCGCTGCGCTGCATGCCGCTTGATCGTGACAAGTTCCCGAAAGATTCGCGGTTCGCGCCCATGTTTGATATCGTTCGGCAAGCATTTGAGGAGCATGAGTTGCTTCCGACATTCGACGGCAGGCATATCGCAGCACATCAGGCCAAGCTGGCGCGCACTCAAGAGTTGCGCCAGTTGTTCAGTCCGGAGCAACTGGCGTTGCTGTGCGGTTCGGAAAACGCTGCTTGGTTATCTGGCGATATCACTCAGGACAAGGCACCTGAAATTCGCCAGTACCTGATGCGCGAGCTCAATATCGACGAGATCACGCCGATAAAGCTGGTGCCGAGCCTTGACAAGTCATTCCTCGAAGTTCAGCCAGAAGACTGGATATTACGGCTTTACGAATTCCTGAGCAGACAGGAAAATGCCCTACGCCGTCACCTCGATACGATTCCACTCATCCGTCTTGACGACGGTACTCACGTAGTCGCTCGCGTGAACGGCAAAGCTCAGGCCTTCCTTCCCAGTGCCATTGCCACCAGCTTCCCTACAATGTGCCGCGCGGTTTGCGCAACAGACGAGGTGCGGCTGTTTCTGAATTCGCTAGGTATCAACGAACCCGAACCAGTGGATGACGTCATTTGGAATATTCTACCGAAGTATCAACAGCAAGAGTTAGTAGATATAGACGACGATACCTATGCGGTTGACATTGAACGCATCTGCAAGGCCTTCAGCACCGACTCAGCAGCACAGAAGGATAAGCTACGATCAGAGCTTCGCACTACCAAGTTTGTGTCGGTGGTCAACACCGGTAATGGCAAATCTTACCGCGCTAAGCCAGGAGAGGTCTACATAGCTACCGACCGTCTGAAACAGCTCTATTCAGGCGTAAACGGCATTTTCATTGTTGATGACAGATACTCTTGCCTTCGTGGCGAAAGCATACGTGATGTGCTGGAATCTTGCGGCGCATTGCGCTACCCGCGTCCAATTGAATCCCCACACGAGTTGACGCAGGATGAGAAATTAGAGTTGCGTAGACAGACAGGCTACGAAACAACGTCGGGAGCTAACGACCATATCACCGATTGGACACTTGAGGGGTTCGACCACCTAGTTGAACTATTATCCAAACTCACAATTGATCAGCGTGTTTATCGTGCACGCCTACTTTGGGAAAGTCTAATTGACCTCGAAGAGCGTCGTGGGCGTGGTGTATTTGACGGCTTATATACTTGGTCACACTACGGCGAGCGCAGAACTCCACCTTTCCCTACAGCCTTCATACGCCGTTTGAATAAAGCTGAGTGGGTACCAGATGCTGATGGTAATCTAGTTCAACCTCACCTTGTGGTGTTCGACTCCCTCGGATGGAAAAACAACCCTTTCCTGTTAACTAAAATCGCTTTCAAGCCGCCAATCTTAGATCAGCTTGCTAGAGAGGCTGGCATCGACCCCGCGATTCTTGACCTGCTGCGAAGAGACCCCACTATCGTTGCTGAATTGGCATCCCGATTGAGCGATAATCCAATCCAAGAGTGCGAGTCACCGATAGTTGAGGTGCTTTTTACTGGTGACGTATACGGCGATGCAATGGATCTATATGGCGATAACATGCCGCATATTCCCCCCGGAACCCCCGACCCAGACAGCTACGACATTGTTAATACTGGTACTGGACGTAGTGGCCGAGGCAGTGCTAGCTCTGGGTCTTCTCACGATGGCGCTCTAGGTTCTGGTGGTGTGTACGGCGGCTCCGGTGGTCATAATAGTTCTGGTTACAAAGGCAGTCAAAAAGGTGGCAGGCAGAGAATGCCCGGTAACGCTGGGGGGCGGCCATTTATTTCCTATGTTGGAACTCATCCCAACGATGACGACCTCGAGCCCGGCAACTTCGATCAGGCAGAACGTATGCAGATTGAGGCATGTGCAATCGACCTCATCATTGGTCTTGAACCAGCACTTCAACGTACGCCAGAAGGTAACCCAGGCTTTGACCTCTTCGAAGTCGATAGCAGCGGTGGGCAGATTCGATGGGTTGAAGTAAAGTCAATGACAGGTAGTCTAGAAGATCACCCTATGGGCCTTTCACATACACAATTTAACTATGCACGCGAGAAGGGGGATGCGTATTGGCTTTATGTAGTCGAGTATACGACCGATCCGACAAAGGCTCGGTTGCTCAAAATCCAGAACCCCGTATCTCGAGCTCGAACTTTTACTTTCGATCATGGTTGGCGCGAGATAGCAAGCATCGAAGTGTTGCATGATTGTTCACCGGATAGGTTTTTTTGACATCTAATTAGTTTTTATCTTGCGTAAAGAAGGAATGGTCCGGATTTGATTTTAAGCAGGCCATTTGGGTGAGTCCCGAAGATAGAATGAAATGAGTCGTTCTAACGTTGTACCATTATCCAGGCAGGAATGAGCTATTTTGAAGAACTCAGAAACATGACAAATGATTATTTGAACGTTTTTTCTTGAGATTTAAGAAGGGTGAAGTCGAACTATGATATGTAATCAAATGTATTACTTCGCGTCTTGATGCGCGGTTAAACAAACTGGGCATGGCTGCCGCTCCATAATGAGAACCATATCTCTTTGATATTGATGGAGTAAATCAGGTTGGATCGAGTATCAGCATTGCAAATGCGATATCTTTATAAGCCGAGCTCCTTGAAGATCGCCTGTGCTAGGTTGGTTTTTTTGGTGAGAACAGGATTGTCTATCATGATAAAATACTGTACAAATAACCATAGGAATAGATGACGTACATTGATAATGTATGGTAAAAAATCATGAAAGAAATTGAGATAAAGAAAATACTTATTGAATCACTCATTACAGATAAAGGAAATATTCTAAGCTCTGAATTTCGTTTCAACTTTGGAACACGAAGAGCAGATGTAATTTGCATGACGAAAGATGAACTTATCGCTTTTGAAATAAAGGGTGCAGGTGATAATACCAGTCGATTGGAAGAACAAATTGATAGTTATAGGAAGTATTTTGATTTGTGTTATATCGTGTGTGAAAAATGTAACTTACAAAATATTAGGAAAAAAATTCCTAATAATATTGGCATTTTGGTTATTAATGACGAAAGTATAATTCAAATTAGAAAAGCAAAGGATATCAAAAAACATGATAAAATTACGCTAGCAAGTACAATTGACATACGTACCTTACGAAAGATGGTATCTAATAAAAAGATAAAGTCAAAACATGAGCTATGTGAGTTATTTTCTGCGCAAAGGAAATTGAAAGAAGTGAGGGAAATCTCAAGAGGTGACTTGTTTATGAGAATAAATAACCCTTACAAGATATTTTTGAGTGAGTTAGGGAGTAAAGTTCATTCAGATGACATTCTCACTTTAACAAGAATGTCATCCTTGGAATTAATCTGATAATCTAAGCCTTGTTCTCGACGACATGTAATAATTCATTCTCACAGCGATCCAAAATGAAGGGCTTATTCCAGATGGTTCTCCTTTAGCAGCCAAATTAATCTCCCTATCGGCCCAAACGCCTAATGGTACGTATCTTTCGTCGGAGATCATTTTTTCAGCACAAAGAACATAGCTTCCAGCATTTCGGCGAAATCGTTTATAAATAAATTGTTTTTCCAGAGAAATATCAATTCGTGGAACAAAGGTTCCGCCTTTAATTTCTACTTGTTGAATGTTTATTGAGCCATAATCACCATATTTTATAGCATGTTCCTCAGAAACGCTCCAATATATTTCCTCTTCAACAATTGTGAATTCCCCTAGGTCATCTTTACCTAAGGAGGCAGGGCTTAAAGGAAAAGAAGTACACACAATAACTATATCTTCAATTTTATCATTGAATTCCTCAAGTTCTGAGCATGCGAAATTAAACCCATCAACAATATTCTCGGTTTCCCCTCTAATGATTTGTTCACCATCTAAAATAACGAAAAGTTTGCACTTCTCTGCAAGGTTACTAATAATTGGATCTATGTATTTTTTATAATCATCAAGATTATATGGCAATCTGACTGCTAAATAATCCTTAATGGCAGACATTTCTTTTACAAAACCAGAGACCTCAGTGAAATCATCTTCATCGTACAAGTGTATCATTGGGATGATATTCATATCGCTGTAAATATTTATAAAGTATTGCCATTCATAGAATGAATTGCTCTCATCGAGTAATTGTTCAAGCTGATAATTAAGGTATTTTTCATTAGAAGTAACATCTAATATGAACGGTCTTGCGCCATGGATTTCTTTCAGAGTCGTCATTTTTCTATGGATATCACCATCCGGAGCAATTTTAGTCCTCCTTGATTTTGTTAATTCATATATTGGTAAAATATGATCAAAATCCTCTTTGTTGAGCTTAGAAACAGCTTTCAGTTCCGCATCCCGAGTTTTAAGTAAAGGGAAATAACAATACTGGTTCATAAATTATGCCCTTCATAACCAAGCTGCTTGGCTCTAATACGAACCGCCATTGTTGAAACTTGGAAATGCTTAGCCAAATCATCCACCTGTTTGGAGGTATTCTCAATGTAATGTATAAAGGCTGTCTTTGGCATAAGTAATTCTGCAGCAAATTTATTAGCTTCATGCTCCATTGGGTTACTTTCTTCATTTCTAAAGAAAGTTGTATCCATGAAGTTTTCTTTTATCAAAGTGTGCTTTATATAATGTCCCAACTCATGTGCGATCGTAAATCGTTGACGATGAGGGTGTTGCAGTGAGTTAATTGTCATCACCCACTTACCGGCTTTGTCTTTTTTCAGACACCCGGATTCCTCACCAGCCATTGGTTCCATTCTCATTACAATACCCAACTTCTGAGTTAATCCACTGACATCTAGAGGTTCAATGGAAATACCATTATTGCTTGCGTAGGATAAAAGCTCATCTGGTGTATTTGCAATGATAGGTTCACCATTAATAACTTTACTATCAATGTTTTTCCTTTTCATAAAAGCCATTTAAATACCCCTAGCGCAGTGTTAAAGATGACCCATCATTTTCTGATGTATCTTGCTGAGAAATAATAGATGCTAAAAGTGAGATATGTCTTTTTATCTCACTATATTCTGTCTCTAACCGGTCAATTTTTTCATTTTTGTTTTTTATATCTTCAATCTCTCCAGTTAGAGCACTTATGAACTCTATTTGTGAAGTTAAATCAAGCTGTAACGCACCGATTTTTTGGGTAACTGTTAGTTCTACTTTACTGTTCGTTATCTCTTTTACTTCACGATCAAAAGATTTACTATCAATGTAGTTTTTAACTTCTAGTATTGCTTCTTCTCTTGCCTTTGCATTTGAGGACTGTTTTATCATAAAGAAAGCAAAACCGCCTAGGATAGCATTCAATGCAATCAGAACAGTAATGATAGTTTGATAAAAGGTTCCCTGAAATGACCATAAATCATCAAGGCTAAGTAATGTTCCATTTGAAACAAGTTCACCAATTTTTTGCAATGTAACGCTGTCCATTTGGGCATGGGGATGTTGCAAAAAATATTCATTCTGAATACCAAGATAAGAGGAAAATCCAGCACTAAGAGATGTTTGGAAAAGCAGTATCCAAATTGCTATTGTTGCCACTGATGAAAATAAAATTGAAAAAAAAGTTACCCAATTACTGTGGTAACAGATTTTCTTGCGGCCAGTTGAGCTATTTTCACTAGGATGTGTATGTGGCACAACATTATGCTCCTGTTTTTTGTGATAAAAATCACAATTTTCATCAATTTTTTATCGTCACCAAAAAAACACTATGCAGACGATGGCTTATGAATATTTTTAACATTTTTCCATAGTAATGGAAATGAAAATCATCAATATATCCTTCACAAACAGTGATTCTCCGCACTTAAAGTGTTATTAGAATTGCAGCGTTATTTCTATCGATGTTGACAGACTGTAAAGCCACTAACTGACTTCGTTGATGCGTCCCGGATGTAGTGTACCGCTTAGTGCCTGCATCTAGGTGTAAGCTGTTGGTGAAATGTCTGTTAATCATTATTTTTTAAGATCTTTTCTTGTCAATCCATTATGCCTGTTGTCGTAATGGTTTTTATGTAGTAAGAACTTAAGCCGCCATCTACTCAGAGCTTTAGTCTCTTAATTTAATGATGCCCGATGTTGACAGTATTCCTTTGGGAAGTGATATTCTAACGCGCTTGGCATGTGGTTTTCATTTTGATGCCTGAACGTTGCTACAAGGTCGACCGTGCGCGCAGCCTTGGTCTACGGACCTCCCTTTTGCAGCAGTCCAACGCGACGTGGCTCGCAGTTTTTTGACCGTTGTCGCAGCCGAACTCGAAGCCCTCCTAACACCAGCGCATATAGCTTTCTACTACCTCGATTTTACCCTTATGCTCACGCTTCAGCCGCTCATATTTATCATGCAGTAACATCAGATTATGTTCGTCCGTAAGCCGCCCGGCCTTTCCGGCGGTAGTCCCTTCCTTTGCGCGACGTTGATTGTGCATGATGCCCTACATACCTTGATATCTTGGGAATTTGAAATTACGGTTTACCGCGATCTGGCCTAAGGCCGAACTCCCTCCCCAACGGTTCATAACATTAGGAAGAACTAACTTCTCCCCCTCGGTTATAAATATTCAAAAGTAAGGGGATTTCAATCTCTTTATAACTTGGGAATGCCATGTTTATCACCATCAAAATGAATAAGTTACTTTCTGAAAATTTCGCGTATATGCCACTCTATGTAATTAGCCTGCGGATAATTTTCTTTCTGTAGTGGGAGGTGAATTTGCGCTCCTGCAAAGTCCCAAAAAAATCTGGATACAACGCTGTTGCCATTTACAGCGGAAGATATTTGAACGCGCATGTTTTCATCCACTCCAAGCGAGCCTTTATCAAATGCTTTATGATGGATTGAGCAGAGAGCTAGGCCATTCGCGATCTCACATGGTCCTCCATGTTGCTTCCACTTAATATGAGCGGCTTCAAGTGCGACAGAGGTATTATCATGTCGCATATTGAAACCGCAAACGGCGCACTGATAGTTATAGGCTCGCAATACCTGCTGTCGAAATAAGGGATCGCGCTGTTTGCGAATTTGCAGGAGATCGAATCCCAACTCGTCGGCGAGTTCTTCCTGGATGCTTTCGGTAAAGTGCGCTTCGAGGATTTGCTGAGCTATAGAGTTAACCAGGTTCTTACTGTTGCTCAAACGAGTGTAATGCTGTTCGTCAAAACCGCCTGCAACATGATGTTCAACCAGCTCTCCTGCATGAGGTTGTTTGCTGGTACCTGATGTGGAACAGCGCTCCGCATTACGTAGTTCCCAAAAGCCATCACCTTGTAAACGCCAGAACGGCATATCAGGACGGTGCTGTGCACGCTGTGGTCCAAAACGTTCCAGCAGGCTGTGCAGCTGATCGCGCACTTCCGTACCGTAATCAAACAATCGCGCATGCCCCTGCTGATAGTTCGCCAGCACGTACAGAAGCAATAAAGGCTTATGCGGCGCACGCTGTTCGCCTTTGCGCCAGATGGTGATGTCGGCAATTGCCTGTTCGAGAGTTTTGCTGGAAGCCATCGCGTTACGGTAGAAGGTAAATAATTGCGATGATGCTCGCAAAACCCAGACCAATCAACCCGCAATCAACAAAACATGACCTTACCGCATCCAACCTTATTTCCTGAATCCCCCTCGCAAATTCCAAATTTCCTTTATACCAAACCGCTGTATTTATATTCAGCCCTGTATAATGAGCACCAGAAATTACGCCGAACGGCAAAGGAAGTATCAAAGAGAATTTAACGAGGAATTCGCGATACGAAGGTGCTGCAACACCCCCATACCGCTAACCACAAACAACTAATCAGGAGTTGAAAATGGCTGTAACGAATTTTAAGCCAGAGTTTACAGTTTGCAAAACAGAATCAGACGCTTTCACCGGCATGATTGAAAACCGCGAGCTGGTACGCAAAAAAAGCGCCCGCCGACTTCACGGCAACCAGCCCAACGCGGCACCCATTCATCCCCGCGCAGAAACGCCGCAAGACTGTGCAGCCTGTTGCGAACTCTATGCGCGCATAGACATGAAATACCTTCTTCTGGGCGGCGACTGGTTAAACCGTGCAGGCTTTATCAACGGTATGCCCGTGAAAATCCGCGCTATGAAAGACTGCATTGTGATTACGCCACAGCATACAAGAGAATTATGGGGATGCCTGGAAGGTATGAGCGTGGTGAATATAAATAAGCAGAAAGTCGCCCAGTGGTTAAAAACGTTTCCTGGGGCGTTGAATGATACGGGAGATATACCTATGGTGAAGCGCGGAAATGGTCTGGCAGAGTAAGAATAATATCTAAAATATCCCTACATTAATCATGTAAAAGGATAAGTTAATACGGGCTTGAATACGCATGCCCGTATTTTTCCTTTTTTAAATTAATTATCTGTCTCCGCTGGTGCACTCAATAAATCGGTTGTAACATTCTCCGCAAAGCGACAGGGAGGATTGCTATGCAGATTTGTAGGATGGATTACAAGGATGTCTCAGTCGATGGAAGAAGGCTGAAACTACACGTTTATGGCGTTGGTACATTTCCCGTTTTTTCAGGGATTGAACCTGTAACCAATATTGCTGAGTGCGCCTTTATCAGGAATGCTGCATTACCAGTGGGTACGTACTGGATCGTTGATGCACCGGAAGGCAGTATTGCTAATCGGGTTGAGCGGTTTGTAAAAGACTTCAAGAACGGGACCGATCATTCTGAATGGTTCGGCTTGTTTAATGCTTCGACCATGGCTGATAACGTATTTGTGAATGGTGTCGACAGAGGATCATTTCGACTTCATCCGTTGAGGCCGAATGGTGAGGGAGAGTCGTGGGGATGCATTACGTTCTATAATATCCCTGATTTTCAACTGGTCAGACAATCTTTGCTTGCACGTAAGAAGATTCGTGTTCCTGGTGGTAAAGGGTTGATGGCATATGGACGTATTGATGTGACAGGAAGGGCTGATTATGCTTCATGCAAAGTTAAAAAATAATATTCTTATTGGCCTGGTGTGCCTCATTGCTTCCTTCTTTATCGTCCTGTTCCCTCTGGGAGGCTTGCTCGATTACTTATCTCGAGCTAGCAATGATTTTTTAAATCGCACCGGTTTGGGGTTTGCTGATGGTGAAGCAGACCCCTCATTCCTGTGGGTGTTGGGTGGGATGATGGTCGTCGTTACCGCGCTAATGATGATCATCATTCGAAGAATATGCAACCTGAAGCAGGGATGAAATATTTCATAGCCGCTTTCTAAAACAATTAAGCGGCGTCATGCCAATCCCACACTCCGCCGCCCAACCTCAATCAACTCACCTCATCAAAACACCGGCACCCCCAGCCCAACCTTCACCTCCCTCAACGTCTCCTGCGTCACCCCCTGCGCCCGTTCCGTGCCGCGCTTCAGCATCGCCATCAGCTCCCCCTTATCCTGCATATACATCGCCCTCCGCTCCCGCATCGGCGCAATCAGCTCCTGCAGGCACGCCTCCAGTTCGTTCTTGCAAACCCGGTCACCCAGCCCGCCCGCCTGGTAATGCGCCTTCATCGCTGCCACCTTGTCCTTGTCCGGATGAAACGCGTCGAGGTACGTAAACACCACGTTCCCCTCAATCTGCCCCGGGTCGCTCACCTTCAGGTGGTTCGGGTCGGTGTACATGGCGCTCACCGCGCGATGAATGGTCTCTTCGCTGGCTGAAAGGTGCAGCGTGTTGCCCAGTGATTTCGACATCTTGGCGCTGCCGTCGATGCCGGGCAGGCGGCTGGTGTCGCTCAGCATCGCCTTGCAGTGGCGCAGCACCGGAGCAGGCAGCAGGCTGTTCATCTTGTGCACAATCTCGTTGGTCTGCTCAATCATCGGCAACTGGTCGTCGCCGACGGGCACGCACTCGGCCTTAAACGCGGTGATGTCCGCCGCCTGGCTGATGGGGTAGGCCATAAACCCGACCGGCAGCGAGCGGGCGAACCCTTTCTGCGCAATCTCGTTTTTCACCGTCGGGTTACGCTCCACGCGGGCGACGGTGACGATGTTCATATACAGCATCGTCAGCTCGGCGAGGGCGGGCAGGGCGGACTGCAGGCAGATCGTGGTCAGGTTCGGGTCGATGCCGGCGGCGAGGTAGTCGGCCAGCACTTCGGGGATGTTGTCGCGGATCTTCTGCGGGTTGCTGCCGTTGTCGGTCAGCCCCTGCAGGTCGGCAATCAGCACAAACTGGTTGTGCGTCTGCTGCAGCGCCACGCGCTGGCGCAGCGATCCGACGAAGTGGCCAAGGTGCAGCGGGCCGGTTGGGCGGTCGCCGGTGAGGATGGTTTGAGCGTTCATAAAGACTCCTTAATGTGCAATTGCCGAAAGGGGTCTTAGAAATGTGAAAGCCGCCTTTCGGCGGCTATCTGAAAATGGGGAAAACAACTCCGAGCCGCCTTTAGGAAGGCAGCCACCAGCGGTTTACGGTGAGCACGGCGTGGTTTATGTTCATGCTTTTACCGTATCACGTCCGGCGCGAAAAACAAAAGGGCACGTCATACTGCAATCTCTCAATCATCTGACCCTCGCGGTCAGCGACCTGCAAAAAAGCGTCACCTTCTGGCACGAGCTGCTGGGGCTTGCGCTGCACGCCCGCTGGAATACCGGGGCCTATCTCACCTGCGGCGATCTGTGGGTCTGCCTGTCGTACGACGAGGCGCGCCAGTATGTGCCGCCGCAGGAGAGCGACTACACCCACTACGCGTTTACCGTGGCGGAAGCGGATTTTGAACCGCTCTCGCAAAGGCTTGAGCAGGCGGGCGTCACCGTCTGGAAGCAGAACAAAAGCGAGGGGGCGTCGTTCTATTTCCTCGACCCGGACGGGCACAAGCTGGAGCTGCACGTGGGCAGCCTCGCCGCTCGGCTGGCGGCGTGTCGCGAGAAGCCCTATGCGGGCATGGTATTTACTTCAGACGGGGCTTGAGGCGCGCACCTTCAGCCTGCCCGCCAGCGTCACGTGCGTGGCGGCATCTTCCTGATTGCACAGGTACTCCACCGCCAGCCGTCCCAGCTCGCTGTAGGGCAGCTGGATACTGGTCAGCGGTGGGGTGAGCTGCTCGGAAATCTTCTGGTCGTCGTAGCCCGCCAGCAGCATGTCCTGCGGGATACGCACGCCGTTCACCGCCAGCGCCTGGTAGCAGCCAATCGCCAGCCAGTCGCTGGCACAGAAAATGGCGTCCGGGCGTTCGGTCAGTTCCAGCAGGGACGTGGTGGCGGTAAAGGACTCGCTGAACTGCCAGTTGGTCTGGCGCACCAGGCTCTCGTCACACGTTAAACCGGCCTGCTTCAATGCCGCCTGGTAGCCCGCCAGACGCTGGCGCGAGGCCTCCATCCAGCTCTCGCCGGTGATGTGGGCGATGCGCGTGGCGCCGCAGGCGATGAGGTGTTTAGTCACCTGGAAGGCATTGGCGTAGTCGTCCGGGATAAACGACGGCAGCAGCGGCGAGCCAGGGTCGCGCTGGTTGAGCAGCACCAGCGGGATGCGGGTACAGTCCTGAAATGGCGTCATATCGACGACGTTCGTGACCGGAGAGGCAAGGATAATCCCGATGCAGTTGCGCTTGTCCAGCTGGCGGATGATGTTCAGGGCCAGCTCCACGTCGTCGCCGTAGTCGTAGACGGTGAGCAGCGTCTCGTTGCGCCACGCCGCTTCCCGCGCCTGGCTGATGGCGTCGATAAACGGGTCGAAGCTCTGCAACGAGCTGACCAGCAGGGCGATCTCCTCCTGGTTGCGCGGAGCGTGAATGGCAGGAAGACGGTCGTAGCCGAGCTCGGTGGCCACGTTAATCACCCGCTGGCGGGTGTCGTCGCTGAGCTTGATGTTGCGGGACTGGTTAAGCACCAGCGATACCGTCGCCTGCGACACGCCCGCCGCCCGCGCAATATCGTTCATCGTCACTTTCGTTTTTCGCTTCATCCGTCCTCTCCCTTTCGCGAATTCGCATCATACCCTAACCGCACGCTTTAGCGCCGCCGATCACGTTTCTCATTCATCGAAGCGTGAACTTTGTGAGAGGCGTCGCTTTTCTTTGCATCGCGATTTGCGCATTTATCCCGCAGCTAATATTTATTAGCTAAACATTATCAGCAAGAGGATGCGTAATGAAAGAGCAGTGGAGTAAAGAACAGGCACAGGCGTGGTATCAGCAAAAAGGCTGGCTGTGCGGGTTCAACTATCTGCCGTCGACAGCGGTGAACTGGACCGATATCTGGCAGGAAGAGACCTTCGATCCCGCCACTATCGACCGCGAGCTGGGCTGGGCGGCGGACGCGGGCTATAACACCCTGCGCATCAACCTGCCGTTTATCGTATGGGAGCACGACCGCGACGGGCTGATGGCGCGCATCGACCGCTTTTTGACGATTGCCGACGACCAAGGGTTCAGCACCATGCTGACCCTGATGGACGACTGCGGTTTCTCCGGCGACGAGCCGTACCTCGGCCCGCAAAAGCCGCCCGTACCGGGCAAACACAACAGCCAGGCGGCGGCGAGCCCGGGGCGCGACAAGGTGTGCGATCGAGACTGCTGGCCACAGATTGAGCGCTATATCCGCGACGTTGTGCGCCAGTTCCGCGAGGATAAGCGCGTGTTGCTCTGGGATCTGTATAACGAGCCGGGCAACCGCGGCATTTTCGCGACAGGCACGGAAGAGGTGCTGTACGACGAGAAGCTGGAGACCTGCGCGCACGAGTTGATGAAGCTGGCGTTCCGCTGGGTGCGTGAGGAAGATCCGACCCAGCCGCTTACCGTCTGCGCCTGGCGTCTGCCGGCGGAAGAGGAGGGCGAGACGTTTTATCAGCACCCGCTGGACCAGACCGCGCTGGAACTGTCGGACGTGGTGAGCTATCACGCCTACACCAATACCGGGCGCATGACGGCGATTATCCAGCAACTTCAGGCGCTGGGCCGCCCAATCTTCTGCACCGAATGGCTGGCGCGTCACGTGGGCGGCACCATCGAAGAGCAGCTCCCGCTGATGTACATGGCAAAGGTCGCGCCGTATCAGTGGGGGCTGGTGCGCGGTAAAACCCAGACCTGGCTGCCGTGGCCGGTGGTGATGAAGGAGTCCACGGACTACTGCCGCCTGTGGTTCCACGACGTGTTCGAGGAGAACGGTATCCCGTTTTCACGCGCTGAAATCGCGCTGATGAAGAAGCTGCGCAATATCGCCCCGGATCCGCAGGGCTAATAATAACGACCCGGCGCGCTGTCGCCGGGCAACCAGGTACGCACTATGGCAATGACAATGAAAATACCGTCTCGCGAGTTATGGTCCTACTTTGGCTATGGTTTAGGTCAGTGTTTTAGCTTTGGTTTAGTGGGTTCGTTTATAAACTATTTTTACACCGACGTGCTGGGGATCTCGGCGCTGGCGGCAAGTACCATCTTCCTGATTGCCCGCGCGTGGGACGCGGTTCACGATCCGCTGTTTGCCAGCATTATGGACACCATTAACAGCCGGTTTGGCAAGTTTCGCCACTTTTTACTGATTGCGCCGCTGCTGATTACCGGCGTCACTCTGCTGGCGTTCTATAAAATCGAAGCGGACATGACCACCAAAATCCTCTACGCCGGGGTGACGTATATCCTGTGGGGGACGCTGTACGCCATCTCCGATATCCCGTTCTGGTCGATGTCGTCGGTGATGACCAACGACTCCGGCCAGCGCACCCGCGCGGTAACGGCGGCGATGCTCGGGGTGAACGCCGGGATTGCCTGCGCCAATATCTTTTTCCCGAAGCTGGCGGCGTTCTTTGCCCAGTACAGCAACGATAAAGGCTACTTTATGGCGGCGCTGGTGATGATGCTGGTGGGGCTGCCGCTGATGCTCAACGGCTTTATGCAGATCAAAGAGCGCGTCCCGCCCAGCCCGGAAAAGGTGACGATGCGCGACACCTTCCACAACCTGCGCCAGAACAAGCCGCTGTTTATCGTCCTGCTGTCGTTCTTTTTCTGCGTGTTCCATAACGTGGCGGGCGGACTCTATATCTACTTCTTTATCAACAACATGGGCGACGGCAGCCTGCAAATGGCAATTGGCGTGATGGGGATAGTGGCGGCGGTGCTGTGCCTGGTCGCCCCGCTGCTGACGCGCCGGATGCAGAAGCGGAAGCTGTTTATGATCCTCTGCGGGCTGGACGTGGCGGTGCGCGTGGTGATGTGGTTCACGGGCTATCAGCACACGGCGCTGCTGTTTATCCTGCTCGGCCTGAGCACGCTGTTCGTGATGATGACCAACATCCTCACCTCGTCGATGATTGCCGACACCATCGAGTACGCGGAGTACCACACTAACAAGCGCTGCGCAGCGATCACCTTCTCCGGGCAGACCTTTACCGGCAAGATGTCGGTGGCGGTGGGCGGCGGGTTAATCGGCGTGTTTCTGACGATGATCAATTATGTGCCGCAGGCGCAGTCACAGAGCGACAGCGTACTGTCGGGGCTGTTCTTTGGCATTTGTTTGTTACCGGCGATAGGCTCGCTGATCCGCATGGGCTTTATGTCGCGCTTTACCTTTACCGAAGAGAAGCATGCGGAGATTTGTCGGCTGCTGGCGGAGCGGAATGCGTCTGCGAAAGCGCCGGGTGGTGGCTGCGCCTTACCCGGCCTACAGGACCAGCCCTTGTAGGCCTGATAAGCGAAGCGCCATCAGGCTTCGCGTAATGACTTACAGCGACTTCACAAACGCCAGCAGATCTTCGTTCAGCTGATCCTGGTGGGTCAGCGCGAAGCCGTGCGGCGCGTTGTCGTACACCTTCAGCGTGGCGTTTTTGATCATCTCCGCCGCCAGCTTGCCGGTACTTTCAAACGGCACGATCTGGTCGTTGCTGCCGTGGATCACCAGCGTCGGCACGTCGATTTTCGCCATATCCGGACGGAAGTCGGTTTCGGCGAAGGCGGTCACGCAGTCGATGGTGCCCTTGAGGGACGCCAGCAGAGCGATGTTCAGCGTCTGCGTCAGGGCACCCGCGGAAACGGTCTGCCCGGCGTTGGTGCCGTAGAACGGGGTGGCGAAGTCGCTGATGAACTGGGCGCGATCTTTACGCAGTCCGTCTCGGATGCTGTCGAACACGCTCTGATCCACACCCTGCGGGAAGGCGTCAGATTTGCCGAAGATTGGAGTGACCGCGCCCAGCAGCGCCAGACCAGCCACGCGTTCGCTGCCGTAGTTGTTGATGTAGCGGGTCACGTCGCCGCCGCCCATGGAGAAGCCCACCAGCGTTACGTCGCGCAGATCCAGGGTAGTAATCAGGTCGTTAATGTCGGACGCAAAGGTGTCGTAGTCATAGCCGCTCCACGGCTGATCCGAACGCCCAAAGCCGCGACGGTCAAAGGCGATGGCGCGGAAGCCGCGCTCGGCCAGGTAGTTCAGCTGGCTGTCCCACATGTCGCCGTCCAACGGCCAGCCGTGGCTGAAGAGGATCGGTTTGCCCGCGCCGCAGTCTTTGTAGTAAATCTGCGTGCCGTCTTTTGCCTTAAACAGTGCCATAGTGTGTTCCTGTGCAGGTGATCGTTATGGTTATACCGGCGCGACCAGATAGCGAATTGCCGGTGATGTTGTGCCCTGATGAAAAGCCAGAACGCGGCTCTGCAACAGGAGGTCATTCATGGTGTGGCGCTCCTGCTGGCGCAGATGCTCGATCCAGGAACCCATCAGGAAGGTCTCGATAAACAGCCCTGGACGTTCGATATCCTCGTACACCGCCCAGCTCATCGCTCCGGCGCGGCGGCGCACCCGGCGTAGCTCGTGCACGGCCTGCAAAAACGCTTTCGCGTCCTGTGGGTCGATGATGTACTCGTGCGACACCAGCACCGGGCCGCGCTCGTTCGGGAGTTCAATCTCCACGCCGTCCAGCGGCTGCCCGCTCAGGTCGAGATTTAAATTCGGATCTTTCTCAAGCTTCCAGCGGAACGCCGTCGCGCTTGCCAGCACCATCCCCAGCGTGGCAACCACCAGCGAGGTCGGGGTGCCGAACTGCGAGGCGATCTGCCCCCAGACGGCGCTGCCTGCGGTCATCGAGCCGAAGAACACCGTCAGATACACAGCCAGCGCCCGGGCTTTTACCCAGCGGGCGGCGCTGCGCTGTGCGCCAAGGTTGAGGGTCGACAGCACCGCAATCCACGCGAAGCCGGTGAAAAACTCAAACAGGTTGAGCAGCCAGAAGTGGCGCACGAACGCCAGCGCCAGCATGGTGAGGGCAAACGTCAGGCTGGCGGCCACCATCAGCCGATCGGCATTCAGCCGCTGGCGCAGGCGCGGCAGCAGGATCGCCCCGGCAATCGCCCCCAGGCCGATACACGCCAGCATCACGCCGTAGCCCGCCGGGCCTAAGCCCAGCTCGCGGCGCGCCACCAGCGGCAGTAACGCCCAGCCCGCGCTGCCGAAAACGAAGAACGCCACGGTACGCACCAGCACGTTGCGCAGCACCGGGGCGGCGTGCACGTAGCGAATGCCGGACCGCACCGCCGAGAAGAAGTGCTCCGGCGGCAGCCGCTGCACGGAAGGCGCCGGACGCCAGCGCCACAGCACCCACGCCACGCCGACCACGGATAGCGCGTTAAGCGCAAACACCATCCACGGCCCGGCCAGCGACAGCAGGAAACCGCCCAGCGCCGGGCCAATCGCCCGGCTGATGTTGACCCCGAGCGAGTTAAGCGCCACGGCGGAACCCAGCTCGGGCTTGCTCACCAGGTCAGGCACAATCGCCTGAAACGGCGGCGAGCTCATGGCCGCGCCCACGCTCAGCAGAAACGTTGCCGCCAGCAGAACGGTGGGGGTGACGTGTCCGGTAAAAGAGAGCAGCGTCAGCCCGGCAGCGGCGATGAATACCCATAGCTGGGAGAAGAGCAGGTATTTTCGTCGGTCAACGATGTCCGCCATCACCCCGGACGGCAGGGCGAAGAGGAACATCGGCAGGCTGCTGGCCGCCTGCACCAGCGCGATATCCAGCGGATCGGCGCTGAGCGTCAGCATGCTCCAGTTGATACCGACGTCGCTCATCCATGAGCCGACGTTAGAGACCACCGTGGCGATCCACAGCATGCGGAACACCGGCTGGCTCAGCGGCTGCCAGGGCGAAGCCGCCGATGCGGGCGTCGTCTCGACGTGTGCGTCGCGAACGTCGTTAACCTGGGTCATGCGAACCTCTCCGTCGTCTTACGCTGCAGCCGCCACTGGCCCGGTCCGGTGAGGGCGAGGGTGGTGAAGATAATCAGCAGCAGCCAGCCAAACTGCCCTTCGGCAATCGACCAGTCCGGGTGCACCGCCAGCATCGCCACCAGCAGCACGGCGATAATCGGCAGGCACGCCAGGCGGGTGTAAATCCCTGCAATGATAAACAGCGGGCAGATGACCTCGGCGACGATCGCCGGGATCAGGCTCGCGTAAGGTCCGAAACCAAACGGATCTTCGATGCGCGTCAGCTCTTCGCTGAAGTGGAGCACCTTAGGCAGGCCGTGCACGTACAGCAGCAGCAGGCTGCCGGTCAGGCGCAGGAAGAACAGCCCCGGATCGATCCGGGATGAAGCGTCATTATGTTTCATCAGAATGCAAAGCAGCTGCAGCCCAGCGCCCCCCAGAAAGCGTTATCGTCGGACACTGGCATCTCTGACGTGCGGGCGAAATCATGCTGGTGGCTATGAACCCCGCACGGGCCGCTGCAGTGGTGGACGGCGCTCATGCCGACGCGTGCGGCCTGCGGCGGCGCGCTGCGGTAGTGGCCCGGCACTTTCACCACCGGGGACCACTCGGGCAGGACCGGAATGGCGGGCGGCGCGAGCGGGCCAAAGCTGCCAGCGGCGTAGACGATATCGCCGTTGACCACGGTGAGGACGGACTCGATGCCCTTGATCTCCTCTTCCGGCACGCGGAAGTAATCTTTGCTGAGCACCGCCAGATCCGCGAGCTGGCCCGTTTTGATCTGCCCCTTCTGGTTCTGCTCGCTGGAGAACCACGCGCTGCCCTGGGTCCAGAGCATCAGGGCGGTATCGCGATCCAGACGGGCGCTGTGATCGTACATCTGCATCCCGCCAACGGTGCGGCCGGAGACCAGCCAGTAGAGCGCGGTCCACGGGTTATAGCTCGCCACGCGGGTGGCGTCGGTGCCTAAGCCCACCGGCACGCCGGTCTCCAGCATTTTCGCCACCGGCGGCGTGTGGCGGGTGGCTTCGATGCCGTAACGCTCGGCGAAATATTCCCCCTGGAAGGCCATGCGGTGCTGCACGGCAATGCCGCCGCCCAGTTCTTTGATGCGGTCGATGTTGGCCTGTGACACGGTTTCGGCGTGGTCGAAGAACCAGTGCAGCCCGTTGAACGGAATGTCGCGGTTCACCTTCTCGAACACATCCAGCATGCGGCTGATGGATTCGTTATAGGTAGCGTGCAGGCGGAATGGCCAGCGGTGTTCGACCAGATGGCGCACCACGCGCTCCAGCTCGTCCTCCATGCCCGGCGCGAGATCCGGGCGCGGCTCGAGGAAGTCTTCAAAATCGGCGGCGGAGAAGACCAGCATCTCGCCCGCGCCGTTGTGGCGGAAGAAGTCGCTGCCCTGGCCCGGCGTGAGCATGTCGGTCCATTTTTCAAAGTCTTCCAGCTCGTGGCCCGGACGCTGGGTAAACAGGTTGTAGGCGATGCGGATGGTCATCTGCTTTTTCTCGTGCAGCTCGGCAATTACCTCGTAATCTTCCGGGTAGTTCTGGAAGCCGCCGCCCGCGTCGATGGCACTGGTCAGCCCCAGGCGGTTCAGCTCGCGCATGAACTGGCGCGTGGAGTTGACCTGCTGCTCCAGCGGCAGCTTCGGCCCTTTGGCGAGGGTTGAGTACAGGATCATGGCGTTCGGGCGGGCGATCAGCATCCCGGTCGGGTTGCCGTTGGCGTCGCGCTGGATCTCCCCGCCCGGCGGATTCGGCGTGTCCCTGGTGTAGCCGACCACCTTCAGCGCGGCGCGGTTGAGCAGGGCGCGGTCGTACAGGTGCAGGATAAACACCGGCGTATCCGGCGCGGCGTCGTTGATTTCATCCAGCGTCGGCATACGGCGCTCGGCAAACTGGAACTCGCTCCAGCCGCCCACCACGCGCACCCACTGGGGCGACGGCGTGCGCAGGGCCTGCTCTTTCAGCATGCGCAGGGCATCTGCCAGGGACGGTACGCCTTCCCAGCGCAGCTCGAGGTTGTAGTTCAGCCCGCCGCGGATCAGGTGCAGGTGCGAGTCGTTCAGGCCGGGGATGGCGGTGTGGCCTTTTACGTCGACCACCTTAGTGCCGTCGCAGTGGTGTTGCATCACCTCGGCGACGGTGCCCACTTCCAGGAATTTGCCGTCGCGCACGGCAACGGCTTCCGCGAGAGGGTTCTCGCGATCGACGGTGTGAAACTGGCCGTTAACCAGAATGAGATCGGCTTTACCGAGGGTAACCATAACTGCTCCTGACTGAGAGGGGAATGGTCAGGATTATGGGAACCGGTTTCGGGAAAGATCCAGTTATACAATAGGATAGGTATACCAAAGTATAACTATACCTAAGGTTAACTATACGAAGAGATAATTACGCGCCAGCGGCGTGGGTCATAGGATGAATGCGATTTTATCGGCGTGCTGTTCGCGGCGATTTTAACCTTTAACCTCACTGGATAATCTTATGACCACTACAAAGCTCGAAGTCTTAACCCCAGCCAACTGTCAGATCATCTTCATCGACCACCAGCCGCAGATGGCGTTTGGCGTGCAGTCTATTGACCGCCAGGTGCTGAAAAACAACACCGTGGCGCTGGCGAAAGCGGCAAAAGTGTTCAACATCCCGACCATCATCACCACCGTAGAGACCGAAAGCTTCTCCGGTAACACCTATCCTGAGCTGCTGGACGTGTTCCCGGGCCAGGACATTCTGGAGCGTACCTCCATGAACTCCTGGGACGACCAGAAGGTGCGTGACGCGCTGAAGGCTAACGGCAAGAAGAAGGTGGTTGTCGCGGGCCTGTGGACCGAAGTGTGCAACAACAGCTTTGCCCTGTGCGCGATGCTGGAAGGGGACTACGAAATTTATATGGTGGCGGACGCGTCCGGCGGCACCTCCAAAGAAGCCCACGACTTCGCGATGCAGCGCATGATCCAGGCGGGCGTGATCCCGGTGACCTGGCAGCAGGTGATGCTGGAGTGGCAGCGTGACTGGGCACATAAAGAGACCTATACCGCGGTGATGGATATCGTGCGCGAGCACTCCGGCGCCTACGGCATGGGCGTGGATTATGCCTACACCATGGTGCACAAAGCGCCGTCTCGCCAGAAGAGCGAGCACCGTACCTTAGCGCCGGTTCCGGCACGCTAAATCCCGGCGGCGGGCTGGTCCCTCATCCGGCTCGTCACTGCCTTTTTCTCTGGAGTTCACAATGAGTACAGGGTTGATATCCCTCGCGGCAGGCGTGCTGATTGGCCTGATGTATGCCGTGCTGAAGGTGCGTTCCCCCGCACCGCCCGCGCTGGCGCTGATTGGCCTGCTGGGTATGCTGGCAGGGGAACAGGCGATGCGTCATCTTTTATCCCGCGATAATCCCGCTGGCGTGCAGGTGACGGTTCCCCACGTTCAGCACCTGACCGGAGCGTCATCATGAAGGCCTGGATTATTTCGCTGGTGTGCGGGGTCGCGGCTGGGGTAATTTACGCCCTGCTCGACGTGCATTCCCCGGCGCCGCCGGTCGTCGCGCTGCTTGGCCTGTTCGGCATGCTGGTGGGTGAACAACTGATCCCCATCGGACGGCGTCTGGTGAGCCGCGAACCGCTGACCCTGGCCTGGTTTCGTCATGAATGCGTACCGAAAATCAGCGGTACCGCGCCCCCAGCGCCCGCGAAGGAAAGCCGCGACGCGTAACGAATTGTTTGAGGAAAGACAGCATGACGCTGCCGTGGCGCATTGCCATCATTGATGACGAACGCTCTGTTCGCAGCGGGCTCAGTAACCTGCTGCAATCGGAAGGGTATGCTACCGATACCTTCGATTCGGCAGAGGTGTTTTTGAGCCACCCTCTCGCCCTGTCCGGCGCGTCGCTGGTGATCACCGACATCAAGCTGCGCGGCATGAACGGGATCGAGCTGTTTGAGAAGCTGCGGTTGCTGGCCACGCCGCCGCCGCCAATACTGTTTATCTCCGGCCATGCGGATGAAAATATGCAGCGGTATGCACTCAGCCTGGGCGCCGCTGCATTTTTGCGTAAGCCGATTAACATCGATATTCTGCTGGATCATATTCAGCGGGAGCTGACCCGCCGACAATAAGGATCGCGGATGAACGAACAAACGTCGCCTGCATTTTGGCCCGCCCGGGGAAGTCTCCATGAAGGGCGGGCTTTTGTTCTGAAAGAGGATGTTATTTTTACCGTGCTGGCGCAGGAGGGCGGCATCTCCTGGATGAACGGGCGGCATCCCCAGTCCGGCGGTTCGTTTATTATTGCCACCGCGGTCAGTGATGAAGAAGAGGAGCGGGCAACGCGGCTGCTTAAAAACGAGTTTGCCCTGCGCGATCGACTTCACGACGGCTGGGCTATCCGGCCCGTCGCTTCAACCCAGTACCGCGGACGTTTTGCGCTGGTCTACGCGCCGTTCTGCTTTGAACTGCTGGCGTGCCGGGCAGGTAAGGCGATTTCCGGGATCGCCCGCTTTATCGAGATGGCGATCCGCATCTGCGGTCCCCTGCGCCAGATGCATCTGCACAACCTGATCCACGGCGATATCAAACCCTGGTCGATCTTCGTTCATCACGACGCCACCAGCCGTCTGTGCAGCTTTGGTCTTTCCTGCGCCACCTCCGACGCATTCTCCCAGTCCCGGCTTGCCGCGTCTGGCGGCACGCCCGCCTACATGTCACCGGAACACACCACGCGTACCCGGCGCGCCGTCGACAGCCGGAGCGATCTCTACAGTCTGGGTATCGTGCTTTATGAACTTCTGACCGGGCGATTGCCGTTTGAACTGAGCGCTGATGACCAGACTAACTGGGCGCATTACCACATTGCCTCCGAGCCGCTTGCGCCGGGCCGGGTGCGTCCGGACGTACCCGGCATGCTCTCGACCATTATCCTTAAGCTGCTGGAGAAGAATCCGGAGAATCGCTATCAGACCGTCGACGGGCTGATTGCCGACCTCAGGCGCTGCCAGGCGACGCTGACCGCCGAAGGTGAGATCGTCGACTTTATTCCCGGCCAGCAGGATCGCTCTCCGGCGATCCATCTTGCCGATTCGCTTTTCTCTGCGCATCCGCAGGCCAGCGATGTCATCGCCGCGTTTGAGCGGGTCAGCCAGAGCGGTGCGCCGGAACTGGTGACGATTGGCGGTCCGTCGGGGATCGGCAAATCTTCCGTGATCGCCACCACCCTGAAATCGCTGCAACAGCGCAAGGTGCTGCTGGCGGTGGGCAAGGTCGATCAATACTCTCCCACGCTGCCCTACGGCGTGCTGAGTTCGGCGTTTCGGACGCTCACGCTGCACCTGCTCGGGCTGCCAGCCGGGGAGGTGGCGACGTGGAAAATCCGCCTGTCGCGCGCGCTGGAAGGCTTCGAGGAGCTGGCTGTAAGCCTGGTGCCGGAGCTGAATTTATTTCTTGAGAACAAACCGCGTTTCTCTGCGGATACATTTTCCATCGACGCGCGGGCGCGCTTCAGCCATATGGTGCTGGCGCTGGTGAAAACCTTCGCCACCCAGGGCGCGCCGCTGGTGCTGCTGCTGGATGATGTGCAGTGGATCGACGCCGCCAGCCTGCAAACGCTCGATCACCTGCTGCGCGCCTGCGGCGCCATCCCGCTGCTGGTGGTGGTGGCGCACCGCGATCTCAGTTCGCTTTCTGATCCCAGCTTGCAGACCACGCTGGCGAGCCTGCCGGAGGCGGCGCAGCATGCCATGACGATCGTGCCGCAGCCGCTGTCGGTGAAGGCCGTGGCACGCTGGCTCGGGGGGATTTTTCATGCCCGCAGTACCGGCACCTCCGATCTTGCCACGCTGATCCATGAAAAAACCGGCGGCAACCCGCTGTTCGTTCAGGAATTTTTCCGCCGCATCGTCGATGACGGACTGGTGGTGCACAACAAATATCAGGGGAAATGGCATTACGATCTCCAGGCCATCCGCGCCCGGCATTACACCGAGAACGTGGTGACGCTGGTGCTTGAACAGCTCAAAGAGATGCCCGACGAGACGCGCCGCCTGCTGGGCAGCATCGCCTGCCTCGGCTGCACGGGCGAGCTGGAGATGCTGTGCCGCGTGGTGGGGCAGTCGGCGGCGGAAATCCGCTACGCCCTTCATCCGGCGGTTACCGCTCAGCTGATAGTGCTGACGGAGAAAGAGTACGCTTTTACCCACGATCGGGTGCAGGAAGCCGCCTTTGCCCTGCTGGATGAGGGCGAGAAAAGCCATCTGCACCTGACCACCGCCAGCCTGCTGGCGGATGCCGCGCGGCAGACGGCGGGTAACGAACTGCTGTTCCGCGCGGTTCACCACGTCAGCGCCGCGCTGGACTGCATCCAGCCTGCGCCGCAGCGCCAGAGATTCCGTGAGCTGAGCCTCCAGGCCGCGCGGCGTGCGAAGCGTACCGGCGATTACCTTTCCGCCTTAAGTTACATCCAGACCGCCAGAGCGCTGGGGAACGCGGGTCCGGTCTCGGACTTTATGCTGGATATCGAAGAGGCGGGCTGTGAGTTCGCGCTCGGGCACCTGGAGCGCACGCGCGCGCTGTGCGATACGATCCTCGGCTCACCGGGCGGGCTGACGGAGAAAGCGCTGGCCGCTAACCTGCTGGCGGAAGTCTATATGCGGCAGTCGGAGATCCGCCTGGCGCTGGAGGCGTCGTTATGCTGGCTGGGCGTGTTCGGGATCCAGATCAGCCGCTACCCGGAAAATGCCGAATGTGACGAGGCCTGGCAGCAGTTCTGTCAACGCACCGCCGACGCGCCGCAGAACCCGTTTACTCAGCTTAAGCTGATGGAGAGCGCGGAGACCGAAGCGGTAATGAACCTGCTTTACAGCGCCAGTATTTTCGCCAGCTTTACCTGCCCGCGCCTGCACTTTTTACTCCTGTGCCGGATGATGCACCTCACGCTCGATCGCGGCATAACCGGCGCATCCACCACGGCGATGGCCTGGTTTGGCGTGCTGATTGGCCACCGCTACGCCGAATACCGTCTCGGGTTTGAGTACGGCACGCTGGCCCGTGAGCTGGTGAACCGCCACGGCTATGATGCCTATGAAGCTAAAACTCTGCTGCCGCTCGACCAGCTCAGTGTCTGGACCCAGCCGCTGTCGTACACTATCGAGTGCGCCAAGGCCTGCTTTACCTCGGCGGTGACCCACGGCGACATGACGATGGCCTGCTTCGCGGCCTGTCACCAGATCATTAACTTCCTCTCCCGGGGCGATCATCTGGACGGCGTGTTGACCAGCATCGATCGCGGTCTGGCCTTTGTGCGTAAAACGGATTATCAGGACATTGAAACCGTTCTGCACATTCAGCGCCGCTACGTGGAGTTTTTACGCACGCCGGTGACGGGCACATGGAGCGCCGCCCAGGCGCTGCCTGACGATCTGCTGCCCGCACCGCCGGAGCAGGCGCCCGAGCAGACCTCGACCATGCTGTTCTGGTACTGGCTCTATCGCGGGATGGCGCACTTTACCTGCGGCGAATACGCCGACGCGCAGGCGGATTTAGAGAGGGCGGGCTGGTATGCGTGGTCCGCGCCGGGCCATATCCATCTGCTGGATTACCATTTTTACAGCGCGCTGGCGCTCTCCCGCCAGCTCACGCCGGAGACCTTCTCGGCGGATTATCGCCGCAGTATTCATCACCATTACGACAAAATTGCCCTCTGGGCGCGGATCAATCCGGGCACGTTTGCCGATAAAGAGGCGCTGATTTATGCCGAAATCGTCCGTCTGGACGGCATGAACAGCATCGCGCTGGAGCAGTATGAAAAGGCGGTGCGGCTCTCGCGGGAGGGCGGGTTTAACCCGATCAATGCCCTGGCCCACGAGCTGGCAGGGCGTTTCTCGCTGGCCTGCGGCTACCCGACCGCCTCCGACGCCCATTTCCGCGGTTCGATTGCCGCCTGGAGCCGCGCCGGGGCGCAGGCCAAGGTGCGTCAGCTGGAGCAGGATTTTCCGCATCTGCTGGCCTCCGGGCAGAGCCGCGCGTACGACACCGTGGCATTTGCCCAGAACGAGGTGATCCGCGATTTACAGAGCGTCATCAAAGCCTCACGCGCCTTGTCCGAAGAAATCAACCTCGAGCGTTTAATTGAAAACCTGATGACGCTGCTGCTTGAACGGGCCGGGGCGCAGCGTGGCCTGCTGCTTCGCGTCAGCGATAATCACATCCCGGAGATCGAAGCCAGCGCCTGGACCAGCACCGACGGGGTGCGGGTTCGCATCCTGAAAGAGACACCGATGGCGACGGACATGCCGCTGTCGGTGCTGGCCGCGGTGATCCGCACCGGGCAGGAGATCCGCACCGGCAAACCGGAGGAATTTCACCCGTTCAGCCAGGATCCTTATCTGGTGACGTCCGGCGCCGCCGTGATGTGTGTCCCGATGTTCAAACAGGCGCGACTGGTGGGGGTGCTGTATCTGGAAAACCGCCTGATGCCGGAAGTGTTTACCGCCGAACATTCGCGCGTGGTCAGCCTGCTGGGCGCGCAGGCGGCGGTTTCGTTGGAGACGGCGAGGCTCTACGCCGAGCTGCTGGCGGAAAACATCCACCGCCGACGGGTGGAGAAAGAGCTGCGCGCCAGCCAGACCTCGCTGATGCTGGGTGAGCAGATCAGCCATACCGGCAGCTGGCGCTGGGAGCTGGTGCAGGATCTGATGTTTATGTCCGAAGAGTACGCCCGTATTCTTGGCCTGCCGGAGCAGCAAAAGATGATCTCAATGGCGGAGTTTTTGACCTTCGTGCATGAGGATGATTATGGCCGGATCGGTAACCTCGTTAATCAGAGCGTGCGTGACGGGCTGTCGATGCGCGCGGAGTTTCGCATTATCCGCACCGACGGCTCCGTTCGCTACATCCTCGGGATTGGCGATCCGGTGGGCGTGGGCAGCGAGGTGAATGAGTATTACGGCATCATTACCGACATCACCAGCCAGCGGGCGGCGGAAGATGCGATGCGGGTGGCGCAAGCGGATCTGGCGCGAGTCTCACGGGCCACCACCGTCGGGCAACTCACCTCCTCGATCGCGCACGAGATCAACCAGCCGCTGATGTCGATTGTCTCGAACGCCGGCGCGAGCCTGCGCTGGCTCAACCGCGATCCGGCGCGGCTGGACAAAGTGCGCGAGGGGCTGGAGGAGATCGCCGCCGAGGGCGAGCGGGCAGGGGAGATCATCCGCAGCATTCAATCTCTGACGCGCAAACAGGACCCCACGTTCACGCGAATCGATCTGCACTTCCTGATCCACCACATCATTATGCTCTCCCGCAGCGAACTTGAGCTGCGACACATAAGCGTTGATTATCTCCTGAACGCTGGCGACAGCTTTATCATCGGCGACAGCGTGCAGATCCAGCAGGTGCTGCTTAACCTGGTGATGAATGCGATGGAAGCGATGGCGGAAGTGACGGATCGCCCGTGCAGCATCACGATCGCCACCGCGAACTGCGCCGAAGGGAAGGTGATCTTTGAGATCGCCGATACCGGCAGCGGCATTGAGCCGGAGCTCACCGAGCGGATCTTTGACTCGTTCTATTCGACCAAAGCGCAGGGAATGGGGATGGGGCTGACCATCAGCGCCAGCATCATTGAACGGCACCGGGGAAAACTGAGCGCGCGCCGCAGAGAGCCGTACGGCACGGTGTTTACCTTCGCGTTGCCGCTTGCCGGACAGGAGGCGTAACGGTTATTCCGCTGGCTGATGTTTTGTCAGGCGCTCGACGGCCCTGACCAGCTCGGCCACGGAGCGGACCTGCATTTTCTCCATCACCCGGCGGCGGTGTACTTTCACCGTAATCTCACTGACGCCCAACTCGGCGGCGATCTGCTTGTTGAGCTTGCCGCTGATGGCAAGCTCAAGCACTTCATGTTCGCGCGGCGTGAGGGACATGTGGCGCTGTTTCAGGGCGTAGTGCTCTTTGACGCGGGCGGCGTTGTGCTGTGCCAGCCTGAGCGCGGATTCGATAGAGCCAATGAGGGCGCTGGATTCAACGGGTTTAGTGAGAAATTCGTAGGCCCCGCCTTTGATCGCCCGGACGGACATAGGGATGGTGCCGTGACCGGTGAGAAAAATGATCGGTATTTCTCGCCCGTTGGCTTTCAGCGCATCTGCGACATCAAACCCGGTGATCGTGGGCATTTGCATATCGAGGATCACGCAGGAGGGCAGATCCTCAAAGGGATGGCTGAGAAAGGCTTCTGCTGAGGAAAAGCCAAGGGCGTGTATATCCGCTGATTCCAGCAGCCCAACAACGGACTGCCTGACTGCGTCATCGTCATCAACCACATAAACAATGTGTTCCATTCACCGCCCCGGTGTGATCAGTAAACCATCGAGAATAAAATGCGCCTTTTTGAACGTAAGCGACTGTTTGCTATCCTCATTCATACTAACACATTAATAATTATTATCATTCGGCAATATGAAGATGATATGAAAGTGTAATAAAAATGTGGCGAATTGGTTAGGATCGGAACGCTGTTTTTAGAGACCTTTCCTGCTGCGAAGCCAGAGCGTGACACAGGCGATATTCATCCTGAGCCACGATGTTTTGTGTGAGGACGCCGACGGGTAAAACAGGCTACACTCTGATTTTGAGCGCGACAAGCTGAGGACATAACGATGCACTACACACTGAAAAGCAGTGACGATAAAGAAAAAGCGGAAGGAACAAGCGGCGCGGGCGCTCTACAGCAAAAACTGCTGGAATCCCGTTCGATTGTCATCTCCGGTGAGATCAACCAGGAACTGGCCCAGAAAGTCATCACTCAGATGATCCTGCTGCAAAGCGTCAGCAACGATCCGATCAAGCTGTACATCAACAGCCAGGGCGGCCACGTGGAAGCGGGCGACACCATCCACGACTTCATTAAGTTTATCCGACCGGAAGTGCACGTCATTGGCACCGGCTGGGTGGCAAGCGCCGGGATCACCATCTTCCTGGCGGCGAAAAAAGAGCACCGCTACTCGCTGCCGAATACCCGCTTTATGATCCACCAGCCGCTGGGCGGCGTGCGCGGTCAGGCAACGGATATCGAAATCGAAGCGCGCGAGATTATCCGCATGCTGGAACGCGTAAACAAACTGATTGCTGACGCCACCGGCCAGCCGCTGGAGAAAGTGAAGAAGGACACCGACCGTAACTTCTGGATGTCACCGGCGGAAGCGCTGGACTACGGCATCGTGGGCAAACTGATCACCCATTATGACGAGCTGAACCTGGATTAAGTTTTAGCCCGCGCGTGCGTCGGGTGACGGCTTCGCCTTACCCGACCTACGCGCGCTCGATTGACCCATGACAAGTTCCCCCCTGGCTGTCTCTTCTATAATCGCGCCTGTCTCCCCTCTCACTGGTGCTAACCATGGCGTATCAACTGAACCTCGACTGGCCGGAATTTCTTGAGAAATACTGGCAAAAACAACCCGTTGTGCTGAAAAATGCCTTCCCGAATTTTGTCGACCCCATTACCCCTGATGAACTGGCGGGTCTGGCGATGGAGCCGGAAGTCGATAGCCGCCTGGTAAGCCATGCTAACGGCAAGTGGCAGGCGAGCAATGGCCCGTTTGAGCATTTCGATAACCTCGGTGAAACCGGCTGGTCTCTGCTGGCGCAGGCGGTGAACCACTGGCATATGCCCGCCGCAGAGCTGGTGCGTCCGTTCCGCGTCCTGCCGGACTGGCGTCTCGATGACCTGATGATCTCCTTCTCCGTCCCGGGCGGCGGCGTTGGGCCGCATATCGATCAGTACGATGTGTTTATTATTCAGGGGATGGGCAGCCGTCGCTGGCGCGTGGGTGACAAGCTGCCGATGCGTCAGTTCTGTCCGCATCCGGCCCTGCTGCACGTCGATCCGTTTGAGCCGATCATTGACGAAGATCTGGCCCCGGGCGATATCCTCTATATTCCGCCTGGATTCCCGCATGACGGCTTCACCCATGAAACCGCGCTCAACTACTCTGTCGGTTTCCGCGGGCCGAACGGTCGCGATCTGATTAGCAGCTTTGCCGATTACGCGCTGGAAAACGATCTGGGTGGCGAGCACTACAGCGATCCGGATCTGACCTGCCGCGAACACCCGGGCCGCGTGGAGCAGTACGAGCTCGATCGCATTCGCCAGATGATGATCGACATGATTAGCAAGCCGGATGATTTTACAAAATGGTTCGGCAGCTTCGTCTCCACGCCGCGTCACGAGCTGGATATTGCCGCCGCCGAGCCGCCGTATTCCGCAGACGAGGTGCTCGACGCGCTGCAAGGGGGCGAAACGCTTTCACGCCTGAGCGGGCTGCGCGTGCTGAACGTCAACGGCAGCTTCTTTATCAACAGCGAACAGCTGGAGACGGCGGATGTGAACGGGGCGGACGCGCTGTCCCGCTACACCCAGCTCGGCCAGGCCGAGCTGGGCGATGCGCTGAATAATCCGGCGTTTGTGGAAGAGTTGACCGGATTGATTAACCAGGGATACTGGTACTTCGACGAGTAACAGACAGCGGCGTTTAGTCAGACTAAACGCCGCTACGTTCAAACCAGCATATTACAGGCCTTCCAGTAGTTCAGAAGCCGCTCATCGTCGCGCTCTTTTTCCGCTTTGATTTTCATCGCCTGGGCGAGATTTTCTCGCGATACCTCATGGCCTTTTTGCACGATGTCTAAGACCGCTTCACCAAGAGCCAGCGAAATTTCTGTCCGATTGTTGCGAATCGTCATAAATACCTCCTCGTTGGTTGCGATACTTTAATTATGAACGGAAAATAATCAGTCGCTAATAATTCATCTCATTCTTATTTTTTTTCAATTCGGCGCTAAATAGACATAATATTCGGTTCTGTCAATGATGTTTCAAAATGCTAATACGCATTTCAGGTCCGAATTTATGCGCTACAGTTAATTTCGTGCAACAGGCAAATAACCGAAACAGGAGAATTAATATGGTAGATAAAAGCGCAATTAAGGATCACACTCAGGTTGTCGCCAGCTGCGGAACGCATGTCGGGGTTGTGGACCATCTTGATGGTGAGCGTATCAAGCTTGCAAAGAGCGACCCGGAATCAGGCGGCAAGCACCACTTTATTCCTCTCGGCTGGGTCGATAAGGTCGAAGATAATAAAGTTGTCCTGACCAAAAACCATAAAGAGGTTTTTGCTGAGTGGCAGGAAGCATAAATATATTTCTCGTAAAGAAATATACGCCTTCGCTCCGGCTTTGTCCGGAGCGTAATAGTGTCTGCGCCCGGTGATTGCTGCCATGGCAAATGAATGGTACTGTTTTGCCTGTCCTTTCCCCGATGCAGGTTCCGAATTATGCTCCAGAGTGAAAATACATCAGCGAAGCGCATATTTTTTGTTGAGGATTTTCAAATATTCGGCGAGCGCTACGGCATCGACTACCGTTTCCCGCAGCTAAAAGATGAGCAGGTCAGCGGCAGCCCCGTGTTGCAGGGGAATGTTGAAGAGATGACGCTCTCGTCCGGCATTTCACTGACCCATTCCGACGTACGTGTATTACAGCCCTATGAAACCACCTCTCGCCACAGCAGCCCGCTTTATATGCTGGTGGTGCTGGAAGGGTGCGTGACGCTCACGCTCAATGGTATCGATTATCCCGTCCGCCCGGGCATGGCGTTCAGCTCGCGTCTGAGTGAAGATCAGGTGATGAGCGCGCGTCACGATGCTGACAGCACGCTGAAAACGCTCTCGTTTGGCGTGTACCCGCACGATGCCGGACGTGAAGCCCTGCTTGAGTCGCTGCTGCTGGAATGGCAAAGCCTGAATACCCCCGCGTTTGTCTGGCACGTTCCCGAGTTTGTGATGTCAGGCATTCAGCATGCACAGCGGCAGGGGGGAAGCGTGCTCTCGCGTAAGCTGTTGCTGGAGGGGCTCATGTACCAGCTGCTCGGCCACGGCCTGAACCAGTGCCAGCTGCCCTGTCCGAGCCGCCCTGAGCATGCGCGTCTGGAACGCGTCCGGTGCCTGCTGGAACAGTCTCCTGAACGTGACCATACACTCGCGCAGCTGGCAGCCCTTGCTGCCATGAGCCCAAGCAGCCTGCGCAGCAAGTTCCGTCAACGCTACGGCTGCACACTCTTCGATTATCTCCGCGACTGTCGCCTTGCGCTGGCGCGTCGCTATCTGCTGGAAGGCCACAGCGTACAGCAGGCGGCGTGGATGTGCGGGTATCAGCATGCCACCAACTTCGCCACCGCATTTCGTCGTCATTACGGGATTTCACCGGGTGACGTGCGCAAATTCCGCTAACGTAATTTTGTCCATCGCGCGAACGTATCCCGTGCGGTTTAGCATCGCGCATACATAACCTGGCGGCGCGCATAGCTGTTTGCACCCTCAAAAAGGTAATAATTCTTATTAACAATAAGAAATATCTCTGGAGAGGGTTATGTTTGCTAAATCGCGTCTGGCACTGCTGGTGGGATGGGTTACCGGTAGCGTCGCTTTTCCTTTACTGGCGCAGGATGCCCAAAAAACTGACACCGTGGTGGTGACCTCGCAGATGCAGTCTGCGGCCACCAAGCTTGAAACGCCGGATATTGAAACCCCGCAATCGGTCTCTATCGTCACCCGCGAGCAGTTCGAAGAGCAGGGCGCAACCAGCGTGCGTCAGGCCGTGAGCTACACGCCGGGGGTCTACAGCAACCAGATTGGGGCATCAAACCGCTTCGACTACATGGTGCTGCGCGGCTTCTCGGACGGCAGCCTGGACAACGTCTACCTCGACGGCCTGAAGATGATGGGCGACACCAATTCCCACAGCTCGCTGGTGGTTGATCCGTGGTTCCTGGACAGTATCGAAGTCGTGCGCGGCCCGGCCTCCGTGCTGTACGGTCGCTCATCGCCGGGCGGCATCGTGGCGCTCACCTCCCGTAAGCCATCGTTCGATCCGGGCGGGGAGATCAAGCTCTTCGCCGGTAACAATAACCAGCGCGGGGCGATGTTCGACGTCACCGGCCCGGTTGATGATAACGACCGCGTGGCGGTGCGCCTCAGCGGGATGACCCGCTATGCCGATTCCCAGTTCGATCCGCTCAAAGAAGAGCGTTACGCGCTGATGCCGAGCCTGACCTGGCGTATCACCGATAATACCCGTCTGGATCTGATGGCCTACCTGCACCGCGATCCGGAAGGCGGCAGCCACTCCGGCCTGCCGTATGAGGGCACCGTCGTGCCGCACAGCGGTAAGAAAATCTCCAACACCTTTTTTGAAGGTGAAGACGATTACGACAAGTACGATCGTCGGGAAAACATGGTCGGTTATAACATCGAGCACTTGTTTGACAGCGGCTGGGCCGTGCGTCAGAAGCTGCGCTACCTGCACACCAAAGTCGAGCTGAACCAGGTGTATGCCGCAGGCTGGCTGAACGACACCGAGCTGAACCGCGGCTATTCCGGCTCCGATGAGAAGATGAACGCCATCACCCTGGATAACCAGGTCGACGGCAGCTTCGATACCGGCGAGGTGAACCACCGCGTGCTGATCGGCATGGACTACCAGGACCGCACCAACAACGTCATCGGCTACTACGGCGGCTTCCCGCCGATTGACGCTTTCCATCCTGCTTATGGCGCGAAGCCGGACTACATCACCCAGTACAGCAGGGAAAAGCATAAGCTGCGCCAGACCGGCTACTACCTGCAGGATCAGATGTCCATTGACCGCTGGCGCCTCACGCTGGGTGGGCGTTACGACCAGGTGAGCGTGTCGAACGTCGACAACTTCAACCATACCCGCAGCGATCTGGATAAAAACAACTTCAGCAGCCGCGCGGCGCTGCTGTATCTGTTTGATAACGGCGTCGCGCCGTACGTCAGTTACTCCACCGCCTTTACGCCGACCAGCTTTGCCGACGAGCAGGGGAATATCCTGGATCCGATGAAGGGCAAGCAGTGGGAAGCGGGCGTGAAGTATGAGCCGGAGGGGATGAACAGCCAGTTCAGCGCCTCGGTGTTCCGCATCAACCAGAAGAACATTGCCACTAAAGAGGAGCCGACCGATCCGTACCGTTCCATCGGTGAAATCGAATCCGAAGGCGTTGAGCTGGAGGCGATTGGACAGCTGACCGACAGCCTGCGCATGCAGGCGGCCTACACCTATACGGATATTCGCTACAAGAAGAGCAGCCCGGAAGAGGAGGGCAAGCGCGCCGTCTATGCCCCGCGTAACATGGCCAGCGCCTGGCTGAGCTACGACGTCAAAAGCGGCCCGCTGGACGGCCTGACCGTCGGCTCCGGCGTGCGCTATGTCAACGGGATCGCCAGCGATCGTCAGAACACCCATACGCTACCGTCATACACCCTGGTGGATATGGTCGTGGGGTATGACCTGTCGAAAGTGGGGCTCACGGGCGTGAGCGCGCAGTTGAACGTCAATAACCTGACGGACAAAAGCTACGTTGCGGCGTGTAACTCGCTCTCTTACTGCTACTTCGGTGCAGAGCGCAGCATTGTCGGCAGCGTTTCGTGGACGTTCTGAGTCGTTAGCCAATGCCCGGTGGCGCTGCGCTTACCGGGCCTACGGGATCGGTTTTCACCCTCTCCCTGTGGGAGAGGGCCGGGGTGAGGGCAACAGGCCGCACTACCCCTCCATCGCAATCACAATCGCCTCACCCATCTTTTTCAACGCCTCGCGATGTTTATCCGTCGGCGGCAGCGCCACGTTGATCCGCAGACAGTTGCGGTACTTACCGGAGGCGGAAAACAGCGACCCGGCCGCAGCCTGGATTTTGAGACGGCACAGCTGCTTGCTGACGCACACCATGTCGACCGTCTCCGGCAGCTCGACCCACAGCAGGAAGCTGCCCTGCGGGCGGGTAACGCATATCTCTGCCGGAAAATACTGCCGCACCCAGCAGGTGTAGGTCTCCATATTCTGCTGATAAATCTGGCGCATGCGCCGCACGTGGCGATGGTAATGGCCGTCGCGAATAAACGCCGCCACCGCCATCTGCGTGCCCGGTACGTTAAACCCGCCCGCGGCGTATTTCATGTGCATCACCCGGTCGTAATAGCGCCCCGGCACAATCCAGCCGACGCGCAGCCCGGGCGCCACGGTTTTGGTAAAGGAGCTGCAGAGGATCACGCGGCCATCAATGTCCATCGAGTGAATGGTGCGCGGGCGCGGGTACTCTGCGGCCAGCTCGCCGTAGATATCATCCTCCACAATCACAATATCGTGCCGCTGGGCGAGCGCCAGCACCTGCTTTTTACGCGCTTCCGGCATGATAAACCCGAGCGGGTTATTGCAGTTGGGGACCAGGATCACCGCTTTGATCGGCCACTGCTCCAGCGCCAGCTCTAACGCCTCGATGCTGATCCCGGTCTCGGGATCGGTAGGTATTTCAATCGCCTTGATGTCGAATCCGCGCAGCATCTGCATGGTGCCGTGAAACGACGGCGACTCGACCGCCACGATGTCCCCCGGCTTGCACACCGAGAGCAGGGCGATCGACAGCGCGCCGTGGCAGCCGTTGGTGATCACAATCTCGTTTGCCGCCACGGTGGAGCCGCCGTCCAGCATCAGGCGGGCGATCTGCTCGCGCAGCTCCAGACGACCATCGAGCACGTCATAGCTCAGCATTTCGCCAGGGTTATGCTGCGCAATGCGGCTCATCTCGCGCCACAGCGGCTTCAGGCTCGGCTGGTTGATGTCCGGCGAGCCGCCGCCAAAGGAGATCATCTCTTTGTCGGCGCGGGCGTCCAGCAGCATCATCACCTCATCCCACTGGGTGACGTCCACGGGGCGCTGCACCGGGCGCGTCATCGCCGGTACGGGCGGCTGCGCTTTGCGTTTCGAGACAAAATAACCGGAGCGCGGCTGGGGCGTGATCAGCTGGAGATTTTCGAGGATCTGGTAGGCCTGCTGTATGGTGCTGATACTCACGCCGTGTTCCTGGCTCAGCGTGCGTACCGACGGCAGACGTTCGCCGCTGCGATACAGCCCTTGTTCGATACGTTCTGCCAGTAGGTTGGCCAGATGTTGATAGCGCGTCATGCTGTATCCTTTGTTTTCACCATACAGATTATTAAACCAGTACAGATTGGTGGGTAAAACGCCATGCAGATACCGTTTTAGCGGATCTGTATGGTAAACAAAAGCAGTTTTTGAATCTGTATTGTACTGGCCGTTTTCCATGATGATAACCCCACTGGCACAGCGAGGAGAGCATCATGGAATTCTACGAGAATCGTTCAAAACGTCCGTTTATCGCGTTTGTCTGGGTAGCGAAAACGCTGCGTAACTGGTATCGCATCAACCGTACCCGCCGCATTCTGAGCCAGATGAGCGACGAGCAGCTCAAGGACGTTGGGTTATCGCGATATGATGTGTAAGCATAGGGTTGCCCGGTGGCGCTACGCTTACCGGGCCTACAGGAGACCGTAGGCCGGGTAAGGCGCAGCCGCCACCCGGCGGTTTTCAACTCAACAGCGCAAGCGTCTGCCGTTTCGGCCTTTCCAGCAGCTCAACCGCCTCCTGATATGACCGCACGTTGTTATAGCCCATCACCAGCCCGTAGCGTTTGCCCGACCCGCGATACCACTCCGAAAGCGCATTAACCTGTAGTTGCTGTTCCTGCCAGCAGCGGGCGATCTCCCGGTCAGCGCTTCCCTTTGCGAGGAACGCGACAATATGCATTCCACCGTCGTTTTGCTCGGTGAAGAACAGATCACCATAGACCTCACCCAGGGCGGCAATCATCCAGTCGCGGCGGATCTGATACAGGGCGCGCATCTTTTTCAGATGACGAAAAAAATGCCCTTCGTTGAGAAATGCGGTGAGGATTTTTTGCGTCAGCACCGGCTGGCCGCTGGTGGTAATGTCCGCGCAGTCGGTAAAGGCCCCGACGGTGCTGGCGGGCATCACCACGTAGCCCATGCGCAGTGAAGGCATGATGGTTTTGCTGAAGGTGCCCATAAAGATCACCCTGTCATGCTGGTCGAGGCTTTTCATCGACGGCAGCACTTTGCGGGTGTAGTGAAATTCCCCGTCGTAATCGTCTTCGATAATCCACGCCTCGTTTTGTGACGCCCAGTCGAGCAGCTGCTGCTTGCGCGGCAGTGAGAGCGTCACCGCCAGCGGGCTCTGATGCGACGGGGTCACGATGGCAAAACGCGCGTCGCGATGATGACGGAGCAGGTAGTCCGTATCGATGCCGCAGCGATCAACCGGCACGGTGTGCAGGCGGGGCACGATCCGCTTGAGCAGCTGCTGGCCCATAAAATAGCCCGGATCCTCAAACACCACCTTGTCGCTGCGGCTGGCAAGCGTGTCGAGGATCAGGCGCAGGCTGCCGCTGTAGCCGCTGGTGATCAGTACCTGTTCGGCGGTGCAGGATAACCCGCGCGAGATATTAAGATAGCGGGCAATCGCCTCGCGCAGCGGATACCAGCCCATCACCGGCGGGTTGAGCATTTCATCCTGACGCATGGCGCGCGTCGCCTGGCCCGCCAGCAGCAGCCATTTTTTATAGGGGAAGCTGTCGAGCGCCGGAATGCCGGGGCGCAGAAAACCGGCCCGTTCGCGCTGGCTAATCAACGACGCCGGCAGCGTGCCGGTCGCTTGTTCTGCGGGGGCGTGTTGCGCGGGCAGCAGAAGATCCGGGTTCACCCGCGTCCCGCGCGCGCCCTGGCTTACCAGATACCCTTCGCCCGTCAGAATGGCATACGCCGTCTCGACGGTTTTTCGCGCGACCTTAAGCTCTTCCGCCAGCACGCGGATGGCAGGCACTTTATCGCCCGGCTTCAGCACGCCACTCGTGATGTTGTCGCGATAGCGGGAATAAATCTCATGATAGCCCGGCTTCATGTCCTACCTCATTTCACGATTTTTGTGTCTTTTTACTATGTCATTAACGGCGTAGATTTGCCTTATCGCATGAAAAAAACGGCACAAAAAGAGGAAAGACAATGAGCACCCGCGTAAACCACCACAAAGCCACACCTGCACTTGCCAACGCGCTTTCTGCCCTGAGCATGGAGGTGGCGAAAACCTCCATCGACCCGGCGCTTAAGCACCTTATCGACATTCGCGTATCGCAGCTGAACGGCTGCACCTTCTGTCTGGATATGCACTCGAAAGAGGCTAAAATCGCCGGTGAGCGCGAGCTGCGCCTGTACCATCTGGCGGCCTGGCGCGAGTCCCCGCTGTTTAGCGCCCGTGAAAAAGCGGCGCTGGCCTTCACCGAAGCGCTGACCCAGATTGGCGTACATGGCGTGAGCGATGCGCTGTACCGCAGCGTGGCGGAGCACTTCTCGGATGTCGAGATTTCAGAGCTGAACTTCGCCATCGTAGCGATCAACGCCTGGAATCGCCTGGGCATTACCTCCCGCATGGAGCCGGGCGCGCTGGATGCGGCTTACGGTCTGAACAAGGCTAACCTAGAATAATTCCGCGCTCGCGGATCATCGCCACCAGCGCCCGTAATCCAGGCGAGTGGGGGATTGGGGCGTTTATGGAGTCGAAGTCGATGGTGGGTTAAACCCTGCCCGGTGGCGCTACGCTTACCGGGCCTACATGAGCCCGTAGGCCGGATAAGCGCAGCGCCATCCGGCAAACACTTCGCTCCATACCGAAGCATTGTGGTTTTTCCTCCTGCATTCTCTCCACACCCTCACTACGGAGAGACACCCATGATCGCAGTCCTTTTTGAAGCCAAAGCGGAGCCTCATCATCAGGCGCGCTATCTGCAGCTTGCCGCTGAACTCAAGCCTTTGCTGGCGGACATCGACGGCTTTATTGATATAGAACGTTTTCAGAGCCTGAGCATCGACGGCAAAATCCTGTCCCTTTCCTGGTGGCGGGATGAAGAGGCCGTCCGCCGCTGGAAGCAGAATGTCTTCCATCAGGCCGCGCAGGCCGAAGGCCGGGAGTCGATTTTTTCTTTCTACCGTATTCGCGTGGCGCAGCTGGTGCGGGAGTACAGCTCCGAAACGGGAGGGCACGCGGATGTATGACGTTCACGTGATTTTTAGCGACAGGCCCGGCGAGCTGGCGCGCTTTGGACAGCTGTTAGGCCGCAACGGCGTGGGGCTGGAGGGGGGCGGCGTTTTCGGTACGGATGCCCATTTCCTGGTGGAGGACGGGGAAAAAGCCCGCCGTGTGCTGCTCGACGCTGGGTTTACCGTGCAGGCGCTGCGAAAGCCGGTGATCAGAAAGCTTAAGCAGGAGCGTCCTGGCGAGCTGGGCGAGATAGCGGCGGCGCTGGCCGCAAAGGGCGTGTCTATCCTGACTCAGTACAGCGACCACGCGAATCACCTTATTCTGCTGACGGATGATGATAAGCTGGCCGCTGAGATCACCACACCCTGGGCGACAAATGTTAAAGACGAGCTTACCCTCTGATAACAGCGCGATGCTGGAAAAGGCCATTGCCGCTGTAGCGGCTGCAATGGCCGATCCGTCGCGCGTGAAGATGCTCTGTGCGCTAATGGACGGGCGGGCGTGGACGGCCACCGAACTGAGTGCGGCGGCAGACGTTGCGCCGTCGACCGCCAGCGGGCATCTCGCCCGGCTGGTTGAAGGGCAGCTAATTACCTGCCTGTCGCAAGGGCGGCATCGTTATTATCGTCTTGCCGGGCACGACGTGGCGGCGCTGGTGGAACAGATGATGGGGCTTTCGTGGAGCCGCATTACCCCGCCGGAAACTACCGCGCCGAAAGCCATGCGTAAAGCCCGGACCTGCTACGACCATCTCGCAGGCGCGGTGGCGGTGCAGATCTACGATTTCATGCAGGCAGCAGGCTGGCTGGAGGTAGACGGTTCAGCGCTCACGCCGTATGGTCGGGAGCAGTTTCTGAAGCTCGGCGTTTCGTTAAGCGCTCATTCGCGCCGAAAAGCGTGCTGCGCCTGCCTGGACTGGAGCGAGCGGCGGTTTCATCTCGGAGGCGAAGCCGGCGCAGCGCTGCTTCTTTATCTGGAAAGCAAAGGGTGGATCCAGCGGGTGGCGGGGTACAGGGAGGTGGTTGTGACGGCTTCAGGACAGGGCGCCATCTCCAGACATTTTAGCCGCTAAACTCCGCTGCGGGCTGTGCCCTCACTCTGCCCCTCTCCCTGTGGGCTGAGGGATCCCCAGTAATTTTTTTATGCAGAAGCAATAAAGTTGCTTTCTAAATGACTGAGGGCTGTCAGCGATGCCCTGGTCCGGCTGTAAATCGCTGAGGCGTTTGCCTTCCGGCCGGGGCGAGGCGCAGGGATGCGCCGAGAGGGCGGCTTTACAGGGACGTTGCCTCCGCCCGTACCCGATAAGCCGGAAGGAATAAGCCGAGGGCACCGCGAAGCGGCGATTTACCGCCGGGAGCCCGGGTCGCCAGGGTGGTGGCGACTGAGCCACCCTGGCACGTTCACCGGTCATGTCGTTACAGAGTAGCAAGGAACATAAAGTGAACGGAATGACCACCACCGCCGTATGTTCCCCTCACCCTAACCCTCTCCCCGGAGGGGCGAGGGGATTGCTCAGTGCTCGCATTAATTTGTGGGGAACCCTCAGCCCACAGGGAGAGGGAGAATCTCATTTCGCAATTCCTGCGCTTTAACTTCTCGTTTCTTGATACTTACCCTGATAACTATTATCGTGACCGCGTGTGACGAGAGGTTTCCCCATGAGTGAAGAAGAACTGTTTAGCCGCAGGCCGATGGGCATGCGGATGGCGATGATCGTGCGCCAGTGGCGTGCCGTCATTGACGACGCCATTCTCGATACCGGGTTAACCCAGTCGAGCTGGACGGTGATGATGCAGCTGCATCAGCTCGGGGATAACGTCTCGGTGAGTGAGCTGGCGGAGGTGCAGGGCATTGAACTGCCGCCGCTAATGCGCACCCTGACACAGCTGGAAAAACAGGGTTACCTGCTGCGCACCGTCTCGCCGTATGACAAGCGCATCCGGCTTCTGACGCTGACGCCTGAGGGAAAAGCTGTACTTAACAGGCTCACCCAGGTAATTGAGACGCTTCAGACGCGCGTATCGCAAAACATCGCGCCTGAACATCTCGACATTTTCAGCGCCACCCTGAATCAAATCGCCTGCAATTTGCGGACAATCCGCGAAGAAGATAACAAGACCGAAAAATAATGACTCCTGAACAAAAGTTTGCCCGCTGGGTAAGGGTAAGTATTGCCTCTTTCCTGCTGATGTTTGTCTACTTTATCGTCGCGGATATCTGGATCCCGTTGACGCCGGATTCCACCGTGATGCGCGTGGTGACGCCGGTGTCTGCCCGTGTCTCCGGCTATGTGGCGGCGGTCCATGTCCACAACAATAGCCAGGTGAAGAAAGGCGATCTGCTGTTTGAGCTCGACGACACCCCGTTTCGCAATAAAGTGGAAGCGGCGCAGATCGCGCTTGAGCAGGCTCGCCTTTCCAACGAACAACTGGACGCGCAGATCGCCGCCGCGCAGGCCAGCCTGAAGACCGCCGTGCTGACCGCGCGTAACGACAAAGTGACTTTCGACCGCTACCAGAAACTGAGCACCCTGCAGAACGTGTCGCAGGCGGATCTGGATAAGGTCCGCACTACCTGGCAGAGCAGCGAGCAGTCCGTCAGCTCGATTCAGGCGAATATTCATAACCTGCGCATTCAGCGCGGCGAGCGGAATGAACACCGTAACGTGACGCTGCAAAAATACCGTAACGCGCTGGATGAAGCGGAGCTGAATCTTGGCTGGACGAAGGTCTACGCCGAGGCGGACGGCACGGTGAGTAATCTGCAATTAAGCCCCGGTTTTTACGCCTCGTCCGGTTCGGCAGCGCTGGCGCTGGTGAATACGCAGACGGATATTGTGGCGGATTTCCGCGAGAAGAGCCTGCGTCATACCCACCAGGGGACCGACGCCGCCGTGGTGTTTGACGCCTTTCCGGGACGGGTTTTCCGCGCCCACGTGACCAGCAGTGACGCGGGGATCCTCGCCGGTCAGGAAGCCGTTAACGGTCAACTTTCTGAACCGGAAACCTCTAACCGCTGGGTGCGCGATGCCCAGCGAATGCGCATTCACGTGGCGCTGGACGAAGCCTTACCGAAGTCGCTGCCGACCGGCGCGCGTGCCACCGTACAGCTCTACAACAGCGAAGGGCCCTTTGCGCGCTTCTTCTCCGGGATGCAAATCCATCTGGTGAGCCTGCTTCACTATGTCTATTAGCACCCTGGCGCGGGTATTTACCCCGCACGGCAACATCGTCTACACGGCAAACGACTTCCGCCAGACCCTGCGCATTGTCTTTGCCGGGATGATTGCGCTCAGTATTTCGAGCTTCTATAACACCAGCTACGGCGTGTTTTTTGTGGTCTACCCGATCATGCTGCTGTCGCTGGTGCCGGTGTTTAACCGCCACGTGGCGAAGCAGTTTATCTTCAGCGCATCGCTCAACTGCGTCGAAATGGTGATCATCATCGGCTTTCTGTCGCAATGGCCGGTCATTATGACGCTGGTGGTCTTTGCCCTGTACGTGATGCGCTTTCGCTTTATGAGCAAGGGGCCGCTGTTTCTGTTCGGTTCGATGGGCGTGGTGTGCCAGAGCGTAATGCTCAACTTTATGAGCTACCCCACCACCAACTGGCACACGCTTTTGTTCTCCAACATTGAAGCGAGCGTGATGGCGGTGTGTCTGAGCGCGCTGATGAATTACCTGCTGCCGGACGTGGAGCCACGTAAGCCGCCGCCGCTGATAGAGAAAGACGATGCCCGCGTGCGCCACGAGTCGCTGCTCTCCGGCACCGTGGCGACGCTGATTTTCGTGGTATTTCAGATGAGCGACTTAAGCGATTCGCTCTCGGCACTGATGGCGGGCATTCTGATCCTGTTCCCGATGCACTACCGCGGCGCGGTGATGAGCTCAATCTGGCGCGTGGTCGGCGTGGTGCTGGGCTGTCTCTATATCCTCGTCGTTCAGCTTATCCTGTACGATCACAGCAGCCATATGCTGCTGATGATGCCGCTGATCGGCCTCGGGCTGGCATTTGGCGCGCGCCTGCACGTGATGGAGAAGGTCGGGGCCGGGGTGGGATTTTCCAGCATTACCACCATCGGCATTATGTTCGGGCAAAACATGCATCCGGACAGCGATCTGGTGTTCAGCGATCTGTACCGCATCACCTCCGTTACCTTCGCGCTGGTGGTCACGCTGACGATGGTCTTTCTGGTGCACCTGATCCTGAACCGCTTCGAGGCGACGCGCTACGTTATCGCGCCGCCAAAAGCGGATTAATGCCCCAGCACAGCGGGCAACTGAGAAAGTAAAAACAGGATCAGGCCAATCGTTCCGCCTACCAGGGTACCGTTTACGCGAATGAACTGAAGATCTTTACCGATATTGAGTTCTATCTGGCGTGACATATCTTTGGCGTCCCAGCTTTTCACCGTGTCGCTGATATGACGCGTCAGGAATGCCGCAAAATCCGGCGCGACGCGGTGCGCGGCCTGCTCCAGATGCTCGTTCAGCGACGCACGCAGGCTGGCATCATTCGACAGCGTCTCACCAAACCACAGCCCGGCGTTGGCGATACGTTGCTTCACGCGGGAATCGTCGCTCTGCATGTCATTTTTCAGCCACTGGCGCAGGTCAGCCCACATTTCACCCAGGTAGCGGTTAAATGCTTCATCATTCTTCAGATAGTGCTTGATATTGTCGGCTTTGGCCGTCATCTCCGGGTCGTTTTTCAGGTTGTCGATAAACTTCAGCGTGGCGCGGTCAAATGCCCGACGGATCTGGTGCGTGCGGTCGTGGCTGATATCATCCAGCAGCGTGTTCACCGCGTTCGACACCATCTCTGCGCTCTGATCGCCCAGCCACTCGGTGGGCAGCACCATCGCCTTGCGCGGATGCTCGGTCTTCAGCCAGTGGACGATCTGGTCAGAGATAAATTCCCGCGTGCTCTCGCGCTGAATCAGGGTTATCAGACGGTTGATGATGGCGTCCAGCAGCACCTGGTGACGGTTGTTTTTGGTCATGCTTTCCAGCATGACGGCGCTGGTCTCGGTTAAATCGACCTTGTCGATAGCCTTATGCACCGCGCGTTTGAGCAGGCGCTGAATGCGCCCGTCGTCAGTTAGCTCAAGAAAACCGCTCATCACCTGCATCAGATGCAGCCCGACGCGCTGGGCGTTGTCGGGCTTGCTGAACCAGGCACCAATCATCTGGGCCGGCTCGTAGCGGCGAATTAATGCGACCAGCGACTGGGTATCCAGAAACTTTTCCTGCACGAACTGGCCAAGATTGTCGCCGATGCGGTCCTTATTGCGCGGGATAATCGCCGTATGGCGCGAGATAAAGGGAATTGGCACCCGGCGGAACAGCGCGACAACGGCAAACCAGTCCGCCAGCGCGCCGACCATCGCCGCCTCGGCAATAGCTTTTGCGCCGCGTACCCAGAAGGTTTGCGGCAGGAACAGGGTAGTGATAAAGGCCGCAGCGGCAATCAGCAGCAGCGACAGCGCGAGAAGCTTGGCGCGTTTGAGTTCGGTATGTTTTTCCATGGGTTAAGGATAGAGGGATACGGGGGAAAAGTGCAAAAACCGCCACAGCACCCACCCACCAAACCCCATCAATACCACCCCCGCCGTGCGCTCTATCAGCCAGAGCGAACGGCTGAGCTTTCGCTGAACCGCCGGTAACCCCATCAGCGACACCAGCGCAAAATCCCATACCAGTACTACCATCACCATCCAGACGCCGCAGGTCGCCTGCTGAAGCAGCGTGACGTCCGGCCCGAGTAACGCCGTCATCAGCGCCAGGTAGAACAACGCGTTTTTGGGATTCAACAGCGCCGAACCCAGCCCCAGCAGGATCTGCTTACGCAGCGAGGGGCAGCGCTCATGTGTTTCATTTAGCGTCAGCGTCTGCGGTCGGCTGCGTACAAGATGCGAGCCGATCCAGAGCAAATACAGTGCGCCGGATAATTCAATCAACGTGAACAGCCACGCGAACTGACGCAGCGCGCTCCATCCCATAATGACCAGCAAAATGTAAAGCCCGTTTCCTGCCGCTATCCCGATGCACAATCCGGCGCTGCCGCGCAGTCGGTAGCGGGCGGCGTAGCCCATCAGCAGGAAAAAATCCGGGCCCGGGCTTAACAGGGCAACAAAATGCGCCAGCGCCAGGGCGAGAAAAGCGGAAGGGAAGAACAGTTCCATAGCGACCTCAGAATGCAAAACTGGGGCCAGATTACGGAAACACAGAACTTATTTATTGTCTGATATTGATCGGCCCGTAGCGTACTGGCGCGGTGTGGCGGCGGTGTAGCGCACAAAGGTCTTATGAAAATGGCTCTGGTCAGCAAACCCGCTCTGGTAGCCGACATCGGCGATATCATCCCCGGCACGCAGCCGCGCTTTGGCGTACTCTACGCGGAAGATATTGAGGAAGCTGCCAGGCGTCAGGCCCGTGTCCTTCTTGAAGGTACGGATCAGCGTCTCCTTTCGCAGCGAGAATCGTTGCGCAAGTGCGTCGAGGGAAGGCGGGCTGGAAAGACTGGAAAGAAATGCCTGCTGAACCTGCTGGCTGGTTGATCCAGGCTTTTCTGCCTCATCCATGCAATGGGGAAGGGCAGCAAGCAGCCTGTCCACGGACGCAGGGGACATCCTCTCAACAACTTCCCGGTAATACATAAACAGCGTAGCGTTGCGAATCACCTGAACCGCAAGGTGAAGGTCCGTATCGATATAAAGCATATGATAACTACGCGGCTGCCCGGCAACAGGGTTGCAGCTGTGTGGGACATAAGCCGGGATCACAATCAGGTCCCCGGGCTGGAGGATGTATTCTCTGCCATTACACACGCAGCATGTCTGGCCTTCCACAATTGCGCCGATGGAGAGCTGCGGGTGACAATGACGCTTATAGGCCTGCGTGCTCTGCCACGTGCTGCGCAGCTCAAGGCCTGAGGCGCGGTGAAAAGTCTGCCGGATGTGTCGGGTATCGGTCATATGAACTCCTTCTGGACGTTTTTTATACCACGTCAGCAAACCGTCTGGCAGCGCTTCATTAAGAACCTTCCGTATATACCCAACTTTACCTTCATAGCCAGTCATGTTGACTACCCTTAATACCCTAAGCGGTAAAACATGGAGATTCGATATGGCTTATCAGACAGTAAATCCTGCCACTAACCAGCTCATCAAAGAATATCCCTCCCACACTGACGCAGATGTTGAAGCGGCGCTGAAGGCAGCCGATGCGCTCTATCACTCCGACTGGGCGAAAGGCGACATAAGCCAGCGCCTGCCGGTACTGCATAAGCTGGCGGACCTGATCGACGAACGCGTGGAGGAGCTGGCGAAAATCGCCAGCCAGGAGATGGGTAAGCTCATCGAACAGAGCCGCGGCGAGGTGAAGCTGTGCGCGCAAATCGCCCGCTACTATGCGGACAACGCGAAGCAGTTCCTGGCCCCGGTGAAGTATGACTCTGAACTCGGGGAAGCATGGGTTGAACATCACCCCATTGGCGTGCTGATGGCCGTCGAACCATGGAACTTCCCATACTATCAGTTGATGCGCGTTCTGGCGCCAAACCTGGCGGCGGGTAACCCTGTCATCGCTAAACACGCCAGCATTGTGCCGCACTGTGCGGAAACCTTCGCCCATCTGGTGCGTGAGGCGGGCGCGCCGGAAGGGGCGTGGACCAACCTGTTTATCTCGTCCGATCAGGTGGCGAACATCATCGCTGACGATCGCGTACAGGGCGCGGCGCTAACCGGTTCAGAAAAAGCGGGCAGCGTGGTAGCGGCCCAGGCGGCGAAGCACATTAAGAAATCCACGCTGGAGCTTGGCGGTAACGACGTATTCGTGGTGCTCGACGATGCGGACCTGGATAAAGCGGTGAAGATCGGCGTTAACGCGCGGCTCAACAACGCCGGGCAGGTCTGTACCGCGGCGAAGCGCTTTATCCTGCATGAAAAGATTGCCGATGCCTTCCTGAGCAAATTCACCGAGGTATTTAAGCAGGTGAAGATTGGCGATCCGCTGGACGAAAGCACCACGCTGGGGCCGCTGTCCTCTAAAGACGCGCTCGACACGTTGACCAAACAGGTTAACGAGGCGGTGAAAAACGGCGCTACGCTGCACTATGGCGGCAAACCTGTGCAGCGAGACGGGAGCTTCTTTGAGCCGACCATCCTGACCAACATCTCACGCGACAACCCGGCGTACTTCGAAGAGTTCTTTGGCCCGGTAGCGCAGATTTACGTGGTGAAAAACGACGACGAGGCGGTCGCGCTGGCGAACGACTCCCACTACGGCCTGGGCGGAGCGGTGTTCAGCCAGGATATTGAGCGCGCGAAGAAAATGGCATCGCGTATTGAGACCGGGATGGTGTACATCAACTGGCTCACCGATACGGCGGCAGAACTGCCGTTCGGCGGCGTAAAACGTTCGGGTTACGGACGCGAGCTGTCGGACCTGGGGATCAAAGAGTTTGTGAACCAGAAGCTGGTGGTCGTTCGCAAGTAATGTCGGACATAAAAAAACCTGCCATCCGGCAGGTTTTTTTATTAACAGTCTCATCGCCTTTTTTGCCTGGTGGCGCTACGCTTACCCGGCCTACAAGGTGCAATAATATTCATAAATTGCACCCTTCATTGTAGGCCCGTGCAAGCGTAGCGCCGCCGGGCGAAACGGGCAAACAGGCTTAGAAGGACACGCCACCGCCAACATATGCGCCGTCAATCAGCGTGTGGTTAGGACGACCGTCTTTACCATCAACGCTCACGTGACGATAACCCACCTTCAGCGTCACCGGCTTCACTGGCGTCCAGCTTACGCCACCGTTCGCTTCAACGTAGTTTTTCACGCTGTTGTTCAGGCCGTCTGGCGCAACGTAGCCTTCACCGAATACCCTGATGCTGTCGGTCAGGGCAACGTTCACACCGCCGCCGACCGGGAACGCCACGCCGTTATCGCCTTTTTTCGGGCCAACGTAGAGGGCCTTAGCGCCTGCGTTCAGCATCACCGGGCCGACTTCAAAGTTGTAGCCTGCACCTACGCCACCGGTTGTGGTGCCGTCATCGGTGTTTTTCAGCCAGCTACCTTCGGTGTACAGACCGGAGGTTGATTTCCCCATTTCCACATTCAGGTTGGTAAAGTTTTTACCCTGCTCAATGCTGCCGCCCATGGCCAGTGCGGAGCCCGATACGGCAGTCAGAGCGGAAAGAAGGAGAACGTTGAGCTTTTTCATGAGTTTTTCCTCGTCATCAAATTAATCTGAGGGCACCTTAACAAGAGCTGTTTATCTCTGCAAATGCGATGCTTGTCACGTTTTTATGCTGTTTTTGTTTGGTTTTTGAATTTTAAATGTTGTTCGAATGTTGACCCGGCAAGGAGTCAATACGTAATGCATTCGCGTTTAGGAAGGGTTCAGGATTCTCATTAAACGTACGCTGAACGGGCCGGAAAAATTAGTTCAGGATGAATTAATTGAGTTTCTAATAATTTCCAAAAGTGTTTCAGTTGTCACAGATAAAGACACAGGTTTACATTTCTGGAGGTGGCTATACGCCCCGTCGTGCCGAACCGCTTTCACCATGTCATTTTTCTGACACATTTCTTCATTACGTTGTTGGCTTCACTTACTGGGCGCTAACACTATGAAAAGAAAAATCATTCCTGTGCTAATTGGTTGTGCGCTCTCTTTCTCTGGCCTGGCGGCACAGCCAACCGCGGAGCGTTACGTCGTCAGTTTTCCCGAAGGTGCGCATGTCAAATACAGCGGTGCGTTTGCCAGCGCGTTTCCGAACGGGCTGCCTGTGGGGATTGGCTCTGGCCTGCTGTTTATGGGCAAGCAGGGCGACGCCCTGACGTTTATGACCGTGACCGATCGCGGTCCTAACGCGGATTCGCCAAAAATGGGGAAAAATGACGCTAAAATCTTTGTTACCCCGGATTTCGCCCCGCAGCTAATGACGATCCGCGTGCAAAACGGTAAAGCGGAGGCCGTGAACGCGCGTCCTTTGCATGACGATAAAGGCGAAATCAACGGTCTGCCGCTGCAAAGTGGCGTGATTGGTTCCACCAATGAAATCGCGCTAAGCGACACCTTAAAAGTGCTGAAAGGCGATAACCGCGGGCTGGATACGGAAGGCATCACGCCGGACGGGAAGGGCGGCTACTGGCTGTGCGATGAGTATGGCCCGTTCCTGATTAATATTGACAGTAAAGGGAAAATCCTCGCGATCCACGGCCCACAGGCGGCGGAAGGGGAGAAATCCATCGCCGGCGGTCTGCCAAATGTTATCAAATGGCGCCAGGCAAACCGGGGATTTGAAGGCCTGACCCGCATGCCGGACGGACGTATTATCGCCGCTGTCCAGAGTACGTTGGATATCGACGGGAAGAGCAAAAAGCAGGCGCTGTTTACGCGACTGGTTAGCTTCGATCCGGCGACCGGAAAAACCGCGATGTACGGCTACCCTGTCGACAGCGCGGCCTACAGCAAAAACAGCGACGCCAAAATCGGCGATATCGTGGCGCTGGATAACCACACTATCCTGCTGATTGAACAGGGCGAAGATAAAAACGACGTAATGCGTAACCTCATCTACAGGGTGGATCTGAGCAAGGCGAGCGATCTGGCCGCCTTCGACAAGCCGGGCGAATACCCGGAATTTGACGATGAGAAAACGCTGGCGCAGCGCGGCATTACACTTGCGGAAAAAACGCAGGTGGTCGATCTGCGTGCGCTGGGCTGGCAGCAGGAAAAGGCCGAAGGGCTGGCGCTGATTGACGACAAAACGCTGGCGGTGGCGAACGATAATGACTTTGGCGTGAAGGTGGCGATGCACAACCCGGCCGAGGGCAAGAAGCTCAAGGATTATCGGGTGAACGCGGAAGGCAAGCTGACGCTGGATGACAAAGCGGTTGAAACTACTCTCAGCGTCAAGCCACTGAAGAAGCCGGAGTCCGACAGCGAGCTGTGGATTGTGACGCTGCCGGAGGCGTTGAAATAATATTGGGCTTTACCCCTCACCCTGGCCCTCTCCCCACAGGGGAGAGGGGATTGTTCGGTGCAGATACTTTTCAACGCGGAATAGTTAGATCGACTTAACGCTCTTTTCCCAGGTCTCGACCAGATGATCTCGCAGGCTTCCGGTTCCGTGCATTGTCACCAGAAGATTCTGTCGTGCGCGGGTAATGCCGACGTAAAGGCGCTTGATATCGTCACTCAGATCTTCACTGTCCCTTTCCTTTGCCGCATCCATAATGGCGACCGAATTAAACTCAAGCCCCTTGCTGCTGGGCAGCGGCATGACGCAGAGGTAATCATTCTGCGGGGACCAGTGCTTTTTATCATCGCTGGAGACAATCATCTGGTATGGGATCTTGCGGGCTTCAAGCCTTGGCGCGAGCATGCCTGAAATGCTGTAGGTTGAGGGGCACAGTATGGCGATTTCTGACCACGCAACACCTTCCTGTCGCTGCTCTGTGACCCAATCGAGGACGCGCGTAATCTCCTCGTCCTGATTATCAAAGCTGGCCAGCGCGGGATACTTCCCGGACAGGCCACCTGCGGCAGGCTGCTGGTATTTGAGAGAAGCTTCTATGTGATTATTGAGATAATTAAATGCTACGCTGCTGGCAAAATGGAGTATTTGCCGGGTGTTGCGATAATTGGTATCCAAAATAGTTGTACGGCCCTGAGCCTTTATATCGACGCTGGACAGGGTAAAATCGAGAGCTTTCTTTTTCTGATAAATTGACTGAGCGTCATCGTACAGAAACAGCAGGGAGCTATCTTTATTGTCCGGCATTTTGGCGAGGATTCTTAGCCATTCCGGTTTAAAATCGTGTCCTTCATCTATCAAAACGGCGCTGTACTGCTCCGGTTTGATTGCTCCCTCTTCAAATGCCACCGTCAGCGCATTCTCCATCAGCTCAATAAAGTTTTTGCTCCTGGGGGGAAGACGCCGATGCGCGTTTAATTGCTGATAACACCAGGCGTGGAAATGGATAACTTCGACGGGAAGTCTGAGGCTATGCTGTTCGAGCTGCGCTTTGAGTTTTTTAGCCAGCGTAATGTTGTAGCAAATCACAAGTATCGGTTTGGTGTTTTCAATGTTGTTGGCAAGCTCAATACATCGGTGGTGCAAAATGAGCGTTTTGCCCGAACCTGCCACGCCATGAATTACCCTGTGTCCCGCCCCCATACTTCTGGCGAGTTGTTCCTGGTTCCTGTCCATCATGCATACCACATCAGGGGTGTGGAAAGTAAAATTATCCAGGTCAACCCGCGTAACGGATGGGTTAATGCGGACATCGGGATAAAGATGCCACCGGATGCGGTCGAGCTGCTGTGGTGTTGTGTTATGAACAAAGTGATGTTTGAGAAGGGATTCGAGCCGGCCAGAGATTTGTTCTCGAGTCATAAACTCGTTGAGTTCGTCTTTGCATATCACCTGGCTGGCGGGCAATATTTCATTCAACTCCTCAGGTGTAAAACTCTTTTCCAGCTGTGCCCGAGTGATGTTGCTCAAATAAACACCGTATCCATACGGCATAATAAAACCGCCCTCATGCTCTCCCTGTTTCTGGCGAAGCAGGGGATCTTTTTTCAGGCTATTGATGATATGAAAGGTATATTGTCGAACTTGTTCGAGTGGGTTCTTCAACGGCTCTATGCCGTTTTTGGTTTCATAATTAATATGGGTTTTATTAGCCGATTTTATTTTTGTGATATACCAGTCTTTCACTTCTATAAACAGCAGCCCTTTATCGGGGGCCAGAATCACAAAATCAGGATGATCGTCTTTGTCTCCCATTCGGATATCATACCAGCAGGTACATTGTTCGCTGAGCCCACCCTCCAGAAGCCTTGCCAGTCTTTTTTCTCCTGCCGTAATTTTCTCGCTACAGCTGCTAACCGTGGGAATAATGATTGCCATATTACGCCTACCAATTCATGAAAATTATATGAATCCAATTAATTAATATTGTAACCAATATTAATCAAAGCATGATTTCATTCATGATAAGAACATTAACAGACAATATTGCAAACAGAAAGGGCGAAACCCGCATTTTGCCCTAATGAAATACGCCCCCTTTACTGTTTAAAGGGGAGCGACGATTTACTTTTTCAGTCCCGTAAACGCTGCCCGAATTTCCTCTTCCGGCAGCTGTATTCCAATAAACACCATCACGCTGTGCGGCGGTTCATCGCCCCACGGACGATCCCAGTCGGCGCTGTACAGGCGCTGCACGCCCTGGAACAGCAGGCGGTTCGGCTCGCCGTCGATCCACAGCATTCCTTTATAGCGCAGCAGATTGTCGGCAAACGACAGCAGCAGGTTCTCCATCACGCGCGAGACCTCGCTGATGTCCACCGGGTAGTCCAGCTCCACCACAATCGACGCTACGTCATTTTGCTTGTCTGCCATAAAGTGGAAGCGCGGTTTCGCGGTGACGTTCTCCTCCAGCATAAAGCCGTTGGTGTTGAACAGCTGAGACAGGTCGATATCGCCGTGCGTCACGGTATAAATGGGTGCGCGCGAGTTGATGCGCGTCAGGCGCTCACGCAGTTTTTCGCTTTCACCCGCCACGTCGGTTTTGGTCAGCAGAATGCGGTCGGCGTAGCCAATCTGAGACTGGGCGATGGTGAACTGGTTCATCTGTTCGTCGGCGTGTACCGCGTCGACCAGGGCGATGACGCCGTCCAGCAGGTAGCGCTGGCACAGAATGTCGTGGGAGAAAAAGGTCTGAATAATCGGGCCGGGGTCGGCCATGCCGGTGCACTCGATCACCAGACGGTCGAAGACGATGTCACCGCGATCGCGGCTGTCGAGCAGGTCCAGCAGGGCGTCTTCTAATTCACTGGAGCGGGTGCAGCAGATGCAGCCGTTGGTCAGGGTTTTGATCTGCGTGGCGCGGTCGCCAATCAGCTGATCGTCAACGGAGACTTCGCCAAATTCGTTTTCAATGACGGCGATTTTGAAGCCGTGCTGTTCATTCAGGATGTGGCGCAGCAGGGTGGTTTTACCGGCACCGAGAAAACCGGTCAGCAGGGTAACGGCAATCGGGGTCATGGTTTCTCCTTTAGCAGCAGCGGACGCCGCCTTCTCCACTTCCGCCGTAGCGCGCTTCCTGACGCTCGCGGAAGAATTCAGTGTAGGTCATGTACGGCTTATCCGGATGGTTGGTCTTCATATGCTCAACGTAGTTGTCATAGTCCGGAATGCCAATCAGCATTTTCGCCGCCTGACCGAGGTATTTTTTTGCTTCGCCTAAGTTACCAAACATAACGTGTCCTGATAAGAAAAAGCCCGGTGGCGCTACGCTTACCGGGCCTACAGTAACGTTGTAGGGCGGGTCAGCGCAGCGCCACCCGCCATTTTATTAATGGTGTGAAGACGTCTTCACGCCGCCTTCCGGCACCGGCACGTACGGGGTTTCTTTGTCTGTACGGCCATCGGCGTTACGCACTTTCATCCAGGTTTTAATGCCGTAGAAGATAATGCTGTACACCACCACCAGGAACAGAATGCTCAGACCCGCGTTGGTGTAGTTGTTCACCACGATATGGTTCATGTTGGCAATCTGCTGCGCAGTCAGATCCGCGCCGCCTGCGGCAATCTTCTCTTTGTACTGGTTAGCCATGAAGAAGAAGCCTTCCAGCTGCGGGTTGGTGCTGAACAGTTTCAGACCCAGCGCCCAGGTGGTGCAGAGCAGCAGCCACAGCGCAGGCACCACGGTGACCCAGATGTACTTGGTGCGTTTCATCTTCACGAGGACAACGGTACCCAGCACCAGGGCCACGGCCGCCAGCATCTGGTTAGAGATGCCGAACAGCGGCCACAGGCTCTTCACGCCGCCCAGCGGGTCTACAACGCCCTGATACAGCAGATAACCCCACAGACCTACGCAGCCCGCAGTACCCAGAACACCTGCTACCAGAGAGTCGGTTTTCTTCAGGAACGGCACGAAGTTACCCAGCAGATCCTGCAACATGAAGCGGCCTGCACGCGTACCGGCATCCAGCGCGGTGAGGATGAACAGCGCTTCAAACAGAATACCGAAGTGGTACCAGAAGCCCATGTCCGCCCACGGCAGCACTTTGTGGAACACGTGTGCGATACCCACCGCCAGCGTCGGTGCGCCACCTGCGCGGTTCAGCACGGATGGTTCGCCGATGTCTTTCGCGGTCTGCATAATCTGCTCAGGCGAAATCACGAAGCCCCAGGAGCTGACGGTCGCCGCCGCGTGTGCGCTGGCGTCTTTCAGCTGCGCCATAATCAGCGCGGTATTTTCGCCGCCCATCTCATGCAGGTTTGGCATGGTGATGCCGAGACCCGCTGGTGGGGTGTTCATCGCGAAGTACAGCCCAGGCTCGATAATCGACGCCGCAACCAGCGCCATGATCGCCACGAAGGATTCCATCAGCATCGCCCCATAACCGATGAAGCGCGCGTCGGTTTCGTTGGCCATCAGCTTCGGCGTGGTGCCAGAGGAGATCAGCGCGTGGAAGCCAGATACGGCGCCGCAGGCGATGGTGATAAACAGGAACGGGAAAAGGGCGCCTTTCCACAGCGGACCGGTACCGTCAATGTACTGGGTCACCGCCGGCATTTTCAGCTCCGGGTTGATGATCACAATACCAATGGCCAGCCCGACGATAACGCCGATTTTCAGGAAGGTCGCCAGGTAGTCGCGCGGAGCCAGAATCAGCCACACCGGCAGCAGCGCTGAGATGAACGCGTAACCGATCAGCGCGAAGGTGATGGTGGTGTCTTTAAAGGTCAGCGCCGGGCCCCAGTACGGGTCGTGGGCAATCACGCCGCCGAAGTAGATGGAGGCGACCAGCAGCACGATACCGATGACCGACACCTCGCCAACGCGGCCTGGGCGCAGGAAGCGCATGTAGATGCCCATGAACAGCGCAATCGGCACGGTAGAGCAGACGGTGAAGACGCCCCACGGACTTTCGGCCAGCGCTTTCACCACGATCAGGGCCAGCACTGCCAGGATGATGATCATGATCAGGAAGCAGCCGAAGAGGGCGATCGTGCCCGGCACGCGGCCCATCTCCTCTTTGATCATCTCGCCCAGCGACGAACCATTACGGCGCGAGGAGATAAACAGCACCATAAAGTCCTGCACCGCTCCCGCCAGCACTACGCCCGCCAGCAGCCAGAGCGTACCCGGCAGGTAGCCCATCTGCGCAGCCAGCACCGGACCGACCAGCGGACCCGCGCCTGCAATGGCGGCGAAGTGGTGACCAAACAGCACGTAACGGTTGGTTGGCACATAGTTCAGGCCGTCATTGTTAATGACCGCCGGGGTGGCGCGCGTCGGGTCGAGCTTCATGACCTTCTGCGCGATGTACAAGCTGTAGTAGCGATAAGCCACAAGATAGACGGAAACCGACGCGACCACGATCCACAGGGCGCTGACGTGCTCGCCCCGGCGTAATGCGACAACCGCCAGACAGAAAGCGCCGATGATCCCGAGGATGGCCCAGGGCACGTGCTTAAGTAGTTTTTTAGTATCCATAGTAAGACCTGGTTTTTTATGTAAAGAAAAAAGGGTCAGGGTTCGTTGTGAGGAGGTATTGATTAATGCTGGAGCGATCGTGCCAGATCCTCGCGCGTGTAAAGCACGGTAAATGGGTGAGTGGTTGAAAGCGATGCGTGAGCGGTCAAAAGCGAGGGTGAGTGGTTAAGGCTCACCCCCGGCGGGAGAAAATATGTGATTGAGATCACTGAGAATAATCTAGCCCTGCGGGGTTTCGTCGTTCGCATCAGGGCATTGCGTGCAGCGGCAGGGCTGATATGCGGGCAGCAGCTGATAGCGTCCTTTGCCGTCGTGTTCGATAATTGGGGAAAGGGCCTGTAGATCGCGGTACACCGTACGTTCGGTAATGCCAAATTTTTGCATCAGATCGCGGCGATTAACGCTTCCGTTGCGGTGCAGAGCAATAATGATGTCAACCAGACGCTCAGCCGAGCGGCTTCGGGGTGAAGGGGCCATAAGACTTTCCAGCGTTAAGGGGGCGGCTGACGACGTCGTCAGCCGCCCCGAAAAATTTATCTTATGGATAGTTAACGGCGCACCTTTGCGGAAACCTTAGCGTTTTTTTGTGCAACGGGATCAAACCGCGGCTTCCATCTCCATCATCACCGGGTGGAAACGGCGTTTGAAGTAGATCAGGCCGTGCCCCTCGCTGCTGAGGATGATGTTCTTAATCTCCACCAGGTAGACCAGATGGGTGCCGATGGTTTGCACCTGGGTTATCTCACCTTCCAGGCTTGCCAGGGCGCCTTTCAGCACCGGCTGCGCCAGCGGTCCTTTCTGCCAGCAGGAGAGAGCAAAGCGCTCCTCCATGGCCATGCCGGTCATCCCGGCAAAGTGGCGGGCCATGATCTCCTGCTCGTGGTTCAGCACGTTGACGCACAGTTTGCCGTTGCCCTGGAAGACCGGGTTCATGGCGCTGTTGGCGTTGATGCAGACCATGACCGAGGGCGGGGTATCCGTGACCGAACAGACGGCGGTGGCGGTAATGCCGCAGCGGCCCGCATCGCCCTCGGTGGTGACCACATTCACCGCCGCCGACAGGCTGGCCATCGCGTCGCGAAAACGCAGGCGTTCTTCAGATTGCATTGAAACCTCCCGCTGCGTTATTTCAGCAGCTTATCCAGCATGTTGATATCAGTGTTGTTGTGCAGGTGCGGTACGGTCCAGCCGTGCTGGTCGTACTCGGACATGCAGCGGTCAACCATCGCCATCATCTTGTCCATGTTGCCGGAGCTTTGCGCCTGACGCAGGCATTGCAGGCGGATCTCATCCTGGCTACCGGAGTAGTTGATTTCGTACAGCTCGTGACGTCCGCCAAACTCGCTACCGATGGCATCCCACATCAGTTTCAGAATCTTGATGCGTTCGACGTGATCCATCCCGTTGGAGCCGCGCACATACTTCGCCAGATACTGGTCGATCTGCGGGTTGTTCAGGTCCCGCGCGCTGGACGGCAGGTAGATCAGCCCGGAGGTCACGTTGCGTTCGATGATGTTCTTGATTTTCGCGTAGGCCATTGGCGCCATCACGCGGTAGGTCTGTAACGCCGCGTGGTCAGGCAGGTACGCGCCGTTTACCCACGGCGTGGCTTCGGAGCACATGGAGTCGCTCAGCGCCCAGAACATGTTGCGCCACGCCACCACTTCGCCGAGATCCGCCTGCACGCCGCGGAACTCGAGGGTGCCGGTACACTCCAGCGATTTCTTCAGCAGAGCGGTGATGAAGTCGAGCTTCACCGCCAGACGCACGCAGGCCTGAAGCGGGTACATGCGGGCGAAGCCACCTTCCATCGTCCAGCGACGGCAGCGGTCGAAATCGCGGTAGATCAGCACGTTTTCCCACGGGATCAGCACATGATCCATCACCAGAATGGCGTCGTTCTCGTCAAAGCGGCTGGAGAGCGGGTAGTCGTACGGGGAACCGGTCGCCCCTGCCACCATCTCGTAAGAGGCGCGGGAGATCAGCTTCACCCCTTCGGCATCCATCGGCGCGACGAACATTAGCGCGAAGTCCGGGTTTTCGCCCATTACCTGCGCAGAGCCAAAACCAATCATGTTGTAGTGGGTCAGCGCCGAGTTGGTGGCCACCACTTTCGCGCCGCTGACGATGATCCCGGCATCGGTCTCTTTCTCCAGCTTGATGTAAACGTCTTTCACCTCGTCCGCCGGTTTATGGCGGTCGATAGGCGGGTTGACGATGGCGTGGTTAAAGTACAGGCCGGTTTCCTGAATACGGGTGTACCAGTTGCGGGCGTTCTGCTCGAACTGACCGTAGAAGGCAGGGTTCGCCCCCAGCGCGCAGCCGAACGCGGCTTTGTAGTCTGGCGTGCGGCCCATCCAGCCGTAGCTCAGGCGCGACCACTCGGCGATGGCGTCGCGCTGCTGGCGCAGATCGTCGGCGCTTTTCGCCACGCGGAAGAATTTATGGGTGTAGCCGCCGCTGCCGGTGTCGGTGCCCCAGCAGAGGGTATCCTGCATGTCTGGCTTGTGCAGGGCATCGTACATCTGGGCGATGGACGCCGCCGCATTGCGAAATGCCGGGTGGGTAGTGACGTCCTTAACGCGCTCGCCGTAGATATAAATCTCACGGCCATCTTGCAGGCTTTTTAAATACTCTTCACCGGTTAACGGACGTTTGGCATCAGCGCGGAAATCTTCAGGCTTCATAGGGACCTCGTATCGGAAGATGGTTGTTAAATTTATGTTTTGTTTTTGTTGTTTAATTGAAGCGTGAGAGGGGCTGAACGTGAAGGGACGATTGGGACAACGGCAGGTACTTTTCGGGTGGGATGTTGTTTTGTGATCTGTGCGGCTTTTCGGCGGGTGGCGCTGCGCTTACCCGCCCTACGAACCGTGATGCGTTCAGGAAACCGGTACTTTCTGCGCCCGGTATGCGCTGGGTGAGCACCCCGTCAGTCGGTTGAAAAAACGGGCGAAATAGGCCGGATCTTTAAACCCCAGTTGCCAGGCAATTTCGCTCACTGTGCTGTCGGAAAACAGCAGCAAGCGCCTGGCTTCCCGCAGCTGGCGGTCGAAGATCAGCCGTTTCGGCGAGCGGTTGGCAAAGCGGCGGCAGATATCGGTCAGGCGGGATTCGGTAAGATGCAGTTCGCTGGCGTATTCCGGCACCGTCCAGTGCTCGTGGTAATGCGCATCTGTCAGCTGGTTAAAGCGCTGAAACAGCTTCAGCTCGCCGCGCATGCCGCCTGAAGCGTGGTCGTCGAGCTTCGCGTTGCGCAGCAGCAGGGTAAATACGGCCTGCGCCAGCAGAACCAGCGTATGCTCACGGCCCGGCAGCTGTTCCGTGGATTCCCGGGCAATGAGCTGCCAGTAATGCTTCAGCGCCGCCAGCTCGTCAGGCCTGTCGGCAAGCGACAGGCAGATCCCCGGCAGGCCGAACGCCTCCCGCGTGCCGGGGTAGAGCACTTCTAACAACGGCCAGATAAGATCCTCGCGCACCGTCAGCACGTGGCCGTCGCTGTCGGATTCAGTGATAAACGCGTGCGGCACCGACGGCGGCGTCAGAACGAACAGCGGCGCCTGCACCGAGTAGCGGTGGTCGTCGAGCTGCAGCTCAATCTGCCCGGTGTCGAGAAAATGCATCTGAAAATACTGGTCGTGGCGGTGCGCCTGCATGTCGCGGCCAAAAAAGGCCGCCATGCGGGCGAACGACTGGTAGTGCACATCGTCGGTGCCCAGACTTTCGTCGTACTCCTTGCTGATATCAATGTTGGCGATAGGGCTCTGGCACATGATCGTTCCTCTTTTGAACCCGCTGCGTCATCGGAATGCGCGTCAGCACCAGCGCGCCCACTACCAGCAGACCCGCCACGAACCACAGCCCCGAGCTGAAGCTGCCGGTCGCGTCGCGCAGAATACCAATCAGCAATGGGCTGACGGCAGACCCGACGTTGCCGATGGCGTTGATCACCGCCAGCGCCACCGCGCGGGATTGCAGGCTAATCACCTGGTCCGGCGTGGTCCAGAATATCGCCATGGCGGTAAACGATCCGGTTGAGGCCATGATGATGCCAAGCAGCTGGATCAGGCTGTGATCGGTCGCCGAGGCCAGCATCCATCCCGCCGCCGCAAACAGATACGGCAGGATAGTGTGCTTTTTTCGCTCTTTCAGCCTGTCGGAGCGGCGGCTCCACCAGATCATCCCGAGGATGGTGCAAAACTGCGGGATCGCCGCCAGCAGGCCAATCACGATATTGCTGCTGCCGGTGTTGAAGCTTTGCAGGATCTGCGGCGTCCAGATGTTGATCGCGCTCAGCGTATTCGTCAGACAGAAGTAGGCCAGCGTGTAGAGCAGTACGGCGGGCGTCAGCACCTCGCGCAGCGTCGATCGCGGCGTGGCGACGTGCGCAATGGCCAGTTCCTGCTCGCGGGCGATCATCGTTTTGAGTGCCTGCTTTTCATCATCATCCAGCCAGGTGGCCTGATCCGGGGTGTCGTTAAGGTAGAACCAGGTCACCACGCCGAGCACCACCGACGGCAGCCCCTCCAGCAGGAACAGCCACTGCCAGCCCTTCAGGTTCCACAGCCCGTCCATCGCCAGAATGTACCCGGAGAGGATCGAGCCGAGCATCATGGTCACCGGCATGGCGATCATAAACAACGCGTTGGCGCGGGCGCGGTGATACGCCGGGAACCACCAGGTGAGATAGACCAGGATCCCCGGCAGGAAACCGGCTTCGGCAATGCCCACCAGCATGCGCAGGACGTAGAGCGTTTCCGGGCTGGTGGCGAACATGGTGCAGGTAGAGGCGATGCCCCACACCACCATGATCCCGGCGATCCAGCGCCGCGCGCCGATTTTCGCCAGCATGATGTTGCTGGGGATCCCGCACAGCACGTAGGTGACGTAAAACAAGGTCGCGGCCAGGCCAAACATGGTCGACGTGAGGCCCAGATCTTTGCCCATCGTTAGCCCGGCAAAGCCGATGTTGATGCGATCGAGAAACGAGAAAACAAACAGGATAAAAAGAAACACGATCAAACGACGGAACAGCTTATTAATAACGCGATGTTCAACAGCTTTATTATGCAGGGTTGAGGTCGTCATGTTGCGCTCCACATCGTACGTTTAGTAGACGGATTTATTGTTATTAACTGACGTAACCGGTTGTTCGATAAAGCGTGCCGCCAGCGCTTCCGCGCCGCGGGCGAGCAGGGTGGTGTCGACGCCGACGGCGACAAACAGCGCGCCGAGTGCAAGGTAACGTTTCGCCAGTTGCTCGTTCGCCATCAGGATGCCGGGCGCTTTACCGGCGGCGCGTATCTGCGCGATCGCCTGCTCAATGGCGGCCTGCACCTCCGGGTGCTGCGGATTACCGGCAAAGCCCATGTCGGCACTCAGATCCGCCGGGCCGATAAACACGCCGTCGACGCCGTCCACGTCCAGGATCTGCGGCAGGTTTTTTAACGCTCTTAGGGTTTCGATTTGCACCAGCACGCACATGGCGTCGTTAGCCTGATGCAGGTAGTCCGGGATACGGTTCCAGCGCGACGCCCGCGCCAGCGCGCTGCCGACGCCGCGAATGCCGACAGGCGGATAGCGGGTGGCGCTGACCGCCAGCCGCGCTTCGTCGGCGTTTTGCACCATCGGCACCAGCAGGGTTTGCACCCCCACGTCCAGCAGCTGCTTGATCTGCACCGGATCGTTCCACGACGGGCGCACCACCGGCTGGCTGGGATAAGGGGCGATGGCCTGTAGCTGAGTCAGAATGGTCTGCACGCTGTTCGGCGCGTGCTCCCCGTCGATCAGCAGCCAGTCAAAACCGGCCCCGGCCAATAGCTCAGCGCTGTAGCTGCTGGTTAGCCCCAGCCATAACCCGATTTGCGGTCGGCCCGCTTTCAGCGCCGCTTTGAATGCGTTTTGCATGATCATCTCCTTACACAAAGCGGCAGCTGATGGAGCCCATGTTGCCGTAGTCGACGTGGAAGGTGTCGCCTCTGCTGGCGGCAACCGGGCGGGTAAACGAGCCGCCGAGGATGATCTGGCCTGGCTCAAGCTGCACGTCGTATGGCGCGAGTTTGTTCGCCAGCCACGCCACGCCGTTCGCCGGATGATTAAGGACGCCTGCGGCCACGCCGGTCTCTTCGATCACGCCGTTGCGGTAGAGCAGGGCGGAGATCCAGCGCAGATCCAGTTCGTCGGGTTTAATCGGGCGGCCGCCGAGGATCACGCCCGCGTTGGCGGCGTTATCGGAGATAGTGTCGAATACCTTGCGCGGGCGCTGGGTTTCCGGGTCAACGTTGTGGCAGCGGGCGTCGATCAGCTCCAGGGCAGGGATGACGTAATCCGTGGCGTTGTAAACGTCGAAGATCGTGCAGTTCGGGCCGCGCAGCGGTTTTGCCAGCACAAAGGCCAGCTCCACTTCGATGCGCGGGACGATAAAGCGATCCACGGGAATGTCGCTGCCGTCGTGGAAGAACATATCGTCCAGCAGCGCGCCGTAGTCTGGCTCGCTGATCTGCGAGCTGGCCTGCATCGCTTTGGAGGTGAGGCCGATCTTGTGGCCTTTCAGCACGCGGCCTTCGGCAATTTTCAGGCTCACCCATTCGCGCTGGACGGCGTAGGCGTCTTCAATGGTGATCTCCGGATACTCAAGCGAGATCGCGCGGATCTGCTCCCGGGATTGTTCCGCCTGATGCAGGCGGTGGGCGATCAGGGTATGGGTGTGTTTGTCGAGCATGGCGATATCCTGTTGTTGCCGGGTGGCGCGTAGCGATCCCGGCCTACGTTCGAGCCGTTGTAGGCCCGGTAAGCGAAGCGCCACCGGGCGAGCAGACGGCTACTTAAACAACGCGTGCACGTTGTTCTGCTTGTAATTGAGCGTCGGGTGCAGCTCGTCGAGCTCGAAAGACAGCGCCAGATAGCGGGCGGTCATCAGCGCTGCAAAATGCGTTTTGATCAGCGCAAACAGCATTTCACCGACCTCTTCCCGGCTCTCCAGACTGCGCCCGGCGCCGATTTTGAGCGTCATATGCACAAAGGCGTAATCGTGCTTGCCGTCGGCCATCTGCCAGGTGTCCAGCCAGTGGGCGCGGCTGCGGATACCGCCGAGCGGGAAGATCCCCGTGGCGGCGAGCGCCTCGTTCACTTTGGCGAACAGCCCCGGCAGGTCGGCCTGCTCGCGGATGTTGTCGGTACATTCAGCAATAAAATGCGGCATGGTGGCTCCTTACGCGGGCAGCGGGAAAACGGCGTTGACCTGGCCGGTGCCGGAGCTGGCGAACAGCTCGGTGAGAAACTCCACCTTACCGTCGTAGTTGTCCCAGCCGAGCATCCCCAGCAGCATCACCGTGTCGTGCATGTTGCCCTCGCCGTAGCAGTAGTCGGCGTACTCCGGCAGCATGCTGCAAAACTCTTTGAACTGCCCCTCGCGCCACAGCTTCACTACCCGCTCATCCATCTGGCGGTCAAACTCGCGGGTATAGCTGTTCATCCCTTCCTCCGCGCGCTGGTCGTCGATAAAGCGGTGCGACAGCGAGCCGCTGGCGAGCACCGCCACGGTGCCGTCGTATTTTTCGATGGCGCTGACGATGGCCTCGCCCAGCCTGCGGCTGTCGGCGAAGTCGTGAACCGTGCAGAACGCCGAGATGGAGATCACTTTGAAGTGCTTATCCGCGTTCATGTAGCGCATCGGCACCAGCGTGCCGTACTCCAGCTTGAGGCTCGGGATGTTGTGCGCCTTGGCGCGCACGCCAAGCTTCACCGCTTCGTCGGCGATCAGCTGGCCGAGTTCCGGGTTGCCGTCGTAGTCGTAGGTCATGTCGCGAATAAAATGCGGCAGCTCGTTGCTGGTGTAGACGCCTGAAAAATGGTCCGCACAGTTGATGTGATACGCGCTGTTCACCAGCCAGTGGGTGTCGAAGACGATAATGGTATCGACGCCCAGCTCGCGGCAGCGCTTGCTGATCTCTTTATGCCCGTCGATGGCTGACTGGCGGCAACCGTGGTTTTTGCCCGGCAGTTCAGAGAGATACATTGACGGCACGTGGGTGATTTTTGCCGCTAACGCTAATTTTCCCATGATCAGATCCCCCATTTTGGAATCGGATGGTCGCCCATGGAGATACAGACGTTTTTCATCTCCGCGAAGACCTCAAAGCTGTACTCGCCGCCCTCACGCCCGGTGCCGGAGGCCTTCACGCCGCCAAACGGCTGGCGCAGGTCGCGCACGTTCTGGGTGTTAACGAACACCATGCCGGCTTCAATGTTGCGCGCCAGTCGCAGCACTTTGCTGACGTCCTGCGTCCAGATGTACGACGCCAGGCCATACTCCACGTCGTTTGCCAGGCGCAGGCCTTCCGCTTCGTCCTTAAACGGCAGCAGGCAGGCCACCGGCCCGAAGATCTCTTCCTGCGCCACGCGCATGCGGTTATCGACATCCGCCAGCACGGTCGGGCGCAGGAAATTGCCGCTTTTCAGGTGCGCAGGAAGATCGGTCGGTTTGTCCGGGCCGCCCGCCAGCAGGGTTGCCCCCTCTTCAATGCCGAGGCGGATGTAGCCGGAGACCTTCTCCCAGTGCTGCTTGCTGATCAGCGCGCCAATCTGGGTGTTCTGATCGGTCGGGTCGCCCACGCGCAGGCGGCTGGCGCGCTCGGCAAAGCGTTTGACGAACTCCGGGTAGATGCTCTGCTGGATGAAGATGCGCGAGCCGGCGGTGCAGCGTTCGCCATTGATGGAGAAGATGGTGAACAGGGCGGCGTCCAGCGCGCGCTCAATGTCCGCGTCTTCAAAAATCAGCACCGGAGATTTGCCGCCCAGCTCCATGGAATACTTCTTCAGCCCGGCGTTTTTCATGATGTTACGCCCGGTGGCGGTGCCGCCGGTGAAGGAGACGGCGCGCACGTCATGATGACGCACCAGCGCGTCGCCCGCCGTGGCGCCATAGCCCTGCACTACGTTCAGCACGCCCGCCGGAATGCCCGCCTCCAGCGCCAGCTCGCCCAGACGGTCGGCGGTCAGCGGGGAGAGCTCGGACATCTTCAGCACCGCGGTGTTACCCAGCGCCAGGCACGGCGCGACCTTCCAGGTGGCGGTCATAAACGGCACGTTCCACGGCGACACCAGCGCACAAACGCCTACCGGCTGCACGAGGGTGTAGTTGAGCATCTTGTCATCGACCGGGTAGGTTTTGCCGTTCATCTGCTGGCACACCTCGGCGAAGAACTCAAAGTTGTGCGAGGCGCGTGGAATGAGCACGTTTTTGGTCTGGTGGATCGGCAGGCCGGTGTCGGCGGTTTCCATGGCGGCAATGTCCGGCACGTTCTGGTCAATCAGATCCCCCAGGCGACGCATCAGGCGCGCACGCTCCTTCATCGGCAGGTTGGCCCATTTCGGGAACGCCTCTTTGGCGGCGGCAACGGCCTGATGGATTTCGGCTTCGCCGCCGGAGGCCACTTCTGCCAGCACCTCGCCGGAGGCCGGGTTAGTGGTTTGGAAGTACTCACTTCCGGCGACGTTTTTCCCGTTGATCCAGTGGTTAATCTTTTTCATTTTGCAGTCTCCTCACTGACAATTCGGTTTACCAGGCGGCCTACGCCTTCCACTTCCACTACCACCTCATCGCCCGGCACCACGTCGGACAGCCCCTTCGGCGTGCCGGTGGCAATCATGTCGCCCGGTTGCAGGGTCATGAAATCGCTCAGATACGCAATCAGGAATGGGATGCTGAAAATGAGATCGGCGGTGGTGCCTTCCTGACGCAGTTCACCGTTGACGTAGGTGCGAAGACGAAGGTTGTGCGGGTCAGGGATGGCTTCTTTTGGCACTACGTTCGGGCTGATGGGGGTCAGCCCGTCGCGGCTTTTCACCCGCAGGTTCGGGCGATAGTAGTTTTCGAGATAATCGCGGATGGCGTAGTCGTTGCACACCGTGTAGCCCGCAACATAGTCCATCGCCTCGGCTTCGCTGACCTTACGCGCGGTTTTACCGATGACCACCACCAGCTCGGCTTCGTAATGCATGTATTCAATGTTGTTTGGGCGCACCGAGGTCTGGTTGTCGCCATTAAAGGTGTTTGGCGCTTTGATAAACACCAGCGGCTCGGTGGGGGGCTTGAAGTCCAGCTCGCTGGCGTGATCGGCGTAGTTCAGGCCGAGGGCGAACAGCGTGGCGTGCGGCGGCGTGCGCGAAGCGATGGCAACGTCGCGTTCCTCCACCACCGGGTTTTCCAGCGGCGGAAATCCCTCTGCCAGAATGCGTACCCGATCGCCCGGGCGAATTTCGACGCGGCTTTGCGGGGTACCGAGCAATATCGCATCGCCGGGGTTCAGGGTGGCAAATTCGCTCAGGGCGCTCAGCAGTTCGGCGGCGTTGCGGTGCAGATCGGTCGTGTTCCAGTGGTCCGCTTCGCGACCGTTGATCTCGGTGATGATGGTCAGGTTGTCCACGTTATCAACGGCGACAGGTTCGCCGAGCGGGCAAAATCCATCCCGGCATTTGGCTTTAATAGCCGGGCGGTAGAAGCTCTCTTCCGGCAGGCTGATTTCGTTGGCCAGCGCGTAGCCGGCGATGTACGCCGCCGCCTCTTCAACGCGTACTTTGCTGGCGGTTTTGCCCACCACCAGCGCCACCGTTGCGCCGCTTAACACGGTTTCTCCCTGCGGGAAGGGAATCGGCTCGCCTGCGCGAATAACGGTGTTATGTGGCTTGATAAACCACACCGCCGTTTTTGGCGGCGCGTTATAGGGGGCTTTTTCAAACGCCTCAGCCCAGGCCGCACGCTGGCTTTGGTGGTTTAGCGCTACGGCAAAAACAGTACCTTTCATTCCCATACTCCTCAAACCGGCTGTCCGGTTTTGATTTCATTAATATGTTAATGATCTGGTTTTATGCTTTTGCTGTTCGTTTCGCAATCAGAAGTGAATAATTTGTGATATGAATAACAATAAATTTACACAAATGGGTTAATTATCATTAAAATCAATGCATTAAAAAAATGACGTTGTTTCTGTTAGACTTTTTGGGTTACAACGTATTGTCTATAAAAGCATCTGTTTTAAATTGTTTACTTGTTAATGATGTAAGGGGAAGGTGATGCATGATTCATTAACCATCGCGCTGTTGCAGGCGCGTGAAGCGGCGATGGGCTACTTCCGCCCGATAGTGAAACGGCATAATCTGACCGAGCAGCAGTGGCGTATCGTCCGCGTGCTGGCCGAGCATCCCTCCATGGATTTTCATGATCTGGCGTTCCGCACCTGCATTTTGCGCCCAAGCCTGACCGGCATTCTGACGCGGATGGAGCGCGACGGTCTGGTGCTGCGCTTAAAGCCGGTGAATGACCAGCGCAAGCTGTACGTATCGCTGACGAAAGAAGGCAACGCGCTGTACCAGCGTGCTCAGGCTCAGGTGGAAGAGGCGTACCAGCAGATTGAGGCGGAATATACCCCGGAGAAGATGAAGCAGCTCACGGCGCTGCTGGAAGAGTTTATTGAACTCGGAAACCGACATATTGCCGCGCGGGACGAAGCGTAAAAACCCTAAATTCCAGGATGATTTTCGTAAAGTTTTCTCATGCCAGGCCGAATATTCTGTATCTGCCTGAGGAAAGAGAAAACATGTTAAATCGTATCAAGATTGTCACCAGCTTACTGCTGGTTTTAGCGATATTTGGCCTTTTACAACTCACATCCGGTGGTCTTTTCTTCAATGCCCTGAAGCATGACAAAGAGAATTTCACCATTCTGCAAACCATTCGCCAGCAACAATCCACCCTGAACGGTAGCTGGGTGGCGCTGCTGCAAACCCGTAACACCCTGAACCGCGCGGGTATCCGCTACATGATGGATCAGAACAATATCGGCAGCGGCTCAACCGTCGCCGAGCTGATGCAGATTGCCTCTGCGTCTCTGAAACAGGCGGAAAAAAACTGGGCGGATTACGAAGCACTTCCGCGTGACCCGCGTCAGAGCGACGCTGCGGCACTGGAAATCAAACGTAATTACGATATCTACCACGGCGCGCTGGCCGAGCTGATCCAGCTGCTGGGGGCGGGCAAGATCAACGAGTTCTTCGACCAGCCGACCCAGAGCTATCAGGATGGCTTTGAGAAGCAGTACGTCAGCTATCTGCAACAAAACGACGCGCTCTATCAGACCGCGGTTGAAGACAGCAACAGCTCTTACCGCCAGGCTATCTGGGTGCTGATTAGCGTGCTGGCTGCGGTGCTGGTGGTGATTGTTGCCGTCTGGCTGGGTATTCGTCAGGCACTGATTTCGCCGCTGAACCGTCTGATTGACAGCATTCGTCATATCGCCAGCGGCGACCTGGTGAAGCGCATCGACGTGGAAGGCTCCAACGAGATGGGTGAACTGGCTGACTCCCTGCGCCATATGCAGGGCGAGCTGGTGCGTACCGTGGGTGACGTGCGTAACGGCGCAAACGCCATTTACAGCGGTGCGAGCGAAATCTCGATGGGCAATAACGATCTCTCATCCCGTACCGAGCAGCAGGCTGCCTCTCTGGAAGAGACCGCCGCCAGTATGGAACAGCTGACCGCCACCGTGAAGCAAAACGCCGAGAATGCCCGTCAGGCGAGCAACCTGGCCCTGAGCGCATCCGAAACCGCGCAGAAAGGCGGGAAAGTGGTGGATAACGTGGTGCAGACCATGCGCGACATCGCCGGCAGTTCGCAGAAAATCGCCGATATTATCAGCGTGATCGACGGGATTGCTTTCCAGACCAATATTCTGGCGCTGAACGCGGCGGTAGAAGCGGCACGTGCGGGCGAGCAGGGCCGCGGCTTTGCGGTGGTTGCAGGTGAAGTACGAAACCTGGCGCAGCGCAGCGCCCAGGCGGCTCGCGAGATCAAGAGCCTGATTGAAGACTCCGTGGGGCGCGTGGAGTTGGGTTCAACGCTGGTAGAAAGCGCCGGTGAAACCATGGGTGAGATCGTGAATGCGGTAACGCGCGTGACGGACATCATGGGCGAAATCGCGTCTGCGTCTGATGAGCAGAGCCGCGGTATCGACCAGGTGGGGCTGGCGGTGGCGGAGATGGATCGCGTGACCCAGCAGAACGCCTCGCTGGTGGAAGAGTCTGCGGCGGCCGCGGCGGCACTGGAAGAGCAGGCGAGCCGTCTGACGCAGGCCGTTGCGGTGTTCCGTATTCAGCAGGAACAGATGAAGGCGCGCGAGTTCGCCTCCGCGAAAAGCGTTGCCGCACCGGTAGTGGCGCGTAAACCGGCGACCGCAGATGCGGGCGATAACTGGGAAACGTTCTGACGTTGTGCGTTTCGCCGGGTGGCGGCTGCGCCTTACCCGGCCTACGGATTGTGGGTTTTGCCGGGTGGCGGCTGCGCCTTACCCGGCCTACGGATTGTGGGTTTTGCCGGGTGGCGGCTGCGCCTTACCCGGCCTACGGATTGTGCAATTTGCCGGGTGGCTTCGTCTGACCTGGCCTGCGGAATTGGGTTTTGTAGGCCCGGTAAGCGCAGCGCCACCGGGCGATTTTACACAGGCAGGCGCATGGCGCAGCGGGAACCATACGCTAAACCGTGCGCCGTCTCTTCTTCACGTTTCTGGCGCATTTCCGGCGTCAGCGTCGTCATCATTTCAAACCCTAATCGCCTGTAGTAGGGCGCGTTCCACGAGATATCACGAAACGTCGTTAACGTCAGCGAGGTTAGCCCCAGCGTGCGGGCATGCTCTGCGACACGGTTAATCAACCGGCGTCCGAGACCTCGTCCCTGCCAGTCCAGATGAACCGAAAGTTCCACAATAAACAGCGAAGATGGCTGGGCTTCGGCGAGAATAAAGCCCACGGGCCTGTCGTCAGCCAGCGCCAGCCAGCTTAATCCGCGTCCGGCGTAACCGAGGTGATCTTCAACGGAAATAACCTCGCTGTCTGCCAGCCAGGCCAGCTCAGGAACATCGCGAAATCGCTGCCCCGCCGCGCGTTCAATGGCGGGCAGGGCAGCGACGTCGTCGATGCGCGTCGGGCGGAGGGTGAACGCCGTCATCAGCCAGCGCTGCTCACAATTTTAATCTCCACCATGCCGATCCCCAGCTTGCGCGGAGCGTGACCGAGAATATTCCCTTCGTTAGTGGACTGCGGCTCGGGCGGCACAATGACCAGCGTATTGCTGCGCGTGGGGTTATCGAAATGCAGCGTGCTGGTGGTGACATCATTGCTCAGCGTCAGCATCTGTTCTTTATCGCCGACGCGCACCGGCACAGGACGGTTTGCGTTGGGACCAAATGCCCTGGCGGTGATCACCAGATCGAATTTCTCCGGCAGCGGATGGGTATACTCAATTTTCACCTCATCACCTAACTGCGCGTTAGACCAGCGCCCCCAGGATTCGGGTCGTGAAATACCGCTGAACTGCTTCACCTCTTCAGGCGCGCCGGCAACGTTAAAAATAAAGCTGTCAGCTTTATAACGAATGTCGTTGTCGACGATTTTCAGCAGGTCTACGTTGCGCTGATAGCGTGCGGTATCAATAACCGTATCTTTAAACGCGGTTTTCCCCTGCCACTGTGGTTTATCAACGTGTTGCACGGTCTGCTCGCCGCCGAGTTGCCCCTGTGAGACGCACCAGTCGGTGGACAGTGACAGCTCTTGTGACCAGAGCTGGCCCATTTTGTAGCATTTATCGACCCAGACGAAATTATCGCGCGGGGCGAATTCCGCCAGCTGGAAGCGCAGTGGCGCGGAGTATTCGCTTTCCGGCAGCGGCTCGACGCGGTTATCCGACACGCGCAGCAGCAGAGGCAGGCGGAAATGGCTGCCGGAGAACGCGATCATTTTTTTATCCTGATCGATGGTGAAGTCGTTTATCTCTTTCGGGAAGTTCCACAGGCGAATGATATCCGGCTTCCAGGCGAGGATTTTTTCCTTCATGTTGAGGAAGATTTCCGACAGGGACTGGCCCGACAACGTACTGCGGCCCAGGCCAATGAAGTTATCGCCACCCAGAATATCCAGCACGGTAGCGCCGTTATCCATCGAGTTACGTTTAGCGGCAATGATCTCCTGCTGCGGTTTATCGCCGCGCAGCACAAAGAACAGGTTGCTGCGATCCAGCTTATTCAGCTCATCCCAGGCGCTGTTTTTCATCGCCAGATGGTCAGATGAAACGACAATGACCGTATTTTTGAAATACGGCGACGCTTTGATTTTCTCGATTAACGCCGCGATATGTTCCTGGCTACAGGTCACAGCGCTGAACGACTTGTTGTTTTTACCGTCAATGTCGTAGCCCTGACGTTTACAGGTGCGTGAGACGAAACCATCCGGATGATGCGTGTCGACGGTCAACGCAAACAGCGAGAAGCGTTTACCGGCGCGGGAAAGCTCCTCGAATTTCTTCCAGGTTTCATCCAGAACGGTATCGTCGTAAAAGCCCCAGTCGTTGCGGTAGGCCGGATCGGCGACCGTGGTTTTCAGCTCTTCGGAACCATATAAGTGATCGAAACCGTGGGATCTCAGGAACACATCTTTCCCGGCAAAACGCAGGTTAGCGCCCTGCATAAAGTAGTTTTCATAGCCCGAGTTTTTCAGGATATCGCCGAGGCAAATGTTCTGCGGGAAGAAGCTCGACATCGAGGCAGAGGCGTTGCCTTCAAACGGGGCGAACAGGGGAATGCCGCACTGGGAGGCCACCATCCCGGCGATGGTGTAATCCGTACCGGGCAGCTGCATGGTGTGGCTGAAGTCGAGGCCCTGGTCTTTCAGCGCGCCAAGCTCTGGCGTCAGGTTCGGGAAAGCATCGTTGTCAAACCAGGTGCGTTCCAGACTTTCGCCGTAGATATAGACCAGGTTGAGTTTAGGGTTGTCGATTTTCTTCGAGGGTTCTTTGTAATAGGCCGCAAAGTCCGGATCGCCATCGCGCGACTGGGATTTTACCAGCTCGGTAATTTGATGGAATGCCGGGCTGGCATCCACGGAGGCCAGCGCCAGGCACAGCGCCAGCAGGCTGTAGCCATGATGATGCGGACGGTGACGGCGACGGCGCAGAACCCAGGCCAGCGCGGCGAAGATGGCCACCAGAGCGACCACCAGCCCCAGACCCGGAAGGATGTACTTACCCACACCTGCGCCGGTCAGACTGTTGGTCAATGTGTAGAGCACCGCGTCGTTAATACCGTCGCCGGTAAAGTAATCGCTGGCATATAACGTAATGTTTAAAACAATAAAAATACCGAGCACCACCAGGGTGGCCACAAACCACCAGGTGTGACGACCGGCTTTCCAGGCATAAACGCCGATGGAAGCCAGGAAAAGGACAAGGGACATTAACTCTGACAACAGCAGATCCTCATCATGCCGGACGCTTAGCCGGCTAATTGCTTATTTTTTGGGTAATACAATGTAATTGCGATGTCGCTTAGCTGCAATTTTAGTGTCACGAAAGTGTGCTGTTGTTAGGATTTGGTTTATAAAATCGGATTTTTGAATACAGTCGCATCGTGGCATACGGAGGCTGAGGTGGTGGCAGGGGGTAAAAAAACGCACTTCACGCCGCGGTATAAGACTAATGTAATAAACGCGGCGTGTTGTGGCAGAAAAAGGGGGACAATCAGGAGAGGAAATTAACGCCTTGTTTCAGCACCAGATCGCAGGCTTTCGTTTTCACCTGTTTCGCCAGAGATGAATTTCCAAGGGTGCTGAGGTTCAGCTGCTGACCATTTTGCGCGTTAAGCAGGCCCTGAATACCGTCCATATAGTTGGTGTCCGCTTTCTGCTCCTGGGTGTCCAGTCCCAGTTTACCCAACACCTGGTTTTTGATGTTTTCGGTATCGGTGACGGAAGCCAGTTTCTGCTTCGCGCAGTATTCCAGAATACCCGCGGCGTTGTTCATCGTTCCGGCACTCAGGCTTTGGGAGCTGTTGCCCAGCAGGCCGGTGAGGGACGAGGCTGACAGTCCGCCCTGGGACGTGCCGCTCTCTTTGGTTAACTCACTTGCTGCGCTGGAGAGCGACTCCTGCCATGATGCGGCCGGCGCTGCGCCAGTCACCAGCAGGGCGCCAGTAAGGATGCTGATAAGAAATTGTTTTTTCATAATGATTTACTCAACAAGGTCCGTTTTGGGCCAGAAGTGGGTTCAGTATATACCTCTGCTCTTCCGGCGCTCCCTGGAAATATCTTAATACTCTTTGCCGGTGACGCGGCTGCGGTAGCTGTCCCAGTCGAAGATGACGTACAGGCTGTTACCCAGCTTCATGCGATCCATCACCCGCTCGCCAAGAAGTCGGGTCATCTCGTCGATATTGTGGTTCGTCAACATACCGGTTGGGCGTTTTGACGACGAACGGCGATCGACAATCTGGTTGATGATCACTTTTTCGTAGCGGGACTCCGTCTGGACACCGATCTCGTCGATGACCAGCAAATCCACGTTACTTAAATCATTCAGCAACTGTTCTTCGCTGGTTTCGCGATTACTGAAGGTGTCCTTCATGGCGGACATAATATCGGCCACGGTGATAATCAGCACTGACTTCCCGCGCAGCAGCAGCTCGTTGCAGATAGCGGCGGCGAGGTGATTTTTCCCGGTGCCGGGTTTTCCGCTAAAGATGAAGCTGGCGATGTTGCCGTCAAATTCATCCACGTACTGGCGCGCCTGGTTAAGGGCGTTCATCTGCCCCTGAGACTCGACCTTATAATTCTCGAAGGAGCAGTTCTGGTGCAGAGGGCGAATGCCCGAGCGGTTAAAGGTGCGCTGCATTTTCATCGCGCGGTTTTCGCGGGCGAGGGCTGCCGCGCGAATTTTACCCTGCTCTTTTTGCCATGCCAGCAGCTCTTCACCGGTGGTGAAGGCGGGCTTCACGTTGGCAGGCATTATCTTCTGCAAACGTTTCATCAGGTCGCCGACGTTTTTCATTTCGCACCTCGGAATCCATCAGGGATTTTTTTGTCCGGTTCTGAAAAAGCATTGATATCACGTTTTGGCTGGCCGTTGTTGCTGGCGCGGTTGATTTGCAGACTGCGCGCGAATTTTTGCTGCCACTGAACATGGTGGAAGACTTTTCCTTCAGCTTGCCAGTATGCGGTAAAGGCTGCCAGCTCTTCCGGTGTCGCGGGCTGCGAGAGGGCTATTCCCCATAAGGCCGCCTGCCGCTGAAAATCGGCGTCCGGCTGCCAACCGGCGTACATGGGAAATTTCCCCATTGGAACGGCCACCGGGGCGCTGGCGGGTTCGTCAAAAAACTGATTATCCAGCATGACATCGCTCGCCGGGCGCGACAGCTTCTCTTCAATTTCCAGAAGCTGCGCCAGACGCTCCGGCGTGACCGCATAAAACGCCGGGGCGTTGTCGGCAAATACCGCGAGCGTGCCGCCTTCGGCGTGCGTCAACACACCGCGAGGATCGCGCATAAAGGCATCAATGCCAGCAATGCTGGTGGTCAGAATTCTGGAGGACATAACACTTTCTCAACTGATTACTACGGGCGTGATTGAGGGTTATGGTAGCACAGAGAGAGGGGAGGAAAGGAGAGGATTTCCCCGGTGGCGTTACGCTTACCGGGGCTAAAATCACAGGGGCAGGTTACGCGATGATGTTCAGCGTCACGTCGATATTGCCGCGCGTCGCGTTAGAGTACGGACAGACGATGTGGGCCGCATCCACCAGTTTTTTGGCTTCCGCTGCGTCCATCCCTTCAACGTGGATGTTCAGCTTCGCTTCGATACCAAAACCGGTTGGCAGCGGGCCGATCCCTACTTCGCCTTCAATAAAGGCGTCTTTTGGCAGAGCGAATTTATCGCGTGCCGCAACGAACTTCATTGCGCCCAGGAAGCAGGCGGAGTAGCCCGCAGCGAACAGCTGTTCAGGGTTGGTTACTTCACCCCCCATGCCGCCCATCTCTTTTGGCACACCCAGTTTGACATCCAGAACGCCATCGGAAGACGTGGCGCGGCCATCACGGCCTCCGGTTGCTTTGGCTTTGGCAGTGTAGACAACTTTTTCTAAAGACATGGCAGGTTCCTCATCTTACGTTTATATGCGCTATTAAATAGCGCGCGATGTTTTAAGTTAAAATTAGACGCGTAAAGTACAGCCTTACGCGCGATGCAGCTGTTGGCGCAAACTTTCGAGCTGTTGCTTGAGCGCCAGCATGGTGTCGGTATCACACTGCGCTGCACAGCCCACGGCGTGGGGGATCGTCACGGCCTGCTGTTGCAGCGCCCGACCCGCGTCGCTCAGGGTGACGGCGACCTGACGCTCATCCTGACGGGAACGCTGGCGGAGGATCAATCCTGCGCTTTCCAGGCGTTTCAGCAGGGGAGTCAGCGTGGCGGAATCCAGGAACAGCCGCTCGCCAATGTCTGACACCGTAATATCATCCTGTTCCCAGAGCACCAGCATCACCAGGTATTGCGGGTAGGTCAGATTAAGCGGCGCCAGCAGTTGCCGGTACAGCTTGTTAAGCGCCAGATTTGCCGAATAGAGGGCAAAACAGAGCTGGTTATCCAGCAGAAGCGCGTTGGTGGTGTCGTTCGTTTTTGCGTCCATGAAATGAATATAGATAGTGCGCGATACAATTGCAAGCGATTTTATTATACGCGTGGACGTTTGCGGTAAAGCCATAAGCCGGGGATCGACAGGCCGATGGAGAGCGCACCCACGATCGACGAGGCTTTAAGGAAGTTGCTCAGGAGCAGGATCATCTGGGGTTCGCTGTAGCCAAAATGGCTGATTTTGACGGCGGAGATCATCGCCGTATAGGCTGAAATGCCCGGGAACATAGGAATCACTGCCGCCACGGTGAATACCTTCGGGTGCGCCAGATACCAGCGGGACCACTGAATACCGATGCTGCCAACCAGCATGGAGGCGATAAACGTCGACCATTCAATATTAAAGCCCGCTGTCATCATGATCATACGAGAGCCGTGGCCAATGGCACCCAGCAGCGCACACCAGGGTAATGCACGCTGTGGGACGTTAAACACCATCGCAAAACCAACGGCGGGAAGGGCAGACAAGAGCATGTCCTGTGCCAGTGCGAGCATAAAATCCATCACGCCCATCCGCGTAACCCCCAGAGTGTCATGGCCATTACCACCCCGATACAGGTCGCCAGCGTCAGCAGGCTGGCTATCGCCCAGCGCGCCAGACCGGTGTTGATATGGCCTTTGAACATATCAGCGACGGCATTAATTAAGGGAAAACCTGGCACCAGCAGCAATACGCTGGCGGCCATCGCAACAGTAGGCGTGCTGGCGAAGTAGGGCTGGCGCAAAAGCAGGCCGGATACGGTTGTCGCCACAAATGCCGTGATGCAGAAGTTAATTTGCGGATGTAGCTGTCTGTGCGTCAACAGCTGGCGGACATACATTGCGATGCTGCTGGCAAAGAAGGTCACGACAGCGCCGTCCCAGCCGCCCGCGTTGAGCTTGCAGAAGCAGGCGCAGGACAGTCCCACCATCAGCACAACCAGCCAGCGCGGATACCGGAGGGGTTTGATTTGATTGAAACGTTTTTCTATCTCCCGGAGATCGAGCAGCTTGTGTTCAGCAAGGATCACGATGTGCTGCACTTCCGTCACGACGTGCATGTTAATGCCGCGGTCATGATTTTTACGGGTGGAGGTCAGGCACTGTCCGTCTTTAATGGTGGTCAGCACAATGGCATTTGACGAGATGGAACTCTCAACGCTGTCCATCCCCAGCGCCAGCCCAAGGCGTGTGGAGAGTTCTTCGACGAGGGCGCTTTCTGCGCCGTGCTGTAAGAGAAAAAGCCCGCACTGAATACATAGCCGCGTGGTGGCACGTTGCGTAGACCGATCTGCCTGCATGAAACGCCCTGAAGAGAAGAGAGATTGCTTACTTTTAACACAAAGTGCAGGGCCCTTTGCGCTGGGCCAGATCAACATTTGTGCGATCAGTGGCGCGATGGGGGCGGAGGAAAGACAGCATTGTTATTTATTTAATGAATGTGAAATTAGGATTTATAAAAACAATATATTAAGTATTTCTAATTTCATATTTTCGATCTTTTCACGCAATTTGAATTAAATTTAAATGGTCTTTATGCGATATTAGGCCTGTATTGGGCGTTTCTTAACCCATGTGATATTTGTTCTATTTTGCGAGTATTAACCCGTTTGTACTTCGGAATGCAAACGTGTTTAACCTTGCAGGGTTAGTTCGTTCTTAAATAAAGAATTCATGACAGGGAGGGTCTATGTTGCCATTGAATGGTAAACACGGAGTGGTGATCAGCAGAGTACCGGTTATGCAAAATGGGTTAGGTGGCGTCATGTCGCGTCATTTTCCCGATTTTGAGATAACGTACTGCCGTACGATGCAGGAGTTGACGTTATTACAATTGCGTCGCGCTGGGGTCGTTATTGCCGATATTTCGGGTGAGTATCGTAATCCACGCGGCACGCTTGAGCAATATTATGGGTTAATGAATCAGTACCGGGATATTCACTGGATATTCCTCGTTTCGCGCCCCCTTTATCCACTTGCAGTAGAGCTTCTTATGCGTCCGGAAAGCACGCTGCTTTCGGATATGGAACCCATTGAAGGCGTAATTAACGCTATTCGCGCGGGGAGTGAACGTGCCGAGCGAATAAGCCAGACGTTATTGATACCGGAAAATCCTGATATTGAAGAGGAGAGTGAGCAAATGATTGCGCTTACCCACTCTGAACGCAAGGTGTTGCGTTTGTTAGGTAAAGGTTGGGGAATCAACCAAATAGCCACGCTACTTAATAAAAGTAATAAAACGATCAGTGCACAGAAAAACAGTGCAATGCGTCGCTTATCACTTCGCAGTAATGCCGATATGTACGCGTGGATAAGCAGTACCCAGGGAATGCGAGAACTCAGTTTAATGTCGGCTTATGGAGAGTTTGAGGAATGGAAAAGACCACTGCAACAAAACATATCGCCGTCATCGAAAGCTGCTCAATGAGCGCTATGGGGCTGAAGCATCTTTTTGCGATGCCCGCCCTGAGCCATTACCAGGTGCACCTGTTTGCCAGATTTGACAACTTCAAAGCGGCGCTCTCGGAAATCTCATTCTTTGCCGTAATTTATTCATTGTCCGATGAGCGTGAGGAGCGGCGAAACTGTCTGGCCTGTTTGCGGGATCTCACCTTCACCCACAGCGACGTCAAGCGTATTGTGCTGGCCTCTGATGAAATGGAGGCGAGACTGGTCAGCCATCTTTCGCCTTCTCGCTTACATGGAATTATCAGTAAATCGGTTCCGCTGAAGCAGTTAATGGAGGGGCTGGAGACATTACTCAGCGAAACGCATCACGTGAATGACAACGTGTACAATCACTGGTGTGTGAGCCAGCATCGTATGCTAAGCCCAACTGAAAGGGCGATTCTGCGATATATGTCATCGGGTTTTTCGATCCCTGAAATTGCGGCACAGCTTGAACGCAATATCAAAACCATCCGTGCGCATAAGTTTAACGCAATGGTAAAGCTGGGCGTCAATTCTGATGTGGGATTACTGGATGCGGCAGATATCCTGGCGCATCTCCCGGTCAGGGAAATTCGCCGTTCCGCTCTCACCGTTCCTTCTTTCTCGTAGTGTTAAGTGATGCGCCAGAATTTTTCTGGCGCAACGTTCAAATACAGACATCAACCCATTTTGCTGCGGTCAGTTCCGCCATTCTGTCGGGCGATATACGCACCGCACTGTGGATGGCGCCCGCTGCGGGTAACACTTCGGCGTACTGTTTTAAAGTGATGTCACAGTAAACAGAGAGCGGATTTTCCAGTCCAAAAGGGCAGACGCCGCCAATAGGATGACCCGTCAGGGTTACTACCTCATCGCAGCTGAGCATGCGGGCTTTTGCGCCGAATGTCTCTTTGAGCTTTTTGTTATCCAGACGCGCATCGCCTTTTGCAACCACCAGAATCACATCATTTTTAATTTTCAGTGACAGCGTTTTGGCAATTTGGCCGGGTTCAACGTTGTGCGCGGCAGCAGCAAGGGCAACAGTCGCTGTGCTTTGGTTAAGCTCGATGATTTCTATATCCGGAGCGTGTTCGGCGAAAAACTGCTGTACAGACTGCAAACTCATTGATTCCTCCTGACAAATATCTTCCGTAATCTGTCATAAGAATTTAGTCGCTGTAAATATCCCTTAAGTAACAAATATCCGTCAGGAGCGATTTCTGGATCGCCTTCACATTCACAGAAACCGGTTACAGTAACCGGTTGCAGAGCGTGATGCAGAGATTAATACTGAGTGTGTAACTTCCCCTGTATCTAATAATAAGAGCTAATTATGAAACCATTCCGTTTGAGCAGTACCGCAGGTACACGATCCGGCAAGGTTGTGACGCTGATGTATGGAACAACGTGTGACGTGAGAACGTCCGAAACGAACGTCTGACAGGAGATCTGCTATGTCTGCCAACCATGCTGCATTTAATCTGATTTTCCGCTTCGTTGAAAATTATGTCAGCCCTATTGCCGGGCGCATCTCTTCCCAGCGTCACGTTATGGCGATTCGTGACGGGTTCATCTCGGCAATGCCGTTTATGATTGTCGGGTCGTTTTTATTAGTGTTCGCTTACCCACCTTTTTCGCCAGATACCACCTGGGGCTTTGCTCGCGCCTGGCTGGATATGGCGAAGCAGTTTGAAGGTCAAATTCTGACGCCGTTTGATATGACGATGGGGGTGATGTCCCTCTATATCTGTGCGGCTATCGCCTACAACCTGGGCAAACATTACGTTAAAACCCATCAGCTGGATCCGTTCATGTGCGCGATGCTGTCGCTGATGGCGTTCCTGCTGGTCGCCGCGCCTAAAACCAAAGGCGCCTTACCGGTTGATAGCCTTGGAGGGACCGGGATTTTCACCGCGATCCTGGTGGCGATTTACTGCGTTGAGATGATGCGTTTCCTGAAAGCACACAATATCGGGATCCGCCTGCCAGACCAGGTTCCGCCGATGATCAAAAACTCGTTTGACCTGCTGATCCCGGTGCTGGTGGTGGTGCTGACGCTCTATCCGCTGAGTCTGTTGATCCAGTCGCAGTTCGGTATGCTGATCCCACAGGCCATCATGTCGATATTCAAACCGCTGGTCTCTGCGGCGGACTCGCTACCAGCGATCCTGCTGGCGGTGCTGATTGGCCACCTGCTGTGGTTTGCCGGGATCCACGGTGCAGCGATTGTCTCGGGTATGCTGCAAATGTTCTGGCTGACGAACCTGGGGGCGAACCAGACCGCGCTGGCGGCGAGCCTGCCTTTACCACACATCTTTATGGAAGCCTTCTGGACGTTCTTTATTGTGATCGGTGGGTCAGGAGCGACGATGGGGCTGGTGTTCTGTTACCTGCGTAGCCGCTCCGCGCACCTGCGCTCCATTGGACGCCTGAGCGTGGTGCCAAGCATTTTCAATATCAATGAACCGGTGATTTTTGGTACGCCGATTGTGATGAACCCGGTGTTCTTTATTCCTTTCCTGCTGGCGCCGATGGTCAATGCCGTGCTGGCATGGGCAGCGATGAAGTTTGATCTGATTGGCCGCGTGATTTCCGTTGTGCCGTGGACGGCACCGGCTCCGGTTGGTGCCGCCTGGGCGCTGGGCTGGGATTTCCGTGCAGCCATTCTGGTGCTGGTTTTGGCCTGCGTTTCCGCCATTATCTATTTCCCGTTCTTCAAGGTGTACGAGAAACAGTTGCTTCAGCAGGAAGCGGAAGAAGCACAGCGTAATGGGGAAGAGGAAAATCAGCAGGTAGCCTAGATAAAAGCAAAACGGCAACGCAGGTTGCCGTTTTTAGTGTTTGTTCCCTCTCTCTGCGGGTTTCAGGCAGGGCCAGACTACTTAAGCGTGCAATCGCCGCACTGCTGGACATCCGGCAGACGGTAGCGCTGACAGCAGGTACGACGCACCAGAAGTCCCTCACGCGGAACCACGGTGCGGTAAAGAGGGTTATCCCGCCCATCCGACAGCTGTCTGGCAAAGAAACAGCTCTGACGCAGCGCATCCACTTTCTCGTCGCCGAGCAGCGGCTTCATCTCCGTTAAATACCAGTGGATAAGATACCCGGTATTACTCCAGATCAGTTTGCCGTTGATCTCCCCCGTCGCTTCCAGCGCATCAATGACCGGAACCAGCGCTCTTGTAATCAACCGTTCCATACGCGCCTGCGCTGACAGGTGACTCGCGCTCGGATCTTCGTGTACATCAATCCAGAAACAGGCGGCGCGTCCGGTCTCATGGAATTCGACGTGGAAATGTTCCGACGAGAGATCGAGCATCGTTTCCTGGGTCAACAGGGCCAGCATGACAGGCGGCACCATCAGCCCGATATACCATTGTGCCCAGAGGGAAAGCAGCGGTTTATTTTCCCGCGCCAGCGTCGGTTGGTTACGATAAATATGGTCGGAATAGGTTGCCAGCAGTGACCGCAGCTCGGCAGGTCGTTGCCACTGAGTCAGCGTCAGAGCATGATGCGGCGGTGCTTCATCCAGTTTGATGAAATCCAGCAGATGGGCGCGTGTTACGGCGATTTTTTCCCGAATGGCATCCGCAAGCGTCGTTTCTCCGGCGGAGAGTGGAGCTCGCCAGAGCAGTGGCTCAACGATGTGTGCGGTACGAGTCGCCATAGTGTGGATTACAAATCTAAATGATAATGATTGCCAATCCTAACTATAGATAAAACCGAGCGCAAGCGTTTTATCCTGGCGCTGTGAAGGCGGTTTCAGGCGATATGAAGCTCGTCGCTCAGCAGAATGCTGTTGCGTCCCATATGCTTGGCTTCATAGAGGGCTTTATCGGCTTTCGCCAGTGCGCCATCAACGTCTTCACCTTCGAACATGGCTATGCCAATGCTGATGGTCACGTTAGTGGCGACGCTTTCGTTAAACATGTGGGGGATTTTGAGATCGTAAACCTTCTGACGTATGCGTTCAGCTGTCTGGCGCGCTTGCTCCAGTGGGATGTTACTTAACAGCACCATAAATTCTTCCCCGCCAAACCGGGCGACAACATCGCGTGAGCGCACGGCGTCGCGGATCGCAGCCGAGACCCTGATCAAGGCCTGATCGCCCATCATATGGCCGTAATGATCGTTGTAGGCTTTGAAATGGTCGATATCCATCAGCAGCACAAAGTGCTCGCCAGCGTCAGGCCTGGGGAGGTTCTCAAGCCGGCTTTGCAGCCCGCGACGGTTATATAGGCCGGTGAGCGGGTCCATCATGCTGAGATCGGTCAGGGTTTCACGCTCTTCGAGCAGTTCGGAAAGCAGCTCCTGGGCGAAACGGTCATTACGCCGCTGAAGAACATGATGGATACCAATGGCGACCACCGGCAGCGCGAAAAAATAGGCCATTCTCAGCCAGTTTTCGGACGGGCTAAGCCACAGGCAGGATATAAAAGCGGGAAATGAATGTAACGTAAAGGCTTTAATATTACTGGCGAAAGCCAGAGACCCTATAAAAAGCACTGTTAATAGCGCCATCATTAAATAGGTTGCGTGATCGTGCGTTATTAACAGAAATTTTGAGACGATCTGCCATGCCCATAAAAACCCAAAAATAGCTGAAACAGCAGGGATATTTATTTTTAGCGTGCTATTTTTCCAGTGCCAGATAAGTAAGCCAGTGCTGGCAGTCAATACGGCAAACAGGGGGACTGATAACACACGAACGGAATAGAGAGGGTTTGTTACCGAGAACAATGCTGATGCAGCGTTCAGAAATAAAAATAAACGTAAAGAAAGCTGATATTTCTTGTTGACTAAGGACAGCCAGGATTGTGATGTCATATGCGTGCGTTTTTATTAAAACTCAATTAAAACAATGAGCAAGGTGTTGTTATGTATTATTGGTCGCTACAAAATTGAATTTTTATTATCAGAAAAACGTTATCGGAAGTTAACAGGTGGGCAATTTATCACCTTACACATTCTCTGTCATTATGGGAAAGCAATTGCTGGCGCAATTTCTTACGTCGCATGCTGACAAGTGATAATTACTATCATATGATACTGGTTATCATTATCAGTGCGAGAGGTGAAACCATGTTGAGCAAAGCGCTGGGAAGTGGGTGGGGAATATTGCTGCCTGGTTCCATTATCGGTGGGCTGATGTTTGCCGATCTTCCCATTGATGTCTGGAAAGCAATGATTGTTTCGGGCTTGCTGGTGACATCCGCGATGATCTGGCACAAACAGTTACGGCATTACGTGCTGTTGCCATCATGCGTTGCGCTAATCAGTGGACTGCTGGTGATTCTGATGAGTTTGAAATAAAAGGGAAAAACAAGAGGTACTGCTGAAGGGATGTAAGATAATTGGTGCGAGGGGGGGGACTTGAACCCCCACGTCCGTAAGGACACTAACACCTGAAGCTAGCGCGTCTACCAATTCCGCCACCTTCGCACAGTCATCTTACTGGTTTGATATCGCCTCGTTGGTGCGAGGGGGGGGACTCGAACCCCCACATCCTAAGGACACTAACACCTGAAGCTAGCGCGTCTACCAATTCCGCCACCTTCGCCCAGTGCGAGCAATATCAACGTGATTTATGGTGCGAGGGGGGGGACTTGAACCCCCACGTCCGTAAGGACACTAACACCTGAAGCTAGCGCGTCTACCAATTCCGCCACCTTCGCATACCATCGACACTGTAAAAGTATCGTAACCACGGAGGCGCATTCTAGATGTTTTCAGCTTTACGTCAACAGAAAATTGCGCACGTTGTTTTGATTGCTGCAAAAATGGGCGATGGCAGCGTCAGCCATCGCCGGGCAGAGGAATTACTTTTTCGCCTGGCGCGTCATCACGGTGCGATACACCTTAAAGCGGCCTGTCTGGGCGATTACTTCGTGGAAGCCGAAGGTTTCATCCAGCACTTTCGGATACGCCAGGAAGGCATTCGCCACAATACGTAGCTCACCGCCGCTGTTAAGGTGACGGGTTGCGCCACGGATCAGCGTTTGCGCCGCTTCAAGGCTGGTCTCCATCCCGTCGTGGAACGGCGGGTTAGAGATGATCATGTCAAAGCGACCGGTCACGTCGGAGAAGACGTTGCTGGCAATCACTTCGCCTTCAATGCCATTCGCAGCAAGCGTGGCGCGGCTGGCTTCTACCGCCGGGGCGCTCACGTCACACAGGGTTAAACGCACTTTTGGTGAGTGGCTGGCGAGAACCGTTGACAGCACGCCCGCGCCACAGCCGACATCCAGCACCTTGCCCTTGGTGTGCGGCGTCAGGGTGGACAGCAGCAGCTTGCTGCCCGTATCAAGCGCGTCACGGCTAAACACACCCGGCAGGGTTTTAATGGTCAGTCCGTCAAGCTGGTACTCGTCCCAGAAGGTGTTGGCATCAAAAGTGGTCTGTTTTTCCAGACGGCCATGATACAGGCCGCAGCGTCGGGCGCTGTCGATTTTCGTCAACGGCGCGTAGCCTTCGAGCATCTGCTCTGCGCTTCGCACCCCGCTGCGGTTCTCACCGACGACAAAAATATCGCAGCCGATCGGCAGCAGAGAAAGCAGGTTCATCAGCTGGAACTGGGCTTCCGGTTTGTTCTTCGGCCAGTAGTAAATGAGCGTATCGCAGTCAGCAATATCGCTCTGCTCCGCCACCAGGCTAAAGCGTGCGCGCTCGCCCATCTGGCGGCTCAGCACCTGCCAGTGGTGGTAGTATTGGGTGTGGGCACGGCTTTCAGCACAGTCGAAACGTGCGGGCAGGTCATCCTGCATATCTCCGGCAAACAGAATACGGCTTTCTTCGAAATCATCACTGTGACGCAGCAAGACTTCACTTGCCGGGGTAAATGCAGACATGAATTGTTCCTCAATAAACTCAGGCGGGGATTATAGTAGGTAGATGGCGCAGTTTCGACACATTTGCTATATTTGCGCGCCTGAGAGACAGGAGTTTTCGCTATGACATCCCGACGAGACTGGCAGTTGCAGCAGCTGGGCATCACCCAGTGGGCTTTGCGTCGCCCGACGGCGTTGCGGGGCGAAATAGCCATCTCCATCCCTGCGCATGTCCGCCTGGTGATGGTGGCAGAAGCGCCGCCTGCCCTGAACGAACCCCTGATTGAGGATGTCCTTCGCACCCTGAAGGTGACAAACGATCAGGTATTACAGCTGGCGCCCGAAAGCGTCGCGATGCTTCCCCCTGACAGCCGCTGTAACAGCTGGCGAATCGGGGCGGTGGATGAGCTACCTCTTGAAGGAAGCCAGATCAGCTCGCCAGCGCTGGACGAACTGAAAGCCAACCCAAAAGCGCGTAGCGCGCTATGGCAACAAATTTGCGAATATGAACACGATTTCTTCCCTCACGACGGCTGACCTGGCCACCGCGTTCGCGATTGAAACACGCGCCCATGCCTTTCCGTGGAGCGAAAAGACGTTTGCCAGCAATCAGGGCGAACGCTATTTAAATGTCCGCCTGGACGTTGACGGTGCGATGGCCGCGTTCGCCATCACGCAGGTCGTTCTGGACGAGGCGACGCTGTTTAATATCGCGGTCGATCCCGCTTACCAGCGCCGCGGGCTGGGCAGGGAGCTGCTTGAGCACCTCATTCGTGAGCTGGAAACCCGTGACGTTTTCACCCTGTGGCTGGAGGTGCGCGCGTCCAATGTCGCCGCCATCGCGCTCTATGAAAGCTTAGGCTTCAACGAGGCGACTATCCGCCGTAACTACTACCCCACCGCAGAGGGACGTGAAGACGCCATTATCATGGCTCTGCCGATTGGATAACGAAAATAAGGTTGTAACGATGAAATGGGACTGGATTTTCTTTGATGCCGACGAAACGCTGTTTACGTTTGACTCGTTCGGCGGCCTACAGCGGATGTTTCTCGACTATAGCGTGACGTTCACCGCGGAAGATTTTCAGGACTATCAGGCGGTGAACAAGCCGCTGTGGGTGGATTACCAGAACGGAGCCATCACCGCGTTACAGCTTCAGCATCAGCGTTTTGACGTCTGGGCTGAACGGTTAAACATCAGTCCTGGGGTGCTGAACGAGGCCTTCCTGAATGCGATGGCAGATATCTGCGCGCCGCTGCCCGGCGCCGTTTCTCTGCTGGATTCGCTGAAAGGGAAGGTGAAGCTTGGGATCATCACCAACGGCTTTACCGCGCTTCAGCAGATCCGCCTTGAACGCACTGGCTTGCGCGATCATTTCGACGCGCTGGTGATCTCCGAAGAGGTAGGCGTGCCGAAGCCGGATCCGCGTATTTTCGATTATGCGCTGGCGCAAGCGGGCAATCCTGACCGCGATCGCGTGCTGATGGTGGGGGATACGGCAGAATCTGATATTCTGGGAGGTATGAGATCGGGCCTGTCGACCGTCTGGCTGAATGCGCATGGCCGCACGCTGCCGGAAGGCATCGAGCCGACCTGGACCGTAACGTCATTGAACGAACTGGAGCAGCTCCTGTGTAAACAATGATTGCCTGCCCCCTGTTGATGGGTAAAATAGCCGCATTTTTCGTATTCCATGATGCGCGGCCTGCTGCCGCGCTTACCTAAGAAGAATTGATTATGACGTTGTCTCCTTATCTGCAAGAGGTGGCCAAACGCCGCACTTTTGCCATTATCTCGCACCCGGATGCCGGTAAAACGACCATCACCGAGAAGGTGTTGCTGTTCGGACAGGCGATCCAGACCGCGGGTACCGTTAAAGGCCGTGGCTCCAGCCAGCATGCTAAATCCGACTGGATGGAGATGGAAAAGCAGCGTGGTATTTCGATTACCACCTCCGTGATGCAGTTCCCGTATCATGACTGCCTGGTGAACCTGCTGGACACCCCGGGGCACGAAGACTTCTCCGAAGATACCTACCGTACCCTGACGGCCGTGGACTGCTGCCTGATGGTGATCGACGCCGCGAAAGGTGTTGAAGATCGTACCCGCAAGCTGATGGAAGTCACTCGTCTGCGCGATACGCCGATCCTTACCTTTATGAACAAACTCGACCGTGACATCCGTGATCCGATGGAGCTGATGGATGAAGTGGAAAACGAGCTGAAAATCGCCTGCGCGCCAATCACCTGGCCGATTGGCTGCGGCAAGCTGTTCAAAGGGGTTTACCACCTCTATAAAGACGAAACCTACCTGTATCAGACCGGTAAGGGCCACACTATTCAGGAAGTCCGTATCGTGAAAGGGCTGGACAACCCGGAGCTGGACGCCGCTGTCGGTGAAGAGCTGGCCGCGCAACTGCGCGATGAGCTTGAGCTGGTCAAAGGCGCCTCTCACGAGTTCGACAGAGAGCTGTTCCTGAGCGGTGACATTACCCCGGTCTTCTTCGGTACTGCACTCGGCAACTTCGGCGTTGACCATATGCTCGACGGTCTGGTTGAGTGGGCCCCGCAGCCGATGCCGCGTAAAACCGACACCCGCGAAGTAGAAGCGAAGGAAGAGAAGTTCTCCGGCTTCGTCTTTAAAATTCAGGCCAACATGGACCCGAAACACCGCGACCGCGTCGCCTTTATGCGCGTGGTTTCCGGTAAGTACGAAAAGGGCATGAAGCTGCGTCAGGTGCGTATTGGTAAAGACGTAGTGATTTCCGACGCGCTGACCTTCATGGCGGGCGACCGTTCGCACGTGGAAGAAGCCTATCCGGGTGACATCATTGGTTTACACAACCACGGTACCATTCAGATCGGCGATACCTTCACGCAGGGCGAAATGATGAAGTTCACCGGTATCCCGAACTTCGCGCCGGAACTGTTCCGCCGCATTCGCCTGCGCGATCCGCTTAAGCAGAAGCAGCTGCTGAAAGGCCTGGTCCAGCTTTCGGAAGAGGGGGCTGTACAGGTGTTCCGCCCTATCGCCAACAACGATCTGATCGTGGGCGCGGTGGGTGTGCTCCAGTTTGACGTGGTAGTTGCCCGTCTTAAGAGCGAGTACAACGTGGAAGCGATTTACGAATCGGTGAACGTGGCGACCGCGCGCTGGGTTGAATGTTCAGACGTGAAGAAATTCGAAGAGTTTAAGCGTAAGAACGAAGTTCAGCTGGCGCTGGACGGTGGCGATAATCTGACCTATATCGCCCCGACTATGGTTAACCTGAACCTGACGCAGGAACGTTATCCCGACGTTCAGTTCCGCAAAACGCGCGAGCATTAATTCCCTCACAGAGCACGGCAGCCGCCGTGCTCTTCTTTAATTCCAGTGTTATTAAACCCTTGCGGAATGTTCTTAATTCAACGTAATTTTTCGCTATTCGTTCGTTTTTTCCCCAATTCTGAATGCACCCCTCTGATTGTGATCTATATTTAACTCAGTGTTTAGCACCGGGCGTGGATGAATTAACTGTTCAATGCATGTCCACTGGTTCTCCATTTCGCCCGTGTGTTAATTCGCAATATATAAAACCAAGATTTAGGGAAGTATGTCGCCCAAATAACGGGCAAAACACAGGAATAAATCGATGAATATGACAAGACTGAAGATTTCTAAAACTCTGCTGGCCGTAACGTTGGGTAGTGTCCTGGTAAGCGGTTCTGCTCTGGCGGAATCCAGCACCATGGATAAAGCGCAAAATACCGCTAATACCGCAGGGGAAAAAATCGATAGCTCTATGAATAAAGTCGGTAATTTCATGGATGACAGCTCTATCACAGCAAAAGTGAAAGCCGCACTGGTGGATCATGAATCCATTAAGAGCACCGATATTTCTGTTAAAACCGACAACAAGGTTGTCACTCTGAGCGGTTTCGTTGAAAGCCAGACTCAGGCTGAAGAGGCCGTTAAAGTAGCGAAAGGCGTTGAGGGCGTAAGCTCTGTAAGCGACAAACTGCACGTACGTGACAGCAAAGAATCGTCGGTGAAGGGCTATGCCGGAGATGCAGCAACTACCAGCGAAATCAAAGCTAAACTGTTAGCTGACGACATCGTGCCATCCCGTATGGTGAAAGTTGAAACCACTGATGGTGTGGTCCAGCTGTCCGGTACGGTTGAGAACCAGGCACAAAGCGATCGTGCCGAGTCAATTGCGAAAGCTATTGATGGTGTGAAAAGCGTCAAAAACGATCTGAAAACGAAGTAAAGCAGTACCACTCGCCCGTCTGGCTGAAAACCGCGGGCGAAATAAAAACGACTCTGGAAAAGCCGGTGAGTGACCTGAGCGCTCACGTTTAGCGGCCGACATTAACTATGGTAAAGGAGAGGCTTATGTTTCGTTGGGGCATTATATTTCTGGTTATCGCGTTAATTGCCGCCGCATTGGGCTTTGGTGGACTGGCGGGTACCGCGGCATGGGCAGCGAAAATTGTTTTCGTCGTCGGTATTATTCTGTTCCTGGTCAGCCTGTTTACGGGTCGACGTCGCCCGTAGCAAACGCAATAGTTATTAAACAAACTCAAGCCAGTCCTCGTGACTGGCTTTTTCTCGTTTGAGAACCATCGGGAATGTGCGTTACTGTGTCTCATCAAAATAATGAAAACAGGAAGGCAGAGGTGGGGCAACGAATTCCCGTGACGCTCGGCAATATTGCGCCGCTGACGTTAAAACCGTTTCATGCAGGCCAGCTTGCGCTGGTCTGTGAAGGGGGTGGGCAGCGCGGTATTTTCACCGCCGGCGTACTCGACGAATTTATGCGCGCGCAATTCAACCCGTTCGATCTCTATTTCGGTACCTCTGCCGGGGCGCAGAACCTCTCCGCCTATGTCTGCAACCAGCCCGGCTATGCGCGCAAAGTGATTATGCGCTACACCACCTCCAAAGAATTCTTCAATCCGGTACGCTTCGTGCGCGGCGGGAACCTGATCGATCTCGACTGGTTACTGGATGCCACTTCCAGCCAGATGCCGCTGGCCATGGATACCGCGTCACGACTGTTCGATACCGGCAAAGCGTTCTGGATGTGCGCCAGCCGTGGCGATGACTATTCACCGGGTTACTTTTCGCCGCAGAAAGAGAACTGGCTGGATATCATTCGCGCTTCCAGCGCGATCCCGGGTTTCTACCGTACCGGCGCGCTGCTGGAGGGGATAAACTATCTCGACGGCGGTATCAGCGACGCGGTGCCGGTACAGGAGGCCGCACGGCGCGGGGCGAAAACCATTGTGGTGATCCGCACGGTGCCTTCTCAGATGTATTACACCCCACAGTGGTTTAAGCGGATGGAACGCTGGCTGGGCGACAGCAGCCTGCAACCGCTGGTGAATATCGCGAAGCAGCATGAAACCACCTACGGCGCGATGCAGCGTTTTATTGAAAAACCACCGGGCAAGCTGCGCATCTTTGAAATTTATCCGCCGAAGCCGCTGCTGAGCATGGCGCTGGGCAGTCGGCTGCCTGCGTTGCGTATGGATTACAAAACGGGGCGGCTATGCGGGCGTTACTTCCTGGCGACCGTCGGGAAAATGCTGGCCGAGCAACCGCCTCTTCATCGGCATAAAAGCATCATATTGCCACCCGCTAGTGTGGCCAATGACGCGGTGGCGATGCCGCTGGTGGACGCGCCGCAGGCCAACGACGGCATACTCGATAACGAGGACCTGGCGTGACGCACTCTTTTATCGATACCCATTGCCACTTTGATTTCCCGCCGTTTAGCGGGGAGGAAACATCAAGTATTGCGCGTGCGGCTGAGGCCGGTGTGAGAGCCATTATTGTGCCCGCTATTGAAGCGGCGAGATTCGAGAAAGTCCTGGCGCTTGCCCAGGGTCACGATGCGCTGTATGCCGCGCTGGGTCTGCATCCGATCGTGATTGAGCACCATCTTGATGACCATCTCGACAGGCTGGATGCCACGCTGCAAAACGCGGATACGAAGCTGGTTGCCATCGGTGAGATCGGCCTCGATCTCTATCGTGAAGATCCGCAGTTTGAACGCCAGCAGACGATCCTGGATGCGCAGCTCCGGCTGGCAAAGCGCCACGATCTGCCGGTGATCCTCCACTCCAGGCGCACCCATGACAAACTGGCGATGCACCTGAAGCGCATCGACGTGCCGCGCAGGGGTGTGGTCCATGGTTTCGCTGGAAGCCTTCAGCAGGCGCAGCGTTTTATCGAGCTGGGCTATAAAATTGGTGTCGGTGGCACTATCACCTATCCGCGTGCCAGCAAAACCCGGGATGTGATGGCGCAGCTCCCCCTGTCTTCGCTCCTGCTGGAAACGGATGCCCCTGACATGCCGCTGAATGGTTTTCAGGGCCAGCCCAACCGTCCGGAGCAGGCGGCGCGCGTTTTTGATGTGCTGTGCGAGCTGCGTCAGGAGCCTGAAGATGTGATTGCCAGCGCGCTGCTGGAAAATACCCGCGCGGTCTTCGGCATCACGCTATAGATAAAGGGCCGGGCGGATCACCGTGATCTGCTGCCTTTCCAGGGCCTGCGCCAGCGGCTCGATGTCCTCCGGCGCGGCGCTCCGCCATCGCGCCGCCTCCCCGTAAACCCCATGGGCATGAAACGCGTTGATCCGCACCGGAACGTTCCCCAACGCGTGGATAAAAGCGGTCAGCGATGACAGATGTTGCAGATAATCACACCGATCGGGGATCACCAGCAGGCGCAGCTCCGTCAGGCGATGACGATCGGCCAGCCAGCGGATGCTCTGCTTGATCAGCGTGTTTTCGCGCCCGGTCAGAAAACGGTGATGTTCATTGCCCCAGGCTTTCAGATCCACCATCGCGCCGTCAAACACCGGTAACAGCTTTTGCCAGCCGGTTTCGCTTAACAGGCCGTTGCTGTCCACCAGGCACGTCAGATGGCGCAGGGACGGATCGGCTTTGATCGCGGTGAACAGCGCAACCACAAACGGCAGCTGCGTGGTGGCCTCACCCCCGCTGACGGTCACGCCCTCAATAAACGGCGCGGACGTGCGGATCCGTGAGAGGATCTCCTCGACGCTGTATCGCTGCGCCATCGGCGTCGCCTGCTGCTGACACAGGTGCAGGCAGGTATCGCACTGCTGACAGTGACTCTCCTGCCACCAGACGCGCCCGGCCTGAATCGTCAGCGCATCATGAGGACAGTGGGGAACACAGTCGCCGCAGTCGTTGCAGCGCCCGATGGTCCACGGGTTGTGGCAGGTTTTGCAGCGCAGGTTACAGCCCTGGAGGAACAGCGCCAGGCGGCTGCCCGGCCCGTCCACGCAGGAGAAGGGAATAACCTGACTAACTAAAGCGCATCTGCTGTTCATGGCTTATCACGCGTGGCTGACGTTCCAGAATACGGGTATTGCGCGCGGCCTCCTCGCCGAGCCAGGTGGTGTTGGTGCGCGAGCCGGCCTCCCGATATTTCTCCAGGTCGGAGAGCCGCACCATATACCCGGTGACGCGCACCAGGTCGTTTCCGGCCACATTCGCGGTGAACTCACGCATACCGGCGTTGAACGCTCCCAGGCACAGCTGCACCACCGCCTGAGGATTGCGTTTAACCGTCTCATCCAGGGTGAGAATATCGCTGATCCCCGAATGATAGTGTTTATGATGCGGGGCTATGGCCAGCAGGTGGCTGATGGGATCTGGCTCGTCACCGTACGGCAGACGCGCCCCCGGCGTGGTGCCTGAATCAGAACTGATCCCTGACTGCGCGTGCAGCATCGCGCGGTGCTGCCAGCCGTGTTTCACCGGCGTGTTTTCAACGAACGCCGCCAGCTGTTCACTGATGCGGTAACCCAGCGCATTGGCCTGCTCGTTTTTACCGTACCGTCCCGTAATGCCTGCTTTCTCGCACAGCACGTTTACCGCTTCGGCCAGACCGTACATGCCAAACATCGGTACAAAACGATCGGCATCAATCAGCCCCTCTTTCACCAGGAAGCTATTCTCAAAGAAGCCGGATTGTTCATATAAAAAATCGCAGCGCGCATTGATGATCGCGATTTGTTGCTGGCAGTAGTGGGGAAGGGTACGGGTGAAAAAGTCTTCCGGTGAGCGGCTGTGCTCCGCAATCGCTTTCAGGTTAAGGCGCACCAGCGTGCTGCCGCCGCCCGCCAGCGGCAGGGAGTTGTAACAGCTCACCACGCCATAGCGACCTTTTGTGAAAATTTTATCATTTACCGGGCCATTGGAAATATGCGGCTTACTACACTCACAAATGTTTTTCGCCACGCTCAGCAGCAGATCGTCAGGGGTGACGTCCGGGTCGTAAATAAAGGTCAGGTTCGGCGCGACCTGCTTCAGCTCTGCGTCCGCTCGCAAAATGGCACGCGTGACGGGCGTATCCGCCGGGCCGATATTGGCATGCATAAAGGCATCGGGCAGGGTTCTGTCCAGGTAACGCCAGAAACGTTTTATTCGGCTATCGATTTCATCCTGTGTTAGAATTTTAACATATGGGTTGAGTATCTCATCGAGCTGACCCAGATAGACTGGCATCGATGTGACGGACGGAACATGGTGATAAAGGATAGTGAGCAGTGACAGGGCATCATCCAGATCTTTCGCCCCTTCCAGCTCCAGCCATTCTGAGCCGTTAGCCAGAAATTTAGCGTAGTCCGGCAGCACGTAGCGCGGTTTGTAAGGCGCATGACCTTCGAACATGTCGCAGATGTATCCCTCGTCCAGCGCGGCGCGGGCCGCCTCTGGCAGAGCGGGATAGAGCAGATTGTTCTCCGCTTCCAGCGCCAGAAAATGACGTTTTTGTTCCGGGGTTAACACCGGGCTGGTCACAATGTGCAGGCATCGTTGTTGCAGGGCGTCGGGCATGTTCAACTTCCTTGAGGGTTCTGCGGATGGTGAACGAATTGTAAGAAGCCAGCCTGCCGGGGCTTTTGATCCGACAGGGGGTATCGCTGTTTTTATCGGCGGTTGACGCATGAAAGTTTGAAGAAGATCTCATTACAGTAATGCAAATTTGCACACAGTTTTTATTAACTGTGATGAATGTCGAAGTGTGGATGCGGGTGAATGTTAGAATACTCACAGACCCGCAAGGTAAAATTTATACGGCACTGCCGTTGGAGAATGTTATGACCGATTTAACTGCAAGCAGCCTGCGCGCGTTGAAACTGATGGACCTGACCACCCTGAATGATGACGACACCAATGAAAAAGTCATCGCCCTGTGCCATCAGGCAAAAACGCCAGTGGGTAATACCGCCGCCGTCTGTATCTACCCGCGTTTTATCCCGATTGCCCGCAAAACGCTGAAAGAACAGGGCACGCCGGACGTGCGCATTGCGACCGTGACTAACTTCCCGCACGGTAATGACGACATCGAGATCGCGCTGGCGGAAACCCGCGCGGCGATTGCGTACGGCGCAGACGAAGTTGACGTGGTATTCCCGTACCGCGCGCTGATCGCCGGCAACGAGCAGGTCGGTTTTGACCTGGTGAAAGCCTGTAAAGACGCATGTGCGGCGGCAAACGTGCTGCTTAAAGTGATCATCGAAACCGGCGAGCTGAAAGAAGAGGCGCTGATTCGTAAAGCGTCTGAAATCGCTATCAAAGCGGGCGCGGATTTCATTAAAACCTCTACCGGTAAAGTGCCGGTCAACGCGACTCCGGAAAGCGCGCGCATCATGATGGAAGTTATCCGTGATATGGGCGTGTCCAAAACCGTTGGCTTCAAACCGGCAGGCGGCGTGCGTACCGCAGAAGACGCGCAGCAGTTTCTGGCGATTGCCGACGAGCTGTTCGGCGCCGACTGGGCGGACTCCCGCCACTACCGCTTCGGCGCGTCCAGCCTGCTGGCCAGCCTGCTGAAAGCGCTGGGTCACGGTGACGGTAAGAGCGCAAGCAGCTACTAAGTTTGAATTGCCGGGTGGCGCTACGCTAACCCGGCCTACAGGATCGTAGGGCGGGTCAACATACCCGCCGCCATTCACCCGATTCCGCATGGAGGTTACCGTGTTTCTCGCACAAGAAATTATTCGTAAAAAACGTGATGGTCATGCATTAAGCGACGAAGAGATCCGCTTCTTTATCAACGGCATTCGTGATAACACCATCTCTGAAGGGCAGATTGCGGCTCTGGCGATGACCATTTTCTTCCACGATATGTCGATGCCTGAGCGCGTGTCCCTGACCATGGCGATGCGAGATTCAGGAACCGTTCTGGACTGGAAAAGCCTTAACCTCAACGGCCCGATTGTGGACAAACACTCCACCGGCGGCGTGGGCGACGTGACCTCCCTGATGCTTGGCCCGATGGTGGCAGCCTGCGGCGGTTACATCCCGATGATTTCCGGGCGCGGCCTGGGTCATACCGGCGGTACGCTCGACAAACTGGAAGCCATTCCGGGCTTCGATATCTTCCCGGATGACAACCGCTTCCGCGACATTATTAAAGACGTTGGCGTGGCGATTATCGGCCAGACCAGCTCTCTTGCGCCAGCAGACAAGCGTTTCTACGCGACGCGTGACATTACCGCGACCGTAGACTCCATCCCGCTGATCACCGCCTCTATCCTCGCCAAAAAGCTGGCGGAAGGGCTGGACGCGCTGGTGATGGATGTGAAAGTGGGCAGCGGCGCGTTTATGCCGACCTATGAACTCTCTGAGGCGCTGGCTGAAGCGATCGTTGGCGTTTCCAACGGCGCGGGCGTGCGCACCACCGCACTGCTGACGGACATGAACCAGGTGCTGGCGTCCAGCGCCGGTAACGCCGTTGAAGTCCGCGAGGCCGTGCAGTTCCTCACAGGCGAATACCGTAACCCGCGCCTGTTCGATGTCACCATGGCGTTGTGCGTTGAGATGCTCATCTCCGGCAAGCTGGCCAAAGACGACGCTGACGCGCGCGCGAAGCTTCAGGCGGTGCTGGACAACGGCAAAGCGGCGGAGATCTTTGGTCGGATGGTGGCGGCGCAGAAAGGCCCGACCGACTTCGTGGAAAACTACGCGAAATACCTGCCCACCGCGATGCTCAGCAAAGCGGTCTATGCGGACAGTGAAGGCTTTGTCTCGGCTATGGATACCCGCGCGCTCGGCATGGCGGTCGTGTCTATGGGCGGCGGTCGTCGTCAGGCATCGGACACCATTGATTACAGCGTCGGCTTTACCGATATGGCCCGTCTGGGCGACAGCGTTGACGGCCAACGTCCGCTGGCGGTGATCCACGCGAAAGACGAAGCCAGCTGGCAGGACGCGGCGAAAGCGGTGAAGGCGGCAATAACTCTTGACGATAAAGCACCGGAAACCACACCGACGGTCTATCGTCGTATCACTGAATAGCGGTATACTGATCTGATCGCATTTTTATGAAGCACTAAGTACGGAGAACAATTATGAAACGTGCATTTATTATGGTGCTGGACTCATTCGGCATCGGCGCAACCGAAGATGCAGAACGTTTTGGTGACGTGGGTTCCGATACCCTGGGTCACATCGCGGAAGCCTGTGCAAAAGGCGAAGCGGACAACGGTCGTAAAGGCCCTCTGAACCTGCCAAACCTGACCCGCCTCGGGCTGGTAAAAGCGCATGAAGGTTCTACCGGTAAAATCGCAGCCGGTATGGACGGAAACGCGGAAGTGGTGGGCGCCTACGCGTGGGCGCACGAGCTCTCTTCCGGTAAAGATACGCCGTCCGGTCACTGGGAAATCGCTGGCGTGCCGGTGCTGTTTGACTGGGGTTACTTCTCCGATCACGAGAACAGCTTCCCGCAGGAGCTGCTCGATAAGCTGGTGAAGCGCGCCAACCTGCCGGGCTACCTCGGCAACTGCCACTCTTCCGGTACCGTGATTCTGGATCAGCTCGGCGAAGAGCACATGAAAACCGGCAAACCGATTTTCTATACCTCTGCTGACTCTGTGTTCCAGATCGCCTGCCACGAAGAGACGTTTGGCCTGGATAAACTGTACGAGCTGTGCGAGATCGCCCGTGAAGAGCTGACCGAAGGCGGCTACAACATTGGCCGTGTTATCGCGCGTCCGTTTATCGGCGACAAAGCGGGTAACTTCCAGCGTACCGGCAACCGTCACGATCTGGCCGTGGAGCCACCGGCGCCGACCGTGCTGCAAAAACTCGTCGACGAGAAAGACGGTCAGGTCGTTTCCGTAGGTAAAATCGCGGACATCTACGCTAATTGCGGCATCACCAAAAAGGTCAAAGCGACCGGTCTGGATGCGCTGTTCGACGCCACCATCAAAGAGATGAAAGAAGCGGGCGACAAGACCATTGTCTTCACCAACTTCGTGGACTTCGACTCCTCCTGGGGTCACCGTCGCGACGTCGCCGGGTATGCTGCGGGTCTGGAGCTGTTTGACCGCCGTCTGCCAGAGCTGATGGAGCTGGTGGGGGAAGATGACATTCTGATCCTGACCGCTGACCATGGCTGTGACCCGACCTGGACCGGTACCGACCACACCCGTGAGCACATTCCGGTGCTGGTGTACGGCCCGAAAGTCAAACCGGGCTCGCTGGGTCATCGTGAAACCTTCGCGGACATCGGCCAGACGATTGCGAAATACTTTGGTACGTCTGACATGGAATATGGCAAGGCTATGTTCTAAACGGATTGGGTGAGGTCTGATGCCCTCACCCCAACCCTCTCCCACAGGGAGAGGGAGAACAGAATGTAGGCCGGGTAAGGCGCAGCCGCCACCCGGCAAAAACAACAATGTAAAAGGAACTGAAGATGGCAACTCCTCACATTAATGCAGAAATGGGTGATTTCGCTGACGTCGTATTGATGCCGGGCGACCCGCTGCGCGCGAAACACATTGCAGAAACCTTCCTGGAAGACGTGCGTGAAGTGAACAACGTGCGTGGCATGCTGGGCTTCACCGGTACCTATAAAGGCCGCAAAATCTCCGTGATGGGTCACGGCATGGGTATCCCATCCTGCTCCATCTACACCAAAGAGCTGATCACCGATTTCGGTGTGAAGAAAATCATCCGTGTCGGCTCCTGCGGCGCGGTGCGCATGGACGTTAAGCTGCGTGACGTGGTGATCGGCATGGGCGCGTGCACCGACTCTAAAGTCAACCGCATTCGCTTTAAAGATCATGACTTTGCGGCCATCGCTGATTTTGACATGGTGCGTAACGCGGTTGACGCAGCAAAAGCGCTGGGCGTTGACGCGCGCGTGGGCAACCTGTTCTCTGCCGATCTGTTCTACTCGCCAGAAGGCGACATGTTCGACGTGATGGAAAAATACGGCATTCTGGGCGTGGAAATGGAAGCGGCCGGTATCTACGGCGTGGCGGCTGAATTCGGTGCGAAAGCGCTGACCATCTGCACCGTGTCTGACCATATCCGTACTCACGAGCAGACCACCGCTGCCGAGCGTCAGACCACCTTCAACGACATGATCAAAATCGCGCTGGAATCCGTTCTGCTGGGCGATAAAGAGTAAGAGCTGTTGTGCCGGGTGGCGGCCTCGCCTGACCCGGCCTACGGTTTTGTAGGCCCGCTAAGCGCAGCGCCAGCGGGCTTTTTTACTAGCGCACGGCCTGAGCAATCCACGCCGATACATCCCGCAGCTCTTTTTCCTGCTCCGGAAAATCCCCAATTAATGCATCACACTCCTGCTGCAGCATATCCGCCCGATACAGACAGCCCTGTAAACGTGCGGCCAGCGCCTCCAGCGGTGCAGGATTGAGACTATCCGTAAAGACCTGCGTGCGGGTAATATGGCCCTTCTCCACGTCAAAGTGCAGCTCAACGCCGCCCCAGGTAAACCGTTCGTCCAGCAGGTGTGAAAACGCCGGTGCCTGCCCGAAGTTCCACTCCCAGCTGCTCTGGCGCGCAAAGGTTTCCGCGAAGTTGGGCAGGTCCGGTGTTTTGTCAGGGGAGATCACTTCAGCTTCTACCCGCTCACCGTAATGTTCGAAGAAGGCTTCACGGATTGCATCGCAAATCTGCTCATGAGTAATCCCCGGCAGCAGATCCACCAGATTCGCCACGCGACCGCGCACGGAGGTAATGCCTTTCGCCTGGAGCTTTTTCTTGTCCGGGTTCAGATAGTTTGCCAGACGGCTCAGATCGGCATTCAGCAATAATGTGCCGTGGTGGAATCCGCGATCCATCGTTTCGCGGTAGGCTGAGCCTGACACTTTCCGGTCGCCTTCAGGTGTTTTCACTACCAGATCGTTACGACCCGAGGCTTCAGCCGTCACGCCGAGCGAATTGAGCGCGTTGAGCACAATGGAGGTCGAGATGGTTTTGTCGTATTCCGGCTTGCCCGCCATAAAGGTAAAGCAGGTGTTGCCGAGATCGTGGAACACCGCACCGCCGCCGCTGCTGCGGCGCGCCAGGCGGACGTTGTCCTCTTCCATACGGCGGGTGTTACACTCTTTCCACGGATTTTGCGCGCGGCCAATAACGACCGTATCAGCGTTGCGCCAGAGAAACAGGACGCGCTGGGTGGCGGGCATCTGGCGGAAGATGCACTCTTCCACCGCGAGATTAAACCAGGGATCGTAAGAGTCAGAGATAAGCAGGCGTAACGTCGACATGGCAGAGTTCCTTTTCCGAATCATCCGCCTACTTTATCACTATTCTTTCTTCTCGCTCTCTTCCTCTTCGGGAACTGACTTGCTGGCGGTTAACAGGAACGGCGACTGCTGCCAGCGGGTGCGCTTGCCTTGCAGCAGCGTGCGCGCCAGTACCACGCCAATCGCCAGCGAGAGCAGCAGCATCAGGCGCAAAATATTGGTGGTGTTATCCACCTGTTTGGCTTCGGTTGGCAGGGTGTGGGTGTCGAGTGTCAGACGTAAATAGCCGAGTGGGCCATTCTTGCCCTGAATGGGTTCAACGATTTGTTGATTGAAATAACCGCCAGCTTTTTTGCCGTCCAGCGCCAGCCTGTCGCGCACGTCGACATGCTCACCCGCGCGGGCAATCAGGTCGCCCTGTTCATCGTACACGCCCGCATCCAGAATGCGGCTGTTTTCCGTAAGCTGGCGCAATACCTGGGCTATTCGCTTGTCATCCGGCGTTTCGGTGCGCATAGACGGCGCAACGTTGAGCGTCACCTGGCGCGCCAGCGTACGGGCCAGTTCTTCAAACTGCGGGTTACGCTGTCGTTGGTGATTCTGGCTAAACCAGGATGCCCCCTGCATAAGCGCCACTAATAGTGCGAGACAGATCAGGACAATCACGGCGCGATGAAGCCGGAATTTCAGTTTTGCGCGAGCCATATTCCACCTGCTTAAAATTTACGGCTTAATGTTGCCAGAAGTGATGGTTACAGGGTAGCCTCATGCGTTATTTTCCCTCTGGAACCTTCCGGCGCGAACGAAATTACAGGAGCTTCAATGCCGAACATTACCTGGTGCGACCTGCCAACGGATGTCTCTTTATGGCCAGGATTGCCGCTCTCTTTAAGTGGCGATGAGGTGATGCCTCTCGATTACCACGCTGGCCGTAGCGGCTGGCTGCTGTACGGACGCGGCCTGGATAAGCAACGCCTCACCCAGTATCAAACTAAACTGGGCGCAGCGATGGTCATCGTTGCGGCCTGGTGCGTGGAAGATTATCAGGTTATTCGCCTGGCGGGTTCCCTGACGCAGCGCGCCACGCGTCTGGCGCACGACGCCGGGCTGGACGTTGCTCCGCTCGGCAAAATTCCACACCTGAAAACGCCAGGCCTGCTGGTGATGGACATGGATTCCACCGCCATTCAGATCGAGTGTATTGACGAGATTGCTAAACTGGCGGGCAGCGGCGAGCTGGTGGCGGAAGTCACCGAGCGCGCGATGCGCGGCGAGCTGGATTTCACCGCCAGCCTGAGACAGCGCGTGGCGACCCTGAAGGGGGCCGATGCTAACATTTTGCGTCAGGTGCGCGATGAACTGCCCCTGATGCCAGGGCTGACGCAGCTGGTGCTCAAGCTGGAGACGCTCGGCTGGAAAGTGGCGATTGCCTCCGGTGGGTTCACCTTCTTTGCCGATTACCTGCGTGACAAGCTGCGTCTGACCACCGTGGTGGCAAACGAGCTGGAGATCATGGACGGCAAACTCACCGGACAAGTGATTGGCGACATCGTGGATGCGCAGTACAAAGCCAATACGCTGACGCGTCTGGCGGAGAAATACGCCATTCCGGTCGAACAGACCGTCGCCATCGGCGATGGCGCGAACGATCTGCCGATGATCAAAGTTGCCGGACTGGGTATTGCCTACCACGCCAAGCCGAAAGTGAATGAAAAGACGGAAGTCACTATCCGTCATGCTGACCTGATGGGCGTGTTCTGCATTCTCTCCGGCAGCATTAATCAAAAATAGCGGCCTGCTTTTGTAGGCCGGGTAAGCGTCAGCGCTATCCGGCGCGCAGACCGCACAGAAATAACGAGGTAAACCGTGGCGAAAGCTCCAAAACGCGCATTTGTCTGTAATGAATGTGGTGCGGATTATCCGCGCTGGCAGGGGCAATGCAGCGCCTGTCATGCCTGGAACACCATCACCGAAGTGCGTGGTGTGGCGGCTTCGCCGAGCGTGGCCCGCAATGAACGCCTGAGCGGCTATGCGGGCAATGCAGGCGTGTCGAAGGTACAAAAACTTTCGGATATCAGCCTTGAGGCGCTGCCGCGCTTCTCAACCGGATTCAAAGAATTTGACCGCGTGCTCGGCGGTGGCGTAGTGCCGGGCAGCGCTATTCTCATCGGCGGTAACCCGGGCGCGGGTAAATCCACCCTGCTGCTGCAAACGCTCTGCAAGCTCGCCGAACAGATGAAAACCCTGTACGTCACGGGCGAAGAGTCACTCCAGCAGGTGGCGATGCGCGCGCACCGCCTCGGTCTGCCGACCGGCAATCTGAATATGCTCTCGGAAACCAGCATCGAGCAGATCTGCATGATCGCCGAAGAAGAGCAGCCGAAACTGATGGTGATCGACTCCATTCAGGTGATGCATATGGCGGACATTCAGTCGTCACCGGGGAGCGTGGCGCAGGTGCGTGAAACGGCTGCGTACTTAACGCGCTTTGCCAAAACGCGCGGCGTAGCGATAGTGATGGTGGGCCACGTCACCAAAGACGGCTCGCTGGCCGGCCCGAAAGTGCTTGAGCACTGTATCGACTGCTCGGTGATGCTCGACGGCGATGCGGATTCCCGTTTTCGTACCCTGCGCAGCCATAAAAACCGCTTCGGCGCGGTGAATGAACTGGGCGTGTTTGCCATGACCGAGCAGGGGCTGCGCGAAGTCAGCAACCCGTCGGCCATCTTCCTGAGCCGTGGCGACGAAATTACGTCCGGTAGTTCGGTGATGGTGCTGTGGGAGGGGACGCGTCCGCTGCTGGTTGAAATTCAGGCGCTGGTGGATCACTCGATGATGGGTAATCCGCGGCGCGTGGCGGTCGGTCTGGAACAGAACCGCCTGGCGATCCTGCTGGCGGTGTTGCACCGTCACGGCGGCCTGCAAATGGCGGATCAGGACGTGTTCGTCAACGTGGTTGGTGGGGTGAAGGTTACGGAAACCAGCGCGGATCTGGCGCTGTTGCTGGCGATGGTCTCCAGCCTGCGTGACAGACCGTTGCCGCAGGATCTGGTGGTATTTGGCGAAGTAGGGCTGGCGGGCGAAATTCGCCCGGTGCCGAGCGGTCAGGAGCGTATCTCCGAAGCGGCAAAACATGGCTTCCGCCGCGCAATTGTTCCGGCCGCCAACGTGCCGAAAAAAATCCCGGAAGGGATGCAGGTTTTTGGCGTTAAAAAACTCGCAGATGCGTTAAATGTCTTTGACGACTTATAATTACGTATTCGATTTTGCAGGAGGCACCGTAATTTATGTCATCATTTGACTACATCAAGACCGCTATCCGCCAGAAGGGTTGCACATTACAGCAGGTAGCGGACGCCAGCGGCATGACCAAGGGCTACCTGAGCCAACTGCTGAACGCCAAAATCAAAAGCCCCAGCGCGCAGAAGCTGGAAGCGCTGCACCGTTTTCTGGGGCTTGAATTTCCGCGGATGCAAAAGAACATTGGCGTGGTGTTCGGTAAGTTCTACCCGCTGCATACCGGCCACATCTATCTGATCCAGCGCGCCTGTAGCCAGGTCGACGAGCTGCATATCATCATGGGTTATGATGAAACCCGCGATCGCCAGCTGTTTGAAGACAGCGCCATGTCGCAGCAGCCCACCGTGCCGGACCGCCTGCGCTGGCTGCTTCAGACCTTTAAGTATCAGAAAAATATTCGTATTCATGCCTTTAACGAAGAGGGCATGGAGCCGTACCCGCACGGCTGGGACGTGTGGAGTAACGGCATCAAAGCGTTTATGGAAGAGAAGGGCATTGCGCCTAACTGGATCTACACCTCTGAAGAGTCCGACGCGCCGCAGTTCCGCGAGCATCTGGGCATCGAAACCGTGCTGATCGATCCTAAACGCACCTTTATGAACATCAGCGGGGCGCAGATCCGCGAGAACCCGTTCCGCTACTGGGACTACATTCCGACCGAGGTGAAGCCGTTCTTCGTGCGTACGGTGGCGATCCTCGGCGGCGAGTCGAGCGGGAAATCGACGCTGGTGAATAAGCTGGCGAATATCTTCAATACCACCAGTGCGTGGGAGTATGGCCGCGATTACGTCTTCTCACACCTCGGTGGTGACGAGATGGCATTACAGTATTCCGACTACGATAAAATCGCGCTTGGTCATGCCCAGTACATTGATTTCGCAGTGAAATACGCCAATAAAGTTGCCTTTATTGATACCGATTTCGTCACCACGCAGGCGTTCTGCAAAAAGTACGAGGGGCGCGAGCACCCGTTTGTGCAGGCGCTGATTGATGAATACCGCTTTGATCTGGTGATCCTGCTGGAAAACAACACCCCATGGGTTGCCGACGGCATGCGCAGCCTGGGCAGCTCGGTGGACAGGCGGGAGTTCCAGACCATGCTGGTGGAGATGCTTAACGAGAACAACGTTGAGTTTGTACATGTGGAAGAGTCGGATTACGACACCCGTTTCCTGCGCTGCGTCGAGCTGGTGAAAGAGATGATGGGTGAGCAGGGGTAAAAGATTTACCCCTCACCCTAACCCTCTCCCCAAAGGGGAGAGGGGATCGCACGGAGCTGTCTTTACCCTCTCCCCCGTGGGGAGAGGGCAGGGTGAGGGGGAACAAACCACTCAATACTCAACCACCACTTTCCCACGCATATGCCCCTCCAGCACCATGCGGTGCGCTTCGGTAATGCTTTCCACGCTCAGCCCGTGCAGCGTTTCGCTGAGCGAGCTTTCCACCACGCCGTTATTCACCAGCTTCGCCACCTCATTTAAAATCTCGCCCTGGCGCGCCATATCCGCGGTCTGGTACATGCTGCGGGTGTACATAAATTCCCAGTGCAGGGCGGCAGATTTGGACTTCAGCTTGTCCTGGTTTAGCGGATGCGCATTTTCAACGATGGAACAAATGTGTCCCTGAGGGGCAATCAGATCGCTGACCGCATCCCAGTGCCCGTCGGTGTCGTTGAGGATAAAAATGTAATCCACAAAGGTGAGCCCCTGTTTCGCCAGTTCACCCTTCAGGTCGCGGTAATCTACGACAACGTCAGCCCCGCGATCGCGACACCATCGGGCGGAATCTTCTCGTGAGGCGGTTGCGACGATCTTCACCTTGCTGTTGTGCTTCGCAAACGGGATCGCCAGCGATCCGACTCCACCCGCGCCGCCAATTATCAGCAGCGTTTTATCTGCGTCGGCATCCTGAATCTTCAGCCGTTCAAACAGGCCTTCCCACGCGGTGAGCGCCGTCAGCGGCAGTGCTGCCGCAGAGGCCCAGCCAAGGTTTGCAGGCTTGTGCCCGACAATGCGCGCATCGATAAGCTGGTGCGTGGTATTGCTGCCCGGTCGGGTGATATCCCCCGCGTACCATACTTCGTCACCCGGTTTGAATCCGGTGACGCCAGCCCCGACGGCTTTGACGATCCCGCTGGCATCCCACCCGAGAATGCGCGGCTCCTTCAGTCCGCTTTTGGCAATGCCTGCATGTACTTTGGTATCCACCGGGTTTACGGAGACGGCTTTCACCTCCACCAGCAGATCGTACTCGCCGGGCTGCGGCATCGGCGGGGTAATTTCAACGAAGGTGGAGGGATTTTCTGGGTTAACGGCAATGGCTTTAACAGACATGATGTTCTCCTCAATGAATGCGTTGTGTTGAGGCTAGTCTATTAAGTGGTCAGTTGCATGATAAGATGGACAATCAAGAACTCAGCGTTCGTACAGGGTGAACAATCATGTTTAAACAGCTACAAGATATGGCGCTGTTTGCGCTGGTGGCTGAGATGGGCAGCTTTACTGCGGCGGCGCAGAAGGCTGAACTGCCGAAATCCAGCGTCAGCCAGCGCATTAGCCAGCTGGAGCAGCAGGTGGGGATCCGCCTGCTTAACCGCACGACGCGCAGAATAAGCCTGACGTTTGCGGGCGAGCACTATCTGGTGCACTGCCGCGAGATGCTGGCGGCCAGCGAGCGCGCGGAGTATGCCATTCAGCGGCTGCGAGAAAACCCCAGCGGACGGCTGAGGATCACCTGTCCGGCAGGGATTGGCGCGACGCTGCTGGCGCATATGAATGCCGAGTTCCAGCTTCGCTACCCTGACGTGTCGCTGGATGTATCAATTTCAGACGATGTGGTAGATCTGGTCGAGTCGGGTTTTGACGTGGCGCTGCGCACCGGCAAACCGCAGGATTCTTCCCTGATTGGTCGCATGATTGGGCACTGTCCGCGCTACATGCTGGCCTCGCCTGACTATCTGGCACGTCGGGCGCCGTTAATCCATCCCCGACAGCTGGTGGATCACCGCTGCATTACGCACCGGGCATGGTCGGAGTGGCTTCTGCGAAGCGAGAGTGAGGATTACCGCTACCTGCCGGATAACGCCCACATGACGGATAACCTGGTGTACGCCCGAGAATGCGCCATTGCCGGGGCGGGGATCACGCTGTTACCCGCATTCCTGCTGGAAGATAAAATCGAAAAGGGCGCGCTGGTAAAGGTGCTACCGGAGTGGCGCGTTGAGGGGAACGATCTCTGGCTGGCCTATCCGAGCCGTAAGCTCAATTCGCCTGCGCTGATGAGCTATATCGACTTTGCGATGCAGTTTGATGAGGTGAAGCGGTATTACGTGGGCAAATAAAAAAGCCGGGTGGCGGCTTCGCCTTACCCGGCCTACACACTGTGCGGCCTGATGCCCTCACCCAGGCCCTCTCCCACGCGGAGAGGGAACAAACATAAAAAACGGCAACCGAAGTTGCCGTTTTGCTTTTATTTCGCAATACGCTTGTACTTAATACGCTTCGGCTCCAGCGCGTCTGCGCCCAGCGTGCGTTTCTTGTACTCTTCGTATTCGGTGAAGTTACCTTCGAAGAACTCCACTTTACCTTCGTCCTGGTAGTCCAGAATGTGGGTCGCGATACGGTCAAGGAACCAGCGGTCGTGCGAGATAACCATGGCGCAGCCCGGGAATTCCAGCAGGGCGTTTTCCAGCGCGCGCAGGGTTTCGATGTCCAGGTCGTTGGTAGGTTCGTCGAGCAGCAGAACGTTGCCGCCAACCTGAAGCAGCTTCGCCAGGTGCAGACGACCACGCTCACCGCCAGACAGCTCGCCCACGCGTTTGCCCTGGTCGGTGCCCTTGAAGTTAAAGCGGCCAACATAGGCGCGGCTTGGCATCTCGGTGTTGCCGATACGCATGATATCCAGACCGCCGGAGACTTCTTCCCACACGGTTTTGCTGTTGTCCATCGCGTCACGGAACTGGTCAACGGAGGCCAGCTTCACGGTCTCACCCAGGGTGATAGAGCCGCTGTCAGGCTGTTCCTGACCGGACATCATGCGGAACAGGGTGGATTTACCCGCGCCGTTCGGACCGATGATGCCGACGATAGCGCCTTTCGGTACGGAGAAGGTCAGATCGTCGATCAGCAGGCGGTCGCCGTATGACTTACGCAGGTTGGTCACTTCAACCACTTTATCCCCCAGACGTGCTCCAGGCGGGATAAACAGTTCGTTGGTTTCGTTACGCTTCTGGTATTCGGTGTTGTTCAGCTCTTCGAAGCGTGCCAGACGGGCTTTGCCCTTGGACTGACGGCCTTTCGCGCCCTGACGCACCCACTCCAGCTCTTTCTCAATAGATTTACGGCGCGCCGCTTCCTGAGACGCTTCCTGCGCCAGACGCTGATCTTTCTGTTCCAGCCAGGAGGAGTAGTTACCTTCCCACGGAATACCTTCGCCGCGGTCCAGCTCCAGGATCCAGCCCGCCACGTTGTCGAGGAAGTAGCGGTCGTGGGTAATTGCCACCACGGTGCCTTCGAAGTCGTGCAGGAAGCGTTCCAGCCACGCCACGGATTCCGCATCCAGGTGGTTGGTCGGTTCGTCGAGCAGCAGCATGTCTGGTTTTTCCAGCAGCAGGCGGCACAGCGCCACGCGGCGGCGTTCACCACCGGAGAGATTCGCGATTTTCGCATCCCAGTCCGGCAGACGCAGGGCATCTGCCGCGCGCTCCAGCTGCACGTTCAGGTTGTGACCGTCGTGCGCCTGGATAATCTCTTCAAATTTGCCTTGCTGAGCGGCCAGTTTGTCGAAGTCCGCATCCGGCTCGGCGTATTTGGCATACACTTCATCCAGACCTTTCAGGGCGTTAACCACTTCGGATACCGCTTCTTCAACGGATTCACGCACGGTGTGTTCCGGGTTCAGCTGAGGTTCCTGCGGCAGGTAGCCGATCTTGATGCCAGGCTGCGGACGGGCTTCACCTTCGATGTCTGTATCGATGCCGGCCATGATGCGCAGCAGGGTGGACTTACCGGCACCGTTGAGACCCAGAACACCGATTTTTGCGCCCGGGAAAAAGCTCAGCGAGATATTTTTAAGAATATGACGTTTCGGCGGGACAACTTTGCCGACACGATGCATGGTATAAACGAATTGAGCCACGTTGGACTTCGCCTCTTTTATCGTGATGAGAATGAATTTCAGCCTCGAAGTGTAGCCTTTTTCACGCCCTAATCCCAGCCAGGAACGTCGGGAGTGTTAAAACGCGCAAGAAAGGTAAAAAAGTGTCCATGACGTGGCGCGTTGTGGGATGCCTGGTTAGCATAAGTTGAGGTAACTTTCACGTGGCAAGACGCTGCAACTGACGAAAAACAATGAGGAAGAGCTTGTGGAAAAAGCCAAACGGGTGGTCTGGCGTCTGCTGGCTGCCAGCGTATGCGTAATGGCGGTAAGCCAGGCGGTGCATGCCGATTCACTGGATGAACAACGTAACCGCTATGCCCAGATTAAGCAGGCATGGGACAACAAGCAGATGGATACCGTGCAGGCGCTGATGCCGACGCTGAAGGATTATCCGCTGTATCCGTATCTGGAGTATCGTCAGATCACTGATGATCTCATGAATCAACCGACCGTCACCGTAAATAACTTCATTCAGGCGAACCCGACACTGCCGCCTGCGCGTACCCTGAAGTCCCGGTTTGTGAACGAGCTGGCCCGTCGCGAAGACTGGCGCGGCCTGCTGGCTTTCAGCCCGGATAAGCCGGGCGCGACGGAAGCGCAGTGTAATTACTATTATGCGAAATGGGCGACCGGTCAGCAGGAGGAAGCCTGGACCGGCGCGAAAGAGCTGTGGTTGACGGGCAAAAGCCAGCCAAACGCCTGTGACCCGCTGTTCAGCGCCTGGCGCGCCTCGGGCAAGCAGGATCCGCTCTCTTACCTGGAACGTATTCGCCTGGCGATGAAGGCCGGAAACACCCGGCTGGTTACCGTGCTGGCGGGCCAGATGCCCGCGGATTATCAGACCATTGCCTCTGCCGTTATCAGTCTGGCAAACGATCCCAATACCGTGCTGACGTTTGCGCGTACCACCGGCGCGACCGATTTTACCCGCCAGATGGCGGCGGTGGCCTTTGCCAGCGTGGCGCGTGAGGATGTGGAAAACGCCCGGCTGATGATCCCGCAGCTGGTGCAGGCCCAGCAGCTTAATGACGATCAAACCCAGGAACTGCGCGATATTGTGGCATGGCGACTGATGGGAACAGATGTCACCGACGAACAGGCGCGCTGGCGTGACGACGCGGTAATGCGTTCAAACTCTGTCTCGCTGGTGGAGCGTCGCGTGCGCATGGCGCTGGGAACGGGCGATCGTCGTGGCCTCAATACCTGGCTGGCGCGCCTGCCGATGGATGCTAAAGAGAAAGATGAATGGCGTTACTGGCAGGCGGACCTGTTGCTGGAGCGTGGTCGTGAAGACGAAGCCAAAGCGATCCTCCACTCCCTGATGCAGCAGCGCGGCTTCTACCCGATGGCGGCGGCGCAGCGTTTGGGCGAGGAGTACACCCTGAAGATCGACAAAGCGCCAGCCAACGCGAACCCGGCGCTGACGCAGGGTCCGGAAATGGCGCGCGTGCGCGAGCTGATGTACTGGAATCTGGATAATACCGCGCGCAGCGAATGGGCCAACCTGGTCACCAGCCGTACCACCGACGAGAAGGCGCAGCTCGCCCGCTATGCGTTTGATAATCGCTGGTGGGATCTGAGCGTGCAGGCGACGATCGCCGGCAAGCTGTGGGATCATCTCGAAGAGCGTTTCCCGCTGGCTTATAAGGATCTGTTCGATCGCTACACCAGCGGCAAAGATATTCCGCAAAGCTACGCGATGGCCATTGCCCGTCAGGAAAGCGCCTGGAACCCGAAAGTGCGTTCGCCGGTGGGGGCCAGCGGCCTGATGCAAATTATGCCGGGCACCGCGACGCACACGGTGAAGATGTTTAATATCCCAGGCTACAGCAGCCCGTCCCAGCTGCTGGATCCGGAGACCAACATCAACATCGGTACCAGCTACTTGCAGTACGTCTATCAGCAGTTCGGTAATAACCGCATCTTCGCGTCAGCCGCGTACAACGCCGGGCCAGGCCGCGTGCGGACATGGCTTGGCAACAGCGCAGGGCGACTCGACGCCGTGGCGTTCGTCGAGAGCATTCCGTTCTCGGAAACGCGCGGATATGTGAAGAACGTGCTGGCGTATGACGCCTACTATCGGCACTTCATGGGGGAGAAAGATGCCCTGATGAGCGATGCCGAGTGGCAGAGACGTTACTGATCGGCGCGGGTTGTGTTATGCTGTACTCGTTAATGAGTACAAGAGGCAGCATAACATGACCCAGCATTCCCCGTATTCCTCGGCCATGGCCGAACAGCGTCATCAGGAGTGGCTTCGTTTTGTGGAGTTGCTCCGCCAGTCTTACGACAAAGATCTGCATTTACCCTTGCTACAGCTGATGCTGACGCCAGACGAGCGTGAAGCGCTGGGTACACGGGTACGCATTATTGAGGAACTGCTGCGTGGCGAAATGAGCCAGCGTGAACTGAAAAACGAGCTGGGCGCGGGCATCGCGACGATTACCCGGGGTTCAAACAGCCTGAAGTCGGCGCCGGTTGAACTGCGTCAGTGGCTGGAAGCGGTATTGCTTAAAAACGCCGGATGACGGCTTCGCCTAATCCGGCCTACAAACTTAACGATAAATCGCGTTATGGAACGGACTTAACGCCAGAATAACGGCCTGGTGGTAAACGCTCGAACGGGTGAGCTTGCCCGCGGTAAAGACGCCAATCGCCCCCTCTTTACGACCAATCTCATCAATGCCGGTGTAGTGCGACATTACCGGCCCCAGCGCCTCACCCGCGCGGACTTTCTCCAGTATGACCTCCGGCAGCGGCAGCGTGGCTGAACGCGCTTCGCCGCGCTGCTCGCGGCTTTCGATGACAACCCAGCTGAAGGTCGCCCCTTCGTCGATACCTGCTTCAATCGCGACCCAGAAGTCAGCATCTGGTGCGGCGGCTTTTGCATTCGCCACGCGATTTCGTGCGCCAGCGCGTGTTTCCTCGCTGCCAAACGGCTGTTCCGGCACACCGCTCTCGACGCCGACGGCGTCAATATGGCAGGATCCTTCGCCGAAGATCTCTTCAAATGCCCTTAGAATTGCCTGAATTTTGGCAGGATTGGTGGTAGCAGAGACAACATGGTGCATAATTAAGCTCGATTTAAAAAATTCATCGCAGTATAACGGAAAAAAAGCATGTTACAGGTATACCTTGTTCGCCACGGTGAAACGCAGTGGAACGCCGAGCGACGTATTCAAGGCCAGTCAGACAGTCCTCTCACCGACAAAGGTGTGCAGCAAGCGTGGCAGGTGGCGGAGCGCGCCAGAACGCTGGGTATCACTCACGTCATCTCCAGTGATTTAGGCCGCACGCAGCAGACGGCACGCATCATCGCCGATGCCTGTGGCTGCGACGTGACCCTTGAACCGCGCCTGCGCGAGCTGGATATGGGCGTGCTGGAAAAACGCCCTATCGATACGCTGACGGAAACCGAAGAAGGCTGGCGTCGCACGCTGGTGAACGGCACTGAAGATGGTCGCATCCCTGAGGGGGAATCCATGCAGGAGCTGAGCGTGCGCATGCATGCCGCGCTGGCCGAGTGCCTGAAACTCCCGGCAGGTAGCCGACCGCTGCTGGTGAGCCACGGTATCGCGCTGGGTTGCCTGGTGAGTACCATTCTGGGGCTGCCAGCTTACGCCGAACGCCGTTTGCGTCTGCGCAACTGTTCCATTTCCCGTATCGACTATCAGGAAAGTGCCTGGCTGGCATCGGGGTGGGTGGTTGAGATGGCAGGGGACATTTCGCATCTTGATGCCCCTGCACTGGATGAGTTGCAGCGTTAACGACGTACCGGAATCAGGAATTCCATACGCAGATTGATAGGGCCTTCTTCCGGTTTTGCATCTTGCGCCGGATAGTAGCGCTCAATGTCCTGACCTTTACGGCGATTCAGATTCAGCATCGGCATGCAGGTCCCGTAAACGGTCAGGATGAACTCCTGAACGCCCGTTCCTAACCCTTCGTATGAGAACATCACATACTCGCCGCCTTCCAGCACGACAGGCTTCGAGCCATGAATGTAACCGTTCGCCATGTCAGGCGTCAGCGCCGTGGTATAGAACACCTCCTGCTCGTCGTCTTTTTCCTGGCTGGGATGCGTTTCGTTCAGGCCATACAGAATCGGCGGGATCGCCGGAGCATGGCTTAAAAATTCGCGCCAGAACTGAACGCGCATCTGATGGCGGAACTCGGAGATCTGCTCCAGGGAACAGGAGTAGCTCTGCGTGGTGCCGACCAGGTGCGTTTCCGGCAGGGTGATGATTTCATATTTTGGCATCGCAAACTCGCCCAGACGCAGCGGCGGACGCATACCAAAGGAGCTCCAGTCCGGCGAGCGGCGATAAAGCGCTGGCGTTAACGAGAACTGTTTTTTAAAGGCGCGAGTGAAGGTTTGCTGTGAATCGAAGCGATATTGCAGGGCAATATCCAGGATTGGTCGCGCGGTCAGGCGCAACGCGACAGCAGACTTTGATAAACGACGTGCGCGAATATAGGCACCGATAGCATGACCGGTGACATCCTTGAACATCCTTTGCAGATGCCACTTGGAATAGCCTGCTTTTGCCGCCACATTATCCAGTGACAAAGGCTGGTCGAGATGACCTTCCAGCCAGGTGAGCAGGTCGCGAATAATTCCAGCCTGATCCATATACTATCCTCATCCTTAAAACTGCCGCAGGTGCCTGTTTACAGGTTAGCGGATAATAGCATTTTTTGACGTTTTAGCATTCAGTGTTTTTTTTGCGCATAAATGCTTTTTGTGGTGATTTAAGTGCGGATATATTCTAATCCTGTGATCTTGCTACATTTTTATCTAACCTGTTGAATAATCGCTCAGCGTAATTTTTATGAATGGTAACAATATGAAATACAAGGTTTTAGTCTTTGCAGCACTGGCGCTGATGGCAGGGCGCGTGGCACAGGCGGAGCAAATTGGCTCCGTGGACACCGTGTTTAAAATGTTTGGGCCGGACCACAAAATTGTGGTGGAGGCCTTTGACGATCCGGACGTTAAAAACGTCACCTGCTATGTCAGCCGGGCGAAGACCGGCGGGATTAAAGGCGGCCTGGGGCTGGCTGAAGACACGTCTGACGCGGCCATCTCCTGCCAGCAGGTTGGTCCGGTGGAATTGAGTGACAAAATTAAAAACGGCAAAGCGCAGGGCGACGTTGTATTCCAGAAACGGACCTCGCTGGTGTTCAAAAAGCTACAGGTGGTCCGTTTTTATGACGCGAAGCGCAACACACTGGCTTATCTGGCTTATTCCGACAAAGTCGTGGAAGGCTCACCGAAAAACGCGATTAGCGCGGTGCCGATTATGCCGTGGCATTGATAAAAAAAACGGCGCAAAAGCGCCGTTTTTTACTGCGTGACGGGAGGATTACTCCTGGAGGTCACCGCAGAAACGATAGCCTTCACCATGGATCGTGGCGATGATTTCCGGCGTATCAGGCGTAGATTCGAAATGTTTACGAATACGACGGATGGTTACGTCAACGGTACGATCGTGTGGCTTCAACTCACGACCGGTCATTTTCTTCAGCAGTTCTGCACGGGACTGGATCTTGCCCGGGTTTTCGCAGAAGTGCAGCATCGCGCGGAATTCACTGCGCGGCAGTTTGTACTGCTCACCGTTCGGGCTAATCAGCGAACGGCTATTGATATCAAGTTCCCAGCCGTTGAATTTGTAGCTGTCGACGCTACGACGCTCTTCACTGACCGTACCCAGATTCATGGTGCGGGACAGCAGGTTGCGTGCACGAATGGTTAACTCGCGAGGGTTGAACGGCTTGGTGATGTAGTCATCCGCGCCGATTTCCAGACCAAGAATTTTATCAACCTCGTTGTCACGGCCTGTCAGGAACATCAACGCGACGTTCGCCTGTTCACGCAGTTCGCGCGCCAGAAGAAGCCCGTTTTTGCCCGGCAGATTGATATCCATAATCACCAGGTTGATATCATTTTCAGAAAGGATCTGATGCATCTCTGCGCCATCGGTCGCTTCAAAGACATCGTAGCCTTCTGCTTCGAAAATGCTCTTTAACGTGTTGCGTGTTACCAACTCGTCTTCAACGATAAGAATGTGCGGGGTCTGCATGTTTGCTACCTAAATTGCCAACTAAATCGAAACAGGAAGTACAAAAGTCCCTGACCTGCCTGATGCATGTCGCAAATTAACATGATCGGCTTAACGTGACTAAAGTACGTAATTGCGTTCTTGATGCACTTTCCATCAACGTCAACAACATCATTAGCTTGGTCGTGGGTACTTTCCCTTTGGACCCGACAGTGTCAAAAACGGCTGTCATCCTAACCATTTTAACAGCAACATAACAGGCTAAGTGACACCGGACACCCAATAAAACTACGCTTCGTTGACATATATCAAGTTCAATTGTAGCACGTTAACAGTTTGATGAAATCATCGTAGCTGAATGCTAGCCTTTGTCACAATTTTTCAATAAACCAACTAGTTGCGGACATTGATTGATAAACGGTACGAATCCAATCGGAAAAGAGTATTCATAAGGTCATTATCATTACAAAACATAAGGATAATGGACTTCTGTTAACATTCTAACTGATTGTTCAGCCACAAAATAGTTTAGCTTTTTTTAATTGTTATGAAACGCTATTTCGGTGATTTGTGTTGCAAAATTGTAAATTCGTGCTGCGTAATATGTTGAAGTGAATCACATTTTTACCTGCTAACTGATTAAAAAGAGAGCATAAATGCATCTGTCGATTGTGCTGGTGGCACCAGCAAGAGCTGAAAATATTGGCGCTGCGGCGCGTGCCATGAAGACCATGGGTTTTACCGATTTGCGTATCGTAGACAGCACGGCGCATCTGGAGCCTGCTGCGCGATGGGTGGCGCACGGTTCGGGTGATATTCTCGATAATATAACCACTTACGCTACGCTCGCTGAGGCGCTGCACGATATGTCGTTTACCGTCGCGACGACCGCGCGCAGCCGGGCGAAGTTTCATTATTACGCCACGCCTGCTGAACTGGTGCCAATGCTGGAAGAGAAAAGCCAGTGGCTGGAGAAAGCCGCGCTGGTGTTTGGGCGAGAAGATTCCGGGCTGACTAACGAAGAACTGGAACTGGCTGACGTGCTGACGGGCGCGCCGATGGTGGCGGATTATCCGTCACTCAATCTGGGGCAGGCGGTGATGGTGTACTGCTATCAATTAGCATCCTTAATACAAATTTCTCAGCCGCCAGCGTCAGTAACGGATGAAAACCAGCTGGCGGCGCTGCGTATTCGTGCAGATAAGCTTCTCGAGCAACTGGGCGTCGCTGACGATCAAAAAATGGTGGACTGGTTACAGCAGCGCCTGGGGCGTCTTGAACAGCGCGACACGGCAATGCTGCACCGATTGCTTCATGATATTGAAAAAAAATTAGCCGAGTAAAATAGTGTCATAGGTTTTTATTATGGCCGATCCTGCTGATGTCTGGGGTTGCATCTGGGGTATTCCGATGAAAATAAATCTGCACGCAGCGGGACGTGAGAATGTCCCGAATTGTGATCAAATTAAAAATTCATTGACTTAAGGTGTTCGATCCTTTAACCCTAAAAGAATAGAGCACAGACAGATAATAATGACAGAGTACACAACATCCATGAAACGCATCAGCATCACCACCATTACTACAACCATCATCATTACCACAGGTAACGATGCGGGCTGACGCGTACAGGAAAAACAGAAAAAAGCCCGCACCTGAATAGTGCGGGCTTTTTTTTCGGCTAAAGGAAATGAGGTAGAACCATGCGAGTGTTGAAGTTCGGCGGTACATCAGTGGCAAATGCAGAGCGTTTTCTGCGTGTTGCCGATATCCTGGAAAGTAACGCCAGGCAGGGGCAGGTTGCTACCGTGCTCTCTGCCCCGGCAAAAATCACGAACCACCTGGTGGCGATGATTGAAAAAACCATCGGTGGCCAGGATGCACTTCCGAACATCAGCGACGCCGAGCGTATCTTCGCTGAACTGCTTCAGGGGCTGGCAGACGCCCAGCCTGGCTTCCCGCTGGCGCAGCTGAAAACCACCGTTGAACTCGAATTTGCCCAGATTAAACACGTTCTTCACGGTATCAGCCTGCTGGGTCAATGTCCGGACAGCATCAACGCGGCGCTAATTTGCCGGGGTGAAAAACTCTCTATCGCCATCATGGCAGGCGTGCTGGAAGCGCGCGGTCATCACGTGACGGTCATCGATCCGGTTGAAAAACTGCTGGCTGTGGGACACTACCTTGAATCCACCGTCGACATTGCCGAGTCGACACGCCGCATTGCGGCGAGCAAAATCCCGTCTGACCACATGATCCTGATGGCAGGCTTCACCGCCGGTAACGAGAAGGGCGAACTGGTGGTGCTGGGGCGTAACGGCTCTGACTACTCCGCTGCCGTGCTGGCGGCCTGTTTACGTGCAGACTGTTGTGAGATCTGGACTGACGTTGATGGTGTATATACCTGTGACCCGCGCCAGGTGCCGGACGCCAGGCTGTTGAAGTCGATGTCGTACCAGGAAGCGATGGAGCTTTCCTACTTCGGCGCCAAAGTGCTTCACCCACGTACCATCTCCCCGATTGCCCAGTTCCAGATCCCTTGCCTGATTAAAAATACCGGTAATCCGCAGGCGCCGGGTACGCTGATTGGCGCCAGCGCTGATGAAGATGACCTGCCGGTAAAAGGCATTTCGAACCTTAATAACATGGCGATGTTCAGCGTCTCTGGCCCGGGTATGAAAGGTATGGTTGGCATGGCGGCACGCGTATTTGCGGCCATGTCCCGTAACGGGATCTCCGTGGTGCTGATCACGCAGTCTTCTTCCGAATACAGCATCAGCTTCTGCGTCCCGCAGGGCGATTGCCTGCGCGCCCGTCGCGCGCTGGAAGAAGAGTTCTACCTGGAGCTGAAAGAAGAGCTGCTGGAGCCGCTCTCTATTCAGGAGCGTCTGGCCGTGATCTCCGTGGTAGGCGACGGCATGCGCACCCTGCGCGGAATCTCCGCCAAATTCTTTGCCGCCCTGGCGCGGGCCAATATCAATATCGTGGCGATTGCCCAGGGCTCATCAGAGCGTTCAATTTCCGTTGTCGTGGATAACGATGACGCCACTACCGGCGTGCGCGTGGTGCATCAGATGCTGTTCAACACCGACCAGGTGATTGAGCTGTTCCTGGTGGGCGTCGGCGGCGTCGGCGGCGCGCTGCTGGAGCAGGTAAAGCGCCAGCAGGAGTGGCTTAAGAAGAAACATATCGATTTGCGCGTCTGCGGAATTGCGAACTCGAAAGCGTTGCTGACTAACGTCCACGGTCTGAACCTGGAAAACTGGCAGGCGGAACTGGAAGAGGCGAAAGAGCCGTTCAACCTGGGTCGTCTGATCCGTCTGGTGAAAGAGTATCACCTGCTTAACCCGGTGATCGTCGACTGTACCTCCAGCCAGGCTGTGGCCGATCAGTACGCGGATTTCCTGCGCGAAGGTTTCCATGTGGTGACGCCGAACAAAAAGGCCAACACCTCGTCGATGGATTACTATCACCAGCTGCGTCTGGCGGCGAGCAAGTCGCGCCGCAAGTTTCTGTATGACACCAACGTGGGCGCGGGCCTGCCGGTCATCGAGAACCTGCAAAACCTGCTGAACGCGGGCGACGAACTACAGCGTTTCTCCGGCATCCTCTCCGGCTCCCTGTCGTTTATCTTCGGCAAGCTGGACGAAGGGATGAGCCTGTCGGAAGCCACCCGCGCCGCGCGCGAGCTGGGCTACACCGAGCCGGATCCGCGCGACGACCTCTCCGGTATGGATGTGGCGCGTAAGCTGCTGATCCTGGTGCGCGAAACCGGCCGCGAGCTGGAGCTTTCGGATATCGTGATTGAGCCGGTGCTGCCAGCAGAATTTGATGACAGCGGCGACGTCAGCGCTTTTATGGCCAGGTTGCCGCAGCTTGACGACGCCTTTGCCGCCCGCGTTGCGAAAGCCCGTGATGAAGGTAAGGTATTGCGCTATGTTGGCAATATTGAAGAAGACGGCGTCTGCCGCGTGAAGATTGCCGAAGTGGATGGCAACGATCCGCTGTACAAGGTGAAAAACGGCGAGAACGCCCTGGCGTTCTACAGCCATTATTATCAGCCACTGCCGCTGGTACTTCGCGGCTATGGCGCAGGGAATGATGTGACGGCGGCGGGCGTGTTTGCCGATCTGCTGCGTACCCTGTCATGGAAGTTAGGAGTTTAAGATGGTTAAAGTATATGCCCCGGCTTCCAGCGCCAATATGAGCGTCGGATTTGACGTGCTGGGCGCGGCGGTCACGCCAGTGGATGGTTCGCTGCTGGGCGATACGGTAACGGTTGAGGCGGCAGAGCGCTTCAGCCTGAATAACGTCGGCCGTTTTGCCAGCAAGCTGCCGCCTGAACCGCGTGAGAATATCGTTTATCAGTGCTGGGAACGCTTCTGTCAGGAGATCGGTAAAAACGTGCCGGTCGCCATGACGCTGGAAAAGAGCATGCCGATTGGTTCGGGACTCGGCTCCAGCGCCTGCTCGGTGGTCGCCGCGCTGGTGGCGATGAATGAGCACTGCGGCAAGCCGCTGAACAACAGCCGCTTGCTGGCGCTGATGGGCGAGCTGGAAGGGCGCATCTCCGGCAGCATTCATTATGATAACGTGGCGCCGTGCTTCCTTGGCGGCATGCAGCTGATGATTGAAGAAAATGGCATCATCAGCCAGCAGGTGCCAGGGTTTGATGAGTGGCTGTGGGTGCTTGCCTATCCGGGCATTAAGGTTTCTACCGCCGAAGCGCGTGCGATCCTGCCGGCGCAGTATCGTCGTCAGGACTGTATCGCCCACGGGCGTCATCTGGCGGGCTTTATTCATGCCTGCTATACCCGACAGCCGCAGCTGGCGGCGAAACTGATGAAAGACGTTATTGCCGAGCCGTATCGCACGAAGCTGCTGCCGGGCTTTAACGAAGCGCGACAGGCATCCATGGATATCGGCGCACAGGCGTGCGGCATCTCCGGCTCCGGCCCAACGCTGTTCGCCTTATGCGACAAGCCAGACACCGCGCAGCGCGTGGCGGACTGGCTCTCTAAACACTACCTGCAAAATCAGGAAGGCTTTGTTCATATTTGCCGTCTGGACACGGCTGGCGCACGAGTACTGGGATAACGAATGAAACTCTACAACCTTAAAGATCATAACGAGCAGGTCAGCTTTGCGCAGGCGGTAACGCAGGGTTTGGGCAAAAATCAGGGGCTGTTCTTCCCCCACGACCTGCCGGAATTTCAACTGACTGAAATCGATGAACTGCTTAAGCAGGACTTTGTCACCCGCAGCACCAAAATTCTGTCTGCGTTTATTGGTGACGAAATCCCGCAGGAGCTGCTCGAAGAGCGCGTGCGCGCGGCGTTTGCTTTCCCGGCCCCGGTGAAGCAGGTGGAGCCTGACGTTGGCTGTCTGGAGCTGTTCCACGGCCCGACGCTGGCGTTCAAAGATTTCGGCGGTCGCTTCATGGCGCAGATGCTGACCCACATCAGCGGCGACAAACCGGTGACCATCCTGACCGCGACCTCAGGTGATACCGGTGCGGCGGTGGCTCATGCGTTCTACGGCCTGAAAAACGTCCGCGTGGTGATCCTCTATCCGAAAGGCAAAATCAGCCCGCTTCAGGAAAAACTGTTCTGCACTCTTGGGGGCAACATTGAAACCGTGGCGATCGACGGCGATTTCGATGCCTGCCAGGCGCTGGTGAAGCAGGCCTTTGATGACGAAGAGCTGAAGGCGGCGCTGGGGCTGAACTCTGCCAACTCCATCAACATCAGCCGTCTGCTGGCGCAGATCTGCTACTACTTCGAAGCGGTGGCCCAGCTGCCGCAGGACGCGCGCAATCAGCTGGTAGTTTCTGTGCCAAGCGGGAACTTCGGCGATCTGACGGCGGGCCTGCTGGCGAAATCACTCGGCCTGCCGGTGAAGCGCTTTATCGCCGCTACCAACGCCAACGACACCGTGCCGCGTTTCCTGAAGGACGGAAAATGGGCGCCGAACGCGACGCAGGCCACGCTCTCCAATGCGATGGATGTGTCACAGCCTAACAACTGGCCGCGTGTGGAAGAGCTGTTCCGCCGTAAGGTCTGGCGTCTGGGCGACCTGGGCTACGCAGCGGTGACGGACGAAACCACGAAAGCCACCATGCGCGAGCTGAAAGCGGTGGGCTATACCTCTGAGCCGCACGCGGCGATTGCCTATCGTGCCTTGCGCGATCAGCTTCAACCGGGTGAGTATGGCCTGTTCCTCGGTACCGCCCATCCGGCCAAGTTCAAAGAGAGCGTGGAAGCGATCCTGGGTGAAACGCTGCCGCTGCCAAAAGAGCTGGCCGAGCGCGCCGACCTGCCGTTGCTGTCCCATGAGCTGCCCGCAGACTTTGCCGCACTGCGTAAGCTGATGATGACCCGAGCGTGAGTTTATTGCCCGGTGGCGGCTACGCCTTACCGGGCCTGGAACATTTCAGAAAGTAGGCCGGGTAAGGCGAAGCCGCCACCCGGCTTTTTTATGGAGAAAATAAGGAGAAAAACAGCAGGAAAAAAGCAGAAATTCCCAATAAATGCGGTCACTTAGGGTTTAGGATTGCAGAGAATAACATCCACCGTTCCCATCACGTACTCTCCTTACATCGGCCCACGTTGGGCAAGAAGAATAAGGAGTCACCTATGTCTACACTGAAACCTGCACTTATCGCGCTTTCACTGATGCTGGTCGCTCCCATGGCGGTGCAGGCAGCTGAGATCACCCTCGTCCCTGCGGTAAAACTGCAAATTGGCGATCGGGATAATAACGGACACTACTGGGATGGCGGCCGCTGGCGCGACCATGACTGGTGGAAAGCGCACTATGACTGGCGCGATAACCACTGGCGTCCGCACGATGAACATCGCGATCGTCACGATCATCACCGTCATGACGATCATCGCCCGGGGCCGGACCGGAAGCACCATTAATACAAACCCCGCCAGCTGGCGGGGTTGTCTTTTATTGCTCGTGACGCTTAAACACCAGCTCGTTTTTTCCTGACGATGCCTCGTCGAAGAAATACCCTTCACTGTTAAAGCCAGTGAGCTGCTCTGGCTTCGTCAGGCGGTTTTGAATGATGAAGCGGCTCATCAGACCGCGCGCTTTTTTGGCGTAGAAGCTGATCACTTTAAATTTGCCGTTTTTCTCGTCGAGGAACACCGGCTTGATAATGTCCGCATCCAGCTTTTTCGGCTTCACCGATTTGAAGTACTCATCGGAGGCCAGGTTGATCACCACGTTGTCCCCCTGGGCTTGCAGCGCCGCGTTAAGCTTATTGGTAATGACATCGCCCCAGAACTGGTACAGATCTTTGCCTTTGGCATTTTCCAGGCGGATACCCATCTCCAGACGATATGGCTGCATCAGATCCAGCGGGCGCAGCACCCCGTACAGGCCGGATAACATGCGCAGATGCTGCTGGGCAAAATCGAAATCGGCTTCGCTAAACGTTTCTGCTTGCAGGCCAGTGTAGACGTCACCTTTGAAGGCCAACAGCGCCTGGCGGGCGTTAGCGGGCGTGAAGTCAGGCTGCCACTCGTGAAAACGGGTGGCGTTCAGGTCGGCGAGTTTATCACTGATGCTCATCAGCGAAGCGATTTGCGGAGCCGAAAGCTTACGCGCCTCGTGGATCAGCTGTTGCGAGTAGTCCAGCAATTCCGGCTGGGTATAACGCTCAGTGGCGAGCGGGCTCTGGTAGTCGAGCGTTTTGGCAGGTGAAATCAGAATCAGCATATCCAGTCCTTGCAGGAAATTTAGAGCGACTTTAACAAAAAATCGCCCTGAATTGATCGATAGCTGTTATTGCCGCGGCAAATCATCCCAGGTGCCAGGAGCAATTTGTGATTCGATTTCGGGATAGCGTGAGGCGTCAAAGACGGGCTGTACGCCGAGCTTGCGCTGACGCAGATAATCGCGCGCGATCAGCGCTACAACCGGTGAAAGAAGCAAAATTGCCGTCAAATTGGTGATGGCCATCAGCGCCATAATGACATCCGCCAGTTGCCAGATCATCGGCATGCTGAGCAGGCAACCGACAAATACCATGGCCAGCACACCCGCGCGAAGGATGTTGCGGGCCAGACGCGAGTCAACTTTCAGGAAAATAAGGTTGTTCTCGGCATAGATATAGTTCACCACAATAGAACTGAAGGCAAAAAGCCCCACGACAAGGGCGACAAGGCCTGCGCCCCAACCGCCGACGAGGGAGACCAGCGCCTGTTGTACCCAGTGAATGCCTGCTGTACTGCCGGATGGATGTTCAACGGCGCCGGACAGCAACATTATCATCGCACTGGCGGAGCAGATAACAATGGTGTCTGTGAAGACGCCAATCATCTGTACAATGCCCTGCGCGGCGGGATGCGGGGGCCAGGATGCGGCCGCTGCGGCGGCATTCGGCGTGGAGCCCATTCCCGCCTCGTTGGAGAACATGCCTCGCTGAAAACCCGCAGTGAGCGCCTGGCTAAGGGTGTAACCCAGCGCGCCGGAAGCCGCTTCGCGCCAGCCGAACGCGCTTTGGAAAATGGTGACGATGACGTTCGGCACTTCGTCGATATGTATCGCGCATACCAACAGGCTGGTTGACACCCACAGCAGCGCCATCAGCGGAACCAGCCACTGCATCAGGCGGGCTACCCCTCTCAGCCCGGTCACAATGGTCAGCAGGGTGAGAAGGGCAAGCGCGCTGCCCGTCAGCCACTCCGGACAATTGAAGGCAAAGCGCAGCGCGTGGGCGACGGAATTAGCCTGAACGGTATTGAAAATAAGACCATAGGCCATCAGTAAAAAGATTGAGAACAGGACGCCCATCCAGCGCATTCCCAGTCCGCGAGCCATATACCAGGCGGGGCCGCCGCGAAATTGACCGTTGCCGTCTTTTTCTTTGTAGAGCTGCGCAAGCGAGCATTCAGCAAAGGAGGTGGCCATACCGATAATCGCCGTCACCCACATCCAGAATACCGCGCCCGGACCGCCCGCGCCGATTGCCAGCGCGACACCGGCCAGGTTACCGCTGCCGACGCGCGCGGCCAGGCTGGTACAGAGCGCCTGAAATGAGGTCAGGCCGCCCGGCTGTGGTGTGACGCTGTTTTTCAGACTTCTGCCAAATTTGCGAATATAGCGAAACTGAATCAGTCCGCTGCGCCACGTAAACCAGATACCTGCTCCTGAAAGCAGGTATATCATGATTGAACCCCAGAGAACTTCGTTAATAAAGAAAAAGAAATCAGGCACTAACGTCCCTCTTGTTGATGCCAACGTGAATATGTAAGCGCTACCACTGATTGTGCATGCTGTTACTTAGCAGCCTGTTAATATTCTGAGTTTATCATACTCTGCCTAAGCGCACTGTCTGCGGTTGCGCTGCCTCTCACTCGTGTTATCATCAGGGCAGACCGGTTACATCCCCCTAACAAGTAAACCTGTCATTTTTCCGCTGCTGGCAGGCTGTCGGTAGTGTGAATTATCCAGGGAACGTTAAAAGAGAAACACTATCATGACGGATAAATTGACCTCCCTTCGTCAGTTCACCACTGTCGTCGCTGACACCGGAGATATTGCGGCAATGAAGCTGTACCAGCCGCAGGATGCTACAACCAACCCTTCTCTGATCCTTAACGCCGCGCAGATCCCTGAGTATCGCAAACTGATCGACGAGGCGGTGACCTGGGCAAAAGCACAGAGCAATGACCGCGCGCAGCAGGTTGTGGATGCGACTGACAAACTGGCAGTAAACATCGGTCTGGAAATCCTGAAGCTCGTTCCTGGCCGTATCTCTACTGAAGTTGATGCTCGCCTGTCCTACGACACCGAAGCGTCTATTGCCAAAGCAAAACGCCTGATCAAACTGTACAACGATGCGGGCATCAGCAACGACCGTATCCTGATCAAACTGGCCTCTACCTGGCAGGGCATTCGCGCCGCTGAACAGCTGGAAAAAGAAGGGATCAACTGTAACCTGACTCTGCTGTTCTCCTTCGCACAGGCGCGTGCATGTGCCGAAGCTGGCGTATACCTGATTTCTCCGTTTGTGGGCCGTATTCTGGACTGGTACAAAGCCAACACCGACAAGAAAGAGTATGCGGCGTCTGAAGATCCAGGCGTGATTTCCGTGACGGAAATCTACGAATACTACAAACAGCACGGCTATGAGACCGTTGTTATGGGCGCAAGCTTCCGTAACGTCGGTGAAATCATTGAGCTGGCTGGCTGTGACCGCCTGACCATCGCCCCTGCGCTGCTGAAAGAGCTGGCAGAAAGCGAAGGAGCTATCGAGCGTAAACTGTCCTACACCGGTGAAGTGAAAGCGCGCCCAGAGCGCATCACCGAGTCCGAGTTCCTGTGGCAGCACAACCAGGATCCAATGGCCGTAGATAAACTGGCGGACGGTATCCGTAAGTTTGCTATCGACCAGGAAAAACTGGAAAAAATGATCGGCGACCTGCTGTAATCATTCTGCGTGACCGGGTTCCCGGTCACGCCTCTTTCCCCCGCCTCTGTCTGATTTTTCTCTCTGCGTGTATCATTCCCTTTAATCAGTACTTTTTGAATGGAATGGATATGAATACCTTACGCATCGGCTTAGTGTCGATTTCTGACCGCGCCTCCAGCGGTGTTTATCAGGATAAAGGCATCCCTGCTCTGGAAGCGTGGCTGGGCAGCGCGCTCACTACCCCGTTTGAGATCCAGACTCGCCTGATCCCGGACGAGCAGCCGATCATCGAGCAGACCCTGTGTGAGCTGGTGGATGAGATGAGCTGCCACCTTGTGCTGACGACGGGCGGAACCGGCCCCGCGCGCCGCGATGTAACGCCGGACGCGACGCTGGCTATCGCCGATCGTGAAATGCCGGGCTTCGGTGAACAGATGCGCCAGATCAGTCTACACTTTGTCCCGACGGCCATTCTTTCCCGTCAGGTCGGGGTGATCCGCAAACAGGCGCTGATCCTGAACCTGCCGGGGCAGCCGAAGTCGATAAAAGAAACGCTGGAAGGAGTAAAAGCCGAAGACGGCAGCGTTATCGTCCACGGTATCTTTGCAAGTGTACCGTATTGTATACAACTGCTTGACGGTCCGTACGTGGAAACTGACGACAACGTGGTAGCAGCATTTCGCCCTAAAAGCGCTCGCCGCGAAACAATCTCCTGAAAATGCTTTAAATGTGACATTAGCGCCAGCCGCAGTAGCGTGTAAATGGATTTACGATATAGTAATTTTTTCTTTACGATTGCTGTAAAAAATAATCCACAACACATGCACAATGGTTCGCTATGTCACATAACACCCGACCTCTGAATCGACAGGACTACAAAACCCTCACGCTCGCTGCTCTGGGCGGCGCGCTGGAGTTTTACGACTTCATCATCTTTGTCTTCTTCGCCGCCGTCGTGGGGGCGCTGTTTTTCCCGGCGGATATTCCTGAATGGCTGCGTCAGGTGCAAACCTTCGGCATTTTCGCTGCCGGGTATCTGGCGCGTCCGCTGGGCGGCATTGTTATGGCGCACTTTGGCGATCTGGTTGGGCGCAAGAAGATGTTTACCCTCAGCATCCTGCTGATGGCCGTGCCGACGCTGGCGATTGGCCTTTTGCCTACCTATGAGTCGATGGGCATTATCGCCCCGTTATTGCTGCTGCTGATGCGTATTCTCCAGGGCGCGGCCATCGGCGGGGAAGTGCCGGGCGCGTGGGTGTTTGTCGCTGAGCACGTCCCGGTGCGCCGCATCGGCATTGCGTGCGGAACGCTGACCGCAGGACTGACGATTGGGATCCTGCTTGGCTCCGTGGTTGCAACCATCATCAATACCAGCATGACGCAACAGGCCGTTCACGACTGGGGCTGGCGTATCCCGTTCCTGCTGGGCGGGGCGTTTGGGCTGGTGGCAATGTACCTGCGACGTTGGTTGCAGGAGACGCCAGTATTTCTGGAAATGCAGCAGCGGAAGGCGCTGGCGCAAGAATTGCCGGTAAAAACCGTAGTAGTGCGGCATAAAAAAGCGGTAGTCGTGTCGATGCTTCTGACCTGGCTGCTGTCTGCGGGTATCGTGGTGGTCATTTTGATGTCGCCGGTCTGGCTGCAAAAACAGTACGGTTTTGCGCCTGCGGTGACTTTACAGGCGAACAGTATCGCGACAATTATGCTCTGCTTTGGCTGTCTGGCCGCGGGACTGGCGGCGGATCGTTTCGGTGCCAGCGTGACCTTTATTGTCGGCAGCCTGCTGCTGGCCGCGTCGAGCTGGGCATTCTACCATCTTGCGGGCAGCCATCCTGAACAGTTGTTCCTGCTGTACGGCATCGTCGGGCTGTGCGTGGGCGTCGTTGGCGCCGTACCGTACGTAATGGTCCGCGCCTTCCCGCCGGAGGTACGCTTCACCGGCATCTCTTTCTCTTATAACGTCTCGTATGCCATTTTCGGTGGGCTGACCCCGATTGTGGTCACGGTGTTGATGGGGCTGTCACCCCTTGCACCTGCATGGTACGTGCTGGCGTTATCGCTGATGGGGCTGGTATTGGGGATGTGGCTTCGCCAGTCAGAGGGATGTCGTGCCCGCGACGCGGGCACGACAGAGGGATCAGTGTTTTTCACCAATCGGTAATACGGTGCGGCCGAACTGCTCGTTCAGCACTTCACCCATTGCCAGGTAGATAGCGCTTGCGCCGCACACCAGACCGACCCAGCCGGCAACGTGAACGATGCCTTCGTTATCCGCCAGGTGACCCGCGGCAAGCAGAGCGAACAGCACGGTCAGGCTCAGGAAGACGAATTGCAGCGCGCGGTTCGCCTTCAGGGTGCCGAAGAACATGAACAGGGTGAACACGCCCCACAGTCCCAGGTACACGCCCAGGAAATGGGCGTTTGAAGCATCTGCCAGGCCCATTTTAGGCATCAGCAGAATGGCGACCAGCGTCAGCCAGAACGAACCGTAAGAGGTAAAGGCGGTTAAGCCGAAGGTATTGCCTTTCTTATATTCCAGCAGGCCCGCGAAAATTTGCGCGATACCGCCGTAAAAAATGCCCATCGCCAGGATTACGCCGTCCATCGGGAACATCCCGATGTTGTGCAGGTTCAGCAGAATGGTGGTCATGCCAAAACCCATCAGGCCCAGCGGAGCCGGATTAGCCAACTTAGTGTTGCCCATAAGTCCTCAAAAAAATCATCATTAATATGGTGAAATGGTTAAACCCGCGCCAGTTCTACCTGACGGGGCGCGGCATCATAATGGGCGGCATCGGCGCCGTCTATGATCTCATCGGGGTGAAATTAAAAAATTTTTTATCCTTCCCCCTTGATGGATGCCGTTGTGACCCCATCTTGTAAGCAACCGCAGTGTGTGGACCTGAAAAAAATCAAATCTGGGCAGTTGAAAAAGCACGTTCTGCCCTTATTACAGGTACACAACCACATGTTGACTGAATTTTTAGTGGAGACGTTTAGATGGGTAAAATTATTGGTATCGACCTGGGTACTACCAACTCTTGTGTAGCGATTATGGATGGCACTACTGCACGTGTGCTGGAGAACGCCGAGGGCGATCGCACCACGCCTTCTATCATTGCTTATACCCAGGATGGTGAAACTCTGGTTGGTCAGCCGGCTAAACGTCAGGCAGTGACAAACCCGCAAAACACCCTGTTTGCGATCAAACGCCTGATTGGCCGCCGCTTCCAGGACGAAGAAGTTCAGCGTGACGTTTCCATCATGCCTTACAAAATCATCGCAGCCGATAACGGCGATGCATGGCTTGATGTGAAAGGCACCAAAACTGCACCTCCGCAGATCTCTGCTGAAGTGCTGAAGAAAATGAAGAAAACCGCGGAAGATTACCTGGGTGAACCGGTAACTGAAGCTGTTATCACCGTACCTGCTTACTTCAACGATGCTCAGCGTCAGGCAACCAAAGATGCTGGCCGTATCGCAGGTCTGGAAGTAAAACGTATCATCAACGAACCAACCGCAGCAGCACTGGCTTACGGTCTGGATAAAGAAGTTGGTAACCGTACTATCGCGGTTTACGACCTGGGTGGTGGTACCTTCGATATCTCTATTATCGAAATCGACGACGTTGACGGCGAAAAAACCTTCGAAGTTCTGGCAACCAATGGTGATACCCACCTGGGTGGTGAAGACTTCGATACCCGTCTGATCAACTACCTCGTTGACGAGTTTAAGAAAGATCAGGGCATTGACCTGCGTAACGACCCGCTGGCCATGCAGCGCCTGAAAGAAGCGGCTGAGAAAGCGAAGATCGAACTGTCTTCCGCTCAGCAGACCGATGTGAACCTGCCGTACATCACCGCAGACGCGACCGGTCCAAAACACATGAACATCAAAGTGACCCGTGCGAAACTGGAAAGCCTGGTAGAAGACCTGGTGAACCGTTCTATCGAGCCACTGAAAGTTGCATTGCAGGACGCTGGCCTGTCCGTGTCTGATATTCAGGACGTTATCCTGGTAGGTGGTCAGACTCGTATGCCAATGGTTCAGAAGAAAGTTGCTGAATTCTTTGGTAAAGAGCCACGTAAAGACGTGAACCCGGACGAAGCGGTTGCTATCGGTGCTGCGGTTCAGGGTGGTGTTCTGACGGGTGAAGTGAAAGACGTACTGCTGCTGGATGTTACTCCGCTGTCACTGGGTATCGAAACCATGGGTGGCGTGATGACTCCGCTCATCAACAAAAACACTACTATCCCGACGAAACACAGCCAGGTGTTCTCTACCGCTGAAGACAACCAGTCTGCGGTAACCATCCATGTGATTCAGGGTGAGCGTAAGCGTGCGGCGGATAACAAATCTCTGGGTCAGTTCAACCTGGACGGTATTAACCCGGCACCACGCGGCATGCCACAGATCGAAGTCACCTTCGACATCGATGCTGACGGTATCCTGCACGTGTCTGCGAAAGACAAAAACAGCGGTAAAGAGCAGAAGATCACCATCAAGGCATCTTCTGGCCTGAACGAAGCGGAAATCGAAAAAATGGTTCGTGATGCCGAAGCTAACGCGGAATCCGACCGTAAGTTCGAAGAGCTGGTTCAGACCCGTAATCAGGGTGACCATCTGCTGCACAGCACCCGTAAGCAGGTTGAAGAAGCGGGCGATAAACTGCCAGCGGAAGACAAAACTGCGATCGAAACTGCACTGAGCGCGCTGGAAACGTCTCTGAAAGGCGAAGACAAAGCGGACATTGAAGCGAAGATGCAGGAGCTGGCACAGGTTTCTCAGAAGCTGATGGAAATCGCTCAGCAGCAGCACGCACAGCAGCAGGCGGGCGCTGATGCTTCCCAGAACAACGCGAAAGACGACGATGTTGTCGACGCTGAGTTCGAAGAAGTGAAAGATAAAAAATAATCGCCCTGATGCAGGGTAATTAATCGGCACGGGCGTAGGAGTATTCTCCACGCCCGTGCTCGCATGTTAAGGGGCTTAAAAAAACCAATGGCAAAGCAAGACTATTACGAGATTTTAGGCGTTCCGAAAACTGCGGAAGAGCGTGAAATCAAAAAGGCATATAAGCGCCTGGCCATGAAATTCCACCCTGACCGTAATCAGGGTGACAAAGAGGCTGAAGCCAAATTTAAAGAGATTAAAGAAGCCTACGAAGTCCTGACCGATGCACAAAAACGTGCGGCTTATGACCAGTATGGTCACGCGGCCTTTGAACAGGGCGGCATGGGCGGCGGTGGATTTGGTGGCGGCGGCTTCGGCGGCGGCGCTGATTTCAGCGACATCTTTGGCGATGTATTTGGCGATATCTTCGGCGGCGGTCGTGGTCGTCAGCGCGCGGCGCGCGGCGCAGATCTGCGCTATAACATGGACCTGACACTGGAAGAAGCGGTTCGTGGCGTAACCAAAGAGATCCGTATCCCGACGCTGGAAGAGTGTGACGTTTGCCACGGCAGCGGCGCGAAAGCGGGGACTCAGCCACAGACCTGTCCAACCTGTCACGGTTCCGGTCAGGTGCAGATGCGCCAGGGCTTCTTCGCGGTGCAGCAGGCCTGTCCGCATTGTCATGGTCGCGGTACGCTGATTAAAGATCCGTGCACCAAATGCCACGGTCACGGTCGCGTGGAGAAAACCAAAACGCTGTCCGTTAAGATCCCGGCAGGCGTAGATACGGGCGACCGCATCCGTCTGGCAGGTGAGGGGGAAGCTGGCGAGCACGGCGCACCGGCAGGGGATCTGTACGTTCAGGTTCAGGTTAAACAGCACGCCATCTTCGAGCGTGAAGGTAACAACCTGTATTGTGAAGTGCCGATCAACTTTGCGATGGCGGCGCTGGGCGGCGAAATCGAAGTGCCGACGCTGGACGGTCGCGTTAACCTGAAAATCCCTGGCGAAACCCAGACCGGGAAGCTGTTCCGCATGCGCGGCAAAGGCGTTAAATCCGTTCGCGGTGGCGCGCAGGGTGACCTGTTATGCCGCGTGGTCGTTGAAACGCCGGTCGGCCTGAACGACAAGCAGAAACAGCTGCTGAAAGAGCTTCAGGAAAGCTTTGGTGGCCCGACGGGTGAGAAAAACAGCCCGCGCTCCAAAAGCTTCTTCGATGGCGTCAAAAAATTCTTCGACGATTTAACCCGCTAACCTGCCAGCTGGTTACTATCCTTTAAAGCCCGGAAGCGATTCCGGGCTTTTTGCTTTACAGCGTTATTCCTCGGTTAAACTGAATCTATAACCAATATTAATCTGTTTTTACCGATCTGTTTGCGCTGATATTATGGTTTTACCGAGGTATTGTTGTAAAAGAGAGTTTAAACGTGAAATTACTACACCGTTTCTTTAGCAGTGAGGCATCCGGCGGCGTCATCCTGATTATTGCTGCTGCAGCCGCCATGCTGCTCGCCAATATGGGCATGACGCGCGATCTCTATCACGCATTTCTGGAAACCCCCGTCGAGCTGAAGGTCGGGGCGCTGGAAATTAACAAGAACATGCTGCTGTGGATCAACGATGCGCTGATGGCGGTGTTCTTCCTGCTGGTAGGCCTGGAGGTCAAACGTGAGCTGGTGATCGGTTCTCTTGCCAGCCGTCAGCGCGCGGCGTTTCCGGTGATCGCGGCGATTGGCGGGATGATCGTTCCCGCTTTGCTCTTTCTCGCGTTTGCGTGGCAGGATCCGGTTGCGCGTGACGGCTGGGCGATCCCGGCCGCAACGGATATCGCGTTTGCGCTCGGGGTCTTAGCCTTGCTCGGTAGCCGCGTCCCGGTAGCACTGAAAATTTTCCTGATGGCGCTGGCGATTATCGATGACCTGGGCGCTATCGTGATTATCGCGCTGTTCTACACCAGCGATCTGTCGGTTCTGTCGCTGAGCGTGGCGGCCGTGGCTATTGTGGTGCTGGCGTTGCTGAACGTCTTCAACGTCCGACGCACGGGTATTTATATTCTGGTGGGGATGGTGCTGTGGACGGCGGTGCTGAAGTCTGGCGTGCATGCCACGCTGGCGGGCGTCATCGTTGGCTTCTTTATTCCGCTGAAGGAGCAGGACGGCAAATCGCCTGCCAGACAGCTGGAGCATGTGCTTCATCCGTGGGTGGGCTTTATGATCCTGCCGCTGTTTGCATTTGCCAACGCGGGTGTTTCCCTGGCCGGTGTTACCCTGGACGGACTCACCTCTGTGCTGCCGCTGGGTATCATCGCTGGTTTGTTTATCGGTAAGCCGCTGGGTATCAGCCTGTTCTGCTGGCTGGCGCTGAAGCTGAAGCTGGCGTCATTGCCAAACGGAACCACCTTTAGTCAGATTATGGCCATCGGCGTGCTGTGCGGTATTGGATTCACCATGTCGATCTTTATCTCGACGCTGGCGTTTGGCACCAGCGCGCCTGAGCTTATCGTCTGGGCGAAACTCGGCATTCTTATCGGGTCGTTACTGGCCGCGGTTATTGGTTATACCTTGTTGAAGGTGAAGTTGTCCGGACAGGCTGTCCAGGCATAACAGGAAACCGGGAGAAGGGAAGCCTTCTCCCGATAAACTATCAGGGAGTGAAAACGTGATGTCTCATTTGAACTATAACCATCTCTATTACTTCTGGCATGTCTACAAGCAGGGCTCGGTCGTGGGAGCGGCAGAGGCGCTCTACCTGACACCACAAACTATTACCGGGCAAATCAAAGCCCTGGAAGAGCGCTTACAGGGCAAGCTTTTTAAGCGGAAAGGACGTGGCATTGAGCCGAGCGAGCTGGGCGAACTGGTGTTCCGCTATGCGGACAAGATGTTCACCCTGAGCCAGGAGATGCTGGATATCGTTAACTATCGCAAAGAGTCGAACCTGCTCTTTGACGTGGGCGTGGCGGATGCGTTGTCCAAACGGCTGGTAAGCGGTGTGCTGGATGCGGCGGTGGTGGAAGATGAACAGATTCATTTACGCTGCTTTGAGTCCACTCACGAGATGCTGCTGGAACAGCTGAGCCAGCATAAGCTGGATATGATTATCTCGGACTGCCCAATCGACTCCACGCAGCAGGAAGGCTTGTTCTCGGTGAAAATTGGCGAATGCGGCGTCAGTTTCTGGTGCATTAATCCGCCGCCGGAAAAACCGTTTCCTGCTTGCCTGGAAGAGCGCCGCCTGCTGGTGCCGGGTAGGCGGTCTATGCTCGGACGTAAGCTGCTGAACTGGTTTAACTCGCAGGGGCTGAACGTGGAGATCCTCGGTGAGTTCGACGATGCGGCTTTGATGAAGGCTTTTGGCGAGGCGCACAACGCTATCTTCGTTGCCCCGACGCTGTACGCGCACGATCTCTATTCAGACGACAAGATTACCGAGATTGGCAGGGTGGATAACGTGATGGAAGAGTATCACGCCATATTCGCCGAAAGGATGATTCAGCACCCGGCGGTGCAGCGAATCTGCAACCGCGACTACTCGGCGCTGTTTACGCCGCCGGCAATCTGAAGACATAAAAAAACCCGCGTTAAGCGGGTTCTTTCAAACAAGCAACAACAAGTAGCGATTAAGCCAGTTTGTTGATCTGCGCGGTCAGGTTTGCTTTATGACGCGCTGCTTTGTTTTTGTGGATCAGACCTTTAGCAGCCTGACGATCCACGATTGGTTGCATTTCGTTAAATGCGTTCTGCGCTGCAGCTTTGTCGCCTGCTTCGATTGCTGCGTATACTTTCTTGATGAAAGTACGCATCATAGAGCGACGGCTTGCGTTGTGCTTACGAGCCTTTTCAGACTGAACGGCACGTTTCTTAGCTGATTTGATATTAGCCAAGTCCAACTCCCAAATATGTTCTATGTGGACAATTCAAAGGCCGAGGAATATGCCCTCTTTGCCTTCTTTTGTCAATGGATTTGTGCAAATAAGCGCCGTTAATGAGCGACGCTACGTTACGTAGTGATGGCGCAGGATTCTACCAGCTTGTCTTTCGTGAATACAGCCTTTCGGCATAAAAATCGCAGTTCTCGGGCAGATTTTTTTGCTGTGAAAGGTCAGCCTGATGAAATCATACGGCTTTCTGTTTCGCGTGAACAATCGCCGGTTAACCTTAACCGCCGTACAAGGTATACTTTGGCGATTTTCACTGTTTTGAGCCAGTCATGAAGCTGATACGCGGCATACATAATCTCAGTCAAGCCCCGCACGGGTGCGTGCTGACCATTGGTAATTTTGACGGCGTGCATCGTGGGCATCAGGCGCTGTTGCAGGGATTGCGTAAAGAAGGGGAGGCGCGTGGCCTGCCCGTTGTGGTGATGATTTTCGAACCGCAGCCGCTGGAGCTGTTTGCCGGCGAGAAATCTCCCGCGCGGCTGACGCGTCTGCGTGAGAAGTTACGCTACCTGGCGGAGTCCGGCGTGGACTACGTCCTGTGCGTACGCTTCGACCGTCGGTTTGCCGCGCTGACCGCACAAAACTTTGTCAGCGATCTGTTGGTCAGGCAGCTTGGCGTGCAGTTTCTCGCCGTGGGCGATGATTTCCGCTTTGGTGCTGGTCGTCAGGGCGATTTCTTGTTATTACAGAAGGCTGGCCTGGAGTACGGGTTTGACGTCACCAGTACGATGACCTTCTGTGAGGGCGGGGTGCGCGTCAGCAGCACGGCGGTACGTCAGGCGCTGGCGAACGATGAACTGGACACGGCAGAAACGCTGCTGGGTCATCCGTTCACAATTTCAGGTCGTGTGGTCCATGGCGATGCGCTGGGCCGCACGATAGGTTTTCCGACGGCGAATATACCGCTGCGTCGTCAGGTCTCCCCGGTTAAAGGGGTCTATGCGGTGGAAGTGGCAGGACTGGGTGAGAAGCCTTTCTACGGTGTTGCCAACATTGGTACACGTCCAACGGTTTCCGGTGTGCGTCAACAGTTAGAAGTACACCTGCTGGACGTTGTAATGGACCTCTACGGTCGCCATATAGATGTGATACTGCGTAAAAAAATACGCAATGAACAGCGATTCGCTTCGCTGGATGAACTTAAGGCGCAAATCGCGCGAGATGAATTAACGGCCCGCGAGTTTTTTGGGCTTTAGAACCGGCTTAACTGCCTACGTGATAAATACGGAACCGAGAATCTGATGAGTGACTATAAATCAACCCTGAATTTGCCGGAAACAGGGTTCCCGATGCGCGGCGATCTCGCCAAGCGCGAACCGGGAATGCTGGCGCGTTGGACTGATGATGACCTGTACGGCATCATTCGTGCAGCCAAAAAAGGCAAAAAAACCTTCATTCTGCATGATGGCCCTCCCTATGCGAATGGCAGCATTCATATTGGTCACTCTGTAAACAAGATTCTGAAAGACATTATCGTGAAGTCCAAAGGACTCGCGGGATATGACTCGCCTTACGTTCCGGGCTGGGACTGCCATGGTCTGCCAATCGAGCTGAAAGTGGAGCAAGAGTACGGTAAGCCGGGTGAGAAGTTCACCGCCGCAGAGTTCCGCGCGAAATGCCGCGAATACGCTGCCACCCAGGTTGACGGTCAGCGCGCTGACTTCATCCGTCTGGGCGTGCTGGGCGACTGGTCGCACCCGTACCTGACCATGGACTTCAAAACCGAAGCCAACATTATCCGTGCGCTGGGTAAAATCATCGGCAACGGTCACCTGCATAAAGGCGCTAAGCCGGTGCACTGGTGCGTGGACTGCCGTTCTGCGCTGGCAGAAGCGGAAGTAGAGTATTACGACAAAACCTCGCCTTCTATCGACGTGGCGTTCGAAGCGGTCGATCAGGATGCGATCAAAGCTAAATTTGGCCTGCCAGGCGTAAGCGGTCCAGTCTCGCTGGTTATCTGGACCACCACCCCGTGGACGTTACCAGCCAACCGTGCCATTTCCCTGTCCGGTGAGTTTGAGTACGCGCTGGTACAAATTGATGGTCGCGCGGTTATCCTGGCAAAAGATCTGGTTGAAAGCGTGCTTAAACGCGCGAACATCACTGATTACAGCGTGCTGGGTACCGTAAAAGGCGACGCGCTGGAGCTGATGCGCTTCAAACACCCGTTCCTGGACTTCGACGTTCCGGCGATCCTGGGCGACCACGTCACGCTGGACGCCGGTACCGGTGCGGTGCATACCGCCGGCGGCCACGGTCCTGACGACTACAACATCAGCCTGAAATACGGTCTGGAAATCGCCAACCCGGTCGGTCCGGATGGCTCTTACCTGCCTGGCACCTACCCGGCGCTGGACGGTATCAACGTCTTTAAAGCCAACGACATCATCGTTGACATGCTTCGCACCAGCGGCGCGCTGCTGCACGTTGAGAAAATGCAGCACAGCTATCCGTGCTGCTGGCGCCATAAGACCCCGATTATCTTCCGTGCGACCCCGCAGTGGTTCGTCAGCATGGACCAGAAAGGCCTGCGCGAGCAGTCTCTGAAAGAGATCAAAGGCGTGCAGTGGATCCCGGACTGGGGCCAGGCGCGTATCGAATCCATGGTGGCTAACCGTCCTGACTGGTGTATCTCCCGTCAGCGCACATGGGGCGTGCCGATGTCGCTGTTCGTGCATAAAGAGACGCAGGAACTGCACCCGAACACCCTGGAACTGATGGAAGAGGTGGCGAAGCGCGTTGAAGTTGACGGCATTCAGGCGTGGTGGGATCTCGATTCCCGTGACATCCTGGGCGCTGACGCGGACAACTACGAGAAAGTGCCGGATACCCTGGACGTGTGGTTCGACTCCGGGTCTACCCACTCCTCCGTGGTTGACGTGCGCCCTGAGTTCGCCGGTCACGCTGCCGACATGTATCTGGAAGGCTCCGACCAACACCGCGGCTGGTTCATGTCATCCCTGATGATCTCCACCGCCATGAAGGGCAAAGCACCTTACCGCCAGGTACTGACCCACGGCTTCACCGTGGATGGTCAGGGCCGTAAGATGTCCAAATCCATCGGTAACACCGTTTCTCCGCAGGACGTGATGAACAAGCTGGGCGCGGATATTCTGCGTCTGTGGGTGGCATCCACCGACTACACGGGCGAAATGGCGGTGTCTGACGAGATCCTGAAACGTGCTGCTGACAGCTATCGTCGTATCCGTAACACCGCGCGCTTCCTGCTGGCGAACCTGAACGGGTTTGATCCGGTAAAAGACATGGTGAAGCCGGAAGAGATGGTGGTGCTCGATCGCTGGGCGGTAGGCTGCGCGAAAGCGGCACAGGAAGATATTCTGAAAGCCTATGAGTCTTACGACTTCCACGAAGTGGTGCAGCGCCTGATGCGCTTCTGCTCCATTGAGATGGGGTCGTTTTATCTCGACATCATCAAAGACCGCCAGTATACCGCGAAAGCGGACAGCGTGGCGCGTCGTAGCTGCCAGACCGCGCTGTTCCACATCGCAGAGGCGCTGGTACGCTGGATGGCGCCGATCATGTCCTTCACCGCAGATGAAATCTGGGGTTACCTGCCGGGCGACCGTGAGAAGTATGTCTTCACCGGCGAGTGGTACGAAGGTCTGTTCGACCTCTCCAGCACTGAAGCAATGAACGACGCCTACTGGGACGAGCTGCTGAAAGTGCGTGGCGAAGTGAACAAGGTAATCGAGCAGGCGCGCGCTGACAAGAAAGTCGGTGGCTCTCTGGAAGCGACGGTGACCCTGTACGCAGAGCCTGAGCTGGCCGCGAAGCTGACCGCGCTGGGCGATGAATTACGATTTGTCCTGTTGACCTCCGGTGCGAAAGTTGCGGATTATGCCGAGGCATCTGCTGATGCTCAGCAGAGCGAACTGCTCAAAGGACTGAAGGTCGCACTGAGCAAAGCCGATGGTGAAAAATGCCCGCGTTGCTGGCATTACACTACCGATGTCGGCCAGGTGGCGGAACACGCAGACATCTGCGGACGCTGTGTAAGCAACGTCGCCGGCGACGGCGAAAAACGTAAGTTTGCCTGATGAGTAAAACTCTCTGTTCAACAGGACTGCGCTGGCTGTGGCTGGTGGTAGTGGTGCTGATTATTGATTTGGGCAGCAAGTTCCTGATCCTCCAGAATTTCGCTCTGGGGGATACGGTCCCGCTGTTCCCGTCGCTTAACCTGCACTACGCCCGCAACTACGGCGCGGCGTTTAGTTTCCTTGCCGACAGCGGTGGCTGGCAGCGTTGGTTCTTCGCAGGTATCGCAATGGGTATCTGCGTCGTGCTCGCGGTGCTGATGTACCGCTCGAAGGCCACGCAAAAGCTGAATAACATCGCCTACGCGCTGATCATTGGTGGCGCACTGGGTAACCTGTTTGACCGCCTGTGGCACGGCTTTGTAGTCGATATGATCGACTTCTACGTCGGCGACTGGCACTTTGCGACCTTTAACCTCGCCGATAGCGCAATATGCGTTGGTGCAGCGTTAATCGTGCTGGAAGGCTTCTTGCCTAAACCGGCCGCGAAAGAGCAGGTGTAACAAAACCAGCCGGGTGACGCGTAGCGATCCCGGCCTACAGAATTTGTGGCCCCCGTAGGCCCGGTAAGCGTAGCGCCACCGGGCAACAGGTGACCCAAAACAAGCGAGCAATTTGCATGTCTAAATCCGTACAGAGCAACAGCGCGGTTCTCGTTCATTTCACGCTGAAGCTGGATGACGGCTCCACGGCCGAGTCCACCCGCAACAATGGCAAACCGGCGCTGTTTCGTCTGGGCGACACCTCCCTGTCTGAAGGCCTCGAACAACAGCTTCTCGGGCTGAAAGAGGGTGAGAAAAAAGCGTTCTCACTGGAGCCGGATGCGGCATTCGGTGTGCCAAGCCCGGATCTGATTCAGTACTTCTCGCGCCGTGAGTTTATGGATGCGGGTGAACCGGAGATCGGGGCGATTATGCTCTTTACCGCTATGGACGGCAGCGAAATGCCTGGCGTGATCCGCGAAATCAACGGGGATTCCATCACCGTTGACTTCAACCATCCGCTTGCCGGGCGTACCGTTCATTTTGATGTAGAAGTGCTGGAGATCGATCCGGCGCTGGAGGACTGAAATGCAGATCCTGTTGGCTAACCCGCGCGGTTTTTGCGCTGGTGTAGACCGCGCTATCAGCATTGTTGAAAATGCGCTGGAGATTTACGGCGCGCCGATTTACGTGCGTCACGAAGTGGTGCACAACCGCTACGTGGTCGACAGCCTGCGCGAGCGCGGTGCGATTTTTATCGAGCAGATCAGCGAAGTGCCGGACGGCGCAATCCTCATCTTCTCCGCGCACGGCGTATCTCAGGCCGTACGTAACGAAGCCAAAAGCCGCGATCTGACCGTATTCGATGCCACCTGTCCGTTAGTGACCAAGGTGCATATGGAAGTGGCGCGTGCAAGCCGTCGTGGTGAAGAGTCGATTCTGATTGGCCATGCCGGTCACCCGGAAGTTGAAGGCACCATGGGTCAGTACAGCAACCCGGAAGGGGGCATGTATCTGGTTGAGTCGCCGGAAGACGTTTTTACGCTGAATGTGAAAAACGAAGCGCGTCTGTCGTTTATGACCCAGACGACGCTTTCCGTGGACGACACCTCAGACGTGATTGACGCCCTGCGCCAGCGCTTCCCAAAAATCGTCGGGCCGCGCAAAGATGATATCTGCTACGCAACCACCAACCGTCAGGAAGCCGTGCGCGCGTTGGCTGAACAGGCGGACGTGGTGCTGGTGGTCGGTTCAAAAAACTCCTCTAACTCTAACCGTCTGGCCGAACTGGCGCAGCGTATGGGGAAAGCGGCGTTTCTGATCGACGACGCAACGGACATTCAGGAAGCGTGGGTGAAAAACGCGGCCTGCGTCGGTGTTACCGCAGGTGCTTCAGCGCCGGATATTCTGGTGCAAAACGTCATTGCCCGCCTGCAAGAGCTGGGTGGTGGCGAAGCGGTGCCGCTGGAAGGCCGTGAAGAGAACATTGTCTTTGAAGTGCCGAAAGAGCTGCGAATCGACGCCCGCGAAGTGGAATAATTTCTTTTCTGATGAAAGGCCAGCACCTTCTGTGCTGGCCTTTTTTTTGCTTCGTATCTTATCGTGACGACAAAATCATGTCTTTTACTGATATCTGAGTCGGTTTCACGTTAAATTCTAATTATTGGTGTTTTCAGTTGGCAGCCTTAGCGAAGGCTGGTTAATCTGAAAACGGTTTACATCATTTTAACGTAAGAGAATAACTATGCATGATGCACAGATCCGTGTCGCCATTGCGGGCGCGGGTGGACGTATGGGTCGCCAGCTGATTCAGGCGGCACTACAGATGGATGGCGTGGCACTTGGCGCGGCGCTGGAGCGTGAAGGTTCATCCCTGCTGGGCTCCGATGCGGGCGAGCTGGCAGGCGCGGGCAAGACAGGCGTTACCGTGCAGAGCAACCTGGAGGCGGTGAAAGAAGACTTTGACGTGTTCATCGACTTTACCCGTCCGGAAGGCACTTTGACTCACCTGGCGTTTTGCCGCCAGCACGGTAAAGGGATGGTGATTGGCACCACCGGTTTCGATGATGCCGGTAAACAGGCCATTCAGGAAGCAGCCGCCGACATTGCAATTGTCTTCGCCGCGAACTTTAGCGTAGGCGTTAACGTTATGCTGAAACTGCTGGAAAAGGCAGCGAAGGTGATGGGCGACTATACCGACATTGAGATTATTGAAGCGCACCACCGCCATAAAGTCGATGCCCCATCTGGCACGGCGCTGGCGATGGGCGAAGCGATTGCTTATGCAATGGATAAAGATTTGAAAGACATCGCGGTCTATTCTCGCGAAGGTCACACTGGCGAGCGCGTGCCTGGCACCATTGGTTTTGCCACCGTTCGCGCGGGTGATATCGTCGGCGAACATACCGCTATGTTCGCCGATATTGGTGAAAGGGTCGAAATCACACATAAAGCATCCAGCCGCATGACGTTTGCAAACGGGGCGGTACGCTCCGCACTGTGGCTAAAAGGTAAGCCAAATGGTCTTTTTGATATGCGAGATGTGCTCGAACTCAACAATTTGTAAGCGTTATTACCCATCGTGATGTGGTTATTGCAGTCGTAACTGTTTGATTGCATAGGGCAATATTTTATTGCCCTTTTATTTTGTCTATTTCAAAGGATTGTTGTATTTAACTCATTTAAAGTAAGTGTTTTCAAGCTATTTTATGTTGCTGCACTGTAAATTTTGACCATCTGGTCCACTTTTTATTCCCGCAAGACGATTGTTTCTTTTAAACTGCCTGCGCAAGCGGTTTCCACAGTGATTTAGTTGGTCTTTTTGCCGCTTAATTTGAAATCAAGCCATCAGGCCTGCAAAAGAATAAACAAAATCCCCGTTTTAAGTTGACTTTTACATGGCAAATCCCCAGAATGCCGCCGTTTGCCAAAAATCCGCTGGCAACACATTTGCATTGATCCATGACATGGTTATGAATTAATATGCAAATAAAGTGAGTGAATATTCTCTGGAGGGTGTTTTGATTAAGTCAGCGCTATTGGTTCTGGAAGACGGAACCCAGTTTATCGGTCGGGCCATAGGGGCAACGGGTTCGGCGGTTGGGGAAGTCGTTTTCAATACTTCAATGACCGGTTATCAAGAAATCCTCACTGATCCTTCCTATTCTCGCCAAATCGTTACTCTTACTTATCCTCATATCGGCAATGTCGGCACCAATGCGGCTGACGAAGAATCCTCTCAGGTACATGCACAAGGCCTGGTCATTCGCGACCTGCCGCTGATTGCCAGCAACTTCCGCAACACCGAAGACCTCTCTTCTTACCTGAAGCGCCATAACATTGTGGCGATTGCCGATATCGATACCCGTAAACTGACGCGTCTGCTGCGCGAGAAGGGTGCACAAAATGGCTGCATCATCGCAGGGGACAACCACGATGCGGCGCTGGCGCTGGAAAAAGCGAAAGCCTTCCCGGGCCTGAACGGGATGGACCTGGCGAAAGAAGTGACTACCACAGAAGCCTACAGCTGGACGCAGGGAAGCTGGACGCTGGAAGGCGACCTGCCGGAAGCGAAACCGGAAAGCGAGCTGCCGTTCCACGTGGTGGCCTACGATTTTGGTGCCAAGCGCAACATCCTGCGTATGCTGGTTGACCGTGGCTGCCGCCTGACGGTCGTCCCGGCACAAACGTCTGCGGAAGATGTTCTGAAGATGAACCCGGACGGCATCTTCCTCTCTAACGGTCCTGGCGACCCGGCGCCGTGTGACTACGCTATCGACGCCATTAAGTCCTTCCTTGAAACCGATATCCCGGTATTCGGCATCTGTCTCGGCCATCAGCTGCTGGCGCTGGCGAGCGGAGCGAACACCGTCAAGATGAAGTTCGGCCACCATGGTGGTAACCACCCGGTGAAAGATATCGACAACAACACGGTAATGATCACCGCGCAGAACCACGGCTTCGCTGTGGATGAAGCGACGATGCCAGCTAACCTGCGCGTGACGCATAAGTCACTGTTCGATGGTACCTTGCAGGGTATCCATCGCACCGATAAGCCTGCGTTCAGCTTCCAGGGCCACCCTGAAGCCAGCCCGGGCCCACACGATGCCGCGCCGCTGTTCGATCACTTCATCGAACTTATCGAGCAATACCGTAAGACTGCTAAATAATCAGGAGCTGAGAAGACCATGCCAAAACGTACAGACATAAAAAGCATCCTGATCCTTGGCGCTGGCCCGATCGTGATCGGCCAGGCCTGCGAATTTGACTACTCCGGCGCGCAGGCGTGTAAAGCCCTGCGCGAAGAGGGTTACCGCGTCATCCTGGTCAACTCTAACCCGGCCACCATCATGACCGACCCGGAAATGGCAGATGCGACCTACATCGAGCCAATTCACTGGGAAGTGGTACGCAAAATTATTGAGAAAGAGCGTCCGGACGCGGTGCTGCCGACCATGGGTGGCCAGACGGCGCTGAACTGCGCGCTGGAGCTGGAGCGTCAGGGTGTGCTGGAAGAGTTCGGCGTGACCATGATTGGTGCAACCGCCGACGCGATTGATAAAGCAGAAGACCGTCGTCGCTTCGACGTGGCAATGAAAAAAATTGGCCTCGACACCGCGCGTTCCGGTATCGCACACAACATGGAAGAAGCGCTGGCCGTCGCGGCTGACGTGGGCTATCCGTGCATCATCCGTCCTTCCTTCACCATGGGCGGCACCGGCGGCGGTATCGCCTACAACCGCGAAGAGTTCGAAGAGATTTGCGAACGCGGTCTGGATCTCTCCCCAACCAAAGAGCTGCTGATTGATGAATCGCTGATTGGCTGGAAAGAGTACGAGATGGAAGTGGTGCGTGATAAAAACGACAACTGCATCATCGTCTGCTCCATCGAAAACTTCGACGCGATGGGGATCCACACCGGCGACTCCATCACCGTTGCGCCAGCTCAGACGCTGACCGACAAAGAGTACCAAATCATGCGTAACGCCTCGATGGCGGTACTGCGTGAAATCGGCGTGGAAACCGGCGGCTCGAACGTGCAGTTCTCGGTGAACCCGAAAACCGGCCGTCTGATTGTTATCGAAATGAACCCGCGCGTGTCCCGTTCCTCCGCGCTGGCCTCCAAAGCCACCGGCTTCCCGATTGCGAAAGTGGCGGCGAAACTGGCGGTGGGTTACACCCTTGACGAGCTGATGAACGACATCACCGGTGGCCGCACGCCAGCGTCCTTCGAACCGTCCATCGACTACGTTGTGACCAAAATTCCTCGCTTTAACTTCGAGAAATTCGCCGGCGCGAACGACCGTCTGACTACCCAGATGAAATCCGTTGGTGAAGTCATGGCGATTGGCCGCACGCAGCAGGAATCCCTGCAAAAAGCGCTGCGTGGCCTGGAAGTGGGCGCGACCGGCTTTGACCCGAAAGTCAGCCTGGACGACCCGGAAGCACTGACCAAAATCCGCCGCGAGCTGAAAGACGCGGGCGCAGAGCGTATCTGGTACATCGCCGATGCCTTCCGTGCGGGCCTCTCCGTCGACGGCGTATTTAACCTGACTAACATCGACCGCTGGTTCCTGGTGCAGATTGAAGAGCTGGTGCGTCTGGAAGAGAAAGTGGCAGAGCTGGGCATCAACGGCCTTGACGCAGACTTCCTGCGCATGCTGAAGCGTAAAGGCTTCGCCGATGCGCGTCTGGCTAAACTGGCGGGCGTACGTGAAGCGGAGATCCGCAAGCTGCGCGACCAGTATGACCTGCACCCGGTTTACAAGCGCGTGGATACCTGTGCGGCAGAGTTCTCGACCGATACCGCGTACATGTACTCCACCTATGAAGATGAGTGCGAGGCGAACCCGTCCGTCGACCGCGACAAGATTATGGTGCTGGGCGGCGGTCCAAACCGTATCGGCCAGGGCATTGAGTTCGACTACTGCTGCGTGCATGCCTCGCTGGCGCTGCGCGAAGACGGTTACGAGACCATCATGGTCAACTGTAACCCGGAAACCGTCTCGACCGACTACGACACTTCCGACCGCCTCTACTTCGAGCCGGTTACGCTGGAAGACGTGCTTGAAATCGTGCGCATCGAGAAGCCGAAAGGCGTGATCGTGCAGTATGGCGGCCAGACTCCGCTGAAGCTGGCGCGTGCGCTGGAAGCAGCAGGTGTGCCGGTCATCGGCACCAGCCCGGACGCTATTGACCGTGCGGAAGACCGCGAGCGTTTCCAGCAGGCAGTTGATCGTCTCAAGCTGAAACAGCCGGCGAACGCCACCGTGACCGCGATTGAAATGGCCGTTGAGAAAGCGAAAGAGATTGGTTACCCGCTGGTGGTGCGTCCATCCTACGTACTGGGCGGCCGTGCGATGGAAATCGTCTATGACGAAGCCGACCTGCGTCGCTACTTCCAGACGGCGGTGAGCGTTTCCAACGATGCGCCAGTGCTGCTCGACCGCTTCCTCGACGACGCGGTTGAAGTCGACGTTGACGCTATCTGCGACGGCGAAATGGTGCTGATTGGCGGCATTATGGAGCACATCGAGCAGGCTGGTGTGCACTCCGGTGACTCCGCATGTTCTCTTCCTGCGTACACCCTGAGCCAGGAGATTCAGGATGTGATGCGTCAGCAGGTGCAGAAGCTGGCCTTCGAGCTACAGGTTCGCGGCCTGATGAACGTCCAGTTCGCAGTGAAAGACAACGAAGTTTATCTGATTGAAGTCAACCCGCGTGCGGCACGTACCGTACCGTTCGTCTCTAAAGCGACCGGTATTCCGCTGGCGAAAGTGGCGGCGCGCGTGATGGCTGGCCAGACGCTGGCTCAGCAGGGCGTCACGAAAGAAATCATCCCGCCGTACTACTCGGTGAAAGAGGTGGTGCTGCCGTTCAACAAATTCCCGGGCGTTGACCCACTGTTAGGGCCAGAGATGCGCTCTACCGGGGAAGTGATGGGCGTGGGCCGCACCTTCGCAGAAGCGTTTGCCAAGGCACAGCTGGGCAGCAGCTCCACCATGAGAAAATCGGGCCGTGCGCTGCTCTCCGTTCGCGAAGGCGATAAAGAGCGCGTGGTTGACCTGGCCGCCAAGCTGCTTAAACAGGGCTTCGAGCTGGATGCAACCCACGGCACGGCAATTGTGCTGGGTGAAGCTGGGATCAACCCGCGTCTGGTGAACAAGGTGCATGAAGGTCGTCCGCACATTCAGGACCGTATCAAGAATGGTGAGTACACCTACATCATCAACACCACCGCAGGTCGCCAGGCGATTGAAGACTCCAAGCTGATTCGCCGCAGCGCGCTCCAGTATAAAGTGCATTACGACACCACCCTGAACGGCGGTTTCGCGACGGCCATGGCGCTGAATGCGGATGCCACCGAGAAGGTGATTTCGGTGCAGGAAATGCACGCTCAGATTAGCAAGTAATCTGCGTAGGCCCGGCAAGCGTTAGCGCCGCCGGGCAAGTGGCGGGTGGCGCTTCGCTTACCCGCCCTACGGTTTTCTTTACCCATCTTAAGAACCTTCTGGTTTTTCATCCGCTTTCAGTCAGTTAGCCTAAAATGGTTAGGTCGATAACGAAAATTCAACTGAGAGCAGGGGAAAACACCATGCAAAATAAACTACTGATCGCTTCCGTTCTGGCTGCCACTGCAATGTTCACCGTGGCGGGCTGTTCGTCAAATCAGGCCGTAAAAACCACCGATGGTAAAACTATCGTTACTGACGGGAAACCGCAGGTGGATGACGATACCGGTCTGGTATCGTACAAAAACGCCGAAACCGGTCAAACTGAACAGATTAACCGTGACCAGGTTAAATCAATGGGTGAGCTGGATAACTAAAAAAAAAGCAGTGGCACATGCCACTGCTTTTTTTGCGTCAGAATGATCGATTACCAGCGATGGTTTAACAAAATATGACCGCCGTAAGCGGCATAGCTGTTTTCACCCCACTCACCGCTGGCACGCAGGGAGATCGTTGTGGTTTCGTTCAGGTTGCCGGTTACGCCCAGCTCTAACTGACCACGATCTTCTGGCGTATCGTTGCTGACGGTTTCGTCATTGAATGCCAGATCGTTTTGACCAGCACCTTTCAACCAGTTAACTGCGACGTATGGCTGCCAGGCCTTGACGTCCTTCTGCTGGAAGTAGCTTGCTTTAACGCCAAGACGACCAAAGACGCTGTCATTGTCCAGCGTGGTTACGCGTACGCCGTCGCGATCGGTGTGATTTTCCTGATCGAGATAGCTGTAGATCACCTGCGCCTGTGGCTCGATCTTCCATGTACGTTCATTTTCAGACTGGATAACCCACGCGTGGCCGACTTCAACAGACGCGGCGAAACCTTCGCTATCGTAATCTTCATCGTTACGATTGCTGGTGACTTTGTTGTTGTACCAGCTATAAGCGGCCCAGGTATCAACGTAGCTGCCCAGACGTAATTTCTGATCTTCCTGCCAGGTGGCGTACAGCCCAACATTAAAGCCATCAACCTTACCCTGTGCGTCACGCTCGTTGTGCTTCGCATCAGAGTGGGTCTTCGCCTGGCCTGCACCGAACATACCACCGGCACGCAGGATGCCGTTATCCATTGGCTTGCTCATGAAATCGCTGCCGACTTGCAGAACGGTGGTGGTGGTGTCGTAGCTGACTTTATCGCCACCCGCATCGTTCTCATGATAGCGACCCTTAACGTACATCCAGGTGTTCAGATCGTCTTCATTGCGGAAAGTGAGCTGGTCGCGATCGTCGCGCTTATGCAGGAACATGCTCTGCGCGGCAAGGTAGTTACCTAAGTAAGCACCCACTTCAGGTGCCATAACTTCCGGGGCACTGTTACCGCCGTTATCGGTGTTGCCGCCGTTATCGGTGTTGCCGCCGTTATCGGTGTTGCCGCCGTTGTCGGTGTTACCGCCGTTATCGGTGTTGCCGCCGTTATCGGTGTTGCCGCCGTTGTCAGTGTTGCCGCCGTTGTCGGTGTTACCACCATCATCGGCGTTACCACCGTCATCGGTGTTACCACCATTATCGGTGTTGCCACCGCCGTCGGTGTTACCGCCGTCATCATTATTGCCACCGTCATCGGTGTCGTCGGAAGGATCATCAGAAGGCGTCGCCTTTGATTCCAGATACCAGTTTCCGTCACTGTGCTGGTAGAGGTTATATTCCCAGGCGCCTGCGACGACCGGTTTTGCCAGCGTCAGCTGGGCTTCGGAACTGCCGCCAATGCTGACAATTTCCATACCGTTAATGGTTTGCGCGCCTGCGCCGCCAATGTTGGTAATGCTGACGCCGGACTGACCGAAGCTGCTGCCCGTAATGGTGAGGTGGTCAGTTGGTGAGTTATCTTCACCCAGAGTGCTGTTCATCACAATCTGGCTACCGTCAGAGCCGGTGTAGTCGCCATTAATCGTAAAATTATTGCCAACGCTATTATCAGCCGCACTCAGCAACAGCGTGCCGCCATTAGCCACGTTGCCGTTGATGGTATCAACACCGGAAGCGCTGAGCGTGGAGTTACCCTGGACTGCATTCCATGCCGCCAGCGTACCGCCGCTAAGAATCGCGATATTGTTGTTCACTTCGCCTGCGGTGGCAAAGGTCGCGCCGTTTTCAACGGTAACGGTGGCGTTACTGCCCTTGACGCCGAGCGTTGCTCCGGTGGAGACCAGCGTGGTGCCACCGTGCAGAACCGTATTCCCTGTATAGCTATTTTTGCCTGTCAGGGTCAGCGTGTTGGAATCAACTTTTTCGACGTTACCGCTACCGGTCATGTCGGTGGCGAAAGTGAAATCGCTACCCTGATTAAAAATGACGGTACCATTGTTGGTGAGCCCACCGCTGAGCGTCGCAGTTTTTTCGCCATCGCCCAGTTGCAGCGAGGCGTCTTTGGCCACCCGCGTATTACCGGTATTCGATACCGCACCCGACAGGGTTAACGCGCCAGTCTCTATCAGCAAGGAGTCGCCAGAGCCAATAATGTCGAGATCGCCCGACAGTGCCCAGCTTTCACCCTCCATTTTTACGCTGGCGAAACCGTCGCCTTCATTCAGACCCACGAAGTTACTGTCTTCCGTACCGGTGCCGATCAACGTCAGGGTATTTCCTCTGGAATTTGTGGATATTACGTCACCGATGAGGTTGGAGCCAGTGTCGAGCAGTAGCGTGTTATTTTTATCGCTGGCAAACATAATAGCGTTTGTTTCACCACTAATCGTTCCGCTATTTTTGATATCTAATTTTGCTGTATCTTTTACATTGATTCCGTACTGGGTTCCCTGCACAGTGGCACTGTTAAAAATCTTAGTGTTGCCATCATTTGCCGTAATAGCATCACCGTTTGTACCGATAATTTCGCCACTGTTATTAATGCCAATGCCAACCTGAGTACTAAGACCTGTTTTTCCTTTTATCGTTCCGGTGCTGGTATTGGTAATATTTAATGCGGAGGAGTTTTCACTGACAAAAATGCCATTTTCCGAGCCAGTAATGTTTCCACTGTTATTAAAATCACCGAGTAGTGACTGAATATTCACCGCATTCGCGGTGGTGGAGGAAATGGTTGCGCCGATGTCGTTATTAATTACAATGCGCTGTACACCAGTATTTATATTCAGGCCATTTCCCGTGCCAGAAATATTCCCTTCGTTAGTGACATTGGTGAGAGTAAACCCAGAGACCGATACCGCCGCTTCACTACCAGCGGAGGAGATCGTCACGTTTTTATTAATAATATATTCAGCATCGGCTGAGAAATCTTGAGGAACAGAAGTTGATTGGTCAATCGTTGCAGAAAATGCAACCGCAGGGGTGCATATCAACAAGGCAGGAAATATCTTTCCAAGAGTTTTGGTTGTATGATTTAATCTAAAGAAATTGTTGCTCATGTACACATCCATTTGAGTGAGAAGGAACATTAGATAACGTGCGTAAAACGTATTTAGTCCGTCTTAAAGCGTGAGCTTAAAACAAAAAAGCATAAAATTATTATTTTTTCAATAGGTTATGTACAGGTTGATTTATTAAATAATGACTTAAGTTTCGCTAAAAATATCTGTTGATAATATGAATGGCCATAACTATTTTGTAGGATGAATTTGTCTCGCGTATCGCTCTTCGTGTTTAGCGCCACTGTCGCTGGTAAGGTGGGATGGGTTGCCAATACTTGCGTTTTACTTTTAACCGTTAGATAGCCCCTTTAAGTCGGGGTGGTAACTGTCTACACTCAATGCTACAAGAAAAGTAAAAGACAGGCATATTCATGGTTTTGATAATTTATGCGCATCCCTATCCGCAACATTCGCATGCGAATAAACGGATGCTTGAGCAGGCAAGGACGCTCGAAAACGTTGAGATACGTTCCCTCTATCAACTCTATCCTGATTTCAGTATCGATGTCGCCGCCGAACAGGAGGCGCTCTCTCGTGCCGATCTGATCGTCTGGCAGCATCCGATGCAGTGGTACAGCACACCTCCGCTGCTGAAATTGTGGATCGACAAAGTCTTGTCGCACGGTTGGGCATACGGACATAACGGCAAAGCGCTTCAGGGAAAAAGCCTGATGTGGGCTGTAACCACCGGTGGGGGTGAAAGCCACTTTGAGATTGGCGCTTTCCCCGGATTTGACGTGCTGGCGCAGCCGCTCCAGGCTACCGCCCTTTACTGTGGCCTGAACTGGCTTCCGCCTTTTGCAATGCACTGTACCTTTGTCTGCGACGATGAAACCTTGCAGGCGCAGGCTCGTCACTACAAACAACGCTTACTCGAGTGGCAGGAGGGGCACAATGGATAGCCATACGATGATACAGGCGCTGATTTACCTCGGCGCGGCGGCATTAATTGTGCCCGTGGCGGTCCGTCTGGGGCTGGGCTCGGTGCTCGGCTATCTGATTGCCGGGTGTGTGATTGGCCCCTGGGGCTTTCGGCTGGTGACGGATGCCGAGTCAATCCTGCATTTTGCGGAAATCGGCGTGGTGCTGATGCTGTTTGTGATTGGCCTGGAATTGGATCCGCAGCGGCTGTGGAAACTGCGCGCCTCGGTGTTTGGCGGTGGCGCTTTGCAAATGCTGGCCTGCGGTCTGCTGTTGGGCGGGTTCTGCATTTTGCTGGGGATGGAGTGGAAAGTCGCAGAGCTGATCGGCATGACGCTGGCGCTCTCCTCGACGGCGATTGCCATGCAGGCAATGAACGAACGTAACCTGACGGTCTCGCAAATGGGGCGCAGCACCTTCTCCGTACTGCTGTTCCAGGATATTGCCGCCATCCCGCTGGTAGCGATGATCCCGCTGCTGGCAACCAGCGGCGCTTCAACGACGCTGGGGGCATTTGCCTTATCTGCGCTGAAGGTTGTCGGTGCGCTGGCGCTGGTAATTCTTCTGGGGCGCTACGTAACGCGTCCGTTGCTGCGCTTTGTGGCTCGCTCTGGCCTGCGCGAAGTATTCAGCGCCGTTGCGTTATTCCTGGTGTTTGGTTTTGGATTGCTGCTTGAAGAGGCTGGGCTGTCGATGGCAATGGGCGCTTTCCTCGCAGGGGTCTTACTGGCAAGCTCCGAATATCGTCACGCGCTGGAAAGCGATATCGAGCCGTTTAAAGGATTGCTGCTTGGGCTGTTTTTCATCGGCGTCGGGATGTCTATCGACTTCGGGACGCTGGTAACCCACCCGCTGCGCATCATCATTCTGCTGGTGGGTTTCCTGGTCATTAAAATGGCGATGCTGTGGCTGATTGCCCGACCGTTAAACGTGCCAAAACCGCAACGCCGCTGGTTTGCTGTGCTGCTGGGGCAGGGGAGTGAGTTTGCTTTCGTGGTCTTTGGCGCAGCGCAAATGGCAAATGTACTCGATCCGGAATGGGCAAAAGCGCTGACGCTGGCGGTCGCGCTGTCGATGGCCGCAACGCCAATTCTGCTGGTGCTGCTGACGCGTCTGGAAAAAACGGGAAGCGAACAGGAGCGAGAAGCCGATGAGATCGACGAGGAGCAGCCTCGCGTGATCATCGCCGGATTTGGCCGCTTCGGGCAGATCGCAGGCCGTTTACTGCTCTCCAGCGGTGTGAAAATGGTTATCCTCGATCACGATCCTGACCATGTTGATACGCTGCGTAAATTCGATATGAAAGTGTTTTACGGTGATGCGACCCGGGCGGACCTGCTGGAATCCGCCGGAGCGGCGAAAGCCGAGGTGCTGATTAACGCCATCGACGATCCTGAGACCAGCATGCAGATGGTTGAGCTGGTTAAAGAGCATTTTCCGCATCTGACCATTATCTCACGTGCGCGCGATGTGGATCACTACATCCAGCTGCGTCAGGCGGGGGTGGCAGCCCCTGAACGTGAAACCTTCGAAGGGGCGCTCAAATCTGGCCGCATGGCGCTGGAAAGTCTGGGGCTTGGTGCGTATGAAGCGCGTGAACGTGCCGATCTGTTCCGCCGCTTTAACCATGATATGGTGGAAGAGATGGTGGCGATGGCGAGCAGTACGGCAACCGAACGCGCAGCGGTGTTTAAACGCACCAGCACCATGCTGACGGAAATCATCAACGAGGATCGTAATCACCTGTCGCTGGTTCAGCGCCACGGCTGGCAAGGGACGGAAGAGGGCAAGCATACCGGTGATCCTGCGGATGAACCGGAGAGTAAACCCTCTGCGTGAAGTGGAGTTGCCAGCAATATTAAAAAATTTCTAATTCTTTACCCTGCCGCCAGTCGACGAAAGATTAAGCTTTCCGTATAGTGGCGGCAATTTTTTGCATCCGGGAAATTTTCAATGATCAGTCTGATTGCAGCGCTGGCGGTAGACCGCGTTATCGGCATGGAAAACGCCATGCCGTGGAACCTGCCTGCCGATCTCGCATGGTTTAAACGTACTACGTTAAACAAGCCGGTAGTGATGGGCCGCCTGACCTGGGAGTCGATTGGTCGTCCATTGCCGGGTCGTAAGAATATTGTGATCAGTAGCCAGCCGGGCACTGACGATCGCGTGCAGTGGGTGAAATCCGTTGATGAAGCGATTGCCGCCTGCGGCGATGCCGAAGAGATCATGGTGATCGGTGGTGGTCGCGTGTATGAGCAGTTCCTGCCAAAAGCGCAGAAACTGTATCTGACGCACATTGATGCGGAAGTGGAAGGGGATACCCATTTCCCGGATTACGATCCGGACGAGTGGGAGTCCGTATTCAGTGAGTTTCACGATGCGGATGCGCAGAACTCGCACAGCTACTGCTTCGAAATTCTGGAACGTCGTTAACGTTTTTATCCTCTCCCCAAAGGGAGAGGATAAACATCTTCAGGAGGCGACCGCCTCTCCCTCGCCTAAATCCAGCTGTCGGTTGGATGGCTGGACAAAGTAGGTTTTATCTTCCCAGCGTAAGCAGGTTAAATCCCCGCCCCAGCAGCATCCGGTATCCAGCGCATAGATATTTTCCGGGGTGCCTTTTCCTTCCAGTGATGCCCAGTGCCCAAATACCACGCTATATTCGTTTGTCACGGGGCCCGGAATCGCAAACCATGGCTTAAGCGGCGCAGGGGCATTTTCCGGCGTATCTTTGCAATACATATCCAGCTGCCCGTTCGGGAAGCAGTAGCGCATCCGCGTAAAGGCATTGGTGATAAAACGTAGCCGCGCCAGGCCGCTGAGGTCATCACTCCAGTTATTCGGCATGTCGCCGTACATCGCATCAAGGAAGAACGGGTAGGAGTCGCTCGCCAGCACCGCTTCGGCGTCGCGCGCACAGGTTTTTGCCGTCTCAAGATCCCATTGAGGCGTGATGCCGGCATGAGCCATCACCAGCTTTTTCTCTTCGTCAATCTGTAGCAGTGGCTGGCGACGCAGCCAGTTGAGCAACTCATCGGCATCCGGTGCTTCCAGCAGGGGGGTAATGCGATCTTTCGGCTTATTACGGCTGATCCCGGCGTATACGGCCAGCAGATGCAGATCGTGGTTGCCCAGTACCAGCCGCACGCTGTCGCCCAGAGATTTGACGTAACGCAGGACGTCAAGGGAGCCAGGGCCGCGCGCCACTAAATCGCCTGTAAGCCAGAGCGTGTCCTGCCCGGGAGTAAAATCGACCTGTTTTAATAATGCGATCAGTTCATCGTAGCAACCGTGAACGTCGCCAATCAGATATGTAGACATTAGATTAATGAATAAGTGTAGGTACGGCGAGACGGAACACAGGAATAGCAATGCGGAAAGCATTACCGTCGGCATCGACCATTTCGTAATGGCCTTGCATGGTACCCAGTGGCGTTTCAATGACCGCACCGCTGGTGTACTGATACTCTTCGCCAGGGGCGATATGGGGTTGTTCACCGACCACACCTTCACCCTGGACTTCAATTTCGCGGCCATTGCCGTTGGTGATAAGCCAGTAGCGCCCGAGCAGTTGCACAGGCATCCGCCCCAGATTGCGAATGGTTACGGTATAAGCAAAGACAAAACGTTCTTCATCCGGTGTGGATTGGGACTCAATGTAGACGCTTTGAACCTGAACACAGACGCGGGGCGAATCAATCATGGCTTAGCTCTCCTTCGGCGGCGCATTGTCGCTGATGTAATTAGCCAGCTTGCAGTACTGCTCTACGGAAATATTTTCCGCACGCATTGCCGGGTCGATGCCCAACTCAGCTAACACGTCAACGGTAAACAGATTGCCAAGGCTGTTACGAATCGTTTTACGGCGCTGGTTAAAGGCTTCAGTCGTGATACGGCTCAGCACGCGCAGGTCTTTGACCGGATACGGCATCGTTTTATGTGGCACCAGGCGCACAACCGCAGAATCCACTTTTGGTGGTGGCGTGAACGCGGAAGGCGGCACTTCTAATACCGGGATCACGTTGCAGTAATATTGCGCCATCACGCTTAAACGACCATACGCTTTACTGTTCGGCCCTGCAACCAGACGGTTAACGACCTCTTTTTGCAACATGAAGTGCATGTCGGCAATGGCATCAGTATAGCTAAACAGATGGAACATCAGCGGGGTGGAGATGTTGTACGGCAGGTTACCGAACACGCGCAGCGGCTGTCCCATTTTTTCAGACAGTTCGCCAAAGTTCATGGTCATCGCATCCTGCTGATAAATCGTCAGCTTCGGCCCGAGGAAAGGGTGCGTTTGCAGACGCGCGGCCAGATCGCGGTCGAGTTCGATAACGGTCAGTTCGTCAAGGCGTTCGCCTACCGGCTCGGTCAGCGCGGCAAGACCCGGGCCGATTTCGACCATGGCCTGGCCTTTCTGCGGATTAATGGCAGAAACGATACTGTCGATCACAAACTGATCGTTGAGGAAGTTTTGCCCGAAGCGTTTACGGGCTAAGTGGCCCTGATGGACTCGATTAGTCATTGAGTATTAACAATCATTTTGATGGCGAGATTAAGCGCCGTGATAAAACTGCCGACATCCGCTTTTCCCTGGCCTGCCAGATCCAGCGCAGTACCGTGGTCAACGGACGTTCGAATAAAGGGTAAGCCGAGGGTGATATTCACCCCGCGACCAAATCCCTGGTATTTTAGCACGGGCAGACCCTGATCGTGGTACATCGCGAGTACGGCATCGGCTTTATCCAGGTATTTGGGCTGGAAAAGGGTGTCGGCAGGCAGTGGCCCGCTGAGGTTCATCCCCTTCGCCCGCATCTCCTCAAGCACCGGAATGATGGTGTCGATCTCTTCAGTGCCCATATGTCCGCCCTCACCCGCGTGCGGATTCAGGCCGCAAACCAGCACATGCGGCTGCGGAATACCGAATTTGGTTTGCAGATCGTGATGCAAAATGCCAATGATCTCACGCAGGAGTTCAGGCGTAATGGCATCCGGAATGGCTTTGATCGGCAGGTGCGTTGTTACCAGCGCAACGCGCATTGCTTCGGTTGCCAGCATCATCACCACTTTCGGGCTGTGCGAACGCTCTTCGAAAAATTCGGTATGCCCGGTAAACGGAATGCCCGCGTCGTTGATTACGCCTTTATGCACCGGACCGGTGATCAGGGCGGCAAATTCGCCCTGAAGGCAACCGTCACAGGCGCGCGCCAGCGTCTCGACAACGTAGTGGCCGTTTTCGATGTGTAACTCACCGGGGACAACAGGTGCACGGAGCGGAACTGAAAGCAGGGTGAGAGTACCAGCCTGCTGCGGTGCGGGCTGTTGGCCTTCAACGTAAGGGAGGAGCGTTAAAGGCAGACCGAGCAAGGCTGCCCGGTCTTGTAACAGTGTTGCATCTGCGCAGACCACCAACTCTACCGGCCAGCTGCGCTGGGCGAGCTGAACCACAAGGTCAGGCCCAATCCCGGCGGGTTCGCCGGGAGTGATCACAACACGATGCGGTTTCATTAGTTGCTCAACACTTTCACGTAAGCGCTGGCGCGTTGTTCCTGCATCCAGGTTGCGGCTTCTTCAGAGAACTTACGGTTAAACAGCATGCGATACGCGCGGTCTTTCTGTGCCGCATCGGTTTTATCCACGTTGCGGGTGTCCATCAGCTGGATCAGATGCCAGCCGAAGGAGGAGTGCACTGGCGCGCTCATCTGACCCTTATTCAGCTTCATTAACGCATCGCGGAAAGCTGGATCGTAAATATCCGCTGCCGCCCAACCCAGGTCACCGCCCTGGTTTGCAGAGCCAGGATCCTGAGAGAACTCTTTTGCCGCTTTATCGAAGGTGGTTTTACCGCTCTTGATGTCTGCGGCGATCTGTTCCAGCTTCGCACGGGCCTGATCGTCAGTCATGATCGGAGACGGTTTGAGCAGGATATGGCGCGCATGCACTTCGGTAACCGAAATGTTCTGGCTCTGACCGCGCAGGTCGTTCACTTTCAGAATGTGGAAGCCCACACCGGAACGGATTGGACCGACGATGTCGCCTTTCTTCGCCGTGCTCAGCGCCTGGGCAAACAGGGATGGCAGCTCCTGAATACGGCCCCAGCCCATCTGGCCGCCTTTCAGCGCCTGCTGGTCAGCAGAGTAGGTGATCGCCAGTTTGCCGAAGTCATCGCCATTACGCGCCTGCTCAACGATAGCGCGCGCCTGACTTTCCGCCTCAGCCGCCTGATCGGAGGTTGGGTTTTCCGGCAGTGGGATCAGGATGTGGCTCAGGTTAAGTTCAGTGCTGGCATCATTCTGATTACCCACCTGTTTCGCCAGGGCATCCACTTCCTGAGGCAGGATGGTGACGCGGCGACGGACTTCATTGTTACGCACTTCTGAAATCAGCATCTCTTTACGGATCTGATTACGGTAGGTGGCATAGCTGATGCCGTCATAGGCCAGGCGGCTACGCATCTGGTCCGGGGTAATGTTGTTCTGCTTTGCAATGTTAGCGATCGCCTGATCGAGCTGCTCGTCAGAGATCTTCACACCCATTTTCTGGCCCATTTGCAGGACAATCTGATCCATGATCAGACGTTCCAGGATCTGGTGGCGCAGCGTAGCGTCATCCGGAAGTTGTTGACCTGCCTGGCCCGAGTTGAGCTTTACAGATTTCATCAAACCGTCAACGTCACTTTCAAGCACGACGCCGTTGTTAACCACAGCCGCGACTTTATCGACAACCTGTGGGGCCGCGAAGCTGGTATTCGCAACCATAGCGACACCGAGTAGCAGCGTTTTCCAGTTCTTCATACTTTTTCCATTTCAATTAACCGCAAAGCGGATTACGTTGTAAATCAAGCACATTACAATGAACTACGATACGGCAGAATGTTCGAGCGCAGCATCTGCTGCGTGCCCAGACCGTAGTTAGAGCTCAGGCCGCGCAACTCGATATTAAAGCCAATCACGTTATCGTATTTGCCCTGACTGTTTTGCGTATCCCAGCCGTTAAGTTTGCGTTCGTAACCGACACGTATTGCGTAACAGCAGGAGTTATATTGCAGACCCAGCATCTGGTCAGCAGGTTTTTGGGCATTCGTGTCATAGTAGTAGGCTCCGACGACTGACCAACGATCGGCGATCGGCCAGCTCGCGGCGGTACCCACCTGTGAAATACCGTCTTTGTATTGGTCTGTATTCGCATAGTTTGGCAGTGTCGCCTGGATATACTCCGGGCTGGCGTAACGGTACGTCAACTGCAACATGCGATCTTCATCACGACGATATTCGATGGCAGCGCTGCCCGTCGCGATATTGTCCAGTCGTGTATCGTACTGAACACCACCGCGCAGACCCCAACGATCCGTCATACGCCAGTAGGTGTCGCCCGCCCATACCAGTGAGCCCGTTTTGTTGTCTTTCTCCCAGTTAATGTCGTCATCACCGGTACGAGACTCGGTGAAATAGTAGATTTGACCAACAGAAACGTTAAAACGTTCAACGGCAGCATCATCATAAATGCGCGTTGTGACGCCGGTCGTTAACTGGTTAGCAGACGCAATACGGTCAAGGCCGCCGTAGGTACGATCGCGGAACAGGCCGCTGTAGTCTGATTGCAGGAAGGACGAGTCGTAGTTTTGAATTTTGCTCTGATCGCGATAAGGCACGTACAGATACTGCATACGTGGCTCAAGCGTCTGGGTGTATCCATCCGCGAGAAGAGCCATGTCACGTTCGAAAATCAGCTTCCCGTCCATTTTGAATTGCGGAAGCGTACGGTTTACCGACTCTTCAAGATCGGTGCCATAGCGTTTGTTATACCAGTCCAGATTTTTCTGCTGATAGTGGGTGGCCATCAGCTTGGCTTCGGTATTCAGGCTTGCCCAGTCGTTTGACCACGGCAGATTGATCGTCGGCTCGATATGCAGACGCGTTGATTCCGGCATATCCGAGTTGGTGTTGACGAAATGGACCGCCTGAGCGTAAACGTGCGTGTCGAAAGGACCCACATCGTTCTGGTACCAGTTCACGTCCAGCTGCGGCTCTGCACCATAGGTACTACGCGATTGCGTATCAAATACCTGGAACTGCTTGGTCGACACCGTCGCGTCAAAGTTCTCAATGGCGTAGCCCACGCTGAATTTCTGCGTGGCGTAACCGTCGGTACTGGACCCGTATTTAGAGTCGAAGTCGTTGAAGTAATACGGATCGCTGACTTTGGTGTAGTCGATGTTGAAGCGCCACACCTGATCCAATACCCCGGCGTGCTTCCAGTAGTACATCCAGCGGTGCTTATCACCTTCGCTCGGATGTTCGTCCTGGAACACCTTATCTGATGGCAGATAATCAAACTCCATCAGACCCGCGCCCGCTTTGGTCAGATAGCGGAATTCGTTCTCCCACATGATGTTACCGCGCTTATGGATGTAGTGCGGCGTGATCGTGGCGTCCATGTTGGGCGCAATGTTCCAGTAGTACGGCAGGTAGAACTCAAAGTAGTTCGACGTGCTGTACTTGGCGTTCGGGATCAGGAAGCCTGAACGACGTTTGTCACCCACAGGCAGTTGCAGGTAAGGACTATAGAAAATGGGCACCGGGCCGAGTTTAAAACGGGCGTTCCAGATCTCTGCAACCTGTTCTTCACGGTCGTGGATCACTTCGCTGCCCACAACGCTCCAGGTATTTGACCCTGGCAAACAGGACGTAAACGAGCCGTTTTCGAGAATGGTGTAGCGGTTCTCGCCGCGCTGCTTCATCAGGTCTGCGGTACCGCGCCCCTGACGACCGACCATCTGATAATCACCTTCCCAGACGTTGGTGTCTTTGGTATTCAGATTCGACCAGGCTTTCGGACCTTTCAGGATGACCTGATTGTCGTCATAGTGCACATTACCCAGCGCATCCACCGTACGGACAGGTGCCTGAGCACCTTCCGGCTGCTTCTGGTGCAATTGCACTTCGTCAGCCAGCAGACGGCTGTTTCCCTGGTTAATATCGACATTGCCCGTAAAGGTTGCATTGTCAGGATAATTACCTTTTGCGCTGTCGGCATTAATGGTGACGGGTAAGTCATTCGTATCGCCTTTCACCAGTGGGCGATTGTAACTTGGGACGCCAAGCATACACTGCGAGGCGAGATCGGCTGCGAGCCCCTGTTGGCTATACAGGGCGGTGCCAATCATTGTGGCCAGAAGGGTGGGGATACGTTTTTTCATACGTTGTATTTTATTGTTCCGTCATCAGTGGCTACGGCTTACAAACGCTCAGAGACTATCTTACTCATCAGCGCAGTACCAGCGTTAATCCTGCCCGTTTGCGCGCCAGAGTGTTAGGCTCGCTATCGAATGACGAGTATGATAATGCAAATTATAGGCGATGTCCCTCAATTGACCGTGGCGCGACCACTGTAATGATGGCGTTGCGTCGGCCAGGAACATGACCATTCGGGGAGTATATGCAGTATTGGGGTAAAATAATCGGCGTTGCGTTCGCAATTATTATGGGTGCCGGATTCTGGGGTGTTGTTCTTGGCCTCATTATCGGCCATATGTTTGATAAAGCACGCAGCCGCAAAATGGCCTGGTTTGCCAACCAGCGCGAGCGCCAGTCACTCTTTTTCTCCACCACCTTCGAGGTGATGGGGCACTTAACCAAATCAAAAGGGCGCGTAACGGAAGCCGATATTCAGGTTGCCAGCGTCTTTATGGATCGCATGAATCTGCACGGCGAATCCCGCGTCGCGGCGCAGAATGCATTCAGGATTGGTAAAGCGGATAACTACCCGCTGCGTGAAAAAATGCGGCAGTTCCGTAGCATCTGCTTCGGGCGCTTTGATTTAATTCGGATGTTTCTGGAAATTCAAATCCAGGCCGCCTTCGCGGATGGCTCTCTGCATCCGAATGAACGGGACGTCCTGTATGTGATTGCTGAAGAGCTGGGCATTTCCCGCATGCAGTTCGATCAGTTCCTGCGCATGATGCAGGGCGGCGCGCACTTTGGCGGCGGTTATCAACAGCAATCGTCCGGTGGCGGCTGGCAGCAGGCGCAGCGTGGTCCTACGCTTGAAGATGCCTGTAATGTCCTCGGCGTGAAGCCCTCTGACGATGTCACGACCATCAAACGCGCCTATCGTAAGCTGATGAGCGAGCACCATCCGGATAAGCTGGTGGCGAAAGGCCTGCCGCCTGAGATGATGGAGATGGCGAAACAGAAAGCGCAGGAAATCCAGAAAGCCTACGAGCTGATTAAAGAGCAGAAAGGTTTTAAATAAAAAAATGGCCCGACAGTGTCGGGCCATTTTTTCAGAAGTCCACCGGGGCTTTGAACGTCATGGCGTTGCAGAAAGCAGGGTGGGTGATGGTGAGCGTCTGCGCATGCAGTTGCAGGCGCGGCGCTAACGCCAGCGCTTCCGGCGGCGCATAGAATCTGTCACCCAGAATCGGGTGACCCATCGCAAGCATATGCACACGCAGCTGGTGGGAGCGCCCGGTAATCGGCTTCAGCAGGACGCGCGCGGTATTATCCGGCGCGTACTCCAGCACTTCATACTCGGTCTGCGCAGCCTTGCCGGTTTCATAACACACCTTCTGCTTTGGCCGGTTCGGCCAGTCGCAAATCAGCGGTAAATCCACCAGCCCTTCCGCCTGCGCCGGATGGCCCCACACGCGGGCGACATACTGCTTCTTCGGCTCGCGCTCGCGGAACTGACGCTTCAGCTCACGTTCTGCCGCCTTATTAAGAGCCACCACAATCACGCCGCTGGTCGCCATATCCAGACGATGGACAGACTCGGCATGGGGATAATCGCGCTGGATACGCGTCATCACGCTGTCTTTATGCTCTTCCAGACGCCCCGGCACGGACAACAGGCCGCTCGGCTTGTTAACCACCATAATGTGCTCGTCCTGATACAGAATGACCAGCCACGGATCCATCGGGGGATTGTAGGGCTCCATTACCATTTTGCGCTCCGCTTACTGATGCGTCACAACGATAAGACGCAGGGCGTCGAGACGCCATCCCGCCTGATTCAGGCTTTCCAGCACCTGCTGGCGGTTGCTCTCAATTGCGGCCAGCTCATCGTCACGAATGTTCGGGTTCACCGCTTTCAACGCTTCCAGACGCGACAGCTCGGCAGAAAGCTTCTCATCGGCTTCGCTGCGCGCCGCATCAATCAGCACTCTGGCCGCTTTTTCGGCCTGGGTTTCACCCAGTTGCAGAATGGCATGCACGTCCTGTTGCACCGCATTCACCAGCTTGCTGCCGGTATGGCGGTTCACCGCGCTCAACTGACGGTTGAAGCTTTCAAACTCCACCTGGCCGGCCAGATTCGTACCGTTTTTATCCAGCAGCAGACGCACCGGCGTTGGCGGGAGGAAGCGGTTAAGCTGAAGCTGTTTCGGCGCCTGCGCTTCCACAACGTAGATCAGCTCCACCAGCAGCGTGCCCACAGGCAAGGCTTTGTTCTTCAACAGGGAAATGGTGCTGCTGCCGGTATCGCCGGAGAGGATCAGATCCAGACCGTTGCGGATCAGCGGGTGCTCCCAGGTAATGAACTGTGCGTCTTCGCGGGACAGCGCCACATCACGCTCAAAGGTGATTGTGCAGCCGTCTTCCGGCAGGCCCGGGAAATCCGGCACCAGCATATGATCGGACGGGGTCAGCACGATCATGTTCTCGCCGCGATCGTCCTGGTTTATACCGACGATGTCGAACAGATTCATGGAGAAGCTGATCAGGCTGGTGTCGTCGTCCTGCTCTTCAATGCTTTCGGCCAGCTGCTGCGCTTTTTCACCGCCGTTGGAGTGGATCTCCAGCAGGCGATCGCGACCCTGCTCCAGCTGCGCTTTCAGTGCGTCGTGCTTCTCACGGCAGGATTTAATCAGCTCATCAAAGCCCTCGCTATTTTCAGGCGCGGCCAGGTAACCGATCAGATCGCCATGGACCTGATCGTAAATGGTGCGGCCGGTCGGGCAGGTGTGTTCAAACGCGTCCAGCCCTTCGTGGTACCAGCGCACCAGCACCGACTGGGCGGTTTTCTCCAGATACGGCACGTGGATCTGAATATCGTGCGCCTGCCCGATACGATCCAGACGGCCGATACGCTGCTCCAGCAGATCCGGGTTAAACGGCAGATCGAACATCACCAGATTGCTGGCGAACTGGAAGTTACGGCCTTCAGAACCGATTTCAGAGCACAGCAGAACCTGCGCGCCGCTGTCCTCTTCACCAAACCAGGCTGCTGCACGATCGCGCTCAACTATGGACATGCCTTCGTGGAACACGGCGGCGCGAATGCCTTCGCGCTCACGCAGAACCTGCTCCAGCTGCAATGCGGTAGCGGCTTTGGCGCAGATCACCAGCACTTTCTGGGAACGGTGAGCGGTGAGGTAGCCCATCAACCACTCCACGCGCGGATCGAAATTCCACCAGGTGCCGGTGTCGCCTTCGAATTCCTGATAAATCTGCTCCGGGTAGAGCATGTCGCGCGCGCGATCTTCCGCAGATTTACGGGTGCCCATAATGCCGGAGACTTTAATCGCCGTCTGGTACTGGGTCGGCAGCGGCAGTTTGATGGTGTGCAGCTCGCGTTTCGGGAAGCCTTTCACGCCGTTACGGGTGTTACGGAACAGCACGCGGCTGGTACCGTGGCGGTCCATCAGCATGTCGATCAGCTCTTTACGCGCGGATCCCGCATTATCGCTGTCGCTGTTCGCGGCCTGAAGCAGCGGCTCAATATCCTGCTCGCCAATCAGATCGCTGAGAGTGTTAAGCTCATCATTAGAGAGACGATTACCGGCCAGCAGCAGCGCGACGGCGTCCGCCACCGGGCGGTAGTTTTTCTGCTCTTCAACAAACTGCTCAAAATCGTGGAAACGGTTGGGATCGAGCAGACGCAGACGGGCGAAGTGGCTCTCAAGACCCAGCTGCTCCGGCGTGGCGGTCAGGAGCAGAACGCCCGGTACGCGCTCGGCAAGCTGCTCAATCGCCATGTATTCACGGCTTGGCGCGTCTTCGCTCCAGACGAGGTGGTGCGCTTCGTCGACGACCATCAGATCCCATTCAGCGTCGCACAGATGCTCCAGGCGCTGCTTGCTGCGGCGCACGAAGTCCAGGGAACAAATGACCAGCTGTTCGGTTTCAAACGGGTTGTCCGCGTCGTGCTGGGCTTCGGCATAGCGCTCATCGTCGAACAGGGAGAAGCGCAGGTTAAAGCGGCGCAGCATTTCAACCAGCCACTGATGTTGCAGCGTTTCTGGAACCACAATCAGCACGCGCTCGGCAGCGCCAGAGAGCAGCTGCTGGTGCAGGATCATGCCTGCTTCGATGGTTTTACCCAGGCCCACTTCGTCAGCCAGCAGCACGCGAGGCGCATGGCGACGGCCCACGTCATGGGCGATATTCAGCTGATGGGGAATAAGGCTGGTACGCTGACCGCGCAGGCCGCTCCACGGCATGCGGTACTGCTCACTCTGGAACTTACGCGCGCGGTAGCGCAGGGAGAAGCGATCCATTCGGTCGATTTGCCCGGCAAACAGACGGTCCTGCGGCTTGCTGAACACCAGTTTGCTGTCGAGCAGCACTTCACGCAGGATGACATTCGTCTCGTCGGTATCAAGACGCGTTCCGATGTAGGCGAGCAGTCCATTCTCTTCTTTTACGTCTTCAACCTTCAGTTGCCAGCCGTCATGGCTGGTCACGGTATCACCCGGATTGAACATTACGCGGGTAACAGGGGAGTCATTGCGAGCGTACAGGCGGTTTTCACCGGTAGCAGGGAAAAGGAGGGTAACCATGCGCGCATCGACGGCAACGACGGTTCCTAATCCAAGTTCGCTTTCTGTATCGCTGATCCAGCGTTGACCAAGTGTAAAAGGCATAGTTGTTCGGCTCTAATCTTTAATTGCAGGCAATAGTTCGACCCCGTCAAAAAAGACGGTCATCGAAAAATGGGTCCGGGAATGGAAAGGGCGCTATGGTACTGGATGGCAACGGTTTCGTCACGCGTCAAAATAGCCCAAGTTGTCCTGTCACTAGTGTAGCAAAGTCGTCGTTGATGAACGGTAAAATTCCCTCCGCAACAGGCTGAAGCTGGCGGGTCAGGTAGTGATCGTAATCGAGCGGAGACTGCTGGTAATCAACGGGTTCTGGTCCGTTCGTTGTCCAGACGTATTTGATCGTTCCCCGGTTCTGATACTGCGGCGCGCGGCCCCGGCGAACGTTCTCTTCATCCGCCAGTCGCGCCGCGCGGACGTGCGGAGGAACATTACGCTGGTACTCCGCCAGCGGGCGGCGCAGGCGCTTGCGATACACCAGCTGCGCGTCAAGTTCGCCTGCCATCAGGCTGGCTATCGTCTCGCGCACGTAGTCCTGATACGGCTCATTGCGGAACACCCGCAGATAAAGCGTTTGCTGAAACTGCTGTGCCAGCGGCGTCCAGTCGGTGCGCACTGTCTCCAGCCCTTTAAACACCATCCGCTGCTTGTCGCCTTCCTGAATCAGTCCGGCGTAGCGCTTCTTGCTGCCCTGGTCGGTCCCGCGAATGGTCGGCATTAAAAAGCGGGCAAAATGGGTTTCAAACTCCAGCTCTAACGCACTGGTTAACCGCTCTTTTTGCAAACTTTCGCGCCACCAGGCGTTCACGAAGGCGACCAGTTCTTTGCCGATTTGCGCGGCGTCGTCTTCTGAATGGGCCGATTTCAGCCAGACAAAGGTGGAATCGGTGTCGCCATAAATAACGTCATAACCCCGGGATTCAATCAACGCTTTGGTCTGGCGCATAATGTCGTGCCCGCGCATGGTGATGGACGACGCCAGACGCGGATCAAAGAAGCGGCAGGCGCTGGTGCCCAGCACCCCGTAAAAGGCATTCATAATGATTTTCAGCGCCTGTGAGAGCGGCTTGTTGCCGTGGCGTTTCGCCTCGTCGCGGCCGTGCCAGATGTTTCCCACAATTTCGGGCAGGCAGTGTTTTTCCCGCGAGAAGCGTGCTCCAAGAAAACCTTCGGTGCTGTGCGCATCGTCTGGCTGCGCCATCCCCTCCACCAGCCCCACCGGATCAATCAGAAACGTGCGGATAATGGACGGGTACAGGCTTTTATAATCCAGCACCAGCACCGAGTCATACAGCCCTGGCCGTGAATCCATCACGTAACCGCCGGGGCTGGCCTGCGGCGGCACGTCGCCGAGGTTAGGGGCGACATAACCCGCCCGGTGCATCCGCGGGAAATAGAGGTGGCTGAAGGCCGCTACCGAGCCGCCGTGCCTGTCGACCGCAAGGCCGTTCACCGTTGCGCGTTCCAGCAGGAAGGGCATGATCTCGGTTTTGTGGAAGATCTGCGTCACCAGCTCGCAATCTTTCAGGTTATAGGTGGCGAGCGCGGGTTTATCTTCATTAAAACGCCGGTCGATCTCGTCCATTCGGTCCCAGGGATTGTCGATGGATTTACCTTCGCCGAGCAGTTCCTGGGCGACCGCTTCCAGCGAGAAGGAAGAGAAGTTCCAGAAGGCGGATTTCAGCGCCTCGATACCGTCGATAATCAGGCGACCGTTAGCCTGCGCGAAGAAAATACCGTTCTTAAAGCCGTGCTCACGCCACTCCAGCTCGCTGTTGCCGCGCCCCAGAATCAGCGGGATGCGGTAACGCTCGGCATGTTTTTGCAGCACGCGCAGGTCAAACTGCACCACGTTCCAGCCGATCAGCACGTCCGGGTCGTGCTCGGCAAACCACTGGTTAAGCTTCTCCAGCAGCTGCGGGCGGCTGTTGACGTACTCCAGATGAAAATCCAGCGCGGACGCATTGCCGTTCGGCGGCCCGAGCATATAGACAACCCGCTGCCCGCAGCCTTCAAGACCGATGCAGTACAGTTCGCCGTGGCGGGTGGTTTCGATATCCAGCGACACCCACTTGAGCGGCGGGCGATAGTGCGGATTAGGCTTCAGGCGCGCGTTAACGATCCTGCCGTTTTGCGCGGCGCCATCTACCCAGACGGGCGCGGTGATAAACCGCTCCATCAGAAAGCGTTCAGGCGGGCGGATATCGGCCTCGTAAAGCGTCACGCCCGCTTCACGGAGCAGTTTTTCATAGCGCATTAACTGGCGATGGGCGCGGCAGTAGAGGCCGTAAACCGGCTGGCGGTGGAAATCTTTCAGCTGAAGCGGCGTAAGGCGCCAGTTGTTTTCGCCGCGCAGCAGTTGCTTCACTTTCTCGACGTGAGCTTCAGGAATAAAGGCCACGGACTCCTGCGGCGGGAGCGTAACGTTTAGCGGGCCGTTGTCCGTTGCCAGCCAGAATTCAACCTCAGTACCCTGAGGGGTATCCCGCCAGTGTCTGGTCAGTAAAAAGCCTTCTTGCGTCTGCGCCACGCCGTTATCCCATAAAACAAAACCAGGCCTGATTATAGCCTGGTTGAGGGGTGTTTGCTGGGGTTTTATACAGTGCCTGTTTAGCCGGATGGCGCTGCGCTTATCCGGCCTACAATCTATTGCCCGTAATACGCCTTTGCACCGTGCTTGCGCAGGTAATGCTTATCGAGCAGGGTTTGCTGCATATCCGGCAACTGCGGCGCCAGCTGGCGGCAGAAGATCCCCATGTAGGCGACTTCCTCCAGCACGATCGCGTTGTGCACCGCGTCCTCCGCGTTTTTACCCCAGGCAAACGGGCCGTGGGAGTGCACCAGCACGCCGGGCATTTGCGCCGCGTCGATACCCTGTTTTTCGAAGGTTTCGACGATCACGTTCCCGGTTTCCCATTCGTACTCACCGCCGATCTCCGTATCGGTCATCAGACGCGTGCAGGGAATGGTGCCGTAGAAGTAGTCCGCGTGGGTGGTGCCGGTGGCCGGAATAGGCTGGCCCGCCTGCGCCCAGATGGTCGCGTGACGCGAATGGGTATGCACAATCCCACCGATGGTCGGGAAGGCCTGATACAGCAGGCGGTGAGTGGGCGTATCGGAGGAGGGCTTTTTATCGCCTTCAACCACTTCACCCGTTTCGATGCTGACCACCACCATATCTTCCGCGGTCATCACCGTGTAATCCACGCCCGAAGGCTTGATCACGAACACGCCTTTTTCCCGGTCAACGGCGCTGACGTTGCCCCAAGTCAGGGTCACCAGGTTATGTTTTGGCAGCGCCAGGTTGGCTTCGAGTACCTGACGTTTGAGATCTTCTAACATTGTCGTCTCCTGCCGGATGGCGCTGCGCTTATCCGGCCTACAGAACCGTAGGCCCGGTAAACGAAGTGCCACCGGGCATTCAGGGCTTAGCGTTTTGAACCGTAATAGACTTCGTTCCAGCGCAGCGCGTCTTTAAAGGCTGGCAGACGGGTGTCGTTATCAATCACGGTCAGTTCGATGTCGTGCAGCTCGGCAAACTGACGCATATCGTTCAGGTCAAGCGCGTGGCTGAAGACGGTGTGGTGCGCGCCGCCGGCCAGGATCCAGGCTTCCGACGCGGTTGGCAGGTCAGGTTGCGCTTTCCACAGGGCATTGGCGACCGGCAGTTTCGGCAGAGAATGCGGAGTTTCCACAGCATCGACGCAGTTCACCAGCAGGCGGAAACGATCGCCGAGGTCGATCAGGCTGGCGTTAATGGCCGGGCCGGTACGGGTGTTGAAGATCAGACGGGCCGGATCCGCTTTGCCGCCAATGCCGAGGTACTGCACATCGAGGATCGGTTTCTCTTCGACGGCGATAGAGGGACACACTTCCAGCATGTGCGAGCCGAGCACCAGATCGTTGCCGTTCTCGAAGTGGTAGGTGTAGTCCTCCATAAAGGAGGTGCCGCCCTGCAGACCGGTCGACATCACCTTCATGATGCGAAGCAGAGCGGCAGTTTTCCAGTCGCCTTCGCCCGCAAAACCGTAGCCCTGCTGCATCAGACGTTGTACCGCCAGACCCGGGAGCTGTTTCAGGCCGTGGAGATCTTCAAAGGTGGTGGTGAAGGCATGGAAGCCGCCCTGTTCCAGGAAGCGCTTCATGCCCAGTTCAATGCGTGCGGCATCCAGCACGTTCTGGCGCTTGTCACCGTTGACCTGTGCCGCAGGCGTCAGGCGGTAGCTGCTTTCGTACTCGTCCACCAGCGCGTTCACGTCGCCATCGCTGATGTCATTCACCACCTGCACCAGGTCGCCCACCGCCCAGGTATTTACGGAGAAGCCGAACTTGATCTGCGCGGCCACTTTATCACCGTCGGTTACGGCAACTTCACGCATGTTGTCGCCGAAACGCACCACTTTAAGGTGACGGGTATCCTGCTTAGAGACCGCCTGACGCATCCAGGAGCCAATGCGTTTTTGTGCCTGGCCGTCCTGCCAGTGGCCGGTCACCACGGCATGTTGTTGACGCATACGTGCGCCGATGAAGCCGAACTCGCGACCGCCGTGCGCGGTCTGATTCAGGTTCATGAAGTCCATGTCGATGCTGTCCCACGGCAGGGAGGCGTTGAACTGAGTGTGGAATTGCAGCAGCGGTTTGTTGAGGATAGCCAGGCCGTTGATCCACATTTTGGCTGGCGAGAAGGTGTGCAGCCACACCACCAGGCCAGCGCATTTGTCATCGTAATTGGCATCGCGGCAGATGTTAGTGATTTCGTCCGGCGTAGTACCCAGCGGCTTCAGCACCAGTTTGCAAGGCAGTTTGGCTTCCGCGTTCAGCGCATTCACAACGTGCTCCGCGTGTTTCGTCACCTGCTGCAACGCTTCCGGTCCGTATAAATGCTGGCTGCCAATCACAAACCACACTTCATAATTATTAAAAATGGTCATTATCGTGTCCTTAATGTGTCAGGGTTGCCGTAGTGTCCGCGGTGCTTTTGGCCGGGGCGGCGACAGGGAGATAGTGAAGTTCGGCGCTTTTTGCCCATTGCTGGTAGCGCTGATAAAGCTGTTCAAAGCGTTGTGCCTGCTGAGCCTGCGGCTGGAGTGTACTTTCGACGGCGCTCGCCATATGCTGTTGCGCGGTCGGGATATCCGCATGGACGCCTGCGGCCACGGCAGCGAAAATCGCTGCGCCCAGCGCACAGCACTGATCGGAGGCCACAATTTGCAGCGGACGGTTGAGCACGTCGCAGCAGGCCTGCATGATCACCGGGTTTTTACGGGCGATACCGCCCAAAGCCATCACGTTGTTCACGTCAATGCCCTGCCCGGTGAAGCACTCCATAATGGCGCGCGCGCCGAACGCGGTGGCGGCGATCAGGCCGCCAAACAGCGCGGGCGCGTCGGTCGCCAGGTTGAGATCGGTAATCACCCCTTTCAGACGCTGGTTGGCAAACGGCGTACGACGGCCGTTGAACCAGTCCAGCACCACCGGCAGGTGATCGAGAGACGGATTTTTTGCCCAGGCTTCGGTGAGCTGCGGCAGGAGCTGTTTTTTGCTCGCGGTAATCTGGGTTTTCAGTTCAGGATGCGCGGCCGCCAGCTGATCCAGCGGCCAGCCGAGCACCCGGCCAAACCAGGCGTAGATATCGCCAAACGCGGACTGACCCGCTTCGAGGCCGATAAAATCGGGCACCACGCTGCCGTCAACCTGACCGCAGATACCCTTCACCGCGCGGTCGCCAACGGTCGTTTTATCCGCCGTCAGAATGTCGCAGGTGGAGGTGCCAATCACTTTCACCAGCGTGTTAGGCTGCGCACCCGCGCCCACGGCGCCCATATGGCAGTCGAACGCGCCGCCGGAAATGGTCACGTTTTGCGGCAGACCGAGGCGTTTCGCCCACTCTTCGCAGAGCATGCCGACCGGAATATCGGCGGTGAAGGTGTCGGTAAACAGCGGGTATGTCAGGTGTTTGTTGATGATCGGGTCGAGTTCATCGAAGAACGCTGCCGGAGGCAGACCCCCCCAGCTTTCATGCCACAGCGATTTATGCCCGGCGCTGCAACGGCCACGGCGGATATCCTGCGGGCGAGTGGTGCCGGAGAGCAGGGCGGGAACCCAGTCGCATAGCTCAATCCATGACGCCGCTGCCTGTGCGACCGACGCGTCCGCGCGGGTAACGTGCAGGATCTTGGCCCAGAACCACTCGCTGGAGTAAATCCCGCCGATGTAGCGGGAGTAGTCAGTTTTGCCCGGCTGATGGCATAAGCGGGTGATGGCTTCCGCCTCTTCCACGGCGGTATGGTCTTTCCACAGCACAAACATGGCGTTCGGGTTGTCGGCAAACTCCGGTCGCAGCGCCAGTACGCGGCCTTCTGCATCAACCGGGGCTGGCGTTGAACCGGTACTGTCGACGCCAATCCCCACGACGTCGGCCCGCTGGGCATCCGTCAGCTCCGCCAGCACGGTTTTGATCGCCGCTTCCATTGATTCAATGTAATCGCGCGGGTGGTGACGGAACTGGTTGTTCGGCGCATCGCAGTAGCGCCCCTCTTGCCAGCGCGGATACCACTCAACGCTGGTTGCTATTTCCTGGCCAGTCGTACAGTCCACTGCCAGCGCGCGAACTGAGTCGCTGCCAAAATCGAGGCCAATTGCAATTGCCATGGTGTTGCTCCATCCAAAACAGGTATGGAAGAACATTAGAGACTGGGGACAAAGATCGTCAGGCAGGATCCGCTAATCTTATGGACTAAATTGCTGTTACGATTGAAAGTGTGACGCCGTGCAAATATTCAATGTGGACATTTCTGCCGTACTTATAGACACTTTTGTTACTGCTTATCCGCCCGTGCTGGCGGAGAAATCAGGGGAAAAGGCTGAAACATGGCGGACGTAAAAGAGGCGTGATGCTTTTTGGATCTTTTCGCGGGCCATTTTTATACTGCTTTTATCGATATGGACAATTGGTTTCCTTCAGGACCCTTGGGAGAACTGAATCTATGGCCGAACCGCAAAACGATCCCCTGCTGCCGGGATACTCATTTAACGCCCATCTGGTGGCGGGGCTGACGCCCATTGAGGCCGAGGGGTATCTCGATTTCTACGTCGATCGACCGCTCGGAATGAAAGGGTATATTCTGAACCTGACCGTTCGCGGGGAAGGGGTGATTAAAAACGGCGATCGGCAGTTTATCTGCCGCCCTGGTGATATGCTGTTGTTCCCGCCGGGGGAGATCCACCACTACGGGCGCCACCCGGATGCCAAAGAGTGGTATCACCAGTGGGTCTATTTCCGTCCGCGCGCCTACTGGCAGGAGTGGCTCTCGTGGCCGGCCATTTTCGCGCAAACCGGTTTTTATCGCCCGGATGAGGCGCATCTGGCGCAGTTCCGTGAGCTGTTTGCACAGATTATTGAGGCAGGGCAGGCGGGAGGGCGCTACGCCGAACTGCTGGCCATCAACCTGCTTGAACAGGTGCTGCTGCGCCGCATGGAGGCCATCAACGAGTCGCTTAATCCGCCGCTGGACAACCGCGTCCGCGACGCCTGCCAGTACATCAGCGACCACCTTGCCGACAGCCAGTTTGATATTGCCAGCGTCGCCCAGCATGTGTGCCTGTCGCCGTCACGGCTGTCGCATCTGTTCCGCCAGCAGCTTGGCGTGAGCGTACTCAGCTGGCGCGAGGATCAGCGCATCAGCCAGGCGAAACTGCTGCTCAGCACCACCCGAATGCCTATCGCCACCGTCGGGCGTAACGTCGGCTTTGAAGATCAGCTCTATTTCTCTCGCGTGTTTAAGAAGTGCACCGGTGCCAGCCCGAGCGAATTCCGTGCGGGATGTGAATAATCGGTAAACATTCAGGTGAACTTCAGGCGCATCTTGTAAACTATTCAGACAATTGATGCCTTGACGCGGTGCAGGGCGCTAAGCAGAATCGCTGATTCGTTTTCTGACCGGAATAGTTATGCAGGCATTGCTGGAACATTTTATTACCCAGTCCGTTATGTATTCGCTCATCGCCGTGGCGCTGGTGGCGTTTCTGGAGTCGCTGGCGCTGGTCGGGCTGATCCTGCCCGGCACCGTGATGATGGCGGGGCTTGGGGCGCTTATCGGCAGCGGCGAGGTCAATTTCTGGCAGGCGTGGATGGCCGGTATTATCGGCTGTTTGCTGGGGGACTGGATCTCCTTCTGGCTGGGCTGGCGCTTTAAGAAGCCGCTACACCGCTGGTCGTTCATGAAAAAAAACAAAGCGCTGCTGGATAAAACCGAGCATGCGCTGCACCAGCACAGCATGTTCACCATCCTCGTGGGGCGCTTCGTTGGGCCAACGCGTCCACTGGTGCCGATGGTGGCCGGGATGCTGGATCTGCCCGTCGCGAAGTTTGTGGTGCCGAATATCATCGGCTGCGTCTTCTGGCCGCCGTTCTACTTTCTGCCGGGTATCCTGGCGGGCGCGGCGATTGATATTCCTGACGGTATGCAAAGCGGTGAGTTTAAATGGCTGCTGCTGGGTACGGCGGTGCTGCTGTGGCTGGCGGTTTGGCTCTGCTGGCGCCTGTGGCGCAGCGCGAAAGCGAGCGTCGATCGCCTGACCCGCTATCTCCCGCGCACGCGCCTGCTCTGGCTGGCCCCACTTACGCTCGGCGTGGCGGTGGTAGCGCTGGTGGCGCTAATCCGCCACCCGCTGATGCCGGTGTACGGCGAGATCCTGTTGAAGGTGGTGAGCCGTTAAGGTGTTTTCCCTCTCCCCGTGGGAGAGGGCCAGGGTGAGGGCATCAGACCGCACGAATGCCCAACAATGAAGATGCCCCTGCGTTACCACTCAGAAGTTCTTCTGTTTCTCCATCCCACAAAATACGTCCCTCTGCGATCACCACCGATCGCGGCGCGATGCGTGCGGCATCTTCAATGCTGTGCGAAACCATCAGCATCGTCAGTTGTTCGCGCTCGCACACCTCCTCAACCAGCGAGAGCATTTCCTGACGCAGGGCCGGGTCGAGCGCCGAAAAGGGTTCGTCGAGCAGCAGCAGCGGCTGCTCGCGCACCAGACAGCGTGCCAGCGCCACGCGCTGGCGCTGGCCGCCGGAAAGCTCCCCCGGAAGCCTGTTGATAAACGCAGACAGGCCCATTTGTTCGGCGATCGCCTCAAGCGTCTGACGCTGCGCAGCACTGAGCTTTAACCCCGGATCCATACCCAGCGCGATGTTCTGCCAGACCGTAAGATGATTGAACAGATTGTTTTCCTGAAACAGCATCGACACCGGGCGCTTAGCCGGCGGAGCGTAGGTAAACTCGCCGTTATCAATGACGATCGACCCGCTGGCAGGTTGCAGAAAACCGGCGATCAGATTGAGCAGGGTACTTTTTCCGGCCCCGCTGGGGCCAAGCACTGCGATTCGCTCTCCCTGACGAACGGAGAGGGTAAAACGCATTGGCAGGTGCTCATAAAGCCAGGTTACATCAGTCAGTTTTAACATCACGCCCCGGAAGTTTTTCGATAACGGTAAATAACGCAAAGCACAGCAGCAACAGGAGCAGCGCCGTGACGGCGCCGTCCTGGCTACGATAGGAGCCAATTTGCTGATAAAGCCAGAACGGCAGCGTGCGGAAATCCTCGTTGCCGAAGAGCGCCACTACGCCAAAATCGCCAATCGACAGCACGCAGGCAAACGCCAGCGCCTGGGCGAGCGGACGTTTCAGTGCGCGCAATTCTACCACCTTCAGACGCTGCCAGCCCTGCATGCCCAGCGACTGACACAGCAAGCTGTAGCGGCTGTTGACGTCGCGCATCGGGTTTTCCAGTACCTTGAGCGCGTAAGGGATGGCCATCAGTGCGTTGGTAAAAATGACGATGCCGTCGGCGCTTTCCGGCAGGCCGATGGTGCTGTTGAACAGTAAAAAGAATCCGGTCGCCAGCACAATGCCCGGCATCGCCAGGATCAGCATACCCGTCAGTTCCAGCGCGTGTCCGGCTTTACGGGCATGACGCGCGTACAGCTCGCGGCTGCTCCAGAGCAGCATCATGGTCAGGATCACGCACAGTAGCCCGGCTGCCAGCGCAATGCGCAACGAGGTCCACGTGGCCTGCCACAGGACCGGCTGTTGCAGTACCGACACCACATTCCTGTTGAGGCCATCGGCGATCACGGCCAGCAGCGGCGGCAGCAGAAGCAGGAGCGCCAGCGCGATCAGCATCACGTCCGAGATGCGGCTGTGCAGGCTGTCCTGCGGATCGCGCCAGCCGGTAATGTTATTGCTTCCTGCGGGGATCGCTTTGCTTAGCCGCTGGCTGAGTAACACCAGCACCAGGCAACACAGCATCTGCACGATCGCCAGCAGCGCGGCGCGTCCCGGATCGTAGTCGTAGCTTAACGCCTGATAGATCGCCAGCTCAATGGTGGTGGCCTGCGGCCCGCCGCCGAGAGAAAGTACGGTCGCGAAGCTGGCAAAGCAGAGCATAAAGATTAGCGCGGCAACCGGGGCAATCTGGCGTCGCAGCCACGGCCATTCGACAAAGCGGAAGAACGACCAGCCGCGCATGCCAAGCTGGGCGGCAATTTGGCGCTGCTCGCCGGGAATGTTCTCCAGCGCCTGTAAAAAGAGGCGCGTCGCCATCGGCATATTGAAAAAAATATGCGCCAGCAGAATGCCCTTCAGGCCGTAAGGGGAGAAGGACCATTCCAGACCAAGCAGGTTAAAGAGGGAGGCCAGCCAGCCCTGGCGACCGTATACGCTCAGAATCCCGAACACCGCCACCAGCACGGGTAGGATCAGCGTCATGGCACACAGGCGCAGCAGGGCCAGCCTGCCGGGAAAACGTCTGCGATAGAGGGCGCGGGCGAGGAAAATGGCCGGGATGACTGACAGCAGCGCGGAGAGAAACGCCTGCCAGAACGAGAAACGGATGACGTGCCAGAGATAGCTGTCGTGCCAGAGGGCAAGCAGATCGCTCTCTGGCGCGTTAAACCACAGCGCGAGAAACGCTCCCAGGCTGACGACCACCATCAGTATAGCGGCGAGCAGCCCGGGAACTAACCAGCCGGGGATCAGCGGCTGACGGCGCGTTGCCATTCACTTATCCATGCGGCGCGCTGGGTGGCAACCTGCTGCGGCGTAAATTCCAGGGAGGTTTGCGGTTTGTTCAGCTGCTCAAAACCTGCCGGCAGCGCAACATCAGTGACCGGGTACATCCAGTTTCCTGTCGGAATAGCATTCTGGAATGCCGGTGAAACCATAAACTTCAGGAATTTCTCGGCGAGCTCCGGCTGTTTGCTCGCGGCGGTGCGGGCGGCCACTTCCACCTGCAAATAATGTCCTTCAGCAAAGTTCGCGGCGGCGTAGTTGTCTTTCTTCTCGGCGATAATGTGGTAGGCCGGAGAAGTCGTGTAGCTCAGCACAAGGTCGCTTTCGCCTTTCAGGAACAGGCCGTAGGCTTCGCTCCAGCCTTTGGTGACGGTAACGGTTTTCGCAGCCAGTTTCTGCCACGCCTCAGGCGTTTTGTCGCCATAGACTTTCTGCATCCACAACAGCAGCCCCAGACCCGGCGTGCTGGTGCGCGGATCTTCATAAATCACGCGCCACTTCTGATCGCTTTCGACCAGCTCTTTCAGGCTTTTGGGCGGATTCTTCAGCTTGTTTTTATCGTAGACAAACGCAAAGTAACCGTAATCAAAGGGTACGAAGGTGTCGTTTTTCCAGCCGCCCGGCAAGTTGACGGCATCTGCCGCCACGCCGCTCTTGGCGAACAGTCTGGTTTGAGTGGCGGCTTGCAGCAGGTTGTTATCCAGCCCGAGCACCACGTCGGCTTTGCTGTTTTTGCCTTCCATACGCAGCCGGTTAAGCAGAGAGACACCATCTTCCAGCGCCACGAATTTCAGCTCGCAGTTGCAGTCGGCTTCAAAGGCTTTTTTCACCGCCGGGCCGGGGCCCCAGTCGGCGGAGAAGGAGTCGTAGGTGTAGACCGTCAGGACAGGCTTAGCAAAAACAGGCAGCGCAAACAGCGCCAGCAGAGGAAGAACGTTTTTTAACACTTTGCACCTCAGGGTTGAGTGGCAAAGGATTTTGAGAGACAGCCTCAAATCCCTTCGCCGGCGTTATCCGGATCAGGTTCGACGGGTATTATCTCAGCGCACATCAGTGATGCAGCACCCCGTTGAGAACGGCGCTATTGTAATGATTTGGTGAATATTACGAAAGCGTTATGGCTCCGGCGGCGCAAACCACGCGGATTTAAAATCAAACCAGCCCAGGGTATTCATTCGCAGGCCGCGCATGCTGCGCTGACCCTGGATCAGCAGCCAGTGGTGAATCAACGGTACGATCGTCTGCCCGGCCAGGAGCTCCTGACACCAGGCGGCCAGATCCATTTCTCCTGCCCGCCACCGTGCGGCGTCCCGCTGCCAGTCCCGATTGATACAGTGCTGAATCAGGGGCACTTCATACAGGTGAGAGAAGAGCGAAAAATCAAGCGGCAGCGTGAAGTTCGCACTGTTGAGCCAGATATCGCTGATAACATCTCCACGGTGCCATTCATCATAGTCCACTTCCTGTATCGCCAGCGTCACGCCCTCGGCTGCCAGCAGCTTACTCATGATCCTTGCGATAAACCGGTGCTCAATGTGATCGCGATAGTAGCTGAGGGTGATGGTCTCCAGTCCGGCAGGTTTTTCACTGCGTACTGGCTGCGCATGGTGCCAGCGCGGAAGCAGGCCATAGGCCGGGAACCACCAGGTCTGGTATTGCTCCTCTGCGTGATAAATCAGGTTAGCGGGCGCCAGAACATGGCTGATCCACCTGCGTACGTCGTGATTCGCCCCGCGATGGCTGCGGCTATCGAAGAGCAGGTAGTAGCAGCCCTCCTCCAGGCGGCTTTCGAACGCCTTTTCACCGGCTGTTGGCCCTTCCAGCGTCAGGCCTGCGCTCAGCTCTTCGTTGAGATCCGGCAGTACCCAGACGTTGACTTCGTCGATCAGCGCCCTATAGCCAAAGTAATCATCAAAGGCGCGGATCTTCAGCTGATTACTGTTGTTCCGTGAAACGGAGTAGGGGCCCGTACCAATCGGCTGGCTGGAAAAATTGTTCAGGGATCGCCACTCGGCAGGCAGGATCATCGAGGGCACGTAGCCCAGAAGCCACGGAAGCCATTTGTCCGGATGCGATAGCTCAATATCCAGGGTCCAGGCCGTGGGGGAGTGGATCCGCGCGATATGCGAATAGAGCGGCAGCGTGCGGGCGCGCTCTAAGGAATCGATAACGTCGCGCATCTCCAGCTCGCGTCCATGGTGGAAATGAATGCCGGGACGTAAAAAGAAGCGCCAGTGCAACGGAGACACCTGTTGCCAGTGATGGGCAATATCCGCTTCCAGTTCCCCGTTTTCCTCATTTATCCGCGTCAGACCGCTAAAAATCTGCCGGGCCATGTGGGTTTCAGAGCGACGTAACGCCGTACCGGGCAACAGATTTTTCATTGGGCGATAGTAAAGCACTCGCAGAATGTGGCGTCCCTGACGAAAGCTGCGTCCCAGATGCGAGACCAGCATCTGGCGCACGGCGGCTTTGTCGCCCACCAGCTGGACCAGCTGATCGATGCGGTCCTGCTCCAGCAGATCCTCCGCCCGCTGTTGCTGCAACGCCAGGCCGGTATAGAGGAAAGTCAGGCGCGAGCGCTTACCGCGTCCGGCTTCGGCATCCCAGTTTAGCCAGCCCTGCTGCTGCATGGTGTTAAGGAGGGTACGCATATGACGCCGGGAGCAGTTGAGGAGCTCAGCCAGCTCGTTCAGCGTGGTCTCCTGCGATTGCCCCTCGCAGCACTGCCAGAGGCGGATAAATTGTTGTTGCAGACGACCAGAAGGCATAAAAGAGGAACTCCTGACAAAAAATCAGCAATTTATTAATCCCTATATTAAGCCAATAATCCTTATCGATGAAGCGAGGAGGTAAATTATGAAGAGGTCTACCGCACGTCAGTTTTATCAGCACTATTTTTCAGCGACAAAGGGAGTGTCCTGGCTGGCCCGCCAGTGCGCAGAGCAGCGGCTGAGAATACTGGAAGATCTGATGCAGTGGGACGTTACGAAACCGACCTCTTCTCGCTAACTCGCCTCGATCATGTGTGACTGAGTATTGGTGCTAATCACCCGCCAGCAAAATGTTTTTGCTGGCTTTTTTCGTTTACTATTTCACCCAATTTCGATTCGCTTTCATAAGGACTTGCGCATGCTCTGGTTGATGACGATGGGGCGACGCCTGAACGGCGTGTACGCCGCTTTTATGCTGGTGGCCTTCATGATGGGCGTGGCCGGTGCGCTACAGGCGCCGACGCTGAGCCTGTTTCTCAGTCGTGAGGTTGGGGCGCAGCCATTTTGGGTAGGCCTGTTCTACACCGTCAACGCCATTGCCGGGATCCTCGTCAGCCTGTGGCTGGCGAAACGATCCGACAGCCAGGGCGATCGCCGCAAGCTGATCCTCTTTTGTTGCGCCATGGCCGTGGGCAACGCGTTGCTGTTTGCCTTTAATCGTCACTACCTGACGCTTATCACCTGTGGCGTGCTGTTGGCCTCTCTGGCGAACACCGCCATGCCGCAGCTCTTCGCCCTGGCCCGGGAGTACGCCGACAACTCGGCGCGGGAAGTGGTGATGTTCAGCTCGGTGATGCGTGCGCAGCTCTCTCTCGCATGGGTCATCGGCCCCCCGCTGGCGTTCATGCTGGCGCTGAACTACGGTTTCACCGTCATGTTCACCATCGCCGCGGGAATTTTTGCCATCAGCCTGGCGCTGATAGCCTTTGTGCTGCCATCGGTGGCGCGCGTAGAGCAGGTGACGGACAAGCCCATCACCCAGGTAAGCGGCTGGCAGGATAAAAACGTCCGCATGTTGTTTATCGCCTCCACGCTGATGTGGACCTGCAACACCATGTACATTATCGATATGCCGCTGTGGATCAGCAGCGATCTGGGACTGCCCGACAAGCTCGCGGGGATCCTGATGGGCACCGCTGCCGGGCTGGAGATCCCGGCGATGATTCTGGCGGGTTACTACGTAAAACGTTTCGGAAAGCGTCGGATGATGGTCGTCGCCGTGGCGGCTGGGGTGGTGTTCTACGCGGGGTTAATCCTTTTCCATTCGCGGGAAGCTTTGCTGGCGTTACAGCTATTTAACGCGGTATTTATCGGAATCGTTGCCGGGATCGGCATGCTCTGGTTCCAGGATTTAATGCCGGGGCGAGCAGGCTCCGCGACCACGCTGTTTACTAACAGTATCTCTACCGGCGTGATTCTGGCAGGGGTGATTCAGGGGGCGCTGTCGCAAAGCTATGGACATGCATCCGTGTACTGGGTGATCGCAGCGATTTCGGTCATCACGCTTGTGTTAACGTGCCGGGTTAAAGACGTTTGATTCTGGAAGGCGGCTTCACGAAATGAAACGATTTTCTGACAGGAGCAGAGAAGGCGCATAGGGTGCGTGACGGGTGCTTGAGGCTGTTTGCCTCAGGCTTTCGCAAGAGGCAAACAGTGGAGAGTCCCACATCAAAAAAATGATGGGGAGACCAACTTCACAACCAACATTGCGAGGTTAGTCTCTTCATTGCCGAAAAGCAATAAGGAGGCTGGAATGCCAAAACGTACTCTGCTGTTAGGTTTGTTTCTGATCTGTACGACGTTGTTGATCTTCACCTGGATGATGCGTGACTCGCTGTGTGAGCTGCACTTCAGACAGGAGAAAACAGAGCTGGCGGCAGTGTTGGCTTACGAAGCAAAACGTTAGCGGTATTGGCGGGGAAAGTTTCCCCGCCTCTCCAGAGTGGTTACGCCTCAACGCACCCTTATCAATGGCCCGCGCCCTGCGGGCCATTGCCTTTAGCCCATAAACGCAGGCTGTTTTTTCTCGTAGGCGGAGATAGCCTCTTCGTGCTGCAGCGTCAGGCCAATGCTATCCAGACCGTTCAGCATGCAGTGGCGACGGAACGCATCAATGCTAAAGCTGTAGGTCTTGTCACCGGCTTTCACCACTTCTGCTTCCAGATCCACTTCAAACGACATCCCCGGATTTGCCTGCACCAGCGCAAACAGTTCATCGACCTGTTCGTCACTCAGCGTCACCGGCAGCAGCTGGTTGTTGAAGCTGTTGCCGTAGAAGATATCCGCGAAGCTTGGGGCGATAACCACTTTAAAACCGTAGTCGGTCAATGCCCATGGCGCGTGTTCACGCGACGATCCGCAGCCAAAGTTTTCCCGCGCCAGCAGAATGGAGGCGCCTTTGTATTGCGGAAAGTTCAGGACGAATTCCGGGTTCGGCACTTCGCCTTTATCGTCGAGGAAGCGCCAGTCGTTGAACAGATGCGCCCCAAAACCCGTGCGCGTCACTTTCTGCAAAAACTGTTTAGGAATGATCGCGTCAGTATCGACGTTAGCGGCGTCCAGCGGGACAACACGGCCCGTATGTTGGGTAAATTTCTCTGCCATGATTGTCTCCTTATTTCAGGCTGCGAATATCGGCGAAATGACCGGTGACTGCCGCAGCGGCGGCCATTGCCGGGCTGACCAGGTGGGTGCGCCCACCGCGGCCCTGACGGCCTTCAAAGTTACGGTTGCTGGTGGAGGCACAGCGCTCGCCCGGATTCAGGCGGTCGTTGTTCATCGCCAGACACATGGAGCAGCCGGGCAGGCGCCACTCGAAGCCTGCTTCGATAAAGATCTTATCCAGACCTTCCGCTTCCGCCTGGGCTTTCACCGGACCGGAGCCCGGCACAACCAGCGCCTGCACGCCCGGTGCCACTTTGCGGCCTTTTGCAATTTCTGCCGCAGCGCGTAAATCTTCGATACGGGAGTTAGTGCAGGAGCCGATGAACACTTTATCAATGCTCACGTCGGTCAGCGGTACGCCGGGTTTCAGCCCCATATAGGCCAGCGCCTTTTCCGCACTCGCGCGCTCGACCGGATCGGCGAAGGAAGCCGGGTCAGGAATGCAGTCGTTGACGGAAATGACCTGGCCCGGGTTGGTGCCCCAGGTGACTTGCGGGGCGATCTCTTCCGCCTGCAACGTCACAACGGTATCAAAAATTGCCCCCTCGTCCGTTTTCAGGGTTTTCCAGTACGCAACCGCGTCGTCAAAATTCTGTCCTTTCGGCGCATGAAGACGCCCCTTCACATAGTTGAAGGTGGTGTCGTCTGGGGCCACCAGGCCTGCTTTGGCACCCATCTCAATGGCCATGTTGCACAGGGTCATACGACCTTCCATGCTCAGCGCCTGGATAGCGTCGCCGCAGAACTCAACGACGTGACCGGTACCGCCTGCACTGCCGGTTTTGCCGATAATCGCCAGCACGATATCTTTCGCGGTGATACCCGGCGCGGCTTTCCCCTTCACTTCAATCTTCATGGTTTTGGCGCGGCCCTGCTTCAGGGTCTGCGTCGCCAGAACGTGTTCCACTTCAGAGGTGCCAATCCCGAACGCCAGGGCGCCAAATGCGCCGTGCGTCGCGGTGTGGGAGTCGCCGCAGACAATGGTCATGCCCGGCAGAGTAATACCCTGTTCAGGCCCCATTACGTGGACGATGCCCTGATAGGGGTGGTTCAGATCGTACAGCTCCACGCCAAACTCGTTACAGTTCTTAATCAGCTCCTGCATCTGGATACGCGCCATCTCGCCAGATGCATTAATGTCTTTGGTCTGGGTGGAAACGTTGTGATCCATCGTGGCAAAGGTTTTACCCGGCTGACGCACCGGGCGCTTGTGCGCACGCAGGCCGTCAAATGCCTGAGGAGACGTCACTTCGTGTACCAGATGACGGTCGATGTACAACAGTGGGGTTTCGTCTGGCGTCTCGTAAACAACGTGCGCATCAAACAACTTCTCATATAACGTCTTAGCCATGATTACACCCCTTCAGCGACATAGCGGGCAATGATGTCGCCCATTTCATCGGTACTGACTGCCGCCGTGCCGCGTGCTAAATCACCGGTACGGACGCCTTCTTCTAACGCCCGGTTAATGGCGTTTTCAATTGCGGTTGCTGCATCGCCTGCATCCAGGCTGTAGCGCAGCAGCAGAGCCAGGGAGAGGATCTGCGCAATCGGGTTGGCGATGTTTTTGCCTGCGATATCCGGCGCGGAGCCCCCCGCCGGTTCGTACAGGCCAAAGCCTTCTTCGTTCAGGCTGGCCGAGGGCAGCATGCCCATGGAGCCAGTGATCATGGCGCATTCATCCGAGAGAATATCGCCGAACAGGTTGGAGCACAGCAACACGTCAAACTGAGACGGATCTTTGATCAGCTGCATCGTTGCGTTGTCGATATACATATGCGACAGCGCAACGTCCGGGTACTGCTTAGCGACTTCACTGACGATTTCGCGCCACAAAATGGAAGACTGGAGCACGTTCGCTTTATCAATAGAGGTCACTTTACGGCGGCGTTTGCGCGCTGACTCAAACGCGATATGGGCGATACGTTCAATTTCAAAACGGTGATAGACCTCGGTATCAAACGCTTTCTCATGCTGACCGCTGCCTTCGCGACCTTTTGGCTGACCGAAGTAGATGCCGCCGGTCAGCTCACGCACGCAGAGAATGTCGAAACCGTTGGCCGCGATATCCGCGCGCAGCGGGCAAAACTCTTCCAGCCCCGGGTACAGCTTCGCCGGACGCAGGTTGCTGAACAGTTTGAAATGTTTACGCAGCGGCAGCAGCGCACCGCGCTCCGGCTGCTCTGCTGGCGGCAAATGTTCCCACTTAGGGCCGCCCACGGAGCCAAACAGCACGGCATCGGCATTTTCACAGCCTTCCACAGTGGCTTTCGGCAATGGCGTACCGTGGTTATCAATCGCAATACCGCCCACATCGTAGTGGCTGGTGGTAATTTTCATCGCAAAACGCGAACGAACGGCTTCCAGTACTTTCAGCGCCTGTGCCATCACTTCCGGGCCAATACCGTCACCCGGCAACACAGCAATATGGTAATTCTTCGACATCACACGGTTTCCTTGTTGTTCTCTTTATTCTGAGCTTTGCGTTGCAACTCTTTTTCGACTTCGGCGGCGCGCCAGATGTTGTTCAGGACATGCACCATCGCTTTCGCGGAGGATTCGACGATATCTGTCGCCAGACCCACACCGTGGAAGCGGCGACCGTTATAATTGACGACGATATCCACCTGACCCAGGGCGTCTTTACCGTGCCCTTTAGCCGTCAGGTCGTATTTCACCAGCTCTACGTCGTACTCAGTGACGCGGTTAATCGCCTGGTAAATGGCATCCACAGGGCCGTTGCCGTTGGCGGCTTCCGCTTTAATTTCATCCCCGCAGGCCAGCTTCACGGAGGCGGTGGCGATGTCGCTTGAGCCGGACTGGACGTTGAAGTAGTCCAGACGGAAGTGCTCTGGCTCTTCCTGCTGTTTGTTGATGAATGCCAGCGCTTCCAGATCGTAATCGAACACCTGGCCCTTCTTGTCCGCCAGCTTCAGGAAGGCGTCGTACAGCTGATCCATGTTGTAATCGCTGTCCTTGTAGCCCATCTCTTCCATACGGTGCTTCACTGCCGCGCGACCAGAGCGTGAGGTCAGGTTCAACTGAACCTGGTTCAGACCGATGGATTCCGGAGTCATGATTTCGTAGTTTTCACGGTTCTTCAGCACCCCATCCTGGTGAATACCGGAAGAGTGAGCGAACGCGCCCGTACCGACAATCGCTTTGTTGGCCGGGATCGGCATGTTGCAAATCTGGCTGACGGTCTGGCTGGTGCGCCAGATTTCGTTGTGATTGATGCGTGTGTGCACGTCCATGATGTCTTTGCGCACTTTGATCGCCATGATCACTTCTTCCAGCGAACAGTTGCCTGCGCGTTCGCCGATGCCGTTCATCGCGCCTTCTACCTGACGCGCGCCGGCGTGCACCGCCGCGATAGCATTGCCAACGGCCAGACCCAGGTCATCGTGGGTGTGTACAGAGATAATGGCTTTATCAATATTTGGTACGCGGTCATACAGACCAGTAATGATGTTGGCAAACTCAAACGGCATGGTGTAGCCGACGGTATCCGGGATGTTGATGGTTCTGGCTCCGGCATTAATAGCGGCTTCCACTACACGGGCCAAATCGTCAATCGGCGTGCGGCCTGCATCTTCACAGGAAAATTCCACGTCGTCAGTGTAGTTACGCGCCCGTTTAACCATATACACCGCACGTTCGATCACTTCATCCAGCGTGCTGCGCAACTTGGTTGCAATGTGCATGGGGGAGGTGGCAATAAAAGTATGGATACGGAAAGCTTCTGCAACTTTCAGGGATTCCGCGGCCACATCGATATCTTTCTCAACGCAGCGAGCCAGAGCGCACACGCGGCTGTTTTTGATGGTGCGGGCGATAGTCTGCACTGACTCAAAATCACCCGGCGAGGAGACAGGAAAACCGACCTCCATTACGTCTACACCCATGCGTTCCAGGGCCAGCGCAATTTGCAGTTTTTCTTTAACACTCAGGCTCGCCTGTAATGCCTGTTCACCGTCACGTAAAGTAGTATCGAAAATAACGACTTGCTGGCTCATGGGTTAGGTCCTTGTCAGTCTTAGGGCGCCTTGCTACGAGCATAAAAAAACCCGCGCAGTGGCGCGGGTTTTTAGTTTTACTGAAGACGATTCAACGCTGAATTTCGCCCGCCAGTCTACCGCGCACAGTGGATGCGTTTAGTAGTAGTAGACCGGTGAAACGAAGGGTGCGAGTCATGAATCCTGCTCCAGGTGAATGCGATATGCTTTTAGTGGTACTGGATACGCCGACTCATGTCAACCCCTCCCCGACAAAACGGGGACCCAACGCAGGGAGAATACATTAGCTAATTGTGCTGGTTTTTGCGTGGCTAACCGATTTTATTGTCTATTATTGGACTGGGGATTCATCTCTGGAATAATTTGAATATAATTGGTAGCAATTGAACATACTATTTTCACCAACATGCTATGAAATGGAATGTGTTTCATATCATTGATTTATAGACTTCATGAATGATTTACGGGTAAGTAAGTTATCAAAGTTGATATCAATTTGTTAATGAATATGCGTTGTATACTATTAATAGTTTAATAACGCTTAAGTCATTATTAATGAGAGCGTTGATTGTGTATTTGTCTGGTTTATGGTTTCATGCTCACAATAAAGTTTGAGATATCTTTTGAACGATTTTTAACTCTTCATTTATGGGGTGCGTAAAGCCGCTCGGTGAATGGGGCTCTTTATATATTCCGAATTTTAAATAATTTCCTTTCGCTTGTTGTATATGCATGGTAAATCATATTTTTCGAAGTTATTACTGTACCTGGGCAAAGGGAATTTAGCGTGACGGTGGAGTCAGAAATGCCAGAAAATAATATTAACCAACCACAGACTTATGATGGGGTTAAGCCTCAGTTACGCACAGTGGATCTTAACTTGTTAACTGTATTCGATGCAGTGATGCAGGAGCAGAATATTACGCGAGCAGCGCAATCTCTGGGAATGTCTCAGCCTGCCGTGAGTAATGCCGTAGCCAGACTTAAGGTGATGTTTAACGACGAGTTATTCGTTCGTTATGGGAGGGGGATTCAGCCCACAGCGCGTGCATTCCAGCTATTCGGTTCGATTCGTCAGGCGCTACAGCTGGTACAAAATGAACTTCCCGGTTCGGGCTTTGAACCCTTAAGCAGTGAGCGGGTTTTCCATCTCTGTGTTTGCAGTCCGTTAGATAATTATTTGACGTCTGTTATATATAATAAAGTTGAACAGATCGCCCCAAATATTCATCTCGTTTTTAAATCATCATTAAATCAAAACACTGAACACCAGCTTCGTTATCAGGAAACAGAGTTTGTTCTGGGATACGAAGAGTTCCGCCGTCCAGAGTTTGCCTGTGTTCCGTTGTTCAAAGACGAAATGGTGTTAGTCGCCAGTAAAAAACATCCCCGTATGAATTCGCCGCTGCGTGAAAGCGATGTTTACAGTGAGCAACACGCCGTTGTTGCTCTTGACAGATATGCCTCATTCAGTCAGCCGTGGTATGACACCGCCGATAAACAAGCCAGCGTGGCTTATCAGGGAATGGCCATGGTCAGTGTATTAAATGTCGTTTCTCAGACGCAGTTAGTCGCTATTGCGCCGCGCTGGCTTGCTGAAGAGTTCTCCGATTCACTGAATCTGCAAATTTTACCTCTGCCGCTCAAGCTTAATAGCCGTACCTGTTATCTTTCCTGGCATGAGGCTGCGGGTCGGGATAAAGGGCATCAGTGGATGGAAGAGCTGCTGATCAATATTTGCCGTCGCTAGGTTCTGGTGAATAAACCGCATGGCGTCATGCGGTTTATTCTGCGGTTTTTAAAACTGGCGATATTATGTTCTGTGTTCATTTTTTCAGTTACTTATGCATGCTCAAAAATAGATGATTTCCTGATCCATCCTCTTTTTAAGAGATGAATTATTATTGTCTCCACTCATACCAGACGAATTCACCATATTCATGTCTGTCAGCTGTTTTTTCTGCTTTTATTGCTCATTCCCGCATCCCGTTTGCTAATTGCCTGCCTCATAACGAGCGGTTAAGGTATCCATCACTCTGCACATTATAAGATGGGTTTACCCTGTCAGAAGACGGCGCGGAAATGAATTCTGTAGACCGTCTATAACAAAAGCCTGGAGGCAAAGCATGGAGATGTTGTCTGGCGCGGAAATGGTCGTCCGATCGCTTATCGATCAGGGCGTGAAACAAGTGTTCGGCTATCCCGGAGGCGCGGTTCTCGATATTTATGACGCGCTGCACACGGTAGGCGGTATTGATCATGTTCTGGTTCGTCATGAACAGGCTGCTGTGCATATGGCTGACGGCCTGGCCCGCGCCACGGGCGAAGTGGGTGTTGTGCTGGTCACTTCCGGGCCGGGGGCGACCAATGCCATTACCGGCATAGCGACTGCGTATATGGACTCTATTCCACTGGTCATTCTTTCCGGACAGGTGGCGACGTCGCTGATTGGCTATGATGCGTTTCAGGAGTGCGACATGGTGGGGATCTCACGCCCCGTGGTGAAGCACAGCTTTCTGGTTAAACAAACTGAAGATATCCCGGGCGTACTGAAAAAAGCCTTCTGGCTGGCCGCCAGCGGTCGTCCTGGGCCAGTGGTTGTCGATCTGCCAAAAGATATTCTCAATCCGGGGAATAAACTGCCTTACCTTTGGCCTGAGTCGGTGAGCATGCGTTCGTATAATCCGACCACGCAAGGGCACAAAGGACAGATTAAACGTGCGCTGCAAACGCTGCTGGCTGCGAAAAAACCGGTGGTCTATGTGGGGGGAGGCGCCGTCAATGCAGCTTGCGAAACGCAACTACGCGAACTGATCGAGAAGCTCAATCTTCCTGTTGCGTCATCACTGATGGGGCTGGGGGCATTCCCTGCCACGCATCGGCAGGCGCTGGGCATGCTGGGTATGCACGGCACCTACGAAGCCAATATGACGATGCACAATTCTGACGTGATTTTTGCCGTCGGCGTGCGTTTTGACGATCGCACCACGAACAACCTGGCGAAATACTGCCCGAATGCGACGGTGCTGCACATTGATATCGATCCTACTTCTATCTCTAAAACGGTGCCGGCGGATGTGCCGATCGTGGGAGACGCACGACAGGTGCTGGATCAAATGTTGGATCTGCTGGCGCAGGAGACCGCCTCTCAACCGCTGGACGAGATCCGCGACTGGTGGCAACAAATCGAGCAATGGCGTGGCCGTCAGTGCCTTAAATACGACACGCAAAGTGAGAACATCAAACCGCAGGCGGTGATCGAGACGATCTGGCGTCTGACCAATGGCGATGCGTATGTCACTTCTGACGTGGGCCAGCATCAGATGTTTGCTGCGCTGTATTACCCGTTTGATAAACCGCGTCGCTGGATCAACTCAGGCGGGCTCGGCACGATGGGCTTTGGTTTGCCCGCCGCGCTGGGGGTAAAGCTGGCGTTGCCAAACGAAACGGTTATTTGCGTAACGGGTGACGGCAGTATACAGATGAATATTCAGGAACTTTCCACTGCGCTGCAATATGAACTGCCAGTGCTGGTGCTGAACCTGAATAACGGTTACCTCGGCATGGTAAAACAGTGGCAGGATATGATTTATTCGGGCCGTCACTCCCAATCCTATATGAAATCACTTCCGGACTTTGTCCGTCTGGCTGAAGCCTATGGTCATATTGGCATGCGGGTAACCGATCCGTCAGAGCTGGAAGCGAAGCTCGGCGAAGCGCTTGAGCACGTTAAAAACAATCGCCTCGTCTTCATGGACGTTATCGTCGATGGCACAGAGCACGTTTATCCGATGCATATTCGTGGCGGTGGTATGGATGAAATGTGGTTAAGCAAAACGGAGAGAACCTGATATGCGCCGGATATTATCTGTATTACTGGAAAATGAGTCGGGCGCACTGTCGCGGGTTATTGGGCTTTTTGCCCAGCGCGGCTATAACATTGAAAGCCTGACCGTGGCACCGACCGATGACCCTACGCTCTCGCGCATGACGATCCAGACTGTCGGCGATGCGAAAGTGCTTGAGCAGATCGAAAAGCAATTGCACAAGCTGGTGGACGTACTGCGCGTCAGCGAGCTGGGGCAGGGTGCTTACGTCGAACGTGAAGTGATGCTGGTGAAAATTCAGGCCAGCGGTTACGGCCGTGATGAGGTCAAGCGCAACACGGATATTTTCCGTGGGCAGATTATTGACGTCACGCCTTCTATATATACTGTCCAGCTTGCCGGAACGAGCGATAAGCTGGACGCTTTCCTGGCCTCTGTCAGGGATGTGGCAAAAATTGTTGAAGTTGCGCGCTCTGGCGTTGTTGGCCTCTCGCGCGGCGATAAAATCATGCGTGAGTAGCGCAATAGGTTCGCCTCTTTCAGCCCGGTAGCCAAAGCCGGGCTTTTTTTTGCGTAATCCGCCGACAACGCAGACAAAAGCGGTTGCCGTGAAGGCTATTCTGCGTTTAGATGTTAAAATATTTAACCATAACCTTGACAGGGCCATGGACTCTTTTCTTTTTTTGAGGGGCAATTGTGAAACTGGATGAAATCGCCCGGCTCGCCGGCGTGTCGAGAACCACGGCCAGCTATGTGATTAACGGTAAAGCAAAGCAGTATCGTGTCAGCGATAAGACCGTTGAGAAAGTGATGGCAGTCGTTCGTGAGCATAATTACCATCCGAATGCTGTCGCCGCAGGTTTACGTGCCGGGCGCACCCGCTCTATTGGCCTGGTGATCCCGGACCTGGAAAACACCAGCTATACCCGCATCGCCAACTATCTGGAACGTCAGGCTCGTCAGCGGGGCTATCAGCTGTTGATTGCCTGCTCCGAGGATCAGCCCGACAACGAGATGCGCTGCATTGAGCATCTGCTGCAACGTCAGGTTGATGCCATCATCGTGTCGACCTCTTTACCACCCGAGCATCCGTTCTATCAGCGCTGGGCGAACGATCCGTTCCCGATAGTGGCGCTGGATCGTGCGCTCGATCGTGAACATTTCACCAGCGTCGTGGGTGCCGATCAGGACGATGCAGAAATGCTGGCTGCCGAGCTGCGTACCTTCCCGGCTGAAACGGTGCTGTATCTTGGCGCTTTGCCTGAACTTTCGGTAAGCTTCCTGCGTGAACAAGGGTTCCGTACGGCATGGAAAGACGATCCGCGTGACGTTCATTATCTCTATGCCAACAGTTATGAGCGCGAAGCGGCTGCCCAGCTGTTCGAGAAATGGCTGGAAACGCACCCGATGCCGCAGGCGTTGTTTACCACCTCGTTTGCTCTGTTGCAGGGAGTGATGGACGTGACGTTACGTCGCGATGGCAAGCTGCCATCCGATCTGGCGATTGCTACCTTCGGTGATAACGAACTGCTCGACTTCCTGCAATGTCCAGTGCTGGCGGTGGCTCAGCGTCACCGCGACGTCGCCGAGCGCGTGCTGGAGATTGTTCTGGCAAGCCTGGATGAACCCCGCAAGCCTAAACCCGGACTTACGCGTATCAAACGTAATCTCTATCGGCGCGGAATTTTGAGCCGCCATTAATATTTCCACAGGGGCGGTATAACTGCCCCTTTTGCGGCGAATTTATTGCGATAAATAATTCCCGGATAAAAATTAGGATTTATCTCTAAGATTCATAGCCTGCTATTTTTCTGAATCCATTTTGGTGTTAAAAAGCACAATTATAAATTTTTGACTGACATTTCTTTGTATTGTTTTGTTACAAACAGGTGCCAGCCGATGAATATTCAGCCATTTTCCACTCTCCCTCCAGGCCTCAATGCACACGAACGAATCCATATTGCCTCGGGATTAAACTGGTGCTGTTATCCCCCGGCGATATGCCTTAAAATGCTGCCCGCGTCGCAAACTGACACTTTATATTTCCCTGCGATGATATTGAGTGAGTCTTAACGCTCGTGTGCATATTCGGTTTTTTTCTTACAAATATTCATAACGTTAATTTTGCCTCGCCAGTTGTTTAGTTATTAGCCAGGTCACTCTTGCTCTGTAAATAGGATGCTTTCGGGTCCGTACAGAGAGAGTCCTGGCTTGACAAGCTTTTCCCTCGCTCCGTAAACTCCTTCAGGTGGGAATTTGTGGGTTAAAGTGGTGAGGAGGGGTGAGGCTGGCATGTTCCGTGGAGCAACGTTAGTCAATCTCGACAGCAAAGGGCGTTTATCGGTACCAACCCGATACCGTGACCAGCTGATTGAGAACGCTTCGGGTCAACTGGTTTGCACCATTGACATCAACTCCCCCTGCCTGCTGCTTTATCCTTTGCCTGAATGGGAAATCATTGAGCAAAAGCTGTCGCGACTGTCGAGCATGAACCCGCAGGAACGCCGCGTACAGCGGTTGTTATTGGGACATGCCAGTGAATGTCAGATGGATAGCGCCGGGCGATTATTGATTGCGCCTGTGTTGCGGCAACATGCCGGTCTGACTAAAGAAGTGATGCTGGTCGGGCAGTTCAACAAGTTTGAACTGTGGGACGAAACGACCTGGTATCAACAGGTCAAGGAAGATATCGACGCTGAGCAGTCTGATTCCGCAACATTATCGGAACGGCTGCAGGACTTGTCTCTATAAATATGATGGAAAATTATAAACATACAACGGTGCTGCTGGATGAGGCCGTTAACGGCCTGAATATTCGTCCAGATGGCATCTATATTGATGGCACTTTTGGTCGCGGTGGCCACTCGCGTTTGATCCTCTCTCAGCTTGGAGCGGAAGGGCGCCTGCTGGCAATTGACCGCGATCCGCAGGCGATTGCCGTTGCGCAAACCATCGATGACCCTCGCTTTTCCATCGTGCATGGACCTTTCTCTGCGCTTGCGGATTATGTCGCCGAGCGCGGCCTGACCGGCAAAATCGACGGGATCCTCCTCGATCTTGGTGTCTCTTCACCACAGCTTGATGATGCAGAACGCGGCTTCTCTTTTATGCGCGACGGTCCGCTGGATATGCGTATGGACCCCACCCGCGGCCAGTCTGCCGCCGAGTGGTTACAAACTGCTGACGAAGCGGATATTGCCTGGGTGATCAAAACCTTCGGCGAAGAACGCTTTGGCAAACGTATTGCGCGCGCCATCGTGGAGCGCAACCGCGTTGAGCCAATGACCCGTACCAAAGAGCTGGCAGAAGTCATCGCGGCGGCAACGCCAGTGAAGGACAAGCACAAACATCCTGCGACCCGTACCTTCCAGGCGGTTCGTATCTGGGTAAACAGTGAACTGGAGGAAATAGAGCTGGCGCTAAAAAGCTCGCTCGACGTGCTGGCCCCGGGTGGGCGGTTATCCATCATCAGCTTCCATTCGCTGGAAGATCGCATCGTTAAGCGCTTTATGCGTGAACAGAGCCGCGGTCCGCAGGTTCCAGCTGGGCTGCCGATGACGGAAGAACAACTCAGAAAGCTGGGAGGCCGTCAGTTGCGAGCATTAGGCAAGTTGATGCCGGGCGAAGAAGAGGTGGCAGAGAATCCACGTGCCCGTAGTTCAGTGCTGCGTATTGCAGAGAGGACGAACGCATGATCAGCAGAGTGACAGAGACCCTAAGCAAAGTTAAGGGATCGTTAGGAAGCAACGAGCGCCATGCCTTGCCTGGCGTGATCGGCGACGATCTTTTGCGGTTTGGGAAGCTGCCACTCTGCTTGTTCATTTGCATCATTGTGACGGCAGTCATGGTGGTAACCACCGCTCACCATACCCGTTTGTTAACTGCGCAGCGCGAACAGATGGTACTGGAACGCGATGCGCTGGATATTGAATGGCGAAATCTGATCCTTGAAGAAAACGCGCTCGGCGATCACAGCCGGGTTGAACGGATCGCAACGGAAAAACTGCAATTACAGCATGTTGATCCTTCGCAGGAAAATATCGTAGTACAAAAATAAGGGAAAACGCGACGCATGAAAGCAGCGGCAAAAACGCTAAAACCAAAACGCCAGGAAGAACAGGCCAACTTTATCAGTTGGCGTTTTGCGTTGCTTTGCGGCTGCATTTTACTGGCGCTGGGTTTCCTGCTGGGACGCGTGGCGTGGCTACAAATCATCGCGCCTGACATGCTGGTACGTCAGGGTGATATGCGTTCTCTGCGCGTGCAGGAAGTTTCTACCTCTCGTGGGATGATCACCGACCGCTCCGGCCGCCCGCTGGCGGTGAGCGTACCGGTGAAGGCGATCTGGGCCGATCCTAAAGAGCTGCATGACGCAGGCGGGATCACCCTTGATAACCGCTGGAAGGCGCTCTCAGACGCGTTGAAAATGCCGCTGGATCAGCTGGCGTCACGCGTTAACGCCAACCCGAAAGGGCGCTTCATCTATCTTGCCCGTCAGGTGAACCCTGATATGGCTGACTACATTAAAAAACTCAAGCTGCCCGGCATTCATCTGCGGGAAGAATCCCGCCGTTATTATCCTTCCGGCGAAGTCACCGCGCACCTGATTGGCTTCACCAACGTGGATAGCCAGGGGATTGAAGGCGTTGAAAAAAGCTTCGACAAGTGGCTTACCGGCCAGCCTGGCGAGCGAATCGTGCGTAAAGACCGCTATGGTCGCGTCATTGAAGATATTTCCTCGACAGACAGCCAGGCCGCGCACAACCTGGCCCTGAGTATTGATGAGCGCTTGCAGGCGCTGGTCTATCGTGAGCTGAACAACGCCGTCGCGTTTAACAAGGCGGAATCGGGCAGTGCCGTGCTGGTGGATGTGGCGACAGGTGAAGTGCTGGCGATGGCCAGTAGTCCCTCATACAACCCGAATAATTTTGCCGGTACAGCAAAAGATGCGATGCGTAACCGCTCCATCACCGATGTGTTTGAACCCGGTTCAACCGTAAAACCTATGGTGGTGATGACGGCTCTACAGCGGGGCATCGTCAACGAAAATACCGTTCTGAATACGATCCCTTATCGAATTAACGGCCACGAAATAAAAGACGTGGCACGTTACAGCGAACTGACCCTGACCGGGGTCTTACAGAAGTCGAGTAACGTCGGTGTGTCAAAACTGGCGTTAGCGATGCCGTCCTCAGCGTTAGTAGATACTTACTCACGTTTTGGGCTGGGAAAGGCGACCAATTTGGGGTTGGTCGGAGAACGCAGTGGCTTATATCCTCAAAAACAACGGTGGTCTGACATAGAGAGGGCCACCTTCTCTTTCGGCTACGGGCTAATGGTAACTCCCTTACAGTTAGCGCGAGTCTACGCAACGATTGGCAGCTATGGCATTTATCGCCCGCTGTCGATCACCAAAGTTGATCCACCGGTACCGGGGGAACGTGTTTTCCCGGAATCTATCGTTCGTACCGTCGTACATATGATGGAAAGCGTCGCGCTGCCCGGTGGTGGTGGCGTGAAGGCCGCGATTAAGGGCTATCGTATCGCCATCAAAACCGGTACAGCGAAAAAAGTGGGGCCGGACGGCCGCTATATCAACAAATACATTGCCTATACCGCAGGCGTAGCGCCTGCAAGCAATCCGCGTTTTGCGCTGGTGGTCGTCATCAACGATCCGCAGGCGGGTAAATACTACGGCGGCGCCGTCTCCGCGCCTGTGTTCGGGGCTATTATGGGCGGCGTGTTGCGCACCATGAACATTGAACCGGATGCGCTGGCGACGGGCGAAAAAAGTGAATTTGTAATTAATCAAGGCGAGGGAACAGGTGGCAGATCGTAATTTGCGCGACCTTCTTGCTCCGTGGGTGCCTATGCTACCTGCGCGAGCACTGCGAGAGATGGTACTGGACAGCCGCGTAGCGGCTTCTGGCGATCTTTTTGTGGCAGTGGTAGGTCATCAGGCGGACGGGCGTCGTTATATCCCGCAGGCGATTGCGCAAGGTGTTGCTGCCATTATTGCTGAGGCCAAAGATGAGGCAACAGACGGTGAGATCCGTGAAATGCACGGCGTGCCGGTCATCTATCTCAGCCAGCTGAATGAGCGTCTCTCCGCGCTGGCAGGACGTTTTTACAACGAACCTTCCGACCAGTTAAAGCTTGTTGGCGTGACAGGAACCAACGGAAAAACCACCACCACTCAGTTGATGGCGCAGTGGGCTCAGCTGCTGGGTGAAACCGGTGCCGTCATGGGCACGGTGGGGAACGGTATTCTGGGCAAAGTAAGCCCGACGGAAAACACGACAGGCTCGGCGGTTGACGTGCAGCGTGTGCTGGCAGGCCTTGCAGAGCAGGGGGCGACCTTCGCGGCGATGGAGGTCTCCTCCCATGGTCTGGTACAACATCGCGTGGCGGCACTGAAATTTGCCGCCTCTGTCTTTACAAACCTGAGCCGCGATCACCTTGATTATCATGGTGATATGGAGCACTACGAAGCGGCGAAATGGCTGCTTTATTCCACTCACCACCACGGGCAGGCGATCATTAACGCCGACGACGAAGTCGGTCGCCGCTGGCTGGAAAAACTGCCAGATGCGGTGGCGGTGTCGATGGAAGATCGCATTAATCCGAACTGTCGTGGCCGCTGGCTGAAGGCAGTCGAAGTGAACTACCACGATAGCGGGGCGACGATCCGCTTTGCTTCCACCTGGGGCGAAGGTGAAATTGAAAGCCGCCTGATGGGGGCTTTCAACGTCAGTAACCTGCTGCTGGCGCTGGCGACGCTGCTGGCGCTGGGTTACCCGATGGTGGATCTGCTGAAAACGTCTGAGCGTTTGCAACCGGTCTGTGGCCGCATGGAAGTGTTCAGTGCGCCGGGCAAGCCGACGGTGGTCGTGGATTACGCCCACACGCCGGATGCGCTGGAAAAAGCGCTGGAAGCGGCGCGTCTGCACTGCGCAGGCAAGCTCTGGTGCGTGTTTGGCTGCGGTGGCGATCGCGACAAGGGCAAACGTCCGCTGATGGGCGCCATCGCTGAGCAGTTCGCGGATATTCCCGTGGTGACCGATGACAACCCGCGTACCGAAGAGCCGAGGGCCATTATCAACGACATTCTGGCGGGCATGCTGGATGCTGGGCGTGCGCGCGTGGTCGAAGGCCGTGCGGAGGCCGTGACTAACGCCATTATGCAGGCGCAGGAGAACGATGTGGTTCTGCTGGCCGGTAAAGGTCATGAAGATTATCAGATCGTCGGCAATCGTCGTCTGGATTACTCCGACCGCGTGACGGCAGCGCGTCTGCTGGGAGTGGTGGCATGATTAGCATTACGTTAAGCCAGGCCGCTGCGGTATTGCAGGGGATGCTGCATGGTCAGGATCTGACCATCGAGGCTGTGACCACCGACACCCGTAAGGTGACGGCGGGCTGCCTGTTTGTGGCGCTGAAGGGTGAACGTTTTGACGCCCACGATTTTGCGCAACAGGCTAAAGATAACGGCGCGGGTGCGCTGCTGGTCAACCGTAAGCTCGATATCGATTTGCCGCAGATTGTGGTGAAAGATACGCGCCTGGCGTTTGGTGAGCTGGCGGCATGGGTTCGCCAGCAGGTGCCAACACGCGTCGTGGCGCTGACGGGCTCGTCGGGCAAAACCTCCGTTAAAGAGATGACGGCGGCGATCCTTAGCCAGTGCGGAAACACGCTTTATACGGCGGGCAACCTTAATAATGACATCGGTGTACCGATGACGCTGCTGCGCCTGACCCACGAGCATGAATATGCGGTGATTGAGTTAGGGGCTAACCATCAGGGCGAAATCGCCTGGACCGTGAGCCTGACGCGTCCGGAAGCGGCGCTGGTGAATAACCTGGCGGCGGCACATCTTGAAGGTTTTGGTTCGCTGGCCGGTGTGGCGAAAGCGAAAGGTGAAATTTATACCGGCCTGCCGGATGACGGCATCGCCATTATGAATGCCGATAACAATGACTGGCTGAACTGGCAGAGCATCATTGGTTCACGCAAAACCTGGCGCTTCTCCCCGAATGCGGCAAACAGTGATTTTTCGGCGACCAACATTCATGTGACGTCACACGGCACCGAGTTCACCCTCATGACCCCAACGGGCGACATCGACGTGCTGCTGCCGTTGCCGGGTCGTCATAACATCGCCAATGCGCTTGCTGCGGCAGCGCTCTCAATGGCGGTAGGGGCCTCACACGCTGCGATAAAAACTGGTCTGGCGAATTTAAAAGCCGTGCCGGGGCGTCTGTTCCCAATCCAGCTGGCTGAAAACAAACTCCTGCTGGATGACTCCTACAACGCTAACGTCGGCTCCATGACGGCGGCCGTGCAGGTCTTGTCTGAGATGCCGGGCTATCGCGTGATGGTTGTTGGCGATATGGCCGAGCTGGGTGATGAAAGCGAAGCCTGCCACGTACAGGTTGGCGAAGCGGCGAAAGCTGCCGGGCTTGACCGCGTACTGAGCGCAGGCACGCTGAGCAAGGCCATTTCCGATGCCAGTGAAGTTGGCGAACATTTTGCCGATAAATCTGCACTGATCGAACGCCTGAAGGCATTGATTACAGAAAAACAGATTGTGACTGTTTTAGTTAAAGGTTCACGTAGTGCCGCCATGGAAGAGGTTGTGCACGCATTACAGGAGAACGGGACATGTTAGTTTGGCTGGCCGAACATTTGGTCAAATATTATTCAGGCTTTAACGTCTTTTCCTATCTGACGTTTCGCGCCATCGTCAGCCTGCTGACTGCGCTGTTCATCTCGTTGTGGATGGGCCCGCGCATGATTGCCCGTCTGCAAAAACTCTCTTTCGGCCAGGTCGTGCGTAACGACGGCCCGGAATCGCATTTCAGCAAGCGCGGTACGCCGACCATGGGCGGGATCATGATCCTGACCGCGATTGTGGTGTCCGTTCTGCTGTGGGCTTATCCGTCTAACCCCTACGTCTGGTGCGTGCTGACCGTTCTGGTTGGCTACGGGATCATCGGTTTTGTTGATGACTACCGCAAAGTCGTACGCAAAGACACCAAAGGTTTGATCGCCCGCTGGAAGTATTTCTGGATGTCGGTAATTGCGCTGGGTGTGGCCTTCGCGCTTTACCTGGCAGGAAAAGACACCCCGGCCACCGAGCTGGTGGTGCCGTTCTTCAAAGACGTGATGCCGCAGCTGGGGCTGTTCTACATTCTGCTGGCTTACTTTGTGATCGTCGGCACCGGCAACGCCGTCAACCTGACCGATGGTCTGGACGGCCTGGCCATCATGCCAACCGTGTTTGTCGCGGGCGGTTTCGCGCTGGTGGCGTGGGCGACCGGTAACATGAACTTTGCAAACTACCTGCACATCCCGTACCTGCGACACGCTGGTGAGCTGGTGATCGTCTGTACGGCGATTGTCGGCGCGGGGCTGGGCTTCCTGTGGTTCAACACCTATCCGGCGCAGGTCTTTATGGGCGACGTCGGTTCACTGGCACTGGGCGGCGCGCTGGGCATTATCGCCGTGCTGCTGCGTCAGGAGTTCCTGCTGGTGATTATGGGCGGTGTGTTTGTGGTTGAGACCCTGTCGGTGATTTTGCAGGTCGGTTCCTTCAAGCTGCGCGGCCAGCGCATCTTCCGTATGGCACCGATTCACCACCACTATGAACTGAAAGGCTGGCCGGAGCCGCGCGTCATTGTGCGTTTCTGGATTATTTCGCTGATGCTGGTGCTGATTGGCCTGGCAACGCTGAAGGTACGTTAATCATGGCAGATTACCAGGGCAAAAAAGTCGTTATCATCGGGTTGGGCCTTACCGGCCTCTCCTGCGTGGACTTTTTCCTTGCGCGTGGCGTGACGCCGCGCGTGATGGATACGCGCGTCTCTCCGCCGGGTCTGGACAAGCTGCCGGAGCAGGTTGAACGCCACCTGGGTGGTCTGAATGATGAGTGGCTGCTGGTCGCCGATCTGATTGTTGCCAGCCCGGGCATGGCGCTGGCGCATCCTTCGCTGAGTGCCGCGGCGGATGCAGGCGTTGAGATTGTTGGCGATATCGAACTGTTCTGCCGGGAGGCGCAGGCCCCGATCGTTGCCATTACCGGTTCAAACGGTAAAAGCACCGTCACCACCCTGGTGGGTGAGATGGCGAAAGCGGCGGGCAAAAATGTCGGCGTGGGCGGTAACATTGGTCTGCCCGCGTTGATGCTGCTCGATAAAGGGTGTGAGCTGTTTGTACTTGAGCTTTCCAGCTTCCAGCTGGAAACCACTTCAAGCCTGCATGCGGCGGCAGCGACGATCCTTAATGTCACCGAAGATCATATGGACAGATACCCGTTCGGCTTGCAGCAGTACCGCGCGGCCAAGCTGCGTGTCTATGAAAATGCCAAAGTCTGCGTGGTGAATGCCGATGATGCACTCACCATGCCGGTGCGTGGCGCAGACGATCGCTGCATTAGCTTCGGTATTAACATGGGTGACTATCACCTTAACCGCCAGCAGGGCGAAACCTGGCTGCGGGTGAAAGGTGAGAAGGTGCTGAACGTGAAAGAGATGATGCTCTCCGGCCAGCATAACTACACCAACGCCCTGGCGGCGCTAGCGCTGGCGGATGCCGTTGGTCTGCCGCGATCTTCAAGCCTGAAGGCGCTGACCACCTTTACCGGCCTGGCTCACCGTTTTCAGCTGGCGCTGGAGCACAACGGCGTACGCTGGATTAACGATTCCAAAGCGACCAATGTGGGTAGCACCGAGGCGGCATTGAACGGTCTGCACGTTGAAGGCACACTGCATCTGCTGCTGGGCGGCGACGGTAAATCAGCCGATTTCTCCTCGCTGAAGCAGTACCTCAACGGTGATAACGTGCGCCTTTATTGCTTTGGCCGCGATGGCAGCGAGCTTGCGGCGTTGCGTCCTGAGGTCGCCGAACAAACCGAGACCATGGAACAGGCGATGCGCCTTCTCGCCCCCCGCGTGAAGCCCGGCGATATGGTGCTGCTCTCGCCAGCCTGTGCCAGCCTCGATCAATTTAAGAATTTCGAACAGCGGGGCGATGTCTTTACCCGCCTGGCGAAGGAGTTAGGCTGATGCGTTTATCTCTCCCTCGCCTGAAAATGCCGCGTCTGCCAGGGTTTGGTATCCTGGTATGGCTGTTTACGGCGCTGAAAGGCTGGGTGATGGCTTCACGGGATAAAGATTCCGACAGCCTGATTATGTACGACCGCACGCTGTTCTGGCTCACGCTGGGGCTGGCAGCGACCGGCTTTATTATGGTCACCTCGGCGTCGATGCCTGTCGGACAGCGTCTGGCAAACGATCCGTTCCTGTTTGCCAAGCGTGACGGGCTGTACATCATTCTCGCGTTCTGCCTGGCGATGATCACCTTACGCCTGCCGATGTCGTTCTGGCAGCGGCACAGTACGGCCATGCTTATCGCCTCAATCATCATGCTGTTGATCGTTCTGGTCGTCGGGAGCTCCGTTAACGGGGCATCACGCTGGATCGCCTTTGGTCCGCTGCGTATTCAGCCTGCAGAGTTCACCAAGCTTTCGTTGTTCTGCTACCTGGCAAACTACCTGGTGCGTAAAGTCGACGAAGTTCGTAACAACCTGCGCGGCTTCTTAAAACCGATGGGCGTGATTCTGGTGCTTGCGATCCTGCTGCTGGCGCAGCCCGACCTCGGTACGGTAGTCGTACTGTTTGTCACTACGCTGGCGATGCTGTTCCTGGCGGGCGCAAAACTGTGGCAGTTCATTGCCATCATCGGGATGGGGATTTCGGCGGTGGTGCTGCTGATCCTCGCCGAACCATACCGTATCCGCCGTGTGACCTCGTTCTGGAACCCATGGGAAGATCCGTTCGGCAGCGGTTATCAGCTGACACAGTCGCTGATGGCGTTTGGCCGCGGCGAAGTCTGGGGCCAAGGCCTGGGCAACTCGGTGCAAAAACTGGAGTATTTACCGGAGGCGCATACCGACTTTATCTTCTCCATTATTGGGGAAGAACTGGGTTATATCGGTGTGGTATTGGCGCTATTAATGGTATTCTTCGTCGCTTTCCGCGCCATGTCGATTGGCCGTAAAGCGCTGGAGATCGATCACCGCTTCTCCGGTTTCCTGGCCTGCTCAATTGGTATCTGGTTTAGCTTCCAGGCACTGGTAAACGTTGGGGCCGCAGCGGGTATGCTGCCGACCAAAGGTCTGACGTTGCCGTTGATCAGTTATGGTGGTTCGAGTCTGTTGATCATGTCGACGGCCATCATGTTTTTGTTACGCATAGATTATGAAACGCGTCTGGAGAAAGCTCAGGCGTTTACACGAGGTTCACGATGAATCAACCGAAGCGGTTAATGGTGATGGCAGGCGGGACCGGCGGACACGTGTTCCCGGGACTGGCGGTTGCGCACCATTTAATGGAACAAGGCTGGCAGGTACGCTGGCTGGGAACCGCAGACCGCATGGAAGCCGACCTTGTACCTAAACACGGTATCGAGATCGACTTTATTCGTATTTCTGGCCTTCGTGGCAAAGGGAGCAAGGCGCTGCTGCTGGCGCCGGTGCGCATTTTCAATGCCTGGCGTCAGGCGCGCGACATTATGAAGCGCTTTAAGCCTGACGTCGTTCTGGGCATGGGCGGCTACGTTTCCGGTCCTGGCGGACTGGCGGCGTGGTCATTAGGGATCCCTGTTGTTCTGCATGAGCAGAACGGTATTGCCGGGTTGACCAACAAATGGCTGGCAAAAATCGCCACCAAAGTTATGCAGGCCTTCCCCGGGGCATTCCCGAAAGCGGATGTCGTAGGGAATCCGGTGCGTGTGGACGTGCTGGCGCTGCCGCTGCCAGATACGCGTCTGGCGGGTCGCGAAGGGCCGGTGCGCGTGCTGGTTGTCGGCGGTTCCCAGGGCGCACGTATTTTAAACCAGACGATGCCACAGGTTGCGGCAAAACTGGGTGATGCGGTGACAATCTGGCACCAGAGCGGGAAGGGCGCTCAGCAGAGCGTTGAGCAGGCTTACGCGCAGGAAGGTCAGCCGCAGCATAAAGTGACTGAATTTATTGATGATATGGCCGCAGCCTATGCCTGGGCCGATGTCGTGGTCTGTCGCTCGGGCGCGCTGACGGTGAGCGAAATCGCCGCCGCCGGTTTGCCAGCGCTTTTTGTGCCGTTCCAGCACAAAGACCGACAGCAGTACTGGAATGCGCTGCCGCTTGAGAAAGCGGGTGCCGCAAAAATTTTTGAGCAGCCACAATTTACCGCTGATGCGGTCGCCACTACCCTGGCGGGCTGGAACCGGGATGTATTACTGGAGATGGCGCAACGCGCACGCGCGACCGCTATCCCGGATGCAACGGAACGGGTGGCAAAAGAAGTGAGCCTGGCAGCCCAGGCATAATTCTCGCAGCGCGTGTTGCGCTGCACGATTTTTTTGAAGTAGTCGATGGCGTTTAGAGAATGAATACACAACAACTGGCAAAACTGCGTTCTATCGTGCCCGAGATGCGTCGCGTCCGGCACATTCACTTTGTCGGCATCGGTGGTGCTGGCATGGGCGGTATTGCCGAAGTGTTAGCTAACGAAGGCTATCAGATCAGCGGGTCTGACCTGGCGCCAAACCCTGTTACGCAGCAGCTGGCGTCGCTGGGGGCGACTATCTATTTCAATCATCGCCCGGAAAACGTGAGCGATGCGAGCGTGGTTGTAGTGTCCAGCGCGATCTCCGCGGATAACCCGGAAATCGTTGCGGCGCATGAGGCGCGCATTCCGGTGATCCGTCGCGCGGAAATGCTGGCTGAACTGATGCGTTTCCGTCACGGCATTGCGGTGGCCGGTACGCACGGTAAAACCACAACAACAGCGATGGTCTCCAGCATTTATGCGGAAGCGGGTCTCGACCCAACGTTCGTTAACGGTGGTCTGGTGAAAGCCGCTGGCGTGCATGCGCGTCTGGGCCACAGCCGTTATCTGATTGCGGAAGCGGATGAAAGCGACGCGTCGTTCCTGCATTTGCAGCCGATGGTGGCTATCGTCACCAATATCGAAGCTGACCATATGGATACCTACCAGGGCGACTTCGAGAACTTAAAGCAGACCTTTATTAACTTCCTGCACAACCTGCCGTTCTATGGCCGTGCGGTGATGTGCGTGGACGACCCGGTGATCCGCGAGCTGCTGCCGCGCGTCGGGCGTCAAATTACCACCTACGGCTTCAGCGAAGACGCTGATGTACGCGTGGAAGATTATAAGCAGATTGGTGCGCAGGGGCATTTCACCCTGGCACGCCAGGATAAAGAGCTCCTGCATGTCACCCTGAACGCGCCGGGACGTCACAATGCCCTGAATGCGGCGGCGGCGGTGGCTGTTGCAACGGAAGAAGGCATTGATGATGAGGCGATCCTGCGCGCGCTGGAAAGCTTCCAGGGAACGGGCCGTCGCTTCGACTTCCTGGGTGAGTTCCCACTGGAGCCAGTAAACGGTAAGCCAGGTTCTGCGATGCTGGTCGATGACTACGGTCACCATCCGACGGAGGTGGACGCAACCATCAAAGCGGCACGCGCGGGTTGGCCGGAAAAGAATCTGGTCATGATCTTCCAGCCGCACCGTTACACACGTACCCGCGATCTGTATGACGATTTTGCCAACGTCCTTTCGCAGGTCGATACCCTGCTGATGCTGGATGTTTATGCCGCGGGCGAAGCGCCGATTCCGGGCGCGGACAGTCGGTCTTTATGTCGTACCATCCGCGGACGCGGTAAAGTGGACCCTATCCTGGTCCCCGACCCGGTGCAGGTAGCTGAAATGCTTGCCCCGGTCCTGACGGGTAACGATCTGATCCTGATTCAGGGTGCGGGAAATATCGGCAAAATCGCCCGTACCTTAGCTGAAATCAAACTGAAGCCGCAAACTCAGGAGGACGAGCGTCATGGCTGATAAGATTGCTGTCCTGTTTGGCGGCACTTCCGCCGAACGCGAGGTTTCTCTGAATTCGGGCGCTGCCGTGCTGGCGGGCCTGCGTGAAGGTGGCGTGGACGCGCATCCGGTTGATCCGAAAGAGGTGGACGTTACGCAGCTGAAAGCGATGGGCTTCGATAAAGCCTTTATCGCGTTGCATGGCCGCGGCGGTGAAGACGGCACGTTGCAGGGGCTGCTGGAGCTGATCGGTATGCCGTACACCGGCAGTGGCGTGATGGCATCCGCTATCTCCATGGATAAACTGCGCAGCAAACTGCTGTGGCAGGGGGCGGGTCTGCCCGTTGCGCCATGGGTTGCACTGACGCGCCGTGAATTTGAATTGGGCTTGTCGGACAGCGTTAATACACGCATTGCGGCACTGGGCTTACCGGTTATTGTGAAGCCTAGCCGTGAAGGGTCGAGCGTGGGAATGTCCAAAGTTGATAAAGCTGTAGATTTGGCTGACGCTTTAGCTTTGGCATTTCAACATGATGAAGAAGTTCTGATTGAAAAATGGCTTAGCGGGCCGGAATTTACCGTCGCGATGCTTGGTGAAGAAATTTTACCGTCAATTCGCATCCAACCCGCCGGAGTCTTCTATGATTATGAGGCGAAGTATCTCTCTGATGAGACGCAATATTTCTGCCCAGCTGGTCTTGAAGCACAACGTGAAGCGGAATTACAGTCTCTGGTGCTTAAAGCCTGGAATGTTTTGGGATGCCGAGGCTGGGGACGAATTGATGTGATGCTTGACGGTGACGGGCAATTTTATCTGCTGGAAGCAAACACGTCTCCGGGTATGACCAGCCATAGCCTTGTGCCGATGGCGGCGCGTCAGGCGGGAATGAGCTTCTCGCAATTAGTCGTACGTATTCTGGACCAGGCGGGCTGATATGTCTCAGGCTGCGTTGAACACGCGCAACCGCGATGACGAAGAAGAATATTCTTCTTCGCGCCGGAGTAATGGAACGCGTCTTGCAGGGATTATCTTCCTGCTCGGGGTGCTGTGCACCGTGTTTATCAGCGGCTGGATGGTGCTGGGCTGGATGGAAGACGCACAGCGGTTGCCGCTGTCGAAGCTGGTAGTGACCGGAGAGCGTCACTACACGCGTAACGATGACATTCGCCAGTCAATTCTGGCGCTGGGGTCGCCTGGCACCTTTATGACGCAGGACGTCAACATTATCCAGAGCCAGATTGAACGTCTGCCGTGGATAAAACAGGCGAGTGTCAGAAAGCAATGGCCTGATGAATTGAAGATTCATCTGGTTGAATATGTGCCGATTGCGCGTTGGAATGATCAGCATATGGTTGACGTAGACGGAAATTCGTTCAGCGTCCCGAGCGATCGTGTCAACAAGCAGAATTTACCGATGTTGTATGGCCCGGAAGGCAGCGAAAACGAAGTATTGCAGGGTTTTCGTGAGATGGGGCAGGTGCTGGCTAAGGATCGCTTTACGTTAAAAGATGCTGCGATGACGGCGCGCCGTTCCTGGCAGCTGACCTTAACGAATGGCATTAAGCTCAATCTTGGCCGCGGCGACACAATGAAACGTCTGGCGCGTTTTGTAGAACTTTACCCGGTTTTACAGCAGCAGGCGCAGACGGATGGCAAACGGATAAGCTACGTTGATTTGCGCTATGACTCAGGCGCAGCAGTCGGTTGGGAGCCGGCTCCGGTCGAGGAACCTAATCAGCAACAAAATCAGGCACAGGTACAGGCAGAACAACAATGATCAAGTCGACGGACAGAAAATTGGTAGTAGGACTGGAGATTGGCACCGCGAAGGTTGCCGCTTTGGTAGGGGAAGTTCTGCCCGACGGTATGGTCAATATCATTGGCGTGGGCAGCTGCCCTTCCCGTGGTATGGATAAAGGTGGGGTAAACGACCTTGAGTCGGTGGTGAAATGCGTTCAGCGCGCCATCGACCAGGCTGAATTGATGGCAGATTGCCAGATTTCCTCTGTCTATCTGGCTCTTTCTGGTAAGCACATCAGTTGCCAGAATGAAATCGGTATGGTGCCGATTTCTGAAGAAGAAGTGACGCAGGAAGACGTTGAGAACGTTGTCCACACGGCGAAATCCGTGCGTGTTCGCGACGAGCACCGTGTGCTGCATGTGATCCCGCAAGAATACGCGATCGACTACCAGGAAGGTATCAAGAATCCGGTCGGTCTGTCGGGCGTACGTATGCAGGCAAAAGTGCACCTGATCACATGTCACAACGATATGGCGAAGAACATTGTAAAAGCCGTTGAACGTTGTGGCCTGAAAGTTGACCAACTAATTTTCGCCGGACTTGCCGCGAGCTATTCCGTGCTGACCGAAGACGAACGTGAACTGGGCGTCTGTGTGGTCGATATTGGTGGTGGTACAATGGACATGGCTGTCTATACCGGCGGTGCGTTGCGCCACACCAAAGTGATCCCGTACGCCGGGAATGTGGTGACCAGCGATATCGCTTACGCCTTTGGTACGCCACCGAGCGATGCAGAGGCAATTAAAGTGCGCCACGGTTGCGCGCTGGGCTCTATCGTCGGCAAAGACGAGAGCGTTGAAGTGCCGAGCGTAGGCGGTCGACCGCCGCGCAGCCTGCAACGCCAGACGCTGGCAGAGGTAATTGAGCCGCGTTATACCGAGCTGCTCAACCTGGTCAACGAAGAGATTTTGCAGTTACAGGAACAGCTTCGCCAGCAGGGTGTGAAACATCATCTCGCAGCGGGGATTGTATTAACCGGCGGGGCAGCGCAAATTGAAGGTCTTGCGGCCTGCGCTCAGCGCGTGTTCCATACGCAGGTGCGTATTGGTGCGCCGCTGAATATCACCGGTTTAACGGATTATGCTCAGGAGCCGTACTATTCAACGGCGGTGGGCCTGCTGCACTACGGGAAAGAATCCCATTTAAGTGGTGAGGCAGAGGTGGAAAAACGCGTCTCGGTGGGGTCGTGGGTCAAACGACTTAACACCTGGTTGCGAAAAGAATTTTAATTTTTTAAGAGACCGGAGAGAATTAGCGGTCTCGGGCGACAGGCACAACGGAGAGAGAGATTATGTTTGAACCTATGGAATTAACCAACGACGCGGTGATTAAAGTCATCGGCGTCGGTGGCGGCGGCGGTAACGCCGTAGAGCACATGGTGCGCGAGCGCATCGAAGGTGTTGAATTCTTCGCGGTGAACACCGATGCGCAGGCGCTGCGTAAAACGGCTGTTGGCCAGACGATTCAGATCGGTGGTGGCATCACCAAAGGTCTGGGAGCAGGGGCTAACCCGGAAGTGGGCCGCAACGCGGCTGAAGAAGATCGTGAAGCGCTGCGCGCTGCACTGGACGGTGCAGACATGGTCTTCATCGCAGCGGGTATGGGCGGCGGTACAGGTACCGGTGCAGCACCCGTTGTGGCGGAAGTCGCTAAAGATTTAGGTATTCTGACCGTTGCTGTCGTGACCAAGCCTTTCAACTTTGAAGGTAAGAAGCGTATGGCTTTCGCGGAGCAGGGTATCACCGAGCTGTCCAAGCACGTGGACTCTCTGATTACCATCCCGAACGACAAGCTGCTGAAAGTGCTGGGTCGCGGTATCTCTCTGCTGGACGCCTTTGGCGCGGCAAACGACGTGCTGAAAGGCGCGGTTCAGGGTATTGCTGAACTGATTACCCGTCCTGGCCTGATGAACGTTGACTTTGCAGACGTTCGCACCGTGATGTCCGAGATGGGTTATGCGATGATGGGCTCTGGCGTGGCGAGCGGTGAAGACCGTGCGGAAGAAGCCGCTGAAATGGCGATCTCTTCTCCACTGCTGGAAGATATCGATCTGTCTGGCGCGCGCGGCGTGCTGGTCAACATTACCGCTGGCTTTGACCTGCGTCTGGATGAGTTCGAAACCGTGGGTAACACCATCCGTGCATTCGCCTCTGACAACGCGACCGTTGTTATCGGTACGTCCCTTGACCCGGAAATGAACGACGAACTGCGTGTGACTGTTGTGGCCACCGGTATCGGTATGGACAAGCGTCCTGAGATCACCCTCGTGACCAACAAACAGACTCAGCAGCCGGTGATGGATCGTTACCAGCAGCACGGTATGTCGCCTCTGACTCAGGAGCAAAAACCGGCTGCGAAAGTGGTGAACGACCCGACTCCACAAACGGCAAAAGAGCCAGATTATCTGGATATCCCGGCGTTCCTGCGTAAGCAAGCTGACTAAGAATTGGCTGGAATTTGGGGATTTGCGCTCTTTGTGCTAAACTGGCCCACCGTTAGTGATATACACTCTCGGTTGGATAGTTAATTTGGCGAGATTATACGATGATCAAACAAAGGACACTTAAACGTATCGTTCAGGCGACGGGTGTCGGTTTACATACCGGCAAGAAAGTCACACTGACGTTACGCCCTGCGCCGGCCAATACCGGGGTCATCTATCGTCGCACCGACTTGAATCCACCGGTAGATTTTCCGGCCGATGCCAAATCTGTGCGTGATACTATGCTCTGTACTTGTCTGGTGAACGAGCATGACGTGCGGATTTCTACCGTAGAGCACCTGAACGCCGCCCTGGCGGGTCTGGGTATCGACAACATTATGGTTGAAGTCGATGCGCCAGAAATCCCGATCATGGACGGGAGTGCTGCTCCGTTCGTTTATTTGTTGCTGGATGCCGGCATCGAAGAACTGAACTGCGCGAAGAAATTTGTTCGCATTAAAGAGACCGTTCGCGTCGAAGATGGCGACAAATGGGCTGAATTCAAACCGTACAATGGTTTCTCGTTGGACTTCACCATCGATTTTAACCATCCGGCGATTGACTCCAGCACCCAGCGCTATGCGATGAACTTCTCTGCGGATGCGTTCATGCGTCAGATCAGCCGAGCACGTACCTTCGGCTTTATGCGTGATATCGAATATCTGCAATCCCGCGGCCTGTGCCTGGGCGGCAGCTTCGATTGTGCCATCGTTGTTGACGATTATCGCGTACTGAACGAAGACGGTCTGCGTTTTGAAGATGAATTTGTTCGTCACAAAATGCTGGACGCGATCGGCGACCTCTTCATGTGTGGTCACAACATCATTGGTGCCTTTACCGCGTTTAAATCCGGTCATGCACTGAACAACAAACTGTTGCAGGCCGTCCTGGCAAAACAGGAAGCCTGGGAATATGTGACCTTCGAAGACGAAGCTGAACTGCCGCTGGCGTTCAAAGCCCCGACTATGGTCCTGGCGTAACGGTTAAAGCCGTTTCGTAAGAAAAGCGACTGGTTCACCTGGTACTCTCTCCGACCAGGGAAGCCAGTCGTTTTTATTTCTGCCCTTTCTGGATTTGTCTCTCTCACCCTTGGCCTATGTTGGGTGCCAAATAACGGTGTGTTCGCTGCATTAATGACCGTTTTTACCTGCTGCAAGGTGTCATTCCTGCTGTCGTGTATTGGCTTTAGTGGTAATATCTGGGCGCTAAAAAAGAATAACTGAACTCAGCCTGCACTGGCGGGCGAACGTGGTGGAGCAAGTGAGCGGAATACTGACGCGCTGGCGACAATTTGGCAGACGTTACTTCTGGCCGCATCTCTTATTGGGGATGGTCGCGGCGAGTCTCGGCTTGCCTGTGCTCAGCAACAGCGCAGACGCGGCAACGCCAGCACGTTCCACGACGACCAAACACGATCTCACCACGCGGGTTAACTTCACTAATCTCGCATGGCTTGAAGCCAGCCGTCGTCCCAATTTCTCCGTTGATTACTGGCAGCAACACGCGATTCGCACGGTTATTCGCCATCTGTCGTTCGCGATGGCGCCGCAGACGATGCCTGTTGCTGAAGAAACGCTGCCGGTCCAGGCTCAGCACCTTGCTCTGCTCGATACGCTCAATGCGCTTCTGACGCAGGACAACCAGCCGCCTGTGACCGTGTGTCAGACGGCGCAAACTGCTTTTGTTTCCCCCGCATCCTTCTCTGTTTCGACCTGGATTAGCCAGGTTCACGGCATCCGTGCCGGGCCTCAACGCCTCAGCTAAATTAACCCTTTTTCAATACCTTAATTTATCTGCCCGACTGGGGCGTTTGAGAATTTATTATGCTAATCAAATTGTTAACCAAAGTTTTTGGTAGTCGTAACGATCGTACCCTGCGCCGCATGCGCAAAGCTGTGAACGTCATCAACGGTATGGAACCGGCGATGGAGAAGCTCTCTGATGATGAACTGAAAGCAAAAACCGCGGAGTTCCGTGCGCGTCTGGAGAAAGGCGAAACCTTAGAAAGCCTGATCCCGGAAGCCTTTGCCGTAGTACGTGAGGCCAGTAAACGCGTGTTCGGCATGCGTCACTTCGACGTGCAGCTGCTGGGCGGGATGGTGCTCAACGAGCGCTGCATCGCGGAAATGCGTACCGGTGAAGGTAAAACCCTGACTGCAACGCTGCCGGCTTACCTGAATGCGCTGACGGGTAAGGGCGTTCACGTTGTTACCGTCAACGACTATCTGGCGCAACGCGACGCCGAAAATAACCGTCCACTGTTCGAATTCCTCGGCATGACCGTGGGCATTAACATGTCCGGCCTGCCGGCACCTGCGAAGCGTGAAGCCTACAACGCGGACATCACCTACGGCACCAACAACGAATACGGCTTCGACTACCTGCGTGACAACATGGCGTTCAGCCCTGAAGAGCGCGTCCAGCGTAAACTGCACTATGCGCTGGTGGATGAGGTTGACTCCATTCTGATCGATGAAGCGCGTACCCCGCTGATCATCTCCGGCCCGGCCGAAGACAGCTCCGAGATGTACCGCAAAGTCGACAAAATCATTCCTCACCTGCTGCGTCAGGAGAAAGAAGACTCCGATACTTTCCAGGGTGAAGGTCACTTCTCCGTGGATGAAAAAGCGCGTCAGGTCAACCTGACCGAACGCGGCCTGGTGAAAATCGAAGAGCTGCTGGTGGCTGAAGGCATTATGGAAGAGGGCGAGTCTCTGTACTCCCCGAGCAACATCATGCTGATGCACCACGTAACGGCTGCACTGCGCGCGCACGCCCTGTTCACCCGCGACGTTGACTACATCGTTAAAGACGGTGAAGTCATCATCGTCGATGAACACACCGGTCGTACCATGCAGGGACGTCGCTGGTCCGATGGTCTGCACCAGGCCGTGGAAGCGAAAGAAGGCGTGGATATTCAGAACGAAAACCAGACGCTGGCCTCCATCACCTTCCAGAACTACTTCCGTCTGTACGAGAAGCTGGCGGGGATGACCGGTACCGCAGATACCGAAGCGTTTGAGTTTAGCTCCATCTATAAGCTGGATACCGTGGTAGTACCAACCAACCGTCCAATGATCCGTAAGGATATGCCGGACCTGGTATACATGACCGAAGCGGAAAAAATCCAGGCGATCATCGAAGATATTCGCGATCGTACCGCGAAGGGCCAGCCGGTTCTGGTGGGGACCATCTCCATCGAGAAATCTGAAGTGGTGTCTAACGAGCTGACCAAGGCGGGCATCAAGCACAACGTGCTGAACGCCAAGTTCCACGCTAAAGAAGCAGATATCGTTGCGCAGGCGGGTTACCCGGCTGCCGTAACCATCGCTACCAACATGGCGGGTCGTGGTACCGATATTATGCTCGGCGGTAGCTGGCAGGCCGAAGTGGCCGAGCTGGAAAACCCAACCCCGGAGCAAATCGCGCAGATCAAAGCCGACTGGCAGGTGCGTCACGACGCGGTGCTGGCATCCGGTGGTCTGCACATCATTGGTACCGAGCGTCATGAATCTCGTCGTATCGATAACCAGCTGCGCGGTCGTGCGGGCCGTCAGGGTGATGCCGGTTCTTCCCGCTTCTATCTGTCCATGGAAGATGCGCTGATGCGTATTTTTGCCTCTGACCGTGTGTCCGGCATGATGCGTAAACTGGGCATGAAACCTGGCGAAGCGATCGAGCACCCGTGGGTTACCAAAGCGATTGCCAACGCCCAGCGTAAAGTAGAAAGCCGCAACTTCGATATTCGTAAGCAACTGCTGGAATATGATGACGTTGCCAACGACCAGCGTCGTGCAATCTATACCCAGCGTAACGAACTGCTGGACGTGTCCGACGTGAGCGAAACCATCAACAGCATTCGCGAAGATGTGTTCAAAGCCACTATCGACGCGCACATTCCACCGCAGTCTCTGGAAGAGATGTGGGATATCGAAGGCCTGCAGGAACGTCTGAAAAACGACTTCGACCTCGAACTGCCAATCAAAGAGTGGCTGGACAAAGAGCCTGAGCTGCACGAAGAGACCCTGCGCGAGCGTATCTACGAAACCGCGCTGGACGTCTATAAGCGTAAGGAAGAAGTGGTTGGCGCTGAGATGATGCGTCACTTCGAGAAAGGCGTAATGTTGCAGACCCTGGACTCCCTGTGGAAAGAGCACCTGGCGGCAATGGACTACCTGCGTCAGGGTATCCACCTGCGTGGTTATGCGCAGAAAGATCCGAAGCAGGAGTACAAGCGTGAATCCTTCTCCATGTTTGCTGCCATGCTGGAGTCGCTGAAGTATGAAGTCATCAGCACTCTGAGCAAAGTTCAGGTGCGTATGCCGGAAGAAGTGGAAGCGATGGAGCAGCAGCGTCGTGAAGAAGCTGAGCGTCTGGCACAGATGCAGCAGCTGAGCCATCAGACCGATGAGAGCGAAGCCGCAGCGGCAATCGCAGCGCAGACGGGCGATCGTAAAGTCGGTCGTAACGATCCGTGCCCATGTGGTTCCGGCAAAAAATACAAGGCGTGCCATGGCCGTCTGAGCTAAGAACATAACAAACCGAAAAGGCGCAGATATCTGCGCCTTTTTTATGGACGTGACATGATGAAAACACTGCAAATTGCTGTCGGGATCATTCGCAACCCGCAAAACCAGATCTTCATTACCCAACGTGCCGCCGATGCGCATATGGCCAACAAATGGGAATTCCCCGGCGGGAAAATCGAATCAGGTGAAACGCCGGAGCAGGCGCTGGTGCGTGAGCTTCAGGAAGAGGTGGGGATCACCCCGCTTGGCGCAACGCTGTTCGATAAGCTGGAGTACCAGTTTCCGGACAGGCACATCACGCTGTGGTTCTGGCTGGTGGAAAACTGGGAAGGTGAGCCATGGGGAAAAGAGGGGCAACCGGGTAACTGGATTGAGCTTCAGGCCAGCGATGCGGAAAAATTCCCGCCTGCCAATGAGCCTGTGATCCTCCGGCTGGTCGCACAACCGTAGGCCTGCTAAGCGAAGCGCCAGCAGGCTTTAAATGTTACTGCTGGTTTTCGCTCCAGTCATCGCTATCCGAGAGATCGCCTTCGCTCGGAATGCGTTTCTCTTCCGCCGCCCATTCGCCCAGGTCAATAAGTTGACAGCGTTTGCAGCAGAATGGGCGAAATGGACTCACTTCTCCCCAGACGACAGTTTTCCCACAGGTTGGGCAGTTTACGGTGGTTACGTCAGACATCGGCACTCCTTAACAACAGGCCAGTTCAAAATCGAGGCGTTCCGGCACGGTGCCATGCTCACTGTCCAGCGGCATAAAGCGGATCGCGAAACGGCTTTTATGTCCGGAAATTTGCGGGTAAAGCTGCTCGCCAAGAGAGAGATTCAAACGCAGAAGATCGGCGTCGTCGCCGTTATCCTGATAAAAACCGTTGAGACTGGTCTGCTTGCGGAACGGGGCAGAGTTACGCACAAGATCGAGGATCAGGGATAACGTTTGATTCATCGGCTCCAGACTGCCCATCCAGCTGTTTACCTGGCGATCGCGCTGTTCCTGCGGCATGTGCAGCCACATATGCAGCGTTGGAAGGTCAAAGCTACAGCAACCGCCCGGTATGCTCAGACGCTGACGCACCAGCGCAATCAGACGGTCCTCGCGTAAAAATTGTCCAACGCGCGGCGCGGCCATCAGCGTCGCGCTGCTGTTTTTTAGCTGCTGGCGTAAAGCGTCAATTCGACTTTTATCTACGCCCGGTACTTCGGCCCAGGCCTGTAATTTACGCTGCTGGCGCTCCAGCTCTTTCAACAGCTCAGTGCGGACATCGCCGCGTTCAATCACATCCAGCAGATCGCCCACGTTGCGGAAAAAATGCAGCGCGGTGGCATGATCGTTGACGGGCAGATGTTGTGAAAGTTGTTGAATAAGAAATTCTATGCGTAGCCAGGTACGCATTTTTTCGTTAAGCGGATGCTCAAAAAGGATATGAGTCGACATTATGGTTTTTCCTGTGCAACGGCCTGCGCGGCGAAGGTCAGATACTGCGCGTGCAGACGAGCAACATCCGATGCAATGGCATCTGGTGCGCCGTTATTATCAATAACATCATCCGCAATGGCGAGGCGCGCTTCGCGCGTGGCCTGTGCGGCAAGAATTTGTTCAGCATGCTCGCGTGAAACATGGTCACGCGCCATGGTTCTCTGGATTTGCGTTTCGCGGGAAACGTCAATCACCAGCGTTCTGTCTGCTTTATTTTGAAGCTGATTTTCCACCAGTAACGGGATCACCCACAACACATAGGGCGAACTGGCTGCGGCAATCTGACGCTGAGTTTCATGGTGGATAATGGGGTGGAGCAGGGCATTAAGCCAGGCTTTTTCCGCCGGATCGGAAAATATGCACTCACGCAGCTGCCGACGATTCAGGGTGCCGTCAGCCTGTATCACACGGCGACCAAAATGCGCTTCGATGGCGTTTAAGGCGGGTGTATTGGGTTCTACCACCTGACGGGCAATGATATCGGCGTCGATAATCGTGATGCCGAGACGAGCAAACGCGTGCGCAACGGTGCTTTTACCACTACCGATGCCGCCGGTTAATGCGACGATATACCCCATTAAATCAGATCCTGGGAATTATTCAGTTTTAAAATCAGTTGCTTAAAATTCAAACTTACAACAGCCAATGTTTAGCTCTCTTTACCCGCTTTTTACCAGGTAAATTTATAGGATTGTAGCGTAAAAAAAGAGAATTTCGCAGTCTTGCGGAGCAGGTATTAGTGCGTATGATAGCGTCACTGGAGTTGTGCTTTTAATATATTTGCCTCTAACCCCAGGAATCCGCACATGCGTATCGAAGAAGATCTGAAGTTAGGTTTCAAAGACGTTCTTATCCGCCCTAAACGCTCTACACTGAAAAGTCGCTCAGACGTTGAACTCGAACGTCAATTCACCTTTAAGCATTCCGGTCAGACGTGGTCTGGCGTGCCGATTATCGCGGCCAACATGGACACCGTCGGGACCTTCGAGATGGCGACCGCGCTGGCGCAATTCGACATCCTTACTGCGGTACATAAACACTACAGCCCTGAGGAGTGGAATGCGTTTGTCGCCTCCGCCTCGGCTGACGTGGTGAAGCATGTGATGGTCTCGACCGGTACGTCTGATGCAGATTTCGAGAAAACCAAACAGATCCTGAACGCCAATCCGGCGCTGAATTTTGTCTGCATTGACGTGGCAAATGGTTATTCCGAGCATTTCGTCCAGTTCGTCAGCAAGGCGCGTGAAGCCTGGCCAACCAAAACCATCATCGCGGGCAACGTGGTGACCGGTGAAATGTGTGAAGAGCTGATCCTCTCCGGGGCCGACATTGTGAAAGTGGGCATTGGCCCGGGCTCCGTTTGCACCACGCGCGTGAAAACCGGTGTGGGTTATCCGCAGCTGTCTGCGGTAATTGAATGCGCTGACGCCGCGCACGGTCTGGGCGGCCAGATCATCAGCGACGGTGGCTGCACCATGCCAGGCGATGTGGCGAAAGCCTTCGGCGGCGGCGCGGACTTCGTGATGCTCGGTGGCATGCTGGCCGGCCACGAAGAGAGCGGTGGTACCGTGGTGGAAGAGAACGGTGAGAAATTCATGCTGTTCTACGGAATGAGCTCTGAATCTGCGATGACCCGTCACGTGGGTGGTGTCGCGAAATACCGTGCGGCGGAAGGCAAAACCGTTAAGCTGCCACTGCGTGGCCCGGTCGAAAACACGGCGCGCGATATCCTCGGCGGTCTGCGTTCTGCCTGCACCTACGTTGGGGCTTCCCGCCTGAAAGAGCTGACGAAACGCACGACGTTTATCCGCGTTCAGGAGCAGGAAAACCGCGTATTTAATAGCCTCTGACGGCTACGGCTGGCGCGCGTCCGTGCGCCAGCATTACCCCGCGCTCATTGCATCCCCCAGATGGAAAATTGGCAGATACATCGCCACCACCAGCGTGCCAATAAACAGACCTGTCACGACCAGTAGCAAAGGCTCAAGAAGCGCCGCCAGATTGTCTGCCTGCTGGAATGTCTGTTCCGTATGATGGCGGGCCAGATTCATCAGCATCACATCCAGTGAACCCGACACTTCTCCGGTGCGAATGAGCTGAATACACAGTGGTGTAAAAACAGAGGCCTTCTGGAAGGAGGACCACACGGGCATCCCCTGTTCGATATCGCTGCGTATCTCACGGAGTTTCTCCTGCCAATAGCCACTCTCAACGGTCTCCTCCACACTCTCCACTCCTTGTAAAAAAGCAATTCCAGCCTGCTGGGTTAATGACAGCACGGTAAAAATTTGCCCCAGTTTTTGCCCACGCATCAGCGTGCCCATCACCGGTACATGTAACAGGACGTACTGCCAGCGCGGATGCCGCCGCAGCTTACAGGCGATGACAACCATTGCCACGATCAGGGCCAAAAGGGTGAGCATATGCGCCTGAACCAGGGCCGCCAGCCCCATGACTGCCTGCGTGAGCAAAGGGAGCGGGGTGTTGAACGTTTTGTAGATTGCAGCAAACTCAGGCAACACCAGCGTGACCATCGCCAGCACCACGAAAACGGCCAGCGTCAGGATGATCAGCGGATAGCGCAGCGCTTTCTTCACCTTTGCACTGAGCTGCTGCTGGGATTTTTGCTGCAGCGCAAGCTGACGGCAGCAGGCTTCGAGCTTACCCGTCAGCTCACCCGTCTTCACCATCGAGACATAAAGGGGGCTAAACACCTCTGGCCATTTCTTCATGGCCTCTGACAGGGCGCAACCTTCGCTCAGGTCATCAGCAAGACTGTGCAGCAGCGCCTGCCAGTGCTTCAAAGGATGCTGTTCCGCCAGCATGTGCAGGCTTTGGGACAGCGTGAGTCCGGCCTGTAGCAGCGTGGCGAGCTGGCGAAAAATATCGTAGCAGTGTTGCACCTGCCATCGGTGTCGCTGCTGGCAGCGTTTTAGCGCCAGCGGGTGCAGCTGTTTAAGCACCAGAGCCGTGTAAGCTGCGTTACGGTCGATGGCCCAGAGGGTGCCGGTTTGCACCTCCCCCTCGGTGGTCAGGGCACGCCAGCGCCAGAGCGAATTAGCAGCCATCGGGCATTCCCAGGACGCGCAACAGCTCTTCGAGCGTGGTCAGCCCTTGCTCCACGGCCATGCAGCCATGCTCAAACAAAGATGTCATTCCCGCCTGACGTGCGCTGGACCCAATCACCTCCGTGCTTGCTCCGCTGGCGATGGCCTGCCGCAGCGTGTCGTCGATGACGAGCACTTCAAAAATGGCTACGCGACCATAAAAACCGTGGTAGCAGCGCTCGCAACCGGTGGGTTGCCAGCGAGGAAGCGGCCGGGGCCACAGCGTGCGAGGTAATTCGGTGTGGCGGCTGGCTTCCTGTCGGCAGTACGGGCATAAACGACGCACCAGCCGCTGGGCAATCACCATCGAGAGCGCCGAAGAGATCATCCAGCGCGCGACGCCCATCTGTTGCAGCCGTACCAGTGTTTCAGTCGTCGAATTAGTATGGAGGGTGGACAGCACCAGATGCCCGGTTTGCGCCGCCTTAATGGCAATTTCTGCCGTTTCGCCGTCACGAATTTCACCCACCATAATGATGTCAGGATCCTGCCTGAGCAGGGCACGCAGCACGCTCTGGAAGGTCAGCCCCGCGCGCGGATTAATCTGCGTCTGGTTTAAGCCTGCAAGCGGGATTTCAACGGGATCTTCCACGCTGCAAATATTAACGTCAGGGGTATTTCGCGCCTGTAACGCGCTGTACAGCGTCACCGTTTTCCCGCTACCGGTCGGGCCGGTGACCAGAATCAACCCCTGAGGGCTGTTAAGCGCCCCGGCAAAACGGGCCTGCTGGTCTGCACTCATCCCCAGCAGTTCAAGCTCCAGTGCCTGCTGCACCTGGTGAAGCAGACGAAGCACGATTTTTTCTCCACCGCTACAGGGAAGGGTTGCGATACGAAAAGAGACGGGGACGCTTGCCAGCTCCACTGTAAACTGACCGTCCTGCGGCAGGCGGCGCTCCGCAATATCCAGTTGGCCCAGCACCTTCAGGCGTGCGGCAAGCGTCGTACCGAGGGCGGCGGAAACCGGCGGTTGCGGGTAGAGCACACCGTCGATTCGCAAACGGATCTGGTAGCCGTGCTCCGTCGGTTCAATATGGATGTCAGAAGCCCGCTGGTTCACTGCCTGCTGCAACGTTGTACTGAGCACGTCAGCGGCTGAGTTTGGCACTATTCCCGGCAGGTGTGATGATGAGAGGGACTGAAGCCGTTTTTCCATCCGTTCGGCCGTCCAGCACTCAATATCAATACGTTTCTGTGTGGCGAAGCGTAACGCTTCCATCAGCTCAGAGGCAGGATTACCCACCACCGCAATGCTGATCATCTCGGTGTCGCTTGCGAGTAGCAGTGCGTGATGGCGCTGACAGAGCGTCATAAGCTGTTCGGTATTCATTGTCGACTCCTGTCAGTTGTTGTCGAAGCGGAAAACATCTTCACAGGCTTGTCTGAGCGCCGTGTCGGACGCAATGTTGCAGGCACGCGTCCAGCCCGTCATACCGTTACCGTCGCTCCAGATCGGTGTCATGAGTACTTCAAGTCCGTTAAGACTCTCCTGTCCTGTTAACGATACGACCCCCTTCGCCACGCTCATCGCTGAAACGTAACGCGTGGTTGTCGGGGAGGGGATGCCATTGGTTCCTGCGTCGCAGCGATCCACACCACCACGATCCAGGGCGCAAAGCTCAATAGCGGTGCGGTAGGGGATGAACGTTTGCAGCATATCGGTGAGCGCTGCTTTTCGCAGGTAGTTCTGATAGGCCGGGATGCCAATCGCGCTCAGGATGGCAATAATGCCAATGACCACCATTAGCTCAATCAGGGTAAATCCTTGTTGTCTGTTCATATCTGCTCCTTACGTTAAGTGGCGCTACTGTGGCAGTGTCGGCGCGCAGAAACGAGGGGCAAAAGCGCGAACGTGAAAGGGCTTTCAGGGAAATGATTCAGTGTTGCAGAGAAGGACAGCGTAATTGCGAGCGGTTTCGTATTTCCCCTCTCCGGGCGGAGAGGGGAAGATCAGTTATTTGAAGCGCATCGAGAGGTCCAGGGCACGTACGTGCTTGGTCAGGGCGCCAACGGAGATATAATCGACGCCGGTTTCAGCAAATTCGCGGAGGGTGTCGAACGTCACGTTGCCGGACACCTCAAGCTGCGCCTGGCCGTTTGTGCGTTTGACCGCTTCACGCATCTGCTCCGTGTCGAAGTTATCGAGCATGATGATGTCAGCCCCCGCTTTAATGGCCTCGTCCAGCTCATCCAGCGTTTCCACTTCCACTTCGACCGGCACATCCGGATGCAGCCAGAAGGCTTTTTCCACGGCCTGACGTACCGAGCCAGAGGCAATAATGTGGTTCTCTTTGATCAGGAAGGCATCGGATAGCCCCAGACGATGGTTGGCGCCACCGCCGCAGAGCACGGCGTATTTCAGCGCGGTGCGCAGGCCCGGCAGGGTTTTACGGGTATCCAGCAGCTGCGTGCGGGTGCCTGCCAGCAGGTCAACGTAGCGGCGTACTTCACTGGCAACGCCAGAGAGCGTTTGCACAAAATTGAGCGCGGTGCGTTCACCGGTCAGCAAGACGCGGGACGGGCCGTCCAGCTCGAACAGTGGCTGATTTGCCGTGACCGCATCACCGTCCTCAACGTGCCATGTTACCTGCACCTCGTCGCCCGCCAGCTGGGTAAAGACCTCCTCAACCCAGCGTTTGCCGCAGAAAACCCCCGCTTCGCGGGTGATGACTACCGCGTGCGACCGTGTCTCTTTTGACAACAATTGGGCGGTAATATCGTTATCGGCGCTGACGTCACCGCCGAGGTCTTCTCTCAGGGCATGGGCAACGCTTGCCGGGATATCACTATTAATACGTTCCAGAAGCGCGTCACGTCGGTGGTCGGGGTTATAGCGGCGAGGCGGCATGATAAAACTCCAAATTGGTAACGAATCATAATATTGAAACATGCTACTCTGAACCGAGTAACAGCACCATAGATAAGGAGTTCCAGCATGTTGTTAGAAAACGGATGGCTGGTGGACGCGCGACATGTACCGTCGCCGCACCACGATTGCCGCCCGGAGGATGAAAAGCCCACACTGCTGGTGGTTCACAACATAAGTCTCCCGCCAGGTGAGTTTGGCGGTCCGTGGATCGACGCGTTATTCACAGGAACGATAGATCCCGATGCTCATCCTTACTTTGCTGAGATTGCGCATTTGCGCGTATCGGCGCACTGCCTGATCCGCCGTGATGGCGAAGTGGTTCAGTATGTTCCTTTTGATAAGCGAGCCTGGCATGCCGGCGTGTCGATGTATCAGGGGCGCGAGCGGTGCAATGATTTCTCCATTGGAATTGAACTGGAAGGAACGGACACCACGCCTTACACCGATGCGCAATATCAGAAACTGGTTGCTGTGACGCAAACTTTAGTGGGGCTTTATCCCGCCATTGCAGACAATATTACGGGGCACAGCGACATCGCCCCCGAAAGAAAAACCGACCCCGGCCCGGCGTTTGACTGGTCCCGGTTTCACGCCATGCTTACCACGTCGTCAGATAAGGAGATAACATGACGTTGTTTACCATGCTGCTGGTTATGATCGCCGAACGCCTGTTTAAGCTCGGCGAGCACTGGCATCTGGATCATCGGCTGGAAGTGTTATTCCGCCGGATCAGGCATTTTTCCATGCTACGCACGCTGCTTATGACGGCAGGTGTGATGGTGATTACGTTCCTGTTGCTACGCTCACTTTACGGCCTCTTTTTCAACGTGCCGCTGCTGGTGGTATGGATACTGCTGGGCGTGTTGTGTATTGGCGCGGGCAAGGTGCGTTTGCACTATCACGCGTATCTGAAAGCTGCTTCCCGGGATGATGTCCACGCGCGCGGCGCGATGGCGAGCGAGCTGACGATGATCCACGGCGTACCGCCGGACTGCGATGAACGCGAATTTCTGCGCGAGCTACAAAACGCGCTGCTGTGGATTAACTTCCGTTACTACCTGGCGCCGCTGTTCTGGTTTGTGGTGGGCGGTCCATGGGGACCGGTACTGCTGATGGGCTATGCTTTTCTGCGCGCCTGGCAGACCTGGCTTGCCCGCTACCTTACGCCGCATGAACGTCTCCAGTCCGGCATTGATGCCATTCTGCACGTGCTCGACTGGCTTCCGGTGCGACTGGTCGGCGTGGTCTATGCCCTCATCGGTCACGGTGAAAAGGCGTTGCCAGCGTGGTTTGCCTCCCTTGCAGACCGCCATACCGCGCAGTATCAGGTCTTAACCCGACTGGCTCAATTCTCGCTGGCTCGCGAGCCGCACACGAACAAAGTCGAAACGCCTAAAGCTGCCGTCTCGATGGCGAAAAAAACGTCGTTTGTGGTGGTGGTGATTGTGGCGTTGCTGACGATTTACGGCACGCTGGTCTGACCCAGCGCGCCGAAGCCGTTACAGCGTATCCGCAGGCGGGATGCCGAAATCAGGCATCCCGTTGTCGTCCCAGCGGACGAGCTTCAGGCGAGTGTGGCGATTCGGATCGTAAAGCGGATCGCCTTCAATTTCAGTGTAGTTTCGCGCGTGGTAGACCAGCACATCGTCGCCTTCCGGCGTCTGCGTAAAGCTGTTATGGCCTGGTCCATACTGACGGTTTTCGTAGCTGGTGACGAACACCGGGCGCGGGGATTTATGCCAGTTAGCCGGGTTTTGCGGATCGGCATCTACGTCTATCCACAGTAATCCCATGCAGTAATTCTCGTCGGTGGCGCTGGCGGAATAGCTGATAAATAGCTTATCGCCATGGAACAGCACCGCCGGGCCTTCGTTGACCCAGAATCCGCGGCACTCCCAGTCATATTCCGGTTTACTGAGCATCACCGGCTCGCCTTTCAGCGTCCACGGATTTTCCATTTCACACAGGTAAAGATTGGAGTTACCGGAAATGTCCGGGGCTTTTTGCGCCCACAGATACCAGCGTTTGCCCTGATGCACAAAGGTAGTGGCATCCAGCGCGAAGGTGTCAAACGGGGTTTTGATTTGCCCTTTTTCCACCCATGTACCGGTGAGCGGATCGCGATCTGCGCATTCAATGGCGAACATGCGATGCTGGAACATCCCGAGTTCGTCGAGCGCCTGGGTATGTGTGGCGGCAAAGTAGATGTACCACTTGCCGTCGATATGATGCAGTTCCGGTGCCCAGATCAGCTGGCTCATCGGGCCGGTGTCGGGCTTGCGCCAGACAACCACCTCTTCGGCATTGCCTAAATCTTCCAGCGAGTCCGCGCGGCGGATCGCCAGCCGGTCATACTCCGGCACGGAGGCGATAAAGTAATATTGCCCATCGTGACGCAGGATATACGGGTCGGCGCGTTGTTCAATAAACGGGTTTGGCCAGGTTTGCATTCGGCTTTCCTTATTTAGTCTCAGCGGCTTTAAATTCCTGATAGTCGCTCAGTTCACGATAGTTGGTGCGACGCTTCTCCAGATCGGACTGGATTTGCTTCATGGTCTCACGGTCCACTTTCAGCAGACGTACAACGCCCGCGGTAATTAAATATCCAATGCCAGGGATGACGGTAAAGAGCAGCACAATGCCGTTGATGGCATCCGCGCTCTGCGCTTTTGCGCCCGCGTCATAACCGTACCAGGAGAGCAGGAAGCCAACCATCGCCCCGGCAATCGCCAGACCCAGCTTCAGGAAGAAGATGTTGCCGGAGAAGCTGATCCCGGTGATACGTTTCCCGGTTTTCCATTCACCGTAGTCGTCCACGTCGGCCATCAGTGACCAGTGCAGAGGGGATGGGATCTGGTGCAGGATATTCAGCAGGACGTAAAGCACAACAATGGTTGTCGTCGCTTTCGGGTCGAAGAAGTAGAAGGCGCAGGAGAAAATCGCCAGCGCGATGTTGGTCCAGAAGAAGACCTTCAGCTTGCACCAGCGGTCGGTCAGCACTTTCGCCAGCATACTACCGAACATCATGCCGACAACGCCCAGGCTGATAAACAGCGTGGCGAAATGGGTGCTTTGCCCCATTACCCAGGTGACGTAATACATGGTGGCCGCCATGCGGATAAAGCCCGGGCAGACGTTGCAGAGCGTCAGAAGCAGAATGCGCACCCACTGGTCATTCTTCCACACATCCTTCAGGTCGTTTTTCAGTTCGTCATGGGTTTGTACCGCCGGGCGAACGCGCTCGCGCACCGTGGCGAAGCAGAACAGGAACATGCAGGTACCAATCAGCGCCAGCACGGTCATCGCCATCTGGTAGCCTTTGGCTTTGTTATCCCCACCGAACCAGTCGGCCATTGGCAGGAGCGTAAGCGACAGCAGCAGCGTGGCGATACCGACCATAACAAAACGATAGGACTGGCAGGCAACGCGCTCTTTCGGGTCGTTGGTGATCACGCCACCGAGCGAGCAGTACGGAATGTTGATGGCGGTATAGGTCAGCGACAGCAGGAAGTAGGTGACAAATGCATAGATAACTTTGCTGTTATAGCTCCACTCTGGGGTGGTGAACATCAGGATGCTGAACAGCGCATAGGGGAAGGCAATCCACAGTAGCCATGGACGAAATCGGCCATATTTGCTGCGGGTACGGTCGGCAATCGCGCCCATGATTGGGTCCGTTACGGCGTCAATCACGCGAACGGACAGCAGCAGTACCCCAACCAGCGCAGGCGCCAGACCAAAAATATCCGTATAAAAATAGTTAACAAATAACATGATGGCGCCAAAGATAATGTTGCATCCGGCGTCACCCATGCCATAGCCGATCTTTTCTTTTACTGACAGTTTGTTGTTATCCATCGACAGATCTCCGGGTTTCGGTATGGAGAGAATTATTCGCTGGCAAACGGATATATGCGTTGCAATATAAGGGCGGTGATATGGAGGATTTTGCTGTTGGCGTGAATTTGTGAGGAAGGTAACAAGACGCTGTACCCGCAACCGCGGGTACAGCGAGAAAACACTTAGTGCGCTTTCACCGTTTTGGCGTTTTTCTGTTTCACCATATAGCCCACGCCGAGGATCGCAATCCACACCGGGATGAGGTAGACGGAAATCGCCATGCCTGGCGTGATGAGCATGATGACCAGCACGGCCGCCATGAACAGCAGGCAAACCCAGTTCCCCAGCGGATAGAGCAGGGCAGGGAAGCGCGTGGTTACGCCCTGCTGCTGCTTGGCGCGGCGGAACTTGATGTGCGCGAGGCTAATCATCGCCCAGTTGATCACCAGCGCGGAAACCACCAACGCCATCAGCAGGCCGAAGGCCGATTCCGGTGCCAGGTAGTTAATCAGAACGCAAAGCGCCGTCACGACCGCCGACACGATAATGGTGTTAACCGGTACGCCACGTTTATCAACGGTAAGCAGCGCTTTCGGTGCGTTGCCCTGTTGCGCCAGGCCGAACAGCATACGGCTGTTGCAGTAAACGCAGCTGTTATAAACAGAGAGCGCGGCGGTCAGCACTACGACGTTAAGCGCGTTCGCCACGAAGGTGTCGCCCAGCTCGTGGAAGATCAGCACAAACGGGCTGGTATCCGCCGTGACGCGTGTCCATGGCAGCAGGGAGAGCAGGACCGCCAGGGAGCCCACGTAGAAGATCAGAATACGGTAGATAACCTGATTTGTGGCTTTCGGGATGCTCTGCTCCGGGTTGTCGGCTTCCGCGGCGGTGATGCCCACCAGCTCCAGACCGCCGAAGGAGAACATAATGATCGCCATCATCATTACCAGGCCGGTCATGCCGTGCGGCAGGAACCCGCCCTGTTCCCAGAGGTTGCGTACGGTTGCCTGCGGGCCACCGTTGCCGCTGAAGAGCAACCAGCCGCCAAAAATGATCATCGCTACAACGGCAATTACTTTGATAATGGCGAACCAGAACTCCATTTCCCCAAACACTTTCACGTTGGTCAGGTTAATGGCGTTGATCAGCACGAAGAAGACTGCCGCAGACGCCCAGGTGGGGATCTCCGGGTACCAGAATTGAATGTATTTACCGACGGCGGTGAGTTCCGCCATAGCAACCAGCACGTAAAGAACCCAGTAGTTCCATCCGGAGGCGAAGCCCGCAAAGCTGCCCCAGTATTTGTAGGCAAAGTGGCTAAAAGAGCCTGCAACCGGCTCCTCAACGACCATTTCCCCTAACTGGCGCATAATCAAAAACGCAATGAAACCTGCAATCGCGTAACCCAGAATGATGCCCGGACCGGCCGACTGGATAACGGACGCACTGCCCAGAAACAGGCCAGTACCAATAGCACCGCCCAGGGCGATGAGCTGAATATGGCGGTTTTTAAGGCCGCGCTTTAGCTGATCGCCATGCTGTTGAGCTTCCATTTGAAACCTCGTGTGTGGTTGTTATGTTCACGCTGTGCGTGTGTAATTATGAAAGTCCATATTCTGTATTTATTTCTTTACGGTTAATGATACCGAAAAAAGCGGAGATGGCTTCCGTTAGCGCCAGAATAGTGGTAAGTGCCAGCGAATGCACCTGCTTTATGAAGGGATGATGACGACTTGAATAAAAAGAAACCAATTGTAAATCGGTACGTTAACCCCTCATACCCCAACCTATAGAATAGAAATGCGTCATAAGTGGACGAATTTTCATATTTTGCCTTGTTGAATCGCTTCAGATTGCAAAAGCCCTCGTTTAAATATGGTTAAAACTGCCCCTTTGGGAGTAACCATTTCATTTGTGCAAAGTTACATTCCTGAAACGTTAGTTCTGTAAGGTTGTTAAAATGTGCCGGGTTTCCTGATTTCAATCAAAACCAATATGGACAGAAGGTGAATACTTTGTTACTTTAGCGATACGAACATGAAATTGGTAAGACCAATTGACTCCGGGCAAAAAGGCGTAAGACAGGGAATATGGCCTACAGCAAAATTCGCCAACCAAAACTTTCCGATGTGATTGAGCAGCAGCTGGAGTTTTTGATTCTCGAAGGGACACTGCGCCCGGGCGAGAAACTCCCGCCAGAACGCGAGCTGGCAAAACAGTTCGACGTTTCACGCCCCTCTCTGCGTGAGGCGATTCAACGTCTCGAAGCAAAGGGCCTGTTGCTCCGTCGTCAGGGTGGCGGAACCTTTGTGCAAAACAGCCTGTGGCAGAGCTTCAGCGACCCGCTGGTAGAACTTCTCTCTGACCACCCAGAATCCCAGTTTGATCTGCTTGAGACCCGTCACGCGCTGGAAGGTATCGCGGCCTATTACGCCGCCCTTCGCAGCACTGATGAAGACCGCGTACGTATTCGCGAGCTGCATCAGGCCATTGAACGGGCACAGCAGTCCGGCGACTTAGACGCCGAATCCAGCGCCGTTGTCCAGTATCAAATTGCCGTCACCGAAGCAGCGCACAACGTGGTGCTCCTCCATCTGCTACGCTGCATGGAGCCCATGCTGGCCCAGAACGTTCGTCAGAATTTTGAATTGTTGTATGCCCGTCGGGAGATGCTCCCGCTGGTAAGCAACCATCGCACCCGAGTATTCGAGGCGATAATGGCCGGGGAACCGGAGCAGGCGCGTGAAGCGTCGCACCGCCATCTGGCTTTCATTGAGGAAATCTTGCTGGACCGCAGCCGTGAACAATCGCGTCGCGAGCGTTCATTGCGCCGCATACAGCAACGAAAGGATTAAGCGCCAGGTACTTTTAGAGCGCGGCAACTAAACGCAGAACCTGTCTTATTGTGTTCTTAACCGAGAGCACAATGGGACAGGTTCCAGACAAATCAACGTATTAGATAGATAAGGAATACCCCCATGTCAGAACGTCTCCAAAATGACGTGGATCCGATCGAAACTCGCGACTGGCTACAGGCGATCGAATCGGTCATCCGTGAAGAAGGTGTTGAGCGTGCTCAGTATCTGATTGATCAGCTGCTTTCAGAAGCGCGCAAAGGCGGCGTGAAAGTGGCTTCAGGTGCAGGGGCTAGCAACTACGTAAACACGATTGCCGTCGAAGACGAACCGGAATACCCGGGCAATCTGGATCTGGAACGCCGTATCCGTTCTGCTATCCGCTGGAACGCTATCATGACCGTTCTGCGCGCATCCAAGAAAGATCTGGAACTGGGTGGCCACATGGCGTCCTTCCAGTCCTCTGCGACCGTTTACGAAGTGTGCTTCAACCACTTCTTCCGTGCAGCCAACGAGAAAGACGGCGGCGATCTGGTGTACTTCCAGGGCCACATCTCTCCGGGCATCTATGCACGTGCCTTCCTGGAAGGTCGTCTGACTGAAGAGCAGATGAACAACTTCCGTCAGGAAGTTCACGGTAAGGGTCTGTCTTCTTATCCGCACCCTAAACTGATGCCTGAGTTCTGGCAGTTCCCGACCGTATCTATGGGTCTGGGTCCAATTGGTGCAATCTATCAGGCTAAATTCCTGAAGTACCTGGAACACCGTGGTCTGAAAGACACCTCTGAGCAGACCGTTTACGCCTTCCTGGGCGACGGTGAAATGGATGAGCCAGAATCTAAAGGCGCGATCACCATCGCGACCCGTGAGAAGCTGGACAACCTGTGCTTCATCATCAACTGTAACCTGCAACGTCTGGATGGTCCGGTAACCGGTAACGGCAAGATCATTAACGAACTGGAAGGCATCTTCGCGGGTGCAGGCTGGAACGTGATCAAAGTCATGTGGGGCGGTCGTTGGGATGAGCTGCTGCGTAAAGACACCAGCGGTAAACTGATCCAGCTGATGAACGAAACCGTTGACGGCGACTACCAGACCTTCAAATCCAAAGACGGTGCCTACGTTCGTGAGCACTTCTTCGGCAAATATCCTGAAACCGCAGCCCTGGTTGCAGACTGGACTGACGAGCAGATCTGGGCGCTGAACCGCGGTGGTCACGATCCGAAGAAAGTTTACGCTGCACTGAAAAAAGCGCAGGAAACCAAAGGTAAAGCGACTGTGATCCTGGCCCACACCATCAAAGGTTACGGCATGGGTGATACCGCAGAAGGTAAAAACATCGCTCACCAGGTTAAGAAAATGAACATGGACGGCGTGCGTTATATCCGCGACCGTTTCAACGTTCCAGTGACCGATGAGCAGGTAGAAAACCTGTCTTACATCACCTTCCCGGAAGGGTCTGAAGAGCATAAATACCTGCACGAACGTCGTCAGGCACTGAAAGGCTACCTGCCTGCTCGTCAGCCTAACTTCACCGAGAAGCTGGAACTGCCAGCCCTGGAAGACTTCTCTCAGCTGCTGGAAGAGCAGAACAAAGAGATCTCTACCACTATCGCTTTCGTTCGTGCCCTGAACGTGATGCTGAAGAACAAGTCAATCAAAGATCGTCTGGTTCCAATCATCGCCGACGAAGCGCGTACTTTCGGTATGGAAGGTCTGTTCCGTCAGATCGGTATCTACAGCCCGAACGGCCAGCAGTACACCCCGCAGGACCGTGAGCAGGTTGCATACTACAAAGAAGACGAGAAAGGTCAGATCCTGCAGGAAGGTATCAACGAGCTGGGCGCAGGCGCATCCTGGCTGGCTGCTGCGACCTCTTACAGCACCAACAACCTGCCGATGATCCCGTTCTACATCTACTACTCCATGTTCGGGTTCCAGCGTATCGGTGATCTGTGCTGGCAGGCAGGCGACCAGCAGGCTCGCGGCTTCCTGATCGGTGGTACTTCTGGTCGTACGACCCTGAACGGTGAAGGTCTACAGCACGAAGATGGTCACAGCCACATTCAGTCTTTGACTATCCCTAACTGTATCTCTTACGACCCGTCTTACGCGTACGAAGTGGCAGTCATCATGCATGACGGTCTGCAGCGCATGTACGGTGAAGCGCAAGAGAACGTTTACTACTACATCACCACCCTGAACGAAAACTACCACATGCCGGCAATGCCAGCAGGTGCCGAGGAAGGTATCCGTAAAGGTATCTACAAACTCGAAACCATCGAAGGTAGCAAAGGTAAAGTTCAGCTGCTGGGCTCCGGTTCTATCCTGCGTCACGTTCGTGAAGCAGCGCAGATCCTGGCGAAAGACTACGGTGTGGGTTCCGATGTGTACTCTGTGACCTCCTTCACTGAACTGGCGCGTGATGGCCAGGATTGTGAGCGCTGGAACATGCTGCACCCAATGGAAACCCCACGCGTTCCGTACATCGCTCAGGTGATGAACGACGCGCCAGCGGTGGCGTCTACTGACTATATGAAACTGTTCGCTGAGCAGGTTCGTACTTACGTTCCAGCTGATGATTATCGCGTACTGGGTACTGACGGCTTCGGTCGTTCTGACAGCCGCGAAAACCTGCGTCACCACTTCGAAGTTGATGCTTCCTACGTGGTTGTAGCAGCACTGGGCGAACTGGCTAAACGTGGCGAAATCGATAAGAAAGTGGTTGCGGACGCAATCACCAAATTCAACATCGATGCAGATAAAGTTAACCCGCGTCTGGCGTAAGAGGTAAAAGAATAATGGCTATCGAAATCAATGTACCGGACATCGGGGCTGATGAAGTTGAAATCACCGAGATCCTGGTCAAAGTAGGCGACAAAGTTGAAGCTGAACAGTCGCTGATCACCGTAGAAGGCGACAAAGCCTCTATGGAAGTCCCGTCTCCTCAGGCTGGCATCGTTAAAGAGATCAAAGTCTCTGTTGGCGATAAAACCGAGACTGGCAAACTGATCATGATTTTCGATTCCGCCGACGGTGCAGCAGCTGCTGCACCTGCGCAGGAAGAGAAGAAAGAAGCCGCTCCTGCTGCTGCTCCAGCAGCGGCCGCGGCAGCGAAAGAAGTAAATGTGCCTGACATCGGCGGTGACGAAGTTGAAGTTACCGAAATCCTGGTGAAAGTGGGCGACACCGTTGCGGCTGAGCAGTCACTGATCACCGTAGAAGGCGACAAAGCCTCTATGGAAGTGCCAGCACCGTTCGCCGGTACCGTTAAAGAGATCAAGATCAACACCGGCGACAAAGTGTCTACCGGCTCGCTGATCATGGTCTTCGAAGTGGCGGGTGCAGCACCTGCCGCTGCGCCTGCTCAGGCTGCTGCTCCGGCTCCGGCCGCTGCACCAGCGGCTGCTGGCGGCGCGAAAGACGTTAACGTACCGGATATCGGCGGTGACGAAGTTGAAGTGACCGAAGTGATGGTGAAAGTGGGCGACAAAGTTGCCGCTGAACAGTCACTGATCACCGTTGAAGGCGACAAAGCTTCTATGGAAGTGCCTGCGCCGTTCGCCGGTACCGTTAAAGAGATCAAAATCAGCACCGGCGACAAAGTGTCTACCGGCTCTCTGATCATGGTCTTCGAAGTGGAAGGCGCAGCGCCTGCCGCCGCTCCGGCTGCCGCGGCTGCTCCGGCACCTGCTGCTGCACCGGCTCAGGCTGCTAAACCTGCTGCTGCCCCTGCTGCTAAAGCAGAAAAATCTGAGTTTGCTGAAAACGACGCTTACGTCCACGCGACTCCGCTGATTCGTCGCCTGGCGCGCGAATTCGGTGTGAACCTGGCGAAAGTGAAGGGCACCGGCCGTAAAGGTCGTATCCTGCGCGAAGACGTTCAGGCTTACGTGAAAGACGCGGTGAAACGCGCCGAAGCTGCACCTGCGGCAGCCGCTGGCGGCGGTATCCCGGGCATGCTGCCATGGCCGAAAGTGGACTTCAGCAAGTTCGGTGAAATCGAAGAAGTGGAGCTGGGCCGTATCCAGAAAATCTCTGGTGCTAACCTGAGCCGTAACTGGGTGATGATCCCGCACGTTACGCACTTCGATAAGACCGATATCACCGATCTGGAAGCGTTCCGTAAACAGCAGAACGCCGAAGCTGAGAAGCGTAAGCTGGACGTGAAGTTCACCCCAGTGGTCTTTATCATGAAGGCCGTTGCCGCTGCCCTTGAGCAGATGCCACGCTTCAACAGCTCCCTGTCCGAAGACGGCCAGAAGCTGACGCTGAAGAAATACATCAACATCGGTGTTGCGGTTGATACGCCAAATGGTCTGGTGGTTCCGGTCTTCAAAGACGTGAACAAGAAGAGCATTACCGAGCTGTCCCGTGAACTGACCACCATCTCCAAAAAAGCGCGTGATGGTAAGCTGACTGCCGGCGAAATGCAGGGCGGCTGCTTCACTATCTCCAGCATCGGCGGCCTGGGTACCACCCACTTCGCGCCGATTGTAAACGCGCCGGAAGTGGCTATCCTCGGTGTGTCCAAGTCCGCGATGGAGCCGGTGTGGAATGGCAAAGAGTTCGTGCCGCGTCTGATGATGCCAATCTCTCTGTCCTTCGACCACCGCGTAATCGACGGGGCTGATGGTGCGCGTTTCATCACCATCATCAACAACACCCTGAGCGACATTCGCCGCCTGGTGATGTAATCGAAAAGCCGGCCAGTCGGCCGGCTTTTTTCTGATAATCTCATGGGGTTTTTGAGGTTATTGGTGAAAGCGATAATTCGTGAGCCGTTTGTTGTTTCAAAATTGTTAACAATTTTGTAAAATACGGGCGGATAGAACGACCCGGTGGACGACGGGTATACATTAAGAGGTCATGATGAGCACAGAAATCAAAACTCAGGTCGTAGTACTTGGGGCAGGCCCGGCAGGTTACTCCGCAGCATTTCGCGCCGCGGATTTAGGTCTGGAAACCGTCATCGTAGAACGTTACAGCACCCTCGGCGGTGTTTGTCTGAACGTCGGCTGTATCCCTTCTAAAGCGCTGCTGCACGTAGCGAAAGTTATCGAAGAAGCCAAAGCGCTGGCTGAACACGGTATCGTCTTCGGCGAGCCGAAAACCGATATCGACAAAATTCGTACCTGGAAAGAGAAAGTTATCACTCAGCTGACCGGCGGTCTGGCGGGTATGGCCAAAGGCCGTAAAGTGAAAGTGGTAAACGGTCTGGGTAAATTCACCGGTGCGAACACCCTGGAAGTGGAAGGCGAAAACGGCAAAACCGTGATCAACTTCGACAACGCGATCATCGCGGCAGGCTCTCGCCCAATCGAACTGCCATTCATTCCACATGAAGATCCACGCGTGTGGGATTCCACCGATGCGCTGGAGCTGAAAACCGTTCCTAAGCGTCTGCTGGTTATGGGCGGCGGTATCATCGGTCTGGAAATGGGTACTGTGTACCATGCGCTGGGTTCAGAGATCGACGTGGTTGAAATGTTCGACCAGGTTATCCCGGCAGCCGACAAAGATATCGTTAAAGTCTTCACCAAACGCATCAGCAAGAAATTCAACCTGATGCTGGAAACCAAAGTGACTGCCGTTGAAGCGAAAGAAGACGGTATTTACGTTTCCATGGAAGGCAAAAAAGCCCCATCCGAACCACAGCGTTACGACGCCGTGCTGGTGGCTATCGGCCGTGTGCCGAACGGTAAAAATCTCGACGCGGGCAAAGCTGGCGTGGAAGTGGACGACCGTGGCTTCATCCGCGTTGACAAACAGCTGCGTACCAACGTGCCGCACATCTTTGCTATCGGCGATATCGTCGGTCAGCCAATGCTGGCGCACAAAGGTGTTCACGAAGGTCATGTTGCCGCTGAAGTTATCGCCGGCATGAAGCATTACTTCGATCCGAAAGTGATCCCATCTATCGCGTATACCGAGCCAGAAGTTGCATGGGTTGGTCTGACTGAGAAAGAAGCGAAAGAGAAAGGCATCAGCTACGAAACTGCCACCTTCCCGTGGGCTGCTTCTGGCCGTGCTATCGCGTCCGACTGCGCAGACGGTATGACCAAACTGATCTTCGACAAAGAGACTCACCGCGTCATCGGTGGTGCGATTGTCGGTACCAACGGCGGCGAGCTGCTGGGTGAAATCGGTCTGGCTATCGAAATGGGCTGCGACGCAGAAGACATCGCGCTGACCATCCACGCACACCCAACTCTGCATGAGTCCGTGGGCCTGGCGGCAGAAGTGTTTGAAGGTAGCATTACCGACCTGCCAAACGCGAAAGCGAAGAAGAAATAAGTTTCTTCTTGATTGCGAAACGCCTCCGAAGGAGGCGTTTTTTTTGGCAGTAATTCCAAATTGCTAACTATTAATGTTAATAAGACAATCAATCAATTATTTATATGCCATTCAGCAAGTGTATTTATAGTTTAAATTATTCCAATTCTTTTTTAAAAGCGATTATATATTTCCAGTATTTTTATTTTTTTCTGATGGTGGTTTAGTTAATTTGACTTAAATTATAAAGAGTGTATTACTGTTCGGGTAAATACTTTACTCCAGAAAGGGTATTATTATGAATAGTAATGAATTAACATCTGATATTCGTGATTTAAAAGTAATGGGGGCCAGAACGCAATCAGGAAGTAGCTGGGCAAGTGCGACGCATAAACTCGTTGCCCTGGATAAAGAAACGCTGCAACCGGTGAGCGTTGACTGGTGGTATGAAGATGAGACCTCATCTCGCTTTACCGGCCCCGTTTTTACTGACACTCGTCCGGATATACGCTTGCTGGCAAATTCCGATGTTTATCGACTGGGGGACGTCATTAATATCAGTAATTTTGGTGGTTCTGGGTCCGCATTAGCGGCCATTAAAAATGACGGTACTGTTGAAGCGTGGGGAATGCCCAAAAATGGTGGTACATCACCAACAAGCGATCGAAATCATAACGTCAGAGCCGTTTTCGGTGGCTGGGATACGTCTGCAGCGGTTAATGCCAATGGTCAGGTATTTACCTGGTCCGTCGATGATGATAACCCTTTACCGGGAAACGTGGCGGCGTTGAATGATATTGTAGATATTAAAGTGGCCCAATATTTTACCGATCAGGGTAATTATACCTATCTGGCATTGCGGGCTAATAACCAAGTGGTGCAGTGGGCAGATGGTACTTCACATAATGATTTTCCAGCAGACATTGCCGAGCGTAAAGACTTCATTGCCATCCAGACTACAGAATATGCCTTTGCGGGAATTACCCAAAATGGCCATGTTATTACTTGGGGGGATGCAGCCTATGGTGGTGAGCTGCCGGTTCATCTGAAAGAAGTGAATGATGTGATCACCCTTTATAGCAACTTTGGTGCATTTGTCGCACTCAGAGCTTCAGGCAGTATTTTTTCATGGGGAAGTACCCAGTATGGTGCTGTCATTCCGGATAACATCGCCAGTCTGACGGATATTGTTTCCGTACATTGTACCAGTTCGACTTTTATTGCCTTGAGACAGAACGGCAGCGTCGTGTTTTGGGGACAGGATTATTCTCTGGTCGAGCTTCCGGAGGAGATTGCCAGTCTGACGAATATTATAGATGCCCAGGGGGCAGCTAATGGCAGTTATGCTTTTTTAACTTCTGAAGGCAAAGTGTACTGCTGGGGATCTGCTGCAGATTTTGCAAAAAAGATGCCTGAGGATTTGTCCGATGTGGTTTCTCTGTCCGCTGGGTGGGGGGCTTTTGCCGCGCTTCGCCGTGATGGTTCCGTAGTGGCTTGGGGACATCCTGGGGAGGGTGGTGACACCACGCCCGTTGCAAACGAGCTTTATGATATTCGTGCTATCTATGCCTGCGGCTATCGTTTTTGCGCCCTGCGCAACGATGATCGTCTCTTTGAATGGGGCGAAGAGGCCAGAACAGATATCACAAAGATGCCAGCAGATTTGCAGGGGAATGTTACCTATAGCTTTGTTAAATAATTCACCTGCACTTGCCTGAAAGCATAGACGAAATAAGCCTCTTCAGCTCTGTAAACGCCTCTTTGGAGGTGTTTTCCTCACTTTTTCGCCACTGCAGGCGAAGTGCAATCATGCTATCAAGGCGCAACGGGTTGCCAGGATATATCGGGTCTGTACATGGTCAATGCCTGGGCTTTCCTGGCTGACTCACCGCCGAGATTGCTCTGGTACACCTTGTCATCCTGATTGATCATAAAACTCATCACTCCTGACTGGCCGTAACTGACCGGCCAGGCGATCATTGCAAATCCTTTCTCATCCGGCAGGACGCGGAATCGGTAACCATGGTAACCCGCCCCCGACTGTGGAGGACTGAACGCCGGACCCAGTGGGCTGGGCGTTTCACCGGGAGCGACGGGCCAGTACAGTCCATCCTTTTTACCTTCAGAACTGACTATCTTCTGCGCGTACTTTTGGTTCATCGCAAAATAGCTCTGCTGGGCATCAACATAGGCGTGAAGCGCTTCGATGGCTGCGAGTTCGTTGCGCCCGATTTCGCGGGTCAGGATCTCTTCTGCGGCTTCCTGCATATCAAACTGCCAGCCAGATGCCGTTTTGACCACCGGGATCGGTAGCTGCCAGCCGTTATCGCCCACCACCAGGTGCGCCACGTTGCCACTGATGACGGTTTTATGATGAACGTTCCAGTCGCGCAGGAAGCGATCGACCGCATCAGGATCAACGCCTTCGGGCGGCAGGAAATCGCGCCAGTTTTCACCGAGCAAATTGTTCATCGCACTTTCGTTTTGCTCACTGATGGCGCTTGCCAGCGCACTGGTCGCCTGTTCTGGCGAACTGAACGATTGCTGTGCCATGACGGCCGCCGAGACCATGAACAACACCATTCCACTGAGTAATTGACGTTTCATGTCGGCTCCCTTAACGATGACGGAATTCATGGCGTTCAGCGCGTTCACCAGTGAGCTGGCGCGGCTGATGTTGACGAGTAGCGAGCTGCCGGCTTTGCGCCCCGCGCTGCTGCTGGGCTTGCCAGTTCGCGGAGCGGCTGTCGTTGCCGCTCAGGGCATTGGCCCGATGCAGCCTGGCTGGCTGCAGTACCGTCTGTGAAACCCGCTTCTCCTGTCTGTGCATGTCAGTCTGATGATGTACACGCTGCGGCGTGCTCGTCCGTTTTACGGCCTGCGGCCTGGTGTCATATCCACGATAGTTATTTCGCTGCGAGATCTGCTTCAACTGTTGCGTTGAGGCCAGACGTTGAGCATCCCGCGTGGCTGTATGTACTGAGTGTGGGAGGGTTTTACCCGTTGATTTTTCCATCTGGCTGAGAGCGGCCTGGCGCTGGCTGTCGCGATTGACTGGTTTTTGCTGCGTCGCGCTTAGCCCGGTGGCTGTCTGTGTAGAGTGGAAGCGGTTAGCCAGCTGGTTATTCGGGTAAGGCACGCCTTCACGATAGGCAGGATTGTGCTGCCAGGTGTGGTTATTACCGTTCAGGTGCTGCCCGCTGATTCTGTTGAAATTATCCACGTTGATATTGATGTTGTTATCACCGTTGCGGTTATAACCGCCGTGATTGTCCCAGTCATCATCGTGATGATGGTGATCCCAGTCGTCGTCATCCCAGTCAATATTGCTGAAAATGGCGTAGGTTGTAGCGACCCCGAGGCTAAAACCTAATCCTTTAACCAGACTGTCAGTGAATTGCTCGCCGGGTGAGGGCGGAAGATAGACCGGCGGGTAAGCGGTGTTAGGCCAGCTACCATAAACCGTATTCGGGTTATACGTGGGAGCATACACCACCTGCGGATCGGCGGATTCAATCTTGATCACCGTTGGGCTGGTAGGCGTTGCGGTTGTCGTGGTTTTTGTCGATGCAGGTTTCGTGACGGTGGTGACCGTCTGCTGCGGTGTGGATTGCAGCGCACCCGTTTGTTGGGCCAGCAGGCGCAGCCGCTGTACGGAATCCATCACATCTTTCGGCTGTGCAAGGAAAGCGTCTCCCAGATTTTGTACCCATGGCGGATTTTCGCCCATCAACGACATCAGCTGAGGAAACGCAACCAGGGATTTTACGCTGGGATCCCACGGCTGGGTGGCTACCGCCTGAAGGGCGGCATCACCCTGCATTTTAGGATTGTCTTTCGACCACTGCGCGGCCTGAATAACATTTGACGGGTAAGTCGACGCCATCAAGATTTGCGACAGCAGGGCATCCGGGTAAAGCGCGACAGGGGCAACCCATTGGTCGATTTGCGCCGCAGTGTAGACCGGGGCAGCGACGGGCGCAGGCTGGGCTACCGGTGCGCCAGGTTGTTGTGTAACCGGAGCAGGCGTAGCAGGCTCCGTTGCACGGCTTTTAACGTACATGACACCCGAGGCGGCAAACAACCCCGCACTGCAAAGCAGAACAAGAAGATGTGGCTTAAAAGGCAACTTCATAGATTGACTCCAACGAGACGAGTGCAGTGCCGTGAGGCGTTGCTGTTGCCGCGAGTATCATTCACTCGTGTTTTACAGTTTTGACTATTGTTGGGAAACCAACCTGAGCGTCCGGATAAAGAGTGTGAGTATTTATTACACAATTATATCGGATAGCTGAAAAGGCGACGGGAAAGAGGACAAGATTCGCCTCGTCTCCCCGCTACACCATGCTTAACGATTCAGCAAATAATTTAATGTTGCTTTTTTGTAAACAGATTAACACTGTGCAGAAATCCTGCTATGCTGCCCGACGCGGTATCGGGCATTTACCCTACAAACTGCTGTCTCACAGGAGCGTGAAGAGAACGCCCGCCGCATATGACAATGAGAGCGAGGAGAACCGTCGTGCTAGAAGAATACCGTAAGCACGTAGCAGAACGTGCCGCCGAGGGAATTGTACCCAAACCTTTAGATGCAACCCAAATGGCCGCGCTCGTCGAGCTGCTGAAGAACCCGCCTGAGGGCGAAGAAGAATTCCTGTTAGATCTGCTGATCAACCGCGTACCGCCTGGCGTAGATGAAGCTGCCTACGTAAAAGCCGGATTCCTTGCTGCTATCGCCAAAGGCGAAGCCACCTCCCCACTGGTTACTCCTGAAAAAGCCATTGAACTGCTCGGCACCATGCAGGGCGGCTATAACATTCATCCGCTGATTGACGCGCTGGACAACGAAAAGCTGGCACCGATTGCTGCCAAAGCGCTCTCTTCAACGCTGCTGATGTTCGATAACTTCTACGATGTAGAAGAAAAAGCCAAAGCAGGCAACGTTTACGCGAAGCAGGTGATGCAGTCCTGGGCCGATGCCGAATGGTTCCTGAACCGTCCTGCGCTTGCTGAAAAAATTACCGTGACCGTCTTTAAGGTTACCGGTGAAACCAACACCGATGACCTCTCTCCGGCTCCGGACGCGTGGTCTCGTCCTGATATTCCCCTGCACGCTCTGGCGATGCTGAAAAACGCCCGTGAAGGCATCGAGCCGGATCAGCCGGGCGTAGTGGGCCCGATCAAACAGATCGAAGCGCTGCAACAAAAAGGTTTCCCGCTGGCCTACGTCGGTGACGTTGTGGGTACCGGTTCTTCCCGTAAATCTGCGACCAACTCCGTGCTGTGGTTCATGGGCGACGATATTCCGCACGTGCCGAACAAGCGCGGCGGCGGCCTGTGCCTCGGCGGCAAAATTGCACCGATCTTCTTCAACACCATGGAAGATGCGGGCGCTCTGCCAATTGAAGTGGACGTGAGCAACCTGAACATGGGCGACGTGATTGACGTTTACCCGTATAAAGGCGAAGTGCGCAACCACGAAACCAACGAACTGTTGGCAAGCTTCGAGCTGAAAACCGACGTGCTGATCGACGAAGTGCGTGCCGGTGGCCGTATTCCGCTGATCATTGGCCGTGGCCTGACCACCAAAGCGCGTGAAGCGCTGGGTCTGCCGCACAGTGACGTGTTCCGTCAGGCGAAAGACGTGGCGGAAAGCAATCGCGGCTTCTCACTGGCACAGAAAATGGTCGGTCGCGCCTGCGGCGTCGCTGGTATCCGTCCTGGCGCGTACTGCGAGCCAAAAATGACCTCCGTGGGCTCTCAGGACACCACCGGTCCAATGACCCGTGATGAACTGAAAGACCTGGCGTGCCTGGGCTTCTCTTCCGATCTGGTGATGCAGTCCTTCTGCCACACTGCGGCATATCCGAAGCCGGTTGACGTCACTACGCACCACACGCTGCCTGACTTCATTATGAACCGTGGCGGTGTCTCCCTGCGTCCGGGCGACGGCGTTATCCACTCCTGGCTGAACCGCATGCTGCTGCCGGATACCGTGGGTACCGGCGGTGACTCCCATACCCGTTTCCCGATTGGTATCTCCTTCCCTGCGGGCTCCGGTCTGGTGGCGTTTGCCGCAGCGACCGGCGTGATGCCTCTCGACATGCCTGAATCCGTGCTGGTGCGCTTCAAAGGCAAAATGCAGCCGGGCATCACTCTGCGCGATCTGGTGCACGCAATCCCGCTGTATGCCATCAAACAGGGTCTGCTGACCGTTGAGAAGAAGGGCAAGAAAAACATCTTCTCTGGCCGCATTCTGGAAATTGAAGGTCTGCCGGATCTGAAAGTTGAGCAGGCGTTCGAGCTGACCGATGCCTCTGCCGAGCGTTCTGCGGCGGGCTGTACCATCAAGCTGAACAAAGAGCCGATTATTGAGTATCTGACCTCCAACATCGTGCTGCTGAAGTGGATGATTGCGGAAGGCTACGGCGACCGCCGTACGCTGGAGCGTCGTATTCAGGGCATGGAAAAATGGCTGGCGGATCCGCAGCTGCTGGAAGCTGACGCTGACGCAGAGTACGCGGCGGTGATCGACATCGATCTGGCGGATATCAAAGAGCCAATCCTGTGTGCGCCAAACGATCCGGACGATGCGCGTCTGCTCTCTGACGTACAGGGCGATAAGATCGACGAAGTGTTCATCGGCTCTTGTATGACCAACATCGGCCACTTCCGTGCTGCCGGTAAGCTGCTGGATACTCACAAAGGCCAGCTGCCGACCCGTCTGTGGGTGGCGCCGCCAACCCGTATGGATGCGGCGCAGCTGACCGAAGAGGGCTACTACAGCGTGTTCGGTAAGAGCGGGGCGCGTATTGAAATTCCGGGCTGCTCCCTGTGCATGGGCAACCAGGCGCGCGTGGCCGACGGTGCGACGGTGGTCTCCACCTCCACCCGTAACTTCCCGAACCGTTTGGGTACCGGGGCGAACGTTTACCTGGCTTCTGCGGAGCTGGCAGCGGTTGCGGCGCTGATTGGCAAACTGCCAACGCCGGAAGAGTACCAGACCTTTGTGGCTCAGGTAGATAAGACGGCGGTGGACACCTATCGCTATCTGAACTTCGACCAGCTCTCTCAGTATACCGAGAAGGCTGACGGGGTGATCTTCCAGACGGCAGTATAAAAACCAACCCCTCACCCCTCACCCCAAAGGGGCGAGGGGGATTTTATTCCCTCTCCCTTTGGGAGAGGGCCAGGGTGAGGGGTATTTTTTTTTATTTTCATTCCTCCCACCTCTCCCGCTTTTTTTCTTCCTCTCTGCTGCGATAATTACCCTAATGGCTTTGCAGAGGAAAACGCTATGGATTACGAATTTTTGCGCGACATCACCGGCGTGGTGAAAGTGCGAATGTCGATGGGGCACGAAGCCGTTGGACACTGGTTTAACGAAGAGGTGAAAGAGAACCTCGCGCTGCTGGATGAAGTCGAACAGGCAGCGGAAACGGTGAAAGGCAGTGAACGCTCCTGGCAACGCGCCGGGCACGAATACACCCTGTGGATGGATGGCGAAGAGGTGATGGTGCGTGCCAACCAGCTTGAGTTCTCGGGTGATGAGATGGAAGAGGGGATGAGCTACTACGACGAAGAGAGCCTGTCGCTGTGCGGTGTGGAAGATTTCCTGAAAGTGGTGAACGCCTACCGCGACTTTATGAAACAGAAGTAACTCCCCGAAGCGTCCCTGCTTCGGGCCACGATTACACGGTCGGAATGTTACGGCCGTAGTAAATTTCGCGCATCTCTTTCCAGAGCAGGTCGGTAATGACCTTACGCTCTTCTTCGCTTAAATCTTCCGGCTTCGTGTGGAACATGTAGTGCTTAAGGTCGAATTCCTTAAGTAACATTTTGGTGTGGAAGATATTTTCCTGATAGACGTTCACATCCATCATGTCGTATAACGACTTCATGTCGTCGGACATGAAGTTCTGAATGGAGTTGATCTCATGATCGATGAAGTGCTTCATGCCGTTGATATCACGGGTAAAACCGCGTACGCGATAATCAATAGTGACGATATCGGATTCCAGCTGGTGGATTAAATAATTCAACGCATTCAGCGGTGAAATCACGCCGCAGGTCGACACCTCGATATCCGCGCGGAAGGTACACAGTCCGCCTTCCGGGTGGCTTTCCGGGTAGGTGTGCACGCAGATATGGCTTTTATCCAGGTGGGCGACAACCACTTCTGGCAGTGGGCCGGGGTGCTCGGTTTTGTCGATAAGCTGCGGGTCAACCGGCTCTTCACTGACCAGAATGGTGACGCTTGCTCCCTGCGGCTCGTAATCCTGGCGCGCGATATTCAGGATGTTGGCGCCGATAATCGAGCAGGTCTCTGTCAGGATCTCGGTCAGACGGTTGGCGTTGTAGAGTTCATCGATATAGGCGATATAACCATCGCGCTCTTCTGCTGTTTTGGCGTAGCAGATATCGTAAATACAAAAACTCAGGCTTTTGGTCAGATTGTTAAAGCCATGCAGTTTAAGCTTTTTCAATTAGTTCACCTCCTTTGAGGACAGCGCGTCTTGCAGATATTGAGGCAACGCAAAGGCTGCGGTGTGGATCGCCGGGTTGTAGTATCGGCATTTGAGTCCGGCCTGGTGGAAGCGGGCCTGGATAATTTCGGTGGAGAGATGGCGCAGGACGTCGTTATCCGTCGCCCAGGCAAAGGTCATGATCCCGCCGTAGTAAGTGGGGATCGCCGCCTGGTAGAAGCTGACGTCAGCAAAATAGGTGCTCAGCTTACGGTGGCTATCAAGCGCTTCATCCTGTTGCAGGAAGCAAACGCCGTTTTGCGCCACAAAAATCCCGCCAGGCTTCAGGCAGCGCTTGCAGCCTTCGTAAAACGACGAGGTAAACAGCGACGCGCCGGGGCCGATAGGGTCGGTACAGTCAGAGATAATGACATCAAACGTTTGCGTGGTCTGGTTAACAAAATTGACGCCATCGTCGATAACCAGATTAAACCGCGGATCGTCATAGCTGCCAGCATTATGGTTGGGCAGATACTGGCGGCAGAACGACACCACACCGGCGTCGATTTCCACCATGGTGATGGTTTCGACATTCTGATGGCGAGAGACTTCACGCAGCATCGCGCCGTCGCCGCCGCCGATAATCAGCACGTCCTTCGCGTGGCCGTGGGCCAGCAGCGGGACGTGGGTCATCATTTCGTGATAGATAAACTCGTCGCGCTCGGTGGTTTGCACCACGCCGTCCAGCGCCATCACGCGGCCAAAGGCGGCGTTTTCGAAGATTATCAGATCCTGATGATCGGTTTTCTCATGATAGAGCACGTTATCCACGGCAAAATACTGACCAAACTGGTCATGCAGCGTTTCTTGCCATACCGTTTTTTCGGTCATGGGGAGCACCTCCTTCGTTAACATCCATTACATCCGGCAGATGGGCGCAACACAACACCGCCGTGAAGCGGTTAGCGGGTCAACAAGGGGCGTCGGGAAGGTTACTTCACGTAGGCGAGCAGGCTGAGTGAATCGCGAGCCAGCGCTTTGCATTTTTTAGCAGTGGGAATGCCAATACCGCTTAAATCACGGTAGCTGTCTTCACCGAGCGCCTTCATGTCGAAGCTGTCGTAGTTGCTGAGGTCCCATTGGTTCTGCTGGGCAAAAAAGACCAGTGCGCGACGAATTTGCCCATTGGGTAAATTCTGGTAACCACAATCGTTTTTCAGAAAAACAAAAACTGCCGTCAGATCGGCCATATCTTCCGCTTCGTTTTCACTTAGCGCGTAACTGTTCGCACACATCGCCATCAGGCTGGCGAACAAAATTGTTCTGAAAAACGTCTTCATTGCCTTTACCACTGCATCACGGAAAATTAACGTTAGCATACTTGATGCCAGGCCGACGATCTTTATTATTGCCGCCGTGCTTGACCTTCCGGTAAGGGGAGGGTTTATGCTCAAAAGATCGCCTGCTGGAAATAAGGAAATGCACATGCAACGTCGTGATTTTTTAAAATTTTCTGCCGCGCTGGGGGTTGCCAGCGCGTTACCGCTCTGGAGCCGCGCCGTTTTTGCCGCCGACAGACCTGCTTTACCCATACCTGAATTACTCGCCGCAGATGCCCGCAGCCGCATTCAGCTTGTGGTGCAGGCCGGTAAAACCACGTTCGGTCAGCACGCCGCCACGACGTGGGGTTATAACGGCAATTTGCTCGGCCCTGCGTTGCAGTTACGCAAAGGGAAGGCGGTGACGGTAGACATTCATAACACACTAGCGCAAGAGACCACGCTGCACTGGCATGGGCTGGAAGTCCCGGGCGAAGTGGATGGGGGGCCTCAGGGCGTCATCAGGCCTGGTGGTAAACGCAGCGTCACCTTTACTCCTGACCAGCGTGCGGCGACCTGCTGGTTCCACCCGCATCAGCATGGCAAAACGGGCCATCAGGTGGCGATGGGGCTGGCCGGTCTGGTGCTGATTGAAGACGATGAAAGCCGCCTGCTGCGCCTGCCAAAACAGTGGGGTATCGACGATGTCCCGGTGATTGTGCAGGACAAAAAATTCAGCGCTGACGGGCAAATTGACTATCAGCTGGACGTAATGAGCGCGGCGGTAGGCTGGTTTGGCGATACGCTGCTGACCAACGGCGCAATCTACCCGCAGCATGCCGCGCCAAAAGGCTGGCTGCGTTTACGCCTGCTAAATGGCTGTAACGCCCGCTCGCTGAACTTCGCCACCAGCGATAAACGCCCGCTGTATGTGGTGGCAAGCGAAGGCGGCCTGCTGCCGGAACCGGTGAAGGTGAGCGAGCTGCCGATGCTGATGGGCGAGCGCTTCGAGGTGCTGGTGGATATCAGCGATGGCAAAGCGTTTGACCTGGTGACCCTGCCGGTCAGCCAGATGGGGATGGCCGTTGCGCCGTTTGATAAACCCCATCCGGTCCTGCGCATTCAGCCGCTACAGATCGCCGCTTCCGGTACGCTGCCGGACGCCCTCACCACGCTACCCGCACTCCCGTCGCTGGACGGGCTTACGCAGCGTAAACTTCAGCTCTCCATGGACCCGATGCTCGACATGATGGGCATGCAGGCGCTGATGAAGAAGTACGGCAATCAGGCCATGGCGGGAATGCACCACGGCCAGATGATGGGCCATATGAATATGGACCACGGTAAAATTGGCGGCATGGGTCACGGCGGCCATGGTTTCGATTTCCACAACGCCAACCGCATCAACGGCAAAGCGTTCGATATGAACACGCCCATGTTCGCCGCCACGAAAGGGCAGTTTGAACGCTGGGTAATTTCAGGCGAAGGCGACATGATGCTGCACCCGTTCCATATCCACGGCACGCAGTTCCGTATTCTCTCTGAGAACGGTAAAGCGCCGGACGCGCATCGCCGGGGCTGGAAAGATACGGTGAGGGTGGAAGGCGGTGTCAGCGAGGTGCTGGTGAAGTTCGACCACGAAGCGCCGAAAGAGTTTGCCTATATGGCCCACTGCCATCTGCTGGAGCATGAAGATACGGGGATGATGCTGGGCTTTACCGTATAAAAAAAGCCGGGTGGCGGCTTCGCCTTACCCGGCCTACATAGGACACCCGAAAGCCCGGTATGCGTTAGCGCCACCGGGCTTTTTCATTACTTAGCGTCGTCAGGCAGTGCATACGCGACAATATAGTCGCCCATCTTCGTGCCAAACGAACCGTGACCACCTGCGGAGATGACAACGTACTGTTTGCCATTCACTTCATAGGTCATCGGCGTTGCCTGTCCACCGGCTGGCAGACGGCCTTGCCACAGTTTTTCACCGTTGGTCATGTTGTAGGCGCGCAGGTAGTTATCTGCGGTTGCCGCGATGAACAGCACGTTACCGGCGGTGGAGATTGGGCCACCCAGCATTGGCATACCCATATTGAACGGCACTGGAACAGGCATCGGGAACGGCATGCTGTCCTGTGGCGTACCAATACGTTTCTTCCAGACGATCTTGTTGGTCTTCAGATCCAGACCGGAGATGTAACCCCAGGCAGGCTGTTTACACGGCAGACCGAACGGAGAAAGGAACGGATTCAGGGTCACACCATAAGGAACGCCATACTGCGGCTGGATACCGGCTTCGGTACCGCTGCCTTTCGCATCTGTCGGCTGCTCCATTGGGTTACCCGGACCACGAGGGATCAGACGGGAAACGAACGGCAGCGCCATTGGGTTAGCGATGGCGACCTGACGGTTAGGGTCAACGGAGATCCCACCCCACTCGAACATTCCCAGGTTACCCGGGAAGACCAGCGTGCCCTGCTCTGACGGCGGCGTGAAGATGCCTTCATAGCGCAGCTGGTGGAACATCACGCGGCATACCAGCTGGTCAAACATCGTGGCACCCCACATGTCTGCACCGCTGAGGTCTTTCTCCGGACGGAAACTCAGATCAGAGAACGGCTGCGTTTTGGTGACGTAGTCGCCTTTGGCCGCACCCTGCGGAACCGGTTTTTCCGGCGCAGGAACAACCAGCTTACCGTTGCTGCGATCCAGCACGAAGATGTTGCCGGTTTTGGCCGGGGCGTAAATCACCGGAACGGTTTTACCGTTAACGGTAATGTCCGCCAGCGTCGGCTGGGACGGCATATCCATATCCCACAGATCGTGGTGAACGGTCTGGTAGCTCCATGCCAGTTTACCGGTCGTTGCGTTCAGCGCCACGATGGAGCTGGCGTAACGTTCCTGCTCCGGCGTACGGTTACCACCCCAGATATCCGGCGTGGTCACGCCCATCGGCAGGTAAACCAGGTCCAGCTTCGCGTCATACGCTGCCGGTGCCCAGGAGTTCGGTGAGTTAAAGGTAAAGGTGTGTTCATCCGATGGGATCGCGTTGGGATCTTTCGCGCCCGGGTCGAAGGCCCACAGCAGTTTACCGGTGTTTACGTCGAAACCACGGATAACGCCGGAGGTTTCGCGGGTAGAGAAGTTATCCGTTACCGAACCGGCAATCACGATGGTTTTATCGGTAATGATTGGCGGGGAGGTCGGCTCATACAGACCCGGCGTAGTGTCCGGCATGTTGGTCTGAAGATTCAGAATGCCTTTGTTAGCGAAGGTTTCGCACAGCTTACCGGTCTCAGCGTTGATGGCAAACAGGCGGCCATCGTTCACCGGCAGCATAATGCGGCGAGGACAGTCGGCAATGACTTCCGGGCTGGCATTATCAGCGCGCGCTTCGTGGTAAGAGACGCCGCGGCAGGTGATGTGCTGGAACGACGGGTTGGAGTTCAGCTGTGGATCAAAGTGCCATTTCTCTTTACCGGTGGCCGCGTCGAGCGCGAACAGACGCTGGTGCGCCGTACACAGGTAGAGCATGTTGCCCACTTTAATCGGGGTCACTTCGTTGGTCAGCTCACCCGGATCGTTTGGCATTTTCAGGTCGCCGGTACGGAATACCCAGGCTTCCTTCAGGTTTTTCACGTTGTCCGCGTTGATCTGCTTCAGCGGGGAGTAACGTTGACCTTCCTGATTACGACCATAGGCTGGCCAGTCGCCGTCAGCCACCTGCGAGATAGCCGCAGCCGGCGTGGATTCAGTGTTCAGCGTACCGTGGATCTCCTGCGGGTCGTTGAATCCGGCCCAGGTCAGGATGCCGCCACTAATCAGCAGGGCAACGATCAGACCGGCTACAGCACCACTGGAAGGGACGATCAGACGACGCCAGACAAACGGCAGGATCAGCCAGATACCGAAGAAGACCAGAATGTCGCTGCGCGGCGTCAACGCCCAGAAGTCGAACCCGACCTCCCAGACGCCCCAGATCATGGTTGCGAGCAGTAACGCTGCGTACAGCCACAGAGCAGATTGTTTTCTGCGTAAAAGCAGGACGGTTACGCCAACCATAACCAGACCCGCAATCGGGTAGTACCAGGAGCCGCCAATCGCGACCAGCCATACGCCACCGATTAACAAATACAGCGCGCAGAATGCGGCAAACGCGGCTGTTAATGTCACCAGTAGACGCGGCTGTTTAGTTTTTGTTTCAGCCATAGAAAAGTACTCGTCAGTTTTGTTAATTATTTGCTAGCAATTAATTATAGGTATTAACAACTGTGATCGGAATCACAAATATTGCTTTTTATAACTCATACGCCAGGGCAATCCATTTACTGGTATAATGGCTGGCTTGCGTATCGATGCCGGAGCGAGAGTCATCCGCATTGAGAGATTTTCACTAAAATCATTTGGTTAGTAATATGAAACATACTGTTGAAGTGATGATCCCGGAAGCCGAGATCAAAGCGCGTATCGCCGAACTGGGTCGTCAAATCACCGAACATTACAAGGACAGCGGCAGCGAAATGGTGCTGGTCGGTCTGTTGCGTGGTTCTTTCATGTTCATGGCAGACCTGTGCCGTGAAGTGCAGGTGCCGCACGAGGTCGATTTTATGACCGCCTCCAGTTACGGCAGCGGCATGTCCACAACCCGTGATGTGAAAATCCTGAAAGATCTGGATGAAGATATTCGTGGCAAAGATGTGTTGATTGTTGAGGACATCATCGACTCCGGCAACACGCTCTCTAAAGTGCGTGAGATCCTGAGCCTGCGTGAACCAAAATCACTGGCGATTTGTACCCTGCTGGATAAGCCTGAGCGCCGTGAAGTGCAGGTGCCGGTGGAGTTCGTTGGTTTCTCCATCCCGGACGAATTCGTGGTGGGTTACGGCATTGATTACGCGCAGCGTTATCGCCATCTGCCGTATGTTGGGAAAGTAGTGATTCTGGACGAATAATTGCGGGCTGATGCCCTCACCCCAGCCCTCTCCCACAGGGAGAGGGTGAAAACCCCCGGCTTTGTTATTTATGGTTCACATGCTTAAGCTTGAGGTTGGCAATTCCCGAGCGGTAACGCTGTTCCAGCGTTTCGCGGTTGGTGGCGGTCACTTCCAGATTGCGCAGCAGACCGTCGTGAATACCGTACGCCCAGCCGTGGATGGAGACCTTCTGCCCGCGTTTCCAGGCAGACTGCATAATCGTCGAGTGGCCCAGGTTATAGACCTGCTCCATTACGTTCAGCTCACACAGGGTGTCGAGACGGCGCTCCTGCGGCATTTCGCCCAGCAGTGAGCTATGTTTGAACCAGATATCACGAATGTGCAGCAGCCAGTTATCGATTAACCCCAGCTCTGTGTTTTCGACCGCCGCCTGCACGCCGCCGCAGCCGTAGTGGCCACAAATAATGATGTGCTCAACCTCAAGAACGTCAACGGCGTACTGCACAACCGAAAGGCAGTTGAGATCGGTATGAATAACCAGGTTAGCCACATTGCGGTGAACAAACAGTTCGCCAGGTTCAAGACCCGTCAGACGTTCGGCGGGGACACGGCTGTCAGAACATCCAATCCAGAGAAAGCGCGGGTTCTGCGCTTGCGCGAGTTTTCCAAAAAATCCGGGGTCTTCCTCCACCAGCATTTTTGACCATAGTGCATTGTTGCTGATGAGTGTATCTATGTCGTTCATGGAGGTTAGCGACCTGTAACCAAGTGATTGCGTTGCGCTACTATAGGGTAACCCGACTTTTAATGAAACCACACAACGTGTGTCAGAACTTAAGGTAAGTTGAATTCATGGCGATTGCACTGGAGCTTGAACAGCTCAAAAAAACCTACCCGGGGGGCGTTCAGGCGCTGCGCGGGATAGATCTTAAAGTCGAAGCGGGAGATTTCTACGCGCTTCTGGGGCCGAACGGGGCGGGGAAATCCACCACCATCGGGATCATCAGCTCGCTGGTCAACAAAACCTCCGGCCGCGTCAGCGTGTTTGGCTACGATCTGCAAAAAGATGTGGTCAACGCCAAGCGTCAGCTGGGGCTGGTGCCGCAGGAGTTCAACTTCAACCCGTTTGAGACGGTACAGCAGATTGTTGTTAACCAGGCGGGTTACTATGGCGTTGAGCGCAAAGAGGCGCTTGAGCGCAGCGAAAAGTATCTGAAACAGCTCGACCTGTGGGAGAAGCGTAACGAACGCGCGCGGATGTTGTCCGGGGGGATGAAGCGCCGCCTGATGATTGCCCGCGCGCTGATGCACGAGCCAAAGCTGCTTATCCTTGATGAGCCGACTGCTGGCGTGGATATTGAACTGCGTCGTTCCATGTGGGGCTTCCTGAAAGATCTGAACGATAAAGGCACCACCATCATTCTGACCACGCACTATCTGGAAGAGGCGGAAATGCTGTGCCGCAATATCGGCATCATTCAGCACGGTGAGCTGGTGGAAAACACCTCGATGAAGAATCTGCTCTCCAAGCTCAAATCAGAGACCTTTATCCTCGATCTGGCGGCGAAAAGCGCGCTGCCGAAACTGGAGGGCTACAACTATCGCCTGGTTGATACCTCGACGCTGGAGGTAGAAGTGCTGCGCGAGCAGGGTATCAACAGCGTGTTCTCACAGTTGAGTGCGCAGGGCATTCAGGTATTAAGCATGCGTAACAAAGCAAACCGACTGGAAGAGCTGTTTGTCTCTCTGGTGCACGACAAACAAGGAGACAAGGCATGACGCATCTTTACTGGGTCGCGCTGAAAAGCATCTGGGCAAAAGAGATTAACCGCTTTATGCGTATCTGGGTGCAAACCCTGGTGCCGCCGGTGATCACCATGACGCTCTACTTCATCATTTTCGGTAACCTGATTGGCTCCCGCATTGGTGAGATGCACGGTTTTACCTATATGCAGTTTATCGTGCCGGGCCTGATCATGATGGCGGTGATCACCAACGCTTACGCGAACGTAGCGTCGTCGTTCTTTAGCGCCAAGTTCCAGCGCAACATTGAAGAGCTGCTGGTGGCCCCGGTGCCAACGCATGTGATCATCGCCGGTTACGTGGGCGGCGGCGTAGCGCGCGGGCTGTGCGTGGGGATTCTGGTGACGGCGATTTCGTTGTTCTTCGTCCCGTTCCAGGTGCATTCGTGGCTGTTCGTGGCGCTCACATTATTGCTGACGGCGATCCTGTTCTCCCTCGCCGGGCTGCTGAACGCGGTGTTTGCTAAAACGTTTGATGACATCAGCCTGATCCCGACCTTCGTGCTGACGCCGCTGACCTATCTGGGCGGGGTGTTTTACTCCCTGACGCTGCTGCCGCCGTTCTGGCAGGCGCTGTCGCACCTGAACCCGATTGTCTACATGATCAGCGGCTTCCGCTTTGGCTTCCTCGGCATTGCCGATGTCCCGCTGTTCACCACCGTTGTGGTGCTGGTGGTGTTTATCGTGGCATTCTATCTGCTGTGCTGGTATCTGATCCAGCGCGGACGCGGGCTGCGTAGCTAACCTTCTGCCCGGCGACGTTCTGTTTGCCGGGCACTTTCTTTGACAGTTATCACCGTAAACTAACCTTCACCTGGATAAACTACTCGCCTGCTAAGGAGAGACGTTATGCTGGGATGGGTGATCACCTGCCACGATGAAGAGGCACAGGAAATGCTGCTTAAGCTGGAGGCCCGATTTGGCCCCCTGGCGCAATGTCGTGCGGTAAATTACTGGCGAGGGCTGAGCACCAATATGCTCAGCCGGATGATGTGTGACGCGCTGCATGAAACCGACACCGGCGATGGCGTGATTTTTCTCACTGACAGATCCGGCGCGGCGCCATACCGTGCGGCTGCCCTAATGAGCCATAAGCACGATAACTGTGAAGTAATCTCCGGTATCAGCCTGCCTTTACTCGAAGCGATGTATCCGCTGCGCGCAACGTTGAGCAGCGCTGAGTTTCGTCACGCCATTGTGGCGCAGGGCTCGCCGGGCGTGAGCAGCTTGTGGCACCAGCAGCAGAAGAACCCGCCTTTTGTTCTGCTTCACGATCTGTATAAGCATTAAACATTGGTATTGATGCCGCTTTTGTTACAATGGCGGCTGATTTTCTGTGTCGATTTATATTCCATGCTCAAGCGCGTTATCTTTATCCTTCTGCTCGTGGTTTCCGGTGGTGCGTCTGCCAGCCTGACCAGCCAGCAAGGCCTTCCTGCTCAGTATATGCAAACCACCGAAGATGCGGCCATCTGGGCGCAGGTGGGAAATGCCGTTGTGAATGTGGGGAATGTCCGCGCCGGGCAGATCCTCGCTGTCTTTCCGGCCGCGGCGGATTACTATGAATTTCGTTTCGGATTCGGTACGGGGTTTATTGATAAAGACCACCTTGAAAAAGTTCAGGGCAAACAACGCGTTGAGGATAGCCTGGGTGACTTGAACAAGCCGCTCAGTAATCAAAACCTCATTACCTGGAAAGACACGCCGGTGTATAACGCCCCCAGCAGCGGAAGCGCGCCCTTTGGCACCTTAAGCGCTAATCTTCGCTATCCGATTCTGAATAAGCTGAAAGACCGCCTGAACCAGACCTGGTTCCAGATCCGTATCGGTAATCGTCTGGCATGGGTAAGCAGCCTGGATGCGCAGGAAGATAACGGGCTACCGGTTCTGACCTACCATCATATTTTGCGTGATGAAGAGAACACCCGTTTTCGACATACCTCCACGACGACCAGCGTACGTGCGTTTAATAATCAGATGGCCTGGTTACGCGATCAGGGCTATACCACGCTGACGATGTACCAGCTTGAAGGGTACGTACGTAACAAGATGAACCTGCCCGCGAAAGCGGTGGTGATCACTTTTGATGATGGCCTTAAATCGGTGAGCCGCTATGCGTATCCGGTGCTAAAAGAGTATGGCTTCAACGCGACGGCGTTTATTATTTCATCCCGAATCAAAGGCCATCCGCAGAAGTGGGATCCAAAATCGCTGCAGTTTATGAGCGTTCAGGAAATTAAGGGCATCCAGGATGTGTTCGACATTCAGTCTCACACTCATTTCCTGCATCGCGTGGATGGCTATAAACACCCCATCCTGTTGAGCCGTAGCTATCACGTGATCCTGTTTGATTTTGAACGCTCACGTCGTGCACTGGCGCAGTTCAACCCGCGCGTGTTGTATGTGTCTTATCCGTTTGGCGGCTATGACAATAAAGCGATAAAGGCAGCGAATGACGCTGGTTTTCATCTGGCAGTGACGACGATGAAAGGGAAGGTGAAGCCGGGGGATAATCCGTTCCTGTTGAAGCGTTTGTATATCTTAAGAACGGATTCACTGGAGACGATGTCGCGGCTGATCAGTAATCAGCCGCAGGGATAGCGGTTAGTCGTATGAAAGGGTGAATACGCCGGTGGCTTTAAACGACCCCGGTTTCACTGTGTTTCCGTTTGCTACCAGTTGAGCAACATAATTAATTTGCTTGGATTCAGGGGTTTGGTAATCCGTTATGACATAGGATGAGTCAGGATTATTCGGCAGAAGTTGAGAGGTTCCGTTATACATGATTTTCACGCCTGCGCCCTCAGCTCCGGACGAAAGCGTATTACCAAGAAGATCATTATTTTTTCCGGTTAGCTTTGAGGTGGTGAGTTTGGTTGTGATATTTGCCACACCGGTACAATTGCTTAAGCTAATGGAAAAAGGGATATCCTTAACCCGATTGTTTTTAATGTCTGAAACATAATATTCTCCCAGGTTAACATTATTAGTACCATCCGATAGCATGGCCATGTCGCAGGTTGGAAGAACGATCGGGATCTGGAATGAGTCCTCGTTGACCACAAATGTCCATGGTCGGTTGTTAGTATCATCTGGATTACCAATAGCCATTTTACCCAGAGTGCCGGGTTTGGGTCTGATTGCGGTTTCTTTGTTCGGGTTGCCTCTGTAACCTTCATCAATATAAATTTGAACTGAGGTGTTTATCCATTTTCTATCCCAGGGGTCAGACTTACCTGAGGATGCAACGGTAGTCCAGCCAGTAGTATTCATAGCGAAGTAACCACCCATGCCTCCATCGCTTTCTGCGGTGTGCACCCTTACGGAATAATAAATCCCCGGAATATTTGTTTCAAACATAGCCCTGCCATAACTGCTCCCCATCAGCAAGGTCGGGTTTGTTTGTGACACGAGGTTAAAACCATCGTCCCCCATACCACATTCGGCCTGAATGCCTGGTGTCAGGTTAACGTTAAAAAGAGTACTGGCATAATTACCCGGAGGGGGAAGACGTACGGTGCCACCTGAGTAGTCAGAATTGATCAGCGTGGTTGTGCCGCCTTTTCCATTATTCATGCGGCACTCATCTGCCCAGCAGGAGTGGCTGAGGGTTAATAACGCGCTCGCCATGGCAAACGCCATTGTGCCTTTCACGTTGAAACCCTGTCTTATAAAGTTGAACATTCTCATCCTTTTTCCTGTTCTGATTATTATTCGTAAGTGACGTCAACCAATACTTTACTGGTAACGACACCACCAGCCACTACGCCAATATTTTGATATCGGGCATAGAACTGATAATCCGTTAAAAATGCAGTATCCTGACCGCTTACGTCAAAAGTGATTTTTGACGTGCCGTCGTTGTTTAAAACATTCTTTTTATATTTTTCTGAGAAAACGACGACGCCGACATTTTTTGCCGCGCCTGCGGCGGTATCATCACTTTTGAAAACCTGATTTTGTCCTGGCCAGAAACCCGACTGCGGCGAAAAGCTAAAACTCAGCTTTTTAGCCGTACCGCTGTCTCCATAGCAATCATCTACATGGATCTTAAAAGGCGTACCGCCTGCATCATCGGTTGCAGTAAAACGATCGCTACCATCCGGGTTATAAAACCAACTGCGCATCGCATTGGGGAGATAAATTTCGCCGTCATTTTCCACGGTCATCTTACAGGTGCTATTAACAATGTTAGCGGTAATATTTACGTCTAATCCTGAGCTTGCCTGGCTTACGCCAGGCAAGATGCCACCAGCCAAGCCCATAAGCAACACAAGACCGGGCTGGTATAAAGTGAACGGTGATTGTTGCATACTGGTTCCTGGTCTTATGGATAAGCGATAGTAAACGTGACTGGCGCAGTAACCGCCCCCGCGCCAACATCAGCAATGGTTTGGCCTTGCCCGATAACGATACGGGAATTCATCGGGAATTCACCGGTACCATCAGTAATGGTGACATCCTTAGCAGCCGGAGGCGTGTTACAGCTCATAAGCTCGCCAGTATCGACAACACCCGACCAGATCTCAAAGCCCGTTGCTAAGCCGCCAGAGTAAGAATCACCCGTCTTGTTGACGCCACTGCATTCACCACCAGCGCCTTTCGCAGCGGACACCGTTGCCTTGGTTACTCCAGAACAGTTGGTGAAACTAATCTTGAGCGGCTCGACTCGGGTTTTGTTCACCAGATCGGATTTGTATACGTCGCCGAACGCAATTTCAGTGGAGGCTGTGCCTGCATCGTTAAGTACTTTTGCGGTACATGTGCCTGATACAATTTTTGATTTAATCGTTAATTCGACACTAGGGGTGCCTGTAATAGCTGCGCTTGCCATTCCCGAGAACAGAAGAGCAGAAACGGACAGGGCGATAAAAGTAGAATTGAATTTCATAATGTTGCTCCGTTTTCCTGCACTAATCACTCGTAGATAAATTCAAAGGTCGCCACGGCCTGAAAATCACCTATGGTCATCCTGTTTTCCTGTGTTTCACGTAAGGTGGCCACCAGAGCAACTTCCTTATTCTGGATTTCTGTTGGACTCCAGACCAGGCGCTCGTTATCGTCCTCAGAGTTAATGATAAACGGGGCATCCGGTGCGCTGGCTCTGGCAATCTCAACAGCAGAGAAGTCTGCACCTCCGTCGATTTTTTGTATTTGGTTAACAAGGCCTGAGTATAAATATCCAGATCTTGTTCCCGATACTTTGGTTTTCAATGAGGTCAGTGATGCCGGGCATTCAACGAGCACGATTTTGAAATTGGCATTTGCCGTTCCGGCTTTGACATCATCTAAACGTACCTGACCGTTATTACCGATAGTCAGCGTTTGCTGCGTATCTGAACCCGTACCGCCGACCAGTTTCATATCGCAGGTGGTTTCGCGGATATTGGCAGTGAAGTTAACATTGAGATCGGCTGCCGCAGCAGAACCTGACATCGCTAACATTGCTAATGCGATTAATGAATAACCGCAATGATTTTTCTTCATATTATTTCCCATGGGTGTGATTCCCTGTTTTAATATCATTACATTTGGCACTGTTGATTACTCAGAATCGTGGTTAAGCCTGCTTTCTTCGCATTTTCAGGAATCTGATAATGCACCGTGCAAGAGCTGGATCCATCGCTTCCCCATACCACCCGGAGAGCGCCTTTGTCTTCCACACCGCGTACATAAGCTTGTCCTGCCTGGCCTACCGTTCCGATAGATTCGTTTTTCTCATTCAGAACGTCTGCACCTAGCGGAATAAAGCCGTTATCAGATCGTTGTAATTCCAGAACAAGCGAACGACCTTCATCCGTTTCAAAATTCACTAATACAACGGAGCCATTGCGAGGTACGGCAACTGCGCTGGTATTTTTGATTTCAACGTCTGCTTCGAGAGTGCTGATATCGAGCGATACTCGGTTTTCTCTGTAGGCTGACATATACGGCATAATCCCGTACCCGGAACTGTTAATGCGGCTTTGGCCGTAACCCAGCCGAGCACCCGTTGCGCCACTTGCTTTTACCAGTGCAAGTGAATCCGTTTCGCCGATACTGCCGGATGTAAATACAACGCCACCCGAGTGGACAACCATTCCGCCGTTATAACTCGCGGAATACTGTTTACTATTGTCATCGCCAAAGGACGCTGAGACACCGAGCGGCCCGTAAGGACTGTTCCATGAGCTATAGCCACTGACCTGGTTCAGGTTGCCGTAGTTGCCCCCGCTTGATGAGGCGCTTACGGAATAGCTCACTTCACTGTTTTTGGAGTTGCCGCTTGCCGTAGAGTTAAAACTGGTACCGCCTTTTAAATCAGTGCGCAGGCTCATGTTGACGTTATTAAATCCGCCTGACTGCGCGCTATCTTTATTGAATATGCTGAATGGAATACTGACGTTTAAATAAACGCTGTCATCCTTTTCCCCTGTTTCGTTGTACGTGCGTTGCACAGAAACGCTATAGCTACCGTAAGCAAAACTATTGTTGTAACCCACGCTGTAGTCGGAAGTGGAGCTAGAGTCATTCCAGTAATCCTGCCAGGTGCCGCTAATATAGAGTGAGCCGTATTCATCACCGTTAACATTCAATGGCTGATTCAGGCTGACCTGTATCTGGTTTTTGGTACGCTGATAATCAGCATAAAGCTCGGCATTGCTGTCATAAGATCGATTGCCATATTCCTCGTGATGAATACTGTCCTGCAATGAGGCGGCATCGTTAAGGCTGAGATAATCTTCTGTAGAGAAGCGATAAGCTGCCACGTTAAGAGATGTGTTAGTAGCTTCAAGCATTTTGCTGTAGGTCAGCCGATAACTTTGCCCTTTAAGCGTGTCCAGCCCGTCGATATCGGCATAGGACCCGGTAACATCTAATGCGAATGCACCAATACGGGTATTCATAGCCAGACCAAGCAGGCCGGCGTAGAAATCCATATCCGTATATTGCGCACCCACGTAACCGGTAAAGGTATTATTCAGACCATACGCGTAAGTTGCGTAGCCAACGTTTGGCTTATCGTGCAATGAATCATCATTCAGCTCACCTAAACCCACATCCCAGCGGCTGGAGCCTGGGCGGAGCATTTGTGTAACTGAGGAGAACGGAATGGTAAACGTCCGTTTACTTCCATCGGCTTCCTCTACAGTGACAATCAAATCATTGCCATAGCCTGTTGTACTGAGGTCATTGATCTCGAAAGCACCGGGTGGAACGGTGGTTTCATAAATTTTATTGCCGCTTTGCGTTACGCTAACCTTGGCGTTACTGTTTGCCACACCACGAATTACTGGCGCGTAGCCAGAGGTGCCTTCCGGGAGCATGCGGTCATCGTTATACATACGCGCACCACGCAGGCTCACCGAGTCAAAGACATCACCGCGTGTGTAGGAATCACCCATTACCATCTGTGCGTTAAGTGGTGTGATGTCTCGCTGGAGGTAGATATCCTGGCTGGAATAATGTGTGCCATTATCGCTGTCCCAGTTCAGACTGCCGCGAGAACGTAAACGCCACGGCCCCACGTTCAGGCCATAATGCAAGCCCGCATAAGCGGTATCTGAATTGGTGCCGTTTGACTCGCTGTGCCAGGTATTAAGATCGTATGAGAGTAATCCGGCCGGAACACCATTATCCCATAATGAAGGATCGACATACCCTGCTGGAAGCTTAAGCACGTAGATTTGCGGGAAATTAAGATCCATTTCCTGCTTGCTACTATCAAAATTTTCAGAAGCACCGGGATAATATTTTTTGATATCTACGCAAGACGTTTCGTCGTTTTTGACATCATCGCCTAATATGCTGGTATCAACGCCTGCCTGTGTCAGCGTGAGTTTAGTCAGACATGCTGAGGCACGTGGCGTTTTGTTATCAATGAATGTCATCTCGACCGTGGATTTTGAATTGCCATTCAAATTCACTTTTACACGGTAAGTACCTGGCAGAACTGGGTTGCCATAAGCATAACGATCGACATTGATACCTCCACCATTATCGATAAGGAACTGGTCATTAAATTCAATGGCCGATTCTGTTTCGGATGAGGTGTCTACAGCTTTTTTTTCAGTCTCGCTGGCATGCAGAGGAAATGCTGCACAGATTGCGAGACATAAAATTGATCGTTGAAATAGCATGCTTCATCCAGACAAGTCGTCGTATGAATGCTATGAATCATTCATACGTGTTATATTTATAATGTGGCGGTGGTGCGGTTATTAATTTACTTTGGTTTCAAAAGTATCAGAGCCGCCATTGTCATTAATGGTTTCGTAAGCAACAGTGCCGGTGGCAGTACTACCTAAACCTTTTACCTGCATAATTTGAGTACTAAACGGTAAAATAGATTTATGCTCAACCTGGTACTCTTTATTTGCTGATTTCAGCTTTACATTTGAAATAGAAACGTTGTAAGGGGAATCATTGTGTGCGATCAGGTTTAGCGTATTACCTTGTTTTTGTTGTGACCACGTTACTTTGGCTGCTGCATCTCCTGGCGTACCTTTCAGGCCGTCAGGTCGGAAAAAGAGTTTAATACGTGTGCGGAATGCCAGCTGGAGCTGGTTAGGATTTTCACCGTCTTTCACTTTTGACTTCGGTGGAATCTCGAGCACATTGAACCAGAATAGGGATTCGCGATCTTGCGGCAATGAACCACCCAGGTACGAGATCCGAACGGATTGACCTTTTTGCGGATCAATTCGGGATACTGGTGGAGTAATAATAAACGGTAGTTTTAATTCCTGTGGATTGGTGTCATCGCGACCGTCATCGAGCCATGATTGAACTAATAGTGGCTTTTTGCCACGGTTGTCTAAAGAAACGATGACATCTTTTTGCGACTGCTGATAAACAATACGTGTTCCCGAAATAACGATATCTGCGCTTGCCTGGAATGACGCGACAGCAGCAGCTGTAAAGCAGGCAGCTTTAAATCCTTTATAAAATGATGTGCTTAACATTTTTCCACTTCCTGTTGGAATGATATCAATAGTCCCCTGACGTACGTCAGGGGAAAATATGAGCATTTTATTTATGCGCTTAAAATTACTCGTAGATCATGGTGAATGCAGCTTGTGCCTGAACCACACCAGCTGACACTGGGTTGTTGGCCGCATCCCAGTTCTGACCCTGGGTATACGCTACACGGTAGTAAAGTGCGCCTGCGCCTGTGGTATCAATCGTTGCTTTCTGGGTATTGTTGGTCTGATCCAGTTTGATCTGATCGGTAGCGGAGTTGCCATCGTTTGACAGTACCAGATTGACGTTTTTAGCGGCGCCTTGAGTATTTGATGGTGGAACCAGCAGACCGCCGGAAGTTGAAGAAGAACCCGCCCAGGAATCAAACTGAGCAGATGCCTGGTTGACGGTAGCAGAATCACAACCTGTCAGGGTGAGGGAGAATTTCTTTTCTCCCAGGGTGCTGGTGGTACCCAGCGCATTAGCGAAGTCTTTTACAAACACGGTATCCAGGTTAACGTCAAAATCATTACCATCCTGGTCAATCTTCTGATCCAGGGATACTTTACAGGTGTTATTAGAAACCATACCGTGGAAAGTAATAGTGCCTGTATCTGAAGGAATATCAGCTGCCATTGCAGAACCCGCACTCAGAACCATTGCTACTACAGTTGCCAGACCTAATTTATTAAAAGACATTTTTTATATCCATATTTAAATGCTAGAAAAGTGAACATAAGCAAGGCTTATGTTCGTTCCGAACAGATGCTTCGGGAAAAGGATTCTAAGTGATGAGTAATGGTTGTGAGAAGCCGTTAGGCGTTAGAAATACTTAAACGATCTTTAAGTCAATATGATTATTTAATAGTGAATGATAATAATTGTTCATCATTTTGATGAGCAGGTGTTCGGCAGGGTGACTTGAATATATTAATAAAAATATATAAAAAGAACGCTATTCATTTTAATTATGTATAAATTACCCAACCTATTTGTCGGGTAATTTATAACAGTACTATTGGCTTAGGCAACCTGAACCGGAATTGCCTTCGCAATACGTTTCATTTCATTATCGCCTTCAAAGTATGCCACTTTTGGCTGCCAGCGACGTGCCTCTTCGTCAGACATCATCACAAAGCTGGCAATAATGACGATATCACCCACGTCCGCGCAGTGCGCCGCTGCCCCATTAACGGAGATGATTTTAGACCCGCGTTCAGCGGCAATCGCGTACGTTGAAAAGCGTTTGCCGTTATTAACGTTCCAGATATCAATAGCTTCGTTTTCGAGAATACCCGCCGCGTCGAGAAAATCCTGGTCGATCGCGCAGGAGCCTTCATAGTGCAGGTCGGCCTGGGTGACTTTCACACGGTGAAGCTTACCTTGTAGCATTTTGCGAATCATTACGTTTACCTTTCACTTCCGGGTAGTAAAACTACGCCAGTTCAATCACTTTGTTGTCGATAAGGCGGGCCTGGCCGAGCCAAGCCGCCACCAGAATTACCGCACGTTTGCTGGTATTTGAGAGTTCCAGAAGCGTATCGGCATCCCGAATTTGAACGTCGTCAGCACGAAGACCTTTCTCGTTCAGCGCCTGTTCAGCCAGAGCGATGATTTCTTCTGCGGTTAATTCTTTTGCCAGCAGTTGCTCTGCCATGGTATTCATGACTTTGCTTAAGCCTGGCGCAATTTTACGCTGTTCCGCAGTCAGATAGCCGTTACGGGAGCTAAGCGCCAGGCCATCTTTCGCACGTACAATCGGCACGCCGACAATCTCTATGTCGTAGCCCATATCGGCAACCATTTTGCGGATCAGCGCCAGCTGCTGGAAATCTTTCTCGCCAAAGCAGGCGATGTCCGGCTGCACCAGGTTAAACAGCTTGCTGACGATGGTGGAAACGCCGCGGAAATGGCCCGGACGGCTGGCACCCTCCAGCATGGTCGAAATACCCGGTACGTCGACGTAGGTCGCTTCAGTGGTACCCTGAGGATAAACATCTGCGGGGGCCGGTGCGAAGACGATATCCGCATGACGTTTTTTGAGCTTCTCGCAATCTTCCTGCAAGGTACGTGGATAGCGCGCCAGGTCGTCTTCGCGATCGAACTGCATCGGGTTAACGAAGATACTGACTACCACGATATCTGCACGGGCTCTCGCTTCATCGACCAGCTTCATATGGCCGTCGTGCAGATTGCCCATGGTCGGGACGAGGGCGATACGTTTACCTTCCTGACGTGCACGGCGGATATGCTGGCGCAGCAGCGGCAGAGTTTCTATGATTAGCACACCTGGACTCCTTAATGGAAACTGTGTTCTTCGCCCGGATACACGCCGGACTCAACCTCGGCAATATACTGCCGCACAGCAGCACGCATGTCGCCTGCTTCTGTCAGGAAATTTTTAGCAAATTTTGGAATGTGACCGCCGGTGATCCCGAAGGCGTCGTGCATGACCAGAATCTGGCCATCGGTGACGTTGCCCGCGCCGATGCCGATCACCGGAATCGACAGCGCCTCAGTGATACGCTTAGCCAGCTCAACCGGCACACACTCCAGCACCAGCAGCTGTGCACCAGCGGCTTCCAGCGCCAGGGCATCATCAAACAGCGTCTGCGCCGCATCGCCACGCCCCTGAACTTTATAACCGCCAAAGATATTCACGGATTGCGGCGTCAGCCCTAAGTGCCCGCAAACTGGCACGGCCCGTTCGGTGAGCATTTTCACCGTATCGACCAGCCAGTCGCCGCCTTCGATTTTGACCATATTGGCGCCGGCGCGCATCACAGTTGCCGCATTTTCAAAGGCCTGTTCCGGGGTGGCATACGCCATAAACGGCAGATCGGAAAGTAGCAGGCAGGCGGGCGCACCCCGGCGCACGGCGCGGGTATGGTAAGCAATATCCTCGACCGTGACCGGCAGAGTGGAATCATGTCCTTGTACCGTCATCCCTAACGAGTCTCCGACCAGCATGACGTTGATCCCTTCTTCGGCAAACAGTTTTGCGAAGCTGTAGTCATACGCGGTGATAGTGGCGAAGCGTTTCTTTTCCTGTTTGCATTTCTGCAATAAGGAGATGGTAGTTGGTTTCATACTGTTTCCTGATGGCCCAAAAGCGGATCTTTGCGCATTCTAACAGTAACATTCGAGGGAACAATGATTTTAGGCAATCGATTAACCATATTTAACACATGGCTAATCGGGGGTGACACGGGATTACCAGCGGACCGGTTTTTCCGCGTTGAGACTTTGCAGAACGGCGTTCAGCGAGGTGCCGTCAGGGAAGGTGAGATCGGGGGCGACTTCAAACAGCGGCCAGAGCATAAACGCACGGTTTTTCATGTCATAGTGCGGAACGGTGAGGCGCTCGGTGTTAATCACCTTGTGGCCGAAAAGCATAATATCGAGGTCGAGCGTGCGCGGTCCCCAGCGTTCGGCTTTACGTACGCGACCCTGCTGTAGCTCAATACGCTGGGTATTATCCAGCAGTGTTTCTGCGTCAAGGGCTGTTTCCAGCACCACGGCGGCGTTCAGATAATCAGGCTGATCCTGCGGGCCGAGCGGGGGCGTACGGTAAAAGGAGGAGACCGCCACGATATGGCTTTGCGGGATCTCCCCCAGCGCCTGAACGGCAGCGTTAACCTGCTCAAGCGGAGAGGCCAGATTGCTGCCGATGGCAATATACGCAAGGGTCATGCTGTGCCTTCACGACGCGGCGCGCGCTTGCGCGGGCGACGGTGACGACGGCGCGGTGCCGGCTCGTCATCGAGATCCGTGAGCATATCTTTTTGCTCCGGTGGTGCAGAGACCTGAAATTCTCCCCACCACTGCGCCAGACGCTGTAGCTCCTGGTTTCTTTCGACTTCAGCACGCAGAGAGAGCAAATCGAACGCGGCGCGGAACTTAGGATGCTCCATCAATTTCCAGGCACGTTTACCCTGACGGCGGGACATACGCAGCTGAAGCTGCCAGATATCACGCACCAGCGTGGTAATACGTTTAGGGATCGCCAGCGTGCGACAGCCTTCGTCCAGCACGTCGTTTGCCGCCAGCGCGAACGCATCATAATAGGCGAGGCCGCTCTCCTGGGTAATGCGCTGCGCCGTTTCCAGCAGCGGATACCAGAACATGGCCGCGAACAGGAACGCCGGATTCACGCGCATATCGTTATGAATACGGGTATCCGTGTTCTTCAGCACCTGTGCAATCATCCGCTCCATTGCGCTGTCACCGTTTTCGGTGAAGTAGCGGGTAATGGTCGGGAACAGCGGCTGGAACAGGTTGTATTCACGCAGCAAATTGTAGGTTTCAAACCCGTAGCCTGCCTGGAGCAGCTTTAACGACTCCTCAAACAGACGGGCAGGGGGGACGTCGTTAATCAGCGTCGCCAGGCGCGGGATCGGCTCTGCGGTTTCCGGGCTGATACGCATGTTTAGCTTGGCGGCAAAACGCACGGCGCGCAGCATCCGGACCGGATCTTCGCGATAGCGCGTTTCCGGCGTGCCGATCAGGCGAATCAGGCCGTCTTTCAGATCCTGCATACCGCCGACGTAATCGCGTACGGTAAAATCCGCCACGCTGTAGTAAAGGCTGTTGATGGTGAAATCGCGACGCTGAGCATCTTCTTCAATAGAGCCAAAGATGTTGTCGCGCAGCAGCATGCCGTTTTGGCCGCGCTGGGAAGTTGTGCGATCGTTGATGCCCGCTTCGTGGTGACCGCGGAAGGTCGCCACTTCAATAATTTCCGGCCCAAACATCACGTGCGCCAGACGGAAACGGCGGCCAACCAGACGGCAGTTGCGGAATAATTTACGCACCTGTTCAGGCGTGGCGCTGGTCGTCACGTCGAAATCTTTTGGTTTTTTGCCCAGCAGTAAATCGCGCACCCCGCCGCCGACGAGATAGGCCTCGTAGCCTGCTTTATTCAGACGATAGAGCACCTTGAGGGCATTTTCACTGATATCTTTGCGGGAAATATTGTGCTGCTCACGCGGAATGACCGACATGTGTGGCTGTGCAATAGCATCATTCGCCATGCTCTCTTCGCGGCTCAGCACTTTACGGCAAAAATTAGCGACTCGGGTAAAAATAGTACACCTCGTAGTGTGTTTTGTTATCAAAAAAGCGGCTAATCATAGCTCAGCGCAACGCATTTGAGAATGCTGGATTTTTGGCACGGCCATAAGCGTCCAGTCAGCAATGGCCGTTTTCAACAATTCATCCAGACTCAGATCCTGCCATTCCTGCGTTACATTCTGGTTGAGAAATCGCAGCGCGTCGATCAATACCGGGCGCGGATCGCCGTCAGGCAGCGCCGGGGCATGATTCTGTTTTGACAGCTTACTCCCCTGTTCATTGACCGCCAGCGGCAGATGGATGTAATCCGGCACCGTCCAGCCAAACTGCTGGTAAAGCGATATTTGCCGCACGGTAGGCTCAACCAAATCCGCCCCACGCACGATTTCCGTGACGCCCTGGAAATGGTCATCGACAACCACCGCCAGGTTATAGGCAAACAAGCCATCGCGACGGTGAATAATAAAATCTTCACGCGCCAGACGATCATCCGCCTGAATGGTTCCTGAGAGGACATCGGTAAACTGCGTCACCGGAGCGCGCTGTATCAGCCGTACGGCGGCATTCTCAGGGCCGTTGTGCCGCGTACGGCAGTGGCCGTCGTAAACGCCACCCACGCTCTGAATTCGCGCACGCGTGCAGGTGCAGTTATAGGAAAGGCCCTGTTCAGCAAGCCACGCCAGACGTTCACGGTAGGCATCATGGCGTTGAGACTGCCAGAGTACGTCGCCGTCCCAGTGAAGACCGTAATGTTCCAGCTGACGCAGAATAGTTTCTGCCGCACCGGGAACTTCACGCGGAGGATCGATATCTTCAATGCGAACCAGCCATTTACCCTGACGGGCGCGAGCCTGTAGGTAGCTGCCGAGCGCGGCAATTAATGAGCCGAAGTGTAATTCACCGGAGGGAGATGGCGCAAAGCGCCCGATATAGTGAGATTCAGACATATCAACGGTAACAAGGCGGGAGAAACTCCCGCCTTAGCAGAGTAGTGAGAGGGAAGGCGTTAGCCAGCCATCTGTTTTTCGCGGATTTCTGCCAGCGTTTTACAGTCGATGCACAGATCGGCTGTTGGACGCGCTTCCAGACGACGAATACCGATTTCAACACCGCAGGATTCGCAGTAGCCAAAATCTTCGTCCTCGACCTTTTTCAGCGTTTTCTCGATCTTTTTGATCAGTTTGCGCTCGCGGTCACGGTTACGCAGTTCGAGGCTGAACTCTTCTTCCTGAGCGGCACGGTCGACCGGATCCGGGAAGTTAGCAGCTTCATCCTGCATATGTGTAACGGTGCGATCGACTTCATCCCTGAGTTGATTACGCCATGCTTCAAGAATACGCTTGAAGTGCGACAGCTGGGCTTCGTTCATATACTCTTCGCCCGGCTTCTCTTGATACGGCTCCACCCCAGCGATGGCGAGAATACTCAGGGACGATGTTTTACGGTTTTGCCCTTCTTGCATGTTGCTTCTCCTTAACACGCACTATCGATCCCCGTGTTGGGGGAAAAATCAGGTCGCTATAAATAGCAGATGCTTTTCCGTATGGCAATTATCTAAACGTAACACTTGACAACCCTGTGAGGAAAAGCGTATTTGCGCACGCGGCCAGAACACTTATTAGTCAATCGTCTAATCCCTTATAGGACAATGGGAAGAGAGGATCTCAGAGTCATATTATCGGCAGAAAGTTCCGCTTTATAAGCGAAAATCTCTACCCCCTGCTTTTGTGCCTCATTCAACAATTGCGCGTATTTAGGATCAATATGACGGGCCGGGGAAAACCGTTCAATGGCTGAATGCAGAACCGCAAACAGCAACACGGCGCGCTTGCCCGCCGCCGCTACACTCATTAGCTCCCGCAGATGCTTCTGGCCACGTAGCGTTACCGCATCCGGAAAGAAGCCGTTTTCCTCTTCCGCTAACGTCACTGATTTCACTTCAATATAGCACTCAGGGCGGTCTTCCGCCTGTAACATAAAATCAATTCTGCTGCTTTCATCGCCATATTTCACTTCGCTTTTTTGCGTGCCGTAACCCACCAGTTCAGGAAGGATTCCATTTGTCAGGGCTTCCTTAACCAGCTGATTTGCGCGCAGGGTATTAACGCAAATAAATGCCCCGCTTTGCGTCTCGGTCATTTCCCAGGTATGAGGATATTTGCGTTTAGTATTTTCTGATGTGGAATACCAGACCGTGTCACCCGGCGTGGCGCAACCGGTCATGGCGCCGGTGTTAGGACAATGCAGCGTGAGCGTTTCGCCCTCAGGCGTGATCACGTCAGCGAGAAAGCGTTTGTAACGCTGGATCAGCGTGGCGGGCTGGAGTGCAGGGCTAAACTTCATCAGGATTCCTTAACGTGTCGCCCAGCGTCCAGCGCTGGAGCGGAGTGTAGCGGGTGCGTCCTTGTACAAAGGCAGATTCGTACAGCGCAAATTCATTCACCTGAAAGGACCAGTGAAAGCCCGGTGGCGGGATGGCAACAGCCTGACCCGCATCGCGCAGCAGGGTAATGTGGGGATGAAACGGCTGCGGGCTCTGATAACAGCCGCTGCGCGCGGCCTGTGCCCGCAGCATATTTGCGAGCTGGAGCAGTCCGCGAGGGGGCTGCCGCGTCCCCAGCCAGACCACCCGAGAGCGCAGCCATTGCCCGGCATCGTCAAGATGCAGCGTAAAACCCGGCTGAGAAATGCGTCCGGCCATTGCGCTTAACGCGCGCTGCTTTTCTGCGCTCACCTCGCCAAGAAAAGCTAACGTCAGGTGCATATTGGCGGCGACGACAGGGCGGCCCGCTTCCGCGGGGAAGTGGCTGGCGCGCCAGCGAACAATTTGCCGTTGAAGCGTGGTGGGTAATTCAATGGCGAAGAATAGCCGTTTTGACTCAGACATGCGCAAGACTCGGTAATGATATGCGCCGATGCTACAATGTACGCCGATTAATGTTAACCCTCTGGAGCCGTAAGTGTCCTCTTTGCCCGTCGCCGTCGTCCTTCCTGAGCTTCTCGCAGCCTTAGAACATGCGCCACAGGTTTTGCTCAGCGCGCCTACCGGAGCGGGTAAATCCACGTGGCTGCCCCTGCAAATTCTGCGCGAGGGGAGCATCAGCGGGAAAATTATCCTGCTGGAACCGCGCAGGCTGGCGGCGCGCAATGTGGCGCAGCGCCTGGCGGAACTGCTGAATGAAAAACCGGGCGAGACGGTAGGGTACCGGATGCGCGCCGAAACCTGCATTGGCCCGTCTACGCGGCTGGAGGTGGTCACTGAAGGCATTCTTACCCGTATGCTGCAAAACGATCCGGAGCTGAGCGGCGTCGGGCTGGTGATCCTTGATGAATTTCACGAGCGCAGCCTCCAGGCCGATCTGGCCCTTGCGCTGCTGCTCGACGTTCAGCAGGGGCTGCGCGACGACCTTCGGCTGCTGATTATGTCGGCGACGCTGGATAACGAGCGGCTCCGGCAGACGCTCCCTGACGCGCCGATGATCTCCTCTGAAGGGCGTGCGTTCCCGGTCGAGCGCCGCTTTCAGCCGCTGCCTGCCCATCAGCGTTTTGACGAAGCCGTTGCCATCGCCACCGCCGAATTGCTCCGTCAGGAACCCGGCTCGCTGCTGCTGTTTTTACCCGGCGTAGGCGAAATCCAGCGCGTACAGGAGCAGCTGGCATCCCGGGTGAGCAGTGACGTTATGCTGTGCCCGCTCTACGGCGCGCTGCATTTGGCTGACCAGCGCAAGGCGATCCTTCCCGCACCGGCGGGGCAGCGCAAAGTGGTACTGGCGACCAATATCGCCGAAACCAGTTTGACCATCGAAGGCATTCGCCTGGTGGTGGACAGTACGCAGGAGAGGGTGGCCAGTTTTGATCCGCGTACCGGGCTGACCAGGCTACTGACGCAGCGCATCAGCCAGGCCTCAATGGTGCAGCGCGCAGGCCGAGCAGGGCGTCTTGAGCCGGGTATTTGCCTGCATTTAACCAGCGCCGAGCAGGCGGAGCGTGCGGCATTGCAGAGTACGCCTGAGATTTTACAAAGCGATCTCTCCGGGCTGGTAATGGATCTGATGCAGTGGGGCTGCCCGGACCCTGACCAGCTCACCTGGCTTAATCCTCCGCCTGTTGTGAACCTTTCCGCCGCGCGCAGCCTGCTGACCCAGCTTGGCGCGCTGGAAGGCGAGCGACTGACGGCGCGCGGCCAGAAAATGGCGGCGCTGGGCAACGATCCGCGTCTGGCAGCGATGCTGGTGGCAGCACAAGGCGACGATGAAATTGCCACGGCGGCAAAACTGGCGGCTATTCTTGAGGAGCCGCCGCGCGGTGGCAGCAGCGATCTGGGACAGGCCTTTTCACGCCAGCAGGGAAACTGGCAACAGCGCGCGCAGCAGTTGTGTCACCGCCTGAAGAGCCGGGGAGGATCGCCCGACAGCGATAAAGTTATCCCTCTTCTGGCCCAGGCCTTCCCGGACAGGATCGCGCGCCGTCGCGGGCTGGATGGTCGTTATCAACTGGCAAATGGGATGGGCGCGATGCTGGACAGCGATGATGCTCTGACGCGTCATGAATGGCTGATCGCGCCGCTCTTACTCCAGGGTAGTCACTCCCCGGATGCGCGCATCTTGCAGGCGGTTGCCGTAGATATTGACGCCCTGACGCGTACCTGCCCGCAGCTGCTTCAGCAATCTGACATTGTCGAATGGGATGATGCCCAGGGCACGCTGAAGGCGTTCCGTCGTAGCCAGATTGGCAAACTGACGCTCGGGACAAAACCGCTGGCGAAGCCGTCGGAGGAAGAGTTACACCAGGCGATGCTGAACGGCATTCGGGAAAAAGGGCTGAGCGTATTGAACTGGACGCCTGAGGCTGAACAATATCGTATACGTCTGCACTGCGCCGCGAAGTGGCTGCCGGAACAGGGGTGGCCAGCGGTGGATGATGAGACGCTGCTCGCGACGCTTGAACAGTGGTTGTTGCCGCAGATGAGCGGCGTACACTCCCTGCGCGCCCTTAAGGCGCTTGATGTTAAGGCAGCGTTACAGAATTTACTGGACTGGTCGTTACGTCAACGTCTGGATAGTGAACTGCCTGGGCATTACACTGTGCCAACCGGGAGTCGGATTGCCATTCGTTATCATGAGGATAATCCGCCAGCGCTGGCGGTTCGGATGCAGGAGATGTTTGGTGAGGCCACCACGCCGTCCATCGCTGAAGGGCGCGTGCCGTTAGTGCTTGAGCTGCTTTCGCCTGCGCATCGTCCCTTGCAGATCACCCGCGATCTGGGTGCGTTCTGGGCGGGGAGCTATCGTGAAGTGCAGAAAGAGATGAAGGGGCGATATCCCAAACACGTCTGGCCGGACGATCCGGCGAATACCGCGCCGACACGGCGCACGAAGAAATATTCGTAATGGGGGAGTGCGGCCTGAAAGGTAAAGTGCGGCCTGATGCCCTCACCCCGGCCCTCTCCCACAGGGAGAGGGAGAAAACACTAAAGACTTTCCTGTCAGGAAAGTCTTGCTGTTTATTTTGAGAGATTTCTTCTTTCACTGACCTGTGCAAGATAAGAAAATCTGGCCTTTGCGCCTGAATGTTGCGGAGAAAAAGCATGGCGGGGAATGACCGCGAGCCAATAGGACGTAAGGGAAAGCCGACGCGTCCGGCGAAAGAAAAGGTAAGCCGTCGTCGCCTCAGAGATGAGGAGTATGACGATGACTATGAAGACGATTATGAGGATGAAGAACCGATGCCGCGTAAAGGGAAAGGCAAAGGGCGTAAGCCTCGTGGTAAGCGCGGCTGGTTCTGGCTGCTGCTGAAGCTGTTTATTGTTTTTGTTGTCCTGATCGCGATTTACGGCGTTTATCTGGATCAGAAGATCCGCAGCCGTATCGACGGGAAAGTCTGGCAATTGCCTGCGGCAGTGTACGGCCGCATGGTGAACCTTGAGCCGGACATGTCCATCAGCAAGAATGAGATGGTGAAGCTGCTGCAAGCCACGCAGTATCGTCAGGTCACGAAAATGACCCGTCCGGGTGAATTTACCGTCCAGGCGAAAAGCATTGAGATGATCCGCCGTCCGTTCGACTTCCCGGACAGTAAAGAGGGGCAGGTGCGCGCGCGTCTGACCTTTGACGGCGATCGCCTGGAAACCATTGAGAACATGGATAACGATCGCCAGTTCGGTTTCTTCCGTCTCGATCCGCGTCTCATCACCATGCTGTCGTCCGCAAACGGCGAACAGCGCCTGTTCGTGGCGCGTAACGGCTTCCCGGATCTGCTGGTGGATACCCTGCTGGCAACCGAAGACCGCCACTTCTACGAGCACGACGGGATTAGCCTCTACTCCATTGGTCGTGCGGTACTGGCGAACCTGACCGCGGGGCGTACGGTGCAGGGGGCGAGTACCCTGACCCAGCAGTTGGTGAAAAACCTGTTCCTCTCCAGCGAGCGCTCTTACTGGCGTAAAGCCAACGAAGCGTACATGGCCGTGCTGATGGATGCGCGCTACAGCAAGGATCGTATTCTTGAGCTGTACATGAACGAGGTGTACCTCGGTCAGAGCGGCGATAACGAGATCCGCGGCTTCCCGCTGGCGAGCCTGTACTACTTTGGCCGTCCGGTAGAAGAGCTGAGCCTTGATCAGCAGGCGCTGCTGGTGGGCATGGTAAAAGGCGCGTCGATCTACAACCCGTGGCGTAACCCAAAACTGGCGCTGGAGCGTCGTAACCTGGTGCTGCGTCTGCTGCAACAACAGCAGGTGATTGACCAGGAGCTGTACGACATGCTGAGCGCGCGTCCGCTGGGCGTTCAGCCGCGCGGTGGGGTGATCTCTCCGCAGCCTGCCTTTATGCAGATGGTACGTCAGGAGTTGCAGTCTAAGCTCGGAGATAAAGTGAAAGATCTCTCCGGGGTGAAGATCTTCACCACCTTTGACTCCGTGGCGCAGGATGCGGCAGAAAAAGCGGCGGTTGAAGGTATTCCGGTTCTGAAGAAGCAGCGTAAGCTGAGCGATCTGGAAACCGCGATGGTGGTAGTTGATCGCAACACCGGCGAAGTTCGCGCCATGGTGGGCGGCGCCGAGCCGCAGTATGCGGGCTATAACCGCGCGATGCAGGCGCGTCGTTCGATTGGTTCTCTGGCAAAACCGGCAACCTACCTGACCGCGCTGAGCCAGCCGAATCTCTATCGACTGAACACCTGGATTGCCGATGCGCCAATCTCCCTGCGCCAGCCTAACGGCCAGGTGTGGTCTCCGCAGAACGATGATAAGCAGTTCAGCGGTCAGGTGATGCTGGTGGATGCGTTAACCCGTTCCATGAACGTGCCAACGGTTAACCTCGGCATGGCGCTGGGCCTCCCCGCCATCACCGACACCTGGCAGAAGCTGGGCGTACCGAAAGATCAGCTGCACCCTGTGCCAGCGATGATCCTGGGGGCGCTTAACCTGACGCCAATCGAAGTGGCCCAGGCGTTCCAGACCATCGCCAGCGGCGGTAACCGTGCTCCGCTCTCCGCCCTGCGTTCGGTGATTGCCGAAGATGGCTCCGTGCTGTATCAGAGCTTCCCGCAGGCTGAGCGCGCTGTTCCGGCGCAGGCGGCCTATATGACGCTGTGGACCATGCAGCAGGTGGTCCAGCGCGGTACCGGGCGTCAGCTGGGGGCGAAGTATCCTGGTCTGCATCTGGCAGGTAAAACCGGGACTACCAACAACAACGTCGATACCTGGTTCGCCGGTATTGATGGCCGTGAAGTAGTGATCACCTGGGTGGGCCGCGATAACAACCAGCCGACCAAACTGTATGGTGCGAGCGGCGCGATGTCGATTTACCAGCGTTATCTGGCAAATCAGTCTCCGGTGCCGCTGAACCTCGTTGCCCCGGAAGATATCGTCGATATGGGCGTGGACAGCTCGGGTAACTTCATCTGTGGCGGCGGCGTGCGTTCGCTGCCGGTCTGGACGACCAACCCGGATGCGCTGTGCCAGCAAAGCCAGCCAGAAGAACCGACAGGTAACCCGTTCGATCAGTCTTCTCAGCCTCAGCAGCCGCAGCAGCAGCCGCAGCAGCAGAACGAGAAGAAAGACAGCGACGGCGTCGCCGGCTGGATCAAGGATATGTTCGGCGGCAACTAGCCTTTATGACACCCCCTTCCCTGGAAGGGGGTATTTTCACCTCAGCAACTCATTTCCTTAACCCTGTTTTCAATCCTTATTAACGACCCGTTTTCCGTTGATTATTTCTTAAACCCTCAATTCTTGTAGGGCCGCATATCGCTTGCTATGCCGTCAGCGTTTCGCATATTATTCTGCGGTCATAATAATAATTCTCGTTTACGTTATCATTCACCTTTTTCATCAGAGATCCATCATGGCGCTTTCCAATACTGCTCAGCCAATTAACACGTCGCTGCGTAAAATCGCAGCCGTCGTAGCCACAGCGGTTGCCGGCATGTCTGCTTATGCACAGGCCGCTGAAACCCCCAAGAAAGAAGAAACCATCACCGTGACTGCCGCACCGGCTGCACAGGAAAGTGCCTGGGGTCCTGCACCGACGATTGCGGCAAAACGCACTGCAACGGCGACGAAAACCGATACACCCATTGAGAAAACCCCGCAGTCTATTTCTGTTGTGACTCGTGAAGAGATGGACATGAAACAGCCGGGGACGGTTAAACAGGCCCTGGCCTACACCCCAAGCGTTTTCGCAACGCGCGGCGCCTCAACAACTTACGATGTGGTTTCGATTCGTGGTTTCACGACCTCCAGCACCGTGAATACCAACCAGTATCTGGATGGTATGAAGTTGCAGGGAGACAACTACTCTGAAGCGTCCATGGACCCGTACTTCCTTGAGCGCGTAGAGCTGCTGCGTGGCCCGACGTCTGTACTGTATGGCAAAAGCCATCCGGGCGGCGTAGTGAGTATGGTCAGTAAGCGTCCAACCACGGAACCGTTGAAAGAAATTCAGTTCAAAATGGGGACGGATAACCTCTGGCAGACGGGGTTTGATTTCAGCGACGCGATTGACGATGACGGCGTGTGGTCCTACCGTCTGACCGGTCTGGGACGTAGTGAGAACGCGCAGCAGGAAATGGTGAAGTCTACTCGTTACGCGATTGTGCCGTCTTTCAGCTGGCGTCCTGATGATAAAACCGATTTCACCTTCCTGAGCAACTTCCAGAGCGATCCGGATGCGGGTTACTACGGCTGGCTGCCACGTGAAGGTACCGTTGTGCCTTACTATGATGCTAACGGAAAAGCGCACAAACTGCCGACCGACTTCAACGAAGGTGATGAAGACAATAAGATCTCCCGTCGTCAGAAAATGGTGGGTTACAGCTTCGCGCATGAATTCAACGACACCTTCACCGTGCGTCAGAACCTGCGTTATACCAAAATCAACACGCTGTACCGTTCAGTTTACGGTAACGGCTATATCGCCCCGGCCCAGATCAGCCGTGCCTACGTGCGTTCAGATGAAGACCTCAACTCGTTCACGGTTGATACACAGCTCCAGTCGAAATTCGCGACCGGCGCCGTTGACCATACCCTGCTGACGGGTGTGGATTATCTTCGTATGCGAAATGACATTGATGCTGACTACGGCACCGCCGATCCGATCAGCATGAACAATCCTCAGCACGGCAATGCGAACGTCAATGTGAACTTCCCGTATGCCATGCTCAATCGTCAGGAGCAGACCGGGCTCTATGCGCAGGATCAGGCTGAATGGGATAAGTGGGTACTCACCTTGGGTGGCCGCTATGACTTTGCGAAAACGTCTGCCTTTAACCGTAATAACGGAACCACCGCGGAAATTAACGATCAGGCATTTACCTGGCGCGGGGGGATTAACTACCTGTTCGACAACGGGATTACACCATACTTCAGCTACAGTGAATCCTTTGAACCGCTCTCTGGCACCACCCAGGGCGGCAAACCGTTCGATCCGGCGCGCGGCAAGCAGTATGAAGCGGGCGTGAAGTATGTTCCAAAAGATCTGCCTGTTGTGGTGACGGCAGCGGTATACCAACTGACCAAGAACAATAACCTGACCGCCGATCCGGCGAACCCGACCAGCGGCTTTAGCGTGCAGGGCGGTGAAATTCGCTCCCGAGGCTTTGAGCTGGAAGCGAAAGCGGCGGTGTCGGCTAACGTGAACGTGACGGCGGCCTACAGCTACACTGATGCACAATACACCCACGACACCTGGTATGAAGGTCGTCGTCCGGCAGAAGTACCGCGCAACATGGCATCACTGTGGGCGGATTACACCTTCCACGAGACGGCGCTAAGTGGCCTGACCGTTGGTGCGGGTGCTCGCTACATCGGTAACACGGTGACGTACTACTCCTCAGCGTCGCCTAAAGCCTATGAGTCCTTTAACGTCGCGGGTTATGCCCTGGCGGATGCGACCGTGAAATACGATCTGGCGCGCTTCGGTCTGCCGGGCTCTTCCGTCGGCGTCAACGTGAACAACATCTTTGATCGTGAATACGTCTCCAGCTGCTACAGCGAGTATGCATGCTACTGGGGAGCAGGACGCCAGGTTGTTGCCACGGCGACCTTCCGCTTCTAACCTCTTTATGGGCACGGTTCGCCGTGCCCTTTTTATTTAAGTTGGCTGACATGCAGGATACTAAAACGCAATCCGACTCCACCTTCACGCTCAACAATCTCTCCTTTCGCGTACCCGGGCGCACCTTGCTGCATCCGCTCTCTTTGACGTTTCCCGCAGGTAAAGTGACCGGTTTAATCGGGCACAATGGTTCCGGTAAATCGACGCTGCTGAAGATGCTGGGCCGTCATCAGCCGCCGTCCGAGGGCGACATTCTGCTGGATGACCAGCCGCTGGCGAGCTGGAGCAGTAAGGCCTTTGCCCGCAAGGTGGCCTATCTGCCGCAGCAGTTGCCGCAGGCGGAGGGGATGACGGTGCGCGAGCTGGTGGCGATTGGACGTTATCCGTGGCACGGTGCGCTCGGGCGTTTTGGCGTTGCTGACAGAGAGAAAGTGGAAGAGGCGATCGCGCTGGTTGGGTTAAAACCGCTGGCGCACCGTCTGGTGGATAGCCTGTCCGGTGGCGAGCGTCAGCGCGCATGGATCGCAATGCTGGTGGCGCAGGACAGCCGCTGCCTGCTGCTCGACGAACCCACTTCAGCGCTGGATATTGCTCATCAGGTTGACGTCCTGGCGCTGGTGCATCGCTTAAGCCAGCAGCGCGGCCTGACGGTGATTGCCGTTCTGCATGATATCAACATGGCGGCACGCTACTGCGACTATCTGGTAGCGCTGCGCGGCGGTGAAATGATCGCTCAGGGTACGCCTGCCGAACTGATGCGCAGCGAAACGCTGGAACATATCTACGGTATTCCTATGGGCATTCTGCCTCACCCGGCCGGGGCTGCACCCGTGAGCTTTGTCTACTGATGCTGGATCCAACATTAATTAGCCGCCGTCGCCTGCTAACGGCCATAGCGCTCTCACCGCTGCTGTTAAAGATGGGCCCGGCCCGCGCTGCCGCAGTCGATCCGCACCGCATCGTGGCGCTGGAGTGGTTGCCCGTCGAACTGATGATGGCGCTGGGCGTGACGCCTTACGGCGTGGCCGATATTCCTAACTACACCCTGTGGGTGAATGAGCCAAAACTGCCGGACTCCGTCATCGACATCGGTCTGCGTACGGAGCCGAACCTCGAGCTTCTCACCCAGATGAAACCGTCTTATTTATTCTGGTCTGCGGGGTATGGCCCGTCGGAAGAGACCATGGCGAAGATTGCGCCCGGACGGGGCTTTTCCTTTAGCGACGGTAAAAAGCCGCTGACCATGGCAAAAAATTCCATCCACGAGATGGCGCAGTTCCTCAACCGTGAGGCTGAGGCGAAAAAGCATCTCAATGAATTTGATGCGCTGATTGATTCCCTTAAGCCGCGCTTTGCCCACCGTGGCGATCGGCCTTTGCTGATGGTGACCCTGCTGGATGCCCGCCATATGCTGGTCTTTGGAAATAACTGTCTGTTCCAGGAAGTACTCGACAGCTTTGGCATTCGCAATGCCTGGGAAGGCGAGATGACGTTCTGGGGCAGTACCGCAGTGGGTATTGACCGTCTGGCGGTGTTTCGTGATGTGGACGTGCTGTGCTTTGACCACGGCAATGAGCGCGAAATGCAAACCCTGATGGCGACTCCGCTCTGGCAGGCAATGCCGTTCGTCCGCGAGCAGCGCTTCCTGCGCGCGCCAGCGGTATGGTTCTACGGCGCGACGCTGTCGGCCATGCATTTTGCCCGCGTGCTGGACAATGCACTGGGAGGCAAGGCATGAGCACGCGTATGGCCCGTTTCCCGATGTTACTGTTAGCGCTCATTTTTCTGGCTGCCCTGGCATTAACCGGCTTTAACCTGACCACGGCGTTACCGCGCGATCAGTGGGCAGCCGCGTTTGCCGCACCGGATATCGACAATATTCAGCAAATGCTGTTCCACTACAGCCTGCTGCCGCGTCTGGCTATCTCCCTGCTGGTCGGGGCGGGACTGGGACTGGTGGGCGTACTGTTTCAGCAGGTGCTACGTAACCCGCTGGCGGAGCCAACCACGCTGGGCGTGGCGACGGGGGCTCAGCTGGGGATCACCATCACCACGCTCTGGACCCTGCCGGGAGCGTTAACCTCGCAGTTTGCCGCGCTGGCAGGCGCATGCGTGGTCGGTGCGCTGGTCTTTGGCGTAGCCTGGGGAAAACGTCTCTCACCGGTCACGCTGATCCTCGCGGGGCTGGTCGTCAGCCTCTACTGTGGGGCGATCAACCAGCTGCTGGTGCTGTTTCACCACGATCAGCTGCAAAGCATGTTTATGTGGAGTACCGGCACGCTCACCCAGACCGACTGGAGTATCGTCCAGCGCCTGTGGCCGCAGCTGTTTGGCGGCGTGGTGCTGACGCTGCTGCTGCTGCGTCCGCTCACGCTGATGGGCCTCGATGACGGCGTGGCGCGCAATCTCGGGCTGGCGCTGTCGCTGGCCCGTCTGGCGGCCCTGACCCTGGCGATTGTGCTGAGCGCGTTACTGGTTAACGCCGTCGGCATCATCGGTTTTATCGGCCTGTTTGCGCCATTGCTGGCAAAAATGCTCGGCGCGCGCCGTCTGCTGGCGCGTCTGATGCTGGCGCCGCTGATTGGTGCGCTGATCCTCTGGCTTTCCGATCAGCTCATTCTCTGGCTGGCGCGCGTCTGGATGGAAGTTTCCACGGGCTCGGTGACGGCCCTGATCGGCGCGCCGCTGCTGCTGTGGCTGCTGCCGCGCCTGCGCAGCATTAGCGCTCCGGCGATGGATGCCGGCGATAAAGTGCATGCCGAGCGTCAGTCGGTGGTGTGGTTCAGCCTTGCCGGGCTGGCAGTGCTGGTTATCGCCTCGTTTGCCGCACTCTCGCTGGGACGCGACGCCACGGGCTGGCACTGGGCAACGGGGGATTTGCTGCATGAACTCATGCAGTGGCGCTGGCCGCGGATTTTCTCCGCGCTGATTGCGGGCGTCATGCTGGCGGTGGCGGGCTGTATTATCCAGCGTCTCACCGGCAACCCGATGGCAAGCCCGGAAGTATTAGGGATCAGCTCCGGGGCCGCGTTTGGCGTAGTGTTGATGTTGTTCCTCGTACCGGGAAATGCGTTCGGCTGGCTGATGCCTGCCGGGAGTATCGGTGCGGCAGTCACGCTGATGATTATCCTGATCGCCTCCGGGCGAGGTGGTTTCTCACCTCACCGCATGCTGCTGGCCGGGATGGCGCTCAGCACCGCGTTTACTATGCTGCTGATGATGTTGCAGGCGAGCGGCGATCCGCGCATGGCGCAGATCCTGACATGGATTTCCGGTTCAACATACAACGCCACCGGCAGTCAGGTGGTGCATACCGGGATTGTGATGATCGTGCTGCTGGCGATTGTGCCGCTGTGCCGCCGCTGGATGACCATTCTGCCGCTGGGTGGGGATACCGCCCGCGCGGTCGGGGTGGCGCTGACGCCAACGCGCATTGCGCTGTTGCTGCTGGCCGCGTGCCTGACGGCGACGGCCACCATGACTATCGGCCCGCTCAGTTTTGTCGGATTAATGGCGCCGCATATCGCCCGTATGATGGGTTTCCGCAGGACTTTGCCGCATATCGTGATCTCTGCGCTGACGGGCGGGGCGATCCTGGTCTTTGCTGACTGGTGCGGAAGGATGGTGCTGTTCCCGTATCAGATCCCGGCGGGCCTCCTGTCGACCTTTATCGGCGCGCCTTACTTTATTTATCTGTTGAGAAAGCAGAGTCGGTAATAAAAGTAAACGGCAATCCTTAGATTGCCGTTTTAGTGTTTGCTCCCTCTCCCTGTGGGAGAGGGTTGGGGTGAGGGCATCAAGCCGCACATTTTACAGCTTCGCAAATACCTTACGCGCTGCGTCGATGGTGTTATTGATATCTTCTTCGCTGTGCGCCACGGACATAAAGCCCGCTTCAAACGCTGACGGGGCAAGATACACGCCTTCTTCCAGCATCAGGTGGAAGAAGCGTTTGAAGCGTTCCACGTCGCATTTCACCACGTCCTGATAGCAGGTCACGGTTTTCGCATCGGTGAAGAAAATCCCGAACATCCCGCCCACGTGGTTCACCACCAGTGGAATACCCGCATCTTCTGCGGCTTCCAGCAAACCGTTTGCCAGTTGCGTCGTCCGGTCCGTCAAGGTTTCGTGGATACCCGGCTGCGCCACTTCGGTCAGACAGGCAAAGCCCGCCGCCATCGCAATCGGGTTACCGGAGAGCGTACCCGCCTGGTAAACCGGACCGGTTGGCGCCAGCGCGTCCATGACGTCCTTACGTCCACCGAACGCGCCGACAGGCATGCCGCCGCCAATGATTTTGCCGAGGCAGGTCAGATCCGGCTCCACGCCGTAGTATGACTGCGCCCCCGCCAGCGCGACGCGGAAGCCGGTCATCACTTCGTCGATGATCAGCAGCGCGCCGAACTCATCGCACAGGGCGCGCAGGCCCGGTAGGAAGTCAGGCTGCGGTGGGATACAGTTCATGTTGCCCGCAACTGGCTCAACGATGATGCAGGCGATCTCCTGCGGATACTGCTCGAACGCGGCGCGAACGGTGTTCAGATCGTTATAGGTGCAGGTCAACGTGTGTTTCGCGAAATCAGCCGGCACCCCCGGGGAGTTCGGCTGGCCGAGGGTCAGCGCGCCGGAACCAGCTTTCACCAGCAGACAGTCGGCATGGCCGTGATAACAACCTTCGAACTTGATGATCTTGTCACGGCCGGTAAAACCACGCGCCAGACGGATAGCGCTCATGGTCGCTTCGGTACCGGAGTTCACCATACGCACCATGTCCATCGTTGGCACCAGTTCGGTGACCAGCTCCGCCATTTTGACTTCCATCTCGGTTGGCGCACCGAAGCTCAGGCCGCGCTGAGCGGCTTCAATCACCGCGTTGCGGATCGCCGGGTGGTTATGCCCCAGTACCATCGGGCCCCAGGAGCCGACGTAATCGACATAGGCTTTACCATCCACATCATACAGATATGCACCATCCGCACGTTCGATAAACAGCGGGGTGCCACCCACGCCGGTAAAGGCGCGCACGGGTGAGTTCACGCCGCCTGGGATTAGCTCGCGGGCTGCGCTGTAGAGGTTTTCAGACTTGCTCATGGCGTCGTTCCTGGTTCGTAGAAATGAGTTAAGGCAACTATTCTAAGTGATTCGGAAGAGGTTATAAAATTTTTGCCCCATAGAAGGCTTAACAATTGTTAAGTATTTTTCAGGGGACGAGGGGATTGTCTCTGGTAGAATCCCTGCGGCCTTTTGTATGACGAAACAGAACAGGTAATGAACGAGAACACGCCTTCTTTTGAACAACAACAGTTTACGCGCGCGAAGCACCGGGTCAGTATCCGGCGGCTGCTCAACCGTGACAAAACCCCGTTAGCCATTCTGGTGGCAGCCGCCGTTGTGGGCACGCTGGCCGGGCTGGTAGGCGTCGCGTTTGAGAAAGCCGTCAATGCGGTGCTCAACTGGCGCATAGGCACCGTCGCCAGCTTCGCGGATCGTGAATGGCTGGTCTGGGTGTGGGCCTTTGGCCTTTCGGCCCTGTTTGCCATGGTGGGCTATTTTCTGGTGCGTAAATTCGCACCTGAAGCAGGTGGCTCGGGGATCCCTGAAATTGAGGGGGCGCTGGAAGAGCTACGCCCGGTTCGCTGGTGGCGCGTGCTTCCTGTGAAATTTATCGGCGGGATGGGAACGCTCGGAGCGGGCATGGTGCTCGGTCGGGAAGGACCAACGGTACAGCTGGGCGGTAACGTCGGGCGCATGGTCGGCGATCTGTTCCGTATGCGCAGCGCCGAAGCGCGCCATACGCTGCTGGCAACGGGGGCGGCGGCCGGGCTGTCTGCCGCGTTTAACGCGCCGCTGGCGGGTATCCTGTTTATCATTGAAGAGATGCGCGCCCAGTTCCGCTACAACCTGATCTCCATTAAAGCGGTGTTTACCGGCGTGATTATGTCGAGCATTGTCTTTCGCGTCTTTAACGGCGAAGGGGCGGTGATTGAAGTTGGCAAGCTAACTAATGCGCCGGTCAATACTTTGTGGCTGTATCTGATTCTTGGGATGATTTTTGGCGTCGTTGGCCCGCTTTTTAACACCCTGATTTTACGGGCGCAGGATATGTTTCAGCGCATCCATGGCGGAAATACCACGAAATGGGTGCTGGTGGGGGGCCTGCTTGGTGGCGTGTGCGGGATCCTCGGTTTTATCGAACCGAATGCGGCGGGCGGCGGTTTCGGTCTGATTCCCATTGCCGCGGCGGGGAATTTCAGCGTAGGCCTGCTGCTGTTTATGTTTATTTCACGCGTCATCACCACGGTATTGTGCTTCTCCTCTGGTGCCCCGGGCGGCATTTTCGCCCCGATGCTGGCGCTGGGGACGCTGCTGGGTACGGCGTTCGGGATGGCGGCGGCGGCAGGCCTCCCGGCCTACCATCTGGATGCGGGGACGTTTGCGGTTGCGGGAATGGGGGCGCTGCTGGCGGCCTCCCTGCGTGCGCCGCTGACCGGGATCGTGCTGGTGCTGGAAATGACCGACAATTACCAGCTCATTTTGCCAATGATCATTACCTGCCTCGGCGCGACACTATTAGCCCAATTCCTGGGTGGAAAACCGCTATACTCCACCATTCTTGCCCGTACCCTGGCGAAACAGGAAGCTGAACAGGCCCTGAAGCAGAATACTTGAATGAATTACCAGGGTATTAGATAATGACAAAAAGAATTGGGTGATTTTTACCCAATAGCAGTCGCAGTATTCATGGGAGCATAAGATGAGTGATGACGTAGCGTTGCCGCTGGAATTTACCGAAGCAGCAGCGAAAAAAGTGAAAACCCTGATTGCCGACGAGGACAATCCGGATCTGAAACTGCGTGTTTATATTACCGGCGGCGGCTGTAGTGGCTTCCAGTATGGTTTTACCTTTGACGACCAGGTTAACGATGGTGATATGACTATCGAGAAACAGGGCGTCGCGCTGGTGGTTGATCCGATGAGCCTGCAATATCTGGTGGGCGGTTCAGTGGACTACACTGAAGGTCTGGAAGGTTCGCGCTTTGTGGTGACTAACCCGAATGCGACCAGCACCTGCGGGTGTGGTTCTTCATTCAGTATTTAACCTGAATGCAAATTGTAGGCCCGGTAAGCGAAGCGCCACCGGGCTTATAAACGATACCTATCTTGAATTTTCATCCAGTGCAAACGTCGGCAGCTTCAGGTGCCAGCGTATCGCCGCTAAACGGATCACCAGCGTTACCACCATCCCCAGCATCGCCGCGTTTTCCAGCGGGACAGCAAAGGTGTAATACGCCGTGGCGTGAACAATCCCCCCGATGATACAGGCCGTCGCGTAGATTTCCGTTCGCAGGATCATCGGGACTTCTCGCGCCAGAATGTCGCGAATAATCCCTCCGCCCACGCCGGTCAACACGCCCATACAGATCGCCACCAGCGGGCCAGTCCCGGCAATAAAGGCTTTATTCACGCCTATTCCCACAAAGACCGCCAGACCGACGGCATCCAGCACTGGCAATATCCATTTTGGTAGTCTGCGAGGCTGACGAACCAGCACGATGGTTAACAGGCAGGTGACCATCGCCACCACCAGATCCGTTGGATCTTTTACCCAGAATACCGGGCCGTTTGCCAGCGCCATATCGCGAATCGTTCCGCCGCCTACCGCCGTAACGACGCCGAGCACCAGTACGCCAAAAGGATCCATGCGTAGTTTTCCGGCAAGCAAAACGCCGGAGATAGCAAAAACGGCTGTGCCAAGAATATCCAGCCAATACACGAGCATCGTTAAATCCTCGAATAGGGTATTTATCTGTTTGAGTGACTCTCTGCCAGTTCGGCGCAGAGTTGTTTTGCGGCGAGGATAATACGCGGGCTGGCGCGTTCAAACCAGTCGCTGTTGAGTGCGATGACCGGAATTTTAAGCTGCCGATGCCAGAATTGTTCTATTTTAGGAATCTGGCTCGCATTTCCGACCACCACAATGGCCTGCGGTTGTCGCGCCAGAACCTGCTCACGACTGACCTGCGGCCAGGGGACCCGGCTTTCGGCAAAGATATTTTCACCTCCACAGATCTCAAGCACCTGGTTCTGGATCGAACCTTTCCCGGTAGTGAACAGCGGCTGGCTGCCAAATTGCAGAAAAACGCGTTGTTTCGGTTGCGTGCCGTATCGGGTTTTTAGCGCAGCATAGTCGTTGAGCATCTGCTGTGCAGCGTGCTCGGCGCGTTGGGGGGTAGGGCTGAAGGGCGCGAGGTCACGGAGGGTTTGCGCCACCTGTTCGATGCTCACCGCATCTACCCATTTTACCGTTATTCCCAGCGAAGAGAGCTGGTTCACCTGTCGTTCGGCATTACCACCGCGCCAGGCAAGAACCAGATCGGGCTTCAGCGCCACGATGCGTTCCAGGTTCATTCCCTGCCAGGTGGCAACCTGTTCGATTTGGGCGGCCTGCGGTGGATAATCGGAAAAGCTGCTCACCGCAACGGGCGTAATCCCGGCGGCAAACGCCAGTTCCGTATTGGCAGGGGAGAGTGTGATCACCCGCGGCGCGGCGATGAGCCAGGCCGGGGCGAGCAGAAGCAGGGCGACCAGCGCCCTGAATGACACCTTACCCACGCGCCAGTTTCTGCACCAGGGTTTCCACCATCACGGTGGACTGTTTGGCCGCAACGGCCAGGAACTCGTCGAAGCTGATGTGGGACTGCTGGTCCGCCACGTCAGAGATCGCGCGAACGACCACGAACGGCACGCTGAAGTTATGGCACACGTGCGCAATGGCCGTGGCTTCCATCTCAACGGCCACAGCCTGCGGGAAGTTATGACGGATTTTCGCCAGACCAACAGAGCCGTTGATAAAGGCATCGCCGCTGACGATCAGGCCACGCATCGCATTGAGGTTCAGCTCGTTAATGCAGCTTTCAGCGGCGGCAATCAGCTTATCATCCGCTTTAAACCCGGCCGGGCAGCCCGGAAGCTGACCATATTCGTAGCCGAATGCGGTGACATCTGCATCGTGGTAACGCGCTTCGTCGGAAACCACGATATCGCCCACTTTCAGCGTCGGCGCCAGACCGCCCGCCGAACCTGTATTAATGATAACGTCAGGCTTGCAGCGCTCAAGCAGCAGGGTCGCGCCCAGTGCCGCTGCAACTTTACCGATGCCTGATTTCAGCAGAGCCACGTCAACGCCGTTCAGCTGGCCGGTGTAGATCTCACAGCCACCAAGGGAGAGGGTCTGACGGTTCTCAATTTTGTCACGCAGCAGCGTAACTTCTTCTTCCATTGCACCAATAATGCCGATTTTCATAGATTTACTCGCGATGTGCCTTGTTAAGATGCATAGTCTATCATGCGGTTAAGGGGAAACGCATTCTCACGCGGGGGGAGCACATGGCACCAATCGATTTTCGCACCAAAATTAACTGGCACCGACGTTTCCGTTCGCCACAGGGCGATAAGAGCGAACATGAGATCCTGCGCATTTTTGAAAGCGATCGCGGACGCATCATCAATTCGCCCGCCATCCGCCGGTTACAGCAAAAAACCCAGGTGTTCCCGCTGGAGCGTAACGCCGCGGTGCGTACGCGGTTAACGCACTCCATGGAAGTGCAGCAGGTGGGGCGCTACATTGCAAAAGAGATCCTCAGCCGTCTTAAAGAGCAACGTCTGCTGGAAACCTACGGGCTGGATGAACTGACCGGGCCGTTCGAAAGCATCGTTGAGATGGCCTGCCTGATGCACGATATCGGCAATCCTCCCTTTGGTCATTTCGGCGAGGCCGCCATCAATGACTGGTTTAAACAGCGGCTTTTTCCCTCTGACGCCATAAGCCAGCCGCTCAGCGATGACCGCTGTGTGGTACGCGATTTACGCCTGCGTGAGGGCGAAGATAGCCTGAACGATCTGCGCCGCAAGGTGCGTCAGGATCTGTGTCATTTCGAAGGTAACGCGCAGGGGATCCGTCTGGTGCACTCCCTGATGCGCATGAATCTGACCTGGGCGCAGGTGGGCTGTATTCTCAAATACACGCGTCCCGCGTGGTGGATGGGGGAAACGCCTGCCACCCATAGCTACCTGATGAAAAAACCGGGCTATTACCTGTCGGAAGAAGCGTACATTGAACGGTTGCGTAAAGAACTTTCGCTAACGCCGAATGGCCGTTTTCCATTGACGTGGATTATGGAAGCGGCTGATGACATTTCTTATTGCGTGGCCGATCTGGAAGACGCAGTGGAAAAAAGAATATTCAGCGTCGAGGAGCTGTATCAGCATCTTCACGATGCCTGGGGAGAGCATGAAAAAGGTTCTCTGTTTGCACAGGTCGTCGAGAATGCCTGGGATAAATCGCGTTCAAATTCGCTGAGCCGCAGTACCGAAGATCAGTTCTTTATGTATTTGCGGGTCAATACGCTGAATAAACTGGTGCCGTATGCGGCCGCCCGTTTCATTGATAATTTGCCGATGATATTTAGCGGGGAATTTAATCACGCCCTGCTGGAAGATGAGAGCAGTTTTAGTCAGCTGCTTGAATTATATAAAAACGTGGCTGTTCGCCATGTTTTCAGCCACCCGGATGTCGAACAACTGGAGCTGCAAGGATACCGGGTTATCAGCGGTTTGCTGGAAATTTATGGCCCGCTGCTCCAGCTGACGGTCGATGAGTTTTGCGAGCTGGTCGAAAATGAACGTGTTCGCCGCCTGCCGATTGAATCTCGTCTCTATCAGAAGCTTTCAACCCGTCACCGGCTGGCATACATTGAGGCCGTCAGTAAAATAGATCGTCATTCTTCCCAATGGCCAGTCATGGAATATTATTATCGCTGTCGTCTTATCCAGGACTATATCAGCGGGATGACAGATTTGTATGCCTGGGATGAATACCGCAAGCTTATGGCCGTTGAATAAGCCATGAGTTTTGTAAAGACGACCAATAAATTTTTACTTTTTCCATAAACTTAATCCCGGAACTAAGCGGTATAAAACGAATCTGAGTTACACAGCAATTTTGCGTTATCTGGTAAATCGAGATTGAGAAACATGAAAAAAACCACATTAGCAATGAGTGCACTGGCTCTGAGTTTAGGTTTAGCGTTGTCCCCTCTGGCGACGGCGGCCGAGACAGCTTCCTCGGCAGCGACTGCACAGCAGATGCCAAGCCTGGCCCCGATGCTCGAAAAAGTGATGCCATCGGTGGTGAGTATTAACGTTGAGGGCAGCACAACCGTCAATACGCCGCGTATGCCGCGTAATTTCCAGCAGTTCTTCGGTGACAATTCGCCATTCTGCCAGGACGGTTCGCCATTCCAGAGCTCCCCGTTCTGTCAGGGCGGCGCAGGGGATGACGGTCAGGGCGGTGGCCAGCAGCAGAAATTCATGGCACTCGGCTCGGGCGTTATTATTGATGCAGCGAAAGGCTACGTGGTGACCAATAACCACGTGGTAGATAATGCTAACACCATTAAGGTTCAGATGAGCGATGGCCGTAAATTCGATGCCAAAGTGGTCGGTAAAGACCCGCGCTCCGATATCGCACTGATTCAAATTCAGGATCCGAAGAACCTGACGGCGATTAAGCTTGCCGACTCTGACGCGCTGCGCGTGGGTGACTACACTGTCGCCATCGGTAACCCGTTTGGTCTGGGCGAAACCGTGACCTCGGGTATCGTCTCCGCGCTGGGACGTAGCGGCCTGAATGCGGAAAACTATGAAAACTTCATCCAGACGGATGCGGCCATTAACCGCGGTAACTCCGGCGGTGCGCTGGTTAACCTGAACGGTGAACTGATCGGTATCAACACCGCTATCCTGGCACCGGACGGTGGCAACATCGGTATCGGCTTTGCTATCCCGAGCAACATGGTGAAAAACCTGACTGCGCAGATGGTGCAATATGGACAGGTGAAACGCGGTGAGCTGGGTATCATGGGGACCGAGCTGAACTCCGAGCTGGCGAAAGCGATGAAAGTGGACGCTCAGCGCGGCGCATTCGTGAGCCAGGTCATGCCGAACTCTTCAGCGGCGAAAGCCGGCATTAAAGCGGGTGACGTGATCACCTCTCTGAACGGTAAACCGATCAGCAGCTTTGCCGCCCTGCGTGCGGAAGTGGGTTCTATGCCAATCGGCAGTAAAGTGACCCTCGGCCTGCTGCGTGAAGGTAAGCCAGTTAACGTGAGCCTGGAACTGCAACAGAGCAGTCAGAATCAGGTGGATTCCAGCACCATCTTCAGCGGTATTGAAGGTGCTGAGATGAGCAACAAAGGGGCAGATAAAGGCGTGGTGGTGAACAACGTGAAAGCGAACTCACCTGCTGCCCGTATCGGCCTGAAAAAAGGTGATGTGATCATGGGCGCTAACCAGCAGCCGGTGAAAAACATCGCTGAACTGCGCAAAATTCTCGACAGCAAGCCGTCCGTGCTGGCACTGAATATTCAGCGTGGTGATACCTCTATTTATCTCCTGATGCAGTAATCTTCTTAAGCCCCTGTTCGCAGGGGCTTTCTCTTTTCTGTGACCTTTCCCACAACTCCATACATCTCTCTCTGTCTTTGGGCATCTGCACAATGCAGCCTTAGCTGAACTTCCCTATGCTTGAGCTCTGCTCACGGGAGGGTTATATGGCTGGCTGGCATCTTGATACCAAAATGGCGCAGGATATCGTGGCGCGCACCATGCGAATCATCGATACCAATATCAACGTAATGGACGCCCGAGGGCGCATTATCGGCAGCGGCGATCGTGAGCGTATTGGTGAATTGCACGAAGGGGCGTTGCTGGTGCTCTCTCAGGGGCGCGTGGTCGACATTGATGACGCCGTGGCGAAACATCTGCACGGGGTCCGTCAGGGGATCAACCTGCCGCTGCGTCTGGAAGGAGAGATTGTTGGCGTTATCGGTCTGACCGGCGATCCTGAATCGCTGCGTAAATACGGCGAGCTGGTCTGCATGACGGCGGAGATGATGCTGGAGCAGTCGCGTCTGATGCACCTGCTCGCCCAGGACAGCCGCCTGCGTGAAGAGCTGGTGATGAATTTGATCCAGGCGGAGGAGCACACGCCTGCCCTGAGCGAGTGGGCGCAGCGTCTGGGTATCGACCTGAATCAGCCGCGCGTGGTCGCCGTTATTGAGGTGGATAGCGGCCAGCTTGGCGTGGACAGCGCCATGGTGGAGCTACAGCAGCTGCAAAATATGCTGGCGACGCCGGAGCGTAACAACCTGGTGGCAATCGTCTCTTTGACGGAAATGGTGGTGCTCAAGCCTGCGCTTAATCAGTTTGGCCGCTGGGACGCGGAAGATCATCGTCGCCGCGTTGAGCTGCTCATCGAGCGCATGAAGGAGAACGGACAGCTCCGTTTTCGCGTCGCGCTGGGAAATTACTTTACCGGGCCGGGAAGTATCGCCCGTTCATGGCGAACGGCGCGCACCACCATGATGGTGGGTAAACAGCGCATGCCGGAGAGCCGCAGTTATTTCTATCAGGATCTGATGCTGCCGGTCCTGCTCGACAGTTTGCGCGGTGGCTGGCAGGCCAACGAGCTGGCGCGCCCGCTTGTGCGTCTGAAAGCGATGGACAACAACGGGCTGCTGCGCCGCACGTTGCAGGCGTGGTTCCGGCATAACGTGCAGCCGCTGGCAACGTCAAAAGCGCTGTTTATTCACCGTAATACGCTGGAGTATAGGTTAAACCGGATCTCGGAACTGACGGGGCTGGATTTAGGGAATTTTGACGACCGGCTACTGCTGTATGTGGCGTTGCAGCTGGATGAACAAAGATGATGCTGTTTGCCGGGTGGCGGCTTCGCCTTACCCGGCCTACATGCGTTCGTAGGCCCGGTAAGCGAAGCGCCACCGGGCAATAAAACGGCTCATTTGTTACGCGTCAATTTCTCAAGATCAGCTTCAATTTCGCTGATCTTATGGGTAACAACACTTTCCAGGTGACGCAGGTCGTCAAGGATCTTACGTTTCAGATCGACTTCGCTGCGATCGCGCTGGCAGATTTGATCGAGTTCGTCGATAACGTAGCGCAGGTTAGGGCTGATTTCCTGTACTTCTTTATATCCCTGACCGATACCGTCAGCGACAACGGTCTTACGCTGGCGTGGGTATTTAAATTTCACGCTTTTGGCGAAGAACTCTCCTTTGTCCTTGTGAAAATAGATTTTCAAAATATCGTTATTGGCTTCCTGGCGGAGACTATAACGATCAATTTCATCAGGATTGGTAATGCCCAGACTTTTCAGATTATCGTACATAGCGGTACCCTTGATCTCAACATAACCTATGAATAATTAACGAAAAAATCTATTTTCGCCACCTTCGGATATAAAAAAAGCGGGGTTGCCCCCGCTTTTTGTTATACCCGATTAATCGATGGTGCGCAGCAGTTCATTGATGCCCACTTTACCGCGCGTTTTCGCATCCACTTTTTTCACGATGACCGCGCAGTACAGGCTGTATTTGCCATCTTTAGACGGCAGGTTGCCGGAAACCACAACGGAACCGGCTGGAACGCGGCCGTAGTGAATTTCACCGGTTTCGCGATCGTAAATACGGGTGCTCTGGCCAATGTACACGCCCATGGAGATCACAGAACCTTCTTCGACGATCACGCCTTCAACCACTTCGGAACGTGCGCCGATGAAGCAGTTGTCTTCGATGATGGTTGGGTTAGCCTGAAGTGGCTCCAGAACGCCACCAATGCCGACGCCGCCGGACAGGTGAACATTTTTACCGATCTGCGCGCAGGAGCCGACGGTAGCCCAGGTGTCCACCATGGTGCCTTCGTCAACGTAGGCGCCGATGTTCACGTAGGATGGCATCAGCACGGTGTTGCGTGCGATGAATGCCCCCTGACGAACGGCTGCCGGTGGTACTACGCGGAAGCCCTCTTTCTGGAAGCGCGCTTCGTCGTAATCCGCAAATTTCATTGGCACTTTATCGAAGTAGCGGCTTTCTGCTCCGTCGATAACCTGGTTATCGTTGATACGGAAAGAGAGCAGCACAGCTTTCTTCAGCCATTGATGAGTAACCCACTGACCGTCGATTTTTTCTGCCACGCGCAGCGCGCCGGAATCCAGCAGGGAAATAACCTGGTTTACCGCTTCACGGGTCACGGTATCCACATTTGCCGGAGTGATGTCGGCGCGACGCTCAAAAGCGGACTCAATAACGTTCTGTAACTGCTGCATTGTTTACTCTTTCCATTTCACTAAAAAACACGTCACCCTTTATCGTTTGGATTGAGGGCTGCTGTCAACCGTTGTTGCACTTCAAGTTGCAGGTCATTATTAAGGGCACGCCGGTCGGCCGTCGCGATTATAAATAAATCTTCTACTCGTTCGCCAATGGTTGTAATTCGGGCGCCGTGAAGCGAAATTCCCAGATCGGCAAAAACCTGGCCGACGCGGGCGAGCAGCCCTGGCTGGTCGAGCGCAATCAGCTCAAGGAACGATTTACGGTCGGTATGGGTCGGCAGGAAATTGACCTCGGTATCGACGGTAAAGTGGCGCAGTTTTGCTGGCTGACGTCGCGGCTGCGGAGGTTGCCAGCTGCGCTGCGTAATCGCCTGCTCGAGGCCAAAGCGTATCCCCTCATGCCTGTCCGACGACAGCGGGCTGCCATCCGGCTCCAGTACAATAAAGGTGTCCATCGCCATGCCGTCGCGGGTGGTAAAAATCTGCGCGTCGTGAACGCTCAGGTTACGCCTGTCCAGTTCGGCGCAGACCGCCGCAAACAAATAAGGCCGGTCCGGGCTCCAGATAAAGATCTCCGTTCCGCCACGCGTGGCCTGCGGGCTGAGCAGAATCATTGGTTTCGTCAGGTCGTGCTTCAGCAGATGCCGGGCGTGCCAGGCAAGCTGGTTTGGGCTGTGGCGCACAAAGTAGTTGGCGCGACAGCGCGCCCAAATCTGATGTAGTGCCTCTTCGTTAATGTTATCCATGCGCAACAGGGCAAGCGCCTGCAACTGGTGGTGGCGCACGCGCTCGCGCATATCCGGGGTGTTCTGCATCCCGCGACGCAGCTGTTTTTCGGTGGCGAAGTACAGTTCGCGCAGCAGGCTCTGCTTCCAGCTGTTCCACAGGGTTTCGTTGGTAGCGCAGATATCGGCTACCGTCAGGCAGACCAGGTAGCGCAGGCGGTTCTCCGTTTGCACTTCCTCGGCGAACTGCTTGATCACTTCCGGATCCTGAATATCACGACGCTGAGCGGTAACCGACATCAGCAGATGATGGCGAACCAGCCAGGCAATAAGCTGCGTCTCACGTGAGTTCAGGCCGTGCAGCTCGGCAAATTTCAGCACGTCCTGGGCACCGAGTACGGAGTGGTCGCCGCCGCGCCCTTTGGCGATATCATGGAACAGGGCGGCGATCAGGATCAGTTCGGGGTGAGAGAGGCGCGGCCACAAATCAACGCACAGCGGATGGCGGGATCGCGTCTCTTCTCTGGCAAAACTTTCCAGCTTCAGCATGACGCGGATCGTGTGCTCATCCACCGTATAGGCGTGAAACAGGTCGAACTGCATCTGCCCGACAATATGCGACCACTGTGGCATATAGGCCCACAATACGCTGTGTCGGTGCATCGGCAGCAGACCGCGGCTGACGGCGCCCGGATGACGAAGCATGCTCAGGAATAGCGAGCGCGCCTCCGGGATGTAACACAGCGGCTGCTTCAGATGACGCCGCGCATGGCGTAAATGGCGAAGGGTAGTGGAGTAGATCCCGGTGATCGTGCTGTTGCGCACCATGGTATAGAACATTCGCAGGATCGCTTCCGGTTCGCGGATGAACAGCGTTTCGTCGCGAAGATCGATCAGCGTGCCGCGCAGCTGAAATTCGTCATCAATCGGACGCGGTTTTTCGTCTGCCGTCAGCGCGAGGATCGCCTCATCGAACAGCTGTAACAGCATCTGGTTCAGCTCAGAGACGCGGCGAGTGACGCGGAAGAAATCCTTCATCATTTGCTCGACCGGCTCGTTGCCCTCGCCCTGGTAATTCAGGCGCTGCGCCACGCTAAGCTGCCGGTCAAACAGCAGGCGGTTATCGTAGCGGTTGACCTCCAGGTGCAGCGCAAAACGGATGCGCCAGAGCAGATGCAGGCACTCGTTGAGTTCGTTACGTTCGGCTTCGGTCAGAAAACCAAAACCGACCATTTCGTCCAGCGAGGTGGCCCCAAAATGGCGACGGGCGACCCATTGCAGCGTGTGGATATCGCGCAGGCCACCGGGGCTGCTTTTAATATCCGGTTCGAGATTATAGCTGGTGCCGTGATAGCGCTGGTGGCGCTGGTTTTGTTCTTCGACTTTCGCGGCGAAGAATTTTTCTGAAGGCCAGAAGCCGTCGCTAAAGATGTGCTTTTGCAGTTCGAGGAACAGCGCCACGTCGCCAATCAGCAGGCGGGTTTCAATTAAATTGGTGGCGACGGTCAGGTCAGATAACCCTTCCAGCAGACACTCTTCCAGCGTGCGCACGCTGTGACCCACTTCCAGCTTCACGTCCCAGAGCAGGGTCAACAGCTCACCGATTTTCTGCGCCCGATCGTCCGGCAGTTTTTTACGGCTTAAGATTAGCAGGTCGATATCAGAGAGCGGATGCAGTTCACCCCGGCCATATCCGCCGACAGCAACCAGCGCGACGTCGCTCACCTGCCCGAAACCGTAGTCGATCCACAGACGTTGCAGGAGCTGGTCGATAAATTCGGTGCGCGCTTCAATGAGCTGTTCGGCTGAGACGCCTGCATCAAATGCGCTACCCAGCCAGCGATGGAAAACCGCCATATGGGATTTGATATGCGCGCAGGTCAGCTCATGCGGTGGCCAGACGCCCGGGTTGTCAGGCTGGTCGGGGAGGGTGGGAAGTGCTGTGTTAGCATACTGTTCGGGTAAGAGATTACTCATCGTGCGCCACCCATAAGAAAAAGCTATCGCCATTAAAAAAGCCGGCATTCGCCGGCTTCTTATCACTCAATGTTCGTCAGTATCGCCGGGATGGTGTCATCCTTGCGCAACGTCATAATTTCGCAGCCGTTGTCTGTAACCACAATAGTATGCTCGTACTGGGCAGACAAGCTTCTGTCTTTGGTTTTTACCGTCCAGCCATCTTTCATGGTACGGATGCGGTAATCGCCCGCGTTGACCATTGGCTCAATAGTGAAGGTCATGCCCTTTTGCAGCACTACGCCACCGTCGTCTGCATCATAGTGCAGAACTTGCGGTTCTTCATGGAACACACGACCAATACCGTGACCGCAATATTCACGCACCACGGAGAAACCTTCCGCTTCCACAAACTTCTGGATTGCGGCGCCGATGGTGCGCAGGCGGATGCCTGGCTTCACCATTTTCAGCGCCAGGTAGAGGCTGTCCTGGGTGACTTTACACAGGCGCTCGCCCAGAATCGTTGGCTTGCCAACGATGAACATCTTAGAGGTGTCACCGTGGTAGTCGTCTTTAATGACGGTCACGTCGATGTTGACGATATCGCCATCTTTCAGCAGCTTCTCGTCATCCGGAATGCCGTGGCAAACCACTTCATTAATAGAGATGCAGACGGATTTTGGAAAACCGTGATAGCCAAGGCAGGCGGAGACCGCGTGCTGCTCGTTGACGATATAGTCGTTACAGATGCGATCCAGTTCGCCAGTGCTGACGCCCGGTTTCACAAACGGTTCGATCATTTCCAGCACGTCAGCGGCCAGACGACCGGCGACGCGCATCTTTTCAATTTCTTCAGGTGTCTTAATAGAGATAGCCATGTAATCTGTCCATCGGTGTCGATTTTTTCGACAATACTAGTGTAAGTGTTGTCAATGGTATCAGTCAGGCGCACCCCGTGCCAAATTGAGAATCATTAACAGCACACTCCGCCAACAATTATTGGTTTCTGGCCGTGTTTTGTGATATAAAGCGCGCCGGACTTCCGATCCATCTCAGATACACAGGCTGGACGGGAGCGACAAATCTCACTTTGTGTAACAACACACACGTATCGGCACATATTCCGGGGTGCCCTTCGGGGTCGGTAATATGGGATACGTGGAGGCATAACCCCAACTTTCAATATAGAGGTTTTAAACATGGCAACTGTTTCCATGCGCGACATGCTCAAGGCTGGTGTTCACTTCGGTCACCAGACCCGTTACTGGAACCCGAAAATGAAGCCTTTCATCTTCGGCGCACGTAACAAAGTTCACATCATCAACCTTGAGAAGACTGTACCAATGTTCAACGAAGCCCTGGCTGAGCTGAGCAAGATCTCTTCCCGTAAAGGTAAGATTCTGTTCGTTGGTACTAAGCGCGCTGCAAGCGAAGCTGTGAAAGATGCTGCTAACAGCTGCGACCAGTTCTTCGTGAACCATCGCTGGTTGGGCGGCATGCTGACCAACTGGAAAACTGTTCGTCAGTCCATCAAGCGCCTGAAAGATCTGGAAACCCAGTCTCAGGACGGTACTTTCGATAAGCTGACTAAGAAAGAAGCGCTGATGCGCACTCGTGAACTGGACAAGCTGGAAAACAGCCTGGGCGGTATCAAAGATATGGGCGGCCTGCCAGACGCGCTGTTCGTAATCGATGCAGACCACGAGCACATCGCAATCAAAGAAGCTAACAACCTGGGTATCCCGGTATTCGCTATCGTTGATACCAACTCCGATCCGGACGGTGTTGACTTCGTTATCCCGGGTAACGACGACGCAATCCGTGCTGTTAGCCTGTACCTGAGCGCTGTAGCTGCTACCGTTCGTGAAGGCCGTTCCCAGGATCTGGCTTCTCAGGCGGAAGAAAGCTTCGTAGAAGCTGAATAATAAGGTTTTACCCCTTATTAGTACCGTGTATGAATAGGGGCCCATTATCGGCCCCTTTTTTCAATTTATACTGTTTGGCTCCCGGCCGGGCAGTTCACATCTCCCGAGGATTTAAGAATGGCTGAAATTACCGCATCCCTGGTAAAAGAGCTGCGTGAGCGTACTGGCGCAGGCATGATGGATTGCAAAAAAGCGCTGACCGAAGCGAACGGCGACATCGAGCTGGCAATCGAAAACATGCGTAAATCCGGTGCGATCAAAGCAGCTAAGAAAGCAGGCAACGTTGCTGCTGACGGCGTGATCATCACCAAAATCGACGGCAACTACGGCATCATTCTGGAAGTTAACTGCCAGACTGACTTCGTTGCTAAAGATGCTGGTTTCCAGGCATTTGCTAACAAAGTTCTGGACGCAGCGGTTGCAGGCAAAATCACTGACGTTGAAGTGCTGAAAGCACAGTTCGAAGAAGAGCGTGTTGCGCTGGTTGCTAAAATCGGTGAGAACATCAACATCCGTCGCGTATCTTCCCTGGAAGGCGATGTTCTGGGCTCTTACCAGCACGGCGCGCGTATCGGTGTTCTGGTTGCGGCTAAAGGCGCTGACGAAGAGCTGGTTAAACAGCTGGCAATGCACATCGCTGCAAGCAAACCAGAATTCGTTAAGCCAGAAGACGTGTCTGCTGAAGTGGTAGAGAAAGAGTACCAGGTTCAGCTGGACATCGCGATGCAGTCTGGTAAGCCAAAAGAAATCGCAGAGAAAATGGTTGAAGGCCGCATGAAGAAATTCACCGGCGAAGTTTCTCTGACTGGCCAGCCTTTCGTAATGGATCCAAGCAAGTCTGTTGCTCAGCTGCTGAAAGAGCACAACGCTGACGTGACTGGCTTCATCCGCTTCGAAGTGGGCGAAGGCATCGAGAAAGTTGAGACTGACTTCGCAGCAGAAGTTGCTGCCATGTCCAAGCAGTCTTAATGATTGAAAAGGAGCCGCCTGAGAGCGGCTTCTTTTTGTCACCCGTCTCACGAAATCAGACAGGCTCCAGTATCGCTGTGCTGATTTGCGACATATCATGTCGCCAGAATTAACCCCATCTTAATCGTTGACAGTCTCAGGAAAGAAACATGGCTACCAATGCAAAACCCGTGTACAAACGCATTCTGCTTAAGCTGAGTGGCGAAGCGCTGCAAGGATCGGAAGGCTTCGGTATTGACGCAAGCATCCTTGATCGCATGGCACAGGAAATCAAAGAACTGGTCGAACTGGGTATTCAGGTTGGCGTGGTCATTGGCGGTGGCAACCTTTTCCGTGGTGCTGGTCTGGCGAAAGCGGGGATGAACCGCGTAGTGGGCGACCACATGGGGATGCTGGCAACCGTGATGAATGGCCTGGCGATGCGTGATGCGCTTCATCGCGCCTATGTGAACGCTCGCCTGATGTCCGCTATTCCTTTGAATGGCGTATGCGATAACTACAGCTGGGCAGAGGCTATCAGCCTGCTGCGCAACAACCGCGTGGTGATTCTCTCCGCCGGTACGGGTAACCCGTTCTTTACCACCGATTCCGCAGCCTGCCTGCGCGGTATCGAAATCGAAGCCGATGTGGTGCTGAAAGCGACCAAAGTAGATGGCGTGTTTACTGCCGACCCGGCAAAAGATCCTTCCGCGACCATGTACGATCAGCTGAGCTACAGCGAAGTGCTGGATAAAGAGCTGAAAGTGATGGATCTTGCCGCCTTCACGCTGGCTCGCGACCATAAACTGCCGATCCGTGTTTTCAACATGAACAAGCCTGGCGCGCTGCGTCGCGTCGTGATGGGCGAAAAAGAAGGCACTTTGATCACGGAATAATTTCCGTCGGCGATAAATACAGGTAAGATTCCGCTTTACTTTGTAGTGGTATCTTACCTGGACGCGCCTTTGGCGCTGTCATGAATTAAACGCGACTATACTTAGCACACCTGTAGCGCTGTGCTGGCGGATAGTCTGCCTGAGACAAGTTTTCAAGGATTCGTATCGTGATTAACGACATCAGAAAAGATGCTGAAGTACGCATGGACAAATGCGTAGAAGCGTTCAAAAACCAAATCAGCAAAATCCGTACTGGCCGTGCTTCCCCAAGCCTGCTGGATGGCATCATCGTAGAATACTACGGTACGCCTACGCCACTGCGTCAACTGGCGAGCGTGACGGTAGAAGATACCCGTACCCTGAAAATCAACGTGTTCGATCGCTCAATGAGCCCGGCCGTTGAAAAAGCGATCATGGCATCTGACCTGGGCCTGAACCCAAGCTCAGCGGGCGCGGATATTCGCGTTCCACTGCCTCCGCTGACGGAAGAGCGTCGTAAAGATCTGATCAAAGTCGTACGTGGTGAAGCAGAGCAGGGTCGCGTTTCCGTGCGTAACGTGCGTCGCGATGCGAACGATAAAGTGAAAGCCCTGCTGAAAGAAAAAGAGATCAGCGAAGATGACGATCGTCGTTCTCAGGACGACATTCAGAAAATGACCGACGCGGCGATCAAGAAAATTGATGCGGCGCTGGCAGAAAAAGAAGCGGAACTGATGCAGTTCTGATTTTCGCTATACACTGATAAACGCCGTTCAGAAGGACATTGAGTCTTGCTGGCGGCGTTTTGCTTTTATCTGGTCTAACTTTTGGGCATCTCATGAAGCATCTCACTCTCCTCGGCTCGACCGGCTCTATCGGTTGCAGCACTCTCGACGTCGTACGTCATAATCCCGACAGCTACACCGTGACCGCACTTGTGGCCGGAAAAAACGTGCAGCGAATGGTCGAACAGTGCATGGAGTTTACCCCTCGTTTTGCGGTGATGGATGATGAAGAGAGCGCCCGCCAGGTGAAAGCGCTGTTGCAGGAGAAGGGCTGTCGTACCGAAGTGCTCAGCGGGCAACAGGCGGCTTGCGATATGGCCTCGCTTGATGAAGTTGATCAGGTAATGGCGGCAATCGTCGGGGCGGCGGGTCTTCTGCCGACGCTTGCCGCTATTGATGCGGGAAAAGATGTTCTGCTTGCAAATAAAGAGTCGCTGGTCACCTGCGGACGCCTTTTTATGGAGGCGGTAAAACAGCGTGGGGCGCGTCTTTTGCCGGTCGATAGTGAGCACAACGCGATTTTTCAGAGTTTACCCCAACCTTTTCAACAAAACCTGGGGTACGCTGACCTGGAGCAGAATGGCGTTGTGTCGATTCTGCTTACCGGGTCTGGTGGCCCGTTCCGTGAAACGCCACTGTCTGAATTGAGCGCAATGACGCCGGATCAGGCGTGTCGTCATCCGAATTGGTCAATGGGGCGTAAGATCTCCGTCGATTCGGCCACCATGATGAATAAAGGTCTGGAATACATTGAAGCTCGCTGGCTGTTCAATGCGTCGGCGAAACAGATGGAAGTGCTGATCCACCCGCAGTCGGTGATTCACTCTATGGTGCGCTATCAGGACGGCAGCGTGCTGGCCCAGTTGGGCGAGCCGGATATGCGTACGCCTATTGCTCATACGATGGCGTGGCCAAACCGCGTAAAATCGGGCGTTAAGCCTCTCGATTTTTGCAAGCTGAGTTCACTGACGTTTAGCGAGCCTGATTACGACCGTTATCCCTGCCTGAAACTGGCGATGACGGCCTTCGATCAGGGGCAGGCGGCGACAACGGCGCTTAATGCAGCCAATGAAGTGACCGTTGAAGCATTCCTGAATCAGCAGATCCGCTTTACTGATATCGCCGCGTTGAATTTATCCGTGCTGGAGATGATGGATTTGCGTGAGCCGCAGAGTGTGGAAGAGGTGCTGGCCGTGGATGAACAGGCACGTATTGTTGCGCGTAAACAGGTGACACGTCTCGCAAGCTGGTGATAAAGCAAGCACTAGTCGTCGTGCTATTTGTTAGCGTTGGGCTTCAGTGATATAGTCTGCGCCACCTGATCGCAGGTATTTGGTTTTAAGTGGTCAGGTAAGCCGTGGTATGACACGGCTTTTTTATGTATAGGCTTCAGTATTCCTGTGTACCGTTAAATCCTTTCAGGGACTAAAAACGCGTTATGTTGTCTGCGAATCAACCAATAAGCGAAAACTTGCCAGCACATGGCTGTCGCCATGTTGCAATCATCATGGATGGCAATGGCCGCTGGGCGAAAAGACAAGGGAAGATACGAGCCTTTGGGCATAAAGCCGGGGCGAAATCTGTTCGCCGCGCCGTTTCTTTTGCCGCCAATAACGGCATTGATGCGTTAACGCTCTATGCTTTTAGCAGTGAAAACTGGAATCGACCTGCGCAAGAAGTGACTGCGTTGATGGAACTGTTCGTGTGGGCGCTCGATAGTGAAGTAAAAAGCCTGCACCGCCACAACGTCCGCTTGCGTATTATTGGCGAAACCAGTCGTTTTAACTCACGTTTGCAGGAACGGATTCGCAAAGCTGAAGCGCTGACGGAAAATAATACCGGCCTGACGCTCAATATCGCGGCGAATTACGGCGGACGCTGGGATATTATCCAGGGGGTTCGGCATTTGGCTGAGCAGGTTCAGGAAGGGCTGTTAAGACCCGACCAGATTGATGAAGAGGCGCTGAGTCAGCAAATCTGCATGAATGAACTGGCTCCCGTGGATTTGGTTATAAGGACAGGGGGGGAGCATCGCATAAGTAACTTTTTGCTGTGGCAAATTGCCTACGCTGAACTTTACTTTACGGATGTTCTTTGGCCAGATTTTGATGAACAAGACTTTGAAGGTGCGCTGCATGCCTTTGCCAATCGAGAGCGTCGTTTCGGCGGCACCGAGCCTGGTGGCGATAACGCCTGATGGGGGTAGCTTTTGCTGAAGTATCGCCTGATTTCCGCTTTTGTATTAATACCCGTCGTTATCGCAGCGCTGTTTTTACTGCCTCCGGTGGGATTCGCTATTGTTACGTTGGTGGTGTGTATGCTCGCCGCGTGGGAATGGGGGCAGCTTAGCGGCTTTACCTCGCGCACTCAGCGGGTATGGCTGGCGGTACTCTGTGGTTTTTTACTGGCCCTGATGCTGTATACCTTGCCTGAATATCATCACGATGTTCACCAGCCGCTGGTTGCCGGATCCTTATGGATATCGCTGGCCTGGTGGATTGCTGCGCTTGTTTTAGTGCTTTTCTACCCGGGCTCTGCGGCGATCTGGCGTAACTCTAAAGTGTTGCGCCTTATTTTTGGTCTGCTCACGATTGTTCCGTTCTTCTGGGGTATGGTTGCGCTGCGCGCCTGGCACTATGACGAAAACCACTACAGCGGCGCAATATGGCTGCTTTATGTGATGATTCTCGTCTGGGGGGCTGACTCCGGAGCCTATATGTTTGGTAAACTGTTTGGCAAACATAAACTGGCGCCAAAGGTTTCTCCGGGCAAAACCTGGCAAGGCTTCATCGGCGGCCTGTTTACGGCAGCGATTATCTCCTGGGGCTATGGCGTCTGGGCGAATCTTGAGGTTGCCCCCTCCACGCTGCTGGTATGTTCGATTTTCGCGGCGCTGGCATCGGTACTGGGTGATTTAACCGAGAGCATGTTTAAGCGTGAAGCAGGGATTAAGGACAGTGGTCACCTGATTCCAGGACATGGCGGAATACTGGATCGCATTGACAGCCTTACCGCGGCTGTTCCCGTATTTGCTTGCCTGCTTTTACTGGTGTTTGGGACGATATAACGGAAGGTTTTATGCTGAGCATTCTCTGGAATCTGGCGGCGTTCATTGTTGCATTGGGTGTACTGATTACCGTGCATGAATTTGGCCATTTCTGGGTTGCCCGGCGCTGTGGTGTGCGGGTAGAGCGATTCTCGATTGGCTTTGGCAAATCGCTCTGGAAGCGCACCGATAAGCATGGCACCGAGTTTGTCATTGCTCTGATCCCCCTGGGCGGCTATGTCAAAATGCTCGACGAACGCGTTGAGCCTGTCGCCCCGGAACTTCGACATAGCGCGTTCAACAATAAAACTGTTGGCCAACGTGCTGCCATCATCGCTGCCGGACCGGTAGCCAATTTCATCTTCGCTATCTTCGCCTACTGGCTGGTGTTTATTATCGGCGTGCCTGGCGTACGCCCGGTTGTGGGTGAAATCACCACGGGTTCCATTGCGGCAACGGCGCAAATTACACCGGGAATGGAACTTAAAGCGATTGATGGTATCGAAACCCCTGATTGGGATGCCGTGAGGTTACAACTGGTTGCGAAAATCGGTGATGAGCAGACAACCGTCAGCGTATCGCCTTTCGGTTCCGACCAGCGGCAGGAAAAAGTGCTGGATTTACGCCACTGGCGCTTTGAGCCAGACAAAGAGGATCCAGTCGCTACATTGGGGATTCGCCCGCGCAGCGCGCAGATCGAGCCGGTGTTAGCCGAAGTACAGTCTAATTCGGCAGCGAGTAAAGCAGGTTTACAAGCGGGTGACAGGATCGTTAAAGTCGATGGTCAGCCATTAACACAATGGATGACCTTTGTTACTCTGGTGCGCGATAATCCAGGCAAGCCGCTCGCGCTGGAAGTGGAAAGGCAGGGGAGTTCGCTCTCACTGACCCTCACCCCGGATACTAAATCGGGCGGCGGTAAGGCGGAAGGGTTTGCCGGCGTTGTGCCGAAAGTGATCCCACTGCCAGATGAGTACAAGACAATACGCCAGTATGGGCCGTTTAGCGCCATCGTTGAGGCCACGGATAAAACATGGCAGCTGATGAAGCTTACGGTCAACATGTTGGGGAAATTGATAACCGGTGATGTGAAACTGAACAACCTCAGTGGGCCAATTTCGATTGCTCAGGGGGCTGGGATGTCAGCGGAGTTCGGGGTGATTTACTATCTCATGTTCCTTGCGCTGATTAGCGTGAACCTGGGGATAATCAACCTGTTCCCGCTTCCCGTATTAGATGGGGGCCATCTGCTGTTTTTAGCGATTGAAAAGCTAAAAGGCGGACCGGTATCCGAGCGAGTTCAAGACTTTAGTTATCGCATTGGCTCGATTTTGCTGGTGCTGTTAATGGGGCTTGCACTTTTCAATGATTTCTCTCGGTTGTAAGAGAGTTAGTTAGGAAGAACGCATAATAACGATGGCGATGAAAAAGTTGCTCATAGCGTCGCTGCTGTTTAGCAGCGCGACCGTATACGGTGCTGACGGGTTCGTAGTGAAAGATATTCATTTCGAAGGCCTTCAGCGTGTCGCCGTTGGTGCGGCCCTCCTCAGTATGCCTGTGCGCCCCGGCGATACGGTTAATGATGAAGATATCAGTAACACCATCCGTGCTCTGTTTGCCACTGGCAACTTTGAGGACGTCCGCGTCCTGCGCGATGGTGATACGCTGGTGGTTCAGGTAAAAGAACGTCCAACGATTGCCAGCATCACTTTCTCCGGCAACAAGTCGGTGAAAGATGACATGCTCAAGCAGAACCTTGAGGCATCGGGTGTTCGTGTGGGGGAATCTCTGGACCGCACAACCCTTGCAGACATTGAAAAAGGTCTGGAAGATTTCTATTACAGCGTCGGTAAATACAGCGCGAGCGTTAAAGCGGTTGTTACACCGCTGCCACGTAACCGTGTTGACCTGAAACTGGTCTTCCAGGAAGGTGTTTCTGCGAAGATCCAGCAGATCAACATCGTGGGTAACCACGCGTTCAGCACCGACGAATTGATCTCCAACTTCCAGCTGCGTGACGAAGTGCCGTGGTGGAACGTGGTAGGCGATCGTAAATACCAGAAACAGAAACTGGCGGGTGACCTTGAAACCCTGCGCAGCTACTATCTGGATCGCGGTTACGCCCGTTTCAACATCGATTCAACTCAGGTGAGTCTGACTCCGGACAAGAAAGGTATCTACATTACCGTTAACATCACAGAAGGCGATAAATACACGCTTTCAGGTGTTGAAGTCAGCGGCAACCTGGCAGGACATTCTGCTGAAATTGAATCTCTGACCAAAATCCAGCCGGGCGATCTGTATAGCGGATCTAAAGTCACCAAAATGGAAGACAGCATTAAGAAGCTGCTCGGCCGCTATGGTTATGCGTATCCGCGTGTGCAAACGCAGCCGGAAATTAACGACGCGGATAAGACTGTTAAGCTTCACGTTAACGTTGATGCGGGCAACCGTTTCTACGTGCGTAAAATCCGCTTCGAAGGTAACGATACCTCTAAAGACTCCGTTCTGCGCCGTGAAATGCGCCAGATGGAAGGGGCATGGCTGGGAAGCGATCTGGTCGACCAGGGTAAAGAGCGTCTGAACCGTCTGGGCTACTTCGAAACGGTCGATACCGATACTCAGCGTGTACCAGGTCGTCCGGATCAGGTGGATGTTGTTTATAAAGTTAAAGAACGTAATACCGGTAGTTTCAACTTCGGTATTGGTTACGGTACTGAAAGTGGCGTGAGCTTCCAGGTCGGCGTTCAGCAGGATAACTGGCTGGGTACGGGTTACTCTGTCGGTATCAACGGGACGAAAAACGACTACCAGACCTACTCTGAGTTCTCCGTTACCAACCCATACTTCACCGTGGACGGTGTAAGCCTGGGTGGTCGTATCTTCTATAACGACTTTAAAGCGGACGACGCGGACCTCTCCTCGTATACCAACAAGAGTTACGGTCTGGATGGTACGCTCGGCTTCCCGGTTAACGAATACAACACCCTGCGTGCAGGTTTAGGGTACGTGCATAACGACCTGTCTAACATGCAACCGCAGGTGGCGATGTGGCGTTACCTGGACTCCATCGGTCAGTCTGCAAGTACGTCCAGCGATGACAACGGTTTCGCCGCGGATGACTTCACCTTCAACTACGGTTGGACCTACAACCGTCTTGACCGTGGCTACTTCCCGACGGAAGGTTCACGCGTTAACCTGAACGGTAAGGTGACGATCCCTGGCTCGGATAACGAGTTCTACAAGGTCACGCTGGATACGGCGTCCTACTTCCCAATTGATGACGACCACAAGTGGGTCGTACTGGGTCGTACCCGCTGGGGCTATGGTGACGGTATCGGAAGCAAAGAGCTGCCGTTCTATGAGAACTTCTACGCCGGTGGTTCAAGCACCGTTCGTGGCTTCCAGTCCAATAACATTGGTCCGAAAGCGGTTTACTACGGCGGTAATGACGAAGATAACTGCGCAAGCCGCGATTCAAAACAAGTCTGTAGCTCTGATGATGCGGTAGGCGGTAACGCCATGGCCGTGGCGAGCCTCGAGTTCATCACGCCGACGCCGTTTATCAGTGATAAGTACGCGAACTCTGTCCGTACCTCCTTCTTTATGGATGCAGGTACGGTGTGGGATACCAACTGGGAGAATACCGCCCAGATGCGTGCAGCGGGCGTTCCGGACTACAGCGATCCGGGCAACATTCGCATGTCCGCAGGTATCGCATTACAATGGATGTCACCGCTGGGGCCGTTGGTCTTCTCCTACGCCCAGCCGTTCAAGAAATACGATGGAGACAAAGCGGAGCAGTTCCAGTTTAACATTGGTAAAACCTGGTAATAATCCGCTGCAATGGAATGCGTTGGCAGTGTAGCGCTGACAACCGGCGATCGGTAAAACGGTCGCCTTGCCACGCAAAGAACGGCACCCCTCGGGTGCCAATGGGATGGTAAGGAGTTAATTGTGAAAAAGTGGTTATTAGCTGCAGGTCTCGGTTTAGCGATGGCAACTTCTGCTCAGGCAGCGGACAAAATTGCAATCGTCAACATGGGTAATTTGTTCCAGCAGGTTGCACAGAAAACGGGCGTTTCTGCAACGCTGGAAAACGAATTCAAAGGCCGTGCGAGCGAACTGCAACGTATGGAAGGTGATCTTCAGTCCAAGATGCAGCGTTTACAGCGTGATGGTTCTACCATGAAAGCGAGCGAGCGCAGCAAACTGGAAAAAGACGTCATGTCTCAGCGCCAGACCTTCTCTCAGAAAGCGCAGGCTTTCGAGCAGGATCGTCAGCGTCGTTCTAACGAAGAGCGTGGCAAGCTGGTGACGCGTATTCAGTCTGCCGTTAAAGCAGTAGCAGCCGATCAGAGCATCGATCTGGTTGTTGATGCGAACGCCGTTGCATTCAACAGCAGCGATGTTAAAGACATCACCGCTGATGTTCTGAAACAGGTTAAATAAGTAATGCCTTCAATTCGACTGGCTGATTTAGCTCAGCAGTTGGATGCAGAATTACACGGTGATGGCGATATCGTCATCACCGCTGTTGCGTCCATGCAATCTGCTAAAGCAGGCACTATTACCTTCATGGTAAGCCCTAAGTACCGTGAACACCTGGCTCAGTGCCAGGCGTCTGCCGTTGTTCTGACGCAGGACGATCTTCCGTTTGCCACTAACGCTGCACTGGTAGTGAAAAATCCCTACCTGACCTATGCACGTATGGCCCAAATTCTTGATACCACGCCGCAGCCGGCGCAGAACATTGCAGCCAGCGCTGCGATTGATCCAACGGCTCAGCTGGGTAACAACGTGGCAGTCGGCGCAAACGCCGTTATCGAATCCGGCGTTGTGCTGGGTGATAACGTGGTGATTGGGCCAGGCTGCTTTGTTGGAAAAAATACGAAAATTGGCGCAGGGACTCGTCTTTGGGCCAATGTTTCTGTCTACCATGAGGTTGAGATTGGCGAGAATTGCCTCGTACAGTCCAGCACGGTGATTGGTTCTGACGGATTCGGTTACGCCAACGATCGGGGTAACTGGGTTAAGATCCCGCAGCTGGGTCGCGTGATTATCGGCGATCGCGTTGAGATCGGCGCTTGCACAACCATTGACCGTGGTGCACTTGACGACACCATTATTGGTAACGGTGTTATCATAGACAACCAGTGCCAGATTGCACATAACGTTGTGATTGGCGACAATACCGCAGTTGCGGGTGGTGTTATCATGGCAGGCAGCCTGAAAATAGGCCGTTACTGCATGATAGGCGGTGCCAGCGTGATCAATGGCCATATGGAAATATGCGACAAAGTCACGGTGACGGGGATGGGTATGGTGATGCGTCCCATCACTGAGCCCGGCGTTTATTCCTCCGGTATCCCGCTGCAACCGAACAAGGTATGGCGTAAAACAGCTGCACTGGTGATGAATATTGATGATATGAGCAAGCGACTCAAAGCGATTGAGCGCAAAATCGATCAACAAGACTAAGCGTTCATCCGTTTAACGCTAAATTTCCCGGCCTGTCGGCTTTGTTTATAAACCGGCAGGCCGTGTTATTATTGCTACTTAGTACATTTGACAGGAAGAGTATTTTGACTACTGACACTCATACTCTGCATATTGAAGAGATTTTAGAACTTCTGCCGCACCGCTACCCGTTTTTACTGGTAGACCGTGTGCTGGATTTTGAAGAAGGTCGTTTTCTGCGCGCAGTGAAAAATGTCTCCGTTAACGAGCCATTCTTCCAGGGGCACTTCCCTGGTAAACCTATCTTCCCGGGTGTGTTGATCCTGGAAGCGATGGCACAGGCTACCGGTATTCTGGCGTTTAAAAGCGTAGGTAAACTGGAGCCGGGTGAACTCTATTACTTCGCGGGTATCGATGAGGCGCGCTTCAAGCGTCCGGTCGTGCCTGGTGATCAAATGATCATGGAAGTCACTTTTGAAAAAACGCGTCGCGGCCTGACTCGCTTCAAAGGCGTAGCTATGGTTGACGGCAAAGTTGTTTGCGAAGCGACAATGATGTGTGCGCGTAGCCGGGAGGCCTGATACGTGATTGATAAATCCGCCTTTATTCATCCTACCGCCATTGTGGAAACGGGTGCCATCATTGGCGCAAACGTCCACATTGGCCCGTTTTGTATTGTTGGACCCCATGTCGAAATTGGTGAGGGTACAGTACTGAAATCTCACGTTGTCGTGAATGGTCATACCACCATTGGCTGCAACAATGAGATCTATCAGTTCGCCTCCATCGGCGAAGTTAACCAGGATCTTAAGTATGCTGGCGAACCGACCCGCGTGGAAATCGGCGATCGTAACCGCATTCGCGAAAGCGTCACCATTCATCGTGGTACAACGCAAGGCGGTGGATTGACGAAGGTGGGCAGCGACAACCTGTTTATGGTTAATGCGCATATTGCGCACGACTGTACCGTGGGTAGCCGCTGTATTCTCGCCAACAACGCAACGCTGGCGGGGCACGTATCGGTCGATGATTTCGCAATTATTGGCGGCATGACCGCAGTCCATCAGTTCTGCATCATCGGTGCACACGTGATGGTCGGCGGGTGCTCCGGTGTGGCGCAGGACGTCCCACCGTTTGTGATTGCGCAGGGCAACCATGCCACGCCGTTTGGCGTGAACATTGAAGGCCTTAAGCGTCGTGGCTTTAGCCGCGAAGCGATTACCGCGATCCGCAACGCGTACAAATTGCTGTACCGTAGCGGTAAAACGCTGGAAGAGGCGAAGCCGGAAATTGCCGAGCTGGCGAATAAGCACCCTGAAGTGAAAACGTTCATGGAATTCTTTGAACGTTCAACCCGTGGTCTGATTCGTTAATGGTCGACAGTCGTCCGCTTACTATCGCCCTGGTCGCCGGAGAAACCTCCGGCGATATTCTAGGTGCAGGTCTTATCCGCGCGCTTAAAGCCCGTGTACCCAATGCCCGCTTTGTGGGCGTGGCTGGGCCGCTGATGCAGGCCGAAGGCTGTGAAGCCTGGTATGAAATGGAAGAGCTGGCTGTGATGGGCATCGTCGAGGTGCTGGGCCGCCTGCGTCGCCTGCTGCATATTCGCGCCGATCTTACCCGCCGCTTTACCGACCTCAAGCCCGATGTCTTTGTCGGCATTGATGCACCTGATTTCAATATTACCCTTGAAGGGAACCTGAAAAAGCAGGGGATCAAAACTATCCATTACGTCAGCCCGTCCGTGTGGGCGTGGCGACAGAAACGCGTTTTCAAAATCGGACGGTCCACCAATCTGGTGCTGGCTTTTCTGCCTTTCGAAAAAGCGTTTTACGACAGGTTTAATGTCCCGTGCCGTTTTATCGGTCATACCATGGCGGATGCCATGCCGCTGGACCCTGATAAAAATGCGGCGCGTGACGAACTGGGCATCCCGCATGATGTGCACTGTCTGGCGCTGCTGCCAGGGAGCCGGGGTGCGGAAGTTGAAATGCTAAGTGCCGATTTCCTGAAAACGGCGCAAATTCTCCGCAAGACGTACCCAGACCTTGAAGTGGTCGTGCCGCTGGTGAATGCCAAACGCCGCGAGCAGTTTGAGCGTATCAAAGCCGAGGTTGCCCCGGATCTTCACGTCCGCCTGCTGGACGGGAAAGGACGGCAAGCCATGTTTGCGAGCGATGCCGCACTGCTGGCTTCCGGCACGGCTGCGCTGGAGTGTATGCTGGCAAAATGCCCAATGGTGGTCGGTTATCGCATGAAACCGTTTACCTTCTGGCTGGCAAAACGTCTGGTAAAAACAGACTACGTATCCCTGCCAAACCTGCTTGCAGGTCGCGAGCTGGTGAAAGAACTCTTGCAGGATGAATGCCAGCCGCAGGCACTGGCTGATGCATTACTGCCGCTGCTGGCCAACGGTAAAACCAGCCACCAGATGCATGATACTTTCCGTGAACTGCATCAACTGATCCGCTGTAATGCTGATGAGCAGGCGGCCGATGCGGTGCTGGAGTTAGCACGATGATGGAATTTATTTATCCCCATACCCACCTCGTTGCCGGTGTGGATGAAGTCGGTCGTGGTCCGTTAGTGGGTGCCGTTGTGACCGCGGCGGTGATCCTCGATCCAGCCCGCCCGATCCCTGGCCTGAACGACTCGAAAAAACTGAGCGAAAAGCGCCGCCTGGCGCTGTTCGATGAAATTAAAGAGAAGGCGCTGGCCTGGAGTCTCGGGCGCGCAGAGCCGGATGAGATCGACGATCTGAACATTCTGCACGCCACCATGCTGGCGATGCAGCGTGCCGTTGCTGGCCTGAAGATTGTGCCTGAGTATGTGCTGATCGACGGTAACCGTTGCCCGACGCTGCCGATGCCTTCAATGGCTGTTGTTAAAGGCGATAGCCGCGTCGCAGAAATCAGTGCGGCGTCAATCATTGCCAAAGTGACGCGCGATGCCGAAATGGCCGCGCTGGACCTCACTTATCCCGCGTATGGTTTCGCCCAGCACAAGGGATATCCAACGGCTTTCCATCTGGAAAAGCTGGCTGAACATGGCGCAACTGAACATCATCGGCGCAGCTTTGGCCCGGTGAAACGCGCGCTGGGACTGGTGTCCTGAATCAAGACGCAAGCAATTAAGTAACGCGGGATCTGAAGATGGCTGAACCACGTTTCGTACACCTGCGGGTGCATAGCGACTACTCCATGATCGATGGGCTGGCAAAGACCGGGCCGCTGGTAAAGAAGGCGGCCTCGCTTGGCATGCCTGCGCTGGCGATCACCGATTTTACCAACCTGTGTGGCCTGGTGAAGTTCTACGGAACGGCGCATGGCGCAGGATTAAAGCCCATCGTCGGCGCGGATTTCCACGTGCAGAGCGACCTGCTCGGCGATGAGATGACGCAAATTTCCGTGTTAGCCATGAATAACACGGGCTATCAGAACCTCACTCTGCTGATCTCAAAAGCCTACCAGCGCGGCTACGGCGCGCTGGGTCCATGGATTGACCGCGACTGGCTGGCGGAGCTGAACGAAGGTCTGCTGCTGACCTCCGGTGGCCGTATGGGTGATGTCGGCAAATGTCTGCTGCGCGGGAACAACGCGCTGGTGGATCAGTGCGTCTCGTTCTACGAAGAGCATTTCCCGGATCGCTATTACCTGGAGCTAATCCGTACCGGGCGTGCGGATGAAGAGAGCTATCTGCATGCGGCCGTCGCCCTGGCGGAAGCGCGTGGCCTGCCTGTAGTGGCCACCAACGATGTGCGCTTTCTTGAGCCGGGCGATTTTGACGCGCATGAAATTCGCGTCGCTATCCACGACGGCTTCACCCTCGACGATCCGAAACGTCCTCGCAACTACTCATCGCAGCAGTACATGCGCAGCGAAGAGGAAATGTGTGAGCTCTTCTCCGACATCCCGGAAGCGCTGGAAAACAGCGTAGAGATTGCCAAGCGCTGCAACGTCACCGTGCGTCTCGGCGAATATTTCCTGCCGCAGTTCCCGACGGGCGACATGACCACGGAAGATTTCCTGGTCATGAAATCGAAAGAGGGCCTTGAAGAGCGTCTGGAATTCCTCTTCCCGGATGAAGCGGTCCGTAAAGAGAAGCGTCCTGAATATGACGAGCGTCTGGATATTGAACTCCAGGTGATCAACCAGATGGGGTTCCCTGGCTACTTCCTGATCGTAATGGAGTTCATCCAGTGGTCGAAGGATAACGGCGTACCGGTTGGCCCGGGCCGTGGTTCAGGTGCCGGCTCGCTGGTGGCGTATGCGCTGAAAATCACCGACCTCGATCCGCTGGAATTCGACCTGCTGTTCGAACGTTTCCTTAACCCGGAACGTGTCTCCATGCCCGACTTCGACGTCGACTTCTGCATGGAAAAACGCGACCAGGTGATTGAGCACGTGGCCGATATGTACGGTCGTGATGCGGTTTCACAGATCATTACCTTCGGTACGATGGCGGCGAAAGCGGTTATCCGCGACGTGGGCCGCGTTCTGGGCCACCCCTACGGTTTTGTCGATCGAATCTCTAAGCTGGTGCCGCCCGATCCGGGCATGACCCTGGCGAAAGCCTTTGAAGCTGAACCTCAGCTGCCGGAAATCTACGAAGCCGACGAAGAGGTGAAAGCGCTGATCGACATGGCGCGCAAGCTGGAGGGCGTCACGCGTAACGCCGGTAAGCATGCGGGGGGCGTGGTTATCGCCCCGACCAAAATCACCGACTTCGCGCCGCTGTACTGCGATGAAGCGGGCCAGCATCCGGTCACCCAGTTCGACAAGAACGACGTTGAATACGCCGGGCTGGTGAAGTTCGACTTCCTTGGTTTGCGTACGCTGACCATCATCAACTGGGCGCTGGAGATGATCAACGCCCGCCGTGAGAAGAACGGCGAGCCGCCGCTGGATATCGCGGCTATCCCGCTTGATGACAAGAAAAGTTTCGACATGCTGCAACGCTCCGAGACGACAGCCGTCTTCCAGCTTGAATCCCGCGGCATGAAAGATTTGATTAAGCGTCTGCAACCAGACTGCTTCGAAGATATGATCGCGCTGGTGGCCCTGTTCCGTCCGGGCCCGTTGCAGTCGGGGATGGTAGATAACTTTATCGACCGTAAGCACGGGCGCGAAGAGATTTCCTATCCGGATGTGCAGTGGCAGCATGAAAGCCTGAAACCGGTACTGGAGCCAACCTACGGCATCATCCTGTATCAGGAACAGGTCATGCAGATCGCCCAGGTGCTTTCTGGTTACACCCTTGGCGGCGCAGATATGTTGCGTCGTGCGATGGGTAAGAAAAAGCCGGAAGAGATGGCCAAGCAGCGTTCTATCTTTGAAGATGGGGCGAAGAAAAACGGCGTCGATGGCGAACTGGCGATGAAAATCTTCGACCTGGTGGAGAAATTCGCCGGGTACGGATTTAACAAATCCCACTCCGCCGCCTATGCTTTGGTGTCGTATCAAACGCTGTGGCTCAAGGCCCACTATCCCGCTGAGTTTATGGCGGCGGTAATGACCGCCGATATGGACAACACCGAAAAGGTGGTTGGCCTGGTGGACGAGTGCTGGCGCATGGGGCTGAAGATCCTGCCGCCGGATATTAACTCTGGCCTGTACCATTTCCACGTCAACGATGACGGGGAAATCGTCTATGGGATCGGCGCGATCAAGGGCGTGGGTGAGGGGCCGATCGAGGCGATCATCGAAGCGCGTAACAACGGCGGCTATTTCCGCGAGCTGTTCGACCTGTGCGCCCGCACCGATACCAAAAAACTGAACCGCCGCGTGCTGGAAAAACTGATCATGTCCGGTGCGTTTGACCGGCTGGGGCCACACCGCGCCGCGCTGATGAACTCGCTCGGCGATGCGCTGAAAGCGGCCGATCAGCATGCTAAAGCGGAAGCCATTGGCCAGGCGGATATGTTCGGCGTGCTGGCGGAAGAGCCAGAGCAGATCGAGCAGTCCTATTCCAACTGCCAGCCCTGGCCAGAACAGGTGGTGCTGGATGGGGAGCGTGAGACGTTAGGCCTGTACCTGACGGGACACCCGATCAACCAGTATCTGAAAGAAATTGAGCGCTATGTCGGCGGCCACAGGCTTAAAGACATGCATCCGACAGAACGTGGTAAAATCACCACGGCTGCGGGGCTCGTGATTGCTGCAAGGGTAATGGTCACCAAGCGCGGCAATCGTATCGGCATCTGTACCCTGGATGACCGTTCCGGGCGTCTGGAGGTGATGTTGTTCACCGACGCGCTGGATAAATACCAGCAATTGCTGGAAAAAGACCGCATACTTATCGTCAGCGGACAGGTCAGCTTTGATGACTTCAGCGGGGGGCTTAAAATGACCGCCCGCGAAGTGATGGACATTGACGAAGCCCGGGAAAAATATGCTCGCGGGCTTGCTATCTCGCTGACGGACAGGCAAATTGATGACCAGCTTTTAAACCGACTCCGTCAGTCTCTGGAACCCCACCGCTCGGGGACCATTCCAGTACATCTCTACTATCAGAGGGCGGATGCACGTGCGCGGTTGCGCTTTGGTGCAACGTGGCGTGTCTCTCCGAGCGATCGTTTACTGAACGATCTCCGTGGCCTCATTGGTTCGGAGCAGGTGGAACTGGAGTTTGACTAATACAGGAATACTATGAGTCTGAATTTCCTTGATTTCGAACAGCCGATTGCAGAGCTGGAAGCGAAAATCGATTCTCTGACAGCCGTAAGCCGTCAGGATGAAAAACTGGATATTAACATCGACGAAGAAGTGCATCGTCTGCGTGAAAAAAGCGTAGAACTGACGCGCAAAATCTTTGCCGATCTCGGCGCATGGCAGATCGCCCAGCTGGCGCGTCATCCACAGCGTCCGTACACCCTGGATTATGTCCGCCTGGCGTTTGACGAATTTGACGAACTGGCAGGCGACCGCGCATACGCTGACGATAAAGCTATCGTCGGCGGTATCGCGCGTCTTGATGGACGTCCGGTGATGATCATTGGTCACCAGAAAGGCCGTGAAACCAAAGAGAAGATCCGTCGTAACTTCGGTATGCCAGCACCAGAAGGCTACCGTAAGGCCCTGCGTCTGATGGAGATGGCTGAGCGTTTCAATATGCCAATCATCACCTTCATCGACACACCGGGTGCTTACCCGGGTGTTGGCGCAGAAGAGCGCGGTCAGTCTGAAGCCATCGCACGCAACCTGCGTGAGATGTCTCGCCTGAAAGTGCCGGTCATCTGTACCGTTATCGGTGAAGGTGGTTCCGGCGGTGCGCTGGCAATTGGCGTGGGCGATAAAGTGAATATGCTGCAGTACAGCACCTATTCCGTTATCTCTCCGGAAGGCTGTGCCTCCATTCTGTGGAAAAGTGCCGATAAAGCGCCGCTGGCTGCGGAAGCGATGGGCATCATTGCCCCACGTCTGAAAGAGCTGAAGCTGATCGACACCGTTATCCCTGAACCGCTGGGTGGCGCGCACCGTAAGCCGGAAGTGATGGCTGCTTCCCTGAAAGCGCAGCTGCTGGCAGACCTGGCGGATCTGGACGTGCTGAGCACAGAAGATCTGCTCAACCGTCGTTATCAGCGTCTGATGACCTACGGTTACGCGTAAGCCTCACAATTATCCTAAAAGCCGCACATTGTTGCGGCTTTTTTTATACCTGCCGTTTACCTTAACTATGCTTATCTGATGTTTTTCAAGGAGGTAAACCATGAACATCATTGCCATCATGGGGCCACACGGCGTCTTTTATAAAGACGAACCCATCAAGGAGCTTGAGCAGGCCCTTAAAGCACGCGGATATCAGCTAATCTGGCCGCAAAACAGCGCCGACCTGCTGAAATTCATCGAACACAATCCGCGCATCTGTGGCGTGATATTCGACTGGGACGAATACGACATGGAGTTGTGCAGCGAGATCAATAAGCTCAACGAATATCTTCCGCTGTACGCCTTTATCAACACTCACTCGACCATGGACGTCAGCGCCCACGATATGCGTATGGCGCTGTGGTTCTTCGAATACTCACTCGGCGTTGCCGAGGACATTGCGACCCGCATTCAGCAGTACACCGGTGAATACCTTGATAACATCACCCCGCCGTTTACGCGTGCGCTGTTCACCTATGTGAATGAAGGGAAGTACACCTTCTGTACGCCAGGCCACATGGCGGGAACGGCCTATCAAAAAAGCCCGGTGGGATGCCTGTTCTATGATTTCTTTGGCGGTAACACGCTGAAGGCGGACGTGTCGATTTCAGTGACCGAGCTGGGCTCTCTGCTGGATCATACCGGCCCGCATCTGGAAGCCGAAGAGTACATCGCCCGGACCTTTGGTGCCGAGCAGAGCTACATGGTGACCAACGGAACCTCGACATCGAACAAGATCGTCGGCATGTACGCCGCGCCTGCCGGTAGCACGTTGCTGATTGACCGAAACTGCCATAAATCACTGGCGCATTTGCTGATGATGAGTGACGTCGTGCCGCTCTGGCTGTCTCCCACGCGTAATGCGCTGGGGATCCTCGGCGGCATTCCTCGCCGTGAGTTCGCGCATGAAGCCATTGAAAATAAGATCGCGGCGATCCCCGAGGCAAGCTGGCCTGTGCATGCGGTGATCACCAACTCCACCTATGACGGGCTGCTTTACAACACGAACTGGATCAAGCAGACGCTGGACGTGCCGTCGATTCACTTTGACTCCGCGTGGGTGCCTTACACCAATTTCCACCCGATTTACTCGGGTAAAAGTGGGATGAGCGGCGAGCGGGTGCCGGGCAAGGTGTTCTTCGAGACGCAGTCGACGCACAAAATGCTGGCCGCGTTTTCCCAGGCGTCTCTCATTCACATCAAGGGTGAGTACGACGAGGACACCTTCAACGAAGCCTTCATGATGCACACGACCACGTCGCCCAGCTACCCGCTTGTGGCGTCCATCGAAACGGCGGCGGCGATGCTGCGCGGTAATCCCGGGAAACGCCTTATTAATCGTTCGGTGGAGCGGGCGCTGCATTTCCGAAAAGAGGTTCAGCGACTTAAAGATGAAGCGGACGGCTGGTTCTTTGATATCTGGCAGCCGGAAGAGATTGATGAAGCAGAATGCTGGCCCGTCGCGCCGGGGGAGAGCTGGCACGGTTTTCGGGATGCTGATGCAGACCACATGTTCCTCGATCCGGTTAAGGTGACGATCCTGACGCCGGGTATGGATGAGCAGGGTGTGATGGGTGAGGAAGGGATCCCGGCTGCGCTGGTGGCGAAGTTCCTTGATGAACGCGGCGTGGTGGTGGAGAAAACCGGCCCCTATAATTTGCTGTTCCTGTTCAGTATCGGGATCGATAAAACCCGCGCGATGGGGCTGCTGCGCGGACTGATGGAGTTTAAGCGCGCATACGATCTTAACCTGCGGGTGAAGAATATGCTGCCGGATCTCTACGCGGAAGATCCTGACTTCTACCGCAATATGCGTATTCAGGATCTGGCCCAGGGGATCCACAGGCTGATCCGCCAGCACGATCTGCCGCGCCTGATGCTGCAGGCATTTGATGTTCTGCCTGAAATGAAGCTGACGCCGCACAGGGCGTGGCAGCGCCAGGTGAAAGGGGAGGTTGAAACCATTGAGCTGGAGAACCTGGTCGGGCGGGTATCAGCCAACATGATCCTGCCTTATCCGCCGGGCGTACCGCTGCTGATGCCGGGCGAGATGATCACCGAGGAGAGCCGGGCGGTGCTCGATTTCCTGCTGATGCTCTGTTCGATAGGGCGCCACTATCCGGGCTTTGAGACGGATATTCACGGTGCGAAACGCGATGATAACGGCGTGTACTGGGTGAGAGTCCTAAAATAAAAGGGGCCGCTTGCCAGGGGCGGGTTGTCGGTTGTAACGTTCAGGGCACCATAAAAAGGAGAAACTATGCTGGGTTTAAAAGCTGTTCATCATATTGCGATCATTGCCACCGATTACGCGAAAAGTAAGGCCTTTTACTGCGACATTCTCGGCTTTACGCTGTTGAGCGAGGCCTACCGCGAGGAGCGCGATTCCTGGAAAGGCGATCTGGCGTTAAACGGACAATATGTGATTGAACTGTTCTCTTTTCCTTTCCCGCCAGCGCGTCCTTCGCGCCCGGAAGCCTGCGGCCTGCGCCACCTGGCCTTCAGCGTCGATAACCTGGACAGCGCGGTAAAGCATCTGGAAGCCCACGGCGTGGCCTGTGAAGCAATTCGCATCGATCCCTTCACCGATAAACGTTTCACTTTTTTCAACGATCCGGACGGGCTGCCGCTGGAGCTTTATCAGCAGTAATCGCCGTCATGTGTGATAATGCCCGTTCAGTTCGGGCATTTTTTATGTGTAATTTCCTATGACCTTACCCGCTATCGCGCACGCCGTTTCACCCTACCGCCAGCTGCTGGTGGGGTTCAGCGGTGGCCTGGATTCCACCGTTTTGCTGCACCGTCTTAAGCTCTGGCGCGACCGTGAGCCTGACGTCCAGCTGCGGGCGATGCATATCCATCACGGCTTAAGCCCCCATGCCGACGACTGGGTGGCGCACTGCGAAGCGGTGTGCTCAGGGTGGGGGATCCCGCTGATCGTTGAACGCGTCACGCTTGAGGATGAAGGGCTGGGTATTGAGGCGCAGGCGCGCAAAGCCCGCTACGCCGCGTTTTCCGGCGCGTTACAGCCTGGAGAAGCGTTGGTCACCGCGCAGCATCTGGACGACCAGTGCGAGACGTTTTTACTGGCGCTCAAGCGGGGCAGCGGGCCTGCGGGTTTATCCGCCATGCCTGAGCGTGCTGGTTTTGCTGAAACAGAGCTCATCCGCCCGCTACTGGGTGAGACGCGCGCATCAATGGAAGCCTGGGCGCAGCAACATCATCTGCGCTGGATTGAAGACGAAAGCAATCAGGACGACAGTTACGACCGTAACTTCCTGCGCCTGCGCGTCTTACCGCTGCTGAGTGAGCGCTGGGCCCATTTTTCCGAAGCGGTGGCCAGAAGTGCCATGCTTTGTGCTGAACAGGAAAGCTTGCTGGATGAGTTGCTGAGCGGGGAGCTGAATACGCTGACTACCGCTGACGGTGCCCTTAACATTGCGCCGTTGAAAGTGATGAGCCCCGTGCGTCGGGCTGCTCTGATTCGTCGCTGGCTGGCTTCCCACCGTGCGGTTATGCCGTCCCGGGCGATGCTCAACCGTATCTGGGAAGAAGTTGCACAGGCGCGGGAAGATGCCGCACCGTGTATACACCTGAATGGTTATGACGTCAGGCGCTATAAAGAGCAACTCTGGTGGGTGAAATCTGTGCCGTCGCTGGCTGACGTTGTGCTTGACTGGCCGTCGCCGGAAAAAGCATTAACGCTACCGTTGAATGCCGGTGTCGTTGCGTTAAGCCATTCGGGCAATGTGCGTCTACCTGAGCCGGACGAGAACGTCACCATACGCTTCAGGGCCAGCGGCATGCTGCATATCGTTGGGCGTAACGGCGGGCGTAAACTGAAGAAAATCTGGCAGGAACAGAACGTTCCGCCCTGGCGACGTGATACCACGCCGCTTCTGTTTTACGGCGACACGCTCATCGCGGCGGCAGGTGTGTTTATTACCCAGGAAGGGTGGGCTGAAGCGGGTGTCAATTTTGAATGGAAAGCGTAACGGGCAGCCTTGCTGCCCGTTGGTTATCAGGATTCGCTCACCACGACGGTGCCGATTTCCGGATGGCTGAAACTGGCAATTTTGTCGAGGCGTAACTCACGCGTTGCACCTGCATCTTCCACAACCAGGTATTCCACATTTTTACGGGAAACCAGATCGCTGGCCTTTGCCTTTAGCACTTCGCCATCTTTTAGCTCCAGCGTCAGTATTAAATGATGCTGGCAGGCGAGTTCGAGGTTGTCATAGTCATCACAATTGATGGGTTGATAGGTATCATTCATCGACATAATCGCTCACCAGTAAATTCGCCGCAGCATACGCTGCTTTTTCCCTGACCGATTCAGAAAGGCTCTCATCAGAGGCCACTTCATTCAGCACGTTCAATACACAGCCCAACGCATCCGGGATGTACCCCAGATCTCCGCTGGCAATTTCCGCATACCGTCTGCGAATCAACTCACAATAATTATTCACATCACCTCCTGCCAGCGTACTGACTTACTGTGAGATATCATTAAGCCTACGAAGTTAAACTCGGTTTAGCAAGGTGACTATACCATACTCATTTAAGCAATATCAGCGCCTTGATAACGGGGTGCCACCACCTCGTAACAGCCTTTTGCTGCGGTTTTCGCTACAATGTACGCCTGATTCGAAAGGAGTTCTCTCATGGCGCTGAAAGCGACAATTTATAAAGCTGTGGTCAATGTGGCGGATCTTGACCGTAACCAGTTTCTGGATGCGTCATTGACCCTGGCGCGTCACCCTTCTGAAACCCAGGAGCGCATGATGCTGCGCCTGCTGGCGTGGATTAAGTATGCCGACGAGCGTCTGCAATTTACCCGTGGTTTAAGCGCGGAAGATGAACCGGAAGCCTGGCTGCGCAACGATCATCTGGGTATCGATTTATGGATTGAGCTTGGCCTGCCGGATGAACGCCGGATCAAAAAGGCGTGCACCCAGTCAGCTGAAGTGGCGTTGTTTGCCTATAACCAGCGCGCGGCGGAGATCTGGTGGCAGCAAAACAAAAATAAATGTGCGCAGTTCAAAAATCTTACCGTCTGGTATCTGGATGATGAACAACTGGCACAGCTGAGCGCATTCGCCAGCCGGACAATGGCGCTTCAGGCAACGATTCAGGACGGCGCCATCTGGCTTTCCGATTCTCAGAATAATCTGGAAATTTATCTCACGGCCTGGCAGCCCGTATCATGATTGAGTTGTCCCGAAACGTCAGCATCCCTGATCACGAGCTGGAGATCACCGCCATCCGTGCTCAGGGCGCAGGGGGGCAGCACGTTAACAAGGCCTCAACGGCTATCCATTTGCGCTTTGACATCCGGGCCTCCAGCCTGCCAGAGTATTATAAAGAAAGCCTGCTCGCCGCCAGCCATCATCTGATCACCAGTGAAGGTGTGATTGTGATTAAAGCGCAGGAATATCGCAGCCAGGAAATGAACCGGGAAGCGGCACTTTCCAGACTGGCGGCGGTCATAAAAGAGCTGACGGCTGTACAAAAAAGTCGCCGGGCAACACGTCCAACGCGGGCATCGAAAGAACGTCGGTTGTCATCGAAGGCGCAGAAATCCACCGTAAAGTCACTGCGTGGCAAAGTCCGTCATCCGTAATGTGACGAAAGGGACACACTTTTTCATAAGGAATGTATTGTGAAAAAAGCATTATTATCAGCGCTGGCCGTGACAAGCCTGTTCGCGCTTTTTGGCTGTAACAACCGTTCAGAAACACAGGTACTACAGCCAACGCAAAACGAAGAATTGAAGCCGATGCAGCAGAGCTGGCGCGGCGTATTGCCATGTGCAGATTGTGAAGGCATCGAAACCTCTCTGTTCCTGCAAAAAGATGGCACCTGGGTGATGAACCAGCGCTATCAGGGGGCGAAAGAGCCGTCTTCTTTTGCAACATACGGAACATGGGCGCGTACGGCTGAAAAGCTGGTATTGACTGATACCACGGGCGATAAAACGTATTTCCGCGCCAAAGGCGAGGGGATGGAGATGCTCGATCGCGAAGGCAATCCGATTGAATCTCAGTTCAACTACACGCTGGCCCCGGTAAAAGCGACCCTGCCTGCAACCCCAATGGCGATGCGAGGGATGTATTTCTACATGGCGGATGCGGCAATCTTCACTGACTGTGCAACCGGGAAGAAAGTCAGCGTGGCGAACAATGCCCAGCTGGAGCGTGACTATGCCGTCGCGCGCGGTAACGACAGCAAACCAGTGTTGCTGACGGTTGAAGGGCATTTTACGCTGGAGCCAAACCCCGATAGCGGTGAGCTGGTGAAAATGCTGGTGGCAGATAAAGACGCGAAGTTTGCTGCGGGTAAAGACTGCGAAAGCAAATAAGTTATAGCCATTAAAAAACCCCGCACTGGCGGGGTTTTTTTGTTTCTTAGCCTTTGATGGCTTTCACCAGGTAATCAAGAATGTCGCCCGTCTTGATCATCTGTTTTTCGCCGTTGCGACGGTACTTGTATTCAATCTCATCGCTGTCGAGGTTACGGTCGCCGATGACGATGGTGTGTGGAATACCGATCAGTTCCATATCAGCAAACATCACGCCAGGACGCTCTTTACGGTCATCCATCAGCACGTCGATACCTTTCGCGCTCAGCTCAGCGTAGAGTTTCTCTGCCAGCTCCTGCACGCGGTAAGACTTGTGCATGTTCATTGGCAGGATCGCCACCTGGAACGGCGCGATGTTATCCGGCCAGACGATTCCGCGTTCGTCATAGTTCTGCTCGATAGCGGCCGCAACAACGCGCGTTACCCCAATGCCGTAGCAGCCCATGGTCAGAACCTGGTTACGACCATCTTCGCCCTGAACGGCAGCGTTCATTGCGCGCGAGTACTTATCGCCCAGCTGGAAGATGTGGCCTACTTCGATACCGCGTTTGATCATCAGGGTACCCTTGCCGTCCGGGCTTGGATCGCCTGCGACCACGTTACGGATGTCAGCCACTTCCGGCGTCGCCACGTCACGATCCCAGTTGATGCCGAAGTAGTGTTTACCGTCGATGTTTGCGCCCGCAGCGAAGTCGCTCATCGCCGCAACGGTGCGGTCAATCACTACAGGAACAGGCATGTTCACCGGACCCAGAGAACCAGGACCTGCATTCACCACGGCGCGGATTTCGGCTTCCGTCGCGAAGGTCAGCGGGCTGGCAACCTGCGGCAGCTTCTCGGCTTTCACTTCGTTCAGCTCGTGATCGCCACGGACCAGCAGGGCTACCAGCGGGTAAGCGCTGCCTTCAGCCGATTTCACCAGCAGGGTTTTCACGGTTTTTTCGATCGGCAGATTAAACTGTTCAACCAGCTCGGCGATGGTTTTCGCGTTTGGCGTATCAACCAGCGTCATCTCTTGCGTTGCCGCGCCGCGTGGTTCTTTTGGTGCCAGCGCTTCTGCGAACTCAATGTTGGCGGCGTAATCAGAGGAGTCAGAGAAAATTACATCGTCTTCGCCGCTCTGCGCCAGAACCTGGAATTCATGAGAGGCGCTACCGCCGATTGAACCGGTATCAGCCTGTACAGCACGGAAATCCAGCCCCATGCGGGAGAAGATTTTGCTGTAGGCCACGTACATTTTGTCGTAGGTCTCTTGCAGTGATTCCTGAGAAGTATGGAAAGAGTAGGCATCTTTCATCAGGAATTCGCGAGAGCGCATAACGCCAAAGCGTGGGCGCACTTCGTCACGGAACTTGGTTTGGATCTGGAAGAAGTTCAGCGGCAGCTGTTTGTAAGAGCTCAGCTCGTTACGGATCAGATCGGTGATCACTTCTTCATGCGTTGGGCCGAGGACGAATGGACGATCGCCACGATCGGCAATACGCAGCAGTTCAGGACCGTACTGCTCCCAGCGACCGCTCTCCTGCCACAGTTCAGAAGGCTGAACGACCGGCATTAACACCTCGATAGCACCGGCGTTGTTCATCTCTTCACGCACGATGTTTTCGACTTTTTTCAGGACGCGCACGCCGGTCGGCAGCCAGGTGTATAACCCGGAGGCCAGCTTGCGGATCATCCCGGCGCGCAGCATCAGCTGGTGGCTGATCACCTCGGCGTCGGCAGGTGTCTCCTTCAGAGTGGAGAGCAGATATTGGCTAGTACGCATGTTGTTACGGTTCCATTTCGACGATTGGAACAGGCTGAAACACCAGCCTGACACAAAAAAAGTGGTTTAGTTTACCAGTGTGGCAAAGATGCCAAAAGAGAGGAGAACAAAATTACCTGGGTTCCAGGGCAAACACTTCAAAACCTGCATCAGTTACGCGCCAGCGCACGTTAAAGTTCAGCAGCCAGACGGCGTACGTTTTTCCTGCGTCTTCCTCTTTGCGGTAGGCGGGACGAGGGTCCTGCGCCAGGACTTCGACGATAAAGTCACGCAGACGAGGATAGCGCTTTTCCAGCTGGCTGATTTGCGTCGTTATTTCAGATGTGAAGTAAACCGGCATCTCTGCCTGTGGGGCGTCCTGAGCATAGCTTGCACGGGCATCCGGCAGCGCTTCGGCGAAGGGCAGGTAAGGTTTAATATCGATGACCGGCGTACCATCAACCAGGTCAAGGCTACCTAACTCCAGGATCACCCGATCTTTCTGACAGCGTATCCCTTTCAGTTCGACCAGCGACATCCCGACTGGATTCGGTCGGAACGTTGAGCGGGTGGCAAAAACTCCCATTCTGGCATTTCCGCCCAGACGAGGAGGACGCACGGTAGGACGCCAGCCGCCTTCCATGGTCTGGTGAAACACAAACACCACCCATAAATGGCTGAATGCCTCAAGCCCGCGCACTGCATCGGCCTGATTATACGGCGCGACAAGATGCAGCTCGCCGCCGCCGTTAAGGACCAGTCCCGGCTGACGCGGCACGGCGAACTTTTCTTTATAAGGGGAGCGGATAACGCCTATCGGCTCGAACTGAAATGAACTCATTTCGCCGTGATGTTAAGCGCAGAACCGATACATACCGCCTGACGGTAGCAGCCCGGCGTACCACTGGTGACCTCGCAACTGTGCAGCAGCACCGCGTTGGCTTTCATTTTCGACGCGTTGATTTGCATACGCTTGCGGGCTGTTGGGATATTTGGAGGGGAGTCCTGATTCGTTGCCTGGCAGGATTCGCCGCTCACTTCGCCCAGTTCACGGAATGGCTTACCGACCAGCTCGTCGGCTTTAGTAATAATACGTACCGGCGCAGCGCGAGGCGCTTTCGGTTTTGCTGGCTCCGCTTTTGGCGGGGTTGCAGTGCTTTGAACGGGTTCAACAGGAGATCTGCTTAGCATAGAACAGCCGCTCAGCATCAGTGCTAAAAGACAGATCGGTAAAGCACGCATAATAGTTCCTCAGTGGATAATCAAAACGTCAGATATTGAAGCAGTTGACCGCACAAATGACAAGACGGGCAAATGCCCGTCTTGATGATATTACACTGAGGTGAGATTACCAGCCTTTAACCGCGCCGCCGTTAAACACCTTATTGGCTTCCTGGTAAACTTCTTCAGACTGATATGCCTGCAGGAATTTCTTCACGTTTTCCGCGTCCTTGTTGTCTTCGCGAGTCACGATCAGGTTGACGTACGGGGAATCTTTGTCTTCAACAAAGATGCCATCTTTCGCAGGGGTCAAACCGATCTGGCTGGCATAAGTGGTGTTGATAACGGCCAGCGCGATCTGTGCATCGTCCAGAGAACGTGGCAGCTGAGGGGCTTCCAGCTCAACAATTTTCAGATTTTTCGGGTTTTCGGTCACGTCCAGAACGGTCGGCAACAGGCCAACACCTTCTTTCAGTTTAATCAGGCCCACTTTCTGGAGCAGAAGCAGCGAACGGCCAAGGTTGGTTGGGTCGTTAGGGACGGCAACCTGTGAACCCGGCTGGAGTTCATCCAGAGATTTAATTTTCTTGGAATAACCGGCAATCGGGTAAACGAAGGTGTTACCGACAGCAACCAGCTTGTAGCCGCGATCTTTGATCTGTTGATCCAGGTACGGTTTATGCTGGAAGGCGTTAGCGTCAATGTCGCCTTTGCTCAGCGCTTCGTTCGGCAGAACGTAATCGTTGAAGGTCACCAGCTCAACGTCCAGGCCATATTTTTCTTTCGCGATTTTCTGCGCGGCCTCAGCAACCTGCTGCTCTGCACCGACGATAACGCCTACTTTGATGTGGTTCGGATCTTTTTCGTCCTGACCGCAACCCACCAGTGCCAGCGAACCAATCAGTGCGCCTACTGCTGCAAAGGTCTTAAATTTAAACGCCATGTTATATCCTTAACTCGTCGAGTTTGTGTTGTTTGTAACGTTATTTATGCGTAACAGCCCGGACGATACGATCGCCAGAGAATTGGATTAAGTAAACCAGCACAACCAGCAATACCAGAACGGTATTCATTACGGTAGCGTTATAGCCAATATAGCCGTACTGATATCCAATCTGTCCTAAACCGCCAGCACCCACGGCGCCGCCCATCGCGGAATAACCGACCAGGGTGATAAGCGTGATGGTTGCTGCATTCACCAGCCCAGGCAGCGCCTCAGGCAGCAGAACTTTGCGAACGATCTGCATTGGCGTCGCACCCATAGCGCGGGAAGCTTCAATCAGGCCTGTTGGGATTTCCAGCAGGGCGTTTTCCACCATACGGGCGATAAACGGCGCGGCGCCTACGGTTAGCGGGACAATTGCCGCCTGCAAACCAATCGACGTCCCGACAATAACGCGTGTAAACGGAATCATCCACACCAGCAGGATAATAAACGGTATAGAACGGAAAATGTTCACCAGCGCAGAGAGCGTGCGATACAGCTTCGCGTTTTCAATAATTTGACCCGGGCGCGTGACGTACAGCAGTACGCCGACCGGCAGCCCAATCACAAAACCAAAAAAGCCCGATACGAAGGTCATTGCCAGCGTTTCCCAAACGCCGCGAACCAGTAGCCACATCATCGGCTCAGACATAACCCAGCACCTCTACTTTTACGTGATGTTCTTGCAGCCAGGCAATTGCCGCCTGGGTTTCTTCCTGTGTGCCGTGCATTTCCGTCAGCATAATGCCGAACTTCACGCCACCGGCGTAGTCCATCTGCGCGCTAATAATGTTGTTATTCACGTTAAAGCGACGCGCGGTTTCGGACAGCAGCGGTGCGTCAACGGACTGGCCCGTGAACTCCATGCGCAGCATCGGGACGCTGTCAGGCGTTGCGTCTGTTTTTAAACGTTCCAGATAATCTTCCGGAATATCCAGATGCAGTGTGGACTGAATGAACTGCTGAGCCAGAGGCGTTTTCGGGTGCGAGAAGACTTCGCTGACCGTGTCCTGCTCAATCAGCTCACCGTTGCTGATGACGGCGACGCAGTCACAGATACGCTTCACCACGTCCATTTCGTGCGTAATAAGGAGGATAGTCAGGCCCAGACGACGGTTAATGTCTTTCAGCAGTTCCAGGATAGAACGCGTGGTGGCCGGATCTAACGCGCTGGTGGCTTCATCACACAGCAGCACTTTTGGGTTGCTTGCCAGCGCGCGAGCGATTGCTACACGCTGCTTTTGCCCGCCTGAGAGGTTGGCCGGGTAGCTGTCATGCTTATCACCCAGCCCAACCAGATCCAGCAGTTCGGTGACGCGTCGGGTAACCTCTTCTTTTGGTGTGTTATCCAGCTCCAGCGGCAACGCCACGTTTCCAAAAACCGTGCGTGAGGCCAGCAGGTTAAAGTGCTGGAAAATCATGCCAATCTGGCGACGCGCTTTGGTGAGTTCTTTTTCTGAGAGAGCGGTAAGCTCCTGGCCGCCAACTTCTACGCTGCCCTGGGTCGGGCGCTCAAGCAGGTTAACACACCGGATCAGCGTACTTTTACCCGCACCCGATGCGCCAATGACGCCATAAATCTGACCAGCAGGCACATGCAGGCTGACGTTGTTCAGCGCCTGAATGGTTCGGTTCCCCTGCTGGAACACTTTGGTGATATTGGAAAGTTTAATCATTAGATTATTTTTATCGTATGTAAGTTAGCCGTGGCATTTTCTTCTGCCAGATACGGGGAATGACCGTAAACAAAATGGATGTTAAGGCATCCAGACGTCTAAATCAATCCACCTCTGTGCGATGAGCACTTTATTGCGCTGCGATTCATGAGATACTAGCTGAACAAGCCTTTTTCAGGAGCAAACCGGTGGCAAAATCTGTACCCGCAATTTTTCTCGATCGTGACGGCACAATTAATGTGGATCACGGTTACGTCCATGAGATTGATGAGTTCGAATTTATCGAGGGCGTAATAGATGCCATGCGCCAGCTGAAAGAGATGGGCTATGCGCTGGTGGTGGTAACTAATCAGTCCGGTATCGCCCGGGGTAAATTCTCCGAAGCGCAGTTCGAGACGCTGACGGAATGGATGGACTGGTCTCTGGCCGATCGTGGCGTCGATCTTGATGGCATCTATTATTGTCCGCATCATCCACAGGGAACAGTTGAAGCGTATCGTCAGACATGTGATTGCCGTAAGCCACACCCGGGCATGTTTATCTCTGCACAGGAATTCCTGCACATTGATATGGCCGCGTCTTTTATGGTGGGCGATAAACTGGAGGATATGCAGGCAGCGGCGGCGGCAGGTGTGGGAACCAAAGTATTAGTGCGGACCGGTAAACCAGTCACCCCAGAAGCAGAAAATGCAGCTGACTGGGTGATAACTAGTCTGGCAGATCTGCCAAAAGAGATTAAAAAGCACCAAAAATAGACGTTTTGGTGAAAAGGTGAGCGGTTGAAATAAAAATGCATTTTTCCGCTTGTCATTCCTCGGCGGCTCCCTATAATGCGCCTCCATCGACACGGCGGATGTGAATCACTTCACAGACTACCCGGTCGGTTGAAGAGAAAAAATCCTGAAATAACGGGTTGACTCTGAAAGAGGAAAGCGTAATATACGCCACCTCGCGACAGAGCGCTGAAGCGCGTCGCAACTGCTCTTTAACAATTTATCAGACAATCTGTGTGGGCACTCAAAGTGACATGGATTCTTAATGTCCTCGGACACTAAATGAATACCAAGTCTCAACGAGTGAACACGTAATTCATTACGAAGTTTAATTCATTGAGCATCAAACTTTTAAATTGAAGAGTTTGATCATGGCTCAGATTGAACGCTGGCGGCAGGCCTAACACATGCAAGTCGAACGGTAACAGGAAGCAGCTTGCTGCTTTGCTGACGAGTGGCGGACGGGTGAGTAATGTCTGGGAAACTGCCTGATGGAGGGGGATAACTACTGGAAACGGTAGCTAATACCGCATAACGTCGCAAGACCAAAGAGGGGGACCTTCGGGCCTCTTGCCATCGGATGTGCCCAGATGGGATTAGCTAGTAGGTGGGGTAACGGCTCACCTAGGCGACGATCCCTAGCTGGTCTGAGAGGATGACCAGCCACACTGGAACTGAGACACGGTCCAGACTCCTACGGGAGGCAGCAGTGGGGAATATTGCACAATGGGCGCAAGCCTGATGCAGCCATGCCGCGTGTATGAAGAAGGCCTTCGGGTTGTAAAGTACTTTCAGCGGGGAGGAAGGCGACAGGGTTAATAACCCTGTCGATTGACGTTACCCGCAGAAGAAGCACCGGCTAACTCCGTGCCAGCAGCCGCGGTAATACGGAGGGTGCAAGCGTTAATCGGAATTACTGGGCGTAAAGCGCACGCAGGCGGTCTGTCAAGTCGGATGTGAAATCCCCGGGCTCAACCTGGGAACTGCATTCGAAACTGGCAGGCTAGAGTCTTGTAGAGGGGGGTAGAATTCCAGGTGTAGCGGTGAAATGCGTAGAGATCTGGAGGAATACCGGTGGCGAAGGCGGCCCCCTGGACAAAGACTGACGCTCAGGTGCGAAAGCGTGGGGAGCAAACAGGATTAGATACCCTGGTAGTCCACGCCGTAAACGATGTCGACTTGGAGGTTGTGCCCTTGAGGCGTGGCTTCCGGAGCTAACGCGTTAAGTCGACCGCCTGGGGAGTACGGCCGCAAGGTTAAAACTCAAATGAATTGACGGGGGCCCGCACAAGCGGTGGAGCATGTGGTTTAATTCGATGCAACGCGAAGAACCTTACCTACTCTTGACATCCAGAGAACTTTCCAGAGATGGATTGGTGCCTTCGGGAACTCTGAGACAGGTGCTGCATGGCTGTCGTCAGCTCGTGTTGTGAAATGTTGGGTTAAGTCCCGCAACGAGCGCAACCCTTATCCTTTGTTGCCAGCGGTCCGGCCGGGAACTCAAAGGAGACTGCCAGTGATAAACTGGAGGAAGGTGGGGATGACGTCAAGTCATCATGGCCCTTACGAGTAGGGCTACACACGTGCTACAATGGCGCATACAAAGAGAAGCGACCTCGCGAGAGCAAGCGGACCTCATAAAGTGCGTCGTAGTCCGGATTGGAGTCTGCAACTCGACTCCATGAAGTCGGAATCGCTAGTAATCGTGGATCAGAATGCCACGGTGAATACGTTCCCGGGCCTTGTACACACCGCCCGTCACACCATGGGAGTGGGTTGCAAAAGAAGTAGGTAGCTTAACCTTCGGGAGGGCGCTTACCACTTTGTGATTCATGACTGGGGTGAAGTCGTAACAAGGTAACCGTAGGGGAACCTGCGGTTGGATCACCTCCTTACCTTAAAGAACCTGCCTTTGCAGTGCTCACACAGATTGTCTGATGAAAAACAGCAGTAAAAAATCTCTGCAGGCTTGTAGCTCAGGTGGTTAGAGCGCACCCCTGATAAGGGTGAGGTCGGTGGTTCAAGTCCACTCAGGCCTACCAAACTCCTTTTAAAGGATGAGCGGTACAGAGATTACAAACGATGGGGCTATAGCTCAGCTGGGAGAGCGCCTGCCTTGCACGCAGGAGGTCTGCGGTTCGATCCCGCATAGCTCCACCATCCTTTACTGCGAACACAAGAAAACTTCAGAGTGAACCTGAAAAGGTGCACTGCGAAGTTTTGCTCTTTAAAAATCTGGATCAAGCTGAAAATTGAAACGACACACAGCTCATGTGTGTTCGAGTCTCTCAAATTTTCGCAATCAGAAGTGAAACATCTTCGGGTTGTGAGGTTAAGCGACTAAGCGTACACGGTGGATGCCCTGGCAGTCAGAGGCGATGAAGGACGTGCTAATCTGCGAAAAGCGCCGGCGAGGTGATATGAACCTTTGACCCGGCGATGTCCGAATGGGGAAACCCAGTGCAATCCGTTGCACTATCGTTAACTGAATACATAGGTTAACGAGGCGAACCGGGGGAACTGAAACATCTAAGTACCCCGAGGAAAAGAAATCAACCGAGATTCCCCCAGTAGCGGCGAGCGAACGGGGAGCAGCCCGGAGTCTGAATCAGCTTGTGTGTTAGTGGAACGGTCTGGAAAGTCCGACGGTACAGGGTGATAGTCCCGTACACGAAAGCACACTTGCTGTGAACTCGAAGAGTAGGGCGGGACACGTGGTATCCTGTCTGAATATGGGGGGACCATCCTCCAAGGCTAAATACTCCTGACTGACCGATAGTGAACCAGTACCGTGAGGGAAAGGCGAAAAGAACCCCGGCGAGGGGAGTGAAAAAGAACCTGAAACCGTGTACGTACAAGCAGTGGGAGCCTCTTTATGGGGTGACTGCGTACCTTTTGTATAATGGGTCAGCGACTTATATTCTGTAGCAAGGTTAACCGTATAGGGGAGCCGAAGGGAAACCGAGTCTTAACTGGGCGTTAAGTTGCAGGGTATAGACCCGAAACCCGGTGATCTAGCCATGGGCAGGTTGAAGGTTGGGTAACACTAACTGGAGGACCGAACCGACTAATGTTGAAAAATTAGCGGATGACCTGTGGCTGGGGGTGAAAGGCCAATCAAACCGGGAGATAGCTGGTTCTCCCCGAAAGCTATTTAGGTAGCGCCTCGTGAACTCATCTTCGGGGGTAGAGCACTGTTTCGGCTAGGGGGCCATCCCGGCTTACCAACCCGATGCAAACTACGAATACCGAAGAATGTTATCACGGGAGACACACGGCGGGTGCTAACGTCCGTCGTGAAGAGGGAAACAACCCAGACCGCCAGCTAAGGTCCCAAAGTCATGGTTAAGTGGGAAACGATGTGGGAAGGCACAGACAGCCAGGATGTTGGCTTAGAAGCAGCCATCATTTAAAGAAAGCGTAATAGCTCACTGGTCGAGTCGGCCTGCGCGGAAGATGTAACGGGGCTAAACCATGCACCGAAGCTGCGGCAGCGACGCTTAGGCGTTGTTGGGTAGGGGAGCGTTCTGTAAGCCGTTGAAGGTGTCCTGTGAGGGGTGCTGGAGGTATCAGAAGTGCGAATGCTGACATAAGTAACGATAAAGCGGGTGAAAAGCCCGCTCGCCGGAAGACCAAGGGTTCCTGTCCAACGTTAATCGGGGCAGGGTGAGTCGACCCCTAAGGCGAGGCCGAAAGGCGTAGTCGATGGGAAACAGGTTAATATTCCTGTACTTGGTGTTACTGCGAAGGGGGGACGGAGAAGGCTATGTCAGCCGGGCGACGGTTGTCCCGGTTTAAGCATGTAGGCGGAGGTTCCAGGTAAATCCGGTACCTTATTAACGCTGAGGTGTGATGACGAGGCACTACGGTGCTGAAGTGATAAATGCCCTGCTTCCAGGAAAAGCCTCTAAGCATCAGGTAACACGAAATCGTACCCCAAACCGACACAGGTGGTCAGGTAGAGAATACCAAGGCGCTTGAGAGAACTCGGGTGAAGGAACTAGGCAAAATGGTGCCGTAACTTCGGGAGAAGGCACGCTGATATGTAGGTGAAGCCCCTGCGGGCGGAGCTGAAATCAGTCGAAGATACCAGCTGGCTGCAACTGTTTATTAAAAACACAGCACTGTGCAAACACGAAAGTGGACGTATACGGTGTGACGCCTGCCCGGTGCCGGAAGGTTAATTGATGGGGTTAGCGGCAACGCGAAGCTCTTGATCGAAGCCCCGGTAAACGGCGGCCGTAACTATAACGGTCCTAAGGTAGCGAAATTCCTTGTCGGGTAAGTTCCGACCTGCACGAATGGCGTAATGATGGCCAGGCTGTCTCCACCCGAGACTCAGTGAAATTGAACTCGCTGTGAAGATGCAGTGTACCCGCGGCAAGACGGAAAGACCCCGTGAACCTTTACTATAGCTTGACACTGAACACTGGTCCTTGATGTGTAGGATAGGTGGGAGGCTTTGAAGCGTGGACGCCAGTCTGCGTGGAGCCAACCTTGAAATACCACCCTTTAATGGCTGGTGTTCTAACGTAGACCCGTAATCCGGGTTGCGGACAGTGTCTGGTGGGTAGTTTGACTGGGGCGGTCTCCTCCCAAAGAGTAACGGAGGAGCACGAAGGTTGGCTAATCCTGGTCGGACATCAGGAGGTTAGTGCAATGGCATAAGCCAGCTTGACTGCGAGCGTGACGGCGCGAGCAGGTGCGAAAGCAGGTCATAGTGATCCGGTGGTTCTGAATGGAAGGGCCATCGCTCAACGGATAAAAGGTACTCCGGGGATAACAGGCTGATACCGCCCAAGAGTTCATATCGACGGCGGTGTTTGGCACCTCGATGTCGGCTCATCACATCCTGGGGCTGAAGTAGGTCCCAAGGGTATGGCTGTTCGCCATTTAAAGTGGTACGCGAGCTGGGTTTAGAACGTCGTGAGACAGTTCGGTCCCTATCTGCCGTGGGCGCTGGAGAATTGAGGGGGGCTGCTCCTAGTACGAGAGGACCGGAGTGGACGCATCACTGGTGTTCGGGTTGTCATGCCAATGGCACTGCCCGGTAGCTAAATGCGGAAGAGATAAGTGCTGAAAGCATCTAAGCACGAAACTTGCCCCGAGATGAGTTCTCCCTGAGACCTTGAGTCTCCTGAAGGAACGTTGAAGACTACGACGTTGATAGGTCGGGTGTGTAAGCGCAGCGATGCGTTGAGCTAACCGATACTAATGAACCGTGAGGCTTAACCTTACAACGCCGAAGATGTTTTGGCGAAGAGAGACAGACACGATTTTCAGCCTGATACAGATTAACAGAATTTGCCTGGCGGCTTTAGCGCGGTGGTCCCACCTGACCCCATGCCGAACTCAGAAGTGAAACGCCGTAGCGCCGATGGTAGTGTGGGGTCTCCCCATGTGAGAGTAGGGAACTGCCAGGCATCAAATTAAGTAGTAAGCCGGTGCATTAATCCGGTGGTTACAGAAGTATTCGGTGGAGCGGTAGTTCAGTCGGTTAGAATACCTGCCTGTCACGCAGGGGGTCGCGGGTTCGAGTCCCGTCCGTTCCGCCACTTATTAAAAGCCCTGAGCTAACGCTCAGGGCTTTTTTCTTTTCTGTCGTTTAACTATTGCGAAATTAGCAAAAATCCTCTGCGTTTTACGATCTTTTTCGACATAACAACCACAGCGATAATCCTCCTCAGTTTACGAACATAACGATTGAGGAATGATATGACTATCCCTGCACAGGGTCTGGGCACTTTTCGCCTGAAGGACGACGTTGTTATCGCATCTGTTAAAACCGCACTCGAGTTGGGCTATCGCGCTATTGATACGGCGCAGATTTATGACAACGAAGCTGCCGTAGGTCAGGCTATCGAGGAGAGCGGCGTACCGCGCCATGAGCTTTTCATCACCACCAAAATCTGGATTGAGAACCTCAGCAAAGACAAGCTGATCCTAAGCCTGAAGGAAAGTCTGAAAAAGCTGCGTACTGATTATGTTGATCTGACGCTGATCCACTGGCCATCACCTGGCGATGCCGTCTCCGTAGAAGAGTTCATGCAGGCGCTGCTGGAAGCAAAAGAGCAGGGCTTGACGCGTGAAATTGGTATCTCGAATTTCACTATCCCATTGATGGAAAAAGCCATTGCCGCAGTGGGTAAAGAGAATATTGCTACTAACCAGATTGAACTCTCTCCTTACCTGCAAAACCGCAAAGTTGTGGACTGGGCGAAACAGCATGGCATTCACATCACCTCGTACATGACGCTGGCATATGGTAAGGCCCTGAAAGATGAAGTGATTGCACGCATCGCTGAAAAACACAATGCAACAGCTGCACAGGTGATCCTGGCATGGGCGATAGGTGAAGGATATGCCGTGATCCCGTCTTCAACCAAACGTGAAAACCTGGCAAGTAACCTGTTAGCGTGGGATCTTCAGCTCGATGATGAAGACAAAAAAGCGATCGCTGCACTGGAATGCAACGATCGTCTGGTCAGCCCCGAAGGGTTAGCACCTAACTGGGATTAATAACAACCCTCCCTCTGTGCCTTTAAACCCTCATACAGCTCCTCCGGGAGCTGTTTTTATATGCTCACTAAGGAAGTCGATAAATGCGCGTATGCGCGTACTTACCGCTCTGTCACTGTAATACACCGCGCTAAAAGGCATCTCTACAGGTAAGCGTTTGTCAGCCATTAGCTCAACTAGCTGGCCCGCGGCTATTTCCTTATCAATCATATAGTCTGATAAACAGGCGATCCCGTTTCCTTCAAGACATAGCTGTTTCAGCGTTTCCCCGCTATTAGACGAAAGTCCGCAGGTGATCTCATGAAGTTGTCCGTCATGACAGGCCACGGGCCAGGTGTTCAGCGAGACAGGTTCCGTAAAGCCCAGGCACAGGTGCTGCTTCAGCTCCTCAACGGTCTCAGGTTTGCCATGCTCTGCAATATATTGCGGCGACGCGATAATTTTGCGGTAGCTGGTGAACAGAGGGCGAGCGCGTAAACTTGAATCCGTCAGGGTTCCCGCGCGGATCGCCACGTCAACTTTACGCTCAATCAGGTTAATGAACGTCTCAGAGGAGACCAGAGACAAGGTCATCTCCGGGTAGCGTTCGCGGAAGGGTTTAATCAACGGCATCAGGAAATGCAGCACGACCGGCGTCGCCGCATCTATGCGCAGCAGCCCACGCGGCGTGCTGCGTGATTCCATGATTTCCGTTTCTGCTGCCGCCATCTCCTGCAAAACGGACTGCACGCGTCGAAAATAACGTTCACCTTCTTCCGTCAGGCTGAGCTGCCGCGTTGTTCTGTTGAGCAGACTCACCCCGAGCTTCATCTCCAGCTTTTTCACCGAGCGGCTGATGGCGGAGTTCGCCTGTCCGAGCTGTTCGGCAGCACGGCTGAAGCTGCCGCTTTCAACAACGGCAACGAAGACAGTCAGTTCTTCCGATGTGGCTTTCATTATTGCATCACCTGCAAAATTTTATTGAGATTCTAACCATTTTTGTTATTTAAACACTGGCGCATACTGCCTGTCATCTTAATCCTGAAGAGACGGAGTATTTATGCCACTGGCGCTTCTTGCCCTGACGATCAGTGCCTTCGCAATTGGCACGACCGAATTTGTTATTGTAGGACTTGTTCCTACCATTGCTGAACAACTAGCTATCTCGCTGCCTTCTGCCGGGCTGCTGGTATCTATTTACGCGTTAGGCGTCGCTGTTGGGGCGCCTGTGCTGACCGCACTGACTGGACGCTTTCCACGTAAACAACTGTTAGTTGCCCTGATGGTGCTCTTCACCGCCGGCAATATTCTGGCGTGGCAGTCACCGGATTACTCCACGCTGGTCATTGCCCGCCTGCTGACAGGCCTCGCGCACGGTGTCTTCTTCTCCATCGGTTCCACGATTGCAACCAGCCTGGTGCCAAAAGAGAAAGCGGCGTCAGCCATTGCGATTATGTTTGGTGGCTTAACCGTCGCGCTGGTCACCGGCGTGCCGTTAGGAACGTTTATCGGACAACATTTTGGCTGGCGTGAAACCTTCCTCGCGGTATCGCTGTTGGGCGTGATTGCTCTGGTAGCCAGCCTGCTGCTGGTGCCCTCCAGTATTCCAGGGCGCGCGAGCGCCAGCCTGAGCGATCAGGTTAAAGTTCTGACACACCCGCGCCTGCTGCTGATCTATGCCGTTACGGCCCTGGGTTATGGAGGTGTGTTCACTGCGTTCACCTTCCTTGCACCGATGATGCAGGAACTGGCTGGTTTTTCTCCGGGCGCGGTGAGCTGGATTTTACTGGGCTACGGTATCTCCGTCGCAATCGGCAATATCTGGGGCGGCAAGCTTGCGGATAAGCATGGTGCGGTACCGGCGCTGAAATTCATCTTCGCCGCCCTGGTTGCCCTGCTGATGATTTTCCAGTTCACCGCATCGATGCAATACGCCGCGCTGGTAACGGTGTTGGTTATGGGGATATTCGCTTTTGGTAACGTGCCGGGATTGCAGGTATATGTTGTGCAGAAAGCCGAACGTTATACGCCTAATGCGGTGGATGTCGCATCTGGGCTGAATATCGCCGCATTTAATATCGGTATCGCACTCGGTTCGGTTATCGGTGGGCAGGTGGTTGAACATGTTGGATTAACCCAAACGCCATGGATTGGTGCGGTAATTGTGCTTATCGCTTTCCTCCTTATTGGTCTCAGTGGACGGCTTGATAAACCCGCTCGCGTTGCACTTGGATAAGTATCAGTAAGTGCTTGCTTACAAAACTGGAAAGCGGTTTCTCAGTAATTGCGTTGAAAGTGTGACCTAAAATCCCTATAACATTAGAACCAGTCCGTTTTCCGGGCTGGTTCATGTTACAGAGGCCGTTTCCAAAAGTGCGAAAAAATACCTATGCCATGCGTTATGTTGCCGGAATGCCTGCGGAGAGGATCTTGCCTCCGGGGTCGTTTGCGAGCCTTAGCCAGGCATTACCAGCGGGCACTCCATTAAGCAGTGACGAAAAAATTCGCGTACTGGTGTGGAACATCTTTAAGCAACAGCGTGCGGAGTGGTTATCCGTACTTCAAAATTTTGGTAAAGATGCGCATCTGGTTCTGTTACAGGAGGCGCAAACCACGCCTGAACTGGTCAGGTTTGCAACGACGAACTATCTTGCAGCCGATCAGGTGCCTGCCTTTGTTCTGCCACAGCATCCTTCCGGGGTGATGACCCTTTCAGCCGCACATCCGGTCTATTGCTGCCCGCTGCGTGAACGTGAGCCGATCCTGCGTCTGGCAAAATCAGCGCTGGTCACGGTCTATCCGTTGCCCGACACCCGCCTGCTGATGGTGGTAAACATTCATGCGGTGAACTTCAGCCTGGGTGTTGATGTGTACAGTAAGCAGTTACTTCCCATCGGCGATCAGATTGCTCATCACAGTGGGCCGATCATTATGGCCGGGGACTTCAATGCCTGGAGCCGTCCGCGTATGAACGCGTTGTACCGCTTCGCGCGTGAAATGTCGCTGCGTGAAGTTCGTTTTAACGATGACCAGCGCAAGAAAGCGTTTGGTCGTCCTCTCGATTTTGTCTTCTATCGGGGTTTAAGCGTGCACGACGCCTCCGTTCTGGTGACGCGCGCCTCCGATCATAATCCTCTACTAGTTGAATTCAGTCCCGGCAAACCTGATAAATAATGGTGCGTCAGGTCTGCCGTGGGGCAGGCCTGTGCGGGTGCTGCCCTTTATTTTTTAACCCATAAAAGGACAGCAACATGACAACAACACACTCCCATCATGACAACGTCGAAAAACAGTTTGGTTCTCAGGCAAGTGCCTACCTGAGCAGTGCCGTACATGCCTCTGGCCGCGATCTGGTACGTCTCGGCGAACGGCTCGCCGCGTTTCCTGACGCGCACGTGCTGGACTTAGGCTGTGGGGCGGGGCACGCCAGTTTTACCGCCGCACAGCAGGTTACTCAGGTGACGGCGTATGACTTATCGAGCCAGATGCTGGATGTGGTTGCTGAAGCGGCGAAAGCGAAAGGGCTGAATAACGTCACGACGCGCCAGGGCTACGCTGAATCTTTACCCTTTGAGGATGCATCCTTTGAGGCTGTGATTAGCCGTTACTCTGCACACCACTGGCATGATGTGGGGCAGGCATTACGGGAAGTGAAACGCGTGCTCAAACCGGGCGGAATATTCATCATCATGGACGTGATGTCTCCCGGGCATCCGGTACGGAATATCTGGCTCCAGACGGTTGAAGCGCTGCGTGATACCTCGCACGTGCAAAACTACTCCAGTGGAGAGTGGCTTACGTTTATCACCGAAGCTGGCTTGATTTCACGCTCATTGATAACCGACCGTTTGCCGCTGGAGTTCACGTCATGGATTGCACGGATGCGCACACCGGAGGCATTAACTCAGGCGATCCGATTGTATCAGGAGAGTGCCTCTGCTGATGTCAAGGCGTACTTTGAATTGCATGACGATGGTTCGTTTACCAGCGACACCATTATGGCTGAAGCGCAAAAAGCGGGATAAACAAAAAAGGCACCGAGGGGAATCGGTGCCTTTTTAATAAGCGATCGTACTATCAGGAATCTGGCGTAGCGCTGTTTTTCACAAACAACGTCAGCTGGTCGCCAGGTTGCAGGTTGTCAGTATCGTTGTTCCAGCGCATCACATCTTTGATGTTTACGCCGTGACGCTTAGCAATACTGGACAGCGAGTCGCCTTTACGTACGCGATAGGTAATGCTATCGCTGTTTTTAGCGAGACGCTGTGCGCTGCTACCTGCACCTACGGTCAGCGTTTGACCCACTTTAAGACCGGATCCGCGCAGATTATTCCACTGCTGGAGATCTTTCGTATTCACGCCAAGACGTGATGCAATACCTGAAAGCGTATCACCTGAACGCACCTTATAGCTGCGGCTGCTTACAGGCGACGTATCAGCAATCAGCGTAGACTGAACGGCTGCAATTTCACCCGAAGCTAAAGACTCACGTAACTGCTCCGCGTGTTTCTGCGGAACCATCACATAGCGCGGGCCGCTTGCACCCAGCGTGGAGCCTTTAACACCTGCATTAAAGGTTTTAAGCTTACTTACCGACATACCCGTCATATCAGCAACCTGTTGAATATCAACAGGGCTGCTGAGGCGGACACGCGCCAGTGCACGACTTTCGTCTGGTGTTGGCAGTTGTACACCGTAACGTTTGCTGTTCTTGAGAATGTCACTCAGTGCCAGCATTTTCGGTACGTAAATCTTTGTTTCCTGTGGCAGTGAGAGCGACCAGAAGTCTGTGGATTTTCCACGCGCTTTATTCGCTTTCATTGCCTTCAGTACACGACCTTCACCACTGTTATACGCCGCGACAGTCAATAACCAGTCGCCGTCAAACATCTTGTTCAGACGTTGCATCATGTCGAGAGCGGCTGTCGTTGAAGCGACAACATCACGACGCGCATCGTAGTTGCGGGTCTGCTTTAAACCATAATTTCGCCCTGTGCTCGGAATGATCTGCCAGATGCCTGCTGCATTGGCGCCAGACGTCGCGTGCGGGTCAAAAGCGCTCTCCACTATGGGTAGTAGTACCAGTTCCATAGGCATGTTACGTTTCTTAACTTGCCCTGCTATCCAGTACATATACGGCTCTGCCCGTAATGTTACATCGTGGAGATAGCTCTTATTTCTCAAATACTTCTGTTTCTGTTCGCGAATCCGGCTGTTTTCCGGAATTCCCATCTTTAGCTCGTCGCCAATAGAGGCCCACAAGTCTTGTTCCTGCGCGAAGGATGTCCCATCGTCCAACCATCGCGCCTGACTCGTAAACTTCCCTGCTTCCCCTTGACCAGCCGCAGAAAGGCTCTGTGCGTGCTGTTGTACGTTGCTGCCGTTTTGTGACTGGCAACCTACAAGCAGGACAGAGGCGAGTAATATCGCTTTTGCCTTCATGTGTGTGTCAATAGTTGCTTAAAAGACGAGCGATGATAACGGCGAAATTTTGAAAAGGCAACCCGCAATTATCTGAAGTTATCTTTCTTTGACCTTAACCATGCAAATCGCGCTTCAGGTTGTAACAAATTTGTTTCTTGATTAATTTTATTAATTAAATCAACGTCATTCGTTCTTAAAAATAAATTTATTTGTCGCTCATTTTTCAGAATTACGGGGAGTGTTTTTTGGTTTTTTGCACGTAACTCCTTCACTTTCTGGTAATAATCCTGAATCGCCCGATCCTCTGGTAGTACGCTTGCAGCAAACTTCATATTCCCTAATGTATACTCATGTGCGCAACAAATTACGGTGTCGGCTGGCAGCGCATTAATTTTTTGTAAAGATTGATACATCTGTTCTGGCGTGCCTTCAAACAGCCTTCCACAGCCGCCGGAAAACAGCGTGTCGCCACAAAAAAGATAAGGTTTGCTGTAGAAACAGAGATGACCGGAAGTGTGACCTGGCGTAGCAAATACGGAAAACTCGCACCCGAGGATGAGGATACTTTCGCCTTCTTCGACAACTTGCGTCGTACCCTTATCCTGTGTCTCTGCTGGTCCGTAGACGGGAATATGGGGATAGCGCGCAAGGAGATCGGGAACACCACCGACATGATCGTGATGGTGATGGGTAAGGAGGATCGCTTCAGGCTGCCAGTCGTTTTCTTCTATCGCGTGCAGGATCGGTACGGATTCGCCGGGATCAACAATGATGCATCTGCGATCGTCATCGACTAAAACCCAGATGTAATTGTCCTGAAAGGCGGAAATACTGATAAGATTCATGCATTACCTCTTATAGCGTGGCGGGTGTTTTGATGAAACCGGCAAGGATACCTCAGACTGTCGCACCACCGGAACGTTGGGCAGAGTTGCCCTGGGGTGAATATTATCGCGAGGCCTTAGAACTTCAGCTTAAACCCTGGCTCGCGAAAATGTATGGTTTTCACCTGCTTAAGATTGGCAATCTGAGCGCAGAAATCAATACCGAAAGCTGCGCTATCTCGCATCAGGTTAGCGTATCGCTTAATGGCTCCCCGGTTCAGGTGAAGGCTGATCCGCTGCATTTGCCGTTTGCGGAAAAATCCATTGATGCCTGTCTGCTCGCCCATACGCTGCCCTGGTGCAGCGATCCCCATCGTCTGCTGCGGGAAGCCGACCGCGTTTTGATTGATGACGGCTGGCTGATCCTGAGCGGTTTTAATCCGCTGAGTCTGATCGGGCTACGTAAACTGACGCCCGTTCTGCGCCGCACGGCGCCATATAACAGCCGGATGTTTACCATGATGCGCCAGCTGGACTGGCTTTCATTGTTAAATTTCGAAGTGCTGAGCTACGGGGGGTTTCAGGTCATCCCCTGGACGCGTAAAGGCGGGGTCTTATTAAGCACCCATTTACCCGCGCTGGGCTGCATGCAATTTATTGTCGCGCGTAAGAGGACGATCCCCCTTACGCTCAACCCAATGAAGCAAAGCAAATCAAAAACGCGGATCCGCCAGACCGTGGGTGCCACGCGGCAGTACAAAAAACCGTGATCAGGATTCAGGTTGATAACCTGCATCCTCATGGGTTGGGTTTGATGCCGCCGCGCGAGCCAGCTCGTCACAGCGTTCGTTTTCAGGGTGACCGGCGTGCCCCTTTACCCACTCCCATTTGATTTCGTGCTGACCGAGGGCGGCATCAAGACGCTTCCAGAGATCGACATTCTTGACGGGTTTTTTCTCTGCCGTTTTCCAGCCGCGCTTTTTCCAGTTGTGGATCCATTGGGTAATGCCCTGGCGAACATACTGGCTGTCGGTACTCAGCACCACGTCACAATGTTCTTTTAAGGCTTCCAGCGCCACGATGGCCGCCATCAACTCCATGCGGTTGTTGGTGGTCAGGAAATAGCCTTCACTAAATGTTTTTTCATGCTGGCGATAACGCATAATGGCGCCATAGCCGCCGGGCCCTGGGTTACCGAGACAAGATCCATCGGTGAAAATTTCTACCTGTTTACGCATCTCTGGTAGACTTCCTGTATTTGAAACGTTCAGTAAAACGATAAGTCTGACATAAATGACCGCTATGAGCACTGCAATTACTCGCCAGATTGTTCTTGATACCGAAACCACCGGTATGAACCAGATTGGCGCCCACTACGAAGGGCACAAAATCATTGAGATTGGTGCCGTTGAAGTGGTGAACCGCCGTCTTACGGGCAACAACTTCCACGTTTACCTCAAACCCGATCGGCTGGTGGATCCGGAAGCGTTCGGCGTTCACGGGATTGCCGATGAGTTTTTGCTGGATAAGCCCACCTTCGCCGATGTCGCGGATGAATTTCTCGACTACATCAGAGGTGCGGAACTTGTCATTCATAACGCGTCGTTCGATATCGGCTTTATGGACTATGAGTTCAGCAAGCTCAACCGCGATATTCCAAAGACCAATACGTTCTGTAAAGTCACGGATAGCCTGGCGCTGGCAAGGAAGATGTTCCCCGGCAAGCGTAACAGCCTTGATGCCCTGTGCTCTCGCTATGAGATAGACAACACCAAGCGTACCCTGCACGGCGCATTGCTCGATGCCCAGATCCTGGCCGATGTATACCTGACCATGACCGGCGGGCAAACGTCGATAAAATTCAGTATGGAAAATGAATCCCAGCAGACGCGGGATGAAGGCGGCATTCAGCGTGTCGTGCGCCAGGCTAATCGCCTGCGGGTTGTTTTAGCCAGTGATGAAGAGCTGATGAACCACGAATCTCGCCTCGATTTAGTCCAGAAGAAGGGCGGAAGCTGTCTGTGGCGTGGATGAAAAAAGGCGGAAACGTTTGTTAAATCGCCGTTTGGGTGATTTTTGCAGCAAACGATTCAAAACCTGAGAAAAAGCGTTGACGAGTTCAGAGGCAAACCGTAATATTCGCCTCGTTCCCCAAACGGGAACAGTGGAGCGGTAGTTCAGTCGGTTAGAATACCTGCCTGTCACGCAGGGGGTCGCGGGTTCGAGTCCCGTCCGTTCCGCCACTATTCAGAAAGCCTGAATCAGAAATGATTCAGGCTTTCGTCGTTTTATACCCCCTAAAAACTCACCTATTCTCATTCTATTTTCATTAACAAAAATTTAATAAACAAAGTGCAATTTATTAACAAATGCACATTATTGGTGCGTAATTTGCACTGTTATTGTGCATTATGTCTCCATCTCACCTTCTGCCCTCATGTTGATATGTAATAATTATGTAAAAATAATTCATAAGAAATCATTCAGTTACCTGTCATTCTTCAGAAAACTCATGAACCAATACATTATTGGTTCGCTTATTGCTTAATCATTAGCACGATAAGTAGTCCGTCATATCAATAACTTATCGTTAATAAAAATAAAGTCATGATGAAAGCGAGCGAACCAATATGGAAAAACCTTCACGGGTTTTAGCAAATTCCAGCACCGCGCTTGACCAGTTGCGCGGGCTTATCAACCAGCACGAGTCAACACCAGGCACTCCGCTGCCCACTGAACGTGAGCTATCGGAAACACTCGGCGTAGGACGACGCGAAGTGCGTCGCGCGCTGGACGTGCTGGAAGAAGAAGGGCGGATCTGGCGCAAGCAGGGCAAAGGTACCTTCATTGGTCCGGCTGCCCCTGTTGAGCCGTTGGCGCTTCAGGGATTGGTTCAGCAAACCAACCTGCTGGAAGTCATGGAAGCTCGACTACAGCTCGAACCCGGCTTAGCCCGACTTGCGGCACTGCGTGCCACCAGGGAAAACCTCGCGCTCATGCAGCGCATGCTGGAACGCATTGACAAGGTCAGCCCGGATGACCGCGATCTTAACGAACTGTGGGATAGCGCCTTTCACCGCGCCATTGCGGAAGCAGCCGGCAACCGCCTGATGCTAGGGCTTTTCGATGCGATAGATGCCGTCCGCCGGGAGCCCGGCTGGCAGTATTTACGCGAGCTTGCCCGCACCCCCGAACGTGTCGACAACTACAACGACCACCATCACAAAATCATGTCAGCGATTATTCATCGCCAGCCTAATGAAGCTGCGGCCGCCATGCGCGAACACCTGCTCAGCCTGCAAACCGCCTTGATTCAGGCCATCCACCTTGAGGACGATTCCACGCTATGACGACGATACCCTTTAAGGATTCCACTCCCGTACTGCGGCTGCAAAACCTCAACGTTAAATTCGCGGGCTCGCCGGTGAGTGTGCTCGAAGATATCTCGCTGGCGGTAAGGGCGGGCGAAACGCTGGCGCTGGTGGGCGAGTCCGGCTGCGGTAAAAGCATCACTTCCCTGGCGCTGATGGGGTTATTGCCTGCCAGCGCCAGGATCGTCAGTGGGGAGATGCACTTCCGCCGCCACGATCTGCGCAAGCTCTCGCCGCGCGAGTATGCCAATCTGCGCGGCAGCGAGCTGGCGATGATATTCCAGGAGCCCATGACCTCGCTCAACCCGGCCTTCACGCTTGGCGATCAGCTCAGTGAAGCGGTGATGCGCCATCAAACGCTCTCCCGGGCTGAGGCGATGACGGTTGCGCTACAGATCCTGGAGAAGGTGCAGATCCCGGCCGCAGAGATGCGCCTCAAGGCTTACCCGCATCAGCTTTCCGGCGGTATGCGCCAGCGCGTGATGATTGCGATGGCCCTGATAAACCATCCCAAATTACTGATCGCTGACGAACCCACTACCGCTCTGGACGTGACCATTCAGGCGCAAATTCTCGCTCTGCTCAATACCTTAAAAGAAGAAACGGGCACGGCGGTGCTGATGATCACCCACGATTTAGGCGTGGTGGCCGAAGTGGCACAGCAGGTGGCGGTGATGTATGCCGGCCAGGTAGTAGAGCAGGGAAGCGTCGAGGCGATATTTGCCGACCCGCAGCACCCGTACACAATTGGCCTGATGGGCTCGATCCCCTCCCTTGGCGTACGCAAGGGCCAGCTTTCCACCATTCCCGGATCGGTCCCGCTGCCGGAATCTATGCCTCAGGGCTGCCGCTTCGCCACCCGGTGTCCCTTCGCGCAGACGCGCTGTCATGCTGAAAAACCACCGCTCACTATGCTCGGCACGGGTCATCAGGTTGCCTGCTTCCGCGTGCCGCTGGAACAACACATTGCCCTGGGAGAAATTGCATGACCACGCCCATTCTTGAAGCCCGGGATCTGAGCAAGCTTTTCCCCGGCCCGAAAAAACTGTTTACGCCGGCCCGCTTTGTCACGGCTGTTGACCGCGTTTCGCTGTCGGTGATGCCAGGCGAAACGCTGGCTATTGTCGGCGAATCAGGTTCCGGGAAATCCACCCTCGGCCGTCTGCTGCTGCGCCTGCTGGGCGCCAGCGAAGGGCGCGTATTTTATCAGGGTGAGGAGATCACCCACGCCTCAGGCGCACGTCTGAACCAGCTCCGGCGTGAGCTACAGATCATCTTTCAGGATCCCTTCGCCTCGCTGAACCCGCGCATGACGGTAGAACAGATTGTCGGTGAGCCGCTGTGGCTGCACCAGAACATGAAAAAAGCGGATCGCCAGTACCACGTCGCCGAGCTGCTCAGGACGGTCGGCTTGCCCGCGGCCTGGGCCGGACGTTATCCGCACGAATTTTCCGGCGGGCAGCGTCAGCGTATCGGCATTGCGCGCTCGCTGGCGTCAGGCCCAAAGCTGCTGCTGGGCGATGAACCGGTTTCCGCACTGGATGTTTCCGTCCAGGCACAGGTGGTCAATTTACTGGAAAGCCTGAAGCACCAGTTGGGGCTAACGATGGTGATCGTCGCCCACGGTCTGGCGGTTATCCGTCATATGAGCGACCGCGTGGCGGTGATGTATCTTGGGCAAATCGTCGAGCTGGCCACCGTCGACGATATCTTCGACGCGCCGCTGCATCCTTATACCCAGGCATTAATTGCCTCTGCGCCGCAAATGCAGCCAGGCGTAGCGCGGGATGCGCCGCTGTTGCAGGGTGATTTACCGAACCCGGCTAATCCGCCCTCCGGCTGCCGTTTCCACACCCGTTGCCCCTATGTTAGCGATGAATGTCGTCAGGTTGAGCCGATTCATCAGGTAATCGACGGCGGACGTCAGGTCGCCTGCCACCGCTGGCAGGAGATTAATCGCGATCGCAGCGTTATACAGATCGCACCGCCATCCGCCGCATTTTTGCGCCGCCGCGTGCTGTTTGAACACGCGGCTACTCACTCCTCCCTTCCTTCAAGGAACTCATGATAATGACAATGCGTAATTCTCTTTTGACCGTACTGGGAAGTGTTATGTTGCTTGGTGCGGCGCTGCCCGCCCATTCTGAAAGCGTGCTGCGAATCGGCCTGGGTGCAGATCCGGACATGCTGGACCCGCATCTGGCGCGTACCTATTATGGCCGCTTCGTCTTTGCCTCCCTGTGTGACCGGCTGGTGGACGTGGACGAGCACCTCAAGGTGGTGCCGGGACTGGCGAAATCCTGGGCGTGGAGCGATGACGGCAAAACGCTGACCCTGGATCTCCGTGAAGGCGTGGCCTTCCACGACGGTGAAAAATTTGATGCCGCCGCCGCGAAATACAACCTCGACCGGGCCCTGACGCTAAAAGGCTCTCTGCGTAAAAGTGAACTCTCTTCTGTTGAGTCGGTGGAGGTCACCGGCCCGATGCAGATAGCCCTGCACCTGAAAACGCCGGATGCCGCACTTCTGATGCAGCTCACCGATCGCGCAGGCGCAATGATGGCGCCGGAAGCCGCGAAAAAAGCCGATTTTGCCGCCCATCCGGTCTGTTCCGGCCCCTATAAATTCGACAGCCGCGTGTCGCAGGACCGCATTGTGCTGACCCGCTTCGACAACTACTGGAACAAAGACGCCTACCACTTTGACAAAATTATCTATCTGCCGATCCCGGATGCCTCCGTGCGCCTGGCGAACCTGCGCGCGGGCGATCTCGACCTGACCGAAGGCATTGCCGCCAGCGACGTCAAAACCGTCGAAGCCGACAGCAAGCTGGCGCTGGCGAAGGTGACGGGCCTCGGATACCAGGGCATCACCTTCAATATTAACAATGGCAAAGTCCCGGCGAACGATCCCTTCAAAGATGCCCGCGTGCGTGAAGCATTTTCCCAGGCCATCGATCGCGATGCTTTAAACCAGGTAGTGTTCGAAGGGCTTTACACTCCGGCAAACCAGGCGTTTTCGCCGGTAAGCCCGTATCACGTCAATTTCCCGGTTCCCCCGCGTGACGTCGACAAAGCCAAAGCGCTGCTGAAAGCCGCAGGCGTTACCGCGCCGCTGACCGTTAATCTGCTGGTGCCGAACAACCCAACCTCGCAGCAGGTGGGCCAGGTATTGCAGGCGATGGTGGCAGAGGCGGGCTTTAACCTGAACCTGCAAATGACCGAGTTCGCCACGCTGCTGGATCGCCAGCAGAGCGGTGACTACCAGTTGAGCTTCTCCGGCTGGTCGGGTCGCCCGGATCCAGATGGCAGCATCTACGGCTTTATCAACAGCAAAGGCACCCTCAACGACGGCCGCTACAGCAATGCTCAGGTGGATGAATGGCTAACGCAGGCGCGTCAGAGCACCGATCAGGCCGCCCGCCAGCCGCTGTATGACAAGGTTGTGAAGCAGCTTCAGACCGATATGCCGATTGCATACCTTTACTTCGAACCGCGCATTTTTGGCCTGAACAAGCGCGTGCAGGGCTTTAAAGCGTACCCGGACGGCATTGTGCGTCTGGCTGGCTTAACGCTGGCGAAATAAACCTCCTGAGGAGAACCCATGCTGGAACTGATTTGCAAACGTCTGCTGCTGGCTATACCCACTCTGCTGCTGGTGAGCATGATGGTGTTCGGCCTGCAAAAGCTGCTGCCTGGCGATCCGCTGATTGCCATGGCCGGGGAGGAGCGCGATCCGGCGGTGATCGCCCAGCTGCGTGCTGAGCTGAATCTGGACGCGCCGATCCCCGTGCAGTATTTCAACTGGCTGACGCGCGCGCTGCAAGGCGATCTGGGTGTCTCCTTACGCACTCATGAGCCGGTCACGCAACTGATTGCCAGCAAGCTGCCGGTCACGCTGGAACTGTCGCTGCTGGCGATGATTATCGCGCTGGTGTTTGGTATCAGCATGGGGATCCTCGCGGCGGTGAACAAAAACAGCTGGGTCGATCACGGGGCGAACTTTGTGGCGATCTCGGGGATCTCAATACCGCACTTCTGGCTGGGGATCCTGCTGATTCTGGTCTTTTCAGTAAACCTGCAATGGTTGCCTGCGTCCGGTTATGTGCCGTTCAGTGAAGATCCGATCCAGAACCTGCGGACATTGCTGCTGCCCGCGTCCGTGCTCGGAACCGGCCTGGCGGCGACGCTGATGCGCCATACCCGCGCGTCGATGATTGCGGTGCTGAAAGCGGATTACATCCGCACCGCGCGCGCTAAGGGGCTGCTGCCGAAAGCGGTGATCCTGAAGCACGCCTTTCGCAATGCGCTGGTGCCGGTGATCACCCTCACCACGTTGCTGTTCGGCGAGCTGCTGGGCGGGGCGGTGCTGACCGAGCAGGTGTTCACCATTCCGGGCTTCGGCAAAATGATCGTCGACTCGGTGTTCAACCGCGACTACGCGGTGGTGCAGGGCGTAGTGCTGATCGTGGCGATCGGTTTCCTGATGCTCAACCTGCTGGCTGACGTGCTCTACGTCCTTATCAACCCGAAAATGCGAGGTTAATCATGGCGGAACTGACGACGCAAACCGTGGCGCCCGCGCTGCCGCGCGCGCAAAACCGGGTGCTGAAAAAATTCCTCGCCAATAAAAGTGCGGTGATTGGCGCGCTTGTAGTGGGCTTTTTTGTGCTGGTGGCGCTGCTGGCGCCGTGGATCGCGCCATTTGACCCGGTCAAAGCTAACTTCCTCGCGGTGCGCAAAGCGCCATCGGCGATGTACTGGTTCGGCACCGACGAGCTGGGGCGCGATATCTTGTCCCGCATTATCTGGGGGGCGAGAACCTCGCTGATGGCGGGCTGTATGTCGGTGGCGATCGCGGTTGTCATCGGCGTGCCGCTGGGGCTGGTGGCGGGTTATTTCCAGAAGATGTGGGACGGGGTGATCTCCCGCTTTATTGAGGCACTGCTGGCCTGTCCATTCCTGATCATGGCGATCGCGCTGGGGGCATTCTTAGGCCCAAGCCTGACGAATGCCATGATCGCTATTGGACTCTCGGCAATGCCGATCTTCGCCCGCCTGACGCGCGGCCAGGTGATCGCCATTCGCAACGAAGAGTACATCGACGGCGCGCGGGCGATTGGCCTGCCGGACCGCTGGATCATCATTAAATACGTTCTGCCCAACGTGATGTCACCTATCCTGGTGCAGGCCACGCTGGCCATTGCCTCGGCGATTATCGCCGAAGCCAGCCTTTCGTTTTTAGGGTTAGGCCAACAGCCGCCGAACCCATCCTGGGGCTCAATGCTCAACACCGCAAAAGGGTTTCTCGAACAGGCGCCGTGGATGTCGGTTTTCCCCGGCGTGGCGATTTTCCTTGCCGTTCAGGGCTTTAATTTACTCGGCGACGGGCTGCGCGATGCGCTCGATCCGCGCCACGACTAAGGAGTCATGATGACCAAAGCGCTCGATTTTACAACCGGTTACGATTCACGACGCCCGCCGATGATGGGCCATAACGCCGTTGCCACCTCGCAGCCGCTGGCGGCACAGGCGGGAATGAAGATGCTACAGCTGGGCGGAAATGCCGTTGATGCGGCGATTGCGACCGCCATGGCGCTGACCGTTGTCGAGCCGACCGGCAACGGCATCGGCAGCGATGCTTTTGCCATTGTCTGGGACGGTGAAAAACTTCACGGTCTGAATGCGTCAGGTCGTTCGCCAGCCAGCTGGCATGCGGATCTGTTTGCCGGAAAAACCGCCGTACCGGAAATCGGCTGGGACGCGGTGACCGTGCCGGGTGCGGTGTCGGGCTGGGTGGCGCTGGCTGAACGTTTTGGCACGCTGCCGCTGACCACGCTCGCGCAGCCAGCCATTGATTACGCGCGTAACGGTTTCCCGGTCTCGCCGCTGATCGGCCATCTCTGGCAGCGCGGCTACAACAAGCTGAAAGATCAGCCCGGGTTTAGTGCCTGCTTTGCGCCGGAAGGCCGCGCGCCGCGCGTGGGGGAGATCTTCCGTAACCCGGCGCAGGCGAACTCACTGGAGCTGATCGCCAAAACCAACGGCGACGCGTTTTACCGGGGCGAACTGGCGCAGAAAATTGCCGCCTTCGCCAAAGCACATGGTGCACACCTGACCGAAGCAGACCTGGCGAATCACCGTGTGGACTGGGTGGAACTGCTATCGCGCGACTTCGCGGGCGGTTCGGTGCAGGAATTGCCACCAAACGGTCAGGGGATCGCCACCCTGATTGCGCTCGGCATTCTGGAGCAGTGCGGCATCGAGAAACATCACCCGGATTCCGTGCAGGGGCTGCACCTCTCTATAGAGGCAATGAAGCTGGCGCTGGCGGATCTCGATCGCTACGTTGCGGATGAAGAGCATATGGAGTTTGCCGCCAAAGCGCTGCTGAGCGACCATTATCTGAAGTCGCGCGCCGCGCTTATCAACCACGATAAAGCCTCTGATTTTGTGTACGGATCGCCGACGCAAAGTGGGACCGTTTACCTCAGCGCAGCGGATTCCAGCGGGATGATGATCTCCTTTATTCAGTCCAATTTTATGGGCTTCGGTTCAGGGATCGTGGTGCCGGATACGGGGATCAGCCTGCAAAACCGCGGCTGCGGCTTTGTGCTCGATCCCAAACACCCGAACGCGCTGGCAGGCAGCAAGCGTCCTTTCCACACCATCATTCCGGGCTTTGCGATGGACGGTAACGGCAAACCGCTGATGTCCTTCGGCGTGATGGGCGGCCCGATGCAGGCGCAGGGGCACATGCAGATGGCGCTTCGCATTATGCTGCACGGGCAAAACCCGCAAGCGGCGATTGACGCCCCGCGCTGGCGCGTGGTGCAGGGCAGGGAAGTGGTTGTTGAATCGACCTTCGATCGCAATACCATCGCGGCGCTGCGCGAGCGCGGACACCAGATAGTGGTGGAAGATCCGCTCCAGGATTACAATTTTGGCGGCGCGCAGGTGATTTACCGTATGCCGGAAGGGCACTACGTGGCTGCGACGGAGAGCCGCAAAGACGGGCAGGCGTTGGTGAGCTGATTTATAGGCCGGGTAAGGCGCAGCCGCCACCCGGCTTTTTCTTATCCAATGCTAAATGGATCTGCATCCAGCCAGGCCGGAAACTTCTCCCGATACTCCTTTAACGCCGTTAACGAGATCTCAGCGTCAATTCGTGTCGCCTGATGCGGCTCGGCGGTGGCAATAATCTCACCCTGCGGACTGATCACCCGGCTGTCACCGCGATAGTGATGCCCGTTACCGTCCGTTCCTACACGGTTACAGCCAACGACATAAGCCTGATTTTCAATCGCGCGCGCGGTCAGTAAAGCCTGCCAGTGCAGGGAGCGTGGGGCGGGCCAGTTGGCGACGTACAACGCCAGGTCATAATCGTTGCGGTTGCGCGACCACACCGGGAAGCGCAGGTCATAGCAGACCAGCGGCAGAATACGCCAGCCGCGCCATTCAAATACCACGCGTTCGTTTCCGGCTTCATAATGTTGATGTTCATCCGCCATGCGGAACAGGTGGCGCTTATCGTAGAAATGGACGTTTCCTTCCGGCTCGACCAGCAGGAAGCGATTGACCGGTCCGCGCCCGGTCTGGAGCGCGACGCTGCCGGCAATCAGCGCGTTTGTTTCCTGCGCCCTGGCGTGCATCCAGGCCACCACCTCGTCCTGCGGCATGGACTGTTTTGCTGCCTCCATCGCGAAACCTGTGGTGAACATCTCCGGCAGGACAATCACATCGCGTCCGGTAATCTCTTCCAGCTGGCGATCAAAATGGCGAAGGTTGGCGGGGCCGTCCATCCACACTAAAGGTTGCTGCAAAACAGAAATCTTTAAACCAGGCACGATACAGGCTCCTTAATAAACACTTTTTGACACTGTAGCACGTCATTACCAGAAAATGTGGCAATAAAAAACCCCGCGCGGGGCGGGGTTTGTGAGAGCAAAATACCTTATGCCGCTTCAGGTTTGCGGAGCTTCTCTGGCAGCTTTACCGGCTGAGTCGCCAGCTCTTCTGGTTCGAAATCATCCACGTTAATACTGCGCAGACGGCTCTCTTCGGCTTTCACCAGAATCGCAGCTTCGCTGTTGTCGATGATGCCACCCGCCAGCGCCTGTTTTGCCAGCTCATCCAGTCGTGTAAACGGCAGGTTTTTGCCCAGCTGTTTGCAGATCTTCTGGTGAATCGGGTCGGCGGCCATCACGTCAAGCAGCGCTTCTTCCAGCAAACCTACCGGGTTATGCGGGGTAGGTTCCAGGTATTGACCACGGCCAATACGGGAACGGGTTGCGCTTGGTACCTGGAGGATCTTCGCCACTTTATGATCCAGCTTGTCAGACGGTGCCAGATGGTGACGACCGGTCGGGAAGATCACCGCGCGCAGGGCGCCCGCCACGAAGCGGTTCGGGAAGTTTGCCAGCAGGTCGTCAATCGCCTGTTCCGCCTGATACATCGCATCCTGCACGCCCCAGTGCACCAGCGGCAGATCCGCTTCCTGACGGCCTTCATCGTCGTAGCGTTTCAGCACCGCAGAGGCCAGGAAGATCTGGCTCAGCACATCACCCAGACGGGCGGAGATGCGTTCGCGACGCTTCAGGCTTCCGCCCAGAACGGCCATGGAGACGTCAGACAGCAGCGCCAGGTTAGCGCTCAGACGGTTCAGGTGTTGGTAGTAACGTTTGGTTGCATCGCGGGTCGGCGTCGCGCTGGTCAGCCCCCGCGTCAGGCCGAGCCAGAAGCTGCGAACTTCATTGCTGCCAACGTGACCGATATGTTTGAACAGCAGCTTGTCGAAGGCATCCACGTCGTTATTCTGCGCGGCAGCCATCTCTTCCAGCACGTACGGATGGCAGCGAATCGCCCCCTGGCCGAAGATCATCATGCTACGGGTCAGGATGTTTGCCCCTTCCACGGTGATGGCAATCGGTGCGCCCTGATAGCCGCGCGCCAGGAAGTTGCCTTCGCCAAGCATAATGCCTTTACCGCCTGCGATATCCATTGCATCAATAATTGACTGCTGTGCGCGGTGGGTACAGTGGTACTTCACAATCGCCGACAGCACGGCAGGTTTTTCGCCCAGCATAATACCGTAGGTAATCAGCGAGGCTGCGGCGTCCATCACGTAGGCATTGCCCGCAATACGCGCCAGCGGCTCTTCGATACCTTCCATCTTGCCGATGGAAATTTTGAACTGACGGCGGATATGCGCGTAAGCCCCAATCCCCATCGCCACCGATTTCAGACCGCCGGTAGAGTTCGACGGCAGGGTAATGCCGCGGCCCACCGACAGACATTCCACCAGCATACGCCAGCCCTGACCGGCCATTTTCGGTCCACCGATGATGTAGTCAATCGGCACAAAGATATCCTGACCGCGAGTCGGGCCGTTCTGGAACGGTACGTTCAGCGGGAAATGACGACGACCAATTTCAACCCCCGGGGTCGAGGTTGGGATCAGCGCACAGGTAATGCCCAGATCTTCATCACCGCCCAGCAGTTTTTCCGGGTCAGAAAGTTTGAACGCCAGACCGAGTACGGTGGCGATAGGCGCCAGGGTGATATAACGTTTGTTCCAGGTCAGGCGCATGCCCAGCACCTGTTCGCCCTGCCATTCGCCCATGCAGACCACGCCAGTATCCGGGATCGCACCGGCATCAGAACCGGCTTCCGGGCTGGTCAGCGCGAAGCACGGAATTTCCTGACCACGCGCCAGACGCGGCAGATAGTGATCTTTCTGCTCTTCCGTACCGTAATGCTGTAACAGCTCGCCCGGGCCTAAGGAGTTTGGCACGCCAACGGTGATCGCCAGGATCCCGGAAACACCCGCCAGTTTTTGCAGGACGCGAGCCTGAGCGTAAGCGGAGAATTCCAGACCGCCGTACTCTTTCTTAATGATCATCGCGAAGAAGCGATGCTCTTTCAGATATGCCCACAGCTCAGGCGGCAGGTCGGCCATTTCGTGAGTGATGGCAAAATCGTTCGCCATGCGGCAGGCTTCTTCCACCGGGCCGTCAATAAAGGCTTGTTCTTCGGCGGTCAGACGCGGCTGCGGGTAGTTGTGCAGCTTTTTCCAGTCCGGGTTGCCCTGGAACAGATCGCCTTCCCACCAGGTCGTGCCCGCATCAATCGCCTCTTTCTCCGTGCGCGACATCGGCGGCATCACTTTACGGAATCCCTTGAACACCGGCGCGGAGATCATCGACTTACGCATCGGCGTCAGGTTAAACGGCAGCAAAATGATTGCCAGGGGAACAAGTACCCAGATATTCCACAGGCCAGCGACGCCAAGTGCAGCCGTCCAGGCCAGAAGAATCAGGCTACTCAGGAATAAACTGACACGGTGATAGAACAACACCCCGAGCAGCACAACGGTTGCGAAAATGCTCAAAATCATCATAAAGAAAAGCTCCCTTGCTTGTAGGAGGTCTGACCACTTGTGATGATATGGTTGTAGTTGATGTCATTTCCTTTAGCAATGTGTTTACAAAATAATTACAACCTGGTTCACATTGTTCGCGTTTTAGCCGGCACAAAAAATCAAAACGCCGGACGATTCGCATGGCTTTAGCTTCTCGCTTTTACTGCTATCCGGTACACTCCACTGTGTTATTTCATCAATACTGAAGGATTATCCTCATGTACCAGGATCTTATTCGTAACGAACTGAACGAAGCGGCGGAAACGCTGGCGAATTTTCTGAAAGATGATGCCAATATTCACGCTATTCAGCGCGCGGCGGTCCTGCTTGCCGACAGTTTCAAAGCCGGCGGTAAAGTGCTTTCCTGCGGTAACGGCGGTTCCCACTGTGACGCCATGCACTTCGCCGAAGAGCTGACCGGACGCTATCGCGAAAACCGTCCGGGCTACCCGGCGATTGCGATTTCCGACGTGAGCCACATCTCCTGTGTAGGCAACGACTTCGGTTACGACCATATCTTTTCCCGCTACGTTGAAGCCGTAGGCCGTGAAGGCGACGTGCTGCTGGGGATCTCCACGTCCGGTAACTCCGCTAACGTGATCAAAGCGATCGCCGCCGCGCGTGAGAAGGGCATGAAAGTGATCACCCTGACCGGGAAAGATGGCGGTAAGATGGACGGTACAGCGGACATTGAAATCCGTGTACCACACTTCGGTTATGCGGATCGCGTTCAGGAAATTCACATCAAAGTGATCCACATCCTGATCCAACTGATCGAAAAAGAGATGGTTAAGTAAGACTTCGCTGGGGGGCGCCGGTGCCCCCCGCTGTTGTGGAGGTGTTCTATGTGCGAACTGCTCGGGATGAGCGCCAATGTGCCAACCGATATCTGCTTTAGTTTCACCGGGCTGGTTCAGCGCGGTGGAGGAACCGGGCCGCATAAAGACGGCTGGGGCATTACCTTCTACGAAGGCAAAGGATGTCGCACGTTTAAAGATCCACAGCCCAGCTTTAACTCACCCATTGCCAGACTGGTGCAGGACTATCCTATTAAATCCTGTTCGGTGATCGCCCATATCCGCCAGGCCAATCGTGGCGAAGTGGCGCTGGAAAATACCCATCCGTTTACCCGTGAACTGTGGGGACGTAACTGGACCTATGCGCACAACGGGCAGCTCTCGGGCTATAAATCACTGGAAACCGGCAATTTTCGTCCTGTCGGTGAAACGGACAGCGAAAAAGCATTTTGCTGGCTGCTGCACAAGCTGACCGAGCGCTACCCCCGTACGCCCGGCAACATGACCGCAGTATTTAAGTACATAGCGTCACTGGCGTCTGAGTTACGCGAGAAGGGCGTGTTTAATATGCTGCTGTCTGACGGACGCTACGTGATGGCATTCTGCTCGACGAATCTGTTCTGGATCACCCGACGTGCGCCGTTTGGCGTCGCCACGCTGCTCGATCAGGATGTGGAAATTGATTTTCAGAAGGAGACCACACCGAACGATGTGGTCACTGTCATTGCAACGCAGCCGCTGACGGGCAACGAAACCTGGCAAAAGATCATGCCAGGCGAGTGGGCGCTATTTTGTCTCGGGGACCGCGTAATTTGACGCCAGCTGAGGCTGAACCACTTCATGGCTGAGCGGTTTACTCACCACGTAACGGCCATTGACGATGGACACCACCGGCGGCTTATGGGTCTGCTCGAAGTAGTCATAACCCGGTTTTAGCTGTTTCCAGAAATCTGTGTAAACAGAGTACTTATGGCGCGCCATGTTGGCATCCGTCATACGGAACGGATAGATGCTGACCTGAACATTCGGCTGGCCGAAGACCAGTGCGCCCGTGACAAACTGGAAGATTTCATCAATGCCGGAATCCGTCATCGCATAACAGCCGACAGACACGCAGGCGCCGTGGATCATCAGGTATTTCCCTTCGTAACCGTGCGCACGGTCGAAGGCATTGGGGAAACCGATGTTAATCGCTTTATAGAAGCGGCTGTCCGGTTTTAGCTGGTTACGCTGAACGTTGTAAAACCCTTCCGGACTTTTGAAGTCACCCTGGCGCTGTTTCGGCCCCAGTCCGCCAGAATAGTTACAGATTTTGTAGCTATCGAGCAGTTGATACGTCTCGCCCATTTTGACAAACAGATCGAGTGTGCGCTCTTCCTTGAAGATTTGAATATAAACCGGGGATCCCATCAACTGCTGTTTATACTCTTTGCTGACCGGCGTCGTTGAACTATTACTGCCAAGCAGCCCGGCAAACGACATGCACGGTATCAGAAGCATCGCAATGAACAATGCGATTTTACGCATACTACTGGTTCCTTGATAAAACAATGACCAACTTGCCAGAACGGCAAAAGACACCCGAAATCAGACTAATCTGGACAGGAGCGCTCACATTAGCACCGATGGAGATTTTCGCAAGAGCCAACCTTTGCGTTTACAAATTAGTTTTACTTTATAACCCATTCATATCGTCCTGACTCCAGGAACTTTGCGCAATAGCTCGCATTTCGGCGCGCCAGACGGCGGATTTACTGCCCTTGGCAGGGCCGAAAATGGTACACTCCGGCCTCTCTGGATTGTTGTTCATGGATACCTGCTAACCACATGTTTAGAATCAGAAAAGGACTCGATCTGCCAATCTCCGGCGTGCCTGAACAGCACGTAACGACCGGCGCCAGTATTCATCATGTCGCTATTGTGGGTGATGATTACGTGGGCATGCGCCCCGCGATGCTGGTACAGGAAGGCGATCGTGTAATAAAAGGCCAGGCACTCTTCGAGGATAAAAAAAATCCTGGCGTTATGTTTACAGCCCCTGCCAGCGGTACCGTCGTCGCCATCCATCGTGGTGAGCGTCGCGTTCTGCAATCGGTAGTTATTCAAATTGAAGGCGATGAGAAACGCGAGTTTACGCGTTTTGACGCCGCCGATCTCGCTAGCCTCAGCCACGACGCGGTGCAGACGCAACTGCTGGAATCAGGACTGTGGACGGCGCTTCGCACGCGTCCCTATAGCAAAACGCCCGTACCTGGCACGATGCCAGCCGCTATCTTCGTTACGGCCATCGACACTAACCCGCTCAGCGCGGATCCGCAGCCTCTTATCCTGGCGGAACGCAAAGCTTTCGATGCCGGCCTCACCGTGTTAACGCGCCTGACGCCGGGAAAAGTGCATGTCTGCCAGGCCAGCGGCGGTAAGCTGGGCGGGCATCCGCAAGGGCAGGTCGCCTTTAATGAATTTGCCGGCCCGCATCCGGCCGGGCTGGTGGGAACGCATATTCATTTCCTGGAGCCGGTAAGCCTGACGAAACAGGTCTGGCATCTTAATTATCAGGACGTGATCGCTATCGGTAAGCTCTTCACCAGGGGTGAGCTGTGCGCAGAACGCATTATTGCCATCGGCGGCCCTCAGGCAACCCAACCGCGTCTGGTTCGCACGCTGCTTGGGGCAGACCTGACGGCGCTGTTGGCTGGCGAAACGAAAGAGGGTGAGAACCGCATTATTTCCGGCTCGGTGCTGAGCGGCAGACACGCGACAGGCCCGATGGCCTGGCTGGGTCGTTTCCATCTTCAGGTGAGCGTGGTGCTTGAAGGGCGCGAGAAAGAGCTGTTCGGCTGGGTGCTGCCTGGCGCAGAAAAATACTCGGTAACCCGTACCACGCTCGGCCACTTTTTGCGTCGTAAGCTGTTTAACTTCTCCACCAGCACCAACGGCGGTGAGCGCGCCATGGTCCCGATTGGCAACTACGAACGCGTGATGCCGCTGGATATTCTGCCCACTGTGCTGCTGCGCGATCTGCTGGCCGGCGATACCGACGGTGCCCAGGCGCTGGGCTGTCTGGAGCTGGACGAGGAAGATCTGGCGCTGTGTACCTATGTGTGTCCAGGTAAATACGAATATGGACCCGTATTGCGCGAGGTGTTAACCCGCATTGAGCAGGAAGGATAACCATGGGCTTAAAACACCTCTTTGAAAAAATTGAGCCGCACTTTACCGAAGGGAAGCTCAAAAAGTACTACCCGCTGTATGAAGCGACAACGACCATTTTCTACACGCCGGGTCTGGTGACGAAAGGCGCGGCGCACGTTCGCGACGCCATCGACCTCAAGCGAATGATGATTCTGGTCTGGTTTGCGGTCTTCCCGGCCATGTTCTGGGGGATGTATAACGTTGGGTTGCAGACTATTCCGGCGCTGCACCATATGTACGATGCAGAGCAGCTGGCGCAGGTGATTCAGTCTGACTGGCACTATCGTCTGGCGCAGTCGCTGGGGGTGAGCTTTGCGGCAGATGCAGGCTGGATCAGCATGATGACGCTGGGCGCTGTCTTCTTCCTCCCCATCTATATGACTGTCTTTATTGTGGGCGGTTTCTGGGAGGTTCTGTTCGCTATTATTCGCAAACATGAGATAAACGAAGGCTTCTTTGTTACCTCTATTCTGTTTGCGCTGATTGTTCCGCCAACGCTGCCGCTCTGGCAGGCGGCGATGGGGATCAGCTTTGGCGTGGTGATTGCCAAGGAGATCTTCGGCGGGACCGGACGCAACTTCCTCAACCCGGCACTGGCAGGGCGCGCGTTCCTGTTCTTTGCTTATCCGGCGCAAATCTCGGGCGACCTGGTGTGGACGGCAGCAGACGGATTCTCCGGCGCGACGCCACTTTCACAGTGGGCGGCTGGCGGCGGCGAAACGCTGGTTAACAATGCAACCGGACAGCCTGTCACCTGGTTTGATGCGTTTATTGGCAATATTCCAGGCTCCATCGGTGAAGTGTCTACCCTGATGATTTTGATCGGCGGAGCCATCATCCTCTTTGGCCGCGTGGCGTCCTGGCGCATTGTCGCTGGCGTCATGCTTGGAATGGTCCTCACCGCCACGCTTTTCAATTTCATTGGTTCAGACACTAACCCGATGTTCTCCATGCCGTGGTACTGGCACCTCGTGCTGGGAGGCTTTGCGTTTGGCATGATGTTCATGGCCACCGATCCGGTCTCGGCTTCGTTTACCGACAGAGGAAAATGGTGCTACGGCGCGCTCATTGGGGTGATGTGTGTACTGATTCGCGTGGTCAACCCGGCCTATCCGGAAGGGATGATGTTGGCCATTCTGTTTGCCAATCTGTTTGCGCCGCTGTTCGACTACCTGGTCGTGCGCGCCAACATTAAGCGGAGGAAGGCGCGTGGCTGAGATCAAAAATAACGACAGTATCAGCAAAACGCTGCTGGTGGTGCTGGTACTGTGTCTGGTCTGTTCCATTGTCGTGGCCGGTTCTGCCGTTGGGTTGAAACCGCTACAGCAGGAGCAACGTGCGCTGGATAAACAGCGTAACATCCTTGCCGTTGCCGGGCTGATGCAGGAAGGCATGACGAAGGATGACATCGCAGCGGTGTTTGCCGAACGCATTACCGCACGGCTGGTGGATTTAAAAACCGGGGAGTTAATGGATAAAGACCCGGCGAAATATAACCAGGCGCTGGCGCTAAAAGATCCGCAGATGAGCACCATGCTTGACGCCTCGCAGGATCCGGCAGGCATTAAGCGCCGCAGCAATGTCGCGGAGATTTACCTCGTCCGCGACGAGCAAAAGCGCATCCAGGAAATCGTGTTGCCCATCTATGGCAACGGTTTATGGTCAATGATGTACGCCTTTGTGGCGCTGGATACCGATGGCCGTACGGTCAAAGGCATTACATATTACGATCAGGGCGAAACACCAGGGCTGGGGGGCGAAGTTGAGAACCCTAACTGGCGGGCACAGTTTGTCGGTAAAAAAGTGCTCGATGACAACGGCCAGCCTGCGCTGAAGGTGGTGAAAGGAGGAGCGCGTCCCGGTGATGAATTTGCCGTTGATGGCCTTTCCGGCGCCACGCTCACCTCTAATGGGGTGCAGCACAGCTTTGATTTCTGGATGGGTGAACTGGGCTTTGGTCCCTTCCTGAAGAATGTACGTGAAGGAGCGCTGAACAATGGCTGATACGGGTGAACTGAAAGAAGTTAAAAAGGTGCTGATTGGCCCACTTTTAGCCAATAACCCGATAACGCTTCAGGTGCTGGGTGTATGCTCGGCTCTGGCGGTAACCACCAAGCTGGAAACGGCGGTGGTCATGACGCTGGCGGTAACGCTGGTGACAGCGTTTTCCAGCATGTTTATCTCAATGATCCGCCACCACATACCCAACAGCGTGAGGATCATTGTCCAGATGGCGATCATCGCCTCGCTGGTGATCGTGGTTGATCAGCTTCTGCGCGCCTTCGCTTATGAAACCTCGAAGCAGCTTTCGGTGTTTGTCGGCCTGATTATCACCAACTGTATCGTGATGGGGCGCGCTGAAGCCTATGCGATGAAAATGCCGCCACTGGCGAGCTTTATGGACGGTATCGGCAACGGGCTGGGTTATGGCGTGATCCTGTTGACGGTTGGTTTCCTGCGCGAACTTATTGGCAGCGGCAAACTGTTTGGCATTCCGGTGCTGGATACGGTACAGAACGGCGGCTGGTATCTGCCGAACGGCCTGTTCCTGCTGGCACCAAGCGCATTTTTCATTATCGGTTTGCTGATCTGGCTGATTCGTACGCTGAAGCCTGAACAGCAGGAAAAGGAGTAACCGACGATGGCTCATTACCTGAGTTTATTTGTGCGCGCGGTGTTTGTTGAAAACATGGCGCTCGCTTTCTTCCTGGGCATGTGTACGTTCCTTGCTGTTTCTAAGAAGGTATCGACGGCATTCGGTCTGGGTGTGGCGGTCACTGTTGTGCTGGGGCTTTCCGTTCCGATTAACAACCTGGTGTTCAACTTCGTGCTTCGCGATGGCGCGCTGGTGGAGGGCGTTGATCTTAGCTTCCTGAACTTCATCACCTTTATCGGGGTGATTGCGGCGCTTGTTCAGATCCTGGAGATGATCCTCGATAAATACTTCCCGTCGCTGTACAACGCACTGGGGATCTTCCTGCCGCTAATCGCGGTGAACTGCGCCATTTTCGGCGGCGTCTCATTTATGGTTCAGCGCGATTACAACTTCAGTGAATCGGTTGTGTATGGTTTCGGTTCCGGTATCGGCTGGATGCTGGCGATTGTCACCATGGCGGGGATCCGTGAAAAAATGAAATATGCCAACGTACCTGCGGGGCTTCGTGGCTTAGGGATCACCTTTATCACCACCGGCCTGATGGCGTTGGGCTTTATGTCCTTCTCCGGTGTGCAGCTATAAGGGCTAAAAGATGGAAATTATTCTTGGCGTGGTGATGTTCACGCTGATAGTACTGGTGCTGTCAGGGCTGATCCTGGCAGCGCGTGCGAAGCTGGTGAATTCCGGGGATGTGATCATTGATATCAATGACGATCCGCAGAATCAGATCCGTACCCCGGCAGGGGATAAGCTGCTTAACACGCTCTCCGGCAACGGGATTTTTGTCTCGTCTGCCTGTGGCGGCGGTGGCTCCTGTGGACAGTGCCGTGTGACGGTGAAAGAGGGAGGCGGTGATATTCTGCCAACAGAACTGTCGCATATCACGAAGCGTGAAGCGAAAGAGGGCTGCCGTCTGGCGTGTCAGGTCGCTGTGCGCCAGAACATGAAGATTGAGCTGCCGGAGGAGATCTTCGGCGTGAAAAAATGGGAGTGCGAAGTTATCTCTAACGATAACAAAGCCACGTTCATTAAAGAGCTCAAGCTGCGCGTTCCTGAAGGGGAGAGCGTCCCGTTCCGTGCGGGTGGGTATATTCAGATTGATTGTCCGGCACACACCGTGGCGTATGCTGACTTCGACGTGCCCGAGGAGTACCGGGCCGACTGGGATAAATTTAACCTCTTCCGCTTTGTTTCCGAAGTAAAAGAGCCCGCGCTTCGCGCTTATTCCATGGCTAACTACCCGGAAGAGAAGGGCATTATTATGCTCAACGTGCGAATCGCCACGCCGCCGCCGAATGTGCCTGATGCACCCCCTGGCGTCATGTCGTCATATATCTGGTCCCTCAAGCCTGGCGACAAAGTGACGATTTCCGGCCCGTTCGGCGAATTCTTTGCCAAAGACACTGATGCGGAAATGGTCTTTATCGGCGGCGGTGCGGGTATGGCGCCGATGCGTTCGCATATCTTTGACCAGCTCAAACGACTTGGCAGCAAGCGCAAGATCAGCTTCTGGTACGGGGCGCGTTCACTGCGCGAAATGTTCTATGACGATGAGTTTGAACAACTGGCACGTGATAACCCTAACTTTACCTTCCATGTGGCGTTATCCGATCCGCAGCCGGAAGATAACTGGACAGGTTATACGGGCTTCATCCACAACGTGCTGTATGAAAATTACCTCAAACAGCACCCGGCACCGGAAGATTGCGAGTTTTATATGTGTGGCCCGCCAATGATGAACGCTGCCGTGATTAAGATGCTAAAAGATCTTGGCGTGGAAGATGAGAACATCATGCTCGATGATTTCGGAGGCTGATTATGCTGACCTTTCTGGCGACCTTTGCGGTGTTTGTACTGGTGATATTCGGGATGTCCTTAGGCTGGATCATCAAGCGTAAAAGCATTCAGGGCAGCTGTGGAGGTATATCTTCCATCGGAATGGAAAAAGTGTGCGATTGTCCGGAACCGTGCGATGCGCGAAAAAAACGGATGGCTCGCGAGCAGCAACGCATTATTTAGTCTTGTATGTCGGGTAAGGCAACGCCGCCACCCGACAATTCCCACGCACACTTCTCAACCCTCATTTGTTTACTGTATACTTATCCAGTAATGAGTGAGGGCTTACTATGCGCAAAATAATCCATGTCGATATGGACTGCTTTTTTGCCGCAGTGGAGATGCGTGACAACCCGGCGCTGCGGGATATTCCCATCGCCATTGGCGGCAGCCGGGTTCAGCGCGGTGTCATCAGCACCGCCAACTATCCTGCTCGCAAATACGGTGTGCGCAGCGCCATGCCGACAGCGATGGCGCTAAAACTGTGCCCGCATCTCACTCTTTTGCCCGGACGTTTTGATGCCTATAAAGAAGCATCGAACCACATTCGGGAGATCTTCTCCCGCTACACCTCTCTGATTGAACCGTTATCGCTGGATGAAGCCTATCTGGATGTCACCCACAGCGTGCACTGCCACGGCTCCGCCACCCTGATGGCGCAGGAGATCCGCCAGACTATTTTTAACGAGCTGAACCTGACGGCATCGGCAGGCGTCGCGCCGATAAAATTTCTCGCCAAAATCGCCTCCGATTTAAATAAGCCCAACGGCCAGTACGTCATCACCCCGGAAGAGGTTCCGGCGTTTTTAAAGACGCTGCCGCTCAGCAAAATCCCCGGTGTGGGTAAAGTCTCCGCCGCGAAGCTGGAAAATATGGGGCTACGCACCTGTGAAGACGTTCAGCGCAGCGATCTGGCGCTGCTGCTTAAGCGTTTTGGTAAGTTTGGCCGCGTACTGTGGGAACGCAGTCAGGGCATTGATGACCGGGATGTGAACAACGAACGGCTGCGTAAATCGGTCGGCGTTGAACGCACGCTGAGCGAAGATATCCATGACTGGGCAGAGTGTGAAACCATTATTACGGAACAACTCTATCCTGAGCTTGAACGACGCTTACTGAAGGTCAAACCAGATCTGCTTATTGCCCGGCAGGGCATCAAACTGAAATTTAACGATTTTCAACAGACGACGCAGGAGCACGTCTGGCCACGCCTCAACAAAGAGGATCTTATTGCGACGGCAAAAAAGGCATGGGAAGAGCGGCGGGGCGGACGAGGGGTAAGGCTGGTGGGGCTGCACGTCACATTGCTGGATCCGCAGCTGGAGCGTCAGCTGGTGCTGGGACTGTAGATTAGGCTAATCTTATGCCCGGTAAGCGAAGCGCCACCGGGCATCAAACGGCTTATTACTTAACAGGGATTGCTTTCAGCAGCTCAGTCAGCAGCGTCCAGTAGTGACCGACGCTTTCAATGTGAACCTGCTCATCCGGGGAGTGTGGACCCGTGATGGTCGGCCCGATGGAGACCATGTCCATATCCGGATACGGTTTCTTGAACAGACCACATTCCAGACCCGCGTGAATAACCTGAATGTTCGGGGTGCTGTTGAACAGTCTCTGATAAGTTTCACGCACCAGTGCCATGACCGGAGAACTTGCATCCGGCTGCCAGCCAGGGTAGCTGCCTTTTGCAGACGTTTTCGCGCCCGCCAGGGTACCCAGAGATTCCAGCATGCTCACAACGTACTCTTTACCGCTGTCGATCAGGGAACGGATCAGGCAAATGATCTCTGCGCTGTCGTCGCCCATGGTCACTACGCCCACGTTCAGGGAGGTTTCAACCACGCCTTTTGCGACGTCAGAATTGCGGATCACGCCGTTTGGCGTTGCGTTCAGCAACTGGACGAACGTGTCACGAGACTGTGCGGTCAGCGCGGCTTTATCCGTTGTAACGGACTCCAGTACCACCGTCAGGTTTTTCTCTTTCTCAGACAGCTCGTTTTTCAGGATATCCAGATACAGGCTGGAGAGGTTTTTCAGTTCTTCCGCTTTCGCCGCAGGCACCGCCACGGTCGCAAAGGCTTCACGAGGGATCGCGTTACGCAGAGTGCCACCGTTGAAGTCCACCAGACGCAGATCCAGTTCAGCGGCATGGCCCGCCAGGAAACGCGCCAGCAGTTTGTTGGCGTTGCCCAGGCCCAGGTGAATATCACCGCCGGAGTGACCGCCTTTCAGCCCTTTCAGCGTCAGCTTAAAGGTCTCGAAACCGGCAGGAATCGCTTCGCGGGACAGCGGCAGGGTAGAGATGAAATCGATCCCGCCCGCGCAGCCCATGTAGATCTCACCTTCTTCTTCGGAATCGGTGTTGATCAGAATGTCCGCTTGCAGCCAGTTTGCCTGGAGACCGAACGCGCCATCCATGCCCGCTTCTTCAGTCATGGTCAGCAGCACTTCCAGCGGACCGTGTTCAACGCTGTCGTCAGCCAGCACGGCCAGCGCGGAAGCCATACCAATACCGTTATCTGCGCCCAGGGTCGTGCCGCGCGCCTTCACCCACTCACCGTCGATGTACGGCTGAATCGGGTCTTTTGTGAAGTCGTGAACGGTGTCGTTGTTTTTCTGCGGAACCATGTCCAGGTGCGCCTGCAATACCACTGGCTTACGGTTTTCCATACCTGCGGTGGCAGGTTTGCGGATGAGAATATTGCCAACCTGGTCACGCTCAGCGTGCAGACCTTTTTCCTTTGCCCAGCCCATAATATGTTCGGCAAGCTGTTCTTCATGATAGGAAGGGTGCGGAATGGAGCAGATTTTGGCAAAAATATCCCACAGCGGCTGTGGAGATAATTGAGACAGTTCAGACACGATAGGTCTCCTTGTCGTTGCGCTGCAAAACAATGTTGCAGGTCACTGGGTTAGCAGGTTAATCGTTACCACAAGACGGGCTTGCGAGATGCATCTGAGAATACCACTTTCTCCCGTGGCTGGTAGCATTAAGCATGTAAAAACTCAGGCTCATGGCGCGTAACACTGGTTTTTAGTGCGTCAGATCTCTATAATCTCGCGCAACCTGGTTCACCCTCATTTTTTTAAGCCGTATATAAACAGGCTGGGACACTTCACATGAGCGAAAAATACGTCGTCACCTGGGACATGTTGCAGATTCACGCACGCAAACTGGCTGCGCGTCTGATGCCTTCCGAACAGTGGAAAGGCATTATTGCCGTCAGCCGTGGCGGTCTGGTACCGGGGGCGCTGCTGGCACGTGAGCTGGGTATTCGTCATGTCGATACCGTATGTATCTCCAGCTATGACCACGATAACCAGCGTGAGCTGAAAGTGCTGAAGCGCGCGGAAGGCGACGGTGAAGGCTTTATCGTTATCGACGATCTGGTGGACACCGGCGGTACCGCTGTGGCTATCCGCGAAATGTATCCAAAAGCGCACTTCGTCACTATCTTCGCGAAACCAGCGGGTCGTCCCCTGGTTGATGATTACGTCATTGATATCCCGCAGGATACCTGGATTGAACAGCCATGGGATATGGGCGTGGTCTTCGTACCGCCTATCTCTGGCCGTTAATTTCAGTACGTAACTTTACACGCCCGGTTATGCCGGGCGTTGTTCTTTTTGGCCTGCCACGCGTTACAATGGTCTCCAAGTGATGTATCCATGGAGGCAACGCAATGGCGCAGGCGAATCTCACCGAAACTCTTTTCAAACCCCGTTTCAAGCACCCTGAAACCTCGACGCTGGTGCGTCGGTTTAATCCGGGGACCATGCCTGCTGTACAGTCAGCGTTAGATGGTAAAAACGTGCCCCACTGGTACCGCATGATTAATCGCCTGATGTGGATCTGGCGTGGTATCGACCCGCGCGAAATCCTCGACGTGCAGGCGCGTATCGTGATGAGCGAGTCTGAGCGCACCGACAGCGATCTCTACGACACGGTGGTGGGCTACCGTGGCGGGAACTGGATCTACGAATGGTCAAAGCAGGCCATGCTCTGGCAGCAAAAAGCGAGCCAGGAAGAAGATGCCACTCTCAGCGGCAAACACTGGCTGCATGCGGCAAACCTTTACAGCATCGCTGCATACCCGCATCTGAAAGGAGACGAACTGGCGGAGCAGGCCCAGGCGCTGGCAAACCGGGCTTATGAAGAGGCCGCCCAGCGGCTGCCTGGCCGGATGCGTGAAATTGAGTTCGCCATTCCCGGCGGTAGCCCGGTGACTGGATTCCTGCATATGCCGGAGGGGGAAGGCCCGTTCCCGACGGTTCTGATGTGCGGCGGCCTGGATTCGTTACAAATTGATTATTACAGCCTGTATGAGCGCTACTTTGCCCCAAACGGGATCGCCATGCTGACGCTCGATATGCCATCAATTGGTTTTTCATCCAAATGGAAACTTACGCAAGATTCCAGCCTGCTGCACCAGCATGCATTAAAAGCGCTGGAGAATATCCCCTGGGTTGACCATACCCGGGTAGGTGCGTTTGGCTTCCGCTTTGGCGCTAACGTCGCGGTACGGCTGGCCTACCTTGAATCTTCCCGCCTGAAGGCCGTCGCCTGTCTTGGTCCGGTAGTGCATGCACTGCTAAGCGAGCCTGCGCGTCAGGGTAGCGTTCCTGAAATGTATCTGGACGTGCTGGCGAGCCGACTTGGCATGCATGATGCTTCAGATGAAGCGTTGCGCATTGAACTTAATCGGTATTCATTAAAAACGCAGGGCTTGCTGGGCCGCCGTTGCCCAACCCCGATGATGTCCGGTTTCTGGAAGAACGATCCATTTAGCCCGGAAGAGGAGTCACGCTTAATCACCTCGTCATCTTCGGATGGCAAATTGCTGGAGGTACCCTTCAGCCCGGTGTACCAGAATTTTGACAAAGCGCTTAAAGAGATCACACGCTGGATCACGCAGAGATTGTGTTAATAGTTTGCTAAATTTCGTTGGTTTGGTAAAACAGTGCTTCACAAAAGGAGATCGCAATGACGTTACCGAGTGGACACCCGAAAAGTAGACTGATTAAGAAGTTCATGGCTCTTGGCCCGTATATTCGAGAAGAGCAGTGTGAAGAGAATCGCTTTTTTTTCGACTGCCTGGCTGTTTGCGTCAACGTGAAGCCTGCACCCGAAAAACGTGAGTTCTGGGGCTGGTGGATGGAAATGGAAGCACAGGAAAACCGTTTTACCTATAGCTATCAGTTTGGCCTGTTTAATAAAGACGGGCACTGGCAGGCGACGAGCATCAAAGATCAGGAAGTGATCGATCGCCTGGAGCATACGCTAAAAGAATTTCACGGCAGAGCTCGCGACCTGCTGGCAACGCTGGATCTGAAGCTGGAGCCTGCGGACGATTTTTCCAGCGAAGCGGTGAAACTGAGAGCCTGATGATGTCACAGCGCCGGGTGGCGGCTACGCCTTACCCGGCCTAAAAACGTATTACTCCCCAGGTCCGGTAAGCACAGCGTCACCGGGCACAAAAAAACCGGCTCAGCGCCGGTTTTTTTATTACCACAACATCAGAACTGGTAGGTCATGCCCAGCGCAACGATATCATCGCTGCTTACGCCCAGTTTATTATCGTCATCGATCTGGTTGATTTTATAATCAACAAACGCAGACATGTTTTTGTTGAAATAATAGGTCGCACCTACATCGATGTATTTCACGATATCTTCATCGCCGATGCCTTCGATATCTTTGCCTTTAGACTGCACGTAACCCAGAGATGGGCGCAGACCAAAGTCAAACTGATATTGCGCAACCACTTCGAAGTTTTGCGCTTTATTTGCAAAGCCACCGGAAATAGGGGCCATATTGCGGGTTTCAGAATAGAGAGTGGCCAGATATATATCGTTGGCATCATATTTCAGACCGGTCGCCCAGCCTTCTGCTTTTTTACCTTCGCCGCGTGCCTGAAGGTTTTGCTCATTGGTGCGATCGGAGCTGGCATACGCACCAATCACAGAGAAATCGCTGCCGCCGAAGTCATAGCTCAGGGAGGTACCGAAGCCGTCACCGTTTTGCTTCTTCACGTCGCGGTTTTCATTTTTACCCTGATATTGCAGGGTCATATTAAGACCGTCAACCATGCCAAAGAAATCGGTATTACGGTATGTGGCCAGACCGGAAGCGCGTTTCGTCATGAAGTTATCGGTCTGCGCCAGGCCGTCACCGCCGAACTCCGGGAACATATCGGTGTATGCGGCGACGTCATACAGCGCACCCAGGTTACGACCGTAATCAAAAGAACCAAAATCTTTCAGTTTAATACCCGCAAATGCCAGGCGCGTTTTTTGAGAAGAGTCGCTTTCTGCTTTGTTACCCGCGAACTCTGCTTCCCAACGTCCGTAGCCCGTCAGCTGATCGTTAATCTGCGTTTCACCCTTAAAGCCAAAACGAACGTAAGTCTGGTCACCATCCTTCGCGTCATCATCACTGAGGTAGTGCATTGCTTTTACTTTGCCGTACACGTCCAGTTTATTACCGTTTTTATTATAAACTTCTGCTGCGTGAACAGATGTGGATGCAACTACGCCCATTACCACTAATGCCAGAGTGCTCTTTTTCATTTTCAATCCTGATTTTATAAAAACGCGCTAATATTCGCTGAGCAATAAGATTCAACTTATTACCCCGTGAAAAACAGGAAGGGTTTTATCGTTAGTGGGTGAACGTTTTATGACAAAGTAAGAATATGTCTAAAAAAGTATGTTTTAATTTTTCGGTAATAAAATTGTCAAAATCTGCCGCTACGCTTCCTGATCCCGCGCAACAAAGTGACGGGTGATGTGCTAAGGCAGTTGGCAACGGGGCTGACACCTGTTAAAACGTCTGACTGACATCATTTTCCCTTATTGTTGAACGGCAGAGAATCATGAGTGACAGCCAGACGCTGGTGGTAAAACTCGGTACCAGTGTGTTAACAGGCGGATCGCGCCGCCTTAATCGTGCCCATATCGTTGAGCTTGTACGTCAGTGCGCTCAGTTGCATGCCGCAGGGCATCGTATTGTGATTGTGACCTCCGGGGCGATTGCCGCCGGGCGTGAACACCTGGGCTACCCCGAACTCCCCGCGACGATCGCCTCCAAACAGCTGCTGGCCGCCGTAGGACAAAGCCGACTCATACAGCTCTGGGAACAACTGTTCTCCATTTATGGCATTCACGTCGGGCAGATGCTGCTGACGCGTGCGGATATGGAAGACAGAGAACGTTTCCTGAACGCCCGCGATACGCTGCGCGCGCTGCTGGATAACCATATCGTTCCGGTCATCAACGAAAACGACGCTGTTGCCACCGCTGAAATCAAAGTAGGCGACAACGATAACCTCTCTGCGCTGGCGGCGATCCTGGCAGGGGCCGATAAGCTGCTGCTTCTGACCGATCAGCAGGGGCTGTTTACCGCTGACCCGCGTTCCAATCCACAGGCAGAACTGATCAAAGACGTTCACGGCATTGACGATGCGCTGCGTGCCATTGCGGGAGACAGCGTTTCTGGTCTTGGGACAGGCGGTATGGGCACCAAGCTCCAGGCTGCGGACGTGGCGTGCCGGGCCGGTATCGACACCATCATTGCCGCGGGCAGCCGTCCGGGCGTGATAGGTGATGTGATGGAAGGCATCTCTGTGGGCACACGCTTCCACGCCCAGGCGTCCCCGCTGGAAAACCGCAAACGCTGGATCTTTGGCGCGCCCCCGGCTGGTGAATTGACCGTGGATGAAGGCGCGACCGCCGCTATTCTGGAAAGAGGAAGCTCGTTGCTTCCAAAAGGAATTAAAAGCGTGACAGGCAACTTCTCGCGTGGTGAAGTGATCCGAATCCGTAACCTTGAAGGTCGCGACATCGCTCATGGCGTAAGCCGTTATAACAGCGACGCGCTGCGTCGGATTGCTGGCCACCATTCCCAGCAGATCGACGCCATCCTGGGCTATGAATATGGCCCGGTTGCCGTGCATCGCGACGACATGATTATTCGTTAAGGAGCCAGAACATGCTGGAACAAATGGGCGCAGCCGCGAAAGCCGCCTCGTATAAACTGGCGCTCCTTTCCAGCCGCGAGAAAAACCGCGTGCTGGAAAAAATCGCTGATTATCTGGAATCCCAGTCGCAGGAAATTTTGCTCGCCAACGAGCAGGATCTGCTGGAAGCGCGTCGCAACGGCTTGAGCGAAGCGATGCTCGACCGTCTGGCATTGACCCCGGCGCGTCTGAAAGGTATCGCCGATGACGTCCGTCAGGTGTGCAACCTCGCCGACCCGGTAGGGCAGGTGATTGACGGTGGGGTGCTCGACAGCGGGTTACGCCTTGAGCGTCGTCGTGTGCCACTCGGCGTCATCGGTGTGATTTACGAAGCGCGTCCAAACGTGACGGTGGATGTCGCCTCCCTGTGCCTGAAAACCGGTAACGCCGCTATCCTGCGTGGCGGGAAAGAGACCTGGCGCACCAACGCCGCCACGGTGAACGTCATTCAGCAGGCGCTGGAAGAGTGCGGCTTACCGGCGGCTGCCGTGCAGGCGATTGAAAGCCCCGACCGCGCGCTGGTCAACGAGATGCTGCGCATGGACAAACACATCGACATGCTCATCCCACGCGGCGGCGCGGGCCTGCACAAGCTGTGCCGTGAGCATTCCACCATTCCGGTCATTACCGGCGGTATCGGCGTATGCCATATCGTGGTGGATGACACCGCGGAGATCGAACCTGCACTGAAGATTATCGTCAACGCTAAAACTCAGCGTCCAAGCACCTGTAATACGGTCGAAACGCTGCTGGTGCATCAGGGCATCGCCAGTACCTTCCTGCCAGCGCTGAGCAAGCAGATGGCGGAAAGTGGCGTTACGCTGCATGCGGAGGAGAAGGCTCTCGCCCTGCTGAAAGACGGTCCGGCGAAGGTCGTTCCGGTTAACGCGGAGCAGTACGACGATGAGTATTTGTCGCTGGATCTGAACGTGAAGGTAGTTGCGGATCTCGATGACGCTATTGCGCACATTCGTGAACACGGAACCCAGCATTCTGATGCGATCCTGACGCGCACCCTGCGCAATGCCGATCGTTTTGTGAATGAAGTGGATTCGTCTGCGGTTTACGTGAATGCCTCGACGCGCTTCACCGATGGCGGCCAGTTTGGTCTGGGTGCAGAGGTGGCTGTGAGCACTCAGAAGCTGCATGCCCGCGGTCCGATGGGGCTGGAAGCACTGACCACCTACAAGTGGATCGGCTTCGGTGATGATACCATTCGTGCGTAAATAATCGCGGGTGATGCAAAAATAGCCGTTTGATTCAAAAGGGCATTGACGCATCACCCGGTTAGATCTACTCTTTTGCCCCGTGGTTACGCTCGTAACCGGTCTCTCAGGGCCGATATAGCTCAGTTGGTAGAGCAGCGCATTCGTAATGCGAAGGTCGTAGGTTCGACTCCTATTATCGGCACCATTTCAAACTCTTCCCAAGTTTATCGAAATCAACTCAAAGCCCGTATACTGCGGTTTTCTGGCCCGTATCTTATCTCCTGTTATCAACTGGACTCAACCGGAATCAAGTTACAGTTGGGGGCATAAGTGGGGGCATTCTGTGTTCGGTCCAGGGAGATGCCCCCAATGAAGCTAAATGCACGACAGGTAGACGCTGCGAAACCCAGAGAGAAAGCCTATAAGCTTGCAGATGGTGCTGGTTTGTATCTTGAGGTTGTTCCTTCTGGTTCTCGATACTGGCGGATGAAATATCGCTTCAATGGAAAAGAGAAGCGTATGGCTTTTGGGGTCTATCCGACAGTGTTCCTTGCACAAGCGAGGGCACTGCGTGATGAAGCCAAGAAAAAGCTGGCTGAGGGTATCGATCCATCATTTGCCAAGAAAGAAGAAAAGCTGGTTCGGGATGTGCAGCTCAACAACACGTTTCAGTCTGTGGCGCTTGAATGGCACGGAACTAAGGTAAGCCGATGGTCAGAAGGTTATGCCTCTGACATTATCGAAGCTTTCAATAAAGATATTTTCCCCTATATCGGCCAGCAGCCAGTGAATGAAATCAAACCGCTGGTTCTGCTTAATGTGCTGCGTCGAATGGAAAGCCGTGGCGCGACAGAGAAGGCCAAGAAGGTTCGCCAGCGTTGCAGTGAAGTCTTTCGTTACGCCATCGTGGCTGGTCGTGCGGAATATAACCCTGCAGCGGATCTTACCAGCGCGATGTCAGGGCATGAATCGAAGCATTATCCCTTCCTTACCGTTGAGGAGTTACCTGATTTCTTTAAAGCTCTCTCTGGTTATACAGGCAGCCCGCTGGTTGTACTTGCCGCACGTTTGCTGATCCTTACGGGAGTTCGCACCGGCGAGCTTCGAGGTGCTTTCTGGAGTGAGTTTGACCTTGAGAAAGCGTTGTGGGAAATTCCTGCCGACCGAATGAAGATGAAACGGCCTCACCTTGTCCCCCTCTCTACCCAAGCACTAGAGATCGTACAGCAGCTCAAAGTGATGTCTGGGCAATATCCTCTGGTGTTTCCTGGGAGGAATGATCCCCGCAAAACAATGAGCGAAGCGAGTATTAATCAGGTGTTTAAGCGGATTGGATACACGGGGAAGGTAACGGGGCATGGTTTCCGTCACACGATGAGTACGATTTTGCATGAAGAAGGGTTCAATACGGCGTGGATTGAAACCCAGCTTGCGCATGTCGATAAGGACGCGATTCGTGGAACGTATAACCATGCGTTGTATCTGGATGGGCGGAGGGAGATGATGCAATGGTATGGAGGGTTTATTGAAAATTCTAGTTACTAAGTAAGGCATGATTATTACTTTTATGGGGAATCAACTTTGTTTAATTTATAATAAATGAAATCATTTCGTTGTTCATTAGAAGCTACCACCGTGAATTTTACGTTTGTTAGTCTTATTTTTTTGATTAAATTGGTTTTATCATACAGGTGTTTTACTTTATTTTCGCACAATAAGAGGGGAATCGATCTTTAAAATTATTAGCGCAGAATAAATATCTTTATTTTTATATAAATTCAAACGATTGAGCTGAAAAGTGTTATTGAGAAAGATTAAAAAACCATAATGATATGATGGGTTTTCCTCGACTTTCCAAGAGATTCATTAAGCGTTATTATTAGCCTAATTAAGCATTATTTTGTCTCATTAGTTTTCTTATTTTTTTTCAATTTAATAAAGAAATAATTACATGACAATGAAGCTTGCTCCTCAATTGAAAAATACGCACGTTATAAAGGATATGCTAAAAAAAGTTAATGTTTCTATTTTTCTTTCAGATGGAAGACGCGTTGAAACATTGTTAGTTTACCTGCCTTCAATCAATGGAGTAATAAACCATACAGCATTTTTCGACTTGATAGCAAATGAGTTGCTCCATCACTTTGCTCTCACTTGTCAAGATATTGAGAAAAAACTTAAGCGAAATGGTGCTCAAGCTGCGGACATTCTTTTCAAAAAAGCGTTAAGTAAACTAAGTCAACAAACGGCACATGGTGAACTTGGTGAATTAATCCTATTTACTTTAGTTGATGTTTACCTAGAAGCTCCTAAGTTACTTAGCAAAATCTCCCTAAAAACCAGTCCGCAAATGCCAGTCTTTGGCGCTGATGGCGTACATATCCAGTACGTCAATAATAAAATACGTGTATATTTAGGTGAGTCAAAGCTTTATACGACCTTTAGTAATGCTGCAACCAAAGCTGCAAGTTCAATAGAAAAAGCCAAAAGTAGATATCTTGATGAGTTCAATTTAATCGATAGTTACATAGACCTCCCTCAATTAGATGAAGATGCAGAAGAAGAACTTCTTGGAATACTAAATCCATTTGAGAATAAAAATATTGATGATCATATTCATTCGCCTTGTTTTATTGGTTTTGCAGATAAAAATTTAATTGAGAGCTGTCTCAAAGGTGAAGATTTTCTTCAATGTTATATAAATATGGCATTCAATCATATTGACGATTATTATAAAAAGCTCGAGAAAAGAAGTGTGAATATTGAATCGTCAACATTAATGATTCTGCCTTTTACGGATACTGAGGCTTTAGTCAAGGATTTTATAACCCATCTTGGGATACAAAAATGAGCGAATTCTACACCAAATTGTCTAATCGGATAATAAATAATGAAAAATTCAAAATTGGTACATCAGAGTTGTTTTCAGGCTATATTAAGATGCTTATTGGTGAAAAAGAAACCATTTGTAAGGAACTCGCAAAAAATATAACTACAGCCTCTCAGATTTTTTATAAATCTGAAGATGAAAAATATTTGAAAGAAGGTGCTAACCTTCTATCAATGTTAATCGATTCTTGTGGGACAGATTATCCTGAAATAATTCCTATTGCTGCACATGTTTTTACCAGCACCGGAGACTTTCCAAATATAGAATTACTTGAAAAACGCTTTCCGGAAATACATTTCAAACATAATTTCCTCTCAGAAGCTACATTTAATTTTCGTCGTTCATTAAATAATGTAGAGACTCTAAATATTATATTGACTGATTTTCAAAAAAGGCTTTGGGATGATCTACAGAGAGGTGATGATGTTATTACCGTTGCACCGACCTCTGCGGGGAAAACACATATTATACTAAATTATTTAGTTGATAGTGTACTCGATAGCCTTGATGGCGCATTTGCTGTAATTGTGGTTCCTACCCGAGCATTAATTACAGAAGTATCATCTAAAATTTATAATCTTGCTAAGGAAAGGGAAAGAGAAAAGGAAATTGAAATTTGTACTATACCAAGAGATGGTAATTTTTCAGACAAAACATTCTTTGTTATGACGCAAGAACGGTTACATGAGGTTCTGCTAAGAGGCGATATCAGCTTTAACTATCTTTTTATAGACGAAGCTCATAATATTTCTGATGAAAGTAGAGGGGTTCTACTTCATCTAACACTTGAAAAAGTCTTGGATAATGGTACTCCTCAGATCATTATTGGAATGCCATCACCACAATATCAGAATAGTTTCACAAGTGTATTTAATGATATTGCCTTTAAAAAGGAGATAACCAGCCATTCTCCGGTTTCAAAATTAATAATGAATGTGAGGCCGAAAGGAAGAAATCTTGAAATTGATAGATTGTATTCCGCAGACAAGGTGGTAATCCCTAAAAACTTTAAAGAAAAAAAACTTGCTGATATAGTTTATAGATTAGGGAAAAATCATAGCAATATTATTTATAGAAACCAAACTAACTATTGTGAATCAATAGCTCAAGATATTTCAAACAGAATAGAGGCTGTTGATGATAACGAAGCACTGATCGAAGCTTCTGAATATATTAAACACTTTATTCATGAAGAGTTTACTTTGGCTTCTAATCTTCTGAAAGGTGTTGCATTTCATTACAGCCCATTGCCGACATCAGTTAGAATTATGGTTGAAAATTTAGCTAAAGAAGGGCATGTAAAATATATATGCTGCACTAGTACTTTAGCAGAAGGAGTAAACCTTCCTGCAAAAAATTTATTTATTCAAAATCCATTCTTTAAACAGAAATTCCAAAGCCCAGAAAGACTTGAGGATGTAAAAATAAATAACATCACTGGAAGGGCAGGTCGAATGCTTCAGCATTTTTCTGGTAATGTTTTCCTTATTGAGCAGGATAAATGGGCCTTTGATGATTATTTTACTGAAAGTGATGAACTCAAAGAAGAAAAAATACCAACCTATTTTAAATTAATCAATGATAAAACTGATGATGTGATAATGGCTCTATCAGGTCAGTATCCTAGGGAGGATGAGCAATATAAATTTTACTCAGTAGCTAATAAGTTAATTAAAGCTTTTGATAATGGTAGCCTTGATAATACACTTTCTGCTCCAGAGGTAAAACTTGATAGCCATATGATTCGCAGATTGAAGAATGATGTTGAGCAGGCATTTTTAAATTTGAAAGTATCATCCCTGATTTTAGAGTCTAACCCTACGATAGGATATATTCAGCAGAATAAAGTCTATGAGTTTCTAATGAGCGAGCTTGATTTACATGAATGGTCATTACCACACCCTAAATCGGAAGATTTGTATGAGAGATTATTAAAAATTTCAAGTAAGCTTATTGAGTATGGCGTATTTATCCCATCTGGAAACTATACAGCTAAATATATCTGTCTTATATCTAAAAAATGGATTCAAGGAAATAGCTTAAAAGAAATGATATCGGAACAGATTTATTGGGATAATGCTTCTCCTTCGCAAGACGCCAGTGATGAAGATGAAGGTATAAATGAGGTTAAAGTTAATAAGTCAGTTCGTAATGTTATAAATGTAATTAATAGCGATGTTAGATTTAGGCTATCAAATGCAATAAAATGTTATTATACACTTTTTGTATTGGCAGCCAGAATGAAAAGAAGTAATGTTCAAAGTGTAAAATTACATTACTTTTTGGAAATTGGTGCTAGTGACGAGAGGATGATGGATTTATTAAACCTTGGATTGTCACGAGAAGCATCTAAAGAAATTGATGAGAAAGTGCCTTCTGTAGTGCCAATTAAAAATCTTGCTGATTTAATTAGATTATTAGACTCAGAAAGCATTTCTCGAATACACGTTGTTATAAAAAAAGAAATGGAACATTTAGTTAATCGTTCTTGAATTTTAACAACTCCTGAAGAGCTGATCTCAATACACCAAACGATACGTCTTTATCAATAAATTTGTTGCGTGTATTGATTTCAGTTTTAAAGGTGAGAAACGAATTAGAAAAATCCATATTAATTGAGTTTCCTTGATTATCTTTACCCTTAACTTTCAAACCTGAACAACCATCGTGATCGGATAAGAAGTTAACTATTTCAACAACATGTTCTTTTGTAAGTTGATTATAATTATCATTATTGAATGCCAAATCAAATGATAATTGCATTCCAGGCCCAATAAGTGGTGTAGAAGCCAGTTCTTTGAAAAATGTTGGTGCATCATCAGCTAAATCAACTAGATAAGAAGAATTCATTTTAAAATGAAGACTGTCAAATTCAGGAATGTTATTTAGTGTTGTAAACTCTTTTCTCCTAGGAATAAGATCAAGTTTTATCTTATTCCTGCGATCGGTGTTAAATTGCTCCAATATAAATCGGCAGATACTTTTTATAGTCCCACTGGGCCCAGAGGTAAAACCAAAGACGATCTTCATTGAGGGTATTACAGTAATAAAGTAGGGGTCGCCTATGATACCTTGGTTCAGGCTAATTCCACTTATTACACCATCTCTAGTTGCTTTGATTTGCCATGTATTGCGCTCTTTAACGATAGTGGTATTAAAAGTTTTTAACCCATTATGAAGACAATAATGATCAACTTTAATTAAATGTTTTCTGTCCCGATGAGAAATTACTCTAACGTTCTCATCTAATTCCGATACTGTAGCATAGTTAAGAGCAAAATCATCAAAATACTCATCTTTAGTATCTATTTTAAAAAAAATGACCGTGACATTTTTTTTTATTTTATTTGCACTCATTTTTAAATCCTCACAACACATCGGCAGATACATGTATAAATAACCAGTATCTTATCATGAAACATTATATCTTGTCTAATGATAAATAATATGTTTTCAATGGGAAATACTTAAATTAGCAATGGAATAATTTAATGGTGAGTGTTTTTAAAGTTTTTAATTTATATTAAGATGAGTGGTCTTTTTTATAAAAAAATTTATTTAGTTAGAACAGCTTGCATAAAATTAGTGTTTTTTTTTCAAGGTGAGTGTGGTAATTATTTTTTATTAGGCTGAATTTTATTATGGAATGTAATCTTTCAACTGTGTTTTTATTTCTTTAATTTGAAAGAATTCCGTAAGGGTTATATTTAGATTAATAGATGTGTTAGTAGGAGTGCTTTTAAAGTATGTTAAAAAGAACTAATTCCAGTGATATCGAGAGTTCATTTCTTGAAACTACAATACATTTATGTTGATGATTCATGCTGTCTAAATACGGATCAAAATTAAAGGGAGTTGTAATAACTAACATTAACTCCTTTTTTCTATACAAAGCTTCGCTGAAGATGCCACCTCGAGTATCCTGCCCGCGCAGCAACATCCTCTATCTTCAGCGGTTTATGTAAGTTTGAATCAATCCATTAAGTTATCTCATCGATGATGTCTTCTGTTCTGAACATAGAACGACGCTCACTATAAGAGGGCTGCGACACATCCTGTCGGGATGCTAATGATTTACTTATATATTTCAGCAACCCCGTGCAGTCGATTATTCCCCGTGGTTGACAGAATTTTGAACGACGTTGCCCCTTGCTCATCAGCCTTACGAGAAAGCGTATTCGATAACTCATCAAGCGTATAGGCATTGCTGGCTGAGACTACACCGATATTTTCTTTCCCATCTGCATGGTTAATTTCCTGAGCGGCAGATGCGGCATTCACTGAAATAAATCCCATGACCAATGTAGCAATAAGTAGTGCTTTCATATCTAATACCTCTTTAAACTCTATGTTTGAAACTGAACTCGTATCAGGGGGGAACGCCCACTGTCTATATATTCAAATATACAGACCTAAGCTTTCATGAGACTGACCGCTATATGACAAAATTGTCAGGGTTGTAGATTAGTTAAATTTTGAATACAAATTCAGCTCGTTAACAATGCACTCCGGTTCTTCCCTGAGAGGCATATTGTCTATGTCTAAAACCCCATCATTTTTTTGTGGATCATCAGCCTGCAGGTCTGCAAACAGTGGGTTAAGATCCTGCTGTGCTTCACCTCGTTCAGCCACCAGCTCGAACGTTTTATTTTTTGCCTCGTCGTGGGTCAGGGCACTGACCAGAACCTGGGCGATTTGCTCCCGGGATATCACACCATCTTCCGGTGTTCCCGTATGGCGACGATCCCCCTGAAGCATAACGATTCGGTGTTCATCATCATTGTTGTAATCAAACCAGCCGGGCCTGACGATGGTATAGGGGTGACCGCTTGCCCTGACCAGACGCTCGGCACGTCTTTTCCAGTCATGAACCTCAGTGCGTTGATTCCAGGTGCTGAGTCGTTCAGTCACGCCAATTGTGGTCATCAGGCCGATACGAACAGGTGTATCCCTGAGTATTCGTAAAATATTACGCACCCCGCCGTAATCGATCGCTCTGGCACCAATACGACCCTGACCATCGGAACCGAGAGTGAAGATGATGGCATCAATATTTTTCGGCAATGCGGTGAGTGTTTCCGGCATTGAAACATCGCCGTAAAAAACATCTGTTCCCCGAGGAAGCGATTTCACTTTGCGCTTATTTCGGATCAGCGCTACAGGCTGATGGCCCATTTTGATAGCGGTATTGACGACATGAAGGCCAATACTTCCTGTCGCCCCTGCAACGAGTATTCTCATGATAAACCTACTGATAATTCAGACTTATTTTCGATACGGTCAGAATATCAATTATCATTAATGTCAGTAATGGGGCTAAAATGATTGTGTCTATGAACACCCTTCATGAGTGTGCGATGAAGGGAATGCCTCCATAAGGAAATCGCCGATGCTCAAAGAAAATTTCAACGAACTGCAAATCTTTCTTGTGGTGGCAAGGGAGCGAAGTTTTACCAAAGCAGCGGGCAAACTGGGCGTTTCTCAATCTGCACTCAGCCACGCGATGAAGGCCCTGGAGGAAAGGCTGAATATCCGCCTTCTGACCCGCACGACCCGAAGCGTTGCCCCTACAGAGGCCGGTGAGAGAATTATTGCCTGCCTTGAACCGCGTATTGCCGATCTTGAACAGGAACTGGAATCGCTGGTTCAGCTGAACGGCACTGCCTCCGGCAATATCCGTTTATCTGCCGGGGAGCATGCCGCGCGAAGTCTGGTATGGCCGAAGCTAAAACCCTTCCTCAGGGAATACCCGGAAATTAGTCTCGAACTGGTGGTTGATAACGGCTTTGTCGATATTGTTGAGGGGCGTTTTGATGCCGGGATCCGCCTGGGCGAAAGCGTGGATAAGGACATGATTGCGGTAAGAATTGGGCCGGACATGAGAATGGCTGTGGTAGGAGCGCCATCTTATTTCGCTGCAAATCCTGCACCTGAAACGCCGCACGAGCTACAAAATCATCGGTGTATCAATATGCGCCTGCCGACAGCCGGTGGACTTTACCACTGGGAGTTTGAGAAGGAAGGGAAACCGTTACGGGTCAGAGTGGAAGGGCAGCTAACGTTTAATCTGCAGGCGGAAAGGATTGATGCGGCGTTATCCGGTTTTGGCATCGCCTGTATACCTGAAGACAGGGTGCAGGACTATATAAAGTCAGGAGAGCTTATTCAGATTCTGCAGGAGTGGTGCCCATCTTTTCCCGGATATTACCTCTACTACCCGAGCCGCAAGCAGCATCCGCCCGCATTTGCGCTGATGATCGATGCGCTTCGCTACCAGGAATAAAGGGTCCGCCAATCTCAGCGGACCCGCCCGGGTATTAACGGCCTACGCGGGCCTGGTGCTCAGGAGAGTAACGTTCGCCGACGATTTTAATCGTCTCAAGCGCCTGGGTTATCTTCCGCGAGTCATCCTGAGAAAGGATGATGTCGGCGGCCCCCAGGTTTTCTTCCAGCCGGTGCAGTTTCGTAGTTCCAGGGATAGGCACAATCCACGGCTTTTGTGCCAGCAGCCACGCCAGCGCGATTTGTGCAGACGTCACACCTTTCTCTGCCGCCAGTTCACCCAGCAATGAGACCAGCTTTTCATTGGCTTCAATCGCCTGCCCGGCGAAACGCGGCACGGTGCTGCGGTAATCATCCTTGCCAAAAGTGGTTCCTGGCTTAATCGATCCCGTCAGGAATCCTTTGCCTAATGGGCTGAAGGGCACAAAACCAATACCCAGTTCCTCCAGTAACGGCAGGATCTCCTGCTCAGGCTCGCGCCACCACATTGAGTATTCGCTTTGTAGGGCCGTGACAGGTTGTACGGCATGCGCACGACGAATGGTTTGCGCACCCGCTTCGGACAGACCGAAATGTTTAACTTTGCCTTCAGCTATCAGGTCTTTTACCGTACCCGCAACATCTTCAATCGGGACATCCGGATCGACACGGTGTTGATACAGCAGGTCAATGACATCAGTCTTAAGACGGCGTAATGATCCTTCCACAGCTTCACGGATATGCTCCGGACGGCTGTTTAAAATCTGCTGCTTGTTGTCGTCGCCAAAAGTAAAACCAAACTTAGTGGCAATGACCACACGGTCACGAAACGGTTTTAAGGCTTCGCCGACAACTTCTTCATTGAGGAAGGGGCCATACACTTCAGCGGTATCGAAGAAGGTGACGCCACGTTCAACCGCTGCGCGAATGAGCTCGATAGCCTGACGAGTATCGGTCGCCGGACCATAGCCGTGGCTTAAGCCCATGCAACCGAGCCCAAGCGCGGAGACTTCGAGTCGGGATTTACCCAGATAACGTTTTAGCATTGAATGAATACCTCTTTTATCGCGACTTAAACATCAAGTTTGCGGCCAGTCAGCCATTCCACCATCGCCGGATCGCGGTGAGAGAAGAAGGCGCTGGTTGCGGTGTCGAGGGCGGCAATTTGCAGCATATCCTCAGCGCTGAGTTCAAAATCGAGAATGTTGATGTTCTCAGCCATGCGTTCTTTGCGCACCGATTTCGCCAGTGAAACGATGCCTCGCTGGAAGATCCAACGCAGCACAATCTGACCCACGCTTTTGCCGTACTTCTGGCCAATCGCCGTTAACACGGGATGCTGGAACAGGCCATTTTTACCCTCAGCAAACGGTGCCCAGGCTTCCGGCTGAATGCCATGGCTTTGATTCCATGGAACGGCGTGCAACTGCTGGTTGAAGGGGTTAACTTCAATCTGGTTCACCGCAGGGGCAACCTTGTTGAAGGCGATAAGGTCGGCCAGTCGGTCAGGATGGAAATTGCTGACACCAATGGCGCGAATTTTTCCTGCCTCATGCAATTCTTCCATGGCACGCCATGCCCCATGGACATCACCGTAAGGCTGGTGAATCAGATACAGGTCGACGTAATCAAGTTGCAGCCGATTCAGGGAGCGTTCGAACTGGGCTTTAGCGCCTTCGTAATTGGTATCCTGCAGCCAAAGTTTGGTCGTCACAAAAAGTTCGTTGCGGGCGATACCGGTTTGTTTCAGAGCGTTCCCTACCTGGGTTTCATTCTGGTAAGACGCTGCGGTATCGATCAGGCGGTATCCCGTATCGATCGCATCAATAACGGCTCTTTCGCATTCAGCAGCATCCGTCATCTGGAAGACACCAAAGCCCAGCAGGGGCATTTCAATACCGTTGTTCAGTTTTACAGTTTGCATGACGTTATCCTTCAGCTGTTGTGTTGGAAAAGCATAACGCAAACCGATTTATTCGATTAGATGGGGTAATTAGCTAGGGTTTATTAATTTTGCTCATTAATTGCGTCATTATCTTGCCACCAAAAAGTATGCACAGTTGTTAGAACAAAGTTAGCATGCCCTATAGTTTATTAAGCTTTTAGCTGATGTTATAAGTAGATCTCAAAAGATGATCAGCAACATCATGTTGCGTTAGTAAGTAGAGCTAAGTATTTGTAGCTTGTTGTTTGAATGAGGAAAAAGACATAACATGTAATCCAGAGAATTGCACAATTGCATGGCCACCCCTTGGTGGAAAACCTGAAATGACACCAATTCAAGTAAGGAGAGTTAATTGAAGTCAATACTTAACTGGGTTATGAAAAATGGTTGGAATATATTTAGCTTTATTGGGGTGATAGGGACATTCTATTTTTCGCTTATATATGTTCCCGGTTATGTAAAAGATATAACTGCAGCAAAGGTGAATATCACTCATGAAAGCTTAGTGGATGATGTTCAAGAGTTATTATTTTATAATAAAAAACTAACAATTGATGATATCAATTCATTCATTAAGGCCAAAGAGTTAGAGCAAGGAACTCCTTACCCATACTCGGCTGATGAACTTTTATTACAAATACAAGATCGCTTTATGGGAAACAAATTTATTCCATTAGAGAAAAGGGAGTCACTAATGGATACAGTAAAATCTATTCGCTCCACATATTCAAAGCCAAAAGTTGCTGAGAAGAAAAGTTTAAATGAAGATTTTCTAGTATCAATGTTTGTTTCCGCTATAGGAGCACTCATTGCAGCTATAGGTACATATAGTATTTTCAGGAAAATAAAAATTGATAAAGAAATTGAGGCTGATATTACTTCGGGTGATGTAATTAATAACTTGGTCTATCCAAATTTAACTCCAGGCTCGAAGGAGTTTGAAAGTATGGTTGGTGAAGTACTTAATGAACTTGGAGTGCTTTCAGAAAGAGTTGAAGCAGGAAAAGATGATGGTTATGACTTTGAGATTAAAACCCAAGAACAGAATTATATTGTTGAGGTGAAAAGGTATTCAAAACTACTCGGTTTGGCTACAGCTCGTGAATTTATATATAAAGTGAATCAATCAGGTAAGGGTGGTATTTTAATTGTTAGCTCTGGCTTTACCGAAAGAACAAAACAACTTATAAATGAACATAATGCTTTATCTGAAAACCAAAAAGTATATCTTGTAGTGGCTAAGGCAAAGACTGAGCTTAAGGATATATTGGCCAAAATTTTACGGCTATAGTGTTGAAATTACCCGATTTGAGGAGCAGTAATTTTTTAGAGTTCTGATGTGGCTTGTTGAATAGGTTTGTTGGCTCATGTGTCATGTGCTTTATCATTAAGATAGCTATGGTTAAAAACTAATATGACTCTACCGAGTCCTCAGACACGCGGACTCGGTAGATTGGTCTGATGGGTCTATTCCACTACTGCAGATCTTTTTCCTTCAAAAATTGACTCACCAAATCAGCAATTTGCACATTATTTAAATCAGAGAACGGGAAGTGGGTATTCCCTTTGATTCCCACTTCAGGCAGATGAGTCACCGTCACATCACCGCCATGCTTGTTCACCACGTCGCGCCACTCCCGAGCCATTGCAAGGCGTACGCGCCAGCTGTCCTGCGCGGGCATGGCGACAGGTTTATCCGGTATGTTATCGCCGTAAATAATCAGAATCGGGATTTTGGTCAGAGCCATAAACTGCTCCATCGGAACAGGCTCACCCTTCAGCGTGTCGAACGCGCTTGGCATAGGGGCAGGGAGTTCTTTTTCCGGGAAGACAAAGCTGCTGCCTGGCTCGAAGGCGACAATGGCTTTGACCTTGTCGTTTTTCATCGCCGTGTACCAGCCTGGTCCGCCACCCTGAGAGTGGGTGAAGAGGATAGCGGGGCCGGATTTATCCACGACGGCGGACATCGCATCAGAGATAACATTGATATCAAACGGCCCGGTATTCGGGGTCATCTGACGGAAATACTGATTCAGTGCTTCTTTGTCGTGAGAAAACTGAACGCCCTTAAAATACTCTGGCCACACGCCAACGCGGAACTGGTTGAACCACATCTGTTCATCCGGTTTAGGCGTAACAGTACCTTCTACAGTCGTGCGCCCAGCGCTGCCCCGACGCGGCTGATCGACAAGATAGGTTGAGAACCCGCGACGCAGGAAGATGTTCTGGAACCCTTCGCGACCATCTGGAGTACTTTCCCAGGTACGGGAGAACTGACCTGCACCGTGCAGCATGACGATAGGGTATTTATGCGGATTTTCCGGAATTTGGTAGAACACTGAGGCATGATCGCCATGATAAGTTTGGCCAGCAGAATCCAGCGGCTTCTTCGCGTCAAACTTACCCGGGGCAGTGGTGATAGTTCCGCCAGCAGAAAAGCTTCCCTGTTCCTGAATGACCAGCGGCGCTGCGTATACCGACTGAGCCACCAGGCCACTCGCTATCATGCAGACGGACAGTGTTTTTAAAAGTGTCTTCAAGGGTATCTCCTCATATCAATGAATCAGCTGCGTATTGTCTCTAACCAACTTGTTACCGTTTCAGTGGTTCTTCGCTCCTGATCACATTCAATGACCAGCGGTTTTTCCCGACGCGCAGTTGGGGCGAGACTGGCAAGGATGTCGTCGCTGTCTCCTTTACCGTAGCCACCGTGAGTAATAAAGGGGATGAGTAATTTGCCCGCAAGGTTGTGGCTGCTGAGAAATGCTTGCACTACAGGCGGCACGCTGGTCCCCCAGATCGGAAAGCCTAAATACACGGTCTCGTAGCGTGAGGTATCTGCAACGCTATTTTTTAATGCCGGTTTTACGCCTCGCTCACGCTCTTTTTTCGCCTGTTCAACGGTCTGAAAATAGTCTTCCGGATAAGGCGTAGCCGGTTCGATTTCAAACAGATCGGTATTCAGGTTGCGGTGAATGACGCCCGCAATCACCCGTGTATTTCCGCTGCGGGAAAAGTACGCCACCAGAACACGGCTTTTACCCTGCTCGTTTGCGGTTCCGGTCGCAGCTGAGGCAAAAGAAACGTTCGCCAGCGTCAGCCCGGCAAGTGCGGTGATTAACATTCTGCGGTTGGGATCATGCTCCATAATCCACTCCTAATTGTTTGCGAGCGCCTGCTGCAGCGCCTTTTCAGCTCGCGTTGCTGCATCACTTTCGCCATGTTCACGCAGAACCTGTGCCAGCTGGCGCAGCTGCGACGCCGTCAGGCCGACCCGCATGCTTGCTCGCGTATGCGACAGCAGTTGTGATTCGACGCCCGGCGTGGCCGCTAATGCGCCAACCGTTGCCAGCTCGCGGCTTTGCCAGTCGAGGTTATCACGGGCGAAAATGTCGCCGAAAAGGTGCGTTTGCAGGAACTGGTTAATCACCGGGGCAAAATCAAACAGTGGGCCCTGGACGGGAGCGCCTGAGATTTTTGTCTGGTTTGCGGTACCGACACGGCGAAGCTCATCCCCGACAGGGATCGGGGCAATCGGTTCTTTACCCTCAACGTCTTTGATACCACGTTGTTTACGTGCTTCGACGACCTTCATCAGTTCACTAAGCGCATTCAGGCTACGGGGGAAGCCCGTATAGGCATAAAGCTGGACGAGAATCTCTTTGGTTTCGTTTATCGTGAGCCCTGCGTCAAGACCCTGATTCAGGGCTGCATTCAGCTTATCCATCTGGCTGCTGGCCATCGATGCCGCAATCAACGGGATGGCCTGTTGGCGGGCTGACAGCGTATCTGAAACCTTTTGTTCGTGGTTCATTTCTGAGGCTCCTTTATTGACGGGCGCAGCATGTGCCGCGAGACCAAAACCAAAGGTCAGCAGTACCGTTGCCGCTAATGCCTTAATGGGCGTGGTATTGTTCATCTGTCACTTTCTCCATCCAGTTAACGCTTTTGCCATCCACAATCCCGGTTATCGCCAGATGCGTCATCGCGCTGCCGGGTGCCGCCCCGTGCCAGTGTTTGACGCCCGCCGGGCAAGAGACAACGTCACCGGCGCGGATAACCTGCACCGGCAGGCCTTCTTGTTGGGTGAGCCCAACACCCGAGGTCACAATCAGCCGCTGACCTGCCGGATGCGTATGCCAGGCGGAACGAGCGCCGGGTTCAAACGTGACATAAGCCCCGGAAACAGGGATGTCGTTATCCGGTTTGAAGAGAGGATCAACCCTGACACGACCGGTAAAGTTCTCGGCTGGCCCGAACACCGCGTTCTGACTTCCTGCTGGGGCGATATGGACAGCGGGATTTTGTTCCGCTGCCCAGGATGAAAATGTGAAGAAGGGCAGTAACAGCCCGAGGTAACGTAAATGTCCGATCATGCAAAGCGTCCTTATCAATGAAGAGGGGATTGCCTGCGATGATTTTATCGGGAGGGTAATGACGTCAGGCTGACGCCCCCCTGACAATCCTGTCAGCTAACCCGGGTCCCGGCTCAGCGCCGGATTGAGCATTATCTGCCGCTTTATCCGCTTGTAGCGCAAAGGTGAGGCCAAAAGTATTGATGCCTCCTTCACTACGGGCAAAGACATCTCCCCGGTGCATAATGGCGACGGCACGTACGATCGACAGGCCCAGTCCATGATGGGTATCACTCCTGGCCCGGGAGGTGTCAACGCGATAGAACCGCTCGAAAAGCCGGTGTAAGTGCTCTGGTGCTATTGGATCGCCCGGGTTTGACACTTCAACACAGGCTTGATGACCGGTTTCGCTTAACCGCACCGTAACCGTACTGTTGGAGGGGGAGTGTCTTGCGCTGTTTTCCAGTAAATTGGCCAGTGAACGGTGGAACAGTCGTCGGTCGATGTCCGCGGTGACGTCGCCCTGAACATCGAGAGAGAGCTGTTTTTCAGCAAAAGAGGGTTCCACATACTCCGCTGTTTTTAGGGTTTCTTCGCGCAGGGAGACTTGGGTAAGCTGGGATGCATGTTCACCCGCATGGGCATGGGAAAGGAACAGCATGTCGTTAACAATAGACGTCATGCGTTCAAGTTCTTCCAGATTGGAACCCAGTAACTCTTCCAGTTCATCATGTGAACGGCGGCGCGAAAGCCCCAGCTGCGTCTGGCCGATCAGGTTAGTCAGCGGAGTCCGGAGTTCATGCGCAACATCGGCATTAAAGCTTTCGAGCTGCCGCCAGGCGACCTCCTGCCGTTCCAGCACGCCATTAAAAGATGATGCTAACTGCTGTAATTCGTCAGGTAATGCTTCGGTATTCAGGCGCTGACCATGGTCCCCGGGAGCGAGTTGCCGAGCCTGTTTACTGAGCGCCCCAACGGGACGAAGACCGATCCTTGACACGACGTATCCCAGTAAGGCGACAATCACGACGCCCAGTGCGGTAATGATCAGCAATGTCCGCGTGAACGCATCGAGTGTGCCCATATACGGCGTGGAGTCGATGGCAACCACATAGCGCAGCTCAGGCCTTTCACCGTTGGCGGGGATCGTTTTCACTAACAGAAACAGCGAGCATGCACCTTCTGATGCACCTGGTACTTTATTAAAGCCTTCCTGTAAAGAAGACCACTGAACACCCACCGGTGGTGTTCCCCCCATGCTAAAGCGTGGGTTATCGCTTACTATCCAGTAGCGAACGCGCTCACCTTCAGAATTGGTTAATACGGTAAATTTATTGGCAAGCAGTGACCAGCCGTCAGCCGAGGTTCGTGCGGTGATCCACGGACTCATTAATGATTCCCGGAACAGCAGCTCGTTGTGCATCTGCTTTTGCAAAGAGTCATGCAAGGAGCTTCTGAGCAGGATGCCGATAACGGAAACAATCAGTAGCGCGGATAAGGCAAACATCAGCGCCAGGTGAACGGAGATGGAACGCTTAAGCATGTTTATCCCCTTCATTTATTCGGACCGGACTTCGAGGACATACCCCATGCCACGAACGGTATGTAACAGCTTGATATCGAACGGCGCATCCACTTTGGCCCGAAGTCGTTTAATGGCCACTTCAACCACGTTGGCATCGCTGTCGAAATTCATGTCCCATATCTGCTCAGCTATCATCATTTTTGAAAGAATCTCTCCCTGATGCCGGGCCAGAAGGCTCAACAGGGAAAACTCTTTCGCGGTCAGCTCCAGCCGTGTTCCGGCACGAAATACGCGGCGAGCCAGCAGGTCGAGATGCAGATCGTGAATTTGCAGTTGGGTGATGTCCGCACCATCCGTAGAACGACGACGTACCAGTGCCTGTATACGCGCCACCAGCTCAATCAGCGAGAAGGGCTTGGGCAGATAATCATCCGCGCCAAGACGAAGCCCTTTAACGCGCTCGTCGACCGAGCCGCGAGCCGAAAGCATCAGCACAGGCGTCTGTTTTGCTGCTCGCACCCCCTCGAGTACCCGGTAGCCGTCCATCCCCGGTAGCATCACATCCAGTATTATCGCGTCCTAGTCGAACTCCAGCGCGTAATGAAGACCTTCAGCGCCATCTGCAGAGACATCAACCGTAAACCCGGACTCACCCAGCGCACGGGAGAGATAGGTTGACGTTTTTTCTTCATCTTCGACTAACAACAGGCGCATAACGGGACTTCCTCTTAACTTTTCATCGGTGCTTCAACATCGGAATAAACCTGCACGGCATCCGGCAGACGTTGACCCTGGATAGTGAAGGCGTCCAGTGAGCGGGTGAGCTCGGTCATCTCAGCGGAAGTCAGCGATACGCCGGTAGCCGCTGTGTTTTGCAGCATATGGTCTTTATTGGTGGTGCCAGGAATGGGAACAATCCAGGGTTTACGGGCCAGGAGCCATGCCAGTGCAATCTGCCCCGGCGCGGCATTTTTTCTTATTGCCCAGGATTTCAGTAGTTCAACCAGCTGTAAGTTGTGTGGCAGGTTGTCAGGCGAGAAGCGTGTTTCTGTCGCGCGGAAATCACCGGTAGCGAACCGGGTATTCTCATCAATCCAGCCCGTTAAAAATTGCACGCCGAGTGGGCTCCATGGCACGAACCCAATGCCCAGTTCTTCACACACCGGAAATACCTGCTTTTCAGGGCCACGCCAGAGCATGGAGTATTCACTTTGTACAGCTGTAACGGGTAATGCTGCATGAGCGCGTCTCAACGTGTTGATGCCCATTTCAGACAGACCCCAGTGCAGGACTTTTCCTTGATCCATTAAATCTTTCACCACACCGGCGACATCTTCGATCGGGATCTGTGGATCAACCCGGTGTTGGTACAGTAAATCGATACGATCGGTACGCAGGCGTTTGAGCATGTTTTCGACGACCTGCCTGATATGCTCCGGCCTGCTGTTAAGGCCCGGCAGACGCTTTCCCGTCTGTTGGTCAATGTTCCAGCCAAACTTGGTGGCGATAACGATTTTGTCCCTGAACGGGGCGACGCCTTCCCCGAGAATTTTTTCGACTTCAAACGGGCCGTAGGCTTCAGCTGCGTCGAAGAACGTTACCCCTTCATCAAATGCCCGACGGATAACATTGATCATCTCAGGACGCCAGGGAACGGAGGTGTCGTATTTGCGACTCATGTTCTGCGCGCCCAGACCGACGGCAGAAACTTCCAGCTTCCCGAGTTTACGCTTGCCCGGAGCAGCATTGCGTTGGCTGGGTTGTCTGGATGAATCGACCTGAGAGGATTGGCTCGCCGCCGATACGTGGGGAATCAGCGAGGCGGCGGCAATACCGGCCCCGGCGACTAATAGCTTGCGCCGCTCTGGCATTGTTGGGGCATTCTGGCTTTTCATTGATCGCTCCGTTTCTCAGAAAATTGAACATGAATCTCATTTAAGCGAGACCATTCTGCGTTGTGATTGCCAACATAAAGCTGACGGCTACCTGACAGCGCTGTCAGAAATGCTTTCCCATCCCAGCCTGTTTCCTGACAAAAATGTTATTTCCCTGTCACGATGCTGACAGCCCTCTCCGCCTACTCTGAGCCTGCAAATTTGATTCCGCGAGCCTGTATAACCAGGCCAATACTCATCGGGAGAGATCATGAAATTCACGCTTATCAGTGCAATGCTACTCACGGCAATGGCCGGAGTGACCTCAGCCAATGCGGCTGATTACAAAAAAAATCCATTCACACTCGTCTATGACGGTGGCATAACTGAGAACGTCAAAGGCAAGGTCAACATTCATCCGGTGAAATACGATCTGCATGGCATTCAGATTGCTGCGAATGTCTATACCCCTGCTAACTACGATCCCGCCAAAAAATACCCTGCGGTGGTGGTTGCACATCCTAATGGTGGCGTAAAAGAGCAGGTCGCCGGGTTGTATGCCCAGCGTCTCGCCGAGCAGGGCTACATCACCATTACCGCCGACGCGGCTTATCAGGGTGCCAGCGGTGGGATGCCTCGCAGCGTGGATAAACCCGCTAATCGCATTGAGGATATCCACGGCATGGCTGACTACATAAGCCAGTATCCTGGTGTAGATACCGCCCGCCTTGGTCTGCTGGGTATTTGCGGTGGCGGCGGTTATTCACTTGTTGCGGCTGAAACTGACAAGCGGTTTAAATCAATAGCAACCATCAGCATGTTTAATTCAGGCCTTGTGCGCCGCAACGGCATGCAGGATTCACAGCTGGATACTATCCAGCAGCGTCTTCAGCAGGCTTCTGACGCACGTGCTCAGGAAGCCGCCGGAGGAGAAGTGCTTTACTCCGGCGATGCCAACCTGACTGATGAACAGATTGCTAAATTACCCTTTGCCTTGTATCGCCAGGGCTACGAGTATTACTGGAAAACCCACGCGCATCCGAACTCCACGTTTAAATACACCACCAGCAGTCTTCTGGATTTGATGAGCTTTGACGTAACGGACCATATCAATCTCATCAATAAACCGCTGCTGATGATTGCCGGTACAAAAGCGGATACGCTCTATATGACTGAAGACGCGTTCGCGAAAGCCACAGGTACGAAGGACAAAGAACTCTTCCTGATCGATGGCGCTACTCATATCGAGACGTATTGGGTGCCTGAATACGTTGATAAGGCTTTGCAAAAGTTAGACGTCTTCTTCGATAAGAATATTTAGTTAGCCTCCGATGACGCCCCAGCCGCGCAGGCTGGGGTGTGTCCATCAGCTGTAGCCACTTCCCGCTTGCGTATTCACGCGATAGACCCAGATTAACGAAGTTGCGGTTAAAGATAATTACGCTGCTTAAATAGGCGCTATGAATGGAATTCATAGACCTAATCTGGAGCAGGGAATGAAAAGGATGAGCCTGATGTGACAGGATGGCTCGGGAGAGAGTGAATCATTCACTTCAAATTACTTTCAGGCGGAGAAGCAAATGAGTACGCAAGAGCCAACATTTAGTGAGGTAGTAAAAAATAGATACTCGGCCAGAGCCTTTCTTCCATCTCCCATCCCCAGCGATATCCTCAAAGACATTTTGCTCGAAGCGCAATGCGCACCATCCAACTGCAATACTCAACCCTGGTCCCTGCATATCGTTGCAGGAGATAAACTTCGTGAATTAAGCCATGCACTGACGGAAGCTCTAAGAGCTGGGAACTACAGCCTTGATTTTACCTTTGATAAAGAAGTTTATCCCGAGCCATTCAGGCAACGGGCTTCGGAGCAGGGGCGCTCGTACTATCAGGCACTGGGCGTTGCGCGGGGGGATAACTTAAGTCGCTCAGAAGTGGTCGAGCGTAATGTGAGATTTTTCGGCGCGCCTCATGTTGCCCTGCTGTTCATTCCTGCTGTAGGGGACAACGTTCGCGTAGCCTCTGACGCCGGTATGTATGCCCAGACATTCCTGCTTTCCCTGGCAGCTCGCGGTTACGCAGGCGTTCCACAGGCAGTGCTGAGTTATTTTGCCCAAACGGTGCGTCGAATATTAAATGTTCCTGAGGGCTTCAGGCTGCTTTACGGTATTTCGTTTGGGATCCCAGATAAAACGCATCCCTCCCTGAGCTACAGGGAAGGGCGGGTATCTCTGGACGAAAGTGTCGTCTGGCATCAATAACGACGTTTTATTTTTTTATCTGAACGGTCAGTGCCATCAGGGCGCTGGCTGCTGTAAACAACGCAATTATCCAGCCCATCGTCCATGGTGTGCCGTCACTGAACAGGGCAAGAAGAAGTGAAGAGATGATGCCGCTGCCGTATTGTAACGCACCCATTAGCGCCGATGCGGAGCCAGCCACATTAGGCACTGCGTCCAGAGCGCAAGCCGTGGATGTCGCCGCGATGATGCCATTCATAGAGAAGAACACGAACACAGCGCCGACAATCACGGTGATTCCACCCACACCCAGGCCGGTGGTGACTGCCAGCACTATTGCCGCAATAGCGGCGATGAATACGGCATTCCTGAGCAACGCTTCCAGTGGATAGCGGTGAACCAGACGTCTGTTGACCATGCTCACCGCCATCAGTCCAACAATGTTTACTGCAAACAGCCAACCGTAATGCTGCGGGTCAACGCCGAAGTACGTGATGTACACAAACGGGGAACCGGTGATAAAGGCGTAGGCAGCAACGTAGTAGAACGTCAGGCACAGAGTAAACCGCATGTATCTGGCGTTGGTGAGCAAGGCATAGTAGTTGTGAAAAGCTCTGGTTACGGAGGCTTGCGAGCGTTTTTCAGCAGGTAATGTTTCGGGTAACCAGAATAAAGACATCAGCATTAATGTTCCGATAATCGCCAGCAGCCAGAAAATGGCATGCCACGAGGTGACTTTAATCATCTGCCCCCCTATCAGGGGCCCGGCAATCGGCGCGATGGCCATAATGATCATCAGAGTCGAAAGCATTTGTGCTGCACGAGTACGGCTAAACAAGTCACGGATCATTGCTCGTGCCAGCATCGGCCCGGTACAGGCACCTAACGCCTGAAAAACACGCCAGAAGACAATTTGCACGATATCCGTTGATAACGCGCACCCCACCGAGCCGACGATGAATAGACCTAACCCGATAAACAGAGGCAGTCGACGCCCATAACGATCGCTAATCGGTCCCCATATCAGTTGTGCGATGCAAAAGCCGATAAGGAAACCTGTGATTGTCAGCTCTGCATCACCCTGCAAATCTTTGGCCATCACGGGCATGGCGGGCAGATAGATATCGGTTGATAAAGAGGTTACAGCCATCAGGGCGCTGAGAATGAGTAGAAACGAGAGACCTGTTTTGTTAGCTATAGCCGACTGTGTACGCGCCTGTTGATTAAGCATGGGGATCCGTTGGACATGAAGAGATAGGGGTATGTTAACGGGTTTGTGCTCGCTGATAATCACAGGGGGAGGATAGGGACTATGAGTGACATTCATTAATCGAAAAGATTATTGCAGGTTTTTTGGGGCCAGCGATAAGCAGTATTCTTATAGTGTTACCTCTTCCTGCATGTTGCTAAAATCACCAGTACAACATGTCAGGCAATTGCGTTCAGATGACCGCTACCGTCGAAAGCAATACTGACAGAACTGCTAATGTTGTGACATATGATGATCCTTATGGTGATGTCCTGATTAATAAACATACGGAATATGTATGGTGTAGGTGATGCTTCAGATTAAAATAAAGGCTAAGCCCCGTATCTCCAGTCAGAAATACCGGGCTTGTTGTTACCTGGCAATTAGCGCGAACACGCCCCAGCCAAAGTATTCCCGGGCGTACGTTACGTGGCGTTTCGGCGCGATGTTTAGCTCGGCCCTGACTTCGGCGGCGAAGTCGTCGTCAGGATTAGCCTCCAGCCAGCGGCGCATGGTCAGCCATTTCGCGGCTTCATACCGGTCCCAGCCTTCCTGGTCTGCCAGTACCATTTCCACCACGTCGTAGCCGAGTCCATCGAACGCGTTGACAAGCCCTGGCAGCGTCAGGAAATCGGTCGTCGAGCTGACGCCGCAGGCCTGGGCAATCTCTTCCGTCGCAGGTAGCTGACGCCAGTAGGGTTCGCCGATAAGCATGATCCCGCCCGGTTTCAGGCTTTGTGCCAGCAGCTCGACGGTCCCGGCAAACCCACCGGCTATCCATGTCGCACCGACACAGGCTGCCACATCGCATTTCTCTTCTGTAACGTATCCGGCGGCGTCGTTATGTATGAACTGAACCCGGTTGCTGACGCCGAGCTCTTCGGCGCGGCGTCTGGCCTGCTCGCTGAACAACTGGCTCAAATCGATACCGACACCGGTAATGGCGTGATCCCTGGCCCAGGTGCAGAGCATCTCGCCCGAGCCACTGCCGAGGTCAAGAATGCGGGTCTCCGGCTTCATGCTCAGCACGCGGCCAAGCGTGGCGTACTTTTCTTCGGTGAACGGGTTGTGGATGCGGTGCTCGCTTTCACTGATGGTAAAAATACGTGGGATATCCAATGTGGAATTCCTTTTATTGCGTTGAGTATTAAGAGGGCGTTTCTCTGAGGTATTTGCTTTTTCAGCCAGCAGAGCAAACAGCTTTCCTTCAAATGTCTCGCTGACTGGCCAGTCGTGGCTTTCAGGAGGAGGAAGCAGGGCAAACCCGGCATTACCGAGCAGGCTGACGTACTCGTCATCGCGCCAGGCCGTCATCTGGCTGCCGAAACGGGTGGTTTGGCCGTTTACCTCTATGGCCCAGAACTGCGTTGAGCTGGTCTGTGCTTCTTCATCCCAGCCATGTTCCGTCAGCAGCAGGTGAGGGACGCCCAGAAACAGCCCGTCGGGACAGCGTTGCCAGCTCGGTTCAGCCATTCCCTGACGCTTAACTTCGTCGAAAGTATGTACTTCAGTGAGCAGCCTGCCACCCGGCTCCAGCCACAGCGCGCAGCGGCTGACGAGTGAGCGCGCATCCGCCGTGCTAAACACATTCAGTTCCCCGAATGTCATCATGATGAAATTGAACGATTTATCCGGCCAGTATGCGCGGACATCCTGCTGAACATAATCGATATTCAATCCGGTGTTCTGCGCCTGCTGACGGGCCCAGCTCACGGATGCCGGTGAGAAATCCACGCCGGTGCAGTGAAATCCACGTTCCGCTAAGCGGTGGGTATAAAAGCCGGGGCCGCAGCCGAGATCGAGGATATGTGCGCCAGGTGGTAACTGGCTGGCGATCCATTCGACCTGCTGCTCAATAACCTCCTGCCTGCGGCTGGCCCAGTCGTGCTCCTGCGACAAATGGTTCGCCAGCATGCGCTGGCTGAAGGCCGGTTCGTCCCAGGGAATTTTACTTTCCTCCGCTGACAGCTGGATGTGCCGGGACGCGGAAATAAGGGTGCTGATATCCATCATCCTCTCCTTAACGGTTATCAAGCTGCGCGCGAACGTTGTTCAGCCCGGTAGTGTTAATGCGGTAGGGCTGACCGTTAACGGATTTGATCAGCTTTTTGGTTTTGAGCTTTTTGAAAACGGCGAGCGTGCAGTCAGCCAGCAGTAGCCCTTCGCGGCTATAGCATTCAACGGCGGTGACGCGGCCAGACGCATCGCGGACGTGCACAATACGGCCACCTTTGGCGAGAACGTGTAAGGTACGTTGTTCCTGACGGGATAAATTCATACTGGAAAACCTGTTTAATCATCATGTGCAAAACGTGCAAACACACAGCGGTGTCCGCATTCGATTTCGGCGCATTGATAATCAGTCCGGCCTGGAAAGGTCGGTAAGCTGATTATCGGATGATTACATTCTCCAGCATCAAAGCCTCGGGTTGAGTTGAAAGGTATTTACGGGGTGAATGATAACACCTGATTTTTATAAGTGAATACCCAGGGGTGAAAAACGTGATCACGGTTGGCATCGGGCTGAGGAGAGGGATTCATTCCTGGCCGCTCTTAATTTTGCTGTCGACCTGAGGCTGTGGTTTGCTGAAAAGATATCCCTGCACAAGCTCGCAACCCAGAGCCTGAAGCCGCTCAAGCTGCTCTTCGGTCTCAACGCCCTCGGCTATAACGCCCATATTAAGGCTCTTAGCCATACCGGTAATAAGCTTCACAATATTAAGCGCATCTTCTTGTGTAGATATCGGATTGACAAAAGATTTATCGATCTTGATTTTATCAAAATTCAGTTCGCTGAGTCTGGAGAGCGACGAATAACCCGTGCCAAAATCATCAATGGAAATTCTTACGCCCAGTGCGCGGAGTTTTTTCAGAATCGCAATGGGGTTATTTCTGTCACTAAAGAGGGATGACTCCGTGACCTCTAACTCAAGACGGTTAGCCGGGAGCCCGGTCTCAGCCAGAACGGTCTGCACCGTATTAATAAATGATTTGCTGCCCAATTGAACAGGCGAGACGTTTACGGAGATCCTGGCCGGAACAGCCCAGGAGACCGCTTCCCTACAGGCCAGTTTAAGTACGGTTTTACCTATCTCGTTGATCATGCCTGTTTTTTCAGCGGCGAAAATAAAGCTATCCGGGGAAAGCATTCCCTTTACAGGATGCATCCAGCGAATAAGCGCTTCATAGCCGTAAATTTCCTTGCTGACGGAATTCACAATAGGCTGGTAATAAACAATAAATTCATTGTTTTCAATCGCCCTTGCCATATCATTTTCAAGCGTTCTGCTCTCCTGTAACTTCTGAAGCATTCGCTGACGGAAAACTTTAATCTGCTGTGAGCCTGCCTTTTTGGCTTCATAGAGCGCCAGATCGGCGAACTTATAAAGATAATCAGCACGTCGTTCATTATCTGATAAAACAATACCCACGCAGGTGGCAATTTTTATGAGCTGGTTATTAATCGTATAGGGTTTACTGATATTCTCGCTGATCTCTCTAGCGCGCAAAACGGCTTCGCTTTCGTTTAACCCACTGGCTAAAAAAGCAAACTCGTCTCCGCCTAAACGGTAAAATCTGTCTGAAATATTGCTCATCGCGGTCAATCGCCTGGATACCTGACGTAACAGTAAATCGCCAGCATCATGACCATAGGTATCGTTGACCTCTTTGAATCGGTCTAAATCAAATAACATTACCGTAACGGGAACATGATTTTCTTCGGCCTCAAGATTGAGTTTGCTGAGCTCATCCCAGAAGTACAGACGGTTTTTCATGCCAGTGAGGGAATCATGGTAAACGTCATACTCTAGTTTTGAATTCTGAATCTGTAGGGTCTCCTTGGATAACTGGAGTTCTTCTGCAAGACTTTCAACCTGCCTGTGCGCTTTAAGGATGTTTTTATTTTGATAGATCGTTAAAAAACCCAGGATAATACTCAGAATGATCAGCAGTAAAGAGAGGGCTGAGTAAATATAATACAGGATCTGTATTTTATGGTTGCTACTGTTAATCGTGCTAATGTCTTTCGTTAACGCGCTTGATGAAAGCTGACTGAGTGGAGCATCCAGCAAATGCATGGTATGAAGGTATGTTTTTACATCCGAATGGCTCATTTTTTCGAGGTTAGCATCCAGATACGTAAGGATTTTATCAAGGCTTAACGCGAGGTCATGATGTGCCTGAACGTTTTTAATGTAATGTCCTAAATCCCCCTCCTTAAACAGATCATTCTGGCTTAGCATAATTTCCAGCCGCATCCGGACCTGGTCTATCGTAACGTCATCGGAATCGGTTGCGTACAGACCAAGCCATGATTCAAAGCGGTAATATTCGGATACCAGTTGGGCGACAGACCATGACTCCGTGTAATGAGTCAGTTTTTGGAGCTCCTGCTGTCGATCGTAAACAAGAAAAGCAATATATCCAGTCGTGATAAAAAGAGAAAAAATGATACCAACCAGTATCCTGTTCATTATGTTCTCCTGAACTGCTATTCAATCTTCATTTTGCTGACCTGCCATGCCGATCGCGAATAATATATCTGATTATTTAATTCAGGAAGACTGTCGTAGGGATATACAATGAATGCCGGACCTTTATCTCGGATGCGCATATATTCACCATTAACCTTCAAAGCGAGTATGGCATTATATTTTTTAAAGTCGCTGAGCGGGATGGCTGTCGCGTAATCATTAAGCGCTATAACATTGACCACGTTACCCTTTGCGCCAATATAATCCATGAGTTTGCTCATTGGAACACCCTCAAACTTTGTGCGGCCATTATACCAGGGGGATGATGTCTGGAAGCTCACCATACCGAGTTTTTCAAGGCTGGCGATATCAAACACGGCTTTTCCACTTTCATTCGTGTTCTCGATATTACCGTAAATCGTTAAAATGGGTTTACCAGCAGGTTTTGGCAACTCACCAGCCAGGGTGACGCTTTGCACTAAAAAGCAGCACAGCATTAGGATTAATCGCATTTCAGCCTCCACGTTTTAACATAAGTATAAGAATTATAATTTAGTTATCCTACTAGTTTATATATTTTATCTCTCCCCACGTTTATCCATCATAATCAGGATGTAAAAACGCCGTCAGTCGGCAGCCACCCGAGCGATGCTTAACCTTCTTACCGCAGACGCATGACAAGGAACCGTCCATCATGAAAAAAGATAGCTATGCCTTTTTAATTCCACTCATCGTTGGCGGGTTAGCGTTGATATTTGGCTTTGTTGTCTGGTCAATCGAGATTTATCGCGTGACATTTCTTACGGCCCTGGGGGAACAGTATCTTGCGGCTGTCACATTGCTGCTGCCGCTGGTGGCGATAGTGATGTTCGCCGCGAAGAGGGCGTTTAAAGACAAAACCCTTGTTGACGTTGTCAAACTTTACCTCGGCCTCATCATCTTCAGCCTGCCGGTTGCCATTTTCGTCATCTTTACCGCGGCCTGGCTACTGAACGGAGAATACTCTGCCTGGAGCCAACCTTACCGGTATGAATCCGGCAGCAGAAATAGCTGTTCGGGGGCGGAAGTCTATGAGCCGGAACTCAAGAGAGAGATCCGCATCTGTTATCCTCAGGGATATTATTTAATCGATGGCACCCTGTACGTGGAAAAGCGGAGTAATTCGCTGGGTATGGTGGTGCTTTGGGCGATCGCGCGATCCTGAACCTCAGGCTCGAATAACCCCTTTAGCCCGCCTCCAGCATCCCAAAGCTGACAATCCGCGAGCGGCCCAGCTCTTTCGCCCGGTACAACGCGACGTCCGCCGCGCGCAGCAGATTATCGCTCTGGGCGTGCTGCGGATAGCTGGCGATCCCGATCGACACATCCACCGGGCCAATCTCCGAAAGCCCGTAGCGCAGCGAAAGCGCATGCACGCCGTTGTAGATCTCCGTTGCAGCGGCGTGCGCTGCTTCCTCATCTGCATCGGTAAGAAGCACCAAAAACTCTTCACCCCCATAGCGGAAGGCCAGCCCGCTATCATGTACCGCCCGTTGAATAATGGCTGCCACGCTTTTGATCACCAGATCGCCGGCCTCATGACCAAAGCGGTCATTAATGCTCTTGAAGTGATCGATATCGATCATCAGGCAGCTTACCGGCTCCTCGTTACGCACGGCCTGCTTCATTTGAGTACGTAACGTATCTTCCAGATGGTGGCGGTTACGCAGCCCCGTCAAGGGATCGAACAGGGCTTTTTCCAGCAGCGCATCGCGCAGCCGCTGGTTGGCCAGCGCCAGTCCCAGCGCCTCGGCCATCAGTTCCAGATAGGCGCGGGACGGCGCGGTTTCAGGAGTGATGTTCTGGAATGAGAGCAATCCAATCGCCTCGCCCTGAGCAATCAGGGGAACGCACAGCGATTGCTGCGCCTGTGATTCGGGCAGATGATAACAGCCGATATCCGGCTCGCCGTTCACTGGCGGATGGCTTTGACCACGCCGGACGGCCCAGCATTCGTCAGGATGGAACGGCTTTTTATCCCCTTCTGGCGATAGCCATTCGGCCGTACAGCGCATCTGCCACGGCTCGCGTTCCAGAATATACAGACGCCCTGAAACCCCCGGCGCAATATTGGGTGCAAACAGCTCCGCCACATTCATCACGTCGGCAAAGTTTTCACAGCCCTGCAACCGCTGGGTCATTCGCGCCAGCAGTTCGCGGATGGCCCAGTCAGCATCGCGCTCTTTTTCCAGCCGCTGCCTTGCCAGCCCGTTCTCACGGAAGATGCGGATGGCCTGCGCCATATCACCGATTTCATCAACCTGGGTAAAGTTCGGCGTTTCGACGGCGTAATCCTGCGATGCAAGACGATGAACTACGTCACTCAGACGCACCACCGGACGGAGTACGCGGCGCTTGAGGATGAAAACCATCACAAACAGGAAGAGCAGGGCGGTCAGGCCGACCATCACCTCAGAGGCCGTTCGAAGCGTTTTGGACGTTTTGGTTGCGGCCTGCACGTCGGCAATAATGCGCTTGTCCAGCAGCATGCGAAAGCGTTCGATAGTGTTGTGTGCCCGTTCGAGTTCCAGCTCATAGCTCTTACCAAACAGCAGCGAAACGGCCTGCTGTTCCTCGCCACGGGCGATGCCGTCAATGGCTGCCTGCTGTTCATCCTGGAGATCGTCTACAATTTTCAGTCCGTCGTACAGCAGCGCCAGCTCTTCGCCCGATGCCCCCGTATTTTTGAGCTGTCGCAGCGTGTGTTCGATATTCTTCAGCTCGGCTTCTTTCGCCTGATATTTCTCAAGCACCTCGGGCTCTTTTTGGATGACGTAAAGCCGCGCCAGATCGGAGAGCATCCAGGTGTCTGTCTCGATCTCCTCCGTCAGCTGATCGAAGACCTGGCGTTGTTTAACGGCTTCACGTTCGATGTTATCGGCGTGGGAAGCCATCAGCATGACGATGCCGGAGGCAATGGTCAGGCACACCGTGACACCATAAGCCCAGTTCGTGATCGTGGCGATTCGCACCTGTTGGATCCTTCTACGACAAATGTGGAAGAGCGTTCATTTCAGATTATAGAAAACCTCTGATTTATCGCGAAAAAAAAGGCGGCACAGGGCCGCCTCACAGAACGCGTTTCTTTATAGATCCGGAGAATTTCTCCCCTCTTCGATAAAGTCTGCGTCCAGCTCCTCGGCGTTGCCTGCGTGGTCGCGGCCGGAGAAGAGGTTCCAGCAGGCGATAAACAGAGCGGCAATCAGCGGCCCAATCACAAAGCCGTTAATGCCATACAGCTCCATACCGCCGAGCGTGGTGATCAGTATCAGGTAGTCCGGCATTTTGGTGTCTTTGCCCACCAGCAGCGGACGCAACAGGTTGTCCACCAGCCCGACGATAATGACGAAGAAGCCCACAATGAACAGACCCTGCCACAGCTGGTGAGTGGCAAACAGGAAGATGGCGGCGGGAACCCAGACGATGGCCGACCCAACGGCAGGCACCAGGGAGAGAAATGCCATCAGTGCGCCCCACAATACGCTGCCGTCAATACCGACAATAGCAAAGGCGATACCACCGAGCGTGCCCTGAACCACCGCCACGACCGCCGTGCCTTTTACCGTGGCGCGCGACACGCCGACAAACTTAGCGAACAGGTGCTGTTTGACGAAGTCAGACAGCGGCAGCGAGTCGAGGATCTGGCGCACCAGATACGGCCCGTCTTTCAGCAAGAAAAACAGCAGATACAGCATAATGCCAAAGCTGATGGCAAAGCCGAACGTCCCTTTCCCAATCAGGAACGCGCTGCCCGCCAGATACTGCCCGCCCTGTAACGCGACATCGGAGAGTTTTTTCTGGATCTGCGCGGCGTTGGTCAGGTTGTGATCCGCCAGGAAGCCGCTGGCCCAGTCCGGCAGGCGGTTGAAGATACCGGCGATCACTTCCGGGAACTGCGTGTTGTTCTGTTGCAGCCTGGTGTAGACCATGTTCAGTTCCACCGCGAGCGAGGAAAGGATCACCATCAACGGAATAAACACGATCAGGCAGATAATGCCGAGTGTGAGGAGTGAAGCCAGCCCGTTGCGATCGCCCAGCGCGGTACGCAGTTTGTTTTTCACCGGGTTGAAAATGATGGTCAGGATCGCGGCCCACAGAATCGCCGAGAAATAGGGAGACAGCACGTCAAAGAAGGCCCAGGTTACAAGGGCCAGGATGAGAATAAAGAAACCTTTGGTCAGTCCGTTAAATCGCATAGTGAGTCCTGGTGAAGAAGAAACTGTGTCGACTATAGAACTGATTTAAGGATTTACCAATAATTGCGCTGAAGTCGCGCCGGGTGGCTTTTTGTTAACAATCGCGGTATAACACTCCTACTTTGGATGTTTAGATGTCCATACGTTTAGAAGGTAACATGCAAACACAACAAGAAAACGGGCAACTTAAGCGCACCATGAAAACCCGCCACCTGATTATGCTCTCGCTGGGTGGCGTTATCGGCACAGGGTTATTCTTCAATACCGGATACATCATCTCGACAACCGGCGCGGCGGGCACGCTGCTGGCATATCTTATCGGTGCGCTGGTGGTCTGGCTGGTCATGCAATGTCTGGGCGAACTTTCCGTGGCGATGCCGGAAACCGGCGCGTTTCACGTCTATGCCGCCCGCTATCTCGGCCCGGCGACGGGGTATACCGTGGCGTGGCTCTACTGGCTTACGTGGACAGTGGCGCTGGGATCGAGCTTTACCGCGGCCGGGTTCTGCATGCAGTACTGGTTCCCACAGGTTCCCGTCTGGACGTGGTGCGTTGTCTTTTGCGCTGTGATTTTTGGTCTTAACGTGATTTCCACGCGCTTTTTCGCGGAAGGGGAATTCTGGTTCTCGCTGGTCAAGGTTATCACCATCGTCGCCTTTATTATTCTCGGCGGCGCGGCCATCTTTGGCTTTATCCCGATGGCGGACGGCTCTGCCGCGCCGGGACTAAGCAACATTACCGCCGAAGGCTGGTTCCCGCACGGTGGCCTGCCGATCCTGATGACCATGGTGGCGGTCAACTTTGCCTTCTCAGGAACGGAGCTTATCGGCATCGCGGCAGGGGAAACGGAAAACCCACACAAGGTTATTCCGGTTGCTATTCGCACCACCATCGCCCGGCTCATCATCTTCTTTATTGGCACCGTGTTTGTGCTGGCGGCGTTGATCCCGATGCAGCAGGCTGGCGTGGAGAAAAGTCCGTTCGTGCTGGTGTTTGAAAAGGTCGGCATTCCGTATGCGGCGGATATCTTTAACTTCGTGATCCTGACGGCGATCCTCTCGGCGGCGAACTCGGGTCTGTACGCCTCTGGCCGTATGCTTTGGTCTCTGTCTAACGAGAAAACGCTGCCGCGCTGCTTTGCCCGCGTCAACAAAAACGGCGTGCCGCTGACGGCGCTTTCTGTTTCCATGCTGGGCGGCGTGCTGGCGTTGTTCTCCAGCGTGGTCGCGCCGGATACGGTGTTTGTGGCCCTGTCAGCCATTTCCGGTTTTGCGGTGGTGGCGGTGTGGATTAGCATTTGCGCGTCGCACTTCGTGTTTCGTCGCCGTCACGTGCAGTCCGGCCAGCCGCTATCCGCGTTGCAGTATCGCGCGCCATGGTATCCGCTGGTGCCCGTGCTTGGCTTTATCCTCTGTCTGGTGGCCTGCGTCGGCCTGTGGTTTGACCCCAGCCAGCGTATTGCCCTTTATTGCGGGCTTCCGTTTGTCGCCCTGTGTTATGGTGCGTACTACCTGACCCGAAATCTGACCACGCAGGAGCCTGAACATGTCGCAGAATAATCCGCTTACCGCCCTCCTTGAAAAACAGCCGTTTGTCGTGCTGGATGGGGCGATGGCAACGGAGCTGGAAGCGCGCGGTTGTAACCTTGCCGACAGTCTCTGGTCGGCCAAAGTGCTGATGGAAAATCCGGAGCTGATCCGCGACGTACACCTCGACTACTACCGCGCGGGGGCACAGGTGGCGATCACCGCCAGCTATCAGGCGACACCCGCAGGCTTTGCCGCTCGCGGGCTGGACGAGTCGCAATCCCGGACGCTGATCGGCAAAAGCGTAGAGCTGGCACGCAAAGCGCGCGAAGCGTACCTGGCTGAGAACTCAAATGCAGGCACTTTGCTGGTGGCGGGATCTGTGGGCCCTTACGGCGCGTATCTGGCCGATGGTTCCGAGTATCGCGGCGATTATGTGCGTAGCGCTGAAGAATTTACCGCCTTCCACCGCCCGCGTGTAGAGGCGCTGTTGGATGCGGGCGCGGACCTCCTGGCCTGTGAAACGCTGCCTTCGTTCACTGAGATTAAGGCGCTGGCGGCGTTTCTGACGGCGTATCCGCGCGCCCGGGCATGGTTCTCATTTACCCTGCGTGACAGTGAGCACCTGAGCGACGGAACGCCGCTGCGGGATGTTGTTTCTGCGCTGGAAAGCTACCCGCAGGTTGTCGCGCTGGGGATTAACTGTATCGCGCTGGAAAACACCACGGCGGCGCTGACGCATCTGCACAGCCTGACGTCGCTGCCCCTGGTGGTCTATCCGAACTCCGGCGAGCATTACGATGCGGTGAGCAAAACCTGGCATCACCACGGTGAAACGTGCGAGACGCTGGCGGGGTATTTACCGCAGTGGCTGGAAGCAGGCGCGAAGCTGATTGGCGGCTGCTGTCGGACCACTCCGCAGGATATTGCTGCGCTGACGGTTCAGCGCTGAGGCCTTTGCCGGGCGGCGGCTGCGCCTTACCCGGCCTACAAATTGCACGAACCGTAGGCCGGGTAAGCGTAGCGCCACCCGGCGAAACAATCGCACAAAATTCACTATCCTTTCCCGCTTTTTTTCTAAAAACGAATCGTCATTAGCGATTCTTTTTTATTCCTTTATCAAAAATCCCACGCCGGAAATACTGCCCTTATAACAACAAGGGGAGCAGACGGTATGGCAATTTCATCGCGAATCACGTTACTTGGTGCACTGGCGCTGTGGGTATTTCAGGCGCAGGCGGTGGACCTCACCGTGGCGTATCAGACTTCCGCGGAACCGGCGAAAGTCGCGCAGGCGGATAACACCTTCGCTAAAGCGAGCGGGGCGAACGTCGACTGGCGCAAGTTCGACAGCGGCGCGGCAATTGTGCGGGCGTTAGCCTCGGGCGACGTGCAGATTGGCAACCTGGGTTCCAGCCCGCTGGCGGTGGCCGCCAGCCAGCAGGTGCCGATTGAAGTCTTCCTGCTGGCGTCGCAGCTCGGAAATTCCGAAGCGCTGGTGGTGAAGAAAAGCATCACGAAACCCGAAGATTTGATTGGCAAACGCATCGCGGTGCCGTTTATCTCCACCACGCATTACAGCCTGCTGGCAGCGCTGAAACACTGGGGCATTAAGCCGGGCCAGGTGCAAATCATCAACCTGCAACCTCCAGCGATTATTGCCGCCTGGCAGCGTGGCGACATTGACGGAGCATACGTCTGGGCGCCCGCCGTCAACGAGCTGGAAAAAGACGGCACCGTGCTGACCGACTCCGAAAAAGTGGGGCAATGGGGGGCGCCAACACTTGATGTCTGGGTCGTTCGTAAGGACTTTGCCGAAAAACACCCTGAAGTGGTGAAAGCCTTCGCCAAAAGCGCCATCGACGCCCAGCAGCCTTACATCAGCAACCCGGATGAATGGCTGAAACAGCCCGCCAACCTGGAGAAACTCTCACGTCTGAGCGGCGTGCCGGAAGCTGACGTGCCGGGGCTGGTGAAAGGCAACACCTATCTGACACCTGCGCAGCAGGTCCAGCAGCTGAACGGGCCGGTGAGCAAAGCGATTGTCGACACTGCGACGTTCCTGAAAGAGCAGGGCAAAGTGCCTGCGGTAGCAGCGGATTACAGCCGGTTCGTGACCGACCGCTTTGTGAAATAAGGGGGCTGCGATGCTGAACATTACAAACCTGTCTGCCGATTACGGCGGCAAACCCGCCCTGAAAGAGATCAACCTGACGCTGGACAGCGGTGAACTGCTGGTCGTACTGGGGCCGTCCGGCTGCGGGAAAACGACGCTGCTGAACCTGATCGCCGGGTTTGTACCGTATCAGCACGGCACGATCCAACTCGAAGGAAAACGGGTAACGGGGCCGGGCGCAGAGCGCGGCGTGGTCTTCCAGAACGAAGGGCTACTTCCGTGGCGAAACGTGCAGGAAAACGTTGCGTTTGGTCTGCAACTGGCCGGCGTAGCGCGTGAATAGCGTCTGAATACGGCGCGCGACATGTTGAAAAAGGTCGGGCTGGAGGGGGCTGAAAAACGCTTTATCTGGCAGCTTTCAGGCGGGCAGCGTCAGCGCGTCGGGATTGCCCGTGCGCTGGCGGCTAACCCTCAGCTGCTGTTGCTGGACGAACCTTTCGGGGCGCTGGATGCCTTTACCCGTGAGCAGATGCAAACCCTGTTGCTGCGCCTGTGGCACGAAACCGGCAAGCAGGTGCTGTTAATCACCCACGATATCGAAGAGGCCGTGTTTATGGCGACGGAGCTGGTGCTGCTCTCACCGGGACCGGGACGCGTGCTGGAGCGTCTGCCGCTTGAGTTTGCCCGGCGCTATGTGGCGGGAGAGCCAGTACGCAGCATCAAATCAGACCCGCTATTTATCGAAAAACGGGAATACATTCTGAGCCGTGTGTTTGAACAGCGGGAGGCGTTCTCATGAGCATTGTCTTCAGTGAAAAAACGCGGCGGACGCGCCGTGCCTTACGCTGGCCGTTCTCTCGCCAGCTCACCTTAAGCGTCAGCACGCTGGTGGTGTTGCTGGCGGTATGGTGGGCGGTTGCCGCGCAGCAGTGGATCAGCCCGCTGTTTCTGCCCCCGCCAGGCCAGGTTCTGGAAAAACTGATTGCCATCGCCGGACCGCAGGGCTTTATGGATGCCACCCTCTGGCAGCATCTAGGCGCCAGTCTGACGCGTATTCTGGTGGCGCTGCTGGCGGCGGTCATTATTGGCGTTCCGGTGGGGATTGCGATGGGACTGAGCCCGACGGTGCGCGGCATTCTCGACCCGCTGATAGAGCTTTACCGTCCCGTACCGCCGCTGGCTTATCTGCCCCTGATGGTGATCTGGTTTGGCATCGGCGAGACGTCAAAGATCTTACTGATATATCTGGCTATTTTTGCGCCGGTAGCAATGTCGGCTCTGGCTGGCGTAAAGAGTGCGCAGCAGGTACGCATACGTGCGGCGCAGTCGCTCGGCGCCAGCCGCGCGCAGGTACTGCTGTTCGTCATTTTACCAGGTGCGCTGCCGGAGATATTGACCGGGTTGCGCATCGGCCTTGGGGTGGGCTGGTCAACGCTGGTGGCGGCAGAGCTGATTGCCGCCACGCGCGGCCTTGGGTTTATGGTGCAGTCGGCGGGAGAGTTCCTGGCGACTGACGTGGTACTGGCAGGGATCGCGGTCATCGCCGCGATCGCCTTTGGATTAGAACTGGGACTGCGCACGCTACAGCGTCGCCTGACGCCCTGGCATGGAGAAATACAATGAGTGAACGTCTGACGATTATCCCGCTGGGGCCGTACATTGGCGCGCAGGTGTCGGGCCTGGACGTAACCCGTCCGCTGAGCGATAACCAGTTTGAGCAGCTGTACCACGCGGTGCTGCGCCATCAGGTGGTGTTCCTGCGCGATCAGGCCATCACCCCGCAACAGCAGCGCGCGCTGGCCCTGCGTTTTGGCGACCTGCATATCCACCCGGTCTACCCGCATGCGGAAGGGGTGGAGGAAATTATCGTGCTGGACACTCATAACGATAACCCGCCCGATAATGACAACTGGCATACGGATGTTACCTTTATCGACACACCGCCAGCCGGGGCGATTCTGGCAGCAAAACTACTGCCAGAGACCGGCGGCGATACGCTGTGGGCGAGCGGCATTGCGGCGTTTGAGGCGCTCTCCGCGCCGTTCCAGACCTTGCTAAGTGGCCTGCGGGCGGAGCATGATTTTAAAAAATCGTTCCAGGAGTATAAGTACCGTAAAACGGAAGAGGAGCACCAGCGCTGGCTGGATGCGGTTGCAAAGCATCCGCCGCTGTTGCACCCGGTGGTGCGTACCCATCCGGTGACCGGCAAGCAGGCGCTGTTTGTGAACGAAGGGTTTACCTCGCGCATTGTGGACGTAACGGAAAAAGAGAGCGAGGCGCTGCTCAGTTTCCTGTTTGCGCATATCACGAAGCCGGAGTTTCAGGTGCGCTGGCGCTGGCAGGAGAACGATCTGGCGATCTGGGATAACCGCGTCACGCAGCATTACGCCAATGCGGATTACCTGCCGCAGCGAAGGATTATGCAGCGGGCGACGATTTTGGGGGATAAGCCGTTCTACCGTGCGGTTTGAGCCCCTCACCCTAACCCTCTCCCCAAAGGGGCGAGGGGGCTGACCGGTGCGGTTTTCACCCTCTCCCTTTTAGGGAGAGGGCAGGGGTGAGGGTATTAAGTGCGCCTCTATATACCGCTGATAGCGGTTCGCCTTCAGATAACACAGATCCACCAGCACCAGCCCGTCGATACAGTTATTGAACGCCGGATCGCTGCCGAAATCGATAAACTGCACGCCGCCTGGCTCGCATAGCTCGGAATATTGTTTATAAAGCGGCGGAATACCGCAGCCCAGATTGCCGAGCAGGGATTTGAGCTTTGTCAGGTCATCCACGTAATCCACCCCGCTAAATTGCGCCAGCACGTCCGGGAGTGACGCCGGGTAGGGTTGACGCGAGGCGGCTAACGGGTGGCTGGCCGGAAACCAGAGACGATAAAACGCGACCAGCAGATCCCGGGCGGCAGGCGGTAAGCCGCCGGAGATGGACACCGGACCAAACAGGTAACGGTAATGTGGATAGCGCGCCAGATAGGCGCCAATGCCTGACCACAGGTAGTCCAGACCGCGACGTCCCCAGTAGCGCGGCTGTATAAAGCTGCGCCCCAGCTCAATGCCGTGCTCCAGTATGTCCTGCATTTTTTCGTCGTAGTGGAACAGGCTGTAACTGTACAATCCCTCGACGCCGCACTTTTCCACCTGCATGGCCGTTGGCATAAAGCGGTACGCGCCGACAATCTCGAGGTCATCATCATCCCACAGAATAAGGTGCAGATAGTCATCATCGTAGCTGTCGGTATCCCGGCGCTTTCCGCTGCCTTCCTCCACGGCGCGAAAGGCAATCTCGCGCAGTCGCCCCAGCTCGCGCAGCAGAGGCGCCTCTTCCTGCCCGTTGCGCTGCCACAAATAGATGGTTTTACCATCGCTGGTTTTGCCCAGACATTCGGCCTGCGCCAGCTCCCGCTTCAGCGTGGCCCTGTCTTCCGGGCGGGCAATGGCGCACTGGGTTTTAAAGACGCCAGGCAATCCCTTGCCAAGTCGTATCACGTGCTGACGGCACTGCTCGGCCATCTCACGCGATGAAAGGGTAGAGCTAAACCGATCATTCCAGGCAATCTGCTGGCCAATTTTGATCGGCAGCTGGCTGTGGCGGCGGCGAAACATCTGTTGCATCAGCAGCAGCAGGGATACCGTCGGCGATACCAGGGTGCTGGCATAAAACAGCAGGCTGTTGTGGGCCTGAATATGTACCGGTAGCAGCGGTACCCGTAGTTTGCTGGCCAGCTTGATAAAGCCCGGATGCCACTTTTTATCGCGGATGCCTTTACGCGTTGGGCGGGAGACTTCGCCCGCCGGGAAGAAGATCAGCACGCCGGCGTTTTGCAGGTGCTGCTCCATCTGCACCAGAGATGCTTTTGCGGTTCTGCCGCCCATATTGTCCACGGGGATAAACAACGAGCTGAGGGGCTCAAGGTGAGACAGCATCCGGTTGGTGACAACCTTGACGTCCCGGCGCACGCGCGAAACGGCATACAGTAGCGCCAGCCCATCCAGGGTGCCCGTCGGGTGGTTCGCTATCACAATGAGTGGGCCGTGTTCGGGGATTTGTTCGAGGTCTCGGGCGGAAATGGTGCAGAGAATATCAAGGTGTTCCAGAACCTGCTCTACCATATCCAGCCCTTTCAGGTGACGGTGGCTGGCGGCAAACTGCTGAAATTCGTCTTCGTGGAGCAGTCTTTTTAACAGACTTTTTTGCCAGGGTGCGGGCCTCGCCTGAGGCCAAAGGTCATCAAGAACGCTGTCGAGACTAAACATTGATCACTCCTCCTGCCGTCTTGCCCAGACAGTAGAAGGAGGAGATGTCGGTTGTATTGCAGTTTAGTGAAGATTCGCGCAGAGAGTAGGCCGGGTATGGCGAAGCCACCCGGCGCTAAAGCGGATTAACGCAGAATTTTCTTCTCAGCCAGATCCAGCGCGAAGTAGCTGAAGATCAGATCCGCGCCCGCGCGTTTGATCGCCCCCAGGCTTTCGAGGATCACTTTCTCTTCGTCGATGGCACCCGCCTGCGCGGCGAATTTGATCATCGCGTACTCGCCGCTCACCTGGTATGCGCCCAGCGGCAGTTCGGTGCGTTCGCGAATGTCGCGCAGGATATCCAGATACGCGCCGGCCGGTTTCACCATCAGACAGTCTGCGCCCTGTGCTTCATCGAGCAGAGATTCACGAATCGCTTCGCGGCGGTTCAGCGGGTTCATCTGATAGGTTTTACGATCGCCCTTCAGCGCCGTGCCCGCCGCTTCACGGAACGGGCCGTAGAAGGAGGAGGCGAATTTGGTGGAGTAGGACATGATGGCGGTGTCGGTAAAGCCTGCCGCATCCAGCGCATGACGAATAGCCTGAACCTGACCATCCATTGCCGCAGAAGGTGCAATGAAATCCGCACCTGCGGCGGCGGCAACCACCGCCTGCTTGCCCAGATTCAGCAGGGTCGCATCGTTGTCCACGCCGTGATCGCACAGCACACCGCAGTGGCCATGAGAGGTGTATTCGCAGAAGCAGGTATCGGACATGACGATCATCTCCGGCACACTCTCTTTGCAGATGCGCGACATGCGTGCCACGAGGCCGTCTTCTTTCCATGCATCACTGCCGGTTGCGTCAGTGTGGTGGGAGATACCGAACGTCATCACCGAGCGGATGCCCGCATTCGCAATGCGTTCGATCTCGCGGGCCAGATGCTTTTCAGGAATGCGCATCACTCCCGGCATCGCGTCGATGGCTTTGTAGTCATCGATCTCTTCTTCAACAAAAATCGGCAACACCAGATCGTTTAAGGTCAGTGTTGTCTCTTCAAACATGGCGCGCAGTGCGGGTGACTTGCGCAGGCGACGGGGACGAGCAATTAAATCGGTCATGGTATGCCTGATGTTTGTGGAACAAAGAGGCTTAGTGTACCTGAAAGCGGAGAGTGGTGTTTTACTAAAGTTGTCTTTTAGATTTTCGAAATCGATTAATATACGCTACATGTATTTTGTATATATTATAAATCTTATTATGGTGTCCAGGGTGGTATGTGATATTGGTGAGGCTTCTATATTGGTTTGGGATTATAAATATAAATGATTTATTGCTTTTCATTATATGTGTCGAAGCAACTAAAGTAGTTTGCAATCAGTTGAATTTATAATATTTATTCATAATGATTGATATTGCCCTGGGTTTATAAGCTTATTTGTCTGAATACGGACTTAATGGAATCATTCATTGAACCTTTTCGAAGTGAAACTGCATAATTCCTTCCGCAATTAAACGTTGCCAAATGATTTGATGGACAAACTTGCTTACGTCCCTGAGGAGGGATGACCCAATGCAAACATGGAAAAAGAAACTGGTTGTATCACAACTTGCATTAGCCTGCACACTGGCTATCGCTTCTCAGGCCAATGCGAAAGATATATCCGGCACGACATATAATACTTTTGGATATGACAATACTGCGTCCACGCCCTGGTATTATGGTTATGCTGACTGGGATTATTCAGATGCCACACATGATGGTGACATTTATCCAGTCATCAATAAATCAACCGTAAACGGAGTTATTTCGACATACTATCTGGATGATGGTGTCAATGGCCGTGCGAACGCGTTGAGTATTTCTAACAGCACCATTAACGGCATGATCACGTCAGAGTGTATGACCACGACGTGTGCAGAAGGCGTGGATACTGACGGCACTACGCATACCCAGTACGATCGTTTTAGCCTGACTGTTGATAACTCCACCATCAACGATACCTACGAGCATTATGCGTATGATGTCGTTAATGGCGATACCACTGAAACGCATTATCTGGACACCTATGGTCTGGGTAACGCCATCACCCTGGATGTTGAGTCTGATATCGTTATTCAGAACAATTCCCACATCGCGGGCATCACGCTGACGCAGGGTTATCAGGAGCTTGATAACACGCCATACGACGGTGTTGAAGGCGTTGCTAACAGCAGCAATATCTTTACCGATACGCTGGTGGTGAAAGACTCTGTGCTGACCTCTGGCGCATACAGCGATCTGGGCACCAGCGGCTTCTACGGTCAAACGGCGAAGCCAAGCGACTACGGTGAAACCAACGCCACGGCTGCGGATGATGCGGCGCTGATCGTTGCTGCCAGTGCGTCTGATAACGCCATGCAGACCACCGCTACCTTCGATCACTCTACCGTTACGGGTGACATTCTTTTCTCCAGCACCTTTGATAACAACTTCTACGAGAATGGCGATCCGGCAACGGATACCACAGAAGATGGCGTCTATAACCCAACCACCAACGGCTGGGATGGTACCGATAAACTGGATGTCACGCTGACCAACGGCAGTAAGTGGGTGGGTGCAGCGCAGTCCAGCGTTGAAGCTATCGGCACTGCGCAGATGTATGGCCAGGGCTACAGCAACGTAGACTGGCACGCATTGTCCCCGAATAGCATCTGGCCTGATTCTACCTTTGACAGCAACGGTCACGTTGCCGGTGAAGAGGTGTATCAGAGCGGCCTGTTCAACGTGGCGCTGGATAACGGTTCCGAGTGGGATACCCGCAAGATCTCCAACATCGATGCACTGACGGTGAACAACCAGTCTCAGGTCAATGTTGAAAACTCCGGCCTGCTGGCAGATTCCATCACCCTGACCAATGCTTCAACCTTGAATATTGGCGACAGCGGTGCCGTGGCAACCGACAGTCTGTATCTGGATAGCTACAGCCGTGCGGCACTGACTGAAGAGACGGCAGAACTGTATGCCAACACCATTACTGTAGACAACGGTGCAGAGCTGGCGCTGGGTCTGGGTCAGGTTGATACGCACAATATGGTGCTGACTGATGGCGGTGTGCTCAACGTTGCCAGCCGCGATTATGTGCTGAACAGCGACCTGAACAACGCACGCTATATCACCAACGATAGCCATAAAGCGGACTACGACTATGGTGTTGTCGCGCTGAACTCTGACGGCCATCTGGCGGTGAACGGTGACGTTGCCGGTAACTATAAAGTGCGCATCGACGATGCGACCGGTGCAGGCTCCGTAGCTGACTACAAAAACAAAGAGATCATTCGCGTCTATGACAATAACGCGGATACCGCTGCCAGCTTTACTGAGGCAAACAAAGCTGATTTAGGTGCATACACCTATCAGGCGCAGCAGAAGGGTGACACCGTTGTTCTCCAGCAGGAAGAGCTGACTGACTACGCCAACATGGCGCTGAGCATTCCTTCTGCCAATACCAACATCTGGAATCTGCAACAGGATACCGTGGGTACCCGTCTGACCAACAGCCGTCATGGCCTGGCAGATAACGGCGGCGCATGGGTGAGCTATTTTGGCGGCAACTTTGACGCGGATAATGGCACCGTTAGCTACGATCAGGACGTAAGCGGCATTATGGTGGGTCTGGATACTCAGATCGACGGTAATAACGCGAAGTGGATTGTCGGTGGTGCGGCTGGTTTCGCGAAGGGTGATATCAGCGATCGTACTGGTCAGGTCGATCAGGACAGCCAGACTGCGATGATCTACGCGTCGGCGAAGTTCATGAACGACATCTTCCTCGACAGCTCCATGAGCTACACCCGCTTCAACAACGACCTCTCTGCTACCATGAGCAACGGTCAGTATGTTGACGGTAATACCACGACTGACGCCGTTGGTTTCGGGATGAAACTGGGCTATGACTGGAAACCAAACCTGTCTGGCTACGTCACGCCTTACGCGGCGATCTCTGGCCTGTTCCAGTCCGGTGATGACTATCAGTTAAGCAACGACATGCGTATCGATGGCCAGTCTTACGACAGTATGCGTTATGAGCTCGGCGTGGATGCAGGTTATACCTTCAACTACGGTGGCGAGCAGGCATTAACCCCTTACTTCAAGCTGGCTTACGTGTATGACGATGCCGACAACAATGCTGATATCAACAATGACAGCATTGACAACGGCGTGGAAGGCTCTGCGGTTCGCGTGGGACTGGGTACTCAGTTCAGCTTCACGAAAAACTTCAGTGCTTACACTGATGCGACTTATCTGGGCGGCGGCGACGTTGACCAGAACTGGGGAGCAAACCTGGGTGTGAAATATACCTGGTAAGAAAAAAACGCGGGGGATTTTGCCCCCGCTTTTTTATGTGCTTTAAAAATAATAAAGAACCGACATATACAGATGACTTGAGGTATGCATGAACGTTAATGCGAAACCACTTTCTGAATTAAGCCGGCTCATAAAGTGTCTGGAAGTCGCCGGTACCCCATTTAAAACGGAACCACAACAATTTATAACTACCGGCAATAATGATGATGAACCATTGACATTTGTAATACAATCCGGCCTGACAGTCGTTCACCGTAAATCAGATGAATTACTCGTGGGTATTGCACGGGCACCCTATATTCATGGATTAAGTGCATGGATTAATGACAGCTATCTTGAATATTCTCTGATGGCACAAACACCTTGTACCGGATTTTATTTGCCAGCCTCTACTGCATGCGAAATTATTCAAGAAGCGCAACTCTGGCAAGAAGCATTCTGCTGGCTTTCATGGCTAAATCATTTACTGGGAAAACGTGATATCCAGCTGGTCGGAAATAATTCGTATAGCCAAATTCGGGCGATGCTAATCAATATGGCCGAGTGGGATGACACGCTACGCTCAAAAATTGGTGTGATGAATCATATTCAGCGTAGCACGCGTATATCACGTTCGGTGGTTGCGGAGGTTCTGGCGGCGCTGCGTCAGGGGAACTACATCAATATGAGCCGGGGCAAACTGATCAGTATCAACCGTTTGCCCACGGACTATTAAGCTCAGTTAGCGGCCGTAAGTACCTGCGCTTTATTGGCGCTCAGCTCGGCTACAAGGTTATTTACGCCATCACTCATATTCACGAAGCGGGTGTTCGGTGACCGGGTGACCACCACAAAAGCGCCCACGTTTGATTGCGGAATCATCGCCATGTAGGTGATGAATCCGCCACCCCCACCGGTTTTTTGAATAATACCCGGGCGACCATCTTTTGGCGCCATATATACCCAGCCCATGCCGAGGGCATCGGCTTTACCGGGAACATCCATACCGATGACGCGACGTAACTGAGCACGCTGGTAGATGAGCGTCTGCATTCGGTCGGCCTGATTACTGCGCGCGTAAAAATCCGATGAGAGGAACTGTTGCATCCAGCGCATCATGTCGCCAGGCGTAGAGTAAACCCCACCGCTGCCAATGGCTGCCAGCGTGTTATTACACGGGCTGGCCCCTTTTTCCGCCACCATCAGACGCTTGCACTGGTCCGGGGAGGGGGTGTAAGTAGTATCTTTCATCCCGAGCGGACGCGTGATTTGCTCTTCAAAAAGTTGAGGGTAAGGCTTACCTGATGCCGTTGCTAACGCGTCGGCCAGCAGATCAAACGCCAGGTTAGAATAGCCAGCCTGAGAACCCGGGGCCGATTTCAGCGTTGCGGTGCTCAGGTAGTTCCAGCGTTGTTCGCGAGTTGGCCAGACAAAGACAGGGCGATGCGCAGCGCCACCGGGCTGTTCTCGCGGCAGGGCGCTGGTATGGGTCGCCAGGTTCACCAGCCTGATCGGCGTTCCCTGATATGTCGGAACGCGAGCGCCGGGTGGCGCATATTTGCTGAGCGGATCGTCGAGTTTTACCACGCCCTGATCGAGCAATTTCACCAGCATTTCGCTGGTCATCAGCTTGGTTATCGACGCGACACGGATAACGGAATCCAGCTGCGGGCGAACGTTATTTCCCGGTCGTGTTTCACCGAAGCTGCGAAACACCCGCTGGTTACCGTCGATCACGACCAGCGCCATTCCCGTCGCACCACTGCCGTAATAAATAAGGTTCGCATAGCGATCGGCAATGTCAGAGGCCAGAACCGGTGCCGTCAGAGGCTGTGCTGCCTGGGCGGTGGACAGGCTCACCGCACACAGCGCGGCGAAAGAGAGCAGACAACGTTTCAACGAAAAGCATCCATCCAGTGAATAAGGAGAGTTACGGGTAGTTATACTACTAATCGGCGTCGGGCAATCGTCCGATTTGCATAACGATAGCGAGAAAAACGTAACCGTGGGTAAATTTGCACAATTTACTTACGGCCAGACTCCCATTTTGTGACATCGGGCTTATGATAGTCACCAGTTACATTCATTATTGCGGAGAACGGTATGTCTGAAAAGCGTGTGGTTTTGGTGGTTGATATGCAGAATGGGGTGTTTAAGACGCCGCGCCATCAGAGTGAGAAATGTGTCTCACTGATCAATCAGCTTACCCAGGCTGCTGAGGCCGTTATTTTCATACAGCATACTGAAGCTGGCGGGCTAGAGGAGGGGAGCGAAGGGTTTGCATTGCTGCCCGATCTCAACCAGCCGGCAGGGGCGTTTTACGTCACGAAGACCGCTTGCGATGCCTTCTATAACACTTCGCTCGAGGCACTGTTGCGCGAACAGGAGATCGATGAATTTATTATCTGCGGCTGCGCGACGGATTATTGTGTCGATGCCACCTTTAAAAACGGTGTCAGCCGGGGCTACCACATCACGGTTGCGGAGGATGCCCACACCACGGCCAATCGTCCAGCGGCCGATGCCCAGGTTCTGATCGCGCACTATAACGATGTCTGGCGTAACTTCATCGCCCCTGCCAACCCGCCTTCGGTGAAACGCACCGAAACAATTCTTGAAAACTGGAAAGCGAACTAATAATTCACCCGCAGGTCTGACTTTTTTGCCTGAGCCGGGAGGCTGGCCCAGGCAAGGTTTCGTGTGGCGATATGTTAAACACAGCAACAGCCATAACAACAAGAAGGAAGCACAATGTTTAAGTCTTTTTTCCCAAAGCCGGGGCCCTTTTTCCTGTCGGCATTTATTTGGGCACTGCTGGCTGTCATTTTCTGGCAGGCCGGTGGCGGCGCGTGGCTGACCCGTCTTACGGGGGCAACGGGCGACATTCCCATTAGCGCTGCGCGCTTCTGGTCCATGAGCTATCTGCTTTTCTACGCCTATTACATGCTCTGCGTGGGGCTTTTTGCCATGTTCTGGTTTATCTATTCGCCTCACCGCTGGCAATACTGGTCGATTCTCGGCACGTCGTTAATCATCTTTGTCACCTGGTTCCTGGTGGAAGTGGGCGTGGCAGTCAACGCCTGGTATGCGCCGTTTTACGATCTGATCCAGACGGCGCTGAGTTCGCCGCATAAAGTGACCATTAACCAGTTCTACCATGAGGTGGGGATCTTCCTCGGCATCGCCCTCATCGCCGTGGTGATCGGCGTGATGAATAACTTTTTCGTCAGTCACTATGTGTTCCGCTGGCGTACCGCGATGAACGAACACTATATGGCGCACTGGCAGCACCTGCGTCATATCGAAGGTGCCGCACAGCGTGTGCAGGAAGACACCATGCGTTTTGCCTCTACACTGGAAGATATGGGCGTGAGCTTTATTAATGCCATCATGACGCTGATCGCCTTCCTGCCGGTGCTGGTGACACTCTCATCCCACGTTCCGGAACTGCCGATTGTCGGCCATCTGCCGTACGGCCTGGTCATTGCCGCGATTGTCTGGTCGCTGATGGGAACGGGACTGCTGGCAGTGGTGGGGATCAAGCTGCCGGGGCTGGAATTTAAAAACCAGCGCGTGGAAGCGGCCTACCGTAAAGAGCTGGTGTATGGTGAAGACGATCCCAACCGTGCGTCACCGCCTACCGTGCGTGAGCTGTTTGGCGCCGTACGTCGTAATTACTTCCGCCTCTATTTCCATTACATGTATTTCAATATCGCGCGCATCCTTTATCTTCAGGTTGATAACGTTTTCGGGTTGTTCCTGCTGTTCCCGTCCATCGTTGCGGGTACGATTACACTCGGTCTGATGACCCAGATCACCAACGTTTTTGGTCAGGTTCGCGGTTCGTTCCAGTACCTGATTAGCTCCTGGACTACGCTGGTGGAGCTGATGTCCATCTACAAACGTTTACGCAGTTTCGAGCGTGAGCTGGACGATAAGGATTTGCAGGAAGTCACCCATACATTAGGTTAAAAAGGAATTGCTATGCCATTTGCCGTACCACGTGCATTACCGCTGACGTTACTCGCCGCCGTCGTGCTGGCGGGCTGTGCCGAGAAAGGGGCCGCCCCGCTCAAAGAAGGGGAGAAGCCCGTTGATGTGGCGAGCGTGGTGCGGCAAAAAATGCCCGCCAGCGTGAAGGATCGCAGTGAGTGGGCTGATGCGCTGGCAACGACCTTCAAAAGTCAGAAGATCGCGCCTACCGAGGAGAACATCTGCTCTGTACTGGCGGTGGCGCAGCAGGAATCGATGTATCAGTCAGATCCTGTTGTGCCTGGCCTGAACAAAATCGCCTGGAAGGAGATCGACCGCCGGGCCGAATCGATGCATATCCCGGTTTTCCTGGTACATACCGCCCTTAAAATCACCTCGCCAAACGGGAAAAGCTACAGCGAACGGCTGGATACGGTGAAAACCGAGAGGCAGCTCAGCGCCATTTTCGATGATTTCATCAATATGGTGCCGATGGGGCAGAAGCTGTTTGGCTCGCTGAATCCGGTACATACCGGCGGTCCGATGCAGGTAAGCATCGCATTTGCGGAAAAGCATACCGACGGCTATCCGTGGGATATCGACGGTACGGTGCGTCAGGAAGTCTTCTCCCTGCGCGGTGGGCTGTGGTTTGGGACGTATCACCTGCTGAATTATCCGGCCAGCTACGATAAACCGCTGTATCGTTTTGCCGACTTTAACGCGGGCTGGTATGCCAGCCGAAATGCAGCCTTCCAGAATGCGGTAAGCCGTGCCAGCGGTGTGAAGCTCGCTTTGGATGGCGATCTCATTGCTTACGGCAGCAGCGAGGCAGGGTCCACCGAACGGGCAGTGCGAAAACTTTCGACGAAGCTGGAGATGAGCAACAGTGACATTCGCCGACAGCTGGAGAAGGGTGACAGCCTGGCGTTTGAGAAAACGGATCTGTATAAGCAGGTTTTCGCGCTTGCAGAGAAGAAAAGTGGAAAGGCACTACCCAGAGCCATTCTGCCAGGCATTCAGCTTGAAAGCCCGAAGATCACGCGTAACCTGACGACCGCATGGTTCGCAAAACGCGTGGACGATCGTCGGGCTCGCTGTATGGGACTGTAATCAGTGGCGGTTGCGCCAGCGCAGCACGAGCGCAATCACGCCCAGAACCATGCTGCCCGCGAGGAAGGGAATGAGCCCGAATACGGTGCTCACGCCTAAACCGATTTCAACGCGCGGGCGGCCGGTATCCTGCACCTGCATCAGATGCTCATACACGCCAGGGGCATGCACCAGCATGTTCAGCAGTTGGGTTCCTGCCCAGAAACAAAACAGAACAAACAGGGCATAGGCAATATTCCCCGCCGTGGAGGTTTTTGGTTGTTTTCCGCCAAAAATCGGTTTCGACAATGTAAAGTCTGCCATAAGACCTCCCGAAAATATCACTCTGTTTTAATACGCGTCGTACAGGGTGAGTGTGACAGGTCATAGCATTTGTCAATATCAGAATCGTGGGAAATTCGGCTCAGGATTTCTCCTGGATTGTCGATTTCTGCATCACGTCACAAATTGATAACATAAGTGAAACTGCGCTGCTTTTCAGAATTTACGTATCCGCCACAGACGGCTTTATCAAACTGTGAGAGGATAGTTTTTTTTTCTGCCGGAGTTGTCATGAAGCTCACTTCCAAACTACGCCGTGACTGGCATTACTACGCCTTTGCGATCGGGCTGATCTTTATACTCAACGGTGTTGTCGGGCTGCTGGGATTTGAAGCGAAGGGCTGGCAAACCTATGCGGTTGGGCTGGTGACCTGGGTAATCAGTTTCTGGCTGGCGGGATTCATTATCCGCCGTCGTCCCGATGAGACGACGGCAGAGAAAGCCGACTAACCGTCAGTTAACAGAGCTTTTCAGGGCGCTGTCAGCGGCGTGACGCTCCAGCGCCAGTTCAATCAGGCGGGTGATCAGTTCCGGATAGCTTATTCCGCTGGCCTGCCACAATTTCGGGTACATGCTGATATTGGTAAAGCCCGGCAGGGTGTTGATTTCGTTAATCACCACCTCGTTATCCGCCGTCAGAAACACATCGACGCGCGCCATCCCACTGCATCCCAGCGCCTGATAGGCTTCAACGGCGATCGCCCGGATCTTGTCGTTAACGTCAGGATCGAGCGCGGCGGGAACCACAACCTGGGCACCTTTGTCGTCAATATATTTGGTGTCGTAGGAGTAGAAGCCGCTATTCAGCACCACTTCACCACAGGTACTCGCCTGCGGGAAGTCGTTACCCAGTACGGCGCACTCAATTTCGCGCCCGTTAATTCCCTGCTCAACCACCACCTTGTGGTCAAACTCAAAGGCCAGACGAACGGCATCGTTAAACTGTGCTTCGCTGGTGACTTTGCTGACGCCGACGGACGAGCCCTGATTCGCCGGTTTCACGAACAGCGGCAGGCCGAGTTGCGCCTGGATCTGCGCGAAGCTGTGTTTATCGCGGTTGGCGCGAGTGAGCGTGACGAACGGTGCAATATTCAGACCGGCGTCGCGCAGCAGACGTTTAGTGACGTCTTTATCCATGCAGGCGGCAGAACCCAGCACATCGGAGCCGACAAACGGCAGGTTCGCCATCCGCAACATGCCTTGCAGGGAGCCGTCTTCGCCCAGCGTGCCGTGAACGATAGGGAACACCACGTCAATCTGTGCCAGCACCTGCGCGTTCCCGGCATCGATAAGCTGTCCCTGTGCCACGCCTGGAACCGTTGCGACGCTGATATCAGAAGGATTAAGGGCGATGCGCGCCGGATCATCAGCGTTTAACAGATACTGGCTGGCATCGTTAACATGCCATTGGCCCTGTTTATCAATGCCCAGCAGCAGCACGTCAAAACGGCTTTTATCAATCGCATCAACGATATTTTTAGCCGATTGCAATGACACCTCGTGCTCTGATGATTTTCCCCCAAAGACAATACCTACGCGCTGCTTTGCCATCTCACTCTCTTCCAGTCTGACGAAAAGCCAATAACATACCACGATGCCCGGCGGGTTTCGCGGCCTTCTGCCATAATGTTTTGAGGGATGTTGAAGGGGGGCGCGTGAAAGGAAAAGGTCTGCTTATTCTTATTGTTATTGCCGGGATCGCCACGGTGGGCTACCGCTGGTTGCCGCCGCATTACAACCCTTTCGTGCCGCTTACGCTTGACGATCCGCCTGGAAAAATAACCCAGTTTAAACTCCGGCGCTTAACGCCGCAGGCGTGCGAAAACCTGTTAGCGCAGGCGAATCAACGCCAGCTTATCCGTACCCAGGCGGTCGCTGACAGCGCCGGTGAGTGTCCGCTGAGTAACGTGGTGCGCGTGCGCGATTTTGGCCCGGTCAGCCTGAACGGCAGCTTTATTGCCAGTTGCCCGCTGGCGTTAAGCTCGGCGCTGTTTGTCAGCCAGCAGGCCCGGCCGCTCACCAAAACCTGGACCGGCAGCGAGCTTACGCGTATTGAACATCTGGGCAGCTTCGCCTGCCGCAATATCTACAGCCGCCCGGATGCGCGGCGCAGCGAACATGCCACGGCGGATGCGCTGGATATCAGCGCTTTCAGGCTGGCAAACGGACAGCGTGTTACCGTCCTCAACGGCTGGAAAGCGGAAAAGACGCAGCCCTGGCTACAGGCGCTGCTGTCGGCAAGCTGCGGCTATTACGGTAACGGTCTGGGGCCGGACTACAATGCCGCCCATGCCAACCATTTCCATCTGGGAATGCGCGGCTATGGCTTATGTCGATGAAGCATAATCTTCCGCCGAAAATTGGATAGATTGTGACTTATCTCACAAATATGATGACTGGGAAGATAAAACACCAAAGTCTGCAAGGCCGCATCTCTGGCGCTATGTCATTGCGCGTAACTTGCTAATCTGTCGGCGAATTCGCCTAAAAATGAAGACTATTTCTGTTATGGAATCCTGGAAAGTTAACCTCATTTCAGTCTGGTTCGGCTGCTTCTTCACCGGACTGGCTATCAGCCAGATATTGCCCTTCCTGCCGCTTTACGTGTCGCAGCTGGGGGTCACTTCCCATGAAGCGCTCTCTATGTGGTCCGGCCTGACGTTCAGCGTGACGTTTCTGGTGTCCGCCATTGTGTCACCGATGTGGGGCAGCCTTGCGGATCGCAAGGGGCGCAAGTTGATGCTGCTCCGCGCCTCGCTGGGGATGGCGATAGCCATTTTGCTCCAGGCCTTCGCCACCAACGTCTGGCAGCTGTTTATTCTGCGGGCGATAATGGGGCTGACCTCCGGGTACATTCCGAATGCCATGGCGCTGGTGGCCTCACAGGTACCGCGCGAGCGGAGCGGCTGGGCACTCAGCACGCTTTCCACGGCCCAGATTAGCGGTGTAATTGGCGGCCCCCTGCTCGGCGGCTTCCTGGCTGACCATGTTGGGCTGCGCGCGGTCTTTATCATTACCGCCATCCTGCTAACGGTCAGCTTTCTGGTCACCCTTTTTCTGATTAAAGAGGGCGGTCGGCCTGTCGTCAGCAAATCAGAACGCCTGAGCGGAAAGGCGGTTTTCGCCTCGCTACCTTATCCTGGCCTGATGATTAGCCTTTTTGTGACAACGATGGTGATCCAGCTCTGTAACGGCTCGGTGGGACCGATTCTGGCGCTGTTTATCAAGTCGATGGCACCGGACAGCAGCAACATTGCTTTTCTGAGCGGGATGATTGCCGCCGTGCCGGGCGTGTCGGCGCTGATGTCCGCTCCGCGTCTGGGGAAACTGGGCGACAGGATCGGTACGGCACGCATTCTGATGGCAACGCTCATCATTGCGGTGATCCTTTTCTTTGCCATGTCGTTCGTCACGACACCGCTTCAGCTCGGGGTGTTGCGCTTCCTGCTTGGCTTCGCGGATGGTGCTATGCTGCCCGCTGTACAGACGCTGCTGGTGAAATATTCCAGTGACCAGGTAACCGGCCGCATTTTTGGCTACAACCAGTCGTTCATGTATTTAGGCAACGTAGCGGGCCCGCTTCTTGGCGCCTCGGTCTCGGCGATGGCGGGTTTCCGCTGGGTATTTGCCGCGACGGCGGTGGTGGTGCTTCTTAATATTATTCAACTGGCCTTTGCCTTGCGCCGTCGCCGGCGAATCGCTGAGGCAAAGTCAGGCCGACAAACACGATAATATATTATTAATTCTTATGATGGCCGCATTTTTATATAACGAAATGCGGCTTCTGTCTTTTAGAAAAACGTTTCGCTTGCGCTCCGAAATATCTTTTTTGGCAGCAATGTCACTTTTGCATAAGATAAAACCAATCCATGCTTTTCATTATTCAGTGAGGGTGTTAATTTCAGGGGAAATCACATAAGGACATAGCACCATGAAAAATCTCATTGCTGAGTTGTTGGTTAAGCTTGCCCAAAAGGAAGAAGAGTCGAAAGAGCTGGTTGCCCAGGTCGAGGCGCTGGAGATCGTTGTGACGGCGCTGCTGCGACAGATGGCAAAACCAGAGCAGGAGGCGTTGATCGACAACGTTGAAGGCGCGCTGGAAAAAGCTCGCCCTGATTCACAGGTGCCCGCAGAGGACGCGGAGCTGCTTCAGCAATACGTAAAGAAGCTTTTAAGGCATCCTCGCAGTTAACCGGCCAGAGGTGAAATGACGTGTCACAGAATTGTCATGCAGGATGCCTGGCGTCGCTCTGTTTTTATTTTTACCCCGTTACCATGGGGAAATTAAAATGAAGCAGAGCACACTTTTCACCGCATTAAACTCGCTCGTAATTACCTCCTCCGTTCCTGCGAAACCGGTTAATAATAATCGCGCTGCGACGGGACTGAAATAACCCTGAATCACGGTGAAAATCATGGCCGCAGGGTGGTTTTTTTCCCGTAACGAACCAGACTTAACGTGGAACTTCACATAAAGGATGGTGCAATGAAAACAACAATACTGGTTACCCTGCTCTCTGGCCTGTGTCTGATCGCCTCAGCACATGCGGAAGAGAAAACGTTAACGCCCCAGCAGCAGCGCATGACGACCTGTAACCAACAGGCGACCTCGCAAAGTCTGAAAGGGGATGCCCGTAAAACGTATATGAGCGACTGCCTTAAAAATGGTACGACCAAACCGGGTGAAAAAAGCCTGACCCCGCAGCAGCAAAAAATGCGCGAGTGCAATGCCCAGGCGACACAGCAGATGCTGAAAGGCGACGATCGCAGCAAGTTTATGAGCGCGTGCCTGAAAAAACAGGCGTAGTGCTAACGGGTGAGTCACGGCTGTGGCTCACCCAAAATTTCATACTTTCCCCGCTATCCCCCTCTCTATAATTTGGGAAAATGTTTCAGAATATTCCCAAAAATGATGAATGATGAGTTTTATGACAATCACGAGAACATTCGGGAAGCGTGGTATCAGCAGCTTTCTCAGGATGACTCATACCGTTCCGGTCTGCGATTTGCCCGGCGAATACGGCTGGCACGCATCGTTGGTCTGGCGGCGCTGTTTGTTCCGCTTGCCAGCGTTCTGGTGAGTCAGCTTCTTTCTGGCGTCTGGTGGTTGCTATTGGTGGGCTGGGTCTTTGTCTGGCCCCATCTGGCCTGGCAGCTGGCTTTTCGTTCGACCTGCCCCCACAGTGGTGAAATCGTTAATCTGAAAATCGATGCCATCATTGCTGGCGTCTGGATGGGCTTAATAGGGTTCAATGCGTTGCCAACGGCGGCGCTGATCGTGATGATCGGCATGAACATGATGGGATCGGGGGGATGCCGCTTATTTCTGACAGGACTTGCGCTGCTTGCTCTGTCTGCCCTGCTCACCGTGCAATCCACGGGTACTCCTGTGCTATTGACCTCTGAACCGCTGGCGTTGTGGCTGACGCTCCCCGTGCTGGTGGTCTACCCCATGCTGTTTGCCTGGCTCAGTCACCGCACGGCGATCCGGCTGGCAGAGCATAAGCGTCGGCTTGAGCTGATGAGTACCCGCGACGGAATGACCGGCGTGTTCAATCGCCGTCACTGGGAAACGTTGCTGCGTAACGAATTTGAGGCCTGCCGTCGCAGCCATCGACAGGCGACGATACTGCTCATCGATATCGATCACTTCAAGACGATCAACGACACCTGGGGGCATGACGTGGGGGATGAAGCGATTGTCGCCATCACGCGCCAGCTTCAGCTGACCCTGCGCGCAGGCGATTATATTGGCCGCTTCGGGGGAGATGAGTTCGCGGTGATCATGTCAGGCACGCCTGCCGACAACGCGATTGCGGCGATGGCGCGCGTCCATGAAAGGCTGGTCAACATGCCGCTACACGGAGCACCTATGGCGAGGTTGTGTATCAGCGTTGGGGTTGCCCCCTGGGGGGCGCAGTTCACGCACTATAGTGAATGGCTAAAGGCCGCGGACGTGGCCCTCTATAAAGCCAAAAATGCCGGACGGGGTCGCACCGAAGTGGCCGCCTGACGCCCGGCGTAACGCATCAGGACTTACTCAGCTTCTCTGATTTTTCCATGCATTTTTCCATCGCCTCGATCACGGCGGAGCGGAACCCGCGCTCTTCCAGCACGCGCACGGCTTCAATGGTTGTGCCACCCGGCGAGCACACCATATCTTTCAGTTCGCCCGGATGTTTACCCGTTTCCAGCACCATTTTGGCCGAGCCCATCACCGCCTGCGCCGCAAATTTGTAGGCCTGCGCGCGCGGCATACCGCCAAGTACGGCGGCATCGGCCATGGCTTCGATAAACATAAAGACATACGCTGGGGCAGAACCGCTCACGCCGACAACCGGGTGGATCATCGGTTCGGCAATCACTTCCGCTTCGCCGAAGCAGCGGAAAATGTTCAATACATCCGCCACCTCTTCAGAAGTAACCAGCGCGTTCGGGGTAACGGAGGTCATACCGGCATTCACCAGCGACGGGGTGTTTGGCATGGCGCGAACAATCTTACGGTCGTGCCCCAGCGCGCGGGCGAGCTGATCGAGGGTCACGCCTGCGGCAATCGACACCACCAGGCTCTCTTTGTTCAGGCTGGAGGTGATCTCGCTCAGGACTTTAATCATGATATTCGGCTTAACGGCGCCAAAGACAATGTCCGCCACCTGAGCCACTTCCTGCGCGCTTTCGGCGGCGTTGATACCATACTCATCACGCAGCGCCGCGACTTTATCGGGGGATGGGGTATAGACCCAAATCTGCCCCGGCAGCACCTGGCCGCTGGCTATCAGTCCACCAAGGATAGCTTTACCCATGTTTCCGCAGCCGATAAACCCGATTTTCTTATCCATCACGTCTCTCCGTTATTATGCGTTGTTATCTCTCATTGATAGCTTAACAACGAAATGCAGGCGACAATAGTCGCCAGAATCATAATGGGGAGACACTATGGCGATTTGGGTTGATGCGGACGCGTGTCCGAATGTGATTAAAGAGATTTTATTCCGCGCCGCCGAGCGGGTGCAGATGCCGATGACGCTGGTGGCGAACCAGAATATCCGCGTGCCGCCCTCCAGGTTCATTCGTTCTCTGCGCGTGCCGGCCGGGTTCGACGTGGCAGATAACGAGATAGTACGCCTGTGTGACGCAGGAGATCTGGTGATCACGGCGGATATCCCGCTGGCTGCCGACGTGCTGGCGAAGGGGGCCGCGGCGCTTAACCCGCGCGGCGAGCGCTACTCTCCGGCAACGATCCGGGAGAAGCTCACCATGCGTGATTTTATGGATACCCTGCGTTCCAGCGGCGTGCAAACCGGTGGGCCGGACAGCCTGTCGCAGCGCGATCGCCAGCAGTTTGCCGCCGAGCTGGATAAATGGCTGCTGGAAGTGAAGCGCCGCCCGGCGTAGCCCACCTCCGGGCTGTTTTGTGGTACAGTGTGGCTTCCACAGGCTTGTCATTCCGTACCGCTTTGCAGTAAAGTTAGCGCAACATCTTCTGCAATCATTTCTTTACAGCCTTCAGTTATCCGGCAGCAAGGGGAACACCTGGTTATGAACCCACCCATCTTTTTAGTTGGCCCTCGCGGCTGTGGGAAAACCACCGTTGGTCTGGAGCTGGCGCGTCTGTGCCAGAGTCAGTTTATCGATACTGACCACTGGCTCCAGGAGAATGCCGGTAAGACCATCGCCGATATCGTGGAGAATGAGGGGTGGGAGAGCTTTCGTGCGCGCGAAACGGCCACGCTGGAAGCGGTGACCGCGCCGTCAACCGTGATTGCGACCGGTGGAGGCATTATTCTGGCGCCGTATAACCGCCAGTTTATGCGCGAAAAGGGTGTCGTAATCTACCTCTGTGCCCCGGTTTCTACGCTGGTGGGGCGGCTGGAGGCGTTTCCGGAAGAAGGGCAGCGCCCGGCGCTGACCGCGAAACCGCTGAGTGAAGAGGTCAGCGAGGTCCTCGCCGAACGCGATGCACTGTACCGCGAGGCGGCACACCACGTTGTGGATGCGTCAGCGTCACCCGAGAAAGTTGCGATTCAGATTATTACCGCCCTGCGTTTGGCTTGCGCCAGCTGACAGCCGTCTATACTCATAGCTCAGACATAAAAAAAGGATGAGCTATGCCAACCAGACCTCCCTATCCACGTGAAGCCCGCATCGTTACCGTTGAAAAAGGTAATAGCGATCGGACCGTAACCTGGTACCAGCTGCGTGCCGATCACCCTAAACCTGATTCGCTGATCAGCGAACATGAAACCGAACAGGAAGCGCTGGATGCGAAACGGCGCTATGAGGATCCCGAGAAGTCCTGACAATAATCCGAATTCGTTACAACCGTGCCTGAATCACACTTTTAACTTATCGCTGATGTTAAGCAGCAGTTAATATTTAGTTATTACAGGTAGATTTGGAAAGGCCAGTCGATCTTTACATTACGGTGTAGAGATCCCCTGCTACGCTTGGTGCTGTTTTGTTGAATAAATGAACAGTGCAGCGTAGTGAGCCTGTACCTGTGTGGCAGTAGTGGTAGTAACGGAAGGCGATCAAAATGAAGGCGACGTTGGCGATCCTCACGATTGGTGTGGTCCCTGTAAGCGAAGTATTACCGCTCTTAACCGAGCATGTCTCTGAACAACAAATTACGCATCTCAGTCTGTTAGGGAAGCTGAGTCGGGAAGAGGTCATGGAAGACTACGCAGTCGGGGAGGGGGAAGATCCCCTGGCAACGTTACTCAGTGACGGTAAACTGGCGCACGTGTCACGCCAGAAAATTGAGCGCGCGCTACAGGGTGTGATCGAAGTGCTCGACAATCAGGACTATGACGTCATTTTGCTGATGAGCACAGCACCCGTTAAAGGACTCAGCGCGCGTAATGCCATTCTGCTCGAACCGATGCGGATTATCCCCCCGCTGGTGGCGTCAATTGTTGATGGTCATCAGGTGGGCGTTATCGTTCCCGTAGAAGAACTGCTGGATAACCAGACGGTGAAGTGGGCCGCGCTGGAGCACACCCCGTTGTACGCGCTGGCAAACCCGTTCTGGGACAGCGAAGCGAAGCTGATTGCGGCCGGGCAGGAGTTGATCGACAGAGGGGCGGATGTCCTGATGCTGGATTGCCTGGGCTTCCATCAACGGCATCGTGATTTACTGCAAAAGGCGCTGGATGTTCCGGTGCTGCTCTCTAACGTCCTGATGGCGCGTCTGGCGTCAGAATTGCTGGTGTAATGATTTTGCGTGACAGGTCATGAGCATGGCCCCTATAGTGGATTTTTCTCTATAAATATAAGGGCCAGTTCATGCTTCAAAGTAACGAATACTTTTCCGGTAAAGTGAAATCCATTGGTTTTACCAGCAGCAGCACTGGCCGCGCCAGTGTCGGCGTCATGGCGGAAGGGGAATACACCTTTGGCACCGCAGAAGCGGAAGAGATGACGGTGGTCAGTGGTGCGCTGAACGTCCTGCTGCCGGGTGAAACGGAGTGGAAAGTCTATAGTGCCGGGCAGGTGTTCAACGTGCCGGGCCACAGCGAGTTCCATTTGCAGGTTGCAGAGCCAACCTCTTATCTGTGCCGCTATCTGAAATAAAAGCATGCCGGGTGGCGCATTCGCTTACCCGGCCTACGTTTTGCCTGTCAACGCTGCGCTTCGCCGCCGAGACCTTCCACCAGGTTCTGGATCAGCGCCGCCAGCTCGCCGGTCATCAGGATAAAGTCTGCGTCAAAGCGCTGAGCATAATCTTCGCGGTCGATATCTTCGTTCTGATCGCGCAGTTCATCGCAGAATTTAAGGCGCTTCACGGAGCCGTCATCACACATCACAAACTGAATGCGCTGCTGCCAGTCGAGTGCCAGTTTGGTCACCACTTTGCCCGCTTCAATGTGCACGGCGATTTCGTCGCTCACCAGATCCTGTTTCTTCGCGCGGATCACGCCGCCATCTTCCAGCAGCGCTTTCAGCTCTGCTTCATCAAGGATCTGGAAGCCCTGCGCGGCAGTCCCGCTGCGCACCCACTCAGTCAGGGTCAGCTCAATCGGCGTCTCCAGTGCCAGCGGTACCACCGGTAATGAGCCAAGGCTCTTACGCAGCAGCGCCAGCGTATCTTCCGCTTTTTTGGCGCTGGCGCAGTCGACCATGATCAGCCCGTTCACGGTGTCGATCCACATCATGGTCTGGCTAAAGCGGCTAAAGGCGCGCGGCAGCAGCGAGTGCAGCACTTCATCCTTCAGTGAATCTTTTTCGGTTTTTTTAAGCTTACGGCCCTGTTCAGCTTCCAGCTTGAAGATCTTCGCTTCGAGCGCCTGCTTCACCACAGGCGTCGGCAGGATCTTCTCTTCTTTGCGGGCGCAAACGATGATTTGCCCCGTGCTGCTGGCGTGGGTCAGCGCATCGCTTTGAGAACCCATTGGCGGAACCCAGCCGGTTTTTGCCATATCCTGGCTACCGCAAGGGGTAAAGGAGTAAGCGGCTAACTGTTTTTCCATCTCTTCTGCACGCAGCGAAACGTCGCGGCTGAGACGGTAAACCATCAAATTTTTGAACCACAGCATGATAATTTCCACGGCCTTGTCGTTAAATCAGCGGGCATGATAACGAATTGTCGCATCGCTTGCATTGCTAATCGGGAAGTGGGCTTCTACTCTGTTGATAATCAAAATAATGAGGAGTGTCTTGTGCGTATTGGGATTGATTTGGGCGGCACCAAAACAGAAGTTATTGCGTTGAGCGAGCAGGGGGAGCAACTGTTTCGCCACCGTCTGCCTACGCCGCGCGATGATTATCACCAGACCATAGAGACGATTGCCCGCCTGGTCGATATGGCAGAGCAGGCAACGGGCGAGACGGGCACGGTCGGGATGGGGATCCCCGGCTCCATTTCGCCGTATACCGGCGTGGTGAAAAACGCCAACTCCACCTGGCTCAACGGTCAGCCGTTTGATAAAGACTTAAGCGAACGCCTGAACCGGGAGGTGCGTCTGGCGAATGACGCTAACTGCCTTGCGGTGTCTGAGGCCGTGGATGGTGCAGCGGCTGGCGCGCAGACCGTATTTGCGGTCATTATCGGCACCGGCTGCGGGGCGGGCGTGGCGTTCGGTGGGCGCTCGCATATTGGCGGCAACGGCACCGCGGGCGAGTGGGGGCACAATCCGTTGCCGTGGATGGATGAAGATGAACTCAAATACCGCGCCGAAGTACCGTGCTACTGTGGCAAGCAGGGCTGTATTGAGACCTTTATTTCCGGCACGGGGTTTGCCACCGATTATCATCGTCTGAGCGGTCAGCCGCTGAAAGGTAACGAGATTATGCGTCTGGTTGAGGAGCAGGATCCGGTGGCTGAACTGGCGCTCAGCCGCTACGAAATGCGGTTGGCTAAATCACTGGCGCATGTGATCAATATCCTCGATCCGGACGTGATTGTGCTGGGCGGCGGCATGAGCAACGTTGACCGGCTGTACGCGACGGTGCCAACGCTGGTGAAACAGTGGGTATTTGGGGGCGAATGCGAAACGCCGATCCGCAAAGCCGTCCATGGAGATTCCAGCGGTGTGCGCGGCGCGGCGTGGCTCTGGCCGGAATAAACGCAAAACGGCAACTTGCGTTGCCGTTTTTGATGTTTGTACCCTCTCCCACAGAGAGAGGGCCAGGGTGAGGGCAACATCCCCCATTTACTGCACCGCAAACTCCCTGTCCAGCCTGCTATACCCTAGCCCGTTTATCTTCTTCACCTTGATCTGCACCGGAATACGTTCTTTCATTGCCTCTACGTGGCTGATCACGCCGATGGTTTTCCCGGTGGCGTTCAGCGCGTCGAGCGCATCCAGCGCGGTGTCCAGCGTTTCGCTGTCGAGCGTGCCGAACCCTTCATCCAGGAAAAGCGAGTCAATGCGCGTTTTGTGACTGACCAGATCGGAAAGCGCTAAAGCCAGCGCCAGACTGACGAGGAAACTTTCCCCGCCGGACAGGGTACGGGTATCGCGTACCGCATCGGCCTGCCAGGTATCAACCACCTCTAGCTCCAGCGCGTCGCTGGCTTTACGCTGAAGCAGATAGCGGCCATGCAGACGGTTGAGCTGCTGGTTGGCAAGCCACACCAGATTATCCAGCGTCAGCCCTTGGGCGAATTTACGGAATTTATCGCCGGTGCTGGAGCCTATCAGCGCATTGAGATAGCCCCAGTCGTCAGCCTGACGCGCCGCCTCCTCAATCTGCTGCATAAGCGCCTGCTGGTGCAGACGGTTATCACCGTCCTGCTTGAGCTGCTGGCGGATCTCCCCCTGATGCGTGGTGTTTTCACGAAGCAGTTGCGCCAGCTGGTGTAACTGCGCCTGAAGGGTTGCGGCGTCGGTTTCCAGCCCCTCGGGGCGCTGCGCCAGATGCGCCTGAAGCTGCTGGCTTGCCTGTACGGAGAGCGCCGTGGCCTGCTGGAGCTGGTTCTCCAGCGTCTGCTTTTGTTGTTCAAGCTGGCGGATCGACGCTTCATCCAGCAGGGCGGAGAGAAATGCCTCCTGACTGGCAAAGCAGCTCGCGGTCAGCGCGGCGCTGAACTGAGCCTGCGACTGCTGAAGCCGTTCACGCTCAAGCGTCTCCTGCTGCTGTAGGGTGGCGAGCTGGCTTTGTAGCGACACGCATTCGTCATGGATGCCGCGCCAGTTCTCAGGGATAACCGCGTCGGCTTCTGCGTCATCAGAATCCGGCAGCGTCTCCAGGATGGGCATCAGGACGTTAATACGTTCCTGAATCGTACCGTGCTGGGCCTGTTTTTCCTGCCAGCGGGTATATTCAGCTTCGCGTGCGCTCAGCCAGGCGCTTTCGGCCCCTTCATCGGGCACGCTAAGCGACAGCGACTCTAGCGAGGCTGCCAGCGCCTGACGCGTCGCCGTCAGCTGCTGCTGGTACTGGCGCGCCTGATCTTCCTGTTCATTGAGCTGGTTTTGCAGCGTCAGACGCTGGCTAAGCTGATACAGATGGCGTTCATACTGCTCCTGTTCGCTCATCCAGGGGGCAATATCATCCTGAATATTCAGCGCTATGTTCAGGGAGGCGCAGACCTCCAGCCACTCTTTAGTGAGTGCTTGCTCTTCCTGAGAGAGGGCCTGTACTTCCTCTGTCTCGCGCTGGATCTGTTGGGTGAGCGCATTCACCTGCCCGAGCACCAGCAATCCTTCCTCTTTTAGCGCGGCAACCTCTTTCTCCAGCGCGTCGCGGCGGCGCTGATTGTCGGTCAGTTCAAGCGCCTGATACTGCACAACTGCCGGATGTTCGCTTGAACCGCAGAGCGGGCAAGGTTTACCCGCTTCGAGCTGTGCACGATAGTTCTCAAGATCCTTGATTGTCGCCTCACGCTCACAGAGCGCTTTCAGGTCGGCATAGTGCTGATTTTTCTCTTTGAACTGCTGACGCCGCAGGATCAGCGTTTCATTGAGCTTACCCTGCTCAGCCTGCGCTTTCTGCACGCTTTCCGCATTATGGCGCAGCCGTTTTTGCAGCGGCTGATAGCGAGCGTGAAGCGCAGTCAGACGCTGGCGGAGCGCCCGTGATTGTGCCTGTTGCTCCATTGCCGTCGCGAGATCCTCAGCCGTCAGCGTCAGCGTACTCTCCGGCATCTCAGCCAGTTTCTGACGAAGCTCAGCCATACGCGCTGACTGGGCCACACGCTGATTTTTATCGCGACTCAGTTGCGTAAAATGCGCCCGCCAGCCGGCAATTTCCTGCCCCCACTGACGGAAACGATCGTGTTCGGTTAGCCACTGCGTCAGTACCGTGTGTTCTGTCTGCAACTGTTCACGGTTGCGCAGCGCACCGTTGCGAATACGCGAGCGCTGCGCCGCTCTGTCGAGTAAGCGAGTATTTACTTCAACAATTCGCGCTGTTGTCTGCGCCAGGCGGGTGGTCTGCTCCTGCTGATACTCCCACAGAGGACGTAGCTGGGCGGCGGGCTGTGCCAGCTGGAGCTTCGCCAGTTGCGGCGCGGCGTCCGTCAGAGCCTGTTGCGCCTGCTGCTGCGAAGCGGCTGCGCGTTGCTGCTCACGTATCAGCTCGTCGTTACGCGTAAGCCACTGAAAATCTTTCTGTTGGCTCTGCTGCTGTGCCAGCAGGATTTTTTCTTCGTCAGTAAGTGCCTGCAAACTTTGCTTCAAGTGCTGCTGCTGTTCCTCGCTTAGCAGCACAACGCCTGCGGCCTGCGCTTCGCACATCTCCAGCGCGTTGCGTGCCGCTTTGTGTTTTTCAAAAACCATGGCGGAAATGTGGCCGTAAATTTCCGTGCCGGTCAGTTCTTCCAGCAGCTCTGCGCGATCGCTCGGTTTAGCGTTCAGGAAGGCGGCAAACTGCCCCTGTGAGAGCAACATCGAGCGGGTAAAGCGACCATAGTCCAGCCCGGTGAGTGCGGCGGTTTGTTCCAGCTTATCCGTGACTTTATCGGCCAGAATTTTGCCGTCTTCGCAGCGGGCCAGCTCAACGCGCGGTGCCTGTAAGTTCCCGTCTGGCTGGTTGCGGGCGCGGTTCTGGCTCCAGAAAGCGCGATAAGCAACGCCTTTGACCTCAAATTCCACTTCAGCCAGGCATTCGGCGGTATCGCGCGTCATCAGGTCGTTTTGTGCCTGAGAGACCTTATTAAGACGCGGTGTTTCGTGGTAAAGCGCCAGGCAGATGGCATCCAGCAGCGTGGTTTTACCCGCGCCGGTTGCGCCGGTGATGGCAAACAGCCCATTGCTGGCGAAAGGCTCCGCGGTGAAATCGATTTTCCACTCACCCTTTAGCGAATTCAGATTTTTCAGACGCAGGCTCAGAATTTTCATGCGTTTTCGTCCTCGTCATTGAGGGAATGCAAGGTATGGGCAAACAGCTCGTTAAGCCTGGTGCGCCTGGCCTCGTCCACTTCTTCATGCGCAAGCCGCCGCGCGAACACCTCTTCAACCCGAAGTTCGCTAAGCGTTTCACGCTGGGCGTTCAGCAGAATTTTCTCGCGCTGCTCGCGGCTGCGACGTACCAGCAGCACCTCCACGGGAAGGTCTTCCGTCAGCGTCTGAATTTTACGCTGCATATCGTACAGGTAGTCATCGGTGGTGATTTCGATATCGAGCCAGACGGGGGGATTAAGCGCTGCGCCGCGCCACTGCTCAAGCTGAGCGGTAATGGCGGCCAGATCGCCTTTCAGCACCGCCAGCGGCTGGGTGACCGGCACCTCAAGCGTCTCAACGGCGCTAAGTTTGCCTTCGGTGAAGCTCACCAGATGCACGGATTTGGCTTTGCCCGTTTCGTCAAAACTGAGGGAAATGGGCGAGCCGCAATAGCGAATATGCTCGCATCCCCCGACGATCTGGGCCCGGTGAATATGCCCGAGGGCAATGTAGTCGGCGGGGGGAAAGTTTTGCGCTGGAAACGCGTCCAGCGTACCGATATAAATCTCGCGCACCGCGTCACTCTTACTGGCCCCGACGGTGGTGAGGTGCCCGGTGGCAACGATAGGAATGGCCTGTTCGCCGCGCAGGGCGCAGGCTTCCGTATGCTGCTGGTGATAATAGCGGGTGATGGCCTGCAACAGATGCTGCTGTTTTTCGCTCCCGGACAGGCCTGCCTGGCTTTGCACGATATCGCGCGGGCGTAAAAACGGAATTGGGCATAGCACCGCGCCCGGCGTGCCATCACGTTTTTTCAGGATCTGCGGCGCGTGTCCGGCGCTGGCCACCACGGTGGTATTGAGGAACGCCAGAATATCGCGGGATTCATTCAGCGTCGCCACCGAGTCATGGTTTCCGGCGACAATCACCAGGTGACAACCGGTTTGCTGGAGGTTGACCACAAAACGGTTGTACAGCTCACGCGCATAGCTCGGCGGCGATCCGGTATCAAAAATGTCGCCCGCCACAATAATTGCGTCCACCTCGTGAGCCTGAGCCGTCTCCAGCAGCCAGTTCAGGAACGCTTCATGTTCCGCGGCGCGGCTTTTGCTGTAAAAATTTTGACCCAGGTGCCAGTCTGAGGTGTGAAGTATGCGCATAAGAGATCCGTGGCAATAATAAGAAAGCAGGATTATAAACGTTCGGGGAACGGAAAATAACCGCTGTAATAAAACAACAGTTTGCTATTTATCGTGGTAATGTTTTTCATAAATCTGTCATAAATCTGACGCATAATGACGCCGCATTACAGACTTGTAACTTAAATACGATAAGACAGGGCAAAGTATGGCGAGACGTATTCTGGTCGTAGAAGATGAAGCTCCGATCCGTGAAATGGTGTGCTTCGTGCTTGAACAAAATGGCTTCCAGCCGGTTGAAGCGGAAGATTATGACAGCGCGGTGAACCAGCTGAATGAACCCTGGCCCGATCTGATCCTGCTGGACTGGATGCTGCCTGGCGGTTCCGGATTGCAGTTTATCAAGCATATCAAACGCGAGGCTATGACCCGCGATATCCCGGTGGTGATGCTGACGGCGCGCGGTGAGGAAGAGGATCGCGTGCGCGGTCTGGAAACCGGCGCGGACGATTACATCACCAAGCCATTCTCTCCAAAAGAGCTGGTGGCGCGTATCAAAGCCGTGATGCGCCGTATTTCACCGATGGCGGTGGAAGAGGTGATTGAGATGCAGGGCCTGAGCCTGGATCCTACCTCACACCGGGTCATGACCGGTGAAAATCCCCTCGATATGGGCCCCACCGAATTTAAACTCCTGCACTTCTTTATGACCCACCCGGAGCGCGTTTACAGCCGCGAACAGTTGCTGAATAACGTCTGGGGAACTAACGTCTATGTCGAAGACCGAACGGTTGACGTCCATATTCGCCGCCTGCGTAAAGCACTGGAACTGAGCGGCCACGATCGCATGGTACAGACGGTCCGCGGCACGGGTTATCGCTTCTCGACCCGTTTCTGAACAATGACAGGAGTGTGACGCGTGCTGGAACGTCTGTCATGGAAAAGGCTCGTCTTTGAACTGATCTTATGCTGTATTCCGGCCCTCATTCTGGGGGCTATTTTTGGCTATCTGCCGTGGTTTTTACTGGTGGCCGTGACGGGGTTGCTCGTCTGGCATTTCTGGAATTTACTGCGTCTTTCCTGGTGGCTGTGGGTCGACAGAAGTATGACACCCCCGCCGGGAAGCGGGAGCTGGGAACCGCTACTCTACGGCCTGCACCAGATGCAGATGCGTAATAAAAAGCGCCGTCGTGAGCTGGGAAGCCTGATAAAACGCTTTCGCAGCGGCGCGGAGTCGCTGCCGGACGCAGTGATCCTGACGACGGAAGAAGGGACCATCTTCTGGTGCAATGGCCTCGCACAGCAGCTGTTGGGCCTGCGCTGGCCGGATGATAACGGTCAGAACATCCTCAACCTTCTGCGCTATCCCGAGTTCACGCTGTATCTGAAAACGCGTGATTTTAGTCGTCCGCACAATCTGAAGCTCAATAACGGTCGCCATCTTGAAATTCGCGTGATGCCCTACAGCGATCGGCAGTGGCTGATGGTGGCGCGGGATGTCACCCAGATGCATCAGCTTGAGGGCGCAAGACGTAACTTCTTTGCCAACGTCAGCCACGAGCTGCGTACGCCGTTGACGGTGCTTCAGGGCTATTTGGAGATGATGCAGGAGCAAACGCTTGAGGGGGCGCCGCGTGAGAAAGCGCTGCATACCATGCGGGAACAGACGTTCCGCATGGAAGGGCTGGTCAAACAGCTACTAACGCTTTCAAAAATTGAGGCTGCCCCGTCGCTGGCGCTAAACGACATCATTGATGTGCCGATGATGCTGCGAGTGGTGGAGCGCGAAGCCCAAACGCTGAGCCATAATCAACACACCCTGAGTTTTGATGTTGATAACACGCTGAAAGTGCTCGGCAGTGAAGATGAGCTGCGAAGCGCTATCTCAAACCTGGTCTATAACGCCGTGAATCATACCCCGACAGGGACGCATATCGCGGTGCGGTGGCAGCATACTCCGGCAGGGGCTGAGTTTAGCGTCGAGGACAACGGGCCGGGGATTGGGCCTGAACACCTCCCGCGTCTCACCGAACGGTTCTACCGGGTGGATAAGGCGCGCTCGCGGCAGACCGGCGGGAGCGGACTGGGGCTGGCAATTGTGAAGCATGCCGTCAGCCACCACGAAAGCCGGCTCAATATCGAAAGCACCCTGGGTAAGGGCACGCGCTTTAGCTTCGTGATCCCGGAACGATTAATTGCCAAAAAAAGTGCCTGACAGCGTGTGTGTCAGGCTACCTTTCCACGGGCCAGCGATTGCTGGCCCGTTTGCTTTGCAGTCAAGCGAAACGCGAGTGAATATTATACGGCTGGTGCTTTTTTGTTCGCATGATTAGCCATGAGTTTTTCTTATACATGGCATATTATTTTGGTCTGAATTTTCATGCTGGCATATTGTTCTGGTTTTACGATCCCTTCTTGCCTTTAAACGTTATAAGCGTTTAAATTGCCCCCCATATACTGTCAGACCGACTGTATTTGCGTGGTAAATCGAAAAACTATTCTTCGCCACGCCTGGACGGGAGCATATCCCGCTGAAATTGAGCAAATTTTCCGCTGTATCGTCCCGTCAGGGATGGCGAAAATCTCAACGTATTCAACACCACATCCACAGGCAGTAAGGTTTTATGACCCATCACTTGAAATCGCGTGACATTATCGCGCTGGGCTTTATGACATTTGCGCTGTTCGTTGGCGCAGGTAACATCATTTTTCCTCCAATGGTTGGCTTACAGGCGGGTGAACACGTCTGGACGGCTGCGTTTGGCTTCCTGCTTACTGCCGTGGGCCTGCCGGTACTGACCGTTATCGCGCTGGCGAAAGTCGGTGGCGGTGTGGACAGCCTCAGCACCCCGATTGGCAAAGTGGCTGGCGTTCTGCTGGCAACCGTCTGCTATCTGGCTGTTGGCCCGCTGTTCGCAACCCCGCGTACGGCGACCGTCTCCTTTGAAGTGGGTATTGCCCCGCTGACCGGTGACGGCGCGATGCCGCTGTTTATTTACAGCCTCATTTACTTCGCCATCGTTATTCTGGTTTCTCTCTATCCCGGCAAACTGCTGGATACTGTGGGTAACTTCCTGGCACCGCTGAAAATTGTGGCGCTGATTGTGCTGGCGGTTGCAGCCATCGTCTGGCCTGCGGGGCCCATCAGCTCCGCGATGGACGCCTACCAGAACGCGGCGTTCTCAAACGGTTTCGTGAACGGCTATCTGACGATGGATACGCTTGGCGCGATGGTGTTTGGTATCGTTATCGTTAACGCCGCGCGTTCCCGCGGGGTGACCGAAGCGCGTCTGCTGACTCGCTACACCATCTGGGCTGGCCTGATGGCCGGTGTCGGCCTGACGCTGCTGTATCTGGCGCTATTCCGTCTGGGTTCAGATAGCGCAACGCTGGTCGATCAGAGCGCAAACGGCGCGGCGATCCTGCATGCTTACGTGCAGCACACCTTTGGTGGTGCAGGCAGCATGCTGCTGGCGGCGCTGATTTTCCTGGCCTGTCTGGTGACGGCGGTGGGTCTGACCTGCGCCTGCGCGGAGTTCTTCGCTCAGTATCTGCCGCTTTCTTACCGCACGCTGGTGTTTATCCTCGGCATCTTCTCCATGGCGGTGTCAAACCTCGGTCTGAGCCACCTGATTCAGGTCTCAATTCCGGTGCTGACGGCGATCTATCCGCCATGTATCGTGCTGGTAGTGCTGAGCTTCACCCGTCCGTGGTGGCATAACTCCACGCGAATTATTGCGCCAGCCATGTTTATCAGCCTGATTTTTGGTATCCTTGACGGGATCAAAGCATCAGCATTTGCAGAAATCCTGCCAGCCTGGACACAGCGTCTGCCGCTGTCCGAGCAGGGCCTGGCCTGGCTGATGCCTTCCGTTGTAGCGCTGGTTCTGGCGATTATCTGGGACCGTGCGGCAGGGCGTCAGGTGACATCCAACGCCCATTAATCAACGGCAACAAATTGTTTAACCACGGGGCTTAAGGCCCCGTGGTTTTTTGTTTTTTTCGTGTTGAATGGCAAGATTTTAATGGAAAGCACTAACAAACTTAAACGTGGATTGAGCACCCGCCACATCCGCTTTATGGCGCTGGGCTCGGCTATCGGTACCGGTCTTTTTTATGGCTCGGCAGATGCCATCAAAATGGCCGGTCCAAGCGTTCTGCTGGCCTACATCATCGGCGGCGTGGCGGCGTATATCATCATGCGCGCCCTTGGCGAAATGTCGGTTCACAACCCCTCTGCCAGTTCCTTCTCCCGCTACGCGCAGGAAAATTTAGGCCCGCTGGCCGGGTTTATCACCGGCTGGACCTACTGCTTCGAAATCCTGATTGTTGCCATTGCCGATGTGACGGCGTTTGGTATCTATATGGGGGTCTGGTTCCCCGCCGTGCCGCACTGGATCTGGGTGCTGAGCGTGGTGCTGATTATCTGCGCCGTTAACCTGATGAGCGTGAAGGTGTTTGGCGAGCTGGAGTTCTGGTTCTCCTTCTTCAAGGTCGCGACCATTATCATCATGATCCTCGCCGGTTTCGGCATTATCATCTGGGGTATCGGCAACGGTGGACAGCCAACCGGCATTCACAACCTGTGGAGCAACGGCGGCTTCTTTAGCAACGGCTGGCTCGGGATGGTCATGTCGCTGCAGATGGTCATGTTCGCCTATGGCGGAATCGAGATTATCGGCATCACCGCCGGGGAAGCGAAAGATCCGGAGAAGTCTATTCCGCGCGCCATCAACTCGGTGCCGATGCGCATCCTGGTGTTCTACGTGGGCACGCTGTTTGTGATTATGTCCATCTACCCGTGGAACCAGGTGGGCACCAACGGCAGCCCGTTTGTCCTGACTTTCCAGCATATGGGCATTGCGTTTGCCGCCAGCATTCTCAACTTTGTGGTGCTGACCGCCTCGCTGTCGGCCATCAACAGTGACGTGTTCGGCGTGGGCCGTATGCTGCACGGCATGGCGGAGCAGGGCAGTGCGCCGAAGGTGTTTGCCAAAACGTCGCGTCGCGGTACCCCGTGGGTAACGGTGCTGGTCATGACCGTGGCGCTGCTGTTCTCGGTCTACCTGAACTATATTATGCCGGAGAACGTCTTCCTGGTGATTGCGTCGCTGGCGACCTTTGCGACGGTGTGGGTGTGGATCATGATCCTGCTGTCGCAGATTGCGTTCCGTCGCCGCCTGTCGCCAGAAGAGGCCAAAGCGCTGAAGTTTAAAGTGCCGGGCGGCGTGCCAACGACCATTGTCGGTCTCATCTTCCTGGTCTTCATCATTGGCCTGATTGGTTATCACCCGGATACCCGTATTTCCCTGTACGTGGGCTTCGCGTGGATCGTCCTGCTGCTGGTGGGCTGGATGTTTAAATGTCGCCGCGATCGTCAGCTGGCGGAAGCACAGTAACATTCTTTTCCCCTCTCCCCGTGGGAGAGGGTTCCCCACAAATTAATGCGAGCACTGAGCAATCCCCTCGCCCCTCCGGGGAGAGGGTTAGGGTGAGGGGAACATACGGCGGTGGTGGTCATTCCGTTCACTTTATGTTCCTTGCTACTCTGTAACGACATGACCGGTGAACGTGCCAGGGTGGCTCAGTCGCCACCACCCTGGCGACCCGTGCTCCCGGCGGTAAATCGCCGCTTCGCGGTGCCCTCGGCTTATTCCTTCCGGCTTATCGGGTACGGGCGGAGGCAACGTCCCTGTAAAGCCGCCCTCTCGGCGCATCCCTGCGCCTCGCCCCGGCCGGAAGGCAAACGCCTCAGCGATTTACAGCCGGACCAGGGCATCGCTGACAGCCCTCAGTCATTTAGAAAGCAACTTTATTGCTTCTGCATAAAAAAATTACTGGGGATCCCTCAGCCCCGTGGGAGAGGGTTAGGGTGAGGACATCAGGCCGCACTGATGCCTCCTCCCCCGTCCTCCTCCCCCAATAAATCCCATCATGGTGAGCTATCCTTAACAACCCTGTGGCAAGGTGACGTCAATTTCATCAAAGGGGATTCGTGATGTTAAACGCCTGGCACCTTCCGGTTGCCCCATTTGTTAAGCAAAACAAAGACAACCTTGTGATTACGCTCTGGCTGGCAGGGGAAAATCAGCCTGAACGTGTGACCCTGCGCGCCGAAGTGGATAACGAAGAGACATCGCTGAAAATGCACAAGGTGCGCAGCCAGCCTCAGCCGGGTATTACGGCGTGGCGGGCGAATATCGATTTGCGCAGCGGACAGCCGCGTCGCCGCTACGGCTTCAAGCTGCTGTGGAACAACCGCCAGCTGTGGTTTACCCCGCAGGGCTTCAGCCGTTTCCCTCCGGCCAGGCTGGAGCAGTTTGCCGTGGATCACCCGGATAACGGCCCGCAGTGGGTTAACGATCAGGTCTTTTACCAGATTTTCCCGGACCGCTTTGCGCGCAGTGAAAAGCGCACCGCCGATCAGGACAAGGTTTATTACCATCATGCGGTCGGTCACGACATCATTCTGAAAAAATGGGACGAGCCGCTGACCGCCCAGGCGGGGGGATCGACCTTTTACGGCGGCGATCTCGACGGTATCAGCGAAAAACTGCCATACCTGAAAAAGCTCGGCGTGACGGCGCTGTACCTGAACCCGGTGTTTAAAGCGCCAAGCGTTCACAAATACGATACGCAGGACTACCGCCACGTTGACGAGCAGTTTGGCGGTGACGAGGCGCTGCTGCGGCTGCGCCACAACACGCAAAAAGAGGGTATGCGCCTGATCCTTGATGGCGTGTTCAATCACAGCGGTGATTCTCATGCGTGGTTCGACCGTCACAATCAGTCGATGGGCGGCGCATGCCATAATCCGGACTCCCCCCAGCGTGACTGGTACAGTTTTGACGAGAATGGCCGCGCCCTGGACTGGCTGGGCTACCCGAGTCTGCCGAAGCTCGATTTCCAGTCGTCAACGCTTGTGAATGAAATCTACGGCGGCGAAGACAGCATCGTGCGCCACTGGCTGAAAGCGCCGTGGAATATGGACGGCTGGCGGCTGGACGTGGTGCATATGCTGGGTGAAGCAGGCGGGGCGCGGAATAACCTTCAGCATGTCGCCGCCATTACCCGGTCGGCAAAAGCGGCCCGGTCGGAAGCATTCGTCTTCGGGGAGCACTTTGGCGACGCGCGTCAGTGGTTGCAGGCAGATGCAGAAGACGCGTCGATGAATTATCGCGGCTTCACCTTCCCGCTGTGGGGCTTCCTCGCTAACACCGATATCTCTTACGATCCGCAGAATATTGACGCTGAAACCTGCATGGCGTGGATGGAGAACTATCGCGCTGGCCTGTCTCATCAGCAGCAGCTTCGGATGTTTAACCAGCTCGACAGCCACGATACCGCGCGCTTTAAATCGCTGCTGGGTAAAGATGTGGCGCGTCTGCCGCTGGCGGTGACCTGGCTTTTCACCTGGCCGGGCGTGCCGTGCATCTATTACGGAGATGAAGTGGGGCTGGACGGTAACAACGATCCGTTCTGCCGCAAAACCTTCCCATGGGAGCCTGAAAAGCAGGATCAGGATCTGTTCAGCCTGTACCAGCGTATGGCGACACTACGCAAGCAGAGCCAGGCCCTGCGCTACGGGGGCTGTCAGGTGATGTACGCCCAAGATAATGTGGTGGTGTTTGTCCGCGTCTACAACCAGCAGCGCGTGCTGGTGGCGATCAACCGGGGTGAGGCGTGTGAAGTGGTGCTGGAAGATTCACCGCTGCTGGCCGGTAAAACGTGGAAGAGCAAAGAGGGGAAAGCGACGTTACAGGAGAACGTGCTCACGCTGCCGGCGATCTCCGCTACGCTCTGGTTCGGCAGCTAAGCGCAGGCAGCATGGTTTTCACCTTTTAGATGGCGCAAATGCAACTATTTGTGTCAATCTTAACGGATCTTTTACGGTGAAGGTGGAAACATGGACGAGCTTTACATCCTTGGCTGTTTGTTCCTGGTTTTTGCGCTGGTCGTGGCCCCCGTGCTTGCGGTGATAGGCTTTAATCGAAGCACGGCGGCGCGGCAGGAGATCGCCCGGCTTCGCCAGCGCATTGAGGCGCTTGAGCAGCATGGTGTAGCTGAGAAAGCGCCGGAGCCGGTGCAGACCGCCGCGCCAGTGGAGACACCAGCGCCGGTGCCAGAGGCCGTTAACGCACCTGTCGATCCCTGGCGTCCCGAACCGCCCGTCACTGAAGCAGAACCTGCGCCTGTCCCGGCGGCAAAACGGCCTTCCGCCTTTGGCGGCATCCTGTCCTCGCTGACGCGCTGGTTTATGCAGGGCAATCCGCTGGCAAAACTGGGGATTGTACTGCTCTTCCTCGGCCTCTCTTTCCTGCTGCGCTATACCGTTGAACATTCACTGTTTCCGCTTGAGCTGCGTCTTGCCGCCACGGCGCTGTTTGCCATGGTTCTGCTGGCCGTTGGATGGCGGCTGCGGCACAGGCAGCGGATCTACGCGCTGATCCTCCAGGGCGGGGCGACCGGCGTGCTTTACCTGACCGTCTTTGGCGCATTCCGGCTGTGGCAGATGCTGCCGATGACGCTGGCGTTTGCGCTGCTGGTGGTGATTTGCGCGGCGAGCGTCGGGCTGGCCGTGCTGCAAAAGGCGCTGAGCCTTGCCATGCTGGCGAGCCTGGGCGGATATCTTGCGCCGCTGCTCCTGTCTACCGGGGGCGGTAGCTTTGTGGCGCTGTTCTCCTTCTATCTTCTGCTGTCCATCGGCATTCTCGTCATTAGCATCTGGCAGCACTGGCGCGAGCTCAACCTGCTCGGGCTGTTCTTCACGTTTGGCGTTGGCGGAGTGTGGGGGCTGAGCGACTACCAGCCTGAAAACTATGTTATCTGTCAGCTGTTCCTGATTGCCAATACGCTTATTTTTGGCGTGTTTAGCGTAGCGCTGTCGCTGCGGGCGCAGGAAAAAGGCAAACAGATTATTGACGGCGTACTGCTGTTTGCCCCGCCGCTGATTGGTTTTGGGATGCAGTACGGCATGACGTCTCACTGGACGTACGGCCCGGCGCTCAGCGCGCTGGGTTATGGTGCGTTTTATCTCTCACTGGCGTTCCTCGCGCTGCGACGTTACCCCTCCATTGGGCGACCACTGATTATGGCGGCGCTGGCGATTGGCGGCGGGTTTGCCACGCTTGCCATTCCGCTGGCGCTTTCGGCGCGCTGGACGGCGATGGCCTGGGCGCTGGAGGGGCTGGGTATCCTCTGGCTGGGCGTGCAACAGCAGCAGCGGCGTATGAGCTATAGCGGGACGGCGCTGCTGGTGCTGGCGCTCGGCAGCGCGATATGGGCGCAGATGGACGGCGTCACCTCCCTGAGCCTGCTGCTTATTTTCGCAGTGCTCAGTCTTTGCTGGCTGGCTGCGGCCTGGCTGTGGCAGAAAATCGTGCTGTCGGGCAGTTGGGCGCTGCTGGTCGGTGGGCTGCTGTTCTGGTTAGTGGCGCAACTGGGTGCGTCGCAACTGATCCTCAAGACAGAATTATCGGTTCTTGCGGGCGTGCTGGCGCTGACGGCGGTGTCGGCCTGGGGATGGCGGCAGGCTGCCGCTCGTCTGGCATGGCGGGAGCTGGATGCCAGCAAATGGCTGCTGTGGCCGGTGATGCTGCTGATGGTGCTTTATCAGGTCTGGCAACAGCAGATCCTGGCAGCCGGCTGGGCAAATCTGGTCTGGGCTATTGCGCTGCCTGCCGCCCTGATGATGCTGCGGCGCGACGAAGATAAACTTCTTCCGCGCATCGCAATGGGGCTGCATCTGTCGCTGTTGTGGATGATTTTACTCGCCATGGCCGCCGAGCTTTACTGGTTTGCCCGCTCCCTGCCATGGGGCATGGCGGCCTGGGGAAGCGGCATTGCGATGGCTGTCGGCGGTGGGGTGATTATGGCGCTCTCCGCGGCCGTACGGCGTCGCGGGTGGCCGTTCCGGGTATGGCCTGCGCTCTACGCCTGCCTTGCCGTGATCCCTGTGGTTGTGGCGCTGGTGGTATTGCTGGTCGTGACTAATTTCCAGGACGGGGTAGTCTATCGACAGACCTGGCTGCCGCTGGTGAACCCACTTGAGGAAGGGGCGGCGTTCGCGCTGCTGGGGCTGGTGGTGTTTTATCGGGCAGTGGATCGCCACTATCCGGCATCGCTTGCGCAGTCCCGACCGTGGCCCGCCGTTGTGCTGATGGCGCTTGGCTTCTGGTGGCTAAACGGCGCGCTGCTGCGCGCGCTGGCGTGGTACGGCGAGGTGGCCTGGAATATGGAGTCGCTGTGGCATTCGCGGCTTATCCAGACCACCTTTGCCCTGTTCTGGATGTTCTGCGCGCTGGTGGTCATGATCCGCGCCACCCGTCAGGCCTCCCGTCAGCAGTGGCTTGCCGGTGCGGTGCTGCTGGGGGTGGTCATGCTCAAACTGATGCTGGTGGACAGCGCGGGCGGTGGCGGCCTGGCGCGTGCTGTCGCGTTTATTGGCGTGGCGATCCTGGTCCTGATTGTGGGCTATTTCTCGCCGCTACCGCCTAAAGCAGGAGAAGAAAAATGAAATGGATGAATGCGGTTGTTTGTGCGGCACTGCTGGCCGTGGCCGGTCCGGCATTCAGCGAGGGCGCGCCGGTGGAATCCCCGCGGGATTATGCTTATGGCCTGTCCCTTGATACCTCTGCCTCTTCGCCGTGGTATCGGGTCATGCTGCCGCTGGCGGTTTATCAGCAGAGCACATCGCCCGATCTGCGCGACGTGCGCGTGTTTAATCAGTCGGGCGAGCCGGTACCGTTCAGCCTGGTTACCACGACGCGTCCGCAGTCAGCACCGACCACCACGGCGCTGCGCCTCTTTGCGCTTAACGCCTCGACGGGCGGGGAAGAGGGCAGTGGCGATAAAATTATGTTACGTGCCAGAAACGGCGTGGAGATTGTGCTGGAAGGGCAACACGCGGCGGCTGCCGGACAGCATTATCTGCTGACCCTGCCGGAAAACGCGACGGAGGTTCCGCTCTCTCAGCTCCAGCTTTTCTGGGACACGCCGCAGGGCTCGTGGCAGGGGACGGCATCGGTCTATTACAGCGAGGATCTGAAAAACTGGTATACCCTGCGCGAAGAGATGCCCCTGCTGGACGTGATGAGTGGACAGGATCGCCTGAAGCTCGACCGCATCGATACCGATCTGGTGTTATCTCCTGAGGCGAATCGCTATCTGCTGCTGGTGCTGAACACGGGGCGTTCAGCCCTGACGTTGTCCGGCGTCAACGCGATTAACGCTCCTGCGCAGCCGGAATCAGAGCACATTAGCCTGGCGGGAGAGGGGGAGCGGCTATCCGAAAGCGAAGCCGTGTGGCGCTGGACGCATCCGCAGCCTCTGAGTGCGATCGCCTTCATGCTGAATGGTGACGGCGTTCTCCCGGCAGAAATAGCCTGGCGGGGGGCGGACAAGGATCGGTGGCATACGCTGAAAAAAGAGGTGATCTACCAGCTCGGCGGCAAAACGTCTGAACCTGTTCCGCTCCCGGGCGGGCTGGTCGAGGCGGTAAAAATCAAGACCTTCAATGCGCGTTTGCCAGAGAACCTGCCGGGCGTGATCGGGCAACGCGTGCGCTATGATCTGGTGTTCAACGCGCAGGGGAAGGGGCCGTATCTGCTTGCGTGGGGGAACGGGGCTGCGAAACCGGCAAGCGTGGAGACGGATATGCTGATCCCGACCGAACTGCGTAAAACCTACGCTCTGGCAGCCCTGCCGATGGCGGATACGCTGGAACCTGTCCCGCTGGGCGGCGAGGCGCGTTTAACCGCGACGTCTGCGGCTGAGCAGGAAAGCAGAATGAAAACGCTGATGGTCTGGGGCGTACTGATCGTCGGGGTGATGGTGCTTGCGGGTATGGCATGGCGCATCTGGCGCGAGGTAAAAAAAGACGGCGCAGCATAAGCCATAAAAAAACCCGCGTAGTCGCGGGTTTTTTTCGTAAACCGTGCCGATTACAGGCTGGATACGTTCTCAGACAGGTATTTAGCTACGCCGTCTGGGGAAGCCGCCATACCTTCTTTACCTTTTTCCCACTGAGCCGGGCACACTTCACCGTGCTCTTCGTGGAACTGGAGCGCGTCAACCATGCGCAGCATTTCGTCGATGTTACGACCCAGCGGCAGATCGTTCACAACCTGGTGACGAACGATGCCGTTCGCGTCGATCAGGAAAGAACCACGCAGCGCAACGCCAGCGTCCGGATGTTCGATACCGTAAGCCTGCTGGATTTCACGTTTGATGTCCGCAACCATCGCGTATTTCACCGCACCGATGCCGCCGTTTTCGACAGGGGTGTTACGCCATGCGTTGTGTACAAATTCAGAGTCGAAGGAGACGCCAACCACTTCCACGCCACGCTTCTGGAATTCTTCGTAACGTTTGTCGAACGCGATCAGCTCAGACGGGCAAACGAAAGTGAAGTCCATTGGCCAGAAGAACAGAACAGTCGCTTTACCGTTGGTGTGCTGTTTGAAGTTGAAGTTTTCAACGATTTCACCGTTGCCCAGAACGGCGGCAGCTGTAAAATCCGGAGCCGGACGAGTTACCAGAACCATATGATTCTCCTGTAGATACTAAGGTTATTTGGAACGCAACGCGGGCCAGTATAGAGGCAGCGCGGGAATAAGACAAAGAGGTGGTAACAATCGTTCCACCAGCTTTTACCTATCAATCGAACCGGCATCACAGTTCTTTATTTTTCGCCTGCGCCATCATGCGCGGGTAGAACTGCCAGAAGCGCGTCTCCAGCGCGTCATAATGTTTGTCCAGGTCGTGCCAGGAGTCGCGCAGCGCGTCCAGACGCGGTCGACGGCTGGCCATGCCGTTGAGCACGTTCTGAATGAAATCCATCTCGCGGTAACGCTCCAGCCAGCGTTCAGACCACAGATAGTTATTCAGATTCACAAAGCGCGGTGGGGAGTCCGGCAAAATGATCGACACCTGCGCGTGGGCGTAGCGCACAAACTCAGGCAGCGACATATCAGGCGACAGCTGGGACCAGTGGCGCGACAGGAAATGATCCCACATGACGTCGAGCGTGATCGGCGCCACGCGTCGCGTTTCGGGGCGGAACCAGGCTTTGGCTTCCGTCACTTCCGGCAGGTTATCGGTCAGCACGTCGATGCGGCGGTGCATAAAAATCCCGTCGATAACCTCGGGGGAATAATCTTCCGCGGGGTTGCCGCGTACGAAATCGGCCAGCAAATTGCCGGAGAGGGAGCTGTCCGCGAGGTGAGCGAGATGCAGGTGAGCGAGAAAATTCATGCGTTTTATTTGTCCGGTGGCGGCTAGTTGTTGCAGCAAATGGGTGGGAGCACTAGACTATGCCGCCTGTTTTTAAGTCACGAGTATACGTCATGCGCGTCGCCGATTTCTCCTTTGAACTACCTGAATCCCTGATTGCTCACTACCCCATGCCTGAGCGTAGCAGCTGTCGCTTGCTGTCACTGGACGGGCCAACGGGCGCGCTGACGCACGGTACTTTCACCGATCTGCTCGACAAGCTCAACCCTGGCGATCTGCTGGTCTTTAACAATACCCGCGTGATCCCAGCGCGTCTGTTTGGCCGTAAAGCCAGCGGCGGCAAGATTGAGGTGCTGGTCGAACGTATGCTCGATGATAAACGTATTCTGGCACATATTCGCGCATCCAAAGCGCCGAAGCCGGGCGCTGAACTGCTGCTGGGTGATGACGAGAGCATCAAAGCGACCATGACCGCGCGTCACGACGCGCTGTTCGAGGTGGAGTTCAACGACGAGCGCACGGTGCTTGATATCCTCAACGCCATCGGCCACATGCCGCTGCCGCCGTACATTGAACGCCCGGATGAAGAAGCCGACCGCGAGCTGTATCAGACCGTCTACAGCCAGAAGCCTGGCGCAGTGGCGGCGCCAACGGCGGGCCTGCACTTTGATGAACCGCTGCTGGAAAAGTTGCGCGCCAAGGGTATTGAGATGGCCTTCGTGACGCTGCACGTCGGCGCGGGGACGTTCCAGCCGGTGCGCGTGGACAGCATCGAAGACCACATCATGCACTCTGAGTATGCCGAAGTGCCGCAGGAGGTTGTGGATGCGGTGCTGGCGGCGAAAGCGCGCGGTAGCCGCGTCGTGGCCGTCGGTACAACGTCGGTACGTTCCCTTGAGAGCGCTGCGCAGGCCGCGAAAAAAGAGCTGATTGAGCCCTTCTTTGGCGATACGCAGATCTTTATCTACCCGGGCTATCAGTACAAAGTCATTGATGCGCTGGTGACCAACTTCCATCTGCCTGAATCGACGCTGATTATGCTGGTCTCCGCGTTTGCGGGGTATCAGCATACTATGAACGCCTACAAGTCTGCGGTAGAACAAAAATATCGCTTTTTTAGCTACGGTGACGCGATGTTTATCACGTACAATCCGCAGGCTTTGAATGAGCGTGTCGGGGAATAAGTCCGCGGCACCGTGTTACAACGTTGGACTGTTTTTCTGACGTCGGAGAAAAAATGAAATTTGAACTCGATACCACCGATGGCCGCGCGCGTCGCGGTCGCCTGGTGTTTGATCGCGGCGTGGTAGAAACCCCCGCGTTTATGCCTGTGGGCACGTACGGCACCGTAAAAGGAATGACGCCGGAAGAAGTTGAAGCCACTGGCGCACAGATTATTCTCGGCAACACCTTCCACCTGTGGCTGCGTCCAGGCCAGGAGATCATGAAGCTCCACGGCGACCTGCACGACTTCATGCAGTGGAAAGGCCCCATCCTCACCGACTCCGGCGGTTTCCAGGTCTTCAGCCTGGGCGATATCCGTAAGATCACCGAGCAGGGCGTACACTTCCGTAACCCGATCAACGGCGATCCAATCTTCCTCGATCCGGAAAAGTCTATGGAGATTCAGTACGATCTCGGCTCCGATATCGTGATGATCTTCGACGAATGTACGCCATACCCGGCGGACTGGGACTATGCCAAACGTTCCATGGAGATGTCCCTGCGTTGGGCGAAGCGTAGCCGCGACCGTTTTGACTCCCTGCAAAACAAAAATGCGCTGTTCGGCATTATCCAGGGCAGCGTTTACGAAGATTTACGCGATATCTCGGTTAAAGGTCTGGTAGAGATAGGCTTTGATGGCTACGCTGTCGGCGGTTTGGCTGTGGGTGAGCCGAAGGAAGATATGCACCGTATTCTGGAGCATGTCTGCCCGCAAATCCCGGCGGATAAACCACGATACCTGATGGGTGTGGGTAAACCAGAAGATCTGGTGGAAGGCGTACGTCGTGGCATTGATATGTTCGACTGCGTTATGCCAACCCGAAACGCACGTAACGGTCATCTGTTCGTTACCGATGGCGTGGTGAAAATCCGTAACGCGAAGCATAAGAGTGACACCAGCCCGCTCGATTCCGAGTGCGATTGCTATACCTGTCGCAATTATTCTCGCGCGTATCTGCATCATCTCGATCGTTGCAACGAGATTTTGGGGGCGCGTCTCAATACCATTCATAATCTTCGTTATTATCAGCGCTTAATGGCTGGTTTACGTAAGGCTATCGAAGAGGGTAAATTAGAGAGCTTCGTGACCGATTTCTACCAACGTCAGGGGCGGGATGTTCCACCGTTGAACGTTGATTAATTTTAATAATGAGGGAATTTGAATGAGCTTTTTTATTTCTGATGCGGTAGCAGCAACGGGTGCACCAGCGCAGGGCAGCCCGATGTCTCTGATTCTGATGCTGGTTGTGTTCGGTCTGATCTTCTACTTCATGATCCTGCGTCCACAGCAGAAGCGTACTAAAGAGCACAAAAACCTGATGAACTCCATCGCGAAGGGCGATGAAGTCCTGACCAATGGTGGCCTGGTGGGTCGCGTAACCAAAGTAGCGGAAAACGGCTACATTGCTATCGCCCTGAACGACACCACTGAAGTGGTTATCAAACGTGACTTCGTAGCTGCCGTTCTGCCGAAAGGCACCATGAAGGCGCTGTAATCCCAACTTTTCCCAAAGGGAACTGCCGTGTTAAACCGTTATCCTTTGTGGAAGTACATCATGCTGGTCGTCGTGATTATCGTCGGCCTGCTGTACGCGCTTCCCAACCTGTATGGTGAGGATCCGGCCGTTCAAATCACTGGCGCGCGCGGTGTCGCCGCCAGTGAGCAAACGCTGATCCAGGTCCAGAAAACGTTACAAGAAGAAAAAATTACCGCTAAGTCTGTGGCACTGGAAGAGGGCGCAATTCTTGCTCGCTTCGACACCACCGACACGCAGCTCCGCGCACGTGAAGCGCTGATGGGCGTGCTGGGTGATAAATATGTCGTGGCGCTTAACCTTGCTCCTGCAACCCCACGCTGGCTGGCTGCGCTGAACGCAGAGCCAATGAAACTGGGTCTTGACCTGCGTGGCGGCGTTCACTTCCTGATGGAAGTGGATATGGATACCGCGCTCGGCAAGCTACAGGAACAGAATATCGACAGCCTGCGCAGCGATCTGCGCGATAAAGGCATTCCGTACACCACCGTACGTAAAGAAGATAACTACGGCATGAGCATCACGTTCCGCGACAGCGCGGCACGCGATCAGGCTGTGACCTATCTGTCTCAGCGTCACCGCGATCTGGTGATCACCTCTCAGGGCAGCAACCAGCTGCGTGCGGTAATGACCGACGCGCGTCTGAGTGAAGCACGTGAGTACGCCGTTCAGCAGAACATTAACATTCTGCGTAACCGTGTAAACCAGCTGGGCGTGGCTGAACCACTTGTACAGCGTCAGGGTGCTGACCGTATCGTGGTCGAACTGCCAGGTATCCAGGATACCGCCCGTGCGAAAGAGATTCTGGGCGCGACGGCGACTCTGGAGTTCCGTCTGGTTAACGCCAACGTTGACCAGGCTGCTGCGGCTTCAGGCCGTGTGCCGGGCGATTCCGAAGTGAAACAGACCCGCGAAGGCCAGCCGGTTGTGCTGTACAAACGCGTGATCCTGACCGGTGACCATATCACCGACTCCACTTCAAGCCAGGATGAGTACAACCAGCCGCAGGTTAACATCTCGCTGGATAGCGCAGGTGGCAACATCATGTCTAACTTCACCAAGGACAACATCGGCAAGCCGATGGCGACCCTGTTCGTGGAGTACAAAGACAGCGGTAAGAAAGACGCCAATGGCCGTGCCGTGCTGGTGAAAGAGGAAGAGGTGATTAACATCGCCAACATCCAGTCTCGTCTGGGTAACAGCTTCCGTATTACCGGTATCAGCAACCCGAACGAAGCGCGTCAGCTCTCTCTGCTGCTGCGTGCCGGTGCGCTGATTGCGCCAATTCAGATTGTTGAAGAGCGTACCATCGGTCCAACCCTGGGTATGCAGAACATCAAGCAGGGTCTGGAAGCGTGTCTGGCCGGTCTGGCGGTGTCCATCATCTTCATGATCTTCTTCTATAAGAAGTTCGGCCTGATTGCGACCTCCGCGCTGATTGCCAACCTGGTGCTGATCATCGGTATCATGTCCCTGCTGCCGGGGGCGACGCTAACCATGCCGGGTATCGCGGGTATCGTTCTAACCCTTGCGGTGGCGGTCGACGCCAACGTACTGATAAACGAACGTATCAAAGAAGAGCTGAGCAACGGTCGTTCTGTACAGCAGGCGATTGAAGAAGGCTACAAAGGGGCGTTCAGCTCCATCTTCGATGCGAACGTAACAACACTGATTAAGGTTCTTATCCTGTATGCAGTGGGTACTGGCGCGATCAAAGGCTTTGCGATTACTACCGGTATCGGTGTCGCAACGTCGATGTTTACCGCTATTGTCGGCACCCGTGCCATCGTGAACCTGCTGTACGGCGGCAAGCGCGTCAAAAAGCTGTCTATCTGAGGAGTGCGTTGTGGCACAGGAATATACTGTTGAACAATTGAACCACGGCCGTAAAGTCTGGGACTTTATGCGCTGGGACTACTGGGCCTTCGGCATTTCAGGTTTTCTGCTGATCTTGTCCATCGTCATTATGGGCGTGAAAGGCTTTAACTGGGGTCTGGATTTCACCGGTGGTACGGTGATCGAAATTACCCTGGAAAAACCGGTCGATATGGACCAGATGCGTGAGTCTCTGCAAAAAGCGGGCTTTGAAGAGCCGCTGCTACAGAACTTCGGCAGCAGCCGCGACATCATGGTGCGTATGCCGCCGGTACACGATGCCAACGGCAGCCAGGAGCTGGGCAGCAAGGTCGTTCAGGTTATTAACGAAACGACCAGCCAGGATGCAACGGTTAAGCGTATTGAGTTTGTCGGCCCGAGCGTTGGTGCTGACCTGGCGCAGACCGGTGCGATGGCGCTGCTGGTGGCGCTGATCTCGATTCTGATTTACGTCGGTTTCCGCTTTGAGTGGCGACTGGCGGCAGGCGTGGTTATCGCTCTGGCGCACGACGTGGTGATCACCATGGGCATACTGTCTCTCTTCCACATTGAGATTGACCTGACGATTGTGGCATCCCTGATGTCCGTTATCGGTTACTCACTGAACGACAGTATCGTGGTATCTGACCGTATTCGTGAAAACTTCCGTAAGATCCGTCGCGGCACGCCGTACGAAATCTTTAACGTGTCGTTGACCCAGACGCTGCACCGTACGTTGATCACCTCCGGCACCACCCTGATGGTGATCCTGATGCTGTTCCTGTTCGGTGGCCCGGTGCTGGAAGGCTTCTCGCTGACCATGCTGATCGGTGTGTCTATCGGTACGGCCTCGTCTATCTACGTCGCGTCCGCGCTGGCGCTGAAGCTGGGCATGAAGCGCGAGCATCTGATCCAGCAGAAAGTCGAGAAAGAAGGGGCGGATCAGCCGTCCATTCTGCCGTAAGAGTCTTATGCGGTATCGAAATCCCGGCCTGCTGGCCGGGATTTTTTTTGTCTACTCCTGACAGTATGCATACCGCTGCTTCCGGCTCGACAGGTGCCTCAATATTGTGCAGACGGAGAGACGCTTTAGCGAAAGTGCGGACAGAGCTCTGGCAGATTTTTTGAGGAAGGTGAAGCAGTAAAAAGCCGGGTGGCGGCTACGCCTTACCCGGCCTACATTCGGATCGTAGGCCCGGCAAGCGCAGCGCCACCGGGCGAAGTCCGCACAGGTTAGAAGTTGTAACCCACGACCAGGTAACCACCCCAACCGGTAGAGCGAACGCTGAAGTCGCCGTTGCCGAAGTTCAGGCTGGCGTCGTCGTTCCACTGACCACCGTTGTGCCAGTAACGCGCAACAACAGAGTAGTGCCAGTGATCGTAGTTCAGCGCCAGAATGTGGCTGGAGGCGATGGAGTTACTGGTGCGAGCATGCTTCCCGTTGTTGTCATAGAAGTTATCGTCGCCCAGGTCTGAACCCCAGTCAAAGTTGGTGAAGCCGATATAGCTCAGGTTACCGCCCCACAGCTGAGTGATTGGCACAAAGTATTTCACTTTGAAACGGTAGCCATCCCACTCGTTCTCATTTGATGCGCCATAGTTCTGCCACTGGTATTTCGCATACACGTTCAGTGACAGGCTCATTGGCAGGCCGGTTTCGATGTCAGTACCCAGACCCATATACCAGGTGCTCTGTTCCTGAGAATCGTTGCGACCCATGTCATAGATGTAGTTGTTCGCGAAGTACCACTCTTTGAACGGACCAAACGCCAGGCTGGTGCCGGTCAGTTTGTCGATAGAGAAACGCGGTTCGATTTCCATGAACAGCGGGGAGCCATTGTTCCAGATACCTTTCGCATCGGAGTTACCGCCGAAGAATACCGGCAGATCGACGTAGCCGTAGAAATCAAACCAGTCTTTCTTGGCAAACGCTTCGTATTCCAGGTAGGTATCGTTGCGGATCTGCGGCCCGAAACGGGTGTGGTAGCTGCCTACCACGTTAACGCTCTGGTGCCACCAGTCGGAGAGATAATGTGGTTTGTCGTTTTCCGCTGCGTTAACAGTGAAAGGGGAGGACAGTGCCAGCACGGCGCCAGCTGCGAGTAATGTTTTTTTCATAATCATGCCACTGATTGAAATTCCCTTCCGGGAGTGAAAAATGCGCGAATTGCGTTTCTAAATATTTCGTGTTTCTGCGGAGCCTATTATAGGAATCCTTGCTCACAAAAATATGTGTTGTTTCACATATCTCTCACACACGTAATCGATTGCGTTCACGTTTGCGTACTTTAAACGGCCGGGATTGTAGCGGCAATCATTTATGTTGCCAATCCATACGAAATGTAAATGTTAGCGGAGTGACATTTCACTCCGCTAGAAGGGCGGGTTATTGCGCGGCAGGTTGAATGTCGTGAATGCGGATAAAACCCAACTGTTCTGGCGTCAGTCCGCTCAGCTGGAGCGGGATATCAACATCGCTCGGTGCCAGCGTGCTGGCGGGGGCAGTGAAGAGCTGATTCTTCACGTTCACTTCCTGATAGCTCTCCGTGGTGCCCTGAATCTGGCCCCACTCTACGGTGCCGCTGAAGGCGGGAAGCGGATCGTTGGATTCACCCTGAATGCGTAATGTTGCGCGCGTACCATCGGCATTCGCTGCAACATTCACCAGAGACATCTTTAGCGTGCCAATCTGGCTGTTCAGACGCGCGGGCGTGTTTGCGCCCGGCAATAAATAAACGCCATTGCTGGATTTGGCATTCAGCGCGTTCTGCTGGGTGATCTTCACGGTTTCTTTATTAAGTTTGTCCATCGCCACATTGAGCGTATTCACGCTTTGTTTCATCTCGCGAACTTCACTTTGCTGTGCGCAGGCGCTGAGCGTGAACAGGCTCCCAACCAGCACTATTTTCAGGTAACGTCTTGTCATTGCGTTTAATTCCTTGAAATCACACATTGCTGCAATGGTAGACAGGATAGTGGCGTCAGGCATAGATCCTTTGTCTCAAAAAGCTCTTCCTTTGTTGTCGGGCCAGTTCAGGGTAAAATAGAAATCAGTTAACCAGATAACAGGGACATCGTATGCATTGCCCATTTTGCTCCGCTGTGGATACCAAAGTCATCGACTCACGTCTTGTAGGCGAAGGGTCTTCCGTGCGTCGTCGTCGGCAGTGTCTGGTGTGCAACGAGCGTTTTACCACCTTCGAGGTGGCAGAGCTGGTAATGCCGCGCGTGGTAAAAAGTAACGATGTGCGCGAACCGTTCAATGAAGAAAAACTGCGTAGCGGGATGCTCAAGGCGCTGGAAAAACGGCCCGTCAGCTCCGATGACGTCGAAATGGCGTTAAATCATATTAAATCTTATCTGCGGGGGCTAGGTGAGCGCGAAGTGCCGAGCAAAATGATCGGTAACCTGGTGATGGAACAGCTAAAAAAGCTCGATAAAGTCGCCTATATTCGCTTCGCCTCCGTTTACCGCAGCTTCGAAGACATTAAAGAGTTTGGCGAAGAGATCGCCCGCTTACAGGATTAAGCCTATGCAGGACGAGATGTACATGGCGAGAGCCATGAAGCTGGCACAGCGCGGTCGGTTTACCACTCACCCTAACCCTAATGTCGGGTGCGTCATTGTTAAAGATGGCGAGATCGTGGGTGAAGGTTTTCACTACCGCGCAGGCGAGCCGCACGCTGAAGTGCATGCCCTGCGCATGGCGGGGGAGAGGGCGCGTGGCGCGACGGCTTACGTGACGCTGGAGCCATGCAGTCATCACGGGCGCACGCCTCCGTGCTGCGAAGCACTGATTGCGGCGGGAGTCTCGCGCGTTGTCGCCGCCATGCAGGATCCTAACCCGCAGGTGGCGGGCCGCGGGCTGTATCGTCTGCAACAGGAAGGGATCGACGTCAGTCACGGCCTGATGATGCAGGATGCCGAAGCCATCAACAAAGGCTTCCTGAAGCGTATGCGCACCGGTTTCCCGTTTATCCAGCTTAAGCTTGGCGCGTCACTGGATGGCCGCACGGCGATGGCGAACGGCGAGAGCCAGTGGATCACCTCGCCACAGGCAAGGCGCGATGTGCAACGTCTGCGTGCGCAAAGCCATGCTATTCTCACCAGCAGTGAAACGGTGCTGGCTGACGATCCGGCCCTGACCGTGCGCTGGGATGAGCTGAATGCCGATACCCAAGCACTCTATCCGCAGGAGAACCTGCGTCAGCCGCTGCGCATTATTATTGATAGCCAGAACCGCGTGACGCCGGAACACCGTATCGTGCAGCAACCGGGGGAAACCTGGATTGCCCGCACCAAAGAAGATACGCGCGAGTGGCCGCAAGGCGTGCGCAGCATTATGGTGCCGGAACATAACGGGCATCTCGATCTCGTGGTGCTGATGATGTTGCTCGGCAAACAGCAGGTCAACAGCATCTGGGTTGAAGCCGGTCCGACGCTCGCCGGCGCACTGCTTCAGGCGGGGCTGGTGGATGAGCTTCTCGTCTACGTTGCGCCTAAACTGTTAGGTAATGACGCGCGCGGCCTGTTTGTGCTGCCCGGCCTTGAAAAACTGGCCGATGCGCCGCAACTCTCATTCAGCGAGATTCGTCCGGTAGGTCCGGATGTCTGCCTCCATTTAACGACAGCGTAATTGCTCCTGAAATAGGGAAGCAGTGCGCAAAGTATTATGATAAAATCCGCCCCCCTGCGGGGCCAAATGAACCCGTAAAGGAAGAGTATGAACATTATTGAAGCTGCTGTAGCTACCCCGGACGCTCGCGTCGCCATCACCATTGCGCGTTTCAACAACTTCATCAACGACAGCCTGCTGGAAGGTGCGGTTGACGCCCTGAAACGTATCGGCCAGGTTAAAGATGACAACATTACCGTCGTTTGGGTACCAGGTGCTTACGAACTGCCACTGGCAGCGGGCGCACTGGCGAAAACCGGTAAATACGACGCGGTGATTGCGCTGGGTACCGTTATTCGTGGCGGCACTGCGCACTTCGAATACGTTGCGGGCGGTGCAAGCAATGGTCTGGCGCACGTTGCACAGGATGCTGAAATTCCTGTCGCGTTCGGCGTACTGACTACCGAAAGTATTGAACAAGCCATCGAACGTGCTGGCACCAAAGCCGGTAACAAAGGTGCAGAAGCTGCACTGACCGCGCTTGAAATGATCAATGTATTGAAAGCCATCAAGGCCTGATTTTTTTGTAAGGGGAATTCCGTGAAACCTGCTGCTCGTCGCCGCGCCCGTGAATGTGCCGTCCAGGCACTTTACTCCTGGCAGTTGTCCCAGAACGACATCGCTGATGTTGAATACCAGTTCCTGTCAGAACAGGACGTGAAAGACGTTGACGTTCTGTACTTCCGTGAACTGCTGTCGGGAGTGGCGACTAATAGCGCGTATCTCGATGGTCTGATGAAGCCATACCTGTCCCGTCTGCTCGAAGAGCTGGGCCAGGTCGAAAAAGCAGTGTTGCGTATCGCGCTGTTTGAGCTGTCTAAACGTGATGATGTGCCGTACAAAGTGGCCATCAACGAAGCGATCGAACTGGCAAAAACCTTCGGCGCTGAAGACAGCCACAAGTTTGTAAACGGCGTGCTGGATAAAGCCGCACCTGCGATCCGTCCCCACAAAAAGTGATCCGCAAACCGGAGTCTTGCATTGCCTTTTTGGCAGTGCGGCTCCGGTTTTTTCTTTTATTTGCTGAGGCATAACGTATGGCATGCGGCGAATTCTCCCTGATTGCCCGTTATTTCGACCGTGTCAGAACCTCTCGTCTTGATGTTGAAACCGGCATTGGCGATGACTGCGCACTTCTCAATATTCCCGAAAAACAGACGCTGGCAATCAGCACCGACACCTTAGTATGTGGGCGTCACTTCCTGCCCGATATCGATCCTGCTGACCTGGCGTATAAGGCGCTGGCGGTAAACGTTAGCGATCTGGCGGCAATGGGCGCCGACCCGGCCTGGCTGACGCTGGCTCTGACCCTGCCGGAGGTGGATGAAGCCTGGCTTGAAGCCTTCAGCGATGCCCTGTTTGAACAGCTGAATTATTACGATATGCAGCTGATTGGCGGTGATACCACCGCCGGGCCGCTGTCGATGACCCTGGCAATCCACGGCTATGTGCCAGCGGGGCGCGCGCTGAAGCGTTCGGGCGCAAAACCGGGCGACTGGATCTACGTGACCGGTACGCCGGGGGATAGCGCGGCCGGGCTGGCGATCCTTCAGAACCGTTTAGCAGTTGAAGATGCTGACGATGCGGCGTACCTGGTGAAGCGCCACCTGCGGCCCACGCCGCGTATTTTGCACGGTCAGGCGCTGCGCGAGCGGGCCAGTTCTGCTATCGATCTCTCTGACGGGCTGATCTCCGATCTCGGCCATATCCTGAAGGCCAGTGGCGTGGGCGCACGGATCGATCTGGATCTGTTCCCACTGTCAGAGCCGTTGCGTCGCCATGCCGAGCCTGAACAGGCGCTGCGCTGGGCACTATCCGGTGGGGAAGATTATGAGCTGTGCTTTACCGTTCCCGAGCTGAATCGCGGGACGCTGGATGTGGCGTTAGCGCATCTGGGGGCGAAATTTACCTGCATCGGGCAGGTGATGCCGGAAAGTGAAGGGCTGCTGTTTGTCCGCGACGGCGCCCCGGTTACGCTTGACTGGAAAGGGTACGATCACTTCGCGTAATTTTGTGCGCTCTGTATTGCCGGGTGGCGCTGCGCTTACCCGGCCTACGGATTTTGTTCCCTGAATTGTTTATTTAAACCCTACCACCGGATGTTGCTGATACGGCGTCTCCAGCTCGGCAATCTGCTCCGGCGTCAACGATAAGTCCACCGCACTCAACAACTCGTCCAGCTGTTCTTCCCGCGATGTGCCCACAATCGGCGCGGCGACACCGCGCTTGCTCAGCAGCCACGCCAGCGCTACCTGCGCGCGCGTTGCACCGATATCGTCGGCGATCCCGGCTAATCGTTCGGCAATTAACGCATCGCTGGCTTCTGTATCGTCATACAGATTTTTACCTACTTCATCCGATACCAGCCGGGCGGTAGTTTCACCCCACGGACGGGTTAACCTTCCGCGCGCCAGCGGGCTCCACGGGATCACCGCCACGCCTTCCTGGTAGCAGAGCGGCAGCATCTCACGTTCTTCTTCCCGGTAGATCAGGTTGTAGTGATCCTGCATAGTGACAAAGCGCGCCCAGTCGTTCTGCGCCTGGAGATCGAGCGCCTGAGCAAACTGTGAGGCATGCATGGACGATGCGCCGATGTAGCGCGCTTTACCGGCTTTCACGACGTCGTTCAACGCTTCAAGCGTCTCTTCGATCGGCGTGTTGTAATCCCAGCGGTGAATTTGCAGCAGGTCGACGTAATCCATGTTCAGGCGTCTGAGGCTGTCATCAATGGAGCGCAGGATCTGCGTGCGAGAAAGGCCTTCCGCCAGATCGCCTGACGGGTAATACACCTTGGTGGCGACCACAATCTCATCCCGACGGGCAAAATCTCGCAGGGCGCGGCCCACAATCTCTTCGCTGCTGCCGTCGGAGTAGCTGTTGGCGGTATCGAAGAAGTTGATGCCGCCGTCAATGGCGCGCTTAATGATAGGGCGGCTGCTCTCTTCCGGCAGCGTCCAGGCGTGATTTCCCCGGTCAGGCTCGCCAAACGTCATGCAGCCCAGGCAAAGCCGGGACACCTTGAGGTCTGTTTTTCCTAATGTCGTGTATTGCATGGTTCCGCTCCTGCTGTTTAAACAATACGTTTAAGCATAGCAGGAGCAGAAAAGGGGAGGGATCAGGCCAGCCAGGTGCGGATTTTAGCTTCGATACCGACGGCGTCCAGGCCAATGTCGGCGCGCGCCTCGTCCTGAGTGCCTTGCGGGATGAAGTGGTCCGGCAGGCCGAGATTAAGCACCGGAACGACTTTACGGTTCGCCATCAGCACTTCGTTCACGCCGCTACCCGCGCCACCCATGATGGCGTTCTCTTCCAGCGTGACCAGCACCTCATGGCTTTCCGCCATGCTCAGAATCAGAGATTCATCGAGCGGCTTCACAAATCGCATATCGACGAGCGTCGCATTCAGGGTTTCAGCGACTTTTGCCGCTTCCGGCATCAGCGTACCAAAGTTCAGGATCGCCACTTTTTCACCGCGACGTTTCACCAGACCTTTACCGATGTCCAGTTTTTCCAGCGGCCGTAATTCAACGCCAAGGGCATTGCCGCGTGGATAACGTACCGCACAGGGACCGTCCTGATAGTGGTAACCGGTATACAGCATCTGACGACACTCGTTTTCGTCGCTTGGCGTCATGATCACCATGTCCGGGATGCAGCGCAGGAAGGAGAGGTCAAATGCGCCCTGGTGCGTCTGGCCGTCAGCCCCCACGATGCCCGCACGGTCGATAGCAAACAGCACCGGCAGCTTCTGGATGGCAACGTCATGGATCACCTGATCGTAGGCGCGTTGCAGGAAGGTAGAGTAAATCGCTACCACCGGCTTGTAGCCGCCAATCGCCAGGCCCGCTGCGAAGGTTACCGCGTGCTGCTCGGCAATGGCGACGTCGAAATACTGGTCCGGGTATTTTTTGGAAAACTCGACCATGCCGGAGCCTTCACGCATGGCAGGCGTCACCGCCATCAGCGTGTTGTCTTTCGCCGCCGTTTCGCACAGCCAGTCGCCAAAGATTTTTGAGTAGCTCGGCATTCCGCCGCTGCTTTTCGGCAGACAACCGCTGGTATGGTCGAACTTGGGCACCGCGTGGAAGGTGATCGGATCTTTTTCCGCCGGTTCGTAACCACGCCCTTTTTTAGTCATGATATGCAGGAACTGCGGGCCTTTCAGGTCGCGCATGTTTTTAAGCGTCGTCACCAGACCTAACACATCGTGGCCGTCCACCGGGCCAATATAGTTAAAGCCCAGCTCTTCAAACAGCGTACCCGGCACGACCATGCCTTTGATATGTTCTTCGGTACGCTTAAGCAGCTCTTTGATCGGCGGTACGCCGGAGAAGACTTTTTTCCCGCCTTCGCGCAGTGAGGAGTAAAGCTTACCGGACAGCAGCTGCGCCAGATGGTTATTCAGCGCGCCGACGTTCTCGGAGATCGACATTTCGTTATCGTTGAGGATCACCAGCATGTCCGGTTTGATATCGCCCGCGTGGTTCATGGCCTCAAAAGCCATCCCGGCGGTGATCGCCCCGTCACCAATCACGCAGACGGTACGGCGTTGTTTATTCTCTTTTTCAGCGGCAACGGCAATCCCGATGCCTGCGGAAATGGAGGTGGAAGAGTGGCCGACGCTTAACACGTCAAACTCGCTCTCGCCGCGCCACGGGAACGGATGCAGGCCGCCTTTCTGGCGAATGGTGCCAATCTTATCGCGACGTCCGGTCAGAATTTTGTGCGGATAGGCCTGGTGGCCAACATCCCAGATCAGCTGATCGAACGGCGTGTTATAGACGTAATGCAACGCCACGGTCAGCTCAACCGTGCCAAGTCCGGAGGCGAAGTGGCCGCTGGAGCGGCTAACGCTGTCGAGCAGGTAGCGACGCAGCTCGTCACACAGCTTCGGCAGACTCTCTTTCGGCAACAGACGTAACTCCTGAGTGGAGTCAACTAACGCCAGTGTCGGGTATTTGGCAATATCAAAACTCATCAAAGGCTCATCGAGATATATAGTTTATTTATTACGCTGGATTATGTAGTCCGCTAGCGCTTCCAGTGCCGAGGTATCCAGCGATTGCGCGGCCAGCTCATTCAGTGACCGGCGGGCATCGTCTATCAGATCCCGGGCTTTACGTTGGGCATGCTCAAGGCCCAACAGGGCGGGGTAGGTACTTTTGCCAAGCTGCTGATCCGCACCCTGACGTTTTCCCAATGTTGCAGTATCGCCCACCACATCCAGAATGTCATCCTGAACCTGGAATGCCAGACCGATACTTTCTGCGTATCTGTCCAGAATCGGCAGGGCTTTACGCCCGCGTTCACCCGCGCTCAGCGCGCCCAGACGAACGGCTGCCCGAATCAGGGCGCCCGTTTTGTGACGGTGGATGCGCTCCAGCTGTTCCAGAGTTACCTGACGACCTTCAGCCTCTAAATCCAGCGCCTGGCCGCCGCACATCCCGGCGACGCCGCTGGCCATTGCCAGTTCGGACACCATTGCCAGACGATCGCGATCGCTCACTTCAACCATCGGCGCATCGCTCAGAATAGAGAACGCCAGGGTTTGCAGCGCATCACCCGCCAGAATGGCATTCGCTTCGCCGAACTTAATGTGGCAGGTCGGCTGACCGCGACGCAGATCGTCATCGTCCATGGCCGGCAAATCATCGTGGATCAGCGAATAGGCGTGGATACACTCCACGGCGGCTGCCGGGGCGTCCAGCGTGTTATCGCTGATACCGAACATGTTGCCCGTGGCATACACCAGGAACGGACGCAGGCGTTTACCCCCCAAGAGTGCGCCATAGTGCATGGCTTCAACCAGAGGAGTGTTCTGAAAAGGCTGCGGCTCAATGAAACGGCGCAGCGCGTCGTTGGCGCGGATGACGCGCGCCTGAAGCGCGTTGGAAAAATCCATTTACTCGGCGTCCGGTGTGAATGGCGTGGTTTTAGCGTCTTCGCTGTCGGAAAGCAGGATCTGCACACGCTGCTCGGCCTGCTGGAGTTTTACCTGCCCCTGGCGCGCGAGCTGCACGCCGCGTTCAAATTCGTTGAGCGCGTCTTCCAGCGGGAGATCGCCGCTCTCAAGACGGGTAACGATCTGCTCCAGTTCACTCAGCGCAGTTTCGAAACTGGCCGGTGCGTCGTTTTTCTTCGGCATAGTGAATTGACTCTTAAATTTTTCGCCCTGACATGGTAACGGACTCAGGGCAATTATCAAATAACGCGAGTGGCGCGATGGTGGTATACTTGCGCGCCTGGATGCAGCCACGGGTGTGGGCTGCTGTATCATTTTCCACTACAAGCCTTTATAAGCTTGCCTAAGAAACATTGCCGCCATGAAGTTTATCATTAAATTGTTCCCTGAAATCACCATCAAAAGCCAATCCGTGCGTTTGCGCTTTATTAAAATTCTCACCGGGAACATTCGTAACGTATTAAAACACTACGACGAAACGCTCGCCGTGGTGCGTCACTGGGACCACGTTGAAGTCCGCGCGAAAGACGAAAACAAACGTCTTGATATTCGCGACGCGCTGACCCGTATCCCGGGTATTCACCATATTCTGGAAGTGGAAGACGTTCCCTTCACCGATATGCACGATATCTTCGAAAAGGCGCTGGTACAGTACCGCGATCAGATCGAAGGGAAAACGTTCTGCGTACGCGTGAAGCGCCGTGGTAAGCATGAGTTTAGCTCCATTGACGTTGAGCGCTATGTCGGCGGCGGTCTGAACCAGCACGTTGAGACGGCGCGCGTGCGCCTGACTAATCCGGACGTTACCGTTAATCTTGAGATCGAAAACGATCGCCTGCTGCTGGTTAAGGGCCGTTATGAAGGTATTGGCGGCTTCCCGATCGGCACGCAAGAAGATGTGCTGTCGCTGATCTCCGGCGGGTTCGACTCCGGCGTTTCCAGCTATATGCTGATGCGTCGCGGCTGCCGCGTGCACTACTGCTTCTTTAATCTGGGCGGCGCGGCGCACGAAATCGGCGTACGTCAGGTGGCGCATTACCTGTGGAACCGTTTCGGCAGCTCTCACCGCGTGCGTTTCGTGGCGATCAACTTTGAGCCAGTGGTTGGCGAAATTCTTGAGAAAGTGGATGACGGCCAGATGGGCGTGGTCCTGAAACGTATGATGGTGCGTGCGGCGTCCAAAGTGGCTGAGCGCTACGGCGTGCAAGCGCTGGTCACCGGTGAAGCACTGGGGCAGGTCTCCAGCCAGACGCTGACCAACCTGCGCCTTATCGACAACGTGTCTGATACGCTGATCCTGCGTCCGCTGATCTCTCACGATAAAGAGCACATCATCGATCTGGCGCGTAAAATCGGTACTGAAGATTTTGCCCGCACCATGCCGGAATATTGCGGCGTGATCTCAAAAAGTCCAACCATTAAAGCGGTGAAGGCGAAGATCGAAGCGGAAGAAGATAACTTCGATTTCAGCATCCTGGAAAAAGTGGTGGCGGAAGCGTCCAACATCGATATCCGTGAGATCGCCCAGCAGACCGAGCAGGACGTGGTTGAGGTGGAGACGGTCAGCGGCTTCGGTGCTAACGATACGATTCTGGATATCCGCTCGATTGACGAGCAGGATGACAAGCCGTTGCAGGTGGAAGGCGTGGAGGTGGTTTCGCTGCCGTTCTACAAGCTGAGCACCCAGTTTGGCGATCTCGACCAGAGCAAAACGTATCTGCTGTGGTGTGAGCGCGGGGTGATGAGCCGTTTGCAGGCGCTGTACCTGCGTGAGCAGGGCTTCGCGAACGTGAAGGTGTATCGCCCGTAGCCTATTGCCCGGTGGCGCTTCGCTTACCGGGCCTACAGTACCGTACACTTGTAGGCCGGGTAAGGCGTAGCCGCCACCCGGCTTTTTTTACTCGTAGTAGTTATAAATCCCTGCCGCCATCACCAGCGATGACGCCACTTCGTACGCTTTCTCACGCCCGACCAGCAGGTCAATAATCTTCAGGCCAAAATCAATGGCGGTACCCGGCCCCTGGCTGGTGAGCAGGTTAACGCGCGGATCCCAGACCACGCGTTTATCCACCCACTGGTCTGCCGGAATCGTATCCTTCAGGCCTGGGAAGCCGGTCATATTGCCGATGGGGAAAATGTCGTGCGGAACCAGTACCGTACCTGCGGCCGCACAGATTGCCGCGACGATACGCCCGGAAAGATGAAACTGACGAACGGTTTCAACCAGCAGCGGGCTGTCGCGGAAACACTCCGCGCCCTTCAGACCGCCCGGCAGCACGATAATGTCGTAATCACCGTCCGCCACCTGTACAAGCGGTGCATCTGCCAGGATCTTGACTCCACGCGAGCAGGTAATCGCCAGACTTCCGTCGCTGGCGACGCTGGCGGTGGTAACCTTAATACCACCACGTACCATCAAATCAATGGTGGTGACCGCTTCTGTCTCTTCGCTACCAGGGGCGAGGCATACCAGTGCCGATGCGCTCATACTCACTCTCCTTTCGTTTTACTAACTCAAACAGACGGCTGTTTTCCGCAACGGTAATGCCGTGTGCCCGGGCGCGTTTTAACAGATAACCGGTAATGTAATCAATTTCGGTATGCCGCATAGCCCGGATATCCTGCAGCATTGAGGAGATATTTTCTGCCGTACTCTCAATGACCTGGTCGACATAATAACGTAAATCAGACTCTGAGGTGTGGTAGCCTTCGCGTTCAATGACGGCGGCAACTTCCCGGCAAATCAGCGCTAACCGATCGGGATGCTGGCGCAGATCACCGTTAGGGCAATCCAGCAGGGCAGTCAGCGGATTGATCGCGCAGTTGACCGCCAGTTTGCGCCACAGTTCTGCGCGAATGTTATTGTGCCAGGCGACGTCAGGCAGCGTGCTTTGCAGGGTATCCGCAAGATAGCTGTAATCGCCGGGCTGTTCACGCGCCGGGCCGATATGGGTGATGCCACTTGCAACATGAATAATGACGTTACCGTCGCGGCGTGCCGCGTGGGTGGTTGTTCCCATCAGCAGCGGTTGCCGGACAGACTTTAGCTCTTCAATGGTACCCATACCGTTGTGAATAAGCAGGACTGGCGTGCTTTCAGGTAATTGGGCGGCCAGGCTTTTCACCGCATCGGAGACCTGCCAGGCCTTCAGCGTGACCAGCAGCAGATCGCTGCTCGCGAGAAATTCCGGATCGTTTGCCGTCAAAGACTCGTTAAAAATTGAACCGTCTGTACCCATCACATTCACACTGCAATAGGGTTGGGGAATTCGCAGCCAGCCCTGAACGTCGTGTCCCTGTTTGCATAGCGCGCTAAGCCAGAGTTGACCAAGGGCGCCGCATCCAAGCACTGTTACTTTCATTGTTCCTCCTCACCTGCAACTGCGCCAGGTGCTAAGACGCTAAGTATAGCGCCATCAGCTAAGCTTCTCGTTATGCCTCGTTGCAGGTATTATGCAACGCAACAAAAATGAAGGGAGAAGAAAAGATGCCATCTTTCGATATTGTTTCTGAAGTTGATCTGCAGGAAGCGCGTAACGGCGTAGATAATGCTATTCGTGAAGTGGAGTCACGTTTCGATTTTCGTGGCGTTGAGGCGACCATTGAACTGAACGACGCGAACAAGACAATCAAAGTCCTGAGTGAGTCTGATTTCCAGGTCAACCAACTGCTGGATATCCTGCGCGCCAAGCTGCTCAAGCGCGGCATTGAAGGGACCTCACTTGATGTACCGGAAGATTTTGTTCACAGCGGCAAAACCTGGTTTGTGGAAGCGAAGCTGAAGCAGGGGATTGAAAGCGCGGTACAGAAAAAAATCGTTAAGCTTATCAAAGACAGTAAGCTGAAAGTGCAGGCGCAGATCCAGGGGGAAGAGATCCGCGTGACCGGAAAATCCCGTGATGACCTGCAATCCGTGATGGCGCTGGTGCGTGGCGGCGATCTCGGTCAGCCATTCCAGTTTAAAAACTTCCGCGATTAAGACAATTATGCCCGGCTAAACCGGGCATTTTTTCACGCCTTCAGCGCCTGCTCTACCTCAAAGCGGTTAGTCACTTTGCTGTCAATTTTGACATACGCACTGCGCTCTTCCGGGACAATCAGCACTTCGCTCACGCCCTCTGTCGCTTCCAGACGCTGTTGTAACGCGTCACCGATTGCCACGTCATCGGGAATTTCTACCCGCAGGCTACTCACATAGCGCGGCTCTTTCATGGTGCTGGCAACAAACAGCCAGAGCATCGCCAGTAGCGCACCGGCGAGGAACACGGTCTGAGAATCAAAAAGACCGTCCACCCAGCCGCCGAGTGACCCGCCGATCGCCACGCCGAGAAACTGGCTGGTGGAGTAAATGCCCATCGCGGTGCCTTTGTATCCTGCCGGAGACTCTTTGCTGATAAGCGACGGCAGCAGGGCTTCCATCAGATTAAACGCCAGGAAGAACAGCTGTACGCCTGCGATCAGCTCCCAGAAATGTGGGCCGGCGCCCCACAGCACAATCTCGGCAATCAACAGTAACGCCACGCAGCCCACGAAGACGCGTTTCATTTTGCGCTTCACTTCGGCGTAAATAATGAAGGGCACAACGGAGACAAACGAGATCAGCATTGTGACCAGATAAATTTTCCAGTGCTCTGCCGCCGGGAAACCTGCTGCGGCAAGTTGACCGGGCAGGGCGACAAAGGTGGACATCAGCAGAATGTGCAGGCACATAATGCCGAAGTTCAGCTTAAGCAGGCGCGGCTCGGCGATGACTTTGCTGAAGCAGCCTTTGACCATCCCGGATTCACGGTTCAGGACATGGTTTTTACTGTCCGGCACAACCCACAGCGTGAGTGCGATCCCGATGGTTGCCAGCACGGCTATCATCCAGAACAGGGCGTGCAGGCCGAGTGAATGGGTAATAATCGGCCCCAGCACCATGGCAATGGCAAACGTAACGCCGAAGCTGACGCCAATAAACGCCATGGCTTTGGTGCGGTTTTGCTCGCTGGTTAAATCTGACAGCAGCGCCATCACGGCGGCGGCAATCGCCCCGGAACCTTGCAGGGCGCGGCCAAGAATAATTCCCCAGATGGAGTGGGAGAGGGCGGCGATGATGCTGCCAAGTACAAACACCAGCAGCCCGCCGACTATCAGCGGTTTGCGACCCACGCGGTCGGAGAGCAGGCCAAAGGGGATCTGGAATATCGCCTGTGCCAGGCCGTAGATACCGATCGCCAGACCAATCAGCGCTTCGCTGGCACCCTGTAACGCCATGCCATATGTGGTCAGAACGGGCAGGACCATAAACATGCCAAGCATCCGCAGCGAGAAAACAGTCCCTAAACCCCAGGTCGCACGCAGTTCACCTGGCGTCATTTTATAATCGTTCATTACCACCTCTACCAAAAAGCAGGCCATAGTTTAGGCGGGGTGATAAGTGCGGTAAATAGGTGTTTGTTTAAGAGATATTACGAGGGTGTGATAAAAGCACCCCCGGATAAAAAATTACGCCTCGACGCGCAACCCGTAGCTTTTAAATTTCTCAAGGACAATGGCAATTTCATCGTCACTGAGTACCGGAACGGGATCCACGATCGCCAGCGTGGCCAGGTAGAGTTTTGCCAGCACCTCTACCTCCTGCGCCAGCCACAGTGCCTTCTCAAGATTTTCTTCGCAGGTGATCAGGCCGTGGTGCTGTAATAGCGTCGCTTTGCGATCGCGTAACGCGACCGCGACATGCTCTGACAGCGCGCGCGTCCCGAAGGTCGCGTAAGGCGCGCAGGGAATGGAGTTTCCCCCGGCGGCGGCAATCATATAGTGAATAGCAGGAATGGGGCGGTTGAGTATCGAGACGGCGGTACAGTTAACCGCATGGTTATGGACGACGGCGTTAGCATCCGGGCGGGTCTGATACACAACCTGATGAAAACGCCATTCGCTGGAGGGCAGTTTATCCTCTTCGTGTCGCCCCTGTGCATCGACATAGACGATACTCTCTTCGGTCAGATGCTCGTAGGGAATTCCGGTCGGCGTAATCAGCATACCGTCGCGATAGCGAACGCTGATATTCCCGGCGGTGCCCTGATTTAATCCCATGCGGGTCATCTCAAGGCAGGTGTCGATAATGTCTCTGGCTAATCGGGCTCGTTCCATTTTTTATTCTCCGGGTACAGTTTTATTTTTACTGGCGGGAACGTTTGACCAGCTTCATATCGACTTTCGCCGTCTCGTTGACCGCTTCGCCGTCGATGGCTCGCTGCATCAGTTCAAACGCTTTTTCCGCCCAGGTATCTTCATCCTGCTGCATGGACCAGACGCTGTTAGGCAGGAACCCCAGCATGGGGTGCTCATCGAAGGTGCCAATATTGATGTGTTGAGGCACGGTACCGGTACGCGTCCGCAGGGCTTCGATTGCCCCTTCCAGGACGGGTAACGATGAGGCGATAAACGCCTGCGGAACACCCTGGCTGTCGATAAGCGAATCCATCAGGGCATATCCCCCCTCCGGCGTATTGTCCGGCCCTTCGATGACCCACTCGCGATGGTGAATACCGGCTGTTTTCAGGGCCTGCAAATAGCCGTTCAGACGGTCCGTAATGCTGGGCAGTGCGGTATCGCCCACAAGGAACCAGAGCGGCGTTTTGCACTCTTCCAGCATATTGCGGGCCAGTTCATCCCCCCCAGCCTCGTTATGACTCTCTACCAGCGCGTTGTCAGTAAAGCCAAAATCCCGGTCAAGGAGCACCAGTGGCTTTTGGATCTGCCGCAAATGATGCTGCTGATTTTCCAGCGTCGAGGGAACGATAAATAAGCCGTCCACGTTGCGCGCCATCAGAGCTTTTACCAGCTTGTTTTCGTAATCCACATCGTTGTAAGTACAGCTGATCATCAGCTGGTAACCCGAACGGCGGCAGCGCAGTTCGAGTTTCTCGGCGAGCGTTGCAAAGAACACGTTTGAGATGTTGGGCACGATGAGCCCCAGCGTCTCGGTTTTGTTTAACTTCAGACTGCGCGCCGAATGGTTGAGGGTATAGCCGAAGCGCTCGACGTGTTCATTAATTCGGGACTGTGTTTTCACACTGATCCGATACTGTTCGGCTTTCCCGCTCAGTACCAGCCGCACGGTGGTGACGGATAAATTCAGATCCTTCGCTATCTGTTCAACTGTTTTGGCCATCGCTACGCCTCAATCCTTAACGTACGTAAAAACTGCTGATAAAGCATACGCATCCTGCCATTACATTTCCTGCTGCATCAGGAGATTAAGCGCCTGTTGCTGGGTCCACAGCATCAGGTACGCCTCATATTTTTGCCGGTGGAAGGCCGCGGTTTCCGGCCGACGGGGGATGATATCGCCGGCTTTGACCATTTCCCGGGTGGCGTCGGTAAGCGTTGCCCATGCACCGCTCGCCACAGCGCCGCAAATGGCCGCGCCGAGAGTGACCGCATCTTCTTCGGCTAAAAGGTGAATATCGCAGCCTGTGGCATCGGCATACTCCCGCAGCCAGAGCCGGTTATGAGTAGCTCCACCACAAATGACAATGCGCGACAAGGTGTGCCCATGATGTTTCAGAGTATCCATAATGTGTCGTGTGCCGTAGGCAATGGCCTGTAGCGTGGCCAGATAGAGCCTCGCCAGCGCGCGCTCACCGGTCTCTAATGTCAGACCGACTACGCTGCCCCGGGCATCAGGACGCGAACGCGGCGAGCGGTTGCCGTGGTGATCGGCCAGAATGTGCAGGTTGCGGGTGGGATATTTTTCTTCCTGTTCAAGCGCGGCTACCCAGTCGTTGAGTAATGCCACTGGATGGCATTGCGCCGCTTCTGCTTTTGCAAACAGCTCTGCGCTGACTCCGTGCTCGCGCAACGTCCAGTCGACCAGCGCCCCGGCAGCACTTTGCCCGCCTTCCGTCAGCCAGTAGCCCGGCAGCATAGCGCTCCAGTAAGGTCCCCAGACGCCGGGCGTATGGATCTCCGTCTGACTGGCAAGCATATGGCAGTTCGAGGTTCCGCTGATGAGCGCCAGCGTGCCTTCCGGGTGTGAGCCCGTCAGCGCCACGCCACCCGCGTGGGCATCGATCATGCCGCTTGCCACAACCACTTCTTCGGACAAACCCAGAGCTTGCGCTGCCTGCGGGCTAAGTTTCCCGACGCATTCAGCGACGTCCAGAATAGTGCCGGGAATTTTTGTCAGTAAGTTTTCCAGCCCCACCGCTCTGAGCAGCGATTCGCTGAACTGCGCCTCATGCGCAAGGTAGTTCCATTTGCAGGTGAGGGTGCACAGGCTGGCGACGTCCTGGCCCGTCGCTTTCCAGACCAGAAAATCGGCAAGGTCGTAAAAGCGCCAGGCCTGATTCCAGGTTTCAGGATGATGCCGCTGCAACCACAGCAGTTTTGGCAACTCCATCTCGATGCTGACCTCGCCGCCCACGTAGCACAGGGCCGGATCGCGTGTGGCATTGATGTGAACGGTTTCTTCGTGAGCACGATGATCCATCCACATAATGATGTCCTGCGATGCCGGACTGTCCGGGGAGACGCTCAGGCCGTTACCGTCAGCATCCAGCGCGACCAGCGAGCACGTGGCGTCGAAGCCAATCGAACGAATGGCGTCAGGTGAAATCCCAGAGGAGTCGACGGCTTCCCGCACCACCGCACAAACCTGCTGCCAGATTTCCACAGAGGATTGTTCCACGCGCGCATTGCTGGCGTGAAACTGCGAAATCGGACGGGTCGCGAAGCTCAAACGCTCGCCTTGCGCAGAGTAAAGCCCTGCACGAACGCTGGCTGAACCTACATCTACCCCGAGGAAATAGCCGTCACTCATCATGAACTTCCTTATTTTTTACCAAACGGATGCAGCAGTTTATCAATTTCAGGCGTGTTGATATTCTGCGCATTGACATATTTCACTGGAATATCAATTTCTTTGGCCACCGTCTGTCCGGAAATCACCGCGTTCAGCGCTTTTATGCCCTGATAACCAATCTGATAGGCGTCCTGCACCACGAAGCCCTGAATCACACCGTTTTTAAGGAAGTTAATGATGGCTTCGGTGCTGTCAAAACCGATGACTTTTACTTTGCCCTTCAGATTCTGGCTGTCGATAGCGTTCGCAACGCCCAGGGTTGAGCCTTCGTTGGTGGCATAAATACCGGCGATATCCGGGTTGGCCTGAACCATATCAATGGTTTTATCCATCGCTTTTTGCGGGTCGCCATCGCTGTATTGCACCGGCAGTACCTGAATATTCGGGTACTTCTCTTTCATCCGCTCGCTGAACCCTTCAGAGCGCTCAATGGCGGACGTCGTCCCGGCTACGTGGGCGATAATACCCACTTTCCCCTTCTGGCCTACCTGCTCCGCCAGCGCATCCGCAGCCTGTGCGCCCGCCTTACGGTTATTGGTGGCGACAAAGCTGGCCGGGATATCCGAGTTCACGCCCGAGTCGAAGGTCACCACTTTGATCCCCCGGCTGTTGGCGGTTTCGACCAGCGGGGCAAGGGCGTTTGCATCAAGTGCGGCCAGCAACAGGCCGTTTGGCTTTTGTGCCATGGTGTTTTCGACTAACTGGATCTGTTCGGCGATTTGCGTTTCATCGGCAGGGCCAACGTAGCTGGTTTTGTCACCCAACTCTTTTGCGGCAGCTTCCGTCCCCATTTTGACTGTCTGCCAGAATTCGTGCTGGTAACCTTTACTGACCACCGGCAGGTTTAAATCTTTTGCCAGCGCGCTGCTGGACAGGATGGCAACGAGCGACAGGGCGCTCAGGATATGGCTGGTTTTCATTATTTTGCTCCGTTGTAGGGTTGGCAGGGCTTGTTGTATCGAGAACCTAACGCATTCTTTTACGTAACGTGTCCAGGTAGACGGCGGCAACGACGACCACGCCCATCGCCACCATCTGCCAGAACTGGGACACGCCCATGAGATTGAGGCCGTTTTTCAGCACGCTCATAATGAACGCGCCTATGATGGTGCCGCCAATCGTGCCCACGCCGCCCATCAGACTGGTACCGCCGATCACTACCGCCGCAATGGCTTCCAGCTCATAACCCACGCCCACGGTTGGCTGGCCTGAGTTGAGACGAGAGGCGAGGATCACCCCGGCCACGCCGGTTAACAGGCCGCAGAAGGCGTAAACGAAAATTTTCACTCGCTGGACTTTGATCCCGGAAAGGTGTGCCGCCGTTTCATTGCTGCCGACAGCGTAGATATAGCGGCCCATCACCGTTTTCTTCAGGATCCACATGGCGATCAGTGCCACGATGACCAGGTAGAACACCGGATAAGGCAGAACGTCGAACAGGCGACCCTGTGCTAGCAGCTTGAACTGCGGGTAGTCAGAAAAATAAATCGCGCGGCCATCGGTCATCACCATATTGATGCCGCGTACCGACATCATTAAGCCGAGGGTGGCAATAAACGGTGGTATGGTCATTTTGGTGACCAGAAACGCGTTCACATAGCCGCAAAGTCCGCCTGCGAGCACGCCTGCCAGAATACAGACCGGCAACGGCATACCAAACCCGGCGGCGATGCCCACCGCAACCCCTGAGAACGCCACCACCGATCCAAGCGACAGGTCGATCCCGGCGGTAATAATCACAAAGGTCACGCCAATGGCCATGATGCCAATCACCGCCGTTTGCAGGGCGATAGTCATGATATTTTCAGTATTAAAGAAGAACGGAGAGCTGAAGCTGAAAAACAGAACCAGCAATACCAGGCTAAAAAGAGGCGCCAGACGCATCAGGAGCGCTTTATTTATTTTCATCGTATGACTTCCGCTTTGCGGCGATGGAACGGTAACGGACATGATTAATCCTCCAGCGTGGCGTATTGCATGATTTTTTCCTGGGTGGCGTGCTCAGCGGCTATTTCGCCGGCAATGCGGCCGCTGCGCATCACGAGTATGCGGTCGCACATTCCTAATACTTCCGGCAGTTCGGATGAAATCATGATGATCGATTTACCTTTAGCGACAAGGCGATTCATTAATTCGTAGATTTCCAGCTTGGCGCCAACGTCAATTCCCCGGGTTGGCTCATCAAAAATTAAAATATCGGTGTCTTTGCAGACCCAGCGGGCAATAATGATCTTCTGTTGATTACCGCCGCTTAAATTCAGTGCCGCCTGTTCCAGATGTGGCGTTTTTATTCGCAGCGTATCCACCAGTTTCTGGCTGGACTCCCGGCAGCGTTTTTCATCAACATTACCTGCGGCGCCAGCGTAGTCCGGGTAATTGCCGAGCATAATGTTCATCTCAACAGAAAGGCCGAGGGCGAGTCCCTCTTTTTTGCGGTCTTCTGTTAAATAGCTGATGCCTTTTTCAATGGCGTCAGCCACGTCTTTAATACGTGTGGGGGTGCCGTTCAGCGTCAGGGTGCCAGCATCGATCGCATCGGCGCCAAACAGGGCCCGGCCCAGTTCAGTTCGGCCTGCGCCCATTAAGCCAGCGAGACCGAGGATCTCACCGCGCCAGAGGGTAAAGTTGATGTCATGCAGTACACCATTACGCGTCAGGCCGTTCACCTCCAGCACTTTTTCTCTGCGCTGATGCGGCGGGCGTTTTGGGTAGATGTTATCGAGATTGCGGCCAACCATCATGGCGATAAGCTCGCCGATCTGAACCGTTTCATAATCTACGGTGGCGATGTATTGTCCGTCGCGCATGACGGTCGCGCGATCGGCGATCAGCGCCAGCTCTTCCAGACGGTGCGAGATGTAGACAATCCCCGTGCCCTGAGCCTTGAGCATCCGCGTGACGTCAAACAAACTCTCGATTTCACTTTCGGTCAGCGCGGCGGTGGGTTCATCCATGATTAGCACTTTGGCATTGACCGAAATCGCTTTGGCAATTTCCACCATCTGCTGCTGGGCTACGGTTAATTCACTGACGCGGGCGTCCGGGGCGATTTTTAAATTCAGCGTGTGCAGTATTTTCTCAACCGCCTGTCGCTGGGCGCGTTTATCTAACTGCCAGCGACTATTTTTGCAGAATTCACGGCCAATAAAGATATTCTCTTCCACGGTTAAATCGGGGAAGAGATTAAATTCCTGATGGATAATCGTAATACCTGCATGCTGAGCACTTAGCGGATCGCTGAATGATACGGATTGCCCTTCAAAGCGAATTTCACCGGCATCAGGTTGGTAAACACCGGATAATATTTTCATCAGCGTCGATTTGCCGGCACCGTTTTCACCTAAGAGGGCATGAACTTCGCCGCAGCGTAAATCGAAATCAACCTGATTCAGCGCCAGCACGCCGGGAAAGCGTTTGGTAATGCGCGTCATCTGAATAAGAGTCTCTGACATTGCAAAATTCCTGTGTTGGAAAGGCAATGAATCACAAGCCACAGTGATTTAGTTAATAAGCTAACTCGACTTAGCTTTCGTCCTTAAAAGCTATTTTAGGGTTATAATTTAGCCAAATCATTTGTATTCAAATTGTGACGTCGTGCAAAGGTATTTTGTTATTTGATTGAATTTAAACGATATGTCTAGTTTTTGCTGAATCGTAATACCTGACACTGATCGAATTTTGACCTCTCATCGTGAAACTGCTCACAGATCCTGCACATTTATCTTGTCTCATTTTTAGTGTGAACCCTAAGCTAATTCGAGTTAGCAAATTTCACCACTTTCCGTTCACGGCGCTGCCTGGGCGCTTTTTCACGGCTATGCCCCTGAGACGGATAGGTTAACCAACGTGAGGAAGGGCTATGAAAACGATAAAAGCGTTACCCCGTATTGGCATTCGACCTGTTATTGATGGCCGCCGAATGGGCGTACGCGAGTCTCTGGAAGAGCAGACCATGAACATGGCGAAAGCCACGGCGGCGCTACTCAGTGAAAAATTACGCCACCCCTGCGGTACGCCCGTTGAGTGCGTAATTGCCGATAGCTGCATTGCCGGAATGGCGGAGTCCGCCGCTTGCGAAGAGAAGTTCAGCACGTGCCACGTTGGTCTGACGATCACCGTCACCCCCTGCTGGTGTTACGGGAGTGAAACCATTGATATGGATCCGCTGCGTCCGAAAGCGATCTGGGGCTTTAACGGCACCGAGCGTCCGGGGGCAGTATATCTCGCGGCGGCACTGGCGGCGCATAACCAGAAAGGGATCCCGGCGTTTTCCATATATGGCCACGATGTACAGGATGCGGGCGACGAGACCATCCCGGCAGACGTCGAAGAAAAATTGTTGCGCTTCGCCCGCGCGGGCCTGGCGGTCGCCAGCATGAAGGGGAAAAGTTATTTGTCGGTGGGCGGCGTCTCGATGGGGATTGCGGGCTCGATTGTCGATCACAACTTCTTTGAATCCTGGCTGGGGATGAAGGTGCAGGCGGTGGATATGACCGAACTGCGTCGCCGCATCGATCATAAGATTTACGACGAGCAAGAACTTGAGCTGGCCCTGGACTGGGCGCAAGCACATTTCCGTTTCGGCGAGGATAAAAACGCTGAGCAGTATCGTCGCAATGAACAGGAGAATGCCGCGATCCTGCGGGAGAGTCTGCTGATGGCGATGTGCATCCGCGACATGATGCAGGGTAACCCAAAACTCGCTGCGATGGGCCGCGTGGAGGAATCTCTGGGCTATAACGCCATCGCGTCCGGGTTCCAGGGACAGCGCCACTGGACGGATCAGTATCCAAATGGCGATACCGCAGAGGCGCTGCTGAACAGCTCCTTTGACTGGAACGGTATTCGCCAGCCGTTGGTGGTGGCGACGGAAAATGACAGCCTGAACGGGGTAGCAATGCTGTTTGGACATCTGATGACCGGTACAGCGCAAATCTTTGCCGACGTGCGCACCTACTGGTCGCCAGAGTCGGTTGAGCGTGTTACCGGCCAGAAACTCACTGGACGGGCTGAGCAGGGCATTATTCATCTGATCAACTCCGGCTCGGCGGCACTGGACGGTACGGCGGAGCAGAAAGATGCCGAGGGGAAACCGACCCTGAAACCACACTGGGACATTACTGAGCAGGAAGCCAACGCGTGCCTGGCCGCAACCCACTGGTGTCCGGCGGTGCATGAATACTTTCGCGGGGGCGGTTTCTCATCAAACTTCCTTACCCGAGGTGGCGTGCCATTTACCATGACCCGCGTAAACCTCATCAAGGGGGTGGGCCCGGTATTACAGATAGCGGAAGGCTGGAGTGTTGAGCTGCCGGAACAAGTACATGACATTCTGAATAAGCGCACCGATTCAACCTGGCCCACCACCTGGTTTGCCCCACGTCTGACCGGTAAAGGCCCGTTCAGCGACGTCTATTCAGTGATGGCGAACTGGGGCGCTAACCACGGAGTATTAACCGTCGGGCACGTCGGTGCTGATTTCATCACCCTGGCGTCCATGCTGCGCATTCCCGTGTGCATGCATAACGTACCGGAGGCGCTGATTTATCGGCCGACGGCCTGGGGCGCTCACGGTATGGATCCGGAAGGGCAGGATTACCGCGCCTGTGAAAATTACGGACCGTTATACAAACAATAAGCCGGTTTGCCAGCCTGCTCCGGCGGACTGGCAGCCTGTGGGGACCGCAATGAAAAAATGTTTTCTGGTTCTCGATTGTGGCGCGACGAACGTGCGCGCCATTGCGCTGGATCCTGAAGGGAATATTGTGGCGCGAGCCTCGGTGGCGAACGAAAGCGAAAGTGTCGCTGAAAATCCGGCCTGGCACCAGTGGTCGCTCGACGCCATCATGCAACGTTTTGCCGTCTGTTGTCAGAAAATCAGCGCAGTGCTGAGCAAGCATCAACTGTGCGGAATGAGTGTGACGACCTTTGGCGTGGATGGCGCGCTGGTAGATGAGCGGGGAGAACTGCTTTACCCGATCATCAGCTGGAAATGTCCACGAACCGTGCCGGTGATGGAAGCGGTTGCCCGTTTGTGCTCCCCGGCTGAACTACAGCAGATCACCGGCGTTGGGCAGTTTAGTTTCAACACGTTGTATAAGCTAGGCTGGCTTCAGGACAACCATCCCGATCTGTTACAGCGTGCTCACGCCTGGCTTTTTATCTCCTCGCTAATCAACCATCGCCTGACCGGAAAAATGACGACCGATCTCACGATGGCCGGTACCAGTCAGATGTTCGATCTGCATCAGCGGTGCTTCAGCGAAACGATCTTAAGCAAGATCGGCGTGCCTCATTCCCTTTTCCCGCCGCTGGTTTACCCCGGAGAGATGATGGGTGAACTGCAGCCCGACGCTGCATCCAGACTCGGATTGCCTTGCGGTGTGCCGGTGATCTCCGCCGGGCACGATACGCAGTTTGCCCTTTTTGGCGCCGGTGCGGGAATTAATGAGCCGGTTCTCTCTTCGGGAACCTGGGAGATTTTAATGGCGCGCACCTCGCAGGTTGATACCGCTTTACTGGGGCAATACCCGGGCGCGACCTGCGAACTGGATAGCCGGACAGGGCTCTATAATCCGGGAATGCAATATCTGGCGTCTGGCGTACTGGAGTGGATCCGCGCGCTGTTCTGGTCGCCTGATGTCAACTGGGACACTATTCTGGCTCAGGCGGCGGCAATTCCGTACGGGGCGGATGGCGTCACGATGAATACCCAGTTGCTCGATTCTCCGCTCGCTGGCTGGCAGGGCGTTACGCTCACCACCACGCCAGCCCATTTTTACCGCGCAGCCCTGGAAGGACTCACGGTGCATCTGCAAGAAAAACTCCAGGCGCTGGAGGCGATCGCGCAATTTAAGGCGCGTGAACTCCTGCTGGTGGGGGGAGGTAGCCGCAATATGCTGTGGAATCAGCTCAAGTCCAATGCGCTTGGGATCCCGGTGAAGGTTCTTGAAGATGCAGATACGACCGTGCTGGGGGCGTCTTTGTACGGATGGTGGGGCGTCGGAGAAACGGCCAGCGCTGAGGCTGCTCGCGATCGGGTCCACTATCGTTACCGTTATTTCTATCCTGAGGAGCAAAGCCGTGCTTAAAACGATATCCCCACTGATTTCACCCGAGCTGCTGAAAACGCTGGCAGAGATGGGCCATGGTGACGAGATTATTTTTGCAGACGCTCACTTTCCCGCGCACAGCCTGGGGCCAAAGACGATCCGCGCGGATGGCCTGCTCATCAGCGATTTGCTGGCCGCGGTGGTACCGCTGTTTGAACTCGACAGCTATGCGCCACCGCTGGTGATGATGGCCCCTGTCGACGGGGATACGCTCGATATACAGGTAGAAGCACGCTATCGCAACGCACTCTTTGGTGAGGCGGAAGGGGAGGGGATTACGCGTATTGACCGTTATGCGTTTTATGCGCGGGCACAGAAAGCGTACGCCATTGTGGTGACAGGCGAGACAGCGAAATACGGTAATATACTGTTAAAGAAAGGGGTTACGCCGTACCAATAAAAAACGCCGGGTTAAACCCGGCGTTTTCACTTCAGTCTTCTTACCAGACGTACGTCAGCAGGCTTTGTGAATCTGGCACCATGAAGTCTACGGACATCATCACGGACAGGGAGGTGATGGCGACAATCGAGAACACAAACAGCTTGCGTGCCCAGACCTTGTCATCTTCCACTTTGTAACCGCGCAGAGCCATGCCGAGCCACCAGACGCTCACCGCAGCGGCCACCACCAGATATTTATATCCGGCGTAACCGCCCAGAGAGAGCATCAGCGTTGCCACGGCAAAAGCGATGATGTACAGCGTGATGTGGTTTTTGGCAACTGAGATGCCTTTCACGACCGGCAGAACCGGAATGTTCGCTGCCTGATAATCCTTAAAGCGGAAAATCGCGATGGCGTAGGAGTGCGGCATCTGCCACAGGCTAAAGATAGCCAGCAGGATCAGCGCACCGCTGTCGAACTCGTTCGTGACGGCGCAGTAGCCAATCACCGGCGGCGCAGCGCCGGAGAGAGAACCAATCAGCGTGCCGTAGACGGAGTGGCGTTTCATATACAGGCTGTAGACGCCTACATACACCACGAACCCCATCACCCCCAGCCAGCAGGCCAGCGGGTTAGCACCAAACCACAGCAGCATAAAGCCAGCAATACCCAGCAAGGTGGCGTACACCAGCGAGACGGAAGGAGCAATCAGGCCTTTAACCAGCACCCGATTTTTGGTCCTTTCCATCTTCTTGTCGATATCCATGTCGATGTAGTTGTTAAATACACAACCGGACGCAACCACCAGTGACACACCGACCAGCGTGTAAATAAAGAGGGTGTAATCAATGCTGCCTTTAGAGGCCAGCAGGAACCCTCCGATTACGGAGATCAGGTTGCCAAAGATGATGCCTGGTTTCGTGACTTGCAGGTATTGCTTAAACATACTCGCCGCTCTTAGTGAACCATCATGTTGTAGTTAAGGTTCCACATAATCCAGATGGAACCGACTACCAGGATAGCGATGATAATCACGGTAAAGATAAAGGCCGTCATGTTCCAGCCTTCATCGGACTTGGTGTTCATGTGCAGGAAGCAAACCAGATGCACCAGAATCTGAATCACCGCGGTCACCAGGATTGCGCCCAGGATAACCGGCTTAGATGCAGAGCCGTTCATCACCATCCAGAACGGGATCACCGTCAGGATGATCGACAGGATGAAACCTGTCATGTAGGTTTTTACGCTGCCGTGGGAAGCGCCATGATCGTTAGAATGACTCATTACATCGCCCCCATCAGATAGACAACAGAGAACACACAGATCCATACCACGTCCAGGAAGTGCCAGAACAGGCTCAGGCACATGATACGGGTACGGTTAGTACTGGTCAGGCCGCGACGGGAGATCTGGAACATCAGCACTGCCATCCAGATCAGACCCGAGGTCACGTGCAGACCGTGGGTGCCGACCAGCGCGAAGAACGCTGACAGGAAGCCACTGCGATCCGGACCAAAGCCTTCCGCAATCAGGTGATGGAATTCATAGATTTCCATCCCGATAAAGCCAGCACCAAACAACCAGGTCAACGCCAGCCAGGAAACAACCTGGCTTTTGTTGTTTTTGTACATGGCGATAGCCGCCATGCCGTAGGTGATGGAGCTGAATAACAGCAGTGCGGTTTCAACCAGAACGAACGGCAGTTCAAAGATGTCCTTACCGGTCGGGCCGCCCGCTGTGCCGTTCACCAGAACGGCATAGGTTGCGAACAGACAGCAGAACAGGATGCAGTCGCTCATCAGGTAGATCCAGAAACCGAAGACTTTCGTCGGTCCTGTATCATGGTGCGCATGTTCATGCGCGTGGGCAGTCGAGTGCGCCAGAGTATCAGTTGCCATTTTTCAGCCCCGCTTTAGAAATCTCGTCAAAATGCTGGTTTTCCAGCTTTTCAACTTCACGGACTGGTACGTAGTAGTCCACGTCCTCGTCAAAGCTCTTCACAATCCAGCTGATTACGATGCCAGCGAAGCCAACAATCGCCATCCACCAGATGTGCCAGATCATTGCGAAACCAAATACCGTTGCGAAGGCGGCAATCACGATGCCCGCACCGCTGTTTTTCGGCATATGGATCTCTTCGTAATGTTCAGGTTGCTTGTACGCTTCACCTTTTTCTTTCATTTCCCAGAATGCGTCACGCTCATGAATGTGCGGCACTACGGCAAAGTTATAGAACGGAGGTGGAGAAGAGGTAGACCACTCCAGCGTACGGCCACCCCACGGGTCACCGGTCAGGTCGCGGTTCAGGTTACGGTCACGGATAGACACGTAGTACTGAATCAGCTGGCACAGGATACCGCAGGCAATCAGCGCGGCGCCGCCCGCTGCAATCATCAGCATCGGATGGAACTGCGGATCGATCTGCTGGCTCAGACGACGGGTCATCCCCATGAAGCCCAGCACGTACAGCGGCATAAACGCCACGAAGAAGCCGATGATCCAGAACCAGAAGGCGCGTTTGCCCCATTTTTCGTTCAGGGTGAAACCGAACGCTTTTGGCCACCAGTAGGTCACACCTGCGAAGCAGCCGAAGACGACGCCGCCGATGATAACGTTATGGAAGTGCGCAATCAGGAACAGACTGTTGTGCAGGACAAAGTCAGCGCCTGGAACCGCCAGCAGCACGCCGGTCATCCCACCTACGGAGAAGGTCACGATGAAGCCGATGGTCCACAGCATCGCTGAGTGGAACTGGATACGGCCCTGGTACATGGTGAACAGCCAGTTGAAGATCTTAACCCCGGTCGGGATCGCGATAATCATAGTGGTAATACCAAAGAAGGCGTTTACGTTGGCGCCCGCACCCATGGTGAAGAAGTGGTGCAGCCAGACGATGAACGACAGGACGGTAATACACACGGTTGCCCACACCAGAGAGGTGTAACCAAACAGACGTTTACGCGAGAAGGTTGCCGCGATTTCGGAGAACACACCGAACACCGGCAGAACCAGGATGTACACTTCCGGGTGACCCCAGGCCCAAATCAGGTTGATGTACATCATCATGTTGCCACCCATATCATTCGTGAAGAAATGGGTACCCAGATAGCGATCCAGGGTCAGCAGCGCGATGGTGACGGTCAGAATTGGGAACGACGCGATAATCAGGACGTTGGCGCACAGAGATGCCCAGGTAAATACTGGCATCTTGAACATCGTCATACCTGGTGCACGCATCTTCAGGATGGTCACGAAGAAGTTAATACCGGTCAGGGTGGTACCGACACCGGAGAGCTGAAGCGCCCAAATCCAGTAGTCAACGCCCACGCCCGGACTGTACTCAATTCCCGAAAGTGGCGGGTAGGCCAGCCAGCCGGTCTGAGCAAATTCGCCCACACCCAGTGACAGGTTAACCAGGATAACGCCGACAACGGTGAACCAGAAGCTCAGGTTGTTCAGGAACGGGAACGCAACGTCGCGCGCGCCGATTTGCAGCGGAACGACAACGTTCATCAGACCGATTACCAGCGGCATCGCCACGAAGAAGATCATGATAACGCCGTGAGCGGTAAAGATCTGATCGTAGTGGTGCGGTGGCAGGAATCCGGCTTCGCCCGCAGACGCAAGCGCCTGCTGGCTACGCATCATGATTGCATCCGCAAAGCCACGAATTAACATGACGATACCGACGATGCAGTACATGATGCCGAGTTTTTTGTGGTCAACCGAAGTCAGCCACTCGTTCCACAGGTAGCTCCACTTACCGAAGTAAGTGATCAGGCCAACTAAGGCCGCGCCACCAATGATAATTGCAGCAATCGTAACCATGATAATGGGTTCATGGTACGGCACCGCATCCAATGTCAATTTTCCGAACATTTTCTTCCTCGGCCCCTTAGTGAGCGGTTTCCGCGTGGCTCATGTCCATGCCTTCCATACCCTGGTGCGTGTTGTGCTCGCCTTCAGGCTGGGTCATGTCCATGCTCATGCCGTGATCCATAAATTTGCCAATAACATCTTTGAACAGATTCGGTTTCACGTTAGAGAAGTACTCCACCTTGTTGTATTCGCTAGGTGCAGCCACTTTTTCGAACGCCGCCATGTCAGACATGGTGTTTGGAGACTGCTTCGCTTTTGCAACCCACTGGTCGAAAGTCGCGCGGTCTGGCGTAGCGATAGCTTTGAACTTCATACCCGAGAAGCCCGGGCCACTATAGCTGGCGGAGATACCGTCGTAGGTGCCTGCTTCATTCGCAATCAGATGCAGGTTAGTCTGCATACCGGCCATCGCGTAAATCTGGCTGCCCAGACGTGGGATGAAGAAGGAGTTCATTACGGAGTTGGAGGTCACTTTGAACTGAACCGGAGTGTTCGCCGGGAAGGCGATTTCATTCACGGTAGCAATGCCCTGTTCTGGATAGATGAAGAACCATTTCCAGTCCATGGAGACCACTTCAATGGTAATGGGTTTTTCATCGTGAACCAGCGGTTTGCTCGGCTCAAGTGCGTGAGTGGTTTTCCAGGTCAGTACAGCAAGGAACAGGATGATCAGAATAGGTACCGTCCAGACCACAGCTTCCACTTTATTGGAGTGTGACCAGTTAGGGCTATACTTCGCATCTTTATTGCTCGCACGATACTTCCAGGCGAAACCAACAGCCATCAAGATGGCAGGAATAACCACAATCAACATCAGGCCAAAAGCCGTCAGTATCAATGAACGTTGTTCCAGTCCAATCTGTCCTTTGGGGTCTAGTAGTGCAGAATCGCAGCCACTGAGTAATACAGTGCCTGCGAATAATGACAACCATCCCAAACTTTTATTGTATTTCCTGAGTCTCATTTAACGACCTCAATTCCACGGGAGTCTGGTGGCGTTTAAAGTGTGGGGGCATTTTACGGGAAGGTTACATTACTGTAAACATCATTAGCCCTGTGTCAGGAAGGTGTTACTGGGTTCTGCCGCACATGTCACAAGTGTTGCAAATTATGTCGCGTTTCCAGACGGAAGCCGCACGGAGTGGGCGTTATAACGAAAGGGTGCCCCAGCATACCGCAAAAGGGACAATTGGTATAACCATTGCGAAAAACACACAATTAGTTAACAATTAATTATCAATAAAAAGACAACTAAAAAACGAAAATTCAATGTTTCGAATGCTGAATCGTTTAATGAAAAATAGCGTAGCGAAATAAGCTCCAATAATTTCCGAATGCTATCCCGCACAAAACAACAAATATTTTTTTGTCGATGGCGGTTATTTCACCGTTATAATTTCGGGCTGTTATTACAACGGGAAATAACCTTTCGCTTTTTACTTCATGTCATCTGCGTCTTTCGTAATGACATGAAATCCAGCATCCCACCCGTCAGGATCCCCGCCAGAGCGAGAAACACACCTGCATCAAGCAGAAGGGTTTCAAAAGGAAGTGACAAGTCGGTAGTCGCATTCATGATGAGCACCGTGAGCCACCCTACCAGGGCAAAACAACCTGCCATTAGCAGACGCAGGGCAAACCGATAGGCAGCGTGATATTCCGTGCGCGGCATGAAGTGTTCCGTCCGCTGGGTATATTCCAGCGTCTGGCGACAGACCAGCAGCAATAAAATCCCCGGCACGGCCGCCACCACCGAGAAGAGATAAAAGGTCGGCCAACCGTAGGCTTCAACAAACCAGCCCGCGACGGGGCCAACGTATACGCGCCCGACGGCGGAAAGGGCAGAGAGCAGCGCAAACTGGGTAGCGGAAAATGACTTATTGCACAGCGTCATCAGCAGGGCGACAAATGCCGCAGTGCCCATACCGCCGCACAGGTTCTCACAGAATACCGCCGTCCCCATACTGATCATATTCTTGTCGGTGATCGACAGCAGCCAGTAACCGGCATTCGATGCGCCCTGAAGGATGCCAAATATCAGCAGAGCGCGGAACAGCGTCAGGCGCTGCATCAATACGCCGCCGTACAGCGCGCCGACAATCGTGGCAAACAGCCCCAGGGTTTTGTTCACCACGCCGACCTCGCCCGCATCAAACCCGACGCCGCGGATCAGGAAGGTAGTGGTCAGACTCATGGCGAAAGCGTCGCCAAGCTTATAAAGGACAATAAGCAGCAGGATCAGCCAGGCATTATTGCGACCAAAGAAGTCGCGCAGCGGTGCGGCGACGGCCTGCTCCAGCGAGCGTGGAACCGGGATCACATCGCTCGGTTCAGGCGCGAATAGGGTGGCAATAATGCAGGGGATCAGCAGTGCGGCCATCAGCCAGTACATGCCCTGCCAGCCGAGATAGCGGTCAGCAAGCCACAGTGCGAGTCCGCCGGAAACCAGCATACCCAGGCGGTAGCCGAGCACGCTGATTGCCGCACCGGCGCCACGCTCTTCTGCTGGCAGGACGTCCGTTTTCCAGGCGTCAAAAACAATGTCCTGCGAGGCGGAGCAGAAGGCGATGACCACCGCAAGCGCGGCCATCCAGCGCAGCTGCGTTGACGGTTCAAGGAAACCCATTGCGGCAATGGCCAGCAACAGCAGCACCTGCGTCATCACTAACCAGCCGCGACGGCGCCCGAGGAACGGTGGGGTATAGCGATCCATCACTGGCGACCACAGGAACTTAAAGACGTAAGCCTGGCCGACGAGCGAGAAGAAACCAATGGTTTTAAGATCGATGTTCTCAACCGTCATCCACGCCTGTAACGTGCCGGAGGTGAGCGCAAGGGGTAAACCGGAGGCGAAACCCAGGATCAGCAGAATAGCTGATTTCGGTTGCTGGAAAATGCGTAAGTAGTGACTGGACATGTTCTTATGAACTGACCCGGTGAAGCACCGGGTCAGTCAGCAGGATTAACGTGCGTTCTGCTTGATGAAGTCGTGAATGCTGGTGTCCTGTGCCATGTCGGCAATGGTGTCAGTCAGCACGCTGTTAACCGCGTTAGCGATATTTTTGTTGGAGGCCTGGAATGCGCCTTCAACGGAATAGCTTGCACGGTAGTTTTTGTTCATCTTGTTGCCGTTCTTCGCGGTAGCGATGATGGAGATATCGGCTTTGGTCGCAATGTTGTAGCGAACGTTACCCTGGGAGACGTCAGCGTACAGGTTGTTCACGATGATTTGCAGATCAACCGCGCCGCTTGGGCCAATCATGTAGCCACGGGAGGTCATCTGTTTTTCCAGTACTTCCTGCAACAGGAAGCGCAGGTCGCGGGAAGCGGTCAGCGTAACCTGCTGGTTGTCGCGAGTCACTTTCGCCAGCGCCTGGTCCTGACGCTGATCGGCGCCATTAATGCTGACCGTCACGCCCATCAGGCTTGGATCCTGCTGAGGCAGGGTAATTTTTGGTGAAACGTCAATGGTCGTCGGCGGGGTTGCGCAACCGGCGAGCATAAAGAGTGCTACCAACGGAAAGAAGATTTTTTTTAACATTTTCGGGTTCTCAACGAATCGTAAGCAAAGAGAGAAAAATTGCCGCCATCATAACATCGCCAACGGCCAGGGGAAGTGGTCAACGCATGTAAATTCATCGCCTTGTCCGAAAACTGACCACCTTTCCGCTTTTCTCTGCCTGTAAGTGACAAAACGTATGAACCTCATAGTGAACTTCATCCGTTTGGATGAGAAAATCAGACGAAAGCTAAATATTTGTTGTCACGGTGTAATGGAACCGGTAAAAGCGGCTAATATTTAAAGGGATGGGTGACATCTTAGCGTTGTCGGAGGAGTGATTTCATGATGATACGTGAACAGATAGAAGAAAAATTAAGGGCAGCGTTCAACCCTGTGTTTCTCGAAGTTGTCGACGAAAGCTATCGTCATAACGTGCCGGCAGGTTCTGAAAGCCACTTCAAAGTGGTTCTGGTCAGCGATCGCTTCACGGGAGAACGTTTCCTGAACCGACACCGCTTGATCTACAGCACCTTGACGGAAGAACTCTCCACAACCGTACATGCGCTGGCGCTGCATACCTACACCATTAAGGAATGGGAAGGGCTGCAGGATACGGTATTCGCATCACCGCCTTGTCGGGGTGCAGGCACCATCGCCTGATAAATCGGATTTGCAACCGCCGGAGTTTTTCCAGTATGTTGCTTACAGATTTCGTCAAAACGGCCTTCGGGCCGTTTTGTTTTGTCTGAGTTTTGAGCGGATGGCGCGTTTTTAAGGCTAAAAATAGCCTTAAAGTGTGAAAAAAGCCGCAGCAACATGCTCCAACCGTTCTCGACTCACCTAAGTGATGCCGCTATAATGCCGCGTCTTATTGAATGTCTTCGGGATGATTCTGGCGACAGGGAATGTGAATCTGCACATAAGAGAGCATCCCGGTATAACAGACAGATTCAGAGTTGACCGAGCACTGTGATTTTTTTGAGGTAACAAGATGCAAGTTTCAGTTGAAACCACTCAAGGCCTTGGCCGCCGTGTAACGATTACTATCGCTGCTGACAGCATCGAAACTGCTGTGAAAAGCGAGCTGGTCAACGTAGCAAAAAAAGTACGTATTGACGGCTTCCGCAAGGGCAAAGTACCAATGAATGTTGTTGCTCAGCGTTATGGCGCTTCCGTGCGTCAGGATGTGCTGGGTGAACTGATGAGCCGCAACTTTATCGACGCGATCATCAAAGAAAAAATCAATCCAGCCGGCGCGCCAAACTACGTTCCAGGTGAATACAAGCAGGGCGAAGACTTCACCTATTCCGTAGAGTTCGAAGTGTACCCGGAAGTTGAGCTGAAAGGTCTGGAATCAATCGAAGTTGAAAAACCGATCGTTTCCGTGACTGACGAAGACGTTGACGGCATGCTGGATACCCTGCGTAAGCAGCAGGCGAACTGGAAAGAGAAAGAAGGCGCTGTTGACGCGGAAGACCGCGTAACCATCGACTTCACCGGTTCAGTAGACGGCGAAGAGTTCGAAGGCGGTAAAGCGTCTGATTTCGTACTGGCGATGGGCCAGGGTCGTATGATTCCAGGCTTCGAAGACGGTATCAAAGGCCACAAAGCAGGCGAAGAGTTCACCATCGACGTGACCTTCCCTGAAGAATACCACGCTGAAAACCTGAAAGGTAAAGCAGCGAAGTTCGTCATCAACCTGAAGAAAGTTGAAGAGCGCGAACTGCCAGAACTGACTGAAGAATTCATCAAGCGTTTCGGCGTGGAAGATGGTTCTGTTGCGGGTCTGCGTGCTGAAGTGCGTAAAAACATGGAGCGCGAGCTGAACGGCGCTGTACGTAACCGCGTGAAGTCTCAGGCGATTGAAGGTCTGGTGAAAGCGAACGACATCGACGTTCCTGCTGCCCTGATCGACAGCGAAATCGACGTTCTGCGCCGTCAGGCTGCACAGCGCTTCGGTGGCAACCAGCAGCAAGCGATGGAACTGCCACGCGAGCTGTTCGAAGAGCAAGCGAAACGTCGCGTTGTTGTTGGCCTGCTGCTGGGCGAAGTGATTCGTACCCACGAGCTGAAAGCTGACGAAGAGCGTGTGAAAGGCCTGATCGAAGAGATGGCTTCTGCATACGAAGATCCATCAGAAGTGATCGAGTTCTACGGTAAGAACAAAGAGCTGATGGACAACATGCGCAACGTTGCACTGGAAGAGCAGGCTGTTGAAGCGGTACTGGCGAAAGCGAAAGTAACCGAAAAAGAGACCTCTTTCACCGAACTGATGAACCAGCAGGCGTAATTTCGCCCCAACGGTTTAAAGTTTGAACAAAAAACCCGTTGCCCTCCGGCGACGGGTTTTTTTTATCACAGCTTTAGTCCTGGAAGGGTGCTAAAACGCCCTTTCAGTGTTAGCGTTACAACAAAACGTTGTTATGCTTGAAATAGGGCATGGCGACCCCCATTAGTATGTAATCACGATGATTGAGACTGGCTGATAATCCGTCCATAAGGTTACAATCAGTACAGCAGGTGTTTTCAATTTTGAACCAGGAGACGGAAATGTCATACAGTGGCGAACGAGATAACTTTGCACCCCATATGGCGCTGGTGCCAATGGTTATTGAACAGACCTCACGCGGTGAGCGATCTTTCGATATCTATTCCCGTCTGCTCAAGGAACGCGTTATCTTTCTGACCGGCCAGGTGGAAGACCATATGGCTAACCTGATCGTGGCGCAGATGCTGTTCCTGGAAGCGGAAAACCCGGAAAAAGACATTTACCTGTACATCAACTCGCCGGGCGGTGTGATTACGGCGGGCATGTCTATTTATGACACCATGCAATTCATCAAGCCGGATGTCAGCACCATCTGTATGGGACAGGCGGCGTCCATGGGGGCTTTCCTGTTAACCGCAGGGGCGAAAGGTAAGCGTTTCTGCCTGCCTAACTCCCGCGTGATGATTCACCAGCCGCTGGGTGGTTACCAGGGCCAGGCGACGGATATTGAAATCCACGCCCGAGAAATTCTGAAAGTAAAAGCGCGCATGAATGAACTTATGGCGCAGCATACGGGTCAACCACTCGAGCAGATCGAGCGCGATACCGAGCGCGATCGCTTCCTGTCTGCACCTGAGGCAGTTGAGTACGGCTTAGTCGACTCCATTTTGACCCATCGTAATTGATGCCCGCGACGCGAGTGTGCCGCTATACTAATTTAGGGCGGCACGTTGCCTGTAAGCAGCTTGCGTCTGAGTATGGCATTTGCGTCGTCATGTGCGGCACATAGAACTTAAAAAGAGGTTTGGACTCATGACAGATAAACGCAAAGATGGTTCGGGCAAACTGCTGTACTGCTCTTTTTGCGGCAAAAGCCAGCATGAAGTGCGTAAACTGATTGCCGGGCCGTCCGTGTATATCTGCGACGAATGCGTCGATTTATGTAACGACATCATTCGCGAAGAGATTAAAGAAGTCGCGCCGCACCGTGAGCGCAGCGCGTTACCAACGCCACACGAGATTCGCCACCACCTGGACGACTATGTCATTGGTCAGGAGCAGGCGAAAAAAGTGCTGGCGGTGGCGGTATACAACCACTACAAGCGTCTGCGTAACGGCGATACCAGCAATGGCGTGGAACTGGGCAAAAGTAACATTCTGCTGATCGGGCCTACGGGTTCCGGTAAAACGTTGCTGGCGGAAACGCTGGCGCGCCTGCTGGATGTTCCGTTCACCATGGCGGATGCCACCACCCTGACCGAAGCCGGTTATGTGGGCGAAGACGTTGAAAATATTATCCAGAAGCTGCTCCAGAAGTGCGATTACGACGTACAGAAAGCCCAGCGCGGGATCGTCTATATCGATGAGATTGACAAAATCTCCCGTAAATCAGACAACCCATCCATCACCCGTGACGTCTCGGGCGAAGGCGTGCAGCAGGCGCTCCTGAAGCTGATTGAAGGTACGGTTGCGGCTGTTCCACCGCAGGGTGGGCGTAAACATCCGCAGCAGGAATTCTTGCAGGTTGATACCTCCAAGATCCTGTTTATCTGTGGTGGTGCGTTTGCAGGCCTGGATAAAGTGATCTCTCACCGTGTGGAAACCGGCTCCGGCATTGGTTTTGGCGCAACGGTGAAAACTACGTCTGAAAAACCAAACGAAGGTCAGCTGCTGGCGCAGGTTGAACCGGAAGATCTGATCAAATTTGGTTTGATTCCGGAATTTATCGGCCGTCTGCCGGTTGTGGCGACCCTGAACGAACTGAGCGAAGACGCGCTGATTCAGATCCTGAAAGAGCCGAAAAACGCGCTGACCAAGCAGTATCAGGCGCTGTTTAATCTGGAAGGCGTTGAGCTGGAATTCCGTGACGAAGCACTGGACGCGATTGCCAAGAAAGCGATGGCGCGTAAAACCGGTGCCCGTGGCCTGCGTTCTATCGTGGAAGCAGCATTGCTCGACACGATGTACGATCTCCCTTCTATGGAAGATGTCGAAAAAGTCGTGATCGACGAGTCCGTCATTGGTGGCCAGACCAAGCCGTTACTGATTTACGGTAAACCGGAAGCGCAGCAGGCATCTGGCGAATAATTCACCATTTCATACAATCAGTTAATCAAAAAGGGGGGATTTTATCTCCCCTTTACTTTTTCCGTATTCATGGCGTTGAATGTATGGGAAACATCCCCATATACTGGATTACATGTTAATGGTTGTGTGAAGCACAGTTACATGACCAGTTTACCTGGCGGACACTAAACTAAGAGAGAGCTCTATGAATCCTGAGCGTTCTGAACGCATTGAAATCCCCGTATTGCCGTTGCGCGATGTGGTGGTTTATCCGCACATGGTCATACCCTTATTTGTAGGGCGGGAAAAATCTATCCGTTGCCTCGAAGCCGCCATGGATCATGATAAAAAAATCATGTTGGTTGCGCAGAAGGAAGCATCAACGGATGAGCCGGGTGTAAACGATCTTTTCACCGTCGGGACCGTGGCCTCTATTTTGCAGATGCTGAAGCTGCCAGATGGCACCGTGAAGGTGCTGGTGGAAGGCTTACAGCGCGCGCGTATTACCACTCTGTCAGACGATGGCGAGCACTTCTCTGCGAAGGCAGAGTATCTTGATTCACCGGAACTTGATGAGCGCGAGCAGGAAGTGCTGGTACGCACCGCGATCAGCCAGTTTGAAGGCTACATCAAGCTGAACAAGAAAATCCCACCTGAAGTGCTGACGTCGCTGAACAGCATCGACGATCCTGCACGTCTGGCGGATACCATCGCTGCGCACATGCCGCTGAAGCTGGCTGACAAACAGTCCGTGCTGGAAATGTCCGACGTTAACGAACGTCTGGAATACCTGATGGCGATGATGGAGTCTGAGATCGATCTGCTCCAGGTTGAGAAGCGCATTCGCAACCGCGTCAAAAAGCAGATGGAAAAATCGCAGCGTGAGTACTATCTGAATGAGCAAATGAAAGCCATTCAGAAAGAGCTCGGCGAGATGGACGATGCGCCGGATGAAAACGAAGCGCTGAAGCGTAAGATCGACGCGGCGAAGATGCCGAAAGAGGCGAAAGAGAAAGCCGAAGCTGAGTTGCAGAAGCTGAAAATGATGTCTCCGATGTCGGCGGAAGCGACCGTTGTACGCGGCTACATTGAGTGGATGGTTCAGGTTCCATGGAATGCCCGCAGCAAGGTCAAAAAAGACCTGCGTCAGGCACAGGAAATCCTCGATACCGACCACTATGGCCTGGAACGTGTGAAAGACCGCATTCTTGAGTACCTCGCGGTACAGAGCCGTGTGAACAAAATCAAAGGTCCAATCTTGTGCCTGGTAGGGCCTCCAGGGGTGGGTAAAACCTCTCTGGGCCAGTCCATCGCCAAAGCGACCGGACGTAAGTACATCCGTATGGCGCTGGGCGGCGTGCGTGATGAAGCGGAAATCCGCGGTCACCGCCGTACCTATATCGGTTCTATGCCGGGCAAGCTGATCCAGAAGATGGCGAAAGTGGGCGTCAAAAACCCGCTGTTCCTCCTCGACGAGATCGACAAAATGTCTTCGGACATGCGTGGCGATCCGGCGTCGGCGCTGCTGGAAGTGCTTGATCCAGAGCAGAACGTGGCGTTCAGCGATCACTATCTGGAAGTCGACTACGACCTGAGCGATGTGATGTTCGTGGCGACCTCCAACTCCATGAACATTCCGGCACCGCTGCTGGACCGTATGGAAGTGATCCGTCTGTCCGGTTATACCGAAGACGAGAAGCTGAACATTGCTAAGCAGCACCTGCTGCCGAAGCAGATTGAACGTAACGCGCTGAAAGCTAACGAGCTGACCGTTGAGGACAGCGCTATTGTCGGCATTATTCGTTACTACACCCGTGAAGCGGGCGTGCGTAGCCTTGAGCGTGAGATCTCTAAACTGTGCCGTAAGGCGGTTAAGCAGCTGCTGCTGGATAAGAGCCTGAAGCACATCGTGATTAACGGCGACAATCTGCATGCTTACCTCGGCGTTCAGCGCTTCGACTATGGCCGTGCGGACAACGAAAACCGCGTTGGTCAGGTGACTGGACTGGCGTGGACGGAAGTGGGTGGCGATCTGCTGACCATTGAAACCGCCTGTGTACCGGGTAAAGGCAAGCTGACCTACACTGGCTCGCTCGGTGAAGTGATGCAGGAGTCCATCCAGGCAGCGTTGACCGTGGTGCGTGCGCGCGCGGAAAAACTGGGTATCAACCCGGATTTCTACGAAAAACGCGACATTCACGTTCACGTTCCGGAAGGGGCGACGCCGAAAGATGGCCCAAGCGCGGGTATTGCTATGTGTACGGCGCTGGTTTCCTGCCTGACGGGGAACCCGGTCCGTGCTGATGTGGCCATGACTGGTGAAATTACGCTGCGTGGTCAGGTACTGCCCATCGGCGGGTTAAAAGAAAAACTGCTGGCGGCACACCGTGGTGGGATCAAAACCGTATTGATTCCTTACGAGAATAAACGCGATCTGGAAGAGATTCCGGACAACGTTATTGCCGATTTGCAGATCCATCCGGTTAAACGCATTGAGGAAGTTCTGACTCTCGCACTGCAAAATGAACCGTCCGGAATGCAGGTTGTAACCGCAAAATAGTGACCTCGCGCAAAGAGCGCTAATAAAAACAAGGCTGGTAAGTCATTTCGTACTTGCCAGCCTTTTTTTGTATAGCTAATTTAGATTGCTGATTGGGTTAGCCATCAACAACGGGTGTTGTAAGGTCATAGCAGGACTGATATAACTGCTGCGCGGTCGCGCTGTGAAGGATTCAGGTGCGATATAAATTATAAAGAGAGGAAGAGAACAGTGAATAAATCTCAACTGATTGACAAAATTGCTGCGGGTGCTGATATTTCTAAAGCTGCAGCTGGACGTGCTTTAGATGCTTTAATTGCTTCTGTTACTGAATCTCTGCAAGCTGGGGACGACGTTGCACTGGTAGGCTTCGGTACTTTTGCGGTTAAAGAGCGTGCTGCCCGTACTGGCCGCAACCCGCAGACCGGTAAAGAGATCACCATTGCTGCCGCTAAAGTGCCGGGTTTCCGTGCAGGTAAGGCGCTGAAAGACGCAGTAAATTGATTGCTTTCCCGCTCCAGGGAAGCTGAAAAGTACAAGGGCGCATCGTTTGATGTGCCTTTTTTGTTTGTCCAGACCTGATTTGTGCGAGTTTATACGAGTTGTGGGCTGACAATTGCCCTGTTTTCTTGTCACAATACGCCTTTACGCGCGACGGTCAGGATTTTCCGTCAGCGTCAGGTAACCAGTCACCTACAGCGGAGTGTTGTTACACCATGATGGACAGCTTACGCACGGCTGCTAACAGTCTCGTGCTCAAGATTATTTTCGGTATCATTATCGTGTCGTTCATATTGACCGGTGTGAGTAGTTACCTCATCGGCGGTGGCGCGAACTACGCCGCAAAAGTGAATGGCCAGGAAATTAGCCGTGGGCAGTTCGAGAACGCTTTTGCTGGTGAACGTAACCGCATGCAGCAACAGCTGGGCGACCAATACTCTGAACTTGCAGCCAACGAAGGCTATATGAAAAACCTGCGTCAGCAGACGCTGAACCGCCTTATCGACGAAGCGCTGCTGGACCAGTACGCGAAAAGCCTCGGTCTGGGCATCAGCGATGAGCAGGTTAAAAAAGCCATCTTCTCGACGCAGGCTTTCCAGTCTAATGGGAAGTTCGACAACGCGCGTTACAACAGCATTGTTAACCAGATGGGGATGACGGCTGACCAGTACGCACAGGCGCTGCGTAACCAGTTGACCACGCAACAGCTGATCAACGCGGTGGTGGGCACCGATTTCATGCTGAAAGGCGAAACTGAAGCGCTGGCGGCACTGGTGGCGCAGCAACGCGTGGTGCGTGAAGCGACGATTGATGTCAATGCACTGGCGGCGAAACAGCAGGTTAGCGACGCTGAAGTTAATGCTTACTACGAGCAAAACAAGAACAACTTCATCTCTCCTGAACAGTTCCGCGTAAGCTATATCAAGCTGGATGCTGCCGCGATGCAGAAAAACGCGACTGACGCCGAGATCCAGTCTTATTACGACCAGCATCAGGATCAGTTCACTCAGCCGCAGCGTAACCGTTACAGCGTGATCCAGACCAAAACGGAAGCAGAAGCAAAAGCCGTGCTGGACGAGCTGAACAAAGGCGCTGATTTCGCGACCGTGGCGAAAGCAAAATCCACCGATATTATTTCTGCCAAAAACGGTGGTGATATGGGCTGGCTGGAAGATTCCACTACCCCGGACGAGCTGAAAAATGCGGGTCTTAAAGAGAAAGGCCAACTGTCTGGTGTAATCAAATCCTCCGTTGGCTTCCTGGTGGCGCGTCTGGACGATGTCGTGGCGGCGAAAACCAAGCCGCTGGCTGACGTTCGTGATGATATCGCTGCGAAAGTGAAGCAGGAGAAAGCGCTGGACGCCTTCTATGCTCTGCAACAGAAAGTGAGCGATGCCGCAAGCAACGACAACGAATCACTGGCGGGCGCTGAGCAGGCTGCTGGCGTGAAAGCGGTTGAGACGGGCTGGTTCAGCCATGAAAATCTGCCGGAAGAACTGAACTTCAAACCGGTTTCAGATGCCATTTTCAATGGTGGTCTGGTAGGTGAGAACGGTACGCCGGGCAGCAACTCAGACATCATTACCGTTGACGGTGACCGTGCGTTCGTACTGCGCGTCAGCGAGCACAAAGCCGAGGCAGTGAAGCCCCTGGCGGAAGTGAAAGATCAGGTGGTGGCGCTGGTCAAACACAACAAAGCGGCACAGCAGGTAAAACTGGATGCAGAGAAAATTCTGGCCGATCTGAAAGCCGGTAAGAACGATGCACTGAAAGCGGCTGGCCTGAACTTTGGCGAAACCAAAACGCTGAGCCGTACCGGTCAGGATCCTGTCAGCCAGGCGGCGTTTGGTCTGAGCCTGCCGGCGAAAGACAAACCTGTCTTTGGCACCACGACCGATATGCAGGGTAACGTGGTGATTCTGGCGCTGGATGAAGTCAAAGCCGGCACGCTGCCAGACGCGCAGAAGAAGGCCATGGTTCAGGGAATTACCCAGAATAATGCCCAGATTGCTTTCGAAGCGATGATGAGCAACCTGCGTAAAGAAGCCAAAATCAAGCTGGGTGATGTGGTGACCCAGGAGCAATAATTACGTACCTGCTCGCAGATTTTCGTAACGCTCTGCAAAAACTAAAGGCCGCTTTCGCGGCCTTTAGTTTTTGCAATCTGCTGTTTGTCCCTGTTTTCTCGTACGGCTATCGTGGCGTGGCTGTCAACAAACAAGGAGAAAACAGCATGAAATGTGGAATCAAAGCACTGTTAATTACACTGGCTATTGCCACTTCCGGGATGAGTGCGGGCGCGCTGGCGGCGTCGCCCTCGGCTAAAGCGCAGGCTGCACAGACCAAAACAGACTCAGCTGCGCAGGCTTATACGCAATCAAAAGCGACTGATGCCGGTAAAAGTGCAGAGGATGACGGTACGCGAGTCAGCATCAATTCGGCATCGGCAGAAGAGCTCGCGCGCGTGATGAACGGTGTGGGACTTAAAAAAGCCCAGGCCATTGTTAGCTACCGCGAGGAGTACGGTCCTTTCAAAACCCTTGACGATCTCAAGCAGGTGCCGGGTATGGGCAGCGCGCTGGTTGAGCGCAATCTCGCACACCTGACGCTGTAATCGCGTAATCACTTGCACTGCGGCAAAAATTTGCCAGGATAAAGAGGTCATACCAGTTATGACCTCTGAACCTATAACAACGAAAGGCTATTGCGCTATGCAGACACAAATCAAAGTCCGTGGTTATCACCTCGATGTTTACCAGCACGTCAATAACGCCCGCTACCTTGAATTTCTTGAAGAGGCGCGCTGGGATGGCCTGGAGAACAGCGAAAGCTTCCAGTGGCTGACCGCACACAACATCGCGTTTGTGGTCGTCAACATCAACATTAACTACCGCCGCCCGGCTGTGCTTGGGGATGTGCTCACCGTGACCAGTGAGGTCCAACAACTGAATGGCAAAAGTGGTGTATTGAGCCAGGTCGTCACGCTTGAGCCAGAAGGGCAGGTGGTGGCCGATGCGCTGATCACCTTTGTCTGTATCGATCTCAAAACCCAGAAAGCGTTGCCGCTGGAAGGGGAGTTGCGCGAAAAGCTGGAGCTGATGATCGCATAAGTAATATTCAGGAATGCCCGCGCTGTCGACTCCTGTTGTACGACAGCGCGGACAGTTAGCCCTTATTTCAGACCGGTCTTTTTCTGCATCGCGGCCATCACGCCCGCTTTATCCGCAAGATAATGATTCAGACCGTTCGCGCGCAGGTTACAGGCGGCACACTGCCCGCAGCCGTCCCCTTTAATGCCGTTGTAGCAGGTCAGGGTCTCGTTGCGAACGATATCCAGCTTGCCCCAGTAGTCGGCCAGCGCCCAGGTTTCGGCTTTATCCAGCCACATCAGCGGCGTTTCGAAGCGGGTCTCTTTTGCCATACCCAGATCGACGGCGTGATTGAGTGCTTTCACGAATTCATCCCGACAGTCCGGGTAGCCAGAGAAGTCGGTCTCACATACGCCCGTGATCACCGCTTCGGCTTTCACCTGGTAGGCATAGATTGCCGTCAGGGTCAGGAAGAGAATATTACGCCCAGGTACGAAGGTATTCGGAATGCCGCTGGCATCCGGTTCGTAATCAGGCACCGGAATGCTGTCGCGGGTGAGGCTGCTGACGGCCAGTTCATTTAACAGCGTCACGTCCAGCACTTTATGAGCGCGGGCGCCCAGTTTGAGGGCCAGTTCACGAGCGACATCGATTTCAGCGCGATGACGCTGACCATAATCAAAAGTGACGCAGTGCACTTCATCATACTGGTGAAGTGCCTGAATCAGGCAGGTTGTGGAATCTTGTCCTCCGCTGAACACGACGACGGCACGTTTCATAGATCATCTCGACAGTTACGGTAAAAGCGTCATGTTAACGCCTGGCTAAAGCGGCGACCAGCTTCTTCACGCGTTTGGTGGAGGAAGCCAGGCTTCGGTGAAGTCAAACCAGCCGCGAGTGTTAAGGCGTATTCCGTTGACGCCCGGAGGAGCGCTGATTTGATACTGGTAGTTAAAGAGCGGTGTCAGGACGGCTGTCTCCATTAATCGGCTGAAGATAGCCTGAAGTCCTGCGTGTCGGTCACGTTCGTCGGCCTGCGTCTGCACCGCATCCAGTGTGGCCTGCAAATGGGCGTATGCCGGTGCGCTCAGCAGATGCGGCCAGAGCGCATCGCAGCGGAGCCATTGCTCAAGGGTGTACGCTGGCGCTTCGCCAATCAGTCTGTCTCCCATCATGATGTCTGCATCGGCAAGCTGCTGGCAACCGTCCCACGTCTTGGCGTCGTGAAAGATGACGGTCAGTTCACAGCCCTGCCGCGCAAGGTATGCTTTTAACTGGCTGGCCATGGTGTGAAGCTCAACCGGCAGGTGGTAGACAAGCGTCAATGCCTCTGGCAGCACAACGTCGGTTAAATCAGGCCATTGGGGGATCGCCCAGCCGGGAAGCAGTTCTTCGGTAGGAGTGATGAGCCCTTCGTTCAGGGGAAGCGTGTGAAGCAGCGTTGAGAGATGAATGATATTAATCAGCCGCTTTGCCTGAAGCTCGCTCAGACGCGGACTTTGTTTCAGCGTGAGGTAGCAGAAGCCCAGACTGGTGCTGTTACTCACCAGCCGCAGGCTGGTCAGCTCGTCGGCCTCGCCAATGGCGATTTGCACCGGGTGGCGACAGCTGGTGCCCAGACTGTAGTCAAAAAGCTGGGGCGTGATCCAGTACTCGATAGCCTTAAGTAACGGATGACCAAGGTGATACTGCTCGTGGCTTTCCAGACGCACCAGTTCAGGCTCAAAAACGCTCAGCCGAAAGGGACCACTGCCCACCACGGGGTAATCAGGATGCGCCAGACGGCTACAGTAGGTTGCCAGCCTGTGCGCCAGCCAATAGTCAGGTTGATGGAGAATAAACGTCAGGCTTTGCGGATGCGTGGTTTCGATACGTAAGACGCTGCGGAAAAGCGTGTCCATGCCGGGCTGCGATAGCAGCGCCGTCAGGCTTTGCCTGAGCTGTGCCGTCTCTATTTTATCGCCGTTATGCCAGTGCAGGGTGGAGCGTATGTAGAAATGCCAACGTAGGCCGTCAGCGGAGACTTCCCAGTGATGCACCAGATCGCCCGTGGGTTCACTGCTGTTACCATTAAAACGCGTCAAACCAGAGAATACCTGTCCCGCCAGATGCTGCTCCGCCCGGCCAGGGAGAAACCCCGGCTGAAGCGGCTCCAGCGAGCGATAGTAGGGAATACGCAGCGTCGGCGTATCGTTCTGCCATTGCCCGCCCATAAACGGATGCAGCAGCGATCGCAAATCTTCAGGCGCGAGCTGGGCCAGCTCCAGCGCGTTGTGCTGCTGTCCACTTTTCAGGGCCTCTTCCATCATCGTATTACGCAACGAATCCGGGGTGACGTGAAAGCGTAATTCCCCACGCTTTCCTCGTCCGGAGCGGGCGTGCCAGCTTAGCCAGCCCGCCTCCTGCGCCTGGCGCAGCAGGGTGCGTACATGTCGCTCGCTGCAAAAGCAGCGGCTGGCAAGTTCACTGATGGTCACCTGCTGCGTTGCGCCGGCGGAGGGGTGCCACAGACGCTGATACTGGTTAAGACGGTTAAGCTGGCGCATGAAAAACCCGGAACAATAATTATCATCTATTCACTATTACTTCCGTATATCTCACGTAATACTGATGCACAAGTTAACCGCATCACATTTCGGGAGTAATTATGGCTCGGCTCGCTGCATTTGATATGGACGGCACGCTGTTAATGCCGGATCACCGTTTAGGGGAGAAAACCCTGAACACACTTAAGCGCCTGCGCGAGCGTGAAGTCACCCTGACGTTTGCCACTGGTCGTCATGTGCTGGAGATGCGTCATCTGCTGGGAACATTTGCCCTCGATGCGTTCCTGATCACCGGCAACGGGACGCGCATTCACTCCGTCGAGGGCGATGTGCTGCACCGTCAGGATCTGGATCCGGAAGTGGCGGACATCGTCCTGCACAGCACCTGGGATACGCAGGCCAGCGTGCATGTTTTTAACGATGAAGGCTGGTTTACCGGGCGTGAGATCCCGGCCTTGCTGCACGCTCACGTTTACAGTGGCTTTAAATATCAGCTCATCGATTTGCGCCGCATTCCGGCACACAAGGTAACCAAGATCTGCTTCTGCGGCGATCACGACGATCTCTGCCGCCTGCGTATTCAGCTTAACGAGGCGCTGGGCGACCGGGCGCACCTGACCTTCTCGGCGGTGGACTGTCTTGAAGTGCTGCCGGTGGGCTGTAACAAAGGATCTGCGCTGGCGGTGCTGAGCGATCGTCTGGGGCTGACGATGCAGGACTGTATGGCCTTTGGTGACGCCATGAACGACCACGAGATGCTGAGCAGCGTAGGCCGTGGTCTGATTATGGGGAACGCGATGCCGCAACTTATCGCCGCGCTCCCGCATTTACCGGTTATCGGACACTGTCGTAACGAAGCGGTGTCCCATTTTTTGACGCATTGGCTGGACAAAAATAACCTCCCATATTCCCCCGAATAGCGAGATCCTTCCAGCAAGCCAGGCTAAAGCCTGGCTTTTTTTTATTTCACCAGATGCAAAATCTGCGCTTTCCACGGTTCAACATCGCCAATATTGGCCTGTACCCATTCTGCGTTGTAATAGGTGTCCAGGTAGCGCTCCCCGCTGTCGCACAGCAGCGTGACGACAGAGCCGCTAAGGCCTTCTTCACGCATTCTCGCGGCCAGTTGTAGCGCCCCCCACATATTGGTGCCGGTAGAGGCTCCGACCTTACGGCCAAGCTGTGTCTCCAGCCAGTGCGCCGTCGCGACGCTGGCGGCGTCCGGCACGCGGAGCATCTCATCCACAACGTCCGGAATGAACGAGGGTTCGACGCGCGGGCGACCAATTCCTTCGATCTTGCTCCCCACAGGGCTGCGCAGGCTGGCATCGCGAGATTGCCAGTAATCAAGGAACACCGAGTTCTGAGGGTCAACCACCATCAGCTGCGTATCATAACCCTGACAGCGGATATAACGTCCGATGGTGGCGGAGGTTCCGCCCGTGCCCGCGCTCATGACAATGTAAGAGGGGACGGGATGTGGCTCGTGGGTCATCTGGCGGAAAATGCTGTCCGCAATGTTATTATTGCCGCGCCAGTCGGTGGCGCGCTCGGCGAAGGTGAACTGGTCCATATAGTGACCATTTAGTTCGCGGGCCAGCATTTCGGAGGCCGCATAGATTTCGCAGGCGCTTTCCACAAAGTGGCAGCGTCCGCCGTAAAATTCGATCTGTTCAACTTTACGTTTCGCCGTGCAGGAGGGCATCACAGCGATAAACGGCAGGCCCAGCAGGCGGGCAAAGTAGGCCTCTGAGACGGCAGTTGATCCGGACGACGATTCAATAATCGTGGTGCCTTCTTTAATCCAGCCGTTACATAAACCGTATAAAAAGAGTGAACGCGCCAGGCGATGCTTCAGGCTGCCGGTAGGATGGGTACTTTCATCCTTCAGGTAAAGCTGAATGCCGGGAAATCCAGGCAAAGGCAGGCGGATCAAATGGGTATCTGCCGAGCGCTGATAGTCGGCATTTATTTCGCTGATGGCATGTTTAACCCAGGTGCTATTCATCGTAGTTATCCGTTTGTCATTTTGTGCCCAGCATAGCGAAAAGCACAGAAAAAATTGTTGCTATCTGGCCTTTAAAATAGAATGTAAGGAGAATAATTTTCTCTGGGAGGTGGATATGCTAGATAAAATTGACCGCAAGCTGCTTTCTTTGCTGCAAAGCGACTGCACCCTCTCTTTGCAGGCGCTGGCAGATGCCGTTAATCTGACCACCACACCGTGCTGGAAGCGCCTCAAGAAGCTGGAAGACGATGGCATTCTGCTGGGACGTGTGGCGCTGCTGGACCCCGAAAAACTGGGGCTTGGACTGACCGCCTTCGTCCTGATAAAAACGCAGCATCACAGCAGCGAATGGTACAGCCGCTTCGTCACCCAGGTTTCCGACATGCCCGAGGTGCTCGGCTTCTGGCGCATGGCGGGGGAATACGACTATCTGATGCGCGTTCAGGTGGCAGACATGAAGCGCTACGATGATTTTTACAAGCGGCTGGTCAATAGCGTACCGGGCTTGTCCGATGTCACCTCCAGTTTCGCCATGGAACAGATTAAATACACCACAGCGTTACCCATTGAATAACTTCATAAAATATCTTCAGGAAAAGACCGCGTGCGATTATTTGCCCAATTAAGCTGGTACTTTCGTCGGGAGTGGCAACGCTACCTCGGCGCGGTGGCCCTGCTTATTATCATTGCCATTTTGCAACTGATCCCGCCCAAAGTGGTGGGATACGTCGTGGATGGTGTTACGGAACAACATTACACCGCCGCACGGGTGATGATGTGGGTCGGTACGCTGGTGTTGACGGCCGTGGTGGTTTACCTGCTGCGTTATGTCTGGCGCGTGCTGCTGTTCGGCGCGTCCTATCAGCTTGCCGTTGAGCTGCGCGAGGACTTTTACCGCCAGCTGAGCCGCCAGCACCCTGAGTTTTATCTGCGTCACCGTACCGGGGATCTCATCGCCCGCGCCACTAACGATGTGGACCGTGTGGTGTTTGCCGCCGGTGAAGGGGTGTTAACGCTGGTGGATTCCCTGGTGATGGGCTGTGCGGTACTGATTGTGATGTCTACGCAAATTAGCTGGGAGCTCACGCTGCTGGCGCTGCTGCCGATGCCGCTGATGGCGCTGGCGATTAACCGCTACGGCGAGCAGCTCCATGAACGCTTTAAGCTGGCGCAGGCGGCGTTCTCGTCGTTAAACGATCGCACCCAGGAGAGCATGACCAGCATCCGCATGATCAAAGCGTTTGGTCTGGAAGACAGGCAGTCCGCGCTGTTTGCGGCCGACGCCGCCGATACCGGCGCGAAAAACATGCGCGTGGCGCGTATAGACGCCCGCTTTGATCCGACAATTTATATTGCGATTGGCATGGCGAACCTGCTGGCGGTGGGCGGCGGCAGCTGGATGGTGGTGCGAGGCACCATGACCCTCGGGCAGTTAACCAGCTTTGCGATGTACCTCGGGCTGATGATTTGGCCGATGCTGGCGCTGGCCTGGATGTTTAACATCGTTGAACGTGGGAGCGCCGCCTACAGCCGTATCCGCGCCATGCTGGCGGAAGTACCGGTAGTGAACGATGGCAGCGAGCCGGTACCGGAAGGTCCGGGTGTTCTGAAGGCTGATATCCGCGTCTTTATCTACCCGCAAACGGAACATCCGGTGCTTGAAAACGTCAGTTTCACGCTGCGTCCTGGTCAGATGCTGGGCATCTGCGGCCCGACGGGCTCCGGTAAAAGCACCATTCTGTCACTGATTCAGCGCCATTTTGACGTGAGCGAAGGCGATATCCGTTTCCATGACGTCCCCCTGCCACGTCTGCTGCTGGATGACTGGCGCAGCCGCCTGGCGGTCGTCAGCCAGACGCCGTTTTTGTTTTCAGACACCATAGCCAACAATATCGCGCTCGGGTGCCCGACGGCGACACAGGACCAGATCGAGCATGTGGCGCGCTTAGCCAGCGTCCACGAGGATATTCTGCGCCTGCCGCAGGGCTACGACACAGAAGTGGGTGAGCGGGGCGTTATGCTCTCCGGTGGACAAAAACAGCGTATCTCTATTGCCCGCGCGCTGCTGCTGGACGCTGAGATCCTGATTCTGGATGATGCGCTGTCCGCGGTTGACGGGCGTACCGAGCATCAAATTCTGCATAACCTTCGCCAATGGGGGGAGGGGCGCACGGTCATCATCAGCGCGCACCGTCTGTCGGCCCTTACCGAAGCCAGTGAAATTCTGGTGCTTCAGCACGGGCATATTGCCCAACGTGGTCAGCATGAACAGCTCGCCGGGCAGGCCGGCTGGTATCGGGATATGTACCGCTATCAACAGCTTGAAGCTGCGCTGGATGAGGAGGTCACCGATGCGTAAGTTTGGACAGATGTGGCCGACGTTAAAACGGCTGCTCGCCTATGGCTCACCGTGGTGCAAACCGCTTTCCATCGCCGTGCTGTTACTGTGGATCGCCGCGATTGCGGAGGTGACCGGTCCGCTGCTTATCAGCTATTTTATCGATAACATGGTGGCGAAAAGCTATCTGCCGCTGGGGCTGGTGGCGGGGCTGGGTGTGGCGTATGTCGGGCTACAGCTGACGGCGGCGGGGCTGCACTATGCGCAGTCGCTGCTGTTTAACCGGGCCGCCGTGGGCGTGGTCCAGCAGCTACGCACGGATGTGATGGATGCCGCGCTGCGCCAGCCGCTGAGCGAGTTTGATACCCAGCCGGTCGGGCAGGTTATTTCGCGCGTCACCAATGACACCGAGGTGATCCGCGACCTTTATGTGACCGTTGTCGCAACGGTTCTGCGCAGTGCCGCATTGATTGGCGCGATGCTGGTGGCGATGTTCAGTCTGGACTGGCGGATGGCGCTGGTGGCGATCGCTATTTTCCCGGCGGTGCTGATTGTGATGGTAATTTACCAGCGCTACAGCACGCCGATTGTTCGTCGCGTGCGCGCTTACCTTGCAGACATCAATGATGGCTTCAACGAAGTGATCAACGGCATGAGCGTTATCCAGCAGTTTCGCCAGCAGGCGCGTTTTGGCGAGCGGATGGGAGAAGCCAGCCGTTCGCACTATATGGCGCGGATGCAGACGTTACGTCTGGACGGCTTCCTGTTACGCCCGCTGCTGAGCCTCTTCTCTGCGCTGGTGCTGTGCGGGCTGTTGATGCTGTTTGGCCTGACGACGCGCGGAACCATTGAGGTGGGAGTGCTGTACGCGTTTATCAGTTACCTTGGCCGTCTTAACGAACCGCTGATTGAACTCACTACGCAGCAATCGATGCTGCAACAGGCGGTAGTCGCGGGTGAGCGTGTGTTTGAGCTGATGGACAGGCCGCGTCAGACCTATGGCGATGATGAACGTCCGCTGGAAAGTGGATCCATAGCGTTTGATCATGTCTCGTTTGCCTACCGTGACGATCAGCTTGTCTTGCAGGATATCAACCTCGAGGTACCGTCGCGCGGTTTTGTCGCCCTGGTTGGGCATACCGGCAGCGGCAAAAGCACGCTCGCCAGTTTGCTGATGGGCTACTATCCGTTGACGCAGGGGGAGATCCGTCTGGATGGACGGCCTCTTTCCGCGCTTAGCCACAACGCGTTGCGTAAAGGCGTCGCGATGGTGCAGCAGGATCCGGTAGTGCTGGCGGATACCTTTTATGCCAACGTGACGCTGGGACGATCTTTCACGCCTGAGCAGGTATGGGAGGTGCTGGAAACGGTGCAGCTGGCAGATCTGGCGCGCGGGTTAAGCGAGGGGATCAATACCCGGCTGGGCGAGCAAGGCAATAACCTCTCTGTCGGGCAAAAGCAGCTCCTGGCGCTGGCGCGCGTGCTGATTGAGACGCCGCAGGTATTGATTCTGGATGAAGCGACCGCAAGCATCGACTCCGGTACCGAACAGGCGATCCAGCTGGCGCTGGCTGCCGTGCGGGATCGCACTACGCTGGTGGTGATCGCTCACCGCCTCTCAACGATCGTCGATGCCGATACCATTCTGGTGCTGCACCGTGGCCAGGCCGTTGAACGGGGTACGCACAAAGCGCTGCTCGAGGCGAAAGGACGCTACTGGCAGATGTATCAGTTGCAGCTGGCAGGCGACGAGCTGGCCGCCAGCGTGCGCGAGGAGGAGTCGCTCAGCGCCTGATGCACCATAACAAGGCAATGCGCTAACAGTCTTAACCGTTGGTGCAAAACTGAAACGCACCCTGCACTGCCATGGTGCGTTTTTTTTCCCCCCTTCGCGGCGCATGCGCGCCGCGGCGCTTTCCTCCTCACATTTCACTTCTGGCACACCCTTTGCAATATCCCTCTCGTGTTAGCTGCGGCCATTACCGAATTCTGACTGGAGGGGATATATGAAGCTGGTTACGGTGGTAATCAAACCATTCAAACTCGAAGACGTGCGTGAAGCGCTGTCTTCCATGGGTATTCAGGGACTGACTGTCACCGAAGTGAAAGGCTTTGGGCGTCAGAAAGGTCATGCCGAGCTTTATCGCGGGGCGGAATACAGCGTTAACTTCCTGCCAAAAGTGAAGATTGATGTGGCGATTGCCGACGATCAGCTTGATGAGGTGATTGATGTCGTCAGCAAAGCGGCCTACACCGGAAAAATTGGCGACGGCAAAATTTTCGTTGCCGAACTACAGCGCGTCATTCGCATCCGTACCGGCGAATCTGACGAAGCGGCGTTGTAAGTAACTCCTGGCACACAGTGATAGGGATCGAGAAAATGATGAAAGCAACAATGAAAACAGGTCTGGGTTCGCTGGCACTGCTGCCGGGCCTGGCAATGGCTGCACCTGCTGTGGCAGACAAAGCCGATAATGCCTTTATGATGATTTGCACCGCGCTGGTGCTGTTCATGACGATTCCGGGGATCGCGCTGTTTTACGGCGGCCTGATCCGCGGCAAGAACGTACTCTCCATGCTGACGCAGGTTGCCGTCACGTTCGCGCTGGTGTGCGTGCTGTGGGTGGTTTACGGTTACTCGCTGGCCTTCGGGGAGGGCAACGCCTTCTTCGGCAACGTTAACTGGGCGATGCTGAAAAATATCGAACTGACCGCGGTAATGGGCAGCTTCTATCAGTATATTCATGTCGCGTTCCAGGGCTCATTCGCCTGCATCACCGTGGGGCTGATTGTGGGCGCGCTGGCTGAGCGTATCCGCTTCTCTGCGGTACTGATTTTCGTGGTGGTCTGGCTGACGCTCTCCTATGTCCCGATTGCGCATATGGTCTGGGGCGGTGGTCTGTTGGCTTCCCATGGCGCTCTGGACTTTGCGGGCGGCACCGTTGTTCACATCAACGCCGCCGTAGCCGGCCTGGTAGGCGCATACCTGATTGGCAAGCGCGTGGGCTTTGGGAAAGAAGCATTTAAGCCGCACAACCTGCCGATGGTCTTTACCGGCACCGCCATCCTCTACTTTGGCTGGTTCGGCTTCAACGCAGGTTCAGCCAGCGCCGCTAACGAAATCGCCGCGCTGGCCTTCGTGAATACCGTGGTGGCAACTGCCGGGGCCATCCTCTCATGGGTATTTGGCGAGTGGGCCGTTCGCGGCAAGCCATCCCTGCTGGGTGCCTGTTCTGGGGCGATTGCCGGTCTGGTAGGTATTACGCCAGCATGCGGTTACGTGGGCGTGGGCGGCGCATTGCTGATCGGTATCGTCGCGGGTCTGGCGGGGCTGTGGGGCGTTACCGCACTGAAACGTATTCTGCGCGTTGACGATCCGTGTGATGTATTCGGGGTACACGGTGTGTGCGGCATTATCGGCTGTATCATGACCGGTATCTTTGCTGCACAATCTTTGGGCGGCGTGGGTTATGCTGAAGGCGTGACCATGATGCATCAGGTGCTGGTCCAGCTTGAAAGTATCGCGATTACGGTTGTCTGGTCGGGCGTTGTAGCCTTTATCGGCTACAAGCTGGCCGATATGACCGTGGGGCTGCGCGTACCGGAAGAGCAGGAGCGCGAAGGTCTGGACGTCAACAGCCACGGCGAGAATGCGTACAACGCATAATTTGAGTGCCTTGCCGGGTGGTGGCTTCGCCTTACCCGGCCTGAAAAAGTGAAATTTGCAGGCCCGGTAAGCGTAGCGACCGGGCTTTTTACCTCACCCGCGATTACGCATCACACCTTCCTGCACGGTAGAAGCCACCAGCACACCATCCTGGGTGTAAAACTCCCCGCGAACAAAACCGCGTGCGCTGGACGCAGAGGTACTTTCTACGCTGTAAAGCAGCCACTCGTTCATGTCGAAAGGACGATGGAACCACATGGAATGGTCAATCGTGGCGACCTGCATCCCTTTTTCCAGGAATCCCACGCCGTGCGGCTGTAGCGCAACCGGCAGGAAGTTGAAATCCGACGCATAACCCAGCAGATACTGATGCACGCGCAAGTCTGCCGGTACGCTGCCGTTGGCGCGGATCCACACCTGGCGGGTGGGCTCAGCAGTATGCCCCTTCATTGGGTTATGAAATTCGACCGGGCGGATCTCCAGCGGTTTATCGCACAGAAACTTCTCTTTTACCTGCGGCGGCAGCAGATGTGCGAGTGCGCGGGCAATTTCGGTTTCCGATTTCAGATCGTCCGGCGATGGGGCAGACGGCATCTGTTTTTGATGCTCATAGCCCGGCTCTGGCGCCTGGAAGGAGGCGGTCATGTAGAAGATGGGTTTCCCATGCTGGATGGCCGCCACACGGCGAGCGCTGAAGCTTTGGCCGTCACGCAGAACTTCCACGTCGTACACAATCGGTTTAGCGCTGTCACCGGGGCGTAAAAAGTAGCTGTGGAATGAGTGCACCAGACGGTCTGCCGGAACGGTCTCCTTAGCGGCATATAGCGCTTGCCCCACGACCTGGCCCCCAAAAACCTGGCGTAAGCCTAAATCTTCGCTCTGTCCGCGAAAAAGCCCTTCTTCTATTTTTTCCAGGTTCAGCAATGTCAGCAGATTGTTCAGTGCCTGACTCATAGTGGTCCTCAATAAACGCCGTGGCGAAAGATATGCTGAGTATAACGCAGAAACGATAGTGGTCCGATGGGTAGAATTATCTTAATACCTGGGCAAAATTAGGCATAAATCCGTGATTTGTGCCACACTTGTTTACGTTATGTGAATAAAACGACATCGGATGGGATCGATCCCGCCGGTGCATTGATGATAAGGAGACTTCAATGAAACTCGTGCCTATGTTAAGCGGTGTTGCAATGGCGGTGGCGTTGTCCGCCTGTGCGGATAAGAGTGCCGATGTAGCGGTACCAACGGCGACCCCAAACGGGATTAACACCCTTTCACAGCAAGCTATTCGACAGCCTAACGTGTCCGGTACCATCTGGATCAAACAGAAAGTCGCTCTGCCGCCGGACGCGGTTTTAACGGTCACGTTATCCGATGCGTCTCTGGCGGATGCACCGTCTAAAGTCCTTGCACAGCGTGCAGTTCGTACAGAGGGTAAACAGGCGCCGTTCAGCTTCGTGCTGCCGTACAACCCGTCTGACGTTCAGCCTAACGCGCGTATCCTCCTGAGCGCGGCGGTAACGATCAACGATAAGCTGGTCTTTATCACCGATACCGTGCAGGAAGCGGTCAACAAAGGGGGCACCAAAATCGACCTGACCCTGGTCCCGGTGCAGCAGACTGAAGTACCTGTGGCAACGCAGACCAATCAGCCGACCTTGCCTACACCGCCAACACAGTTGTAACTTTCTTTCGCCCTCTTCATTTTGACGGGAGAGGGCGTCAGTATTCCCAGCGATACTTCTGCATATCTATCTGTCCCGTCCCGGACACCTGTACCCCTTCTGAGAGTAATGCCTGACGCTGGCGCTGCAAGTCTGGCCCGGTGAGGGAAATGGCACCATGGCGATTAACTACCCGGTGCCATGGTAACGTACTTCCCTCCGGAAGCCTTCTCAGCACGCCGCCAACCTGACGCGCTGCGCGCGGAGAGCCCGCCAGTCGGGCGACATCCCCATAGGTCGTGACATAGCCTTCCGGAATCGAGGCCACGATTTGCCACACTCGCTGTGGGAAAGTGTCATGTTCGTCCATTGTTTCTCCAGCGGGAATTCAGCGAAGGGTAATGTTATACGAAGATAAAGAAGATTGTCGGGTCAGTTTGCGCAATAATCCAGCATCCAGTTGCCAGCGGCTTGCAATTGAGGTGCTCCACAGGGATAATGCGCCAGCGCGTTGGTTATCAACGCTCTCAATGGGGGCTCTGTTGGTTCTCCCGCAACGCTACTCTGTTCACCAGGTCAGGTCCGGAAGGAAGCAGCCAGGGCAGACGACGTGGGTGCCGGGATGTAGCTGGCAGGGCCCCCACCCATTTGTGTTCTTCTCTGAAGTTTCCCCCCTATATAAACCTTCTCAATTATGTGCCTATTTTGTTCGTGCAATATATCCTTCATTGAACTGAAATAATAATGTCATAAACCTGTAATAATAGACTGTCATTTTATTATCGGGCGTCTTTTTGTTGTCATAAGCAAAAAAATATATATCTGGATAACAAACTTATCTTCGTGTATTAAATTAAACACGTGTTCCGAAAGGATGTGACAATCATGGTAACTGCGGTTTTAAACGTTAAAATTGATGAAGCGCTAAAAGAAAGACTCCGCCACTATGCGGAAGACAATAATGAGAATTTAAGCGTGACCACAGAGAAACTGCTGCTGCTGGCATTTGAAGCAGTAGAAGAGGCGGGAGTATCGGAAGAGGATGTTGATAATCAGCATACGGAAGAAGAGAGCGTAAATCCATTTACTCCTAAAGAAATCAAAGCACTACGTAAACTTCTGAAGAAGAGAAAATGAAACAACAATTATCGACTGCCAGCGATTACAAAGAGGCCTGCAATCTGTTACGTTCGGGCTATGTGAAACATGTTCGTCTTGGCTGGAATGTAGGAAGTGATGAGTTCTTTCGAATTGCGTCTGACTGGTGTGATACCGGTGCAAAAATAAAGAAAGAAGGTGAAAATTTCATTATTTCGCTGAAAGGCTTCCCGATTCCTCCTCAACATTAAGTTGTTCTTCATGAAAACAGCTGACTGCATGCGTTACAGTCAGCTGTTTTTATTGTTTCTGGCGAATAATTTACACCAGGCTCCGTTTTACTGGCGGTGTACTTTTATTTAAGGCAAGCCACAGCGGTTTGATACGCAGTAATGCCTCTTCAAGTTCTGGCGAATTGAGTGAGAAGGGCATACGCAGGTAGCGGTCAAACGCGCCTGAAAGCCCAAAGCGCGTGCCGGTGCCCATAATGATGCCTGTCGTTTCCGCACGTGCAGCCAGTTGAGTCGCCAGCATGTCGGGTAGTTCAATCCAGTATGAAAGTCCTCCCTCCGCTTCCTGAAACCGCCATTCGGGGAAATGCTCCCGTAACATCTGGCCGCAGCGGTCACGCCGTTCTGCCAGCATTTCCCGCCGGGCAGGCAGGAAGGTTTCACTGTTTTCGATAAGCCACAGCGTGGCCAGCTGTTCCAGCACCGGAGAGCCCAGATCCAGCGTGTCGCGCGTCTGTGCGAGCGTGGCGATAGTGCGGGACGAGGCGCGGATCCAGCCGAGACGAAGCCCACCCCAGAAGCTTTTGCCTGCGGAACCCAGCGTAATCACTGCGGCCTCCGGGTTAAAGGCGGCCAGCGGCGGCGGCGGGGGAGCATCGAACCAGAGATCGACCATGGTTTCATCCACCACCAGCGTGGTGCGGGTTTGCGCGGCGATGTCGGTTATGGTCTGACGCGTCGCGGCATCCATGCAGCGCCCGGTCGGATTATGAAAATCCGGCATTAGATAGGCCAGACGCGGGGCTGTCTGGGCAAGCGTTGCGGCAAAACCATCGGTATCCCAGCCCGTTTCTGGCAGCGAGACGCCCACGGGCCGACATTGCGCCCCCTGAATCGCGGCTATCGCCAGCGGGTAGGTGGGATGATCCACCACCACGCGATCCCCGGGCCCGGTCATCATTCTTAAGATCAGGGCGAAGCCGCTGACGGCACCGTTCACCACCATCACTTCGTCTGCCCGGGTGGGCAGACCGCGTGCGGTATAGCGGGCGGCGATAGCTTCACGCAGCGCTGGAAGCCCAAGCTGATCGTACCCGGTCAGCGCCAGATTCGGCGTAATGGTCGTCAGCGCGTGGGTGTAGGCCTGATGGATCTCTGGCCCCGCGTTGAGCGCGGCGGTTGAGAGATCCAGCGCCGCGCTGGCAGTGGAAAGCGTGGGCACGGCCCGGCTGTCTGGCAGGATCGCCCGGGAACCGCTGCCGTGACGGCTCTCCAGAAAACCCTCTTCACGCAGATGCGCCAGCGCGCTGCTGATGGTGGTGCGGCTGACGTCCAGTGCGGCGGCCAGTTCCCGCTCTCCGGGCAGGCGCGTGTTTAGCGCCAGCCTGCCATCCAGAATTAACAGGCGTAACGCGTCAGCCAGCTGGCGCCACCGCGGGGTGCGGGAAGAGGTTTGTTGCCAGTGCCCTAACAGGCGAACCAGAGACTGGCTTCCAAAACGACGTGATGACATGTGCAGTCCACTATTTGAAAACTGGACATTAATCATAGTGCCATTTTCAGCGAAGATGGAAGCTGGTTCTTCGGAGAAGAGAAAATGGTGCGTCGTCTGGTACAACTTTATGTCGGTTTAGCCCTTTACGGACTTTCAACCGCGATGTTTATTCGTTCGGATCTGGGTGTTGATCCCTGGAATGTTTTTCACCTTGGCGTCGCCATCCAGGCCGGAATGAGCATCGGCACGGTGATGATTTTAACCGGGGCTGCGGTGCTGCTGCTATGGATCCCGCTGCGTCAGCTTCCGGGGCTGGGTACGGTCAGTAACGTGATTTGTATTGGCCTGGCGGCAGATGCGTCAATGGCATTGATCCCGGAACTCACCTCGCTGCCCGTGCGCATCACCCTGCTGGTTTCCGGCATTGTGGTTAACGCCCTTGCCACCGGAATGTATATCGGCGCGGGTTTTGGCGCAGGCCCGCGCGACGGTCTGATGACCGGCATACACGCCCGGCTGGGCTGGTCGATCCGCAGCGTGCGTACCGCAATCGAGGTGACCGTGTTGATCGTCGGCTATCTCCTCGGGGGAGCGTTTGGCGTCGGAACCGTGCTGTATGCGTTAACCATCGGCCCGCTGATCCAGCTTTGTTTGCCGTGGTTTCGCCAGAGACCGCGCATGCAGAAAGCCGCGCAGCCGGAGCGGATTGCTTAATTTTGCGAAGCGCTCACAGGCTATAATGGCGTAACTGTGTCAGAATAGTGACTACCTTTTACGACGCCAGAATCTATGAAAGCGATCACTCTTTATGACGTTGCCCGCGTAGCGGGCGTTTCTTATCAGACCGTTTCCCGGGTGATTAACGACGCGGAACACGTTTCTGCCCGTACGCGGGAAAAGGTCCGACAGGCCATGGCGGCGCTACACTATGTACCTAACCGTGGCGCGCAGCAGCTGGCCGGAAAACGCACCCGCACGCTGGGGCTGATGACCAGCGATCTGGCGCTGCATGCGCCGTCGCAAATCGCCTCAGCTGTAAAATCCCGGGCAGTGGAGCAGGGGGCTGGCGTGCTCATCTCTATGGTGGAGCAGCCCGCGCAGTGTCAGGCTGCTTTGCAGGAGTTACTGGCGCAGCGCGTGGAGGCGCTGCTAGTGAACGTTCCGCTGGAAGATGCTCAGGCAGGAATGCTTCAGGAAATGGCCTCGCCGACCCCGGTTCTTTTTCTTGATGTTTCCCCCACAGCTCGGGTTAACAGCCTCGTTTTCAATGCTGAACAGGGCGCTGGCCTGGGGGCGGAGCATCTGCTTTCGCTGGGGCACCGGCGAATTGCGCTGCTCGCCGGGCCGGAAAGTTCTGTCTCTGCCCGGGCTCGTCTGGCGGGATGGAAAACTACGCTGGCACAGGCTGGCGTTGAGGCGTTTGCGGTGGCGCAGGGCGACTGGAGCGCGGCTTCAGGCTACGAGAAAGGGCATCAGCTCCTGGCGGGCGCGCAGCTGCCGGAGGCGATCCTTGTGGCGAACGATCAGATGGCGCTTGGCGTTTTACGCGCCTGTGCGGAAAAAGGCGTTGCGGTACCGGGGCAGATCTCGGTTGTCGGGTTTGATGATACGGCTGACAGCGCGTGGTTTTCCCCTCCGCTGACCACCGTTCGGCAGGCGTTCCGCGAGGCCGGTGAACGCAGCGTGGAGTGGCTCCTGGCAACTGCCCGTCACGCCGAACCCTGGCAACAACAACTTCCCGTTACGTTGATCGTTCGTCATTCCACCGCGCCGCGCGCCGTACAACAGGCCGATCGTGAAGAGCTGGCGCAACAGCTAAGAACGCTGGCGCTGCTGGCGGAGAAACTGGCGCGCAGCTAGCGCTTTTGTGATCGTGCTCGCCTGGTGACGATCAAAGTCTTTACCGCCACCGTTTACCATGGCATGTTGACTAAAATTGTGAGCGCTTCGCAAAGAGGTTGATATGTCTTCCACATTGCCGCTGACCCTCAGCGCAATTCTGGCTCGTCGTGACTGGGAAAACCCGGGCGTGACGCAGTGGAATCGTCTGGCCGCACACGCGCCTTTTCATAGCTGGCGCGATGAAACCCTCGCCCGGGAGGATAAGCCTTCGCTGAGCAAGCGTCTGCTTAACGGCATCTGGCGATTCAGCTTTTTCCCGGCACCAGAGCAGGTGCCCGAGGCATGGGTAACGGACGATCTGTCTGATGCCGTTGAGATGCCCGTGCCGTCGAACTGGCAGATGGAGGGATTTGATACCCCCATCTACACCAACGTCACCTACCCGATAAATGTGAACCCGCCCTATGTTCCGGCTGAAAACCCAACCGGTTGTTACTCGCTCACATTTGAGATGGATGGTGCCTGGCTGCTCAGCGGGCAAACCCGCATTATCTTTGATGGGGTGAATTCAGCTTTTCATCTGTGGTGTAACGGCCAGTGGATGGGCTATTCCCAGGACAGCCGTCTGCCTGCGGAGTTCGACCTCAGCGCGGTGATGCGACCGGGGCAGAACCGCCTGGCGGTGATGGTGTTACGCTGGTGCGACGGAAGCTACCTGGAAGATCAGGACATGTGGCGGATGAGCGGCATTTTCCGTGACGTCTCGCTGCTGCACAAGCCGGAAACGCAGATTGCCGATTATCAGATCGTGACCGATCTGAATGCCGAATGCGATCGGGCGCTGCTCCGGGTTGACGTTGCGCTGGAAGGCTTACGCTATGCCGAATGCGAGGTGGCGTTTACCCTGTGGCGTAACGGCGAAGCCTGCGCGCAAATCACGCAACAGCCCGGATCGGCCATCGTGGACGAACGCGGCAGTTGGGCGGAGCGGCTCACGGTGGCGATACCCGTGAACAATCCCGCGCTGTGGAGCGCTGAAACACCGGAACGCTATCGTTTGACCATGTCGCTTCGGGATGTGCAGGGCAACATGCTGGAGACTGAAGCCTGCGATGTCGGTTTCAGACGCGTCGAAATCAGCAACGGCCTGCTGAAGCTTAACGGCAAACCGCTGCTGATCCGCGGCGTGAACCGTCATGAACATCATCCTGAGAAGGGGCAGGTGATGGATGAGGCGACCATGCGCCGCGACATCGAACTGATGAAGCAGCATAACTTCAATGCCGTGCGCTGCTCGCATTATCCGAATCACCCTCTGTGGTACACGCTTTGCGATCGCTACGGCCTGTACGTGGTCGATGAGGCGAATATTGAAACCCATGGCATGGTGCCGATGAGCCGCCTGGCGGACGATCCGCGCTGGCTGCCTGCCATGAGCGAACGCGTCACGCGTATGGTGCAGCGGGACCGGAATCATCCGTCCATCATCATCTGGTCCCTGGGGAATGAGTCCGGGCATGGGGCGAATCACGATGCGCTGTACCGCTGGCTGAAAACCACCGATCCCACGCGGCCGGTGCAGTACGAAGGCGGGGGGGCCAGTACGGCGGCAACTGATATTATTTGCCCGATGTATGCCCGCGTCGATCAGGATCAGCCGTTCCCGGCGGTGCCAAAGTGGTCGATTAAAAAGTGGATTGGTATGCCGGACGAAACCCGTCCGCTGATCCTGTGCGAGTATGCCCACGCGATGGGTAACAGCTTTGGCGGCTTTGCCAGCTACTGGCAGGCATTCCGCAGCCATCCCCGGTTGCAGGGCGGCTTTGTCTGGGACTGGGTCGATCAGGCGCTGACGAAAAAAGCGGAAGACGGCACGGCATTCTGGGCCTACGGCGGCGATTTTGGCGATAAGCCCAACGATCGTCAGTTCTGCCTCAACGGGCTGGTGTTTCCCGATCGCACCCCGCATCCCGCCCTTTACGAGGCACAGCGTGCCCAGCAGTTCTTTACCTTTACGCTGGTGAGCACCGCTCCGCTGGTCGTCGATATCCAGAGCGATTATCTGTTCCGTCATACTGACAACGAGAGTCTGCGATGGTCGGTGGCGCGTGACGGTGTGGTGTTGGCTTCCGGCGAAATAACCCTTTCTGTTGCGCCCCAGGGGACACAGCGCGTGGAGATCCCGCAGCCTGAACTTGTCGCTGAGCCGGGCGAGGTCTGGCTCAACGTGGAGATCGTTCAGCCGCAGGCCACGCCGTGGTCGCCATCCGGCCACCGTTGTGCCTGGGATCAGTGGCCGCTCCCGGCTCCGCTGTACCTTACGCCACCGAAAGCAGGCGGAACCCCTCCGCAGTTAACGGTGCGGGACGAGGTGCTGGACATCACTCATCAGCAGCAGCGCTGGCAGTTTAGCCGTCTCACCGGCAACCTGACCCAGTGGTGGAACGCGGCCGCTGAAACGCTCCGTTCCCCGCTAACGGATAACTTTACCCGCGCGCCGCTGGATAATGACATTGGCATCAGCGAGGCGACCCGCATCGATCCGAACGCGTGGGTGGAACGCTGGAAAGCGGCAGGGATGTATGAGATATCCTCGCGCCTTATCCAGTGTGAAGCGGAACAGCATGCCCGTGAGGTGGTGGTGACCACGCAGCACGTCTGGGAGCATCAGGGTAAAGCGCTGTTTATCAGCTACAAGGTCTGGCGGATTGATGACCACGGGTTACTGCACGGTGATGTGCAGGTGACGGTGGCGTCTGACATTCCTGAACCCGCTCGCGTGGGCCTGAGCGTTATGCTGGCGGATATCCCGCAAACGGTGCGCTGGCTGGGGCTGGGCCCGCTGGAGAACTATCCGGACAGAAAACTGGCGGCGCAGCAGGGGCGCTGGGCGTTACCGCTGGACGCCATGCAGACGCCGTATATCTTCCCGACGGAGAACGGTTTACGCTGCGACACCCGTGAGCTGACGTTTGGCTCACATCACTTCCAGGGACAGTTCCATTTCTCCCTGAGCCGTTACAGCCAGCAGCAACTGCATACGACAACGCATCACCATTTGCTACGGGAAGAGGATGGCTGCTGGTTGAATCTTGATGCCTTCCACATGGGCGTGGGGGGGACGACTCATGGAGCCCGAGCGTAGCTCCCGCCTTCATTCTGCAAAACCGTCGGCTGCGCTACACGTTTAGCTGGCAGCAGAACGGCTGAGCCGATACGTGCGGCCACTGCCGTGGCCGCACGTAACACCGCGTAATGGGTTTATTTCCTGAGGTTGTGCTCGGCCCAGCGAATGAAATCTTCTTTAGGCAGCGCCTTGCTGAAATACCAGCCCTGTCCGTACTGCACGCCATGGCGATGCAACCATTCGAGCTGCCCTTCAGTTTCAATGCCTTCTGCGACCATCGCCAGCTTAAGCGATTTGGCCATTTCGATGATGTGGGGAGTCACGTTCTTATACTCCAGCGCGTCCACAAAGGATTTATCAATCTTCAGGGTATCGACATCAAGATCCTGCAAATAGCTCAGGCTGGAGTAACCCGTACCAAAATCATCAATGTAGATGGCATGCCCGGAGCGCCGAAACGCAGCGATGGCAGGGGCGCTGACGGCAGGATCGGCAAAGCCGCGCTCGGTCAATTCAAGGGCGATCTGGCGCGGGTGGACGCCCCATTTGTTGAGCAATTGACTCAGCAGGCGAGGCAGCTCGGGGGACGTTAAATCGGATGGTGCAAGGTTGACAGAAATGTGCAGTTCCGGGTGATGATGCAGCCAGGCACCTAAATCCTCAAACACCTTATTCACCACCAGCTGTGTCAGCGTTGAAATAAGCCCCGTCTGCTCCGCCAGGGGAACAAAGAGATTAGGCGACAGGTCACTGCCATCTGGCTGCGGCCAGCGCATCAGCGCTTCTGCACCCACCAGTTTTCCACTGCATAGCACCACAATGGGCTGAAAGTGAACCTCGATCTCCTGGTTGTTGATCGCGTCGATCAGCCGGTTACGCGGGGACAGCAAACGGCGGAGGATGCGAAGCACAACAAGGGCTGCAACCAGGCTTATCATTATGCCAGCCGGTAGCCAGATGATCAGCTGCTGATGCCAGGATGCCGCGAGCGGTTTTAACGATGCCCAGGCAATAACCGTAAGCCCCAGTTCTGGCACCGGTTTCAACACGTACATCGAGCCGTTGTATTGCACGCGCTTAACGTCCTGCTGCTCCTTAACGACAGAAAGAATATACGGGTCGAGAATATTGCTTCTGGCAAATATCCGATGGGTTTCGCTGCCCACCAGGGCGGCATCCATCGAAATGTCACCGAACGGGACAACATCCACAAGCGACGCCGGATCGACCATTACCAGATAATGTCCTTTCCCCAGAACGGCCATATAACGGTGAATGCCGAGGTCGTTTTGCGAGGTGAGCCACGCGCTATATCCGTCTGCGGTGATCCGCATCGGGGGCGGTAAGATCGCCGTATTACTGGATTGTTCCAGAGAGGAGCAGAGCGGCTTCAGGTTATCGATATACATCACTTCCTGAATATAGCGCCATGAGAACGCGACACGACGCATTTCGCGTAAGTGCGGAGGAGTGCAGGGCGGGGCGTTGAACAACTGTAGGTGCGTGAGCGCCTGTTTTGCCTGCGCAACGACTCTGTCGGTACGGATCAGGGCGCGCGAGGCATATCTGTCCAGTGCATCCACAAATTTCGCCTCTGCCTGACGATGCGCCAGCCAGATACTGAGGCACACAGGGACCAGCACAGAGAAGATCAGTACGCCTGTCACCAGGCTGACCAGATGTCGGGTTCGCATGCTGCTGTATCCTTTCCATATGCCCGACCAGGGCATGGAGTTTGCGCGCCAGATGAAAAATTTTTTATCGCTAAATGATATAGTTATAGCATGTAACAGTCTCTCGCAGAATTTGAAAAAACCTTTCAAAAACAGGCTGTGCGTCACAGGGGTTGTTTTTGCAGCAAAGCTCAGATAGTATTTTGTTATGTTATAACAATGCATGAAGGCCAGAGATGAAACCGAATATCCATCCAACCTATCGCACCGTTGTGTTTCACGACACCACGGCTAATGAATATTTTAAAGTTGGCTCAACGATTAAGACAGACCGTGAAATTGAGCTTGAGGGGAAAACGTATCCCTACGTTACTCTTGATGTCTCCTCTAAATCACATCCGTTTTATACCGGGAAGCAGAAGACCTTCTCGACGGATGGCAGCGCGGCACGCTTCCGCAAGCGTTTTGGTGGCTTTCTTGATGCGAAGCGAGGCTAATCATGCAGGTGCTTAACTCATTGCGCAGTGCAAAACAGCGTCACCCGGATTGCCAGATAGTCAAACGCAAGGGACGCTTATACGTGATTTGCAAATCTAACCCGCGCTTTAAGGCGGTGCAGGGGCGTAAAAAAAGACGCTAGAGGCGCGTTTCTCGCCAGCTTTCAAGGGATCTTTTCTGTTTGCCATCGACGGTAAAATTGTCGGTGGCAAGCCAGCTTTCAAACGCGCTCGCCAGCGCTGACCACTCTTTGTTGAGAATTGAAAACCAGTCGGTGTCCCGGTTTCGGCCTTTAATGACCAGCGCCTGGCGAAAACGCCCTTCAAACTGAAACCCAAGACGCAGGGCCGCTTTGCGGGAGGGTTCGTTCAGGCTGTTGCACTTCCATTCATAACGTCGGTAGCCCAGGGTATCGAACACGTACCGCATCAGCAGATACTGCGCTTCTGTCGACATGGGCGTGCGGCTTAACATTGACGAGAAGTGAACATGTCCCACTTCTACAACGCCGTTTTTAGGATCGATCCGCATAAGGGACAGCGTCCCGACAGGAGATTGGGTCTGGTTATCGATAACGCTAAAGTGGATGGGATCGGATAATTTGCTCACGCTCGCCACCCATTCGGCAAACTCCTCTGCGGTGGCATCGGGTTCACGCAGCAGCCACGTCCAGCTTCGGGTATCTCCGGCCAGGGAATACGCAGAGAACAACGCGTGGGCATGCTCCACGCGCAGCGGCTCAAGCCGACAATAGCGACCCTGAAGTACCACCCGGGACGGGGGCGGGCGAGGCTGCCAGTCGGCAAGGCTTTCCCCTACAGGTTGTCCAAACTCATTGAATATACTCATCTTTATTTCCACGATGTTGAAAAGATCTCCAGATTAGTGAATTACTGGTTCCTTAAAAAGAACCACCAGGCTATGTTTTGCTGGTACCACGAGGAGGTAAAGATGAATATACCGGGTGATGAGCTATACACCCTGCTCCATGCTGCGCTGAAAAAACGTGGGGAAGAAACGCTCCAGCGCGCGCTCTACCTTGCTTTGCGGGAGGCCATACTGTGCGGAAGGCTTCGGTCCGGCAGTCATTTGCCCGGCTCGCGAACGCTGGCGCAGCAGATCTCGGTGTCCCGAAACACCGTTAATGCGGCGCTGGACCAGCTCACGCTCGAAGGTTATTTGCTGCGTAGCCGCCAGGGTACGCGGGTGGGGCAATTCACTCCTCGGACGCTTGCCCGGACATTACCGGACCCGGACGTCAGGCTGACAAAACGTGTCGCGCTACTGCCCGCGCCTGTGCCGCGCGACACTCCGGTGATGGCGTTTACTCCGGGAACGCCTGCCATCAACTATTTCCCCTTGCCGCTGTGGCGGCGGTTGTACGATCGCGTCCTGCGCGAGGAGGGAAGCGCCCTGTTAGGGTATGGCGACCCGGCCGGTGAGCCGACGCTGCGGGCCGCCATTGCCCGCCATCTTGCGCTCTCCCGCGGCATTGACTGCGATGCAAGCCAGATAGTGATAACCGAAGGGGCGCTGGAGGGCGTCAATCTGTGCACGATGCTGTTAAGCGAGCCGGGGGATGTCGCCTGGGTGGAAAATCCTGGCTATAGCGGCGCCAAAAGCGCTTTCGTCAAAACCGGCCTGGCGATGACCGGCATACCGGTGGATGACGAGGGGATGTGCTGGGAAGGGCTGTGTGCGCCTTCACCCGCGCTGATTTTTACCTCGCCATCGCATCAGTTCCCTTACGGAAGCGTACTCAGCGCGCGGCGGCGTCTGGCGCTGCTGGAACTGGCCCGGCAGCATAGCGCGTGGATCATTGAGGACGATTACGACAGCGAATTTCGTTATACCGGTGAGCCCGTCCCGGCGATGCTGGGCATGCTCAACAATGCGCCCGTTGTGTATCTGGGGACATTCAGCAAAACGCTGTTTCCGTCGCTCCGGATGGGGTTCATGGTGTTACCGCCAGCGCTGGCGAAGGCGGCGCGTCCTGCCATCGGCTCGCTGCTGCGCGGCGGGCATCGCGCTGAACAGCGCACCCTGGCGCTGTTTATTGAGGAAGGCCACTATGCACGACATCTTGCCGCCATGCGCCGCCTTTACCGTAAGCGTTACCGCCAGCTGAGGGAGGTGCTGAGCGCAGAGCTTCATACGCCGCACCGTGTTCTTGCCGGGGAAGGGGGAATGCACCTGACGCTGGCGATTGACGGTATCGACGACCAGCGGCTGGTGGAGCAGGCAAGAGCGTTTCAGCTGGCACCCGCTGCACTGAGCGGGTACTACCTTGAGACGACGCAGGGGCAAACCGGTCTGGTTTTAGGTTACGGCAATACCTCTGCTTCGCAGTTTGCGCCGGGTATTCGACGTCTTCAGGCGCTCATTACACAGCAGCGGGGCGGGAAAGGGTAAAGACATCATAAAAAGAGAGCTGGCCCTTGGTGAGGACCATTTTCTGCAACTTCTCTTTTTGCCCGGCTTCGACAGCCGGCGAGTGCAGGATGCTGTCGATCAGCTCCTTCGGCACGTAACGCGTGTTGTACCACTCCCCGTTGTAGCAGACGCGGAAATCGAGTACGTCGATATCTTCATACCGGTAACGCGGATTGACGTCGAAAAAGAAAAACGCGTTAAACACCACGAACAGCACAACCAGCAGCCAGACGGAATCGACCAGCGTTTCAGACTTCAGCATGACGATAAGCGTTGCCAGCCAGGCGGCGTACATGGCGACGAACAATCCGGGATGATTGCGAATAAAGCTGATGCTAAAGCGCGGACGATTGTCGCGCTTTTCGCGGGTATTGAGCTCGTCGATGGTGGCGGTAAGCAGGCGCTGTATCTCTGTCATTTTTTGCCTTTATGATTGTTAAAAATACAGGTGATCTGCCTATTTTATGAGAGGGGTTTATGCGATGAAAGTAACAGTTATGCCAGGAAAAAGCATAACAGTTACTCAGGATGCGCTTAGATCATTTTAATGATTTTCGCCGGATTCCCGCCCACTACCGCATTGGCCGGCACGTCTTTGGTCACTACCGCGCCGGAAGCGATAACCGCATTATCGCCAATGGTCACGCCCGGATTAATCACCGCACGTCCGCCGATCCAGACGTTATGGCCTATGGTGACCGATTTACCGTACTCCAGCCCGCTGTTACGTTCGGTCGCGTCCAGAGGATGCGTGGCCGTATAAATGTGCACCCCCGGTGCGAGCATACAGTTATCGCCAATGCGGATAGGGCAGACGTCCAGCATGACGCAGTCGAAGTTGGCGTAAAAATTGTTGCCCAGATAGATGTTATAGCCGTAGTCGCAGCGGAAACTCGGCTCAATATAAGCGCCTTCGCTTTGACCCAGCAGGTCAGATAATAAGGCGCGACGTTCGGCCTTCTCATCGGGTGCGGTATGGTTATAGCGGTGAACAATATGACGAGCGCGTAAACGGTCAGCCCTCAGCGTGTCATCGCCGGGGCGATAATATTCACCGGCAATCATCTTCTGTTTTTCTTCACTCATGGGAACCTCTCTGGAATCGTTTTACGTAGCGTAAAGAGGATTAGCCAGAAAGGGAACGTTCCCTAAAAGTGGCTGTGACAGGAGTCACAACATTCTTGCGTATAAATACGTTTTATACGGGGACCTGGCGTTTGCACTTGAAGCGTAATACGAAAGGTAAATTCAGCTTAACAACGGGCGTAGTGCCTTAAAGTCTCTCTTCAACGACTAACGAACAAATTTCCATACCGAAGAGGGGATCTTGTCATAGAGTTTATTCATGGTCAGTTCAGCAAGACGATGGTCGGCAGCTGAATAAAATACCGCCAGTTCATTATCAGACAGCTCGTATTTATTTTTCTCAATAACTCGTTCGAGCGTGTCAATTGACTGACAGCGTCGCAGGCGCATCAAATAATCGACTTTAGTTAATGGTTTATCAGACATAAAATTCACCTTAGTATTTGTAATAATTTTAACAGGAAAGACTAACCGGATTAGCTCTGCTGACATTCGTGAAGCAGCGAAATAGACGGTTTCCTGATTTACGCCATTTCTGCAAATCCTGTGCGTTAATGCCGTAGCTGCTGAACAACATAAAGGTGTCGTCCAGGTATTCATCAATTTGCTCTATCAACTTATTATCTTCATTGTACTTAATTTTATAATTAAGTGCGAAGGTTGCGATATGCTCGATCAGCTCATTAAGCTGTAAATTGATAGCAGACGTTGGATCGTTCACCCAGCCATGGTTACTTTCTTCAAGATTGGCAAGGCAGTCATGGTACAAGGATTCGCAGAGAAATTTCAACTGCGCGATATCATGCCTTTTTGGCGAGTACTCGTCCATAGCGCATCCCCTTCTGAGTGATTTTTTACTCACCGAACATCATGTCGGGATGGATACAACTTGCTTAGCCACACGGGAGCTGTGTTCCTGATAACTCTAACTATAAGCCACTCTGATCAGGATTTCACCGCGCTATTACGAAAAATTACAATTAAAACGTTTCCTTGCGAGCGCTTACGCAAATGTGACCTCAGACGCGAACACTTTTATCGAGAGAAACCCTTTTTTTAATCCGTTCCTTAAGATTCATTGAGTTAGCGCAATGTTTCAATTGAAGTCCGGATTCAGATGTCTTCGGCATTTACGATGATTTAGGATTTGTCCGAATATTTTAGGCGATGAATTGATATTAAAAGAATGCTGAATTCTACGATTAGCTTATCGGATTATTATGATAAGTCTTATCAGGACGGGTGAAAATAAATAAAACGACAATAAGACTATTTTATGAATTTTTCTGAAAATGAAAAAGGCCGCAAATGCGGCCTTTTTATCATGTGAAACCGGTATCAGTGATGTTCTACCGAATGATTGTGCTCCACATCTTCATTTTTGCGGCTAAAGCGGCGACGTACCACCACGAAGAACACCGGTACAAAGAAGATGGCGAGAACGGTCGCAGTGACCATACCACCCATTACACCGGTACCTACCGCGTTCTGTGCGCCGGAGCCTGCGCCTGAGCTGATAACCAGCGGCATAACGCCGAGGATAAACGCCAGGGACGTCATCAGGATTGGACGCAGACGCATACGAACGGCTTCAAGCGTTGCTTCAATCAGGCCTTTACCTTCTTTCTCCATCAGATCTTTGGCGAATTCGACGATAAGTATCGCGTTCTTCGCCGACAAGCCAATGGTTGTCAGCAGGCCCACCTGGAAGTAAACGTCGTTAGTCAGCCCACGGAAGGTTGCGGCAAGCAGCGCACCGATAACCCCCAGCGGAACCACGAGCATAACGGAGAACGGAATCGACCAGCTCTCATACAGTGCCGCCAGACACAGGAACACCACAATCAGTGAAATGGCGTACAGGGCAGGGGCCTGGTTACCGGACAGACGTTCCTGATAGGACATACCGGTCCAGTCGTAGCCAATACCCGCAGGCAGTTTGCTGGCCAACTCTTCCATCAGGTTCATGGCTTCACCGGTGCTTCGGCCCGGCGCCGCCTGACCGAGGATCTCCATCGATGGCAAGCCGTTATAACGCTCCAGACGCGGCGAACCGTATTCCCAGCGCGAAGTTGAGAAGGCGGAGAACGGCACCATCTGGCCATCGCTGCCGCGAACGTACCAGTTGTTGATATCGTTCGGCAGCATACGGTATTGCGCTTCGGACATGACGTACACTTTCTTCACGCGACCACGGTCGATGAAGTCGTTGACGTAGCTGCCACCCCAGGCTGCACCCAGCGTGGTATTGATGTCACTGATGGACACACCCAGCGCCTGTGCTTTTTCCTGGTCGATATCGATCTTGTACTGCGGCGTATCTTCCAGACCGTTAGGACGCACGCCCACCAGCAGGTCAGGGTGTTTAGCCACCTCGCCAAATAGCTGGTTACGCGCCTGAGTCAGTTTTTCGTGGCCCAGACCGCCCTGGTCAATCAGCTGGAAGTCGAAGCCGGTCGCCGTACCCAGTTCAACAATCGCTGGCAGGTTAAAGGCGAAGACCATCGCATCTTTAATCTGTGAGAAGGTACCCATGGCCCGGTTGGTAATGGCTTCAACTTTGTTCTCATCACCCGGACGTTCGGACCAGTCTTTCAGAGAAACGAAGGCAATACCGGTGTTCTGACCACGACCCGCGAAGCCAAAGCCGTTAACCGCAAACACGGATTCGACGTTGTCTTTCTCTTTGGTCAGGAAGTAGTCGGTCATCTCATCCAGCACTTTTTGCGTACGTTCTTGCGTCGCACCCGCCGGAAGCTGAGCCATGCTCAGGAACACGCCCTGGTCTTCATCTGGCAGGAACGAGCTTGGCAGACGAACAAACAGGAAAGCCATGCCCACCACGATGATGATATAAAGCAGCAGATAACGACCGGTGCTGCGCAGGATGTTCCCCACGCTGTCGGTGTAGTGATGCGTACTCTTATCAAACATGCGGTTAAACCAGCCGAAGAACCCTTTGTGCTCGCCGTGGCCACCTTTCTTAATCGGCTTCAGCATGGTCGCACACAGGGCTGGCGTCAGGATCAGGGCTACCAGCACCGACAGCGCCATCGCGGAAACGATGGTAATAGAGAACTGACGGTAAATCGCACCGGTCGAACCACCGAAGAAGGCCATCGGGATAAATACCGCAGACAGAACCATCGCGATACCGACCAGCGCGCCCTGGATCTGGCCCATTGATTTACGGGTTGCTTCCTTCGGCGGCAGGCCTTCTTCCGCCATCACACGCTCAACGTTTTCGACCACTACGATGGCGTCATCCACCAGCAGGCCGATGGCGAGCACCATCCCGAACATCGTCAGGGTGTTTATCGAATAGCCAAATATCGCCAGAACCGCGAAGGTGCCGAGCAGTACAACCGGCACGGCGATGGTTGGGATCAGCGTTGCGCGGAAGTTTTGCAGGAACAGGTACATTACCAGGAAGACGAGGATGATCGCCTCAACCAGGGTTTTTACCACTTCGTGAATCGAAATTTTAACGAACGGCGTGGTGTCATACGGGTAAACAATTTTCAGACCTGACGGGAAGAAAGGTTCCATCTTCTTCAGTTCTGCACGGATAGCCGTCGCGGTGTCCAGGGCGTTCGCCCCAGTCGCCAGTTTGATACCTAAACCGGAAGCCGGTTTACCGTTGAACTTCGCAATAACGTCGTAGTTCTCGCCACCCAGTTCCACTTTCGCCACGTCACGCAGGCGAACCTGCGAACCGTCCTGATTCACCTTCAGCAGAATTTTACTGAACTCATCCGCCGAGGTCAGACGCGTTTGCGCGATGATAGACGCGTTAAGCTGCTGGCCTTTCACCGGCGGCGTGCCGCCTAACTGACCGGCTGCAACCTGGGCGTTTTGCGCTTTAATTGCGCTGATCACGTCAACCGGGGTCAGCTGGAAGTTGTTCAGCTTATTCGGATCCATCCAGATACGCATCGCGTACTGTGAACCGAACAGCTGAACGTCACCCACACCAGACGTACGGCTGATGGCGTCCTTCATGTTGGCGCCCACGTAGTCGGAAATATCTTCCTGCGTCATGGTGCCATCGGTGTTAATCACGCCGACAACCATCAGGAAGCTACTGGACGATTTCTCGACGCTCACACCCTGTTGTTGCACTTCCTGCGGCAGCAGGGGCATCGCCAGCTGCAGTTTGTTCTGCACCTGAACCTGCGCAATGTCCGCATCCGTACCTGATTCAAAGGTCAGGGTAATCTGAACTGTACCGGTTGAGTCACTGTTTGAGGACATGTACATCAGGTTATCGATACCGTTCATGTTCTGTTCGATAACCTGCGTAACGGTGTCCTGCACCGTTTTGGCATCAGCGCCCGGGTAGGTTGCGGAGATCGTCACTGCCGGCGGCGCAATCGTTGGATATTGCGCAACAGGCAGCTTCAGGATCGCAAGTCCCCCGGCCAGCATGATGATAATGGCGATCACCCACGCAAATATGGGGCGATCGATAAAGAAATTAGGCATGTCTTAACGGCTCCTGTTTAAGTTAAGACTTGGTTTGTTCTGACTGGCCAGCGGCCGACGCTTGTTGTTTGTCGTCAGATTTCACTTCCTGAGCTTTGACCTGCGCGCCAGGACGAACTTTTTGCAAACCAGTAATAATCACGCGATCGCCATCTTTCAGACCTTCTGTTACCAGCCACTTGTCGCCAATCGCCTGCGTTGCAGTGATATTGCGTGTTTCGACTTTGTTATCGGCACCCACAACCAGCGCGCTCGCATCGCCGCGTGGCGTACGGGTCACACCTTGCTGCGGAACCAGAATGGCGCTTGGGTTAGTCCCTTCTTCAAGACGGGCGCGTACGAACATACCCGGCAGCAGGGTTTTATCCGGATTCGGGAAAATAGCCCGGATGGTGATAGAGCCGGTGGTCTGATCGACGGTCACATCAGAAAATTCCAGTGTGCCTGTCTGTGAGAACTTGATACCGTCGTTGGTAACCAGTTCAACTTTGGCTTTACCGTTTTCCTGTTTCAGTTGTCCGCTGGCAAGCTCCTGTTTGAGACGCAGGAAATCGTTGCTGGACTGTGTAACGTCAACGTAGATCGGGTCAAGCTGCTGCACGGTGGCCAGCGCGTTGGTTTGACCGTTCTGCACCAGCGCACCTTCGGTGACGGCTGATTTACCAATGCGACCGCTGATAGGGGAGGTCACTTTGGTGTAGGCGAGGTTAATACGCGCGGTTTCTACCGCCGCTTTCGCCGCCACAACGGCTGCATTGGCTTGCTGTGCATCGGCCAGGGCAGAATCGTAATCCTGTTGGCTGATGTACTGCGTGCCGAGCAGTTTCTTGTAACGATTCAACGTCAGTTGCGAAATTTTGGCTGCCGCTTCTGCTTTCGCCAGATCGCCTTTAGCGCTCTCATAAGACGCCTGATAGGTTGCTGGATCAATCTGATAAAGAGACTCACCTGCTTTCACATCACCGCCTTCGGTGAAGTTACGTTTCAGGATGATACCGCTCACCTGCGGACGTACTTCTGCAATGCGATAGGCGCTGGTGCGGCCCGGTAGTTCTGTTGTCATCTGGAGAGGTTCGGATTTGAGCGTCACGACGCCAACTTCTGGCACCTGCTGAGCTCCTTGTTGAGCCTCTTTGTCGTCACATCCTGTAAGCGCTAAGCTGCCTGAGAGCATCAGAACGACCGCCAGAGGCGTTAACCCTCTGTTTTTGTTCATATGTAAACCTCGAGTGTCCGATTTCAAATTGATCAAGGGTCCTGAGTCTAAAAACCCATTGCTGCGTTTATATTATCGTCATGCTATGGTACATACATTCATAAATGTATGTAAATCTGACTCCTGTAAATTCATCAACGTATGGCACGAAAAACCAAACAACAAGCGCTGGAAACCCGACAACACATTCTGGATGTGGCAATGCGTTTGTTCTCACAGCAGGGTGTTTCGGCAACCTCGCTGGCGCAGATTGCTCAGGCCGCGGGCGTCACGCGGGGAGCGATTTACTGGCATTTTAAAGACAAGTCAGATCTGTTTAGTGAAATCTGGGAGCTTTCAGAGTCCAGCATCAGCGATCTTGAGAGTGAGTATCGGGCAAAATTCCCTCACGATCCACTCTCAGTATTAAGAGAAATATTAGTATATATCCTTGAAGCGACTGTTGTGGAAGAACGCCGACGTCTGATGATGGAAATCATCTTCCATAAATGTGAGTTTGTTGGCGAAATGGCGGTGGTTCAGCAGGCGCAGCGCGACCTGTGTCTGGAAAGCTACGATCGCATCGAGCAAGTTCTTAAGGAATGTATGCAGGCCGACATGCTTCCCGCTACGCTGTTAACGCGCCGGGCGGCGATCCTGATGCGCAGTTATATTTCCGGCCTGATGGAAAACTGGCTTTTCGCCCCGCAGTCGTTCGATCTGAAATCAGAGGCGCGCAGCTACGTCGCGATTTTCCTGGAGATGTGCCAGCTTTGCCCGACCCTTCGCAGCGAGGGAGCGCCGCTTACTGCCTGAATCTTTCCAGGAAATGTCTTAGAGGATTACCTTCCCGCTATTCTGCTTTAGCCGGGCGTGATATTCTTCACGCCCGACTATTTTCGGTCATTTCTCAGATCACATTCACGACTATGCTGCACACCTATCGCTCGACACATTCTGTTCTGGCCGTTTTTTTGATCCTGCTGTTTTTCTTTGCAGCCGCACCGCATTCCTGGGCCCGTGCAGACAACGGCAGTGACGTCCCGACGCGTGCCGAGGTTCAGTCGCAACTCGACACCCTGAATAAACAAAAAGATCTCTCCGCCCAGGAAAAGCTCGTTCAGCAGGACCTGACGGAAACCCTGGATACGCTGGATAAGATCGATCGCATCAAAGCCGAAACGGCCCAGTTGCGGCAGAAGGTCGCTCAGGCGCCGGAGAACATGCGTAAAGCAACGGAGGCCCTGAACGCGCTTAGCGACGTTGATAACGACGATGAAACCCGAAAAACGCTTGCCACGCTTTCGTTGCGCCAGCTCGAGTCGCGCGTGGCGCAGCTGCTGGACGATCTGCAAACGGCGCAGTCCGATCTCTCGACCTATAACAGCCAGCTGGTTTCGCTGCAAACCCAGCCTGAGCGCGTGCAGAACGCCATGTATTCTGCATCGCAACAGCTACAGCAGATACGTAACCGTCTGAATGGCATTACCGTGGGGGAAGGGGCGCTTCGACCGACCCAGCAAACGCTGCTGAACATCCAGCAGACGCTGCTGAACGCGGAGATTGAACAGCAGCGTAAGAGTCTGGAAGGCAACACGGTGTTGCAGGATGCGCTGCAAAAACAGCGTGACTACGTGAACGCGAATATCAACCGGCTCGAGCATCAGCTTCAGCTGTTGCAGGAGGCGGTGAACAGCAAGCGCCTGACGCTGACCGAAAAAACGGCGCAGGAAGCGGTCTCGCCAGACGAAACGGCGCGTATCCAGGCCAATCCGCTGGTGAAGCAGGAGCTGGAGATTAACCATCAGCTGAGCGAGCGCCTGATTCAGGCGACTGAAAGCGGCAGCGCGCTGGTGCAGCAGAATATTAAAGTCAAAAACTGGCTGGATCGCGCTTTGCAGGCTGAGCGCAATGTCAAAGAGCAGATTGCCGTCCTGAAGGGAAGCCTGCTGCTGTCGCGCATTCTTTACCAGCAGCAGCAGACGCTGCCGTCCGCCGACGAGCTGGAAGACATGACCAACCGCATTGCGGATTTGCGTCTTGAACAGTTTGACGTTAACCAGCAGCGCGATGCCCTGTTCCAGAGCGATACGTTTGTTGCCAAAGTGGAAGAAGGCCATTCAAGTGAAGTAAACGGTGAAGTTCACGACGCGCTGTTGCAGGTTGTGGATATGCGCCGCGAACTGCTCGATCAGCTTAATAAGCAGTTGGGCAACCAGCTGATGATGGCGATTAACCTGCAAATCAACCAGCAGCAGCTGGTGAGCGTGTCTAAAAGCCTCCAGGAGATCCTGACCCAGCAGATTTTCTGGGTGAACAGCAACAAACCCATGGACTGGGACTGGTTTAAATCTTTCCCTGAAACGCTGAAATCCCAGATCAAAAGCATGAAAATTACCGTGAACTGGGAGAAAGCCTGGCCTGCGGTGATGATTGCCTTCCTTGCGGGTCTGCCTTTGCTGCTCATCGCCGGAGTAATACGCTGGCGTTTGAAATGGCTGAAGCAGTACCAGGCGAAGCTGGCCTCGGAAGTGGGGCAACTGCGTAACGACAGCCAGTTGCACACCCCGAAAGCGATCCTGATCGATCTGATCCGTGCTCTGCCGGTCTGCCTGCTGATCCTCGCCGTCGGCCTGATCCTGTTGACCATGCAGCTCAATATCAGCGACCTGCTGTGGGCGTTCAGCAAAAAGCTGGCGCTGTTCTGGCTGGTGTTTGGCCTGTGCTGGAAAGTGCTGGAAAAAGATGGCGTCGCGGTCCGACACTTCAACATGCCGGAGAAACTCACCAGCCACTGGCGTCGCCAGATTGTACGTATCAGCCTCGCGCTGTTGCCGCTGCACTTCTGGTCCGTTGTGGCCGAGCTTTCGCCGCTGCATCTGATGGATGACGTGCTGGGACAGCTGGTAATTATGCTGAACCTGCTGCTGATAGCCGTCCTGATGTGGCCGATGTGCCGCGACAGCTGGCGTGATAAAGAGTCCCACAATCTTCGTCTGGTTACCGTAACGGTGCTGGCGATCATTCCGCTGGCGCTGATGGTGCTGACGGCAACGGGTTACTTCTATACCACGCTTCGTCTGTCAGGCCGATGGATTGAAACCGTGTATCTGGTGATCCTGTGGAACCTGTTGTTCCAGACCGTGCTGCGCGGTTTGAGCGTGGCGGCGCGCCGCATTGCGTATCGTCGTGCTGTTGCCCGTCGACAGCATCAGGTTAAAGAGGGGGCTGAAGGGGCTGAGCCGCAGGAAGAGCCGACCATTGCCCTGGAGCAGGTCAACCAGCAAACGATGCGTATTACCATGCTGGTGATGATTGCGCTGTTTGCGGTGATGTTCTGGGCCATCTGGTCTGATTTAATTACCGTCTTCGCCTACCTCGACAGTATCACCCTCTGGCAATACAACGGTACCGAAGCGGGCGCTGCGGTAATGAAAAGCGTCACCATGGGCAGCCTGCTCTTTGCGCTGGTGTCGTCGGTGGTGGCCTGGGCGTTGATCCGCAACCTGCCTGGTCTGCTGGAAGTGCTGGTGCTCTCAAGGCTGAACCTGCGTCAGGGGGCGTCGTATGCCATTACCACCATCCTGAACTACGTCATTATTATTGTCGGGGCGATGACGGTATTCGGCTCGCTGGGCGTCTCGTGGGATAAACTCCAGTGGCTGGCGGCGGCGCTGTCGGTAGGTCTGGGCTTCGGCTTGCAGGAGATCTTCGGTAACTTTGTTTCTGGCCTGATAATCCTGTTCGAACGTCCGGTGCGTATCGGCGATACCGTCACCATCGGCACCTTCTCCGGGACCGTCAGCAAGATCCGTATTCGTGCGACCACCATCACTGACTTCGATCGTAAAGAGGTGATCATCCCGAACAAAGCCTTCGTGACCGAGCGACTGATCAACTGGTCGCTTTCGGATACTACGACGCGCGTGGTGGTCCGACTCGGGGTGGCCTATGGTTCAGATCTGGATAAAGTGAAAGAGGTCCTGCTGGAAGCCGCGAAATCACATCCTAAAGTGATGCACGATCCTGCGCCTGACGTGTTCTTCACCACCTTCGGGCCAAGCACGCTGGATCATGAGCTGCGCCTGTACGTACGCGAACTACGCGATCGCAGCTACACCGTCGATGAGCTGAACCGCACCATTGACCGTCTGTGCCGTGAAAACAACATTAATATCGCCTTCAACCAGCTTGAGGTTCACCTGCGTAACGAGAAAGGTGACGAACATACGGAAGTGAAGCGTGAGATTAAGGGGGACGAAAACTCCGCCCCTCACCCTGCCCTCTCCCCAGAGGGGAGAGGGTAAAAAGCGAATCAGTGCAGATCTTTCAAACCGCACCTAACGGTCCCCTCTCCCTCCAGGGAGAGGGCTAGGGTGAGGGTGAGGGCAACCGGCCTTCACCTTTCCCTCAAAATCCCGCCGCACAATCTCCAGCGCTTTCAGCACCGTCTCCGCCGGGATCTCGTGATTCTCCAGCAGCATAATTAAATCGACGGCCAGCTTGACCTCGTCGGGGGCATTTTCCAGTGACATTAGTGGCTCCTGTTAACGGGTCAGGCGTTCAATGACGCGTTCAATCTCATCCAGCGCCTGACGGCAGCGGACGATGCGGCCTTCCAGCGCGCTGATTTCACGCATTAATAACTGCTGCTCTTGCAGCGTTTCGCTGGTGGTCAGGCGGGCTTCGCGCTCACACTTCATCTCAAACAGACGCCGCTCAAACTCCTGGTTCTCCAGCCGCTTGCGCTGCCATTTTCCGAGCCCAGGCGAGGCGCTGTCCCACGCCCGTAGCGGCCAGGCGGCGATTTCGCGGTGCAGGGCGGTGATCTGCTCGGTAAGATGCTCCGCAAGCCACACCACCTGTTCCTGCTGTTCACTCTCAACCGCGTGGCGAAGCTCGTCGAGGTTGGTCTGCATCTCAGCAAGGTAATCCTGAATGACGGTACTGCGGGTGCGGAAGAGCTGCCGATCAAAGCGCGGTTTCAGCGTAGCATGTCCCATCAGCGGTGTGGCCTGCGCCCGCAGCGCGATCAGCTGATTTTGCAGCCTCTCAAGAAGCAGTGCTGTTTTCAATGCGCTCTCCAGTGGTAAAGTAGCCGTTCAGTTTGATAACGACTCGCATTATGCAGCGTACTATTTTAATCATCATTGGCTGGCTCGCGGTAGTGCTGGGTACGCTAGGCATCGTATTGCCCTTGCTGCCGACCACCCCGTTCATCCTGTTGGCCGCCTGGTGCTTCGCCCGCTCGTCGCCGCGTTTTCACCACTGGCTCCTGTACCGTTCGTGGTTTGGCGGCTACCTGCGGCACTGGCAAAAACACCGGGCCATGCCGCCCGGGGCCAAGCCGCGCGCCATTGCCTTCATCCTGATCACCTTCGCCGTCTCGTTATGGCTGGTGAAAATGATGTGGGTGCGCATTCTGCTGCTGGCGATCCTGGTCTGCCTGCTGATCTTCATGTGGCGGATCCCCGTGGTTGATGAAAAGCAACAAAAGCACTGAAGCCTCATCATGGCGGTTGCAATTATGGCGCACAGCCAGTAAATTCGACCGTTTTCGAGCACAGGTGCGCCTGGTCAAAGGTTAAACAACTGTTACTTTGACCGACTCGTCGCGCGCCGTGAGTAACACTGTTTCATTTAGGCACAAACCGATGACCGCAACTGCACAGCAGCTTGAATATCTGAAAAATAGCATCAAAAGTATCCAGGATTATCCAAAGCCTGGCATTCTTTTCCGTGATGTCACCAGCTTGCTGGAAGACCCGAAAGCGTACGCCCTCAGCATTGAACTGCTGGTTGAGCGTTATAAAAACGCCGGGATCACCAAAGTAGTAGGTACCGAAGCCCGTGGCTTCCTGTTCGGCGCACCGGTTGCGCTGGCGATGGGCGTGGGTTTTGTGCCGGTGCGTAAGCCGCGCAAACTGCCGCGTGAAACCATTGCTGAGAGCTATGAGCTGGAATACGGCACCGATCAGCTGGAAATTCACGTTGATGCCATCAAGCCAGGCGACAAAGTGCTGGTGGTGGACGATCTGCTGGCAACCGGCGGCACCATCGAAGCGACCGTGAAGCTGATCCGTCGTCTGGGCGGGGAAGTGACCGACGCGGCATTCATCATCAACCTGTTCGATCTCGGCGGCGAGCAGCGCCTGGAAAAACAGGGTATTACCAGCTACAGCCTGGTGCCTTTCCCGGGACATTAATCCCGTATCTCACAACCTCGCTCAATGGGTGAGGTTGTGATAGCATTCCCCTCCATTAATTCACCTTCCAGCGTTGCAGAGCCTGCCCATGAGTTATCAGGTGTTAGCCCGTAAATGGCGACCACAAACCTTTGCTGACGTTGTCGGTCAGGAACATGTGCTGACGGCCCTGGCGAACGGCTTGTCGCTAGGTCGCATCCATCACGCCTATCTTTTCTCCGGCACCCGCGGCGTCGGTAAAACCTCTATTGCCCGCCTGCTGGCAAAAGGTCTGAACTGCGAAACCGGGATCACCGCCACCCCGTGCGGCGTATGTGACAACTGCCGCGAGATCGAGCAGGGGCGTTTTGTCGATCTGATCGAGATCGACGCCGCCACGCGCACCAAGGTGGAAGACACCCGCGATCTGCTCGACAATGTGCAGTACGCCCCGGCGCGCGGCCGCTTCAAGGTCTATCTGATCGATGAAGTACACATGCTGTCGCGCCACAGCTTCAACGCCCTGCTGAAAACGCTGGAAGAGCCGCCTGCGCATGTAAAATTCCTGCTGGCGACCACCGATCCGCAAAAGCTGCCGGTCACGATCCTGTCGCGCTGCCTGCAATTCCATCTGAAGGCGCTGGACGTTGAGCAGATCCGCGCACAGCTTGAACACATTCTTGATGAAGAGAAGATCGTTCACGAGCCGCGCGCCCTGCAGTTGCTGGCCCGCGCGGCGGACGGCAGCCTGCGTGATGCGCTGAGCCTGACTGACCAGGCAATTGCCAGCGGTGACGGTAAGCTTTCCACTGACGCGGTCAGCACCATGCTCGGCACGCTGGATGACGATCAGGCGCTGTCGCTTATCGAAGCGATGATTGCCGCCAACGGTGAGCGGGTAATGACCCTCGTCAACGATGCCGCCGCCCGTGGCATTGAATGGGAAGCGCTGCTGGTCGAGATGCTCAGCCTGCTGCATCGCGTGGCGATGCTGCAATTGTCTCCGTCGGCCATTGGCGCGGACATGGCGACCATTGAACAGCGGATGCGTGAACTTGCGCGCACCGTGCCGCCGGCTGATGTTCAGCTTTATTATCAGACGCTGCTGATTGGCCGCAAAGAGCTGCCGTTTGCACCGGATCGCCGGATGGGCGTTGAAATGACGCTGCTGCGCGCGCTGGCCTTCCATCCGCGCAAGCCATTGCCGGAGCCGGAAACGCCCCGGCAGTCCTTTGCGCCGGTTGCGCCGACCGCGGTAATGTCACCGCAGCAGGTGCCACCGCAACCGGCATCGCCGCCGCCGCAGAACGTGCCGCTGTCGGATGCCACCAGTTCGGTGCTTGCCGCACGAAGCCAGTTGCAACGTGCGCAGGGAGCAACCAAACCAAAAAAGAGTGAACCGGCAGCGCCTGCAAGAGCGCGGCCGGTGAACAACGCCGCGCTTGAACGACTGGCCTCGGTAACGGAGCGCGTGCAGTCGCGTCCGGCACCGTCCGCGCTCGAGCAAAAAGCCCCGGCGAAAGAAGAGGCATACCGCTGGAAGGCGACTACCGTTGTTGAAACGGTCAAGGAAGTGGTCGCCACGCCAAAAGCGCTGAAAAAGGCGCTTGAGCATGAAAAAACGCCGGAGCTGTCCGCGAAGCTCGCGGAAGAGTCCATCGAGCGCGACGCCTGGGCCGCTGAGGTCAGCAAACTTCAGCTGCCGAAGCTGGTGGAGCAGGTCGCGCTGAATGCCTGGAAAGAGCAGGAAGGCAATCAGGTGCGTCTGCACCTGCGCCCTGGCCAGCGGCACCTCAACTCCCCAGGCGCGCAAAAGGCGCTGGCCGAGGCGCTTACCGCATTACAGGGTGTGCCGGTTGAATTGACTATCATTGAAGATGATAATCCGGCGGTGAAAACGCCGCTCGAGTGGCGACAGGCGATTTATGAAGAGAAGCTCGCGCAGGCGCGCGAGTCGATTATCGCGGATAACAACATCCAGACCCTGCGCCGGTTCTTCGACGCCGATCTGGATGAAGAGAGTATTCGCCCCCTTTGATCGTGAGTCTGACTTACGGTTGTAATCCTTAACGTGAAAGAAGAGAGAAGCCTATGTTTGGTGGAAAAGGCGGTCTGGGTGGCCTGATGAAGCAGGCTCAGCAGATGCAGGAAAAAATGCAGAAGATGCAGGAAGAGATCGCTCAGCTGGAAGTCACGGGTGAATCCGGTGCCGGTCTGGTCAAGGTGACCATCAACGGTGCGCACAACTGCCGTCGCGTTGAAATCGACCCGAGCCTGCTCGAAGACGACAAAGAGATGCTGGAAGATCTGGTTGCAGCCGCGTTTAACGATGCCGCTCGCCGTATCGACGAAACCCAGAAAGAGAAAATGGCCTCTGTTTCCAGCGGTATGCAACTGCCGCCGGGCTTTAAGATGCCATTCTGATGCAAACCAGTCCGCTGCTCACGCAGTTAATGGAAGCACTGCGCTGCCTGCCGGGCGTTGGCCCGAAGTCGGCGCAGCGTATGGCGTTTACGCTATTGCAGCGCGACCGCAGCGGCGGGATGCGCCTGGCGCAGGCTCTGACCCGCGCCATGTCAGAAATTGGTCACTGTGCGGATTGCCGGACCTTTACCGAGCAGGACGTCTGTAACATCTGCACGAACCCGCGTCGTCAGGAAAACGGTCAGATTTGCGTGGTGGAGAGTCCGGCGGACATCTACGCCATCGAACAAACCGGGCAGTTTTCCGGCCGCTATTTCGTGCTGATGGGGCATCTCTCCCCGCTGGACGGCATCGGCCCGGATGATATCGGTCTCGATCGTCTTGAACAGCGTCTTGAGTCCGAGACAATCAAAGAGGTGATCCTCGCCACCAACCCGACGGTGGAAGGGGAGGCAACCGCCAACTACATCGCCGAGCTGTGTGCGCAGTACGGCGTTGACGCCAGCCGCATCGCCCACGGCGTGCCGGTCGGCGGTGAGCTGGAGATGGTCGACGGCACCACGCTGTCGCACTCGCTGGCCGGACGACACAAGATTATTTTCTGACCAAACGGAGGCTGCGTGCGCGGCCTCCGCTTGAAAATTCCCCCCCTTATCCCCATCTCTCACTCAACGTTTTACAACCCCATTAAATGGCATTGTTGAGGTCGACTTAGATGAAAGGACAAGAAACCCGTGGTTTCCAGTCAGAAGTAAAACAGCTTCTGCACCTGATGATCCATTCCCTGTATTCCAACAAAGAAATCTTCCTGCGTGAACTGATTTCCAACGCCTCCGATGCGGCGGACAAGCTGCGCTTCCGCGCGCTGTCCAACCCGGATCTGTACGAAGGCGATGGCGAACTGCGCGTGCGCGTCTCTTTTAATAAAGAGAACCGCACCCTGACGATTGCCGATAATGGCATCGGGATGAACCGCGACGAGGTGATCGACCATCTCGGCACCATCGCTAAATCCGGCACCAAAGCGTTCCTCGAGTCCATGGGCTCTGACCAGGCGAAAGACAGCCAGCTGATCGGTCAGTTCGGCGTAGGCTTCTACTCGGCATTCATCGTGGCGGATAAAGTCACCGTGCGCACCCGCGCTGCGGGCGACAGCGCCGAAAACGGCGTGCTGTGGGAATCCAAAGGGGAAGGCGAATACACCGTTGATGATATCACCAAAGCGGATCGCGGCACCGAAATCACTCTGCACCTGCGCGAAGGCGAAGACGATTTCCTGAACGACTGGCGCGTACGCTCCATCATCAGCAAATATTCTGACCACATCGCGCTGCCGGTTGAGATTGAAAAACAGGAAGAGAAAGACGGCGAAACCGTGGTTTCCTGGGAGAAAATCAACAAGGCGCAGGCGCTGTGGACGCGCAACAAAGCTGAAATTAAAGACGACGAGTACAACGAGTTTTACAAGCACATCGCCCACGACTTTACCGACCCGCTGACCTGGAGCCACAACCGTGTGGAAGGGAAGCAGGAGTACACCAGCCTGCTGTACATTCCGGCGCAGGCGCCGTGGGACATGTGGAACCGCGATCACAAGCACGGCCTGAAGCTGTACGTGCAGCGCGTCTTCATCATGGACGACGCCGAGCAGTTCATGCCGAACTACCTGCGCTTTGTGCGTGGCCTGATAGATTCCAACGATCTGCCGCTGAACGTCTCCCGTGAAATTCTCCAGGACAGCACCGTCACCCGTAACCTGCGTAACGCCCTGTCCAAGCGAGCGTTGCAGATGCTGGAAAAACTGGCGAAAGACGATGCGGAAAAATACCAGACCTTCTGGAAACAGTTCGGCCTGGTGCTGAAAGAAGGCCCGGCGGAAGACACCGCGAACGTGGAAGCTATCGCTAAACTGCTGCGCTTCGCCTCTACGCACAACGACTCCTCCGCCCAGACCGTGTCGCTGGAAGAGTACGTCTCCCGCATGAAAGAAGGGCAGGAGAAGATCTACTACATCACCGCCGACAGCTATGCGGCAGCGAAGAGCAGTCCGCATCTGGAGCTGCTGCGTAAGAAAGGCATCGAAGTGCTGCTGCTGTCTGACCGCATCGACGAGTGGATGATGAACTACCTGACCGAGTTCGACGGTAAATCCTTCCAGTCCGTTGCTAAAGCCGACGAGTCTATCGATAAGCTGGCGGATGAAGTGGACGACAGCGCGAAGGAAGCCGAGAAGGCGCTGGAGCCGTTCGTTGAGCGCGTGAAAACCCTGCTGGGCGACCGCGTGAAAGAGGTGCGCTTCACGCACCGTCTGACCGATACGCCAGCCATTGTCACCACCGATGCGGACGAAATGAGCACCCAGATGGCGAAACTGTTCGCGGCGGCGGGCCAGGCCGTGCCGGAAGTGAAATATATCTTTGAGCTTAATCCGGATCATCCGCTGGTGAAACGCGCGGCGGATACCCAGGACGACGCCCGCTTTGCGGAGTGGGTTGAACTGCTGCTGGATCAGTCCCTGCTGGCCGAGCGCGGCACCCTGGAAGATCCTAACCTGTTCATTAAACGTGTGAATGCGCTGCTGCTGGCGTAATACAAAACCTACCCCTCACCCTGGCCCTCTCCCCAAAGGGGAGAGGGTATAATCGTCCCCTCTCCCCTTTGGGGAGAGGGTTAGGGTGAGGGGGCATTCTCGCACTAACCCAAATAATCTCCCCCCGTTAACCGTTTCAGCCTCCCCGCCTTCCTTGAGCGATACCCGTTCTGGTGGTATTGTTTAGCGCTTTTGAAAAATTGAATCGACATTTGAGGGGATTTTCGCAATGCGTATTATTCTGCTTGGCGCTCCGGGCGCGGGTAAGGGAACTCAGGCTCAGTTCATCATGGAGAAATACGGTATTCCGCAAATCTCTACTGGTGACATGCTGCGTGCCGCTGTTAAATCTGGCTCCGAGCTGGGCAAACAAGCTAAAGACATCATGGACGCAGGCAAGCTGGTGACCGACGAACTGGTTATCGCGCTGGTAAAAGAGCGCATTGCTCAGGAAGACTGCCGCAATGGTTTCCTGCTGGACGGCTTCCCGCGCACCATTCCTCAGGCTGACGCCATGAAAGAAGCTGGCATCAACGTGGATTACGTGCTGGAGTTCGATGTACCGGACGAACTGATCGTTGACCGTATCGTTGGCCGTCGCGTGCACGCTGCCTCTGGCCGCGTTTACCACATCAAATTCAACCCGCCTAAGGTTGAAGGCAAAGACGACGTGACCGGCGAAGAGCTGACCACCCGTAAAGACGATCAGGAAGAAACCGTGCGTAAACGCCTGGTGGAATACCATCAGATGACCGCACCGCTGATCGGCTACTACTCCAAAGAGGCGCAGGCGGGTAACACCAAATACGCGAAAGTTGACGGCACCAAAGCCGTGGCTGACGTACGTGCAGAGCTGGAAAAAATCCTCGGCTAAGCGCACCTCTCTCACCCGGAGCCCCGGGTGAGAAAAATTCTCATCTTACCTATTACAGCAATGGGTTTCGTTTAAACGCATTTCCGCTACAATTGACAGCCTATCAAATGGTTAAGAGGCGTGAATGAGTCAGGCGAAAACCGGCATCCTGCTTGCCAATCTGGGCACCCCAGAAGCACCTACTCCAGCGGCGGTAAAACGCTACCTGCGACAATTTTTAAGCGACACGCGCGTCGTGGATACCCCAAGACTGCTGTGGTGGCCACTGCTGCGTGGTGTCATTCTGCCGATTCGTTCTCCGCGTGTAGCAAAGCTCTATCAGTCCGTGTGGATGGAAGAAGGCTCGCCGCTGATGGTCTACAGCCGTCGTCAGGAGAAGGCGCTGGCCGCCCGTCTGCCGGACATGCCCGTTGCGCTCGGTATGAGCTACGGTAAGCCATCCCTGGAAAGCGCCGTCGACTCTCTGCTGGCGCAGGGCGTTGAACACATTGTGGTGCTGGCCCTTTATCCGCAGTATTCGTGCTCCACGGTGGCTGCCGTCTGGGACGAACTGGCACGCATTCTGGCGACCCGCCGCCGTATACCGGGCATCACCTTTATCCGCGACTACGCCGATAACGAGCTGTACATTCAGGCGCTTGCCAGCAGCGCGCGCGCGTCGTTTGAAAAACACGGCGAGCCGGATCTGCTGCTGCTCTCCTATCACGGTATTCCGCAGCGTTTCGCGAACGAAGGGGACGATTACCCCCAGCGTTGCCGCGATACCACCCGCGAGCTGGTCTCCGCCCTCGGCCTGCCGCCTGAGAAGGTGATGATGACCTTCCAGTCGCGCTTCGGTCGTGAACCGTGGTTGACCCCGTATACTGATGAAACGCTAAAAATGCTGGGCGAGAAGGGCGTGAAGCACATTCAGGTTATGTCGCCGGGCTTCTCGGCGGATTGTCTGGAAACGCTGGAAGAGATTGCCGTCCAGAACAAAGAGTTCTTCATGGAGGCCGGCGGAACGAAATACGAATACATTCCTGCGCTTAACGACTCCCCTGAACACATCGATATGATGGTGTCACTGGTCACCACCCGCCGCTGATCGCGTTATGGGCCGGGTTTGTGCTACCATTCCCGGCCCGTATTCTTTGCACAGTTCAGACCATGAAATTTCCCGGTAAACGTAAGTCCAAACACTATTTCCCCGTCGATGCCCGCGATCCGCTGTTACAGCAAATTCAGCAGGAAAGCGAAACCAGCGCTGCCTGGGTGGTCGGTATCGATCAGACGCTGGTGGACATTGAAGCCAAAGTGGATGATGCGTTTGTCGCACGTTACGGTCTGAGCGCCGGGCACTCGCTGGTGATTGAGGATGACGTTGCCGAAGCGCTGTATCAGGAACTGATGCGCGAAAATCTTATCACCCACCAGTTTGCTGGCGGCACCATCGGTAACACCATGCACAACTACTCCGTTCTGGCAGACGACCGCTCGGTACTGCTTGGCGTGATGTGCAGCAATATCGAAATCGGTGGCTACGCCTACCGCTACCTGTGCAATACCTCCAGCCGCACCGATCTGAACTATTTGCAGGGCGTTGACGGGCCAATTGGTCGTTGCTTTACGCTGATAAGCGATTCCGGCGAGCGTACCTTTGCCATCAGCCCCGGCCATATGAACAAGCTACGCGCTGAAAGTATTCCGGAAGAGGTGATCGCGGGCGCGTCTGCGCTGGTGTTGACGTCTTATCTGGTGCGCTGCAAGCCGGGCGAACCAATGCCGGACGCAACCATGAAGGCAATTGAGTATGCGAAGAAATACAACGTGCCTGTGGTTCTGACGCTGGGCACCAAATTCGTGATTGCCGACAACCCGGAGTGGTGGCAGGCCTTCCTGAAAGAACACGTCTCGATTCTGGCGATGAATGAAGAAGAAGCCGAAGCGCTGACCGGCGAAAGCGATCCGCTGCTGGCGTCTGATAAGGCGCTGGACTGGGTGGATCTGGTGCTCTGCACCGCAGGGCCGGTCGGGCTGTACATGGCGGGCTTCACGGAAGAAGAGAGCAAGCGGAAAACCCAGCACCCGCTGCTGCCGGGCGCTATCGCCGAATTTAACCAGTACGAGTTCAGCCGCGCCATGCGTCATAAAGACTGCATCAACCCGCTGCGTATCTTCTCCCACATTGCACCGTATATGGGTGGCCCCGAGAAGATCATGAACACCAACGGCGCGGGCGACGGCGCGCTGGCCGCGCTGCTGCACGACATCACCGCTAACGCCTACCACAAAACCAATGTGCCGAATTCCAGCAAACACACCTTCAACTGGCTGACCTATTCCTCGCTGGCGCAGGTGTGCAAGTACGCGAACCGCGTGAGTTATCAGGTGCTGAACCAGCATTCACCGCGCTTAACGCGTGGGCTGCCGGAACGGGAAGACAGCCTCGAAGAGGCGTATTGGGACAGGTAAAAGAAGACCCCTCACCCTGGCCCTCTCCCCAAAGGGGAGAGGGAACTTGAACACCCTCTCCCCTTTGGGGAGAGGGCTGGGGTGAGGGGACCAGGCCGCACAAAATTTACCCCGTCACCGCCTCTTCAACCGGCGGCTTCGTCAGCATTGTCAGCATCGTATTCGCAATCTCACGCTCACCCATCACCACCTGATTCGCGCCGCGCTCGGTAATGTACTCCACTTCGTCATCATAATGGGCGCGGGCTATGATTTCGATATGCGGGCATTTTTCACGGGCTGTGGCGACAATCTCGCCAGCCTCGTAACCGTTCGGGATAGTGAGCAGCAGCCAGCGAGCGCAGTCCAGATGCGCCAGATTCATAATCTCTTCGTTAGCCGCGTTGCCCAGCACCGCGCGGATGCCGCGCTCGCGAAGTTCGTCGACGCGGGTGCGTGACGTTTCAATCACTACAAGTGGAATGCCCTGAGCCATCAGTTTTTCACCCAGCAGGCTGCCGACGCGGCCAAAACCGACCAGCAGCGCGTGGTTGCATATATCCACCGGGATCTGTTTCTCTTCTTCTGTCGCCTCTTCCAGCGTCAGCTCTTCGAGGGTTTCGGTCTTCTCGAGATATTTCTCCAGCAGGGCAAACAATACCGGGTTCAACATGATGGAGAGGATCGCCCCCGCCAGCACCAGATTTTGCCCAGCCTGTGGCAGCAGATTCAGGGCCATTCCCAGACCAGCCAGAATAAAGGCGAACTCGCCAATCTGCGCCAGGCTGGCGGCGATGGTCAGCGCCGTGCGCGGCGAGTGACCGAACATCCGCACCAGGAAGAAGGCGGCAACGGACTTACCAAAGATGATGATTGCCAGCGTACCCAGCACGGCCAGCGGCTGCTGGATGAGGATCATCGGGTCGAACAGCATCCCGACGGAGACAAAGAACAGCACCGCGAACGCATCACGTAATGGCAGAGTATCGTGCGCGGCACGGTGGCTCAGCTCGGACTCGTTCAGCACCATCCCGGCGAAGAACGCGCCCAGCGCAAAGGAGACGTCAAACAGCTCGACAGCGCCAAAGGCAATGCCCAGCGCCAGCGCAAGGACCGAAAGCGTGAACAGTTCACGCGAGCCGGTGGCGGCGCTGCGGGACATGATCCACGGCACCAGACGGCGGCCCACCAGCATCATGATGGCAATAAACGCCACAACCTTACCGATGGTAATGCTCATATCCAGCGCCAGCGAAGCGAAGCCGATATTCTCTTTTTCCATCATCCCGGCGACGGCGGGCAGCAGTACCAGCGTCAACACCATCACCAGATCTTCAACTATCAGCCAGCCAATCGCGATTTGCCCGCGCTGGCTGTCTATCAGCTGCCTCTCTTCAAGCGCGCGCAGCAGCACCACGGTACTGGCGGTTGAAAGACACAGCCCAAATACGATACCGGTCATGATTGACCAGCCCAGCACCGCCGAAAGCGCCATGCCCAGCAGCGTCGCCACCCCTATCTGGGCGATCGCTCCCGGTATGGCGATCGACTTTACCGCCATCAGATCCTTCAGGGAAAAATGCAGTCCGACGCCAAACATCAGCAGGATAACGCCCAGTTCCGCCAGCTCCGGTGCAAGTTTGGTATCTGCGACAAAACCCGGCGTAAAGGGTCCTGCCAGCACGCCCGCTAACAAATAGCCTACCAGGGGCGAAATACGCAGTTTGTTGGCAATCATGCCGAGGATAAAAGCGAGCACAAGTCCACCAACAATGGTGGTGATAAGCGGTGTGGCGTGGTGCATTCCGTCTCCTTTCGCGATGGGTGATCCATTTTTGGTGCAAATACCAAAAAGCCGATTAATAGTTTATGACAATTTTTACGCTTATGTTTATGAATAATTGTTGAAATCACAATAAAAAGGCAATAAGCATAAAAAAAGGCAGGTTTTGATAAATTTGCTGAGGGGAGGGAGAGGAAAGCCTTATGGCATCAGGTTATCCGGCTGCCAAAGTTTAACTTTGGCAGCCATGAAGTTACGCTTTATGACGGTTGTCAGGCAGGAATATGGTCAACATCCCCAGAAGTGGCAGGAAAGCGCAGATTTTATAGACCAGGAAGATGCTGGTGTGGTCTGCAACCATCCCTAACACGGCGGCGCCAAGGCCGCCCATGCCAAAGGCAAAACCGAAAAAGAGACCGGAAACCATACCGATACGTCCCGGCAGTAGCTCCTGCGCATAGACCAGAATGGCTGAAAACGCCGACGCGAGAATAAAACCAATAATCACTGTCAATATTCCGGTCCATTCCAGCGTTGCGTACGGTAAAACAAGCGTAAACGGCGCAACGCCGAGGATAGAGCCCCAAATCACATATTTACGTCCGATTTTATCTCCCACAGGGCCGCCAATCACCGTGCCTGCCGCCACCGCAAACAGGAAGGCAAAGAGATGGAACTGGGCGTTTTGTACCGATAATCCGAATTTTTGCATCAGATAGAAGGTGTAATAGCTGCTAATGCTCGCCATATAGAAATATTTCGAGAAAATCAGCACCAGCAACACGCTGACGGCAAGGATCACCTTATTACGCGGAAGGGGATTGGTTATCTTCGCGACAGGTTTTCCCTTATTTACGCGGTGCTGCGCGGCATACCAGCGGCTGATTTGCGCCAGGACGACAATCGCCAGCAGCGCGGCCAGCACAAACCACGCCACGTTGCCTTTGCCGTAAGGCGCGATAATTACCGCCGCCAGCAGAGGACCGAGGGAGCTACCAACGTTCCCCCCCACCTGGAACAGAGACTGCGCCAGCCCGTGGCGTCCGCCGGAGGCCATACGCGCCACGCGGGACGATTCCGGATGGAACACCGATGAACCGGTTCCTACCAGCGCCGCGGCAACCAGTACCGCCTCAAAGCTGCCCGCCATGGCCAGCAGCACCAGCCCGCTCAGGGTGAAGCACATCCCAATGGGCAGCGACCATGGCATCGGGTATTTGTCCGTCCAGTAGCCCACCACCGGCTGTAGCAGCGAAGAGGCCAGCTGGAAGGTCAGGGTGATCATCCCGATCTGCACGAAGGTTAATGAGAACTCAGACTGCAACAGCGGGTAGATCGCCAGAATCAGCGACTGGATCATGTCGTTGAGCAGATGAGAGAGACTGATTGCGCCTAATACTTTGAAGGAAGTGCGCGATTTCGGCGGCGACGCCGGAACGCCCTGAACAGGCTGGGTTGATTCACTGATTGCCATAAATACCACGTCAATTTGTAATTAGAGATGCAGGGAGTAATTATTATCCGACTAACATACTCGTCCGTGACATTTGAAGAAAGTCGCAATTCTGAAAACTTATTTGTCTATTCTTGTGAGTCACTGTAATTTTTGCGTTTGTCTATGGGTCAGGGAGAGAGAAGATGAAGTTAATAAAGCGTGGCGTCGCGCTGGCGCTCATCGCCGCATGGGGGCTGACAAGCCTGCCCGCGCAGGCGTATGAAAAAGATAAAACCTATAAAATTACCATTCTGCATACTAACGATCATCACGGCCATTTCTGGCGCAGCGAATACGGTGAATATGGCCTGGCGGCGCAAAAAACGCTGGTGGACGGCATTCGTAAAGAGGTCTCGGCTCAGGGCGGCAGCGTGCTGTTGCTGTCGGGCGGGGATATTAATACCGGCGTACCGGAATCTGATTTGCAGGATGCCGAGCCTGATTTCCGCGGCATGAATTTAATTGGTTACGACGCGATGGCGGTCGGAAACCACGAGTTTGATAACCCGCTGAGCGTATTGCGCCAGCAGGAAAAGTGGTCCAAATTTCCGTTCCTTTCCGCCAATATTTATCAGAAAAGCACCGGCGAGCGCCTGTTTAAACCGTGGGCGCTGTTTAAGCGTCAGGATCTGAAGATCGCGGTCATCGGCTTAACCACCGACGATACGGCCAAAATTGGCAACCCTGAATTTTTCACCGACATCGAATTCCGTAAACCGGCGGACGAAGCGAAGCTGGTGATCCAGGAGTTGCAGCAGAATGAAAAACCGGATGTGATTATCGCTACCACCCACATGGGGCATTACGACAACGGTCAGCACGGCTCTAACGCGCCGGGCGACGTGGAGATGGCGCGCAGCCTTCCTGCGGGCTCGCTGGCGATGATTGTGGGCGGTCATTCGCAGGATCCGGTCTGCATGGCTTCTGAGAATAAAAAGCAGGTAGATTATGTGCCCGGCACGCCGTGCGCGCCGGATCGTCAGAACGGGATCTGGATTGTACAGGCCCACGAGTGGGGTAAATACGTTGGCCGTGCGGATTTCGAATTCCGTAACGGCGAGATGAAGCTGGTGCACTATCAGCTCATCCCGGTCAACCTGAAGAAGAAAGTGACCTACCCGGACGGCAAAAGCGAGCGGGTACTCTACACGCCAGAGATCGCTGAAAACCAGCAGATGCTCTCCCTGCTGACGCCGTTCCAGAGCAAAGGGAAAGCGCAGCTGGACGTGAAGATTGGCACGCTTAACGGACGACTGGAAGGGGACCGCAGCAAAGTCCGCTTCGTACAAACCAACATGGGGCGTCTGGTGCTGGCCGCGCAGATGGCGCGCACGAATGCGGATTTCGGCGTGATGAGCGGCGGCGGTATTCGTGATTCCATCGAAGGCGGAAACATCACCTATAAAGACGTGCTCAAAGTGCAGCCGTTTGGCAACGTGGTGGTGTATGCGGACATGAGCGGGAAAGAGGTAATTGACTACCTGACCGCCGTGGCGCAGATGAAGCCGGACTCCGGAGCGTATCCGCAGTTTGCTAACGTCAGCTTCGTCGCGAAGGACGGTAAGCTCAACGATCTCAAAATCAAAGGCGAACCTGTTGATCCGGCGAAAACCTACCGCCTGGCAACGTTAAGCTTTAACGCCACCGGCGGCGACGGCTATCCGCATATCGATAACAAACCGGGCTATGTAAATACCGGGTTTATTGATGCGGAAGTGTTAAAGCAGTTTATCCAGCAAAATTCACCGATTGACGTGAACGCGTATGAGCCGAAGGGCGAGGTGAGCTGGCAGTAGAGCGGGTGTGTTGTGCCGGGTGGCGGCTACGCCTTACCCGGCCTACATTCGAATCGTAGGCCCGGTATGCGCAGCGCCACCGGGCAATTTTCTCAATCCCTGCGCGCAATATCCGCAAATTTCGCGTCCAGCATTTTCGCCAGATCGCCTGCGGCCAGTTCGATATCCAGCCCGCGTTTGCCGCCAGAAATATAGATCGTCTCAAATTCCTGCGAAGGCGCATCGATCAGGGTCGGCAGACGCTTTTTCTGGCCGAGCGGGCTGATCCCGCCGACCAGATAACCCGTAGTGCGTTGCGCAACCATCGGGTCTGCCATATCGACCTTTTTCGCTCCCAGCGCTTTGGCCACTTTCTTCAGATCAAGCTGTCCGGCGACGGGCGTCACTGCCACGGCGAGGTGCTTCATATCGCCATTCACCGCGACCAGCAGCGTTTTGTATACCTGGTCCGCGTTCAGCCCCAGCTTGCGCACCACTTCATCACCAAAGTTGGTTTCGTTCGGATCGTGATCGTAGGTGTGGATCCGGAAAGAAATTTTGTTTTTTTCGAGTAATTTAACGGCGGGAGTCATGGCTATCCTTCTTACGACAGACGGTTCATGCCAGCAGCATACGCCTGACGTTTGTCTAAAAAATAGCACCATCTTGCGCAATAGTATTGGCAGTGATGGTTACTTTGAGCGACAATCGGCGTAGCCGAAGGTCACTTCGGTATAATAAAAACGATGAAATTCCTCTTTGACGGGCCAATAGAAATATTGGCCATTTTTTTATTTCAGCAGCGACGGCAAATTCCCTTCTCCGTACAAATGCAACGCGCCAACCGCGACAACATAACGACCGGCAGGCAGGGCATACAGCGTCTCCCGCCACGCCTGGTTGCGCGCGTTCATCAGCACATCATACAACGATTCACTGAACGTCGACGGTAACGCCAGCTTACCGTCTGCGGGCGGCGCATCCAGCCACCAGCCAATCATCGTTTGCAGCAGACGCGCGTTGGTGTGCCAGTGGGTCAGGGTATCATCCAGCAGCATCTTGCCGTCATCAGGAAGCTGGCGAAGAAGCGCAATCTGGCTGTCCGTGCCTTCCAGTTCAATGACGGACAGGTTGCACGCCCTTGCCGCATTCAGCAGTTGATAATCGATACCGTAATCGCCGCGCAGCCCCAGGCGCTGCGCCTGGGTTGCCTGTAGCACCATGGCAATTTGCCACAGGGGCAGGGTGTCGAGCATTGAGAGCGAGACGCCGGACTCATCCGCAAGACGGGTAAGCTCAGCCAGCTGCGTCTCGTTAAGACGTTCAGCCAGGGGGCGGTCGCTTTCCAGCCCGGCAAACGGCGATTCATGGCCGGAGATGTCGGCTTCGACGATCAGCGCGTCGGCGCGCTTCAGTAGTTTAATCAGGCCGGAGGGCAGGGGGGACATATCCTGCGTGCCCATATGAATGCTTCCCACCAGGTGCAGTTGCTGCCCACCCGGAAGCGAAATATCCATACCGGGCCAGGCATAACGGCGGGGAAAAAGGGCGCGAAACGATGTTTTTATACGATTAAACAGACCCATACGCGCTCCATAAACGGAAAGGTTCATGCTAGCGCGTGGGGAAGGGGGGCGCAATAGGCGAAAGCCGGGCGGCGCTGCGCTTACCCGGCCTGCTTCCGGGATTCTACGCTTTCGGTTTAAACCGCAGCAGACGGTTAGCGTTGCTCACCACGGTAATTGACGAGAGCGCCATCGCCGCACCCGCAACAACCGGGTTCAGCAGGGTGCCGGTCAGCGGCCACAAAATCCCGGCGGCAATCGGAATGCCGAGCGAGTTATAGACGAAGGCCCCCAGCAGGTTCTGCTTCATGTTGCGCAACGTGGCTTTCGAAATCGCCAGCGCATCCGCCACGCCCATCAGGCTGTGGCGCATCAGGGTGATTGCCGCGGTTTCAATGGCGACATCGCTCCCGCCGCCCATCGCAATACCTACGTCAGCCTGCGCCAGCGCCGGGGCGTCGTTGATGCCGTCGCCGACCATCGCCACCTGACGACCATCACGTTGCAATTTCCTGATGGCGTCCGCTTTGCCATCTGGCAGTACGCCGGCTATCACCTCATCAATCCCGGCTTCTCTGGCGATGGCGTTAGCGGTAGTCGGGTTATCACCGGTTAACATCACCAGGCGATAGCCCGCGTGGTGCAGGCGTTGCAAGGCATCCACGCTGTCCTGGCGTAACGGATCGCGTACGGCCAGCAGCGCCGCCACCTGACCATTCCTCGCCAGCAGAACCGGCGTCGCGCCCTGAGAGGCCTGCGCGTTCAGCTCAGCGTCCAGCACGGACGTATCAACACCGTGTTCAGTTAGCAGTGCCTGGTTACCCAGCAGCAGCGTATGGCCTTCTGCTTCACCGCTGACCCCTAAACCGCGCAGGGTGCGGAAGTTGCTTACCTGCGGCAGACGGGCATCACCGGCTTTCTCAAGGATGGCGCGCGCCAGCGGGTGACTGGAGCCTTGTTCCAGCGCGGCGGCCAGGCGCAGGGCATCCGTCTCCGTACAGCCAATGGTATTAACGGCCACTACCTGCGGTTTGCCCTCGGTGAGCGTGCCGGTTTTGTCAAAGACGAGGGTGTCCAGCGTGCTTGCCCGTTGCAGGGCGTCAGCATCACGGACCAGTACGCCAAATTCGGCGGCGCGTCCGACGCCAGAGATAATCGACATCGGCGTGGCCAGACCAAGGGCACAAGGACAGGCGATGATCAGTACCGTGGTGGCGATCACCAGGGTGTAGACAATCTGCGGCGCCGGGCCGAAGAAATACCAGATTGCCGCGCTCAGCAGGGCAATACCGACCACCACTGGCACAAAAATGGCGGAGATTTTATCGGCAAGCTGACCAATTTCCGGCTTACTGCTCTGCGCCTGGCGGACCATCCGAATGATGCGTGACAGTGTGGTATGACTGCCAACGGCGCTGGCGCGGAACAGCACGCTGCCGTCCTGTACCACCGTACCCGCATGCACCGCATCGCCCTGAGATTTCTGCTGGGGGATCGGCTCACCGGTCAGCATGGCTTCATCAAGCCAGGCATCGCCCTGGGTGACTTCACCGTCGACGGGCACGCGGTCACCGGTGGTGAGACGAAGCGTCATACCGGGTTGTACCTCTGAGAGAGGAACGCTTTTTTCCCCATCGTCGGTGACCACGCGGGCCGTCGGCGGGGTTAAATCGAGTAATCTCTCCAGCGCTTTCGACGAGCGCTGACGCGCGCGGGCTTCGAGCATATGGCCTAAGTTAATCAGACCAATAATCATCGCGCTCGCTTCATAATAGAGATGGCGCGCCTCCATCGGGAACCACTGTGGCCAGACGTTAACGCTCATCGAATACAGCCACGCCGCGCCCGTCCCGAGCGCGACCAGCGTGTCCATCGTCGCGGTGCGGTTTTTCAGGCTCTTCCAGGCGCTGGTATAGAAATGTCCGCCTGCAAACACCATCACCGCAAGGGTAATCAGACCAATCACCAGCCACAGGGTGCGGTTGTCTGCGGTGACCATCATGTTGTCACCCATCATGCCCCACACCATCACCGGAATACCGACCAGCAGGGCGACAATCGCCTGCCAACGGAAGCGCTTCATGGTGGCGACAGCCGTTTCCTGCTGGCGCTCGCGGCGCTCGGCATCATCTTCGATGGCCTCCGCCCCGTAGCCCGCTTTCTCCACGGCCTGCACTAAATCTGCGGCGGAGGCACTGCCCATCACCAGCGCAGTACGCTCCGCCAGGTTTACCCGTGCCTGTGCGACGCCCGGTACCGCCTGTAAGGCGTTTTGTACCCGGGAGACACAGCTGGCGCAGCTCATGCCGTTGATCAGCAGCTGTTGGCTGTCATCAATATCATCAGCTACCGGAAGCTCAGGAGTGGCCGCTGTCAGTGCTTCCGACGGGGATGATGACTCTGCCAGCGGTTTAGCCTTTGGGTGGCTTAACTCCGCCCCGTAACCGGCCTGTTTAATGGTATCAATCAGCGCGTCGGCGCTGGCGCTGCCGGTCACGGCGGCATGATCGATAGTCACCTCAGCGCTTTCCACATCAGGACGCTGCTCCAGGCTTTCTTTAACACGTTTGACACAGTGGCCGCAGGAGAGGCCGTCCAGTGTCAGGTCAATAGTGTGAGACATAACAAAACTCCCGTATAATGTTCTGGTCAATTGTTGACCTTCACTCTGCTTTTCGCTAACTGTTATGAAGGTTAAACCTTCCATCAAGGGGAAGGTCAAGGGGGAAATGTGAATATCAGCGATGTTGCGAAAAAAACCGGCTTAACCAGCAAAGCGATTCGCTTTTATGAGGAAAAAGGGCTGGTGACGCCACCGTTGCGCAGTGAGAACGGCTACCGCAGCTATACGCAGCTGCATCTTGATGAACTGACGTTACTGCGCCAGGCAAGACAGGTAGGATTTAACCTTGAAGAGTGCGGCGAGCTGGTTAACCTGTTTAACGATCCGAAACGCCACAGTGCCGACGTGAAAAAACGTACGCTGGAAAAAGTGGCGGAGATCGAACGCCATATCATCGAATTACAGGCGATGCGTGAGCAACTGCTACAGCTGGCAGAATCCTGCCCGGGAGATGACAGCGCCGAGTGCCCGATTATCGACAATCTTTCCGGCTGCTGCCACCGTAAAACCCACGCCTAACAGGCTTTAACCCGCAGGGTAATGCCTTCTACCGCAATGACCTCAACCCGCGTGCCGGCGCTGAGGTCATCATCGGCCACCACCGGCCATGAACTGTCCCCCACACGCATATGACCGCGTCCGTTGATCAGCGCGTTATCAAGCGTAAAACGTTTACCCACGATCTGCTGCCCACGCTGATTGAGATGCGCGTCGACCGGCTTCTGCGCCTTCACCCGTTTGTTCAGCCAGCGCCACCACAGCCAGGCGGCCAGCAGCGTCAGCACGGCAAACAGCGCGCCCTGCCACTCCCAGCCGACAGGCAGCAGCCAGACGACCAGCCCGGTAATCACAGCGGCAACACCGCTCCACAGCAGATAACCGTTGCCGCCAAGCATCTCGGCGGCCAGCAGCAAGCCGCCAAGGCTTAGCCAGAACGCATGAGGATGTGCAACGATGAGCTCAATCATTTTTTACGCTCGTTTCCGCCGTCTTTGATCAACTCGGCAATTCCGGCGATAGATCCCATCAGACTGCTGGCATCCAGCGGCATCATCACCACTTTGCTGTTGTTCGCAGAGCCGATCTCCTTCAGCGCATCGGTATATTTTTGCGCGACGAAGTAGTTCACAGCCTGGATATCCCCGGCGGCAATCGCCTCGGAAACCATTTGCGTCGCGCGGGCTTCCGCTTCTGCCGAACGTTCACGCGCTTCTGCCTGGAGGAAGGCAGACTGACGGTCGCCCTCGGCTTTCAGGATCTGCGACTGTTTTTCCCCTTCCGCTTTCAGGATCTCGGCCTGACGCACCCCTTCGGCTTCAAGAATATAGGCGCGTTTGGTACGCTCGGCCTTCATCTGCGCATTCATGGAAGCAATCAGCTCTGCCGGTGGGCGCACGTCGCGGATCTCAATGCGGGTCACTTTGATCCCCCACGGATTGGTGGCTTCATCAACAATGTGCAGCAGGCGGGTATTAATGCTGTCGCGCTGGGAGAGCATTTCGTCCAGCTCCATCGAGCCAAGCACGGTACGGATGTTGGTCATCGTCAGGTTGACGATCGCCAGCTCCAGGTTGCTCACCTCATAGGCCGCTTTCGGCGCATCAATCACCTGAATAAAGCACACCGCATCGATGGTGACGTTGGCGTTATCCTTAGAGATGACTTCCTGGGAAGGAATATCCAGCACCTGCTCCATCATGTTGATTTTACGCCCAATTCTGTCCATGAAGGGGACGATCAGGCTTAAACCCGGCTGAAGGGTATTGGTGTAGCGACCGAAACGTTCGACGGTCCACTGGTAACCCTGCGGGACAATTTTGACGCCTGCGCCCACGATAACCAGCGCAACGAAAATAAGGACAGGAACAACGATGAGCATAAAAACCTCCTGTTTTGCATGCCGTAACGAGAAAAATTGCGTATTTGTTGAACGTAAGTATATCGGTTAACGGGCGGGATTTCGCCCCTGTAAAGAGGTGGGAACCGGACTGGTAAAATTAAAACGCCCCGCCAGGAGAGCGGGGCGCATAGCGTTACTCTTCAGACCAGGAATAGCTGAAGTCGGTGATAAACCCATCCCCGGCGTCAGCGATGGCTTTCGATAAGCCCTGATAGTATTTTTCCAGGCCGATGGCCTCTATCTGCTGGATCTGCTCGCGAACGGGAGCGCAGAACAGTACTGCATTGCCCGCTCCGACACGTTTGTTGTTCGGCGGCAGATCGCCGGTAATCCCCTTAAACCAGGTTCTGATCCCTTGCTTTAAGCTGTGCGGCGCTTTTGCAAGATCCTTCTGGCCTGTCAGCACCTGTAAGGTGGGGAACTCATTTGCATTGACGGCGGTTTTCATGCGTGCAAAGAACGCGGTAAAAAGCTCAAAAGAGCCGAGATCCGTGACGCGAGGCTTGGTGGTTTTTCCGTTTTTATTGCCCATTTTTCCGGCAGGGGCTGTAGGCGCCGGAACCACATTGACCTTATGCAGATCCAGACCAAACAGCAGATTGCAGTGCGCCCGGCGCTCTTTAAGCGGGTAGGACATTAGCACGTCAATAAACGCTGTCGCCTTCACATCGGCCAGGTCATGGTTAATCAGCCATTGCGAGCGGGCAAATTCCGCGGGGGAAACGAACCAGTCCGGCACCTCAGTAAAGCGTCTGGATTTACCCTTGCCGTCAAACTCGAGAAAGTAAGCCCCATCATCGAAAGCAAAATAGCAGTTTTTAAAGCTTCCGATCGTGGTGTTAACGATGAGCGCCTTCTTAACAAAATCGACCACCTCTGCACCCATGACAAAACGCGTGAGTTCAGAAGAATTGATGACTTCCATTAATGTTTCCACATCTGGAACACCAGGCTTCAGGGAAGAGAACTCATAAAAGATATGTGTCATGTTGCTGACTTCCTGTAGTTATAGAGGTGACAATTACCGAACAAAAAGTTTAACACTTGCGATAGGTTAAGGCTATTCGCGCAGCGTAGCGGAAAGGATTATGCTAAAGGCTGTTCTTATCACAGCGGTTAACGGAATCGGAATGAATAATAAAAAAAATCTTCTGGATATCAGGGATGTTGGCTTTCGTGTGGGTGATAACACCATCCTTCAGCACGTCGATTTTTGTCTCTCTCCGGGCGAATTTAAACTCATAACCGGCCCCTCCGGCTGCGGCAAAAGCACCCTCCTGAAAATCGTGGCTTCGCTACTGAGTCCAACGGAGGGAACCATCCTGTTTGAAGGGAAAGATATCGCCACGCTTACACCGGAAAGCTATCGCCAGCAGGTGTCATACTGCGTGCAAACGCCGTCCCTGTTTGGCGACACGGTGTACGACAATCTGGTTTTCCCCTGGCACATCCGCAACCAAACGCCCGATCCGAAAAAGTTTGCGGACGATCTGACCCGTTTTGGGCTTCCGCCGGAGACGCTGACCAAATCGACTGCCGAACTGTCAGGCGGGGAAAAGCAGCGCGTCTCGCTGATCCGTAACCTGCAATTCCTGCCGAAGGTGCTTTTGCTGGATGAAATCACCAGCGCGCTGGATGACGCTAACAAGCGCAACGTCAATGAGATTATTCATCGCTACGTCCGTGAACAGGATATTGCCGTGCTGTGGGTGACGCACGATTCAAATGAAATTAGCCATGCGGATGATGTCATCACGCTCAGGCCGCAGGGCGGGAAAATGGAGGAGGCTCACCGTGGGTGAACATAACATAACCAACGAATCGCTGGCGCTGTCGATGGTCCTGGTGCTGGTGGCGATTGTGGTCAGCTACCGGGAGAAGCTGGGGCTGGAAAAAGATATTCTGTGGAGTATCGTTCGCGCGGTCATTCAGCTCATCATCGTCGGCTATGTGCTGAAATACATCTTCAACGTCAATCATGCCGTGCTGACCCTGTTGATGGTGCTGTTTATCTGCTTTAACGCGGCATGGAACGCGCAGAAACGCAGTAAATACATCGATAAAGCGTTCCTCTCGTCGTTTATTGCCATCACCACCGGGACCGCGTTAACGCTGGCGGTACTGGTGCTCTCCGGCTCGATAGAATTTACGCCGATGCAGGTGATCCCCATTTCCGGGATGATTGCGGGCAATGCGATGGTGGCGGTCGGGTTATGCTACAACAATCTGGGGCAACGCTTCAGCAGTGAACAGCAACAGCTTCAGGAGAAGCTAAGCCTGGGCGCGACACCGAAGGTGGCCTCGGCGCGGTTGATCCGCGACAGCATTCGTTCTTCGCTGATCCCAACGGTGGATTCCGCCAAAACCGTGGGTCTGGTGAGCCTGCCGGGCATGATGTCGGGGCTAATTTTTGCCGGTATCGATCCGGTAAAAGCGATTAAATACCAGATTATGGTGACGTTTATGCTGCTCTCTACGGCGAGCCTGTCGACGATTATTGCCTGCTATCTGACCTATCGGAAGTTTTACAACGCGCGCCACCAGCTGGTGGTGACGCAGTTGAAAAAGACGGGGTAATATCGGCTTCTGTAGGCCCGGCAAGCGTTAGCGCCACCGGGCATTTTTGTTAGTAAAGCAATGCGTACAGCTGACGACGATACTTAGACGCCAGCGCGTCACCGGTGCCGAGCGCGGCCAGGATCTCCTGGAACATCTTTCGCGCCTGACCGTCTGCGGCGCCCAGGTCCTTCTGAAGGTGACTAAACAGCAGCTCCAGCGCCTCTTCATTACGCCCCACCTGGTGAAGCTGAAGCGCCAGCTGGCTTGCCAGCGCGGCATCCGCCGGGTTGTCCGCAACCTGCTGCTGAAGTTGCTGAATTTCAGGGGTATCCGCCGCCTGTTTCAGCAGGTCAATCTGCGCCACCAGGCCCTGATAGCGGGTGTCCTGATCCTGCATCGGCACCGTTTTCAGCACGGCTTCCGCGTCTTCGGGGCGGTGCAGCGCAATCTGGGTCTCTGCCAGCAGCAGACCAATCTGGCTGTTCTGGTTCGACAGCTGCCACGCGTCTTTTAACAGCGGCAGCGCCTCGTCGTACTTGCCTTCCTGCATCAGCGCCATGGCTTCCTGCGCTTTCAGCTCTTCTTCGCGCGGCAGGACTTTATCCAGCAGGGCGCGGATCGCCTCTTCCGGCTGAGGCCCCTGGAAGCCATCCACCGGCTGACCGTTCTGGAACAGGTAGACGGTTGGGATCGCACGCAGGCCAAACTGGGAAGCCACCATCGGTTCGGCGTCACAATCCAGCTTCGCCAGAATGAATTGACCGTTGTACTGCGCGGCAAGGCTTTCCAGGACCGGCGTCAGCTGCAGGCAGTGTTGGCTGCGTTCAGACCAGAAGTAGAACAGCACCGGTGTAGTCATTGACTGTTCGAGTGTCTGTTGCAGGTTAGCTTCAGTTATGTTGACGATATTCTGTACGGACATGCGGCATTCTCTTTTATCGGTTTACTCTTTACATGGGGGTAAGCGTCGTCGCTTCAACTCAACCCTGCAAAATTTTGTCCATCATCCGCCCCGGCAGCAGGCGTTTTAACCAGCCGACGGCATGGGTCACCAGCGTCACCGGATAGCGCATTTTAGGGGTATCGCTCTCAAATGCGTGGCGCACTTTGGCAACCACGGCTTCTGGCCCAAGCGTAAAACGCGCCGCGATACCGGGATTTTCGACCGGTTGGTCCGCCTGCGTCTGGTTAACGTTTTCCGTAAAGCGGGTGCGGATGGGGCCCGGTTCAATCAGGCTGACCTTAATGCCGCTGTGGCGCAGCTCCATGCGCAACGCATCGGACCAGGCTTCAAGCGCATATTTACTGGCAGCGTAAGCCCCGCGTCCCGGCGTGGAGATCAGGCCCATCACCGAGGAGGTCATGACAATCCGCCCTTCGCCGTGCGGCAGCATGGCGGGGAGAAGGCGCATGGTGAGCTGATGCGCCCCAAAAAAGTTTGCGGAGAACTGCTGCTCCAGCTGTTCCCGTGAGAGGGTCTGTAGCGGGCCGTATACGCCATAGCCCGCATTGTTGAACAGGCCGTAAAGCCGGTTGTTGGTCAGGGCGATAACCTCATCGGCGGCCTGCTCCACGCTCTCTGGCGAATCGAGATCCAGCAGAATGCCGGTAAATCCCAGCCCTCGCATGCGTTCGACATCTTCGGGTTTGCGGCAGGCCGCCAGCACCCAAAACCCCTGACGTTTCAGTTCAAGGGCGCTTTCAAGGCCAATTCCGCTGGAACATCCTGTTATTAAGACCGATTTTTGCATAACTTTACCTGTCAGGTTCTCAGCTGTTTGACGAGTCATGTTTTACTAAAGGAGCCAGCCGGGTTGCCATCCAGTCGGCAATGAACGGCTGGGCATCGCGATTGGGGTGAATGCCATCATCCTGCATCCACTGGGGTTTCAGATAGACCTCTTCCATGAAAAATGGCAGCAGCGGAATATCAAACTCTTTGGCAAGCTTAGGATAGATCGCGCTAAACGCCTCATTATACCGACGGCCGTAGTTAGCGGGCAGGCGAATTTGCATCAGCAGCGGCTGGGCGTTAGCGGCCTTAATGGTCTGCAAAATAGTCCGCAGCGTTTGCTCCGTTTGCTGTGGCTGGAAGCCGCGCAAACCATCATTACCGCCCAGTTCGACCAGCACCCAACGCGGTTGATGCTGCTTAAGCAGGGCAGGCAGGCGCGATAAGCCTTGCTGCGACGTATCGCCGCTGATGCTGCCGTTAACGACAGACGCCCGGGACTGCCATTTATCATTGAGCAGGGCGGGCCAGGCCGCACTGGCCGCCATACGATAGCCCGCGCTCAGGCTATCGCCCAGAATCAATAACGTGTCCGCAGCCGCCGCGCGGAAGGTCATCAGCATCAAAAACAGGAAGGGCAAATGCCAGCGGAAAACATTGTTGAAGTTCATCGTCTTAAGAAGTCCGTCGGTCAGGGAGAACACGAGCTTTCCATCCTCACCGGAGTTGAACTCGTTGTCAAACGTGCCGAAACCATCGCCCTGATTGGCGAATCCGGTTCCGGTAAGTCCACGCTGCTGGCCATTCTCGCCGGGCTGGACGATGGCAGCAGCGGGGAAGTGAACCTGGTCGGCCAGCCCCTCCACGCGCTTGATGAAGAGGCGCGCGCCGCGCTGCGTGCCCGGCATATCGGGTTTGTCTTTCAGTCATTCATGCTGATCCCAACCCTCAACGCGCTGGAAAACGTTGAGCTGCCCGGCCTGCTGCGCGGTGAAAATACCCGCGAAAGCCGCGATCACGCCAAAGCGTTGCTGGAACAGTTGGGGCTGGGAAAACGTCTCGACCACCTTCCGGCACAGCTTTCCGGCGGTGAGCAGCAGCGCGTGGCGCTGGCCCGGGCGTTTAACGGGCGCCCGGAAGTGCTGTTTGCCGATGAGCCCACGGGCAATCTCGACCGTAAAACCGGGGACAAAATTGCCGATCTGCTGTTTTCACTCAACCGCGAACACGGCACCACGCTGATTCTGGTTACCCACGACCCGCAGCTGGCCGCCCGCTGCGACCGCCGCCTGCGGCTGGTGAACGGTGTTCTTCAGGAGGAAGCATGATTGCCCGCTGGTTCTGGCGCGAATGGCGCTCGCCCTCGCTGCTGATTGTCTGGCTGGCGTTGAGTCTGGCGGTGGCCTGCGTGCTGGCGCTCGGCAGCGTCAGCGATCGTATGGAGAAAGGGCTTAGCCAGCAGAGTCGGGAATTCATGGCGGGGGACCGGGCTCTGCAAAGTTCTCGCCCCGTGCCGCCGGGCTGGATTGAGGAAGCGCGCAAAGAGGGGCTGAAGGTGGGAGAGCAAATCACCTTTCAGACCATGACCTTTGCGGGCGACACGCCACAGCTTGCCAGCGTAAAAGCCGTGGATGACATCTACCCGATGTATGGTGACTTACAAACCAGTCCGCCGGGGCTAAAACCGACGGCCGGTACGGTACTGCTGGCATCGCGTCTGATGGCGCTGCTGAACCTGAAACCCGGCGACAGTATCGACGTCGGCGACGCGACCCTCAAAATTGCCGGGGAAGTGGTGCAGGAACCCGACTCCGGATTTAATCCGTTCCAGCTCGCGCCGCGCCTGCTGATGAACACCGCTGATGTGGCGAAAACCAACGCCGTCCAGCCGGGTAGCCGCGTCACATGGCGCTATAAGTTTGGCGGGACGCCTGCTCAACTGGAGGCGTATGAAAAATGGCTCCTGCCTCAGCTCAAGCCGGAACATCGCTGGTACGGGCTGGAGCAGGATGACGGGGCGCTCGGCAAATCCCTCGAGCGTTCTCAGCAGTTTCTGTTGCTGTCGGCGCTGTTAACCCTGCTGCTGGCCATTGCGGCCGTTGCCGTGGCAATGGGGCACTACTGCCGCAGCCGTTACGATCTGGTGGCGATCCTCAAAACTCTCGGCGCGGGCCGGGCACAGCTGCGCAAGCTGATTGTCGGCCAGTGGTTGATGGTGCTGGCGCTGTCGGCTCTGACCGGCGGGGCGATAGGGCTGCTGTTTGAAAAGCTGCTGATGGTGCTGCTCAAACCGGTACTGCCCGCTGCGCTGCCGCCTGCCAGCCTCTGGCCGTGGCTGTGGGCCATCGGCGCGATGACGACGATCTCCCTGCTGGTGGGGTTACGCCCCTACCGGCTGCTGCTCGCCACCCAGCCGCTGCGCGTGCTGCGCCGGGATGTGGTGGCCAGCGTCTGGCCGCTGAAGTTCTATCTGCCGGTGATTATTGCGGTGGCAGTCGGGCTGTTGGCCTGGCTGATGGGCGGCAGTACGCTGCTGTGGGCGGTGCTGGCGGGCGCGGTGGTGCTGGCGCTGCTGTGCGGCGTGGTGGGCTGGCTATTGCTCAATCTTCTCAAAAAGCTGACGGTGAGATCGCTGCCGGTTCGGCTGGCGGTTAACCGACTGCTGCATCAGCCGTGGTCCACGCTCAGCCAGCTCTCGGCATTTTCGCTGTCGTTTATGCTGCTGGCGCTTCTGCTGGTGCTGCGCGGGGATCTGCTGGATCGCTGGCAGCAGCAGCTTCCGCCGGAAAGCCCGAACTATTTCCTGATCAACATTGCTCCCGAACAGGTGACGCCGCTGAAGGGGTTCCTGTCTGAGCATCACATTATTCCGGAATCGTTCTATCCGATCGTGCGCGCCCGCCTGACGCAGATCAACGGCCAGTCCACGGAGGGAAATAAGGATGAATCGCTCAACCGCGAGCTCAACCTGACCTGGCAGGCGAAACGTCCGGACCATAACCCGATCGTTGCCGGCACCTGGCCGCCGAAAGCGGGGGAAGTGTCGATGGAGGAGGGGCTGGCGACACGCCTGAACGTGAAGCTCGGCGATAGCGTGACCTTTACCGGTGATACCCAGGATTTCACCGCCAAAGTCACCAGCCTGCGCAAAGTGGACTGGGAAAGCCTGCGGCCAAATTTCTTCTTCATCTTCCCGCCGGGCGCGCTGGACGGACAGCCCCAGAGCTGGCTGACCAGCTTCCGCTGGGAAAACGGCAACGGCATGCTGACGCAACTGAACCGGGAATTTCCGACGGTGAGCCTGCTGGATATCGGCGCGATCCTCAAACAGGTCGGGCAGGTGCTGGAACAGGTGAGCCGCGCCCTGGAGGTGATGGTGGTGCTGGTGACCGTCTGCGGCCTATTGTTGCTGCTGGCGCAGGTACAGGTGGGCATGCGCCAGCGTCATCAGGAGCTGGTGGTCTACCGCACGCTGGGGGCCAGTAAAAGGCTGCTGCGCGCCACGCTGTGGAGCGAATTTGCCCTGCTCGGGCTGGTGGCGGGCCTGGTGGCGGTCATCGGGGCGGAAACCGCACTGGCGGTGCTTCAGACGAAAGTCTTTGATTTTCCATGGGAGCCTGACTGGCGGCTGTGGCTCACGCTGCCCGTCTGCGGCGCGGTGCTGCTGTCCCTGTGCGGTGGCTGGCTCGGGACGCGGCTGTTGAAAGGTAAAGCGCTGTTCCGCCAGTTTGTCAGCTAGTTTACTTGCGTGATGATGACGCACCGGCATTTCTGCTGGTGTGTCATCACTTAATAGCACAAATCGTTAATGCTCATGCATTTAGTAGCACAAAACATTAAAAACCCGCCCACACAGCCCGAATTTTTCCGGTTAATATTCACCAGCTAAATATTTAGCAGCGTGTCTATCAAGGAAAAAGAATGACTATAAGAAAAACAGCGCTGGCGACAACGATCGGCGCAGCAGTGGCATTGGCTTCTTTCGCATCTCAGGCGGAAATCACCCTTCTGAAACAGGATCCGCAGGCGGGTAACCCGCTGAGCCGTCTGAACTTCACCGTTGGCGGCAGCATCCGTCCTCAGTTCCAGAACATGACCGGTGATGACGGCAAAAACGGCTACAAGCGTAACGGTTTTGACGGCGGTACCCGTTTCCGTTTCGCGGCAGACTACTACCTGTTCGATGACATCAGCTGGATCACCTACTACGAGCTGGGTGTGAACATTCCGGCGCAGTTTAACTGGGATAACCACTACGCCGACGGCGCGCACGACACCTCACGCCGTATGCTCTACACCGGTCTGAAGAGCGACACCTGGGGTACGCTTACCTTCGGCCAGCAGAACAGCGTGTACTATGACGTGGTGGGCGCGAAAACCGATATCTGGGACTACGACATGATTGGTCAGGCGTCGGGTAACGGGATCAACGGCGACTACGACGGCTCTTACCGTTCACGCCAGATGCTGAAGTACAAGAAAACCGTGGGCGATGCTGACATCTACGCCTCTTACCTGTTTGAAGACAGCGAATACCTGCCGGGCAACGGCCTGCGCTACAAGCGCAAAGGCGGCGGTTCACTGGGTATCGATTACCACCTGACCACCGATCTGACCTGGGGCGCAGCGTGGAACTACACCCGCGCGGACATGCGTAATCCGGACAACGGCGACAGCAAATCCTACGACCAGAACATTCTCGGCACCGCACTGAGCTGGACGCCGGATAACTGGACCTTCTCCGCAGGCGGCGGCTGGTATCAGAACTTCATGACCACCAAAAAAGTGTCCGTTAACGACTACTTCGCCGGTGATGCATGGGGTATTGAATACTTCGCAGGATACAAATTCCCGGTCGGTCAGTATGCGGTGAAATCCATTCAGCCGTACTTCATGGGCGACCGCATTGAGTACGTGAACGGCCGTAACTACCAGCGCATCGACAACGGCGTAGGTATCAGCGTCCAGCTGGACTACGGTTTCCGCGTGGATTACGAACACGTGTTCACCTCCAGCACCGACAACCTGGGCGACATGAACCTGGTGCGTCTGCGTTACGACTTCTGAGTTGTCATGTAGGGTGCGGCCTGATGCCCTCACCCTGACCCTCTCCCACGGGGAGAGGGAAAAAACATTAAAAACGGCAACCCAGGTTGCCGTTTTGCTTTTACCTCGCCACCCGGCTTTATTTTTCAGCGATCAAGCCATTCGGCAATTTCTTCGTACGTCCCGCGAAAAACAATCTTCTCCGCTTTCTTCTCCAGCTGATAGCCGTACATCGGGTCGTAATAGTCCTTCAGCAACGGCACAAGCCAGCTGAAGTGCTCGTCAGTGCTTCCAGAGCGCTGTTGTTCCAGCAGCGCGGAATCTAATAGCGCGGTAAATTCCGCGAATCGTTGCAGCCCCAGACGACGGCGGATGGCGAACAGGCCGTGATGCAGGTATTCGCTGTAGGCTTTCCAGCCCGCTTCTTCACCGTAGGCGGCAAAAAAATCGGCCCACATGTGGTCGAAATACTCTTCGCGCAGGCGCTCAAGACGGATCTCAAACGGATCTTCGACCACCACGACAGGCGCTTCCGCCATGCGGTCGCGCAGGCACTCCGGCAGGTGGTTAGAGCCAATCATCCGGCCCTCATCCTCCAGCACCCAGCGCGCGGCATCTTTTTTTAGCAGCTCGACGGCAAGGTGATTCTCGAAGCTCGCCTGAGAAAGTTGCGGGGTGAGCGTGCGGCCAAATGACGAGCCGCGATGGTGCGCCAGCCCTTCCAGATCGATGCCCTGCGCATGCTGCTTCACCAGCAGCGTTTTGCCGTTTCCGGTACAGCCACCGATAAGCACCATCGGTTTTTGTGACTGCTCAATCGTCACCTGAATTGCCGTCTGGCGCAGGGCCTTATAGCCGCCGCGGATCAGCGGATAAGCGATTCCCGCCTCTTTAAGCCAGGCCTGGGAGATATGTGAGCGCTGGCCACCGCGCGCGCAGCAAAGGTAGCCCTCAGGATGGGCCAGGCTGGCTTCGCGCCAGGCGTTGATGCGCGCCTCTCGCGTCTCGCCGTTGACCAGGCTATGGCCGAGCGTCAGTGCGGCGTCCGGACCCTGGCGTTTATAGCAGGTGCCGACGGCGGCACGCTCGTCGTCGTTCATTAAGGGCAGGTTGAGTGCGGCGGGCATCGCACCCTGGACAAATTCGATCGGCGCGCGAACGTCGATTAAAGGGGTATCGGACGCGAGGATCGCGCGATAGTCCGTTCCATCGTTCATGGTGGTTCCAGAAGAAAGCTAAGCAGCAATGGGCGGGAATTGTACGCCGGGGAAGGGGAAGGTCAACTCCCCGGCGGGGGTTACTTACTTCAGTTTTGACTGCGCCCAGACAATCCCGCTCGCGTATTCTGGCGGCAGCAGGGGAACAATCGCTTCCAGCGTGGCGCTCAGGCGATCCGTGTCGGTATCGTTCAGGTTCAGGTGGCCGACCTTACGACCCGGGCGCACCGCTTTGTCGTACCAGTGCAGGTGCACCAGCGGCAGCTTCAGCCAGTCGTAGTTCAGATCGGTGCCGATCAGGTTGATCATCACCGACGGGCTGGTCACCACCGGCTGCGGCAGCGGCAGGTCAGTGATGGCGCGCAGGTGCAGCTCGAACTGGCTGATGGAGGCACCGTTTTGCGTCCAGTGGCCGCTGTTGTGCACGCGCGGCGCAAGTTCGTTGATCAGCAGACCCGATGGCGTGACGAAACACTCCATCGCCATTACGCCCACATAGCCCAGCTCATGCATGATGGCAGAGAGCATCTCTTCCGCCTGCGCCTGCTGGTCAGCATTGGCCTGCGGGAAGGCGACGCTGGTGCGCAGAATCCCGTCCTGATGCAGGTTATGCGTTAGCGGGTAAAAAACGGTGTGCCCGTCATGCCCGCGCGCGCCCACCAGCGACACTTCACCGCTGAAGTTTATGCCCTGCTCAACGATGCACTCGCCGTAGCAGTCGTCCGGCAGCTCGGCGGCGTCGTTCGCGCGCAGGCGCCACTGCCCGCGACCGTCGTAGCCGCCGACACGACGCTTCACGATCGCCAGATCGCCCAGCATGGCGAAGACGTCATTCCACTCGCTTTTGTCGGACAACAGCTGCCACGGCGCGGTCGCAAGGCCGAGCTTGTCGAACAGCTGCTTTTGCGTCAGACGGTCGGCGATGATCGGGAAGACGTCGCGGTTCACAAAGGCGTTATGGCGCGCCAGCTCGCGGGTCAGGGCGGTTTCCGGCCAGCGTTCAATTTCGGCGGTGATCACGCTCTGATGGAACGGCACGGCTTCCGGCTCGGCGTCCAGCCCGACGGGCCAGACGGCAATACCCAGCGGCTCACCGGCCTGACGCAGCATCCGGCCAAGCTGACCATTACCAAGAACGCAAACCTGCTTCATGCTGCACCCCGCGGATCCGGGTTATCCAGCACCTCGTCGGTCTGGGCTTTACGCCACTCCGCCAGGCGTTGATGTAAGTCATTATCATGCGTCGCGAGGATCTGCGCGGCCAGCAGGGCGGCATTTGCGGCACCCGCCTTACCAATCGCCAGCGTACCGACAGGGATACCGCGCGGCATCTGGACGATAGAGTACAGGCTATCAACCCCGCTTAACGCGGCGCTTTGCACGGGAACACCCAGTACCGGCACCAGGGTTTTGGCGGCAATCATGCCCGGCAGATGTGCTGCGCCGCCCGCACCGGCAATGATCACCTCGTAACCGTTCTCTTCGGCGCTTTCGGCGAAGCTGAACAGTTTATCCGGCGTACGGTGCGCGGAAACCACTTCGACGTGGTGCGGAACATTCAGGATTTCAAAGATTTCGGCGGCGAACTGCATGGTAGCCCAGTCGCTTTTGGACCCCATCACGATGGCGACACGCGCCGGATTATTGCGGGAAGACATGCGTCTTAAAACTCCTGTGGTGCGGAACACACTGCTTTCGAGGGCACAGAGAATAGCATGTAATACCGGCAAGGAAAACGGTTGCGTGGTCGGGAAATGGGCGAAAAGACGGGGAGGCGTTAAAACGGGAAGGCGATCAGTTCAACACCTTCCGGCGTGACTTTGACCATCGATCCTTCGCTGTGCCAGGCGCCTAAAACCACGCGATGGGCGGGCTCGCCGTTGGCGATAAGGGAATGCACATCGGGACGATGGGTATGGCCGTGGATCAGCCACTGAACGCGATGCTTCTCCATCACGTTCACCACCGCCTGCGGGTTGACGTCCATGATGGTCATCGATTTGCTGCTGTTGGCGGCCTTGCTGCCCGCGCGCATTCTGGCGGCGATGCGGTTGCGGATAAACAGCGGCAGGGCGAGGAACACTTTCTGGATCCACGGGGTGTGAACTTTGGCGCGAAACGCCAGGTAGCCGGTATCGTCAGTGCATAGCGTGTCGCCGTGCATGATCAGAATATTGCGGCCATAGAGGTCAAGCACCTGCTCTTCCGGGAGCAGCGTCATTCCGCTCTCGCGGGCGTAGCGCTGGCCGATCAGGAAATCACGGTTGCCGTGAATGAAATAGCAGGGGACGCCGGAATCCACCAGGGCTTTAATGGCAGCAGCCATCTCACGGTGCAGCGGGTTCGGATCGTCGTCGCCTATCCAGGCCTCAAACAGGTCACCCAGAATGTACAGCGCATCGGCGCTTTTCGCTTCACCGCGTAAAAAACGCAGAAAACCGGCGGTTATCGCCGGTTCTTCTGTTTGCAGATGCAGATCCGCAATAAAGAGTGTCGCCACGAATTACTCGCTGACGGTCACGCTTGTGATCACAACGTCTTCTTTAGGAACGTCCTGGTGCATACCGCTGCGGCCAGTAGAAACGGCTTTGATCTTGTCGACCACGTCCATGCCTTCAACCACTTCTGCGAATACGCAGTAGCCCCAGCCTTGCAGGCTTTCGCCAGAGAAGTTCAGGAAGTCGTTGTCCGCCACGTTAATGAAGAACTGTGCGGTAGCAGAGTGCGGGGCCTGAGTACGGGCCATTGCCAGCGTACCGCGGGTGTTTTTCAGGCCGTTGTTCGCTTCGTTTTTGATCGCTTCTTTCGTCTCTTTCTGGCGCATGCCAGGCTCGAAACCGCCGCCCTGGATCATAAAGCCGTTGATCACACGGTGGAAAATAGTGTTGTTGTAGAAACCTTCGCGGCAGTAGTCCAGGAAGTTTTTAACTGTTTCAGGCGCTTTGTCATCAAAGGTTTTGATTACGATATCGCCATGATTAGTGTGGAAAGTAACCATTTTTGCATCCTGTTCCGTTATTGTGGTGCGTCGACCCGTGCTCGGGTCACATATAGGGGCTTGTTATAGCATAACCACAGGACACGATCACCTTGCATTGTGTGCTGACCGTGCTCCGAATTATGGGTATTATAAGGAACAAACAATCCACACACGTGTTTACATGGAATCTTCGATGTTAAAAATCTTTAATACAATGACGCGCCAAAAAGAGGAATTTAAACCTATCCATGCCGGGGAAGTCGGCATGTACGTGTGTGGTATTACGGTTTACGATCTCTGTCATATCGGCCATGGCCGTACCTTTGTCGCGTTCGACGTGGTGTCCCGCTACCTGCGCTTCCTGGGCTATAACCTGAAGTATGTGCGCAACATCACCGACATCGACGACAAAATCATTAAACGTGCTAATGAAAATGGCGAAAGCTTTGTCGCGCTGGTGGATCGCATGATCGCCGAAATGCACAAGGATTTTGATGCCTTGAATATTCTGCGCCCGGATAGCGAGCCGCGTGCGACCCACCATATTCATGAAATCATTGAGATCACCCAAAAGCTGATCGAGCGCGGTCACGCCTATGTGGCGGACAACGGCGACGTGATGTTCTCGGTGCCGACGGACCCAACCTACGGTGCGCTTTCCCGCCAGGATCTGGACCAGCTCCAGGCCGGTGCACGCGTGGACGTGGTTGACGTGAAGCGTAATCCGATGGACTTCGTGCTGTGGAAGATGTCCAAAGCGGGCGAACCGAGCTGGCCATCCCCGTGGGGCGAAGGGCGTCCGGGCTGGCACATTGAATGTTCCGCGATGAACTGCAAACAGCTGGGCAACCATTTCGACATTCACGGCGGCGGTTCGGATCTGATGTTCCCGCACCACGAAAACGAAATCGCGCAGTCCACCTGTGCTCACGGCGGCGAGTACGTGAACTACTGGATGCACTCCGGGATGGTGATGGTTGACCGCGAGAAGATGTCGAAATCGCTGGGTAACTTTTTCACCGTGCGCGACGTGCTGAAGTATTACGACGCGGAAACCGTGCGCTACTTCCTGATGTCCGGCCACTATCGCAGCCAGCTGAACTACAGCGAAGAGAACCTGAAGCAGGCGCGCGCTGCGCTGGAGCGTCTGTATACCGCACTGCGCGGCACCGACAGGTCTGTTCCGGCCGCTGGCGGCGAGGCGTTCGAAGCCCGCTTCGTTGAGGTCATGAACGACGACTTCAACACCCCGGAAGCCTACTCCGTGCTGTTCGACATGGCGCGTGAGGTGAATCGCCTGAAGTCAGAAGATATGGCGGCGGCGAATGCGCTGGCGTCTCATCTGCGTAAGCTCTCTTCCGTGCTCGGCCTGCTGGAGCAGGAGCCGGACATGTTCCTGCAAAGCGGCGCGCAGGCGGACGACGGTGAAGTAGCGGAAATTGAAGCACTGATTAAAGCGCGTCTGGAAGCGCGTCAGGCGAAAGACTGGGCGGCGGCGGATGCGGCGCGTAACCGTCTGACCGAGATGGGTATTATTCTGGAAGACGGCCCGCAGGGCACCACCTGGCGTCGTAAGTAAGTCCGTAATGCCCGGTGGCGCTTACGCTTACCGGGCCTACAGGTGAAAGCAGGCCGGGTAAGGCGTAGCCGCCACCCGGCTTTTTTTACCTTCTCTTCTTCCACCATAATACTCCCATCAGCACGATTCCCGGCAGCCACACCCACAGCAGTTCCGAGATAATCACCTGATGCCCGTACGGCGTGGTATAGCGCGACAGTGCAAACGGCGCGACCTTAATCACCTGCCACGGCGCAAAGAAGCGCTCATCTGACCAGGGCCACAGCCAGCCGACGCCTTTCCCGCCGGTGGTAATCGAATCCAGCAGGCTGTGCGACAGCAGCGACACGGTTAAAAACAGCCAGCAGCGCGACAGGCTGGCCCGGAACCATCGACGCCCAGCCAGCACGCAAAGTATGGGCACTACAAAGGCAAACAGCAGCGAATGAGTGAAACCGCGGTGGCCGAAAATATTCCCGTAGGCGACACCGAATTTAAACGCCAGTATGTCAGCGTCAGGCAGCATGGCGAGGACGATCCCGGCAAACAGCAGGCGGGGTGGGATGACTTTGGTTCCGAGCCCTAAGCCCAGACACAAAGGTACGGCAGCGTGGGTGATAACGGTAGGCATTGCATTTATCCATGGCAAATCATGGAAATATAGCAGTCATCTCGCGCTATAAGACCCATGCTAAATTCTGAATTTACGCCGATTCCCGCGCGATAAGCTGGCCGGAGAGGGTAATACGCTGCGTTTGCAGATCCGGCTCCTTCAGCCTGCGGATCATCAGCCCTGCCGCCTGGCGGCCTGTCTCTTCGCTGGCAGACGAAACGTAAGTCAGTGACGGCGACGTGAGGTTTACGTGAAGCATATCTTCAAAGCCGATCAGCGCCACCTGCTGAGTCAGGAAAACATCTTTGCCCACCGTGCGCCCCACCTGGTGAATGCCGGAGATCGAACCGATCATCGCGTCCGGCGAATGGCAGAGCAGGGCGGTAATCGTGTTGTTCTTCTCCAGCAGCTGGCGAGTCGCCATGGCCGCCGCCTGCGTATCATCGGTGCAGGCGGGAGAATATTCCTCACGCCAGACCAGGCCGTTCTGCGTCATCGCGCTGCGAAAACCGAGCAGGCGCTGCTCGCGAATACGGCACCCGTCGCGCCCGCCAATGTAGGCGATGGTGCGGTGCCCGCGCTCGATAAGATAACGCGCGGCCAGGTTCGCCGCCTGGCGGTTATCGCGCATCACCAGGTTGCATTTCTCTTCCAGCAACGACTGCGAAACCGCCACAAGCGGCAGCGGGCATTGGCGAATGTGTTCCGGGAGAGAGGCGGCGCGGGTGTCCGACGCCAGATAGATGACGCCCGCCACGCCCTGCTGCTTAAATGAGAGCAGGGTACGCTCAAGATGTTCGTCGTCGTTCAGCGGCTGACCGAGAAAAACCATATAACCCTGTTTCTCCAGCTCCTGAACGATGCTCGCCATCACTTTGATGGAAAAGCTGTCGCTGAAGTCCCGCAGGATCAGGCCGATTAAATTGGAGGTGTTGGCGCGAAGGTTGGCAGCGGCGACGTTATGAACATAGCCCAGCGTTGTGATGGCGGCATTGACCTTCCCGATCGTCGCCTCTGAGATTTTCCCTTTCTGGCGCAGCACCAGCGACACGGTAGAAACCGACACGCCCGCATGCTTTGCAACATCAATAATGCTGACTTTCTTCAAAACCGCTCCCTGAAATTTACCGATTATCAGCCAGATAAGAGGCGTACCCCAGCGTACAGGAGACGCCTCCTTCAGGCATCTTATTATTTGCCAATCATCGTTGACATGGTCTGGGCGATAAACTGTGCTCTGGCCCCGAAAATCACCTGTATCCCGTTATCGCCAACAAACACCACGCCGCGCGCGCCCAGCCCGTTCAGCCCGTCCCGGTCCACCGCTTCGCTCTTCGCCACTTCCAGACGCAAACGCGTGATGCAGGAGCCGACAGAATCAATGTTCTGCGCACCGCCCAGCAGGCCGATGATTTCGGTGGCAAGTTCGGAATCGGACTTGTCATTCGCGCTGGCGGTCACTTCGGTGCGGCCCGGCGTTTTCACGTCGAAACGGCGGATCACGAAGCGGAACGTGAAGTAGTAAATCAGGGCCATAGGGATACCGATGATAATGGCGCTCAGGAAGTTGGTCTGATAGCCGTTAAACGACGGCAGGATCCCGAACGACAGGTAGTCGATAAAGCCCGCCGAGAACGACTTGGCGATGTGCGCATGCAGCAGGTACATGGTCATGTACGCCAGGCCCGCCATGATGGCGTTGAAGACGTAAAGGATTGGCGCCACGAAGATAAAGGTGAACTCTACCGGCTCGGTGATGCCCGTCAGGAAGCAGGTGAGGGCGGCGGAGAAGAGAATACCGGCCGCAATTTTCTTATTCTTCGTATGCGCTTCATGGTACATCGCAAGGCACGCCGCAGGCAGCGCGAACAGCATCAGCGGGAACTCGCCCTGCATGAATTTCCCGGCGTTCTGGTAGGTATCGCTGCTGAAGGATTTCACCCCTTCTTCGAGCATCTTGAACCAGATGGTCTGGTCGCCGTGGATCACCTGACCCGCCTGGGTGGTGTAATCCCCGAACGAATACCAGAAGGAGGGATACCAGATGTGGTGCAGGCCGAGCGGGATCAACGCGCGCTCCACCAGCCCGAAGATAAAGGTCGAGGCCGCCTGGTTATCGCCGTTCACCACCACGGACAGGGCGTCGATCCCGGACTGAATATGCTGCCACACGTACGGCAGCAGCAGGCCGAGCAGGAACGACAGAAATGCCGTCGCAATCGCCACAAAACGCTTCCCGGAGAAGAAACCGAGGAATTCCGGCAGCTGCATGGTGTGGAAGCGGTTGTAGCACCAGGCCGCGAGAATACCGCAGATCAGGCCGCCAAAGACGCCCATTTGCAACGTCGGAATGCCGACGACCATGGCGTATTTCCCGCCCTGGGAGGCCATTTCCGGCGTAATGCTCAGCACGGTGCTGATGGTTATGTTGGTGACAAACACCGAGACCGCCGCAGAGAGTGCCGCAATGCCGGATTCCGAAGCCAGACCGACGGCAGAGCCGATGGCGAACAGCATCGGCAGGTTATCAAAGATAACCCCGCCGGCGTTCATCATCAGCGGCAGGTGGAACTTATCGCCGAAGGCCAGCAGCAGGCCCGCAGCGGGAAGCAGTGAAATTGGCAGCATTAAGGCGCGACCAATCATCGATAACTTAGACAGCGATTTAACAAACCCTGATATCAGACTCATGCTGATTTCCCCCCGAGTAGCGCTATTTTCGCGCTGTTATTGTAAGTATAACGTTTTAGTAGAACGTTCTACTTATCGTGGGGAAAGTCTGAAAATCGCGCAACATAATTTTCACGTTTCGCCAGAGGGAATAGTGATTATTTGAAGTTGATCGATAATTAACCGTGATGGGTGTGAGGGGATTGTGAGAGAAATTGCCGGGTGGCGGCTTCGCCTTACCCGGCCTACAAACGGAGACAGTACGTAGGCCCGGTAAGCGCAGCGCCACCGGGCATCAGACAGCTCAGGCCGTCACGGTCACGCTCTGACCTGCAAAGCTCACGGTCTGGCCCGCGACAATTTTGCAGCGCTTGCGGGTTTCCACCGCGCCGTCTACTTTTACCTGCCCGTCGGCGATGACGATTTTCGCCTGCGCACCGCTTTCGCTCCAGCCTTCCAGCTTCAGCAGATCGCACAGCTCAACGTGCGGATGTTTACCTAAAGAAAAAGTTGCCATGATTACGCGTCCTCTACGTCGTGATACTCCTCGCACGCCTGCAAGGTATTCTGAATCAGTGTTGCGACCGTCATCGGGCCTACGCCGCCCGGGACCGGAGTAATATAGGAGGCTCGCGCTGCGGCATCTTCATACACCACGTCGCCAACCACTTTGCCGTTTTCCAGACGGTTAATACCCACGTCCACGACGATTGCGCCCTCTTTGATCCACTCGCCCGGAATAAAGCCCGGCTTGCCGACCGCAACGATCAGCAGATCGGCGTTTTCGACGTGATGACGCAGGTTTTTGGTGAAGCGGTGGGTGACGGTGGTGGTGCAGCCCGCCAGCAGCAGCTCCATGCTCATCGGGCGGCCCACGATGTTGGAGGCGCCAATCACCACGGCGTTCAGGCCATAGGTGTCGATGTTATAACGCTCCAGCAGCGTCACGATGCCGCGCGGGGTGCACGGACGCAGGCGCGGCGCGCGCTGGCACAGGCGGCCCACGTTATACGGATGGAAACCGTCAACGTCTTTGTCCGGCGCGATACGCTCCAGCACCTTCACGTTGTCGATGCCCGCAGGCAGCGGCAGCTGAACCAGAATGCCGTCGATCTCTTTATCGGCATTCAGGGTGTCAATCAGTTCCAGCAGTTCTGCTTCGCTGGTGGTTTCCGGCAGATCGTAAGAGCGGGAGACGAACCCCACCTCTTCACACGCTTTGCGTTTGCTGCCGACATAAATTTGCGAAGCCGGGTTGCTGCCAACCAGCACAACGGCCAGCCCTGGGGCGCGTTTTCCGGCGGCTATACGCGCCTTCACTTTTTCCGCAACCTCAGAGCGCACCTGCTGCGCAATCGTTTTACCGTCAATAATCTTTGCTGCCATCAGAGAGAAGATTCCGTCTGTAACGTTAGAAAGGGGGGATTACCTGTATTTTGTCAGAAGCGAGCGCCGCTGTCAGTCACCCTTTACGAGATTTCATCGATGGCCCGCAAAACCCCTTCTCAGGGCATGGTCAATTTCTTAGAGGCGATTAGGATGTGACCTGGCAAAATGGCAGCGTTTTGACATATTACAAAATAGATTCCTGAGCTACTTTGTCCTCTCCGAAATAAGCCTTCAATTTTTTAATTGAACGTATTTCTTATTCCCGAATATGCGCGGGAAGGGTTATTTACATTTTAAAGGAATAGACATGAAACTCAGCAACATTGCTTCTACTGTTATTGCAACTCTGGCCCTGGTCGCGGGTGCCGCTCACGCAGAAGATCCGGTAGCACCTGTATCTGTAAACGGTGGTACGGTGCATTTTAAAGGTGAATTAGTGAATGCCGCGTGTTCAGTGAATACTGACTCTTCAGAGCAGACGGTTAATCTCGGCCAGTACCGTACCGCGAAATTCACTAAAGTGGGTGACACCACCTCCAATATTCCCTTCACCATCGAACTGAACGACTGCGATCCTGCGGTAGCGAAAACCGCTGCTGTCGCGTTTACCGGCCAGATCGACGCCACCGACAAAACGCTGCTGGCGGTAAGCTCCGGTAACAACGACAACTCCGCGAAGGGCGTAGGCATTGAGATCCTCGACAGCAAATCCTCCACGCTGACCCCGGACGGCGCCACCTTCTCTGCGGCGCAGAACCTGATTGAAGGGACTAACACCCTGAACTTCACCGCGCGCTATAAAGCCACGGCGGCGACCACCGCGCCAGGCCAGGCAAACGCGGACGCAACATTCGTAATGAAATACGAGTAATGCCTGAGTACAGGGATGTGGCTGGCCTCAGGGAAGAGGTCTTTTGATCGCCTATACCGGGAGCGAAGGATGACAAGGACTGGGATACTGCTGTGTGCCCTTGCGATTGCCTCAGCAGTAAACGCACATACCGTTGTCATAGACGGCGGCAAAGTACACCTCAGGGGAGAGCTGGTTAACGGCGGCTGCGCCGTGGCCCCGGACAGCCAGAATATGCGCGTGGATATGGGGCAATACCGCACAAACGCCTTTTCCGGCGTCGGCAGCTTTTCCACGGTTAATGTGCCTTTCACCGTACGTCTGCTGGATTGCAGCGTGGACGTCTCCCGCACCGTGGGGATCCAGTTCCAGGGAGTGACACCGGCAGAAGACCCGCAGGTTTTCCTGGCGACATCGCGGCCGGGGGAAAATGCGGTCAGCAGCGGTGTCGGACTGGCGCTTTTTGACGAACAGCAACGTCAGATCATCCCGAACGCGACGGCAGTGAGCTGGTTACCCATTAACACCCGCGAGCTGGTATTTCATTTCAGCGCCCGCTACCGGGCTATTTCCGAACACCTTGTACCAGGCACTATTCAGTCGAATGTCTGGTTTACGTTGATTTATCCCTGACGCCTGCGAACTAATTATTAAAGGTACGGTTGTGATGAACACCCTGATTAAACCTGGACTGTTTTTAACTTTTATTTTGATGATGGTTTCTGCCAGCGCGAATGCATCCGGCGGAATTGCGCTGGGCGCGACGCGCGTTATTTATCCGGCCGATGCAAAACAAACGTCGCTGGCGATCACCAACAGCAATAAACAAGAGCGCTATTTAATTAACGCGTGGATAGAAAATGCCAACGGGCAAAAGGAAAAAACCTTTGCCGTCACGCCGCCGCTGTTTGTCAGCGAGCCGGCCAGCGAAAACACCCTGCGCATTATCTACGCAGGCCCGGCGCTGCCTGCCGATCGCGAATCACTCTTTTACATGAACGTCAAAGCGATTCCCTCCGTCAGCAAAAAACATCAGGACGGCAACAACGTCCTGCAACTGGCCATTCTGTCACGCATCAAGCTGTTTGTTCGCCCGGCTAACCTGGCGATGCCGCCGGAAGAGGCGCTCTCACAGCTGCGTTTTGAGCGCGTCGGCAACCATCTTAAGGTGAGCAATGCCTCGCCGTATTACGTCACGCTGGTCAATCTGAAGCTCGGCGGTCAGACGCTGGAGAACCTGATGGTTGCTCCGAAAAGCTCGGCGCAGCAGGTGCTGCCTGCCGCAGCGAGCGGCACGCTCTCCTGGCAGAGTGTGAATGACTACGGTGCCATTACGCCGGCGCGTAGCGTCAGCCTGTGAGCAGAGACAGGGCGATGAACACTCAATGGCGTTACTGCCCGGTTGCGCTGGCACTGATGGCAACGCTCTGGCCACACGCTGGCTGGGGTGAAAGCTACTTTAACCCGGCGTTTCTCTCCGATGACGCGGCGAACGTGGCGGATTTGTCGCGTTTTGAGAAAGGCCACCAGCAGGCACCGGGCGTCTATCGCGTCGATATCTGGCGTAACGATGAGTTTATCGGCACCCAGGACGTGCGGTTTGAGCAAGCCGACAACACGCCGCCGGTCGCGGGCGGTTTGTCGCCGTGCATTACGCGCGCGATGCTCGATCGCTTTGGCGTCAATATCGCCGCCTTCCCGGAACTGAGCAACGTGCAGGGCGAGACCTGCGTTCCGCTCACCACGGCTATTCCGGGCAGCGAAACGGCGTTCAACTTCGCCTCGTTGCGCCTTAACGTCAGTCTGCCTCAGGTGGCGATGCAAAACAGCGCCCGCGGGTATATTCCGCCTGAACAGTGGGATGAAGGCATCCCCGCCGCGCTGCTGAACTACAGCTTCACCGGCAACCGGGGCAGCGACGACGACAGCTACTATCTGAACCTGCAAAGCGGGTTGAACTATGGCGCCTGGCGATTACGCAATAACGGCGCGTGGCGTTATACCGAAAGCAACGGCCAGCGGCACAGCAGCTGGCAAAATATTGGCACCTGGGCGCAGCGTACGGTCATTCCGCTAAAAAGCGAGCTGGTGCTCGGCGACAGCAACACCGGTAACGATGTCTTCGACAGCGTCGGTTTTCGCGGTGGTCGGCTCTATTCGTCCGACAGCATGTATCCGGACAGCCTGCAAGGCTACGCGCCTACCGTACGCGGAATCGCCCGCACCCCTGCCAAAGTGGTGATCCGCCAGAACGGATACGTGATTTACCAGAGCTATGTGCAGCCGGGGGCTTTTGCGATAACTGACCTTAACCCGACCTCCTCAAGCGGTGACCTGGAGGTGACGGTGGAAGAGAAGGACGGCAGCCAGCAGCGCTACACCGTCCCGTATTCCACCGTTCCGTTGCTTCAGCGTGAAGGACGCTGGAAATACGATCTGGTGGCAGGGGACTATCGCAGCGGCAACAGCGAGCAGGCCACGCCGTTCTTTACTCAGGGTACGATGATTGCGGGTCTTGCCGACGGCTACACGCTGTACGGCGGAACGCAACTGGCCTCGCGCTATACCGCCATCGCCATTGGCGCGGGAAAAAACCTCGGTGACTGGGGGGCGGTGTCACTTGACCTCACCCATGCCCGCAGCCAGCTTGCCGATGACAGCCGCCATGAAGGGCAGTCCCTGCGGTTCCTGTACGCAAAATCTCTTAACGGATTCGGCACCAACTTCCAGCTGCTGGGCTATCGCTACTCGACCAAAGGCTTCTACACCCTCGACGATGTGGCCTGGCGCACAATGGAAGGCTACCAGTATGGCGACGATCAGGACGATGACGGCGTGCCGGACGTGCAGAGCTATCACAACCTGACGCTGAATAAAAAAGGACGTTTCCAGCTCAATATCTCCCAGTCTCTTGGCGATTACGGCTCGGTGTACGTGTCGGGCAGCCAGCAAAGTTACTGGGGCACCAGCGAGTCCAACGTCTGGTATCAGCTCGGCTACGCCGGCGGGGTGAACGGGATCAGCTACGCCTTATCCTGGTCATGGAACAAGGCCGTCGGCATTGAAGGAACTGACCGGATCGCCTCGTTTAACGTCTCCGTCCCGTTCAGCCTGTTCACCCGTCACGGCTACCGTCGCGATAACGCGATCGACCGGGCCTATGCCACGGCCTCAGCCAGCCGCAACAGCGACGGTGATACCAGCTGGCAGACCGGGATCAGCGGAACGCTGCTCCAGGATCGTAACCTGAACTACAGCGTCACGCAGGGTCACACCAGCAATAACGGTGCCAGCGGCAGCGCCAGCGCTAACTGGCAGGCAACGTACGGTACGCTGGGTGTGGGCTACAACTACACGCGGGATCAGCACGACCTCAACTGGCAGCTCTCCGGCGGCGTGGTAGGGCATTCAGACGGCATCACTTTCAGTCAGCCGCTGGGCGATACCAACGTCTTGATCAAAGCGCCGGGCGCGTCAGGCGTGAGCGTCGAAAACCAGACCGGCGTCAAAACAGACTGGCGTGGCTATGCGGTGATGCCGTACGCCACGGTGTACCGTTACAACCGCGTGGCGCTCGACACTAACACCATGAGCAACAACACCGACATTGAAAATAACGTTTCCAGCGTCGTGCCGACGAACGGTGCGCTGGTGCGCGCCAGTTTTGACACCCGCATCGGCGTGCGTGCGTTGCTCACCGTGAAGCGTGATAACCAGCCTGTGCCGTTTGGGGCGGTGGTGCGTGAGACGCAGAGCGGCGTAACCAGCATGGTGGGCGATGACGGGCAGATTTACCTGAGCGGGCTGCCGCTGAGCGGGGAAATGCTGATTCAGTGGGGAGACGGGAAGCAGTCCCAGTGTCGTGCGCCCTACAGCCTGCCAGAACAGAGCCTGCAACAGGCGATCACACTTAAGGGGATCCGCTGTGAATAAAATCCATTATCTGGGGCTATCCCTTCTGGCATTTTTGCCGCTATCTGAGGCGTTCGCCACCGTCTGCGTCAATGAAAATGGCGTGCCGACGGAGGTGTATTACGACCTGACGGATAAATTCAACAGCTCCAATAACCAGGTGGGGCAGATTGTTACACTCAGCGAGAAGTCCCAGTGGGTGGGCGTCAACGCCGTCTGCCCTAAGGGAACGTCCGGGAACACCACCAAGCGTAGCTATGTGACCGAATTCCCGGTCACAGGCACCAGCGATGGCTACCAGTATCTGAAGCTAAACGACTATCTGGACGGGGCGATGAAAATCACCGACAGCTACGCTGGCACGTTCTATCCACCCAGAAAGTACATTCAGATGGGGAGCCATCCGAACGTGTCTAAAAACAAACCGTTTGGTGTACAGGATTCCAGCCTCGTCTTTCGGCTTAAGGTGACCCGACGCTTTATCAATATGGTGGTGATCCCCCGGGCAATCATGTTCCGGGTTTACGTCACCACGACCTCCACGGATCCGCTCACCACGCCGGTTTATACCATCAGCTACAGCGGGACCATTCAGGTGCCTCAGAGCTGTGAGATTAATGCCGGGAATGTGGTGGAGTTCGATTTCGGAGACATCGGCGCCTCTCTGTTCAGTAAAGCGGGCATCGGAAATAAGCCGGAGGGGATCTCAGCGCAAAGCAAAACCATCGGCATAAAATGCACCAACGTCGAGGCGAACGCCATGCTCACAATGCGTGTTGAAGCGGAGAAGGTTTCAGGCAGTACGCTGGTCTCTGATAACGCGGATGTGGGTTTTGTGATTGCCAACAGTAATGGCGTGCCGCTGACGCCGAACAACCTGACCAGCAAAATCCCGTTCCGTCTGGACGACAGCGCACAGGCACAGGTGGGGATCCGCGCGTGGCCCGTCAGCGTGACCGGTAAAAAACCTGCCGAGGGGCGTTTTACCTCTCGCGGCTATTTACGCGTCGACTATGACTAAGGAGCAGGTATGCGAAACGGAATGCGGTATTTAGCCGTCGCGCTCTTTGCGCTTTGCTCCCCTGCGCACGCAGAGACGGCGCTTGGGGAAATTAACATTCAGCTTTACGGCAATATAGTGGACTTTACCTGCGTGGCGGAGGGGGACGACAGCAATAAAACCGTCACGCTCGGCACCTGGCCCACGAAACAGCTCCGCACAACGGGAAGCCGGACGCAGCCTGTACCGTTCACCCTGAAGCTGACCGGATGCCCGCCGGGGGCGGCTTCGATCACATTTACGGGGAAGATGGACGGGCATGATAACAGCCTGCTGGCGCTGAATGATGCCAGCGCGGCCAGTAACGTGGCCGTGGAGATCCTCGACCGGGATAAAACGCGCCTCGCGTTGCAGCAGGCCAGCCAGACGGTGTCCGTGGATGCGCAGGGAAATGCCGAACTGTCGTTTTATGCCAATTATATCGCCACGGCGGATAACCCGCAGCCGGGCCGGGCTGATGCCGATGCAACTTTCATGATTAATTATAATTAATCGTATCCCCTCTCCCTGTAACGGTTATATGTTGCAGGGAGAGGGAAGGATTACAGTAATTCGTGCGCTTTCGCGTAATCAATTAATTCAACGATACTTTGTACGCCCAGCTTGGAAAAGATATTAGACTTATGAGCGCTAATTGTTTTGTTGCTAAGTAATAATTGATCCGCAATCTCCTTATTAGATAATCCGTTCGCCAGATATCGCAGAACCGTCACTTCACGATTCGATAATGGCATATCCACAGCGGCGCCTGTCCGGGAGCCTATATGGTTTATAAAACTCAATGTTTCTGACGGGAAAAAAGAATAGCCCGTCAGTATCATTTCCACCGCGTTATAAATTTCCCCCAGATCTTTCCGCTTACTGACAAAACCATTTGCCCCGGCGCGGATGGCGCGCCCTGCGTAGAAGGCTTCAGATTTCGAAGAGAGGAAGAGAATCTTAATATCTTTATTTAAGTTTCTGATTCTTTTCAATAATACGAAGCCGTCCGTGCCTGTCATTTCGATATCGAGAATGACCAGGTCGATGGGGTGGTTGCGTATACAGTCAAGCACTTCGTGGCTGTCGCCTGACTTCAGTTTGACCTGGATGTTTTTATTTTTCTGTAGCAGGACTTCTATCGACATTCTGACGATAGGGTGTTCGTCCATAATGATAACGGATGCCGGTTTCATTTTTTATGCCTCAGATTGTTAAAAGCGTTATGCTGAGTTTTGTTAAAACTCTCGAAAAGCCGGAAGGATAATTACGCAGATCCTTGTACGGTAGATCCCTGGGAAGAGCGAAAGCATCCTTGTTTACGTAGTGGTGATATCAATGCCTGAGCGCAGTTATCTCATAAGGCTGTTATGGCAAAATGATTTTTCTTATTCGCGTGTCAAACACGTCTTATTATACCGTTTAAGTATTGTCCGAAAAGCCTGTAAATTAATGTCCATATATTGATGATTATTATCTTCTGTATCTGAATCGCTAACTTTTTAAAATTAGCAAAAATGTCCTGATATTGCATTTACCACACAGTTTCATCTTTATGTAATAACAAAAAATAAACGATCTTACTGTATGTTGATCAAATGTTAACAATACGCAGGTCGTGACAAAGTGCTTTTCGCCTGTCCGCTACCTCTGATGTCCGCTCTTTAGCGCGTCATTGCCTCATTTCTAACACCTCAGGCCAGGAGGATGATCCCTTCGTCAAAACAGCACTATCTGCTGTTTTCTTCACCTCTCATCGCTTTTATTTACAGATAAATCGCTTGTTTTTACACCATTATCATCCTGTTAACGGAAACGTCAGAAACTTAACGCATGGATAAAATGACTCTCGTTTAGCGTACAGGCAGCATTTCGCATGGTTTAAGGTGAAGAATTAGGAATAGTTATAAAATCGAAAGTTTTGTTAAAAAACACAAAAAATTAACATATGTCCTAAGTATTTTCTTAAAGGTCTCTAGGAATTAAGGGGTTACTGAATACGTTAATACGTGAAATCTGAAAGGTTGTTGAGAAGATGTAGCAACTCATGACGATGATTCAGCCCAAGTTTCGCCAGGATGCAGCTGAGACGGTAAATAATGCGGCTATAGGGGCGGTTCTGTAACTGAGCAATCTGTCGCAGGGTGCTACCCTGCGACAGCGCCTGCAGGATCGGCCATTCATCACGTGAAAACCACTCTTTCCGGTGGCCGGCGGGTGACGGCGCTTCCAGCAAGGTTTGTTGCAAAGCCCGCGGCGTAAGTTGCCGTTCAAGCACATGAAAAGGGCCAGCCGCTTTGCAAAACAGGCGTGTATCGTAATCATCGGCGCGAATGAGCAGGTAGGGTGTCAGGTAGGGGGCGAACAGGCTGTGGCGTCGTAATCGGTCCAGCAGGTCAATAAGCGGCGAGGCGCGGCTTTCTACATCTACCACCAGACGTGATGAAGGCCACTGATTCAGATCGCTGAGGGCGGCTTCCAGGGTGGAATAGTCACAGCAATTGCTCAGGGGAGAGTGCCCGCTCAGAAAACCGGAACGGAAAAAGTTATCCTGTGTGACCAGAACGATAAAGGGAGCATCGGTTTTGCGGGTCTGGTTGATTGACTGGCTCAAATATTCGAGACGATCAAAAAATGGGAGAGCAAAAGGCGAGTGCGTTGAACCCGGTGAATCACTTCCTGTCCGACGACGCCGGTAACGGCGTACTGTCATTCGCATAGCTTCCCTCTTGGCGATGACCGTTCAGTCCTCCTGCCATCTCCAGGATGGCCAATAATATCCCTGACCGAAGCGCGCGCCAGCCTGAATCGCAAACTTACGGTCCGTTTCTGTTTCAATGCCTTCTATGAGTACATTTTCAGCAATTTTTGAACAAAGCGTGACCAGGTTTGCCAGCGCTGGCGTTGCACGTAAACGCCAGAAAGCGATCTTATCGATTTTTATTCCGCTTAACGGCATGCGGCAGGACAAAAACGCGCGCCCTGACGCTTCATCAATGTCATCCAACCAGATCCGATGTCCTTGCGCCGTCAACTGCTGAAGCGCACAACTCACCCTCAGACGTGCCGGGTCTGAGAGAGAAAAGAAGGAAGCAGGTTCCACGAGTTCAATGTTCAGCGGTGGGCTGTTAAGTTGCAGTAAACGCTGGAACATTTCCGGTATGGTCAGAACGGTTATCGGCAAATTTATGAAAAGGTTGTCGCAGGGAAAGGGTTTTTTTAACGCAGCGATCTGAGCTTCCAGCAGCATAAGCGCCCGAGCAGCGGACCAGTCGTGAAAAAAGCCTTCGCTTTGCTGATGCGGTGACAGCACGCTGAGCACTTCAGCCCCTACCGTGCGCGAAGAGGAGAGGGCGACAATGGGTTCAAGCTTGATGCCTGTAATGTCGTGTGAGATGTGCTGCACGCACGAGGGGAAACCTGTCTGGTCTGGCGCTGTCACTCCGTCGTCCTGTTCATTTCCAGCCTCCAGGCGGCCGGGATACCGCAGGACAGTGTGAAGGGGAAGTAAACAGGAAAACAGCAGGCGTTACTTAAAAGCGGCTAAGCCTTTTCGCAGCCCGTAAAAGAGGGATAAATGTTGAAAAAACAGCCGTATTTACAATCAGCTAGTCATTAACGGCAGAGAAGGTGGAAAAGGCATTGACTCACTACGCATTGACCGTATAATTCCAGGCGTTTCACCACCGCGAAGTACACTCTTCTCCGTGCGCCCTTAGCTCAGTTGGATAGAGCAACGGCCTTCTAAGCCGTAGGTCGTAGGTTCGAATCCTACAGGGCGTGCCATTAACCCTCCGGCACTCAGCCGTTCCTGACCAGCCTGAATCGTGTTTTCATTACCTTTAATAACTGGCCTTCCAGGGTCATACGACACATTGACTTTTCCCCCAGCTTACTTGCCGGGGGAGAGCGCCATCAGTGCCCTGTAACGGCCGCGGCGGCGACCGGATGGTCAGCGTTAGCGACCACGGTTGCACGGGCGACGGGATGATAACTACCGTCTGTTGCGGCTGCGACGGCGACAGGGTGATCGGCAGATACCACCGCCGTGGTGCGGGCGACAGGATGGTTACCTTCACCGGTGGCCGCCGCAACGGCAACAGGATGATCGGCGGAGGCGACGGCAGTGGCACGGGCTACCGGATGATTTGCAAATGCAGAAAATGATGCCGCAGTGAAAGCCAGAGCGAGAATGACTTTTTTCATACTATAACTCCTGATGTTTTCCCTGTATGGACAGGGACCATTATTTTAATAACGATGATTGGTAATTATTGAGAATTGTGCAATGGATATTGCTTCGTCTGAATCAAATACTCTGACAATGTATCTGGAAAACACGTTATTGATAATTGAAGCCAATATACCTTTCCAGTTTTAAATTGTTTATTTTTAAATTTATGGTCGTTTTGTGTAAAAATAAATTATTTGCCTGGTAAAGCATATTTAGCTAAAGGAGATGATTTTTCGCCGGGCAGAATAGTGTCACCTTCAATGTATAAGAAAGGCTTAAAATGAAAAAATATTTACTCATCGCGTTGAGCTTTCTGGCTATCACCAGTCCGGCGAGTTACGCTGGCATCCGATCGCTGGTGGAGGATGGCACGGTTCTGCAGAGCCAAATTATTACGCATACCCGAGAAGGGTATCACCCGCTGCGTACCTTAACCGCGGGCACGATTGGTGGCGTAGTGGGTCACCAGTTCGGTAACGGCAAAGGGAAAACCGCCATGACGGTAGCCGGTGCAACAGCCGGGGCTGCGGCTTCTCATAACCGGCAGTCTAACGAACTGGCAGCACAGGAAGTGAAGTTACTTATCAAGACTCAATCCGGGCAGACTATTCAGGTGGTGCAGCACAATAATGGTTTGACATTTAACCCTGGCGACAAAGTTCGTATCATCACAACGGGTTCTAATACCACCGTGGAAAAATCATACTAAGCACATTATTATGATTACAAAAATGAAATACCGTGGTTTTCACGTCTGTTATAAAAATAACGATACACGATACCTGGAAATACTGGGCGATATATTGTCCTGTAATGTAAAACGACTCAGCGTTCAGATGGTATTTAAAAGCCTTCCGCATACCCACGTCTCTTTACTGAATACCCCCTACGGACAGTTTGTATTAAAGATTTACTCCCCCAGGAAAAAAAGGATAGAAAAATTTTTCAAATCGTTTTTTACGCCCAACCCCAACGAAAATTTGATTGAGCGGATCGACTATGCTGGCAGGCAAGGTCATACCTTCCCGAATGATTTTTATCTCCTGGCTGAACGCCGGATTTTCAGATTCGCAAAAATCTCGCTCATGTTGTTTGAGTATGTCCCCGGTCCGGAGTTACGCGTTCTTCCCACGATCACGCCGGACATAAAGCGTGAAATCCGACACAGTATGCAGAAAATGCACAATCTGAAAATCATTTCCGGCGATGCGCACGGCGGGAACTTCATCCTGAGTGAAAAAGGAATAAGGATCATCGATCTGTCCGGGAAGCATTGTAACGCGAAAAGGATTGTTGAAGACAACGTGACGGCCAGCCTGCGCATTGGTATTCCCATTGAATCCCACCGGCGTTGGGAAAAACGCCTGATCGCAAAAAAGATCAGACGACACCATAAAATCGTCCAGAGGAAGTATCTGGCGCGTTCAAATACCGCTTAAACCCTTTATTCATGCAGGACAACAGCCTGTTATAAAAGAATTTTCCCTGGTATATGGCATTTTCGCCAATCCTCTACCATGCTCATTACACCTCACCGTTTCGCGTGGGGGCTTTTCGTAGTTGCTCATTAATCTTAAGGAAAAAGTTTATGAAAAAAACGACTGCTATTTTGTTGGGCACCGCGTTTCTGTTTACCACCAACGCCTTTGCGGCTGAAATGATGACAAAAAACGAATTCGAAAAAGTTGAGTCTCAGTACGAAAAAATCGGTACCGTGAGCACGGCTAACGAAGTCTCTGTCGACGATGCGAAAAAAGAGCTGGTCGAAAAGGCCGATAAAGAAGGTGCTGATGTACTGGTGCTGACTTCCGGTAATACAAACAACAAAATTCACGGCACCGCCGATATTTACAAGAAAAAATAATGCTTTAGCAACCACCCCTTTCTGGGGTGGTTGTGCGCCATACTTCTCCCCCACATCGTTTTTAGCCTCTTCTCGCGCAGTGCTCCTCGTTGACGCTTGATTATGTAAGCATAATGCGTATAGTTCTCATTTGCATTTCATTTGATAAATACTAAGGCCCGACAACGGGCCATTTTTGCGCGCACGTTAAGAGCTCATTATGAACAACACCACAATGCACAAAACGCTGCTGGCGATTGCCATCGGCGCGGTTACACACTCCGCCTTTGCGGCGGAAGAGAAAAAAGAGGACACCATCGTGGTCCAGTCCACGGCGGGGAGTGATTTCAAACCCGGCGGTGACCAGCTGCTTCCGGCCTTCCTCGACGGCCAGGTGGCTAACGGCGGACGTATGGGGATGCTCGGGCAGCAGAACGCCATGGACGTGCCGTTCAACATCATTAGCTACACCTCGAAGCTGGTGGAAGATCAGCAGGCGAAAACCATTGCTGACGTGGTCGCTAACGACGCGGGCGTGCAGTTCGTTCAGGGGTACGGCAACAGCGCGGAAACCTTCCGTATCCGCGGCCTGAAGTTTGACGGCGACGATATGACCTTTGGCGGATTGTCTGGCGTACTGCCGCGTCAGGTGGTGGATGCCCAGATGGTTGACCGCATCGAGATCTTCAAAGGGGCCAACTCCCTGATGAACGGCGCGGCCAGCTCGGGCGTGGGCGGGATGATCAACCTTGAGCCAAAACACGCGGGCGACATCCCGCAGGCGAAAGTGGGCGTCGACTACACCTCGGATTCCCAGATTGGCACCACGCTGGATGCGGGGCGTCGCTTTGGCGATAACGACCAGTTCGGCGCGCGGGTGAACCTTGTGCATCGTGAAGGCGAAACCGGCGTGCCGAACGACCGCCGCCGCACCACGCTGCTCTCCACCGGTCTGGATTACAAAGGTGACCGTTTCCGCACCTCGCTGGACCTGGGCTATCAGAAAAAAACCTTCCACGGCAGCCCGACCAGCGTCAACATCTCGGCGGTGGACTTCGTGCCTGAACCACCGAAGAACGATCGCAACTTCTCGCAGAAGTGGGCCTACAGCGATATCGAAAACGAATTCGGCATGTGGCGCAGCGAGTACGACATCACCGATAGCTGGACGGCCTATACCGGCCTCGGCGCACAGCACGCGCACGAAGAGGGGATCTACAGCGCCCCGAAGTTGATGGATAAAAGCGGTAATGCGACGGTCAGCCGCCTTGATACCAACCGCATCAGTGATTCCGTCAGCGGCATGGCGGGCATTCGCGGTAACTTCATGACCGGCTTCGTCTCGCACAAGGTGAATGTCGGGTATTCGGCGATGACCAAAAACGAAAAAATCGCGTGGAAAATGTCTGCCGCGGCGGATAACCCGACCACCAACATCTACCACAACACCGGCGTTGCTATGCCGGACAGCAGCAACTTCAGCGGCTCAGGCGGCAAATACAGCGATCCGCTGACCAGTGGGCGCACCCGCACGCAGGGCTGGCTGTTGAGCGATACCCTGGGCGTGCTGGACGACAAACTGCTGTTTACCGCAGGCGCACGCCATCAGAAAGTGGTGATTCGCGGGTACAACAAAATTACCGGTGCGGAAAACGACGCGGACGGTTTTGACGGTAGCCGCTGGATGCCAACCTACGGCGTGGTCTATAAGCCGTGGGAGGAAATTTCCCTCTACGCCAACCACACCGAGGCGTTACAGCCCGGTGAAACTGCGCCTCGCTCAGCAAACAACTACGGCCAGAGCACCGGTATCGTGCACTCTAAGCAGAACGAAGTGGGTGTAAAGGCGGACTTTGGCCGCGTGGGCGGCTCCCTGGCACTGTTTGAGATCAAAATGCCGTCGGCTATCCTCGACGACAGCGGCCACTACGGCCTGGACGCTGAACAGCGTAACCGTGGCGTGGAGCTGAACGTTTTCGGCGAGCCAACGCTCGGGATGCGTCTGAACGCCAGCGCCACCTGGCTTCAGGCCGAGCTGACCAAAACTAAAAACGGCGTGAACCAGGGGAACGACGCGATCGGTATTCCGAGCTTCTACGCCGTGCTGGGGGCAGAATACGATATCAAGCCGATTGAGGGCCTGACGGCGACCGCGCGCGTTAACCACTCCGGCACGCAGTATGCTGACCTGGCGAATACCAAAAAGCTGGACAGCTACACCACGCTGGATCTGGGCATGCGCTATCGCTTCGCGGTGAACCACAATGAAAACCAGATGACCGTGCGCGCAGGCATCGACAACGTGACCAACGAGAACTACTGGTCAAGCGTGGATGATTCCGGTACTTACATCACTCAGGGCGAGCCGCGTACCTTTAAGGTCTCGGTTGGCTACGAGTTCTAAGCGTTCCACCTCGTTATCCGGGGCAGGGACGCCCCAATCCCTTCGTTGTCGTGTTATAAAATTGTAATAAAAGCTTCTTACACTGGTCGCCACATCCTTACCTCTTGGCCAATGACAGGAAGCCGCTATGGGCAGACCCCTCAAATCCGTATTTAAAAAAGAACATCGCGACGATATCAGTAACCGCAGCGCTAACCCGGTATTCTCCGAGGTGGCAGAGGTGTTCCTCTCCCGCCGCCGTTTTCTCCAGATGGGGGCCGTAGCGGGGGCAGCCGTATCATTCCCGTATCTGATCACACCCGAGAATGCCATTGCCGCGGTCTCAAAACCGTCCGCGCTGGCAAAAGCGGTTTCCCTGGGCTTTACCAGCATCGACGTCTCCACGGAAGATACGGTCAGGGTGCCGGAAGGCTATATTGCCCGTCCGTTCTATCGCTGGGGCGATCCGACAGGCATCAAAAACAACATGCCGGCGTTTAAACCGGACGCCAGCAATACCACAGACGAACAGGCCGTGCAGGCGGGCATGCACCACGACGGCATGGCGTGGTTTAGCCTGCCGCAGGGGGGGCAAAGCCCGGAGCATGGCCTGCTGGCGCTGAACCATGAATACATCGACAACGGAATGCTGTTTACGGACGGTACGGCGAACTGGAGCCTCGACAAAGCCCGCAAGGGGCAGAACGCGATGGGCGTGTCGGTGGTGGAAGTGAAAAAAACGGGCAACGGCTGGGAGGTGGTGCGTCCGTCTTCGTTCGCCCGCCGTATTACCGTCAATACGCCGATGCAGCTTACCGGCCCGGCGCGGCATCAGGACTTAATGAAAACCGCCGCCGATCCGCAGGGGGAACGCGTTCTGGGCACCATGCAGAACTGCGCCAACGGCCACACGCCGTGGGGGACCTATCTCACCTGCGAGGAGAACTGGTCGGACATATTTGTGAAAAAAGCCGATCTCAACCCGCTGGAAAAACGCTACGGCATTAGCGACAGCGATGAATCATACCGCTGGAACGAGGTGGATGAGCGGTTCAGCGTCGATAAAACCCCTAACGAACCCAACCGTTTCGGCTGGGTGGTGGAGATCGATCCCTACAACCCGACCTCCACGCCGCGCAAGCACACCGCGCTGGGCCGCTTCAAGCATGAGGGGGCAGCCGTCACGCTCGCCGCCGATAATCGCGTGGTGGTTTATATGGGTGACGACCAAAAGTTTGAGTACATCTATAAATTTGTTTCGGATAAAAAATACGATCCCGCGAACCGCGAAGCCAATATGCAGCTGCTGACGTCCGGCACGCTGTACGTCGCCAGGTTCAACGAAAACGGCAGCGGCGACTGGCTGCCGCTTGTCTTCGGGCAAAATGGCCTGGATAAAAGCAACGGTTTTGCAAGCCAGGGCGATCTGCTGATTAAAACCCGTCTGGCGGCCGACGTGGTGGGGGCAACGAAGATGGATCGCCCCGAGTGGATAGCCGTCGATCCGCACGCCAGCGGCAGCGTCTACTGTACGCTCACCAACAACAGCGATTGCGGGAAAGAGGGCAAGGCACCGGTCGATGCTGCTAACCCGCGCGCCAACAACGTGTACGGGCATATTATGCACTGGCTCGAAGAGGGGGCCGATCCTGCCGCCTCACGCTTTAAGTGGGATATTCTGGTCATGGCCGGGCGCACCGACGGCGACGATCCGAAGGCCAAAGGCTCGATGCAGGGCGCGGAATTTGGCAGCCCGGACGGCCTGTCGTTTGACCACCAGGGCGTCCTGTGGATCCAGACCGATGTCTCCTCCAGCACCATCAATAAGAAAGCGTACGAGGGGATGGGCAATAACCAGATGGTGGCTACCATTCCAGGCACCAACGAGTATCGCCGATTCCTGACCGGGCCGCGCGGGTGCGAAATCACCGGCATTGCATTTACGCCAGACAACCGGACGCTGTTTATCAACATTCAGCATCCGGGGGAGGGTGGGGATGATATTACCGACCCGGCCAACCCTCGCGCTGTTTCCAGCTGGCCAGACGCGAGCCCGAACGGGCGTCCGCGATCGTCAACGGTGGTGATCGTCAAAGCAGACGGCGGGATCATCGGGTCGTGACGTTTATCAGCCGGGCGCATGCGCTGGCCCGGCGTTAAGCTTGCTACCACCAGCATGAAGTGTTAAAACGTGCCCCTTCTAAAAAAGAGACAGGGGTAGGGCGTGAAAGACGCGTCATCCGCTTCAGGCCATGGTAGCGCTGAAGCTTCGTCGGATCAGAGTCCGACGCTGCAACGTGGTTTGCAAAATCGACATATTCAGTTAATTGCCCTTGGCGGCGCGATCGGTACCGGGCTGTTTCTCGGCATCGGCCCCGCCATTCAAATGGCTGGCCCGGCGGTTCTGCTGGGTTACGCTCTCGCAGGGATTATCGCCTTCCTGATCATGCGCCAGCTCGGCGAGATGGTTGTTGAAGAGCCGGTGTCCGGCTCCTTCGCGCATTTTGCCTATAAATACTGGGGTCCGTTCGCAGGCTTCCTCTCCGGCTGGAACTACTGGGTGATGTTCGTGCTGGTGGGTATGGCGGAGCTGACCGCCGCAGGCATCTATATGCAGTACTGGCTGCCGGATGTCCCGACGTGGATCTGGGCGGCGGCCTTCTTCATCATTATTAACGCCGTTAACCTTGTGAACGTGCGCCTGTATGGCGAGACCGAGTTCTGGTTTGCGCTGATCAAGGTGCTGGCGATTATCGGCATGATCGGCTTTGGCCTGTGGCTGCTGTTCTCCGGCCACGGCGGCGAGCGTGCATCGATCGACAACCTGTGGCAGCACGGCGGCTTCCTGGCGACTGGCTGGAAAGGGCTGATCCTCTCGCTGGCGGTCATTATGTTCTCCTTTGGCGGTCTGGAGCTGATAGGTATTACCGCTGCCGAAGCGCGCGATCCGCACAAAAGCATTCCGAAAGCGGTCAACCAGGTGGTGTACCGTATCCTGCTGTTCTATATCGGCTCGCTGGTGGTGCTGCTGGCGCTCTATCCGTGGGTGGAAGTAAAATCTGACAGCAGCCCGTTCGTGATGATCTTCCATGACCTGAACAGCAACGTGGTGGCTTCCGCGCTGAACTTCGTCATTCTGGTGGCGTCTTTGTCGGTGTACAACAGCGGGGTTTACTCCAACAGCCGCATGCTGTTTGGCCTCTCCGTACAGGGCAACGCGCCGAAGTTCCTCACCCGCGTCAGCCGTCGCGGCGTGCCGATCAATTCGCTGTTCCTTTCCGGCGCTATCACCTCGCTGGTGGTGCTGATCAACTATCTGCTGCCGAAAGAGGCGTTTGGCCTGCTGATGGCGCTGGTTGTCGCCACGCTGCTGCTGAACTGGATCATGATCTGCCTGGCGCACCTGCGCTTTCGCGCGGCGATGCGCCGCAAGGGGCGCGAGACGCAGTTCAAGGCGCTGCTCTATCCGGCGGGGAACTACATCTGTATCGCCTTCCTCGGCCTGATTCTGGTGCTGATGTGCACCATGGATGAGATGCGCCTGTCAGCGATGCTGCTGCCGGTGTGGGTGGTGTTCCTGTTTGTTGCCTTTAAACTCTCTCGAAGGTAAAAGCAAAACGGCAACCAGGTTGCCGTTTTTAGTGTTTGCACCCTCTCCCTGTGGGAGAGGGCCGGGGTGAGGGCACCAGACCGCACCACACTGCCCGCCTTCACGCCCGGCACCGCTGCGCTTACCGGATCTACATGTTCGGGGACGTTATTTAGTAGGCCGGGTAAGGCGAAGCCGCCACCCGGCACCTCCGCTTCACCATTATCGTGACCCCTCTCCCAATTCTGTTTCGATCCACAGGATCTTTGTTTTGTAATCGATTACTTTTCATTTGAACGAATTTGTAATCGATTACTTTTTCCGGGTGAGGCTTATCATGGTGTCAACTGAGAGTAGTGAAAAGGCGATAACGCAGCACCGGCTGCTGGTGCCGCGTCTGTCGCTGATGATGTTTCTGCAATTTTTTATCTGGGGTAGCTGGTCGGTCACGCTTGGCCTGGTGATGACCCGGCACAACATGTCACTGCTGATTGGCGACGCGTTCTCAGCCGGGCCCATCGCCTCCATTCTTTCGCCGTTCGTGCTCGGGATGCTGGTGGACCGCTTCTTCGCTTCACAGAAGGTGATGGCGGTGATGCACCTCGCGGGCGCGGCGATCCTCTGGTTCGTGCCGGGGGCGCTGATTGCTGAGAACGGCGCGCTGCTGATTGGCCTTCTGTTTGGCTACACGCTCTGCTACATGCCAACGCTGGCGCTCACCAACAACATCGCGTTCCACAGCCTGGCAAACGTGGATAAAACCTTCCCGGTGGTGCGCGTGTTTGGCACCATCGGCTGGATCGTGGCGGGCATTTTTATCGGCGTCACCGGCGTGGCGTCCAGCGTGACCATCTTCCAGGTGGCGGCGGTCAGCTCCGTGCTGCTGGCGCTCTATAGCCTGACGCTGCCGCACACGCCAGCACCGGCGAAAGGCCTGCCTGTGAAGGTGCGCGATCTCTTCTGCGCGGACGCCTTCGCGCTGCTCAAAACCCGCCACTTCTTCGTCTTCTCCGTCTGCGCAATGCTGATCTCCGTCCCGCTCGGCACCTATTACGCCTACACCGCCTCGTATCTGGCGGATGCCGGCATTGCCGACGTCAGCACCGCCATGTCCTTCGGGCAGATGTCTGAGATCGTCTTCATGCTGGTTATTCCGCTGCTGTTCCGCCGCCTGGGCGTGAAATATATGCTGCTGATCGGCATGCTGGCGTGGTTCGTACGTTATGCCATGTTCGCGCTGGGTGTCAGCGAGGAGGGGCGCATTCTGCTGTATCTGGGCATTCTGCTGCACGGCGTCTGCTACGATTTCTTCTTTGTCGTCGGCTTTATCTACACCGACCGCGTGGCGGGAGAAAAGGTCAAAGGCCAGGCGCAGAGCATGATCGTGATGTTCACCTACGGCATCGGCATGCTGCTCGGCTCGCAGATTTCAGGGGCGCTTTACAACCGCCTGGTGGCAGGGCAGACCGTGCCGCAGGCGTGGGTTACATTCTGGTGGATCCCGGCGGTGGCTGCCGCGGCGATCGCGCTGATTTTCCTTCTCACGTTTAAGTATGACGATGACAAGGCGTAATGTTCTGGAGGTGGTATGAGGACAATGAAAGGACCGGGCATTTTTCTGTCGCAGTTTATTGGCGGGGAAGCGCCCTTCAACACGCTCGACGGGCTGGCAGGATGGGCGGCGTCGAAGGGTTACAAAGCGGTGCAGATCCCCTGCAACCATCCGCATATCTTTGATGTGGAGAAAGCCGCAGAGAGTCAGGCCTACTGCGACGACATCACCGCTAAGCTGGCCGCGCACGGGCTGGTCATCAGCGAGCTGTCGACCCATCTGGAAGGGCAGCTTGTGGCGGTGAACCCGGTTTACAGCGAGGCGTTTGACCACTTCGCACCCGCATCCGTGCGCGATAACGATGCGGCGCGTCAGACGTGGGCAACGGAAAAACTGAAGCAGGCGGCGGTCGCCTCGGCCCGATTAGGCCTGAAAGCGCACGCTACCTTCTCCGGCTCGCTGGCCTGGCCGTTTTTCTATCCGTGGCCGCCGCACAACGAGCAGCGTTTTCAGGAGGCGTTCGAGGCGCTGGCAACCCGCTGGCGGCCGATACTGGATACCTTCGACGAGCAGGGCGTGGACGTCTGCTTTGAGCTGCATCCGGGGGAAGATCTGCACGACGGCGTAACCTTCGAGCGTTTTCTGGCGCTGGTGGATAACCATCCGCGCTGCAACATTCTCTACGACCCGAGCCACATGCTGCTTCAGCAGATGGATTACCTGACCTTTATTGATCTCTACCATGCGCGCATTAAAGCGTTCCATGTCAAGGATGCGGAGTTCCGCCCCAGCGGGCGCAGCGGCGTCTACGGCGGCTACCAGCCGTGGATCAACCGCGCCGGACGCTTTCGCTCGCTGGGCGACGGGCAGATTGACTTTAAGGGCATCTTCAGCAAGCTGACCCAGTACGACTACGACGGCTGGGCGGTGCTGGAGTGGGAGTGCTGTCTGAAGGATGGCGATACTGGCGCGAGTGAAGGCAGCGAATTTATCCGCCGCCACATTATTCCCGTTTCCGGACGGGCGTTTGATGATTTCGCCGCAGGGGGGAGCCATGATTAACGTCGGGATTATCGGCAGCGGGTTTATTGGCCCGGCACACATCGAGGCGCTCAGGCGTCTCGGGTTTGTGCAGGTGGTCGCGCTCTGCGACGGTTCGCTCGTTAAGGCGCAGGAAAAGGCGCGCCAGCTAAATGTGCCGCATGCTTACGCCAGCGTGGAAGAACTGCTCGCGCACTCCAATCTGCATGCGGTGCACAACTGCACGCCGAACCACCTGCACGCGGAGATTAACCGCCAGATCCTGCGCGCGGGCAAGCACGTGTTTTCCGAAAAGCCGCTGTGCATGACGCCGGACGAGGCGCGCGAGCTGGTGGCGCTGGCAGAGCAGGCGGGCGTGGTGCATGGCGTGAGCTTTGTCTATCGTCAGTTTGCGATGGTGCGCCAGGCGGCGAGCATGATGCGCGCGGGCACCCTCGGGCGGCTGTTCGCCTCGCACGGCAGCTATTTGCAGGACTGGATGCTGCTGGAAACCGACTACAACTGGCGGGTGGATGCCGCGCTCGGCGGCGCATCGCGGGCGGTGGCGGATATCGGCTCCCACTGGTGCGATACGGTGCAGTATGTCACCGGCAGGCGCATTACTGGGGTGATGGCTGATTTATCCATCGTCTGGCCGACGCGCAAGGCTAACGTGGCGGGCAGTCAGACGTTTACGCACGACGAACATGCTCACTATGAAGATAAACTGGTCACTACCGAAGACTTCGGCTCGGTGCTGTTGCGTTTTGACGACGGCAGCAAGGGCAGCTTTAGCGTCTCGCAGGTGAGCGCGGGGCGAAAAAACCGCCTGACCTTTGAAATTAACGGCAGCGAGCAGTCGGTGGCGTGGGATCAGGAAACCCCGCAGCAGCTGTGGATCGGCCATCGCACCCGGGCAAACCAGACGCTCAGCGACGATCCGGGTCTGATGAACCGTGATGTGGCCGACAGCGCCCATTTCCCCGGCGGACACATTGAAGGCTGGCCGGATGCTTTTAAAAATATGATGGCGCAATTTTACCGTGCCGTGCAGGCGGGAGCGATGCCGGATAATCCGCAGTTTGCCACCTTCCACGATGGCGCCAGTGTGATGTATATCCTTGATGCGATTGTGAAAAGCCATCAGCAGCAGCGCTGGGTGCGTGTGGAATACTGACGCATTGCCCGGTTCGCCGGGCAACCAATTTATGGTAGCCTGCACAAAACGCTAACCGCAGGATGTATCGTCGCTATGTCAATTCAGAAAATCGCTCAACTGGCCGGGGTATCCGTGGCAACGGTCTCTCGCGTACTGAATAACAGCGATACCGTGAAGGCGAAAAACCGCGAGCGCGTTTTGCAGGCGATCCAGGAGAGTAACTACCAGCCCAATCTGCTGGCGCGTCAGCTGCGCACCGCCCGCAGCTATATGATCCTGGTGATGGTCTCGAACATCGCCAACCCGTTCTGCGCCGAAGTGGTGAAGGGCATCGAAGCCGAGGCGGAAAAGAACGGCTACCGCATCCTGCTGTGCAACTCCGGCTCGGATATTGAGCGCTCCCGCTCGGGCTTAAGCCTGCTCTCCGGCAAAATCGTCGACGGCATTATCACCATGGATGCGTTCTCGAAGCTGCCGGAGCTGGCCGCGCTGATTGGCAACGCGCCGTGGGTGCAGTGCGCCGAATACGCCGATGCGGGCGCGGTCTCCTGCGTGGGGATTAATGATGTTGATGCCTCTCAGCATGTTGTCAGCCAGCTTGCCGACGGGGGCCGCAAACGCATTGCGCTCATCAACCACGACCTCAGCTACAAATATTCCCGTTTGCGCGAACGCGGCTATAAGAGCGTCATACACCTGCGGGATCTGGACTATCAGGCGGTGGAGTACGCCAGTGAGCTCAGCTCCAGTGCGGGCATGGCGGCGATGCAAAATCTGTTAAAGGCAAACCCGCCGGATGCGGTGTTTGCCGTTTCTGATACGCTGGCGGCGGGGGCGCTGCGCGCCATTCAGCAGGCAGGGCTGCGGGTGCCAGAAGATATCGCGGTGGTGGGTTTTGACGGCACCGAGCTGGCGGAGATGATTTCTCTCACCACCATTGAACAACCGTCGCGGGATATCGGGCGCAAGGCGGTCAATCTGCTGTTAAATAAGATCGACAACCCGGATGCGCCCACGGAAAGGGTCATGATGGACTGGCGCTTTATTTCCCGCGCCAGCACCTGATTATCTGGCGATGACGCCAGCCAGCGAGCGAATATCGTTTCCGGTTGGCGACTGGTGAATACGCAGGCCAAATTCATCCACCACCGCGAAAATATGATCGAAGATGTCGGCCTGAATATCTTCGTATTCTGCCCAAATCACCGTGTTGGTAAAGGCATATATTTCAATCGGCAGCCCGTTGGCATCGGGCGCGAGCTGGCGCACCATCAGCGTCATATCTTTACGAATACGCGGGTGGTTACGCAGATATTCATTCAGATAGGCACGGAAGGTGCCGATATTGGTCATCTTGCGCAGGTTTAATACCGATTCCCCTTCGCCGTTCTGCTGATTCCACAGGTTAATTTCCTCATGACGCGCGGCCAGATACGGCTTCAGCAGTTTCGCCTGAATCAGTTTCTGCTGCTCCTGCTCATCGAGGAAATGAATGCTGGTGGTATCGATATTCAGGCTACGCTTGATGCGGCGACCACCGGAGGCTGACATGCCGCTCCAGTTGATGAACGCGTCGGACACCAGCGCCCAGGTCGGGATGGTGGTGATGGTGTTATCGAAGTTGCGCACTTTAACGGTGGTCAGGCCGATGTCGGTCACCGTGCCGTTGGCCCCGTATTTCGGCATCTCCAGCCAGTCCCCGAGCTTCAGCATGTCGTTGGCGGAGAGCTGAATACCGGCCACTAAGCCCAGTATCGGGTCTTTAAAGACCAGCATCAGAACGGCAGCCATCGCACCCAGGCCGCTTATCAGAATGGCGGGTGACTGACCGATCAGAAGGGAGATAATTAATATTCCCACCAGAATGGCGCTCACCAGCTTGATGCCCTGGAATATCCCCTTCAGCGGCAGCTGTGATGCGGTGGCCATTTTCTGCGACAGATTAAAAATCACATCCAGCAGCGAGAAGAAGGAGAGCAGGGCATAGACCATCACCCACAATTTTGCGCAGGTGGTGAGCATTTCCGCCGCTTCGCTGCCTTTTTGCAGCCACAGAACCGCCTGAACGTTGACGATTATCCCCTGGAGGGTAAACGCCAGACGGTGAAATAACTTGTTCTGCGTAATGATCTGCAACCATAAATGGCTGCTGGCCTGCGCGCGTTTTTCGAAGGCGCGCAGCACCACTTTGTGCAGAATAAAATGAACGATAATGGCTGTAAGAAAAATAATACCAAAGATAATCACTAAAGAGGTGGTGTGATTAATTTCAATCCCTAACTCTTCAACCTGAGCAATTAATTCCTGCATAACGTCTCCTGTATTGATGCAGCCCCATAATGGCGGCTGCGGATCTATTATGCAAATTCAGGCAGTTTTATTTTGTCGCCGGACAGGCCTTGACGACCGGCAAACACAGACGATGGCGCATACGCAGCGTGGCCACTGCCAGCACTACCATCATGGCCGTTTCCACCATCAGGAAGACGTTGACTGCCTGGGTGTAATCTCCGTGATGATTTTGCAGCCCGTGCAGCAAAATCGCGCCGAAAATGGCCGGGCCAAGCCCCAGCGCAGCCTGTTGCAGCGTGCTTAAAATCGCGCTCGCGGCCCCCGCGTCGTCAGGCTGGATATCGCGCATCCCGATACGGTAGAAGCTGTTTACAATCAGCGCCTGCCCGTATCCCACCAGCCCGGTGGCCGGGGCCAACGTCAGCGCGGTATTCTGCATCCCCCAGTGACGGAACGTGGCGATCAGCGCCACCAGGCCAACAAGCTGAATCGCAAGCCCGGTCAGCAGGATGGCGCTGGTGCTGTAGCGGGCAATCAGGCGTGGGGCGAACCAGGCGGAAATAAAATAGGTGACGCCGAGCGCGATAAAGCTGTTCCCGGACTGCCACGGCGCCATCCCCAGACCGCTTTGCATGGTCAGCGCCATACAGAACATAAACCCGGACCAGACGCTGAAAAAGAGTATCCCGATCAGCACGCCAAAACGGATGCTGCGCAGCTGCAACAGGCGCGGCGCGATGAGCGGGTGGGCATCTTCTCGCTCTTTCTTACGCGCGTTTAACACCATCAAAAAGACCAGCGGCACAATCGCCAGCAGCGCGGCCTTCAGCGGCCACGACCAGTGCCACTGCGGGCCGAGCGCCATCGGGAACAGCAGACAGCACAGTATCGCCGTCAGCAGGACAGTACCGGTCCAGTCAATGCGCGACGGCGTGTCGCGGCGAGTTTCCGGCACGTAGCGACGGCTCAACGCCAGCACCACCAGACAAATCGGCACGTTGATAAAGAAGGCGTTACGCCAGCCAAGCCCGGCGATGTCCGCCGACACCAGCCAGCCGCCACCCATCTGGCCGACGATAAACGCAATACCGCCGATACCGCCGAACAGACTGATCGCTTTGGCGTGTGCCGTTCCTTTTAACGTCACGTGCAACGTCGCGAGAATTTGCGGCATGATCAGCGCGGCGCCCGCGCCCTGAATAATGCGCGCGGCAAGCAACTGTTCGATATTGCCCGCCATGCCGCACAGCAGCGAGGCCAGGCCAAAACTCGCCACGCCCCACATAAACAAGCGACGGCGGCCAAGGTTATCGCCCAGCTTGCTGCCGGGGGCCAGACAGACGGCAAAGGCCACGCCGTAGAGGGCGACGATCAGCTCCAGTTCGGTGGCGGTGGCGTGTAACGAATGGGTGATGGAATCCAGCGCCACGTTGGTGATCGAGGTATCAATCAGCGGCAGCATCTGGCCGGTTAACAGCAATATCAGGCCCGCACGACCCGGTGAAACAACTGACGTATTCATGGTGACTCCATTGCGTCAAACAGCGTAGAGTCGTAGCATCAACCATCTGATAAACGGGTACCAGTTCTTACTTATACTGGTACTGGCACTACCATGCAGGAGATGTTATGGCGCTGATGTCTGAACCTGTCACCTCTCTCCAGGATGACACCCGCAAGCAGCTGGGCGCGTTTTTGCGTGCCCGGCGCGAAAGCCTCGATCCGCAGCGGCTCGGCTTACCGCGCAGCGGCCGTCGCCGCACGCCGGGCCTGCGCCGGGAGGAGGTAGCGATGCTCGCGGATGTCGGTGTGACCTGGTACACCTGGCTGGAACAGGGCCGGGACGTCAATCCGTCCAGCGCGGTGATGGCCGCCATTGCAAAAGCGCTGCAATGCACCCCGACCGAAGCCCGGCATCTTTTTGTGCTTGCCGGTTTGCCGCCGGGCGAAGCCCCGCAGGCGGTGTGCTGTGAGGGGATCAGCGAAGGCACGCGTCGCCTGCTGGATACCCTGATGCCGAAGCCTGCCAGTATTCAGAAACCGAATTTCGATATCGTGGCGTGGAACGACAGCTTCGGATACCTGATGGGCGTCGATTTCAACGCTATCCCGCCGGAAGATCGCAACTGTATTTACCTGTTCCTCACCCATCCGGCGTGGCGCGCGCGGCTCGGCAAACGTGACGACGTGCTGCCGATTTTCGTCTCCTACTTCCGCGCGGCAATGGCTGAGCACCGTGGCGACCCGCTCTGGGAAGCGAAGCTGGCGCGTTTTTTTGCGGTGTCTGAGGAGTTCAAAACCCTGTGGCACCAGCGTAACGACGTGCGCGGCGTGGAGAACCAGCTCAAGCTGTTCACCCATCCCGAGCTGGGGGATTTTCATCTCCAGCAGATGTACTGGTACTCTGCGCCGCGAAACGGATCGCGGCTGCTGGTCTATTTACCGGTGGACGAGGCGGGTGAGAGGGCGATGGCATGGCTGGAGGCGCAGGGGAAATAATTTTTTGCGAGGGGCTTTCAGGGAATAAGAGCTGGCTCTGCTAAGCGGATGAGACAGGTATAAGGTGGCGTTTAACTTAAACCAACCGACTGAATCGACATCATTTCGATGAGGGATTAAGTCGACTATACTCACGCCATGAGAAACAACAAATGTCGCCACTGATGATTGATTCCGCAGACTTCAGCCAAAAACTCGGCCTTATCTCCCGAAACGTCGAACACACCGAAGCGTTCCTGGCACGAGGTACGGCGGATTTTCATCTGCCGGGGTTTCTGCTGCCTGTGGGATACCGGCTCCTGAAATCGCGTTATGGTGATGAATATCGTCTCGTGACCACCGATGACGGCAAACCTTATACGGCGTATGCCGTAAAGCTTAAATTTCATAAAGAAATTACCTTTCCCCACGGTGCCGCCACGCAGGTGATGGTGTGGCGTACTCCGCGTGCCGTTCATCAACGCGTGATAAGCGGGTTGCCACAACTCTTTTTTCAGTGGGTGCTAAGCGAATACGACATCGTTGTCTCTGACAGCGAACAAACGGGAGACGGGCAACGGTTCTGGCTGCGCATGATCGACTGGGCGTTTACCATGAACTATCGCATTAGTGTGGCGGACGGTACGGTGGGAGAAGAGTGGACGTTAACGCCCGTAAATTCCTACGCTGAGCTGGAAGAGCGCTGGATTGCTTTTGCCTGGGGAAACGATCGTGAGGTCCATCCGCATCGCAGGCTTGTCATCAGTAAAGCGTAACGGGCCGCATGCAGCGGCCCATTTTCATTAGCATTCAGTCACAATCGTGCTCAGCGGCAGGCGAGACTTCGGCAGCGTGGCATTGAAATCCTCAACGCTGTGATGCCCAACCGGCACCACCACCAGGCTGGTGAAGCCTTTCTCTTTCAGGCCGAACTCTTCGTCGAGGATTGCGGCATCGAAGCCTTCAATCGGCACTGCGTCCAGGCCCATCGCGGCCACGCCCAGCAGGAAGTTGCCGACGTTCAGGTAAACCTGCTTCGCCATCCACTGGTCGTCATCTTTCAGATCCACGCGGTGCATGTCGGCAAAATAGCACCGGCCTTTGTGGTTCGCGGCTTTTGCTTCTGGCGTGGCGAAACGGCCGTCAGCCTCTTCCTGATCGACGACGCGCTCAAGCCAGGCATCGTCCATCGCGGTTTTCGCACAGAACACCACCACGTGAGAGGCATCCAGCATTTTGTGTTCGTTAAACACATAGGTGCCCGCCGCGGATTTTGCCACGCGCGCTTTACCCTCTTCAGTGCTGGCAACAATAAAGTGCCACGGCTGGGAGTTGGTGCTGGACGGGCTGTATTGCAGCAGCGTTTTGATTTTTTCCGCTTCTTCAGCGGTCAGTTTTTTGGCTGGGTCGAACGCCTTGGTAGAGTGGCGTTTCAGGGCGACAGAAATAATATCCATAACAACTCCTGGTGATGAAATTCGCCCTCGGGCGGGCGTGAAAGGAAAGCAGATTACCGCGCGAAGCGGGAAATGATAAGTGCGATTCGAGCGCTTATTCTGTTCGTCTCAGACGAACAATCAGGCTGGCCGAATCCACTTCTGATCTTTTTTCGGCAGTTTATCAACGACCAGATTCCACGAATCCGTAATCAGGTCGGTGACCAGTTCAGGCGTGATGTCGTCCGTGCCATAAAGGGAGATCCAGTGTTTTTTATTCAGATGGTAGCCAGGCTCCACGCCACGGTAGATCTGCTGATTGAGCAGCGATTTTTCCGGATCGGATTTCAGGCTGACGTGGGCCCGACCGTGAGCGGTCGCCATCAGCATAAAAATTTTCCCGCCCACCTTAAACACGTCATACTCCGGGCCAAACGGCCAGCAATGTTCGGTAAAAGGCATCTCCAGCGCGACGCGTCTGGCATGTTCCTGCAAGGCTTTACTGTCCATGGCTCTCTTCCTCAGCAAGCCCGCGCCACATGGCTTCAAAGCCCAGCGCTTTAAAATCGACGGCACGGGACGGATCGCGCGCGGCAAACTCCATGGTGGTTTCAGCCAGCGATAAGAATATTGCATCACCGAAGGTCTTAAACTCGTCAGACATAAACACCGGGCGCACCGAGCGGTGACACAGTTCGTGTATTTCCGGGAACATGTCTTTCACCGCCTGCTCGGTTTCAATGTTCAGCTTTTCACTGACGCCAATCTGGCGGATAGCCGCATGCGCCAGGGGGTTACGAATGCCCCAGTCCACATAGCTATTCCAGATATTACGGGTATGCTCTTTTGGCTGGGTGATGGTGCGATCGAGGTTCGCCAGCATGGTCTGGCAAAGATCCTGCTTCAGATGCAGATAGAGGGCATTCAGCAGATCGTCTTTGGTAGCAAAGTAGCGAAACAGTGTCCCTTCAGCGACGCCCGCATTACGGGCAATTAACGCCGTTGAGGCGGCAATACCTGACTGCGCAAACGCAGCCGTTGCTGCTTCCAGTAAGGCCTGTTTTTTATCTTCACTCTTCGGACGTGCCACTAAATTTTTCCTCCCGTCAATTGTAAAAACCCTGATTGAAACACGTGCTTTGCCACGCTGCAACGCGGAATGTCAAAGATCGAAAACCTTCTTGACGGCGTAATCATCCTATCTATAATGAGTGCTTACTCACTCATAATCAAGTTCAACCCGCGCAAACTATCGGACAGGGCGCGTTGGCGGGTCAGGATAATGAAAAAGCCTCTATTCATCTGCGTGGTGTTAGTTATGATTATTGCTTCAGCTGCCAGTTTACCGTTTGTACTGAATGCCGGATTTGGCCAGCCACCGCAGGGTGCGCAGCTCTCTGAAGTGGAGGCCTCTCCGCACTATCGCGACGGGCAATTCCATAACACGCTCCCTACCCCGGGCTTTACCGGGCAACAAAATATGCTGGTGGCGTGGTGGCAGTTCCTTACCCGTAAAACCGAAAACGCCCGTCCTGCGCAGCCGCTGCCGCTGGTGAAAACCGATCTGGCGAGCCTGCCGCCTGAGCAGGACACGCTGGTGTGGCTCGGCCACTCCTCCTGGTATATGCAGCTGGCGGGGCAACGAATCCTGATCGATCCGGTTCTGAGTAACTACGCCGCACCGTTCTCCTTCCTCAATAAAGCCTTTGCGGGGGAGTACCCGTGGCGTGCGGAGAGCATGCCGGAGATCGACCTGCTGATTATCTCCCACGATCACTATGACCATCTGGATTACGCCACCATCAAGGCGCTGCTGCCGAAGGTTAAGCGCGTGGTCACCCCGCTGGGCGTGGGTTCGCATCTGCGCTACTGGGGGATGAACCCTGAGATTATCGACGAGCGGGACTGGAACCAGTCGGTACGTATCAGCGATGCGCTGAAGGTTCACGTGTTGCCGGCGCGCCATTTTTCCGGGCGCGGCATTAAGCGTAACCAGACCCTGTGGGGCAGCTTTATGTTTGTCTCTCCGGAGCAGAAGGTCTACTACAGCGGAGACTCCGGTTATGGCCCGCACTTCAAAGCGATTGGCGAGCAGTTTGGCGGAGTTGACTTAGCCATTATGGAAAACGGCCAGTACGACCAGGACTGGAAGTACATCCATATGCATCCGGCGGAAACGGCGCAGGCCTCGGCAGATCTCAATGCCAGAGCGGTCGTACCGGGACATAACGGGCGTTTTGTGCTGGCGAAACATACCTGGAACGATCCACTGATCCAGCTGGCGAAAGCCAGTAAGGATAAAAACTACCGGCTGCTGACACCGGAGCTGGGCGAGCCCGTGCGGGTGAGTGATACCACGCAACAATTTCGCGAGTGGTGGGAATAATGTTTAAGCGAGAAGCAGAGGGGGAGAGCAGTATGACGATTTCCGCTCAGGTCATTGATACGATTGTCGAATGGATTGATGACAACCTACACCAGCCGTTACGCATCGAAGAGATTGCCCGCCACGCGGGTTACTCAAAATGGCATTTACAGCGGCTGTTTATGCAGTACAAAGGCGAAAGTCTGGGGCGCTACATCCGCGAACGCAAGCTGCTGATGGCGGCGCGCGATCTGCGTGAGTCAGACGAGCGCGTGTACGATATCTGCCTGCGCTACGGGTTTGACTCGCAGCAGACGTTTACCCGCATCTTTACCCGCACCTTCAACCAGCCGCCCGGGGCGTACCGCAAAGAGAACCATAGCCAGACACATTAACATGTCGCGTGTAGGCCGGGTAAGGCGTAGCCGCCACCCGGCTTTTTTGTGGGCTCGGTGCCCGTAATTGCCCGGTGGCGCTGCGCTTACCGGGCCTACAAATCCCTTACCACCGATAATTCACCGTCGCCGTCACCGTCCGGCCAATCCCGTAGAAGCACGCCGTATCGCTTGCGCATGACGCCACATACTTCGTGTCCGCCACGTTATTGACGTTGAACTGCACGCTTGCCCCTTTCAGGCTACGGTTCATCTCGCCCAGATCATAGCGCAGCATCGCGTCATACAGATCCACCGATGGCACCTTAAAGGTGTTCTTCGCATCGCCGTAGCTGGTGCCGATGTAGCGCATCCCCACGCCAGCGGTCAGGCTCTTCAGCGCCCCGCCCGGAACGGTATAGCTGGCAAACGCAGACGCCATATGCGTCGGGATACGCGCCGGGGTCTTGCCCTCGGTGCCCGCCACCGTGGTGCTTTCGGTTTTTGCATCGGTGTAAGTGTAGGAGCCAATCAGGTTGATGTTATCCATCAGCGTGGCGTGGATTTCCGCTTCAGCGCCTTTCGAACGCACCTTGCCCGCATTTTCGAACCAGCCTTCAGCGCTGTTATAGGTCGCTACGTTGTCCTGAGTTAAATCGTACAGCGCGAGAGTCATCAGCGTGGTGTCGACCGGCTGATATTTCAGGCCAATCTCGGTCTGCTCACCGGTAGTTGGCCTGAATGGCGCGACGCCCGGCGCACGGTTGGTTTGCAGGTTCGGCTCAAACGACGTGCTGTAGCTGATGTACGGCGAGAGGCCAAAATCGAACGCGTACAGAAGGCCAGTGCGCCAGGTAAATTTGCTGTCGTTCTGCTGCGTAAAGCTATTATCGGTGAAGTCGTTGGTACGCACTTCGCTCCAGTCGTAGCGCCCGGAAACCAGCCACTCCCAGTTGTTCCAGCTCATCTGATCCTGAAGATACAGCCCCATCTGGTCGAGATTTTGCTGCTCGTCGGAGGCCGTTTTGAAGGTGCTTTCATCCACGTTCACGCCGTAAACCGGGGTTGTCCAGTCGAGGTCATACTGTGAGCCGCTCCCGCGCGCCAGCAGCTGTTTATCCTTGCTTGTCTTGTAATCAAACCCGCCGAGCAGGGTATGGCTGACGCTCCCGGTCTCCAGCAGATATTCCAGCTGGTTATCGAGGCCAAATTCATTGGTCGTGCGCTCTTCACGCTGGGCGCGACGGGTCAACACCGTGCTGTTGGCCGCGCTGTTGGCGTAAACCAGATAACGGTATTTCTGCTTGATGGTGGCGTAACGGGCGTTCTGGCGGAAGGTGAGGTTGTCGGCGAACTGGTGTTCCAGCTCGTAGCCAATTATCGTCTGCTCGCGCCAGGACTGATTGTAATTCGGATCGCTGACGTTAAAGTCGCGTGGGATATACTTCCCGACGACGCTTTTCACCGTGCCATACGCGGGCAGGAAGTTGCGGTATCCGGCATCCGGATCTTTCTGGTAGCTGGTCAGCAGCGTAAAGCGGGTCTGATCGTTCGGATACCAGGTGATCGCCGGGGCGATCGCCATCCGCGTCTCTTTATAATCGTCCACCTGATTATGCTGCGTACGGGCGATACCGTTCACGCGATACAGTACGCGGCCGTCGTCGCTCAGCCTGCCGCCGAAATCAAACGCACCTTCGGCGAGATCGTTATTGCCGGTGCGGAACTGCACGTTGTGAATGGCCTCCGCCGTCGGGCGCTTGCTGGTCATGCTGATTAACCCGCCAGGATTCACCTGACCAAACAGGACCGACGCCGGGCCGCGCACCAGCTCCACGCGCTCCAGCAGCCACGGGTCAACTGTGCCCGTCTGTGATGAGGCCGTTGCACCAAAGCTTAAGCCGTCGAGGAATTTTGGCACGTAGCTAAAGCCGCGCACAAACACCTCGTCGTTACGGTTAGACGAGCCCCGGTATTCGGTAAACACGCCCGCCGAGTAGCGCAGCGCCTGCGAAACGGATGTGACGTCCTGCATGTTCATTTGATCGCGGGTGATCACCGATACCGACTGCGGCGTCTTCACAATCTCCGCGCTGGTCTTGGTGGCGGAGAGCGTTTTCGTCGCCACAATGCCTTTTACGGGCGCAGTGGGCTCTTCACTCACGCCCTGCGTCACCGTAATCGTTTCTTCTTTCGTTTCTGCCTGAGCCGCGACGCTGGTCGTCGCCAGACTCATCAGCCAGAGATACATTATCTTATTATTTTTAAACATTTTTATTGAACGTCCTTGGTTGCTATCGCCATAAAAACACCGGTAAATCGCCGTTGATGATATTGCAAATTATTACCATTTGCATTAGCGTTGTTAACAAATTTCGTTGGGGAACAAGCGGTAATGAAGAGGGTATGGAGTGGGTTGCTGTTGGGGATCGGCGCGCTGCCCGCCGTGGCGGCAACGTGCGAGCAGTCGTCCCGGCAGGGCGATGTTCAGGGAAAGTTTGATGCCAGCGGCGAAGTCTGCTTCTCCCTGCCTGAACTGGGTGAAAATTACGTTTCCGCCACGCTGAATGGCGTGACGGATGCGCGCCTGCTGGATGGGCAAAACCGCCGCATCCGCACGCTGATCGAAAATGGTCCTGCGGACGGGGAACACACGCTGCTGTTTGCCCTGCCGGTGAAACAGAACACCTCGCTGGTGCTACACGGCGAAGCCGGTAAGCCGTGGCGTTTTCAGTGGCGGATGAAAGAGACCTCTCCATTACCACGCGTGCAGATGCTGGCGCCAGTAAGCCCGACGCTAAAGGCGCTGGCAAACGTCATTTCTGCCGGTGGAAGTACCGAGGCGTTCTGGCAGGCGCAGCGTCGACAGGGAACGCCAATGGTGGAACCGGTAGATGCGAACCATAAGCGCGTGACCTTTCTGTGGCGCGGCGCGCGGGATAACGTCTTCATTCTCGGCTCTCCGGCGGGGGATCACGATCCGCTGTTCCGCCTGGGCAACAGCGACGTCTGGTTCCGCAGCTACGTGGTCCCCGCTGATACGGTGATGCAATATAAGCTCGCCCCCGATGTGCCGATCGTTGAAGGCTCTGCCCGCGATCAACGCCGTGCCATCCTGGTGAGCGCACAGGCCGATCCGCTTAACCCGAACACCTTTGGGGAGCAGAAGGCGGATCGATGGAACCGTTACTCGCTGCTCGATCTCAGCCCGGCGCGCTACTGCTCAGTTCAGGCCACGGCAAAGCCGCTGGTGCACGGGACGTTGAGCCGTCAGAGTTTTTCCAGCCACATCCTCGGCAACGCCCGCGACGTGATGATCTACAAACCGCGCGGCGCACAGCCCGCACGCTGGACGTTAATTCTGTTCGACGGGCAGATTTATCAGGACGAATACCATTTTGCCAACGTGCTGGACGGTCTGATTGCCCGGCATCACCTGCCACCGATTAACGTGGTGTTTATCGACAGCCTCGATCACGCCCGTCGCGGCAACGAGCTGCCGCCGAACCCGGAATTTGCTGACTTTATGGCGCACGAGCTGCTGCCGTGGCTGCGCGGGCAGGGCATCGGCATGCAGCGGCAGAAAACGGTGCTGGCGGGGTCGAGCTACGGGGGAATTGCCTCGTCATGGGTGGCGCTGCGCTATCCGCGCCTGTTTGGCAACGTGCTGAGCCTTTCCGGCTCCTACTGGTGGGCGCCGAAAGGTGACGCCCCCGGCTGGCTGACGCGTCAGTACCAGCAGTCGCCGCCGTATCCGGTGCGCTTCTGGTTACAGGCCGGAAAGTTTGAAACCACGGGGCCGGGCGGCGGCATTTATCGCACCACGCAGGATTTTGAACAGGTGCTGAAGGAAAAAGGCTATCGCGTCAGCTTCCACCCCTCATCCAGCGGCCACGACTATGCGGCCTGGTGTGAAGCGCTGATCCACGGGATGCGCGATCTCACTGGCTTACGACGCCAGTGAAAACCAGCGGCGCCAGATGAAACGCAGGATAAAGAATTCGATGGCGCCGAGCACCAAAAACCACAGACAGAACAGAATGGTGTACAGCTGATTCAGATCGACCATATGAAAGGTCTGAACCAGTTTCTGCGCCAGCACCAGACCCAGCGACGGCGCAGGTAACAGCAGACAGGAGAGCAGGGCCATCAGCAAAATGCCCCCTGCGGTGAGCAGCGATTCTAACGGGTGTTTCATCGTAATGTTAATCGTGAGTTAAAAATGTCATTGTCCGGCATCCTGAAACGTAAAGCAATATCATCCCCACTGGCAAAATTGAGTGAAAGGCCACCGTTATTCTGTGAGTTAATAACGGAAAATAGATAATATTTACGGGGCGATTAAATTAATATCGCGTAATGTAAATAAACGTCTTTTTCACGAAAATAATTTTACAAAGCTATAGGTGCTATATCCAATTAACGTCGCAATAACAATGGCTGCGACAATGTATAACGCCAGGCGCCGCCCGCGATAAATACCAAACATGCTTCCTCCTCGTTTAGTGTTGGTTTAGAAATATTTTGTAAAAATCAACGCGTCGAAATAATTTTAATCAGTTTTGAATAACCGGGTAGTCAATATATTGCGGTAGATCAATTTAACCCGCAAGACTTAAAAATGAATTATTTAAAGCCAGAAAGGAATTCCGGCTTCCGTCCACCGGATATTGAAGGAAAAATACCATGACCAAAAAAAATTTCTCGCAGAATATGCCACCCGCAGGCGGGCAGGCGTACCAGCAGACCGTAGAGCAGGTGCTTGCTCAGGCGCAGAGCCAGGCGAATGGCCTGGACCGCACCGAGGCGCAGGCACGTTTGCAGAAGCATGGCCCGAACGCGCTGCCGGAGAAAAAAGGCAAGCCGGGCTGGCTGCGTTTTCTCGCGCATTTTAACGATGTCCTGATTTACGTCCTGCTGGCGGCCGCCGTATTAACGGCTGTAATGGGACACTGGGTTGATACGCTGGTTATCCTGGGTGTGGCGGTAATCAATGCCTTAATTGGCCACATTCAGGAAAGTAACGCAGAAAAATCCCTGAAGAGTATTCGCAATATGCTCTCCAGCGAGGCGCGCGTAATTCGTAATGGTAACCATGAAACCATCCCGACGACGGAAATCGTCCCGGGCGATATTATTGTGTTGCGCGCAGGAGATCGTATTCCGGCGGATATGCGCTTAATAGAAGCGCATAATTTACGCGTGGAAGAGGCAATTCTGACCGGCGAATCCACCGTGGTGGATAAACACATTAATCCGCTGAGCGGTGAATTGCCGCTGGGCGACCGCACCAATATGGTCTTCTCCGGGACGACCGTAAGCGCGGGCGGTGGCGTTGGCCTGGTCACCGCGACCGGTAAGGATACGGAGCTCGGCCACATCAACCAGATGATGGCGGGCATTGAAAAGCACCGCACCCCGCTGCTGGTGCAGATGGACAAGCTGGGCAAAGCGATTTTCGCCATCATTCTGGCGATGATGGCCGCGCTGTTTGTCTTCAGCCTGGTGTTCCGCGAGATCCCAATGGGCGAGCTGCTGCTCTCCCTGATTAGCCTGGCGGTAGCCTCCGTACCGGAAGGTCTGCCGGCGATTATCTCCATCATCCTCTCTCTGGGCGTACAGGCGATGGCGCGTAAGCGGGCGATTATCCGCAAGCTGCCGACGGTTGAAACCCTGGGCGCGATGACCGTGGTCTGCTCGGATAAAACCGGCACCCTGACCATGAACGAGATGACGGTGAAAGCCATCATTACCGCCGATACGTGCTATCGCGTGGACGGCAACAGCTACGAGCCGGTGGGCAACCTCTACCTCGAAGGCAGCGACGAGCCGGTGCAGATCCAGCCGGGCACCGTGCTGGAGCAGTACCTGCGCACCATCGACCTGTGTAACGACAGCCAGCTGATTCAGGACGAGCGCGGCCTGTGGGGCATCACCGGCGGCCCGACCGAGGGCGCGCTGAAGGTGCTGGCGGCAAAAGCCCACCTCGCACCGGTCGAGACCACCCTGGTCAACAAGATCCCGTTCGACTCGCAGTACAAGTACATGAGCACCCACTACCAGATTGGCGGTGAGGAGCAGATTTTGATCACCGGCGCGCCGGACGTGATTTTCGCCCTGTGTGAGCAGCAGCAGACCCGCAACGGTGCGCAAGCCTTTGACCGCGCGTACTGGGAAACGGAGATGGAGCGCTATGCGCGTCAGGGGCTGCGCATGGTCGCCGCGGCGTTCAGGCCAGCGAACGGTGAGCAGGCACTGACTCACGACGACCTGAGCCACGGCCTGATCTTCCTCGGCATTGCCGGGATGATGGATCCGCCGCGTCCGGAAGCGATTGAGGCGATTAACGCCTGCCAGCAGGCGGGGATCCGCGTGAAGATGATCACCGGGGATCACCCGCAGACGGCGATGAGCATAGGCCAGATGCTGGGGATCACTAACAGCGAGCAGGCGGTCACCGGCTATGAGCTGGAGAAGATGGACGACGCCGAGCTGGCCGAAGCGGCGGTGAAGTATGACATCTTCGCCCGTACCAGCCCGGAGCATAAGCTGCGCCTGGTGAAAGCGTTACAGGACAAAGGCGAAATCGTCGGCATGACCGGTGACGGCGTGAACGATGCGCCAGCGCTGCGTCAGGCGGATGTGGGTATTGCGATGGGCATCAAAGGCACGGAAGTCACCAAAGAGGCGGCGGACATGGTCCTGACGGACGATAACTTCGCCACCATCGCCAGCGCGGTGAAAGAGGGGCGTCGCGTTTACGACAACCTGAAGAAGACCATTCTGTTCATCATGCCGACCAACCTGGCGCAGGGGCTACTGATTGTGATTGCGCTGCTGGCGGGGAACATCATTCCGCTGACGCCGGTGCTGATCCTGTGGATGAACATGGCGACCTCCGCCACGCTCTCCTTCGGCCTGGCCTTCGAGGCCGCCGAGCGCAACATCATGCGCCGCCCGCCGCGCCAGACCGGGCAGCACGTGATGGACGCCTACGCCGTATGGCGCGTGGCTTTCGTCGGCACCATGATTGCCATCGCCGCCTTTGCGCTGGAAGCCTGGCTGGCCCCGCGCGGGCACAGCGCGGAGTTCATCCGCACCGTGCTGCTCCAGATGCTGGTCTGCGCCCAGTGGGTGTACATGATTAACTGCCGCAACACCGAAGGGTTCTCCCTGAACCGCGGCCTGCTGGCGAACAAAGGGATCTGGCTGGTAACGGGCGTACTGTTCCTGCTCCAGGCGGCGATCATCTACCTGCCGTTTATGCAGATGCTGTTCGGCACCGAAGCGCTGCCGCTGCGCTACTGGTTCGTGACGCTGGCGGTGGCGGGGGTGATGTTCTTCGTCGTCGAAATCGAGAAGCGACTGACCCGCAGGTTCCGTAAGGCTGCATAACTAAAACCTTACCCCTCACCCTGCCCTCTCCCCTTTGGGGAGAGGGTTAGGGTGAGGGGAAAATACTGAGGTACTCCCATGAAATTCCCGCTCCTGCTCATACTCCTCGCCGCTACCCTGCCGCCCGCATTCGCCGCAGTCATTCCCGTGCGTGTCGCCACCGTGGAGCAAACCGCCCACGCCGCCGAACGTCAGATCCCGGGTCGCATCGAAGCGATTCACACCGTTGAACTGCGCGCGCGTACGGAAGGCGTCATCTCCAAAATCCACTTTCGAGACGGCCAGTACGTGAAAAAAGGTGACGTGTTGTTCGAGCTGGACGACGCCGAGCCGCGCGCCGCCCTGCGCCTGGCGCAGGCCGAAGTGAAAAGCGCCGAAGCCACGCTGCGTCAGGCGCAACAGCAGCTGTCCCGCTTCGAAAGCCTGGGCAGCAGCAACGCCATCAGCCGCCACGATGTGGACAACGCCCGCATGCAGCGCGACGTAGCGAGCGCCGCGCTGGAGCAGGCGAAAGCCCGTCTCGACACCCGCAGCGTCACCCTCAACTACACGCGCATTACCTCACCGATTGACGGACGCGTGGGGCACAGCAACTTTCACGTCGGCAGCCTGGTGGATCCTGCCAGCGGTGTGCTGGTGGAGGTGGTGCAGCTCGATCCGATCCGCATCGCCTTTGCGCTGGAAGAGGGCGCGTTCGCCACCAAAGCCGGACAGCATGCGGATATCAGCGCCATGAAGCAGGCCTGGCAGGCGCTGATTGACAGCAACGGCCAGCGCGTCAGCGGGGAACTCACCTCCGTAGACAACCGCATCGACCCGCGTACCGCCAGCGTGATGCTGCGCGCCGAGTTCGCCAACCCGCGCCATCAGCTGCTACCCGGCGGCAATGTGAACGTCTACCTGCGTCCGGCAAGCGAGCAGCCTGTCCTGACCCTGCCCGCCGCTGCCGTACAACAGAATGGCGACGGGTTCTTCGCCTGGGTAGTTAACGCCGAGGATAAAGCCGAAATGCGTCCGCTGAAGGTCGCCGGGCAGATGGGCCAGCAGTTCCAGATTGCCTCCGGCGTTAAGCCCGGTGAGCGAGCAATTACTGACGGTGCGCAGCGCGTGCAGCCAGGCGCTGCCGTTCAGATACTGAATTAAGGAGCCATCATGCTGACGTTTTTCATCAAACGCCCGCGCTTTGCGATGGTGATTGCGCTGGTCATCACCCTGCTGGGGGCCATCGCGCTGAGGATTATTCCGGTGGAGCAGTACCCGCAGATCACACCGCCGGTCGTGAATGTGTCAGCGTCATGGCCGGGCGCCAGCTCGGCTGACGTGGCGGAGGCCATCGCCACGCCGCTGGAGACGCAGCTGAACGGGGTGGATCATATGCTCTATATGGAGTCCACCAGTTCGGACGAAGGCACGTATAGCCTGAACATCACCTTTGCGGCGGGCACCGATCCGGATCTCGCCGCCATCGACGTGCAGAACCGCGTGGCGCAGGCCGTGGCGCAGCTGCCGACCGAGGCACAGCAAAACGGCGTGCAGGTGCGCAAGCGCGCCACCAACCTGATGATGGGGGTAAGCCTTTACTCACCAAATAACACCCACACGCCGCTGTTCGTCAGCAACTACGCCAGCACCCAGGTGCGCGAGGCGCTGTCGCGTCTGCCGGGCGTCGGGCAGGTACAGATGTTTGGCGCGCGCGACTACAGTATGCGCATCTGGCTGCGTCCGGACCGCATGAATGCCCTGAACGTGACCAGCGATGACGTGGCGCAGGCGTTGCGCGAGCAGAACGTGCAGGGGGCGGCAGGCCAGGTCGGCACGCCGCCGGTGTTTAACGGCCAGCAGCAGACGCTAACCATCAACGGGCTAGGGCGCTTAAACCAGGCCGACGACTTTGCCAACATCATTATCCGCACCGGGGAGATGGGCCAGCTGGTGCGCCTGAAGGACGTCGCCACCATTGAGCTTGGCTCGCGCAGCTACAGCTCGGGCGCGCAGCTGAACGGGCATGACTCCGCCTACCTTGGCATCTACCCGACGCCGTCCGCTAACGCCCTGCGCGTGGCCGATGCGGTGCGCGCGGAGCTGGAACGGTTATCCACGCGCTTCCCGGACGATCTGGTCTATGAAGTCAAATTCGACACCACCTCGTTTGTGGCCGCTACCATCAAAGAGATTGGCGTCTCGCTGGCGCTGACGATGCTGGCGGTGGTGGTCGTGGTGTCCCTGTTCCTGCAAAGCTGGCGCGCGACGCTGATTGTCGCCCTTGCCATTCCGGTGTCGCTGGTGGGCACCTTTGCGGTGCTCTACGCGCTCGGCTACTCCGCGAACACGCTCAGTCTGTTCGCCATCATTCTGGCGCTGACCATGGTGGTGGATGACGCCATCGTGGTAGTGGAGAGTGTCGAAACGCTGATGGCGGAAGGGCAGAGCCGCACGGCGGTGACCGCGCTGGCGCTGCGTCAGATTGCCGGGCCGGTGATTGCCACCACGCTGGTGCTGCTGGCGGTGTTTGTACCGGTGGCGCTCCTGCCGGGGATCGTGGGCGAGCTGTACCGCCAGTTCGCGGTGACGCTCTCGACCGCCGTCACGCTCTCAAGCCTCGTGGCGCTGACCCTGACGCCCGCGCTCTGTGCGATGCTGCTGCGCCCGCGTCCGGCACAGCCCGCCGCCGTTTTCCGTGGGTTCAACCGCGGGCTGGACGCCACGCGCACGCTTTACACCCGGATCGTGAGCGTGTTCAACCTCCGTCCGTGGCTGGCGCTGCTGGCCACCGCAGGCGCGGCGGCGGTGGTGGTATTCAGCTTTATGTCGATGCCAAAGGGCTTCCTGCCTCAGGAGGATCAGGGCTACTTCTTCGCCAGCGTCCAGCTGCCAGAGGCAGCCTCGCTGGAGCGCACCGAAGCGGTGATGACCACCGCGCGCGAGCTGATCGCTAAAAACCCGGCGGTGGAAGACGTGATTCAGGTCTCCGGGTTTAACATCCTCAACGGCACCAGCGCATCGAACGGCGGGTTTATCTCCATCATGCTCAAAGACTGGAGCGAGCGTCCGCCGGTGGATGAGGTGATGGGCACCCTTCAGCGCCAGCTGCTGGCCCTGCCGGAAGCCACCATCATGACCTTTGCACCGCCGACGCTGCCGGGGCTGGGCAACGCCTCCGGCTTCGATCTGCGCATTCAGGCACAGGCGGGGCAGAGCCCGGCGGAGCTGGAGCGCGTAACTCGCGAGGTGCTGGCGAAAGCCAACCAGCACCCGCAGCTGAGCCGCGTGTTCACCACCTGGAGCAGCAACGTGCCGCAGATGACGCTCACCGTTGACCGTGAGCGCGCGGCCCGCCTCGACGTGCCGGTGTCGCGCATCTTCAGCAGCCTGCAAACCGCCTTTGGCGGCACGCGCGCCGGGGATTTCAGCGTCAACAACCGCGTCTACCACGTGGTGATGCAGAACGAGATGCAGTGGCGCGAGCGCGCAGAGCAAATCAGCGAGCTGTTCGTGCGCAGCAACAGCGGCGAGCGGGTGCGTCTGAGCAACCTCGTCACCATCACGCCGACCGTCGGCGCGCCATTTATTCAGCAGTACAACCAGTTCCCGTCGGTATCGGTGAGCGGCTCGGCAGCGGAAGGGGTGAGCAGCAGCACCGCAATGGCGGCGATGGGCGAGATTCTGGCGGAAAACCTGCCAGCCGGGTACGACTACGCCTGGAGCGGCATGTCGTATCAGGAGCAGCAGACCGGCAATCAGGCGATATGGATTGTGCTGGCGGCGGTGGTGATGGCGTGGCTGTTCCTCGTCGCCCAGTATGAGAGCTGGACGCTGCCGGCGAGCGTGATGCTCTCGGTGCTGTTCGCCATCGGCGGAGCGCTGGTCTGGCTGTGGCTGGCAGGCTATGCCAACGACGTGTACGTGCAGATTGGTCTGGTGCTATTGATAGCCCTCGCCGCCAAGAACGCAATTCTTATCGTGGAGTTTGCCCGCGCCCGTCGTATGGACGGAATGGCGATTGTCGATGCCGCGCGGGAAGGGGCATCGCGCCGCTTTCGCGCGGTAATGATGACCGCCGTGTCGTTCATCATAGGCGTCCTGCCGATGATGCTGGCGACCGGGGCGGGTGCCCAGAGCCGCCGTATCATTGGCACCACGGTGTTCAGCGGCATGCTGGTAGCCACCGTGGTGGGGATAGTGTTCATCCCGGCGCTGTTCGTGCTGTTCCAGCGCCTTCGCGAGTGGGGGCACGGCCTTACGGACTCGTCGCCCACAGTTCACAGTGCTTCTGCACCAGAGAAATCAGCGAGCCGCCATCGGCGATAAAGTCCCGCATGCGCTGCGCCTCGCTCTTGCCCTGCTTTAACAGCAGGGCAATTTCCTTGATGGCGCTCGTCGCGCCGAGTTTCTCGGCCGACGGTGCAACCTGCTCCAGCAGCCAGGCGATATCTTCCGCCACGGTTTTGTGCTCGCCGGTATGCACGTCGGTCAGAATGCCTTCCAGCCCGTAGCGACAGGCCTGAAAACGGTTAAAGCGGTATAGCAGAAAATCCCGTTCCTGATGCTTATAGGGCCGCGCAGTCAGCAGCCAGTGCGACGTCGCCTGAATAAGCCCGGCGATGTTAATGGCGTGACCGAGCGTCAGCGGCGTATCCATCACCCGCACCTCTACGGTGCCAAAGTGCGGGCTGGGGCGGATGTCCCAGTGCAGATCCTTAATGCTGTCGATCATGCTGGTGGAACTCAGGCGGCGGAACAGCCCCTCGAACTCCTGCCAGCTGTTGACCCACGGCATCTGGCCGTTATCCGGGAACCCGGAAAATATGTTGAGCCGCGACGAGGAAAACTTGGTGTCCGTGCCCTGCATATAAGGCGACGACGCGGCGAGGGCGATAAAGTGCGGCACGAAGCGCGACAGGCCGTGCAGCAGGTAAATCGCGTCGTCCCCGTTTCGGCATCCCACGTGCACGTGCTGGCCGAACACCGTCGCCTGCAAAATCAGATAGCCAAAGCGCTCCAGCGTGACGTTATAGCGCTCGTCGTCACACACCTCCTGCCGCTGCCATTTCTGGAACGGGTGCGTGCCGCCGCCGCAGATCTGGATGTGCTGCTCCGACGCCGCCCGCAGGATGCTCTGCTGCATCACGGAGAACTGCGCCGCCGCCTGGTCGATGGTCTGGCATACACCGGTGGCGATTTCGAGCATGCTTTCGGTGATGTCGTGTTTGACTTCGCCCCCTTTGATGTCGTCTTTGACGGCGGCGATGAGGGCAGAGGAGTCCTGGCTCAGATCGTAACCCGGCGGGTTAACCACCTGGAGTTCGAGCTCAATGCCGAGGGTATAAGGTTCAGAGGACTTGAAATCGGGTAAGGGCATGGCGCACTCCGTTGTCTGTTATGTGTTGAGTATAGACAATGGGCGTGGCGCGCTCTTTTCAGGGTGGTATAACTGATAGCAGGCTTAGCAAAAGGGGAGTGACCCATGTCTGACTATCCAACCATTGCGCTGATTGGTCCCGGTGCGATTGGCACCACCATTGCCGCGGTGCTGCATGACGCGGGCCGTACGCCGCTGCTGTGCGGTCGCACCGCGCATCCGGTATTACGCCTGCGTCACGATGAGGATGAAATTGTGGTGCCCGGTCCGGTACTCACCGATCCCACCGTCATTACCCGCCCCGTAGACCTCGTTTTTGTGGCGGTAAAAACGACGCAAAATGCCGACAGCGCCGGGTGGCTGCGCGCCCTGTGCGATGAAAACACCGTGGTCTGCGCGCTGCAAAACGGCGTGGAGCAGAAAGCCCAGCTTGCGCCTTTGGTCAACGGCGCAACGGTGCTGCCGTCGGTGGTCTGGTTCCCGGCGCAGCGCGAGCCGGACGCCTCCGTCTGGCTGCGGGCAAAACCGCGTCTGACACTACCGGATGTGCCGCAGGTGCAGCGGGTGGTCGAGGCGCTTCGCGGGACGCGCTGTGATGTTGAGCTCTCGACAGATTTCACCACCGTCGCCTGGCGCAAGCTGCTGCAAAACGCGGTCGCCGGGCTGATGGTGCTGGCCAACCGCCGCGCCGGGATGTTCAGACGCGAGGATATCAGCGAGCTGGCCCTGGCCTATCTGCACGAGGGACTTGCCGTCGCCCGCGCCGAAGGGGCGAAGCTGGACGATGCGGTGGCCCAGGAGATTCTGGCGAACTTCCAGCGCGCGCCCGAGGATTTAGGCACGTCAATCCTTGCCGACCGTCAGGCCGAACGCCCGATGGAGTGGGATATTCGTAACGGCGTGATCCAGCGCTATGGCCGCAAGCATGGTATTGCGGTGCCCATCAGCGACGTGGTGGTACCGCTGCTGGCGGCGGGGAGCGAGGGGCCGGGCTAACGGCCGCTGTTTTTCCGTTCGGCGAGCGTGACGGTGGAGCAATAATCTGGGGATAGTCAGCCTTAAACACATATGCGAAACTTACCGCTTCTGAAAAAATGTGGTGGGACCCGCTCAATGTCAGAACCATCTTCGCAGTGCCTGTTTAATGAAGGAATGATTGCTTTTCCTGAGGGCTATCAGGACCGTACCGTCAATGTCTTCGCGCCGCCTGCAGCGGATGCGCCCGCGTTCAACATTTCCCGCGATGCCCTCAACCCCGGCGAAGCGCTTGCCGCGTATATCGATCGCCAGCTCGCCCTGATGGCAAAGCACATCAAGGGCTGGAAGCAGGGTGAGCGCAGCGCCGCTACGCTGGGCGACAGCCTTTTACAGGGTGAAACCGTCCATGCCAGCTACCTGCGCGACGGGAAACGCATCTGGCAGCAGCAGGCCGTGTTTAACGTCGACGGCGATAAAATCCTGGTGTTCACTATGACCTGCACCCGTGCGCTGGGCGATGCCGACGGCGCGCTGTTTGGCGATCTTCTCAGGAGCTTCCGCTTCCACCATTAACTTCAGGGACCGTTGTTATGTTTGAAGCAGCACGCGTTGGTGATGATATCGGCCACTCCGGTGCGCTGGCCGGGATGATTGCCGGAACGATTGTCGGTGGCCTGATTGCCGCCGCCGGGGGCATTCTGGCGGGGGCCATGTTTATTGCCGGTCTCGGCGCATCCTGTCTTGGCGTGGGCGTCCTGCTTGTCGGCGCCAGTCTGGCCGTGGGGTATTACACCGGGGAGCTGGCGACTGCCGCCAGGGACAGCATCGCCGACGCCGGGGCATCCAGCATGACGAAGAAAGGCGTCATCACCTCCGGCTCGCCCAACGTGTTTATCAACGGTAAACCCGCCGCGCTTGCCACCGATAGCACCGTCGACTGTTCTGACGACGGCTCGCAGCAGATGGCCGAAGGCTCTAAGCGAGTCTCCATTAACAGCCAGCCTGCGTCACGCATCGGGGATCGCACCACCTGCGACGCGAAGGTGATGACCGGTTCGGACAACGTCATTATCGGCGGCGATCCGCAGCAAACCCTCCCCATTCAGTCTGAAGTGCCCGAGTGGCTCTATAAGGTCTCCGATCTTACCCTGCTGTTCGCCGGGCTTCTCGGTGGCTGGGGCGGCGCCGCTGGCAAAGTCGGGGCGCTCTCTAAGCTGCTGGGCAAAATCCCCGGCATCAACAAGCTGGCCCGTATCGCCTGTCGCGCCGGCACGCTGATGACCGGCGTGGCGGCCGCGGGGATCATCGCCCGCCCGGTGGATATCGTCAGCGGACAGAAGTTTCTCAGCGGGGATGATGAGCTGGACTTCGTCCTGCCTTCCCGTCTTCCGGTGCGTTGGCAGCGCTACTGGCGCAGCGGCAATCCCGGCGACAGCGTGTTGGGCCGCGGATGGAGCCTGTTCTGGGAAAGCCGCCTGGAGCCTTATCAGGACGGCCTGGTGTGGCGCGCACCGTCCGGCGATTACGTCGCCTTCCCGAAGGTCCCGAAAGGGATGCGCTCCTACTGCGAAAGCGAAAAAAACTGGCTTGAACATCACCAGGACGACAGCTGGTCGGTGTATGACGTCAGCGGCGAGCGCTGGCACTATGCGCCGCTGCGGGATGCTGCCCCGTCGCTGCTCCAGCGCCTCTCCGAACCCTGCGGCAACGATATCCTCTTTGAGTGGAATGCGGATAATACCCTGCATGCCCTGACCGACTGTGCGGGCCAGCGCGTGGTCTGCCGCTACGACCGCGACAGGCTCGTTGGCGCCTGGCTGGATGACGAGATCTGCCTGGTCAGTTACGCTTATGATGAACAGCGCCAGCTGGTCTCCGTGACCGGCCGGGGCGGTAGCGTGCGCCGACGCTTCAGCTGGCAGGACGGGCTGATGAGCGCTCATGAGGACGCCAACGGCCTGCTGAGCGAATACCGCTGGCGGGAGATTGACGGCCTGCCGCGCGTGGTCGGCTTCCGCCATAGCGGCGGCGAACGGCTGACGTTCGAATACGATTTTGAGAACGGCACCCGCCGCGCGACCCGCGAAGACGGCGCGCAGGCGCACTGGCTGGTGGATGACGACGACAACATCGCGCGCTTCACGGATTACGACGGTCGCCAGACGACGTTTGTCTACCGCGACGGCGAGCTCTGCCACGTCATTCTGCCGGGCGGGGCGATGCGCCGCAGCACGTGGGACAAATACGGCCGCATGACCAGCGAGACGGACCCGGCGGGCCGCCGCACGGAGTATCACTGGCATCGCCTGACCGACCGCATCACCCGCACGGTTTACCCGGACGGTACCTCATCGCAGGCCATGTACGACCTTCGCGGTCGCCTGCTGTCGGAGACGGATCCGGCCGGTAGCACCACCGCGTATCGCTATCCCGATGATGAAGAATTCCTCCCGGAGAGCATCACCGACGCCATCGGCGGCGTGGTGCGCCTGGCCTGGAACCACCAGGGGCTGCTGACGCAGCGCACCGACTGCTCCGGCAGCGTCACCCGCTTCACCTACGACCGCTTCGGGCAACTGATTGCCAGCGAAGATGCAGAAGGGAATATCACGCGGCGGGAGTGGAGCCGTGCCGGGCTGCTCAGCGCCGTGATCCATCCGGACGGCAGCCGCGAGTCGCTGGTGTGGAACGAACGCGGCCAGCTCACGGGCTGGCGCGACCCGCTGGAAAGCGAGGTGAGCTGGGCCTATAACGCGCTCGGCCTCCCGGTCAGCCTCACCGACCGTATTGGCCGCGTGCGCCAGTGGCGCTACGACCCGCGCGGTAACCTGCTGCGACTCGATAACGGCAACGGGGCGGAATACCGCTTCACCTACGACGCCGTGGGCCGCCCGCTCAGCGAAACGCGCCCGGACGAGACCGTGCGCCATATGGAATGGGACGCGCGAGGGTTCCTCTGCGCGCTCGAAGAAAACGGCCGGCCTGCCGCCGACGGCGGCATCGCCCGTCGCGTCCAGCAGTTCAGCTATGACGACAGCGGGCTGCTGATCGGGCGCACTCAGCGCCACGCGGAGTACCGCTACTTCCGCGACCTGAGCGGCCAGATTACCCGCATCCGCCGCACGCCAACCGCCGAAGGCGTTGCCCTGGGTATCGAAAGCGATGAGATCGCTTACCGCCACGACGCCGCCGGGCGCGTGCTGAGCGAGTCCGGCATTAACGGCGCGGTGGGCTACGAATGGGATGCCCTGAGCAACCTGACCGGCCTGACGCTGCCCGGCGGGCAAAAGCTGGCCTGGCTGCACTACGGCTCCGGCCACGTCAGCGCCATCCGCTTCGGGCAGCAGCTGGTGACCGAGTTCACCCGCGACCGCCTGCACCGGGAAGTGCGCCGCACCCAGGGCGCGCGCGAGCAGTTCCGCCAGTATGACAGCCTCGGCAGACGCACCCTGCAGTGCAGCGAACTGAGCACGGACGTTACCCTGCCGGAGCAGGCGCTACTGGAACGCCTGTACCGCTACACCGCGCGCGGTGAGCTTTCCGGCGTCAGCGACACCCTGCGCGGTGAGGTGGACTACGGCTACGACGCCGAAGGGCGTCTGCTGAAGCACTACGAGGCCCGACAGGGACACAGCCGCGCGCAGTTCAGCTATGACGCCGCGGATAACCTCGCCGCCAGTGACGATGCGGTACCGGTTACGGATAACCGCCTGCAGCACTGGCAGGCGCTGTTTATGAAATACGACCACTGGGGCAACCTGGTCAGCCGCCGCATCGGGCTGTACGAGCAGCATTATGCGTATGACGCCGAGAACCGGCTGGTGTCCGCCCGCGGAACCGGGCCGGAAGGGCGGTTTGAGGCGCGCTATCACTACGACGCGCTGGGCCGCCGCACGCGCAAAATCGTCACCACGACGCACGGCACTACCGACACCCGCTTCCTGTGGCAGGGCTACCGCCTGTTGCAGGAGCAGCAGCAAACCGGGCTGTGCAGTACGTATATTTATGACCCGAATGAAGCCTGGAGCCCGCTGGCGCGGGTGGATCACCTTCGTGACCAGAGCAACGGTGAGATTTACTGGTTCAACACCGATCTGAACGGCGCGCCGCTGGAAGTGACCGACGAGCGCGGCGCGGTGCGCTGGAGCGGCCAGTACGGCAGCTTTGGCGAAGTGCGCCATCAGAGCGAAGGGTTCTCACGGGTTGTGAATCGCACAGCGATGGCACACCAGCCGCTGCGCTATGCCGGGCAGTACGCTGACGGTGAAACGGGACTGCACTATAACCTGTTCCGCTACTACGACCCGCAGGTCGGGCGGTTTATTGTGCAGGATCCGATTGGGCTGAATGGCGGGTGGAACCTTTATCAGTATGCGCCGAATCCGTTGGGGTGGATTGATCCGCTTGGTTTATGCAAGACAGAATCTAATGCTGGTGGAAAAAATCCTAATCCTCCAGGGCAGGGGTACCACAATGAGACTTATGCTCCTAAGCCAGTTAAACCAGAGGATGCCCTTAATCGTTGGGATGATTTCCTTGGCCCCGGCCCCCATACAAATATCCATCCAAGAACTGGATTACCAGACCCAGACCGAATCGTATCGGCTGACGGTAAGAGAAGTATCCGTTATGGTAACCATGAAATGAATAGTAAACCTACTAAACATCATTACCATGAAGAAACATGGACATTAGATCCTGCAAATAATGTCATGAATGTTGATAATCTTGTTGTGAGAGTACCGATACTAAAATGACAAACATAACAGTAGTAAAATTTGATGGAAATAAAGTAGAGTTCACCTCATCTTTAGGCAATGGAGTGGCTGTATGGTGTGGTGAACCACCGGAAGTAAATGGTTGTTATAATGTCGAATTTGATGTAGATGACATTTTTAAATGGGGCTTGAATATTAATGATGTTTGTCAGGAGACACCTGAAATCAAGGTGGATGGTGATGGAATGTTATTTGTTTCTCAGGTCATCTCTTATGAGAGTGACGGGGTTTTAACTGTTTCATTAGGTGGTCAGATCATTTTTTTAGATGTTGAGTCCTACCCAGGTGGTAGTAAATTTGTTTCGTTTTCAACAGCCATAAAAAATATCTCATTGTATCCTTTTGAAGTGTAGTTTGAAACTGAGAAGAAATTACTTGTTCCGCTACTAAGACCTACAGGTTGGGCAGTTAATTGTGCAGGATCCGCTTGGGTTGAATGCATGGTGGAATCTTTTTCAGTATGCACTGTATCCGCTGGGGTGGTTTGCTCTGTGGGGGTTATGTAATGGTAATACTGTCATAAGAGCGGTGACGCCTGGAAACGCGAGAGTTTGTGAGCGGATAAAAAAATAAGTACAACAGCTTAGCATAAAATAACACCGGCCTAACATATTGCAGGTGCTCCGCATTCGCGTGACTCTTGGATTTCCTCCACCAGAAGCCAGGCATCAGCAGAGAATTTACAAACGCCGTTTACTCGAAATGCTGATGCGGCGCACCAGAAAGTTTTAATTTTGGTGAGGCATTTCACGAAACCTTAATATTTTAATAGGTCATTTATGTTAAATGATGTAAAGAAAAAAATAATTGATAATGATTTTGTTAATATTGTTAGAATTAATATGATTTTCAATGATATACAGTATAATGAATTGGTCTCTAGTTTAGAAGAGCTTGCTAATCTTTTAAAAAATAATGAATCCATAGATAAAGAATTAGCTTTGTATTTATATACAATACCTCAAATGATAAGAAATGCGTATGCTAGTTTTGATAAAGTGGAAAACAAACCAGATTTGGCTTTTAAATTAGAAGATGCAAGGATAGAGTTAGACTCGCTAGTAATAAACTGTCTAAGCTAGAAAGAATGAAGGCCGGGTGAGAAATTCGCCCGGTTTTGATATGATATAATCCTTTCTTGAACCACAAACATAAAATTAATAATCCATCCTCTACTACGACCCGCAGATTGTGCGATTTACTGTACAGGATCCGATTGGGTTATGTAGGGGATTTGAAGTCAGAGGTAACAATCCATACCAGACGCGGGTTGATCCTCATTACACCGGAGGACCTCATCATGCATTCTAAATAGATACCAGAACGTTAATATCAGGAACACGTACTTCAAATTGTTATATAAGAAAACGTCAGGAATTTTGGAGTCAATAATCTGATATGCATCGGGTTCCTTAAGTTAAAGCGAGTTATATAGAATAAAAGAAGTAGAACAGTTACCGAAAATAGATGAAACCTAGATTAACGTATTTCCTGAGCATGTGAATTATAAAGAAGTTGCAATAATACGTTAACATGTCGATTTTGGAATATATGCTATACTCGCACCTGGACGTACTCATGTTGGCAATGGTGATGTTTGACATACGAATTGAGAGTAATAATTCTGTTATTAACAATAAATTAAATTGAAGTTAAATTACATGAGAAGTTCTCTCCTTTTAATGGAGAGATGGATGATTTGATTTTGAAAAAAAGAATTTCGCCTGTAAACAATATCAAACTTTCTGAGGAAAAACTTCGTGTAAATTTCTCAAAGGATTTTATTGAGTTTGTCAATAATTATGATATTGATAACTTCTCTTTGGGGAATATATCTTTCGGCCATGGTGGTGATTATTTGGAGAAAATAGTCAGTATTAACAATGATGAATTTAACCATTGGTGGATTGGCAAGCATAGACCAGATGGTGTGATATGTGTTGCAATATCAGACCCTTATACTATCTTGCTTAATACTCACGATGGCAAAGTTTATGCTATTACAAGTGAACAAACGATGGATGGATGGGAATCGATAGCTGATACTTTTGAGCTATTTATCAGAGGTGTTGGTTCGCATGTTTTAAAAACATGTTCTATATCGGAAATTATTAAGTTAACAGGGGCGAGCGATACTGCATTTTGGAAGGATATCTGATGGCGGTGTCTGGTGATAATTTATATATTTCTGCGCTGGGTGTCTTTTTCGAACAATATCAGAAATGGTGAAAGAAATAGTTTCTTCAATTGTTGTGGTTTGAGGTGGGCATTAAACCAACTTTCGAACTCAGTCCTTTGTATAATTTAATACGTGCGGAACCTTTACAAAAATACGCGCCTGTAGATGCGTTAGGGTGAAATTACTATGTGTCTTACTGGTTCAGAAAATAAACTAACTGTATACGAGATAAATGCTTTCAATACGAGTTTTGATAATCATCTTCCCGCTTCATTTCTTGATTTTTATCTGAAAAATAATGGCGGATATCCTCATAAAAATGAAGTTGGTAATCCGTTTATGCTTGGCGGGTTTAACCCTATAAAATATGGTGACCTGCCTATAGAACAACTCTACCGTGACCTTGTTGAGTCGTTTGGCAAATTGAGGAATATGGTTCCTTTTGCATATGATGACGGGGGGAATTCTTTTCTGCTATCTCTCAAATCTGATGATTCACTAGGGAAAGTGTTTGTTTTTTTGATGGATGATAAAGAAGTTGAATTGGTTTCTGGTGCGTTCTCAGAATTTTTAGAGGAATTGTTTCTTTGAAAGCAATGAGGTAGTGTATAAAATTCATAAAAGGGATTTTGTTGTTAACGAAATCTTAAGAAAAGTACCCAATTAAACTATTTAATGTCAGTCATTAATTTAATGCTTGTAAATTTAATAACTGGGTTTGTGTTTGATTTGTTTATATTTATTAGTAATGATTGATATTGTTATGATATGAAAACCAAGATTAAAACCGTAAGCTTCAGCGTACGTGTAATTTAATGTTAATGCTGAAGAATAGCATGTCAAATGGCAATGCGTGCAATAGCCCAATTTGGAATGGTATAGCATTTACATGCTTGGTGAATTTTATTACATAGCTTCAGATTGATGACGAAAGAAGGAAAGGATAAATGCAACGATTGATGGGAGACGGTTACGAACCTTATGTTAATAAGTTAAATGACAGGCTTATATATTCATTACCTGTTGAATCGGGATTTTTCAGCTTTTATTATGAGTTTGATATTCGTCAGACCGATCTTGACGTCCTGCTGTCCGATCATTACCGGCGGGCCGTCCTGGAAGTGATCGCGCACACTCTGCTTCAGCACTCGACGTTGAAAGGACATAAACGATTTACTCAGAACGATTTTGATAATCTTATTGCCACTACCCTTCACGAATCGCAAGAGCATCTTAGCGCATTGATTTCTCAGATTAATCGGGAGCACAATATGTCGATTGAACATTATGTGAATGACATAGTGAATACACGCTTAACCAAAGGATGAATATACCGATCCCAGATAAGGTCAATATTCATCTTAAAATCACGCTGTATCTACAGCTCTTTTCAACCTCGTGCTGTCAATCGATTTCATGATAACCGGCGAATGCGGCAAGGTGCGCTGGAGCGGCCAGTACGGCAGCTTTGGCGAGGTACGCCATCAGAGCGAAGGGTTCTCAAGGCTTGTGAACCGCACGGCAATGGCGCATCAGCCGCTTCGCTATGCCGGGCAGTACGCTGACGGTGAAACGGGACTGCACTATAACCTGTTCTGCTACTACGACCCGCAGGTCGGGCGGTTTATTGTGCAGGATCTGATTGGGCTGAATGGCGGGTGGAACCTTTATCAATATGCGCCGAATCCGTTGGGGTGGATTTATCCGCTGGGATTGTCTACCTGTTCATCCAAAGACTCATATAAACAGGCCAGAAATAAGGCTCTTAAATGGTTAGAAGAGCGAGGTTTTAAAGCCGAAAAAGTTAACACAGGCAAATTTGGTTCGACTAAAGGTCAACCTGTCGGGATGACAACAATTGACGGAAAAACAGGTTCTAGAGTTGAGTATGATGAGCGAAGCGGAGCTCATATCAATGTGTTTAGCGGTAAAGATAAAGGGGAGCACTTCATGTTTGATGCACCTGAATCCGTTGTAACAAAAATTCAACATTTATTTAATTTACCATCAAAACCATGGAGAGGCTATTAATGACGCTCGATGATGAAATCAGGAAGGAAATATCTTTGCTTCCTGAACAACCAGAAATTGTGGATGACTGGGAACACATTGCGGATGAGTTATCCGATAGTTATAGTTGGGCTGGTTCAAAAATTGACTGGTCAAAGACCAGTGCTCATAGGTCTTTAGAACTACATGGAGACTATAAGGATTGGTTGGTAGATATAAAGAAATTCATTCATGAAACTGATGTTCATGACGTGATTTCAAATAGTGATGAGATTTACTATATAAATGATTCGTCTCTTGATTTTTCTGTCAGATTGAATCCCGCGCAGTTCTTTTTATTTTTTGATGTGGCTATAGAAAATATTCCTCAGCATCATTATTTTTTTGATAGGGAAAATAAATGGTGTCTAGTGATCAGTGCAGAGGGATATATTGACTTCGGTTTCTCATGTTTAGATAAAAAATGATTGAAATGGGAGGTTCATCATCCCAGAACGTTTAGGTAATGCTTTTGTTTTGATACAAAGAAACCTAGGGGGCGAGAGTCTTGCGATGATGATGTGCCTCTACAATTACCGTAAGGTTTTAGACGCGACATGGCTAGCCTGTTTGCCGTACTGTATGGTGATGCTGATCCATTTCGAGCAGATGGCACAATTGTTGAGCCAACGTTCAACGGCGAACAGAATAGCTGTGTCGCTTTTTACTTAATACCTAATAGAATTCTATCCTCATCAATTCCCCACAAATGCACTTACCTGCACGCCAAAACGCTTCGCCAGCGCGCGCATATGATCCAGCGTTAACGTGCGCTGTCCGTTGAGGATCCGACTCACCAGAGACTTCTTACCTATTTCGTTTTCGAAATCGCTCTGAGTGAGATGGTACTGATCCATCAGCGTTCGCAATAACGCAACGCCTGACGGAATGCTGGCAACACGCGCGTTAAATTCTGCAAACTCCGGAGACTCGTTTTCGTATTTATCGATTTTAGCGGTGAGCATCTCTACCAGCGGACTATCGGGGTCATGCTCAATTAGATACTCCACCAACCCCATAGCATCCTCATAATCTTGTCGCGACGGGCTTGAGCCCAGGAAAGGGAGCTCCCTTGTTAGATCGTTTGCCGCTTTGATGGCTGCTGCAAAGTTCATTCTTTCGTTCTCCGGTAGAGGTACGTGAGCTTGTCATACTCTGCGTGAGTGCTGGTGTGTTTGATGAAGAGCTTTCCGCGCTCAAAATCAGTAAATAACATTACTCTTAAATACCCGCCACCTACGTCAATGACCCACCATTTTTCCCGGTATTTCATCCTCTCCCGGCTGGGGAAGCGCTTTCGCATGTCGTCTGGTGATGGGTAGTGGTCTCCTTTTAGTACCCAGTAAAGATCTTCCAGAGCGAGTTCTTGAATAGGAAAATGTCTGGTGGCCGCGTCGAAAGCGCTCTTGAGACTGCGGGCATTTTTGCCCCTTGTTTCCAGATTGGAAACATTTAAGGTGGTGGTCGGCGGGTTGAGAATGTGGGAATTGTCATGGATTGCAGTTTTCATTTGCTCGTGATAAAGGCGATCATTTAATGAGTGTGAACACTGTAAGAGGTGACTGTGAAAGAAATGTCCACTTTGTGCCAGGAGCGGACATTGTTATTAATAGCAGCAGACGCCAGCCGGACTCTCTCGTCTTACAGCACTTCAACCACTTCAAATTCTTCTGCGATCAACTCCATATCTTTAGAAAAATGACCTTCGCGGGTAAAAAATCGCTGATGCTCATTTCGCCAGTATTGAAGGCTTAAATCGCCTTCACCTTCTTTGCGGGCAAACTCCTCAGTCACATCACAAAAACGCACCAGTCGCATTGAAACCAGCCGGGTCACGCAGACCGGGGCATTCAGGCCATCAAGGATAATGTTATAGTTTCCAATCCTCGGGGCAGACTTTTCTTGCTGGTAAGAGGCAAAGGATCCGCAGGAGGCCGTTTTAATCCCTTTTTTAATCAGGTCCGCAAGCTCGCTGGCCAGTTCCGGGCTGTCTCCCATTTGCCAGGCATCTGCGCCTGGATACTTTACTTTTAATACCTCAACAGTAGCCATTAAGAGCCCTTTTTAATCGTCGATGAAAAATGTCATACAGAGTTTTAACATGAACTTTCCGGACATTAACATTGATGCTTTCCCTCTGCTACTTTGTCCGCTCTTCGCTCTTACCAGACATTCAAAAACAACATTAAATTTTGCGTATGGCCGGGGATCCGCTTCTTACCCAGCAGAACTCCGGCCTCCCATCACCCGCCTCAGTGCGTCGTTATATACGGCTCCTTCACAAACTCTGCCAGCAACCAGACCATATCATGCAGTAGCCCGGTGAGTTCTTTCGCCACGCTCGCAGGCAGTGTCCCGCCCATCACCGCCAGCGTTAATGCCACGGCATAATCCACCTGCAACACCGTTTCCTGCCAGCAGTCCGGCACGCAGGAAGTAATCTTTTCACCTGCAATCAATTGCTCAACCAGATACGACGGAAGCTCTGAGTCACAGCACTCACGCAGCCGCTTCAGCGCGGCCAGCAATCGCTTGCAGAGCGTGGTAAACGTCACTGTGTCGTCAGTTTCCACCAGCACGCTGACATACGCGGCGCAGGTATCAGCCAGCTCGAAAAGATTCGCAAAATCGGAAATTGAAGCGTTGATGAGCTGATGAACAGCGCTTTCTTCAGAGAGCGCATAAGAAAAGTTAGGTGTAGTAGCCATTTAGCATCCTCGTTGTGCAGAAAAGTGTCATGTTATGCTAACGGGTTCCTACGCCCGGTTACGGATGTGCCGCAACGCAGGCACTTTACGAGCGTGAAGAAGGGATGAAAAGGGATAACCCTGAATTACATAAGGTTGCTTGCAGGTTTGCGAGGCGGCTTCCAGAAGGGGATTGCCGCGTGGCGGCTACGCCCGACCCGGCCTCCAAAACCACCGCGATACGACCCGTAGGCCCGCGCAAGCGCAGCTCCGCCGGGCACAGTTTGCACTGTGGTTACGTCTTACGCAGACCTTTTCATTTTGAGCATCCCTTCTAATGATGTCTGCGTCGCGCGGGAGGATTTTCCCGCCTGTGAACAAAACACCCCAAACTCCCGGCACAGTGAAAGCGTAGACATTTTGTAGTACATGGTAGACCTCAAGCCAGAACGATGTCTGGCACCGCGACCAGCCATCCGGGCGTTTAAATGGTTAAAATAAATAATAATAATCATTGCGCAATAAATTTCGCTGTGTCTTAATAGCGTCATCGGTTTGGAATACAGACCTTATGAAAGCAGTTTTAGTAAAGCAGTCCTCAGTTCAGGTGTTATCAGTAGATACTCCTTCTTCGTGAGCCTCCTCCTAAGTGCCAAATAAGTAACTCTCGAAATACAGGCCATCATCGCCGCGCTTAAGTGGCTCATAAATTAAGGATTTATCTATGTCTAATAAAATGACTGGTTTAGTAAAATGGTTCAACGCAGATAAAGGTTTTGGCTTTATCACCCCTGACGACGGCAGCAAAGATGTATTCGTACATTTCTCTGCAATTCAGAGCGACAACTTCAAAACGCTTGATGAAGGTCAGAAAGTTTCCTTTACCATTGAGAATGGCGCAAAAGGTCCAGCAGCTGGAAACGTTTCTCCACTGTAACCCGCGCTAAATATCAGTGCGGCGTACGATAGCGATGAAGACAATAGTCCGAGCAGTTAAGCTGTACTGATAAAAAATTAACCCGCACCTGTGCGGGTTTTTTATTTTTAAAGGGTAATGGTACTGAGTTTTATATGGCAGCCTGCCCATACTCTTTTCAAATTCAGCCTCAAAAACTGCTTCGCAATAAATTGGGCATCAATACAGTCCGCAGTTTCTGAAAAGGTTCATCCCTGCTCCCGTTCCCCCTCGCTCATCATCGCCAGAAACCGTTTCACCGTCCGTGAGCGTTCAAAGCGCCGCCAGCAGAGCGCGATATCGGTATAAAGCTCCGGTGAGCTCAGCGCGTGGTAGGTGACATTCGGCGGAGAAATAGCGGCCATCGATTTCGGCACCAGCGCGAACCCGCCGCCAGCGGAGACCATGCTCAGAGAAGAGGAAAGTTGTGAAGATTGCAGCGTGTGTTGCATATCGACTCCGGCCCGCTCGCAGCTGCCGTAAACGCGGTCATACAGTCCCGGCGCGACCTCCTGGGGGAACAGCACCACCGGTGTATCCCGAAGCTGCTCTAACGCCAGCGAATCGCACGCAGCCAGAGGATGATCGCGATGCAACGCCACCACCATCGGCTCCCGGTCGAGGATTTTCAACTCGAACACCTTGCTGCTCTCGCACGGCAGGCGCACGAAGGCGATATCCAGTTCACCCTCCGCCAGCATTGTCGTCAGCGAAGACATATTGGCTTCCACCTGGTGAACCTGCACCGCCATGTTCTGCACCTGAAACTGACGAATCAGCGCGAAAATTTTGGGATGAAAGGCGTCGGAGCTGGTGATGCCAATCGAAAGGCTGCCGTTCAGGCCGCGCGCGATGCCCCGGGCTTTCTCCAGCGCGGCGTCGCTCAGCGCCAGGATCTTACAGGCGTCCTCATAGAAGGCTTCTCCCGCCTCGGTCAGCTCCACGCCCCGCGTCAGGCGCCTGAACAGCGGCGTGCCCACTTCCTCTTCGAGCCGTTTGATCTGCTGACTCAGAGGAGGCTGTGAAATACCCAGCGCTTTGGCCGCCCTGGTGAAGTGTCGCTCGCGTGCTACCGCGACAAAATAGCGCAGATAACGAAGTTCCATATCAAAAACGTCTCAAACCAGCATGGATTCTATATTGGAACTCTCTGCTGAATCGGGTCAACATTTATTTAACCTTTATAAATAAAGTTGAAGAGGACGGGCATGATGATGCATTCATCTGCATGCGACTGTGAGGCGAGTTTATGCGAGACCCTGCGTGGGTTTTCGGCTCAGCATCCTGACAGCGTGATCTATCAGACATCGCTAATGAGCGCCCTGCTAAGCGGCGTCTACGAAGGGGAGACGACGATCGCCGACCTGCTGGCACACGGTGATTTTGGTCTCGGCACCTTTAACGAGCTGGACGGTGAAATGATTGCCTTCAGCAGCCAGGTGTACCAGCTGCGCGCCGACGGCAGCGCCCGCGCCGCGAAGCCGGAGCAAAAAACGCCGTTCGCGGTGATGACCTGGTTCCAGCCGCAGTACCGCAAAACCTTTAACGGTCCGGTCAGCCGTCAGCAGATCCACGACGTGATCGACCAGCAGATCCCCTCCGATAACCTGTTCTGCGCGCTGCGCATCGATGGCAACTTCCGCCATGCGCATACCCGCACCGTTCCGCGCCAGACGCCGCCGTACCGGGCGATGACCGACGTGCTGGACGACCAGCCGGTGTTCCGCTTTAACCAGCGCGAGGGCGTGCTGGTCGGGTTCCGCACCCCGCAGCATATGCAGGGCATCAACGTGGCGGGCTATCACGAGCACTTTATCACCGACGACCGTCAGGGCGGGGGACATCTGCTCGACTATCAGCTGGAGAGCGGCGTGCTCACCTTCGGCGAAATCCACAAGCTGATGATTGACCTGCCCGCCGACAGCGCGTTTTTACAGGCCAACCTGCACCCCAGCAACCTTGATGCGGCTATCCGCGCCGTCGAAAACTAACAGGAGAACTACCGTGAACAGTGAGAAACAGTCACGTCAGTGGGCGCACGGCGCCGATATGGTTGTCGGCCAGCTGGAAGCGCAGGGCGTGAAGCAGGTGTTCGGGATCCCGGGCGCGAAGATCGACAAGGTCTTTGACTCTCTGCTGGATTCCTCCATCGAGATTATCCCGGTGCGTCACGAGGCGAACGCGGCGTTTATGGCGGCAGCGGTAGGGCGGTTAACCGGCAAGGCCGGAGTCGCGCTGGTCACCTCCGGGCCGGGCTGCTCCAATCTGATCACCGGCATCGCCACCGCCAACAGCGAAGGCGACCCGGTCGTCGCGCTGGGCGGGGCGGTGAAGCGGGCGGATAAAGCCAAGCTGGTGCACCAGAGCATGGACACTGTCGCCATGTTCAGCCCGGTGACCAAATACGCCGTAGAAGTGAACTCCCCGGACGCGATTGCCGAGGTGGTGTCGAACGCGTTTCGCGCTGCCGAGCAGGGCAGGCCGGGCGGGGCGTTTGTCAGCCTGCCGCAGGATATTGTCGACCAGCCCACCACGGGGGCGATTTTACCCGCCAGCGGCCCGGCGCTGATGGGCCCGGCACCGGAGTCCGCCATTAACGACGTGGCGAAGCTTATCGAGAACGCCAAAAACCCGGTCATTTTACTCGGCCTGATGGCCAGCCAGCCCGCCAACAGCGCCGCGCTGCGCACGCTGCTGGAGAAAAGCCGCATTCCGGTCACCAGCACTTATCAGGCCGCCGGGGCGGTGAATCAGGAACACTTCACCCGCTTCGCCGGGCGCGTCGGCCTGTTCAACAACCAGGCCGGAGATCGGTTGCTGCATCTGGCGGATCTGATTATCTGCATCGGCTACAGCCCGGTGGAATACGAGCCGTCCATGTGGAACAGCGGCGATGCCACGCTGGTGCACATTGACGTGCTGCCCGCCTATGAGGAGCGCAAGTATGTTCCCGATCTGGAACTGGTCGGGGATATTGCCGCCACGCTGAATCTGCTTGCCAGCCGAATCGAGCACAAACTTGAACTCAGCCAGCGCGCCTCGGAAATTCTTGTCGATCGCCAGCATCAGCGTGACCTCCTCGACCGTCGCGGCGCATCGCTAAACCAGTTTGCCCTGCATCCGCTGCGCATCGTGCGCGCCATGCAGGACATCGTGAATAACGACGTAACGCTCACCGTCGATATGGGCAGCTTCCACATCTGGATCGCCCGCTACCTCTACAGCTTCCGCGCGCGTCAGGTGATGATCTCCAACGGTCAGCAGACCATGGGCGTGGCGCTGCCGTGGGCGATTGGCGCGTGGCTGGTCAACCCGGGGCGCAAGGTGGTGTCGGTCTCCGGGGACGGCGGATTTTTGCAGTCGAGCATGGAGCTGGAAACCGCTGTGCGCCTCAATGCCAACGTGCTGCACATCATCTGGGTGGATAACGCCTACAACATGGTGGCGATCCAGGAAGAGAAAAAATACCAGCGTCTCTCCGGCGTGGAGTTTGGCCCGGTCGATTTTAAAGCCTATGCCGACGCCTTCGGTGCGAAAGGCTTTGCCGTCGAGAGCGCCGACGCGCTCGAACCGACGCTGCGTGCCGCAATGGATGTCGATGGCCCGGCCGTGGTGGCCATTCCCGTCGACTACAGCGATAACCCGCTGCTGATGGGCCAGCTCCATCTCAGCCAGATTTTGTGAATCAATATAAGGACAGAGAAATGCAAAAAGTGGCTCTCGTAACCGGCTCCGGCCAGGGGATTGGCAAAGCGATCGCGCTTCGCCTGGTGAAGGACGGCTTTGCCGTCGCTATTGCGGATTACAACGAAGAGACGGCGAAAGCGGTCGCGGATGAGATCACCCGCAACGGCGGGAAAGCCGTCGCCGTGAAGGTGGACGTCTCTGACCGCGACCAGGTGTTTGCGGCGGTGGAAAAAGCCCGCACTGCGCTGGGCGGCTTCAACGTCATCGTCAATAACGCCGGGGTGGCGCCGTCCACGCCAATCGAATCCATCACGCCGGAAATTGTCGACAAGGTCTACAACATCAACGTGAAAGGGGTGATCTGGGGCATTCAGGCCGCGATTGACGCGTTCCGCAAAGAGGGGCACGGCGGTAAAATCATCAACGCCTGCTCCCAGGCGGGCCATACCGGCAACCCGGAACTGGCGGTGTACAGCTCCAGCAAGTTCGCGGTGCGCGGTTTAACCCAGACCGCCGCGCGGGATCTCGCGCCGCTGGGGATCACCGTTAACGCCTATTGCCCGGGCATCGTCAAAACGCCGATGTGGGCGGAAATCGACCGTCAGGTCTCCGAGGCGGCGGGTAAACCGCTCGGCTACGGAACGGAAACCTTTGCCAAACGCATCACGCTTGGCCGTTTGTCCGAACCGGAAGATGTGGCCGCCTGCGTCTCTTACCTCGCCGGACCAGACTCCGACTACATGACCGGTCAGTCGCTGCTGATTGATGGTGGGATGGTGTTCAACTAAATTCTAATAAGCTCTGACATGAACTTCCCCCTGCTCCCGTGCAGGGGCTTTTTTTTGTCTCCTCAGCCATTGTGCATTACACTGCGCGCTGCAAAACTTTAGTCTTAAGATCTGACAGGCGGTAACAGCGATGAACGGTACAATCACAACGTGGTTTAAAGATAAAGGCTTCGGATTTATCAAAGATGAAAACGGCGACAACCGCTATTTTCACGTGATTAAGGTCGCCAACCCTGATCTGATTAAGAAAGATGCGGCGGTGACCTTCGAACCCACCACAAACACCAAAGGCCTTTCCGCGTATGCGGTGAAGGTGATCCCGGAGAGCAAGCATCTTTATATCGCGGGCGAGCGCGTGAAGCTCACCTCGATCAAATCCTTCGTGGTGTTCAGCGAAGAAGAGCCCGTTGAGACCAAAATCGACAAAGAGAACGCGGTGCTGTCGGTGGGGCTACTGATGAACAGCATCAAGCCGAAAAGTGAGAAAAAGCCGGGCGAGATGCGCACGGTGAAGAAGCTGGCGATCACCACCTTCCAGAACACGACGATGATCTTCACCGAAGATGAAATCGACATCGACGCGACGGTTAAGCTGCTGAAGTAATTTTATGCCGGGTGGCGGCTACGCGTTACCCGGCCTGCACGTTCTTCCTTTTCGACCGCTTTTTAACCTGCTATAACAAACTCCTTACCTTGCAGGGAGTCACCGCCGTGCCCGAAATCAATCAACATGGTCAAACCGTTAACGATATCGTCCCCGACTGGAAATGTGCTCGAGCGCTAACTCGCACGCCGCTAACCGGCCAGTATTGTCGTCTGGAACCGTTGGACGCAGAACGCCACGCGGCGGATCTGTTTGAAGCTTACGCACTGGGCGATGACAGCGACTGGACGTGGCTTGCCAGCACCCAGCCTGTGAGCGTTGAGGCTACTGCGCACTGGGTGCTCGGAAAGGTGCTGGATGACGACCTGGTGCCCTTTGCCGTTATCGATCTGCGCACCGAAAAGGCGGTAGGGCTGGTGAGCTATATGGCGATTGAACGCTTTCTGGGATCGGTGGAAATTGGCCACGTCACCTGGTCGCGCAAGATGAAAGGCACCCGCATTGGCACCGAAGCGGTGTGGCTACTGCTGAAAAATGCCTTTGAGCATAAATATCGTCGGCTGGAGTGGAAATGCGATTCGATGAACACCGCCTCACGCAACGCGGCGGAGCGGCTGGGGTTTGTCTGGGAAGGGCGCCTGCGCCAGAAGCTGGTGCGCAAAGGACGCAACCGCGACAGCGATATGCTTTCGATTATTGACGGCGAGTGGCCGGAAAGGGACGCGGAGTTGCGCGCCTGGCTGGCGGCGGAGAATTTTGACGCTGAAGGGCGGCAGGTCAGGCGGTTAGAGGAATTTCGAAAATAATTTTCCCTCACCCTAACCCTCTCCCCGGAGGGGCGAGGGGATTGCTCAGTGCTCGCATTAATTTGTGGGGAACCCTCAGCCCAAAGGGAGAGGGCCGGGGTGAGAGGAGAAGTTCGCACTCAGCGGCGAACCGGCGCCCCATCCGCCACATAATACGCCGCCGTGCTCTTCGCCAGCGGCTCGCGCCCGCGAATGGCGTCGGCAATCTTCTCACCAATCATGATGGTGGTGGCGTTCAGGTTGCCAGTGATAATTTGCGGCATAATCGACGCATCTACCACGCGTAACCCTTCCAGCCCGTGAACGCGGCCTTCACCGTCAACCACCGCCATCTCGTCATAGCCCATTTTGCAGGTGCCGCACGGATGGAACGCGGTTTCGGCATGGTTACGCACAAACTCGTCCAGCTGTTCGTCGGTCTGGCATTCGACGCCCGGGCTGATTTCGCGCCCACGGTATTTGTCCAGCGCCGGCTGGTGCATGATCTCACGGGTGATGCGGATCGCGTCGCGGAACTCCTGCCAGTCCTGCTCGTGGGACATATAGTTGAACAGGATCGCCGGATGCTGATGCGGGTCGCGGGACTTAATCCGTACGTGCCCGCGGCTCGGCGAGCGCATGGAGCCGACGTGGCACTGGAAGCCGTGTTCTTTCACCGCGTTCGAGCCGTTGTAGTTAATCGCTACCGGCAGGAAGTGATACTGAATATTCGGCCACTCGAACTCCTCGCGGCTGCGGATAAACCCGCCCGCTTCGAAGTGGTTGCTCGCGCCCACGCCTGTGCCGCCAAACAGCCACTCCGCGCCAATCTTCGGCTGGTTCCACCACTGCAGGGCAGGGTAGAGGGAAACGGGCTCTTTGCATTCATACTGAAGGTACATCTCCAGGTGATCCTGCAAGTTTTCCCCCACGCCGGGTAAATCATGTACCAGCGGGATATCAAACTGCTTCAGCAGTTCAGCGTTGCCCACGCCGGAGCGCTGGAGGATCTGCGGAGACGCAATAGCGCCCGCGCACAGCAGTACCTCTTTCTTCGCTGTCGCTTTTGACGGAATGGTGCTTTCGCCTTCCAGCCACTCGACGCCCACCGCGCGCTTGCCGTCAAAGATAATGTGATCGGTCATGGCGTGGGTGCGGATGGTCAGATTCGGGCGCGGTTTGGCCTGATCCAGATAGCCGCGCGCGGTGCTGGCGCGTCGGCCCTGCGGCGTGACCGTGCGATCCATCGGGCCAAAGCCTTCTTGCTGATAGCCGTTGAGATCGTCGGTGCGCGGGTAGCCCGCCTGCACGCCTGCCTCCACCATCGCTTCAAACAGCGGGTTCACGCCCGGCTTAGAGGTGGTGACGCTCACCGGACCGTCGCCGCCGTGGTAGTCGTTCGGCCCCACGTCGCGGGTCTCTGCCTTGCGGTAGTAGGGCAGGCAGTTGAGATAGCTCCAGTGCTCCAGACCCGGTTCTTTCGCCCAGTTGTCCAGATCCATTGCGTTGCCGCGCACGTAGCACATGCCGTTGATCAGCGACGAGCCGCCCAGCCCTTTTCCGCGTCCGCACTCCATGCGGCGGTTGTTCATGAAAGGCTCTGGCTCGGTTTCATACGCCCAGTTGTAGCGCTTGCCCTGCAACGGGAAGGCCAGCGCGGCAGGCATCTGGGTGCGGAAGTCAAAGCGGTAGTCCGGCCCGCCCGCCTCAAGCAGCAGGACGGTGGTGTTCGGATCTTCAGTCAGTCGTGTTGCCAGAACGTTGCCGGCAGAGCCGGCCCCGATAATGATGTAGTCAAATTGCAAATAAACCTCCCGGTTAAAATATGGACTGGAATTTACCCATCTCAACCTGGATGGACTTCACCTGGGTGTAACTCTGAAGCGTCATGACGCCGTTCTCGCGGCCAATGCCGGAGTGTTTGTAGCCGCCCACCGGCATCTCCGCGGCGGATTCGCCCCAGGTGTTGATCCAGCAGATGCCCGCTTCGAGCTGATGAATAGCGCCGTGGGCGCGGTTCAGATCGGCGGTGACAATGCCCGCCGCCAGACCGTAGTCGGTGTCATTGGCGCGACGAATGGCCTCTTCGTCAGTGTCATAGGAAAGAATGGACATCACCGGGCCGAAGATCTCTTCGCGCACGATGGTCATTTCGTCGGTGCAGTCGGTGAACACGGTCGGGGCAACCCACGCGCCGTTATCAAAGCCGTCACCCTTCAGCACGTCACCGCCGCACAGCACGCGCGCACCTTCCTCTTTGCCTTTGGCGATGTAGCGCATCACGCTGTCGCGGTGCGGGAAGCTGACCATCGGGCCGAAGTTAGTGTTTTCATCGAACAGGTCGCCCGCGCGGATGCGGCCCACGCGCTCAACGATTTTTTGCTCAAACGCGGCTTTGAACTTCGCGGGCACGAACACGCGGGTGCCGTTGGTGCACACCTGACCGGAGCTGAAGAAGTTGGCCATCATGGCGATATCTGCCGCGAGATCCAGATCCGCATCGTCAAACACTATCAGCGGGGATTTACCGCCCAGCTCCATCGTCACCTCTTTCAGGGACGAGGCCGCCGAGTTCGCCATCACCTTTTTGCCGCTGGCGACGCCGCCGGTAAAGGAGACTTTGGCGATGCCCGGATGCTCGGTCAGGTACTGGCCGGTTTCCGCGCCCACACCCGGCAGAACGTTAAACACGCCGTCCGGCACGCCCGCTTCGGTGTAGATTTCCGCCAGTTTCAGGGCGGTAAGCGGCGTTACTTCGCTCGGCTTGAAGATCATCGCGTTGCCCGCCGCCAGCGCCGGGGCGGATTTCCACAGGGCGATCTGGATCGGATAGTTCCACGCGCCGATGCCCGCTACCACGCCCAGCGGCTCGCGGCGGGTGTAGACGAAGGAGGTCTCGCGCAGCGGGATCTGGCTGCCTTCCAGTGCCGGGATCAGTCCCGCGTAGTACTCCAGCACGTCCGCGCCGGTGACGATGTCGACGGTCGAGGTTTCAGAAAACGCTTTACCGGTGTCGAGGGTTTCCAGCTTTGCCAGCTCGTCGTTGCGCTCGCGCAGGATATCGACGGCGCGACGCAGGATGCGCGAGCGCTCCATGGCGGTCATCGCCGCCCAGATTTTTTGCCCGCGCTTTGCGCTCTCTACGGCGCGGTCCACGTCTTCGCGCCCGGCGGCCTGCACGGTTACCAGAACTTCACCGTTCGCCGGGTTGATGGTCTCGAAGGTGCGACCGCTGGTGGCCGATGTGTAACCACCATTGATATAAAGCTGCTGTTCTGCCATTCGGGACATAAATTCTCCTCGGTTAATCGGTCGGTAAATGCTGGCTGATAAAGTGGCTGGTAAGCGACTGGGCCAGGGTTTTATCCAGCGGTTTGCCGCTGAGCGCGGCGCGCAGCCACAGCCCGTCAATCAGTGCGGCGAGCCCGTAGCCCGCCTCTTCAGCCTGTTCACGCGGCAGTTCGCGGCGGAATTCGTACACCAGATTTGAGAGCAACCGGCGGCTGCTGACCTGCTGCAAACGATAGAGCATCGGCTGATGCATGCTGCTGGCCCAGAAGGCCAGCCAGGCCTTCATCGCCGCGCCGCTGACCTGGGTTTCATCAAAATTGCCGCCGACAATCGCCTGCAAACGCTGCTCTGCACTACCGTCCGGCAGGGCGCGTAAACGGCTTAATACCGCATCGCGTAACTGACCGGTGATGTCGCGCATGGTTGCTTCCAGCAGACCGTTTTTATCTTTGAAATAGTGGCTGATGATACCCGTGGACACGCCCGCCCGACGGGCGATTTGCGCGATGGTTGCGTCATGCATTCCCACTTCATTAATTGCTTCCAGCGTGGCATTGATGAGCTGCCTGCGCCGGATCGGCTGCATCCCCACTTTGGGCATTTTTGCCACTCCATTCATCAGCGTTGGTAATCTATTAAAGCGGTTTTTGATTGGACGTTCAATATAAAATGTGTCTTAATTGTTGCGATTTTGGATTTTAATAGTTACAAAAACAGTGGGGATACTGGATGACAGACCTTTCACAAGACAGAGAAAAAGACAAAATCAACCCGGTCGTTTTTTATACGTCCGCCGGGCTGATTTTGTTGTTTTCCCTGACGACCATCTTCTTTCGTGATTTTTCTGCCGAGTGGATTGGGCGCACCCTGAACTGGGTGTCGAAGACCTTCGGCTGGTACTACCTTCTGGCGGCGACGCTCTATATCGTGTTCGTCGTCTGCATTGCCTGCTCGCGCTTCGGTTCGGTGAAGCTTGGGCCGGAGCAGTCCAAGCCCGAGTTCAGCCTGCTGAGTTGGGCCGCGATGCTGTTTGCCGCGGGCATTGGCATCGACCTGATGTTCTTCTCCGTGGCGGAACCGGTCACGCAATATATGCAGCCGCCGGAAGGGGCAGGGCAGACGATGGAGGCCGCGCGTCAGGCGATGGTCTGGACGCTGTTCCACTACGGCCTGACGGGCTGGTCAATGTATGCCCTGATGGGCATGGCGCTCGGATACTTTAGCTATCGTTATAATTTGCCCCTAACCATCCGCTCCGCGCTGTACCCGATTTTCGGGAAAAAGATCAACGGCCCGATTGGCCACAGCGTCGATATCGCGGCGGTGATCGGCACCATCTTCGGCATCGCCACCACGCTCGGGATTGGCGTAGTGCAGCTTAACTACGGGCTGAGCGTGCTGTTTGACATCCCGGATTCGATGGCGGCGAAGGCGGCGCTAATTGCGCTGTCGGTGATCATCGCTACCATCTCGGTGACCTCCGGCGTGGATAAAGGTATTCGCGTGCTCTCCGAGCTGAACGTCGCGCTGGCGCTGGGGCTGATCCTGTTCGTGCTGTTTATGGGCGACACCTCGTTCCTGCTCAACGCCTTAGTGCTCAACGTAGGTGATTACGTGAACCGCTTTATGGGCATGACGCTGAACAGCTTCGCCTTTGACCGCCCGGTGGAGTGGATGAACAACTGGACGCTCTTCTTCTGGGCGTGGTGGGTGGCCTGGTCGCCGTTTGTCGGCCTGTTCCTGGCGCGAATTTCGCGTGGGCGCACCATCCGTCAGTTCGTGATGGGCACGCTGATCATCCCGTTCACCTTCACCCTGCTGTGGCTGTCGATTTTCGGCAACAGCGCGCTGCACGAAATTATCCACGGCAATGCGACCTTCGCGCAGGAAGCGATGGTGCACCCGGAGCGCGGCTTCTACAGCCTGCTGGCGCAGTACCCGGCGTTTACTTTTAGCGCCTCGGTAGCAACCATTACCGGCCTGTTGTTCTACGTCACCTCGGCGGACTCCGGCGCGCTGGTGCTGGGGAACTTCACTTCGAAACTTAAAGACATCAACAGCGATGCGCCGAACTGGCTGCGCATCTTCTGGTCCGTCGCCATCGGCCTGCTGACGCTCGGGATGCTGATGACCAACGGCATTTCGGCGCTGCAGAACACCACGGTGATCATGGGCCTGCCGTTCAGCTTCGTGATCTTCTTCGTGATGGCCGGGTTGTATAAATCGCTCAAGGTGGAAGACTACCGCCGCGTCAGCGCCAGCCGCGACACCGCCCCGCGGCCGATGGGCGCGCAAGACAGGTTGAGCTGGAAGAAACGCCTGTCACGCCTGATGAACTACCCGGGCACGCGCTACACCAGCCAGATGATGGAGACGGTCTGCTTCCCGGCGATGGAAGAGGTGGCGCAGGAGCTGAAGCTGCGTGGCGCCTACGTGGAGCTGAAAAACCTGCCACCTGAAGAGGGCGAAACCCTGGGGCACCTGGATCTGCTGGTGCACATGGGCGACGAGCAGAACTTTGTTTATCAGATCTGGCCGCAGCAGTATTCGGTGCCAGGGTTCACCTACCGGGCGCGCAGCGGGAAATCGACCTACTACCGGCTGGAGACCTTCCTGCTGGAAGGGAGCCAGGGGAATGATTTGATGGATTACAGCAAGGAGCAGGTAATTACGGATATTCTGGACCAGTATGAACGGCACCTGAACTTTATCCATCTCCACAGGGAAGCGCCGGGGAATAGCGTGATGTTCCCGGATGTCTAAACGGATTCTTAAAATACCTTCATACTGTATATAAATACAGTTATTTGGCGCAGCATTACTCAAGGAAGAGTAACCATGCAGCAAGAGCCTGATGCTGAAGCATTCGGGCTTTTGCTGCGTTTAGGGAAGGAACTATGGATGAGTCATGCGATAGAGTTTATCGAAACATCACTCTTTACCCGACAGATTAAAAGCATTGCTACGGATGATGAATTAAAGGATCTGCAAGAGGTGATCTATTTCATTATGGCCTATCCAAAATGCATAAAGGACAGCCTGACAGAGACAGAGAAAGCAGAACTTAAAAAGCTGACTTCCATTCTGAAAAATACTGCTTCCAGTGCCGTAAATTTGAGGTGTACTATGTACCCTAATCAGGCAGGTGGAGGCTGATAATGAGTATTTTTAATGAATTAAAATCTTCGCTTGAAGAGGCCGTTGAGATCCATAACGGAAGAAAAGCCGCTTCCCGGGTAACCCGCTATGAAGTTGCTGATGTGCGCGCCATCAGAGAGCAGCTCAATATCACGCAAAGCGAAATGGCGAAGGCGCTTGGCACGAGCGTCGATACGATAAAGAGCTGGGAGTCTAAACGTCGCAACCCAACCGGGCTGGCGGCGAAGGTACTTAATGTGATTCGGGAGAATCCTGCATTTTATAAGGCACTTGCCGGGCAGTGAGTCGCCCTTATGCCGGGTGGCGCTGCGCTTACCCGGCCTACAAAACTCCAAAACTGCTTTACCGTAGGCCTGATAAGCGAAGCGCCATCAGGCTCTCCCTCCGTTGACATAACTTTAATGATAACTATTTTCATTTAAATATAGCCTGTGCTATACCTTATAGCACGGGCTAATTTTGCTTTTAATTTAATCACCTCAGGAGACTTCTGCGATGCATCCACGGCAAGGATTGAAGCGTCTGTTGCTCGGCGCGCTGCTTATGACCGCGACCACAACCGGCGCGCTGGCGGCTGAAAAGTTCCAGGTCATCACCACTTTTACCGTTATCGCTGATATGGCGAAAAACGTAGCGGGGGATGCCGCAGAGGTCACCTCCATCACCAAACCGGGCGCGGAAATTCACGAATACCAGCCCACCCCGGGCGATATCAAACGCGCGCAGAAGGCGCAGCTGATCCTGGCGAACGGCATGAATCTGGAGCTGTGGTTCCAGCGCTTTTATCAGCATCTGAACGGCGTGCCGGAGGTGATTGTTACCAAAGGCATCACCCCGATGGGCATCAGCGAAGGGCCCTATAACGGCAAGCCCAACCCGCACGCGTGGATGTCGCCGGACAACGCCCTGATTTACGTCGATAACATCCGCGACGCGCTGGTGAAGTACGATCCGGCCAACGCGCAGACCTATCAGCGTAACGCCGACGCCTACAAGCAGAAGATCACCGCCACTCTCGAACCGCTGCGCAAGCAGGTCACGGCGATCCCGGTAGACAAACGCTGGATGGTGACCAGCGAAGGGGCGTTCTCCTATCTGGCGTGGGATTTGGGCCTGAAAGAGCTGTACCTGTGGCCGATAAACGCCGATCAGCAGGGCACGCCGCAGCAGGTGCGCAAGGTTATCGATCTGGTGAAAAAACATCACATTCCGGCGGTGTTCAGCGAAAGCACCGTCTCGGATAAGCCCGCTCGTCAGGTGGCGCGGGAAACCGGCGCCCATTACGGCGGCGTGCTGTACGTTGACTCCCTGAGTGCAGAAAACGGCCCGGTGCCGACCTATATCGATCTGCTGAACGTCACCACCCGCACGCTGGTGCAGGGCATCCGCGACGGGATGAAGGAGTAACCATGCAGAAGGGGATTGTTGTAACCGACGTGACCGTGACCTACCGCAACGGCCACACGGCGCTGCGCGACGCGTCGTTCAGCGTGCCGGGCGGATCGATTGCCGCCCTGGTGGGGGTGAACGGTTCCGGCAAGTCCACGCTGTTTAAGGCGGTGATGGGCTTTGTGCGGGCGGCGAGCGGCACTATCTCCATTCTCGGGCTTCCGCCTCACCGGGCGCTGCGCCTGAACCTGGTCGCCTACGTGCCGCAGTCGGAAGAGGTCGACTGGTCATTTCCGGTGCTGGTCGAGGACGTGGTGATGATGGGCCGCTACGGGCATATGGGGTTTCTGCGTCGGCCTAAAGAGCGCGACAGGCAGATTGTAACCGACGCCCTGAAGCGCGTGGATATGCTTGAGCTGCGTCATCGGCAGATTGGCGAGCTCTCCGGCGGCCAAAAGAAGCGCGTGTTTCTGGCGCGGGCGATTGCCCAGCAGGGCGAGGTGATCCTGCTCGACGAGCCGTTTACCGGCGTGGACGTCAAAACCGAAGCCAGGATCATCAGCCTGCTGCGGGAGCTGCGCGACGAGGGTAAAACGATGCTGGTCTCGACCCACAATCTGGGCTCGGTCACGGAATTCTGCGATTACACGGTGATGGTCAAAGGCACCGTGCTGGCGAGCGGCCCGACGGATATCACCTTTACCGCTGAGAATCTTGAGCGCGCCTTCAGCGGCGTGCTGCGCCACGTGGTGCTCAGCGGCTCGGAAGATCGCATTATTACCGACGACGAACGCCCCTTCGTCACGCACCGACAGGAGGCCAAATGAACGCGCTTCTCGAACCCTTCGGCTACGAGTACATGCTCAACGCGATGTGGGTCTCGGCGATGGTGGGCGGGCTGTGCGCGTTTCTCTCCTGCTATCTGATGCTCAAAGGCTGGTCGCTGATCGGCGATGCGCTGTCGCACTCCATCGTGCCGGGCGTAGCGGGCGCTTACATGCTCGGACTGCCGTTCTCGCTGGGGGCGTTTTTATCGGGCGGGCTGGCGGCGGGCAGCATGCTGTTTCTCAACCAGCGCAGCCGCCTGAAGGAGGACGCCATTATCGGGCTGATCTTCTCCTCGTTTTTCGGGCTGGGGCTGTTTATGGTCTCACTCAACCCGACCTCGGTGAACATTCAGACCATCGTCCTCGGCAATATTCTCGCCATCGCCCCGGAAGATATCGTCCAGCTGGCGATTATCGGCGTGGTGTCGATAGTTATCCTGCTGTTCAAATGGAAAGATCTGATGGTGACCTTTTTTGATGAGAACCACGCCCGCGCCATCGGTCTGCGTCCTGAACGCCTGAAAATTCTCTTCTTCACGCTACTGGCGGTCTCTACCGTGGCGGCGCTGCAAACCGTCGGCGCATTTCTGGTGATCTGTCTGGTGGTTACGCCCGGTGCGACCGCCTGGCTGCTGACCGATCGCTTCCCGCGCCTGTTGATGATTGCCGTCGCCATTGGCAGCATCACCAGCTTCCTCGGTGCGTGGGCCAGCTATTACCTGGACGGCGCCACCGGCGGCATTATCGTGGTCGCCCAGACGCTGCTGTTCCTGCTGGCGTTCGTCTTTGCGCCGAAGCACGGGCTGCTTGCCAGCCGCCGTCGGGCGCGGGAGGCACATCCATGATGACGCTGATCCTCGAACCGTTCCAGTTTGCGTTTATGAACAACGCGCTGCTGATTTCACTCCTGGTGGCCGTGCCCTGCGCGCTGCTGTCGGTTTTTCTGGTGCTGAAAGGCTGGGCGCTGATGGGCGACGCCATGAGCCACGCGGTGTTTCCCGGCGTCGTGCTGGCCTGGATGATGGGCCTGCCGCTGGCGCTGGGCGCATTCGTGGCTGGTCTGTTCTGCGCGGTCGCCACCGGATACCTGAAGGATAACAGCCGAATCAAGCAAGATACGGTTATGGGGATCGTCTTTTCCGGCATGTTCGGCGCCGGGCTGATCCTCTATATCGCCGTCAAACCTGAGGTGCATCTCGACCACATTCTGTTCGGCGATATGCTGGGCATTAACGGGATGGACATTTTGCAAAGCGGTCTCGTCGCGGGGTTGATTGCGCTGGTGATTGGCCTGAAGTGGCGCGATTTTCTGCTGTTCTGCTTTGACTATCAGCAGGCGCAGGCGAGCGGCCTGCGCACCCGCTGGCTGCACTACGGCTTACTGTGCATGGTTTCGCTGACCATCGTGGCGACGCTGAAAGCGGTGGGTATAATTCTGTCGATTTCGCTGCTGATTGCCCCCGGCGCGGTGGCGGTGCTGATTACCCGACGCTTTCACATGGCGCTGCTGGTGGCGGTCGCCGTTTCAGCGCTGGTGTCGGTAAGCGGCGTGTATGCCTCGTTTTATCTCGACAGCGCGCCCGCGCCGACCATTGTGGTCCTGTTCGCGATGGTGTTTATCGTGACGTTTGTGGTGACCAGCGTGAAGGCACGTCGGCAGGAGCGTGTGACAGCAGGGTGATGACCTGTTCGCCGTGCTGCTGCCAGTGAAGGGTGAAGGCAGTGCCTTCCTCAAAGCCTGCAAGTTGACGGGTCAATGCCAGCGTAAGCGTCCTGTCGTCGAGCAGGGTAATGCGGGCGCTGTCAAAACCCATCCAGGCCTGCACCTGCGGAAAGAGGGCCTTGAACAGGCTCTCTTTGGCGCTGAACGCCAGCGTCAGGGCGAGGGCGAACGGGTATCCCGAGCGGGAAAGCACAGGTTCTTCCTGCGTATCAATAATGCCGTCTTTGATTTCCCTGGCTTCGTTTTCGGAAAGGATCGTTTCACAATCGATGCCGATAAGCGCCGGGTGATGCGTGACGACGGCCATCGCCTGCGTGCCGCTGTGGGTGATGCTGCCGGAAATACCTTGCGGCCAGAGCGGTTCGCCGCTGGGTCCGATGCCGGGGATTACGCGCTCGTTTAGCGCATGCGCCGCGGCGATGCGGCCTGCCAGGTGGTCGGATTTGCGCTTGCGTCCGGCGTCAGCCAGCTGTGCGTGATGGGGCAGCCAGAGGAGATCGGCGTCGGTGAAGGTGGTGGGGTCGAAAGTGATGCGGTGAAGGGTGTGGCCGGCGAGAGAAAATGTGCTGTGGGTTGTGTGCATGGTTTTCCCTTCAGTATTGTGCGGCCTGATGCCCTCACCCCGGCCCTCTCCCATAGGGCTGAGGGTTCCCCACAAATTAATGCGAGCACTGAGCAATCCCCTCGCCCCTCCGGGGAGAGGGTTAGGGTGAGGGGAATATACGGCGGTGGTGGTCATTCCGTTCACTTTATGTTCCTTGCTACTCTGTAACGACATGACCGGTGAACGTGCCAGGGTGGCTCAGTCGCCACCACCCTGGCGACCCGGGCTCCCGGCGGTAAATCGCCGCTTCGCGGTGCCCTCGGCTTATTCCTTCCGGCTTATCGGGTACGGGGGGAGGCAACGTCCCTGTAAAGCCGCCCTCTCGGCGCATCCCTGCGCCTCGCCCCGGCCGGAAGGCAAACGCCTCAGCGATTTACAGCCGGACCAGGGCATCGCTGACAGCCCTCAGTCATTTAGAAAGCAACTTTATTGCTTCTGCATAAAAAAATTACTGGGGATCCCTCAGCCCACAGGGAGAGGGGGAAGTCACTGCCTGTATCAGAACCTCGTATTCACGCTCATGTACCAGGTGCGACCCGGCTCATTATACGTATACGCACCCGCACCGTACATATACGCACCCGTCGTGGTATTACCCGTGGTCTGGGCGTTACCGGCGCGCCACTGGCGCTTGTCGAAGACGTTGTCCACGCCGCCGGTCAGGCTGACGTTTTTGGTCACGTCCCAGGTCGCGCTCAGGCCAACGATGCTGTACGGGCTGACTTCGTCTTTCTCAGACCCGGTCACCGGCTGACCTTTGTAGTTGTACTTCTTCGGCTGCTGCTTGCCGTACCAGGTGAAGGTCGACTGCAATGAGACATCCTGACGTACCTGCCAGCTCAGGGTAGAGTTCAGCGTATACTCCGGGATGATCGACAGACGATCGCCGGTCTCCTTGTTCTTGCTTTGCAGCATGTAGGTGATGTTGTTGGTCCAGTTGATGGTGTCGCTGACCGGCACGTTCAGGGAGCCTTCCAGACCTTCCACTACCGCCTTCGGTACGTTTTCCCACTGGTAGATATCGGTGGTGACTTTGCCGGTGGACGTCTGGCCAATCGGCGCATAGCCCGCTTCAATCTTGTTGCGGTAGTCGTTGCGGAACCAGGTCACGCCCGCCAGCCAGCCGTCGCGTTTCCACTCCAGGCCAATCTCTTTGTTGATGCTGGTTTCCGCTTTCAGATCGTCGTTACCCATCATGTAGCAGCCCACGCCGTCGGAACTGGCGTAGCAGCCCTGGCCTTTACTGTACAGCAGGTAGTTCGGGTTGGTCTGATACAGGCTTGGCGCTTTATAGGCGCGCGCGATGCCCATCTTCAGGGTGAAGTCATCCCCCAGACCCTGCGACAGGTTCAGGGACGGGCTCCAGTTATTGCCGACAATAGTGTGGTGGTCGAAGCGCAGGGCAGGGGTCAGCATGGTGCTGTCGGTCAGCTCCATGTTGTTTTCGGCGAACAGGGAGAAGATCTCCGCTGACGTGTAGGGGCTACGGTCTTCGCTCATGCCCGGGATGGTGCCGCCCTGCTGGGTTTGCGTGAAGGAGGTCGAGTCCTTCATGCGCTGCTGGTTCCACTCGGTGCCGAGCGTCAGGTTCTGGTTCACAATGAAATCAATCGGCAGGTTGATTTCGCTGTGCAGCATCACGTCGGACAGATCGGTGTCGGTGAATTTATTGCTGTTGAACAGACCTTCAGTACCGCCCGCCAGTCCTTCACCCAGACGGGAGTTGCGGGTGTGCTCGTACTGCGCCCAGTTGCTGGTGGTAATGCCGTTATCCCAGCCGCCGTTCCAGGTCACGGCGAAGTTCTGACGATAAATGCGGTTTGTCTCTTTACCGTAGTTCTTCTTCACCAGCGCGTTGTCGTTGTTGGTGTTCTGCGTATCGCCCGCATACAGGTTGTTCTGGCGGCTGTAGCCCGCTTCAAACTCCAGCGACTGCATCGGTGCGAAGTCCCAGCGCACCACGCCGTTGATGTCTTTGTTTTCCACACCTTCACGGCCTGCGGGCAGGGTGTTGGCGTAGGCACCGGTACGTTCAGACTGGTGACCCTGGTTGATGTCCCACGCATCGGCCTGGGTTTTGTCCAGGTTACCGAACATGCGGAAGCTGAAGTCGCCGCCCAGCGGGCCGCTCAGGCTGAAGTTGGTGCGTTTAGTCGAACCTTCGTCCTTATGTTCTGGCGCGTTCAGGTAGGTGTTCCAGGAGCCGTGCCACTGGTCGTCGAATTTTTTGGTGATGATGTTCACCACGCCGCCCGCCGCGCCGTTACCGTAGCGTGCAGCGGCCGGGCCACGGATCACTTCGATGCGCTCGATCATCTCCGGCGGTACCCAGCCGGTATCGCCGCGGGTGTCACGCTCGCCGCGCCAGCCCAGACGGATGGAGTTGCGGCTGGTGACCGGCTTGCCGTCGATCAGGATCAGGGTGTTTTCCGGGCCCATGCCGCGAATGTCAATCTGACGGTTGTTCCCGCGCTGGCCGCTGGTGGAGTTGCCGGTCAGGTTAACGCCCGGCATGGTGCGGATGATTTCCGCCACGTCGCGCGCGGGCGGGTTTTTGCGGATCTCGTCGGCGGTGATGGTCGACACGCCCGGCGCCTGCAAATTCTGCTCGGCGGCGGTGATCACCATGGTGTCTTCGTGCTGCGCGGAGGCGGTGTTGTCGTCTGCCATGGCGGGCAGCGCGACACCATAAATCCCTAAATTGACCAGCAAGGCCAGAGAGTGAATCTTCTTATTCATTGTACGTCCCGCTTTTATGGTTATTTAATGAGCGCGCTTCCCACAGCGCGGGCATTACGCTATTGCAAATGCAAATAGTTATCAATAATATTATCAATAAAATTTGCTCTGAAACAAAAAAGACTGTTAAACATGGGGTTATAAGGGTGACGGCGTTAACAACCGGAAGTGAAGCGTGGTGGCAGGCGAAAAACGGGCCGGAACGGGAACGTCATCAGGAAAACTATCGCGTGACATTCTGGTGGCGGGACCCGGCGGGAACGCAGAAAACGTCGACGATTAAACGCGTCTGGCTCTACGTCACCGGCGTGACCGATCACCATCAAAATGCCCGTCCGCAGTCCCTTGAACGTATCCCGGATACCGACGTCTGGCAGTGGCAGGGCGAGTTCAGCCCCGAATGGCGCGGCAGCTACTGTTTTATCCCCTCCGACAATGAAGATGATTTTGCCAGCGCAGTGTTTGAAGGCGAGCAGCCGGACCGCATGGCGCTGCGCGAAGGCTGGCGCAAACTGCTGCCGCACGCGGTTTCCGATCCGCTGAATGCGCAGAGCTGGCGCGGCGGGCGCGGGCACGCCGTCTCGGCGCTGGAGATGCCGGAGGCGCCCGTACAGCCCGGCTGGAATCATCCCGATACGCCCTATAAAAAGCCTGTCTGCATTGAGTGGCACAGCGCGCGTCTGAAGAACCATCGCCGCGTGTGGATTTTTACCACCGGGGATGAAAGCCCCGAGCGCCCGCTGGCGGTGCTGCTTGACGGGCAGTTCTGGGCCGAAAGCATGCCCGTCTGGCCTGCGCTGGCGTCGCTCACCCATGAAGGCAAACTGCCGCCTGCGGTTTATGTCTTAATCGACGTCATTGACACCGCACACCGCAGCCGCGAGCTGCCGTGCAACCCTGATTTCTGGCTGGCGGTGCAGGACGAACTCCTCCTGCAGGTGAAAAGCATGGCCCCGTTCAGCGACCGCGCCGACCATACCGTGGTGGCGGGCCAAAGCTTCGGCGGGCTCTCTTCCCTCTATGCGGGCCTCAACTGGCCGCAGCGTTTTGGCTGCATCCTCAGCCAGTCCGGATCCTACTGGTGGCCGCACCGCGGCGCGCAGCAGGACGGGCTGCTCATTGAACAACTCAAAGCGGGTGAAAAAACCGCTCGCGGGCTGCGCATCGTCCTTGAGGCCGGGCGCAACGAGCCGCTTATCTTACGCGCAAACCAGGCGATCCTCGCCGAACTACACACTCAGCAACCGGTTTTCTGGCGTCAGGTTGACGGCGGACACGATGCGCTTTGCTGGCGCGGTGGGCTGACACAGGGGCTGATGACCCTCTGGCAGCCGCTTATTCAATAACGGAGTCTGTATGGAATTCAGCAATCCTTTCGATAATCCGCAGGGACAGTTCGCCATTTTGCAAAATGACCAGGGGCAGTACAGCCTGTGGCCGCAGGAGTGCGAGTTGCCCGCGGGCTGGCGCGTGGTGTGCGAACCGCAATCTCAGGAGGCGTGCCAGCAATGGCTGGCGGAACAGTGGCAGACGCTTGAGCCGTCTTATTTTGCGGGGGAGCGCGCATGAACCGTCTCCCTCTTGTCGCCGCCCAGCCGGGGATCTGGATGGCAGAGCAGCTTTCCTCCCTGCCAAACGCCTGGAGCGTGGCGCACTACACCGAACTGAAAGGCGCTATCGACGCGCCGTTGCTGGCAAAAGCCATCGCTGAAGGCATGATGCAGGCCGACACCCTGCGGATGCGTTTCGCTGAGGATAACGGCGAGGTGTGGCAGTGGGTCGATGAGGCCATGATCCTGCCGGAGCCGTCCATTGTGCGCGTTAACTCCCACGACGCCGCCGTGGCGCTGATGGAGGCCGATCTCAACCAGAACCTGCGCGTCGACAGCGGTCAGCCGCTGGCGTTTCACCAGCTGATTCAGGTGGGAGAAAACCACTGGTACTGGTATCAGCGGTATCATCATCTGGTGGTAGATGGCTTCAGTTTCCCGGCCATTACCCGTCAAATCGCCGCCATTTACGCTGCGTGGCAGAAAGGTGAACCTGCGCCCGCCTCCCCGTTTACTCCGTTCGCCGAGGTGGTGGAGGAGTATCAGCGCTATCGCGACAGCGAGGCGTATCAGCGCGACGGTGCTTTCTGGGCCGAACAGCGCCAACAGCTTCCTTCTCCGGTCTCGCTCTCTTCCGCACCCCTGCCGGGACGCGCCGCCACCACCGACATCCTGCGCCTGAAAATGGCGATGGACGGCCGTGCGTTCAGCCAGCTTGCACAGGCGGCCGGACAAACGCAGCGAACCGATCTGGCGCTTGCGCTGGTGGCGCTGTGGCTGGGCCGCCTGACCGGACGGCTGGACTACGCCGCCGGGTTTATCTTTATGCGCCGCATGGGCTCCGCCGCGCTGACCGCGACCGGACCGGTGCTCAACGTCCTGCCGCTGGCGGTGAATATTCGCCCGCACGAGAGCCTGTCGGCGCTGGCGCTGCGCCTGGCGAACCAGCTGAAAAAGATGCGCCGCCATCAGCGCTACGACGCCGAGCAGATCGTGCGCGACAGCGGGCAGGCAGCAGGGGACGAACCCTTGTTTGGTCCGGTGCTGAACGTCAAGGTGTTCGATTATCAACTGGATATCGACGGCGTGGAGGCCATTACCCACACGCTGGCGACCGGCCCGGTGAACGATCTGGAGCTGGCGCTGTTCCCGGACGAGCAGGGCGGACTAAGCATTGAGATCCTCGCCAACAGGCAGCGTTACGACGAGGCGACGCTGAAGGGGCACGCGGCGCGGCTGAACGCAATGCTGACGCAGTTTGCCGCCAACCCGGACCTGCGCTGTGGCGACGTGGAAACCGTATCAGAGCAGGAATACGCGCGGCTGGCGCGAATCAACGATACCGGGCTGGCGCTGCCGTCCAGCACGCTGGCGGACCTTGTCGCGGAGCAGGCGAGCAAAACGCCGGACGCCCCGGCGCTGGCGGATGCCCATACTGAGCTGAACTACCGCCAGATGCGCGAGCAGGTGGTCGCGCTGGCAAATCTGCTGCGCGCGCGCGGCGTGAAGCCGGGCGACAGCGTGGCGGTGGCGCTCCCGCGCTCGGTGTTCCTGACCCTGGCGCTGCACGGGATTGTTGAAGCTGGCGCCGCCTGGCTGCCGCTGGATACCGGTTACCCGGACGATCGTCTGCGGATGATGCTGGAGGACGCGAAGCCGTCGCTGCTCATTACCACCGACGAGCAGCTTCCGCGCTTTAACGATCTGCCGATCGCCACCTTTAGTTACAACACACTATTACCGGCCACCGATGCTGAACCTCTGCGCCTGGCGAAGCCGGAGCAGACCGCGTACATCATCTTTACCTCCGGTTCGACGGGACGACCAAAAGGCGTGATGGTCGGCCATACCGCCATCGTTAACCGCCTGAAGTGGATGCAGGATCATTATCCACTGGCGGCGCATGACGTGGTGGCGCAGAAAACGCCGTGCAGCTTTGACGTGTCGGTGTGGGAGTTCTGGTGGCCGTTTATCGCCGGGGCGAAGCTGGTGATGGCCGAGCCGGACGCGCACCGCGATCCGCAGGCGATGCAGGGCTTCTTCGCACAATATGGCGTAACCACCACCCACTTCGTGCCGTCGATGCTGGCGGCGTTCGTCGCCTCGCTGACGCCGGAAAACGTCGACTGTTGCAGGACGCTGAAGCAGGTGTTCTGTAGCGGCGAGGCGTTGCCGACTGCGCTGTGCCGCGAGTGGGAACAGCTCACCCATGCGCCGCTGCACAACCTCTATGGCCCGACCGAAGCGGCGGTGGACGTCAGCTGGTATCCGGCGTACGGCCCCGAGCTGGCGGCGGTGGAAGGGAACAGCGTGCCGATCGGCTTCCCGGTGTGGAATACGGGGCTGCGCATTCTGGACGCGATGATGCGCCCGGTGCCGTTCGGCGTGGCGGGGGATCTGTATCTCACCGGCATCCAGCTGGCGCAGGGGTATCTGGGACGCCCCGACCTTACCGCCAGCCGCTTTATCGCCGATCCGTTTGCCCCCGGCGAGCGGATGTACCGCACCGGGGACGTTGCTCGCTGGCTGGACAACGGCGCGGTAGAATATCTGGGCCGCAGCGATGACCAGTTAAAAATTCGCGGTCAGCGCATTGAGCTGGGCGAAATCGACCGGGCCATGCTTGCGCTGCCGGATGTGGCCCAGGCCGTGGCGCACGCCTGCGTGTTCAACCTGGCAACTGCCACGGGTGGCGATGCCCGCCAGCTGGTGGGGTACGTTGTCTCCGAATCCGGCTTACCGCTGGATCGCGACGCGCTGCTAGCATCACTCAAAGCCCAGCTGCCGCCACATATGGTGCCGGTGGTGCTGCTGCAAATCAGCGCGCTGCCGTTAAGCGCCAACGGCAAGCTGGATCGCAAGGCGTTGCCGCTGCCGGAGCTGACCAGCAAAACCTCTGGTCGCGCGCCTGAGACACAAACCGAAGTCGCCGTGGCGCAGGCGTTTTCTGCCCTGCTGGGCTGCGCAGTGAACGATATCGAAGCCGATTTCTTTGCCCTCGGCGGCCACTCGCTGCTGGCGATGCGCCTCGCGGCTCAGCTCAGCCGTGCGTTCAGCCGTAAGGTCACGCCGGGCCAGATTATGGTCGCCTCGACGGTGAGTAAGCTTAGCGGCCTGCTGGACTCGCAGATGAGCGACGAGCAGGCGCAGCGTCTGGGGTATGAAACTGTTCTCCCGCTGCGTGAAAGCAACGGCCCGACGCTGTTCTGCTTCCATCCGGCATCCGGCTTTGCCTGGCAGTTTAGCGTCCTGGCGCGCTACCTCAGCCCGCGCTGGTCAATCGTCGGTATTCAGTCTCCCCGGCCTGAGGGGCCGATGGAGCAGTGTGCGGATCTCGATGCGGTGATCGAACATCATCTGAACACGTTGCGTAAGCAGCAGCCGCAGGGGCCGTATTATCTGTTCGGCTATTCCCTCGGCGGCACGCTGGCGCAGGGCATTGCGGCGCGTCTGCGCGAGCAGGGTGAAGCGGTGGCGTTCCTCGGCCTGCTGGATACCTGGCCGCCGGAAACCCAGAACTGGGCGGAGAAAGAGGCTAATGGCCTCGATCCGGAGGTGCTGGCGGAAATTGAGCGCGAGCGTCAGGCGTTTATCGCCGCCCAGCAGGGGCAAGGTTCCAGCGAGCTGTTTAACGCTATTGAAGGCAACTACGCCGATGCGGTGCGGCTGCTCACCACCGCGCATAGTTCACGGTTCGACGGTAAAGCGACGCTGTTTGTCGCCGAACGCACGCGAACCATGGAGCCGCAGGCCGCATGGGCGCCGTGGGTGAGTGCGCTGGAGGTGTACAGCCAGGACTGCGCCCACGTGGATATTATTTCACCGCAGGCGTTTGAAAAGATTGGGCCGGTACTGAAGGAAATTTTAGGATAGTGCAAATGCCCCTCACCCTAACCCTCTCCCACGGGGAGAGGGCCGGGGTGAGGGCATCAGACCGCACGCTTGCCCAACGGCACCACCAGCGGCGTACCCGCCACCGGATCGTCAATAATCATGCAGCGCATGCCGTAGATCCGCGCGATCAGATCCGGCGTCACAATCTCCTTCGGCGCGCCCTGCGCCACAATCTCGCCGTCGCGCAGCGCAATCAGATGCGTCGCGTAGCGGCACGCCTGATTTAAGTCGTGCAGCACTGCCGCCAGGGTGTACCCCTGCGTGCGGTTCAGTTCGCTCAGCAGCTCCAGCAGATCAATCTGATGGCTGATATCGAGCCAGGTTGTCGGCTCGTCCAGCAGCATAATCGAGGTTTCCTGCGCCAGTACCATTGCAATCCAGGCGCGCTGGCGCTGTCCGCCGGAGAGAGTATCGACGCTTTGTTGGGCCAGATCGGTGATGCCCGTAGCCTGCATCGCGCGCTTCACCGCCTCGTCGTCCTCCTTGCGCCAGCGGGTAAACAGCGGCTGGTGCGGGTAGCGCCCGCGGGAGACCAGCTCCTGCACGGTAATATCCCCCGGCGTGGTGGCGTTTTGCGCCAGCAGGCCAATTCGGCGCGCCACCTCTTTGCTGGCGAAGCGCTGGATCTGCTCCCCGTCGAGGAACACGCTACCCTCAACCGGCGACATCAGGCGGCTCAGCGTGCGCAGCAGGGTCGATTTGCCGCAACCGTTCGGACCGATAATGGCGGTGAAGTGGCCGTCCGGAATGGACACGGATAAATCCCGGGCAATGATTTTTTTGCCGTAGCCGAGGGTCAAGTTTTCGCCGCGCAAGCGGAATGTTGAATCTGTCATTTCTTGCGTGACTCCTGAACGAGCAAGACGATGAGGTAAATCCCGCCGAGGCTGACGGTCACCACGCCCACCGGCAGTTGATAAGGCATAAACAGCTGCTGAGCGCAGAGATCGGCGGCCAGCAGTAACAATGCGCCGCACAGCGCCGCCTGGGTTAATCCCCAGCGCGCGGTACCGCTAAGACGCCGCGCGATATGCGGGGCTACGAGGGCAATAAAGGAGATCGGCCCGGCGATGGCGGTAGACGCTGCGGTCAGCAAGACCGCCACCAGCATCAGCATCAGGCGCGAGCGCTCTACGCTCACGCCCAGCGCGCAGGCGCTGTCGTCGCCCATCTCCAGCAGCCGCATGCGCCTGACCAGCAGCAACGCGCCAATAAACATCAGCAAAATCAGCGGCGCGGCGGGCCAGGTTTTTCCCCACGTCAGACCGTTGAGGGAGCCGGCGTACCACAGCCCGGCGGAGAGCGCGGTTTCCAGCGATGCCTGTAGCAGAAGCCAGGTGTTGAACGCCATCAGCATCGCACGGATGCCGATCCCGATGATGATCAGACGGAAGGTGTCGATGCCGTTGCGCCAGGCCAGGGCCCAGATAAGCAGGGAGGTGAGAATGCCGCCCGCCATCGCCGTAAAGGTAATGGCCGTAAGATGCTGCCCGAACAGCACCATCGCCACCAGCACGCCGCTCCACGCGCCGGTATTCAGGCCCATCACGTCCGGGCTCCCGAGGGGGTTACGCATCAGCGACTGGAATATCGCGCCGCTGACGCCAAGCGCCGCGCCCACCAGGATCGCCATCGCCACGCGCGGCAGTCGCCATTCGGTGACCACCATGGTGATGTTACGCGGCGCGCTGCCGGTGAGAGCGTGAAAGACCTGCGCGAAATCAAGCGTTACGGCACCGCTTTGCAGGCTCCAGACCGCCAGCAGCAGACTGGCGACGACCAGCAGGGCGACGCTGGTAAGTAAACGACGGGACGGGGCCATCATGCGCCACCCCCGCGTCTGCGTCGAACCAGGAAGATCAGCACCGGCGCGCCGATAAAGGCGCTGACCACCGAGACGCGCAGTTCACCCGGCACCAGCAGGCGGCCCAGTACGTCAGCAAAGAGCAGCAGGGCAGGGGTCGCCAGCAGCGTGACCGGCAGCGACCAGCGGTGATCCGCCCCCACCAGCCAGCGCGCCATGTGCGGCATCATCAGGCCGATAAAGGCAATCGGCCCGACCACGGCGGTCGCGCTGCCGCAGAGCACGGTAATGGCGAGTAGCCCCGTCAGCTGCGTGCGCGCCACGCGGTTGCCGAGGGCGGTCGCGGTATCGCTGCCGAGGCTCAGGCTGTTCAGCGCCCGGCTTAAACAGAGCGCCACGGCGGCAGCGACGATCGTCGGGATCACCACCACCTTTAAGGTTTCAAGGGTACGAATATCCAGCGAACCCGCCTGCCAGAAGCGCAGCTGGTCATACACGTCCGGGTTGAGCAGGGCGATGCCGTTGGACAAGCCTTCCAGTACCGCCGCGAGCGCTACGCCCGCCAGCGTTAAGCGTACCGGGCTGAGCTGGCCGCCGCCCTGGCTGCCGGTAAACGCCACCACCAGCGAGGCCGCCAGCGCGCCGCAAAAAGCCATCATCAGCTGTTCAGAGGGGGACGTAAATCCAAACAGCGCTGCGCCGAGCACGATGGCAAAGCTTGCGCCGGAGTTAACGCCGAGAATGCCGGGGTCCGCCAGCGGGTTGCGGGTGAGGGTTTGCATCAGGGCACCGGCAAGGCCGAGCGCACCGCCAGCCAGCAATCCGGCAAGGGTGCGGGGCAGGCGAGCGTCGAGCACGATGGTGCAGTCGGCGCTCTGACAGGTACCGGATAGCGCATCGACAATAACGGACGCGGGCAGCGGTTTTGCGCCGACCAGCAGGCTGAGTGCAATCGCAAGGATTAGCAGTAGCAATAAAACGGGCACGGCAAGGGCGCGCACCGCAGAAGAGGAAAACGACATAGCAACATCCATGATTTGATAATGATAGTGATTATCGTTATCTATCTTATTTGGCTATGTTAGCATGTGCGCCCATGGAATGGGTAGAAATAGACTCAAGGCTTTGTCATGAATCAAAAATCCTGGCTGCTTAACCTCAGCCTGCTCAAAACACACCCGGCGTATCGCGCCGTTTTTATCGCTCGCTTTATCTCCATTTTGTCCCTCGGTCTGCTTGGTGTGGCCGTACCGGTGCAAATCCAGACCATGACTCACTCCAGCTGGCTGGTAGGGTTATCCGTCACCTTAACCGGCGGGGCGATGTTTATCGGCCTGATGGTGGGCGGCGTGCTGGCGGACCGCTACGAGCGTAAAAAGCTGATCCTGCTGGCGCGCGGCACCTGCGGGGTGGGCTTTGTCGGGCTGTGTCTGAACGCCATGCTGCCGGAGCCGTCGCTGGTGGCCATTTACGTGCTGGGATTGTGGGACGGCTTTTTTGCTTCGTTAGGCGTGACGGCGCTGCTGGCGGCCACGCCCGCGCTGGTCGGGCGCGAGAACCTGATGCAGGCGGGGGCGATCACCATGCTCACCGTACGTCTCGGCTCGGTGATTTCGCCGATGGTGGGCGGTCTGTTGCTGGCGACCGGCAACGTGGCGTGGAACTACGGCCTTGCCGCGGCGGGAACGTTTATTACCACCCTGACGCTACTGCGTCTGCCGCTCCTGCCACCCCCGCCGCAGCCGCGCGAGCATCCGCTGAAGTCCCTGATGGCCGCGATTCGTTTCCTGTTCAGCAACCCGTTGATTGGCGGCATTGCGCTGCTCGGCGGCCTGCTGACGATGGCGAGCGCCGTGCGCGTGCTGTATCCGGCGCTGGCGGGTGAGTGGCAGATGAGCGCCTCAGAGATTGGTGTGCTGTACGCCGCCATTCCGCTCGGTGCGGCCTTCGGGGCGCTGACCAGCGGCAACCTGGCGCAGAGCGCGAGACCGGGGTTGATCATGCTGGTGGCGACGCTGGCCTCGTTTATCGCCATTGGTTTCTTTAGCCTGATGCCGGTGTGGGCGCTGGGGGTGATGTGTCTGGTGATTTTCGGCTGGCTGAGCGCGGTCAGCTCTCTTTTACAGTACACCCTGATCCAGACCCAGACGCCGGAAGGGATGCTCGGGCGCATTAACGGCCTGTGGACGGCGCAGAACGTCACGGGCGATGCGATTGGCGCGGCGATCCTCGGCGGGCTGGGGGCGATAATGACCCCGGTGGCGTCGGCGAGCAGCAGCGGGTTTGTGTTAGCCGTTGTTGGCGTGATTTTACTGGCGGTTCTGGTGGAGTTGCGTCGGTTCAGGCAGACCCTGTAAGTCGGGTAAGGCGTAGCCGCCACCCGACAAAACGCCCGGTGGCGCTGCGCTTACCGGGCCTACGGGGAACGTGCCACTTATTTAAAAATTGAATTCAAACGCTGCAACACCAACATCGCGCTGTAATAATCCAGGCGGAACGTCTCGGTTCCTAATGCCCAGACGCGCTTGTTCTTCACCGACGGCAGATGCGCCAGCAGCGGGTTGGCGTAAATCGCGTCCACGTCTTTCTGATCGCCGGCAAACACGAACAGCCCTTCGCCGTTCAGCCCCGTCGCCAGGTTTTCACCCCCTAACTGGATAATGTCGTGGCGTTTGCCCTGACTTTTTGAGGTGTGCAACCCGGCAGGCACGTCGGCCAGCGTAAAGCCCAACTGGTGCAAAAGCTTGCCCTGCGCGGAGTCTGTCGTCCACAGGTTCGCCGTGTGCGCCGCGGCGGTGTAGACGATGGCGTTCACCGGCTGTGGCGGCAGCTTCATCTGCTGTTTCACCTTGGCGAGCTGTTTGTCGAAGGCAGCGATGCGCTCTGCGGCCTGTGTCTCCTGCCCGGTGATCGTCCCCAGTTGGGTCAGCAGTTCCTGCCAGCTTTTGTCGTCGTAGTTAATGATAAGCGTCGGCGCGATGGCGGAAAGCTGATCGTAGAGCGCCAGCGCGGAATCCCCGCCGGTGGCGCTGATCAAAATCAGGTCCGGCATCTGGGCCGCGACGGCTTCGGCGCTCGGCTCGCCGATGTACAGCCGGGCAACCTTACGCTGTTTGGCGATATCGCCCCACTGACGCAGGAAGCCCTGCGCATCCGCCACGCGGTTGTTTGGCGTGGTCGCGCCGCTGGCAATGACCGGCGCGTCAATGGCCAGCAGGGAGCCGGTTAAGGTCACGCTGGTGGAGACAATGCGCGTCGGTTTGCTCTCAAGCGTGTGAACGCCGCGGCTGTCGGTGACCTGGCGCGGCCAGTCGGCGGCGAGGGCTGAGGTTAGTCCTAAAACAAAAAGTCCTGTTAAAAGAAGGGCATTGCGGCAAACGGCAGCGATTTTCACAGAGCGGCATCCTGATTTTATTGAAGATAATGCTTCTCATTTTCAGGGCTGTAGGGAAGGGATGCAAGCGTTTGTCGCACAAGTTATTTGCCCGACGGTTGACAGCGGGGCGATGTGGGATTAGGTTAGCCGACGAAAATATAAATGATAATCATTATTGCTTCTTTTATCATTTTAAGGAGGATGATATGGACACGTCCCTGGCTGAGGAAGTTCAGCACACCGCGACAACGCTGCAATCAGACAGCTTTTTCTTTATGTCGCCTTACCGCAGTTTTACCACGTCCGGCTGTTTCGCCCGTTTTTCTGAACCCGCCGTCGGCGGTGACGATCCGGCGGGTCCCTTTCAGCAGAAATTAGCTCAGGCTTTCCAGAATGCGAAAAACAGCGGCATTGCCCATCCGGTGATGGTAGGGGCGATCCCCTTCGATACCCGCAAACCGTCATCGCTGTTTATTCCACAACGCTGGCAAACCTTCTCCCGCCCGGCGCGTCAGCAGTCCGCACGTTATGCCTCCGGCGCGCAGACGCTGAACGTGCAACAGCGCACCGAGATCCCGTCGCAGCCGGTTTTCGAGGAGATGGTTGCTCGCGCCGCGTCGCTCACCGCTACGCCGCAGGTGAATAAGGTGGTGCTGTCGCGCCTGATTGATATCGCTACCGACAAACAGATCGATAGCAGCGCGCTGATGGAGCGTCTTATCGCCCAGAACCCGGCGAGCTTTAACTTCCACGTACCGCTGGAAGACGGCGGCGTGCTGCTGGGCGCCAGCCCGGAACTGCTGCTGCGCAAAGAGGGCGCGCACTTTAGCTCGCTGCCGCTGGCAGGCTCTGCGCGCCGTCAGCCGGACGATGTGCTGGATCGCGAAGCGGGCACTAAGCTGCTGGCCTCCGAAAAAGACCGCCACGAGCACGATCTGGTCACGCAGGCGATGAAAACCATTCTGGAACCGCGTAGCCATCATCTGAGCATGCCGGCTTCCCCGCAGCTCATCACCACCCCGACGCTGTGGCATCTGGCCACGCCGGTAGAAGGTGAGGCACGTGAAAACGAGAACGCCCTGACGCTGGCCTGCCTGCTGCACCCGACGCCCGCGCTGAGCGGCTTCCCGCATCAGGCGGCAAAAGAGCTGATTGCCGAGCTGGAGCCGTTCGACCGCGAGCTGTTCGGCGGCATCGTCGGCTGGTGCGACAGCGAAGGTAACGGCGAGTGGGTAGTAACTATCCGCTGCGCGCGGCTGCATCAAAATACCGTTCGCCTGTTTGCCGGCGCGGGCATTGTGCCTGCCTCCTCCCCGGTCGGCGAGTGGCGCGAGACGGGCGTGAAGCTCTCCACCATGCTCAACGTGTTTGGTTTGCACTAAGGAATACTCATGACCATCCCCTTTACCCGCTGGCCTGAGGAGTTTGCCCGCCGCTACCGTGAAAAAGGCTACTGGCAGGATCTGCCGCTGACCCACATCCTGACGGACCATGCGGACAGCGATGCGGTCGCGATAATTGACGGCGATCGCCGCATCACCTACCGCGCGTTTAATCAGGCGGTGACGAATCTGGCGTCCTCCCTTCAGGCGCAGGGGCTGCATCGCGGTGAGACCGCGCTGGTGCAGCTTGGCAACGTGGCCGAGTTCTACATCACCTTCTTCGCGCTACTGCAAATCGGCGTCGCGCCGGTCAACGCGCTCTTTAGCCATCAGCGCAGTGAACTCAACGCCTACGCGGAGCAGATCAAACCCGCCGTGTTGATTGCCGATCGCGACCACGCGCTGTTCTCAGGCGATGATTTTCACAACACCTTTGTGGATGCGCATCGCTCGGTACGCGTTGTGCTGCTGCGTGGCGATAAGGGCGAACATGCGCTGGAGGCGGCGATTGCGCGCCCGGCGGACAATTTCATCCCGAACCCGACGCCCGCCGACGAAGTGGCGTTCTTCCAGCTCTCCGGCGGCAGCACCGGCACGCCGAAGCTGATCCCGCGCACGCATAACGATTACGACTACAGCATCCGTCGCAGCAACGAAATCTGCGGTATCACTGCGCACACCCGCTATCTGAACGCCCTTCCCGCGGCGCATAACTACGCCATGAGCTCGCCAGGATCGTTAGGCGTTTTCACGGCGGGTGGCTGCGTGGTGCTGGCGAACGATCCGAGCGCCACGCTCTGCTTCCCGCTGATTGAGCAGCATCAGATAAACGTCACCTCGCTGGTGCCGCCCGCGGTCAGCCTGTGGTTGCAGGCGATTGCCGACGGCGCGGGGAACGCCCAGCTGAAATCCCTCAGGCTGCTCCAGGTGGGCGGCGCGCGCCTCTCCGCCACGCTTGCGGCGCGCATTCCGGCGGAAATTGGCTGCCAGCTTCAGCAGGTATTTGGCATGGCGGAAGGGCTGGTGAACTATACCGCCCTCGACGATGCGCCGGAGCGCATCATCAATACCCAGGGCCGCCCGATGTGCCCGGACGATGAAGTGTGGGTGGCGGACGAGGACGGTAACCCGCTGCCGCGCGGGGAGGTCGGGCGTCTGATGACGCGCGGCCCTTACACCTTCCGCGGCTATTTCAACAGCCCGGACCACAACGCCAGCGCCTTCGATGCCAACGGCTTCTACTGCTCGGGCGATCTGATCGCCATCGATGAGCAGGGTTACATCACCGTGCAGGGGCGCGAGAAAGATCAGATCAACCGCGGTGGCGAGAAGATCGCCGCCGAAGAGATCGAAAACCTGCTGCTGCGCCACGAAGCAGTGATCCACGCCGCGCTGGTGAGCATGGAGGACAGCCTGCTGGGCGAAAAAAGCTGCGCGTACCTGGTGGTGAAACAGCCGCTGCGCGCGGTGGATGTGCGCCGCTTCCTGCGCGAGCAGGGCGTTGCCGAATTTAAGCTGCCGGACCGCGTGGAGAGCGTGGATGCGCTTCCGCTCACGCCGGTCGGCAAAGTTGATAAGAAACAGTTGCGCCTGTGGCTTGCTGAACGCGCCCGGGGCTGAGGAACAGAGAATGGCTATTCCAAAATTAACCGCATATGCGCTGCCAACCGCCGCCGAACTGCCGACCAGTAAAGTAAGCTGGGCGTTTGAACCGGAGCGCGCCGCGCTGCTGATCCACGATATGCAGGAGTACTTCCTGAATTTCTGGGGCGAAAATAGCGACATGATGCAGCAGGTAGTGGCGAACATCGCTAAACTGCGCGCGTACTGCAAAGAGCACAATATTCCGGTGTATTACACCGCGCAGCCGAAAGATCAGAGCGATGAAGACCGCGCCCTGCTGAACGATATGTGGGGGCCGGGTCTGACTCGCTCACCGGAGCAGCAGCGCATCGTCGCTGAGCTGACCCCGGACGAAGCGGACACCGTGCTGGTGAAGTGGCGCTACAGCGCGTTTCACCGCTCCCCGCTGGAGCAGATGCTGAAAGAGACCGGCCGCAACCAGCTTTTGATCACCGGCGTGTACGCCCACATCGGCTGCATGACCACCGCCACCGACGCCTTTATGCGCGACATCAAACCGTTCTTTATCGCCGACGCGCTGGCGGATTTCACCCGCGACGAGCACCTGATGTCGCTGAAATACGTGGCCGGACGTTCGGGCCGCGTGGTGATGACCGACGAGTTGCTGCCGTCTGTTCCGGCAACGAAAGCCGCGCTGCGTGAGCTGATCCTGCCGCTGCTGGACGAGTCCGACGAGCCGATGGATGACGAAAACCTGATCGACTACGGTCTGGATTCAGTACGGATGATGGCGCTCGCCGCCCGCTGGCGCAAAGTGCACGGCGACATTGATTTCGTGATGCTGGCAAAAAATCCGACCCTCGACGCCTGGTGGGCGCTGCTCTCCCGCGAGGTGAAGTGATGGCTTTTGATTTTACCGGTAAAACCGTCTGGGTGACGGGCGCGGGTAAGGGCATTGGCTATGCGACCGCGCTGGCATTTGTGGAGGCCGGGGCGCAGGTGACCGGGTTCGATCTGGCTTTCCCTCACGGCGAATATCCGTTTGCCACCGAAACGCTGGACGTGGCGGATGCGGCGCAGGCGAGTGATGTCTGCAGGCGTTTGCTCAGCAGCCTTGAGCGGCTCGACGTGCTGGTTAACGCGGCGGGCATTCTGCGTATGGGCGCGACGGATCAGCTTTCGCAGGAGGACTGGCAGCAGACCTTTGCGGTCAACGTCGGCGGCGCGTTCAACCTGTTCCAGCAGACGATGGGCCAGTTCCGTCGTCAGCAGGGTGGGGCGATTGTGACGGTGGCCTCTGACGCGGCGCACACGCCGCGCATCGGCATGAGCGCCTACGGCGCGTCGAAAGCGGCGCTGAAAAGCCTGGCGCTGACCGTCGGGCTGGAGCTGGCGGGCAGCGGCGTACGCTGTAACCTGGTGTCGCCGGGTTCTACGGATACCGACATGCAGCGCACGTTGTGGACCAGCGATGATGCGGAACAGCGGCGCATTCGCGGCTTCGGCGAGCAGTTCAAACTCGGCATTCCGCTCGGTAAAATTGCCCGTCCGCAGGAGATTGCCGCGACCGTGCTGTTCCTGGCATCCGATGCCGCCAGCCATATCACCTTGCAGGATATCGTGGTGGACGGCGGCTCCACGCTGGGGGCGTAATGATCTGGAAACGTCATTTATCCCTCGACGAACTGAATGCCACTAGCCAGAACACGATGGTGGAACACCTTGGCATCGTCTATACCCGCCTCGGGGACGATACGCTGGAAGCGGAGATGCCGGTGGATGCGCGCACCCACCAGCCGTTTGGCCTGCTGCACGGCGGTGCGTCGGCGGCGCTGGCGGAAACGCTGGGGTCGATGGCCGGTTTTCTGATGACCCGCGACGGGCAGAATGTGGTGGGCACGGAACTGAACGCTACGCACCACCGCGCGGTCTCTCACGGTAAGGTGCGCGGCGTATGTCAGCCGCTGCATCTGGGCCGCTCCAGTCAGAGTTGGGAGATTGTGGTGTTCGACGAGCAGGGGCGGCGGTGCTGTACGTGTCGGTTGAGTACGATGGTGCTGGGTTAGATTGTGCGGCGGGAGTGCCGGGTGGCGGCTTCGCCTTACCCGGCCTACGAAACATGCAGGCCCGGTAAGCGAAGCGCCACCGGGCGGTTGTTACAACATCGATACCACCCGCTTCAACAGCCGAATTCGCGGCGCAATGGACGCTTTATCCAGCCATTCCGCCGGGCTGTGGAACCCGGCGCCAACCGGCCCGAAGCCGTCAAGCGTGGGGATGCCGAGCGCGGCGGTGTGGTTGGCGTCGCTGCCGCCGCCGACTGCCTGCCAGGTAATGTCGATGCCTTCCGCTTTACCCGCCGCTTCAACCTGCTGCATCAGCGCCTGCGTCGCGTCGCTCGCGGCCATCGCCGGTTTGTGATTAACCCGCGTCAGCGTGGTGGTCACGCCGTCTAAAAAACCTTGTTCACATAACAACTCCAGCGCCTGGTTCACCCGGTCATACTCGTCGTTTTCCCAGAAGCGAACGTCCAGTTCTGCCACAGCGCTGTCCGCGACCACGTTCGCCGCGCTGCCGCCCTGAATTACGCCGACGTTAAGTGTAGTGCCGCGATCCCAGTCCGTCAGCGCATTGATGGCGATAACGCTCTTTGCCAGCGCGGTGATCGCCGAGCGGCCTTTTTCCGGGTCATTGCCCGCGTGTGCCGCCACGCCGCTAAAGGTGAGGTGATAGCCCGCCATCCCTTTACGCGCTTTCACCAGCGAACCGTCGGCGCGGGCGGCTTCGCACACCAGCACGCAGCGGGAACGCTTAGCCAGCTCGCCAATCCACTCATGGGAATGGACAGATCCGGTCTCTTCGTCCGGGTTCATCGCAACGGCAATCGCGAGACGATCGTTGTCTGCGGCGTCAAGCGCGCGCATTGCCCACAAAATATTCAGAAGTCCGCTCTTCATATCCGAGACGCCGGGGCCGTACAGGCGGGTTTCATCCTCGCTCAGCGGACGCGCGGCCACGGTGCCGGCGGGAAATACGGTATCCAGATGCCCGACCAGCAGCACGTCGAACCGTTCCGCCTGCGGCTTGTTACTGACGAAGACGCCGGGGCCCACCTTGTCGCCCAGGTTCACCTGCTCCGTATGCCAGCCTTCGCGCTGCCACAGTTGCTGCATGATGCCTGCAACAGCGGCGACGCCGTCAATCGTCTGGGTGCCGCAGTCTACGTTCACCAGGGTTTTCAGCTCTTCGATATAATGGTCAAGATTCATGTTCACGTCCTGTTCAGAGAATAATGCGCATCAGCAGCATGGCTAAGAAAGCGTTGACCACCGAGAGGGCGATCATCAGCGGAATACGTTTGGCGCGGGTGCCAATCACCCCCAGAATGCGGCCCAGGTACTGCACCTGCGAGCCCATCAGGTAGATGGCGGGCGCCAGGATCGCCAGGTGCTCGCCGGTGAGGATGCCTTTATCAAACAGGCCGATGGCAACGCCGATCCCGCCGCCCATCGACATCCAGCCGCCAATCAGCACGGCGGCCGCTTCGCCCGGCAGGCCAAACAGGCCCATCAGCGGGGAGAAGATCGTGCCCAGCCCTTTCAGCGCGCCGGTAATTTCCAGCGCCTTGATGATGATAAAGGCCATCACCACGTTGGGCAGCGTGCTGCTGGTGGCAATGCTCCAGCCTTTGCGCGCGCCTTCGATAAACACATCGGTAATGACGGGATTGGACTGTGGGGCACTCATGCGGCGTCTCCTTTATGGGTAAACGTCAGGATCAGGCGCAGCAGATTGGCGCCGACAATTTTCATGATAAACATCACCGCGATACAGGCCCCGATGGAGGTGGGCACCGCCGCCGTGCCGTCAACGGCGAGCAGCGTGAAGAGGATCGCCCCGGAAGAGAAAAAGTTGGTGATCATCGCCCCGGCGGAGAACTGGAACATGGCGAAAACGTCTTTCTCTTTTTCGCTGATTTGCCCTTCATCAGAGAGATTACGGGTAAGCGACGCGCCCACGTCGGTACTTTGCAGGCTGCCAATCAGCGCCAGCCCGGTGGTGCCAGGGATCCCCAATAGCGGGCGCAGCAGAGGAGTTAAGAGTTTGCGCGCGGCACGCAGGGCGCCATAGTGCTCCAGCACGTTGATCATCCCCAGCGCGAACATCACCGCGGGAATTAAACCGAGCGCGAAGAGAAACCCGTCCATCGCGCCGCTGCCGCCGGTGCCGCGAAAGGCGCTGCTGGCTGTGGTTAACGTACCGTCATCCAGACTGGCTTTGCTGACCACTTTGCCAAATGCGCCGTTGAGGGTGGTGAAATCAAAGACGCCGTACCACTCTGGTCCGCCTAACAGACCCGAGAAGAAAACGGCTGCAAACGCCAGCGCGAAGTACGCGCCCGGCCCGACCTGACTATCCTGAGGTACTGAACTGGTCATATCCTTTTCCTTGTATGCACGCGATTGCGCAGGATCATTCTGGCGAGGTTATGGCCAAAAAAAATGATACAAATCATTCCGTAAGGCGGTGTCTGGCCGAAAAAGGTAAAAGTGTGAACGGTGACGCTACGAAAGTGATCGGCTTAACAATGTGGTGTAAATGTCTGGTTTGACCACGCATTATTGCGTTTCAAAGTTGTTAAATTTTATCCGTTGTTCTAGAAACAAAATGTAACATCTCACTGTTTCACAACAACGGATAACCATTATGAACAACTCAGGGAAATACCTTATATGGGCAGGGCTCTCCGTTGTGGGAGCCTTTGCCCTGGGCTACATCGCCCTCAACCGGGGGGAGCAGATCAATGCGCTCTGGATCGTGGTCGCCTCCGTCTGCATTTATCTGATCGCATACCGTTTTTATGGCCGTTATATCGCGAAGACGGTACTGGGCGTAGACGGCACGCGCATGACGCCGGCCGTGCGTCATAACGATGGTCTGGACTACGTGCCGACCGATAAAAAAGTGCTGTTCGGTCACCATTTCGCGGCGATTGCCGGGGCAGGCCCGCTGGTGGGACCGGTACTGGCCGCGCAGATGGGCTACCTGCCGGGGATGATCTGGATCCTCGCGGGGGTGGTGCTGGCGGGCGCGGTGCAGGACTTCATGGTGCTGTTCGTCTCCACCCGTCGCGACGGTCGTTCGCTGGGTGAGCTGGTGAAAGAGGAGATGGGGGCAACTGCCGGGGTGATTGCGCTGGTGGCGACCTTTATGATCATGGTCATCATCCTCGCGGTGTTGGCGATGATCGTGGTGAAAGCCTTGACCCACAGCCCGTGGGGAACCTATACCGTCGCCTTCACCATTCCGCTGGCGCTGTTCATGGGGATCTACATTCGCTATCTGCGTCCGGGACGCATTGGTGAAGTTTCAGTCATTGGCCTGGTGTTCCTGGTGTTTGCTATTATCTCCGGCGGCTGGGTGGCGGAAAGCCCGACCTGGGCACCGTTCTTCGACTTCACCGGCGTGCAGCTGACCTGGATGCTGGTGGGCTACGGCTTCGTGGCGGCGGTGCTGCCGGTATGGCTCCTGCTGGCCCCGCGTGACTACCTCTCTACGTTCCTGAAAATTGGTACCATCGTCGGGCTGGCGATCGGCATTCTGATTATGCGCCCGACCCTGACCATGCCTGCCCTGACCAAATTCATTGACGGCACCGGCCCGGTCTGGACCGGTAACCTGTTCCCGTTCCTGTTTATCACCATCGCCTGTGGGGCAGTGTCTGGCTTCCATGCGCTTATCGCCTCCGGGACCACGCCGAAGATGCTGGCGAATGAAAATCAGGCCTGCCTGATTGGCTATGGCGGCATGCTGATGGAATCCTTCGTGGCGATTATGGCGCTGGTCTCGGCCTGTATTATCGACCCGGGCGTGTACTTCGCGATGAACAGCCCGATGGCGGTACTGGCCCCGGCCGGCACTGTTGACGTGGTCGCCTCTGCCGCGCAGGTGGTGAGCGGCTGGGGCTTTGCGATCACCCCTGATACGTTGACGCATATCGCTAACGAGGTCGGCGAGCAGTCGATTATCTCCCGTGCGGGCGGGGCGCCGACGCTGGCGGTGGGTATGGCCTACATCCTGCACGGTGCGCTGGGCGGGCTGATGGATGTCTCGTTCTGGTATCACTTCGCCATTCTGTTCGAGGCGCTGTTTATCCTGACGGCGGTGGATGCCGGTACGCGCGCGGCGCGCTTTATGTTGCAGGATCTGCTGGGGGTGATCTCCCCGAATCTGAAACGTACCGATTCACTCCCGGCTAACCTGCTGGCGACGGCACTGTGCGTGCTGGCGTGGGGCTACTTCCTGCATCAGGGCGTGGTCGATCCGCTGGGCGGGATTAACACCCTGTGGCCGCTGTTCGGTATCGCCAACCAGATGCTGGCGGGCATGGCGCTGATGCTTTGTGCCGTAGTCCTGTTCAAGATGAAGCGCCAGCGTTACGCATGGGTGGCGCTGGTGCCAACGGCGTGGCTGCTGATCTGTACCCTGACAGCAGGCTGGCAGAAAGCCTTCAGCCCGGACAACAAGGTGGGCTTCCTGGCCATTGCCAACAAGTTCCAGGCGATGATCGACAGCGGCAAGATCCCGGCGCAGTACACCGAATCTCAGCTGTCCCAGCTGGTGTTTAACAACCGTCTGGACGCCGGGCTGACCATCTTCTTTATGGTGGTGGTTGTGGTGCTGGCGTTGTATTCTCTGAAAACCGCGCTGGCGGCGTTGAAAGTCGACAAACCGACGGCGAAAGAGACGCCGTATGAGCCAATGCCTGAGAACCTGGACGAGATTGTCACCCAGGCGAAAGGGGCGCATTAACATTACCAAACCCCCTCACCCCAGCCCTCTCCCCAAAGGGGAGAGGGTGTTAAAGTTCCCTCTCCCCTTTGGGGAGAGGGTCAGGGTGAGGGGAATACAAACGAGAAACTGATTATGTTCGACACCCTTTCCAAAGCAGGTAAATACCTGGGCCAGGCCGCTAAAATGATGATTGGCGTGCCGGATTACGATAACTACGTCGAGCATATGCGCGTCAACCACCCGGACCAGACGCCGATGACCTACGAAGAGTTTTTCCGCGACCGCCAGGACGCCCGTTACGGCGGCAAGGGCGGGGCGAAGTGCTGTTAACCCTCTTTCGGTAAATAGAGGCTGATTTGCTCCTGCTTGCAGCCATAAATTGCCGCCAGCTTTTCGCGTGTGCGCTTTTGCGGACGGGAGTCCAGCGCTTCCAGCTGTGATACGGCGGACTGACTGATGCCAAGCTTCTCCGCCACCTCCTGCTGGGACATACCGCGTAAAATGCGCCAGGCGGCCTGTAGGCTGACGTTCTCGTTATGCATGATGTCGCACACTTCACCCGGTAAACCTACGTTATCGTAGATGTCTGATTCGTAAGGGATGTCTTCCCAGTCGTTTTCATCATCGTCATCGTACTCAAGCATGGCTAAACGCATGCGAAAATATTCACCGTAGGGTATGACAACATACTGTTTTTTTCCTTCTTCATCCTTGATGAACTGAATAGTCATATTCCGTATGCTCCTCATGAAGGTAGGTAGTGGTTGTCCGGCGTTTTACTGCCACTACGTAGCAGATATCACCCGGCGGATCCCCGAAGGTGTAAATGACCCTGTAATCACCTAATCGCAACCTGTAGTGGTTTTCGGGAGAAGATAATTTCTTGATATCCGCGACAGGTGATGTTTTATCATCCATCTTCTCCAGCCTGAATTTAATGCGGTTCTGATATCGCGTATCGATTTTAGAAAATTGCTTCTCTGCTGTTTTTGACCACACGATCTTCATCCGTACCTCCACTGTACGCCCACACAAAATATAAGGAAATAATAAGACTATTAGATAAATTCCGAATTTCTTATGGGGTACTGTAGAGCGGAAAAAAAGCGCAGGTAAGAGGCAAAACGCAAACCGTCGAGGCGGCTCGAAAAGGCCTCTGCTGGGCGACAGAGGCTTGCAGGAAAATTGCGATCAGGCGTTCAAACCGCCATCCACGTCCAGACCGGCGCCGGAAATTTGCCCGGCTGCCGGGCTGGCAAGGAAGGTGACCGCCGCCGCGACGTCTTCCGGCTGGCCGTAATGGCCCAGGGCAATAAGCTGACGCTGTGAGTCAGCCTGTTCACCGTCCTCCGGGTTCATATCGCTGTTGGTCGGGCCGGGATGAACCAGGTTGACGGTAATGCCGCGCGGGCCTAAATCGCGGGCCAGACCCCGGGTAAGGGAGTTTAGGGCCGATTTGGTCATCGAGTAGACGGCGATCCCCGGCTGCGCCACGCGGTTCGCCAGACAGCTGCCGATGTTGATGATGCGTCCGCCGTCAGACATATGCACCAGCGCTTCCTGAATGGCGATCACCACGCCGCGGATATTGACGTTGATCAGAGCGTCGATGTCCGCCAGTGTCATGGACTCCAGCGGGCCGCCGCGTGCAATCCCGGCGTTATTGACAAGAATATCCAGCCCGCCGAGGGAGCGCGCCGCCTGCGTGACCGCATCCTGAATCGCCTGCGCGCTGGCACTGTCGGCCTGAATCGCCTCGCCGTGTCGCCCCAGCGCGTTGATTTCATCGACGACCTGCTGGGCTTTATCGACGGATTTTTCGTAGGTGATAACCACATCGGCACCGGCGCGTGCCAGCGACAGCGCAATTGCCCGACCCAGCCCACGACTGGCGCCGGTGACCAGCGCCTTTTTACCTGTTAAATCGATCTGCATGATGACCTCGTTGCAAGAGTGGAGAGAATCATCATTAGGTATAGCCCGTCGGCGCGATTAACGGCTGAAGGATTCCACCTTCTCAAACGCGGCGCGCAGAACGTCAGGGCTTAACGTAATCGGTAAAAAGTGAATCGACTCCACCGGGCGCAGGGTGTGAGCAATGACCTTGTCCAGCTCGTCGCGGTTATGGATATCGACCTCCAGCGCGCGAAGCGTGGTCGGCAGGTTAAAACGCTGGTATGCCGCCACCAGCTGCGCCAGCACGTCCTCCTGACCGAGCAGGGCGCTCTGCACCAGAATGCCGTAGGCCACCTTGGTGCCGTGGAGGTATTTTTCCGTCTGCGGCAGCACGGTTAAGCCGTTGTGCACCGCATGTGCCGCCGCCACGCGGGTATAGCGTTCGCCCAGACCGCCGACCATACCGCCACCGGCGATAACGGCGTCCACCACGTCCCGAAACGCCTGCGTCTGGTCGCCGCGCTGCTGGTCGGCCAGCGCCTCTTCGCTGCGCTCCAGCAACACGTCGCGGATCGCCAGCGCACCGTTCAGGCCAAGACGCACGGTCAGCGGCAGGTTTTCCGGTTCAGGGGCGAGTACCGCCGCTTCGTACCACTTCGCCAGCGTATCGCCGATGCCTGCCAACAGGTATTCCGCCGGGGCGTTAAGGATGATTTGCGGCTCCACCAGCACCAGATAGTTGGCGTCGTCAAAAATCTCAAACTGTAGCGCCTGCCCGGCATCGTTGTACCACACGGAGAGCGGGGTCCACGCCGCGCAGGTGGCGGCGATGGTGGGAATGCCCACGAACGGCACGCCCAGACGACGCGCCACGGCCTTGACGGTATCCATTACCGCACCGCCGCCCACGCCAATCACCACGCTGGCTTCACCACCCGACGCGTTCACCAGATGAGTGACGTCACGCTCGCTGCAATGGCCCTTAAACAGCAGATGTTTTGCCCCCGTCGCGTTAAAACTCTCCGGCAGATAAGGGCGTGCGCCCTCGATAGCCCGCTCGCCGTAGATCCACACCGCGCGGGAAAGCTGTTCCGGAGTAAAGAAATCATCCAGGTGCGCAAGGCTTCCCGGATGAGAGAAGTAGTTCGCCGGGCCGGGCACGACGCGGATATCGGTGTTGCTCATGAAGTTGTCCTTTTTTAGCAAGCGCTAACCCGATGTTATGTCTGGACATCCGGATGGCTAATAATATTTCGCTTTATCTTATGCCTTTTCCGTCGTTGTCAGTCAACCGGAGCTGTGAAAAATTCGCTAAATCAGAAGAGTAATAAAGGATTTACGCGGATGGTTTCCAGTCGCCTTGAGATGCGCGGTATCAGCCTGGCCTTTTCCGGCTTTCAGGCCCTGTCGCGCGTGGATTTCACCCTGAATGGCGGGTCGGTGCATGCGCTGACCGGCGCCAACGGCGCGGGAAAATCGACGTTGATGGCGGTGCTGTGTGGGACGCACGATCGTTATGAAGGCGAAATCTGCATTAACAATCAGCCGGTAAGCATCCGCGAGCCGCTGGACGCCAAACGGCTGGGTATCCACCTTGTGCAGCAGGAGGTGGACGTGGCGCTGATCCCCGGGCTGAGCATTGCGGAGAACATTATGCTCGACCAGCTGGCGCAGCCGGGACACCGCTACAGCTGGCGCGCGATTCGTCAGCAGGCGCGGCAGGCGCTGGCGCAGCTGGATGTTTCGCTGGACGTTCGCCGTTCCATCGACAGCTGCACGCTGGCTGAAAAGCAGCAGATTTTGCTGGCGCGGGCGCTCTCGCACCACTGCCGTTTTCTCATTCTCGATGAGCCCACCGCGCCGCTGGACGCGCACGAAAGCGAGCGTCTGTTTGCGGTAGTAAGACGTCTGCAACAGCAGGGCATCGGCGTGGTGTTTATTTCTCACCGCATTCACGAGCTGAAGGCCATCTGCGACACCCTGACGGTGCTGCGCGACGGCAGGCTGATTGAGTCCGGCCCGATGGCGGATCTGAGCGGAGAGGAGATCGTCGAGAAGATGCTCGGCCACGAGCTGAGCGATATCTATCCGCCCCCGCGACCGCCGCACGGCGAAGAGACGCTGCTGCGCGTCGACGGGCTTCACGACGATGTCCTGTTGAAAGACATCTCCCTGCACCTGCGCCAGGGCGAAATCCTCGGCATTGCCGGGCTGGCGGGGGCGGGGAAAACGGAACTCTGCAAGGCGCTGTTTGGCGCCAGCAAAAGCCGCGTGGCGCGCGGCGAGCTGAACCATCAGGCCTGGAAACCGCGCGATCCGGCAGACTCGGTGCTACGCGGTCTGGCGCTGGTGCCGGAGGAGCGGCGCAAAGAGGGCATTTTTATCGACGAGCCGGTGAGCATGAACCTTGCCGTGTGCGCCGATAACAGTTTCTCGCGCTGGAGCCTGTTTGGTCATCGTCAGGCGTGGCGCTGGGCGGAAGAGGTGATTGCCCGCGTCGGCGTGCGCACGCGCGGGCCGGGGCAGGTGCTGCGTCGGCTTTCCGGCGGTAACCAGCAGAAGGTCGCCATCGGGAAATGGCTGCGCAATGACGCCAGCGTGCTGATATTCGACGAGCCGACCAAAGGCGTGGACGTGAAGGCCAAAACCGATCTGTTTCAGCTGATCGACGGCCTGGCGCGCGAGGGCAAAGGGGTGATTTACGCCTCGGGTGAATTTGCCGAGCTGGTCGGTCTGTGCGACCGCATCTGCGTGCTGTGGGACGGGCGCATCGTGGCGGAAATCGCCGGGGGAGAGGCCCGGGAAGAAACACTACTTTATTATTCAACCGGAGGAACGGCGTCGTGAGCAAGGCCCTTTCAGTGACCACGGCGGCGTCTGGCCGTCAGCAGATTTTCGATTTTCTTTATAAGTGGGGCATGCTGCTGACCGTCGTCGCGCTGGTGGCGGTGTTTGGCCTGGCGTCGGACAGCTTCCTCGACCCGAACAACATCATCAACATTCTGCGCTCGATTGCCATCGTGACGGTGATTGCCGTTGGCGTCTCGATTTCGCTGACCGTCGGCGGGTTCGATCTCTCCGTGGGATCTACCGCGTCGCTGGCGAACGCGCTGGTGATTTCGCTTTTCGTCTGGCACGGCTTTGGCACCACCGAGTCGATTCTGCTGACCCTCGCGCTCTGTACGCTGGTCGGCCTGTTTAACGCCTTTCTGATCGTCATCCTGCGCATTCCGGACATGCTCGCGACCCTTGCCAGCCTGTTTGTCATTCAGGGTGTGGCGATGACCTACAGCTACGGCGGGTCGATTACCGAGAACATGGTACTGCCGAGCGGCGACATGGCGGAAGGGACCATTCCGGCGGCGTTTGGCCTGCTGGGGCAGGTGCCGACCATTGTGATCGTCATGCTGGTGGTGACGATTCTGGCACAGCTGGGCCTGTCGCTGACCACCCATGGACGCCGGATGTACGCCATTGGCGGCAACCCCGAAGCCGCGCGCCTCTCCGGCATTCGCACCACCCGCTACAAGGTGGCAGCCTACGTGATTGCCTCTCTGCTGGCGGGGCTGGGCGGCATTCTGCTGGCCTCGCGTATTGGTTCATCGCAGGTGAATGCGGGCGGCGGCTACCTGATGGACGCGGTGGCGGCGGCGTGGATCGGCTTCTCGCTGGCCGGATCCGGCAAGCCGAACGCGCTGGGTACGCTGGTGGGGGCGGTGATCCTCGGCGTGCTGTCGAACGGGCTGGTGATGCTCTCCGTGCCGTATTACGCCATGGACATTATAAAAGGGCTGGTGCTCGCGGTAGCGCTGGCGATTACCTACATACAAAAACGCTGACAACACAACGGGATAATAAATGAAAAAGATTGCGCTCTCTTTGGTAGCTATTGGGTTACTCACTTCTCTGCCGGGCCTGGCGGCTACCCCCGCGCCGGTTCCGACCGCCATTGCCAGCCATGACGGTCCCATTCGCATTGCGGTGATCCGCAACCTGGGCTCGGACGACAACACCACGCAGTTTGTTGCCGGGGCGATTCAGGAAGGGAAAAAGCTCGGCTTTAAGGTCAGCACCTTTTTAAGTAACGGGGACGACGCCAAATTCCAGGATTTCGTTAACCAGGCCATCAGCCAGAAATACGACGGGATTATTCTCTCTCAGGGGCGCGATCCGTACTCCACCGCGCTGGTGAAGAAGGCGGTGGATGCCGGGATCAAAGTTTCGGTGTTTGATACCGCTGTGAACGGCGAGATCCCGGGCGTAACCGTTACCCAGCAGGACGATGCCTCCCTGACCAACCTCTCTTTCGGCCAGCTGGCGAAAGATTTCAACGGCAAGGCCAATATCGTCAAGCTATGGGTCGCGGGCTTCCCGCCGATGGAGCGCCGTCAGGCGGCCTACAAAGAACTGCAAAAGCAGTACCCGGAGATTAAAGAGCTGGAGTCCATCGGCGCGGTCTCCTCTGACGTGCAGGGCGACACTGCCAACAAGGTGGGCGCGATCCTCGCGAAATACCCGAAAGGTAAAATCGATGCCATCTGGGGTACCTGGGATGCCTTCAGCCAGGGCGCCTATAAGGCGCTGAAAGAGAACGGCCGAACCGAGATCAAACTCTACAGCATCGACATCTCCAACCAGGATTTACAGCTGATGCGCGAGCCGGGTAGCCCATGGGCAGTGAGCGTGGCGGTGGATCCGAAGCTGATTGGCGCGACCAACGTACGCCTGATTGCCAATAAGATTGCCGGAGAAGCGACGCCTGCCACTTACGATTTCAAGGCGGCGGCCATTCCGCAGGCGCTGCTGACCGCCCAGCCGGGCGCGGTGAACGTGGCGTCTCTGGGGAAAATCATTCCGGGCTGGGGCCAGACGGAAGATTTTGTTGCGCCGTGGTTTGCGACCCTTGCCGCTAAAAACAAGTAAACCAAGCCGGGTGGCGGCTGCGCCTTACCCGGCCTACATTTCGCACCCGTAGGCCCGGTAAGCGCAGCGCCACCGGGCGTAAGGAGCATAAGGTGTCTCAATTACCCCCTCCCGAATACAGCCGCAATATGCGGCTAATTGGCCATAGCGATCAGGGCGGTCGCCCGGACGGCGTGCAGCTGATGGTGCACCGCGGTTTCGCCTATATCGGCCATATGGTGTCGCAGGGCTTTTCGATAGTGGATGTGCGCGACCCGAAAAAACCAAAAGCCGCAGGATACGTGCCTGCGCCGCCGGGTACCTGGAATGTGCATCTCCAGGCGCATGACGACCTGCTGCTGGTGATCAACGCCCGGGATCTGTTTGCCGATGCGCGTTTTGCCGACGAGAAGGTCTACTACACCCGCCAGGTGGGGGAGACCGTCAGCGATGTGCAGGATAAAGGCTGGAGCGCAGGGCTTCGCGTCTTTGATATCTCCACACCGGACAGGCCACGCGAGATAGGCTTTTTATCGCTGAGCGGCATCGGCATTCACCGCATCTGGTACGTCGGTGGCCGCTGGGCGTATGTCTCAGCGCTGATAGACGGCTTTACCGACTACATCTTTCTGACCATCGATCTGGCGGACCCGCGCAAGCCTGAAGTGGCGGGACGCTGGTGGCTGCCGGGGATGAATCAGGCCGAAGGCGAACAGCCGAACTGGCCGGAAGGCAAACGCTACGCCCTGCACCATGCGATTATTGCAGGCGATACCGCGTACGGCAGCTGGCGCGACGGTGGCCTGACGCTGCTGGACGTTAAGGACCGCACCCGGCCTAAGCTCATTAGCCATCGTAACTGGAGCCCGCCGTTTGGCGGCGGGACGCACACCGCGCTTCCGCTGCCGGATCGCGACCTGCTGGTGGTGCTGGACGAGGCGGTGCTGGATAACCAGCAGGACGGCGAGAAGCTGATCTGGCTGTTTGATATCCGCGAGCCGTCGAACCCGGTGAGCATTTCTACCTTCCCGCAGCCGGATGAAACCGACTACGTGGCGAAAGGGGCGCATTTCGGCCCGCACAACCTGCACGAAAACCGGCCGGGGAGCTTTGTCAGCTCAACGTTGATCTTCGCGACGTACCAGAACGCGGGCGTGCGCGCGTATGACATTTCCAATCCGTATCGCCCGGTGGAAACGGGGGCGCTGGTGCCCGCGGCGCCGGAAAAGATGATGGATACGCGGCCCAATCGCCCGCAGGTGATCCAGTCGTGCGACGTGTTTGTGGATGCGCAGGGGATTATTTACAGCACGGATTATAACGGTGGGATGTCGGTGATTGAGTATTTAGGATGAGTTTTTGCCGGGTGGCGGCTTCGCCTTACCGGGCCTACATTTTGCACCCGTAGGCCCGGTAAGCGCAGCGCCACCGGGCAAACGTTCTCAACTGTACTGCCGTACTCGCGCTACCAGCTCTTCCGCGCTGTCGATGCGGTCAGCAATCACAATCAGCGCCTTGCCGAGGGATATCGCGTGGCGCAGGCATTCGTGACGCATCGCTTCATCCTGAATGGTGTCGATATCCGCCACATGGGAAAGCCCGACGCTGCGGCGAATCAGCTCGGTGCCGCAGAATCCGATGGCATCGTGCCAGACCTTTTTCAGGAACGCAGAGGCATAGCCCGGCGCGCTGAGCGCGGCGTCGCGCGTTTTCTCATTCGCCAGCGCCTGGAAGCGCTCCGCGAAGGTGTTCCACAGTTCCTGAATATCGGTCAGGCGCTGCTCGCGCGCGGCGGCGGCATCGCGAATGCCCAGATGCCCCGGCAGGCCGCAGAAGTTCAGCAGCAGGTTGCCGATGGCAGTGCCAACGTCAAAGCCAATCGGGCCAAAGTAGCCGAACTCGGCGTCGATGGCTTTCAGGCTGCCGTCGGCCACAAAAATTGAGCCGCTGTGAATGTCCCCGTGCAGCAGGGCTTCGGCATGCGAAAAGAAGCGGTGCTTCAGGGAGGCCACAGCGATTTTAAGCTGGGCGTCGTCGCGCAGGGCGGCAACATCGTTCTCCAGATCGGCCGGGTAGCTGTTGCGCGCGTGGATCTGGTACGGATCGTTAAAGAACAGATCTTCAGTGATCTCGCACATCTCCGGGTTGATGAATTTTGCCACCTGCGCTTTTTTCTCGTGCGGATGCAGATAAAAATCGCTGGTGTGGAACAGGGTGTGAGCCAGATATTCACCCAGCTGCCGCGCCGCCTGCGGGTAGTAAATGTTGTTAATCAGCTCGCCGCGCCAGATGCGATGGCTGGAGAGATCTTCCATCACCATCACCGCCAGTTCCGGGTCAAAGTGGTGGATTTTCACCGTGTGCTCAGGGCTGTGCTTGTAATGCTCGACCAGGGTTTGCGCCTCCAGGCGAGCGCGATCCAGCGTCAGCGGCCAGGACTCGCCGACGCAGCGCACATAGGGCAGCGCCTGCTTAACGACGATGCGGCTCACCCCCGCGCTATCGAATATTTTAAAGACCAGGTTGAGGTTGCCGTCGCCGATTTCCTGCGCCTCCACCAGCGATGACGGATCGTCAAGTCCGCCAAACTGCCTGGCATACTCCACGGCGTCCTGAGCGGTAAAGGTACGGTATTGCGACATGGCCTGCTCCTCAGTTTTGCTAATTAAGACATGTAGACGTCTATACATCTGGATTTCATCCTGACACAATGTGCTACAACAACGCAACAGGGAATTAACGACATGCAGACATTACAGACGACCAGCCTGCGGGTGGCGAATAATCAGCTCTTTATTCTCGACCAGCAGGCGCTTCCGCAGGAGAAACGCTGGCTGGATGCCTCGACGGTGGAGGCGCTGGTTGGGCATATCCACGCTCTGCGCGTGCGTGGCGCGCCGTTGATTGGTCTCTCTGCAAGCCTGCTGCTGGCGCTGTTAGCGGAAAGCGGTAAAGGCCGCGACGAGCTGGCGGCGGCGCTGGAGACCCTGCGTGCCTCCCGCCCGACGGCGGTGAACCTGATGAACAATCTCGACCGCATGAAGATTGCGCTGTGGCAGGAAGCGTTCGTTCCGGCGCTGGTGGCTGAAGCGCTGCGCCTGATTAATGAAGACAAACGGCTTTGCGACGCGATTGCGAAAGCGGGTAGCGCGCTGGTGAAGCCCGGCAGCCGCCTGCTGACCCACTGCAATACCGGCGGGCTGGCAACGGCGGGCGTCGGTACGGCGCTGGGTGTGATTGCCCGCGCGCATCAGGCAGGCAACGTCAGCAACGTCTGGGTGGATGAAACCCGTCCGCTGTTGCAGGGCGGCAGGCTGACCGCATGGGAGCTGGGCGAGCTGGGCGTGCCGTATCAGCTGATTACTGACTCCATGGCCGCCAGCCTGATGGCAAAAGGGCAGGTGGATGCCGTGTGGGTGGGGGCAGACCGCATTGCCGCCAACGGCGACGTGGCGAACAAAATCGGCACCTATTCCCTGGCGGTGCTGGCGAAGTTCCACGGTATTCCGTTCTACGTCGCCGCCCCGCAAACGACCCTCGACCGGGACTGCCCGAACGGTGACGCGATCCCGATTGAGCAGCGCGCGGCCAGCGAAGTGACGGGCGTGGCGGGAAGCTTTGGCGCGGTGCAGTGGGCGCCGCAAGAGGCGCAGGTCTATAACCCGGCGTTTGACGTTACCCCCGCCTCGCTGATTAGCGGCTGGGTGCTGGATACGGGCGTGGTCACCCCTGAAGAGGTAGCGAAAGGGAAATTCGCCTGAGTGGGACTATCCTTGTAAGGGGTTCCCTTTAGAGGACGTTATCGTGACGCTCGATCCTGAAACAGACTTAAAACTGGAACGCGTGGTGGACGCACCGCGCGACCTGCTGTGGCTCTGCTGGACCACACCGGAGCACATCAAAAACTTCTTCATTCCTGCTCCCCATAAGGTAACTGAATGCGACCTCGATCTGCGCGTGGGTGGGCGGTTCAATACCGTGTTTGAGGTGGACGGGCAGCGGATGGATAACCGGGGCGTATTTCTTGAAATCGATCCGGGGAACAAGCTGGTCTTTACCGATGGCTATACTGAGGGCTGGAAGCCGGCTGAAAAGCCGTTTATGACGGCGATCCTGCTGCTGGAAGATGTGGGGGAGGGCAAGACCCGCTACACGGCGATTGCGCGTCACCCAACGAAGGAGATCCGCGAGCAGCATGAACAGATGGGCTTCCACGAAGGGTGGGGCGTGGTGTTGGATCAGCTGGTGGGGTATGTGAAAGGGCTGAAACGGTAGTGCCCTTAGACCCCCTCTCCCTTGAGGGAGAGGGCTGGGGTGAGGGGGGAGAATTCATTGATTATGTTGAAGACAGATTTCTCTTTTTGGTATCCCTCATCTGACGAAATACTCGCTCTCCCTTTTCATCAAAGTATCTTTCCGGCCATATCACATCGGGTGGAATGTCTGGCGCCTGAGCGATAAGCAATTCACCTTTAGCCCATGGTCGGGTAAGCGCATTTGCCAGTGTGGATGAGGAAAGGCCAGCCTTTCTGGACAACGCAGCCAGGCTTGTTCCATGTTTCTTTAGTGCAGCGATAATATCGGCCGGGTGCCAGTTCTGATGTTGCATTGTGTCCTCCTTACATGTGTTCGTTACGTGCTCAATTATCCTATTTTGGGATAAAAAGGCAACGGGAGGATATTCGATTTCAGGATATTTGTATGGAATCGGAACAATGGCTTCAGTTTACTCGGATGAATACCAGCGTGTTATCAATGCGTTGAAGAAAGCGCGTAAAGAGAAGGGGATGACTCAGGCGCAGCTTGCGGAGGCACTGGGAAAACCACAATCGTTTATTGCTAAAGTGGAAAACGGTGAGCGTAGGTTGGACGTGGTGGAGTTTGTGCATCTGGCGAGGCTGGTTGGCGGAGATGTGCAGAGGATTATCGCCAGTATTTAATTAATGCCTGAGTATGGAACTGACCACCTGAGCCGTATGTTCCCCTCACCCTAACCCTCTCCCCAGAGGGGCGAGGGGATAGCACGGTGCTCGCATTACTTTGCGGGGTAGGGAGAAAAGATCAGGCCAGGCGTGGATACGCATCCGCGATTGCATCGCCCGTAAACTGGGCAACCCAGCCTTCCGGATTGTCGAAAATACGAATGGCGGTAAAGTTCGGCTCTGAACCCATGTCAAACCAGTGCGGCGTGCCTGCGGGTACGGAAATCAGGTCGTTTTTCTCGCACAGCACCTGATACACCTCATCGCCGATGTGCAGGCAGAATAGTCCCGCCCCTTCCACGAAAAAGCGCACTTCGTCTTCGCCGTGGGTGTGCTCGTTGAGAAACTTCGCGCGCAGCGCCTCTTTCTGCGGATTGTCGGCGCGAAGGCTAATCACGTCCCAGCTCTGATAACCTTTCTCTGCCACCAGCTTGTCGATTGCATGCTGATACGCCTCAATCACGGCTTCAGGCGCGGGATCCTGCCCTAAATCACGGTCTGCCGCCCAGCGCTCAAACCGCACGCCTTTGGCGTTGAGCTGTTGGGCAATCTCGGCGGCGTCGGTGCTGTGCCACAGGTGCTTACTGGCGTCTTTATCGGAATAAATGGTCAATGCGCTCATGAAGGGATCTGCTCCGGGTTAATCTCGTCAAACTGGTGGATCTGATGGTGATGGCTTGCGCCGTCATCTTCACCGCGTATCAGTTGCAGGGTGCGAAAACCCGCCTGTTCAGCCGCGTCCAGCTCCTGATGAATATCCGACAGGAACAGGATCTGCGACGGGGCGATGCCCGTTTGCGCCGCAATATTTTGATAAGACTGCACCTCACGCTTGGCACCGATGCGGGTATCAAAATAGCCGCTGAACAGATGAGTAATATCACCTTCGTCGCTGTAGCCAAATAACAGTTTCTGCGCGGCGACGGAGCCAGAGGAATAAACATAGAGATCAATCCCTTGTGCCTTCCATTTTTCCAGCGCGGGCAGTACATCAGGGTAGAGATGGCCGGTAAAGTCACCGTTGATGTAACCGTCCTGCCAGATGATGCCTTGCAGGGCTTTGAGCGCCGTCGATTTGCGGTCTTCATCCATAAAGGTAAACAGCACGTTGATGAGATCGCTGACGCTGGCATGCGGAGTGCTGATTTCCTCGCGCAGGTTGTCCAGAATCGATTTGACCGGCTCGGCGTACTGCTGCGCGGTCACAAAGGCCGCCAGCCGCTCACGCGCGTAAGGGAACAAAACATCATGGACAAAACGGATATCGCTGGTGGTCCCTTCAATATCCGTCACAATCGCGCGAATCATACTCTCTCCCATTGTCGTAAACGCATTTCGCATTCAAATAAGAATTCTAAACCTTCCAGATGACGGCGGGCTTCGGCCACGTCGCGTCCCCAGCAGGTTAAGCCATGACCGCGCAGAAGAAAACCATAATTAAGCGGGCGTTCCTGCGCGTAATGGGCGATTCGAGAGGCGAGGGCGTCGATGTCCTGGTCATTATCAAACACCGGGATGGCCACCGTATCCCGATGCGTGGTCTGTCCGGTAAGGGATTTTTGCATCTCGAAGCCGGAGATCTTCAGCTCGGTCTCGTTGACCAGCCGCGACAGCACCGTGGCATTGACGGTGTGAACGTGCAGGACGGCGTTAGCCTCGGGGAACAGGCGGTAGATGAGGGTATGCAGCCCGGTCTCTGCCGACGGTTTACGGCCAGAAAGCGCACGGTTGGTGGCGATTTCAACCTGTAGAAAATCGGCGGTGGTCAGGCTGCCTTTGTCTTTTCCGGATTCGCTCAGCCAGCACAGATGTTCATCCTGACGCACGGACATATTGCCGCCGGTAGCGGGCGCCCAGCCTTTAGCGCCAATCCAGCGGCAGGCCTCGACCAGGTGTGTGAGTTGCAGGTTGTCTGTCATTTCCTTTTACCCTCTCGGTCAGGAATATTTATATCATTTAGACGTCTAAGCGTCTTGATTGCCAAAGACTAACATCGTGTTATAGTGTCAGCAACATAAGTATTACAGGCAGGCACACTACAATGAGCAATAACCCGTTGATCCCGCAGAGTAAACTTCCGAATCTCGGCACGACGATTTTTACGCAGATGAGCGCCCTGGCGCAGCAGCACAACGCCATTAACCTCTCACAAGGTTTCCCGGATTTTGACGGGCCGAAATATTTGCAGGAGCGTCTGGCGTACCACGTTGCGCAGGGAGCCAACCAGTATGCGCCGATGACCGGCGTGCAGGCGTTGCGTGAAGCCATTGCGGATAAAACGGCGGAGTTATACGGCCATAAGCCTGACGCGAACAGCGATATCACGGTAACCGCAGGGGCCACCGAAGCGCTGTATGCGGCGATAACCGCCCTGGTGCGTACGGGCGATGAGGTGATTTGTTTTGACCCGAGCTACGATAGCTACGCCCCGGCGATTGAACTGGCCGGTGGCGTGGTGAAACGCGTGGCGCTCCAGCCGCCGCATTTTCGTCCTGACTGGCAGGCGTTTGCCGCGCTGCTGAGCGATAAAACCCGGCTGGTGATCCTGAATACGCCACACAACCCATCGGCGACGGTGTGGCAGAAAAGCGATTTTGCCGCCCTGTGGCAGGCCATCGCCGAACGTGAAATCTATGTTCTGAGCGACGAGGTGTATGAGCACATCTGCTTTGCCGAAGAGGGTCATGCCAGCGTGCTGGCGCATCCGCAGCTTCGCGAGCGCGCAATCGCGGTATCATCATTTGGGAAAACCTACCATATGACCGGCTGGAAGGTAGGGTACTGCGTGGCGCCCGCCGCCATCAGCGCTGAGCTGCGTAAAGTGCACCAGTATTTGACGTTTGCCGTAAACACACCCGCCCAGCTGGCGCTGGCGGATATGCTGCGCGCTGAACCTGAACATTACCGGGACCTGCCAGCTTTTTACCGTGCGCGGCGGGATCGGTTTGTGACTGCCTTGAGCGAGAGTCGGCTGGAGATCCTGCCATGCGAAGGCACCTACTTCCTGCTGGCGGACTACAGCGCGATTTCCGATCTGGATGATGTCAGTTTTTGCCAGTGGCTGACGAAAGAGGTGGGCGTGGCAGCCATTCCGCTGTCGGTGTTCTGCGCCGATCCCTTCCCGCATAAACTGATTCGTCTTTGCTTTGCGAAGCAGGAGTCGACGCTGCTGGCAGCGGCTGCGCGCTTAAATTCGCTCTGACTATTTAACCGTCCAGGCTTCTGAAAAACGACGGTCCGCGAAGAGTTCCAGCAGACCGTTGATTTGCTTCAGTCGCAGCACTTCATCGCTGTCCATACCCAACTCCAGGCCAATTTTCTGCTCACTCCAGCCCATAAGCACCAGTTCTCGCACGATTTCTGACATGGCATTGATCTGGTGGCGTCCACGCGCGCGGTTGTGACGAATGGTTGCAGCCATGCGATCGAATTTTTCCTGGCGTGCTTTACGCAGGCAGGTAACAGGGAGGTAACCTTTAAGTTGACGCTTCAGAATAGCCCGATGACTGCCAAGCTCATGGCGATGGAATCCATCGACAATTTCATAGCTCTCAGGCGCATTTTCCGTCACAACGATAGGTTGTGTGAATCCATCCAGCTCCAGTGATTTGCTGAGCAACCGCTTCTCCGCCGGAGCGACATTATTTGGGTTGTAGTCATTGGCGGTGATGTCAGTCTGTTTTATCCACAATACGCAGTCGACGGGTTGATTATTAAAAGGGCTGATTTCGTGTAATGCCTGGCGAAAGGCATTAATAGCGCCGATTTTCTCTTCTTCAGAAAGGGTCTGCAGGTACGTCTGCATTTCTCTGATTATTTGCTGCTGCATAAAATCCCCCATTCCTTGCGTTTAGCTTTCACTCTTTCGCTGTAGCGTTGATAGTGTTTAGGTTTGTTTGGACTAAATGAGAGAGCCCGGCACCAGTAGTCATTGTTGAGTAAAACCTTGCAAATGCGTCGCCAGGAAGGGATATCTTTTGCGCCAATGTCACCCTCCTGCGTATCGGGAATATCGTCCAGGCCTCGCTTTTGATACCAGTGGAGATAAATTGCGATTTTATTTCGGTAATGTTCCGCCGTATTTTGCGGCATGCTGTCGAGTAGCAGCATGGCGTATTCGCGCCAGCAGAGATGGTCAGGTTTCAGGATCTTCCGGTGGCCATAAAAATGGTTATCGTGCCCGGCATAAATACCTCCACTTCGCACGCCGCAGGCGCGTTCACACATAGCCGCCCAGCGTTCGGGTTCAATGACATGATAGAGCCATAAGCCCTGACGCTGTTCCGGACCAAACGGTTCGCAGATGCGCATATAACGCGGCGGCACCCCCGCCTTGTACATCAGGTCGTATAACGGGTTATAGCAACATTTTGATTTCGCGAACCACGTCCAGATGTCGGCGGTTTTCCAGTCGTACAGTGGGTAGATATACCAGGCGTGCCCACCCGGGGCGACGGTCGTCCAGGGTTTATCGTCAGAAAAGCGCTGCTTACGCGCCGACGCGATAGCCAGAAAGCGGTTGTAAGATTCATCGGCGCGGATCCCCACCATGACTGCGGAAGGACGTCTTTGCGCATACCATTCGGCAAACTCGCGCACGAAGGCTTCAAACGTCATTCCCTGCTGATAAAAATCGAAATAGTGATAATCGGTAATGGCATCTTCTGGTGGCTGGCGAACCCAGTTTGTCCCGGGTTCCCAGCACCGCCATTCAGGTTGAAACTGTGACAGGGCGTTTTGGGTCGTGAGCGGAAGCGCTACCCACCAGAACTGGTGGATAACATCCCGATAGAGCGTTTTCATAGCGTCAACATGCTGAATGGTCGACGAGAATTGCGCTTCCCAGTCCAGAAAGATGACGTCTATTTTTCGCTTTAATTGCCGTGCTTTCTGGGCAACAAGATGCAGCATCACGGTAGAATCTTTTCCACCGGAAAAGGAAACGCATACCCTGGGGAAATTGTTAAGCGTCCAGTGTATGCGTTCCGCAGAAGCGTCTAAAACATTTTCCTGTAAAGGGATTTTATAGTTCGACATGATTAATCGCGTCCTGCGTGTTAAATGTCTTGGGAAAATCAAAACGATATTATGGAATTATTTATCCTTAATTTCACGGAGTCATTTTTTTCGGTTCGCTTTAATTATATTCACCATGCAAATGTATTTTACGCAGACGGCGGAGAAACGCAGAGCTTATGCATTTTTTCAATGAATGTTGAAAAAACAGAGCTATTCAGTGATGAACGGCCGTAGAGCATATAGATCTTTAATTCAGGCAGCGCAAACGGTGGCTCAAGCCTTTTTAATTTCAAAGATTCTTTAAATGTTTCATAGATCGACACGGGGATATAGCCTAACAAATCAGATGAACTGACCATAGAGATGAGAGAGCTAAGGGAGTCGGTGCGAAAAGCAATATTTCTTTCCGGAAAAGCGTCATTGGCCCGACTCTGGAACTCTTTTACACCCGGATGAGCACTCTGGTAAAAAGTGAATTTCTCCTGGTATAGCGCGTCCACTGTGGCTGTGTCAGCGAGCCTTGGGTGGTCTGCTCTACAGATTAAGGCTATCGGCACCGTAGTGAAGTGGGTGCAGACCACAGAGCGATTGTGGATAGGTGCGATAGAGAAGATGAGATCGGCTTTACGATAGGCCAACAAATCTTCCGCTGATTCGGAGGAAATAAGCATATCTCTTTGTTCTATCTCATAATTCTCCTCAGATATTAAAAGCTTCAACGGTTCCAGCATCGAACCAGGAGACACCATTTGAGTGCAATAGATAACGAACTTTTTCTTGATGTCCGAGTGATGCATCATGTTGATCGTCTGCTCAAGCTGATTGAGATTTTTTTCCAGATGATGATGCAAGTTGGTACCTACCGTGGTGGGCGTAATTCCCTTCCCTGAACGGATAAACAGGGGGTCATCAAGCTGACCGCGCAGGCGTTGCAGCGACTGGCTGACGGCGGATGGTGTGATATAAAGCGTCTCGGCAGCCCTACTGATACTGAGATGTTGGTAAATGCATTCGAAGATAACTAACAGATTGAGATCGAATTTTTTTAGGTCGTAGAGGTTTGCCATGTTTCGTCCTGAGTGAGTTGAGTTTGCTGTCGTTATCACACCGTGGAGTACGACAGAGTGTAGTTACCCTTTACAATCCGTGTGAATAACTCGCTTAATTTAAAATTTAAGTGATCTTAATATATCACGGCTTTGGATTATTGAAACATATCTTCAAGAGTTATTAAGATAATTTTATCTTTAAAGTGTGATTGAATTATTTGAATGACAAATGGCGTTTATATATAGCGTGAAACCCATAATGAAATTAAATTTATAATGTTTCAATGACCTGTTCGAATCTGCCTATCACAGCCATAGGCAGGACTATCCCTCTTATGCATTGCTCATTGCGCGCAGGGGTGCTGTAATCAAACCGCTGTTACGGCCTTGATACAAGGTATGTAGAGCGCAACGCAACGCCAGCTTCGGCTGGCACTGAATGTACCTGCGGGGAATTCAGGTATCAGGGCCGCCCGTTGAGGCGGCCTTTTTACTTTCAGGCTTTCCTGTAAAAGGTTCACCTTGCTGTCTTGTTGCTGTTGTAAGGTTTGGCTGATTGATTTGATAAAGCATACGCATTAGCCCCGATGAACAAAGTTGGTTACCTTACACCTCAACGAAAACACGGAGGAAGTACAGATGTCCTTGATTAACACCAAAATTAAACCTTTCAAAAACCAGGCGTTCAAAAACGGTGAGTTCATCGAAGTTACTGAGAAAGATACCGAAGGCCGCTGGAGCGTGTTCTTCTTCTATCCGGCTGACTTCACCTTCGTTTGCCCGACCGAACTGGGCGACGTTGCAGACCACTACGAAGAACTGCAAAAGCTGGGCGTAGACGTTTACTCTGTTTCTACCGATACCCACTTCACCCACAAAGCGTGGCACAGCAGCTCTGAAACTATCGCGAAAATCAAATACGCGATGATCGGCGACCCGACTGGCGCCCTGACCCGTAACTTCGACAACATGCGTGAAGATGAAGGCCTGGCTGACCGTGCGACCTTCGTTGTTGACCCGCAGGGCATTATCCAGGCTATCGAAGTTACCGCTGAAGGTATCGGCCGTGATGCATCTGACCTGCTGCGCAAAGTGAAGGCGGCTCAGTACGTTGCTTCTCACCCAGGCGAAGTGTGCCCGGCGAAATGGAAAGAAGGCGAAGCGACGCTGGCTCCATCTCTGGACCTGGTCGGCAAGATCTAAGTCTGTAAAGCCTGGCGGCGCTACGCTTGCACAGGCCTACAGTATCGTAGGCCGGGTAAACGAAGTGCCACCCGGCAATCAATGGGCGCTCCCCGCGCCCATTTCATTCCAGCACCATGATGCAAGTTGCATTCAGGCAGCCCGTATAAGGCGGCTTGCATGATGACGTTTTAAGAGAGGGAAGAATAATGCTCGACACTAACATGAAAACCCAGCTCAAGGCCTACCTTGAGAAACTGACCAAACCTGTTGAGCTGATTGCCACGCTGGACGACAGCGCGAAATCGGCAGAAATCAAAGCGCTGCTGACAGAGATTGCTGAGCTGTCGCCGAAAGTGACCTTCAAAGAAGACAACACGCTGGCAGTCCGTAAGCCTTCTTTCCTGATCGCCAACCCAGGGTCTGACCAGGGGCCGCGTTTCGCGGGTTCTCCGCTGGGGCACGAATTTACGTCCCTGGTGCTGGCGCTGCTGTGGACCGGTGGTCATCCGTCAAAAGAAGCGCAGGCGCTGCTGGAGCAGATCCGCGATATCGACGGTGATTTTGAGTTTGAAACCTATTACTCGCTCTCCTGCCACAACTGCCCGGACGTGGTGCAGGCGCTGAACCTGATGTCAGTGCTCAACCCACGCATTAAGCACACGGCGATTGACGGCGGTACGTTCCAGAACGAAATCACCGAGCGCAACGTGATGGGCGTTCCAGCGGTTTACCTGAATGGTCAGGAGTTCGGCCAGGGGCGTATGACGCTGACCGAAATCGTCGCCAAAGTGGATACCGGCGCAGAAAAACGTGCGGCGGAAGAGTTGAACCAACGTGATGCTTATGACGTGCTGATTGTTGGCTCCGGCCCGGCGGGCGCGGCGGCAGCGGTTTACTCCGCACGTAAAGGGATCCGTACCGGTCTGATGGGCGAGCGTTTCGGTGGTCAGGTTCTGGATACCGTAGACATTGAAAACTACATTTCCGTGCCGAAAACCGAAGGCCAGAAGCTGGCCGGGGCGTTGAAAGCGCACGTCAGCGACTACGACGTGGATGTCATTGACAGCCAGAGCGCCAGCAAACTGGTTCCGGCAGCGGTCGAGGGTGGTTTGCACCAGATTGAAACGGCGTCCGGTGCGGTGCTAAAGGCGCGCAGCGTGATCATTGCCACTGGCGCGAAATGGCGCAACATGAACGTGCCGGGCGAAGATCAGTATCGCACCAAAGGCGTGACCTATTGCCCGCACTGTGACGGCCCGCTGTTCAAAGGTAAACGCGTAGCGGTGATCGGCGGCGGTAACTCCGGTGTGGAAGCGGCTATCGATCTGGCGGGAATTGTTGAACACGTTACCCTGCTGGAGTTCGCCCCTGAGATGAAAGCGGACCAGGTGTTACAGGATAAAGTACGTAGCCTGAATAACGTCGACATTGTGCTCAATGCCCAGACGACAGAAGTGAAAGGCGACGGCAGCAAAGTGACCGGTCTGGAATACCGTGACCGCGTGAGTGGCGATATCCACAGCGTAGCGCTGGCAGGGATCTTTGTTCAGATTGGCCTGCTGCCAAACACCACCTGGCTGGAAGGCGCAATTGAGCGCAACCGCATGGGCGAGATCATCATCGATGCGAAATGCGAAACCAGCGTGAAGGGCGTATTTGCGGCGGGCGACTGCACCACCGTGCCGTACAAACAGATCATCATCGCCACTGGCGAAGGGGCGAAAGCGTCGCTGAGCTCGTTTGATTACCTGATCCGCACCAAAACTGCATAATAAAAGAAAGCAAGACGACACCTGCAATACAAGAGGCCACCAAAAGGTGGCCTCTTTTTTTATCTGACGACCATCACCGGAATGTGGGTGTGGCGGATCACGCTGGAGGCGTTCGACCCCAGCAGGTGCGTGGTAATAGACGGGTTGCGCGAACCAATCACCACCACGTCTGCGTTCAGCTCCGCGGCCAGTTCATTAACGGCGTCACGCACGCTACCGAACCGGACGTGGGTTTTTATGCGGGAAGGATCGATGCTGAAGTGCCCGACCATGGTTTGCAGGCGCGTCTCGGCTTCATGCTGTAAATGCTCTTCAAAACGACGCACATCAGCAGCGAAACGATGCAGGCTCAGGCTGGCAGAGCCCGGTAAAACATGCAGAAGATGAATAACTCCGTCCTGCTGCGCGAGAAATTCCGCGTGACGTACAGCCTTATCACTCAGTTCCATTTCGAAAACATCAACCGGCATAATGATTGTTTGATACATACCCGTTTCTCCTTGTTTATAAACGCTGAAATCATTCAACCACAAAATATAAAAGGTTTCCGTAATCTCGACAGCACTTTTTTATCTCGCCAGGATAAATCTCAAAACAGCCGGATTCCGGGGCATATCCCGAGAGGTAGCTACCCTTTTATAAGCTTACCCACACCCTTTCGGAGGTTGCATGAAAGCTCTCACCTATCACGGTCCACATCATGTTCGGGTCGATAATGTCCCCGATCCGGGCATCGAACAGCCTGACGATATCATCCTGCGCGTAACAGCCACGGCGATCTGTGGTTCTGATTTGCATCTTTATCGCGGAAAAATTCCCAAGGTCCAGCACGGCGATATCTTTGGTCATGAATTTATGGGCGAGGTGGTGGAGTGCGGGAGCGAAGTGAAGAACGTGCAGAAAGGTGACCGGGTGGTGATCCCGTTTGTGATTGCCTGCGGTGACTGTTTCTTTTGCCAGATGCAACAGTACGCGGCCTGCGAAAACACGAACCGCGGGCAGGGCGCGGCGCTGAACAAAAAGCAAATTCCCGCCCCTGCCGCGCTGTTTGGCTACAGCCATCTTTACGGCGGCGTGCCGGGCGGACAGGCGGAGTATGTGCGCGTGCCGAAAGGCAACGTGGGGCCGTTTAAAGTGCCTCAGCTGCTGTCAGACGACAAAGCGCTTTTCCTGTCAGATATTCTGCCTACCGCCTGGCAGGCGGCGAAAAATGCGCAGATCCAGAAAGGCTCCAGCGTCGCCGTATTCGGGGCCGGGCCGGTGGGGTTGCTGACCATTGCCTGCGCGCGGCTTCTCGGCGCAGAGCAGATTTTTGTGGTTGACCATCATCCCTATCGACTGCGGTTTGCCCAGGAGCGCTACGGCGCGATCCCGATTAACTTTGATGACGATAACGACGCGGCGGAGAAAATCATTGAGCAAACGGCCGGGCAGCGCGGGGTGGATGCGGTGATTGATGCCGTCGGGTTTGAGGCCAAAGGCAGCACGACGGAAACGATCCTCAGTAACCTGAAAATTGAAGGCAGCAGCGGCAAAGCCCTGCGCCAGTGCATTGCTGCGGTGCGACGCGGCGGCGTGGTCAGCGTGCCGGGCGTGTACGCCGGTTTCATCCATGGCTTCCTGTTTGGCGATGCCTTCGATAAAGGGCTGAGCTTTAAGATGGGGCAGACGCACGTCCACGCCTGGCTGGGAGAGCTGCTGCCGCTTATCGAAAAAGGGTTGCTTACACCGGAAGATATTGTGACCCACTATCTTCCGCTGGCTGATGCGGAGCGCGCCTATAAGATCTTCGAAAAACGGGAGGAGGAGTGCCGCAAGGTGATCCTGGTGCCTGGCGCAGACACCCCGGAGGCTGCGCAGCAGAAAGTGAAGGGACTGGTGAATGCCTTCCCCGGCGGCGTTGTGTGAGGTTTCGTCCCCACGGCACTACGACAGAGTAAACATGGATTAAGCGGTTTTTGTCCGATATAACACAATCGGGTGAATTTGCGGAAAGAGGATGCAGGTGCATCCTCTGTGCAAAGCGGGGTCGCTTGTTCAGAAGGGATTAACGCAGGTAATCGCCAGCGGCTTCGGGCTGGTAGAGCAGCTCAAGCACTTCCAGATGGGCTGAGGCGCCGCCCGGGAGTTCCCAGTGGATAGTATCGCCCGTGCGCAGTCCAAGCAGCGCCGCGCCCACGGGTGCCAGCACCGAAAGCTGCATGCTGCTGTCGGTCATCTGCGCCGGATAGACCAGCGTACGGGTGAGTTCCTCACCGGTGGTCAGGTTGCGGAACTTCACCTGGCTGTTCATGGTGACCACATCATGCGGCATGGTCTCAGGCGTACACATCTGCGCCCGGTCTAGCTCTTCGTTCAGCGCATCGGCTACCGGCAGCGAGGCGAATTCTGGTTTCTCCAACAGTCGGTCAATACGTTCTGCGTCGAGTTCATTGATGATAATCGTAGGTCTGGACATTTTTACTCCATGTCGTTAATGCTGCGTGTAACGCAGAAACCAATCCAAAAGAAAACCCTCGCCGTCTGGCAGCGAGGGTTTAACTTATCTGATGATACTGTCTGAAACCCTAAGTTTGAAGTGATGAAGGTCACATTCGTGCGCCATATGAATTTTTGGCAATAAACCCGGCATCCCGATTCACGCTGAACGGAAATTTCGTTACGCTGGTAAAACTTAAACCGGGCAATGCGCGTTGCAGCCCCAGCGTAGAGAGAGCGATATGTACTTTTACCAACCGTCTCAGGGGCACGGCCTGCCGCACGACCCGCTGAACGCCATTATCGGTCCACGTCCGATTGGCTGGATTTCATCCTGTGATAAGGCCGGTCAACTGAACCTTGCCCCGTACAGCTTCTTTAACTGCTTTAACTATCGCCCACCGATCATTGGTTTTTCCAGCAACGGCTGGAAGGATAGCGTGCGGAATATTACCGAAACGGAAGAGTTTGTCTGGAACCTCGCAACGCGCGATCTGGCTGAGGCGATGAATGAAACCTCCGCCACACTCCCTCATGGCGAGGATGAATTTACCTTTGCCGGCCTGACGCCCGTAGCCAGCCAGCTTGTGCGCTCGCCGCGCGTGGCGGAAAGCCCGGTGAATTTCGAGTGTCGATTGTCACAGTGCATTCAGTTGACCGGCGCGGATGGGACACCGATTGATACCTGGCTGGTGCTCGGCGAAGTGGTGGGCGTCCATATCGCTGAGAGTTTGCTGGAAGAGGGGATTTACCAGACCGCGAAAGCGCAGCCCATTCTGCGTGCGGGTGGACCGTCCGCCTACTACGGCATCAGCGACAGCCATCGCTTCGATCTGGTACGCCCGGATGCGCGCAGGAACAATCAGTAACCAGCTTTATCGATAACAAACTGTTTGCCGCAGTTACCGGGATGCGGCTGTAGCGCAAAGGTGCTGGCTGAGAGCGAGTTGTTAATGGTGCTGGATTTTAGCGAGATCTGCATCTCGGTCAGATAAGCCGGATTGCCATGGCAGGTAAGCTTGAACGCTTTTACGTTCTGTTTCCCCCAGCTTTTGGCCACGGCTGCATCAAAATCGCTACGGCGGACGGTCTTGCCATAGTTTTCCGCCAGAAATTCCCCAACCGCACTATTTTTCACTTCCTGGTTCATGCGCACCATGGTGCCGAAGTAAGCGTCGGGATCAAAACCAAAGCAGACGCCGTGTTTCGCGTATTCATAACGTTCAAGGCAGGAGTTGCCGCCCGCGCCGGGCATCACACTGTTCAGCTTCGCCGCGCCCGTTAGCGATAGTCCGGTCTCTGCGGCGTCACATTTGCGGCTGGCTTTTGCTTCCGGCATATTCGGAACCGGACGAGTGGCACAGCCGAAGCGCATCCAGCGGCGTTCATCCACTCCGCGAGCGGCAATAGATTTCGGCAGCGCTGGCCATAAGCCGTGGACGGTCAGAAAATCGGTTTTGTTGCTGCTCTCTTTTTGCAGGCGACACTCTTCCGGTTCGTCACGGTTGCGTTCGACCATACTCTGGCAAAATCCCGTTTGCCAGGAAAGAGCCAGAACGTAGCGATCGAAATCGCCATACTGGGTTGGCTTAAGCGGATCTGCCTGAATTGAGAAGACACAGAGTGCAAGCGCTACTGCGCCAGACGGGATAACGATATCCTTCCTGAACATTTGCTTTCCTGATTGGTTGGGCGCGATTAATTTCTGGAGGTTATTAAAGCACAAAAAGCGCCCGCAGGCGCTTTTTGGAAAGCAGGAATTTCGCTTAGGCAGCGCCGGGAACCAGCACTTCGGTGGCGATAATAACGATAATCAGGCCAACCAGCACCGGCACTGACGTGCGTTTTACCACTTCAAACGGAGAGATTTTTGCCATCCCTGCAACCGCAACCACCACGCCCGATACCGGAGAAATGGTACGACCCAGGTTGGAGGCCTGGAGCATCGGAATGGACAGGTAAGCCGGGTTGATGCCGGAGGAGTGTGCCAGCTTAGGGATCATCTCAACAAACGCATAGAACGGCGCGTTACCGGAGCCGGTAGTCATCGCCGCCAGCATGGTCAGTACCACCAGCACCAGCATCAGGATAATGCTGGCCGAGCCGAACGAGGTGGCGATAGAGATCAGGCTCTGGATAAAGCCGATTGTGCTCAGCCCCTGAGCAAACACCCCTGCGGCAACCAGCAGCATCACCACGCCCGCGAAGGCATCCGCCATACCGCGGAAGGCGACTTCAAGACCCGTGAACACCTTCTGGGTATTAAAGCCACGAACAAATTCCAGGATGGCCGCCAGCAGCATACAGATCACCAGGATAGTGATGATGTGCAGCTGAGGGCCCCATTTGCCGTCAAAAATAAGCACGCCAATAATCGGCGTGAAGGGCAGGATGGAATAAAACGCCGGGGCGGTACTGGTGATTTCACTGACGTCCATCATCTCATGGCTGACGTTCTCTTTCTTATCGAGGTAGCGTTGCCAGAAGAAATGCGCCACGCCCATGCCGAGAATAGCGGTGATGGAGATTGGCAGTGTGGTTTTGAAGGCGAAGTCAATCAGCGACATTTCCGCGGCTTTCGCGGCCAGCACCACGTCACCGGAAGTAGGGGAGAGAATAATCGCTGCCGGAGAGGCGCAAATAGCCGCCGCTGCGCCACGGCTGATCCCGACGTTAACCATTACCGGGAATAACGTCGCCATTAACAGCACGCCAAGGCCTGTTGCTGAGGAAACGGCTAATGACATCAGACAGGCCAGGAAATAAGCCGCGACCATCAGCAGATAGGGGGAGTTAATATATTGCAGCGGCTTAGAAGCCAGCTTCACCACCATATCATTCGCACCGATATGGGTCATATAGGCAGCAAATCCGCAGAGCATCATGATCATCATGCCCAGGTCGCCGCCGCGGCTCATCAGCAGAATTTTTATATATTCCACAATATCGGTAGCGGTATATCCGGTGCTGGCTTCGCTGGCGGGTAAAACCTGATGACCCATTAGCGCGCTAATGATCAGCAGCGTCAGGCCGCCGACAAATAGCACGCCGGTGGCTGAGTAACCTTTAATGATGTAGCGTGCTACACCGACAATGACCACGACTCCAATGAGGAGTTCGAGAAAAGTAAGCATGATTTCCCCTGTATCCTTGCTGCCCGAGAGACAAATAATCAATAAAAAAGAAGCCTGAAATGTGCCGAATAAATGGCCAGTCCTTGCTGATTAAAATCAAGAAAGAGACTACTAAAGGCAATGATGACGATATTTTTGCTAACCCTGCGTCATTTATATTAAGACGTTATTGACCTGATGAATAGATATTATATGTCATTAAATTGATGGTGAAGTGTTAAGGTTTTGAGTATTACTTGCCGACAATCGATTTAAAAACGTAAATCTCTTTAAAACTACTTCTCTTTCATTCTTTTGCCTGCTTATACTCGGTTCACTTTTACCCTATCCGACGATCTGAATATGCACGCCAGCTGGACGTATCGCCTGCGCTTTATCAAAAAACATCTGCTGATGTTTTTGCTGGCGTTTGGCTGGCTGTTAATCCAGAGTCAGGTGGCCGTCGCCTCCCATCAATGTTCAATGGATTTGCGCGGTGAGGTGGCCACCATCCAGCATATGGATATGATGGCGGAACCGGGGCCGCATTATGCTGCCGGTGCTTCACCGCTGTGTGAAAAACATTGTGTGCCGGATCAGGTACAAAAAGATCCTGCCCAGCCGCATCTGGTGGCGCTGCCTGCCGCCATGACGCTGACCTTAACGACGCCAGAGTGTTCATCTGCAAGCCATTCTGCGTGGTCTGTTACCCCTCCTGCTGTGGGGCCGCCGGCAACGATCCGCTATTGCCGGTTTCGGGAGTAAAAACCTGTTAATTCGTTGATTTTATTTACTTAACGTTTAACAGGAGTTTTATCATGCGTACCCTATTCCTTTCCGCGCTGGTTGGCGCGTCCATCTCTTTCGCTTCTTATACCGTTCAGGCAAACCAGACCTGGCAGGGCCGCGGCGTGGTTCAGTCGATCTCTGACAATGCCGTGATGCTTCGTCACGAGGCCATACCGGAACTAAAATGGCCAGCGATGACCATGCCGTTTACTTTATCTGCCGGCGCCACGCTGAATGGCGCCAAACCGGGGGATGAGGTGACCTTCACGCTTGAGCGTGCGGGTGACGGTTTCCAGATTATCTCGCTGACGCCAGCGCGCTAAGCGAGGTCACCATGAAACAACACTCACTGAGCCTGTGGCTCGGTGGGGTGTTGTTCGGCCTGTTAACCTCCGCCGCGCAGGCGGAGCCGTGGACGCTCGAACACACCCTGACCGAAGCCCAGCGCTACTCGGCAGAACTCTCCGCCAGCCGTAACGAAGCGCAGGCGCTGGATGCGATGGCGGATTCCGCCACGCAATTACCTGATCCAAAACTGAAATTCGGTATTGAAAACGTGCCGGTACAGGGCAGCAACGATCGGCGGCTTACGCGCGAAGGGATGACCATGCAGAAGGTTGGCATCATGCAAAGCTACGTCAGCTCGGAGAAGCGGGAACGTAAAGCACAGACTTTTCAGGCGCAGGCGCGAAGCGTGCTGGCAAAATCCGAGGCCGTACGTGCCGCGCTTCAGCGTGATACCGCCCAGGCCTGGCTGGATCTGGCGCTGGCACAGCAGGCGCTGAAAACGGCCAGAACGCTGGTCCGTGAAACGGAACGCCAGCGGGGCGTGCAGAAGGCGAGCGTCGGGGCGGGAGGCGCAACGCCGGACAGCGTACTGGCCCTGCAAATGATCCTCAGCGCCATGCGCGACAAAGAGACGCTGGCGCAGCGGGATGTGCAGCTGGCGCAAAGCCGTCTGCTGGAGCTAACAGGGCACGCTATTACGGCGGTTCGCGGTCCGCTGCCGCGCTATCAGCGCCTTCCTGCCGATGAAAAAACGTTGCAGGAGGGGATTGCCAGGCACCCGGAAGTGGAGGCCGCGCGACGTGAAGCAGAGACCGCGAAAGCGCGTTCAGCGCAATCTGCCGTGGCAGCGATACCCGATGTGGATGTGGAGGTCTATTACGCCCACCGCGCCGAAGGCTATGACGATATGGCTGGCGTGATGTTCAGCGTGGATCTGCCTTTGTTCCAGTCAAAACGTCAGGACAAGGATTACGCCGCCGATGTTTCCCGCTCAATGCAGGCGGTGGATCAACTGACGCTGCTCAAACGCGAACACATTGCCCAGGTGCAAACGCTGGTGGCGCAGTATCAGGCTGCGCAAACGGTGTGGCAGCGTCAGCGGGATGAGGTACTACCGTTGCAGCGACAACGGCTGGCGGTGCTGACGGCGCAATATCGTTCTGGACAGTCGGCGCTTCCGGCCCTGCTGGAGGCGCGTCGTGGCGTACTGGATACGGAACTGGCGGTGAACCAGGCGGAGCGCGAAATGGCGCGAACCTGGGCTGCCGTGAACTGGCTGATCCCGCAGGAGCTGGCGCAATGAAAAAAACAACGTTAATGGCGATTGCCATCGCGATAGCTGCCGTTGGCGGCTATTTTGTCGGACAGAAGCAGACGCATCAGCCGGATGCGGCTTCACAACCCTCAGAACGCAAGGTGCTTTACTGGTACGACCCCATGGTGCCCGGTCAGCGCTTCGATAAGCCGGGTAAATCCCCCTTTATGGATATGGATCTGGTCTCACGCTACGCCGATGAAGCGCAGGCGGCGTCAGGCGTGGCCATCAGCACTCAACAGCAGCAAAACCTGGGGATGAAAACCGCCAACGTTGAGATGCGCCAGCTGGTTTCGCCGTTCTCGGCCTTTGCCACGGTTGCAACGGATGAACGTAACGTCTCGGTGTTGTCAGCCCCGGCCAATGGCGTGGTGTCAAAATTGTTTGTTAATGCGCCGCAGCAGCAGGTAAAAGCCGGAGAGGCGCTGGCGCAACTGTGGATCCCGCAGTGGACCGCCGCCCAGCAGGAGTATCTCGCGGTTCGTCAGCTTGGCGATGCCGCATTGACCCGCGCCGCACGCGAGCGGCTGGCGTTGCAGTTTATGCCAGAAGAGGTCATTCGTTTGCTGGAGCGTAGCGGTAAGCCGCAGACCACGCTCATTCTGCGCACCAACCGGGCGGGCTATGTGGTGAAGCTGGACGTGCGGGAAGGGGCGCAAATCACCGCAACGGCGCCGCTGTTTGAGATCGCCAGCCTCGATCCGGTCTGGCTGGTGGTCGACTACCCGCAAACGCAGGCGCAGTCTCTGACGGTGGGCAGTAAGGTGGTAGCAACCTCAGAAAGCTGGCCGGGGGAGCAGTTCCACGGCACGGTCAGCGAATTGCTGCCGCAGATGGAGGCGGCCACGCGAACCCTGAAAGCCCGTATCGTGCTGGAAAATTCCGCATATAAGCTGAAGCCGGGCATGTACCTCTCCGTCAGGCGTGCGGAAGAGCTGAAAGGCCCGCCGGTGCTGGCGGTGCCGGAAGAAGCGGTGATTAACAGCGGAGAGTCTGCGCGTCTGCTGCTGGCTACCGGGGACGGTTATTTCCAGCCTGTGACGGTGAAAACCGGCCTGACGGCGCAGGGCTGGACGGCGATCCTGTCCGGGGTCAAAGAGGGCGATAAGGTGGTGACGTCCGGGCAATTCCTGATTGATTCCGAAGCCAGCCTGCATAGCGTGATGCCGGAGGTGACGCCATGATTGCCGCTGTGATTCGCGCCTCGTTGCGTAACCGCCTGCTGGTGATCCTGGCCGCGCTGATGATGGCCAGCTGGGGCTGGTGGGCGGTGCAGCGCGCGCCGCTGGACGCGTTGCCCGATCTGTCTGATGTGCAGGTCATTATCAAAGCGAGTTACCCCGGGAAAGCGCCGCAGGTGATTGAAGATCAGGTGACCTGGCCGCTGACAACCTCCATGTTGTCTGTGCCGGGCGCCAAAACCGTGCGCGGTTTTTCAATGTTTGGTGACGCTTATGTGTATGTGCTGTTTGAGGATGGCACCGATCTCTACTGGGCGCGATCCCGGGTGCTGGAATATTTAAGCCAGGTACAGGCGCAGTTTCCGCCGGGCGTGAAGGTGTCGCTGGGGCCGGATGCGACGGGCGTGGGCTGGATCTACGAATATGCGCTGATCGACCGTAGTGGAAAACACAGCCTGGCAGATCTGCGGGCCCTTCAGGACTGGACGCTTAAGTTCGAGCTTAAGACGGTACCGAATGTATCTGAAGTGGCAAGCATTGGCGGAATGGTGCGTCAGTATCAGATCGTGGCGGACCCGGCGAAAATGCGCGCGCTGAATATTACCCACAGCCAGCTATCCGGCGCGGTGCAGGCCGCCAATAAAGAGAGCGGCGGCGCCCTGCTGGAGATGGGCGAAGCGGAGTATATGGTGCGGACAACGGGCTATTTGCGCTCGCTGGAGGATTTTCGCAATGTGGTGATCGCCACCCGCGATGGCGTACCTGTCCTGCTGAAAGATGTCGCCACCATTGGCATTGGCCCGGAGATCCGCCGGGGCGTGGCGGAGCTTAACGGTGAAGGGGAGGTTGCTGGCGGCGTAATCGTGATGCGCTACGGGCAGAACGCGCTGGAAACCCTTCGCGCGGTAAAAGCGAAACTGAGCGAGCTGCAAAAAACGCTGCCGCAGGGCGTCGAGATTGTTCCGGTCTACGATCGCTCCACGCTGATTGAGGAGTCGGTCAAAACGCTGACGCACAAGCTGCTCGAAGAGTTTGCCGTGGTGGTACTGGTGTGCGCGCTGTTCCTGTTCCACCTGCGTTCCGCGCTGGTGGCGATGGTTTCTCTGCCGCTGGGGATCCTCGGGGCTTTTGTGGTGATGCACTATCAGGGCATTAACGCGAATATGATGTCGCTCGGCGGGATCGCCATTGCCATCGGAGCGATGGTGGATGCGGCAATTGTCATGATTGAAAACATGCACAAGGTGCTGGAGCAGTGGCGGCATGATAATCCGGACAAGGAGCCCGCGCCGGGAGAGTACTGGCGTCTGGCGGAAAAGGCGGCGGTTGAAGTGGGACCGGCGCTGTTTTGCAGCCTGTTAATCATCACGCTGTCATTTATACCGGTATTTTCGCTGGAAGCGCAGGAGGGGCGAATGTTCTCGCCGCTGGCGTTCACCAAAACCTGGTCGATGGCCGTGGCCGCCGGGCTTGGGATCACTCTGGTGCCGGTGCTAATGGGCTTCTTTATTCGCGGGAAAATCCCGGATGAGAAGGCAAACCCGATAAACCGCCTCCTGATCCGCCTGTATGAGCCGCTGCTTGATAAGGTACTGACCTTCCCGAAAACGACCCTGGCACTGGCATGTCTGCTGCTGATCGCCACGCTCTGGCCGCTGAGCCGCCTGGGGAGTGAGTTTATGCCGCCGCTGGATGAAGGGGATTTACTCTATATGCCCTCCACGCTGCCGGGGATCTCTGCTCGCGAGGCATCGCGGCTGCTTCAGCAGACGGACCGCTTGATCAAAAGCGTACCGGAGGTGGCGAGCGTGTTTGGCAAAGCTGGTCGGGCGGAGTCGGCAACCGATCCCGCGCCATTAACCATGCTGGAAACAACTATCCACTTTAAGCCCCGCGAGCAGTGGCGGCCTGGAATGACGCCGCAAAAGCTGGTGGAGGAGCTCGATAAAACCGTGTCGCTGCCGGGCATTGCCAATGTGTGGGTGCCCCCTGTCCGTAACCGTCTGGACATGCTGGCAACCGGGATCAAAAGCCCGGTCGGCATTAAGGTGAACGGCAATAATATTGCCGACATTGAGCGCGTGGCCCGGCAGATTGAGCAGGTGGTGAAGGACGTTCCTGGCGTCTCCTCGGCGCTGGCGGAGCGACTGGAGGGCGGGCGCTACGTGGATATTCGTATCGACCGGCAAAAAGCCGCGCGCTACGGCGTTTCCGTCGATGAACTGCAAAGCCTGGTCTCCACGCTGGTCGGGGGCGATAACATTGGTGAGGTGATCCAGGGACGCGAGCGGTACCCCATCAACCTGCGTTATCCCCGCGATTTGCGTGATAACGTCGACACGTTGCGGGTGTTGCCGGTAGTAACCGCCAGCGGTAGCCAGGTGGCGCTGGGGGAACTGGCCGATATCGTCGTGACGGAAGGCCCACCGATGCTAAAAAGTGAAAACGCGCGCCTTTCCAGCTGGATCTACGTGGACTTGCGCGGGCGCGATCTGAAGTCCGCCGTAGATGAAATGCAAAAACGGGTGGAGGAGAAGGTGCTATTGCCGCAGGGCGTATCTCTCTCCTGGTCCGGGCAGTTTGAATATCTGGAACGGGCGACCGCGACGCTTAAAATAGTCTTACCTGTCACGCTGATGATTATATTCATCCTTTTATGGTTAACCTTCAGGCGGATATCAAATGTCCTGATAATAATGGGGACATTGCCTTTCGCGCTTATTGGTGGGGTGTGGTTATTATGGCTGCTTGAATATAATTTGTCTGTGGCGGGGGCCGTTGGCTTTATCGCCCTTTCCGGGGTGGCAGCAGAATTCGGCGTAATTATGGTTCTATATTTGAATCATGCGCTTGATAAATATCACAGGCTTGAGCCAGAAGGGGGAAATACGGTGCTATTGCGGGCGATCCACGAAGGTGCCGTGCTGCGCGTGCGTCCGAAGGTGATGACGGTCGCCACGATTATGGCGGGACTGCTGCCCATCATGTGGGGCAATGGGAGTGGCTCGGAGGTGATGCAACGTATTGCTGCACCGATGATTGGTGGCATGGTTACTGCACCGTTATTGTCGATGTTAGTTATTCCCGCACTCTACAAATTGTTACATCAACGTTAAAAATGTCAACTGCATGTGCTTATTCAGGCATGCAGTTTATGTATCCTCAGACTATTCTCAGGAACGGGATGGTAATTAGGAATAACACCCATGCTGTTAAGCGTTCATTCAAGTATTCTGTGCTAAGGTCTGCACCGAATACTAAATATGGTAATGGCATTGTGATTGTACGAATTAAATTCCCCCTGATTTTATTGTTTATTATTGCGCAGTTATCATTTGCGTCTGCTGTTAATGCACAGAGCAATACAGCGGATAAAAGCTGGTTCACCACCTTCACGGATAACGTCGCGCAAACATGGAACGAACCTGAACATTACGATCTCTATATTCCGGCCATTACGTGGCATGCACGTTTTGCCTACGATAAAGAAAAAACAGACCGTTATAACGAGCGTCCGTGGGGGGCTGGTTTCGGTCAGTCTCGCTGGGATGAAAAAGGTAACTGGCATGGCCTGTACCTGATGGCGTTTAAGGACTCCTACAATAAATGGGAGCCTATTGGTGGCTACGGCTGGGAAAAAACCTGGCGTCCGTTATCAGACGACAACTTCCGTCTTGGGCTGGGCTATACGGCAGGGTTCACGGCGCGTGATAACTGGAAATACATTCCTGTTCCGGTACTGTTGCCGCTTGCCTCCATCGGCTATGGTCCTGCAACGTTTCAGATGACCTACATACCGGGTACGTATAACAACGGTAACGTTTACTTTGCCTGGATGCGGTTTCAGTTTTAACTGAATTTGTCTGGTAAATCGGCCAAAAAACGCACAGACATTGAAATGTAAAGGATAAAAATCGGACAGCGAAAATTAACGCGACTTTTGTCACTTTTTATCAAAGATCCGCTGGACAAAACGCCTCACAATTGTTGTACTGATACCCGACACAGCATTTGTGTCGTTTTTTAATGTAAAGGTAATTTTGATGTCTAAGATTAAAGGTAACGTTAAGTGGTTTAATGAGTCCAAAGGATTCGGTTTCATTACTCCTGAAGATGGCAGCAAAGACGTGTTCGTACACTTCTCTGCAATCCAGTCTAATGGTTTCAAAACTCTGGCTGAAGGTCAGCGCGTAGAGTTCGAAATCACTAACGGTGCCAAAGGCCCTTCTGCTGCTAACGTAATCGCTCTGTAATTCAGACGCGTCAGCAAGAATTTCAAAACCCGCTCAATGAGCGGGTTTTTTTCGTTATGAATCAACCAAAAAGATAGATCTTCAGAAAGCTGGCGACGATCGCGACGCTTAGCAATACCATACCCACGCCTGACAGATTCTCTCTCATGCTATCACCCTCGTTCAATATTGAGCCAAGAATGACAGAGAAAAATTAAGCCAACATTAAGGTTGTCGCGCTTAATGTCCGCTGGCGGAGGAAAATAACCAGAATGCGATCGCAGTCATCGCAAACGAGCCAAGCATGTTAACGGCAATGTTCGTCAGCGCCCAGCCCATCCGGCCTTCCTGAAACAGAAACACCACCTCCGCAGAGAAGGTAGAAAACGTCGTTAAACCGCCGCAGAAACCGGTCGTAATCAATACCTTCCACATAGGGTCGATGTTGGTCATGCGATTAAACCACGCCAGCCCCATCCCGATGATAAATGCCCCGATCAGGTTTGCCGCCAGTGTCCCCATCGGAATGGCCTGATGCAGCGGGTTAAACCGCATGCTTAAGAGCCAGCGCGCAACGCTACCCGTGCCCCCACCAATAAAAACGGCTATAAGTAGTTGTAACACTGTCAATACCTGCTATTTGCTGTGTAAGTGCGTCGAGTGTAACGCTGTTTTTAACCGGGAGACAATTATGTATGTTGCAGTAGGGCAGTTTGCGGTGACGCCGGACTGGAATGAAAACGCGGACAAGTGCATCTCCCTGATGAACCAGGCGAAGCAAAAAGGGGCGGCGCTGCTGGTGCTTCCTGAAGCGTTACTGGCGCGCGATGATGGCGATCCGGACCTGTCGGTAAAGTCTGCGCAAATGCTGGAAGGGGCGTTTCTGAAACGACTGCTGGCCGAAAGCGTCGGTAACGCGCTCACCACCATTTTGACTATCCATGTTCCCTCCACGCCGGGGCGGGCGGTGAACACGCTGGTGGCGATACGTGAAGGCGCTATTGTCGCAAGCTACGCCAAACTTCATCTGTATGATGCGTTCAGCGTCCAGGAGTCGCGACTGGTCGATCCGGGGAGTGTAATTCCGCCGCTGATTGAGGTGGAGGGTTTTAAGGTTGGCCTGATGACCTGCTACGATATCCGCTTTCCGGAGCTGGCGCTGAACCTGGCACTACAGGGGGCCGAGGTGCTGGTTCTGCCCGCCGCGTGGGTCAGAGGACCGCTTAAGGAGCATCACTGGGTAACGCTACTGGCCGCACGCGCGCTGGACACCACCTGCTATGTAGTGGCTGCGGGTGAATGTGGCAATAAACATATTGGACAGAGCAGGGTTGTCGATCCGCTGGGAGTGACAGTAGCCGCGGCGGCGGAAGCGCCTGCTTTACTGCTGACGGAGATAACGTCAGCACGAATAACGCTTGCGCGTCAGCAATTACCTGTTCTGCGCAACCGCAGGTTTGCGCCACCGCAATTAATATGATGTTTTTTTCAACAATGCTTGATTCACCTTGTTACAGATTGCTATTGTGTGCGCGCGCCTGATGACCGTTAATACGTTCAGGTTTCTTTGGCGCTGAATGCAGCCTGTTTCATGTAAAGAAGGTATTTATGGGTGAGATTAGTATTACCAAACTGCTGGTGGTTGCCGCACTGGTCGTCCTGCTGTTCGGTACCAAGAAGTTACGCACGCTGGGTGGAGACCTGGGTGCTGCCATTAAAGGCTTTAAGAAAGCAATGAACGATGACGACGCGGCAGCGAAGAAAAGTGCCGAAGATGACATCGCAGCACAGAAGCTTTCACACAAAGAGTAATGGCAATGCTGCAAGGCTTGCATAAAAAAACCGGCTCACGAGGCCGGTTTTTTGTTTTACTGTAAATAAGTTTTACAGCTTTATTTCACTTCTTCGCCCTTCGCCTGCATATCGGCGTGATAAGAGGAGCGAACAAACGGACCGCACGCAGCGTGGGTAAAGCCCATCGCCATCGCTTCGGCTTTCATTTCATCGAACTCATCCGGACTCACGTAACGCTGTACAGGCAGGTGGTGACGGCTTGGCTGTAGGTACTGCCCCAGCGTCAGCATGGTGACGCCGTGGCGGCGCAGATCGCGCATCACTTCAATGATCTCAGCGTTGGTTTCACCCAGTCCCACCATCAGGCCAGACTTGGTAGGAATATGCGGATGGGCTTCTTTAAAGCGCTCCAGCAGCTTCAGCGACCAGTTGTAATCTGCACCTGGACGCACCTGACGGTAGATACGCGGTACGTTCTCCAGGTTGTGGTTGAACACGTCTGGTGGCGTCGCGGTCAGGATATCGAGCGCGCGGTCCATACGGCCACGGAAGTCCGGCACCAGCGTCTCAATCTTAATGTTCGGGCTTTTTTCGCGGATGGCGGTAATGCAGTCAGCGAAATGCTGAGCACCGCCATCGCGCAGATCGTCACGGTCAACGGAGGTGATAACAACATAACGCAGCGCCATATCGGCAATGGTCTGCGCCAGTTTTTGCGGTTCGTTAGCGTCAGGCGCAACAGGACGGCCATGGGCAACGTCACAGAACGGACAGCGGCGGGTGCAGATGGCACCCAGAATCATAAACGTCGCGGTACCGTGATTGAAACATTCAGCAAGGTTAGGGCAGGAGGCCTCTTCACAGACAGAGTGGAGGCCATTTTTGCGCATCGCCGCTTTGATCCCCTGAATACGCGAAGAGTCAGCCGGAAGTTTAATTTTCATCCATTCCGGTTTTCTTAACAGCGCCTCGCGCTCTGTAGCCACGTTTTTAACCGGGATAAGGGCCATTTTATCGGCATCGCGGTATTTAACACCGCGTTCCATCACAATGGGTTTACTCATAGCGTGCGTGTTCCAGTTGCGAATATCGAAGGAAAGCGTTTCAATTCAAGGGAATGTTGTAATTATCAACTATTTTTGAACGAACGACAGGCAGTATATCATTTAAAGGGGCGGTAAAGCAGCCTGCCAGGTCGCCAATTTGTAAAATAGTTGTTGTTTTGTGCCTTTTGCCCCGCATGCGGCAGGGCCTTACGCTGAAAGGCGGATCAAAAAGTCTGGCGGATCACATTGATGACGTTTTCCAGCACCGGATCGCGCAGGCTTAGCTTGTTGTAATGCAGTGAGATTTCAATAGATTCCGTCGTAAGTTGACTTAATGGAATGCTCTCCAGTGGCCAGCACTTTTGAAGCAAAGTGAAGAGACGCACAGGCATTATACAGAGCAAGTCGCTGCTGCTAATCAGGGCCGCGAGGGTAAACATATTGTAACTGCTAAAGCTGATCGGACGGTCCGGGAACAGTTCGTCAATACGTTGTCGCAGCGGATCCTGACCCTGTCCTTCGGACATAAATGTCGCATGTTCGTAATGGCGCAAATTTTCTGGCGTCAAAGGTGCGCTCAACGCAGGGTGAGCCTGACGACAAACGAGCGCCAGAGTGTCGGTATAAAGTACGTTATGCCCTAACGCTCTGGCCGTAAAGCTATTGCCGTCGATGATCAGGTCCGTCTGGAATTGCGCCAGCTGTGTTTCCGGATCGGTGACGGGCACGTTGCGGATAAGCAACTGTGGCGCATGCTGTTTCACCGCCTGATAGATGGCCGGCATGACCAGAACGCCCACTGAGGGAGAGGTGCCTATGGTGATAGTTCGTTGCTTATCGTAACTGCCGGTGAGATCCAGCGCGCCCAGTATTGATTCCAGACCCTGGCTGATGTACTCGTGCAGATGGGTGGCGTACGCGGTTGGGGTTACGCCCTGGCCTTTACGAATAAATAACGGATCGGGAAATATCGCGCGCAATTTTTGAATTGACTGGCTAATAGCAGAGGGCGTGAGATTAAGAATTTTCGCAGCATTAACGATACCTTTATGGACATATACCGCCTCAAAAATAGTCAATAAATTGAGATCAATATTACGTAAAGTCCGAAAAATTTGCGGCTTATCTTCGCCGCTGGTTTCATTCAGGCGTTTGGCTGGTAAATTAGTAGGCTCCACGCTCTTACTCCGTATCCATTCACAATATGAATGATAGTTGAATTTATTTATTATGCTTGCAGAGATTCGTAAAGTGTTTAGTAAGTTTCCATTATTTATCGAAAACAAGCAGTTGGGTGATTGTCACGCACGTTACACGAAACCCGGTGATGGTTCTATTAAGGTTCTAATTAATATGTGACGCTAATATATGGGCGACTCGAAAATATAGAATATGCGGTTTATTGTAAAGCGTAAATGCGGTAATTAAGCAGTGGCTGGTCAAATAATTGAGCCACTGCCCAAGGTAAGTTAAGCAGCAATATATTCGTAGGTGGGATTGTTAAGCAGTGCTAAAAAGTTCTTCAGAAGCACGGGCCGGATATTGTCAGGCGTGGCGGTATCGACCCACTGGCGCATTTGCGTCATTTCCATACCGGCATACCCACATGGGTTGATGCGCTGGAAGGGGGCCAAATCCATATTGATATTCAGCGCCAGCCCGTGGAACGAGCAGCCTTTGCGGATACGCAGCCCCAGCGAACAGATCTTCATCTCTCCCACATAAACGCCCGGGGCATCGGCGCGAGGGTGAGCGTCAATATCGTACTCAGCCAGCGTATTCACCACGGTTTGCTCCAGTAAGGTCACGAGCTCACGCACGCCCAGCTTTCTGCGTTTCAGGTTAAGCAGAACATACATCACCTGCTGGCCCGGGCCGTGGTAGGTCACCTGTCCACCGCGATCGCTCTGGATCACCGGGATATCGCCCGTCATCAATAAATGTTCGGCTTTTCCTGCCTGGCCTTGAGTGAACACCGGCAGGTGTTCAACCAGCCAGATTTCATCAGGCGTGGTGTCATCGCGCCTGTCGGTAAAGTCATGCATAGCCTGAGAGACAGGCTCGTAAGGCTGTAGCCCAAGATGGCGGACAAGAATTTTATCCTGGTACAAAAGGATGTCTCCGAAGACAAGGGAGAATAGGTAACGGGGAGTATATCACAGCGGGGAAGTGGGTTACCCGGCAAACCGGGTAACCGCAGAAGGACTACAGCACCATACGAACAATTTCAATATTGCCGAGCTCTTCGTACAGCGTCTCAACCTGCTCAATGTGTGTCGCAGTGATGGTGATTGAGACCGAGTGGTAGTTACCTTTGCTGCTCGGTTTGACTGATGGAGAGTAGTCGCCCGGCGCATGGCGCTGTACCACTTCAACCACCAGATCAACCAGCTCAGGTTTCGCCAGACCCATTACTTTGTAAGTAAAAGGGGTAGGGAATTCAAGCAGTTCGTTAAGTTTGGTTTTCATGTCAGCTCCGGCGTGTGTATAAAAAATAATAACTCCCGCCACGGGGCGGGAGTTTTACTGATACGTAGTATATGGGGATCAAAATCACACTTTCAAGTGTTCAATTTTTAACCAAACCAGTGATGGAACATCAGCTTAATGTAATCAATGATTTTGCCGAAGAAATTGCCTTCAGGAATTTCCTCCAGCACCACCAGCGGGCGCTGATCGATGGTTTTGCCATCCAGCTGGAAGTTGATGGTACCCACGACCTGATTCTTTTGCAGCGGGGCGTGCAGCTCGGTGGTATTCAGCACGTAGCTGGCTTTCAGATCTTTCATACGACCGCGTGGGATCGTCAGATAGAGATCTTTGTCCACACCCAGGGAAGCACGGTCGTTATCGCCAAACCAGACAGGTTCAGAGGCAAATTCTTTACCGGCTTTCAGCGGATTCACGGTTTCGAAGAAGCGGAAGCCCCAGGTCAGCAGTTTTTTACTTTCCGTTTCGCGTCCTTTAAACGTGCGGCCTCCCATCACGGCAGAGATCAGACGCATCTGGCCTTCAGTGGCAGAAGCCACCAGGTTATAGCCGGCTTTGTCGGTGTGACCAGTTTTGATGCCGTCGACGTTCAGGCTATTGTCCCACAGCAGGCCGTTACGGTTGGTCTGACGAATGCCGTTGAAGGTGAACTCTTTCTCTTTGTAGATAGAGTACTCGTTTGGCACATCGCGGATCAGCGCCTGACCGATCAGCGCCATGTCACGCGCGGAGCTGTACTGACCTTCGGCGTCCAGGCCGTGAACGGTCTGGAAGTGGCTGTTTTTCAGGCCCAGCGCAGAGACGTAGCTGTTCATCAGGCCCACAAACGCGTCCTGGCTGCCCGCTGCAAAATCGGCCATTGCCACGCAGGCGTCGTTACCGGACTGCAAGTTGATGCCACGGATAAGCTGAGAGACCGGAACCTGCATGCCTGGCTTCAGGAACATCAGCGATGAACCTTTGAACACCGGGTTGCCGGTTGCCCACGCATCGTTACCGATAGTCACCAGATCGGTTTCTTTAAATTTACCCGCTTTCATGGCCTGGCCAATAACATAGCTGGTCATCATTTTGGTCAGGCTGGCCGGGTCGCGGCGGGCATCGGCGTTCTGTTCTGCCAGAACTTTGCCGGAGTTGTAATCAATCAGGATGTAGGATTCCGCGTCGATCTGCGGAACGCCAGGGATCATGGTCTTGATGTTCAGGTCATCCGCGTGAGCTGCGGAGAACGCAGCAGCGCAAAGGGCCGTGGTCAGCGCCATGCGCTGCACAAAACGAGCAGAAAAAGTGGTCTTCATGGTCAGAACTACGACATCCGTGATGGAATTAAAAAAAGTGCCTTACTATAGCAAATGCTATACGGGCAGGCATCCGACTTTCATCATGAGAGTGTTAACGTGGTTTACACAAACTGACATTTCGGATACCACCGATTAATTACTTCGCAACAGCGATAAACGACTGGAGCTGCGCCTCGCTCTGCAAACGCTGTTGCAGGGACGCTGCCTGCGATTTGCTGGCAAACGGACCCATCTGGATACGCCATACCGCACCGTTTTGCTCAACGCGGCCTGGCACGCCAAACTGCTGGCTTAAACGCTGCTGATACTGCTCTGCACGGGCCCGATCGCTGACGGCGCCAACCTGAACCACGTAGCTGCCGCTCGCCGTCGCAGGCGCCGCAGTCTGCGTAGCAGCCGGTGCGGTCACCGGGGCGGGTTGTGTAGCGGGTGCAGCAACAACGGGCGCAGGCGCTGGGGCAGGTTCATTTGATTCAATCACGCCCGGCGCTAACGTGGTGGGTGCACCAAGGAAACCACTGCTTTTCACCGGGGCGCCTGTCGCATCTTCACTTTGTAGCGTATCGTTGCTGATGGCGTGCACTTCACCCTGCGGCTGCGCGGGCTCTGCTGGCATTGAAGCGCCCCCCATACCACCGCTTAGATCCGGGCGTGCGGGCAGGGCGTAGGTCTGTTTCGCGACCGTGGTACAGGCCGTGCCCGGGCCAGACAGCGAACCATCCTGCGCCACGATAATCGGGTCGATACGCACTTTTGTATTATTTGAGGTATTCAGACGGTCGGCTGCCGCGCGTGACAGGGAGATCACGCGATCGTTGCCGTAAGGGCCACGATCGTTGATACGTACCACGATCATCCGGCCATTCGCCAGGTTAGTGATGCGCGCATAGCTTGGAATAGGCAGTGTCGGGTGTGCCGCCGTGATCTGCATCGGATCGAAGGTTTCACCTGACGCGGTCAGATTGCTGCCTGGCTCAGCGTCATAGATGGCAGCAAAGCCGGCCTGGCTGAAACGGGAAGGATCCTGAACGATTTTATAGCTTTTACCGTCGCGCTGATAATCCTGATTCACGCTGGCGTTCAGCGGTTCATAAACGGGATCGGCACCGCTAATTTCAACAATCGGGCCATTACAGACCGCAGGCTGCGGCGGCGCGACGGTTGCCTGTTGCTGACCATCATCACTTGTACAGGCGGCAAGTAAACTTGCTGCGATGCAGATCCCCAGCCACTGCTTACGCATTGCGATCCCCTTATTTTTATACGCTTTTGGACAACATTTTCCTGTGGGTATGGATCGACATGACGATACCAAACCCGGCCATCAACACGATCAGTGCCGAGCCCCCGTAACTCACCAGCGGCAGCGGTACGCCAACAACCGGCAGAATACCACTCACCATACCAATATTTACGAAGACATAAACGAACAAAATCAACATTAATCCACCCGCCATAACCCGGCCAAAGGTGGTCTGTGCGCGTGCGGCAATGTAGAGCCCACGCATGATCAACAGCACGTAGAGTGCAAGCAGCACCAGAATGCCAACCAGCCCTAACTCCTCAGCCAGAACGGCAAAGATAAAGTCGGTGTGGCGTTCCGGTAAAAATTCGAGCTGCGACTGTGTCCCGTGCAGCCAGCCTTTTCCGCGCAAGCCGCCGGAGCCAATCGCAATCTTCGACTGAATAATATGATAGCCTGCGCCCAGCGGATCGGTCTCGGGATCGAGCAGCATCATCACGCGCTGGCGCTGGTAATCATGCATCAGGAAGAACCAGAGAATAGGAATAAAGGCAGCCAGCAGGATCACCGCGATGCCGATCAGACGCCAGCTCAGGCCGGACAGGAACAGGACGAACAGGCCGGAGAGGGCGATGAGAATCGAGGTACCGAGGTCAGGCTGTGCGGCCACGAGCAGCGTCGGCAGGAAAATCAGCACCAGCGCAATGGCGGTATTCTTCAACGACGGCGGGCAGACGTCGCGGTTAATGAAGCGCGCCACCATCAGCGGAACGGCGATTTTGGCGATTTCTGACGGCTGGAAGCGGACAATTCCCAGATCCAGCCAGCGTTGCGCCCCCTTCGAGATAGCACCGAACGCATCTACTGCCACCAGCAAAATGATACAGAAAATATAGAGATAGGGCGCCCAGCCCTCATACACGCGCGGTGGTATTTGCGCCATCACCACCATAATGACCAGACCCATGGCGATCTGGCCAACTTTACGCTCCATCATGCCGATATCCTGGCCGCTGGCGCTCCAGATAACGAGGGCGCTGTACACCAGCAGAGCCAGCAGGATCAGCAGCATGGCAGGGTCGATGTGGATCTTGTCCCACAGCGATTTTTTATTCGGATTATCCGTCATGATTATTGGTCCTCCGCCGCAGCGGCTGCCGGGTTTTCAGCTGGCAGTTCGGTGTTGTTATCACCCAGCATGATGTGGTCGAGGATTTGACGCATGATGGTACCCACCGCCGGGCCTGCGCCGCCGTTCTCAAGAATCATCGCCACCGCAACTTGCGGGTTATCATAAGGGGCAAACGCCGTCATGAGCTTGTGGTCACGCAGACGTTCGGCAATTTTATGTGCGTTATAGGTTTCATTCGCTTTCAGACCGAAGACCTGAGCCGTACCTGATTTCGCGGCAACCTTATACGGTGCGCCAGCGAAATATTTGTGCGCCGTCCCGTTAGGGCGGTTGGCTACGCCATACATGCCGTCTTTCGCGATTTCCCAGTACCCGGAATGAATGTCACCCACCGGCGGCTCGTGCGGCTGTATCCACGGCACTTTTTTGCCGTCTTCTACGGTGCTTTGCAGCAGGTGCGGTACTTTCACAACGCCATCGTTGATGAGGATCATCATCGCCTTGTTCATTTGCAGCGGCGTTGCCGTCCAGTAGCCCTGGCCGATCCCCACCGGAATGGTATCACCCTGATACCAGGGTTTTTTAAAGCGCTTCAGCTTCCATTCGCGGGTTGGCATGTTGCCGGAACGTTCTTCCGCCAAATCTATACCGGTGTAATGTCCGTAGCCGAATTTGCTCATCCATTCAGACAGACGATCAATACCCATGTCGTAGGCGACCTGATAGAAGAAGGTATCCGCCGACTCCTCCAGTGATTTGGTCACGTTCAGATGGCCGTGACCCCATTTTTTCCAGTCACGGTAGCGTTTTTCAGAGCCAGGCAACTGCCACCAGCCAGGGTCAAACAGACTGGTATTACGGGTAATGACGCCCGCGCTCAGCGCAGAAACGGCGACATACGGTTTTACCGTTGAGGCTGGAGGATAAACCCCCTGCGTGGCGCGGTTCACCAGCGGGGTGTTTGGATCGTTGAGCAGGCCGGAGTAATCCTTGCTGGAGATGCCATCCACGAAGAGGTTCGGATCGTAGCTTGGCATAGAAACCATCGCCAGAATACCGCCGGTACGCGGGTCGGTCACGATCACGGCGGCCCGGCTACCCGCCAGCAGCGTTTCGATATACTGCTGTAGCTTCAGGTCGAGCGTCAGATAAACGTCATGTCCCGCCTGTGGGGGAACCTCTTTGAGCTGACGGATCACGCGGCCACGGTTGTTAACTTCAACCTCTTCATACCCGGTCTGACCGTGCAGGACATCTTCGTAATAACGTTCAATCCCAAGCTTGCCAATATCATGGGTTGCGGCGTAGTTAGCCAGCTTGCCGTCTTTATCAAGGCGTTCGACGTCTTTATCGTTAATTTTGGAGACGTAGCCTATGACGTGCGTCAGCGCGGAGCCGTAAGGATAGTAGCGACGTTTATAGCCTTTGACTTCCACACCGGGGAAACGGTACTGGTTAACGGCAAAACGGGCGACCTGCACTTCCGTCAGGTTGGTTTTTACCGGAATAGAGGTGAAGCGGTGAGAACGTGCGCGCTCTTTTTTGAACGCAGCGATGTCGTCATCAGTCAGGTCGACAACGCTTCTCAGCGCGTTCAGCGTATCCTGCACGTTATCCACTTTCTCCGGCATCATCTCTATCTGGTAGATGGTGCGGTTTAGCGCCAGCGGGGTGCCGTTACGATCGTAGATAATGCCGCGGCTGGGCGCGATGGGTACCAGCTTGATACGGTTTTCGTTTGAGCGGGTCTGGTAATCGGTATAGCGGACAATTTGCAGATTATAGAGGTTGGCGATCAGCACGCCGGTAAGCAGCAAAATCCCCGTAAAGGCGACCAGCGCCCGGCGCACAAACAGCGCGGACTCAGCCGTATAGTCGCGAAAAGAATTCTGTAGTTTCATCCGCTGCTTAAATTACCCTGGTCTGTCATTACTCGCGGTGATAAGGGTGGTTGGTAGTGATGCTCCATGCGCGATACAAACTTTCTGCCACGAGAACCCGCACAAGCGGGTGGGGCAACGTCAGCGCCGAGAGTGACCAACTTTGTTCTGCTGCCGCTTTGCAGGCGGGAGATAACCCCTCTGGTCCGCCAATCAACAGACTGACATCACGACCATCCTGCTTCCAGCGCTCCAGTTCGTGCGCCAGCTGCGGCGTATCCCAGGGTTTTCCCGGGATATCGAGGGTCACGATGCGGTTTTTGCCTGCGGCAGCCAGCATCAGCTCTCCCTCTTTATCGAGAATACGTTTGATATCTGCGTTCTTGCCGCGCTTTCCTGCTGGGATCTCCACCAGTTCGAACGGCATATCTTTTGGGAAACGACGCAGATACTCAGTAAAACCGGTTTGTACCCAGTCCGGCATTTTGGTGCCGACGGCGACCAGTTGCAACTTCACGCATTAACCCCAGAGTTTTTCCAGCTCATACAGGCGACGGCTCTCTTCCTGCATGACGTGGACAATCACATCGCCGAGATCGACAACCACCCAGTCAGCGGTCGCTTCACCTTCAACGCCCAGCGGAAGCAGCCCTGCCGCGCGCGATTCCTGAACAACATGGTCAGCAATCGAAACAACGTGACGAGTTGAGGTCCCGGTGCAGATGATCATGCAGTCGGTGATGCTGGATTTACCCTTAACGTCGATAGCGATGATGTCCTGACCTTTCAGGTCATCAATTTTGTCGATAACAAAATCCTGGAGTGCTTTACCCTGCAAGTTTTCCCCCTGGGTGAATGAGATTGTACAACTATGAATTCGTGGCCAGTCAGTATACCTGAACTGACGCCAGTCGCGGGACAAATGTCACCGCCCGGCTTTTGAAGGCGGGTATCATCCCACCCTCCGCCTGAGATTGCATCGCCATTTTTGTAAAACAATTTCTGTAAAGCAGCGATCGGCGGGAAAGTCTGGCAGCGGAGGATATCAGTATGGCTTAGCCTGTCAAGGCAGGATAAACATTAACAGACAATTTCGCCGGTGATGATCAGGCATCTGTACTTTTCTGATACAAACCGTGTGCGTGGATATAGGCCAGCACGGGCGAGGGCAGGAGATCGTCACAGTCTAAACCCTGCTGGAGACGCTCGCGGATGAGGGTGGCGGAAATATCAAACCACGGCGTTTCAGCGAGGTAAATTTTCCCGGCGGGTAGACTGTGCAGGTCTTCTATATTGTCCGTCAGATGCGCGTCAAGCCACTGCTGATGCTGCGCGTCGCGCATGGTCAACGGGTAGCCCGGACGGCGGCAGACCAGCAGATGACTGTTTTCCAGAATGGTTTCGTACTGGTACCAGCTGGGAAAGTTGAGCAAGGAATCCTGGCCGATGATAAACGCCAGCGGTTGCATGGGCCCCTGCTCAGCGCGCCACTCCCGCAGCGTTTGCGATGTCCAGGAAGGGGTATCCCTGCGCAATTCGCGCTCGTCCAGCGTGAAGAGAGGCTTATCTGCGATAGCCAGCGCGAGCATCGCTTTGCGCTGCTCGCTGGTTGCTTCTGGCTGAGGACGATGCGGAGGAACATTGTTGGGCATGATGATTACCCGCTGCAACCCAATCAAATTCGCGAGGATTTCTACCGGCTTAAGATGCCCATAGTGTACCGGGTCGAAGGTCCCGCCATACATTGCCTGTAAAGAATGCATATCACCCATCGATAAATACGTCTGCCAGCGCCTTATGGCAGAGCAGCAAAGAGAGGCTCTCCAGCTCCGCCCAGACAGACTGGCCGTAGTCCTGTTTTAACGTCAGTTCGGCGCGCATCAGAAGTTGCACTGCCTGACGCAACTGCTCCTGGCTAAGGCGGTTTATCGCCTCCGTGGTCATCGCCCGACGGTTCTGCCAGACGCGATGTTTATCGAATAAGGCGCGCAGGGGCGTATGTGCCGACTGACGTTTAAGGTTGTTCAGCAGCAGTAATTCGCGCTGGAGCGTGCGGAGCAGAATGACCGGCTCACTCCCTTCCAGGCGCAGCTGTTGCAGTATGTGCAGGGCTCGCTTACTTTTCGCCGACAGCAGCGCATCAACCCAGTGGAAGGGAGTAAAGTGCGCGGCATCATTCACCGCCTGTTCCACGCGCGGTAGCGTCAGCTTGCCATCGGGCCACAGCAGGGCGAGCCTGTCCAGCGCCTGCGCCAGTGCCAGAAGGTTGCCTTCATAGCAATAGCAAAGGAGCTGGCTGGCGGCCTCATCCAGCTGCAAATTGTGCTGCTTTGCTCGCGCGGCAACCCATTTTGGCAGATGCGCCTGCTCTGGCGTCTGGCAGGAGACAAGCACCGCACTGGGGGCTAGCCGGGTAAACCAGGCCGCGTTTTCCTGCGCTTTTGTGAGTTTGTTGCCGCGTACGATAAGCAGCAGATCGCCGTGTAACAAACTCACCAGCATAGCCAGCTGTTCATTGATGGCAGCGTTAGGACCATTCTCAGGCAGCAGGATCTGGATTGTCTGACGAGAGGCAAACAGGCTCATGGCCTGACAAAGCGAGAAGATAGCGTTCCAGTCGGTACTGTTATCGATCTGGAACGTATGATGCTCATCGAAACCCTGCGCGGCTGCCGCATGGCGAACCGCATCAAGGCTTTCCTGGAGTAACAGGGGGTCGTTGCCGAGTAGCAGATAGGCCGCGCGCAGCCCTTCGTTGAGCTGCGCGCGGAGTTGTTCAGGATACAACCTGATCATCAGTTACCCAGCGACGTTGGCATATCCGGCGTGCGGGCATCCGGTGTTTCGATGACGTCAGCGCCTTTTTTCGTCGACGCGGCAATGGTAGGCAGCTTACGGATCAGCTGCTCCGCAGCCTTATCGTACATCTCTTTGATGATAATCTGCTCTTCGGCGTCTTTCGCCAGCGCCGTCTGCGGGTTATCGAAGAACGAACGGTAGACTTTGGTACTGATAGGGTAAATATCTTTACCCGGTATCAGAACAGCCGCGCTAACGGTCAGCACCATCTGATATTCCGCCGTCCGCCCATCCTGGAAGATTGACGCAGTGTCTTTTGCCAGCGTTGATTTCAGGACGCGAAGCGAAGGAACATCCTGACGCAGGGTTCCCTTCTCGATCAGTTCAACATCGTTCAAACGCAGCTGGTTACGAATGGCCCGGCTCAGCGGTCCATTCGGATCGGATGAGTCGAAGATCATTGTTTTCATCTGAGCAGGCACTGCCGTGGTATTGCGCAGGTGCCAGCCGCAGCCAGCGGTGACCAGCACCGCCAGAGATAAGAGTATTGTTGCCAGGTGTCGCACGTTTCCTCCCGCGCTTAGCCAACGACCAGATTCAGCAGTTTACCGGGTACGTAGATCACTTTACGTACGGTAACGCCCTCAAGGTATTTCGCGACCAGATGCTCCTGGCCTGCGCGCTCGCGAACCTGTTCTTCGGTTGCGTCGACCGCGACGGTAATTTTACCGCGCACTTTACCGTTAACCTGCACCACAACCAGCGTGGTGTTTTCCACCATAGCGGATTCATCCGCCACTGGCCACGGCGCGTTGTCGATATCCCCTTCGCCTTTCAGCTCCTGCCACAGGGTGAAGCTAACGTGCGGCGTGAACGGGTTCAGCATGCGAACGACCGCCAGCAGCGCTTCGCGCATTAACGCGCGATCCTGCTCGCCGTCCTGCGGGGCTTTTGCCAGCTTGTTCATCAGTTCCATAATAGCCGCAATTGCGGTATTGAAGGTCTGACGACGACCAATATCATCGGTGACTTTCGCAATGGTTTTATGAACATCACGACGCAGCGCCTGCTGATCTTCGCTCAGTGCAGCCACGTTCAGCGCTGGCGCATCACCTTGTGAGGTGTGCTCGTAAACCAGTTTCCAGACGCGTTTCAGGAAGCGGTTTGCCCCTTCAACGCCGGATTCCTGCCATTCCAGCGTCATATCTGCCGGGGAGGCGAACATCATGAACAGACGCACGGTGTCAGCGCCGTAACGCTCAACCATCACCTGCGGGTCGATACCGTTATTTTTAGACTTGGACATCTTGCTCATGCCGGTATAAACCAGTTCATGACCTTCGGCGTCCTTCGCCTTCACGATACGGCCTTTCTCGTCGCGCTCCACAATCGCATCAACCGGAGAAACCCAGTTACGTTCACCGTTCGCGCCAACGTAGTAGAACGCATCTGCCAGCACCATACCCTGACACAGCAGCTGTTTTGCCGGTTCGTCGGAGTTGACCAGGCCTGCGTCACGCATCAGTTTGTGGAAGAAGCGGAAGTAGAGCAGGTGCATGATGGCGTGTTCAATGCCACCGATATAGATGTCTACCGGCAGCCAGTAGTTTGCAGCATCGGAATCCAGCATGCCTTCTTTGTACTGCGGGCAGGTGTAGCGCGCATAGTACCAGGAGGATTCCATAAAGGTGTCAAAGGTGTCGGTTTCACGCAGCGCTGGCTGACCGTTGACGGTAGTTTTTGCCCACTCAGGATCGGCTTTGATCGGGCTGGTGATGCCGTCCATGACCACGTCTTCCGGCAGGATCACCGGCAGCTGATCTTCCGGCGTTGGCATCACGGTGCCGTCTTCCAGGGTCACCATTGGGATTGGCGCACCCCAGTAACGCTGACGGGAAACGCCCCAGTCGCGCAGACGGTAGTTCACTTTACGCTCGCCCACGCCCAGGGAGGCCAGTTTGTCGGCGATGGCGTTGAAGCCCTCTTCGAAGCTCAGGCCGCTGAACTCACCGGAGTTAAACAGGGTGCCTTTTTCAGTCAGCGCTTGCTCAGAGAGATCGGGTTCAGAGCCGTCAGCAGCAAGAATAACAGGCTTGATGGTCAGGCCGTATTTGGTGGCAAATTCGTAGTCGCGCTGATCGTGACCCGGCACGGCCATCACGGCGCCTGTGCCGTATTCCATCAGTACGAAGTTGGCGGCCCAGACGGGGATGGCTTCGCCCGTCAGCGGGTGGATCGCTTTGAAGCCGGTATCAACGCCTTTTTTCTCCATCGTCGCCATGTCGGCTTCGGCCACTTTCGTGTTGCGGCATTCGTCGATAAAGGTCGCCAGCTCCGGATTGTTTTCCGCCGCTTTTTGCGCCAGCGGGTGACCTGCGGCCACGGCCAGGTAGGTCGCGCCCATGAAGGTGTCCGGACGGGTGGTGTAGACGGTCAGCGTCTGGTCGTAGTTTTCTACGTTAAAGGTAATTTCCACACCTTCGGAACGGCCGATCCAGTTGCGCTGCATGGTCTTAACGGTGTCAGGCCAGTGATCCAGATTATCCAGATCGTTCAGCAGTTCGTCAGCGTAGGCGGTGATTTTGATAAACCACTGCGGGATCTCTTTACGCTCTACTTTGGTGTCACAGCGCCAGCAGCAGCCATCGATAACCTGCTCGTTCGCGAGAACGGTCTGGTCGTTCGGGCACCAGTTAACGGCGGACGTTTTCTTGTAGACCAGGCCTTTTTTATACAGCTCGGTGAAGAACTTCTGCTCCCAGCGGTAGTATTCCGGGGTACAGGTTGCCAGCTCGCGGCTCCAGTCATAGCCAAAGCCCAGCATTTTCAGCTGGTTTTTCATGTACGCGATGTTGTCGTACGTCCACGGAGCCGGTGCCGTGTTGTTTTTCACCGCCGCGCCTTCAGCAGGCAGGCCGAACGCATCCCAGCCGATAGGCTGAAGTACGTTTTTGCCCAGCATACGCTGGTAGCGTGCAATCACGTCACCGATGGTGTAGTTACGCACGTGGCCCATGTGTAGTCGACCAGAAGGATAGGGAAGCATCGACAGGCAGTAATACTTCTCTTTGCTCTCGTCTTCGGTTACTTCAAAGGTGCGCTTCTCGTCCCAGTGTTGCTGGACTTTTGATTCTATCTCTTCCGGGCGGTATTGCTCTTGCATGGCAGCCAGTGGTCCTGTGTTCAATACAGCTACAAATGTAGCCAATGGATGTGGTAATTCAGATCCGCATAGCATAGCCCAAACGCCCGCGTCAAAACAGCCTTTCACGCAAATGCACTTTGCAGGAATTTACCGGGTCTGTGCTTCACCTGACAAAGCGGCGACGAAATAAGGTCTATTATTAGAGACAGTTACTTACCCGGGAGGCAAAATGATGAACAAGGTTGCTCAATTTTACCGTGAACTGGTAGCGACTCTGACGGAAAGGCTGCGTAACGGCGAGCGTGATATCGACGCGTTGGTCGAACAGGCACGCGCACGCGTGACGCAAACGGGTGAGTTATCGCGAACCGAAGTGGAAGAGGTGACGCGCGCCGTGCGCCGCGACCTGGAAGAGTTTGCGCGAAGCTATGAAGAGAGCCAGGACGAAATCGCCGACAGTGTTTTTATGCGGGTAATTAAAGAGAGCCTGTGGCAGGAGCTGGCGGATATTACCGATAAAACCCAACTGGAGTGGCGCGAGGTATTCCAGGATTTAAACCACCACGGTGTCTATCACAGCGGCGAAGTGGTGGGGCTGGGGAACCTGGTGTGTGAGAAGTGCCACCACCATATCGCCGTTTATACGCCGGAGGTGCTGTCGCTGTGTCCGAAATGCGGGCACGACCAGTTCCAGCGTCGGCCGTTTGAGCCGTAGGTAAAAGCAAAACGGCAACGTCGTTGCCGTTTTTAGTGTCTGCTCCCTCTCCCTGTGGGAGAGGGCATCAGGCCGCAGAATAATAAGCCAGCCTCTCCGCCAGCAAATCCACAAACGCTTCCCGATCGATATCCACCATCACTGTGGTATTCGGCTTGTTTCCCGTCAGCGAGTAATAGTCCACCACCGTCATTCCCTGGGTATATTTCCCCTGTGTTTCCACACCAACCCAACGCTCGACCGTGGTAAACATTTCCGGCTTCAGTAGCCAGGCGATGGTGCATGGGTCATGCAACGGGGCGCCGTGGAATCCCCACTTCTCGGCTTTGTGATACTCCATAAAGAAATCGAGCAGCTCTGCCACGGTTGTTGCAACCGGGTTACCCACAGTACGAAATCGTTCGATGTCCTGCGCCATAATTTGTGCGCGGTGGGTAACGTCCAGCCCCGCCATCACAATCGGCAGGCCCGACTGGAAGACGATTTCTGCGGCTTCCGGGTCAACAAAGATGTTGAACTCCGCGGCTGGCGTCCAGTTCCCCAGCCCCATTGCCCCGCCCATGATGATGATACGGGCGATATTGCTGTGCAGTTCAGGATGGCTGTTCAGCAGCAGCGCTACGTTGGTCTGTGGGCCGGTCGCCACCAGCGTCACGGGCTCTGCGCTTTCACGCAGAACTTTCGCCATGAGCTCGACGGCAGTACAGTTTTGTGGTGCGAAACCCGGCTCCGGCAGCGCCGGGCCATCCAGCCCACTTTCACCGTGAACGTTATCCGCAATGATCAGCTCGCGCATTAGCGGCTTAATGGCGCCACCTGCGACCGGAATATCGGTGCGTTTTAGCAGCGTTAACATGCGCAACACGTTTCGCAGGGTTTTATCCGGCGTCTGGTTCCCTGCAGAGGAGGTGACAGCTTTTACGTCCAGTTCAGGGGAGGCAAGAGCAAGGACGAGTGCGATTGCGTCATCATGACCCGGATCGCAGTCGAGAATAATAGGCTGTGCCATGGCGTTCTCCATTCTTAGCATTATTTGTGACAAGGTTAACGCTGCGATGTGACGCCGAATAGAAAAAGAGATCTAAAGCGTGAAGCAGTGCGCAATCCACAGATTGCGCACTAAAAAGATTAATGCAGGATTTTGGCGAGGAAGTCTTTTGCACGTTCAGATTTAGGATTTGCGAAGAACTCTTCTTTCGGTGAGTCTTCAACAATTTTCCCTTCATCCATGAAGATCACACGGTTGGCCACTTTACGGGCGAAGCCCATTTCGTGCGTCACCACCATCATGGTCATCCCTTCGTGCGCCAGTTCCACCATAACGTCCAGCACTTCGTTGATCATCTCAGGATCGAGCGCGGACGTCGGCTCATCAAACAGCATCGCCACCGGATCCATGCACAGCGCACGCGCGATTGCCACGCGCTGCTGTTGGCCACCTGAAAGCTGCGCCGGGAACTTATCCGCATGTGCAGACAGCCCGACGCGTTCCAGCAACTTCAGTCCCTTTTCACGCGCCGCTTTTTTGTCGCGCTTCAGCACTTTCACCTGCGCCAGCGTCAGGTTCTCAATGATGGAGAGGTGAGGGAACAGCTCAAAATGCTGGAACACCATCCCAACGTGGGAGCGAAGCTGGGCAAGGTTGGTTTTGCGGTCATTCACTTTGGTGCCGTTAACGACAATCTCGCCCTGCTGGACAGGTTCCAGCCCATTAACGGTTTTGATAAGCGTCGACTTACCGGAGCCGGACGGGCCACATACCACCACCACATCGCCTTTTTTCACTTCTGTTGAGCAGTCGGTCAGCACCTGAAAGTGCCCATACCATTTAGAAACATTTTTCAGGGAAATCATTATACGGTCCTTTTCTTCAGCCAGCTGACCAACAGCGATGCGCTTAAACTAATCACAAAATAGACCCCGCCCGCGAAGAGGATCATCTCAACCTGCGTTCCGTCACGTTCGCCAATGGTGGAGGCGGTACGGAAGAAGTCTGCCAGGCTCAGCACGTAGACCAGGGAGGTATCCTGGAACAGGACGATGCCCTGCGTCAGCAGCAGCGGAACCATGGCGCGAAACGCCTGCGGCAGAATAATGAGCTTCATGGACTGCCAGTGCGTCATACCGAGCGCCAGCGCAGCGCTGGACTGCCCGCGCGAGATACTCTGAATACCTGCGCGGATGATCTCGGAGTAGTAGGCGGCTTCAAACATGGAGAATGCCACCATGGCAGAGATCAGGCGGATATCGGTTTTCGGCGACAGTCCCAGCACGTTCTGTAAAAAGCCGGGAACAATCAGGTAAAACCACAACAGCACCATGACCAGTGGAATGGAGCGGAACACGTTAACGTAAGCCGTAGCAAACCAGGCGAGCGGTTTAAAGCTCGACAGGCGCATCACTGCCAGCAGGGTGCCCCAGACAATACCGACGATAATGGCGATTACGGTGATCTTTAAGGTGATCGCCAGTCCATCCAGCAGATAAGGCATGGAGGGAACAATGGAACTCCAGTCAAATTCGTACATTATTTGCCCCCCAGATTGCCCGGCAGGCGTACTTTGCGTTCAACCAGGTTCATCACCAGCATGATGAAAGCGTTAATCAGAACATAGGCGAGCGTGATTGCCGTGAAGGATTCCCATGCGTGAGCGGAGTAATCCAGCAGTTTGCCCGCCTGCGCCGCCATATCTACCAGACCAATGGTTGAGGCGATGGCCGAGTTTTTTACCAGGTTCATCATCTCGGAGGTCATCGGCGGAACGATGACGCGGTAAGCGTTAGGCAGCAGTACGTAACGGTAGGCTTGTGGCAGGGTCAGGCCCATCGCCAGTGCCGCATTCTTTTGTCCGCGTGGCAATGACTGTATGGCGGCACGCACCTGCTCGCAGACGCGCGCAGCGGTGAACAGTCCCAGACACAGCATGGAGGAGACAAAGAATTGTACGTTAGGATCCAGCTCGGCCTTGAACCACATGCCGAGATCTTCCGGCAGCAGTTCCGGGATCACCAGATACCAGGTAAAGAACTGCACAATCAGCGGAACGTTACGGAACAGTTCCACATAGAGCGTGCCAATCGAAGAGAGAAAACGGTTAGGGACGGTACGCAGAATACCGAACAGCGAACCGACAAGAAACGCGATAATCCACGCCGTTATCGATAACGCAACGGTAACCTGAAAGCCGCTCCACAGCCAGCCGAGATAGGTGGTGTTGCCGAACGGGGCTTGTTGCAGAAAGATGCCCCAGTTCCAGTCAATTGACATAGTAAACTCCAGAAAAAAGAGGGTAGCAGCGCTACCCTCGAAGATTGGTGAGAAGCTCAATTTTTGCGCTGAGTGGGGAACGACCACTCAACGTATAGTCTGTCCATGCTTCCCGACAATCGAGAGGGCAGGAGATCCCGCCCCTGTCGTTCTAGTTAGTTAAGAGCTTTGTCGTTTGGTGATTTGAACAGCGCTTTCATGTCGTCAGACAGTTCAAAGTTCATGTTCAGGTTTTTTGGTGGAATTGGGTTCTTGAACCATTTGTCGAACCATTTTGCCGCTTCGCCAGAGGTTTGCGCCTGAGCGATGGTGTCATCGATCAGCTTTTTGAAGCCTTCATCGCCTTTACGCAGCATACAGCCGTAAGCTTCTTTCGACTGCGCAGTCCCGACGATTTCCCAGTTGTCTGGTTTCTTCGCCTTGGCGCGCTCGCCTGCCAGCAGAGCGTCATCCATCATAAACGCAACGGCACGACCGCTTTCCAGGGTACGGAAGGAGTCGCCGTGATCTTTCGCGCTGATGATGCGCATGTCCATTTTCTTCTCGTCGTTCAGCTTGTGCAGCAGCACTTCGGACGTGGTACCGGAGGTCACGACAACCGCTTTGCCTTTCAGGTCAGCAAAATCTTTGATATCGCCGCCTTTCTTCGTCAGCAGGCGGGTGCCTACAACGAAGATAGTGTCCGAGAAAGCGGCCTGTTTCTGACGCTCAAGGTTGTTGGTGGTTGAGCCACATTCAAAATCAAATGTGCCGTTTTGCAGCAGAGGAATACGGTTCTGTGAAGTGATGGGGATCAGCTTCACTTGCAGGTCAGGTTTGTTCAGCTTTTTCTTCACGGCTTCAACGATGGCGTTGGAGTAATCCTGTGAATAGCCCACGACTTTTTGCGTGTTGTCGTAGTAAGAGAACGGGACAGAAGATTCACGGTGGCCGACCACGATCACGCCGTTTTTGGCAATCTTGTCGAGAGTGCTTCCTGCTGCCGGAGCGTCTTCAGCGTGAACGATGCCCGCAGACATTCCCATAACCAGCATTGCTGTGGCCAGTTTACGTAATTGCATACCCAACTCCTTTCTTATCAGCGCCAGTGACGCTTTGATACCCATTGTGATGTTGTTATATCTCGCGCAATGCGAGTGCAGTGTTATGCAAGCTTGTTAACATTTAGTCTGGCTTAATGTAAAGATTTTGCTGCGTTATTGTTTATTTTTGCGAAGCGCGCCGCACCATTCAGAGGCAATAATCTCTCGTTGCACCGTTTCGGTGCTACCGGAGATCCATGCTGGTGCGACAAGGTTGCACGTTAAGCCAGACAGCGTTTGCGTAATTAAACAAAGCAACAGGCGTGCCAGAATTGAATTTTAGGAGGAAATTGTCGGGTGGCGGCTGCGCCGGAGAGTAGGCCGGGTAAGGCGTAGCCGCCACCCGGCAACAGAAGGCCAGGTTATCTACGACGCTGACGCAGGCTCATCACTACGGCGGCAAAACCGAACAGCGTGGTCAGGATCCACAGCGGCCAGTTCCCGGTGCGCGCATAAGGCGTCAGGCCCGTAGCTGGCGTCACTTTCGTGGTCAGCACCTCACGGGTGAACTGCGGGATCATGGCCTGGATTTCACCCTGCGGGCCAATCACGGCGGTGATGCCGTTATTGGTGCTGCGCAACAGCGGACGTGCCAGCTCCAGAGAACGCATTCGTGCCATCTGGAAGTGCTGCCACGGACCGATCGATTTACCGAACCACGCATCGTTTGAGATGGTCAGCAGATAGTCGGTGTCCGGGCGGAAGTTATCGCGCACCTGCTCGCCGAGGATAATCTCGTAGCAAATAGCGGCCGTCAGGGCAAAACCGTGCGCATGCAGCTGCGGCTGAACGTAAGGGCCCCGGCTGAATGAGGACATCGGCAGGTCAAAGAACGGTGCCAGTGGGCGCAGAATAGACTCCAGCGGAACAAATTCGCCAAACGGTACAAGGTGATTTTTGTTGTAACGATTGGTGGAGGTATAGCTGTATTCGCTGTCCTTACCGAGCGTAATGATCGTGTTGTACGTGTCATAGCGGTTCTGCTGATTGAGACGCGCATCCACAATTCCGGTAATCAGCGTACTGCCGCGCGCGCGCAGCAGATCGTCCATCATCTTCAGGAAGGGCTGCTGATTGATCTCCAGATCCGGGATCGCAGACTCAGGCCAGATGATGAGCTGCGATTTACCCATCACCTTTTCGGTGGCGTTGGCGTAGATTTTCAGCGTGTTCAGCAGCTGATTCTCATCCCATTTCAATGACTGCGGGATATCGCCCTGTATCAACGATACCTGCGTGGCGCGCGCGGGCTCCAGCGTGAACCACTGGATATAACGCAGTGGGAAAGGCAGGGCAAACAGGATTAACGCGGCAACCAGCGGCTTCCAGTTACGTGTCACCAGAGCCAGCACCAGCAGGCCGCTGACCGCCATGAGCAGGAAGTTAATCGCCTCTACGCCCATGACGGGAGCCAGACCTTTCAGCGGGCCGTCCACCTGGCTATAGCCGAACTGCAACCACGGGAAGCCGGTCAGTACCCAGCCGCGCAGAAATTCGGTGATTTGCCAGACAACGGGAGCCGCTATCGCGACGCGCAGCCAGGTCGTTTTAGGCCACAGACGAGATAGAATACCGGCGAACAGGCCAGTGTAGAGCGAAAGATAGGCGGCGAGCAGCACAACCAGGAAGACGTTAACCGGCCCCGGCATTCCGCCAAATTGCGCGATACTGACGTAAACCCAGTTGATACCAGAGCCAAACAGCCCCAGCCCCCAGAAGTAGCCTATGGCCGCGGCCTGTACCGGACGACGGTTCAGGGTAAGACCCTGTAGCCCCATCAGGGAGAGAATAGCGGCTGGCCAGATATCGTAAGGAGAAAAAGCCAGCGTACCGCTGGCTCCGAGTAACAGCGCCAGCAGCAAACGGACGCGCTGGCGTTCAAAGAGTGGGGCAAATGCCATTTACATTAATCTTCCAGTTTTGGCACCGGTGAGTCGTCCGGCATTCTGACATGAACCTGAATAATACGTCGGCTGTCAGCCATTGCGACCTTGAACTGGTAACCATCGATGTCAACGGTTTCACCGCGGGCCGGAAGATGGCCGAAGGCCTGCATCACCAGACCACCAATGGTGTCCACTTCTTCATCGCTGAAGCTGGTGCCAAAGGTGTCATTGAAGTCTTCAATGGAGGCCAGCGCGCGCACGGTCCAGGTGTGGCGGCTCAGCTGACGGAAGTCGATATCCTCTTCTTCGTCATATTCATCTTCGATTTCGCCCACAATCAGCTCGAGGATGTCTTCGATTGTGACCAGACCGGAAACGCCACCAAATTCATCAATAACAATCGCCATGTGATAGCGCTGGGAGCGAAACTCCTTCAGCATCCGATCCACACGTTTACTTTCCGGCACAACCACGGCCGGACGTAACACTTTTTCCATACTGAAGGCTTCGGCATCGCTGCGCATAAACGGCAGCAGATCTTTCGCCATCAAAATCCCTTCGATGTGATCTTTGTCTTCGCTGATGACCGGGAAACGTGAGTGAGCCGATTCGATAATCACATCGAGGCACTCGTCCAGCGTCTGGTTGCGTTTCAGGGTAATCATCTGCGATCGGGGGATCATGATGTCGCGGACGCGCTGGTCGGCGATGTCCATCACCCCTTCGAGCATTTCGCGCGTATCTTCGTCGATAAGGTCGTTCTGCCCGGAATCACGAATCAGCTCCAGCAGTTCGTCACGGTTTTTCGGTTCGCCGTGGAAAAGCTGGTTCAGGATGAGGGAGAAAAATCCCTTTTTAGTGGTTGTCGTGTCGCTACTGTGTGAATTGTCGTCGCTCATGGCGTTTGTTAAGGGTTCTCTTGTTAGTTCAACGTTAACCGCCGCGCTATGTCCCTGCGCGGCGGCATGGTAGTCAGTGACTGACTATTCTTTCTCGGCAATGTACGGATCCTCATAGCCCAGAGCAAGCATTATCTCTGTCTCGAGGGATTCCATCTCTTCCGCTTCGTCATCTTCAATATGGTCGTAACCCAGAAGATGCAGGCTACCGTGCACCACCATGTGTGCCCAGTGCGCTTCCAGCGGCTTTTGCTGCTCTTTGGCTTCCTGCTCAACCACCTGACGGCAGATGATCAGATCGCCCAGCAGCGGCATCTCAATGCCCGGAGGGGCTTCGAATGGGAAAGAGAGCACATTGGTCGGCTTATCTTTCCCGCGATAGGTCAGGTTGAGCTCATGGCTTTCTGCTTCATCCACCAGGCGAATCGTGACCTCTGATTCTTCCTGAAACTGGGGGATAACGGCATCCAGCCATTTCTGAAACTGTGCCTCTTCTGGCATGCTGGAATTATCTTCACAGGCCAGCTGTAGATCGAGGATCACCTGACTCATTTCTGTTCATGCTCCTGCGCTTCGCGCTTACGTTCTGCGGCCAGTTCGGCTCTGCGCTTCTGATCTGCCTCTTCCCAGGCCTCATAAGCGTTAACGATACGCGCGACCACCGGGTGGCGTACCACGTCTTCACTGTGGAAGAAGTTGAAGCTGATTTCCTCTACCTCGGCCAGGACTTCGATGGCGTGACGCAGACCCGATTTGGTGTTACGCGGCAGGTCTATCTGAGTGACGTCACCGGTAATAACCGCTTTCGAGTTAAAGCCAATACGCGTCAGAAACATCTTCATCTGTTCAATGGTGGTGTTCTGGCTCTCATCCAGAATGATGAACGCGTCGTTAAGCGTACGCCCACGCATGTAGGCCAGCGGGGCCACTTCAATCACGTTACGTTCGATGAGCTTTTCAACTTTCTCGAAGCCGAGCATTTCGAACAGCGCGTCGTACAGCGGGCGCAGGTAGGGGTCCACTTTCTGACTTAAATCGCCCGGCAGGAAGCCGAGTTTCTCACCGGCTTCTACAGCAGGGCGGGTCAGCAGGATACGGCGGATCTCCTGACGCTCAAGTGCATCGACCGCAGCAGCAACGGCCAGATAGGTTTTACCCGTACCCGCCGGACCCACGCCAAAGGTGATGTCATGGTCGAGAATGTTGGCGATGTACTGTGCCTGGTTCGGGGTACGAGGCTTAATCACGCCGCGTTTGGTTTTGATGTTGATGGCTTTGCCATAGTCCGGCACGCTTTCCGCGCTCTGCTCAAGCACGCGCGCCTCTTTGATGGCCAGGTGGATCTGTTCAGGTTCAATATCCTGGATCTCACCGCGCATCGGGGCGGTATCAACATACAGGCTGCGGAGAATATCTGCCGCGGCGTTGACGCAGATTGGGCGTCCGGTGAGTTTGAAATGGTTATCGCGACGATTGATTTCGATACCCAGACGTCGCTCCAGTTGTTTGATGTTGTCATCAAACGGCCCGCACAGGCTCAGCAGGCGAGCGTTGTCTGCGGGCTCAAGGCTAATTTCACGCGTATCTATGTTCAAACTGTTCCTCTTTATTTGGTTAACTGACCTGTGGCCACACGGCGTAATAAAACGGTCATTACCGAAATTATTCACGCCATAGAATAAAGGCGCAAGCGTTGCGGTAGATATTGGGGGTGATGAGAGGAAATACAAGGCCTGCCGGACAGGCAGGCCAGAGGGATCAGGGCTGGTAAATACCTACGCCAGAATCGTTGACTTTACGGGTGCGAGAGATAACGGATTCCGGAGTCTGTGCAATACGCAGACCCATTTCGTCCTCAGTGCGTACCACCTTCCCGCGCAGCGAGTTCGTGAGCACTTCGACAATCTCGACGTCCACAAACTTACCAATCATGTCCGGGGTGCCTTCAAAATTCACCACGCGGTTATTTTCGGTTCGACCAGACAGTTCCATGATGCTCTTACGGGAAGTGCCTTCCACCAGAATACGCTGGACAGTGCCGAGCATACGACGGCTCCAGGCGTTGGCCTGCTGGTTGATACGCTCCTGCAAAATATACAGACGCTGCTTTTTCTCTTCTTCCGGCACATCGTCAACCATATCGGCCGCTGGGGTGCCCGGGCGTGCTGAGAAGATGAAGCTGTAGCTGACGTCGAAATTCACCTCGCCGATGAGCTTCATGGTGCGCTCGAAGTCATCAGCGGTTTCGCCAGGGAAGCCGACGATAAAGTCGGAGCTAATCTGGATATCCGGGCGCGCTTCACGCAGCTTGCGGATGGTGGACTTATACTCCAGCACCGTATGTGGACGACCCATCAGGTTCAGCACGCGGTCAGAGCCGCACTGGATCGGCAGGTGCAGGAAGCTCACCAGCTCTGGCGTATCGCGATAGACGTCAATAATGTCGTCGGTAAATTCCATCGGATGGCTGGTGGTAAAGCGAATGCGGTCAATGCCGTCAATCGCCGCCACCAGACGCAGCAGTTCAGCAAAGCTGCCGGTGGTGCCGTCGTAGTTTTCCCCGCGCCAGGCGTTCACATTCTGGCCCAGCAGGTTCACTTCGCGAACGCCCTGCGCGGCAAGCTGCGCGATTTCAAACAGGATATCGTCTGCCGGGCGGCTCACTTCTTCACCGCGGGTGTAAGGTACCACGCAGTAAGTACAGTATTTGTTGCAGCCTTCCATGATGGAGACGAAGGCGGTCGGGCCATCAGCGCGCGGCTCTGGCAGACGGTCAAATTTCTCGATCTCCGGGAAACTCACGTCAACCACCGGGCTACGGCTGCCGCGAACCTGATTAATCATCTCTGGCAGGCGGTGCAGGGTCTGAGGGCCAAAAACGATATCCACATAGGGTGCTCTCTGGCGGATCAGCTTACCTTCCTGCGATGCGACGCAGCCCCCCACGCCAATGATCAGGTCCGGATTTTTCCGTTTGAGAAGCTTCCAGCGGCCTAACACATGAAAGACTTTTTCCTGTGCTTTTTCACGAATTGAACAGGTGTTCAGCAGCAGCACATCGGCTTCTTTCGCATTTTCAGTCAGTTGGTATCCGTGGGTGGTATCCAGCAGATCGGCCATCTTCGATGAATCGTATTCGTTCATCTGACAGCCCCAGGTTTTTATATGGAGTTTTTTAGTCATCGACTTGCTCAGCTCAGGATTGCAAGCCGCGTATTGTAATGCTTTGGTGCGGTTGTGACCAGTATGAAGGTTGTCAACCTCAGGGTCGCAAAAATCCGGTAAACTTAAGGTATTCTCCAATAAGGAATAGTGACCATGACACTCCTGAACACCGAAGTTGCCGTTGTTGGCGGCGGTATGGTCGGCGGCGCACTGGCGCTGGGGCTGGCGCAGCAGGGATTTGACGTAACCGTTATTGAACAGGCGGCTCCGCCGGTATTCGATCCTTCCAGCCAACCGGACGTGCGTATTTCCGCCATCAGCGCGTCCTCTGTTGATCTGCTTCGCGGGCTGGGCGTCTGGGAGGCGGTGCTGGCGATGCGCGCGCACCCCTACAGCCGTCTTGAAACCTGGGAGTGGGAAAATGCTCACGTCTCGTTTGACGCCGCCGAGCTGAAACTGCCGCGTCTGGGCTATATGGTGGAAAACAACGTGCTCCAGCAGGCGCTCTGGCAGGCGCTGGAGGCGCACCCGAAGGTGACGCTGCGCGTTCCGGACTCGCTGAAAGCCCTGCATCGTCATGAAGGTGGATATCTCCTGACGCTGGATAACGACGATGAGCTGGCCGTGAAGCTGGTGGTGGGGGCGGATGGCGCGAACTCGCAGGTCAGGCAGATGGCAGGCATTGGGATCCATGCCTGGCAGTATCAGCAATCCTGCATGCTGATCACCGTGCAGTCAGAAAACGCGCCGGGCGAAAGCACCTGGCAGCATTTTACGCCGAACGGCCCGCATGCATTCTTACCGTTGTTTGATAACTGGGCTTCGCTGGTGTGGTACGACAAACCGGCGCGTATTCGACAGTTGCAGGGGCTGTCCATGGAACAGTTGCAGCGCGAAATCCGCCAGCACTTCCCGCGCCGTCTGGGTAACGTGACCCCGGTTGCCGCTGGCGCATTCCCGCTGATGCGACGCCATGCGTTGCAGTATGCCCGTGAAGGGCTGGTCCTGGTGGGAGACGCGGCGCACACCATTCATCCGCTGGCGGGGCAGGGGGTTAACCTGGGATACCGTGACGTCGATGCGTTACTGGATGTGCTGGGTAACGCTCGCGCCCACGCGGAAGCCTGGGCCAGCCATCAGGTACTGAAGCGCTACCAGACGCGCCGTATGGCGGATAACTTCATTATGCAGTCGGGGATGGATCTGTTCTATGCCGGGTTCAGCAATGACGTGGGTCCGGTGCGGATATTGCGCAATATTGGATTGATGGCAGCGGAACGTGCCGGTGGTCTGAAGCGTCAGGCACTGAAATACGCCCTCGGACTCTAATCTTTATTCCCTCTCCCCGTGGGAGAGGGTTAGGGTGAGGGCATCAGGCCGCACTATTCTGAGCAACAAAAACAAAAAAGCCCGCAGAGCGGGCTTGTTTGTTTTAAGTGGCTGGGGTGCAGGGATTCGAACCCCGGAATGCTGGTATCAGAAACCAGAGCCTTACCGCTTGGCGACACCCCAATTGCGTTAAACAAACTGCTTAACGACTTTAAAGTGGCTGGGGTACGAGGATTCGAACCTCGGAATGCCGGAATCAGAATCCGGTGCCTTACCGCTTGGCGATACCCCAACAATGTTCAGTTTACCGAATCGTATTCGATAACATAAATATGGTGGCTACGACGGGATTCGAACCTGTGACCCCATCATTATGAGTGATGTGCTCTAACCAACTGAGCTACGTAGCCAGTACTGCAATCTTCGATGGCTGGGGTACCTGGATTCGAACCAGGGAATGCCGGTATCAAAAACCGGTGCCTTACCGCTTGGCGATACCCCAATACCGCGGAGAACCGCATGATCGAAGAAATATGGCTGGGGTACCTGGATTCGAACCAGGGAATGCCGGTATCAAAAACCGGTGCCTTACCGCTTGGCGATACCCCATCCGTGCAACGCTTACCTGGGAATGGTGCGGGAGGCGAGACTTGAACTCGCACACCTTGCGGCGCCAGAACCTAAATCTGGTGCGTCTACCAATTTCGCCACTCCCGCAAAAAAGATGGTGGCTACGACGGGATTCGAACCTGTGACCCCATCATTATGAGTGATGTGCTCTAACCAACTGAGCTACGTAGCCATCTTTTTTTCGCGTTACCTTATCGGCGTTGCGGGGCGCATTATGCGTATAGACCCTTGCAGCGTCAACACCTTTTTCAATGAAAATAGCCGGAATGTGACTGTTTGGTTAGGTTGCGAACAGCGAGGCCGAATATTCGACAATTATTGGTTATTAATCGATTTTATGCGGGGAAAAGAGAGGCAAAAAAATCAGGCCCCGGAGGGCCTGATGATAATCTGAACATTATTTATAGGCAGACTGGTGAACGCCCACTGCGCGTCCTGACGGATCGTTCATGGCTTTGAAGGATTCATCCCATTCAATGGCTTTAGCAGAAGAGCAGGCGACCGATGGACCACCCGGTACGCACTCGGCTGCACTTGGAACCGGGAACAGCTCCTCAAAGATTTCACGGTACAAATACGCTTCTTTCGAGGCTGGCGTGTTGTACGGGAAGCGGAAGCTCGCAGTTTCCAGTTGTTGATCAGAAACCTGTTTTGCCGCCACCTCTTTCAGGGTGTCGATCCAGCTGTAACCCACGCCATCGGAGAACTGCTCTTTCTGACGCCACGCCACGCTCGCCGGCAGGTAGGATTCAAAACATTCACGCAGGATATGTTTCTCCATTTTGCCGTTGCCGCACATTTTGTCCTGCGGGTTGATGCGCATCGCCACATCGAGGAATTTCTTATCGAGGAACGGCACGCGGGCTTCCACACCCCAGGCGGACATCGCTTTGTTGGCGCGCGCGCAGTCAAACATGTGCAGCGCCTGTAGCTTACGCACCGTTTCTTCATGCAGCTCTTTGGCGTTTGGCGCTTTGTGGAAATAGAGGTAACCGCCAAACACTTCGTCAGAACCTTCGCCGGAGAGCACCATCTTGATGCCCATCGCTTTGATCTTACGCGACATCAAATACATCGGCGTGGAGGCGCGAATGGTGGTCACATCATAGGTTTCAATGTGATAGATCACATCGCGGATCGCATCCAGACCTTCCTGTACGGTGAAGTGAATTTCATGGTGCACCGTGCCGAGATGGTTCGCCACTTCCTGGGCGGCTTTCAGGTCAGGTGCCCCTTCCAGACCCACGGCAAAGGAGTGCAGCTGCGGCCACCAGGCTTCAGAGCGCTCCTGATCTTCCACGCGACGTGCGGCGAATTTCTTGGTAATCGCGGAGATCACGGAGGAGTCCAGACCGCCGGAGAGCAGTACGCCATAAGGTACGTCTGACATCAGGTGGCTTTTCACTGACTCTTCCAGGGCCTGACGCAGTTCGGCTTTATCCGTCACGTTGTCTTTCACCGCTTCATAATCAAACCAGTCGCGCTGGTAGTACGGGCGGATCTCGCCGTCTTTACTCCACAGGTAGCTACCTGCCGGGAACTCTTTGATGGTGCGGCACACCGGTACCAGGGCTTTCATCTCTGAGGCAACGTAGAAGTTACCGTGTTCATCGTGTCCCATGTACAGCGGGATAATACCAATATGGTCGCGGCCAATCAGGTAAGCGTCTTTTTCGCTGTCGTACAGCGCGAAGGCGAACATACCTTGCAGGTCGTCGAGGAACTCCGGGCCTTTCTCCTGATACAGCGCCAGGATCACTTCGCAGTCTGAGCCGGTCTGAAACGCGTAGCGATCGCCGTACTCAGCGCGCAGCGCCTGATGGTTGTAAATTTCACCGTTAACAGCCAGCGCGTGCGTTTTTTTCTCGTTATACAGCGGCTGTGCGCCAGCGTTGACATCAACAATGGAAAGACGTTCGTGAGCCAGAATCGCTTTATCGCTGGCGTAAACGCCTGACCAGTCCGGACCGCGATGGCGCATCAGGCGGGACAATTCGAGTGCTTTTTTACGCAGTTCGCCCGCGTCAGTTTTGATATCCAGTACGCCAAAAATAGAACACATAACCTTCTCCGTTAACCCTGTTGCGTTGTGATGTTGCTTGCTTATGAAAATGCCGCAAAAAGGGGAGGGGGCGCAAGCGTTTTACCGATGAAAACGTAAAAAGTGCAATGGCAATTGCCGAATCTTAAAAAAAGAGTATGCATTAAGCCATTCTATTGATGATTTCTCAATGAAGAGCTGATTTCGTTAGATGAAGTGATGTTTTCAGGCAGCAGAAATGAAAAACCACGCCCTGAGACGTGGTTCTGAATCAAATAACGTCGATTTCGTCGACAGAGGGGTAAATCCAGCTTGGCCGGAACGGCATCGTATCAATGTCATCAAGCTGTGAAACGCCAGAAAGCACCAGGATGGTTTCAAGCCCGGCCTGGAAGCCGGCCAAAATATCGGTGCGCAGGTTGTCGCCAACAATGACGGTTTCTTCTGAGTGTGCCTGCATCGTATTCAGTGCAGCGCGGATGATCCACGGGCTCGGTTTGCCGACAACAAACGGCTTACGGCCTGAGATTTTTTCGATACCGGCGCACAGCGCACCGCAGGCGGGATAAAAACCACGACCATGCGTATCCGGGTTAGTGGCGATAAAACGTGCACCATTGGCGACAAAGTAGGCTGCTTTATGCATCATCTCCCAGTTAAAGGAGCGCGTTTCGCCCACGATGACAAAGTCCGGATTCACGTCGGTGATGGTGAAGCCCGCTTTATACAGCTCGTGGATCAGCGCGCCTTCGCCAACCACGTAGGCTTTTTTGCCTTCCTGACGCTTCAGGAAATCCGCGGTCGCCATCGCAGAGGTATAAAACACGCTGTCCGGGACGTTGACACCCGCAGTAGCAAAGCGATTTGCCAGATCCTGACCAGTCTGTGAAGGGTAGTTCGTGAGAAGAACCAGTGGCATTCCTTTGTCGATGATGCGGTGAAGAAACTCCGCAGCACCTGGCACGGCAACGTTGTCGTGCATCAGCACGCCGTCGATATCACAAATTACATTCTTAATGGTCATGGACTATCCGACATCAAAAAAAGAAGGCGTTACTATAAGGTCCGATCAGGATTCCAGCAAATGTTGCAGCAGGATCCCGTTGAGCATGGCACGTTTTACCAGGGCGAATGCGCCAATTGCCGAGCGGTGATCGAGCGTAGATCGCACCACCGGCAAATTCTGGCGAAATGCCTTCAGCGCCTGGGTATTGATGCAGCCTTCAATGGCAGGCAGTAATACTTTTTCGGCTTCAACGATCTCGCCGGCAATCACCACTTTTTGCGGATTAAACAGGTTGATGGCAATGGCGATGGTCTTACCCAGGTGGCGTCCTACCTGTTCGATCACTTCGCAGGCCAGCGCATCGCCTTTGTTTGCCGCTTTGCAGATGGCACCGATCTTACAGTCGCCCAGCGTGACGCGGCTCTGATAACCCTGCTCCAGCAGGTGGCGGACGCGATGTTCAATGGCGGCATTGGCGGCAACGGTTTCAAGACAGCCAAAGTTACCGCAGTGGCAGCGCTCGCCAAGCGGTTCCACCTGGATATGACCGATCTCGCCTACGTTACCGTTACGACCAATAAAAATGCGGCCATTCGAGATGATACCCGCGCCTGTACCACGGTGAACGCGCACCAGAATAGAGTCTTCGCAGTCCTGGCTCGCACCAAAGTAGTGCTCCGCCAGCGCCAGCGAGCGGATATCGTGACCAACAAAGCAGGTCAGCTTGAAGCGTTTTTCCAGTGCCTCAACCAGCCCCCAGTTCTCTACCTTAATGTGCGGCATGTAGCGAATAACGCCGCTTTCCGGGTCAACCAGACCGGGTAAAATCACCGAGATGGCGATGAGTTCACGGATCTTGCGCTGACAGCTTTCGATAAACTGCGCGATGGTATTCAGTAACGCGTGTTCGAGCGTCTCCTGCGTGCGCTCAGGAAGGGGGTAATGCTCTTCGGCAATGGCCTTGCTGCTCAGATCGTAGAGCGTAAGCGTGGTGTCATGACGGCCTAAGCGAACGCCAATGGCCTGAAAATTGCGGGTTTCAGTGACGATGGAAATCGCGCGGCGGCCGCCGGTGGAGGCCTGCTGATCCACTTCTTTGATCAGGCCGCGCTCAATAAGCTGACGTGTAATTTTTGTCACGCTGGCGGGAGCAAGCTGGCTTTGTTCGGCTATCTGAATGCGTGAGATTGGCCCGTGCTGGTCAATCAGGCGATAAACTGCCGCGCTGTTAAGTTGTTTAACGAGATCGACATTACCGATTTGAGCTTGTCCGCCTGGTGTCATACTTTTACTTACTCAGTGACGACCTCGTTACCATTAACGATGGTCTTAATAATTTTATAATCGTGTGTGAACGCCGTCAGGTTTGCAACCATACCTGGCGCAATACCGCCGAGCTGTTTATCGACGCCAATAGCGCGCGCCGGATAAAGCGTGGCCATGCGCAGCACTTCCTCAAGCGCAATGCCGCAATGTTCAACGAGGTTACGTACCCCTTCGATCATCGTCAGAGAAGAACCGCTCAGCGTGCCGTTCTCATCCACACACAGTCCATTCCGGTAGTATATTGTTTTACCAGCAAAAATGAACTGGTCAATATTCGCTCCTGCCGGAGCGGTAGCATCCGTGACCAGGCAGAGCTTGTTGCCTTTAAGGCGCTTGGCGTTGCGGATGTTGGTGTAATCGACATGCAAGCCGTCGGCGATAATGCCGCAGTAGACGTCTGGTTCATCCAGAATTGCGCCAACCAGTCCCGGTTCGCGACCGGTAATATACGGCATCGCGTTATAAAGGTGTGTGGCAAATGTAATACCTGCGCGGAAACCGGCCTTCGCCTCTTTCAGCGTCGCGTTCGAATGGCCCGCAGATACCACAATCCCGGCGGCGGCCAGTTTGCTGATAACGTCCGTGCCGGTCATTTCCGGTGCCAGCGTCACTTTGGTGATCACATCGGCATTGGCGCACATGTAATCCACCAGCTCGGCATCCGGTTTGCGCACGTAGTTCGGGTTATGGGTGCCTTTCTTGACCATATTCAGCCATGGTCCTTCCAGGTGCAGACCCAGCGCCTGATTCGGATGTTTTGCCAGGTATTCGCGCATGACGCGGATACCCTGTTTCATCAGGTCATCGCTGCTGGTAATCAGCGTTGGCAGATAGCTGGTGCAGCCCGATTTCTCGTTGGCGTTTTGCATGATTTCCAGCGTTTCAACCGTTACCGCCTCTGCGGTATCGTTAAACTGGACACCGCCGCAGCCGTTAAGCTGTACGTCGATGAAACCGGGGGAGATTACTGCTCCATTGAGGGAACGTTGTTCGATCTCCGGCGGCAGTTCCGCCAGCGGGCAAACACGTTCAATCAGGCCATTGGCGATTACAATCGCATGGTCATCCAGAATTTCATGGCCGGTATAAATCCGACCGTGGGTTAAAGCGTACATATCGACCCCCGGTTAAAAAAGCGACCGCCCCTGATAAAAGAGGCGGTTATTCAATTACAGACCTTTAATGTTCTCAGCTTCCAGCTCGTTGAAGTATTTCAGCGTTTTCACTTTCAGCTCCATGGTGGACGGTTCGTCACACACGACAACCGCTTTTGGATGCAACTGTAAGCAGCTGATCGTCCACATATGGTTCACGTTGCCTTCAACGGCAGCCTGAAGCGCCTGCGCTTTCACTGCGCCCAGCACCAGAATCATCACTTCTTCGGCATCCAGCAGTGTACCCACACCCACGGTCAGCGCGTATTTAGGCACCTGATTGACGTCGCCGTCAAAGAAGCGGGAGTTAGCCACACGCGTGTCATGGGTCAACGTTTTAATACGGGTACGGGAAGCCAGTGAAGATGCCGGTTCGTTGAACGCGATATGACCATCGTTGCCTACGCCGCCCATAAACAGGTGGATTTTACCGTAAGAACGGATTTTTTCTTCATACTGACGGCATTCTGCGTCAATATCAGGCGCGTTTCCATTCAGCAGGTTAATGTTTTCAGCCGGAATATCAACGTGATCGAAGAAATTACGGTGCATAAAGCTGTGGTAACTTTCCGGATGTTCCTTTGGCAGGCCGACATATTCGTCCATGTTGAAGGTCACAACATGTTTAAAGCTAACCTGGCCCGCTTTGTGCATTTCAACCAAAGCCTTATACGCGGTCAGGGGAGTACCACCGGTTGGAAGACCGAGTACGAAAGGACGATCGGCTGTTGGTTTGAACGCGTTGATGCGGTTAACGATATGACGAGCAGCCCATTTTCCGACTTGTTCAGCTGTTGCCAGGGGAATCAGTCTCATTATTCACCTCTAAAGTTTAAGTAAAAGTGGGCGGATGATTAGTGCAACCTGAACTAAGCGTAACCTGGAACCTTTCAGGCCGGATCAATCCGTCTTGATTTTTTGAATGATAAAATAAGTTTTCATGGTTAGCCAGTGAAAGGGAGGGTTTAATACGATATTTGGTGACAATAATCACAAAAAATAGGTGTTTAATTTGCGATACGAATTAATTTTTCACACACTCACACTGCCAGTGAATCATCAACAGTATCTATCGTTCGTGACACAATAAAAACATAGTTTATGCGCGAGTCTTAACAAAGGGTCTCGTAGGGGGAATAGGATGAATATTTTAGGTTTTTTCCAGCGCCTCGGTAGGGCTTTGCAGCTCCCTATCGCCGTGCTACCGGTTGCAGCATTGCTGCTGCGATTCGGGCAACCCGATCTTCTTAATGTGCCGTTTATTGCCCAGGCAGGCGGCGCCATTTTTGACAACCTTGCGCTGATTTTCGCCATCGGCGTGGCGTCAAGCTGGTCAAAAGACAGCGCCGGTGCAGCGGCACTGGCAGGGGCGGTAGGTTACTTCATCCTCACGAAAGCGATGGTAACCATCAACCCGGAAATCAACATGGGTGTACTGGCGGGTATCATTACCGGTCTGGTCGGTGGCGCCGTGTACAACCGCTGGGCGGGTATCAAACTGCCTGACTTCCTGAGCTTCTTCGGCGGTAAACGTTTTGTGCCGATTGCGACGGGCTTTTTCTGTCTGATCCTCGCCGCCATCTTTGGCTACGTTTGGCCACCGGTTCAGCATGCTATCCATGCGGGTGGCGAGTGGATCGTGTCTGCGGGCGCAATGGGCGCGGGCATCTTCGGTTTCATTAACCGTCTGCTGATCCCAACCGGTCTGCATCAGGTACTGAACACCATCGCCTGGTTCCAGATTGGTGAGTTCACCAACGCGGCTGGCGCGGTATTCCACGGTGATATCAACCGCTTCTACGCAGGCGACGGCACCGCGGGCATGTTCATGTCCGGCTTCTTCCCAATCATGATGTTTGGTCTGCCTGGCGCCGCGCTGGCAATGTACCTGGCTGCGCCGAAAGCGCGTCGCCCAATGGTTGGCGGGATGCTGCTGTCCGTTGCGATCACCGCCTTCCTGACCGGCGTGACCGAGCCACTGGAATTCCTGTTCATGTTCCTGGCTCCGCTGCTGTATCTGATGCACGCGATCCTGACCGGTATCAGCCTGTTCGTTGCCACCCTTCTGGGTATCCATGCAGGCTTCTCCTTCTCCGCAGGCGCTATCGACTATGTGTTGATGTACAACCTGCCGGCGGCAAGCAGCAACGTCTGGATGCTGGTGGTGATGGGCCTGATCTTCTTCGTTATCTACTTCGTTCTGTTCAGCGCGGTTATTCGTATGTTTAACCTGAAGACGCCGGGCCGCGAAGATACGAAAGATGATGTTGTGACCAGTGAAGCCAACAGCAATACCGAAGAGGGTTTAACCCAGCTGGCAACCAGCTATATTGCCGCTGTGGGTGGCACCGACAACCTGAAAGCGATCGATGCCTGTATTACCCGTCTGCGTCTGACCGTGGGCGACTCCGCGCGCGTGAGCGATGCAATGTGCAAACGCCTTGGTGCGTCTGGTGTGGTGAAGCTGAACAAACAAACCATCCAGGTTATCGTGGGTGCGAAAGCCGAATCTATCGGCGATGAAATGAAAAAAGTGGTTGCCCGTGGGCCGGTCGCTGCCGCCTCAACGGATAACGCGCCAGTAGCTGACGCGCCGGTTGCAAAACCGCAGGCTGTGCCAAATGCGGTGACCATCGCTGCGCTGGTTTCTCCGGTGACAGGTGACGTTGTTACGCTTGAGCAGGTGCCTGACGAAGCGTTCGCCAGCAAAGCGGTCGGTGATGGCGTGGCGGTGAAACCAACGGACAAAACCGTGGTCTCTCCGGCAGCCGGTACTATCGTGAAAATCTTCAACACCAACCACGCGTTCTGCCTGGAAACGGAAAAAGGCGCGGAGATCGTTGTCCATATGGGTATCGATACCGTTGCGCTGAACGGTCAGGGCTTTACTCGCCTGGTGGAAGAGGGCGCTGAAGTGGCGGCAGGCCAGCCGATTCTGGAAATGGATCTGGAGTTCCTGAACGCCAACGCGCGCTCCATGATAAGCCCGGTAGTGTGCAGCAACATCGACGACTTCAGCGGTCTGGTGATCCAGGCGCAGGGGCAGGTAGTTGCAGGCCAAACGCCACTGTATGAGATTAAAGGCAAGTAATCGCTCCTGAGTAGAGTTATGCCTTTAGCGGCGGGGGATATCCTCCGCCGCTTTTTTTTGCAGCAATTGCCCCCATTATTTTCTTCCGGGACGTTTTAAGGGTTGTCACTACGTCCGGCTTATAAGATCATATGCCGTTATACGTTGTTTACGCTTTGAGGAATCCACGATGAGTGAGGCAGAAGCCCGCCCGAGTAACTTTATTCGTCAGATCATCGATGAAGATCTGGCCAGTGGTAAGCACACCACAGTCCACACGCGTTTCCCGCCGGAGCCAAATGGCTACCTGCACATTGGTCACGCCAAATCGATCTGCCTGAACTTTGGTATTGCGCAAGACTACCAGGGGCAGTGCAACCTGCGTTTCGATGACACCAACCCAGTAAAAGAAGACATCGAATACGTTGAGTCGATTAAAAACGACGTGCAATGGCTGGGCTTCAACTGGTCTGGCGATATCTGCTACTCCTCAGACTATTTCGATCAGCTGTATGCCTATGCGGTTGAACTGATTAACAAGGGTCTGGCATACGTCGACGAGCTCTCTGCTGACGAAATCCGTGAATACCGCGGTACGCTGACTCAGCCCGGTAAGAACAGTCCGTTCCGCGATCGTAGCGTGGAAGAGAACCTGGCGCTGTTTGAAAAAATGCGTGCCGGTGGCTTCGAAGAAGGTAAAGCGTGTCTGCGTGCTAAAATCGATATGGCGTCTCCGTTCATCGTGATGCGCGATCCGGTGCTGTACCGCATTAAGTTCGCAGAACACCACCAGACCGGTAACAAGTGGTGCATCTACCCGATGTACGACTTCACCCACTGCATCAGCGATGCGCTGGAAGGCATTACGCACTCTCTGTGCACGCTGGAATTCCAGGACAACCGTCGTCTGTACGACTGGGTGCTGGATAACATCACCATTCCTGTGCATCCGCGTCAGTACGAGTTCTCTCGTCTGAACCTGGAATACACCGTGATGTCCAAGCGTAAGCTGAACCTGCTGGTCACTGACAAGCACGTTGAAGGCTGGGACGACCCACGTATGCCGACCATTTCTGGCCTGCGTCGTCGTGGCTACACCTCTGCGTCCATTCGTGAGTTCTGCAAACGTATCGGCGTCACCAAGCAGGACAACACCATCGAAATGGCGTCTCTGGAATCCTGCATTCGTGAAGACCTGAACGAAAACGCGCCGCGCGCGATGGCGGTGATCGATCCAGTGAAACTGGTTATCGAAAACTATCCGCAGGGCGGGAGCGAACTGGTCTCTATGCCTAACCATCCGAACAAACCGGAAATGGGCACCCGCGACGTGCCGTTCAGCGGTGAAATCTGGATCGATCGTGCCGACTTCCGCGAAGAAGCGAACAAGCAGTACAAGCGTCTGGTGCTGGGCAAAGAAGTACGTCTGCGTAACGCCTATGTAATCAAAGCCGAGCGCGTAGAGAAAGATGCGGAAGGTAACATCACGACCATCTTCTGTACGTACGACGCAGAAACGCTGAGCAAAGATCCGGCGGATGGCCGTAAAGTGAAAGGCGTAATCCACTGGGTGAGCGCGCAGCATGCGCTGCCGGTTGAGATCCGTCTCTACGACCGTCTGTTCAGCGCGCCTAACCCAGGCGCAGCGGAAGACTTCCTGGCGGTTATTAACCCTGAGTCTCTGATTATCAAGCAGGGGTATGCCGAGCCGTCTCTGAAAGCCGCTGAAGCCGGTAAAGCGTTCCAGTTCGAACGTGAGGGTTATTTCTGCCTGGACAGCCGTTACAGCACGGCAGAAAAACCGGTATTTAACCGTACCGTGGGTCTGCGTGATACCTGGACTAAGATCGGCGAATAATAACGCTGCTCTGGTCAATGAGAAACAAACGCCGCGTAACGCGGCGTTTTTTTATTTAACGATCATGTCGTTAAGCATCGGGATAATCTTTTAAAGCCCACATTCCAGGTCAATGTGGTGCTACTTATTTTATTTAAAAAAAGTTTGTTGTTTTCCAAAAACAGAAACGCTGAAAAATATATTCTCATTCTCAATGTTACTTACTGAAAATTAGCGTATTCCCCCGCCAGTACTCGCTTCCCGGTAAATGTTACAAAGCACTACGAAATATGTGCTCTTCGTCATAATCCTGACTTTTGCCTGATTAAAAGCATTGATAATTCGCGTCGCGAAAAATAACCTAAAGACGGTAGTTAATTTGAGGGTATTTCTGACTACCCCTGACCATTTGGTCTTTTCTGTTTTTCGCCGTTTAAGGCGTTTTAATTCGTCAAAGAGGAATAATCTATGCGTACGTTCAGTGGCAAACGTAGTGCGCTGGCGCTGGCTATCGCCGGTGTGACAGCAATGTCGGGCCTGGTGGTTGCGCCAGAGGCAAAAGCAGCAGGTTTCATTGAAGATTCCACCCTTACGGGCGGTATTTATTACTGGCAACGTGAGCGTGACCGTAAAGACGTCACTGAAGATAAATACAAAACTAACCTTTCTCACTCGACCTGGAACGCCAACCTGGATTTCCAGTCGGGATATGCCGCCGATATGTTCGGGATCGATATTGCAGCGTTCACCGCAATTGAAATGGCCGAAAATGGCGACAGCGGCCATCCGAACGAAATTGCGTTCTCCTCCAGCAATAAAGCTTACGACGAAGACTGGTCCGGCGATAAAAGCGGAATCAGCCTGTATAAAGCGGCTGCAAAATTCAAATATGGCCCGGTCTGGGCGCGTGGTGGTTATATCCAGCCAACCGGTCAGACGCTGTTAGCGCCGCACTGGAGCTTTATGCCAGGTACCTATCAGGGCGCGGAAGCCGGTGCTAATTTTGACTACGGCGATGCGGGGGCGTTGAGCTTCTCCTATATGTGGACCAACGAGTACAAAGCGCCGTGGCACATTGAGATGGACAAGTTCTATCAAAACGATAAAAAAACCAAAGTTGATTATCTCCACTCGCTGGGGGCGAAGTACGACTTCAAAAACGATCTGGTGCTGGAAGCGGCTTTTGGTCAGGCTGAAGGTTATATTGATCAGTACTTTGCTAAAGCCAGCTACAAATTTGATATCGCAGGTAGCCCGCTGAGCACCAGCTATCAGTTCTACGGTACGCGCGACAAGGTCAGCGATGGCAGCGTAAATGATATTTATGACGGCACCGCGTGGTTACAGGCGCTAACCTTCGGCTACAAGGTGGGTCAGGTTGATTTGCGTCTGGAGGGAACATGGGTCAAGGCAGAAGGGCAGCAGGGCTATTTCCTGCAACGTATGACGCCAACCTACGCCTCTTCCAACGGTCGTCTGGATATCTGGTGGGATAACCGCTCTGACTTCAACGCCGACGGCGAAAAGGCAGTCTTCTTCGGCGCAATGTATGACCTGAAGAACTGGAACCTGCCTGGCTGGGCAGTGGGCGCGTCCTACGCGTACGCCTGGGACGCGAAGCCAGCGGATATGGCTACGCCAGACGCCTACTACGATCCGAACTACCGTCTGAAAGAGTCTTCATACAGTCTGGATGCGATTTATACCCTGCAGGAGGGCCGTGCGAAAGGCACGATGTTCAAACTGCACTTCACCCAGTATGACAACCACTCCGATATCCCGAGCTACGCGGGCGGTTACGGCAACATCTTCCAGGATGAGCGCGACGTGAAATTCATGGTCATTGCGCCATTTACCATCTTCTGATGAATGCTGCGGCGGGCTGTGTCCCGCCGTTATGGAGAATGAACATGATGAAAAAAAGGGTAATCGTTGCGCTGCTGGCATTCGGGCTGGTGGCGTGCGCGCAGGATCAGGCGCCGAAAGAAGACTCCCGTCTGAAAGAGGCGTATAGCGCTTGCATCAATACCGCACAAGGTTCACCTGAGAAGATTGAAGCCTGTCAAAGCGTGCTGAACGAGCTAAAAAAAGACAAAGCCCATGAGCAATTCGCCACGCAGGAAAACGTTCGCGTGATGGATTACCAGGCCTGCATTCAGGCGCGTAAAACCGGTAACGATCAGGAAGTGGCGAAGCGTTGCGATAAGATATGGGACGAGATTCGCAATAACAATAAATAAGTTGCTTTACGCCCGGTGGCGCTGCGCTTACCGGGCTTTTTCCAGGCAAAAAAAAGCCAACCTCACGGCTGGCTCAGAGTATGAACACTGACTTATTTTGCGTCGTGCGCATGTTCATTTTCGCGGCAATCCCCTTCAGCACAGTGACCGTACAGGTACAGGCTGTGGTTGGTCAGGCGGATGCCATGACGGGCGGCGATTTCACGCTGGCGTGATTCAATGGAATCATCGCTAAATTCAATGACCTTGCCACAGTCGAGGCAGATCAGGTGATCGTGGTGGTGCTGCTGAGTCAGCTCGAACACGGATTTACCGCCTTCGAAATTATGACGAGTAACAATGCCCGCGTCATCAAACTGGTTCAGCACACGATAGACGGTTGCCAGCCCAATCTCTTCACCCATATCGATAAGACGCTTATAAAGGTCTTCCGCACTGACATGGTGATTGTCTGGCCCCTGAAGCACTTCAAGGATTTTTAACCGAGGAAGCGTTACTTTCAGGCCAGCTTTCTTTAATGCGGTATTGTTGTCAGTCATGCGGAATCTGTCCTGTTGCTAAACGATTCACTTCAAAAGAAGAAGTGACAGAAAATGCACTTGGGATAATGCGTCTCATTATAGAACTGCCATGGCTAAATGAAAACTGCAAGTCTCAAGCAAAGTATGCTTATAAAAACGTGGTATCACCAACAAACTTGTTCGATGGCACCCACTTTTTACCAGGGGGATATTGTACAGGTCTGGACGAAAAAGTTAAAAGTTTGTAGCAATTAATTTAATCGGTTTTACCTGGACAACGGGCGCAACCGGAGTTGCGCCGCAGGGATATCAGGCGTTAAGGATATCGTCCAGGTTCAGCTCTTCACGAACCTGCTTAACCCATTTTTCTACACGCTCTGCGGTCAGCTCTGGCTGACGGTCTTCATCAATGGCAAGGCCAACGAAGTGATCGTCATCTGCCAGACCTTTGGAAGCTTCGAAGTGGTAACCCGCTGTTGGCCAGTGACCAACGATCGCCGCACCGCGCGGCTCAATGATGTCGCGAATAGTGCCCAGCGCATCACAGAAATACTCAGCGTAGTCTTCCTGATCGCCACAGCCAAACAGGGCAACCAGCTTGCCGTTGAAGTCGACTTCTTCCAGCGTCGGGAAGAAATCGTCCCAGTCACACTGTGCTTCACCGTAGTACCAGGTCGGGATGCCCAGCAGCAGGATGTCATAGCCCTCGAGATCTTCTTTGCTGCTCTTGGCGATGTCATGCACATCAGCAACGTCTTTACCGAGCTGTTTTTGAATGTTTTTTGCGATATTTTCTGTATTGCCGGTATCACTGCCAAAGAAAATGCCGATGATTGCCATGAGTAAAATAACCTCTTGAAACTTAATGGTATGGTGGCGCAAATTGTCCACGGATAAGGGCAATAATAGCAGAACAGGCAACCCTGCGGAAACAGCTATCACGCAGGACTGCACTCTGTGCTACATGAAAAAGGTAATATTGGGGATTTTCTGACTCACGCCTTGCCGCGTAACGTCTCAAGCTGGGCGATCAGCATCTCTTCGATCAGTTCGCTGCGGCTGATGTTGCGCGCGTCAGCTAACTCGTTAAGCGCATCGACGGCATCGGCATTCAGCTTGAGTTCGACACGCTTAAGCCCACGATTTTTATCGCGTTTAAGCTGGTTGCGTTTATTGATACGCAGCTGTTCATCGCGCGAAAGCGGATTCGTTTTCGGTCGTCCCGGTCGACGCTCATTCGCGAACAGATCTAGTGTCGTACGGTCCGTTTGTTCTTTGGCCATGATTCTGAGACTTCGGGGGAAACACGCCGCCCTGCTAATGCCCGGGCGATAAGCGCGCCATCATACATCACCCAAATCCACACGCCAACGACTGGAAGCCCGTCGTCTTCCGGTCGCTGGCTTTTTAATCAATTCGCTGTATCAGTAAGATAGCGGCGAATGGCGCGCAGGACCGCATCCGGTTTTTCCGCGTGGACCCAGTGCCCGGCACCGGCGATGACGTGAGCGCGAGCCTGCGGAAATTGCGCCAGCAGCGTGTCACGGTACGCGTCAGTGACGTAAGGGGAGTTGCCACCGCGAATAAAGAGGGTAGGGTGCGGCCAGGCGGGGACATTTTCCCACCCCACAATATGCGAATACTGATCCCACAGTACCGGGACGTTAAAGCGCCATTGTCCGTCAACAAAGGATTTCAGCAGGAACTGGACCACGCCTTCTTCATCGAGATGCTCGCGCATAACGGCTGCCGCCTGCTGGCGTGTGGAGACGCCTGACTCTGTCACGGCATTGATCGCAGCGAAAATCTCATCGTGACGGCGAACGTCGTAATTGACGGGCGCAACGTCAATGACCACCAGACCGGAAATTCGCTCAGGGGCCAGCGCTGTAAGCGCCATCACCGCTTTACCGCCCATTGAATGCCCGATGAGCGTCGCTTTCTGGATATTGTTCGCATCGAGGGCGTCACGCAGATCCTGCGCCATGGCTGCGTAGGTCATCTCCTCCGAGCGCCCTGAAAGACCGTGATTGCGCATATCAACCTGGAGGATCTCGTGATCGGTCACTAAATCGCGCGCCAGCACGCCCAGGTTATCCAGGCTACCAAACAGGCCGTGAACCAGTACGATGGGAGAATTATTGTTCGGCGATTGTGCAGTTTGCGCTCGGGTATTCAATTTCATGGCAAAGTTCTTTTTTTAGGTTTGTCAGGTTAGGGTATCATGTTGACCATTCTGCCGCCCGGGGGCAAGGATCCAGTTTAATCTGACTTTTGCCGCCAACCTGGTTTGACGCTATCCGCTGTTGGGATTAGACCTTATAATCTCAACGACTTGTATTCAGATAAGATATCGCACTGGATTAAGATGAAAACAATCGAAGTTGATGACGAACTCTATCAGTATATTGCCAGCCAGACGCGGCATATTGGGGAGAGCGCGTCCGACATTTTACGGCGCATGCTTAAAATTTCCGCCGCCTCACAGCCCACTCCTGTCACTAAAGATGTCGTGTCTCAGCCGAGCGTTGTTGCACAAGTAAAACCTGCCGTCATGCCGGCAAAAGACAAAGTGCGCGCGATGCGCGAGCTGCTGCTGTCCGATGAATATGCAGAGCAGAAAAAGGCGGTTAACCGCTTTATGCTGGTGCTGTCTACACTTTATTCACTGGATAACAACGCATTTGCAGAAGCGACAGAGTCGCTGCACGGTCGCACGCGCGTTTACTTCGCAGGTGACGAGCAGACCCTGCTGCAAAATGGCAACCAAACCAAACCCAAACATGTTCCCGGTACGCCATACTGGGTGATCACCAATACCAATACGGGCCGCAAGTGCAGCATGATCGAACATATCATGCAGTCCATGCAGTTCCCGGCGGAATTGATCGAAAAGGTTTGCGGTACAATTTAACCCTTGCATCAGAAGGACCAGGCAATGGCAAATCACAGCCGTGCAGGACAACCTGCACAACAACGCGATTTGATTAACGTCGCTCAACTGACCGCGCAGTACTACGTGCTGAAGCCGGTGGTAGGCAACGCAGAACACGCAGTGAAGTTTGGTACATCTGGCCACCGCGGCAGCGCGGCGCGCCATAGCTTTAACGAACCGCACATTCTGGCCATTGCTCAGGCCATCGCGGAAGAGCGCGCCAAAAATGGCGTCACCGGTCCGTGCTATGTTGGGAAAGATACCCACGCCCTGTCTGAACCTGCTTTTATCTCCGTGCTGGAAGTACTGGCGGCAAACGGCGTAGACGTGATTGTTCAGGAGAACAACGGTTTCACGCCAACGCCTGCGGTTTCTAACGCTATTCTGGTACATAACAAAAAAGGTGGCGCGCAGGCGGACGGTATTGTGATCACCCCGTCCCACAACCCACCGGAAGATGGCGGCATCAAGTACAACCCACCTAACGGTGGCCCGGCGGATACCAACGTCACGAAAGTGGTGGAAGATCGCGCCAACGCGTTACTGGCTAACGGTCTGAACGGCGTGAAGCGCATCTCGCTGGATGAAGCCATGGCGTCCGGCCACGTGAAAGAGCAGGATCTGGTGCAGCCGTTCGTGGAAGGGCTGGCGGATATCGTCGATATGGCCGCTATCCAGAAAGCCGGTCTGAAGCTGGGCGTGGATCCGCTGGGCGGCTCCGGTATTGAATACTGGAAACGCATTGCCGAGCACTACAAGCTGGATCTGACCATCGTGAACGATCACGTCGATCAGACCTTCCGCTTTATGCACCTGGACAAAGACGGCGCGATCCGTATGGACTGCTCCTCCGAATGCGCAATGGCTGGCCTGCTGGCGCTGCGCGACAAGTTCGACCTGGCGTTTGCCAACGACCCGGACTACGACCGCCACGGTATCGTCACCCCGGCTGGGCTGATGAACCCTAACCACTACCTGGCTGTTGCGATCAATTATCTCTTCCAGCATCGTCCGCAGTGGGGCAAAGAGGTTGCGGTGGGTAAAACGCTGGTCTCTTCCGCCATGATTGACCGTGTGGTCGATGCGCTGGGCCGCAAGCTGGTGGAAGTGCCGGTGGGCTTCAAGTGGTTTGTTGACGGTCTGCACGACGGCAGCTTCGGCTTTGGTGGTGAAGAGAGCGCGGGGGCATCCTTCCTGCGCTTCGACGGCACCCCATGGTCAACCGATAAAGACGGCATCATCATGTGCCTGCTGGCGGCGGAAATCACCGCGGTTACCGGTAAGAACCCGCAGGAACATTACAACGACCTGGCAGCACGCTTTGGTGCGCCAAGCTATAACCGTATTCAGGCTGGCGCGACCTCTGCTCAGAAAGCCGCTCTGTCCAAACTCTCTCCGGAGATGGTCAGCGCAAGCACCCTGGCAGGTGACCCGATCACCGCGCGTCTGACGGCGGCACCGGGTAACGGCGCATCCATCGGCGGCCTGAAAGTGATGACCGAAAACGGCTGGTTCGCCGCGCGTCCATCCGGTACGGAAGATGCGTACAAAATCTATTGCGAAAGCTTCCTCGGCGCTGAGCACCGCCAGCAGATTGAGAAAGAAGCGGTAGAGATTGTCAGCGAAGTGCTGAAAAACGCGTAAATGGTGTCTGGTGCGGGCTGATGCCCTCACCCCGGCCCTCTCCCACAGGGCTGAGGGTTCCCCACAAATTAATGCGAGCACTGAGCAATCCCCTCGCCCCTCCGGGGAGAGGGTTAGGGTGAGGGGAACATACGGCGGTGGTGGTCATTCCGTTCACTTTATGTTCCTTGCTACTCTGTAACGACATGACCGGTGAACGTGCCAGGGTGGCTCAGTCGCCACCACCCTGGCGACCCGGGCTCCCGGCGGTAAATCGCCGCTTCGCGGTGCCCTCGGCTTATTCCTTCCGGCTTATCGGGTACGGGGGGAGGCAACGTCCCTGTAAAGCCGCCCTCTCGGCGCATCCCTGCGCCTCGCCCCGGCCTGCAGGAAACGCCTCAGCGATTTACAGCCGGACCAGGGCATCGCTGACAGCCCTCAGTCATTTAGAAAGCAACTTTATTGCTTCTGCATAAAAAAATTACTGGGGAACCCTCTCCCACAGGGAGAGGGAGAAAACATTAATCTCGTAGGCCCGGTAAGCGTTAGCGCCACCGGGCTTCTTTTTTAACTATGCTTATTCTTCAGTTCAAACCGTGGTGACACCAGACCGTACAGCGTCCAGCCCATAAAGGTCACCATCGCGCCATACAGCATCGCCTCCTGACCGGACGAGTAGAGCGCATAGAAGCTGTAAATCGCCCCAATCAGCGCCACGATATTGGCCGCCCGGGCTTTGCGCGGATCCACCTTCGCCACCTTCTGAATAATCACCAGTGCCGCCATCGACAGAATGTACGGAATGATGTTCGTCACCACCGCCAGGTTGACCAGTACATTAAACTGGCTGTTCAGTGACGGGCTGATGGTCATCAGCGACAAACCGCTCTGGAAAATCACAATCGCCAGCATACCCTGTACCGGCGCATCCGCTTTGGTGACGCGGGAGAAGATTTTCGGGAAATAACCTTCGTCAGCGGAGGATTTGAATACCTGGGCGATGGTGAACTGCCAGCCCAGCAGCGAGCCGCAGCAGGACATCACCATCAGTCCCATGATCACTTTCCCTACCTCTGGCGTAAACATCTGCGCAAACGCCAGCCCGAACGGCGCCGTGGAGTTGGCGAGATCCATGTTGGGCACAATTCCCGCAATCACGTTGGTTGAGACGATATAGATCACCGCCGCCCCCAGCGTCCCGCCGAGTACCGCGATCGGCACGTTCTTTTCCGGGTTTTCCACCACTTCCGCATTCGCACAGGCTGACTCCAGCCCGAGGAAAGCCCATAGCGTCATGGCGATGGACGATCCCACGGCGGTAAAGAACGGCACGTGGTGCGGGTTCCAGGAATTGGCGTACAGCGTCGGGCTGAACCAGAACCAGCCGATGATGCACAGACCGACTACCGGAATGATCACGCCCCAGACGGTGATGCTGCTGAGTTGTCCGGTGATGCGCGCGCCGCCAAAGTTGGCGACGGTGCAGATCCACAGCACGCCGATGGTCGCCAGCCCAATCTGCACCGGGGTCAGCGTCGCGCCAAACAGCTCCGTACCGTAACCCACTGCGGAGATGGCAATCGCCACGTTGGCGATCAGCAGCGACACCCCGTAGGTATAGTTGGCCATGAAGTTACCGGACTTACCAAACGCATATTCGGCATAGCCGCCCATGCCGCCAGACTTACGGCTGAACATCCCGCACTTGGCAAACGCCCACGCCAGCGCCATTGAGCCGACTGCCGTTACCAGCCAGGAGATAATCGAAATCGTCCCCACTTCAGCGAGCTTAGTAGGCAGCATGATGATCCCGGACCCCATCATATTCACCATGGTGAGGATAGTGAGTTGTACCACGCCCATCTTGTTGGACTTACTCATAATTTTTCTCCCTTCAGCAGAGACGGCTGAGCGGCGGGTTGTTTAATGACGTAGCAGCGCACCTGTTTGCGCCCGTCACACTCCTCGACGTAAACCCCCTGTAACTCCGGCGCAAAGCCCGGCAGCAGATTGATCCCGTCTTCCAGCGCGGCGAAATAGCGCAGCACGGAACCGCCCCAGACTTCCCCCGGAACCACGCACAACACCCCCGGTGGGTAAGGCAGCGCGCCTTCCGCGGCGATACGGCCTTCCGCGTCGCGCAGTGACACCAGCTCGACCTCACCGCGCAGATAGGCATAGTTCGCCTCCTGCGGGTTCATCATGACGCGCGGGAAGTGAGACTTGCGGAACATCTCTTTCTGCAACTGCTTCACGTTATGGCGGGCGTAGAGGTCGTGCATCTCCTGACAAATCTGACGCAGGGAATAATCCGCATAACGTTCCGGATGTTGCTTATAAAGAGAGGGCAGAACCTCTTTCAGCGGCACATCGCTCTGGAGCAGTTTTTCGAAGCGCACCAGCTGGGCGACGAGCTGCTGCAATTTGCCCATGTCCTCCGCCGGGGTGAGCAGGAACAGAATGGAATTGAGGTCGCATTTTTCCGGCACGATGCCGTTTTCACGCAGGAAGTTGGCGAGGATGGTAGCGGGCACGCCGAAATCATCGTACTCGCCGGTGCGGGCGTTGATGCCTGGCGTGGTCAGCAGCAGTTTGCAGGGATCAATAAAATACTGATGCTCGGCATATCCCTCAAAGGCGTGCCAGCGTTCGCCCGGAACGAAATGGAAGAAGCGCAGATCGGTGGCGATCTCCGCCGTATCCCAGCTTTCCCACGGACGGCCATCCACCGTCTCCGGCACGAACGGGCGAATAAACTGACAGTTCTGAAGGATCAGTTTTCGCGCTTCGATACCCGTCACCACGCAGTCCATCCACATGTTGCGCCCACTTTGCCCCTCGTGCATGCGGGCGTTGATATCCAGGGCGGCAAACAGCGGATAAAACGGGCTGGTGGAGGCGTGCATCATAAAGGCGTTGTTGAGGCGCTTATGCGGAACATAGCGCGGCTGGCCTTTTATGTGGCTGTCCTTCTTATGGATTTGCGAGGTTTGCGAGAAGCCCGCCTGCTGCTTATGCACCGACTGGGTAACCAGAATGCCCGGATCGTTTTCGTTCAGCTCCAGCAGCAGCGGCGAGCAGTCGGCCATCATCGGGATAAACTGCTCGTAACCCACCCAGGCGGAGTCAAACAGGATGTAATCGCACAGGTGACCAATCTTATCCACCACCTGACGGGCGTTATAAATGGTACCGTCGTAGGTGCCCAGCTGGATCACTGCCAGACGGAAGGGACGTTCATCCCGCGCGCGACCAGGCGCGACTTCTGACACCAGTTCCCGCAGGTAACTCTCGTCGAAACAGTGTGCGTCAATACCGCCGATAAACCCGTACGGGTTGCGCGCTGTTTCCAGATACACCGGCGTCGCTCCCGCCTGTAACAGTGCTCCGTGGTGATTAGATTTATGGTTATTGCGATCGAACAGCACCAGATCGCCTGGCGTGAGCAGGGCATTGAGCACTACCTTATTGGAAGAGGAGGTGCCGTTCAGCACAAAGTAGGTTTTATCCGCATTAAAGACTTTTGCCGCATGCTGTTGGGCGATGCATGGCGCACCTTCATGGATCAGCAGATCGCCCATTGCCACGTCGGCATTACACAGATCGGCGCGGAAAAGCGTTTCGCCAAAGAAATCGACAAACTGGTTTCCGGCCGGATGGCGGCGGAAGAACTGGCCTCCCTGATGTCCGGGGCAGTCAAACGCGCTGTTCCCCTGCTGGACGTAATCGACCAGCGCGCGGAAGAACGGCGGGCGGAGCTGGGTTTCGTACTTCTGCGCAGCCGCTTCAAGCTGGCGTCCGTAGTACGCATTGCTGGTGTCGGAGTACTCAAAAACGCCGTGAATACGCGACAGAAATTCAGCCGGAACCCTTTCTTCTTTATGTGTGGCAATAAACACCGGAATACCGAATCCCGTGGCTTCTATTTCTTCTATGGCGCCATTGAAAATATCACTGACGGCCAGAACCACGGCTGCCACATCAATATAATCTGATGCGGTGATATCCACGATCTCGCGCGAAGTGGTAAAGCATTCAGGGCAGGCACGGCTGACGGCAATTTTTAACGTTTTCATCTTTATCTCTTTATTTCAGGCAATATGGGTCCCTCGACTTCTTGCGGTAAAGAAATCGATTTTTTCCGGAAAAAAAAGCAAAGCGTGTCCGCTGATACGAAATCAGTTAATTGCTTTTTTGCTGAGTAGAATTCAGTCCGCCCGGTTGCGGAGAATCTGAATCACAAGGAATGAGCGCAGGTGTTCACAGGCAACAGCCTGTAAAATAGCGTTTTTCAGGATAACCTGTAAGCAGATGCGCCAGAAGTCGAAGGACTACCGGGCGTTAAAGAGATGAAAGTCAAAACAGTTTCGGTGGGCAAACATCATGATATGTGTTGTCCGCCTTATATGGGGCATTAAACGATTATTGTTTTCCATGTTCATTTTCCTTTCAGTAATTGAAAGCACGGTCATTTTATCCAGGAAAAAGGGATTAACTGTGAAACAGATCACCAATAACCGATCATTTCAGAAATAATTAGTCGTTATGAGTGAATAACGCAGATCAAAATGCTGTTTTGTTGGTTTGGTGTTAAGTTGGTGTTCTAAATATGTTTAGTGAGGGCGAATATAGGCATGAAAATAATCTCTTCATTATTTTCATGCCTATATTCAGGCTGGTGTGTTCTTTATTTAAAATTAAAGTGAATACTTATTCAGATCATAAACCGATATCCGATACCGGTTTCTGTTAATAAATGACGAGGACGCGCGGGATCGGCTTCAAGTTTCTGGCGAAGGTGTCCCATATAAATGCGTAAATAGTGACTATGTTCGACAGCATTCGGTCCCCAGACCTGGCTTAACAGCTGTCGCTGCGTTAACACTTTTCCGTGGTTACTGAGCAACACGGCCAGCAGACGAAACTCGATAGGCGTAAGGTGGATCTCTTCTTCCCCTCGCACGATGCGGCGGGCGGCAAGATCGACGCGGATATCGCCAAAGACGTACACCGGTTCAGAAGGGGTCGTGGCACTGTGTCGACGCAGCGCCACACGCAGCCGGGCCTGTAACTCGCCAATGCCAAACGGTTTGATCAGATAATCATCCGCTCCGGCATCCAGCGCGGCGATTTTATCCGTCTCTTCGGTGCGGGCAGAGAGCACCAGAATGGGCATCTGGCTCCACTGACGCACCTCACGAATAAAATCGATGCCGTCGCCATCCGGAAGTCCCAGATCCAGGATCACCAGATCTGGCTTGCGGGTGGCGGCTTCAATTAACCCCCGTTGAAGCGTTCCGGCTTCATGAACGCGCAAACCGTCGCCTTCCAGCGCGGTACGCAGAAATCGGCTGATAGCGAGCTCATCTTCAACAATCAGAACGTTAATCACAAATCCTCTGGTAATTCATCAAGTTCTGGTGGAGTTTCAAGAGGAAGTGTAACACAAAAGCGTGCCCCACCTTCCGGGCGGTTCTCTGCGGAAATGGTGCCGCCATGCACGTCAACAATCGCCTGGCAGATCGCCAGCCCCAGCCCGACGCCCGGAATGGCAGATTCCTTATTACCGCGCGCAAATTTTTCGAATATGGCGCGCTCCTGGCCGGCCGGAATACCCGGCCCGGTATCCCAGACATCGAGCCGCAGCACACGTTTATCCACCCTGGCAGCAATCCCCAGCCGGGCCTTTGCCCCGGCGTATTTAGCGGCATTTTCCAGAAGATTAATCAGCACGCGCTCAAACAGCGGGCCATCCACATGGATTAACGTCAGGGGTTCCGGCATGTCCAGCTCGATATGGCGCCCGCCGAGACCCGGCTCCAGCATCTTCAGCGCACTGCCGACAACCTCCTCAAGGGTGAGCCACTCTTTTTTGAGGTTAAACCCGCCGGACTGAATGCGCGCCATGTCCAGCAGGTTGTTCACCAGACGCGTGGTATTTAGCACGTGCTGACGAATTTCGCTGGCCTGCATCGCATGTTTTGATCCTTCCGCCGCCAGATCCAGCGTCAGAATTTCGGACTGGCCAAACAGCACGGTAAGCGGGGTGCGCAAATCGTGAGACAGCGCTGCCAGCAGCGAATTGCGAATACTTTCGCGCTCGCTTGCCAGCCGTGCCTGCTCTTCGCTGGCGGTGAGCGCCAGCCGTTCAAGGGCGCTGGCGACCAGCAGGGTGAAGGTTTCCAGCAGGCGCTGCTGCTCGGGGATCATCAGCTGACGCAGGTTAGACGGCTCGACGATGACCAGCCCGTGATTTTTATCCGCGCTGCGCAGCGGCAGGATCTGGTAAGGCACCCCGGGCAGAGTGTCGGTGCCGGCACCGGCAGGTAAACCCTTATCAAAGCTCCAGCGGGCAATCGCTTCATCCCAGGGCGTCATCCCCGAAGGGGAGGTCAGCGGGCGAAGGCGCCCCTGCTCGTCGGGGAGCAAAATCAGGTTACTGGCATGAAAGGTCGAACGGATAAACTGCTCGCTGGTCTGGACGATATCCTGCTGCGTGCGGCCGACCGCCAGCGATTTTGACATCTCATACAGATGGCGGGTGCGCTGCTCGCGATAGCGGGCAATGCGTGCCTGGTAGCGCACGCCTGCCGTCAGATTCCCGATCACCAGCCCGACGGTAAGCATCACGGCAAAGGTCAGAATGTACTGCACGTCCGAGACAGCAAGCGTCCCGCGCGGAGCGATAAAAAAGAGGTCGAAGCTGATGACGTTGATCACCGTTGCCAGCACCGACGGCCAGCGGCCATAAAAGAGCGCGACCACAACGACGCCCAGCAGATAAATCATGACCAGATTGGCGGCATCGAAGGCGATTAGCCACTGGCTGGCAATCACCGTAATCAGGGCGCAAAGGACCACGGCCACCAGGCAGCCCCGGATCTGGACGCGCCATTTATCGCCAAAGGTGCGTGCGTCCGGCGTACGGCCGGGCAGGGGGGCGGGCTTGTCATCCAGCGCGACGATGACTAAATCCAGATCCGGCGCGCGGCGTGCCAGCCTGTCGGCAAAAGATTCGCGGCTAAACCAGCGGCGATGCTGGCGACGTCCAATGACAATCTTGCCCAGGTTATGCTCGCGCGCGTAGCGCAGAATGGCTTTATCTTCCTGCGGATCGGACAGGGTTGCGGTTTCGGCACCCAGCTCCTGCGCCAGCCGCAGCGCGCTCAAAATGGCGCGACGCTGATTTTCCGGCAGGCCGTGAAGCTGTGGCGTTTCGACATACACCGCGTGCCAGACGCTGCCAAACTTCGCCGCAAGCCGGGCGGCGGTGCGGACCAGTTTTTCATTGCCGCTGCCGTGACCAATGCATAACAGAATGGCGTCACGCGTGTGCCAGACGCGCTCCCGCCCCTGCAGGTCTCGCCAGGCGCGCATCTGGTCATCCACGCGATCGGCGGTGCGGCGCAGGGCCAGCTCGCGCAGGGCAATCAGGTTTCCTTTGCGGAAAAAATGTTCGATAGCGCGTTCGGCCTGGCCGGCAATATACACCTTGCCTTCGTGCAGGCGCTGGCGCAGATCGTCCGGCGGCAGGTCAACCAGTACGACTTCATCGGCAGAATCAAAAAACGGATCGGGGACGGTTTCCCGCACCTGGATACCGGTTACCCCGCTCACCACGTCGTTCAGGCTTTCCAGATGCTGAACATTCACCGTAGTGAAGACGTCGATGCCGGCTTCAAGCAGCTCCTCAACATCCTGCCAGCGCTTCGGGTGGCGTGAGCCAGGCGCGTTGCTGTGCGCCAGTTCGTCCATCAGGATCAGCGCGGGGCGGCGGGCGAGGGCGGCATCAAGATCGAACTCCGTCACCAGCCGCCCGCGATGGCTGATACGCTGGGGCGGCTGCGTCGCCAGCCCCGTCAGCAGCGCCGCCGTCTCTTTGCGACCGTGGGTTTCCACCACGCCGATGAGAATATCAAGCCCCTGCGCCCGAAGCCGCTGGGCTTCCGTCAGCATGGCGAAGGTTTTCCCGACGCCCGCGCAGGCGCCGAAGAAAATTTTCAGCTTGCCGCGGTGGGCTTCAGCCGTTTGTTCAAGCAGCCTGTCCGGATCCGGGCGCATGGGCTCATCGGTCATTTAGTTCTTCCTTAGCGCATCCAGCGCCAGATTCAGCTCAACAATGTTCACTACCGGCATGCCGATGAAGCTGACCAGCGGCTTTTGCGTATGTTCTGCAACCAGCTGGCTCACCTGCTCGACGGTCAGCTGACGGGCGGCGGCCACGCGTGGGATCTGCCACGCCACTGCGTCCGGCGTCAGGCTGTAATCCAGCCCGCTCGCGGAGGCGGTGACCAGCTCAACCGGCACCTCACGGCTGGCCTGCGGATTCGCGGCGCGCAGGGCGGCAACGCGTTCAGCAACGGCTTTGTCCAGGTCAGGATTACTGCCAGCCAGATTGCTGCCGCCGGAGGCCATTGGATTATACGGGCTTTCCGCAGTGGCGGAAGGGCGTCCCTGGAAGTAGCGCGGGTCCGTAAAGTTTTGCCCAATCAGACGCGAGCCGCGGTTTTCACCGTTCTGGATAATCAGCGAGCCGTTGGCCTGGTCCTCAAACCACCACTGGCCCAGCGCGGTTGTCATCAGCGGGTAAAGCCCGCCGGTAATCAGAGACAGCAGAATAAACAACAGTATAGCGGGACGTAACATCGTCATGAGATTCACCTTTTAAACCAGCCCGAACAGCGTTAACAATATGTCGATAACCTTGATCCCAATAAAGGGCACCACCAGCCCACCCAGACCGTAAATCCACAGGTTACGGCGCAGCATGGCGGCGGCCGTCAGTGGCTTATAGCTCACCCCTTTCAGCGCCAGAGGAATAAGAAAGACAATAATCAGCGCGTTGAAGATCACCGCGCTCAAAATGGCCGAGGCTGGAGAGTGCAGGTGCATCACATTCAGGGCATTCAGCTGCGGATAGGTTGCCGCAAAGGCCGCCGGGATAATGGCGAAATACTTCGCCACGTCGTTGGCGATACTGAACGTGGTCAGCGAGCCGCGCGTCATCAGCATCTGCTTCCCGATATGCACCACTTCGATCAGCTTGGTCGGGTTCGAGTCGAGATCCACCATGTTGCCCGCCTCTTTTGCCGCCTGGGTACCGGAGTTCATCGCCACCGCCACGTCGGCCTGCGCCAGCGCCGGGGCGTCGTTGGTGCCGTCGCCGGTCATCGCCACCAGACGACCTTCCGCCTGATACTGGCGAATGAGCGCCAGCTTCGCTTCCGGTGTCGCTTCGGAAAGGAAATCATCCACGCCCGCTTCGGCGGCAATGGCCGCCGCAGTCAGACGGTTATCCCCGGTGATCATCACCGTTTTAATGCCCATCTTACGCATCTGGGCGAAACGCTCTTTAATACCGCCTTTAACGATATCCTTCAGAGCGATAACCCCCAGAACGCTTGCACCTTCCGCCACCACCAGCGGGGTTGCCCCCTGACGCGCCACGCTTTCCACCAGGTGGTCGACTTCCGGAGGGAAATGTCCATTATTGGCTTCAATATGACGGCGAATGGCATCAACGGACCCTTTACGGATCATCCGGTCCTGAATGTTAATTCCACTCATGCGGGTTTGCGCCGTAAAGGGCACGAACGTGGCGTGCAGGCTTTGTACGTCGCGCTGGCGCAGGTTAAAGCGCTGCTTGGCGAGGATCACGATACTGCGACCTTCCGGCGTCTCATCGGCCAGCGAAGAAAGCTGTGCCGCGTCGGCCAGCGTTTTTTCATCCACGCCGGGAGCAGGTAAAAAGTCAGAGGCCTGACGATTACCCAGGGTGATGGTCCCGGTTTTATCCAGCAGCAGTACGTCTACGTCACCCGCCGCTTCAACGGCGCGTCCGCTGGTGGCGATGACGTTCGCGCCCAGCATACGGCTCATCCCCGCCACGCCAATCGCGGAAAGCAGGCCGCCGATAGTGGTGGGGATCAGACAGACCAGCAGGGCGATCAATACGGTGATGCTGACCGCTGTACCGCCGTAGGCGGAGAAGGGCCACAGGGTCGCCGTTGCCAGCAGGAACACAATGGTGAGCGCCACCAGCAGAATGGTCAGGGCGATCTCGTTCGGCGTTTTACGACGCTGTGCGCCTTCCACCATGGCGATCATCCGGTCGAGAAAGGTTTCGCCCGGGTTAACGCTGCACTGGATCACCAGCCAGTCGGAAAGAATGCGCGTTCCGCCGGTAACTGAGGCGAAATCTCCGCCCGACTCACGGATCACGGGCGCGGATTCCCCGGTAATAGCGCTTTCGTCTACCGACGCGCCGCCCTCAATTACCTCCCCGTCGCAGGGGATGATGTCCCCGGCTTCCACCAGCACCACGTCACCTTTGCGCAGTTCATCCGCCGGAACGTGGTCCATCTGCGCGCCGTATTTAGGTTCGCGTAATTTGCGCGCAAAGGCGGTTTTTTTGACCCCTTTCAGACTGTTGGCCTGCGCCTTACTGCGGCCTTCCGCCAGCGCTTCGGCAAAGTTGGCGAACAGCACGGTAAACCACAGCCACAGGCTGATGGCGCCGGTAAAGGTTGCATTTCCTGAAAGGTGTCCCGTTCCCATGGCAATCGCCAATGCGGTGGTGAGTAAACTTCCAGTCCAGACAATAAACATCACCGGGTTGTGCCACTGCACTCGCGGGCTCAGTTTTTTTACCGCATCCATGAGGGCCTGACGAACTAACGTCGGTTCGAGCAGGGCCAGTTGTTTACGACTCATGACAAATTCTCCGCAAAATCAGCGTAAAGAGAGATATTCCGCAACCGGGCCTAACGCGAGGGCGGGGATAAAGGTCAAGGCACCTACCAGCAGAACGGTGCCAATCAGCAGGCCGACGAACAGCGCGCCGTGAGTCGGTAACGTACCGGTAGTGGTCGGCTGGATCTTCTTATTCACCAGTGTTCCGGCGATCGCCATGACGGGAATAATCACGCCGAAACGACCGAAGAACATGCAGAACGCCAGCAGACAGTTCCAGAACGGTGAGTTGGCACTTAACCCTGCAAAGGCGCTGCCGTTGTTGTTTGCGGCAGACGAAACGGCGTAAAGCACTTCGCTAAAGCCGTGAATGCCCGGGTTAAAGATGCCGCTGCGCCCGGCGTCGGTCATCAGCGCCAGCGCGGTACCGAGCAGCACAAGGGCGGGGGTGACCAGGATTGCCAGCGCGGTTAATTTCATTTCGCGGACGTCGATTTTTTTGCCGAGATATTCCGGCGTGCGGCCGATCATCAGCCCGGCGATAAACACGGCGAGCAGAACGAACAACAGCATGCCGTACAGCCCCGAACCGACCCCACCGAAGACTACTTCGCCAATCTGCATCAGCCACATCGGGATCATGCCGCCAAGCGCAGTGAAAGAGTCGTGCATGGCGTTCACCGCCCCGCAGGAGGCCGCCGTGGTGACCACCGCATAGAGGCTGCTGGCAAGAATGCCGAAGCGGCTCTCTTTGCCTTCCAGGTTGATATTGCTGTTAGCCCCCAGCTGCATGAAGTGGCTGTTGCCGTTCCATTCGGCCCACATCACCAGTGCTACGCAGACCACGAAGATTAACGACATGGCCCACAGCAGCGTACGGCCCTGGCGGCGATCGTTAACCACATCGCCAAAGGCGAAGCAGAGCGCGGCGGGGATTAGGAAGATCGCCAGCATCTGTACAAAATTGGTTAATGCCGTTGGGTTTTCAAACGGATGCGATGAGTTGGCGTTGAAGAAGCCGCCCCCGTTGGTGCCCAGCATCTTGATTGCTTCCTGCGACGCCACTGGCCCCATTGGCAGGAGTTCCCTGCCCCCTTCAAGCGAGGTGTAAGGGGTATAAGGCAGCAGGTTTTGCAGAGTGCCTTGCTGTATAAAGAACAGGGCAATAATCAGCGCAACAGGCACCAGGATCCAAAGGGTGATGCGCGTGACATCAACCCACGCGTTGCCGAGCGTGCTGACATTCTGACGGGCAAACGCGCGCGTCAGGGCGAAGATCACCGCGATACCGCTGGCTGCAGACAGAAAGTTTTGCACGGTTAACCCGGCCATCTGGCTGAAGTAGCTGAGCGTGGTTTCACCGGCGTAAGACTGCCAGTTGGTATTGGTGACAAAGCTGACCGCCGTGTTCAGCGCCAGATGCCAGGATAAACCTGGTAACTGCTGCGGATTCAACGGCAAATTGCCCTGGAGCATGAGCAGCGTAAAGAGGGCAATAAGCCCCACGATATTCAGAAGCAGTATCGCCATCAGGTACTGGCCCCAGCTCATTTCCCGGTCGCTGATACCTGAAATGCGCCAGAGCACGTTTTCAATTTTTCGCGTACCCGGCAGTGGCACGTTGTTTATCAGCCGCGCCAGCGCTGTTCCCAGCGGCCTGGCGAGCACAAACAGCAGCAGTAAAAAGCTGGCAATAAGCAAAAACGCCTGAGCAGCCATCAGAATGCCTCCGCATTAATCAGGGCATAAATCAGATAACCCAATAACAGGAACACCAGCACGATGCCGGCAATCAGACCTGCACTCACACTCCACCTCCGGGTGACTTTTGTTGTTGTACAAACGGTAGGATTTGTGGCGCAAAGATTTCGCAAAAATCAGAAGGGCAGGTGTAAAAAAAGTATAAAAATGGGAAAGACCACAATTTAACTATTGTTAAGTAAACTGTTAACTTTTTTGTAACTTAATTACAGGCGTGAATGTAAATATTCACGAAATGGATGAAAATAAGTGGTCGGATGAGTAGTAAAATTACAAACAAAGCGGTATTATTTTAACCAGGTCACAGATTTCACATTTTCCGGAGACGGTTTCCGGCCAACTACAGGGGAGAAAAATATGGATCTTTATAAAGAGTATCCGGCTCATATCGTGTTCATGCGTCGCACTTTCGCCGTAGTGGCTGGCGTGCTGGCCCTGCCGGTGATGCTGTTCTGGAAAGATCGCGCACGTTTTTACAGCTATCTGCACCGCGTCTGGGCGAAAACCAGCGAAAAGCCGGTGTGGATGGATCAGGCCGAGAAAGCAACCTGCGATTTCTACTGATACGGTGTGACATCGTAGCCATAAAAAAACCGCCTACAGCAAAGTGGCGGTTTTTTTGTCCCTCGGGATTCGCGGTCCGTTGGGTAATCTTGCAGCCCCTACCCGGGATTTTTATCATACCCTTCTTTAAAAAGTTCGCAATCCACTTCACCTTTATAAATTCCTAATTTTACTGAAATAACTTACTTTTGGCGTTGGTGTTAATTATGATGCCACATCCCTTTCCGCCATCTCGCAAATGGGCATCGGTCCTGGGAAAGGTGTATCCATAGCCGTAAAGCAGCCCGCCTACCCGGGCTTGTGTCCACCGATTTATCACCGGTGGTGATAGGTGGAGCGGTTAGCAGCAGGGACCGCATAGTGAAACGCTATTTATGCATCGCGTTCATTGTCGCCAGCGCACTCGTTGTAAAGAGTGATAAACCGGATGTGTTTAATGCCTTTACCCCGATAGCGCAGGACAAGTAGCGTTAAGGCCGCCTCGGGCGGCCTTTTTTATTTCATCCCGTCTACACTTCATGGCAAAGTAGTTCAATGCATGCCTTTTTCCTTTTACGGCATGCCCTTACGGACATAATGGACAATTGCCTGGAGTTTTATGCCCACCCATCTGGTTTGGTTTCGCGCGGATTTACGCATTCACGACAACTTCGCTCTCGCGGCCGCCTGCCGCGCTAAAGACGCGAATGTGCTGGCCCTGTTTATCGCCACGCCTGAACAGTGGCGGCAGCATGACATGGCGCCCCGGCAAGCGGCATTACTCAGCGCGTATCTGAATGACCTGCAACATTCACTGGCCGAAAAAGGCATTCCGCTGATCTATAAAGAGGCCCATGATTTTGCCGCACAGCTTGAGATGGTGCAGGCAATCTGTAAGCAGCACGCGGTAACGCGTCTTTTTTACAACTACCAGTATGAATTTAACGAGCAGCAGCGGGAGCGTCAGCTGCAGAAAAACCTTACGGGCGTGGTCTGTGAAGGCTTTGATGACAGCGTGATGCTCGCACCGGGCAGCGTGATGACCGGCAGTCACGAGATGTATAAAGTTTTCACGCCATTTAAAAATGCTTTTATCAAACGCCTGAAAGAGGGGCTGCCAGAATGCGTTCCCGCCCCGGCCATAAGAGGGGAAACGATAACGGATCTGCAGGACATCAGGCTGAATTATCCCCAGCAGTCGTTTGATGAAACGGTATTCCCCGCCAGCGAGAAAGCGGCTATCGCCCGCTTGCGTCAGTTCTGCGCGCAGGGGGCGGCGGATTACGAGGCGCGGCGGGATTTTCCAGCGATTGAAGGCACCAGCCGCCTGTCGGCCTGTTTAGCGCTGGGCGCGCTCTCCCCGCGCCAGTGCTTACATCGGCTACTGGCGGAACAGCCTCAGGCGTTAGACGGGGGGGCGGGCGCAGTGTGGCTGAACGAACTGATCTGGCGTGAGTTTTATCGCCATCTGATGACGTATCATCCTGATTTATGTAAACATCGCCCCTTCATTCGTTGGACCGATAAGGTACAGTGGCAGTCGAATGAGAAGCTGCTTAAGGCATGGCAGCATGGGCTCACCGGCTTCCCGATTGTTGATGCGGCTATGCGGCAGCTCAATGAAACCGGGTGGATGCATAACCGTCTGCGTATGATTACCGCCAGCTTCCTGGTGAAGGATCTGCTTATCGACTGGCGAACCGGAGAGCGTTATTTTATCTCTCAGCTGATCGATGGCGATCTGGCGGCGAATAACGGCGGCTGGCAGTGGGCGGCCTCCACCGGCACGGATGCGGCTCCCTATTTTCGGATCTTTAATCCGACCACGCAGGGACAACGATTTGACGTCGACGGCGAGTTTATCCGTCGCTGGCTGCCTGAACTTAAGGATGTCCCCGCCAAAGCCATTCATGAACCCTGGGCATGGGCGGATAAACAGCGTGTTACCCTGAACTATCCCCGTCCCATTGTCGACCATAAACAGGCGCGCGTCGCCACGCTGGCGGCGTACGAAACCGCCCGAAAAGTTTGAGAGAATGATGATGAAAAACAGTGAACTGGAACGCCTGATTAACGAAAAACTCAACACGGCCTCGTTTAGCGACTACGGTCCGAATGGCTTGCAGGTGGAGGGTCGCGAGACGGTGCAAAAAATCATCACCGGCGTAACGGCAAGCCAGGCGCTGCTGGATGAGGCTGTGCGTCAGGAAGCCGACGCGGTAATTGTCCATCACGGTTATTTCTGGAAAAACGAATCACCGATTATTCGCGGCATGAAGCGCAACCGTCTCAAAACGCTGCTGGCGAATGACATCAACCTGTACGGCTATCACCTGCCGCTCGATGCGCATCCTGAACTGGGGAATAACGTTCAGCTTGCGCAGCTGCTGGGGATAACCGTGATGGGCGAAATTGAACCCCTGGTGCCGTGGGGTGAACTGTCGATGCCGGTTCCGGGTCTGGAGCTGGCATCGTGGATCGAAGCACGCCTGGGGCGTCGTCCGCTGTGGTGCGGCGACACCGGGCCGGATACCGTGAAGCGCGTGGCATGGTGCACCGGCGGCGGCCAGGGCTTTATTGATAGCGCGGCGCGTTTCGGTGTCGACGCCTTCATTACCGGCGAGGTTTCCGAGCAGACCATTCACTCTGCCCGTGAACAAGGCCTGCATTTTTACGCGGCAGGCCATCACGCCACCGAGCGTGGCGGCATCCGCGCCCTCAGCGAGTGGCTGACGGAAAATACCGATCTGGATGTGACGTTTATTGATATCCCTAATCCGGCCTGATGAGAGGTAGTTAAGTGCAGCGAGCGCGTTGTTATCTTTTGGGTGAAACCGCAGTGGTTCTAGAACTTGAGCCTCCGGTGACGCTTGCCACGCAAAAGCGTATCTGGCGTCTGGCTCAACGACTGCCCGAGCTACCTGGCGTGGTTGAAGCTATTCCGGGTATGAATAATATCACCGTGGTGCTGCGTGATCCGCACACGGGGGCGCTGGATGCCATTGAGCGTCTGCAACGCTGGTGGGAGGAGAGCGAGGCGCTGGAGCCGGAATCGCGGACGATTGAGATCCCGGTTGTCTATGGCGGCAAGGGAGGCCCCGACCTTGGCGTCGTGGCCGAGCACTGTGGATTAACGGAGAAGCAGGTTGTGGAGCTGCATAGCTCAGTCGACTATGTTGTCTGGTTTTTGGGATTTCAGCCGGGTTTCCCCTATCTGGGCGGGTTATCGCCCCAGTTGCATACGCCGCGCCGGGCTGAGCCGCGCCTGAGCGTACCGGCGGGCAGCGTGGCGATTGGTGGCGAACAGACGGGAATTTATCCGCTCGCCTCGCCGGGAGGCTGGCAGCTTATCGGGCACACATCCACGCCGTTATTTGAACCTGGCCAGGACGCACCCATACTCCTGCGTCCGGGGGATACCCTGCGCTTTATCCCGCAAAAGGAGGGGATATGTTAACGCTTATTCGCGCAGGGCTTTACACCTCGGTACAGGATGCCGGGCGCTTTGGCCTGCGTCAGTCGGGCGTGAGCTACTGCGGTGCGCTTGATCGTCCCTCGCTGGAGATTGCCAACCTGCTGGTAGGCAACGCCGGCAGCACGGCGGCGTTAGAAATTACGCTGGGTCAGTGCGTGATTGAGTTTGGTCAGGAAACCTGGTTTGCCTTAACCGGCGCGGGCTGTGACGCGACGCTGGACGGCAAAGCGGTGTGGACCGGCTGGCGCCTGCGGGCGAAAGCCGGACAGCGTCTGACGCTCAAGCGTCCTCTGCACGGCGTGCGCAGCTATCTTGCGGTGGCGGGAGGTATCGACGTGCCGGAGGTGCTGGGCTCATCCAGCACCGACCAGAAAGCGGGAATGGGCGGACATGAAGGACGGCTGCTGCGCGACGGCGATCGCCTGGCGATTAAGCCATCAGCGCGCCATTTCACCACCACGCAGGGCGTGAAGCAGCTGTTGTGGGGGAACCTGATCCGCGCCCTGCCGGGGCCGGAATATCATGAGTTCGATGAGGCCTCAAAAGAGTCTTTCTGGCGCTCGCCATGGAAGATCAGCCCGCAGAGTAACCGCATGGGTTACCGGCTTCAGGGCCAGCCGCTGACCCGCACGACTGACCGGGAGCTGCTTTCCCATGGTCTGTTGCCGGGGGTGATTCAGGTGCCGGGCAACGGACAGCCCATCGTACTGATGAACGATGCGCAAACCACGGGAGGATATCCGCGTATTGCCTGCATTATTGAAGCGGATCGCTACCATCTGGCGCAAATTCCTCTCGGTCAGCCAATTCATTTTGTGCAGTGTTCGCTGGAGGAGGCGCTGAAAGCCCGTCAGGATCAGCAGCGTTATCTCGAACAGCTGGCGTGGAGACTCGATGGTAAAGATTGATTTAAACGCCGATCTGGGGGAGGGCAGCAGCGCCGATGCGGCGCTGATGACGCTGGTCTCCTCGGTGAACATCGCCTGTGGGTTTCATGCCGGCGATGCGCAGACCATGCTGGCGAGCGTGCGCAATGCCATGAAAAATGGCGTGGCGATAGGCGCTCACCCCAGCTTTCCGGACCGGGAAAACTTTGGTCGCACGGCGATGGATCTGCCGCCTGAGACGGTTTACGCGCAAATGCTCTACCAGATCGGCGCCCTGGAGGCGATAGTGCGCGCTGAGAAGGGCGTGTTGCGTCACGTCAAGCCGCACGGCATGCTCTATAACCAGGCAGCGAAAGATCCGGCGCTGGCAGACGCCATTGCCCGCGCGGTACGGGACTGCAATCCGCGTCTGATTCTGGTTGGCCTGGCGGGCAGCGAGCTTATCCGTGCCGGCGAACGGCTGGGGCTGATTACGCGGCAGGAAGTGTTTGCCGATCGGGGATACCTGCCGGACGGCAGCCTGGTTCCGCGTACGCAGGCCGGTGCGCTGATCACCGACGAAGGTAAAGCGCTGGCGCAGACGCTGGAGATGGTGCGCTTCGGGCGAGTAACCTCAACGGAGGGTACAACGGCAAACGTTCAGGCTGATACGGTATGCTTACACGGTGACGGCGAGCATGCGCTCCAGTTTGCGCGACGCCTGCGGGCGGCGTTCTCGGAAGAGGGCATTGTTGTCAGCGCAGAATAATCATGAAAGGACAATAACATGCCAGAAGGTCCGGAGATCCGCCGCGCGGCGGATAGCCTGGAGGCGGCGATAAAGGGCAAACCTCTGACACACGTCTGGTTTGCCTTTCCTCAACTCAAACCGTTTGAATCGCAGCTGGTGGGACAGACGGTGACCCACATTGAAACGCGCGGCAAAGCGTTACTCACCCACTTTTCCCATAACCTGACGTTATATAGCCACAATCAGCTTTACGGCGTCTGGCGGGTGGTAAAGGCGGACGAGCAGCCGCAAACGACCCGCGTGCTGCGCGTGCGGCTACAAACGGCGGATAAGGCGATCCTGCTCTACAGCGCTTCTGATATCGAAATGTTAACGCCGGAGCAGTTGCTCACGCACCCGTTCTTACAGCGGGTTGGGCCGGACGTGCTGGATATGCGCCTGACGGCAAGCGATGTGAAAGCCCGGCTGTTATCGCCCACATTCCGCAACCGGCAGTTTTCCGGGCTGTTGCTCGATCAGGCATTTCTGGCGGGGCTGGGAAACTACCTGCGGGTGGAGATCCTCTGGGAAGTCGGGCTGGCGCCGCAGCACAAAGCGTCGCAGCTAAGCGATGAACAGCTGGAGGCGCTGTCCCACGCGTTGCTGGATATTCCACGGCTGTCGTACAACACGCGTGGCGTGGTGGATGAGAACAAGCATCACGGAGCGTTGTTTCGCTTCAAGGTGTTTCATCGGGCGGGTAAAAAGTGTGAGCGGTGTGGCGGGGTGATTGAGAAGGCGACGATCTCTTCCAGACCGTTTTACTGGTGTCCTGGGTGCCAGATGTAAAAAAGCCGGGTGGCGGCTACGCCTTACCCGGCCTACATCTCGCACTTGTAGGCCCGGCAAGCGAAGCGCCGCCGGGCGTGTTTTTTAGCGCTTAATATCAGACTTAAAGTCACGCTGCTCGTAGCCGGTATACAGCTGACGAGGACGGGCGATTTTCATGCCTTCGCTGTGCATTTCGTTCCAGTGCGCAATCCAGCCTACGGTACGCGCCATGGCGAAGATCACGGTGAACATGGAAGACGGAATGCCCATCGCTTTCAGGATGATACCGGAGTAGAAATCGACGTTCGGGTAGAGTTTTTTCTCGATGAAGTACGGGTCGTTCAGCGCGATGTGTTCCAGCTCCATCGCCACTTCCAGCAGATCATCTTTGGTGCCCAGCTCTTTCAGCACTTCGTGGCAGGTCTCACGCATAACGGTCGCGCGAGGGTCGTAGTTTTTGTAAACACGGTGACCGAAGCCCATCAGACGGAAGGAGTCATTCTTGTCTTTCGCGCGGCGCACGAACTCAGGAATGTGCTCAACGGAGCTGATCTCCTCCAGCATCTTCAGTGCTGCTTCGTTCGCGCCGCCGTGCGCCGGTCCCCACAGGGAGGCGATACCCGCAGCGATACAGGCGAACGGGTTCGCGCCGGAAGAGCCTGCGGTACGGACGGTAGAGGTCGAGGCGTTCTGTTCGTGGTCAGCGTGCAGGATCAGAATACGGTCCATCGCGCGTTCCAGCACCGGGTTCACTTCGTACTCTTCACACGGCGTGGAGAACATCATGCGCAGGAAGTTACCTGCGTAGGAGAGGTCGTTGCGTGGATACACAAACGGCTGACCGATAGAGTATTTGTAACACATCGCCGCCATGGTAGGCATTTTGGACAGCAGACGGAACGCCGCGATATCACGGTGACGTGGGTTATTCACGTCCAGAGAATCGTGGTAGAACGCCGCCAGCGCACCGGTAATACCGCACATGACCGCCATCGGATGAGAGTCACGACGGAACGCATGGAACAGACGGGTAATCTGCTCATGGATCATGGTGTGACGGGTCACGGTGGTTTTAAATTCATCGTACTGGGCCTGCGTCGGTTTTTCGCCGTTCAGCAGGATGTAGCACACTTCCAGATAGTTGGATTCGGTGGCTAACTGATCGATGGGGAAGCCGCGATGGAGCAGGATACCTTCGTCACCGTCAATGTAGGTGATTTTGGATTCGCAAGATGCGGTAGAGGTGAATCCAGGGTCAAAGGTGAATACCCCTTTGGAACCCAGCGTACGGATATCAATAACATCCTGACCGAGCGTGCCTTTTAGCACATCCAGTTCAATAGCATCATCACCATTTAGGGTGAGTTTTGCCTTTGTATCAGCCATTTACGGTCTCCTTAGCGCCTTATGCTTAAGACTGCGCTTTACCGGATTTGCTTTCAGCTGTTAATCATCGTTACCAGATTGTTATTTGGCTTACCGCTCAGCTCACGAGGAGAAACCAGGGTACAGAGCTATGGCGCCTTGCAGGTAAACGAATGAAATATCAGTGAAACAACAGCAAATCAGCGTTTTTGCAGTCCGAATTATTCAAACCTGTATATCACTAATAACTGTCCTGATAACTTCGGTCAATACCATCACACTGTTACATAACTATTTGTCAGGTGAAAGAGAGACCTCATAACTTTTGCGCATTATATGCCTTTTCTGATGACGTTTGTAACAATATTGTTTAACATTTGTCAAATCAGATGATTAAAAATTAAAAAGATGTTGTTATCGTGACCCCGATCACTGTTCCAGAGAAAACCCAACAAACTGTATGTAGGTTAATTGTAATGATTTTGTGAACGGCCTATACTGCCGCCAGGTCTCCGGAACACCCTGCAATCCCGAGCCACCCAGCGTTGTAACGTGTCGTTTTAGCATTTGGAAGCAATGTTTTGCATGACGCGCAGTTATAGAAAAGGAACGCTGTCTGACCCGCATCGCAGTCCGGAGGAAGGAAACAATAAGAACAGCATGTGGGCGTTATTCATGATAAGAAATGTGAAAAAACAAAGACCTGTCAATCTGGATCTCAAAACGATCCGATTCCCTGTAACAGCAATAGCGTCCATTCTGCACCGTGTTTCTGGTGTGATTACGTTTGTGGCGGTTGGTATCTTGCTGTGGTTACTGGGAACCAGCCTCTCATCTCCTGAAGGATTCCTCCAGGCCTCAGCCATCATGAACAGCTTCTTCGTGAAATTTATCATGTGGGGCATTCTGACCGCGCTGGCCTATCACGTGGTTGGCGGCGTTCGCCATATGCTGATGGACTTTGGCTACCTGGAAGAGACGTTCGAGGCCGGTAAACGTACCGCTAACATTTCATTTGTGATCACTGTCGTGCTTTCACTTCTCGCAGGAGTTCTCGTATGGTAAGCAACGCCTCCGCATTAGGACGCAACGGCGTACATGACTTCATCCTGGTCCGCGCTACCGCCATCGTCCTCACGCTCTACATCATCTATATGATCGGTTTCTTCGCCACTAGCGGCACACTGACGTGGGAAATCTGGAGTGGTTTCTTCGGATCGGCCTTCACCAAAGTGTTCACCCTGCTGGCCCTGTTCTCCATCCTTATTCATGCCTGGATTGGCATGTGGCAGGTGTTGACCGATTACGTTAAACCGCTGGCGATTCGCCTTCCGCTGCAACTGATTATTGTTGTTGCTCTGCTGGTTTACGTCATTTATGGATTTGTTGTGGTGTGGGGTGTGTAATGAAACTGCCAGTCAGAGAATTTGATGCTGTTGTGATTGGTGCGGGTGGCGCAGGTATGCGCGCCGCACTGCAAATTTCCCAGAGCGGCCAGACCTGTGCGCTGCTCTCTAAAGTATTCCCGACCCGTTCCCACACTGTGTCTGCGCAGGGCGGTATCACCGTTGCGCTGGGTAATTCCCATGAAGATAACTGGGAATGGCACATGTACGATACGGTAAAAGGTTCCGACTACATCGGCGACCAGGATGCCATCGAATATATGTGTAAAACCGGCCCGGAAGCGATTCTGGAGCTGGACCACATGGGTCTGCCGTTCTCCCGTCTGGAAAATGGCACCATCTATCAGCGTCCGTTTGGCGGCCAGTCGAAAAACTTCGGCGGCGAACAGGCGGCACGTACCGCAGCAGCGGCTGACCGTACCGGCCACGCGCTGCTGCACACGCTCTATCAGCAAAACCTGAAAAACCACACCACCATCTTCTCCGAGTGGTATGCGTTGGATCTGGTGAAAAACGCCGATGGCGCGGTGGTGGGTTGTACCGCACTGTGCATTGAAACCGGTGAAGTGGTCTATTTCAAAGCGCGCGCAACCGTGCTGGCCACCGGCGGCGCAGGCCGTATCTATCAGTCCACTACCAACGCCCACATCAACACCGGTGACGGCGTTGGGATGGCTATCCGCGCTGGCGTGCCGGTGCAGGACATGGAGATGTGGCAGTTCCACCCAACCGGTATCGCCGGTGCGGGCGTGCTGGTGACAGAAGGCTGCCGTGGTGAAGGTGGCTATCTGCTGAACAAACATGGCGAGCGCTTCATGGAGCGTTATGCCCCGAATGCGAAAGACCTGGCGGGCCGTGACGTGGTGGCGCGTTCCATCATGATCGAAATCCGTGAAGGCCGCGGCTGCGACGGCCCTTGGGGCCCGCACGCGAAGCTGAAACTCGACCATCTGGGTAAAGAAGTGCTGGAATCCCGTCTGCCGGGCATTCTGGAACTGTCCCGCACCTTCGCCCACGTCGACCCGGTAAAAGAGCCGATTCCGGTTATCCCAACCTGTCACTACATGATGGGCGGTATTCCGACCAAAGTGACCGGTCAGGCGCTGACCGTGAACGAGCAGGGTGAAGACGTGGTCATCCCTGGTCTGTTTGCGGTAGGCGAAATTGCCTGCGTATCCGTGCACGGCGCAAACCGTCTGGGCGGCAACTCCCTGCTGGACCTGGTGGTATTTGGCCGTGCGGTGGGGCTGCATCTCCAGGAATCTATTGCCGAGCAGGGCGCGTTGCGTGATGCGACCGACGACGAAATTGATGCCTCTCTTGAGCGCCTCAACCGCTGGAACGGCAACCGTAACGGCGAAGATCCGGTAGAAATCCGTAAAGCGCTGCAAGAGTGTATGCAGCACAACTTCTCGGTATTCCGTGAAGGTGACGCGATGGCCAAAGGGCTGGAGCAACTGAAAGCGATCCGCGAGCGTCTGAAGAATGCCCGTCTGGACGATACCTCGAGCGAGTTCAACACCCAGCGCGTTGAGTGCCTGGAGCTGGATAACCTGATGGAAACCGCGTTCGCGACCGCGATGTCGGCAAACTTCCGTACCGAAAGCCGTGGCGCCCATAGCCGCTTCGACTTCCCGGATCGTGATGACGAAAACTGGCTGTGCCATTCCCTGTATCTGCCAGAGTCGGAAACCATGACGCGTCGTAGCGTTAACATGGAACCGAAACTGCGTCCGGCGTTCCCGCCGAAGATTCGTACTTACTAATGCGGAGACAGGATAATGAAACTCGAATTCTCAGTTTATCGTTATAACCCGGATGTAGACGATGCTCCGCGTATGCAGGATTACACCCTCGAAGCGGAAGAAGGTCGTGACATGATGCTGCTGGATGCTTTAATCCAGCTGAAAGAAAAAGATCCTACGCTGTCGTTCCGCCGCTCCTGCCGTGAAGGGGTATGTGGCTCTGACGGTGTAAACATGAACGGCAAAAACGGTCTGGCCTGTATCACGCCAATTTCAGCGCTACAGCGTGCAGGCCAGAAAATTGTCATCCGTCCTCTGCCTGGCCTGCCGGTCGTGCGTGATTTGGTGGTGGACATGGGGCAATTCTATGCACAATATGAGAAGATTAAGCCTTACTTATTGAATAATGGGCAAAATCCACCCGCTCGCGAGCACTTACAGTCGCCTGAGCAGCGTGAAAAACTCGATGGGTTGTACGAGTGTATTCTCTGTGCATGCTGTTCAACGTCATGCCCGTCATTCTGGTGGAACCCGGATAAATTTATCGGCCCTGCGGGTCTGCTGGCTGCCTATCGCTTCCTGATCGACAGCCGCGATACCGAAACCGAGAATCGTCTGGAAGGGTTAAGTGACGCTTTCAGCGTATTCCGCTGCCATAGCATCATGAACTGCGTCAGTGTGTGTCCTAAGGGGCTGAACCCGACGCGCGCCATCGGCCATATTAAGTCGATGTTGTTGCAGCGCAGTGCGTAAGTAACAACGCCGGATGGCGCTGCGCTTATCAGGCCTACGTAACAGTAGGCCCGGTAAGCGTAGCGCCACTGGGCAAATTGCAGAAACCTTTAAAAACTGCCCTGAAGTTTAGACAGTTTCTAAAGGTTCCTTCGCGGGCCAAATGAAAAGAGCTCGCAGGTGAACCCCGGCACGTACACGTGGTGTGCGTGGTAGTTTCTACGGCGAAAGTAAGCATAAAAATGCTTAAGGGATCACGATGCAGAACGGCGCAATGAAAGCCTGGCTGGACTCTTCTTACCTCTCTGGTTCAAACCAGAGCTGGATAGAACAGCTCTATGAAGACTTCTTAACCGATCCTGACTCAGTGGACGCAAACTGGCGTTCCATGTTCCAGCAGTTGCCTGGTACAGGGGTCAAACCGGATCAATTCCATTCAAAAACACGTGATTATTTCCGTCGTCTGGCGAAGGATGCCTCACGTTACTCTTCTGCGATTTCCGACCCTGACACCAATGCGAAGCAGGTAAAAGTCCTGCAGCTTATCAACGCTTATCGCTTCCGTGGTCACCAGCATGCGAATCTCGATCCGCTGGGACTGTGGCAGCAGGAACGTGTAGCGGATCTCGATCCGGCTTATCACGATCTGACCGAGGCCGATTTCCAGGAAAGCTTTAACGTAGGTTCCTTTGCCATCGGCAAAGACACGATGAAGCTGGGCGATCTGATTGATGCGCTCAAGCAAACCTACTGCGGCTCCATCGGCGCGGAATATATGCACATTACCTCCACCGAAGAGAAACGCTGGATCCAGCAGCGTATCGAATCCGTGGCGGGTCACGCGAATTTCTCAGCAGACGAGAAAAAACGTTTCCTGAGCGAACTGACGGCAGCCGAAGGCCTTGAGCGCTATCTGGGCGCGAAATTCCCGGGCGCAAAACGCTTCTCACTGGAGGGCGGCGATGCGTTAGTCCCGATGCTGAAAGAGCTGATTCGTCATGCCGGTAAGAGCGGCACGCGCGAAGTGGTGCTGGGCATGGCGCACCGTGGCCGTCTGAACGTGCTGGTTAACGTGCTGGGTAAAAAACCGCAGGATCTGTTCGACGAATTTGCGGGTAAACATAAAGAGCACCTCGGCACCGGTGACGTGAAGTACCACATGGGCTTCTCGTCGGATATCGAAACCGAGGGCGGTCAGGTTCACCTGGCGCTGGCGTTTAACCCGTCGCACCTGGAAATCGTCAGCCCGGTGGTTATCGGTTCCGTGCGTGCGCGTCTGGATCGTCTGGACGAGCCGAGCAGCAATAAAGTGCTGCCAATCACCATTCACGGTGATGCGGCAGTCACAGGGCAGGGCGTGGTTCAGGAAACCCTGAACATGTCGAAAGCGCGTGGTTATGAAGTGGGCGGTACCGTTCGCATCGTAATCAACAACCAGGTGGGCTTCACCACCTCTAACCCGCTGGATGCGCGTTCTACCCCGTACTGCACCGACATCGGTAAAATGGTTCAGGCGCCAATCTTCCACGTAAACGCGGATGACCCGGAAGCCGTTGCTTTCGTTACCCGTCTGGCGCTGGACTTCCGTAACACCTTTAAGCGCGACGTGTTCATTGACCTCTTCTGCTACCGCCGTCACGGCCACAACGAAGCGGATGAGCCAAGTGCAACCCAGCCGCTGATGTACCAGAAAATCAAAAAACACCCGACGCCGCGTAAAATCTATGCTGACAAGCTGGAAAGCGAAAAAGTGGCGACGCTGGAGGATGCGACCGAAATGGTCAATCTTTATCGCGACGCGCTGGACGCGGGTGAATGCGTGGTCAAAGAGCTGCGCCCAATGAACATGCACTCCTTTACCTGGTCGCCGTACCTCAACCACGAGTGGGACGAGAGCTACCCGAACAAGGTTGAGATGAAGCGTTTGCAGGAGCTGGCTAAACGCATCAGCACCGTGCCGGAAGCGATCGAGATGCAATCCCGCGTGGCCAAGATCTATGGCGACCGCCAGGCCATGGCGGCGGGTGAAAAGCTGTTCGACTGGGGCGGCGCGGAAACGCTGGCCTATGCGACGCTGGTTGACGAAGGTATTCCGGTTCGTCTGTCCGGTGAAGATGCGGGTCGTGGCACTTTCTTCCACCGTCATGCGGTTGTACACAACCAGTCTAACGGTTCAACCTATACTCCGCTTCAGCACGTGCATAACGGTCAGGGCCAGTTCAAGGTCTGGGACTCCGTGCTGTCAGAAGAAGCGGTTCTGGCCTTCGAATACGGCTACGCCACCGCAGAACCTCGCACCCTGACTATCTGGGAAGCGCAGTTCGGTGACTTCGCCAACGGTGCGCAGGTCGTCATCGACCAGTTCATCTCCTCCGGTGAGCAGAAGTGGGGCCGTATGTGTGGTCTGGTGATGTTGCTGCCGCACGGCTATGAAGGACAAGGGCCGGAGCACTCCTCCGCGCGTCTGGAGCGTTATCTGCAACTCTGCGCCGAGCAGAACATGCAGGTCTGCGTGCCGTCCACCCCGGCTCAGGTGTACCACATGTTGCGTCGTCAGGCGCTGCGCGGTATGCGCCGTCCGCTGGTGGTCATGTCGCCAAAATCCCTGCTGCGTCATCCGCTGGCGGTTTCGAGCCTGGATGAACTGGCTAACGGCACCTTCCTGCCAGCCATCGGTGAAATTGACGAGCTGGATCCGCAGGCCGTTAAGCGTGTCGTAATGTGTTCTGGTAAGGTTTATTACGACCTGCTGGAACAGCGCCGTAAGAACGATCAGAAAGATGTCGCCATCGTGCGTATCGAGCAGCTTTATCCGTTCCCGCATCAGGCGATGCAGGAAGTGCTGAAACAGTACGCTCACGTTCATGATTTTGTCTGGTGCCAGGAAGAGCCGCTCAACCAGGGCGCATGGTATTGCAGCCAGCATCATTTCCGTGAAGTGATTCCATTTGGGTCTGCCCTGCGTTATGCAGGTCGCCCGGCCTCCGCCTCTCCGGCGGTAGGGTATATGTCCGTTCACCAGAAGCAGCAACAAGATCTGGTCAATGACGCGCTGAACGTCGATTAATTAAAGGATACATAATGAGTAGCGTAGATATTCTTGTTCCCGACCTGCCTGAGTCCGTAGCAGATGCAACCGTCGCCACCTGGCACAAAAAACCAGGCGACGCGGTAACCCGTGACGAAGTGCTGGTAGAAATCGAAACTGACAAAGTGGTACTGGAAGTACCGGCTTCAGCGGATGGCATTCTGGATGCAGTCCTGGAAGACGAAGGTACGACCGTGACTTCTCGCCAGATCCTGGGTCGCCTGCGTGAAGGCAACAGCGCGGGCAAAGAGTCCAGCGCGAAATCTGAAGAGAAAGCGTCTACCCCAGCCCAGCGCCAGCAGGCGTCTCTGGAAGAGCAAACCAATGACGCGCTCAGCCCGGCGATCCGTCGCCTGCTGGCTGAGCACAGCCTCGATCCGGCAGCCATCAAAGGTACCGGCGTGGGTGGCCGTCTGACTCGCGAAGATATCGACAAGCATCTGGCAAAAGCGCCTTCAGAGGCGAAAGCGGAAGCGAAAGCCCCTGCGGCAGCGGCAGCGGCACAGCCAGCTCTTGGCGCGCGTAGCGAAAAACGCGTGCCGATGACCCGCCTGCGCAAGCGCGTGGCCGAGCGTCTGCTGGAAGCGAAAAACTCCACCGCGATGCTGACCACCTTCAACGAAGTCAACATGAAGCCAATCATGGACCTGCGCAAGCAGTACGGTGACGCGTTTGAAAAACGTCACGGTATCCGTCTGGGCTTCATGTCCTTCTACGTGAAAGCGGTAGTTGAAGCGCTGAAACGCTACCCGGAAGTGAACGCGTCTATCGATGGCGATGACGTGGTTTACCACAACTACTTCGACGTCAGCATGGCGGTTTCTACCCCACGCGGCCTGGTCACCCCGGTTCTGCGTGATGTGGACACCCTGGGTATGGCTGACATTGAGAAGAAAATCAAAGAGCTGGCCGTGAAAGGCCGCGACGGCAAGCTGACCGTTGAAGACCTGACTGGCGGTAACTTCACCATTACCAACGGTGGCGTGTTCGGCTCGCTGATGTCTACCCCGATCATCAACCCGCCGCAGAGCGCGATCCTGGGTATGCACGCCATTAAAGATCGTCCAATGGCGGTAGACGGTAAAGTTGAGATCCTGCCGATGATGTACCTGGCGCTCTCATACGATCACCGCCTGATCGACGGCCGCGAGTCCGTAGGCTTCCTGGTTGCCATTAAAGAGCTGCTGGAAGATCCAACGCGTCTGCTGCTGGACGTTTAGTAACTATTTAGCATCACCTGCCCTGTAGGCCGGATAAGCGTAGCGCCGGTCTACAGGTTTGAAGATAACGATTACCCTGAAGGATGGATAGAACACATGAACTTACATGAATATCAGGCCAAACAGCTGTTTGCCAGGTCAGGCTTACCGGCTCCGGTGGGTTATGCCTGTACTACCCCGCGTGAAGCAGAAGAAGCCGCATCTAAAATCGGTTCCGGCCCGTGGGTAGTTAAATGTCAGGTTCACGCTGGTGGCCGTGGTAAAGCGGGCGGTGTGAAGGTTGTTAAGAGCAAAGAAGAGATCCGTGCGTTTGCTGAACATTGGCTCGGCAAGCGTCTGGTAACCTACCAGACAGATGCGAATGGCCAGCCGGTCAACCAGATCCTGGTTGAAGCGGCAACCGACATCGCGAAAGAATTGTACCTCGGCGCAGTCGTAGACCGTAGCTCCCGTCGCGTGGTGTTCATGGCATCTACCGAAGGCGGCGTGGAAATCGAAAAAGTGGCGGAGGAGACCCCGCACCTGATCCACAAAGTGGCAATCGATCCGCTGGCGGGCCCAATGCCTTACCAGGGACGTGAGCTGGCGTTCAAACTGGGTCTGGAAGGCAAGCTGGTTCAGCAGTTCACCAAGATCTTCATGGGGCTGGCGACCATCTTCCTGGAGCGCGATCTGGCGCTGATCGAGATCAACCCGCTGGTGATCACCACCCAGGGCGACCTGATCTGCCTCGACGGCAAGCTGGGCGCTGACGGCAACGCGCTGTTCCGCCAGGCGGATCTGCGCGAAATGCGCGACCAGTCTCAGGAAGATCCGCGTGAAGCGCAGGCTGCCCAGTGGGAGCTGAACTACGTGGCGCTGGATGGCAACATCGGCTGCATGGTTAACGGTGCGGGCCTGGCAATGGGCACCATGGACATCGTTAAGCTGCACGGCGGTGAGCCAGCGAACTTCCTCGACGTGGGCGGTGGCGCAACCAAAGAGCGCGTAACCGAAGCGTTCAAAATCATTCTCTCTGACAGCAACGTAAAAGCGGTTCTGGTGAACATCTTCGGCGGTATCGTACGTTGCGACCTGATCGCCGACGGTATCATCGGCGCGGTAGGAGAAGTGGGCGTTAACGTTCCGGTTGTTGTACGTCTGGAAGGGAATAACGCTGAACTCGGCGCGAAAAAACTGGCTGACAGCGGCCTGAATATTATTGCAGCGAAAAGTCTGACGGATGCAGCTCAGCAGGTTGTTGCCGCAGTGGAGGGGAAATAATGTCCGTTTTAATTAATAAAGATACCAAGGTTATCTGCCAGGGCTTCACCGGTAGCCAGGGGACTTTCCACTCCGAACAGGCGATTGCCTACGGTACGCAGATGGTTGGCGGCGTAACGCCAGGTAAAGGCGGCACCACGCACCTGGGCCTGCCGGTGTTCAACACCGTGCGTGAAGCAGTAGAAGCGACGGGCGCAACCGCGACCGTGATCTACGTTCCAGCGCCGTTCTGCAAAGACTCTATTCTGGAAGCGATCGACGCAGGCATTAAGCTGATCATCACCATCACCGAAGGCATCCCGACGCTGGATATGCTGACCGTGAAGGTGAAGCTGGACGAAGCAGGCGTGCGCATGATCGGCCCGAACTGCCCAGGCGTTATCACCCCAGGCGAATGCAAAATCGGCATCATGCCGGGCCACATTCACAAACCGGGCAAAGTGGGCATCGTGTCCCGTTCCGGTACCCTGACCTATGAAGCAGTTAAGCAGACCACCGATTACGGCTTCGGCCAGTCCACCTGCGTGGGCATCGGCGGTGACCCGATCCCTGGCTCTAACTTCATCGACATCCTGAAGCTGTTCCAGGAAGATCCACAGACCGAAGCGATCGTGATGATCGGTGAGATCGGTGGTAGCGCGGAAGAAGAAGCGGCTGCTTACATCAAAGATCATGTGACCAAGCCGGTGGTGGGTTATATCGCGGGTGTGACCGCGCCGAAAGGCAAACGTATGGGTCACGCGGGTGCGATTATCGCTGGCGGTAAAGGTACGGCTGATGAGAAATTCGCAGCACTGGAAGCCGCAGGCGTGAAAACCGTTCGCAGCCTGGCGGATATCGGTGAAGCACTGAAATCCATCATTAAGTAAGTCCTCTCTGCTCCCCGAATGGGGCGCGTTGAAGTATAAAAAAATGTCCGTTTCGACATGGTTGGCCGCTGTAAAGCGGCCTTTTTTTATTGCCTGCGTTTAGCCACCAGAGTGAATTTATAGTCGTCGGTATTAAACACGTTGCGACTGTATTCAAATACCCGGCCGTCTTTCAGGAAGCCGCGGGAAACTTTTTCAAGAATTGGTTTTGCCGGATCGAGCGCCAGGGCGGCAATCGCCTCGTCCGATGGCATGACTGGCACCAGCTCCTGCTCGCTGCGATCGATAACCAGCTTTTTGACCTGCTCAATGTAATGGTATTTCGACTGTTCCATCACTTCCCAGGTGAGGTCGGGGAACATCGCCAGCGGCATCCATGTCTCTTCCAGATTCACCGGCTTTTCCCTGATGAAGCGTACGCGCTTGACGTGCCAGACCTTATCATCCGGATTGAGCGCCAGTTTTGCCGCGAGCCGCTCATCGGCTTTCACCACTTCGAAGACGCTGACGTCGCTATGCGTATCAACGTTGCGATCCGCCAGTTTTTCGTAAAAGCCAGTAAGCTGATAAATATCGTAATTCACCCGCTCCTCTTTTACATACGAGCCGCTGCCCTGAATGCTTTCGATGATCTGCTCGTCGGCGAGCAGCTTCAAAGCCTGCCGCACGGTGACACGGCTAACGTTAAATGCCTCCTGAAGGCTGGATTCCGTCGGCAGCGCGTCTCCGGGTTTTAATTCCCCGGCGTTAATCTTCTCGCGGAACGCATCGGCGATCTGCCGGTACATCGGTTTATTGCCCATTGTGTTACGCCTTTTTAATACCTTTTTAGGGGAATTATGCCTTCAGTGACTGATTTGTAAATAATACAAATTAAATACAAATATCGTTGTTAGTGAAAATGATCACATAAATGTATTATCCAGTCTGCCACAATCCTCCCCAGACAATAACTTTGGATAGGTGAGGATCTTATGAACCTGACGACTCTGACCGACCCCCGTGCTGTCTGTGTGCAGGCGCAGTTTACCAGCCGTGATGAGGCAATCCGTCAGCTTGCGACGCGGCTGGTAGCGTTGGGCAAAATAGCCGACGCCGATACGTTTCTGGCAGAGGTTTTCCATCGCGAATCGCTTGGCCCGACGGCGCTGGGCGAGGGGCTGGCCGTACCCCATGGTAAATCAGCGGCAGTAAAGGAAGCGGCTTTTGCCGTGGCAACACTGCGCGAGCCGCTGGTCTGGGAAGGCGTGGACGGACCGGAGGAGGTCGAGCTGATTTTTTTGCTCGCCATTCCTCCCGCACAAGCGGGATCAACGCATATTCAGGTGCTGACGGAACTGACGTCCCGCCTGGCGGATGACGATCTCAGGGCGCACGTGATGACGGCGACCAGCGCGGAAGCGGTGCTTACTGCGCTGGAAACGACGCCTGACGCGCAAGAAACCGCCGTCGCAGAGAATGCCCCGACGATCGTCTGTGTTACCGCCTGTCCGGCCGGGATCGCCCATACCTACATGGCAGCGGAATATCTCGAAAAAGCGGGACGTAAGCTCGGCGTCAATGTAGTGGTCGAAAAGCAGGGGGCAAACGGTATTGAGGGGCGCATCACCGCGCAGCATTTGCAGGAGGCAAAAGCGTGTATCTTCGCGGCGGAAGTGGCGATCAAAGAGCGTGAGCGTTTTCAGGGGATCCCCGCCATTTCCGTGCCCGTCGCGGAACCCTTGCGCCATGCGGAAGCGCTCATTGAGCGTGCGCTGGCGCTACAGCCTGTATCCGATGCGCGTCCTGCGCACGTCGACACGGACGCGAAAAAGTCCGTTAAAACCGAACTCAAGCAAGCGCTGCTCAGCGGTATCTCCTTTGCGGTGCCGCTGATTGTCGCTGGCGGCACGGTGCTGGCCGTGTCGGTACTCCTGGCGCAAATCCTTGGCTTGCAGCACCTGTTCGATCAGGAAAACTCGTGGCTGTGGATGTACCGTAAACTGGGCGGTGGGATGCTCGGCATTCTGATGGTCCCTGTTCTGGCGGCCTATACCGCTTACTCGCTGGCGGATAAACCTGCGCTTACGCCGGGCTTTGCGGCGGGTCTTGCCGCCAATATGATCGGCTCCGGCTTTCTGGGGGCCATCGTCGGCGGGCTGATTGCGGGCTACCTGATGCGCTGGGTGAAAAACCACATCCGGCTGAGTAGCCGCTACAACGGCTTTCTGACCTTTTATCTCTATCCGGTGTTTGGCGTACTGGGCGCAGGCAGCCTGATGCTGTTTGTGATCGGCGAACCGGTGGCCTGGATCAATAACGCCCTGACCGCCTGGCTTAATGGTCTCTCCGGCGCGAACGCGCTGCTGCTGGGGGCGATCCTGGGCTTTATGTGCTCGTTCGATCTGGGCGGTCCGGTTAACAAAGCCTCTTACGCGTTCTGTCTGGGCGCGATGGCCAACGGCGTATACGGGCCTTATGCGATCTTCGCCTCCGTCAAAATGGTTTCGGCCTTTACCGTGACGGCATCAACGATGCTGGCTCCGAATCTGTTTAAACAGTTCGAAATTGAGACCGGCAAATCCACCTGGCTGCTGGGGCTGGCGGGCATCACCGAAGGGGCAATTCCGATGGCTATCGAGGATCCGTTGCGAGTCATCGGCTCATTTGTTCTGGGGTCAATGGCGACCGGAGCGATTGTCGGAGCGATGGGTATTGGGCTCTCCACCCCGGGCGCGGGCATTTTCTCTCTCTTCTTACTGCATGATGCCGGGCTGGGCGGCGTGATAGCCGCTGCCGGCTGGTTTGGCGCCGCGCTGGTGGGCGCCGCAATCTCTACGCTCATTTTACTGCTCTGGCGACGCCAGGCCGTGAAGAGCGGTACCTACGTGACTGAAGACATACCATCCTAAACACGCACTGACAGGAAACGAAGATGAAAGCTGTATCTCGCGTTCATATCACGCCACATATGCACTGGGACCGGGAGTGGTACTTCACCACCGAAGCGTCACGTATTCTTCTGGTCAATAATATGGAAGAGATCCTCACCCGTCTTGAGCAGGACGCAGAGTATAAATACTACGTTCTCGACGGCCAGACGGCGGTGCTGGAAGATTATTTTGCCGTGAAACCGGAAAACAGGCCACGCGTGAAGGCGCTGGTGGCGGCCGGGAAGCTGATTATCGGGCCGTGGTATACCCAGACGGACACCACCCTTGTCTCCGGCGAGTCGATTGTGCGCAATCTGATGTACGGCATGCGCGACTGTCTGGCCTTTGGTGAGCCGATGAAAATTGGCTATCTGCCGGACTCCTTCGGCATGTCTTCCCAGCTGCCACACATTTACAACGGTTTTGGCATCACGCGCACCATGTTCTGGCGCGGCTGTTCCGAGCGGCACGGTACCGATAAAACCGAATTTCTCTGGCAAAGCCAGGACGGCAGCGAAGTGACGGCACAGGTGCTGCCGCTGGGCTACGCGATTGGTAAGTACTTACCGGAGGATGAAGCCGGACTGCGCAAACGGCTCGACAACTACTTCGAGGTGCTCGAAAAAGCCTCCGTGACGAAAGAAATTTTGCTGCCTAACGGCCATGATCAGATGCCGCTCCAGCAGAACATATTTGCGGTGATGGATAAGCTGCGCAAAATCTACCCGCAGCGTCAGTTTGTGATGAGCCGCTTCGAGGAGGTGTTTGACCATATCGATGCGCACCGAGATGAACTGGCGACGCTGAAAGGGGAATTTATTGACGGTAAATATATGCGGGTGCACCGGACGATCGGCTCCACGAGGATGGACATCAAAATCGCCCACGCCCGGATAGAGAATAAAATCGTCAACGTCCTCGAGCCGCTGGCTACGCTTGCCTGGACGCTGGGCTTTGACTATCACCACGGCTTGCTGGAAAAAATGTGGAAAGAGATCCTCAAGAATCACGCCCACGACAGTATCGGCTGCTGCTGCAGCGATAAAGTGCATCGCGAGGTGATGTCACGCTTTGAGCTGGCGGAAGACATGGCCGATAACCTGACGTGCTTCTATATGCGCAAGATTGTCGACAACATGCCGCAGAGCGAGGAAGACAAACTGGTGATGTTTAACCTCACGCCCTGGCCGCGTGAGGAAGTAATCAACACCACGATACGTCTGCGCGCCAGCCAGTTCCGCCTGTTGGACGAAAAGGGAAATGAAATCCCTTATTATCTCCGCAGCGCGCGTGAGATAGACCCCGGGCTGATTGACCGGCAGATAGTGCATTACGGCAACTACGATCCCTTCATGGAGTTTGACATCCAGCTCACCCAGATCCTGCCATCTATGGGTTACCGCACGCTCTATATCGAGCCGCACGTGGCCGGCAAACTGCAGACGCCAAATAAATCGCCGGAGGCGTTACTGGAAAATGCTTTCTGGGAAGTAACGTTAAACGAGGACGGTACTTTGCGTCTGCTCGACAAAGCGTCCGGGCTTATCTATGACCGCGCGCTGGAAATTGAAGAGAGCTCGGATGATGGCGATGAGTACGACTACTCGCCTTCACGGGAAGAGTGGAGACTCTCTTCCGCGCAGGGCGAACATGAGGTTGAGGTGATCCACGAGGCCTGGCAGAGCAGGGCGGTGATCCGCCATCGAATGGCGGTGCCAGCGGATCTCGCTGAACGTTCTGCGCGTCAGCAGACGGGAACGCTTGAGGCAGAACTCACGGTCACGCTCAGCCATAACAGCCGACGTATCGACGTCGAGGCACGTCTCGGAAATCACGCGGATGACCACCGTGTGCGGGTGCTGATCCCGACACCATTCACCACAGAGACGGTCTTAGCCGATACCCAGTTTGGTTCGCTGACGCGCCCTGTACAGGATGAAGCGATGGCAGACTGGCAGGAGGAGGGATGGAAGGAAGCGCCGCTGCCGGTGTGGAATCTGCTCAACTACGCGGTGCTCCAGGAACGGCGTAACGGGATGGCGCTATTTACCGAAGGGTTGCGCGAATTTGAAGTAACAGGTGAGCGTCAAAACACGTTTGCCCTGACGTTGCTTCGCGGCGTCGGGTTGCTTGGGAAGGAAGACTTACTTCTGCGCCCTGGCAGACCGTCCGGGATCAAAATGCCGGTGCCTGATTCGCAGATGCGGGGTCAGTTAACCTGTCGCTTTAGCCTGTTCAGTTTTAATGGTACGCCCGTCAGTGCTGGCGTTGCGCAGCAGGCGAAGTCGTGGTTAACGCCAGTGCACTGTTATAACAAAATTCCGTGGGATGCGATGAAGCTTAACCGTGCCTCTTTCACCACACCCTGTAGCTATAGCCTGCTAACGCTGGCGCCTAACGGATGTGTACTCAGTGCGCTGAAAAAAGCGGAGGATCGTGACGAGATGATTCTTCGTCTGTACAACCCTTCGGAGACCCGCTCCAGTGACGTGGCTTTGTCTGTGAACCGTGAGGTCCAGGCCTGTTGCGAAACGGACATGAATGAGGTGTGCAAAGCGCAAGGGGAGGGGGGCTCAGCCATTACGGGGCCTTTCCGGCCAGGCCAGTCACGCACCTTCAGCATAAAAATTGAAAGGTAATCTCAAGAACAATATCAAGGCCGCAACCCTGCGGCCTTTATTTCATCAAATAGTCACTAAAGGGTGTTAATTTTAAGATTAGCGAAGGTGAATGAAATGTAATCTTTTGGGCGGGTAGTAAAGCGAAAGAAAAATACTGTGAAGCGGATAACATTATATGTTTCTCTCCCTGCAAAAAGGTCTTTTTTACACGCGTTAATAAAAATCACAACTGTTTATATTATCTTCTGGCTTTTATAACCATTAATGCCTTTAAATATACATGTTATTAACAAGGTTTTTACTATCCATGTCACAAAGAAACATCATTAACAGTACCGGCTGTTTTTGATTTAAATCAATGTTTAATCCTTGGAAAAAGGCTCCAAAAGGCGTTAAATTGTTCCCGATCAAAATGGCCGAAAAGTGGTAATTTTGCTATAAATTGATCGCCGTCGAAAAACGTAAATCTGTTCGAATAAAAACCTGTTTATTGTAAGGGTTTTGCAGCGTATTATATTTACGGGATCAATTTGGTTTTTTCTTAACGTATTTGTAACCTTTCATCATTGCTTTTTCCTCCTGTAGAGAATAAGCAACGAAGAAGGGAAGCAGATAACTTTGTATTGGGGCATGCGTGTGGATCCTTATCTAACGGGGTTCACTCTCGGAGTCTTCATGCGATGAGCAAGGAGTCATAATGTTAGACGTAGTCGAACTGTCGCGCTTACAGTTTGCCTTGACCGCGATGTACCATTTCCTTTTTGTGCCGCTGACGCTCGGTATGGCGTTCCTGCTGGCCATCATGGAAACGGTTTACGTCCTCTCCGGCAAACAGATTTATAAAGATATGACCAAGTTCTGGGGCAAGTTGTTTGGTATCAACTTTGCGCTGGGCGTGGCAACCGGTCTGACCATGGAGTTCCAGTTCGGGACAAACTGGTCTTACTATTCCCACTATGTAGGGGATATTTTCGGTGCGCCGCTGGCCATTGAAGGTCTGATGGCCTTCTTCCTCGAATCCACCTTTGTAGGTCTGTTCTTCTTCGGTTGGGACCGTCTGGGTAAAGTCCAGCATATGGCGGTAACCTGGCTGGTGGCATTAGGCTCCAACTTGTCCGCACTGTGGATCCTGGTGGCGAACGGCTGGATGCAAAACCCAATCGCATCTGATTTCAACTTCGAAACCATGCGTATGGAGATGGTCAGCTTCGCTGAGCTAGTCCTGAACCCGGTTGCCCAGGTTAAATTCGTGCACACCGTGGCGTCTGGCTATGTGTGCGGCGCGATGTTCGTGCTGGGCATCAGCTCCTACTATATGCTGCGCGGCCGTGACTTCGCGTTCGCCAAGCGTTCTTTCGCTATCGCAGCAAGCTTCGGTATGGCCGCGATTCTGTCCGTTATTGTTCTGGGTGATGAATCCGGTTACGAAATGGGTGACGTGCAGAAAACCAAACTCGCCGCAATTGAAGCTGAATGGGAAACCCAGCCGGCACCGGCAGCGTTTACCCTGTTCGGCGTGCCTGACCAGGAAGCGCAGGAAAACCGCTTCGCCATTCAAATTCCTTACGCTCTGGGTATTATCGCCACGCGCTCCGTCGACAAACAGGTGACTGGCCTGAAAGATCTGATGGTGCAGCATGAAGAGCGTATCCGTAACGGGATGAAAGCCTACTCGCTGCTGGAACAGCTGCGCGCCGGCTCTACCGACCAGGCCGTTCGCGATCAATTTAACGACGTGAAGAAAGACCTCGGTTACGGTCTGCTGCTGAAACGCTATACCCCGAACGTCTCCGACGCGACGGAAGCGCAGATTCAGATGGCAACCAAAGACTCTATTCCACGCGTTGCGCCGCTGTACTTCGCGTTCCGCATCATGGTGGGTTGCGGCATTATCATGCTGCTGATCATCGCGGCCTCGTTCTGGTCAGTCATTCGTAACCGTATCGGTGAGAAAAAATGGCTGCTGCGCACCGCGCTGTACGGTATCCCACTGCCATGGATTGCTATCGAGTCCGGCTGGTTTGTTGCGGAATATGGCCGTCAGCCATGGGCGATCGGTGAGGTGCTGCCAACAGCGGTAGCGAACTCCTCCCTGACCGCAGGCGACCTGATCTTCTCCATGCTGCTGATTTGCGGTCTGTACACCCTGTTCCTGGTGGCTGAACTGTTCCTGATGTTCAAGTTCGCGCGCCTTGGCCCAAGCAGCCTGAAAACCGGTCGCTACCACTACGAGCAGTCTGTTACGACTACTCAGCCGGCACGCTAAGACAGGAGTCATCAAATGATCGATTATGAAGTATTGCGTTTTATCTGGTGGCTGTTGATCGGCGTTCTGCTGATTGGTTTTGCGGTCACCGATGGTTTCGATATGGGCGTGGGCATGCTCACCCGTTTCCTCGGTCGTAATGACACCGAGCGTCGAATCATGATCAACTCCATCGCCCCGCACTGGGACGGTAACCAGGTGTGGCTGATCACCGCAGGCGGCGCGCTGTTCGCTGCCTGGCCGATGGTTTACGCGGCTGCGTTCTCCGGCTTCTATGTGGCGATGATTCTGGTGCTGGCCTCTTTATTCTTCCGTCCGGTAGGTTTTGACTACCGCTCCAAGATTGAAGACACCCGCTGGCGTAACATGTGGGACTGGGGCATCTTCATTGGTAGCTTCGTTCCACCGCTGGTCATTGGTGTGGCGTTCGGTAACCTGTTACAGGGCGTACCGTTCCACGTCGACGAATATATGCGTCTGTTCTACACCGGTAACTTCTTCCAGCTGCTGAATCCGTTTGGTCTGCTGGCTGGCGTGGTGAGCGTGGCGATGATCATCACCCAGGGCGCAACCTATCTCCAGATGCGTACCGTGGGTGAACTGCACCTGCGTTCCCGTGCGACCGCTCAGGTGGCGGCGCTGGTGACGCTGGTCTGCTTCGCGCTGGCAGGCGTGTGGGTCGTGTACGGTATTGATGGCTATGTGGTGACCTCCGCCATTAACCATACCGCACCGTCTAACCCGTTGACCAAAGAGGTGGCGCGTCAGGCTGGCGCATGGCTGGTGAACTTCAACAATATGCCTGCGCTGTGGGCTATCCCTGCTCTGGGTGTGCTGCTGCCACTGCTGACAGTGTTAATGTCTCGTCTGGAGAAAGGCGCTATGGCGTTCGTGTTCTCTTCCCTGACGCTGGCGTGCATTATCCTGACGGCAGGTATTGCTATGTTCCCATTCGTGATGCCATCCAGCACCATGATGAATGCTAGCCTGACCATGTGGGATGCAACGTCCAGCCAGTTGACGTTGAACCTGATGACGTACGTTGCTTGCGTGTTCGTGCCGATTATCCTGCTCTACACCGCCTGGTGTTACTGGAAAATGTTCGGTCGCATCACTAAAGAACATATCGAAAGCAACACCCACTCTATGTATTAAGTAAGGAGCTGAATATGTGGTATTTCGCATGGATTTTAGGGACGCTTCTTGCCTGTGCATTTGGTGTCATCACTGCCCTGGCGCTTGAGCATGTAGAAGCGTCTAAAGCAGGTGAAGATAAGCACTAATGAATATTATCGCAACGTTATATGCGGTAATGGACAAGCGCCCCCTGCGGGCGCTTTCCCTCATTATGGCATTACTGCTGGCGGGCTGTATCTTCTGGGACCCGTCGCGCTTCGCGGCTAAAACCAGCGAGCTTGAGATCTGGCACGGCTTCCTGATTATGTGGGCGGTGTGTGCAGGTGTGATTCACGGTGTCGGCTTTCATCCGAAAGCGCTTCACTGGCAGGGTATCTTCTGCCCGCTGATTGCCGATCTGGTTCTTCTCGCCGGTTTGATTTTCTTCTTCTTCTGAATAAGAAATGTCCGTTAATGATATGGGCTTACCCGAGCCCATAAAAATTTACTCTCCGTTTACTTTCCCCCATTCCAAACCATCATTCCCGCGCGTATAGTAGCGAAGTTTGAAAGCTCCAACTTTTCTTGTATTACCGGGATGTAAAGTGAATACAACGCTGTTTCGATGGCCGGTACGTGTCTATTACGAAGATACCGATGCCGGTGGTGTGGTCTACCACGCCAGCTACGTTGCTTTTTATGAACGGGCACGCACAGAGATGCTGCGCCATCATCACTTTAGTCAACAGGTGCTGTTGGCTGAGCGAGTTGCCTTCGTGGTACGCAAGATGACGCTTGAGTATTTTGCGCCTGCCAGACTCGACGATATGCTCGAAGTCCAAACAGAAATTACATCAATGCGCGGAACTTCACTGGTTTTCACGCAGCGGATAGTCAATGCAGAGAACACGGTACTGAACTCAGCTGAAGTCCTGATTGTCTGTGTTGATCCAACCATAATGAAGCCTCGTGCGCTTCCTAAGTCTATTGTCGCGGAGTTTAAGCAGTGACTGACATGAATATCCTTGATTTGTTCCTGAAGGCAAGCCTTCTGGTTAAACTTATCATGTTGATTTTGATTGGTTTTTCAATCGCATCCTGGGCCATCATCATCCAGAGAACGCGTATCCTCAATGCCGCTGGCCGCGAAGCCGAAGCGTTTGAAGATAAGTTCTGGTCGGGTATAGAGCTTTCTCGTCTCTATCAGGAAAGCCAGGGACGCCGTGATAACCTTTCAGGCTCCGAACAAATTTTTTATAGTGGTTTCAAAGAGTTCGCTCGCTTACACCGTGCTAACAACCATGCGCCGGAAGCCGTGGTAGAAGGTGCGTCGCGTGCGATGCGCATTTCCATGAATCGCGAACTGGAAAATCTTGAAACGCATATTCCTTTCCTCGGTACCGTTGGCTCCATCAGCCCGTATATCGGCCTGTTTGGTACGGTGTGGGGGATCATGCACGCCTTTATCGCCCTGGGGGCGGTGAAGCAGGCAACCTTGCAGATGGTGGCACCGGGTATCGCAGAAGCACTGATCGCGACCGCAATCGGTCTGTTCGCGGCAATTCCGGCGGTAATGGCGTACAACCGTCTGAACCAGCGCGTGAATAAACTGGAACTGAACTACGACAACTTTATGGAAGAGTTCACCGCGATTCTGCATCGTCAGGCGTTTACCAGCACCGAGAGCAACAAGGGGTAAACCATGGCCAGATCGCGTGGACGAGGTCGTCGCGAGCTCAAGTCCGAAATCAATATCGTTCCGTTACTGGACGTGCTGCTGGTGCTGCTGCTGATCTTTATGGCGACAGCCCCCATCATCACCCAGAGCGTAGAAGTTGATCTGCCGGATGCGACAGAATCACAGGCGGTAAGCACCAATGACGATCCTCCGGTCATCATTGAGGTTTCCGGCGTAGGGCAGTACAGCGTGGTGGTCGAGAAGGATCGTATGGATCAGCTCCCCCCAGAGCAGGTTATTGCTGAAGCGCAACGACGCCTGGAGTCAAATCCGAAGACGGTCTTCTTAATCGGTGGTGCGAAAGACGTACCATATGATGAAATTATCAAAGCGCTGAACTTGCTACATAGCGCGGGCGTTAAGTCAGTTGGCTTAATGACTCAGCCTATTTGATCATCTGCGTAGTTTTTGGGAACCGATAGTGTCAAAGGCAACCGAACAGAACGACAAGCTTAAGCGAGCGATAATCGTCTCCGCAGTGCTGCACGTGATTCTTTTTGCAGCGCTGATCTGGAGTTCGTTCGATGAGCACATTGATGCATCGGGCGGTGGTGGAGGCTCATCCATCGACGCCGTCATGGTAGATCCCGGTGCGGTAGTGCAGAACTATAATCGTCAGCAACAGCAGCAGGCGAGCGCAAAACGCGCTGAAGAGCAGCGTGAAAAACAGGCGCAACAGCAGGCGGAAGAGCTGCGTGAAAAGCAGGCCGCCGAGCAGGAACGTTTGAAGCAGCTTGAGAAAGAGCGTTTGCAGGCGCAGGAAGCCGCGAAAGAGCAGGCGGAGCAGCAGAAACAGGCTGAAGCCGCAGCGAAGAAAGCGCAGGAACAGCAGAAGCAGGCGGAGGAGGCGGCAGCCAAAGCCGCAGCAGACGCTAAGGCGCAGGCAGATGCTCAGGCGAAAGTAGCCGCAGAAGCAGCGAAAAAAGCCGCTGCTGACGCGCAGAAGAAGGCCGAAGCAGAAGCCGCGAAGAAAGCCGCTGCTGATGCGAAGAAGAAAGCGGAAGCCGAAGCCGCGAAAAAAGCCGCTGCTGACGCACAGAAGAAAGCCGAAGCAGAAGCCGCGAAGAAAGCCGCCCAGGAAGCAGAGAAAAAAGCGGCCGCCGAAGCGGCGAAGAAAGCGGCTGCCGCTGAGAAAGCTGCGGCAGAAAAAGCCGCCGCTGCGGAAAAAGCCGCTGCTGATAAAAAAGCTGCAGCTGAGAAAGCCGCTGCCGATAAGAAAGCAGCAGCCGAAAAAGCCGCTGCTAAAAAGGCCGCTGCCGCTGAGAAAGCTGCCGCAGCCGCAGGAGTTGACGATCTGCTGGGCGACCTGAGTTCCGGTAAGAATGCACCGAAAACGGGCGGTGGGGCGAAAGGAAATGGACAGCCGTCAAAAGACAGCGGTACCTCCGGAGCCAACGGTGGGGCAACAGGTGCAGATATCAGTGCTTATGCCAAACAGATCCAGGTTGCGATTCAGAGCCGACTCTTTGATGCAGGCCTGTATCAGGGCAAGCAATGCGTACTGCACATCAATCTTGCGCCAGACGGCAGGTTGAAAAGCGTGACGTCTGAAGGGGGCGATCCTGCGCTCTGTCAGGCTGCGCTGGCCGCAGCCAGATCGGCGAACATTCCTAAACCGCCTAGCGAGGCTGTTTATGAAAGGATAAAAGATGCCAAACTGGACTTTAAGCTGTAATCAACTCTTCTAACGGAAGTATGAAAAACAGTCTATGGTCGTAAACAGGATAAGTAGTTTTGTCTATTTGGGTTTGTTAACATTCTGCTAAATTATCGTGGGTAAGGTTACCCAGATAAGGGAGATATGATGAAGCAGGCATTACGTGTAGCAGTTAGTTTTTTAATGCTGTGGGCAGCTGTACTGCACGCAGAAGTACGTATCGAGATCACCCAGGGGGTGGACTCGGCGCGTCCGATTGGTGTCGTTCCGTTCCAGTGGGCAGGCCCGGGCGCTGCGCCTGAAGATATTGGCGGCATTGTTGCAGCTGACCTGCGTAACAGCGGTAAATTTAACCCATTAGATCGTTCCCGCCTGCCTCAGCAGCCGGGTACTGCGCAGGACGTTCAGCCTGCTGCATGGTCTGCGCTGGGTATTGATGCGGTAGTTGTCGGTCAGGTTACGCCTGCACCAGACGGCGGCTATAACGTTGCGTATCAGCTGGTTGATACCGGCGGTGCGCCGGGTACCGTTCTGGCTCAGAACACGTATAAAGTGAACAAGCAGTGGCTGCGCTACGCTGGCCATACGGCGAGTGACGAAGTGTTCGAGAAGCTGACCGGTATTAAAGGTGCGTTCCGTACCCGTATCGCGTACGTGGTACAGACCAACGGCGGCCAGTTCCCTTATGAGCTGCGCGTCTCTGACTACGATGGTTACAACCAGTTCACCGTACACCGTTCACCGCAGCCGCTGATGTCTCCGGCATGGTCTCCGGACGGCTCAAAGCTGGCGTATGTGACCTTCGAAAGCGGCCGCTCCGCGCTGGTCATCCAGACGCTCTCTAACGGTGCTGTTCGTCAGGTTGCGTCATTCCCACGTCACAACGGTGCACCTGCGTTCTCTCCGGACGGTACCAAACTGGCGTTTGCCCTGTCTAAAACCGGTAGCCTGAATCTGTACGTAATGGATATTGGTTCTGGTCAGATCCGTCAGGTCACGGATGGTCGTAGCAATAACACTGAGCCAACCTGGTTCCCGGACAGCCAGAATCTGGCCTTTACGTCCGACCAGGCAGGTCGTCCACAAGTTTATAAAGTGAATATCAACGGCGGAGCAGCGCAGCGTATTACCTGGGAAGGTTCTCAGAACCAGGATGCTGACGTCAGTGCCGATGGTAAAACAATGGTAATGGTTAGCACTGCGGGTGGTCAGCAGCACATTGCCAAACAAGATCTGGTAACGGGAGGCGTACAAATACTGTCGTCAACGTTCCTGGATGAAACGCCAAGTCTGGCACCTAACGGCACCATGGTAATCTACAGCTCTTCTCAGGGGATGGGATCCGTGCTGAATCTGGTTTCTACAGATGGGCGTTTCAAAGCGCGTCTTCCGGCAACTGATGGACAGGTAAAATCACCTGCCTGGTCGCCGTATCTGTAATAATAATTAATTGATTACTAAAGGAATCTTAGAAATGCAACTGAACAAAGTGCTGAAGGGGCTGATGATCGCTCTGCCTGTTATGGCAATCGCAGCGTGTTCTTCTAACAAGAACGCAAGCAATGACCAGAGCGGCGAAGGCATGATGGGTGCCGGCACCGGTATGGACGCTAACGGCAATGGCAATATGTCTTCTGAAGAGCAAGCGCGTCTTCAGATGCAGCAGTTACAGCAGAACAACATCGTTTACTTCGATCTGGATAAATACGACATCCGTTCTGACTTCGCTGCGATGCTGGATGCGCACGCAAACTTCCTGCGTAGCAACCCGTCTTACAAAGTCACCGTAGAAGGTCACGCGGACGAACGTGGTACTCCGGAGTACAACATCTCCCTGGGTGAACGTCGTGCAAACGCTGTTAAAATGTATTTGCAGGGTAAAGGCGTTTCTGCTGACCAGATCTCCATCGTTTCTTACGGTAAAGAAAAACCAGCAGTACTGGGTCACGACGAAGCGGCTTACTCCAAAAACCGTCGTGCCGTACTCGTTTACTAAGAGAATTGCATGAGCAGTAACTTCAGACATCATCTGATGAGTCTGTCGTTACTGGTTGGAATAGCGGCCCCCTGGGCCGCTTTTGCTCAGGCACCAATCAGTAGTGTCGGCTCAGGCTCGGTAGAAGACCGGGTTACTCAACTCGAGCGTATTTCTAACGCTCACAGCCAACTTTTAACTCAACTCCAGCAGCAGCTTTCCGATAACCAGAATGATATTGATTCCCTTCGTGGTCAGATTCAGGAGAGCCAGTATCAGCTTAATCAGGTTGTGGAGCGCCAGAAGCAAATTTTGTTGCAGATGGATAGCCTGAACAGTGGCGGAGCAGCAGCACAGCCAGCAGCAGGCGATCAAAGCGGTGCGGCGACGCCTGCACCTGCGGCAGATGCCTCCCCGTCGTCAGGTGCGCCTGTACAGAGCGGTGACGCGAATACGGACTATAACGCGGCCATTGCCCTGGTACAGGACAAATCGCGCCAGGACGATGCTATCGTTGCGTTTCAGAACTTCGTTAAGAAGTACCCTGATTCTACTTACCAGCCAAATGCGAACTACTGGCTGGGTCAGTTGAATTACAACAAGGGTAAAAAGGATGATGCGGCGTTTTATTTTGCCTCTGTGGTGAAAAATTACCCGAAATCACCGAAAGCGCCGGATGCGATGTATAAAGTCGGCGTGATCATGCAGGACAAAGGCGACACTGCAAAAGCCAAAGCGGTTTATCAGCAGGTGGTTGCGAAATTCCCGGGTACAGACGGCGCCAAACAAGCGCAAAAACGTTTGAGTTCGATGGGTTGATTATCGCATGACCAGAAATCGCGTTATTTCTGGTCGTGCAGCATGATTCCTAAGCAGTTAAGTGATCTTTATCGAAATTTTTGTTGCGCAGAATTCTTAAATCAGTAATATATGCCGCCGTTGCCACGGGATATCAAACAACGTGAAAGCAGCGCAAAAGTGGGTCGTTAGCTCAGTTGGTAGAGCAGTTGACTTTTAATCAATTGGTCGCAGGTTCGAATCCTGCACGACCCACCACTTAAAGCAGTTCCGGCAGTACAGAGTGGGTGATTAGCTCAGTTGGTAGAGCATCTCCTTTACACGGAGGGGGTCGGCGGTTCGAGCCCGTCATCACCCACCACTCGGGTCGTTAGCTCAGTTGGTAGAGCAGTTGACTTTTAATCAATTGGTCGCAGGTTCGAATCCTGCACGACCCACCAATTTTATTGGTTCCGAGTGATAATTCAGGCAACACCCGAATGGGTCGTTAGCTCAGTTGGTAGAGCAGTTGACTTTTAATCAATTGGTCGCAGGTTCGAATCCTGCACGACCCACCAGCCTGAATAGATTTGAAGTACATCCCGTAAGGGGTCGTTAGCTCAGTTGGTAGAGCAGTTGACTTTTAATCAATTGGTCGCAGGTTCGAATCCTGCACGACCCACCAATTTTAATGACTTACTCAGATACTACACGTGAAGGATAACGTTGCTTTAGCAACGGCCCGAAGGGCGAGGCGAAGCCGAGTCATCCTGCACGACCCACCAGTGTAGAAAGGCGCCCTAAAGGCGCCTTTTTGCTATCTGTCGTTCGCCAGTGCCTTGTAGGTCGGGTAAGGCGAAGCCACCAGCCGACAAATGCTACCGGCATCAATTCCCGATGACATTCCTCCTCAAATTCGCTATCTTGTTTAGTATATAAAACACCATTGCCTCATTTTTGTTATCTCATGCAAAAAAAAGCAATATTGTTAAGCCAGTAAAACGAGAAGCCATAATGAGTGTGATGTTTGATCCCGAAACCGCAATCTATCCCTTCCCGCCGAAGCCAGCTCCGCTAAGCCGGGATGAGAAGCAGTTCTATCGTGAAAAAATCAAGCGCCTCCTTAAAGAGCGTGATGCGGTGATGGTGGCGCATTACTACACCGACCCGGAAATTCAGCAGCTGGCGGAAGAGACGGGCGGCTGTATCTCAGACTCCCTGGAGATGGCGCGTTTCGGTGCTAAGCATTCAGCCTCCACGCTGCTGGTCGCGGGGGTTCGTTTTATGGGTGAAACGGCAAAAATCCTCAGCCCGGAAAAAACGATTCTGATGCCTACGCTGAATGCCGAATGTTCTCTTGACCTCGGTTGCCCGATTGATGAGTTCACCGCCTTCTGTGATGCCCACCCTGACCGTACCGTGGTGGTCTATGCCAATACGTCTGCGGCGGTGAAAGCCCGGGCAGACTGGGTAGTAACGTCCAGTATTGCCGTTGAGCTGATTGAACATCTGGACAGCCTGGGGGAGAAAATCATCTGGGCGCCCGATCGTCACCTGGGAAACTACGTACAAAAACAGACCGGTGCGGATGTGCTGTGCTGGCAGGGCGCCTGTATCGTTCACGACGAGTTTAAGACCCAGGCACTGACCCGGATGAAACGCCTTTACCCGCAGGCCGCAATTCTGGTGCATCCGGAGTCGCCGCAGTCGATTGTTGAGATGGCGGACGCCGTCGGCTCAACCAGCCAGTTGATAAACGCGGCAAAAACCCTGCCGCACAAGCAGCTCATCGTGGCGACCGATCGCGGTATCTTCTATAAAATGCAGCAGGCCGTACCAGAAAAAGAGCTGCTCGAAGCGCCAACCGCCGGAGAAGGGGCGACCTGTCGAAGCTGCGCGCACTGCCCGTGGATGGCGATGAATGGACTTAAGGCGATAGCGGAGGGGCTGGAGATCGGGGGCGCAGCGCATGAGATCCACGTAGACGCCGCCCTGCGCGAAGGCGCGTTAATTCCGCTTAACCGTATGCTGGATTTTGCGGCTACACTACGTACTTAACTTATTACGCCCCGGAGAAAAAATGGATTTTTTTAGCACACAGAACATCCTGGTTCATATCCCGATTGGTGCGGGCGGCTATGACCTGTCGTGGATTGAAGCGGTAGGTACGCTGGCCGGTTTACTCTGTATCTGGCTGGCCAGCCTTGAGAAGATCAGTAACTATGCGTTCGGGCTGATAAACGTCACGCTGTTTGCGATCATCTTCTTCCAGATCCAGCTCTACGCCAGCTTGCTTCTGCAGCTGTTCTTCTTCGCGGCCAATATCTATGGCTGGTACGCCTGGTCGCGGCAAAACAGTCAGCAGGAGGCGGAGCTGCAAATCCGCTGGCTGCCGTTGCCAAAAGCCATTGCCTGGCTCGCGGCCTGCGTGGTGGCAATCGGCTTTATGACCGTCTTTATTGACCCGGTATTTGCCTTCCTGACGCGCGTGGCGGTCTCGGTCATGTCGGGTCTGGGATTAAACGTGACGATGCCTGAGCTTCAGCCTGATGCCTTCCCGTTCTGGGATTCCTGCATGATGGTGCTTTCGATTGCCGCAATGATCCTGATGACCCGTAAATACGTTGAAAACTGGCTGCTGTGGGTGGTCATCAACGTGATTAGCGTGGTGATTTTTGCCCGTCAGGGCGTTTATGCCATGTCGCTGGAGTATATGCTGCTGACCGTCATTGCCCTGAACGGTAGCCGCATGTGGATCAACAGCGCGCGTGAGCGTGGCTCTCGCGCGCTTTCCCGCTAATGGTGATGCTCGTGTGAGTGGCCGGACTGCGCCTCGTTCAGGTGACAGTCTGGCCCGTTACAGGGCTGATACTCCATCTGGATGGTGGAGTGCGCAATTTCGTAGTGATGCTCAAGGAAGTGCCGAATACGTTCAAGCAACGCATCGTGATCGTGGGGCGGAATAACCTGAACGTGCAGCGTCATAAGCGGTTTCTCACCCACCAGCCAGACGTGAACGTGGTGAACGTTACGGACTTCAGGAATGGAACGACACAGATTGCGTTTTAGCTCGCCAATATCCAGCGACGTGGGAGCGCCTTCCAGCAGTTCATTCACGCTCTCTTTCAACAGCCGCCAGGCACTGCGTAATACAAGGCACGATACCAGCACGGAAAGAATCGGGTCGATGGGGGTCCAGCCCGTACCCATAATGATCAGCGCGGCGACGATGGCACCTACGGAACCCAGCAGATCGCCCAGCACGTGAAGCGCCGCGGCCCGTACGTTCAGATTTTTTTCGCTGCTGCCGCGGTGCAATATCCAGAATGCCAGAATATTGGCGACCAACCCGGCAATAGCAATCACCATCATCGTCGTTCCGGCTACCGGTTGTGGATGACGAAAGCGCTGAAACGCCTCCCAGACGATAAGAATGGTAATAACCACCAGTGCAATCGCATTCACGAACGCAGCAAGTGTGGTGAGTCTGAGCCAGCCAAAGGTGTGGCGGGCATTGGGAGGGCGACGGGCAAACTGCACGGCCAGCAGAGCAAACAGGAGCGCGGCAGCGTCGGTCAGCATATGCCCGGCATCGGCCAGCAGCGCCAGCGATCCGGAGATCAGTCCGCCTGTCACCTCAATAATCATAAAGGTGGCAGTGACGCCAAAAGCCAGCAGAAGCCGTTTGGCATTTTCATCGCCAGTGGAGTGGGAATGGGAGTGGGAGTGCGCCATGGTATCGTTCCTGATTTATTATTATTTTTAGTGTAGCGTTTTTAAGAGCTTAAATAAAAAAGGAGAGCATTCGCTCTCCCTCTTTTACCTTACGGAAGGTTACTGGGTAGTACCGTCCGTTTTGGTATTGGCATCGCTGCCCACTTTGTCATTCGGGTCCGGGCATTTCCCGTCTTTACACATTGAGTTTTTGTGAACTTCGTCAGTGCTCATACCGTCATGGTTCATCGTGCCGGTATTCGTACCGCCGGTGTTGGTATTGCCCGTGTTGATATTACTGTTATCAACATTATTTGGCGCGATATTCTGTTTTGCATCCGGCGCAACCTGGCCCGCTTCGGCAGCGGCATTCGCGTCGCCGTTGCTGCCGGAGGAGCCTGTATCGGCTGCCAGTACGCTACCGCTTGCCAGGGTAAGGGTTGCCGTCAGGAAAAGCGTAGTCAGTTTCGTCATTTTCATCATGGTGCTCCTGTTCTTATCGTTACGCTGGATAACATTCTCCAACAGTGCATCTTGTTCAGTGGCGAAAGATCCCAGATTCCTGAATTATGTCAGGATGGAATCGCGTATAAGTATTTAAAAACAGTCGTTACAAGTAAAAAGCTTAGGCGAGATCTCATTTTTCGCTATTTTGTTGCGTATTTTAGGCGAATTCCAGGAATTATCTGCGCGAAGTGTAAAATCCCGTTTACACTTCGTGACCGACAAGTTAGATTGAAAGCATTGCTTTCATTACTAAAGATATGGCAGAGCCGGAAAGAAGATGAATTATCAGAACGACGATTTACGCATTAAAGAGATCAATGAGTTATTACCTCCCGTAGCGCTCCTTGAAAAATTCCCCGCCACCGAAAATGCCGCCAACACGGTGTCTCATGCCCGCAAGGCGATCCACAAGATCCTGAAAGGTAGCGACGATCGTCTTTTGGTGGTCATCGGACCGTGCTCCATTCACGATCCTGCTGCGGCCAAAGAGTACGCGTCACGTCTGCTCACCCTGCGCGAAGAGCTGAAGGGCGAACTGGAAATTGTGATGCGCGTTTATTTCGAAAAACCGCGTACCACCGTGGGCTGGAAAGGGTTGATCAACGATCCGCACATGGACAACAGTTTCCAGATCAACGACGGCCTGCGTATTGCGCGTAAGCTGCTGCTGGAGATTAACGACAGCGGGCTGCCTGCAGCCGGAGAATTCCTCGATATGATCACCCCGCAGTATCTGGCTGACCTGATGAGCTGGGGCGCTATTGGTGCGCGTACGACTGAATCGCAGGTTCACCGTGAGCTGGCGTCTGGCCTGTCATGCCCGGTGGGTTTCAAAAACGGCACTGATGGCACCATCAAAGTCGCTATTGATGCCATCAATGCGGCTGGCGCGCCGCACTGCTTCCTGTCGGTGACTAAGTGGGGCCACTCGGCTATCGTGAATACCAGCGGTAATGGCGATTGCCATATCATTCTGCGCGGCGGTAAAGAGCCTAACTACAGCGCTAAACACGTAGCGGAAGTGAAGGCGGGTCTGGAGAAAGCGGGACTGGCGCCGCAGATCATGATCGATTTCAGCCATGCGAACTCAAGCAAACAGTTCAAAAAGCAGATGGAAGTTGGTGCAGACGTTTGTCAGCAAATCGCCAACGGTGAACGCGCAGTGATTGGGGTGATGATTGAGAGCCATCTGGTGGAAGGCAATCAGAACCTGGAGGGCAGCGAGCCGCTGGTCTACGGTAAGAGCGTGACGGATGCCTGCATTGGCTGGGATGATACCGATGCGATCCTGCGTCAGCTGGCGGATGCGGTAAAAGCGCGTCGCGGTTAAGTTTATCGCGGAAAATAAAAAAGCGTGGATTGCTCCACGCTTTTTTTATGTCCGGCGAAAATTACTTCGCTTTACCCTGGTTCGCCACGGCCGCCGCTTTTGCAGCGATTTCGTCGGCGTTACCCAGGTAGTAATGTTTAACTGGCTTGAAGTTTTCGTCGAACTCGTACACCAGCGGCACGCCGGTAGGGATGTTCAGCTCGAGGATTTCATCTTCACCCATGTTGTCCAGGTATTTCACCAGCGCACGCAGGGAGTTACCGTGAGCAGCGATAATGACGCGCTCGCCGCTTTTCAGGCGTGGCAGAATGGTTTCGTTCCAGTAAGGCACAACGCGGTCGATGGTCAGCGCCAGGCTTTCGGTCTGCGGCAGTTCAGCTTCAGTCAGCTTCGCGTAACGCGGATCGTGGCCCGGGTAGCGCTCGTCATCTTTGCTCAGCTCTGGAGGCGTGACCGCAAAACCACGACGCCACTGCTTAACCTGCTCGTCACCGTATTTTTCTGCGGTTTCTGCTTTGTTCAGACCTTGCAGCGCACCGTAGTGACGCTCGTTCAGTTTCCAGGATTTCTCAACCGGCAGCCAGGCCTGATCCAGCTCGTCCAGAATGTTCCACAGGGTATGGATGGCACGTTTCAGCACAGAGGTGTAAGCAAAGTCAAAGGTGAAGCCTTCTTCTTTCAGCAGCTTACCTGCCGCTTTTGCTTCGCTCACGCCTTTCTCGGACAGATCAACGTCATACCAACCGGTGAAGCGGTTTTCGTTGTTCCACTGGCTTTCGCCGTGGCGCACCAGGACAAGCTTAGTATTAGCCATTTCTTACTCCTCAAGCATTTTGAATGATAACAATTCTCATTATATTGCCGTGACTGTGCCAGCAGCAACGCTTAACCCTAACCATAGCGAAAATAGTTCGAGAGTGTAAGATGCATGTGAATCCAGGGTTATGATTTTGTCTGCGATCGCCGCTATTTTCAGCAAGCTGAGCGGAAAAAAGCCCTCGCGGTGAGGGCCAGGCTTTTTGCCGGATGGCGCTTCGCTTATCCGGCCTACATTCGTAGGCCCGTGCACGCGTAGCGCCGCCGGACATTATGCGCGCGGAATGAAATGATACTCTGTGACGCTTACGTACTCTTCACCCGGACGCAGCACACAGTCAGGCTGCGGCCATTCAGGATGGTTAGGACTGTCCGGCAGGAACTCGCTCTCCAGCGCCAGACCTTGCCAGGCGGCGTAGTCGTTATGTTCACGCGCCGTGGTCCCCTCCAGGTAGTTACCGGAGTAGAACTGGAGGGCAGGGGCGGTGGTGTAGACCGTCATCTGTAACTTCTCATCCGCAGACCAGACCTGTGCGGCAGGTTGAGAAAGATCGCCTTTCGCCTGCAACAGGAAAGCGTGGTCGTAGCCTTTCACCTTGCGCTGATCGTCATCACTCAGGAAATCCTGGGCGATGGTTTTCGGCTGACGGAAATCAAAGCTATTACCGCTTACCGGTTTCAGCCCCTGATAAGGGATACCCATCTCATCGACCGGCAGATACGCGTCCGCCAGGATCTGGAGTTTGTGGCTGCGGACATCGGTCTGATTGCCGTCAAGGTTGAAATAGGCGTGGTTAGTCAGGTTGACCGGGCACGGCTTGTCGACGGTCGCGCGGTACTCAATGGCGATACGATTATCTTCGGTCAGGGTAAAGCGCGCGGTTGCGGTGAGATTGCCCGGGAAGCCCTGGTCTCCGTCGAGGGAGTCCAGAGAGAACCAGACCTCACCGTCATTTTGCTGCACAATCTTCCAGCGACGTTTATCAAACCCTTCCGGGCCGCCGTGCAGCTGATTTTCACCCTGGCTGGCAAGCAGGGAATAGGTTACGCCGTCCAGCGTAAACCGGCTTCTGGCGATGCGGTTGGCGTAGCGGCCTATGGATGCGCCCAGAAAAGCGGTCTGCTCGATATACTGCTCGGGCGATGCGCAGCCAAGCAGGGTTTCGCGCACGCTGCCGTCAGGCATCGGTACGCGGGCAGAAAGTAACGTTGCGCCCCAGTCCATCAGCGTAACCACCATCCCGGCACTGTTGCGCAGGGTTAACAGGCGATACGGCAGACCATCCGGTGCGAGTGTTGGTGTTTCGTTTAGCACTGTCCGGCTCCTTGTGATGCTTTGCAGACATAGAAAGTTTCTTTGATGCCCGTTTTGGCTTCGTACTGTTTAGCCACCGCGTCCTGAATGGCAGGGACCAGCTCTTCCGGCACCAGGGCGACGACACAGCCGCCAAATCCCCCCCCGGTCATACGCACGCCGCCTTTGTCGCCAATCGTGGCTTTCACAATTTCAACCAGGGTGTCGATTTGTGGCACGGTGATTTCGAAATCGTCGCGCATGGAGGCATGCGATTCGGCCATCAGCTCGCCCATCCGTTTCAGGTCACCTTTCGCCAGCGCGGAGGCGGCTTCTACGGTACGGGCATTTTCCGTCAGCACGTGACGCACGCGCTTAGTGACAACCGGATCCAGTTCGTGGGCAACCTTGTTAAATTCGTCAAGTGAGACATCACGCAGGGCTGGCTGCTGGAAGAAGCGCGCGCCGGTTTCACACTGCTCGCGGCGGGTGTTGTACTCGCTCCCCACCAGGGTGCGTTTGAAGTTGCTGTTGATGATCACCACAGCCGCACCTTTTGGCAGTGGAACCGCTTTGGTCCCGAGGGAGCGGCAGTCAATCAGCAAAGCATGTTCTTTCTTGCCCAGCGCGGAAATCAGCTGATCCATAATGCCGCAGTTGCAGCCCACGAACTGGTTTTCCGCTTCCTGACCGTTGAGGGCGATTTGCGCCCCGTCCAGCGGCAGATGATAAAGCTGCTGGAACACGGTGCCGACCGCCACTTCCAGCGATGCGGAAGAGCTTAATCCCGCCCCTTGCGGCACGTTGCCGCTGATCACCAGATCGGCCCCGCCGAAATTCTTGTTACGCTTCAGAAGATGCTTCACCACGCCGCGAACATAGTTCGACCACTGCTGGCTGTCGTGGGTCACGATCGGCGCATCGAGGGAAAATTCGTCAATTTCGTTGCCGTAATCCGCGGCGATCACTCGCACGTTACGATCTGAACGTTTCGTGCAGGCGATCACCGTCTGGTAGTCGATGGCACACGGCAGGACAAAACCGTCGTTATAGTCGGTGTGCTCGCCGATCAGATTAACGCGGCCTGGCGCCTGGATAATATGGGTGGCAGGGTAGCCAAATTTTTCAGCAAACAGGGATTGTGTTTTATCTTTCAGACTCATTTTTAGACTCCTGATTCGCGGTAATGGACGTCGCTAACGGCACGCAGGCGTTCTGCCGCCTGTTCCGCCGTCAGGTCGCGCTGGGTTTCCGCCAGCATTTCATAGCCCACCATGAATTTACGTACCGTCGCAGAACGCAGCAGCGGCGGATAGAAGTGTGCATGTAACTGCCAGTGTTGATTCTCTTCGCCGTTAAACGGCGCACCGTGCCAGCCCATGGAGTAGGGGAAGGAACACTGGAACAGGTTGTCGTAGCGGCTGGTCAGTTTTTTCAGCGCCAGGGCAAGGTCGTCTCGCTGGGCGTCGCTGAGGTCCGTAATACGCTGAACATGGGCCTTTGGCAGCAGCAGCGTTTCAAACGGCCACGCCGCCCAGTAAGGGACTACCGCAAGCCAGTGCTCGGTTTCCACCACAGTGCGGCTGCCGTCCGCCAGTTCACGCTGGGTGTAATCCACCAGCATCGGCGAACCGTTCTGGGCGAAATAGGCTTTTTGCAGCCGGTCTTCACGTTCGGCTTCGTTCGGCAGGAAGCTGTTCGCCCAGATCTGGCCGTGCGGATGCGGGTTAGAGCAGCCCATCGCCGCGCCTTTATTTTCAAATACCTGCACCCACGGATAGGTCTGGCCCAGCTCCGCCGTTTGCGCCTGCCAGGTGCTGACCACCTCTTTCAGCGCCTCAACGCTCAGCTCCGGCAGCGTTTTGCTGTGATCGGGAGAGAAGCAGATCACGCGGCTGGTGCCGCGGGCGCTTTCGCAGCGCATCAGCGGGTCATGGCTTTCCGGCGCGTCCGGCGTATCGGTCATCAGCGCCGCAAAATCGTTAGTGAAAACGAAGGTGCCCTTGTAGGTCGGGTTTGTATCGCCCGTCACGCGCGTGTTGCCCGGACAGAGGAAGCAGTCCGGATCGTGCTGTGGCAGCGACTGTTTTGCAGGCGTCTCTTGCGCCCCCTGCCAGGGGCGCTTGGCGCGATGCGGTGAAACTAAAATCCATTGCCCGCTGAGCGGGTTAAAACGACGATGCGGGTGATCGACGGGATTGAATTGTGTCATGACAAATCCTTAATCCGGATAACCCTGCGGATGGCGTGACTGCCAGTGCCAGGTATCCTGTGCCATTTCATCAAGCGTGCGGGTAACACGCCAGTTAAGCTCTTTATCCGCTTTGGTGGCATCGGCCCAGTAAGCCGGGAGGTCGCCATCACGACGCGGCGCAAAGTGATACTTCACTGGCTTGCCGCAGGCTTTACTGAAGGCATTCACCACATCCAGCACGCTGCTGCCGACGCCGGCGCCGAGGTTGTAAATATGCACGCCCGGTTTATCCGCCAGCTGCTGCATCGCCGCCACGTGGCCGTCGGCCAGATCCATCACGTGAATGTAATCGCGCACGCCGGTGCCGTCTTCGGTGGGATAATCGTTACCAAAAATCGCCAGGGAGTCGCGACGCCCTACGGCAACCTGCGCGATATACGGCATCAGGTTATTAGGAATGCCCTGCGGATCTTCACCCATGTCGCCTGACGGATGCGCGCCAACCGGGTTGAAGTAGCGCAGCAGCGCGATGCTCCACTCAGGCTGGGCTTTTTGCAGGTCGGTCAGGATCTGCTCTACCATCAGCTTGCTTTTGCCATACGGGCTTTGCGGCGTACCGGTCGGGAAGCTTTCAACGTAAGGAATTTTTGGCTGATCGCCGTAGACGGTCGCGGAAGAGCTGAAGATAAAGTTTTTCACGTTCGCCGCACGCATGGCGGAGATCAGACGCAGGGTACCGTTGACGTTGTTGTCGTAGTACTCAAGCGGTTTTGCTACCGATTCGCCCACCGCTTTCAGGCCCGCGAAGTGGATAACGGTTTCAATCGCGTGATCGTGAAGGATTTCAGTCATCAATGCTTCATTGCGGATATCGCCTTCCACGAAAGTCGGCTGTTTACCCGCAAGGCGTTCAATGACCGGCAGCACGCTGCGCTTACTGTTGCACAGGTTATCAAGAATGACGACATCGTGGCCGCTTTGCAGAAGTTGTACGCAGGTATGACTTCCTATGTAACCGCTACCACCTGTTACCAGAACTCGCATATTTCGCTCCATTAGGCTTATGGTATGAATTAACCATAGCATATCAGAGACGCGAAAAGTGTGACATGGGATAAAATAGTGGTATCGTTTACACTGGTTTTCACAGGCGCTTTTTCACAGACTGAGTGCATTGTAGATCAAAGAGATAGAGATGTATTGTTGCAGGTTGTCTGAAAAGCGGAGGGCAGCGCCCTCCACGCGTTAATCGATTTTGCTCAGCAGGTAGCGGTAATGCTCGCCGTCAGGTACAAATTCCAGCCGATGGGTGATGCAGGACGGGGCATCCTCAGCATGGTGGGAGACAAACAGCAGCTGGGTTTCACCTTCGCTAATCAGGACATCCACAAAGCGGCGGATCAGCTGACGGTTGAGGGGATCCAGCCCCTGCAACGGTTCATCAAGAATCAGCAGCGTAGGATGCTTAACCAGCGCGCGGACGATCAATGCCAGCCGCTGCTGCCCCCACGACAGGCTGTGAAATGGCGCATCGGCTACCCGGTGGTCCATACCCAGAATATCCAGCCACTGCTGCGCCAGCTTGTGCTGCTTGTCGGATACCGCCTGATAAATACCAATGGAATCGAAGAAGCCAGAGAGGATCACGTTTCGCACCGTAGTGCTCACCCGGTAGTCCAGATGCAGGCTGCTGCTGACATAGCCGATATGCTTTTTGATATCCCAGATGGTTTCCCCGCTGCCGCGGCGGCGGCCGAAGAGGGTCAAATCGTTGCTGTAACCCTGCGGGTGATCGCCAGTGATCAGGCTGAGCAGCGTGGATTTACCCGCCCCGTTGGGGCCGACGATCTGCCAGTGCTCACCAGGATTAACCGTCCAGCTGAGATGATTAAGAATAGGGCGATCGTCGTAAGCAACCACCCCATCGCGCAGCACAATGCGCGGCTGGTCAGGATCCAGCCCGTGGCGTGCTGAAGGGGCATCCGGCTCCGGCAGCGCAATACCGTCCAGTTTCTCGCTGTGGGCCAGCTGTGCAATTAGCGCCTGCCGGAGCAGTACGGCTTTCTCGCCGGTTTCGGTCAGGCTACAGTCCGCCAGCACGCCCGCGTAATGTACGAAATCCGGGATCTCATCAAAGCGGTTAAGGACCAGCACAAGGGTGTATCCCTGCTGGTTAAGCGACGCCAGCAACGCTGCCAGCTGCGCGCGGGACTGCACATCCAGTCCGTCAAACGGTTCATCCAGAATCAGGAGTTCCGGCTCGCTCATCAGCGCCTGGCACAGCAGCGTTTTGCGCGTCTCGCCGGTAGAGAGATATTTAAAGCGGCGGTTAAGCAGGGCGGTAATGCCAAATTGCTCCGCCAGCTGCTGACAGCGGGCAGGATCTTTTATCTCATCCTGGATAATGTCCGCCGTCGTGCGGCCAGTATCTTCTTCGCCGGGGCTGAGCAAATCGGTATTGTTACGCTGCCACTCATCGCTGACCAGCTTTTGCAGCTGTTCGAAGGAAAGGCGCGTCAGCCGGGTAAAGGTGCACTGACGCTCCCCCTTCAGCTGGGTTAATTCGCCTGCCAGAGCGCGGGCCAGCGCGGATTTTCCGCTGCCATTCGTGCCCACAAACGCCCAGCTTTCTCCGGCGCGAAGGGTTAACTCTGGCAGCGATAAGGTACGGGTATCGCTAAGACGAAACGTGCCTTGCGAAATATGCAATGATGACATGTGTTATCCCATTTTTTGCAGCAACAGATGTCAGGGATACTCAGTGTTGGTGGGGTTGTCAATGCGCTTAGCACAATGTGGCGATAATTACCCGGTCTGCATTGAAATATGCGGTCACCACAGCACCTTCATCTAATTCGGTCGCGTCGTTCACCGGAACGGTGGCGCAGAGCGACTGTCCATCCGGCAGGGTCATCAGCACTTCACACTGTTCTGCGCCGCGCTCGATGTGGCTGATACGCCCGCGTAGCTGGTTGTCGGCCTCGGCGGCCTGCTCAGGGTTAAGCGTGATGCTGATCCAGGGCGCTTTGAGTAATACCAGCACCTCCTGACCTTCGTTCAGCCCGAGGCGTTGACCGCTTTGCGCGGTGATGGCGGCTTTCAGGCGCGTTGTGCCGTCCGCGAGCAGGATCTCAATATGCTCCTGCACCTGCGAATGATCGCGCCCCGTCACCGTACCAAACCACTGGTTGCGGGCGCTGGTCTGCAAAGAGAAACGGGAGATGGCGCCCAGCAGGCTGTCCAGCGGCAGGTTGTCGTCATCGCTCAGCACATCAAATGCTTTTTGCTGGATCTGCGCCAGTAAGTCATAGAGCTGGATCAGGCGTTGCCCGTAACGCGTCAACACGGCGCCGCCGCCGCCTTTTCCGCCGGTGGCGCGCTCTACCAGCGTTTGTTCGCTCAGGGTGTTCATGTCGTTAATCGCATCCCAGGCGCTTTTATAGCTGATGCCGGCGTTTTTAGCTCCCTGGCTAATCGAGCCAGTTTGTTCTATTTGTTTTAACAGGGCGATACGTCGCGGATCGGCGAAAAGCTTCTGCTGAAGTCGTAGGGTGAGGAGAATTTCGGCCTGCATAACAATGTCCCGGCAAAAAGGTTATTGTGACCCAAATGTCCGGGTGCGGAAAGCGCACCGCACAAAAGGGGATGTTTTTCTTACTTTTCAGGGTAGAATAAGCCGTTCACAAGATCTGGAGAAAACCATGTTAGAGTTGTTGAAAAGTCTGGTATTCGCGGTAATCATGGTGCCAGTAGTGATGGCTATCATCCTCGGTGCCATCTACGGCCTGGGTGAAGTGTTCAACGTCTTTTCGAACATTGGTCATCGTCGTGACCAGCCTAAAAAGCAGCAATGATTTCCTCCAAAACGCCCGGCCAGCCCGGGCGTTTTGCTCTCAAGTTTATTCCTCTCCCGCCGATATCTTTTACAACGTTCCTTGAGTTTACGCATTAATGGGTACGATTTAGCGCTAGGAACGCCTGCGATATATCGTTATATTTGTTTGTATATAACGATACGCACAGGAGCTTCAAATGGCACGTTCATGGGTACGCCTTTTCGCAGGGGCAACGCTGACTCTCTCACTCACCGGCCACGCGCTCGCGGATGAAGGAAAAATCACGGTCTTTGCGGCGGCGTCGCTGACTAACGCGATGCAGGATATTGCTGCGATATACAAAAAAGAGAAAAACGTCGAGGTGGTCTCGTCGTTTGCCTCCTCGTCGACGCTGGCCCGCCAGATCGAAGCGGGGGCACCGGCTGATCTGTTCATCTCTGCCGATCAGAAATGGATGGACTACGCGGTGGAGAAAAAATCTGTTGATACGGCTAGCCGCGAAACGCTGCTGGGAAATAGCCTGGTGGTGGTCGCGCCCGCAAACAGCAAGCAGGGCGACATCGCCATCAATAAACAGACGGACTGGACCCGTCTGCTCAACGGTGGCCGTCTGGCGGTGGGCGATCCGGAGCATGTTCCTGCCGGGATTTATGCGAAAGAAGCGCTACAAAAACTGGGCGCATGGGAGACCTTATCGCCGAAGCTGGCTCCCGCAGAAGATGTGCGCGGCGCGCTGGCGCTGGTGGAGCGTAACGAAGCCCCACTCGGGATCGTTTACGGCTCCGATGCCGTCGCCAGTAAAGGTGTGAAGGTGGTCGGTACCTTCCCGGAAGACTCGCATAAGAAAGTAGAATATCCTGTTGCGATAGTTGATGGACATAAAAATGCGACCGTGACGGCCTTCGTTGACTACCTGAAGGGGCCTGAAGCGTCCGCTATCTTTAAACGTTACGGATTTACGACTCACGAATGATATTGACCGAACCTGAATGGCAGGCCGTGCTGCTGAGCCTGAAAGTCTCTTCCCTGGCGGTTGCGCTGAGTTTGCCCTTTGGGGTGTTCTTTGCCTGGTTACTGGTTCGCGTGAAGTTTCCAGGCAAAGCCCTGCTCGACAGTGTTCTCCATCTTCCGCTCGTGTTACCGCCTGTGGTGGTCGGCTATCTGCTGCTGATCTCCATGGGGCGACGCGGTTTTATCGGCGAATGGCTGTACGACTGGTTCGGCCTGACCTTTGCTTTCAGCTGGCGCGGCGCGGTTCTGGCCGCGGCAGTAATGTCCTTCCCGCTAATGGTGCGCGCTATCCGCCTGGCGCTGGAAGGGGTGGATATCCGGCTAGAGCAGGCCGCCCGCACGCTGGGCGCAGGCCGCTGGCGGGTATTCCTGACCATTACGCTTCCGCTCACCTTACCGGGCATTATCGTCGGTACGGTGTTAGCCTTCGCCCGCTCACTGGGTGAGTTCGGCGCGACCATCACCTTTGTGTCCAACATTCCCGGCGAGACGCGGACCATCCCGTCGGCCATGTATACCCTGATTCAAACCCCGGGTGGCGAAGGTGCGGCGGCCCGGCTGTGTATTATTTCGATTGTACTCGCCCTGGTCTCGCTGCTGGTGTCTGAATGGCTGGCGCGCCTCAGCCGTGAACGGATGGGGAAACCGTGATGCTGGAACTCAACTTTACGCAAACCCTGGGCAGCCACACTCTGACGCTTAACGAAACGCTGCCTGCCAGCGGTATCACCGCCATTTTTGGCGTTTCCGGGGCAGGGAAAACGTCGCTGATTAATGCGATTAGCGGCCTGACGCGTCCCCAGTCTGGCAGAATTGTGTTAAATAACCGCGTCTTAAACGACGCGGAGAAGAAGGTCTGCCTGTCACCGGATAAGCGCCGCATCGGCTATGTGTTTCAGGATGCGCGCCTGTTTCCGCACTACAGCGTGCGCGGAAATCTGCGCTATGGCATGGCAAAAAGCATGGCCGGACAGTTCGATAAGCTGGTGGCGCTGCTGGGCATCGAACCGCTGCTCGATCGTCTCCCGTCTTCGCTGTCGGGTGGTGAAAAACAGCGCGTGGCAATTGGCCGCGCCCTGTTAACCGCGCCGGAATTGTTGCTGCTGGATGAGCCGCTGGCCTCGCTGGATATTCCGCGCAAGCGCGAGTTGCTGCCGTATCTGCAACGTCTGGCGCGGGAAATCAACGTGCCTATGCTGTACGTCAGCCATTCGCTGGATGAGATCTTACATCTGGCCGACAAAGTGCTGGTGCTGGAGGCGGGCAGGGTGAAGGCATTCGGCAATCTGGAAGAGGTATGGGGCAGCAGCGTTATGCATCCGTGGCTGCCAAAGGAGCAGCAGAGCAGCATTCTGAAGGTGAGCGTGCTGGAGCACCATCCACATTATGCGATGACCGCGCTGGCGCTGGGTGACCAGCATTTGTGGGTGAATAAAATCGATACGCCGATTCAGTCCACGTTACGGATCCGCATTCAGGCGTCGGATGTCTCCCTGGTGCTGCAACCGCCGCTGCAAACCAGTATCCGCAATATTTTGCGCGCAAAAGTGGCGCAGTGTTTTGATGATAACGGCCAGGTAGAAGTGCAACTGGAAGTGGGCAACAGAACGCTGTGGGCGCGCATCAGCCCGTGGGCCAGGGATGAGTTAGGCATCAAGCCTGGCCTGTGGCTTTACGCGCAAATCAAGAGCGTCTCTATCACCGCCTGATTACAGCAGGTGGGTATAAATATACTGCGCGATGCTGTCAGTGGTGTTATCGCCAATCACCACGTTAGCACGCGCTTTCACCGCATCATCGGCGTTGCCCATCGCCACGCCCGTTCCGGCCGCTTCCAGCATGCTGATGTCGTTATAGTTATCGCCGAAGGCAATCACGTCCTGCATTGACCAGCCCTGTGACTCAACGAACTGGGTCAAACGCTTTCCTTTGCTGTTGCCTTTACGGGCGATATCCACCTGATCGTGCCAGGACCATTCACATTCCAGACCCAGCGTATGCTCGACATGTTTTGCGAAGGTGTTCAGTTTGGCGGTGTCTTCATCGGTCAGGGCAAATTTCCAGATTGCCTGGACGTCTTCCGCCGCCTGGCGCAGGGAGGAAACCTGAGTGAACACCGGACGCTGCGCTTCCGGCAGAGACAGGGCCCAGTTGCTGGTGCGGATCACATGGCCGGTAGGGCGTTCATACAGCATGGCGTTATCCACATACATCAGGCCGTGAATCGCGTGCTCATCCAGTAAATCAATCAATTGCAGCGCCTGCGGAACGGGAAGCGGATCAGAGGTTAAAACCTTTTTTGCCTGATAATCATACAAATAGGTGCCATTACAACAAATTGCAGGTGTATCTAAGCCCAGTGCCTGATAAAAAGGATGAATGGCTACGTGATGTCGACCCGTTACGATGAGAAGTTGATACCCCGCTTCCCGGGCTCGTTTGAGGGCCTCAAGAGAAGAGGGGAGCAGGGTTTTCTGAGGGGTAAGCAGTGTTCCGTCTAAATCCAGGGCAATCACTCGCGAGGTCATTTTTTCTTCCGGGTTAATGTTGAATTTAAGGTCTGTCGGGATGGTACACCGAGAGCGGAACCCTGCAAAATCCCGGACTACAATTCAGCATTCACCGTTAAAAATAATCAGGAGTATTCATGAAACAAACCGTTTATACCGCCAGTCCTGAAAGTCAGCAGATCCATGTCTGGCGTTTGAATACAGAAGGTTCGCTTACGCTGGTTCAGGTTGTTGATGTGCCAGGCCAGGTGCAGCCGATGGTCGTCAGCCCGGATAAACGTTTTCTTTATGTCGGGGTACGCCCGGAATTCCGCGTACTCGCATACCGCATCTCCCCGGATGACGGCGCGCTGACCTATACCGCAGAAGCGCCGCTGCCGGGCAGCCCGACCCATATTTCTACCGACCATAAAGGCAACTTTATCTTCAGCGGCTCCTACAATGCAGGCTGCGTGAGCGTCACCCGCCTGGAAGACGGTATTCCCGTTGAAACCGTCGACGTGGTAGAAGGGCTTGAGGGTTGCCACTCCGCCAACATTTCGCCGGATAACCGCACGCTGTGGGTGCCAGCGCTGAAGCAGGATCGCATCTGCCTGTTTACCCTGAGCGATGACGGTCATCTGGTCGCGCAGAGCCCGGCGGAAGTCACCACCGTGGAAGGCGCAGGCCCGCGCCATATGGTCTTCCACCCGAATCAGCAGTATGCCTATGTCGTTAACGAGCTGAACAGCTCGGTAGATGTCTGGGAGCTGAACGATCCTAACGGGCAGATCGAGTGCGTACAGACGCTGGACATGATGCCAGCTGATTTCTCCGACACACGCTGGGCGGCAGACATTCACATCACGCCGGATGGCCGCCACCTGTATGCCTGTGACCGTACCTCCAGTCTGATCACCGTCTTCAGCGTCTCTGAAGACGGCAGCGTTCTGGCAGTTGAGGGCTTCCAGCCGACAGAAACCCAGCCGCGCGGCTTTAATGTCGACCACAGCGGCAAATACCTGATTGCGGCGGGGCAGAAATCCCACCACATCGCGCTCTATGAAATCAAAGGCGTGCAGGGTCTACTGGAAGAGAAAGGACGCTATGCGGTCGGACAAGGGCCGATGTGGGTTGTGATTAACGCTCACTGATCCGTAGACGAAAAAAAACCTCGCACATGCGAGGTTTTTTTATGCGTGGTTAATGCATGAGGTAGGCCGGGTAAGGCGTAGCCGCCACCCGGCAGCAGGCATTTTACTGCTTCGGTTCAGCAACCACTTTGCTACCCAGACCGCGGTTGTTGTATTCCCACATGCGGTTGAAGTTAGCGTCGTTCAGGTTACGCTGCACGTTGTCTTTATCATCCACCGTGCCGATGTTGCCGGAGAAAGGACGTTTCGAGATCGCCGCATCCGCCCACGGTTTCGCCATGTTAAAGCCTTCGTTAATCACGCTGTCGCGGATCACGACCTGGCCGTTAGTGGCGGAGTCCACGTCCAGAGAGCGGCCAAGCTGCGCCACGCCATCGCCAGCAGCAGTAAAGCGGCTATTCACGGCCAGGAAGCCATAGAACAGGTTAGACTGCGTGGCCGGGGCAAAGACGTAACCTTCCTGCTGCGTACGTGAATTCACCACGCGGAAGTCGGTGTTATCAAATACCACCGCGCCGCGACCGGAGACCATATCCACGTCGCCTTCAATGTAGCTGTTGGTGACCAGAGTACGCGTCAGACGATTGTTCTGAAGGGTATTCTGCACGCCGCTGTTGGTCACGAAGAAGGTATTCTGGCGGCCCAGGATATTGACGTTGTTAATCTGTACCTTGTCGCCATCGCTACGCAGCGCCACGGCCTGGTGATTACCTGCGTCAACGCTGTCGCCCAGGGTGTTCTGAATGGTCAGGTTCTGCAATTGCAGGCCGTTGTTCTGTGACCAGAATACCGCCGAGCACATCACGCCAATGGTGGCGGCACGTTTGCGCTGGCAGTTATCAAACATATACCACGCCGGTTTACCTGGCATGTATTTACCGGCCGGGTTCACCAGATGGCGCCAGGTGGTGCTGTCGATCTCTGAATCAATCGCCAGGCCAATTTTCACGTCGACCGCTTTTTCGCCAAGTCCGTAAAGCGTAATGCTTCCCGGTGCCGCCGGAACATAAACGGTTCCTTCGTATTCACCCGGCAGGATGGCAATGTACTGACGAGATGCGCTGTGTTTGGTGATTGCGGCATCAACAGCTGCCTGAATTGAGGTGTGCGTAACGCCCTCTGCTCCGGCCGGGCCGACAACGAAGTCTGGCTGTTTCGGCAGGTTAATAGAAGAAGGCGTCCATGGGGCTGCATTGGGATCCATCGCCGAGAAATAGTGGGCACGGGTGAAGTTCTTCGCTTCAGCCGCTGACAGGATCGGACGGGAAGCGGTGCCCGGAGCAACCTGCTCAGAAGGTTGCTGATCCGGTGGTGTTGAACTGCAAGCGGATAAAGTCACGCCAAAGGCGAGTGCCAACGCCAGACGGGAAATCCTGGAAATATTCAAGGTAATGCTCCTGGGTATGCAAGTCTTATCTGAATAGACGAAATAGCCTGCTTTTTTATACTAAGTTGAGCGAAACGGGAAGATAAAAACGGGAAAAGTTGCATTTTTGCCCGCAGGCGACGGGAAAGTCATCACAAATAAATAACATTTTCCTGCAAGGCGGTTGACAGCAGGTGACAGATGAAAATAAATGTCTATACAACCCATGACAAGCGGAAGGCACATGCAGCAGCTTCATCCCGATGATGTGATATGGCGAAATGCGCGACTGGCGACCCTGGCGACAGGTGAGCCGGAACCCTACGGCCTGAAAGAACAACATGCCCTCGTCGTGCGCGGCCAGACGATTGCGGCCGTTATTCCTGAAGCCGAGATCCCCTCCGGGCATCGTCAGTGTGTCGATCTCGACGGGCGTCTGGTTACTCCCGGCCTGATCGATTGCCACACCCATCTGGTGTTCGGCGGCGATCGCGCAGCGGAATGGGAGCAACGGCTTAACGGCGTGTCGTATCAGACCATTAGCGCGCAGGGCGGCGGTATTAACGCCACGGTCACGGCGACCCGCAACAGTTCGCCGGAAATGCTCCTGACGGTGGCGCAGCAGCGGCTCCAGCGGCTGATGAATGAAGGCGTAACGACCATTGAAATCAAATCGGGATACGGACTGAACGTCCAGGCCGAAGAGAAAATGCTGCTGGTTGCCCGCCAGCTCAGCCTGAACAATCTGGTCGATATCAGCCCGACGCTGCTGGCCGCGCACGCCGTTCCTGCCGAGTACCGACAGGATCCGGATGCCTATCTCACGCTGGTCTGTGAGCAGATCATGCCCACGCTGTGGCAAAAAGAGTTATTTGAAGCGGTGGACGTGTTTTGTGAAAACGTCGGCTTTACCCCGGTGCAAACCGAGCGCCTGTTCCGGGCCGCCGCCGCGCTCGGGATCCCGGTAAAAGGGCATGTAGAGCAACTGTCGAATCTGGGCGGCGCGGCGCTGGTCAGCCAGTATAAGGGGCTGTCGGCCGATCATATTGAGTATCTCGATGATGCAGGTATTCAGGCGATGGCGCAAAGCGGCACGGTGGCGGTATTGCTCCCCGGCGCGTTCTATTTTCTTCAGGAGCGCCAGCGTCCACCGGTGGCGCAGCTCAGAGAGCAGGGCGTGCCGATGGCGGTGGCTACCGACTACAACCCGGGCACCAGCCCGTTTGCCAGCCTGCATCTGGCAATGAACATGGCCTGCGTCCAGTTTGGCCTCACGCCGGAAGAGGCCTGGGCTGGCGTGACGCGGCATGCGGCGCAGGCGCTAGGTCGTGGCGCGACGCACGGGCAGTTAAAGCCCAGTTATGTGGCTGATTTCGTCGTCTGGGAGGCGAATCATCCGGTTGAGATGGTTTACGAGCCGGGGCGGAATCCTTTATATCAACGCGTGTTTCGGGGGCAGGTAGCATGAAATTGTGGCATCCCGTTTCCCCGCAGGTCTGGCAGGGTCGTGACGACAGCGCCGAATCCAGCACCGCGAAACGTCTCTTCCAGACCATAAAGCAGCGCGAACACTTTGCACCCGTGCCGTCAGACATCGCCCTGCTGGGCTTTGAATGTGATGAAGGGGTTAAGCGTAACCAGGGCAGGCCCGGTGCTGCACAGGCTCCCGATGTTCTGCGCGGCGCGCTGGCGAATATGGCGAGCCATCAGGGGCATGCGCGCCTCGTGGATATGGGCTCCATTTTTGTTGAAGGCAATGCGCTGGAGGCGGCACAGCAGGCGCTGAGCGAGGCCATTACCGCGTGCCAGCAATCCGGGATGCGTACTCTGGTTTTCGGCGGTGGACATGAAACCGCCTGGGCGCACGGGCGCGGCGTGCTGGATGCCTTTCCGAACGATCGCATTGCGGTGATCAACCTGGATGCGCACCTCGATTTACGTAAGGCTGAACGGGCTACGTCCGGCACGCCGTTCCGCCAGCTGGCGCACTACTGCGCGTCGCAGTCGCGGGCGTTTCACTACGCCTGCCTGGGGGTAAGCCGTGCGGCGAATACCCAGGCGCTGTGGGAGGAAGCTGAACGGTTGAACGTGATGCTGGTTGAAGATCTCGATTTTCGCCGGGATGCGCTATCCGCGCTGGATAGCGTGCTTGCGCAGGCAGACCGGGTCTATCTCACCATTGACCTCGATGTGCTGCCCGCCGCAGAAATGCCCGCCGTATCCGCCCCTGCGGCGTTGGGGATCCCGGCGCTGGATCTGTTCCCGGTGATTGAGCGTATCTGCCGAAGCGGTAAACTACAGGCGGCGGATCTGGTGGAATATAATCCGCACTACGACCGGGACGGTCAGGGGGCGAAGCTTGCCGCCCGACTGGCCTGGCAAATTGCTCACTGGTGGGCATAACAACATTCAAGGAGTCATGATGTTTTCACGCTCGCCCCTGCCGCAGCCGAGCCCTCCCGCGCCTTTTTACGAAAAGGTGAAGCAGGCGATCAGCGAAAAAATTGCTGCCGGCGTCTGGCGTCCGCACGACCGTATTCCCTCCGAAGCTGAACTGGTCGCGCAGTTTGGCTTTAGTCGAATGACCATTAACCGGGCGCTGCGGGAACTGACCGATGAAGGGTTGCTGGTGCGTTTGCAGGGTGTCGGAACCTTTGTCGCCGAGCCAAAAGGACAGTCGGCGCTGTTTGAAATCCGCAGCATTGCCGATGAAATTGCCGCCCGCAACCATCAGCACCACTGCGAAGTGCTGGTGCTTGAAGAGACGCAGGCCAGCGCCGAACAGGCCATCGAGCTGAACGTTAAAGAGGGCACCCGGATCTTCCATTCGGTGATGGTGCATTATGAGAACGATATTCCGGTCCAGATTGAAGATCGCTGCGTCAACGCGGAGCGGATCCCGGACTACCTGAACCAGGATTACACCCAAACCACACCGCATGCGTATCTCTCGCTCGTCGCCCCGCTGACGGAAGGGGAGCATATCGTGGAGGCCGTGCGCGCCACGCCTCAGGAGTGCGAGTTGTTGCGTATTAAAGAGCACGATCCCTGCCTGCTGATCCGCCGTCGTACCTGGTCGTCCTCGCAAATTGTGTCGCATGCGAAGCTGCTGTTCCCGGGGAATCGTTACCGGTTGCAGGGCCACTTTATGTCATAAGTTTTATAAGCGTGATCGCTAACGCAATATAGCAAAATTGTATCTTTTTTGTTAAATCCGACCTTGTGTGTGCTTGTCTATACAAGTATATCTAAATGCATCACCTGTCCCTTATGAGGAACACACAATGTCGTCAGATAAATACCGCAAGCAGGATGTCCGCGCCGCGCGCGGCACCACGCTCACCGCAAAAAGCTGGCTCACCGAAGCACCGCTGCGCATGTTGATGAACAACCTTGATCCTGAGGTAGCAGAGAATCCCCATGAGCTGGTGGTCTACGGCGGCATTGGCCGCGCCGCGCGCAACTGGGCGTGCTATGACGCGATTGTTGAGTCTTTGACGAATCTCGAAAACGACGAAACGCTGCTGGTGCAATCCGGCAAACCGGTTGGCGTATTCAAAACCCATAAAAATGCGCCCCGTGTGCTGATTGCCAACTCCAACCTGGTGCCGCACTGGGCGACGTGGGAACACTTCAACGAGCTGGACGCAAAAGGGCTGGCCATGTACGGCCAGATGACCGCGGGTAGCTGGATCTACATCGGCAGCCAGGGGATTGTGCAGGGCACCTATGAAACCTTCGTGGAAGCGGGCCGACAGCACTATAACGGCTCACTGAAAGGCCGCTGGGTGCTCACCGCCGGACTGGGCGGCATGGGCGGCGCGCAGCCACTGGCCGCGACGCTGGCGGGCGCGTGCTCCCTGAATATTGAGTGCCAGCAGAGCCGCATCGATTTCCGTCTGCGTACCCGCTATGTTGATGAACAGGCCGACAACCTCGATGACGCGCTGGCGCGCATCAAAAAGTACACCGCTGAAGGCAAAGCCGTGTCGGTTGCCCTGTGCGGCAACGCGGCGGATATTCTGCCGGAACTGGTGGCGCGCGGCGTGCGTCCGGATCTGGTCACCGACCAGACCAGCGCTCACGATCCGCTCCACGGCTATCTGCCAAAAGGCTGGACGTGGGAAGATTACCAGCAAAAAGCGGAAACCGATCCTGAGGGCACGGTACTGGCGGCTAAACGCGCCATGGCGGAACACGTCTCCGCGATGCTCGCCTTCAGTAAGATGGGGATTCCGACCTTTGATTACGGGAATAACATCCGCCAGATGGCGAAAGAGATGGGGGTGAATAACGCCTTTGACTTCCCCGGTTTCGTGCCCGCCTATATTCGTCCGCTGTTCTGCCGCGGCATCGGGCCGTTCCGCTGGGTTGCCCTCTCCGGCGACCCGGAGGATATCTACAAAACCGACGCCAGAGTAAAAGAGATTGTCGCCGACGACGAACATCTGCACCGCTGGCTGGACATGGCGCGCGAGCGCATTAATTTTCAGGGCTTACCGGCGCGTATCTGCTGGGTCGGGCTGGAGTGGCGGCAAAAACTCGGCCTCGCCTTTAACGAAATGGTGCGCAGCGGCGAAGTCTCCGCGCCGATCGTCATTGGCCGCGACCACCTGGACTCCGGCTCTGTCGCCAGTCCGAACCGTGAAACCGAAGCCATGCGCGACGGCTCGGATGCGGTCTCCGACTGGCCGCTGCTGAATGCCCTGCTGAACACCGCCAGTGGCGCAACCTGGGTGTCGCTGCACCACGGCGGCGGCGTCGGGATGGGCTTCTCCCAGCACTCCGGGATGGTCATCGTCTGTGACGGTACCGACGAAGCGGCGGCACGTATTGCTCGCGTGCTGCATAACGACCCGGCAACCGGCGTAATGCGCCACGCGGATGCGGGTTACGAGATTGCCATTGATTGTGCCAAAGAGCAGGGCCTGAACCTGCCGATGATCCCCGCCACACAAGGAAAGCCTGCATGAACGCGTTAACACTTACTCCCGGCTCTCTGACGCTCAAACAGCTGCGTCACGTCTGGCGTCAGCCGGTGACACTCGCCCTTGATGAAAGCGCCCACCGTGCCATTAATGACAGCGTGGCCTGCGTGGAGGCGATTGTAGCGGAGGGGCGCACCGCCTACGGCATCAATACCGGGTTTGGCCTGCTGGCGCAGACCCGCATTGCCACGCACGATCTGGAGAATTTACAGCGTTCGCTTGTGCTCTCGCACGCGGCGGGCGTTGGCCAGCCGCTGGACGATGAGATCGTCCGCCTGATGATGGTGTTGAAAATCAACAGCCTGGCGCGTGGGTTTTCCGGCATTCGTCTGAGCGTGATCCAGGCGCTGATGGCGCTGGTCAATGCGGAAGTTTATCCGTGGATCCCGGCGAAGGGCTCCGTTGGAGCTTCCGGCGATCTGGCACCGCTGGCGCATATGTCACTGCTCCTGCTGGGTGAAGGCAAGGCGCGCTGGCAAGGGGAGTGGCTGCCTGCGAAAGAGGCGCTGAAAAAAGCCGGCTTAGCGCCGATTACTCTTGCAGCAAAAGAAGGGCTGGCGCTGCTCAACGGCACGCAGGCGTCGACGGCCTTTGCGCTGCGCGGTCTGTTTGAAGCAGAGGATCTGTTCGCCTCCGCGGTGGTGTGTGGTGCGCTGACCACTGAAGCGGTACTCGGCTCGCGTCGTCCGTTCGATGCCCGCATCCACGAGGTGCGCGGCCAGCGTGGTCAGATTGATGCCGCAGCCATGTACCGCCACGTACTTACCGATACCAGCGACATTGCCGATTCGCATCACAACTGCGAGAAGGTGCAGGATCCGTATTCTCTGCGCTGCCAGCCGCAGGTGATGGGCGCATGCCTGACACAGCTTCGCCAGGCGGCAGAAGTGCTGCTGGTGGAGGCCAATGCGGTGTCCGACAACCCACTGGTGTTTGCTCAGGAAAACGAGGTGGTCTCCGGCGGCAACTTCCACGCCGAGCCGGTGGCGATGGCCGCAGATAATATCGCGCTGGCGATTGCCGAAATCGGAGCCTTGTCCGAGCGTCGAATCGCACTAATGATGGATAAACACATGTCCCAGCTGCCGCCATTCCTGGTGCGCAACGGTGGGGTGAACTCGGGCTTTATGATCGCCCAGGTCACCGCCGCAGCACTGGCAAGCGAAAACAAAGCCCTGTCGCATCCGCACAGCGTGGACAGCCTGCCAACGTCAGCAAATCAGGAAGATCACGTTTCGATGGCCCCGGCTGCCGGGCGTCGACTGTGGGAGATGGCCTCCAACACCCGCGGCGTGCTGGCGGTGGAATGGCTGGCGGCGTGTCAGGGTATTGATTTGCGCGAAGGGCTAAAATCCAGCCCGCTGCTGGAGCAGGCGCGTCATACGCTGCGCGAGCACGTTACGCACTACGATGAGGACCGCTTCTTTGCGCCGGATATTGATAAGGCGATACAGCTTCTGGAAGAAGAAACCCTTGCAGGACTGCTACCTTCCGTGCTGTGATTTTTTTGCCCGGTGGCGCTGCGCTTACCGGGCCTACGAATACGAAATGTAGTCCGGGTAAGGCGTAGCCGCCACCCGGCTTTTTTTATGAATACATCGCCGTAATCGACGCGCTGCCCAGCGAATGGAAATGGACGTTAAAGCCTACCATTGCCCCGCTTGCCCCTTCGTCAACCTCAATCTTGTCCACATCCAGCGCGTGCACCGTGAAGATATAGCGGTGCGTTTCCCCTTTTGGCGGCGCCGCGCCGCCGTAGCCCGCTTTGCCAAAGTCCGTGCGGGTCTGAATCGCACCGTCGGGCAGGGCAACCAGATCGGAACCGGAACCCTGCGGCAGCACGCGGGTGTCGGCGGGCAGGTTTGCCACGATCCAGTGCCACCAGCCCGAGCCGGTTGGCGCATCCGGATCGTAGCAGGTCACGACAAAACTTTTGGTTCCCGCTGGTACATCGTCCCACGCCAGATGGGGAGAGATATTATCTCCCTGATAACCCATCCCGTTAAACACGTGACGTTCCGGCAGCTTTTCGCCGTCGCGCAAATCTTTACTGATGATTTTCATCCTATTTCCCTCGTTACTCACTCATTCAGAAAGTGTAACGCATGGGGTTAAATCGTGAAATGCGCTGATATGTTAACGGCTTTAACCACTGCCCCGGTCAGCTTGTGGAGCTGATCCGGAGAAATGCTGTACGGCGGCATGAGGTAAATCAGCTTACCGAAAGGTCGCACCCAAACGCCCAGGTCAACGAAGAAGCGCTGCAACGCGGCCATGTTCACCGGATGCGTTGTCTCGATCACCCCGATGGCGCCCAGCACGCGGACGTCCGCGACGTATTCCGCATCCGCCGCCACGCTTAGCTGCTGCTTCAGCTGCGCCTCAATCGCCGCCACCTGCGTCTGCCACTCGCCGCTCTCCAGAATGGCGAGGCTTTCGCTTGCCACTGCGCAGGCCAGCGGGTTGCCCATAAACGTCGGGCCGTGCATAAAGCAGCCCGCGTCGCCGTCGCTGATGGTGTCGGCAACCTGGCGGGTGGTGAGCGTGGCGGAGAGCGTCATGGTGCCGCCGGTGAGCGCTTTCCCCAGGCACAGAATATCCGGCGCGATCCCCGCATGCTCGCAGGCAAACAGCTTCCCGGTACGACCAAAGCCGGTGGCGATCTCATCGGCAATCAGCAAAATCCCTTCGCGGTCGCACATCTTCCGAATGCGCTTCAGCCACTCGGGGTGATACATCCGCATTCCGCCCGCGCCCTGCACAATCGGTTCGAGAATAACGGCGGCAATCTCGTGGCGATGGGCCGCCATCAACCGCGCGAAGCCCACCATGTCCATCTCGTCCCATTCGCCGTCGAAGCGGCTCTGCGGGGCTGGCGCAAACAGGTTTTCCGGCAGGTAGCCTTTCCACAGGCTGTGCATGGAGTTGTCCGGATCGCACACCGACATCGCCCCGAAGGTGTCGCCGTGATAGCCGTTGCGGAAGGTGAGGAACCGCTGGCGCGTTTCGCCCTTCGCATGCCAGTACTGCAACGCCATTTTCATCGCCACTTCCACGGCCACCGAGCCGGAATCAGCAAGGAAAACACACTCCAGCGATTCAGGCGTCATCGCTACCAGGCGACGGCATAAATCCACCGCGGGCTGATGCGTGATCCCGCCAAACATCACGTGTGACATCTGGTCAATCTGCGCTTTCATCGCCGCGTTCAGACGCGGGTGGTTGTAGCCATGGATCGCCGCCCACCAGGAGGACATCCCGTCAACAAGCCGCTCGCCGCTGGCGAGATGCAGCTCGCAGCCGTGGGCCGAGGCTACCGGATAGACGGGAAGGGGGCGGGTCGTGGAGGTGTAAGGGTGCCAGATATGCTGCTTGTCGAAGGCGAGATCGTCCTGGGTCATAATCGACTTGTAAACCATTTTGAAAAGTTTTAGGTTTACAAGTATAAACCGAACCGACAATTAACAAAACCCTTTGGAGAAGCCCGATGGCTCACCACGCACGCTGGACGATGTCGCAAGTCACTGAATTATTCAACAAACCTTTCCTGGAGCTGATGTTTGAGGCGCAACAGGTGCACCGCCAGCACTTCGATCCGCGTCATGTTCAGGTCAGCACGCTGCTGTCGATTAAAACCGGGGCTTGCCCGGAAGACTGCAAATATTGCCCGCAAAGCGCGCGCTATAAAACCGGTCTCGAATCCGAGCGCCTGATGGAAGTCGAGCAGGTGCTCGACTCCGCGCGCAAGGCCAAAAATGCTGGCTCAACCCGCTTCTGCATGGGCGCGGCGTGGAAAAACCCCCATGACCGCGACATGCCCTATCTGGAGCAGATGGTGAAGGGGGTGAAGGAGATGGGGCTTGAAGCCTGCATGACACTGGGTACGCTGAACGAGGAGCAGGCGCAGCGCCTCTCGGCGGCAGGGCTGGATTACTACAATCACAACCTCGATACCTCGCCGGAATTCTACGGCAACATCATCACCACGCGCACCTATCAGGAGCGTCTGGACACGCTGGATAAAGTGCGTGATGCGGGGATCAAGGTCTGTTCCGGCGGGATCGTGGGACTGGGCGAAACGGTAAAAGATCGTGCCGGCCTGCTGTTACAGCTGGCGAACCTGCCGACCCCGCCGGAAAGCGTGCCCATCAACATGCTGGTGAAGGTAAAAGGTACGCCGCTGGCGGATAATGAGGACGTGGATGCCTTCGATTTCATCCGCACCATCGCGGTGGCGCGCATCATGATGCCAACCTCTTATGTTCGCCTCTCTGCCGGTCGCGAGCAGATGAGCGAGCAGACCCAGGCGATGTGCTTTATGGCCGGGGCCAACTCCATCTTCTACGGTTGCAAACTGCTGACCACACCAAACCCGGAAGAGGACAAAGACGTTCAGCTGTTCCGCAAGCTGGGGCTGAACCCACACCAGACCGGGGTACAGGCGGGGGATAACGAGCAACAACAGCAGCTGGAGCAGAAGATATTCAACGCCGACACTGACCAGTTCTACAACGCGGCAGCCGTATGACCTGGCAGGCACGTATCAGGACCGCGCTCGACGAGCGGCGGGCGGCGGATGCGTTTCGGGTACGCAGGGTAGTGGAAAACGGTGCAGGCCGTTTTCTCACCCGGGAAGGAGAGCGGTTCTGTAATTTCTCCAGCAACGATTATCTGGGCCTGAGCCAGCACCCGCAGATCGTTCGTGCCTGGCAGCAGGGCGCGGATCGTTACGGCGTGGGCAGCGGTGGCTCCGGGCACGTCAGCGGCTACACCACGGCGCATCAGGCGCTGGAGGAAGCGTTGGCCGACTGGCTGGGCTACCCGCGGGCGCTGTTGTTTATCTCCGGTTTTGCCGCGAATCAGGCGGTGATTGCCGCCCTGATGGGCAAAGACGACCGCATCATCGCGGACCGCCTGAGCCACGCCTCCCTGCTTGAAGCCGCCAGTCTCAGCCCGGCACAGCTGCGGCGTTTTGCCCATAACGATGCCTCTCAGCTGAACGTCCTGCTGGGTAAACCCTGTTCAGGGCTTCAGCTGGCGGTCACGGAAGGGGTATTTAGCATGGACGGCGACAGCGCGCCCCTGGCCGCGTTGCACGACGCCGCAAAACAGCAAAACGCCTGGCTGCTGGTCGACGATGCCCACGGCATTGGCGTCACCGGCGAGGAGGGGCGCGGAAGCGCTTATCAGCAGGGCGTCAGGCCGGAACTGCTGGTGGTCACCTTCGGCAAAGGCTTCGGCGTCAGCGGTGCCGCGGTGTTGTGCAGCGAGCCGGTGGCCGACTACCTGGTGCAGTTCGCCCGGCACCTGATCTACAGCACCAGCATGCCCCCGGCGCAGGCCGTGGCACTCTCTGCGTCGCTTGCGGTGATCCGCGGCGAAGACGGCGCTGAACGCCGGGCTCGCCTGGCCGACCATATTCAGCGTTTTCGCCGGGGGGTAAGCGAACTGCCTTACCGGCTTACCGACTCCCGCAGCGCCATTCAGCCCGTGATTGTGGGTGAAAACCATCGGGCGCTGATGCTGGCACAGGCTCTACGAGAACGCGGGCAGTGGGTCACGGCGATCCGCCCACCCACCGTGCCGCCAGGCACCGCGCGCTTGCGTCTGACGCTTACGGCAGCGCACGAGCCGCAGGATATCGATACGCTTCTGGAGGCACTGTATGTCTCCCGTCAATAAACAGGCCGTTGCCGCCGCGTTTGGCCGGGCAGCGCAAAGCTATTCACAGCACGATGAGCTGCAACGCCTGAGCGCGCGCGGGCTGCTGGCCGCGCTCGGGGAGGGGCATTTTATGCAGGTGCTGGACGCGGGCTGCGGGCCAGGCGGCAATAGCCGCTACTGGCGCGCAACGGGCAGCCACGTCACGGCGCTGGATTTATCCGCGCAGATGCTGGATGAAGCCCGCCAGCAGCAGTCAGCAGACCGTTATCTGGTGGCCGATATCGAGGCCATCCCGCTGGAGGATGCGCTGTTTGACCTCGTCTGGAGCCATCTGGCGGTGCAGTGGTGCACCAGCCTGTCGCAGGCGCTACGCGAGCTTTACCGCGTGGCACGGCCCGGCGGAGCGGTGGCCTTTACCACCCTGCTGGAAAGTTCGTTGCCGGAGCTGAATCAGGCGTGGAGGGCGGTGGATGCGCAGCCGCACGCCAACCGGTTTCTCTCGCACGAACAGGTCACTCAGGCGCTGGCAGGCTGGCGCTATCGCAGTGAGGTCCAGACCGTCACCCTCGAATTTAGCGATGCGTTAAGCGCCATGCGCTCTCTTAAGGGCATAGGCGCGACGCACCTGCACGCCGGTCGGGAGAAGAAACCCCTTACCCGCGGACAACTCCAGCGTCTCGGGCTGGCCTGGCCGCAGGATCGGGGCCGGTTCCCGCTCTCTTATCATCTTTTTCATGGGATTATTGAACGTGACTGAACGTTATTTTGTTACCGGTACGGACACCGAAGTCGGTAAAACGGTTGCCAGCGCCGCGCTGTTGCAGGCGGCGCGTCTGCTGGGGAAAACAACGGCCGGGTATAAGCCCGTAGCCTCCGGCAGCGAGATGACGCCGGAAGGCTTACGCAATACTGATGCGCTGGCGCTACAGCGTAACAGCAGCCTTGCGCTGGCCTATTCTGCGGTGAACCCCTATACCTTTGCTGAACCCACCTCGCCGCACATCGTCAGCGCCGATGAAGATCGTTCGATTGATTTTTCGGTGCTCTCTTCCGGATTACGCAACCTGGAAACGCAGGCCGACTGGGTGCTGGTGGAGGGGGCTGGCGGCTGGTTTACCCCGCTGTCCGACGAGCAGACATTTGCTGACTGGGTGCAGGCCGAACAGCTTCCGGTCATTCTGGTGGTCGGCGTGAAGCTTGGCTGTATCAATCACGCCATGCTGACCGCTCAGGCCGTGCAGCAGGCCGGGTTGCGTCTGGCAGGGTGGATTGCCAATGACGTGGTTGCGCCGGGTAAACGTCATGCTGAGTATCTGGCGACGCTGAAGCGGGTGCTGCCTGCGCCGTTTCTCGGCGAGATCCCGTGGCTTGCCGACGGCGCAGAGCAGGCGGAAACCGGACGCTATCTTGACCTCAGCGCCTTATGTCCCGAGCCATCCAGTGCGCAATAAGGTCGTCATCCAGCTCGTTAACGTGGCCCTGTGCCACGTTACGCCCGCGATAGAGCATGCAGAAACGATCCGCTACCCGGCGGATAAACGACAGCTGTTGCTCCGCTAACAGCACCGTCATTCCCAGCTCCCGATTCAACCGTACCAGCAGTTGACCCAGCCTGCGGGCGAAGCCTTGCCCTGCGCCATACATGGGCTCATCCAGAATCAACACGCGCGGGCGATTAACCAGAGCACTGGCGAGGGCCAGCTGATACTGGTCGTCGGGGGACAGCGCAGAGGCACGGCTCTGTCGCAGCGGATAGAGCTCCGGAAACAGGGCGTACACGTCATTTTTTGATGTCGGGTCGGATTTCCCCGTCGCCCGCATAGCGATATGCAGATTTTCATCGACGGTCAGCTGGGAAAATATCCGCCGATCCTGCGGGACGTAGCCTATCGTTGGCGGCGCCGTGAATGCTGACGCAGGGCTGAGCAAATTACGCGGCGGCGCGCCAGCTTCATGCCATATGATGGTGCCGCTCTCAACGGGCACCTTTCCGGTAATGCAGTTCATGAGCGTGGATTTACCCATGCCAGGCAGGCCAACAATGCCCGTACAGATGCCTTGCGGGAAATCGATATTCACGTTCCATAGCGTATGTTGGCTTCCGTAAAACTGATTTACAGCACGCAGACTCAACATCTTTCTCTCCTTAAAAATGTGTGGGGTAATGCTCAGGCTGATATCTGCAAAACGCCTGCCAGAAACAAAATAATGATTAAAAAAGAGCCACTTTTAGGAATAACCCACTGCTAAAAGCTTAACGTTTGTTCGAATTGCACGCTCCCGGTGCCGTGCGTGTCGAATCGTGGTGCAGGGAAAATGACGGAATTGTGATTAAGATCTCGCCGGTTACTTATGAAAAAATGAACGTTTTCCAGGCAAAAAAGAGTGATAAAAATTTTTTACTGCCGCTTCGTGGGAAAAACCGGGAATTTGCTGGAGTGCATGCTGTACGGGCTGGAGGCAGTTATCCACTATTCCTGTGGATAACCTTGTGCATTAGAGTTAGAAAACACGCGATAAGCGAGAGAATACGCGGGTTACGCCCAAATTGATGCGAAACGCGGCTTTAGGAAATAGTCTATATTTTTTAACGAATTAGATAAAAGCAATTCCCTCAGCGCCAGCGACACCTGTTGCCATAAAACTTTCATAACCGCCCTTGACAAATGTTAAAAAAGTAATAGTTCTGGGGATAACCCCCTGAGGCTGGTGTTTTATATTGTCACAGTTGAAATTTAGCTCGCGAACGCACTAATCCTCTCTGCGCTACGCTAAATATCCTGACACGCTACTGGTTTTCCATCCAGTGTTTTTTACTGGCAATCCTGGCCACAACGAGTAAAATTACTCACCTGCCGCTTATTCTGTCATCAGGTCGTCGCCCATGAGTAAACCGTTCAAATTGAATTCTGCTTTCCGTCCTTCCGGGGATCAGCCCGAGGCCATTCGTCGCCTGGAAGAGGGGCTGGAAGACGGGCTGGCGCACCAGACCCTGCTGGGGGTAACCGGTTCGGGTAAAACCTTCACTATTGCCAACGTCATTGCCGATCTTCAGCGTCCTACGATGGTTCTTGCGCCGAACAAAACGCTGGCGGCGCAGCTGTATGGTGAGATGAAAGAGTTCTTCCCGGAAAACGCGGTGGAGTATTTCGTCTCCTACTACGACTACTACCAGCCGGAAGCCTACGTTCCCAGCTCCGACACGTTTATCGAGAAAGATGCCTCGGTGAACGAACATATCGAGCAGATGCGTTTGTCGGCGACCAAGGCGCTGCTGGAGCGTCGTGATGTGGTGGTGGTGGCCTCGGTGTCGGCGATCTACGGCCTGGGCGATCCGGATCTCTATCTCAAGATGATGCTGCACCTGACGCAGGGGATGATCATCGATCAGCGGGCGATTTTGCGCCGTCTGGCGGAGCTGCAGTACACCCGTAACGATCAGGCGTTCCAGCGCGGGACCTTCCGCGTACGTGGTGAGGTGATTGATATCTTCCCGGCGGAATCGGACGACATGGCGCTGCGCGTAGAGCTGTTCGATGAAGAGGTTGAACGCCTGTCGCTGTTCGACCCGCTGACCGGTCATGTGGAGTCGGTGATCCAGCGCTTCACCATCTACCCAAAAACGCACTACGTGACGCCACGCGAGCGTATCGTACAGGCGATGGAAGAGATTAAAATTGAGCTGGCAGACCGCCGCAAGGTGCTGCTGGCGAACAACAAGCTGCTGGAAGAGCAGCGCCTGAGCCAGCGTACCCAGTTCGATCTGGAGATGATGAACGAGCTGGGCTACTGCTCCGGCATCGAAAACTACTCGCGCTACCTCTCCGGACGCGGGCCGGGCGAAGCGCCGCCGACGCTGTTTGACTACCTTCCGGCGGACGGCCTGCTGGTGATCGACGAATCCCACGTTACGATCCCCCAGATCGGCGGGATGTACCGCGGTGACCGCGCGCGTAAAGAGACGCTGGTGGAGTACGGGTTCCGACTGCCATCAGCGCTGGACAACCGTCCGATGAAGTTTGAAGAATTTGAGGCGCTTGCTCCGCAGACCATCTACGTATCGGCGACGCCGGGCAACTACGAGCTGGAGAAATCCGGTGATGACGTGGTGGACCAGGTTGTGCGTCCGACCGGGCTGCTGGATCCGATTATCGAGGTGCGTCCGGTGGCGACGCAGGTGGACGATCTGCTCTCGGAAATACGTGCCCGTTCCGCCATCAACGAGCGTGTACTGGTGACCACGCTCACCAAACGTATGGCGGAGGATTTGACGGAGTATCTGGAAGAACACGGCGAGAAGGTGCGGTATCTGCACTCGGATATTGATACCGTGGAGCGTATGGAGATCATCCGCGACCTGCGCCTGGGCGAGTTCGACGTGCTGGTGGGTATCAACCTTCTGCGAGAAGGTCTGGATATGCCGGAAGTGTCGCTGGTGGCGATTCTGGATGCGGACAAAGAGGGCTTCCTGCGTTCCGAGCGCTCGCTGATCCAGACCATTGGCCGCGCCGCGCGTAACGTCAACGGGAAGGCGATTCTGTACGGGGATAAAATCACCCCGTCGATGGCCAAAGCGATTGGCGAAACGGAACGTCGCCGCGAGAAGCAGCAGCGCTATAACGAAGAGCACGGCATCACGCCGCAGGGGCTGAACAAGAAGGTGGTGGATATCCTGGCGCTGGGTCAGAACATTGCGAAGACCAAAGCGAAAGGGCGCGGCAAGGCCCGTTCAGTGGTGGAAGAGGATACCGTCGCGCTGACCCCGAAAGCGTTGCAGCAAAAGATCCACGAGCTGGAAGGGCAGATGATGCAGCACGCGCAGAATCTGGAGTTCGAAGAGGCTGCGCAAATCCGCGATCAGCTTCATCAGCTGCGGGATCTGTTTATTGCGGCATCGTAGTTTTTTGCCCGGTGGGGTTTTCTCCCTCTCCCTGTGGGCTGAGGGATCCCCAGTAATTTTTTTATGCAGAAGCAATAAAGTTGCTTTCTAAATGACTGAGGGCTGTCAGCGATGCCCTGGTACGGCTGTAAATCGCTGAGGCGTTTGCCTTCCGGCCGGGGCGAGGCGCAGGGATGCGCCGAGAGGGCGGCTTTACAGGGACGTTGCCTCCCCCCGTACCCGATAAGCCGGAAGGAATAAGCCGAGGGCACCGCGAAGCGGCGATTTACCGCCGGGAGCCCGGGTCGCCAGGGTGGTGGCGACTGAGCCACCCTGGCACGTTCACCGGTCATGTCGCTACAGAGTAGCAAGGAACATAAAGTGAACGGAATGACCACCACCGCCGTATATTCCCCTCACCCTAACCCTCTCCCCGGAGGGGCGAGGGGATTGCTCAGTGCTCGCATTAATTTGTGGGGAACCCTCAGCCCTGTGGGAGAGGGCCGGGGTGAGGGCATCAGGCCGCACAAAACGAACCTAACCTAATGCCTGAATCGCCTTCTCCAGCGCCTCGCGCAGCAGATGGCGGTCGTGGCGATATTTAATATCGCTGGCTTCCAGCGGCTCCTGTACCACCACACGATCGCCAATCCCCGACACATCTACTTTTGGCCCGACCACGACACCATCGATAATTTTCTTACCAACATACTGTTCCATCAGGTCCAGCTTATCCGCCAGCGACAGGCTTGCCGCCGCCGGACTGAGTTCGCGGCCTAAATTACCGATATAGACCATGGGCGCAGGCGTTCTGCGCAGCGCCTGCGCCAGCTCTTTCACCAGCAGGATCGGCATCAGGCTGGTATAAAAACTCCCCGGCCCAATCAGGATCAGATCGGCCTCGCCAATCGCTTCAACCGCTTCACGCGTTGCGGGTACGCTGGGGTAGGTCATCAGCTCTTTTGGCGGAAGGAGAAGCTGGTCGATATTCACTTCACCATACACTTCGTGATCGTCAGCATCGATCGCCATCAAATCTACCGGCTGTTCGGACATCGGGATCAGGAACGCATCCACTTTTAGCAGGTTACGAATTAAATTGATCGCTTCCAGAGGGCGCACGCTCAGGTGATCCAGCGCCTTTAACATCAGATTTCCAAGGTTATGGCCTGAAAGTTCGCCATTTCCCCCAAAACGGTACTCAAACATCGCCGAGGCCACGCTTGGCTCAGTGATGAGCTGGTTGAGGCAGTTGCGCATATCACCCCAGGCTATCCCGCCTTCAGCACGTCGGATCCGCCCGGTTGAGCCGCCGTTGTCCGTTGTTGTCACGATGCCCGTCAGGCGTGAACCCAGTGACGATAACGACGACATAACCCGTCCCAGACCGTGACCTCCTCCAAGAGCGACCACGCGGTCCAGATCCGCAAAAGTGCGATTGCGCATACCTATTCCTTATCCTGTTAAGCTTGCGTCACAGTAACGCAACTACTCCTAAAAGACGATGCCTCTCACAAACCATAATGACGTATATCAATGCGAAAGCGCTGTTTTTGCGTATTCTGTAGTGAAAATGCACGATAACATCGTTATGTATAAATTTATATAGCGAAAAGCGACAATGGCGAAGTGGCGATTTCCACGCTACTATCGCCATAACCACGTTTTCAAAACTGAAAACATACACTCTAGCCCTGGCGCCTGTGTCGAGAGATATGGCGCCCTGGCCGTGGCGGATTTGCCACCAGGGTACAGAAAGAAATGACTGTGCCTCCCGATCTGGAAAGGTGTACATGGCTTCACAACTTACTGATGCTTTCGCGCGTAAGTTTTTCTACTTACGTTTGTCGATTACCGACGTGTGTAACTTCCGTTGCACCTACTGCCTGCCCGATGGCTACAAGCCGGGCAGCGTCACCAATAATGGCTTTCTCTCCGTGGAAGAAGTACGCCGCGTCACGCGCGCGTTCTCTGAACTCGGTACGGAAAAAGTGCGTCTTACCGGGGGAGAGCCCTCCCTGCGCCGTGATTTCCCTGACATCATTGCCGCCGTGCGTGAAAACGAACGTATCCGCCAGATCGCGGTGACCACCAACGGTTACCGCATGGCGCGTGACGTGGCGAACTGGCGCGATGCGGGGCTGACGGCGATCAACGTCAGCGTCGATAGCCTGGACGCCCGTCAGTTCCACGCCATTACCGGCCAGGATAAGTTCCAGCAGGTAATGGACGGCATCGATGCCGCGTTCACCGCCGGTTTCGACAAGGTCAAAGTCAATACCGTGTTGATGCGTGATGTGAACCACCATCAGCTGGACACCTTTCTGGCGTGGATCAAACCGCGCCGCATTCAACTGCGTTTTATTGAGCTGATGGAGACCGGGGAGGGCAGCGAGCTGTTCCGTCGCCATCACATCTCCGGCATGGTCCTGCGTGACGAACTGCTGAAACGCGGCTGGATCCACCAGATCCGCCAGCGCAGCGATGGCCCGGCGCAGGTCTTTTGTCATCCGGATTATGAAGGCGAAATCGGCCTGATCATGCCCTATGAAAAAGATTTCTGTGCCAGCTGCAACCGCCTGCGCGTCTCCTCTGTTGGCAAGCTGCACCTCTGCCTGTTCGGGGATGGCGGCGTCGATCTGCGCGATTTGCTGGAAGACGACGCCCAACAGGACGTGCTTGAAGCACGCATTTCCGAGGCGCTGACGCACAAAAAGCAGACCCATTTCCTGCATCAGGGCAATACCGGCATTACTCAGAACCTGTCCTATATCGGCGGGTAATCAGGCTTTAGAAGGAACCAGAAGATGAGTCAGGTAAGCGCGGAATTTATCCCGACACGCATTGCTATTCTTACCGTTTCCGAACGTCGTGGTGAAGAGGATGATACCTCCGGCCACTGGCTGCGCGAGGCGGCACACGAAGCCGGGCACCAGATTGTTGATAAAGCGATCGTCAAAGAGAACCGTTACGCCATTCGCGCTCAGGTTTCACAGTGGATTGCGAGTGATGACGTCCAGGTTGTACTGATCACTGGCGGCACCGGCTTTACCGCAGGCGACCAGGCGCCGGAAGCGCTGCTTCCGCTGTTCGATCGCGAAGTAGAAGGCTTCGGCGAAGTGTTCCGCATGCTCTCATTTGAAGAGATTGGCACCTCTACGCTCCAGTCCCGTGCCGTCGCGGGGGTAGCGAACAAGACGCTGATCTTCGCCATGCCGGGCTCGACCAAAGCCTGCCGCACCGCGTGGGAAAACATTATTGCCCCGCAGCTGGATGTCCGTACCCGTCCGTGTAATTTCCATCCCCATTTAAAGAAATAAGCTATGTCACAACTGACCCACATAAACGCCGCTGGCGAAGCGCATATGGTGGATGTCTCCGCCAAAGCCGAAACGGTGCGCGAGGCGCGTGCTGAAGCGTTCGTCACCATGCTGCCGGAGACGCTGGCGATGATTATCGACGGTAGCCATCACAAGGGTGATGTGTTTGCCACCGCCCGCATCGCCGGTATTCAGGCCGCTAAACGCACCTGGGACCTCATCCCGCTCTGCCATCCGCTGATGCTTAGCAAAGTGGAGGTAAATTTGCAGGCGCAGCCGGAGCATAACCGCGTACGTATCGAGTCCCTGTGCCGCTTAACCGGGAAAACCGGCGTGGAGATGGAGGCGTTGACGGCAGCCTCCGTGGCGGCGCTGACCATCTACGACATGTGCAAAGCGGTGCAGAAAGATATGGTGATTGGCCCGGTGCGTCTGCTGGCAAAAAGCGGCGGCAAATCCGGTGATTTTAAGGTGGAAATCCATGATTAAGGTGCTCTTTTTTGCCCAGGTCCGTGAGCTGGTTAATACCGACAGCCTGACGCTGGACGGCTCTTTCGAAAACGTCGCCGCCCTGCGTGCGCATCTGGCGGCGCAAAGCGACCGCTGGGCGCTGGCGCTGGATGAAGGCAAACTGTTGGCCGCCGTGAATCAGACGCTGGTGGAGTTGACCCACCCGCTGGCTGATGGGGATGAAGTGGCCTTCTTCCCGCCGGTCACAGGGGGTTGAGATGACGGAAACCCGAATTCTGGTTGGCCATGAGCGTTTTAACGTGGGCACGGAATATGACTGGCTGGCCGGGCGCGACGAAGACGGCGCGGTCGTGACCTTTACCGGGAAAGTGCGTAATCATAATCTCGGCGACAGCGTAAAAGCGCTGACGCTGGAGCACTATCCGGGAATGACCGAAAAATCGCTGGCGGCCATTGTCGAAGAGGCGCGAGGCCGCTGGCCGCTGGGGCGCGTTACGGTTATCCATCGCATCGGCGAAATGTGGCCCGGCGAAGAAATTGTGTTTGTCGGCGTCACCAGCGCCCATCGCGGGAGTGCTTTTGCGGCGGGGGAGTTCATCATGGATTACCTCAAAACTAAAGCGCCGTTCTGGAAGCGTGAAGCGACGCCGGAAGGTGAGCGCTGGGTGGAATCGCGGGACAGCGACAAACAGGCTGCCAGCCGCTGGTAACAGGTTTACGTGGATGTGTTAGTCTTAACGTGTGTGTTTACTTAATCAGGAGTGAATCATGGACCGATTTCCGCGTTCCGATTCGATAGTTCAGCAGACCCGTAGCGGGCTGCAAACCTACATGGCTCAGGTATATGGCTGGATGACGGTTGGCCTGCTGCTTACCGCGTTTATCGCGTGGTATGCGGCAAACACGCCTGAACTGATGATGTTTATCTTCTCCAGCAAAATCACCTTCTTTGGGCTGATTATTGCGCAACTGGCGCTGGTATTCGTGCTCTCCGGGCTGGTGCACAAGCTCAGCGCGGGCATGGCGACCACGCTGTTTATGCTCTATTCGGCGCTGACCGGGCTGACGCTCTCCAGTATTTTCATCGTTTACACCTACTCCTCCATCGCCAGCACCTTTGTGGTGACCGGCGGGATGTTCGGTGTGATGAGCCTGTACGGTTACACCACCAAACGTGACCTGAGCGGCTTCGGCAACATGCTGTTTATGGGGCTGATAGGGATTGTGCTGGCGTCGCTGGTGAACCTGTGGTTGAAGAGTGACGCGCTGATGTGGGCGGTGACCTATATCGGGGTGGTGATCTTCGTGGGCTTAACCGCCTACGACACCCAGAAGCTGAAAAACATCGGTGAACAAATTGATGTTCGCGACAGTTCAAACCTGCGCAAATACTCGATTCTGGGCGCGCTGACGCTGTATCTGGACTTCATCAACCTGTTCCTGATGCTGCTGCGTATCTTCGGCAACCGTCGCTAGTGAGGGTGGCGCTGTCTGATGCCCTCACCCTGACCCTCTCCCACAGGGCTGAGGGTTCCCCACAAATTAATGCGAGCACTGAGCAATCCCCTCGCCCCTCCGGGGAGAGAGTTAGGGTGAGGGGAACATACGGCGGTGGTGGTCATTCCGTTCACTTTATGTTCCTTGCTACTCTGTAACGACATGACCGGTGAACGTGCCAGGGTGGCTCAGTCGCCACCACCCTGGCGACCCGGGCTCCCGGCGGTAAATCGCCGCTTCGCGGTGCCCTCGGCTTATTCCTTCCGGCTTATCGGGTACGGGCGGAGGCAACGTCCCTGTAAAGCCGCCCTCTCGGCGCATCCCTGCGCCTCGCCCCGGCCGGAAGGCAAACGCCTCAGCGATTTACAGCCGGACCAGGGCATCGCTGACAGCCCTCAGTCATTTAGAAAGCAACTTTATTGCTTCTGCATAAAAAAATTACTGGGGATCCCTCAGCCCACAGGGAGAGGGAACAAACCCTAAAAACGGCAACGAAGTTGCCGTTTTGCTTTTATTTTGCCATCGCCTTCTCGTTTTTGGCGCGCAGCTTCTTCGCCCGACTCTCCAGCACCAGATAACAGATCGTTGCCAGCGCCAGCGGCAGGAAGTAGTAGATCATGCGGTACGCGAGCAGGGCAGCGATAATCGTCCCGTGAGACACATGCTCCCCTGCAAGCAGCGCGATAAACACCGCTTCCAGTACGCCGATCCCCGCCGGTATATGCACAATCACCCCGGCAATACTGCTTACCAGCAGCACGCCCAGCACGAAGAAGTAATTCACATCTTCGCCAATCAGCAGCCAGATAATGGCCCCCATCGCCATCCAGTTGGCGCTGGAAACCACCATTTGCAGGACGGCAAACTTCCATGACGGCAGCACCAGCTTCTGCCCTTTAATGGTCATATGACGACGTTTGGCAAAGGCGCAGGCCCACAGGTAGGCGGCGATGATCAGCAGCAGTACGATGCCCAGAATGCGCAGGGTGGCCTCATCGATGTACCAGTGCGCAGGCAGCTGCACCACGCCAATGGTGAAGATCACCCCGCCGAGCAGGATATACCCCAGCCAGTTGGTGGTGATACTCAGCGAGAAAATACGCGTGATGGTGCCGCCCGGTAAGCCAAGGCGGGAGTACAGGCGATAGCGCATGCCAATCCCGCCAACCCAGGTGCTCAGCGTCAGGTTAAAGGCGTAGCAGATGAATGACACCAGCATAACCTGCCGTTTGGCAAGCTTATGCCCGCAGTAGGCGCGTCCCAACAGGTCATAGCAGCCGTACATCAGGTAGCTCACAATCACCAGGCCAACCGCCCCGAGCAGGACTGTCCGGTTGTAGTTGCGAATAACCTTCCACACCTCTTCCCAGTCCACCTTCTGGGCATACACCACCAGCAGGACCGCGACGGCAATGAAGAACAGCCAGGTCAAGATTTTTTTCGCCAGCCGCCAGCGAGGATGAGATTTCGACATCAGGTTTTCCCTCCATCTTCCGCCTCTACGCGGTCCTGGGTTTCCATTTCGGGTTGCACTGGCGGATCCACCAGCGCCAGTTTCGGCGTATGCGCGGGCAGCCAGCCCACCATGGCCGGGAAGTGGCGCAGGAAGTGGAACACCACCACACCGATGCCAACGTTCCACCAGCTGCGTTTCGGCACCATGGACTCATCCACACGCACGCAGTCTTTATTGATCAGACCCTGAAGGTTATCGCGCAGGGTCTGATTAAACTGGCGATCGTGGATGATCAGGTTCGCTTCCAGATTGAGCGATAAGCTCAGCGGATCGAGGTTGCTTGAGCCAACGGTCGCCCAGTGGTCATCCATCACGGCCACTTTGCCGTGCAGCGGGCGGCGGCGATATTCATAGATCTGCACGCCGCTTTTGACCAGATAGCGATAGAGCAGACGCGCGCCCACCTTCACAATCGGCATATCGGGCTCACCCTGGACGATGAGCTTCACGCTTACGCCGCGTCGGGCCGCGTTGCGCATGGCGTGCAAAATCCGGTAACCGGGGAAGAAATAGGCGTTGGCGATAATCACCTCGCGCTTCGCGTTCGCCAGCATCTTCAGGTAGTGACGTTCGATATCGTCCCGGTGCTCCTCGTTATCCCGCCAGACGAACAGCGCCTGCGCCTCGCCGGGCTTGCGGTTCTCTTCCGGGCGATGGCGGCGTCGCCACCAGCGGCGTGCGGCCTCTTTGCCGGGTAAGTTTTCCAGCACGAACAGCTGGATGTCCTGTACCACCGGTCCCTCAATGCGGATCGCGTAGTCCTGTTTCGCTTCGGGACCATAATCCGACATATGCTCGGCGGAGTAGTTAATGCCGCCAACGAAGGCCACCGTTTCGTCCACCACCACAATTTTGCGGTGCATTCGGCGGAACAGGTTGGTGCGCATCCCGAACAGACGCGGGCCGGGATCGTAATAGCGGAATACCACCCCTGCGGCGGTGAGCTCGTTAACAAATTCGTCGCTGAGATCCGGCGAACCATATCCGTCGAGCAGGACCTCGATTTTTATACCGCGACGAGCGGCTTGCAGCAGCGCGCTGTGCAACTGCCTGCCCACGTCGTCTTCAAACCAGATAAACGTTTCCAGAAAGACTTTCTGCTGTGCGTGGCTAATCGCCTCAAAGACTGCCGGATAAAAGTTATCGCCATTTTCCAGCAGCGTAATACGGTTACCTTCCTGCCATGTGCATTTCATAAGTGGATCTCCGCGCTGAGTGGGGCATGGTCGGAGAGATGTCGCCAGTTGAGTAAAGCCAGCGCCGTCGGGCTGCTGGCGTGGGCATTTTTTACGTAGATGCGGTCAAGGCGCAGCAGGGGGAAGCGCACCGGAAACGTCCGCGCGGGACGACCGCGTGAGCGGGTAAAAATCTCCTCCAGCCCCGCATTCACCTTCAGAGGATGGTTGGCCCGCTGTCGCCAGTCGTTAAAATCACCGGCCACTACCACGGGCTCGCCCTCCGGCAGCGCATTGGTCCAGTCTGCCAGCATCTGTAGCTGAGCCTGACGGTGGGCCTCACGCAGGCCAAGATGAACGCAGCCCACATGAATGGGAAAATCGAGCGCCGGTGGCGTGATGCGGCAGTATAACAACCCGCGTTTTTCACTCTCGCCAACGGAGACGTCCCGGTTCTCATAATGCTCGATAGGAAAACGCGACAGCACTGCGTTACCGTGATGCCCCTCCGGGTAGACCGCATTGCGCCCGTAGGCGTAATCGCTCCACATGGTATCCGCCAGAAACTCGTAATGGGGCGTGTCGGGCCAGTTTTCGAAATGCATCGGGTGCACTTCGTGCGCGCCCATGACCTCCTGGAGGCAGACAATATCGGCGCTGACGGTGCGTACCGCGTCGCGCAGCTCCGGTAAAATGAAGCGGCGGTTAAATGCTGTGAAGCCCTTATGAATATTTATCGTCAGCACCTTAAGCGAGAAATGCTGCGTTCTTTTGCTCATAAACACCTTCCTGGGTGACTATCCCGATGAAAATAAAGTGTAGTAGGCGTCACAAAAAGATGCGGCGTTACGGAATTTTCCGTAAAGTGCGGTAGTCTGAATTAGCAGAGAAAAATCCTTCAGGAGAGAAGCCATGAAGTGGCAACAACGCGTTCGTGTCGCAACCGGTTTGAGTTGCTGGCAGATAATGTTGCATTTACTGGTCGTGGCCGTACTGGTGATGGGCTGGATGAGCGGCACGCTGGTGCGTGTCGGCTTAGGGTTATGCGTGGTTTACGGCGTGACCGTGCTGTCGATGCTGTTTTTACAGCGTCACCACGACGCGCGCTGGCGTGAAGTGGGTGATGTGCTCGAAGAGCTCACCACCACCTGGTATTTTGGTGCGGCAATGATCGTCCTGTGGCTGTTGTCACGCGTGCTGCAAAACAACCTGCTGCTGGCCCTGGCGGGTCTGGCTATCCTCGCAGGGCCTGCGGTGGTGTCGTTGCTCACCAAAGAGAAAAAGCTACGCGATGTTTCGTCTAAACATCGCATAGGCCACTGAGCCCGTTGTGGCCGCGATGACCAGTAGCGGCCACAAACTTCCCCACACAATATCCAGACTCGCATCCTTCAGATAGATTTGCTTGGTGATATCCGTGAAGTGACGAATCGGGTTTATCCATGTCAGATCCTGTAACCACACCGGCATGTTCTCCACTGGCGACACGTACCCTGAAAGCAAAATCGCCGGCATCATAAAGACAAACACCCCGATAAACGCCTGCTGCTGCGTTGAGCAGAGCGCGGAAATCAGCAGCCCAAACCCCACCAGCGACAGGCCGTAAATCACCATCGTGAAGTAAAACAGCGCCAGCGATCCGGCAAACGGGATCTGGTACGCCCATATTCCCACCCCCAGCACGATGGTGGCCTGGAACGTCGCGACAATCAGTGCTGGCACCGCTTTGCCGACAAATATCTGCCAGGTGGCGAGCGGCGAGACCAGCAGCTGATCCAGCGTACCTTGCTCACGTTCGCGTGCCACGGACAGCGAGGTGACAATCATCACGCCAATAGTGGTGATCATGGCGATTAACGACGGCACCACAAACCACTTGTAGTCCAGATTCGGGTTGTACCAGTTGCGCACCACCAGCTCGCTGTTGTTGGGTTTGGGTTTGCCCGCCATCAGCTCCTGCTGGTAGTCCTTCACTACCTGCTGCAAATAGTTCGCCGCTATCTGGGCGCTGTTGGAGTTACGTCCGTCGAGGATCAGCTGCATCGGCGCGGTCTGGAAGGTGTCCAGATTGCGGGAGAAATCCGCCGGGAAGCGCACCAGCAATAATGCTTTCTGCGTGTCGATGGTGGGCTGGATCGCCTGCGGGCTTTGCAGCAGCAGGACATGGGTAAAGGCTTTGGCGCGGGCGAAACGCTGCGTCAGCTCGACGGAATGCTTGCCATTGTCTTCGTTGTAAATGGCGATGGTAGCGTTGGTGACCTCCAGCGTGGCGGCAAACGGAAACAGTACAACCTGAAGCAGCACCGGCAGCACCAGAATGGCGCGGGTCTGCGGCTCGCGCAGCAAGGATTGCAGCTCTTTGCGGATCAATGTCCATAAACGGTGAAACATCGCGTCGTCCTCCTGTCGGGTGGCGCTTGCGCTTACCCGACCTACAAAATCCGATGGCTAATCTAATCTTCTTTTCGTTTTCATCCACGTCAGCCCGATAAACATCACCGCCGACGCCAGCAAAAACAGGGTGTTGATAATCAGCACTACCGGGATGTTCCCCGCCAGAAACAGGCTTTGCAGGGTGCTCACAAAGTAGCGTGCCGGAATGATGTAGGTCACGGCACGGATCACCGCTGGCATACTGTCAATCTGGAAGATAAAGCCGGAGAGCATAATCGACGGCAGGAAGGCGGCATTAAGCGCCACCTGCGCGGCGTTAAACTGGTTGCGGGTGATGGTGGAGATCAGCAGCCCCATTCCCAGCGTGCTGAGTAAAAACAGGCTGGTAATAAAGAACAGCACCACCAGCGAACCGCGGTACGGCACGCCAAGAATAAATACCGAGACCAGCATACAGAGCAGCATCGCCAGCATGCCGAGGAAGTAGTAAGGGATCAGCTTGCAGAGCAAAAGCTCGACGCGCGTCACTTCGGTGGAGAGCAGCGCCTCCATGGTGCCGCGCTCCCATTCGCGGGCGATCACCAGCGAGGTGAGGATCGCGCCAATCACCGTCATGATGATAGTGACTGCACCCGGGATAATAAAATGCTGGCTGATGGCGGCGGGGTTAAACCAGTAGCGCGTCTGCACGTCAATCAGCGGTTCAAACTTCTCCCCCCGGTCTTCGGCGCGCTGCATCTGCCAGAGCTGCCAGATCCCCTCCGCATAGCCCTGCACGAAGTTGGCGGTGTTCGGTTCGCTGCCGTCGGTGATCACCTGAATTGGCGCATCGGCGCCCGGGCGTGCCATGTTGGCGGCGAAATCGACCGGGATGACGATCAGACCGCGAATTTTACCGGCCTGCATTTTCTGGATCAGTTCCTGCCGGTTGTCGCTGATGGTGGCATCGATGTAGGGCGAGCCGGTCATGGCGTGGGTGAAGTCCAGCGCCTCTTCGCTCTGCTGCTCCAGCAGGATCCCGACCCGCAGCTTGCTGGAATCGAGGTTAATCCCGTAGCCAAAAATAAACAGCAGCAGCAGGGGGATCACCACCGCAATCAGCCAGCTGCTGGGGTCACGCACAATCTGCCGCGTCTCTTTGACGCACAGGGCGCGCACCCGGCGCCAGGAGAGGGCGTTACTGCGCATGAGGATTCTCCTTATCCCAGTCGTGGATGAGGGTGATAAACGCCTGCTCCATGGTTGGGTCCGGCTGTGCGTCGTCGGCGGCCTGCGCTTTCAGGTCGTCCGGCGTGCCGTGGGCAATCAGCTTGCCGCGATAGACCAGCCCGATGCGGTCGCAGTACTCTGCCTCGTCCATAAAGTGGGTGGTGACCATCAAGGTCACGCCTTTTTCCACCATGCTATTGATATGCAACCAGAATTCACGGCGGGTGAGGGGGTCCACGCCTGACGTAGGTTCATCAAGAAAGAGGATATCGGGCTCGTGCATCAACGAACAGGCCAGCGCCAGCCGCTGTTTGAAGCCAAGCGGCAGCGCGTCGGTAGCGTGTGAGGCGATATCGGTCAGGCCAAAGGCGTCGCACATGCGGCCGATTTTCTCGTTCTGCGCCCGTCCCCGCAGGCCGTAGACGCCAGAGAAAAATCGCAGATTTTGCTCCACCGTCAGGTTGCCGTAGAGCGAAAACTTCTGCGCCATATAGCCCAGATGCTGGCGCGCCTTGCCGGAGCTGACTTTGAGATCCATGTTCAGCACCAGCGCTTTGCCGGAGGTCGGTACCAGCAGGCCGCACATCATTTTAAAGGTGGTGGATTTCCCTGCACCGTTCGGCCCGAGCAGGCCAAATATCTCGCCGCGCTTCACGGCAAAATTGACGTTATCGGTGGCAGCGAAATCGCCGAATTTTTTGGTGAGCGATTTCGCTTCAATGACCGTTTCGCCCGGCGTGCCTTCCACCGTGTGCAGAATGGCGCCAAGCGGTGATTCTGAGGTTCCCGCCCCGCCCAGCAGATCGATAAACGCATCTTCAAAGCGCGGCGCGGTCTCTGTCATGTCGATTTCAGGCATCCCCTGCGCACGCCGGATATCGTCGGCGGTGGCCTCTTTTTTGAGGATCACGCGCACCGAACGGCCCTGAATCATCCCGTCGCTCACCTGGGGCAGCTTCAGCACCCGTTGCAGCAGCTTGCGGTTGGATTCCTGCGCGCTGTGTAGCAGAAAACTGCGCCCGGCCATGGTTTGCGTCAGCTCGGTGGGCTCGCCCTGATAGAGCAGTTCGCCTTCGTTCATCAGCAGCACGTCACGGCACTGCTCTGCTTCATCAAGGTAAGAGGTACTCCAGAGGATCAGCATGCCGTCACCCGCCAGCTCGTGCACCATCTGCCACAGCTCGCGGCGGGAAATCGGGTCCACGCCGACGCCGGGTTCATCCAGCAACAGCACCTTCGGTTCGCCCACCAGCGTGCAGGCCAGCCCCAGCTTCTGCTTCATCCCGCCGGAAAGTTTGCCCGCCAGCCGATCGGTGAACGGGCCGAGGGAGGTAAACGCCAGCAGACGCTCGAAGGTTTTCTGCCGGGTTTCGCCGGTAACGCTGCGCAGATCGGCATACAGGTTGAGGTTTTCCATTACCGTCAGATCTTCATACAGACCAAACTTCTGCGGCATATAGCCGAGTATGCCGTGGAGCGCCGCGTCGTCTTTGATGGGATCGAGGCCAAGCACGCTGGCGCTGCCTTCATCCGGCTTCAGCAATCCCGCCAGCATCCGCATCAGCGTGGTTTTACCCGCGCCGTCCGGCCCCACCAGCCCGGTCACATAGCCTTTCTGAATCGTACAGTTCAGCGGCGCGACCGCCGGTTTAGCCATTCCCGGGAAGCGTTTGACCAGATTATTGAGCTGGATAACCGCATCATTCATGTTGTTCCCCGTCGTTTAAGGTCACGGTAACAGGCATGCCCTGACGCAGCGCGTCGTCCGCATCGGTGACGATGATGCGCAGGCGATACACCAGGTCGGTACGCAGATCCGGGGTTTCAACGGTTTTTGGCGTGAACTCGGCCGTTGGGGAGACGAAGCCCACTTTGCCGTGATACGGCTTGTCCGGGCGACCATCGGTGTAGAGCAGCAGTTCGCGGCCCGGCTGCATCTGGCCAAGATTCGGCTCATCAATGTAAGCGCGCACCCACACCGGACGGGTTAAGGAGAGCGTTAACACGGTGCTGCCCGCGCTGAGCATGCTGCCCGGCTCCACAGCGCGGGTCATCAGCGTACCGTCAGACGGGGCGATTAAGGTGGTATCGTGCAGATCCAGCTCCGCCTGGGCTAACTGCGCCTGCGCCTGCTCAAGGCTGGCCTTCGCCTGGGCAATGTCCTGCGCGCGGTTACCGGTGCGGTACTGGCTTAACTTATCCTGGGCAGATTTCAGCGTCGCCTGCGCCTGGTCGCGGGATGAGCGCGCGTTTTCCAGGTCGTTGGCGGAAATAGTGCGGCTTTTCCATAAGCCTTGCTGACGGTTATAGAAATTCTGCGCATAGTCATAGGCGGCTTTTGCCTGCTTAACTGCAGCGGCCGCCTGGGCGATCTCTTCATCACGATAGCCCGCCAGCATCAGGTCGTACTGCGCCTGTGCGACGGCGACGCCCGCTTTTGCCTGCATCAACGCGTTTTCAAACGGGGCTTTGTCCAGCATCCCCAGCGTCTGCCCGGTTTTGATGGCATCGCCTTCGTCAACGCTCAGCGAGGCCAGCCGTCCGCCGACGCGGAAGCTCATGTTCACGGTGCGGATATCCACGTTGCCGTACAGCGTCAGGCCACGATCCTGCTGGCTCTGATACCACAGCCAGCCGCCTGTTCCCGCAGCAAGCAAGACAACAACCACCAGAATAATGGCGACAGGTTTTTTCATGACTTCTGGCTCCTTTGCGTTAAGCCTTGCAGGATCAGATCAACGTGACAGGTAATGACCTGGCTAATTTGCGCGGCTTTATCCTCATCGAATTGTGTCCAGCCCGTACGTAACAGGATGGTCTCACGCCCCAGACGGAAGGCGAGCACTTCGCCCAGCAGGGCGTGGGTATGCAAAATGGTGTCCGTATCGCTGGCGTCCCGTCCGGTATAGGCGGCGATCAGCCGGGTCAGATGGCTATGCATCGGGGCGATCACCTGATCGTGCACCAGCTGGTACGCGGCAGTGGGGGAGAGCTGCTCGCGGGAGATAAATTTGCTCAGGTTCAGCGTATCGTCGTGCGTCAGCAGGCGGATCATGTTGTGACAGGCGTTAAGGATCAGCTGGCGGATGGCAACCCGGTCCGGCTCTGGCTGGCTGAACAGCGCGGTCGCTTCTTCCACGTGTGGGCGAAAGCTGGTGCCGATAAAATCCGCGATCCACTGGGCGCAGGCGAGGTATAAATCCTCTTTTGAGCCAAAATAGTAGGTAATGGCCGCAATATTCTGCCCGGCCTGCGCGGCGATATCCCGCGTGGTGGCATGCAGACCATACTCGCCAAACTGCGCCAGCGCGGCGGCGATAAGCTGACTTTTCGCCTGTTCGCCTTTGGTTGTCGTTGGGGTTATATTCATAGCAGCATTAAAAATTAATCAATCGATTGATTAAGATTATGCCTGATTTGCGCAAACGTCGAGTCATCGCCGGGGATATTTTATGCGCCACGTCACAAAAGCTGCTACACTCCGCTCCTTCGCGACATTGTGGTTTTTGTCCTTCTATTCGTTATATCTCCCTGAAAACTACACCTGTGATGGTCGGGGCGGTTCGGAGTTTTTATGTCTTTTGATTCCCTTGGTCTGAACCCGGAAATTCTGCGCGCCATCGCAGAGCAGGGCTACGTTGAGCCAACCCCTATTCAGCAGCAGGCTATCCCGGCCGTTTTGCAGGGCCGTGACCTGATGGCAAGCGCGCAGACCGGTACTGGTAAGACCGCGGGCTTTACCCTGCCGCTGCTGGAGCTGCTGGTAAAAAACCAGCCACACGCCAAAGGCCGTCGTCCGGTGCGTGCGCTGATCCTCACCCCAACCCGCGAGCTGGCGGCCCAGATTGGTGAGAACGTGCGTGAATACAGCCGCTATCTCAACATTCGTTCGCTGGTAGTTTTCGGCGGGGTAAGCATTAACCCGCAGATGATGAAGCTGCGCGGCGGCGTCGACGTGCTGGTGGCAACCCCGGGGCGTCTGCTGGATCTCGAACACCAGAACGCGGTGAAGCTCGATAACATCGAAATTCTGGTGCTGGACGAAGCCGACCGTATGCTCGACATGGGCTTCATCCACGACATTCGTCGCGTGCTGGCGAAGCTGCCGACGCGTCGTCAGAACCTGCTCTTCTCCGCGACCTTCTCCGACGAGATCAAGGCGCTGGCAGAAAAGCTGCTGCATAACCCGCTGGAAGTGGAAGTCGCGCGCCGCAACACCGCCTCCGAGCAGGTGACGCAGCACGTGCACTTTGTAGATAAGAAGCGCAAGCGGGAACTGCTCTCCCAGATGATCGGCCAGGGCAACTGGCAGCAGGTGCTGGTGTTTACCCGCACTAAGCACGGCGCCAATCACCTGGCGGAACAGCTGAATAAAGATGGCATCCGCAGCGCGGCCATTCACGGCAACAAGAGCCAGGGCGCGCGTACCCGCGCGCTGGCAGACTTCAAGTCCGGCGACATACGCGTGCTGGTGGCAACCGACATCGCCGCACGCGGTCTGGATATCGAAGAGCTGCCGCACGTGGTGAACTACGAGCTGCCAAACGTGCCGGAAGATTACGTTCACCGTATCGGCCGTACCGGACGCGCGGCGGCAACCGGGGAAGCGCTCTCTCTGGTTTGCGTGGATGAGCACAAGCTGCTGCGCGACATCGAACGCTTGCTGAAGAAAGAGATCCCGCGCATTGAAACCCCGGGCTATGAAGTTGACCCGTCAATCAAAGCCGAGCCAATTCAGAACGGTCGTCAGGGTGGCGGGCGCGGTCAGGGCGGCGGTGGTCGCGGTCAGCAGCCGCGTCGTGCCGAAGGCGGCGCGCCGAAACCTTCGGGCAAACCGCCGCGTCGTAATAACGACAGCAAACCGGCCGGTGAAAACCCATGGCGTAGCGGCGAAGGGAAACCGGCAGGCGAGGGGCAGCGCCGACGCCGCCCGCGTAAGCCTGCTAACCCGCAGTAATCTGGAAGCCCGGTCGTAAAGCCGGGCTTTTCTTTTTGCGGCAGCGGAGAGAAAGTGCCACAATAGTGGCTGTTTATACAGTATTTCAGGTTTCCGATGGCTTTAACCGCTGCGCTCAAGGCGCAAATTGGCGCATGGTATAAGGCGCTACAACAGCAGATCCCCGATTTTATTCCCCGAGCCCCGCAGCGGCAGATGATTGCCGACGTGGCAAAAACGCTCGCCGGGGACGACGGGCGACATCTGGCGATTGAAGCCCCGACCGGCGTCGGGAAAACCCTGTCGTATCTTATTCCCGGCATTGCCATCGCGCGGGAAGAAGATAAAACGCTGGTGGTCAGTACCGCTAACGTGGCCTTGCAGGATCAGATCTTCAGCAAAGATTTGCCGCTGCTGCGCAAAATTATCCCCGATTTACGGTTTACCGCCGCCTTTGGTCGCGGGCGCTACGTCTGTCCGCGCAATCTGGCGGCACTGGCCAGCAGTGAACCCTCCCAACAGGATCTGCTCGCGTTTCTTGATGACGAGCTGACGCCAAACAACAAGGCGGAGCAGGAGCAGTGCGCAAAGCTGAAGGCCGATCTCGACGGCTACAAGTGGGACGGCCTGCGGGATCACACCAACCAGGCGATCGGCGACGACCTGTGGCGCAGGCTCAGCACCGATAAAGCAAGCTGCCTGAACCGTAACTGTCACTACTATCGCGAGTGCCCGTTCTTTGTCGCCCGGCGTGAGATTCAGGAAGCGGAGGTGGTTGTCGCCAACCACGCGCTGGTCATGGCTGCACTGGAGAGTGAAGCGGTCCTGCCGGAGCCCAAAAACCTGCTGCTGGTGCTCGATGAAGGCCATCATCTGCCCGACGTGGCGCGAGATGCGCTGGAGATGAGCGCGGAAATTACCGCCCCGTGGTTTCGCCTGCAACTGGATCTGTTCTGCAAACTGGTGGCAACCTGCATGGAGCAGTTCCGTCCGAAAACCACGCCGCCGCTGGCGGTTCCGGAGCGGTTGAGCGAGCACTGTGAAGAGGTGTACAGCCTCATCGCCTCGCTGAATAATATTCTTAACCTGTATCTCCCCGCCACCCAGGAGGCGGAACACCGCTTTGCGATGGGTGAGTTGCCGCAGGAAGTGATGGAGATTTGCCAGCAGCTGGCGAAGCACCTGGAAAAGCTGCGCGGGCTGGCGGAGATGTTCTTAAACGATCTCAGCGAGAAAACCGGTACCCACGACGTGGTGCGTTTGCACCGCATTCTGCTGCAAATGAATCGCGCGCTGGGGATGTTTGAAGCGCAGAGCAAACTCTGGCGGCTGGCTTCGATGGCGCAGGCGTCCGGCGCGCCGGTGACTAAGTGGGCCACCCGCGAAGTACGAGACGGGCAGGGACATCTCTTCTTCCACTGCGTGGGCATCCGCGTGGCCGATCAGCTGGAAAAGCTGATCTGGCGCAGCGTTCCGCACGTGGTAGTGACGTCAGCGACTCTGCGTTCCCTGAACAGCTTCTCAAGGTTGCAGGAGATGAGCGGCCTGAAAGAGAAAGCGGGCGACCGCTTTGTGGCCCTGGACTCGCCGTTCAACCACTGTGAGCAGGGAAAGCTGGTTATTCCGCGCATGAATTATGAGCCGCTTATCGATAACGAAGAGCAGCATATTGCGGAAATGGCGGCCTACTTCCGCGAGCAGGTTGAGAGTAAAAAATACCCCGGTATGCTGGTGCTGTTTGCCAGCGGTCGGGCGATGCAACGCTTCCTGGAGCACGTCACCGATCTGCGCTTACTCCTGCTGGTGCAGGGCGATCAGCCGCGCTATCGGCTGGTGGAAACCCACCGTAAACGCATTGATAACGGCGAGCGCAGCGTGCTGGTGGGGTTACAGTCCTTTGCGGAAGGGCTTGATTTGAAAGGCGACTACCTGACGCAGGTGCATATCCATAAAATCGCCTTCCCGCCCATCGACAGCCCGGTGGTGATCACCGAAGGCGAATGGCTGAAAAGCCTTAACCGTTATCCGTTTGAAGTGCAAAGCCTGCCTGCAGCGTCGTTTAACCTGATTCAGCAGGTCGGGCGCTTGATCCGTAGCCACGGCTGCTGGGGCGAGGTGGTGATTTATGACAAACGACTGCTCACCAAAAACTACGGCCAGCGGCTGCTGAATGCGCTGCCGATCTTCCCGATTGAGCAGCCGGACGTGCCGGAAGTAAAAAAACGCCCGACAAAACTGGCTGCCGGGCGTCGAAAAAGCTTCCGTGCTAAGGGGCGCGGTCCTACTGGTAAGTGAAGGTCACCTGGATCACGCTGCTGAACGTGCCGGCAGAGATGGGCATCGAGGTGGCGTAATAGCGTGCGGCCAGCGGGAACGTGGCCGTGTGGTCTGACGGGTTTATGGCAGCGTTAAAGGCGGCCTGCGGGGCAATCAGTATCTTGTCCTGACGATCTGCCAGCTCCAGTGCCAGCCCCTTTGCGCTACCGAGATTGGCAAATTTGGTGGGATGGGTGCTGTCGGCCTGACCGTAGAAAAAGGCGGTGGCAAGCGCCAGCGTGGCCGGGCAGTGCGACACCGAAAGGGAAAAGTCCTTCCACTCGCCGGTATCGCCCACGTCTTTAAAACTACCCGATGCCGCCTGGCCTAAGTCCACCGTCAGGTTGCGGCTGGCACTGTCAATGACGCACGTGTTGGCGTAAATGTTACCCGTCATCTGGATCTGTATATCATCGGCGTGGGCCTGGGCGATCAGCCCCAGCGCGAGAATCAATGCGGTTTTTTTCATGACGTTCACTTATAAGCGAGGGTGATGGTTGCCACAGTATTGGCTGGCCCGGGGGTGACTACATTGCTGACCTGCTCGTAGCGAACCTCAAACGGGATCACCAGCGTTTCGTTGGCTACGGCCTGATTTTGGGTACTTACATAGGTACCGAAGGTGGCGAGATGGTCATCAAATAGCATTCTTACTCCGACGCCTGTAGCCATGCCGGTCTGCTGCGTGAGTTTGATCACCCCCTCAAATGCTGTGTCATATCCATTCGCGCTGGTGATTTTTAGCTCAGGCTGTACGGTTGTGTCACAGTTGACGGTGATATTAAATTTTTGAGCAGGGCTGGATAAAAAACCTACGCTGATGAAATCACTGACGGGAAAATCGCCCAAATTAACGGTGAGATTTTTCGGTAAAACGGAGCAGGTGACCTGATGAAGAATAACATTACCTGCATAGGCGATGTGGTTAGGGTTGCCGATCCCTTCATGGCCGAAAACGCCAATGCCGAATTCGGTTTGAGACTGCACCAGCGTACCGGATGTCACGGTGTCACTCGTTTTAACCAGCTCAAGCGTTATTTCAAAGCTAAAAGTCTGTGTTCCATCGGTAGAGACGTAGCCGACAGGCGTTCCACGTGAATCGCACTGCACGCCGCCAGCGCCGCTAATTCGCTGCCCGTGATCATTCATCAATGCTACGCCAATCCCCGGCACGCCGGATTCGTATACCCCCCTGAGCCCTGGCATTTCCGCTCCGGTGCCGTAGTAGCAGGAGACAATCTCCAGGCCGCTGTCGGTACTCTGATCGCAATGCCCGGCAACATGAACGCTCTGCTCTGTACCCGGGATAGTTGCGCCAACTGCCAGCGTCGTCGGGACAGAAATGGATGCCACGTTGATCATTTTGGGGAGATCCGGCGTGGTGCAGGTCGCCTTCGCATGCGGCATGAATAACGCAGCGGTTCCCAGAATCAGTAAGAAAAAGCACTGTTTAATCATTTGCATAATGTTTTGCCTTTAGGGGAGATCAGTGACACCGCGCGGCAGCGTTAATGATGCTGGTTTTCGCTTTCTCATCCGTGAGCACATAGTCAGCGACGCAATGCTCGTTTGCCTCCTGTCCCCAGGAAACGCGGAGATGCCCTTGCTGTGGCAGACCCGAGAGATAGGTCTGGCCGTCATTCCCGACGATAAATTCGCTGTCCTTGTCCTCGGTGGTAACCGTTGCGCCGAACGGCAGTGGTTTACCGTTTTGCGTGAGCGTCATCAGGACGCGATTGCCCACGCGCGTCGTGAAGCTGGCGCGCACAATGGCTCCGCGGGTTGGCGTCACAATTTGTGCCGCATGGGTGACGTCGGCGTCCTCCGGCAGCGTTTCCGTATCCAGCGCAATAGTGTTGTGGCGATACGCGGTGACGAACGGTACGATGGTGTAGCCGCGGAAGTCGGTTTCAACGCCGGTCTGGTTAGTGATATGCGTGCCGTGCGTACCCGGGGCTTTCACGAGCGCAATGGTCTCACCGAGCGGCTGGCTTAGCGTGATGCCGTTTGCATGGGCAATCACGCCTCCCTGCAAGCCGACGTTCAGTGTTTGCTGATATTTATCCTGACTGACGCCACCGCTCACTTCACCGTATGTCGCTTTGTAGTCGGCGTTAACGCTGGTGGAGTTACCGCTGCCGGTGCTGCTCAGCCCCTCCTGGAGATTCCAGTTCAGGTTGTCTTCTTTCAGGGCCGTACCGTTCAGGCCGATGTTCTGCGTGGTGCCATCTTTCGTGTTGTTCAGGTTGTACGTGGCCCAGGTGTTATGCATCCAGCGATCCAGCGGAACCGAAACGCTCAGCGAGAACTGGTTGTCGTTCGTCACCGCATTACCGTCCAGATCGCTGTCGTGAGTGTTTTTATTCATGCTGTAGCTAAGGCTGTAGCTAACGCCGTGCCAGCTGTTGTTGTAGCTGACGCTCATGGAGGTCATGTCCTGATTCTGGCTCCAGTAGGTTTCCTTCACCATGCTCAGCGTGACCGATCCCCAGCCTTCTGGTAGCGTCTGGTCGATGGTGGCTTCGGTACGGGCGCGGCGCTGCTGTGGCGCAGACCAGTTGTCGGCGCGGGTATACGACTCCATGGTGTCGTCCAGGGTGTAAAACCCCTTGCTGTTGTAGCGATAGCCCGCAAGCGAAAAGTTGGTGCCTGAACCGGCGAAATCTTTGCTGTAGCGTACGCGCCACGATTTGCCTGTGCTGGACTGCTGTTTTTTCAGCAGGGCTCTGGCGCGAGTCACGTCAATGGAGAACGCCCCTAAATCACCCATGTTTTTCCCGCCGCCTATCGCCTGCGACTGATAATGACTGCTCTGCTGTACGCCGCCGTAGGCCGTGAAGCCGTGGGGTAAACCATAGATGGCGCTCCCCTGAGCAAACGGGGTCTTTTCAACATCTTTGTCATAAGAACGATAACGCCCGGCAGTTACGCTGTAGCGCAGGTTTTTTTCACGCTGCAATACCGGAACGGAGGCAAACGGCACCACGAAATGGCTTTCGCTGCCGTCAGTTTCTTTCACCGTGACCTGGAGGTCGCCGCTGCTGCCGGTGGGGTAGAGATCGTTAATTTCGAAGGCCCCCGGCGCGACCGTGTTCTGATAAATCACGTACCCGTTCTGGCGCACCATCACCAGCGCGTTGCTGTGGGCGGTGCCACGAATAATAGGCGCATAGCCTTTTTCGCTGTCGGGAAGCATGTCGTTATCGGATTTCAGCTCCACGCCGGTGTAAGGGACACTGTCAAAAACATCAGCAGGTGATGAGCTCTGGCCAACGGTGATATCGCTTTTCATCGCCACAATATCGCGTTGCGCATAGGTATATACGGAGGTGAATTTCTGTTCCTCCTCATTGCCTGTGGTGCTGCGATTCCAGGTGGAATAGTTGCGAAGGCGCCATGCGCCAACGTTTAAACCCGGACGCAGGTTCACGTACTGGCTACTGCTATCCTCTTCACCCTGCTGGCGCGCATGGCTCTGGCTGGCGTTGACGCTGTAATTAAGCAGGCCCGCGTTGATCCCTTCGTCAAACTCTTTCGGGTCGATGTAACCGCGTGGCACCTGTCCGAGCGCCTTTTGCGGAATGCTTAGCAGCAGCTGCTGGTTGCGAACGTGAAAGATTGCAGATGAAGCAGGGATGACACCTAGATCGGCACACTGGCCTTTGGCCATTAGCTGAGGAAACTTTTGGGTCTTGATACCGAGGCTTTTTAATTCACCCATGCTAAAGCAAGGTTGTAACGTGTCGTTGCCCTGCGAATCTTTCTCAAGCGTAAAGGTCACGTTGCGGGTATCAATTTTATTATTATTGATAAACACCGCGACCTCATATTTCCCCGGTGCCTGGCCGGGACCTTTTTCATAGACGGACAGATCGGTTTTACCCTGCTGGGGATTATCAATATCCAGCAGGGCGGGGTTAAAATAATCATCAGCCATAACCTGCTGCGCAAAGATGGCTATTGCCAGGCCACAGAGAATGACCAGCAATGAAGACATTCGGCAGGTGAACGGCTTTTTGTGGCTGTACATGATTATTTTATTACCGGAACAATTAATGAACGGATTTCGACCAGGAATGGCTGATGCTGCCGTAATCATTAATAATGGAATACGTCACGTTTGAGCCCCCGACATTACCCGGTATGGCAAAATGTGTTTCTGATTTCGGAACAGCCCAGGTCGCTTTTGTGACTTTCTGACCGTTAAGCGTGACGGTCTGGAAATTCATATAGAAAGGCGTAGGGTTATTCACCACCAGGTCGTTACCTTCGCGATGCCATTCAAGCTTATCCGCCACATCTTCTGGTCGGCCTTTTACCGCGGACGGGCGATACAGCAATTTAATGCGGGTATTAATGGCAATTTGCAGCGTATTTACTCCCTCAACGTGTTTTGAGGAAGGGATCGCTTTGATATTCAACCAGTACAGAGATTCCCTATCTTCCGGTAAATTTCCGCCCGTGCGTACCACGCGCAGAACGTTATCTTCTTTTGCATCCAGACGGAAAAGCGGCGGGGTGATCAGGAATGGGGCTTTGGCCGGTTTTTTACCGCCAGAATCGACCCAGGACTGTACCAGATAATCCGTCGTATCCGGGTTTGACAGGCCAAGAGATGATTCCTTTTTATCTCCCTGATAGACCAGCCGGGTACCATTAATCACGACACCCGCATGTGCAGAGGCTGCTATCAGTAAAAGAGTGCTCAGTAAATAACCGTGGCGCATAAAGATTTCTCAATAAATAGAAGAGATATTAATGCCCGCAAAAGCATTAATATCTCAGGATTGATAAGATCAGTTATAAATAACGGTGAAAGTCGATACAGAGTTGGCAGGGCCTGCGGTAATGGCGGCCTGAGTTTGAATATAACGCGCACCGAATTCCAGGTCGTTAACTGCCGTGCCGGAGGCTAAAGGATATTGCTGCGAAGGCGTATACAGAGTGACAGGCTGCCCGGAAGCATCCATCAACTGAATGGCTACACCGGTTGCCGCATCGGTATCTGGCGTTAATGCCAGCGCGGCATTATTATCCGCATCCGGGGTACCACCGAAGTTAATCGCAGCCGAGGTCACTGTTTCCGGACAATTGGTTAACTTAATATCAAACTTCGCTGATGTGCTGGTAGAGCCTGCGCCGGTAAATACCGTTTTAGACACCTTACCCAACTGAACGTTTAATGGATTACTTAATCCATTCACGACCTGGCAAGCAGAATCAATAATTTCACCGGTGAAATTAATCTGACCTTCACCGTTAGTTGCCGCAAATGCGGATGCAGAACATCCCACCGTTGCGGCGATAAAAAAACCTAATGCAACCTTGTTCATAGTTAATCCTGATGTGATTCTGGTAAAAGCGTTGCCTGGACGTTTTTACCGTTGACCCTTAATGATTTTTCGATGTTTATTTAATCAAAAAAAGGGTCGCTGCGGATCTTTTGTCCCAATCACAAATAATGTAAATAGTGCTTGAGTTTAATTTTTTTATATGAAAACAGCAGGTTGATAATGATCACAAAACACTATCGGGTCTGTGTTCATCGGGCTATATTGTTAACAAGATAATGCAGTCAGGAGAAATGTCGTGGATTACCGCAAAATTATCAAAGAGGTAGGGCGTGGGAAAAACCACGCTCGCGATCTGGACCAGGAAACAGCCCGCGCGTTGTACACGCATATGCTGAATGGCGACGTGCCGGAACTGGAAATGGGCGGCATTTTGATTGCGCTGCGTATTAAAGGGGAAGGTGAGGCGGAAATGCGCGGTTTTTATGAGGCCATGCAGTCGCAGACCATGCGCTTAACCCCGCCCGTCACGAAGCCGATGCCAGTTGTGATCCCGACCTACAACGGCGCGCGTAAGCAGGCAAACCTCACGCCGCTGCTGGCTATTCTGTTGCAGAAACTCGGTTTCCCGGTAGTAGTGCATGGCGTGAGCGAAGATCCGACGCGCGTGCTGACAGAAACCATCCTGGCGTTGTTAGGTATTGAACCGACCCTCCATGCCGGTCAGGCACAGGCAAAGCTGGAGGGGAATCAGCCGGTCTATATCCCCGTTAGCGCGCTCTGCCCACCGCTGGAAAAGCAGCTGGACATGCGCTGGCGCATGGGCGTCCGTAACAGTGCTCACACCCTGGCGAAGCTGGCGACGCCGTTTGCCGAAGACGCCGCGCTGCGTCTTTCCAGCGTCTCCCATCCGGAATACGTGACGCGAGTCGGGCAATTCTTTGCCGAAATCGGTGGACGCGCGCTGCTGATGCACGGGACAGAAGGCGAGGTTTACGCCAACCCGCAGCGTTGTCCACAGCTGATGCTGATTGAGCCCGCCGGGACGCGGGTCGTTGTTGAACGTGGGGAAGAGAACAGAGATGCGATCCTGCCTGAGTCGAAAGATCCGCAGGTCACCGCGCGCTGGATTGTGCAGTGTCTGGCCGGGAAGGTGCCGGTTCCGCAGTCAATCAAGCTGCAAATGGCCTGCTGCCTGCTGGCTGCAGGGGAAGTCGAGTCCGTGGAAGCCGGGTTGCAGCGCGTGGCGCAGTCATTTTAAGCAAAAAAAAGCCCGTCCAGTGGCGGACGGGCAAACAAGGGTAACAACAACAGGGTCAATGAGGGTTGGAGCATCTCACCAGAGGGTATGGCGAGGGTGGAGCATAATTTGTTCGATTACTTGTAGATAACCGCAGTACCGCTCAGTTTGTTATTACCGTTAGTGGAAGTGATGGTGTATCCACTTGCGCCCGCGGCGGCAGCTTTTTCAGCCAGTTTTGCTTCCAGACCGTCCAGCGTGGTCGCGCCTTCAGCACTCACCACACCGATTTTGTTCAGATCCTGTGCCTGAGTAGAGGAGACTGGCTCTACAGCGAAAGCGCCGAAAGACAGAGCGGACAGGGCAACAGCGGCAACAGCATATTTGATGGTTTTCATAGGTCAATTCTCGCAGGTTATTCTGTTAAGGGGACGATGTTCCGTCGATGTGATAAGTATCACGCTTTTTAGCGGAAGATAAAATCGAAGAGAATTGACGTGGTTGGTCAAAAAAATTGAATGACAAATAACTTATTGATTATTAATAAAATCAGAAGCGCAATTGACACTTCTTGCGGATACGCTTTACAGACACAATCAGAAGGGCACGTTTTGCTACGCGCTTCGCTGAAAGTCGTGAGCGTAAAGTAAACTGTTGGTGCGGTTAACTACGGTAAAGGAAAGTCAACGTAACTGGCTGTCTTTCGATCCTCTACGATTATATCCTGAATGTGAAGCATTTTTTGAATCTTTCTCCTGCTGACAGGTGATGCAAAGCCGTACTCCGGGAATGGCTTTACGTCGTGCCTCAGGAATGGGATCCCCGCACTCTTCGCATTCCGTCAAACTTTCGCCGCGCGGAATTTCACCGCGAGCACGCGCAACCGCATCTTCAATGGTACTGTTGATCTGTTCGTTAACGGCGTCGTCATTCGCCCAGCCGGAAGCCATGATGTTCTCCTGAAAGGGTCAAGTCATGCATTTTAATATGGGGTGAAAAAACGCACAGTCAAGGCGCAGGCAGAGAGAACTGCATCTGCCGGGCAGATGCAGTTTGGAAGGCGGTAAGTTATTTATAGATAGTCGCGGTACCGTACATATGGTTATCGCCACCGGCGGCGTTCACCACGAAGCCTTTAGCGCCTTCCTGACGGGCTTTTTCGGCCAGCTTGTCCTGAAGGTCATCAAGGTTGCTTGCCCGGCTGACAGAGACCGTCCCGGCCGCGCGTAGCTGGCTGGTGTCGGTACTGTCGGTCAGAGGTTGAACGGACAAGGCAGAGAATGATGCGCCTGCCAGCGCACCCGCAATAATAAAGGTCAGATACTTTTTCATAATCACATCCTCAGGGGAAACAACAGGTGATTCCTGTTAAGTTTAGAAGCCTGATGCGTGTGATTTAGCGCAAAAATTTGATGATGATCTGCTTATTTTTTGAACGATAAATTCTGACAATTTGTTGACAGATCATAGACATACAGGTCGCTGATTTTTGTCGTTTTTTTGTGCGACTCAGACAGATATTTACCCCCGCGCCGTCACAGGGTATCTTACGCGGCTGTTTAAAGGAGAATGCCATGACTTCCCACAAGCCGGGATTGCACCCGCGTAACCGCCACCGTAGCCGCTACGATATGAAAGCCCTGTGTCTGAGCTGCCCTGAATTGCAGGGTTTTATCGTTCAGACACCAGCCGGTGAACCGTCGGTAAACTTTGCCGATCCGCTGGCGGTTAAAACGCTGAACAAAGCGCTGCTGGCCCATTTTTATGGTGTGACGCACTGGGACATCCCTGATGGCTTTCTCTGCCCGCCGGTCCCGGGCCGTGCGGATTACGTCCATCATCTTGCCGATCTGCTGGCGGATGACCACGATGGCGTAGTGCCGAAACAGGCTACCGTCCTTGATATCGGTACGGGCGCGAACCTGATCTACCCCCTGATAGGCGCACATGAGTACCAGTGGCGATTTACCGGCAGCGAGATCGGTGATGAGGCCTTCGCCAGCGCGCAGGCCATTATCAACGCTAACCCGGGGTTAAGCCGGGCCGTACGTCTGCGTCGTCAGAAGGATGCCGCTGCTATTTTCAACGGCATAATTCATAAGAACGAACAATATGATGCCACCCTGTGCAACCCGCCATTCCACGACTCCGCCGCGTCCGCGCGTGCGGGAAGTGAACGCAAGCGGCGTAACCTGGGCCAGGCCGAAGATGGCGCGCTGAACTTTGGCGGCCAGCAGCAGGAGCTGTGGTGCGAGGGCGGGGAAGTAGCCTTTATTCTGCGCATGATTGCCGAGAGTAAAGGCTTCGGTCGTCAGGTGAAATGGTTTACCACGCTGGTCTCTCGTGGCGATAACCTGCCGCCGCTTTACCGCGCGCTGACCGAAGCCGGCGCGGTGAAGGTGGTCAAAAAAGAGATGGCGCAGGGTCAGAAGCAGAGCCGCTTTATTGCCTGGTCCTTTATGGACGATAACAAACGTCGCAAATAATCGTTTCTCGGGCCGGGAAAGGCGAAGCCGCCACCCGGCTCGGTTACAGCGTCGGCTCCTGCGGAGGGAGCGGCGAAGCGGGCGGCGACAATACCTGATACGTCTGCACCGGCGCTCTCACGTTCGCCAGATCGAAGTGTTTTTTCACCATGCTGTCCAGGGCAAAGCGCACCGTCCACTGTTTCAGCGGCTGGGTGGTGAACGACACGCGCAGGGTAAAGGCAGTGTTCGTCAGCCCGACGATGCCCGCAAACGACGGCTCACCAATTACCAGCCCGCGAATATCCTCCATCTCCATCAGTTCGCTCACCGCATCCCGCAGCGCCTGTTTCGCCTTATCTGCATCTTCGTGACGATCGACATCATAATTCGCCACCACCGAACCAATGCCGCGCACAAAGTTGGCAAAGGTGGTGATCGATGACCACGGAATAATGTGGTACGCCCCGGTATCCTGACGTACGCCGACGGAGCGAATGGACATCCTCTCCACCGTGCCGGTGAGCGGTCCAATGGTCACCAGATCCCCGGTGTTCATCCCGTTCTCAAACTGGATAAAAATGCCGGTGATAATATCCTTCACCAGCGTCTGCGAACCAAAGGAGATCGCCAGTCCCAGGGCACCGGCACCCGCCAGCAGTGGGGCGATATTTACGCCGATTTCCGACAACACAATCATGATGGTAATGGTGCTAATGATCACCGCCAGCGCGTTGCGGAACAGCGTCAGCAGTGTGCGGGCGCGGGCGCTTGGCAGGGGCCTGCCGTGGACATCCGACACCAGACGGTTTTCGATAAGGCTTGCCAGCAGCGTCCAGCCGACGGCGGAGAAGAACAGGATCAGCGCGATACGAATAAGAATATCGACGGTCTTTTCTCCCGCACCGTTATGCAGCCAGTTCCAGAAATCAAACAGTCCCCACGCATTCAGCAGCAGCATAATTGCCACGCAGACCGTCAAAATACGCGCCACCTTCAGCGACACCGATGTCCAGCCATTTACCCGTTTTTGCAGCTCGGGGTAATTACGCTGAACCTGCGGCGACAGGGTGATCGTCTTCGACAGCCAGCGGGAGAGTAGGCCAGAAACAAAGGCCGCGATGCCGATAATCGCCAGGCTTTTGAACGTCGCCCCCATCATAAATTTCAGGCTGTTGCCCGGATCGAACAGCGAGAAGAAACACAGCACAATAAAATAGGCGCTGGCCAGCCAGTGCCACACCAGCGCAAAGGCGCGAATAAAGAGGCTGAAAAAGGAGAGGGAGCGATCGGCCAGGTGAAGCAGACTGTCGGTGATCGCTTTTTTATTGTGGAAGATGAGGTACAGCGCCCAGACGGTAATACAGAGCATGATCAGCACGTTCGCCAGGGCCCCGAACTGCACGTTAACCTGGTTGGAAATAATCGGGACGGCGACCAGCAGGCCATAGCCGATCAACCCGCTCAGCACGCTGAGCCGAACCGCCCAGTATTTGGCGCTCCGATCCGAAATGGCGAACGGGCGAAGTTCCGGCACGCGCGGACAGAATATTAACCGCAGGAGCGCCTTAAAGAACTCGATCAGGGCAAAGGCGTTCAGGAACAGCCCCTGCTGAAAGGCGATGGTTTTGTTCCCGGTATTAAGACGATCGGCCAGCATTTGGCCGACAAACAGCGTCAGCGCCAGCAGCAGCAAATCGATGATAAAGGCCCCGGTAATCATTGCAGGAAGATGCAGCCAGCTGCTTTTATGCTGATTCTTTTTACGTCCCCAGTGGCCCATCTTCCGGTAAAGCGGCCAGACAGACAGGCGCAACAGCCAGTAAAAAATGAATACCGCGGCGGCCAGAATAGAAAACTGGGTCGCGGCTGCAGAAAAGGTGTGGGGATTAAAAGGCTTATGCGAGGTGCCAACAAGGTTGCGATAGAGCTGGGCAAAACGCGACGACAGGGCTTCCCCGTAGCGGCGACTGATATCGGTGACGTTTTCCAGTACCGTCTTTTCGTCTTCGACTTCCGGCGGCGCGATAGTCGGAACCGGATCCTGAGGCGGTGTGGCGGCCACTTTCCTCAGCTGATCGATAAGCTCCTGCCGGGACGTGTCGTTCTCAAGCACGTCGGCAAGTGCGCTGTAAGCGGCTTTTTTCTTTTCAGCGTCGGGTTCTGGCGGCGCATTTTGCTGGGTGGCGGTGGCTCCGGTGGTGACGCCGGGAATGGTTACAGCTAGTGATGGCGCGCTAAACAGGGTAAACAGTAGCAACAGGATCCACGGCACGGCGTCCTCCGACAAAAATATCGTGCAAAATGATAAGTATAGAGTGCGCGGAGCGGAGGGGAGTTTTTGGGAACAATCCGGCATAAAAAAGCCGGGCATGCCCGGCTCTGTGTATGGCTATCAGGAGACGTGTTGCAGGAACTCCTGGAGGCGCTGGCTCGGTGGGTTCGCAATCAGCGCCTGCGGATTACCGTCTTCCGCGATGCGGCCCTTATCAATGAAGATCAGACGGGACGCCACTTTTTCGGCAAAGCCGATTTCGTGGGTAACGATCACCATCGTCATGCCTTCTTCTGCCAGATCCTGCATCACTTTCAGCACCTCGTGACGCAGCTCCGGGTCGAGTGCGGAGGTTGGCTCATCAAACAGCATCATCTTTGGCTTCACCGCCAGCGCACGGGCAATGGCCACGCGCTGCTGCTGGCCACCGGACAGCTCGGAAGGATAGTGGTGGGCACGCTCCGCCAGACCCACTTTCGCCAGCAGATCTTTTGCCAGCGTTTCTGCCGCCGCTTTGCTGGCCCCACGCACGCGCAAAGGACCGAACATCACGTTTTCCAGCGCCGTCAGGTGCGGGAACAGGTAGAACTGCTGGAACACCATGCCCGCTTCCTGGCGGATCAGGCGCTCGTCCACTTTCGGATCGTTCACCTTCAGACCATCGACGATCAAATCGCCGCTGGTGATCTCCTCGAGCTTGTTAATGCAGCGCAGCAGGGTGGATTTTCCGGAACCCGACGGCCCGATGATCACCACCACTTCACCCTGCCTGATGTTCAAATCGATATTGTGCAGTACCTGGGTTGGACCAAAGTGCTTGGAAACATTTTTAAATTCAATCACAGGATTTTCATCCTTCTTTCAAGACGACGCAGAACAAAGCTCAGGACAAGCGTGATAATCAGGTAGACAACGGCGACCGCACTCCAGATTTCCAGGGCGCGGAAGTTACCCGCGATGATCTCCTGGCCCTGACGGGTCAGCTCGGCCACGCCGATAACAATAAACAGCGAGGTGTCTTTAATGCTGATGATCCACTGGTTGCCCAGCGGCGGCAGCATGCGGCGCAGCGCCAGCGGCAGGATCAGGTGACGGATCGTTTCGCGACGGGAAAGACCTAACGCCAGGCCAGCTTCGCTGAAGCCTTTATGAATCGACAGCACCGCACCGCGGGTGATTTCCGCAATGTAGGCGCCGGAGTTAATCATAATGGTGACGACAGCTGCGCTGAACGGGTCAATGCGCAGATCGTTGAAGGCCATCGGCAGGGCGAAGTAGATAAACATGACCTGCACCACAATGGGGGTGCCGCGGATCACTTCGATGAAAACCAGTGCGATGTGGTTTGCAATCCAGCCGCCGTAGGTGCGGGCGAAACCGGCCACCAGACCGATAATTAACCCGCCAACCAGACCGAGGACCGAAATCCACAAGGTCATTTTAGCGCCTTCAAGCAAGAGAGGAATGGCAGGCCAGATGGCGCTCCAGTCAAACTGCATGATGTATTCCTGTATACCGTGGTGAAAAACGAAAAACGTAGGCCCGGTAAGCGGTAGCGCCACCGGGCGTTACAAACCTGAAGTCAGGTGAAATTATTTAGGCTCGGTACCGAACCATTTTTTGTAGATTTCGTTATAGGTGCCGTTCTCTTTCAGGGTTTTCAGCGCGCCGTTAACTTTATTACGCAGGTCGTCGCTGCCTTTCGGGAACGCAATACCGTATTGCTGAGCTTCCAGGGAATCACCTACCGCTTTGAACTTGCCGTTACCGGCGGTTTTGATGAAGTAAAGGATGTTAGGCGTGTCGTGCAGCACCGCGTCTGCGCGGTTGGTGCCCAGTTCCATGTAAGCGTTGTCGATGTTCGGGAACTGACGCAGGTCTTTGGTTTTGATATTGGCTTTCGCGTAATCAACGGAACCGGTGCCGCTCTTCACGGCGACCACTTTACCGTCGAGATCTTTCACGCTTTTCACGTCGTTGTTATCCGCTTTCACCATCACCAGCAGGCCGCTTTTGTAGTAGCCATCAGAGAAATCGATCGCTTTTTTACGCTCTTCGGTAATGGTGATGCCCGCCAGCGCCAGGTCAACGTTTTTGGTTTGCAGTGCCGGGATAATGCCGCTGAAATCCATTGGCTTCAGGGTGTAATCCAGTTTGAGTTCTTTTGCGACAGCGGCCCACAGATCAACGTCAAAACCAACGTATTTATCACCCTGTTTGAATTCAAACGGTACGAACGCCGTGTCAGTCGCCACAACCAGTTTGTCGGCAGCCTGCGAGGACACCGCAAACGCCAGGGTAAGTGCAGCCAGTGAAACTTTTAATACAGACTTCATAGCATTTCCTTTTATATCCACGGGGCGATCCCCTGCGAGAACCTCAGGCATAATGAAAAAATCGTGCCAGTTTTACAAGCTGTTGTTTTGCAAAGGGGATAATGTCACGCATTGCACAAAAAGCGTGGCAATTCTGTCAGGTTGCACCAGAATGGAGCACCGTTTTGGTGCGCTTCGTTAAGGTCTTCTGACAGGGGGATATTTAGCGCAGAATCTGACGAAAAAACAATCTTCCGTTAACGGTTGTGTGAGGTGATTATTACATTTTATTCACTTTTGCGGCCGTTTGCGGACAAAAGTGTGCACCATTAATGTGCAAAACCCCCGCCAGGGGCGAGGGTTATTCAGACAATCCGCAGGGATTATTCGATGTTTGACTCAATGAACCACAGGAACTGATCCAGGTCGCGTGACGCGGCAGTGAAGATATCAGCGGTGTCTTCATCTTTTGCTTCGCCAATCGCTTTACGAACATCATTCGCGACAATCGCATAACGGTCCGCCAGCTCTTTCAGGTGATCCTGAACGGTATGGATATCCAGCGGATAGCTTTTCAGTGGCGTTTTGCTGTTGATCACCTGCGTGGTACCCAGAGCCACACCGCCCAGCTGTACGGCGCGTTCGGCCATGGTATCCAGATGAGTCACCAGTGCTGTGCGGAAGCCATCCAGCATTTCATGAACGGCAATAAAGTTTGCACCGCGCATATTCCAGTGGGCCTGTTTGGTGATCAGCGAAAGATCGATGAACTGGACCACCTGGCGATTCAGCAGCTCAATGGTCGCTTTTTTATCGCTATCCGATACATCGTTACGGGTATAAAGCAGATTAGACGCTTTCGTTTTCACCAGTTTAGCGGTACTCATAATCTCATATCCTCTTGATGTTTGTGTCCCAGGTAATTACGGAACTAAGTATAGCACCGGATTTTTTCTCTGCGGTTTGGCGCTGCCTATCGGTTTAATAGCGAAAGGATGGTTGAAGTTTTAACTTAATGATTTTAAAGTTTTTTATATAAATTGATGCAGATCAATCTTAATTCGTTAAGTGACAAGGCGGGCAGGTGAAATATTTTGGCAATATAAGAGAGTTTGTAAGAAATTATTTGAAGGGCTGACGAGACCTATATTCTGCATGGCCGGTAAGCCATGCAGAATTTAAGGGCTAGTTGAGGTCAATCTTATGTACTTTTGGTTCCGGGCGCATGGTCAATGTAGAGCCCATTGACGCCGCGATGATGGAACAGAGCGCCAGCGTCTGCACCAGTGTCAGGGTTTCGCCGAGGAACATCATTCCAGAGATGGCAGCCAGCGCGGGCTCCATGCTCATGAGCGTACCAAAAATACGCGTAGGCAGACGCGTCAGGGCGATCATCTCCAAAGAGTAGGGCAGCGCCGTGGAAAGAATGGCGACCGCCAGCCCAACCGGCAGGATTGACCACTGCCATATTGAGTCCGTTGCTTGTGCCATGCCGATCGGGACAAAGATAACCGCGGCAATCAGCGAGCCTAAGGCGACCGTCGCGGGGCCGTGCTCTTCGCCCGCACGCTGACCAGTGAGAATATACACCGCCCAGCACGCCCCTGCGCCCAGCGCCAGAGCGGCCCCTGTCAAATCTATTTGTGAAACGCTTTGGCCGAGCGGCAGCAGGAACCATAGCCCCAGCACGGCCAGTATGACCCAGATAAAGTCTACCGGGCGACGAGAAGAAAAGAGGGCAACCGCCAGCGGGCCGGTAAATTCAAGCGCGACCGCGATCCCCAGCGGGATAGTCTGAATAGAGAGGTAGAACATGTAGTTCATCCCTCCCAGCGCCAGCCCATAAAAAAGCAGAGGCAGTCGCTGCTCCTTTTTAAACCGTAGCCGCCAGGGTTTAAAGACAACCACGAGGATCAGGGTGCCTAATGCGATACGCAGCGCCGTGACGCCGGGCGCACCAATCAGCGGAAACAGCGATTTTGCCAGCGACGCGCCGCTTTGTATGGACATCATCGCGATAAGTATGACTGCCACCGGCATCCAGACCGACGATTTACGAGGTAAACCTGGCATCCTTTCTCCTGTCAATTTTTGTCAAAAGAGGTAAAAGTCGCAGTGTAATGGAAATAACCTGCAACGGTTGAGCTACTGTTGAAAAAAATCCAGGGAAAATCCGTAAAATGAGAAAACGTTGCTGATTTTATCGCCTGAAAGATTAGGAATAATCTGGATGAACTAAATGGCGATGACGCGCACTATTAGCATTTACAGGTGAAAATCTGGAGTTATTTGAACGAGATAGCTGGTGCTGGAAATGTTCTGTTACAGGAAAGGTCGCATTAGACATCGTGAATGACAAAGAGTTTCACAGATTTTTTTGATATATTTAAAACTTACGGACTTACTTGAAGCACATTTGAGGTGGTTATGAAAAAAATTGCATGTCTTTCAGCACTGGCAGCTGTTCTGGCTGTTTCCGCAGGTACCGCTGTAGCGGCAACTTCTACTGTAACTGGTGGTTACGCTCAGAGCGATATGCAGGGCGTGATGAACAAAACCAACGGTTTCAACCTGAAGTACCGTTACGAGCAAGACAACAACCCGCTGGGTGTGATCGGTTCTTTCACTTACACCGAGAAAGATCGTACTGAAAATGGCTCTTACAATAAAGGTCAGTACTACGGCATCACCGCGGGTCCTGCTTACCGCCTGAATGACTGGGCAAGCATCTACGGTGTTGTAGGTGTTGGCTACGGTAAATTCCAGCAGACCGAAAACCAGGGTCTGAACCGTACTGCAAGCAACAGCGACTACGGTTTCTCCTATGGCGCAGGTATGCAGTTCAACCCAATCGAAAACGTTGCTCTGGACTTCTCCTATGAGCAGAGCCGTATCCGCAACGTTGACGTTGGCACCTGGATCGCGGGCGTAGGTTACCGCTTCTAATCACTTCGGTGAGCCAGTAAAAAATCCGCCCAATGTGGCGGATTTTTTTTGTTTGTACCCTCTCCCCGTGGGAGAGGGCCAGGGTGAGGGCATCAGCCTGCACGAGACGGCAGAGATCACTTACTCTTAATATCGAAAATATCCGTCCCCAGATGGTTATAGTCAACTTTCTGTAACCTGAAGTTGGTAATGTAAACTGGCGGGCCCTTCTTCCCGGAGATAAACGGGTAATCATTTTTTATCTCTTTCGCCTTAATCCCCGTCCACTGTGAGAAGAATTTCAGGAAATCGTTCGCGGAACGGCGCGCTTTGATGATGCGATGCGTTTTGTCATCACTCGACAGCACCATAAACGGTACCTGGAAGTTCTGCTGGAATTTATCATCGTGAGCCAGATACTGCACCTCTTTACCGCGCTCCTTAAACGCCAGACCGTGGTCAGAGAAATAGACCATCGAGAAGCTGTCGCCGCTGTTGCGCAGCTGCGCGTACAGCTTGCTGAGCAGATCGTCGGTTTGCGTCATGGTGTACAGATAACACGAGGTCTCTTTGGATTGCACAAACTCCGCATATTTTCCCCCGGTACGATCGCATGCCTGCGGGTGTGACCCCATCAGGTGCAGGACGATCAGCTGCGGCTGGGTGCGCTGAGTGGCAAAGACCTGCGCGGTCATTTTTAGCAACGCTTCATCTTTTGTGTTTTTATCGGCTTCGAAATCACCGCTTTTCAGGAACTGTACCTCGTCGGCACGCTTCGCGATGCTGGCAATGGCGGTATCATACTCGCCGATCTGCCCCTGGTTGGAGAACCACCACGTCTGAAAACCTGCCCGGTTGGCCAGGGTGACAAAATTATCCTGAAACTGCGGTTTTCCATCCACGACACGGTTGAGCGTCAGACCGAGAGATTTCTGCGTCGAGCCGCTGGCCGCCACGTAATCGGTAAACAGCGTACCGTTGACGGAGCTGGCAAACGGCGTGTTATCCCAGTGACCGCCAAACGCGCCGAGCGCATCGCGACGCGCGCTTTCACCGATCACCACCACATAGGTGTGATACTTCGGTTTCACCGCCAGCACGTTCCAGGTATCTTTCATGGTGGAAAGCTCGGCCATACGCGCCTGCTCGTCGAGCACTTCCTCGTTATTCACTACCACGTCTTTAACGAAGCGAAACACCGGATACCCGGTATCTTTAAGCTTAAACACGCCGCCCCAGGCCAGATTTTGTACCGGCGCAACAAAAAACGTCACTACGCTAAAGGCCAGGCACAGGCTTTCAATTTTACCCCATGTTTTTTTCCCGACCTGCTTACGGCGAACCGCAATCACGCCGAGAGCAAAAATGAAAAGGCCAACCACGTAGTTGTACCACGGGAAGATCGTCAGGATCTCTGTAGACTCTTCCATATTGGTGGAGTGGAGCGCCAGCAGGGTATTAAAGTTCGGCGCGCCATAGGCCTGGCCGAACGGGAAATAGGCGGCAGCCACCAGAGAACAGATCCCGATAAGCACTTTCTGCATGCGCGGTGCGCTTCGCCATAGCAGGTGAAGAATGCAGGTGAACCCGACGGCATAAAGCAGGCTAAAGGGGTAGCCAAGAGCAAAGTTAATCAACAGCGATTGCAAAAAATAAAATCCCGTCCACGGGCTTAGGGCCCGGCTGCGGGTAACAAGTGTATCAATCAGGGTTACGTTCATAGATCACTATCACGAAAACGCCATGTGCTCACCCTGGCGTCAAGGGTCAAAGCCTGCCGGACAGTGCGTGGAAAGGGAATGGAGGTCCGCTTCAGCGAGCCGCAAATTGTGCAGGGCTGCAAGAAGATAGTGCGAGCGTGAATCAAGGTCAACAGTTGCTAAACAGATGTTTTGCGAAGGGGGCTGCAAATCCGCAAAAATAATCAGGAAAAAGCGAGTTTACAACGAAAGTGTGACAGGAAAATGAAGCGGCGTGCCGCGACGCCGCTTAGTGAGAAGATTTGTCGTCCTGATGCGGTTTGGCGTTAAACATATCGCACAGAATGTTCAACAACATTAGACGCACTTTAAAAGGAGAGTGGGTAAACACGTTCATACACCTCTTGAATTCATTCATAAGACCTCCTGATTCATGATCCCTTCGATCCGTGAAGGGTGACTGCATTACATACAGATATAGCACAGGCTATATTGTATAGCTATGGCTAATTCGTTAATTTTTTGTGCTTGTAGAGCTATGGTTTACAATGTGCGCTCCGTTACAGGGCGCTGGAAGCGTCAACCCATTGAGGAAGCACAATGAACCGTCGCGCAGGTAAGCCAACAACAAAAAAAACGACGCAACTGGTGAACGTTGAAGAACATGTGGAAGGCTTCCGCCAGGTGCGTGAGGCGCACCGCCGGGAGCTGATTGATGATTATGTCGAACTGATCTCCGATCTGATTCGTGAAGTTGGAGAAGCGCGCCAGGTGGATATGGCCGCACGCCTGGGGGTGTCGCAGCCAACCGTTGCCAAAATGTTAAAACGTCTGGCGTCGGTCGGGCTGATCGAGATGATCCCCTGGCGCGGGGTGTTTCTCACCGCTGAAGGCGAAAAGCTGGCGCAGGAGAGCCGCGAGCGCCATCAGATCGTCGAGAATTTTTTACTGGTGCTGGGCGTCAGCCCGGAAATTGCCCGTCGGGATGCCGAAGGTATGGAACACCACGTCAGCGAAGAGACGCTGGTGAAGTTCCGCGAATTTACGCTCAAATATGGCCCCGCCGCTGAATGAACATCCCCGGCTTGCAGGCCCTGAAACGCGATCGTTTTTTCCATCTTTTACTTATCACTGGCGTTGGGCTCAGCGTCTTTGTGCCCTTCACGCCGCACACCTGGCCGGCGGCCATAGACTGGCGCACCATTATTACCCTGAGCGGTTTGATGATGCTCACCAAAGGCGTAGAGCTGAGCGGCTATTTTGACGTGCTGGGGCGCAAAATGGTGCGCCGCTTCGCCACCGAGCGCAAACTGGCTCTGTTCATGGTCTTTTCGGCGGCGCTGCTGTCGACGTTCCTCACTAATGACGTAGCGCTGTTTATCGTGGTGCCGCTTACGCTCACGCTGCGTAAGCTGTGCGAAATACCGGTTACCCGTCTGATTATCTTTGAAGCGCTGGCAGTCAATGCAGGCTCGCTGCTCACACCGATCGGTAACCCGCAGAACATTCTGCTGTGGGGACGCTCCGGCCTGTCGTTTACCGCATTTACCTGGCAGATGGCGCCGCTGGCGCTGGCGATCGTGGCGACGCTGCTGGTGGTGGGCTGGTTTGCTTTCCCGAATAAATCGTTGCAGTACCACAGCGGTACCACCGGCCCCCAGTGGCAACCGCGTCTCGTCTGGAGCTGCCTGGGACTGTATATCGTTTTCATTACCGCGCTGGAGTTAAACCAGGCGCTGGCGGGCGCGCTGCTGGTGGCGTGTGGCTTCCTGTTCCTCGCCCGGCGGGTGCTGGTGAGTGTTGACTGGACGCTGCTGCTGGTGTTTATGGCGATGTTTATTGACGTGCATCTGCTGGTCCAGCTCCCGGTATTGCAGACCGTTCTTCATAGCGTCAGCGGTCTGTCGCAGCTGGGACTATGGCTGACGGCGATTGGTCTCTCGCAGGTGATCAGTAACGTGCCGTCCACCATTTTGCTGCTTAACTATGTTCCCCCAACGGTACTGCTGGCGTGGGCGGTCAACGTCGGCGGCTTTGGGCTGCTGCCCGGCTCGCTGGCCAACCTCATCGCCCTGCGGATGGCCAACGATCGCCGCATCTGGTGGCGCTTCCATTTATGGTCAATCCCGATGCTGCTCTGGTCTGCGGCGGTCGGTTTCGGACTATTCCTTCTCATATAGTGCGCAATTTGTCAGTTTTTCCTGGCAAATGTATAGCAACGTCCTAGCTTTAGTGAACGGCATAGTGTGATGCCGCTCACTGACAGGACCGTTGCTGAACTATGGCAGAAGATCAAAATCCACCTGCTGACGAGCAGGATCAAAACAATAACGAGCGCAAGCGCCCGGGCAAAAAACCGTTAATTATCCTTGGCATCGTGGTCATCGTGATGGTGATTGTGGCGCTGGTCTGGTGGTTTTTGACCCGTAACGAAGAGACCACCGACGACGCCTTCACCGACGGCGACGTAGTGACCATTGCCCCAAAAACGGCAGGCTACGTTACCGAACTTCGCGTGCGGGATAACCAGCGTGTAAAGAAAGGGGATGTGCTGGTGGTGATCGATCCGCGTGATACCACCGCCCAGCGCGATCAGGCTCAGGCCCAGCTTGGGCTGGCGGTTGCGCAGTTGCATCAGGCGCAGGCGCAGCTGGCGCTCTCGAAGGTGCAATATCCCGCCCAGCGCGATGAAGCCAAAGCCCAGGTACTGAAAGCCCAGGCGGATATGACCAACGCTCAGGCGGAGTACCGCCGTCAGCGCGGCGTTGACCCCCGCGCGACCACACAACAAAGCATCGATGCCGCGAACGCTCAACTGCGGAGTGCCCAGGCGGGTCTGGCCAGCGCGCAGGCGCAGCTGGAGGTGGCGGAGCAGGTCCAGTTGCAAATCCGCCAGCAGGAGACTAACGTCGAAGCCCGCGAACGGCAGGTCGATCAGGCCAGAGCGCAGTTGGAAACCGCCAACCTGAACCTCTCTTATACCGAAGTCCGCGCCCCGTTCGACGGTTTTGTCACCAAACGCAACGTCCAGCCTGGTACGCTGGTGCAGGCAGGCACGGCACTGTTCTCGCTGGTTTCCCCGAACGTGTGGGTGGTGGCGAACTTCAAGGAGTCGCAGCTTGAACGTATGAAGCCGGGCGACAAAGTGACCGTGTCCGTCGATGCCTGGCCGGATATGGCGCTCGAAGGCCATATTGACAGCATCCAGCAGGGCAGCGGCTCGCGCTTCTCCGCCTTCCCGTCGGAAAACGCCACCGGTAACTTTGTGAAGATCGTTCAGCGCGTGCCGGTGAAAATCGTCATTGATAAGGGGCTGGATCCGAACAAACCGCTGCCGCTGGGGCTGTCGGTTGAACCGAAGGTCACCGTGGAATGACGGACAGCAGCCACGAAAACTGGAAGCCCGCCAGTAACCCGTGGGCGGTGGCGATTGTGGTCACCCTGGCGGTGTTTATGGAAATTCTGGACACCACCATCGTCAACGTGGCGCTGCCCCACGTCGCGGGATCGCTCTCGGCCAGCTATGACGAATCTACCTGGGTGCTCACCAGCTACCTGGTGGCGAACGGCATCGTGCTGCCGATCTCGGCCTTCCTGAGCCGGCTGTTTGGCCGCAAGCAGTTCTTCCTGATCTGCATTGTGATGTTCACCATCTGCTCGTTCCTGTGCGGCATCGCCACCGAGCTTTGGCAAATCATCCTGTTCCGTGTGATGCAGGGCTTTTTTGGCGGCGGGTTGCAGCCCACGCAGCAATCGGTGCTGCTCGATTACTTCAAGCCGGAGGACAGGGGCAAAGCCTTTGGCCTTTCATCCATTGCCATTATCGTCGCGCCGGTACTTGGCCCGACGCTGGGAGGCTGGATCACCGATAACTACTCCTGGCGCTGGGTGTTCTTTATCAATATTCCGGTAGGGATTGTGACGGTGCTGGCCATCTATCAGCTGCTGGAAGATCCGCCGTGGGAGAAAAAGTCGGAAGAGAAGCTCACCGTCGACTGGACGGGGATCGGCCTGATCGCTCTCGGACTTGGCTGTTTGCAGGTGATGCTCGACCGGGGCGAAGATGATGACTGGTTCTATTCGAACTTTATCCGCACCTTCGCGGTACTGACGCTGGTCGGCATTATCGGCGCGATCTACTGGCTGATGTATGCCAAAAAGCCGGTGGTGGATCTGCACTGTATGAAGGATCGCAACTTTGCGATCTCCAGCCTGCTGATGGCGGGGATGGCGATGATCCTCTACGGCAGTTCGGTGGTTATTCCGCAACTGGCGCAGCAGGATTTGGGCTATACCGCCACCTGGTCCGGGCTGGTGCTCTCGCCCGGCGCGGTGCTGATTGTGCTGACTATTCCGTTGGTACTGAAGCTGATGCCGGTGGTGCAGACGCGCTGGATCATCGCCTTCGGCTTTACCTGCCTGGCGGTGTCCTTCTTCTGGTCCCGGACGCTGACGCCGGATATCGATTTCGAAACGCTGGTGCTGTTCCGCAGCGCCCAGTCGATTGGACTCGGGTTCCTGTTTGTGCCCCTCACCACCATCGCCTTTATCTCGATCCCGAGGCGGCTTAACGCCGACGCGGCGGCGCTGTTTACCATGTTCCGCAACGTGGCCGGCTCGATTGGGATTTCGCTCTCGACGGCGGCGATCACCGAGCGCTCGCAGGCGCACAGCGCGCATCTGGCTTACCACGCTTCGCCGTTTAATGAGCAGTTCCAGCTGGCGATACGCGAAAGCGCCCAGGCGATCCAGAACTTCACCACTCAGGTGGGCGATCCGACCGGCATTGCCACCGGGCGGATGTACCAGACTATGATCGAGCAGTCGCGCTTTCTGGCCTACATCGACGTCTTCACCATTCTGAGCGCGGTGGCCTTCTTACTGATTCCGTTTTGTTTGTTGCTCTCGCCGGTTAAGAGCGAGGGGAGTGCAGGAGCACACTGATGATACACAGACGTTTACACCCCCTGATGATAATGACGCTGCTGGTGGGCTGCGCCGTCGGGCCGGACTACCAACAGCCTGCACCGCCCGCCACCACGCACTGGAACGATAAGGGCGACGGCGCGGTGAAATCGCAAACGTCCTCCGCCGCCACCAACCCGCGCTGGTGGAAAACCTTCGGCTCGCCGCAGCTCGACAGCCTGATTGAACGCGCCATCGCCGGAAATCTGACGCTACAGCAAACGGTATTGCGCATTGCCGGCGCGCGCGAACAGATTAACCAGGCCGGCGGGGCATTTTTCCCGTCGGTGAATGGCAATGTGCAGGCGACGCGCCAGCAGCTTGGGCTGGAAGGGGAGCTGAAATCCCACGGCGTGTATGACCAGTTGAATAATGTCGATCCGCAGTTGCGAAGCGCGTTAGGCCCGCTGACGCAGCCGATTAACCTCTATCAGGGCAGCTTCGACGCTCAGTGGGAAATCGACCTGTGGGGCAAGGTGCGCCGTCAGGTAGAAGCGGCCGAGGCGCAGCAGCGGGCGGCGATCGAGCAGCGTAACGATGCGCTGGTCTCGCTGGAAGCCGAAGTGGCGCGGGCGTGGCTACAGCTGCGAGGGGCGCAGAGCATCATTGCCACGCTTAATACGCAAATTGAAAGCGCGCAGCAGACGCTGGATCTGACCGAAAGCCGCCAGCGGGGCGGGCTGTCACCGCAGATGGACGTAGAAAACGCCCGGGCGCAGTTGGGCAATCTTGAAGCCCAATTGCCGCAGTATCAGGCGCAGGAACGCCAGGCGATGAACGGGCTGGCCATCCTGCTCGGCAAACCGCCGGGGGCGCTGGATGCCGAATTACAATCCGTGCAGCCGATGCCAGCGTTGCCGGATATTGTGCAAACCGGCATTCCGTCAACGCTGGCGCGTCGTCGCCCGGACGTGCGCGAAGCTGAGGCGAACCTCCATGCCGCCACGGCGCAAATTGGCGTTTCGGTAGCCGAACTGTTCCCAAGCTTCACCCTCTCCGGGCAGTTTGGCCTGCGTAACAGCGAATCCGGCTGGCTGACCGACTGGAGCAGCCACTTTTACAGCTTCGGTCCGCAGGTCTCCATCCCCATCTTCCAGGGCGGTCGGCTGGTCTCCAGCGTCAAGGTGGCCCGCGCACAGCAAGGGGCGGCGGTGCTGGACTATCGTCAGACGGTGCTGACGGCGCTCGGCGATGTTGAAAACGCGCTGGTGAGCTATCGCACTGACCAGCAGCGTGAGGCGGGCCTGGCGAAAACCATCGACGCGCTGCAAAACGCTTTTGATCTCGCCAGCGACAGCTACCGACAGGGGATCGCTAGTTTTATTGACGTGCTGGACGCCCAGCGTCAGCTCGCTCAGGCCGAACAGCAGCGGGCGCAGGCGCAGGTGCAGAGCGCGCTTGACCTGGTGGCGCTCTACAAAGCCCTCGGCGGCGGCTGGGAGCCGTATCAGCAGGTTCAGCTGCCAGACTACAGCGTCTTTGGCGATGCCCCGCGCGGATAGATTCAGAGGATTGGGCAAGAAACGGACAGGAACGCCACATTCGCGATGGCTGGGGGGCGGGTATAACTAACAGACACCCAATCGACATGCGAGGAAAGCGTTATGCGTTATCAAAAACTGGGCAATACCGGACTGTTTGTTTCTGAACTCTGCCTCGGCACCATGACCTTCGGCGGCGAGGGCGGCATGTGGGGCAAGATTGGCCAGCTAAGGCAAAACGAAGCCGAGCAGCTGGTGGGCCGCGCGCTGGACGCGGGCATCAACTTTATCGACACTGCCGACGTCTATTCGGAAGGACGCTCGGAGGAGATCCTCGGGCAGGCGCTGAAAAACCTGAACGTTCCACGTGAAAACGTGGTGGTCGCCACAAAGGTGTTTGGTGAAACGGGCACGGCGGGAGTGAACTCACGCGGCGGCTCGCGCTATCACATTATCGACAGCGTAAAGGAGAGCCTGCGCCGCCTGCAGCTCGATCATATCGATCTCTATCAGCTGCACGGTTTCGACCCCGCGACCCCCATTGAGGAGACGCTTTACGCACTGGATAACCTTGTGCAGCACGGTCACGTGCGATACATCGGCGTCTCGAACTGGACTGCGTGGCAGATTGCCAAAGCGCTCGGTATTTCTGAACGTCTTGGGCTGGCGCGTTTCGCATCGTTGCAGGCGTATTACACCATTGCCGGACGTGACCTGGAGCGCGAGTTGGTGCCGATGATGCAGAGCGAAGGCGTCGGATTGATGGTCTGGAGCCCGCTGGCGGGCGGCCTGCTGAGCGGAAAATACGGTCGTGACGGGCAGAGCGAAACCGGAGGCCGCCGTCTGGAATTTGACTTCCCGCCGGTGAATAAAGATCGCGCCTTCGACTGCGTGGACGTAATGCGCGTCATTGCCGAGCGTAAGGGCGTCTCCGTGGCGCAAATCGCGCTGGCATGGCTGCTGCATCAAAAAGCGGTGACCAGCGTCATTATTGGTGCGAAACGCGTCGATCAGCTGGACGATAATATTGCCGCCACCGGGATCCGTTTAAGCGAAGACGAGCTTAAACAGCTTGATGCCGTCAGCGCGCTGCCGCGCGAATATCCAGGCTGGATGCTGGAGCGGCAGGGGGAATACCGTCGTAGTCAGCTCGCGCAGCAGTAACCTTCCTTTTCCCCGGTGGCGCTTCGCTTACCGGGGCTACTATCTCTGGTCTTTATTTCAACCCACCTCACAAAAAATACTCCTTCTCTTTGCCTGATGTTTCATCTCGATCTATATGACTAGTCATGAAATTTAAATGACTAGTCATATAGGGAGCAATCATGAACAAATCACTGCCAGCCAACTTTTTATGGGGCAACTCGGTATCCAGCATGCAGACGGAAGGGGCATGGAATGAGGGCGGGAAGGGGATGTCGGTATATGACATTCGGGAAGCAGGAGAAAACATCTCCGACTGGAAAGTGGCGACCGACTCCTACCACCGCTACCGGGAAGATTTCGATCTGATGCAGGATCTGGGCATGAACTGCTACCGCTTCCAGATCTCCTGGAGCCGCGTCTGCCCGCAGGGTGACGGCGAGTTCAACGCCGAAGGTATCGCGTTTTACGACAGCTTTATTAACGATCTGCTCGCCCGCGGTATTGAGCCGATGGTCTGCCTCTACCACTTCGATATGCCGCTGGCGCTGGCGCAGGAGTACAACGGCTTCAACGACCGCCGGGTGATGGAGGCCTTTATCCGCTACGGCAAGAAGATGATCGACTGCTACGGCGATCGCGTGAAGTACTGGCTGACCTTCAACGAGCAGAACATTTTCCATATGCCGGAAGCTTTTCGCATTTCCGGTTACATGAAAGGCGAGCAAACCCTGCGCGAGCTGTATGAGCTTCAGCACCATGCGATGGTGGCGCACATGACTCTGACCGAATACCTGCACCAGACTAAGCCAGGCAAGCTGATGGGCGGCATGCTGGCGCACCAGCTGATTTATCCGGCCACCTGCAAACCGCGCGATATCTTCTGTGCCCAGCAGTACGACGAATTCCTCAACCAGAACCTGCTGCGCGTCTTCGCGGGACAGGGCTACAGCCCGGCGGTGATGGCGGTGGTGGAGCAGGAGGGCTTCGGTGATATCTACCGCGCAGACGATCTCGCGCTGTTTGCGCGCACGAAGAACGACTTTATGGCCTTCAGCTATTACGCCAGCAAAACGCTGGACAGCGATGCCATCCCTGAAGGCACGCCGGTGAACCATTACCTGCTGCATGGCGAGAAAAATAACCCGTACCTGAAAGCCACCGAGTGGAACTGGCAGATCGACCCGCTGGGCTTTCGCACCATCATCACCCGCTATGCCAACGACTGGCGGATGCCGGTATTCCCGATTGAAAACGGCATCGGCGTGATCGAGTCCTGGGACGGGGTAAACCCGATCGAGGACACCTACCGCATCGACTACCACCGGGCGCACATCGAGGCGATGAAAGCGGCAATATTCGAGGACGGGGCAGAGGTAATGGGCTACCTCGGCTGGGGCTTAATCGACATTCTCAGCTCGCAGGGTGACATGCGTAAGCGCTACGGCGTGGTCTACGTCAACCGTGAAAATCACGACCTGAAAGACCTTAAGCGCGTGCCGAAGAAGAGCTACGCGTGGTTAAAACAGGTTATCCATACTAACGGACGCGAGATGTAAGCCGTACGCTGCCGGGCCGTTTTTGCGACTGATTGATGGGAATACTCCGCTATGTCTGAAACAAAAATAACACCGCACATGCAGTCTTTTGTCGATAAATTTGTTGAGTTCTCGGCGCGCCTGGCAAACCAGGTACACCTGCGATCCCTGCGGGACGCTTTCGCCACGGTGATGCCGATTTTCATCCTCGCCGGTCTGGCGGTGCTGGTGAACAACGTCGTGTTTCCATGGGTGCTGGAAGGCGACACGCTCACGCAGTTTAAGGTGTGGGGCGAGGCGATTATCAACGGCACGCTGAACATCGCCGCGCTGCTGCTGGCGCCGATGATCGCCTGGTCGCTGGCGCGCAACAAAGATTTCGACAATCCGGTCTCGGCAGTGGTTATCGCCGTCAGCAGCTTCATCATCATGATGCCGATGCGCTTACAGATTACGCCTGTCGGCAGCGACGCCACGGTGAACGTCACCCAGGTGCTGACGTTCGCCAATATCGGCTCCACCGGCATTTTCGCCGGGGTGCTGATTGGGCTGCTCTCAACCGAGCTGTTTATCGCCATTTCACGGCTGAAGGCGCTGCACATTTCGCTGGGGGAGAACGTGCCTCCGGCGGTGAGCAAATCCTTTACCGCGCTGATCCCGACAATCCTTACGCTCTCCCTGTTTGCGGTGCTGGCGGCCATACTGGCGAACGTGCTGCATACGGATCTGATCCATCTCATTACGACATTCATTCAGCAGCCGCTGCGGCTGATCAACACCAGTCTGCCCGGGACGATCTTCATTTACAGCTTCGGTAACTTCCTGTTCACGCTCGGTATTCATCAGTCGGTAGTCAACAGCGTGGTGCTGGAGCCGTTTCTGCTGATCAACACCAACGAGAACATGCTGGCCTTTGCCAACGGCCAGCCGATCCCACACATCATCAACAACATTTTTGTGCCGACCTTTGGCATGGTGGGCGGGACGGGCAGCACTATCTCATTGCTGATCGCTATCTTCATCTTCTCAAGACAGAAATCAGCGAAGCAGGTGGCGCGTCTGTCACTGGCGCCGGGTCTGTTCAACATCAACGAGCCGGTGATTTTCGGCCTGCCGATTGTCTTTAACCTGCCGCTGATGATCCCGTTTGTGCTGCTGCCCGCCATCGGGATTTACTTTGCGTGGCTCTGTACCACGCTGGGTCTGATGTCGCGCTGCGTGGTGATGATCCCGTGGACCACGCCGCCGATCCTCAGCGCCTGGCTGGCGACGGCGGGGGACTGGCGGGCGGTGGTGGTGCAGTTGGCAATCATCGTATTTGGTGTATTCTTCTACCTGCCTTTCCTCAAGGTGGCCGAGCGAGTGGCCGTGAAAAACAGCGGGACAGAAAACTAATTTAAGGAAGGAAGATGGCGGCGAAGTACATCACCATAGCGCGGGAAATTAAGAAACGCATTATTACCCAGCAGTACGCCGCCAATGAACCGTTGCCGGACCAGTTCGCGCTGGCGGCGGAATTCAGCACCAGCCGGATGACCATTCAGCAGGCGATGCGTCAGCTGATCGTAGAAGGGCTGGTCTATACCCGGCAGGGACAGGGCACGTTTATCCGCAAAAATTTCCTCCAGCTTTCCCAGTGGGATCTCTCCGGCAGCGACTACTTTGGGGCGACCAAAACCTGGGAACATTTAGGCACGGTGACGAGCCAGGTGGTGCACTTCGAACTTCGCTTCCCGAACGAGAAAGAGCAGGCCTCGCTGATGATAAATCCGGATACGCCAATCTATGACTTCATCCGTCTGCGTTTACTCAACGGTGAGCCGATGTCCCTGGACGCCACGGTGATGCCGCTCAATCTGGTGCCCGGGCTGAACAAAACCCATCTTGAAAGTTCGGTATTCCGGTATGTGCAGGAGACGCTGGGGCTGAAGATCATGGGATCGTATCGTGTGGTGCGGGCGCTGAAGCCCAGTGCGCTGGATATGCAGCATCTGGTCTGTGAGCCAACCGACCCGGTGCTGGAGGTCGAGCAGGTGATCTATCTGGAAGATGGTACGCCGCTGGAGTACGCCCATTGTCACTATCGCTATGATCATGGCGGCATCGTAATTGTGAATAACGGATAAAAAAAAGCGGGCCTCGAGGCCCGCTTTGTTCGTGCTCGCGATTAGTTCAAACGCACCGGCATACCGGAACGGTTCTGAATCGCCTGGTCAACGATGGTCGTGTCAACATCCGCCTGAGAGGTAACGGACTGCACCGCGCTGGTCAGCTTAATCGGTACGATTTCGTTGTTGTTGATCTGATCTTCGCTGGTGGACAGCGGGTTATGCACTTCAATGTAACGGCTGCCGTCCGGCTCTGACGTCGCTTTCACCGGTTCGTTAATGAACTGCACGCGCGTACCGACCGGCACGTTATCGAACAGGAATTTGATGTCTTCATTACGCAGACGTACGCAGCCGTGGCTTACGCGCAGGCCGATACCGAAGTTGGCGTTAGTACCGTGGATGGCATACAGACGACCAATGTACAGCGCGTACAGACCCATCGGGTTATCCGGGCCAGCAGGCACAACGGCCGGCAGCGGTTCACCGGCAGCAATGTACTCAGCGTGCATTTTGGCGGTCGGCGTCCAGGTTGGGCCCGCTTTCTTACGCTCCACTTTGGTGGTCCAGTTCAGCGGGGTGTCTTTACCCAGCTGACCGATACCGATAGGCAGCACGATCACGGTGTTGGTGCCTTTCGGGTAGTAATACAGACGCATTTCGGCGCTGTTAATCACGATACCTTCGTGCACGGTATCCGGCAGGATTAGCTGCTGTGGAATGTTGAGTACGGTACCCGCTTTCGGCAGATACGGGTCAACGCCCGGGTTCGCTTCCAGCATGTTAGACAGGCCGAGCTGATACTGCGCCGCGAAGTATTCCAGCGGCTGAGTGTTACCTTCCGGAACCGTCACCACCTGGTTTTCACCCACCAGACGGCTTCCGTCTGTCGGCAGGGGATACGTCACCGCAGACGCGGTCTTACAAAAACCTACTACGGCTAACGCCGCCGCAAAAAGCGTTGTTAATTTCATGTTCATGTTATGCGAGGTATCTAAGCCATTCTGGCGATGAGTTGAGAAGTCTGAATCTGTAATGGGAGCGCATTATATGTGCATTCCCGTTAACTGGGAATTCAGATGTGTACGAAATCACATTTTTTTCGATTTTGTTAAAGTTTAGTGGATTACCGCAACACAGGATCTCAATTCGGAATTGTGGCATAATGCCGCGTTTATCACACTTTTCGCAGGAATCTCTCCGTGTTAGTTACCAGCAACGTCACTATGCAGTTTGGCAGTAAGCCGCTGTTCGAAAATATTTCCGTCAAATTTGGCGGCGGCAACCGTTACGGCCTGATTGGTGCCAACGGTAGCGGAAAATCCACCTTTATGAAGATCCTCGGCGGTGACCTGGAGCCGACGCTGGGCAACGTGTCGCTCGACCCGAACGAGCGTATCGGTAAGCTGCGTCAGGATCAGTTCGCCTTCGAAGAGTTCACCGTGCTCGACACCGTGATCATGGGGCATGCGGAGCTGTGGGAAGTGAAGCAGGAGCGCGATCGTATCTACGGTCTCGCTGAGATGAGCGAAGAAGACGGTTACAAAGTGGCCGACCTGGAAACGCAGTACGGCGAAATGGACGGTTATTCTGCGGAAGCGCGTGCGGGCGAACTGCTGCTGGGCGTCGGCATTCCTGTTGAACAGCACTATGGTCCGATGAGCGAAGTTGCGCCAGGCTGGAAGCTGCGTGTGCTGCTGGCGCAGGCGCTGTTCTCTAATCCAGACATCCTGCTGCTCGACGAACCGACCAACAACCTGGACATCGACACCATCCGCTGGCTGGAGCAGACGCTGAACGATCGCGACAGCACCATGATCATCATCTCGCACGACCGTCACTTCCTGAACATGGTGTGTACCCACATGGCGGATCTGGATTACGGCGAGCTGCGCGTTTATCCGGGCAACTACGATGAGTACATGACGGCGGCAACCCAGGCGCGTGAACGTCTGCTTGCCGACAACGCCAAGAAGAAAGCGCAGATTGCGGACCTGCAATCCTTCGTCAGCCGCTTCAGCGCTAACGCCTCTAAATCGCGCCAGGCAACGTCGCGTGCCCGTCAGATCGACAAAATCAAGCTCGAAGAGGTAAAAGCCTCCAGCCGTCAGAACCCGTTCATTCGCTTCGAGCAGGACAAGAAGCTGTTCCGTAACGCGCTGGAAGTGGAAGCCCTCACCAAAGGCTTCGATGAAGGCCCGCTGTTCAAAAACTTCAACCTGCTGCTGGAAGTGGGCGAGAAGATTGCTATCCTGGGCGCCAACGGCGTGGGTAAATCTACCCTGCTGAAAACTCTGGTGGGCGAAATGCAACCGGATAACGGTACCGTGAAATGGTCTGAAAACGCGCAGATTGGTTACTACGCGCAGGACCATGAATATGAGTTCGAAAACGATCTGACCGTCTTCGACTGGATGAGCCAGTGGAAGCAGGAAGGCGACGACGAGCAGGCGGTACGCAGCATTCTGGGGCGTCTGCTGTTCAGCCAGGACGACATCAAAAAGCCCGCCAAAGTGCTCTCCGGTGGTGAAAAGGGCCGTATGCTGTTCGGCAAGCTGATGATGGAAAAACCGAATATCCTGGTGATGGACGAACCAACCAACCACCTGGATATGGAATCGATCGAATCCCTGAACATGGCGCTGGAGATGTATCAGGGCACCCTGATCTTCGTCTCTCACGACCGTGAGTTCGTCAGCTCCCTGGCGACCCGCGTGATCGAAATCACGCCAGAGCGCGTGGTGGACTTCACCGGTAACTACGAAGATTACCTGCGCAGTAAAGGTATCGAGAGTTAAAAAATAGCCGGGTGGCGGCTTCGCCTTACCCGGCCTACGTTCTATCCTCTCTCCCTGTGGGAGAGGGTTAGGGTGAGGGCATCAGGACGTACTAAACCACCCACTCGCCCCCTTCAACCCCGTTCACCCGCAGCGTACGTTTTTCCCCCGTCGGTAACGACACCTTCAGTGCCTTCCATGCCGGACGATAGTCGCCGCGCGCATTCACCTTCAGGTTGATACTTGCGCCGTCGCACACCATCTCCCATTCCACCCACAGCGCATTGCCGTTCAGGTAGCCCCAGCTTTCGCCGTCATCCTCAAACAGCAGCCCGGAGGTGGTGCCGACGCCTTTCACCGGGAACAGTTTTAGCTCGCGGGTATCGTCTTTATCGGCGCTCACGTGACGGATGCGTTCGCTGAGCGGCAAACCGGCCCCTGCGCGCACCAGAAGCGGCAGCTTTTCCAGCGGCGCATCAAGGACGATCGATTGCCCGCCCGCATACCACGCGTGGGTGTAAAAATCGTACCAGCCGGTTTCGTTATCCGGCAGCCAGACGCGGCGCTCGCGCTGCCCGGCTTCGACGACGCTGGCCACCAGCAGGTCACGGCCCAGCAGGAAGTCGTCGCACTCTTCAAAGGTCTGCGCATCGTGCTCATGATCGAGGAAGGTCGGGCGCAGCATCGGCTCGTCGTCGGCGTGCGCCTGCCAGAGCAGGGTGTAGAGGTACGGCAGCAGGCGATAGCGCAGTTCAATGGCGCTACGAATCGCAGGGGTCACGCCCGGGTACATCCACGGTTCGTTCACGGTGCGATCGTCATTCCACGAGTGGATGGTAAAGCGCGGATGCATCACGCCGTTCTGTACCCAGCGCACGAACAGCTCGGCATCCGGCTTGTCGCCGGAGAAACCGCCGACGTCGTGACCGACGTTGAACAGTCCGGAGAGGCTCATGCCCAGGCCCATGCGGATGTTATAGCGTAGGGTGTCCCAGTTGGTACGGTTGTCGCCGCTCCAGGTCTGAACGTAGCGCTGCATTCCGGCACAGCCGGAGCGGGAGATCAGATACGGACGTTTATCCGGCGCAAAGCGCTGCTGTGCTTCCAGCGAGGCGCGCATCATCAGCAGCGGCATCACCGGGCGAATATGCTTGATGGCGATCTCCTGGCCGAAGCCATAGCAGCGCGCTTCCCCGTCCCACACTTCATACTCGTTGTTGTCGTTCCAGGTGGAGTCGATGCCCATCTCCAGCAGCTGCGTGGTCACGCCGTTCTGCCACCACTGCACCGTCTGCGGGTTGGTGAAGTCGAGATGCGATCCTTCGTCATCCCAGAAGCTGGAACGTTCAGGCGCATCGGTTTCTGAATCGCGAATGAACAGGCCGCGTTCCGCCACTTCGCCGTAGCGGGGATGATCCTGCAACAGGCACGGCTTGATGTTTGCCGCAAGCCGCAGCCCCGCGTCGTGGAACGCCTGGCTCATCACCTTCGGCTGCGGCACTTTGTCGTAGTTCCAGTTAAAAACGTAGCGCTTGCCGTTAATCGAGGTATAGCCGGAGGAGAGCTGGAACGAGTCGCACGGAATGGCATGCTCATCGCACAGGCGGATGAAGTTCATCAGCTGGTCCTGCGCGTCCGGCGCGTCGGTGTAGTGCATGGTTGAGCCGCTGTAGCCCAGGCTCCACTTCGGTCCGAACAGCGTTTTCCCCGTCAGGCGCACGAAGGCTTTCGTCACGTCCAGCACGCGCTTGCCGGTGAAGAGGTAGTAGTCAATATCGCCCGCTTCCGCCTGCCAGCGGCGGTAGGCGGTGTGATAGTTGTCGATCTCGTTACCCAGATCCAGCCAGCAGCTGCTCAGGTTATCGTAGAACAGGCCGTAGCTCACGTCATCGCGACGGGTGAGGGTGAACGGGATGTGCTTGTACAGCGGATCGGTGCTGGCGGCGTTATAGCCCATCGCGTCCAGGTTACGCATCTCATAGCGTTTGCCGTTACGCTGTAAATCCCCCGCTTTCTCACCCAGACCGTAAAAACGTTCATCCTTGCGACGGCTGAGATAGTGCGCCACGCCGTCACCGTGGGCATTGAGCAGGTAGGCGCTGGTGGGACGGTCGTTAACCAGCGGGTGCCACTCGCCCGCTTCATTGCGGTAGTGCCACTCCAGCCACAGGGGCTGGTGGACGGTGACGCGCAGCTGTTCGGTCGCTACGGTTAACGCATCGCCCTGCTGCGTCAGTGTCCAGGCCGGGCAGGTGAAGCCGCTGACATCGTCACGACGGCGGCCTTCCCACGGTACGTCTTGTTCCGGCGCGATGCTCCAGGTGCGGTCCAGCGCCAGCTGGCCTTTACGCTTGATCAGCACGCGGAACAGATTCTCTTCCAGCACATACAGGCACAGACGGTGCTGGTTATCCACCAGCAGTTCCAGATGATTCGCCGACTGCGTATCGATGGTCCAGTTTTTCAGGGTTTTCATATGCAATACATCCACTATCAGGCGCGCTTGGCGCGACGTTCAGCAATAAATGCCACCAGGAAGAAAGCGCCAATCAGGTCAAAGAAGCCCATGGCGATAAAGAGCGGGTTGAAGCCGATTTTGTCGGCGGTCACCCCAATCAAAAGGGAGAACAGGAAGCTGGCGATCCACGCCGCCGAGCCGCGCATGCCGTTAACCGTCGCCATCTGGCCCTTGTCGAACGACTCCACGACCAGCGCGCTCAGCATGCAGGAGATGATCTGGTGGCCGAAACCGCCGATGGAGATCAGCACGATGGTGATATACGGGTCGCGGGTCACGGCCACAACGGCCAGAGAAATCATCAAAAACGCGCCGGTCACTGAACTTGCCACCACCGAGTTGACGCGGGTGCAGCCGAACCAGCGGGTATAAAGCCGGGTGAGGTAGCCGCTCGCCACGCTGCCGAGGTCGGCGGCGAGGAACGGCAGCCAGGCGAACATCGCGATCTGTTTCAAATCCATGCCGTGCTCTTTGGCGAGGTAAAGCGGCACCCAGAAGCTCAGCACCGCCCAGGCGGGTTCCGCCATAAAGGCCGGAATGGCGATGCCGTAGAACCGTTTGTTCTTCGAGACGGTTTTCAGCGCGGTCAGAAAGGGCAGCCTGACCGGTGCGGGTTCGTTATCCTGTTTGATAAACGCCAGCTCGTCGCGGCTCAGGTTCGGGTGCTGCTCCGGGTTGTGATAGAAGATCCACCACAGGATCACCCACAGCAGCGCCAGCACGCCGGTAAACATAAACGCACCCTGCCAGCCGAACGACGCATGAGCGAAGTAAATGATTGGCGGAGCCAGCATCGCACCGATGGAGAAGCCCACGCCCGCCCAACCGGCGGCAACAGGACGCTCTGATTTCGGGAACCATTCACCGATGGTTTTGGCGTTCGCTGGCGTGGCGGCGGCTTCGGACGCGCCCATAAAGAAGCGCAGGATCGCGAGATGCAGCCAGCTCCCGGCACCTGCGTGGAAGATACACATCAGCGCCCAAATCCCGGCGCAGACCATAAAGCCAATCTTGAGGCCGATAACGTCAATCAGCCAGCCGCAAAGGGGCTGGAAAATGGTATAGGCGATCTGGAACGCGCCGACGATCCACGAGTATTGCTCGGTGGTGATACCAAGGCTCTCTTTCAGCTCGGGGGCGAGAATACCTAACGAGTTACGGGTAATGTAGTTTACGGTCACGCCAAGAAGAAACAGCACCAGTACGTACCAGCGCAGATTCTTAATGACGCGACGGGTTTTGCTTGTCGCAACGGTGTTGTTGATGTCCTGACTCATTTTCTTCTCCACAAGACGGACGGTAAGGGACAAAGGTTCAGGTGTCACACAGCGTCAGGCGTTTGAAAGTTATCTGTTTTAGAGTGCTAAGCTGCTATACAACTAGTATGGAAGTTGTGTGACAGGTTCACCTTAAGAGAGAAATTGAGCAGGAAATAGTGGATTTTGTGCAAACTTTCTCATAACCGAGGTTTAATTTTCGGCATTATGGCCTTCTCGCAAGTTATTACCTGATAAAGATGTTGTGAAAATTTTTTCATTTCACATCCGGAGCCAGATCACAAAATGGATAAAAGGCTTAAAATCACCGAAATCGCCGCCCGTACCCGGCTCTCCATCAGCACCGTTTCCCGCGTGCTGGCGGGGAAGGCAAACACCAGCGAAAAAGCACGGGCAATGGTGCTGGCATGCGCGCGGGAGCTGGGGGTAATAGAGGGCATGGCGGCGGGGCGTCTGTTGCTTAACAGCCTGATGGTGTTTGCCCCGCAGCGGGCGTTTGACGAGCGGTCTGACATCTTTTACTACCGCGTCATCCAGAGCGTGAGCAAAGGGCTGGCTTCGCACGAGGTTCGCCTGCGCTATTGTGCGCTGGAGGAGAACGACAGCGACGCCCAGCTGTTTCTGGCCCGCATGAACGAAGTGGACACCCAGGCGGCGATCCTCCTCGGTATCGACGATCCGCATATCCACGATCTGGCGGTAGACGTGGGCAAACCCTGCATGCTGATTAACTGCCGGGACCGCCACATGCGCCTGCCCGCCGTCGCGCCGGATCACCGCGCCATTGGCGAGCGGGCGGCGGAGTACCTGTTCGAGATGGGGCACCGGGAGGTGATGAATGTGCTGTGTTTGCGTCGCTATACCATGGAGCTGCGCCTGTCGGGGATCCGCGACGCGTGGCACGGCCATAACCTCAGGTTTAGCGACCGGCGCGATCTGCTGATGGTGCCAAGCTTCAGCGCCAAAGAGACGGAGCAGCTGGTGAGTGAGTGGCTTCACCAGCAAAAAGGGAAAGATCTGCCGACGGCGTTCCTGGTGGGCGGCGACTTTATGGCGGCGGGGACCATCAGCGCCCTGCAAAAACACGGTCTGCGCGTGCCGCAGGATGTCTCGGTGATGAGCATCGACGGCTTTAATCTCGCGGCGATTCAGGATGTGCCTCTGACGGCGGTGCATGTCCCGCGCGATGAGCTGGGAACAGAAGCGGTATATATGCTCCAGCAGCGGCTGATGCGCCCGGACGCGCCGGTCGGAACATTGCTGCTAAACGGCACGCTGGCCGTGCGGGAATCGGTACGGCGGATACGTCAGGGAAAACGACGCACCGCCGTTGAGCGGGAAGGGCTTTACGACAGTTAAGCCATGCCCAGCGCGCGCTTGCCGTGGATGTTCAGATCGTTCACGGTGAAACGGTCCTGCCAGCTTTTCTCATAATCCTCGCGCGGGAAATCTCCCGGTGACGCGCCGGTTTCCAGCGCTTCCTTGACCTTTTTCGCGTAGGCGAGGTTTTTCTCGCACATCGGCGCGGCAGGAATATACATCACGTTGCCCCAGCCCTGTTGGTTTTCCACCGGCGCGACCGAGTGGATCACATCGCAGTGCCACCAGACAGAATCACCGGCTTCCAGCGCGGGAATGCTGGTCAACGCTTCGATGAGCAGCGGATGCCACTTCTCAGAAATCGGCAGCACGCGCCCCGGCGCCACGCCGCACAGTTCGTCTTCCGGCACGTCGTCCAGCAGCGGACGCAGCAGAATGTAAGCCATCGCTTCCGGGATCGGCACCACGTGCAGCAGCCCCTGGCCGGGGATCATGTCCGACAGTGCCGTCCAGCCCTGGAAGGTGCGGAACACGGAGCATTTGGTGGTGTTATCCACCGTGTACTCTTCCACCTCGGTACGGTGCGCAGCATTCCACGGATCGTATTTTTCAAGGTTGCCGTCAAACACGCGGGCAAAGACCTGCTGATAAGCGGGCAGCAGCCAGCGCTCCAGCGCGCCGGAATCGGTGTGTGCGCCAAGGCCTTTCGAGGTTGTTCCTGGTGGGCGGCGGCGAATGCGGTCCGGATAAATTACGCTCACGTCCGGGTCGAACCACTGCTTACCGTTGCTCTCAAATGTCCATAAACGGTTCAGGAACGACTGTACCTGTGCCATCTCTTCACTCTGGCGCGCCTGCATTTGCGCCTGAGACCAGTAGATCGGATAAATCTCCGGGCGAGAGGCCGTTAAGGTGCCGAAGAAGTTATCGCCGGGTCCTTTGTAAACCTCGTCAAACTTATTCAGATCGAGGTAGTCGAGCATCGATTGATCCCATGCCAGCGCCTGCTCGCGCGGGAAGTGGCTTTTGATCACCGCGCAGCCGCGACGTTTAACCGCTTCGCGCTGTTCGGCGGTGATCGTACCGTTTTTCACATCCGTAAAGGGGATTACCGGCCATACGGATTCACCTTTATTTTTAAGGGCATTAATTTCCGCCACGCGGGCGGCGATTTTGTCGCTAAGCCGGTCGAACACTGCCTGCACGTCACCGATCTGGGCCCGTAGCGCGCGTTTCATCTGACGAATTGCCGCTTTGTGGTCCGCTGGCAACGTTTCGCTGGTAAAGGTCATAACTGCCTCGCATCTTTCATTCGAAAGTAAAAGTGTCTACAAGTGATACTTTAAGTTAAAAATAAGTTAATGCAAGTTTAAAACCTTGACGGGCGACACAGGATGGAAAAAGAGTGAAGGGGCCGGAGTGAGGCTCCGGCAGGTAGGGGATCAGACGTCGAACGGGGAGTGGGCGTCGAGCACGGCCTGAATCACATTCAGCGCGCCCTGATGGTTGTTATCGTCGGTAGTGTAACGGCTGACCGCTTTAATGCTTTCTGCCGCATTGCCCATCGCAAATGAATATTTCACCAGCTTCAGCATTTCCGCATCGTTGCCACTGTCGCCAATGCCGACGCACGCCTGCGGGGAGACTTTCCAGCGTTTCAGCAGACGACTGATGCCGTTGGCTTTGTGCAGGCCCGGGATAATCAAATCGACAAAACCGAAGCCGCTGGTAACCGGCTTCATGATGCCGTCCAGGGAGACATGCAGTTTATCGACCAAATTCGGGATATCGCTGTCCGGCAGGTTCAGGGAGAATTTAAACAGCACGTCGTCAATGTCGCGGTAATCGCTGATGGGTTTTAAGCGATGGTAGTGTTTCGACATCAGCTTCACGAACGCTTCTGGAGCCTTATCGCTGACGTACGCGCTCTCCAGCCCGCAGGCCACAAAGTTCAGCCCTTTGTCTTTCAGTAGTTCACCAATGACGATCTGCGACTCATGACGCGTTAGCTCACCGTGGAAAATCTGTTCGCCGTGGTCGAACACCAGCGCGCCGTTTTCCGCGACGAAGGAGATCTGATCTTTCAGCTCCGGGAAAAAGGAGATGAGCTGGTAATACTGGTTGCCGCTGGCGACAACAAATTCGATGTTACGGGCTTTAAGCTGCTCAAACTGTGCCTGGAAGCGGTCACGATCGTACTGCTTGGCATCATCAAGGAAAGTTCCGTCCATATCGGTGACGATAACTTTTACGGTCATACTGTGCTCCTGGGTCACTGCGTTTTGAAACATTCTAATAACAAGGTGACGGGGAGCACAAATTTAATTTCGAATGAAAGTCAGAAAGCCGGGTGGCGGCTTCGCCTTACCCGGCCTAAGGGGAGACAATGTAGGCCCGGTAAGCGAAGCGCCACCGGGCGTTTTTTTACAGTGTATGCTCGGTACGGGCAATAATATCGTCCTGCGCATCCGGTGACAGGGCGGTGAAGAACGCCGAGTAACCCGCGACGCGCACCACCAGGTCACGATACTGATCAGGGTGTTTCTTCGCTTCCAGCAGCGTTTCGCGCGAGACAATGTTGTACTGAATATGCCAGCCTTTATGCACCTCGAAGAAGGTGCGCAGCAGCACCATCAGCTTCTGGCGATCGCTGTCGTTTTCCAGCGTCGACGGATTCAGCTTCTGGTTAAGCAGCACGCCGCCGAGGATCGCTTCCGTCGGCAGTTTACCCACGGAGCCAATCACCGCCGTCGGGCCGAGGTGGTCGGTACCGGAGGCCGGGCTTGCCCCTTCCGCCAGCGGGGTGTGCGCTTTACGTCCGTCCGGCGTCGCCATGGTTGCTGCGCCAAACGGTACGTTTGCGGAGATAGACGACGTGCCCGCGTAGTAGTTACCCCCAATTGGGCCACGGCCATAGCGTGGGTTGTGATACTGCTTCAGTTCTTCAATGTAGGTTTCGTAGGCACGGGTCAGCAGCAGGTCCACGCTGTCGTCGTCGTTGCCGTACTTCGGCGCGCCGTTGATCAGGCGCTGGCGCAGCTGCTCGTGGGTCAGCCCCTCGAAGTCATCCGCCAGCGCCGCCGCCAGCTGTTGCTGACCGATAACGCCCTGGTCAAACACCAGCTTCTTCACCGCGGCCAGGCTGTTACCGAGGTTGGCGATCCCCACCTGAAGGCCGGAAACCCAGTCATACTTCGCGCCGCCCTGCTTAATGCTTTTCGCGCGTTCGATGCAGTCGTCCACCAGCGCCGAGCAGAGAATATCGTGGACGTTCTCTTCCAGCATGGTGTCCACCACGTACTCGATTTCAATAGATTTGCGGGTGTAGTAGCGGATCTGGTTATCCCACGCCGCCATCACTTCGTCGAAATTGCCGAAATTACCGGCCGAAAGCGCTTTTTCCTGCGGCAGGAATACCTGGCCGCTGGTGGCATCGCGACCGCCTTCCAGCGCTGCCAGCATCACGCGGGCGAAGTTGATAAAGCTCATGCCGGTGCAGCGATAGCCCCACTTTCCGCCGACGGCGGTTTCGATGCAGCCAATCGCCGCATAGTCATACGCGTCCTCTCGTTCCACGCCGAGCTTGATAAATTCCGGGATGACGATTTCATCGTTGTTAAACGCTGGCATCCCGAAGCCGCAGCGGATCACCTGCACGCAGGCGTCGAGGAAGTCGTTGCTCATGCCCGCGTGGTAGCGCACGCTCAGGTTCGGCTGGGTGGAGCGCAGGCGACCGCAGGACTCCAGAATCGCGTAGGAGAGCGGGTTGACCGCGTCCATTGGCTCGCCGTTGACCAGCTTCTGGCCGCCAATGGTGACGTTCTGATACAGCGGGCTGCCCGCAGAGGCTTTGGAGTGCGAGCCGGAGCGGATTTTGTTCACTTCCAGCAGCTTCAGCCAGCAGCTGTGCAGCAGCTCAATGGCGTGCTCGCGATCCAGGCTCTGGTCCAACTCCACGTCGCGGCGATAGTACGGGTAAAGGTACTGGTCCATACGGGCAAAGGAGACGGAGTGACCGTTGGACTCAATTTGCAGGATCAACTGAATGAAGTAGCACAGCTGTAGCGCCTGCCAGAAGCTTTTTGGCGGCTGGTGGGCGATGATGTCGCAGTTTTTCGCCATCGCCAGCAGCTCGTCGCGGCGGCTGTCGCGGGTTTCGCTGGCGGCCATCTCACGTGCCAGATCGGCGAAGCGCCTGATGTGCAGGCTTACGGCTTCCAGCACGATATCAATGGCTTTCAGGAACTGATCGCCGTGCAGATCGTCCAGTACCGTCAGGTTGATGCGCGAGCGGCGCTCGGCTACTTTCGCGCGCAGGCCGTCGAGCCCTTTCTCCAGCACCAGCGGGAAATTCACCGCCAGGTGTGCGTCGCCTGAGGTCATGTTGCCTTCCGCTTTGATGATGCCGGTTTCCAGCAGGCCCTTCTGCTCGTCGGTAAACATACCGTAGCAGCGATCCTGTACCGTCTGGCCGCGCCACCACGGGCAGATTTCATGCAGAACGCGTTTATTCTCTTCGCTCACCGCAAAGCCTGCACCTGGACGGTCCGCCAGATCGTCAATCTCTTTCTCAATCCAGGAGACGGTATATTCCGGGAAGATCGGCGCGGCGCGCACTTCGCTGGCCTGGTTACCGATAATCAGCTCGTCGTGCTTGATCCAGATGGTACGTTTTGCCAGGTGGTGGGCGAGGGCCAGCGCGCGACGTACCGGGATCGGCTTGTCCAGATGCTGCTGATACATTTCGGTATAGTGCTGCGCGCGTTCGGTACAGACCGGCGGCTTAACGATATGCACCAGAGCCGTTTTGTGCGCCTTGATGCGCTCGCTGAGGGTGTTGAGATTCAGGGTGGTCATAAGTTTATCCTCGTAAGGTCGCGGTTAACCCTTTCTGGCAGGCATACTGCTGCGCGAAGTCCAGCAGGGCAGGGTTATCCAGCGGTTTGTCAGGGGCAGAGTAGGGTTGGCCGAGCAGGGTGTATTTGTTCATGCCCAGCGTGTGATACGGCAGAAAATGAATATCATCGACGCCGAGTTCATCGGCGGCGAAGTTGGTAATGGCGGTAACCGACGCTTCATCGGCGTTAAAGCCCTGGATCAGCGGCACGCGGATGGTGATCTTCTTCCCGACGGTAGCCAGGCGCTTCAGGTTGTCCAGGATCCGCTTAGCAGAGCCATCGGTCCACTGCTTGAACACCTCGCCGTCGACATGTTTCAGGTCCGCCAGGAACAGATCGACATACGGCAGTGAAGGCTCGATATAATGCCAGGGCACGTGAAGGCAGGTTTCAACCGCAGTATGAATGCCTTGTTCATGGCTGGCTTTAAACAGGGCGTGCGCCAGGTCAGGATTCATAAACGGCTCGCCGCCGGAAAGGGTGATCCCGCCGCCGCTGCGGTCGTAGAAGGGCTTGTCGCGCAGCACGGTGGCCATAATCTCCTCCACCTGCTTCTCTTCACCGCAGACGGTAAGCGCCTGCGTCGGGCAGCAGTCGGTGAGGGCAGTGAGCGTCTTTTCACTTAATTTTTCACGATGGATGGTCAACCCGTTCAGCGCGCGTTCAACACACCCTGGCGCGGCCTGCTGACACAGGTCACAGCCGTCCAGACACAGACGGGCGTCAAACAGGACGTCCCGCGTGCGGGAGCGGCTTTCCGGGTTCTGGCACCAGCGACAGCCCAGCGAGCAGCCTTTCAGGAACACCACGGTTCGAATACCGGGGCCGTCGTGGGTGGAGTAACGCTGTATGTTGAAGATCATTTTTTTGCCCTCTAATTACATATGAAGATTAAATTACTTTCGAATGAAAGTTATCTTGATATGGGTCAATTCATGAGCAGGTTTTCTCGTGATAGGGTAAATGCAGGCTAATTTTGAGGGTGACATCATGGAACTTTATCTCGACACTTCCGACGTTGCGGCAGTCAAAAAGCTGGCGCGTATCTTCCCGCTGGCGGGCGTGACCACTAACCCAAGCATTGTGGCGGCGGGTAAAACCCCCCTGGAAGAGTTGCTGCCCGCGCTGCACGACGCGCTGGGCGGCAAGGGCCGGCTGTTCGCTCAGGTGATGGCGAAGACCGCCGAGGGGATGGTGGAAGACGCACGTAAGCTGCGCGCGATAATCAATGACCTGGTGGTGAAAGTGCCCGTGACCGCTGAAGGGCTGGCGGCGATCAAAATGCTGAAAGCAGAAGGGATCCCGACCCTGGGTACCGCGGTATACGGCGCAGCGCAGGGGATGCTCTCCGCGCTGGCGGGTGCTGAGTATGTGGCCCCTTATGTAAACCGCGTGGACGCGCAGGGCGGGGACGGGATCCAGACCGTGATTGAACTGCAACAATTGCTGACGCTGCATGCACCGCAGTCAAAAGTGCTAGCCGCGAGCTTTAAAACGCCGCGCCAGGCGCTGGACTGCCTGCTGGCAGGGTGCGAGTCCATCACGCTGCCGCTGGACGTGGCGCAGCAGTTTATTACCTCTCCGGCAGTAGATGCGGCAATTGTGAAGTTTGAGCAGGACTGGCAGGGGGCGTTTGGGCGGACGTCTATTTGATGCTGTTGCCGGGTGGCGCTGACGCTTACCCGGCCTACGATTTTCTCCCTCTCCCTGTGGGAGAGGGCCGGGGTGAGGGCATCAGGCCGCAGCAGGGTTTAACCTCCGCACACCTCACACCCCGGATTACGCATCAGCTTCATCTCGCGGAACTGACAGGTCATCGCGTCATACATCACGATTTTGCCCGCGGCGGGCGTGCCGTAATGCGCCAGCACCTTAATCGCCTCCATCGCCTGCAAGGAACCAATCACCCCAACCAGCGGCGCCATCACGCCCGCCTCGACGCAGGTCAGCGCATTCTCGCCAAACAGACGGCTCAGGCAGCGGTAGCAGGGCTCTCCCTCAGCGTAGGTGAAAACGCTGATTTGCCCCTCCATGCGGATGGCCGCGCCGGAAATTAGCGGCGTTTTATGGGCAAAGCAGCCCGCATTGAGCTGGTTGCGAATGGCGACGTTATCGGTGCAGTCCAGCACCAGGTCATGCCGTGCAATCTGCGCAAACAGCGCGTCGTCATCCAGCATCGCGTCAATCAGGGTGAACTGAACGTTGGGGTTAATTCGCGCCAGCGCCGTGCGCGCAGATTCCACTTTCGGCTGACCAACCGTCGCGTCGCTGTGCAGCGTCTGGCGTTGCAGGTTCGACACCGACACGGTATCGAAATCCAGCAGCGTCATGCGGCCGACGCCCGCCGCAGCCAGATATTGCGCCGCCGCGCAGCCCAGCCCGCCAAGGCCGACAACCAGCACGCTGGCCGCCTTGAGCGCTTCCTGACCCTCAAAATCAAACCCACGCAGCACGATCTGGCGGTTGTAGCGCATCATCTCCGGGTCGCTCAGTTCCACCGTCATGTCAGCCTCCGAACAGGTGGTTAAAGCGTTCCACTTCAACCCATTCGCCCGCCTCAACGTGGCCGCGATCGCGCTCCAGCACGATAAAGCAGTTACCCTGGCTGAAGGAGCTAAAGATGTGCGAACCCTGATGCCCGGTGGTGCTCACCTCCAGCTCGCCATCGGCGTTGCGCGCCAGAATGCCGCGCTGGAAATCGAGACGGCCCGGAGATTTTTTGAGGCGCGTTGCCGCCCGCACGCGCACACGTTCCGGCAGCGGGTCGGCATTGTTGCCTGAAAGCTTCGCCAGCAGCGGGATCACCAGCTGGTAGAAGGTCAGCGCGGCAGAGACCGGGTTACCCGGCAGGCCACAGAACCAGCTGTGCGGAAGTTTGCCAAACGCGAACGGTTTGCCCGGTTTAATCGCCAGCTTCCAGAAGGCGATTTCACCCAGCTCTTCAAGCAGGGTTTTGGTGTAATCCGCTTCGCCAACCGAAACGCCGCCGGAGCTGATCACCACGTCGGCAGAGGCGTCCGCGTCGATAAACGCCGTGCGCAGTTTCTCCGGATCGTCAGGAATGATGCCGAGGTTAATCACCTCGCAGCCCAGTTGCTCAAGCATCAGGTGCACCCCCAGACGGTTGGTGTCGTAAATCTGCCCCTCGTTCAGCGGCTGACCCGGAAGCTGTAGCTCGTCTCCCGTGGAGAACACCGCCACGCGTACCTTGCGGACAACGTCAATCTCCGCGATGCCAAGCGATGCCAGCACCGGCAGTTCGGCGACCGTCAGTTTTTGCCCGGCGGCAAAGACCGTTGCGCCGAGGGTAATGTCTTCCCCGATGTGGCGGATATTCTGTCCCGCTTTGACGCTGGCGGTAAAACGCACGCCGTCGTCCGTTAGTTCGGTCTCTTCCTGCATCACCACGGCTTCACAGCCTTTTGGCACCGGCGCGCCGGTCATAATGCGCACGCAGGTGCCCGCTGGCCACTCACCGTTGAACGGCTGCCCGGCAAAGGCTTTACCTGCCACCGGCAGCGGCTGACCCGTTTGCAAATCCGCCAGACGTACGGCATAGCCGTCCATCGCCGCGTTATCGAACCCCGGCACGTTCAGCGGCGAGACGATATCGCGCGCGGCAATACGGCCAAAACAGCGCACAAGCGGCAGCGTCTCAACGTCGTGCAGGGGAGTAATACGATCAAGCATCTGCGAGAGTGCCGTCTCAAGCGGCATCAGTCCGGCGGTAAAATCCATGGTGGGCTCCTGCGGAGTAACAACGAAAGCGCTCATTATGGCAGAAAAGTGCGGCTAACTGTATGACCCGATGGGTGTAAGCTTTACATCACAGTTGCGTCTTTCTATATTCAAAAATCATCTGAAGATTCGTCGACGATAATGATATTTATAGAAAAAGCAGCCAGCCAGGCTGATGGGTGATGCGAAATGAGTAAAGCGGTTATCGCAATTCATGGCGGTGCCGGGGCAATCACCCGTGCACAGCTCAGTCCCGAGCAGGAGAAGCGTTATATTGATGCGCTGAACGCCATTGTGGAAACAGGCCAGCGCATGCTGGAAGCGGGCGAAAGCGCGCTGGACGTGGTGACCGAAGCGGTGCGCCTGCTGGAGGAGTGTCCGCTGTTTAATGCCGGTATTGGCTCGGTCTTTACGCGCGATGAAACGCATGAACTGGATGCCTGCGTGATGGACGGTATCACCCTGAAAGCGGGGGCGGTGGCAGGCGTCAGCCGACTGCGCAATCCCGTGCTGGCCGCGCGTCTGGTGATGGATCAAAGCCCGCATGTGCTGCTGGCCGGGGCGGGGGCGGAGAAATTTGCCGTCGAGCACGGGATGGATACGGTCTCGCCCGATCTTTTTTCCACCGAGGAGCGTTACCGGCAGTTGCTGGAGGCCCGTACAGCGGGGATGACGCAGCTGGACCATGCCGCGCCGCTCGATGAACGCAGAAAAATGGGCACGGTAGGCGCGGTGGCGCTGGATAAAGCCGGTAACCTCGCCGCCGCGACGTCGACAGGCGGTATGACCAACAAGCTTCCCGGACGCGTCGGCGACAGTCCGCTGCCGGGGGCCGGGTGTTACGCTAATAACGCCACGGCGGCGGTGTCATGCACCGGAACCGGCGAAGTGTTTATCCGCGCGCTGGCGGCCTACGACATTACCGCGCTAATGGATTACGGCGGATTAAGCCTGAGTGAGGCCTGCGAGCGGGTAGTAATGGAGAAACTGCCAGCCCTGGGCGGGGAAGGTGGCTTAATCGCGGTAGATCGGGAGGGCAACGTGGCGCTGCCGTTCAACAGTGAAGGGATGTACCGGGCGTGGGGGTATGCCGGCGATGCGCCCAGCACAGGCATTTATCGTGAATAAGGGGGCATTGCGTGCCGCACAGTAAAGAGCTGGACAACTGCGAAGTGCTGGCTGTCCACCAACTGAATATTGCCTTTCAGGAAGAGCGGCAGTTCATCCCTGCAGTACAGAATTTATCGTTTTCGCTCAGGCGCGGCGAGACGCTGGCGATTGTTGGCGAATCAGGTTCCGGTAAATCCGTTACCGCGCTGGCGCTGATGCGTCTGCTTGAGCAGACGGGCGGGCAGGTCACCAGCGAGCGGATGCTGTTGCGCCGTCGCAACCGTCAGGTTATCGATCTCAACGAGCTGAGCGCGTCCCGGATGCAGAGGGTGCGCGGGGCGGATATTGCGATGATTTTTCAGGAGCCGATGACCTCCCTGAACCCGGTTTTTCCGGTGGGCGAGCAGATTGCCGAATCTATCCGCCTGCATCAGGGACTGAGCGGTGATGAGGCGCTCAATGAAGCAAAACGGATGCTGGAGCTGGTGCGTATCCCTGAGGCGCACGCGATTTTGTCCCGCTATCCGCATCAGCTTTCCGGCGGCATGCGCCAGCGGGTGATGATTGCGATGGCGCTGTCGTGCCGTCCGGCGGTGCTCATTGCGGACGAACCCACCACGGCGCTGGATGTCACCATTCAGGCCCAGATCCTGCAACTGATTAAGGTGTTGCAGCAGGAGATGGAGATGGGGGTGATTTTCATCACCCACGATATGGGGGTGGTGGCGGATATTGCCGATCGGGTGCTGGTTATGCATCAGGGCAATGCCGTGGAAACCGGCACGGTGGAGCAGGTCTTTCATGCGCCGGTGCATCCTTATACCAAAGCGCTGCTGGCGGCGGTCCCGCGTCTGGGGGCCATGAATGGCAGTGATTTTCCGCGCCGTTTTCCGCTGATCTCACAGACCGAACAGGGCCAGCAGGAAGACGAAACCGAGCAGGATACGGTAGTTCCCGGCAGGCCAATTCTCGAAGTGCGTGACCTGGTGACCCGTTTCCCGCTGCGCAGCGGGATCCTTAACCGCGTGAAGCGCGAAGTGCATGCGGTTGAATACGTCAGTTTTGATCTCTGGCCGGGCGAAACGCTGGCGCTGGTGGGGGAGTCCGGCTGCGGTAAATCCACCACCGGGCGGGCGCTGCTCAGGCTGGTTGAGCCGCAGGAGGGGAGCATCACCTTCAACGGTGAGCGCATCGATACACTCCCCAATGGTAAATTGCAGGCGGTACGCCGGGATATTCAGTTTATTTTTCAGGATCCTTATGCGTCGCTCGATCCGCGCCATACGGTGGGGTACTCGATTATGGAGCCGCTGCGGGTGCACAACCTGCTCGACGGTGAAGCCGCGCAGCGCCGCGTCGCGTGGCTGCTGGAGCGCGTGGGCCTGAAACCGGAGCATGCCTGGCGTTATCCGCACGAATTTTCTGGCGGTCAGCGACAGCGTATCTGCATAGCCCGGGCATTGGCCCTGAATCCGAAAGTGGTGATTGCGGATGAGTCCGTGTCAGCGCTGGATGTCTCCATCCGCGCGCAAATCATCAATCTCCTGCTCGATTTACAGCGGGATTTGGGCATTGCGTTTCTGTTTATCTCTCACGATATGGCGGTGGTTGAGCGGATCAGCCATCGCGTGGCGGTGATGTACATGGGGCAAATTGTTGAAATTGGCCCCCGTCGGGCGGTATTTGAAAACCCGCAGCATCCGTACACCCGCAAGCTGATGGCCGCCGTACCGGTTGCCGATCCTGAGCATCGTCACGCCCAGCGCGTGCTGTTGCAGGACGAAATGCCGAGCAATATTCGTAAACGGGGCGAAACTCTGGAGCGCGTGGCGCTGCGTGAAGTCGGTCCCGGTCATTTTGTCGCACCCCCGCGTCAGGGCAATGCATTCTCGCGGTTATAACTTACAACAGGCAGGAGAACACAATGGTTCCTTTTGTTGCTCGTCAATGGCTGCTTGCCGCGAGCGTGACGGCTGCGCTGGCCGCCGCCCCCGCGATCGCGGCGAAAGACGTGGTGGTGGCTGTGGGGTCTAACTTCACGACGCTGGATCCGTATGATGCTAACGACACCCTTTCTCAGGCGGTGGCAAAATCCTTCTACCAGGGGCTGTTCGGCCTGGACCGCGAGATGAAGCTGAAAAACGTGCTGGCGGAAGGCTATACCGTGTCGGACGACGGGCTGGTCTATACCGTTAAGCTCCGTACCGGCGTGAAGTTCCAGGACGGCACCGACTTCAACGCCGAGGCGGTTAAGGTCAACCTGGACCGAGCCAGCAATCCGGAAAACGGTCTTAAGCGCTATAACCTGTATAAAAATATCGCCCAAACCGAGGTGGTTGATCCGGCGACGGTGAAGATCACCCTCAAAGAGCCGTTCTCGGCATTTATCAATATCCTGGCGCATCCCGCGACGGTGATGATTTCCCCTGCGGCGTTGAAGAAATACGGCAAAGAGATTGGCTTCCACCCGGTGGGGACCGGACCGTACGAACTGCTTACCTGGAACCAGACCGATTATGTGAAGGTGAAGAAATTCGCCGGATACTGGCAGCCGGGGCTGCCGAAGCTGGATACCCTCACCTGGCGGCCGGTCGTGGACAACAATACCCGCGCCGCGATGCTGCAAACCGGCGAAGCGCAGTTTGCCTTCCCGATCCCCTACGAACAGGCAGCGCTGCTGGCGAAAAACAGCAAGCTGGAGCTGGTGGCCAGCCCGTCGATTATGCAGCGCTACATCAGCATGAACGTCACGCAGAAACCGTTTGATAACCCGAAGGTGCGCGAAGCCATCAACTACGCCATTAACCGCCAGGCACTGGTGAAGGTGGCCTTTGCAGGCTACGCCACCCCGGTGACGGGCGTGATGCCGCCAACCATTGAGTACGCGCAGAGCTATCAGCCGTGGCCGTACGATCCGGCGAAAGCGCGGGAACTGCTGAAAGAGGCGGGCTATCCGAACGGCTTTAGCACCACGCTGTGGTCGTCGCATAACCACAGTACCGCGCAGAAGGTGCTGCAATTTACCCAGCAGCAGCTGGCACAGGTGGGCATTAAAGCCAGGGTCACGGCGATGGATGCCGGACAGCGCGCGGCGGAAGTGGAAGGCAAAGGACAGAAAGAGAGCGGCGTGCGGATGTTCTACACCGGCTGGACGGCTTCAACCGGTGAAGCGGACTGGTCCCTGTCGCCGCTGTTTGCTTCCCAGAACTGGCCGCCAACGCTGTTCAATACCGCGTTCTACAGTAATCCGCAGGTGGATAAGGATCTGGCCGATGCCCTGAAAACCACCAAACCGGAAGAGAAAGCGCGCCTGTACAAAGAGGCGCAGGACATTATCTGGAAAGAGTCGCCGTGGGTGCCGCTGGTGGTGGAAAAACTGGTCTCAGCCCACAATAAAGCGCTGACCGGTTTTTACATCATGCCGGATACGGGCTTTAGCTTTGACGACGCGGATCTAAAATAAAACTCATGCTGAATTATGTGTGTAAACGCCTGCTGGGGCTTATCCCGACGCTGCTGATTGTGGCCGTGCTGGTGTTTTTGTTTGTCCACATGCTGCCCGGCGATCCGGCGCGTTTGATTGCCGGACCGGAAGCGGATGCCACGGTTATCGAACTGGTGCGTAAACAGCTCGGTCTTGATCAGCCGCTGTATCGGCAATTTCTGCGCTACATTGGCAATGTCCTTCAGGGCGATTTCGGCATCTCGATGGTGTCGCGTCGTCCGGTGTCGGAGGAGATTGCCAGCCGCTTTATGCCCACCTTCTGGTTAACGATTGCCAGTATGAGCTGGGCGGTTGTGTTTGGCCTGGGCGCGGGGATTGTCGCCGCCGTCTGGCGCAACCGCTGGCCGGATAAGCTCGGTATGGCGCTGGCAGTCACCGGTATCTCTTTCCCGGCGTTTGCGCTGGGTATGCTGCTGATGCAGATTTTCTCCGTCGAGCTGGGCTGGTTGCCCACCGTCGGGGCCGACACCTGGAAGCACTACATTCTGCCCTCTATGACGCTTGGCGCAGCCGTTGCGGCAGTGATGGCCCGTTTCACCCGCGCCTCCTTTGTCGACGTGCTGAGCGAAGATTACATTCGCACCGCGCGGGCAAAAGGGGTGAGTGAGAAATGGGTCATTCTGAAGCATGGTTTTCGTAATGCGATGATCCCGGTGGTCACGATGATGGGGCTACAGTTCGGCTTCCTGCTGGGCGGTTCTATCGTGGTTGAGAAGGTCTTTAACTGGCCGGGGCTGGGGCGCCTGCTGGTCGACTCGGTCGATATGCGTGACTATCCGGTTATTCAGGCTGAAGTTCTGCTTTTCTCGCTGGAGTTTATTCTTATCAACTTAGTGGTGGATGTGCTGTACGCCGCCATTAACCCGGCCATCAGGTATAAGTAAGATGCGATTACTGAACTGGCGTCGCCAGGCCATTTTAAACGCTATGCCGGGGATCAGGCCGGACCATATTCGCACCCCGTGGGTTGAGTTCTGGCGTCGATTCCGTCGTCAGCCCGTCGCTATGGTCGCCGGGTTGTTTGTGTTACTGCTGATCCTGGTGGCGATTATCGCCCCCTGGATAGCCCCGTTTGATGCGGAAAATTACTTCGATTACGACCGGCTGAACGATGGACCGTCGATGATGCACTGGTTTGGCGTGGACTCGCTCGGGCGCGATATTTTCAGCCGCGTGCTGGTAGGGGCGCAGATCTCGCTGGCGGCCGGGGTCTTTGCGGTGCTGATGGGCGCAGCGATTGGCACCGTGCTGGGGCTGGTGGCCGGGTATTACGAAGGCTGGTGGGACCGCATCATCATGCGTATCTGCGACGTGCTGTTTGCCTTTCCCGGTATTCTGCTGGCGATTGCCGTGGTGGCGGTGATGGGCAGCGGCATGGCGAACGTCATCATCGCCGTGGCGGTATTCACGATTCCCGCTTTCGCGCGCCTGGTACGTGGCAACACGCTGGTGCTGAAGCAGCAGACCTTTATCGAGTCGGCCCGCAGCATGGGAGCCGGCGATGCCACTATCCTGTTCAGCCATATTCTGCCGGGAACGGTCTCGTCTATCGTGGTCTATTTCACCATGCGCATAGGCGTGTCGATTATCTCGGCGGCCAGCCTGTCGTTTCTGGGGTTAGGCGCACAGCCGCCGACGCCGGAGTGGGGCGCGATGCTGAACGAGGCGCGGGCGGATATGGTGATCGCCCCGCACGTGGCGATCTTCCCGAGCCTGGCGATTTTCCTGACCGTGCTGGCGTTTAACCTGCTGGGGGATGGGCTGCGCGACGCGCTGGATCCGCGGATTAAGGGGTAGGTTTTTGCAGGAACTTACCCCTCACCCTAACCCTCTCCCCTGAGGGGAGAGGGGACTGCTCGGTGCGGTCTGTTCCCCCTCGCCCCTTTGGGGAGAGGGCCGGGGTGAGGGGTTAAAGATTAAACCCGGCTGCCCCACAAATCATACTCGTCGGCGTTTTCAACCTTCACGCGAATAATATCGCCCGGCTTGACGTTGGTTTCCCCGTTCAGGTACACCGCGCCGTCGATTTCAGGCGCATCCGCCATGCTGCGGCCAATCGCGCCTTCTTCGTCCACTTCGTCGATAATGACCAGAATTTCGCGGCCCACTTTCTCCTGCAAGCGTTCAGCAGAGATCTGCTGTTGCAGCTGCATAAAGCGGTTCCAGCGTTCCTCTTTGACCTCTTCCGGTACCTGGTCCGCCAACTCGTTGGCCGTTGCGCCTTCAACCGGGCTGTACTTGAAGCAGCCCACGCGATCCAGACGCGCTTCTTTCAGGAAGTCGAGCAGCATCTGGAAATCTTCTTCGGTTTCACCCGGGAAGCCAACGATGAAGGTGGAGCGCAGGGTCAGTTCAGGGCAGATCTCGCGCCACTGCTTGATGCGCGCCAGCTGGCGGTCAACGGATCCAGGACGCTTCATCAGCTTCAGAATGCGCGGGCTGGCGTGCTGTAATGGGATATCCAGATACGGCAGGATTTTGCCTTCCGCCATCAGCGGAATCACGCCGTCAACGTGCGGGTAAGGGTAGACGTAGTGCAGACGCGTCCAGATCCCGAGCTTAGCAAGCTGCTCGCACAGGCCAACCATGCTGGTTTTTACCGGCTCGCCGTTATGGAAGCCGGAGCGGTGTTTGACGTCCACGCCGTAGGCGGAGGTGTCCTGGGAGATGACCAGTAACTCCTTCACGCCCGCGTCGGCCAGGCGTTTGGCTTCTGCCAGCACCTCGCCAATCGGACGGCTCACCAAATCGCCACGCATCGACGGGATGATGCAGAAGGTGCAGCGATGGTTGCAGCCTTCGGAAATTTTCAGGTAAGCATAGTGGCGCGGCGTCAGCTTCACGCCCTGTTCCGGCACCAGGCTCAGGAACTGGTTGTGCTTTGGCTTTGGTACGTAGTGATGAACATGTTCCAGCACCTGCTCGTAGCTGTGCGGGCCGGTGATCTCCAGTACCTTCGGGTGCACTTCGCGGATCTGATCCACCTTCGCGCCCAGGCAGCCGGTGACAATCACTTTGCCATTTTCCGTCAGGGCTTCACCAATGGCTTCCAGTGACTCCTGGACCGCGCTGTCGATGAACCCACAGGTGTTGACGATCACCATGTCGGCGTTGTCGTAGCTTGGCACCACGTCATAGCCTTCAGTGCGAAGTTCAGTCAGGATGCGTTCGGAATCCACCAGGTTCTTCGGGCAGCCCAGGGAGACAAAGCCGATTTTCGGCGGGTGCGTAACATTGCTCATAGGTTAAAAATTCATCAATTATGGAGTTATCAGGGCGGGATTTTACAGCGTATCGCGGGGGATTTATACACTCTTGATGGCGCAGTTGAGGCGGGCAATCGTTGTAACATTGTAAAGAATGTTAATCAGTTATCGTTTATTGATCTCAGGCATCACATTGTACAAAAAATGACCTTATTATTAATAGGGTAACATGGCTGACAGAGGAGGAAATAGCATGTCCGTTGACAGACTGAAACGCGATCTGCTTAACAAGCTGATCAACGCCCGAATCGACCTGGCTGCATATCTGCAACTCCGCAAGGCGAAAGGGTATATGTCAGTCAGCGAAAGCGAAAATCTGCGTGATAATTTCTTTGAACTTTGCAATTTCATGCGTGAAAAAGCACCCATACTGAAAGCGCACTGCGCTGAAAACGAATTAGTGGCGCTGCGCCGCGCCGCCGAGGTGCTTTCCATCGCAGGGGTCTGTTTGATGAACGGACGTCACGACTGCCCGAATTTTATTGCCGTTAACGCGGAGAAGCTTGAAAACTGCCTGACCACGCTCGCGCTTTGCATCATGTGTCTGAACAAGCCGGAAACGCTTGCCCGACACTGAACCTGGGGGAGGCAACTCCCCCTTTTGATTAAGCTTTTGTAAAAGTGTTAACGCACCCGGGAACAGTGGCTAATCTTTAAGCCATATGCCGATAAAGGAGTGCGTTATGCCTCGATCCTCGCTGCTTTTCCTCCCTGTACTGTTATTCCCGCTTTCGCTGCTTGCGGCGCCCGAGACGGTTAAGGTCGACGTGCTACAGACAAAGCTGGATCACCCCTGGTCGCTGGCGTTTCTGCCTGATAATAAGGGGCTGCTGATCACGCTAAAAGACGGGCAGCTTAAGCACTGGCAAGCAGGGAAAGGGCTCTCCGATCCGATTATTGGCGTGCCGAAGGTCTGGGCGAGCGGCCAGGGCGGATTGCTGGACGTGGTGCTGGCCCCGGATTTTGAACAATCACGGCGGATCTGGCTCAGCTTCGCCGAGGCGGGTGATGATGGAAAAGCGGGTACCGCGGTGGGCTACGGGCAGTTGAGCGATGACCTCTCGCGCATTGAGGGCTTCCAGGTGGTGTTCCGACAGATGCCGAAGCTCTCTACTGGCAACCACTTTGGCGGACGGCTGGTGTTCGACGGCAAAGGCTATCTCTTTATTGGCTTAGGTGAAAACAACCAGCGCCCGACGGCGCAGGATCTGGATAAGCTTCAGGGTAAGGTGGTGCGCCTGACGGAGGACGGGAAAGTGCCGCCGGATAACCCGTTTGTGAACACCGCCGGTGCACGGCCTGAAATCTGGTCTTACGGCATTCGCAACCCGCAGGGGATGGCGATGAACCCGTGGAGCGACGCGCTGTGGCTTAATGAACACGGCCCTCGCGGCGGGGATGAGATCAACATTCCTGAAAAAGGCAAAAACTACGGCTGGCCGATGGCGACGCACGGGATCAACTACAGCGGCCTGAAAATCCCGGAAGCGAAAGGCGAGCACGTTGAGGGCACTGAAAAACCGCTGTTTGTCTGGAAAGTGTCGCCCGCCGTCAGCGGCATGGCGTTCTACAACAGCGACGTCTTCCCGCAATGGAAAAACAAGCTGTTTATCGGCGCGCTGAAGGAGAAAGACGTCATCGTGCTGAGCGTGAAGGGCAATACCGTGACGGAGGACGGGCGCATTCTTGGGGATAAAGATCATCGAATTCGCGATGTGCGCGTCGGGCCGGATGGTTATCTGTACGTGCTGACCGACGAGACGGACGGGCAGCTTTGGAAAGTCAGCCCGTCCGGGTCGTAATCAGGTCACCGGGATCATCACCACGTTGCGATACGCCGGGCGCTCGCTGAGCTGCTGGATCCAGCGCTGAAGGTGAGGGCGCGGGGTCCAGCTGAGACCCATGTTAGTGAGGTTCCAGACGAAAGGGGCGACGGCGATATCGCCCACGCCGAACGTGTCGCCGGAGAACCAGGTCTGCTTCGCCAGTTCGTCGTCCATCATCGCAAACAGCGACTCGCACGCGTCCTGGGCGGCATGAATGGCGGGATAATCACGATCGGCTTCCGGCGTACGGATAAGCCCCATCAGGATCACGCGGTGCGTTGGGGAAAGCGTCTGGTTTGCCCAGTCCATCCATTTTTCGCCCTGCGCGCGCTGGGCTGGATTTTCTACCCACAGCCGACCCTGGCCGTACTGCGCGGCGAGGTATCGCACGATGGTGTTAGACTCCCACAGCGTGGCGTCTGTCTCGTCATCGCGCAGTAGCGGCACCAGTCCGTTTGGGTTCATCGCCAGGTAGTCCGCGTCTTTATTCACGCCAAACTCCAGGCCCGCCATAACCTGCTTAAACGGTAAATCCAGCTCTTCCAGCGTCCAGAGCACTTTTTTCACGTTGGTCGAATTGTTCCTGCCCCACAGCGTAATCATATTTACTCCCGATGAGATGTGAATCCGAGTCAGCTTTTCGCCATGGTGAGATAAACCTAACAATTACGCAACAGATGCTAAAAAAAACACCGCAATCAAAGCGTATCTGAATGTTATTGCATAAACTTTAAAAACTTTACCTGGAACAGGTTTCTTTGAAGGCTGTAGTGCGCTATTACTCATCGCTTCTTGCGACACGGTGATTGTGACGTGATTTTTAGAATGGACACTCGGGTGGCATTTATGACGCAAAAAACTTCCTCTCTGCGCAGCCTGGCGGCAGGCTCGGCGCTGCTTTTCCTTTTTGCCCCAACGCTCCATGCGGCGGAACAGACAGCGCCCGAAGCGCCGCCTGTTGATGCGCGCGCCTGGATCCTGATGGATTACGCCAGCGGGAAAGTGCTGGCGGAAGGTAACGCCGACGAAAAACTCGACCCGGCGAGCCTGACGAAAATTATGACCAGCTATGTGGTCGGCCAGGCGTTGAAAGCGGGCAAGATCAAGTTGAATGACATGGTCACCGTCGGGAAAGATGCCTGGGCGACCGGTAACCCGGCGCTGCGCGGCTCGTCCGTGATGTTCCTGAAGCCTGGCGACCAGGTCTCCGTGTCCGATCTGAATAAAGGGGTCATTATTCAGTCGGGAAATGATGCCTGTATTGCGCTGGCCGATTACGTCGCGGGCAGTCAGGACTCATTTATTGGGCTGATGAATGGCTACGCGAAAAAACTGGGTCTGACCAATACCACTTTTAAAACTGTTCACGGCCTGGATGCGCCGGGTCAGTTCAGTACCGCGCGCGATATGGCGCTGCTGGGCAAAGCGCTGATCCATGACGTGCCGGATGAGTACGCTATCCATAAAGAGAAAGAGTTTACCTTCAACAATATCCGCCAGCCTAACCGTAACCGTCTGCTGTGGAGCAGTAACGTTAACGTGGACGGCATGAAAACCGGTACAACTGCCGGGGCCGGATACAACCTGGTGGCTTCTGCGACGCAGGGCGATATGCGCCTGATCTCAGTGGTGCTGGGAACGAAAACCGACCGAATTCGTTTTAACGAATCCGAAAAACTGCTGACCTGGGGTTTCCGCTTCTTTGAAACCGTCACGCCGATTAAGCCGGACGCTACCTTCGTGAGCCAGCGTGTCTGGTTTGGTGATAAAAGTGAAGTGAACCTGGGAGCGGGTGAAGCGGGTTCCGTCACCATTCCACGCGGTCAGCTGAAAAACCTGAAAGCCAGCTATACCCTGACCGAGCCACAGCTCACCGCACCGCTGAAAAAAGGTCAGGTGGTCGGGACGATAGATTTCCAGCTTAACGGCAAATCTATTGAGCAGCGTCCGCTGGTGGTAATGGAAGCGGTGGAAGAGGGCGGCTTCTTCAGCCGGATGTGGGACTTTGTGTTAATGAAATTCCACGGCTGGTTTGGCAGCTGGTTCAGCTAAGTTTTTGCCGGGTGGCGGCTTCGCCTTACCCGGCCTACAACGGCTCGAACGTAGGCCGGGTAAGCGCAGCGCCACCCGGCATAACCTCAATACATCAACTTCACCTGCTGCGCTTTCGCGTATGCCACCAGCTCGTCATCCGGGCGGCAATCACTGACGATGGCGTCAAAGCGCGACAGTTCTCCCATCCTTGCCGGACGGACCTTGCCAAATTTACTGTGATCAACCACCAGCACATGCTGCTGCGCGGCGTTGAGCGCCCACTGTTTCACCGGTAACTCTTCAAGATTAAAACAGGTTGCCCCCTGTTTCACATTCACGCCCGCCGCAGAGTAAAAGGCGATATCAGGGCATACATTGCTCAGCGTGTCCTGAATATTCAGCGGCTTGAAGATGGCGTTGCTGGCATGAAACTCGCCGCCACACAAAATCACCCGGCATGCTGGTTTCTCCTGCAAAGCCAGGAAGGTATTTAGCGAATAACAGACGGCGGTAAAGGGAACGGTGCTGTCGATGGCCTCGATGATCCACGGGGTTGTCGTACCGCAGTCAAAAAACAGCGTTTGATGCGGCTGCACCAGCGAGGCGGCGAGCCGCGCGGCTTTGCGCTTCTCTTCCACCAGGCGTGTTTTTTGATCGCTTAACAGATAATGGCTGGCGCTACGCGGCTCCAGAACAATATACCCGCCAAGCAGCACAACGGGGGCGCTGTCGCTGTTCAGATCGCGACGAATGGTCATTTCAGACACGCCAAGCAGGGAAGCGGCTTCCTTAAGATGCAGCTTATCGCTGCGCTTCAGCGCCTGAAGCAGCTGAGCAATGCGGTCATCGCGACGTGTTTCCATAGATCCTCGGGCTAAAAAAGTGAGCCCCCGCAGGGCGGGGGCTCAAGTGTAACCTGACGGACCGGGGTTAGTCACGTATCCAGCCTTTGCGGATCGGAAGGGCAAACAGAACGCGATAGGCCTGTGATAATCCACGATAAAGCGCCGGGCCAAAAAGGCTCCACAGGATGGCTGCGCTGACGCAGCCCATCAGCCCCACCAGGAAACCGCCGACCATATCCAGCGGCCAGTGCACTCCCAGGTAGACGCGGGACCAGGCGATGGCGACTGCCACGCCCATCAGCACTACGCCGGACCACAGGCGATGCCAGAACAGGAAGGCCAGCGCAAAGGTGAAGATCACCGTGCCGTGATCGCTCGGGAACGAGTCATCCGGCGCATGGTGCAGGAAGTTGTAGCCGACGCGATCGACAAACGGACGATCGTGCGGGAAGGCGTGACCCAGCACGTAGCTTGCCAGCACGCTCACGCCAATTGCCATCGCCATTTTGATCACCAGATGGCGCTGGGCGGTGACCTGTGTACGAGGTCCCCATAACCAGAGGATCACCGCCAGCGCCGGTACAATGCTAATCAGATCTTTCGCAATGAAGGTGGCGAGATCGATCATCCATTCCGGTGACGACGGCGTGGCGTTGAGCAGGTAAAACAGTTCGTAGTTCAGATTTTCTAACATAATCTCGTTACTCTTTAGCAAACCGGGCGGAAACCAGCCCGTAAACCAGCACCTGGGAAAACCAGACCCACCACCCGGCCCACAGGTTGTGAGAGAAAAAATGCGCGCCGCGCATGACCTGCCCGAAGCCCATCACCAGCCCCATAACAACGCCTGACGCGACAAAGGACCATGCCAGGCGCGGACGTTCACGCCAGAAGGCAAAAAACAGCCCCATCACCATAAACCCGCTGGAGGCGTGGCCGCCGGGAAAGCAGCGTCCCGGTCCGCTGTCTGCCGGAACGGCGCTGAACAGGGGATACGAAACGGACCTGCCGCCATATTCCACCAGATCCCACGGACAGCTGTGGTGGCTTATGCTTTTCAGCACCCCTACTACCAGCGCACCCAGCCCCATCAGAAGCGCGGCCGTTACCAGTCGGGCATTGCGTTTGTAAGCGCCGTAAATCAGCGATGCGGCAGCGATAACAATGGTCACATATTTCGCCAGCCGATGGTTCAGCAGATCCAGCAGCGGGTTTTGCTGTAGCGGAAAATGATGCGCCGCTGCGTCATACCAGAAACCGGTTATCCATCGGTCAAGCGATTCATCGCGCGAAAGCCAGGTAAAAAGCACCGCAAGGGCAATAAGCACGAAAAGTTGATAACCATAAAAGCGGGCAGGCAAACGGTAAAGACGTTTTGTCTTATTTGTCGGTAACTTAGATAATTCTGAAGGGCTGACGGCGTGTGTCATAGTTTCGGTCAATAACGTGAAATAGCACTATCATAGGGAGGGCAACTTAAGGAAACCTTAAACAACAACGATAAGTGCGTTATTTCTGTTTTTTCACGTTAATTTGCTATCTCAGACAGCGGCAATTCATTACACTCATCGCGATTTTTTCATACTAAAGAGATTGCATGATAAACCGTTCTTCTTCCGGTAATCGTCTGGGTCGTCAGGCGTTACTTTTTCCTCTGTGTCTGGTGCTTTACGAATTCTCTACCTACATCGGCAACGACATGATCCAGCCCGGCATGCTGGCTGTGGTTGAGCAGTACAACGCAGGTATTGAGTGGGTGCCGACATCCATGACCGCCTATCTGGCGGGCGGCATGTTTTTACAGTGGCTGTTAGGGCCGCTGTCGGATCGTATTGGCCGCCGTCCGGTGATGCTGACGGGCGTAGTGTGGTTTATCGTCACCTGTCTCGCCACGCTGCTGGCGCAGAGTATTGAGCAGTTCACGCTGCTGCGTTTCCTTCAGGGCGTGAGCCTGTGCTTTATTGGCGCCGTGGGCTATGCCGCTATTCAGGAGTCGTTTGAGGAGGCGGTGTGTATCAAAATTACCGCGCTGATGGCAAACGTGGCGCTGATTGCACCGCTTCTTGGACCGCTGGTGGGAGCCGCATGGGTTCACGTCGCGCCGTGGGAGGGGATGTTCGTCCTCTTTGCCGCGCTTGCGGCTATCTCTTTCTTTGGCCTGCACCGTGCGATGCCGGAAACCGCCACCCGCCTGGGCGAAAAGCTCTCGCTTAAAGAGCTGGGGCGGGATTATAAGGCGGTGCTGAAAAATGGCCGTTTTGTCGCGGGCGCATTGGCGACGGGCTTTGTCAGCCTGCCGCTGCTGGCGTGGATTGCCCAGTCGCCGGTCATTATCATCAGCGGCGAACAGCTTAGCAGCTATGAGTATGGCCTGTTACAGGTGCCGATTTTTGGCGCGCTGATTATCGGTAACCTGGTGCTGGCGCGTCTGACGTCGCGCCGTACCGTGCGTTCGCTGATTATTTTGGGCGGCTGGCCCATAGCGGCAGGGCTGATTATCGCGGCGGTGGCGACCGTAGCCTCGTCTCATACGTACCTGTGGATGACGGCGGGGCTGAGTGTTTACGCGTTTGGTATCGGCGTGGCGAATGCTGGCCTGGTGCGCCTGACGCTGTTCGCCAGTGAAATGAGTAAAGGCACGGTGTCTGCCGCGATGGGGATGCTGCAAATGCTGATTTTCACCGTCGGTATTGAGGTGAGCAAGCATGCTTATGCGTTTGGCGGAAACGGGCTCTTCAGCCTGTTCAATCTCGCAAACGGTGTGCTGTGGGTAGGGCTGATGGTGGTGTTCCTGAAGGACAAACGCGTCGGAAATGCCCTGCAACCGTAATCCTTATTCCCTCTCCCCCCTGGGCGAGCTCGGGACAGTTCCCTCTCCCTGTGGGCTGAGGGATCCCCAGTAATTTGAAAGCAAAAGCGATAACGTTGCCTCAGAATAACTGAGGGCTTTCAGCGATGCCTCGGTCCGGCTGTAAATCGCTGAGGCGTTTCCTGTAGGCCGGGGCGAGGCGCAGGGATGCGCCGAGAGGGCGGGCTTTACAGGGATGTTACCTCCGCCCGTCCCCGATAAGCCGGAAGGAATAAGCCGAAGGCACCGCGAAGCGGCGATTTTCCGCCGGAAGCCCGGGTCGCCAGGGTGGTGGCGACTGAGCCACCCTGGCACGTTCACCGGTCATGTCGTGACAGAGTAGCAAGGAACATAAAGTGAACGGAATGACCACCAGAGCCGTATGTTCCCCCTCACCCCAGCCCTCTCCCTCAAGGGAGAGGGGGCCATCTGTGCAGGCATTATTTTGTGGGGAACCCTCAGCCCTGTGGGAGAGGGTTAGGGTGAAGGCACCAGACCGCACGGAATCAATTAAACGGCGCCTTCCCCTCCAGCACCATATCAATCACGTCCAGCACCCCTTCGTCATTATTGTTCGGCGCTTCATAGCGGGCCACAGCCTTTATATGCGGTCTGGCGTTGGCCATCGCGAAGCCAAACCCAGCCTGGCGCAGCATCTCCACGTCGTTACCGCTGTCGCCAAAGGCCACCACTTCACTGTCCTCAATGCCCCAGCGCGCTTGCAGGATCCGCAGGCCGTTAGCTTTGTGCACGCCAGGGATTATCAGGTCGATACTGCCGTGACCCGTGGTCACCGGCACCATGATGTCGCCAAGCTTCTCATGCAGCAGCGCCTGAATGCGCGGTATTTCGTCGTCAGAGACGTTAAGCCCGAACTTGAAGAAAATATCGTTGAGGTTGTCAAAGCTGCTGACGCTTTCAAGGCGGTGATAGTATTTCGCCGCAATCTCTTTGAAGAGGTCGTTATACGTTTTCAGCGTGTAGGCGCTGTTTTTTCCGCAGGCAATTATCTCAATGCCGGGCACGTCGTTTAACAGGGTGGCGACGGTCAGAAAATGCTCTTTCGACAGTTCGCCGTTAAACACGTCTTCGCCCGCATCCACCACCCAGCCGCCGTTTTCGGCGACGAAGGCAATTTCATGGGCGATCTCGGGGAAAAATGAGATCAACTGGTAGTACTGGTTTCCGCTGGCGACCACAAAACGGATGCCTTGCGCTTTCATGCGCGCGTACTGCGCCAGAAAACGCGCGCGATTATAGGTTTTCGCATCGCTCAGGAAGGAGCCATCCATGTCGACTGCAATCAGTTTAACGCTCATATCCCTTCTCCATTGTCGTTTGTTCTGCTTCCGGTTTTGCCACCGCACGCGCCACCAGGGCGGCAATAATCACTAACCCTAACACCACCAGCATGGCGCTGCGCAACCCGTAGTGCTCACCGAGGAATCCAAGCAACGGTGGCCCCACCAGGAAGGCAAGGTAGCCCGTGGTCGCCACAACGCTCACGCGCGTCGGCGCATCGGGGCCGGTATCGCTGGCAGCGGAAATGGTCAGCGGGAAGCCAAGGGAGGCGCCCAGCCCCCACAGGATCACCGACACACCGGCAATCCAGTCCACATCCACAAAGATGATCATCGCGATGCCCAGCCCACCCAGCAGGGCGCTGGCACGGACGACCGCCACGCGGCTGTAACGGTCGATAAACCAGCCGCCGGTAAAGCGTCCGACGGTCATGCCGAGCGTAAATCCAGCGTAGATCAGCGAGCCGGAGGTGGGGCTAAATCCGTGCCCGTCCACCATCAGCAACGGTAGCCAGTCGTTGGCGGAGCCTTCAGCAAATGCCATCGCTAGCACCACCACGCCAATCAGCATTAGCTGGAAATCACGATAGAAGGGCAACCCTTTTGCCGCAGACTTCTGTTCGTCCGAGGCGTGTTGCCCTGTGCCTGCGGGAATAGCCCTGATGCCGGTGAGGATCGGGATAATACAGACCAGCGCCGCCAGCAAAATGTGCACATTGGCCGCAATGCCCAGCGCCGTCAGCGCCATCCCCACGCCCGCGCCCGCCAGCGTGCCGAGACTGTAAAAGCCATGCATCATGGGCAGCACCGTTTTGTTCATCGCCTGTTCGACGGCGGCCCCCTCGACGTTAATGGCCACTTCAGCCGCACCAAAGCTGCCGCCAAATACCATCAGCCCAAGGGCAAACATCAGCGGCGAGGCGAACCACAGCGCCACGCTCAAAGCGAACATTCCCACCACGGCGCAGCACATGGTGGTACGGATCACCGCGCGCGTGCCAAAGCGCTTCACCAGCCAGGCCGAGCAGAGGATGCCGCTCATCGAGCCAATCGACAGGCCAAACAGCACGATCCCCATCTCCGCCGTCGAGACGGATAGCGTATCGCGGATTGCCGGGGTGCGCGTTGCCCAGGAAGCCATCAGCAGCCCGGGGATGAAGAAGAACATAAACAGCGCCCACATGCGCAGATGCAGGGCTTTGCGAGGAGAAGTTAGCGTCATTGGGATCAGCACCAGAAGTACAACAATAGCGACAACACTAGCAACTTTGTGTACATTTGTACATAAACCGGATGAGGATTTTATGAGCAGACCACCAAACGACCCTAACCGCCGCGAGAAGATACTCCAGGCGACGCTGGACACCATAGCTGAGCACGGTATTCATGCCGTCACGCACCGCAAAATTGCCACCTGCGCAGGCGTACCGCTGGGGTCGATGACCTACTATTTCGACGGGATGGAGTCGCTTCTGGAGGAGGCGTTCACGTGGTTTACGCAGCAGATGTCTCAGCAGTACCGGGATTTCTTCGCGGGGGTGACCGGGCGGGAGAGGGCGTGCGAGGCCATTACCACGCTGATCCACAGTTCAGCCGTGACCACGCCACACAATATGGCGCTGATGTATCAGCTGTACGCTTTTATGCACCGCAGCGCCGCGCTGAAAACGGTGATGCAGGACTGGATGAAGATGAGCCAGACTACGCTTGAGCAGTGGTTTGATCCGGCCACCGCCCGTGCGCTGGATGCGTTTATCGAGGGGATGACGCTGCATTTTGTAACCGACCGGTCGCCGTTAACCCGGGAGGAGATCCGGGCGATAGTGGGACGGATTGCAGGCGAGGATACCGTCTGATAGCGCTCGCCCCGGCCACGCCTGATGTCAGGAGATTTTTTTCCCGCTGGCGTCAACGACGACTTCGCCATCTTCCTTTGTAAATGCCCCTTTTTGCGCGTCCGGAAGGATGTCGAGAACGACTTCAGAAGGGCGGCACAGACGTGTACCCAGCGGCGTCACCACAATCGGACGGTTAATCAGAATGGGGTATAGCAGCATGAAATCAATAAGCTGGTCATCGGTGAAATTTCCCCCGGCAAGGCCCAGTTGCTCGTAAGGCTCGACGTTTTTGCGCAGCAGATCGCACACGGGAATCCCCATGTCTGCAATCAGCCTGGTCAGTTCATCACGCGACGGTGGGTTCTCAAGATAGAGAATAATTTCGGGTTCCGTACCGCTGTTACGGATCATCTCCAGCGTATTGCGCGACGTGCCGCAGGCCGGGTTGTGGTAAATGGTAATGTTGCTCATATCAGGTACTCACTACAGTGTAACGGAGAGACGTAACGCCAGCGCGGCAAGCGTTACAAACAGGACCGGCAGCGTCATTATCAAGCCCGTCCGGAAATAGTAGCCCCAGGAAACGATCATGTTTTTCTGCGCCAGTACATGCAGCCAGAGCAGGGTGGCCAGGCTACCGATGGGGGTGATTTTCGGCCCCAGATCGCAGCCAATCACGTTCGCGTAAATCATCGCCTCTTTTATCAAACCTGTTGCCGAACTGCCATCAATTGAGAGCGCGCCAATCAGTACCGTTGGCATATTGTTCATTATGGATGACAGCAAGGCGGTGATGAATCCGGTGCCCAGCGTGGTGGCCCAGAGTCCATAACCGGCTAAGCGATCCAGAACGTCTGAGAGATGCTCTGTCAGCCCGGCGTTGCGCAGGCCATACACCACCAGATACATTCCCAGCGAGAAGATAACGATCTGCCACGGTGCGCCGCGAAGCACTTTTCCGGTATTGATAGCGTGCCCGCGTTTTGCGACGACAAACAAAATCAGCGCGCCCACGCTCGCGATGGCGCTGACGGGGATGCCGAGAGGCTCAAGCACAAAGAATCCGACGAGCAGTAGCAGCAGCACGATCCAGCCCGTTCTGAACGTCGGCAGGTCATGAATGGCCCGTGCGGGCTCGCGGAGTTTTGCCAGGTCATATTCCGGCGGTATTTCCTTGCGGAAGAACAGATGCAGCATCACCAGCGTCGCGGCAATTGCGGCGATATCAACCGGGATCATCACCGAGGCGTATTCGCTAAAGCCCAGCTTAAAGAAGTCCGCTGAGACGATGTTGACCAGGTTGGAGACAATCAGCGGCAGGCTGGCGGTATCGGCGATAAATCCCGCCGCCATCACGAACGCCAGCGTGGCCTGCTTGCTGAACCCCAGCGCCAGCAGCATGGCGATAACGATAGGCGTCAGGATCAATGCCGCACCGTCATTGGCGAACAGCGCCGCCACGGCCGCACCCAGCAGCACGATCCAGGTAAACAGCAACCGCCCGCGACCGTTTCCCCAGCGAGCAACGTGCAGCGCCGCCCACTCGAAAAAACCGGACTCATCCAGCAGCAAACTGATAACGATTACCGCGATAAACGTGGCCGTCGCATTCCAGACGATGTTCCAGACCACCGGAATGTCGTTAACGTGGATCACACCGCTCGCCAGCGCCAGCGCGGCGCCAATGGTGGCACTCCAGCCGATACTGAGCCCTTTGGGCTGCCAGATAACCAGTACCAGCGTAAACAGAAAAATAGCCCCTGCCAGAAACATCTTTTACTCCGTTATATCTGTTTTTGTGAATGTGTTTTGGTCAGCACGAGCCCGGGAGGCGGTTTTTCAGCTTCATACGTGTCTCTTCTCGCAGGCAGTTCCAGCTGTTATCGATAACGGTTGCCGCCCACGCGGGCATGTTGGGAGAGAGACGGTAGTAGATCCATTTACCCTCACGACGATCGATGACCAGCCCGGCCTCGCGCAGTAAGGCCATATGGCGGGAGACTTTCGGCTGCGGCTCGTTGGTAGCGGAGCAGAGATCGCAGACGCACAGCTCGCCCGCTTCACGCAGAAGCATGACGATGGAGAGGCGCGTTTCGTCGGAGAGGGTTTTGAAGAGCTGAACGGGGTGAAGCATCTGGCGATCCTGCGTGGTTTTTGTCATATACATTAAATCATATATGTTTGTGGCGAGTGAGGGAAGGGCAATAAGGGCAAATAAATGTCCTCAGTGAAGTACCATTACATTGAGCAGTCGTCTTTGAGCCACAGACAGGGCGGGATTAGAAGATTAATGATTCCTGGTTTTGTTGAATATCTTCAATGTTATGAGACAGACGATCGTTGCAGATGTTAACAGAATCAAAATATCAATATTTGTATATGTTTCGTACATTGTCTCCGCATTAATATCACCATAGATGAAGCCGCAAATAGCAGTTGCAACGTCGTGGTTAATATAAGCTGTTGAAGGACCCAGCATACGTCCTGCCAGGAAGCTAATTAACACAAACCAGACGGCCTTAAGTAGTCTTGAGCCCCATTTACGGGCAAGGGTAGTGATATCCACCGTCAATAACCTCAATACTATTGCACGCGATATGTGAACGCATACATGGGACCTAAATAAATTCCGGTTTCAGAAGAGCGATTACGAAATTGGAGTGGTGAGCGAGCTTTATGTAGACTTCTGCCGCTATCCCCGGATGAAGCCTTCATTCCTTTTCCTGTCATCAGGTGGATTAATTCGTTCCAGCTTATGCCAGCTGCCTGTATCGAAGTTCAAACCCGATCATATCTACGCTCAATCGTTGTTCTTTTAAGATATTGACCAGGCAAAATTTAACCGCGCAAGAAGATCAGCTATACCGCCATGGAAAATAAGGTAGTGTTATAAGTAATTGATAGGGAAGGGTATTAATTTCAGGAAACAAAAAACCCATCAACCTTGAACCAAAAATGGCGGGGTTGATGGGCTCCACAAATTGGGGACATCAAAGAAAAGCAGTGGCACTAGTTATGACTGCACCCTGCGTAAAAAGTTCTGCGCGTAACGAAAATTTTTTCAGCCACACGCAATCTTGAGATTTATCCGAGTCCTGGCCAGATAATGATGATCAGCGTACCTGCCAGCGTCAGCAGCACGTTTGCGATGGCGTAGGTGCCTGCATAGCCCAGCGCCGGGATGTTGCTGCGCGCGGTGTCGCTGATGATCTCCATTGCCGGTGCGCAGGTGCGCGCGCCCATCATCGCGCCGAAGAGCAGGGCGCGGTTCATGCGGAGCACGTAGGCGCCGAACAGGAAGCAGATGACTACCGGTACCAGGCTGACGATAAGTCCGGAAACCAACATTTGCCAGCCGACCGCACCCAGGCCATTGCCAATGCCGCTCCCGGCGCTTAAGCCGACACCCGCCATAAAGACCATCAGACCGAACTCTTTCACCATGTTCAGCGCTCCCTGAGGGATGTAGCCGAAGGTGGGATGGTTCGCTCGCAGGAAGCCCAGCATGATCCCGGCGAACAGCAGACCGGCAGCGTTACCGATGCCGAAGCTAAAGTTACTGAACTGGAAGGTGATCATTCCGATCATCAGGCCAACAATGAAGAAGGCGCAGAAGGCTAACAGGTCCGTCACCTGACTGTGAATCGAGATAAAGCCGATACGGTCGGCAACGGTTTTAACACGTCGGGCATCGCCGCTGACCTGCAACACATCGCCTTTATTAAGCACCACGTTATCGTCGATAGGCATTTCAATCTGGCTGCGGATCACGCGATTGAGGAAACAGCCGTGGTCGGTCAGCTTCAGCTGCGCCAGACGGCGGCCCACGGCGTTGTGGTTCTTCACCACAATCTCTTCGGTGACGATACGCATGTCCAGCAGGTCGCGGTCGAACACTTCTTTCCCGTTGCGGAAGCTCGGATCGAGACGCGCGTGGGCGTCCGGGTAACCAACCAGAGCGATGTCATCGCCCATCTGGAGCACCGCGTCACCGTCCGGGTTTGCCAGAATGCCGTTACGACGGATACGTTCGATGTAGCAGCCGGTCTGACGGTAAATCCCCAGCTCGCGCAGGTTTTTCCCGTCGGTCCAGGCAACCAGCTCTGGCCCGACGCGGTAGGCGCGGATCACCGGCAGGTAAACTTTACGTTTGGAGTCCGTATCCAGACCACGCTCTCGGGCAATGGTTTGGGCGCTGGTCTGGAGATCCTGATGCTGAAGTTTTGGCAGATAGCGCGCGCCAACAATCAGGCTCACCAGACCAATCAGATAGGTCAGGGCATAGCCCAGGCTCAGGTTATCCAGCGCGGCGGAAAGCTGCGTGCCTGCCATGCCAGAATGACGAAGCGTATCCCCCGCGCCAACAAGCACCGGCGTGGAGGTCATCGAGCCTGCCAGCATACCGGCCGTTAAGCCGATGTCCCAGCCAAACAGTTTGCCCAGCCCTAACGCAATCAGCAGGGCGCTGCCGACCATCACCAGCGCCAGCATCAGATAATTTTTGCCGTCTCGGAAGAAAATGGAAAAAAAGTTCGGACCGGCTTCCACGCCAACGCAGAAAATAAACAGCATGAAACCTAAGTTAAGCGCGTCCGTGTTAATACTGAAATGTTGCTGACCTAATAACAGGGAGACGACTAAAACGCCAATGGAATTACCAAGTTGAACTGAACCCAGGCGCAATTTACCCAGACAAAGGCCCAGTGCCAGTACCACAAATAATAACAGGATGTAATTCCCATTTAACAAGTCTGCGACGTTTATATTCACGGAGGCTAACTTCTTGTTTACCAGTAAGTTGTTGAATGAAAGGACTATTTGGGCTACTGTTTTCAGAGTCAGGGAATCACTTTGCACCTCCCTGCTTCCTGATAAATACCCTAAACACTAGCAGGCGGTTAGTTTAATCGTAATAGCTACCGACAGCCACCTATTATCGCACGACTTGTGTGCGTGCTTTGGCAAGGATTGCCGCAATGCTTTATCTGACTGGGCGTCCACCGGACGATTTTTGTATTTGATAGAGATAAGTCAGGAGGATAGTTTGAAATTTAAACGAAACTGGGTTGGCGTAATCAGCTGCTTTTTGCTGTTTACGGTCGTTTGCATGTCGCTTGCTTTTAATGTGAAGGGCGCCTTCAGAGCGTCCGGTCATCCCGAGCTGGGCCTGTTGTTCTTCATCCTGCCGGGGGTAGTGGCCAGTTTTCTCTCGCGCAAAGGCGAGGTGGTAATGCCGCTGCTGGGGGCCATCCTTGCGGCGCCCCTCTGCCTGCTTCTGATGCGCGTGCTGTTTCTCTCGTCGAGAAGCGTCTGGCAGGAAGTGGCGTGGCTACTAAGTGGCGTTTTCTGGTGTGCGCTGGGGGCGCTCTGTTTCTTATTTATGCGCAGCCTGCTGCAACAGCGGAAGCATCATAAATAAAAACGCCCTCAGGGTGAGGGCGTCTTAGCATTACTGAGCGGCAAACAGGCCCAGGTGCTCTTTGGCGTACGCTTCGAAATCGGTGCAGCCTCCGATGTGTTTCTGATCGAGGAAGATTTGCGGCACGGTTTCAACCGGTTTACCCACGGTTTTTTCCAGATCGGCTTTGCTGATGCCTTCCGCGTGGATATCCACGTAACGGAAGTTGAAATCATCACGTTCTTCAGTCAGTTTCTCAGCCAGCTCTTTCGCGCGCACACAGTAAGGGCATCCTGGACGACCAAAAATTACTGCAAACATTTCTCTCTCCTCAAAAAACAAGCCTGACGGCGAATAATCCCTATAGTGCACGATAACCTGCCGTCATGGAAAGAAGGTTTCACCTGTCACTTTGATACAGTCAGGCTATGTTTCGCCAATTACATCAGGTGGATCATTGCCTATACTGGCTGCCATACGTTTTACGCAATACAAAGAGAGACAAAATGACGCCAACCATTGACCTGCTTCGTTCCCACCGTTCCATTCGCCATTTCACCGATGAGCCGATCACCCAGGCGCAGCGGGACGCGATCATCGACAGCGCAAGAGGCACCTCCAGCTCCAGCTTTTTGCAGTGCAGCTCCATTATCCGCATCACCGATCCGGCGATGCGTGAGCAGCTGGTAACGCTGACGGGCGGACAAAAGCACGTTGCCCAGGCGGCTGAGTTCTGGGTGTTCTGCGCCGATTTTAACCGTCACCTGCAAATCTGTCCTGAGGCGGAGCTGGGGCTGGCGGAACAGCTGCTGCTGGGCGTGGTGGATACGGCATTGATGGCGCAAAACGCGTTCACGGCGGCGGAATCGCTGGGGCTTGGCGGCGTCTATATCGGCGGGCTGCGTAATAACATCGAAAGCGTGACGCAACTGCTGAAGCTGCCGAAACACGTGCTGCCGCTGTTTGGTCTGTGCCTCGGCTGGCCGGCGGATAACCCGGATCTGAAGCCGCGTATTCCTGCTGCGATGCTGGTGCATGAAAACCACTACCAGCCGGTCGATCAGGACGTTCTGCATCAATACGATGAAGAGCTGGCGAACTACTATCTGACGCGCGACAGCAACAACCGCCGCGACACCTGGAGCGACCATATTCGTCGCACCATCATTAAAGAAAACCGCCCGTTCATTCTTGATTACCTGCACAAACAGGGCTGGGCAACGCGATAGTCCCTTCCTCCTGCGCCTCGTGTATGATAGGCAGGCTTTTCCCATGTCTTTAGAGAGGTGCAGGGTGAAAATTGCCATATTGTCCCGGGATGGAACGCTCTATTCATGTAAACGCCTGCGAGAAGCGGCGGCGAAACGCGGACATCAGGTTGAGATCCTCGATCCGATGTCCTGCTATATGAACATCGACCCTGCGGCGTCGTCGATTCATTACAAAGGCCGCAAACTCCCGCATTTTGATGCGGTAATTCCCCGCATTGGCTCCCAGATCACCTATTACGGCACGGCCGCGCTGCGCCAGTTTGAAATGCTGGGAAGCTATCCGCTCAATGAATCCGTGGCGATCTCACGCGCCCGCGATAAGCTGCGCTCGCTGCAACTGCTGGCGCGCCAGGGGATCGATCTGCCCGTCACCGGGATTGCTCACTCCCCGGACGACACCAGCGATTTAATCGACATGGTGGGCGGTGCGCCGCTGGTCATTAAGCTGGTGGAAGGCACGCAGGGTATTGGGGTGGTACTGGCGGAGACGCGTCAGGCGGCGGAAAGCGTGATTGACGCCTTTCGCGGTCTGAATGCCCATATTCTGGTGCAGGAGTATATTAAAGAGGCCAAAGGGTGCGACATCCGCTGCTTTGTGGTGGGCGATGAAGTGGTTGCCGCCATAGAGCGGCAGGCGAAAGAGGGCGACTTCCGCTCTAACCTGCACCGCGGTGGTATCGCGCGGGTGGCCCTTATCAGCGAGCGCGAGCGCGAGATTGCGGTGAAAGCGGCGCAGACGCTGGGCCTGGACGTGGCGGGGGTCGATCTGCTGCGTGCCGACCGCGGGCCGCTGGTGATGGAAGTTAACGCCTCGCCGGGGCTGGAAGGGGTGGAAAAAACCACAGGCGTCGATATTGCAGGTAAAATGATCGCATGGATTGAACGCCATGCGACGCCGGGATTTTGCCTGAAAACGGGCGGTTAAATGGATCGGCGCGCACTTTTTGCGTAAGCTGGACAACGTTTTTATTTAAGAGGCTGCACAGCGATGGATTTACAGGTCGTACCTACACTGGATACGTTACGTCAATGGCTCGATGATGCCGGTATTACTTTTTTCGAATGCGACTCCTGCCAGGCGCTGCATCTGCCTCACATGCAAAATTTCGATGGTATTTTTGATGCCAAAATCGATCTGATTAACGACGTGATCCTGTTCTCGGCGCTGGCTGAAGTGAAGCCTTCAGCGCTGCTTGCACTGGCATCCGATCTGTCAGCGATTAACGCCAGTTCTTTGACGGTGAAAGCGTTTCTCGACATACAGGATGATAATCTGCCGAAGCTGGTGGTTTGCCAGTCTTTATTCTCCGGCGCGGGGCTCTCCTTCAAACAGTTCGCCTGGTTTATGCGCCTGAGCGAAGAGCAAATTTCCATGGTAATGATGGAAGCCAACGCACATCACCTGCTGTATAGCGCGGAAGATGATGCCGAGAATAATGATGCATCTTCCAATTTTCTCCACTAAGCCTGTCTGACTTTTGCGCAGTCGCTACCAGAGCGGCTGCATAACACCGCTTTTTCTGCTGCTTTTAACCTTTCTTTAAAGAATTTTTCACCTCCTCTCGGGCCGTTTCGGCTTATCACGTAGACATAATCTGCATAAAAAATTGATAAAAGGCGTTTTTTCGTCTGGGCTATAGCCGGAGACACGGGCTACAGTTATTCTTGCGGTGCTTAAAAAAGCGAGCGGAACCTGCCGGGAAGAGGGGTATATTTTATTTCGGGCAGAGCGACAAACTATGCATGAATATTGCATATCTTCAGGCTGCACAGTTTTGGTTCGTTTGTTAACGAGCTTTCAGAAGGAATAACAATATGATCGCCTTGAATAAAAAATGGTTATCGGGTCTGGTTGCGGGTGCTCTGATGGCCGTCTCTGCCGGCACGCTCGCTGCGGAACAAAAAACGCTGCACGTCTATAACTGGTCTGACTATATTGCGCCGGACACCGTCGCGAATTTTGAAAAAGAGACCGGCATTAAGGTTGTCTACGACGTATTCGATTCCAACGAAGTACTGGAAGGCAAACTGATGGCGGGCAGTACCGGTTTCGACCTGGTGGTGCCCTCTGCAAGCTTCCTGGAGCGTCAGCTGACCGCCGGTGTCTTCCAGCCGCTGGACAAGAACAAGTTATCGAACTGGAAAAACCTCGATCCGGAAGTGCTGAAGCTGGTGGCGAAGCATGATCCGGACAACAAATACGCCATGCCTTACCTGTGGGCGACCACGGGTATTGGCTTTAACGTGGATAAAGTCAAAGCGGCGCTGGGCCCGGACGTCAAACTGGACAGCTGGGACGTGGTGCTGAAGCCGGAAAATCTCGAGAAGCTGAAAAGCTGCGGCGTCTCTTTCCTCGATGCGCCGGAAGAGATTTTCGCCACCGTGCTTAACTATCTCGGCAAAGATCCAAACAGCAGCAAGGCCGACGACTACACCGGTCCGGCGACCGACCTGCTATTGAAGCTGCGTCCGAATATTCGCTACTTCCACTCCTCTCAGTACATCAACGACCTGGCTAACGGAGATATCTGCGTGGCCATCGGCTGGGCGGGTGACGTCTGGCAGGCAGCGAACCGTGCGAAAGAGGCGAAAAACGGTGTGAATGTTTCCTACTTCATTCCGAAGGAGGGGGCGCTGGCGTTCTTCGACGTCTTCGCGATGCCGGCTGATGCGAAAAACAAAGAGGAAGCGTATCAGTTCCTCAACTACCTGATGCGTCCGGAAGTGATTGCCCACATCAGCGACCACGTCTACTACGCCAACGGTAACAAGGCCTCCGTGCCGCTGGTGAGCGAAGAAATCCGCAATAATCCGGCGATCTACCCGCCAGCCGATGTGTTTGCCAAGCTCTTCACCCTGAAAGTGCAGGAACCGAAAATTGACCGTGTGCGTACCCGCGCGTGGACGAAGGTGAAAAGCGGTAAGTAACGGCGTTTGATATCGTTGCCCGGTGGCGCTGTCGCTTACCGGGCCGACAAATCCCGTAGGCCGGGCAAGCGTTAGCGCCGCCCGGCGATACGCACCCTGACGGTGCGTTTGCACCAGTGTTGATCTATGCCGGAGAGCACCCCGTGAATGACGCGATCCCCCGCCCGCAGGCGAAAGTCCGTAAAGCGCTGACCCCGCTTCTTGAAATTCGTAACCTCACCAAATCCTTCGACGGCCAGCATGCCGTGGACGATGTCAGCCTGACGATCTACAAAGGTGAAATATTTGCTTTGCTCGGCGCATCCGGCTGCGGTAAATCGACCCTGCTGCGTATGCTGGCCGGGTTTGAACAACCTACCGCCGGGCAGATCGTGCTGGATGGGGTAGACCTCTCCAGCGTGCCGCCGTACCAGCGGCCCATTAACATGATGTTCCAGTCCTATGCCCTGTTCCCGCACATGACCGTCGAGCAGAACATCGCCTTCGGCCTGAAGCAGGACAAACTGCCGAAAGCCGAAATCACCGCGCGCGTGGCGGAGATGCTGAGCCTGGTGCACATGCAGGAGTTCGCGAAGCGTAAGCCGCATCAGCTTTCCGGCGGCCAGCGTCAGCGCGTGGCGCTGGCAAGAAGTCTGGCGAAGCGTCCAAAATTACTCCTGCTCGACGAGCCGATGGGCGCGCTGGATAAAAAGCTGCGCGACCGGATGCAGCTGGAAGTGGTAGATATCCTTGAGCGCGTAGGGGTGACCTGCGTGATGGTGACGCACGACCAGGAAGAGGCGATGACCATGGCCGGGCGCATTGCGATCATGAATCGCGGTAAGTTCGTGCAGATAGGCGAGCCGGAGGAGATTTACGAACACCCGACAACCCGCTACAGCGCGGAGTTCATCGGCTCGGTAAACGTCTTCGAAGGGCTGCTGAAGGAACGCCAGGAAGACGGTCTGGTGATTGAATCGCCGGGGCTGGTGCACCCGCTTAAGGTTGATTCTGATAATTCCGTGGTGGACAACGTGCCGGTTTACGTTGCCCTGCGCCCGGAAAAAATCATGCTTTGCGATGAGCCGCCCGCCGATGGCTATAACTTTGCCGTGGGCGAAGTGGTACACATTGCCTATCTCGGCGATCTGTCGATTTACCATGTCCGCCTGAAAAGCGGGCAGATGCTCAGCGCCCAGTTACAGAACGAACACCGGTATCGCAAGGGACAGCCAACCTGGGGCGACGAAGTGAGCCTGTGCTGGGATGCGGACAGTTGCGTAGTCCTGACGGTATAAGGAGCGGTCATGAGCACACTTGAACCTCCAGCCCGCGTCAAAAAACCGGGCGGTTTCTCGCACTGGCTGGCGCGCGTGCAGATGGCGCATGGCCGCAAGCTGGTCATCGCCATGCCCTATATCTGGCTGATCCTGCTGTTTCTGCTGCCGTTCCTGATCGTCTTTAAGATCAGCCTGGCGGAGATGGCGCGGGCGATCCCGCCGTATACCGATTTGTGGGAGTGGGCCGACGGGCAACTGACGCTGACCTTAAACCTTGGGAATTTCCTGCAACTGACTGAGGATCCGCTCTATTTCGAAGCCTATTTACAGTCGTTACAGGTTGCGGCGATCTCAACGATCTGCTGCTTGTTGATGGGCTACCCGCTGGCGTGGGCAGTGGCGCACAGCAAGCCGTCGACGCGAAATATTTTACTGCTGTTGGTCATTTTACCGTCGTGGACATCGTTCCTGATCCGCGTGTACGCGTGGATGGGGATCCTGAAGAATAACGGCATACTGAATAACTTCCTGCTGTGGCTTGGGGTGATCGACCAGCCGCTGACGATCCTGCATACCAACCTTGCGGTGTATATCGGGATTGTCTATGCCTATCTGCCGTTTATGGTGCTGCCAATCTATACGGCGCTGACGCGAATCGATTACTCGCTGGTGGAAGCCTCGCTGGATCTCGGCGCACGCCCGTTGAAGACGTTCTTCAGCGTCATTGTGCCGCTCACAAAAGGCGGGATCATCGCCGGATCGATGCTGGTGTTTATCCCGGCGGTCGGGGAGTTTGTGATCCCCGAACTGCTCGGCGGCCCGGACAGCATCATGATTGGCCGCGTGCTGTGGCAGGAGTTCTTCAATAATCGCGACTGGCCGGTGGCCTCGGCGGTGGCGATTGTCATGTTACTGCTGCTGATCGTGCCGATCATGTGGTTCCACAAACATCAGCAGAAACAGATGGGAGACCACGGATGAACAACTTACCGGTAGTACGCTCCCCGTGGCGAATTCTGATCCTGATTATCGGCTTTACCTTCCTGTATGCGCCGATGCTGATGCTGGTGATCTACTCGTTCAACAGCTCTAAGCTGGTCACCGTCTGGGCGGGCTGGTCGACGCGCTGGTACAGCGAGCTGTTCCACGATGATGCGATGATGAGTGCGGTGGGGCTGAGCCTGACCATTGCGGCGCTGGCGGCGACGATGGCCTGCGTGCTGGGCACGATTGCCGCGCTGGTGATGGTGCGCTTCGGCCGTTTTCGCGGAGCAAATGGTTTTGCGTTTATGATCACCGCCCCGCTGGTCATGCCGGACGTCATCACGGGTCTGTCGCTGCTCCTGCTGTTTGTCGCGCTGGCGCACGCCATCGGCTGGCCAGCGGATCGCGGGATGCTCACCATCTGGCTGGCGCACGTCACCTTCTGTACGGCGTATGTGGCGGTGGTCATCTCCTCGCGGCTGCGCGAGCTGGATCGCTCCATTGAAGAGGCGGCGATGGATCTCGGCGCCACGCCGCTGAAGGTCTTTTTCATCATTACGCTGCCGATGATTATGCCGGCGGTGATCTCCGGCTGGCTGCTGGCGTTCACGCTCTCGCTCGACGATCTGGTTATCGCCAGCTTTGTGTCGGGGCCGGGCGCGACGACGCTGCCGATGCTGGTCTTCTCCAGCGTGCGCATGGGGGTGAATCCGGAGATTAATGCCCTGGCCTCCATCATCCTCGGGGTGGTCGGAATTGTCGGATTTATCGCCTGGTATTTGATGGCGCGCGCGGAAAAGCAGCGCGTGCGCGATATCCAGCGTGCAAGACGCGGCTGAAGGAATTATTATTTCCAGTGATGTGCCGCGTATGACGCGGCACTGTTTTTCAGGGAAGTAAAAACATTGGGATTCTTGCAAAAAACACGTCATTCGCACGCCCGTCCGAACGTCCCTGCGCTGGTGCAGGTGGCGGCGCTCGCCATTATTATGATCCGCTGCCTGGATGTGCTGATGATTATGAACACGCTGGGCCCGCGAGGCATGGGGGAGTTCATTCACCGCAGCGCGCAGACGTGGAATCTGACGCTGGTGTTTCTCAGCAGCCTGATGCTGGTGTTTATTGAGATCTACTGTGCGTTCTCGCTGGTAAAGGGGCGCAACTGGGCGCGCTGGGTATATTTTCTTACGCAGATCACCGCCGCCAGCTATCTGTGGGCCGCCTCGCTGGGCTATGGCTATCCGGAGCTGTTCAGCATTCCCGGCGGCTCCCGCCGCGAGATTTTCCATTCCTTAGTGATGCAAAAATTGCCGGACATGCTGGTGCTCTGCCTGCTCTATGTTCCCGCCTCCAGTCGGCGGTTCTTCCGCCTGCAATAATGTGTATAATCGCAGCCCTCGTGATTCTTAAGGTTTTCATATGCAGTGCGCACTCTATGACGCCGGACGCTGCCGCTCCTGTCAGTGGATAGAACAGCCGGTCCCTCAACAACTCACCGCCAAAATGGTCGACCTGCAACAGCTGCTGGCAGCACACGCGGTGGGCGAGTGGTGCGCACCCGTCAGCGGGCCGGAGCAGGGCTTTCGTAATAAAGCCAAAATGGTGGTCAGCGGCAGCGTCGAAAAGCCGCTGCTGGGCATGCTGCACCGTGACGGCACGCCCGTCGATCTCACCGGCTGTCCGCTGTATCCCGCCTCGTTTGAGCCGGTGTTTACCGCCCTGAAACCCTTTATCGCCCGCGCGGGGTTAACGCCCTATAACGTTGCCCGCAGGCGCGGCGAGCTTAAGTACCTTCTGCTGACCGAAAGCCAAATCGACGGCGGGATGATGCTGCGCTTTGTGCTGCGTTCGGAAACCAAACTGGAGCAGCTTCGCGCGGTGTTGCCGTGGCTGCAGGAACAGCTTCCGCAGCTCAAGGTCATTACCGCTAATATTCAGCCGGTGCATATGGCGATCATGGAAGGAGAGAAAGAGATTTTCTTCACCGAACAGCATGCGCTGGCGGAGAATTTCAACGGCGTGCCGCTGTGGATCCGTCCGCAAAGCTTCTTCCAGACTAACCCCACCGTCGCCAGCGCGCTGTACGCGACCGCGCGCGACTGGGTGCGTGCGTTACAGGTTCATCACATGTGGGATCTGTTCTGCGGCGTCGGCGGCTTTGGCCTGCACTGTGCCACGCCAGACATGCAGCTCACCGGGATTGAAATTTCTGCGGAGGCCATCGCCTGCGCGAAACAGTCCGCCGCGGAGCTGGGGCTGACGAATCTGCACTTCCAGGCGCTGGACTCGACCCGGTTCGCCACCGGCCAGGGCAACGTGCCGGAGCTGGTGCTGGTGAACCCGCCGCGCCGGGGTATCGGCCAGGCGCTCTGCGACTACCTGAGCCAGATGGCGCCGGAGTACATCGTCTACTCCAGCTGTAACGCGCAGTCCATGGTGAAGGATATCGCCAGCCTGCCGGGCTACCGCATTGCGCGCGTTCAGCTCTTTGATATGTTCCCGCACACTGCGCATTACGAAGTGCTGACGTTGCTCGTGAAATCTTAAACAAAATGTGAACTCTTCCCCCGCTCGAAATCAGGTAAGCTTACGCCATAACAAATGATTGAAGGCTTACCCATGAAGCAGATCCTGCTGGTAGAAGACGACCACGATATCGCTGCACTCCTGCGTCTTAACCTGGAAGATGAAGGCTACGCCATTACCCACGAGCCGGACGGGGGAAAGGCGTTACCGCTTCTGGAAAAACAGCCGTGGGACGCGGTGATCCTCGATCTGATGCTGCCGAATGTTGATGGTCTGGAGATTTGCCGCCGTATCCGCCAGATGACCCGCTACCTGCCCATTATCATCATTAGCGCCCGCAGCAGTGAAACTGACCGTATTACCGGCCTGGAAACCGGGGCGGATGATTATCTGGCAAAACCTTTCTCGGTGCAGGAGCTGATTGCCCGCATTAAGGCGCTGTTCCGCCGACAGCAGGCGATGGGCCAGGCGCAGACGGACGGCATTATTCAGGCGCACGGTCTGACTATCGATCCGCTGGCGCGCACCGTGCGTCTTAATGGTCAACACGTCGATCTCACCCCGCGTGAATTTGAACTGCTCTATTTTTTTGCCCGCCATCCCGGAGAGGTCTTTTCACGGCTGGCATTGCTGGAGCAGGTGTGGGGGTATCAGCACGAAGGCTACGAACACACCGTCAACACCCATATTAACCGCCTGCGCATCAAAATAGAGAAAGATGCCGCCGAGCCGGAGATCGTTCGCACCGTCTGGGGCAAAGGCTACAAATTTGCGGAGCAGAATCATGATGCGTCGCTTTAGCCTGAGCCAGCGCCTGACGCTGCTGTTTACGGTGTTACTGTTGCTCTGCGCCACCGTCGCCTGTGCGGTGCAGCTCTACGTTAGCATGCAGTACGGCAATGCGATGGTGCAGCGTCTCTCCGGCGGGCTGGCGCAGCAGATTGCGCAGCGGGAAGCGATTCTGGATACGCAGGGCAGGGTGGATCGCAGCGCCTTAAAGCCGCTGTTCGACCGGCTGATGACCTTTAATCCGAGCGTCGAGCTGTATGTTGTCTCGCCTGATGGCGATATCCTGGCCGATGCCGCCCCGCCGGGGCACATTCAGCGGCAAAAAATTGACCTCGCGCCGATACAGAATTTCCTGAGCGGGACGGTGATGCCGGTGTTTGGCGACGATCCCCGAAGCCAGAATAAGAAAGTCTTCAGCGCCACCCCGCTGCGGCAGGACGGTGAGCTGAAGGGGTATCTGTACATTATTTTGCAGGGGGAGGAGTCCAACGCGCTGGCGGAGATGGCCTGGCACAAAGCGCTCTGGAGTACGGCGCTGTGGTCGATGCTGCTGGTGGCGCTGTTTGGTCTGCTGGCGGGGCTGCTGCTCTGGTACTGGGTGACGCGCCCGGTTAAACAGCTCACGCTGGACGTGGCCGGGCTGGAGCAGGACAGCATCAGCGCGATTAAGCAGCTGGCGGCCCAGCCGCTCGAGCCTGCCGGCCAGGATGAAGTGGCGATCCTGCGCAATACCTTTATCGAGCTGGCGCGCAAAATCACCTCTCAGTGGGATCGGCTGGCCGACAGCGACCGCCAGCGCCGGGAGTTTATCGCCAACATTTCGCACGACTTACGCACCCCGTTGACGTCGCTGCTGGGTTATCTGGAAACGCTGTCGCTGAAATCCGCCACGCTGTCGCCGCAGGAGCATCAGCAGTACCTCGCTACCGCGCTGCGTCAGGGGCAAAAGGTACGCCATCTGTCGCAGCAGCTGTTCGAGCTGGCGCGTCTTGAGCACGGCGGCATCAAGCCCCAGCGCGAGCGTTTTGCCATGGCTGAACTGATTTCCGACGTGGCGCAGAAGTTTGAACTTACCGCCCGCACGCGCGAGGTGAACCTGCGCATTGATGTGCCGGGGCGATTGCCGCTGGTGAACGCCGACGTGTCGATGATCGAGCGCGTGGTCACTAATCTTCTGGATAACGCCATCCGTCATACGCCGAGCGGCGGAGAAATTCGTCTGGCGGTCTGGCAGGAGAATGAACGACTTCAGGTCGAAGTGGCAGACAATGGTACGGGCGTAGATGCCTCGCTGCGCGACGATTTGTTCCAGCGGCCTTCAGCGTTAAATCCTCAGGCGTCGCGGGAGAACCGTGGGGGATTAGGGCTGTTAATCGTGAAGAGAATGCTGGAGCTGCACGGTGGCGGGATCAGGCTGATGGAGTCCGTGAGCGGGGCGCGGTTCAGGTTCTTTGTGCCGCTATGAGAAATTGCCGGGTGGCGCTGCGCTTTCCCGGCCTACAGACCACCCCCGTAGGCCAGACCACCCGGCAAAAAGAGATTACTGCGGGAACCACTGCTCGCTGATTTTCTGGTATGTGCCGTCAGCTTTGATCGCTTTCAGCGCGCCGTTCAGTTTTTCCAGCAGGGCTTTGTTATCCGGACGTACCGCGATGCCGAGGCCGGTACCAAAGTACTGCGGATCGGTCACTTTCTCCGTCGCTGTACCCAGCTGCGGGTTGGTTTTCAGCCACTCATTCACGACCGCGGTGTCGCCAAATACGCCATCGATACGGCCATTTTTCAGGTCGATAATTGCGTTCTGGTAGCTGTCATAGGCCACGGTTTTCACTTCAGGATGCTTGTCCTGGAGATATTTCTGGTGCGTGGTGCCGTTTTCCATGCCGATGCGCTTGCCTTTCAGTTCGTCGAAAGACTTATAAGCCCCTTTCTTCGCAATCACTACCGCAGAGTTCGCGTAGTACGGGTCGGTGAACGCGACCTGCTTGCTGCGCTCTGGGGTGATATCCATGCCGGAGATCACCGCATCGTATTTTTTAAATTTCAGGGACGGGATCAGGCTGTCAAACGCGTGGTTAGTAAAGGTGCAGTCGGCCTGCATCTGCTTGCACAGCGCTTTCGCCAGGTCAATGTCAAAGCCGACGATCTGGTTGCTGGCATCCAGCGATTCAAACGGCGGATAGGTGGCAGAAACGCCAAAATTGATTTTATCTGCGGCGGATGCGCCTGCGGCGAAGGTTGCGAGTAATGCGGCCAGAACTAACTTTTTCATTGTAATGCTCCCGTCTGTCTTATTTATGCGCCGTGTCTGCGGCCTGGATATACAATGCCATCTACTGAATTTATATGCAATAAAAATGATTAAATATTACCTTTGTTGCAAAAAAAAGCGGATAACCCATCAGGTTACCCGCTCAATCAATACCGTTTTATGCATTGGCGTGATTAATTCCTGCGCTCAAACGCCAGCGCCTTACGCTCGATAAGACGCATCATCAGCGTCAGCAGACCGTTGACCACCAGATAGACCAGACCCGCCGCACCGAACACCATCACGTCGTAGGTACGTCCGTACAGCAGCTGCCCGTGGCCCATCACTTCCATCAGGGTGATGGTGTAGGCCAGAGAGGTGCTTTTGAACACCAGAACGACTTCATTGGAATAGGAAGAGAGCGCACGCTTAAAGGCGTATGGCAGCAGGATCGCCAGCGTGTCCTTCTTGCTCATGCCCAGCGCACCGCAGGACTGCCACTGGCCTTCCGGGATCGCGCGGATCGCGCCGTAAAACAGCTGCGTGGTATAGGCCGCGCTGTTCAGTGAGAGAGCTATCAGGGCGCAGAGCCATGGCTCAGAGAGCAAATGCCAGATAACCGGATATTCCTGTAACGACGGGAACTGCCCTGGACCGTAGTAAATCAGGAAGATCTGCACCAGCAGCGGCGTACCGGTAAAGAGCGTAATGTAGCCACGGACAATCCACACCAGCACCGGCGTTTTCAGCGTCAGGACGATGGTGAAGAACAGCGCCAGGATCAGCGCTACGATGATAGACGCAACGGTCAGCGTCAGGCTGGTGTGCAGCCCTTTCATCAGTTCGGGTAAATAATCCAGCATCAGCCTGGTCTCCGTTCAAAACGCGTCGCGCGCAGATCAATACGCTTCAGAACGTACTGGCTCAGCAACGTGATCACCAGGTAGATAGCCGCCGCGACGATGTACCAGGTAAATGGCTCCTGCGTACGGGTGGCGATACTTTTGGTTTGCAGCATCAAATCGTTCACGCTGATCAGGCTCACCAGCGCGGTATCTTTCAGCAGTACCAGCCACTGGTTACCCAGCCCTGGCAGGGCATGACGCCACATCTGCGGCATCACCAGGCGGAAGAAGATCGCCGCTTTCGACAGGCCCAGCGCCTGACCGGATTCCCACTGTCCCTGCGGTACCGCTTTCAGCGCGCCGCGCAGCGTTTGTGACGCATAGGCCGAATAGAGCAGGGAGAGCGCAATTACGCCGCACAGGAACGGGCTGACGTCGAAGTTCTCAATCTGCATTTGCACCGGGATCTGCGCAAAGCCGAGATTAATCGTAAAGCCGTCCGACAGCGTTAACAGCAGCTGTGAGGAGCCGAAATAGATAAACAGGACCACCAGAATCTCCGGCAGTCCACGCAGCACAGTTACCAGCGCTGAACCGAGCCATGCGACAGGGCGCCACTTAACGGACTCCCACACCGCAAAGAACATCGCCAGTACGAGGCCGATAATCAGTGCACAAACGGCAAGGCCGACGGTCATCCCGGCGGCGCTTGCTAAAGGAAAAATTTCATTCATCAGGAATTACTTCTGGAACCATTTTTTGTAGATGGTTTCGTAGGTGCCGTCTTTCTTCACTTTTTCCAGCGCAGCGTTGAATTTCTGCTGCAGCTCGGTGTTGCCCTGACGTACGGCAATACCCAGACCTGTACCGAAGTAGTCTTTATCTGTCACCTTGTCACCCACGGCGGCCAGCTTGTCGTTCGCTTTCAGCCATTCAGTCACGACAGCCGTGTCCCCGAACACCGCATCGATACGGCCGTTTTGCAGGTCCAGCTTCGCATTCTGGTAGCTGTCATACGGCACGGTGGTGATTTCCGGGTGCTTATCCATGATGAATTTCTGGTGCGTGGTGCCGTTCTGCACGCCGACTTTCTTGCCTTTCAGCAGGTCAACGGAGGCGTATTTACCTTTCTGACCAATGAACAGCGCCGAGTTGTCGTAGTAAGGGGTGGTGAACAGAACCTGCTTTTCACGTTCCGGAGTGATGTCCATACCGGCCATCACGGCGTCGATACGGCGGAACTTCAGGCTGGGGATCAGGCTGTCGAACGCCTGGTTGCTGAAGGTACAGGTCGCGTCGATCTCTTTACACAGGGCATTTGCCAGGTCCACGTCGAAGCCAACAATCTTGTTGTTCGCATCAATGGATTCAAACGGAGGGTAGGACGCTTCAGTGGCGAAACGGATGGTCTGGGCTGCGGTAGCGGAAAGGCTGACGCTAGCAAGCAGCGCGGCAATCAATACTTTTTTCATTATAATTTCCCTAACACATCAGTGTGATAAGTAGTTTTTGAAGGCATCGGTTTGCGGGTTGGTGAAGCAGCTCGCATCACCTTGCTCAACGATATACCCGTTTTCCATGTAGACCACGCGGCTGGCGGTTTTGCGCGCCACTTCCACCTCGTGGGTCACGATGACCTGGGTAATGTTGGTTTCCGCCAGTTCACGAATGATACTCACGATCTGGGCAGTAATTTCCGGGTCCAGCGCTGCGGTTGGTTCGTCGAACAGCAGCACCGCTGGCTCCATCATCAGCGCACGGGCGATTGCCACACGCTGTTGCTGACCACCAGAGAGATGCAGAGGATAACGGTCGCTGTACGGTTTCAGACGCAGACGTTCCAGCAGCTTTTCAGCTCGCGCCATCGCCTGGTCTTTGCTTAAGCCAAGCACGCGGCACGGGGCTTCAATCAGGTTTTGCACCACCGTCAGATGCGGCCAGAGATTATATTGCTGGAAAACCATGCCCACGTTTTGACGCAGTTCACGAATCGCTTTATCAGAAGGGGTTTTCGCGAAGTCAAAATGGTTACCGGCGATGGCCAGCGTTCCCGAACGGGGCATTTCAAGCAGATTTAAAACACGCAGAAGGGAGCTTTTTCCCGCGCCGCTTGGGCCGAGCAAAACCAGCGTTTCGCCCTCCGGGCAGCTCAGCGTAATGTCGAACAGCGCCTGGTGTGCGCCGTAGAAGCAGTTAATGCCGTTTAGTTTAATACTCATCGGGGCAGTCTTTACTCATCCAGGCAATCTATAGCAATTGAGGCCGCAGATAGTACCGTTGACAGAATAGTTATGCAATATTTCTGCGTTAAAAGTTAAATATAACCCGTGTTTCCTCTTAAACATAGCACAAAATAGCGACGGGAAAGGGGGGCGAGAATAAATGTCGGCATTCCGCATGAAATGCCGGACATTTTACGGGGTTAACGTTTATTTAACGTATGCGTTAGCGGTTCTCAATCGACTGGCGAAGGGTGCCCGCCGGAGCATGAACGCTGCCGCCAATGTAGCGCACATCATCTATTGCCCAGCACTGGCCTTCACGGATCATCAGCACCTCATCCTGCCAGGTTTGCGTCCCCTGGGTTAGCTTCACGCGCAGAGGAATATTCCGTGCGTCGGTATTCGGAATGGTGGACGCGCTGGCGACGTCGGCGCTGTCCGGCAGCGTGGCGCGGCTGGAGAACGGATCGGATGAAAGCAGCGCGTTTTGCTGCGGATCGCGCGAGGCGTCATTAAGCAGTTTCGCCAGATTATCGCTCAGGTACGGGCGCAGGGCGGTGAGGTCATTACCGCGATGCTGAATGCGATAATCATAGAACTGTTGCGCCACGGCGTCCGGGCCGCCCTCAATGCAGGGGCCGCTGCGGGAACCGATATCCTTAAAGGCTGGCGTGACCGGCGTAGTGCAGGCGCTGAGCACCAGCGCGCAGGGCACTAAAAGCGTTAAAGCAGAGTAGCGCATGTTGATTTCCTTATTTATTAACTATCCTTTCAATCATAGCGTAACGAACCGATAATGCAGTTGCTAACGCATTGAACGCTAAAGACGGAGAGGAAGTATGCAATTTTCAACAACACCAACCCTGGAAGGTCAACCCATTACCGAGTACTGCGGCGTGGTCACCGGTGAGGCGATTCTGGGCGCCAACATCTTCCGGGACTTCTTTGCCGGCATTCGGGATATCGTCGGCGGGCGCTCCGGTGCCTACGAGAAAGAACTGCGTAAAGCGCGTGACATTGCGTTTAAGGAGCTGGGCGAGCAGGCCAAAGCGCTGGGCGCGGATGCGGTGGTGGGCATTGATATCGACTACGAAACGGTCGGGAAAGATGCCAGCATGCTGATGGTGAGCGTAAGCGGCACGGCGGTGAAAACCCGTCGATGAAGCGTTCGCTCTCAACCCTCCTGCTGGCATTGTTGCTGGCAGGATGCGCCTCGGAAGAGGGCATTGTTGATAAAGGCGCGTACGAACTTGATACGCGCCATCAGGCGCAGGCGGCCTACCCGCGCATAAAGGTGCTGGTGATCCATTACACCGCCGATGATTTCGACACCTCGCTTGCGACCTTAACCGATAAAAACGTCAGCTCTCACTATCTCATCCCCGCAAAGCCCCCAGCTCCGCAGGGCAAACCGCGTATCTGGCAGCTGGTGCCGGAGAGCGAGCTGGCCTGGCATGCAGGTATTAGCTTTTGGCGTGGGACCAACCGCATAAATGATACCTCCGTCGGCATTGAGCTGGAAAACCGCGGCTGGCGGAAAACCGATGGTGTGAAAACCTTTACCCCCTTCGAACCGGGGCAAATTGCGGCGCTAATCCCGCTTGCCAGAGACATCATCGCCCGCTACGACATTAAACCGCAGAACGTTGTGGCCCATTCGGATATCGCCCCGCAGCGTAAAGACGACCCTGGCCCGCTGTTTCCGTGGCGCGAACTGGCGCAGCAGGGCATCGGAGCCTGGCCCGAACCGGCGCGGGTGAATTTTTATATCAACGGGCGACCGCATTATCAGCAGGTTGATACCGCAGCATTGCTCGATGTGCTGGCGCGCTACGGTTACGAGGTGCCAGAAAACAGCACGCCTGCACAGCAAAAACGCATCATCATGGTGTTCCAGATGCATTTCCGTCCGCAGTTATGGAATGGCGTAGCGGATGTTGAAACCATGGCGATTGCCGAAGCACTTTTAGAGAAATACGGGCAGGGGTAAACCTTTGGCTTACCCCCAAATGAGTATATTTCCGCAAGTTTCTATTAGATTAATCCTAAGTACAATCTCATTTCATTTTTAGTTAATTGACTTAAAATTATTCGGATTTAAGATGGACACATAGCACGCTAAGCAATTTAGCGAATAAAAAACTTCACTCTTTTTTTTATTCTTGAGTTTTTCATCAGGAAAATATTTATGGTTCGGTATGAATGCCGTTGCCATGTTATTTTAAAATCACATCTTAAAACGGGTATAACAATGTTAAGCATCTATGGAAAAAAATTACGTCCGCAACATGAAATGGAAAAGATTATTTCTGCAACCTCATGCGTTGAAGAAAGAACGTTAAAAAAATGGCAGAAGATTTCCACTGCTGATTCCGGTTTAATTCATATTATTGTCAGCGGCGAAGTCGAATTTCGACGTGACTCTGACGAACTGTGCTTGTTCACCGTTACCGGGCAATGCATTTTCGGCCTGTCGTCGATGTATTACAACGCCACCCATATGTACGGCCTTGTTCGGTCGAATACGGTTGTTCGCTCGATCAAGAAAGAGGTCTTCGCCCAGCTGATGACCGAGAAAAACCTGTGGCCTGAACTGACAAAAGTGCTTTCCTGGTACATATGCCTGATGAGCAAGCGCGATGATATTCTGGTCGCTCGCAGCGCATATTCTGTTGTTCGCGAATTTTTATATGAGATCAACGACCTGATTGTACAGCATCAGCGTGATATTAACGTTTACGATTACATTCAGGAATACACTAACCTGGCACGTAGCACCATTATTAAAATCCTCTCCGATCTGAAAAAAGGTCAATATATTGTGGTGGAAAAAGGTCGACTGCTTAACCTCACAGCACTGCCTGAAAAATATTAATGCCTACTCCCGCCGGTCTCCTTTATCATTGAAAGGGGAACGGCTGTTTTCACTGTTTTTAACACTTGCTTGTGAATTATCCTGCGTTTCGTCAACCGGCGGTGCGGGAATTTTTCCTTGAGAATAATCCTGCTCCTGCTCTTTTAATGCCTGTTTAAATAATTCCGTTAATGATGACTCTTCACTGCTCGTGCTGGCGGGGGCGGTATCGTGCTCATGCGCCTCAGTTCCGGGTAGGGTATCCCGCGAGGGTTCTTGCGGCACCGCGCCGTCGGGCGCCTGCTGCCAGTCGGCATCATCACTGATGATCGGCAGATCCTGCATCGGTGGAACATCAACAGGCACTGGCGCAGCTTTAGGCTGCGGATGTGGGAACGGTTTACTCACATACACGTAGTGCATCTCCGAAAGCTGGGTTTCCGGTTTGGCAACGCTGGCGTTGACTGGTTCAGGCGCCGGGTGGCGCATGTTCCAGTAGACATGCATATACAGGCCGACAACCAGCATGGCGCAAAGGCCGACCATCCATAATGCTGTTTTGCCGAAAACGTTTTTCAGGCTGGGGAGGCGGTACGAAAACCAGACCGCTTCCCCGGTTGTATAGCTGCGCTGGGCCGCAAGGCAGATGGTCGACATTAGGCTTTCTTCTCCTGCATTTTTGCGTCCGGGGTAGTGCGGGTGGCCTGAATCAGTACGCTCGGCGTGCTGTTGGTTACGCGCATCAGCTGCATCAGCGTTTCTTCGCCGGGGATGCCATCCACGTGCAGATGCATTTTTTGCTGAAACTCACGGGTGCGTTTCATCATCTCTGCGGTCCAGATCCGGGCATGCGTTTCGGGCTGGTTCAGCGCGATGCTTAACTGCTGATCGAGCCAGGCCATGTCTTTGCTGTCGCTGGCCGCGCCGATCGCGTCTTTTCCTTCCGGTGTCAGGCGGTGCAACTGGGTGAAGTTGCCGGTCGCATGCCGGTTAAACCAGCTGCGGCTCACCTGCCAGGTCCGGTTATTCATTAACAGGTCAATTGATGTATCTCCGACCCTGGCGACCACCGCATAGTTAAGGTGACCGCTGGTTTTCAGTTCACTGACCCACGGATACCCTTCCTGCGCCAGCGTCTCCGGCGACGCGTTCCCCTGTTTACACATCAGGTTCACTTTAGCGGCATTCTGGCACAGCGCATCTTCGGCCGAGGCGTCATATCCCCACATCAGATAGAGCTGGTGCATCGCATCCGGCTGATTAACCATTTCATTGTCGATAACCGGCACCACGGGCGCCTCCGTTTTTCGCGTCGGCTGTTTCCAACTGACGGGGACCGGCAGCTGGATGGGAAGATGCCCGCTGATGGACGAGGTTAAATACCAGCCGCAGGCGGCAAACAGCACCGATGCGAACAGCCCCACGGTTGCCAGACGCTTACCGTGTTTTTTCGCGGGCAGGATCTCTCCCGCCGCCAGGCGTAAATGACGCGGGCTGACCTGCGACGCGCGTTCCGTCCAGGCAGCGAGCATTGACAGGTGCGCCAGTTCGTTAAGTTTGCTGATGTTGCCTTTGGTCAACGTGTGCATTTTGCGCACGCGGGCCGGCGTTAACGGCGAATTTTCACAGCCGTGTTCTTCGCATTGCGCCTGCACATAGCCCAGGAATTCGCGGCAGGTCAGGGGGCGCAGGACATGACGAGTGTGTGTATATTCGCGCAGTTCAGGTTGCTTAAGCAGGATTTCCTGATCCGCAGTGCCCGTCAGCACCACGGAGAGCCGGAAGTTCAGCTCCTGGGCTCGCGTGAGCAGCGTACCCAGGACTTCACGGCAGCTCTCTTTCATGGCTTCGGCGTGTGAAATCACCAGCACTCTGGTTTTCGCTTTTCCCTCGTGCCACTGGCGCAGGATGGCATCCACCGCCTGCAGGCGATTCTTGCTCTCTTTCGTTACCGGATTGAGCTTGTACAGCAGGCTACTGGCACTCAGTTTGGGAAACGCATTGATAACAAGGACGTTACTGTGGCGGGTTTTTAGCGCATCGCTGAAGTGACCCAGAAGCGGGGCGTCGTCGCAAAAGAGCCCGATAATTCCCGCCTGCTGGGTTTTCTCTTTCAACAGGTTGAACACATCCTGATGATAAGGCACCAGAAAATCCCCGGATAAACGGGCGATCGATCTGAATGGCGGATTTTTAAAATTAAAGTGGCTCTGATACATAACGACTTACCGTCTCTGATTAGGAATAGCAACAGCATCAGAAAGTAAGGTAACGCCCCTGAACGGTCAATTTGCAAACAGGGTAAAAATATCCTGCTGGCAGCGTCTAACATTTGGATTTTATACGGTCAATATTTTTCTTTATGAAAGTTAGCGGCGAAGTCAGTGGTCGCATTTGCACCAGCTTATTACTATTTTCATCCATATTGGCGCAGTATGACGCTGCTTATTTTTGCTTTGCTATAGGCCGGATAAAAAATGAGGTTCTCATTTCTTTCACGGTGGATAACGCCTTGTATTATGTTTGTGCTGCTGATCTTTTGCGGCCAGCAAGGGTATCTCACCTTTAAAGATTATAAAAAAGTTATGAATAAGTTGGCTAATGCCGATCAACAGCCGCTGAAAAAAACGCGCGAAGAGAAATCCTTTTCGCTTTTTACGGCAGCCGTGCGTCAGGAAATCTTACCGGGTGCGGTGAAAGCCCCGCTGGCAGCTGAAATCGAAGGTATTGTGAACAGCGATGACGCCTGGCTCTCCTTTGCTGTCATCAAAACGCCAGGCGGTCAGAGAAGCTACCGTGAGGGTGAACCTCTCTCTGGATTTAACGACGCATTTATTCAGGAAATAAACAAAGATAATGTGGTGGTTAATTATGAAGGTACTACGCAGGTTCTGGCATTAAATAAACCGGACTATTTTAAGGGTGGCGTGGATAGCGGCCCGGTAACGAAATCGACAAAAGATGTTGGCGCAGAGAGTGTGCATCTTGATGATTATCTGGTATTAAAACCCATAATTGAAAAGGGCCGACTGGAAGGCTACAGGATAAACCCAAGGAATGCCTCCGCCTTTTACAGCCAGTCAGGTCTGGAAAAAGGCGATGTGGCGGTTCAGGTTAACTCTGTCGATATGACCGATGAAGCAAAAGCGAAAAGCATTATTGCCAACTGGTCAAAAATGAAAGAAGCGGAGGTCATCGTACGACGTCACGCTCACCTTGAAAATATTCGGATTAATGTTCTAAACAATTAAAAAGTGTGCAGACATGAAAAAAATTCCCTGGGCGTGCGTGGCGCTGACCGCATTGTCGTTATATTCCAGTTCGCTGCTTGCAGCTAACTTTAGCGCGAGTTTTAAAAATACTGATATTCGCGAGTTTATCGATACGGTAGGCCGCAATCTCAATAAAACCATTCTGGTCGATCCGTCCGTCCAGGGAACCGTCTCGGTCCGAACCTACAACGTGCTGACGGAAGATGAGTACTATCAATTCTTTCTGAGCGTGCTGGATCTCTACGGCCTGTCGGTGATCCCGATGGACAACGGCATGGTCAAAGTGGTGCGCTCAAGCGTAGCGCGTACCGCCGGTGCGCCGCTGGCAGACAGCAAAAATCCGGGCAAAGGTGACGAGATCATCACCCGCGTGGTGCGCATGGAAAACGTGCCTGTTCGTGAGCTGGCCCCGCTGCTGCGTCAGCTCAACGATGCCACCGGTATCGGGAATGTGGTCCACTTTGAGCCGTCCAACGTCCTGCTGTTAACCGGTAAAGCCTCGGTGGTGAACCGGCTGGTGGATCTGGTGCAGCGCGTCGATAAAGACGGCATCCAGCGTCGCGAAATCATCCCGCTGCGCTTTGCGTCCGCCAAAGAACTCTCGGAGATGTTGAATAACCTCAACAATGAAGAACAGAAAGGGCAGAACGCGCCGCAGCTGGCGACTAAAGTCGTCGCGGATGACGAAACCAACAGCCTGGTGATCAGCGGCGCGGAAGATTCGCGGGCGCGCACCCGTTCCCTTATTCATCAGCTGGATCGTGAGCAGAATAACGAGGGCAATACCCGCGTCTTCTACCTCAAGTATGCCAGCGCCACCAAAGTGGTGCCGGTTCTCACCGGGATTGGTGAGCAGCTGAAAGACAAGCCGGGTGCGGCCAAAGCGAAATCCGCGAGCGCCTCAACCGATCTGAATATTACCGCCGACGAGTCAACCAACTCCCTGGTGATCACCGCACAGCCTAACGTGATGAACTCCCTCGAGAAAGTGATCGACAAGCTGGATATTCGCCGTCCGCAGGTGCTGGTGGAAGCGATCATTGCCGAAGTGCAGGACGGTAACGGCCTGGATCTTGGCGTGCAGTGGACCAGCAAGCACGGCGGGGTGCAGTTTGGCTCCACCGGCCTGCCAATCAGCCAGATTAAAAATGGCACCATGAAAGGGGCAAGTTTCACTGGCCTTGCGACCGGCTTCTTTAACGGTGACTTCGGTGCGCTGGTGACCGCGCTTTCCACTGACGGCAAAAATGACATCCTCTCCACGCCAAGCGTGGTCACGCTGGATAACAAAGAAGCGTCGTTCAACGTCGGTCAGGATGTGCCGGTGCTTTCCGGTTCGCAAACCACCAGCGGCGACAACGTCTTTAACTCGGTTGAGCGTAAAACCGTAGGGACCAAGCTGAAGATTGTGCCGCAGATTAACGATGGCGACATGATCCATCTGAAGATTGAGCAGGAAGTGTCGAGTGTCGACAACAGCGCGACGGAAGACTCCAGCCTCGGCCCAACCTTCAACACACGCACGATTAATAACGAAGTGATGGTCCACAGTGGTCAGACGGTGGTGCTCGGCGGTCTGATGGAAAATGTGACCAAACAGTCCGTGTCCAAAGTGCCCCTGCTCGGCGATATCCCGCTGGTCGGTCAGCTGTTCCGCTACACCTCGCAGGATACTTCCAAACGCAACCTGATGGTGTTTATTCATACCACCGTCCTGCGTGACGACGACAACTACAGCGCGGCCTCGAAAGAGAAATATGACCAGATCCGGGTGCGCCAGATGCAGCGAGTGGAGGAGAAAAAGCTCGGTATTGTTGAGCCGACTGACAACGCCGTCCTGCCCGCGTTTCCCTCTGCAAGCACTGGCGCCGCACCGGTGAAAACCAGCGCCACGCGCAATCCGTTTAAAGAATAGCGCGGAGGGGTAACGTGGACGAACTGAGTAAAACACTGTGTAGCAGCAACTACGCAAAAGATAACGGCGTTCTGTTTTACAACAATGATGTCTATATCCGGGACGACACTCCTGCGCATGCTCTGCTGGAGGTGCGCCGGGTGCTGGGCCGTGCTTTCATCCCCGTCACTGTGACGCCGGAAGCGTTTGACGAGATGCTGGCCAAAATCTGGCAGCAGAGCAGCGGCGTGTCGCAGCAACTGGTGGACGACATGGACGCGGATATCGATCTGATGGCCTTAACCGAGGAGATCCCGGATAACGAAGATCTGCTCGATAACGACGAAAACTCACCGGTGATCCGCCTGATCAACGCCATTCTCGGCGAGGCGGTGAAGGACGGCGCGTCGGATATTCATATCGAAACCTTCGAGCGCACGCTGAGCATCCGCTTCCGCGTTGACGGCGTGCTGCGCCCGGTGTTGCAACCGGCGCGTAAGCTCGCGCCGCTGCTGGTGTCGCGTATTAAGGTGATGTCGAAACTCGACATCGCCGAGAAACGTCTCCCCCAGGATGGACGTATCTCCCTGCGCATTGGCCGTAAGGCCATCGACGTGCGTGTGTCGACCATTCCGTCTCAGTACGGCGAGCGCGTGGTCATGCGCCTGCTCGATAAAAGCAATCTCAAGCCCGACATCAACAAGCTTGGGCTGATTGATGAAGAGCTGGAGAAGCTGAAAGGGCTGATTGACCGCCCGCACGGGATCATCCTCGTTACCGGCCCGACGGGTTCCGGTAAAAGTACCACGCTGTACGCCATTCTTTCGGCGCTGAACGGTCACGAGCGCAACATTCTGACCGTGGAAGACCCGATCGAATACGAGCTGGAAGGCGTGGGGCAGACGCAGGTTAACCCGCGCGTGGACATGACCTTTGCCCGCGGGCTGCGCGCGATTCTGCGTCAGGATCCGGACGTGGTGATGATCGGGGAAATTCGCGACGGTGAGACCGCCCAGATCGCGGTGCAGGCGTCGCTGACCGGTCACCTGGTGATGTCGACGCTGCATACCAACAGTGCCGCAGGGGCGATAACCCGTCTGCGGGATATGGGGCTGGAGTCGTTTTTAATCGGTTCATCGCTGCTCGGTGTCATTGCCCAGCGTCTGGTGCGTCGGCTGTGTACGCACTGCCGGACCACCAGTCCGCTGGATGCCAATGAAAAAGCGTTGTTCAGCTTTATGGACGCGCCGCCAAAAGCAATTTATCGCGCGGTAGGGTGTGAACACTGCCGTCAGAGCGGCTATCAGGGCCGCGCCGGTATTCATGAGTTTCTGGTGGTGGACAGTACCATGCGCCGCGCCATCCATGAAGATAAGGACGAAATGTCCATAGAAACGCAGCTCTTTAAGCAGGCCTACAGCCTGCGTGAAAACGGGCTGCTGAAGGTGATTAGCGGCGTGACGTCTCTGGAAGAAGTCATGCGCGTCACCGCCGAGCGTGGGGGGGATGCGTAATGGCTTTCTACGCCTGGACGGCGACGAGTGCCGCGGGAAAAACCCAGCGCGGGACGTTACAGGCCGAGGGACAGAAGCAGGTTCGCCAGTGGCTTCGCGAGCAAAAGCTGATGCCCGTGAGTATCACCGAAACCCGCGAAACGGCGACAGGCGGGAAAGCGAAAACCGGGGCGAAGCTCTCTACCCCGGTGCTGTCGATGTTTACCCGTCAGCTTTCGACGCTGGTGAACGCCGCGCTGCCGCTGGAAAGTGCGCTGAAGGCGATCTCTAAGCAGACGGAAGATAAAAAGCTGGCGGCGATGGTGGTGGAGATCCGCGAGAAGGTGGTCGAGGGGCATACGCTGTTCGACGCCTTTAGCCAGTTTCCACGCACCTTCGACAAACTTTACTGCACGCTGGTGATGGCCGGTGAAAAGACCGGCCACCTGGGCGACGTGCTGGAGAAGCTGGCGGAGTACAACGAGCAGCGCCAGAAGATGAAAAGCAAGCTGACACAGGCGATGGTCTACCCGATTACCCTCACCGTGGTCGCTATCGCGGTGATCGGCATTCTGCTGGTGGCGGTGGTGCCGCAGGTGATTGAGCAGTTTACCCACATGAAACAGCAACTGCCGATCACCACCCGGACGCTGATTGCGGTAAGTGATTTCCTGCAAGCCTGGGGTATCTATATTGTCGGCAGCCTGGCGGGGGCGTTCGTCGGCTTCAAAACCTGGGTGCGAAACGTGAAAAACCGTTTTCGCTGGCACAGCTGGCTGGTGAACGGCTCGCCGATTAAAAAGCTGGTGTGCGCCATCAACAGCGCCCGCTATATCCGTACCCTGAGCATTTTGCAGGCCAGCAGCGTGCCGCTGCTGGAGGGGATGTATATCGCGATGGACGGTATTGAAAATCTCTATGCCCGGCAGGTGCTTGAGCAGGCCGCCGATACCGTACGTCAGGGGGCGTCGCTGTATGCGGCGCTGGAACAGGCGAAATTATTCCCGCCAACCATGCTGTATATGATTGCCTCCGGTGAAGAGAGCGGGGAATTAGGTAATTTAATGGATCGCGCGGCGGAAAATCAGGAATCGGCATTACAGCATCGAATTACATTAACGCTGTCGGTATTTGAACCGGCGCTGGTGGTATCCATGGCGACGATTGTTTTATTCATCGTTCTTTCAATATTACAACCGCTTCTGCAACTTAATAATATGGTAGGTTAAATCATGGCTCTAAAACGTAAAAACCTGGCTCGCCAGGCGGGCTTCACATTGCTCGAATTAATGGTGGTGATTGTTATTCTTGGCGTTCTGGCGAGTATGGTAGTGCCAAACTTAATGGGTAATAAAGAAAAAGCGGATACGCAAAAGGCGACCAGCGATATTGTCGCGCTCGAAGGCTCGCTGGATATGTATAAGCTGGACAACCACCGCTACCCGACCACAGAGCAGGGTTTGCAGGCGCTGGTGACGAAGCCGGAAATCGCACCAATCCCGAACGGCTATCGCGCGGATGGCTATATTCGCCGCCTGCCGCAGGATCCATGGGGCAGCGATTATATTCTGGTCAGCCCAGGTGAACACGGTGCGGTGGACATTTTCTCTGCGGGTCCGGACGGCGAAGCGAATACTGCCGATGACATTACCAACTGGTCTCTGGATAAGAACGAGAAGTAATGAAAAATCAACGCGGCTTTACGTTGCTGGAAATTATTCTGGCGCTGGTGATATTTGCCAGCTGCGCCATGATGGTGGTGTCCACCATTCCTTCGCGCAGCGGCGCGGATATATTTGGCCAGCAATTAAAAGCGCTCGTTGATTATGGTTCAGACCGTGCGGTGATGGACGGAAATATTGTCGGGCTGGTGATCGCCACTGATAAATATCAGCTGGTGACGATCGCGGATAAAAATGGCGAGCGTCACTGGGTGCCATTATCTGCCGGACGTATTACCACCAAAGGTGATTTTCCGGAAGAGATGCACGTGTCGCTCTCGCCGCAGCGCCTGGCCGCGACGGTGGCGTCCGAGCCACAGGTGATCTTTTTACCGGACGGTGAAATCAGCCGCTTTACGCTGACGCTGCAAAGTTACGACAAACAGCACCATTTCCGCGTGGTGTCGCAGGGTGCGGCGCCGGTATCGGTAGAAAACGATGGCTAACGACAACACAAAGCAAAAGGGGATGACGCTGCTGGAGGTGATGGTCGCGCTGGTGATTTTCTCCACCTCCGCGCTGGCGCTAATGAACTCGGTCTCCCTGAACGTGCGTTTTACCCATGGTCTGGCCGATACCTTGCAGGCCAGTTGGGTGGCGGAAAATCAGCTGGCGGAAGCGCAACTCACCAAAACCGACTTCCCGGATGCTGAGCAGCAGGGGACGGAAATCATGGGCGGGCGCAGCTGGAACTGGCGTAAGCAGCGGGTGAAAACCGCCGACAACGGCTGGGCGAACTCCATTCGCGTCTATGCGGAAGGCGATGAGAGCCAGCCGGTTGTTTCCCTGCACATCATTCCGCCGGGAGAGAGCAAGTGAAGAAAACGCGACGCCAGCGCGGATTTACCCTGCTGGAGATCATGATTGCGCTGACTATTTTCGCGGTAATCAGCACCCTGGCCTGGCAAATTCTGGACGGCGCGATGCGTACCAGCTCGGCCACCGATGCCAGTGCCGCTAAGCTCAACCAGCTTCAGCGCGGCTGGAGTCTGATGGAGCGCGACTTTTTCCAGCTACAGGCGCGAGCGCCGCGTAATGAGCCAGAGCGGTTCCGTCAGGAGGGCGATGCCCTTGAACTGACCACCCTGAATGGCGTGAGCGGAACGGTCCAGCTGGAGCGCGTGCGCTGGCGGCTGGAAGAGGGGCGTTTGTACCGCGACGTCTGGCCGGTCATTGACGGCCCGGTGGACGTTAAGCCTGACGAAGTGCCGATTGTCAGCGGTGTTAAAGCATTGCAGTGGCGGTTTTATCGTCAGGGCTGGCTGACATCCTGGCACGACGCCGCCCATCTGCCGGACGGCGTGGAGGTTACGTTGACGATGGAAAACGGGGATACCTGGCGCTGGGTGTTCACCACGCCGGGGGATATGCCGGAGGTGGCCGCTGCCGCGGCCCCAGAGAAAGCCGCCGACGCGCCTGCGACGACTCCGGACGCAGCCCCTGCGCCTTCGCCGGAGACCAGACCATGAACCGAATCCGTCAACAAAAGGGCGTCGCCCTGCTGGTGGTGCTGATTTTGCTGGTGATGATGTCGGCGCTGGCCGCCAAAATCAGCCAGCAGTTCTGCCGTAATTTGCAGAAAACGCATTATCAGATAAGCCAGCAGCAGCTGCGCTGGGCGATGCAGGCCCAGGAAAAAGTGGTGAAGGACAGGTTACAGACCGATGCCAGCGGCGAGAGCAAGCCGCTGGCGCTGGACGGCGACTGGCATCAGCCGCTGGAGACGCAGGGAGAAGACTACACGGTCGTGAGCCAGGTGGAAGACGCTCAGGACTGCTTTAACGTCAATAACCTGTTGACCGCCGACGTCGCGCCCCAGGGGCAAAGCGCTCCCGCGGTGGCGGAAAAACCGCGTAAAGAGCGGATTGTTGAACAACTCCTGACGGAAAGCGGGCTCAGTCCGGGCACGGCGGAGGCGGTCTATTTCCAGCTGGTGGATTATCTCGATGGTGACAGCACCACGGCGAAAGAGGGTGCCGAAAGCGATGCGTGGGCTGGCGTCGTGCCCGCCCGGCAACCGGCAAACCAGATGATGCGCAGCATCGCGGAGATCAAACTGCTGCCAGCGTTCCCGGTTACGGCATATCCGAAGGTGAGCAAGCTTTTATGCGCGCTGCCGGACGCCGCCAGCAAGGTGGACGTTAACACCCTGCAACCGGAACAGGCCGTGGTGCTGGCGGCCATGTTTCCGGGAAAATTCACGCAGGATGACGCGGTTCGTCTGCTGGATACACGTCCGGAATCGGGCTGGGAAAATATGGACGCGTTCAGCAAAGCGCTGGAGCAGACCTTCCCGCAGTTAAAAGACGATCTCCCGCAGGTGGCAGATCAATTTTCTATAAACAGCCGGTACTTCCGCGTGAATTACAGCGGCAATACCGATGAATTAACGCTTCGCGTGGTCAGCCAGCTTCAGATGAATAACGAAGCCGGTGAGATCGTGACGTGGCAGCGTCGTTACCGAATGATTGAATAAGAAAAGTAGAACGTTATGAAACAGGTACTTTTTGTTCGCCCCGACAGCCGCGAGGGCGGGAAAATAATGTGCTGTGAGTCCGGCAGCGAGCGCGTCGAGGTGCTCGACAGCCTGGAGATGCTGGCCGAACACCCGCTGGCTACACGCGTTTGTCTCCTGCTGCCCGCCAGCGACATGATTTTCCGCCATTTCACGCTGCCGAAAAAGGTGGCTTCTCAGGCGATGGCCTTCTCGTGGATGGCGGAAGAGACGCTGATTGGCGACGTGGACAACCTTCACTGGACAGTGCTCTACAAAAAAGGCGCTGACGTCGACGCCGTTGCCATTGACGCCGACCGCCTGCGTGCGGCATTGACCCGCTGTCACGAGGCCGGATTAAACGTGATTCAGGCCCTGCCTGATGCCTGGCTGCTGCCCGTGGCGGCAGGGGGCAGCACGCTGGTCGCACAGGATAAAGGCTACTGGCTGCGTTTATCTCCCCACGTGGCGGGTGAAATGGAGGGAACCCTGCTGCCGCTGTTGATGCAGAAAGCCGGAGACGGGGAAGTGTGTTGCTACGGCGACGCGCCCGCGGACGTTCACGTTGACGTACAGCATGCCTGGCAGCACCCGCTGGTGCTGATCCAGCCGCAGTGGAAAACCTGTCGTGTGAATCTGCTTCACGGTGAATTCAGCCTTAAGGCCGGTCATGGCCAGGCCGCAAAAAGCATGAAAGCAGCGATGATAGCGGCGGGCCTGCTGTCCGTTGGTCTGCTGCTGGGGCCGCGCATTGCGATGGCCTGGATGCTGGTGCAGCAGGAAAATCGGGTTCAGCAGGAGATCGTTCAGGTTTATCAGCACCATTTCCCCAGCATGCGCCAGCAGACCAATATCAAATATCACTTTGGCCAAAGCCTGAAAAAACAGAGCAAGGGGTTCTTTCTTCAGCTTGAGGAGCTGGAGAAAGCCCGGCAGTCAGTCCCTGCGATGGAGATCGATCTGCTGGAATACGATGCGCAGCAAAACACCCTGACGCTGAGCGTTAGCGCGCAAAGCCAGCCCGCGTTGCAGGCGTTTGTGAACCAGACCAGTGAGAATTTTGATTTTACCTTACAACCTGTTTCAACAACCGAACCGTATACCGCCATGATCGCAGGGAAACATAAATGAAAGAGCGAATCGCGCAGCTGAAATCACGCTATCAGAATTACAGCGCCCGGGAAAAAATCATTTTAAAAATATGTGCCGTTGCCATTGTGGGGGCTGCGGTGTATTACACAGGAGTAATTCCCCTGGATAATATGATTCAAAATAGTAAATCGACGCTTAAAAGACAAAAAGAGACGCTCAACTGGATGCGCAGTGAAATTGATAAAAATCATCTTCAGGTCCAGTTAGTTAAAACGAATAATCCGCGTACGGTGGTCGAGAACAGCGCTCATGAAATTAATCTTTCACTGACGGATGTGCGCCAGGAGGGGCAAACTTTATCGTTCGTGGTGAATCGGGTAAATGTATATGAATTAAAAAGCTGGCTGCGTGAAATTAATCAGACCTCCGGCGTGACATTGCAAAAAATAAACCTCACGCCGGTTGACCACCTCAGCGATGTGAAAGCACAGGTGCAGCTTACCTGGTCAAAAAGCGCATGAATACCTTCACGCTGATGCGGGAGGCCTGTCCGCTCGGTTTCCCGATGATGAGTGCTATCCTGGGCGGGATTATGGGCAGTTTTCTCGGCGTTGTTGCCGAGCGCGTACCGGGAATGGTGATGGATGAGGAGGGGAGCGGCAATCTGCTCTTTCCTGCCTCGCACTGCCCGGTGTGTCAGCACACGCTTGCTGCATGGGAAAATATCCCGCTGCTCAGTTGGCTGTTATTACGGGGGCGCTGCTACCAGTGCGGCAGCGCGATCCCACTGCGACTCTTTTTGGTGGAACTGTTCTCCGCGCTGTTTTTTGGCATCACGGCCTGGTGCATGCCGGACGTTCAGGCGCTGTTCTCTTTGTGGTTACTGGCGGCTTTTTTACTGCCGCTGGCCATGATCGACTGGCAGCATCAGTTGTTGCCGGACTGCCTGACCCAGCCGCTGCTGTGGGCGGGGTTAGTGCTCCATGCTATTGACCACACATTGCCGCTACGTGATGCGCTGTTTGGCGCGGTGGCGGGCTATCTGTCGCTCTGGCTGCTCTACTGGGCTTTTCGTCTGATCGCCGGACGAGAAGGGCTGGGTTACGGGGATTTTAAGCTACTGGCGGCGCTGGGCGCCTGGTGCGGCTGGCAGGCATTACCCTCCATTGAACTGGCGGCAGCGTTAAGCGGTATTGTCGGTTATTTCGCCGTCAATAATTTAAATAAAAATAACCTCACTATTTCTTTTGGTCCTTACCTCGCCTTTTCTGGAATCGTGGTGTTTATTAGTCAGCAGTTTGCTTTCACATTTTAAATATACTGGTCAAGGTTTTTTATAAATCTTTTTGATGCTGGGAGAGAAGGACGACTCTTTACGCTCGGTGTATCGTAGGAGATATAAGCTACACGGGATTTGGCTTGTATCTTTTTATGGAGGAATACAGCGCAGCAACAATTTTTTGTTTACGGCACTCACGTTGGTTAAATACGCATTACGCGAAACGCATCCATGATCTCACGGAAGGCATGGGTTATTACGTTATAAATAAATTTATCAGGAAATAAAAATGAAATTTATGAAACCAAAATATCTGGCGCTCTTTATTGCGGCGGCCACCAGCTCCGCATTTGCAGCTGCGCCGGGTACGCCTTCTATTACATCGGGCAATGATAAATTTGCGCTGGTAGAAGTGGATCAGGCGGCACAGGATTACAACAACCTCATCAAAGTGCATAAAGAGGGTGTTGATGTAAAAGTAGAATGGAACGTCTGGAGCGGTGACGCCCCAACGTCTGCAAAAGTGCTGCTGGACGGCAAGACCGTCTGGACCGGCGCGGGCAGCGCGGCGGGTTCTGCGACCTTCAAAGTCAAAAAAGGGGGCCGCTATCAGGAACAGGTCGAACTGTGTAACGACAGCGGCTGTACCAAAAGCGCAAGCAAACTGATTATCGTGGCGGATACCGACGGAAGCCATTTGCTGCCGCTAAATACGCCGCTGCTGGAAAATAACAAAGCTTTCGCTCAGCATACCGATAAAGTCGTCGGTGCCTATTTCCCTGAGTGGGGCGTTTACGATCGAAACTTCTCTGCGGATAAGATCCCGGTCGCGAACATTAACCACCTGCTGTACGGCTTTATTCCAATTTGCGGCGGCGACGGTATTAACGACAGCGCCAAATCTTCAGGTGCACTGGAATCCCTGAAACGCGCCTGTGCTGGCCGTCAGGACTACACCGTGGCCATTCACGATCCATGGGCTGCATTGCAGAAACCGCAGAAAGGCGTAAGCAACTGGGACGATCCCTACAAAGGTAACTATGGGCAGCTGATGGCGATGAAAAAAGCCCATCCTGACCTGAAAATTCTGCCATCCATTGGTGGCTGGACCCTGTCCGATCCGTTCTATCAGATGGATAACAAAGTACTGCGTGACCGTTTCGTGGCGTCGGTAAAAGACTTCCTGACCACCTGGAAAGTGTTTGACGGCGTGGATATTGACTGGGAATTCCCGGGCGGCGGCGGTGAAAACGCCAAACTCGGCAATCCTCAGACCGATAAAGCCACCTACACCGCGCTGATGCACGACCTGCGTCAGATGCTGAATGAACTGTCTGCGGAAACCGGTCGTACCTACGAGCTGACTACTGCAATCGGTGCCGGTAAAGATAAGATCGAAGACGTGGACTATAACACCACGCAGCAGTACCTCGACCATATCTTCCTGATGAGCTACGACTTCTACGGTGCCTGGAGCAATACCGATCTGGGCCACCAGACCGCCCTGTACGGTGCTTCCTGGAAACCAGACACTAACTACACCACCGATAACGCGGTGAAAGCGATGCTGGAGCAGGGCGTTAAGCCAGGCAAGATCGTGGTAGGCGCAGGTATGTATGGCCGCGGCTGGACCGGCGTTCATGGTTATACCGGCGATAATCCATTTACCGGCACCGCAACCGGACCAATTAAAGGGACATGGGAAAACGGTATCGTTGACTATCGTCAAATCGTCAACCAGATGCTGGGCAAACCGGGCTGGGAATACAAATATGACGAAGCGGCTGAAGCGCCGTACGTGTTCAACAAGTCCACCGGTGAGCTGGTGACGTACGATAACGCCCGTTCCGTTATGGCGAAAGGCAAATACGTACTGAACAAAAACCTGGGCGGACTGTTCGCATGGTCTATCGAGTCTGATAACGGCGATATCCTGAACGCCATGAACGAAAGCCTGCTGGGCGGAAGTTCCATCCCGGATCTGCCTGTTGAGACTAACCATGCGCCAGTGGCTTCAGCTGCCGATCAAAATGTCACCGGTCCTGCAACCGTGACCCTGGATGGCTCTGCTTCCAGCGACCAGGACGACGATGCGCTGACCTATAAATGGACGCAGGTTTCAGGCCCTTCTGTGACCATCGCCAATAGCACCAAAGCAAAAGCCAGCTTTAGCGTTCCGGCTGTGACAAGCGACCAGAACCTGGTCTTCCGTTTGACCGTAACCGACGCTAAAGGGCTGAGCAATGCTGTTGACGTCCAGGTTGTGAATAAAGCGCCTAAAGCCAACCAGGCGCCGATAATCAATGCCATGGAAGCCGTTACCGTTCAGTCCGGTGAAGCAATTTCTCTGCACGCACAGGCATCCGATCCTGATGGTGACGCGCTGACCTACAGCTGGAGCGTACCGGCTGATATGAACGCGACCGGCACTGATTCGGCCAACGTTCGCATCACTGCGCCAGAAGTGCACAATACCTCTTCCTACACCCTGAGCGTTATTGTGACGGACGGTAAAACCAGCGTGCAGTCTGACGTGCAGGTGACGGTGGAGCCTAAGCCAGCTGACGAGGTAACGCCTCCTGCCGATGACGTCACACCACCGGCTGACGACGTAACCCCTCCAGCTGACGACGTAACCCCGCCAGCTGACGATACCACCGGCAGCTGCGACGCACCTGTCGATGCCAACGCCAGCAAATACGCTGCGTGGGACGCGAGCAAAATCTATAACAACGGCGATACCGTAAGCTTCGACCACCTCGTGTGGAAAGCGAAATACTGGACTCAGGGCAATCAGCCTGGCTTCGGTATGGACGCGTGGGAGCTGGTAAGCAACGTGAAGATGAACTGGCGTTCTGACCTGGTCTACAACGGCGGCGACACCACCACCTATGAAGGTAACGTTTACCGTGCGAAATGGTGGACCCGTGGTGATAACCCAGCAAATAGCGACGTATGGGTAAAAGAAGGCGCATCAACAGATTGCAAATAATCTAACCCATTAATTACTCCCCCCTTCTGAGGGGGAGTAATTAAAAATTCATTTTACAGGATGTTTCTAAGGAGAAATAACCAATAAAGTCAGCAGGTAAAAATGAAAAAGCTCATTTTGTTGTTATTAATAATAAGCCAGGGTGCTCTGGCAAACTGTTGGGATAAAGCGGCGCGTTATTATCATGTCGACCCTTATTTACTGTACGCGATAGCGAATGTGGAATCCGGTATGAATCCGTACGCGGTTGGGAAAAACCGCGATGGCACGCGGGATGTCGGGCTGATGCAAATCAACAGCTCGCATTTTACCGCGCTGGAAAGCAGAGGCATCGATGAGTATCGCTTAATGACCGAGCCGTGTACCTCCATCATGGTGGGTGCCTCCATTCTCTCCGGAATGATAAGAGTATATGGCTATAACTGGGAAGCGGTAGGCGCTTATAACGCCGGGTTGAAGAAAGAGAATTATCCGCAGCGGATGAAATATGCCCATAAGGTCTGGGCTAAATATCAGCAATTAAAATTAGCAGCACGCGATTAACGTTTTTTATTTTTGAAGAATTCCTGAAGGTGTTCTTCGAAAAGTGAAAACAGCTGAATGTGGTTTATGTATTAACGGAATAATACCTAAGCCGGGATATTAACATTTAATTTGAAACGAACAGGAAAACTGAAATGAACAAAAGGACGTTACTGAGTGTACTTGTTGCTGGTGCTTGCGTTGCACCTTTTATGGCGCAGGCCGCCTCTTTGCAGGCGACCACCGGCGAGCCGTACACCATGAAAGCCAGCGATCTGGCGAAGAAAGAGCATGAGCTCACTAACTTCCCGCTGATGGCCTCCGTTAAAGAGACTATTCAGACCCTGGACAACGCGCAGGTCGAACTGATTGAGCCAGGCCGCGCGGCGAACCCGGACAACGTCAAACGCGTTGAAGGGATTGTGAAAGCCAGCGACTGGGAATATCTCTTCCCGCTGCGTGCACAGGCTTATACCTACAGCAACTTCCTGAAAGCCGTGGGTAAATTCCCGGCGCTGTGTAAGACCTACAACGACGGTCGTGACAGCGACGCTATCTGCCGCAAAGAGCTGGCGACCATGTTTGCCCACTTTGCCCAGGAAACCGGCGGCCACGAAAGCTGGCGTCCGGAAGCCGAATGGCGTCAGGCGCTGGTCCACGTGCGTGAAATGGGCTGGAGCGAAGGGCAAAAGGGCGGCTATAACGGCGAATGTAACCCGGACGTCTGGCAGGGACAGACCTGGCCTTGCGGTAAAGACAAAGACGGCGATTTCCTGAGCTATTTCGGACGCGGTGCGAAACAGTTGTCCTACAACTACAACTACGGTCCATTCTCTGAAGCGATGTACGGCGACGTGCGTACCCTGCTCGATAAACCTGAGCTGGTGGCGGACACCTGGCTGAACCTGGCCAGTGCTATCTTCTTCTTCGCCTATCCACAGCCGCCAAAACCAAGCATGTTGCAGGTGATCGACGGTACATGGCAGCCGAACGATCACGATAAAGCCAACGGCCTGGTCCCGGGCTTCGGTGTAACAACCCAGATCATCAACGGCGGCGTTGAGTGCGGCGGCCCGACTGAAATTGCGCAGTCTCAGAACCGTATCAAGTATTACAAAGAATTTGCGAACTACCTGAAAGTACCTGTTCCGGCGAACGAAGTGTTGGGTTGCGCCAACATGAAGCAGTTTGACGAAGGTGGCGCAGGCGCCCTGAAGATTTACTGGGAACAGGACTGGGGATGGAGCGCGGATACCCCGGACGGCAAGACTTACTCTTGCCAGCTGGTGGGCTATCAGACACCGTTCAGCGCGTTCAAAGAGGGCGACTACAGCAAGTGCGTGCAGAAGTTCTATAACGTGAATATCGTGAATGACGACGGTTCCTCGGTGACGCCGGACGAAACCCCGGTCACGCCAACGCCAACACCTTCTGAAGATGTTACGCCGGCCCCAACGCCAGCGCCAGTTCCGGATGAAACTCCGGTTGAACCTGTCGCGGTGAACCACGCGCCGGTTGCGCAGATTGCGGGCCCAATCGGTGCCGTTGAAGCGGGCGCGCAGGTTTCTCTGAGCGCGGAAGGCTCTACCGACGCAGACGGCAACAAGCTGACCTACACCTGGCGTTCTCAGGATGGCCAGACCGTGACCGGCGAAGATAAAGCGGTGGTGACCTTTAAGGCGCCTGAGTCTGCAACGGCGCAGCAGTATGAAGTGAGCCTGACCGTCAGCGATGGCGAGCTGAGCAGCACCACGTCTTACCTGCTGAACGTGAAAGCGAAAGCGGCAACGCCATCCGGAGAAGATACGTCTTACCCGGCATGGAGCGCGAACAGCAAGTACAACGCCGGTGATATCGTGAACAACCACGGTAAACTGTTCCAGTGCAAACCGTTCCCGTACAGCGGCTGGTGTAACAGTGCGCCGACGTACTATGAGCCGGGTGCAGGCCTGGCATGGGCTGAAGCCTGGACGGCTCTGTAAAAGCAAACGGCAACCCTCGGGTTGCCGTTTTAATGTTTGCACCCTCTACCTGTGGGAGAGGGCCGGGGTGAGGGCATCAGTCCGCACTCTCTGTTTTTTGCCGGGTGGCGCTGCGCTTACCCGGCCTACATGAGGCTGGAACGCTTACCGGTGCAACTTCCCGTGATCCCGTAACCACGCCGCCGTACGCACTATCCCTTCATCGAGCGAGATAATCGGTTTATACCCCAGCTCGTTCTCCGCCCGAGAAATATCCAGCGTAAAATCGAAGTTGAGCTTCGACACACCGTAATGCGTCAGCGCAGGCTCTTTCGCCGATTTACTGCCAAAGCGCTCCATGCTGCGGGCAATCATGTCCAGCATCGGGTAGGGAACGGAACGGATCCGGCAGTCGATTTTTAACTCATCAATCAGCCTTTGCACAATGCTGCGCAGGGTACAGGGTTCGCCGTTGGTGATGTTATAGGCGCGGCCCGACACCAGCTTATCGCACTCCGGCTGGCTCGCCAGCCACATGGCGTGAACGGCATTTTCGTAATAGGTCATGTCTACCAGCGCATCGCCGCCGCGCGGTAACAGCACGCTGCCGTAATGGTGCATCATCTGGGCCAGTCGCGGGATAAAGACTTTGTCGTGCGGCCCAAACAGGCTCTGTGGTCGCAGCACGGTAAAGCGGGTGTGCGGATTTGACTGGGCCAGCAGGTCGATCACCTCTTCGCCAGCCGCTTTACTGCGGGCAAATTCACAGGCAAAGCGCGCAGGGCGGAAATCTTCCTGAATATCACGATGATGGTGATAATCAAAATAGAGCGACGGGGAAGAGATATGAATAAAGTTACGCACGCCCCAGGCGACGGCCCATTCGCCCAGACGGCGCGTGGCGCGCACGTTGGCGAGATCGAAGGCTTCCTGGGTACCCCACGGGGAGGTAAAACTGGAGCAGTGCCACAGCGTATCGATACCGGCGAGCATCACCTTGGCCTGAGAGGAGACCAGCTCCGTCAGGTCGGCATGGACAAACTCAGCGCCCATTTTTTGCAAGAGCTTGCCCATCGCCTCGTTGCGACCGGTGGCCCTCACGCTGATGCCTTTGTTGCGCAGAAATTCGACCGCATTTCGGCCTAAGCCGCTGGTCGCCCCGGTAACCAGTACCTTCATAACAATCCACTGTGTTGAAAAGAATTTCGTGCGCATTCTTTCGTGAATTACGATGTGTTGCAATGGGAAAGGTGAAAGAAAAAGGGTTTTATTTAATTACTTTCCCGCTTTTCTTCTGCCAGTTGCGCAATCCTTTTCGCCATTCCGCGGAAGATAAACAGGTGTGCCGGGATCATCAGCAGCCAGTAGAACAGCCCGGGCATTCCGTGCGGGTGCCACCACGCCCGAACGTCCAGCTCGCGGTGATCGCCTTTGTCTTTAAGGGTGAAGCAGAGCCGCCCCAGCCCCGGTGCCTTCATGCCAAACAGCAGCGCCAGCTGTTTTTCCGGCTCAACGATGATCACCTTCCAGCTGTCGACCGTATCGCCCACGTTCAGATACGGGGCGGCAGGACGGCCTTTTGCCAGCCGGTGACCCACCAGCAGATCCAGCGCGCCGCGCGTTTGCCAGAGGATATTGCCGAAGAAATAGCGCTCTTTGCCGCCGATCTGGTTCACAACGTCCCACAGCGCTGAGAGGCTGGCAGTGGTTTTTACCGTACAGCCCGCCTGTTTTGGGTAATAGCCGTACTCGGGCCGCCAGCGGGCAAACGCCTGCGCATCGTAGCCCCAGTCGCTGGAGTTCACCAGCTTCTCTTCTTCTTTCAGCGTATTGCGTACGGCATCGTCGAAGGGGATCAATTCCTGAGGGATCAAGGCACGCAGTTCACGATCGTCCGCCAGCAGATCGTGTTTCAGTCCCTGTATAAGCGCTTTGGCAGTCGTCGGCGGCACGGAGGTGATCACATTCAAAAACCACACCGAAATCCAGCGGGTCGGGAAGGGGACGGGCACCAGCCAGCGGCGGCGGCCACTCACCCGCATAAAATGTTCGAACTGCGCCTGATAGCTCAACACTTCCGGGCCAGCCGCCTCCAGCACACGATGCGCCGCCGCCGGATGATCCAGCAATGCCACCAGATAGTGGAGTAAATTCTCCAGCGCAATGGGCGTGGTGCGCGAGCGTACCCAGCGCGGCGGTGTCAGCACAGGCAGGTTGTAGACCATATCGCGCATCACTTCGAACGCGGCGGAACCCGCGCCGACGATGATCCCTGCCCGCAGTTCGGTGACGGGGATACGGGCGCTTCGCAATGTCTCTGCCGTCAGTTGCCGGGCGCGCAGATGGTCTGACTGCTCGTTCTCAGGCGCCTGAAGCGAGCTTAGAAAGATCACCTGCTTTACCGGCGTTTGCAGCAGCGTATCACGTACGTTCATCGCCACCTGACGCTCGTGGGCGATAAAATCGCCGCCTTCGCCCATGCTGTGAACAAGGTAGTAAAGCGTATCGACCCCTTCCAGCAGCGCAGGAAGCGCTTTCGGCCAGTTAAGGTCAACGTTGTGACACGTCACGCCAGGCAAATGTAGCTTTTGCAGGCGTTCCGTGTTGCGTGCCACTGCCAGCACCTGGTGCCCCTGCTGGCTTAACGCAGTGGTCAGATGCTGACCGATATACCCGCTGGCACCGAGCACCAGAATACGTTGCGGCACGGTATGCTCCTTAACGCTGTAAAAACGCCTGCCAGTGTTTCACCACCTCGGTCAACTGCTCGCGGTTAACGTCAAGATGCATCACCAGTCGCACGACCGGGGAGGCGTTGATCAGCACGCCTCGGGCTTTCATAAATTCGCCCAGCGCGGCAGCATGCTCATTGCCGACGCGGACAAACAGCATGTTGGTGTCATGACGCATGACATCAGCGCCGATTTCATGCAGTTGCGCTGCCATCCACGCCGCATTGTCGTGATCGTCTTTCAGGCGTGACACGTTATTTTTCAGGGCGTACAGTCCGGCAGCCGCCAGAATACCCGCCTGACGCATCCCGCCGCCGGTCATTTTGCGCCAGCGGTTGGCGCGTCTGATGTAGTCCGCGCTGCCAACCAGCAGGGAACCTACCGGCGTGCCCAGCCCTTTAGAGAGGCAAATGGTGAACGAGTCGCAATATTGGGTGATCTCTTTCAGCTCGCAGCCGTACTCCACCACGGCGTTGAAGATACGTGCGCCGTCAACGTGCAGGCCGAGCTTGCGCTCGCGGGTAAAATCCCATGCCGCTTTCAGGTATTCGCGCGGCAGAACTTTACCGTTATGGGTGTTTTCGAGGCTCAGCAGTTTAGTGCGGGCGAAGTGAATATCATCGGCTTTAATTTTTGCCGCGACTTTGTCCAGCGGCAGCGTACCGTCCGGCGCGGCATCGATCGGCTGCGGCTGAATGCTGCCAAGCACCGCCGCGCCGCCAGCTTCGTACAGGTAGTTATGCGCCCCCTGGCCGACGATATACTCTTCGCCGCGCTCGCAGTGGCTCAGCAGCGCCACCAGGTTAGCCTGCGTGCCGGTGGGCAGGAACAGGGCAGCCTCTTTACCGCTCAGCTCGGCCGCATAGCGCTGGAGTTCGTTGACCGTCGGGTCATCGCCGTAGACGTCGTCCCCGACCGGGGCGGCCATCATCTCTTCGAGCATGGCGCGGCCCGGACGGGTAACGGTATCACTACGTAAATCAATCATTTCACATCCCTTTCATTTAAGAGGTCTTGTGAAATGTTTTACCTGAGCCAGTTGGTTTTTGCCAGTTCGATCACTTCGTCACCGCGCCCGCTGATGATGGCGCGCAGCATGTAGAGGCTAAAACCTTTAGCCTGTTCCAGCTTGATTTGAGGCGGGATTGCCAGCTCTTCTTTGGCGACCACCACATCCACCAGCACCGGGCCGTCGATGGCGAAGGCACGTTGCAGGGCTTCGTCCACCTCTGAGGCTTTCTCCACCCGAATACCGGTGATACCGCAGGCTTCGGCGATGCGGGCGAAGTTGGTGTCGTGCAGCTCGGTGCCATCCGTGAGGTAGCCTCCGGCCTTCATCTCCATCGCCACAAAGCCCAGCACGCTGTTGTTAAAGACCACGATTTTCAGCGGAAGCTTCATCTGCGCCACCGACAGGAAATCCCCCATCAGCATACTGAACCCGCCGTCGCCGCACATCGCCACCACCTGCCGTTCCGGTGCCGTCGCTTTTGCGCCCAGCGCCTGCGGCATGGCGTTGGCCATTGAGCCATGGTTGAACGACCCAAGCAGGCGTCGTTTGCCGTTCATTTTCAGATAGCGCGCGGCCCAGACGGTGGGCGTACCCACGTCGCAGGTGAAGATGGCATCGTCGTCGGCGAAGTGGCTGATCTGCTGCGCCAGATACTGCGGGTGGATCGCTTTTTCGCTCGGTTTGGCGAGATCGTCCAGCCCCTTACGCGCATCGCGATAGTCGCTCAGGGCTTTATCGAGGAATTTGCGGTCCGTTTTTTCTTCCAGCAGCGGCAGGAGGGCGGCGAGGGTGGATTTAATATCGCCGATAAGCGCCATATCCACCTTGCTGTGCGCGCCGATGCTACCGGGATTAATGTCGATCTGGATAATTTTCGCATCCGTCGGGTAGAACGCGCGGTACGGGAACTGGGTGCCGAGCAGGATCAGCGTATCGGCGTTCATCATGGTATGGAAGCCGCTGGAAAAACCGATCAGCCCGGTCATGCCCACATCGTACGGGTTATCGTATTCAACGTGCTCTTTGCCGCGCAGGGCGTGCACAACTGGCGCCTTCAGCTTAGCGGCAAATTCCACCAGCTCTTTATGCGCGCCAGCACAGCCGCTGCCGCACATCAGGGCGATATTGCTGGAGTATCGCAGCAGTTGCGCCAGCTTTTTAAGTTCTTCATCCGCAGGGGTAATGGTTGGCTGTGGCGCAGAGTACCAGTGGGTGGTGGCGGTTTCAGGTGCGGCCTTCAGCGCCACGTCCCCCGGCAGCACAACCACCGAAACCCCGCGATTCAGGATCGCCTTACGCATGGCTATCGCCAGCACCTGTGGGATCTGCTCCGGCGACGAGACCAGCTCGCAGTAGTGGCTGCATTCACGGAACAGCTCCTGAGGATGCGTCTCCTGAAAATAGCCGCTGCCGATTTCGGATGACGGAATATGTGCGGCAATCGCCAGCACCGGAACATGGTTGCGGTGACAGTCGAAAAGACCGTTGATAAGGTGCAGGTTTCCCGGTCCGCAGGAACCTGCACAGACGGCGAGTTCGCCCGTGAGCTGCGCTTCGGCACCCGCGGCAAAGGCGGCGACCTCTTCATGGCGGGTGGGCATCCATTCAATGGTCTTCATCTTGTTAAGGCTGTCGCTGAGTCCGTTCAGCGAATCGCCGGTGACGCCCCAGATACGCTTTACGCCAGCCTGCTCCAGGGTTTTCGCTATGTATGCAGCCACGGTTTGTTTCATGGTGGTCCTTCTCCTTTATGTGATATCGCTTACAAGCTTAGAAGAAAGTCACTGTATTGGCTGCCTGGTATTCCATACGCACAGGCAGTAGGCACAACGTAAGCCGGGTAAACGCAGTGCCACCCGGCAAAAAGCCCGGTGGCGCTAACGCTTACCGGGCCTACGAAGAGCCAACATGTACAAAGTAGGCCGGGTAAACGCAGTGCCACCCGGCAACAAATGGGGGCACTGCGCCAGATTATGCCAGCACCAGGTCTCCCTGCGGATGGCATGAACACGCCAACACGTAACCCTCTGCAATTTCCGCATCGGTCAGCGTCATGGTGCTGGTGACGGTGTATTCACCGGAAACCACCTTCGTCTTACAGCAGCCGCACACACCCGCGCGACAGGCTGCCGCTACCGGCACGTTATTGCTTTCGAGCGCTTCAAGCAGCGTGGTGCCCACGCGACCAAAGAAGGTCTGCGCCGGTTGCAGCTTCGTGAACTTCATCCCGCTGGTCGCCGCTGCCGCTACAGGCGTGAAGAACTGCTCTTTAAAGAAGCGGGTCACGCCGAGCGCTTTCACTTCTTTCTCCACGATCTCCATGTACGGCGCCGGGCCGCAGGTCATCACGGTACGATCCGCAATGTCCGGCACGCTTTGCAACATTTCGCGGCTCAGACGCCCCGCGACAAAACCGTGCGTCGCGTTGTGCTCAGCCACCAGGGTCACCGGATAATTTCGCCATTCCTCGGCAAAAATCACATCTTCCGGGGAACGCACGCTAAAGATCACCTGCACGTCGGCCTGAGGACGGTATTTCGCCAGCCAGCGGCGCATCGACATAATCGGCGTTACGCCACAGCCTGCCGCCAGAAGCAGGAATTTGTCTTCCTTCTTGTCGTCACAGGTGAACTCGCCCTGCGCGTCAGACAGCCAGATGTAATCCCCGCGCTTCACGTCACGGGTCAGCCACCGGGAGCCTGCGCCGTCATCAATACGACGGACGGTGAGCGTTATGTATTCGCTCACGCCCGGCGTGGAGGAGATCGTGTAGGCGCGCAGGGTATCCGCCGAATTACGCACACTCACCAGCGCATACTGACCTGCGCGGTACGGGTAGTAGTCATGGCACAGCAGCGACAGTGTCCACACATCCGGCGTCTCCTGTTGGATGTGATGAACCTGCATCCGCCACGGACATTGTGAGGTTGGCATGGTCATGAGTTACTCCTTACGCGCTCAGCAGTTGCTTCATATCATCTTCAACGTTGGTCACGGAACGCAGACCAAATTTCTCGTTCAGGATGGCCAGCAGGTCCGGCGTCAGGAAGCCTGGCGCGGTCGGCCCGGTGACGATGTTGGTCACGCCGAGAGAGAGCAGGGTCAACAGAATAACGATCGCTTTCTGCTCGAACCAGGAGAGCACCAGCGACAGCGGCAGATCGTTCACGCCGCAGCCCAGTTTCTCTGCCAGCGTGACCGCCAGAATGATGGCTGAATATGCATCGTTACACTGACCAGCATCCACCAGGCGTGGCAGACCTTCGATGTTGCCGAAGTCCAGCTTGTTGAAACGGTACTTACCGCAGGCCAGGGTCAGGATCAGACAGTCTTCCGGAACGCGGGTGGCGAAATCGGTGAAATAGTTACGTTCCCCGCGCGCGCCGTCACAGCCGCCGATCAGGAAGATGTGACGTAGTTTTTCACGGCTGACGAGGTCAATCAGGGAATCCGCCGCACCCAGCAGGGTTTCACGGCCAAAACCGACGGTGATGAGGTGCGGAATTTCGCTGTACGGGAAGCCTGCCATCTGCTGCGCCTGTGCGATAACCGGACCGAAATCATCGCCTTCAAGGTGGCTCACGCCCGGCCAGCCGACGATGCTGCGGGTCCAGATACGGTCGTCATACGCGCCCACGGTAGGGTCGATGATGCAGTTAGAGGTCATGACGATTGGGCCAGGGAAGCGGGCGAACTCCACCTGCTGGTTCTGCCAGCCGCTGCCGTAGTTACCGATCAGATGCTTAAATTTACGCAGTTCCGGGTAGCCGTGCGCGGGCAACATTTCGCCGTGGGTATAGACGTTAACGCCGGTGCCTTCGGTCTGCTTCAGCAGGTTGTAGAGATCTTTCAGGTCGTGGCCGGAGATCAGGATGCATTTACCTTCGGTCGCTTTGACGTTGACCTGCGTCGGCGTTGGGTGGCCGTAGGTGCTGGTTTCACCGGCATCCAGAATGCTCATCACTTTGAAGTTCATCTGGCCGATTTCCATCGAGCATTCCAGCAGGGCGTTCATGTCGGAAGGCCAGGTGCCCAGCCATGCCATGATTTTGTGGTACTGGGCATAAATGTCGTTGTCGTACTGGCCGAGTACGTGCGCGTGCTCCATATACGCCGCAGCACCTTTCAGACCGTACAGGCACAGCAGGCGCAGGCCGAGGATGTTCTCGCCAATCGCCGCTTTGTCTTTATTGGGAGTAAATTCGGCGGCCTGACGCTGTAGCTCGCCCAGGTCGTCGCTCACCAGCTGTAGTTCCGCCATCGGGTTGTCCACGCGGGCGCTGGCGTCGGCATTCAGGCATTGCGCTTTCAGGGCTTCACGCAGGGCAATCGCTTCGCGGGCATAGCCCACAATGCGTGGCGAATCGAAGTTAACGTTAGTCAGCGTGGAGAAAAATGCGCGCGGCGCAAAGCTGTCGACATAGTGATCGACAAGGCCATATTCACGGGCCTTGAAGGCCCAGGCGGATAAGCCTTGCAGCGCCGCAATCAGCAGGTCCTGGAGATCGGACGTTTCTGCGGTTTTGCCGCACATACCCTGCGCGTAAGAGCAGCCGTTGCCTGCCGGGGTACGGATGGTTTGTTCACATTGCACACAAAACATAATCACACCTGTTAAAGTTATATTTCAGATACATGTTTAAGGTTATGCCTGTGCCACAACGGAGAAAAGTGCTTTCTTATACTAAGTGGAGGGTTATTGATTTAGCGCAATTTTGGCGGCAGGTTCACTACCGCCAAAGCAGTATCAGGCTGAGAAGAACGCCATCAGGATGGGGACCAGCAGGCTCAGAATAAAGCCGTGTACAATAGCGGCAGGAACCATCTCCAGACCTCCCGAGCGCTGTAACACCGGCAGGGTAAAGTCCATTGAGGTGGCCCCGCACAGGCCCAGCGCGGTAGAGCGGCTGCGGCGTACCAGGCCGGGGATCAGCATGATGGCTATCAGTTCGCGCGCCAGATCGTTAAAGAAGGCGGCGCTGCCGATCACCGGACCAAACGATTCGGTCAGCAGAATACCGGACAGCGAATACCAGCCAAAACCGGATGCCATCGCCAGGCTGGTTTTCAGCGGAAGATCGAGAATAAAGGCGTTAATCACTCCCCCCGCCATTGAGCTGGCCACAACGATAACGGCAACCATCATGCCCCGGCGGTTAAGGACAATCTGTTTCAGCGTCATGCCATTATTTCGCAACTGAATACCGATCAGGAAGAGCAGGAAAATCAGCGTATATTCGCTGGCTTCCGTAGCGTGCTGTAAAAAAGCCCATCCGGTTAGCCCCAGTAAAAAACCGAGCACCACCACGCCGCACAGCTTTAATGATTCCAGCGCCATCGCAATTCGGGAGGGAAGCTTTTCCTGATGGTGGTGATTTTTCCAGGGAATAGTGCGTTCCAGCCAGAACAGCGCGGCAATATTGCACAGCAGAATAACCACTACCGTAACCGCAGAATAATGCAGGATGGAAAGCAAGTTCGTCGCCAGATTATCCAGGAAGGCCAGGCTGATCCCCATAAAGAACAGAATGACGTAAACAATCCAGCTGAGAAAACGATTAATAAGCTTTAAGGCCGATTCATGACGCAGCGGAATAAGGTAGCCCACAATCAGGGGCAGAAGAATGATGAGGAGTCCTGAGAACATGAACAGCCGGTCCTTTTGAGTATCATTTAAGCGCCAGAGACACTACCCAATAAAGGCTGTGAGGTAAAGCTACAAAAAAAGCCGGGTGGCGGCTGCGCCTTACCCGGCCTACAAAGTGCACACTCACGTAGGTCGGGTAAGCTTTAGCGCCACCCGACATTACAGGCCGCACTTAATTAATCGCGTTTTTCCAGTAGGGTGCGATACAGCACGCCGCCCAGAATACCGCCAATAATTGGCATCACCCAGAACAGCCACAGCTGTTCAAGCGCCCAGCCGCCCTGGAAAATAGCCACCGCGGTGCTACGTGCCGGATTAACGGAGGTATTGGTCACCGGGATGGAGATCAGGTGGATAAGCGTCAGCGCCAGACCAATAGCAATGGGGGCAAAGCCCGCAGGCGCGTATTTGTCCGTTGCGCCGTGGATCACCAACAGGAAACCTGCGGTGAGCACAATTTCAATCACGATAGCAGACAGCATTGAGTAGCCGCCTGGAGAGTGTTCGCCGAAGCCGTTTGACGCAAATCCGCTGGCCGCGGCGTCAAACCCGGCTTTCCCGCTGGCAATGACGTACAACACCGCCGCGGCAATAATACCGCCAATAACCTGGGCAATAATATAGCCAATAATATCTTTCGCCGGGAAACGTCCGCCCGCCCATAAACCTAACGTGACGGCCGGGTTGAAATGACCGCCGGAAATATGCCCCACGGCGAATGCCATGGTTAATACGGTTAAACCGAATGCCAGCGCGACGCCGACAAATCCAATACCTAATTCCGGAAATGCGGCTGCGAGTACTGCGCTACCGCAGCCACCAAACACCAGCCAGAATGTACCAAAGCATTCTGCCGCTAATTTTCTGAACATAACCACCTCAATAATAAACGTCCGCGCCCATTCCTGCGCGCGGGTTATATCGCCATAAAGGGATGACGACTCAAAGAGCCAGTATTTTGAAACCATCAACATCCCTTCGCCACTCAAATAAATTCACTAAATTTGATTTAAGGCAATGTGATGTCAATCCTTGTTCAGAACGGAGGTAATTAGAGCATAGCCCAATATTTAAGGGGGCGTATATTCTGCTGTCGTGACCTACAGCCTGCCGCTATACTGCTGATAACTTGAAGGAAAAAGTGGCCGAAATGCGGGGGATGTATGCTACTCGAACGTGTGGAGATTGTCGGGTTTCGCGGGATTAACCGCCTGTCGCTGCAACTGGAACAGAACAACGTCCTGATAGGCGAAAACGCCTGGGGTAAATCCAGCCTGCTGGATGCCCTGACGCTGCTGCTTTCGCCCGAAGAGAACTTGTACCACTTTGTCCATGATGACTTCTGGTTTCCGCCGGGGGATGTCAATGGGCGCGAGAAACACCTGCATATCATTCTGACCTTCCGCGAATCCGAGCCCGGTCGCCATCGCGTGCGTCGTTTTCGCCCTATGTCGCCCTGCTGGGTGCCCTGTGAAGATGGGTTCCAGCGTATTTTCTATCGCCTTGAGGGCGAAATGGCGCAAAACGACGGGGTATTAACCCTGCGTGAATTTCTTGATGAGAAGGGGAATCCGATCCCGCTCGATAATATTGACGAGCTTGCCCGCCATCTTATCCGCCTCTCCCCCGTGTTGCGCTTACGAGACGCGCGCTTTATGCGGCGGATCCGTAACGGCACCGTACCGAATATGCCCGAGGTGGAAGTAACCGCCCGCGAGCTGGATTTCCTCGCCCGTGAACTGGTCTCGCGGCCGCAGAACCTCACCGACGGCCAGATCCGTCAGGGGCTGTCTGCCATGGTGCAACTGCTGGAGCACTACTTCTCTGAGCAGGGAACGGGGCAGGCGCGCCACCGCCTGATGCGCCGCCGCTCGCACGACGAGCAACGAAGCTGGCGCTATCTCGATATTATCAACCGCATGATCGACCGCCCCAGCGGGCGCACGCATCGGGTGATCCTGCTGGGATTATTCTCCACGCTGTTACAGGCGAAAGGGACGGTGCGCCTGGATCGGGACGCGCGCCCGTTGCTGCTGGTAGAAGATCCGGAAACGCGGCTGCACCCGATTATGCTTTCCGTGGCGTGGCATCTTCTTAATCTACTGCCGTTGCAGCGTGTCACCACCACGAATTCCGGCGAGCTGCTCTCCCTGACGCCGGTGGAGTATGTCTGCCGCCTGGTGCGTGAATCCTCGCGGGTCACCGCCTACCGGCTCGGGCCCGGCGGGTTAAATGCCGAAGATGGCCGACGCATTGCGTTTCATATCCGTTTTAACCGTGCCTCTTCCCTGTTTGCCCGCTGCTGGTTGCTGGTGGAAGGGGAAACCGAAACCTGGGTGATAAACGAGCTGGCTCGCCAGTGCGGACACCACTTTGATGCCGAAGGGATCAAAGTGATCGAATTTGCTCAGTCTGGCTTAAAGCCGCTGATCAAATTTGCGCGCCGGATGGGGATAGAGTGGCACGTGCTGGTGGATGGCGATGAGGCGGGTAAAAAATATGCGGCGACCGTGCGCAGCCTGCTCAATAACGATCGTGAAGAGGAGCGGGAACATCTGACCACGCTGCCCGCGATGGACATGGAGCACTTTATGTACCGCCAGGGATTTGACGACGTCTTTCACCGCGTGGCGATGATCCCGGTGGATGTGCCCATGAATATGCGTCGGGTGATCGCCAAAGCTATCCATCGGTCGTCAAAACCGGATTTGGCCATTGAAGTCGCGACGGAAGCGGGCAGGCGGGGCGTGGAGTCGGTGCCCACGCTGCTGCGTAAAATGTTCTCCCGCGTCCTCTGGCTGGCACGCGGGAGAGCCGATTAACGGGCAGTCGCCTGCGATACCTGTTGATGCAGGCTATCAAGCAGGATATAGCGGCGGCGGTACTCGGACCGTTTTTTACTCGCAATCTCTTCCATCGGTTTGCGTGGCATGGTCAGTGGCAGGGCAAAGTTGCCGTTCTCCTGCTGCTGTCCGCCAAGGGAGCGCCAGAAGCTGTCATAGTCAGCCAGCAATTTTCCCTCTTTTTTCTTGCGATAGCGCCAGCTGCGGTAGATGTGGGTGGCGTTACTCACCGCGAGGATCTGCTCGACGGGGAAGGCGCCTGCCAGCGTCATGACCGCTTCAACCAGCAGACGTTTTGGGAACAGTCCGTGACAGGCTTTGGTCGCCAGCTGAATGTGCTCGTGCGGGACATGCGCTTTCGCCCCCTGCATTCCGCCGATGAAGAGCGTTGACTTGCCCTGGTATTTGCACAGCGTAAAGGTCAGCTCGGCCAGCACCGTGTTCTGGTGGTCACAAAAAGTGAGGGTCGCTTCCCCTTCTTTGTCCAGAAACGCATCCGCGCTCAGGCGAACGCTAAACTGCTGCTCCTCTTTGCCCGTTAACGTCACCAGCGTGATGCCCTGGCTGGAAAGGTAGCCGTTCAGCAGTGACGCCGGAAGATGGCGGCTCATCATCTGATAGTGATTGTCCAATGCGTCCAGCGTAGTCTGACGGCCCATATTGACGGTCAGCCAAGGTCGGTGCAGGCGGCACGGCAGGCCGGGCTGCACGCGCAGGATCTGCATCAGACGGGGCTGTTTTGCAAGGTTTCCGAGCAGGCGCGCAGTGGTGAACGGCGTTGCCAGCGAGCGCAACATAAACTTACGTCGATAGGCCGGATTTTGCCACGCCAGCCCCGGCGTGAGGGAACCCGATGCCAGGCTTTTAAACAGTTGCCAGCCCGATTTAGGCTGGGACAGCGTTGAATAAGGTGTATCGACGATGGAAGACATGTTAGATCCTGCTTCTGGTGGAATTTCGCTATTTCAGCAGGCGCTTTATCAACATCGGGTAAACAATTCCCGACGATTACGGGGATCGGGGGTTTCGTTGAGGAGTGGTTTAGATAAAATCAACGGTGATGATAGCCAGAACAATTATTTGGAATATTTATGAACCTGAAGGGAAAACGCAGAAAGCTGTTTCTGCTGCTGGCGGTAGTGGTGTTAGCAGGCGGATTCTGGTTATGGAAGGTACTGAACGCGCCGGTACCACAGTATCAAACGCTGATTGTTCGTCCGGGCGAGCTGCAACAAAACGTGCTGGCGACGGGGAAGCTGGATGCCCTGCGTAAGGTTGACGTGGGCGCGCAGGTCAGCGGTCAGCTTAAAACCCTGTCGGTTGAGATTGGCGATAAGGTTAAAAAAGGCCAGTTGCTGGGCGTGATCGATCCTGAGCAGGCGCAAAACCAGATCCGCGAAGTGGAAGCGACGCTGATGGAGTTGCGCGCGCAGCGCGCTCAGGCTCAGGCGGAGCGTAATCTCGCTCAGGTCACCCTGTCGCGCCAGCAGGCGCTGGCGAAAACGCAGGCCATCTCGAAACAGGATTTGGACACAGCCGCCACGGAGCTGGCGGTGAAGCAGGCGCAGATTGGCACCATCGATGCGCAAATCAAGCGGAATCAGGCCTCGCTGGATACGGCGAAAACCAACCTCGATTACACGCAAATCGTTGCGCCAATGGCCGGGGAAGTGACGCAGATAACCACCCTGCAAGGCCAGACGGTCATCGCCGCGCAGCAGGCGCCGAACATCCTGACCCTGGCGGATATGAGCACCATGCTGGTGAAAGCCCAGGTATCTGAAGCGGACGTCATTCACCTTAAGCCGGGGCAGAAAGCCTGGTTTACGGTGCTGGGCGATCCGCAAACCCGCTATGAAGGGGTGCTGAAAGATATCCTGCCGACGCCGGAGAAGGTCAACGACGCCATCTTCTACTATGCGCGTTTTGAGGTGCCTAACCCGCAGGGCGTGCTGCGTCTGGACATGACCGCTCAGGTGCATATCCAGCTGACCGGCGTGAAAAACGTGCTGACGGTTCCGCTCTCCGCGCTGGGCGAATCCGCCGGGGACAATCGCTACAAGGTGAAAGTGCTGCGCAACGGTGAAACCCGCGAGCGGGAAGTGGTGATTGGCGCACGTAACGACACCGACGTGGTGGTGGTAAAAGGGCTGGAAGAGGGTGAGGAAGTGGTCACCAGCGAAAGCCTGCCTGGAGCCGCGCAATGACGGCGCTGCTTGAGCTGAATGACATTCGTCGCAGCTATCCGTCCGGCGACGGGCCGGTGGAGGTGCTGAAAGGCATCTCCCTGCGCGTTGAAGCCGGTGAAATGGTGGCGATTGTCGGGGCATCGGGCTCGGGTAAATCAACGCTGATGAACATTCTCGGCTGTCTGGATAAGCCTACCAGCGGCACCTATCGCGTGGCCGGGACGGATGTTTCCACCCTGGACGGCGACGCGCTGGCGAAGCTGCGTCGCGAGCATTTTGGCTTTATCTTCCAGCGTTACCATCTGCTTTCACACCTGAGCGCGGCGCAGAATGTGGAAGTGCCAGCGGTGTATGCGGGCGTCGAGCGCAAAAAACGCCTCGAACGCGCGAAGGCGCTGTTAACGCGTCTTGGGCTGGCGGAGCGTGTTGATTATCAGCCTTCGCAGCTTTCCGGCGGTCAGCAGCAACGCGTGAGTATTGCCCGCGCGCTGATGAACGGTGGGCAGGTGATCCTCGCCGATGAGCCAACCGGTGCGCTCGACAGCCATTCCGGTGAAGAGGTGATGGCGATCCTGCATCAGCTTCGCGATCAGGGGCATACGGTGATTATCGTCACCCACGATCCGCAGGTGGCAGCGCAGGCGGAACGCATTATCGAGATCCACGACGGCGAGCTGGTCAGCAACCCGCCGCCACGTCAGTCCAGAGCGGCGGCGGCGAAAGAGGCGCTGCCGGCCGCAACCGGCTGGGGCCAGTTTTCCAGCGGTTTCCGCGAGGCGCTGACCATGGCCTGGCTGGCGATGGCGGCCAACAAAATGCGCACTCTGCTGACCATGCTTGGCATCATTATTGGTATTGCCTCAGTGGTGTCGATTGTGGTGGTGGGCGATGCGGCGAAACAGCTGGTGCTGGCAGATATTCGCGCCATCGGGACTAACACCATCGACGTTTATCCCGGCAAAGATTTTGGCGACGACGAGCCGCAGTATCAGCAGGCGCTGAAGTATGACGATCTGGCGGCTATTCAGAAGCAGCCGTGGGTGAACTCCGCCACGCCTGCCGTCTCGCAAAACCTGCGTCTGCGCTACGGCAACATCGACGTGGCGGCCAGCGCTAACGGCGTCAGCGGAGATTACTTCAACGTCTACGGCATGACCTTCAGCGAAGGGGCGACCTTCAACGCTGAACAGCTGGCGGGCAGGGCGCAGGTGGTGGTGTTAGACGCTAACTCCCGCAGGCAGCTGTTCCCGAATAAGACCAATGTGGTGGGGGAAGTGATCCTCGTAGGCAACATGCCAGCGACGGTGATCGGCGTGGCGGAAGAGAAGCAGTCGATGTTCGGCAGCAGCAAAATCCTGCGCGTCTGGCTGCCGTACACCACCATTTCCGGGCGCATCATGGGGCAGTCCTGGCTTAACTCTATTACCGTTCGAGTGAAGGAGGGCTACGACAGCGGGCTGGCGGAACAGCAGCTGGAGCGGCTGTTAACCCTGCGCCACGGGAAAAAGGATTTCTTCACCTGGAATATGGATGGCCTCTTGAAAACGGCGGAAAAGACCACACGTACTCTTCAGCTGTTCCTGACGCTGGTGGCGGTGATTTCGCTGGTCGTCGGCGGGATAGGGGTGATGAACATTATGCTGGTGTCGGTGACCGAACGTACGCGGGAGATCGGCATCCGCATGGCGGTCGGAGCCAGAGCCAGCGACGTGCTGCAGCAATTTTTGATTGAAGCGGTGCTGGTGTGTCTGGTGGGCGGTGCGATGGGGATTGCGCTCTCGATGATGATCGCCTTTGCGCTCCAGCTCTTCTTACCGGGCTGGGAGATTGGCTTCTCGCCGATGGCGATCCTGACGGCGTTTTTATGTTCCACCTTCACCGGTATTCTGTTCGGCTGGCTACCGGCGCGAAACGCGGCGCGGCTGGATCCGGTGGATGCGCTGGCGCGCGAATAACCCGAAAATAAAAATGCCAGCCGATCGGGCTGGCATTTTGCCTGCAGGGTGTACACAATGAATCAGAGAGCTATGCAACCGCTTCTGCTTCAACGGGGACGATCAGACTGGCATGATTGCCTTTTGGCCCCTGGTGTACATCGAACCGGACGGACTGCCCGGCTTTGAGCGTCCTGTAACCATCCATCTGAATGGTGGAATAGTGAGCGAAGATATCCTCGCCGCCGCCTTCGGGGCAAATGAAGCCAAACCCCTTGGCGTTGTTGAACCACTTAACAGTACCCATTTCCATGCTTCGACATCCTTCGTAAATCTTATAAATTAAGATGGAATGAACCGGTGGTGGAGTGGGGGCTGTTCAAAACCTCGCCAACTCACGCTTGTACAATTTAGAGAAACGGAAGAAGCCGTCAAGCGTTTGGCGCTGGAGTTGGGACAATAATCAACCAAAATTTGAGGCAGTTAACGCTATTGCAACAGTTTGTGACAGACATCGCGGATGACAGTAATAGATGATTGTTATCTAACATCTGAGGTAGATTCAAAGTGGTTATGCATAATGGGTAAGACCAACGATTGGCTGGATTTTGACCAGCTGGCGGAAGATAAAGTGCGCGACGCGCTAAAACCGCCATCTATGTATAAAGTTATGTTAATGAACGATGATTACACGCCGATGGAATTTGTTATTGACGTGCTACAAAAGTTCTTTTCTTATGATGTTGAACGTGCAACGCAACTGATGCTTACCGTTCATTATCGTGGCAAAGCGATCTGCGGCATCTTTACTGCCGAAGTAGCGGAAACCAAAGTAGCGATGGTGAACGACTATGCAAGGGAGAACGAGCATCCGTTGCTGTGTACGCTGGAAAAGGCCTGATAAGGCATAAAATTGGGGGAGGTGCCTATGCTCAATCAAGAACTGGAACTCAGTTTAAACATGGCTTTCGCCAGAGCGCGTGAGCACCGACATGAGTTTATGACCGTCGAGCATTTGCTGCTCGCACTGCTTAGCAACCCATCTGCCCGCGAAGCGCTGGAAGCCTGCTCCGTGGATCTGGTGGCGCTACGTCAGGAACTCGAAGCCTTCATCGAACAAACCACACCGGTGCTGCCAGCCAGTGAAGAAGAGCGCGACACACAGCCGACGCTCAGCTTCCAGCGCGTGCTGCAGCGCGCGGTTTTCCACGTCCAGTCTTCCGGACGTAGCGAAGTGACGGGCGCCAATGTGCTGGTCGCCATCTTCAGTGAGCAGGAGTCCCAGGCGGCCTACCTGCTGCGTAAACACGAAGTCAGCCGGCTCGACGTGGTCAACTTCATCTCTCACGGAACGCGAAAAGACGAGCCTAACCAGGCATCGGATCCCAGCGGACAGATCAACAGCAATGAAGAGCAAGCAGGCGGGGAGGATCGTATGGAAAACTTCACCACCAACCTTAACCAGCTTGCTCGCGTTGGCGGTATCGACCCGCTGATTGGCCGCGACAAAGAGCTGGAGCGTGCCATACAGGTGCTGTGCCGTCGCCGCAAGAATAACCCGCTGCTGGTGGGGGAATCTGGCGTGGGTAAAACCGCGATTGCCGAAGGTCTGGCCTGGCGCATTGTGCAGGGCGACGTGCCGGAAGTGATTGCCGACTGCACCATCTACTCACTGGATATCGGCTCGCTGCTGGCGGGCACCAAATACCGCGGTGATTTTGAAAAACGTTTCAAAGCGCTGTTAAAACAGCTGGAGCAGGACACCAACAGCATCCTGTTTATCGATGAGATCCACACCATCATCGGCGCAGGCGCGGCTTCCGGTGGTCAGGTAGATGCCGCCAACCTGATCAAACCGCTGCTCTCCAGCGGCAAGATCCGCGTGATGGGCTCTACGACGTACCAGGAGTTCAGCAACATCTTTGAGAAGGATCGTGCGCTGGCGCGTCGTTTCCAGAAAATCGACGTAACCGAGCCGTCGGTTGACGAAACGGTGCAGATCATCAACGGCCTGAAAACCAAGTACGAAGCGCACCATGACGTGCGTTACACCGCGAAAGCGGTGCGTGCGGCGGTGGAGCTGGCGGTGAAATACATCAACGATCGTCATCTGCCGGATAAAGCGATCGACGTGATTGATGAAGCGGGTGCGCGTGCGCGCCTGATGCCAGCGAGCAAGCGTAAGAAAACCGTGAACGTAGCGGATATCGAGTCCGTGGTGGCCCGTATCGCACGTATCCCTGAGAAGAGCGTCTCTCAGAGCGACCGTGATACGCTGCGCACCCTCGGCAATCGCCTGAAAATGCTGGTCTTTGGTCAGGATAAAGCTATTGAGGCCTTAACCGAAGCGATCAAGATGGCCCGTGCTGGCCTGGGGCATGACCACAAGCCTGTCGGTTCCTTCCTGTTCGCCGGCCCGACCGGTGTGGGTAAAACCGAGGTAACGGTGCAGCTCTCCAAAGCGCTGGGCATTGAGCTGTTGCGCTTTGATATGTCCGAGTATATGGAGCGTCACACCGTCAGCCGTTTGATTGGTGCGCCTCCGGGCTACGTGGGCTTTGACCAGGGCGGCCTGCTCACCGACGCGGTGATCAAGCATCCGCACGCGGTCCTGCTGCTCGATGAAATCGAGAAAGCGCACCCGGACGTGTTCAACATCCTGTTGCAGGTGATGGACAACGGGACGCTGACCGATAACAACGGGCGCAAGGCCGATTTCCGCAACGTGGTGCTGGTGATGACCACCAATGCCGGGGTGCGTGAAACCGAGCGCAAATCCATCGGCCTGATCCACCAGGATAACAGCACCGATGCGATGGAGGAGATCAAGAAGATCTTCACGCCGGAGTTCCGTAACCGTCTGGACAACATTATCTGGTTCGATCACCTGTCTACCGAGGTGATCCATCAGGTGGTGGATAAGTTCATCGTCGAGCTGCAGGTTCAGCTGGATCAGAAAGGCGTGTCGCTGGAAGTGAGCCAGGAGGCCCGCAACTGGCTGGCCGAGAAAGGCTACGACCGTGCGATGGGTGCCCGTCCGATGGCGCGCGTGATTCAGGACAACCTGAAGAAACCGCTGGCGAACGAGCTGCTGTTTGGCTCGCTGGTGGACGGCGGCCAGGTGACCGTGGCGCTGGATCAGGCGAAGAACGAACTGACGTACGATTTCCAGAGTGCGGCGAAGCACAAGCCGGAAGCGGCTCACTGAGTTGAAAGGTAAAAGCAAAACGGCAACTTCGGTTGCCGTTTTTTTTGTTTGCTCCCTCTCCCAGTGGGAGAGGGCTGGGGTGAGGGCATCAGGCCGCAGAGGAATTTTGCGAGGCGCTTTCCAGTTTCTTTCGAAGTCAGTTGCTGGATAAATCTACAGTAATAAAATGGCGTCGCACCTGCAAAATCGGGTGCTGGGATTGGCGTCCTGAAAGTGTGTGCACAGACAATCTTGCGTGCATAAAGGATTACATATGACTAATATTAATAGCTTCGCCCAGCTCTACACCGAACTCTCCCTCAACCCCGATCTCCCAACCCTGGCCGAGCGCTGCAAGCTGCTCACCGAAATCCTTCTCGACTGCAAATCTCTCCCGCAAACGCAGCCCGTTTGCCGCTGTCTCGGAGCTTATCTGGAAGAGGTAAAATCCGGCCTCACAGAATCCATGCGTGATTTTCAGGTGGTGGAATTTGAGGACGAAGCGGAACAGCCGCGACAAAAAGAGTGGTTGCTGGAAGATACAGAAACGAAATGTGACTACTGCCGGGCGTTAAACCACGTGCTGCTGGTTTCGCATTTTGACCGCGATATGTTGCCGCACCTGACGGGACTGTTGCATGACATTACCCACGCGATAGCTGAAGATTTAATCGTACCCATGAACCCGTGCATGACAATACATCTGCCGACACAGCCACACTAAGGCCATAAATAAAAAAGGCCGGGATTGTCCCGACCTTTTAAATATTCATCTGCCATTACAGGCGAAAACAATTAGCGACTACGGAAGACAATGCGGCCTTTGCTCAGGTCGTACGGGGTCAGTTCAACAGTCACTTTGTCGCCCGTCAAAATGCGGATATAGTTTTTGCGCATTTTACCGGAGATGTGCGCAGTTACCACGTGACCGTTTTCCAGTTCTACGCGAAACATGGTATTAGGCAACGTATCAAGTACGGTACCCTGCATTTCAATATTGTCTTCTTTGGCCATCTAATCCTCTGGGGTATCACTACCAAGTTTTGAACCGGCAAGATAATGCCGAAATTCATCAATTAAGTAAAGAATTGCGCGTTTAAAACGCAGCAAAACAATTTCAGCGTATTGCCCAAGCGTCACGGTACAACCGAACGGAAAGCGCATTCGTAAAGGGGATACGACAGGATAAACGTCAGGACGTTATCTGAAGCGAGGGTCCCAAACGGCGGCGGGGCAACAGGCAGAAGCTACTCTGCGGCGTAATTATAACACCCTCATAAAAAATATGCGGAAAACATTTAGGCATTGGGCATAAAGAGCATTCTGGGAACCCAAAAATCGCGCGGAAGAGTCTCCTGTCGGCACTGTTCAAGGTGTTCGATATAGCGTCGGCGGGAAATTTCAACCGCGCCGAGCGAGGCGGTGTGCTCATTCAGCACCTGACAATCCATCAGTTGTCCGCCGCGTTGGGCAAATTCCTGGCTAAAAACCAGCAGCGCGGTTTTCGACGCATTCGTGGCGCGGGAGAACATCGACTCGCCGCAGAACAGCGTGCCCTGCGCCACCCCGTACATCCCCCCAACGAGGTTATCCTCTTTCCATACTTCGATGGAGTGCGCGTAGCCCAGCTCATGAAGCTGGTGGTAGGCGATAATGATGTCGCGGGTTATCCAGGTGCCTTCATGACGATCTTCAGCGCAGCCTTCGATAACCTGCCCGAAGGCATGATTGAGCGTGACGCGATAGGGCGAATTTGCGTGAAAACGTTTCATGCTGCGGCTCAGGTGAAACTGCCCGGGCCACAGCACGGCTCGCGGGTCCGGAGACCACCATAAAATCGGGTCGCCGGGAGAAAACCACGGGAAGATGCCGCGCTGGTAAGCCATTAAGAGACGCGCCGGGCTGAGATCGCCGCCCAAAGCCAGCAATCCGTTAGGTTCACGCAGCGCCCCCTCCGGAGAAGGGAACGCAATATTATGGCGAGAAAGCTGCACCAGGCGCATGACAACAGAACTCCAGTACGCGAGAGAGGACGCTACAAATATAGTCTACAGGCGCTGTTTAAACTGGTAGTAGCGACCCTGTTTTGCCAGCAGCTCTGCGTGATTACCTTGCTCAATTATGTGTCCGTTGTCCATCACAATTATTCGATCGAAATTCACCAGCCCGCGCAGGCGGTGAGTGACCATCAGCACGGTTTTGCCTTTCATCACCTTTGTCAGTAAATCAAGAATTTGACTCTCGGTTGTCGCATCCAGACCTTCTGTCGGTTCATCCAGCAACATCAGCGGCGCATCGTGCAGTAAGGCGCGCGCGATGGCCAGACGACGCAGTTCGCCGCCGGAAAGCTGTCGGCCCCCTTCACCCAGCCAGCTGTTCAACCCGTCGTCCTCAAGCAGCTTGTGCAGCCCAACCTGTTCCAGCATCGCCCGCAGCGTATCGTCAGAGGCGTCCGGTGCCGCCAGAAGAAGATTATCGCGCAGCGTAGCGCTGAACAGGTGCACACGCTGGGGCACGACGCTGACCGTTTTACGCAAGGCCGCTTCGCTAAAATCAGACAGCGGAAGGTCGTTAAACCGAATCTCGCCCTGCTGCGGGTCCCAGGCGCGCGTGAGGAGTTGCAGAAGCGTCGATTTGCCACATCCCGTACGGCCAAGGATCGCAATGCGCTGCCCGGCATCAACAGAAAGGCTGATATCTTCCAGCGCGTTTTGCGCCTGCTTGTCGTAGGCGAAGGTGACGTTGCTGAGCGTCAGCGCGACCTGCTCCGGCACGATGGTTTGACCCGCGCTGAACTTCACTTCCGGCTCCTGCTCTGCAATATCCGTAATGCGCAGCGCAGAGGCAATCACCTGGCCGAGATGCTGAAAGGCGCCGGTGACCGGGGCTAAGGCTTCGAAGGCTGCCAGGGCACAGAAAACAAACAGCGCAATCAGCGGGCCAGGCTGCGGGTTACCGCCCACGCCACCGGAGGCCATCCAGAGCATGGCGATAACGGCAAACCCACCGATTAACATCATCAGCGCCTGAGAAAACGCGGTCAGTTCAGACTGGCGACGCTGGGCTTCATGCCAGTTCAGTTCCGTATTTTCCATACGGGTGCGGTAGCGCTTGCTGGCACCAAAAATGGTGAGCTCGGCCTGACCCTGCAACCAGGAGGTGAGCTGCTGGCGGTATTCCCCGCGCAGACGCGTCAGGTTTTCCCCGGTGGTTTTACCTGCACGATAAAACAGGGGCGGCAGAATAATCAGCGTCATCAGCATGATGCCGCCGAGCGTCAGTGCGATGGGAACATCCAGGAAACTCAACCCCAGCGTGACCACGACAATCACCACAAACGCGCCCACCATGGGCGAGATGACGCGCAGATAGAGGTGATCCAGCGTATCCACATCCGCAACTACGCGGTTGAGTAATTCGCCCTGCCGAAAACGTGCCAGCCCGGCAGGGGAGAGGGGCAGCAATTTGCTGAACGTATAAATACGCAGGTGTTGCAGCACGCGGAAGGTCGCGTCGTGGCTGACCAGGCGTTCGAAGTAGCGCCCGGCAGTTCGCGTAATCGCCGTGCCGCGCACCCCGGCGGCAGGCAGCATGTAGTTAAAGCTGTATAGCCCGGCAAAGCCTGCGGCCGCAGACGCGGAGAGGAACCAGCCAGAAAGCGTAAGCAGGCCGATGCTGGCGAGCAGAGTGATAATCGCCAGTACGATCCCGAGCGTCAGCATCCATTTGTGGCGTTTATACAAAGCAAGATAGGGAAGCAGGGCGCGCATCAGATATCCTCCTGACGGTTCGCCAGCAGGGTCGCAAAGGGCCCCTGCGCGGCAACAAGCGCGGCGTAATCGCCTTGCTCAACAATGTGTCCGTTTTCCATCACCCAGATCTGATCCCAGTCGGCAATACCTTCCAGCTGGTGGGTCACCATCAGGGTAGTTTGCTGGCGTGAGGCTGCGTTAAGCGCATCCATCACGCGCTGCTCGCTGTGAGCGTCCAGGCTGGCGGCGGGTTCGTCCAGCAGCATTAACGAACAGGGGTTCAGCAGCGCACGGGCAACCGCGACGCGCTGTGCCTGGCCCACTGACAGCCCGGCAGACTGATCGCCAATGACGGTATCGACACCCTGCGCAAGCAGCGGCAAAAACTCGCTGACCCAGGCGCGGTCGAGGACAGATTGCAGCTCATCGTCACGTGCATCCGGCCTTGCCAGCAGCACATTCTCGCGCAGCGTCGGGGCAGGCAGCTGAGGGTTTTGACCCACCCAGCTTAGCTGTTTACGCCAGGCATCAGGATCGAGCTCGCGTAGCTCCGTTTTGTTGATACGCAGCGATCCGGTGTACGCCATAAAACCTGACAGCGCATTCAACAATGAGCTTTTACCTGAGCCGCTGGTACCCACCAGCACCACACGTTGCCCGGCAGGCAGGGTGAAGTTCAGCGGGCCGGCCAGCACTTTGCCTTCAGGCGACAGAACAGAAAAATCCTGTGCTTCAATGGTCACCGGATCGTTCGTATTCAGCGTCACCTCACCACGCTCCGGATGCGCCAGCGGCGTTTCCATAAAGGTTTTCAGGCTGTCGGCAGCACCCACCGCCTGCGCTTTGGCATGGTAAAAGGTGCCGAGATCGCGAAGCGGCTGGAAAAATTCCGGGGCCAGGATCAGCGCCAGGAACCCGGCGGAAAGCGTGACCGCCGTACCGTAGTGGCCAAAGTCCAGCGCGCCGAGGTAGGAGAAGCCAAAGTAAACCGCCACAAGCGCAATCGACAGGGAGGTAAAGAACTCGAGCACGCCGGAAGAAAGGAAGGCCATGCGCAACACTTCCATGGTGCGCTGACGAAAATCCTGCGACGCCAGGCGAATGTTTTCGGTTTCCGCTTCACCACGACCAAAGATCCGCAGGGTTTCCATTCCGCGCAGACGGTCCAGGAAATGACCGCTCAACCGACCCAGCGCAAGGAAGTTGCGACGGTTAGCATCTGCCGCACCCATGCCGACCATCGCCATAAACAGCGGGATGAGCGGGGCGGTCCCCATCAGGATCAGAGCCGCTACCCAGTTAACAGGGAAGATGGCGATAACAATCATCAGAGGCACAAACACTGCCAGCGCCATCTGTGGAAGATAACGCGCATAGTAATCGTGCATATCGTCGATTTGCTCCAGGATCAGCGTCGCCCAGCTACCGGCCGGTTTGCCCTGGATCCACGCAGGCCCGGCTTCCGAAAGCCGGTCGAGCACTTTGCGGCGGATCTCATAGCGGATGTGCTGGCCGGCATGGAACCCAACCCGTTCGCGCAGCCAGACCACCCACGCACGCAGGACGAAAACCAGCACCAGAACGATAAACGGCAGCAGCAGCGCTTCGCGCGGGATGCTCTCCATGATCATATGATTGAGAATGCGGGCCAGCAGCCATGCCTGGGCAACAATCAACAGACCGCTGATAAATCCCAGAACGCGGGAAATCATAAGCCAGCGGCGGGACAGAACGCTTTGCTGTTTCAGCCAGCGCGTTAACTCTTGTTGACGGGTTTTTTCCATTGCGTACTTTGCAGGTGACGTTATAAGAAATTAGACATCTGCATGTTACACGTGAGCAAAAATAAAGGCGACCAGTGGCCGCCTTTATTTACGTTTGTTACTGACTTGTAAAGATTATTTACCTTGTTCTGCCAGTCCGTCCAGATAGCGTTCTGCGTCCAGGGCGGCCATACAGCCGGTGCCCGCAGAGGTGATCGCCTGACGATAAATATGGTCCATCACGTCGCCAGCCGCGAAGACGCCTGGGATGCTGGTCTGCGTCGCATTGCCGTGAATGCCAGACTGCACTTTGATGTAGCCGTTCTCCAGCTCAAGTTGGCCTTCGAAAATGGCCGTGTTCGGGCTGTGACCGATTGCCACAAACAGGCCTGCCACCTCCAGCGTTTCGACGGTGTCGGTGTTCTGCGTATCACGAATTCGCAGACCTGCCACACCCATCTGATCGCCGGTCACTTCTTCCAGCGTACGGTTGGTATGCAGCACAATGTTGCCGCTCGCCACTTTATCCATCAGGCGTTTGATCAGGATCTTCTCGGCGCGGAAGGTGTCGCGACGGTGGATCAGGTGTACTTCTGAGGCGATGTTCGCCAGATACAACGCTTCTTCAACAGCGGTGTTGCCGCCGCCAATCACCGCAACTTTCTGGTTGCGATAGAAGAAACCGTCGCAGGTCGCGCAGGCTGATACGCCTCGCCCTTTGAATGCTTCTTCAGACGGCAGACCGAGATAACGGGCAGAGGCACCGGTAGCGATGATCAGCGCATCGCAGGTGTATTCACCGCTGTCGCCGGTCAGACGGAACGGACGGTTCTGCAAATCCACTTTATTAATGTGGTCGAACAGGATTTCGGTTTCGAATTTAGCAGCATGCTCGTGCATGCGCTCCATCAGCAGCGGCCCGGTCAGGTCGTTCGGGTCGCCCGGCCAGTTTTCCACTTCCGTGGTGGTGGTCAGCTGACCGCCTTTTTCCATCCCGGTAATCAGTACCGGTTGCAGGTTAGCGCGTGCAGCATAGACCGCTGCGGTATATCCCGCAGGTCCAGAACCAAGGATTAGCAGCTTACTGTGTTTGGTCGTGCCCATGAGATCCCCATTGTTGTTGGCAGGCAATGGGCTGGATTGTAGGGAATTTGTTGCCGTAAAAAAAGAGCACGACAGTTTTGCTTCCGATATATGCAATAGTCACGCCCTATGGATCAGACACGGTCATATCACGTCTGCTACTGAAAATCGCGCGTTTATAAGGCAATAAAATGATGATTAATACCCCCCCGTAATGAATATCCGGCATCTTGTACTAAAAATCGATGTTTTGCTTTGACAATCCCCTGCGCTTTTGCGAAAACATTCAAGGAAGAAAAAAAGACGCATGAACTGCATGCCGAATAGACATGCACGTAAATGCCATTTTTACCGGGTCAGTGAAATCTACGCATGGTGTGGACAGACGCCATACGTGATGTCTGTGACTGCTTTCGGGCAACGGTCTTCTTACCGCAGACCCCGAATCCACATCGCGTCTAATACATAACCAGGCGATGTGATGAATAATGGGTGCAGGCTCTGAACAGTGATGTGCACAGGGTCCAGGCAGGAGTAGGGAAGGAATACAGAGAGACAATAATAATGGTAGATAGCAAGAAGCGCCCTGGCAAAGATCTCGACCGTATCGATCGTAACATTCTTAATGAATTGCAAAAGGATGGGCGTATTTCCAACGTCGAGCTTTCAAAACGTGTGGGACTTTCCCCGACGCCGTGCCTTGAGCGTGTGCGTCGACTGGAAAGACAGGGTTTTATTCAGGGCTATACGGCTCTGCTAAACCCGCATTATCTGGATGCCTCACTTCTGGTATTTGTTGAGATTACTCTGAATCGTGGTGCGCCGGATGTGTTTGAGCAATTTAACGCCGCTGTACAAAAACTTGAAGAAATTCAAGAGTGTCATCTGGTTTCCGGAGATTTTGACTACCTGTTAAAAACCCGTGTGCCCGATATGTCCGCCTACCGTAAGCTGCTGGGTGAAACCCTGCTGCGTCTGCCAGGCGTGAACGACACCCGTACTTATGTGGTGATGGAAGAGGTCAAACAGAGCAATCGTCTGGTTATTAAGACGCGCTAACACGGAACAGGTGCAAAATCAGTGTAGTTTGATTACACTCCTGTTAATCCATACAGCAACAGTGCCGGGGATACCCGGCGCTGTTGTCCGTTTTAGCACACAGGCAGGACATGCCTGATACCTGGAGAGCCTTTCTTGAGCCAGGAATACACTGAAGACAAAGAAGTCACATTATCTAAGCTAAGCAGCGGACGTCGTCTCCTCGAGGCGTTACTGATTGTTATTGCCCTTTTTGCCGTCTGGCTGATGGCCGCCTTACTCAGTTTCAACCCCTCAGATCCCAGCTGGTCGCAAACCGCATGGCATGAGCCTATTCATAACTTAGGTGGCGTTCCCGGTGCCTGGCTTGCGGACACGCTCTTTTTCATTTTCGGAGTGATGGCTTATACCCTTCCCGTCATCATTATTGGCGGATGCTGGTTTGCCTGGCGTCATCGACAGAACGACGACTACATCGATTATTTTGCCGTTTCGCTGCGCCTGATTGGCGCCCTGGCGCTGATCCTCACCTCCTGTGGGCTGGCGGCGATCAACGCCGATGATATCTGGTACTTCGCCTCCGGCGGGGTGATCGGCAGCCTGTTGAGCTCCGCGCTGCAACCGATGCTTCATAGCAGCGGCGGCACGCTGGCGCTGCTCTGTATCTGGGCGGCGGGCCTGACGCTGTTTACCGGCTGGTCCTGGGTGAGCATTGCTGAGAAGATCGGCAGCTTTATTCTGACGCTGCTGACGTTCGCCAGCAACCGTACCCGTCGTGACGATACGTGGGTCGATGAAGACGAGTATGAAGATGAGTACGAAGAGGAAGACGAGGCGCCTGTACAGCGGCGTGAATCTCGCCGCGCGCGTATTCTGCGCGGTGCTCTGGCGCGCCGCCAGCGCGTCGCTGAAAAATTTGCTAACCCGTTAGGCCGTAAAACGGATGCCGCGCTGTTCTCCGGCAAACGTATGGATGAAGACGAGCAGATTGAGTATCGCGGTGCGGCCGTCGACCCTGATGACGTACTGTTCTCTGGCCATCGAGCCACGCCGGGAGAGTATGACGAATACGATCCGCTGCTGAATGGCCACTCCGTGACTGAACCAGTAGCCGCTGCTGCTGCCGCAACGACGGCTGCGCAGGCCCATGTTGCGCCTGTTGAAGCCGTGATGCCGTCCTCGCCTGTTCCGGCACCGGAGTCCGCGATCCAGCAACCGCAGGTAGACTGGCAGACTGCGCCAGGCGTCCATACGCCTGAACCGACCATTGCACCTGAGCCTGAAAGTTATATTCCTGTGCAGCAGGAACAGTGGCAGCAAACGTCTCAGCCGCCTGAGCCTGCCAGCGTGCCGCAACAACCGTATCAGGCTTATACGCCCGAACCCGCTGTACCTGAACAGCCATACGTTGCACCGGTGTCTGAACCCGAAGTGGTGGAGGAAGCGAAGCCATCCCGTCCGCCATTATACTATTTTGAAGAAGTGGAAGAGCGCCGCGCCCGTGAGCGCGAGCAGCTTGCCGCCTGGTATCAGCCCGTGCCCGAGCCGGTACAGGAGCCCATTGCAAAAGCGCCTTCGGTCAGCGTTCCACCTGTAGAACCTACGCCAGCCGTTGCGTCGGGTGCAGAAGCCGTGAAGCAGGCAACGGCAGCCGCTGCCGCGTCCGCTCCGCTATTCAGCCCGGCAGCCGACAGCGCCCCGCGTCCTCAGGTGAAAGAGGGCATTGGTCCACAGCTGCCGCGCCCTAACCGCGTGCGCGTACCGACTCGCCGGGAGCTGGCCTCTTATGGCATTAAACTGCCTTCCCAGCGTATGGCGGAAGAAAAAGCCCGTGAGTCCGACTACGAAGATGATGCCGACGAACTGCATCAGGATGAGCTGGCGCGTCAGTTTGCTGCCCAGCAGAATCAGCGTTACGGCGAAGAGTATCAGCATCACGTGCCTTCACAGCAGGACGACGATGATGCGGCCGAAGCGGAGCTGGCGCGCCAGTTTGCAGCAACGCAGCAGCAGCGTTATTCCGGTGAGCAACCTTCGGGGGCAAACCCGTTCTCGCTGTCGGATTTCGAATTCTCACCAATGAAAGATCTGGTGGATGATGGCCCAAGCGAACCGCTGTTCACGCCGAGCGTAATGCCGGAAGCGGAGCCGGTGCGTCAGCCGCCTGCACCACAGGCTTACGTGCAGCCGCAACAGCCGGCGCCGCAGGCGTATGCGCAGCCGCAGACACCTTCTCAACCGCCTCAGCCACAGTTCCAGCAGCCAGCACCACAGCCGCAGGAGAGCCTGATTCACCCACTGCTGATGCGTAACGGAGACAGCCGACCGCTGCAACGACCAAGTACGCCGCTGCCGTCGCTGGATCTGTTAACGCCACCGCCAGCGGAAGTCGAGCCGGTGGATACCTTTGCCCTTGAGCAGATGGCCCGTCTGGTGGAAGCGCGTCTGGCTGACTTCCGCATTAAAGCGGACGTGGTGAACTACTCACCGGGCCCGGTGATCACCCGTTTCGAACTGAACCTGGCACCGGGCGTAAAAGCGGCGCGTATTTCTAACCTCTCCCGCGACCTGGCGCGTTCTCTGTCCACCGTGGCGGTACGCGTGGTGGAAGTGATCCCAGGCAAGCCTTACGTTGGCCTTGAGCTGCCAAACAAGAAACGCCAGACCGTTTATCTGCGTGAAGTTCTGGATAACACCAAATTCCGCGACAACCCGTCTCCGCTGACCGTGGTGTTGGGTAAAGATATCGCCGGCGATCCGGTGGTTGCCGATCTCGCAAAGATGCCGCACCTGCTGGTTGCGGGTACAACAGGCTCGGGTAAATCGGTCGGTGTGAACGCCATGATCCTCAGTATGCTCTACAAAGCGCAGCCTGAAGACGTGCGTTTCATCATGATCGACCCAAAAATGCTCGAACTGTCCGTCTACGAAGGCATTCCGCATCTGTTAACGGAAGTGGTTACCGACATGAAGGACGCCGCCAACGCATTACGCTGGAGCGTCAATGAAATGGAGCGTCGCTACAAGCTGATGTCGGCGCTGGGCGTGCGTAACCTGGCCGGTTATAACGAGAAAATCGCCGAGGCGGCGCGTATGGGCCGTCCGATTCCGGACCCATACTGGAAGCCGGGTGACAGCATGGATGCCCAGCATCCGGTGCTGGAAAAACTGCCTTACATCGTGGTGCTGGTGGATGAATTTGCCGACCTGATGATGACCGTTGGCAAGAAAGTGGAAGAGCTGATTGCGCGTCTGGCACAGAAAGCGCGTGCGGCGGGCATCCACCTGGTACTGGCAACGCAGCGTCCGTCCGTGGATGTAATCACCGGTCTTATTAAGGCAAACATCCCGACCCGTATCGCGTTTACCGTGTCGAGTAAAATTGACTCCCGTACTATCCTTGACCAGGGCGGAGCAGAGTCGCTGCTGGGGATGGGTGATATGCTCTATTCCGGGCCGAACTCCACCTCGCCGGTGCGTGTTCACGGTGCGTTTGTTCGCGACCAGGAAGTGCACGCGGTTGTGCAAGACTGGAAAGCGCGCGGGCGACCGCAATATGTTGACGGCATCACCTCTGACAGCGAAAACGAAGGTGGCGGCGGTGGTTTTGACGGCGGCGAAGAGCTGGATCCGTTATTCGACCAGGCGGTTAATTTCGTCACCGAAAAACGCAAAGCGTCCATCTCCGGCGTGCAGCGCCAGTTCCGTATCGGTTACAACCGCGCGGCGCGTATCATTGAGCAGATGGAAGCCCAGGGCATCGTGAGCGAACAGGGGCACAACGGTAACCGTGAGGTGCTGGCGCCACCGCCTTTTGAGTAATCTTCAGCGATTGCAAAGAAGGGTAAATCAGCAAAAATTAAGCATATTCTTCTGTCGCCTGCCTTCGGGCAGGTACAGAATAGAAACGGAACCCCCATATCGGGAAGACGTATTTTAAGGAATAACAATGAAAAAAATCGCCATCGCCTGTGCATTACTCTCCAGTTTTGTTGCCAGCAGCGTCTGGGCTGATGCAGCCAGCGACCTTAAAAGCCGACTGGATAAAGTGAGCAGTTTCCACGCCAGCTTCACGCAAAAAGTGACTGACGGCAGCGGCAACGCGGTGCAGGAAGGCCAGGGAGATTTGTGGGTGAAACGCCCAAATCTGTTCAACTGGCACATGACCCAGCCGGATGAAAGCGTTCTGGTGTCTGACGGTAAAACCCTGTGGTTCTACAATCCGTTTGTTGAGCAGGCGACCGCCACCTGGCTAAAAGACGCGACCAGCAATACGCCGTTTATGCTCATTGCCCGTAACCAGTCCAGCGACTGGCAGCAGTACAACATCAAACAAAACGGTGATGAGTTCGTCCTTACGCCAAAAGGCAGCAACGGTAATCTGAAGCAGTTCACCATTAACGTGAGCAGCAACGGTACCATCAATCAGTTCGGCGCGGTTGAGCAGGACGATCAGCGCAGCAGCTATCAGTTGAAGTCTCAGCAAAACGGCGCCATTGATGCATCGAAATTCACCTTTACCCCGCCGCAGGGCGTAACGGTGGACGACCAACGCAATAAGTAAGAGGCATGAGTGAGCAACCTGTCGCTCGATTTTTCAGATAATGCGTTTCAACCTCTGGCCGCCCGTATGCGGCCAGAAAATTTAGCGCAGTACATCGGTCAGCAACATCTGCTGGCTGCGGGGAAACCCTTGCCGCGCGCTATTGAGGCGGGGCATCTGCACTCCATGATCCTCTGGGGGCCACCCGGCACCGGAAAAACCACGCTCGCTGAAGTGATCGCCCGCTATGCCAACGCGGACGTTGAGCGCATCTCGGCGGTCACGTCGGGGGTGAAAGAGATCCGCGAGGCGATCGAGCGGGCGCGACAAAACCGCAATGCCGGACGTCGCACCATTCTGTTTGTCGACGAAGTTCACCGCTTCAACAAGAGCCAGCAGGACGCCTTTCTGCCGCACATTGAAGACGGTACGATTTTCTTTATCGGCGCCACCACGGAAAACCCGTCGTTTGAACTGAACTCTGCGCTGCTCTCCCGGGCGCGCGTGTATCTGCTTAAATCGCTGACCACGGAAGATATCGAAAAAGTTCTGACGCAGGCGATGGAGGACAACGCGCGTGGTTACGGCGGACAGGATATCGTTCTGCCGGACGAGACGCGTCTTGCTATCGCCGAACTGGTTAACGGTGATGCCCGTCGTGCGTTGAACACGCTCGAAATGATGGCCGATATGGCCGAAGTGGACGATGCGGGCAAGCGCGTATTAAAGCCTGAACTGCTCACCGAAATTGCCGGTGAGCGCAGCGCGCGCTTCGATAATAAAGGCGATCGTTTTTACGACCTCATCTCTGCATTACACAAGTCCGTGCGCGGCAGCGCTCCGGATGCGGCGCTCTACTGGTATGCGCGTATCATCACCGCCGGTGGCGATCCGTTATATGTCGCGCGTCGCTGCCTGGCGATTGCGTCAGAAGATGTCGGTAATGCCGATCCACGCGCCATGCAGGTCGCTGTTTCCGCCTGGGACTGCTTTACCCGCGTCGGGCCTGCGGAGGGCGAGCGTGCCATTGCGCAGGCAATTGTCTATCTGGCTTGCGCACCGAAAAGTAACGCGGTGTATACCGCCTTCAAAGCGGCGATGTCGGATGCACGTGAACGTCCGGACTACGATGTGCCGGTTCATCTGCGCAATGCGCCAACCAAATTGATGAAAGAGATGGGTTACGGGCAGGAGTATCGCTACGCCCATGACGAACCCAACGCCTACGCCGCCGGCGAGGAGTATTTCCCGCAGGAGATGGCACAAACCCGCTATTATCACCCCACAAACAGAGGTCTTGAGGGTAAGATTGGCGAAAAGCTCGCCTGGCTTGCCGGACAGGATCAAAATAGCCCTATAAAACGCTACCGTTAGTTCAATCGTTGCGGTAATGTTGGCAATATATCTCTGTGGCCGCAGGCTGTGGTCACTTTTTCCTCTTTTAATTCGATAAGCACAGGATAAGCATGCTCGATCCCAATCTGCTGCGTAATGAGCCAGACGCAGTCGCTGAAAAACTGGCACGCCGGGGCTTTAAGCTGGATGTAGATAAGCTGCGCGCTCTTGAAGAGCGTCGTAAAGTTTTGCAGGTACAAACAGAAAATCTGCAGGCAGAGCGTAATTCTCGATCGAAATCCATTGGCCAGGCGAAAGCGCGCGGGGAAGATATTGAGCCATTACGCCTGGAAGTGAACAAACTGGGTGAAGAGCTGGATCAGGCGAAAGCTGAACTGGACGTTCTTCAGGCTGAAATTCGTGATATCGCTCTGGCGATTCCGAACATTCCTGACGACAGCGTCCCTGTCGGCAAAGACGAAAACGACAACGTTGAAGTGAAACGCTGGGGTACGCCTCGCGAGTTTGACTTCGAGGTGCGCGATCACGTGACGCTGGGCGAAATGCACGCGGGCCTGGACTTTGCGGCTGCGGTTAAGCTGACCGGTTCTCGCTTCGTGGTAATGAAAGGTCAGATTGCTCACCTGCACCGCGCGCTGGCGCAATTTATGCTGGATCTGCACACCGAGCAGCATGGCTACAGCGAAACCTACGTTCCGTATCTGGTTAACCACGATACGCTGTACGGTACAGGCCAGCTGCCGAAATTTGCCGGCGATCTGTTCCATACCCGTCCGCTGGACGAAGAAGCTGACAGCAGCAACTACGCGCTGATCCCAACCGCGGAAGTGCCGCTGACCAACCTCGTGCGTGATGAGATCATCGACGAAGACGATCTGCCAATCAAACTGACTGCGCACTCTCCATGTTTCCGTTCTGAAGCCGGTTCTTACGGTCGTGATACGCGCGGTCTGATCCGTATGCACCAGTTCGATAAAGTTGAGATGGTGCAGATCGTTCGTCCGGAAGAGTCTATGGACGCGCTGGAAGAGATGACAGGTCACGCAGAGAAAGTGCTGGAGCTGCTGGGGCTGCCATACCGCCGTATGGCGCTGTGCACCGGTGACATGGGCTTCGGCGCCTGCAAAACCTTCGACCTCGAAGTCTGGGTGCCTGCGCAAAACACCTACCGTGAAATCTCCTCTTGCTCTAACGTCTGGGATTTCCAGGCGCGTCGTATGCAGGCGCGTTGCCGCAGCAAGTCCGACAAGAAGACCCGTCTGGTTCATACCCTGAACGGTTCTGGTCTGGCGGTTGGCCGTACGCTGGTTGCCGTGCTGGAGAACTACCAGCAGGCAGATGGTCGTATTGAGATCCCTGAGGTGCTGCGTCCTTACATGAAAGGCCAGCAGTTCATCGGCTAATATTTTGCTGCAAAACAAAAAAGCGCCTCAGGGCGCTTTTTTTATATCTTTGATTTGATACGACGCAATATTCCCTCCCTCTAAAGTAGTAATACTCCTCCGAACGAAAGTTAGCATAAAACACCTGTAACGAAGCAATTCGTTATATATAAAACTACATAGCGGTATGCGCCGCCTCTCTTTTCTTTGTGAGCAACCAAAGTGAGTCTTTATGAAAATCAAAGCGCCTGAAGCGTTAATGGCTGCCGAGGTCACTCGCCGTGGGTTGATGAAAACCACGGCAATAGGTGGTCTGGCGGTTGCCAGCAGCGCCTTTACGCTTCCTTTTACCCGTCTGGCGTCGGCGGCGGAGGCTCTGTCTCCCGCTTCAGCCCCGGAAAAAGTGGTGTGGAGTGCCTGTACCGTTAACTGTGGTAGCCGTTGTCCCCTGCGTATGCATGTTGTGGACGGTGAAATCAAATACGTTGAAACCGACAATACCGGCGATGATAACTACGAATGGTTACACCAGGTTCGTGCCTGTCTGCGTGGCCGCTCAATGCGCCGTCGCGTTTATAACCCGGATCGTCTGAAATATCCGATGAAGCGTGTCGGTAAGCGTGGGGAAGGGAAGTTCGAGCGCATTAGCTGGGACGAAGCCTACGATATTATCGCGACCAACATGCAGCGCCTGATTAAAGAGTACGGCAACGAATCCATCTACCTGAACTATGGCACCGGGACGCTGGGCGGCACCATGACCCGCTCCTGGCCGCCGGGTAAAACGCTGGTAGCGCGCCTGATGAACTGCTGCGGCGGCTATCTCAACCATTATGGCGACTACTCTTCCGCACAGATTGCCGCGGGCCTGAACTACACCTATGGCGGCTGGGCAGACGGTAACAGCCCGTCGGATATAGAAAACAGCAAGCTGGTGGTATTGTTCGGCAACAACCCGGGCGAAACGCGTATGAGCGGCGGTGGGGTAACCTATTATCTTGAGCAGGCGCGCGCCAAATCCAACGCACGTATGATCATCGTCGATCCGCGCTACACCGATACCGGCGCGGGGCGAGAAGACGAGTGGATCCCTATCCGCCCTGGTACCGATGCGGCGCTGGTCAATGCGCTGGCGTATGTGATGATCACTGAAAACCTCGTCGATCAGCCGTTCCTTGATAAATACTGCGTCGGCTATGACGAGAAGACGCTGCCAGCCAGCGCACCGGCTAACGGGCATTACAAAGCGTATATACTTGGTCAGGGCAGCGACGGGGTAGCGAAAACCCCTGAGTGGGCATCCACCATCACCGGCATTCCAGTCGAACGTATTGTTCAGCTGGCCCGTGAAATTGGTTCAGCAAAGCCAGCCTATATCAGCCAGGGCTGGGGACCGCAGCGTCACGCGAACGGCGAAATTGCCACCCGCGCTATTTCTATGCTCTCGATTCTGACTGGCAACGTCGGCATTCACGGCGGTAATAGCGGGGCGCGTGAAGGCTCGTATGAAGTACCGTTTGAACGTATGCCAACGCTGGATAACCCGGTTCAGACCAGCATCTCCATGTTTATGTGGACGGACGCGATCGAGCGCGGCCCGGAAATGACCGCGCTACGCGACGGTGTTCGGGGCAAAGATAAGCTGGATGTGCCGATCAAAATGATCTGGAACTATGCCGGTAACTGCCTGATCAACCAGCACTCAGAGATCAACCGCACCCACGAAATTTTGCAGGACGACAAGAAGTGCGAAATGATTGTGGTGATCGACTGCCACATGACCTCATCGGCGAAGTATGCCGATATTCTGCTCCCAGACTGCACCGCGTCTGAGCAGATGGATTTCGCGCTGGACGCCTCCTGCGGCAACATGTCCTATGTGATCTTCACAGACCAGGCCATCAAACCGCGCTTCGAGTGCAAAACTATCTATGAGATGACGTCCGAGCTGGCGAAACGTCTTGGCGTTGAGCAGCAGTTCACAGAGGGGCGTACTCAGGAAGGGTGGATGCGCCATCTGCACGAGCTCTCACGGAAAGCCATTCCAGACCTGCCGGACTTCGATACCTTCCGCAAGCAGGGCATGTACAAGCAGCGCGATCCGGAAGGGCATCACGTGGCGTATAAAGCCTTCCGCGACGATCCGCAGGCCAATCCGCTGACCACGCCGTCGGGCAAAATCGAGATCTACTCCGAAGAGCTGGCAAAAATTGCCGCAACGTGGGAATTGCCGGAAGGGGACGTTATCGATCCGCTGCCGATCTATACGCCTGGCTTCGAAAACTACAACGATCCGCTGACGGAGAAATTCCCACTTCAGTTAACCGGTTTCCACTACAAAGCGCGTGTTCACTCCACCTACGGCAACGTTGACGTTCTGAAAGCGGCCTGCCGACAGGAGATGTGGATCAACCCGATGGATGCGAAAGCGCGCGGCATCAGTAATGGCGATCGCGTACGTATCTTCAACGGACGTGGCGAAGTGCATATCGAAGCTAAAGTGACTCCGCGCATGATGCCTGGCGTTGTCGCGCTGGGGGAAGGGGCCTGGTATAACCCGGATGCGAACCGTATCGATCAGGCGGGCTGCATCAACGTTCTCACTACGCAGCGTCCATCGCCGCTGGCGAAGGGCAACCCATCCCACACAAACCTCGTTCAGGTTGAAAAGGCGTAAGGAGTAACCGATGACAACCCAGTATGGATTTTTTATTGATTCCAGCCGCTGCACCGGGTGTAAAACCTGCGAGCTGGCCTGCAAGGATTATAAAGACCTGACCCCGGACGTCAGCTTCCGTCGTATTTATGAATACGCGGGCGGCGACTGGCAGGAGGATAACGGCGTCTGGCATCAGAACGTCTTCGCCTATTACCTGTCGATTGCCTGCAACCACTGCGAAGATCCGGCCTGCACTAAGGTCTGCCCGAGCGGGGCAATGCACAAGCGCGACGACGGTTTTGTGGTGGTGGACGAGGATGTCTGCATTGGCTGTCGCTACTGCCACATGGCCTGCCCGTACGGTGCGCCGCAGTATAACGCGGCTAAAGGCCACATGACCAAGTGCGACGGCTGCCACAGCCGCGTGGCGGACGGCAAAAAGCCCATCTGCGTCGAGTCCTGCCCGCTGCGCGCGCTGGACTTTGGCCCGATTGAAGAGCTGCGTAAAAAACACGGTCAGCTTGCTGCGGTCGCGCCGCTGCCGTCTGCGCACTTCACGAAGCCGAGTATTGTGATTAAACCTAACGCCAACAGCCGTCCGACGGGTGATACCACCGGCTACCTGGCAAACCCGAAGGAGGTGTGAGATGGGAAGTGGATGGCATGAATGGCCGCTTATGATCTTCACGGTCTTTGGGCAGTGCGTGGCAGGCGGGTTTATCGTCCTTGCGCTGGCGCTGTTAAAAGGGAACCTCAATGCTGAACAGCAGCAGCGTTTAGTGTTGAGCATGTTTGGCCTGTGGGTGTTGATGGGGATTGGGTTTATCGCCTCTACGCTGCACTTGGGCTCACCGATGCGCGCGTTTAACTCCCTGAACCGCGTAGGTGCCTCTTCGCTGAGTAACGAGATTGCCAGCGGCGCAATCTTCTTTGCAGTTGGCGGGCTGGGGTGGTTACTGGCAGCGCTGAAAAAGCTGCCGTCAGGGTTACGTGCGTTGTGGCTCATCGTCACCATGGTACTGGGCGTTGTCTTCGTCTGGATGATGGTCCGGGTGTACAACACCATTGATACCGTTCCGACCTGGTACAGCGTCTGGACGCCGATGAGCTTCTTCCTGACCATGTTTATTGGCGGGCCGCTGCTGGGTTATCTGCTTCTGCGTGTAGCTGGCATTAATGGTTGGGCGATGCGCCTGCTGCCCGCGGTCTCGCTGCTGGCACTGGTCATCAGTACCGTTGTAGCGCTTATGCAGGGAGCGGAGCTGGCGACGATTCACAGCTCTATCCAACAGGCTTCGGCGCTGGTACCGGATTACGGTTCTCTGATGGCCTGGCGTGTGGTGCTGCTGACGGCGGCGCTGGTGTGCTGGATTGCCCCTCAGCTTAAAGGTTACGCGCCTGCGCTACCGTTGCTGTCACTGGCCTTTGTGCTGGTGCTGGCAGGGGAGTTAATTGGTCGCGGCGTATTTTACGGTCTGCATATGACGGTCGGTATGGCTGTCGCCAGCTAATTTTAGATTTTGTCATAAAAAGCCGGGACATAGTGCCCGGCTTTTCTTTTTTCATTCATGAAATTTTTCGACTGATGTTTCGCTGTTAAAATTCCCGGAAATAAATAAAAACAAATAGATAATTAATATTGGTAGCAGGCTTTGCATTAGCAGGATGAGTTTTTTAAATCGACAAGGCGCATATCGTGCGTGACGCCTGAATCGGTGGATTGACTTTGTTTTTGCCAGTGGCATGATGCGCACGAAATCTGAACTTCCTCACGGTTTTTAATCCATGACCACCTATACCCGCCCGGTGCTTTTGTTGCTCTGTGGCCTGCTTTTGCTGACCCTGGCGATCGCGGTGTTGAACACACTCGTCCCGCTATGGCTCGCCCATGAAAACTTACCAACCTGGCAGGTGGGTATGGTCAGCTCGTCCTTTTTTACGGGCAATCTGCTGGGCACCTTATTAACGGGCAGCCTTATTAAGCGCTTTGGTTTTAACCGCAGTTATTATCTGGCGTCACTGATCTTTGCCGTCGGATGCGCCGGTTTAGGACTGATGGTCGGCTTCTGGAGCTGGATGGTCTGGCGCTTTATTGCGGGCGTTGGCTGCGCCATGATCTGGGTGGTGGTTGAAAGTGCGCTGATGTGCAGCGGCACGTCCCGTAATCGCGGGCGTCTGCTGGCGGCTTATATGATGGTTTACTACGTCGGTACCGTTCTGGGACAACTGATGGTCAGCAAATTCCCAACCGACCTGATGAGCGTTCTGCCATGGGTAACAGGGATGGTGCTGGCCGCAATTCTGCCGCTGCTCTTTACCCGTATCGTGAACCAGAGCAGTGAGCATCAGGAGGCCACCCACGTCTGGCCGATGCTGAGACTGCGCCATGCGCGCCTGGGGATTAACGGCTGTATTATTTCCGGGATTGTGCTGGGCTCGCTCTATGGCCTGATGCCGCTCTATCTTAACCATCAGGGTGTCAGTGATTCCGGGATCGGTTTCTGGATGGCGGTGATGGTCAGCGCGGGGATTGTCGGCCAGTGGCCGATTGGCCGCCTGGCGGACCGCTTTGGTCGTCTGCTGGTGCTGCGCGTCCAGGTTTTCGTGGTCATCATGGGCTGTCTCGCTATGCTCAGCAACGCCGCGATGGCGCCTGCGCTGTTCATTCTGGGGGCTGCGGGTTTTACGCTCTATCCGGTCGCGATGGCCTGGGCCTGTGAGAAAGTTGAGCATCACCAGCTGGTGGCGATGAACCAGGCATTGTTGCTGAGTTACACCATCGGCAGTTTACTGGGGCCGACTTTTACCGCTATGCTCATGCAAAATTACTCTGATAATCTGCTGTTTATCATGATCGCCAGCGTATCGTTTATTTATCTGTTAATGCTGCTGCGCAAAGCGGGCGAGCACCCAACGCCAGTGGCACATGCCTGATTAAATAAAAGCCTGTCGATGACAGGCTTTTTTGTCCCTGTCACATATAAGACTTTTACTTATTGTGAGTTTTTACTGCCTGGCGATAATTCAAATGAGTTCTACCACTAAAAGGCAGCAATCATGTCTACTCGTCGTTTTTCCACTACCGCACTTGCCGTAGTGTTGGCTTTAACGTTTGCAACGGCTCCGGCCATGGCTAATCCTGGAAACGGGAATGGCGGTGGCCACGGAAACGGTGGCGGACAAGGTAATAGCGGCAATCATGGTAACGGGAACGCTGGTAACCATGGTAATAAGCACAATACCGGCCAGGATAATCCAGGGAAATCGGATAAGAGCTTTAAAAACAGCAACGATGTTGGTCATGATGTTGACGTCCGCGTGAGCTTCGATCATGCCCGCCATCTGGCACTGAATTACGGCTTAACGGGCTACGACTCTCTGCCTCCGGGTATTGCGAAAAACCTGGCGCGCGGTAAGCCACTGCCTCCGGGCATTTCGAAGAAAACCGTGCCAGCCGATATGCTGGGTCAGCTTCCTTCTTATCCGGGCTATGAATGGCGCGTGGTGGGTGACGACCTGGTCTTAATTGCGCTGAGTACCGCGATTGTGACTTCCGTGATTAACGGCGTCTTTAAATAGAATATAAAAAGGCCCGGTTTTCACCGGGCCTTTTCGTTAATACATGACCTTGTGGCCATACTGCTCAAGAATACCTTTGACGCGCTCCATCGTCTCTTTTTTCGGCGGCTTCACGCCATCGAGCTTGTACTCTTCACCCATTGCCACCCATTTGTGTTTACCCAGCTCGTGATAGGGCAGGAGTTCAATTTTCTCCACGTTACCCATATCCCGGGTAAATTCGCCCAGACGATGTGCAGAATCATCATCATCTGACCAGCCCGGTACTACCACGTAGCGGATCCAGGTCTTGACGCCTTTGTTGGCAATGTATTTGGCAAATTCCAGCGTACGGTGGTTTGAGACGCCAACCAGATTCTGGTGGATCTCATCGTTCATCTGCTTGAGATCGAGCATCACCAGATCGGTCACTTCAAGCAGTTCATCAATAACCGGATCGTAACGGCGCACAAAGCCGTTGGTGTCGAGGCAGGTATGAATACCTTCTTTATGGCAGGCGCGGAACCAGTCGCGCACAAATTCAGCCTGAAGAATAGCTTCACCGCCGGATGCCGTCACGCCACCACCGGACGCGTTCATGAAGTGGCGATAGGTCACCACCTCTTTCATCAGATCCTCAACGGTGACTTCTTTACCGCCATGGGTGTCCCAGGTGTCACGGTTATGGCAGTACAGGCAGCGCATCAGGCAGCCCTGGAAGAAAGTGATAAAGCGGATCCCCGGGCCATCGACGGTGCCACAGGATTCAAAGGAGTGAATGCGACCAATAATTGACATTGCGGTGATATCTCCGAATTTGGCCCATCCGGGGGCCTATGTAGATGCACAGCTCAAAGGCTATGTCGAGTCTGTTTTGGCTGTTATCCATTAAGTATAGATAGCGGACAAAAGAGACTGATGAAGCGAGGGTGTTAAAAAGGCCCCACTTGCGTGGAGCCTTTATTGTACGCTTTTTAACGCGTGATTTCAGTCAATTCCACTTACATGGACTGAGTGAAAGTACGGGTGATAACGTCCTGCTGCTGTTCTTTCGTCAGGGAGTTAAAACGTACTGCGTAGCCTGATACACGAATGGTCAGCTGAGGATATTTCTCAGGATGTTCCATCGCGTCGAGCAGCATTTCACGGTTCATCACGTTCACGTTCAGGTGCTGACCACCTTCAATGGACGCTTCGTGGTGGAAGTAACCATCCATCAGACCCGCGAGGTTAGTTTTACGCACTTCGTCATCTTTACCCAGCGCGTTTGGCACGATAGAGAAGGTGTAAGAGATACCATCTTTTGCGTATGCAAACGGCAGTTTAGCAACGGAGGTCAGAGAGGCAACCGCACCTTTCTGGTCACGACCGTGCATTGGGTTAGCACCTGGGCCGAATGGCGCGCCAGCACGACGACCGTCTGGGGTGTTACCGGTTTTCTTACCATACACAACGTTAGAGGTGATGGTCAGAACAGACTGAGTCGGGATAGCGTTACGATAGGTAGTGAGTTTCTGAATTTTCTTCATGAAACGTTCTACCAGGTCAACCGCCATGTCATCAACGCGAGCGTCGTTGTTACCAAACTGCGGATATTCGCCTTCGATTTCGAAGTCGATAGCCAGACCATCTTCGTCACGAATTGGTTTAACTTTCGCATATTTGATTGCAGACAGGGAGTCAGCCGCAACGGACAGACCTGCGATACCACACGCCATGGTGCGAACGACGTCACGGTCGTGCAGCGCCATCAGAGAGGCTTCGTAGCTGTACTTGTCGTGCATGTAGTGGATGACGTTCAGCGCAGTGACATACTGCTTAGCCAGCCAGTCCATGAAGTGATCCATGCGCTCCATCACTTCGTCGAAGTTCAGAAGGTCGCCTTTGATCGGTTCAGACTTAGGACCAACCTGCATTTTCAGTTTTTCGTCAACGCCGCCGTTGATTGCGTACAGCATGGTTTTCGCCAGGTTTGCACGCGCACCGAAGAACTGCATTTGCTTACCAACAACCATTGGGCTTACGCAGCACGCGATAGCGTAGTCGTCGTTGTTGAAGTCCGGACGCATCAGGTCATCGTTCTCGTATTGCAGAGAAGAGGTGTCGATGGACACTTTAGCGGCGAATTTCTTGAAGTTCAGCGGCAGTTTTTCAGACCACAGAACGGTGATGTTCGGCTCCGGAGAAGGACCCATGGTGTACAGGGTGTTCAGGAAGCGGAAGCTGTTTTTGGTTACCAGAGTACGGCCATCTACGCCCATACCGCCGATAGATTCGGTTGCCCAGATTGGGTCACCAGAGAACAGCTCATCATATTCTGGAGTACGCAGGAAACGAACCATACGCAGTTTCATGACCAGGTGGTCAATCATTTCCTGAGCGTCTTGCTCGGTGATTTTGCCTGCTTTGATATCGCGTTCGATATACGCATCCAGGAAGGTGGATACGCGGCCGAAGGACATTGCTGCACCGTTCTGAGACTTAACCGCGGCCAGGTAGCCGAAGTAGGTCCACTGAATAGCTTCCTGAGCGTTGGTTGCAGGACCAGAGATATCACAGCCGTATTTAGCCGCCATCTCTTTGATCTGACCCAGCGCACGGTGCTGTTCAGCAATCTCTTCACGCAGACGGATAGTCGCTTCCAGGTTTACGCCGTTTTCCAGGTCAGACTGGAGAGAGACGAACTGCGCGTATTTGTCTTTCATCAGGAAGTCGATACCGTACAGCGCAACGCGACGGTAGTCACCGATGATACGGCCACGGCCATAGGCATCTGGCAGACCGGTCAGAACGCCAGATTTACGGCAGTTCAGAATGTCTTTGGTGTAAACATCGAATACACCCTGGTTATGGGTTTTACGGTATTCGGTGAAGATTTTTTTCAGCATTGGGTCCAGCTCGCGGTTATACGCTTTGCAGGAACCTTCAACCATTTTAATGCCACCGAACGGGATGATTGCGCGTTTCAGTGGTGCTTCAGTCTGGAGACCAACGATTTTCTCAAGGGCTTTGTTGATGTAGCCAGCATCGTGAGAAGTGATGGTAGAAGCAACGGAGGTGTCAAAATCAACTGGCGCGTGAGTGCGGTTTTCCAGTTTAACGCCTTCCATTACGCTGTCCCACAGCTTGGTGGTTGCATCAGTCGCACCAGCCAGGAAGGATTCGTCACCTTCATACGGGGTATAGTTTTTCTGAATGAAGTCACGGACGTTGACTTCATTCTGCCAGTCACCTTTCGTAAAACCTTCCCAGGCTGTGGCTAACTTTTCATTAAGCTCGGACATGTAACACCTACCTTCTTAAGTGGATTTTTTATTTACTGCCTGAGACAACCATTAATGATGATCGCCGCCACGCAGGTAAATGACCCAGTATGTCAACCCAACTAACAGACCCCCACCGATAATGTTCCCGATAGTGACGGGGATCAGGTTATCAGTAATGAAATTCATAATAGTCAGGTGTGAAAAACTTTCCGGGGTTGAACCAACAGCAGTCCAGAACTCCGGGCTTGCAAAGTTGCGGATAACAATCCCCATCGGGATCATGAACATATTCGCAATACTGTGCTCAAAGCCGCTGGCAACAAACATCGCAACCGGCAGAACCATAATCATGGCTTTATCCATCAGGCTACGACCAGAGTAGCTCATCCAGACCGCCAGGCAGACCATCAGGTTTGCAAGGATGCCGAGAGCAACGGCTTCGATAAATGTATGGTGCATTTTGTGGTCGGCGGTTTGCAGGACGTTAAGCCCCCAGCCGCCGTTGGCGGTCATGTACTCGCCAGAAAGCCACATCAACAGAACAAAGAGCAGACAGCCAATCAGGTTGCCAACGTAGACGTTGAGCCAGTTGCGCCCCAGTTGACCCCAGGTAATTCTTCCGCTGGCTTTTGCCACAACAATCAGCACCGTTGAGGTGAAGAGGTCGGCGCCGCAGATGACGCAGAGGATCAGGCCCAGTGAGAAGCAAATACCACCAATCAGTTTCGCTATGCCGAAAGGCATCCCGGCAGTGCCGGTGGTGGCTGTGATATAGAAGACGAAAGCGATGGAGATGAACACCCCAGCCGTAATGGCCAGAAAGAACGTCGTCATCGGATGTTTCGTTGCTTTGTAGACACCCGCTTCTTCGGCAACTTTCGCCATCGCAGCGGGGAGTAATAGATCAAAAGGGTTGTCAGCTTTCACACTAACTCTCTCTTTATTAAGTCGGCGACGAGATACTAACAAAGCATTATAGAAGAGAAATTGATATAGATCATATCTCGCCTGGCTTATAGGCCCGCAGTGTGTATGGTTTTACAGCAAAAGCGGAGTAAGTATTTGATTATCCTTATAAAAATAAATTTTAAAAGTTATGAAAAGAGTTGAATTTTTTCCTTCAGCCTCCCGTGGAACAGTTAATTAAAATGGAGTATTTATTAGAATTAGTAACAGTAAAGCCCAGGTAAGCGTTTTTATATTTACCCGTGGTTAACTTAATTATTACAATTAAACGTCATTGCGGAAAAATAAAAAAAAGGGGCAATGAAATTGCCCCGTAATATAGCTCAGGCGATTGAATACGCCTACAGCCATTAATGTTATATGCGCTTATTTTGACCAGTAAGCGGCTTTAGCCTTCTGCAATTTTTCATACGCATTCAGCAGCGACTGATGCGCCGGGAAGGCTTTCAGATCGCTGTCAACCGCTTGCAGGCCATAGAACGGTTCTTCACCGCTCAGCGCCGCGCTGGCAGCTTCAACGGCATCTGCACCGTACATGCGGACGAAGGCGTTCAGATACAGCAATGGCTCGCGGTCGTCTTCCTGAGAAAGCAAGAGCAGCGTTTGCAGGCAACGGTAATAGTTAGTGCGCTCGGCGGAGAAGACGGACTGGTTAAACTCCATCGTCCACTCGGTCCAGGCCAAAGCCTGATCCAGATCGCCGCCCGCCAGCGCCAGCATCGCTTTTAGCTCGCCGATGCGCAGCGTGTACCAGCCGTTATCTTTTCCGGTTGCTAGACCCAGCAGTTCGCGTACGCGGGTGAAATCATCGTGTCCTTCTTCGTCCAGTTGGGCGATCAGGTTCAGATAATCTTCTTTATCCCACTCGCTGCCCGGCAGGGCCAGCAGGGTTTCACGCAGATGCGCGCCCATGCTGTTGTTCGCCAGCCACAGATCTTCTGCCGGATAGATGTCCGACATACCCGGCACAATAATACGGCACGCATAAACGCCGAGGTGTTCATAGTCGGCAATATAGACTTCCTGATCTTCCGCGTTGAAGATCGCCATCAGGGTGGCGAACTCTTCTTCCGTCGTACCGGCAAAGCTCCAGTCCACGAACGGATAGTCCGCGTCCTGTTTGAACATATCCCAGGAGATCAAACCGCTGGAGTCGATGAAGTGCGTTTCGAGGTTGGTGTGCTCGGCGACTTCTTCGTCATCAAAGGTTGGCGGGGTGAAGACGTCGAGATCTTTCAGGCTACGACCTTGCAGCAGTTCGGTCACGGTACGCTCCAGCGCCACGCCGAAGTCCGGGTGCGCGCCGAAAGAGGCGAAGCAGGTGCCATTTGCCGGGTTAAACAGTACCACGCAGATAACCGGATATTTGCCGCCCAGAGAGCCGTCATAAGCAAAGATTGGGAAACCTTCCGCTTCCAGTTTGGCGATGGATTCCACCACGCCCGGGTAGCGCGCCAGCACGTCAGCCGGGATCTCCGGCAGGCTGATGGATTCAGCAATAATACGGTTTTTGATGTGACGCTCGAAAACTTCAGACAACCCCTGTACACGCGCTTCGTTACGGGTGTTACCGGCAGACATACCGTTAGACACATACAGATTGCCAACGATGTTCATTGGAATGTAAACGGTCTGCTCGTCAGACTGACGGGTGAACGGCAGGGCGCAGATACCACGATCCTCATTGCCGGATTGCAGGTCGATCAGCATGCTGGCGGTCAGTTCGTTTTCCGGATCGTAGAACGCGCGCAGGCGGGCATCAAGAATGCCTTCCGGCAGTTCGTCGTCTTCGGGTAGCGGGAACCATTTTTCGTTCGGGTAGTGAACGAACGGGCCGTTGGCAATCGTTTCACCCAGCCAGAAGTCGGCGAAGAAATAGTTGGTGGACAGACGCTCAAAATACTCACCCAGCGCAGAGGCCAGTGCCGCTTTTTTGGTCGCGCCTTTGCCGTTGGTGAAGCACAGCGCACAGTCTTTGTCGCGAATATGCACGGACCAGACGTGAGGCACCGGATTCAGCCAGGAGGCTTCTTCGATATTAAAGCCCAGGTCGGTCAGTTTCTGCTGGAAGCGAGCGATGGAATCTTCCAGAGCGGCGTCTTTGCCGGGGATAAACGTTTGAGTCATGGCGTTCACTTTTATCGTACGTAAAGCGCGCAATGATACGGGTTTTGCGTGACGGGTGCTATCTCCGGCGAAAATAAATGGCTGGGCTATGCTTATAAGCAGTAACCTACTGTTAAGGCATAAAAAAATGAAAGCATTTGATCTCCAGCGGATGGCGTTTGATAAAGTCCCACCTGAGTTTTTAGGCGAAGTGGCGTTGCGTAGCCTGTACACCTTTGTACTCGTCTTCCTGTTTCTGAAAATCACCGGACGTCGCGGCGTGCGGCAGATGTCACTGTTTGAAGTGCTGATTATCCTGACGCTGGGTTCGGCGGCAGGGGACGTAGCCTTTTATGACGATGTGCCGATGGTGCCGGTTTTTATCGTCTTCGTGACGCTTGCGCTGCTGTACCGGCTGGTCATGTGGCTGATGTCGAAAAGTGAAAAACTGGAAGATCTGTTCGAAGGAAAACCGGTGGTGATTGTCGAAGATGGTCAACTGGCCTGGGAGAATGTGCAAAGCGCCAATATGACGGAGTTTGAGTTCTTTATGGAGCTACGTATAAGCAGCGTTGAACAACTGGGGCAGGTGCGTCTGGCGATTATGGAAACGAACGGTCAAATCAGCGTCTATTACTATCCTGACGATGAGGTCAAGCCGGGCCTGTGCATACTGCCGGATATGCTTATCGAGCGATACAAAACCGTCCCTGATGCGGGCCAGTATGCTTGCATAAAATGCAGCCATGTGGTGGTCATGCAGGCGGGCGATCATCAATTATGCCCTCGCTGTACAAATCCAGAATGGACGAAGGTTAGCCGGGCTAAACGCATTACCTGACAGCGATTTTGTCGGTTTTGCGACAACGGTACGGCAGATTGTTTTGTGTGACGAGGGGCACATTTCTTCGGCCATAAGTTTTAGACATTGCGGCGCGTGTCACTGAATGATAAAACCGATATCCACAGTTATAACTTATGGCTTTTAGCGTGGTGAGGGGAAATGGCTCAAGTCTTTAATTTCAGTTCAGGTCCGGCAATGTTACCGGCAGACGTGCTCAAACAGGCTCAACAGGAGCTGTGTGACTGGAACGGTCTGGGTACGTCGGTGATGGAAGTTAGCCACCGGGGTAAAGCGTTTATTCAGGTGGCGGAAGAGGCAGAAAAGGATTTTCGCGATCTGCTGAACATTCCCTCGAACTACAAAGTATTGTTCTGTCACGGCGGTGGACGCGGTCAGTTTGCGGGTATTCCGCTCAATCTACTGGGCGACAAATCCACCGCTGATTACGTTGATGCCGGCTACTGGGCGGCCAGTGCGGTAAAAGAAGCGCACAAATATTGCACGCCGAACGTTATCGATGCCAAAGTGACCGTTGACGGTATGCGCGCCGTGAAGCCGATGAGTGAGTGGCAGCTTTCTGACAACGCCGCGTATCTTCATTACTGCCCGAACGAAACCATCGACGGTATCGCTATTCACGAAGAGCCAGACTTTGGCGAAAATGTCATTGTGACGGCGGACTTCTCCTCCACCATTCTGTCCACGCCGCTGGACGTCAGCCGCTACGGCGTCATCTACGCGGGTGCCCAGAAAAACATCGGTCCTGCGGGTCTGACTATCGTTATCGTGCGTGAAGACCTGCTGGGGAAAGCCCATAAGTCTTGCCCGTCAATTCTGGATTACACCGTCCTGAACGACAACGATTCCATGTTCAACACTCCACCAACGTTCGCCTGGTATCTCTCCGGCCTGGTCTTCAAATGGCTGAAGCAAAAAGGCGGCGTGGCGCAGATGGACAAGATCAATCAGCAAAAAGCTGAACTGCTGTACGGCGTGATCGACAAGAGCGATTTCTACCGTAACGATGTCGCCAAAACTAACCGTTCGCGCATGAACGTGCCGTTCCAACTGGCGGACAACAACCTGGATAACGTGTTCCTGGAAGAGTCCTTCGCGGCGGGTCTGCATGCGCTGAAAGGTCACCGTGTGGTAGGCGGTATGCGTGCCTCTATCTATAACGCGATGCCGCTGGAAGGCGTTAAAGCCCTGACTGATTTCATGATCGACTTCGAACGTCGTCACGGTTAATTGGCTGTTTTTCACCCCCGCAGCGTTCCTGCGGGGTTTTTATTATGTTGAGTTGAGAGTTAAGTTTCATGGAATCCCTGACGTTACAACCTATCGCGCGGGTAGATGGCACCATTAATCTGCCTGGTTCAAAAAGTGTCTCGAACCGCGCTCTGCTGCTGGCAGCTCTGGCAAACGGCACCACCGTCCTTTCCAACCTGCTGGACAGCGATGACGTGCGCCATATGCTCAATGCACTGAAAGCGTTGGGCGTTCAGTACGCGCTGTCAGACGATCGTACCCGTTGTGAAGTCACCGGTAACGGCGGCGCATTACATTCCGCTGAAGCGCTGGAGCTTTTCCTGGGTAACGCCGGTACGGCGATGCGTCCTCTGGCCGCTGCGCTGTGTCTTGGGAGCAACGATATTGTGCTGACCGGCGAGCCGCGCATGAAAGAGCGTCCGATCGGCCACCTGGTCGATGCCCTGCGTCAGGGCGGCGCGCAGATTGATTATCTTGAGCAAGAAAATTACCCGCCACTGCGTCTGCGCGGTGGTTTCACTGGCGGTAATGTTGAGGTTGACGGTAGCGTCTCCAGCCAGTTCCTGACGGCACTGCTGATGACCGCACCACTGGCTCCAAATAATACCGTGATTAGCATTAAAGGCGATCTGGTCTCTAAGCCGTACATTGATATCACGCTGCACCTGATGAAAACCTTCGGCGTTGAGGTGGAAAACCAGTCTTATCAGCGCTTCGTGGTGCGCGGGGCACAGCAGTACCAGTCTCCGGGCAACTACCTGGTTGAAGGGGATGCGTCATCCGCCTCCTATTTCCTTGCCGCAGGCGCGATTAAAGGCGGTACGGTAAAAGTGACGGGCATTGGCCGCAACAGCGTGCAGGGCGATATCCGTTTTGCTGACGTGCTGGAAAAAATGGGCGCGGTGGTGACCTGGGGCGATGACTTCATCTCCTGCACCCACGGTGAGCTGAACGCCATCGACATGGACATGAACCATATTCCTGACGCGGCAATGACCATCGCCACCGCTGCGCTGTTTGCGAAAGGCACCACCACGCTGCGCAACATCTATAACTGGCGCGTAAAAGAGACTGACCGCCTGTTCGCAATGGCAACCGAGCTGCGTAAAGTGGGGGCGGTGGTAGAAGAGGGCGAAGACTACATTCGCGTCACGCCGCCGGCAAAACTGCAATTTGCAGAAATTGGCACCTACAACGATCACCGCATGGCGATGTGTTTCTCGCTGGTGGCGCTGTCAGATACGCCAGTCACCATCCTTGACCCGAAGTGCACGGCGAAAACCTTCCCGGACTACTTCGAACAGCTGGCGCGCATTAGCACCCTGGCCTGACGATCGTATGCCGCATCTCCTGATGCGGCATTTCCTTACGCTTTCTGACAGTCATCCTCTTTCATTTCTTCTACACTCTGCTTCAATCATTCCGTAATTTGCACGCAAAGGTAACAGTTGCGCACGTTGGCGCGTATAATGCGCGGCGTTCATGTAAACGGTATGCCTTAATTAAGGAGAAAAAGATGACGGCAATTGCCCCGGTAATCACCATTGATGGGCCAAGTGGCGCAGGGAAAGGTACTCTGTGCAAAGCGATGGCGGAAGCATTGCAATGGCATCTTTTAGATTCGGGAGCAATCTATCGCGTGCTGGCGCTGGCTGCGCTGCATCATCATGTAGATGTTGCGTCTGAAGAAGCGCTGGTACCGCTGGCTGCACATCTGGATGTGCGCTTTGTCTCTACTGATGGCAACCTTGAAGTGATCCTGGAAGGGGAAGATGTCAGCGGTGAAATCCGTACGCAGGAAGTGGCCAATGCGGCCTCTCAGGTGGCGGCTTTCCCACGCGTTCGTGAAGCGCTGTTACGTCGCCAGCGCGGTTTCCGCGAAGCGCCGGGGCTGATCGCCGACGGCCGCGACATGGGAACCGTGGTATTCCCTGATGCGCCAGTGAAAATTTTCCTTGACGCTTCTTCGGAAGAACGTGCTCAACGCCGCATGCTTCAGTTGCAGGAAAAGGGGTTTAGTGTTAACTTTGATCGCCTTTTATCCGAGATAAAAGAGCGCGATGACCGCGATCGTAACCGCGCCGTCGCACCACTTGTTCCCGCGCAAGACGCATTAGTGCTGGATTCAACCAGTTTAACTATTGAGCAAGTGATTGAAAAAGCGCTACAATATGCGCGCCAAAAACTGGCACTCGCGTAATCGCGACCGATTTAGCAGTACCCCCGCTGCAATGGATTGACGGCGGGTATGTGAAACAACCCCATCCGGCACGGAGCCAGGTGGACGTTAATATTAACCTGAAGATTAAACATGACTGAATCTTTTGCTCAACTGTTTGAAGAATCCTTAAAAGAAATCGAAACCCGTCCGGGTTCCATCGTTCGCGGTGTTGTTGTTGCTATCGACAAAGACGTAGTACTGGTTGACGCCGGTCTGAAATCTGAGTCCGCCATCCCGGCTGAGCAGTTCAAAAACGCCCAGGGCGAGCTGGAAATCCAGGTAGGTGACGAAGTTGACGTTGCTCTGGACGCAGTAGAAGACGGCTTCGGCGAAACCCTGCTGTCTCGTGAGAAAGCTAAACGTCACGAAGCATGGATCACGCTGGAAAAAGCTTACGAAGAAGCTGAAACTGTGGTCGGTGTTATCAACGGCAAAGTTAAAGGTGGCTTCACTGTTGAGCTGAATGGTATTCGTGCGTTCCTGCCAGGTTCTCTGGTAGACGTTCGTCCAGTCCGTGACACCCTGCACCTCGAAGGCAAAGAGCTTGAGTTCAAAGTAATCAAGCTGGACCAGAAGCGTAACAACGTTGTTGTTTCCCGTCGTGCCGTTATCGAATCCGAAAACAGCGCAGAACGCGATCAGCTGCTGGAAAACCTGCAGGAAGGCATGGAAGTCAAAGGTATCGTTAAGAACCTCACTGACTACGGCGCATTCGTTGACCTGGGCGGCGTTGATGGCCTGCTGCACATCACCGACATGGCGTGGAAACGCGTTAAGCACCCAAGCGAAATCGTGAACGTGGGCGACGAAATCACTGTTAAAGTGCTGAAGTTCGACCGCGAGCGTACTCGTGTATCCCTCGGCCTGAAACAGCTGGGCGAAGATCCATGGGTAGCTATCGCTAAGCGTTACCCAGAAGGTACTAAACTGACTGGTCGCGTTACCAACCTGACCGACTACGGCTGCTTCGTTGAAATCGAAGAAGGCGTTGAAGGCCTGGTCCACGTTTCCGAAATGGACTGGACCAACAAAAACATCCACCCATCCAAAGTTGTTAACGTTGGTGATGTAGTGGAAGTGATGGTTCTGGATATCGACGAAGAACGTCGTCGTATCTCCCTGGGCCTGAAGCAGTGCAAAAACAACCCATGGCAGCAGTTCGCGGAAACCCACAACAAGGGCGACCGTGTTGAAGGTAAAATCAAGTCTATCACTGACTTCGGTATCTTCATCGGCCTGGACGGCGGCATCGATGGCCTGGTTCACCTGTCTGACATCTCCTGGAACGTTGCAGGCGAAGAAGCAGTTCGTGAATACAAAAAAGGCGACGAAATCGCAGCAGTTGTTCTGCAGGTTGACGCAGAACGTGAACGTATCTCCCTGGGCGTTAAACAGCTCGCAGAAGATCCGTTCAACAACTGGGTTGCACTGAACAAGAAAGGCGCAATCGTAAACGGTAAAGTGACTGCTGTTGACGCTAAAGGCGCAACCGTAGAACTGGCTGACGGCGTTGAAGGTTACCTGCGCGCTTCCGAAGCTTCACGTGACCGCGTTGAAGATGCAACTCTGGTTCTGAGCGTTGGTGACGACGTTGAAGCTAAGTTCACCGGTGTTGACCGTAAGAACCGTGCAATCAGCCTGTCTGTTCGTGCTAAAGACGAAGCTGATGAGAAAGATGCAATCGCAACTGTGAACAAACAGGAAGATGCAAACTTCTCTAACAACGCAATGGCTGAAGCTTTCAAAGCAGCTAAAGGCGAGTAAGTTCAGGTTCGCACCATCATTTGAGCTGTAACGCATTTACAGCGCGAAGGATGGAGAGCAGACTTGACAGATTGCAGGATTCGTCCTGTAATCAATAACAAAGGGCGGCTACGGCCGCCCTTGTTTAATAAGCTGTTCAGCTAATGGGTTTGAAAGGAACCGGAGGAATCATGACCAAGTCAGAATTGATTGAAAGACTTGCCAGTCAGCAACCGCATATCCCTGCCAAGGCTGTGGAAGATGCCGTTAAAGAGATGCTGGAGCATATGGCTACCACTCTTGCCCAGGGCGAGCGCATTGAAATCCGCGGTTTCGGTAGTTTTTCCCTGCACTATCGTGCACCACGTACCGGGCGTAACCCGAAGACTGGCGATAAAGTGGAGCTGGAAGGAAAGTATGTTCCGCACTTTAAGCCGGGTAAAGAACTGCGCGATCGCGCCAATATTTACGGTAACTGAGTTTAATCATCAGGGTTAAACTGAGTTTAAAGAAAGCACCTTAGGGTGCTTTTTTTGTATCCCGCCCCTGCATTTCTGAATACGCGCCGCATTCTCATTTTCTCCTTGCTGTAAACGCTTAAAAACGTTGCAGCGCCCGCTGTAAATCACGCCTTTTCTGTCTGACGACGCATCACTCCCGCCGCATAATCGCCTGAAACATGGAGGTGAAGATGGGGATCCACGTTATCAGTATGTGCGCCATTCTGGCCATAATCCCGCTCTATTGGTTACCCGTTTTGCCAGACTTGCATATTGTCTGGTTGCTGATTGCCGCAGGAATTGCGTTATCCGTACAGCAGAGAAAATGGCTCAGGTTTTCAGGCCTCGCATTGCTTTTTATGTGCTGGGGGATCCTGGCCGCTCAGGAAAGCGTGTGGCCGATGAACCATTTAACGAGAGCACCGCAGCAGGCCGAGGTGGTCATTACCGCAACTGACGGCGCAACGATGCATCAGGGAAGGATTATCAGCCTCAATGGAGAACGCGTGTGGGCTGCTATGGGCGTGTCACTCTACGGCAACTACCTGCCTCAAAATGTCTGCGTGGGTCAACGCTGGGCGATGACCCTGCGGCTCAGGGCGGTACACGGAGAACTCAACGATGGCGGCTATGATTCGCAGAAAAACGCCTTTGCCCGACACCAGACGCTGAGCGGACGGTTTACCCATGCGGAGATTATCGACGCACGCTGTAGCCTGCGTTCGCAATACCTGACATCACTACAGAATACGCTTTCAGCATATCAGTGGGGGCCCGTGATCCTGGGGCTGGGGATGGGGGAGCGGCTGTCGGTCTCGCGGGAGATAAAAAACCTGATGCGTGAGACCGGAACGATGCATCTGATGGCAATCTCGGGATTGCATATTGCGCTGGCCGCTTCTGCTGTCTGGCTACTGGCTCGGGGCATCCAATTTTTCCTGCCGGGCCGCTGGATTATCTGGCAAGTGCCCTTACTGGCAGGTCTGCTTTTTGCCGCGTTTTACGCATGGCTAACGGGATTGCAGCCGCCCGCGCTGCGTACGGTTATGGCGCTTGTGGTACTGGCTGCATTAAAAATGAGTGGTCGCCAGTGGTCGCCCTGGCAGGTATGGCTTACCTGCGTGGCGGCGATCCTGTTTTTCGATCCGCTGGCGGTACTGTCACAAAGCCTGGCGTTATCCGCGTTTGCGGTCGCCGCGCTTATTTTTTGGTATCAGTGGTTGCCTCTCCCGCACTGGCAACGTGGCCGGTGCCTGCGGCCGCTGGTTACGCTGTTGTATTTGCAGGTTGGAATGCTGCTGCTTCTGTTGCCGCTTCAGGTACTGATTTTCCATGGTTTCAGTCTCTCCTCGCTGGTGGCGAATCTGTTTGCTGTTCCTCTGGTAACGTTTATCTCAGTTCCACTGATCCTGCTCGGCATGTTTCTGCATCTGTTTCCGGTGGCGACGCTGGAAAGTATCGTCTGGCTGGCAGCCGATAAATCTCTGGCAGGACTTTTCTGGCTATTGATGCGTTTACCGAATGGCTGGCAGGACGTGGATGAACGCTGGCAATACCTGACGTTACTGCCGTGGCTGCTGATCATTGGCTGGCGATTCAGGGCCTTCAGCGCAGTACCCGCAGTCTGTCTGGCAGGCAGCGTGGTGATGGCATTTCCCCTCTGGCACAGGATTAAAACTGACAGCTGGTCCCTGCATATGCTGGATGTAGGGCAAGGGCTGGCGATGGTCATTGAGCGTCACGGGAAGGCCATTCTGTATGACACCGGGCTGGCATGGCCCGGTGGGGACAGCGCGCAGCAGCTGATTATCCCCTGGCTACGCTGGCATCATCTGAGGCCGGAAGGGGTGATCCTGAGCCATGAACATCTCGACCACGCGGGGGGACTGGCATCGCTAAAAGCTGCCTGGCCTGCAATGTGGATCAGAAGCCCCTTAGCCTGGACCGGACATCTTCCGTGCTTTCGTGGACAGCGATGGCAGTGGCATGGGTTAACGTTCTCCGTGCACTGGCCACCCGAAAACACCTCGGCGAAAGGTAACAACCGCTCCTGCGTGGTAAAAATCGATGACGGCGAACAGAGCGTTTTACTGACCGGAGATATTGAAGCGCAGGCAGAACTGGCAATGTTGAGCCACCGCTGGCGTCAACTTGCGGCTACACTGATTCAGGTGCCGCATCATGGGAGTAACACGTCATCTTCAACACCGCTGCTACAGCGCGTGGAGGGGCAGGTTTCGCTGGCCTCGATGGCCCGCTATAACGCGTGGCGTTTCCCTTCCATCAAAGTAGTCAGGCGCTATCGAACTGAGGGATATCTCTGGCTTGATACCCCGCAGTCCGGACAGATAACTGTGACGTTTTCGCACCAAAGTCGGCAAATTCGCCGCTTACGTGAACACTATTTACCGCGTTGGTATCATCAGTGGTTTGGCGCGCCCGTAGATAACGGGTAGAATATGCGGCTATTTCAACAAATGCTGGTTTTTTGAATGCATAACGACAAAGATCTCTCCACGTGGCAAACGTTCCGCCGGCTCTGGCCGATGATTGCACCTTTCAAAGCAGGCTTGATCGTGGCGGGCGTAGCGTTAATCCTCAACGCAGCCAGCGATACGTTTATGTTATCGCTTCTCAAACCGTTACTGGATGACGGTTTTGGTAAAACGGATCGTTCAGTGCTGCTATGGATGCCGCTGGTGGTTATTGGGCTGATGATCTTACGCGGAATCTCCAGCTATGTATCCAGCTACTGCATCTCCTGGGTATCCGGTAAAGTGGTGATGACCATGCGCCGTCGGTTATTCAGCCATATGATGGGGATGCCAGTCTCATTCTTTGACAAACAGTCAACCGGTACCCTGCTGTCGCGTATTACCTACGATTCAGAGCAGGTGGCGTCGTCCTCTTCCAGCGCACTGATTACCGTTGTGCGTGAAGGCGCATCCATCATCGGTCTTTTTGCGATGATGTTCTATTACAGCTGGCAACTGTCGCTGATCCTTATTGTGCTGGCGCCGATTGTCTCCATCGCGATCCGCGTGGTATCAAAGCGTTTTCGCAACATCAGTAAAAATATGCAGAATACGATGGGGCAGGTGACTACCAGCGCCGAGCAGATGCTGAAAGGCCATAAGGAAGTGTTGATCTTCGGCGGTCAGGAAGTCGAAACCAAACGCTTTGACAAGGTCAGCAACAAAATGCGCCTGCAAGGGATGAAAATGGTATCGGCCTCGTCGATTTCCGATCCGATCATTCAGCTGATTGCCTCTTTGGCCCTGGCCTTCGTCCTGTATGCAGCAAGCTTCCCGAGCGTCATGGAAACCCTGACTGCGGGTACCATTACCGTGGTGTTCTCATCCATGATTGCGCTGATGCGTCCGCTGAAATCGCTGACTAACGTCAACGCCCAGTTCCAGCGCGGGATGGCAGCCTGTCAGACGCTGTTCAGCATCCTCGATTCCGAACAAGAAAAAGATGAAGGTACACGCGTGATAGAGCGCGCTAAAGGTGACCTGGAATTCCGCAACGTGACCTTTACCTATCCAGGCCGTGAAGTGCCGGCGCTGCGTGATATCAGCCTGTCCATCCCGGCGGGTAAGACCGTTGCACTGGTCGGTCGTTCCGGTTCGGGCAAGTCGACTATTGCCAGCCTGATTACCCGTTTCTACGATATCGACCAGGGCGAAATCCTGCTTGATAGTCACGACCTGCGGGAATATACCCTACAGTCGTTGCGTAACCAGGTCGCGCTGGTTTCGCAGAACGTGCATCTGTTCAACGATACGGTGGCGAACAACATTGCGTATGCCCGTACCGAAGAGTACAGCCGTGAAGAGATCGAGAATGCGGCGCGTATGGCCTATGCGATGGACTTCATTAACAAAATGGATAACGGTCTGGATACGATCATTGGCGAAAACGGGGTGCTGCTCTCCGGTGGTCAGCGTCAACGTATCGCGATTGCCCGAGCGCTGCTGCGCAACAGCCCGATTCTGATCCTCGATGAAGCAACGTCCGCACTGGATACGGAATCTGAACGCGCTATCCAGTCGGCTCTGGATGAATTACAGAAAAACCGTACCTCGCTGGTTATCGCGCACCGTCTGTCGACCATCGAACAGGCTGACGAAATCGTGGTGGTGGAAGACGGCGTTATCGTTGAACGCGGCAGCCATGCGGACCTGCTGGAACAACGTGGTGTATACGCGCAGCTTCATAAAATGCAGTTCGGTCAATGATTGCACGCATCTGGTCGGGTGAATCCCCTCTGTGGGTGCTGCTTCTCCCGCTCTCCTGGCTGTATGGCCTGGTGAGCGGTGCTATTCGTCTGCTTTATCGCCTCGGGATCAAGCGCGCCTGGCGCGCACCGGTACCGGTCGTGGTGGTCGGCAACCTGACGGCGGGTGGAAACGGCAAAACGCCGGTGGTGATCTGGCTGGTAGAACAGCTTCAGAAGCGCGGTATCCGCCCGGGAGTTGTCTCACGCGGTTACGGTGGTAAAGCGGCGCAGTATCCACTGGTGCTGAGCCCAGCTACGACAACCGCTGAAGCCGGTGATGAGCCGGTACTGATTTACCAACGTACTGGCGCGCCGGTTGCGGTATCGCCGGTGCGCAGTGATGCCGTAAAGGCACTGCTTGCAGAGCATGACGTACAAATCATAATTACCGATGATGGTTTGCAGCATTACGCGCTGGCGCGTGACAAAGAGATCGTGGTTATTGACGGCGTGCGGCGTTTTGGCAACGGCTGGTGGCTTCCAGCCGGTCCAATGCGTGAGCGTGCGTCGCGCCTGAAGAGCGTCGATGCCGTGATTGTAAACGGTGGTGAAGCCAGAGCGGGTGAGATCCCGATGCATCTTCGTCCCGGAAAGGCAGTGAATATGCTGACCGGCGAGCGTAAAGACGTCGCGTTACTGGATCATCTGATAGCGATGGCCGGGATTGGTCATCCACCGCGTTTCTTCGCGACGCTGGAGCAGTGCGGCGCGCGGCTGGAGAAACGGGTACCGCTGGCCGATCACCAGGCGCTGGTTGCCGAAGAGATTGAGAGGCTGGCCGCACCGGGCCAGACGCTGATCATGACGGAAAAAGACGCGGTAAAATGCCGGGCCTTTGCGAAAGAAAACTGGTGGTATCTGCCGGTTGATGCTGAACTCAGCGGCGAACAGCCGGAATATTTGCTCAAGGAACTGCTCGCGTTAGTGCAGTAACTTCTACGCGGTTCCGGTGGCGCTTTGACTGACAGGAAAACGCATGTCTCTACCGCAACTCTCACTTGCAGCCGCACGAAACCTGCATCTTGCCGCCCAGGGGCTTCTGAAAAAGTCCCGCCGCCGCGCACAGCCAGCGGATATCCTCTCTACCGTGCAACGCATGTCGTTGCTGCAAATCGACACCATTAACATCGTGGCGCGTAGCCCGTATCTGGTCCTGTTTAGCCGCCTGGGAAACTATCCTCCGCAGTGGCTGGATAATGCGCTAAGTCAGGGCGAACTGATGGAATACTGGGCGCATGAAGCCTGTTTTCTCCCGCGCAGCGATTTTGCACTGGTGCGTCACCGCATGCTCGCCCCGGACAAAATGGGCTGGAAATACCGCCAGGAATGGATGGCGGAACACGCGGATGAAATAGAACAACTGATTGCCCATATTGAGGAAAACGGTCCGGTACGCTCCGCGGATTTTGAACACCCGCGAAAAGGCGCAAGCGGATGGTGGGAGTGGAAACCGCACAAACGCCATCTTGAAGGGCTGTTTACGTCGGGCAAAGTGATGGTGGTCGAGCGCCGCAACTTTCAGCGCGTCTATGACCTCACGCACCGCGTTATGCCTCACTGGGACGATACGCGTGACCTGCTGTCTCAGGACGCAGCCGAAGCCATCATGCTCGGGAACAGCGCCCGCAGCCTGGGCATATTCCGCCCACAGTGGCTGGCGGATTATTATCGCCTGCGTCAGCCGCAGCTAAAACCGCTGCTGGAAACGTGGCAGCGTGAACAGCGCGTGATGCCGGTCTCGGTTGAGTCGTTAGGTGAAATGTGGCTGCATGCGGATTTGTTCCCTCTGCTGGCGCAGGCGCAAGAGGGCAAACTCCAGGCGACCCACAGTGCCGTGCTCTCGCCATTCGACCCCGTAGTCTGGGACAGAAAGCGAGCCGAACAGCTGTTTGATTTCAGCTACCGTCTGGAATGCTACACCCCGGCGCAAAAGCGTCAGTACGGTTATTTTGTTTTGCCGTTGCTTCATAAAGGGCAGCTTGTCGGGCGCATGGACGCTAAAATGCACCGTAAAACCGGCACGCTTGAAATTATCGCTCTCTGGCTGGAAGAGGGCATAAAAGTCACGGCTGGCCTGGAAAAAGGGCTAACGTCTGCGCTCAGTGAATTTGCGCGCTGGCAGGGGGCGTATGAAATTGTACTCGGTCGCGTGCCTGCGGGGCTGTTTACGACCTGTCGAGGTGGCTGGGAAACAGGCACTCCCTGAAAAAAGAATGTGGTAAGCTTTAGCAATTACCCATACGGAGGAACTATGGATCACCGTTTACTTGAAATTATTGCCTGCCCGGTGTGCAACGGCAAACTGTATTACAGCCAGGATAAACAAGAGCTGATTTGCAAACTGGACAGCCTGGCGTTCCCGCTGCGTGACGGTATTCCGGTCCTGCTGGAAAATGAAGCCCGTTCTCTGGTGGCAGAAGAGATCAAACCATGAGTTTTGTTGTCATTATCCCTGCGCGTTATGCTTCAACGCGCCTGCCAGGTAAACCGCTGGTGGATATCAACGGTAAACCGATGATTGTGCATGTCCTTGAACGGGCACGCGAATCGGGCGCCGGACGCGTCATCGTCGCCACCGATCACCCGGATGTCGCGCGAGCGGTTGAGGCCGCGGGTGGGGAAGTGTGCATGACCCGTGCCGACCACCAGTCAGGCACCGAGCGCCTGGCGGAAGTCGTCGAAAAATGCGGTTTCAGTGACGAGACGGTGATTGTGAACGTGCAGGGCGATGAGCCGATGATCCCGGCGGCTATTATCCGTCAGGTGGCCGACAACCTGGCCCAGCGTAAGGTTGGCATGGCGACCCTCGCGGTGCCGATTCACCACGCTGAAGAGGCGTTCAATCCGAATGCGGTGAAAGTGGTCATGGACGCAGAGGGCTACGCGCTCTATTTCTCCCGCGCCACCATTCCGTGGGATCGCGATCGTTTCGCGCAATCGAAAGAGACGATCGGCGAAACCTTCCTGCGCCACATCGGTATTTACGGCTACCGCGCCGGCTTTATTCGTCGTTATGTCGCCTGGGCACCAAGCCCGCTTGAGCATATCGAAATGCTCGAACAGCTTCGCGTGCTGTGGTACGGCGAGAAAATTCACGTTGCGGTTGCCCAGGAAGTCCCTGGCACCGGCGTGGATACGCCTGAAGATCTCGATCGCGTACGCGTCGAATTGCGTTAATTCGCTGCCATCCCCTCGTTCTGGGGGGATGTTCTCTTCCTTTTCTTTTTCATTATTGATCTCGACCGGGTGACATCCGGGGTTCGCGCGCTCATTATAAAAGCAGTAGTCTTAATGGGGGTAATCTCATATGGAACAGCTGCGTGCTGAACTCAGCCATCTCCTTGGCGAAAAGCTAAGCCGGGTGGAATGCGTGAATGAAAAGGCCGATACCGCACTCTGGTCGTTGTACGACAGTCAGGGAAACCCCATGCCGCTGATGGCCAGAAGTTTTACCTCGCCGGGTGTCGCCAGACAGCTGGCCTGGAAAATGTCGATGCTGGCGCGGGAAGGGACTGTCCGTATGCCGACGGTCTACGGCGTGATGACCCATGAGGAGCATCCCGGCCCGGATGTTCTGCTTATTGAACGTTTACGCGGGGTTTCTGTTGAAGCTCCGACGCGTACACCGGAGCGCTGGGAACAGCTGAAAGATCAGATTGTCGAGGCTCTGCTTGCCTGGCATCGGCAGGACAGCCGGGGTCTTGTTGGCGCGGTAGACAGCACCCAGGAAAACCTGTGGCCGCTATGGTATCGCCAGCGTGTCGAAGTGCTCTGGGGCACGCTGAACCAGTTCAACAACACCGGTTTAACGATGCAGGACAAACGTATTCTGTTCCGCACCCGGGAATGTCTGCCGACGCTGTTTGAGGGTTTTAACGACAACTGCGTGCTGGTTCACGGCAACTTCACGCTGCGCAGTATGCTTAAAGACTCGCGCAGCGATCAGCTTCTGGCGATGGTCGGGCCGGGGATCATGCTCTGGGCGCCGCGCGAGTACGAACTGTTCAGGCTGAGCGAGGGCGGGGCGGCGGAAGATTTGCTCTGGCACTATCTTCAGCGCGCCCCCGTTGCGGAGGCCTTTCTCTGGCGACGCTGGCTCTATCTTCTCTGGGATGAGGTGGCGCAACTGGTCAACACCGGGCGCTTTAATCGGGCCAGTTTCGATCTGGCCGCAAAATCACTCCTGCCCTGGCTTGCCTGACGAACCCTTAAGCCACTGCCACAGGCGGCCAAGCGTCTCGTAACCGACGCGGTCGCTGTGCATCAGCCATACCGGGGACGGGATTATCCGTTCCCACGGGTTGAGCGGGGCGTCAATGGCCAGCTGGTTTGCCGGAGCAGGAAGCGGATGCAGGCCCTGATTCTCAAAGAAAATCATTGCGCGCGGCAGGTGTGAAGCAGAGGTCACCAGCAGGAACGGCACATCACCGATGGCTTGTTTCACCGCAGCAGCTTCTTCTTCGGTATCTTTTGGGCTATCCAGCGTGATGATGGCGGAACGTGGTACGCCAAGCGATTCAGCCACTCTTGCCCCTGCTTCAGCGGTACTTACCGGGTTGGTTTTTGCCGCAGCGCCCGTGAAGATCATCTTCGATCCCGGATTGGCCAGCCACAGGCGGATCCCCTCGTTCAGGCGCGGCAGGCTGTTGTTGATCAGGTTTGAGCTGGGGGCCCAGTTCGGATCCCAGGTATACCCGCCGCCCAGCACCACGATATAGCCCACCTTCTGTTTTCCCTGCCATGTAGGGTAGGTGTTTTCAATCGGGCGTAACAAACTGTCAGCGACCGGTTGCAGGCTGAGTAACAGCAGCGCCAGCCAGCCCACGGTGACGAGGGATTTACCGCTTTTCTGAAAGCGGCTAAACCATATCAATGCCAGCCCCAGCGCGATGAGAAGCAACAGCAGGGGAAGGGGAAGCATCATGCCTCCAATATATTTTTTTAGGGTAAAAAGCATCCTTTTTGGTTCCTTTTTTAACCATACAGCAGGCGATTGCCCGTGATATTACACCAGAGTGGTTCATTCTCCGCGCGGGTGTGACAAAATAGCGGTTTTGCAGTGAGTGGAACCCTCCCAATGCGGGATCGCAATTTTGATGACATCGCGGAAAAGTTTTCGCGCAACATTTATGGCACCACCAAAGGTCAGCTTCGTCAGACGATCCTCTGGCAGGATCTGGATAAGCTGCTGGCTGAATTTGGTGACCGACCGTTGCGCGTACTGGATGCCGGCGGTGGGGAAGGGCAGACTGCAATTCTGATGGCGCAGCGGGGACATCACGTCACGCTTTGCGATCTTTCTGCCGAGATGGTTGCGCGCGCCGGGCGAGCGGCAGAAGAGAAAGGTGTGAGCGACAACATGCATTTTATACATTGCGCCGCTCAGGACATTCCGCAGCATTTGGAAACGCAGGTTGATCTGATATTGTTTCATGCTGTGCTCGAATGGGTCGCCGAACCACAAGCGATGTTAAAAACGCTGTGGTCGATGTTGCGCCCGGGCGGTGCGTTATCGCTGATGTTTTACAATGCCAACGGCCTGCTAATGCGAAACGTGCTGGTCGGCAACTTTGGCTATGTACAGCAGGGCATGTATAAAAAGAAACGACGCACGCTTTCACCGGATTTCCCCCGTGAACCGCAGCAGGTCTATGGCTGGCTGGAGGAGATCGGTTGGGAAATTACCGGCAAAACTGGCGTGAGGGTGTTTCATGATTATCTGCGTGATAAACAAAAACAGGATGACTGTTTAGACGCCTTAACAGAAATAGAGACGCGGTACTGCCGCCAGGAGCCTTATCTGAGCCTTGGCCGCTATATCCACGTCACCGCGCGCAAGCCGCAGATGCAAGGATAATCTATGAGTGAATTTTCCCAGACAGTCCCCGAACTGGTTGCCTGGGCCAGGAAAAACGATTTCTCCATCTCGCTGCCGGTAGACAGACTCTCATTCCTGCTGGCGGTTGCGACGCTAAACGGCGAACGCCTGGATGGCGAAATGAGTGAAGGCGAACTGGTGGATGCGTTCCGCCACGTCAGTGATGCGTTTGAGCAAACCAGCGAAACCATTAGCGTGCGTGCCAACAACGCAATCAATGATATGGTGCGTCAACGTCTGCTGAACCGCTTTACCAGCGAGCAGGCGGAAGGAAACGCCATCTATCGTCTTACGCCACTGGGCATTGGCATTACCGACTATTACATCCGCCAGCGCGAATTTTCCACGCTGCGTCTCTCCATGCAGCTCTCCATTGTTGCAGGCGAGCTGAAGCGTGCCGCCGACGCGGCTGATGAAAACGGTGACGAATTCCACTGGCATCGCAACGTTTACGCGCCGCTAAAATACTCGGTCGCCGAGATTTTCGACAGTATCGATCTGACTCAACGTCTGATGGACGAACAGCAGCAGCAGGTCAAAGACGATATCGCTCAACTGCTGAATAAAGACTGGCGTGCGGCCATCTCCAGCTGTGAACTTTTGCTGTCAGAAACGTCCGGTACGCTACGTGAGTTGCAGGATACGCTGGAGGCGGCTGGGGATAAGCTGCAGGCCAACCTGCTGCGCATCCAGGACGCGACAATGGCGCACGACGATCTGCATTTTATCGACCGTCTGGTGTTTGATTTGCAGAGTAAGCTTGACCGCATTATCAGCTGGGGCCAGCAGTCGATCGACCTGTGGATCGGTTACGACCGCCACGTGCATAAATTTATCCGTACCGCCATCGATATGGATAAGAACCGCGTCTTTGCTCAGCGTCTGCGCCAGTCGGTACAGACCTACTTTGATGCGCCGTGGGCGCTGACCTACGCCAATGCCGATCGTCTTCTGGATATGCGCGACGAAGAGATGGCGCTGCGTGATGAAGAGGTTACCGGGGAACTGCCGCCGGATCTGGAATACGAAGAATTCAACGAAATTCGCGAGCAGCTTGCGGCGATGATCGAAGAACAGCTCGCTGTCTATAAAGCCAGACAAGCACCGCTGGATCTTGGCCTCGTGGTACGCGACTATCTGGCGCAGTATCCGCGCGCGCGCCACTTCGATGTTGCCCGCATTGTTGTAGACCAGGCGGTGCGCCTGGGCATCGCACAAGCCGATTTCACCGGACTGCCGCCGAAGTGGCAGCCGATTAACGATTACGGAGCCAAGGTACAGGCGCATGTCATTGACAAATATTGAACAAGTGATGCCAGTTAAGCTGGCACAGGCGCTGGCGAATCCGTTGTTTCCGGCGCTGGACAGCCAGCTGCGTGCCGGTCGTCACATTGGCCTTGACGAGCTGGATAATCACGCCTTTTTGATGGACTTTCAGGAGTATCTGGAAGAGTTTTACGCTCGCTATAACGTTGAGCTGATCCGCGCGCCGGAAGGGTTTTTCTACCTGCGTCCGCGCTCTACTACGCTTATTCCGCGCTCGGTGCTTTCCGAACTGGATATGATGGTCGGCAAAATTCTCTGCTACCTCTACCTCAGCCCGGAACGTCTGGCGAATGAAGGGATCTTCACCCAGCAGGAGCTTTACGATGAGCTGCTGTCGCTGGCGGATGAAAGCAAGCTGCTCAAGCTGGTAAATAACCGCTCGACGGGGTCCGATCTGGACCGTCAGAAATTACAGGAAAAAGTTCGCTCTTCCCTGAACCGTCTGCGCCGTCTGGGAATGGTCTGGTTCATGGGTCACGACAGCAGCAAGTTCCGCATTACCGAATCGGTCTTCCGCTTTGGTGCCGACGTGCGTGCGGGTGACGATGCGCGTGAAGCACAGCTGCGCATGATCCGTGACGGTGAAGCGATGCCGGTGGAAAACCATTTGCAGCTCAATGACGAGCACGAAGAGAATCAGCCGGATAGCGGGGAGGAAGAGTAATGATTGAACGCGGTAAATTTCGCTCACTAACGCTGATTAACTGGAACGGCTTCTTTGCCCGAACCTTCGATCTGGATGAGCTGGTGACAACGCTCTCCGGCGGTAACGGGGCAGGTAAATCCACCACCATGGCGGCCTTCGTGACGGCGCTGATCCCTGACCTGACCCTGCTGCACTTCCGTAACACCACTGAAGCGGGTGCAACGAGCGGCTCCCGAGATAAAGGGCTGCACGGTAAGCTGAAAGCGGGCGTCTGTTATTCGGTGCTGGACGTGATCAACTCCCGTCATCAGCGCGTGGTTGTAGGCGTGCGCCTGCAGCAGGTTGCCGGCCGCGACCGTAAAGTAGATATCAAACCGTTTGCGATCCAGGGGCTGCCAACCTCCGTGCAGCCGACCGCGCTGCTGACGGAAACCCTGAATGAACGACAGGCGCGCGTTCTGACGCTCCAGGAGCTGAAAGACAAGCTGGAAGCCATCGAAGGCGTGCAGTTTAAGCAGTTTAACTCCATTACCGACTACCACTCTCTGATGTTCGATCTCGGCGTGGTGGCCCGTCGTCTGCGCAGCGCGTCAGATCGTAGTAAATACTACCGTCTAATTGAAGCTTCCCTGTATGGCGGTATTTCAAGCGCCATTACCCGCTCCCTGCGCGACTACCTGCTGCCGGAAAACAGCGGCGTGCGTAAGGCCTTCCAGGATATGGAAGCCGCGCTGCGTGAAAACCGCATGACGCTGGAAGCGATTCGCGTTACGCAATCTGACCGCGATCTGTTTAAGCACCTGATCAGCGAAGCCACCAACTACGTGGCGGCAGACTATATGCGTCACGCCAACGAGCGCCGTATTCATCTCGATCAGGCGCTGGAATACCGCCGCGAGCTGTTTAACTCCCGCAAACAGCTGGTCGCCGAGCAGTATAAGCATGTCGAAATGGCGCGCGAACTGGGCGAGCACAACGGTGCCGAAGGGGATCTGGAAGCCGATTACCAGGCGGCCAGCGATCATCTGAACCTGGTGCAAACCGCGCTGCGTCAGCAGGAAAAAATCGAGCGCTATGAAGCCGATCTCGATGAGCTGCAAATTCGTCTTGAAGAGCAAAATGAAGTGGTGGCAGAAGCCGCCGATTTGCAGGAAGAGAACGAAGCCCGCGCGGAAGCCGCCGAGCTGGAAGTGGATGAGCTGAAAAGCCAGCTCGCAGACTACCAGCAGGCGCTGGACGTGCAGCAGACCCGCGCGATCCAATACAACCAGGCGCTGCAGGCATTGCAGCGTGCCAAAGAGCTGTGCCACCTGCCGGACCTGACCCCTGAAAGCGCTGACGAATGGCTGGATACCTTCCAGGCCAAAGAGCAGGAAGCCACTGAGAAACTGCTTTCTCTCGATCAGAAAATGAGCGTGGCGCAAACGGCACACAGCCAGTTTGAGCAGGCGTACCAGCTGGTGGTGGCGATCAACGGTCCGCTGGCGCGTAACGAAGCGTGGGACGTTGCCCGTGAGTTGCTGCGCGACGGCGTCAATCAGCGCCATCTGGCCGAGCAGGTGCAGCCGCTGCGCATGCGCCTGAACGAGCTGGAACAGCGTCTGCGTGAACAGCAGGAAGCTGAGCGTCTGCTGGCGGAATTCTGCAAACGTCAGGGTAAAAATTACGATTTCGACGAGCTTGAGGCTCTGCATCAGGAGCTGGAAGCGCGTATTGCGGCCCTGTCCGATACCGTATCGAACGCCAGCGAACAGCGCATGACGCTGCGTCAGGAGCTGGAACAGCTTCAGTCCCGTTCGAAGACGCTCTTACAGCGTGCGCCGATCTGGCTGGCCGCACAAAGCAGCCTGAACCAGCTCAGCGAGCAGTGTGGTCAGGAGTTTGCCTCCAGCCAGGACGTCACCGAATACATGCAACAGCTGCTGGAGCGCGAACGCGAAGCGATTGTTGAGCGTGACGAAGTGGGCGCGCGCAAGCGTGACGTCGATGAAGAAATCGAGCGTTTAAGCCAGCCTGGCGGCTCAGAAGATCCGCGCCTGAATGCGTTAGCCGAGCGTTTCGGCGGCGTGCTGCTGTCTGAAATTTACGACGACGTCGGCCTGGACGATGCGCCGTACTTTTCCGCGCTGTACGGTCCGTCCCGTAACGCGATTGTAGTGCCGGATCTGTCGCTGATTTCTGACCAGCTTGCAGGGCTGGAAGACTGCCCGGAAGATCTCTACCTCATCGAAGGGGATCCGCAGTCGTTTGATGACAGCGTATTCAGCGTCGACGAGCTGGAAAAAGCGGTGGTGGTGAAAATCGCCGATCGCCAGTGGCGCTATTCGCGCTTCCCGGAACTGCCGCTGTTTGGCCGCGCCGCGCGTGAAAACCGTATTGAAAGCCTGCACGCCGAGCGTGAAACGCTTTCAGAGCGTTTTGCGACCCTGTCGTTTGACGTGCAGAAAACCCAGCGTCTGCATCAGGCGTTCAGCCGCTTTATCGGCAGCCATCTGGGCGTTGCCTTCCAGCCCGATCCGGAAGCCGAAATTCGTAAGCTCAACACCCGCCGCGGTGAGCTGGAGCGTGCGCTTGCCAGCCATGAAAATGACAACCAGCAAAGCCGCGTGCAGTTTGAGCAGGCGAAAGAAGGCGTTGCGGCCCTTAACCGCATCCTGCCGCGCCTGAACCTGCTGGCGGACGATACGCTCGCCGACCGCGTGGATGAGATTCAGGAACGTCTGGACGAAGCGCAGGAAGCGGCGCGCTTTGTGCAGCAACACGGCAATCAGCTGGCAAAACTGGAGCCGATGGTTTCCGTTCTCCAGAGCGACCCGGAACAGTTTGAGCAGTTAAAAGAAGATTACGCCTGGTCACAGCAGGTGCAGCGCGAAGCGCGTCAGCAGGCGTTTGCCCTCACGGAAGTGGTGCAACGTCGCGCACACTTCGGCTACTCCGATTCAGCAGAAATGCTGAGCGGGAACAGCGATCTGAATGAAAAGCTGCGCCAGCGTCTTGAGCAGGCCGAAGCGGAACGAACGCGCGCCCGTGAAGCGATGCGTACTCACGCTGCACAGCTGAGCCAGTACAGCCAGGTCATGGCGTCGCTGAAAAGCTCCTTCGACACCAAGAAAGAGCTGTTAAATGACCTGCATAAAGAGTTGCAGGACATTGGCGTGCGCGCCGACAGCGGCGCAGAAGAGCGGGCGCGTATTCGCCGTGATGAGCTGCATGCTCAGCTCAGCAACAACCGTGCGCGTCGTAATCAGCTCGAAAAAGCGCTGACCTTCTGTGAAGCGGAGATGGACAACCTGACGCGTCGTCTGCGCAAGCTGGAGCGCGACTATTTTGAGATGCGTGAACAGGTTGTGACCGCGAAGGCGGGCTGGTGCGCGGTGATGCGCATGGTGAAGGACAACAACGTGGAGCGTCGTCTGCACCGTCGCGAGCTGGCGTACCTGTCAGCCGATGAACTGCGCTCTATGTCGGATAAGGCGCTGGGTGCGCTGCGTCTGGCCGTGGCGGACAATGAACACCTGCGCGACGTGCTGCGCATGTCCGAAGATCCGAAGCGTCCTGAGCGCAAAATTCAGTTCTTCGTGGCGGTTTATCAGCACTTACGCGAGCGTATTCGTCAGGACATCATCCGTACCGACGATCCGGTTGAAGCGATCGAACAGATGGAGATCGAGCTGGGCCGTCTGACGGAGGAGCTGACCTCCCGCGAGCAGAAGCTGGCAATCAGCTCCCGCAGCGTGGCGAATATTATTCGTAAAACCATTCAGCGCGAGCAGAACCGTATCCGTCAGCTGAACCAGGGCCTGCAAAGCGTGTCGTTTGGCCAGGTCAACAGCGTGCGGCTGAACGTGAACGTGCGTGAGGCGCACTCCACGCTGCTTGACGTGTTGTCTGAACAGCATGAGCAGCATCAGGATCTGTTCAACAGTAACCGCCTGACCTTCTCCGAAGCGCTGGCGAAGCTGTATCAGCGTCTGAATCCGCAGATTGACATGGGCCAGCGTACGCCGCAAACCATCGGCGAGGAGTTGCTGGACTACCGCAACTATCTGGAAATGGAAGTTGAGGTTAACCGTGGCTCAGACGGCTGGCTGCGCGCGGAATCCGGTGCGCTCTCTACCGGTGAAGCCATCGGTACCGGTATGTCGATTCTGGTGATGGTGGTGCAGAGCTGGGAAGATGAAGCGCGTCGTCTGCGTGGCAAGGACATCTCTCCATGCCGTCTGCTGTTCCTCGATGAAGCCGCGCGTCTCGACGCCCGCTCCATCGCCACGCTGTTTGAGCTTTGCGAGCGACTCGATATGCAGCTCATCATCGCGGCGCCGGAAAACATCAGTCCGGAAAAAGGGACAACCTATAAGCTGGTGCGTAAAGTGTTCCAGAACAGTGAACATGTACACGTCGTAGGTTTGCGTGGCTTCGCCCCGCAGCCACCGGAGTCATTACCGGGCACGGCTGACGCCTCTTAACCCGGGGTATGATAAAAGGCGGCGCTCAGGCGTCGCTTTTTTTATTCACTTAACTTGTGTTCAGGGCTGCGTTATCTTTAAACTTCTTTACATAAGGTAAGGCAGCAGCGTGTATGCCTTTCTATACTGAAGGAAAGCTCCAGAATACTGGGCATGTCGTGAAAAACAGGGGGCAAGGGATGTTGCTTAAGAAAGATCGTGGTCGTCAGCTGTCTGCGCTGAGTTTGTGCCTGACAGTGATGTTTGCTCCACTGTTTACCGCTCAGGCCGATGAGCCTGAAATTGTACCGACTGACAGCTCCGCGACGATGGGCGCGCAGCCGACGTCGCTGTCACAACCGCTGGATCAGTCTCCGGCGACGGCCATCATGGCCGGCATTAAACCGCTGCCGGAAGGCATCGATACTGAATCATTACGCCAGCAGCTTATGACCGGGCTGCCCTCGGGCTATACTCCCGCTTATATTAACCAGCTCACGCTGCTTTACGCTGCGCGCGATATGAAACCGATGTGGGAAAATCGCGAGGCGGTACGTGCCTTCCAGCAGCAGCTGGCTGAAGTGGCGATTGCAGGTTTTCAGCCACAGTTCACGACCTGGGTTGAACTCCTGACCGACCCTGCCGTTACCGGACAGGCGCGTGACGTGGTGCTGTCTGATGCCATGATGGGCTACTTGCAGTTTGTGGCGGGGATTTCGGTGAACGGCAACCGCTGGTTATACAGCAGTAAACCGTACAAGCTGGCGACGCCCGCGCTGTCCGTCATTAATCAGTGGCAACTGTCGCTGGACAACGGTGAACTGCCGCGCTTTATCGCAAGCCTTGCGCCCGCCCACCCGCAGTATGCCACGATGCATCAGTCGCTTCTTGAGCTGGTCGCGGATTCCCGCCCGTGGCCTCAGTTGCGTGGAACAGCAACGCTGCGTCCGGGACAATGGAGCAGCGATGTGCCTGCGATTCGCGAAATTATGAAACGGTCTGGCATGCTTGACAGCGGCCCTAAAATTGCGCTGCCCGGCGACGATACGCAAAACGCAGTCGTCAGCCCGTCGGCGCCGGTAAAAGAGAAAACCGCCGTTGCGCTGAGCAATAAGCCCGCCGCTTACGATCGCGAGCTGGTCGCGGCAGTGAAGCAGTTCCAGGCCGCGCAGGGGCTGGGCGCCGACGGCGTGATTGGTCCCTCGACTCGCGACTGGCTGAACGTCTCTCCGGCCCAGCGGGCAGGGGTGCTGGCGTTGAATATCCAGCGCTTGCGCTTGCTGCCGGGCACGTTATCCACCGGCATTATGGTCAACATTCCGGCGTACTCTCTGGTCTACTATCAGGACGGTAGCGAAGTGCTGGCGTCCCGCGTGATTGTGGGTCGACCTGACCGCAAAACGCCGATGATGAGCAGCGCGCTGAATAACGTGGTGGTTAACCCGCCGTGGAACGTGCCGCCGACGCTGGCGCGCAAAGATATCCTGCCTAAGGTCTGGAATGACCCGGGATATCTGGAGCGACATAACTATACGGTGATGCGTGGCTGGAACAGCAAAGAAGCGATTGACCCCTGGATGGTCGACTGGTCAACGATTACGCCTTCGAACCTGCCGTTCCGTTTCCAGCAGGCACCGGGTGCGCATAACTCGCTCGGACGTTACAAATTCAATATGCCAAGTTCGGACGCAATCTATCTGCATGATACCCCGAACCATAATCTGTTCCAGAAAGACGCACGCGCGCTCAGTTCTGGCTGCGTTCGCGTGAATAAGGCCTCGGAGCTGGCGAATATGCTGTTGCAGGATGCAGGCTGGAACGATACGCGGATATCAGATGCCCTGAAGCAGGGGGATACGCGTTACGTCAATATCCGCCACAATATTCCGGTCAATCTTTACTATCTGACGGCGTTTGTGGGCGCGGACGGACGTACCCAGTATCGTACAGATATTTACAATTATGATCTGACAGCGCGATCCGGCGCACAAATCTTGCCAAAAGCGGAACAATTAATCAGGTAAATGAAGTAGTTCGGTAAAAATGATTGTCGTAAGTTATGGTGAATATGAGGCGATCTGGCTGAAAGCCGCGTATTCACTGGGATTGGGCGCCTTGACGTAGCAGGCTTTGCCAGTTATGGTGCCCTTCGTGCGCTAAGCATATTGACAATTTCTTTTACCTGTAGACCTGATTATCATGGACAAATTTGACGCTAATCGCCGCAAATTGCTGGCGTTAGGTGGCGTTGCGCTGGGCGCAGCAGCCATCCTTCCGACGCCAGCATTTGCCACCCTCTCGACACCTCGTCCGCGTATTTTAACGCTCAACAATCTGCATACTGGTGAGACGCTTAAAGCGGAATTTTTCGATGGCAGAGGCTATATTCAGGATGAATTAGCACGACTCAACCATTTTTTCCGTGATTTCCGCGCGAACAAAATCAAAGCCATCGACCCTGGATTATTCGATCAGCTTTACCGCTTGCAGGGACTGCTGGGAACCAAAAGGCCGGTGCAACTCATTTCTGGCTATCGCTCTCTGGATACCAACAATGAACTGCGCGCCCACAGCCGTGGGGTAGCGAAAAAAAGCTATCACACCAAAGGGCAGGCGATGGATTTCCATATTGAAGGCGTTTCGTTAGCCAATATTCGCAAAGCGGCGTTATCTATGCGCGCAGGTGGTGTAGGATACTACCCACGTAGCAACTTTGTGCATATTGATACCGGGCCGGTTCGGCACTGGTAATAACGAAACACAGGAGCAGTATGAACTATCGTATTATTCCGGTTACCGCGTTCTCACAGAACTGTTCATTGATCTGGTGTGAACAAACTAAACTGGCCGCGCTTGTTGATCCCGGTGGCGACGCTGAGACAATCAAGCAGGAAGTCGCTGCAAGCGGTGTAACGCTGATGCAGATTTTACTGACCCATGGCCATCTTGACCATGTGGGTGCAGCGGCTGAACTGGCTGAACACTACGGTGTGCCGATTATCGGCCCGGAAAAAGAAGATGAGTTCTGGCTTCAGGGGCTGCCTGCCCAAAGCCGCATGTTTGGTCTGGATGACTGTCAGCCACTGACACCGGACCGCTGGCTGAACGAAGGCGATCGCGTTAACGTAGGGAATGTAACTTTACAGGTGTTGCATTGCCCCGGGCATACGCCTGGCCATATTGTCTTCTTTGATGACGCGTCGCGTCTGCTGATTTCCGGTGACGTGATTTTCAAAGGGGGCGTAGGACGCAGCGATTTCCCACGCGGCGATCACGGTCAGTTGATTCAGTCGATTAAGCAGAAGTTATTACCGTTAGGTGATGATGTGACGTTTATCCCTGGACACGGACCAATGTCAACGCTGGGCGATGAGCGGTTGCATAACCCGTTCCTTCAGGATGAAATGCCTGTCTGGTAAACCCTTTCAATAAAAAAGCCTGCGCGATGCAGGCTTTTTTTATGGGTGCAGGTTACAGCACCGCGACAATGGCTTCGCACAGTGGCGCCATGTTGTCAGGCGTCATACCTGCAACGTTCACGCGGCCAGAGGCAACGGCATAGACGCCAAACTCTTCACGCAGGCGCAGCACCTGCTCTTTGGTCAGGCCGCTGAAGGAGAACATGCCGTTCTGCTTGATGATGAAGCTGAAGTCACGGTCGGCGCCTTTCTCAGCCAGCGTGTTCACAAACAGCAGACGCATGCGTTGAATGCGCTGACGCATATCGTTCAGCTCTTGTTCCCAGATTGCGCGCAGCGCATCGTTGCTCAGGATCGTCGCAACTACAGACGCACCGTGTGCCGGTGGGTTGGAGTAGTTAGCGCGGATCACGGACTTCATCTGGCTGAATGCGCGATCGACAGTTTGATCGTCAGCGGCCACCAGCGTACAGGCGCCGACACGCTCGTTATACAGACCAAAGTTCTTGGAATAGGAGCTTGCGACAATCAGCTCCTGATGGACGGCGGCGAATGCGCGCAGACCTTCAGCATCTTCTTCCAGACCACGGGCAAAGCCCTGGTAAGCGAAGTCGAACAGCGGCAGCCAGCCTTTTTCAACGGACAGCTTAGCCAGCTGTTCCCACTGTTCAAGCGTAGGATCGATACCAGTTGGGTTATGGCAGCAGCCATGGAACAGCACCACATCGCCCGCCTGGGCTTCGCTCAGGCTGGCCAGCAAACCATCGAAGTCCAGCGCGTGGTTTGCCGCGTCATAGTAGGCGTATTCACGGACTTCCAGACCCGCAGAATTAAACACGCTCTTGTGGTTCGGCCAGCTTGGATTGCTTACCCAGACACGCTTCACAGAGGTGTTTTTCGCCAGGAAATCTGCCGCCACGCGCAGTGCGCCGGTACCGCCTGGGGTCTGCGCCGTGCGGGCGCGTTTTTCGCTCACAATGGTGCTGCCTTTGCCGAACAGCAGCTCCTGGGTGCAGCGACCAAATTCAGGGATACCATCAATACCGAGGTAGTTTTTGGTGGTTTCGTTTTCCAGCAGATACTGCTCAGCTTTTTTGACGCTGGTCAGTACCGGAGTTTTGCCGGTTTCATCTTTATATACACCAATACCCAGGTTGATTTTGCCAGGGCGGTCGTCGGCACGAAACAGATCGGCCAGGCCCAGAATTGGGTCGGCAGGAGCGGCAGTAATGTTCTCAAACATGACGAAGTTCCATTGTGATTACAGAAGTGAAATCCGCTATCAGGTTAACGGTAGATTTACAAAATGCCAACCGTTTGCGACGAAAAGCGTGCGGCTTTTCAAAAGTCGCTATTATTTTCTCTCGGGAATAAAAAAACAGGGCCGAAGCCCTGTTCATTAAGCATATAGCAACGAGGTGTGCTGATTAGAACTGGTAAACCAGACCCAGAGCCACGATGTCGTCGTTGTTGATGCCCAGCTTGTTGTCGTCTTTCAGCTGGTTGATCTGATAGTCAACATAGGTAGACATGTTTTTGTTGAAGTAGTAGGTCGCACCGATATCAACGTAGTTGATGTAGTCTTCGTCACCGATACCTTCTACGTCTTTCGCTTTAGATTTGTAGTAAGCGATGGATGGACGCAGGCCGAAATCGAACTGGTACTGAGCGACAACAGAGAAGTCCTGAGACTTGTTAGCGAAACCACGGCTGCCCAGGCGCGCTGCGTTACGCATTTCGCCATAAATGGCTGCCAGGTAGATGTTGTTCGCGTCGTATTTCAGGCCGGTTGCCCACTGTTCAGCTTTGTCGCCTTTACCCCATTCCAGCGTCTGCTGGTTGTTGGTACGGTCAGCGGCGCCATAAGCACCGACAATGCCGAAGCCTTCGTAGTCATAGCTCAGAGAGGTCGCCCAGCCGTCGCCGTTGGAACGTACCGCGTCATCACGTTCATTTTTGCCCAGGTACTGAACACCAAAGTTCAGACCGTCAACCAGGCCGAAGAAGTTGCTGTTACGGTAAGTCGCCAGACCACCCGTACGGCCTGCGAAGAAGTTATCGCTCGCGCCGGTGTCGCCGCCGAACTCAGGCAGCATATCGGTGATGCCGATTGCGTCATAGACCAGACCGTAGTTACGACCGTAGTCGAAGGAGCCTGCGTCACCAAATTTCAGACCTGCGAATGCCAGACGGGTTTTGTTGCCGTTCTGCGCATCGCCGCCTTCAGAGTTGTTACCCTGGAAGTTGTATTCCCACTGACCGTAGCCAGTCAGCTGATCGTTGATCTGAGTTTCACCTTTGAAGCCCAGACGCGCGTAAGTGTTGTCGCCATCGTTGCCCGCGTAATCAGAGAAGTAATGCAGGCCAACTGCTTTCCCGTAAAGATCTAATTTGTTGCCGTCTTTGTTATAGATTTCAGCAGCGTTTGCTGCACCGGCTACCAGCAGGGCAGGGACTACCACTGCCAGGATATTGCGCTTCATCATTATTTATTACCCTCATTGGTTTTTTTATGACACTCGCCACTGCCGTCAATAAATTCTGTCAATAAATATTTCCGGAACTATTGATGAGAGTTAGGTGTCTTTATGTGTCTGACAGGCATCTTTCCATTCATAGAACCGTTTCGCTACACTGAAAGTGCTACAATCTTCAAGATTCAGTTACCAAAAGAAAATATGTGTAACTAAATATGTATTTTTGGGAACTTTGTGAAGCACCTCAAACTTCAGCGCGTTCTGGTGAATTAAACCTCCGCTTTATTCTTATATATATGATTTCCTTATGTTTAATTTAGCTAAAGGCCTTTCGTATAAACAGAAGTTAAACGGCTCATTTTTTCTTATAATCGACAAAAGCCATCCAGATGGCTGTGAAAGTGGTTGTTTTTTGTGCTATTACGTAAGGATTGTATTAAGCGCAATAAGAATAGGGTTATTTTTTTGTCTAAGGATATTTCGTGGAAACAAAACGTAACAGGTAGAGGGAATTGCGGGGTTGTGGTTTATAGACGCTTACTTTTGACTGACGAAAACTGACATTGCAGGATAAAATAATGGCCAGCATTTGCTGGCCATTAATGATTTGGTCGGTTAGAAACTTGCGTTACGCGGTGTACGTGGGAACGGAATCACATCACGTACGTTCTGAACACCTGTTACGTAAGCAATCAGACGTTCGAAGCCCAGGCCAAAGCCAGAGTGCGGAACGGTGCCGTAACGACGGAGATCGCGATACCAGCTGTAGTCCGCCGGGTTCAGGCCCATCTCCTGCATACGCGCGTCCAGCACATCCAGGCGCTCTTCACGCTGGGAGCCACCGATGATCTCACCGATGCCCGGCGCCAGAACATCCATCGCGGCAACGGTTTTACCATCTTCGTTAAGGCGCATATAGAACGCCTTAATGTCTTTCGGATAGTTTTTCACCACAACCGGTGCTTTGAAGTGCTTCTCTGCCAGATAACGTTCATGCTCGGAGGAGAGATCCACGCCCCAGTAAACCGGGTTTTCGAATTTCTCGCCGCATTTTTCCAGGATAGCGACCGCGTCGGTGTAATCCACCTGCGCGAAGTCTGCGGAGACGAAGCGCTCAAGACGGGCGATGGCGTCGTTATCGACACGCTCAGCGAAGAATTTCATGTCGTCTGCGCGCTCTTCGAGAACCGCTTTGAACACGTATTTCAGCATCGCTTCTGCCAGGCCTGCCACGTCATTCAGATCGGCAAAGGCGACTTCCGGCTCCAGCATCCAGAATTCCGCCAGGTGACGGCTGGTGTTAGAGTTTTCCGCACGGAAGGTTGGGCCGAAGGTGTAGATCTTAGACAGCGCACAGGCGTAGGTTTCGCCGTTGAGCTGGCCGGAAACCGTCAGGAAGGCTTCTTTACCAAAGAAGTCTTTGTCGTAATCGACTTTTCCTTCCGGCGTACGTGGCAGGTTTTCCATATCCAGCGTTGAAACGCGGAACATTTCACCTGCGCCTTCGGTATCGGATGCCGTGATCAGCGGAGTAGACACCCAGAAGTAACCCTGCTCGTCAAAGAATCGATGCAGCGCCTGCGCCAGCGTATGACGCACGCGCGCCACTGCACCAATCAGGTTGGTGCGCGGACGCAGGTGCGCAACTTCACGCAGATATTCGATGCTGTGACGCTTTGCAGCCATCGGATAGGTGTCCGGATCTTCAACCCAGCCGGTCACTTCCACCGAGGTCGCCTGAATTTCGTAGCTCTGACCCTGGCCCGGAGAGGCCACCACAACACCGGTGACGATCACGGAACAGCCGGTTGTCAGGTGCAGAACGTCATCATTGTAATTGGGCAGAGAATTATTAATGACGGCCTGTACAGGATCAAAGCAGGAACCGTCATAGACGGCGAGGAAGGAGATGCCAGCTTTAGAATCTCGGCGAGTACGCACCCATCCGCGCACGGTGACCTCCTGGTCAACGGCGACACGGCCCTGGAGTACGTCGGCTACAGGCACAACGCTCATAATATTCTCTCTGTTAATAGTCGGAAAAAATAAACACTTGTCCGCCCTGATAGGGGGGATATCTATGTTACCTGCCATCCGCTATCAGACAAGTAAATTTCACCGTCTTAAGAGAAGAAATAAGAAATTAATAAGAGAAGGGGAGCCATGAAGGCTCCCCCGAAGCCGTTAACTGGCTTTTTTAACCTGAGGCAGATCGAAGGCTTTACGTAATGCGCGGACAAACGCTTTGTCATGGCAGATGGTTTTGCCCGGGCTGTCGGAGAGCTTCGCGACCGGCTTACCGTTACATTCCACTAGCTTTATGACGATGTTCAGCGGTTTCACCTGGGGGATATCACAGGTTAAGCGCGTACCAATCCCGAAACTCAGGTTCACCCGCGATGAGAAGTGGCGATAAAGGTCGACGGCTTTCGCCAGGTCAAGGTTATCGGAGAAGACCAGCACCTTACTCATGGGATCGATACCCAGTTTTTCGTAATGGGCGATGGCTTTCTCACCCCATTCAACCGGGTCCCCGGAATCATGGCGCAAACCCTGGTAGCGTTCGGCAAACTCAGGGCCAAAGTCGCGCAGGAACGCGTCCATGGTAATGCAGTCGGTAAGGGCAATACCCAGCCGATCCGGGTATTCCTCAAGCCACGCGGCGAGGGCGGCGCGCTGGCTGTTGGCAAGGTCAGGGCTGATCTGCTGGTGCGCCTGGAACCATTCGTGCGCCTGGGTACCCATCGGCGTTAAATCAAGGCGACGCGCCAGATCGTAGTTACTGGTGCCAACGAACCACGGCTCCTGTTGCAGACGTCTGACAATGGCTTCCTGAACCTCGCGAGAGAAGCGGCGGCGCGTGCCAAAGTCCATCAGACGGAAGCGGGACATATCCAGCCCTTCTGTCAGTCTGGAAAACTCAACGAGTTTATTCTCCAGAGCGGCAACCGCCTGCGTTACACCGGTTTCAGGGGAGCGATAACGGTGGGCCAGCTCGCTGATCACGGCCAGAAGCGGCACTTCCCACATGATCACTTCGCGCCACGGGCCGGTCAGACGAATGTCCAGCTTGCCGTTATCATTGGTGACGGTGACCTGTTCCGGCTTATAGCGGAACTCACGCAGCCAGTTCAGATAGTCCGCTTTAAAGAAAGGCAGGCCTGAAAGCCACTGATATTCGTCATCGGTGAGCGCCAGATGCTGCATGGCATCGACCTGTTCACGAATGGAATCTGCGTAGATACCCAGCAAGTCGTCACCCCGGCAGCGAAATTCCGCCGCAACATGAACATCATGATAGTGGTGAAACACGGCTTGCTGCATATGCAGCTTGTACGCGTCGGTATCCAGCAACGTATGCAGAACCGGAGAAGCGAATTGAGTCATAGGTGCGCTGTAGCATCCTCTCACGGGAGCGTTTAGTACAATAAACAACTCCGGAGTATACCCTGTTTAGTGATTTATTGAACCCCGATCACAACATAAGCACACTTTATGGTCGAGCGCATTTCGTGCCCCGTGTTATAAAAATGTAGCAAAAACGGCGTTGTGCCTGAAAAGATGAACATTCTGCATAGCGCGTTTTACACAACCGGAATATATTGAATCGTTACTCGACAAACGATGCATAAGGTTTTCTATGACACAACAGCCACAAGCTAAATACCGCCACGACTACCGTGCGCCGGATTACCTGATAAGCGATATCGATCTGACCTTCGACCTGGATGCCACAAAAACCGTCGTGACGGCGGTAAGCCAGGTGACGCGCCAGAGCGCGACAGCCGTGCCGCTGCGTCTGGATGGTGAAGACCTGACGCTGGTTTCCCTGCATATTAATGATGAAGCCTGGTCAGACTATAAAGAAGAAGGCAACCAGCTGGTCATCGACAACCTGCCGGAACGCTTTACCCTGCGCATCGTGAATGAAATCAGCCCTGCCGCCAATACCGCGCTGGAAGGGCTTTACCAGTCAGGCGTAGCCCTGTGCACCCAATGTGAAGCCGAAGGGTTCCGCCACATTACCTGGTATCTGGATCGCCCGGACGTCCTGGCGCGCTTTACCACCAAAATTATTGCCGACAAAACGCTGTACCCGTACCTGCTTTCCAACGGCAACCGGATTGGTGAAGGGGAACTGGAGAATGGCCGTCACTGGGTACAGTGGCAGGATCCGTTCCCTAAACCCTGCTACCTGTTTGCGCTGGTGGCGGGCGATTTCGATGTTCTGCGCGACACCTTTAAAACGCGCTCTGGCCGTGAAGTCGCGCTGGAGCTGTTCGTGGACCGTGGCAACCTTGACCGCGCCCCGTGGGCAATGACCTCCCTCATCAACTCCATGAAGTGGGATGAAACGCGCTTTGGCCTCGAATATGACCTCGACATCTATATGATCGTTGCTGTCGATTTCTTCAATATGGGCGCGATGGAGAATAAAGGTCTTAACATCTTCAACTCCAAATACGTGCTGGCGCGTACCGATACCGCAACGGATAAAGATTACCTCGATATCGAACGCGTTATCGGCCACGAATATTTCCATAACTGGACCGGGAACCGCGTCACCTGCCGCGACTGGTTCCAGCTGAGCCTGAAAGAGGGCTTAACCGTCTTCCGCGATCAGGAGTTCAGCTCCGATCTGGGATCCCGGGCGGTAAACCGCATCAACAACGTGCGCACCATGCGTGGTCTGCAATTTGCAGAAGATGCCAGCCCAATGGCCCATCCGATCCGCCCGGATAAAGTCATTGAGATGAATAACTTCTACACCCTGACGGTGTACGAAAAAGGCGCTGAAATTATCCGCATGATCCACACCCTGCTGGGCGAAGCGAATTTCCAGAAAGGGATGCAGCTTTACTTCGAGCGTCATGACGGCAGTGCGGCCACCTGCGACGATTTCGTCCAGGCGATGGAAGACGCCTCTAACGTGGATCTGTCTCATTTCCGCCGCTGGTACAGCCAGGCCGGTACGCCGATTGTGACGGTCAAAGACGACTACAACCCGGAAACTGAGCAGTACACGCTGACCATCAGCCAGCGCACACCGCCAACGGCGGAGCAGGAAGAGAAACATCCGCTGCACATTCCGTTCAGCGTTGAGCTGTACGACAACGAAGGCAACGTGATCCCGCTACAGAAGGGCGGTCACCCGGTGCATAACGTGCTGAATGTGACCCAGGCAGAGCAGACCTTTATCTTCGATAACGTCTATTTCCAGCCTGTTCCTGCCCTGCTGTGCGAGTTCTCCGCGCCGGTGAAACTCGAATACAAGTGGAGCGATCAGCAGCTGACGTTCCTGATGCGTCACGCGCGCAACGATTTCTCGCGCTGGGATGCGGCACAAAGCCTGCTGGCAACGTACATCAAGCTGAACGTGAACCGTTACCAGCAGGGCCAGCCGCTGACGCTGCCGGTTCATGTGGCAGACGCCTTCCGTGCCATCCTGCTGGATGAGAATATTGACCCGGCGCTGGCGGCTGAAATTTTGACGCTGCCGTCTGCGACTGAAATCGCCGAGCTGTTTGACATCATTGACCCCATTGCGATCGTCGCCGTGCGTGAAGCGCTGACCCGCACGCTGGCGACCGAACTGGCAGATGAATTCCTCGCAATTTACAACGCCAACAAGCTGGACGCGTATCGGGTGGAACATGCGGATATCGGTAAACGTTCCCTGCGCAATACCTGCCTGCGCTATCTGGCGTTTGGTGAGGCAGAGCTGGCGAACACGCTGGTGAGCAAGCAGTACCACGAAGCCGATAACATGACGGATGCGCTGGCTGCGCTGGCCGCAAGCGTTGCCGCCGAGCTGCCGTGCCGCGATGCGCTGATGCAGGAGTACGACGACAAGTGGCATCAGGATGGTCTGGTGATGGACAAGTGGTTCATTCTTCAGGCCACCAGCCCGGCAGCCGATGCGCTCAGCAACGTACGCAGCCTGCTGAAGCACCGTTCGTTCACCATGAGCAACCCGAACCGCGTCCGCTCGCTGATTGGCGCGTTTGCCAGCAGCAACCCGGCCGCGTTCCACGCCGAAGACGGCAGCGGATATCAGTTCATGGTTGAAATGCTGACCGAGCTGAACAGCCGTAACCCGCAGGTGGCGTCTCGTCTGATTGAGCCGCTGATCCGCCTGAAACGCTACGATGCGCAGCGTCAGGCGAAAATGCGTGCCGCACTTGAGCAGCTGAAAGGGCTGGAAAATTTGTCTGGCGATCTGTACGAGAAGATTACAAAGGCGCTGGCCTGATGTAAAAAAGCCCGGTGGCGCTTCGCTTACCGGGCCTACGATTTGCCCTTGCGCCGTGCTCCCTGTTGAAGAGGGCCGGGGTGAGGGCATCAGGCATTAGCCTTTATCCGCTGAATCTCCGCTTCTCCACGTTTCATCACTCTATCCAGCACTTTCGCCTCCAGCTCCGCCAGTCTGGCCGATCCCACCCGGCGAGGACGTGGAATATCCACCGTCAGATCCAGACCAATTTTACCCTCTTCTATTAACAGCACCCTGTCTGCCATTGCCACAGCTTCGCTTACGTCATGCGTCACCAGCAGAACCGTAAAGCCGTGCGTCTGCCAGAGGGTTTCAATCAGGTCCTGCATCTCGATCCGCGTCAGGGCATCAAGCGCGCCGAGCGGTTCATCAAGCAGCAGCAGGCCGGGACGATGAATCAGCGCGCGTGCCAGGGCCACGCGCTGCTTTTGTCCACCCGACAGGGCCGCAGGCCACTCTCCCGCGCGATTCTCCAGCCCGACGGCGGCGAGTGCCTGCCGGGCATCCTCCCGCCAGCTACCCTTCAGGCCCAGCCCGACGTTATCCATCACCGTTTTCCACGGCAGCAGACGCGCGTCCTGAAACATCATGCGCGTATCATCCTGAATCGTGGACAGCGGCGTGGTGCCTGCCAGAATGTCACCACTGTTTGGCGCCTCCAGCCCGGCTAAAAGACGCAGCAGGGTACTCTTGCCGCCACCGCTGCGGCCAACAACGGCCACAAACTGTCCGGCAGGAATATGCAGATCCAGTGCATTCAGAATGGTGTTATCACCGTAGCGTTTGGTCACGCCGTTCAGCAGTAACGGTGTTCCCTGGTTCAGTCGTGCAGTATTCATGCTTTCGCCTCCTGAGCGGTGTAGGCCGGGTTCCAGCGCAGCCAGCTACGTTCCAGCCACTGGGCGCTGACGTCCGCAAGTTTGCCGAGCAGGGCATAAAGGATAATGGCAACCACCACCACGTCCGTTTGCAGGAACTCGCGGGCGTTCATCGCCAGATAACCAATGCCGGAGTTGGCCGAAATGGTTTCCGCCACGATCAGGGTTAGCCACATCAGGCCGAGCGCAAAACGCACCCCAACCATAATGGAGGGCAGGGCGCCCGGCAGGATCACATGGGTAAACAGGGCAAAACCTGACAGGCCATAGCTGCGGGCCATCTCAACCAGACCGCGATCGATATTGCGGATCCCATGCCAGGTATTGATATAAATCGGGAATAATGTTCCCAGCGCCACGAGGAAAATTTTGGCGCTCTCATCAATGCCGAACCACAGGATAACCAGCGGAATAAGCGCCAGATGCGGCACGTTACGCAGCATTTGAACGGAAGTATCCAGCAGCCGCTCACCCCAGCGGGACAGGCCGCTGATCAGCCCCAGCGTCAGGCCGATGCTCCCGCCAATCGAAAAGCCGATTACCGCGCGCCAGGAGCTGATGGCAAGATGTTGCCACAGCTCACCGCTGGCGCTTAGCGACCAGAACGCTTCCACAACGCCCTCCGGAGAGGGCAAAATACGGCTCGACAGCCAGCCAGTTGAAGACGCCAGTTGCCAGACGAGGACAATGCCGACGGGCAGAAACCACGGTGCGGCGCGCAGCAGCCATTTTTGTGCGGTTGAAGACATGGTGGCTCCTTAACTTTGTGCGACTTTTCTCGGGATAAACGCATTCGCCACGGCTTCGCCCTGCAACTGAAGCTGACGTCGCTGCGGAATCTCCGGGATAGCGACATCCAGGTGCGGGAAGAGCAGTTCACCCACCTTGTAGGCCTCCTCCAGATGCGGGTAGCCAGACAGGATAAAGCTGTCGATCCCCAGCGCCGCGTATTCATTAATGCGTGCCGCTACGGTTGGACCGTCGCCGACCAGCGCCGTACCGGCGCCGCCGCGCACCAGACCCACCCCGGCCCACAGGTTCGGGCTGATCTCAAGATTTTCACGCTTGCCGTTGTGCAGGGAGGCCATTCGGTGTTGGCCCACGGAGTCGGTTTTGGCAAACGCCGCCTGTGCTTTGGCGATAGTGTCGTCGTCCAGATGAGCGATCAGACGGTCGGCGGCTTGCCAGGCCTCGTCGTTGGTTTCGCGTACGATCACGTGCAGGCGAATGCCGAAGCGCACCGTACGGCCATGTTCTGCGGCTTTGGCGCGTACCTGAGCAACTTTCTCTTTAACCAGCTCCGGTGGCTCGCCCCAGGTCAGATAGAGATCGACCTGCTCAGCCGCCAGCTCCTGCGCCACGTCCGACGATCCGCCGAAATAAAGGGGAGGGCGCGGCTGCTGTACCGGCGGGAAGTAGAGTTGCGCATCGCGAACGTGGATATGTTTTCCTTCGAAGGTGACGGTTTCCCCTTCCAGCAGACGTCGCCAGACGCGGGTGAACTCTGCGGAGGCTTCATAGCGCTCGGTATGATCGAGAAAAACGCCATCGCCCGCCAGCTCCTGCGGATCGCTGCCCGTCACCAGATTGAACAGCGCGCGGCCGTTGGAGAGCCTGTCCAGCGTTGCCGCCTGGCGTGCCGCGACGGTGGGCGACACCACGCTCGGGCGCAAGGCTACCAGGAATTTCAGGCGCTGGGTGACGGGGATCATCGACGCGGCAACCAGCCACGCATCCTCACATGAACGGCCCGTCGGGATCAGCACCCCGGTAAAACCGATGCGGTCTGCCGCCTGGGCGATCTGCTGTAGATAGCCGTGATCGACCGGGCGGGCGCCTTCTTCTGTGCCAAGATAGTGTCCATCACCGTGGGTGGGTAAAAACCAGAAAAGATTCAGACTCATGATTTTTTTCCTTCAATGCCAGCGGGTTGCCAGATGCGTTCGCGAATATTCACCTGCTTTGGAACCAGGCGGTTTTGATAAAAGAGGTCTGCCGTTTGCTGCTGGAGGGCGGCAACGTGGGCGTCAACCGGCGCTATGGTGGTGGGAGGACGGTGGTCAAGATAGGTGGCGATCACCGGTTCAGGCAGGCCCATGGTTTTTGCCAGTAGCGTGATGCTCTGCTGACGCTGGCTTTGGGTCAGCGCATCGGCCTGAGAGAAGGTATCCAGCACCTGCTGAATAAATGCGCCATTTTTTTCAGCGTAAGGACGTGCCGCCAGGTAGAACGAACCGGTTTGTTTCAGGGTGGTACCGTCTTTCAGCACCCGCACACCGCCCTGCAACAGTGCGGCGGAGTAGTACGGATCCCAGATAGCCCAGGCATCAACATTTTTTTGCTGAAACGCCGCGCGCGCATCGGCAGGCGTCAGGTAAACGGGCTGGATATCGGTGAATTTAAGGCCGGCCTCCTGCAACGCGCGCAGCAGCAGGTTGTGCGAGCTGGAACCTTTCTGGAAAGCAACCTTATGACCTTTGAGATCGGCGACGCTTTTGATCTCGCTGTTTTCCGGCACCAAAATAACCTCTGCCTTCGGCTTGGCGGGTTCAACGCCAACGTAAACCAGATCCGCCCCGGCCGCCTGGGCAAAGATCGGCGGGATATCGCCGGTGCTGCCTAAATCAATACTCCCGACGTTCAGCGCCTCCAGCATCTGCGGTCCGGCAGGGAACTCGACCCATGAGAATTTGGTCTGCGGGAAACGTTTCTCCAGCAGCGCATGGCTTTTCGCCAGCACCATGCTGACGCTGCCTTTCTGATAACCGATACGCAGGCTCTCCGGCGTTTTCTCCGCCGCCTGAGCCAGCGATGCCACTGCCAGCAGACCTGCCAGCCCGATACGGGTAACTGTTTTAAACATGCGCCACTCCTTGTGATTGATGAAATGCCGCCGCGTGGCGATCCCGACGATTAAGGGCGTGCCAGAAGGTTTCAAGCGCGCTGTCGAGGCGGGTTTGCAGATTCGGCGTGAAATGCGGTTTATGCTGGTAGTCGATTACCTGTGAGTCGTCAGCGAAGACGCCATGCAGGATCTCCTGCGCTTTCAGCGCGTTCAGAACCGGCTTGAGGGCATAATCCACCGCCAGTAAATGGGCTACCGTACCGCCTGTGGCCAGCGGCAGGACGACCTTACCGTCCAGCGCGCGTTCGGGCAGCAGATCGAGCAGCGTTTTCAGTGCACCGGAAAAAGAGGCTTTATAAATTGGTGTCGCGACGACCAACCCGTCAGCACGCTTAAGTTGTTCGATCAGGGTTTTCAGCGCCGGGCTGTCGAAACGGGCGTAGAGCAAATCTTCAGGCGCGAAATTGTGCAAATTCCAGTGACACACTTCGACATCCAGAGCATTAAGCTTTTCGCGAGCGTATTCCAGCAGTGCGCTGGATCGAGAGGGGAAGCGGGGGCTTCCGGCCAGGGTAATGACGCGCATGGTTGCTCCTTATAACTAATTGTTTGCTTTTATCTAACATTCATAACAATTTTCAGGAGTGTGACATTGCGTGGTTATTCCACTAAATGATTTATCCTCAGGATGAATGCAGAAAAAAGCATAAGAAGCGAACCGATAAGTAAACGATTGCGTTTTACATGGCTTTTTTTGCCACAGGTCAATTCCCTTTCCGGGCGGGATCGCACATAATCCCCTCCCGGTTTGCACACCGGGAATCCAGGAGAGTTCATGTACTACCCCTTCGTTCGTAAAGCCCTTTTCCAGCTCGATCCTGAGCGCGCTCATGAATTTACATTTCAGCAGTTACGTCGTATTACAGGAACGCCTCTGGCCGCGCTGGTGCGTCAAAACGTGCCGGAAAAACCTGTCCAATGCATGGGCCTGACGTTTAAAAATCCACTGGGCCTTGCAGCCGGTCTGGACAAAAATGGCGAATGCATTGATGCACTCGGTGCGATGGGCTTTGGCTCGATCGAAATCGGGACGGTGACGCCGCGTCCGCAGCCGGGAAATGACAAGCCACGTCTGTTCCGCCTGGTTGAAGCCGAGGGGCTGATCAACCGCATGGGCTTTAATAACCTTGGCGTCGATCATCTGGTTGAGAACGTTAAGAAAGCCCATTTTGATGGTGTGCTGGGTATTAATATTGGCAAAAATAAAGACACGCCCGTCGAGCAGGGTAAAGATGACTATCTGATTTGTATGGAAAAAGTCTATGCCTATGCCGGTTATATCGCGGTGAATATATCCTCGCCTAACACCCCAGGGCTGCGTTCATTACAATATGGCGAAGCGCTTGACGATCTTCTTAGCGCCATTAAAAATAAACAAACGGCGCTACAGGCGATCCACCATAAATATGTTCCGGTCGCGGTTAAGATCGCCCCGGATCTTTCGGCAGAAGAATTGATCCAGGTTGCCGACAGTTTAGTTCGCCATAATATTGATGGTGTGATTGCGACCAATACAACGCTCGATCGCTCCCTCGTCCAGGGAATGAAAAACTGTGACGAAGCGGGTGGATTAAGTGGCCGTCCGGTACAATTAAAAAGCACCGAAATTATTCGCGCACTCTCCGCGGAATTAAAAGGCCAGCTGCCGATTATTGGCGTGGGTGGCATTGACTCCGTCATCGCTGCACGTGAGAAGATGGCGGCAGGGGCTTCACTGGTGCAAATTTATTCCGGCTTTATTTTTAAAGGGCCGCCATTGATTAAAGAAATTGTCACGCATATCTAATCTTTTCTCTTAATCAGACAACCAGGGCTTTATTTCCAGCCCTGGTTGTTTTATATTCCGTCATTGTTGCTTATTTAGACATTATAGTCTTTTATTACTAGTGTTATAAGCGAAGCGGCAAACAGGACATTTTTAGTACAGGACGTTTTGGGGACGGGAGAGAAACATGCGAATTAAACCTGACGATAACTGGCGCTGGTATTTTTGTGACGAGCATGACCGTATGATGCTCGACTTAGCCAATGGCATGTTGTTTCGCTCTCGTTTTGCGCGCCGAATGTTAACGCCAGACGCGTTTGCTCCCTCAGGCTTTTGCGTTGACGACGCTGCACTCTATTTCTCTTTTGAAGAAAAATGCCGCGACTTCAATCTCTCCAAAGAACAGCGCGCTGAACTGGTACTAAATGCGCTGGTGGCGATCCGTTTCCTGAAACCACAAATGCCGAAAAGCTGGCATTTCCTCGCGCACGGTATGAGCTGGACCCCGGCTATCGGCGATGCGGCCAGCGTCAATCTGAGCGATACCGAAGAAGAGGTGAATTTGCTGGTGGTTGAACCCGGTGAAAACGCTGCGCTCTGTTTGCTGGCCCAACCCGGCGTGACCATTGCCGGGCGAGTCATGCAGTTAGGTGATGCCATCAAAGTGATGAATGACAGGCTGAAGCCTCAGCTGCGCGTCGATTCCTTCAGCCTCGAACAGGCGGTTTAAGCTTCCAGCTGTACGGATGTTTTCGGTACACAGCTACAGCACAGGATCGTGCCGTCACTGCCAATCGCAGATTTCTTCAGGGCACTCACTTCACCATCGACCAGTTTAATGCGACAGCATCCGCAAATCCCCGCGCGACAGGAATAAGGTACGCGGATACCCGCCTGCTCCAGCTGTTCCAGTAGCACCTGCTGATTGTTACCACGAATAACTTTGCCTTCCCAGTGAATATCCACCGCGGAAGCGACGTTGGTGACAACGTCAACCATTTCTTCTTCCTGGCCTGCGCCGTACACTCTTGCAGGCCCGCGGGTAAGAATTTCGACCTCGTCGCCCACGCGGATTACGCCGCTGGAGCGGGGGATCAGGTTCTGGCCGAAGTCGACATCACCGTTATCCTGCGCGGTACGAAATGATTGCAAGGTTTTCAGCGGTTCGCCGGAAGGGTGTTTTTGGCCTTTCTCCGGGCTGACGGTGGTAAAAATACAGCGGCTGCACGGCTTCACGACATCAAAGATAACGCTGCCGATGCGGATCACTTTCCAGGTATCTTCATCCCAGGCATCCGCTCCGGTCACCACCAGATTCGGGCGAAACTGTTCCATCTGCACGCTGGCTTTGCAACGGGTTTGTAAATCACGCAGCGAGGCCTCGCTGGTCAGCAGGAAGGGAAAACCATCCGCAAAGGAGAGGGGAACCGCGTCGTGGCGTTTCACGCGACGAGTCAGCGCAGGCCCAACCCAGCGCAGCTGAACGTCACGTGAGAAAAAGCCGCTCAGCCACTGGTTAATGTTATCCGGCGCGATACGCGCGGTAAAATGATTGCCCCACACTTCCGTTGGCGCATCAACCGGCGCAAAATCAGCAAAGCGGATCACGACGCTTGAACCGTCTGGCGCGGTCAAATGCAATCCGTCATGAAGCGGGGAAGGCGTAAAGCGAACCATCTGCGGGAACTGACGTGCGGTGATGAACGTACCGTCAGGCTCGGTGATCATAAAAATACGATCGAAGGCGAATCCGCTCATATCGGCCAGCGCGTGCGTCACGCCGATAACGCGCATGGATTTCACCGGATGAATAAAAAGCCTGGATAACGTCGCCACTGCACACTCCCGCTAAATAAAATAAGCCTTCAACTTTATGACATACACGCCATATTAGCTATAATGCGCGACAATTTTCTATGAGTAAAAGTGACGATATGAATTCTCTGTTTGCCAGTACGGCCCGTGGGCTGGAAGAGCTGTTAAAAACTGAACTGGAAACCCTGGGCGCGAAAGAGTGCCAGGTGGTTCAGGGTGGTGTCCATTTTGAGGGCGACACGCGGCTTATTTACCAGAGCCTGATGTGGAGCCGTCTGGCGTCGCGCATCATGCTGCCGATGAAAGAGTGCAAGGTCTACAGCGATCTTGATCTCTACACCGGTGTACAGATGATCGACTGGACAGAGATCTTCACCCCGGACGCCACCTTTGCGGTGCATTTCAACGGCGTCAACGATGAGATCCGCAACAGCCAGTACGGTGCCCTGCGCGTCAAAGACGCCATTGTGGACTGCTTCACGCGTCGTAATAGAGAACGTCCGAACGTTGATCGTGAAAACCCGGATCTGCGTATCAACGTCTGGCTGAACGGCGACACTGCCAGTATTTCCCTGGATCTGAGCGGCGCAGGCCTGCATCTGCGCGGCTATCGCGATCGCACCGGCATGGCCCCAATCAAAGAGACACTGGCCGCCGCTATCGTGATGCGCTCCGGCTGGCAGCCGGGTACGCCGCTGCTCGATCCAATGTGCGGTTCCGGTACGCTGCTGATTGAAGCCGCGATGCTGGCCACCGACCGCGCGCCAGGGCTGCATCGTGGACAGTGGGGCTTCAAAGGCTGGGCGCAGCACGATGAAGCCCTCTGGAAAGAGGTCAAAGACGACGCGCAGACCCGTGCCCGTAAAGGGCTGGCGGAGTACACCTCTCACTTTTACGGTTCGGACAACGACCCACGGGTGATTGAACGCGCGCGCAGCAACGCCCGTCGTGCCGGTATCGGTGAGTTGATGACCTTCGACGTCAAAGATGTGGCGAACCTGACCAATCCGCTGCCAAAAGGCCCGTACGGTACGGTGATCAGCAACCCGCCGTATGGTGAGCGTCTTGGCAGCGAGCCAGCGCTGATTGCGCTACACAGCCTGCTGGGCCGCAACATGAAAGCGCATTTCGGCGGCTGGAACCTCTCCCTGTTTAGCGCCTCGCCGGAGCTGCTGAGCTGCCTGCAATTACGTGCCGATCGCCAGTTCAAGGCGAAAAACGGCCCGCTGGACTGCGTGCAGAAAAACTACCATCTGGCAGAGATAGCAGCGGACAGCAAACCGTCTGGCGTGGCGGAAGATTATGCCAACCGTCTGCGCAAAAACCTGAAGAAATTTGAGAAGTGGGCGAAGCAGGAAGGCATCGAATGTTATCGCCTTTACGACGCTGACCTGCCGGAATACAACGTGGCGGTTGACCGCTATGCAGACTGGGTGGTGGTTCAGGAATACGCCCCGCCGAAAACCATTGATGCGCAAAAAGCGCGTCAGCGTATGCTGGATGTGATTGCGGCCACCATCGCCGTACTCGGCATTTCGCCAAACAAGCTGGTGCTGAAAACCCGTGAGCGTCAGAAAGGCAAAAACCAGTATCAGAAGATGGGCGAGAAGGGCGACTTCATCGAAGTGGGCGAATATAACGCGCGCCTGTGGGTTAACCTGACCGATTACCTTGATACCGGTCTGTTCCTCGATCACCGCATCGCCCGCCGCATGCTGGGACAGATGAGTAAGGGCAAAGACTTCCTGAACCTGTTCTCCTATACCGGCAGCGCCAGCGTTCATGCAGGGCTTGGCGGGGCGCGTAGCACCACCACGGTCGATATGTCCCGTACTTATCTGGAGTGGGCAGAGCGCAACCTGCGTCTTAACGGCTTAACCGGTCGTCAGCATCGCCTGTTACAGGCCGACGTGCTGGGCTGGCTGCGCGATACCGATGAGCAGTTTGACCTTATCTTTATCGATCCGCCGACCTTCTCTAACTCCAAGCGTATGGAGGATAGCTTTGACGTTCAACGCGATCACCTGCGCCTGATGACCGACCTGAAGCGTCTGCTGCGTAAAGGCGGCACCATTATGTTCTCGAATAACAAGCGCGGATTCCGCATGGATCACGACGGCCTGGCCGAACTGGGACTTAAAGCACAAGAAATCAGCCAAAAAACGCTGTCTCAGGACTTTGCCCGTAACCGTCAAATCCACAACTGCTGGCTGATCTCCGCGGTCTGAAAGGAAAAAATAAATGTCTTTAATTAGTATGCACGGCGCGTGGCTCTCTTTCAGCGACTCACCGCTTCTCGATAATGCAGAGCTGCATATCGAAGATAACGAGCGCGTCTGTCTGGTCGGCCGTAACGGCGCAGGTAAATCGACGCTGATGAAAATCCTCAACCGTGAGCAGGGGCTGGACGACGGCCGTATTGTTTACGAGCAGGATCTGGTCGTCTCTCGTCTGCAACAGGATCCGCCGCGTAACGTTACCGGCAGCGTGTACGATTTTGTTGCCGAAGGAATTTCAGAGCAGGCGGAATACCTCAAGCGCTACCACGAGATTTCGCATCTGGTCATGACCGACCCGAGCGACAAAAATCTCAACGAGCTGGCAAAAGTGCAGGAGATGCTTGATCACCACGGCCTGTGGCAGCTGGAAAACCGCATTAACGAAGTGCTGGCTCAGCTTGGCCTGGAAGCGGATATGGAGCTGTCGGCGCTCTCCGGCGGCTGGCTGCGTAAAGCAGCGCTGGGCCGTGCCCTGGTGAGCGGGCCCAGGGTACTGCTGCTGGACGAACCAACGAACCACCTGGATATCGAAGCGATTGACTGGCTGGAAGGGTTCCTGAAAACTTTCAATGGCACCATTATCTTCATCTCCCACGACCGTTCGTTCATCCGCAACATGGCCACGCGCATAGTCGACCTCGACCGCGGCAAGCTGGTGACCTATCCGGGCGATTACGATACCTATCTACTGGAGAAAGAAGAGAACCTGCGCGTCGAAGAGCTGCAAAACGCCGAGTTCGACCGCAAGCTGGCACAGGAAGAGGTCTGGATCCGTCAGGGCATCAAAGCCCGTCGTACCCGTAACGAAGGCCGCGTTCGCGCCCTGAAGGCGATGCGCCGCGAACGTAGCGAACGCCGTGAAGTCATGGGGAGCGCCAAAATGCAGGTTGAAGAGGCGTCCCGCTCGGGCAAGATTGTCTTCGAAATGGAGAACGTGAATTATTCGGTTGACGGCAAAGTGCTGGTAAACGATTTCTCCGCTCAGGTTCAGCGCGGCGACAAAATTGCGCTTATTGGTCCAAACGGCTGCGGTAAAACCACGCTGCTGAAACTGATGCTGGGCCAGTTGCAGGCAGACAGCGGTCGTATTCACTGTGGTACCAAGCTGGAAGTAGCGTACTTTGACCAGCATCGCGCAGAGCTGGATCCGGACCGTACGGTGATGGACAACCTCGCTGAGGGCAAACAGGAGGTAATGGTTAACGGCAAGCCGCGTCACGTGCTGGGCTACCTTCAGGACTTCCTGTTCCACCCAAAACGCGCCCTGACGCCTGTGCGCGCGCTGTCCGGCGGTGAGCGTAACCGTCTTTTACTGGCGCGCCTGTTCCTGAAACCCAGTAACTTACTGATTCTCGATGAACCGACGAACGATCTGGATGTCGAAACGCTGGAACTGCTGGAAGAGTTGATTGATGGCTATCAGGGAACCGTGATGCTGGTCAGCCACGATCGTCAATTTGTCGATAACACCGTGACCGAGTGCTGGATCTTCGAAGGCGAAGGACGTATCGGTCAATATGTGGGCGGCTATCATGACGCGCGTGGACAGCAATCGCAGTCGCTGGCGCAAAAACAGGCGAAGACCAAAAATGTCGCTGAACCTGTTGTTGTGAAAGCAGAAACTGTCAAAAAGTCTCCTGCTAAAATGAGCTATAACTTGCAGCGCGAGCTGGAAGGACTGCCGCAGCGTCTGGAAGAGCTGGAAGCGGCACTGGAAGCACTGCAAATTCAGGTCGCTGATGCGTCATTCTTTACGCAGCCTCACGACTATACTCAGAAAGTATTGGCTGAACTCTCCCAGGCCGAGCAGGCGCTGGAAGAGGCATTTGAGCGCTGGGAGTACCTTGAGTCTCTGAAAAACGGCGCATAAACAGGGATAATCTATGTGTGACCAGCACCATGCCGATCGGCATATTTTATGCTCGCAATGCGATATGCTCGTGGCGTTGCCAGAGCTTGGTCACGGACATAAGGCTGCCTGCCCGCGCTGCGGAGCTACGCTGACGACCGAGTGGGACGCGCCAAGGCAGCGTCCTACGGCTTACGCGCTGGCAGCCCTGTTCATGTTACTGCTCTCCAATCTCTTCCCTTTCATCTCTATGAAAGTGGGCGGGATGGTAAGCCAGGTGGAGTTACTGGAAATTCCAGGCGTGATGTTCTCGGAAGATTACGCCAGCCTTGGCACCTTCTTTCTTCTGTTCGTGCAGATAGTCCCGGCTTTTTGCCTGGTCGTCATTCTGCTACTGGTCAATCGCGTCAGGATGCCCACCGCCCTTAAAATCAAACTCGCGCGGATCCTGTTCCAGCTGAAAAGCTGGGGGATGGCGGAAATTTTTCTGGCGGGTATCCTGGTCAGCTTCGTGAAGCTGATGGCCTACGGCGATGTGGGGATTGGCAGTAGCTTTATTCCGTGGTGTCTGTATTGCGTGCTGCAACTGCGCGCTTTCCAGTGCGTGGACCGACGCTGGACCTGGGACGATATTGCCCCGGCACCGACGCTCTCGCAGACGGTAAAGGTGGGTGTACCGGGTATCCGTCAGGGGCTGCGCTCCTGCTCCTGCTGCACCGCCGTGCTGCCCGCGGATGTCGAGGTGTGTCCCCGCTGTGAAACAAAAGGTCACGTCCGACGCAAAAATAGCCTGCAATGGACCATGGCGCTGCTGGTGACCTCTGTCATGCTTTATCTGCCCGCCAATATTTTGCCGATCATGATCACCGATCTGCTCGGCGACAGAATGCCCTCGACCATCCTTGCCGGGGTGATTTTGCTGTGGAGCGAAGGGTCATACCCTGTTGCAGGCGTCATATTTCTCGCCAGCATTATGGTTCCGACCTTAAAGATGATTGCCATTGCCTGGCTTTGCTGGGATGCAAAAGGGCACGGTAAGCGTGACAGTGAGCGCATGCATCTGATTTATGAGGTCGTGGAATTTGTTGGCCGTTGGTCGATGATTGACGTGTTCGTGATTGCGGTTCTCTCAGCGCTGGTGCGTATGGGTGGGCTGATGAGTATTTATCCCGCTATGGGAGCGCTGATGTTTGCTTTGGTCGTCATTATGACCATGTTTGCGGCCATGACCTTCGACCCTCGTTTATCGTGGGATCGTGAGCCCGATTCAAGCCATGAGGAAGAGTAAGAGCATGGAAAATAAGAGTGGAGAGGCTAAAGTGCAGAAGGTCAGAAACTGGTCGCCGGTGTGGATTTTCCCCATCGTGACCGCGCTGATCGGTGCATGGATCCTGTTTTATCATTACAGCCATCAGGGACCGGAAGTCACGCTAATTACCACCAATGCAGAGGGAATTGAGGGCGGAAAAACCACCATCAAGAGCCGCAGCGTGGATGTGGGTGTCGTGGAAAGCGCGACCCTGACGGATGATTTAACCCATGTTGAAATTAAGGCCCGCCTGAATGCTGGCATGGAAAAACTGCTCCATGAAGATTCCGTTTTTTGGGTGGTGAAACCGCAGGTCGGAAGAGAAGGGATCAGCGGCTTAGGGACGCTATTGTCAGGGGCTTACATTGAACTCCAGCCCGGCAATAAAGGCGCCCAGCCAGCAAACTATCAGTTGCTGGATTCACCGCCGCTTGCGCCACCGGATGCAAAAGGGATCCGCGTCATTCTGGACAGCAAAAAAGCGGGCCAGCTCTCGCCGGGCGATCCGGTGCTGTTCCGTGGGTATCGTGTCGGTTCGGTTGAAACGAGCACCTTCGATCCGCAAAAACGGACCATCAGCTATCAGCTATTTATCAATGCGCCTAATGACCGACTGGTGACCAGTAACGTTCGTTTCTGGAAAGACAGTGGGATCGCTGTGGATCTCACCTCTGCGGGGATGCGCGTTGAGATGGGTTCACTCACCACGCTGTTTGGTGGGGGCGTCAGTTTTGACGTGCCGGAAGGTATAGATCTGGGACAACCGGTGGCGGAAAAAACCGCCTTCAGACTGTTTGACGATCAAAAAAGCATTCAGGATGCGCTCTATACCGATCACATCGATTATCTGATGTTCTTTAAGGACTCTGTACGCGGCTTGCAGCCAGGAGCGCCAGTTGAGTTCCGCGGTATCCGTCTGGGTACAGTGGGGCAAGTGCCTTACTTTGTTCCGGGACTCAAGCAAATGCTTGATGATGATTATCGTATTCCGGTGCTGATACGCATTGAGCCTGAGCGTTTAATTAACCAGATTGGTGAGGATCAGGATATTGGGGAGCATATCAGCGACCTGATGAATCGCGGTCTGCGTGGCTCGCTGAAAACCGGCAACCTGGTGACAGGGGCGTTGTATGTCGATATGGACTTCTATCCAAAAGCGCCACCTATGACGGGAGTCCGTGAATTTGGCGGCTACAAAATCATTCCTACGGTCAGCAGTGGCCTGGCGCAGATCCAACAGCGTCTGATGGAAACGCTGGATAAGATCAACAATCTGCCGCTGAATCCAATGCTTGAGGCTGCGACGGGATCACTGCATCAGAGCCAGGCGACGATGCAACGTCTGCAAACTACCCTGGATAATATCAACAAGATCACGGCCAACCAGTCCATGCAGCAACTGCCGCAGGATATGCAGAAAACGTTGCGTGAACTGAATCGCAGTATGCAGGGCTTCCAGCCGGGCTCAGCGGCCTACAACAAGATGGTGGCGGATATGCAACGTCTTGATCAGGTTTTACGCGAGCTACAGCCCGTTCTGAAAACGCTCAATGAAAAGAGCAACGCGCTGGTGTTTGAAGCGAAAGATAAAAAGGATCCTGAGCCTAAGAGGGCGAAACAATGAAAAAATGGCTAATCATCGCAGGCGCACTGGTATTAACGGCCTGTAGCTCTGGAAGCGATAACAAAAGCTACTACCAGCTGCCGTTAAGCGCGCAGTCGGGGGCGCAGAGCAGCGCCTCGCAGGGCAGCCGTCTGCTTTGGGTTGAGCAGGTTGCCGTGCCAGATTACCTGGCGGGCAACGGGGTGGTCTACCAGACCAGCGATGTGCAGTATGTAATCGCCAACAATAACCTGTGGGCCAGCCCGCTGGATCAGCAGCTACGCAATACGCTGGTGGCGAATCTGAGCAGCCAGCTCCCCGGTTGGGTCGTTGCCTCGCAGCCTCTGGGAAGCGATCAGGACACTCTGAATGTTAACGTGACGGGATTCCATGGCCGCTATGATGGTGCCGTTGTTATCAGCGGGGAGTGGCTGCTGAATCACCAGGGTCAGCTGATTAAGCGTCCTTTCCATCTTGAACTCAAGCAGCAGAAAGATGGCTATGACGAAATGGTGAAAGTACTTGCGCAGGGATGGGCACAGGAGTCGGCTACTATAGCAAGAGAGATTTCCCGCCTGCCATAAGTAAAATTCATCGACGAAAGCCGCACTCAGCTTCTTGCTGATTGCGGCTTTTTTTTCGTTTTACGTTCAGGTTGTTACTTGTCCCGCATCACACTTTTTGTACAAACGATCTTCCATGTAGCTCACAAATATGACACCCGTATGAATTTTGAACGTTGACGCTGACGCAGATTCGGGGTATTCGTTAACTGTGCTTGCACATATTGCAACCACTGTTTTCTTTCCACCAGACAAAAGAATGAGGGAAACGAGGCATGAAGAGACAGAAACGAGATCGCCTGGAAAGGGCTCATCAACGTGGTTATCAGGCTGGCATCGCCGGACGTTCTAAAGAAATGTGTCCCTATCAGGCCCTGAATCAAAGGTCCCAATGGCTAGGGGGCTGGCGAGAAGCCATCGGAGACAGGGCAGTACTTGCTTGATACCGTCTCTTTAAAAAGAAACCTCCGCAATGCGGAGGTTTCGCCTTTCTGGAAGGGGCTAAAAGCCGTTATCAGAAAGCGGAGGTATCCTGGAACAGACCCACTTTCAGGTCGTTCGCGGTATAGATCAGACGACCATCAACCAACACTTCACCGTCCGCCAGGCCCATAATCAGACGGCGGTTAACGATGCGTTTGAAATGGATACGGTAGGTGACTTTCTTCGCGGTAGGCAGAACCTGACCGGTGAATTTCACTTCGCCTACGCCCAGCGCACGGCCTTTGCCTTCACCGCCAAGCCAGCCCAGATAGAAGCCAACCAGCTGCCACATGGCATCGAGGCCCAGGCAGCCAGGCATTACCGGATCGCCAATAAAGTGGCAACCGAAGAACCACAGGTCCGGGTTGATATCGAGTTCTGCTTCTACGTAACCCTTATCAAAGTTGCCGCCGGTTTCGGTCATTTTCACGACACGGTCCATCATCAGCATATTTGGGGCTGGTAACTGCGGGCCTTTCGCGCCAAACAGTTCACCGCGACCAGAGGCAAGAAGGTCTTCTTTAGTATAGGATTCGCGTTTATCTACCATGTTCTCAGTAAGCCTTATTTTAGTGAAGGACGCAGGATAGCTAACACGTGTACGCTGAACAAGTCCGATCAGTTCGCACTAAACCAACTTAACCAGCGTAACGGCCACGGATAACGATGACGAGCATCCTGCTGTGTCGCCTGAGCTATACGTTCCTGAATGGTCTGCATCAGGGTTGTCTGGCCTTCGCCGTCCCAGACCAGGTTTGTCAGTAAGGGTAGTGCATCCTCAACCCCTTCGATGGCCCAGACGGTGAATTGTTCCTGCTCTACCGCATCCAGAATCGCCTGGCTCAGGCTCAAATGGCGAGCGTTAGGTGCCGGAATAATCACGCCCTGTTTGCCGTTTAAACCGCGCTGCTGGCAGATTGCGAAGAAGCCTTCGATTTTCTCATTCAGTCCGCCCACCGGTTGGGCACGGCCAAACTGATCCACGGACCCGGTAATCGCAATATTCTGGTTAATCGGCACGTCTGCAAGCGCGCTGATCACGGCGCACAGCTCTGCCATTGAGGCGCTGTCGCCGTCGACTTCACTGTAGGACTGCTCAAAGGTCAACGAGGCAGAGAAGGGGATCTGCTGCTCGAGCTGAAGTTCAGACATCAGGAATGCCTGCATGATCATCATGCCTTTGGCATGAATGTTTCCGCCCAGTTCGGCCTTGCGTTCGATATCGGTAAATTCGCCGTCACCAATGTGTACGACACAGCTGATACGGGAAGGCTCACCAAAGGCGCGTGGGTGCCCGGGGAACTCGATGACGGACAAGGCATTGATTTGCCCGATACGTTCGCCTTCGGTCTCCACCAGAATCTGTTCAAGCAGAATTTCATCCTGCATACGGTCAGCAAGATAGCCTTCGCGCCATTCACGCTGGGCCAGCATCTGGCACAGTTGCTCACCGTTGAACGTACCGTTGCCGCTGATAACGCCCACTTCACGCAGTTGTTTGCCGATCCAGAGCGGACAGAGCGGCAGGGTTTCCTGATCGCCGGTGTAGCGTACGGCCTCGCGGATTAAGCCCGGCCACGCATCCTCGGCAGGTGAGGGCAGCGCGAAACGTTCCGCCACGGCCATAACCCACTGACACCACTGCGCCATGTCATCGGCATCTGCAATCTGAATATTGTCTTCAAATTCGCTGTAAACCGCCTGCTCCGCGAGTTCTGGCTCCATTTCCTGGAAGTCAGCCAGGGATTCACGGTCACCCGTCAGCACGACGGTCAGCGACAGCGGCATAGACGGAATGGAAACAGGCAGAGGACGTGACTCGTCGAAGCCTACCCAGTCAAAACGTTGCTGCGTCACCACCGTTTTCAGGCGCATCCACAGCAGCGGCTGCGCAAGCAGTGTGCGAAGGGAGATGAGCAATACGCCGCCATTCGCGCGGTGTACCAGCCCGGGTTGCAGTGAAACATCGCCATTGAACTGACGAAGGCAGCCGAACAACTGTTCTGCTTCCACCCAGTTGGCGGTGATCACCTCGCCTTTTGCAGCGAACAATCCATCTGCCTGCGTGGCAGGTTCGAATGTCACGTCGCGACCGGCAATATGATACTGACCACCAAAAACGGCATTCGTTTTTGGCTGCAACTGGCGCATGGCATCACCGAGAAGCGTCAGATACTCGGCTTCTTCCGGGGCTTTGAGCAGCATGAAAGGAGATGTAGCCCATGGGGATGACATCTGCTCCAGCGCGTAATGCAAACGCGGTTGTGTCTCGCTAAGTATGAATTTGTGTTCTTTTGTGAGGTCTGGCTGTGCAAACAGCTCCTGATAGCTCTCGGTATCCGGAACCAGGTCACGCCATGCAAGTTTCGTAATGGTCAAAGTTGATGTTTTTTAGTCAGAAGTAAAACCGTGGAGTATACCGTAAGCGGCGCACTCTGCCCAATCAGGATTCGGGTTTTCGTCATGCGGATCGCCTGCGACGTTTCACAGGATATGATTTCTTTTCAGCAGATTGCCAAAAAACTGATATTCTGAACAGAGTTACACGGTAACACTGAGATCGCAATGAAATATCAACAACTGGAAAACCTCGAAAGCGGCTGGAAATGGAAGTACCTGGTCAAAAAGCACCGTGAAGGGGAGCTGATCACCTGCTACATCGAAGCCAGCGCGGCACAAGAAGCTGTGGATATGTTGCTGACCCTCGAAAACGAACCGGTACAGGTCAACGGCTGGATCGAGAAACACATTAATCCGGCCTTGTTAAACCGGATGAAGCAAACTATCCGAGCTCGTCGTAAACGGCATTTCAATGCCGAGCATCAGCACACCCGTAAGAAATCCATCGACCTGGAATTCATGGTCTGGCAGCGTCTGGCCGGGCTTGCGCAACGGCGCGGGAAAACCCTGTCGGAAACGGTGGTGCAGCTGATTGAAGATGCCGAGCACAAAGAGAAGTATGCCAGCCAGATGTCGACGTTGAAAAACGATCTTCAGGCACTGTTAGGTAAAAAATAAGCTTTTTAATTTTCTTCAGATAATAAAAAACCCCGCATGGCGGGGTTTTTTTATAAGACGATAACTTATGCCGCAGGCTGAGTTACAACGTCTTTGATACCTTTAACTTCGATCTCTACGCGACGATCTGGTGCCAGGCAGTCGATCAGTGCAGCGCGTGGTTTCACGTTGTCACAGGTAGAACCGGTAACTGGGTTAGATTCGCCCATACCACGTGGGGAGATCTTGTTAGCTGGGATACCTTTAGATACCAGGTAATCAACTACAGACTGAGCACGTTTCTCAGACAGACCCTGGTTGTAAGCGTCAGAACCGATACGGTCGGTGAAGCCCAGAACCACTACAGAACCGTCTTTAGGATCCAGGTTGCTCAGCTGGGTGTACAGCTGATCCAGTGCCTGCTGACCTTCTGGTTTCAGGGTAGCTTTGTTGAAGTTGAACAGAACGTCAGACTTCAGAGTGAAGTGCTTGGTCTGTACTTCTGGCGCTGGAGCCGGAGCTGGCGCTACGACTGGCGCATCTTCCTGCTGACCGAAACGGTAAGAAACACCAACGCTCAGCATGCCGTTGTCTGGACGAACACCAACGGTAGCACCGTCACCGATGTTGTTAACCCACTGGTATTCCAGACGGGTAGCGATGTCACGGGTCATTGCCCACTCAACGCCACCAGCGAATACTGGGGAAACACCAGTGTCGTGGTCGTCACCAGCGATGCTGTTGCTGGAGTCTGCACGCCATACCATGCCGCCCAGACGGGTGTACACGTCCAGATCGTCAGTTACTGGGTAACCCAGTTTAGCGGTCAGCTGTACGCCTTGAGCTTTGAAAGCGCCATTTACGTTGTCGCCTTTGTAAGGCATACGACCTAACCAGTCGTAACCCATTTCAAAGCCAACATACGGGTTAACCTGATAGCCACCGAACGCACCTGCACCCAGCTGGCTCTCGTGAGTAGGGCCATCGTTGTTCAGGCTGCTGTTGTACCAACCGGTGTCATGGAACTGAGACCAGCCCAGTTTACCACCTGCATACCAGGTATTATCTTTCGGAGCGGCCTGCGCTACGGTAGCGAAGCCAGCCAGTGCCACTGCAATCGCGATAGCTGTCTTTTTCATTTTTTGCGCCTCGTTATCATCCAAAATTTGCCATGAATATCTCCATCGGAGGAATCACGGTTAAATCCTTCACCGGGGGGCGTGGTCAAATATAAACCTACCGATATCTTCGGCTTAGGCCGAGCACCCCTGGCGATGTAAAGTCTACAACGTAGCTGAAAACTTACAAGTGTGAAGTCCGTCAGGCATATGAAAAAAAAAGTTCCGTATACCTAATATTTAACAATTTTTGAACGAATTTTGTGCAGTAAAATTAACGAGAACCGCGTCAGACAAGCCTTGCCGCAGTTTTGGCGCGTTGAACTTTTTTTGCATACTGCGGTCGAAAAAAATTCCAGGAAAACTCTTAAAATGACTCAATGGTACACATTTGAGTGAATTTTTAGCCCGGGATGTTGTCCTCTGCGATAGGAATCTCCACGAACTGGCCGCATGATGAAACCCATCGCGTTACCTTCTTCAGCCGCTTCAGTCAGACGCAAATGTTCCTCTTGCGACAGATCCTCAGGCAACCACCCAATCACGACGCTATAGTTCCCGGTACGTAATGCCCGGACCATCGACTCGACCGTATCGCAAGGGGAGAGTTGATTAATCTGCATCACCTTCGCTAACGGCAGCCCAGCCGACTGAACCCATTCGCGACTTAATTTTTGCTGTGGCGTCAGCCAGAGCTGCCAGCGAGACTGTTGCCCGAGCTGCTGCAAAAGCGGCAGGAGTAAGAGTTGTGTCAACAGCGGCTGGTCTTCACGGTAAACCACTTCACTGATAAGCCCTGTCGATTCACGCCCGATAGAATTCTGCGCAGCATTGCCAGCGGCAGAAGTAGAAGGTGTTAAGTGATTTGCATAGCCTGAAGTGTACATATTCATTCCAGCCCTGTAGTTACTGTATGGATATACAGTAACCCCTGTATGCATAAAGATCAACCTCATTTTCGGAAAGCGACTCGCAAATTTCATCCATTCCTGGTGAACCTGAAAAAATCATCTTGCCCAACGGCAATAAGTTGCCTATTTTCCTGCTAACGGATCCGTTAGTAAGAAATATCGTGGTTACTGTATGATTTTTAATGGAATTATCATGAAAAAGATATCTTATGATCGGATTTATCAATCTCAAGAATACCTCTCTCCGCTGGGCGAAATTCATCATCGCGCCCTGTTTGGCGGTTATACCCTGGCCGTGGATGAAGCGGTGTTCGCGATGGTGTCTGACGGTGAGCTTTACCTTCGCGCCTGTGAGCAAAGTGCAAAATACTGTGTAAAAAACGCGTCCTCTTTTCTGACCCTGATGAAACGAGGACGTCCTGTGCTGCTTAATTACTACCGTGTGGATGAAGGTCTGTGGCAAAACAGGGAAAAACTGCTTCAGCTCTCCTCGTTTGCGCTCGATGCCGCCAGGAAAGAGCGCTACCAGCGCCATCAGCGTAACCGGCTTAAAGATCTGCCGAACCTGACCTTTCAGATTGAGGTCCTGCTTATGGAGGCGGGCATTACCAATGAAGAGACGCTACGACAGTTGGGGGCGAAGACGAGCTGGCTGAAAATGCGCTCTAAGAATAAAGCGCTGAGTATCCGGGTATTGTTCGCGCTTGAAGGCGCGATTGAAGGGTTACATGAAGCGGCACTCCCGGCGGATATTCGCCGGGAGCTTACGGAGTGGTTTAATGCGCTGCCTGAGTCGCAGGGCCATCATTCCGCCAGGTAGCGATCTGCTGTCGCAGCCGACAAATTTCCGGCAGCAAAGCGATAAGCAGGCCAATTTGCTGAAGGACCAGCGGAGCTTTGTTGTCGGTGCCTGGATCAAGGTGTGCGATACGTTGCACCAGTTCATCCAGTGCCTGGTGAACCCGTGGCTCATCCGCAGGTTGATGATGAAGCGCATCATCAACGTAGCAAACGGCATCGTCCAGCAGTGCCAGGATGCCCGGATTCTTCAGTTTCTCTCGGTGGGCGCCAAGGGTAGAGATATAGCTGGTGAACGTGTGGTTCAGACACAGCAGGCGGAAGGCTGTCTCCCGGATTTCTGCCGTGGCGCGCGGCTCAGTTGACATATTCGAGACAACGGAAGCCAGCTCTGCGTCAGTGTTATGCGCATCGCGACGGGCAATCCGATAGGCCAGACGGTTATCGCGACCTTGATGGTACTGCTCAAGAATAGCGTCCAGATAGCGGCAGTTGGCGTTCATTGCTCTGTCGGACACGCGCGGTAAATTTCGGAAACGCCAGTCCGGCCAGATAAAGCTCACCGCCGCCCAGGCGATGGCGCAGCCGATAAGCGTGTCGATCACACGGGGGAGGGCCACTTCAAAGCCTTCACCCAGCAGATTGAAGCAGAGCAGAACCAGCAGCGTGATGAACATCGTGGCGTGGGCATACTGCACATTGCGGAAGGCGAAGAACAGTACCCCGGTAATCACAATCAGGATCAGTTGCCCTTCTACTGAAGGCACAAAATAGAGCACCGGCAGCCCGATGGCGACCCCGACTAACGTCCCGACAATACGCAGCGCGAGTCGATGGCGGGTAGCGTTATAGTTCGGCTGGCAGACGAACAGGCTGGTCAGCAGGATCCAGTATCCGTGATGCAACCCTGTTATCTGGATAAACGCATAGCCCACGCACAGCACCAGCGACATCCTCACCGCATGGCGAAAGAGTGCGGAATCCGGCGTAAAATGCCGGCTCAGGCGCAGCCATATATCGCTGAAACCGTTGAGACTGTCGTCGGCAAGCTGGTTGTCAGCGTCATTGCCCGGCATCGCCATCGCCTGTTCAGACTCAATGGTGGCGAGCTGAGCATCGATGGCTCTCAGGTTGTTGAGCAGGAATCCCAGGGCTTTGAACTGTTCCGGCGAAGTTCCACTGGCCTGAACGCGATCGAGCGCCGCATCCAGGTGGCTGAATGCGCGTTCAAAGCGAGGATCGTGCTGATAGGGCGTGCGCAGCAGTATTGAGCGCGCAAGTTGCTGGCAGGCCTGAGACTGCATCGACAGCAGACGCTGGAAACGGAACATCACGTCGCTGTAGCGGAATTTCTCGCGCAGGTCAGCGTATTGCACATGCGAGGAGCTGGCGCGCTCGTGAATATCCTGGGCAACAAAGTAGTAGTGCAGGGTGCGCCGGGTACCGCGCTGACCGCGATCGCCGCGCAGACGGGTGAGCAGAGACGCTTTGGTCTGATTCAGCGTGGCGACCAGTTGGCCATTTGCCAGCGCCAGATCGTACAGGGGCGCCTGGCTGTCCTCTTCGATATCCGGATCAAACAGCCGGGATTTCAGCTCCAGATAGTGGGCCAGCTGTTCGTAACTGCGGGCAATGTTGTCCTGTAAGGCACGAACCGGAAAAATAAGATGCCCGGTTAAGGTCAGCAGGTTATACCAGATAGCGCCCAATAGCAGCAGGACCGGTTGCTGATACCACTGATCGTAAAGAGAGACGCCCAGCATGGTGTAAATGGCAATCAGCAGGGCGCCAAACGCGATAGTGGCGTAGCGTTGCCCGAGGCCGCCGAGCAAAATGAAGCCGCTGGTGGACACCGTCAGCCCTAAGGCAAACAGCCAGGGCCACGGGAAAAGCAGCTCAACGGAGGCGGAAGCAATAAAGAAGCAGACCAGCGTGATGACCAGATTACGCAAACGACCGGCCAGGCGGTCGTCGAGATCTGCCAGCGCGCCGGCCACCACCCCAAGCGTGAGGGGGATGGTGAGTTTCACATCATTCAGCCACCACGGCAGAGCGACGGTGCCGCAGAGGGCGATAAATATCCTGACGTTATACAGCCAGTTACTGTTCCATGTATAGCGACGAAGCAGGGGGCTTAGCATGAGAGCGGCCAGTCCTTATTACTGAAAACGACGACGGGCATTGGCTTCACGCGCGGCTTGCGCCACTTCGACCGGAACCACTCGGCGTCCTACCGGCCACAGGGCGATGGTGGCAATTTTGAAATTAGCGAGGCCAACCGGAATGCCAATAATCGTAATGCACTGGGCGATACCGGCGAAGATATGCATCAGACACAGCCACCAGCCAAAGAAGATTAGCCATAAAATATTCAGCAGCGTGCCGCCGGTATTCATCAGGGCATTTTTTCTTTCCGGCTCCAGTTCATCCACGTGCACGGCTTCATTTCCATAAGGAACGAGGGACAGTTTGGTGATTTCCCAGCAGGAGCGCGTCAGCGGAAGGGTGAAGATAAGCACGATGCTCACCAGGGTGGCAAAAAGCCAGGAAAGGGTGGTGGCAAAACCGCCAAGGACAAAATTCAACACATTCAGAACGGTACGCATAAACCCTCATTTCCTTCGATATGATTAACGCCCGGTGATTGTAACGTTTTTTTGGGCTGGAGCACCTTAAAACTGGCAGTTAAACTGTCTGACAAATTATGACCTCGTGGATCCGGCAGGATATGGAACTGAAAGCAACTTCAATGGGCAAACGCCTGGCGCAGCACCCTTACGACAAGGTTGTGCTTCTTAATGCGGGAGTGAAAGTCTCCGGTGAACGCCACGAATACCTTATTCCGTTTAATCAGCTACTGGCCATTCACTGTAAACGAGGGCTGGTATGGGGGGAGCTGGAGTTCGTTCTGCCGGCAGAGAAAGTGGTGCGACTCCACGGGACCGAGTGGGCGGAAACCCAACGCTTCCACCATCATCTGAACATGCGCTGGCACCAGTGGAGCCAGGAGATGAGCGTGATTGCCGCACAGGTGCTGCATCAGGTGCTGGACGATATCGCGCTAAGCAATACGCAGCAGAAGTGGCTGACGCGCCAGCAAACCGCCGGGCTTCAGCAAAAAATCACCCAGGCGCTGACGGCATTGCCTTTACCGGTGGCGCGGCTTGAGGAATTTGATAACTGTCGCGATGCGTGGCGGAAGTGTCAGGCCTGGCTTAGCGATATCGAGAAAAGCCGTCTGGCGCATAACCAGGCCTGGACTGAGGTGATGCTTACGCAATATGCCGATTTCTTCAGTACGGTGGAATCATCGCCTCTCAATCCTGCCCAGGCGCGCGCAGTGGTGAATGGCGAGCACTCTTTACTGGTGCTGGCAGGCGCAGGGAGCGGCAAAACGTCGGTGCTGGTGGCGCGCGCGGGCTGGCTTCTGACAACGGGCGAGGCAGTTGCCGACCAGATTTTGCTGCTGGCTTTTGGTCGCAAGGCGGCGCAGGAGATGGATGAGCGCATTCAGGCGCGTTTGCATACTCAGGATATCTCGGCGCGCACGTTCCACTCCCTCGCTTTACACATTATTCAACAGGGCAGCAAAAAAGTCCCTGTTGTCAGCAAGCTGGAGAATGATGCTCAGGCTCGCCAGGCGCTGTTTATCAAGGCATGGCGTCAGCAGTGCAGTGAAAAAAAGGCGCAGGCGAAAGGTTGGCGTCAGTGGCTTGAAGAGGAACTCAACTGGGAGGTGCCGGAGGGCAGCTTCTGGCAGGATGAAAAGCTGGCGCGCCGGCTGGGCTCTCGTCTCGACCGGTGGGTAAGCCTGATGCGCATGCACGGCGGCTCTCAGGCGGAGATGATAGAAAGCGCACCGGAAGCGATCCGCGCCGTGTTTTCTAAGCGGGTTAAACTGATGGCGCCGATGCTGAAAGCGTGGAAAACCGCGCTGAAAGACGAAAACGCGGTCGATTTTTCCGGGCTAATCCATCAGGCCATTATCATTCTGGAGAAAGGGCGCTTCGTCAGTCCGTGGAAACACATTCTGGTGGATGAGTTTCAGGATATTTCGCCGCAGCGCGCTGCGCTGCTTTCGGCGCTGCGGGCGCAGAATAAACATACGTCGCTGTTTGCCGTGGGCGATGACTGGCAGGCTATCTACCGCTTCAGCGGGGCGCAACTTTCCCTCACGACGGCCTTCCATCACTATTTTGGGGAAGGCGATCGCAGCGATCTGGACACCACCTACCGCTTCAACTCGCGGATTGGTGAAATTGCCAACCGTTTTATTCAGCAGAACCCGCATCAGCTGTCGAAGCCGCTTAACAGCCTGACGTCGGGGGATAAAAAGGCCGTCACGCTGCTGGCGGACGATCAGCTGGAACCGCTGCTGGATAAACTGAGCGGCTATGCGAAACCGGATGAACGGATTCTGGTCCTGGCGCGTTATCACCACCTCAAGCCGACGGCGCTGGAAAAAGCGGCAACGCGCTGGCCAAAACTACAGCTCGATTTTATGACCATTCACGCCAGTAAAGGGCAGCAGGCCGACTACGTAATTGTGGTGGGGCTGAAAGAGGGGAGCGACGGTTTCCCGGCACCGGCGCGGGAATCCGTGATGGAAGAGGCGCTATTGCCTGTTCCGGAAGATTTCCCGGATGCAGAGGAGCGGCGCTTACTGTACGTGGCGATAACCCGCGCGCGCCATCGCGTGTGGCTCTTGTTCAACAAAGAGGAGCCGTCGGTGTTTGTCGATATTTTGAAAAGTATTGACGTGCCGGTGGCGAGAAAGCCGTAACGCGCCGGGCAAGTTCTGTAGGCCCGGTAAGCGCTGCGCCACCGGGCAAAAAACTACTTCAGTCTCTCCGCAAGATAACGCTGATAATCCGGGATCAAAATCTCCACCGGATCGTTAAACTGCGGCGATTCAATGATGAAATCTGCCGTTGAAAGATTGGTGGCTACCGGAATGTTCCATACCGTCGCCAGACGCAGCAGCGCCTTAACGTCCGGATCATGCGGAACCGCGTTCAGCGGATCCCAGAAGAATATCAGAACGTCAATTTTACCTTCCGAAATCTGAGCGCCGACCTGCTGGTCACCCCCCATCGGGCCGCTCAGCATGGCATTCACTTCCAGACCGGTTTCGCGGTGGATCAGGTTGCCGGTTGTTCCCGTGGCAGAAAGGGCATGATGCTGTAAAAGAGGCTGATGGCGACGAACCCAGTTAAGCAGCATTTGTTTACAGTGATCGTGCGCAACCAGAGCAATGTGCTTGCGCGCCGGAAGTGTGCGTGTTGTCAGTTCCATAATCTTATCCGTGAGGTTACCTCGCTACACGATGACGGGAACTGACTGATGCTGCAAGAGAAAGGACGAAAAAATGTGGCTTACGACGAAGGTTGTCGTTTCGCCCATTGCAGAAAACGGGCGCGCGTGTCCGGATCGGCATTCTGGAACCAGAATTTGAGGCGTTGCTCAGTAAGAGTCTGCGACTGAGGAGGGAGTACATCCAGCTCCGATACGCCCGAAAGCAGGGTACTGTCATCCGCCATCATGGTGGCGAACTGGGGCAGGGAGGCGCGCCTGCTGGCTCTGTTATAGATCTCCGTGTCCGCTTCGTAATCTGTTCCTTTTGGCCTTTTTGTCAGCGCCAGGATATCCAGCTTTACCGGGATGGGCATAGAATCCCCGTCCACCAGCTCAATGCGCGGTGAGGCATCAAATGCCAGTGACTCTTTTTCTGTTTCAAGGTGCGGGAGACGAAAATTGACCTGGCTGATGCGTTGGGTATTAAAGCTGACCACCAGCGGAGGCGAAATGTACACCTGCTGTTCGTTGTCGGCGAGGCGAATCGTCTTTTCAACCCGAAAAACCACCTGATGCGGGCCATTATCAAGCTCGATGCTGTCTGCGCCCCGCAGCAGGGAGCTGGAGACTTTTTTTCCGTCCAGCACCAGCAGGTCAATGTCGGTTGAGAGTCTGAGGGTGGTTGCGAAAACACAAACCGGCATGATTAACGCAACCACAGCCCAGGCAATGCCGGTTTTCATAGCAGACTCCTTTAGACAAACTACCCGGTAAGAATGTATCAAAATTTTTCGATAAACACGTTTACTAACATATAGACATATTTCGCCGTTTTGCCCTCATACTTCTGTATGGGATGCGTGGTTGAGATGTCTGCTTTGACGTACACTTTGAAAAAAACCAGGAGGAACAGCATGAAAGAGAACGACATTGTCGAGATTCTGACGTCCACGCGCACTATCGCGCTGGTCGGCGCGAGCGATAAACCGGATCGCCCAAGCTATCGGGTCATGAAATACCTTCTGGACCAGGGATATCACGTGATCCCGGTCTCGCCGAAGGTGGCGGGCAAAACGCTGCTGGGTCAGCAGGGCTATGCGACGCTCGCGGACGTGCCGGAAAAGGTGGATATGGTGGACGTTTTTCGTAATTCAGAGGCAGCCTGGGGCGTGGCGCAGGAGGCGATTGCCATCGGCGCGAAAACGCTGTGGATGCAGCTGGGCGTGATTAATGAGCAGGCGGCCGTGCTGGCGCGTGATGCCGGGCTGAAGGTGGTGATGGATCGCTGTCCGGCAATCGATATTCCCCGTCTGGGGCTGGCAAAATAAAAAAAGCCCGTTTTACGGGCTTTTTTACACCTTTAGTTACGCAGTCTTGGCGCCTGTAACTGTTTGCGGATGGTCTGAGCAAGCTCGTCCATAGTGGGTTGTTCCGGATGCTCATCCTGTAGTTCACCACTCAGCTGCGCTTCGGCAAGATAGGTATGGACAGGCTGACCATCGTCGCCCTCCATAACCACATGATACCAGGGCGCGGCGCGAAGCTCTGCGTCAACGGCCAGATCGTCTGCTGACGGTTCATCAAGGGAATACTCCGGGTCGATATCCACGACCACACCCAAATATCCAAGCAAGGTGTGGCGGACCTGCTGGCCGATACCGAATTTGCTGGCAATCATAGTCACCTCCCGGGAAACATTACATACACACTATGTGCGGGCAATATTTCTCTTTTCAAGTTACATGACGCGACAGGCAAACCCTTTCAGATACAGCCCTTCCGGGTAGGTAGCGATCACCGGGTGATCGGCGGCCTGACGGAACTGCTCTATAAATTGTACATCACGACCCGCATCTATTGCGGCATCGGCGATGATTTTTTGGAATAAATCTGTCGTCATCAGGCCAGAGCAGGAGAACGTCAGCAGAACGCCACCCGGGTTCAGCAGCTGGATCGCCAGCATGTTGATGTCTTTATAGCCACGGCAGGCGCCCATCAGCTGGCTTTTATTTTCTACAAACTTCGGCGGGTCCATCACGATGACGTCAAATTTCTCGCCCTGGTCGCGGTATTTACGCAGCAGTTTGAACACGTCGTCGCGCACAAACCCCGCTTTGCTCAGATCCAGCTTGTTCAGCTCAACGTTCTGTTTCGCCACATCCAGCGCTTCCTGTGAGGTGTCGACGCTCACAACCTGGGCACAGCCGCCCATCAGGGCAGAGACCGCAAAGCCACCGGTATAGGAGAAGCAGTTCAGCACGCGCTTATCGGCAACGTACTGGCGCGTTGCCAGACGGCTGTCACGCTGGTCGAGATAATAACCGGTCTTATGGCCGCCCTGGATGTCCACCAGCAGCTTCATGCCGTGCTCCTCGATAGGCAGCAGGGCAGGCGGCAGTTCGCCGGTGACCGGGCCCTGCGTCAGCTCCATGCCCTCTTTTTTACGTACCGCCACGTCGCTGCGGTCGTAAATGGCACATTCCGGGAACAGGGTTTGCAGGGCGCTAATCAGCGCGGCACGCTGGTATTCCGCCCCGGCGCTCAGCAGCTGCAACACCAGGAAATTGCCGAAGCGGTCAATGGTCACGCCCGGCAGCCCGTCGGATTCACCGGCAATCAGACGATAGCTGTCCAGCCCGTCACGCTTTGCCAGCCACTCGCGCCACTGCTGCGCCTGTTGCAGACGACGGACAAAGAAGTCGATATCGATGGCTTCTTCTTTATCGAACGTCCAGACGCGCGCGCGGATCTGAGATGCAGGCGAGTATGCGCCGCGTGCTAACCATTTCCCCTGATGGTCAACAATATCGATGGTTTCACCGAGGCTGGCTTTACCTTCCATGCGGGCAACCGCGCCGGAAAAGACCCAGGGATGGCGGCGCAGTAATGACTTCTCGCGCCCTTTGGCTAACACTAAACGTACACTCATAATTTGCTATTCTGTCGATTCCAATGAAATGGCCGCCATTTTCCCGACTTCAGCGAGGAAATGCAACGCGCCAGTCGGATAAGGAGAAGGATGATGTCAAATGTATGCACCATTGCCTGGGTCCATGGCCTTGTACAGGGCGTCGGATTCCGCTACAGCACCCAGCGCGAAGCCCTTCAGCTCGGACTGACGGGGTATGCGCGTAACATGGATGATGGCAGCGTGGAGGTTGTGGCCTGCGGTGAGGCGGATCGGGTAGAGAAGCTGGTGGCGTGGCTGAAAGCGGGCGGACCGCGCAGCGCGCGGGTTGATAAGGTGCTAACGGAACCGCATCAACCCGGCCGGGAATACGCTGACTTCAGTATTCGCTATTAAATGCATTTTACCGGCTTTGGCAGGCCGGCAATTTTTGTCGCCTGTTTAGCCGGGCCTTTCGGAAACAGGCGATACAGATAACGGCTGTTGCCTTTCTCTTCGCCAAATTTATTCGCCATGGCTTTGACCAGCATGCGGATAGCCGGAGAGGTGTTGAATTCGAGGTAGAATTCGCGCACAAAGCGCACCACTTCCCAGTGTTCCGGGGAGAGGGTAATTCCTTCGTTTTCCGCAATTTTCTCCGCCAGCGCTTCGCTCCATTGGCTGCTCTCTTTCAGATAACCGTCGTTATCGGTTTCGATCTCTTTGCCTTCAAAACTCAACATATTCATTCACGCGTTAGTCAAAAACCGCCTCAGTCTACCAAAAAAACAAAGCCCCGCATAAGCGGGGCTTTGTTCACAGCACGGTGAGTTAATCGCGGCTGGCGAAGCCCAGGATACTCAGCAGGCTGACAAAAATATTGTACAGCGACACATACAGGCTCACGGTGGCGCGGATATAGTTCGTCTCACCGCCGTGAATGATGTTGCTGGTTTCATACAGGATTGCGCCGGATGAAATCAGGATAAACACCGCGCTGATTGCCAGATGCAGAGCAGGCAATTGCAGGAAGATGTTCGCCAGCATACCGACCAGCACAATCACGATACCCGCCATCAGCATACCGCCGAGGAAGGACATGTCCTTACGGGTGGTCAGCACGTAGGCCGAGCAGCAGAAGAACACCAGCGCGGTACCGCCCAGCGCCATACCAATCACGTCGCCCATTCCGGCAGACAGATAGGCGTTCAGGATTGGCCCCAAAATGTAGCCCAGGAAGCCGGTGAAGGCGAAAGCGGAGAGAATACCCACCGGTTTATCCGCGGTTTTATAGGTCAGGAACATCAGACCATACATACCCACCAGCGTCAGGATCAGGCCCGGAGAAGGCAGCATCAGTACGGTGCTGGCCGTCGCGGTGATCGCCGAAAACGCCAGCGTCAGGCTGAGCATGAAATAGGTATTGCGCAGCACCTTATGGGTGCTGAGTAGCGATGTGCGGTCGCGTGAAGAAGTAATTATACGATCCATGAGTCACTCTCTTATGACAGATGTAATTAGCGCAAAGAATAGGAAACGGCGCGGCAGACGCAAAGTGGTTTTACCCATCTTTACTCAGCCCCTTAGGGATTATGCTGGTTTTTTATTCTGGTAAAGCCTTTGTACTCAGAATGAAGTGCGGTATGCAAGGTGTATTCAGATCAACCTCTTATAGGTCACTGAAAAATATTGCGTTATTTCCCTAAGGCCGCTAAGAGTTATTTCCGGATCGTCATAAAAACAGACAATAAGGCGAAGGAAATGAAACCACAAACACGCATGCACTTTACGCTCTCTTTGTTAACCGCAGGGGTCCTGTGCGCCAGCACGGCAACCTGGGCGGCTAACGTGCCGGCAGGAATCCAGCTGGCAGATAAGCAGGAACTGGTCAGGAACAACGGCAGTGAACCCGCCTCGCTCGACCCGCATAAAGTCGAAAGCGATGTCGAATTCAATATTATCAGCGATTTATTCGACGGGCTGGTCAGCGTCTCTCCGGCAGGTGAAATCCAGCCGCGCCTGGCGGAGAAATGGGAAAATAAAGATAACACCGTCTGGACTTTCCATCTGCGCCCGGGCATAACCTGGAGCGATGGCACCCCCATCACCGCGGAAGATATTGTCTGGAGCTGGCAGCGACTGGTCGACCCGAAAACCGTCTCTCCGTATGCCAGCTATCCCGGCAGTATGCGTATCGTCAACGGCACTGATATCGCAGAAGGCAAAAAAGCACCCGAGTCGCTGGGCGTGAAAGCCATCAATGACACCACGCTGGAAGTGACGCTCACCCAGCCAAATGCTGCTTTCCTGGCGATGCTGGCTCACCCGTCTCTGGTGCCGATAGATAAAGTCCTGGTAGGTCGTTTCGGTGATAAATGGACCAAACCGGAGCACTTCGTCAGCAGCGGGGCCTATAAACTGTCACAGTGGGTGGTGAACGAACGCATTGTGGCGGTGCGAAACCCGAAATACTGGGATAACGCACATACCGTCATCAACAAGGTGACCTATCTGCCCATTTCCTCTGAAGCCGCTGATGTCAACCGCTACAAAGCGGGGGAAATCGACATCGCCTACACGGTGCCGATCAACCAGTTTGCTCAGCTGAAGAAAACGCTGGGGAGCGAGCTGGACGTATCGCCGCAGCTTGCCACCTATTATTACGAATTCAACACCACCAGGCCGCCGTTCAGCGACGCCCGCGTGCGTAAGGCGCTGAATCTGGCGCTGGATAAAGATATTATCGCCGGGAAAGTTTTAGGGCAGGGGCAACGCCCGGCATGGCTCATCAGCCAGCCGGATATTGGCGGCGTCAAGTTACAGAACCCTGATTACGCCAGCTGGCCGATGGATAAACGCATTGCCGAGGCGAAAAAACTGCTGGCCGAAGCCGGATTTAACGACAGCCATCCGCTCAGCTTTAATCTCCTCTATAACACCTCGGAATCGCACCAGCGTATTGCGATTGCCGCCAGCTCGATGTGGAAGAAGAACCTCGGCGTAGAGGCGAAGCTGCAAAACCAGGAGTGGAAAACCATGCTTGATACCATGCACACCCATAACTTTGACGCGGTGCGCTACGCCTGGATTGCTGATTACGATGACGCCGCAACCTTCCTGAATAACTTCCGTACCGGTGACAGCCAAAACACCACTCAGTACAGCAATCCGGAATACGATCTGGCTCTGGTGAATGCGGCGAAGGCGAAAACGGCGGAGGAGCGCGGTAAGTTCTACCAGCAGGCAGAAGATCTGCTGGGGCGCGATGTGCCGGCGATCCCTGTCTATCACTACGTGCGCACGCACCTGGTGAAACCGTGGGTAGGGGGCTTCACGCCGGATAAGCTTGGCTACTACTACACCAAAGATATGTACATCAAAAAGCACTAACGATCCGCGGTGGATATTATGCTGGTAAAACGGCCAATCTGTTGTCTATTCAACCGATTAAACGCATTTTGGCTATTTTTGAAGCGAACGAATGCGCGCACCCTTTACAGCGCGCGGTGAGGTGTTTATAGTTCGCCTCACTTAGGAAGCGTGGCCGAGCGGTTGAAGGCACCGGTCTTGAAAACCGGCGACCCGAAAGGGTTCTAGAGTTCGAATCTCTACGCTTCCGCCAAATTCGAAACCCCTGCGATAGCAATATCGCAGGGGTTTTTGCTTTTGTTCTGGCTCTCCGCCATGTTACCCATGTTATAGCTTATCGTGATCCCGGCGTCGGCCTTACAGACCTGAGCTTTTACGCACCAGGTATCCGCGATGTTCGAGGGCGTCAGCACCGCTTCGGGCGCACCCGTGGCTGCGATCTGCCCGGCCTTCATGAGGATCAGACGCTGACAATAATTGGCCGCAAGATTGAGATCGTGCAGTGCAACCACCACCGTAAGCGGCAGCTGTGAAACGAGCCGCATCAGCTCCAGCTGGTGCTGAATGTCCAGGTGGTTTGTCGGTTCATCGAGCAACAGCACCTGCGGCTGCTGGGCCAGCGCGCGGGCTATCTGACTTCGCTGTCGTTCTCCGCCTGACAAAGAGTGCCATCGCCGCTGGCGTAAGCTGCATAACTGCATCAGGCCAATCGCCTGTTCAACCGCAGCCTCATCGTCGCGCGTGGTTCTCTGGAATGTTTTCCGGTAGGGCGTACGCCCCAGCCTGACCATATCCTCAACGGTCAGTTCCCCGTCGACCTCAGCATGTTGCGGGACAAACGCCATGTGCTGCGCCCGTATTTTCAGCGGCATCAAGCCAAGCGTTGTGCCATTAAGCGCAACACGTTCGCTGTGTCGTGGAAACAGCCCGGCGAGGCAGCGCAGCAGCGTCGACTTGCCTGAGCCGTTTGGCCCTAACAGGCCGACAATCTGCCCGGATGGCAGGTCGAGATCGATATCCTTAAGCACCGTCTGCGCCTGTCGGGTTACGGTTAACCCGGCCACTGTTATATTCATGGATGCTCCTTTCGGTTTTGATAAAGCAACGCCACAAAGACGGGGGCGCCCACCAGCGCAGTCACCACCCCGATGGGCAGAACCTGGTGCACGATCAGCGTGCGTGAGACGATATCGGCAAGGATCATAAAGTGGGCGCCGATGAGAAACGTCAGCGGGATCGAGCGGCGATGGCCCGGCCCGCATAGCATGCGCGTCACATGGGGAATGACCAGCCCGACAAACCCCACTGCGCCTGTGGCGCTCACCAACGTGGCGGTGACAACGGCACAGGTCAGCAATAAGACAATACGCACGGCGGTAACCGGGATCCCCAGCGTGGTGGAGACCTCATCCCCGAAGGTGAAGGTGTCCAGCGCCCGGGAAAAGAGCAATACCACCAGTAAACCCGCAAGCGTAACGGCCAGCGCCAGCAGCGCGTCAGGCCAGCGCACGCCGCTCAGACTCCCCATCAGCCAGAACATGACGCTACGGGACTGCTCGGCATTGGCGGACGTGCTGACGACGTACGCGGTCATGGCGTTGAAGAGCTGGGTGCCCGCAATACCGGCCAGCAAAATGCGCGACGGGCTTTCACTCATCCCGTTTGTAATCACCATGATGAGCGCAAAGGCGGCGCAGGAGCCGACAAACGCACCGCTGCTCACGCCAATCACGCTTCCCCCCATGCCGAGAAGCATCACGCAGACGGCCCCCAGCGAGGCGCCCGCGGAAATCCCCAGCAGATAAGGCTCAGCCAGAGGGTTACGCAGGATCGACTGTAACACCAGCCCGCACAGCGCCAGGCCACCGCCGCTGCACGCGGCCATCACTGCCCGGCTCATGCGATATTGCCAGACGATACCCTCCTCCGTTTGTGGCAACGCATAAGAGGTCAAACCCAGTCCGTTGAGGATCGCTTTCCCGGTACTGGCATACGACACCGGCATATCACCGATACTGGCGGCAAAAACCAGCATTAGCGGCAGCGCCATGACGCCTGCTGCCAGTAAACCTTGCTGGCGGCGGTCAAAAGCGAAATGACTCATTGTTCATCCCGGAAAGAAGCCAGCCGATCGCTGATAAGCTCAACCGCATCGACGTTACGTAATGAAGGGTTTAACGACATTGCCGGCACCACAATAATGTGGTTGTTCCTGACCGCAGGCATGTTCTTCGTCACCGGGTCATTACGCAAGAATGCTTTTTTTACCTCAACGTCATCGGCAGGGTAAAGCCTGCGGGACATCCCGGCGATAACAATCACGTCCGGCTGCGACTGGGCAATATGTTCCCAGGTTACAGCCGGCCATTCGTCATGAGAGTCAATAATGTTCTTCAACCCCAGAGTTCGGCTGATCCAGCCAGGCGCGCCGTAATTCCCCGCCACCCAGGGATCGCCATTCAGACGGCTACTTGAGAACCAGAATACGACGCGAAGCGGTTTCGCTGAGACGCGCGCCTGGGCCTTTTTGATACGTTCCGTCAGCGTATGATTAAGCTGCTCACCTCGCGCGGAAACATCAAATATCGTCGCCAGATCTGTCACTTCCCGTGTGATTTCGGCCAGCGAAAACGGCGCGCTGCGTGCTCCGTCTGCGTTTGACTTTTCCGTCACCGCTTTATCCGTGCAGTCGGCAGGAGAGATCCACGTATTAATCCCCAGCGAGGCAAACTGCTCACGGGTGCCCACTTCTCCCTGCGGACCAATGTGCCAGTGATACTGCGCGAGAACGAGCTCAGGTTTCTGTCCCACCACGGCTTCAAAGGAGGGGGAATTATCTGCAAGCCGGGGGATATTTTTCCCGGCATCTGCCAGCGGATCCGGGAGCTTGCCGAACCAGACCGACGTTGCGGCGATCTTTTTCTCCAGCCCCAGTGCGAGCAGTAATTCTGTTTCATGCTGTCCCACGGTCACGACGCGCTGAGGAGCCTGCGCAAAGGTCTGCTTTACGCCGCAATTTTCAAACGTGAGGGGCCATGAGGTTGCTGAGAAAGCGGCAGGCACCGTGGAGAGCAATAAAGCCAGAAATAACCCTTTTTTAAGTAACATAGAACACAATCCCAAATTGTTATGTTATAACATAATACATATATTGTGATTGAGAGCAACACGCTCACCGTCGCTTGTTGCAGAAACGAAAGGCTGGACTATTCTCAACATACCCACCTGGCATTCGCGGGTTGCCTGAAAAACAACAAGATTTCTGATTTGGGGTAGTGAGGATGAAAAAGATCCTGCTCGCGTTTGCGTTCTGTTTTGCCTCCCTGAGCGCCTTCTCATCGTATGCCGCTGAGCCCCGCCAGGCGCCTTCTGAGCAGGAGCGCGCCCGGACGGTCTATATCTTTCATCAGCCGATCGTCATGCTTCAGGCGAAATTTGGCCTGACCACGCCGGAGGAGCGCGTTTTACGCATCCGCAACACCCTGCGCAATTTTACCGAGGCGGACGTGCGTGAGCCGCTCACTATCGTCCCCGTGACCCGCTATAACCAGCAGGGGCGGCTGATCGTGATGAACGGTAAGCCCGTGATGCTGCTGACGGAAGGGGATTTGGACGAAGGGGACGATCTCACCCTCGATCAGGCGGCGCAGCGCGTGCTGGCGCGCATGGAAGCGCAGAGAATGGCGCTGCGCGACCAATACGATACCGGCTGGCTGGCGCTGTCGACGGTAAAAGCTGCCGCTGGCCTGCTGGCGCTTTTGCTGCTCTGCTATGGCGCCTGGCGATCCTGGCGCTGGTTTCGACGCGTCTACCGTCTGCGTATTGTGGAGAATCGCAGCCGGGTGCCGCAAAGCTGGCGGCGGTACATTGGCGCAATTGAGATTCGGCTTTACGCCTTGCTGATGTTCCTGCTGGGTTTAATCGGCTTTTACGTCTGGCTGAGCTGGGCATTCAGTCTGTTTCCGTGGACGCGGGTGTGGGGCACGTCGCTGGGAGACTGGTCGCTTCGCGTGGTGCAGCAAATTGCCCTGGCGATTGTCTCGGCTTTGCCGGGGCTGACGATTGTTCTGATCATTTTCCTCATTACCGCTTTTATTCTGAAGCTTCTGAGGATGGTGCTGAATCAGGTGGAGGCTGGTCGTCTGCAACTTCCCAGCGTACATCCGGAAACCGTGGGGGCAACCCGTAAGCTCATTTCCGTCGCCGTCTGGCTATTTGCTCTCTCCGCTGCCTGGCCGTTTCTCCCCGGCGCAAACTCACTGGCGTTTAAAGGTATTAGCGTCTTCTTCGGCCTGATGTTAACGCTGGGTTCGGCAGGGGTGATGAACCATGCCATGAGCGGTCTGGTCCTGATTTACTCCCGCGCACTGCGTAAAGGCGATGTCATTCGGGTGGCGGATAACGAAGGTAAGGTCAGTGAAATAGGCATGCTGGCGACCAAAATTATTACCCGGGAAAATTATGTCGTTACCGTGCCCAATGCGGTGGTGGTGAGCGGTAAGATCACCAACCTTAGCGCGCTACAGCCCGATGGCAGCCTCAATCTGACGGTCAGCGTCACTATCGGTTATGACACCCCATGGCGTCAGGTGCATGCCATGCTGGAGCTGGCCGCGAAACGGGCAAAAGGGATTGATCTTTCCGAGCCGCCGCTGGTGCGCCAGTTAGGGTTAATGGACTGGTATATCGCCTACGAGTTGCAGGTTCGTCTGCTGCCCGACCAGTCCCTCGCGGTTGCCCGCAATGAACTGCATAGCCAGATACAGGATGTGTTTAACGAATTTAACGTGCAGATCATGTCTCCGAATTTTGTTATGCAGCCAGAGGGCAGCGTAATGGTTGCCAAAGAGAACTGGTATACCGCGCCCGCCAAACCCCCTCAGGGCGAAACCTGAGGCCCCGGTTTTCCCAAGGTAAGCCAAAAGATCACAGTTTCTGATCGACAATCGCCGATTTTATACGGGTCATCGCCAGAATGTTTTTTGAACGCATATTCAATTTCTCGAGGATCCTCACGCGGTAGGTGCTGGTCGTTTTTTGTGACAGTTGCAGCTTTTTCGCGATTTCATGATTTTCCATATGGAAAAGCTTTAGCACGTCATATTCGCGTCGGGTAAAGGAGTGTGTCCTGAGCGCCCGATAAAAACGCATCAGCTGCTGAAAAGGGTGAGCAGTAAAATGCATCGACGAATAGATAATATTATCAATTCTCACCGCGCTGTTGGCTTCTATCTCATGCATCAGGACAATGTAATCACGCTTGACTTTTTTGACCTGCTGAATGGTTTTATTGCGTAACTTATCCTGTTCAATCGCAATGATAAAATCCAGCTCGGGATCGACCTCATAAAGATGGTGAATATCCTCCTCATCGCGAATCAAATGGGTAGATGTCAGTGAGCTTGAGACACCGTGGCAAAGGTAATAGTTATCGCTGATAAAAATAAAATTCATAATTAATGGGCAGGGTATTAGATAAAATTCATTAAAAATCTGAGAGGCTTAATCTGTAGTATTTTCTGCCAGACAGCGGCGAGGTCGACGACCCCGGCCATCGACAGCAGAACCAGAATAATCAGCAGCGTAGATAGCGTTATCGCAAACATAAAACGCGTAATTTTTTTCTGCATTTTTTGCTGATGCGTTACCCGCTGGTCCTCTTTTTCATACTCGACCATGGTGGTAATAGCCTGGCCCTGCACGTAGTACACCTTACCCTCTTCGCTGAGATCGCCCGTGATCACGAGCGACTCAAGTAAGAGCGCGATTTTTCTGCTAAACGACTCATTTTTGATATGTTTATACCAAAGTGTGCCGTAAAGCATGGCGATCACTTCCCGCTGGGTGAAACCAAACGAAACGCGCGAAGGGCGCTGGTTGACGTAGTCGGTCACCAGCAGCCTGAGCAAGTTGTAACGGTCCCGGCTGATGGTTTCTGAATCAGATTTCAGGCCAGAAATACAGCGCCCTTTTAGACGAGCAAGGGCCGTTTTTAAGGTGATGATTTTCGTATAATGGTCAAAGGCAAACGGGATAATGCCTTTGTAAGCCTGAAACCCATTGCGCTTATAGTGAATGATTTCAGCCTGCATTTCGCTGATATCTTCCACGTTCATACTGACATCTTCGCTTTTATGCATCGGGCAGAGCACAACGTTGCTGCTTTCGTGCTTCTTCAAAATATAACGCGTATTGTCGACATCTTTTAAGTACACCAGAAAATAGTCATGCGGGTTGTTTTTTTGCGCACCGTTCTGGATCAGCCACGGCAGAAATTTACGCCAGAGAATAAGTCTGTAGTTATCGGTATCGAATAATTTCATGGAAAATCTCTTATCGCAGTGACCTGCGTGAATAGGGTCTTACAAGGGCATATTGAGGTGGCAATGTTGCACGGATAAGCTGCGGTGTATGAAAAAGAGTCTAGATCACAAACTTTCATTCTAATAAGTTTATGTGATGTAAAAATAAATGTTTACATTTTAGCCAGCCGATGACGAAGAAGTGATCGGAGCGGAAGGGAATGACGCAAGAAGCTCAACGTAATGCAATTTCCTGCTTTACATCATGCTCAGAGATGTTTATAGTGCGCCTCACTTTGGAAGCGTGGCCGAGCGGTTGAAGGCACCGGTCTTGAAAACCGGCGACCCGAAAGGGTTCTAGAGTTCGAATCTCTACGCTTCCGCCAAATTCGAAAACCCTGCGATAGCAATATCGCAGGATTTTTTCGTTATTCCAGCCCAAGCGTATACTGTGCGATTTTGAAGTAGATAATGAGCCCGGTACCGTCGATCAGCGTGGCGATAAACGGCGCGGAAACGACCGCCGGGTCGATTTTGCAGCGTTTCAATACCATCGGGATCACCGATGAGACAATGGCGCTCCACAGCGTAATGCAGACAAGCGTCAGGCTGACGATAAGCGTGATTTCCATCCCAATGCCCATCATCCAGGCACGAACGCAGCCCGCCAGGCCTAGCGTGGCGGCAATCATTAACGAGGTGCTCATCTCTTTGCGCAGCACGCGACCCACGTCGCGAAGGTGGACTTCACCCAGCGCCATGGCGCGCACCAGCGTCGAGGTAATCTGCGTCCCGCTGTTTCCGCCGGTGCCAATCAGCAGCGGAATAAAGAACGCCAGCGCAATGGCGGATTCCAGCGCCTCTTCAAAATGCTGGATCACCGAGCTGGTATACGCTTCCGCGACAAACAGCAGCAGCAGCCAGACGGAGCGTTTCTTCCACAGGCTAAAGGCGCTGGTTTCCAGATAGGGCTTCTCCAGCGGCAGCGTTGCCCCCTGAAGCTGGGCATCTTCAGTAACGTCATCTTCCAGCAGATGGGCGATTTCACGCTCGGTAAGGCAGCCCACCAGCTTGCCGTGGGTCACCACCGGTACGACATCCGCACCTGCGTGCGCCAGCAACCCGGCGACATCCGCCCGCTCATCTTCCGGTTTAAGCTGGATAAAATCCGATATCATCAGCCCCTTAACGGGCTGTACGGTATCCGTGGCCTGCAATAATTTACGTACGGCAATCAAACCCGCGAGGCGACCGTTGTCTTCGATAAAAATATGTGACGGAATATCATCATCTTTTAATTTTTCAAAGAACTGCTCGCGTGCCAGAGCCACGCATAATGAAATATCAATAACGATAAAATCGGTATTCATATATTGCGCGATGGCGCTGTCGTTAAAAGCCAGATTTTGGTTGTGAATAGCGTAAGGCATTGTAACTTCCCTTTGAATAATAAAATCTCTCAGGGGCGAGCAAGACAGGGCATGTCGGAAAGGAGATCCCCACGTCCTGGGTTCAGCACTGTACACCGTATCCCGTAAGGGAAGTTATACTGGCAAAGCCTTGATTCGACAGTGCCTGTTTTACCCTGTGCCGGTTCTCTCGAACCCACCAGAGCGATAACGTGTATTTGTACAGGAGCCTCGCCATAACGAGATCGTTGTAAAACGTGAGGGATAATACGCTTATTTAAAATGGCTGCTGAGGAATTTAAATAATGTTTAAGTATGGTTTAAATGAATATTATTGAATGAATGTTGACGTTTTATTTAACTATTTTCACTTCTAATGGGGAATTCTGATGTTACCGGGGAGAGTAAAATGGCATGGCTGGACACGCTGCTGGATCATTTTGCGCATTATCCAACGCATCTCTTCGCGTTGCTCGTTGTTATGGCACTGAGTAAATCAACGGTACTGATCTCTTCCGTGCTCCCGCCCGCATCGATCATGCTGCTGGCGGGGATTGCCGTCAGCCAGTCGAGTATGCATCCGGCGCTGACGTGGCTGGCGGTGGTGATGGGCGCTACGGCAGGATCGGTGCTGAATTACCATATCGGCCAGCTGATGGGGCATACCCGGCGAGTGTCACGCTTCACGGCAAAACATGCCGGGAAGTTTTTGCGGGTACAGCACCAGCTGCATAAAAATGGCCTGCTGGCGTTGTTCACCTCGCGTTTCCTGGCGGTACTGCGCTATATCGTGCCGCTGGCGGCGGGCATGCTCAGGCTGAGCGCGATAAAGGTTTACGCCATCAGCCTGCTTTCAGCCTGCGCATGGGCGGCGCTGTATGTCGGCATCGTCACCGGCATCAGCCTCTGAATCAGCGAGTCACGTATTCATCAGTTTGAGAAATGCTTCCCGAAAAACCTGTCACGAATCTGTCACACTCAAAGCGACATTAAAAAAACGTGTGAGGAATTAGGGATGAGAAAAGCACTACTCGCAGTTGCCGTGGCAGGTACCCTTGCCGTGACCTTTGGCGCACAGGCGCAGGACACACCGGACGGCTATCAGCTGGAACAGGTACTCATCATGAGCCGCCACAACCTGCGTGCGCCGCTCGCCAATAACGGCAGCGTGCTGGAGCAGTCCACGCCGAAGCAGTGGCCGGAGTGGGACGTCCCGGGTGGACAGCTCACCACCAAAGGGGGGGTACTGGAAGTGTATATGGGTCACTATATACGCGAGTGGCTGGCAGAGCAGGGGATGGTGAAGACGGGTGAATGCCCGCAAGCGGATACCGTCTATGCCTACGCCAACAGCCTCCAGCGCACCGTGGCGACCGCGCAGTTCTTTATCACCGGCGCGTTCCCGGGGTGCGATGTGCCTGTGCATCATCAGGAAAAAATGGGCACCATGGACCCCACCTTCAATCCGGTCATTACCGATAATTCCCCTGAGTTTCGTGAGAAAGCGCTGAAAGCGATGGAGACAGAACGGCAGAAAATGCAGCTGGATGAAAGCTACAAACTGCTGGAGCTGCTGACAAACTATAGCGACTCGCCGTCCTGCAAGGAGAAAAAAGTCTGTTCCCTGACGGAGGCGAAAGATACGTTCAGCGCCGATTATGAAAAAGAGCCGGGCGTCTCCGGGCCGCTGAAAGTGGGTAACTCGCTGGTGGATGCGTTCACCCTACAGTATTACGAAGGATTCCCGGCAGACCAGGTGGCATGGGGGGAAATCAAAACCGATCAGCAGTGGCGCGTGCTGTCGAAGCTGAAAAACGGCTACCAGGACTCGCTGTTTACCTCGACGGACGTGGCGCAGAACGTGGCTAAACCGTTGGTGAAGTACATTGATAAAGCGCTGGTGACCGAACAGGCCAAAGCGCCAAAAATTACCCTGCTGGTGGGGCACGACTCCAACATTGCCTCGCTGCTGACCGCGCTGGATTTCAGGCCGTATCAGCTGCACGACCAGCAGGAACGAACCCCGATTGGCGGTAAAATTGTCTTCCAGCGCTGGCATGACAAAAACACTAACCAGGAGCTGATGAAAATTGAGTATGTCTACCAGAGTTCTGAGCAGTTGCGTAATGCCAGCGTGCTGTCGCTGCAATCTCCTGCGCAGCGCGTGGCGCTGGAGCTGAAGGGCTGTCCGGTAGATGGCAACGGCTTCTGTCCGATCGATAAATTCAATGCGGTGATGAACAACGCGGCGAAATAGAAGAAAACCCCCCGCGCGGGCGGGGGGAACATTCAGACGTTTTTACGTTCGATGGTTTGCTCGCCCCAGAACAGCGAGTCTTTGTCGGTTTTTTCGAAAGCGCGAACCAGCACTTCATCGTTGCCTTCTTCCCAAATCTGCTCAGCCAGCTTTTCGTCATACCTGGCGACTTCAAAGATGGCTTCTGCAATCTCCGGAGAGGTATTGCGTAAACTTGCCCATTCGCCCACGTGGTGAGCTTTGGATTCTTGAGTTGGCATACTTGTCCTCCTGTTGGGTTAGCCGTTCAGTTTTTTGGCAAGACCCGCGACGTATTCACCCTGATAGCGGGCGATCGAAAGTTCTTCATTGCTTGGCTGACGTGAACCATCCCCACCGGCAATGGTTGTCGCGCCATACGGTGTCCCGCCACGGACCTGGGAAACATCAAACAGTTCCTGCGCGCCGTAGCCAATCGGCACAATCACCATCCCATGATGTGCAAGGGTAGTCCAGGTTGAGGTGATCGTCTGCTCCTGGCCGCCGCCTGTGCCGGTAGAGCTGAACACGCTGGCCAGCTTGCCGTATAACGCGCCGGAGGCCCAGAGCCCGCCCGTCTGGTCGAGGAAGGTGCGCATCTGGCCGGACATATTGCCGAAGCGGGTCGGGGTGCCGAAGATAATGGCATCATAGTCCGCGAGCTCCTGCGGGGTGGCGACCTGGGCGTTTTGTGTTTTTCCCCCGGCTTTGGCGAAGGCTTCCGCCTGCATGGTTTCCGGTACGCGTTTAACCACAACCTCAACGCCGTCTACTCTGTTTGCGCCTTCTGCAACTGCGTGAGCCATGGTTTCAATGTGTCCATACATGGAATAATAGAGCACCAGAACTTTTGCCATTTTGCATCACTCCTCGTTGGTTTTTCTTACAGCGGATCGCTGCGTTACTTTAAAGATATGACATCACGGCCAGACTGCAAAAATGAACGGCATTTATTTGATATATAACAATATCTTTTCGTTATGTGCTTTGTAGCAAAATGAAACAACTTTAGCAGCGCTGATTTTTCAAAATATAAGAATGGCTTATGGATGACCTCCTCAATATTTCATACGAAAGGCTGAGATCATGTTGCAGAATATTACCTCTCGCTTGCCGGATAGCCGCATTACACTAAGCTTAGATTCACGCGGCACAGATAAAGGCACTGTCCTTGAGCCGCGAGGTGAAAGAATCCTCTTTTACTGAATGCAATATGATGTCTAATGTTTCACACTCTGGAGGTTAGAGATGGCAAACCATCGTGGTGGTTCAGGTAATTTCGCTGAAGACCGTGAAAGAGCATCAGAAGCAGGCCGTAAAGGTGGCCAGTCTAGCGGGGGCAATTTTAAAAACGACCCTCAGCGCGCATCAGAGGCTGGCAAAAAAGGGGGTAAAAATAGCCACGGCAGCAACAAGTAGTACGCCGGGTTAACTCTCTGCCGCCGGGTTTCCCGGCGGTTTTTTTATGTCTGCTACATTGAACTGTAATCAAAGGCATCGCACACTACAGGATTGATTCTTCGTGCTGGTGTCCCATGTCCGTTTCCCGTTTTACTTTCTCCATTAAGCCTCAGGAAGCCATCCTGATTTTGATCACCATGTTCTGGGGCGGAACCTTTCTTGCCGTTCAGTACGCGGTCACGATGAGCGATCCGTTTTTCTTTGTAGGGCTGCGTTTTGCAACCGCGGCGGTTGCCGTGGCGCTTATTTCGCTGAAAACCCTGCGCGGGTTGACCCTGAGAGAGCTTAAAGCGGGTGTCGCTATTGGCGTGGCGATTGCCATGGGCTATAGCCTGCAAACGTGGGGGCTCCAGTCTATCTCCAGCAGTAAATCCGCCTTCATCACCGCCATGTACGTACCGCTGGTGCCGCTGTTGCAGTGGCTGTGCCTGGGCAGAATACCGGGCCTGATGTCGTGCATTGGTATCGTGCTGGCGTTCATCGGCCTCATTTTATTAGCCGGGCCGGGAAATAATCTGCTGGCGCTGGGGCCGGGAGAGATCATCACGCTGGTGGGGGCCGTTGCCATTGCGGCAGAAATTATTTTGATTAGCGCCTGGGCAGGAAAAGTGGACGTCAAGCGGGTGACGGTCGTGCAGCTTGCCACCGCGTCGCTGGTGGCGTTCGCGACGATGGTGCCGGCAGGGGAGTCCGTCCCGCCGATGTCTACCGGGCTTATCGTCGTGGCGCTGGGGCTGGGCGTTTTTAGCGCCATTATTCAGGTCACCATGAACTGGGCGCAGCGCAGCGTATCTCCGACACGGGCGACGGTCATCTATACCGGTGAACCGGTGTGGGCGGGTATTTTCGGGCGACTCGCCGGGGAGCGTCTGCCGCTGCTGGCGCTGGTGGGCGCGGCATTTATTGTCGCCGGGGTGCTGGTGAGCGAGTTAAAGTTAAAAAAACGACGTAAGTCGATTGCCGGGTTGGGCACTGAACAAGGGGCAGATAGCTAACAACGCGCACGCTGTCCGTTTTGCCCGGCGGCGCTTCGCTTGCACGGGCCTACAATTGGCATGTAGGCCGGGTAAGCGTAGCGTCAACCGGCTATTTCAGGTTCAGGGGGTGATGGCTTCCGCTTGCGCTTCATCCCCTTTGCGGCGGCTAAGCAGGGCGTTGAGCAGGATCGCGCCGAAGGTCGCCGTGCCAATCCCGCCCACCGTAAACCCGCCCAGCGTCAGGGCGAAGTCGCCTGCGCCCAGCACCAGCGTGACCGCCACCATGATCAGGTTACCGTTCTGGCTCAGATCAACATGATTCTGCACCCAGATGCGTGCCCCCGCGACGGCAATCAGACCAAATACAACAATCGAGGCGCCGCCAATCACGGGTGCCGGGATGGTGTGGATCAATGCGCCGAATTTTGGGGAAAAGCCGAGCAGCATCGCCATCACCGCCGCCGCCACGAAGACCAGCGTCGAGTAGACTTTGGTCACTGCCATCACGCCGATGTTTTCCGCGTAGGTCGTCACGCCGCTGCCGCCGACCGAGCCGGAGAGCATGGTCGCCAGACCGTCTCCCACAAACGCCCGCCCCATATACGGGTCCATATTGCGCCCGGTCATTCCCGCTACGGCTTTCAGGTGGCCCAGGTTTTCAGCCACCAGAATCACCGCGACAGGCGCGATGAGCATCATCGCCTGAGCGTTAAAGGTGGGTGAGGTCACCTGCGGCATGCCGAACCAGGCGGCCTGGTGAATCAGTGTGAAATCAACTGGCTTGCCGAGACCAAACACGTTCGCCAGCAGCGCGTAGATCAGACAGGCCGCAATCAGCCCGACCAGGATCAGCAGCCGCTGGATCATCCCGCGCGTAAAGACCGCCACCACGCCGATGCACAGCACCGTAATCACCGCCATCCAGCTTTCAAACGGTGAGCCGGAAACGCTCTTCACCGCAATCGGCGCGAGGTTCAGGCCTATCGCCATCACCACCGCCCCGGTGACGACGGGGGGCATCATCCGCTCGATCCAGCGCGTGCCGACTTTCATCACCACCAGACCGGTCAGGGTGTAGACCAGCCCACAGGCGATAATGCCGCCGAGGGCCACGCTCAGGTTGGGGTTAATGCCCTACCGTTAAACCCGGTCGCTGCAATAACGACTCCCACAAAGGCGGCGCTGGAGCCCAGATAGCTGGGCACGCGCCCGCCGGTGACAAAAAAGAACAGCAGGGTACCCATACCCGACATCAAAATGGCGAGGTTAGGATCCAGCCCCATCAGCATGGGCATTAGCACCGTCGCACCAAACATCGCGACCGCATGCTGCACGCCCATCACCATTGTCTGCCCGAGCGGGAGCCTTTCATCCGGCGCGACCACGCCTGCTTCTGTGGAGGTCGATTTCAACTGCCAGTGGGGAAGTCCGAACATGTTCTGTCTCCTGAATGCGGATTAACAGGCGGGTCGCATAAGTGCGTGATAGCCGCGGTCGAACCACACCAGCCCTTGCGGCGCCGGGTGGCGGATAATCGATACAATGTCGCAAAACAGAATGTCGTGGGTGCCGACGCTAACCACCTGGCTGATGCGGCAGTCGAACGAGGCCAGGGCATTTTCCAGACGTGGACAGCCCGTGTCGCCTGTCTGCCAGCGGGCAGCGGCAAAGCGTTCCGCCATCGGCGTTTTACCGCCAAACAGGTTGGATAATGGCTCCTGTCCGGCACTCAGCGTGTTAACGCACAGGGTGCGGTTCTCGCTGAAAATCGGCCAGACGGACGCGCCACGGTTGAGGCAAACCAGCAGAGTGGGCGGGGAATCGGTCACGCTGCATACCGCGCTGGCGGTAAAGCCCGCCATTCCCGCAGGGCCGTCGGTGGTGATGATATTGACCGCCGCACCGACGCAGGCCATGGCATCACGGAAGGTTTGTTGATCGGGTGTCGTCATGATGGCTCCTTACGCCAGCCCGCAGGCGTCTTCGAAGGTCAGACGCGGTAAGCGCCCATAGACTTTGCTCATATCGCCATAACCGATGTTAATCAGCAGATTGCTTTTAAGCAGCGTGCCCGTGAAAAAGGCCGCGTCCACTTTTTCCCGGTCAAAGCCGGACATCGGCCCGGTGTCGAGCCCGAGCGCGCGGCAGGCGAAAATCAGGTACGCGGCCTGCATCGAGCTGTTGCGAAAGGCGGTCTCTTCCGCCAGTGCGGGGCTGGAGGTAAACCAGCTTCTGGCATCGCCGTGCGGGAACAGTACAGGCAGGCGCTCATAAAACTCGCTGTCCCAGGCGACAATTGCCGTGACCGGGGCGGTGAGCGTTTTCTCAAGGTTGCCGCTGGAGAGCGCCGGGCGCAGCTTCTCTTTTCCTTCCGGGCTTCGCACAAAGACAATGCGCGCCGGGGAGCAGTTGGCGGACGTCGGCCCCCATTTCATCAGGTCATAAATCTCGCGCAGCGTCTCGTCACTGACCGGTATATCCAGCCAGCCGTTATGGGTACGTGCGCCGGTAAACAGCGTTTCCAGCGCGGCGGGCGTGATGGCTTCGCTCATTCAGGCTCCTTACAAAGCGGGTTCAGGGCTGTGCAGCAGGCTGGCAAGCCCGTTCAGCAGCAGCGTGTTAAAGATGTCCGGCGCGGTCACGTTGCAGGCATGCCCGCCCTGGCGCATGACCGTTTTGCGGGCGTGCGCCAGGGCGGCGTGCAGTTCCGCGGAGCAGACGGACGGCACCAGCAGATCGTCGGTGGAACAGATAATCTGCACGGGGCAGCGAACGCGTGCAGCGTGGCGGCTGAAATCGGCCTGTTTCAGCGCATGCAGCCTGCGCAGCAGATTGGCTTTGCCCTGGAAATGGGCCAGCGCCAGCGCTTCCTCGGCCTCCAGCCGCGGAGCGCGGGCGGCCATCCAGTCTGCCGGGTAAAGAAACAGCGGCTGTGCCTCTACCCACGCCTGAGCCCCGCCCGCATGCAGCAGACGTTCGCGAACGTCAAAACAGCGTCGGGTATGGGCATTGAGGGTCAGCCAGCCGTTGACACAAACCAGCGCGGTGAGGGCGTCAGGCTTATCAATAGCCAGCCGCAGGCCGACCAGCGCCCCCAGTGCGTGGCCGACCACGCAGTAACGGGCGATCCCGGCCCCGGCTAACGCCAGCGCGAGCTCGTCGGCCATGTGTGCGAGGGTGTAGTCTTCCGGCAGGGTATCCGGGTTATTCCCCGTGCCCCGCTGGTCGTAGCACACCACCTGATACTCCTGCCCCAGCACGGCGAGCTGAGGCAGCCAGTAGCTCCCGCTGCCGCCGAGCCCGGCAATCAGCACCACCACGGGCGCGCCCGCAAAGGGGGGCGGGGAAATGGACAGTTTCATGGCGGCCTCACTTCGCGATGTGCGCAACGGTGGCAATTTCAACCAGCGCTTCAGGCTTTACCAGCCCGCACTGGATGCAAAATCGCGCCGGTTTATCGCCGGGGAAAAACTCCGCGTAGATCTCGTTAATCGCGGCGTAGTTTTTCCAGTCGGTGATAAAGATGCTGTTGAAGGTCACGTCCTCCATCGTGCCACCCGCCGTTTCGATCACGGTTTTGATCGTCTCCAGCACGTGGCGGGTTTGCGCCTTTGGGTCATCGATAAACACCACGTTGTTGTCTTTATCAAACGGCAGCGTGCCTGAGACATACACCACGCCGTCGGCGAGGGTACCGGGGACAAACGGGGCTATCGGGGTGCTGGTGCCCGGCGGAATAATCACGGATTTCGGCATAGCGGTTCTCCTCAGGCGATGCGGGCGAGCGGGGGATCCAGCGCGTCGCAGAAATCATTGACGTTACTGACCCAGCCAAAAAAAGTTTCGATATTGAACAGGGCGGCTTTCTGGGCAAAATCCGGCCCGGCCTGATGGGTAGCGTCTTCCAGCACCACGCCAAAATACTCGAGGAAGAAGCCGTCGCGCAGGGTGGACTCCACGCAGACGTTGGTGGCAATGCCCGTAAAGACCAGATGACGAATGCCCCGGCTGCGCAGCAGGCTGTCGAGCGGGGTATTGAAAAAGCCGCTGTAGCGCGGTTTCGGCAGTACGATATCGCCAGCTTCCGGTACCAGCTCATCCACCAGCTGATAATCCCAGCCGCCTTTCGTCAGCAGCGTGCCCTGGAGTTCAGGCCGTTGGCGCATGGTTTTCAGGGCGTTGGATTTGTGAAAGTTGGGTGAGCCGGGACCGCCAGCTTCGACGTACTGGTCGTCCCAGCCATTCTGGAACCAGACGATCAGCATGCCCGCAGCACGCGCGGCGCTCACGGCGGTTTTGATATTCTCAATCACCGGCTGCGTGGCCGAGACGTCGAACCCGGCCAGATCCAGATACCCGCCTTTACTGGCATAGGCGTTTTGCATATCCACCACGATCAGCGCGCTCTGCTGCGCGTCAAAGGTGATGGCCTCCGGGCGAGCGTTGAGGGTCGTCATTACGCCACCTCCTTCGTCACGGCAGGGATGTGGGCGCGGCACTGCATCAGCGGCTGAATACGCTCGCCGAAGGTTTCCACGCCGGTGAGAAAATCATCGAAGGTCAGCAGCACGCCTTCGGCGCCGGGCACGGCAGCCACTTCGTCGAGCATTCTGGCGACGCTGGCATACGAGCCAACCAGGGTGCCCATGTTGATATTGACGGCAGACGTCGGGTCGGCCATCTGGCGAACGTTGGTGTCCGCGCCGGAGCGGGTATCCTTCTGGCTCTGCTCGGTCAGCCAGCTCAGGGCTTCCTCGTCGGCGCCGTCCTTGTATCGTTCCCATTTGGCGCGCGCGGCGTCGTCGGTTTCGTCGGCAATCACCATAAACAGCACGTAGGAGCCCACGTCGCGCCCGATTTTGTCGGCGGCCGCTTTCATGCGTGCCGCGGTGGGCGCGAAGGCGGCAGGGGTGTTAACGCCTTTGCCGAAGCAGAAGTTGAAGTCGGCGTATTTGGCGGAGAATTCCATCCCCGCGTCGCTCTGCCCGGCGCAAATCACCTTCATCGGCACCGACGGCTGGGGGCTGACGCGGCAGTCGTTCATGGTGAAGAAGTCGCCTTTGAAATCGCTTTTGCCGGTGCCCCACAGATCGCGCAGCACCTGCACGTATTCAGTCAGGTAGTCGTAGCGACGGGAGAAGTAATCGTCCCCCGGCCAGATCCCCATCTGCTCGTACTCCGGCTTTTGCCAGCCGGTGACCAGGTTGACGCCAAAGCGCCCGCCGGAGATGGAGTCGATGGTGGAGGCCATCCGCGCCACGATTGCCGGGGGAAGGGTAAGGGTAGCGGCGGTGGCGTAAATCTGGATGCGCGAGGTTACCGCCGCCAGGCCCGCCATCAGGGTAAAGGACTCCAGGTTGTGGTCCCAGAATTCGGTCTTACCGCCGAAGCCGCGCAGCTTGATCATCGAGAGCGCAAAGTCGAAGTGGTAGTGCTCCGCTTTCTGCACGATGGCTTTATTCAGCTCAAAGGTCGGCATGTATTGCGGGGCCGTGGTCGAGATAAGCCAGCCGTTGTTGCCGATCGGTACAAATACGCCAATTTTCATCACGAACCTCTCTTCATTACGTCGCAGGTGTCACGACGTTTTTGCAAAGGGAGTGCCAGTTTTGAAAAATACTTTGTTATTAGGGTGTTAACTGGCGGTTGTTAAATTTAACAGCGAAAATGTGGACTAAGTGGTCAAAATCATTGCACAGAAAACAGGCACTCATGCGCGCTGAGGGTGCAGAAGGTCGTGGCGAGACGGGGGTTTTGCTATGCTGAGCGCAGGACAGAAAATGGAGAGCGAAAATGACACAAGGCGCAGTGAAAACACCCGGTAAACGTTCGCAGGCGGTGAGCGCCAAGAAACAGGCGATCCTCAGCGCCGCGCTGGAGACATTTTCGCAGTTTGGTATTCACGGTACACGCCTTGAGCAGGTGGCGGAGCAGGCCGGGGTGTCCAAGACCAATCTGCTCTACTACTACCCGTCGAAAGAGGCGCTATATGTGGCGGTGATGCAGCAGATCCTGGATATCTGGCTTGCGCCGCTTAAAGCATTTCGCGAAGAGCTGGCCCCGCTGGTGGCGATAGAGGAGTACATACGCCTGAAGCTGGAGGTATCGCGCGATTACCCGCAGGCCTCGCGGCTGTTCTGTCTGGAGATGCTGCAGGGCGCGCCGCTGTTGCAGGCGGAGCTCACCGGAGATTTAAAACAGCTGGTGGACGATAAATCGGCGATTATTGCCGGATGGGTCGCCAGCGGAAAACTGGCGCCCGTCGATCCGCAGCATCTGATTTTCATGATTTGGGCCTCAACCCAGCACTACGCTGACTTCGCGGTCCAGGTCGAGGCGGTAACCGGTAAAACGCTCCAGGACGAGGCGTTTTTCCAGAGCACCCTGGAAAACGTGCAGCGGATGATTATCGAAGGGATCCGTGTGCGCTAATTTCCCTCACCCTAACCCTCTCCCGCGGGGCTGAGGGATCCCCAGTAATTTTTTTATGCAGAAGCAATAAAGTTGCTTTCTAAATGACTGAGGGCTGTCAGCGATGCCCTGGTCCGGCTGTAAATCGCTGAGGCGTTTGCCTTCCGGCCGGGGCGAGGCGCAGGGATGCGCCGAGAGGGCGGCTTTACAGGGACGTTGCCTCCGCCCGTACCCGATAAGCCGGAAGGAATAAGCCGAGGGCACCGCGAAGCGGCGATTTACCGCCGGGAGCCCGGGTCGCCAGGGTGGTGGCGACTGAGCCACCCTGGCACGTTCACCGGTCATGTCGTTACAGAGTGGCAAGGAACATAAAGTGAACGGAATGACCACCACCGCCGTATGTTCCCCTCACCCTAACCCTCTCCCCGGAGGGGCGAGGGGATTGCTCAGTGCTCGCATTAATTTGTGGGGAACCCTCAGCCCTGTGGGAGAGGGAATAGTTCAGTGCCGCGTCAGCCCGGCGGGAGGGGACAGCTTAAGTCGCCCTCTTCACACTGCATCAGCGTGGCCAGAAACGCTTCGCGCTCCACGGTTTTTTCCGCCAGACACTGGTTCACAATCATTGGCTGAACGCTCCCGCCTTCCGTACCCGAACCGATAAACGCACAGTCCGCGTCGCGCAGGCTGATCCACGCCTGCTGCGCCTTTTTCAGCAGATCGCGCTGAGGCGCAGCCGCACGTTTGATGGCGGCCTGATAGGTCTCGTTGAGCTTTTTATCGGCGGCCTGGTACTGCTGCGCGCTACAGGTGTTCAGTTCAAGCTGGGTGGTCGCTTTGTCGCACTCGTCGGCAAGCGCACTGGCGCTGAGCAGCAGTGCTGCACCTGCGAGAAATACTCTTTTCATCATTCCCTCCGTGTAAAAAAGCCGGATGCGCTGCGCTTATCCGGCCTACGGTGATTTTGTAGCCCCGGTAAGCGTAGCGTCACCGGGGAAAGTTTACACGATTAACCGATTGTCATCAGGCTGGCGTTACCGCCTGCCGCCGCGGTGTTGACGCTGAGCGAGCGCTCCACGTACAGACGCTCCAGCAGCAGGTTGGTTTCCCCGCGCGCAAAGCCCTGCACGGAAACGATGGCACCGCTGCGGGCCGCAACCTGCTCACACAGTTCGCGCAGCTGGTCGGAATCACCATGGTAGATCACCGCATCAAACGGCTGCGTCAGCAGCGCATCGACCTTCGCAAAGCGAATGCGGGCCGAGACCGCTTTTGGCAACTGTTTGGCGAGATCGCGATGCAGCGCATCTTCCGGCCACAGCACTTCACAACCGGTTGCCATTGCGGCAGCCAGCTGCACCAGCGCGTCCTGCTCGTTATCGGCCACGCACAGTACGCGCTCGCGCGGCATCAGCGTCCAGGTGTTGCGCTCACCGGTTGGACCCGGCAGCAGGCGCTGGGTACCGGCCTGCGCCAGCTCGCCGTACTGCTGCGCAATTGCACGCAGTTCAGGGCGGTTTTCTGCCCACTTAATCAGCGCCTCCAGCGGCTGGGTCAGCACGGTTTTCACCTGCGTATCCACCGGATAGTGTGCGTCCTGACGCGCCAGGGTCACGCCCAGGGCGTTCTCCGGACGGTTAGCCAGCAGACGGTACAGGTAGAGCGGGCCACCCGCTTTCGGACCGGTGCCGGAGAGGCCTTCACCGCCGAACGGCTGCACGCCCACGACTGCGCCGACCATATTACGGTTGACGTACAGGTTGCCGACTTTAGCATTGCCGGTCACCTGGGCAATGGTTTCGTCGATACGGGTATGCACGCCGAGCGTCAGGCCGTAACCCGAGGCGTTGATCTGATCGATCAGCTCGTTGAGGTTGTTACGGTTGTAGCGCACAACGTGCAGTACCGGGCCGAAGACCTCTTTTTTCAGCTCGTCGAAGCTTGCCAGCTCAATCAGCGTTGGCGGCACGAAGGTGCCGGTCTGCCACTCGCGGGCATCTTCACTGTTCTCACGCACCGCCTGGAACACCGGACGGCCTTTGGCACGCATGGTCTGAATGTGGTTTTCGATGTTGGCTTTGGCTTCCGCGTCGATCACCGGCCCGATATCGGTGGTGAGACGGCCCGGGTTGCCCATGCGGCATTCCGCCATCGCACCGCGCAGCATCTTCAGCGTGTGGTCAGCCACGTCATCCTGTAAGCACAGCACGCGCAGGGCGGAACAGCGTTGACCCGCGCTGTCGAAGGCAGAGGCCAGCACGTCAACGACGACCTGCTCAGTGAGCGCGGAGGAGTCCACGATCATGGCGTTCATGCCGCCGGTTTCAGCGATCAGCGGCGTTGGACGGCCCTGCGCATCCAGACGGGTGGCGATGTTGCGTTGCAGCAGGGAGGCTACTTCGGTCGAACCGGTAAACATCACGCCGCGCACGCGGTTATCGGAGGTCAGTTTGGCACCCACCGTTTCACCGCGCCCCGGCAACAGCTGCACCACGCCCGCCGGTACGCCCGCTTCCAGCAGAATGTTGATGCCCTGAGCGGCAATCAGCGGAGTCTGCTCTGCCGGTTTTGCCAGCACGCTGTTGCCTGCGGCAAGGGCCGCGGCAATCTGGCCGGTGAAGATTGCCAGCGGGAAGTTCCACGGGCTGATACAGACCACCGGGCCGAGCGGACGGTGCGTTTCGTTGTCGAAATCATCGCGCACCTGACCGGCGTAGTAGTGCAGGAAGTCGACCGCCTCGCGCACTTCGGCGATGGCGTTGCTGAAGGTTTTACCCGCTTCACGCACCAGAATGCCGATAAGCTGCTGCATCTGATCTTCCATCAGCACCGCCGCGCGTTCCAGAATGGCGGCACGCTCCTGCGGCGGGGTGGCAAACCAGATTGGCGCGTTGTTCACCGCGCTCTCCAAAGCCTGATCCACTTCCGCTTCTGTGGCTTCGCGCACGTAGCCGACGATATCCTTCGGCTCTGCCGGGTTGATCACCGGCTGCATTTCACCGTCTTCAACGGACTGCTCAAGGATCGGTTTGGTCTGCCACTTCTGCAATGCGCTGTTAAGCAGGGCAGAAGAGAGCGACGCCAGACGGTGTTCGTTGGCGAGATCCAGACCCGCCGAGTTGACGCGACCTGCACCATACAGCTCGCGCGGCAGGGCAATCTTCGGATGCGGCAGACCAATCTGGCCTTCCTGCGCCGCCATCTTCTCTACGGCCTGTACCGGATCGGCCACCAGTTCGTCCAGCGGCAGGGTGGTATCGGCGATGCGGTTAACGAAGGAGGTGTTCGCCCCGTTCTCCAGTAAACGACGCACCAGGTAGGCCAGCAGGGTTTCGTGAGTACCTACCGGGGCATAAATACGGCACGGACGGTTCAGCTTGCCGTCGGCCACTTTACCGGTCACCTGTTCGTACAGCGGTTCACCCATGCCATGCAGACACTGGAACTCGTACTGGCCCGGATAGTAGTTCTGACCCGCCAGGCTGTAGATCGCCGCCAGGGTGTGGGCGTTGTGGGTGGCGAACTGCGGATAAATCAGGTTCGGCACGCCGAGCAGTTTTTTCGCGCAGGCGAGGTAAGAGACGTCGGTGTAGACCTTGCGGGTATAGACCGGATAGCCTTCCAGTCCTTCCATCTGGGCGCGTTTGATTTCGCTGTCCCAGTAGGCACCCTTCACCAGACGGATCATCAGGCGGCGACGGCTGCGGCTGGCCAGGTCAATCAGGTAGTCAATGACGAACGGGCAGCGTTTCTGGTAGGCCTGGATAACGAAACCAATCCCGTTCCAGCCCGCCAGCTCCGGCTCGAAGCACAGTTTTTCCAGCAGATCGAGGGAGATCTCCAGACGATCCGCCTCTTCGGCGTCGATGTTGATGCCGATGTCATACTGGCGCGCCAGCAGGGTCAGGGACTTCAGGCGCGGGTAGAGTTCTTCCATCACCCGGTCGTACTGCGCGCGGCTGTAGCGCGGGTGCAGAGCGGAAAGCTTGATAGAGATGCCTGGCCCTTCATAAATACCGCGACCGTTGGACGCTTTACCGATGGCGTGGATCGCCTGCTGGTAAGAGACCATGTAGGCCTGCGCGTCGGCGGCGGTCAGCGCCGCTTCGCCCAGCATGTCGTAGGAGTAGCGGAAGCCTTTGTCTTCCAGCTTGCGGGCGTTCGCCAGCGCTTCGGCAATGGTTTCCCCGGTGACGAACTGCTCGCCCATCAGGCGCATCGCCATGTCCACACCCTTGCGGATCAGTGGCTCGCCGCTCTTGCCGATAATACGGTTCAGGGAACGCGACAGGTTGGCTTCGTTATGGGTGGAGACCAGCTTGCCGGTAAACAGCAGGCCCCAGGTGGCGGCGTTCACGAACAGGGACGGACTGCGGCCAATGTGGGAGTGCCAGTTGCCGTTGCTGATTTTGTCGCGGATCAGGGCATCGCGGGTGGCTTTATCTGGGATACGCAGCAGCGCTTCCGCCAGACACATCAGCGCCACGCCTTCCTGCGAGGAGAGGGAGAACTCCTGCAACAGACCCTGCACCATACCGGCGCGTCCGCTGGCGGTTTTCTGATTACGCAGCTTGTCGGCGAGCTGATACGCCAGGCTGTGCGCCTGAGCGGCAACGGCTTCCGGCAGGCGCGCCTGCTCCAGCAGCATCGGCACGGCGTCGGTTTCGGCACGGCGATAGGCGCCGGTAATGGCGGCGCGGCTGACGGACTGCGGCAGGATCTGCTCGGCAAATTCCAGGAACGGCTGGTGGTTCTCATCAGCGGCCGTCGCGGCCTCTTCGCCTTCGTTCGCAGCGCCCGCCAGCAGGGCAGGCAGCTCCGGCAGACCTTCTTCACTCTCCAGTCTTTCCAGATAGTTAAAAATCGCCTGCTTGATTAACCAGTGCGGCGTGCGGTCGATACGGGTCGCAGCGGTTTTAATCCGTTCGCGGGTAGCGTCATCCAGCTTAACCCCCATGGTGGTCATCCCCATGCCAAAACTCCTGTTGTTCTGTAATAGCGTTCTGTTGATAGCGTGAAATATCCACCATGTTGCAACTTTGTGCAACCGTGTTAAATGTGACCTGGTCTGCAAGCTGGAAAATGAATGGATTGTTAACGATTAGTTAGCTGTGAAAAAGAACGCGCGGCGGTTTCTGAGCCCAGTTTTTATGCGGTGCTTAACACTTTTTAAAGGTGCAACCCGTAAAAGCGTGAGCGAGTGCAACCTATAGGAAAGACGTATAAAACCAGGGATGAAATTCATGTAAATGCAGTGTTAAATCGTTTGTCAGTGGGATGCGTATACGGCAGGATAGCGCGCCCAACGGAAACACATACACACATCACTACGTTCCGGTGATGACATAACAAGGCAGCCCGGACGGCTGTCGCTCGACATTTTGGAGAATTTGAATGGCTATTAGCACACCGATGCTGGTGACATTTCTCGTTTATATTTTTGGCATGATCCTGATAGGGTTTTTGGCATGGCGTTCCACTAAAAACTTTGACGACTACATCCTCGGCGGGCGCAGCTTGGGCCCGATGGTCACCGCACTCTCAGCGGGCGCATCCGACATGAGCGGCTGGCTGCTGATGGGGCTGCCGGGCGCGATTTTCATCTCCGGTATCTCCGAAAGCTGGATCGCCATCGGCCTGACCGTTGGCGCTTGGATTAACTGGAAGCTGGTAGCAGGCCGTCTGCGTGTGCATACCGAAGCCAACAACAACGCCCTGACGCTGCCGGATTACTTCACCGGACGCTTTGAAGATAACAGCCGCATATTGCGTATTATCTCTGCGGTGGTGATCCTGCTGTTCTTCACCATCTACTGTGCCTCCGGCATTGTGGCGGGCGCGCGTCTGTTCGAAAGCACCTTCGGCATGAGCTATGAAACGGCGCTGTGGGCCGGTGCGGCCGCGACCATCCTCTATACCTTCGTGGGCGGATTCCTGGCGGTAAGCTGGACCGATACCGTGCAGGCGAGTCTGATGATTTTCGCCCTGATCCTGACCCCGATAATTGTGATTTTTACCGTCGGCGGCTTTGGCGAATCGCTGGAAGTGATCAAGCAGAAGAGCATCGAAAACGTCGATATGCTGAAAGGGCTGAACTTCGTGGCCATCGTCTCCCTGATGGGATGGGGCCTGGGCTACTTCGGTCAGCCGCACATTCTGGCGCGCTTTATGGCGGCGGATTCTCACCACACCATCGTTCACGCGCGTCGCATCAGCATGACGTGGATGATCCTGTGTCTGGCGGGGGCGTGCGCGGTCGGTTTCTTCGGTATCGCCTACTTCAACAACAACCCGGCGCAGGCGGGCGCGGTGAACCAGAACGCCGAGCGCGTGTTCATCGAGCTGGCGCAGATCCTGTTCAACCCGTGGATTGCCGGTATCCTGCTCTCCGCGATCCTGGCGGCAGTCATGTCCACCCTGAGCTGTCAGCTGCTGGTGTGCTCCAGTGCCATCACCGAAGACCTCTACAAAGCGTTCCTGCGTAAGGGCGCGAGCCAGAAAGAGTTAGTGTGGGTAGGGCGTTTTATGGTGCTGCTGGTGGCGCTGGTGGCGATTGCGCTGGCGGCTAACCCGGAAAACCGCGTGCTGGGGCTGGTGAGCTACGCGTGGGCGGGCTTTGGCGCCGCATTTGGTCCGGTGGTGCTATTCTCCGTTCTGTGGTCACGCATGACCCGCAACGGCGCGCTGGCGGGGATGATCATCGGTGCGGTTACCGTTATCGTCTGGAAACAGTTCGCGTGGCTGGGCCTGTACGAAATTATCCCGGGCTTCATCTTCGGCAGCCTCGGTATTGTGGTGTTTAGCCTGCTGGGTAAAGCGCCGTCTGCATCTATGCAGAAGCGCTTTGCGGAAGCGGATGCGCATTACCACTCAGCGCCGCCGTCTAAGCTCCAGGCTGAGTAATTTCCCCCTCACCCTAACCCTCTCCCCAAAGGGGAGAGGGGACAGACCGTTCACCCGTTCGAGATGAGAATGATGATTAAAACAGGGTTGATGATGGCAGCATTACTGCTGCTGGCGGGGTGTAACGCTCCCACGCAGCATGCGGCGGTGGAGACCTGCAAAGCGGATAACCAGATGCAGCAGACTACGCTCTATTTTGGCTTGAATCGCCCGGCAGGGGCGCAGATTACCGGCAGCGAGTGGCAGCAGTTTGTCGACCAGGACGTGACGCCGCGTTTTCGCGATGGCTTAACGGTGGTTGATGCCCGCGGGCAGTGGCTGGGGAACGACGGAAAAGTGGCGCGTGAACCCAGCAAAGCGTTAATGCTCATCCATGGTAAAGACGCGCAGAGCGAGAAGAACATCGAAGCGTTGCGCGGGATCTATAAGTCTCGTTTCGCGCAGGAATCGGTAATGCGGGTCGACCAGCCGGTGTGCGTGCAGTTTTAATGAGAACGGCGGGAATTCCCGCCGCTGTTGTTTTGTAGGCCGGGTAAGCGAAGCGCCACCCGGCATTGCATCAGAGCACCAACCCCGCAAAGCTCGCCGACAGCAGGCTCACCAGCGTCGCACCGTATACCAGGCGCAGACCAAACCGCGACACCACGTTACCCTGTTGCTCGTTCAGGCCTTTTATTGCCCCCGCTACAATGCCAATCGAGGCGAAGTTAGCGAACGACACCAGGAACACGGACAAAATACCCAGACCGCGCGGGGACATTTGATGGGCTATTTTTTGCAGCTCAATCATCGCCACAAATTCATTCGCCACCAGTTTTGTTGCCATAATACTCCCCGCGTTTAAGGCATCGCTCAGCGGAATACCAATAAGCCACGCCAGCGGATAAAACACGTAACCCAGAATCTGCTGGAAGCTCAGGCCAAATACGCTGGAGAAGAGGGCATTAACGGCGCTAATAAGGGCGATAAAGCCAATCAGCATCGCCAGAATAATCATCGCCACCTTAAAACCGGCCAGAATATATTCGCCCAGCATTTCAAAGAAGCTCTGGGATTCATGCAGCTTTTCCAGTTTGATATCGGGTTCGGCTTCCGGGCGGGCCGGGTTAATGACCGAAAGGATAATAAAGGTGCTGAACATGTTCAGGATCAGTGCCGCGACGACAAATCTGGCGTCGAGCATGGTCATATAGGCACCGACAATCGACAGCGAAACCGTCGACATCGCCGTTGCAGCCATCGTAAACAGGCGGCGTGAGGAGAGATCGCCCAACACGCCCTTGTAGGCAATGAAGTTTTCAGACTGACCGAGTATCAGTGAGCTCACCGCGTTAAAGGATTCCAGCTTGCCCATGCCGTTCAGTTTTGACAGCAGCGTCCCGATAACCCGAATAAAGATCGGCAGAATACGCCAGTGCTGCAGAATACCAATCAGCGCCGAGATAAAAATAATGGGGCAGAGCACGCCAAGGAAAATGAACGCCAGCCCTTTTTCACCCATCCCGCCAAAGACAAAATTCGTCCCTTCGGCAGCGAATTTAAGCAGTGATTCAAAGAAACCGGAGACATGTTTAATAATGAACAGGCCGCTTTCTGCATGCAGAAAAAAGAATGCCAGCGCGATTTCAATCACGATCAGCTGTAAAACGAAACGAATGCGAATTTTTCGGCGGTCGAAACTCACCAGCCAGGCAAGCGCAAGAATAATCACCAGCGCCAGCAGGAAATGGACAATTTTAAACATGGTTTATTTTCAGTTGGTTTTCGAGGCGGACATTTAGCCACAGCCCCGGTTAACCGTAAATGGGCATTTTCGTTATACCTTATAAACGCAACGGTTACTCAGGCAATTATTATTCCGCAATGCGTTTACATCTGGTCATCAAAACTCCACATATTTCGCTTGTTTTTCTTGTAGCCGTAATGATAATCACTATCACAAGAATTTACCTTTCTTTGCATCAGTTGACCGCGATAAACATTTAAGGTGTCTGCATGTTTGTTCCTTTTCTCATTATGTTACGTGAAGGCCTTGAAGCGGCCCTGATTGTTAGCCTTATCGCCAGTTATCTGAAGCGCACCCAGCGTGGACGCTGGATCGGCGTGATGTGGGTTGGCGTCTTCCTGGCCGCGGCGCTCTGCCTGGGGCTGGGTATTCTTATCAACGAAACCACCGGTGAATTTCCTCAGAAAGAGCAAGAGCTTTTTGAAGGCATTGTTGCCGTAATAGCGGTGGTGATCCTCACCTGGATGGTGTTCTGGATGCGCAAGGTCTCCCGTAACGTGAAGGTACAGCTGGAGCAGGCGGTGGATAACGCCCTGCAAAAAGGCAACCACCACGGCTGGGCGCTGATCATGATGGTTTTTTTCGCCGTGGCGCGTGAAGGCCTGGAGTCAGTGTTCTTCCTGCTCGCGGCTTTTCAGCAGGACGTGGGCATCTGGCCGCCGCTGGGCGCGATGCTTGGGCTGGCCACGGCGGTTGTGCTTGGCTTCCTGCTCTACTGGGGCGGCATTCGTCTTAACCTGGGCGCGTTCTTCAAGTGGACCAGCCTGTTTATTTTGCTGGTGGCCGCGGGGCTGGCGGCAGGGGCGATCCGCGCCTTCCATGAAGCGGGCCTGTGGAACCACTTCCAGAACGTGGCGTTTGATCTTAGTAACGTTCTCTCCACCCACTCACTGACCGGCACGCTCCTTGAAGGTATCTTCGGCTATCAGGAAACGCCGAGTGTCAGCGAGGTGGCGATGTACTTTATCTATCTTATTCCGGCGCTGGTGCTGTTCTTCATGCCATCGCGCCCCAGCGCTCAGCCGTCGCGTACTGCGCCGTGAAGCGCTTTGTTTAGTTACAACATACTTTAAAGGGAAGAGACATGGCTATTCAATTCCGTCGTAGCGCGTTACAGGTTGGTGTGGCAGCGCTGTTCGCGTCTGCCTTCGCCGCTCAGGCAGCAGATATTCCGCAGGTAAAAGTCACCGTCAACGATAAACAGTGCGAGCCGATGACCATCACGGTTAACAGCGGTAAAACCCAGTTTATTATTCAGAACCACAGCCAGAAGGCGCTGGAGTGGGAGATCCTGAAAGGCGTGATGGTGGTAGAAGAGCGTGAAAATATCGCGCCTGGCTTCAGCCAGAAAATGACCGCTAATCTTCAGCCGGGGGAATATGACATGACCTGCGGCCTGCTGACTAACCCGAAAGGTAAGCTGATCGTCAAAGGCGCAGCGACGGCGGACGCGGCCAAAGGCACCGCGCTGCTGAGCCTCGGCGACGCCATTACCGCCTATAAAGCCTACGTCACCAAAGAGACGGCTGACCTGGTGGTAGGCACCAAAGCCTTTACCGACGCGGTGAAAGCGGGCGATATCGAAAAAGCGAAATCCCTGTATGCGCCTACACGTCAGCACTACGAGCGCATCGAGCCGATTGCCGAGCTGTTCTCTGACCTCGATGGCAGCATTGACGCCCGCGAAGATGACTACGAGCAGAAGGCCGCCGATCCGAAATTCACCGGCTTCCACCGCCTGGAAAAAGCCCTGTTTGGCGATAGCTCCACCAAAGGGATGGAGAAATACGCCGATCAGCTCAACAGCGACGTGCTGGAGCTGCAAAAACGCATCAGCGAGCTGGCCTTCCCGCCGTCGAAAGTGGTGGGTGGTGCTGCGGGTCTGATTGAAGAAGTGGCCGCGAGCAAAATCAGCGGCGAAGAAGATCGCTACAGCCACACCGACCTGTGGGACTTCCAGGCAAACGTCGACGGCGCACAGAAAATTGTCGATCTGCTGCGGTCCCAGCTGCAAAAAGAGAACGGCGAACTGCTGGCGAAAGTGGATGCCAACTTTAAGAAAGTTGACGCCATCCTGGCGAAATACCGTACCAAAGACGGGTTCGAAACCTACGACAAGCTGACCGATGCTGACCGTAACGCGCTGAAAGGCCCGATTACGACGCTGGCGGAAGATCTCTCCCTGCTGCGTGGCGTTCTGGGTCTGGACTAAGCGATGAACAAGCATGATGAGTACGACGTGGCGGAACCTTCCCGACGTCGGTTGTTAAAAGGGGTAGGGGCGCTGGGCGGCGCGTTTGCCCTGGCGGGCGGCTGTCCGGTGGCGCATGCGGCAAAACCGCAAAGTGCCCCCGGCACGCTCTCCCCGGATGCGCGTATGGAAACGCAGCCATTTTATGGTGAGCACCAGGCAGGAATCCTGACGCCGCAGCAGGCCTCGATGATGCTGGTGGCTTTCGATTCGCTGGCGAGTGATAAGGCTGACCTTGAGCGTCTGTTCAGGCTGTTGACCACGCGCATTGCCTTCCTTACGGCGGGCGGTCCGGCACCGGAAACACCGAATCCGCGCCTGCCGCCGATGGATTCCGGGATCCTCGGGGCGTTTATCGCTCCCGATAATCTGACCATCACCGTGTCGGTGGGGGAATCGCTGTTTGATGATCGCTACGGTCTGGCGAAGCAGAAGCCGAAAGCGCTGCAAAAAATGACGCGATTCCCGAATGACTCTCTCGACGCGGCGTTGTGCCACGGCGATCTGCTGTTGCAGATCTGCGCCAATACCCAGGATACGGTGATCCACGCCCTGCGCGATATCATCAAGCACACCCCGGATCTGCTCAGCGTGCGCTGGAAGCGGGAAGGTTTTATCTCTGACCACGCCGCGCGCAGTAAAGGGAAAGAGACGCCGGTCAACCTGCTGGGCTTCAAAGACGGTACCGCCAACCCGGACAGCAGCAATACCGTGTTGATGAAAAACGTGGTCTGGGTGACGGCGGATCAGGGCGAACCGGCCTGGGCGGTGGGTGGCAGCTATCAGGCGGTGCGTATCATTCAGTTCCACGTGGAGTTCTGGGACCGCACGCCGCTGAAAGAGCAGCAGACGATCTTCGGCCGCGATAAGCAAACCGGCGCACCGCTCGGCATGAAGGACGAGCACGATGAACCCGACTACGCCCGCGATCCGAACGGAGATGTCATCGCGCTGGACAGCCATATTCGTCTCGCCAATCCTCGCACCAAAGAGACCCAGTCCAGCCTGATGATGCGCAGGGGCTACAGCTACTCGTTGGGGGTGACCAATTCCGGTCAGCTTGATATGGGACTGCTGTTTGTCTGCTATCAGCACGATCTGGAGAAAGGGTTCCTCACCGTGCAGAAGCGGCTCAACGGCGAAGCGCTGGAGGAGTACATCAAGCCCATCGGCGGCGGCTATTTCTTTGCCCTGCCCGGCGCGCGTGACGCGAAGACCTGGCTCGCTCAGGGTCTGATAGAAGCCTGATAATCGTCCCTGCGACAGTTCGCGGGGACATTATTTTTCCATATGACTATCTTGTTGTTATATTTCTGTAATATTCATATATGAGACTGATTCCGCTGCAGGAGCAGTCTTAAAGGTTGCATCTAGGTAAAATAAATGTTGCATTTATGATAATTCCTGATGTACTTAAGATAAGACAGCGGTAGTTCCCGGCAGTGATATTGACTCACTATGGAGATCGCGAATGGTTGCGTCCTGTACTGGACAAGGTAAACACATCAACCGCAGCACCCGGCGCGGAGGCTCAGACTCCGGCAGCGATTTCCTCACCACAAAATTCTCCCCTCCACCTCTAAATACGATTTCTACCGACGTGCATAACGGTGCGCGTAGCCGTTCTGTATCGTCATCCGGTAATGCAAGCAATGGCTTACAAGGAAGCCAACCCTCTGATGTTCGTGCGCATAATCGTGCCGATGCTGGCGCGTGTGATGAATACCAACAACTCAAGGTGCTATCCATGGGAAGACAGAAAGCAGTGATCAAAGCTCGTCGCGAAGCAAAACGTGTGCTGAGACGGGATTCACGTAGCCATAAACAGCGTGAAGAAGAATCGGTCACCTCGCTTGTGCAGATGAGCGGCGTAGAATCCATTGGCATGGCGCGGGACAGCCGCGATGCATCGCCAATAGTGGCGCGGAATGAAGCTCAGGCGCACTACCTGAATGCTATCGAGAGTAAACAGCTCATCTTTGCAACCGGGGAAGCCGGATGCGGGAAAACCTGGATCAGTGCCGCCAAAGCGGCGGAGGCGCTGATTCATAAGGACGTGGAAAGGATCATCGTTACCCGTCCGGTACTGCAAGCGGATGAAGATCTGGGCTTCCTGCCTGGCGATATTTCTGAGAAGTTTGCCCCGTACTTCAGGCCCGTCTATGACGTGCTGGTGAAGCGGTTGGGCGCTTCCTTTATGCAGTACTGCCTGCGACCAGAGATTGGCAAGGTGGAAATCGCGCCGTTCGCCTATATGCGCGGACGTACATTTGAAAATGCGGTCGTTATTCTTGACGAGGCTCAGAACGTGACCGCTGCGCAAATGAAGATGTTTTTAACGCGCCTCGGGGAGAACGTGACGGTTATCGTCAACGGCGATATTACCCAGTGTGACCTGCCGTCGGGCGTGAAGTCTGGCCTGAGCGATGCCATGTCACGTTTTGAGGAAGATGAGATGATAGGGGTGGTCCGCTTCACAAAAGAGGACTGCGTCCGCTCAGCGCTGTGTCAACGAACGCTGGAAGTGTACTCCGACTAAGATCATTTCACATTTTAAGTCATTTCTTCCCGGCGTCATGCCGGGAAGCTTCTTTTATTCCCTCTGCTCGCATGGCTTTTTTTAAATCATATTTATTTCCTATAGCATTCAACGGCATTTACGCACCGTTTTGCGGTAATAATAATATTACTGTTAATTTGCTGCGAACGCTTTTTATACAGTTAGAAAAAATGTGATATGTATTTACAATACCCACAAAATACCTGTGAATATAATGATCGCGCTAATTGTTAGGTGAAAATTAAACGTGAATGTTGTCACAGAACATGACTAAGCAGTAAAAATTAAGTTGGTGTCTTTTGGGTAATTATCTATGTTTCGTACTTGTTCAAATTAAATTCTAAGAAGAAACACACCAGGGGATCGTTTCCTCTGGAACATCACGCTGAGGGTCATACATGAACGAACTGGTTAGTGCAATTAACGGTGTTATCTGGAGCCCTGCGTTAATATTTTTATGTCTGGGGGTCGGTCTCTATTTCTCACTGCGTAGTCGTTTTCTACAATTACGTCATATAAAACATATGATTACCCTGATGTTTCAGGGCGGGGCTACCGATGCCGGCGTATCATCGTTTCAGGCGTTGACGATGACGCTGGCGGGTCGCGTAGGGACAGGGAATATCGCCGGTGTGGCGACCGCCATTACCTTTGGTGGCCCCGGTGCGCTTTTCTGGATGTGGGTAGTGGCATTTTTAGGCGCCAGCTCTGCTTTTGTTGAATCCACGTTAGGTCAGGTTTATAAAGAAAAAATTAACGGCGAATATCGTGGGGGACCTGCCTTTTATATTGAAAAAGGGTTGGGGGTGAAGTGGTACGCATGGTTATTTGCTATTGTGACCATTTTCTCCTGCGGTTTATTACTTCCGGGCGTACAGGCAAACTCAATTGCCGCCAGCCTGGATATTGCCTTCGGTCTTAACCCAAACGTTACGGCGGCAATACTGGCTGTACTGTTAAGCTTCATTATTTTCGGTGGTGTAAAAAGGATCGCCAGCTTTAGCAGTATGGTCGTTCCGTTTATGGCGCTCGGCTATATTATTGTTGCCTGCGTTATTATCGCGATCAATATTGAAAAACTGCCTGCTGTTATCCTGCTGATCTGGAAAAGTGCTTTTGGCCTTGAAGCGGGATTTGGCGCTATTCTGGGCCAGGCTATCATGTGGGGCGTTAAACGCGGTGTCTATTCCAACGAGGCGGCGCAGGGCACCGGGCCACATGCCTCCTCGGCAGCAGCCGTAAGTCATCCGGTGAAACAAGGGCTGGTTCAGGCGTTCTCCGTATATATCGACACGCTGTTTGTCTGCTCCGCGACCGGGTTTATGCTGTTGATCACCGGGCTTTATAATGTTCAGGGCGTCGACGGAGCAGCCCTTTATACCGGTATTGCAGGCGTGGCGGCCGGTCCTGGCTATGTGCAGACAGCGATGGAAAGTATGATGCCGGGCTTTGGTAATTACTTTGTCGCCATCGCGCTATTCTTCTTTGCCTTCACCACCATCATTGCCTATTACTATATCGCTGAAACCAATATCGCCTACATCAACCGTAAAATTCACCGTCCGTGGCTGACATTCCTGCTTAAATTATGTCTGATGGCTTCCACGGTATATGGCACAATCCGCACCGCGGATCTGGCATGGGGATTAGGGGATATCGGGGTAGGGCTGATGGCCTGGCTCAACATTATTGCCATTGTCCTCTTGCATAAAAAAGCCTTTGCCAGCCTGAAGGATTATGAAACCCAGAATGCGCAGGGAATTGATCCACAGTTTGATCCGGTTCGGCTTGGGATTAAAAATGCGGATTACTGGCTGGGGGAGCGCAGAGATGAAGAGGGGGGATTGCCGGGGCAGGTTTCTTCTCCTGAAGGAAAGCAGCCGGCGGGGAAGTTGAATAACTGAGGAATAGTTTAAAACGGGCCCGTGCTTATGCGCGGGCTTTTTTTATGGGTGAGGCGGTATCACCCGCACCGGCGGGGATTGACTCGCTTCGCTCTCAGTCTGTCCAACTGGCTGCGCCAGTTGTCGAACCCCGGTCGTGGGTTCTCATCCCCCCGCAGACGTGCAACATGCGAAAAAAAAAGCCCGCATTTTCATGCGAGCTCTTCTTAAAATATGGCGGTGAGGGGGGGATTCGAACCCCCGATACGTTGCCGTATACACACTTTCCAGGCGTGCTCCTTCAGCCACTCGGACACCTCACCATATTGTTTTGCTGCCTGACCGCTTGGGGGGCAACGGGGCGCTACTATAGGGAGTTGCGCGAAAGCGGTCAAGCAGATTTTCTGCATTCGTGCCTGTTCGGTTAAGCCTTAATCAGCTTATGGCGCACCGCGCAGGATCAACGCTGCGAATCGAGCACTTCGCTGTTTTTCACGACGTCCTGCGCTTTGCTGTAACTTTCGATCAGCAGCTGGTAGGCAGGGAAGATGTGTGTGTACACCTCTGCCCATTCTCCCGCATCTTCACGGTTCCACGTGCGCTGGATCTCTGAGGCCACTGCCGCTGTGTCCATCGGTACCACGCCTGCCTGCACCACGCGCGCCAGGGTGATCTCTTGCGCCATTTTGCTGTAGGTGCCGGAGGCATCAATCACCGCAAACACTTTATATCCGTCCGCCACCGCGCTGATGGACGGGAAGGCCATGCAAACGCTGGTAATCGTCCCCGCGATAATCAGCGTTTTGCGTCCGGTGGCTTTCACCGCCGCCACGAACTCCGGATTATCCCAGGCGTTGATCTCACCCTTGCGTGCCACATACTGTGCGTGCGGCGCATTGGCGTGGATCTCCGGGATAAGCGGGCCGTTCGGTCCCTGTGGAACCGACGCCGTGGTGATCACCGGGATCTTCGCCAGCGAGGCGATCTTTGCCAGCGCTGCTGCACGAGCGCGCAGCTCAGGCATTGGCATGTCTCCAACAGTCTGGAACAATCCGCTCTGGTGATCGATAAGCAGCATAACGGCATCATTGACGTCAATAACGGGACGTGCACCGTTGAAGTTTGCAGGGGTAGACATAATGCGCTCCTTTATTACGTTTAGATTTGGCCAAAGCGGCCGGAGTTGAAATCGCGAATAGCTTCGGCGATTTCGGTTTTACTGTTCATCACAAACGGGCCATAGCCCACGATGGGTTCATTCAGTGGCTCCCCGGCCATCAGCAACACTTTGGCATCGCTGCTGGCTTCGAGATGCAGCTTGTCGCCGCTCTGACTCAGCACGACCAGCTGCGCCTCACCCGCAGGCGTGGTGCCGTTCACTGTCACGCTGCCCTCAACAACAACCAGCGCCGTGCTCCAGCCTTCGGGCTGATTGAGCGTCAGGTGGCTGCCCTGGTGCAGCGCGAGATCCCATACGTTAAGCGGTGAGAAGGTATGCGCCGGGCCGGTTACCTCTCCAAAGCGGCCAGCAATCACGCGCATTGTTCCGCTGTTATCCGGCAGGGTGACCACCGGGATATCCTCCTGAGTGATGCTCTGGTAGCCAGGCGTCGCCATTTTGTCTTTAGCGGGCAGGTTGACCCACAGCTGCATCATTTTCAGTTCACCGCCTTTCTGCGAGAACGCGCTGGAGTGGAACTCCTCGTGCAAAATGCCTGCGCCTGCCGTCATCCACTGCACATCGCCTGGACCAATAACGCCGCCTCTGCCGGTGGAATCACGGTGCTCAACTTCGCCTGAGTAGACGATGGTCACCGTTTCAAAACCGCGATGAGGATGCTCGCCCACGCCGCGTTTTGCGCCATCCGCCGGGAAGGTATGTGGTCCGGCGTAGTCAAGCAGCAGGAACGGGCTCAGCGGTTCGCCGTGCGTCTGGTAAGAAAACATCGAACGAACCGGAAAACCATCACCGACCCAGTGCGGACGAGGTGCGGTATACATGCCTGTTACGTTTTTCATGATTAACTCCTGATGTCCTGTTGATGTAATTAGCTTATATTCATGGTTAATATCCCGGTAGATAGCAAAAATGACATTCACTGTTCCTTAAATAGAACAATGGGGGCGTATGCAGGATCTCAATGATTTCGTATGGTTTGTGAAGGTGGTGGAGCATGGCGGCTTTGCGGCGGCGGGGCGGGCGCTCGATCAGCCAAAGTCGAAACTGAGCCGTCGGATTGCGCAGCTGGAAGAACGCCTGGGTGTTCGGTTGATACAACGTACCACGCGGCAGTTTGCGGTGACTGAAGTGGGGCAGACGTTCTTTCAGCACTGTAAAGCCATGCTGGTGGAGGCTGAAGCTGCGGAGGAGGCGGTGGCTGCTTTACAGGCTGAGCCGCGCGGTATGGTCAGGATCACTTGCCCCGTAACCCTACTGCACGTTCACGTGGGGCCCATGCTGGCGAGGTTTATGGCGCGCTATCCGGGAATTAACCTCCAGCTTGAAGCCACCAACCGCCGGGTCGATCTGGTGGGGGAGGGGGTGGATGTGGCGATCCGCGTTCGTCCGCGCCCGTTTGATGACAGCGATTTGGTATTAAGGGTGCTGGCGGACAGGGGTCACTGTCTGGTTGCCGGGCCGACACTGATTGAACGGATGGGCAACCCGGCGATGCCTTCTGAGCTCAGCGAATGGCCGGGTTTAAGTATGGGCGCTGGTAAACACCTGCATAAGTGGGAGCTGAGCGGGCCGGAGGGGGCGAAAGCAGACATTCACTTCACGCCGCGCCTGGTGACTACCGATATGCTGGCGCTGCGGGAGGCAGCGATGGCGGGCGTGGGCGTGGTACAGTTGCCCATTTTGATGGTGAAGGATCAGCTGGCTTCAGGTGAGCTTGTTCGGGTGCTGAACGCGTGGGAGCCAAGACGGGAAGTGATTCACGCAGTATATCCTTCCCGGCGCGGCCTGCTGCCATCGGTCAGGACGCTGGTGGATTTTCTCACCGAAGAGTATGCAAAGATGGTTGAGGACTAGCTTTTCGTAGGTCGGGTAAGCGTAGCGCCACCCGACATAAAGAGCGCAGGGAGCGAATAGAATATAAAAGAAAAAAGCCCGCATTTTCATGCGAGCTCTTCTTCAAATATGGCGGTGAGGGGGGGATTGACTCGCTTCGCTCGCCCTTCGGGCAGCCTGTTCGCTACGCTCTCAGTCTGTCCAACTGGCTGCGCCAGTTGTCGAACCCCGGTCGGGGGTTCTCATCCCCCCCTTGCAGAGAATATAAAAGAAAAAAGCCCGTACTTTCGTACGAGCTCTCGTCTTGAATATGGCGGTGAGGGGGGGATTCGAACCCCCGATACGTTGCCGTATACACACTTTCCAGGCGTGCTCCTTCAGCCACTCGGACACCTCACCATATTGTCATCCCGTTGTTGTCGGGACGGGCGCTAATGTAAGGAAAAGCCGTACTGCCGTCAACCCACTTTTTCAGTAATTTAGCGTGTTTAGACAAACTTCAGGCAACCTGATTTCGAAATGTGCGAAAAGCGCCTCTTTTATCAGCAACGCGGTTTAGCGATAAATTTGTTATGCTGACAAGCCAGTTGAAAATGAAAATAAAACAGCGCACTAAAAGGCAATGACTATGGATATTATCTTCTATCACCCCACTTTTGATACGGCTTACTGGATTAAGGCGCTCACGGCGGCACTGCCTGGCGCACGCGTTCGCGAATGGAAACAGGGCGATAATGAACATGCCGACTACGCGCTGGTCTGGCATCCCCCGGTCGAAATGCTACAGGGACGCCGTTTGAAGGCGGTGTTTGCTCTTGGTGCGGGGGTGGATTCCATTCTCAGTAAGCTGAAGGCTCACCCTGAAATGCTGCCGGAAGATATTCCCCTGTTTCGTCTGGAAGATACCGGTATGGGGGAGCAGATGCAGGAATACGCCGTAAGCCAGGTGCTGCACTGGTTCCGCCGCTTCGACGATTATCAGGCGTTTAAACAGCAATCCCACTGGGAACCGCTCCCGGATTATCAGCGTGAAGATTTCACCATCGGCATCCTCGGAGCGGGTGTGCTGGGTTCGAAAGTCGCCGAAGCGCTCGCCCCGTGGGGCTTCCCACTGCGCTGCTGGAGCCGGAGCCGTAAGGATTATCCGGGCGTCGAGAGCTTTGCCGGAACGGACGAACTCCCGGCGTTCCTGAAAGGGACACGCGTTCTCATTAACCTGCTGCCGAATACGGCGGAAACGGTCGGCATTATCAATGGCACGCTCCTCAACCAGTTGGCAGAAGATAGCTACTTAATGAACCTGGCGCGCGGGGTACACGTTGTGGAAGACGATCTGCTGAAAGCGCTGGATAGCGGTAAACTGAAAGGCGCAATGCTGGATGTGTATAGCCGCGAACCGCTGCCGACAGACAGCCCGCTTTGGGCACATCCACGCGTGGCGATGACGCCCCATATTGCGGCCGTGACGCGACCGGCGGAGGCCGTGGCGTATATCTCGCATACCATCAGCGAAATAGAGAAGGGCAATGCGGTGACCGGACAGGTCGACAGACAGCGAGGCTACTGAGAGAAACCCGGCGTTCGCCGGGTTTTTGCTAATATTCGCCGCTGATAACTGCTATCCTTTGGAAAAACCGCAGAGGAGAGAAAGATGTATCCCGTTGACCTGCATATGCACACCGTCGCCAGTACTCACGCTTACAGTAACCTCCATGATTATATCGCTCAGGCGAAGCTGAAAGGCATCAAGCTGTTTGCGATAACCGATCACGGTCCGGATATGGCGGATGCGCCGCACTACTGGCATTTTGTGAATATGCGTATCTGGCCACGTCTGGTTGACGGTATCGGGATACTGCGCGGCATCGAAGCGAACATCAAAAATACCGACGGTGAAATTGACTGCACCGGCCCGATGCTGACCTCGTTAGATCTGATCCTCGCCGGCTTCCACGAGCCGGTCTTTGCGCCCCAGGATAAAGAGACCAACACAGCGGCGATGATTGCCACCATTGCCAGCGGCAATGTGCACATTATCAGCCACCCGGGAAATCCGAAATACCCGATCGATATTCAGGCCGTGGCACAGGCCGCAGCGAAGCACCGCGTGGCGCTGGAGATCAACAACTCCTCGTTCGTGCATTCGCGTAAGGGCAGTGAGGCCAACTGCCGCGACGTTGCGGCGGCCGTGCGTGACGCGGGCGGAATGGTGGCGCTGGGCTCTGATTCACACACGGCCTTCACGCTGGGTGATTTCAGCGAGTGCATGAAAATATTGCGGGACGTGAATTTCCCGGAAGAACAGATCCTGAACGTCACGCCGCGTCGTATGCTCGACTTCCTTGAGTCGCGCGGCATGGCGCCGATTGATGAATTTGCCGATCTTTAATTAATAACGGAATAAAAACATGAATGAGTTTTCCATCCTTTGCCGCGTGCTGGGCACCTTATATTACCGCCAGCCGCAGGATCCGCTGCTGGTTCCGCTGTTTACCCTGATTCGTGAAGGTAAACTGGCGCAGAGCTGGCCGCTGGAACAGGATGAGTTGCTGGAACGCTTGCAAAAAAGTTGCGATATGCAGCAGATTTCAACGGATTACAACGCGCTGTTCGTGGGGGAAGAGTGTCGCGTGTCGCCGTATCGTTCTGCCTGGCAGGAAGGTGCGACCGAAGCGGAAGTTCGGGCGTTTCTTTCAGAACGCGGCATGCCGCTGACGGATATGCCTGCCGATCATATCGGTACCCTGTTGCTGGCGGCCTCATGGATTGAAGATAAAGCAGGTGATGATGAGAATGAGGCGATTGAAACCCTGTTCGAAACGTATCTGCTGCCGTGGGTCGGAACCTTCCTGGGTAAAGTTGAAGCCCACGCCACCTCTCCGTTCTGGAGAACGCTGGCTCCGCTGACGCGTGACGCTATCGCTGCCATGTGGGATGAGCTGGAAGAAGAGAGTGAAGAGTGATTTAAATCACAAAAATTCTGCAACGATACATTTCAACTTGCACGTAACGTGCTTCTGATCTCATTTCTAGGGTGCGCATCTGCTAAGATGCGCACCATGAACATATTACTTTGTATTGCAATCACGACTGGCATCCTCTCCGGCCTCTGGGGTTGGGTGGCGGTATCTCTCGGTTTGTTGAGCTGGGCCGGTTTTCTTGGCTGCACGGCCTATTTCGCCTGTCCGCAGGGTGGTTTTAAAGGGCTCTTTATTTCAGGCAGCACGTTACTGAGTGGCGTGGTCTGGGCGCTGATCATTATGAAGGGCAGCGCGCTGGCGCCGCATGTGGAAATCCTGGGGTACGTCATGACCGGTATTGTGGCTTTCCTGATGTGCGTTCAGGCAAAACATCTGCTGTTGTCCTTTGTGCCCGGCACGTTCATGGGTGCCTGCGCGACCTTTGCAGGCCAGGGGGACTGGAAGCTGGTGGTCCCTTCGCTCATGCTGGGATTACTGTTTGGCTACGCTATGAAGAACAGCGGTCTCTGGCTTGCAGCCCGACGCGAGAAGAGCCAGAACGTTCCTGTGGTAAGTAAATAAAAAAAAGGCGAGACGAAAATCTCGCCTTTTTATACGCCGCCAATCATGACTCCGGCGGAACCGACATCTCACGGTATTTCACCAGCACCGCATTACTCACGTCACTTTTATTCTGAAGATCCCACAAGCCGCGATCGATGCCGTCATTAATCAGGAAAATCACCCCGGTTTCGATGGCCGACATCAGACACAGCATGACCGGCTCGTTAGAGGTATAGCCAATTTCAGCCTCCAGCAAACGCTGGTAGTCGATAAAGCGGAATACCCCCGCCTGCACTTCATATGAGAGAATCGTTTTGCTGGTGGTCACGGAGGATAAAATTTCACCCGTGCTCACGTTAACCACGCGCAGGTTGACGGCAATCTGATCCAGCTGATACTGCGTGTCGGCCCCGATACCAAAGTAACGGGCACCCGCGCCGCCCGATTTCACGTTACTTTCGTAGCCGATAATCGAGCCTTCCACCATGATATTGGCTGCGGTGAGAGACTGTAGCGGCATGCGGTTATTGACGCCAACGGTACCATTCTCCTGTGCAGCACGAATGATTTTTCGTTCGTTAAGCAGGTTTTGCAGCCCCTGGCGTTCCAGCGGGATAAACCAGCGCGAATCTTTCAGGGCGGTAACCAGCATCGCGGTGGCGCTCTGCGGTACGGCCGTGGAGAAGTTACTGGCCGGATACGGTTTGAACTGGCCCGTCTCATCCTGAATGTTATAGACCGAGACGAATATCTTCCCGGTAGGGCCCGGCAGATGCGTCAGATCCCGATAGCTCTGGGCACGGGGCATTAGGGTGGGTTTAGCGGCTTCTTTTGGCGGGGCAGTTAAACAACCGCTTAATAAGCACACTGCAACTAAAATAAAAAAGCGCTGCATGATAATTGTCCTTATTTCGGGGTTGTTTAGAAATCAGTTGAACTGGTCTGCAAACCGGAAACCTGGATTGTCGACGTCTTACCGGTTTTTCGGTCTGTCACATTTAACTGAAGCTGCCCGTCTTTATTGGCAATATCGACGATAAAGTCATTAGTGACCATCCGGCCGGGTTTTCCGGTATTAATGTTGGTTAATAAGCCACCTAATATTTGCGACTGGATGGCCTGAGTAAAATTATCCAGAGCTGACGGGGTCTCGATACCGAAATCATCGTCATAGCTGGGGTCTTTATAGGAATTTTGAGCCTGCGCCTGGTTAAGCATAAAGGCTCCGTTATTCGGGTTGCCGCCAAAATTAGGGTTGCGGAACTGGAATGTCATATTTCCGGCCCAACTCAACGGCGCAATGAGCATTAACGAAATCACTGTGTGTGCGAGACGCATTACAGCCTCCGAAATAGGTGTCGTTGCTAGAACTCATCTTTTGCTAAATCGCCTGTGCTCAAAAGGGCTTTATCTAACTGTAGGCGGTTAATAGCTTCTTCTGTTTGTGCCAGTGCGAAAGCGACGTTCTGATCGAAGTCTCTTTTCGTTGGGAATAAAAAAGTCTGGTAAATAACGTCCTGATTAGCGGTTATTGTGATCCAGCTTCCCCACCGCGCACTGGGCCGTTCGTTGATGGTTAAATTACCCGGATAATCGCTTTCCCACTTATCGCTGAAGGCACGATAAAAATCGTGTCCGACAGAGGTGACAGTGTGGTCGGTCAACAGTCCAGGAACTTCCACCTCAACAGCCTGAAGGTTTCCGGCAGCAAGCATAATGCCTGCGGCGGCAATCCAACTTAGGGTGCGTTTCATGCTATTAACGCCTGAGGTTATCGTTTGCCCACGACACCGCCTGCGTGCGATTTTTAACAGCTATCTTTTTGAAAAGATTATAAAGATGCGTCTTAACCGTATTTTCGCTGATAAATAACGAACGGGCGATTTCAATATTTGAAGCACCAATACGCAGTTTGTTCAGGATCTCTTTCTCACGGTGCGTCAGAAGGGCCGATTCCGAACTGTTATAGCGATAATTTCCGGAGTGGGTAATGAGGTAGCTGGCCAGTTTTTGCGAGAAATAACACTCCCCCCGCAATATGCCCTGCAAACCCTCCACGACACGGTTTTCTTCTTCTGTAACGTAAAACACGCCGTTAATATGCGGCCAGCTCTCAATTTCGCGGAAAGGATACTCATCAGGCGTATTCAATAACAACACGCGGATATTATTGTTTTTCCTGCTTAAATTATCTTGCCAGTAATGGATCAGTTTTTTATCCGCTTCCATCATATCGAGAAGAATGATGCTGCCAGGAGCGATATCATCAAAAGAACGTTGAATGTTATGAAGTTTCCCGTTAAGTGACAGGCATTGTTTTAAATGCTGCAATAACGCTGTCGCTTGTAAGGAAGGTTTTGTGATCAACAATAATGTATGACCGGGTAAGCTATGGACTTCATTAAACATGATGAAACCCCACGTTATTTATGACACCCGGCAGCTGCCCTCGTATTATTGAAAAGGGCACCAGAAGTACTGCAGGTGTGGCACTGCTGTGTGTAGTTAAAAAACCTTCCTCCAAAGGAGGCGGTAAAATTAAAAACAAATAACGTACTGCTGTTTTCAATCTAGCTATTGCAAACTTTAAAGCAAGTGTTAATCGTGTAACAGAATGTAAAATTCGATATTTATTTGTGTATTTTGCAGGGTTAATAGATTTTAAGATAAGGGGAAAGTTGTACAGGTGTATAAACGTGCACAGATTTTAAAAACCATACGGTATATTATAATGAGTTGTATTATCTGGTTTTTTATTATTGTAAGCCAGCCGGTAAAAAGTATGAGCTCTGCTAAAAACATAAGACTTCCCTAAGCCGGAATTTTTTCTTAAGAAAACTTGCTTCGTGTCACGCGCGTGACAAAGGGCATTGTCGTTTTTGTCTGAAGAAGCCGGTACAGGTTGGACAGCCTGTCTCGCTGTTGTACAAGCGCAGGAAGACATTTTTGGTTTCTGCTTTAGGCGAGTATCCCGTCGTTTCAGGCGAGATTTACGACTTTGAGGTGAAGGGGAATATAAAAATAAGGCGCACGGGTGAGATATTAAACATGTTTCGGCAGACATACTCTTTTCCGTAACGCGGCGTTAACAAAACGAATCGCGTTAACGGAGTAAGGAATACCTTTTTTATAGCCAGGTCCAGGTGACAGCATGAAAAACAAAACGTTGTTTATGATGTTTACATTACTGGGTGCGCCTGGGTTTGTAATCGCAGGTGATTCAGATTTAGCCAGTTCTGAATATAATTTTGCGATAAATGAATTAAGTAAAGCTTCATACAATCAGGCAGCCATTATTGGTCAACAGGGTTCAGGAAATAATGCTGATGTACGCCAGGGCGGTTCTAAATTGCTGTCCGTTATTTCCCAGGAGGGCGGGAATAACCGCGCGAATGTTGATCAGTCAGGGACGTATAACCTTGCTTATATCGATCAGACCGGCAACGGCAACGATGCGAGTATTAAGCAGGGCGCTTTTGGCAACACCGCCATGATTATCCAGAAAGGCTCGGGTAACAGGGCGAATATAACGCAGTATGGTACGCAGAAAACAGCAGTTGTAGTACAGAGACAGTCGCAGATGGCTATTCGCGTTATTCAACGCTAGCGATGTGTGACGCCTTAATCAATCCGATGGGGGTTTACCATGAAACTTTTCAAAGTGGCAGTTATTGCAGCAATCGTAGTTTCTGGCAGTGCTTTCGCAGGTGCGGTACCACAATTTGGCGGCGGTCACGGTGGTGGCTGGGGTGGCGGCAATAACGGCCCTGACTCAACCCTGAGCATTTACCAGTACGGCGGCGGTAACTCCGCGCTTGCTTTGCAGACGGACGCCCGAGATTCTGAATTGACCATTACCCAGCATGGTGGCGGTAACGGCGCAGATGTTGGCCAGGGCTCTGATGACAGTTCTATCGATCTGCTGCAAAAAGGCTTTGGTAACAGCGCCACCATCGACCAGTGGAATAGCAAAGATTCTGTTATCAACGTGAAACAGTTCGGCGGCGGCAACGGCGCGGCGGTAGACCAGACAGCGTCCGGCTCAACGGTGACTGTGCACCAGGTTGGCTTCGGCAACAACGCGACCGCACACCAGTACTGATTCATTTCTGTACCAAAAAACAGGGCATGCGCCCTGTTTTTTTTCGGGAGGATCTCATGAGCACCTTCATTCTCCTTGCCGCGCTTGCCAGCCAGATAACGTTCAGCACCTCACAGCAGGCAAATGTGACAACCATTATTCCTCAGGTCACGCTGGCAGACGCCTGCGAATGTCAGGTTGAGGTGTTATCTGTCCGACAGGGGCAGGGGGGACAAATTACATCGCGGCAGAAAAATACTCTTTTTATACCCGCTAATCAGCCGATTGATTTAACGCGAATCAGTTTAAATATTCGCTCAGGGGATGCGGTAAAAATAATCGTCACCGTTTCCGATGGAAAATCGCTTCATTTATCACAGCAGTGGAACGCACCGGCAAGTACGCTTTAATCATTCATAAAATCAATGATTTAATAAAGTGGCGGCGCTGCACAGGTAAGCTATGCTGATATCAAGAACCCAGCAAACGGGTTGCTTAAATTGATACGTCATAACGGAGCGTTTTTACCCCTCAAGGACGAATTTCATTGAGGAGTACAAATAATGTTCAAATCCGCAGCGTGTATTATTCCTGGTCTGGGACTGATCCTGTCCTCTTTTTTTTCTCCGGCTTATTCAGCAACTATAGAGAATGGTGGGGTGATTCATTTTCGTGGCGCGGTGGTCGCTGACCCGTGCGAAGTCACGCCCCAGCATCGGCAGTTTGCGATTTCCTGCCCGGAAAATAACCGTATGAAAACGCATACCATCAGTTATGACGAGGCGCTCCGGGGCCATCATCCTCACTCAGCGCTGGCCGCTGTCACCATGAAATACCTGAATGAAAAGAAAACGCTTGCGGTCGTTCAGGTGGATTACCGTTAACCGCCGTTTTTTTCGCGACAGTTTTTCTCCTTCTCCCTCTGCGATACACTGATGAAAAAGGCGGGTTGCAGAGGGTGTTTATGAGACCGCAAATCGACGTTATTCATGGCGATATCACGACGGTGCACGTTGACGTGATCGTCAACGCAGCCAATTCCTCCCTGATGGGTGGGGGCGGGGTAGACGGTGCCATTCACCGGGCCGCGGGCCCTCAGCTCCTTGAAGCATGCAAAACCGTGCGCCAGCAGCAGGGAGAGTGCCCGCCGGGGCATGCTGTTATTACGCTTGCGGGCGATCTCCCGGCCAAAGCGGTGATCCATACCGTTGGACCCGTCTGGCACGGTGGCGACCGCCATGAGGCTGAGATTCTGGAGCAGGCTTATCGTAACTGCCTGCGGCTTGCGGCAGATAACGGCTATAAGACCATGGCATTCCCCGCCATTAGCACCGGGGTGTACGGTTATCCAAAGGAAGCGGCAGCTACGATCGCCGTGAATACCGTTTATCACTACCTTTCCCTCAAACCCATGCCGGAAAAAGTCATTTTTGTCTGTTTCGATGAGCACACCGCCGACTTGTATCAACGGATTTTGACCGCGCGCAGCCAGGCATTTTGATGTCTGAAAAGCAAAAACGGCGCTCTGGAGGCGCCGTTTTTTTATCCCGCTTTAACCTGAGGTTTGCCTGAGAACAGGAAACGCAAAAGCGGGATCCGCAGGTGGATTTCATACAACACGATGGCAATGCCAACCACAAAGACCAGACCGGTGAAGAAGCCCAGCGCATTCGATTTGATATGCGGCGTAATGTACGCCCCGAAAAACAGCGTCAGCGGATGGTGGACCAGGTAGATAAACAGTGAAGCATTAACGAAATAGGTGACGCGACTTGATTTAAAATTCAGCAGACGATGGCCAAGGGCAAACACCACATTAACCATCCACAGGCCCATCAGCATCGTTATCACGCTCTCTGTCTCATACATCCACGCGTCCCCGCTGCCAAAGCGCTGATTGAGAAGATAGGCGGCAAAGGCCAGCGCAGCACCCACCGCACACCAGGGGGAGGGGGTGGTAAACAGCGCTTTAAGCCGGGGATGAATAAATGCCAGCGCCCCAATCAGGAAGAAGGGAATGTAGAACAGGGTCTGCATCACCACGAAATTAAACAGCCCATCGCTCAGAATGGGAGGGTAGACAATGAGCAGGGTACGCCTGACGGCGGCATACGCGACCCCCAGCGCAAGAAACAGCAGCGACAGCTTGCCCAGGGTGATGTTGGCGAAGAAGGTCGAGGTTGCGGCGCTCGCGCGCTGGCGCAGTTGACTGAAGATCAGCAAACTCACCGTGGTTAGCACCACCAGTACCAGCAGGAACCAGAGGTGGGAAATCAGCTCCCAGACCAGGGTGTTGTATTTCTCATAGAACGAGAGATTAGGCCAGTTTTCCGCCTTGCCTTTAACATGCTGCAACATGATGAACTGCGGCAGCGTCAGCAGCGGAATGGCCGTCAACATTGGTATGCCCACGCGCTCCACGCGCACTTTCCACCACCGCTTGAGGGGATAGCGCAAGAAGAGCATGTAAGAGAAATAGCCTGAAATGACGAAAAACACCTGCATGCGGAAGGCATGGATAAAATCATTGAACAGCGTCAGCCACCAGGAGGGCATCTGGCTGTTCACATGCCAGGTGTGGCTGGAATAGATCAGTGAAATATGAAAAGGGATCCCCAATAGCATGAGCCATGCGCGGATCGAGTCGAGGAAATATTCACGTTGTACAGGGGTTGTGCTCATATAACTTTGCGCATTCTCAGACTTTTCGCCTTATCCCTAAGGCTCATAATGGTTACATTCGGAGCCAACCCTACACCAAGACCGACACCCTGTCTCCAGGATAAGCACGCAAAGTGTAAAGCGGGTTCTTTCATTTGCTTAATCCATGAGCCAGCGAGCTGAACAAAGCAGTGATAATGTTGTCGGATTGCCTGAGTTTCCATTAAAATGGATCGGATCGATATAAGCACACAAAGGGGGAAGTGCTTACTTATTATGAAACATAAACCACAAATGATGAAAATGCGTTGGTTGGGTGTAGCAGTGCTGTTGTCACTGTATACCTCATCTGCACTGGCCTTTAACATCGATGATGTCGCAAAACAGGCTAAATCGATGGCGGGCAAGAGCTACGAAGCGCCAAAAAGTAACCTGCCCTCCGTTTTCCGCGACATGAAATACGCGGACTATCAGCAGATCCAGTTCAATCACGATAAAGCGTACTGGAACAATATTAAAACCCCGTTCAAGCTTGAATTTTACCACCAGGGTATGTACTTCGACACGCCGGTTGCCATCAATGAAGTGACGGCGACCGCGGTACGTAAAATCAAGTACAGCCCGGATTATTTCAATTTTGGCGATGTGCAACACGATAAAGACACGGTGAAAGACCTCGGCTTCGCAGGCTTCAAGGTGCTTTACCCGATTAACAGCAAAGATAAAAACGACGAAATCGTCAGCATGCTTGGTGCCAGCTACTTCCGCGTGATTGGCGCGGGGCAGGTGTACGGGCTTTCTGCGCGCGGTCTGGCAATTGATACCGCGCTGCCATCAGGTGAAGAATTTCCACGTTTTCGCGAGTTCTGGATCGAACGTCCAAAACCAACCGACAAACGTCTGACAATTTATGCGCTGCTGGACTCCCCTCGTGCGACAGGCGCTTATCGCTTCGTGATCATGCCAGGGCGTGACACGGTGGTTGACGTGCAGTCTAAAGTTTACCTGCGCGATAAAGTGGGCAAACTGGGCGTCGCGCCGCTGACCAGCATGTTCCTGTTCGGGCCGAATCAGCCGTCTCCGGCGACTAACTTCCGCCCTCAACTGCATGATTCTAATGGCCTTTCCATTCATGCTGGTAACGGCGAGTGGATCTGGCGTCCGCTGAACAACCCGAAACACCTCGCCGTCAGCAGCTTTGCGATGGAAAACCCGCAGGGCTTTGGTCTGCTGCAACGTGGCCGTCAGTTCTCCCGCTTTGAAGATCTGGACGACCGCTACGATCTGCGCCCAAGTGCCTGGGTTACACCGAAAGGCGACTGGGGTAAAGGCAAGGTTGAGCTGGTTGAAATTCCAACCAATGATGAAACCAACGATAACATCGTGGCGTACTGGACACCGGATCAGCTGCCTGAAGCCGGTAAAGAGATGAACTTCAAGTATGCGATCACCTTCAGCCGTGACGAAGACAAACTGCACGCACCGGATAACGCGTATGTGATGCAGACGCGTCGTTCTACGGGGGACGTGAAGCAGTCCAACCTGATTCGTCAGCCGGATGGCACGCTGGCATTTATCGTGGACTTCACCGGGCAGGATATGAAAAAACTGGCGCCGGATACTGCCGTGACGGCACAGGCCAGCATTGGCGATAACGGTGAAATCGTTGAGAACGCCGTGCGTTACAATCCGGTCACCAAAGGGTGGCGTTTGACCCTGCGCGTGAAGGTGAAAGATCCGAAACAGACCACTGAAATGCGCGCCGCGCTGGTCAGTAACGATAAGCCGCTGAGTGAAACCTGGAGCTATCAGCTACCTGCCAATGAATAATACATCTGAATATATTGATGCCATGCCGCTAACGGACATTGAAAAAGCGGCACTCCCTGCGAGCGACATCCGCGCGGTTCACACCGCGCTGGATGGTGAACATCGTCACTTTTCCCGTGATGATGATACGCCGCTGGGGTCAGTGAAGGCACGTCTGGAGCAGGCATGGCCAGACTCGCTGGCAGAAGGGCAGTTAATCAAGGATGACGAAGGGCGTGACCAGCTACAGGCGATGCCGAAGGCCACGCGTTCCTCTATGTTCCCCGATCCGTGGCGCACCAACCCGGTGGGTCGCTTCTGGGATCGCCTGCGTGGGCGTGACGTGACGCCGCGCTATCTGTCACGTCTGACCGAAGAACAGCAGGCGTCCGAGCAGAAATGGCGTACCGTGGGAACGATTCGTCGTTACATTCTGCTGCTGCTGACGCTGGCACAGACGGTTGTCGCCACCTGGTACATGAAAACTATTCTGCCGTACCAGGGCTGGGCATTGATTAACCCTGCTGACATGATTGGCCAGGATATCTGGGTCTCCTTCATGCAGCTGCTGCCGTATATTTTACAGAGCGGCATCCTTCTGCTGTTTGCCGTGCTGTTCTGTTGGGTCTCCGCCGGGTTCTGGACGGCGCTGATGGGCTTCCTGCAACTGCTGATGGGGCGTGACAAATACAGCATTTCCGCGTCGACGGTCGGGGATGAACCCCTCAATCCTGAGCACCGTACCGCGCTGATCATGCCTATCTGTAACGAAGATGTTGACCGCGTATTCGCCGGGCTGCGTGCCACCTGGGAGTCCGTAAAGGCGACCGGTAACGCGGCGCATTTCGACGTCTACATCCTGAGCGACAGCTACAACCCGGATATCTGCGTGGCAGAGCAAAAAGCCTGGATGGAGCTGATTGCTGAAGTGCAGGGCGAAGGGCAGATCTTCTACCGTCGTCGTCGTCGTCGTGTTAAGCGTAAGAGCGGGAACATCGATGACTTCTGTCGTCGCTGGGGTAACCAGTACAGCTACATGGTGGTACTGGATGCGGACTCCGTGATGAGCGGCGACTGCCTGAGCGGGCTGGTCCGTCTGATGGAAGCCAATCCGAACGCGGGTATTATTCAGTCCTCGCCAAAAGCGTCCGGTATGGACACGCTGTATGCGCGCTGCCAGCAGTTTGCGACCCGCGTCTACGGGCCGCTGTTTACTGCCGGTCTGCACTTCTGGCAGCTGGGTGAATCTCACTACTGGGGCCACAACGCCATTATCCGCGTGAAGCCATTCATTGAGCACTGCGCCCTGGCGCCGCTGCCGGGTGAAGGATCGTTTGCCGGGTCCATTCTGTCGCATGACTTTGTGGAAGCCGCGCTGATGCGTCGCGCAGGGTGGGGCGTCTGGATTGCCTACGATCTGCCGGGCTCGTATGAAGAGCTGCCGCCGAACCTGCTGGATGAGCTCAAGCGCGACCGCCGCTGGTGTCACGGTAACCTGATGAACTTCCGCCTGTTTCTGGTGAAGGGGATGCACCCTGTTCACCGTGCGGTGTTCCTGACGGGCGTCATGTCCTATCTGTCTGCGCCGCTGTGGTTTATGTTCCTGGCACTCTCGACCGCGTTGCAGGTTGTGCATGCCCTGACGGAGCCGCAGTACTTCCTGCAACCGCGCCAGCTGTTCCCGGTGTGGCCGCAGTGGCGTCCGGAGCTGGCGATTGCGCTGTTCGCGTCGACCATGGTGCTGCTGTTCCTGCCTAAGCTGCTCAGTATCATTCTGATCTGGTGTAAAGGTTCGAAGGAGTACGGTGGTTTCTGCCGTGTAACCCTTTCACTGTTGCTGGAAGTGCTGTTCTCGGTCCTGCTGGCACCGGTGCGTATGCTGTTCCACACGGTATTCGTGGTGAGCGCGTTCCTGGGATGGGAAGTGGTGTGGAATTCACCGCAGCGTGACGATGACTCTACGCCATGGAGTGAAGCCTTTATGCGCCACGGCTCTCAGCTGCTGCTGGGCCTGGTGTGGGCCGTTGGTATGGCCTGGCTGGATCTGCGTTTCCTGTTCTGGCTGGCGCCAATCGTCTTCTCGCTGATCCTGTCGCCATTTGTGTCGGTGATCTCCAGCCGTTCTACGGTGGGCCTGCGTACCAAACGCTGGAAGCTGTTCCTGATCCCGGAAGAGTATTCTCCGCCGCAGGTGCTGGTGGATACCGATACCTATCTGGAGCAGAACCGCAAACGCACGCTGGATGATGGCTTTATGCACGCCGTGTTTAACCCGTCATTCAACGCGCTGGCAACCGCGATGGCGACTGCGCGTCACCGCGCCAGCCAGGTGCTGGAGATCGCCCGCGATCGCCACGTTGAGCAGGCGCTGAATGAGACGCCAGAAAAGCTTAACCGCGACCGTCGTCTGGTGCTGTTGAGCGATCCGGTGACGATGGCACGGCTTCACTACCGCGTGTGGACTTCTCCGGAGAGATACTCTTCGTGGGTGAACTACTACAAGGACGTGAAGCTGAATCCGCTGGCCCTGAAGGCGAAGTAAGTTGTTAAGTAGGGCGGGTAAGCGAAGCGCCACCCGCCAAATAAAATACCGGCTGTGAGGCCGGTATTTTTTTAGAGGTCAGAAATGAAAGTAATCATCGTCGTCATGATGGCATGCCTGCTCAGCGGCTGCGGCAGCATCATCAGCCGCACCATTCCCGGACAGGGCCACGGGAATCAGTACTACCCCGGCGTACAGTGGGATGTCCGCGATTCCGCATGGCGCTATCTCACCGTGCTCGATCTGCCGTTTTCGCTGATTTTCGACACGCTACTGCTGCCCATCGATGCCAGCCACGGCCCTTACGAGTAACGAGAGCTTATCGCTCATCCCATTCATCCGCTGCGGCCTGACCCTCTTCGGTATCCAGCGGCGGTTCGAGCTGAAACTCACCTTCATCCCATTCATGCAGCGTATTTTCTTCCAGCCACTCCTGACGTAACTCAATTTCGTCATAGTCGCCGTCGAATACCGCCTGCGCACCTTCACCACTCAGTATCGGCAGACATTCTCCGTCTTCACCTTCATCAGCAAAGAATTCGGCCTGCCACATAATATCGCCGTCCTGAAGGACGTATTTTTGGATATTGAGTTGTTGCACGTCAGCATCTTCTTCCTCAATGCCGGGATTATCGGCGAGGAATTCTTCGCGAGCGGCATCGATAGCTTCTTCCAGCGTGGCGTACATGGTCATTGGTGTCTCCCTGTTTTTCGTGAAGGTATTCAGGGAAAGAATAGCTGATTATATGATTTTGCAAGTATGAATGCGTAAATTAGCCGTCACGATGTTGTGTTATGCGCGCCGGGCGTAGCGCCCGGGATAAGCTGAGCCAGGAATAAACAGCGTTGAACAGCACGACGCCTGCCGTCACGATAAAGACCGCCCGGAAACCGAAACTGGCCGAAACCCCCGCGCCGACCAGCGGCCCGGTGACGTTACCCAGATCGCGAAACGACTGGTTGTAGCTGAAAATACGCCCGGCAATCTGGTTGGTGGAGTTATAAACCAGCAGCGTCTGCACCGCAGGAAGCAACGCGCCGTCCGCTGCGCCCAGCAGAAAGCGCAACACGCCGAGCTGCCAGGGAGACTGCACCATCGACATGGGGATCAGCAGCAGAACGGAGAGGATCAGGGCGCAGATCAGAATTTTCTCCGGGCCGATGCGATCGCCCAGCTTGCCGAGCCGCGGCGCGCTCAGCAACGCGGCCACGCCGGGAACAGAGGCGATCAGGCCGCTAATAAAAGCAATGTTGCTGACGTTTCCCGCCAGATCGCGGACATAGAGCGTCAGAATAGGCGCGATTGAACCGGTGGCCACCTGAATAATCATGGTGGTCACAAACAGGCTCAGCACCAGCTTTGGGTTTTTCAGCGAGGCCAGCACATCCCGGGCGTGCAGCATCTCTTTTTTGGCTACCGGCGTGAAATTCTCGCGGATGCAGATAAGCGTCACGAGGAAGCAGAGGAACAGCACGCTGGCGGTAATGAAGAATACCGGCCGCAGTCCGTAGTGGTCGGCCAGCAGCCCGCCCGCCAGCGGACCCAGCAGTGCGCCGCTTACGCCGCCAGTGGAGAGCGTACCCAATGCCCAGCCGCTTTTATGGCGTGGGATTTGGGTTGCGATCAGGGCGTTGGCATTGGGGATAAATCCCCCGAGCAGACCCAGAAGCGCGCGTAATATCAGAAACTGCCAGACATTTTGCGCCACCCCCATCAACAGCATTATGATCGCCATGCCGAGCGCGGAGCGCAGCAGCATAATTTTGCGGCCTTTGCGATCCGCAAGCCCACCCCAGAAAGGCGACGCAATGGCGGAGAACAGGAACGTAATGCTGAACACCAGGCCGGACCACATATTCAGTGCGCTATGGCCGGTGACGCCGAGCTGTTCAACGTAGAGGGGCAGGAAGGGCATTACCAGGCTAAAGGCGGCGCCAGTAAGAAAACAACCCAGCCATGCAACCGTCAGGTTGCGTTTCCAGTTTATGGGAGCATCTGTGGAGGACATAACTATCCGCATAATGAGGTGCAGGGCACCGTGACCAGTGAGGTAATAAGCCTGCTAATTATGCGCCTGGGGTATGATTGCCGCAATGACGGGGAGTTTTTAAAGCTAAAACAGCTTGCGGCCCGGAAGACCGCATGCAGATTAATAACGAGAAGGGACGCCCTGAGGCCGGGTTTTGAAGCGGCGATGCAGCCACATGTACTGCTCGGGAGCGAGCATAATGCATTTCTCCACAATGCCGTTCATCCAACGCGCGGTAGTTTCCGCGTCGTCGAGCGGCGGAGCGAGTTCCGGCTCCAGCATGATGAGCTGATAGCCTGAACCGTCCGGCTTACGGCGCGGCACAAACGGCACGATAGCGGCTTTGGACATCCGCGCCAGCATCCAGGTCCCGGTGGTCGTCGCGGCCTCTTCCACCGCAAAGAACGGGACAAACACGCTGGATTGCGGGCCGTAGTCATGATCCGGGGCATACCAGACCACTTCACCTGATTTGAGGGCGCGGATCATCCCTTTAAGGTCTTTGCGGTCGATCATGCTTTTATTCGAGCGCATGCGTCCGTTGGTCTGGATCAAATCGATCACCGGATTATCGTTGGGACGATAAACGCCAATACCCGGCGCCTGCATGCCGAACATGCGTGCGCCAATTTCGAGTGTCAGGAAATGAACGCCAATCAGCAGGACGCCAGTCTGGTTGGCCTGGAGATGATGCACCGGATCCATGCCGGTTCCGGCCACTTCCGTCCAGCGCGCCATGCGCTTATCAGACCAGAACCAGGCCATACCGGTCTCCATCAGTCCCATGCCGACAGATTCGAAGTTTTTAACCACCATGTCGTGACGCTCAGATTCGCTCATCTGAGGAAAGCAAAGCTCAAGATTTCGATACGCGATCCTGGCGCGACGCTTCATAAATTGTTGAGCAATGCGGCCCAGTCCTTTACCCATGCGGAAAATTACGGGATAAGGCAGCTGTACAATTAGCCACAACAAGCCAATGCCTGACCATGTTAACCAATAGCGTGGGTGTAAAAGCGCGGCAGTAAATTTCGGTAACTGGGTCATGTCTGTCCTGTGTTCTAACGTCCTGAAGGGCTATTGTCTCATTTTTTGAGGCATAGCCAAAATGTCTGTCATCGAAACATGAAAGAATATGCAAGTGTTAAGTCTGATTAATCAGGTTGACTGAAATGTAGCGTAAATTGTGTGGATGTAAATTGTCTTTGTTTGCTATATCATGCCGACCGATTTTTATTTCTCAACGATTGCAGGACTTGTACACCATGCCAGTGTTACACAACCGCGTTTCGAATGAGATGTTGAAAGCGCGTATGTTGGCCGAAACCGAACCGCGCACAACGATCTCTTTCTATAAATATTTTACCATCAACGATCCACAGGCGACCCGCGATGCGCTTTACCAGGCTTTCACCGCCCTGAACGTGTTTGGTCGCGTCTATCTGGCGCGTGAGGGTATTAACGCGCAGATCAGCGTGCCGGAAAGCAAAGTCAGCGCCTTCCGCGATCTCCTTTATGGTTTTGATCCGGCGCTTAACGGCTTACGCCTGAACATTGCGCTGGATGATGACGGCAAATCGTTCTGGGTGCTGCGCATGAAGGTGCGTGAGCGTATTGTGGCGGATGGCATCGACGATCCGAGCTTCAATGCCGCGAATGTGGGGGAGTACCTCAAGGCCGCTGAAGTGAACGCGATGCTCGACGATCCGGATGCAGTGTTCATCGATATGCGTAACCACTACGAATATGAAGTGGGCCACTTCGAGAATGCGATGGAAATTCCTGCCGACACTTTCCGTGAACAGCTGCCGAAAGCGGTTGAGATGATGCAGAAGCATAAAGACAAAAAGATCGTTATGTATTGCACCGGGGGGATCCGCTGCGAAAAAGCCAGTGCCTGGATGAAACACAACGGTTTTAATAAAGTCTGGCATATTGAGGGTGGGATCATTGAATATGCCCGCCGCGCCCGCGAGCAGGGGTTACCGGTGCGTTTTATCGGTAAAAACTTTGTGTTTGATGAGCGTATGGGCGAGCGAATTTCAGAGGACGTAATCGCTCACTGCCACCAGTGCGGTACGCCGTGCGACACGCATACCAACTGCAAAAACGACGGTTGTCATCTTCTGTTTATTCAGTGTCCTGCATGTGCCGAGAAGTTTAATGGCTGCTGTAGCGAGCTGTGCAGTGAAGAGAGTATCCTGCCTGAAGAAGAGCAACGTCGTCGCCGTGCCGGGCGCGAGAACGGGAATAAGATCTTTAATAAATCCCGGGGCCGACTGAATACCAAACTGGGTATTCCGGACCCGGAGTAAAACATTGCCCGGCGGCGCAAAAGCCTGCCGGGCCTGTTTTATGACTTCTGCTGAACGCCTTCCACCGAAATAATCAGCTCTACATCCTGCGATGCCGGTCCTAAATCTGTGGTGATATTAAAATCTTTCAGATGAATTTTGCCGGCGGCTTCAAAGCCAGCACGTTTTCCGCCCCACGGATCGTCGCCCTGGCCGATTAATTTCGCATCCAGTGTTACCGGTTTTGTTACGCCGTTCAGCGTAAGATTACCGGTAATAGCGAGCTTATCACCGTCTTTCTTCACTTCTGTCGACGCGAAAGTAGCTTGCGGGAATTTGCCTACGTTCAGGAATTCAGCGCTGCGCAGATGTTTATCACGCTCGGCGTGATTAGTGTCGACGCTGTTAGTATTAATGGTGACGTTTACTTTATCGGCAGCAGGGTTTTTCTCGTCGAAACTAAATGTGCCATCGAAATCATTGAACGTACCATATAACCAGCTGTAACCCAGATGCTGAATACGGAAATTGACGAAGGCATGCTGGCCTTCTTTATCAATTTTATAGTCGGCGGCAATGGCCGAACCGGTGGTAAATAACAGCGAACCTAATGCGATACCCAACAGGCGTTTTTTCATTTTATGCTCCAGAGTCAACTGACGAACGGCCAAGCATGCGCTTCAGCGTATCGTCTTTATCAATAAAGTGGTGTTTCAGGGCCGCAAGGCCATGCAGAACAGACAGGATCACCACGCTCCATGCCAGCCACAGATGAACCACACCTGCGGTGTCAACCTGTGAACCGGCGTCAGCCAGCGTGGCAGGGACGTCAAAGAGCCCAAACACGCTGATCGGTTTGCCGTCTGCGGTCGAAATGAGATAACCGCTGATCAGAATGGCGAACAGCAGGGCATAGAGTGCGATATGTGCGCCAACAGCGCTTATGCGGGTAAGACGGCCATGGCTTTTGGGGGCTGGAGGGGGCGGAGAGAGATGTCGCCAGATCACGCGAAAAACCAGACCCATCATCAACAGAACCCCAATGCTTTTGTGCAATTCGGGGGCCTGATGATACCAACCGTCATAATAGCTTAATGTCACCATCCAGAGGCCGAGACCAAACATGGCATAGACAGCAAGTGCAAATAGCCAGTGTAAACACATGGATATTATTCCGTAGCGGCTGGAGGAGTTACGCCATTGCATATGAATTTCCGTTCTCAAATGACTGAGCAATAAAAATGGCCGGATTAATTAAATAATGCAACTGAAAAAAAGGAATAATGTTATTTAGTTATTTTATTTCAGCGAATTTGAATATGTTTCCGCAATGTATTTCAATCGCTTCGTTCAATAAATTTGAGATGACTTTTTATAAAAACTATAAGTTAAATAAGTTTAAAGGAGTGTCAATAAACGTCAGTGATGGTTTTCAGAAGAATACAATAAAGATGACGTCAACAATCGCCAGCAGCGACCAAAGGACAATGTAGAGCATGAAATGCTCGCGGATGTTACTGATAAGGTAATTCACCAGTCTGCGCATCATGATCCTCTCGCAAATCAGGCTCCGGTTATTCGGAGCCTGTAGCGGTATTATCGGCTAAAGCGCGAGAGCGCGAAGGGTTTGAGATCAAACGAAGGCGCAATCCCCTGAGCAAACTGGGCGGCGATTTCACCTAACACAGAGGCAAATTTAAACCCGTGACCGCTGAGCCCGGTTACGATCAGGGTGTTGTCGTGCCCAGGCAAGGTGTCGATGATGAAGTCTTCATCTGGCGTATTGTCGTAGGTGCACGCTGCGCCATAAAGCAACCCGCCTACGCCCGGCAGAATATTACGCAGGAACGTGAAGGCTTCGGAACCATCCTGCGGATAGGCTCCGTACGGCTTGCGTTCTTCCGCAGAGGAAATTACCTGTCCGCCGTTATGTTTGCCAATCTTGAGCGCGTCTTTTTCCGAGGGGAAACCGTAGTACTGGTCGCCATTAGGTAACTCGCCCGTGAACGCCGGGAATTTGTTCTGGCTGCTGTAACGCCCGTCAGACTGGAACCAGGAGAAGACTTTGCGTACCGGCTGGATGGGCAGATCCGGCAGCAGTTTCGTCACCCACGTTCCCGCACTGACCAGCAGGCGTGCGGCGGTATATTCACCTTCAGACGTGGTGACGGTTGAACCCCCGGCATGGTGGGTGATGCCCGTGACCGGACAGTTAAACAACTGTGCGCAGCCCGCTTTGGCGGCGAGATCAATCCAGGTCTTAATGGCCGTTTCGCTGTGCAGTACCCCGGAATTGGCTTCAAACAATCCAATGTAGTCTTCAGGGACAGAAATTTCCGGCCAGCGCGCCATTATGTCGTTCGCATCCAGACGCTCAACGTCCAGACGGTAGGCTTTCGCGCTCTCCTCGACATTCGCCAGAAACGTGGAGTTGGCGGGCCCCAGATTAATAACCCCGGTGCGCTCAAAAATGCGTTCTTCGGTGACTGCGGCCAGCTCATCCCACAGCGTCTGAGCCCGAAGCACCAGCGGTACATAGCGTTCACCTTCACCGTAAGCGTGACGGATCAAACGGGTATCGCCGTGATGGCTTCCTTCAGAATGGGGGGGAAGGTGGGCGTCAATCATCAGCACATTCAGACCCGCCTGCGTAGCGTAATAACCGGCTGCAGATCCAACGGAGCCGCTTCCGATAATGATCAAATCGTATTTCATAGGCTTCTCTTTACTAACGCTTTGTTAGCAGAGTAATTAACTATGTGGGCTTATACAAGAGCGAAATAAATAAGGCACCGCGAGGGTGCCTGTTGAGTGAAAAGGGGCATAAGGTCAATGCCGTTTATACTCATTTTCCTGGTAGTCGCCAGATTCTATTTTTGCGATGCCTGCTTCCAAAATAGAAATAAACTGACGGGCGACGTCTGTTGTAAGCCACAGCGTCTGTCCAACTTCCGCTTCGTCACGGTTTAGCTGATTCGGGGTCTGGTAGTGCAAACGCAGCATCAGCGCATCGTAGCTGTCTACGGTGCTGATATCCCAGCCAACGAGTGGATGGGTCTGGATGACTTCATTATTCTTTTCCATTATAACCCCCTTAATGCGTGTTAGAAGACAACGACTTTGAGGTTCAATGCATGTTTTTCTGAAAGCTTTTTCAGTATATCAATTAATAAGGGTTCCGCAGGAAAAAATAAACGGGTAGCAACACATTTTTCTGCTTTTTAGGATTGTTCGAACAATAAAACGTCATCTTGTTCACGATTTTCTAAGAAGATACTGAAATATTTTGAACTTCCAGGAGACGAAACGAAAAAAAGCCGGGGCGACCCGGCAAAAAAACACAATGAGGGAGCAAATTTTAATCAGTGATAAACCAGTCGTCGGCGCTTTCCCATGTTTCCTGCAAAATTTCGCTGATGCGGTCTTTGTCTTCTTTCGCGCCGCCAATGACGGAAAGATGGTTTGCTGTCGCATAACGTACCGTTATGGCGCCATCGTTTTCAGGAAAAGTGCTGTTAATACGTCGGGATAGCTCACCCGCCAGAGCGTCGAGTGCGCCAGCAGGCAGGACGGTGGTTTTGGCAATGGTGACTTCAATACGCATAAATGCCCCCTGTGTAATATACTGTTTATTTATACAGTTATATTGGCGGTTTGACAACAGGGGGATGACAATTTTTTAGCTTTTTACCGTCCAGCTTACGGTTTCACCGGCCAGGAAGGGGATCAGCGTATCGTCGGTGAGCTCAATCGACGCTTCAACCTGGCTTTCTTTGCGCTCCAGCTCAATGAACGTGTCATTAACCGGCAGACCGTAGAAACGCGGGCCGTTAAGGGAGCAGAAGGCTTCGAAATGGCCTAACGCGTTCATCTCGTCAAAGACGGTTGCGTAACTTGCCAGGGCGGTCGGGGCGTTAAAGCAGCCTGCACAACCGCAGCTAGCCTCTTTTCGGTGACGGGCATGCGGGGCGGAATCCGTGCCGAGGAACGCGCGCGGGAAGCCGCTGGCGACCAGTTCACGTAGCGCCTGCTGGTGGATATTGCGCTTGAGGATCGGCAGACAATACAGATGTGGGCGAACGCCACCCACCAGCATGTGGTTACGGTTAAACATCAGGTGCTGCGGGGTGATGGTGGCGGCAATCAATTCGTTTCCATCCCGGACATACTCTGCGGCATCTTTGGTCGTAATGTGTTCAAACACTACCTTCAGCCCAGGAAGACGCTGGCGCAGCGGCTCCATGACCGTTTCGATAAAACGCGCTTCGCGATCGAAAATATCAATGTCAGCGTGGGTCACTTCCCCGTGCACCAGCAGTGGCATTCCCAGTTTTTGCATACGCTCCAGAACGGGCATGATGGCGTCAATGCTCGTCACCCCATGGCTGGAGTTGGTGGTGGCGTTTGCCGGGTAGAGCTTCGCGGCGGTGAACACACCTTCGTTAAATCCGCGCTCAACCTCATTGGGATCCAGCGAGTCCGTCAGGTAGCAGGTCATCAACGGAGTAAAATCGTGCCCGGCCGGAACGGCGTCAAGGATACGCTGGCGATAGGCGATCGCGGCCTCGACGGTGGTGACTGGCGGAACCAGGTTAGGCATAACAATCGCACGGCCATAAATTTCGCTGGTATACGGCACGACGGTTTTCAGCATGTCGCCATCACGAAGATGGATATGCCAGTCGTCTGGGCGGCGGATTTTGAGAACCTGGGATTGTACAGTCATGGAAGCTCCGGCTTGAAAGGGATCAGTCATAAGATGGCTGTTTTTGCCGGACACAAATCATAAGCGGAAACGTTTTCGTTTGCACACTATTCCGTTAAAAAAAACGGGCGCCTGAGCGCCCGGAGTATTTAGTCGGTGAAAGGAATGATGATTTCACCCGGTTTCACCTCTATCCCTTTGGCATATTTTTTCGCCAGAGATTCGCCCTTACTCTTGTCTTCGCTCAGAACGTAGGCGGGCTGCTGGTTGAAATAGTTCTGTAACGACTGGTTGAGATAAGGCATCAGCGTTTGCAGCACCGGTTTCATTTTATCCGGCGTGATGACCGCATCGACGATTTCCATCTCTTGCAGGAAAATTGCCCCTTTCTCTTTATTGAAGACCGGCAGCGCCTTGAGCTTCAGCTTGATATCCGCTTTCTGATTGCCGAAGAGCGAGGTCATGTCCAGGCTGGCATCGCCGGACAGGGTGACTTTGTTAGGCTCCTCGCGCCCAATCTGGCTGGCGAGATTCGTCAGGACGATATGTGCATCCGCAAGGCCGGGCACGCCGATATCTTTTGAAAAGTTATTATGTTTTTCCAGCGCCTGATTAATTTCCTGCTCACTGACGGTGTACTGCGTAAGCTGGTTACATCCCACCAGCAGCCCACTGACAATTAACGCAGCGGCAATAACGATCTTTTTCATGGTGTTCCTCAACATAAAATCGGCGCATCTGTCCTGATACGCCAGTATGTCAGGGTGATCCTGGAGAAACCAGCAGAAAAAACTGATAGTGAAGGGAGGTAAATATCCTCCCCCAGAAGGTCAGGCGCCAGGCTCCAGCATCCCGCGGGTGCTGCGTTTATCACTGAACTGCCACCAGAGGGCAATCAGCGTCATAAAGCCGACCATACCGAGCATGACCCACGGCAGCTCCGGCTGATGGAGCGCTTTTCCGGCATCAAACAGCCAGCCGCCACCGGTGTAACCCAGCGCGCCACCAAGCGCCAGTCCGAGACGGCTGAAGCCCATGTAGCTGCCACGGGCCCGGGCGTCGGCAAGTGACGCGCTCAGGGTTTCACGGGCCGGCTCGGCAATGATTGAGCCAATATAGAAGGTGCAAATCAGCATAAACAGCTGCTGGAGTGAGCTCACCAGGCCGATGGGCATCATGCTCAGCGTCATCAGCAACAGCCCGGCCATCAGACGGTGCTCAAGCCGGAAACGGCGCTCGCTCCACCGGGCAATCGGATAGAGCAGAGTCAGAGAAAGGCAGGCCTCAATGGCATACATCCATTTTACCGCCGCCGGCGTGCCGGCAATATCGTTAACCATAATCGGCAGCATCAGCATGACCTGCACGGCGAGCATGTAGTAGCCGGTCAACGTTAAAACATAGGTGACGAAGCGTTTATCGCTCAGCACGCGGTCAAGCCCTTCCCGCACCGGCGCTTTTACCGTCGACAGCTTCCATGCAGGCAGAAACAGACCGTTAAACAGCGCGCAGAGAATAAACAGCACCGCGCCGGTGGCGCAGACCAGGCGGAAATCGTATTGCAGCAGCCAGCTTCCCAGCAGGGCGCCCACTACCGCGCCAGCGCTGTCCTGCATCATCAAAATTGAGAAGAAACGACCCCGGTGTTGCGGACGGATAAGCTTAACCACCAGCGCGGTACGCGGTGGGTCGAAAAGGGTGCCGCCAATCCCGGAAAGGAAACAGGAGAACCACAGCAGCCAGGGGTCATGAGCGATTGCCATCGTGGCGAATCCCGCCGCACGTAATAGCATGCCGGTGACGATCATCGGTTTCGCACCAAAGCGGTCGGCTATTGCCCCGCCAAACACGCCAAGACCCTGTTGTACAAACTGGCGTAAGCCCAGCGCGATCCCGACCATTAGCGCCGCCCAGCCCATTTGATCGACAAAACGAATCGATATAAGTGGAAAAACGACAAAAAAGCCGAGCACGACCAGCATGTTATCGACGAGCAGGAAATATTTACCCAGGCTCCTGGCCTGTGATACGCGGGACATTTTCCCTCCAGGGAAAATAAAAGGTGAGCACGCTAATATTCTGCGGTGTCGCCGCGCTTTTTCACATACCTGCTGGCGACAATATTTTTTTATCAAAAAGGTGCTTTGATAGAGAGTTCTCATCGAAAAATGTGAAAAGCGATAAAAATGGTATGTCACTGTTTTCACAGAAGGCACAGGCGCAGGTATAGTAAAGCTAACAGGCAGAGCAGAAGCGACGGGAAGGAGTGGTATCGATGTTTGGCTATCGCAGTAATGTGCCAAAAGTGCGTCTGACGACGGACAGGCTGGTCGTTCGTCTGGTGCATGAGCGTGATGCCTGGCGTCTGGCGGATTATTACGCCGAGAATCGCCAGTTTTTAAAACCCTGGGAACCCGTTCGGGACGAGAGCCATTGCTACCCCTCTGGCTGGCAGGCGCGCCTCAGTATGATTGCGGAATTTCACAAACAGGGAAGTGCGTTTTATTTCGCGCTTCTCGATCCGGAAGAGAAAGAGATCGTTGGCATTGCCAATTTTTCAAACGTAGTACGCGGGTCGTTTCACGCCTGCTATCTCGGGTATTCCATCGGCCAGAAATGGCAGGGGCAGGGGCTCATGTTTGAGGCGCTGACGGCGGCGATTCGCTACATGCAGCGCACGCAACATATCCATCGCATTATGGCGAACTACATGCCGCACAATAAGCGCAGCGGCGATCTGCTGGCCCGCCTGGGGTTTGAGAAAGAGGGCTATGCCAAAGATTATCTGCTGATTGACGGCGAGTGGCGGGACCATGTCCTCACCGCGCTCACCACGCAGGAGTGGACCGCGGGTCGTTAAGGAGAAAAGATGAAATATCAGTTAAATGGCGCCGAAGCGCGCGTGATTGGCTGCCTGCTGGAAAAGCAGGTTACGACGCCGGAACAGTATCCTCTTTCCGTGAATGCCGTCACGATGGCCTGCAACCAAAAGACGAACCGTGAGCCGGTGATGAACCTTGGCGAGTACGAGGTGCAGGATATCCTTGATGAGCTGGTGAAGCGCCACTACCTGCGCACCGTCAGCGGCTTCGGTAATCGCGTCACTAAATATGAACAGCGCTTTTGTAATTCCGAATTTGGCGATTTAAAACTCAGCGCCGCAGAAGTGGCGGTTATCACCACGCTGCTGCTGCGCGGGGCGCAGACGCCGGGTGAACTGCGCACACGCGCCTCCCGCATGCATGAGTTTCAGGATATGCAGGACGTTGAACAGACGCTGGAGGGATTAGCCTCACGCGAGGACGGTCCTTACGTGGTGCGTCTGGCCCGCGAGCCGGGCAAGCGTGAAAGCCGCTACATGCACCTGTTTAGCGGCGACGTGGAGTCCTCTACGCTTGCCGTCGAATCCGACACGCCAGCATCAAACGACAGCCTGACTGCGCGCGTGGCAGCCCTGGAAGACGAGGTTGCCGGGCTGAAGCAGCGTCTGGATGCTTTACTCGCACACCTGGGAGATTAACCGTGACTACATTACGCATTGGAGTGGTGGGGCTGGGCGGGATTGCGCAAAAAGCCTGGCTGCCCGTTTTAGGCGCCGCGTCAGACTGGACGCTGCAAGGGGCGTGGTCGCCCACTCGCGAGAAAGCAGAGCGCATCTGCAAAACCTGGCGCATCCCTTATGCTGGCTCACTCCAGGATTTAGCCCGTGAATGTGATGCGGTATTTGTGCATACCTCAACCGCGACGCACTTCCAGGTGGTGAGCGAGTTGCTGAACGCAGGCGTTCACGTCTGCGTTGATAAGCCTCTGGCGGAAAATGTGCAGGATGCTGAACGACTGATTGAGCTGGCCGCGCGTAAAAAGCTGACGCTGATGGTCGGCTTCAACCGCCGTTTTGCGCCGCTCTATCAGAAGCTTAAAGCGCAGTCCGGCTCGTTTGCCTCTCTGCGTATGGATAAGCACCGTACCGACAGCGTGGGGCCGAACGATCTGCGGTTCACGCTGCTGGATGATTATCTCCACGTCGTGGATACGGCCCTGTGGCTGAGTAACGGAAAAGCCCAGCTGCAAAGCGGCACGCTGCTGACCAACGAGCAGGGTGAAATGGTTTACGCCGAACATCATTTTGCCGTTGAGCATTTACAGGTGACGACCAGCATGCATCGTCGGGCGGGCAGCCAGCGCGAGTCCGTGCAGGCTGTTACGGATGGCGCGCTGTATGACGTCACCGATATGCGAGAGTGGCGGGAAGAGAAGGGCAATGGCGTGCTCGCGTTACCCGTTCCCGGCTGGCAGAGCGCCCTGGAGCAGCGTGGCTTTGTGGGCTGCGCGCGTCACTTCATTACCTGCGTGCAGAATCAGACGGTTCCTGAAACGTCCGGGGAGCAGGCCATTCTGGCGCAGCGCATCGTGGAACGACTCTGGCGCGAAGCGATGTCGGAATAACTCGCTGTAACATCTGCCGATAGTAATTCGTTAAAATCCGGTTAGACTAAGCGCCGCTTGTTGGCTTTGCCGGGTGGCGCTTTCGCTTATCCGTCCTGGAAATCCGTAGGGTTGTGGAACTTCACGTTAATGAACTTATTAAAATCGCTGGCGGCCGTCAGCTCGATGACCATGTTTTCCCGCGTGCTTGGCTTTGCTCGCGATGCCATTGTAGCAAGGGTTTTTGGCGCAGGGATGGCGACTGACGCCTTTTTCGTTGCGTTCAAGCTGCCGAACCTGCTGCGCCGTATTTTTGCCGAAGGGGCTTTCTCACAGGCATTTGTCCCGATCCTCGCGGAATATAAAAGCAAGCAGGGCGAAGATGCCACCCGCGTTTTTGTGGCGTACGTTTCCGGTTTACTGACGCTGGCGCTGGCGATCGTGACCGTACTGGGGATGCTGGCAGCGCCCTGGGTAATCATGGTAACGGCGCCGGGCTTTGCCGACACGGCGGATAAATTTGCCCTGACGACGCAACTGCTGCGGATAACCTTCCCCTATATTCTGCTGATTTCGCTGGCGTCGCTGGTGGGTGCCATCCTGAATACCTGGAACCGCTTCTCCGTGCCGGCCTTTGCCCCCACGTTCCTTAACGTCAGCATGATTGGCTTTGCGCTGTTCGCCGCGCCGCATTTTAACCCACCGGTGCTGGCGCTGGCCTGGGCCGTGACCGTCGGCGGGGTGTTACAGCTTGCTTACCAGCTCCCGCACCTGAAAAAGATCGGCATGCTGGTTCTGCCGCGCATTAATTTCAAAGATGCGGGCGCAATGCGCGTTATCAAACAGATGGGACCGGCAATACTCGGCGTGTCCGTCAGCCAGATCTCGCTCATCATCAATACTATCTTCGCCTCTTTCCTGGTGTCGGGCTCGGTGTCCTGGATGTACTACGCCGATCGTCTGATGGAGTTTCCATCCGGGGTGCTGGGCGTGGCGCTGGGGACTATTCTGCTGCCGTCGCTGTCGAAAAGTTTCGCCAGCGGCAACCACGATGAATACTGCCGCCTGATGGACTGGGGTCTGCGTCTCTGTTTTCTGCTGGCGCTGCCAAGCGCGGTGGCGCTGGGGATCCTGGCGAAACCGCTGACGGTGTCGTTGTTCCAGTATGGAAAATTCACCGCCTTTGATGCCGCCATGACCCAGCGTGCGCTCGTAGCCTACTCGGTGGGGCTGATGGGGCTGATTGTCGTGAAGGTGCTTGCGCCCGGCTTCTATTCACGTCAGGACATCAAAACGCCGGTTAAGATTGCCATTGTGACGCTGATCATGACGCAGCTGATGAACCTGGCGTTTATTGGTCCGCTGAAACACGCGGGTCTGTCACTGTCGATTGGTCTGGCGGCCTGTCTCAACGCCGGGCTGCTGTACTGGCAGCTGCGTAAGCAGGATATCTTCACCCCGCAGCCGGGCTGGGCAAGCTTCCTGCTGCGTCTGGCGATCGCGGTAGTAGTGATGGCGGCCGCGCTGGTTGGCATGTTGTATGTCATGCCTGAATGGGCGCAGGGCACCATGCCTTACCGCCTGATGCGTCTGATGGCCGTGGTGGTGGTCGGGGTGGTGGCGTACTTTGCCACGCTGGCGGTGCTTGGCTTCAAGGTGAAAGAGTTTACCCGCCGCACGGTATAAACGCCAAAAGGGGAGTCACCAGAAGGTGCTCCCCGCTTCATGACATGCCGCTAGTGCGTCAAATCGAAATCTTTTTCCCGCCCGTGATACGTGCCGTGGCCGTTTGACCATCCGCACCGTACAGCCCCGGCTCTTTATAGGGCTTTAACACCTCAAGCGCCTGCTGATTACGGATAATCTGACCTTCCAGCAGCCAGCCGTTATGCTGGTTGAGATCGCGAAGATGCTGGGTTTTTTCTGTAATGGTCTGCCAGCGTTCGTTGATCTCATCATTGGCGCTGCGTTTCGTGTCTTGCTCAGCGCGTCGCTGTTTTTCCAGATAATCCAGGGTCGCCAGCAGCGAGCTTTTATCTTCAGTAATGCGTTGCAACGCGCTGCCGTTGATTTGACCAGAAGAGAGGTGGTGCTGTTCTGCGTCCATCACCGTTTTCAGGTCGTTCAGGACCACCGTCATCTGATCCAGTATTTCTGACAGTCGACTCATACGGTTAGTTACTCTGGAGGAAACTCTGTGCGTCCTGAATCAGCGCATCAGCGATTTTGCTGGTATCCATTTTCAGTTCGCCGTTACGGATAGCCGTTTTCAGCGCTTCAACTCGTTCCATGTTGATATCGCTGCTGCCTGGCTGCATCAGCTTCGACTGCGCATCGCTCAGCGTGACGCTGGTGCTGTTAGCCGTCGAGGTTTTTTCCAGACGCGTTTTTTGCGGGGCAGCCTCATTCGTTTCGCGAGGTTGTACAGTGCTAACCGGCTTCAGGGCTGATGTACGATCAATGCTCATAGTGTTGTCCTCATCGAGGGTTCGCGGCGTTTGCGCCTGACATCATCATTTGTTGAATATTTATCGGCAGTCGCCGCGAAATCTTTAAAAAGATTACAGGTTAATCAGAATATTCCCATCAGGACCGACCGTGCCGCTGACCACCTGGCCTGAGGACATTCTGACCCGGGCATTTTGCGCCACTGCGGCATTATTCAGCGCTTTTCCTTCACTGTTGATACTAAAGCCTTCGCCATTGGCGACCACCATCACCTGTTGTCCCGCCTTCACCCGCCACGCCTGGCGCAGCATAGAGAGCTGTATCGCCTGTCCAGGGGCGACATCGCGCAGGCTGACCGCCTCCTGAGCCTGGTTAATATCCAGCATCGTCCGCGGTGGAAGCTGATCCAGACGGCCTCGCTTCAGCGTTACGCTGTCTGGTTGCAGCAGGCTGCCCCGGGGAATGGGAACGGCGGCGACAACATAATTGCCTGTCGCCTGAACCGCAACCTGTAAATAACGTTTTTCGTTGGCGCAACGCGCCAGCACATTCACGTTGCCCCATAATCGGGTGCTGCCGGTCACGCTAAATGACGGGGCTTCGCAGGAAGGGTAAAGGTTAGGCGGGGTGCGTACGGTCACGCGTACGTCATCGCTGAAACCGGCCAGCTTCTGCGCAAAGAATGCATTGAGCTGGTTCTCTAACCCCTCAGCCTGCACAAGAGGGCTCAAAAGCAGCAGGGTCGCCGCAAGGCCACGTTTAAAAGTCCGCATCGCACGTTCCACCATGTCCAGAATTAAGCAAATTCTACCCGCAGTGGTTTTCCATCAACGCAACAAATAGCGACGCATTTTGCGCTTATTCCGTCGATAGGGGAGACGGGGTGAGATTTAAGCTGTGAACTGAAATTTTCTCATCAGCGGAGGAGACATGCTCGATAAACTCGACGCCGCGTTACGTTTTCAGCAGGAAGCGCTCAACTTACGCGCCCAGCGGCAGGAAATTTTAGCCGCCAATATCGCCAACGCGGACACCCCCGGGTATCAGGCGCGCGATATTGATTTTTCCAGTGAACTCAAAAAAGTGATGGAGCGTGGACGTGCCGAAGGGACGGGTGTCTCACTTGCCCTGACATCCTCACGGCATATTCCCGCTCAGGCGATGACCGCGCCAACAACTGACTTACTTTATCGTGTCCCCGATCAGCCCTCGCTTGACGGCAATACCGTCGACATGGACCGGGAGCGCACACAGTTTGCCGATAACAGCCTGCAATACCAGACAGGCCTGACGCTACTCGGCGGGCAAATCAAAGGCATGATGACCGTCCTGCAGGGGGGCAATTAGTAAATGGCCTTGCTGAATATTTTTGATATCGCCGGTTCGGCATTAACGGCGCAGTCCAAACGACTGAACGTGGCAGCCAGTAACCTGGCCAACGCCGACAGCGTGACCGGACCTGACGGACAACCGTATCGCGCTAAACAGGTCGTCTTCCAGGTTGATGCTGCACCGGGTGCGGCAACGGGCGGCGTGAAAGTGGCGGACGTGGTTGAGAGCCAGGCGCCCGACAAGCTGGTTTACGAGCCAGGCAACCCGCTCGCGGATGCCAGCGGCTACGTGAAAATGCCGAACGTGGATGTGGTCGGGGAGATGGTGAACTCCATGTCCGCGTCACGCAGCTACCAGGCAAACGTCGAAGTGCTTAATACCGTGAAGAGCATGATGCTCAAAACACTCACTCTCGGCCAGTAAAGGAGACACGCATGTCCATCGCCGTAAACGTGAATGACCCGACAAATACCGGCGTCAACAGCACCAGTAGTGCAACCGGTTCCAGCTCTCTCACCGGGAGCAATGCCTCCGATTTACAGAGCAGCTTTCTGACCCTGCTGGTGGCACAGCTGAAAAATCAGGACCCGACCAATCCGATGCAGAATAACGAACTGACCACGCAGCTTGCGCAGATCAGTACCGTCAGCGGCATTGAGAAACTGAACACCACGCTCGGCTCGGTCTCCGGTCAAATCGATAACAGCCAGTCCTTGCAGGCCGCCAACCTGATCGGTCACGGGGTGATGATCCCGGGGACCACGATTCTGGCGGGCACCAGCACCACCGATGGCACGTCCACCACCACCACGACGCCGTTTGGCGTTGAGTTGCAGCAGCCAGCCGACAAAGTCACCGCCACCATCAAAGACGCCAGCGGCAACGTGGTGCGCACGATTGAGATTGGCGAGCTTAAAGCGGGCGTTCATACCTTTACCTGGGATGGCAGCCTGACCGACGGCACTAAAGCGCCTAACGGCTCGTATCAGGTTGCGATTAGCGCCAGCAACGGCACCACGCAGCTGGTGGCTCAGCCGCTACAGTTTGCCCTGGTTCAGGGCGTCATCAAAGGTAGCGATGGCAACAAACTGGATTTGGGTACCTCCGGTACCACCACACTCGACGAAGTTCGGCAGATTATCTAAGCCTTCATACTTATCAGGAGTAAGTCATGGCCTTTTCTCAAGCGGTCAGCGGCCTGAATGCTGCGGCCACCAACCTGGACGTCATTGGCAACAACATCGCCAACTCCGCGACCTATGGTTTTAAATCCGGTTCTGCGTCTTTTGCAGATATGTTTGCAGGCTCTAAAGTGGGCCTGGGCGTGAAGGTTGCGGGTATCACCCAGGACTTCACCGACGGGACGACCACCAACACCGGTCGTGGTCTGGATGTCGCCATCAGCCAGAACGGTTTCTTCCGTATGGTGGATGCCAACGGTTCCGTGTTCTACAGCCGCAACGGCCAGTTTAAGCTGGATGAAAACCGTAACCTGGTGAACATGCAGGGGCTACAGTTAACCGGTTATCCGGTTGCCGGCACGCCGCCGACGGTGCAAACCGGTGCGAATCCGCAGGCGATCACCATCCCAACGACGCTGATGGCGGCGAAGTCCACCACCACGGCCTCTCAGCAGATCAACCTGAACTCCACCGATACCGCGCCAACCGTCGCATTCGACCCGACCAACCCTGACTCTTACAACAAGAAAGGCACCGTGACGGTGTTTGACAGCCAGGGTAATGCGCACAACATGAACCTGTTCTATGTCAAAGACGCTACTCCAGCTAACTCCTGGAAGGTGTATTCGCAGGACGGCAGCGTAGCGGGAGATGCAGCGAAACTGGCAACCACATTGGTCTTTAATGAGAGCGGTGTGTTGACCGGCGGTGGGGAAGTCGATATCGAGACCGGGGAGATCACTGGTGCAACGGCGGCAACCTTCAAAATGAGTTTCGCGAACTCCATGCAACAGAACACCGGTGCGAACAACATCGTGGCGACGAGCCAGAACGGTTATAAGCCGGGCGATCTGGTGAGCTACCAGATCAACGATGACGGCACCGTTGTCGGTAACTACTCCAACGAACAGACCCAAGTGCTGGGCCAGATCGTGCTGGCTAACTTTGCCAACAACGAAGGCCTGAAATCCGAAGGGGATAACGTCTGGTCTGCCACGCAGTCTTCCGGGGTTGCCCTGCTGGGAACCGCGGGTTCCGGTAACTTCGGCACGCTGACTAACGGTGCGCTGGAAGCCTCCAACGTCGATCTGAGTAAAGAGCTGGTGAACATGATCGTCGCGCAACGTAATTACCAGTCCAACGCGCAGACCATCAAAACCCAGGATCAGATCCTCAACACGCTGGTTAACCTGCGTTAAGCAGCTGACGGGAAAGCGCAATGGATCACGCAATATATACAGCGATGGGCGCAGCAAGCCAGACGCTCAATCAGCAGGCTGTTACCGCCAGCAACCTGGCGAACGCCTCCACGCCTGGTTTTCGTGCACAGCTCAACGCACTGCGTGCGGTGCCGGTAGAAGGGCTGTCATTGCCCACGCGTACGCTGGTCACCGCCTCCACGCCGGGCGCCGACATGACGCCAGGCCAGATGGATTACACCGCGCGTCCGCTGGACGTTGCCCTTCAGCAGGACGGCTGGCTGGCGGTGCAAACGGCTGACGGCGCAGAAGGGTATACCCGCAACGGTAACATTCAGGTGAGCGCCACCGGACAGTTGACGATTCAGGGGCATCCGGTGATGGGCGAAGCCGGTCCGCTGACGGTGCCGGAAGGGTCAGAGCTGACCATTGCGGCAGACGGGACGATCTCGGCGTTGAATCCGGGCGACCCGGCCAACACCGTTGCGCCTGTCGGTCGTCTGAAGCTGGTGAAAGCGGAAGGCAATGAAGTGCAGCGTGGTGATGACGGGATGTTCCGTCTGACTCAGGCGGCGCAGGCCACGCGTGGCGCCACGTTACAGGCCGACCCGACCATCCGCGTGATGTCCGGCGTGCTGGAAGGCAGTAACGTCAAACCGGTCGAAGCCATGACCGACATGATCGCCAGCGCCCGCCGCTTCGAAATGCAGATGAAAATCATCAGCAGCGTCGATGAAAACGCAGGCAAGGCTAACCAACTTCTGGCTATGAGTTAACAGGACTCCCTATGATCAGTTCTTTATGGATCGCGAAAACCGGTCTGGACGCACAGCAAACCAATATGGATGTAATTGCCAACAACCTGGCAAACGTCAGCACCAATGGTTTCAAGCGCCAGCGTGCGGTTTTCGAAGATTTGCTTTATCAAACGATTCGTCAGCCAGGGGCGCAGTCTTCTGAGCAAACCACGCTGCCGTCCGGTCTGCAAATTGGTACCGGCGTACGCCCGGTCGCCACCGAGCGTCTGCACAGCCAGGGCAACTTGTCCCAGACCAACAACAGCAAAGACGTTGCCATCAAAGGTCAGGGTTTCTTCCAGGTGCAACTGCCTGACGGGACCTCCGCCTATACCCGCGATGGTTCGTTCCAGGTGGATCAGAATGGTCAGCTGGTGACGGCGGGCGGCTTCCAGGTTCAGCCTGCGATCACCATCCCGGCGAACGCGCTGAGCATCACCATTGGCCGTGACGGTATCGTCAGCGTCACTCAGCAAGGTCAGGCCGCGCCGGTTCAGGTTGGTCAGCTCAACCTGACGACCTTCATGAACGATACCGGACTGGAAAGCATCGGTGAGAACCTCTACACCGAAACGCAGTCTTCCGGCACGCCAAATGAAAGTACCCCCGGCCTGAACGGTGCGGGGCTGCTGTACCAGGGGTATGTGGAAACCTCGAACGTTAACGTGGCGGAAGAGCTGGTGAATATGATCCAGGTCCAGCGCGCCTATGAAATTAACAGTAAAGCAGTGTCGACGACCGACCAGATGCTGCAAAAACTGACGCAACTCTAAGGTGTAGCCCGGTGCGGTAAACGTCGCACCGGCTCCCTGTTTTCGAAGATGAAGGCAATGCAAAAAAACGCGGCGTTTCGTTATCCGATCCTGACTGTTCTGGCTGTCACCCTCAGCGGGTGTGCCTGGATCCCGTCTAAACCATTGGTACAGGGTGCGACTACCGCCCAACCCGTTCCCGGCCCCTCGCCGGTGGTGAACGGCTCTATTTTCCAGACCGCGCAGCCGATTAACTACGGTTATCAGCCGCTGTTTGAAGACCGTCGTCCGCGTAACGTCGGCGATACGCTGACCATTGTGTTGCAGGAAAACGTCAGCGCGAGCAAGAGCTCGTCGGCGAACGCCAGCCGCGACGGCAAAACCAATTTTGGCTTCGACACCGTACCGCGCTATCTGCAAGGGCTTTTCGGCAACGCCCGTGCGGATGTGGAAGCCTCCGGCGGCAACACCTTTAACGGTAAAGGTGGCGCGAACGCCAGCAATACCTTCAGCGGAACGCTGACGGTAACGGTTGACCAGGTTCTGGTGAACGGCAACCTGCACGTGGTGGGCGAAAAACAGATCGCCATTAACCAGGGTACGGAATTCATTCGCTTCTCCGGTGTGGTTAACCCTCGCACCATCAGCGGCACCAACACCGTACCGTCCACACAGGTGGCGGATGCGCGCATTGAGTACGTCGGCAACGGCTACATCAACGAAGCGCAAAATATGGGCTGGCTGCAACGCTTCTTCCTTAACTTATCGCCGATGTAAGCGAGGTGACCTATGTATAAATTTCTCTTCGCCGTGGCGCTGTCGCTGGTCGCTACCGTTGCGCAGGCCGATCGCATTCGCGATCTCACCAGCGTGCAGGGCGTGCGCGAAAACTCCCTGATTGGCTACGGCCTGGTGGTGGGGCTGGATGGGACGGGTGACCAGACGACCCAGACGCCGTTCACCACCCAGAGCCTTAACAACATGCTCTCTCAGCTCGGTATTACCGTACCGGCGGGGACCAACATGCAGCTGAAAAACGTGGCGGCGGTGATGGTGACCGCGTCTTATCCGGCCTTTGCGCGTCAGGGGCAAACCATCGACGTGGTTGTCTCGTCGATGGGTAACGCCAAAAGCCTGCGCGGCGGTACGTTGTTGATGACGCCGCTGAAAGGCGTCGACAGCCAGGTGTATGCTCTGGCGCAGGGCAACATTCTGGTTGGCGGGGCAGGTGCGTCGGCGGGCGGCAGCAGCGTGCAGGTGAACCAGCTGAACGGGGGACGTATTACCAACGGCGCGATCATCGAACGTGAGCTGCCGACCCAGTTCGGCACCGGCAACACCATTAACCTGCAACTGAATAACGAAGACTTCACGATGGCGCAGCAGATTGCTGACACCATCAACCGCAGCCGGGGTTACGGCAGCGCCACCGCGCTGGATGCCCGCACCGTGCAGATCCGCACGTCAACCGGTAGCAGCAACCAGGTGCGGATGCTGGCCGATATCCAGAATATGGAAGTGAACGTGTCGGTGCAGGATGCAAAAGTCATTATCAACTCCCGTACCGGATCGGTGGTGATGAACCGCGAAGTGACGCTGGACAGCTGCGCCGTGGCGCAGGGCAATCTCTCCGTCACGGTTAACCGCTCGGCCAACGTCAGCCAGCCGGATACCCCGTTTGGTGGCGGTCAGACGGTAGTGACCCCGCAAACGCAGATTGATTTACGACAGAGCGGCGGATCGTTGCAGAGCGTGCGCTCCAGCGCCAACCTGAACAGCGTGGTGCGTGCCCTGAACGCGCTGGGTGCAACGCCAATGGATCTGATGTCCATTCTGCAATCCATGCAAAGTGCAGGCTGCCTGCGCGCCAAACTGGAAATCATCTAAATGCTGACCGATAGCAAACTGTTGACCAGTGCCGCCTGGGATGCCCAGTCGCTCAACGAGCTGAAAACCAAAGCGGGCAAGGATCCGGCGGCGAATATCCGCCCGGTTGCCCGTCAGGTGGAAGGCATGTTCGTGCAGATGATGTTGAAAAGCATGCGTGAAACCCTGCCGAAAGATGGCATGTTCAGCAGCGATTCCACACGGCTTTACACCAGCATGTACGATCAGCAGATTGCCCAGCAAATGACCGCCGGAAAGGGGCTCGGCCTGGCGGACATGATTGTGAAACAGACCGCAGCCGCTCAGGGGCTGCCACCTGAAGAGGCTCCGCCGCAGGTGCCGCTGAAGTTTGATCTGGAAAAGGTGACCAGTTATCAAAATCAGGCGCTGACCCAGATGGTGCGTAAGGCGATGCCAAAGCCGGCAGAAACGCGTGACGAGCCGCTCTCCGGCGACAGCAAAGACTTCCTGGCGCAGCTCTCCCTGCCGGCACGTCTTGCCAGTGAAGAAAGCGGCGTGCCACACCATCTGATTCTGGCGCAGGCGGCGCTGGAGTCGGGCTGGGGGCAACGTCAGATCCGCAGGGAGAACGGCGAGCCGAGCTTCAACATCTTTGGCGTGAAGGCCACCTCCAGCTGGAAGGGGCCGACCACGGAAATTACCACCACCGAATATGAGAACGGTGCGGCAGTGAAGGTGAAAGCCAAATTCCGCGTCTACAGCTCGTATCTGGAAGCGTTGTCGGATTATGTCGGGCTGTTGAGCCGGAATCCGCGCTACACCGCCGTGACCCAGGCCACCACGCCAGAGCAGGGCGCTCAGGCATTGCAGAATGCCGGCTACGCGACCGATCCAAACTATGCACGCAAGCTGACCAGCATGATCCAACAGCTGAAATCCATGTCTGAGAAGGTCAGCAAAGCGTATAGCACAGATCTCGAAAATCTGTTCTGAAAGTTCTCAAGTCCCGGTGGAGGTTGCCGATAACCTTCATCAGGACTCGTGTCTGAACGTATAAAAGGAACCCCCATGTCCAGTTTGATTAACAGCGCCATGAGTGGCCTCAGTGCTGCGCAGTCGGCACTCAATACCGTCAGTAATAATATTTCAAGCTACAACGTGGCAGGTTATACCCGCCAGACTACCATTCTGGGCGCATCAAACAGCACCCTGACCGGCGGCGGCTGGGTGGGTAACGGGGTCTATGTCTCCGGCGTTCAGCGTGAATATGATGCGTTTATTACCAACCAGCTGCGCGCGGCGCAGAACCAGAGCAGCGGCCTGACCACGCGCTACCAGCAGATGTCGAAAATTGACGACGTGCTGTCGGATACCACGAACTCGCTTTCTGCCAACCTCCAGGATTTCTTTAAAAGCCTGCAAACGCTGGTGAGTAACGCAGAAGATCCGGCTGCACGCCAGACGGTACTCGGGAAGGCAGATGGTCTGGTAAACCAGTTCAAAACTAACGATCAATATCTCCGCGATCAGGATGCGCAGGTCAATACGGCGATTTCTACCAGCGTCGATCAGATCAATAACTACGCGAAGCAGATTGCTAACCTTAACGATCAGATTTCCCGGCTGACTGGCGTAGGGGCGGGCGCATCCCCGAACGAACTGCTCGATCAGCGCGATCAGCTGGTGAGCGAACTGAACAAAATTGTCGGTGTGGACGTGACCGTACAGGACAGCGGCACCTACAACATCTCTATCGCCAACGGCTACACCCTGGTACAGGGCAGCAACGCCAGCCAGCTGGCTGCGGTGAAATCCAGCGCGGACCCTGCACGTACAACGATTGCGTATGTGGATGCCGCAGCGGGCAACGTGGAGATCTCGGAAAAACAGATCACCACGGGGTCGCTTGGGGGGCTGTTAACGTTCCGTTCTCAGGATCTGGATCAGGCGCGAAATACGCTTAACCAGATGGCGCTGGCGTTTGCGGATGCCATGAATACCCAGCACCAGGCGGGCTTTGATGCCAACGGGGATAAAGGCGGCAAGCTGTTTGATTTTGGCTCCCCGGCAGTGCTGAGTAACGGTAAGAACACCGGAAGCGCGTCCGTGACGGCAACGATGACGGACAGTACCAAGGTCCAGGCGACAAACTACAAAGTTGAGTATAACGGTACTGACTGGACCATCACCCGTCTGTCAGACAACACCAGCTTCACGGCTATGCCGGATACCAGCGGTAATTTTTCGTTTGATGGCCTCAACGTCAACATTAGCGGCTCGGCCAATAATAAAGACAGCTTTATCGTGAAGCCGGTGAATGACGTTATCGTGAATATGGACGTTGCGATCAGCGACGAATCCAAACTGGCGATGGCCTCCGCGCAAGGAAGCGGCGAAAGCGACAATACCAATGGCCAAAAGCTGCTGGATTTGCAGAGCGCCAAGCTGGTGGGGGGGAACAAAACCTTTAACGATGCTTATGCCGCGCTGGTCAGTACGGTGGGCAGCACCACGGCGTCGCTGAAAACCAGCAGCGAAACCAAAGTTAACGTTGTTACGCAGCTGACCAAACAACAGCAGTCAATCTCCGGGGTTAACCTGGACGAAGAGTATGGCAACCTGCAACGCTATCAGCAGTACTATCTGGCGAATGCGCAGGTGCTGCAAACGGCGAGCACGCTGTTTGATGCATTGATCAATATCCGCTAAGGCTGAGGCATAAAAAATGCGTATTAGTACTCAAATGATGTATGAGCAAAGCATGCGTGGCGTGACGAACTCCCAAAGTCTCTGGCTCAGCTACGGCGAGCAGATGTCTACGGGGAAGCGTATCAACCGTCCGTCTGACGATCCGATTGCCGCTTCGCAGGCCGTTGTGCTCTCTCAGGCCCAAACGCAAAATAGCCAGTATGCGCTGGCGCGCTCCTTCGCTACGACGAAAGTCTCGCTGGAAGAAAACGTGTTATCGCAAGTGACAACCGCTATCCAGGCTGCTCAGGAAAAGATTGTCAATGCGGGCAACGGTACGTTAAGTGACGATGACCGCGCTTCGCTGGCAACGAACCTGCAAGGTATTCGCGATCAGCTCATGAACCTGGCTAACAGCACGGACGGTAACGGTCGCTATATTTTTTCCGGTTACAAAACCGAAGCGGCGGCTTTCGACCAGGCTACGGGTGATTATAAGGGCGGCGGAACGCCAATCAGCCAGCAGGTTGACTCTGCGCGCACGATGCAAATCAGCCATACGGGCACTGAAGTTTTCGATAGCTTCACCAGCAATGCGAAGCCAGAGCCAGATGGTAGTACGCCGGAAACGAATTTGTTCAAGATCCTCGACTCCGCAATTGAAGCGCTGAATAAGCCGATTGGCGATGACGAAACGAAGGCTGAAGCATTTACGGCGGCTATTGATAAAGCCAACCGTGGCCTGAGCAACTCCCTCAACAACGTGCTGACCGTGCGCGCCGATCTCGGCATCAAGCTGGACGAGCTGGGCAAGCTGGACGCTCTGGGTGAAGACCGCGCGCTGGGGCAGACCCAGCAGATGAGTAACCTGGTTGACGTAGACTGGAACTCGGTGATTTCGTCCTACACCATGCAGCAGGCGGCGTTGCAGGCCTCGTATAAAGCCTTTAGCGATATGCAGGGTATGTCTTTGTTCCAGATGAACAGATAAGACTCTGACCTGTTTGACATGTCTTGAAACTGGGCATGTTTTGACTGCCCAACCCGTCCGGGTTGGGCATTTTTTTTACACACTTTCTGCCTGAGCGGACACCACCCGGGCGCTTTCAATCACTCTGATAGCCAGCGCAATGGCACCACACAGGGTTGCCAGTGCTACCACGCCCGTCCAGCCTGCCAGCGTATAGATATTGCTGCCTAATGCCGAACCCAGCGCCATTCCGATGAAAATGACGGTAAACAGCAGGGCGTTAAGGCGCCCACGGGCCTGCGGCTCAAGGCTGTAGACCAGGTTCTGGTGCGCCACGAGGCTGGACTGCAAACCGAGATCGAAACCGACCGCGGAGAGGGCAATCAGGAGCAACTGGCCGTGTACACCCAGGGCTGGTATCAGGAACATCAGAGCAAACGAGAGGGTCACCAGCGCGGCACCCAGTTGGGTCACTTTACCGGCGCCCAGCTTATCGGCCAGACCGCCTGCCAGCGGTGCGGCCAGCGCGCCTGCGGCTCCGGCAATACCAAACCCACCCGCCACGGCGCTGCCAAGGTGATACCGTTCCAGCAGCATGACCGCCAGCGTCGACCAGAACGCACTAAAAGCAATCGACAGAAAACCCTGAGCCAGCGCAGCCCGACGCAGCGCCGGGTAGCGACGCCAGAGGTGTTCCATGGAGCGCAGCAGCGCCGGGTAGCTCAGCGTGGAATGAACGGCGAAGCGGGGAAGCACGGCCCACATCACCACGCCGATAAAGGCAATGCTTGCGGCGGCCAGCTGATACATCACTCGCCAGCCAAAGGCTTCACCCACCACGCCGCTCACGGTTCTGGAGAGCAAAATCCCCAGCAGCAGGCCGGTCATCACCGTGCCGACTGTTTTTCCCTGTTTGCCTTCCGGCGCGAGGATCGCTGCGGCCGGGACAATATCCTGCGCCATGGTGGCGGCCATGCCAATCAGCAGGCTGGTGAGCAGTAGGGAGTGCAGTTGTCCGGTCAGGCTACAACTCAGCAGGAACAGCGCCAGAGCTGCACTTTTTATCAGGATCAACGTTCTGCGGTCATAACGATCGCCGAGCGGGAGCAGAAACAGGATGCCTAAGGCATAACCCGCCTGGGTGAGCGTCGGGACCATGCCCATGCCTTCGATGCTCAGGTGCAGGTCTGAGCCCATCAGCGGCAGCAGAGGCTGGGCATAATAGATGGATGCCACGCTGAAGCCCGCACCGAGCGCCAGCATTAAGATTACCCAGCGGCTTACGGCCCGGGTGGTGGTTGTGTTCATAAGATGTTCCTCATTCGTCGTGTGCGGCTATTTTTTATCAGTACGCCTTGCGACGGTAGCGGGCGCGGTGGTAAAACGCTTATACGTGTAGTGTATAGGTGTAAATGATATGAAACGGACTGAGCGTATAGATCGTGTAGAACTGATGCGAACCTTTGTTCGCATTGTGGAGGCGGGGTCCCTTTCTGCGGCGGCACGTCAGCTGGCAACAACCCAGGCCACGGTGAGCCGACGGTTGCAGTCACTTGAAACCATGCTGGGCGTGCGCCTGATGCTGCGCACAACCCATACCACACGGCTTACCGATGACGGTGAACGTTGCTATCAGCATGCCCGACGGGTAATTGACAGCTGGCTGGCGCTGGAAGACGAGGTGGGGCAGACGGAAGATGAACCGGTCGGGGTGCTGAGGGTGCGCGCCCCTCACGCGTTTGGCCAGGATCAGCTACTAAAACCGTTAACCCAATTTTTGCAGCGCTATCCCCAGCTTTCTGTTGAGTGGATGCTTAACGATCGCTCGGTTGATTTCCTCGGCGACAACCTTGACTGTGCTATTCGGGTGGGCGTGGAAGTCGATCCGGCAACCGTGTCTGTGCTACTGGCTGAAGTGCCGCGCTCGGTGGTAGCGTCACCGGCACTCCTGGCCCGTTTTCCCGCGGTTAACACGCCGGACGATCTGCAACATCTCCCCTGGATTGCAATCAGCTCTTTTTATCAACGCCATGTGGAACTCTTCCACGAGGCAACACCCACCCCGGCGAGAGTTACCATTACGCCACGCCTGAGTACCGACAGCCTGTATGTAGCGCGCAATACGGCACTCACCGGGCTAGGCGTGGCGGTGGTATCCAGCTGGACGGTACAGGATGATATTCGGGAAGGGCGACTGGTGCATTTACTGCCAGAGTGGCAGCCAGCAGCGCTACCGGTACATCTGGTTTATCCCTGGTCACGCTATTATCCGGCGCGCTTGCGGCGTTTTCTGGAGCTGATGCGGCAGATAATGCCGGAGGTCACCGGGATGAGAAAGCCCCTGCAACAGCCATAAAAAAGCCGACCCGAAGGTCGGCTTTCAGTCTTAGCGTGCGTTATTCAACAGGCTGAGGACGAGTAGCTGGGGCAGTAGCCATGTGCGTCGCACTGTGACCACCGGCAGCACCTTTACCTTCGAAGTTGAATTTCGGACGAACCCAGTCACTATGGCGTGGTGCTTCAGGCACGTACTCAGGTGCCGGGGCACGAGTCATTGGCGCGGTAGCAATGTGAGCAGGCGCTACAGCTTCAACGATCTCAACCGGCTCAGATTTCACTTCAGGCGCTTTGACCTCTTCGACAACAGGTTCAACCTGAATCTCGACGTCCTGAACAACCTCTTCCGTCTCCGTTTCGACGGCAACGTCTGCGGGCTCTTCTGCTGCGGATACAGGCTTAGCGTCTTCCGCGACTTCTTCAGCCACCACGGTATCTTCTTCGGCAATGATCTGCGGTGCGGCATCAACCGGCGCAGCAATCACTTCAGGATGGGTCGTTTCCACTTCCACAGCCTGCGGCGGCGCTGTTTCAACAACCTGCGGTTCGACCACGGTTGCCGCTTCAGTCACGACGTCTTCCACCGCGACGACTGGTGCAATCACCTCTTCGGTCACAGCCTGTTCTTCAACAGCCTGCTCCGGACGTGCAACCGGATAACGGATCCAGACTTTACCGGATGCCATCTCAGGTGACGCGCACGCCACGGTCATTGGCATTGGAGACTGGGTCGGGTAACGCTCGTCACGATAACGACGGCGACGCTGACCGCTCACGCGCAGATGGCGTGGAGAACGGCGGGAGCGACGCGGCATACCTGCGTTATCACGATTTTCGCTGCTTTCGTCCTGCTCAACCTGATTTTCCACTACGGCTGGCAGGTCAACTTTCGCAACCTGAGTACCCGTTGTGCTTTCAGCCGCTTCAACCGCGATAACGTCGTTTTCTTCGGCCTGAACAACACCCATACGTACTTTCTGGGTCAGCTGGCGCTGCTTACGACGCGGCATAACCTGAGTACGCTCTTCCTGCTCAGTGTCCTGCTGTTCTGCAGGCGCTTCGCGATTCAGGTTTTTGACTTCCTGCTGAGCCTGGCGTTTGTCATCGTTACGACGACGGTTACGCTCGCGGCGAGGCTGCTGCTCGTCACGCTGTTTGCTCTTCTCGGACTCATCGCCCGCCTGCTGGCGAATCTCACGATCTTCAACGTTCTGCTGTTGCTTCTCGCGACGGTTGCGACGGTTGTCCTCGCGCTGTTCACGACCTTCGTTGTTATCGGAACGATTATCACGGCGCTCATTACGATCGCCACGGTCGTTGCGGTCGCGACGGTTGTTCTGACGCTTACGACGGTCCTGCTGACGCTCTGGTTTCGCTTCTTTTGGCGCTTCTTTCGGCTCCTCAGGCTGAACTTCTTCGGCGGCAAACATTTTTTTCAGCGCACCGATGATGCGGCTCAGGAGACCAGGCTGCTCAGGCTGCGCTTTTGGCGCGGCAGGAGCCACTTTCTGCACAGCAGGTTTTTCCGCTGGTTTTTCCAGCGTCGCTTCTGGCGGTGCTTCCGGCATGATGAAGGTCGCTAAAGCTGGCTGCTCAGGCAGTTTACGCTCGGCAGGCTCTTCATCAGACGGCAGCGCCATTTCTTCTTCATGCAGCTTCGGCAGCAGGTAGCTGAGGGTGCTTGTCTCTTCGCCTTTGCGCACGCGCAGCACGTGATAGTGCGGGGTTTGCATCTCGTCGTTTGGCACGATGATGCAGCGAACGCCGCCCTGACGCGCTTCGATTGCGCTCACCGCTGCACGTTTTTCGTTCAGCAGGTAGGAGGCAATCGGCACTGGAACAATAGCGTGAACCTCTTTGGTGTTCTCTTTCAGCGCTTCTTCTTCAATCAGACGCAGAATAGAGAGGGAGAGAGATTCATTGTCACGAACGGTACCTGTACCGGAACAGCGCGGGCAGACGTGATGGCTGGACTCACCCAGAGACGGGCTGAGGCGCTGACGGGACATCTCCAGCAGGCCAAAGCGAGAAATATGGCTGATCTGGATACGCGCGCGATCCTGGCGCACCGCTTCACGCAGACGGTTTTCAACCGCACGCTGGTGGCGAACCGGGGTCATGTCGATGAAGTCGATAACGATCAGACCACCCAGGTCGCGCAGGCGGAGCTGGCGGGCGATTTCATCAGCGGCTTCAAGGTTGGTGTTGAAGGCGGTCTCTTCGATGTCGCCGCCGCGGGTTGCACGCGCGGAGTTGATGTCGATGGCGGTCAACGCTTCGGTGGTATCGATAACGATAGAACCGCCGGACGGCAGACGCACTTCACGCTGGAAGGCAGACTCGATCTGGGATTCAATCTGATAATGGCTGAACAGCGGGATTTCACCGGTGTACAGCTTAATTTTGCTGGTGAAATCCGGGCGACCCAGCGCGGCGATGTGCTGGCGAGCCAGCTCAAGCACTTTCGGGTTATCAATCAGAATTTCACCGATGTCCTGACGCAGATAATCACGGAAGGCACGCACGATGACGTTGCTTTCCTGGTGGATCAGGAACGGCGCAGCACGGCTTTCTGCCGCTTTCTTGATGGCTTCCCAGTGTTTCAGGCGGAAGCTCAGGTCCCACTGCAACGCTTCGGCAGATTTGCCAACGCCTGCGGTGCGCACGATAAGACCCATGCCGTCTGGCAGTTCAAGACTTGCCAGTGCTTCTTTCAGCTCGGTACGGTCATCGCCTTCGATACGGCGAGAGATGCCACCCGCACGCGGGTTGTTTGGCATCAATACCAGATAGCTTCCTGCCAGACTGATAAAGGTGGTCAGCGCGGCGCCTTTGTTGCCACGCTCTTCTTTATCGATCTGGACGATAACTTCCTGACCTTCACGCAGAACATCTTTGATGTTCGGACGGCCATGGGAGTTGTAGTTTGCAGGAAAATATTCGCGGGCGATTTCTTTGAGAGGAAGGAAACCGTGACGCTCAGCACCGTAATCGACAAATGCAGCTTCAAGGCTTGGTTCAATACGGGTGATTTTGCCTTTGTAAATGTTCGCTTTTTTCTGTTCGTGTCCAGGACTTTCGATATCCAGATCGTACAGGCGCTGCCCATCCACAAGGGCGACACGCAACTCTTCTTGCTGAGTTGCGTTGATTAACATTCTTTTCATCGTAACTTACTCGTTATTCTTACATTGACGACAAAGCTGCGGGCAAGGTGACGCTTTCCGGGGTATGAACCGATGGCCTCGTGTCTATTCACGTCGCCAACCTCACGGTTGTCGCTCGCTTAAGAGGCGCAGAGTGTCGGTTGCCTGTATTTCATAGGGAAACACAGCGCAATTATCAGGGGAATTGCCTGGGAAAACTCTCCAGAGAACAATCCTTATACCGGGAAGTACTGCAACCCGCAGCCCGCTAACTGCCTGAAAGATCAATACGTCTTACGCCATTGCTGCGTGGATGATCGGTCAGACAAAATTGGTCATTCCGTCGACATCCTTACAAAACCCGGATTTAACGCGGAAAACGGATTCATTATTCCACTGCTCGCCGGGTTATAGCAAGATGACTTTTACCAATTATCACCCGGTTACTCACAGTTTCTTCACTTCAACGGGGTGATTGGTTTAATAACCACCAAATCGATTGCGCGAAAGGGGAGTGGTCCGGATAAAAGTAAATATAAGCATAGAAAAATGAGTGGCGCTAATGTCAGACGCTATTTAGAATCGCCAACCATGAAAACAGAGACTCCAGCCGTAAAAATGGTTGCCATCGCCGACGACGAGGCGGGGCAACGTATCGATAATTTTTTGCGCACCCAATTGAAGGGTGTGCCAAAAAGTATGATTTATCGCATCTTGCGTAAGGGTGAGGTGCGGGTGAACAAAAAACGTGTGAAGCCCGAGTACAAGCTCGAGGCGGGCGATGAAGTCCGCATTCCACCGGTACGTGTTGCAGAGCGTGAAGAAGAGGTCGTTTCTCCGAAGCTGCAAAAAGTCGCGGCTTTGAGCGACGTTATCCTTTATGAGGACGACCACATTCTGGTGCTGAATAAACCGTCCGGAACGGCGGTACACGGGGGGAGCGGTCTGAGCTTCGGCGTGATCGAAGGTTTACGTGCGCTGCGCCCGGAAGCGCGTTTCCTCGAACTTGTTCACCGTCTTGACCGTGATACCTCAGGCGTGCTGCTGGTGGCGAAAAAACGTTCTGCACTGCGTTCCCTGCATGAACAGCTGCGCGAAAAAGGGATGCAGAAAGATTATCTGGCGCTGGTGCGCGGCCAGTGGCAGTCCCACGTGAAAGTGGTGCAGGCGCCGCTGCTGAAAAATATTCTGCAAAGCGGTGAGCGCATTGTTCGTGTTAATCAGGAAGGGAAACCGTCTGAGACGCGATTTAAAGTAGAAGAGCGCTACGAATTCGCCACGCTGGTGCGCTGTAGTCCGGTGACGGGGCGTACTCACCAGATTCGCGTCCATACCCAGTTTGCAGGCCATCCGATTGCGTTCGACGATCGCTATGGCGATCGCGAGTTTGACAAGCAGTTGGCGGGTACGGGGCTGTCGCGTCTGTTCCTGCATGCGGCAGCGCTGAAGTTTACCCATCCTAATACCGGTGAAGTTATCCGTATTGAAGCGCCGCTGGATGATCAGTTGAAACGCTGCCTGAAAGTTCTGCGCGGCTGATTATGTGCCGGGTGGCGCTGCGCTTACCCGGCCTACGAAACCCGTAGGCCCATACAAGCGAAGCGCTGCTGGGCAAAAATCACATCGTCAGCGGATTACACTCTTCTCGCCTTAACATCTGGCAGAGCGCAATCAGCGGCAACCCCACCAGCGTGTTGGGATCCCGCCCGTCCAGCTTGTCGAACAGTGCAATTCCCAGTCCTTCACTTTTGAAACTCCCTGCGCAGTTCAGAGGACGTTCCCGACGCACGTAATCCATAATCTCCTCCTCGCTGAGATGACGGAAGTGCACATCAAATGGCTCGCACTCGGTTTGCAGATGACCGGAGGCCGAATTATAAAGCGCCAGGCCGGTATAAAAGGTCACGATACTGCCTCGCGCACGCAAAAGCTGCTGGCAGGCGTTTTCTTCCGTATGCGGTTTACCGGTGATTTCGCCGCCCAGCACACAAACCTGATCGGAGCCTATAATCAGATGAGCGGGGTAACGTACGGCCAGCGACTGTGCTTTCTCTTTCGCGAGACGGGTCACCAGATGACGCGGTGACTCGCCCGGCTGTGGCGTTTCATCCACCTCCGGCGCGGCGCATTCAAACGGGATCCCGAGCTTTTCCAGCAGCATTCGGCGATAAGGTGAAGTGGAAGCAAGGACGAGATTTGGCATATTTTTATCACCAGATATAGCGTATCGATGCCAGCCATTTTAAACTACAGGCCGCAATGTGTGCGAATAATTGGCAAAAGGCAGCTCTGGTTGCCTTTTTCTTTGACTCTATGACGTTACAAAGTTAATATGCGCGCCCTATGCAAAAGGTAAAATTACCCCTGACTCTTGATCCGGTTCGTACGGCTCAAAAACGCCTCGATTACGAAGGAATCTATTCTTCCGATCAGGCTGAGCGTATTGCCGAATCTGTAGTCAGTGTGGACAGTGATGTAGAGTGCTCCATGTCGTTCGCTATCGACAACCAGCGCCTCGCCGTTTTAACCGGTGATGCAAAGGTGACGGTAACGCTCGAATGTCAGCGCTGCGGGAAACCGTTTGTACAGCATGTTCACACAACGTATTGTTTCAGTCCGGTTCGTTCTGACGAACAGGCTGAAGCACTCCCGGAAGCGTATGAACCGATTGAGGTTAACGAATTCGGTGAAATCGATCTTCTGGCGCTGGTTGAAGATGAAGTCATCCTCTCCCTGCCAGTCGTTCCGGTGCATGATTCTGAACACTGTGAAGTGTCCGAGGCGGACATGGTCTTTGGGGAACTGCCTGATGAAGCGCAAAAACCAAATCCATTTGCCGTATTAGCCAGCTTAAAGCGTAAGTAATTGAGGAGTAAGGTCCATGGCCGTACAACAGAATAAACCAACCCGTTCCAAACGTGGCATGCGTCGTTCCCATGACGCGCTGACCGCAGTTACCAGCCTGTCTGTAGACAAGACTTCTGGTGAGAAACACCTGCGTCACCACATCACCGCTGACGGTTTCTACCGCGGCCGCAAGGTTATCACTAAGTAATCACGCGTCAGCGTGATTAGGCTTAGTGAGGAACTTCCCCGTGAAAACGGGGAGTTTACCGAACCAGGCTGCGACGATACCTTGACACGTCTAACCCTGGCGTTAGATGTCATGGGGGGAGATTTTGGCCCTACCGTGACAGTGCCTGCAGCATTGCAGGCACTGAATTCTAATTCGCAACTCACACTTCTTTTAGTCGGTAATCCCGACACAATCACGCCATTACTTGCAAAAGCTGACTTTGAACAACGTTCGCGTCTGCAGATTATTCCTGCGCAGTCAGTTATTGCCAGTGATGCCCGGCCATCGCAGGCTATTCGTAATAGCCGCGGCAGCTCTATGCGCATGGCGCTGGAGCTGGTGAAAGAAGGGCGAGCGCAGGCTTGCGTCAGCGCGGGAAATACTGGCGCGCTGATGGGACTGTCGAAATTATTGCTCAAGCCGATTGAGGGCATTGAGCGTCCGGCGCTGGTGACGGTGTTACCGCATCAGCAGAAGGGCAAAACGGTGGTGCTCGATCTGGGCGCTAACGTAGATTGTGATAGTACAATGCTGGCTCAGTTTGCCGTGATGGGGTCGGTGCTGGCAGAAGACGTGGTCGGGATTACCCATCCCCGCGTTGCGTTATTGAATATTGGTGAAGAAGAGACCAAAGGCCTGGACAGTATCCGCGACGCTGCGGAATTACTCAAACAGGTTCCCTCCATCAACTATATTGGTTATCTCGAAGCCAATGAGTTGCTGACGGGCAAAACGGATGTATTAGTGTGTGATGGCTTCACCGGAAACGTGACGTTGAAGACCATGGAAGGGGTCGTACGAATGTTCCTTTCTCTGCTGAAATCGCAGGGAGAAGGTAAAAAAAGGTCCTGGTGGCTGATTTTATTAAAGCGTTGGTTACAAAAAAGCCTGACGCGGCGATTCAGTCACCTCAACCCCGACCAGTATAATGGCGCCTGTCTGTTAGGATTGCGCGGCATCGTGATTAAGAGTCATGGCGCCGCCAATCAGCGAGCATTTACCGTCGCGATTGAACAGGCAGTGCAGGCGGTGCAGCGACAAGTCCCTCAGAGGATTGCCGCTCGCCTGGGATCTGTATTAGCTAAAAGTGACTGAGCGTACATGTATACGAAGATTTTAGGTACCGGCAGCTACCTGCCAAAACAAGTGCGTACCAACGCCGATCTTGAAAAAATGGTAGATACGTCTGACGAGTGGATTGTCACGCGCACAGGTATCCGTGAACGTCGTATCGCCGCGCCAGACGAAACTGTGTCCACCATGGGCTACGAAGCCGCTCAGCGAGCGCTTGAGATGGCTGGCATTGATAAAGAACAGATCGGGCTTATTGTGGTGGCGACAACATCTGCCACGCATGCCTTCCCAAGCGCAGCGTGCCAGGTGCAGAACATGCTCGGCATCAAAGGCTGCCCGGCATTTGATGTTGCAGCGGCGTGCGCGGGTTTCACCTATGCGCTGAGCATCGCCGATCAGTATGTTAAATCGGGTGCCGTAAAATATGCGCTGGTGATCGGTGCTGATGTGCTGGCGCGTACCTGCGATCCAACCGATCGCGGCACAATCATTATTTTTGGCGATGGCGCGGGCGCGGTGCTGCTGGGGCAGTCCGAAGAACCAGGCATCATCTCCACGCACCTGCACGCTGACGGTCGCTACGGCGAGCTTTTAACGCTGCCTAACGCCGATCGCGTTAATCCGGACAGTTCGATTTACCTGACAATGGCGGGTAATGAAGTGTTCAAGGTGGCCGTGACCGAACTCGCTCACATTGTTGATGAGACACTGGAAGCGAACAATCTGGATCGCGCCGCACTCGACTGGCTGGTACCGCATCAGGCTAACCTGCGTATTATCAGCGCGACGGCGAAGAAGTTGGGCATGTCTATGGATAACGTTGTGGTGACGCTTGATCGCCACGGCAACACCTCTGCGGCATCGGTACCGTGCGCATTTGACGAAGCGGTACGCGATGGACGAATTAAACGGGGCCAACTGGTCTTGCTTGAAGCCTTTGGTGGTGGGTTCACCTGGGGTTCCGCGCTGGTTCGTTTCTAGGATAAGGATTAAAAAATGACGCAATTTGCTTTTGTGTTCCCGGGACAGGGCTCACAAACTGTTGGGATGTTGTCTGAAATGGCAGCAAACTATCCGGTTATTGAAGAGACTTTCCGTGAAGCTTCTGACGCGCTGGGTTATGATCTGTGGGCGCTGACCCAGCAGGGCCCAGCTGAAGAGCTGAACAAAACCTGGCAGACTCAACCGGCACTGCTGGCAGCCTCCGTCGCATTGTGGCGCGTATGGCAGCAGCAGGGCGGCAAAACGCCGGCGCTGATGGCGGGTCATAGCCTGGGTGAATACTCTGCGCTGGTCTGCGCAGGGGTGATTGCCTTCGCTGACGCGGTCCGTCTGGTTGAATTGCGTGGTAAGTTTATGCAGGAAGCGGTGCCAGAAGGCACGGGCGGCATGTCTGCCATCATCGGTCTGGATGATGCTTCTATTGCTAAAGCCTGTGAAGAATCTGCTGAAGGTCAGGTCGTTTCTCCGGTAAACTTTAACTCGCCAGGCCAGGTAGTTATCGCGGGTCATAAAGAAGCGGTTGAGCGTGCAGGCGCTGCCTGTAAAGCTGCGGGTGCAAAACGTGCACTGCCGCTGCCGGTGAGCGTGCCGTCTCACTGTGCGCTGATGAAGCCCGCTGCCGATAAACTGGCGGTTGAGCTGGAAAAAATGACCTTTAACGCACCGACGATTTCCGTTGTGAATAACGTCGATGTGAAGTGCGAAACCGCGCCGGAGGCTATCCGTAACGCGCTGGTTCGCCAGCTCTACAGCCCAGTTCAGTGGACCAAAACCGTTGAATTTATGGCGTCTCAGGGCGTTGAACATCTGTATGAAGTCGGTCCAGGTAAGGTACTTACCGGTCTGACAAAACGTATTGTAGACACCCTGACTGCCTCGGCTATTAACGAGCCGGAAGCAATGAAAGCGGCACTCTCGCAATAAAAGAGGAATACCATGAGTTTTGAAGGAAAAATTGCCCTGGTGACCGGCGCAAGCCGCGGTATTGGGCGTGCTATTGCTGAAACACTGGTTGCGCGCGGCGCGACGGTGATCGGGACTGCGACCAGCGAGAATGGCGCACAGGCCATCAGCGAGTATCTGGGTGCGAACGGCAAAGGTCTGGTACTGAATGTGACTGAACCAGCATCTATCGAATCTGTTCTGGAAAATATTCGCGCAGAGTTTGGCGAAGTGGATATTCTGGTCAATAATGCCGGGATCACTCGCGACAACCTGTTGATGCGAATGAAAGATGATGAGTGGAACGATATTATCGAAACCAACCTGTCATCGGTATTCCGTCTGTCAAAAGCGGTAATGCGCGCTATGATGAAAAAGCGTCATGGACGTATTATCACTGTAGGTTCTGTGGTTGGTACCATGGGAAATGCTGGTCAGGCTAACTACGCTGCGGCGAAAGCAGGTCTGATCGGTTTCAGTAAGTCGCTGGCGCGCGAAGTCGCGTCCCGCGGAATTACTGTAAACGTTGTTGCTCCGGGCTTTATTGAAACGGACATGACGCGTGCGCTGACCGATGATCAGCGTGCGGGTACGCTGGCGGCAGTTCCAGCGGGTCGTCTTGGCGACCCTAAAGAAATCGCCAGCGCGGTTGCATTTTTAGCCTCTGACGAAGCGGGTTACATCACTGGTGAAACCCTCCACGTCAACGGCGGGATGTACATGGTTTAATCACGATCGAAAATATTTGCGTTATTTGGGCAAATGGCCTCAAAATAACGTAAAATCGTGGTAAGACCTGCCGGGATTTAGTTGCAAATTTTTCAACATTTTATACACTACGAAAACCATCGCGAAAGCGAGTTTTGATAGGAAATTTAAGAGTATGAGCACTATCGAAGAACGCGTTAAGAAAATTATCGGCGAACAGCTGGGCGTTAAGCAGGAAGAAGTTGTGAACTCCGCTTCCTTTGTTGAAGACCTGGGCGCAGATTCTCTTGACACCGTTGAGCTGGTAATGGCTCTGGAAGAAGAGTTTGATACTGAGATTCCGGACGAAGAAGCTGAGAAAATCACCACCGTTCAGGCTGCCATTGATTACATCAACGGTCACCAGGCGTAAGTGAACATCTCCAGGCGGTCATTCGACCGCCTGAGTTTTATCTTTTGTAGTCCCACGAATCTCTTTTTTTATCCCTCCCTGGAGGACAAACGTGTCTAAGCGTCGTGTAGTTGTGACCGGACTTGGCATGTTGTCTCCTGTCGGCAATACCGTAGAGTCCACCTGGAAAGCTCTCCTTGCCGGTCAGAGCGGCATCAGCCTAATCGACCATTTCGATACTAGCGCCTATGCAACGAAATTTGCTGGCTTAGTAAAGGATTTTAACTGTGAAGAGATCATCTCGCGCAAAGAACAGCGCAAGATGGATGCCTTCATTCAATATGGAATTGTCGCTGGCGTTCAGGCCATGCAGGATTCTGGCCTTGAGATTACGGAAGAGAACGCTACCCGTATCGGCGCTGCTATCGGCTCCGGGATTGGCGGTCTTGGCCTGATCGAGGAAAACCATACATCTCTGGTGAATGGCGGCCCGCGTAAAATCAGCCCGTTCTTCGTTCCGTCTACGATTGTAAACATGGTGGCAGGTCACCTGACCATTATGTTCGGCCTGCGTGGCCCAAGCATCTCAATCGCGACAGCCTGTACGTCTGGCGTGCATAACATCGGCCAGGCCGCGCGTATCATCGCGTACGGCGATGCAGATGCTATGGTTGCGGGCGGTGCTGAAAAAGCCAGTACCCCGCTGGGCGTCGGTGGCTTCGGTGCAGCGCGTGCGCTCTCTACCCGAAACGATAATCCTCAGGCGGCGAGCCGTCCGTGGGATAAAGACCGTGATGGTTTCGTGCTGGGTGACGGTGCAGGCATGATCGTACTGGAAGAGTACGAACACGCGAAAAAACGTGGCGCGAAAATTTATGCTGAAGTTGTTGGCTTTGGCATGAGCAGCGATGCTTACCACATGACGTCTCCTCCAGAGAACGGCGCAGGTGCTGCGCTGGCGATGGAAAACGCCATCCGTGATGCGGGCATTACGCCGGCACAGATTGGCTACGTTAACGCGCACGGGACATCTACCCCTGCGGGCGATAAAGCAGAAGCGCAGGCGGTTAAGTCTATCTTCGGCGAATCTGCCAGCCGTGTACTGGTGAGCTCCACGAAATCCATGACCGGTCACCTCCTGGGTGCGGCGGGTGCAGTAGAATCAATCTACTCTATTCTCGCGCTGCGCGATCAGGCTGTACCGCCAACCATCAACCTGGATAATCCAGATGAAGGTTGCGATCTGGACTTCGTTCCCCACGAAGCGCGCCAGGTTAGCGGTATGGAGTACACCCTGTGTAACTCCTTCGGCTTCGGTGGGACTAACGGTTCTCTGATCTTCAAAAAGGTCTGAGTCTGGTTAGTCGCTGACAATAATAAAGGTCCGCTTGCCGGGCCTTTTTTATTAGGTGATATCCCCTTGTCCGGCTAACCACATCCTGCCAGACTGAGCCTCCATGCATAAGGAGCCACTATGTTTTTAATTAATGGCCTTGAGCAAGAAATGCTGCCGGCAAGCGACAGGGCGACCCAGTTTGGCGATGGCTGTTTCACGACCGCGCGTATTCTCGACGGTGGCGTGTGCCTGCTCGGGGCCCATATCCTTCGTTTACAAAAAGCCTGCGAAGCATTACTGATCCCCTTTTCGCAGTGGGACATTCTTGAAAGTGAAATGCGTCGGCTGGCGTCAGAGAAAGCAAGCGGCGTCCTGAAAGTCATTATCAGCCGCGGCAGCGGTGGTCGGGGCTATAGCGGTTCTGCCTGCCAGCATCCTGCGCGGATCCTTTCCGTTTCAGATTATCCTTCCCATTACGCGCACTGGCGTGAAGAGGGCGTAGTCCTGGCGCTTAGCCCGGTACGTCTGGGGCGAAACCCGATGCTCGCTGGCATAAAACATCTAAACCGTCTTGAACAGGTGCTTATTCGTACTCATCTTGAGCAGACGGAGGCCGGGGAGGCGCTGGTTCTTGACAGCGAAGGGTACATTACGGAATGCTGTGCGGCTAATTTACTCTGGCGGAAGGGCAGTGACGTATTCACGCCTTCGCTGGAGCAGGCCGGAGTCAACGGCATTATGCGGCAATTTTGTTTGCAACAGCTGGCACGCGCAGGCTTTCGCGTTGTCGAAGTTAACGCTAAGGAAGAGGCGCTGCTGGCTGCCGAAGAAGTTGTTATCTGCAATGCGCTGATGCCTGTTGTCCCCGTTCGCGCTTATGACCGCAAGTGCTGGTCATCCCGCGAGCTGTTCCAGTTTCTGGCCCCGTTATGTGAGCAAACCAGGTAGTCATGAAGAAAATGTTACGCTTTGTCCTCCTTCTTATCGTTGCGTTCGGAATCGCTGGCGGAGCGGGAGTGTGGAAAGTCCGTCAGCTGGCTGAAAGTCAGATCCTGATTAAAGACGAGACGATTTTTACCCTGAAAGCGGGGACCGGGCGGCAGGCGCTTGGTCAGCAGCTGTATGACGACAAAATTATCAATCGCCCACGCGTATTCCAGTGGCTGCTGCGTATTGAGCCGGACCTGTCCCACTTCAAGGCCGGTACCTATCGTTTCACCCCTGGCATGACCGTGCGCGAGATGCTGAAACTGCTGGAGAGTGGTAAAGAAGCCCAGTTTCCATTGCGTTTTGTGGAAGGTATGCGTCTGAGCGATTATCTCAGGCAACTGCGTGACGCGCCGTACATCAAGCATACGCTGAAAGATGACCGCTACCAGACCGTGGCAGACGCCTTAAAATTCGAACATCCCGAGTGGGTGGAAGGCTGGTTCTGGCCCGATACGTGGATGTATACGGCAGGCACGACGGATGTGGCAATTCTGAAGCGCGCGCACAACAAAATGGTCGCGGCGGTAGACGCTGCGTGGAAAGGGCGATCAGAGGGGCTGCCTTATAAAGATCAAAACCAGTTCATGACGATGGCCTCGATCATCGAGAAAGAGACGGCCGTTGCTGCCGAACGTGACCAGGTTGCCTCGGTGTTTATTAACCGTCTGCGCATCGGCATGCGTTTGCAAACCGATCCTACCGTCATCTACGGGATGGGCGAAAACTACAACGGCAGGATTTCCAGAAAAGATCTGGAAACGCCAACGGCGTATAATACCTACGTGATTAGCGGCCTGCCGCCTGGACCGATTGCGACGCCGAGTGAAGCATCATTGAAGGCCGCCGCGCACCCGGCCAAAACGCCGTATCTCTATTTTGTGGCTGACGGAAAAGGGGGGCATACGTTCAATACCAACCTGGCCAGTCACAATCGCTCCGTTCAGGACTATCTGAAGGCACTTAAGGAAAAAAATGCGCAGTAAATACATTGTCATTGAGGGACTCGAAGGGGCGGGCAAAACCACCGCCCGTAACGTGGTGGTGGATACGCTGAAATCGCTTGGCGTCGCCGACATGGTCTTCACCCGCGAGCCGGGCGGTACGCAGCTGGCGGAAAAACTGCGCAGCCTGGTTCTGGATATCAAATCCGTTGGCGATGAAGTTATTACCGACAAAGCGGAAGTGCTGATGTTCTATGCGGCGCGCGTTCAGCTGGTGGAGACGGTGATCAAACCCGCTCTGGCAGAAGGCAAATGGGTGATTGGCGATCGCCACGATCTCTCAACCCAGGCGTATCAGGGCGGTGGCCGGGGTATCGATCAGGCCATGCTGGCTACGCTTCGCGACGCGGTTCTGGGCGATTTCCGTCCTGACCTGACGCTGTATCTGGACGTGACCCCTGAGGTGGGCCTGAAGCGCGCCCGTGCCCGCGGCGAACTGGACCGCATCGAACAGGAGTCTTTTGATTTCTTTAACCGCACCCGTGCGCGTTATCTTGAACTGGCCGGGCAGGACAAGACCATTCGTACCATCGATGCGACGCAATCCCTTGAAGACGTTACATGTGATATTCAGCAGACCGTTACGCAGTGGCTACAGGAGCAGCAGGCATGAAATGGTATCCATGGTTGCGCCCACACTTTGAACAGCTGATCGGCAGCTATCAGGTTGGTCGGGGGCATCATGCGTTACTGATCCAGGCGCTGCCGGGAATGGGTGATGATGCGTTGATTTACGCCATCACCCGCTTTCTGATGTGCCAACAGCCGGAAGGACATAAAAGCTGCGGTAAATGCCGGGGTTGCCAGCTCATGCAGGCGGGCACGCATCCTGACTATTACACCCTCGAACCTGAGAAGGGCAAAAATACGCTCGGTATCGACGCGGTGCGTGAGGTCAGTGAGAAACTGTACGAATATGCGCGTCTGGGGGGGGCGAAAGTGGTGTGGCTGAAAGATGCCGCGCTGCTCACGGAAGCCGCAGCCAACGCGCTGTTAAAAACCCTGGAAGAGCCGCCAGAAAACACCTGGTTTTTCCTCTCCTGCCGCGAGCCGGAACGCTTGCTGGCGACGCTGCGCAGTCGCTGCCGTCTTCACCACCTTGCTGTCCCTCAGGAATCCTGGGCACTCGCCTGGCTTGAGCGGGAAGTGACGGTGTCACAAGACGCGGCGCTCTCAGCGTTGCGCCTGTGCAGCGGTGCGCCTGCGGCTGCGCTGGCCTTATTACAGCCCGAAGTGTGGTCCCAGCGTGAAACGCTGTGTCGTGCGGTTGAATCAGCCCTCGACATCCATGACTGGCTGAGCGTGCTGCCAGCGCTGAACAGCGATCAGGCTCCGGAACGGCTGCACTGGCTGGCCGCGCTGCTGCTGGATGCGCTCAAAATTCAGCAGGGGGCTACGCTTCTGACTAACCCTGACGTGTGGGCGCTGGTCACCACGCTGGCGAATCGCCTGTCAGGGCAGTCGCTGCACGCTATCCTTCATGATATCTGCCAGAGTCGTGAACAACTTTTGACGGTAACCGGTCTCAATCGCGAGCTTTTACTGACCGACCAGTTACTGCGTATTGAACACTACCTGCAACCGGGCGTCATACCGCCGGTTTCCCACCTCTGAGAGAGACATTATGTTTTTAGTCGACTCACACTGCCATCTCGATGGCCTGGATTATCAATCCCTGCATAAAAATGTAGACGACGTGCTGGCGAAAGCCGCCGCGCGCGATGTGAAATTTTGCCTGGCCGTGGCGACCACGTTGCCGGGTTACCGCTCCATGCGTGAATTGGTAGGCGAGCGCGATAATGTCGTCTTCTCCTGCGGCGTGCATCCGCTGAATCAGGATGAAGCGTACGACGTTGAGGATTTACGCCGTCTTGCCGCAGAAGAGGGCGTAGTGGCGATGGGCGAGACCGGCCTGGACTATTTCTACACTCCGGAAACGAAACCTCGCCAGCAGGAATCCTTCCGTAACCATATCCGCATTGGCCGGGAACTGAATAAGCCGGTTATCGTTCACACCCGAGATGCGCGCGCCGACACGCTGGGTATCCTGCGGGAAGAAAAGGTGACGGATTGCGGTGGCGTACTACACTGTTTCACAGAAGACAGAGAAACGGCGGGTAAGCTGCTTGATTTGGGCTTTTATATCTCGTTCTCGGGGATTGTCACGTTCCGTAATGCTGAGCAACTGCGTGATGCGGCGCGCTATGTTCCGCTGGATCGTATTCTGGTGGAAACCGATTCCCCGTACCTGGCGCCGGTGCCTCATCGTGGCAAAGAGAACCAGCCAGCGATGACCCGGGATGTCGCTGAGTATATGGCCGTTCTGAAAGGTGTCAGTATTGAAGAACTGGCTCGCGTGACAACGGAAAACTTCGCCAGCCTGTTCCATATTGACCCCGCCCGCCTGCAATCTGTCTGATACACCTGTTATTTTTAGGCTCGTAATTAATAAGTAAAGCGAGTAAAGTTCACCGCCTCATTCGGGGCGGTGATGGCGTTTTTAGACACATCCAGACATGCTTTATGTAAATATCTGCAAGTTTTTTGGCCGTCTTGAACTGAAACGTGATAGCCGTCAAACAAACTCAGAGGGAATTATTTTACTCTGTGTAATAAATAAAGGGCGCTTAGATGTCCTGTCCACGGCGCGGTACTCCCCCCGGGCCAATGCGTGAAAACGTAAAAAAAAGCACAAATACTCAGGAGCACTCTCAATTATGTTTAAGAATGCATTTGCTAACCTGCAAAAGGTCGGTAAATCGCTGATGCTGCCAGTATCCGTACTGCCTATCGCAGGTATCCTGCTGGGTGTCGGTTCTGCAAACTTCAGCTGGCTGCCAGCCGTAGTTTCCCACGTGATGGCCGAAGCAGGCGGTTCTGTTTTTGCTAACATGCCGCTGATCTTCGCTATCGGTGTTGCTCTGGGCTTCACCAATAACGACGGTGTTTCCGCTCTGGCGTCCGTTGTTGCTTACGGCATCATGGTGAAAACCATGGCTGTGGTTGCGCCGCTGGTACTGCATTTACCTGCTGAAGAGATTGCCGCTAAGCACCTGGCGGACACCGGTGTTCTCGGTGGTATCATCTCCGGTGCGATTGCAGCGTATATGTTTAACCGCTTCTATCGCATCAAGCTGCCTGAGTATCTGGGCTTCTTCGCGGGTAAACGTTTTGTGCCGATCATTTCTGGTCTGGCCGCGATTTTCACCGGTGTGGTCCTGTCCTTCATCTGGCCACCAATCGGTACGGCAATCCAGACCTTCTCTCAGTGGGCAGCTTACCAGAACCCGGTTGTGGCGTTCGGTATCTACGGCTTCATTGAGCGCTGCCTGGTACCATTTGGTCTGCACCACATCTGGAACGTTCCATTCCAGATGCAGATTGGTGAATACACCAACGCAGCAGGTCAGGTGTTCCACGGCGACATCCCACGCTACATGGCGGGCGACCCAACGGCAGGTAAACTGTCTGGTGGCTTCCTGTTCAAAATGTACGGTCTGCCGGCCGCTGCAATTGCTATCTGGCACTCTGCTAAACCAGAGAACCGTGCAAAAGTGGGCGGTATCATGATCTCCGCAGCGCTGACCTCGTTCCTGACCGGTATCACCGAGCCGATCGAGTTCTCCTTCATGTTCGTTGCGCCGATCCTGTACATCATCCACGCGGTACTGGCAGGTCTGGCATTCCCAATCTGTATCCTGCTGGGTATGCGTGACGGTACGTCCTTCTCTCACGGCCTGATCGACTTCATCGTTCTGTCCGGTAACAGCAGCAAGCTGTGGCTGTTCCCTATCGTGGGTGCGGGCTACGCAGTGGTGTACTACACCGTCTTCCGCGTGCTGATCAAAGCACTGGACCTGAAAACGCCGGGTCGTGAAGATGCAACGGAAGACAGCAAAGCCGGTGTGACCAGCGAAATGGCACCTGCTCTGGTTGCTGCTTTCGGCGGTAAAGAGAACATCACTAACCTGGACGCGTGTATCACTCGTCTGCGTGTGAGCGTTGCCGACGTTGCGAAAGTCGACCAGCCGGGTCTGAAAAAACTGGGCGCAGCAGGCGTCGTTGTTGCAGGTTCTGGTGTTCAGGCAATCTTCGGAACGAAATCCGATAACCTGAAAACCGAAATGGATGAGTACATCCGCAACAACTAAGCTGTGATCTGGGGAGACTAAGGCAGCCGATTGGCTGCCTTTTTTATTATTGCGGTTTGTGGTGCCGGGTGGCGGCTGCGCCTAACCCGGCCTACGTGATGGGTAGGCCCGGTAAGCGCAGCGCCACCGGGCTTAATACTCAGAAATCGTAGCTCGCGCTCACCGAAACGTTCAGTGGCGCGCCATACACTACATACGATCCGACGTAGTCGTAATACTCTTTGTCGAACAGGTTGTTGACGTTAGCCTGAACAGCAAAGTCTTTGGTGACCTGATAGCGACTGAACAGGTTCACCAGCCCATAGCTGCCTTGCTCCGCGCGGGAACGTCCTGCCGGACCGCCTTCCACGTCCGTCCACACTTTGTTCTGCCAGTTTACGCCACCGCCCACGGTCAGTTCCGGCAGCATTGGCAGTTGATAACGGGTGAACAGCTTCATGGTTGTGCGCGGCTGATCGGAGCTGACGGCGTTGCCATTCTTATCTTCTGCAATGTAACGCGTCGCGCCAAAGGTCAGCTGCCAGTTATCGGTCAGTGCACCGTTGAGCTCAAACTCGACCCCTTTGCTGACCACCCCGTCCAGCGATTCATAAATCGACTCACCGCTCGGCATGTAGGTATACGTGTTGCTGGCCACGTTATCCTGCTCAATGCGGAAAATCGCCAACGAGGTGGTGAGGCGGGTATTAAACCAGTCTGCCTTCACCCCGGCTTCGTAGCTTTTACCCGTGGTAGGGTCGAGATAACGTCCACTGGCATTGCGCTTATCCTGCGGCTGGAAGATAGAGGTATAGCTGACGTAGGTCGACCAGTCCTCATTGATGTCATACACCAGGCCGGCATACGGCGTGACATCATCTTTGGTGCTTTCCAGACGTGTATTCGGCGAACCAGCGGGGTTATAGCGAATGTTGTATTGGGTGTAACGCGCCCCCAGGATCAGATGCAACGGATCGGCGAGTGAGAAACGCGCAGAGGAATAGGCTGAAGACTGGCGAATATCATCCTTGCTGTAGAGTTTCCACGGCGTCCACTGCGGATCGGCAATGTTCCCGTTCCAGTTCTTAAAGTTGCCGACATCAACCATGCCGTATACTGCATCCGGCATGGTGTTGTCGTAATGGTTACGCTGACGGCTAAAGCTGCCGCCGAACATCATCTCGTGCTGACGGCCAAAGAGATCGAAGCCGCCGCGCAGGAAGGCATCGACCGCATCCTGTTTGCGTTCCCCGCGGTTCCAGCCGCCGTAACCCACCAGGCCAGCGCCGGTCTCTTTATCCGGATAACCGGACATATACATCAGCTTAGAGTCAAAGTTGGTTTCAGCATGCATGCCGTTGATGTGCGCTTCCCAGCCATTATCGAAACGCTGGGTCAGGTTAGCGAAGATGCGGGTGCTGTCTTTATCTGAATAGGCCCAGTCAGGCGCGACGGTCTGGCTGCGATTGTAGTTGGTCTTACTTCCGTCGCTGTACCAGGTCGGCAGCCCGCCCCAGGTTGGGTCGGCGGTATGGCTTTCCTGATACTCATACCCTACAGAGAGGGTCGTGCTGTCGGTAACATCTGCATCCATCACGCCGTAGAGGAATTTCTTCCGGTAGTGGTAGTTATCCACGAAGCTGTCGTTGTCCTGATAACCCGTGATCAGACGACCCCGTACCTTACCTGATTCCACCAGCGGCGCCTGGAGATCCAGCACGTAACGCTGCTTGTCCCAGCTGCCGTAGCTGGCGGAAACGTTGCCTTTAAATTCCTGGCTGTCCGCATGCTTGCGCACCATATTAACGTACGCCGCCGGGTTGCCCGTCCCGGACATCAGGCCTGTGGCGCCGCGGACCACTTCAATGCGGTCATAAATTGCGGTATCGGCGGCGGTATCACCAAAGTTCCACACTTCACTGATGGACGTTGGAAGGTCGTCATAGGCGTAGTTGCTGACGAAAAATCCGCGTGAGTAAAATACGGTACGATCGCTGTCCTGCACCTGCGCCGTGATGCCCGTGGTGTTCGTCAGCACCTGGCCGATGGATTGCAGATTCTGGTCAGCCATACGTTGTTGGCTGATAACGCTGACGGACTGTGGGATGTCGCGGGGAACCAGCAACAGTTTGGTGCCGGTGGTGGTGGTTTTTACGCTGTAATCCTGATCCTGGCTGGCAGAAAGATCCTGTGTGTTATCAAAACCCCCATCAACGACGACGGTATCTTCGGCTGTTGAAGCAGCGAAAGCGGTGGTTGGCGTCAATGCCATAGCAATGCAGGCGGCCAGCAACGAAGGTGTTGCGGCAGGCTGACGTTGCCCATCCCTGGTGTGATTAATGAAAGACATCATCAAACCCTTAGTGAATGGTGAAGGTAGTGCGCGACAGTCCCGCTAGCACGGGCTGACGTCGTTTTCTATGTTAAAAATGCGCATGAAAATGCAAATGCGAAATATACGCATTGTGATTAACGCTGTAAACAGATGTTTCGGGATGAACTGAAATCAGGTTTCAGAAAAGAAATGTCCTAAAGCGATGCCTCTTCAGCCAGATGGGCGATAATCAGGAAAGAAATCACGGGAGAAGGTTGAAAGGACAGGAGAAACTCGCTCATACTCTTGTGTTGTGTCACACAGTAAAACAGACAATGTGTGTTAACAACGGACGCACGACGCCAGATTAAACTTAAAAGGAAAAGGTCATGGCTGAAGAAACGATTTTCAGTAAAATTATCCGCCGCGAAATTCCGTCGGATATTGTCTATCAGGATGAACTGGTCACGGCTTTCCGCGACATTTCTCCCCAGGCGCCGACGCACATCCTTATTATTCCCAATATTCTGATTCCGACCGTCAATGACGTTAAAACCGAGCATGAAGTTGCGCTGGGCCGTATGCTTACGGTGGCCGCGAAAATTGCTGAGCAGGAAGGGATTGCTGAAGATGGATACCGTTTGATCATGAACTGTAATCGCCATGGCGGCCAGGAAGTCTATCATATTCATATGCATCTTCTGGGTGGACGTCCACTGGGACCGATGCTGGCACATAAAGGTCTTTAATATGTTAACTGGGCGTATTGCAGCGCTGATCGTGACGCTGGTTATGGTTGGGTGCAGCGCGCGTCCCGCCATCCCGGTCAGTGAAGAACAGACGCTGGTGATGGAGTCCTCAGTGCTTGCTGCGGGCATCACGGCGGAAAATCCTTCGTTGACCATAAGCGAAATTCAGTCTTCTGCCTCCTCTACGCTCTATAACGAAAGGCAAGAGCCAGTGACGGTGCATTATCGCTTCTACTGGTATGACGTGAGAGGTCTTGAGATGCACCCGCTTGAGGCGCCGCGTAGCGTGACGGTCCCGGCAAGATCGTCGGTCACGCTCTACGGCAGCGCCAGCTATCTGGGTGCACATAAGGTGAGACTTTATCTTTATTTGTAAGGAGTGAACCTTGATTAAAACAATGAGCCGTTATGCGCTCCTGAGTGCGTTCGCACTCTTTCTGGCAGGCTGTGTGACGCGAACGGAAGAACCTGCACCGGTGGATCAGGCGAAGCCGGGAACGGAACAGCCGACCACACCGGCGCAACCTGTTCCAACCGTGCCGTCTGTACCGACTATTCCGGCGCAGCCTGGCCCGATCGAACATCCGGACGATACCGCGCAGCCTGCGCCGCGAGTGCGGCACTATGACTGGAACGGCGCGATGCAGCCGATGGTGGGCAAAATGTTGCAGGCACAGGGCGTTACGCCTGGCAGTGTGCTGCTGGTGGACAGCGTGAACAACCGTACAAACGGTTCCCTGAATGCGGGAGAAGCGACGGAAACCCTGCGCAACGCGCTGGCAAACAACGGTAAATTTACGCTGGTCTCAGCCCAGCAGCTCGCGGTCGCCAAGCAACAGCTTGGTCTGTCGCCTCAGGACAGCCTGGGTTCGCGCAGTAAAGCGATTGGTATCGCCCGCAACGTTGGTGCGCAGTATGTCCTTTATTCTAACGCGACAGGCAACGTGAACACGCCGTCGTTGCAGATGCAGTTAATGCTGGTTCAAACCGGCGAAATTATCTGGTCAGGTAAAGGTGCCGTTACGCAACAATAAGCGCACGCGTCATGATGTCCTGACGCGTTATTTCTCCCAGTACCGTGTTATCGCGCCGCAAGCCCCCGTCGGGCTTGGTGGCGCGAGTTGCATTATTGAGCGTGGCGACCATCGGCTGGTTTTACGTCAGCATTACGATGCCGCCGCGCCTGCCGCCCATTTTCGTCGCCAGTTCCGCGCCCTGAAGCGCCTTCCCGCCGACCTTGCCCCGAAACCTCATCTCTTTATCAGGGACTGGATGGCGGTGGCGTTTATTGCGGGTGAGATCAAAAGCGAGCTTCCCGATACGCCCACGCTGGCAGCCATGCTGTATCATCTGCATCGACAGCCGCGTCTGGGCTGGCGGGTGACGTTACTTCCATTACTGGATAGCTATTGGCAGCAGGCTGCGCCTGGACGACGCACGCCCTTCTGGCTGGCGCAGCTTAAGCGGCTGCGTAAAGCGGGAGAGCCGAAGGCGTTACGTCTGGCGCCGCTGCATATGGATGTCCATGCGGGGAATATCGTTCATACCACGGCGGGCGAGAAACTTATCGACTGGGAATATGCCGGGGATGGTGACGTGGCGCTTGAACTCGCTGCGGTCTGGATGCCTGATGAGGCTTCGCGCGTGCAGCTGATAACCGCCTATGCCCGAAACGCCAACATAAATGTACTCACCCTTGCGCGGCAGGTCGCGCGCTGGCGTCCGTGGGTGCTGATGCTGATGGCGGGATGGTTTGAAATGCGCCTTCAGCAGACAGATGACGAACAATTTATTGCGCTGGCAAATGATGCCTGGCGTCAGTTACAAACGAAAGGATAAGAGAGGTTGGTGTGGGTCCAGTAATGTTGGATGTTGAAGGGTTTGAGCTTGATGCGGAAGAGCGCGAAATTCTGGCGCACCCGCTGGTAGGGGGGCTGATTCTTTTCACCCGCAATTATCACGATCCGGCGCAGTTGCGCGAGCTGGTTCGCCAGATCCGCGCGGCGTCACGCAATCGCCTGGTGGTGGCCGTCGACCAGGAAGGTGGACGCGTGCAGCGTTTCCGCGAAGGGTTTACCCGTTTACCCGCCGCACAATCTTTTGCTGCGCTGCTGGGTGCTGAAGAGGGCGGTCAACTGGCGCAGGACGCAGGCTGGCTGATGGCGAGCGAGATGATCGCCATGGATATCGATATCAGCTTCGCCCCGGTGCTGGACGTAGGACACATTAGTGCGGCAATAGGTGAGCGTTCGTATCATGACGATCCACGTATCGCGCTGGCAATGGCGACGCGCTTCATTGACGGTATGCACGATGCGGGCATGAAAACCACCGGCAAGCATTTCCCGGGCCACGGGGCGGTGACGGCGGATTCCCATAAAGAAACCCCGCGCGATCCGCGCCCGGAAGCAGACATTCGCGCTAAAGATATGTCTGTTTTCCGCTCGCTGATTACCGATAACAAGCTGGACGCTATTATGCCTGCGCACGTCATCTACAGTGACGTTGATCCGCGTCCGGCCAGCGGCTCTCCGCACTGGCTTAAAACCGTGCTGCGTCAGGAGTTGGGCTTCAATGGCGTTATTTTCTCTGACGATTTATCCATGGAAGGGGCGGCGATCATGGGAAGCTATGCCGAACGTGGGCAGGCTTCGCTGGATGCGGGTTGCGATATGATCCTCGTCTGCAATAATCGTAAAGGGGCGGTGAGCGTGCTGGATAACCTGTCGCCGATCAATGCTGAACGTGTTACACAATTGTATCATAAAGGTTCATTTAGTCGTCAGGAGCTGATGGACTCGGCGCGCTGGAAAACGGTAAACGCCCGGCTTGAAGCCCTGAACGAGCGCTGGCAGGCACATAAAGCAGCCCTTTAATTCATCCCGGAAGGCGTAGCGTGGTGAGACGATGATCATTTATTTACACGGTTTTGACTCAAACAGTCCTGGTAATCATGAGAAAGTGCTGCAATTGCAGTTTATCGATCCGGATGTCCGGCTGATCAGTTACAGCACGCGTCATCCGAAACATGACATGCAGCATCTGCTTAAAGAAGTGGACAAAATGTTGCAGCTCAATATCGACGATCGTCCGCTGATCTGCGGCGTGGGGTTGGGGGGATACTGGGCAGAGCGCATCGGTTTTTTATGCGATATCCGTCAGGTCATTTTTAATCCTAACCTGTTTCCAAACGAAAACATGGAAGGCAAGATTGACCGTCCGGAAGAGTACGCCGATATCGCAACAAAATGCGTGAGCAATTTCCGCGAAAAGAACCGCGACCGGTGTCTGGCGATCCTCTCCCGCAACGATGAAGCGCTGGACAGCTCCCGCGCTGCCGAACTTCTGCATCATTACTACGAAATTGTCTGGGATGAAGAGCAGACCCACAAGTTCAAAAATATTTCCCCGCACTTGCAGCGTATTAAGGCCTTTAAGACGCTGGGCTGAACTCCCTGAACATGACAAAGGCCCGGTACGTGAAAGCGTGCCGGGCCTCTTTTTTGTCAGAGTTGTCTACTTTTAAACCATCAAAACTTGATACATATCAATTTTGGTATGACCAATGCGCCTGACGTGCTATTCTCAATGAATCTGAATGGTTTCAGCGCAGTAACCTGTTGTTAATTAAGGGTTATTTATATAACTTTTAATTAACAATTGGTTAATAATTTGAGGGGGTCACGTTGACTACGCCATTGAAAAAGATAGTGATTGTCGGCGGTGGTGCTGGCGGACTGGAGCTGGCGACGCAGCTGGGTAAGAAACTGGGTCGCGGTAAGAAAGCCAAAATCACGCTGGTGGATCGTAACCACAGCCATCTGTGGAAGCCGTTACTGCACGAAGTGGCGACCGGGTCGCTGGATGAGGGCGTGGATGCGCTCAGCTATCTGGCACATGCGCGTAACCACCACTTCCAGTTCCAGCTGGGTTCGGTGGTGGACATCAACCGTGAAAATAAAACCATCACGCTGGCTGAGCTGCGTGATGATAAAGGCGAGCTGCTGGTTCCTGAGCGCAAGCTGGCCTATGACACGCTGGTGATGGCCCTGGGCAGTACGTCCAATGATTTCAACACCCCAGGCGTAAAAGAGCACTGTATCTTCCTGGATAACCCGCATCAGGCGCGTCGTTTCCATCAGGAGATGCTTAACCTGTTCCTGAAGTACACCAACAACATGGGTGCTAACGGCAAGGTTAACATTGCTATCGTGGGCGGCGGCGCAACGGGCGTTGAATTATCGGCGGAGTTGCACAATGCGGTCAAACAGCTGCACAGCTATGGCTACAAAGGGCTGACTAATGAAGCGCTGAATGTGACGCTGGTGGAAGCAGGTGAACGTATTCTGCCTGCGCTGCCGCCGCGTATTTCCGGCGCGGCGCACAACGAGCTGACCAAACTGGGCGTGCGCGTGCTGACCCAGACCATGGTGACCAGCGCGGATGAGGGTGGACTGCATACCAAAGATGGCGAATACATCCAGGCCGACCTGATGGTCTGGGCTGCGGGGATCAAAGCGCCTGATTTCATGAAAGATATCGGTGGGCTGGAGACAAACCGCATTAACCAACTGGTGACAGAGCCGACGCTGCAAACCACGCGCGATCCGGACATCTTCGCTATCGGCGACTGTGCCTCCTGCGCGCGTCCGGAAGGCGGGTTTGTGCCTCCTCGCGCTCAGGCCGCGCATCAGATGGCAAGCCTCGTGCTGCATAACATCCTGGCGCAGATGAAAGGCAAACCGATGAAAGCCTATGTCTACAAAGACCACGGCTCTCTGGTGTCGCTCTCAAACTTTTCCACCGTGGGCAGCCTGATGGGCAACCTGATGCGCGGCTCCATGATGGTGGAAGGGCGCATCGCCCGCTTCGTGTACATTTCTCTGTACCGTATGCACCAGATTGCGCTGCACGGCTACTTCAAAACCGGCCTGATGATGCTGGTCGGCCGCATCAACCGCGTTATCCGCCCACGCCTGAAGCTGCACTAATTTCTCCCTCCCTCCGGGCTCTCCGGAGGGAATTCTTAGCACATCATGCTGTGCATTTCGCTCCTGACGCTTAAGAGTTCTCTTAAACAGACGCTATCCCAGCTCATCCCCCGGTTTTTTGATCCTTTATCTTATTGGCGAAGCGTTTATTGCGCTGCAAAATTGCTACCAATTGCAACAAAGGAGGAAGTCCCGTGAATAAATCAATGTTGGCGGGTATAGGGATTGGCGTCGCAGCTGCGTTAGGTGTGGCTGCCGTTGCCAGTCTGAACGTACTTGATCGTGGCCCGCAGTATGCGCAGGTGGTTTCCGCTACACCGATCAAAGAGACGGTCAAGACGCCTCGTCAGGAGTGCCGTAATGTTTCTGTCACCCATCGTCGTCCGGTTCAGGATGAAAACCGTATCGCTGGCTCCGTGCTGGGCGCGGTTGCTGGTGGGGTGATTGGTCATCAGTTTGGTGGTGGCCGTGGTAAGGATGTCGCGACGGTAGTTGGTGCGCTGGGTGGCGGTTATGCCGGTAACCAGGTGCAGGGCGCGATGCAGGAAAATGATACCTACACCACAACGCAGCAGCGCTGTAAAACCGTATATGACAAGTCTGAAAAAATGTTGGGCTACGACGTAACCTACAAAATTGGCGATCAGCAGGGCAAAATCCGCATGGATAAAGATCCTGGTACGCAGATCCCTCTCGACAGCAATGGTCAGCTGATACTGAATAACAAAGTGTAAAAAAGATGTTCTCTGAACTTAGCTCCTCATGCGCTCAGGCTGAGGAGCTTTTTTTTGCGTCAGAGTTTAAGAAGTTCAGGCCACAGGCGCAGCGTTATTTGCGTAATCCCCTGCAGTTTTTCCAGCGTCGCGCCTTCACGGGCGCTGATGGACATCCCCTGTAGAATACAGCTCAGATACTGGGCCAGCTCCTGCGGACGGCAATGCGCCGGAATTTCACCGCGCTGCTGGCGTTGAGCCAGAAACGTGCTGAGCGTCTCCTCCTGCATCGCATGGCGCGATTTGACCGTGTTGGCAATCTCTTTCGACGATGCCGCGAGGGTCGCGGAGGTGTTGATCATAAAACAGCCCGCGGGCGTGTCTTTACTGGTAAAGCAGGTTGCGACTGCGCAGAAATAATCCTGCAATGCCTGCTCAACCGTTTTTTCTTCACAGAATAGCTGGGCTTCGTGTTTTGCCGCGAAGCGCGAGATGTATCTGTCCAGAACGGCCCGGAATAAGCCTTCTTTGTTGGTGAACTCTGCGTACAGGGTAGGGGCTTTCGCGCCCGTTGCTTCCACCAGGTCGGAGAGCGACGTGGCTTCATACCCATGCTGCCAGAAGAGCGTCATGGCCTTATCGAGCGCCGCATCCCTGTCGAACACTTTTGGTCGGCCACGGCTTTTCTTTGCGCAACGCGTGACATCGGTTGTCATGTGCCGTTGGTCCTCTGTTGTTTTGTTGAATAGTCATTATAAAAATAAACGTCTGCGACGACCAGCGGTGATTTCTTAAAAATAATTTAATTTTATCTTTATGAAATATAAGGAAAATGAAATTAATTTAACGACCATTATAAAAATGGGTTGACGTGTGACCTGGATCACATCTATCATTTACCTATCGATCGTTAACTAAATAACTAACGACCACTACATCATCTGCCCAAAGGTATAAAATCATGAAAAACGTTAAAACCCTCATCGCTGCCGCCGTTCTGAGTTCACTCTCTTTCGCAAGCTTCGCTGCTGTTGAAGTGCAATCCACTCCAGCAGACCAGCAGAAAGTCGGTACCATCTCTGCCACTGCCGGGACTAACCTCGGCTCTCTGGAAGATCAGCTGGCACAAAAAGCTGACGAAATGGGTGCGAAATCATTCCGCATCACCTCTGTGACCGGTCCTAACACCCTGCACGGTACCGCAGTTATCTACAAATAAGCGTAACGCAACCCTCCGTTATGCCACTGCAAAAAAAAACGCCCTGCTAATGCAGGGCGTTTGTCGTTATTACCGTTTACATTGACTGCTGAGCAACCTCATGATGCCGCGTGACATCGGTTGGCATCCCGGAGCGCGCTTCCATCGCCCGCTCCATCACTGCGCCATCGGTGTTTGCATTCGTTTTAAAGCTCACCATCGAGGCATTCAGATTAATCGGCAGCGTCTGCGGATCGTCATTAATGTTTTTCGATAGCGGCTGGTGGATCTCAACCAGACGGACGCCACCCGGCTCTTCAGACACTTTAATCGGCGTATTGATGATATTCACTTTCGTGCCAGGGGCGATCACGCGGTAGAGCGTTTTGATGTCGTCATCGCGCAGGCGAATGCAGCCGGAGCTGACGCGCATCCCGATCCCAAAATCCGCATTCGTTCCGTGCAGAAGATAAACCCCACCGTAGGCCGCCAGGCGAATGGCATGGTGCCCCATCGGATTATCCGGGCCCGCGGGAACCACGGCAGGGAGATCGATACCCTGTGCCTTATAGCGGGCGCGGATGTTTGCCGTCGGAGTCCAGGTTGGATTAGCGCGCTTGTCGGAGACGGTGGTCACCATGGTCGGCGTGAGCGTATCGCCTCCCAGCTGGCCGATGCCGATAGGGTAGACGGTTACTTCATTTTTCCCCGGCGGGTAATAGTAAAGACGCAGCTCGGCGAGGTTTATCACAATCCCCTGACGCGGCGCGTCCGGCAGGATGGTTTGCAGCGGAATCGTCAGTACGCTGCCCGCCCGGGGCACATAGGGATCTACGCCCGGGTTGGCCTGCAACAGCGCCAGGAACCCGACGTTATATTTTTTAGCAATCGCTTCCAGCGAACCGCCATCGTTTTCAACCACGTGAAAGCGGTTTTCACCTACGACGTTGCTGCCGGCGGGCGGAAGAGGCCAGGTATTGGCGCGAGCAGGGAGCGCGACGGCAACCGTCGCGGCCAGCGCAACCAGAGTTAACCAGCGGGTAAAACGCGAAGAAATCATCATTATCATAATCCATACAAATGATAAGGTTATTGTTTTATAAGGCGTTAATGATAATTATGGCGAATGTATGGTCCGGAAGATCGGGCGAAGTGCAAAGAGTTTGTAAATTGTCCCCCACCAGCCGGGCGCTGGCGGGGGAAACCGTTATGCGATGGCGTTCTCTTCCAATTGACGCATAAAGTTACGCACCCAGTCCATGCGGATTTTACGTTCCGTCAGATCCTGAGTAAATTTCAGACGCGTCGGGCCATCAAGACGGAAATGCTGCGGCTGTTTTTGCAGAAGGCCAATCAGCCACATCGGATCGACGTGGTTCTTCTCGGCAAACTCAATTACGCCGCCTTTCTCGTTGCCTTCAAGCTTACGAATGCCCAGCTTCTGCGCCTGCTGACGCAGGCGGGCAATATCCAGCAGGTTGCGCGCCGCATCGGGCAATATCCCAAAACGGTCAATCAGTTCGACTTTAATCTCTTCCAGCTCGCCTTCGCGTTTCGCGCTGGCAATGCGTTTGTAGAACGACAGACGGGTATTCACGTCAGGAATAAAATCATCCGGCAACAGGGAAGGCATACGCAGTTCCACTTCGGTCTGCTGGCTGGTGAGATCTTCCAGAGACGGTTCACGTCCGGCTTTAAGCGCGTCGACGGCATTTTCCAGCAGCTCCATATACAGAGAGAAACCGATGGTTTCCATGGAGCCGCTCTGGTCTTCACCCAACAACTCACCGGCGCCGCGGATCTCCAGGTCGTGCGTCGCCAGCGCAAAACCAGCACCCAGATCTTCCAGCGAGGCGATAGCTTCCAGACGCTTTTGCGCGTCGGTGGTCATCGCCTTCGGATGCGGCGTCAGCAGCCACGCGTAGGCCTGATGGTGCGAACGCCCGACGCGCCCGCGCAGCTGATGCAGCTGGGCCAGGCCGAAGTGATCCGCGCGTTCGATGATGATGGTGTTCGCCGTCGGAATGTCGATCCCGGTCTCAATGATGGTGGTACATACCAGCACGTTGAAACGCTGATGGTGGAAGTCGTTCATCACCCGCTCCAGCTCGCGCTCGCGCATCTGGCCGTGACCAATGGCGATGCGCGCTTCCGGCACCAGCTCTGCCAGCCTGTCGGCGGCTTTCTGAATGTTTTCAACGTCGTTATACAGGTAATATACCTGGCCGCCGCGCAGCACTTCACGCAGGATCGCCTCGCGAACCACCAGATTGTCGTACTCGCGAACAAAGGTTTTCACCGCCAGACGGCGCGCTGGCGGGGTGGCAATAATCGACAGATCGCGCATGCCGCTCATCGCCATATTCAGGGTGCGCGGGATCGGCGTGGCGGTCAGGGTCAGAATGTCGACGTCGGCGCGCATCGCTTTGATGCGCTCTTTGTGGCGCACCCCAAAGCGGTGCTCTTCATCGACGATCAGCAGCCCCAGATCTTTCCACTTCACGTCGCTTTGCAGCAGCTTGTGGGTGCCGATCAGAATGTCAATTTTGCCTTCGCTTGCCTGTTCCAGGATTTGCGTCTGCTCTTTGGCGCTGCGGAAACGCGACAGCATCTCAATGCGTACCGGCCAGTTGGCGAAGCGGTCGCGGAAGTTGTCGAAGTGCTGCTGGGCGAGGAGGGTAGTCGGCACCAGCACCGCCACCTGCTTGTTGTTTTCCACCGCCAGGAAAGCGGCACGCATTGCTACCTCGGTTTTACCGAAGCCCACGTCGCCGCAGACTAAGCGATCCATCGCCAGCGGCTGGCACATGTCGCTCAGCACGGCATTTATGGCCTGAGCCTGATCCGGCGTAGTTTCAAACGGGAAGCTGTCGCAGAACAGCTGGTACTGCTCTTTATCATGCTTAAACGCATAACCCTCTTTGGCCGCACGCTGGGCGTAAATGTCCAGCAGCTCGGCGGCCACGTCGCGCACTTTTTCCGCCGCCTTCTGCCGCGCGCGTGACCAGGCGTCGCCGCCCAGCTTATGCAGCGGCGCGTTATCTTCCGCGCCACCGGCGTAGCGGCTGATAAGGTGCAGGGACGACACCGGCACGTACAGTTTGGCGTCGTTCGCGTAGGTCAGCATCAGGTATTCACCTTTGATGCCGCCTGCTTCGAGGGTGGTCATTCCCTGATAGCGACCCACACCGTGTTCCAGGTGAACGATCGGCTGACCGGGGTGCAGTTCGGCCAGGTTGCGGATCAGGGTGTCCGGGTTGATGGTGCGACGGCTGTCCTGACGACGGCGCGCCACGCGCTCGCCCAGCAGGTCGCTTTCACAAATCAAGGCCAGGTTATTGAGCGTATCAATAAATCCGTGCTCGGCGGAGCCGATCATCAGGTAACGACCATTTCCGGTCGCTTCGCTCAGGCGATGAATGCGCTTCGGTGCAACTTTGATCCGCCCTAGTAGTTCGCCCAGCGCTTCACGACGACCCTCACTCTCAACGGAGAACACCACTGGCCCGGTGAAGGAATCAAGAAACTTGCGCAGGTTATCGAGCGGGGATTTCTGCTGCGCCTGGACGGCCAGATCGGGCAGCGTCCGGAACGCGAGATTGGTGTTCGCCGCCTTATCGGCAAGCGAATCGGTTTTGAGCTGCATACGCGGCCAGCGTTTTAGCTCGGCGTTGAGCTCGTCGGTACGCAGCCACAGCATTTCCGGCGGCAGCAGCGGACGCATCGGGTCAACGCCCCGGTTTTCAAAGCGGGCGCGCGTTTCGCTTTCAAAGCGGCTGGCGCTGGCGTCGATATCCCCGGTGTTAACAATCAGCGTATTGGCCGGGAAGTAGCTGAACAGCGCCGGCAGCGGTTCGTTAAAGAACAGGGGCTGCCAGTACTCGATCCCCGCCGGAAGGGTGCCTTTGCTGACCTGCTGGTAGATATGTTCGGCATCACGTTTCACGTCGAACCTGTCGCGCCACTGGCTGCGGAACAGTTCGATGGCGGTTTTATCCGTCGGGAACTCATGGGCGGGCAGCAGATTAATGGAGTCCACTTCCTCCAGCGTGCGCTGGGTGTCGGCGTCGAACACGCGCAGGCTGTCGATCTCATCATCGAAGAAATCCAGACGATACGGCTGGTCGCTGCCCATCGGATAGAGATCCAGCAGCGCACCGCGCGTCGCGTATTCGCCGTGTTCCATCACCTGATCGACATGGCGGTAACCGGCTCCGTCAAGCTGCACGCGCAGGGCATCGCGCGACAGGCGCTGGCCTTTTTTCATCACCAGCGCATGGCCGTGCAAATAGCTGTGCGGACAGACGCGCTGCATCAGGGTATTCACCGGCACAATCAGCACGCCGCGCTGCATGGTGGGGAGCTGATACAGCGTCGACAGGCGTGAGGAGATGATCTCCTGGTGCGGAGAGAAACTGTCGTAGGGAAGCGTTTCCCAGTCGGCCAGGCTGAATACCAGACTGTCGGTGAACTGACGAATTTCGTCGTGCAGGCGCAGGGCGTTTTGCATGTCCGGGGCAACCAGCACCACCGGCCCCGGATGGCGCTCGGCAATTTCCGCCACCAGCGTGGCGCAGGCCGCGCCTGTCAGTTCGCCCAGCTGGCGTTGGTCACCTGCTTTTACAGGCAAGGAAAAACGATAGTGTTCAGGCATGGCTATGTCAGGGTCTCTTGGGGATATACCAACAGTATTGGGGCATATCACTGATACGCAATGTCTTTATTATCCTCGATCGTTATGCATAAGCAAATCGTAACCGCACAAGAGGAAAAGTGCCCCCGGATGGGGGCAGGGTAGGTTAGCGGCTGGCGAGCTGTGGCGTAAGCCGTGCGGGAGGGGAGAAGAAAAGGTCGCCAAAGAGGGCGGTCGAGAGCTTACGTGCGCCCAGTCCAACCAGCGTGCAGACGAGCAGGCTGACGAACGGATAGACCAGAATCAGCGTTAACTCCGCCCAGATCGGCCAGTACGCCGCATTCATTTCGCGAATCAGGAGCAGGCTAAACGCCTCAATTAAAATGCGGTGGGTGGTATAAATCGCGATGGTGTTTGAACCGATGACGTTCAGCAGATTATTGGGATGAACGGCATAACGCTGCTCGAAGCTGTAAAAGAGCTTCATGATGACCACGATCGACAGCAGTGAGAGCGGCAGAGGAACATTAGCAAACCACAGCACTACCGACACCGCGCCAGAGGCGATAAGTACCAGCCAGCTGCGGCGTAAATTCATCCCTTTCATCCACGTCATCAACTGCGCGCCGTACCATGCGCCGAGGCTGTAGTAGATCATGTTGCGCACCACGCTGTTCATTCCCCACCACGGTAAAGGCAGGAAGTTAATGGCGATGCTTGCCAGCGCCAGAAGCCCCAGCATCGGCAGTTTCCAGCGGCTCAGCAGTTTACAGAGCGTGAAGTAGACCACTAAGGCGTACAAGTACCACAGGCTGGTGCTGGCCGTGAGCATTCCCAGTACAAACCCTGAAACGGAATCGGCGTAGGCCGCATTGGATGCTGTCGCCAGTTCACGCTCGGGGGCGAGCCAGGCATTCAGATGGGTCAGCGCCTGCCATTGCAGGACGCCCCACAGGGCCAGCACCCAGACAATGCTCCAGATCCGCTTGTCGAGACTGGTGCGCCAGTTCACCTCGTCAATATATCGACGAATCAAATAGCCGGAGATGAAGAAAAACACCGGCATACGGAACGGGGCGAGGTAAAGATTAAAGTAGACCCAGCATTTGGCGAGCAGGCCCGATAACGGATGCTGTAGCCCGTCCAGGTGAGGATAAAAGGTGATCACCGAGTGGTAAATCACCACCAGGCAGATGCACAGACCTTTTATCTGGTTAATCCATAATGCTTTTTGTTTCATTGTGTGTGACGACCTTGTTGCCATAAACGAAAGGTCGATTGTTGTAAAATGAAACCCCGATGTAACGGGTAACAGTCTGTATCAGGACGATTTTCGGAAAAGGTGGAGGCTGTATGGCGGAAGTTCAGTCAGTAGCATGATGATTTATCTGAATTTTTCGGAAAAATGATTACCGAATCTTACGGTTTCAGTCATTTACGCTTAGCGGATTCGCTTATATACTCGTGGGTCTGCTATCAGCAAACAGACGGATTTCATGTATCAACCTGTCGCACTCTTCATAGGCTTACGTTACATGCGTGGGCGCGCCGCGGACCGCTTCGGTCGCTTTGTCTCCTGGCTTTCGACTATTGGCATTACGCTTGGCGTGATGGCTCTGGTGACGGTGCTTTCCGTCATGAACGGCTTCGAGCGCGAGCTGCAAAACAATATCCTGGGGCTGATGCCGCAGGCCGTTCTCTCTTCCACTCAGGGCTCCGTTAACCCGCAACAGCTGCCGGAAAGCGCGGTGAAGTTACAGGGTGTCACGCGCGTTGCGCCCCTCACGACGGGCGATGTGGTGCTGCAAAGCGCCCGCAGCGTGGCGGTCGGGGTGATGCTGGGTATCGATCCGGCGCAAAAAGATCCGCTGACGCCGTTCCTGGTCAACGTAAAACAAACCGACCTGGAAGCGGGTAAATACAACGTCATCCTCGGCGAGCAGCTTGCCGGGCAGCTCGGGGTCAACCGTGGCGATCAACTGCGCGTGATGGTGCCCTCAGCCAGTCAGTTTACGCCGATGGGGCGTCTGCCAAGCCAGCGCCTGTTCAACGTGATTGGCACGTTTGCGGCGAACAGCGAAGTCGATGGTTACCAGATGCTGGTTAACATTCAGGACGCCTCGCGTCTGATGCGCTACCCGGCGGGAAATATCACCGGCTGGCGTCTGTGGCTTGATGCGCCGCTGAAGGTGGATACCCTTAGCCAGCAGACGCTACCGGAAGGAACGAAATGGCAGGACTGGCGCGACCGCAAAGGCGAACTGTTCCAGGCCGTGCGCATGGAGAAAAACATGATGGGGCTGCTGCTGAGCCTGATCGTGGCCGTTGCCGCGTTTAATATCATCACCTCGCTCGGGCTGATGGTGATGGAGAAGCAAGGCGAAGTCGCCATTCTGCAAACCCAGGGGCTGACGCCGCGCCAGATCATGGCTGTATTTATGGTGCAGGGCGCCAGCGCTGGCATCATCGGCGCGCTGCTCGGCGCTGCGCTGGGTGCGCTGCTCGCCAGCCAGCTCAACAATCTCATGCCGATTATCGGCGCGCTGCTTGATGGTGCGGCGCTGCCGGTGGCTATCGAGCCGCTCCAGGTGGTCGGTATTGCGCTGGCCGCGATGGCTATTGCGCTGCTCTCTACGCTTTATCCTTCCTGGCGGGCTGCCGCCACTCAACCCGCTGAGGCTTTACGTTATGAATAAGATCCTGTTGCAGTGCGACAACCTGTCCAAACGCTATCAGGAAGGCACTGTGCAGACCGACGTGTTGCACAATGTGAGTTTTAGCGTGGGCGAAGGCGAGATGATGGCGATTGTCGGCAGCTCCGGCTCCGGCAAAAGTACGCTGCTGCACCTGCTGGGCGGGCTGGACACGCCAACCGAAGGCGATGTGATCTTCTCCGGGCAGCCGCTGAGTAAAATGTCGTCTACGGCGAAAGCCGAGCTGCGTAACCGTGAGCTGGGTTTTATCTATCAGTTCCACCACCTGCTGCCGGACTTTACGGCGCTGGAAAACGTGGCGATGCCGCTGCTGATTGGTAAAAAGAAACCCGCAGAAATCAATGCCCGCGCCAGCGACATGCTAAACGCGGTAGGGCTGGGTCATCGCGGGAATCATCGTCCGTCTGAGCTTTCCGGCGGCGAGCGTCAGCGTGTGGCCATCGCCCGTGCGCTGGTCAACAACCCGCGCCTGGTGCTGGCGGATGAGCCGACAGGTAACCTCGATGCGCGTAACGCAGACAGCATTTTCCAGCTTCTCGGCGAACTGAACGCCGCGCAGGGAACCGCGTTTCTGGTGGTCACGCACGATTTGCAGCTGGCTAAGCGGATGGGCCGTCAGCTGGAAATGCGCGACGGTCGTCTGAATGCAGAACTGACGCTGATGGGAGCGGAGTAATGGCTTCACCGTTATCGTTACTCATTGGGTTACGCTTTAGCCGCGGTCGTCGCCGGAGCGGGATGGTTTCCCTTATCTCCGTGATCTCCACCATCGGTATCGCCCTGGGCGTGGCGGTTCTAATCGTGGGCTTAAGCGCCATGAATGGCTTTGAGCGCGAACTGAATAACCGCATTCTGGCCGTTGTACCCCACGGTGAAATCGAGCCGGTTAACCAGCCGTGGTCCAACTGGCGTGATGCCCTGAACAAAGTGGAAAAGGTACCCGGCATTGCGGCGGCTGCACCTTACATCAACTTTACCGGGCTGGTAGAGAGCGGGGTAAACCTGCGCGCCATTCAGGTGAAAGGGGTGAATCCACGTCAGGAGGAGCGTCTGAGCGCGCTGCCTCGCTATGTGCAAAATGGTGCATGGGCAAACTTTAAGGCTGGCGAACAGCAGATCATCATGGGCAAAGGCGTTGCCGATGCACTGAAGGTGAAGCAGGGCGACTGGGTCTCGATCATGATCCCGAACGCCAGCGCTGATCACAAATTGCAGCAGCCTAAGCGCGTGCGTCTGCACGTCACCGGTATTTTGCAGCTGAGCGGCCAGCTCGATCACAGCTTCGCGATGGTGCCGCTGGAAGATGCGCGCCAGTATCTGGATATGAGCGACAGCGTGACGGGCATTGCCATTAAGGTTAACGACGTTTTCAACGCCAATACACTGGTGCGTGACGCTGGCAGTGTGACCAATAACTATGTCTACATCAAAAGCTGGATCGGCACTTACGGGTATATGTACCGTGATATCCAGATGATCCGCGCGATTATGTATCTGGCGATGGTGCTGGTGATTGGCGTGGCGTGCTTTAATATCGTCTCTACGCTGGTCATGGCCGTTAAGGACAAGAGCGGCGACATTGCCGTGCTGCGTACCTTAGGGGCGAAAGACGGTCTTATTCGCGCCATCTTCGTCTGGTACGGTTTGCTGGCGGGGCTGTTTGGTAGCCTCTGCGGCGTGGTCATCGGCGTGGTGGTGTCTCTTCAGCTGACGCCGATTATCAACGGGATTGAGGCGCTTATCGGCCATCAATTCCTGTCAGGCGATATCTATTTTATTGACTTCCTGCCGTCTGAACTGCACTGGCTGGACGTCATTTATGTGCTGGTTACAGCACTTTTACTGAGTCTGCTGGCAAGCTGGTATCCGGCGCGTCGCGCAAGCCGAATTGATCCGGCGAGGGTATTAAGTGGCCAGTAATTTCGTCATGGTTTAGCGGTCTTTTGGCCGCTGAATCAAACAGAGGAATGCATCATGTATTACGGATTTGATATTGGCGGCACCAAGATTGCGCTCGGCGTGTTCGATAAAGACCTTAAGCTACAATGGGAAACCCGCGTGCCTACGCCGCGCGATAGCTACGATGAATTTTTAACCGCCATTGCCGCGCTGGTGGCGCAGGCGGATGAACGCTTTGGCGTCAAAGGCAGCGTCGGCATTGGTATACCGGGTATGCCCGAAACCGACGACGGCACGCTGTATGCCGCCAACGTTCCTGCTGCAAGCGGCAAACCCCTGCGTGCCGATCTTTCTGCTCTCCTTGAGCGCGACGTGCGCTTAGACAACGATGCCAACTGTTTTGCTCTCTCAGAGGCCTGGGACGACGAGTTTCGTCGCTATCCGTTGGTGATGGGGCTGATCCTCGGAACGGGCGTCGGTGGCGGGATTGTCATTAACGGCAAGCCCATTACAGGGCGCAGCTACATTACCGGAGAATTTGGTCATATCCGTCTGCCGGTGGATGCGCTGGACGTCGTTGGTCGTGATTTCCCGCTTACCCGCTGCGGCTGTGGTCAGCACGGCTGCATAGAGAGTTACCTTTCAGGGCGCGGGTTTGCATGGCTTTATGAACACTTCTATCATCAGAAACTTGAGGCCCCTCAAATCATTACGCTGTGGGAGCAGGGAGACGCGCAGGCGCGTGAGCACGTTGAGCGCTATCTTGATTTGCTGGCGGTGTGTCTGGGGAATATCCTGACCATCGTCGACCCGGATCTGCTGGTGATCGGGGGAGGGCTGTCAAATTTCACTGCGATTACGGAACAGCTGTCCGGGCGTTTGCCCCGACATTTATTGCCGGTCGCCCGCGTGCCGCGCATTGAGCGTGCGCGACACGGGGACGCAGGAGGCATGCGCGGAGCCGCATTCCTTCATCTCACCGATTAGTTTACGAGGTTACTATGCTGTCGCGTCGCCAGGGTCGACTCAGCCGTTTTCGCAAAAATAAACGCCGCTTACGTGAACGCCTGCGTCAGCGGATCTTTTTCAGAGACAGGATGATGCCAGAAGCGATGGATAAACCCAGAGTGGTGGTGTTGACCGGGGCGGGGATCTCCGCCGAATCCGGTATTCAGACCTTCCGCGCGGCGGACGGGCTGTGGGAAGAACACCGAGTAGAAGATGTGGCGACGCCGGAAGGTTTCGCCCGCGATCCGGCGCTGGTTCAGGCGTTTTACAACGCCCGTCGTCGCCAGCTTCAGCAGCCGGAGATTGCGCCAAACGCGGCGCACCTGGCGCTGGCAAAGCTGGAGGAGGCGCTGGGGGATCGTTTTCTGCTGGTGACGCAAAACATCGACAATCTTCACGAAAGAGCCGGAAACCACAACATCATTCACATGCACGGCGAACTGCTCAAGGTGCGGTGCGCATGGAGTGGGCAGGTGCTGGAGTGGAAAGAGGACGTGCTGGACGAAGACCGCTGCCACTGCTGTCAGTTCCCTTCGCGTCTGCGTCCCCATGTGGTCTGGTTTGGCGAAATGCCGCTGGGAATGGATGTGATCTACAGCGCCCTGGCCATGGCGGACGTCTTTATCGCCATTGGTACCTCAGGACATGTCTATCCGGCAGCGGGGTTTGTTCACGAAGCACGACTGCAAGGTGCCCATACGGTGGAGCTTAATCTTGAGCCAAGCCAGGTCGGGAGTGAGTTTGAAGAGAAGCATTACGGTCTGGCCAGCGAGGTGGTGCCTGCCTTTGTGGATAAACTCCTGAAGGGGCTGTAAGGGTAACGGGCGACCTTGCGTCGCCCGTTGTGCATTAACGGCCTGCTTTTAGCTTCTGATAATACTCTTCATACAGGCGGCTCGCGTCACCGACGTCGTTCTGCCATTCCCCTTTGCTGATGGTTTCAGCGTCCGGATAAAGCGATTTATCATTCGCCACTTCAGGACTTAACAGCTTCCGCGCGGCCAGGTTTGGTGTCGGGTAACCAATAGTTTCCGCCACCTGTTTTGCCACATCCGGGCGCAGCAGGAAGTTAATCAGCTTCAGGGCGCCATCGACGTTTTTCGCATTAGCCGGGATCGCGAGGCTGTCCATCCAGAAGATGCCGCCCTCTTTCGGCCAGACCACCTCCAGCGGCGTACCGGCCTGACGCGCCACAAACGCAGAGCCGTTCCAGACCATCCCCAGATTCACTTCACCTTCCATATACGGGTTAGCCGGGTTATCCGAGTTGAACGCCGCCACGTTTGGCATCAGCTTTTTCAGTTCGTTATACGCCGCTTCGATCTCTTTCGGATCGGTGGTGTTGCCGGAGTAGCCGAGTTTACGCAGCGCAATCTGGAACACTTCGCGCGCATCATCGGTTAACAGCAGGCTGCTTTTGTATTCCGGCTTCCACAGGTCAGCCCAGGATGAAACCGTTTTTGGATCAACGGCATCCCTGTTGACGCCAATTGCCGTCGCGCCCCAGATGTACGGAATGGAATAATCGTTGTTCGGGTCGAATGGCTTGTTTAGCATCTCAGGATCGAGGTTTGAAAAATTGGTTAGCTTCGTTTTATCGATCTTCTGGATCATGCCTTCTTTGCGCATCTTGTCGACGAAATAGGTCGACGGCACCACCAGGTCATACGCGCCATCTTTATAGGTTTTGAGCTTGGCGTACATGGTTTCATTCGACTCGTAGGTCGAATAGATCACCTTGATGCCCGTCTCTTTGGTGAACTGCTCCAGCAGGCCCGGCGGCACATACTCGGTCCAGTTGTAGAAATAGAGCGTTTTGCTGTCATCAGCATGCGCGGCACCCATTCCGAGCACCAGTGCCGCAGCGGCAAGCATTTTTTTCATTTCTGTGTCCCCTGAGATTTTGTTTTATCACGAGCAATAACCTGGCTGGCAATCACCAGAACCAGCGATAACACCAACAGAATAGTCGCCAGCGCGTTCACTTCGGGTGAAACACCGACTTTCACCATTGAGTAGATCTTCAACGGCAGAATTTCGTAGCTCGGCCCGGTGACGAAGGAGGACACGACCACGTCGTCCATCGACAGGGTAAAGCTGAGCAGCCATCCGGCTGCCACGGCAGGCATCGCCAGCGGCAGGATGATTTTGCGAAGAATGGTCATCTCGCTGGCTCCCAGATCCTTCGCCGCTTCCAGCATGCGTACGTCGAACCCTTTCAGTCGCGCGTAGACGGTTACCACCACAAACGGCAGGCAGAAGGTGATATGCGAAAACAGCAGCGACCAGAAACCGAGCTGGACGCCCAGCAGCATAAACAGCACCAGCAGTGAAATGGCCATCACGATGTCCGGGGACATCATCACCACAAACAGCATACCGCTGACGAACGGCTTACCGCGAAAACGGTAGCGGTACAGCGCCACGGCGGTCAGCGAGCCAATCAGCGTCGCGAAGGTGGCAGAGAATACCGCCATCGTCAGCGAGTGCTGAGCGGCCTGTAGCAGGCTGTCATTGTTCATCAGCAGGCCATACCATTTGGTGGTAAACCCTTGCCAGTTGATCCCGAAGCGTGAACTGTTAAAGGAGTTCACGATCAAAATGATTATCGGAATATAAAGATACGCATAAATGGCGGTCATAAAACCGCCGCGAAGCAGTCGACCGATCATTCCAGCTCCACCTTCTTATTCAGCAGGCGTGAGGCACGCCAGTAAACCAGCAGCATCAGCCCCATTACCACCGTCAGCGTAATGCTGGTGGCCGAGCCGAACGGCCAGTCGCGGATGTTCAGGAACTGGCTCTTGATCACGTTGCCGATCAGCAGGTTTTTCGCCCCGCCCATCAGGTCCGACACGTAGAACAGGCCCATCGCAGGCAGCATGACCAGCAGACATCCGGCAATAATGCCCGGCATGGTCAGCGGGATAATGATGCGGATAAAGGTTTGCAGCTTGCTGGCCCCTAGGTCTCTCGCGGCTTCCAGAAGTGGTTTATCAAGCTTTTCAATACTTGAGTAAAGCGGCATCACCATAAACGGCAGCAGGATATAGACCAGGCCGACGATCACCGCGCTCGGGGTGAACATAATGCGGATCGGCGTATCAATAACCCCAAGCCACAGCAGAAACTCGTTCAGATAACCTTTGGTGCTGAGGAAGATTTTCAGCCCGTAGATGCGGATTAACGAGTTGGTCCAGAATGGCACAATCAGTAAAAACAGCAGCAGCGGACGCACTTTTTGCGGCAGGCGAGCCAGGAACCACGCGAACGGATACCCCAGCACCAGACAGGCAACGGTGGCAATCAGCGCCATATTGAGCGAGTGCAGCAGCACGTCAAAGTAGAGCGGATCGAGCAGGCGTGCGTAGTTGTCCAGCGTAAAGACCATCGCGACGAAGTTCGCGTCGTCGCGGGTCAGGAAGCTGGTTACGATGATCATCAGGTTGGGAAGAAAGACAAACAACACAAGCCAACCGACGATCGTGGCAATCACCACATTCTGGAACTTACTTGTGTTCTTCATCAGCCAGTACAACCTCCCAGCTTTCTACCCAGTTGATGACCATCTTCTGATCCAGCGAGTGGTCGAAGTCCGGATCGTCCTCGTTGAAGAACTCACTAACCATCACCATTTTGCCGTTTTCCAGTTCCACAACGGATTCGAGGGTCATCCCTTTGTAGTTGCGTTCGCGAACGTAACCGATCAGACCTTCGGCGTCAGCCGTGTCGTGGATCTCATCGACGCGAAGATCTTCCGGGCGCAGCAGAACGTTGAGCCTTTGTCCCTTTTCCACGGCAAAGTTCACCGTGATGTTGCATTCGCGGCCTTCCACGTTGGCGAGCACGCGCTGCTCGTCCAGACGCTCAATCACCGTGGCGTTGAAAATATTGATTTCGCCAATGAAGCTGGCGACGAACAGGTTTTTCGGCTCCTCGTAAATTTCACGCGGCGTGCCGTCCTGCTCAATCTTGCCCTCACGCATCACCACGATACGGTCTGACATAGTCAGGGCTTCTTCCTGATCGTGAGTGACAAACACGAACGTGATGCCGAGCTTACGCTGAAGCGCTTTCAGCTCGTTCTGCATCTGCTTGCGCAGCTTGTAGTCCAGCGCGGAGAGGGATTCATCCAGCAGGAGCAGGCGTGGTTTGTTGACCACGGCGCGGGCAATAGCCACACGCTGCTGCTGACCACCAGAAAGTTGATGCGGCTTGCGCTGGGCGAATGCCTCCAGCTGCACCATGCGCAGGGCTTCGGTAACGCGCGGCGGGATCTCGCTGGCGGGTGTTTTTTGCATCCGCAGGCCAAACGCCACGTTCTCAAACACGGTCATGTGCGGGAACAGGGCATAGCTCTGAAAGACGGTATTGACGTGGCGATCTTCGGCAGGGACCTGGGTAATGTCCTGGTTCTCAAGATGGATATGGCCGTTATCGACGCTTTCCAGCCCGGCAATAAGGCGCAGGACGGTGGTTTTGCCGCAGCCGGAGGGGCCAAGCAGCGTGAGAAACTCACCGTCATTGATGGTCAGATTAAGATCGGAAATGACATCTTTGCCATCGAAACTTTTACGAATTCGTTCCAGTTGCACCAGCGGTGAAAGGGAACGGGGTTGTGTATTCAATTTTCGCGCTGTCCCATATAGACGCCTCAGGCAGCAGACTGAAGCGGGGTTTGTGTGTAACCACCTTGGTGACTCGTAATGAGGGCGGACATTCTACGGCAAACCCATTGAATCGCCAATCCTTCTCACTTATTCATAAGCTACATTTATTAACGCAGAACGATATAAACGTAAAAAGTTCTCGTTTGCGGGATAAAAGTGACCTGACGCAATATTTGCGTTTTGCTGCTTAATGATAATGTTGTCACAAAAAGTGAGGGTGACTGCATGGATAAACTACTTGAGCGTTTCTTACATTACGTTTCGCTGGATACCCAATCTAAGCCGGGGGTCCGACAGGTGCCAAGCACCGAAGGCCAGTGGAAGCTGCTAAATCTGCTGAAAGAGCAGCTGGAGGCCATGGGGCTGGTTGATGTCACGCTCAGTGAAAAAGGGACCGTGATGGGAACGCTGCCGGCCAACGTTGAGGGAGATATCCCGGCGATTGGCTTTATTTCTCATGTCGATACCTCACCTGATTTTAGCGGTAAACACGTTAATCCGCAGATTGTTGAAAACTACCGCGGCGGAGATATTGCGCTGGGCATTGGCGACGAAGTGCTGTCGCCGGTGATGTTCCCGGTACTGCATCAGCTGCTGGGGCAGACGTTAATCACCACCGACGGCAAAACCTTGCTGGGGGCCGATGACAAAGCGGGTATCGCCGAGATCATGACGGCGCTGGCGGTGCTGAAGGGCAAAAATATCCCACATGGCGATATCCGCGTGGCCTTCACGCCGGATGAAGAGGTAGGAAAAGGCGCGAAACATTTTGACGTTGAGGCGTTTAACGCTCAGTGGGCCTACACCGTCGACGGTGGCGGCGTGGGTGAACTTGAGTATGAAAACTTTAACGCGGCATCGGTGACGATCAAAATCGTCGGGAATAACGTGCACCCGGGCTCTGCGAAAGGGGTGATGGTGAATGCGCTGTCGCTGGCTGCGCGTATTCATGCGGAAGTTCCTGCCGAAGAGAGCCCGGAGATGACGGAAGGGTATGAGGGTTTTTATCATCTGACCAGCATCAAGGGGAACGTGGACAGCGCGCAGATGCACTATATCGTCCGCGATTTTGACCGCAAAGCCTTTGAAGCGCGCAAGCGTAAGATGATGGAGATCGCGAAAAAGGTCGGCAAGGGGCTGCACCCGGATTGCTATATTGAGCTCATCATCGAAGACAGCTATTACAATATGCGCGAGAAGGTGATGGAGCATCCGCACATTCTTGATATCGCCCAGCAGGCGATGCGCGATTGTGATATCGAGCCGGTGATGAAACCGATCCGTGGTGGAACCGATGGTTCGCAGCTGTCATTTATGGGCCTGCCGTGCCCGAACCTGTTTACCGGTGGATATAACTACCACGGCAAGCATGAGTTCGTGACGCTGGAAGGGATGGAAAAAGCGGTGCAGGTGATTGTGCGGATAGCAGAGTTAACCGCGAAGCGGTAAGAAAAAGCCCGGTGGCGCTGCGCTTACCGGGCCTACAGTAAAGGCTTTTGTAGGCCGGGTAAGGCGTAGCCGCCACCCGGCACATGAACAGGGAGTTCAAATGTCAAACTACCGCCGCCACTACATCCCCGGTGGGACCTGGTTTTTCACCGTCAATCTGCAAAACCGCCAGAGCGATTTACTTACCCGCCACATCGACAGCCTGCGTTCCGCTACCGCCACGGTTAAGCATGCGAAGCCCTTCACCATTAACGCCTGGGTTATCCTGCCTGAACATATGCACTGTATCTGGACCTTACCGGAAGGGGACAGTGACTTTTCAGCGCGCTGGCGCGACATCAAAAAAATGTTTAGCCGCAACATTGAGATGCGCCACGTCTGGCAGCCGCGTTTCTGGGAACACACTATTCGCAATGAACAGGATTACCGGCGGCATATGGATTACGTCTACATCAATCCGCTGAAGCATGGCTATGTCGGGAAAGTCGTCGACTGGCCCTATTCAACGTTTCATCGGGACGTGCGGGAGGGGTTATATCCGGCAGACTGGGCGGGTGAGATTGAGGATTTTGCGGCGGGGGAGCGGAAGTAAAAAAAGCCCGGTGGCGCATCGCTTACCGGGCCTACGGGAACGGCTTTTGTAGGCCGGGTAAGGCGTAGCCGCCACCCGGCAAACATCATGACTCAGTCCTCAAAAAACCAGTACCCGCTGTTCACCAGCGCGGCCAGCATAGCGAGGAAGGAGGGATCGTCCAGCGCGTCACCAAAGGTATCCGCAGACAGCACCATATGGCTGGCAATCGCTTCCAGTGCCGGACGGTGTGGAGAGTCCAGGCGCTCGCCGTTGACGAATACCTCTTCGCCAATGCGCAATACACGTAATCCGCCCAGACGAACCAGCTTATCGCCCTGCTGGAGGGCATCATAAATTTCATCTGCCTGATACGGCGGCTCTGGCGGTGCGACGTCCAGTTCGTGACGCGACTGGCTGATAAACTCGCCAAACCACGGTCTGAAGTGCTCCGGTTCGTTGATCAGATCCAGCATCATACCGCGCAGCTTATCCAGCTCCTCTGGCAGAATATCGGCCGGGTGCTCACGCGCCAGAACATCCGGATCGCTGTAACGATGGCTGCCCAGCTCGCGCTGTAAAACATAGTCAGCGAATCCGCTGATCATCTCGCGGCCGCTTGGCGCGCGGAAACCAACCGAATAGTTTAGCGAGTTTTCCAGGGAATAACCTTCATGCGGGAAGCCTGGCGGGATATACAGAATGTCGCCTGGCTCCAGCTCTTCATCAATGATCCCTTCAAACGGATCAACCTGAAGCAGATCCGGGTGCGGGCAGTGCTGCTTCATTGGCACTTTTTCGCCCACTCGCCAGCGACGGCGACCGGTACCCTGAATGATAAACACGTCGTACTGATCAAGATGCGGACCCACGCCGCCACCGGGAACAGAGAAGGAGATCATCAGATCGTCCATTCGCCAGTCTGGGAGGGCGCGGAAGGGACGCATCAAGGCTGCGGTGGGTTCGTGCCAGTTGTTGACCGCCTGCACCAGTAAAGACCAGTTGCTTTCGCCCAGGTGATCGTAGCTTTCAAAGGGACCGTGGCTTACCTGCCATTTCCCGTCCTGATGGCTCACCAGACGGCTGTCTACCTCGTTTTCCATCGCCAGACCAGCGAGTTCGTCAGGAGAAATAGGGTCGATAAAATTGCTGATCCCGCGTTTAAGAACGACCGGGCGTTTTTGCCAGTAACGTTCAATAAATTCGGGCCAGTTAAGCGTTAATTGATAATCCATATTTTTGTATTCCGCAGGCTCTTACTGAGACGGATTATAACGGAAGCACCGACCCCTGGCTGCGAGATCCGCGTATTTTTCACATTTCGGGTTAACTATCGTTCAATACGGGCTGTTGGCGGCCAAAAATGACTTCCATACGGGCACCGCCCAGCAGACTTTCGCCGGTTTCAATCTTGCCCTCGTACTGATCGACAATTTCCCGGGCGACGGATAATCCGACACCCTGGCCCGGGCGCAGCGTATCGGCGCGCTGACCGCGATCGAATACCACTTCGCGTTTATTATGGGGAATGCCAGGACCATCATCCTCAACGATAATATGCAGTTCGTTATCCGTTACGCGCGCGGACACCTCGACAAACTCCAGACAATATTTGCAGGCGTTATCGAGCAGATTTCCCATCACTTCCATAAAGTCATTCTTCTCGCCAACAAAGCTTATTTCCGGTGAGATATCCAGACTGATGTTTACCCCTTTACGCTGGTAAACCTTGTTCAGCGCAGAGGTGAGGTTATCCAGCAGCGGGGCTACCGGGTGCAGTTCACGGCTCAATAAGGCGCTTCCGGAACGCATGCTCGCGCGGTGCAGGTAATAACCAATCTGCTGTGAAATACGGCTGATTTGCTCCAGCATTACCGGCTCGGCGTCATCCACGCTCATTTTCGAACTGCGCATTGAACGCAGTGTACTTTGCATCACTGCCAGCGGGGTTTTCAGGCTGTGCGTAAGATCGGTGAGCGTCGTGCGATACTTGTCGTAACGTTCACGTTCGCTTTTCAGCAGGCGGTTGAGGTTGCGCACCAGGCTGGTCAGTTCGCGTGTAGTTTCAGGGTTAAGCTTCTCGCGGTGATGTTCCTCCAGCTCGCGCACCTCTTTGGCAAGGGATTCAATCGGGCGGAGGCTCCACCACGCAGCAACCCACAGGAGAGGGATCACCAGCAGCAGGTTGGCAGCCAGAACGTACACGAACCAGTTCCAGACCATATACGAACGTTTTAGCTCAACCGGTATCGTATCGATCACTACAATGGTCAGCTGCGGCATGTTCAGAGTGGCGGGATACAGGTTGATGGCCACCGAGTGGGTCATCTCCGTGTCGTCATCTTCAGCGCGGATCTCATTGAGCTTGTTCTGTAACGCCCGATCGTCACGCAGCAGGATGCTGGTAGAGTTGAGGTCGGCTTCTATTTCGTGAAAACCATTGGTTTTAAGCCATTCCGGACGGATGCGCTTTTTCAGCCAGGGGACGTCGCGCTGCGCCCACAGCAATTTTCCTTTTTCATCGTAAATGAGTGCCAGCGTTGGGCTCTGCTGGTTCAGGTTTTCCGGCATCTCGACGGTGATTTGGTTGTTCTCCCATTTCGCGAGGGTATAGAACAGATTACTTTCGCCGCGAAGCAGGCGGAAGGTGGTTTTATCGAAGCTTACGCTGTACCCGACCAACGCCACCATTCCGTAAGAGAGGGACAGCACGAGCACGACGGCGGCGGTTGCCAGCAGAAAGCGAACCCGCAGTGAAAGGGGTAAAATGTGGCGCAAAATCCCTTTCATTTAGCGTAATTCGAACAGGTAGCCCTGACCACGCACGGTGGTAATCACGTCGTGCGGGTACTGTGCCTGAATTTTTTTGCGCAGGCGGCCCATCAGCACGTCAATGGTGTGGCTTTCGCGCAGTTCGGCATCCGGATAAAGCTGAAGCATCAGGGAATCTTTGCTCACCACTTTACCGTTGTTACGGATCAGCGTTTCCATGATGGTGTATTCGAATGCGGTCAGCTTGATTACTTCATCATTTATTGAAAATTCGCGGCGGGAGAGATCCACCTGGAACGGCGGCAGAGAGATCACCTGTGACGCCAGCCCGCTGTTGCGGCGCAGCAGCGCCTGCATACGCGCGGCGACTTCTTCAATATGGAAGGGTTTGGTCACGTAGTCATCTGCGCCTGCGCTCAACACTTCAACCTTGTCCTGCCAGCCTTCGCGAGCAGTCAGCACCAGTACCGGCAGGGAAACGTCATGGCTACGCCAGCGGCGGATAAGAGATAATCCGTCTTCATCCGGCAGCCCTAAATCGACAATGGCGATGTCCGGCAGGTGTTCATTGAGATAATAATCGGCCTCTTTTGCGTCTTCAGCATCGTCCACCTGATGACCCATCTCCTGAAGTTGAACTTTCAGGTGATGACGTAGCAATGCGTTATCCTCAACAACCAGTACGCGCATCATCATTTCTCCCTTTATAAATGGTATGAATAGTTTAACGCTGATTATCCAGGTTGACACCAGCGTTATGAAATTAAATGATTTTTTTCATGCTTCCGAAGACAGGTGGCATTACGCCAGGCATCTGATTATTAAGTATGTTGACCTGATCCTGTTTCATATCGCCCACCCACCTCACATAAGCCTTATACGCCCCCAGAAGGCGCGGGTAATATAAACTGACTTGTTTTCGCACGCTTTCGCAATCCGGATAAAACATCCATCCGTTTATGAACGGTTGAAGGCGAGTCGCTTTTTTGACAGAACGGGCACGCCAGTTTTGTAAAGATTGCCCTTTTTTTTGTAAGGATGTTCTCACTATGGCTGTCTTTGTCTACGCTTATTTTATGGTGCGAAATTAGATTTGCATAAGATGTGCCAGAAAATCAGCATTTTTACACAACAAAACAGCAATATAGCGAGTAAAGAGGATTCTATGGAATGGAAGGTTGTTGAGACTATTGCGAGCCCGGAAAGTGGAACCATCTTTTGCAAAGTTGAAACACAATATGGCCTGAATTATATCCTTTGGCTAAAAGGGGATTATTACGTTCGTGCCGGTGAAATCATCACCACCTCAAACCAGGGTATCCTGATTAACGATCGGCGGCGTAGGGTATGGATAGCGCAGGCAATGCCCTATACATCAATAGGCTGGATGGGGTTCAAACAGAAAAACGCGTGTCCAGGTAACCGGCAGGAGATGGATCGGCCATGCACGGTTGAGACCCCGTGCCAGTTCAGGCTGTGCCCGTTCGGCTTAAAACGATATATTCCGGAAAGTTATTCCACGGCGAAAAATAACAACCAGCCTGACAACAGGTTGTAATCCCGGCAGAGCCTGTAACGGGGTGTGAACGTCGACACGATGATGAAAAGCAGCCCCCTTTCCGGGTGGAAAGGGGGAGGGTGATTACTTCAGCTCGTCAACCATGGTAATGGCGCGGCCAATATAGTTTGCCGGGGTCATCTCTTTCAGGCGCGCTTTTTCTTCTTCGGGCAGCGCCAGACCATCGATAAACTGTTTCATACCCTCAGCATCAACGCGTTTACCGCGGGTCAGCTCTTTGAGTTTCTCGTACGGTTTTTCGATGCCATAACGACGCATCACGGTCTGAATCGGCTCCGCCAGCACTTCCCAGTTGTGATCCAGCTCGTCCAGCAGACGGTCGCGGTTCACCTCCAGCTTGCTCACACCCTTCAGGGTGGACTGGTAGGCGATCAGCGCGTAGCCAATACCCACGCCCAGGTTACGCAGCACCGTGGAGTCAGTCAGGTCGCGCTGCCAGCGGGAGACCGGCAGCTTACTCGCCATATGCTGCAACACGGCATTCGCCAGGCCCAGGTTACCTTCGGAGTTTTCGAAGTCGATTGGGTTCACTTTGTGCGGCATGGTGGACGAACCGATTTCCCCGGCGATGGTTTTCTGCTTGAAGTGGTTCAGGGCGATGTAGCCCCAGACATCACGATCGAAGTCGATCAGGATGGTGTTGAAACGCGCAATGCAGTCAAACAGCTCGGCGATGTAGTCGTGCGGCTCAATCTGGGTGGTGTACGGGTTCCACTGGATCCCCAGAGACGTCACGAACTCTTCACTGAACTGGTGCCAGTCCACTTCCGGGTACGCCGCGATGTGGGCGTTGTAGTTACCCACCGCGCCGTTGATTTTGCCGAGGATCTCAACCTGCTCCAGCTGACGATACTGGCGTTCCATGCGGTACGCCACGTTTGCCATCTCTTTACCCATGGTGGATGGGGTTGCTGGCTGGCCATGAGTACGGGACAACAGCGGAATATCGCGGTACTCCACGGACAGCGCTTTCACCGCATCGATGATTTTACGCCAGTAAGGGAGTACCACCTCTTTGCGTGCGGTAGAGAGCATCAGCGCGTGAGACAGGTTGTTAATATCTTCAGAGGTACAGGCGAAGTGAATAAATTCAGATACCGCGTGCAGGGCAGGGACGCTTGCCACTTTCTCTTTCAGGAAGTATTCAACCGCTTTCACGTCGTGGTTGGTGGTGCGTTCGATGGTTTTAATACGCGCGGCATCTTCTTCGCTGAACTCAGCAACGATTTTATCAAGGTAATCGTTTGCCTTTGCGTCAAAAGCAGGAACTTCCTTGATTGCTGTCTGGGCGGCCAGCTTTTGCAGCCAGCGCACTTCAACCTGAACACGGAACTTCAGCAGGCCATATTCGCTGAAGATCCCGCGCAGCGCGCTGACTTTATCGCCGTAGCGTCCATCGACAGGGGATACGGCGGTCAGTGAGGATAATTCCATAATTCGCAACTCCGGGAGGTTAACAATGAGCAAGAATTTGTTTTGCCTGAGTCGTCAGGCGATGACGAGAAAACATGAGCTGTAGGCGGCCACCGCCGACCTGTTGCCACAGCACGGCGGCACGGATGCCTGCCAGCAGCGAAGCGCGTACCTTCGCCTGTACCTGTGGGCTTTGCAATACGGCAGGCGAACCGGTGACCTGAATACGCGGGCCGAGCGGGCTAATTACGTCGACGTAGATACCGGCCATCGCGCTCAGCAGGGTCTCAGACTGGAGATCAAAGTGGTCGAGCTGGCGCTGTAGCCCGGCGATGCGATCGCCCAGGGTATTCATTGCGCCTTTCGCCGCGTTCAGCTTACGTTCCAGCACCATCAGGCTTAAGGTGTAGCGTGTCAGTTCCGCGTTCAACCCCTGACGGTTGCTGGCGTTGAGCACGCCGAGCAGGGTTTCAAGACCGAGACGAAGATTGGTTTCACTGCCGCCAAAGACGCCCAGCGTGGAGCCTGGGTTAAGATCGATAACGCTGTTGAGTGAAACGTGCAGGGCATCAGCGTCGCAATGACCCTGATGCGCCAGCTGTTGCACCAGACGGGCTGACTGGCAAATTCCCGCCAGCGCCAGGGTGATGTCGTAATAGTTCTTCGCCACACGGTCTCCTTTATGTGTGCAAACGGTTTAAACAGCAGGCAGCGGCAGGCGCTGTTCAATGATCCCACCGCCGAGGCAAATTTCGCCGCTGTAGAAAACAGCAGACTGGCCAGGGGTAACGGCGGAAACCGGCTCGTCGAAACGCACGTCAATGCGATCGTCATCCAGTGGGGTGACGGTGCAAGGGATGTCGGTCTGGCGGTAGCGCGTTTTCACGGTGCAGCGCAGCGTGCCTTTCAGCGGCTCGCGATCGACCCAGTGCAGCTGTTGCGCGATAAGTCCAACGGACATCAGGCGCGGATGGTCGTGACCCTGAGCCACCACCAGAATATTGTTTTCGACATCTTTGTCGACCACGTACCACGGATCTTCGCTGCCCTCTTTGGTGCCGCCGATACCCAGACCTTTACGCTGGCCGAGAGTGTGGTACATCAGCCCCTGGTGCTGACCAATCTCATCACCGTCAACGGTGACGATTTTGCCCGGCTGTGCAGGCAGGTAGCGCCCCAGGAACTCGCGGAATTTACGCTCGCCGATAAAACAGATACCGGTGGAGTCTTTTTTCTTCGCCGTGATCAGATCCAAATCTTCAGCAATCTTACGCACTTCCGGCTTTTCAAGCTCGCCGACCGGGAACAGACTTTGGGCAATCTGTTCATGGCTCAGCGTGTAGAGGAAGTAGCTCTGATCTTTATTGCCATCCAGACCGCGCAGCAGCTGGCTTTTACCATTCACATCCGCGCGACGCACGTAGTGGCCGGTTGCAATGTAGTCTGCGCCCAGGTCTTCCGCGGCGAATTCCAGGAAGGCTTTGAATTTGATCTCTTTGTTACACAGGATATCCGGGTTTGGCGTGCGGCCCGCTTTGTACTCTTCGAGGAAGAGTTCAAAAACGTTGTCCCAGTATTCTGCGGCAAAGTTAACGGTGTGCAGTTCGATGCCGAGCTTATCGCACACGGCCTGCGCATCGGCGAGATCCGCAGCGGCAGTGCAGTATTCCTCGCCATCGTCTTCCTCCCAGTTCTTCATGAACAGGCCCTCCACCTTATAGCCCTGTTGCTGCAACAGGTAGGCGGAAACGGAGGAATCGACACCGCCGGACATGCCGACGATCACTTTTTTCTGGCTGTTATCTGACATGGAATACTCACGACATTGAACTTCAAGGCGGCGTATTCTATCACGCCCCCCCACCATTGACACCCTCTGTAAACGGCCAGTTAAATTCTGCAATGACATCCAGCGGCAGGCGCGCCGCAGACTGCCAGCAGCGGATGCTTTCCGCAACCAGCGGCGAGCGCAGGTTTGGCGCGCTCAGGATCTCGTCTGCGTTCACCCACAGGCAGCGATCGATATCGTCGTCGTGCGGTTCAGTGGCGCACGTTTCGTTAAGCTCAACGGCGAATAAAAAGCGCAGGAAAGGTGTCTGGTCAGGCGCTATCCACTGATGCATACGGATAAAGTGCTGCGGTTCGGCGCGGATACCCGTCTCTTCCCAGAGCTCGCGTTTCGCTGCCTGCAATAAGGTTTCGTTGGCTTCAAGATGCCCGGCTGGCTGATTCCAAAGCGCTTTGCCGTTGATGGTCTCTTCCACCACCAGGAATTTCCCCTGCGCGTGGACCACGCAGGCGACCGTAACATGGGGTTTAAACATCAGTTCTCCTTAGGGGTAACATCCCGCCATTCCCCGTTAGCCAGCGAGTCCAGCGTGTAGCTGCCCATGGCGTAGCGAATGAGTCGCAGGGTAGGGAAGCCCACATGCGCAGTCATGCGCCTGACCTGTCGGTTGCGGCCTTCATAAAGGGTGATTTTAAGCCAGCTGGTGGGAATCGATTTGCGCTCACGAATCGGCGGGTTGCGCGGCCACAGCCACTCGGGTTCATTCACGCGCTCAATACCAGCTGGCAGGGTAGGACCATCGTTCAGCGTTACGCCGTTGCGCAGCTTTGCCAGCGACGCGTCGTCCGGCTCGCCTTCAACCTGCACATAGTAAATTTTTCCGGTACGTTTGCCCGGCTGAGTAAGCCTGGCCTGGAGCACGCCGTCATTGGTAAGCACCAGCAGCCCCTCGCTGTCGCGATCCAGACGCCCGGCCGCGTAGACCCCCTGAACGGGGATAAAATCCTTCAGCGTGCTGCGCCCGGCCTCGTCGGTAAACTGCGGCAATACATCGTAGGGTTTATTGAACAGTATGACCCGCGTTGGCTGGGGTTCTGGCGTTCTTCTGGTGGCTTGTCGTGAGCTGAATCGCTCAACCCGGTGTTTTCTAAAAGAAGTTTTCTTCATGGTATTTTCAGGCGTTATCAATTGCCGCATTATAGCCTAATAACGAAGACCTTTCATGGCGTCGGACAATCAGGTACTATCGGAAGGCTCATTACAATTTATTAACATAAGATCAGTAACAACCAGAAGCGCTCGAAGGAGAGGTTAATGGAAAGCAAAGTAGTTGTTCCGGCGGAAGGTAAAAAGATCACCCTGCAAAACGGCAAGATTAACGTTCCTCACAACCCGATTATCCCGTTCATCGAAGGTGACGGTATCGGTGTAGACGTTACCCCGGCAATGCTGAAAGTGGTTGATGCCGCTGTTGAGAAAGCCTACAAAGGCGAGCGTAAAATTTCCTGGATGGAAATTTACACCGGTGAAAAATCGACTCAAGTTTATGGCCAGGACGTCTGGCTGCCAGCCGAAACGCTGGACCTGATCCGCGACTATCGCGTTGCTATCAAAGGCCCTCTGACCACGCCAGTTGGCGGCGGCATTCGCTCCCTGAACGTGGCGCTGCGTCAGGAACTGGATCTGTATGTGTGTCTGCGTCCGGTGCGTTACTACCAGGGCACTCCAAGCCCGGTTAAGCACCCGGAACTGACCGACATGGTCATCTTCCGTGAAAACTCTGAAGACATCTACGCCGGTATCGAATGGAAAGCGGATTCTGCTGATGCAGAAAAAGTGATTAAATTCCTGCGCGAAGAGATGGGCGTGAAGAAAATTCGCTTCCCTGAGCATTGCGGCATCGGCATCAAGCCGTGCTCCGAAGAAGGGACTAAGCGTCTGGTGCGTGCCGCCATCGAATACGCTATCACCAACGATCGTGACTCTGTGACCCTGGTTCACAAAGGCAATATCATGAAGTTCACCGAAGGCGCGTTCAAAGACTGGGGCTACCAGCTGGCGACCGAAGAGTTCGGCGGTGAACTGATCGACGGCGGCCCATGGCAGAAAATTAAAAACCCGAACACCGGTAAAGAGATCATCATTAAAGATGTGATCGCCGATGCGTTCCTGCAACAGATCCTGCTGCGTCCTGCTGAATATGACGTGATCGCCTGTATGAACCTGAACGGCGACTACATCTCTGATGCGCTGGCAGCGCAGGTCGGTGGTATCGGTATCGCCCCGGGCGCGAACATCGGTGACGAGTGCGCCCTGTTTGAAGCAACTCACGGTACTGCACCGAAATATGCAGGCCAGGACAAAGTTAACCCAGGCTCAATCATTCTGTCCGCAGAGATGATGCTGCGTCATATGGAATGGTTCGAAGCCGCAGACCTGATTGTTAAGGGTATGGAAGGCGCGATTAACGCGAAAACCGTCACCTATGACTTTGAACGTCTGATGGAAGGCGCTAAACTGCTGAAATGCTCAGAGTTTGGCGACGCGATTATCGCGAACATGTAATCCACTCGCTGGGTTAAATGACAACGGGAGCCTGAGGGTTCCCGTTTTTTATGCACACAAGACGGAAAACAACGCTATGACCCATGATATCCCGCTCAAGTATTATGACATCGTCGACGAGTATGCGACTGAAACGGCAAAACCGCCAGAAGAGGCGGAGCGTACGCCACTGGCACACTATTTTCAGCTGCTGCTCACTCGCTTATACAACAATGAGGAAATCAGTGAAGAGGCGCAGCGGGAGATGGCTGTCCAGGCGGAGATAGATGAAGCGCGCATTGACGATATTGCGAACTTCCTGAATCAATGGGGCAATGAATAACGCTTCATCGCGCTGAGTAAGCCAGCAGGCTGGCGAGGTCGTGCCGGGTTAGTGATTTTGAAAAGTACCAGCCTTGCACGAGGGCATCGGGGTATCTCTGCGCGATGAACTGATATTGCGTTTCGCTTTCGACTCCCTCAAACACCAGGGTTTTGTGCAGTTTAGCGAGCGCGTCGCTAAAGATCACCAGGATATCCTGTTTATAATGCTCGTTGATGCCATCCACTAACGACTTATCCACTTTGATTTCGTCATATTTGAGATTGGACAGCCTTGCCAGATTAGAGTTTTGCACGCCAAAATCGTCTATTGAAATTTTGACGCCTGCCGATTTAAGATCCTCACAAAACTCTTCAAGGATGGCCGAGGTGGAAACGCCATTCTCGGATAACTCAACTTTGATTAACGATAAGGGAATAGCGTTCTCTAAGCATGCATGACGTAATACCGCCAGAAATTTGCCGTCTTCAATTTCCGTCCGGCCAACGTTCAGTGAAATCATTAACTGATGTTCGGCCGCCAGCCCGGCAATTTCCGCCAGGGATTTCTTTATCATGTTCTGATAATAAACGTTATACAGACCAATTTTTTTAATTAACGGGATAAACAGCTCAGGAGAAACCTCTTTGTGATTGTTATCCTGCCATCTTGATAACACTTCAACCCCGACGATTTTCTTATCAGCAACCCGAATTATGGGCTGAAAATGAACGCTGATAGTATTCGCTATCACCGCCTTGACCAGCGTTCGCTCAAGAGAAAGTCGATCTTCATAAAGTCGAAGAGAAAACAGCGTCAGGGATACCCAGATAAAGTATAAAAACAGGCACAGGAGCACCATCACTACGCGGGAGAGCGATGCCAGTCCGGCATTGTGGTGGGTGACGGTAACGCACAAATCCCAGCGCGTGCTGCACTGCGTCACGGTCTGTGTGAATAACAGTGACGACAAGCGGCTAAGGTTTTCTGTAGGTGACGTAACGGTAAAAAAGGTTCGGTCGAAATCTTTCGTGGTAGAACGAAGTGAATAGTTGGCGGTGACCGGAGAGAATTTATCGTAGGCTGAACGTGATGTGAAGATAATAAGATGGTTATAAATTGTCGCATTGCCTACAAAAAAATCTTTCTGTGAAAATTGCGCCAGACTGAATCCGTTCAGGGTGTTGTGAAGCTCAGAGGGAAGGGCGATGGGATTTGCCAGCTTGCCCCAAAATGCGGTGCAGGTAATTTTCCCATTTTCAATAAACCCCACATCGGCGAAATAGAGACTCTGCATCTTTAAATTACGGTAGACGTTCAGGCTGGCGTTATCGCATCCCTTCGCGGAGGTATTTTTAAGCGTACTGGCGATATTTTGCGTCAAGTCTTCGGAATAGCGTAAGAGCGTGTGGGAGATCTCCCTCTGCCGGTCCTTTTGCTGCTCAACGATAATGGCGTTAACCGCATACAGCGACAGGACGACCATAAAGGTTGAGATGATAGCAACGGCAATGGCCTTGTTCATTTTCCTGCTGTCCCGCCACGTCCTGAGGTGCAGGGATCTTAACACAGGTCATTAAAGCTACAAGTATGCGCGTTGAGCCCGCACGTAATTGAAAGGAAAGCCACCATGCCGACTCATTACATCTCAGAACCACTCAAACCGTGTTGAGAGCAGTAACAGTAGCGTACTGGCAGAAACAAGATTAAGGCAGATGACGAACTTGCTCGATACGTTCATGTTATCAGATTCACTTTGCTGTTCAGTAGCCACAGAGAATAGCGGTTCACCTCCTGGGAAAAAACGCCAGATTTTGGTGGGGTGAGGCAAAAAAAAGCCCACTAGAAAGTGGGCAAGAAATACTGGAAGCAATGTGAGCAATGTCGTACTGAATACCTGAGTGATTTGCTCAACTATTCAGTAATGAGAAAGATAATCTTTCTCAGTAAAAGATGCAACCCCACGATGAGTGTGGAACGGCAATTTTTATTGCTCAGATTTTACTCAAACGAACCGTGTGATTCTTATCACAAATTTCCTTTCTCAGATCCTGTGCTATCCTTTTCTGTGTCGTTGATTTAATGACAAAAACCATACAGAGAGGAAAGCTATGGGAATTTTATCCTGGATTATCTTTGGGCTGATTGCGGGGATCCTGGCGAAGTGGATTATGCCGGGCAAAGATGGCGGCGGTTTCATCGTCACGATCGTTCTGGGGATTGTAGGTGCAGTCGTCGGTGGCTGGATCAGTACCCTGTTCGGCTTTGGCAGAGTTGATGGCTTCAACTTCGGCAGCTTTGTCGTCGCGGTGATTGGCGCGCTGGTTGTTCTGTTTATCTACAGAAAAATCAAAAGCTAAATCTGACCTGTGTTAAAAAAGGCTGCCTGAGGGCGGCCTTTTTACTTTGGGCGTTACCACCAGCCTAACTGCGTACCGGCGACGGCCACGATGGCGACAATCAGCATGATGAGGGTCGTTTTTCTCATTTATGCCCCCGGCGCGGCGTAACCGCCAAGGAAAAACCAGCCTAAAAACACTACTGCCGTGATAAAAATAACCACCGGAAAGAGGATCCCTATTCTCATGCCATCACCTGTTTGAGTTTGTATAAGGCCGTAGAGTGTACGGTTTTAATCTAACGCGACAAAGCCTGTTTTGTTTTTTCCTTTTTTATCCTGATACATCGCGAGGTCTGCGGTGCGCAGGGCACTATCTTCATCTGTGCAGTGAGGATCAACAATAACGACGCCATAGCTTGCACCGGGATAGAGAATAGTGACATTACCTAACCCATATTCACCCGCGATACGGCCGTTGAGGCGGGTTTTGATAGCGTTGACCTCTGTGCTGGCGTCGCCATCATTGCTGTGACTCAGGCTGGCAACCAGAAATTCATCGCCGCCGAGCCGGCCGATAATTTCGTCCTGCGTTTGCTGGTGAGTCAGTCGATTGCCGACCTGAACGAGGAACCGATCGCCCGCTTCATGACCGTAGTGATCATTGATTCGCTTGAAATCATCGAGATCAATAAAGGCAATCATGACGTTGCGGTTAAGATGGCGCGCCAGTGAGAACAGGGTGGTAAGGTTTTCAAAAATGGCGCGACGGTTCGGCAGGCCGGTAAGGGCGTCGGTGTAAGAGTGGGCAATGAGCGCCGCATTTGCTTCACGAAGCTGAAGCACAAGCGACTCTTTCTGAATGTACTGACCAATTAACCCGGCAAAGAGCCTGATCACCTGCTCGCCACGCTCGCTGAACTGTTTCTGTGCGGTGCTGGCAGCGCAAAGCGTGCCGTACAGAGAACCGTCAGCCAGGTGAACCGGCACGCTCATATAGGTTGTAATACCCAGTGCTTTTGCCGCTTCACACTCCGGCCAGCGGTCGGGCACCTCGTTACTGAACAAGGTGTCGCTATCCATGGCGCGCTTACAGAGCGTTTCGTCCCAGGGCACGCTGAACCCTTCCGGGATCTGCATTTGCTTGCTGTTACGGGCATATAAAATGTGCTGCAAACGCGCGTTGATATCGATTTTGGTCAGGTAGGTTGATTCCATATCCGTCACAATTTCCAGCATTTCCAGTAGCTGACGCACCAGACTGTCGAGAGATTGCTCGGTGGAGAGGGTTTCTGAAACACGGGCAAGAATGATATCTGACATGAGGCAGGTTGACTCCCATGCAGAAGACCTCTGTATCTGCATGTTATGCTGAAAATATAGACTCCGGTCATAGTAAAACATGAACAGGATTAATTTTATAGATTCTTCTGAAAGCGGATGAAGGAGAGGCTAAAAAAAAGCCCCGATGTTGAGATCGGGGCAAAACATCTTGATTACGGAATGATGTTCTCTGGTCAGAGTGAGAACAGACACCACTATAGGGATGAATCGTGCAGGTTTAATGGAGAAATCATGGAGAAAACGGCGATGACCCGTTACTCTGACGTTTTCAACACCCTGAAGGATCATGATAATGAAATATCTTCTCCTGGCGCTGGTTTTACCGCTGGCCGCATGCTCAACAAAGACACCTCCTCCCGATGCGCCTCAACCGCCGCACGCTATTGGTATGGCAAATCCGGCGTCAGTGTACTGTCTGGAGAAAGGGGGAGAGCAAATCCCTGTACAAAGCCCGCAGGGCGTACGTACCGAGTGCAAATTGCCAGGCGGGGAAGTGATCGATGAATGGGATCTCTATCGCCGCGATCACCCGCAACCGACCAGATGACAACGGCAATAAAACTGCGATACACTTCTCTTTAGGATTATTCTTAGCCAGTTTCTGGCGGTACGTTTGCGAGAAGAAGTATGTTTCAGTTAAAACCGGGCAGCATGGCGATAATTGTGGGTGCGCGTACGACGGCGGGCCGTCGAAATATCGGTAAATCCGTGGAGCTGTTTGGCCTTTGTCAGCCGGGCCAGCGTTTTGTGAACCCGGTTAACGGCGTCATGACGCAATTACCTGATACATCAGCGCGTGCGCTGTGGCTGGTCACCGGTGATGTTTACGCCTTTGATAATCAGCACGGTTTTGCGTTTGTTCGCCCGGAACATTTGATGCCGCTTACTCCCGACGAGATGCCACACAACGTGGATGAGCTGGCAATCGGTTAATCACAGTTTACGCAGCCAGTCCGCCAGTACCCGCGCGTGATTCTGCTCCGTATTTTTCGCCCCATAGAGTAGCGTCACGGTCTGCTGTCGGGCGAGGGCCGCCAGGCGTTTGCCTTCATCCTGATGCTGCGCCAGCTCTTTACGATAGGCTTCACTGAACGCGGTGAAATCTATCGTTTCACTGTGAAAGGCTTTCCGCAGTTCGCTGGACGGCGTTAGCGCTTTACACCACTCATCACAGGCGAGGTCGGTCTTTTTTATCCCTCGCGGCCAGAGTCTGTCTACCAGCACCCGGTAACCATCGTCTGACGTTGCCTGTTCATAGACGCGCTTACATTGAATCATCCGTTTTCCTCCTACCGTGCGACGTTCGGCAAGAACACTATAGCACCCGGCGTTTAAGCACCCAATTTAAGGTATTGTGATAATTGCAAAAGATCGGTAGTCTGAGGTTCCTTATGTTATCTGAAAATCCTCCGGCATAAGGAATCTCTCATGGAACTCTCCCCGGTTAAAACGACGCTGCGCATTGCGCTGGTTGGTGATTACAATCCCGATGTTATTGCGCACCAGGCGATCCCGCTGGCGATTGACGACGCCGCTGCGGTTCTGGATCTCACCGCTGATTATGACTGGCTCGCCACGCCTGAGCTGACCAACCCCGAAGACCTGGTCGGGTACGATGCCATCTGGCTGGTACCGGCAAGCCCGTATAAAAACACCGAGGCGGCGTTTATTGCCGCGCGTTACGCGCGTGAAAACAGCATCCCTTTTCTCGGCACCTGCGGCGGGTTCCAGCATGCGCTGATTGAGTATGCCCGTAATGTGCTGGGCTGGCACGATGCAGGCCATGCCGAAACCGATACCGAGGGGAGGATGGTGATTGCGCCGCTGGCCTGCTCGCTGGTGGAAAAAACCGACGCGATTGAGCTGCGGAACAACACGCTGATTGCCAAAGCGTACGGCAAGCCGGAAATTCATGAAGGTTATCACTGCAATTACGGCGTCTCGTCTGAGTTTGCCAGCCAGCTTGAGCGGGGCGACATGCGCGTAACGGGCTGGGACGAGCAGGGCGAGATCCGCGCGGCAGAGCTGCTGACCCATCCTTTCTTTGTCATCACCCTGTTCCAGCATGAGCGGGCTGCGCTTCAAGGGCGCCCGGTGGTGCTGGTACAGGCCATGCTGCGGGCGGCGCAGGGATAAAAAAAGCAGACCGTCAGGTCTGCCTTGAATGTCAGCGGGGTGTGATCTCCCGGTCACGCCCGGCCAGCATGCCGCACAGGGCCATCACTACCGCAGCCAGCGCGCAGGCCAGCAGCGGAATGCGCCAGTCTCCGGCGGTATCGTGAATTTTCCCCATCAGCGGTGGGCCACAGGCCGCCAGCATATAGCCAATCGACTGTGCCATGCCGGAGAGCGCGGCGGCCTGATGGGCCGAGCTGGCGCGCAGTCCGATAAACGTCAGGCCGAGGATCATGGTGGCGCCGGATCCAAAGCCAAACACCAGCGTCCAGACGACGGCCAGCCCCGGCGCGAACCAGAACCCGGCCGCACTGACGGCGCACATCAGAGCGACAAGCCCGGCTATGCCACGCTGATCGTTAAGACGGTGCAGGATCAGCGGAATGGCGAGACCGGGAACAGCGGTTGCCAGCTGGAGAAGTCCGTGCATGGAGCCAGCCTGCGTTTCGCTGTAGCCGTGGCTAAGTAAAATCGCGGGTAACCAGCCGATAATGACGTAGTAAATCAGCGAGTTAATGCCCAGAAAAAGCGTCACCTGCCAGGCGAGTGCGGAGCGCCAGATTGCCCGATTGTGCAACGCGCCCGCACCGGTCAGGGTGGCGGCCGGCCTCTGGCGCCATTGCGGTAACCACAGCAGCAGCGCCACCAGCGGGAAGAACATCAGCATCAACAGCGCCCCGTGCCAGCCACCACTCCCCAGCGACAGCGGGACGATCAGCGCCGACCCTGCGGCAGCGGCGGCTCCCATCGTCAGCGAATAAGCCCCCGTCAGTTTTGCGACCTGGCCCGGAAAATCACGTTTGATTAATCCGGGTAACAGTACATTGCCCAGCGCAATCCCACAGCCCACGATCGCCGTACCGATAAACAGCAGCGAGGCCGACGGCAGCGAACGTACGCCAATCCCGATGCAAATCAGCAGCAGAGCGATAAACAGGCTGCGCTCCATGCCCAGGCGCCGGGCGACGCCTGCGGCAAGGGGAGAGATAAAGGCGAAGGCCAGCAGAGGCAGCGTTGTGAGCAGGCCGGTTTGCGCCGTGCTTAAGCCATAGTCCTGTCGGATGGTGTCGAGCAGGGGGGCGACACCGGTAAAGGTGACGCGCAGCGTCGTGGCGATCATCAGGATGCCTGCAACCAGCAGCGCGCCCTGTTTCCCGGAAGGTTGAATAGCAGTAGTCATTATTGTCTCTTACGTTCAGGCGAGCGCATACCATACCGATTTAAGTCGTGGTTGAAATCAGGCTAAAATGACAGTTTATCGCTAATATCGGACAACTTTATGTATGGACTGGGACTCGACGGCTACGATCCCGATAGCCACCACGACGCGGCGGTGGCCTTTCGCATCCGCGTGGTGGCACAAGAACAGTACATTCCGCTGCATCTGCACCGCAAAGGGCAGTTGATTATGGCGCTGGGAGGAGCGATCACCTGTGAAGTAGAGAACGCGATGCTGATGGTGCCGCCCCAGTATGCGGTGTGGATCCCGGGTCAAACGCCGCACAGCAACAAGGCGACGCCCGGCGCGCAGCTCTGCCTGCTGTTTATTGAACCCGGTGCGCTCGAATTGCCGACCCGTACCTGTACGTTGAAAATATCACCCCTGGTGCGGGAGCTGGTGCTGGCGCTCGCGGACAGGTCACAGGAGGAACTGCCTCTTCCCGCTACCGGAAGGCTGGTTGACGTCCTGTTTGATGAACTGCCCCTGCAACCGCAGGAGCATCTCCAGCTGCCGGTATCTCCGCATCCGAAAATTCGTCTGATGAGTGAGACCATGGCAAACGAACCTGCCGCCTGGCAGACGCTGGCGCAGTGGGCCAGCCACTTTGCCATGAGCGAGCGCAATCTGGCGCGGCTGGTGGTGAAAGAGACCGGCTTAAGCTTTCGCCGCTGGCGACACCAGCTCCAGCTGATTGTCGCATTGCAGTTTTTGATCGGCGGAAAGTCGGTCCAGCAGGCGGCGCAGGCGCTGGGGTATGACTCCACCACCGCCTTTATCACCATGTTCAAGAAAGGACTGGGACAGACGCCCGCCCGCTATATCGCCAGCCTGACTACGACTTCCCGATAAACAGCGAAACCAGTCCGGCAGCAATCAGCGGGCCAACCGGCACGCCACGAAATAGCGCCACGCCTAACACGGTGCCCACCAGCAGCCCGGCCACCAGAGAAGGCTGGCTGCTCATCAGCGTCACGCCGCGCCCGCCAAGCCATGAGACAAAAACGCCCACTGCAATCGCCACCAGCGATTTCCAGTTCACAAAGGAGTGCAGCAGCGTTGAGGCCGGTAGCGTTCCGCTGGCAATCGGGGCCATCACACCGATGGTCAAAATAATGATCCCGATGGTAAGCCCCTGTTTTTCTATCCACGGGAAGAAGGTGTTCAACGGTGTGACGCGAACGATGATCAGGACCAAAATGGAAATCGCGACGGTGGTATTGTGGCTGACAAAACCCAGAGCAGCCAGGGCCAGAAGTATGAGTAGTGTAGGGTCGAACATGACGGGATCCTTGCCAAAAATAGTAAGCCTGCTTACTTTACGCGCAAACGCGACGGCAGGCAGGCTTTACTAAAAAAATTGTCTATTTTTGGGCACTTGCCTGACGTCAGTCCACCAGTTGCTGGATAAGCGGACTCCCTTCGCGGATAAACACCGGGATGGTTTCCAGCGCCGCAGGCACCCGGATATGCTCCCCACCGGCGTAGCGCTCACCGTTGAGGGCGATCCAGCTATTGCCCGTCGGCAGCCAGACATCGCGCTCACGCTGACCGGCCTGCATAACCGGCGCCACCAGAAGATCTTCACCAAACAGATACTGATCTTCACACGCCCAGCTCTGCTTATCCTTCGGATAGTGCCAGAACAGCGGACGCATGAGCGGGTCTCCGTGCAGATGAGCCTGCCGGTACAACGCGTCAATATACGGGCGCAGGGTTTCGCGCACGGTAAGCCAGTGCTGCATGATGGCGTAATTCTCTTCTCCGTAACTCCACAGCTCATTAGGCGAACCGCTGTTACACTGAGGAATACCGTCACGGTAGCCCTCCGGAGGTTGGATCTGCGGTTCGCGATAGCCGTGCATGCGCAGTACCGGTGTAAACACCGCCCACTGGAACCAACGGATCAGCAATTCATGGAACGCCGGGTCGTTAACGTTCCCTCCCTGGAAGCCGCCGATATCGGTCGTCCACCATGGGATCCCCGCCAGCCCCATATTCAGTCCTGCGGCGAGTTGATTGCGAAAAGCATGGAACGAGGAGTGGACATCACCCGACCACGCCAGCACGCCGAAGCGTTGGCTGCCTGCCCAGGCGCAGCGTACCAGGTTAACAATGTCGGTTTCGCCGTTTGCCTGGAGCCCATCGTAAAAGCCCTGCGCAAAGTCACGCGGGTAGCGATTGCCCACTTCCAGTACCGGACCGGCGTGGTAGCGATAGTTGTCAAAATCATAGGCGCGGTATTCCGGCTCCGCTTCGTCCAGCCAGAACAGCTTAATGCCCATGTCGTAGTAATTTTTCTTCACCGTATCCCAGACGAATTTCCGCGCCTCAGGATGGGTCGCATCAAAGAAGGTGGTATTGCCCATAAAATCGAGGTTGACCTGCACGCCGCGCTCACTGCTGACAAGCCAGCCTTTGGCTTTCATCAGCGGGTAGAGGGGGCTGCGCGCCTCTACCGTTGGCCACACCGACACCATCAGCGCAATACCCATTTCGCGCAGCTCGTCGACCATGCCTTCAGGATCGGGCCAGTCTACGGGGTCGAAGCACCAGGTGCCCTGATTCGGCCAGTGGAAAAAGTCGATGACCATCACCGACAGCGGCAGATTACGGCGGCGATACTCCCGCGCAACCTCCAGCACCTCCTGCTGGGTGCGGTATCGCAATTTGCACTGCCACAGCCCGCTGATAAACGCCGGGGCGGGGGGCGGAGTACCGGTGGCTTTCACATACTGGCGGGTGATATCCGCCACCGTGTCAGCGGCGGTGATCCAGTAGTCCATCTCTCCTGTGACGCGGGCGCGCCATTCCGTCTGATTTTTTGCAAAGCTGGCTTCACCAATCGCCGGGTTGTTCCACAGCAGGCCATAGCCAAGGCTGGACTGCATAAAGGGCACGCTGGCCTGGGAGTTGCGCTGAGCCAGCTCCAGCGTGCAGCCTTTCAGATCCAGCCACGGCTGTTGATACTGACCCATGCCATAGATGCGTTCATCCGGACGCGATTCAAACCGGACGGTGAGCTGATATTTGCCCCCCATCAGCGGTTTAAATTCGCGGCCATCCAGCTTCAGAGCGCTGACATATTTATCCTGACTCTTCTCGCTGGCACCGATACCCACCGTTGAACGCTGGCGCCACATCTCCTCCAGCAGCAGTTCGCCGCGCTGATTGTAGAAGGCCAACTGACCTTTAAGGTTCAGGGTCGCGGTAATATTGCCGTTGCGCAGCGTCAGGCTTTCCGCTTCGGCGACAATCTCGGCCTGGCAAGGGGCGGCGGGTAACAGTGCCTGTAAGGCGTCATCAAATGCCGGGGAGCAGGTGGCCCTGACGCGAAGACTGTTTTCTCCCCAGGGTTCGATGCGCAGGATCTGGCGTTCAAAACGCCATTCGATACAGTTGGAATGTTGAATCAGCTCACTCATGGATAATGCGTCCTTCTAAACAGGGTGTTTGGCGAGATGGATGGATTGCATTGTGCTGTCGTCGAGCTTGTACCAGCGCAGCGTGGCAAACGCGCAGAGCGACAAGATGCCAGGTACGACGGTGAAGAGGGCGATGATGCAGTACATGGCCGTGGTAGTTTGTTCCGGGGCATTGGCAACATAGCCGCTTAAGCCCAGCGTCCAGCCAACAATCGCGCCGCTGATCGCCATCCCCAGCTTGAGTACGGCGAGGAAGGTGGAGAAGATCACGCCGTCCATGCGTTTGCCCTGTTTCCATTCGCCGTAATCGGCGACATCCGCCATCATCACCCACATTAGCGTGGTGGTGGCCTGGTAAAGAGTGGAGACGATAAACGTCATGGGCACCAGAATAAGCACCGACTTAGGCGCAAAGAACAGGGCGATGCTGAGTACCCCCGCCAGTACGGAACAATATCCAAACATCTGCACTTTGCTGACGTTCTGCGTCAGACGTTTGGCCAGCGCGCTGCCTGCGGCTTTCCCGAGAATATGCGCCCCGAGCATCCACATAAAATAGCTTGCGCTACCGAGATAATAAGTGACGAAATACATCATTGCGCCAAGGCGAATAACGCCAAAACCAATATTGGTTAATACCAGGACGGCGACAACTCGCCATTGGTCGTTTCGTAATAAATCCCGTAGTTCCGCAAGATAATTATTGTGGGTGGCGGGAGCCTTAATACGTTCACGCGTATTGGCGAAGCAGATCCAGAACATGATCACCGCGACGGTCGCCATAATGGCCATCGCCCAGCGGTAGCCCAGTAATTTATCGTCGCCGCCTAAAAACTCTGCCAGCGGCATCATAAAGAATGTCGACAACGCGCCACCCAGCGTGGCAAGGAAAAAGCGATAAGACTGAAGGGAAATTCGCGCATCGTTGTCGGGCGTAATTACCGCGCCCATGGAGCAATAGGGAATATTGATTGCGGTATACATCAGCATCATCAGGGTATAGCTGACGGTGGCGAAAATCATTTTACCGTGCAGGTCGAGCGACGCCGGCACGGCGTAGGTCAGCAGACAGCTTGCGCCAAAGGGCAGCGCCAGCCACAGCATCCAGGGGCGGAATTTTCCCCAGCGGGTACGCGTCCTGTCTGCGATATAGCCCATCGCCGGATCAATTATGGCATCGGCGGTTCTCGCCAGAAGAAACATAGTGCCCACGAATGCGGCAGGTAACCCCACCACGTCCGTATAGTAAAACGTCAGAAAAATAATGACGTTATCCAGCCCAATATGGCTCGCCATATCGCCTAACCCATAACTGATTTTTTCTTTACGGGTAATTATCTCGGTCATTGTATTCACCTTGCCAGTGTAAGGTTTATTTATGAGGTGCTCCGTAAACAAGGTTAACCATCATGAAAAGGTTAACAATTGCGAGATCTGGCATCGGGGTTACGTAAATTTCTTTTCGTGATACCGGTAACAAATAAAGTATTTAAACAGTGACTTTATACGGGGGAGGGGAGTTAACAGCGAATCGTTTCAGCGAAAAATTGTCATTTCGCGGACGCGTCATTGTCATTTAACTGTCATTTTGCGGGAGTAAAAAAAAGGGAAATGGGCAAGGCAGAGGGCATCATGAACGATCCTATGTTTGTCGAAACGCTGATTATCTCCTCATCGTTTTTTATCATCGCGATTATTTTGATTGCTTCCGTGCTGCTGCTGGAAAACGGCTGACCGTTAGCCAGCCTCTGTATTTATTGTTTACGGAACGACACCAGTTCAGGACGGGCGATACGCAGATAGTCCTGGGTATCCATAATCACCGATTTTTCCAGCAGACCGGCGTTAAAGGCGATCTCGTCAAAGCGCTCAAACAGCAGCGGATCGGCGACCAGCGTCAGATCCGGGTGAAAGCTGAAGGGGGGAATGGCGCCGAAAACGCAGCCGGTAAGCGCATCCACTTCGGCCGGACTGGCGAGAGATGCCTTAAGCCCTCCGAAATGGCTGGCCAGCAGGCTCAGATCGGCCTGCCGATCGGCGGCGAGGATTGCCAGAATATGTTTCTTAACGCCGTTGCCTTTTACCTTACAGACCAGCGCTTTTGCTCCCTGGCGGAGATCGGTCCCGCGAATTTCACTGACCGCTTCGCATTTCCCTACGGCCTCATGCGCCACCACACGAAAGTGCGCCTCCTGCTCGGTTAATAAGCTGATTAGCTGCTGATGGGTTGTCGTCCCGATCACGTCATCAGACATAACGATTTCACCTGTGATTAGCCAATACGTAGCTTGCTACATTAGCACGGGAGGGAGAGGGCTGAAAGAAAACAGCCAGCGGGAGCGCTGGCTGTTGATTCATGCGTTGCTGGTGGAAGACTGTTTCTGGAACAGTTCCCGGAAGACCGGATAGATGTCATCCTGGTCACGAATGTGCTGCATCGCAAAGTTATCGAACATCGCTTGCAGATGCTCATACTCGCGCCACAGCGTCTGGTGGGCGCGACGGGTAATTTCAATGTAACTGTAGTAGCGCACCACCGGCAGGATCTTCTTCGCCAGAATTTCATGACACAGGGGCGAGTCATCCGCCCAGTTATCGCCATCCGATGCCTGGGCGGCGTAGATGTTCCACTGCGCCGGGTCGTAGCGCTCCTTCACCACCTCATCCATCAGCTTAAGGGCGCTCGACACGATGGTGCCACCGGTCTCCTGCGAGTAGAAAAACTCATGCTCATCCACCTCTTTCGCCTGAGTGTGATGGCGGATGTAGACCACCTCCACGTTCTTATACGTTCTGCTCAGGAACAGATAGAGCAGAATATAAAAACGCTTAGCCATATCCTTAGTGGCCTGATCCATTGAACCTGACACGTCCATCAGGCAGAACATCACCGCCTGGCTGGAAGGCTCCGGACGTTTTTCGTAGTTCTTGTAGCGCAGGTCGAACGTGTCGATAAACGGCACCCGGTCGATCTTCGCCCGCAGTTCGGCAATCTCTTTTCGCAGGCGCTCCTCTTCCAGTAGTTGCGCCGGTTCGGTGTTTTCCACCACTTTCAAGCTGGTTTCCAGCTCGCGCAGTTCGCGCCGTTTGCCTGCCGTCATCGCCGTGCGTCGCGCCAGCGAGTTTTGCAGTGAACGCACCACGCTGATGTTGGCGGGCACCCCGTTTGCGGTATAACCCGCGCGATGGGTTTTGTATTCGTTGAGCTGACGGTGCTGATTCTTTCTCAGATTCGGCAGGGCCAGATCCTCAAACAGCAGGTCGAGATATTCGTCTTTTGAAATCTGAAAGACGAACTCATCCTGGCCTTCACCGTCCTGGCTGGCCTGTCCCTGACCGCTGCCAGAACCGCCGCCTCCGCCTTGTGGCCGCTCGATTCTGTCATTCTGGACGAAGTGGTCATTACCTGGGTGCACGCGATGGCGAAGGCCGCCACGCCCCTGATGAAACATCGGTTCGCTGATGTCATCGTTGGGGATGGAGACGGATTCGCCGCTGTCGACGTCGGTCACCGAGCGTTTGTTGATGGCCTCGGAGATCGACTGTTTAATTTGCGCTTTATAACGGCGCAAGAAGCGCTGGCGATTCACCGTGCTCTTGTTTTTGCCGTTAAGACGCCGGTCAATAAACCAGGTCATATATCCCCCGTACTGCATTTGCCAACTTGCAGCGTCCGTAAGTGCCGGACATTTTGTTGGCCCGGTAAGCGCGTTACCGGGCACTTGTTTTAAGACGATTTACGCACGCGCAGATACCATTCACAAAGCAGGCGGACCTGTTTGCGCGTATAGCCTTTTTCCATCATACGGTCGACAAAATCGTCGTGCTTTTTCTGCTCGTCGGTTGAGGTTTTGGCGTTGAACGAGATAACCGGCAACAGCTCTTCCGTGTTAGAGAACATTTTCTTCTCTATAACCGTGCGCAGTTTTTCGTAGCTGGTCCAGTTTGGATTACGGCCGTTGTTATGCGCTCTGGCGCGCAGCACGAAGTTCACAATCTCGTTTCGGAAGTCTTTCGGGTTGCTGATCCCGGCCGGTTTCTCAATTTTTTCCAGCTCTGCGTTCAGGGATTCACGGTCAAACAGCTGGCCGGTATCCGGGTCGCGGTACTCCTGATCCTGGATCCAGAAGTCAGCGTAGGTGACGTACCGATCGAAAATGTTCTGGCCGTATTCGGAATAGGATTCCAGGTAGGCGGTCTGGATCTCTTTGCCGATAAACTCGGCGTATTTCGGGATCAGGTAGCCTTTCAGGAACTCCAGGTAGCGTTCAGCCTGCTCCTGTGGGAACTGTTCACGTTCAATTTGCTGTTCCAGCACATAGAACAGATGAACCGGGTTGGCGGCCACCTCCGCGTGGTCGAAGTTAAAGACGCGGGAGAGGATCTTAAACGCGAAACGTGTCGACAGGCCGTTCATCCCTTCGTCGACCCCGGCGTAATCGCGGTATTCCTGGTACGATTTGGCTTTCGGGTCGGTATCCTTCAGGCTTTCGCCGTCATACACGCGCATTTTGGAGTAAATGCTGGAGTTTTCCGGCTCTTTCAGGCGCGACAGAATCGAGAAGCGCGACAGCGTTTCCAGCGTTCCCGGTGCGCAAGGGGCATGGACCAGCTCACTGTGGTTGAGCAGTTTTTCGTAAATCTTGATCTCCTCGGAGATCCGCAGGCAATAAGGCACTTTGACGATGTACACACGGTCAAGGAACGCCTCATTGTTTTTGTTGTTACGGAAGGTCACCCATTCAGATTCGTTCGAGTGGGCGAGGATAATCCCGTTAAACGGCAGGGCGGAAATACCTTCCGTCCCGTTGTAGTTCCCCTCCTGTGTGGCGGTCAGCAGCGGATGCAGCACTTTGATCGGTGCTTTAAACATCTCGACAAATTCCATAATCCCCTGGTTGGCGCGGCATAGCGCACCGGAATAGCCGTAGGCATCCGGGTCGTTTTGCGCGTGATGTTCCAGCTTACGGATATCGACTTTACCCACCAGCGCCGAGATGTCCTGGTTGTTCTCGTCACCGGGTTCAGTTTTAGCAATGGCGATCTGCTCGAGGATAGACGGCCACACTTTCACGACGCGGAATTTGGTGATGTCCCCACCAAACTCGTGCAGGCGTTTTGCCGCCCACGGCGACATGATCGTACCGAGATAGCGATGCGGAATGCCAAACTCTTTTTCCAGAATTTGCGCATCCTCTTGCGGGTTAAACAGGCACAGCGGATGGTCATTGACCGGGCTGCGCTCGCCGTTGGCGCTCAGCACATAGATCGGCACGCGCTGCATCAGCGCTTTCAGGCGTTCAGCCAGGGAGGATTTACCCCCGCCGACGGGACCCAGCAGGTAAAGGATCTGTTTCTTCTCTTCCAGCCCCTGAGCGGCATGCTTCAGGTAGGAGACGATCTGCTCAATGGCATCTTCCATACCATAGAACTCTTCAAACGCCGGGTATCGGGCGACTACCCGATTCGAAAAAAGACGGGAAAGCCGTGGCTCCAGGGCAGTATCAACCATGTTTGGCTCACCGATAGCCATCAATAGCCGTTCTGCCGCATTGGCATAGGCACTGCGATCTTGCCGACAAATGGTAAGAAACTCCTGCAGTGTGAACTCTTCGTCCTTGGCAGCTTCGTAGCGCTGGCGATAGTGATCGAATATATTCATGGCATGCCGTCCTTTCGTTTTTTAGCACAGGATAAGAGCCGTTCGTATGAGTAGTGGAGGCTCCCGGAAGAGAATCTTTCGCACCTCACTGCCAGAGCAGCAACCTGTGTGCCAGGTCGAAGGCTATGAACCGCAGGGTGTTCAGCAAAACCTCTTCTTAAATTAAAGCGTAGATGGCAATTGCAAAACTTGCATACGGATAAAATCTACTTTCAATGACATATCAATAACTCATCCAAAAATTTCCACTGCGGTTATAAGCGAAAAGGGGGTTTTTCATTTATCGGTCACATAAATGAAAGCGGGATGTCATCTGAAAAATGAAAAATAACGGGTTAATCAAATGGATTCGCGCGCAAAAAATTTTGGGATGTACGGGAATGGCGGTTACACTTCACCCGCTGATTATTTGACTACAGGAAAGAATGGATTGTGACCAAACTCAAACTTCTGGCATTGGGCATCCTTGCCGCTACCGCAGCGAGCACCGTACAGGCTGAGAGCCAGTGGACTGTTGGCGCGGGTGCTGGCGTGATCAACAGCCCGTACAAGCAGTATGACCGCGACGTTTATCCTGTCCCCGTTGTCACCTATGAAGGCGATAACTTCTGGTTCCGTGGATTGGGCGGCGGCTACTATCTGTGGAACGATACGGCCGATAAGCTCTCCATCATGGCCTATTACGACCCAACGTACTTTAAACCAGGCGACAGCGACAGCAATGCGCTTCGTCAGTTGGACAAGCGCAGAAGCTCACTGATGGCCGGGCTTTCTTACGTCCATAATACCGAGTATGGCTTCCTGCGCACGGCGCTGGCGGGCGATACCCTGGACAACAGCAATGGCTTCATCTGGGATCTGGCGTGGCTTTATCGCTATACCAACGGCGCGGTGACCCTGACGCCGGGTATCGGTGTGCAGTACAGCAGCGAGAATTACAATGACTACTACTATGGCGTGTCTAAGGCTGAGTCTCGCCGCAGTGGTCTGAAGAGCTACAGCGCTGATGATGGCTGGGATCCGTACCTGGAACTCACCGCCTCGTATAACTTCCTCGGTGACTGGAACGTGTACGGTACTGGCCGTTATACCCGTCTGAGCGACGAAGTGAAGGACAGCCCGATGGTCGACAAGTCCTGGTCCGGCATCTTCTCCGTGGGTGTGACCTACAAGTTCTGACCAGAACGTGATGTATTAAAACGGGGCGCTTGCGCCCCGTTTGTTTTTTATGGTGCCTGATAAATATTAGCGCTTCACAATCTTGATCGTCTGGCCTAAGCGGGACGGTTTTTCTTCGCTGGTTTTCTGCGGGGCGGTCACGCACGCGGTTTCCACACACACGAAGGTCTTGTAACCGTCATCCGGGATATCTGCCATGCTGACGGAAAGGGCAGGGCCCGGGTTCCAGCCCACCACGTTGCTATGGTGGTGGTGAACCACGTCAATGCCGCGGTTCAACGCGCTGTCGTGGATGACGCTACAGGCTTCCGGGTGCAGATACACGCGATCGGTACGGTCCGGGAAGCTCTGAACGCCGTCGTCCAGCCTGCCTTCTTTCGCGTTGTCCACTTTGTCGATAAAGGTATCGCCAAGTCCGCTCACCTTAACGGCCTGAATGTCGCCTACGTTGAAATAGGTGTGCAGGGCGGACGTTGTTTCGAATTCGCCGTGCGCTTCCAGTTCAATCTCGCAGGTTTTACCCAGCTTGAAGCGGGCATAGAGGGTGAATTCATGTGGCCACAGGGCGCGCGTTTCATCATTTGCCTGAAGTTCAAAGGTCAACACCGCGCCGTTATCATCTTCGTTGTGGGCTTTCAGCGTCCACTGCTGGTTACGGGCGAAACCGTGAGACGGCAATCCCTGCTGCGCTGACGGACCAAACCATGGCCAGCAGATCGGTACGCCGCCACGGATCGCCGCCCCTTTTTTGAACGAGGTGGCCTCGCTCAGCCACAGGCCTTCTTCTTCGCCTTCTGGTTTCCAGGAGAGCAGGTGGGCGCCATTGAGCGCTACGGAGGCTTTAACGCGCGGATGATCGACGACGATGATATCGGCGCCGTCAATCTGACGGCGGGAGAGCACAGGGGTAAGTTGTTCGACTACCGGAAGTGCAAAAATTTTATTAATCATTAAGCAATCCTCTGTCTAAAAACAATAAAAAAGGCGACCGAAGTCGCCTTTTAGGATCAAGCACTCATCTCAACTTATTTGGAGATGTGAGCGATCAGGTCCAGTACTTTGTTAGAGTAGCCAGTTTCGTTGTCGTACCAGGAAACCAGTTTCACGAAGTTGTCGTTCAGTGCGATACCTGCTTTAGCATCGAACACGGAAGTGCACACTTCGCCGTTGAAATCGGTAGAAACAACGTCGTCTTCGGTGTAACCCAGAACGCCTTTCATTGGGCCTTCGGAAGCAGCTTTGATTGCTTTCTTAATTTCTTCGTAAGAAGCAGCTTTTTCCAGACGAACGGTCAGGTCAACAACGGATACGTTAGGAGTTGGAACGCGGAACGCCATACCAGTCAGTTTGCCATTCAGTTCTGGCAGTACTTTACCTACTGCTTTAGCAGCACCGGTAGAAGATGGGATGATGTTCTGAGCCGCGCCACGGCCGCCGCGCCAGTCTTTGTGAGACGGGCCATCAACGGTTTTCTGAGTAGCGGTGGTAGCGTGAACGGTAGTCATCAGACCTTCGATGATGCCGAAGTTGTCGTTGATAACTTTAGCCAGCGGTGCCAGGCAGTTGGTGGTGCAGGATGCGTTGGAAACGATGTCCTGGCCAGCGTAAGTTTCGAAGTTTGCACCGCGAACGAACATTGGGGTGTTGTCTTTGGAAGGACCAGTCAGAACAACTTTCTTCGCACCCGCAGTGATGTGTTTACGTGCAGTTTCGTCGGTCAGGAAGATACCGGTAGCTTCAGCTACAACGTCAACACCGATTTCGTTCCATTTCAGGTTAGCTGGGTCTTTCTCAGCAGTAACGCGGATGGTTTTGCCGTTAACAACCAGGTGGCCGTCTTTCACTTCAACGGTGCCGTCGAAACGACCGTGAGTTGAGTCGTACTTCAGCATGTACGCCATGTATTCAGCGTCCAGGAGATCGTTGATACCAACGATTTCGATGTCAGAACGTTTCTGAGCAGCACGGAAAACAATACGGCCGATACGGCCAAAACCGTTGATACCTACTTTGATAGTCATATATTCCACCAGCTATTTGTTAGTGAATAAAAGGTTGCCTGTAAAATTACAAAAACCTTACGCAGCGTCAAGCGGAATCGTGTCAATCATTGCGACAAATCAATCCTGTGACTAACGTTTGTGCGACTGACTCGCCTCACTTTCCCTTTGAGCTAGCAACCACATGGGGGCTGCGCCCGGAATTTTAAAGGCCTCGCAGGATTAAAATGTGAAATTGATCACAATTGCCTGACCGCCTTTTCGCGACACATAAGTTTAGATCAAAAGTGCACGCGCGGGTGTTAATGTTTTGTTAGAATCTGGGTTAAAAGATGTCTGTTTCAACAGCGAGATGTAAGCATATGTCGAACCAACATAACCCCGACGATTTGAAAAAAAACCTTACAGAGATGCAGTTTTACGTAACGCAAAATCACGGCACGGAACCGCCGTTTACCGGGCGTTTGCTGCACAATAAACGGGAAGGCGTCTACCACTGCCTGGTGTGTGATGCACCGCTGTTTAACTCCCAGACTAAGTACGATTCTGGCTGCGGCTGGCCAAGCTTTTACGAGCCTGTCAGCGATGATGCGATCCGCTATCTGACGGACTCCTCGCACGGCATGGTGCGCACCGAAATTCGTTGTGGGAACTGCGACGCCCATCTCGGGCATGTCTTCCCGGATGGCCCGCAGCCGACGGGGGAGCGTTTCTGCGTAAATTCGGCTTCGATGAGCTTTACCGATGACGAAAACGGCGACCAGACCAAGGGTTGAAAAAACGATTCAGCAAATTATTCCTTTGAAAGGGAGAGATCGTGAATATTGATGACATGATTGCAGGCATGACCCCGGAGGTTTATCAGCGCCTGGTGACGGCCGTTGAGCTGGGAAAATGGCCGGACGGTGTGGCGCTCACACCTGAGCAAAAAGAGAACAGCTTGCAGCTGGTGATGCTGTGGCAGGCGCGTCACAATACCAACGCCCAGCACATGACCATCGACACTAACGGTCAGATGGTGATGAAAAGTAAGCGCGAACTGAAAGAAGACTTCGGCATCACGCCGAAGCCGATTGCAACCTTCAAATAAATCTCCCATGTAGGCCGGGTAAGGCGAAGCCGCCACCCGGCACACTACACCTTAGTGCGGGATCCCAAGCGACTCCGCCAGCTGCTTCGCTAACTGGTTGTTGTCATCCGCGCCATACTCCCAGAACATCGCCCCGGCGAGACCTTTCTCCTTGATGTAATCTGCTTTAATCGCCACGGAACGCGGGTTCTCATAGGAGATCGCAAACAGCGCCTTCCCGTCGGCGGATTTTACCGACAGCCACGGCACCTTCGCCTGTTCGTCCCAGTGCTCGGTAAAGCGTTTCTGCGGATCGTTTAGCAGTTTGCGGACGATATCGTTGTATTTCACGTAGGTATCTTTGGTCAGGTCATAGCCAAGCGATTTGAACAGGCCCAGTTCCTGCGGCCCGAAGTAGGGCTGGGTGACCGGATTGTTTTGCGCGTCCGGTTTACTCCAGTCGATACCCGGTTCAACGGCGCGCTTCGGTACACGACCGTAAAAACCGATTCCGAGGTTCATTTGCTGCGGCTTTAGGCCGGCGGCCAGATAGTTATTCACCACAAAATCAACGCTGTATTTGTCTGCGGCAGCCACCGTTGGCCAGGCGCTGGAGTCATACAGATTCGCGTTAAAATACTGCGTCCCGTACGCCATGTCGTAGGTCATCAGGTTGATGTAATCGAGCAGGGGGGCAATGGCCTTCACATCCACCCAGCTTTTCGGACTTTCTGCATTTGCGCCCACCGCAATCGTGACCAGTTTTTTCTTACCAAACGCGTCACGCATCTCTTTTAACAGCGCGGTGAAATTATCCCTGTCGGCTGGGGTGCTCTCGACCAGTCCCCACGCGCCGTTGACCGGGAACTCCCAGTCGAGATCGATCCCGTCCAGGCCGTATTGACTGACGATCTGCTGCGCGGAGCGAATAAACACCGCGCGGCTCTCTTTGGTAGCCGCTGCGCCAGAAAAACCACGTGCGCCCCAGCCGCCAACGGAAAGCAGCACTTTTAAATTCGGGTTTTGTTTACGAAGCTGAGGAAGTAACGCCAGGTCGGATGCCACCTTGGGTGATAACCAGATTTGATGCAGTTTTGCCGGATCTTTCAGTGCAGGGTTGGTTTCGTCTTTCTCGTTGTTATAGACCAGACCAAACGAGTAGTTGAGGTGTGTGATCTGGCGGACATCGAGTTTATTGATATCGCCACCCGGTCCGGCGGTAACATCGCCACCGCCATTGAAGTAGCCCACGGACATCAGGGGCGCGGCGGAAGCCAGTGACGCACAAAGCAAGGGTAATGCTGCCAGCAAGGGCAAACGTTTCATATAAGTTCCTCTTTGACTGAATAAAAATAACCACGCCACAGAAAAGGCGTGGCGAAAAAACAGCCTGAAGAGAATACCATCGCCGCCTCGCTTGTGATGCGAGGGAGTTCACTTTATGGGAGATCGGGGAGGGGTTTTGCCGGGTGGCGCTGATGCTTACCCGGCCTACAAAACCAGAGAAAGTAGGCCGGGTAAGGCGAAGCCGCCTCCCGGCTAAAAAAGCTTACGCCTGCGTCTCCATCCAGTCAGCCAGCGTATACAGCGTTGCGCCTTCTGCGGCCATATCCATAAACGCCTGGGCGCTGTCATGCGGCTGAATATTCACCCCGCGACAGCCGTCGGTAATGACATTCACGGTATAGCCCAGCTGGAGCGCATCCAGCACGGTGAACTTCACGCAGTAATCCGTCGCCAGGCCCAGCACAATCAGCTCGGTGATCTCATGATGGCGTAACCATGCGTCCAGCGCCGTCTTCTGGCGGTGACCGTTATCGAAGAATGCGCTGTAGCTGTCGATGGTTGGGTTTTCACCTTTGTGGAACACCGCGTCGATGGCTTTCTGGTTCAGCAGCGGATGCAGCTCAGCGCCTTCCGTCTGCTGCACGCAGTGATCGGGCCAGAAGGTTTGCGCCAGTCCGTCCAGTTCGCCCTGGCTGTAAGGCTCAACGTTGTGCTGGCTGGCAAAGCTGCCGTGGTTTGCCGGATGCCAGTCCTGACTCGCCACCACCGCTTCATCACGAGCCTTACACCACTCAATCAGCGAATTCGCGACGTCGACGGTGCTGTCGCCTTCCGCGACGGCCAGCGCACCGCCCGCACAGAAATCATTTTGCAAATCGACCAGTAACAGGGCGCGTTGCTTCATGGGAACTCCTTATTCGTCCGGCGTCAGTTCACCGCGCAGGTTTTGCATCATGGCGCGGCGAATGGAATCAATATCCAGATCCTGACTCAGTAAATAGTGAAGTTTAGTCAGCGTTGCCTCAACGGTCATATCGAAACCACTGATCACGCCAGCGTGCGCCAGGGCGTTGCCGGTGGCGTAGCCGCCCATATTGACCTTTCCGGACATACACTGGGTGAGGTTGACCACCACAATCCCGCGCTCGCTCGCCTCCTGAAGCTCTTTCAGGAACTCACCGTTCTGCGGGGCGTTACCCACGCCATAGGAGCGCAGGATCAGCGCCTTCACCGGCTGGCGCAGGAAGTTGCGCACCACGTCGGCGGAAATACCCGGATAAATCGTCACCACGCCAATCGGCTGCGGGGTGATCGGGTGAACGATCAGCTCGCCTGCAGTATTTGGCGCGGGCGGCGTGCCCAGACGACGGATATGGATCCCCGCTTCCAGCAGCGGTTGCAGGTTAGGTGAGGCAAACGCGTCAAAGCCGTCAGCGTGCGCTTTAGTGGTACGGTTCCCGCGGTACAGTCGGTTGTTGAAGAACAGCGTTACCTCGTTGATCGGGTAATTAGCGGCCACGTACAGGGAGTTAAGCAGGTTGATCTGCCCGTCTGAACGCAGTTCCGCCAGCGGGATCTGCGAACCGGTCACGATGACGGGCTTGCCCAGGTTCTCCAGCATGAAGGAGAGCGCCGAGGCGGTGAACGCCATGGTGTCGGTGCCGTGCAGGATCACGAAGCCGTCGTAATGGTCGTAATGGGCTTTAATATCGTCCGCAATATGCTGCCAGTCTTCCGGCGTCATGTCGGAGGAGTCCATCAGCGGCTCATATTCGTGGATGGTAAAGTCCGGCATTTCCGGACGGTGGAATTCAGGCATCAGCGCCAGCTGGCGCTGCAAGTGGCCAGAAACCGGGATATAGCCATTTTCTGAGCGCTGCATACCGATGGTACCGCCGGTATAGGCGACATATATTGATTTCTTCTGCATGGTAATGAGTTCTTGTTCTTCAAAAGAAAAAATCCCCTCTTAACGGGAAGAGGGGACGGTTTTTAACGCACGTTCGCACAGGTCAGGCAAAACGCGTAACGGCTTTGCGGATCGTTGAAAGTCGCGAGCTTATCGCTCTCCGCTTTCATGGCTTTAGCCGCCGTCGCCACCGGCGCCGGCAGATACGCCTGAAGCGCTTCCGGTAGCATGGCGCGGACGGAGCCGGACATGCTGTCCATGACCATATCGAAGAACGTCGGTTCGTCCTGATAATAGTCAACGTGCCACTGCTTGAGCTTCGCCAGTTCCGCCGCTTTCTTCACGGCATCGTCGAAGTCACCCAGGCTGTCTACCAGACCGTTGCTCTTCGCATCCTGGCCGGTCCAGACGTGGCCCTGCGCGATCTGGTCAATCTGGTCTGGCGTTTTTTTACGGGAATCCGCCACCAGCGTGATGAAGCGCTTATAGCCACTCTCAATGCTGAGCTGCATCATCTCGGACACCTCAGGCGGCAGAGATTTAGTCACGGACACATCCGCCAGCGGCGAGGTGGAAACGCCGTCGGTATGAACGCCGAGATAATCCAGGCTGTTCTCTACGGTGTTGATCACGCCGAAGATGCCAATCGAGCCGGTCAGCGTGCTTGGGTTAGCCACAATGTAGTTGGCTGGCGTCGAGATCCAGTACCCCCCTGAAGCCGCCATGCCCCCCATCGAGACCACGACCGGCTTGCCCGCGGCACGCGCGGCGGCCAGCTCAGCACGGATCACCTCGGAGGCGCTGACGCTGCCGCCAGGGCTGTTCACCCGCAGGACAATCGCCTTCACTTTCGGATCCAGGCGCGCATCGCGGATCTGCGACGCGGTGGTGTCCCCGCCGACGTTCCCCGGCGTTTCTTCACCGTCCATAATGGCCCCGTTAGCAAACACCACGGCGATGCTGTCACCGCTGTCATCCGGCTTTTTCGCGGCGTAGTCATACATGCTGATGGCGCTGTAGTTCTTGTCCTCTTTACTCCAGCCGAACTGTTTGGTCAGCGCTTTTTCGATTTCAGCGCTGGAACCCAGCCGATCGACCAGTTTGTTATCAAGCGCGTATTTCGCTGTATCGCCGTCCACTTTGCGCAGGCCCTCCAGCACACCGCGCGCGCCCGGGAAGACCTGCTCAGCGGTCATTTGACGGTTAGCGGCAATGGTGCCGAGATAGTTCTGCCACAGCTCGCCAATCCAGCGGCTGTCCGCTTCACGGGCGGCAGGGGACATATCATCACGGATAAACGGCTCCACGGCAGATTTATAGGTCCCGACGCGGAAGACGTGGGTAGTGACCTTCAGCTTGTCGAGCAGCGATTTGTAGTACAGACCATTTGTGGCGAAGCCATGCAGATCGACCGTGCCCTGCGGAGAGAGCCAGATTTTGTTAGCAAAGCTCGCCAGATAATATTGCCCCTGGGTGTAGCTGTCGCCGACGGCAATGACCGGTTTACCGCTGTCGCGGAATTCCCGCAGCGCTTTCCCGATGTACTGCATCGAAGGCTGATCGGCTCCGGCAAAATCTTTCAGATCCAGCACGATACCGGTAATGTTGCGATCGTCTTTGGCCTGACGGATCGTGTCGACGATATCAAACAGGGAGTTTTCCTGCAGGCGGTCTGAAGTCGCGCCGAACAGCTGGCGGCCAATCACGCCCAGACGGTTGCTGGTCGATGGCTTATCAACAATCACACCGGTGATATCGAGGAGCAGTGCGCCGCGCGTCGAATTCTGCGCCTGGCTGGCGCTGCTGAGATGCATCCAGATACCTGCGCATACCAGGACCAGGAAGATGAAGAAGATATTCATCACCAGGTTGCGGACGAAGTTGAGCAGTCGCCACGTCCATTTAAAGAAACCGGCAAAGATTCGCCAAAGGGTTCGCATGTATTCTCCCTAACCAGAAAAGGACTGTTTCCGTCGCCACAGGACGGTAATGTGCGGTTATCGTAATGACCCAACCGCCACTTGTCAGCAGGAATCGCCTGCCACGCTGTAACAAATTCTGCTGTCGTGTTAATTTTGTGAGTAAATTTCACGAAAGGAGTTAACCAATGGACGCACTTGAACTGCTTGTTAACCGTCGTAGCGCTTCCCGCCTGGCCGACCCGGCCCCCGTCGGCGAGCAGCTGGAAAACATTCTGCGTGCCGGAATGCGTGCGCCGGACCATGGCACATTGCAGCCGTGGCACTTCTTTATTATTGAAGGCGAAGGGCGCGACCGCTTCAGCCAGCTGCTGGAGCAGGGGGCGGTTGCCGCAGGCCAGGATGAGAAGGGGATTGATAAAGCCCGCAACGCGCCGTTCCGTGCGCCGATGATCATCGCGGTAGTCGCAAAATGCCAGGCCGACCATAAAGTGCCGGTCTGGGAGCAGGAGATGTCTGCCGGTTGCGCGGTAATGGCAATGCAGATGGCCGCCGTCGCGCAGGGCTTTAACGGCATCTGGCGTACCGGGCCGCTGACCGGGAGCGCCGCCGTGCGGGAAGGCTTCTCCTGCGGTGAACACGATAAAATTGTCGGCTTCCTCTATCTCGGCACCCCGCAGCTTAAAGCCTCCAGCACCATTAGCGTGCCGGACACCACGCCTTTCGTCAGCCGTTTTTAATTACACGCGCTAAACTGTCTGGATTCTGAGCATCCGCCGCAGAATTCAGACAGTCATACTTACCTCTTTATGGAATGAGCGCTACCATAGCGCGATTGAGATGACAGGAGACGTCCATGAGTGAGCAAACCATTCGTTTAACGCAATACAGCCACGGAGCCGGTTGCGGTTGTAAAATTTCCCCGAAAGTGCTGGAGACCATCCTGCACAGTGAACAGGCGAAGTTTGTCGACCCGAACCTGCTTGTCGGTAACGAAACGCGTGACGATGCAGCGGTTTATGACTTAGGTAACGGCACCAGCATTATCAGCACCACTGACTTCTTTATGCCGATTGTCGACAACCCGTTCGACTTCGGACGCATTGCGGCCACCAACGCCATCAGCGATATCTTCGCGATGGGCGGTAAGCCGATTATGGCGATCGCCATTCTGGGCTGGCCGATTAACACCCTCCCGCCGGAGATTGCCCGCGATGTCATCGAAGGCGGACGCTTTGCCTGCCAGCAGGCGGGTATTGCCCTGGCCGGTGGTCACTCTATCGATGCGCCGGAGCCGATCTTCGGCCTGGCCGTCACCGGCGTGGTGCCGACCGAACGCGTGAAGCGCAACAGCACCGCGCAGGCGGGCTGCAAGCTGTTCCTCACCAAGCCGCTGGGCATTGGCGTACTGACAACCGCCGAGAAAAAATCCCTGCTGAAGCCCGAGCATATTGGTCTGGCAACGGAAGTGATGTGCCAGATGAACCTTGCCGGTGCGGCATTCGCCAGTATCGACGGCGTGAAGGCCATGACCGACGTGACCGGCTTTGGTCTGCTGGGACACCTCTCTGAAGTCTGTCAGGGCGCGGGCGTGCAGGCGCAGGTCCGGTATCAGGATGTGCCGAAGCTGCCGGGCGTGGAAGAGTACATTGCTCAGGGCGCCGTTCCGGGCGGGACGCAGCGCAACTTCGCCAGCTACGGCCATTTAATGGGCGAAATGCCGGAAGCGTGGCGCAATCTGCTGTGCGATCCGCAAACCTCCGGCGGCCTGCTGCTGGCGGTGACGCCGGAAGCAGAAGCTGACGTTCAGGCAACGGCGGCCGAGTTTGGCATCACCCTGACGGCCATTGGCGAGCTGGTGACCGCCCGCGGTGGCCGCCCGATGATTGAGATCCGTTAATTCGATGCGGTTGTTTATTGCCGAAAAGCCGAGTCTGGCGCGAGCCATCGCCGACGTGCTGCCCAAGCCGCATCGCAAAGGTGATGGCTTTATCGAATGCGGTAACGGGCAGGTGGTCACCTGGTGTATCGGTCACCTGCTTGAACAGGCGCAGCCGGATGTCTACGACAGCCGCTACGCCCGCTGGAATCTCAACGATCTGCCGATCGTGCCGGAAAAGTGGCGTCTGCAACCGCGTCCTTCCGTCACCAAACAGCTCAACGTCATTAAGCGTTTCCTGCATGAGGCGACGGAAGTGGTCCACGCGGGTGACCCGGACAGGGAAGGGCAACTGCTTGTCGACGAAGTGCTCGACTACCTGGAGTTGGCACCGGATAAGCGCCAGCAGGTGCAGCGCTGTTTAATTAACGACCTCAACCCGCAGGCGGTGGAGCGCGCGATTTCGCGCCTGCGCGCCAACAGCGAATTTATTCCCCTGTGTGTCTCCGCGCTGGCGCGTGCTCGCGCGGACTGGCTGTACGGGATCAACATGACCCGCGCCTACACCATCCTGGGACGCAATGCGGGCTATCAGGGCGTACTCTCTGTTGGGCGTGTTCAAACCCCGGTGCTGGGGCTGGTGGTGCGTCGCGACGAAGAGATCGAAAATTTCGTCGCCAAAGACTTCTTCGAAGTCAAAGCGCATATCGTCACGCCGAAAGACGAACGCTTTACCGCCGTCTGGCAGCCGAGCGATGCCTGTGAGTCATATCAGGACGAAGAGGGGCGGCTGCTACATCGTCCGCTGGCGGAGCACGTGGTTAACCGCATTACCGGCCAGCCCGCGATCGTTACCAGCTATAACGACAAACGGGAATCAGAGCCCGCACCGCTGCCGTTCTCCCTTTCGGCGTTGCAGATCGAGGCCGCGAAAAAGTTTGGCCTGAGCGCGCAGAACGTGCTCGATATCTGCCAGAAGCTCTATGAAACCCACAAGCTGATCACCTATCCGCGTTCGGACAGCCGCTATCTGCCGGAGGAACACTTCGCCGGACGCCACTCGGTGATGAATGCCATTGGTGTCCATGCGCCGGATCTGTTGCCGCAGCCGGCGGTAAACCCGGATACCCATAACCGCTGCTGGGACGATAAAAAAGTCGATGCCCACCACGCGATAATCCCGACGGCGCGCACCAGCAACGTCAACCTGACCGACAACGAAGCAAAGGTCTATAACCTGATCGCGCGTCAGTATCTGATGCAGTTCTGCCCGGACGCGGTTTTCCGCAAGTGCGTTATTGAGCTGGAAATTGCCAAAGGCAAATTTATCGCCAAAGCGCGTTTCCTCGCGGAAGCGGGCTGGCGCACGCTGCTCGGCAACAAAGAGCGTGACGAAGAGAACGACGGCACGCCGCTGCCGGTCGTAGCCAAAGGCGATGAACTGCTGTGCGAAAAAGGCGAAGTGGTTGAACGTCAGACCCAGCCGCCGCGCCACTTCACCGATGCGACGCTGCTTTCGGCCATGACCGGGATCGCCCGTTTTGTGCAGGATAAAGATCTGAAGAAGATCCTCCGCGCCACCGACGGTCTGGGTACGGAAGCAACCCGCGCGGGGATTATCGAGTTGCTGTTTAAGCGTGGTTTTCTCGAGAAAAAAGGGCGCTATATCCATTCGACAGAGCCGGGCCGGGCACTGATTCACTCCTTGCCAGAGCTGGCCGCCAGACCGGACATGACCGCGCACTGGGAGTCGGTGCTGACGCAGATCAGCGAAAAGCAGTGCCGTTACCAGGACTTTATGCAGCCGCTGGTGGGGACGCTTTATCAGCTGATTGATCAGGCGCGCAGCACGCCAGTGAAGCGATTCCGGGGGATGGTTGCCCCGGGTGGCGGGGCGAAGAAACCGTTCAAAAAGAAAAAAAGCGCAGCCAAAAATACCACCGCTTAAACCGTAGGCCGGGTAAGGCGAAGCCGCCACCCGGCAAAAAGCAGCTCTGCGGCCTGAAAAAAGCCCGGTGGCGCTAACGCTTACCGGGCCTGCAAGGGCGAGAATGCAGCGAAACTAAATCACACCCTGCCCGATCATCGCATCGGCCACCTTCACGAACCCGGCGATGTTGGCGCCGCGCACGTAATTGGTCTGTGAAGCCTCACCGCCGTACTCCACGCAGGCATGGTGAATATCAAGCATAATGTGGTGCAGACGGGCATCCACTTTCTCCGCCTTCCAGCCCATTCTCGCGGCGTTTTGTGCCATTTCCAGACCGGATGTTGCCACCCCGCCCGCGTTCGCCGCCTTGCCTGGCGCAAAGAGTACGCCCGCGTCCAGGAACAGATCGGTCGCTTCAATGGTGGTGGGCATATTTGCCCCTTCCGCTACCGCCTTCACGCCATTGCTAATCAGCGTCCGGGCGGCATCCACGTCCAGCTCGTTTTGCGTCGCGCACGGCAGGGCGATATCCACCGGCACACCCCACGGCTGTTTACCTTCCAGATAGGTCAGGCCAAACTCTCGGGCATAATCCGCCACGCGGCCGTCACGGCTGGCTTTGATTTCGCACAGACGCGCCAGTTTTTCTGCTGTGAAGCCAGCTTCATCCACCACGGTGCCGCTGGAGTCGGAGGCGGTCACTACGCGCGCGCCAAACGCCATCGCTTTCTCGATAGCGTACTGCGCCACGTTGCCGGAGCCGGAGACCGCCACGCGCATCCCCTCGAAGCTCAGCCCGTGACGCTTAAGCATCGCTTCAGTGAAATAGACCAGACCGTAACCCGTCGCTTCCGGACGAATCAGGCTGCCGCCAAACGACAGACCTTTGCCGGTAAAGACGCATGCGCTGTTGTTGGAGAGCTTTTTCATCATCCCGGCCATAAAGCCCACTTCACGACCACCCACGCCGATATCCCCGGCAGGAACGTCGGTGTTCGGCCCAAGGTGGCGATAGAGCTCAGTGACCAGCGCCTGGCAGAAGCGCATCACTTCGCCTTCGCTCTTGCCTTTCGGATCGAAATCACTCCCGCCTTTACCGCCGCCCATCGGCAGGGTAGTGAGCGCATTTTTAAAGGTCTGCTCGAAGCCGAGGAATTTCAGAATCGACAGGTTCACCGAGGGATGGAAGCGCATCCCGCCCTTAAACGGCCCAATGGCGGAGTTAAACTGCACGCGCCACGCGCGGTTGACCTGTACCTGATTGCGATCGTCCACCCACGCCACGCGGAACTGGATGACGCGCTCTGGCTCCACCAGACGTTCAAGCAGCGCCATCTGGCGGTAGCGCGGATTTTCCTCAAGGAAGGGCCACAGGGTGGTCATGACTTCACGAACGGCCTGGGCAAACTCGCTTTGGTGCGGGTCGCGCTGCTGTACATGGGCAAGAAAGCTTTCCAGAGAGCGTGTCTGATCCATAGATATAAGAACCTCTTATAATAATTTGTGCGTGTGGCGGAGATGTTTTGTGTCGTTTTTTTGACTATACCACCCGCACCGCTTTGAGAGGCAAGCAGAAATTTAGGCCGAAAGGGAAATTAATGACAAGGCGCGCGTCATAACCAAAAGCGATGACGAGATAAATTAAAGATCCCGTCAGGATCTACCGTTATAGATATAAACGATGCAAAGGAAATTAAGTCTATGAACCGTTTCGCAATGGCCGCGTTATGTTTGATGGTGTCCGCCGGGGCACAGGCTGATCGCATTCGCCCGGATGTCGAAGTTAACGTGCCGCCAGAGGTTTTTAGCGCTGGCGGCCAGCGTGCGCAGCCGTGTAATCAGTGCTGTATCTATCAGGATCAAAACTATTCCGAAGGCGCAGTGGTCAGGGCGGATGGCGTGCTGTTGCAGTGCCAGCGTGATGAACGCACCCTCAGTACAAACCCGCTGGTCTGGCGTCGCGTAAAAGAATAAACGCTTCCAGGAGCGGTATATCCGCCGGGGCTAAATCATACGTGAACGCGTCTTCTGGCGTGCACCACACCAGCGCCGAGTGGTAGTGCGCCTTCAGCTCGCCGCTAAATTCCGGCACGTGCCAGGCGTGGAGGTGGATCAGCCGCTGCGACACTTCCCGCTGGTGGCTTGCCACATACCGCGCGGGCACGGCTTCAATGCCGAGCTCTTCGCGTAGTTCGCGGATCAGCGCTTCCTGCTGGGTCTCACCGGCTTCAACCTTTCCGCCCGCAAATTCCCACATTCCTGGCTGATCGGCATGTTCGGGACGCTGCGCCAGCAAGATCTTGCCCTCTTTTTCGAGGATGGCCGCAACCACATCGAGTGTTTTCAGCATGTTCGTCAATAATTAATAGCGAAAAACGACATATTATCGTGCCCTTCCAAAGAGTCCAGTCATCAGGAGAATCAGGTGAAAGAGACATCCGCCTGGGTTGCGCCCATGGAAACCCTTCCCGTCAGCCTCAGCCCCATCGCCGCCATGCAGAAAAAACACTTCGGCGCGGTGCTGAACCCCACGCGCTGGTGGGGGCGTATGCCGCGTCTTTTCTGGCTGGTGGCGCTGTTTGTCGGCTATCTGGAGCGGCGCAATGCGCGATTGACCCCGGTTCTGCGTTCGTTACTAATGACGCGGATCTCGCAGATCTGCCACTGCGCATTTTGTATTGATGCCAACAGCCTGCGTCTGGCCGAGCGGAGCGGGGCGCTGGATAAAGTGCAGGCCGTCAACGACTGGCAAAATTCCACCCTGTTCAGCGAAGAGGAGCGCGCGGCGCTGGCCTATGCGGAGGCGGTCACCGCCACGCCGCCTCAGGTGGATGAAAATATCAAAAACCAGCTGAAGCGCCACTTTAGCGAAGAGACCATCACCGAAATGACGGCTCTGATTGCCTTTCAGAACCTTTCCGCCCGCTTTAACGCCGCGCTGGATATCCCGGCTCAGGGCCTGTGTGCCACGTTTAAAGGTGAACCGCATGCTGGATAAACATCTGCATCCACGGCTGAAGCCCGGGTTAAATCAGCTGGCCGCCGCGCTGGATAAACCGTTTATTACGCCTGATGGGTTAACGCTCGCCGGGTTTGCGATTGGCGTACTGGCGTTACCGTTTCTGGCGTTGGGCTGGTATCTGGCGGCGCTGGTCGCCATTGTGCTGAACCGGCTGCTGGATGGTCTGGACGGTGCGCTGGCGCGTCGCCGTGGCCTGACGGACGCGGGAGGATTTCTTGATATCGCCCTCGACTTCCTGTTTTACGCGCTGGTACCGTTTGGCTTCGCGCTGGCCGCTCCGGCTGACAATGCGATCGCCGCCGCCTGGCTGCTGTTCGCGTTTATGGGGACGGGCAGCAGTTTCCTGGCCTTTGCCGCGCTGGCGGGGAAGCATAATATCGACAACCCCGGCTACGCGCACAAGTCGCTTTATTACATTGGAGGATTAACGGAAGGAACGGAGACCATCGCGCTGTTTGTGCTGTGCTGCCTGTTTCCGGCACACTTCACACTGTTTGCCTGGGCGTTTGGCGCGTTGTGCTGGCTGACCACCACAACGCGCATCTGGAGCGGTTACGTGACGCTGAAGTCACTCCCCCGCTAGCGTGTACTCTCCGGTCCACGCTCCCCGGTGGAGACCGGGTTCTGCGGATGGCTGCTCCATTCGTACCAGCCGCCGTCGTAGACGGCAACGTTTTGCCAGCCCATGGCGCGGGCGTACATGAAGGCTTCAGACGCGCGCCAGCCGGTGCCGCAGTAAAACGCAACGTGCTGCTCCGGCAGGATATTCCACGTCTTCCACATGGCGGCAATATCATCGGCGCTGCGCATGGTGCCATCCGGATTGTGGAAATCTTCCATGTGGGTCGCGTCGCTACCCGCATGGCCCCAGCGCGCACCGGCAATGTCACCTTTTGGCTTGATATAACTGTAGCCGCTGGTTTCACCGATAAACTCTGGCCAGGAACGAATGCTCACCAGGGATGCATCCTGACGGTGCAGCATTCCCCGGGCCTGTTCCATATCCACCATCAGCCGGGGCTGGCCCGGGATCGGCGCGCCAAAATCAGGGGCTGGCTTCACGTTCTCAGGCGTTCCGCGCTCAACGGGCAGGCTGGCGTCTGACCATGCCTTCCAGCCGCCGTCCAGAATACGCACATCCTTCACGCCCGCGTAGAGCATGATCTGCGCCACGCGCGCGGCGGCATATACGTCGCGACCGTACAGAATGACGGTGGTATCGTGACGGATCCCGTGCTTCGCCAGCATCGCTTTCAACTTTTCGTCAGCGACCTTATTCCACAGCGGTTCGCTTTCCACTTCATTGGTGTCGATGTAGCCCGCGCCGGGAATGTGGCTCAGGAGATAAAGCTTCGGCGCACCCCAGCCAGCCTCGATCACCTTCCACTCTCCGGCTGGTGCGGCAGTAACGGGTTTGCCCTGCTGCAACAGGTGGATCCACTGCGGATAAACCAGCTGTTCAAAATGTGCCAGACGTTGCAAACGGTCGGATTGTTGCAGGGCATCGCTCAGGATGGAAACGTGGGTAAAACCCGCTTTTTCCAGCCGCGTTTTGACGGTCTGGTTGTCATCATCATTGCCATAGAGCGCAACCGGCATGTCAGGCGTAAGCCGATGCTGTTTTGCCCAGCCGCTGAGCTGTTCATCGCTCATTGCCCCAAGCCAGCCTGCAGAGAGATTAAGCGCGGCGGGTTCATGCCCGGACGTTCCGCGCAGCGCCTGCGGCCAGCCGTTATAGAACGCACTGATGCGCGTATCAATTACCGCGCCGTTTTGCGCCTGGAGCTGGTCCAGCGTGAGGGAGTGGGGCATATCAGCCGCCATGGAGGAGAGTGAGGCGAGGCCGCAGATCAGAGCCAGCGCGGTCAGTTGAGAAACACGTTTCATCGAAAAACCTGACGTCATTAAAAGAGGGTGGCATTGTCGTCTCTCCTGAAGCCAAAAACATTGCGTTAGCACATTATTGCCAGCGAGAAATCTCAATCACCTCTCCGCCGGGCGGGATATCTTCCTCATCATGCGTGACCAGCACCACCGGGATCTTGCGCTGGCGAGTGGTTTCGAATACCCACGCCCGGAATGAAGCGCGGAGCGTTTTATCCAGTCGGCTGAACGGTTCGTCGAGCAGCAATGCCTGCGGCTGGGCGAGAAGGGCGCGCAGCAGGCTGACCCGGGCGCGCTCGCCGCCGGAAAGGGTCGCCGGATCGCTGGCGTAGAGGTTTGCCAGCCCGGCAGATTCAAGAGACTGTTCTACCGCGTCGCGCCGCGCGCGTCCGGCAATGTGCGCCGGCAACGCCAGCATCAGGTTTTGCCCCACGCTGAAGGCGTCAAACAGCAGGGCATCCTGAAACAGAATGCCGATCCCGCGCGTTTCCACGGGGAGCATATCGCAGCGACGATCGTTCAGCCACAGCTCGCCGTGCGCCTTAAAATCAGCGGATAACGCGCCCACCATCCAGGCGAAAAGGGTCGATTTCCCGCTCCCGGAGGGTCCCATCAGCGTGAGAATCTCCCCTGCCGGGACGCGGAAGTTGACCTCACGTAAGAGTGGCGCAATGGTGAGATTTTTCACGTTCAGCATTAACGTAATCCTTGTCTGTGACGGCCCACGAGCCGGGCGAGCAGCGCGGCAAGGGCAAATACGCTGCTGGTTAACAGCAACAGACCCAGCGCCCGGCTGGCGAGGATCGGAACGCTGCCGCCGCTGCTGAGGGCGACCGCCTCCGTCGTCAGAGTAGTAAAACGACCCGCTCCCAGCCAGAGGGTGGGCATGTACTGGGCCATGCTCACGGAAAAGCCGGTCGCAAAGGCCAGCAGGGCCGGACGAACCATCAGGGGACATTTCACTAACCAGAAAATTTTCGCCTGTCGCCAGCCCAGCGTTCTGGCGGTGAGGATAAGCCGGGGATCGAGCCTGCGCCAGGCCGGTTGCAGCACCAGGAGCATCCACGGGAGAACCCAGAGCATATGGCTCCAGAGCACCGCAGCGTACTGGCCGTCGATGCCCAGCCACAGCGCCACGGCATACTGCCCGGACACGAGGGGCAGCGCCGGGAGGGCAAGCGGCAGCCAGATCCACACCGCGTCGCGCTGGGGTCCCCACTCAAGCCAGATCATGAGGATGGCCAGCGCTGTCAGGCTGGACAGCAGTCCCAGTGAAAGGCTGTCGCTGACGGGGCCGATGTCGCCCCGGCGTGCCAGCATCAGCAGAACCAGCGCACAGAGCACGCCGCACAACGGCAGTAACCCGCCCAGCGTCCGTGCGGGCAACGCGGTATGCGAAGCGCGACGTACCCCGGAGGGGTCAGGCTGGGCGCGCCGCCATGCCGTCCAGAGGCTGTATCCCACCGCGGCAAGTGCGGCCAGCAGCAGGAGCAACACCAGACACAGCAACGTTCCTTTTGTCTGCTGCTGCGCATCACCCTGGGTGAGCCACTGCCAGGCCAGCACCGCCAGCGTAGGTGGGTTGCCCGGCCCGAGCACGATCGCCACATCCACCACGGAAAGCGACCAGGCGAGCACCGCCAGCATCACGGCGCCCAGCGCGGGGGCGATAGCCGGGAGGACGAGCCAGTTGAGCGCCTGCATTCGTCCGTAGCCGAAGGTATGCAGGACAATTTTCTGCTGTGCGAGGCGCTTTTCAGGCAGTGCGGCGTAGATTGCCCACAGAACGAACGCGCTCTCTTTGACCGCAAGCGTCAGGCCAAGCCCGATACCGTAGCGGTCAAGCTGCGGCGAACAGACTGTACAGATCCGGTAAAACTGACCGCCTTCCGCAAACAGCAGCAGCGCGCTGGTGGCGAAGGCGACGTGCGGCACGGCTAACAGCCACGGCAGACGGGTGCTCAGGCGCTGCCAGCCATCACCCGGCCAGAGAAGCGCAAGCAGGCTCAGGGCGATAAACAGTGAACCCAGCGTCGCGATGAGGGTTGATACCAGCGTAGCGGCCAGCGCCTGCGGCAGCTGCGGGTCGGCAAACAGCGCCGCCCAGTTACTGAGAGAAAACGCCGGGGCCAGCAGCATGCCGCTGGCGGGAAGCAGTGGCAGATAGATGACCGCCATTGCCGCCCATACCAGCCCGCTTAGCGGGTTCCGTAGCGGCGAAGCCATTCCTGCTCCAGGGCGTTAACCCAGGCGGCGTGCGGTTCGGGAAGCACATCAGGCGTGCCTGAAGGGGTAAAGGCATGAAGCTGTTTTGCCGCTTTCGCAGGTAGTTTGGCACCATCCAGCACGCTCGGGTCACCCCAGACGGCAGGATCGGCTTTGCGGATCTGCGCCTGCGGTGACAGCAGGAAATTTGCCACCACTTTCGCCCCTGCGCTCGCACTGGCATTTGCCGGGATAGCGACAAAATGGACGTTGCCGATCATGCCTTTGAGAAAGCCGAAACTGTAGCTGTCGGCAGGCAGTTCACCGCTCGCCACCTTTTGCTGCGCGTGGGCGGGGTTAAAGGTGAGCGACAGGTTCAGGCTACCGCTGGCCAGCAGCGTATCCATGCGCGCAGGCGATGGCGGAAAATCGTTCCCTTCGCGCCACAGCAGGGGATGCAGCGTATCAAGATAGTCCCACAGCGGCGCGGTGATCTCTGCAAAGGTGCCGTCCGGCGCGTATATTAACGCCTCCGGATGGGCGGTCAATGCCAGCAGAAGCTGTTCAAGAAACGCCGTGCCGGTAAAATCCGGCGGTCGCGGATAGCTCACCTTGCCAGGGTGCTGCTGAGCGTAAGCCAGCAGCGCGTGGGGATCTGCCGGAGGCGTCGGCATACTCGCTTTACGGGCGATGAAGGTTAACTGCGCGCCGCCCCATGGGGATTCCGCCCCATCGGTCGGGATGGCAAAATCTTCCGTGACCGGTTTACGGGTATCGACGTAACGCCAGTTGGGCAGGGTTTGCGCCCAGCCGGTGAGCAGCAGGTTTGCCTCCTTCAGCGTGCGGAAGTTTTCCCCGTTTACCCAGAGTAGATCCACCGACCCGTTACTGCTGCGTCCTGCGGCCTGTTCCGTCTGGATCCGCTTCACCGCATCGGCGGCATCGGCCAGATGAACGATCTTCAGGTTAATGGCGTAGTGCGTTTTCATCTCGCCGCTCACCCAGTCGAGGTAGCGGTTAACGGCCTCGTCACCGCCCCAGGCGTTAAACCAGACGGTCTGCCCGGTGGCCTGTTGCTGAATGGATTGCCAGTTTTCTGCGGCGAAGGCAGAGGTTGCCAGCAGCAGACTCGTCAGAAACGCGCAAAAACGCACCCGGCGCATAATGCCTCACTTTTTAATCGAAGGGATGTAACGGGAAAACAGCCAGCGAGTGACCAGCGGTAATAACCCTAATAGTGTAAAGGCGAACAGCAGTCCCGGCGACAGAATATCGCGCAGCGTGGTGAGTTTTCCCAGCTCGCGTCCGGCGTTCAGATAAATGACGGTGGCAGGTAGCATCGCAAGCTGGCTGACCCACCAGTAGTGACGCACCTGGATACGGGTTAGCCCCATCAGCAAATTGACCAGAAAGAACGGAAACAACGGCATCAGGCGCAGGGCAAAAAGGTAGCGCGCGCCATCGCGAACCATCCCCACATCGATCGTGTTCATCTGTGCGGCAAAGCGCCGTTGCACCCAGTCACGCAGCAGATAACGGCTGACGAGCATGGCAAGCGTGGCGCCGAGCGTCGAGGCCAATGACACCAACAGCATCGCCTCCCACAGGCTGAAAATCGCCCCGCCGAGCAGCGTCAGAAGCGCAGCCCCGGGTATCGACAGCGCAGAGACCAGAACGTAAACCGCAAAATAGATCAGTGCGCTCTGAAGGGGCGCCTGCTCCACACGATCGAGCAATGTATGCTGGTGTATTTTTAACGTGTCGAGGGAGAGCATGCCCGGAGGAAGCAAAACAACGATCAAAACAAATGCGCCCAGAAGGGCGCACAGGAGACTGATTTTTTTAATATTCACTGAGGATTACAGCTTGAACGTTGCCCATACCGGCGCATGGTCGGACGGTTTTTCCATGCTGCGAATATCATAGTCGATACCGGTTTCGATGCAGCGTTCGGCCAGGGGGGCGCTCGCCAGCAGCAGATCAATACGCAGGCCCCGGTTGTCATCGAAGCCTTTAGAGCGGTAGTCAAACCACGAGAAGCGATCCTGCGTCTCCGGGTTAGCGGTGCGGAAGGTATCCACCAGCCCCCAGTCAAGCAAGCGCTGCATCCACTCGCGCTCTTCCGGCAGGAAGGAACATTTCCCGGTGCGCAGCCAGCGCTTGCGGCTGTCTTCGCCAATGCCAATGTCCAGATCAGTCGGGCTGATATTCACATCCCCCATGATCAGCACCGGATTATCTTTGTTGAGTTCGGTCGTAAGGTAGATTTGCAGATCCTGATAAAATTTGGCTTTGGCCGGGAATTTGGTCGGGTGGTCGCGGCTTTCACCCTGCGGGAAGTAACCATTAATCACTGTGATGTTACCCAGCGGGGAAGGCAGCTCAGCCATGATGAGACGACGCTGTGCTTCTTCACCGTCACCCGGAAAGCCACGACGCACCGACACCGGCGTATCTTTGGTCAGCAGCGCAACGCCGTAGTGGCCTTTCTGACCGTGGTAAAAAACGTTATAGCCCAGCTTCGCTACCTCTTCGAGCGGGAACATATCGTCGTGAACTTTTGTCTCCTGCAAGCCGATCACATCTGGCTGATGTTGCTCAACAATCGCTTCGAGCTGGTGAGGGCGGGCACGCAGGCCGTTGATATTAAAAGAGACAAATTTCATAGTCGCTGCCAATGCAAGGTGAATAGTGCAAGGATGGTAGCAGAATTTACGTCTTCTGTTATCCGCTTCGCCCAATTACTGCGACAGATAATGCCGACGGTGCAATATTTGCACCATTTCGACGCGTTTTGCCCTCGAACAGGGCGTAAAGGACCGATAAATTTCGCGAGCGATCACAATTCCAGAATTATATTTGGCATGTGCATACTCTTTCTTGTTTTCGTGCGGCAAAGCGCCGCTTGCTGTAAAAATATTCACTATCTATGCATTAATAGTGAATAACTCCATATTGTAACTCATTGATATTCTGTTACCCAAATCCGTTTATGCATTTTTATCGCTGGCTGGCACGAACGCTGCAATCTACATTCACAGTGCAAACACTCAATTATTTAACATTTAAACAACCTTTTATTTACCGGATGAGGTCGCTATGTCTCTGTCAGTTACGCGTGAAAATTTCGATGAATGGATGATGCCGGTATACGCTCCGGCGGCTTTTATTCCGGTACGTGGGGAGGGCTCTCGCCTGTGGGATCAGCAGGGCAAAGAGTATATCGACTTTGCGGGTGGGATTGCGGTGAATGCGCTGGGGCATGCAAACCCGGCTCTGCGGCAGGCGCTGAATGATCAGGCGGCGAAATTCTGGCATACCGGCAACGGTTATACCAACGAACCGGCGTTACGTCTGGCGAAGAAGCTGATCGACGCCACTTTCGCAGAAAAAGTCTTTTTCTGTAACTCCGGCGCGGAAGCGAACGAAGCGGCGCTGAAGCTGGCGCGCAAATATGCGCACGATAAATTCGGCCCGCACAAGAGCGGCATCGTAGCCTTTAAAAATGCCTTCCATGGCCGCACGCTGTTTACCGTCAGTGCGGGTGGTCAGCCCTCATATTCTCAGGATTTTGCGCCGCTGCCGCCGGATATCCGTCATGCGGCGTATAACGATTTACACTCTGCCAGCGAGCTGATTGACGACACCACCTGTGCGGTGATTGTCGAGCCCATGCAGGGGGAAGGCGGCGTCATGCCCGCCCAGAAAGCGTTCCTGCAAGGGCTGCGCGAGCTGTGCGATCGGCATAACGCGGTCCTGATTTTTGACGAAGTCCAGACCGGCGTGGGCCGCACGGGTGAGCTGTACGCCTACATGCACTATGGCGTGACCCCGGATGTGCTTTCAACAGCCAAAGCGCTCGGCGGCGGCTTCCCGGTGGGGGCGATGCTGACCACCGATACATTCGCCAGCGTGATGACCGTGGGCACCCATGGCACCACTTACGGCGGTAACCCGCTGGCAACCGCTGTCGCCGGACAGGTGCTGGATATCATCAATACTCCTGAGGTGCTTAGCGGCGTGAAGCAGCGTCACCAGTGGTTTGTTGAGCGTCTTACCGCCATCAATAACCAGACCGGCATGTTCAAAGAGATCCGCGGTCTGGGGCTGTTGATAGGTTGTGAGCTTGCCCCTGAGTTTGCTGGCAAAGCGAAGCTGATTTCACAGGAAGCGGCAAAGCAGGGCGTGATGGTGTTGATTGCCGGCGCTAACGTGGTGCGGTTTGCCCCTGCGCTGATCGTCAGTGAGGAAGAGGTCAGAACCGGGTTAGATCGTTTTGCGCTGGCCTGCGAACAGGTGAAGTCCGGGGTGTCATCATGATGGTCATCCGTCCCGTTGCGCACGGCGATCTCGCCGGGCTTATGCAGCTTGCCGGTAAGACAGGGGGCGGGCTGACCTCGCTGCCTGCCGATGAAAATACGCTGTCGGCGCGCATTGAGCGCGCCCTGCAAACCTGGCAGGGGACGTTGCCAAAAAGCGAACAGGGCTATGTGTTCGTGCTGGAAGAGACCGACACGGGAACCGTGGCGGGGATTTGCGCCATCGAGGTGGCCGTCGGGCTCAACGATCCGTGGTACAACTACCGCGTCGGCACGATGGTCCACGCCTCGAAAGAGCTGAACGTCTACAACGCGCTGCCGACGCTCTTTCTCTGTAATGACCATACCGGCGCCAGCGAACTCTGCACCCTGTTTCTCGATCCGGACTGGCGCAAAGAGGGTAACGGTTATCTGCTCTCCAAATCGCGCTTCATGTTTATGGCCGCCTTTCGCGACCGCTTCAACGAAAAAGTGGTCGCGGAGATGCGCGGCGTAATTGATGAGACGGGCTACTCGCCGTTCTGGGAAAGCCTGGGCGAACGCTTCTTCTCCATGGAATTTAGCCGGGCGGATTACCTGTGCGGTACCGGTCAGAAGGCGTTTATCGCCGAGTTAATGCCGAAGCATCCTATTTATACCCATTTCTTAACGCCGGAAGCGCAGGCGGTGATCGGCGAAGTTCACCCGCAAACCGCCCCGGCCCGTGCAGTGCTGGAGAAAGAGGGTTTTCGCTACCGCAATTACGTCGACATCTTTGACGGCGGTCCAACGCTGGAATGCGATATTGACCGCGTACGCGCCATCCGTAAAAGCCGCCTGGTTGAGGTTTCAGAAGGCCAGCCCGCGCCGGGCGAGTGGCCAGCCTGCCTGGTCTCGAACGAGAATTACGCCAACTTCCGCGCCATGCTGGTGCGAACCAACCCAACATGCGAGCGTCTGGTACTGACGGCTGCGCAACTGGATGCCCTGAAATGTAACGCTGGCGACACGGTTCGCCTGGTGCGGCTCTGCCCTGAGGAGAAAACAGCATGACTCTATGGATTAACGGTGACTGGGTAACGGGCGAAGGTGATGCGCGGACAAAAACTAACCCGGTCGGCCAGGAGGTGCTCTGGTCGGGGAGCGACGCCAGCGCCGGGCAGGTTGAGCAGGCCTGCCAGGCTGCACGCCGCGCGTTTCCGGCATGGGCGAAACGGCCATTCTCCGAGCGCCAGGCGCTGGTTGAGAAATTTGCTGCGCTGCTGGAGGCCAATAAAGCAGAGCTGACCCGCATCATTGCCTGCGAAACCAGCAAGCCGCGCTGGGAGGCAACAACCGAAGTGACGGCGATGATCAATAAAATCGGTATATCGGTGAAGGCGTACCATGCCCGCACCGGTGAGCAGCATACCGGGATGCCGGACGGCGCCGCCACGCTGCGCCACCGTCCGCACGGGGTGTTGGCGGTGTTTGGCCCGTACAACTTCCCCGGGCATCTGCCGAACGGGCATATTGTGCCTGCGCTGCTGGCGGGAAATACCGTTATCTTCAAGCCGAGTGAGTTAACCCCCTTAACCGGAGAAGCGGTGGTAAAACTCTGGGAGCAGGCAGGGCTGCCGCCGGGCGTGCTGAATCTGGTGCAGGGCGGGCGTGAAACCGGTCAGGCGCTGAGTGCGCTGAGCGACATTGACGGTCTGCTGTTTACCGGCAGTGCCGGAACGGGTTATCAGCTACATCGTCAGCTGGCGGGGCAGCCGGAAAAAATTCTGGCGCTGGAGATGGGTGGCAACAACCCGCTGATTGTGGAAGATCCGGATGATATCGATGCTGCGGTCCACCTGACCATTCAGTCGGCATTCATTACCGCCGGACAGCGCTGCACCTGCGCCCGCCGCCTGCTGGTTAAACGCGGCGCGCAGGGGGATGCGTTTCTTAAGCGTCTGGTGGAGGTGAGCGGGCGTCTGGTTCCCGCGAAATGGGATACCGAGCCGCAGCCGTTTATCGGCGGGCTGATCTCCGGGCAGGCGGCGCTGAACGTGCTGAAAGCGTGGCAGGAGCACGTGGCGCGAGGGGCGAAAACCCTGCTGGAGCCGAAGCTGGTTCAGCCGGGCACATCGCTGCTGACGCCGGGGATTATTGAGATGAGTGCGACGAGCAACGTGCCGGATGAAGAGGTCTTTGGCCCGCTGCTGTGCGTCTGGCGCTATGACGATTTTGCATCGGCGATCGAGATGGCCAACAACACCCGCTACGGCCTGTCGAGCGGCCTGATATCCCCGCATCGCGAGAAATTCGACCAGCTGCTGCTGGAAGCGCGCGCCGGGATCGTGAACTGGAACAAACCGCTGACCGGCGCGGCGAGCACCGCGCCGTTTGGTGGCGTAGGGGCATCGGGCAACCATCGCGCCAGCGCCTGGTATGCCGCCGATTACTGCGCGTGGCCGATGGCAAGCCTGGAAACCCCGGCGCTGACGCTGCCGGAGACGCTGAATCCGGGGCTGGATTTTACAGAGGGTGACGCCCATGAAAGCGCGTGAGGTTAACTTTGACGGACTGGTGGGGCTGACGCACCACTATGCCGGGCTGTCGTTCGGCAATGAAGCTTCGACGAAGCACCGTTTCCAGGTCTCGAACCCGAAGCTGGCGGCCAAGCAGGGGCTATTGAAAATGAAGGCGCTGTCCGATGCCGGTTTCCCGCAGGCGGTGATCCCGCCGCAGGAGCGGCCGAACGTGGCCGTGCTGCGCCAGCTGGGCTTCAGCGGTACGGATGAACAGGTGGTTGAAAAAGCCGGTACGCAGTCCCCACAGCTGCTTTCCGCGGCCAGTTCAGCCTCTTCAATGTGGGTTGCGAATGCCGCCACCGTCGCGCCGTCGGCGGATACGCTGGACGGCAAAGTGCATCTGACCGTTGCTAACCTGAACAACAAATTCCACCGCGCCAGCGAAGCGGAGACCACCGGGCGCGTGCTGCGCGCCATTTTTAATCATGATGCGCATTTTGAGGTGCATTCGGCGCTGCCGCAGGTCGCGATGTTTGGCGACGAAGGGGCGGCAAACCACAACCGTCTGGGTGGCGATTACGGCGATCCGGGTTTGCAGCTGTTTATCTATGGACGGGAAGAGGGCGGCCACGCCGCGCCGGTTCGTTATCCGGCGAGACAAACCTTAGCCGCAAGCCAGGCGGTTGCACGGCTGAACCAGGTTAATCCTACTCAGGTGATTTTTGCCCAGCAAAATCCGCAGGTGATCGACCAGGGCGTGTTTCATAACGACGTGATTGCCGTTTCCAACCGTCAGGTGCTGTTCTGCCACGAGCAGGCGTTTGCCCATCAGGAAAAGTTGCTGGCCACGCTGCGCGAACGCGTGCCGGGATTTATGCCGATTCAGGTGCCCACGCAGGCGGTAAGCGTGCAGGATGCGGTCGAAACGTATCTGTTCAACAGCCAGCTGCTGAGCCGGGATGACGGCAGCATGATGCTGGTGCTGCCGCAGGAGTCCCGCAACCATCAGGGCGTCTGGCGCTATCTCAGCGAACTGGTGCAGGCGGATAACCCGATTGATGAACTGCGCGTGTTTGATCTGCGGGAAAGTATGGCCAACGGCGGGGGACCGGCGTGCCTGCGACTGCGCGTGGTGTTAACGCCGGAGGAAATGCAGGCCGTGAATCCGTCGGTGATGATGAACGACACGCTGTTCAATACCCTCAATGACTGGGTGGACCGCTACTATCGTGACCGTCTGGTTCAGGCCGATCTGGTTGATCCGCAGCTGCTGCGCGAAGGCCGCGAGGCGCTGGATGCATTATCAACCATCCTGCAACTGGGATCGGTTTATCCGTTCCAGCGCTAAGGAGACGATATGGAAAACTTTCTGGCGCTGACGCTGGCTGAAGAGACACCGGAGCGGCACGAGGGGGAAGGCCCTTCGTTCCACTGGCGATGGCTGGGGCCGGGCGTGCTTGAACTGACGCCGACGGGGCAATATAACCTGTCGCTGCTGCTTTCTACCGGCATTCACGGGAATGAAACCGCGCCCGTGGAGATTGTCGATCTGTTGCTGCGCGCGCTGTATCGCGCAGAGATCACGCTGCACTGCCGTCTGCTGGTGGTACTGGGAAATCCGCCTGCGCTGGCGCAAAACAAACGGTATCTCGTGAGCGACATCAACCGAATGTTTGGTGGCCGCTGGGCGCAATTTCCACAGAGTGATGAAACGACACGTGCGCAATGGCTGGAGAAGGTGGTCACGGCGTTTTTTGCCGGGGCGGGGGAAACGCGCTGGCACCTCGATCTGCATACCGCCATCCGCGCCTCGTACCACGTACGTTTTGGCGTGTTACCGCAGCGCCATCAGCCGTGGGATGAGGCGTTTCTGACCTGGCTTGGCGACGCGGGACTGGAAGCGCTGGTTTTCCACCAGACGCCGGGCGGCACGTTTACCCACTTCACCTGCGAGAATTTCGGCGCGCTGTCCTGCACGCTGGAGCTGGGAAAAGCGCTGCCGTTCGGGCAAAACGACCTGACGCGTTTTGCCCCTACGCATCAGGCGCTTCGGGCGTTGCTCGCAGGGGTTGCGCCGGAACCCACCCGGGAACCCGTCGTGCGCTATCGGGTCGTACAGCAGATCACGCGTCAAAGTGAAGCTTTCCAGCTTCATATGGCGCCCCATACGCTGAACTTCACGCCGTTTCGCCAGGGCGTCCTGCTGGCGGAAGATGGTGAGACGCGCTATGCGGTACAGAACCCCACGGAATATGTTTTATTTCCTAACCCGTCAGTCGCGTTTGGTTTACGAGCCGGGTTGATGCTGGAAAAAATGCCCTGATCGTCTCCCCTCGCGCAGACCGGAGGGGAAACGAAGAATTAATTTCTTAACGTTAAAAGCGCTCTGGAAGTGTTTGCGGAATATTCCTGGAGAATTGCTTTATTATTAAACGGTACTTCGCTATACTCCTCCATAATCTCTTTAAAATCATGCTGTTGAATATTTTTGTTTCATCTCTCCACGCTTTTTCCTTAATTTCTCCATAATTGGCGAAAACGTGTTTTTTATACTTTCATTGTTTTACCGTTGCTCTGACTAATTGACGATAAACCCCGTAAAGTTAATCTCGTCAACACGGCATAGCGCCGAAGAATAACTGAAAGTAAGGAAAGACATTATGCGTAAATTAACTGCACTGTTTGTTGCCTCTACCCTGGCTCTGGGCGCTACCAGCATGGCGTTCGCCGCCGATACCGCGACCACTACCGCCGCGCCGGCAGAAGGCAAAATGATGATGCATCATAAAGGCAAGCCGGGTATGCATCATGAGATGATGATGTTTAAAGATCTGAACCTGACCGACGCGCAGAAGCAGCAGATCCGCGACATCAGGAAAAGTCAGCGTGACCAGATGAAACGTCCTCCGCTGGAAGAGCGCCGCGCGATGCATGACATCATTGCCAGCGACAGCTTCGACAAAGCAAAAGCAGAAGCGCAGATCGACAAAATGGCCGAGCAGCATAAAGCGCGCATGCTGGCCCACATGGAAACCCAGAACAAGATTTACAACATTCTGACGCCGGAACAGAAAAAGCAATTTAATGCCAATTTTGAGAAGCGTCTGACAGAACGTGCAGCGCCGGAAGGTAAAATGCCTGCACCAGCCGAATAATCGGTTCACTCTCTTAAGACCGCCGGGCTCCTGTCTACACAAGCGAAAACGCTGTGGACAGGACCGGCGGTTTTTCTTTTGCCCCATGCCTAAGGTCTGGCCTTACCGTTGCCGATAATACGTCTGTGAAAATGCCCTGGCGCACGGTGCGTCCTTCAGGAGTGGTCATGGAATTCTTTGATATCCGTAAAATACCCGTCAGTCTCTGGCGTAACGGCGCGGGCGAGACGCGTGAGATTTGCTGTTTCCCTCCCGCGACGCGGGATTTTTCCTGGCGGGCCAGCATCGCCTCCATCGCCAGTAACGGCGAATTCTCCGCGTTTCCGGGCGTTGACCGGGTGATTACGCTGCTGGAAGGCGGCGAGGTGACGCTGGATGCGGGGAGGGCGTTTTGCCATACCCTGAAACACCATCAGCCTTACGGCTTTGCGGGCGATTTGACGGTGAAAGCCGTGCTTACGGAGGGGCAGATGTCGATGGATTTCAATGTCATGACCCGACGGGAGCACTGCCAGGCAAAAGTGCGCGTTGCTACCCGGACGTTCACTACCTTCGCATCACGCGGTGGCGTGGCGTTCGTGTTAAGCGGCGCCTGGCAACTGGGCGATAAATTACTGACCGCCGATCAGGGCGCCAGCTGGCAAGAGGGCAGCCATACCCTCCGTCTACTGGAAACGAAGGGGTCGCTGCTGTTCAGTGAAATTACCTGGCTGCCGGGTCATTGAGCATGACTATCTCATATTTACCGGTTAACAGCGGCTTACAGAGAATTTTGTAGCCATCCTGATCGAACCCGGCAGGTGTGCGCAGCAGGGCGGCAGCGTCATCCAGACTTTCAACCGCGCCAAGCCAGAGCCAGTTGCGGATGACGTGATAGTGCGTCATCGCATCGCGGGTCTCTTTCAACGCCACCGCGCCTTCCCACGGCCAGCAGTTGACGCTGATTGAGGCCAGGCCAGCCATAAACCGGGCATGATGTTCTTCAACGCTCTCTTTTCCACAGCACGCCCCGGCGCAGCGTTTCAACGCGGAGCGGAAACAGGCGCGACCGCGGGTAGTCGCTTCCAGTCCTAACAGGCCGTAACAAAGCTGTAATTCATCAGCAAGGGATTGCAGAGTTTGCAGTGCGGCACGTTTGTTGGCAAACAGACCGTAAAGATTCGGTTCATGCGAAAAATCCACTTCCCGGGCATAAACGACCTGCGGTTTTCCCGCGTTAACCTGCAAGGAACACAGCTGGCGGTTGCGGCGCAGGCGTTTGTTAAACAGCGGCTGCTGTTCCTTGATGAGCCGGGCTTCGAGCAGAAGCGCGCCCAGTTCACCTGCCGTCTCGATCCAGGTGATCCGCCGGGACTGTCTGAGCATCGACGCTTCGTCCGGCGTACGCAGGTGCGACATCACCCGACTGCGGATATTTACGCTTTTGCCGATATAGAGCGGCATGGTGTCGCTGTCGCCGTGGAAGAAATAGACGCCAGGCTGTTTAGGCAGCGCCTCAAGCCAGGGGCGAAGATGCTCGGGATATTCGTAGATAGCCGCCGCTTCAAACTCAAGACGCGGGGCGGATTGACGCCTGCTCACATACTGCTCCATATACTGTTCAGGCATACAGTGTAGCAGGTGTTTGGTGGTTAAAAAAGAGCCGGGTGGCGGTTACGCCTTACCCGGCCTGCAAAACTGAGTTACCGTTTTGCTTTTACTTTTTCCAGAAATCATCAAACACCGTAATGGGTGGACGGCGTTTGTGCTCGGTTTTCAGATACCAGCCTTCAATAATTTTTGCGGTACCTTCGTCGAGCGTTTTGCCTTCCAGATAATCATCGATGTTGTCATAGGTCACACCCAGCGCGGCTTCATCCGGCAGGGAAGGGCGATCGTCTTCCAGGTCTGCCGTTGGCGCCTTCTTATACAGGTGCTCCGGGCAGCCCAACGCCGCCAGCAGTTGCTTACCCTGACGCTTGTTCAGGCGGAAGAGGGGGTTGATGTCCGTGCCGCCATCGCCGTATTTGGTGAAGAAACCGGTGATGGCTTCCGCGGCGTGGTCGGTGCCGACGACGACCCCTTTGGTCATCCCTGCGATACTGTACTGCGCTTTCATGCGCTCACGGGCTTTCTCGTTGCCACGAACAAAATCGCTCAGTTCAATACCGGCTTCACGCAAGGCCTGCTCGCTTGCCAGCACCGAACCTTTGATGTTTACGGTAAGAACACGGTCCGGCTGAATAAAGGCGATCGCATCCTGACAGTCCTGCTCGTCGGCCTGCACGCCATACGGCAGACGTACGGCAATAAATTGCAGTGCGGTGTCACCGGTCTCGTCACGCAGCTCGGTGATGGCCATCTGGCTAAGTTTACCGGCCAGAGTGGAGTCCTGACCGCCGCTGATACCCAGTACCAGCGTCTTCAGGAAAGGGTGTGCGGACAGGTAAGCTTTCAAAAAATCAACGCTACGACGGATCTCTTCATTGGCATTAATCGCAGGTTTCGCGCCCAGCGCCTGAATAATTTCTTGTTGCAGAGCCATTACGCCCTCCCTATGCAGAACCAAACAGAAAGTGTGATCTGTTAAAACTAACCCTTTGTCGGGGAAACGACAAGGATCACAGTTTTGAGTGTACTGTTTTACAGCGATTTAGCAGCTTATCGTTGTTTTATTAGAATTTTCCGAAATTCGTCTGGCGTAACTCGCAAAGTTGAACAATAGTAATTTTTATCCCATGCTTAGTTAACACGCTGATAAACAAGAGGACGGAATATGAACAAGAACGTAGCAGGAATTTTAAGCGCAGCGGCGGTACTGACTATGCTGGCTGGGTGTACAGCTTACGATCGCACCACAGATCAGTTCACACAGCCAGTGGTAAAAGACGTCAAAAAAGGCATGACGCGTTCCCAGGTTGCAGCCATTGCCGGTAAACCTTCTTCAGAAGTCACTATGATCCACGCGCGTGGCACCTGCCAGACCTATATTCTGGGTCAACGTAATGGTAAGGCAGAAACCTACTTTGTCGCCCTGGATGATACCGGTCACGTGATCAATTCGGGCTACCAGACCTGCGCTGAATACGACACCGATCCACAGGCACCTAAGGCGCAGTAACCGCGCTTGCCTGAAAGTGTTAACAAACCGGCCTGATGGCCGGTTTTTTTATGCATACGTAAATCTTATTTCTTAGCGCGAAATATTTGCCTGAAATGTGAAGGTAGTCAACAAGCCAGGTCAATGAGAGACAATTTGAGTCTATCCAGAATTATCCCCTCCCTGTACCATTGCGTATACTCACTTCAACGACAAACAATGTTCAGCACACTGCCCGTCAGCCAGGATAGCGAGTCGAGTGATAGCGCGACGGCGGTCAGACCAATAAGAGGGAAATTATCATGGAAAAGAAACATATCTACTTGTTCTGCTCTGCGGGCATGTCCACTTCGCTGCTGGTTTCAAAAATGCGCGCGCAGGCCGAAAAATATGAAGTCCCTGTGGTGATTGAGGCGTTTCCGGAAACGCTGGCGGGCGAAAAGGGCCAGACAGCAGATGTAATTTTACTCGGGCCGCAAATCGCTTATATGCTGCCAGAAATTCAACGTTTGCTCCCTAATAAGCCGGTCGAAGTGATCGATTCCGTTTTATACGGCAAGATTGATGGTTTAGGTGTATTAAAAGCTGCTGTTGCGGCGATTAAAAAAGCTGCTAATTAATTTTTTATTTTTCCCGTCAAAGAGTTATTTCACACACAATACGCCGTAACGGTCGTTGCGGCATTTAAGGGTATTTTCCTATGAGTAAAGTCATCGCTTCACTTGAAAAGGTACTCCTTCCTTTTGCTGTTAAAATAGGAAAGCAGCCTCACGTTAATGCCATTAAGAACGGCTTTATTAAATTAATGCCGTTGACATTAGCCGGGGCAATGTTCGTTTTAATTAACAACGTTTTTCTCAGCTTTGGAGAAGGTTCCTTTTTTTATTCATTAGGAATTAGGTTAGATGCTTCCACTATTGAAACCCTTAATGGTTTAAAAGCCATTGGCGGCAACGTATACAACGGTACGTTGGGTATTATGTCGCTAATGGCGCCTTTCTTTATTGGAATGGCCCTGGCGGAAGAGCGTAAGGTGGATCCGCTGGCGGCGGGCTTACTGTCCATTGCCGCGTTTATGACCGTCACGCCGTACAGCGTGGGCGACGCTTACGCCGTGGGCGCCAACTGGCTGGGTGGGGCAAACATTATTTCCGGTATTATTATCGGACTGGTGGTGGCCGAAATGTTCACCTTTATTATTCGCCGCAACTGGGTTATCCGCTTGCCGGATAGCGTTCCGGCCTCTGTTTCTCGTTCATTTTCCGCGTTGATACCGGGCTTCATTATCCTCTCCATCATGGGGATTATTGCCTGGGCGCTCTCTCACTGGGGGACTAACTTCCACCAGATCATTATGGACTCTATCTCAACGCCGCTGGCGTCGATGGGTAGCGTGGTCGGTTGGGCGTATGTCATCTTTACCTCCCTGCTGTGGTTCTTCGGCGTGCATGGTTCACTGGCACTGGCGGCGCTGGACAGCGGTATTATGACCCCGTGGGCACTGGAAAACGTCGCGCTTTACCAGCAGTACGGCTCCGTCGATGCGGCGCTGGCGGCCGGTAAAACCTTCCATGTGTGGGCGAAGCCGATGCTTGACTCCTATATCTTCCTGGGCGGTACCGGGGCGACGCTGGGTCTGATCATCGCGGTCTTTATTGTCTCTCGCCGCGCCGACCATCGTCAGGTTGCGAAGCTGGCCCTGCCGTCAGGCATCTTCCAGATTAACGAGCCGATCCTGTTTGGTCTGCCAATTATCATGAACCCGGTGATGTTCATTCCATTCATCCTGGTTCAGCCGCTGCTGGCCGCGATTACGCTGACGGCGTATTACCTGGGCATTATCCCGCCGGTGACCAACATTGCGCCGTGGACGATGCCAGCTGGTCTGGGCGCGTTCTTCAACACCAACGGTAGCGTGGCCGCCTTCCTGCTGGCGATATTCAACCTCGGGATTGCAACCCTGCTCTACATGCCGTTCGTGGCGATTGCGAACAAGGCTGCAACGGTTATCGATGAAGAAGAGAGCGAAGAGGATATCGCCCTCGCACTGAAATTCTAAAATTGCACGGCGCGGGGCAGCCCGCGCCAGCGTAAAGGAGCTTAAAGATGTTAGATTTAGAGAGTATCGTTGCCGAAGAAACCGCAGTGAACGATCTGGAAGAGGTGGTGATGGGGCTCATCATCAATTCCGGGCAGGCGCGAAGCCTGGCGTATGCGGCGCTTAAGCAGGCTAAGCAGGGCGATTTTGTTGCCGCGAAAACCATGATGGAGCAGTCCCGTACGGCGTTAAACGAAGCGCATCTGGTGCAGACGAAACTCATCGAAAGCGACCAGGGCGAAGGAAAGATGAAAGTGAGTCTGGTGCTGGTACATGCGCAGGATCACCTGATGACCTCCATGCTGGCGCGCGAGATGGTAGCGGAGCTCATCGAGCTTCACGAGAAGATGCAGTAAGTCTGAACAGGCACCAGGAGGTCAGCACGATGGAAATCAAAACCGCACATGAGCAGCAGCTGTTTAATGGCAAGAATTTTCACGTGGTGATTTACAACAAAACGGAGAGCGCCAGCGGTCTGCACCAGCATGACTACTACGAGTTCACGATTGTTCTGACCGGCCGCTACTATCAGGAGATTAACGGTAAGCGCGTCCTGCTTGAGCGTGGCGATTTCGTCTTCCTGCCGATGGGGTCCTATCACCAGAGCTTTTATGAGTTTGGTGCGACGCGCATTCTTAACGTAGGGGTGAGCAGGCGTTTCTTCGAGAAGCACTATCTGCCGCTGGTTCCGTTCTGCTTTGTGGCGTCACAGGTCTATCGCGTTAAAAATGAGTTTATGACCTGGATTGAAACGGTTATCGCCTCGCTGAATTTCCGCGACAATGAATTTGATGAATTTATTGAAACCGTGACGTTCTACGTCATGAACCGTCTTCGCCATCACCGTGAAGAACAGCAGGTGGTGGATGATATTCCTCAGTGGCTGCGCAGTACCGTGGAGCTGATGCACGACAAAGGACAGTTCAGCGATAACGCCCTGGAAAACATGGTGGCGCTGTCGGGTAAATCGCAGGAATATTTAACGCGTGCCACGCAGCGCTATTACCGTAAAACGCCTGTTCAAATTATTAATGAAATCCGCATCAATTTTGCCAAAAAACAGCTGGAAATTACTAACTACTCTGTCACCGATATCGCTTACGAATCGGGTTACAGCAGCCCCAGCCTGTTTATTAAAACCTTTAAGAAAATGACTTCATTCACACCGAACAGTTACCGCAAAAATTTAACGGTAATTAATTAACTTTCGGCGGTTATCCGCCAGGAATATTGACGTAATGGCTTGCCCAAATAGCGGGAAGAGTACGCTATACCTTGCAGGCGATTACCCTGATAAGCTAAGGGAGAGTTTATGCAAAAGAAATTAAAAGTCGTAACCATTGGTGGCGGCAGCAGCTATACCCCGGAATTACTTGAAGGTTTCCTGAAACGTTATCATGAATTACCGGTCAGCGAATTATGGCTGGTGGATGTTGAAGAAGGTCAGGAGAAGCTAAATATTATTTTTGAACTGTGCAAACGCATGGTTGAAAAAGCAGGCGTGCCTTTAACCGTGCATAAAACGCTGGATCGCCGCCTGGCGCTGAAAGATGCTGACTTCGTGACCACCCAGCTGCGCGTCGGCCAGCTGAAGGCGCGTGAGCTGGACGAGCGTATTCCGCTGAGCCACGGTTATCTGGGCCAGGAAACCAACGGGGCAGGTGGCCTGTTTAAAGGTCTGCGTACGATTCCGGTCATTTTTGACATCATTAAAGACGTGGAGGAGATCTGCCCGAACGCGTGGGTGATTAACTTTACCAACCCGGCCGGGATGGTCACCGAGGCAGTCTATCGTCACACCGGTTTCAAACGCTTTATCGGCGTCTGCAATATTCCGATCGGCATGAAGATGTTCATCCGCGATGTGCTGGCGCTGACCGATAACGATGAATTGTCCATTGACCTGTTCGGCCTGAACCACATGGTCTTTATCAAAGATGTGATTGTGAACGGGCAATCGCGCTTTGCGGAACTGCTTGATGGCGTTGCCTCTGGTCGCCTGACCGCGGCCTCGGTGAAAAACATCTTCGATCTGCCGTTCAGCGAAGGGCTGATCCGCTCCCTGAATCTGCTGCCGTGCTCGTATCTGCTTTACTACTTCAAGCAGAAAGAGATGCTGGCGATTGAAATGGGCGAATACTACAAAGGTGGCGCACGCGCTCAGGTTGTGCAGAAAGTAGAGAAGCAGCTTTTTGATTTGTATAAAGATCCGAACCTGAACGTCAAACCGAAAGAGCTTGAGCAGCGCGGTGGGGCATACTATTCAGATGCCGCGTGTGAAGTGATCAACGCCATTTACAATGACAAGCAGGCCGAGCACTATGTGAACGTTCCGCATCATGGGCACATCGACAATATCCCGGCAGACTGGGCCGTAGAGATGACCTGCATCCTTGGGCGCGAGGGTGCAAAACCGCATCCCCGCATTACCCACTTCGACGATAAGGTGATGGGGCTGATTCACACCATCAAAGGCTTTGAAGTGGCGGCGAGCAATGCGGCCCTGAGCGGCGAGCTGAATGACGTGCTGCTGGCGCTGAATCTCAGCCCGCTGGTGCATTCTGACCGTGACGCTGAAAAACTCGCGAGTGAGATGATCCTGGCGCATGAGAAATGGCTGCCAAACTTTGCTGCAACGGTTGAGAAACTGAAACTCACACACCGTTAAGAGGAGGCGCGATGGAAAACCTGCTGATCGTCAATGCCGATGATTTCGGCCTGTCAAAAGGGCAGAACTACGGCATTATCGAAGCCTGTCGCCGGGGCGTCGTGACCTCTACAACAGCGCTCATCAACGGTGAGGCGGTGGAACATGCGGCGCAGTTAAGCCGTGAGCTGCCCGAACTGGGCGTGGGCATGCACTTTGTGCTGACGCTTGGGTTGCCCCTTTCACCGATGCCGGGGCTGACGCGCGACGGGCAACTGGGTAAATGGATTTGGGAAATGGCGGAGCAGGACGCTTTGCCGCTTGATGAGATTGCCCGCGAGCTGGACTGCCAGTTTAACCGCTTTGTGGATGTGTTTGGCCGCGAGCCCACCCATATCGACAGTCATCATCATGTGCATATGATCCCGGCGATTTTCCCGCTTGTGGCAGAGTTTGCGCAACGTAAAGGCGTGGCGATGCGCGTGGATCGGGAGGTGCGCGGGTTGCCGGACGTCGCGGTGACGTCAACGGAGGGGTTCAGCAGCGCATTTTATGGCGACGAGATCGACGAAGCGCTGTTCCTGAAGGTGCTGGATGACTCCGCCGCAAAAGGGGAGCGCTCGCTTGAGGTAATGGCGCACCCGGCGTTTGTCGATGAGATAGTACGTAAGAGCGCCTACTGCTGGCCGCGTCTGGCAGAACTGGATGTGCTGACATCGGCGTCGTTAAAGTATGCGATTGCCGAGCGTGGGTATCGTCTGGGGACGTTCAGGGATCTTTGAGGCAAAGCCCGGTGGCGAGGTAAAAGCAAAACGGTAACCTTTTGGTTACCGTTTTTATTGTTTTCTCCCTCTCCCAGGGGAGAGGGCCGGGGTGAGGGCTTCAGGTTTTTTACGCCGGTATCTGGTCAATCTTACTGCTGCGCGACCACACGCGGTGCGCGGCGAGCAGGTCAAACAACCGGGTCATAAACGCATCGTCAATGTTATCACCTTCGACAATGCCTTCTTCCCCTTGATCCGGTACCTTCAGCAGAGATTTAAACTTCCGCGCATCGCCTGCCAGGGCGATTGGCTTCAGGTGCTTATAGGCTTCCAGCAGATAATAGGCGGCATCACCGTTACCGAGCAGGCTCTCAACGTCGCCGCACGGCATAATCACCGCGTCAACCGTCAGCGACGGTGCCCCGGCGAAGGTCGCGGCAATCGGCAGGACGGAGCCATCGTCGGCTGTCACTTCACCCATGCGGGAGTAAAGCAGTTTGGCATGTACGCCCTGGGTTTTGAGCGCCTTCATGATCCCCAGCACGTCGCTGGCGCGCGGTTTATCGTTCAGCAGGATAGCCACTACGCGGCCTTTGATCGTCCCGCCAGGTACCGCGTACAGGCTCAGGGACGGATCCTTCTTAAGCCCGTTCACGTCTTTAGGCGGTGCAGCATGGCATTGCTCGTCAGTCAGCGTAATGCCGAGATTATTCGCCACGCCCTGGGCAAGCTGGATATCAATATGCGCCAGATGGTCGACCACGCGCTCGCGAATGTAGGTACGCACCACTTTGCTCAGCTCGAAGCTGAAGCCGCCGATAATGTGCTGCTGTTCGATCGGGGTCTGGCTGTTCCAGAACAGGCGAGGCTGAGCGTAATATTCGCCGAATGACGGGCTGCGCTCGCGAATTTTTGTTCCGTCCACGCGCTCCTGATACGACTCGAATCCGCCACGTTTTGGCCCCGGCGGGGTTTCACGCGGCCAGTTATCGTTAATGGAGTTCGGCTCGTAGTTCGCCGGGTTGGTATCGATATCCTGGCGATGCATCCCGTCACGCTGAAAGTTATGGTACGGACAGGTCGGACGGTTGATTGGGAGCTCATGGAAGTTAGGTCCACCAAGACGGCTGATCTGCGTATCGGTGTAAGAGAACAGACGACCCTGCAGCAGCGGATCGTTGGTGAAGTCCAGCCCCGGCACAATATGGCCCGGGTGGAACGCTGCCTGCTCATTTTCCGCGAAGAAGTTATCCGGGTTGCGGTTAAGCACCATTTTACCCACCAGCTGAACCGGCACCAACTCTTCAGGAATAAGCTTGGTCGGGTCGAGCAGGTCGAAGTCGAATTTGAACTCGTCTTCTTCCGGGATCAGCTGTAACCCCAGCTCGTATTCCGGGAAATCACCGGCTTCAATGGATTCCCACAGTTCGCGACGGTGGAAGTCCGGATCGCGTCCGGTCAGCTTCTGCGCTTCATCCCACACCAGCGACGCTTTCCCCGCGACCGGTTTCCAGTGGAAACGCACAAACGTCGCTTTACCTTCAGCGTTAATCAGACGGAAGGTATGAATACCAAAGCCTTCCATGGTGCGATAGCTGCGCGGGATCCCCCGGTCAGACATCGCCCACATCACGTTGTGGAGGGTTTCCGGTTGCAGGGAGACGTAGTCCCAGAATGTGTCATGCGCACTTTGTCCCTGCGGTATGGCCCAGTGTGGTTCTGGTTTTACCGCATGGACAAAGTCAGGGAACTTATGCGCGTCCTGTATGAAGAAAACCGGGGTGTTATTCCCGACGAGGTCGAAAATGCCCTCTTCGGTATAGAATTTGGTGGCGAAGCCGCGGATATCACGCACCGTGTCGGCCGAACCCGCGCCGCCCTGTACGGTAGAGAAACGCACAAACACCGGTGTGATTTTGTTCGGATCGGAAAGGAAATCTGCTTTGGTGATCTCCTTCAGGCTCTTGTACGGCTGGAAATAGCCGTGCGCCGCGGAGCCGCGAGCGTGGACGATACGCTCAGGGATACGCTCATGGTCGAAATGGGTGATTTTTTCGCGCAGGATGAAATCTTCCAGCAGCGTCGGGCCGCGCGTTCCGGCGCGCAGGGAGTTCTGATCATCGGCAATGCGAACGCCCTGGTTCGTGGTCAGCGCATGGCCTTCACCGCCCTTGCGGTGAGGATCGAGCGATTTCAGCTTTTCGTTTTCCGTTTCCGGGGCTTTCATGCTGCCCGGGGCGGTAGGCTGTTCACCCGGTGCGGAAGGACCCGGTGATGGTTTGTGTGAGCCGTCGGCTGGGGCAAGTGAGTCCATTCCCGGTTGAGATTCTTCAGTCCCATGAATGGGTGACTGATGTGGTTTATCATTGTTCGACATTGCACGCTTCTCCTTTGTTCATTCCTAAAAACCCTATTAAGGATAGAACAATGTTAAGAATTAGCAGGCGAACTAAGCGTTTTCAGATATTGATTAGCGAAAGGAGCCATCTGCGATACGTCAGGCGCGACGGGCGGGGGGAGAATCGGCTATGATAGAAATTTCCTGCTTTAAGAATTTGCTTTAGTGAACCCGTCGCTTATGAAACCTCTTCGTCAACAAAACCGCCAGGTTATTAGCTATGTACCCCGCGTTGAGCCCGCGCCGCCAGACCATGCCCTGAAGGTGGATGGTTTTCGCGATGTCTGGATGCTGCGGGGTAAATACGTTGCCTTCGTGCTGATTGGCGAGCACTTCCGTCGCTCCCCTGCGTTTACGGTGCCGGAATCGGCGCAGCGATGGGCAATGCAGACCCGCCAGGATGAAGAGGTTGAAGAATAACAGCCATAAAAAAACCGCCCGATGGCGGTTTTTTTATTTCAGCAGTGATTAACGATGTGCCAGTTCGGCATCATCTTCACTGTCGAGAATCGTTTTGTCGGTCTGCTTCAGCCACTGGCTGGTCAGGGTACCGGCGGTCATTGAACCACTCACGTTCAACGCGGTACGACCCATATCGATCAGTGGTTCAACAGAGATCAGCAGGGCAACCAGCGTTACCGGCAGCCCCAGCGCAGGCAGAACGATCAGCGCAGCGAAGGTCGCGCCGCCGCCCACGCCCGCAACACCGGCGGAGCTAATGGTCACGATACCGACCAGCGTCGCAATCCAGACCGGATCCAGCGGGTTAATACCCACGGTTGGGGCAACCATCACGGCCAGCATCGCCGGGTAGAGACCCGCACAGCCGTTCTGCCCGATGGTGGCGCCAAAGGAGGCCGAGAAGCTGGCGATAGACTCGGGTACGCCCAGACGACGTGTCTGTGCTTCCACGTTCAGCGGAATCGATGCCGCGCTGGAACGGCTGGTGAAGGCGAAGGTCAGCACCGGCCAGACTTTGCGGAAATATTTCAGCGGGCCAACGCCGTTCACCGCCAGCAGGATGCCGTGCACAACAAACATGATGCCCAGACCGAGGTACGAGGCAATCACAAAGCTGCCAAGCTTGATGATGTCTTGCAGGTTAGAACCTGCCACGACTTTGGTCATCAGCGCCAGGACACCGTACGGCGTCAGCTGCATGACCAGACGCACCAGCTTCATTACCCAGCTTTGCAGGGTATCGATGGCAGTCAGAACCCGCTCGCCTTTCGGCGCATCGTCCTTCAGCAGCTTCAGCGCAGCCACGCCCAGGAACGCAGCGAAGATCACTACGCTGATAATGGAGGTTGGGCTTGCACCGGTCAGGTCAGCAAACGGGTTTTTCGGAATGAAGGAGAGCACCATCTGCGGAACGGTCAGATCGGCCACTTTACCCACGTAGTTGGTCTCAATCGCCGTCAGACGCGCGGTTTCAGCGCTACCCTGCACCAGACCTTCAGCAGTCAGGCCAAACAGATTGGTAACCAGCACACCCACCAGCGCCGCAATCAGCGTGGTGAAGAGCAGGGTGCCAATGGTCAGGAAACTGATTTTACCCAGTTGAGAAGCATTATGCAGCCGGGCTACGGCGCTCAGAATTGAGGCGAATACCAGCGGCATAACGATCATTTGCAGCAGCTGTACATAGCCGTTACCGACAATGTTGAACCACTGAATGGAATCTTTCAGTACCGGGCTGTCGGAGCCGTAAATAGCGTGTAAGGCCAGGCCAAACACCACGCCCATGACCAGACCAACCAGTACCTTTTTCGCCAGGCTCCACTGTTTGTGGCGAGCCTGGGCGAGAAGCAATAGCAATACGACGAACACAACAATGTTCGCGATGAGTGGAAAATTCATCCCCGTTCTCCTGATTTATTATACGGTCGGTTTTTACCGAACCTGTTGGCGCAAGGTTATCAGAAGTGTGATGTGGCGCTTATATCCATATGGAATGGTTTATGACAAAAGTGATTGTATTGCCGGTTTAATGCTCAATCTGGTGATTAATAAAACGATTGAACTGAAATTGCAGCGAGTTGATCATCTGCGATGACCAGCGCACTGCACCATTTTCGGGCAATGTCTGCGGCATCCAGACGGCATAGGCAAACAGCGCCATGCACAGAACGCGCTCCAGCTGGTTGCCTTTTTGCGGCACGAGGATTGGCAGGCGGAAACGCCAGCGGCAGGGCCAGAGCAGCGGAACGCCCGCTGGCGTCAGCATATCGGCGAGGATATGGCTTAAGTAGCCGAGCACCATGCCCTGAATGGCATCCGCCGGGACTATCCAACTCTCGGGAACCTTCAAATAGAAGAGTGTAAGCAGGCCAAATACGGCCAGCAGGCTGTGGGTAAACCCGCGATGACCAAAGGCTCTGGCGATGGGTTTTGAAATCCACTTCAGCCGCTGACCAAGGAATGATTTTGGATGGTCGATGTCCGGCAGCAGGCAGGTCAGCACGGCAGAAGGGACAATATGCCACCAGTCCCCCTGGGCCAGCACAGGGGTCAGTTCAGCGTTTTTAGCAAACACTGCACAGGCAAGTGAAAAAAGCAGGTGGCCTTCCGCCGTCATGATAAAACCCGGTAAACTGTCAATCCATACAGTATAGGGTTTTTATACAGTGTGTGAAAGAGGTGACGGTGTAACTCTTTGTCACAAACCGGCGGTTAGCGCGCCAGCCAGCCACCGTCTACGGCAAGGGTATGGCCGTTAACGTAATCCGACGCCGCCGAGGCCAGAAACACCACCGGACCCTGTAAATCCTCCGGAAGTCCCCAGCGGCCCGCCGGAATACGGTCGAGGATCGCCTGGCTGCGCTGCTCATCATCGCGAAGTTGTTGGGTGTTATTTGTCGCCATATAACCCGGCGCGATAGCGTTCACGTTAATACCTAGCGGCGCCCATTCGTTTGCCAGCAGGCGGGTGAGCCCGAGGACGCCGCTTTTCGAAGCCGTATAGGACGGCACCCGAATGCCGCCCTGGAAGGAGAGCATGGACGCAATGTTAATGATCTTGCCGCCCTGACCCTGCACGATAAACTGTTTCGCTATTGCCTGAGAGAGGAAAAAGACCGATTTCAGATTGAGATCGATGACCTCGTCCCAGTCCTTCTCGCTAAATTCCAGCGCATCGCACCGACGAATGGTGCCGGCATTGTTAACCAGAATATCGATGCGGCCCATCTCTGTGACGGCGGTATCCACGACGCTCTGAATACTCTCATGCTTGCCGAGATCGGCGCGAATTGCGATAAAGCGCCGTCCCAGCGCCGTGACGCGCGCAGCCGTTTCGTCAGGAACCTTGCGGTTTACCCCCACGATATCGCATCCTGCCTGGGCGAGGGCAATGGCCATGCCTTGCCCCAGACCGGTATCGCACCCGGTCACCATCGCCACTTTTCCTGCCAGAGTAAAAGCATCCAGTATCATACGCGCCTCAGAAGTCAGGTTATTGTCATTCTGCACGTAAGGATAGGAGTCTGGAATGAGAAAAGCAAATAAAGTAAAACGTTGTTTTGATTTTGTGATGCAGGCAGCCGAAGCTGCCTGAAAGAGCGTTACTCTCCGCGCAGATGGCGGGCAGTCAATTCTTCAAGAGACGTCAGCCTGACATCCGCGAGGGCAAAGCGGGGATCGTGTCGGCCTTCTTCAGCCGGCACAACGATGGAGCGCATACGTGCGGCTTTGGACGCCACCATGCCGTTAACCGAATCTTCCAGCGCCACACAGGTAAGCGGATCCAGCCCCAGTTTCGCGGCGCAGTCCATATACACCTGCGGATGTGGCTTGCTGTAAGGAAGCTTTTCGGCCGAGGCCAGCGCGTCGAAGCTGTCGCGCAGCCCGAACATCGTCAGCACTTTTTCCAGCATATGCAGAGGTGAGGCAGAGGCAAGCCCCACTTTCAGCCCTTGCGCCTTGCACAGGGCGATAGCGTCGCGTACGCCCGGTAACAGAGGCTTATTCTCTTCTACAAGGGAGATAGCACGGTTGATAATGCGCGCCGTAACTTCGTCGCGATCCGGGCCAACCCATGGCTGGTGGGCATACCAAAGGTCAACCACCATATCGATGCGCAGCCCCAGGGTATCGGGAAGCTCATTACGACGACTGATATCGACGCCGAGGCTGGCCATCACGTCCAGTTCAGCCCGATCCCACAGGGGTTCGGAATCAATCAACAATCCATCCATGTCAAAAATAGCGGCAAGTATCTGGCGCGGTGTCGACATTACAACATCTCCTTATCTTGGGGTAAGACGAACGGTGCTAAGCACAAGCAATTTAGCATATTGCATTCAAAGATCGGGCGAAAATGACCGACAGCAGGTAGACTTAGGCACAAATAACGCGTCTTTATGAAGAGGAACTAATGACGTATCAACAAGCTGGACGCATCGCAGTCTTAAAACGTATTGCTGGTTGGGTTATTTTCATTCCCGCCCTGATTTCAACGCTGATCTCCGTACTTAAATTTATGTACGATCACAGCGAAAAACAGCCGGGCATTAATGCCGTCATGCTCGATTTTGCCCACGTCATGATTGAGATGATGCGGTTTAACACCCCATTCCTGAACGTCTTCTGGTTCAACTCGCCCACCCCGGATTTTCACCACCAGCTGAATGTCGGGTTCTGGATAATCTATGCGTTGATCTTTATCGCGATGGCGTTGCAGGCCTCCGGCGCACGCATGAGCCGCCAGACCCGCTTTTTACGCGAAGGGGTAGAAGATCAGCTGATACTTGAGAAGGCGAAAGGCCCTGACGGGATGAGCCGCGAGCAGATCGAATCGCGCATTGTCGTTCCGCGTCATACCATTTTTGTGCAGTTTTTCCCGCTCTATATCCTGCCGGTTATTATCATTGTGGCCGGGTATTTCTTCTTTACGCTGCTCGGCTTCCTGTAATGTCAAAGGGGGCGTATTGCCGCCCCCTCCCGCTATGCCGCCAGGATACGATCCAGCGCTCGCTGGGCATTCACCAGATGACTCCCGCCAAACAAAATCGCCCGGTTTAGCAAGGTGTACAGCTGATAAACCGGCTGACGTTCAAGGAAACCCGCAGGTAACGGCGAGACAGACTGATAGCCATCATAAATTTGCGGCGGCTGTTCAGGGTGCAACGGCAGCATCGCGAGGTCACATTCTCTGTCGCCCCAGTAGCAGGCCGGGTCAAATATATAGGGACCATCAGGCCCAAGCGCGCAGTTGTTCGACCATAAATCACCGTGCAGAAGGGAAGCCTGAGGCTGATGCGAAGCCAGACGCTGCTGAATGTGTTCAACAATCGCGTCGATGTTGCCGAACGCTAGTCCCTTTTCAGCGGCCAGCTCCAGCTGCCAGCCTATGCGCTGCTCGGCAAAAAAAGTCGGCCAACGGCGTTGCCACGCGTTTGGCTGTGGGGTGGTTGAGAGGTCGTTATCGAAATCGAGCCCAAACTGAGGTTGATCGCTCCACTGGTGCAAACGGGCGATCTGTTGGCCGAGAATAAAGGCGTTGTGCGCATCCAGAGGGCGCGCCGGAAGATAGTTCATCACCAGAAAGCTGTAGTCACGATCGCTGCCAACGGCTAAAACCTGTGGAACGTTGACTGTTTTACTGCGCGATAACAACTCAAGCTGATCGGCTTCGGCCGTAAAAATGGGGAGCAATTCGCGCTCATCACATTTTACGAAGAGATCGCGCCCGGCGTAACGTAAATGCCATGCGGCATGGATCTCTCCGCCTGGCAGTTCGTTACGCAGTTCAATTTCACCTTCACCCAGTTGCTCACTTAAAAGATGACTGATAGCCTGCCACATGATGTCTCTCCCATGTTGTCTGCCAGATCATAAAGTTAGCGCAAAACGGCTATAAAAAAACAGGAACTAACGCACAACTGAGCGGTTTAATTTTGTACAGGGCACTTATTGCTCTTTTTTATGCCAGTTTTCCCAGCTATCCACATCAATTTCCGTGGCTTTGTCAGTCACGCTTTCCACCAGGCTACTGGCCAGCGCCTTCACCTCCTCCTGACTCAGCGGGCTTATCAGGCCAAAGGCCAGCGAGCCGAGATCGTGAATATTGCCCTCATCGTCCGTCAGCGTGAGCAGAAAATTCGCCCGCGTGAAAGCGTTGTTGAGTTCATTCAGTTCGGTCAGCGATGCTTCATGAATATTGACGGTTACGACGTAGCGGGTGATATCACCACTGCTCATAATTCACCTCGTTGTTATCCTGAAAGTTTTCTTAGCATAGTCGATAAGCCATATTTGGCGACTTCCCCCTCCACGGGAAGGGGAAGCACGTTCAGCTTCTCGCCAGGTAATCGACAATTTTCTGGGTATCCGCAAGCGAACACAGACGGGTTCCCTGATTGATGGTGGCAGCGCTCCCTGCCGCGACGCCATAGCGTGCCATCTCCAGAAGCGAAGCGCCCTGCGCCAGCTTCAGCACCATCGCGCCAACCATACTGTCACCGGCACCCACGGTACTCTGACTTTTCATCGGCGGTGGAACAACCTGCACGCAGCCCGTCTTGTCGACGGCCAGCGCACCCTGAGGACCGAGAGAGACTACAACGCGATGCGCTTTGCCCGTGCGTACCAACTCTTCTGCGGCAGTACGCACGTCATCAGGCTGGTTGAGCTCGCGATTGACAAGCGCACTGAGCTCTTTCTGGTTAGGTTTGACAAGTTCAAGTTGTCCGGGCTCTAACGCCGCCTTCAGGGCATCGCCTGAGCTATCGACAATGCAGCGGATGCCGCGCTGGAGCACCGCCTGAACCAGTGCCGTCAGCTTTTCTGTTTTGACGCCCGGCGGCAGGCTACCGCTGATCACCAGCAATGAGCCGCTTTCAATGGTCAGCACTTTCTCTTCCAGTTGACGAAACTCATCATCGCTCAACTTCGCCCCTGGCATCACAAAACGATATTGCTCGCCGCTGGATTCAACATGGACATGCAGGTTTTGCCGGGTCCAGTCTCTGGCGTCAACGGTATCTACGGCAACCTGTTCATCTGCCAGCAACGCAACCAGATGCTCACCCGTGGCGCCGCCAGCGGGGAAGATGGCGGTTGCTTTTCCGCCGAGATGGGTAATTGCGCGCGCCACGTTAATGCCGCCGCCGCCCGGCTCAAACACCGGCGCGCTACAGCGCAGCTTACCTTCCGGATAGATTTGCGGCGTCATGGTCGCAGAGTCGAGGGAAGGGGAGAGCGTCAGCGTGTAAATCGAAGCCATCATGACCTCCTTTTATCATGGGTTATTTTAAGCCTGGCACCGTTTGGCAGGAAGGCAACGTAAATAACAGTATGATTTTAAAAATGAATGCTGACAAAAAACCTTGGCCGGGTATATACATTAAATCGCGTTTTGGGATCGTTCTTATTCAAAAAATGAAAGAAGAAATTATTGCTATGTTATTTGCGGCTTTTTATAATTTGTTACCTTTCTATGGTCGCCTTGTCATTGATCCGCAAGAAAGTTTCCGAGACCGTGACGGTCTCTTTTTATGTTGTACGGACTCCTAAAATAAATGAAGCTTTTGAAGACAGTACCCGCAGCACTGATGCTGGCGGGTGGCGTATTTGCGTCACTGAATGCAACCGCCGATGATACCGTTTTTACTGTCATGGACGATCCCTCCACTGCCAAAAAACCCTTTGAAGGTAACGTGAATGCCGGGTATCTGGCGCAATCCGGTAACACGAAAAGCTCCTCCATGACCGCAGACAGCACCCTGACCTGGTACGGCAACACCACGGCCTGGTCGCTGTGGGGCAATGCCAGCAACACATCTGCTAACGATGAACGCTCCTCTGAGAAATACGCGGTAGGTGGGCGTAGCCGTTACAACATGACAGATTATGACTACCTGTTCGGGCAGGCGAGTTGGCTTACTGACCGCTACAACGGCTATCGCCAGCGCGATGTCATGACTGCGGGTTATGGTCGTCAGTTCCTGAATGGACCGGTGCACAGCCTCCGTTTTGAATTCGGTCCGGGTGTCCGTTACGACGAGTACACCAACGGCGAAGATGAAACCCAGCCGCTGGGTTATGCATCGGGCACCTACGCATGGCAAATGACTGACAACGCTAAATTCACCCAGGGTGTGTCGGTGTTTGGTGCTGAAGATACAACGCTGAACTCTGAAAGTGCGTTGAACGTGGCTATCAACGAACACTTTGGACTCAAGGTGGCGTACAACGTAACCTGGAACTCATCACCGCCTGATTCCGCGCCGGAACATACCGATCGCCGAACCACGATTTCTTTAGGTTATAAAATGTAATTTCTTCGGGCCGGGACTATTCTCGGCCTGTTTTTTATTTTTTGAAACTGTGCTTATTTATATTAAACGGCGTTTTGAAATAATAGGCATGCTTTCGTCTTCATAATTTCTCCATAATTAGGCGACCAGGCCTTATTCAGTTTATTTGACACGATTTGATAAATAATTTGACTAGGCAAAAGTGTGATCCAGATCTACACTTACGGCACAGGCAAAAAACTCGCCTCAGGCATTTCTGCATTAATTAAGTATGAGAACAGAATTATGAAAAAAATCAAAACCGCTACAGCAGCGATGGTGCTTTCCGCACTTTCATTTGGCGTATTTGCTGCTGATAATATGACGCAACCTGCCAGTGACGTTAACAGCCCAGTCGGGATCGCTAAAGCCTCTGATGTTGAAGCAGGCTCCAACATTGCCCCTGGCTCCCAGTCTACCGGCCAGTCAATGAATGATGCATTTGATGTACACAAGCTGGTGTCGGGTGAGTGGTCCTGATATTTCAACTGCCACATGTGATGGAATATATACGCTGTCACAGCCTGGCGAAAACCGGATTATGACGTACCGGTTTTGGACCATAAATTATCGTAAAGATAGTTAAGATTTATTCAGTAAATTCACGGCACGTTTTCGCTGACATAATATTAGCCCCAGATCATCGCGGCCCAGCGCAGCAGCAACATCGCGCCGCAAATAGCGATTAACACCACGACCATTTTCCAGTGCTTAACGGCAAATCTTTTTGTTGGCATAACCCAATCCTTGTCAGTTGATACCCTTAGTCTACCAAAGTCTGCGCCAGAAAGCGCTTTACCCGGGACAACAGGTTATGCCAGAACAGCGGTTCGGCTTAAAACCAGTGGAATCTGTCGGCCAGTATCAATACCAGACCAGCAGCGGAAAGTAGATTCAATATCACAACGGTTCTGCTCGATACATTCATGTGATACCCCTTCGATGTTTAAGGACCAGATCAAGAATAGCTCAGCACTTTCGGATTGCGAGCCCCCGTCAACAAAAGTTCATGAACGCAGACATAAGGATGAGCGGTTCAAATCGGTCGCGGGAAGGTGCATTCGCCCTGTTAATAGTGTTACCATTACGCTGCTTGCCGTAAATCCGCATTTATCTGAATCGGCAGGAGCATGATGACGAACCAATTTGACGATTGTTGGTCAGATGGTTTCGTAATCTACTGTTTAATCACGATTATTTTCTTTGTATATGCTCTTATGTGTGGGGCATCACTGCAAATAAGGATATAAAATGCCTGTAATTACTCTTCCTGATGGCAGCCAACGCCATTTCGACCACGCTGTAAGCCCAATGGATGTTGCACTGGATATCGGTCCTGGACTCGCAAAAGCAACCATTGCAGGCCGCGTAAACGGTGAACTGGTAGACGCGTCCGATCTGATTGAAAGCGATGCAACGCTTGCGATCATCACCGCGAAAGACGAAGAAGGTCTGGAGATCATTCGTCACTCCTGTGCGCACCTGTTAGGTCATGCTATTAAGCAGCTGTGGCCCAACACCAAAATGGCGATCGGCCCGGTTATCGACAACGGCTTCTACTACGACGTTGACCTTGACCACACCCTGACACAGGAAGATATCGACGCGCTCGAAAAACGTATGCATGAGCTCGCCGAAACGAACTATGACGTCATCAAGAAGAAAGTCAGCTGGCATGAAGCGCGTGAAACCTTCGTGAAGCGCGGCGAGAGCTATAAAGTCTCGATTCTTGATGAAAACATCGCTCATGATGACAAGCCTGGCTTGTACCATCACGAAGAATATGTCGACATGTGCCGTGGACCGCACGTGCCGAATATGCGCTTCTGTCATCACTTCAAACTGATGAAAATCGCAGGCGCCTACTGGCGTGGCGACAGCAACAATAAAATGTTGCAGCGTATCTATGGTACCGCATGGGCCGATAAGAAAGCCCTGAACGCGTACCTGCAACGCCTGGAAGAGGCGGCTAAGCGTGACCACCGTAAAATCGGTAAGCAGCTTGACCTGTATCATATGCAGGAAGAAGCGCCGGGGATGGTGTTCTGGCATAACGACGGCTGGACAATCTTCCGTGAACTGGAAACGTTCGTGCGCTCCAAGCTGAAAGAGTACCAGTATCAGGAAGTGAAAGGCCCGTTCATGATGGACCGTGTGCTGTGGGAAAAAACCGGCCACTGGGACAACTATAAAGATGCGATGTTCACCACTTCGTCTGAGAACCGTGAATACTGCATCAAGCCAATGAACTGTCCGGGCCACGTTCAGATCTTCAACCAGGGTCTGAAATCCTACCGCGATCTGCCGCTGCGTATGGCGGAGTTCGGTAGCTGCCACCGTAACGAGCCATCAGGTGCGCTGCACGGTCTGATGCGTGTTCGTGGCTTTACTCAGGATGATGCGCATATCTTCTGTACTGAAGATCAGGTACGTGATGAAGTTAACGCCTGTATTCGTATGGTCTACGATATGTACAGCACCTTTGGCTTCGAGAAGATCGTGGTCAAACTCTCAACGCGTCCGGAAAAACGTATCGGTAGCGATGAGACATGGGATCGCGCAGAGGCGGATCTCGCCGTGGCGCTGGAAGAGAACGGTATTCCGTTCGAATACCAGCTGGGCGAGGGCGCATTCTACGGTCCAAAAATTGAATTTACCCTGTATGACTGCCTCGATCGCGCATGGCAGTGCGGAACGGTACAGCTGGACTTCTCCCTGCCGCAGCGTTTAAGCGCCTCTTATGTTGGCGAAGACAACGAGCGTCAGGTGCCGGTTATGATTCACCGTGCGATTCTCGGTTCACTGGAGCGCTTCATCGGCATCCTGACTGAAGAGTTCGCGGGCTTCTTCCCAACCTGGCTTGCGCCAGTGCAGGTAGTTGTGATGAACATTACCGATTCTCAGGCGGATTACGTTAAAGAATTGACGCAGAAACTACAAAATGCGGGCATTCGCGTAAAAGCAGACTTGAGAAATGAGAAGATTGGCTTTAAAATCCGCGAGCACACTTTACGTCGTGTCCCGTATATGTTGGTCTGTGGTGATAAAGAGGTGGAAGCAGGCAAAGTTGCCGTTCGCACCCGCCGTGGTAAAGACCTGGGGAGCCTGGACGTAAGTGAAGTGATTGAGAAGCTGCAACAAGAGATTCGCAGCCGCAGTCTTCAACAACTGGAGGAATAAGGTATTAAAGGCGGAAAACGAGTTCAAACGGCACGTCCGAATCGTATCAATGGCGAGATTCGCGCCCAGGAAGTTCGCTTAACAGATCTTGAAGGTGAACCACTGGGGATTGTGAGTCTGAGAGAAGCGATCGAAAAAGCTGAAGAAGCTGGAGTAGATTTAGTTGAAATCAGCCCTAACGCCGAACCGCCAGTTTGTCGTATTATGGACTACGGCAAGTTCCTTTATGAAAAGAGTAAATCTTCTAAGGAACAGAAGAAGAAGCAAAAAGTTATCCAGGTTAAGGAAATCAAATTCCGTCCTGGTACCGACGATGGCGATTATCAGGTAAAACTCCGCAGCCTGATTCGCTTTCTGGAAGATGGCGATAAGGCCAAGATCACGCTGCGTTTCCGCGGTCGTGAGATGGCCCACCAACAGATTGGTATGGAAGTGCTTAACCGCGTCCGTGAAGATCTGAGTGAACTGGCAGTAGTCGAATCCTTCCCAACGAAGATCGAAGGCCGCCAGATGATCATGGTGCTCGCTCCTAAGAAGAAACAGTAAGGCCTTCAAGCAGCAAAATCTGTGGAGCCTTCGGGCCCCATAGGTTTTGTTCGCCTATGTTTCGTTTATTTAACAATGCGAAGTGGAAGTTATTAAAATGCCAAAAATTAAGACCGTACGCGGTGCTGCTAAGCGCTTCAAAAAAACCGGTAAAGGTGGTTTTAAGCACAAGCACGCTAACCTGCGTCACATTCTGACTAAGAAAGCTACCAAGCGTAAACGTCACCTGCGTCCAAAAGCCATGGTTTCTAAAGGCGATCTGGGCCTGGTCATCGCGTGCCTGCCGTACGCATAAGTCGTTAACGTTTAACTTTTTTAACTTAGAATAGATACAGGAGAGCACACATGGCTCGCGTAAAACGTGGTGTAATTGCACGTGCACGTCACAAGAAAATTTTGAAACAAGCTAAAGGCTACTACGGTGCGCGTTCACGCGTATACCGCGTTGCCTTCCAGGCTGTTATCAAAGCAGGTCAGTACGCTTACCGTGACCGTCGTCAGCGTAAGCGTCAGTTCCGTCAACTGTGGATTGCGCGTATCAACGCAGCAGCACGTCAGAACGGTATTTCTTACAGCAAATTCATCAACGGCCTGAAAAAAGCCTCTGTTGAAATCGACCGTAAGATCCTGGCTGACATCGCAGTATTCGACAAAGTAGCGTTCACCGCTCTGGTCGAAAAAGCGAAAGCAGCACTGGCATAAGCCAGTTGAAAGAGGGGGCTTTGCTCCCTCTTTTCATATCGCCTTATCAGAAGATTGACATTTACCCGTCCAGGCTTTTCAATAAGGTCTTAACGGTTTTTACCCTACAAGGTAACGCAAGCATGAATGCTGCTATTTTCCGCTTCTTCTTTTACTTTAGCACCTGACTTCAGGAGGCTAGCGCGTGAAAGATGAAACGAAAAACAGCGCCAGATAAGCCTCCCGATGGAGGCTTTTTTTGTGCCTGAATTTGAGAGATTACGTCCAACAATTCGGTGTCTGCACCGACATAATGAGGAAAACCATGTCACATCTCGCAGAGCTGGTTGCCAGTGCAACGGCCGCCATTAACCAGGCCTCAGATGTTGCCGCGTTAGACAATGTCCGCGTCGAATATCTGGGCAAGAAAGGGCATCTGACCCTTCAGATGACTACCCTGCGTGAACTGCCAGCAGAGGAGCGCCCGGCAGCAGGTGCGGTGATTAACGAAGCCAAAGAGCAGGTACAACAGGCGCTGAACGCACGTAAAGCCGAGCTGGAAGGCGCAGTAATGAATGCGCGTCTGGCGGCAGAAACGATTGACGTTTCTCTGCCGGGTCGCCGTATCGAAAACGGCGGTCTGCATCCGGTTACCCGTACTATCGATCGTATTGAAAGTTTCTTCGGTGAGCTCGGCTTTACCGTGGCGACTGGCCCGGAAATTGAAGATGACTACCACAACTTCGATGCCCTTAACATTCCTGGCCATCATCCGGCACGCGCTGACCACGACACTTTCTGGTTTGACGCCACCCGTCTGCTGCGTACTCAGACTTCTGGCGTTCAGATCCGTACCATGAAGGAGCAGGCTCCACCGATCCGCATCATCGCGCCGGGTCGCGTATACCGTAACGACTACGATCAGACCCACACCCCAATGTTCCACCAGATGGAAGGTCTGATTGTTGATAAAAACATCAGCTTCACCAACCTGAAAGGCACACTGCACGATTTCCTGAACAACTTCTTTGAGGAAGATTTGCAGGTTCGTTTCCGTCCGTCCTACTTCCCGTTCACTGAACCTTCTGCGGAAGTTGACGTGATGGGTAAAAACGGTAAATGGCTGGAAGTGCTGGGCTGCGGCATGGTGCATCCAAACGTACTGCGCAACGTAGGTATCGATCCGGAAGTATACTCCGGCTTTGCGTTCGGTATGGGCATGGAGCGTCTTACCATGCTGCGCTACGGCGTAACCGACTTACGTGCGTTCTTCGAAAACGATCTGCGTTTCCTCAAACAGTTTAAATAAGGGCAGGAAAGAACAATGAAATTCAGTGAACTGTGGTTACGCGAATGGGTTAACACCACGCTGGACAGCGACGCGCTTTCTAACCAGATCACCATGGCGGGTCTGGAAGTTGATGGCGTGGATCCTGTTTCTGGCGCCTTTACCGGCGTCGTGGTAGGTGAAGTGGTTGAGTGTGGCCAGCACCCTAACGCCGACAAACTGCGCGTAACAAAAGTCAATGTGGGCGGTGACCGTCTGCTGGATATCGTCTGCGGTGCGCCAAACTGCCGACAGGGCCTGAAGGTAGCCGTGGCGACCGTCGGCGCGGTACTGCCGGGCGATTTCAAAATCAAAGCGGCTAAGCTGCGCGGTGAGCCGTCTGAAGGCATGCTGTGCTCCTTCTCCGAGCTGGGCATTTCCGACGATCACTCCGGGATTATCGAGCTGCCGCAGGATGCACCAGTGGGTACCGATATCCGCGAATACCTGAAGCTTGATGACAACACCATCGAAATCAGCGTGACGCCAAACCGTGCCGACTGCTTAGGTATCATCGGTGTGGCCCGCGACGTGGCCGTTCTGAACCAGACCGAACTGAACGAGCCGGAGATCGCTCCGGTTGAGGCAACCATCAGTGATGTGCTGCCGATTCAGGTTGACGCGCCTGAGGCCTGCCCGCGCTACCTCGGTCGCGTGGTGAAAGGCATCAACGTTAAAGCGCCAACCCCGCTGTGGATGAAAGAGAAACTGCGTCGCTGTGGTATCCGTTCTATCGACGCTGTGGTTGACGTGACCAACTATGTTCTGCTGGAGCTGGGCCAGCCAATGCACGCCTTCGATAAAGATCGTATCGAAGGGGGTATTATTGTGCGCATGGCGAAAGAGGGCGAAACCCTGGTTCTGCTGGACGGCAGCGAAGCGAAACTGAACGCCGACACTCTGGTAATTGCCGATCACAACAAAGCGCTGGCGATGGGCGGGATCTTCGGCGGCGAGCACTCTGGCGTCAACGACGAAACGCAAAACGTCCTGCTGGAATGCGCGTTCTTCAGCCCGCTCTCCATCACTGGCCGCGCACGCCGTCACGGTCTGCACACTGACGCTTCTCACCGCTATGAGCGTGGCGTGGATCCTGCGCTGCAATACAAAGCGATGGAGCGTGCGACTCGCCTGCTGATCGACATCTGCGGCGGCGAAGCGGGTCCGGTTATCGATGTGACCAACCAAGCGGCGCTGCCGAAGCGTGCGACCATTACTCTGCGCCGCAGCAAGCTGGATCGTCTGATTGGTCACCACGTTGCCGATGCGCAGGTGACCGACATTCTGACGCGTCTGGGCTGCGAAGTGACTGAAGGTCAGGATGAGTGGAAAGCCGTTGCGCCATCCTGGCGTTTCGACATGGAGATCGAAGAAGATCTGGTGGAAGAAGTGGCCCGCGTTTACGGCTACAACAATATCCCTGACGAGCCGGTGCAGGCGGGTCTGGTGATGGGCAGCCATCGCGAAGCCGATCTGTCACTGAAGCGTGTGAAAACCATGCTGAACGACAAAGGCTACCAGGAAGTGATCACCTACAGCTTCGTTGATCCTAAGCTGCAACAGCTGATCCACCCGGGTCAGGAAGCCCTGATCCTGCCAAGCCCGATCTCCAGCGAGATGTCAGCGATGCGTCTGTCCCTGTGGACGGGACTGCTGGGTACTATCGTTTATAACCAGAACCGTCAGCAGAACCGCGTGCGTATTTTCGAAAGCGGTTTGCGCTTTGTACCGGATACTCAGGCCAATTTAGGCATCCGTCAGGATCTCATGCTGGCCGGCGCCATCAGCGGTAACCGCTATGAAGAGCACTGGGACCTGGCAAAAGGGACGGTTGATTTCTACGATATGAAGGGCGATCTGGAAGCGATTCTCGATCTGACCGGTAAATTATCCGAAATTGAATTCCGCGCAGAAGCGATTCCAGCCCTGCATCCGGGCCAGAGTGCGGCGATCTATTTAGACGGCAAACGTGTTGGTTTTATTGGGGTTGTTCACCCGGAGCTGGAACGTAAACTGGATCTGAATGGCCGTACCATCGTATTCGAGCTGGAGTGGAACCCGGTTGCAGACCGCGTCATTCCTCAGGCAAAGGACGTCTCACGCTTCCCGGCAAACCGCCGTGATATCGCGGTTGTGGTCGCTGAAAATGTGCCCGCAGCAGATATTTTGGCCGAATGTAAGAAAGTTGGCGTAAATCAGGTAGTTGGCGTAAACTTATTTGACGTGTACCGCGGCAAGGGCGTAGCAGAAGGTTTCAAGAGCCTCGCTATTAGCCTTATCCTTCAGGATACCAGCCGTACACTCGAAGAAGAGGAGATTGCCGCTACCGTCGCCAAATGTGTAGAGGCATTAAAAGAGCGATTCCAGGCATCATTGAGGGATTGAACCTATGGCGCTTACAAAAGCTGAAATGTCAGAATATCTGTTTGATAAGCTTGGGCTTAGCAAACGGGATGCCAAAGAGCTGGTAGAGCTGTTTTTCGAAGAGATCCGTCGTGCTCTGGAAAATGGTGAGCAGGTTAAACTCTCCGGCTTTGGCAATTTTGATTTGCGAGACAAAAACCAACGTCCGGGCCGTAACCCGAAGACGGGGGAAGATATTCCCATTACAGCCCGCCGCGTGGTGACCTTCAGACCCGGACAGAAGTTAAAAAGCCGTGTCGAAAACGCAACGCCCAAAGCAGAGTAATATGAACTAACTAAAAAGGCCGCTCACGCGGCCTTTTTTCTTTGCGCTATTTGCTAAACCCGCCGTAAAATCAATGATATCTCAACCGGATAACCTATCGTCTATGCTTGATCTTGCCCGTCTTCAGCACCGCTCCGATCTCCGCCGCCTGTGTCTGCTCGGGGTGCTGATGATTGTCGCCACCACCGTCAGCCTGTGTGCGGGCGATCGGTGGCTGGGACCGGAAAGCTGGTTTACGCCTGAGGGACAGCTCTTTGTCTGGCAGATCCGCCTGCCACGGACGCTGGCTGTGCTTTTAGTCGGCGCTGCGCTGGCGCTGTGCGGCACGATCATGCAGGCATTATTTGAAAACCCTCTGGCGGAACCCGGACTTCTCGGGGTGTCGAATGGCGCAGGCGTCGGGCTTATCGCCGCCGTGATGCTGGGGGGAGGCGAGCTCTCCGCCTGGGGGATTAGCCTCAGCGCCATCCTTGGCGCGCTGTTGATAACCCTTATCCTTCTGCGCTTTGCTCGTCGCCATTTATCCACCAGCCGGCTGCTGCTTGCCGGGGTAGCGTTGGGGATCATCTGTAGTGCGCTGATGACCTGGGCCGTCTACTTCTCCACCTCCTTCGATCTGCGCCAGTTAATGTACTGGATGATGGGGGGATTTGGGGGTGTTGACTGGCATCAGGGGTGGCTGATGGTGCTCCTGATCCCGGTCATCCTGTGGACGGCGTTCCAGGCGCAGCCTCTTAATATTCTCGCGCTGGGCGAAACGTCTGCTCGCCAGCTCGGGATGCCGATTGGATTCTGGCGCAACGTGCTGGTTATCGCCATTGGCTGGATGGTGGGCGTAAGCGTGGCGCTGGCGGGGGCGATTGGCTTTATTGGGCTGGTGATCCCGCATATGCTGCGCCTGTGCGGTATTACGGACCACCGAACCCTGCTTCCGGCCTCGGCGGTTGCCGGGGCGGCAACGCTGCTGATTGCCGATATCATCGCCCGGCTTGCGCTGACGGCCGCTGAGTTGCCAATAGGCGTGGTGACCGCAACGCTGGGCGCACCGGTCTTTATCTGGCTACTATTAAAAGCTGGACGTTAAAACACAACCTGTAAGTCAACCTGAGGGAATGCTATGCAGTCTGATATTCTGAATACCGAAGTGACTACCATTGACGGCGAGAAAACCACGCTGGAAGGCTACAAGGGCAAGGTACTGCTCATCGTGAACGTGGCATCGAAATGTGGCCTTACGCCGCAGTATGAACAGCTGGAAAACATTCATAAAGCCTGGGAAAAAGACGGCTTTACCGTACTCGGCTTCCCGTGCAACCAGTTCCTGGGCCAGGAGCCGGGCAGCGAAGAGGAGATTAAGACCTTTTGCAGCACAACCTATGGTGTGACGTTCCCGATGTTCAGCAAAATTGATGTGAACGGGGAAAATCGTCATCCGCTGTATGCCAAACTGGTGGCTGCGGCGCCGACCGCCGTTGCGCCTGAAGAGAGTGGTTTCTATGAGCGTATGGCGAGCAAAGGTCGCGCGCCGCTCTATCCGGACGATATTCTGTGGAACTTCGAAAAATTCCTGATTGGCCGTGACGGTCAGGTCGTGCAGCGTTTCTCGCCTGACATGACGCCTGAAGATCCTATCGTGATGGAATCAATCAAGCTGGCGCTGGCGAAATAATGACGCTGCTGATGCAGCTCACAGGCGTTGCCGGGAAGGGACGTCTTGAGCCTGTTACCGCCGCAGTCAACGCAGGTGAAATCCTTCACCTGGTTGGGCCTAACGGCGCCGGAAAAAGCACGCTGCTGGCGCGCATGGCGGGGCTGACCCGCGGGGAAGGGGAGATTACCTTTCTCGGGCAATCGCTCGTCAACTGGCTACCCTCTACACTCGCCTCCCGTCGAAGCTATCTGGTTCAGCAGCAGGTTCCGCCCTTTGCAATGCCCGTCTGGCACTACCTGACGCTGCACCTGCCTGATAAAAATCAGGTAGCATTGCTCCATGACGTTGCTGCGGCGCTCGGGTTAGACGATAAGCTCACCCGACAGGCCAGCCAGCTTTCCGGTGGCGAATGGCAGCGCGTGCGTCTGGCCGCCGTCATCCTTCAGGTTCATCCGGTGGGAAATCCTCACGGGCGGTTGCTGCTGCTGGACGAGCCGATGAGCGGACTGGACGTTGCCCAGCAGGCAGCGCTGGATACTCTGCTCAGCGCGCTGTGTCGCAAGGGCATCGCCATTGTGATGAGCAGCCATGATTTAAACCATACGTTGCGCCACGCGCATCGGGTGTGGTTGCTGGCGCGTGGCAAACTGATTGCCAGCGGAACGCGCGACAGCGTGCTGACGGCCCCCAATCTTGCGAGTGCTTACCACATGTCGTTCCGGAGGCTGGATATTGAAGGCCACAAGATGCTCATTTCCACGGCGCAGGAATAACCTTTCTTGCACAGCCGCATAGATGCACGCTAAATTACCGAAAGAACAAAAAAAGCAGAGGATTCGTCTGAAATGCGATTCTGGTTTCTCCTTGTTGCGGCGCTATTTCTTGCAGGATGCAGCAGCCATCGTGCACCTCCGCCTAACCCACGGCTTTCTGACTCCATTACGGTCATTGCCAGCCTGAACGATCAGCTCAGCAACTGGCGCGGCACCCCTTATCGCTACGGCGGGATGAGCCGGGGCGGGGTGGATTGCTCGGGATTTGTGCTAATGACTTTCCGCGATAAATTTGACCTACAGCTTCCGCGTGAAACGCGTATGCAGGCGAAAATCGGCACTGAAATTGATAAAGACGAGCTCCTGCCCGGCGATCTGGTCTTTTTTAAAACAGGTTCCGGTGAAAGCGGCCTTCATGTCGGCATTTATGACACCGATAATCAGTTCATTCATGCCTCGACCAGCCGCGGCGTGATGCGCTCCTCTCTCGATAATGTTTACTGGCGTAAAAATTTCTGGCAGGCCAGGCGTATTTAACCGCTGCATAAAGATGCAGTGCGGAAGGCCTGGCGGTGAAAATAGCCGTCAGGCTTTTCTTGCGGGTGGATTAAAGTAAAATTTTTGCCCACTTATTTTTGTCAGCATGTGCCTGTTTTATCTAAAACTGGCTATTATTCAATAACCAGGATAAGATTATTTTAGATTCAGGGAAAAATCTGAAAATTAATACGGAAAGAATGAAATTAATCTTATTAAAATCAAGACAGTGGAATTGTGCCTGCAATTGCTCCAGGATGTTCTCTCTCATCTTTAATGCAGGACAAGGGCGATGATTATTACGCTAGATAATGCTTACCAGTCTGAACTTTTACTCCTTCCGGCGCGTGATAGTGCAGGTTTGCTTAAAGGTTTAGAGATTTTGGTTAACTTTACTGGCGTGGGTACGGACGTACGAATGCCGACTGAACTGGTTATCCCTCATCTTTCTCAGGAAGATGAATTAGTGCTGTTTCAGGAAAAACTGCAATTACTCGATACCTGTAAGCTATTTTTTATTCAGCATCAGTTAATTGCATGGATCAATATTACACCTGCAATTGTTGAGTTTTTATTAACTAATGAGAACGCTGTTTCAATCCTTGATCGTTATCCGTTTCTTGAGTTTACTGTTAATGAGAACTATCCAGGTTTAAATAACGGGAAAGACGATCTGACGCTTGCAAGAATGGCGATCCATTTCCCCTTAGTGCTGGCTAACTTTGGTGCAGGGGCTGCATCCCTTAAACCGGTTTATGATGGTCTGTTCAAACGGGTGATTCTGGATAAAAACTTTATTCATCAGCGCGTCTCGGCGCTCTCTTTCGAGCCATTTATGCGCGCCATTCTCTGGCAGATCGCGCCGCATTGTCAGTCGGTCATGGTCTCGGGAATTGACGATCACGGCATCTTACAACGCGTGCTGCCCTTCAATTTTGGCGCAATGCAGGGAACCCTGTGGCCTGCCGTCCCGGCAGAACGCGTAACGACCCTCGTTCAGCAATAACCCCTTTCTTCGCCCGTGTTTACGTCAAGGGAAACCCTCTACACTTAAAGCAGGAGGACTTATGACCCTGTCTTTTACTGCTCACTGGCACGATGAATTACCCGGCTTTTACACCGCGCTTAAGCCCACGCCTTTACAGAACGCGCGTCTTATCTGGCATAACGATGCATTAGCGGATTCGCTTGGCATCCCTTCGACACTTTTTCAGCCAGAAAAGGGCGCCGGTGTCTGGGGCGGCGAAACGCTGCTTCCGGGCATGAAGCCTCTGGCTCAGGTCTACAGCGGACATCAGTTTGGCGTCTGGGCGGGACAGCTCGGCGATGGTCGCGGCATCCTGCTGGGTGAACAGGTTCTGCCGAATGGCGAAACGCTCGACTGGCACCTGAAAGGGGCAGGGTTAACACCGTACTCACGCATGGGGGATGGCCGCGCGGTGCTGCGTTCAACCATTCGTGAAAGTCTGGCTTCCGAGGCGATGCATGCCCTGGGGATCCCCACCTCACGCGCGCTGTCCATTGTCACCAGCGACACGCCGGTGGCCCGTGAGACGATAGAGCAGGGGGCGATGCTGATCCGCGTGGCGGAAAGCCATCTGCGTTTCGGCCATTTTGAACACTTCTACTATCGCCGCGAGCCGGATAAAGTCCGCCAGCTTGCCGATTACGCCCTTCGACGTCACTGGCCGCACCTGCAAGACGAACCGGACCGCTATGTTCTCTGGTTCCGTGATATTGTCGCGCGCACCGCCTCAATGATTGCCCGCTGGCAGGCCGTTGGCTTTGCCCACGGGGTGATGAATACCGACAACATGTCCCTGTTAGGGCTGACGTTTGACTACGGTCCGTACGGCTTCCTTGATGACTATCAACCGGGTTACATCTGTAACCATTCGGACTATCAGGGGCGTTACCGTTTCGACAACCAGCCTGCGGTGGGGCTGTGGAACCTTCAGCGGCTTGCGCAAAGCCTGTCGCCGTTTATCGACGTCGATGCCCTGAACGATGCGCTCGACACCTATCAGGAGGTCTTGCTGCGGGAATATGGTGTGTTAATGCGCAACAAGCTGGGGCTGATGACGCAGGAAAAAGGCGATAACGCGCTGCTGAATGGGCTGTTTGCCATCATGGCGCGTGAAGGCAGCGACTATACCCGAACCTTCCGTATGCTAAGCCAGACTGCGCAGCAGAGCGCCGCTTCACCGCTGCGTGACGAGTTCATCGATCGACAGGCGTTTGATGACTGGTTTGCCACTTACCGGGCGCGTTTACAGCAGGAACAGATTGATGACGATACCCGCCAGGCGCGGATGAAGGCGGTTAACCCGGCGATGGTGTTGCGCAACTGGCTGGCGCAGCGGGCTATTGAGCAGGCAGAGCAGGGGGATTATGCCGAGCTGCATCGGCTGCATATCGCCCTGCGCACGCCGTTTGCCGACCGGGAGGATGACTATGTCAGCCGCCCGCCGGACTGGGGCAAGCGACTGGAAGTGAGCTGCTCAAGCTAAGGGGCGAGAAAAACCTGCGGCGCGGCGTGCGCCGGATGTCTGCCGACGTGCACCTGCGCACCGTACCAGCGCGCCAGCGCGTCGGCCTGCAATACCGTCTCCGGTATGCCCTGAGAAACAATCCTGCCGTTGTGTAACAGCAGGATCCGGTCCGACCATAACGCGGCGAGATTAAGATCGTGCAGCACCACGCAGACGTGAAGATGACCCAGACGGGTCAGCGATTTCAACAGGCGCAGCAAATGCTGCTGGTGGTAGAGATCCAGCGCTGAAGTGGGTTCGTCGAGAAACAGCCAGCCGCGCGGCGTTCCCTCACGCCACAGCTGCGCCAGCGCGCGGGCGAGCTGAACGCGCTGCTGCTCGCCCCCCGAGAGGGAATGATAACGTCTGCCAGCCAGCGGCAGGCAACCGGTCAGCTGCATCACCTCACGCACAATCGACGGTTCAGGTTGAGGCGACCAGGGCGCACGCCCCATTCCAACGATCTCCTCCACCAGCCAGTCAAATCCAGGCTGAGTATGCTGACGCATCACTGCCCGATAGCGGGACAGCGTCTCCGGGTGCCATTCATCCAGCGCTTTCCCCGCCAGCGAACAGCCGCCGCTGTCGGGTTTCAGGTAGCCGGTCAGCAGTCGCAGCAGCGTGGATTTCCCCGCGCCGTTGGGACCGATCAATGTAACCAGCTCTCCCTGCGACAGTGACAGCGAAACGTTATCTGTCAGCGTGCGGCCAGACCGGGTAAAAGTCAGATTTTCAGCCGTATAACGTTCAGCCATGCTGTTCTCCACGACGAAAAATGAGCCATAAGAACCAGGGGGCGCCAAGGATGCTGGTGAGCAACCCGACCGGCATTTCTGCCGGGGCGACCAGAGTGCGGGCTACCGTATCCGCCACCAGCAGCAGAAAAGCGCCCGCGAGAACCGTGCCGGGGAGGGTTGCCCGGTGATCGGCGCCCAGCCACATGCGCATCAGGTGCGGCACCACGAGTCCGAGAAAGCCAATCACGCCGCTGACGGCGACAGCCGCAGCGACCAGCAGAGCGCTGCATAACAGTAATATTCGCTGTACAAGGGCAACGTCCACGCCGAGATAATGCGCTTCCTCTTCACCCAGTTGCAGTAAATTTAACGCGCTGGCACAACGCCAGATCGCCAGAGCGGCAGGCACCATCAGCGAGATCACGGCGAGCAGCGTTGACCACTGCGCCTGACCGAGACTTCCCATTCCCCAGAGTGAAAGCTGACGCAACTGGGCGTCATTGCTGACCCACGAAAGCACACCCACTGCCGCACCGCACAGGGCATTGATGGCGATACCCACCAGCAACAGACGTGACAGAGAGGTGTCACGCTGCTTGCTGAGCAGGAAGATCACGCCTGTGGCTGCCAGCGCCCCAAAAAATGCCGCCAGCATCGGAGCATAAAGCATCACCAGCGCGGGCAGCGATAGCGGGAGCACCACCCACAGGGCGACGGCCAGCGCCGCACCGCTGCTGATCCCGAGCAGGCCCGGGTCGGCCAGCGGATTGCGGAACAGCCCCTGCATGACGCAGCCGGCGAGCGCCAGCGACCCGCCAATCACCAGCGCCAGCAGCACGCGGGGCAGACGGATGGTGAGCCAGATCTGGCGTAGCGTCTCATCGCTGCCGCTCCACAGCACGTTCACCGGCAGGCGTAACGCCCCAAAACCGGTAGCCATGAACGTCATGACGGTAAGCAACCCCGCCAGAAGCCATAACGATAACGTGATGCGCCGGGACATCAGGGCAGTTGCTCCGCTCTGGCACGCAGTTGTTGTATGGCTTTCGGCGTGCGGACGCTGAAGCCCAGCAGGGCCATGTCATCAATAGCCAGCACCTGCTTGCTTCGCCCCGCTGGCGTTTGCGCCAGGCCGGGCAGTTTCCACAGATTTTGTTCGCCGCCCAGCGCGTTAAGGCCGTCCTGCGAAATCACCACCAGATCCGGCTGGCTGGCCATTACCCCCTCCTGGGAGAGCGGCTGATAGCGGGTAAAGCCCTGCATGGCGTTCTGCAACCCGGCGGCGCGTATTGCCGCATCCGCGCCGGTCTGTTGCCCGGCCGCCATTGCGGTCATTCCGCCGTGGCTGAGGATAAACAGCACCCGCTTGTTGAGCGGTGTTGAGGGCAGAGCCGCCAGCGCCTGACGCAGCGAGTTGCGCAGGGTTTCCCCTTGCACCTCATGATGCGTCGCCTGAGCTATCACCCGCACTTTTTCGTCAATCGTGCGCAGGTCAGGCGTGCCGGGAACGGTAACTACCCGGACGTGGCTCTGTTCAACCTGTTTCAGCGCCAGAGAGGGTTGCGCCTGGTCGCTTGCCAGCACCAGCGTCGGGCGTACAGACAGAATTCCCTCCGCATTCAGCTGGCGGAGATACCCCACGTCAGGCAGCGCGTTTGTCACCTGCGGCCACTGGCTGGTACTGTCGCGCGCTACCAGAGAAGATTCCGCGCCGAGAGCGTAGACGATCTCCGTCACGTCGCCGCCGAGGGCGACAATTCTCTCCGGCGCGGCGACGGCGACCAGCGGCAGGGCGCAGAGCAGGGCAAACCAGTTTTTCATGCGGCCAGCCCTTCTGGCGTCAGAGCGTCAATCTGGCGGCGCCACTGGCTCTGCTCCGGCTCGCCTTCGGTACGCTGCCCGTAGAGCTGGGCGATCTGAGTTCCATCCGCAGCAAACAGCTCCAGGCTGGTAACGTGTCCGTCTGCCGTGGGCTTACGCGTAACCCACGTCTCCGCGATAGTCTCCTCCAGCAGATGCAGGGTAAAGGTTGGGTTGAAGATGTTCAGCCAGCCCTTCATGGGCGTCAGTTTTTCCACCACACCGGTGAAGATCTGCACGCAACCGCGGTTGCCGACGAAGATCATGATTTCGTTTCCGTCCTGTTGCGCCCTCTCCAGCAGTTGTGCCAGCGCGCTGTTATCCACCTTACAGGCCAGATCGTCACTCACCAGACGAAACGCCTGCTGGCGGCTCAGGTTATGGCGCTTCAATAAGCTAAAGAATTGATGCACGTCGGTCATGGCGCGCCACTCTTTCTCCACCGAGCCTGCATCTGCACCGTCGGAATGCGCGGGGGCTTCGACAGCCTTCAGCGCCAGAGCGGGGTTATCGGCAATGATAAAACGGGTCAGCACGTCGCCCCAGGCGGCAACGTCGGTGTGATCCGTGGTGTAGACCTTCAGTAAAGCGTCGCCCTGATGATCGAAGAACTGAATGCTCTGACGTTCGCCGCGGGAGGTCGTTTCGCTAATGTGAAACGCGCTCGCCCACTGGTTGAGGAACAAACGCAGATCCAGCGCGCGCGGATTCAGCACCAGCCCGGCATGACCGCCGAGGTGCTGGTGAGTAAACGCTCCAACCTGTTCGTGAACGGCGTATTCGTTACGGCAGATGCATTTGGTTTCCCCCACGGACTCCAGCGCTGCCAGAATCTCGCGGATTTCACCGCGCAGCCGCCAGGCGTCGTGTCCAACGCGCGCAAATGCCAGCTCTGCTTCGCTGATGTGCATTAATCCGGCGATATCACGGGCGTACTTACCCGGATGTTCTTCTTTAAGCTCAAGCCAGCGTGTGTAGTGACCCATAATCTTATCCTTCTGAATCGTTGCCCCGAAGGGAATTACCATTGATAACTGACGAAGATCTTGCCGTTGCGGCCATCCTGCGGGATGCCCTGCGGTGACCAGTAGGCTTTGTCGAAGGCGTTCCCCAGCACGAGGGTGGTGGTGATGCCTTTGAACTGCTGCTGGCCTTTATAACTGACGTAGAAATCATTTACTGCGTAGCCAGGCTGCTCGCTGTAGCTGCTGCTGATGTGCGTTGAACGTTCGACGAAGGTGCCGATCCAGCCCACGGAGAAGCCGCTTTGCGCCACCGGGATATCCAGCTTGCTGGTGACGGTGTCCGGGTTGATGCTGGAGATATATTCACCCGTGTCGGTATCTTTCCCGCGCGTGCGGTTATAGGCCACGTCGAGGTTGAACAGGCTGGTGGCGTAGGTTGCCATCATGTCCCAGCCCCAGATTTTGGCATTTGGTACGTTATAGGACATGGTAGTGGCCGCCGCAAAATCGACGGTGGTAGAGATGTAATCTTTTGCTTTGGTGTCGAAGTAGCTGGCTTTGAACTCCAGCGCGTCGTTGGCGAGTAGCAGATCGTCAAAACGCAGCCCAAAACCGAACTCCTGGGTTTCGTTGGTCTCCGGACGCAGGTTCGGGTTCGGCACCCAGTAGTTAGTGTAGAAGCTGCCGATAGAGAAGTGCTTTGAGTCGTTATACATTTCGCCCATCGTTGGCGCGCGGAAGGCCTGGGCGTAAGAGCCGAACAGCATCAGCCAGTCGGTTGGACTCACGGTTAACCCGGCGCGTGATGACCATTTATCCGCATCCACGTCGTCGTAACCGTCGCTGCTGCCGCGGTAGTTGTCGTAACGCGTCCCGCCGAGAAGCGTTACCGGCAGGTCGCGCAGGGTGATCTCATCCTGCAACCAGCCGGAGCTGAAGTCGATTTTAGCGTCCGGGAAGCCGGTGGTCGCGCCGCCAGGGTGTTGCTCCTGACGGTAGTATTCCCCGCCGTAGGTCAGCAGGTGCGAGGCGAAGGAGTCGCTAAACAGGCGGGTGCGGTTTTCCACTTTGCCGCCTTTGGTGGTCTGCTTACGGAACTCGCCGCTGGCGTCGATGTTCTGGGCGTTGATCCGCGCTTCGGACCAGTAAATTTTCGCATCGGCGTTCAGCCAGTCGTTTCCGGCTGGCGCAATGCGGTAGCCAAGCTGGGCATCGCGCTGAATGGTGGAACGATCGGTCATCGGGTTACTGCTGCTGGCATCCGTGGTCTGCGGGTTTTTCGGCTCCTGCGCGTCGTTGTTGTAGTAGCGCAGGGAGCCGCTCAGCGTCTGAGCCGGATCAATTTTCCAGCTGCCTTTCGCCAGCATATTGTTGATGGATTCGTCGTTTGGCGCCCTCGCGCCGTCACTCTGGCGAATGTCGCCGCGATCGCGACTGGACCAGGAGACCACACCGTCCAGGGTATCGGTGCGGCCATAGGCGCTGGCGCCCATCCCGATGCTGTGATCGCCTGTTGCACCGGTAGCAAATACGCGATAGCCGCTATTTTTACCTGCGTCCAGCAGATCGCTGGCGTCGACGGTGTCATATGAAATTACGCCGCCCAGCGCGCCGCTGCCGTACAGCAAGGCGGAAGGGCCACGTACCACTTCGATACGTTTGATCAGCGCCGGATCGAGGAACGTGCTGTTCAGGTGTCCGGTATCGGTGCCCTGACGTACGCCATCCACCAGCACCAGCACGCCACGTCGGTCGTAACCGCGCAGGTTAACGTCCTGACCGTTGGTGCGCCCGGTGCCGTCCAGCGTCAGGCCGGGCACCTTGCGCAGCAGGTCGGCGGCGGAGCTGGCGGTCTGGTTTTCCGGCGCGGTGGCGTCAATCACGCTTACCATCATGGGGGCTTCGAAGGCGCTGCGGGCGTTGCCGGTGGCGGTAACGGTGATATCGTCTGTGGCGGCAAACGCAACGCCCGGCAGGGTGCTGACAATTGCCAGCGCCAGAAGAGACGGGCGTAAAGACGCGGATTGCAGGTGTGGCATAGCAACTCTCCATAAGAATTGAAAAGCGCTGGCTGCCTGGGGATCACCTGGGTGGCTGGCGAAGGTGTTGTCTGGATTATTTAGTCAGGATCAGTTTTCCGGCATTGGTCTGGCGCAGCAGGTAGTGCTGGCCGTCATGCTCGATAATGACCCGTCCCTCCTCACCCAACAGGCTTTTGCTGTCGATTCGGCGATCGGTGGGAGCAGGGGACGGCGCTGTGTGTGTTTTTACTGGCGTTGCCGCGCTGTTATCGGTCGGTGACATAATGTTTATAAATAACAATCAATGTAACAATGATAATCATTATCAATAAACTGCAAATTCACGGCAAGCGTTTTTATGAAAATTGTGTGACGGGATCAAATTTGGGGGAGAGGTGCGGTCTGATGCCCTCACCCCGACCCTCTCCCATGGGGAGAGGGAGAAGGACACGTACCGTAGGCCGGGTAAGCGCAGCGTCACCCGGCAGGATTTTAAAAGCGCGTGTCCACGGCTGAAGCCAGCTTCTCCAGCAGCAGCTCGCTGTCTTCCCAGCTCAGGCACGGGTCGGTGATCGACTGGCCGTACACCATTTGCTGTCCGGCGACGATCTTCTGCGTGCCTTCTTTGATAAAGCTCTCCGCCATAATTCCTGCAATGGCGGTCGAGCCGCTGCGGATCTGCTGGCAGACTTCATCGCAGACGTCCAGCTGGCGGCGGTGCTGTTTCTGGCAGTTGCCGTGGCTGAAATCCACCACCAGATGCTCCGGCAGGTCAAATTCCGCCAGCGTTTCGCAGGCGGCGGCAATATCTTCTGCATGGTAATTCGGTTTTTTACCGCCACGCATAATGATATGTCCGAACGGGTTGCCGCTGGTCTGGTAGATGGTCATCTGGCCGTTTTTATCCGGGGAGAGGAACATATGGCTGGCGCGTGACGCGCGGATGGCATCAACGGCGATGCGGGTATTGCCGTCCGTTCCGTTTTTGAAGCCCACCGGGCAAGAGAGCGCCGACGCCATTTCACGGTGGATCTGGCTTTCAGTGGTACGCGCGCCAATCGCGCCCCAGCTAATGAGGTCGGCAATAAACTGTCCGGTCACCATATCCAGAAATTCGGTAGCGGTCGGCACGCCCAGCTCGTTAACCTGTAACAGCAGCTTGCGCGCCAGCGCAATGCCGTGATTCACCCGGTAACTACCGTTCAGATCGGGATCGGATATCAATCCTTTCCAGCCCACGACGGTACGCGGTTTTTCAAAGTAGGTACGCATCACGATCTCCAGGCGATCCTGATACGTGCCGCGCAGCGTCTGAAGGCGTTGTGCATAATCCATCGCCGCGTCCAGGTCGTGGATGGAGCAGGGGCCAATTACTACCAGAAGACGTTTGTCTTCACCATTGAGAATTTTTTCGATGCGGCGACGGGAGGCCGTCACATGGTCCGCCACCTCGGCGGAAACGGGGTGCAGCCGGGCCAGTTCAGCCGGGGTGACCAGGCTATCAATGCGCGCGGTGCGCAGTTCGTCGGTTTTGTTCATGGAATGTCTCAGAAATTTTTTGCTTCATCGGCAGACTACCGGGAAGTGATGGGCATCACCTTAAACCAATCCCTGCTGATTTCAAGTTCGGGGCACGTCGCCCCGAGGATGGCATGATAATAACTGAAACAGGATTAATGTACTAGCATATTAGTACATGCGACGATTCAGTCCCATGATATCGAGGATCTTGGTGGCAATTTCTTCTACTGAATAGTTGGTACTGTTCAGCCAGGGGATCTGATTTTTCCGGTACAGCGCTTCGACTTCGGAGACTTCCATTCGGCACTGGCGCATTGAGGCGTAGCGGCTGTTCTCGCGACGTTCTTCGCGGATCGCCGCCAGTCGTTCCGGGTTGATGGTTAGCCCAAACAGCTTATGCTGAAGCGGCTTGAGCGCGGCAGGCAGCACCAGGTTGTCCATATCATCGGCAATAAAGGGGTAGTTGGCGGCGCGAATGCCAAACTGCATTGCCAGGTAAAGGCTGGTGGGGGTTTTACCGCAGCGCGACACGCCAAGCAAAATGACCTGCGCCTGGTCCAGATTGCGCAGCGAGATCCCGTCGTCGTGCGCCAGGGTGTAATCAATGGCGGCAATACGCGCATCGTATTTGGTCAGGTTGCCGGGGTTCAGCCCGTGGGTACGGTGAGCGATCGGCGTCGGGTCGAGCTTCAGCTCGCTTTGCAAGGGTGCAACCAGCGCCTGCACGATATCCTGACAGAAGCCCTCGCTTTGCAGAATGATGTTGCGGATCTCAGGGATCACAATGGAATAGAACACCAGCGGACGAACACCGGTCTGCTGGTAAATGGCGTCGATCTGGTCCTTGACCGCTTTGGCCCGGCTCTCGTTTTCCACGAACGGCAGCGTGATGCTGTTTATCGACACGGGAAACTGCGACATCACCGCGTGTCCCAGCACCTCGGCGGTAATCGCCGTCCCATCAGAAATATAAAAAACGTGGCGATCGACAGCATTATCCATTTTATCCACCCTGAATAGCGTACGTAATTGCCTGAAAGCATAAATTAAAAAAGTTAATTGCACAGCAAAGAACTTATCTGAATTTAAAATGAAATGGTGTTTTTGATTTTCCTGAAAAGTGGATTTCATTTTCTGATTAGCGGCGTTATTTCTATGGTTTTTGACGGAATCTATAGGAATCATCGGGTTAGCGAGTGCGGGGAAACTGTCCGAAAAGTTGAAAATTTAAATTGCTTACACGATTCACCGTTTTTTTAGCGGAAATAAATATGCCAGTATAAATACGTAGTCAGGTGTTTCTTACTCCGATCAAATATCACAAAAGGATTGTTTCGATGTCCAACAATGGCTCGTCACCGCTGGTGCTTTGGTATAACCAACTCGGCATGAATGATGTAGACAGAGTTGGGGGCAAAAATGCCTCCCTGGGTGAAATGATTACAAATCTGTCCGGTATGGGTGTCTCCGTACCAAACGGGTTTGCCACAACCGCCGATGCGTTTAACCTGTTTTTAGACCAGAGCGGTGTAAACCAGCGCATTTACGACCTGCTGGATAAAACGGATATTGATGATGTCACCGAGCTTGCCAAAGCCGGGGCGCAAATCCGCCAGTGGATTATCGACACACCTTTCCAGCCGGAACTGGAAAAAGCGATCCATGACGCCTACAACCAGCTCTCCGCTGACGACGCGCAGGCCTCCTTTGCCGTGCGCTCTTCCGCTACCGCGGAAGATATGCCGGATGCCTCTTTCGCCGGACAGCAGGAAACCTTCCTCAACGTCCAGGGTTACGAGGCGGTACTGGTGGCGGTGAAGCATGTGTTTGCTTCCCTGTTCAACGACCGCGCCATCTCCTATCGCGTGCATCAGGGCTATGACCACCGCGGCGTCGCGCTCTCCGCAGGCGTACAGCGCATGGTGCGCTCCGACGTGGGCTCTTCCGGCGTGATGTTCTCTATCGACACGGAATCCGGCTTCGACCAGGTGGTGTTTATCACCTCCGCGTGGGGTCTGGGCGAGATGGTGGTGCAGGGGGCGGTGAACCCTGACGAATTCTACGTGCACAAGCCTACGCTGGCGGCTAACCGTCCGGCAGTGGTTCGCCGCACCATGGGCTCGAAAAAAATCCGCATGATCTATGCCCCGACGCAAGAGCATGGCAAGCAGGTCACCATTGAAGATGTGCCGCAGGAGCAGCGGGATCGCTTCTCGCTCACCGACGCCGAAGTGGAAGAGCTGGCAAAGCAGGCGGTGCAGATTGAAAAACACTATGGCCGTCCGATGGACATTGAGTGGGCCAAAGACGGACACACCGGCAAGCTGTTTATCGTGCAGGCGCGTCCGGAAACCGTCCGTTCGCGCGGTCAGGTCATGGAGCGCTACACCCTGCACGCGCAGGGCAAAATTGTCGCGGAAGGCCGCGCAATCGGCCACCGCATCGGTGCCGGTCCGGTGAAAGTGATCCACGACATCAGCGAGATGAATCGCATTCAGCCTGGCGACGTGCTGGTGACCGACATGACCGACCCGGACTGGGAGCCGATCATGAAGAAAGCGGCTGCTATCGTCACCAACCGCGGTGGCCGTACCTGCCACGCGGCTATTATCGCCCGTGAGCTGGGGATCCCGGCGGTGGTCGGCTGCGGTGACGCGACCGAACGCATGAAGGACGACCAGAACGTGACGGTCTCCTGTGCCGAAGGCGATACCGGTTACGTGTATGCCGATATCCTCGACTTCAGCGTGAAGAGCTCCAGCGTGGATACCATGCCGGACCTGCCGCTGAAAATCATGATGAACGTCGGTAACCCGGATCGCGCGTTTGACTTCGCCTGCCTGCCGAACGAAGGCGTGGGCCTGGCGCGTCTGGAATTCATCATCAACCGCATGATCGGCGTTCACCCGCGCGCGCTGCTGGAGTTTGACGACCAGGACGCGAAGCTGCAAAACGAAATCCGCGAGATGATGAAGGGTTACGACTCGCCGAGAGAGTTCTATGTCGGCCGCCTGACGGAAGGCATCGCCACGCTCGGCGCGGCCTTCTACCCGAAACGCGTGATCGTGCGTCTGTCGGACTTTAAGTCCAACGAATACGCTAACCTGGTGGGCGGCGAACGCTACGAGCCGGAAGAAGAGAACCCGATGCTGGGCTTCCGCGGCGCCGGACGCTACGTGTCGGAAAGCTTCCGCGACTGCTTCGCGCTGGAGTGCGAAGCGGTAAAACGCGTGCGCAACGACATGGGGTTGACCAACGTGGAAATCATGATCCCGTTCGTCCGTACCGTGGATCAGGCGAAAGCGGTGGTGGATGAGCTGGCGCGTCAGGGGCTGAAGCGCGGCGAGAACGGGCTGAAGATCATCATGATGTGTGAAATTCCGTCCAACGCCCTGCTGGCCGAGCAGTTCCTGGAGCACTTCGACGGCTTCTCCATTGGTTCGAATGATATGACGCAGCTGGCGCTCGGCCTGGACCGCGACTCCGGCGTCGTCTCTGAGCTGTTTGATGAGCGTAACGAGGCGGTGAAAGCGCTGCTCTCCATGGCCATCCGTGCGGCGAAGAAACAGGGTAAATATGTCGGGATCTGCGGGCAGGGTCCTTCTGACCATGAAGACTTTGCGGCCTGGCTGATGGATGAGGGGATTGATAGCCTCTCCCTGAACCCGGACACCGTGGTGCAAACCTGGCTGAGCCTGGCAGAGCTGAACAAGTAAAACCTGCATAACCTGAAAAAGGCGAGGATATCTGTCCTCGCCTTTTTTATTTTCCTGCGAATATGCTCACCATCACAAATAAAGCAAAAAACCAAATATCATAATTTATCTGTTAATTTAGACAATTGTTAGTGGGCAGGGCGTTGCTAATACTTGAGCCTTACCGCGTACATCCGTCGGGATGATGCGCGACTGGTTGAAATACGTTTTAACCTGATAAAAAGGCAAATAACAATGACAATCTCCTCTGTATTACGTACCAAAGATAAAATAGGTTATGGCCTCGGTGATATGGCCAGCGCGCTGGTCTGGCAAACGGCAACGTTATTTCTCGCGTATTTCTATACGGACGTATTCGGTTTGCCGGCGGCCATTATGGGCACCATGTTTTTAGTGGTGCGCGTGATCGATGCGTTTGTCGATCCGTGCATTGGCGCGCTGGTGGACCGCACTCAGACCCGCCACGGTCGTTTTCGTCCCTGGCTGCTCTGGTTTGCCATTCCGTTTGGCGTGAGCTGCCTGATTACCTTCTACGTACCGGATGCCGGGCAGACGGCGAAAATTGTCTATGCCTGCGTAACCTATGCCATCCTGAGCCTGATCTACTCCGCGATTAACGTTCCATACTGCGCCATGCCCGGCGCGCTGACGCTCGACCCGCGCGAGCGCCACTCGCTGCAATCCTGGCGCTTTGGCCTGTCGTTTATCGGCGGGTTGATTGTAACGGTCATCGCGCTGCCGCTGGTCTCATTATTAGGTCAGGGGAATGTGCAAAAAGGTTATTTCTATGCCATGAGCCTGATGGGGCTGCTGGGTATTATTTTATTCTTCTGCTGCTTCTTTATGACCCGGGAGCGTTACTCGCCACGCAATGACACCTCCGGCTCGATGCTGACGGATTTAAAACTGCTGGCCGCCAACAGCCAGTGGCGAATTGTTTTTCTGTTTAATATTTTACTGTTAACCGCCGTCGTGACGCGTGGCTCTGCGACCATGTATTACGTTAACTATGTTCTGTTACGTCCTGAACTGGTCTTTGCCTTTATTGTTTCCGGCATGGTGGCATCCTTAAGCGGCGCATTATTATCTGAACGCCTGCTGGGGAAATTTGATCGCGTACGTGCCTATCAGTGGACCATTATTTCTTTCGTTATTTTTGGCGCGCTGATTTTCTTCATTCCGCCTTCGCAGGTGTGGCTGATATTCGGTCTGAATATTGTGTTTAGTTTTATTCAGAACCTGACCACGCCGCTGCAATGGACCATGTTCTCCGATGTGGTGGACTACGAAGAACACCGCAGCGGCCGCCGTCTGGACGGGCTGGTCTTTTCTACCGCCCTGTTTGCCATCAAGTTTGGGCTGGCGCTGGGTGGGGCGGTGGTCGGTTGGGTGCTGGGCATGGTGGATTACGCGCCCGGACAGGCAAACCAGGCGCCTCACGTTCTCGCAACCATCAATGCCCTGTTCACCCTGATCCCCTGCGCGCTGTTCCTCTGCATGGTGGCGCTCCTTGCTATCTACAAACTCAACAGCCGACTGGTGGATTCCATTGCCCGTGAGCTGGCCAGCAAGCGAGACATTCGAAACGATGCGGGGCAGCTCAGCCCGGTAACCCAATCCGCACTACAGGAGTAAACCATGACTGTGATCTACAAGGACGCGGGACGTCCCGTACACGAGCGTGTCGCTGATTTACTGGCGCGTATGACGCCGGAAGAGAAATTTGCCCAGATGCACGCGTACTGGCTGATCCTCGATGAACACGGCAGCCACCGCGAGCGCAGCGATTTGAGCGATGAGTTCGCCGGCGTGAGCGAACAGGCGTCCCTCAGCGAAAGGCTGAAGCTGGGCGTCGGGCAGATCACCCGTCCGCTCGGCACGCACATTGTTGATGCAAAAACCGGCGTGCGTGCCGCTAACCGCCTGCAACGTATGATGATGGAGGAGACCCGGCTCGGCATTCCGGCGCTGTTTCATGAGGAGTGTCTGGTTGGGCTGCTGTGCAAAGATGCAACCCTGTTCCCGTCGTCGCTGAACTACGGTTCCACCTGGGACCCGGCGCTGGTGCAGCGCGCGGCGGAGCAGATTGGCAACGAGGCCCGGTCCGTCGGGTGCCAGCAGGGGCTGGCCCCGGTGCTGGATGTCTCGCGCGATGTGCGCTGGGGACGGACGGAAGAGACCTTTGGGGAAGATCCGTGGCTGGTAGGGGTGATGGCGACGGCGTACGTGAAGGGGTTGCAGGGCGATAAGCGCGATCTGCTGGCGACCCTGAAACATTACGTGGGGCACTCCTTCAGCGAAGGGGCGCGCAATCATGCGCCGGTCCATCTGGGTTTCAGCGAGCTAAGCGATACCTTCCTGCTACCGTTTGAGATGGCGGTGAAGCTGGCCAACGCCGGTTCGGTGATGCCGGCCTATCATGACATCGATAATCAGCCAGGGCACAGCGACCATTTCCTGCTCACCACCGTGCTGCGTGAACAGTGGGGCTTCGACGGCATTATTGTCGCGGATTACGGCGGCGTCAGCCTGCTGCACCAGCACCATGGGATTTCTCACGATCCAGCAGAATCGGCGGCGCTGGCGTTTAACGCCGGGCTGGACGTGGAATTGCCGAAGGATGACTGCGCGCGTCATCTGGCGGAAGCGGTAGAGCGTGGGCTTATCTCAATGGCGAAAGTGGATGAGATTGTGGCGCGCGTGCTAAGTGAAAAATTCCGTCTCGGGCTGTTTGAAAAACCGTACGCCGACGAAAAAGGTATCGATTTGCAGAATGAGGCGACCCGGCAGGTGGCGCGCGAGGTGGCAACAAAATCGATCACGCTGCTGGAAAATAACGGCATTTTGCCCCTCGGCGGAAAACCCCGTGTAGCGGTAGTGGGGCCGACGGCGGACGATCCGCTGGCGTTGCTGAGCGGCTACAGCTTCCCGGTTCACCTGATCATCAGTGATATGGTTGAAGAGACCTCGCAGGTGACAACCCCGCGCGCGGCGCTGGAACAGTACCTTGGTGCATCGCAGATACGTTACGCCAAAGGGTGCCACATTATCGAAAAACGGATGGCGGGTGCGCCGGTGTTCCCGGGCGACAGCGGCGGTAAACCGATGCAGCAATCGCCGGTTTCACAACGCACGGATTTGATCCCCGAAGCCGTGAGCGCGGCAAAAGAGAGTGACGTGGTGGTGGCCTGCGTGGGCGACCTCGCCGGGCTATTCCAGAGCGGCACCGTGGGGGAAGGATCGGATACCGATTCGCTGAATCTGCCGGGCGTGCAGCAACAGCTGCTTGAGGAGCTGGTGGCAACCGGCAAGCCGGTAATTGTCGTCATGACGGGCGGGCGTCCTTATAACCTTCAGGGGCTGGAAGAGAAGGTGGCCGCGCTGATGATGGCCTGGGCGCCGGGGCAGGAAGGGGGCTGGGCGATTGCCGATATCTTAACCGGCCGCGCGGAGCCGCAGGGCAGGCTGGTAGTCAGCGTGCCGAAAAACGCCGGGGCGATGCCGTACTACTATAACCACAAGCTGAAAAGCGGCGGCACGCCGTTTGCGTTCCATTTCGGCGCACTTTACCCGTTCGGTTACGGTCTTGGCTGGACGCAGTTTCACTGGAGTGCGGCGCGTCTCGCTGAAAGCCACGTCCCGGTCGACGGAGAGGTGGTGTTAAGCGTCGAAGTCAGCAACATCGGGGAGCGCAGCGGCAGCGAAGTAATACAGGTGTACGTGCGTGACAAAGTCGCGACGCAGGTTCGTCCGCTTCAGGAGCTGAAAGCGTTTCAACGCGTTACGCTTTCACCGGGAGAAACCGCCACCCTGACCTTTACCCTGCCGGTGGAGATGTTTAATTTCACCCGCCGGGACGGGAAGCGAATTGTCGAGCCAGGTGAATTTGAGCTACAGGTTGGCGCGTCCTCGGCGGATATTCGCGAGGTAGTGAACGTGCAGGTGACCGGGGAGACGCGGGTGCTGGAGGGGGAATGGCAGATGTTGAGTAGGAGTGAAATTTGTAAAAATTAATATTCAGGACTCGCCTGGCCACAAAGGCGAGTCCTCTTTCAAGCAATCAAAAGAGGAAAATGAACTTACAAAGCACTAATAACTTAAAAAAATAGTTCGCATAAGAATAGTCTTAGCCGCCTTGCTCTGAGCCTGGAACTGATATAGCTACTCCTCACCGTCTGCTGGTTGCAGGACTGCGCCAGATAGCCTGATAGGTTTGATGAGCTATAAAAGATGAAATTTAAATGAAGATACGGACTCTGTCTGATTTAAGTTCCCTGTGCAACGGCTACATGACAACGCAATGCAGGGAAAACGAAGAACTACAGTGCATAGCGTCAGAACTCAGGATTCAATAAGTAACTGGAGAGGTTAAGTGGTTGTAGATATTTCGGTGTTATTCATTATTCTTTTAATGATTGTGTGCGCCCTGATTTATCGCCTTTCTGTCATGGAAGATAAGTTGTTAGCAATGGAGTTAAGACACGCTACGGAAGTCAACGCAGCGCGTAGAGAAGGGTATATAAACTGCATGAATCTTCATGCTCAGGTTGAAAAAAGTATAAAAGATAAAGCTAAATGATGGCGTTTTTAGGAACGCCAGTTTGGCTGTTATATCATTTACTGTGCTTGCCTTGACGTTTATCTTTTTTCTTATGGCGGGAAAATAACCCACATAACTATTATTGACAGAAGAAAAAGGTGCAGGCGCTGCTCCTGCAGTGGTCAGCCGCCTTATACGTGGTGATGCTCATTACAACGTGAACGTGCTCGCGCTGATGAACGGGCAGAGGCTACTAATAATTCAGAGTAAAAGGAACACCTGGCGGTACGAGAAAGATATTCAGTAGATAGTGAAATGGCATATGCTTATGACGAATGGAACTAAACAGTAAAACTCTTTCATCGCTATTCATCCGTCTGTAATGAACGGTCTTTTCGTTTAAAACACGCCTAAAACCTGTGCGCTCAGCATAAGGTAAATAAAAAAAAGCCCATCGTGGGAGATGGGCAAAGACTACACACAGCAATTCGTTGTTTCACTCAGGGGATTTCCATGCTTATAAATCAAGGTGTTGATTTATAACCGTGTCTTAATAGTAGGCATGCCAACTTTATGAGTCGATCGGATTCGTCTCAATAGTTAAAGGGAGGTAAAGATTTCTTGAAGAGAATGACGGTTTTAGGCATGAAAAGGCGGGTCTGACCAGTGCGCAGAGAATAAATAGTTTAGCAACGTTTAAGTATTCCTGCGAAGAGTGTAGGCCGGGTAAGCGTTAGCGCCACCCGGCAAAGGTTATTACTGCGCGTTCTTATCTTCCAGCTCTTCAAGTTCGCTTAAGATGAGGTCCGGATCGGTTCCGGGTGGCGGCACTTCATGCACCCAGGCAGAGAAGAGACGCCAGGTTACCGCAAGCAGCACCGGACCGATAAACAGGCCAATCATGCCGAAGGCAATCAACCCCCCGATCACCCCGGACAGGATAAGAATCAGCGGCAGATCAGCGCCCATGCGGATGAGGAGAGGACGAATCACGTTATCCATGGTGCCCACCACGCAACTCCAGACCAGCAGCACCGTGCCCCAGGTCGTGTCCCCCGTCCAGTAAAGCCAGATAATGCAGGGAACCAGCACCAGCAGCGGACCAAGCTGTGCCAGACAGGTCATCAGCATGACAACGGTGAAAATGGTGGCATAAGGTACGCCGGAAACCGCCAGCCCGATACCGCCAAGCACCGCCTGCACCAGCGCTGTGACCACCACGCCGAGCGCCACCGCGCGAACGGCCTGGGCTGCCAGCAGCACGGCCGCATCGCCGCGTTTACCTGCCAGTCGGGTGGCGAAATGGCGTACCCCCAGCGCAACCTGCTCGCCGCGCCAGTACAGCAGGGCGCTGAAGACCAGCATCAACGTACAGTGCATCATGAAGCGACCAATATGTGCAGCCTGCCCGACAAACCAGGTGGTGGTTGTGCCGATGTACGGGCGCACTTTGGCCATCAGGGCGCTACCGCCCATCTCCAGCAGGCTGTGCCAGCCGCTGTATAGTTTTGCACCCACAACAGGAATGCTGTTCAGCCACGCGAGATCCGGCAGCGTCATGTCACCGCTGGTGACCGCGCGAATAACCGGGCCGCTGCTGTCAACCAGGCTGTTAACCAGCAGCGCAATGGGAATAATAAACAGCAGGAACAGCAGCAGCGTCATCACCAGCACGGCAAGGCCGCGGCGACCAAACAGCAGTTTCTGCAAACGTAAGAGTAAAGGCCAGGTTGCGACCACGACGGTCGCGGCCCAGGCAAATCCGAGCACGAAAGGACGAACAATCCACAGACACGCAATAATCATAATGGCTAAGAACAGCACCGACAGCAGTATCTGTGCGACATCCCTGGGCTGACGAAGATTGACCATAAACGAAACTTTCCTTAAATGAACACCAGCAAGGCTGATGGGAATATAAACCGCATCTCTCTAATCATTAGTGATTTCAGCAATTTTTGACAGGCGGATTTTGCCCGTAATTCTACGAAGCACATAAGAAAAAAATGTGATAAAACTTTCCAGACACAACGCAAACGATTTCACACTATTCTCATTAGGGTCGACAGCAATGATCCCACAGATTTCTCAGGCACCGGGCGTCGTTCAACTGGTGCTTAATTTTTTGCAGGCACTGGAGCAACAGGGTTTTACAGGTGATACCGCCACCGATTATGCCGACAGGCTGACGATGGCAACCGATAACAGTATTTACCAGCTTCTTCCCGATGCCGTCGTTTTCCCGCGCTCTACCGCCGATGTGGCCCTCATCGCCCGTCTGGCGTCGCAGGAGCGTTTCAGCTCCCTGGTCTTTACCCCGCGCGGCGGCGGGACGGGCACCAATGGGCAGGCGCTGAACCAGGGCATCATCGTTGATATGTCCCGCTATATGAATCGCATCATTGAGATCAACCCGGAAGAGGGGTGGGTGCGTGTGGAAGCGGGGGTAATCAAAGATCAGCTGAATCAGTTTTTAAAACCGTATGGCTATTTTTTTGCGCCCGAGCTTTCCACCAGTAACCGCGCAACCCTTGGCGGGATGATCAACACCGATGCCTCAGGGCAGGGCTCGCTGGTCTACGGCAAAACCTCCGATCACGTCATGGGTGTGCGGGCGGTGCTGCTGGGGGGCGATATTCTCGATACCCAGCCGTTGCCGGTCGAACTGGCTGAAACGCTGGCAAAAGAGAGCACCACCAGCGGACGGATTTATCGCACCGTGCTGGAGCGCTGCCGCGAAAATCGCGAACTGATCCTCGACAAATTCCCGAAGCTCAATCGCTTCCTGACGGGCTACGATCTGCGCCATGTCTTTAATGACGATCTGAGCCAGTTCGATCTTACCCGCGTACTGACCGGGTCAGAAGGTACGCTGGCCTTTATCACCGAAGCGCGTCTGGATATCACCCCGCTGCCGAAGGTGCGCCGTCTGGTGAACGTCAAATACAACTCCTTTGACTCCGCGCTGCGTAATGCCCCGTTTATGGTGGAGGCGCGGGCGCTGTCGGTGGAAACCGTTGATTCAAAAGTACTGAACCTGGCCCGGGAAGATATTGTCTGGCATTCGGTGAGCGAACTAATTACCGACGTGCCGGATAAAGAGATGCTCGGTCTGAACATCGTCGAGTTCGCCGGGGATGACGCAGAGCTGATTGAGAGCCAGGTGAGCACGCTCTGCCAGCGTCTGGACGAGTTGATTGCACTGGGTGAGGGCGGCGTCATTGGCTGGCAGCTGTGTAACGACCTCTCCGGCATCGAGCGAATCTACGCGATGCGTAAAAAGGCGGTGGGGCTGCTCGGTAACGCGAAAGGGGCGGCGAAGCCGATTCCATTTGCGGAAGATACCTGCGTGCCGCCGGAGCATCTGGCGGATTATATTGTGGAGTTTCGTGCGCTGCTCGACAGCCATGGTCTGAGCTATGGAATGTTCGGGCACGTTGACGCGGGTGTGCTACACGTGCGCCCGGCGCTGGACATGTGTGATCCGCAGCAGGAGATCCTGATGAAGGAGATCTCCGACGAGGTCGTGGCCCTTACGGCCAAATATGGCGGTTTGTTATGGGGAGAGCATGGCAAAGGATTCCGCGCCGAGTACAGCCCGGCGTTTTTTGGTGAACAACTCTACGCCGAGCTGCGTAAGGTGAAAGCCGCTTTTGATCCTGATAACCGTCTTAACCCGGGTAAAATCTGCCCGCCAGAGGGCGTTGATGCGCTGATGTTGCAGGTAGACGCCGTCAAGCGCGGCACCTATGACCGACAAATTCCGATTGCGGTTCGCGCTTCCTGGCGCGGCGCGATGGAGTGCAACGGCAACGGGCTGTGCTTCAACTTCGATGTGAAAAGCCCGATGTGTCCGTCGATGAAAATCACCAGCAACCGCATCCACTCCCCAAAAGGACGTGCGACGCTGGTGCGCGAATGGCTGCGCCTGCTGGCCGACCGCGGCATTGACCCGCTCAAGCTGGAACAGGAGCTGCCGGAAAAACGCGCCAGCCTGCGCGGGCTCATCGAACGGACCCGCAACAGCTGGCATGCGAATAAAGGCGAATACGATTTCTCGCATGAGGTGAAAGAGGCGATGTCCGGCTGCCTGGCGTGCAAGGCGTGTTCAACCCAGTGCCCGATTAAAATTGACGTGCCGGAATTCCGTTCCCGCTTCCTCCAGCTGTACCACACGCGTTATCTGCGCCCGATGCGCGATCATCTGGTGGCAACGGTGGAGAGTTACGCGCCGCTAATGGCTCGTGCGCCAAAAACCTTTAACTTCTTTATCAATCAGCCGCTGGTGCGCAAACTGTCTGAAAAACATATCGGCATGGTGGATCTGCCGCTGCTGTCGGTGCCATCGCTCCAGCGTCGGCTGGTGGGGCACCGCTCGGCGAACATGACCCTGGAACAACTGGAAGCATTAAGCCCTGAGCAGAAAGCGAAGGTGGTGCTGGTGGTGCAGGATCCGTTTACCAGCTATTACGATGCGCAGGTGGTGGCTGATTTTGTCCGTCTGGCAGAGAAAATTGGCTACCAGCCGGTGGTACTGCCGTTCTCGCCGAACGGCAAGGCGCAGCACATTAAAGGTTTCCTGACCCGCTTCGCGAAAACCGCGCAGAAAACTTCAGATTTCCTGAATCGCGTGGCGCAGCTCGATATGCCAATGGTGGGCGTCGATCCGGCGCTGGTGCTCTGTTACCGGGATGAATATAAGCAGACGCTCGGCGATAAGCGTGGTGATTTTCAGGTCTTACTGGTGCATGAGTGGCTGCCTGCGGTGCTGAAGCAAACGGCCCCTCAGGAGGTCAGCGGAGAATCCTGGTACCTGTTTGGGCACTGTACCGAAGTGACCGCGCTGCCGACGGCGCCTGCCCAATGGGCTTCTATCTTCGCGCGCTTTGGCGCGAAGCTGGAAAGCGTCAGCGTGGGCTGCTGCGGTATGGCCGGAACCTACGGTCATGAAGTCAAAAACCACGCTAACTCGCTCGGCATTTACGAGCTGTCGTGGCACCAGGCAATGCAGCGCCTGCCGCGTAACCGCTGTCTGGCGACGGGCTACTCCTGCCGCAGCCAGGTGAAACGGGTGGAAGGTAACGGCGTTCGCCATCCCTTGCAGGCTTTACTGGAGATTATCGGATGATCTGGAAACGTGCGGTCACTCTGCAGGCCTTAAATGCCATGGGTGCGGAAAACATGGTCGGTTTGCTGGATATCCAGTTTACGCGCATTGGCGATAATGAACTTGAAGCGACGATGCCAGTAGACAGTCGTACTCATCAACCGTTTGGCCTGCTGCACGGCGGCGCGTCCGTCGTGCTGGCCGAAACGCTGGGGTCGGTCGCAGGTTACCTGTGTACGGAAGGGGAGCAGAAGGTGGTCGGGCTGGAGGTCAATGCCAACCACATCCGCTCCGTTCGCAGCGGGCGCGTGCGCGGTGTTTGCCGCGCACTGCACGCCGGAAGTCGTCATCAGGTGTGGCAGATTGATATTCTGGACGAGCAGGATCGCCTGTGTTGTTCATCCAGACTGACGACGGCCGTTGTGTAAAGTTTCCGAATGTCTTGCTTTTGGTCAAAAATTAGCCGCCTGATTGTGATATACTGGTCACGTTTTGAACATAAGCGAGGACATCATGGATACTGAAATAACCCCAACACAGCTGGCAATTGAATATTTACGTCGCGATAAAAGCAATCTGTCTCCGGCGCAGTACCTGAAAAAGCTGAAACAGCTTGAGCTGGAATTTACGGATTTGCTGGCGCTCTCTTCAAACGAGCTGAAAGAAGAGATCTACTTTGCCTGGCGGTTGGGCGTTCACGTCCATTGAGCAGTGAAGAAAAGGCCGCCCGCGCGGCCTTTTTTGTGTCTGAAACTCAGTATTTGGCAGGCAGTTTGTTAATTTTAATGAGCCGGCCTTCTTCCATTTCGATGAACCCGCCCGTTTTCAGGTCAGCCAGGATCCGCATTACGCCGCTGCGGGAAAGCCGGGTTTTATCCCGGATGTACCTTTCCGCCGTCACGCTGCGTCGGTAGTTGTCATCTTCCTGCATCAGCATCATGAGCTGCTGACGAATCATCTCGTAAGCCGTTGGCGCACCTTTCGGCATGACGTTGTGATAAAGGCGGTTATAGACAAACATCAGATGATTAGAAAGCAGCCCCCATAACGCCTTCTCTTTGATAACTTCTGCCACCCGATCGGTTGCTAGCACGCCGATCAGGCATGGCGTCACCGTTTTGAGATAATCGTTAAAATATATGTCCGTCAGATTAGCGAGGCCAAACAGGGCGGGACTGCGCGCGGTGGTAAGCATCATGTCGTCGCTTCTTCTGTATATCGCGATTGTGCCCTCGAGAATTAAATAACACATACTCTGCCCGTTAACCTGGAGATCAAGTTGCTCACCGGGATCGGTTTTATGCGTGGTGCAGTGCGGCTGTAAGTGGGAAATCAGTTCCTGGGCATAGGGAGAGCCGCGATGCGATGGTTTGTCAGAAGACATAGCGTTAACCTGGAAAGAGACTGTACTTTCTATAGTGTCGCTCTTATTTTCCACCTTCTCCAGAGATAAAAACAACCTCAGTACTTGCGGGGTAAGTGATGGATCTCGATTAGCACGCCGCGCTCCATAGTGATGTATTTCCCCGTCCGCAACTCCGCCAGGATCCGCATAATGCCGCTGCGTGAAAGATAGGTGCGGCTTTTGATATAGGCTGCGGCGGTAATGCTCTGTCTTATGGCTTCCGGCTCCTGCATCAGTTCTACCAGCTGAAAGCGGATAATGTCGTAAGCCGACATCTGCGATATCTGGGCACAATGTTCGTAAACGCGCGATGCGGTATAGATCAGCAGGTTCGAGAAGGACTCCCATAAATTCTGTTGTGCGACTACGTGATTAAAACGCTCCAGTGTAACGCTAGCCACCTCTGAAGTTTCCAGCGCTCTGACGTAGAGGTGCTCAGAAGAAAACTGGCTGCTCACGCCGAGTATAAAAGGTGCGGATTCGGAATTTAAGACGATACCGTCACCTCGGCGATGCAATGCCACGCTGCCATGTAACAGTAAAAAGCACTGGCGGATATCACCGGAATAATAATGGATGACTTCACCTTTAGCCATGATGCATCTTTCCGTATGCGGCAAAACATTATCGATTATTTTTTCAATGTGCTTAAGAGGCTTAGCGCCAAGCACTGTTGTTATTTCATTGCCTGAAACGGGCGCAATACGGATGTTCATAAGAGGCCTCATACACTGATGCGATCATTTTTTGATCGACATAAAGAATTATCTTAAAAAACAGTTAGTCAGGGAATATTTTCGTCGAGTCTAATTATAGACTTGCCTATTAATTAGTGTTAATTAGTTGAATTTGAAACATTTTTGACTTAGGTCTAAAAGTAGACCGGGGACTTTATTGTTAAGATATTTCCAAAGTAATTTGTTTTGTTTTTGTTAAAAGAGAGTCTACAGCTAGACCCTAAAATCGATTGTGCGTAGAAAAAGAGTTGTATAAATTTTGATTCGTCGAAAGGGGTTTTATTTCTGCAACTGAATATCGGTAATAAATAAAGTAATACAGGAAAGAGAATTATGAATAAAAAATTGATGATGGCAATGTTAGCGGCAGGTTCTGTACTCACCATGACCAATGCATTTGCAGCGGCAGGTACCGTTAATTTTAACGGAAATATTCTGGATTCTGCCTGCGACGTAGATGTGGCATCTCAGAACCAGGTGGTGGTATTGGGCGATTATTATAAAACGGAATTCCCGACGGCGGGAGCCAGAACGGCTGCGACGCAGTTTAATATTATTTTGAAAAACTGTCCTGTGACGGTCACTAATGCAAAAGTCCGTTTTGACGGTACGCCGGATTTAACCAACGCCAGCCTGCTGGCGATTGATACGTCCGTGGCGGGGGCGGCCACAGGGGTAGCGATTAACCTGATGACTGCAGATAAAGCCGATCTGCCGCTGTACGGCAGCAACAGCTATACCTACGCGCTCAGCAGTACGGCTGATAATACACTGAACTTCTACGCGCAGTATATCTCCACCGCAGCGTCCGCGACCGCGGGCCCGGCTAACTCGGTCGCGAACTTCTCAGTGGTTTACAACTAAGTCATTGGCAGTAATTAGCAGGGGGCTTCCCGGCCCCTTGTTTTATGAGGTATTGAAATGCGTTTTATAACGACAACTGGCCTGGCGATGGCGCTGTTATCGCTGACGTTAACATCCGCCAGTGCTGGAGTAGTTATTGGCGGCACCCGCATTATTTTCGATGGGGCAAAAAAAGAAGCGTCAATAAGTATCACCAATCCTGATGACGTTCCTTATTTAATCCAGTCGTGGATTGATGTTCAGGATGGGCAATCCGGTAAAGCGCCTTTTATTATTACGCCTCCGCTGTATCGGCTGGATGGCGGGCAAAAAAACCTTGAGCGTATTGTCATGACAGGCTCGCTGCCTCAGGGGCAGGAGAGTTTATTCTGGCTGAACATTAAAGCTATTCCATCAGCCTCAAAGCAGATGAACTCGCTGCAAATTGCCGTCAAAACGCGGATTAAACTTATTTATCGGCCAGAGAGCCTTCGTGCGTCTACCCCTGAGGAACAAACCAACAAATTAACCTGGCATCGTGCGGGAAATGCTCTGCAGGTAAATAACCCTACGCCGTACGTTATCAATTTCAATGAAATAACAGTCGGGGGTAAAAAACTTGACGATGTCACGTACGTAATGCCTTCAGGCTCAGTTCGTTTCCCGTTACCGAATGGGACCAATGGCAATACGCTGACGTTTAAAGTCATTAACGATTATGGCAATCCTGGCGAATTACACCGGGCCAGTTTGTGATCCCTTTGCATTAATCGGGTGCTCGTCATGACAACGGCATTTAATACAGTGCAGCCTGCGCGCCTGGCAATATTCATTGCCCTCGCGCTTGCGGGTTTCTCTCCCACACTGTGGGCCAGTGAGACGTTTAATACGGAACTGGTAGAACTGGATAATCCCGGAATGGGAAAAGCGGATTTATCTGCCTTTGAATCCGGCTCGCAGGCGCCCGGGACGTACCACGTGGATATTATTCTTGACGAGCGGCTGCTGGAAACGCGGGATATTCGTTTCATGGCAGTGAAGGATGCTAACGGCAGTGAAACGTTGCAGCCGTGCCTGAGTATCAGGCAGTTAAAAGCGTGGGGCGTGAAAACGGCGCTTTTCCCGCAGCTCGACGCCGGGCAAGGAGAATGCGCCGATCTCAAGGCGATTCCACAGGCCAGCGCGGACTTCCAGTTTGGCGCCCAGCGTCTGGCAATCAGCATCCCACAGGCGGCCATAGATCTGCCAGCGAGAGGTTACGTTCCGCCGGAGATGTGGGATGAAGGCATTACCGCGGCTATGCTCAACTACAGCCTGAGCGGCGCGAACAGCCGGGCAAGAAGCGGGGCAGGCACCCGCAGCGACAGTCAGTATGCAAACCTGCGACCGGGGATCAACGTCGGTCCCTGGCGGTTACGCAACTACACCACCTGGTCCCGCGATGCGTCCGGCCAGGATAAGTGGGACAATGTCTATACCTTGATGCAGCGCGCGATTATTCCCCTGCAAGCCCAGCTTACGCTCGGAGACAGTTCCGCCCCTGCCGATGTCTTTGACAGCATGCCTTTTCGCGGCGTCCAGCTGGCGTCCGACGACGATATGATACCGGATTCCCTGAAAGGCTATGCGCCGGTGGTGCGCGGTATTGCGCGAACTAACGCGCAGGTCGTGGTGCGTCAGAATGGCTATCAAATCTACCAAAGCTATGTGGCGCCGGGCGCGTTTGAGATCGCGGATATGTATCCCACCGGCGGCGCGGGCGATCTTGATGTCACGATCGTCGAAGCTGATGGCAGTGAGCAACATTTCACCCTGCCGTACGCTTCGCTGCCGGTCCTGCAACGGGAGGGGCGCCTGAAATATGCCCTTACCGCCGGGCAGTATCGATCGTATAACCGTAGCGTGGAGAAAACCCCCTTCGGGCAACTGACCGGAATCTACGGCCTCCCTTACGGCCTCACGCTCTATGGAGGCGTTCAGGGGGCAGATAAGTACCAGTCGGCGGCTCTGGGGGTGGGCAAGAACATGGGCGATTTCGGGGCGATATCCGCAGACCTCACCCAGGGCTGGTCAACGCCGGAGCATGCCGCGAAAACAAGCGGTCAGTCGTGGCGGGCCCGATACAGCAAGAATTTTATTAATACCGGGACGAACTTTTCGATTGCCGGGTATCGCTACTCGACCCGCGGCTATTACGGGATGCAGGAGGTCCTCGATTCGTACGGCGACAGCAGCGCGCTTCAGGACAGGCGACGTAACCGTGCCGAGCTGACGATGAGCCAGACGCTGGGGGACAACCTGGGCGCGCTTACCCTCAGTGCGGCGCAGGAAGATTACTGGAATGACGGTAAGTCGATGGCTTCGTGGAGCGTCGGCTATAGCAACTACTGGCACAACATCAGCTATGGCCTGACATGGACCTACAGCAAAAATGTCCGCTCAGCGTCAGAAACCCACGACAACCAAAAAAACGCTGACCACGACCAGCTTCTGGCGTTCAACATCAGCATTCCGCTGGATAAATTTTTGCCGCAGACATGGGCGAACTATGGCATGAACGCCAGCAGGAATAACGGGATGACACACAGCATCGGTCTGAACGGGGTGGCTCTCGAAAACCGAGCCCTGAACTGGAACGTGCAGCAGGGATACGGCACAGAGGGCGTGGGCTATACCGGCAGCGTTAACGCGGACTACAGAGGCACCTATGGCGAAGCCACGGCGGGGTATGGTTATGACAAAAACAGTGAACGCCTGAATTACGGGCTACAAGGCGGCATTCTCGCCCATGCTGATGGCATCACGCTTTCTCAGCCGCTGGGGGAGACCAACGCCTTAATTAAAGCGCCTGGCGCCCACGGCGTGGATATCCGCAATCAGCCCGGTGTACGGACAGATGTTCGCGGTTATACGGTCGTGAGCAACCTTTCGGTCTACCGAAAAAACGATCTCACTCTCGATCCGGAAAATATGCCGGAGGATGTCGAACTGGAGATCAACACCCGCACGGTGACGCCGACGCGGGGAGCGGTGGTGAGAGCCGATTATTTGCCGAAGTCAGGTCGCCGGGTACTGATGACCTTGACCGACAACGAACGCGCCGTTCCGTTTGGGGCGGTGGTCACCCTTGTCGGTGATGAGAGCAGCAGTTTTATTGTGGGCGATCGCGGCCAGGTTTATTTAACCGGTATGCGCGAGGAGGGGACGTTAGTCGCAACATGGGGGAGTCAGCCCAGCCAGCAATGCCGCGCTGATTTCAGCCTGCCGACATACTCAACATTCGGTGGGATCGCTGACATGCGCGCCTCCTGCCGTCAGGAACGTTAACATGAAATGGCTTATCGTGATTTTGCTTCTCTGTTTGCTCGCGGCGGGAAACCTCGCCCGTGCCGGTACGTGCACCACCATCACGCCGCAGCTGTCAACCCTGTCCGTGGGGACGATTAACGTGCAGCGTGATGCGCCTGTCGGTACGGTGGTCTTTTCCGGCGCGGCGACAGCCACCGGTTCCTATCTTACTGGATGTGCTAATCCGCTGATGCTGGGATTCAGCATGCGCTACAACAGCGCCACGTTGAGCAGCTACGGCAATCATGTGTACAACACTAACGTCAGCGGGATAGGCATACGCTTTTCCTCCAACGCCTATTTTGAAAACCCGAGCAATACGTTCTCGTACAATGCGCAGACCTCCTATGTCGACTGGTATGGCGGGAGGATTGAGCTGGTGGTGACTGGCCCGGTCTCATCGGGGGCGTTAACCCCGGGGGCGATCGGCGTCGTGACGCTTCAGGGGAGCGACGGCATCTATCGTGACGGCCTGACCACGCAGCTCACCGCCGGAACCATTAATGCCATGGCGTGCACGGTGAATACGTCACAGCTGACGTTTCCGATCGGGGATATCCCCGCCTCGGCGTTCGGCACCGTGGTGGGCACCACGCCAGCGGGAGCACAGAACACGCAAAACCTGGGCTTAACCTGCGCCGCCGGAACCAATATTACGGTCTCGCTCAGTGGAATACAGAATCCGGACAGCGCCAATACCAGCGTGATGGCCTTAACCGGGCAGGGGAATGCCGGCACCGCAAAAGGGGTTGGGGTGCAGCTTATCTATAACGGTGTGCCGCTGGTGATGAACAGCCGACTATTCTTGCGGCAGTCTGCCGGCGGGCAAGAGACATTGCCGTTAACGGCCCGATATTACCAGACGTTGAACCGCGTGGAGTCAGGTTCAGCAAATGCCTCCGCCACCCTTAATTTGACCTATCAGTAGCAGGTACGAAGATGAAAATAATATACGGGACACTGCTGTTACTGGCTTTACTCAGCGGGAAGGCTTTCACCGCTGATAGCGTCAACATCGGTGTGACGGGAAATATCGTTGCGTCGCCGTGCATATTTAATGGCGGGAGTAACAGCCTCGATGTCAATCTGGGCAATATTCAGGCAACCAATATGGCGACGCCGGGCTCAACATCGGATCCGGTGCCATTTAGTCTGCTGTTCACCCAGTGCCCAACGGGAACGCAAAGTGTGACCGTCTCTTTTACCGGCAGCCCCGATCCCGCGGCGGGCGCGGACTATTTTATGAACAGCGGTTCGGCCATGCACGTGGCGATAGCCATGCGCGATGCCCAAACGGGTACGCTTAAAGGAACAGGCTCTGGCATGACTCAAACTATTGGTGCCGACAGAACCGCGACAATGGCTATGCAGGCCTCGGTTAAATCCGTGACGGGTGGCGTCACGCCGGGAAGCATCAGTGCAGTTGTGGTGATGACGATGCAGTACAACTGAGCGCCGGTGATATGCCTTTTTTAAAGACGTTGGTATGAGCTATGTTAAATATTCTGTTTCAGGAAACCGATCTATTTTTTCAGGCTGGGCTACATGAATTTTTCGAGGATTTTTTTAAACATAACTTTCATCGTGCCATCACATTTAACCTGGCGCTGACCCATGAAAACGTCAGTCAGGCCGATATTATTGTCCTGTCATTATGCCAGGGTGAAACACTGACCTGTTTTCCCGAGTTACTCGCCCGGCAAAAAGGGATTGTGCTAGGGTTTGTCGACGATGAACTGCGCTTTTCGGCGTTGCCCTCCTGCTTTCAGGACATTATTTTTCTCCCTCGCCGTGCATCGCTTGATCGTATCAGTGGCGTACTGTTTATCGCGTGGTTCAGGACGCAATTACCGGGTTACACATGGACTAAACATAACTGCTTCGACTGCCAGCATAAAGGGTTATCCCGGCAACAAATTCGTATTCTGGTCAATTTTTACCGAGGGCTGTCGGTAGTGCAGACCGCTCAGACGCTGGAGATGAGCCAGAAAACGGTCTTTACCCATAAATATATGCTGATGCAAAAATTTAATCTGCGAAGCGATTACGAGCTGATCGTACTATTGAGAAGGCTGATGGAGAAAAAGAGCCGTCCGAACCTGCTTCGCGATTACCTTGAAAATAACCAGGCCTGATGGGGTAATTTCCGAATAGCCTACGCTTTTGCTGAGTTATGTGGCTATCGAATGTGGGCAGAACAATGGTATTTTCATTTGCTTTAGATGAAGATTAATTCGCTATGCAAATTCATAAAACCATCAAGCCGATTTTCGTGAGAAATTTTCAGTGTGTTGGGCCGGAGTGCTTAATGTCCTGTTGTCGTGGATGGACTATTTCCATCGATAAGAAAACACATGGGAAGTATATTTCCTCAACGAATACGGAAATCTCTCGTCTTGCAAAAGAGAACCTTATTCCACTGCAGAAGGGGAAAAACAGTTACTCAAGAGTGAAGTTAAATGAGGAAGGCAATTGTCCATTTATCGACGAAGATAAACTTTGCCTGATACATCGCGAGTTAGGTGAAAGCGCGCTGTCCCATACCTGTAGCACCTATCCGCGCGGTTCAACGCGTTACGAAGAAGAAACCCGGCATACAATGACGCTTTCATGCCCGGAGGTGGCCAGGTTAGTGCTTTTCGACCCTGATGCCATGCTCCTCCAGGAGGAGGAATCGTTACGGGCAGTATACAAAACCAACCTTATAGGTCGTCGTCAGTCTATGTCTGAAGTCGATCGGGTTATCCACCTGTTTGCCTGGAATATCATTCGGTCTCCGTCACGTAACGTTGAAGAAAACTTGATGGCGTTGGCTCATTTTATTGTATGCCTGCAACATGTTGATTTTGATCTGCATAATAAGCTTAACCAGGTAGAAGACTATTATGAAATGCTGATGGCCGATCTGAGAAATGGTCATTCTCTGTTAAAGACAACTAATATAGGTCGTTCAAACGCCATGAAGTATCTGGCGTTATCTGTCATGGGGTCTACTGTTGCTCGCTTTTCTGCGAGGGAAGAAATCATTCTAAGTGGACATAGAGCTATTGCGGACTATCTGGATTTCAATCAGCATCATGACCCTTTGGAACTGGATAAAAAATTTGACGCCCTCACTCAGCAATGGCATTCGCTTTGTGAAGATAGCTGTTTATCCGAACCGCATGTTTTACGGAACTACCTTTTATACAAATTATATAGCAGTTACTTCCCTGGCAATACGCGTGCCACCATCCTGCGTCAGTTTTATCGCATTGTTCTGGATTTTTTCTATCTGAAAATATTCCTGAGCGTGAAGGCGAGTCAGGAAGAGATTCATCCGCATACCCTAATGAAAACTATCGCAGGTTTCTCAGAAAAGACGATGCATAACTCAAGCATTGATGCGCGACTGGATAACGCGATTGATAAAATCAACGGCGGCGACGATTTGTCTTGTCTGCTGCTTATTGGCTAGAGCATTACGGATAAGAGGCTCGCTCTGCGAGCCTTCAGGATATGGAATCAGGGACAAAGAGAGAAAATTAAAGATCGTCCATAGTATAACCGACAACAATTTCCAGCGTCTTGCGGATCACATCCGCCTTAACGACATCGTCGGTGGTTTCCAGCGTCTGGATCAGCCAGAGAATGATCGCTTTGTTGGTCAGATGACCTTCAGAAGCGAGAACACAACGAACCGCAGTCGAAAAAATGGCAGACTCTTCAGCAAAGCGATCGCCTGCGTGACGGAAATACTCCGACAACGCGCTATCTAAAAAGGCGGAGTGGTATTCGGGTTGAAGCTGAATATTTTGTCTCATTTGTTCTCACCGTTGCTGTAAAGTTGTAGTCAATGCATCTTTTTGGGATCGGACGGTTTTCCATTTCCAAATAACGGCACTACATTGTCTCGATTATTTTTGAGAGATCCCTCTCTCTGTATTCGTCCTTGTGCGGTTCTGCGACCTTTAAAAGCGACAGTGCCTGTGCTGATTTCAGCTATCACCCTCGCTAATGTCTCCCGCCGCTGGGGATCCGTCTCACAGGCTTGCATGTTACGCAGACGCTGAACCAATCCCTCGGTCGTCACGGGACCGCGCTCCTTCAAAAGTGAAAGAGCGGCTTCTCCAATAAGCTGGTCGATCAGTCGGTCCGCATCACTGCTGTTCATAACATTAACGTTCGAAGAGCAGACCAAGAAGCAGGTGATAATGATGTTCCTCTTCCGGACCATTGGCCCTTTCAAGGCGACTCAACAGTTTTGTGCAGAGCGATTTGCGATTCAGATTCCGCCCATCGCTAAGGATTTCAACAACAACCTGACCCAATGTTTCCTGTTGGGTTGGAAGCGCGGCTTTTTCGAAATACTGCGCAATCGCTGTTGCCGAGTCTGCGAGGTGTCCGTTCTGCTGCATGTTTCGCTCCTGTAAATTTTCGTAATCAGTAACGTTACATTTAAGGTATACATAATTTTCAAATCTGTACATTTAAAATGTACAATTTTTTAAATATTTTATAATATATTTTATAAAATCATTATTTATCAGATGCTTATTCTTATACGATTTACTGCGGTATTCACAAGATATATTGTACAATCCGAAGCGGCGTCGCAGAGTTGTACAAGCCCGTAAATGACGCAAAAAAGCCGTGTAAATCGTTGAGATGTAAATTATTTGTTGGGCAATTAATGTGCTATAACAGAGTTTTCCCCACGTGTTTTCGTGGTCACCCCCTCAATCTTCAGGATTAGCATGCTCACAACCATCATTTACCGCAGTCATATCTGCGAGGACGTTCCAGTGAAAGCGCTGGAAGACATGGTCGCTGCTGCAAATTGTAGAAATCGCCAGTTCGATGTGACGGGGATTTTGCTGTTTAACGGCACACACTTTTTTCAGTTACTTGAAGGGCCCGCTGATAACGTTAAGGAGATCTATGAGCTCATCTGCCGTGACCCACGGCATCACAACGTGGTCGAATTGTTAAGCGATCACGGGCCTTCAAGACGTTTTGGCAACGTGGGTATGGAGCTCTTTGACCTTCGTCAGTACGATACCGACGAAGTGCTGCAACAGGTACTCGATAAAGGCACAACGCGCTATCAGCTGACCTATAACGATCGCGCCCTGCAATTTTTCCGCACCTTCGTTGAGGCCACTGAAAAAGCCAACTACTTTGAGCTGCCTCCGGCTGACGCCTGGGAGTTTGTCACCGAAAATACGCCGTTATCCTCCCAGCCGACAGTAGTGGCAAAGGGCGCGGACTGTAGTTTCGCGTTTCAACCTATCGTCGATCCGTTTATGCAGCAGGTAGTTTCCTGGGAAGCCCTGATCCGCACGCCGTCCGGTGAGTCCCCGGAAAGCTATTTTGCCCACCTGTCGCGTGAGGCGCTGTACGAATCGGATCTGAAGAGTAAACAGGTGGCTTTGTCGATGGCCAGCGCGCTGGGCCTACAGACTCAAACGTTGTCCATTAATCTGCTGCCGATGACGCTGGTCAATGTTCCTGGCGCCGTCGATTTTTTACTGACGGCAATTGAGGCGAACGGTTTTGTGCCGGAGCAAATTGTAGTCGAGTTCACCGAGAGCGAGGCCATCTCGCGCTTCGAAGAGTTCACCAGCGCGGTCAGACAGCTTAAAAGCGCCGGGATCAGCGTGGCCATCGATCACTTTGGCGCGGGATTCGCCGGTCTGCAACTGCTGGCCCAGTTTCAGCCGGACAGAATCAAGATCAACCGTGATTTGATTGCCAACGTGCACAAGAGCGGCCCGCGTCAGGCGATCATTCAGTCGATCATTAAATGCTGTGCGTCCCTGGAAATCCTGTTCTGTGCGGTAGGTGTAGAGCTGGCTGAAGAGTGGATGTGGCTGGAATCAGCCGGGATTTCTCAGTTCCAGGGCCACCTTTTTGCCAGCCCGCGTCTGGGGGGCATTCCGGCGATTGCCTGGCCCGAGAAAAAGTACGATTTATAAAAACCTGTACGTAACTCTTAATAGTGACCTGTACGTACGGCTAAATTTATACAACAATACATTAACGAGTGAGGGGTTCTTTGAGCCATTCACTTGTCTCATAACGAGGAGTTAGTTATACAAATGATTTGTACAATCTGATAAGGTTGGTTTGGTTAGGTATGGAAGTATTGTGCGTGAGGGAGTTAATGGCCTATTACAGTATCGGCGAAGTGGCCGAACGATGCGGTATCAACCCCGTTACGCTGCGTGCCTGGCAGCGCCGTTATGGATTGTTGAAGCCGCAGCGAAGTGAAGGGGGTCATCGTCAGTTTGACGATGAAGATATCCTGCGTATCGAAGAGATCAAACGCCTGATGAAAACGGGTGTTTCGGTCGGTAAAGTAAAAGCGCTTCTTGAAAATACAGAAGTGATGACGCATGGGAACTGGGCATCGTTTCAGGAAGAGATGTTAACCGTTCTGCGCTATGCCAATCCGGCAAAACTGCGCGCCAAAATCAGTGAGTTCCGCCGCGACCATGCGATGGATGTTCTGATAGATAACATCATCACCCCTGTGCGTCAGCGAATGAATCAGGATCAGAATACGGTGCGTCATATGGCGAGCCTGCTCGACGGTGTCCTGATTGAGTTTGCCGTTACTAGCCTGGTTGAATCACGAAAAAAAGCAGGTAAAGATGCGCTACTGGTTGGATGGGAGTGCGATGACCGTACGCATTTGTGGCTGGAAGCGGCCCGTCTTGCCTACAAGGGCTGGCATATCGACGTGCTGGCTGAACCGATTGATTCTCCACGTCCGGAACTTTTCCCTGGACAAAAAATTTTCGTCTGGACCGGTAAAGCACCTACGCCTCGTCAACAGGAGCAGCTCGACCACTGGCGTGAACAGGGTTTCGCCGTCTCGTTCCATCACTGATGTTAAGGGGTCCGTCAGGGCCTTTTTGTCTTTTAGAGTCCGCTTTCTTATTGGAAGATAGCTATCTTAAAAATAGGTATTTTCAATACAATTTTTATTATTGCCCGCCACCTTACCGCCTTTCTTATGAAATGCATTATTTATCAATGTATTGAACAAAACTAACCCTCCCATCCGCATCCCGTCACAGGGTCTATGCTTAATGAAAGTAGCCAAAAAGGGCGGTTTAGCCCAAAGCCCCTGCTCGCAGGGGGTTGAAGTGATAATCGTTATCACTAACATGGTGTTATGCCCTGGTGGCTTATCAGATGAGGTGGACCTATGGAACTGCATTCAGAAACCTTCAATCCGGCCGATTTTGCCTGGCGTGGCTTAACGCTGACGCCCGCGGCGGCGGCGCATATTCATGAGCTGGTGGCAAAAAATCCCGACATCCTCGGCGTACGCTTAGGCGTTAAGCAGACGGGCTGCGCGGGATTTGGCTACGTGCTGGATACCGTAACCGAACCCAAAAAGGACGATCTGGTCTTTGAAACCGACGGTGCAAAGTTATACGTCGCGCTACAGGCTATGCCGTTTATCGATGGAACCGAAGTCGACTACGTTCGGGAAGGATTAAACCAGTTATTCAAATTTCATAACCCGAAAGCCCAGAACGAATGCGGCTGCGGCGAAAGCTTTGGGGTATAGGCGGTACTATGTCTCGTAATACTGAAGCAACGAGTGATGTAAACACCTGGAGCGGCGGACACCTCAACTATAAAGAGGGTTTCTTCACGCAGCTGCAAACTGACGAGCTGGCGAAAGGCATCAACGAAGAGGTCGTACGCGCTATTTCGGCCAAACGTAACGAGCCGGAGTGGATGCTGGAGTTTCGCCTGAGCGCATTCCGCGCGTGGCTGGAGATGGAAGAACCCCACTGGCTGAAAGCGCATTACGATAAGCTGAACTATCAGGATTACAGCTATTACTCCGCGCCCTCATGCGGCAGCTGCGATGATACCTGTGCCTCGCAGCCCGGCGCGGTACAGCAAACCGGTGCCGAGAACAGCTTCCTGAGTAAAGAGGTGGAAGAGGCCTTCAATCAGCTCGGCGTGCCCGTGCGCGAAGGTAAAGAGGTGGCGGTGGACGCCATTTTTGACTCCGTCTCGGTGGCAACCACCTACCGTGAAAAGCTGGCGGAGCAGGGGATAATTTTCTGCTCCTTTGGGGAAGCCATTCACGATCACCCGGAGCTGGTGAAAAAGTACATTGGCACCGTGGTACCCAGTAACGATAACTTCTTCGCGGCACTGAATGCGGCGGTGGCGTCAGACGGCACCTTTATCTACGTGCCTAAAGGTGTGCGCTGCCCGATGGAGCTCTCGACCTATTTCCGCATCAACGCGGAAAAAACCGGCCAGTTTGAACGCACCATCCTGGTGGCCGATGAAGGCAGCTACGTCAGCTATATCGAAGGCTGTTCGGCGCCGGTGCGCGACAGCTACCAGCTGCACGCGGCGGTGGTAGAGGTGATCATCCATAAAGACGCGGAAGTGAAATACTCTACGGTACAGAACTGGTTCCCGGGCGATGGCAACACCGGTGGTATTCTGAACTTCGTCACCAAGCGTGCGCTGTGCGAAGGTGAAAACAGTAAGATGTCCTGGACGCAGTCAGAAACCGGCTCCGCCATTACCTGGAAATACCCGAGCTGTATTCTGCGCGGCGACAACTCCATCGGTGAGTTTTACTCCGTGGCACTGACCAGCGGTCATCAGCAGGCCGATACCGGCACCAAGATGATCCACATCGGTAAAAACACCAAATCGACCATCATCTCCAAAGGGATCTCTGCCGGTCACAGCCAGAACAGCTATCGCGGGCTGGTGAAAATCATGCCGACAGCCACCAACGCACGTAACTTTACCCAGTGCGACTCCATGCTGATTGGTGCGGACTGCGGGGCGCATACCTTCCCCTATGTCGAATGCCGCAATAACAGCGCCCAGCTCGAGCATGAGGCGACTACGTCACGTATTGGTGAAGATCAGCTGTTCTACTGCCTGCAACGCGGGATCAGTGAAGAAGATGCGATTTCAATGATTGTTAACGGCTTCTGTAAGGACGTGTTCTCTGAACTGCCGCTGGAATTTGCCGTTGAAGCCCAGAAACTTCTCGCCATTAGTCTTGAACACAGCGTCGGTTAAGGAAAGCACATGTTAAGCATTAAAGATTTACAGGTTAGCGTGGAAGAGAAAGAGATCCTTCGTGGGCTCAATTTTGACGTTAAACCGGGTGAAGTTCACGCCATCATGGGGCCAAACGGCTCCGGGAAAAGTACGCTTTCAGCGACGCTGGCAGGACGCGAAGATTATGAGGTCACCAGCGGCTCCGTTGAGTTTAACGGCAAGGATCTGCTGGAGATGTCGCCTGAAGAGCGTGCCGGTGAGGGCATCTTTATGGCCTTCCAGTATCCGGTGGAAATCCCGGGCGTCAGCAACCAGTTCTTCCTGCAAACCGCGCTGAACGCGGTGCGCAAGTATCGCGGGCTTGAGGCGCTGGATCGCTTTGACTTCCAGGATCTGATGGAAGAGAAAATCAAGCTGCTGAAAATGCCCGAAGATCTGCTCACCCGCTCGGTGAACGTGGGTTTTTCTGGCGGTGAGAAAAAACGTAACGATATTCTGCAAATGGCGGTTCTTGAGCCGGAGCTGTGCATTCTCGATGAAACCGATTCAGGGCTGGATATTGATGCCCTGAAGATCGTTGCCGACGGCGTAAACTCTCTGCGTGATGGTAACCGCTCATTTATTATCGTGACTCACTACCAGCGTATTCTGGACTACATCAAACCGGACTATGTCCACGTGCTTTATCAGGGGCGCATTGTGAAATCCGGTGACTTTACGCTGGTTAAACAACTGGAGGAGCAGGGTTATGGCTGGCTTACCGAACAGCAGTAATGCACTCCAGCAGTGGCACCGGCTGTTTGAAGCGCAGGGTGGAGCGCGCTCTGAACAGGCTCAGCACCATCTCCAGCAGATGCTGCGTCTCGGTTTACCGACGCGTAAGCATGAGAACTGGAAATATACCCCGCTGGACGGCCTGCTGAACGGCGAGTTTGTCACCCGTCTGGCGCAGGTTAGCCCCGGTCAGCGCGATGTGCTGGCGCTGAGCGTGGATGCCGTGCGTCTGGTGTTTGTAGACGGGCAGTTTCGTGAGGAACTCAGCGACAGCGTACAGGAGAGCGGGTTCGATATCGCCATTAACGACGAGCGCCAGTCGTTGAGTGCTCCGTTCCAGCCTGACGTCTTTCTGCACCTCACAGAGAGCCTGTCTCAGTCTGTCACCCATATTCACGTTAAGCGTAACCAGCGCCCGGCGAAACCGCTGCTGCTGATGCATATCACCCAGGGTGTTGAGGGCGGCGAGATCAACACCGCCCACTATCGCCACCATCTCGAGCTGGCAGAAGGGGCAGAAGCGACGGTAATTGAGCATTACGTTAGTCTGAACGACACCCGCCATTTTACCGGCTCGCGTCTGACGATGAACGTGGCGGCCAACGCCCAGCTGCACCATATCAAGCTGGCGTTTGAGAATCCGCTCAGTCACCACTTCGCCCACAACGATATTCTGCTGGGCCAGGATGCCGCGGCGTACAGCCACAGCTTCCTGCTTGGCGGCGCGGTGCTGCGCCACAATACCAGCACCCAGCTGAACGGTGAGAACACTACGCTGCGTATTAACAGCCTGGCAATGCCGGTGAAGTCAGAAGTATGCGACACGCGCACCTGGCTTGAGCATAACAAAGGCTACTGCAACAGCCGTCAGCTGCACAAAACCATCGTCAGCGACAAAGGACGTGCGGTGTTTAACGGCCTGATCAATGTGGCGCAGCACGCCATCAAAACTGACGGGCAGATGACCAACAACAACCTTTTGCTGGGACGTCTGGCAGAGGTGGACACCAAACCACAGCTGGAAATTTATGCGGACGACGTGAAATGCAGCCACGGCGCAACGGTCGGACGTATTGACGATGAGCAGATGTTCTACCTGCGCTCTCGCGGAATAGACCAGCAGGCCGCGCAAAAGATGATTATTTACGCCTTTGCGGCTGAGCTGACGGAAGCGCTGCCCGATGGCGGACTTAAACAGCAGGTGCTGGCCCGTATCGGTCAGCGGCTGCCTGGAGGCGAAGCATGACATTTCCCGTAGAGAAAATCCGGGCAGATTTTCCGGTACTGACCCGTGAAGTGAACGGTCTGCCGCTGGCCTATCTCGACAGTGCGGCCAGCGCGCAAAAACCGAATCAGGTGGTGGATGCGGAAGCCGAGTTTTACCGCCACGGTTATGCGGCGGTCCATCGCGGGATCCACACTCTGAGCGCCGAGGCGACCCAGCGCATGGAAAACGTGCGCACGCAGGTTGCGGCGTTTCTCAACGCGCGTTCGCCGGAAGAGCTGGTGTTCGTGCGTGGCACCACCGAAGGGATCAACCTGGTGGCTAACAGCTGGGGCAATGCGCAGGTGCACGCGGGGGATAACATCATCATCACCCAGATGGAGCACCACGCTAACATCGTGCCCTGGCAGATGCTCTGTGAGCGTATGGGGGCGCAACTGCGGGTGATCCCGCTAAACGAAGACGGTACGCTTCAGCTTGAACAGCTGGACGCCCTGCTTGACGACAGAACGCGGCTGGTAGCGGTGACCCACGTTTCAAACGTGCTGGGGACGGAAAATCCGGTGGCGCTGATCGTCGACAAAGCCCATCAGGCCGGTGCGAAAGTGTTGATTGATGGCGCCCAGGCGGTGATGCACCATGCGGTTGACGTACAGACTCTGGACTGCGATTTCTACGTCTTCTCCGGGCACAAGCTGTATGGTCCGACGGGCATCGGCGTGCTGTATGTGAAGGAGGATATTCTCCAGGCCATGCCGCCGTGGGAAGGGGGCGGGTCAATGATTGCCACCGTCAGCCTGACGGAAGGCACAACCTACGCCCGGGCGCCCTGGCGCTTCGAGGCGGGCACGCCAAACACAGGCGGGATCATCGGGCTGGGCGCGGCCATTAGCTACGTCTCTGAAACGGGGCTGGCGGCGATTCAGGAGTACGAACAGCTGCTGATGCAATATGCTTTGCAGGAGCTTGCCGGCGTCCCGGATCTGACCTCATATGGCCCTGCTGACCGTCTGGGTGTGATAGCCTTCAACCTCGGCAAGCATCACGCTTATGATGTGGGCAGTTTCCTGGATAATTACGGCGTCGCCGTACGTACCGGGCATCACTGCGCGATGCCACTGATGGCGTATTATCAGGTACCGGCCATGTGCCGCGCATCGCTGGTGATGTACAACACAACGGAAGAGGTCGACAGACTGGTGGCGGGACTGAAACGTATTCACCAGCTGCTTGGCTAACGGAGAGGCGTGAGATGGCAGATTTGCCGGACAGAGATAAATTGCTGCGTAACTTTGGGCGTTGCGCAAACTGGGAAGAGAAATACCTTTATATTATCGAGCTAGGTCAGCGCCTGCCGCCGCTCAGCGAAGAGGCGCATAACCCGGACAACATCATTCAGGGCTGCCAGAGCCAGGTCTGGATCCAGATGCAGCAGACGGATGATGGCGTAATCGATTTACAGGGTGACAGCGATGCGGCCATTGTGAAGGGGCTTATTGCCGTCGTATTTATTCTTTATCACCAGATGTCGGCGCAGGATATTTTCGCCTTTGACGTTCGCCCGTGGTTTGAAAAAATGGCCTTAACCCAACACCTCACCCCGTCCCGCTCCCAGGGACTGGAAGCGATGATCCGCGCCATACGCGCCAAAGCCACAATCCTTAGCTAAACTGACAGAACAGCATTCATTCTGTTTCGCGGGGTGGTTTCCACCTCGCTGGTTTTTCAGCTTTCTGACGTTTGGTCAGTGAATAAGGAATCTCAGCATGAAGCGCGCGTCTCTAATAACTCTATTACTCCTTGGTTCGCTCAGTGCTGTTAATTCAGCCAGGGCGGTTGATTATCCTTTACCGCCCGCAGGCAGCCGCCTGATTGGGCAAAATCAGACATACACCATTCAGGAAGGCGACAATAAGCTCCAGGCTATCGCTCGTCGGTTTAATACCGCCGCACAGCTTATCCTTGAAACCAATAATACCATTGCACCGGTAAACCCTGCGCCAGGAACGGTCATTACCATTCCTTCCCAGATGCTGCTCCCGGACACCGAGCGTGAGGGCATTGTGGTGAATCTGGCGGAGCTGCGTCTTTACTTCTATCCGCCTGGCGAAAATATCGTGCAGGTCTATCCGCTGGGTATTGGTCAGCTTGGGCTGGAAACACCGGTCAGCACCACCCGTGTGAGTCAGAAAATCCCTAACCCTACCTGGACCCCTACAGCGGGCATCAGAGCGCGCTCACTGGCGCAGGGCATTAAACTGCCGCCTGTGGTACCCGCAGGGCCAAATAACCCGCTGGGGCGCTTTGCGCTGCGTCTGGGCATCGGGAATGGGGAATATCTTATTCATGGCACCAGCGCGCCGGACAGCGTAGGGCTGCGGGTCAGTTCGGGCTGTATGCGAATGAACGCGCCGGATATCAAAGCGTTGTTTGAACGAGTGCGCGTCGGCACGCGGGTGCAGATTATCAATGAGCCGGTTAAGTTCTCCGTCGAGCCGGACGGCAAACGTTATATCGAGGTGCACAGGCCGCTGGCGCAGGCTGAGGGCGAAAACCCACAGACGGTGCCGTTCACGCACTCGGCGGCGTTTACCGCCTTCGCAGCGGAATCAGGTAGCGATAAAACGCTAATCGACAAAGCTCTGGCGCGCAGAGCCGGGATCCCGGTTGCCGTTTCAGCAGCCAATGGTTCGTCAGCCAGCAATTCTGTCCTGTCGGTTCAGAACAGTCGTGTCTCAGCGGCGGTGACGGAAGGCGAGGGAGAGAGAGCGCTTCAGTAGCGGTTTGACGAAGGCAAAAAAAATGGCGCACAATGTGCGCCATTTTATTAACAGGTACTATTACTTACGGTATTTAGTAGCCTGGTTGTCCAGACGCTGGTTAGCGCGAGCTGCGTCGTCTTTAGCAGCCTGAACGTCGGAACGCATTGCGTTCACGTCGTTGCTCAGCTGGTCAACTTTAGCGTTCAGAGTCTGAACGTCAGAAGACAGCTGATCGATTTTAGCGTTGCTGGAGCAACCTGCCAGCAGAGTAGAACCCAGGATTACCGCGCCCAGTACCAGTTTAGTACGATTCATTATTAATACCCTCTAGATTGAGTTAATCTCCATGTAGCGTTACAAGTATTACACAAAGTTTTTTGGGTTGAGAATATTTTTTTGATGGGATTACGCCTATTTTTGATCGTTCGCTCAAAGAAGCAACGAAATCGGCAATTTTGACGAAAAAGCTATGTTAAAAAAGGCATTTTTCATCGGATTCATCTTAGATAAATCGCGATTAAATAGAAAAACCCGATTTGCTTTTTGAATAGTTCTGGTTAATGGCGGGAATAAAAAAAGCGCCCCGAAGGACGCTTTTTAACAAAACAATAATTTGTTCGTGAAATATTACAGTACGTGGACAGATGCAGTGTTGGTTGTACCGCTTGGTACCAGTGCACCAGAAACCATAACCACCACGTCGCCTTTCTGAGCCAGGCCACAATCAACCAGTTCCAGAGCCACTTCTTTACCCAGACGATAGAAATCATCGGTAGAGGCAATCTCTTTCACCAGGTGTGGGATCACGCCTTTGCTCAGCACCAGCTGACGCGCGGTGGTTTCGTTGGTGGTCAGCGCCAGAATGGTCGCATCCGGGAAGTATTTACGCACGGCACGCGCAGATTTACCGCCCTGGGTCGCCACGACAATCAGTGGGGCTTCCAGTTTCTCGGCGGTTTCTACCGCACCACGGCACACGGCTTCGGTGATGCGCAGTTTACGGCTGTCGTTGTTGTAATCCAGACGGCTTTTCATCACGCGGTCGGTACGCTCACAGATGGTCGCCATGATGCCGACCGCTTCCAGAGGGTATTTCCCTTTTGCAGATTCGCCAGACAGCATAACGGCATCGGTACCGTCGAGGATGGCGTTCGCCACGTCGCCGGCTTCAGCACGGGTAGGGCGTGGGTTTTTGATCATGGAGTCCAGCATCTGCGTTGCGGTGATAACCACTTTACGCGCGCGAACACATTTCTCGATCATCATCTTCTGCGCGAAGATCACTTCTTCAACCGGGATTTCTACGCCCAGGTCGCCACGCGCTACCATGATACCGTCAGACGCTTCAAGGATTTCGTCGAAGTTGTTCAGGCCTTCCTGGTTTTCGATCTTGGAGATGATCTGGATGTTCTCACCACCGTGCGCTTTCAGGTGCTCACGGATCTCAACCACGTCAGAACGTTTACGGATGAAGGACGCCGCAACGAAATCCACACCTTGTTCGCAGCCGAAGATCAGGTCTTGTTTGTCTTTTTCAGCCAGCGCTGGCAGAGCAATGGACACACCCGGCAGGTTAACGCCTTTGTTTTCGCCCAGATCGCCGTTGTTCAGCACTTTACAGATAACCTTGTTACCTTCAATCGCGGTCACTTCCATGCCGATCAGGCCGTCATCTACCAGCACGGTGTTGCCAACGGACAGATCGCTGGTGAAGCCTTCGTAGGTCACGGCAACGATTTCGTTATTACCTACAACGGATTTGTCGGTGGTGAAGGTGAAGGTCTGGCCCGCTTTCAGGGAAACGTCGTTACCGCCTTCCAGTTTGATGGTGCGGATTTCAGGACCTTTGGTGTCGAGCAGGATTGCCGCTTTTTTCCCGGTCTTGCTCATCACGTTGCGCAAGTTCTGAATACGCTGACCGTGTTCAGCATAGTCGCCGTGGGAGAAGTTCAGACGCATCACGTTCATGCCGGCATCCAGCATTTTGCTCAGCATCTCTTCGGATTCGGTTTTCGGGCCGATAGTACAAACAATTTTCGTCTTTTTCATGACAGTCTTAGTCTTTAAGTTGGGAAGGATATGGAAATCTCGCTCCGGGGGCGCACCGCCGCGGAGTCAAACCTGTGTTGCGAAAGAGTATATGACACGCACTAAGAATAGGTGACATCAAATGAGCGTGCAGAAGAAAGTGTGCCTGAGTGCCAGACCAACGAATGAGAGGAGAAGTTGTACGTTGTTTTTTGTATTCCAAGCGCTGAAACCATTCACCAGGGATTTGGCGCGCATTATACGCTGATTCACAGTAAAAAGGAAAATGGAAACAGCGTTTCAAAAACAATCTGTGCAGATTCACATAAGTTTGTTATCAAGGCGTTAAGGCCTAATGTCATCTTATGACGGCAGGCGCAACGCCCGCCGTTTTTTGCTCACTTTTCCAGCGCCTGTTGAAGGTCGGCGATCAGATCCTTCGCATCCTCAATCCCCACCGACAGGCGTATCAGCTGCGGCACAATGCCGTTTGCAAGACGCTGCGCCAGTGGAATGGAGGCGTGGGTCATGCTGTAGGGCTGGCTCACCAGACTCTCCACCCCGCCCAGGCTTTCCGCCAGGGTAAAGAGCGTAAGATGACGAATCACCTCTGTCGCGCGTTGCGCATCGCCTTTAATCACAACGGAGATCATGCCGCCCGGCAGCGCCATTTGTCTGCGGGCAAGCGCATACTGGGGGTGTGACTCCAGCCCGGGATAGAGCACGCTCTCTATCTGCGGATGCTGCTCCAGCCATTGCGCAATCGCCAGCGCGTTGGCACTGTGCTTCTCAACGCGCAGGGAGAGGGTGCGAATCCCCCGTAGCGTCAGGAAGCTGCTGAACGGATCCAGAACGCCGCCAACCGCGTTTTGCAGATAGCCCAGACGCTCCGCGAGATCCTTATTTGCCCCGACAACAGCCAGCCCGGCAACCACGTCTGAATGACCGTTGAGATATTTGGTGGCGGAGTGAACCACAATGTCGAACCCCGCCTCCAGCGGCCGGTGAATGACCGGGGAGGCGAAGGTATTATCCGCCACGCTGATCGCATTATGGCGCCGGGCAATGTCTGCGATGGCCTCCAGGTCGGCCAGTTTCAGCAGCGGGTTCGTCGGCGTTTCCACCCAGATCATGCGGGTGTCCGGGCGAATGGCGGCCTCAAGTCCGGCTACATCGTCCGGCTTAACCCAGCTCACCTGTAACCCGGTGCTGCGCTTGCGCACGTTTTCGATCAGGCGATACGTACCGCCATACACGTCGTCAATGGCAACGATATGGCTGTCTTTATCCAGCAGTTCGAGCACGGTGGAAATGGCCGCCAACCCTGACGCGAAGGCGTACCCGCGCGTGCCGCCTTCCAGTTCGGAGATGGCGGTCTCCAGCGCATGGCGGGTTGGGTTGCCGCTCCGGGAGTATTCGTAGCCGGTATGTTCACCCGGTGCCGGTTGCGCAAACGTCGACGTGGCGTAAATTGGCGGCATCACGGCGCCGTGCGTGTCGTGATACTCACCGCTGTGAACGCTGAGGGTGGCCAGGTTTTTCATCTTTTGCTCCTTTTATTTCGTCAGGCGGTTACGCCAGGTGGTGAGTACGTCACTGCGTGTGATCAGACCCAGAAAGCGGTCTTCGTCATAAATAATCGCCACCAGGCCACGGTCAAAGACGGCGTACAGGGCGCTCTCCGGGGCCTGCTTATCCAGATATTCGACCTGACGCGTCATGGCCGCCGTCACGGGGAGAGAGAAGCGATCGGCATCTCCCTCAATGTGTCGCAGCAGGTCCCACTCGTCGATGATGCCGACGACCTTGTTGTTATCGAGCACCGGCAACTGGGAGATGTCGTACAGGCGCATGCGGGCCAGCACGGTGGAAAGCGTGTCGTCCGGGGCGGCAGTCACCGTCGCGCCTTCATCGTGGCGCAGGGCAATATAGTCCGAGAGATCGCCTGCCTGCGGACGCGAAATCAACCCCTGCTGGCGCATCCAGTCGTCGTTGAACATCTTCGAGAGGTATTTATTGCCGCTGTCGCAGGCGAAGGTGACCACACGTTTTGGCGTAGTCTGCGCCTGGCAATATTTCAGCGCCGCCGCCAGCAGCGTGCCGGTGGAGGAGCCTGCCAGGATCCCTTCCGTTTTTAGCAGATCGCGGGCGGTGGTGAACGCCTCGCGATCGGTAATGCGCCAGGCGCGGTTAACCCCTTCGATGTGCGCCAGCGGAGGGATAAAGTCTTCGCCAATCCCCTCAACCAGCCACGATCCGGCCTCGTGATGGCGTCCGGTCTCAACCTGGTCCGCCAGCACCGACCCGGCCGGATCGGCAAGCACAAATTTCGTCTGCGGCGAATGTTCTGCAAACCACGCCTGTAAGCCACCCAGCGTACCGCCCGACCCCACGCCGACGACGATGGCATCGATCTGGCCGACAAGCTGTTCAAACAGTTCCGGTGCGGTAGTGGTGCGGTGCGCCAGCGGATTGGCCGCGTTATTGAACTGGTCGATATAAAACGCGCCTGGCAGTTCGTTCGCCAGCCGCCGGGCATAATCCTGGTAGTAGGCCGGATGCCCTTTATTCACATCTGAACGGGTCAGCACGACCTGCGCTCCTAACGCGCGCAGGTGGAAAATCTTCTCGCGGCTCATTTTGTCCGGCACCACCAGGATCAGCGAGTATCCCTTTTGCGCCGCAATCAACGCCAGCCCCAGGCCGGTGTTCCCCGCCGTGGCTTCAATAATGGTGCCGCCGGGCCGTAGCTGCCCCATACGCTCGGCTTCGTTAATCATCGACAGCGCGACGCGGTCTTTAATCGAGCCGCCTGGATTCTGATTTTCCAGCTTCAGAAACAGCGAGCAGGGGCCGGTATCCAGCTTGTGCAGCTGGATGAGTGGCGTATGGCCAATTAGTTCGGTGACGGAGTGGTAAAGCGTCATGGTCATGTCCTGTGAAGAGGTGATGACCGGATGATAGGACCATGAAATTTTCTCAATAAAGAACGTTTCACTGGGTTTTAGAACATAAAGGAATAATCCTTATGTTTTTGGGTGGAAAGACAGCAAGACGTAAAGTTGTCCGGATGTGAGGATGGCTATATCAGTACATGGTGCTGAAAAATTAACCAATTTCGTCGGATGAATGAGACCTGATATGCAAAAGGCAGATAATTATTGCAGATATTCATCTAAATGCTTTTCACCCGCCAGTTCGCTGCTTATTCCGCCGCATTATAAGAAATTCTTTTTTGGTCATTTAAAAGCTGATAACGGCTGTTTACTATCTTTTGGACATCCATACTGCTAAACCGCTATATGCGTAACGGATAACGAATAAGAATGATCGTACTCAGTAATATTTCGAAGGTTTTTGACAACGGGAAGCTGGCGCTGACAGCCGTTGATAACGTCAATTTGACGATAGAGCAGGGACAGATTTACGGGATCATTGGTTACAGCGGGGCCGGGAAAAGTACGCTTATCCGTCTGCTGAACGGTCTGGAAAAGCCCAGCGCCGGCAGCGTCACTATTAACGGTCAGGATATCTCCGCCGCGAAGGGAGAAGCGCTGCGTCAGGCACGCCTGAAAATTAGCATGGTGTTCCAGCACTTTAATCTGCTCTGGTCGCGCACGGTGAAGGAAAACATCGCCTTTTCAATGCAAATTGCCGGTGTGCCAAAAGCGCAAATTCAGGCTCGCGTTGCCGAGCTGGTGGAGCTGGTCGGCCTGAAGGGACGCGAGAATGCCTACCCGTCGCAGCTGAGCGGCGGGCAAAAACAGCGTGTGGGCATTGCCCGCGCGCTGGCCAATCATCCGGACGTACTGCTGTGTGACGAAGCCACCTCGGCGCTAGATCCGCAGACCACCGATCAGATCCTCGATCTGCTCCTGGACATTAACCGTCGTTTTAACCTGACCATCGTACTCATTACGCATGAGATGCATGTGGTGCGCAAAATCTGCGACCGCGTGGCGGTAATGGAGAACGGCAAGGTGGTGGAAGAGGGGGAGGTGCTGAGCGTGTTTACGCATCCTCAGCAGCCGATCACCCGGCAGTTTGTCCGCCAGGTGAGCCAGTACGCGGAGGAAGAGACCTTCAATACCGAACTGGCAAATGAGCTGGAGGGCGCGGTCATCAAGCTCACCTTCACCGGGCACAGCACGCACAGGCCGATCGTCGGTGAACTGACCCTGCGCTACGGCCTGCCGTTTAACATCCTGCACGGCAAAATGACGCAAACCGCCCACGGTGTTTTCGGGCAGCTCTGGGTGCACGTGGTGGCATCGGATGAACAACTGAACAATATCCTCGCCGACCTGAAGCAAAGCGATATTGAAGGCGAGGTAATCAAGCATGGCTGAAGAACTCTTTCCGCACCTGAAGTGGGATCAACTTTGGGCTGCAACCCAGGAGACGCTCTACATGACCGCGCTTTCCGGCGTGGCGACGTTTGTTCTGGGGATCGCGCTCGGTCTGGCGCTGTTTTTAACCGCCCGCGGCGGGTTATTCCACAACCGCACGGTCTACAGCGTGATGTCGATTGTGGTGAACGTGTTCCGCTCGATTCCGTTCATCATTCTCATTGTTCTGCTGATCCCGTTCACCAAGACCGTTGTGGGGACCATTCTCGGCGCTAACGCTGCGCTGCCCGCTCTGATTGTGGGCGCCGCGCCGTTTTACGCCCGTCTGGTCGAGATTGCCCTGCGGGAAGTGGATAAAGGGGTAATTGAAGCCACGCGTTCGATGGGCGCGCGGCTGAGCACGTTAGTGTTTCGGGTTTTACTGCCGGAATCTTCACCCGCACTGGTTTCAGGTATGACGGTGACGCTGATTGCGCTGGTGAGCTACAGCGCAATGGCGGGGGTGATAGGTGCCGGCGGTTTGGGAAATCTGGCTTATCTGGAAGGATTCCAGCGCAACCATGGTGACGTCACGCTGGTGGCAACGGTGACCATTCTGATCATCGTGTTCATTATCCAGTTCTGCGGCGATGCCATTACTTCACTGTTAGATAAACGCTAATAAATACACACAGGAACCACATCATGAAAAAGACACTGACACTGATCGCCGCAGCCACCCTGAGCGCCCTGAGCTTTGCCTCCTGGGCGGACACGCTCACCGTGGGGGCGTCCAACACCCCGCACGCGGAAATTCTGGAGCAGGCTAAGCCGATTCTGGCGAAGCAGGGGATCGATCTGGAGATTAAACCGTTCCAGGACTACATTCTGCCAAACACGGCGCTGGCAGGGCATGACATTGATGCCAACTATTTCCAGCACATCCCTTACCTGAACAGCGTGCTTAAAGATCATGCGGGCGATAAGGATTATGATTTTGTCAGTGCAGGCGCAATCCACATTGAGCCGATCGGTATCTATTCAAAAAAATACAAATCGCTGAAGGATCTGCCGGAAGGCGGCAAAATCATCATGCGTGATGCGGTTTCCGAGGAAGGGCGTATTCTCTCCATCTTCGAAAAAGAGGGCGTGATCAAGCTGAAGCCAGGCATCGATAAAGTGACCGCGCGCATCAGTGATATTGTGGAGAACCCGAAAAAGCTGCAATTCACCCCTAACGTCGAGGCATCTCTGCTGCCGCAGATGTACAACAACGACGAAGGTGCTGCGGTGGTGATCAACGCCAACTACGCAATTGATGCCGGTCTGGATCCGGTCCACGATCCAATTGCGGTTGAAAGCGGTGAGAATAACCCGTACGCCAACATCATTACCGTTCATCGCGGTGATGAGAAGAAGAAGGATATCGTCGCGCTGGTGAACGTGCTGCACTCCAAAGAGATTCAGGACTGGATCCGCACCAAATACAAAGGCGCGGTCATCCCGGTAAACAACTAATCGCCTGATTTTCCAGACGAAGCCCGGCGAACAACACGCCGGGCTTCTTTTTTGTATCCAGCCGACGAATGATTTAAGCTGACGGTTTAGGGCAACGGAGTGATGGCAATGGGCAATGTGACCAAAGACGAAGCGCTGTACCAGGAGATGTGTCGGGTGGTTGGCAAGGTCGTTCTGGAGATGCGTGACTTAGGGCAGGAGCCCAAGCATATCGTGATTGCCGGGGTACTGCGTACCGCGCTGGCGAACCAGCGCGTTAAGCGCAGTGAGTTGACCACCAAAGCGATGGAAACGGTGGTTAAAGCGCTGGCCGGTTAGGACGAAGCGTCTCGCGAGTTTTTCAGTTCCCGCATATCAACAGTCATTATTGTTATTTCCTCTTCATGATGAAGGCGTGTTTAACTGAGTCCAGGTTAAGCGAGAAGGGTAATGACGATGAAAAAATGGATAAGCACGTTACGGCGGTTTTTTGCGCCCCGACCAGCGAATGCGGAGAACAGCGCGCAACGTGTTCTTGAGTCAATACTGCCTGTCGCCAGCCTCTATGGCGTGGACGTAGCCAACATCGACCCGGAGTGGTTCTATGTTAAAACGTCACGCTGAACTTCGCCGGACGCGCGAAATGTACTGGAATGAGCTGTGCGTGATGCGTGTAAAGTGAGAATGAAGGGAAAAATGCCCTGGCTAATCCTCGGTAAACGATAGCCGTTTTGTTACCACTATCTCCTTTCTCAGATGGAGATGATAATGAAACGGACAGTATTAACCCCCGCGCTTTCTGCCACCGTGCTATTGCTTGCCATGCAGGCGGCACACGCTGGTCCACAGGCGCATGTTGTATGCAGTTATTCCCATACCCTCGGCGATGATGCCATTATGATGTACGGCATGCCCAACGAGGCCATGCTGCACGATTTTTTTGGTAACGTGCAAACGGATGCTTACTCCAGCCGTGAATCGCTGCGTACCCAGGAAAAGACCACCTGCGATAACAAAGCAGACAGCTCGGCCTACTGGGCTCCGTCGCTAAAATTACCGGACGGAACGGTGGTCAAACCCGCCTATCAAAAAACCTATTATCAGGCATCGAACGTTGACGCCTGGCCGCTGCACCCGTTCCCGGCGGGGCTGTCGCTGCTGGCGGGCGATCATCACGGCACCGCGCCAAATCCACATATCACCTTTTTATGCGCCAACGGCAAGGGCTACACCACCAGAACGGGTGAAGTCTGCGGCTTACGCAAGGCGAAGGATGCCGTGCAGTTTAATATCGGCATTCAGTTCCCGAACTGCTGGGACGGGGTCAACCTGAAGCCCGCCCACGGCCTGGCTAACGCCACCTACGATACGAAAGGACAGTGTCCGTCCGCCTTCCCGGTGAAGATCCCGACGGTGAACATGAATATTGCGTACGTGCTTCCGACAATTAGCTCTCTGGATACCAGTAAAGTCCAGCTTTCCCTCGACCCCACCATGCATGGCAGTGAACGTGAAGAGCGATGGGGGAGCCTGTATACGGCGCATGCTGACTTCATGAACGGCTGGACGGAAGATGCCGCGCGCTTTATGACCGACCTGTGCATGAACCGCGGAATGGATTGCGGCACCACCGTGCCGTATGGTTATTCAAAAGCGAAGGCCAACGTCTGGCTCAGCAGCATGGAACCCGCACTTTCACAACCCGATCCCCAGGTCTTACTGGTGCAGGACAACTGGAAGAACGGCGGAAGGATGAAAAACAGCGAAACATTGTCGCTGGTGAAGTTCAACATTCCTCCGCTGCCTGCCGGACAGGATCCTGCCCAGTTTAAATACCGCGTGAGAATTTATGGCGGGAAAGTGGAAACCAACGGCGCGGATCAAATCTTCTTCTATCCGGCGAGCAGCGACTGGGATCCGGCCACCGTGAGCTGGCATTCACGGCCGTCCTGCAACTATCGCTCGGATGCGGTGCTTTACCTGAACCACTCCCGCGAATACCGGATGGTGGATGTCGATAAAGCGGTACGCAAGGCGCTGGCAGAAGGGAAAACTGAAATTTCGTGGTATATCGGCGGCGATCGTCAGGGAAACCACTATCAGTTTGAGACGGGGTCATCTCAACAAAGCCTGATCCTGATGCTGACCGGGTTTAGCAAAACGCCGGAGATCTGATAACGCCCGCGTTTTTTTGTTCTCAACAGCGTTAGCTGGTAATGTCGACAGCCTGAATGACTGCGCCGTTAACGCTATGAGCTTAAATAAGATGATAAAGCGCAGCATCGCTGCATGGGTGGCGGTCTGCCTGATAAGCGGTATGCTGCTTTATGCGGAACAGATACGTCGCCAGTACTGGGAGCGCGATCGCGAGTTTACGGCACGCTATTCGGCGATCGGCGCGGTGCTGACGCAAAACGAATCGGTGCTTCCGCTTCTGAGCGGCGATGAAGATATTACCGCGTTACGCAAAAAGTTTCCTTCTGTCCTGGCCCTGGAAAAAACCGCGGGGCGTGCGCTGGACGCCCCGCGTGTGGAGCCGTTTCGCGGGGTGCAGTACTGGTTATACAATCCCTGGCGGCAGATACGCGTGCTGGTCGACCTAAGCGCGCTGATTCCCGCGCGCCATAGCTTTGCGCAGCTGCATCTTAACGTCACGAACGGCGATGGTCCGCCATCCTCCGGCGCTTTCTGGCGCTGGCAGCGCGCTTTCCCGCAGCATACCCAGCCCTTCGTTCTTACAGCCGAGGCAGAGCCTGACTGGTTCAGCGTTTCCCTGCTGCCTTACCTGCTGCTCTTTCTGACGTGGGGGGTAGCGATTGCGGGCGTGGGAAGCGTGCTCTGGCAGCGCAAACAGCGGCAGCAGGCCGAGCAGCGCGCCCGCTATTATCAGCATGCCAGGCTTAACACGCTGGGGGAGATCACCGCGGGCATTGTCCATGAAATTAACCAGCCTCTTACCGCCGTGCAAACCTGGATCCAGGGGGCGCAGCGACAGCTCGAGGCTAATCCGCAGGCCGTGCCGCAGGCGCTTGCGGCCGCGCTGCTGCAAACGCAACGCATCAGCGCCCTGCTGACGCGCTTTCGCGAGCATGTGGTACAGGAGAAGGTGACTCTGCGCGAAACCGATCTGGTGCAGTGCTGGCAGCAGGTTGAGAGCCTGCTGGAGCACGAGCGCAAATCGAACCGTATCGCGGTCATCCACGCGTTTGCAGCGGACGCCACGACCGTGCTGGCAGACAGGCTCTGGCTGGAGCAGATACTGCACAACCTGCTCAGCAATGCGATTCAGGCTCAGCAGGAGAGCACGCACGGCTGGGTGCGAATCGACAGCCAGAAAAACGAGAAGGGCATTCTGGTCACGCTTACTGACGGCGGGCCGGGATTTAGCCCGGAGGCCCTGCAAAACGCTTTTATGCCCTTCTTTAGCGGACGTCCCGGCGGAACGGGGCTGGGGATGACGTTAACCGAAACGCTAATAACCCGCATGACCGGCTCGATTGCCCTGGGCAACGCCCCGCAGGGTGGGGCGCAGATCCGGTTGCAGCTCGCAGAAGGTAAGGAGACAAAGCATGGATAAGGTGGTCTGGCTCATTGATGACGATGAGTCCATCAGGGAATCATTGACGTTTTTACTCTCCGGAATGGGCTGGCAGGTTAAGGCATTCGAGAGCGTCGATGCCTTTACGCTGGCGCACGGCGGCGAAACGGCGCTTGTCGGCTGTCTGCTTCTGGATATGCGCATGCCGGGCAAGAGCGGGCTTGCCTGGCTGGAAGAGGGTGAATGGCCCTGGCCGCTGCTGCCAGTCGTTATCATGACCGGGCACGGAACGGTCGACGCCTGCCGTCGCGCGTTTCGCAACGGCGTGTTTGAGTTCTTCACCAAACCCCTGGATGCCGACAGGCTTATCGAAACGGTTGGCATGGCTTTCGAAGAGAGCCTGCGGCGATCTGCCGCCTGGCAGGATATCTCGCGGATTAAAGCGCGATTCGAACAGCTAACCGCGCGGGAGCACGAGGTGTTGACCGTGCTGATGGAAGGATGCAGCAACAAAGAGGCGGCTGCGCGTCTTAACCTCTCCCCGAGGACCGTGGAAGCGCACCGCGTGGCGGCGTTTGCCAAGCTTGGCGTCAGCAGCCTGGTTCAGGCGAGCCGGGATTATGACAAATTGCAATCCGTATAACTACCAGGTGGAGTGCGTAATCAACCGAATTACGTGTAAACGCGCGCTTCAGTAATCTCGGGTTGTCTCCCAACACTCGAGGAAGTGCAATGAAAAAAGTATTGATGGTGGCGGCACTGGTTGCAGGTAGCGTAAGCCTGGCTGCACGGGCGGATGCGCTGAATCAGAAAAGCCTCTCTCTGGCACAGGCTAACGCGCTGGCAACGTCTGCTGTTAAGGCCTGTATGGTAAAGAACTATCAGGTTACGGTGACCGTGGTTGACCGCGCAGGGGTTGTTAAGGCGGTGCAGCGCACGGATAACGCTGGTCCACATACGGTAAAAGCCAGCGAAATGAAGGCATATACCGCGCTGAGTACGAAAAACGCGTCAGGCAAGGTAATGGAAGCTGCACAGACTAACGCGGGCGCGCAGAATATGCGTGATGTTCCCGGCTTCCTGCTGCTGGCGGGTGGTTTACCGGTAAAAGAGGGCGATGAGGTGATTGGGGCGATTGGCATCGGCGGTGCGCCGGGCGGTCATCTTGATGAAGCCTGTGCCCAGGCGGCCATTAACGGGGCCGGACAGTAATTCATAAAAAAAGCACCGGCATGGCCGGTGCTCTGTATTCAGATCTTGCAGGCATCGCCGCAGTCGTCATCGGCGACAATCGCCTGGGCTTTTTTATCCGCATCGTCGAGACGTTCCGCGTTGCGCTCTTCTGCTTCATCCAGCCCGTTAAAGACTAAGTTATCGAGATCAATTTCCATGTGCCACCTGCGTTATTCAGTTTTTGATACTGGCACAGTATAAGTCAAAAAAAGCGGGCCAGGCACCCCTCAGCACATATGGATAATCCCTGCCATACTCAGTGCTTTATTGCTGAGGAAAGCCGATGATTACACTCTGTAAAACCTGCGGTACCGCTTACGATGAACAGCCCAAAAACTGCCCGATTTGCGACGATGAGCGCCAGTATGTCCCGGTGACGGGCCAGGCATGGACGGACTTCGTCAGCCTTACGACCACGCACACCAACAAATGGCAACAGCTGGAGCCGCAGCTGTTCAGCATCAAAACCGTTCCCGCTTTTGCCATCAACCAGCGGGCGCTTCTGCTGAGTACGCCGCAGGGCAATGTTCTGTGGGACTGCATCGCCAATCTTGACCTGGCGACCAGAGCGTTAGTTGACGCGCTCGGGGGCATCAGCGCGATTGCGATTTCGCACCCACATTACTACACCACCATGCAGGAGTGGGCCGCCGCGTTTAACGCGCCGATCTATCTGCACGCCAGCGATCGGCAGTGGGTGATGCGTGACAGTCCGGCGATACGCTTCTGGGAGGAGGACGCCCTGGAGATTATGCCGTCGGTGACGCTGCTGCGTCTGGGCGGGCATTTTGCAGGCGGCACGGTGCTGCACTGGCAGTCAGGCGACGGCGTGCTGCTGGCCGGTGATATTTTGCAGGTTACGCCTGGTAAGGACGCCGTGTCGTTTATGTGGAGTTATCCGAATATGCTGCCGCTGCCTGCCCGCACCGTTGAGGCGGTGATCGGTCGACTGACCGGGAAAACGTACCAGCGACTGTACGGGGCCTTTGAAGGGCAAAACATCCCGGCGAACGCAGATGAGATTGTGCAGCGGTCGGGCCAGAAATATATTGCTTGTCTCCGCTAAGGCACGGTGGTTAAATTTTACGAGTGTGATCGCGATCATACCTAAACTAAAACAGATAAAAGAGAAATGGCTATGCAACATATCATTGAAGGTTTTCTCAGCTTTCAAAAAGAGATTTTCCCGCAACGTAAAGAGCTTTTTCGTAGTTTAGCGTCCAGTCAGAATCCCAAAGCGCTGTTTATCTCCTGCTCCGACAGCCGTCTGGTTCCGGAACTGGTCACGCAGCAGGAGCCAGGACAGCTCTTTGTCATTCGAAACGCGGGCAACATTGTGCCACCGTTCGGGCCGGAGCCTGGCGGTGTCTCTGCAACCATCGAATACGCGGTAGTGGCCCTCGGCGTGACCGATATTGTTATTTGCGGCCACTCCAACTGCGGCGCGATGAAGGCGATTGCTGACAACGCCGATCTGGAGCCGATGCCAGCCGTTTCCCACTGGCTGCGCTATTCTGATGCGGCAAAAGCGGTGGTTGAGAAGAAAACCTGGGATCAGCCAATCGATAAAGTGAATGCGATGGTGCAGGAGAACGTCTTTGCTCAGCTGAGCAACATCAAGACCCATCCGTCGGTGGCGGTAGGCCTGCGCAACAACGCCATTCGCCTGCACGGCTGGGTATATGACATCGAAAGCGGCAAAATCCTTGCCCTGGACAAGAACACTAAAACCTTCGTATCGCTGTCGGAAAACCCGGAAGTCTTCTTCGAGTAATCCGACACCGCAGGGCAGGGAAGCCCTGTTAAAACTCCGTGTAAGGTAACTTCCGTCGCACGCCAGATGCAGGATTCCCCGCCGCTTTCGCCATCGCTTTACCAATTTCAGCGCACTCAGACAAACCCTGAACAAACGGATGATCGTGCATCAGCCAGGGGATCGCCCCAAAAGCGATACGTCCGCGCAGAGACGCAGGTGACAGCAACGTGTAGTCTTCCCCCACGTCCGGTATTTCATCCCCCGTTTCCTCAAGCTGTTTGCGCAGCGTCGGGAAGGGAATATCTTTATTTCTGAGCGGTTTCTGCCCGCGGGCATCGATAAAGACGTCGAAGCGATAACGCTTTTCTTTCGTGGTGATGACGGTCTGATCGCTGCCGATATCCAGGGCGTAATCATCACCGAGTGCGACTACGCTAATGATCCCTGCCTCGCGCAGTGCCAGTAACCGGCGGATAGACTGCGGTGGAATGGCGGCATAGTTATCAATAAACACACGCTCCAGCCCGGATTTAAACCGTTCTCTGTCACGTTCATTGAGTGAAGGGACAATGGCCTGAACTACTTCATGCAGACGAAGCACGGTATAGCGCCAGGCAACGGTGCGTTTCTCGCACTTATTGCGCTCCACTTCTTTCAGATTCGCTTCGGCCCAGGTGAAAGGACCATGCTTTTTACGATCCTCAAACCAGACATCACGAAGCGTGTCAGCATTTAGCGTGCCGATCGTTATCGCCTGGCACCAGCGCGGATCGGCCAGCTCAAGCTCTTTCACCATCAACGCAAAGATGCGGTCAAGCAGCCCGTCAGGGCCTTTGGCAATTTCGCTTTCTGCCACAGACTCCGTTAACACCGACAGCGGTTCATAAGGGATAGGGCAGTAAAAGTCGGCCTCCGGAAGAACGCCCGAGCGGGACATCAGCGTGATGTTTAGCCCCTCACTACCTTTATTGACAACGAACTGCTCCCCGCTAAAGCGACCATGCTGCATTACTACCGCCATAGCAGCGTCCAGTCCGCTGAGGGAGGTACCCATAATCCCCACCTCACAGGCTCGGATATCCGCGTCCATCAGCCCCGACCATGGGCTTGGGAAATAGTCGCGGGTGGATTCATCTTCATCAGGCCAGACGTGACCGGTGGCGACCACTGCAAGATCAAACCGCCTTGAGAAAGGGGCATCGTTCACTGATAGGGCCACGCCGTCTGCATCAGCCTTAATATCAGTGACTTCTGCATTGGGGTGAACCTCGATATGAAACCCAGCCTTTTTCGCCTCGGCAACGACGGCGAGAAAGCGGTCATGGAAATATTCACCCAGCAGAATACGCGGCAGAAACTGCCGTTCATTCAGTCTGTCTTTGTCGACGTTATAGCGGGCAAGATGGGCTTCACTCTGCTGTTTGAGCCAGTCGAGGTAGGTGATAAAAATGGGCGGGATTTCGATACTGGCGATATTCGCCAGCATTAGCCGGGAGTTATCCTCGTCGCTGTAGGGCATCCCTACGCCGGGTTGGTCTGCTTTTTCGAACACGGTGATCGACAGCGGTGCTGCGTTGTTAAGAAGTGAGTAAAAGGTGTAAATCCCTGTTGGGCCTGAGCCGATAATGGCGATTTTTTTCATCGAAAGCGTTCCTGCGTTTCTGAACCATACAACAAGCGTAGCAGGAGAAAGGTTAAGTCATTCAATGAAGGGAAAAATTAAGACGTTCAGAAGAGGATTTTTGCACCATTTCAGGACTGAAATGGTGCGTCCGAGTGGACTCGAACCACCGACCCCCACCATGTCAAGGTGGTGCTCTAACCAACTGAGCTACGGACGCAGAATGGTGCGTTCAATTGGACTCGAACCAACGACCCCCACCATGTCAAGGTGGTGCTCTAACCAACTGAGCTATGAACGCATTGTGTTGTCGGTGACAACGGGGACGAATATTAGCGGCACAGCCCCAAGGTGGCAAGAGGGAAAATGCATTTTTCTCTCTGATTTCACGCGATTGCTTCAATACCGCGCAAAGTGAAGAGAAAGTAGCCGCCAGCCGGCGGCTACTGTGTCATTAACGCGCAGCGCGTTGCAAAATGACCGCAGACGACTGACGTTGCAGGAAGCGCATGCGCAGCATCATCATAATGGCTGCAGACGTTAAGCCGATGATAAAGCCCATCCAGAATCCGGCTGGCCCCATGCGATCCACCACCAGATCCGTGAGCGCCAGAATATACCCACTCGGCAGGCCCAGAACCCAGTAAGCGATAAAGGTGATAAAGAAGATGGAACGCGTATCTTTATACCCACGCAGCACGCCGCTGCCAATTACCTGGATGGAGTCAGAGATCTGATAAATGGCCGCCAGCAGCATCAAATGCGAGGCCAGAGTCACTACTTCCGGGTTGTCGTTATAGAGCAGGGCAATTTGCTCACGCAACAGCACGGTAAAGAGCGCGGTACAGACTGCCATGCAGACGCCGACGCCCAGCCCGGTGCGGGCTGCCGTTTGCGCATCCAGCGTCGAGCCTTGCCCCAGACGGAAGCCCACGCGAATCGTCACCGCAGCAGCCAGGGACATCGGCAGGACGAACATCAAAGAGCTGAAGTTCAGGGCGATCTGGTGGCCTGCCACGTCAATAATCCCTAACGGCGAGACCAGCAGGGCGACAACGGCAAACAGCGTCACTTCAAAGAACAGCGCCAGCGCAATGGGCAGACCCAGTTGGGTAAGGCGGCTCATCATCGACCAGTCAGGCGTGCTAAAGGCGGTGTCGTTACGAATGTCGCGCATGGATCGCGCATGTTTAACGTAGGTGAGCATACAGCCGAACATCACCCAGTACACCGCAGCCGTCGCCACGCCACAGCCCACGCCGCCGAGTTCCGGCATGCCAAAATGACCGTAGATGAAGATGTAGTTCACGGGAATGTTCACCAGCAAGCCGATAAAGCCCATCACCATGCCCGGCTTGGTTTTTGCCAGCCCTTCACACTGGTTACGAGCCACCTGGAAGAAGAGATAACCGGGCGCGCCCCAGAGCAAGGCGCGCAGATAACCGACTGCTTTATCTGCCAGCGCCGGGTCGATATTATGCATGGCGCGAATAATATACCCGGCGTTCCACAGGACGATCATAATCAGGACGGAGACACCCCCGGCCAGCCAGAAGCCCTGGCGCACCTGATGGGCTACGCGGTCGCGTCGACCGGAGCCGTTAAGCTGCGCGATAACGGGCGTCAGCGCCAGCAGCAGGCCGTGACCAAACAGAATGGCCGGGAGCCAGATTGAGGTTCCGATCGCCACGGCGGCCATATCGGTGGCGCTGTAACCACCGGCCATTACCGTATCCACAAATCCCATTGCGGTTTGGGCTACCTGCGCGACGATCACCGGTATGGCCAGTGCCAATAACTGACGCGCTTCGATCATATACTTCTGCACGTGAACACCTTTGTATTGTAGTTATTTGAGAGACTAAAAAGGCCGCCGTTACTGGCAGCAAGAAGAAAAAACAGAGGGATGCCAGCTATTGTAGCGGGGTTTAACTAATTATCTAGTGAAAAAATCGCCAGAAATTGCGCATCACTGGCAACCTGTTTTTTCAACTGTTATTGTGGTGGGATTATACGGTGTCATCGCCGTTCGGAATGAACAGGAGCTGTAAGCATGTTTACTGGTATTGTGCAGGGCACTGCCAAAGTGGTGTCCATTGATGAAAAACCGAATTTCCGCACTCACGTAGTTGAGCTGCCTGAATATATGCTCGACGGCATTGAAACCGGGGCGTCGATAGCGCATAACGGCTGCTGCCTGACGGTGACCGAAATTAACGGTAACCAGATAAGCTTTGATTTAATGAAAGAGACGCTGCGCATCACTAACCTGGGTGAGCTGGTGGTGGGGGATACCGTCAACGTTGAACGTGCGGCGAAATTCTGCGATGAGATTGGCGGGCATCTGATGTCGGGCCATATTATGACCACCGCAGAAGTGGCGAAAATCGTGACCTCGGAAAATAACCGTCAAATCTGGTTTAAGGTGCAGGATCCGTCATTAATGAAATACATCCTTTATAAAGGATTTATTGGCATCGATGGGATTAGTCTGACCGTCGGTGAAGTGACGCCAACGCGTTTTTGCGTGCATTTAATTCCTGAAACGCTGCAACGTACTACGCTTGGCGCAAAAAAACTGGGGCAGCGCGTAAATATCGAAATTGATCCGCAGACCCAGGCGGTCGTGGATACCGTTGAGCGCGTGCTGGCGGCGAAAGAGGCGGCGATAATAAAGGCCGTGGAAGAAGAATAAAAAATAACCCCGGGTAACCGGGGTTATTTTTCAGCGGGCCACGCGCAGGCCGTGCTCAATCCCACGACTAAACACCACCTGCCACAGCTGTATATCCCGCGAGCGGAACGCACCCGCGCAGGCATTCAGATAATAGCTAAACATCCGTTTGAATCGTTCCGAATAGTTGTCGGCGATTTCAGGCCATGCAGCCTGGAAACGTTCATGCCAGGCCATCAGCGTGGTGTCGTAATCTGCGCCGAAGTTATGCCAGTCTTCCACAATAAAATGCGGTTCGCTGGCGTTCGCAATCTGGCGAACAGAGGGTAAACAACCATTCGGGAAGATATATTTGTTGATCCAGGGATCCACATTGTTATCGGTGCGTTTAGAGCCGATGGTGTGTAGCAGGAAAATTCCGTCAGGCTTCAGGTTATGGTCGGCGACGTCGAAATAAGTCTTGTAGTTCTTTGGCCCCACGTGCTCGAACATACCCACGGAAACAATCCGATCAAACTGCTCATTCAGGTCGCGGTAATCCTGAAGCCGAATATCGACATCCAGACCCAGACACCGTTCCTGTGCCATCTTCTGCTGTTCAGATGAAATCGTGACGCCGACTACGCTGACACCGTAATGTTTCGCCATAAACCAGGCAAGGCCGCCCCAACCACAGCCGATGTCCAGCACGCGCATGCCGGGCTGCAACTGCAACTTATCGCAAATCAGCTGTAGCTTATCCTGCTGCGCCTCTTCCAGGGTTGTCGCTTTTTTCCAGTATCCGCAGGAGTACTGCATTAACGGGTCAAGCATACGGCTGAAAAGATCGTTGCCCAGGTCATAATGCTCTTTACCGACGATCCACGCGCGCTTTTTACTTTGCAGATTGAACAGGCGGGCGGAGGCGATACGTAACGTATCTTTGAAATGACGAGGGAGCTGATTTTCAAGACCGGCGCGTAAAACGCTGGAGAAGAACATATCCAGCCGCTCACACTCCCACCAGCCGTCCATATAGCTTTCACCCAGCCCTAACGATCCCTCCTGTAACACGCGTTTGAAAAAATCGGGATGTTTAATCTGGGGGTCGGAGGGGGATGAGCCATTAATCGTAATGCCCGCACGTCCCAACAGTTCACTGACGATCCGGGACCAGTTATCGTCCGGAACGCTGACTTCTTCTATACACGATGAACTCATAGCTTCTCCATCACCTTGCTGTGATCAGAACCTTAAAACAGCGTAGACGCTTTTTTGGTTTGTGAGAAATCTCACGGTAAATGCCCGCGAGGCTAATATCCGACGTAGAACAGAGGAAGGGAGATAACCCTTGCCGAAATGCCTTCCATGGTAAAACGGGAGCGCTCCGGCTCCCGTTAACACTTAATATTTATCGTATTTAATCGAACCAAATTCAGTATAGGCCGCAAAATTTGGTGATTCAACAGAAAATTGTTAGCAACCTAATCAATGGTTTTTAACATAGTTTCCCGCGTAATCAGGCGTGCGACGTTTCTGTCTGCGCGTTTTCACTCTGCTCGCGATGGGCGGAGGACTGCATGCGATAACCCAATCCTGCCAGCACAACGGTGACCAGCATCACGCTGGTGGTGGTGAGCAGCGGGGTTGCAATCAACGCAGAGACCACGAGACTTGCCAGGAAGCACAGGCCAAGTTGCAGGGTATTTTGCAGCGCGGCAGCGCGGCCTGTCGCCTGCGGGAATGGACGCAGCGCCTGGGCTACAACGATAGGGTAGATGGCCCCGTTAGCGATCGCCATGACGCAGAACGGAATCAAAATTTCTGCAAGCCCGGCGCCGGGAATAAAGCCGACAGCCCAGGTCGCAATCACGCTTAGCGCATACAGCACCAGCAGCCAGGGCAGCATCTGCTGGCCTTCCCATTTTTGCAGCGCGGCGCGACAGCCATAGCCACCCACCAGGAAGGCGATGGTCTGTGGTACATAGCTCAGGCCGATAGCCGCCGGGCTGTAGCCCATGTCATGCAGAATGAACGGTGAACCGGTAAGCCAGGCAAAGAAGCTGGCAGAGCAGGCGGCATAAATCAGCACGTTACCGCGATAGGCTTTCGCCCGCAGTAAAGAGGTAAAGGTGATGGGCTTCGCGTCCGGATGCGTCTCTTTTTTATGCGCAGGTTTAAGCCCGAACGCGGGCAGCATCAGGACCAGCGTGATCGCAAAGAGCGTGGCGAAAATGGCCTGCCAGTCGAAATGCGCCAGGATCCAACTGCCCAGCAGCGGAGCGAGCGCCGGAGACAGGCCGACCAGCGGCATGATGGTGGCGAAGATGCGGTTAGTGCGTGAGGCGGGGTAGTAATCGGTCACCAGCGCCTGCCAGGTGACCGCTGCGGCACAGACGCCGACCGCCTGAATAAAGCGCAACACCAATAACCAGGCGGCATCGCGGACCCACATCATGCCCAGACAGCCTACGGCAAAAATCGCCAGTCCCAGCAACAGGACGGGCTTACGGCCAAAACGATCAGAGAGCGGCCCCCAGAGCAGTTGCGCAAAAGCAAAGCCGGCGAGGAACAAACTCAAACTGGCGCTGATGGCGGCGGCAGGGGTTTGCAAATCTTCCTGCATCGCGGCGAATGCGGGCAGATACATATCGGTCGCCAAAAAGCCCAGCACGCTTAAGCCGCCGAGCCAGACTAAAAATCCTTTCCTGGGTTGCACTGTTTTTTCTCCTGAGGAGGCAGGTGTACGTTGGCGCAGAGTGTAGGGAGTGCAAAGCGGCTTGTGAAACGCTAATATTTGGTGGGTGCATTCAAAAAATTTGCAGGCTAAAGATGTGGTCAGATTATTCCCTTGAAGTGGTTGATGCCGTGGCGCGTAACGGCAGCTTTACTGGTGCCGCCCAGGAGTTGCACCGCGTTCCCTCGGCTATCAGCTATACGGTGCGCCAGCTGGAAGCGTGGCTGGCGGTCCCGCTGTTCGAGCGGCGTCATCGCGACGTGGAGCTCACGCCTGCCGGCGCGTGGTTTTTGAAGGAAGGCCGGTCTGTTATCAAAAAAATGCAGATCACCCGTGAGCAGTGCCAGCAGATCGCCAACGGCTGGCGCGGGCATCTCGCTATCGCGGTGGATAACATCGTTAAGCCGGAGCGGACCCGGCAGATGATCGTCGATTTCTATCGTCATTTTTCCGACGTCGAACTGCGTGTGTCGCAGGAAGTGTTCAACGGCGTATGGGATGCGCTGGCGGACGGCAGGGCGGAGATGGCGATTGGTGCAACCCAGGCGATCCCGGTTGGCGGGCGCTACGCGTTCCGCGACATGGGCATGCTGAGCTGGACCTGCGTGGTCGCGCGCGATCACCCGCTGGCGGCGCTGGACGGGCCGCTGAGTGATGACACCTTACGCAACTGGCCCTCGCTGGTGCTGGAAGATACCTCCCGCTCGCTGCCCAAGCGCATTACCTGGCTGCTGGATAATCAGCGCCGCGTGGTTGCGCCGGACTGGGAGTCGTCAGCCACCTGTCTGAGCGCGGGGCTGTGCGTTGGCATGGTGCCGGTGCATTTTGCGCGCCCGCGCATCGACGCGGGAGAGTGGGTGGCTCTGACGCTGGAAAACCCTTTCCCGGATGCTGCATGCTGTCTGACGTGGCAGCAAAACGACGTCTCGCCCGCCATGGCCTGGCTGCTGGATTATCTGGGAGACAGCGAAACGCTGAACCGGGAGTGGTTGCGGGGACCAGCGTAGCTGGCCCCGTAAAGAGATTAACGTCGGTAGTCGCGGAACGGACCGTCGGCAACGGAACGGCGTTCAATCAGGCGCGGGTGGACCTCAATGGACTGGGACTGTTCTCGCTTGTTGACGATCCTGTCCATCAGCATATTGAAGGCCGTTTCACCCAGCGAATCTTTCGGCTGGTGAATGGTGGTCAGCGCCGGGGTAAAGAAACGGGCGTTGCGAACGTTATCATAGCCGATCACCGAGATGTCCTGCGGAACGCGCAGGCCGAGTTCATCCGCCGCGCAGAGCGCGCCCATTGCCATGATATCGCCGCCGCAGAACACAGCGGTAGGGCGATGCGGCTGGGAGACGATCTGCTGCATGGCGCGATAGCCCGACTCCGGCTCGAAATCGCCCTGGACAATCCAGTTTTCCGGCACGGTAATCAGCGCCTCTTCCATCGCTTTCATGAAACCGGCCAGACGGCCAGCACCGGTGTTACGCTCCAGCGGGCCCGGGATCACGCCAATTTCACGATGCCCGCGTTCTACCAGATAACGCCCGGCCATGTAGCCGCCTTCAAAGGCGTTATCAATAACAGAGTCGGTGAAGTCTGCGCGCGCCTCGCCCCAGTCCATGACCACCATCGGAATGTGGCGATACTCTTCCAGCATGGAAAGCACCGACTCAGGGTATTCAGAACACATGACCAGCAGGCCGTCGACGCGCTTTTGCGCCATCATCGACAGGTAAGCGCGCTGTTTTTCAATGTTGTTCCATGCGTTGCCCAGAATCAGGGTATAGCCTTTCTGAAAGCAGTTTTTTTCAACGGCTTCGATGATTTCAGCAAAGTAAGCCGCTTCACTGCTGGTGGCCAGCAGGCCAATCGATTTGGTGTGATTAACCTTCAGGCTACGGGCGACCGCACTTGGCGAGTAGTGCAGTTCTTTGATTGCTGCCCAAACGGCATTACGCGTCTCTTCTGCGACGAAACGCGTTTTGTTAATAACATGTGATACGGTTGTAGTGGAAACGTTTGCGCGTTTTGCTACGTCTTTAATTGTTGCCATTAAATGTCACTCCAGACCATATCCTAAGCTCCTGAAAAAAATGAAGGTAAACGTTTGCCTTCTCTCACCCTTATTACGCAAACATGAGTTGCGACACGCCGGGAAAACGACACAGGACGTCAGGAGGGGGTCAGTGGCCGGTACGCTAATAAATTTAGCGTGGAATTTTGTCCTATCTTGATGAAAAGGGGAAGAGGTAAAGTGGATATCCGTTTAAATCCTGGAAGATTTTTGACCTGAACTGTGTAAAAATGAGCAAGCTCACTTTTCGTAGGGTGAATAAAAGGAGAAAAATTGATGAGTACCGATCTGAAGTTTTCGCTGTTTACCACCATTGTTGTTCTTGCCCTGATTGTTGCGGGTGGTTTAACCGCTGCGCTGCACTGATTTAGGTGGAGGGAGAATTTTCTCCCTCGCTTGCCGCTATTGTTATCTTTCCGGCAAAAATCTTTTGCCAAAATGTTAACTTCTCATTTTTTGTGATTGATGTCATGCTTTTGACTTCTTAGTTCTGTGCCGGGTAACGGCACGGTATCCGGAGTTTATTCATGAAAATCAATTTTCCCCTGCTGGCCCTGGCGATTGGCGCCTTTGGGATTGGCACCACTGAATTCTCCCCGATGGGGTTATTGCCTGTTATCGCCCGGGGCGTGGACGTCTCTATCCCTGCGGCCGGTATGTTGATCAGCGCCTACGCGATCGGCGTGATGGTGGGTGCGCCGCTGATGACGCTGCTGCTTTCGCACCGCGCGCGACGCAATGCGCTGATTTTCCTGATGGCAATTTTTACTCTCGGAAATGTGCTTTCCGCGATTTCGCCGGATTACACCACGCTGATGCTTTCCCGTATTCTGACCAGCCTGAACCACGGCGCTTTCTTCGGGCTGGGCTCGGTTGTTGCCGCAAGCGTAGTGCCAAAACATAAGCAGGCCAGCGCGGTAGCCACTATGTTTATGGGCCTCACCATCGCTAATATCGGCGGCGTTCCCGCTGCCACCTGGCTGGGAGAAGCCATCGGCTGGCGTATGTCTTTCCTCGCAACCGCCGGACTGGGCGTGGTCGCGATGGTCGCGCTGTTCTTCTCGCTGCCGAAAGGAAGTGCGGGAGAACGTCCGGAAGTACGTAAAGAGCTGGCGGTGCTGATGCGTCCTCAGGTGTTGTCCGCGCTGCTCACCACGGTGCTGGGGGCAGGGGCGATGTTTACGCTCTACACCTATATCTCCCCGGTGCTGCACGACATAACCCACGCAACGCCACTCTTTGTTACCGCGATGCTGGTGCTGATTGGTGTCGGGTTCTCGATTGGCAACTATCTCGGCGGGAAATTTGCCGACCGCTCCGTCAGCGGGACGCTGAAAGGTTTTTTAACGCTGCTGATTGTCATCATGGTGGCGATCCCGTGGCTGGCGCGTAACGAAGTGGGCGCCGCGGTCGCCATGGTGGTGTGGGGCGCCGCAACCTTTGCCGTGGTGCCGCCGTTGCAGATGCGCGTGATGCGTGTTGCGCATGAGGCGCCGGGGCTTTCTTCGTCCGTGAATATCGGTGCGTTTAACCTGGGCAATGCGTTGGGGGCCGCAGCGGGCGGGGCGGTGATCTCCAGTGGTTTGGGTTACAGCTTTGTGCCGGTGATGGGGGCGATCATTGCCGCACTCGGCTTGCTGCTGGTGTTGATGTCCGGGCGTAAACAGCCAGAAGCGGTGTGTACGGCGGAATAAATAAAAACGCAGAAGGGTTGCCCCTTCTGCGTGTCCCTTATGCGGCGAAGTTCTTCGCAACAAATTCCCAGTTAACCAGTGCCCAGAAATGTTCCAGGTAGTTCGGGCGCGCATTACGGTAATCAATGTAATAGGCGTGTTCCCATACGTCCACGGTCATCAGCGGCGTTGCGCTGGTGGTCAGAGGGGTACCCGCATTAGAAGTGGAAACGATAGCCAGTTTGCCATCAGCCTCTTTTACCAGCCAGGTCCAGCCGGAGCCAAAGTTTTTAACGGCTGCGTCAGTAAATTTCGCTTTGAAATCCGCGAAACTGCCGAACGCGGCGTTAATCGCTGCGGCCAGCTCACCGGTAGGTTCTCCGCCTGCATTTGGAGCCAGGCAGTGCCAGTAGAAGGTGTGGTTCCACACCTGGGCGGCGTTGTTGAATACGCCACCGTCTGAACTGCGCACAATCTCTTCCAGCGTTTTGCCTTCAAAATCGGTGCCCTTGATCAGGTTATTCAGGTTGGTGACATAGGTCTGGTGGTGCTTGCCGTAATGGTACTCCAGGGTTTCCGCAGAAATGTGCGGAGCCAGGGCGTCTTTTGCATACGGTAGTGCAGGTAATTCGAACGACATTGCTACTCTCCTTATAGTTTTATACGTTGCCAATAACCCTACAGACAACAAGGACAGAATAGCAAATTGAAAGAGTATGCAAAAGAGGAACTTACCCCGCCACGGAGGCGGCAGGGCAGGGTCTAGCGAATGGTTTTTGGCGTCATCACTCGGCGCGCACCCACATAGTGGCGCACCCAATAATCTTCGCTGAGGGAGGTGATCTGTATGTCCTGACCGCTGCGCGGTGACTGGATAAATTTACCGTTACCCACATACACCCCAACGTGATCGGCCGTGCCGCGTCCCTGGGTGCGGAAGAACACCAGGTCGCCATTTTGCAGTTCGCCACGGTTTACAGGCGCGGCGTCGCGCAGATGGTACATCTCATTGGCGGTGCGTGGAATGCGAAACTTCACCAGATCTTTATAGGCATAATAAACCAGCCCACTACAGTCAAAACCGGTGCGCGGAGAGGTGCCACCCCAGCGATATGGTTTACCTATTTGCCCCATCAGTTTATTCATCGCCGTTTTTTGCGCTTTCTGCATACGCGCTTTATGCACGTCAGCCAGCTTCGTCACTTTTGCGCATTTCGTTTTATGGCCTTTGCGCACGGTGCATTTATCATTCACCAGGCTGGCGGTCGTGCGAGTGGTTTTGTGCGTGCCGGAACGGAGAGTTTTGGTTTTACTGGAGGCGGTCTTTTTGGTGTGAGCGGTGGTTTTCTTCTTTACTGTTTTGCTGGTGGTTTTTTTCTTACGTTCTGTGGTTTTTGCCAGATGCGTTTTTTGTACAGCAGAATGCCGCGCCTGTTCGGAGGCGTTCGCCGCTGGCGTAAATGGGAGTGTGGTAAACAGTAAAGCACAGAGCGTCATCGAGATTTTAGTTATCCGCGCCACTGGGCAGTCCCCTGATAAGTGCGAGCCAAAATACATACCCGCATGAGATTTACAAAACCAGTCGATTCTAATCCATAAAATCGGAATAAGTTAATAGCATTTTTCATTCAAAAAATGTGTTTCGTTAGCAAGTGCAAAAAAATTCACCATTCTGTCGCACTCTTGTTCGCTCCTTAAGCAAAACCGCACGGCGCGCAGCCTTAAACGTCATTATCAATGCAACTTTACGCGATAGCGGATAAAATAATGAGACGTGACAAAAATGTTATTTTCCGATGTCGGCCTGACCCGCTACAATGTCAGACTGATGCCGTAACAGAAGTTAAAGGAAGCAAGACATGAGCACCACTATTGAAAAAATTCAGCGCCAGATCGCTGAAAACCCGATTCTCCTGTACATGAAAGGTTCTCCGAAGCTGCCAAGCTGCGGCTTCTCCGCGCAAGCGGTTCAGGCGCTGTCCGCCTGTGGTGAGCGTTTTGCTTACGTTGATATCCTGCAAAACCCGGACATCCGCGCTGAGCTGCCAAAATACGCAAACTGGCCGACCTTCCCACAGCTGTGGGTTGACGGTGAACTGGTTGGCGGCTGTGATATTCTGATTGAAATGTATCAGCGCGGCGAACTGCAACAGCTGATCAAAGAGACTGCGGCGAAGTATAAAACCGAAGAGCCGGACGCAGAATAAGTTTTCTGCGGATATAAAAAAGCGACCACATTATGTTGGTCGCTTTTTTTTGTCCTGTGGGGCTGTTGATTACCCAGTCTACGATTGAAGATCGGCCTCGTCGCCCATCGGCAGCGGCCAGCCACCCAGACGTTTCCAGCGGTTGACGATCTCACAGAACAGCTCCGCCGTACGCTCGGTATCGTATAACGCGGAATGCGCCTGAGTGCCGTCAAACGCAATACCCGCCGTGATGCAGGCTTTAGAGAGCACGGTTTGCCCCAGCGCCAGGCCGCTCAGCGCGGCGGTGTCGAAGGTCACAAACGGATGGAATGGATTACGCTTTAGCGAGGCGCGCTCGGCGGCAGCCATGGTGAAGCTGTGATCGAACGTAGCGTTGTGGGCCACCATGATGGCGCGGCTACAGTCATTCTCTTTCATGCCTTTGCGCACCATTTTGAAAATGGCGTGCAGCGCCTCGTATTCGCTTACCGCCCCGCGCAGCGGGTTTGTCGGATCGATACCGTTAAAGGCCAGCGCCTCTGGCTGTAAGTTTGCCCCTTCAAAGGGTTCAACGTGGAAATGCAGCGTGGTGTCCGGTACAAGCCAGCCCTGTTCATCCATCTTCAGCGTGATGGCGGCAATCTCTAGCAGCGCATCGGTTTTAGCGTTAAATCCGGCTGTTTCTACATCAATGACAACGGGATAAAAACCACGAAAACGGTCGCACAGACCGGTAAATTGAGCGTTATCGGACATCAGGGTCTCTTACAAGGGGGAAAAAGCAGTGCGCATTATGGCAAATTTTGAGAGGGGATGCAGCAAAACAACGGGCGCATAGTGCGCCCTGCGGGATCAATTGCCCAGACCGCGACCAGCGTCTTTAGCTTCGATCAGTTCGATTTTATACCCGTCCGGATCTTCAACAAACGCAATCACGGTGGTGCCACCTTTAACCGGACCGGCTTCACGGGTGACGTTACCGCCATTGCTGCGGATACGTTCGCAGGCTTCAGCCGCGTTATCCACTTCCAGCGCGATGTGGCCGTAAGCCGTACCCAGCTCGTAGCTGTCCACGCCCCAGTTGTAGGTCAGCTCGATGACCGCTTCTTCAGATTCCGGGCCGTAACCGACAAACGCCAGAGAGTATTTATATTCCGGATTTTCGCTGGTGCGCAGCAGCTTCATGCCCAGAACGTTAGTGTAGAAATCGATGGAACGTTGCAGGTCGCCAACGCGCAGCATGGTGTGAAGTAGGCGCATAATTTCCTCATTAACCAGTGGAATGGATTATCTTTTTGAACAGAAACGATGTTTTAGTATAGCGGCGAAAGGTCGCCGCTATCAATGTACAAAGCGGGATTACAGTGAAGGGTAGTCGGTATAACCTTCCGCGCCGCCGCCATAGAAGCTTTCAGGGCGCTGCGGGTTCAGTTCGGCTTTCTTCTGCAAACGGGCAACCAGATCCGGGTTAGCAATGTAATCACGGCCAAAGGCCACGGCGTCGATCAGACCTTTACCGATCAGATCCTCGGCTTTCTCTGCCGTATAAGCGCCCGCCCCGATAATCACGCCGTGGAAGCGCTCGCGAACTTTCTGGCGGAAGGCTTCGCTGTAGGGCTTGCCGCCTGCCCAGTCCGGCTCGGACATGTGCAGATACGCGATACCGCGTTTAGCCAGCTCTTCAATCAGATACAGCGCATCCGCTTCTTCGTTCGGACCGTTGTCGACGTTCTGGAAGGTACCAATTGGGGAAACTCGAATACCAATGCGATCTGCGCTCCACTCATTACACACGGCATCTACCACTTCAAGCACCAGACGCGCGCGGTTTTCAACGCTGCCGCCGTACTGGTCGGTACGCTGATTGGAAGACGGTGACAGGAACTGGTGCAGCAGGTAGCCGTGCGCAGAGTGCAGCTCAACCAGGTCGAAGCCCGCTTCACGGGCGTTGGCGACGGCCTGACGGAAATCATTCACGATCCCCGGGATCTCGTCCAGCTCAAGCGCGCGTGGCGTGGTGGTGTCGACGCGAATAGCATTACCGTTTTCATCGCGCAGGGAAGTGCGGGTATTCGCATTCAGGGCAGAGGCAGAAACGGGCGCCTGACCGCCAGGCTGGATGCTGCTGTGCGAGATACGACCGGTGTGCCACAGCTGAACCGCAATACGGCCATCTTCAGCATGAACGCCTGCGGTGATTTTTTTCCACGCGGCGATCTGTTCCGGGCTGTGCAGACCCGGCGCACCGGCGTAGCCTTTGGCCTGGGCAGAAATCTGCGTGGCTTCGGAAATAATCAGGCCCGAGCTGGCGCGCTGACGGTAATACTCACCCATCAATGGCGTTGGGATATCTCCCGGCTCGATGCTGCGCAGACGGGTAAGTGGGGCCATAAACACGCGGTTTGGGGCAGTAACGGCACCCACTTTCAGTGGGGTAAATAGCTTTTCAGCGGACATAATGGCTCCTGAGTAGACCAGTCGACTAGTAAAAGGGTAAATAAAAACGCCGGCTACACGCCAGGCGCGGTAATACAGTTTTTCACATGCGCCAGCGCGCTTTCGAGCGGCACGGCGCTGCGAGACATTTTTGCCTGCAGGTTGGCGCCTAACCAGAGGGAATAGAGCACCTGTGCCTGCGTGAGCGGATCACCGGAGAAGGAGAGCGTTGTTTCATCGCGGCCTTTTTCCAGCGCCTGAGCCAGCAGAGCGATTACGCCGCTGGCCCCTTTATCAATGGCGGTGCGCATATCTTCGGAGAGATCGCACACTTCGGCAGACAGTTTTACCGTCAGGCACCCGCTGATGATGCCCTGCTGACAGAACTGCGTCAGCGTTTCCTGATAGTAGTTCAGAACACGATCCCGGTAGTCACCTTCGCCGCTGGCGAAGTGGGCTGCCAGGCGCTGATGGTAGCTGGCGTAGTGCCGCTCCAGCATGGCTACGCCAAACGCCTCTTTGGATCGAAAATAGTGATAAAACGATCCCTTAGGCACTTCAGCGGTTTTTAATAACTCGCTCAGCCCCATACCGGTAAACCCGCGATGCATGCAAAGGCGCTCGCCGGTAGCCAGCAAATGTTCTCGTGTATCGTGTTCTGTATGTCTGCTCATGCCTTTACTCTAATAGACCGTTCGGTCTAATGCAAGCCCGCTTAGCGACGACATTGCGACAAAATATCCAGCTGCGGCTGATAAACCACTGATTTCACGTCCATCATGCCCAGAACCGTGGCAAACAAATTGTCCTGTGAAACTGCCTCTTTTGCAGCATGGTTACGCAGGCAATCCGTGTTTACGCCGAAGTTTTTCGCATAGTCCGGGGAGAGCCAGAACATAAACGGAATATGCGTTTGCTGCTCCGGGGCCAGCATATACGGCGTACCGTGCAGGTAAATTCCGCTTTCGCCCAGCGATTCGCCGTGATCGGAGAGGTAAATGAGCGCTGTGTTCATACTGGCCTTCCGGGCTTTTAGCGCGTCGATGGTTCGGCTGAGCACGCTATCGGTATACAGAATCGAGTTGTCATAGGTATTGATCAGCGACTGATGATCGCAATCCTGAATTTCATTGGTATCGCAGGTTGGGGTGAATTTCCGGAAGCGGTCCGGGTAACGGTTGTAATAAGCCGGACCGTGGCTGCCCATCAGGTGTATCACCAGTACGGTATCCTGCTTTATTCCGTCCAGCACGTTGTCCAGGCGGTACAGGTTGACGTCGTCGATACAGGATTTGTCCTTACAGAACTGATCCAGTTTCCACTGGGTCATATCCGTGTGCGGCACACGGTCGCAGGCACCTTTACACCCGCCGTCATTGTCGCGCCACAGCAGGTTGAACCCGGCGTGGTTAAGCACATCGAGCAGTCCTTCCTGATGATGGGCGAGGTCCGCGTCATATTTTTTTCGCGTCATGCCGGAGAACATGCAGGGGACGGAAACGGCGGTTTCCGTGCCACAGGAGGAGGCCTGTGGGAAGTTGATGACATCCCGCTTTTTCAGCTCGGGGTTGGTTTCACGGGGGTAACCATTTAACGAATAGTTTGCAGCGCGGGAGGCTTCGCCCACCACCAGAACCAGCACGGTTTTCTTACGTTGGCCGGAAATCAGCGCCCCTTTATGGGCATCCTCGCCAATGCGGACCAGCGTCTGGTCGCCGGCAAACCAGCGCATTTTGCTGTACTTCACAACGGCGCTCACGTAGTTCGCCGGAGTGACCATTTTGACGATGCTTTTGTTATTGCGGAACAGCGAAGCATAGTCTTTATAGAACACTGCCGCGACGAGAATGATCACCAGCAGCGCACCGAGTATAGCGGCGAAACGTGTTAGCAGGGCATACCACCATTTTCCGGTTCGAATGCGCGTCAGGGCTAAGATGACGGAAGGGACCAGACCCGCGACGGCCAGCCACAGGATCAGCTGCGGCGTTACCAGGGCTGTCGCTTCCTGGGAGTTAGTCTCAAACACGTTCACAATCATGTTCTGATCGATAACCGCGCCATAGGTGTACATAAACCAGGTCGCGGCGGCGCATCCTATGGTCAGGGCAATCATGAGCGGCTTGCGAATAAAGGGAATATTCAGCAGGCTAAAAACAATGACCCAGCCGCAGAACAGAACCAGCGGCACACTGGCGGCAAAAAGCACGTCGTGCAGACGGGCAGGTGCGATAATTGACCAGCTGCGCTGGATAAACAGCGCATTGAACACGGTGAAGAAAAGCGCACAGGCGAGGGTAAATTTCGTATCGTTACAGTGTAACTTTTTAGTGAGCCACATGATGACCAGACCATTCATTATATCAATGCGGCGAGTATAAGAAGGGAAGATTAGCGAAACCTTAATGCCCTGTTTGTGACGGACACTCCTTGCATGCAGGCCATTTAGGGTCTTCACTGTAGGGAATAATGACGTTCTGGAGGTAGGTGTGGCAGAGCAACTGGAATTTTTCCCTGTCCAGAGCCCGTGCCGGGGTATTTGCCAGGTTGATGAACGAGGATACTGCCGTGGCTGCATGCGCACACGCGATGAACGTTTTAACTGGCAAAATTTCAGCGACGCGCAAAAGCAGGAGGTCTTACGGCTCTGCCGACAACGTCTGCTGCGCAAAATTCGTGCAAACAAAGCGGTTGAAACTGAAGAACCTCAGCAACCTTCACTGTTTTAGCAGGGTAATTGCGTATACTGGTGACATGACTTCCTTGAGGAAAATGTTATGGTTCAGCGTATTACCCTTGCCCCGCAGGGCCCGGAATTCTCCCGATTCGTTATGGGCTACTGGCGCCTTATGGACTGGAATATGTCTACGGTCCAGCTGGTGGACTTTATAGAAGAGCATCTCGATCTCGGGATCACCACCGTCGATCACGCTGATATTTATGGCGGCTATCAGTGCGAGGCCGCTTTTGGCGAAGCGCTGAAGCGTGCGCCAGCGCTGCGTGAACGTATGGAGATTGTGACCAAATGCGGTATTGCCACCACAGCAAAACCGGAGCATGCACTTGGGCATTACATCACTGACAGCGCGCATATCGTTAAAAGCGCTGAGCAGTCACTGGTCAACCTGGCCACCGATCGTATCGACCTGCTGCTGATCCACCGTCCCGATCCATTGATGGATGCGGATGAGGTTGCGGAAGCGTTCCTGACGCTACACCAGAGCGGCAAAGTGCGTCATTTTGGCGTGTCTAACTTCACCCCGGCACAGTTTGCGCTATTGCAGTCTCGCCTGCCGTTTACGCTGGCGACGAATCAGGTGGAGATCTCGCCTGTTCACCAGCCGCTGCTGCTGGACGGAACGCTCGATCAGCTGCAACAGTTACGCATTCGTCCGATGGCCTGGTCTTGTCTCGGCGGCGGTCGCCTGTTTAACGATGAGGCCTTCCAGCCGCTGCGAAACGAGCTTGAAACCGTGGCCCGCGAACTGAATGCGGAAAGCATCGAGCAGGTGGTTTACGCCTGGATCCTGCGCCTGCCGTCTAAACCGCTGCCAATTATCGGCTCCGGCAAAATTGAGCGCGTACGCGCTGCGCTGGTGGCTGAAGAGCTGGATATGTCGCGTCAGCAGTGGTTCCGCATCCGCAAGGCGGCTCTGGGCTACGACGTACCCTGAGTGCGTGGAGTCTGACTTTCCGGTGAAATCTGCGCCTCTGGTATAGACTTAAGGTGCAAAAAATAACCCGTGGAGGTCATATGAAGCGTTTTGCTCTGGCAGTGGTCACGCTGGTTGTTTGCGCAGGAGCGCAGGCAGCCAGCGAGGACGTTGAAATGAATCTCGTCACTTCTCAGGGAGTAGGCCAGTCCATCGGGACGGTGAAAATCACCGAAACCGATAAAGGGCTGGAATTTGCTCCCGATCTCAAGGCTCTTCCACCCGGTGAACATGGTTTTCACGTTCATGCCAAAGGCAGCTGTCAACCTGCAATGAAAGAGGGGAAACCTTCAGCCGCTGAGGCCGCTGGGGGGCATCTGGATCCGCACAACTCTGGTAAGCATGAAGGCCCGGAAGGTATGGGGCACCTCGGCGATCTGCCGGTGCTGGTGGTGAATAACGACGGTAAAGCCACCGATCCGGTTGTTGCGCCCCGGCTGAAAAAGATTGACGAGGTCAAAGGCAAGGCGCTGATGGTCCATGTGGGCGGCGATAACATGTCCGATCAACCTAAACCGCTTGGCGGCGGCGGGGCGCGCTATGCCTGCGGGGTGATCTGATCGCCAATTGTTCCGGGTGGCGGCGCCTGTTCAAGCTGTGACAGGGAGCAGTGCAGCCGCCAGATAATGGACGCCAGATCGCGGGCCGCAGGCTGATGGTGGTGCGCCAGAGCGTCGCAAATACGCTGAAGCTCGGCGAGCGTGACGCTCAGGGGGCGTTGCTGAACTCCGCGCTCGCTCATCACATCGCGGAGCATGGAAATACAATTATCGCGGACCTGCGAAAGCGGGTCGGAACGCGTCTCCCAGGCACGCAGCTGCCACACCACGTGCGAACAGTTCAGCAGCACCACGCCCCAGCGCAGTAGCCAGCGACGGGAGAGGGAATCCTGGCTGTTGTTCAGCTGGCTGACATGATGGTAAACCAGCGATTCATACTCGCTTTCACGCAGATGCGGGCTGCGACTCAGTTGATCGACAAAACCCCTGCGCAGCTCACGAATATGCCTGCGGCTTTTACGCGCATCCGAGCCCGGGCGTAGCACGGCGAAAGCCAGCCACGCCAGCCCCACGCCGAGGATCTTCGCCAGGTTATCATTGAGAAAACCAGCGTAATCGTAAACCGGAGGATTCGTTACAGAGATAAATGAGCCCATAAAAACAATCAACTGCCCCCACAGACCGGCCAGTTTTGGCATTTGCAGTTTGAGCAACTGCATGGTGGTTAACAGCGGGAACAGAAACAGCAGAAATTGCCAGAGGTCGGTTATCTGCACCATCAAACCAAATTTCACCACGAAGCTGAACAGCGACAGCAGTACCAGCGTACGCAGCAGAAGCGTCAGGGAATTAAACGGGGAAGCTGCGACGGAATAGAGCACGCAGCTGATTGCCGCAAGCGTCAGGGCTGCACTGCCCGCATCCCATTGGGTGGTGATGGCCCATGCGCCCACGGCCGTCAACGCGCAAAACGTACGAAAACCGCTCCACAGCGCCTCCATTGCGTCGGTATGGCGCGCCAGAGCTGGGCTACCGGGAACGGAAAATTCGGTGACGGGCGTGGCATTTTCGACGGCTTTTAACCAGCGGCTGCTGCGCAGATACAGGCGGCAGAAATAGTTCAGACGCTGCCAGAAGGCGCGGTGCCGGTAATCATATTCATCCGTTGGGGCGAGCGGCGCGATAATGCGGGCCACGGTATAGATATCGGCATCCGGACGCGCAAGGGCGGCGAGCAGCGCCTCGATAACTTCCCGGGTATGGGCTGGCGGCGCAGGCCAGTTCAGCAACATCCGGCGAAGGCTTGAGATCGCACTCGTCATCCGCAATTGCTGGTGCAGTAAATAGTTCAGGAGCGTGTTCTGGCGACGAAAACGGTAGTGGCTCCAGAATGCCTGGATGCGTAACAGGTTCATGGTCAGGATCTGGCCGATGACCTTTTCGTGTGCTAGACGGATGTTATCGCTGCTATCAGGCTGCCAGAGCAGGCTGGCATGTTCCAGCAAACGCGCGTGCATCGTTTTAAGGGCGGTGATAAGCGTAGTGCCATCCGAGGTGCTGGGCAGGATCATCATCATGACGCCGCCGCACAGAATGCCGACCATCACTTCACATACGCGTGCCTGGGCGATGTCCCATAGCTCGGTGGTATCCAGCACGTTGACGACCGGAAAGGCGATAATGGCTGCAGTGTAACCTGCCAGTTGAAACGCGTACGCAACGTTGTTGGTAAAATGGGCGCAGGCCCAGGTGCACAGCCCCAGCCATGCCGACATGCTTAACAGAAAGAGCCAGGGATCGTTCAGGGTATGGCCGGCAAGAAGCAGTGCAGCGGTCGCACCCAGCAGGCTACCCGCCACGCGCCCGAGGCTTTTACTGATAACGCCCCCGACGGTAGGGAAGCTGACGACCGCCGCAGAGGTCATCGCCCAGTAAGGCTCATCCAGATTCAGATAATAGGCAACCGTAAGCGCAAGGCACATGGCGATGCCGTTACGCAGCGCGTAACGCCACTGCGGCCGTGTCGCTTTTATCCACGGCGTATTGCGCCAGGAGAAAGCTCCCAGGTTCATCATCGCGATCCGATGGCGACGGTGCAGGTTGTGCCAGAGACCAGAGTAATGTCTTTCGGCAGTTGCTCTAACTCGACGCGAACAGGCACCCGCTGAGCCAGACGCACCCACGGTACGTTGGGTTTGATGTCAGGCACCAGACCAGAATCGGTTTCCACGCTCTGATCGTAAATTGCCCGACCTATGCTACTAACGTGACCCTGTAACGTCTCTGCACCGCTGTAAAGCGTGATCCGGGCAGGCGCACCCTCGCGGATATGCCGCAGCTTGGTCTCTTCAAAATAACCTACAACATAGAAAGAGTGGCTATCTACCAGGGCAAAGACCGGCTGGCCTGTGGTGGCGTAATCCCCCACACGGGTCGACAGGCTCGTGATCCATCCATCCACCGGAGCTTTGACAACGGTCTGGGTCAGTTGCCACTCGGCCTGTTTCAGCGTTGCCTCTGCAACCTTCAGGCTGGCCTGCATGGCTTTTACATTGATATTGGCGGTATCGAGATCTTCCGCAGAGATGTAATTCCTCGACAGATGTCGGCGACGTTCGGCTTCGTTATTGGCTTTTGCCAGATCTGATTGAGCTTTTGCGAGCTGCGCCTGGGCATTGAGCACCGCAATGTGGAAAGGGGTCTCATCGATGCGGAATAACACATCGCCCGCATGAACAAACTGGTTGTCCTTCACCAGCAGCGCGCTGATACTGCCGGACACCTGTGGCGTGATGCTGACCTGTTCTGCGCGGATCTTGCCGTCACGCGTCCAGGGCGACTGCATGTAATAATTCCAGAGCCACCAGCCGGCCATAAGCGCCAGCGCTAAAACGAAAAGAGTGGAAAAATATTTTAACGTTTTCAATGCTATTCTCACCACACGGTTAACACGGCAAGGCCAAGACAGACGGAAAGGGTAAACAGGGAGAGATCCATTAACATCGGGTGCCAGATTTCACCGGAATACATCCAGTCGCGCAGCAGACGATGCGCAATGAGCCAGATCACAAAACCGACCATCACGGCTTTAAACAGTGGCGGAAAGTAGACCGATGCGCCGACAATCAGATCCTGGAGGGGCAACCCTGCGGAGAGGGAAAAGAACGTCACAAGCAGTGATCCTTTGCAGTGGGGTGAGGGCCACAATGGCATATTTCAATGCGATGGCGCATTACCGTTCAGTGTAAATCATCCTTTCAGGAATGATGAATACCGTGATTGCATTTGTTTTGGCAATACAAATACTGCAAACTATTCTAAAATCACTATAATCACTTAGCAAGCTAATTATAAGGAGATGAAATTGGAATCGCCATTAGGTTCTGATCTGGCAAGGTTGGTACGCATCTGGCGTGCTCTGATTGACCATCGCCTGAAACCTCTGGAACTCACGCAGACGCACTGGGTTACGCTGCATAACATTCATCAGCTCCCGCCCGACCAGTCACAGATCCAACTGGCAAAAGCGATTGGCATTGAGCAGCCGTCACTGGTGCGCACTCTTGACCAACTGGAAGAGAAGGGACTTATCTCCCGACAAACCTGCGCCAGCGACCGTCGCGCCAAGCGGATCAAATTGACGGAAAAAGCGGCCCCGATTATTACTGAGATGGAAGCCGTCATTAGTAAAACGCGTGGGGAGATCCTTGAAGGTATTTCCCCCGCTGAGCTGGAGATGCTGATAGGACTCATCGCCCGTCTTGAGCAGAACATCCACGATCTGCAGTCTCGCGACTGACCGAACGTAAAGGCCTTGCGAAATCAAGGCCTTTCTTATTATCTGAACACCACCACCCGGTTGCGCCCTGTCTCTTTTGCCTCATACATGGCTTTATCCGCGCTCTCCACGCAGGTTTCCGCACTGGTTTCCGGCGAGGTTGCAGTGAATACGCCCATGCTGATGGTAATGGGTTCCGGCAGATGACCGCCGCTGCTGGCTTTATCAAACCCGCTCAGCTTGAGGCGAATGCGCTCGGCCACCTGCCGCGCGGCGTCTGAAGGGGTATTTGTCAGCATCAACACAAACTCTTCACCACCGATTCGGGCCGCGATATCCTGGGGGCGCACGGAATCCGTCAGCAGATTAGAGACGAACTGTAATACCTTATCGCCCTGCAAATGCCCGTAACAGTCGTTGATACGCTTGAAACGGTCAAGGTCGCTTACTACCACCGATACCGGGCGTGCCTCCGTTGCAGTGCTGAGGGCGTAGTTTAATGAATCATAAAAATAGCTGCGATTATAAAGACGGGTAAGCGGGTCGCGGATTGAATTTTGATATGACTGCTGGTATTTGACGTGCGAGTCACGATACAAATTAAAGACGTCGGAAAGCAAAATGAAAATAATCATTAATGTCGCGACAGTTTCGAATAACCGGGCGCGGTACCATGATACATCTTCTACGTATCCACCTAACAACAGCATTAACAGCGTGACGACATAACAGACGCATAAAAAATTGCCGCCCGCCCAGAACAAATTTCTTATCCGAGTCACGACCATCAGGGTGATTAATGTGACAACCCAAAGAATGACCAAAATGATGTTGATGGTCTGGCTCCAGAGAATCATGAACTGCCGGGTTTCATTATCCACAAGATCCAGGGTTAACGTCGTGGAATGGCTGGAATAGAACCACGCCAGCCAAAGCATGCAGCCCGTAAAGAGAGCCGATCCGACAACAATACCGATGTGGGTGCTTCGTGAAAGGGGGGAAACGCGAAGCGTATAAAGTAAGGCTGAGGCCATCATGAGCACCGCCATTAAGAGGTGTCGGAACATATAAAAGATCATCGCGTCATTATAGTTCGCCTCGTTGAACTGATAGAGATCCAGCCAGCCTGGAAAACTGGATAGCGTACCCACCATCAGCAGTGCTGAACCGGCAAAGGCTGACGCAATCGGAACGAGATATAGCCGTTTTTTATCACACCAGTATTTCATTGCCATAAAACAGGCGATAAACAGATGGAATACCAGAAGAAAAATAGTGAGCGTAGGGAAAAATAGCGGAGAGAATGAAGGAACCCATTCAACAAGTTTTATAAAACAACCTTGTAACACGGCAATGATAAAAATGCACCCAAGTGCAAAGGCCACAAAGCGGTTCATTACAAATCGACAGTTCGCAAGCATAGAATGTTAAAAAATTAAAAAGAGGAAAAAGAGAATCAGACGAGTCTAAAGGAGGGAAATAAAAAATACTTTGCGCAGGAACAATATCAGAGGGAATTAATTATACGCCGTGTGAATGTATTTTTATAAATACATTTTTTAAAATGATAGTTTTTGTAAATGGATGCGGCCCGAAAGGACCGCATCCGTCGGGATATTAACGCGGGGAGACGGTGACCTGGCTACCGTTGCTTGCCAGTACAACACGCTGGCCTGCAGAGAAGCGAGTATTACCCTGTTTCTGCACAACCATAATGGTGCTGCCATCGTCTTTACGGATTTCCAGCTCAACGCCCTGAGTTTTGTTCATCGCACCCTGAACGCCCTGACCCGCTACGCCGCCTGCAACTGCGCCTGCTGCGGTAGCCAGAGAGCGACCGGTGCCGCCACCAATGGTGTTACCCAGGAAACCACCCAGCACAGCACCACCGATTGCGCCCACGACGTTCGTGTCATCACCACCCTGAATCTGAACAGGACGGGCATTAACGATAGTACCGTAGGTCACGTTCTGTACCTGTTTAGCTTCAGAAGCACTATATACGTCGCCGGAGAGTGAATTGTCGTTCACACAACCCGCCAGTGTTAAACCAATCAGCGAAACGCCCAGTACACGTAAAATCATTTGACTCTCCTGTTCACCAAAAAACGCCCGGTTGGGGCATCCGTTATGGCTAAATTATATGGCATTCCTGACCACAGTTCATATCTTTGCATGCCGAATAGATAAATTTTACCTGAACGGGGCTTAACGGGACATAAACAAAAACCGTCTGTGCTACAGGTCTGAGATTGTTAAAAAATATTATCACCGGATAGCAAAGCAGCGTTATTTATGATGGAGTGGTTGCACTTAGCCCATGTAACGTAAGGAAAGCGCATGAAATCGGGTCGCTATATCGGTGTGATGTCTGGTACCAGTCTTGACGGTGTGGATGTCGTTCTGGCCGCCATTGATGAAAACATGGTGGCGCAGCAGGCAAGCCTGACCTGGCCTATTCCGGTCTCGTTAAAAGAAGAGATCCTGAGCATCTGCCAGGGGCAACAGCTGACGCTTTCCCAACTGGGCCAACTGGATGTGCGTCTGGGGGCGCTGTTTGCTGATGCGGTATTGGCCCTGATGCAGCAAGAAAGACTTCATCCGCAGGATGTCGTGGCAATAGGCTGCCATGGCCAGACCGTCTGGCATGAACCTGTCGGCGAGGCGCCGCACACGATGCAAATTGGCGATAATAACCAGATTGTGGCAAAAACCGGCGTGACGGTGGTGGGGGATTTCCGTCGTCGCGATATGGCCCTCGGCGGGCAGGGGGCGCCACTGGTTCCGGCATTTCATCAGGCGCTGCTGGCGCACCCGGTGGAGCGCAGAATGGTTCTGAACATTGGCGGGATTGCCAACCTGTCGATGCTCATTCCCGGGCAGCCCGTGCGTGGATACGATACCGGGCCCGGTAATATGCTGATGGATGCCTGGATCTGGCGTCAGAACGGTAAACCCTACGACAAAGACGCGCAGTGGGCCAGCCAGGGGAAAGTGATCCTTCCCTTGCTGCAAGCCCTGTTAAGCGATCCATTCTTTGCCCTGCCAGCGCCGAAAAGCACGGGGCGAGAGTATTTCAACTACGGCTGGCTTGAACGTCATCTGGCACGCTTCCCCGGCCTTGCGCCTCAGGATGTGCAGGCTACGCTGACTGAGCTTACCGCCGTGTCGATTTCTGAACAGGTGTTGCTCAGCGGCGGGTGCGAGCGTCTGCTGGTATGCGGAGGCGGAAGCCGCAACCCCCTCCTGATGGCACGCCTCGCCGCCCTGCTGCCGGGCACCGAAGTCACGACCACTGACGAAGCCGGGATCAGCGGAGACGACATGGAAGCGCTGGCCTTCGCCTGGCTTGCCTGGCGTACGGTTGCCGGTCTGCCCGGGAATTTACCCTCCGTCACCGGTGCGCGAGAGGCGAGCGTCCTCGGTGCTATTTTCCCGGCAAATCCGCGCCATAATCAGAGTTAACTGAAATTCAGCGGGAGGCATAACCCGTAAAATAGGGAAAAACAGGAGGGCGGTTAGGCCCTCCAGGACCAGGATAGTCTTCGGAATCTGCCCATGAAAAAACTTCTTCTCATTGCTGTACCTTTTCTTATGACCGGATGCAGCGTCTATAACCAGTTCGTTGAGCGTATGCAAACCGATACGCTGGAATATCGTTGTGATGAAAAACCGCTGACGGTGAAGCTGAACAACACTCGCCAGGAAGCCAGCTTTGTTTATGACAATAAGTTGTTGACGCTGAAGCAGGGGATGTCCGCCTCCGGGGCGCGTTACACGGATGGGATCTACGTCTTCTGGTCAAAAGGTGACAGCGCCACCGTCTATAAGCGAGACCGCATTGTGCTGAACAATTGTCAGCTGGAAAATCCGAAGCGTTGAGATTTTTGAAGGGGACGCGCACAATAGCGCCACCCAATCTCACTTTCAGCTAACGCCATGTCAGATAACGCCGAACTACAGCAAATTGCGCATCTGCGCCGTGAATACACCAAAGGCGGTCTGCGCCGCCAGGATCTTCCCGCCGAACCGCTGGTGCTTTTTGAACGCTGGCTGAAACAGGCCTGCGAAGCGAAACTGGCCGACCCGACGGCGATGGTCGTTGCCACGGTTGATGAAAACGGTCAGCCGTATCAACGCATCGTTCTTCTTAAGCATTATGACGAGAAAGGGCTGGTGTTCTACACCAACCTTGGTAGTCGTAAAGCGCATCACCTGGAAAATAATCCGCGTATTAGCCTGCTCTTCCCGTGGCATATGCTTGAGCGCCAGGTGATGGTTACCGGCAAGGCAGAGCGCCTCTCTACGCTCGAAGTGGTGAAATATTTCCACAGCCGACCGCGCGACAGTCAGATTGGCGCCTGGGTTTCTAAACAGTCCAGCCGAATCTCGGCCCGCGGCGTACTTGAAAGTAAATTCCTCGAACTCAAACAGAAGTTTCAGCAGGGTGAAGTGCCGCTGCCGAGTTTCTGGGGCGGGTTCCGCATCCCCATTGAGCAGATGGAATTCTGGCAGGGCGGTGAGCACCGCCTGCACGATCGCTTTTTATACCAGCGCGACAACGGTGGCTGGAAAATAGACCGACTGGCACCGTAATCCCCAAAATTTGTTGATTTAAGCGCTAGCGCACACCGCGCTGGCGCTTTATTCTATGGTCCTTTCGCATCAGGCGAAAAGTCGTGTACCGGCAAAGGTGCAGTCGTTTATACATGGAGAATTTGATGGCAAGCAGTAACTTGATTAAACAATTGCAAGAGCGGGGCCTGGTGGCCCAGGTGACGGACGAGGAAGCGTTAGCAGAGCGACTGGCGCAAGGCCCGATCGCGCTCTATTGCGGCTTCGATCCCACCGCTGACAGCTTGCATTTGGGGCATCTTGTTCCATTGTTATGCCTGAAACGCTTCCAGATGGCGGGTCATAAGCCTGTTGCCCTGGTTGGCGGTGCGACTGGTCTGATTGGCGACCCAAGTTTCAAAGCCGCTGAGCGTAAGCTGAATACCGAAGACACCGTGCAGGAGTGGGTGGATAAGATCCGTAAACAGGTTGCACCGTTCCTGGATTTCAACTGTGGTGACAACGCTGCGATTGCGGCGAACAACTACGACTGGTTTGGTGGCATGAACGTGCTGACGTTCCTGCGTGACATCGGTAAACACTTCTCTGTTAACCAGATGATTAACAAAGAAGCGGTCAAGCAGCGTCTTAACCGTGACGATCAGGGTATCTCTTTCACCGAGTTCTCCTACAACCTGTTGCAGGGGTATGACTTCGCCTGCCTGAACAAGCTGCACGGCGTGTCGCTGCAAATTGGCGGTTCTGATCAGTGGGGTAACATCACCTCCGGTATCGATCTGACCCGTCGCCTTCACCAGAATCAGGTGTTTGGTCTGACCGTGCCGCTGATCACCAAAGCAGACGGTACCAAGTTTGGTAAAACCGAAGGCGGCGCAGTATGGCTTGATCCGAAGAAAACCAGCCCGTACAAATTCTACCAGTTCTGGATCAACACGGCGGATGCCGATGTTTATCGCTTCCTGAAATTCTTCACCTTTATGGATATCGAAGAAATCAATGCGCTGGAAGAAGAAGACAAGAACAGCGGTAAAGCACCGCGCGCCCAGTATGTGCTGGCCGACGAAGTGACTAAACTGGTTCATGGTGAAGAAGGTCTGGCAGCGGCGAAACGCATTACGGCGAGCCTGTTCAACGGGACCCTGAGCGATTTAAGCGAAGAGGATTTCGAACAGCTTGCTCAGGATGGCGTGCCGATGGTGGAGATGGAAAAAGGCGCCGATCTGATGCAGGCGCTGGTGGACTCCGAGCTCCAGCCGTCTCGCGGTCAGGCGCGTAAAACCATCGCCTCTAACGCGATCACCATTAATGGCGAAAAACAGGCCGATCCGGAATACACCTTTACCGAGAACGACCGTCTCTATGGTCGCTACACGCTGCTGCGTCGCGGTAAGAAAAATTACTGTCTGGTCTGCTGGAAGTAATTAAAAGTACGCAGGGGCGTGGGAAACCACGCCCCTTTTGTTTTGACAGGGTTTGGTAAGTACAACATGAAGAACATCCTCGCCATTCAGTCCCACGTTGTTTTTGGACATGCTGGCAACAGCGCTGCGGAATTCCCGATGCGCCGCCTCGGGGCCAACGTCTGGCCCCTCAATACCGTCCAGTTCTCGAATCACACCCAGTACGGTAAATGGACCGGTTGCGTGATGCCGCCTTCGCATCTGACGGAGATCGTTCAGGGGATTGCGGATATCGACCAGCTTAAACGCTGCGATGCCGTACTGAGCGGTTATCTGGGTTCGGCGGAGCAGGGGGAACATATCCTCGGCATTGTGCGCCAGGTGAAAGCGGCAAACCCCGCGGCGAAATATTTCTGCGATCCGGTGATGGGACATCCGGAAAAAGGCTGCATCGTCGCGCCGGGCGTTGCGGAGTTTCATGTCCGTCATGCATTGCCTGCCAGCGATATTATTGCGCCCAACCTGATTGAACTTGAGATCCTGTGCGAGCATCCAGTCAACAGCGTAGAAGAGGCTGTACGCGCCTCTCGCGAGCTCATCGCCCAGGGGCCAGAGATTGTGCTGGTTAAGCACCTGGCACGCGCAGGGTTGAGCCAGGACCGTTTTGAAATGCTGTTGGTGACGAAGGATGAAGCCTGGCACATCAGTCGACCGCTGGTGGATTTCGGTACACGTCAGCCTGTCGGGGTTGGGGATGTGACCAGCGGTTTGCTGCTGGTGAAGCTATTGCAGGGCGCAAGCCTGCGCGATGCGCTGGAGCACGTAACCGCAGCCGTTTATGAAATCATGATTGCGACGAAGACGATGCAGGAATATGAGCTCCAGGTGGTCGCGGCGCAGGATCGCATCGCGAAGCCCGAGCATTATTTCAGCGCAACCCAATTGTAAGAGCAGGGATAGTGTAGGCCGGGTAAGCGCAGCGCCACCCGGCAATACAGCGCGCTCGGATTAATTCAACCCTTCTGCCTTCAGCGCCGCTGCAACCGCAGGGCGTGCCGCTACGCGTTCCATATACGACGCAATATGATCTAATCCTTCCAGGTTCAGCTTCACCGCGCGCGCCCAGCGCAGAACGGTAAACAGATACGCATCAGCAATGGTGAAACGCGCACCGCAGATCCACTGATCGTCTTTCAGTGATTCATTAATGTACTGCATCTTTTTCTCAAGTAACGCACGTACGGTCGGTTTGTACTCTTCCGGAGTATCCGGGCGGAACAGCGGCGTAAAGCCTTTGTGCAACTCGGTCGCGATGTAGTTAAGCCACTCAAGGGTTTTATAGCGAGAGATACTGCCTGTTGGTGCCAGCAGCTGACGATCAGGCACGTTGTCGGCCAGGTACTGCATTATCGCCACGCCTTCGGTCAGCAGCGTACCATCATCCAGCAGCAGGGCCGGAACCTGCCCTTTTGGGTTAATCGCAAAAAAGTCATCCCCGTTTTCCAGGCGCTTTTTCATCAGGTCAACGCCGTCCAGCGTGAAATCCTTACCGCTCTCGCGAAGGGTGATATGCGAAGCAAGAGAGCAGGCGCCCGGTTTATAGAACAGTTTCATCGGTAACTCCTTTTTGCTGAGGTTCCCGCTATGTTAGTGCGCGTTCAGATAAAAAAAAAGCCGCTAATCAATTAGCGGCTTCTGTTCAGTCGTTTCCCGATGACATTACGCGTTCGCGGTGTTGGTCGCTTTAGCGGATTTGTCGTCGTCCTGCGTCATACGATTGAGTTTTGGTGCGGTGAGCAGCATCAGCACGGCAATTACGGCTGTCGCGATACCAATTTGCATGAACACGGTGCCGTAGACGTTCAGGGAGACCAGCGGGTCGGTAACGTTGTCCGGTACCGCCATCAGGTTCGCAATCTTACCTGCAATGATGGCTGCGCCAGCGGTCGTCAGGAACCAGCTACCCATGATGAAGCCCATCAGACGCTGAGGGACCAGCTGTGCAACCATCGCCAGGCCCAGACCGGAGATCATCAGTTCACCGATGGATTGCAGCGCATAGCTCAGGATCAGCCAGTTAACAGACACGATACCCGCGTCGGTCGCGAATTTCGTCCCCAGCGGCAGCACCAGGAATGCGCCAGAGCACAGCACCATACCGATAGCGAACTTGTGCGGCATCGGCAGACGGTCGCCCATCTTGTTATAGATAGCGGCCAGAATCGGGCTACCAATCATGATCCAGAACGGGTTCAGTGCCTGGTACTGCTCCGGCTCGAACGCGATACCCAGGATGGAGTGCTCAACGTTGCGGATTGCGAAGAAGTTCAGGGACGTTGGCATCTGGCTGTACAGGACGAAGAAGATAATCGCTTCCAGCATCAGGATGAACGCCACAATCATCTTACGACGTGCGGCACCCTGCATCGCGAAGGCTTCTTTAGCGAAGATAATCACGATACCCAGCGCAACCACGGCCAGTACGGCACGTGCAATACCCTGGTTGTGCAGCAGCCAGGTAGCGACAGCGGCCAGGATCACAATGCCGACGATGGTTGCCAGCAGTTTGCCCATATGCACGGGTTCGAAGTCTGGTTTAGAACCATAATCTTTAACCCAGCTGCGGCAGAACAGGAAGTTCACAACGGTGATCAACATACCCACGAAGCTCAGCGCAAACGCTACGCTCCAGCCGAATTTCGCGGCCAGCCATGGAGTTGCCAGCATAGAGAAGAATGAACCGATGTTGATGGACATGTAGTACATGGTAAATGCACCGTCCAGACGCGGATCATCTTTGTTGTAGCAGGTAGAAAGCAGGGAGGAAGGGTTAGCCTTAAAGAGGCCGTTACCTACCGCGATGGTAGCCATGCCCATGTATACCACGCCCGCATCGTGCCCGGACCATGCAACCAGACCATAGCCAATCGCCAGAACAACGGCGCCCAGCATAATGACACGTTTCGTACCGAGAACTTTATCGCCTAACCAGCCGCCGATGGCGACCAGGCCATAGACCAGAGCGCTGAAGGACGAGAACAGCGTGATGGAATCGGCTTCGGACATACCCAGTTGCTTAACCAGGTAAACGGCCATAATCCCTTGCAGGCCGTAGTAGCCAAAACGCTCCCACAATTCGATAGAGAAAATGAGATAGAACGCTTTAGGCTGTTTGAAAGCGTTAAGACTTACGCTCTCATCTGTTGGTTTATTGTTTGCAGTAGACACATATACCTCTTTTTTTACATCCCATATTAACGGGGGTGTTCATAGCGTGATGACCGCAGTCCATCCGCTTTATAGTTATATTGGGAGGGGAAACGGCGGGTAATGTTCACTATCCAGCCCCATCTGGCAATACGTTTGTAATAATCTGTTACATTTAACTGTGGCGGTATAATCATCGGTTCACGCAAATGTTATGCAGCGTTAAATTTCATCCGTTGAGAATTGGTGGTTTTTTTCACTGTAAATGACCCTGATGAATGGCTGTATGGCGATATGTTCTGCTATTTTGGGTGAAAGGCAGTGATATAGCCCATATTCTGAAAAATGACTGGTCTTATATGCGGTGAGTAAAGGATGAAATCTTGTCTGGCAAAGGCGTGGAGAGGCTTTTAACAACAAAAATCCAACATCAAGTTATCAGAGTGATCGCGATCACAGATGTATAGAAATTTTTGGTGATGAAAAAACTATTAACCTGTTTGAGTGTTAAATATCCGCAGAATCGACAACACTTTATGGACAATGAGAGGGAAAATTACGGCCAAGGGAGAAGATATCAGAGCCCTTGTTTAATCTAAGGGCTTGAACAGTAACAAGTGGATGTACCTTCAGGGATAGACTTTTTCTTTGTATTCACAGAGATCTTCGATAATGCAGGAGCCGCAGCGTGGCTTACGTGCAATACAGGTATAGCGCCCGTGAAGGATTAGCCAGTGATGGCAATCCACCTTAAATTCCGCAGGGACCACTTTTAATAGCTTTTCTTCCACCTCTTCCACGTTTTTACCCGGCGCGAACCGGGTGCGATTAGAAACGCGGAAGATGTGAGTGTCCACGGCGATCGTCGGCCAGCCAAACGCCGTGTTGAGCACGACATTTGCCGTTTTACGCCCGACGCCTGGCAACGCTTCCAGCGCTGCGCGATCTTCCGGGACTTCACCGCCGTGCTGCTCAAGCAGGATCCGGCAGGTCTTAATGACGTTTTCGGCCTTACTGTTAAACAGGCCGATGGTCTTGATATAGGATTTTACCCCTTCAACCCCCAGCTCCAGCATAGCCTGCGGCGTATTGGCGACAGGGTAGAGCAGGGCCGTGGCTTTGTTGACGCTCACGTCAGTGGCTTGCGCAGAGAGCAGCACCGCGATCAACAGTTCAAACGGCGAGTTAAAATTCAGCTCTGTCGTTGGATGAGGATTCTCATCGCGCAGGCGCGTCAGGATCGCAATGCGTTTCTCTTTATTCATACTGCTTTCTCGGGGATCCCTTCCTGTACGCTGCGTTCAGCGGCGCGGCGTTTACGTTTTTCATCAATCAGGTATTTTAACGCCAGCATCATCCCAAGGCCAATGAAGGCGCCTGGCGGTAGCATGGCCAGCAGGAATGGGGTGTCCGTATGGAACACCTCGATACGCAGCGATTTCGCCCAGCCGCCAAGCAGCGCGTCCGCACCGTCGAAGAGCGTACCGTTGCCCAGAATTTCACGCAGAGAGCCGAGGACGAACATGGCGGCAGTCGCGCCCATGCCGATGGAAAACCCATCCAGCGCGGAAATTGCCGGGTTGTTTTTCACCGCGAAGGCTTCAGCGCGTCCCACGACAATACAGTTAGTCACGATAAGCGGAATGAAGATCCCGAGCGACTGGTACAGGCCAAATGCGTAGGCGTTAATTAGCATTTGCACGACGCTGACCACCGATGCAATGATCATGACATAAATCGGAATACGGATTTCCGATGGCGTCCAGCGGCGCAAAACAGAAATGGAGAAGTTGGTCAGGGTCAGCACCAGCGTGGTCGCCAGCCCCAGCCCGAGCGCGTTGGTGGCGGTAGACGTCACCGCCAGCAGCGGGCACAATCCCAACAGCTGTACCAATGCCGAGTTGTTCTTCCAGAGTCCCTGGACGATAACCTCTTTAACCTGGCTCATGGTCACTCCTCACAGGCGGAAAGATGATTGATCTGCGCGGGCAGCGTTTCGGCATACAGACCGGCGCGTTTGACGGCGTTGACGACCGCGCGGGGCGTAATCGTGGCGCCCGTGAACTGGTCAAACTCACCGCCATCTTTTTTCACCGCGAAAGCAGGATCGTCCTCGCCATGAATCATCTTACCGGCAAAGTGTAAAATCCAGTCGCTCAGGCGTGTTTCAATTTTGTCGCCAAGGCCCGGCGTTTCGTGATGTTCCGTCACGCGCGTACCCAGCACGGTGCCGGAAAAATCGCTGCCTACCAGCAGCTGAATTGCGCCAGAGTAACCGTCCGGCGCGGTGGCTTCCATGATGGCACCCACCGGGTTCTCGCCCTTACGGGCAATATAAACGCGGTGGCTTCCTTTACCGAGCTGCGGGGCCTGCACGACAAAGCAGCTTTTTTGCAGGTTATTATCATAGAAGTCTGATGGGATCACCTGATCGAACAACGCCTTTTGCTGCTTCATTGCCTGCTCTTCAATGGTGCTTTTCGTCAGTTCATTTACCAGCGCAGTCAGCCCGGTGAGGGCGGCGGCGAAGATCGCCAGCGTGACGCCGTGTTTTTGCATAGTCTTTAGCATGGCGTAACCCTTAGCGATGACCGTACACGCGTGGACGCGTGTAGTAGTCGATGAGCGGAACGGTGATGTTAGCCAGCAGTACGGCAAATGCCACGCCGTCCGGATAGCCACCAAAGCTGCGAATAAGCCAGACCAGCAAGCCCGCCAGCGCGCCGAAAATCAGACGACCTCGGTTGGTGGTAGAGGCGGTGACCGGATCGGTCAGAATAAAGAATGCCCCGAGCATGGTCGCGCCGGAGAGCAGATGGAGCTGCGGGCTGGCCAGTGACTCAGGTGAGATGACCCAGCCGAGCGTTGAACAGACGGCCAGCGTCACCAGGAAGCTCACTGGAATATGCCAGCGGATCGCTTTTTGTTGCAGCAGGAAGGCACCGCCCAACAGGTAGGCCAGATTGACCCACTGCCAGCCCGCACCCGCCAGTACGCCGCTGTAAATAGACGATTTCATCACCTGCTCGACGCTGTGGCCGGCACGCAGGGAGGTTTTGAAGGTATCGAGCGGGGTGGCCTGGCTGATGCCATCCACGCCCATGCGAAGCGCGTTCATATCCGCGCCCATCGCGGTGTGGCCAGTAAAGATAACGTTCAGGGCATCCATAAAGCCGGGCACCGTGGCGGCGATCTCATGCGGCGGCAGCCAGCTGGTCATCTGTACCGGGAAGGAGATCAGTAGCACCACGTAACCAATCATTGCCGGGTTAAACGGGTTATGGCCCAGCCCACCGTACAGCTGCTTGGCGATGATCACCGCAAATACCGTTCCCAATACTACCATCCACCACGGGGCGAACGGGGGAATGCTGATGGCAAGCAACAGGCCGGTCAACAGGGCGGAGTTATCGCTCAGGATGCGAGTCACCTCCATTTTGCGCAGCTTCAGGATCGCTGCTTCCGCTGCGACGGCACTGGCGCAACCCAGAACTAACTGGAAAAGCGTACCCCAGCCGAAAAACCAACACTGTACGGCAATACCTGGCAACGCGGCCAGGCACACCAGCATCATAATACGCGATGTCTGGCGCTGGTTATGGGTGTAAGGGGAACTTGCAATTCTGAAAACCATTTAATCCTCGTTAACGGCTTGCTGCGCGGCTTTCTTTGCCTGAACACGCGCAATCGCGGCGGCGACTGCGGCTTTGCGTGGATCGTCGTTGGCGGCCGCAGGCCGTTCGTCCTGCTGTGCCGCTTTTCGTGCTTTGGCACGGGCGATGGCCGCTTCAACGGCGGCTTTACGTGGGTCGACAGGCGCTTCACTCTCTTCGGCAGGCTGAAGCTGTGCCGCTTTACGTGCTTTGGCGCGGGCGATAGCGGCTTCAACGGCCGCCTTGCGCGGATCGGTCGCTTCCTGTTCAACCACCACTGTCTGCTGACCGGCTTTACGGGCTTTTGCCCTGGCGATAGCCGCTTCCACCGCCGCTTTACGCGGGTCTGTGTCGGCTTCCGGTTTGGCGTTTTGCGCCTTCTCCGCCTGACGTGCGCGCGCTTCGGCTTTACGCGCTTCGCGGGCGGCAATCGCTTCGCTATTGTCCGGCTTTTGGCCAGACACGATCGCCACCGGCTGAGCGGCAGTCGCGTTCTTCTCCCGCACACGGGCGAGGGCAGCGTTAATCGCATCCTGATCTTTCGCCGCAGGCTGCACGGCAGCCTGCTTATGGCGTTCCTGACGGGCTTGTTTCTCGCGCTCCAGTCGCGCCTGGCGCGCTTCGAAGCGAGCCTTCGCTTCAGCGGCACGTTTTTCTTCCATGGAGATAGCGTAGATTTCGGCTTTCTCCTGACGGAAGTACTGCACCAGCGGAATATTGCTTGGGCAGACCCAGGCACAGGCACCGCATTCAATACAGTCAGCCAGGTTATGCGCCTGGGCTTTATCGTGCAGCTGGCCTTTGCTGTACCAGTACAACTGCTGCGGCAGCAAGTCTGCCGGACACGCATCCGCGCAGGCGCTACAGCGTATACAACCTTTCTCTTCCTGCGTTTCGCCCATCTCCGTTGGGGAAGGGGCGAGCAGGCAGTTGGTAATCTTCACCACTGGCACATCCAGCCACGGCAGGGTAAAGCCCATCAGCGGGCCGCCCATAATGACCATCTGCTCGCTCCCCGGGCAGAAGCCAGCCTGTTCCAGCAGATGATGCACCGGCGTACCCAGACGCGCCCAGACGTTGCCGGGACGGGAGACGGACTCGCCGGTCAGCGTGACGACGCGTTCGGTCAATGGCTCTCCGTCAATCACCGCACGTTTCACCGCGTAGGCAGTACCCACGTTTTGCATCAGCACGCCGATATCGGACGAACGGCCCCCGTGGGGAACCTGTTTTCCGGTCAGGATCTGCGTCAGCTGCTTCGCCCCGCCGGATGGGTATTTGGTCGGGATCACGCGCAGGGCGATATCATGGCTGTCCGCCAGTACCGCACGTAGCATCGAAATGGCCTGCGGTTTGTTGTCCTCAATACCGATCAGCACTTCGCGGGGTTGCAGGATATGCGCAAGAATGCGAATACCTTCCACCACCTGCGCGGCACAGTCCTGCATCAGACGATCATCGGCGGTGATGTACGGTTCGCACTCGGCGGCGTTAATAATCAGCGTTTCGATTTTATCGCCGCCGCCGTGAAGCTTGGCGCCGGTCGGGAAGCCAGCGCCTCCAAGACCTGCTACGCCAAACTGATGAATGCGTTCAATCAGCGCTTCACGGCTGCGGGAACGGTAGTCGCTCCAGCCGTCACGATCGATCCAGAGATCTTCCCCGTCGGCTTCAATGATGACGCTCAGCTCAGACAACGCCGAGGGATGGGCAACGGTATGGGGGGCAACAGCCACCACCTTGCCCGAAGTCGGGGCATGTATCGGCAACATACGTCCACGACCAAAGGTCAGCGGCTGGCCGCGAAGGACGGTATCGCCTTCTTTCACGCACAGCTCGCCTTCCGCGCCGATGTGCTGTTTCAATGGCATCACGTAGCGGGTCGCCAGCGGAATTTGACGCAGCGGCGTACCGTTTGACTGGGTTTTCATTTCCGGGGGATGGATACCGCCGTCGAAGTCCCAGATCTTCTCTTTTCTGAAAGCAGAAAATAACTTAAGCATGTTGTTCCACAGGAATATTGCGAACCGGAATGGTCTGAAGATTCCATTTCCAGCTTTCGGTCGTCGTTTCAACCGGGCGGAGTTCTATACACTGCGTCGGGCAGGGGGCCACGCAGAGGTTACAACCGGTGCACAGGTCCGCCACAACGGTGTGCATGGCGCGGGTTGCGCCTACAATGGCGTCGACAGGGCACGCCTGAATACATTTGGTGCAGCCGATGCAGTTGGCTTCGTCGATAACAGCAAGGGCACGAACGGGCTCCTGCGCCTGTTCATCGCCGTCGACAGGCTGCGGATCGACATTCAGCAGGGCAGCTATTTTAAGCATGACCGCTTCGCCACCCGGCGCGCAGCGGTTGATCTTTTCTCCCTGCACGCCCACCGCCTCAGCGTAAGGACGGCAGCCAGGGTAGCCGCACTGCCCACACTGGCTCTGCGGCAAAAGCTCATCAATTTTTTCAACCACCGGATCGTCCTCTACCGCAAACCGGCGGGAGGCATAACCCAGAATGATGCCAAAGACGAGTCCCAGTACGCTGATGGACGCGATGGCAATCCAGATAGCACTCATTACAACTTCACCAGACCACTAAAGCCCATAAAGGCCAGAGACATTAAACCTGCGGTCACCAGAGCGATGGCGTTACCGCGAAACGGCGTGGGAATATCCGCCGCTGCCAGACGCTCGCGAATCGACGCGAACAGGACCATAACAAAAGAGAAACCGACCGCCGCGGAAAAACCGTACAGCGCCGACTGCATGAAATTATGCCCAAGGTTGATGTTGAGCAGCGCCACGCCCAGCACAGCACAGTTGGTGGTGATGAGAGGCAGAAAAATACCCAACAGGCGATACAGGGCAGGGCTGGTTTTACGCACTACCATTTCGGTAAATTGCACCACCACCGCAATGACCAGAATAAAGGACAAGGTGCGCAGGTAGAGCATGTCCAGCGGGATCAGGATCCAGGTATCAATCAGCCATGCGCAAATGGAGGCCATCGTCATCACGAAGGTGGTGGCCAGCCCCATGCCCATTGCCGTCTCCAGCTTTTTGGAGACCCCCATAAACGGGCACAGGCCAAGGAACTTCACCAGTACGAAGTTATTAACCAGCACAGTTCCGACAAAGAGCAGTAAGTAATCGGTCATTATTTAGCCTGAAATAAAAGAGCCGCCTATTATCGGATAAACGACAACAGGCCACAACAGGTTAACTGTAAGGTTATTACGGGTTAACGAAGGTCTTCTTAACGCGCGTCGACCGCTTGAAATAGGGCACCAGAAGCGCCGTCGCAAGCAACGGAAATAGTAGCTGGCGAACCGCCAGTGCATCAGAAACTGGCGAAAAAGCGAACGCTTTGACGGCAAGCAGCACGGAGACCAGCAGCCAGATAATGTAATGTTTCGGCACGCTTTTGCGGCGTTTGAAGAAGGCGATGGTCAGCCAAAGCGTGTAGTACCACATCGCGATTGCGAAAACGAACGACACAAACCACGTCGCAATATTGAGCGCACTCTGAGACATCAGTGTCTGGATAGCATGAGGAGTAACCAGTGCAGTGGTGTAAAGCAACAGCGCCAGCGAAGCGCTTAATAAAGCCACCAGCAGCCATGCCAGCGGGGCGATTAACCAGCCCCCAATTCTCTCTCCAGGCAATGCGGTCATACGCTCTCCCATAGTCTGCGCGAAATGTTATACAGAAATTTGCAGGGCGGAGAGTATATAACATTTCACGCCGAAGGCTACTTTCTTATACAACGTAACGCCAGACAGATTTAGGGACTTCCCCCACGTTGAACAGACGACCGCCAGAGACGAGTTCGGCGCGACGATGGTCAGCCGCGCGGTACATATTGATGATGTCCTGATTATCCGACAGCGTGTAGTTCAGATGGTCAAACAGTTTTTCCAGGCTTTCGAGGGAATTGATCTTGCGAAATTTTAATAAATAGTCCTGAACTGTCATATTAATAAGTTTCCATATAAAAGGGTAATACCCATAAAGGTAATGCGTTCGAATAATAAACGGATTAATAAAGACGTAAACTGTCCACTCGGGTAACGCGACGAAATTAGGAGTTTTCTTTGCGAAGATTCAGGCATCAGCAGATGCCTGGAAGAGAAGGGTAACCCCGTTCATTACGGCTGGCAATACGTTCCATGACGTAATGTGTCACGCTTTATGACGATGCGGCTTACTTTTGTTGAGCAACAGTAACAGGCTCCGGCGGCTGGTAGTTATCGATATGGCTGGCAATGCCGAGCAACACGACTGAAACGCCAAGGACAATCCATCCCGCTAATTCAATGATTCGATTAATTATTGATGACATATTTTGTGTTTGTAATTTATCCATAAATACAGATTACAAATGTTACAGCGGCCTTTTCGACAGAGCAAGCGCTTTGGGAACGATTCCCGGGCCCCATATACACACTTTAATGCGAGGTAACAAAAAAAGCTGTCGCGAGATGCTATTTTAACTCACAGGGCACATTATTAATCTGTGCGTTAAGCACAAGGCCAGTGATAAATAAGCGCACAGCGAGGGGGCATACGATGAGTGAAAACATCCGCGTCGGTCTTATTGGCTACGGGTACGCAAGCAAAACCTTTCATGCGCCGCTGGTTGCCGGCACGCCGGGAATGGAACTGGCGGCTATCACAAGCAGCGATGAAACCAAAGTCCATGCCGACTGGCCAGCCGTGCCGGTGGTAACGGAGCCTAAGCATCTGTTTAACGATCCTAATATTGACCTTATTGTCATTCCCACCCCTAACGACACCCATTTCCCCCTGGCGAAAGCGGCGCTGGAGGCTGGCAAACATGTCGTTGTCGATAAGCCTTTTACCGTGACGTTGTCACAGGCGCGCGAGCTGGATGCGCTGGCGCGAAGCCTGGGTCGGTTATTGTCGGTCTTTCACAACCGACGCTGGGATAGTGATTTCCTGACGATCAAAGCGCTGATAAACGAAGGCACGCTCGGCGAAATTGCTTTTTTTGAGTCTCACTTCGATCGTTATCGTCCGCAGGTGCGAGATCGCTGGCGCGAGCAGGCGGGACCGGGCAGCGGCATCTGGTATGACTTAGCGCCGCATCTTCTCGATCAGGCCGTTCATCTGTTTGGTCTGCCCGTAAGCATGACGGTCGATTTAGCGCAGCTCAGGCCGGGGGCGCAGACCACCGACTATTTCCACGCCGTTTTGAGTTATCCGCAGCGGCGCATTGTGCTGCACGGGACAATGCTTGCGGCGGCGGAATCGGCCCGCTATATCCTTCACGGGGCGCGCGGCAGCTATGTGAAGTTCGGCCTGGATCCGCAGGAAGAGCGCCTCAAAAATGGCGAACGCTTACCGCAGGAGGACTGGGGCTACGACATGCGGGACGGGGTGGTGACGCGTGCGGAGGGGGAGGTACTGGTTGAAGAGACGGTGTTGACCCAGCCTGGGAACTATCCGGCGTATTACGCCGCAATTCGTGACGCGCTGAACGGTTCAGGTGAAAATCCGGTTCCGGCGAGCCAGGCAATCCAGATTATGGAGCTCATCGAGCTGGGGATCGAATCTGCCAAACATCGCGCAACGCTCTGTCTGGCATAAGTGCCAAACGCTTTCGTAGGCCGGGTAAGCGCAGCGCCACCCGGCAGTAAAGAGGACTACTGAGCAACTTTATCGCGCAGCGCCTGTTTCTCTTCAGGCGTCAGGAAGGCGATCTCCAGCCCGTTGATTTGCGCCTGACGGATCTGCTCGCGGCTCAGCCCGGCCTGCGGCGCGGCGATGTTGTATTCGTGAATAATATCCACGCCCTGAACCGCCGGATCGTCCGTGTTCAGTGAAGCCAGCACCCCGTGTTCAAGGAAGGTTTTCAGTGGGTGTTGCGCCAGCGACGCCACTGTACTGGTCTGAATATTGGAGGTCAGGCAGGATTCGATCCCAATACGTTGTTCGGCGAGGAAATCCATCAGCGCGCGATCTTCAATGGCTTTCACGCCGTGACCAATACGTTCCGCACCCAGTTCACGAATGGCCTGCCAGATGCTTTCCGGCCCCGCAGCTTCGCCCGCATGAACAGTTATATGCCATCCTGCATCACGTGCGCGGTTGAAATGAGACAGGAACAGGCTGCCCGGGAAGCCCAACTCATCACCGGCCAGGTCGATGGCGGTGATCTGGTCGCGATGCGCCAGTAACGCTTCCAGCTCCTGAAGACAGGCCGCTTCACCGAAGGTACGGCTCATAATGCCGATCAAACGCGCCTGAACGTCAAAGGTTTTGCAGCCTTCACGCACGCCTTCAATGACCGCTTCAACCACGCCCGCTACGGGGAGACTGTGGGTCATCGCCATATAGCCCGGAGAGAAACGCAGTTCGACATAGTGCAGGCCGTTGCGAGCGGCATCTTCGATGTTTTCAAAGGCGACACGGCGACAGGCATCGAGCGAGGCCAGCATCTTCACGCCCCAGTCAAGCTTGCTCAGAAAACTTACCAGATCCGGCTCGTTCGACGTCACCTGGACATGGGGGATCAGGGTTTCAAGCGTTTCGGCAGGAAGCGTTAAATTGAACTGGCGACCAAGATCGAGAATAGTTTGGGCACGAATGTTCCCGTCGAGGTGGCGGTGAATATCAGTTAAAGGCAGGCGTGTATCAATCATGGTCGCACTCTTTGCTGGTTAAAGTGCGCCATATTATAAAAACAAAACGGGGGAAAAAGCTATTTGCGCAAGGGAATATTCCGTTGCGCAAATAATTTACAGCAGAGTGTTGATGCCAGCGATAAGGCGCTGAACGCCCTGTTCAAGCTTACTACGCGGACAGCCAGCGTTCAGTCGCACATAGCCTTTTCCTTCATCCCCATAAGTATATCCCGGCATGATGGCCACTTTTTGCTGTTCAATCAGCACGTTTTGCAGCGTATTGTCATCAATACCGAGTGGGCTGAGATCAATCCAGGCCAGATAGGTGGCCTCTGGCGGTTGCCAGTTGAGTGTCGGAAATGCAGCATTCAGTTCGTCAGCAATGTAGCGCAGGTTTTCTTCGAGATAGGCCCGCAGCGCGTCCAGCCAGGGTTCGCCCTGCCGGTAAGCAGCAATGTGCGCGGTCAGCGCCAGCACGGAAGGGGAAGAGAGTCCGTCCCGACCTTTTAATGCATTCAGATAGGCGTTACGGCTGTCGTCATCGGCGATAAGCCCCCAGGCGCCCGTCAGTGCCGGAATATTGAAGCTTTTAGAACCCGAGGTCAGCAGCGCCCATTTACCGTCCGCAACCTCATTCCACGGGGTATGGCGATGCGTGCCCCATACCATGTCCATATGAATTTCGTCGCTGATTACCGCCACATCATGACGGCTGCAAAGCGTTGCAATAGTGGCCAGCTCTTCCCGCGTCCAGACTTTGCCGGTCGGATTTTGCGGGCTACACAGCAGCAGAACCGTGTTTTCCGGTTTTGCCAGCGCCGCTTCCAGCGCGGCCATATTGCCGTCCCAGCCACGCGCCGTTTTCTGCATCGGCACGGAAACAACGGTACGCTGGTTGCCTTCAATGGCTTTATAAAAGGCATCGTAAGCCGGGGTATGAACCACCACACCGTCGCCAGGCGCGGACCATATGCGGATCAGCTCCGAGACCATATAAATGACCGACGGCCCATACACTACGGTTTCGGTATCAATCTGACTGTTAAAGCGTTGCCGGAACCAGTGCGCCACGGCAGCCAGAAATTCGTCATTTTTCCAGCGGCTGTAGCCAAACACGCCGTGGTTGATGCGCTGGTGCAGCGCATCGGTAATACAGGGAGCGGTGGCGAAATCCATATCAGAGATGGTGAAGGGCAGCAGGTCGGCAGCCCCAAAACGGTCAGCGACATAATCCCACTGGGTACACCAGGTGCCGTGTCGATCCACGACGGTAGAAAAATCAAACATGACGGTGCTCCGTAAAGTAAAACCCCCTCATGACGAGGGGGGCGAGGCATCAGGCTTCGACGGTTCGCATCAGGGTTGCCAGCTCATCCTTCACTGACTGTACCTGCGGGCCAATGACGACCTGCAAATTGTGTTGATTTAACTGTACCACGCCGATAGCCCGGTTAGCTTTAAGTGCATTTGTATCCACTTTGGACATGTCCGCCACCGACAAACGCAGGCGGGTGATGCAGTTATCCAGAGAGGTAATGTTATCCGCACCGCCCAGCGCCGCCAGAATAGCCGGCGTGTTATATCCGGATTTCCCAACGGTACCGGCCACTGCCTGTTCAACGCTGGTGGCCGTATCGGTATCGCGGCCAGGCGTTTTCAGGTTAAAGCGGGTGATGGCGAAGCGGAAGATCCCGTAGTAAACCGCGAACCAGATGGCGGCCACAACCGGCACCAGATACCACTTGGTGGACAGGCCGTGCAGGATACCGAATACCACGAAGTCAATCACGTTACCGTCAGTGTTACCGATGGTTACACCGAGCACAGCCATCACGGTGAAGCCCAGGCCTGTCAGTACGGCGTGGATGAGGTATAACACCGGTGCCACGAACAGGAACAGGAACTCGATAGGTTCTGTCGTACCGCCCACCACGCAGGCAATAACGCCGGAGATCAGCAGGCCTTTAATTTTATGACGATTTTCCGGGCGGGCGCAGTGGTACATCGCCAGCGCAGCGCCCGGCAGGCCGCCGAGGAAGGCAGGCATTTTCCCCTGAGAGAGGAAACGCGTCGCACTTTCAGAGAAGCCGTGCGTGGTCGGGCAGCTCAGCTGGGCCTGGAAGATGGTCAGCGCGCCGCTAACGGAATGACCGCAAACGTCCATAGTGCCGCCTGCTTCAGTAAAACGGATCAGGGCAACCAGGATGTGCTGTAAACCAAATGGCAGCAGCAGACGTTCACCCGTACCGAAAATCATCGGGCCGAAATCACCCGCGCCGTTGATAATGCGGCCAATACCGGTGATCCCCATGGCAAAAACCGGCCATATCAGAGGGATGATCAGACCAAACAGACCCATCACAACCAGCGTAATGATTGGCACAAAGCGGGTGCCGCCGAAGAAGGCCAGCGCATCGGGCAGGCGGATGTTATGAAAGCGCTCGTGCAGCATCCAGATGATCACTCCCGCGATCACGGCTCCAAGGATCCCGGTATCGATGGACTGAATTCCAATCACGCTCTGAATGTTATTGGCTTTCAGTACCGCCGCGTCGGTCGTGGGCAGGATCCCTTTGGCGGTCAGCCAGAAGTTAACCGCAAGGTTCATGACCGCATAGCCAACGAAGCCCGCAAACGCCGCCACGCCTTTGTTTTCGCGCGCCAGACCCAGAGGAATGGCGATACAGAACATTACCGGCAGGAAGCTAAAGGCAAAAGAGCCGACCTTGCTCATCCAGATGAAGATCGCCTGAAGTACCGGATTTCCGAGGAAAGGGATTAGGGTAATGACGTCATGGCTGCTTAACGAGCTGCCGATCCCCAGCATGATCCCGCAAAAAGAGAGAAGCGCCACGGGCAGCATAAAGGTTTTGCCCAGTTGCTGGAAAAACTCCCACAGCGATATTTTTTGTGCTGCTTTCGTCGTCATAAAACGACTCCTTAAATGGTAGAAAGAGATTTAACGACCGCGATGGGGCGAGAAGATAAAACGTTTTATCAAACTTTAGTGCGCGCTAAATCACATTCTCAGGCTTTTACTGGTAGTATAAAGATAACGTATTGATAAAACGTTTTAGCGATCTCATTATCAAGGAGTCACGCCACCACATGGCTGTAGCGAAAAAGATCACCATCAACGATGTCGCGCTGGCGGCGGGGGTTTCCGTCAGCACCGTTTCGCTGGTATTGAGCGGGAAGGGGCGCATCTCTCCTGCTACGGGTCAGCGCGTCAACGAGGCCGTTGAGCAACTGGGCTTTGTGCGTAATCGCCAGGCGTCGGCGCTGCGCGGTGGGCAAAGCGGGGTGATAGGGCTGATTGTTCGCGACCTCGCGTCGCCGTTTTATGCAGAACTGACCGCCGGGCTTACCGAGGCGCTTGAAGCGCAGGGGCGAATGGTTTTCCTGCTCCACGGTGGGCGCGAACCGGAGCAGCTGCTCTCCAGGCTGGATATGCTGCTGACGCAAGGGGTGGATGGGGTGATCGTGGCCGGCGCGTCCGGTGTGGGCAGTGAATTGTGTGAGCGCGCGGCGCAGAAAGGCGTACCGCTGGTGGTTGCGTCACGCGCCAGCTATCTCGACGAAGCCGATACCCTTCGGCCGGATAACATGCAGGCCGCGCAAATGCTGACCGAGCATCTTATTCATCGCGGCCATCAGCGCATCGCCTGGCTCGGCGGTAAAAGCTCGTCCCTGACGCGTGCGGAGCGGGTGGGCGGTTACTGCTCCACGCTCATCAAATACGGCCTGCCGTTTCACAGCGAATGGGTGGTGGAGTGTGAGTCCAGCCAGAAAAAAGCCGCCGAAGCCATCGGCACGTTGCTTCGCAACAGCCCGACAATCAGCGCGGTGATTTGCTATAACGATGTGATTGCGATGGGGGCGTGGTTCGGCTTGATCCGCGCCGGACGCCAGAGCGGTGAGGGCGGGGTAGAAACGTTCTTCGGCCATCAGGTGGCGCTGGGGGCATTTGCGGATGTCGGTGAAAATGCGCTAGACGATCTCCCCATCGTCTGGGCGACGACGCCGGCTCGTGAAATGGGGTACACCCTGGCAGACCGAATTATGCAGCGTATTGAAAATACGGACGTGCAGGCCGGGCATCAGATTGTGGCGGCGCGGTTAGTGACGGTGAAGTAATCTCCGCTGCACATCGCCTGGCAATAAAAAAACCCCTCATGCGAGGGGTTTTTCGTTTACTGCTGCGGTACTGCCGGCGGCGCTGCCGGCGGCGCTGCCGGTTCAGCCGGTGCCGGAATGCCCAGCGTCGGCATACCAAACATGCCGACAAAATCTTCCAGCGGCATTTTGTCGCCGTTGAGCGTTACCTGGCCATTAGCATATTGCAGGCTGGTGGAAATGGTGTTGTCTTCCACCTTCGTGATGCGGAACATCTGGCCCATCGCCGCCAGGCCTTTCACCTGTTGGTTTGCCAGTTTACCTGCATCTTCTTCACCATACCCTTCGAGTTTCGCAATCTGCGTCATGAACTCGGTTGCCATATCCATCGGGATGGTCAGCTTGCTGTCGAGCGATTTCACGCTGCGGTCAACTTCCTGCGCCAGGGTCTGCGGCTCGCCGGTCGCGGCCGCCGGATCCTTCAGGAACAGCGACAGGTTGAAGTTGGTTTCGCCTTTGTCGTTTTTCCAGCTCAGTGGCGCAACGGTAATTACCGGCTCGCCTTTCAGCAGGATCGGCAGGTTATTAAACAGCACGGCCATCGCCTGCTGCTGGTACGCCTGCGGGTTCTGTTGCAGGGCGGCATCGGTCAGCAGAGCCTGGCTCTCTTTACTGTATTTCTGGCTAAATTCGTGCCATGCCTGGCCGTCAATGTTGCCAATTTTCAGTGACAGCTTGCCGGTACCCAGGTCCTGATTCTGTACTTTCAGGCTTTTCAGGCTGTAATCCAGCTGGGTGTTGATGCTTTTACCGTCTTTGGAAACGTCAGACTTGCCGTCCAGATCCATGCCTTCCAGCACTGCCATCTCTTTACCTTCAATCGCAATGGCGATCTTATCGAGGCTCAGCTTCTGATCGCCAATACGCTCGTCAAAATCGGTCATACGGCTATTGCCGCTGGCTTTCAGGTTGTTGAAGGTAAGCTGAACCTTCTGGTTATATTCATTGACTGAATTCACCAGGCCGCTGGCGGCATCGCCGGTCAGAGAGACATTCTTGCCGTCGCGATCGGCATCAAGCTGGAAATTACCGCCGCTGAAGGCGACTTTATCGGTGCCTTGTTCGTAATTCAGCGCTTTCAGGTCGATGTCGGAACGCGTATCACCGGCATAGCTGATGCGGGTATTGATCTCAAACGGCGACTCATTTTTCGCCATATCGAAAATTGGCTTTGTCACCTCGTTATTTACCAGTACGGTTCTGGCGGATGCCATAGAGGGGATCAGGTTAAACTTTTTCAACTGCGCCAGCGGGAACGGACCGTGGCTGACCACTTCATCCAGTACCACGCTCTGGCCCGGTTTCAGCCAGGCGTTCTGATTGCCCGCTACCGGCTTCACCACCACCTGCATATGGCTGGTAAAGACGCCACGCTGGTAGTTCTGGTAGCTCAGCTCCAGACCTGCTTCAGGCGCGCTGCGCTTAATTTCGCTGTTTGCCTGTGCCATCATCTCTGCCAGACGGCTTTCCAGCTGTTTCCCGGTATACCAGGAAGCACCCGTCCAGATCACGCCTAAAGCAACAATCACTCCTACCGCTACGACCGATTTTTTCATTGCGATTATCCCTAAAATGAAACCAGGCGGTTAAAACCGCCTGGTGTTACAACGCCTGTTACTAGCTTAGCAAGAGTTGTTAAAAAATTCAGTAAGTCCCTAAAGCTTATTAAAAACGCGCGCCAGGCGACCAGTGCCGCTCACGAAGACAGGCGACTCGTTTGCCGGGACAAAAGCGGACTCCCCCGGTTTAAGCAGCAGACGCTCGCTACCGTTATGCAACGTCGCTTCGCCTTCCACACAGAACAGGATCGCGGCGCTCTCCTGTGCAATGGCGGTTTCGTCTGCGCTGAGGTCATGCAGGGAGAAGGCAAAATCGTCAACCGGAATCGGGAAGTCCAGCTCTGCGCCGTTTTTCACCGGCTGAGTAAGCAGCTCCGCAGCAGGTTTCGCCACGAACTTCACGTTGGCAACCAGCTCAGGGATGTCGATGTATTTTGGCGTCAGGCCCGCGCGCAGTACGTTATCGGAGTTAGCCATCACCTCCAGTGCCACGCCATTCAGGTAGGCGTGCGGGGTTTCAGCGAACAGGAACATTGCTTCGCCCGGGTTGAGCTTCACCACGTTCAGCAGCAGCGGAGAGAAGAGGCCGCTGTCGTCCGGATAAAACGCGGAAATTACGCGAATGGTGTCCCATGGCTCACCCTGCTGGCTGTTCAGCGCGGCTTTCAGCACCGCCAGCGCGTGGGATTTTTCCTCGCCCTGCATATTCAGCAGGCTGGCAAACAGCGCGCTCAGGGCTTCTGCGTTCGGGTTTTCCAGGAAGTGGGCGATCGCGTTGTGAGCCCCAGCGACCGGTTGCAGCAGGGATATGATCTCGGAAAACTCGCGGAAGGCATTCATCGCCAGGAAAGGGGTAAGGGCGAAAACCAGTTCCGGCTTGTGGTTAGGATCTTTGTAGTTACGCTCTGCGGCGTCTAACGGAATACCGGCGGCATTTTCTTTGGCAAAGCCCAGCTCAGAGGCTTTTTTGTTCGGGTGAACCTGAATGGAGAGCGGCTGGTCGGCGCACAATACCTTGAACAGAAAAGGCAGCTCACCAAAACGATTCGCCACTTTATCGCCGAGCAGCGCGGCTTTGTCGGCATCGATGACATCACGCAGGCTGCGCACCTGGCCGCTGGCATCTTCAATTTTTGAGCTGCTCTTCGGGTGCGCGCCCATCCACAGCTCTGCCATCGGCAGGTTGTCCGGGTTGGCGATACCGTAGAGATCCGTTAACGCAGTTTGACTTCCCCAGGCGTAGTTTTGCACTGAGTTGATGAGTTTTTGCATTATCAAGCCCTGATTCATATGTGGAATTAACTTCGCGTATTAAAGCAATAAACCGAATGGAAGTAACCTGCGGATGTAAAAAGTCGTACTAGTCTCAGTTTTTGTTAAAAAATTGTGTAGGATAAGCTGACTCGCTTTTAAGCCGGGCAGCGGAACATCTGCCCTGAATAAACAGACCGAAGCAGTAAGTGAGAGAACAATGTCGAATAAACCCTTCCATTATCAGGATCCTTTCCCCCTCAGTCAGGATCGGACCGAGTATTACCTGTTAACCCGCGATTACGTTTCTGTCTCTGAGTTTGAAGGGCAGGAGATCCTCAAAGTTGACCCGCAGGCGCTGACGCTGCTGGCGCAGCAAGCCTTCCACGATGCTTCCTTTATGCTCCGTCCGGCGCATCAGCAGCAGGTTGCCGATATTCTGAGCGACCCGGAAGCCAGCGAGAACGACAAATACGTTGCCCTGCAATTCCTGCGTAACTCTGATATCGCGGCGAAAGGCATTCTGCCGACCTGCCAGGACACCGGCACGGCGATTATCACCGGTAAAAAAGGCCAGCGCGTCTGGACCGGCGGCGGTGACGAAGCGGCGCTTGCGCGCGGCGTCTACAACACCTATACCGAAGACAACCTGCGCTATTCGCAAAACGCGGCGCTGGATATGTACAAAGAGGTGAACACCGGCACCAACCTGCCTGCGCAGATTGACCTCTACAGCGTCGACGGTGACGAGTACAAATTCCTCTGCATTGCCAAAGGCGGCGGTTCAGCCAACAAAACCTATCTTTACCAGGAAACCAAAGCGCTGCTTACCCCGGGCAAGCTGAAGAACTATCTGGTTGAGAAGATGCGCACCCTCGGCACTGCGGCCTGCCCGCCGTACCATATCGCGTTTGTGATTGGCGGCACGTCTGCTGAAAGCACCCTGAAAACCGTTAAGCTGGCCTCAACCAAATACTACGATGGCCTGCCAACGGAAGGTAACGAACATGGTCAGGCGTTCCGCGACGTGCAGCTTGAGCAGGAATTGCTGGCCGAAGCGCAGAATCTGGGGCTGGGCGCGCAGTTTGGCGGCAAATACTTCGCGCATGACATTCGCGTGATCCGCCTCCCGCGCCACGGTGCATCTTGTCCAGTGGGGATGGGCGTGTCGTGCTCTGCGGATCGTAACATCAAAGCGAAGATCAACCGCGACGGCATCTGGATCGAAAAGCTGGAGAACAACCCGGGCAAATACATCCCTGAAGAACTGCGTAAAGCGGGTGAGGGCGAAGCGGTACGCGTTGACCTGAATCGCCCGATGAAGGAGATCCTGGCGCAGCTTTCGCAGTATCCGGTTTCAACGCGCCTTTCCCTGAACGGGACGATTATCGTGGGCCGCGACATCGCCCATGCGAAGCTGAAAGAGCGCATGGACAACGGTGAAGGGCTGCCGCAGTACATTAAAGATCACCCGATCTACTACGCAGGCCCGGCAAAAACGCCTGATGGGTATGCTTCCGGCTCGTTAGGCCCAACCACGGCGGGCCGTATGGACTCCTACGTCGACCAGTTGCAGGCCAACGGTGGCAGCATGATCATGCTGGCGAAAGGCAACCGCAGCCAGCAGGTGACGGACGCGTGCCACAAGCACGGCGGCTTCTACCTCGGCAGCATAGGCGGCCCGGCAGCGGTGCTGGCGCAGGGCAGTATCAAGAGCCTGGAGTGCGTGGAGTACCCGGAACTGGGTATGGAAGCGATCTGGAAAATTGAAGTGGAAGACTTCCCGGCGTTCATTCTTGTGGATGACAAAGGTAACGACTTCTTCAAACAGATCCAGTCTTCCCAGTGTTCGGCGTGTGTGAAGTAATTCTGCAAATTGCCGGGTGGCGCTGACGCTTACCCGGCCTACATCCTCGTAGGTCGGGTAAGGCGCAGCCGCCACCCGACATCAAAAAGAGCGCACAAAGCGCCATAACGTTTCTCAGAAGTCATCAATACTTATCTCTTAAGCATGTGAGCAATCCCATCTTTGTTATCAAGGAGTAAGTAATGACAATGAATCGCCGCGAGAAAGACTCCATGGGCGCCATCGACGTCCCGGCCGACAAGCTATGGGGCGCGCAAACCCAGCGTTCGCTGGAGCATTTCCGCATTTCGACAGAGAAAATGCCCGTCTCGCTAATCCAGGCGCTGGCGTTGACCAAACGTGCTGCCGCCAAAGTTAATCAGGATCTGGGCCTGCTGGATGCCGATAAAGCCTCGGCCATCATCAATGCCGCCGACGAAGTGCTGGCGGGCAAACATCCCGACGAATTCCCCCTTGCCATCTGGCAGACCGGCTCAGGCACCCAGAGCAACATGAACATGAACGAGGTGCTGGCGAACCGCGCAAGCGAGCTCCTTGGCGGCGTGCGCGGCATGGAGCGGAAGGTTCACCCGAACGATGACGTGAATAAAAGCCAGAGTTCCAACGACGTGTTCCCGACGGCCATGCACGTGGCGGCCGTCATCGCTATCCGCGAGCAGCTTATCCCGCAACTCAACGTGCTCAAATCTACGCTTAACGAGAAAGCGCAGGCTTTCAGCGACATTGTAAAAATTGGTCGTACGCACCTGCAGGACGCCACGCCGCTGACGCTTGGCCAGGAGATCTCCGGCTGGGTGGCGATGCTGGAGCACAATCTTAAGCATATAGACAACAGCCTGCCGCATCTGGCGGAGCTGGCGCTCGGCGGAACGGCGGTTGGCACCGGGTTAAACACCCATCCCGAGTACGCGGTGCGCGTGGCCGAAGAGCTGGCGAAGATCACCGGGCAGCCGTTTGTTACCGCCCCGAATAAATTCGAAGCGCTGGCGACCTGTGATGCGCTGGTCCATACCCATGGCGCGCTGAAAGGGCTGGCAGCCTCGCTGATGAAAATCGCCAACGACGTGCGCTGGCTGGCCTCCGGCCCGCGCTGCGGCATCGGCGAAATCAGCATTCCGGAAAACGAGCCGGGTAGCTCCATTATGCCGGGTAAAGTAAACCCGACGCAGTGCGAAGCCATGACCATGCTGTGCTGTCAGGTGATGGGTAATGACGTTGCGGTCAACATGGGCGGCGCGTCGGGTAACTTCGAGCTTAACGTCTATCGCCCGATGGTGATCCACAACGTACTGCAATCGATTCGTCTGCTGGCCGATGGCATGGAGAGCTTTAACGAGCACTGCGCGGTGGGCATTGAGCCTAATCGCGAGCGAATCAGCCAACTGCTGAATGAGTCCCTGATGCTGGTCACGGCGCTAAACACCCATATTGGTTATGACAAAGCGGCCGAAATCGCTAAAAAAGCGCACAAAGAGGGGCTTACCCTGAAAGCCTCTGCGCTGGCGCTGGGCTACCTGACGGACGCCGAGTTTGATGCCTGGGTCCGCCCGGAAGCGATGGTGGGCAGCATCAGGTAATCACTGCGCCACATACAGGTGCAGCCGCGGGATAATCAGCTGTAGCGGCTGTGCCTGGGGTTTATAGCGATGCTGAACGTTTTCAGCATCGTAGTTCAGCAGTTCTCCGATATCCGGCACCACCGCACCCTGATCGGCATCGTAGAGCGCAATCAGCGGTGTCGGGCAGGCGTATTGCACCTGCTTTTGCTGTCCGGCATACCAGACACGAGCGATAGGCTGCACCTTCACCGGACGCTTTATTTTAAGACGGGTATCAGCCGGCAGGGAGGCAATGCTGTGGTACTCCTGCTCCAGCCGTTCAATCCACTGTTCCCGCGACCACGGGGCGACCGTTCGCGGCGATTTCAGGCTTTTCTCCAGCTGAGCCAGGATCTCGTCGCGCGTGAAGTTTTTAATGATGTGCTTGTTGGCCCAGCCGAAGCGCAGCGTGGCGGGGTGGCGCAGTACCGTCAGCGTACGGTAAGCATTCAGGGTGATCAGCCCCGGAAGCTGGCGATGCACCCATTCAAAACGGGCAGCCGGTGCCAGCCCGGACTCAACGGTCACGATTTTCTCGAAGGCGGCTTTCAGCGTATTAATATGCGTAATTTGCGCCTCAATGGCTTCACGCGTTGCGGTATCCGTTTGCAGACAGATGACGCCGGGCAGGCGAACGGCGGCCTTACTGCTGCGATTTTCGGACTGCTGCTGGATGAAAAGGCGGCGATAGTGCTGCAACGTCAGTTCCAGCGCCACTTTACCGATATGCTGCGTTACCTCAATGGTGTTCAGCGGGTCGTGTTCCGCGCCTTTCGCCACCTCGGGCAGGGAAAAGACGCGGGCGGCCAGCAGGCGGCAGCCCTGTAGTTGCGCCGTCAGGGTCAGTAACGCCTGCTCTATTTCCCGAAATGTGGTGTTAAGCCTTTCGATGAGATCGTAAGTCGCCATAATAGCCCTTAATTAGTTACAACATACTACTGATATAGCACAACACGCCGGGTCAGGCCAGCGTGCGGTTTAGTTCAGGCAGGTACGGGAAGAGGAATGTTGTGATAGATCGGCCAGCTAAAGACGAACCGGGCCCCGCCCAGCTCGCTCGCTTCGCAGCGAACCGAACCGCCCATCGCCTGGGCAATAGAACGGACAATAGCCAGCCCCAGACCACAGCCGCCGGTAGCACGGTCGCGGCTGGGGTCGAGGCGCACAAACGGCTCGAAAACTTTTTCACGCTCCGCTGGCTCAATACCGGGGCCATCGTCTTCCACACACAGAATTGCCTGGCTCCCCTGCAAATCTAAACCTATGCGCAGCGTGGTTTCGCTGTAGCGCATGGCGTTGTTCATCAGATTATCCAGCACGCGTTCCATCAGGCGCATGTCCAGCGCGCCGTACGCGCCGGGGGTAATGGCTGTAAGCAGTTTTCGCTGAGGGTTAACGCTCTGCACATCGTTAATATGCGTCTGTAGCCAGACGGGAAGATCCGGCGTACTGAGGTGCAACTCCGTCTGAGGCCGATCGAGGCGGGCATAGGTCAGCAGCTCTTCAATCAGCGCTTCAAGCTGGCCAATATCCCGATTGAGGGCCTGCGATTCTGCGGCGGTGAGGTTCTCGCTCATCTCCAGGCGATAACGCAGGCGTACCAGCGGAGTGCGCAGTTCATGCGCAATGCCGTCGATAAGCTGCTTCTTGCTGGCAATCAGGGCGTTGATGTTATCGGCCATCTGGTTAAAGGCAATACCGAGACGGTCAAAACTGGAACCACTGTCGAAATGTATGCGTTCAGTTAAATGACCCTCCCCAAAACGCTGTGCGGCGGATTCCAGTTTCAGCATGTCCTGCCAGTGCGGTCGCATCCAGATGAACACAGGGAAAGCGAGCGAGATGGCAATAAAGCCCAGCAGGGCGAGATCCAGCAGGCGCATCTGGTGCAGGTAATAGAGATAGGGCACTGGCCCGACGGCCAGGACATAGTGGCTGCGCGGAATACGCTGAATGAAGGTATATTTCTCGTCCAGGGCGACGATGTCTCCGTCGCGCAAACGCTGCATCGCCGGCGGCGCTAAATCAAAATCCTTCATGGGTTCGATACGCAGATCAAACGACAGATTCAGATCCAGCTCTTTTAACGTACGTGCCCAGTCATGCGGAGGAATTTCGCGCAGCTCGCTACGCATCAGGTAGAGCGAGCTTTTCATCAGATCGTCCAGGGATTGTCTGCCCGCACGCTCTGCGGTGAACTTATAGACCAGCCCGACCAGCATGGTCATCACCAGAAAGCAGACAAACAGCAGTAAATAAAACTGAACAAACAGCTTCTTCATTAATTTCACCGAAACAGGGGCTTCACTACACGTCTTTTACCAGCAGGGTCGCTATGGGCGCAAGTCAGGCATGATGCGTTGAAAAGGGGTAATCGTCGAAAGGTAATAAAACACGGCATCGCTTTATTCCATCAATGCCCGGGTAATCCGTTTACGCTTCGCTATACGAGTTTATTTGCGATTGAGAGTATTTGTGAATCAGAATAACAATAACAAAGGCCACCTGCGGGTGGCTTTATTTATGGCGTTTACCAGTGAGAGGTATCCGGCGCAAACGGTGCGACAAAGATACTTATCTTTGTAACCTGAACATTACCAACATTCGTTAATGTCTGGATTTGACTGTGCTGACAATCAGTGGATTCGTGGCAAACCCATGCGGACACTTACGCGCGTTGCAATGCACCGCGTAGGTACATATCTCCTCTTCCTGGTTTCGATTGTATGGGCAGGCCATCTTGTTTTTAATTTCACTCCATAACATCTCGTTGTAAGGGGAGATGTTGTATATCGATATTGGCTTGAAAACACCATTAATGAAGACGCCATTCTTTGTCGGATATATCCTATCGCCGGGGTACAAATAGACATCGCTTTCATACCAAATGATGAGTTTCAAGAACTTGAGTCCCAAGATGCTTGAATAAACGATTCCCGTGTTAGGACAAATTACCGAGCTAATGACTCTCCATGACATTGCTATACCTCGTTCATTAAATAATTGAGAGAGTATAAGGTTTAGCATGAGAATTAGATTTCTGCAAACACGTAAGCTATTGAAAAAGATCGATATTATTTATATGCTAACTATATCCCCTTTGTTTTCATAAGGATAAGATAATAATTTAGTCAATTGTAAAGTTCATTTTTAACACAATGTGCATTTAAGTGACGGATTTTTGATCGATAATGGTTCCTGAACTGCTGAATATATATTGTACTATAGCAATGAAATACATTAGAGCTACTTTTGTTTACGCGAAAAATGCACATCGAAATTGAACAGGTAAGAGGAATGTGATCAAGGGATATTTCATGACTAACGATGCATATAATCGAAAACTTACGACGTATACCGATAACAATCCTTATGCATCGCAAGTTATTTTTCGAAATTTACTGTGTAGTTTTTTTTCAGGTTTCCCATGCGTGCGGGGCAAACAGGTAGCCCTTATTACGTACGGTTTTAATGCGGTAGGGCTCGGTGGCGCTGTCCTGCAGTTTTTTTCGCAGGCGAGAAATCGCCACATCAACGCTACGATCCATTCCGTCGTAACTTACGCCGCGCAGATTTTTCAGCAATGCATCCCGGTCCATAATTTGCCCGGCATGAGTTGCCAGCTCCCACAGCAGGTCAAAATCTGCGGTTGAGAGCGCAATCAGCTCCCCGGAAAGCATAACCTGTCGGTTGACCGGGTCGATAGAAAGCGTGCCGAACCGCATCGCCTTATGCGGCGTTAAAGAGGGCGCAGGCGCTTCACGCTCAGCGCTGGCACGCTGACGCAGATGAAGGCGCAAACGGGCAAGCAGGACCGCCGGCGGCGTGGTTTTCAGGATGTAGTCATTCGCGCCCATCTCAAGGGACAGAATATGATTCATATCGCTGTCGAGAGAGGTCAGCAGCACGATCGGGCCGTCCCATTTCGCGCGCAGATCCCGGCAAAGCGTCATGCCATCTTTTCCGGGCAGCATAATGTCCAGCAACACCAGGTCCGGATTTTCGCGGGTGACGACGTCTTCAGCGCGATCGCCACGAGGTTCGACAACCACTTCAATATCATGTTTACCCAGATAAGCGGCGATCAATTGACCCACTTCGGGTTCATCTTCAACATAAACAATCTTATTCATACTACGTCTGTCATCGCGAAAAACGTCAACATACACCGCACAACCTTAACCTTCCATTAATCTTTCATAATTAGCCGGAGTTCCGTTATCCTGCACGGGAATGTTATTTGATTGTTAAGGGAAAAGAATGGGGCTGTTGATCAAAGCCGCGCTGGGTGCGCTGGTCGTGCTGCTGATTGGGGTGCTGGCTAAAACGAAGAACTACTACATTGCCGGGCTTATCCCGCTGTTTCCCACCTTTGCGTTAATCGCGCACTATATTGTGGCCTCTGAGCGGGGTATAGAGGCGCTGCGTGCCACCATTGTATTCGGGATGTGGTCAATCATCCCGTATTTCATCTATCTGCTGTCGCTGTGGTACTTCACCGGTTTTCTGCGTCTGCCCCTGGCGCTGGGCGGGGCGGTGGTCTGCTGGAGCCTCAGCGCCTGGGTGCTCATCTTCTTCTGGAGCCGCTTTCACTAGCGCAGCGGGCGGCCACCGTCCACGGCAAACGTCCTTCCCGTGACGTAACAGCTGGTCAGCAGATAATCGATCAGGTCGATCACCTCTTTCTCGCCGGGCGCAATTTTCATCAACGATTTGTTAAGCGCCTGCTGACGATACTCGGCATCATCGCCCTCGTTAAATAAAATCATCGCCGGGGCAATCGCGTTGACTTTTACCTCGGGGGCCAGCTTGCGCGCGAACGAGCGAGTCATATTATCCAGCGCGGCTTTGCTGGCCGCGTAGGCGATGTGTTTATCGCTGCCTCGCTCCACCACGTAATCGGTGAAATGGATAATGTCGCCTGCGGCATGGCCGTGTCCGCGTAGCAGATCCTGTAGGGCATGGTTGAGCAGATAAGGCGCATTAACGTGGATCTGCATCATGCAGGCGAGCGTTTCGCTGAGCGAATGTCCTGCTTTTTCAGGAAGCCAGGTACTGGCGTTGTGAATAACCGCCCGCAGCCCGGGGGTGGTCGATTTCACTTTTTCCGCGAAAGCAAGAATACCTTCATCCGTGGAGAAATCCGCCTGAATGCAGACGGCTCCGGCATGTCGTAGCCCTTCAATGGAGGGATATTCCGTGCGGTAACTGACGATAACCGGATGGCGAAGATTGAGAAAGTGATGGGCGAGGGCGAGGCCGATGCGACGGCCTGCGCCAGTGATCAATATTGGGCGTTGCTGCGTGTGTCCCATCGTAATCTCCTTTTCAGTTCAACAATGGGACAGGCGGCGCTATCCCATTAACATCCACGTTGCCGGTACGGCAGCGACTAACAGCAAACCTATCAACGCCATTTCGCGGCGCTTAAGGGCATTATCAAGCTGATGCGTACGGCGAGCGTAGATAAACACCAGCAGGCCTGGCGCGTAGAGCACCACGGACAGCAGCAGATGCATCGGGCCGGAAGCATACAATAACCATAGACCGTAAATACAGGCACCTACGCCTACCGCATAGTGTGCCGGGCGGGTCGCAATTTTTAGCAAATATGCGCCCACTAAGAAATAGGGTACCAGAATCATCTCGGAGGCGATGGTCAGCAGCGTGTTATAGTCCGAACCTGTGAGCCAGATCAGCACCAGACAGACCTGCACGCTGATGTTGGTGAGCCACAGAGAGGCCGATGGCGCACTGTTTTTATTCTGACGGGCAAACAGGCGCGGGAACGCTTTGTGCGTGGCGGCCAGGAACGGAACTTCCGCTGCCATAATGGTCCAGCTCAGGTACGCGCCGCAGACGGAGACAATCAAACCCGCCGCGATAACCACATCACCCCAGGGACCGAGCATTTTCACCATCAGCCCGGCCATGGACGGATTACGCATCTCCGCCAGTTCAGGGCGGGCCACCACACCGAGCGACAGCAGCGTCACCAGCAGATAAACGCCCAGCGCCGCCAGGACGGCCAGCAGCGTGGCGCGTCCCACGTCGCGTTTGTTACGCGCGCGGGCAGAGACCACGACGGCACCTTCAACACCGATGAACACCCACAGGGTAATCAGCATGGTATTTTTCACCTGCTCCCAGACGGGAACGCCCAACGCAATACCGCTGAAATCGAGCGTAAAGACATCGAGACGGAAGGCGAGGAAGGCCAGCACGACGAACAGGCCAAGCGGCACCAGCTTGGCCAGCGTCGCCACCAGGTTAATGCTGGCCGCGGTCTGAACGCCGCGCATAATCAACCAGTGAACAATCCACAGCAGCACCGAGGCGCCGACGATGGACTGCCAGGTATTGCCGTCACCAAACAGGCGCAGTTCGGGCGTATCGGTAAAGAAACTGAGCGCCGAGAAGACGATAACCAGATAGGAGACGTTGGCGATCACCGCGCACAGCCAGTAGCCCCAGGCGGAGCAGAAGCCAATCAGCTCGCCAAAACCTTCACGGGCGTAAGTGAATATTCCGCCGTCCAGATCCGGTCGGATACGCGTCAGCAGCAGCATGGCGAACGCCAGCAACAAAATCCCGACGCCGGTGATGCCCCAGCCAATCAGTAATGCGGCCGGGCTGGCGACGGCCGCCATGTTCTGCGGCAAACTGAATACGCCCGCGCCCAGCATTGAGCTCAATACAAGTGCAGTTAACGCACTCAGGCCAAGTTTCTTTTCCATTGGCTTCCTGTTATGAAAAGTCCAAATCCAGAATAATTATTTCGCTAAGGCGCATAAAAATGGTGGATCACGCTAAGGCGCGGGATTTTACGGAGTGTGACGGATGCATGCAATGACATGGGGCAGAAATCAGAAAAAAAGTAACAAAAAAGGCGGCACTGCGCCGCCTTTATGAAACCGTTTTGTTACTTGTACAGATCGGCACTGATGGTCAGGTTGTTGCCACGTTCCTGCCACTGGCGGGTGATGTGGTAATACTTCGCGCCTTTCTTCGCAGCACGCTTCGCCACCTGATAGGAGATTTCTGTCATGTTGCCATAGTTGCCCGTAAACTTGATGCTGTCGAACGGCACCATCTGCGCGGCAGTGGCTTTGTTCAGCTCTTCAATTTTCGTGCCGTCTGGTAACGTAACGGTATAACGACCGCCTTTGGTGGATTGGGTTTCAAAGAAACGACCCACTTCTGCGCTTGGTGCCGCAGACGTTGCTACGCCCGGAATTTCAACTTTCTTCGCTTCTTCACCGCCTTTTGCTAACGCAGCACGACCGGCTTCTGAATCCGCTGGAATCGCATCCGGGCTTTGCACTACGCGTTTTTTCGCATCTTGCTTATAGATGAAGGCGGTAATGCGCTGGTTTCCGCCCTGGTTGGCATCAACCTGACGCACGATATAAAACGCGTAAGCGCCTTTTTCTCTCGCGGCTTTGGTGATGGCATCGTTAACTTCAGGCTGGCTGCGGTAGAAGCCCTGAACGGTCACGGTGTCATACGGTTCCAGCTGAACAGCCTGATCTTTCGGCAGTTCAACAATGCCGTTAATCACGCGGTTTTTCTGTTCATCTGCCTTTGGGGCATTCTCTTTGTACAGCGCAACAGTCACGCGCTGGTTACCGCTGTTGCCCTGATCGGACTGGTCAACAACGTAAAACGAGGCAGCGCCGTTTTTATCGGCGGCTTTTGATGCGGCGGCGACGGCATCGCCAATGGAATTATACCGACCCACAATGACCGTATGGTCAAAAGGTTTTAACGCTGCCGCTTGCTCCGGCGTCAACTCTGTCGCAGCATTCGCTGACAGGGCGGTCGCGGAAAGAAGTGCGGACGCCAGGAGTGTGTTCTTAAGCTTCATAAAAATAATCCTTCGCCTTGCGCAAACCATGTACTGGTGTTGTTGTTAATTTGAGACGGTCCCGATTATGGCATTTAACACCCGTCGCTGTCTGCGGCATTTTTCACAGCCTGTGCTCAGCAAAGGACCTGATTCGATAACATTTTGTGATATGTGGAAAAAACAGGCGTTTCACAAGAAAAACTGATTAAGCATATGACTTTTACAAGTTAATTTAATGTTAATGAGTTGTTCTTTTATGGCGCTATATCATGTTTTTACCGCTTCGCTTGCGCGATTTATCGGTCCTGAAGGCGAATTTAAGGTAAATATCTCTGTCAGTGACCCCGATCGCTTATTTTTCACAGATAAAATAAGAAATAGTGTTTTCTGGCGGTAGATCACGGGCGCTATTTTCAGTAGGTTATAGAAAGTTTGTTACTGTTTTATTTTCCGGGGTTAATCATTCTCCGTCGTTATCGCGATGGTGAAAATTGATACGAACCGCGGGCAATTATCGACAAACCATCATCACAAACCGATGGAAGGGAAAACTATGCGTATTGGGGTACCAAAAGAACGGTTAGCCAATGAAACCCGCGTAGCGGCAACACCAAAAACGGTGGAGCAACTGCTTAAACTGGGTTTTACCGTCGCGATTGAAAGCGGCGCGGGCAAACTGGCGAGTTTCGATGACGAGGCCTTTATTCAGGCTGGCGCGGACGTAGTGGACGGTGCTGAGGTCTGGCAATCACCCATTATTCTGAAGGTAAACGCACCGGAAGAGAATGAAATTGAACTGCTGAACGCGGGCACGACGCTTGTGAGCTTTGTCTGGCCAGCCCAAAACCCGGAGCTGATGGAGAAGCTGGCGGCACGCGGTGTCACCGTGATGGCGATGGATTCCGTGCCGCGTATTTCGCGCGCGCAGTCTCTGGATGCGCTGAGTTCTATGGCAAACATTGCCGGCTATCGCGCCATTGTCGAAGCTGCGCATGAGTTTGGTCGCTTCTTTACCGGTCAAATTACGGCCGCAGGCAAAGTACCACCCGCGAAGGTGATGGTAATTGGTGCCGGTGTGGCAGGTCTTGCCGCTATTGGGGCCGCAAACAGCCTGGGCGCTATTGTTCGTGCGTTTGATACCCGGCCGGAAGTGAAGGAGCAGGTGCAGAGTATGGGCGCCGAATTCCTTGAGCTGGACTTCAAGGAAGAAGCGGGCAGCGGTGATGGTTACGCGAAGGTCATGTCTGAAGCCTTTATTAAGGCGGAAATGGCGCTCTTTGCGGCGCAGGCAAAAGAGGTGGACATCATTGTCACCACCGCGCTTATTCCGGGTAAACCGGCGCCGAAGCTGATCACCCGTGAGATGGTGGATTCCATGCAGCCGGGCAGCGTGATTGTCGATCTGGCGGCGCAAAACGGCGGTAACTGTGAGTATACCGTGCCAAATCAGGTCACGACGACCGCGAACGGCGTGAAGGTGATCGGTTATACCGACCTGCCAGGACGTCTGCCAACCCAGTCCTCTCAGCTGTACGGCACGAACCTCGTTAATCTGCTGAAGCTGCTCTGCAAAGAGAAAGACGGCAACATCACCGTTGATTTTGATGATGTGGTGGTGCGCGGCGTGACCGTGGTGCGTGAAGGGGAAATCACCTGGCCTGCACCGCCGATACAGGTTTCCGCTCAGCCTCAGGCTGCGCCGAAAGCGGCGCCTGAGCCTGCAGAACCAGCGAAACCTGCGTCGCCGTGGCGCAAATACGCCATCATGGCGCTGGTCATTATCCTGTTTGGCTGGCTGGCGGACGTCGCGCCAAAAGAGTTCCTTGGCCACTTCACCGTCTTCGCGCTCTCCTGCGTGGTGGGTTACTACGTCGTGTGGAACGTTTCCCATGCGCTGCATACCCCGCTGATGTCGGTTACCAATGCCATCTCCGGGATTATCGTGGTTGGGGCATTGCTGCAAATTGGTCATGGCGGCTGGATCAGCTTCCTGAGCTTCATTGCAGTGCTGATCGCCAGTATCAATATTTTCGGTGGTTTCACCGTGACTCAGCGCATGCTGAAAATGTTTCGTAAAGGCTAAGGGGTAGCATATGTCTGGAGGATTAGTTACAGCCGCATACATTGTTGCTGCAATCCTGTTTATTTTCAGTCTGGCGGGGCTTTCCAAACACGAAACGTCTCAGCAGGGAAATAACTTTGGTATCGCCGGGATGGCGATTGCGCTGATTGCCACCATCTTTGGGCCGGACACCGGCAACGTGGCGTGGATCCTGGTGGCGATGATCATCGGTGGTGCGATTGGTATTCGTCTGGCGAAACGCGTTGAAATGACCGAGATGCCGGAGCTGGTTGCTATTCTGCACAGCTTCGTGGGTCTGGCCGCGGTGCTGGTGGGCTTCAACAGCTATCTGTACCACGAACCGGGTCTGGAACCGATTCTGGTGAACATCCACCTGACCGAAGTGTTCCTCGGCATCTTCATTGGTGCGGTGACCTTCACCGGCTCAATCGTGGCGTTCGGCAAACTGCGCGGGAAGATCTCTTCCAAACCGCTGATGCTGCCTAACCGCCACAAGCTGAATCTGGCGGCGCTGGTCGTTTCCTTTGTGCTGCTGGTGGTCTTCGTGCGTACCGAAAGCGTAGGCTTGCAGGTGCTGGCGTTACTGGTGATGACCATTATCGCGCTGGCCTTCGGCTGGCATTTGGTGGCGTCTATCGGCGGGGCAGATATGCCGGTAGTCGTCTCCATGCTGAACTCCTATTCCGGTTGGGCAGCGGCGGCAGCAGGCTTCATGCTGAGCAACGACCTGCTGATTGTCACCGGTGCGCTGGTCGGTTCTTCCGGTGCGATCCTGTCTTACATCATGTGTAAGGCGATGAACCGCTCGTTTATCAGCGTCATCGCGGGTGGCTTCGGTTCTGACGGTTCATCAACCGGTTCTGATGAGGAAGTGGGTGAACACCGTGAAATCAGTGCGGAAGACACCGCAGAGATGCTGAAAAACTCGCATTCCGTTATCATCACCCCGGGCTATGGCATGGCGGTGGCGCAGGCGCAGTATCCGGTGGCGGAAATCACCGAGAAACTGCGCGCGCGCGGTATCAAGGTTCGCTTTGGTATTCACCCGGTGGCGGGGCGTCTGCCAGGCCACATGAACGTGCTGCTGGCGGAAGCGAAGGTGCCTTACGACATCGTGCTGGAAATGGACGAGATCAACGATGATTTCGCCGACACCGACACCGTGCTGGTCATTGGCGCCAACGACACCGTTAACCCGGCGGCGCAGGACGATCCGCGCAGCCCGATTGCGGGTATGCCTGTTCTCGAAGTGTGGAAGGCGCAGAACGTCATTGTCTTCAAACGCTCTATGAACACCGGCTATGCTGGCGTGCAGAACCCGCTGTTCTTTAAAGATAACACCCACATGCTGTTTGGCGACGCCAAGGCCAGCGTGGATGCGATTCTGAAATCTCTTTAATTCCGCTTCAACCTGACAAACCGCCCCCGGGGGCGGTTTCTTATTTCTGCGGTCAGCCATTCTCCTCTGTCTATACTTTACCCTTTGTGTAATACGAGGAGGTGTAATGCAATTTCTGTCCCGCTTTGACATCATCGCGCTGATGATGACGCCATCATTCTGGATTGGCGTCGCCACGGTAGTCTTTGTAACTCTGCTGGTGTACTGGCTGCTGACGCGCCTGATCGCCTTTGTTAAGAAAGGGATCACCACCTGGGGCGACAAGCATCCCACCACCAACCGGATGCGTTTTATCCTGACGGATATGCTTAACCGCACCAGCCGCTTCCTGCTTTTTGTCGTGGCGCTGCTGTTCAGCCTGCGTTTCGTCGACTTACCGGATCATCTCTTTGGTACCGTGAGCCACGCCTGGTTCCTGGTCTTCGCTATCCAGGTGGCGCTGTGGATGGATCAGGGGGTGGTGTCGTGGCTTCGTCACGTCATGCTGGCGCCGGGAAGCCATAAAAACCCGGTGACGCTGGTGATCACGGGGCTTATCCTCCGTGCCATTGTCTGGTCAGTGATGCTGCTGTCTATCCTTGCTAACGCGGGCGTCAACATCACTGCTCTGGTTGCCAGCCTTGGGGTAGGGGGTATTGCTATCGCCCTCGCGGTGCAAACGATCCTGAGCGACGTGTTTGCATCGCTCTCCATCGGTTTTGATAAGCCGTTCGAAATCGGCGATTTTGTGGTGTTTAACGATGTCGCCGGGACGGTAGAGCACATCGGCCTGAAAACCACCCGTATCCGTAGCCTGAGCGGGGAGCAGATTGTCTGCGGGAACGCCATCCTGCTGCAACAGACGCTGCATAACTACAAGCGGATGCAAACGCGCCGGATCGTCTTTACCTTCGGGGTCGCCAGCGACACGGCGCCGGAAAAACTGCGTTCAGTGGGTGATATGGTCAAACAGATCATTACCGACGTCGGGGAAACGAAGTTTGACCGCGCCCATTTCCTGGGCTTCGATCGCGATCGCCTGACCTTCGAGGTGGTCCATATCGTTAATACGGCGGATTACAACAAGTACATGGATATTCAGCAGGAGATCAATATTCGTATTCTGGAGGGGCTGAACCAGCAGGAGATCAAGCTGGCGCTGCCGAGCATGGTTCTGCACGCGCCCTGGATGAATGCTGGCGACGAGGCACCGGCGCAACGGTTGAGCGAAGCGCAATAAAAAAAGCCCGCCGTTACCGGCGGGCTTTCATTTTGGGGTCAATCGTCTTCCTCATCGTCCAGTTCAACCGGCGTCTGATACTGATCCGGCTTGATAACCAGAAGGTCGCAGCGAAGATGGTCGATCACCTGCTCGGCGGTATTACCCAGGAACGCGGCAGAAATACCGGTCCGGCCAATGGTGCCCAGCACCACAATCCCGGCCTGCAAATGCTCCGCCAGATCCGGAATAACCTCTTCCGGTAACCCTTTTTCTACGTGGGTCATGTTCTCATCGATACTGAATTTCTGGCGCAGCGCTTTCATGGCCAGCAGATGCTGACCGCGAATCGCATCGTTATACACGCTCGGGTCAAATTCAGGCAGCTCGATGGCGATATTGATTGGCGTAACCGGATAGGCTCCCACCAGATGGACTTCGGTATGGTTAACCTGGTCGGCAAGCTGAAGGGTCTCCTTCACCAGCTTCTCGTTCAGCGAATTGTGATAATCCTCTTCGCTGGCCAGATTGACCGCCACGACGGCTTTCCCGCCCTCAGGCCACGGCTGATCTTTCACCATCCATACCGGACAAGGGCATTTGCGCAGCAGGTGCCAGTCGGTCGGGGTGAAAATCACGGATTCCAGTTTGTCATGCTGGTGCGCCATTTTCAGCAACAGGTCATGCCCACCGGCCACCACTTCCTGAATAATGGCTTCAAAAGGACGGTTGTGCCAGACCACCTTGATATCGATAGGTACGCCCGCTTCCAGATAATACTTCGCCTGCTCGCGGATCCACGCGGTACGCTGGCTGATCACTCCCTGACGCATAGCGGTGCGCTCGTCAGGCGACAGAAGGGTGGTCATCTCGTATGAGAAGTCATAAATCGGCAAAAAGGCTTTAATTTTGCCACCAATCCGTTGATGTAAATACACAGCACGTCGTAATGCTGGCTGATCGTCCTGATTCGGATCGATAGCCACCAGCATATTTTGATACTTTGCCATACAGGTCTCCTTACTACTGTCACCACAGTCTGTAAGTAAAAGAGTAACCTATATATCTTGAATGAAACAGGGGGGAAGTTTTTGCCAGATCAATAATCATGAAAATTTATCGACCTGGCATAAGATATCCGGGAGAGTTATGCCACGTTACGTGAGTGACCCGCCAGAATGGCCAGCGCTTCACCGTTTTCAATGGTGATGTACTTACCTTTAACCGCCAGCATTCCGCTCTTCTGGAAACGACCCAGCAGACGGCTGATGGTTTCCACGGTCAGGCCCAGATAGTTACCAATATCGCCACGCGTCATGGTCAGACGGAATTCGCGTGGGGAGAAGCCACGTTCCGCGAAACGGCGGGAGAGGTTATAGATAAAGGCGGCCAGACGCTCTTCGGCATTCTTTTTGGAAAGCAGCAGGATCATATCCTGATCGCCTTTGATCTCACCGCTCATCAGACGCATCATCTGCTGTCGCAGGTTCGGCATCTTACCGGACAGATCGTCCAGCGTTTCAAACGGGATTTCACAAACCATAGAGGTTTCCAGCGCCTGAGCAAAGCTCGGGTGATGGCCACTGCCGATGGCGTCAAAGCCGACTAAATCGCCCGCCAGATGGAAGCCAGTGATCTGCTCGTCGCCCTGTTCGGTAATGGTGTAGCTTTTGATGGTGCCAGAACGGATAGCATAGAGCGATTTCAGTTCGTCTCCCGCTTTAAACAGCGTCTGCCCTTTCTGAATAGGCTTTTTGCGCTCGATGATATTGTCAAGCTGATCGAGTTCATGCTCATTCAGAGTAAACGGGATACAGAGCTGGCTGATGCTGCAATCCTGGCAATGGATAGCACAACCGCCAGACTGAATGCGTCGTATAATTCGCTTTTCCGGGATCATAGGTTTGCTCAAGCCTTAATTGATATTGGTCAATTTTAACATCTTTTTGGTAAGGACGTAAGTCTGGCAAACCCCCAATAAAGACAAGAGACGGCAGCGAGTTGCCATCTCCTTGAAATTCCACAGAATGATTAAGGATTATTAGCCTAACAGGAAGAAAATTAAGCACAAAAAGCCTGGGAATTACAGCAGAAAATACCCTTCGTGACGCAGCAGCCACTCTTTACGCTGTACGCCCCCGGCATAGCCGGTGAGGGTGCCGTTGCGCCCGATCACGCGATGGCAAGGCACCACAATGCTGACGGGATTTGAGCCATTCGCCGCACCGACTGCGCGCGCCGCGCCGGTACGGCCAAGCTGCTCTGCCAGCTGACCGTAGTGCATCACCTGCCCGCAGGGAATGTTACGCAGCGCCTGCCACACCTCGCGCTGAAAAGGGGTACCCGCCGTGGCGGTTGGCAGGGTATTAATAATGCTGAGATCGCCCTCGAAGTAGGCCGTCAGTTTATCGCTCAGCCCGCCAGGATTACGGGCTGTAATACGCTCGTAACCCTCGGCGCGATAATGAATGTTGAGCAGCTCAACCATCCGGTCGCTGTGCTCTTCCCACTCAACAGCGCGAAGATTGAACGCTTCATCCGCGATAACCCACAGCGGCCCCAGCGGTGTCGCAATCTTGTCTTCGAGTAATCTCAGCATCAGTATTCCTTAGTTCAGCCTCGGGTAAATACCCGGTCCAATCGGCAGACCGAGAAGATACCACGCCACCAGCATCACCAGCCATACCCCTAAGAAGATAAGCGGATAGGGCAAGACCAGCGAATAGTAGGTACCCAGCTTAGCCTCCGGTCTGTAGCGTTGCAGGAAGCCTAAAAACAGCGGAACGAAGGGTGACACGGGCGCCAGCGGGATCACCGAAGAATCGGCGACACGGAACAGGATCTGGGCGAACGCCGGATGAAAGCCGAGCATCATAAACATGGGGACAAAGATGGGGGCCAGAATCGACCAGATGGCCGACCCGCTGGCAATAAACATGCACAGCAGGGACGACAGCAGCGCCAGGCCGACAAACGCCGGAACCCCGCTCAACCCCGCCGCCTCCAGCGCGTCCGTCAGGCTCACGGCCATAAACTTGCCCATGTTGCTCCAGTTAAACATGGCCACAAACTGCGCCAGCGGGAACACCATCACGATAAAACCCGCCATCTCCTTCATCGGCTCGATCATCAGGTGCGGCAGATCTCCCTGACGGCGGATTTTACCGGTAGCGATGCCGTAGGCGAGCGAAACGACGAAGAAGAAGAGAATTATCAGCGGCACAATACCCTGAATAAACGGCGAGGGAAGTACGGTGTGTTTGATCGGATCGCGCAACACGCCATTCTCCGGCACCACCATCAGCGCCACAGCCGCAATGAACGCCAGCGAGACGATCCCGGCGACGCGCAGGCCGAACTGCTGCTCTTTGCTCAGCGTCTCCAGCTTTTCATCGCTCCGGCCTTCCCATTTACCCAGGCGCGGCTCAACGATCTTATCGGTAATCAGCCCCCCGACAATCGTCAGGACAATCACCGAACTGGCCATAAAGTACCAGTTGTCGATCACGCTGACGTGCATGGCCGCATCGATGGTGCTGGCAGCCTCCGTGCTGATGCCGGAGAGCAGCACATCGGTGGTCACGATAAGCAGGTTAGCGGTAAACCCACAGCCGACGCCTGCGATCGCCGACAGCAGGCCCGCAACAGGATGACGGCCAACGGCGAGGAAAATCAGCGCCCCCATCGGCGGCATGATCACCAGCGCCGCGTCGGACGAGATATGGCTGAAGAAGGCAATAAACAGCACCATATAGCTGGCATAACGCGCGCTGACGTGCGAGGCCATTTTCACCATCAGCGCGGGCAGCAGACCCACACGTTCGGCCAGACCCGCGCCTAACACCAGCGCCAGGATGGCGCCCAGCGGCGCAAAACCGCTGAAGTTTTTAATCACGTTCGGCAAAAACCAGTGCAACCCCTCCACGCTGAGCAGATTTTTTACGGCCACCATGCTGCCGTCGGCCGGGCTGCGCACGCTCACATCAAAGGCGGACAGCACGGCTGTCGCGACCATCAGGATGACAATTAAATAGATAAAAAGCAGGAAAGGGTGCGGCACTTTATTACCGATCCTTTCAACCCAGCCATAGAGCTTACCGGATGGGGAATGCGAAGGTATGGAAGACATACTCATGGGCGTTCCTCGGGACTGTTGTTGTGTTGTGTTGTGTTTTTTTATTTTAAAGGTGACGGTGTCACGTCCTGTGGGATCGGACACTCGTACGGTTTTTGTGTTATGTGTTGTTCAAATTCTTCCCGACATTTTCGCAGCAGGTCGGCATCCTGAAGCAGATGCAGCGCGGTCGCGCCCATCACTTTTCCGGCCAGCAGCATGCCTTTATGGGCAATAGAGGTACGCCCCTGCGCCACCAATTGCCAGGTATGCAGCGGGGTGCCGACGGTAAAACAGGGGCTAAAGCACTGTGCGACAGGCATCTTCCAGCTGACATCCCCCACGTCGGTGGAGCCAGCCAGCACGTTATCGGTGATGGCGTAAGGGGCAACTTCATCCACCAGCAGCGTCTCCTGATGGCGTCGGGCAAAAGCTTTTCCCTCTTCGGCTCCCGTTGCGGCAATGTTTTTCAGGCTGTTTTGCAGGTCGTTTGCCGTGAGCGTGGCGCGGATTTCACGGGCAAATTCGCGTTCTTCTTCCGTCCAGTCCGGCGTGCCGTAATGCTGCAATGCGCGGTACATGGCCGCTTCGAGCGTACGGTTCGGCAGATAGCTGGAGCAGGCTTTATCAAAGCGACACTCGACTGTGGTTTCGGTCATCATCGCCGCGCCCTGGGCGATTTTCTCGATGCGCGCGTAGATCTGCTGCGCATCGGCCATCTCCGGAGCGCGGATCAGGTACAGCACTTCTGCCTGAGCCTGCACCACGTTAGGCGAAATTCCGCCGGTATCGGTGATGGCGTAATGAACGCGCGCTTTTTCAATGATGTGTTCGTTGAGGAAGTTTGTGCCGGTGGTCATCAACGTCACGGCATCTAGCGCGCTACGTCCCAGATGTGGGGAGTTTGCGGCGTGGGCGGCGATCCCCTTAAACCGCCAGGCGGCCTGAATATTGGCCAGCGTGCTGACGTTAAACATCCCGGCAAAGGCTTCCGGATGCCAGGTCACGGCAGCGTCCACATCGTCAAATAATCCTTCACGCACCATAAAGGTTTTACCTGAGCCGCCTTCCTCGCCGGGGCAGCCGTAAAATCGTACCGTTCCGCTGCCGCCGTGCTGTTCCAGCCAGCTTTTCACCGCCACCGCACCGGCAAAGGCAGCAGTACCCAACAGGTTATGCCCGCAGCCATGGCCGTTAGCCCCCGGGGTGGCGGATTGCGCCGTCGCGCAGTGCGCCTGCTGGCTCAACCCGGCCAGGGCGTCATATTCGCCCAGAAGGGCGATAACGGGCTTGCCGCTGCCGTAGCTGGCAATAAAGGCGTTGGGAATGCCTCCGGCTTCCCGCATCAGGGTAAAGCCCTCGGCTTCCAGCGCGCTGGCAAGCCGTTCGGCGGACCAGAACTCTTCAAAGCGCGTTTCGGGATGATCCCAGATGTCGTCGGCAATATCGGTAAACGTCTGACATCGCGTGTCGATGGCATCAGCGATAAAAGCGTAGTTCTCCTGCATTACACACCTCGCGTCCACGGGAAATTAAGCGCAGTTCGCGCCAGTGTTTCGATGGCAACGTTCATCACCTGCTCATCAAAATCGAATTTTTCGTTGTGATGTCCGGCGCTCAGTTCGGTGCCGAAGACCATATACGAGGCCATGCCGCCGTTCTGCTGCACGCGGGCCATCATTAGCGTGGCATCTTCGGAGCCCGCAGGCGCTTTGACCTTATTAATGGCATGAGTCACGCCGGGCACCTGGCTTGCCTGTTCGCGCAGATAATCGACCCAGGCCGGGGAGGGGGCACTGGAGGTCGCCGCCCCCATCAGGTTTATCCCGGCTGTTACGCCGTAGAGCGCCGCCGCGCCGGTAATCACCGCCTGCGCGCGATCGAAGACATACTGATTAATGGCCTCGCTTTCGCCGCGGGTTTCAACCTTAAGCAACGCATCAGCCGGAACCACGTTGCGTCCGCTGCCCGCCTGCATGACTCCGACGTTAACCCGGGACGCACCTTCGCTGTGTGGCGCGATGCCATGCAGCGCGATTGCGGCCTGGGCCGCCGCGAGCAGGGCGTTACGGCCCTCTTCCGGTTTACCACCAGCGTGTGCGGCAACGCCGGTAAAGCGCACGTCAAATTTGGTGGTCGCCATGAAGTTATCGCTGCCGCAGATCACCGTCCCTTCCGGAACGCCGGTTCCAATATGAATGGCGGTAAAGTAGTCCACGTCGTCCAGCGCCCCTGCAGCGACCATAGCGCGGGCGCCGCGCGTACCCTCTTCGGCAGGCTGGAAGATCAGTTTGATGGTGCCGTTGAGCTGGGCTTCATGCTGCTTAAGCACCTGCGCCAGCCCCAGACCAATGGTGGTGTGGCCGTCATGCGCGCAGGCGTGCATCATGCCCGGGTTGCAGGAGGCAAAACCGTCGCGGTACGGCCGGTGGCTGTCGTCATGCGCTTCGCTCAGATCAAGCGCATCCATGTCCACGCGAAAGGCCAGCGTCGGGCCGGGGCGACCGGTATTCAGGGTCGCGACAATGCCGGTGAACCCGCCTTCGAACGGCGCGAGCCATTTTTCCGGTGCGCCTTGCGCGCGGGCGCGGGCAAATTCCCGCGCCAGGGTTGCATCATCGGGCAACCCCATCCGGCTTTCGGCATCCACGACATCGCGACCCATCGCCAGCTCGTAACCCAGCGAGTCCAGGATCTCCGAGACTTTCGCGGCAGTGCGAAACTCCACCCAGCCGGATTCCGCGAAATGGTGAAAATCGCGACGCCATGCGCTCAGTTGGGGGGCTAATGTGTGGATGTACTGCGCCAGTGCGTTCATATCTTTTCCTGTCATCATTAAAATATGTGAACTGCTTCACGCTGTGATAGTTTTTACTTATCACTAAGCGATTTTTCACAGTTTTAACCGTTCAGGAATTACCCTCGCACATCCGATTCCATTAAAGTAGATGACAGTTTCTTTACTCTGATAAACAACGGTTATCGGTCGGGCTATGTCATTCCAGATTAAATTTCATCAAATTAGGGCTTTTGTCGAAGTGGCGCGTCAGGGCAGTATTCGCGGAGCCAGCCGGGTGCTGAATCTTTCGCAGCCCGCGCTGACTAAATCCATTAAAGAGCTGGAAGAGGGCATGGCGGCACAACTGTTTGTGCGCCGGAGTAAAGGTGTCGCCCTGACCGAGTGCGGGGAAGGGTTTTATCACCGCGCTAATTTGATTCTGGAAGAGCTTCGCGCAGCGCAGGATGATATCCGTCAGCGTCAGGGGGAACTGACCGGGCAGATCAATATTGGGATGGGTGCCAGCGTGGCGCGCAGCCTGATGCCCGCCGTTATCTCCCGTTTTCATGCGCAGCATCCTCAGATCAAGGTGCGGATTATGGAAGGTCAGCTGGTATCAATGATCAATGAATTACGCCAGGGTGAGCTGGACTTTACCATCAATACCTATTATCAGGGGCCTTACGATCACGAATTTACGTTTGAAAAACTCTTTGAGAAACCTTTTGCGGTATTTTGTCGGGAAGGACATCCGGCGTTGGGGGCTACCTCTATTAATGAACTTCTTCATTATAACTGGACAATGCCAACGCCGCGGGGAAGTTATTATAAGCAGCTTGAGGATATATTTCATCATCGCTCGCAGATACCGCGTATTGGCGTCGTTTGCGAAACCTTTTCGTCCTGTATTAGCCTTGTCGCACAAAGTGACTTCCTGAGCGTGCTGCCGCAGGAGCTGGGCTGCGACCCGCTGCTGGCGCACCGGCTGGTCATGCTGCCGGTTGTGGAAACACTTCCCAGAGCGGCCTATTATTTAATTCAGCGCCGTGATGCACGCCAGACGCCCCTGGCTGAATCATTAATTACACAATTCAGAAGGGAAGCGAGAAAAATAGTTTTATCGTGAAATTGCCAAAGAAAAAATAGAGCCTGTCCGACATCAGACAGACCCTACAGTACACACAGCAGTGCGTCCTTTCGCAAATCCTGGGTATTATATCCATGAGGCAGGTATATTTAGGTATAACATCTTTCCTGAAAAAAGAAAGGCGGCACGTCATTGGTTTTACAAAATTTCAACGCAAATCACTTGTTTTAACTCTGCTGTAGTTTTAGTTAAGTAATATTTAAATAACTTTAATGGTAGCTATATATATTCATCAGATTAATATTTATCTTGCCCCTTGCGGTAAGGGTTATTGAGGCCCCTGCCCAGTGCAGGTATAGTACAAGCCCCGATGTGCCCGGAGGATTTCCATGAACCCTGACGACAAATCACTTTTTCTTGACGCCATGGAGGATGTCCAGCCCCTGAAACGCTGCACCGATATCCACTGGCAGCAAAGCCGTAATACCCGGGTTCGCCAGGAGATCGATACCGAGCAGCTCGACAACTTTCTCACACTGGGTTTCCTGGAACTCTTGCCGCTTGAAGAGCCGCTGATGTTCCAGCGCGAGGGCGTTCAGCAGGGCGTTATTGACAAGCTGCGCTCGGGTAAATACGCCCGACAGGCCAGCTTAAATCTGTTGCGTCAGCCCGCCGAACGCTGCCGCCAGATGCTGTACGCCTTCATTCGCCAGGCCAGCCGCGACGGTTTACGTAACCTGATTATCATTCACGGAAAGGGCCGCGAGCAGAATTCGCACCCGAACGTGGTGCGCAGTTATCTTGCCCGCTGGTTAACTGAGTTCGAGGACGTGCAGGCTTTCTGCGTGGCGCTGCCGCATCACGGCGGCAGCGGGGCATGTTATGTTTCACTCCGAAAATCCGATGAGGCGAAACAGGAGAACTGGGAACGTCACGCCAAGCGCAGCCGTTAACGGTAAGGCCTAGAACGTCTCCCAGTTTGTGTCACCTGAGGCACTGACCGTGGCGGGACGCAACAGTTGCGGTGCTTTTGTATTTTTTGGCCGCGGAGCGGTGTTTTCCTGCATGTTCAGCCGGAATGCCGCCACGGCCTGGCGCAGCTGTTCAGACTGATCTTCCAGCGCCGCCGCCGCCGTTGCCGACTCCTGTACCAGCGCGGCGTTTTGCTGCGTTACGCTGTCCATCTGCGAGACCGCCAGGCTGACCTGTTCAATACCGCGGCTTTGCTCGTCAGACGCCGACGAGATTTCAGCCATAATATCGGTTACGCGTGTCACGGCCGCGACGATCTCTTTCATGGTCGCACCCGCCTCGCTCACCTGTTCCGAGCCGGTATTCACCCGGCTGACGGAGTTTTCAATAAGCCCTTTGATCTCTTTTGCCGCCTGCGCGCTGCGGCTGGCCAGCGTCCGTACTTCGCCTGCCACCACCGCAAAGCCGCGGCCTTGTTCGCCGGCACGGGCGGCTTCAACCGCCGCGTTGAGCGCCAGAATGTTGGTCTGGAAGGCAATGCTATCGATAACGCCGGTGATATGCGCAATTTGCTGAGAACTGTCGGCAATGTCATTCATGGTACGCACTACATTATTCACCACCTGGCCGCCGCGTGCGGCGGTTTCAGACGCATTCTTTGCCAGCAGCGTCGCCTGACGAGCGTTATCCGAGTTCTGTTTCACCGTGGCCGTCAGCTCTTCCATGCTGGCGGCGGTCTCTTCCAGCGAGGCTGCCTGCTGCTCGGTTCGGGCGGAAAGGTCGTTACTCCCGGCGGCAATTTCTCCTGCGCCCGTGTAGATAGAATCTGTGCTGCCGCGCACGGCGCTGACGGTGCTGACCAGCGACTGTTGCATCTCATGCAGACCGGCGGCCAGCTGGCCCATTTCGTTGCGCCCGGTAATCGCGACGTTTTGCGTCAGATCGCCGCTCGCGATGGTGCGAATATGGTTCATGATGGCGTTGAGCGGTCTCAGGAGCAGGTGCTGTAAACCCTGCCAGATCACCACCAGCACGGCGATAACGGTCAGGAAGATCGCCGCCAGCGTCCACTGCATCTGGGTAAAGCTGTTCTGGTTCTCTTCGGCGGCGGCTTTCAGCAGCACGTTGTTTTCCGCGCGCCAGCGGGTATAGACCGCCTCCATCTCATCCTGCGCCTGCTGGGCGTCCAGGTCGCCATAGGCCTGATAGTTATCGGCGCGCAAGTACGCAATGGACAAGCGCATTACCTCGTGCATGTTCTTCCAGGCTTTCTGCATCTCTTCGGTGAGCGCGGCATTTTGCCCCTTCACCTGCGGAATCGCCTGCCAGTTTTTGTAATAGTCTTCGGCTTTGGCCAGCGAACCGTTCGCGGTGCCCAGCAGCGTATTGATTGCCGCGAGAGAGGCCGGGTCGCGCTGGTTTTTCAGGTAGCGGATCGCCACGCGGGTGACGGTAACGCGCGTTTTCACCAGGGTGTTCACACTGTCGCTCAGGCTCTCCTGCTGGGCATTAAGCAACCCGGAGTTCTGAAAGTTGTGACGATCGTTGTTAACGGCAGAGTAGAACAACCCTCCCGTGACAACTTGCAGCAGACAGAATATGGTGAGGGCAAAGATAATACCGGTAATCACGTGCAGATTTTTCAGCATGGCGGTCATCCGTAATAGAAGAGGCAGGGTTACATCAATACTATCGTCGTAGCGAATTTAAACTTTAATTTTACTATTGCTTAACTAATGGTTTCGTTGCGGAACCTGTTGTAAACCCGGATCATTTTTATGAGGAAGGTCAGCATGAGCAGCATAGATAAATGCGGAACATTCACGCTCGGAACGCGTACGGTTAAACGGTTTGGCTATGGCGCGATGCAGCTTGCCGGACCTGGCGTTTTTGGTCCGCCAAAAGACAAAAATGCGGCGCTGGCGGTGTTGCGTGAAGCGGTAGAGTCGGGGGTAAATCACATTGATACCAGCGATTTTTACGGCCCCCATGTGACCAACCAGCTTATCTGCGAGGCGCTTCATCCGTACCGGGATGACCTTACGATTGTGACCAAGATCGGAGCCCGACGCGGCGAGGACGCCTCCTGGCTGCCGGCGTTTTCCGCCCAGGAGCTGACGCAGGCGGTGCATGACAACCTGCGCAACCTGAAGCGAGATGTGCTGGACGTGGTTAACCTGCGGATCATGTTTAGCGCCCACGGACCAGCGGAAGGCTCGATTGCCGCGCCGCTAAGCACCCTCGCGGAGCTGCAACAACAGGGGCTGGTTCGCCATATTGGGCTGAGCAACGTCACCGCTTCGCAGGTGGCTGAAGCGCAGAAGATGGTTTCCGTGGTATGCGTACAGAACATGTACAACGTGGTGAATCGCGGTGACGATGCGCTGGTAGATTCGCTGGCGCAGCAGGGGATTGCCTGGGTGCCGTTCTTCCCACTGGGTGGTTTCACGCCACTGCAATCTTCCGGGCTACAGGCGGTGGCGGATTCACTGGATGCGACGCCTATGCAGGTGGCGCTGGCATGGCTGCTGCAACGCTCGCCAAATATCCTCTTGATCCCGGGTACTTCTTCGGTGGCGCATCTGCGTGAAAACCTGGCGGCAGCCGATCTGGTATTGCCGCCTGAGGCGCTGGAGACGTTAAATACGCTGGTAGAGTAACCCAGACAGCAGCAAAAGCCCGGGGGGATTTTTCGGGCTTTTGGTGTTTATGACACAATCTGATTCCTTTGGCGGTGAAGTGCTAACGCTTCCGCCACGATTTCCTGCTTACTTTTCCGTGTTTCATACGCAGTAATGCGGATGTACTCCATCAGCGCTGGATCGATGCGCGCACTTAACATCCTGAGATCGGCCTCCTTTGCTACACCGCGAGCAACACGCTTGTCGGGATAATCACGGGCTGGCATAGAAAACGTCCTCCAAAAATTGTCTTGTTAATTTGTGCTGTAAAATATGCGCTAGTCTTGGTGTAAAGTCAATGGCTAGTGAAGGCGCAGTGAATTACTGTTTGGATTTTCTGTGATTCAAGACTTCATTAAGTGATTTAATAGTGTTTGTATTGTCACTCTGTGAGTCCGCTTTGATGCGGAAAGTCACATTTTCAGTGCTGATAATGACGGAATGTTCAACGCACCAGACGCTCTAAAATTATTGATAATTTCTTCCTGAAACTTAACTCAGGTTTATCCCTGTGCTTATTCATGGTTATTGCTTAATTAAATCTTCTGTTTGAAGGCTCAGCTGTAAAAATCTGACGCTATAAGACCGGCCTTGGGGGAATCCTGATATTAATCCTTTAAGCAACTTCCGGCTGGTCATATATTCCAGCATAGGTGACGTAGTTAGCGATATTCGCTATTTTAACCCTGTTAAACCCATGTAATTTCGCTGGTTTTCATTTCTTCCGACATAATAGATTTTGTCTACGGTCTCTTTTTAATTTATGCTTCGCATACGAACAATTAGCGTTGTGCAGGGTTTTAACATCGTGGCAGTTAATAAAACCCTGCTTTATATAAAGTAATCAGGAGATTCATTTTTATGTCAGACAATAATCCCCGCCCATTGGGCTGGTTAGGCCCGTGGTGCCTGCTGGTGGGTGTGGTACTTCTTGTGACGGGGCTGTTTTTTGCCATCGGCGGTTTTAAACTGGTTTCCCTGGGGGGGAGTTGGTACTTTCTCATTGCCGGGGTTTTCACGCTGCTCTCTGCAATTCAGTTTTTCCGCCGCAAATCCTCTGCCGTAGGGCTGTTTGCTCTGGTGTTTCTTGGCACCCTGATTTGGGCATTTTTCGATGCCGGACTCGACTTCTGGCCCCTGGTTTCCCGATTAATGGTACCCGCCGGGCTGATGGTGCTGGCAGCAGCCACCTGGCCTGCATTGCGTAAGCGTGAAGGAAAACCGTCCTCTACGAAAGGGGCGATGGCGGTCTGCGCGGTCCTTATTATCGGCATGGGCGTCACCTTTGTTCAGATGTTTCAACCTCATCCGACCGTGCCGTTTAGCGGCGAAAAGCGCCCGCTGGTGCCGGTAAAAGAAGAGGCGAAACAGCAGAACTGGGATCACTACGGTAATACGGCTGGCGGTAGTCGCTTTGTGGCGCTGGACCAGATAACCCGTGACAACGTGAAAAACCTGAAACCGGTCTGGACCTACCATACCGGTGATATTCCGCAAAGTCCGGATGGCAATGGCGCAGAAGATCAGCAAACGCCGCTACAGGTAGGCGATCGTGTCTTCCTCTGTACGCCGCATAACAACGTGATCGCCGTGGATGCCGATAGCGGGAAAGAGATCTGGAAAGCGGAAATCAACGCTAAGTCTGCCATCTGGATGCGCTGCCGTGGCCTAGCGTACTTTGATGCCACCAAACCGCTGGCACAGCCAACGGTAGCCGGCTCCACACCGGTTCTGCCAGCGCAGGTCGCACCGGGCGCGGCATGCCAGCGCCGTATCCTGATGAATACCATTGACGGTAAGCTGATCGCGTTAGACGCCGATAACGGCAAATTCTGCCCGGATTTCGGCACTGACGGCAGCGTTAACCTGCATGAAGGAATGGGCGACGCGTCAGATCCAACCTATGTGTTGACGTCGGCCCCGACGCTGGCGGGTACCACGGTCGTGGTTGGCGGCCGCGTTGCGGATAATGTCAGCACCGATATGCCGGGAGGCGTAATACGTGGTTATGACGTGATCACCGGCCAGCTGCGCTGGGCGTTCGATCCGCGTAATCCGGATCCGAACTACGTTCTGAAGCCGGGCGAACACTACAAACGCAGCTCCGCAAACTCCTGGGCCCCTATGTCCTGGGATGCGTCGATGAATACCGTGTTTATCCCGATGGGAAGTTCCTCTGTCGACCTGTGGGGCGCTGACCGTATTCCGGAAGATCACAAATACGCCACCTCAATCCTCGCGCTGGATGCGACTACCGGGAAAGAGAAGTGGGTATACCAGACCGTGCATAACGACCTCTGGGATTTCGATATCCCGATGCAGCCGAGCCTGGTTGATTTCCCAACGAAAGAGGGCAACAAGCCCGCGGTGGTGGTGGGCACTAAAGCGGGGCAAATTTACGTTCTCGATCGCCTGACGGGTAAACCGCTCACTGAAGTGAAAGAGGTTCCGGTAAAACCAGCGGATATTCCACGTGAACAGTACCCGGCAACGCAGCCTCGCTCTGTGGGGATGCCGCAGATTGGCGCAGAAACCCTGAAAGAATCGGATATGTGGGGGGCGACGCCGTTTGACCAGCTGGCCTGTCGTATCAGCTTCAAATCAATGCGTTATGACGGTCTGTACACGATGCCGGGAACCGATATTTCCCTGAGCTTCCCGGGCTCGCTGGGGGGAATGAACTGGGGCAGTTTGTCCACCGATCCGAACAACCAGTATATCTTCGTCAATGACATGCGTCTGGGTCTGTGGGTTCAGCTGATTAAGCAAGATCCGCAGAGCGCGGTGGCAAATACGGGTGGTGAAGCCGTGAACGCCGGGATGGGCGCCGTTCCGATGAAAGGAACGCCTTATTCGGTCAACAAAAACCGTTTCATGTCACCGCTGGGCATTCCGTGCCAGAAACCACCGTTTGGCTCTCTCTCCGCCATTGACCTGAAAACGCAGAAAATCGTCTGGCAGGTGCCGGTCGGTACCGTACAGGATACCGGTCCGTTTGGGGTAAAAATGCGTATGCCAGTGCCTGTCGGTATGCCGACGCTGGGCGGTACGCTGGCCACGCAGGGCGGTCTGGTCTTCATTGCGGGAACCCAGGATTACTACCTGCGCGCCTTTGATTCCTCTACGGGGGAAGAAGTGTGGAAAGCGCGTCTTCCGGTGGGTAGCCAGGGCGGACCTATCAGCTATGTATCACCGAAAACCAGCAAACAGTACATTCTGATCTCTGCTGGCGGAGCACGCCAGTCGCCGGATCGTGGTGACCACGTGATTGCCTACGCGCTGGATAAATAACAGCGAAATAAGCAACCTGGCCCCGTCGAAGTACGGGGCTTTTTTTTGACTAAAAACCACGGATATGAAGAAAGCGGCGGGTCCGGTCAGCCCGTGAAAAGCACCCGCCAGCGACGGCGATGGCGAGTCATCTCGCGCCATAGTGCGATTATCTCGTCATGTTGCAGGGCATCAACAGCCTGCGGTGTTAACACCGGTAAACCATAGCGCTGGCGCAGGGCGGCTACTGCCGTGGCGCTGGCATTCATCGGTGACCGGATTTGCGTCGCCAGCTGCTGTCGCAATACGCTGAACGCCGTCTCATCGCACAGCGTCAGCTCACGCAAAAATTGTTTGCAGCAACCCAACAGGTTCACGGGAGAGCGGTCAGGCGACTGTAACGCCAGCAGCAGGCCATCGCGATCGGCAATACGCTGATAACGACAGCTGACCACGTAGCCAATCTGCTGTTCCACGCGCAGGCGCTGGAAAAATTGCGGTTCGCAGCATAACGCCAGCAGCCGCAGCGCGGCGAGCGACGCGCCCGGCGGCAGGGGAATAAACACCAGCAGCGCCGAATCCGCGCTGGCGTGCGGAATGTGTTCGATCCCGCCGGGACAACCGCTTAATGGCGTCGGCTTAGCGTTAACCGGCGCCCGGAGCAGGCCAAGCTGCCGGGCTAACCCGTGCGCGTGCGCGACGCTGCCGCCAACTAGCGCCGCCAGCCAGCCGTCTCGTGGCGGATCCGATGCCAGACGTTCAGGCAATTGCTGAAGCAGCTCACGGATGGCAATACCTTCTGGCACTGGCGTAAGAGCCGGGGCGGGGTGGGAGAGGCTATCGATTATCGCCCCGATGATGTGTTCCGCCGTCACCACGGCGTCAGGAAGCCGCAGGGTGAGCTGCCAGCTACCGTCAACCGTTTGCCACTCGCCGCTGCCGTCAATATGGCGCAGTTCAGCAAGAAGAGGGCGTAACTGTTTGCCCATCGCCACCCCCTGCGCCCGTTCCAGGCACGAATAAAAAGGCCTGCGCAGGATCAGCGTTGGCGGTTGTGTCTGCGCCGACAAATGCAGCAGCGGAGCGGCTTCTGACGTCGGGGCTGGCGTAACATACCTGGCAGTCTGCGGGTAGAAGGAAAACGCGATGGGGCTATCATCTGCAACCGGCTGGCGACGCCAATGGCTAAGCGGCAGAGCAAACCCCTGACTGGCGATAATTTCAGCGGTTTCAATTTTTTTGCAGGCCAGATACGAGGTGGGCGCCGCCAGTAAATCGGCACAAAAGGCAGAAAAACTTACGGGCGCCGCACCGGGCGCAAAACCGAACGCCCGCTGGCGCAGCTGCTCCAGCGTCGGCAGGGCGCTGAAACGCTGCTGTGCCAGCCGATAATAATGCCGCTGCTGCTCATCCGTCGTTTGCTGTAGCGCCCGTAGCCAGTGGGTAATATGCGGGTCACTCTCCTCGGGTCGTTCGCTATCAACCGTTAGCGCCAGCCAGCCGTTATCGTTATCCTGATAAAGCCAGTTCAGTGTGATATCTTCTGCCAGCCCTCGCGCCCGCAGCCCGGCAATCAGGCTTCCGGGGGCGTCGTCCAGTAAAAACTCCCGAAATAAGGTGACGTTGTCACTTTTTCGAATTAACGGACAACGCCACAGTGCGGGTCGCTCTGTCACTGCCAGCTGAAAATCTGCTTCAGCGCTAAGACGCAACGGGGGAGCGGTTTCAGGCATGCCACCAGAAGCAAAACCGGACGCAAACGTATGGGCAAGCTCGGCCAGCGCATCCAGCGTTTGCGGCCCTTGCAGCCACAATTGCAGGTGTCCGGCCACATAATAGCGCCGATGAAAGTCGCGCAACGCGGTTTGCAGCGATCCCGGGTCCTGCCCCAGAGAATCCTGGCTACCTACCTGAAAACGGCGAAAAACTGTGGGTTCTTCCATCGCGTGGCGTGCCGCCGCTTCGCGCCTGGCGGAATCATGCTGCTGGATGAGCCGGTTTTCCGCATCAATGACCGCCACTTCGCGCTGTATGTCATCGCATGAAAGCAGCGGCGCCTGCAACATATCCCGCAGCCGCGCGACGCCGTCGGACAGGTTATCGGCGGCCACATCGAAGAAAAATGCGCTGTGGCGAGCCAGCGTGGTGGCATTGACGCTACCGCCCTGACGCTGGACCCAGGCCATGAGTCGATCGTCGCCCTGATAGCGCTGGCTACCGCGGAACAGCAGGTGCTCAAGTAAATGCGCAAGACCGGCGAAGCGCGGTGGCTCGTGATGGCTTCCGGCACTCACGCGCGCCAGCGCCGCCGCGCGTGTCGCCTGCGGCTGATGCACCAGCGTTGCGCGTAAACCGCCTGCCAGCTCCACGATGCGGGTGGTCATTATCGCTACAGTTCCCGGGTTTTATAGATAAGCTGCGAACGGGTACGGTTGCGGAACTGAAGCTGGCCGATTTTCATGTCGCTACAGGCTGCTTCGCGTCGCGCGTCCAGAATTTTATGATGATGCGGCGATTTGCTGCACACCGGATCGGCGTTATCAGCATTCCCGGTGAGCATAAAGGCCTGGCAGCGGCAGCCGCCGAAGTCCTTCTCCTTTTCATCGCAGGAGCGGCACGGCTCCGGCATCCAGTCAAACCCGCGATAGCGGTTGAAGCCGAAAGAGTCATACCAGATGGATTCCAGACTCTGATCAAGCACCGAGGGGAACTCCACCGGTAGCTGGCGCGCGCTGTGGCAGGGCAGCGCCGTGCCTTCCGGGGTCACGCTGAGGAAAATCGACCCCCAGCCGCCCATACAGCCTTTTGGTCGCTCTTCGTAATAATCAGGGGTGACGAACAGCAGGTTGGTCAGATTGCCGCTGGCGGCCATTTTTTGCCGATAGTCGGCAACCACGCGTTCCGCTCGGGCAATCTGTTCCCGCGTCGGCAGAAGCCCCTGACGATTAAGGAACGCCCAACCGTAGAACTGGCAGGTGGCAAGTTCGACGTCGTCGGCGTCCAGTTCGATGCACAGCTCGATGATTTTATCGATCTGGTCGATGTTGTGCCGGTGCAGGACGAAATTCAGCACCATCGGGTAATCGCGCGCTTTGACCGCTTTGGCCATCGCCAGCTTCTGCTGGAAGGCTTTTTTATTCCCCGCCAGCGCGGCGTTGAGCACTTCATCGCTGGCCTGGAAGCTAATCTGGATATGGTCCAGACCGGCCTCGCTGAACGCGTCGAGCTTGCTTTCCGTCAGGCCAATTCCCGAGGTGATCAGGTTGGTATAAAAACCGAGATCGCGGGCGGCGCGGATCAGCTCCGGCAGATCTTTACGCGTCAACGGTTCGCCGCCGGAAAAACCTATCTGCACGCTGCCCATCGCCCGCGCCTGGCGGAAAACCTCAATCCACTGTTCAGTGGTCAGCTCCTGATCCTGCCGGGCAAAGTCCAGCGGGTTAGAGCAGTAAGGACACTGTAGCGGACAGCGATAGGTCAGCTCCGCCAGCAGCCACAGCGGTGGATTGACGGTGGGTTTATTCTGGCTCACGGAAAATAATCCACTTCTGTTGATAAGCGATTTGCAGGAATTCTACGACGTCGTCATCCACGCCGCCGGCTTCCGGGAACCGTTCGTTGAGTATGGCAATGATGGCCGCCGCGTCGCGTTGGCCATCGACCAGTTCGAGGATTGCGGCGGCGGTCTCATTGAGTTTAGCCATGCCTTCCGGATAAAGGATGACATGGCTGTCCTGAGCGGCTTCCCATTGCAGGCGATAGCCGCGACGAAAAGCGACGATGGAGTTTTTTTGCATGCTTATACCAGTCGGGTTGTGTGCCAGGCCGCTTTGTCGGTGACCGTGTGATAAGGCGGACGCTGTAGCGCGTAGGCCATGGTCATCGCGTCGAGCATCGACCACAGGATATCGAGTTTGAACTGAAGGATCTCCAGCATCCGATTCTGCTTTTCTGCGCTATCGCAGTAACTCTTCGCCAGCTCCAGACCGTGTTCAACGTCGCGGCTGGCCTGGCTGAGGCGGCTGCGAAAATAAAAATAGCCTTCCTCTTTGATCCACGGATAGTGCTGCGGCCAGCTGTCGAGACGCGACTGATGAATTTGCGGGGCAAACAGTTCGGTGAGCGAACTGCATGCCGCCTCCTGCCAGTTGGCGCGGCGGGCGAAGTTAACGTAAGCGTCCACGGCAAAACGAACGCCGGGCAGCACGTGGCGTTCGCTGATTAAGTCGTCGCGGCTAAGCCCTACGGCTTCGCCCAGCTGTAGCCAGGCTTCGATCCCGCCGTCATGACCGTTTCTGCCGTCGTGATCGAGGATCCGCTGCACCCATTTGCGACGCGTGTGCGGATCCGGGCAGTTCGCCATAATGGCCGCATCTTTCAGCGGGATCGTCGTCTGGTAATAAAACCGGTTCGCCACCCAGCCCTGGATCTGCTCGCGGCTGGCCTCGCCGTTATGCATCGCGATATGGTACGGATGGTGAATATGATAGTAGGCGCCTTTCGCCCGGAGGGCGTGTTCAAACTCTTGCGGCGAGAGCGTTTCACGAATGTGCATAGTTAGTCCTGAAGCGTGATGGTCATCCCGTCCCAGCTCACTTCAATTCCCTGCTGCGTGAGGGCGTGACGCTGCGGCGACTGCTCGTTAAGGATCGGGTTAGTGTTATTAATGTGAATCAGAATCTTGCGCTTTGCCGGCAGCGAGGCCAGCAGCGCCATCATGCCGTGTTCATCGCCGAGCGCCAGATGGCCCATATCGCGGCCGGTATTGCGCCCGACGCCAGCGGCCTGCAGTTCATCGTCCTGCCAGACGGTGCCGTCAATCAGCAGACAGTCCGCTTTTTTAAGCCACGGCAGGATGTCGTCATCGGGTTCACCGAGACCCGGCGCGTAGAACAGCGTCTGACCGTTGCGGCGGTTTTCGATAAACAGCGCCACGTTATGCCCCGGCAGCGGGCGGTCGCGCCACGGCGAATAGGGCGGTGCGTTACTGGCGATGGGGACAGCGGTAAACTGCAAATCAGGGCAGGCTTCCACGCTAAAGGCGGTGAGCGGTGCGATCGGATGATGAATCAGGCCGCCGTTCCAGTGCCGGAGCATGGTAAAAATCGGGAATCCGCTGGAAAGATCTTCATGCACCTCCGGCGTACACCATACCTGATGCGGGCACCCTTCGCGCAGGCTGAGCAGCCCGGTGGTGTGGTCAATCTGGCTATCGGTGAGAATAATGCCGCCAATATGCGTGCCGCGCAGAACCTCTTTCTTATTCAGTTCTGGCGTATGGGCAATCTGCTGGCTGATATCGGGCGAGGCGTTACACAGTATCCACTCTTCGCCGTTATCGCTGACGATGATCGACGACTGGGTGCGGGGGGTCGCCTGAAGGGTACCGTTGCGCAAACCCTGACAGTTGGCGCAATTACAGTTCCACTGAGGGAAACCGCCGCCGGCGGCGGAACCGAGGACTTTAATAAACATGAAGATAGGCCAGGTAGTAAAACAAAAATGCCCGCACGGATGGCGGGCTGAGCGATTAGCGGTTGGAAATGTACAGCGTCACTTCCAGGCCAAGACGTAAATCAATAAAAGCAGGTTTCTTCCACATCGTTTTTTCCTCTTTAAAAATGCAGCACCAACACCATTGTTTGTGCCAGTTTTGTGATGGTCATCAAATAATGCGTCACAGTGGGGCAAAGCTCAACCCGAAAGATGTAAGGAATTAACGTAACGTTTACAACGTAACCTATTGTTGCCAAACATTTTGCAATACCTTTTGCCAGTTGCCCCACAGCAGCTTATTCAGCACAAATTGATCATAGCCGCTGTCACGCAACGCGCTGATTAGCCGCGGTAAACCACTCACATCATGCAAATCATCAGGTAACGTAATGCCGTCAAAATCGGAGCCCAGCGCAACATGATCTTCGCCCATGATGTTAATAAGATAGTCGATATGGCGAACGATTGTGCTCAGCGGGGTATCGCTATCGCGTTTACCGTCGGCGCGCAGAAAGGCGTTGCCGAAATTGACCCCTGCCACGCCGCCGCTGTCGCGGATAGCCAGCAGTTGCCGATCGGTCAGATTACGCGGTTGCGGGCACAGCGTATGGGCGTTGGAATGGGTGGCGACCAGCGGTGAAGAGGAATGACGAGCAGTATCCCAGAACGCCTTTTCATTCATATGAGAAACGTCAATCAGCATGTTCAGGGCGTTAGCGTGCTTAATGAGGGCGATACCCTCTGCGGTAAGCCCTGGGCCGCTGTCCGGGCTGCCGGGAAACGCCCCGTTAACGCCGGTGCCAAAACGGTTAGCAATGTTCCAGAAAGGCCCAATGCTGCGCACGCCAGCGGCATAGAAAGCCTGTAGATCGCCACCCTCGCCGTCAAAACCGCCCGCACCCTCAATATGCGCCACCATCGCCAGCACCTTATCCTGACGGCAGCGTTCGATATCTGCCGCGCTCAGGCACAATCGCGCCCGCCCATCGGAGTGTGCGACAAGCTGCTTGAGGATCGTCAACTGCTGCCAGAGAATGTCGATCGGTTGCCACGGCTCGCTGGCGTAGTGCGGCGCCATGCGGGCGATATACTCCTGCGGCGGCACGAACAGCGCGAACAGCCCGCCGGAAAATCCGCCTTGCTGCATGCGCGGATAATCGAGGTGTCCGTTCTCAATGCCGGAAAAGAAGGCCGTTACCGGATCCTGGCGATGATGAAGCCATAAATTAAGCAACAGGTCATTGTGACCATCAAAAATCGCCATAGCGCATCCCACTGTTTTTTATTGCTGCGAAAGTTGCCTGGCACGATAACCGATTTGTCCGGTCCGGCAAGGAGAAACTTACAACTTAGCAGCAATTGTTAATAACGCTTAACCCTGAGGAGATCCGCACATCATATTGCGTGGCGAGATAAGAGCATTTCCCGTTCCATCTGCGATTGCATCGCGTACGTTCCCTGAGCTACCGGGCTACGCTATACTTCGCCACTTTGAGTTATGCGTGGCAGGTAACGAAATATGCGGGAGAGCATTAATTTTATTTTCGTGGTGCTGTCTTTCACGGCACTGATTATGCTGATGCGCTTTTTCATCAGGCGTATTCGGCATCCAAAGCGCATCGTTGCCGACAGCCGGGGAATGAAAAAAATCTCTACCCATCCTTCCTGGTTTGGCGGATCGTCAGGTAAAACCTATTTTTATGATGAGCAGTATTTATACGAGGTCATAAATAGCGTCACCCGTAAAATTGAGCTGGCCGCTATCGTAAAAATTAAGCCGGGCTCGACAGTGGTAAATAACAGGCGGATCTGGTCTGTGAGCTATCTTGAGGGAACCCGTGAAAAACAGGTGCAATTTTATAATAATCTGACGGTGTTTAATCAAAACTTTGCTGCGTTTTTAGAGGCTGTAAAACGCGTGAATCCTGAAGCCGATATTAAGGCCGTCTCCTTGTTCAATCTGTGACTGGAATACATTACCTTTATCTTTCTGACTGCCCATACGGCAGGTATGGGCAGTAAAGCCGCCGATATTACTTCTTCTTGTTCATCATCGCCTTGAGATCGGCAAAGGGGTTAAACGTGGCGACACCCACGTCTTTTTGCGCATCCTCACCTGCGACAACGGTGGTGCCATACTGATCCGCTTCGGTGTACTTTGAGTGTTCGTGGTCATGGCAAAACAGGCACAACAACTCCCAGTTACTGCCATCTTCCGGATTATTGGTGTGATCGTGGTCGATATGGTGGACCGTGAGTTCACGAAGATTCGAATACACAAACTCCCGCGAGCAGCGTCCACAGACCCACGGGTAAATTTTTAGCGCTTTTTCACGGTAGCCGCTTTCCAGCCGTGCGTAGTTTTTGGGAATCAGAGCCATTGCTGATGTTACCTGTTAAAAAAGAGAACAGTTCACACTATATCCCATTTTGAGATGCCAGGAGAATGCCTCCTCTGCGGGAAGGCAGCGTGCGATTTGCGTATTTCTGTCAGTTTATTTGAAGCATTCCGTTAAATAATCACCATTTATTCTCATCGGTTAATGCGTAGAGTAGGGATAACGCAATGCTTTATCAGGATACTCCACTATGAAAAAGATCGGATTTTTGTCGTTTGGTCACTGGACGCCGTCTTCCCAGTCCGGCACGCAAACCGCAGCTGACACGCTGCTACAGTCCATCGATCTGGCTGTCGCCGCTGAAGAGCTGGGCGCGGACGGGGCTTATTTCCGCGTGCACCACTTTGCCCGCCAGCTCAGTTCGCCATTCCCCTTGCTGGCTGCGATAGGCGCGAAAACCAAACGCATCGAAATCGGTACGGGCGTGATCGACATGCGGTACGAGAATCCGCTGTATATGGCGGAAGATGCTGGCGCGGCAGATCTCATCTCCGGCGGGCGATTACAGCTTGGTATCAGCCGGGGCTCCCCGGAGCAGGTGATTGATGGTTGGCGTTATTTTGGTTACGTGCCGCAGGACGGGGAAAACGAATCTGATATGGCGCGCCGCCACACTGAGGTACTGCTTGATGTATTACGCGGTGAAGGGTTTGCGAAGCCTAACCCACAGCCGATGTTCCCAAACCCGCCGGGATTGTTGCGTCTGGAGCCGCATTCAGAGGGCTTACGCGATCGTATCTGGTGGGGGGCTGGCTCCAATGCAACGGCAGTATGGGCGGCAAAACTGGGGATGAACCTGCAAAGCTCAACGCTGAAAGATGATGAAACCGGCGAGCCGTTCCATATTCAGCAGGCAAAACAGATCCGTGCCTACCGACAGGCCTGGGCCGAGGCAGGGCATACCCGTCAGCCACGCGTTTCGGTCAGCCGCAGTATTTTTGCCCTGATGGACGATCGCGACCGGATGTATTTCGGTTCAAGCCGCAATGAGAGCGACAGCGTTGGCTATCTGGATGAGAAAACGCGGGCCATTTTCGGACGCAGCTATGCCGCAGAGCCAGACAAGCTGATTGAACAGTTGAGAAAGGATGAAGCGATCGCGGAAGCGGATACGCTGTTGCTTACCGTGCCGAATCAGCTGGGCGTGGAATACAACGCACATGTGATCGAGTCCATCCTGAAACATGTCGCACCGGAAATGGGATGGCGCGATCGCAATGCGTAATCTGGCCCTCTGGTATCGCCGGTTTGGTGAGCCTGAATCGGTACTGCAAGCGGAAACCACACCATTGTCACCGCGACAGCCGGGAGAGATACGTGTGCGCATGCTTTTTTCTCCGGTGAACGCCTCCGATCTCATCCCCATCACCGGGGCATATCGCCATCGCACGCCGCTGCCCGCAATAGCCGGTTATGAAGGGGTCGGAATAGTGACCGAAACGCCCGCCGCTTACCCGGCGCTGCTGGGCAAGCGGGTCCTGCCGTTACGGGGGCAGGGAACCTGGCAGCGCTATGTCGACTGCCCGGTGGCGTATGCGGTTCCCGTCCCGGACGACGTCGACTCGCTTCTTGCCGCGCGGGCGTATATCAACCCGCTTGCCGCACAGATGATGCTGGACCGCTATCCTCCGGTCGGGAAAACGGTGCTGCTCACCGCTGCCGGTTCTGACTGCGCCGTTCTGCTCGGGCAATGGGCACGCCAGGTGGGTGCAGAGGCGGTTTACGGGATCCATCGCTCGCCCGTGCACGCTCAACGTCTGGCTGAAATGGGGATCGTCCCGATTGCGCAAGATGATACGGCCGCCGTCAACGCTGCCGCCGCGCAAGCGGAGGTGGTGTACGACGCCACGGGCGGCAGCCTGGCGGAGGCGATCCTGAGCGTGATGCTCGAAACCGGTACCTTTGTCTGCTACGGGCTACTCTCCGGGCAGACCTTCCGGCAGCAGCGGCCGTTGCCGCGCGTGGCGTGGTTTCACATTCGTAACTATCTGGACGCGCTGAGCGCTGAGGCGTGGCAGGCGGAGTTTCGGCGCATCTGGCCTAAACTGCGCGCCAGCCAGTGCAGCGATGTTACCCTCTACCCGCTGTCGGAATGGCAGCGGGCAGTGGGCAACTACCGCGAAGCGGGAAGAACGGGCAAGCCTATGCTGTCGATGGACAATTAATCGGCCTTATGGCTCATGTCGCTCAGCAGTACAGCGATACTTTGTCCACCGGCGGTCTGCTCCAGGCCAATTTTGACAATAATTGTCAGCGGAACGGAGAGCAGCATGCCGACAGGCCCGAGCAGCCAGCCCCAGAAAATCAGGGACAGGAACACAACAAGAGTTGAAAGCCCCAGCCCGCGTCCCATTATCCGTGGTTCGAGAATGTTCCCGAAGACAAGGTTAATCACCAGATAGCCTGCCAGCAGAATCAGGGCATCATACAAACCGCTGAAAACCAGCACCTGAAGGATAGGGGGGATCGCCGCCAGCACGGAGCCAATGTTAGGAATATAGTTGAGCGCAAAGGCCAGCAGCCCCCAGACGAAGGCAAAACGCACATCCAGCGCGGCAAGCATCCCCCAGACCACTAATCCCGTCACCAGGCTGATGGCCGTTTTCAGCACCAGATAGCGTGAAACGCTGTCGAGCGCGCGCTGAATAGCACCCATTCCCTCTACCGGACGCACCATGATGTGCTGGAGTTTTGCAGGCAGCTGTGGAACTTCCAGCAGCATAAACACAACCGTCAGGAACAGCAGGAAAATCGAGGTCATGGCGTTGGAGAGCTGTGCCAGCAGGCTGGTGACAATCGTCATGGCGGCATTCGGATCGATGTATTTAAGCAGTTCCTCAACCGAGACTTCGATACCCGCGCGTTGCAGCCAGGGTTCAATTTGTAGCAGCGGGGTCGCCAGGGAAGAGCGGTATGTCGGCAGCGTCCGCGCCAGCTCGTTCAGGGAGGTTCCCAGATAGGCGACTAACAGCACCATCGCAACGATAATAATACTGATAAGCAGGCTTATCGCCAGCACACGCGGGATGCGCAGCCGCACCATTCGCTGCACCAGTGGATTGAGGATCACCGCGATAAAAAGCGCCAGGATAAAGGGCACGATGATATCGGCCGCAAAACGAACGCCGGTCAGAATGATCACCAGCATGCCCAGCATGATGACGATCTTAAGCCCGTTGAGGGTGATAATGGGTTTGGCCATGGACGTTCCTGAACAGTTTTTTATTTATAATAGAGGGGAAAGCAGATTAAAAAAACTAACCAAAATCAAACAGACTGGGTAAAGAAATGAAAAGGCTTTGAGTAAATTCCTGGCTTATGATACAAATCAGGCGTGTTCAACTACTGAGGACAATTTTCATCCGCAAAGACGAGAAGCAACACCGCGGATAATTGTAATTTTATGGACAATTTGTTCAGGACGTATTTTTCAAACAACTCTGCTCTGTTTTCTACCTCCCTCTGCACGCTTTCCGGTGAACAACACTGGCGTTCCGCGCTATAGTCACGTCTTCTGCCTGAGCTGGCGCTATGCGCTTAGCTAACTGATTTAATTCCCACTTTTTTGGTTTGCTGTTCGCAGCGAGCCTCGATGGATTATATTCTCAAGCAGGAGAAAAACATGTTTTACTGGATTTTATTAGCTCTGGCTATCGTTGCTGAAATTACTGGCACCTTGTCGATGAAATGGGCGAGCGTGAGTGACGGCAGCACCGGATTTATTTTGATGCTGGTCATGATTACGCTTTCCTATATATTCCTCTCTTTCGCGGTTAAAAAAATCGCGCTGGGCGTGGCATACGCTTTGTGGGAAGGTGTTGGTATTTTATTGATTACGCTGTTCAGCGTCATGATATTTGATGAAACCCTGACGACAATGAAAATTGCCGGGCTGACGACCCTGGTCGCAGGTATCGTGCTGATTAAATCGGGTACGCGCAAACCAGCCAAACAGCAGAAGGAGCAGACCCATGCAGCAGTTTGAATGGATCCACGCGGCCTGGCTGGCTTTCGCCATCGTTCTGGAAATTATTGCGAACGTCTTTCTGAAGTTCTCCGACGGTTTTCGTCGCAAAGCCTACGGCCTGTTATCGATTGCCGCGGTTCTGGGGGCGTTTAGCGCCCTGTCGCAGGCGGTGAAAGGCATCGATCTGTCCGTGGCCTACGCGCTGTGGGGCGGCTTCGGTATTGCCGCCACCTTGGCGGCAGGCTGGATTATGTTCGGGCAGCGTTTAAACCATAAAGGCTGGATAGGGCTGGTATTACTGCTCGCTGGCATGATCATGATTAAACTGGCCTGAGTGACCTACTGCTGCGCCAGGGCTTCCAGCCGGTCGCGAAAACCGGTCACCGCCAACGCTCGGTTATCGGCGCGCCAGCGGTCTTTCGCTGCCGGAGCAGAACTCTGAACGCCAATCAGTTGCCAGCCGTTAACGGTTTTTAACATCAGGGGCGATCCGCTATCACCCGGTAGCGTATCGCACTGATGCGAAAGCACGCTGTTTTGCGCCCAGCCCGTCACCACGCAGTCCGTATGGGTGTACAGCGAATCGAGGTGATCAACAGGGTAGCCTGACTGCGTCACTTTTCGATCGGCGGCTTTCAGGGCGGCGGTGAGCGCGTCTTTGTCACCATTAAAGAGCGGTAGCGGAGCGATCCCGGACGGCGGGTAACGTAAAACGATCAGACCGAAATCCCAGGAGGCCGCCCCGGGCGGCACAATCCAGCCATCGCCATCCGGTTTCAGGCGTTTCCCGAGCGACGGATCCACCCGCCCCTCAATACCGTGAATTTCGTAGCGCCAAATCCCTTTCTGCGAGACAAAGCGCAGGGCGATCGCTTTATCCGGTTTGCCTTCGGGCGGCATTAACAGGCAATGACCCGCCGTCAGCGCAAGGCGTGGCGTTATGAGAGTTGCGGTACATAGATTGCCGCTGGCGGTTTCCAGTTGCCCGATGGCATCCCAGGGCGCTTCGGTAGGATCGGTGACACGCGTACGATCGTCATGACCAAAAAACAGCGTCTTTACCTCTTTGGCGCTGATGGCGTCATCGTCGCCCTCATCCGCATGTGAAAAGCCTGCAAAAAGGCTAAACGTTCCCAGTAACAACACAACAGATTTACGCATATCACACTCTGGTGGGGGTAATTATGATTATTAAAAGTGAACCCTATGAAAATACTATAGACGCGACGGCGAGAAAGTGGGAGTAAAATCAGCGTGCTACATTCAGGAAAGATAAAAGTGGCTGGCGATGAGCGCGCATAAAATTAGCAGGATAAGAATGAACTCAAACCGATAGCGCCGCAGCATACGCCCTCCGGATAAAAAAACGGCGCTGACCGCAATCCCGTTCAGCGCCGGTTTACCAACGTGCCCCGAAGGGCACGGTTAAGCTTGTACTCTTACGCTGCTGGCTGTGCAGCAGGTTTAGCCGCTTCGTGTTTTGCCGCTTTTTTGTGATGCTTTTTAGCCGCCTGGGCTTTCTGCTCTACCGCAGGTTTTGCCGCTTTTTTGTGGTGCTTTTTCGCGGCCTGCGCTTTCTGTGCTGCCGCTGGTTTAGCCGCTTTGTGATGTTTTTTATGGTGAACCGTTTTGGCCGGAGCAGCGGTGGATGCAGCAGGCGCTGCGGTGGCGGTAGTTTCAGCCGCGAATGCAGCGGAAGAAAGACCCATAGCAGCGGCAACAACCAGAGCTAATACTTTTTTCATTTTCATACCCTCGAATTTGGTTTTTCATTTAACCCCACTGCGGGGCCGTTGAAATAACTATATCCCTGTAAATTCGGGGTTTCCGTGAGTGATTGGTATCGGCTTGTAACCATATGTACAACGCCGGGGTGGCCCCCGGCGCGTTCGTTTACAGGTAGCGGGACGTCAGGTGTTCGCGGAAGTAGCGGATATTCAGATCTTCACCTGTGGCCTGGGTGATGAGCTGCGACGTGCTGAAACGGCTGCCGTGCTGCCAGATATTCTGACGCAGCCAGTCAAACAGCGCCGAGAAATCGCCCCCGGCAATGGATGCCTGCAACCCGGGCAGCGCAGTTTTGGCGGCATGAAACAGCTGTGCCGCATACATTGCCCCCAGCGTGTAAGACGGGAAGTAGCCAAAACCGCCGTCGGTCCAGTGTATGTCCTGCATACAGCCGTTGCGGTAGTTATCTTTGGTGGATAATCCAAGCCAGGCCTGCATTTTCTCATCCCATAACGCGGGGATATCATCCACTTCGATTTCGCCATTGATCAGCGCGCGCTCAATCTCATAGCGCAATACCACATGCGCCGGATAGCTCACTTCATCTGCGTCAACGCGGATGTAGCCCGGTTTCACGCGCTGATTCCAGGCAATAAAATTCTCTTCACTGAATGCCGCCTGGCTGCCGAAACGGGCATGGACCGCCGGAAGCAAATGCTTCAGGAAAGCCTCACTGCGGCCCAGCTGCATTTCAAAGAACAGACTTTGGGATTCATGGATCGCCGTAGAGCGCGCCAGCGCAACGGGCTGGCCGTCCCACGCTCGCGGAAGGTTTTGCTCGTAGCGGGCATGTCCGGTTTCGTGGATCACGCCGAAAAGCGCGCTGAGCAACTCGTCTTCATCGTAACGCGTGGTGATACGCACATCTTCCGGAACGCCGCCGCAGAACGGGTGGGCGCTAACGTCCAGACGACCGCCGTTAAAATCGAAGCCAAGCATTTTCATCGCTTCCAGGCCCAGCTCGCGCTGCGTGGCGGTCGGGAAGGGACCCTGTGGCGGAACGAACGATCGTTGAGCCTGTTTTTCCACAACCTTTGCCAGCAGCTCCGGCAGCCAGGACTTCAGATCGCCGAACAGCACGTCCAGGCGAGCGCTGGTCATGTCGGGTTCAAAGATATCCAGCAGCGCGTCGTAAGGCGTGCAGCCTTTAGCCTCGGCGCGCAGGCGGGCCTCTTCACGACTGAGCTTCACCACCTCTTTCAGGTTGGCTGAAAAGCCCTGCCAGTCGTTGGCCGGACGCTGAGTACGCCAGGCGTGTTCACACCTGCTGCCCGCCAGCGATTTGGCCTCTACCAGCGATTCCGGCAGTAAAGTGGCCTGCTGGTAGTGGCGCGTCATTTCACGCAGGTTGGCCTGCTCAACGTCGTTCAGATCTTCTTCTGCCGCCGCCGCCAGCCATTCACCCACTTTTTTATCGGTCAGGATCTGATGTTGCAGGACGCTCATCTCCGCCAGCGCTTCACCGCGCGCGGCGCTGCCGCCGGGCGGCATCATGGTAAACATGTCCCAGCTGGCGATGGAGGAGAGGTGAGAGAAGCGGGAGAGACGCTGGAAGGTGCGGGTGAGTTGTTGATAGTTATTGTTTTTCATGAAGTCCTCGTGTCTGAATCAGCCGATGACAAAAAATTAGCATCGGCTCGATTTAAACACGAAGAGGGCTGAATGTTAATGCAGTCGTTTATGCAGGCTCGCGCCCACCAGCAGTGCCGCACACAACATCAGCGCGATAAATCCGCCCACGCCGTTCCAGCCGTAGTTATGCCAGAACACCCCGCCGAGAGTCCCGGCAATGCTGGAACCGAGATAGTAACTGAACAGATACAGAGACGAAGCCTGACCTTTAGCGCGGCGCGCGCGTGGGCCAATCCAGCTGCTAGCAACAGAATGCGCGGCAAAGAATCCCGCAGAGAAGAGCAGCATTCCGGCAAAAATCAGCCACAGGGAAGAGACAAGCGTCATCAGCAGCCCGAACAGCATCACGGCTGTGGACACCAGCATCACCGGACCACGGCCGAAGCGCGCGGTCATGGCGCCCGCTTTTGGCGAACTCCACGTCCCGGTGAGATACGCCACAGAGAGCAAACCCACCAATGCCTGGCTAAGATGCCACGGTGAAAGCATCAGCCGGTAGCCAATATAGTTAAACAGCGTGACAAATGACCCCATCAGCAGGAATCCCATCAGAAATAGTCGCGGCAAACCTTTGTCGCGCCAGTGCAGACGGAAGTTGATAAACAGTGTTTTCGGACGCAGAGAAGTCGGGCGGAAATGGCGCGATTCCGGCAGGATTTTCCAGAACATCAGCGCCGAAGCGAGGGCGAAGCAGCCGATTACGGCCAGCGCAATGCGCCAGTTAAAGAAATCGGTAAACACACCGCTGAGCAGGCGTCCGCTCATCCCGCCGATAGAGTTCCCGCTAATGTACAGCCCCATGGAGAAGGCCACGAAGCTTGGGTGGATCTCCTCGCTGAGATAGGTCATCCCGACCGCCGCCACGCCGCTGAGGGATAACCCAATCAGCGCGCGCATGACCAGAATGCCGTGCCAGCTGGTCATCATGGTGGACAGCAAGGTACACACGGAGGCCAGCATTAACGCCGTTACCATGACCTGCTTACGCCCGATGGCATCTGAAAGTGGCCCGGTGAACAGCAGACCGATCGCCAGCATCCCGGTTGAAATGGAGAGCGAAATACTGCTGCTGGCTGGCGACACGCCAAATTCATGCGACAGGACCGGCAGGATCGGCTGAACGCAGTAGAGCAGGGCGAAAGTGGCGAGACCCGCTGAAAAGAGCGCCAGCGTGACGCGCATAAACTGGGGGGTACCACGTTTTATAAACTGAACCGGCTGCGGTACTGCGGGTAAATCATCAATGTCGCTGGCCGGCGCGATATCAACGGTCGTTGTACGGCTCACACATAATCCTTGCTTAATCTTCCCCGTGGTTTCTGGTGACGGGTATGACCACAAGATTAGGGTAGGAAAATGTAAATATTCTGTCTAATATATTAATAATCTCAAATGATACTTTAAAAATATGAATATCGAGCTGCGCCATCTGCGCTATTTTGTCGCCGTCGCTGAAGAGCTCCATTTTGGTCGTGCTGCGGCAAGGCTGAATATCTCCCAGCCACCGCTGAGCCAACAGATCCAGATCCTTGAGCAGCAGGTTGGGGCGCGTTTGCTGGCGCGAACCAACCGCAGCGTGAGCCTGACGGCGGCGGGAAAACAGTTTCTCGCCGATAGCCGACAGATCCTGAGTATGGTGGTGGACGCCGCCGCCAGAGCTGAACGGCTTCATCTCGGGGAGACGGGAGAGCTGCGCATCGGGTTTACCTCGTCGGCCCCATTCATCAGCGCTGTTTCACAAACGCTATCCTCGTTTCGCAGTAACTTTCCGGATGTGCATATTCAGACGCGCGAAATAAATACCCGGGAGCAAATATCGCCGCTTAATGAAGGATCGCTCGACCTGGGGCTAATGCGTAACACGCAGTTGCCTGATACCCTGGCGTGGCAGGTGATCCTCCGCGAACCGCTGATGGCGATGATCCCCCGGGATCACCCGCTCGCCGCGCAGCATAGCGTCACGCTGGCTGAACTAGCGAAAGAACCCTTTGTCTTTTTTGACCCACAGGTGGGTACCGGATTGTATGACGATATTCTTGGTCTGATGCGGCGATATGGCCTTGTCCCGACTATCGCGCAGGAAGTGGGGGAAGCCATGACGATCATTGGTCTCGTTGCCGCAGGACTTGGCGTGTCGATTCTTCCGGCCTCGTTTAAACGGGTACAACTGCCGGAAATGCGCTGGGTGAATATTGCCGAGCAGGATTCGGTCTCGGAGATGTGGCTGGTGTGGTCTAAACATCATGAACAGAGCCATGCGGCACAGCGTTTCAAAGAACAATTAATTACCGCTTCTCACGGGCGTTATTTATAGGGAAAAGCGGGCTAAAATGTGCAGTAAATCACATGGCTAAGTAAAAATTTGACGTCAGCCATTGAAGTGCTTCACCATAGCCCTCAGTTTATTTCGAAGCTCGAAAATAAGGGAGTACGAGGTGGTTGCTGATAGTCAGCCAGGGCATATCGATCAGATCAAGCAGACCAACGCGGGCGCCGTTTATCGCCTGATTGATCAGCTGGGTCCGGTTTCGCGTATCGATCTTTCGCGCCTGGCACAACTGGCACCCGCCAGTATTACCAAGATTGTCCGCGAAATGCTGGAAGCCCATCTGGTTCAGGAGACAGAAATTCAGGAGCCGGGCAGCCGTGGCCGTCCGGCGGTAGGGCTGGTGGTGGAAACGGAAGCCTGGCACTACCTGTCGCTGCGAATTAGCCGCGGGGAAATCTTCCTCGCGCTGCGCGACCTCAGCAGCAAGCTGGTGGTGGAAGACCGGCTGGAACTCCCGCTTGATGCAGAGCAACCACTCCTCGATGCCATTCTGACCCACATCGACCAGTTCTTTATTCGTCACCAGCAGCGCCTTGAACGTTTAACGGCGATTGCGATCACCCTGCCGGGAATTATTGATACCGAAAATGGCATTGTGCACCGCATGCCGTTTTATGAAAACGTCAAAGAGATGCCGCTGGGCGACGTGCTGGAAAACCACACCGGTGTGCCGGTCTACATTCAGCATGATATCAGCGCCTGGACGATGGCGGAGGCGTTATTTGGCGCTTCCCGGGGCGCGCGCGACGTGATTCAGGTGGTGATTGATCACAACGTTGGCGCAGGTGTGATCACCGACGGGCGTCTGTTGCATGCTGGCAGCAGTAGCCTGGTGGAGATTGGCCATACGCAGGTCGATCCGTACGGAAAACGCTGCTACTGCGGTAATCATGGTTGTCTGGAGACGATTGCCAGCGTCGAAAGCGTGCTGGAGCTGGCGCAGGTGCGGCTCAGCCAGTCAATGAGCTCCACGCTGCACGGTCAACCGTTGAGCGTCGAGGCATTGTGCACTGCGGCAAGGCAGGGCGATCTGCTGGCGAAGGACATCATTACCGGCGTGGGCAATAATGTCGGACGCATTCTGGCCATTATGGTGAACCTGTTTAACCCGCAAAAAATACTGATCGGCTCCCCGCTCAGCCAGGCGGCGGATATCCTCTTCCCGGCGATTTCCGCCTGCATCAACCAGCAGGCGCTTCCCGCGTACAGTAAAAACATCGTGGTGGAAAGTACGCAATTTTCCAACCAGGGTACGATGGCTGGCGCCGCGCTGGTAAAAGATGCGATGTACAACGGCTCGTTACTGATTCGTTTGCTTCAGGGCTAACTCTTTTCCATAGATGTACGAAAAATTGCGCTATCTCAAGCCGGGTAGCGCACGCTTCCCGTAGACTTTCCCCACTGAATTATTTACCTGGTTTATATTTTTTGAAGCATACCCAAGAGGTGGAATGAGTCATGCTTAAGCGTTTCTTTATTACTGGTACGGATACGTCTGTCGGGAAGACCGTCGTATCCCGCGCGTTACTTCAGGCCCTGGCGGCAAGCGGTAAACGCGTTGCAGGATACAAGCCGGTAGCAAAAGGCAGTAAAGAGACGCCAGAAGGGCTGCGCAATAAGGACGCCCTGGTTCTGCAAAGCGTCTCGTCTCTGGAACTGCCTTATGATGCCGTCAATCCTATCGCGTTAAGCGAAGAGGAAAGCAGCGTCGCTCACAGTGGGCTTATCAACTACAGTCTGCTCTCTGATGGCCTGGCAAATCTGAGTGAAAAGGTTGATCACGTTGTCGTTGAAGGGACCGGTGGCTGGCGCAGCCTGATGAACGATTTACGTCCCCTTTCCGAGTGGGTGGTGCAGGAGCAGCTGCCGGTGATTATGGTCGTGGGCATTCAGGAAGGGTGCATCAACCATGCCTTGCTGACGGCGCAGGCTATCGCTAATGACGGCCTGCCACTGATTGGTTGGGTGGCGAACCGTATTAACCCGGGCCTTGCGCACTACGCAGAAATCATCGACGTGCTGAGCAAAAAGCTGCCTGGCCCGTTGGTAGGCGAACTGCCTTATCTGCCCCGCGCCGAGCAGCGCGAATTAGCGCACTATATCGATCTCTCGGCTTTCGGCGGTATGCTGGCCGTAGATCGAGTCGTGGCGTAGCGTTCTCGACAATACCGACGCCACAACACAGGCAACCAGCAAACCGGGAAGTAAAAAATACTGCCCGGTCATCTCACATACCATCAAGGCCGACATGATTGGCGCATGCGTTGTGGCGGCGAGCAGCGTCGCCATACCCGCCAGCCCAAGCAGGATCGCCGTCTCAGAGCCAGGAAACCACAGCGCAAAGATCTGCGCAAACAGCATTCCCGTTGCCATACCAACGAACAAGGTTGGCGTAAACACGCCTCCCGGTGCGCCGGACCCGCTGCTTGCCAGCACCGCCAGGAGCTTGCAGATAAAGACGCCGGCAATTACCGACAGCAGCGGCGGCGACTGCAAAAACGCCTGAACCACGCTGTAGCCATTCCCCCATACCTTCGGCGTCAGCAGCGACAGCAGCCCGACGATCAGACCCCCCAGCGCCAGCTGCCACGATGGTGAGAGTTTGAGACGCAGAAAAAGAGAATGGCTGAAAGCCATTAGCCACATCAAAAGCGGGCCGCACAGCCCAGCCAGCAGACCCACGCCAACGATCAGGAAATAATCCACCGCCGTAAGCATCTCGCTGAGATGGACATCATAAAGCGTATTCGCGCCGGGACTTAACAGGCGCGTGGTCAGCAGGGCCACCACAGCGGCAATCACCACCGGGCCGAGGGAGGCCAGCATAAGTGTGCCAAACAGGATCTCTGCGATAAACAGGCTGCCCGCCAGCGGCGCATGATAGGCGCTGGCCATCCCGGCGGCGGCACCGCAGGCGATCCACAGTTTCCATTCGGATTTCGGCGTACAACGTTGTGCAAAAAAGGAGGCAGCGAGGGCGGCAAGCAGGATCATGGCGCCTTCCCGGCCGATGGCGCTGCCGCTGGCGACCACCAGCAACGAGGCGAGGGATTTCACCAGGCTGGCGCCGTAATCAAACTGGCCATCACCCGTCTCCAGCGCCTCCATATAATCGGTCGGGGCGTGGGGACGTTGTGCCGTCATGCGCTGCCATCCCCACAGTAGCACTCCCGCGGCCAGACCACCCAGCGCAGGCGTGAGCGCCCGCCGCCAGGGCGATAACGCGGCAGCGGCGTTCACCAGGCTTCCGCTTTCGTTGCTGAGAAACAACCACTCCAGCAGATACATGCTGTGGCGGAACACCGCAACGGCCAGCGCTGCCAGCACGCCGGTGACGGTAGCAATCAGGAGACGGCGAAACATCGCGCGGATGTCGGGGTATGCGTGAAGACGTTGCATGAAGTCGTGATTAACGGGGACGATACGATATTGTGGCGGGAAAACGTGAGGTTAGCAAAAGGTATGCGTGCGGAAAAAGGCCGGGCAGTACCCGGCCTGAATGCTTAACTCTCGCTATGAATATTCAATGCCCGGCGCGTACGCCCGGAACTCAAATACTCCGCAATATAATCCTGGGATATCTCGCCGTTATAGCGTCCGTCCTCGTCCACAATCGGCATCCAGCTGGTGTTGCTCTCATACAGGCGAGAAAGCACCACGCGCAGGTTATCCTCGGCCTTACCTGTCATGCGGAACGGATGCAGAATATCACCGCAGCTGCCGCTGGCATTACGCGCTTCGCGGCGCTTCACAAAGCCCAGCGGTTTGCCGAGATCATCAACCACGGTAATGGCGCGAATATCGTTGTCATCCATGGTGGCGAAGGCCTCTGGCAGCGGCGTCGATTCGCGTACCGTAATCGTCGGCTGCTGGTCGGTGACGTCGCCCGCGGATACCAGCAGCAGGCGTTTTAACGTCCGGTCCTGACCAACAAACGAGCCGACAAATTCATTGGCGGGTTTCGCCAGCAGCTCGTCCGGGCTGGCGCACTGAACAATACGCCCCTGACGGAAGACGGCAATACGGTCGCCCAGCTTCAGCGCTTCGTCAATATCGTGGCTCACCAGCATCACGGTCTTTTTCAGCTTGCGCTGCATCTCCAGGAACTGGTTCTGGATCACCTCACGGTTAATCGGGTCAACCGCGCCGAATGGTTCATCCATCAGCAGGACCGGAGGATCCGCTGCCAGCGCGCGGATGACGCCGATACGCTGCTGCTGACCGCCGGACATTTCGCGCGGATAGCGGTGAAGGAATTTATGTGGATCCATTGCCACCATATCCATCAGCTCCTCGGCACGGGATTTACAGCGCGCTTTGTCCCAGCCCAGCATGCGCGGCACGACGGTAATGTTCTCTTCGATAGTCATGTTCGGGAACAGGCCAATCTGCTGGATCACGTAGCCAATGTTGCGGCGCAGGGTCACGGTGTCCATCCCGCTGGTGTCTTCGCCGTTAATCAGGATCGTCCCGCTGCTTGGCGTAATGAGACGGTTAATCATCTTCAGGGTAGTGGTTTTCCCGCAGCCGGACGGGCCGAGCAGCACGCACATTTCCCCTTCAGGCACGTTCAGGTTGACGTTGTCGACGGCCTTAAACGTCTGGCCGTGCTTCTGTGAAAATTGTTTGGTGAGGTTTTCCAGTTTTATCATTATCGAATCCCCTTCGGAGTCAGTACCACCTGCAAACGGTGCAGCAACCAGTCGAGCACAATCGCTAAAAGACAAATCATCAGCGCGCCCGCAATTAACATACGAATATCACTCCCGCCAATACCGTTAAGCAGCAGCAGGCCCAGACCGCCCGCGCCAATCACGGCAGCAATCGCCATGACGCCGATGTTCATCACCACGGCGGTGCGGATGCCGCCAAAAATCACCGGCAGCGCCATTGGGATTTCCACCCAGCGCAGACGCTGCCAGAAGGTCATGCCGATGCCGCGTCCCGCTTCGCGCAGGCCGGGTGGCAGGCTGTCGAGCGCCGTGTGGGTGTTGCGCACAATCGGCAGCAGTGAATAGAGGAACACCGCCGTAATCGCGGGCAGGGCGCCAATGCCCTGACCGATCAGCGAAAAGAGCGGGATCATCAGGCCGAAAAGCGCAATTGACGGGATGGTGAGCACAATGGTGGCAATCCCCAGCACCGGCGTTGCCAGCCATTTATGGCGGACAATTAAAATGCCCAGCGGCACGCCAATAACAATCGCCAGGCCCACGGCGAGTGCCACCAGCCAGAGGTGTTGCAGCGTCAGGGTTAAGAGATAGTCCCAGTTGTCGAGAATATAGTGAATCGTCTCCATAGCGCCTCCTACAGCAACTGTTTGCTACGCAGGAAATCACGGGCGACCTGCTGCGGTGACTGATGGTCGATATCAACCTTCTTATTCAGTTCGGTGATAACGTCGTTGTTGAGCTGGGCTGAGAGGGTGTTCAGCGCCTCCTCCAGCCCCGGGTTAGCCTCCAGCGTGTCTTTTCGAACAACTGGCGTCACGGCGTAACTCGGGAAGAAGCCTTTATCGTCTTCCAGCACTTTAAGATCGAAGCCCTTCACGCGCCCGTCGGTGGTGTAGATCAGCCCGGCATCGACAAACCCGTCGCGCACCGCGTTATAGACCAGCCCCGGATCCATCTGGCGGATCTGCGGGCGGTCCAGCTCCATGTTGTAGGCCGCCTGCAACGGTTTCATCCCGTCGCTACGCCCGGCAAATTCCAGGTCAAGGCCCAGCAGCCAGTTGTTATCTGGATCGGTTTTACGGATCTGCTCAATCTTTGCCACCATCTCAGACATGGTATTGATATGTTCAGCCTCGGCGCGCTTGCGCTGCATGGCAAAGGCATAGGTATTGTTCATATCGGCAGGTTTAAGCCACACCAGACCGTGCTTTGCGTCGAGGCGTTTCACCGTCTCGTATGACTCCTGCGGCGACATGCGTTTGTTGATATGGTTGAAGATGATCAGCGACGTGCCGGTGTACTCCCAGGTCATATCAATCTGCTTGTTAATCATCGAGTTACGGGAAATCACCGTCGCAATATTAGTCTGCGGCTGCACCTGAAATCCTTTCTTTTGCAGATACTGTACGGTCATGGCCGAGAGAATGTGCTGCTCGGTAAAGCTCTTTGTTGCCAGGATCAGCGGCGCGGCGAGCGCCTGGCTGGTGAAGAGCGCGGCGGCGCACAGCGCCGTCAGGCCGGAAAACAGTCTCATAGAAGCTCCTTGTTATAATTATCGCGCGAGATGCGGGCTCAGTAGTCGACCCAGTGCCGCCAGCAGCGTATCCAGAATCAGGGCGAACAGGGCGGTGGCCGCCGCGCCCAGGATCAGCGTCGGGAAGTCATTCAGATAGATCCCCGGGAAAATCAGCTCGCCGTAGCTGCTGGCGCCAATCAGGAATGCCAGCGGTGCGGTACCGACGTTAATCGCAGTGGCAATGCGAATACCGGAAAGCATCACCGGCCAGGCGTTAGGAATTTCGACCTGATGCAGGCGCTGCCATTTGGTCATGCCGATGCCGTTTGCCGCTTCCAGCAACGACGCGGGAACAGAGCACAGCCCGGCATAGGTGTTACGCACAATTGGCAGCAAAGAAGCGAGAAAGAGGGCGATAATGGCCGGTTTATCACCGATGCCAATCACCACCATCGCCAGCGCCAGAACGGCCAGCGGCGGCAGGGTGTTGCCCACGTTAAAGATTTGCATCACGTATTCGGCGATACCCCGTGCCGCCGGACGGCTCAGCAGAATACCGCTTGGAATGCCCACCAGCAGGGCAAAGAACATTGATGAAAAGACCAGAATCAGGTGCTGTTGACCGAGGTAGAGCAGGTCAACCTGGCGCGCCTTAATCGTCTCCAGTCCAATTCCCCAGGTGAGGAGAGCGAGGACCACGATAATCGCGCCGACAAAAAGCAGCGAACGTTTAAGTAATGGGTGCATTGCGGTGTGTCTCCCTGTGCGCATGCGTTATAGCAACCACCTGTTGCGGTTGCCTGTTGTTATGCCATGTTTCGGCAGGGGTACTTCACCTATAGCAAGCGAAACGGAAGGGTTCCAGCAAAGGGGGTAAAACAGTAACCCTATGAAATTAGTGACAACCTGAGTTAAGCCTTATGGCGTAAGGGCTGTCAGTGGGAAGGCAGAATAGTCTTAAAGAAGCACGCCTCAAGTGACAACGTCACTTGAGGCGTGCTGATCACCCTATCGACTAAGCGCGGCGCGTACCTTTCGAACGCGCCACGAGATACGAACGATTGAAAAGGCGGCGATAAACACCAGCATCAGGCCCAGTGCCAGCATCGCGTGGAATCCAAACTCTCTGAAGAGGATCAGCCCCGCAATCCCGCCGGTAATAAACGAGAAAAGGGTGGTTAAATGGGTTTTGAGCTGGCTCTTTTGCGCGGCCGTGTCTTTGGAATAATCCCGGCGCAGCATGGCGACCATAACGGAGGCCAGCGAAATGCCGGCATCGGTCAGCGTGCCGGTAATGTGCGTGGATCTCACCCGACCGCCGGAAAGCTGAGTTGAGGTGGAGTTATGAATTCCCATCAAACCGCACAGGAAAAGAATAATCTCCTGATTCGTGGCGAAGGAGTGAAAATACATTTCATAAAGGGATACCCCGGCAAGTAATAGCCCTTCAACAAATAAAACCTGGCTGAATATCAGCCTGACGTTATGGATAATTCCCCAGATAACAATAATCCGCGCAACAATGGCGCCAGTGACAAACGACAGAATAATGGCGCCAAAAAAAAGAATATCACTGAGATCGGTGGAGGAAACTTCGCTGGATAACTGCGATGTATTACCCGTCATATGAGAGGGGAAAAAGCCGAACGCGCCCAGCGCAATGGCATTCAGCAGTCCCGCGGAGGTCGCCAGCCAGAGTGCAAGACGACGATCCTCCTGATGCGTTCGTTCTTTCTTTAATTTAATCAGCAAAGAATACCTCCAGTTTGAGCTTTGCCTGACTTCTCAAGCTAACAAAGCGATGTCGCCGACTGACCAGGATATTGCTTAATTATTATTTCAACGGGAGGTATTCGAGGTTTTGTAATTAAATAAAATAACCCTGTTAATATAATGCCTTATTGCAGATGCCACGAGCAGACTTACGGGCAAAAATACTGTCCCAGTGTGCATGCTCGCTGTAGCGGGATGGGATTTGATTCAGTGTAGACATAGGTGTCATTCACGACGATGAGAAGAGATGCCCCCGTGATTTCCGGGGGCTTAGAGTGTTATTTCAGACTGGTTTTGAAGAACTGCTCAAACTGCGCGAACGGGATTTTTCCTGCGACGTTATCGTAGAGATCAACATGGTTTGCACCGGGAACAATCACCAGCTCTTTCTCTTTGCTGCCGACGGCCTTGAACGCATCCTCCGCAAAATAACGAGAGTGTGCGTTTTCACCGGTCACAATCAGCGTTGGGATAGTGATCTCCCCGGCATAGCTCAGCAGCGGCATATTCATAAAGGATAACGGCATGGTCGCAGTCCACGCGCCGGTGGAGTTTACGGAACGGGCATGGAAACCGCGCGGCATACGGTAGTAATCATAGAACTCTTTCAGTACCGGATGCGGATCGGTGGGCAGTGCTTCCGGCAGAATGCGCTCGGCCGCCGTCACCTTGCCATTCTCATCGACATTAATATCGTGGCCGCCATGGGCGAAAGTGCCGCTTTCAGCATCTTTCCAGCGCTGCGCGTTCAGATACTGCAACACGGCCCGACGATCGGCCGCTGAATAGCGATCTTTCCCGTTGCCCACGCCGTGACCCATCGCGCGGCTCATATCGTACATTACGCTGGTGGCGACCGCCTTCACGCGGGTATCCATGGATGCCGCGTTCAGCGCCATACCGCCCCAGCCGCAGATACCAAGAATGCCGATACGGTTACGGTCGACTTCTTTCTGTAACCCCAGGAAATCCACAGCGGCGCTAAAGTCTTCGGTGTTGATGTCAGGGGAGGCAACGTTACGCGGCTGGCCGCCACTTTCCCCCGTGTAGGATGGGTCGAAGGCCAGGGCCACGAACCCCTGCTCAGCCAGAGTCTGGGCGTACAGACCGCTGGATTGTTCTTTAACCGCGCCGAACGGCCCACTGACAGCTATCGCCGCCAGTTTATGGTCGCCGTTGTTCCTGGGAATGTACAGATCGCCTACCAGAGTGATCCCGTACCGGTTCTGGAACGTCACTTTGCGGTGGTTGACTTTATTGCTCTCGGCGAAGGTTTTATCCCAGGTTGTCACCATCGAAACGGGGGCGTTAGGATTTAGCGTTTCTGCATAACTCATTGTTGTCACTCCACTTAATGATGCGCATAACAGCAGCGCAACGGACAGTTTTTGGGTGAATGTTTTCATAAGAGGTACCGTGTGTTGTTGTAATGAGGCCATTATAGTTAGCAGAAATAATGCTGATTAGAGGCCGAAAGCTGCTAGGATTAATATCATTTTGTTATGAATTGACGAAGCATGATGGCGAAGCGGGAAAACTATAATGAGCTGTATCTCTTTATCCAGGTGGTGCGGGAGGGAAGCTTCACGGCAGCCGCACAGCGGCTCGGGCTGGCGCAATCCGGCATCAGCCGATCGGTTCGCGAGCTGGAAGAGCGGCTGGGCGTGCAGCTTCTGGTGCGTACTACGCGCAAGCTGTCGCTGACACACGCCGGGGAACAGCTTTACCAGACCGCCGGCTCCGCCTTTGATGCGCTTGATACCGGGTTGACCAGACTGGCGCATTACCGCCAGACGCCGTCCGGCACGGTGCGCATTAATGCCAGCCAGCACGCCATCGAGAAATGTCTGCTGCCAAAGCTCGCTATCTTCAAACAGCGTTACCCGGATATCCGTCTGGAATTGATGAATGAGAGCCGGTTCGTGGATATCATTGCCGAGCGATTCGACGCGGGCGTCCGGCTGGGGCCGGAGGTGGGACAAGGAATGATTGCGGTGCGCATCACGCCCGATATGGAGATGGCTGTGGTTGCCGCACCGGCGCATTTTCGGCGCTATGGTTTCCCGCAGACGCCCGCCGATCTGGATGCTCATCCCTGCATTGCCTACCAGTTTGCAGACGGTAACCACTATCAATGGGAGCTTGTTCAGGACGGGAAACGAGTTACGCACCGGCCTGAGGGGCAATGGGCCTTTTCCGACAGCTACATGGAGGCCGAAGCGGCCCGGCTGGAACTCGGGCTGGCCTATGTCCCGGTTGAGCTGGTGTCTGACGATCTGGAGCGTGGCACGCTTATACGCGTCTTACAGCGCTACAGCCTGCGGATGGAAGGGCTTTACCTCTATTATCCGCACCGCAACGTGTCCCCGGCGCTGAGAGCGGTTATTGATACGTTGAAAATTTAAGGCAGCCTCTGCTCGACGGTCTATACAGCTCCTGGGTTTGTGGTACGCTACTATTTTATATAGCGCTGCTTAATTAAGGCAAAGAAATGACAAAAATAACGCCAGAATATACGGCTGTAGACTTATCGAGTTGGGCAAGGAAAGAACATTTTGAAGTCTTTCAGAGCTTTGCTCAATGCACGATTAACCAAACGGTTCAGCTGGATATCACTGCGCTGCTGAAACATATCAAACAGGTTGGCTGGAAATTTTATCCTTCGATTATTTCCCTTATTTCGACAGTCGTTAACCGCCATTCTGAGTTCCGTATGGCTATGAAGGATAATGAGCTTGTAATATGGAATGAGGTGCATCCCAGCTATACCCTTTTCCATAAAGAGACGGAGACGTTTTCATCATTATGGAGTCACTTCGACGGGAATATTCATCACTTTCAGAACGTTTATGCAGAAGACGTTTCTCGCTATGGTGATAATCTTGCCTACTGGCCTAAAGAAGAGTATCGGGAAAATATATTCTTCATATCGGATATTCCGTGGGTCAGTTTTACCAGTTTTAATATCAACGTGGCTAACATGCAGAACTTTTTTGCGCCCATGTTCACGTTTGGAAAATACTTTAACCAGGATGGAAAAGTCTTGTTGCCTTTCGCCGTTCAGGTTCATCATTCTGTCTGTGATGGTTTCCATGTGGCCAGACTAATCAACGAGTTGCAAGAGTTGTGTGATAATTTACCGCACTATTAAGCCGCGAGCCGTTTCCGGCCCGCGGCAGCAGGACAGGTGATGAGTCGTTCTGACGATCAGGCGGCTTTGACGGCCCGGATTTTTTTGCTGCTATCCGCCTCCTCTGGCGCTGTTTTATCCGTTGCAGCATTGAGCTCGGGAAGCTTGCTGGTACGCAGGATATGCTGCACGGACTCTTTCTGCTCGGCAAGATACAGACCAAGGTTTTCCGCCTGCGTTTCATCCATCTGCATTCCGCTTTGCAGCAGCCAGTCGGTGAACGCTTCTGCCATGTCGAGCAGTTTGTCGTGAGCGTCAGCCTCTTTCTTACTGGCAAAAGTCATTTTCTCTTCACCTTTTCTTACGACCACGAATTTTGTTTCAACAGCCATTTTGCACCTCCAGTACTGTAATTATATACAGTATAGCAGTTCCGGATCTGCGTTGCAGCAAAAATGTCCGAACCTGGCTTACACAACGGATGTACAAGCCAGGAGCTGTTATCGGTACAGCGTTTTTTCTGCAATCGGGATCAGCAAAGTGGACTGCCATTCTGCCAGCGTCAGCTGGGCAAGTTTACCCAGCGCCGTATAGAACGGATGGGCCGCGTTTTCAACGAATACGCTAAGGAAACGCGTGCTCCACGGCAGCAGATGCCAGGCCATAAGCTGGTCGCGTTCTGTGTCGCGACCGTTCTCGGCAAGCCATGCCGCCAGCATCAGCAACGTTCCGAAGTGATCTTCCGGCTCATTCTGCTGCATCTCAAAGGCGATATGGTTTTCACACATCCACTGGCGCAATGCAAGGGTCGAATCGCCAAACAGCACGGACTCGCGATCGAGCCAGACGGAGCCCCACGGGGGGGCGGGCAGAGCATACGGGCCAATAAACAGACGCTGCCAGGCGTCTTTCAACGCTTCGTCCGACGGGTTCTTAAACATACTGGCCACGGGCTGCAGGCTTTCCTGCGCCAGCGGCCAGTCCTGCACCCAGTCACCTGCGGTCAGGGCACTCACCAGCGGTGCGGTCTGCTCGCTGTCCGGGGCAAAATAAAACAGCGCGCCCAGTACCCGGGCGCTGAACGCGAACGATTCGCGGTGTGAGACGTCATTCATTACAACTTTCCTTACTTGTGCGCGGGGGCAGCCCGCGCACCTGTGTTAACCTGCAATTGCTAACCCTGCGGTCATATGCAAACCATAAAATAGCCCACGGCCAATCATTTCACCCACCGCCACCAGCACGAAACCTGCAAACAGGCCGAGCGTTTTCGGTTCCTGACGACGAATAAGTGGACAGATCCAGCAGCCTAAACCCGCCGCCAGCAGCGCGATGCGCCATACCTGAAGCGAACCATAATCCGGCAGCAGGGCGTTAGCCTGCTGGATAGAACTCTGGATCGTCCCCAGCGTATTGCTTTGCAACACGACGACCGCCACGCAGGCGATGAGTGCCAGTACGCTGACAGACGCGGCAAGGGTACTTTTGTATGTCACGTTTGCGACCCGCAGAAGCAGCGCGGCCAGCATCGGGCCAGTAAGAGCCATCGTCAGGAAGAAGGCCAACGTGGTGTAGCCCGTATACCAGGTCGGAACGGTATCGATCTGATAGACCCGGGTCATAGCCCAGACAAAAACGACACCCAGGAGCTGGCTGACAACCATCCAGATTTTGCCTAAAGCTGGGGGCATTTTACCGATAACCGACACCAGCCACCAGAAACCGCCCACGGCAAAGAAGATCGAACCCGCCGCGATCTCATTACTCAGCGCTGACGCTCCCACGCGGTTAAGCGAGTTGAAGGCGCGCAGCGGGGAGCCAAGATGCAGTACCGAGGCCATAAACCCAATACCCATTACCAGCCAGAGAAAAAACAGGCTGCGCACGATGCGTATTCTGGCCTTGTCATCACGTTCATTCAGCCAGGCGAAGCCCATCACGATTAATGCGCCAGCCACGCACTGCCCGAAAACGGTGAAGATCACCAGCGGCCATTCATGCCATCCACTTCCCATCTCACACCTCCTTCGGGTTTGCCAGGTAGCCGGTGGTATCACCCGTCGGACGGCTGTTGGCGTTAGGTTTAATCACAATACTCGGCTTCGTGAAGTGCGCAGACGGCAGCGGCGCGACCGCAGCAAGCTGGCCGTGTTTTTTGCGCAGCTCTTCAATCGGGCCAAAGTCCAGCGCGCGCAGCGGGCAGGACTCGACGCAGATGGGCTTTTTTCCGTCCGCCACGCGGCTGTGGCAGCCGTCGCACTTGGTCATGTGGCCTTTAGCCGCGTTATACTGCGGCGCACCGTACGGGCAGGCCATGTGGCAGTAGCGACAGCCGATGCAGACATCCTCGTTCACCACCACAAAACCGTCGTCTCGCTTGTGCATTGCCCCGCTCGGGCAGACCTTAGTGCAGGCCGGATCTTCGCAGTGGTTGCAGGCAATCGACAGGTAATAGGCGAAGACGTTCTGATGCCAGACGCCGTTATCCTCCTGCCAGTCGCCGCCCGCGTATTCATAAATACGACGGAAGCTGACGTCCGGGGTCAGATCTTTGTAATCCTTGCAGGCCAGCTCGCAGGTTTTACACCCGGTGCAGCGGCTGGAATCAATAAAAAATCCATACTGGGTTGTCATCGGTTAATCCTTATGCCTTCTCGATCTGCACCAGGTTCGTGTGCTGCGGATTGCCTTTCGCCAGCGGTGACGGGCGGTGTGTGGTCAGGGTATTGATGCAGGAGCCGTGATCGACACGATCGCCGTTCATGTTGGCGTCATGCCAGGCGCCCTGGCCCATCGCGCTCACACCAGGCATAATGCGCGGGGTGACTTTGGCGGCAATGCGCACTTCGCCGCGATCGTTAAACACGCGCACCGTGTCACCGTTTTTAATGCCGCGCTTCTCGGCGTCTACAGGGTTAAGCCACACCTCCTGGCGACAGGCGGCCTGGAGCACATCCACGTTGCCGTAGCTGGAGTGGGTACGGGCTTTAAAGTGGAAACCGAACAGTTGCAGCGGGAATTTGCTGCGCTCGGGCGCGTCCCAGCCTTCAAAGGTTGAGGTATAGACCGGTAGCGGGGTGATGGTTTCGTCTTTTTGCAGTTCCCAGGTTGCCGCAATATCCGCCAGCTTGCTGGAGTAGATCTCGATTTTCCCCGACGGGGTTTTCAGCGGATTGGCATCCGGATCGTCACGGAATTTTTTATAGGCCACAAAATGTCCATTTGGATCTTTGCGCTTATAAATACCCATTTTTTTCAGCGCGTCGTAGGACGGCAGCAGCGGATCTTTGGCAACCATTTTGGCGTAAAGGTAGCGCAGCCACTGCTCCTGCGTACGGCCTTCGGTGAATTTCTGATAGACATCCGGTCCGAGACGTTTCGCTACTTCGCTCATGATCCAGTAGATGGGTTTGCGCTCGAACTTCGGGGCGGTAACCGGCTGGAGGAAAATCAGGTATCCCATGTTGCCGGCGTAATCGTTGGGGATGATATCTTCCTGCTCAACGGTCATCAGGTCCGGCAGGACAATATCGGCATACTTCGCGGACGAGGTCATGAAGTTGTCGATAACGACGATCGTTTCGCACTTACTCTCATCCTGCAAAATGTCGTGAGTTTTGTTGATATCAGAGTGCTGGTTGATGATGGTATTACCCGCATAGTTCCAGATGAACTTGATCGGCACATCCAGCTTATCCTTACCGCGTACGCCGTCGCGCAGGGCGGTCATCTCCGGTCCACGCACGATGGCATCCGTCCAGCTGAAGCAGGAGATTTGCGTTTTCACAGGATTTTCCGGCAGCGGCATACGTTCGATGGTGATGGTGTAGGTCGATTCGCGCGCGCCGCTGTTGCCGCCGTTAATGCCGACGTTGCCGGTCAGGATCGGCAGCATGGCGATGGCGCGGGATGTCTGCTCGCCGTTGGCCTGACGCTGCGGGCCCCAGCCCTGGCAAATGTAGGCCGGTTTTGCCGAACCGATTTCACGGGCCAGCTTAATGATGCGATCGGCAGGAATGCCTGTAATGCGCGACGCCCATTCCGGGGTTTTCGCGGTTCTGTCATCACCCTGGCCGAGAATATAGGCTTTGTAATGACCGTTAACAGGTGCGCCTTCCGGCAGGGTTTTTTCGTCATAACCTACGCAGTATTTATCGAGGAAGGGCTGATCGACGAGGTTTTCATTAATCAGCACCCACGCAATACCTGCCACCAGTGCGGCATCGGTGCCCGGACGAATCGGGATCCACTCGTCTTCGCGGCCTGCGGCGGTGTCGGTGTAGCGCGGATCGATAACGATCATTCGTGCGTTAGACCGTTCACGTGCCTGTTCAAGGTAGTAAGTGATCCCGCCGCCGCTCATGCGCGTTTCTGCCGGATTATTGCCGAACATCACCACCAGTTTGGTGTTTTCGATATCCGATGTACTGTTGCCGTCGTTGCTGCCGTAGGTGTAGGGCATTGCGCAGGCGATCTGCGCGGTGCTGTAGGTGCCGTAGTGGCTGAGGAAGCCGCCGTAGCAGTTCATCAGGCGTGCCACCAGCGAGGCGTAAGGGGAGGAGCGGGTGATATTGCCGCCGACAATTCCGGAGGAGTAGTTAATGTAGACCGCTTCGTTGCCGTATTTTTCGACCACGCTTTTCAGGCTCGCGGCGATGGTGTCCAGCGCTTCTTCCCAGGTGATACGTTCAAACTTGCCTTCTCCGCGTTTGCCCACGCGTTTCATCGGATAGTTCAGACGGTCTGGATGATTAATGCGACGGCGAATTGAACGGCCTCGCAGGCAGGCGCGAACCTGATGGTTGCCGTAAACATCCTCGCCGGTATTATCCGTTTCAACCCAATAGACTTCGTCATCGCGAACGTGCAGACGTAGCGCGCAGCGGCTACCGCAGTTTACCGAGCAGGCGCCCCAGACGACTTTATCTTCCGCTGGCTGAATAGCGGTCTGCACTGCGGCGGCGGCGCTTTTCAGACCAAAAGGCAATGCGATCCCACCGGCGGCAAGCGCCAGAGATCCTATGGCAGTAGATTTAACCAGAGTTCGACGGCTTATCCCGTCGTGATGTTCAACTTCGGACATAACTCACCCCATCATTGTTAATAATTATTTTCACCCGTGACTACAACCGGGCTAATGATGGGGGGAGTGTTACTTATTTAGAGGTATTAAATATTAATCCTCGTCAACTCAGGGGAATTGAGTGGGAAAATCATTGCGGCTCAGCGGGTGCATTCTCTTGCGTACCTGCGCCGCTCACCGGGTAGTTGCCGCTACTGGTGCGGGTGTACAAAATTTTGAAAGTATCGTTGGCACAATGCCCAACGACCTGCGCATCCGGCTGATCGGCCTGATCGTTCGGGACGATGTTCAGGGTAAAGCCAGACTCCGGTACGCCGTTGTTGATAATCTTCTGCTGAATGTCGCTTTTCACGCGCTCGCAGGAGTCCGGGGCCGCAAGAAGAGCGGGTGAAGCACTCATTAACAGCAGGGCGGTAATCCAGGGTAACCGTTTCATCTGTAGCTCCTTTTCACTGTGTAGACTGTAAGCATAGCAGGGTTAGGGTAAGCTTTTGTTTTTGTGTCTCTCTTTCTGAATTGTCCTGGAGCCGTAATCATGTTGAAGAATGTTAGATTATCCTTTGCCCTGATCGATTATTTGATTCAATAAAGGAGTTATGGCTCTTCGATAACGGTGGCGAAGCTTTGCAGCTAACGGCCTTTCCCGCATAAGTAAATTCCAAATTTTTTTCTTTTTGGCATCCAGCATGGCATCACCTTTTGATTCATTAATTGTTGAAACATTGGCTTCTTCGGAAAGGCGTACTGGATAAGGTACTATAGAGTGAATTTTAGCCAGTGATAGGTCTTCGAATAAACTCCATTTATCGGCAACCATCCATACAGGATAAAGGTTATCCAGAAGGCTTCTAGCAGCTTTTTGATTGATAATGTATGCATGAGTAGTCGTGGCATGCTGAGTCTTATGTATATTATATGAGCCGAAAATGTGTTTGAACGGTTTTTTGTAATATTTATTGACCCGACTCAGAAGAAGAATCTCAGGTTTTGTTTTGCTGAGCGTAACGCTATTAAGTATCTCACGCAGATCGCTGTTTAGTACAACATCATCCTCAAGGATAAGAGCGGCGTCGATATTTTCATCTATTATTCTTTTGTATATTTTTTGATGGCTTAATGCACAACCCACTTCTCCCGGGAGAAAAGCATAATTTGTCTCCCGTGTGACATTTCTTAGTTCAGTTTCAGTCATTTTTCGACCATCTACTGCTTCAATAAACTCGTATGCAATGTTCAATTCGGACAATTGACATTCCATTTTCGCACGACGTTCGAGCGAGTGTTTGAGATTGACTATAAAAGTTCTCATCCTTTTAGCGTTCCTTAAAGACTTAATAGCTGGGCCAAATTCATACATTTTACCAGTATTCGAACCAATTCAACATCGCTACCATACTATTTGCTACTATGAGTGCCACAATCCTTTCATTCTTTTGGTAAATGACGTGAATAAATACGCAGCGATAACGCTACTGGCAACGGTACTGGTGGGATGTGACAACAACACCGCGCCGCTGTCATTTACGCCGGAGATGGCGAGCTTTTCGAACGAGTTTGACTTTGACCCTCTGCGCGGGCCGGTGAAAGATTTTACCCAGACGCTGTTGAACGATAAGGGTGAAGTCTCTAAACGCGTGACCGGAACGATGTCGTCGGAGGGGTGTTTCGATACCCTTGAACTGCACGATCTGGAGGCTAACACGGGCGTTGCGCTGGTGCTGGATGCTAACTACTACGTCGATGCGGAAACCCAGCAGCAGAAGGTGAAGTTGCAGGGAAAATGTCAGCTGGCGGAACTGCCGTCTGCCGGCCTGACGTGGGACACCGACGATAACGGGTTTGTGGTTGCCGCGCACAGCAAAGAGATGGAAGTGAAGTACCAGTATGATACCGACGGCTACCCGCTCGGTAAAACCACGGTCTCCGGCGACCAGCGTTTATCGGTCAAATCGATGCCGTCGAAAGATCTGCGTAAGCGCATGGATTATACGGCGGTAAGCCTGTTGAACGATAAACCGATGGGCAATGTAAAGCAGAGTTGCGATTACGATCGCCACAACAACCCGGTGAGCTGCGAGCTGGTTATCGTCGATGACAGCGTTAGACCTGCCATTGAGCGCAACTACACCATCAAAAACAGCATTGAATATTATTAAGAATAATACCGCGCAGGTTACTGCGCGGTGGGTTTAAGCAGGTTGGCGGAGGAGGATTTATGCCCGGCCAGATGCTGATGCTGGAAAATGCACATGCGGATGGTGTTACGGTATTCGCCATTAATAAAGAACTCATGGATCAGTTCACCTTCCACCATAAAGCCGAGCTTACGGTAGATATGAATCGCTTTTTCGTTCTCTTTATCGACGATGAGGTAAAGCTTGTAGAGATTCAGGACGTTAAACCCATAATCCATCGCCAGCTTTGCCGCCCGCGACGCAAGACCTTTCCCCTGGTGCTCCGGTGAAATAATGATCTGAAATTCCGCCCGACGGTGAACATGGTTGATCTCAACCAGTTCAACCAGCCCGGCTTTCTCACCTTCGCACTCCACCACAAACCGGCGTTCACTCTGATCGTGGATATGCTTATCGTAGAGATCGGACAGCTCGACGAAGGCCTCGTAAGGCTCTTCAAACCAGTAGCGCATTACGCTGGCATTGTTGTCGAGCTGGTGGACAAAGCGTAAATCTTCGCGCTCCAGCGGACGGAGCTTTACGTCACACGGCATCGACATTACGGTGCTACCGTGCGGCCAGTGCGACGATCCAGACAGCGCAGGGTGTTAGGCTCCCAGTAAGCGTTGACGTTGGCACTTTGCTGGCATTTGTCGCGGGCATCAAACGCGACGTCTTCTTTATCCCACTCTTTTTCCACGCGCTTATTCACTTTCTGACGCAGGCTGCGGGTGTCATTCCATTGTTCTTTGTCCATGGCAGCATTCTGGCGGCTTTGCGCGCTGTCACCAGACTCAATGATGAGTTTGCTGGTTTCGGCTGATGCCGTTGCGGCAAAGGCGAACGAGGACAGCGCCAGTGCGGCTGTCAGACAAAGGCGTTTGCTTAATGTAGTCATAGCGTTTCCTTTAAACGGGTGCAGACAATCGGATTACCCCGTTGGATTCTACACCAATCCGAAAGGGTGTCATACCCGCGCGGCAGGTATGGGAACGATGAGAGCATTATCGCGTATGATGTCTAAATCAATCCTCACGAAACGAGAAAAATGTTCAAAACGACGCTGCTTTTTTTCGCGACCGCGCTGTGTGAAATCATCGGATGCTTTTTGCCGTGGCTCTGGCTAAAGCGGGGCGCTTCCGCGCTGCTGCTGATCCCGGCGGGTGTGTCCCTGGTCCTTTTCGTCTGGCTGCTCACCCTGCATCCGGCCGCTAGCGGGCGGGTTTATGCGGCCTACGGAGGGGTGTACGTCTGTACTGCGCTGGTGTGGCTGCGCTTTGTCGATGGCATCAGGCTAAGCCTGTATGACTGGGCAGGCGCGCTGGTTGCCCTGTGCGGCATGTTGATCATCGTGGCCGGCTGGGGACGCGCATAGTCGTCCTCATAGTGTGATCGCCCGCTGATTTTTCGATCGTTATACTTGTATGGTAGTAGTGTAGTTGCGTAAATTTCCTGCATCACAACGAGCGATGTAAGGAAATGGATTATGAAGATTGTCGGGGCTGAAGTATTTGTCACCTGCCCGGGGCGTAACTTTGTCACCCTTAAAATCACCACCGATGAGGGCATTGTCGGCCTGGGTGATGCCACGCTTAACGGACGTGAACTTTCCGTTGCCTCCTACCTGAAAGATCACCTGTGCCCTCAGCTGATTGGCCGCGATGCGCACCGCATCGAAGATATCTGGCAGTTCTTCTATAAAGGCGCGTACTGGCGTCGTGGCCCGGTCACCATGTCAGCGATTTCTGCCGTGGATATGGCGCTGTGGGACATCAAAGCGAAAGCCGCGAACATGCCGCTCTATCAACTTCTGGGCGGAGCCTCCCGGGAAGGGGTGATGGTTTATTGTCATACCACCGGGCACACCATTGACGACGTACTGGAAGATTATGCCCGTCATAAAGAGATGGGCTTCAAGGCTATTCGCGTGCAGTGCGGCGTGCCGGGGATGAAAACCACCTATGGTATGTCTAAAGGAAAAGGGCTGGCGTATGAGCCTGCAACCAAGGGCGACTGGCCGGACGAGCAGCTTTGGTCCACCGAGAAATACCTCGACTTTACGCCGAAACTGTTCGACGCAGTGCGCAGTCAGTTCGGCTTCAACGAACATCTCCTTCACGACATGCACCACCGTCTGACGCCCATCGAAGCGGCGCGATTCGGCAAAAGCATTGAAGAGTACCGCCTGTTCTGGATGGAAGATCCGACTCCCGCTGAAAACCAGGAGTGTTTCCGCCTGATCCGCCAGCACACCGTCACGCCCATTGCGGTGGGGGAAGTGTTCAACAGCATCTGGGACTGCAAGCAGCTGATTGAAGAGCAGCTCATTGACTATATCCGCGCCACCATAACCCATGCGGGCGGCATCACCGGGATGCGTCGCATTGCTGACTTTGCCTCACTCTACCAGGTGCGCACCGGCTCACACGGCCCGTCGGATCTGTCGCCGATTTGCCACGCCGCGGCGCTGCATTTTGACCTGTGGGTACCGAACTTTGGCGTGCAGGAGTATATGGGGTATTCAGAGCAGATGCTGGAAGTGTTCCCGCACAGCTGGCGCTTCGATAACGGCTATATGCACCCGGGCGACAAGCCAGGGCTGGGCATTGAGTTTGATGAGAAGCTGGCAGCGAAATACCCGTACGAACCGGCCTGTCTGCCGGTGGCCCGTCTGGAAGACGGCACCCTCTGGAACTGGTAAACGAGGAGCGAATGATGAAAAGCGTAGTGATCCAACAGCCGAATGCGCTGGTGATTGAGGAGCGTCCTCTCCCGTTGCCGGACGCAGGCGACGTCCGCGTCAGAATTAAACTCGCCGGTATCTGCGGTTCAGACAGCCATATCTATCGCGGGCATAACCCGTTTGCGAAATACCCGCGGGTAATCGGTCACGAGTTCTTTGGCGAAATAGACGCGGTTGGCGAAGGCGTGGAGAGCACCCGACTGGGCCAGCGCGTGTCTGTTGATCCGGTGATCAACTGCGGACACTGCTACCCGTGTTCCGTCGGAAAACCGAACGTTTGCACCTCGCTGGTGGTGCTGGGCGTCCACCGTGACGGCGGCTTCAGCGAATACGCCGTCGTGCCGGCGAAAAATGCCTGGCACATTCCGGATGCGATCCCTGACAAACACGCGGTGATGGTTGAGCCCTTCACCATTGCCGCCAACGTGACGGGGCAGGCGAAACCCACCGAACAGGACGTGGCGCTGATCTACGGCGCAGGCCCGATGGGGCTGGTCACCGTGCAGGCGCTAAAGGGCGTTTACAAGGTGAAGCAGGTCATCGTGGTGGATCGGATTGATGAGCGGCTGGGGATGGCGCAACGCAGCGGCGCAGACTGGGTCTTCAACAACAGCGAGCACTCATTACAGGCCGCGCTGGATGAAAAAGGCATCAAGCCGACGTTAATCATCGATGCTGCCTGTCATCCATCCATTTTGCAGGAAGCGATTACGCTGGCGTCTCCGGCGGCGCGCATCGTGCTGATGGGCTTCTCCAGCGACCCGAGCCAGATCGTGCAACAGGGGATCACCGGCAAAGAGCTGTCGATCTTCTCTTCGCGCCTGAATGCCAACAAATTTCCGGTGGTCATTGACTGGCTGGAAAAAGGGCTGATCGACCCTGAAAAACTGGTCACCCATACATTTGACTATCACCACGTTACAGACGCCATCGAACTGTTTGAAAAAGACCAGCGGCAGTGCTGTAAAGTCTTGCTCACGTTCGACCAATAATAATTCACGCGGTTAAGAGCCTGCGAAGACAGGCTCTCAGTGGTACGCATCTTACCTTGCAGAGATAGCCATTATGACTCAAGCACAACCTCAAAGAAGTACGTCAGACCTGGTGAAAGCCGCCGTATCCGGCTGGCTGGGCACCGCCCTGGAGTTTATGGATTTTCAGCTCTACTCCCTTGGCGCCGCGCTGGTATTCCATGAAATTTTCTTCCCTGAACAGTCCGCGGCCATGGCGCTGATCCTGGCGATGGGGACCTATGGGGCAGGCTACATCGCGCGTATCGTCGGGGCATTTATCTTCGGCAGAATGGGCGACAGAATTGGCCGCAAAAAGGTGCTGTTTATCACCATCACCATGATGGGAATCTGCACCACCTTAATCGGCGTGTTGCCGACCTACGCGCAGATCGGGATTTTCGCACCGGTGCTGCTGGTGACGCTGCGTATTATTCAGGGGCTGGGCGCGGGGGCAGAAATCTCCGGCGCAGGTACCATGCTGGCGGAGTACGCGCCGAAGGGTAAACGCGGCATCATCTCCTCGCTGGTGGCCATGGGAACCAACTGCGGGACGCTGAGCGCCACGGCGATCTGGGCCGTGATGTTCTTTGCCCTCGATCGTGAAGAACTTATTGCCTGGGGCTGGCGCGTGCCGTTCCTCGCCAGCGTGGTGGTGATGATCTTCGCCATCTGGCTGCGTATGAACCTTAAAGAGAGCCCGGTGTTTGAGAAGGTTAACGACGCTGAAACCATTGCGCCGGTTGCTGCGCAGGATACCTCGGTCGGCGCGATGTTTAAGAGCAAATCGTTCTGGCTGGCGACGGGGCTGCGCTTTGGTCAGGCCGGCAACTCAGGTTTGATTCAGACTTTCCTTGCCGGATATCTGGTGCAGACGCTGTTGTTTGATAAGGCGATCCCAACCGATGCGCTGATGATCAGTTCGATTCTCGGCTTCCTCTCCATCCCGCTGCTGGGCTGGCTGTCCGATAAAGTGGGGCGCCGTCTGCCGTATATCCTCCTTAACATTTCAGCCATTATTCTGGCTTACCCGATGCTGTCGATTATCGTCGATAAGAGTTACGCGCCGGGCGTGATTATGCTCTCTATCATCGTTATTCATAACTTTGCGGTGCTTGGGCTGTTCGCGCTGGAAAACATCACCATGGCAGAGATGTTTGGTTCGCGGAACCGCTTTACCCGCATGGCCATTTCGAAAGAGGCGGGCGGGCTGGTAGCCGTAGGCTTTGGTCCGGTGCTGGCGGGGATCTTCTGCAACATGACCGGGTCCTGGTGGCCGATTGTGGCGATGCTGGTAGCGTATTCGCTGATTGGGCTGGTCTCCGCGTTGCTGATGCCGGAAGTGCGCGACCGCGATTTGAGTGAAGCCGAAGATGCTGCGGAGGCTCCTCATAAGGACTCGGTAGCGTACGGCGCGCTCTCTTCACGCCGCTAGTGGTTTACATCTTGCGTTACCTGTCACACAACTTTTTACTGATGTCACACCACATGGCGAAAAGTTAATGTAAATCAAGATCTGAAAACGATGTATCAGTATGGTTAATGGCAGCGTTTTTTGACTCCGACTGCCATTCTAGTTGGTGTAGTCAGCAGGCGCTGCCGCTCTTAAAAGGAAGCGGCAGTGGATCACAGCTTTCATTAATTAACGAGTCTCAATCATGGAAAACCGGTTATTACAGGCGAAGGCAACGCATCCTCAATACGATCGCGACAGCCTCAAGGCACGCATTGTTCATTTAGGGTTTGGCGCGTTTCACCGTGCGCACCAGGCGGTGTACACCGATATACTCGCCGCAGAACAGGGCAGCGACTGGGGTTACTGCGAAGTTAACCTGATTGGCGGCGAACAGCAGATCGCCGATCTGAAGGCACAGGATAACCTTTATACCGTGGCAGAGATGTCTGCCGATGCGTGGACGGCGCGCGTGGTCGGCGTCGTCAAAAACGCGCTGCATGCGCAGATCGACGGGCTGGAAACCGTGCTGGCGGCGCTGTGCGAGCCGCAGGTCGCCATTGTTTCCCTGACCATCACCGAGAAAGGATATTGCCACTCCCCGGCAACCGGACAACTGATGTTCGATCATCCGTTAATCGTTGCAGACCTGCAAAACCCGCATCAGCCTAAATCTGCGCCGGGCGTGGTGGTTGAGGCGCTGGCGCGTCGCAAGGCGGCGGGGCTACCGGCATTCAGCGTGATGTCATGCGATAACATGCCGGAGAACGGCCACGTGATGCGCAATGTGACCTGTGCCTACGCGCGCGCCGTAGACGGCGAACTGGCGGACTGGATCGAAGCGAACGTCACCTTCCCGTCAACGATGGTGGACCGCATTGTGCCCGCCGTCACGGCTGATACGCTGGATAAAATCGAACAGCTGACTGGCGTACGCGATCCGGCAGGTGTCGCCTGCGAGCCGTTCCGCCAGTGGGTGGTGGAAGATAATTTTGTTGCCGGACGCCCCCAGTGGGAAAAGGCCGGTGCGGAGCTGGTTTCTGATGTCATTCCGTTTGAAGAGATGAAGCTGCGAATGCTTAACGGCAGCCACTCGTTCCTGGCCTATCTCGGCTATCTGGCCGGTTATCAGCACATTAACGACTGCATGGAAGATGAACATTATCGCGCAGCCGCGCATGCGCTGATGCTGATAGAGCAGGCGCCGACGTTGAAAGTGCGGGGCGTGGATTTGGGTCGTTATGCCGACCAGCTGATTGCGCGTTACAGCAATCCGGCCCTGCGTCACCGCACCTGGCAAATCGCCATGGACGGTAGCCAGAAATTGCCGCAGCGCATGCTCGATTCCGTGCGCTGGCACCTTGTCCACCAGAAACCTTTCCCGCTGCTGGCCCTGGGCGTGGCGGGCTGGATGCGTTATGTCGGCGGTGTGGATGAGCAGGGTAACGCGATTGAGGTGAGCGATCCACAGCTGGCGGTGATTCAGGCGGCGGTAAACGGTAGCGCTGAAGGTGAAAGCCGCGTTAGCGCGCTGTTGGGCATTGAGGCTATTTTCGGTAACGAGCTGCCGAAGGACACGGTATTCGTGGCTGCCGTCATGCAGGCCTATCAAACGTTGCTGCAAAAAGGCGCGAAGGCCACGGTTGCTGAGTACGCCACCCGGCTTTAACGCTTTGACATGCCGCCGTTCGCGGCGGCATGTCGGGGCACAGCTTAGTGCATCCCCAGGCGAATCAGCTCAATCGGTTCGAACTTACCTTCGCATCCTTCCACTTCAACCGTTTTACCACGACGCACCTGCTCGGCATTAAGGCCGTCGCTGTGGATCGCTTTAATCACGCCGAACTGACCTGTGCCGCTAATCATGACGCGGCTGCCAGTGGTGATTGCATTTCGGTTACGGTCGTATGTCATCATGGTATTTTCTCCTCTCGCACTTATCCGTTACGGCGCTAATTCAACGGCTGCCGTTCACGGGGCACTATTAATACGCCTCTCTTAAACAGAATTATTTGCTTTTGATCAAGCTCACACTTTTTTCTTATTTCCTGATGGCGTTGACGGTTCAGGACACCGCTTTACAAAGCGGACAGTTATTTTCCTTAATTGATAGTTTCCAGACGCAAGTGTTTAGGCTTTGTTTATATCCACAATGCCATTCTGGAGGCAGAAAATAACCCTTCATCGGAAAAGGAGTCAGGCTTATGTATAAGAAAATTTTGATGCCTGTTGACGTGTTTGAAATGGATCTAAGCGATAAAGCGGTACGCCACGCGGTCAACCTCGCGAAATCGGAAGGCGCGACGATCACCCTGGTCAACATTCTTCCTAACAGCAGCCGTTCGTTACTGCGGGGGTTCAATGCCGATATTAAGAAGTTCGAAGAGTATATGACCGCCGAGTCGGATAAGAAGATGAAGGCACTGAAACGGCTCTTTGATATGTCCCCGGAAAATATTGATTGTGAAGTACGTTTCGGCAACGTACGCGATGAAATCATCCAGCTCAGCAAAGAGGGGAAATATGACGTTATTGTTATCGGATCAAGAAACCCGAGCATGACAACACATCTGCTGGGCTCGAATGCTGAAACTATCCTGCGCTACGCCACTATTCCGGTATTAGTGGTCCGCTAATCACTTCGCCGCAACCGAAAGGGGGCGGCGAAGCTTTATTCTTCGCTAAACCACTCGCGGTTTTCCTGACGGATTAACTGAACTGACTCGCTAATTTCCTGGAGGTGAAGCGTCATCGCTTTATCTACGGCTTCCACGTCGCGTTTTTCCAGTGCGCTGAAAATATCGTGATGCTGGCGCAGCAACATCTCTGGCGGAGAAACATGGTCGAGGCTCATGTAGCGCACGCGGTCGATGGTAGCTTTGATGTTTTCGACGGTATCCCACGCGAGCTGGCACTCGGCTATCTGCGCCAGTTTCTGGTGAAATTCGTCGTCCAGCTGGAAAAAGTCGTTCAGCTGTTTGCGGTCGATGGCAATGCGTTGCTGATGCAGGTTTTGCTCCAGCAGGTAGCACTGGTTATCGTTGATGAGCGACGCGGCGCGACGCACAACGGCGCACTCAATGGCCTGGCGAACAAAACAGCCATTCCGTACCTGCGAAAGCGAAATTTTATTTACATAGCTGCCGCGCTGAGGGCGGATCTGGATAAGGCCGTTTTCTGCGAGCTTAATAAACGCCTCGCGCACGGGCTGACGGGAAACGTCAAAACGTACCGAAACCTCTTTTTCTGAGAGTGGCGTTCCCGGTGGGATCAGGCAGCGAACGATATCACGGCGTAAGATGCGATAAATTTGCTGATTTACAGGCTGGGTAGGATTAAGTTGCGATTCAGCGGCCATGGGTTGTGATTTCTCAGAGAGTTAACCTGAACATACTACCATTCTTTTAACCGTCATCACATACCCGGCCCGCAGGCCGGGAAGGGTGAATTACCCGCGATGCACGCTGAGTCCGGCATAGGTCTGGCTGACGGGCATCATCTCAACCGTGTTGATGTTGACATGCTTCGGCAGCGTCGCGACCCACCAGACGGTTTCGGTGATATCTTCCGGCGTCAGCGCATTCGCATTTTCATAGGTTTTATCCGCTTTCGCGTCATCGCCTTTGAAACGCACGTTGGAGAATTCCGTTCCACCGACCAGACCCGGCTCAACATCGGTCACGCGGATCGCGGTACCGTGCAGGTCGGTGCGCAGGTTCAGGCTGAACTGGCGTACAAAGGCCTTGGTTGCGCCATAGACGTTGCCGCCCGCGTAAGGCCAGCTGCCTGCGGTGGAACCGATATTAATGATATGACCACGATTACGTTCAACCATGCCCGGCAGCACGGCGCGGGTCATGTACACCAGGCCTTTGTTGTTGGTGTCGATCATGTTCTCCCAGTCTTCGACGTTGGCTTTGTGGGCAGGCTCCATGCCCAGCGCCAGGCCAGCGTTATTGACCAGCACGTCGATTTCACGCCATTCGGCAGGCAGGTTGGCAATCATCTCTTCAATGGCGGCGCGGTTGCGCACGTCCAGCTGTGCGGTCAGGATGCTGTCGCCCAGCTCGTCTTTCAACTCCTGGAGACGCTCCTGACGACGACCCGTTGCAATCACCTTATGTCCGTTGGCGACGAAGCGACGCGTGATGCTTTCACCAAAACCTGCTGTCGCCCCGGTAACTAATATAATCATCTCACTGTTCCTCAACGCTTTTTGTGTTGTACTACCATAGCACGCACTCGGGCAGATCGTTAAGGCAACATTTGTATGACGCCATTGCAGGCCGGAGCAGGCTGGCCTACTCTGGTGAGAAATACCGTGCTCAGGAGTAAACGATGTCGGTCAACAACCCTTTCTTTGACGTTAGCCTGCTGCCTTATCAGGCTCCGCGTTTTGATGTGATAGAAGACAGCCACTATCGCCCGGCGTTTGATGAAGCAATGCGCCTCAAGCGTGCAGATATTGACGCGATTATCGCGCAGAGCGCCGTGCCGGACTTCAACAACACCGTGCTGGCGCTGGAAAAGAGCGGGGCCATGCTGTCGCGCGTCAGCAGCGTGTTCTTCGCCATGACGTCCGCACACACCAACGATTATCTTCAGGCACTGGACGAGCAGTTCTCCACCGAACTGGCCGGGCTGGCGAACGATATCTGGCTAAACGATACGCTTTTCGCCCGCGTGGAAGCCGTCTGGCAGGATCGCGACACGCTGGATGCCGAATCCCGCCGACTGACGGAGGAGACGTATCAGCACTTTGTTCTTGCGGGCGCGCGTCTGAACGCCGATGAAAAAGCCGAGCTGAAATCTCTGAATACCGAAGCCGCCACCCTGACCAGCCAGTTCAACCAGCGCCTGCTGGCGGCGAATAAGGCGGGAGGGCTGGTGGTGGATGATGTTCACCAGCTTGACGGACTCAGTGCGGAGGAGATGGCTGCCGCGGCTCATGCTGCCGCAGAAAAAGGGCTGACGGATCGCTGGCTGATCCCGCTTCTGAATACCACGCAACAGCCCGCGCTGGCGGCGCTGTCTCTGCGCGAGACCCGTAAAAAGCTGTTTAGCGCGGGCTGGGAACGCACTCAAAAAGGCGACGAAAACGATACGCGCGACCTGATCCTTCGGCTTACCGCGTTGCGGGCAAGACAGGCGCAACTGCTCGGCTTTGATAACTATGCCAGCTGGAGCATTGCCGATCAAATGGCGAAAACGCCGGATGCCGCGCTCGAATTCATGCGCGGGATAGTTCCTGCGGCGCGCAGCAGGGCCGCGCTGGAGCAGGCGGATATTCAGAAGGTCATTGACGACGAGCAGGGCGGTTTTACGGTGCAGGCCTGGGACTGGGCGTTTTATGCCGAACGCGTGCGTTCAGCGAAATACGCGCTGGATGAGTCGCAGATCAAACCCTATTTCGCGCTCAATACCGTGCTGGAAGATGGCGTATTCTGGACCGCCACGCAGTTGTTCGGTATCCGCTTTGTCGAGCGTTTCGATATTCCGGTTTATCACCCGGACGTTCGCGTGTGGGAGATTTTCGACCACACGGGTGAAGGCATGGCGCTGTTCTACGGCGACTTTTTCGCGCGTGATTCCAAAGCGGGCGGGGCGTGGATGGGGAATTTTGTTGAGCAGTCTTACGAGTTTGCCGCGCGTCCGGTGATTTATAACGTCTGCAACTATCAAAAACCAGCGAACGGGCAGACCGCGCTGATCTCCTGGGATGATGTGATTACCCTGTTCCACGAGTTTGGCCATACGCTGCATGGCCTGTTTGCCAGCCAGCGCTATGCCACGCTTTCAGGCACCAACACGCCACGTGATTTCGTTGAATTCCCGTCGCAGATCAATGAACACTGGGCCAGCCATCCGCAGGTGTTTGCGCACTTTGCCCGCCATTATCAAACCGGCGAGCCGATGCCGGATGCGCTGCGGGAAAAAATGCTCAATGCGACCCAGTTTAATAAGGGTTATGACATGACGGAACTGCTGAGCGCCGCGCTGCTGGATATGAACTGGCACGGCATTCATGAGCCCGTTGAAGACGTGGAAGCCTTTGAAGCCGCCGCGTTGAAAAAAGAAGGGCTGGATCTTCCAGCCGTACCGCCGCGCTATCGCAGCAGCTATTTTGCTCATATCTTCGGCGGCGGCTACGCGGCGGGCTATTACGCCTATCTCTGGACGCAGATGCTGGCGGACGATGGCTATCAGTGGTTTGTCGAGCAGGGTGGTTTAACGCGCGAAAACGGACAGACATTCCGCGAGGCGATTTTGTCGCGCGGCAACAGCACTGATTTAGCTGAACTTTACCGGAACTGGCGCGGGCACGATCCGAGGATCGAACCAATGCTGGAGAATCGTGGATTGAGTGTTTAAGGGCTTTTTAGTGTGGAAACAGAACCGGGCGCGATGCCCGGTTTTTTGTTCGATTTTTTCTTCCCCGAAACTCCTCCAAATTCCTCCCCAAAGTGAATCCTTAAATTCTGCGAAATTTGCAGGATAACTTTCTTATGGCTGCCCCTATATATCAGGGCGAACGACTGGGCAGCTTCCTGCTGCGCCAATGGAGAGGGAATTAATTGTGGAACGTACCCGGGGCTGGAGTGGCGCTGCCTGCGAGGAAAGGTGAATAGGCTGCCCAGTAAATAAAGAGGTTATGGAAACTTGAATACATTACAGTTCATCAGGATTGTTCGATACGCTGATCCCGATCTTGATCAGACTTAAAATCATCAATGCCAGTACCATTGCCACGATAGTAGAGATGATAAGCGTTGTCATAAAGGCCCCCTTTGTGAGTATATCTTTTAGACTGTTTGAATCAAAAAATGTTCCGAGTCCTAAAAAATATATGACATTAGACAGGAATGTATCGTCTGCTAAATGAAAAAAAAGCCTACGCCAGGTAGGCAATACTGATAATTCCTAATTGTTTTAATAATGCTTGTTACTGAAGGTTATCCGCAGTGTTGGTAGAAGATATTGAAGCTTATAGATACTTCCTGGCTGCATCTAATATTTCCTGAGATGTAAGCTCTCGATCTGATGCAACATAGACAACTTCATGGTCACCTGTTAAAGAGGGAAAACCGGCTGACATTATCGGAAGGTTTATCCCTTCTCCATTAGGGTATTGTTCGCGTATTGATGTCACGCCCTTAAGTACGGTGATTACTTTACCTGGTTTACCATTAAAGAAAATAATTACTTTTTTCATGTATCACCATGTATTTCAGGGAGTTTTATGGCCCAGGGTTGTTCGAAAGGGGTTGATTTATTGACGTTTAGTTACCTCTTTCGAAATTAAAACAAGCAATATTCTGCCTTAACGTGTACTGTAGCAGTCCATTTGTACTGGAGAAGCTTATGTCTGCACGTAAAAACACGCAATTCCGCCGAAATTATTTAGTCAAATGCCCTTGTCCAAACTGCACAAGAGACTCGGAGCATAGTTACAATCGTGTACAAAAGGGAGCTCAACTGGTTTGCCCTTACTGCAACGCGTTGTTCAAATCCCCTCAACATTACTAAAAAATCTCATATAATAACTAAGAAGTGATGCTTTTGGAGGCTGCCTAACCTCTTACGCACTTTAATATTTTATAAGCAGTTAGTTTCTGCTTTGAGACTATTCATGCAGCAGTCCTGCATTTCATCACATCGGTCAGCAAATTTGACGGTGCTGTAAATATGCTGGCCTGTTGTAATGATATTCGCAAACGATAAATGACGCTTCTGATTATTTAATTCACAGAAGCTTAAGCGGTTATTGAGGGGGGTTATTTATCGCAAAGCGTAACATTTGCAGCTGTCGGACCTTTGGTACCGGCAATGACAGCAAATTTAACTTTTTGGCCTTCAAAAAGAGTTTTGAATGTCTCTCCCTGTAGAGAAGAAGAGTGAACAAGGATATCTTTACTTCCATCGAGTGGGGAGATGAAGCCAAAACCCTTATCATCGTTAAACCACTTAACAAGACCTATCATTTTTGATGACATAAAAACTCCACTTGAACACTTAAAAGTTACAAGTTCATGAAAAGAAACGCATGATGGCATACGTATGGACTCAAGAGGAGGGGATATCAGAGATAGCACCTGGTTATGAGGACTACTTTGGAAAAGTCAGATTCACATTGCATCGAACCAACCGCATCATTAAGGCACGTGTAGATCTTTTAAGCAAATCTTATTTTAGCCATCTGGGAGGCCATACAGATTAGATTAGCCAATCCAAATTTTTCCTGTGTCGTCAAATTTGATTTATAGCAAGGAAATAATTTGTCCCGTAAAATGACAGGAGTTGTCAAAGGTTTTGACTTCAATAGAGGGAAGGGTTTTATTATCCCATCTAAAAAGTGCAGGTCTAACTAAGATCAGATTTGATTTCTATTTGCTCTATCAAATTCCTCCCCTGGTTTTTTACATTTCCTACTGTACGCGTTACCGCATGCCAGACGAACTTATCGGTGGGCACTGCACCATCTGAAGCTATCTCTTCAGCTTCTTTCCCGCCAACATGCTGTCGCATCCACTCGCGTGCCGCTTCTGGTGACAAAACCAGTGGCCTGCGGTCATGAATGTCGACGAGGCCTTTATCAGCCGCAGACGTCACAATCAGAAATCCCTCGGCTTCATCGCCGCGCTCAAACGGTGTGCTTCCGATCGCCGCCATAAAGATTGGCTGACCGTCGGCCCGGTGGATGAAGTAGGGTTGTTTCTTGTCACCTGACTTCTTCCATTCGAACCATCCATCGGCAAAACAGATCGCCCGGCCATGTTGCCACAGAGGTTTAAACATTCTGCTGGTGGCCGCGGTTTCTACACGTGCGTTAATCAGTGGTGCTTTGTCCCACCATCCAGGTGCGTAGCCCCAGAACACCGGATCGAGGTGCAGTAGTTCGTCGCGTTCGCTCAGCAGCAGGACTTTGGTACCGGGCGCGACGTTGTACCGGCCAATGGGGGCCGGGTCATACGCGATGTCGCGATCGCCTTCGTCGGCAAGGTAGGCCAGGTATTCTTCACGGGTTTGGGCTTGTGCAAAGCGTCCACACATAGAAACCTCCAGTCGGATGTCATACTCAAAGTATAGGGCAGGGATAAGATGACTTGATCGACATGCAAAAGCTGTATCTTGTACAAGATAACGCGAGAAAATGGGCAGAAATTCCGGGAGGCGTTTTTATCTTGCGGGCACGATCCGAGAAATGAACCGATGCTGGAGAACCGCGGGTGAGTGATTAAAGGCATTACTGGCTGAAAACAGAACCGGGCATTGCGCCCGGTTTTTCCCCGGTGGGCTGGTATTTGTTAACCTTGTTACTCTTGCGTCAGCCACATGTCCGACTCTTCAAACATTTCCTCAAGCATACGGTTCAGCTTTTCCCGGTCGCTTTTGCTGGCATCGCTATTCAGGCCATTCGCCTGCATTGGCTTAACCGTCACGCTGGCATCAGGAAAAATCCGGTGCACACGTTTTGTCAGTTCAGCCAGAATTATCTCCCTGGCTCCCTCCAGCCCCTGTACGTTTCGCTTGTCATAAACCAGTTCAACAAACATTATTTTTTCCCTATGAATATTAATTGTGCGATTCTGTCTGCACGTAAAAATACTACTGTATATGGGTACAGTCAAACGGCATTCCGGCTAAAGAAATGCCATGCCGCTCTTCACCTTGTTTATGTTGATGACAATCTATTCATTTAGCCTTTAAAACGAGCAGTCGAAGCGTTTAATCGTAAAATTTACAAAAACCATAATTTGAAGCCAGAGAGAAACTTACAAACGAAACGGTGAAGGTTTAAACAGTCGCTACGGTTCAGCTGCCTTGCGCGTGCTTTAAAACAAAACTACTGTATATAAAAACAGTGTTAGAGGTATGCGTAATGGAATTTATCAGACCTACAGAACTGCGTGAGATTATCGCGCTTCCACTTTTCAGCGATTTAGTTCAGTGCGGATTCCCAAGCCCGGCTGCCGATTATGTGGAGCAGCGCATTGATCTTAATGAACTTCTGGTTGCCCACCCCAGCTCGACGTATTTCGTTAAAGCCGCGGGTGATTCAATGATTGAAGGGGGAATAAGCGACGGCGATTTACTGGTGGTCGATAGTTCCCGAACGGCTGAGCACGGCGATATCGTCATCGCCGCGGTGGAAGGGGAATTCACCGTTAAGCGCCTGCAACTGCGGCCTAATGTTCAACTCAATCCGATGAACAGCGCTTATTCACCGATTATCGTTGGCAGTGAAGACACGCTGGACGTTTTTGGTGTGGTCACTTTTATTGTTAAATCGGCCAGCTGATATGTTTGCGCTCTGTGATGTGAATTCATTCTATGCATCATGCGAGACGGTATTCAGGCCAGATTTGAGAGGCCGACCGGTGGTTGTCCTCTCAAATAACGACGGTTGCGTGATAGCGCGCAGCGCAGAGGCCAAAGCCGCTGGCGTTACCATGGGGGCGCCATACTTTAAGCAGAAAGACCTGTTCCGGCGCGCCGGCGTGGTTTGCTTCAGCAGTAACTACGAACTTTACGCTGACATGTCCAGCCGGGTAATGACCACGCTGGAAGAAATAAGCCCTCGCGTCGAAATATATTCCATTGATGAGGCCTTTTGTGATCTCACCGGGGTTCGTAATTGCCGGGACCTGACTGATTTTGGCAAGGAGATCCGCGAAACGGTTTTGAAGCGTACGCACCTGAAGGTCGGCGTTGGCATAGCCCAGACGAAGACGCTGGCGAAGCTGGCAAATCACGCGGCGAAGAAATGGCAGCAGCAGACGGGTGGGGTGGTTGATTTATCCAATATCGACCGCCAGCGCCGGTTGTTGGCTATCGTGCCTGTAGAGGACGTATGGGGCGTGGGCAGGCGCATCAGCAAGAAGCTCAATGCGATGGGTATCAAAACGGCGCTGGATCTCTCAGAGCAGAGCACGTGGATTATCCGCAAGCACTTCAATGTAGTGCTGGAGCGAACGGTCCGGGAGCTGCGCGGCGAGCCGTGCCTCGATCTGGAAGAGTTTGCACCGACAAAGCAGGAGATCGTCTGTAGTCGGTCATTCGGTGAGCGCGTGACAGAATACGAGCAGGTGCGCCAGGCTATATGCAGCTATGCGGCCCGTGGCGCTGAGAAGTTACGTGGCGAGCACCAGTATTGCCGCTTTATCTCGGCGTTCGTAAAGACCTCTCCGTTCGCTCTGAACGAACCCTATTACGGCAACAGTGCCTCAATGACGCTTTTCACACCCACTCAGGACTCCCGCGACATTATCAACGCCGCGGTAAAGTGCCTCGACAAAATCTGGAAGGAGGGTCACCGCTACCAGAAAGCCGGCATTATGCTCGGGGACTTCTTCAGCCAGGGCGTTGCCCAGCTCAATTTGTTTGACAACAGCGCGCCGCGTGCCGGAAGTGAAAAGCTGATGGAAGTGCTGGATCGTCTGAACGCGAAAGATGGAAAGGGTACGCTTTATTTTGCCGGGCAGGGCATACAGCAGCAATGGCAGATGAAGCGTGAAATGCTTTCACCGCGGTATACGACCCGGTATTCAGATTTACTGAGAATTCGATGAATGTTAATGGCTGTTTTGTGCCAGAAGCGGACATTGATATAAATGGCAATTGATCAAACGCCAGCCCCTTTACTTTGTCCTACAGGATCTCAACCACTTCAAACTCTTCTGCGATCAACTCCATATCTTCAGAAAAATGGCCTTCGCGGCTGAAAAATCTCTGATGCTCTTTCTGCCAGTATTTAAATGGTGTTCTTAAACGGAACGTACGCCAGTTTGCCGGATGGTTTAATAAAAACTCTCCTGGCGTGTCTGCGCGAATGTACTACTTTCAGTAAAGTGACTTTTACAGGGAGGGTCAATGAAACCATTATCGCTTTTATTATTGTCGAGCCTGACGTTAGTGGGTTGTGGCGCGAACAATACCCCTTCAAATACGCCTGTTCCGGGTGTAAAAACCTCCGTCGGGACGAGCACGCTTGAAGCCGGTGCTCAGCTTATCCAGTCCCGTCCGCCCATTGATGCAATGAGTGCCTACCTTGACGGTTTCCATTTTTATAGCGGGGATAAAAATGGCCAGATGGAAGCCCATCATTATGTAACCGTGTTGAATGAAGACGTGATGCAGGCGGTGATCTACGACGGTAACACCAAAGATGCCCGTTTAATGGGCGTTGAGTACATCATTAGTGAGCGTTTGTTTAACACACTGCCGCCGGAAGAAAAAAAATTGTGGCACAGCCATCAATATGAAGTGAAATCCGGCAGCCTGATTGCTCCAGGTTTACCTGCAGTGGCTGACAAAGCATTGATGAGCAAAATTGTGAATACCTACGGCAAGACCTGGCATACCTGGCACACCGACCGCGATAAAAAGCTGCCGCTCGGCATTCCGGCACTGATGATGGGCTTTACCGGGGAAGGGCAGTTAGACCCTAAACTTCTGGCGGACAGAGATCGACGCTTTGACGTGAGCACGCAAGCCATCAAAGAAGAACGTAAGGATATTGTAGCGCACCCAGTTGCTAAGGGAGCGGATGCCTGGCAACGTGGTGAAGAGATCCAGCTTAAGCGGGTTAAAGGTTCAGGTGAGCATGGCCAGGGCGACACAAGCCATTTTTGATATCAAAAGCCTTCAGGAATACCCCGGCAACGCCGGGGACAGGGCCAGTCCTATTATTTTCTCGTCCTCAGACATCAGAAACGCCAGGTGGCTGAAAGAGTACCTGCGATCGAGTCATAGCCAGAACGAAACATTTCGCTTTCAACCCCGATGCCCAATTCGACATCAGCGTTGATTTTATAGCTCATACCTGCCTTAACACCCAGAGTGTCACGACCAGTCACCTGATTCCTGGAACTAAACCCTGTGCTTCGATAGTTGGCGAAAGAGGCTTGTTGCACTACGTTGCCATCAAGCAGTTCATGATCCCAGCTGAGCTGCAGCTCAGCTGCGAACGATGCCCCTGAAGCGAGGGGTACATTCCAGTTACCATTCACCCCGATACTTGATCTCAGAGAATCGAAGGTCTGCGAACCCAGCATCAGTCGGCTGCCGTCATTGCCGCTTTCCTTCACGCCGGGACGATGTAATGTGGTGTAATTCAATGACGTTACCGGTCCGGCGTTCACATTATTATTCAGCGCCCATCGATAGCCTCCGCCGGCCGTAACAGAACCTGACAATCCGGTCCAGGTGGCATGGTGGCTTGCTCCGTAAGTTTCTACATTAATGTTTCTGTCCAGCCAGCTGTCTTCAATACCCAATCGGCCAGTGCCGAATAAATACATTCCTTCGGACCTTTCAGCGCCGTAACGAGCATGAACACCCAGATCGAAAGCAGTGGTTTTCCCGGTTGCGGTTTCTGGTGATTTCACCGTCACCGACTGACCGCTGACCGCACCATGAAAGCCATACATCCAGTTGTGATTCTCATCGTTTTGTTTTTCAGCACCGAATACAATGCCATAACTGCTGGCGTCGTACCCTACACTGTCACCCTGACGCTGTTGCCAGAAGCCGCCGCCAAAGGGTATGGCAAAGCTGCGCCATTCGCCTTCCGTCAGTTGCTTCGGCATAACCACAGGATTTGGCCCGCCAACGATCCGCGCTATCTGCTGTTCACGCTGCAGGGAACTTGCGAACATGGCGCTGTAGGCGCCCGCAGAAAGTTGCGGCAAGGCATTGCTGATACTCCCGCCATCAGTGGCTGAGAAATCCAGAGTACGGTACAGCGGTTGTATATCCGACTTAGCTTCCGCCACAATTTTATCCAGCGCTTGCCCTACCTGACGCGCATTAGTGTCCTGCGCATACCGGCTGTATGCGTTTGAAGCGCGCAGCATTGAGAGCTGCCAGCCATTCTTTCCCTGTGGCGTTGTTTGCAGCGTTAGCGTGGGTGAACGGAGCACGCTGTTCACCGCACTGAAATTGCCGTCGGAAGCGTCCGTTTTTAGCAAATCTTGCGTATTCAGACGCCAGTTTGTTGCGTACCAGTCCGGCTGCGGCGCAAACGTCAGTTGACCGTCAAATTGTGCGTGACCGTCCACTTGCAGAGTATCATGCCTGCCGCGCCCGTCGACTTCCAACAACAACTGCCCGGTATTCCCCTGTGATAAGCACCGGATATATTGATTTGCCCAAGTGAATTACCCGGCGCAAGGATCCCGTTATTTACAAAGCGGCCTTCCTCATTAAGCGTATAGCTGGCGTTGCCGGACAGGCTGGCACCTGGCGCGATAGTCATGCTGTAAATCTGAAAATCGCCATTAAGCGAGGTTTTCCCTCCGTGCGCGTCCAGTGCCAGATTATTGATACCTTCAATGTTTCCGCGGTACGTAAAGCTGAAATCAGCATCGGCAGCTTCCGTCGCTTGCCCGTACGCATTGGCCTTCCGACCGAAGGTAAGCAGCGTTAACCGCTGTTGGCCATAGTCATCCCGCTGGGCGTAGTCCGAATAAATATCACCCTCCAGCCGGGCACCCGTTAATATATTTATATTACCGACCAGCGCGTTCGGTGATATATAAATCGCCGCGCCTTTACCGGCAACCCGTCCGCTGATGTCGGCATTGTCTACCAGCGCTCCCTGCAACTCGGGTAATAACGCATCGTAATAGCCGTCCACGATATGAAGCCAGGATCCGCGATAGTCCACCTCGTTACCCAGGAGGTTATTGCCAAAATCAAAACTGATACCGACGCCACTGGCTCCCAGTGCCTGAACGTCGCCACGTTGAATAAGGCTGTGCTGTTTACCGTAGGCAAACATCACTCCACGGCCATTAACGCCATCGGCGTATATCCGTACACCGGGATCGATGCTTAGGGAGTTATTTTGCCCATCTATACGGATGCCCGCGCCGCCAGCCCCTGATGTCAACAGGTCCGCTTGTTGAAAGATATGGTTATTACTGCCATACACATGCAGGCCAACTCCCAGATTAGCGGTATTGTATTGACCAGCCAGATAGCCATCCGCCTGCTGATTACGCTGAAAATAGCCATTGCGGTTAACGAGCGTTTGCCCGTTGCCATATAGCGAAAAACCGAAAAAGTTACGCCGGTCAATCTGATATCCCATATCCTGCAGCAACGCCAGTTCCGCTTCCATAAACGTGGTGTAATTGCGGTAGTTCTGATGGCTCATCATGCTGTTTTTCAGCTCGATATGGCTCATGTAGTTATCATCGACCGAGCCGTCGTCTGCTAACATTTTCACCGGCACGCCAGGCATGGCGCCTGCAAGGACTTCATCCACATGCCTGCCGGTGAAATAGCCTTTATCAAGCCGTACATCAAAGCCTTGTGGATCCCATCTGTTATTGCATCCATTACACAATATTACTTGCCCTGGCCGGGCAGGATTGCCACGGTCATCGCGCAGATGGCTGGTCCAGGAGCCAAAAGGCACGGTATCAAAAGCAGGCGTGAATGTGCCACTTCCTTGCAGATCGGTAACCATATTGGATATTCCCAGTCCATGTGCCAGCTCATGAACAGCGACGCTGACCAGATCGGCCTTTCCAGTGCGCGGCAATTGCGCGGGCACATAGGGAACGTTATCAAAATCCAGTTTGCCCATGATGAACTGGGCGTGGGAACCAAAGGTCAGCTCTCCGGTATCAATGCCGTTCAATGCGCCTTGCAACTGCGTCAGACTTATAATGCCGTCGGTAACTGAATCGCTGGAACCTGCGGCATTCTCGTCGTTAAACGTCCCCACATTGATAATGGCAGGCAGTTGCCCCGGGCTGGGGGTAATAACCTCAGCCCAGTAACGCATAGCATCGAGTATTTTTTCTTTTTGTTGCTGGCCAAGATCCCAGGTTGACTCAGACGCATTCGGCCAGTCCGGCATAAAGGGGCCGTCGCCAACATTAAAGAAACGCACTTCAAATACCGCAATATTATGTGGGTTATAGACCAGATAGCTTTCTTCTGCATACGGATTATTACTGACAAATAAACCCGTTAATGCAGCCGTCATAAAAACCCTTTTCATATTAACCATCCATGTGTGAAAAAATAATGTTTACGTCCGTCAATATAAATTCACATCTGAGCTCAATGAATCATAAACAAATATAATAATTATCGATGTGGTTTGATAATTTAGAATAACGAGTGACCTTGCCCTGTGATAGCCTCGTTTTTCAGGATTTTATAAACGGTGGAGCGGGCGATCCCGGATTGAGAAACCGGGTCCCGGTGAACAGGAATGTACCGACATATGCAGGGGAAATAACGGATAGGGTATGGTGTCGTGGCATAATCGACATAAGCGTGAGGCTTTACTGTACTTCACGACACCAAAAACTATCAGATCGCTTATCAATCAAAGCCAGCGAGAGCGTTTGAGCCGAAGCCACAGTAATACACAGGCTCCCAGCGTGACAGCGACCGTAGCCGGATAACCAAAGAGCGTCTTCAGTTCCGGCATATGGTCGAAGTTCATACCATACATGCTAAAGACTACCGTCGGGATCACGAGGATGGCCCCCCAACCGGCCAGTTTCTTCACGACTTCGTTTTGCTGCACTGAAACCAGTGCCAGGTTAACGTGCATCGCGCTGCTTAGCAGCTCACGCATGTCATTTACATCCGTTACTACATGGCTTGCGTGATCCTGAATATCTCTGAAATACGCCCTGAGGGGTTTTGGAATAAGTTCTTCATGAATGCGGATAAGCTCTGTACAGATTTCTTCTACTGGCTGAGCGGCGTTGCGAAGCCCGAGTAGATTACGGCGGAGGGAATACACGTCCTGAATAGCTTCACGGTCAAATTCACTGTGAAAAAGTGTCGCTTCTATATCACCAATTTTGGTGTTGAGGCGCGCAGTCAGCTCTGCATAACTGTCAACAATAAAATCCAGAATACAGTAAAGAGGATAAGCCGGACCGTACGAAAGCATGTCCGGGGCCTCAGCAGCACGGGCGCGTATAGGTGCATAGCTCACTGAAGCACCATGGCGCACCGTAATAAGGAAGTTTCGGCCCACAAACAAATGCGTTTCGCCAAACTCAATATTGTCGTCCTGTCCACTGACGGTTTTTACAACGATAAATGCCGAGCTGCCATAACGCTCTATTTTAGGCCGCTGATGTGCATTAAGCGCATCCTCAACGGCCAGATCGTGCAGACCGAACTCCTCCTGGACTTTGTACATAAACGCAGGTTCAGGCTGCCAAAGCCCCAGCCAGATAAACGCATCGGTATCCTGGATGACTTCACTGATATCCTCAATATCTACGGTTTCGGCGGGGTGGCCTGAACGGTAGACCATACAGTTAACAATCATTTCCTGACTATCCCTTAAGCATGTGTCTAAGAAGCTTAACCATTTCCGTTAAATTTCCAAATTTTTATGCCGGCAGGTTTTAACATGTTGAATACTCAGAAAGGTCATGTTCACGCGTCGTTCAATCCGGGCACTGACTCTCCAGCCATTGACCGACGACGGGCCATAATTTCTCCGCACATCGCGTACGAAAAAATCCCATATGCCCAATGGACGAAAGACCAAACTCTGCGTGCCGTATCTCGCAGCGTTCTATTTTTGCTTGTTGCACCGGCTCCATCAGCCGCGCAATAGCTTCACGGTTAGCCCAGGGATCGTCATCAAATCCCATTACCAGCACGGGTAGGGTGATCTCACTAGCCCGCTGGCGTGCATTCCAGTGTGGATCATCGTAGAAATATCCAGGCATTGCGCTCCAGCGCCCCCATTGAAGCATGACTGGTGCCGGTAAATCTTCACCCAGCCCCAGGCGCCTGGCAGGCATGTAACCGAAGATACGGCACAGAATCGGAGCCAGAACACGTAATACGCACCAGACACGCACCTTTTCTGTAGTGCGTTTGATGGTGCTCGTCACCCCGGCATGTGAGGCTACAATGACCGCAGCTTGCAGGGCGTGGGTGGCTGTTGAAAGCAGAACGGCATGCCCGCCCACACTGTGTCCTACCGCCAACAGGCTAAGCCCTGGAAAATGTGCTTTAGCCCAGGCGGTTATACATCCGACGTCCTGGTCGATCCAGTCAGACATCGAAACGCGGTAAGTACGGACCCGCCCGGATTTAGAGAGGCCGGTGCCGCGATAATCGTATGTGAGGACGTTGAATCCTCTGTTAAAAAGATATTCTGCGAATCCCTTATAAAATCCCTGTACAACCGCCGTTGCCGGATGAAGGAGCACTATCGCTTTGGCATCGCTTCTTTCCCAAATTGTGGCTGCCAGAAATCCACCTTCATTGACGGGTATTATGACTGAACGCATTCATAGAGCCTTATTTATGTGGTCATACCAGTTATGCCTGAATTAAATCTAGCCTTTACTACCCCATCTGGCGATTTTTTTTTACACCCCAGCGTTCGTCCCTCGCTCAAAGCAGACAATAAACCTCGCCCGAGCGTTTTTAGCGAAACACACTGCCTTATGGGCTCAACGTGAGGAAGGGGACTCGCCGGATAAACGCCCCTTTAAAAAATCCTCTTCTATACTCAGTTACGTTTAGGGAAATATGCCGCCGTTTTTCACGTCGCGTTGTTTTAATAGCCATTGCACGCGCGAACAGCAGGGACATATATCCACGAAAACGCCTTAATGTTGGTCCATTTTGCATTTTTTAGAGGGGGATTCCTGGTATGTTGCATTCTCAATCTTCGCGCGTCGGCACTATTTTGCTGCTGTTGGCCGCGGTTATAGGCTTCGCGGTGGCGCTATACGCCTGGTGGACGCCGCTTACCGGCGTCACAGGCACCATTGGCGCACTGGGCGTGGCCATTGCCAGCGCGGTGCTGGCGATACTGATCTTTGTGTTACGTGCGGCATCGGGGCGCGGGGCGCGTGTTTTCCTGATTATTGTCACCCTGGTGGTGTTGGCGGGTATTGGTTTTGCCGCCGCGCTGCTGCACCAGTACATCATAACGGCAGCCATGGTGGTCGGCCTGATTGGTCTGATTATGCTGAGCAGCCATTCCGCCCGTTACAACCATTCCGTCAGAACCTGAGGAGCCGCCCGTGCATAACGATAAGCATTATCCCTTCATAAAAGTCAGCATGACGGCGCTGGCGCTGCTGGTCACCCCGTTCGCGCTGCAGGCGCAGGATAAAGCCGCTGAGGCCTCTCAGGGGACCCAGGAATCACTGAATATTGATGCGGCCGATCAGCAGGCGCCTGGAACCACAAAAACCACAGACGATGCCTCAACCGGTAGCGGTGACGGAAAGAAAGTCGCCTCGGCCAGCCAGCCAGCGACGCCGCTGGTGCCCGGCACGCCAACCTGGGACAGCTTCCACGGCCAGCTTAACGCGCAGAAATACAGCCCGCTTACCCAGATCACGGCGGATAACGTCAGTAAATTAACGAAAGTCTGGGAGTTCCATACCGGCGACGTCTCGGATGGTAAAGGTGATACGCCAGCGACCGTGTGGTCCGCAACGCCCATTTTCGCTAACGACACGCTCTACATCGGTACCCCTTTCGATCGCCTGATTGCGCTGGATCCGGGCACGGGTAAAGAGAAGTGGCACTATGACACCAAATCGTCGCGCAAGGCACTGACCCAGCCGGTGCTGAAAAACCGCGGCGTTTCCTACTGGCAGGCCAAAAATCCGGTGAAGGGAGAGGCGTGCCAGAAGATGGTCTATATGGGCACCGTTGACGGCAAGCTCTTTGCGCTGGACGCCGATTCAGGCAAACCGTGCAGCGGCTTTGCGGACAACGGGGTGCTGGATCTGAATCAGTGGAACACCGTTAACGCCAAGTATCCGCTCTCTGTCCTGCAACCGCCAACCGTCGTCGGCAACCATCTGCTGGTGGGTTGGGCCGGGAAAGACTGGGCCTATGCCGAAGCGCCTCCGGGTACCGTATTTTCTGTCAACGCCCAGACCGGCAAGCTTGAATGGACCTTTGAGGCGATACCGGCAGAGATCCGCAAGCGTACCGGTACCGCTAACGTCTGGACGCACATGTCCGCCGATGAGGCCAATGGGCTGGTCTATCTCCCGGTCTCATCGCCGTCTCCCAACTATTGGGGCGGCAACCGCGTCGACGCAATTCCGCTTGGCACCTCCACCACCGCGCTGGACATCAACACCGGTAAAGTGGTCTGGTCCCGTCAGTGGGTACACCACGACGTCTGGGATTACGACATCAACTCTGCCCCGACGCTGATGGATATCACCGTAGACGGCAAGCAGATCCCGGCGCTGGTTCAGGCCACCAAGCAGGGCTTCCTGTTTGTGGTTAACCGCCTGACCGGGGAGGACGTATGGCCAATCGAAGAGCGTCCGGTTCCGCAGGGTGATGGTTCGGTCCAGGGCGAAGTTCTCTCGCCTACACAGCCGTTCCCGACCAAACCTGCGCCGCTGCTCGACCAGTCGAAAAAGCCGGAAATCTGGAAGCTGGCGGATATCGTCGGTGGCGGCCAGTGCTCTCGCCTGTGGGATAACCTGACCTATGAGGGAATGTATACTCCGCCTACCACCAAAGGCGAAGGTACGCTCACCTATCCCGATAGCGCCGGCGGCGTGCAGTGGGGCGGGGTGGCGTTCGATCCGCAAAAACAGATCGCCATCGTCAACACCTCGCATATCGTTCAGTACGTGAAGCTCTACAGCCGTGAGGATTACGATAACGCGGACAAAGACTCCGGCAACGAAAGCGGCTTTGCCCCACAGGAAGGCGCCCCGTACGGTATGCGTCTGCTGGTGGCGAGCAACTGGCTGGGCATGCCGTGCTGGCAACCGCCGTTTGGTGAAATCGTGGCGATAGACATGCACACGGGCGATGTGAAATGGCGTCGTCCGGTTGGCGCCTCACAGCAGTATGGCTTCTTCATGCCGGAAAGCTGGGGTTCGCCTACCATTGGTGGCCCGGCAGTGACGGCGGGTGGCGTGATCTTCATCGGTGCTTCAATGGATGCCAAAGTGCGTGCCTACTCGGTAGAGAGCGGTGAAGAGCTGTGGTCCGATCAGGCAGAAGCTCCAGCGGTAGCGAACCCGTCCGTGTATGAATATAAGGGTCGGCAGTATGTGGCCTTCGTGGCTGGCGGGAACACGATCCTGAAGGATCAGGTAGGCGATCAGGTGGTTGTCTACGCGTTGCCGGAATAATTCATCAGGAAGGTGAAATAAGCGTGGGGCCTGCGGGCCCCACTTTATTTTGCAGTAGTCGTTTCACCGACGCGCTTATTTATCGGCTGATGCGCCAGCACGCGTTGACATCTGCTCGGCGGACTTCAGATGCTGCTCAACGACCGGCGTGTGCTCGTTGGCCAGAGCCTTCACATCCGGATCGTCAATTTTACTGGCGTCGCTCTTAAGCTTCGACAGCACCTTCTCGTGGTCCTTCACGCCAGCATATTCCATATACATTTTGTCAAAAGCGTCACCGCGCTGGTTTTCAAGCCTTGAGTTCAGGGCTTTATGGGCGACGTCTGGCTCGGTCGGCAGCTCTACGCCCTTTTTCTGGGCAACGGCCTGCACTTTGGTCAGGGCGGCGCCGTGGTCGTCGACCATTTTCTGGGCGAATGTTTTCACTTCACTGGTCTGGGCCTTGTCCAGGGCGAGCCTGGCGGCGGCGACTTCGTTGATATTGGCCTGCGCCATGTCCTTCAACGCTTTCTCGTCGCCGGAGCTGAGTCTGGCGTCCGGTTGAGCCTGGCCCGCAGCGTTAGTTTGCGCGGCGCTTGTCGTCTGGGCTTGTACGCCAACGGTGCTGAACATTGCTGCAACTGCTGATACGGCTAGCAGCCTTTTCAGGGTTTTACTCGTGTGCATATTGTTCTCCTGATGGTCATGGTACAGGTAAGTTTCGGTTACCTTACGCGCAACCGGGCAGATAAATGCTAACTGCACAGGTCAGTATAGTAGATGAACCTGCTGTAATCGCAGGTTGCGTCAGAGAGGGCAGGTAATAATGCTCAACGAGGCGACGCTTATCGCTCAGTCTCTCTACGACATTGGCACGGATCATTCCCATATTTGATGCTAATGTTAAATAGATAGATTTATTAACAGGAGGAATGATATGAAAAAAGCACTATTAGGGAGTGTATTGGCTTTAACAGTTGCAAGCTTTGGCGCATCTGCGGCAGATATGATTTCCAAAGATGAAGCGCACCACTTCAAACTTGAATACCTGGGCAATGTATCTGTAGGGGCTTCAGGTGGACAAATTTCTTCACCTTCAGATCTTCATCAAAAACTCTCGAAACTGGCAGATGAGAAGGGCGGGAAATACTATGTCATCATCGCTGCTCGAGAGCATGGCCCTAACTTCCAGGCCGTAGCAGAAGTCTTCAAATAATCTTTCCGAATAACGCAGAAACCCGCTCATGGCGGGTTTTTTGCTTATAGAGAGCAAAAAAAATGCCCCTGGTGCGGGGCGAGTTTGAGTCAAATCTTTTCTTATGTTTATGTGCTCTAAGGCGTTGGCACAATAACAGCTTATTCAAATAATGCAATCTAAATGCATATTTAAATGCAATGGCCCCATCTGCTGCTCATCTCAAGGTGAAGGCAGCATACGTAACGCAGATAGTCTACGCTTTACATAGGGTTATGGTTAAAACCAGTTAGATACTGGAAACAGTAAACGGCCGCAAGAGGTAAATATGAAAGTTGACGCAATGACGCAAAAGGCAGAGGAAGAAATTTCAGCGCTTATAGCCAAAAAAATTGCAGAATTACGAAAAAAAACAGGGCAGGAAGTATCTGAAATTGAGTTTATCGCTCGTGAGGCCATGACAGGCCTGGAGGGGTATGAAGTAAAAATCAAACTCCTGTAAGCGTTTCTTCCTGAAATGGTCGCTCAATTCTTGCCGCAAAAGAGAACCGGGCATGGTGCCCGGTTGTTTTATGGATAATCAACGTCTTTATGAGCGAATAAACGTCAGGATATCGGCATTTATGGTATCTGCATGCGTGGTATGCATCCCATGCGGGAAGCCTGGATAGATTTTTAGCTCGCTGTTTGCGAGCAGCTTATCCTGAAGAAGGGAGGCATTTTTATACGGGACGACCTGATCGTCATCACCCTGCAACACCAGGACGGGAACGGTGATAGCTTTGAGATCGTCCGTCTGGTCGGTTTCTGAAAATGCCTTAATGCCATCATAGTGGGCTTTGGCGCTACCGATCATACCCTGACGCCACCAGTTCTGGATTGTTCCCTGCGAAACCTCTGCTCCGTCTCGGTTAAATCCATAGAAAGGACCGCTGGCGACGTCGAGGTAAAACTGGGCGCGGTTAGCGGCCAGCGCCTGGCGGAAGCCGTCGAACACCTCAATGGGCGTACCGCCGGGGTTCGTGTCTGATTTTACCATCAGCGGAGGAACGGCGCTGACCAGTACCGCTTTGGCCACCCGCCCCTGAGGCTGGCCGTACTTCGCAACGTATCTGGCGACCTGGCCTCCGCCGGTGGAGTGGCCGACGTGCACGGCATTACGCAAATCAAGGCTTTCGACCACGGCTGATGCGTCGGAGGCATAATGATCCATATCATGACCTTCACTCACCTGATCGGAACGACCATGACCACGACGGTCGAGGGCGATGACGCGGAAGCCTTCTGCAAGGAAAAAGAGCATCTGGTTATCCCAGTCATCGGCGCTCAGCGGCCAGCCGTGATGGAAAACGATCGGCTGCGCATCCTTCGGACCCCAGTCTTTGTAATAAATACTGACACCATCTTTCGTTGTTACGAATGCCATATTTCAGACTCCTCTGCTAATGGCAACATGTGTGAAGGCTAAGTAAATAGCCCAGCATTTAGGGACGTAATAAAACTGACTTATATTAATCTTATTACTGATATATCCGCTTAAAGTGTAGAAGGGTTCCAGAAAACAGTTATAGATTAATTTTGTATGGTCATTATTTATTTTTAAACGAAATATCCCCTAAACCAGCCGGGGCACTGTGTTATTTTTCTCGGGTGGTGAATCCCCCTGTGCGGAGGGGCTAAACAGCACGTGTAGCTTAGGCAATCAGTAGCGGGTCAAGGTGGCTGACCAACGACTCACCGGGAGGCACCCGGCACCACACATACGTTAAAGCTTGTATCTCGCTAAATTTATTAGGGATGGTGTATGAAGTTGGGCTTTTTGGCTGGAGCAGTGCTGGCAACCTGGTTGTCTTTAACCTACCCGACGCAAATGAGAGCTGTTTTTGAACAACTGGTTACGATAGTGCAGCAAATCACGCAGCCTTCAGCAGAGCCTCATTCTGATATGGTCACACCGGAACAGTCATATCCTTGATTGTTATATTTACGATGAACGTTACCCATCGTAATAGTTAACCTGTGCTTATTTTTCTGATGGGCTTATTATTGGCCGGGCAGAGGTTACCGCCACCCGGCCTGACGGTCTTAAACGATCGCGTTAGGGCACGCTTCGCCCTTATCAAGCTGCTGTAAATTCCCCAGCGTGGTTTCCGAAATACTGATCAGCGCTTCGGCGGTCAGAAACGCCTGGTGGCCGGTGAACAACACGTTGTGGCAGGCCGACAGGCGACGGAACACGTCGTCCTGAATCACGTCGTTAGATTTATCCTCAAAGAACAGATCGCGTTCGTTCTCATACACGTCCATACCCAACGCGCCGATTTTTTGCGTTTTCAACGCTTCGATAGCGGCCTGAGAGTCGATCAGTCCGCCGCGGCTGGTATTGATGATCATCACGCCGTCTTTCATCTGGTCGAACGCCGACTGGTTAAGCAGGTGATAGTTTTCAGGAGTCAGCGGGCAGTGCAGGGAGATAACATCAGACTGCGAGAAGAGCGTTTTCAGATCGACATACTCCACGCCCAGCTCCAGCGCAGCGGCGCTTGGGTACGGATCAAACGCCAGCAGGCGCATGCCAAATCCTTTCAGGATGCGTAGGGCGGCCACACCAATTTTGCCGGTACCGATCACGCCTGCGGTTTTACCGTACATGGTAAAGCCAGTCAGCCCTTCCAGAGAGAAGTTGGCATCACGGGTACGCTGATAGGCACGGTGAATACGACGGTTGAGCGACATCATCATCCCGACGGCATGTTCTGCCACGGCTTCCGGAGAATAGGCCGGAACGCGAACAACCTTCAGACCCAGCTCTTTGGCGGCATCGAGATCGACGTTGTTAAAGCCCGCGCAGCGCAGGGCAATGTATTTCACGCCCTGTTTTTTCAACTCTTCCAGTACCGGTCGGCTACCGTCATCGTTAACGAAGATACACACGCCTTCGCAGCCGTGGGCGGTTTTAGCCGTCTTTTCAGTCAGCAGAAAGTCGAAAAATTCAAGATCGAAACCGTACGTCTCGTTAACATGTTGCAGATACTTTTTGTCGTACTGCTTTGTGCTATATACCGCGAGTTTCATAAGACTTTCTCCAGTGATTTTGGAACCACGTTAGCATGTTTAAAATTATCTTACAATTTTTCAAAATTCATTGAAATCAATAAGTTCTATGAATTATTGTAGAGCATCTACTCTTAAAAATGGCATTACCTTCAACTGACTGGCTAAACATGCGACAATGAGCGGCAAGAACGGCTTATTTATTTCGCAAAATCAGGATATTAACTGCCCATGAAGGGTAAATACAAAGCCGCAATCGCGCTATTACTGCTGCTATTTCTTGTGCCGCTGACGCTGCTGATGACGCTCGCCCAATGGGTGCCCACGCTCGCGGGGATCTGGCTTCCCGTTGGAACACGCATCGCATTTGAAAAAAGCCCACGGCTCACGCGCCACGCCCTGATCATCCCCGATCTCCGTTATCTGGTAGAAGAGTGCGAAATTGCCCGCGTGGAAAACGTGACCCTGTCACACCCCAGCCGCTGGGATCTGGATATTGGCGCACTTGAACTTAACTCTGTCTGCCTGAGCAAATTACCGCAATCGGCGCCGTCTACGGTGGCGCCGAAAACGCTGGCGCAGTGGCAGGCCATCCTGCCCAACACCTGGCTGACCATCCACCGTTTTACCCTTTCTCCCTGGCAGCAATGGGAGGGTGAGCTGCATGCCTCACTCACGCCAGCCCGCCAGGACATCACCTATAAAGGCGAGCAGGTGAGCATTAAGGGGCAGTTGCGCGGCCAGACGCTCTCCATCAGCCAGTTCGATGTGCAGCTTCCGGACCAGTCGCAGCCCGTGAAGCTGGTCGGTGAATTTACCCTGCCGCTGGTGCCGGACGGCGTACCGGTGAAAGGGCATACGGTCGCGACCTTTAACGTGCCACAGTTATCCTCGCTGGTCGATGCCGATCTGGACTGGGAGGATAATCAGGGCCAGCTGGTGGTTATGGCTCGGGACAACCCCGATCCGCTGCTCGATTTACCGTGGCAGATCACCGCTCAGCAGTTGACCATCAGCGACGGGCGCTGGAACTGGTCAGCCTCCGGTATGCCGATGAGCGGTCGCATCGGCCTGAAGGTGGATAACTGGCAGCAGGGGCTGGAAAAAGCCACCTTCACGGGGCGGCTCAACGTGCTGACCCAGGGGGACGCGGGTAAGGGCAACGCGGTGCTGAATATCGGTCCCGGCTCGCTCAGTATAGAAAACAGCGCTATGCCGCTGCACCTGAGCGGGGAAGCCAAGCAAAACGATCTGATCCTGTATGCCAGACTCCCGGCGAAGCTGACCGGCAGCCTTTACGATCCGCAGCTTACGTTTGAACCCGGCGCACTATTGCGCTCGCGCGGACGCATCATTGACTCGCTGGATATCGATGAGATCCGCTGGCCGCTGGCGGGCGTGAAGCTCACGCAAAAGGGCGTGGATGGCCGCCTGCAAGCCATTCTGCGGGCGCATGAAAACGAGATGGGCAATTTTGAGCTGCATCTGGACGGCCAGGCTAACGACTTTTTACCGGACAACGGTTTGTGGCAGTGGCGCTACTGGGGTAAAGGGAACTTCACGCCGATGAACGCGCGCTGGGATGTCCGGGGAACCGGGGAGTGGCGCGACAACGTTATCGAACTGACCGATCTTTCCACGGGGTTCGACAAATTGCAGTACGGCACGATGCTGGTCAGCAAGCCACGCCTGGTGCTGGATCACCCGGTGCGCTGGTCGCGGGACCCGGATAACCCCACCTTTAGCGGCGCGCTCGCGCTCAATGCCGGGCAAACAAGCTTTTCAGGCGGAAGCGTGCTGCCGCCGTCCGTTTTGACCTTCAGCGTTGACGGGACAGACCCGACGGTGTTCCAGTTTAAAGGGAATCTTCATGCGGATGACATCGGCCCGGTCCAGGTGAATGGACGCTGGGACGGCGAACGCCTCCGCGGTCAGGCCTGGTGGCCAAAACAGTCTCTTACAGTGTTCCAGCCGCTGATCCCGCCAGACTGGAAAATGACCCTGCGCGGCGGCGAAATGTACGCGCAGGTGGCTTTCTCAGCGGCCCCCGACCAGGGGTTTGAGGCCGGGGGGCACGGGGTGCTGAAAGCGGGCAGCGCGTGGATGCCGGATAACGAAATCAACGGCGTTGATTTTGTTCTGCCGTTCCGCTTAAGCCAGGGCACCTGGTCACTGGGCACGCGCGGACCGGTAACGTTACGAATTGACGAGGTGAAAAACCTGGTCACAGCCCGAAATATCACCGCGGATCTTCAGGGCGATTATCCCTGGACCGAAGCGAACCCGCTCCTGCTCACCAACGTGAAGGTGGAAGCACTCGGCGGGAAAATCACCATGCAGCAGTTGAGAATGCCGCAGCACGATCCGGCTTTACTGCGCGTGGATAATATTTCCTCCAGCGAACTGATAAGCGCGGTAAATCCGAAGCAGTTTGCCATGTCCGGCCCGGTGAGCGGCGCGCTGCCGTTCTGGCTGGACAATGAGAAATGGATCATTAAAGATGGCTGGCTGACCAACCCGGGGCCGATGACGCTGCGCATCGACCAGGACACGGCGGATGCCATTGTGAAAGACAACGTGGTTGCCGGGGCGGCGATCAACTGGCTCCGCTATATGGAAATTTCGCAGTCGTGGACAAAACTCAATGTGGATAATCTGGGTGTGTTAACCATGCAGGCGGCCATTAAAGGCACCAGCCGCGTCGAGGGCAAAAGCAGTTTCGTTAACCTGAATTACACCCATGAAGAGAACATTTTTACCCTCTGGCGCAGCCTGCGCTTTGGGGACAATCTGCAAACATGGTTTGAGCAACATGCGGCGATACCCCTTCTCCGCGGTTCGACAGGCAAGGAAAGTGAGGAACAACAATGAAAAAGAGGGCTGGTGTACTCACCGTGGCCGTCGTCGCGCTGCTGTCAGGCTGCACGCCGCGCATTGAAGTGGCGGCGCCCAAAGAGCCGATCACCATCAACATGAACGTGAAAATCGAGCATGAAATCCATATCAAGGTGGATAAAGACGTCGAAGCCCTACTGAAATCCCGCAGCGATCTGTTCTGAGGATGCCATGAAACGATTAGCTCTGATGTTACTGGCGCTGGGGATGAACGTTCACGCCGCCACGCTTACGCTCAACGATGCGCGCACCCAGGGGCGCGTAGGGGAAACCCTGAGCGGCTATCTTGCGCCCGTTCAGCACGACGCTGAAACCCTGGCGCTGGTGAACCGTATCAACGCCGCACGCACGGAAAGTTACCAGCAGCTTGCTGACAGCAATAATTTGCCCGTCGACGAGGTGGCGAAAATGGCGGGGCAAAAGCTGGTGGCCCGCGCGCAGCCGGGTGAGTACGTGAAGGGGATTAACGGCAAATGGCTGAAAAAGTAACTAGCGGTAACGCTTACGGTATTCGCCCGGCGAAACCCCGAAACGCTGCTTAAAGGCGGTGGAAAAATGGCTATGGTCGGTAAAGCCCCAGCTGTAGCCAATGCCCGCCAGCTTTTCGTCATCGCCGATGGAACGCAGCGCCTGAGCGCATAAATCGAGGCGACGGTTCTTAATATACTGCGCCACCACCAGCCCTTTCCCGGCAAACATGCGGTACAAGCTACGCACGGACATGCCGCTCTCTGAGGCTATCCACTCCGGTCTTAACGCCTCCGACTGAATATGATCGTCAATCAGGGACAGAACGTGGCGGAACTGACGCTCCTTGCGCGGCAGCACCTCGTCATGCTGCTGGAAGGCCGGACGCAGCAGACACACCATCGCCTCCAGCGCCGCTTCGCTTTCACTGGCGCTGAGATCGGCATTGCCCATGCTCTCCTGTAACAGTCGGTAGCTCAGCTGTACGGTAGGCAGACTGCGGGAGAGGGGCAACGCGCACCTCACTTCCTGAAAACGCGCGTGTTGCTCAATGATTTGTCGCGGGAGCAGCAGCGAAATCTGGCGGGAACGCTCCTGCCAGTAAATTGAGCACGGGCGGGAGGCGTCAATCAGCGTGATATCCCCGGCTTTCAGCAGCGCGCGCTGGTCGTCCTGTTCGATTCCGGCGCTGCCTTCCAGCTGAAACACGGTGTAGAACCAGGCATCGTTGCCGTTTTTGATCTCCTGACGGGTGCGAAACAGGTTAACGCCTGCGGCGGTCACCGTGCTCAGCTTCAGACTTTGGGTGTAGCTGGTTTCCAGTTCGCCGAGAAACGCCCCCTCTAACGGACGTGCCGCAAAGCGCCCACAAACCTGGTTAATTTGCGCCAGCCACTGCTGAAAATTGTCCTGTTCGCTTGCACATGCCATTGATTTTCTCGCTGAACCGTCACTGTTTTCGCATTGTTGCATTTATGTTGCATTTTGTCAGGCCTACGAGGCTGACTATAGGAAAGAACACTCAACGGTTACAGCGATATAAGCGGGAATTATCACGATTTGCGGAGCCTGTCACAGCTGGCAAAGCGAATGTCACACAGACAAAAGCAGGAATGCGAATCCCCTCTTAGACTGCATACACACCCTGCGAAGCATAACGAAGGAGTATCCTATGTCCGAATCACACGTCGCCGTCCTGCCTGGCGTGCAGCAGTTTTTAGATCGCCAGCACGGCCTGTGGATCGAAGGGCGTCAGGCGGCATCCGATAGCGAAAAGCGTCTGAACGTCTATAACCCGGCGACCGGAGAGGTCATTGCCTCCACCGCCGATGCCAGCGTTGATGATGTCGATCGTGCGGTGATGTCTGGCTGGCGCGCCTTTGTCGCCCGAAGCTGGGCCGGGCGGCTTCCCGCAGAGCGGGAACGCATCCTGCTGCGGTTTGCGGATCTGGTGGAACAGCATGGCGAAGAGCTGGCACAGCTCGAAACCCTGGAGCAGGGGAAATCGATTAACATTTCCCGCGCCTTCGAGGTGGGCTGCACCCTGAACTGGATGCGCTACACGGCAGGGCTGACCACCAAAATTGCCGGTAAAACCCTCGATCTCTCGATTCCACTGCCGCAGGGCGCGCGTTATCAGGCGTGGACGCGTAAAGAGCCGGTTGGGGTCGTGGCGGGGATTGTGCCGTGGAACTTTCCGCTGATGATTGGCATGTGGAAAGTGATGCCCGCGCTGGCGGCAGGTTGCTCCATCGTGATCAAACCCTCGGAAACCACGCCGCTCACCCTGTTACGGGTGGCGGAACTGGCGAGCGAGGCGGGGATCCCGGATGGCGTTTTCAACGTGGTGACCGGCAGTGGCGCCGTCTGTGGCGCCGCACTGACCTCGCACCCGCGCATTGCCAAAGTGAGCTTTACCGGATCGACGGCGACGGGCAAGCAGATTGCCCGCGCGGCGGCGGATACGCTAACGGGCGTGACGCTGGAACTGGGCGGCAAAAACCCGGCCATCGTGCTGAAAGATGCCGATCCAGCGTGGGTGATTGAAGGGCTGATGACCGGCAGCTTCCTGAATCAGGGGCAGGTCTGCGCGGCCAGTTCACGTATATATATTGAAGCTCCGCTGTTCGACACGCTGGTCAGCGGCTTTGAACAGGCCGTGAAATCCCTGAGCGTCGGGCCGGGCATGTCGCCGGATGCGTTTATCAACCCGCTGGTGTCGCGCGCCCACTGCGATAAGGTCCAGGCGTTTCTGGATGAGGCGAAGGCGCACAATGCGGAGCTGATCGCCGGGAACCGGGGGCCAGACGGCAAAGGCTATTACGTTTCGCCAACGCTGGTGGTCAACCCGGATAATCATCTGCGACTGACGCGTGAAGAGGTCTTCGGGCCGGTGGTGAATCTGGTCCGTGTAGCTGACGGGGAAGAGGCGCTTCAGCTGGCGAACGACACTGAATACGGCTTAACGGCCAGCGTCTGGACGCAGAACATCAGTAAAGCGCTGGAGTACACCGACAGGCTACAGGCCGGAACCGTGTGGGTTAACAGCCACACGCTGATAGATGCCAACCTGCCGTTCGGCGGCATGAAGCAGTCTGGCACCGGGCGCGATTTCGGCCCCGACTGGCTGGATGGCTGGTGTGAAACCAAGTCGGTGTGTGTGCGGTATTAAAAAAACGCCGGGTGGCGGCTACGCCTTACCCGGCCTACGGGATCGAGGAAAAAGGTTGGTTTGTAGGCAGGGTAAGCGCAGCGCCACCCGGCGTAACTTACAGCGACCACCGATTCCGCCCGGCCTCCTTCGCCCTGTACAGCGCCGCATCGGCGCGGGCGATGATTTCCGCCCCGACTGGCTGGACGGCTGGTGCGAAACTAAGTCGGTGTGTGTGCGGTATTAAAAAAACGCCGGGTGGCGGCTACGCCTTACCCGGCCTACGGGATCGAGGAAAAAAGTTGGTTTTGTAGGCCGGGTAAGCGCAGCGCCACCCGGCGTAACTTACAGCGACCACCGATTCCGCCCGGCCTCCTTCGCCCTGTACAGCGCCGCATCGGCGCGGGCAATGATTTCCGCCCCGACTGGCTGGACGGCTGGTGCGAAACTAAGTCGGTGTGTGTGCGGTATTAAAAAAACGCCGGGTGGCGGCTACGCCTTACCCGGCCTACGGGAGCAAGGAAAAGGTTGGTTTTGTAGGCCGGGTAAGCGCAGCGCCACCCGGCGTAACTTACAGCGACCACCTATCCCGCCCGGACTCCTTCGCCCGATACAACGCCGCATCGGCGCGGGCGATGATTTCCGGGCCGGCCAGTCCTGGGGTATAGCCGGCAATGCCCATACTCACCGTCACACATTCACTCACCTTCGACGCGCTGTGCGCAATGGCTGCGGTGCGCAGGCCAGCCTGGATCCGCGCGGCGACTTTCTCAGCAACGCTTTCTTCACAGTCAAAGAGGATCACGACGAACTCCTCACCACCGTAGCGCGAAACAACATCCTCTGGCGTGCGCACCGAGGAGGTCAGCACCTCCGCGACCCGCGCGAGACACGCGTCTCCTGCCTGGTGACCATAGGTGTCGTTATACAGTTTGAAGTAGTCGACATCCAGCATCAGGACCGTGAAGCGTTTGCCTTGCTCCACCGCGTTTTCCAGCACCAGCTCCATCGCCCGGCGGTTGGCCGTTTTCGTCAGCGGATCCTGATGGGCCAGCGCATCCAGCCGCGAAATTAAACGCTGATTCTGCTGGTTGCGACGCCAGGCCTCTTCAAACCAGCTCAAGAGGATGTAGCGTCCGCAAACGAGAATGAACGTGAACACCACCCACAGCCCGGCAAAGCGAAGGTTCATCTCCTGATTCAGCAGCATGCTGGCAACGGGCATGGTGATCCACAGCGGCGCGATAAAGCACACCAGCCCCACCGGATGAAAATAGAGCGCGGTCATACCGGCCATCAGCAGGGTAACGAATATCGGCCAGGGATGAGGAAGCTGTATCACGTTGATAAACCAGTAACAACTTATCGACCATAGCAGGCTACACATTAACAGCACGGCGCTGACGCCGCGGATGTGGCGCCAGGCCATTATTACCAACGCCACGGAAAGGATGACTACCCCCAGCATGGAAGCGTCAATCATCTGTGTGAGAGGTGGGCTGACGTGTAAGAGGGTATCAATTTGGCCGAACAGGGAATTGCGCAGCAGGATCATTAGCGCAAAGCTCGCGTTGACGAAGGCGAGCCACGGCAGGTTCATGGCCAGCCCGTGGACAACCATGGCGTTACGGGTCGGCCAGGTCGCGGGCTCCGGAGTGGCGTTGTGTCTTTTTTCCATGAGAGAGAATGTCCCTGTGGCGGGCGGAAAGACCGCCCGCGAGTGCATGCCTTTACGGGGTCACAATGTTAAACCAGAATTCAAATTTATCCATGTAACCGAGCATGGCATCGAGTTTTGCGGCATCGCCCGTCACTTTGATATCGCCATTATCCTGAGCCTGTTTAAGCGTCACTTCTTTCAGGATGATTTTATTCAGCGTATCGCGGTTGAGGGTCACGGTCGCGTCAGCATCCTTCGCTTCGGCGTTCGCCGTGTGGTTCAGCACGCCATTTTCCAGCTCCAGCTTGTATTTGCCGCCGTCGCTGCCGAGGTCGATGTTAAACACCGATTTTGCATCTGCTGCTTTTTCACCATTGATATGCACCGCCAGATAGTCAAAGAACATTTCTGGCGTCATTGCGCGCACGGTATCCGGGCTGGCGGTATTCGGGGTGGGACCTTTCACCACGCCGTTACGCAACTCCTGCGCGCCGGTCAGGTAGAAGTTACGCCATGGGCCGGATTCAGCCTGATAACCCAACTGCTCCAGGGCATCCGCTTCAAGGTTACGTGCGGCCTGGTTGTTTGGATCGGCGAATACCACTTTGCTGACCACCTGAGCCACCCAGCGATAGTTGCCCTGGTCAAAATCGGTTTTAGCTTTACTCAGGATGGCATCCGCGCCTCCCATATACTCCACAAATTTCTTCGCGGCTTCTTCAGGCGGCAGTTCATCCAGGGTCGCGGGGTTGCCGTCAAACCAGCCTAAATAGAGCACGTAGGTGGCTTTGACGTCATGACTGACTGAACCGTAATAGCCTCGGTTGGCCCAGGTATTGGCCAGGGAGTTCGGCAGCTTGAAGTTGGCGGCGATCTCGTCACGCGTCAGCCCTTCATTCGCCATGCGCAGGGTCTGGTCGTTGATGTAGCGGTAGAGGTCGCGCTGGCTTTTCAGCAGGTTAACCACATTCTCGTTGCCCCAGGTCGGCCAGTGGTGCTGCGCCATGATAACTTCGGCCTTATCACCCCAGCGTACAATTGCCTGGTTGATGTATTTCGACCATGGCAGCGGTTCACGAATTTTCGCACCGCGCAGGGAGTAGGTGTTGTGAAGGGTATGGGTGACATCTTCCGCAGACTCGATCAGCTTTTTCTCTTCGATATACCAGAGCATCTCAGAAGGCGCTTCGGAGCCCGGCGCGAGCATAAAATCATAGGTCAGGCCATCGATCACCTCTTTCTGACCATCTTTCTCGATGATATTGGTCGGGGCAATCAGGGTCACCGTCCCGGCGGAGGTGGTGGTGCCGAGCCCCGCACCCACCTGGCCTTTCGCATCCGGCTTCAGCAGGTTGCCGTACATATAGCTGGCGCGGCGGCTCATGACGTTACCCGCCATGATATTTTCCGCGACGGCGGCCTCCATAAATCCGGCTGGCGCGTAGACTTTAACCTTGCCGGACTTCACGTCGGCTTCGTCCACCACGCCGCGCACGCCGCCATAGTGGTCAACGTGGCTGTGGGTGTAAATAACAGCGACGACAGGTTTCTTGCCGCGATTTTTATAGTAAAGATCCATCCCGACTTTGGCCGTCTCCGCCGACACCAGCGGGTCGACCACGGTAATGCCTTCTTTACCTTCAATAATGGTCATGTTTGACAGGTCGAGGTTACGGATCTGGTACACGCCCTCGGTGACTTCAAACAGGCCGCTGATGTTAATCAGCTGGGACTGACGCCATAAGCTCGGGTTAACCGAATCGGGCGCTTTATCGCCTTCCTTGATAAAGGCGTACTGCTGTGGATCCCAGACGGTGTTGCCTTGCTCCCCTTTGATAATTTCCTGAGGTAGCGGGGCGATAAACCCTTTGTGGGCATTGGTAAAATCGGTGTTATCAGAGAAAGGAAGCTGGTTGAAGAGTGCGTTGTTGGCCTGCTGAGTTGCTGCGGTTGCATCCTTAGGGGCTTCTGCGGCCCAGGCTGAACTGGCGGAAATGAAAAAACCGGCCAGCGCAAGGCTTCTTACTATCTCATTGACTTTCATCCTAAAACCTCTCGGTTATGTATAGCGTTGTTCATGGATACTTCGATATCTACAAAATGTTTCAGATGTTGCAAAAGCATTAAGCGAAGTAACATTAACTATAATCGGGGAGTGGTATTCAGCAAGAAAGCGAATGAAAAACCGGGCATCGTGCCCGGTCAACGTGTTATTTCTGCTCTTTTTTCTTGCCGAGCGTTGGCGTCTCGTCAAAGAAGTTCCACGGCTTGAGTAACGTGTGCACCCATTCCGTCGGCATTATCGGCCACTCCTCGGCGCGGGCGACATGGGTGGTGCCGGTGGTCATCCAGATGACGTTATCCTGGTCGTTCAGCGACTCGTTATCTTTGCTGTACTGGCCTAGGCCCGTATCGTGCGTGGAACGGTTCGGGTATTTTCCCTCCGGGTACATCTCGTCGGGATGGTAACGCGTCACCCACAGCTGTTTATCCATAAAGCTCAGGCGGTGATAAATCCACTCGTCCGGGGCAAACTTCGCGCCCGTCGCCACCGGGTGTGTGCCCCCCGCGTAAGGGATGATCTGATACGAGACCGGGTTGCCCATGCGGTTCTCTTTGCTGGTGTTGCTCAGCAGGCGGATGGTGCCCGGATCAAACTTTTGCGCCGCCTGCTGTTCAGTATCAATATCATACTGATTCACCTGCATGGTGCTGGTGCGCGGTCCGCCAGCGGTGTTCGGTTTGACGTCCGGATCCATGGCCACCAGCTTGTTGTTGATGCCGTCCACGTCCATATCCAGACGGAAGTTGTAGATGTGCTGGTGGGTGGTGCCGACAATATTATGGTCGATCAGCGTACCGTATCGGGTGTCATCCTTCGCGGTGGCATCATGCATGGTTTTCGTCTGCACGCCTTTCACCGCTTCAATGCCCGTGGCCCCTGCATCAATGCCGATGGTGCCGTTTTCGTGGAATACCCAGTCGAAGATATAATCGTAGTTACCCACGGTGCTGACCCAGCGCACCACCAGCTCGCGGCGCTCGGTGCTGACGTTGGGTTTACCTAACTCCTGATGCTTATACTCCGGCCCGGCGTAACGCTCGAAAATGGCGATCGCCCGGGGGATCTCCATTGGCGCACCGGTATAGTCCGGGATGGTTTCGTTGAGCATCACGGCGTTAGACGGAACATCCTTGCCGCGCACCAGCGGGGAGGTCAGGGTACCCATGCCGTAGTCGCCGGAGTCCAGGTAGGCCTTAAAGTACCAGCCGATATCCGGGTCGCCGTACGGCACAATCATTCCGCCGAGCGATCCCTGATACATCACCTGTCGCTTTTTGCCGTTGTCGTTATAGGTCACGGTGGAGATCATCGGGCCGACGCGCGAGTCCAGGCTCAGATGAAAATCCCAGTTCTGCCAGTGCACCATATCCCCGGTAATGGTGTAGTTCTTGCCTTCCGGCTCGATAATCTCCAGCGGTTTTTTCACCGTTTCAACGCGGTCACGGCCATCATAAGGACGCGGGGTGAGCGGCACCGGCACGACCGGGCCTTCCTCAATCTTCTGGATTTTCTTCTGCTCAAGATCCACCACCGCAACCAGGTTTTCGATCGGGTGCGCCCAGTAGTTACCGTCGCCCACGTCGAGATAGCTGATCACTTTCAGCAGGCGGTCTTCCTGTTTCAGCCCATCCTTGCCGTCAAAAAAGCCGACGGTAAGCGGGGTGGTGATCACTTTCTTCGGATCGGTAATGCCGCGCTTTTTCAGCACGGCGGCAAACTCCGGGCTTTCATTGATGATCTGCTGCACGGTATTGAAGTCATCCAGCAGCACCATGCCGTGCGCGTCTTTGATCGGCTCCCAGCGGAGGATCTTTTTGTCCTTCAGATCCACCCGGCTTTCGATGATGCGTTTGCCGTCAAGCATAATGATATTGGCCTGGCGGGGCGCATCCACCGCCGTGCCGTTAAGCACGAAGTCCCAGACTTTGGCTTTTTCTGGCTCCGCCAGCGCAATCTGGGTAAAGCGGGTATTGGGTTTAAAATCCGCAGAGGCTTTCACAATGGCTACGGCCTGGTTGATTTCATCAGCGGTCAGCGCGTTTAACGGGTGGGGGCGTTTTTCAACCTGGAATGTCTGATCAAGACCGGACTGAAAGACATCGTTGATAAAAGTCTCCGGGATATAGGCCTTATTGTTCTTCATCACCACGGGCACCTGGAGCGTCAGCGGTTTGCCGTTAACGATGGCGGTGTTGGCGCCGGGTTTGACCTTCACAAAGGCACCGTCTTTAGCGATGGTGAACATCTGGGCGTAATCATCCCACTGCACGTCCGCGCCAAACGCCTGAAGCGTTTTATCCATCGGGACCATATGCGCCTCGCTGCCGTGAGCGTAAACAGGGGATTGCCAGGCGCAACAGAGCGCAACGGCCATGGCCAGTGCCGTTCTACGGGCAAAAAAAGAAGAATTGCTTCCCATCGCAGACCTCATCTTGTTGTGTTTATTGTGTTGTGTCAGCCTTATCCTGACAGGCGCGCACGAAAAACGTTTGCCTGCATCTGCCAGGTTGTTTGTCAGTCTTGCCAGGTTAAAAAAAGACCGGGGGTGCATCACACCCCGTGAAAGTGAAAGTGTGCTTCAGTAAGGTGAACTGTCGAGATGAATGCAGACATCGAAACCTACCGTCGTGAACGAATAAACCGTACCGCGAACGCGAAGATAAATGTCTCCATTTTTAATTGCCACTGAAGCTTTATCATCATCGGTGATCATGACGGGATTGATATTCTTAATGTTAGACATGAATTCTTCCGGACTTTTTTTCGCATCAAAGAGATAAATATGAGACCTGTTTTTAGACAGTGAGCCCGTCTCAACCTGGGTGATGTAAAGAGTTAAACGATCGTTAACCTTGATCTTTTCCTGCAAATTTTCATACACGGTAAAAAGATCGCGGAAAGGGTATGCAATGAATATGAGAAAACTAAAGATAATAATTCCAGCTCGCCAGTTAAAAACCCGAACGTCGCGCATAATCTATTCCTGCCCTTATCCATAACTGATCGACTGGATCATCACCGTAATTATTATTGTTCTGGAATTTTGCAAATTCGGCAGGATCGCTTGCCCCGGCAAGAATCTGTGCAGTGCCTGCCCCCCGGAGCAGAATTCCCTCAGGAATGCCTGCTGCCGCACCAACGGCACCGTAATGAAAATTGCCAAAATTGGCATACTCTGCACGGCCTTGTTTATAATCCCAGGGACCATGGTTTCTGACCATTTGATAAAACCATATGTAGGTCATTAATGAGGGGCCACCATGAAATCGCGCTATTATCATGTGGCTAACGACGTCCACGCCAGGTGGTGCAAAGGATGCAATATTATAGGGTGTTGAATAGGAAGGATTTCGCATATTTAACGCTCAGCCCAACAGTCTGCAAACTGTATATTACCATCGCAATATGTCCATGTTATTTTATCATAGCGTAGTTCCACGACTTCAAGATGATTATGTTTTTCTTTCGTCGGGTCTTTAATGTCATGCATCAATGGCGTAACGGAAACGACGCGAATATTATCGAGACGCATATTGTAATATTCTACTTCCTGTCCGGCGTCATTAATGCGATACCACCTGAACTCGGCCGTTTTAAGGGTTTGGCCAGTCGCAACGGCTTTCATCAGGTAAGGGGAGGAGGAATCGATTTCTTTTTGAAATACGACTGGGGCATGGTTACGTTTACTGGTAATTTTCCCGGTCAATGGATCGGTTGGGAGGCGAAGATTGTGTGTAAAGCCAGTGACTTCAATGCTTCCCTCACGGTAACAAACATCCACCGAGCCTGTAATTTTTGTACCACCATCGTCAGTCAAGAAAAGGTAAACAGGAATTGCCATAGTCTGTTAATCATCCATGTAATTTAACGCGGGAATATTCCCGGCGATAAATAATAACTATGCTAACTATACGGTCAATTTGCTTAGTGTTTCCGGTTGTAACTTATCCAAACCAGGCAGACTGGATGGTTCGATTAATCAAAGCCAACCAGTCCCTGTATTACCTTCCGTTTATTTTGATGCGCTCAAACACTCCAGGCAGCAAGGTTAATGCCATTGCTTTGATTAAAAGTCACCCTGCTGGCGCACCACCAGCGTCAGGATGGAGTAAAGCGCCACGGCCTGCTGATGCTGGTTGAAGATCTCCACCGCCCATTCCACCACGCCCGTCGGTTTTTCCTCGGCAGTGCGCTGTTTCTTCAGCGTTTTACGTTTACAGGTCAGGCGCACCTGAATGGTATCGCCCGGCTTGACCGGCTCGATAAAGCGCAGGTTTTCCATGCCGTAGTTGGCAATGACCGGCCCAACCCCGGCATCGACAAACAGCCCCGCCGCGGCGGAAATCAGGAAATAACCGTGTACCACGCGCTCGCCAAAAATCGACTCCGCCGCGCCAATTTTGTCCATATGGGCATAGAAATGATCCCCGCTCAGGCAGGCAAAATTCACGATATCCGCTTCCGTCAGGGTACGACGCGGGGTCAGCAGGCTGTCGCCCGGCTGTAACTCCTCGAAGTATTTACGGAACGGATGAACGCGATCTTCCAGCACCTCCGCGCCACGGACCCACTGTTTGCCGATGGCGGCGAGCATGGAAGGGCTGCCCTGAATGGCCGTGCGCTGGAGATAGTGCTTCACCGCACGCAGGCCGCCCAGCTCCTCGCCGCCGCCCGCACGTCCCGGGCCGCCGTGCACCAGCTGCGGTAGCGGTGAACCGTGGCCGGTGGATTCTTTCGAGGATTCCTGGTTGAGGATCTGAATGCGTCCGTGGGCGCGCGCGGCACCGGCAATAAATTGCCGCGCCACGTTTGAATCTGCCGTGACCAGCGTTCCCGCCAGGCTGCCGCCGCCCGCCCGCGCCAGCTGCATGGCGTGTTCACTGTTGCGGTACGGCATCAGGGTGGCGACGGGGCCAAAGGCTTCGGTGGCGTGAACGGCCGGAGTTTCGTCCGGCTGCGGGCAGAACAGCAGGGTGGGCGGGAAGAATGCGCCAGCCGCCTGCATATCGGCTTTACCACCCAGACGGATCTGGCAGCCCGAGGCAAGCAGATGATCGACTTTTTCCTGCACGTCAGCACGTTGCTCACTGTTGACGAGAGCCCCCATCTTCACCCCTTCCTGGGCCGGATCGCCGACGACCACGTTCTCCAGCCGCGCAATCAGCGCCTGGCTGACGGCTTCAACCTGCGCTTCCGGCACGATGATGCGGCGGATGGCGGTACATTTTTGCCCGGCTTTGGCGGTCATCTCGCGCACCACTTCGCGAATAAACAGCGCAAACTCCGGCTGCTCCGGCGTCACGTCCTCACCCAGCACGCAGCAGTTAAGGGAATCTGCTTCCATGGTAAACGGAATGGAATGCGCGACGATATTCGGATGTACGCGCAGGCTCTGCCCGGTGCTGGCCGACCCGGTAAACGTCACCACGTCCTGGCTGTCGAGCTGGTTCAGCAGATCGCCCGCGCCACCACAGATCAGGCTGATGGCGCCGTCCGGCACCAGTCCGCTCTCGACGATCGCTTTCATCATCGCCTGAGTCACCTGCGCGGTGGCGGTGGCGGGCTTGATGATGGCGGGCATCCCGGCAAGCCAGGTGGGTGCGAGCTTTTCCAGCATCCCCCAGCACGGGAAGTTGAACGCGTTGATATGCACCGCCACGCCGGATTTCGACGTTAACACGTGACGTGCCGCAAAGCCGCCTTCCTTCGACAGCGGGATCAGCTCATCCTCCGGCCACAGGGTATCGTCCGGCAGCTCACGGCTGCCGAGGCTTGCGTAGGTGAAGAGGGTGCCGATACCGCCTTCAATATCTACCCAGCTGTCGGCCTTCGTCGCGCCGGTCTGGGCTGACAGGGCATAAAACCGATCCTTCTGGCTCAGAAGATGTTTGGCTACCGCCTTCAGCATGGCGGCGCGCTCGATAAAGCTCATTGCGCGGAGCGCTTCTCCGCCGTGTTCAATGGCGTAACGGCGCGCGGCCGCCATATCCAGCCCTTCGCTGGTGACTTCAAATAGCGTTTCCCCGCTGATGGCGTGGGTGATGGTGCGCTCGCGGCCCCGGCCTGATTGCCAGGTGCCGGACAAGAAGCTGGCTAACTGCTGCATTTCTTCTCTCCAGGTGTTTCGTGATTTCACTATAAATAGTTTGATCGCGAATCATAAAAAGCAAGCTGAGTTTTAATGAATTGTTAACGTTGTGATCTCTATTGCTTAGCCTGACCACCCGAAAGCCTTGTGTAATCGGCCTTTCATGAAAAGGCTTGCGAGCGTCGTCACAAAATAAACAAACGCTTCTTGGGGTTATATTTAACCTTTGTGTAACTTTTAAGAAACCAAATGATTCACCAATATGCTGTTTTTGGTGATTTAACGAATCACAAAGGTGGTTATGTGACGCAAGAACAACGCTTTGAGCAACGCATCGCACAGGAGACGGCCATCGAGCCGCAGGACTGGATGCCGGATGCCTATCGCAAGACGCTGATCCGCCAGATTGGACAGCACGCCCACTCTGAGATTGTCGGCATGCTGCCGGAAGGAAACTGGATCACCCGCGCGCCGACGCTGCGCCGGAAAGCCATTCTGCTGGCGAAGGTTCAGGACGAAGCCGGACACGGCCTGTACCTCTACAGCGCGGCAGAAACGCTGGGCTGCGCCCGGGAGGACATCTATCAAAAGATGCTCGACGGCAAGATGAAATACTCCTCCATCTTCAACTATCCGACCCTGAGCTGGGCCGATATCGGCGTCATTGGCTGGCTGGTGGACGGGGCGGCCATTGTGAACCAGGTGGCGCTGTGCCGTACGTCTTACGGCCCGTACGCCCGGGCGATGGTGAAAATCTGTAAAGAAGAGAGCTTCCACCAGCGTCAGGGTTTTGAGGCCTGCATGGCGCTGGCGCAGGGCAGCGAAGCACAGCGGCAGATGTTGCAGGACGCCATCAACCGTTTCTGGTGGCCCGCGCTGATGATGTTCGGACCCAACGACGACAACTCCCCAAACAGCGCCCGCAGTCTCGCCTGGAAGATCAAACGCTTTGGCAACGATGAGCTTCGCCAGCGCTTCGTGGACAACACGGTGCCTCAGGTGGAGATGCTCGGCATGACCGTGCCGGATCCCGACCTGCGTTTCGATGAAGAGAGCGGCCACTACCGCTTCGGCGAAATCGACTGGCAGGAATTTGACGAGGTGATCAACGGGCGCGGGATCTGCAACCACGAACGTCTGGCCGCAAAACGTAAAGCCTGGGACGACGGCGCATGGGTGCGTGAAGCCGCTCTGGCCCACGCGGAAAAACAACGCGCCCGCCAGGCCGCATAAGAGGAATCAACCATGAGCAATGTTTACTGGCCGTTATACGAAGTTTTTGTCCGTTCGAAGCAGGGGCTGTCGCACCGCCATGTGGGCAGCCTTCACGCTGCCGACGACCGCATGGCGCTGGAAAACGCGCGCGATGCCTATACCCGCCGCAGCGAAGGCTGTTCCATCTGGGTGGTGAAGGCGAGTGAAATCGTCGCCTCCCAGCCGGAAGAGAGCGGGGAGTTTTTCGATCCGGCGGAAAGCAAGGTCTACCGCCATCCGACGTTTTACACCATCCCTGATGGCATTGAGCATATGTGAGGTTGGGGATGAACAACGTATCTGCTTATGCCCTGCGTCTGGGTGACAACGGTCTGGTGCTCTCACAGCGTCTGGGCGCCTGGTGCGGCCATGCGCCGGAGCTGGAAATTGACCTGGCGCTCGCCAATATCGGCCTTGATCTGCTCGGGCAGGCGCGCAATTTCCTGACCTACGCCGCTGAACGGGAGGGTAAGGGTGATGAAGACACCCTGGCCTATGGCCGCGATGAGCGTCAGTTCCGCAATTTGCTGCTGGTGGAACAGCCAAACGGCAGCTTCGCCGACACCATTGCCCGTCAGTATCTGATGGATGCGTGGAACGTGGCGCTCTACGAGCGGCTGATCCACAGCAGCGACAGTCAGCTTGCCGCCATCGCGGCAAAAGCCATTAAGGAGGCGCGCTATCACCTGCGCTTTAGCCGCGGCTGGCTGGTGCGGCTGGGGGACGGAACAGAAACCTCCGCACAAAAAATGCAGCAGGCGGTGGATAGCCTGTGGCGCTTTACGGCTGAACTGTTCGACGCTGACGAGGTCGAGCTGGCGCTAATTGATGACGGCGTGGCGGTTGATCCGCGCGACCTGCGGGACCCGTGGGAGCGCGAAGTGTTTGCTGGCCTGGCGGAAGCCACCCTCCGCGTGCCCGAAGAGGTGGCGTATCGCACGGGCGGTAAGAAGGGGCTACATACCGAACACCTCGGGCCGATGCTGGCAGAGATGCAGTATCTCCAGCGCGTTTACCCCGGCCAGCAGTGGTAAAGGAGGACGCCATGCAACGCCTCGTCGACATCGCGCCTGCACAAATCCCGCAGATTTGGGCGCTGTTAAGCCAGATCCCCGACCCGGAAGTGCCGGTGCTGACCATCACCGACTTAGGCATGGTGCGCAGCGTGAAGGCGCAGGGGGAAGGCTGGATCATCGGCTTCACGCCAACCTATTCGGGCTGTCCGGCAACGGAGCATCTGCTGGGTGCGATCCGCGAAACTCTGACCGGGAACGGCTTTTCCCCGGTACATATTGTGCTGCAACTGGAGCCCGCCTGGACCACCGACTGGATGACCGACGATGCCCGCAGGCGCCTGCGGGAATATGGCATCAGCCCGCCTGTCGGCCATAGCTGCCATGCCCACGTTCCCGCGGAGGTGAGCTGCCCGCGCTGTGCAAGCACCGATACCTCGCTCATCAGTGAATTTGGTTCCACGGCCTGCAAAGCGCTCTACCGCTGCAATACCTGCCGTGAGCCCTTCGACTATTTCAAATGTATTTGAGGCTGCCATGACAACGTTTCATTCATTAACAGTGGCAAAAGTGGAACCTGAAACCCGCGACGCGGTGACCATTACCTTCGCGGTGCCGCAGGCGTTACAGGAGGCGTACCGCTTCCGTCCCGGTCAGCATTTGACCCTGAAAGCCAGTCCTGGCGGGGATGAACTGCGCCGCTGCTACTCCATCTGCCGGAGCACCGCGTGCGGTGAGATCAGCGTGGCGGTCAAAGCTATCGAGGGCGGACGTTTTTCCCGCTATGCCCGGGACGAAATCAAACCGGGCATGGCACTGGAGGTGATGGTGCCCCAGGGGCATTTTGGCTACCAGCCGCAGGCCGAACGCGAAGGCCACTATCTGGCGATTGCCGCCGGGTCCGGGATCACCCCGATGCTGGCGATTATGTCCGCTACGCTGGCCACTGAAGCCCACAGCCACTTCACCCTGATTTACGGCAACCGCAGCAGCCAGAGCATGATGTTCCGCCGGGCGCTGGCGGACCTGAAAGATAAATACCCGCAGCGTTTGCAGCTGATCTCCATCTTCAGCCAGGAGACGCTCGACAGCGATCTGCTCCATGGCCGTATTGACGGGGAAAAGCTCCAGGCGCTGGCAAAAACGCTGGTGAATTTCCGCCAGTACGATGAAGCCTTCATCTGCGGCCCGTCGGCGATGATGGACGAGGCTGAGGCGGCGCTGAAAGCGCTGGGTATGCCGGAAAAAGCGATCCATCTTGAACGCTTTAACACGCCGGGAACCCCCGTTAAACGGACAGTCAGCGTGCAGGCCGACGGGCAGAAGGTCACCGTCCGTCAGGACGGGCGCGACAGGGAGATCACCCTGACGGCGGACGACGAGAGCATTCTTGACGCGGCCCTGCGTCAGGGGGCGGATCTGCCTTACGCCTGCAAGGGCGGCGTGTGCGCCACCTGCAAATGCAAAGTGCTTCGCGGGGAGGTGGACATGGCGACCAACTACAGCCTGGAGCCGGACGAGCTGGCCGCAGGCTATGTGCTGAGCTGTCAGGCGCTGCCGTTAACCGCTGACGTTATCGTCGATTTTGATGCGAAGGGGATGGCATGAGCGAACTGATTGTCACCCGTCATGGCCGCGTGTTGCAGCTGACGCTTAACCGTCCGGCGGCGCGCAACGCGCTCAACAATGCCCTGCTCACGCAAATTGCGGAGCAGCTTGAAGCCGCCGCCGCGGATGCGGAGATCGCCGTCTGTGTGATTTACGGCAACGAACGCTGCTTTGCCGCCGGGGCCGATCTCAACGAAATGGCGGAGAAAGACCTGCCCGCCACACTGAACGATATCCGCCCGCAGCTGTGGGCGCGGATAAACGCCTTCACCAAACCGCTGATTGCCGCCGTGAACGGCTACGCGCTGGGGGCAGGCTGTGAGCTGGCGCTGCTCTGCGACGTGGTGATTGCCGGTGATAACGCCCGCTTTGGCCTGCCGGAAATCACCCTCGGGATCATGCCGGGCGCAGGCGGCACACAGCGGCTAATCCGTAGCGTGGGCAAATCGCTGGCCAGCAAAATGGTGCTGACGGGCGAAAGCATCACGGCGGTTCAGGCGCACAGCGCCGGGCTGGTCAGCGACGTCTACCCGGCCTCGCTGACGCTGGAGTACGCCCTGAAGCAGGCGGGGCTGATGGCGCGCCACTCGCCGCTGGCGTTACAGGCGGCGAAGCAGGCGCTTCGCCAGTCGCAGGAAGTGCCGCTTCAGGCCGGGCTGGCGCAGGAGCGTCAGCTGTTTGCGCTGCTCGCGGCCACCGACGATCGCCGGGAAGGCATCAACGCCTTTTTACAGAAACGCACCCCAGACTTTAAAGGACGCTAATTGTGGAATTTATTCTGAGCCATGTTGAGCAGGGCGTAATGACCATTACGCTGAACCGCCCGGAGCGCCTGAACAGCTTTAACGACGTCATGCACCAGCAGCTTTCCGAATGCCTGAAGCAGGCCGAGCGCGATGACGCCATCCGCTGCCTGCTGATCACCGGGGCAGGACGCGGTTTCTGCGCCGGGCAGGATCTCAACGACCGTAACGTGGACCCGACCGGCCCCGCGCCGGATCTGGGCATGTCCGTTGAGACTTTTTACAACCCGCTGGTGCGCCGCCTGGCAAAACTGCCGAAGCCGGTGATTTGCGCGGTTAACGGCGTGGCGGCGGGGGCAGGTGCCACGCTGGCCCTCGGCTGTGACATGGTGATTGCGGCCCGTTCAGCCAGCTTTGTGATGGCCTTCAGCAAGCTCGGGCTGGTACCGGACTGCGGCGGAACCTGGCTGCTGCCGCGCGTGACCGGACGCGCCCGCGCCATGGGGCTGGCATTGCTGGGCGACAAGCTCAGCGCCGAGCAGGCACAGGCCTGGGGAATGATCTGGCAGGTGGTGGACGACGAGCAGCTCTCCGCCACCGCACAGCAGATGGCGCTGCATTTTGCCTCGCAGCCGACCTATGGCCTGGGCTTGATCAAGCAGGCAATCAACGCCGCCGAAACCAACACCCTCGACGCCCAGCTTGATCTGGAGCGCGACTATCAACGTCTGGCCGGACGCAGCGACGACTACCGGGAAGGCGTCAGCGCGTTCCTGGCAAAACGCGCGCCGAACTTTACGGGGAAATAAGATGGTGAATATCCATACGGTCGCCGTCATTGGCAGCGGCACCATGGGCGCCGGGATTGCCGAAGTGGCAGCCAGCCACGGTCATCCGGTTCTGGTGTACGACATTGACGCTGCGGCGATTTCCCGCGCCGTCGACGGCATTCGCCAGCGGCTGTCCTCTCGCGTTGCGCGCGGAAAACTCTCTGCCGACGCCGGGGAACAGATCCTCGCCCGCCTGACGCCGGTGACGAATATCGGTGCTCTGGCGAAAGCCGATCTGGTGATCGAGGCGGCCTCCGAGCGGCTTGAAGTGAAAAAGGCGCTGTTTACCCAGCTGGCAGAGGTTTGCCCGCCGCAGACGCTACTCGCCAGCAATACCTCGTCTATTTCCGTTACCGCGATTGCGGCGGAGATAAACCACCCTGAACGCGTCGCCGGGCTGCACTTCTTCAATCCTGCCCCGGTGATGAAGCTGGTGGAGGTGGTCAGCGGGCTGGCGACCTCACCCGAAGTGGCCGATGCGCTGTGCGAGCTGGCGCTGAGCTGGGGAAAGCAGCCGGTACGCTGCCAGTCCACACCGGGGTTTATCGTCAACCGCGTAGCGCGTCCTTTCTACTCGGAAGCCTGGCGCGCGCTGGAAGAGCAGGTGGCAGCGCCCGAGGTGATCGACGCCGCCCTGCGAGACGGCGGGGGTTTCCCGATGGGGCCGCTTGAGCTGACGGACATGATTGGTCAGGACGTCAACTTTGCCGTGACCTGCTCCGTATTTAACGCCTTCTGGCAGGAGCGTCGTTTTTTGCCGTCGCTGGTGCAGCAGGAGCTGGTGCTGGCGGGGCGTCTGGGTAAGAAAAGCGGGCAGGGCGTTTACCGCTGGCAGGAGGACAAACCCGCCGTCAGCTGGCTCGCCCCGGTCAGCCACAGCTTCAGCCCGATGCGCGCACAGCGAAGAAGTGACGTTGTCACGGAAATTGACGATCTGTTGCTGATCGAAACGCAGGGTGAAACCGCGCAGTCGCTGGCGCTGCGCCACGGCTGTCCGGTGGTGGTGGTCGACCGCATCGAGCGGGATGTGGCCGTTATAGCCGCCGCGCCCGACAACCCGCACGCCGCCACGCAGAAAGTCATTTACTGGTTGCAGCACCAGGAGAAACGTGTGGTCCAGATTGCGGATTACCCCGGCCTGCTGATCTGGCGCACGGTGGCGATGATTGCCAACGAAGCGCTGGATGCCCTGCAAAAAGGGGTCGCCAGTGAGCAAGACATCGATACCGCCATGCGCTTAGGGGTCAACTATCCCTGCGGCCCCATCGCCTGGGGCGAGCGCCTTGGCTGGCAGCGTCTGTTAACGCTGCTGGAGAACCTGCAACGTCACTACGGCGAGGAACGTTATCGCCCCTGTTCACTGCTGCGCCAGCGTGCGCTTCTGGAGAGTAGTTATGAGTCATAACGCCTGGCATAACGCCCGCGCGATGTACGAACGGGACGCCTGCGCGCAGGCGATGGGGATGGACATTATCGAGATGGGCGAGGGCTACGCGGTGGTGACCATGACCATCACCCCGCAGATGCTTAACGGGCATAAAACCTGCCACGGCGGACAGCTATTCTCGCTGGCCGATACCGCCTTTGCCTACGCCTGCAACAGTCAGGGGCTGGCGGCGGTGGCCTCAGGTTGCGCCATCGATTTTCTGCGTCCGGGCTTTGCTGGCGATAAGCTGACCGCTACCGCGCGGGTGAAGCATCAGGGCAAACTGACCGGCGTCTACGACATCGAAATTCAGAATCAACAACAGAAAACCGTCGCTCTTTTTCGCGGGAAATCCCACCGCACCGGCGGCAGTGTGACAGGAGAAGCCTGATGCGTAACGCATTTATTTGTGAGGGTGTGCGTACCCCGGTCGGTCGCTACGGTGGAGGATTATCCAGCCTGCGTGCCGATGACTTAGGGGCCGTTCCGCTGCGTGCGCTGCTGGCGCGTTACCCGCAGCTCGATCTGGAGCGCATAGATGACGTGATCTTCGGCTGCGCAAATCAGGCCGGAGAGGATAACCGCAACGTGGCGCGCATGTCGTCGCTGCTGGCCGGGCTGCCGCAGACCGTTTCCGGTACCACCATTAACCGCCTGTGCGGCTCCGGTCTGGATGCCCTTGGCTTTGCGGCGCGCGCCATTAAGGCCGGGGATGGCGATCTGCTGATCGCCGGTGGCGTCGAATCCATGTCCCGTGCGCCGTTCGTGATGGGTAAAGCCACCGCGGCGTTTCAGCGTCAGGCGGAGATCTTCGATACCACCATCGGCTGGCGATTTGTGAATCCGCTCATGCATCAGCAATACGGAACTGACAGCATGCCGGAAACGGCAGAGAATGTAGCGGAATTGTTAAATATAAGCCGTGCCGATCAGGACGCATTTGCCTTGCGCAGCCAGCAGCGCACCGCGCTGGCGCAGCAGAATGGCGTTCTGGCGCAGGAGATAATCCCGGTACAGGTAACGGGGAAAAAAGGCGCGGTAACGGAAGTGAGCGTAGACGAGCATCCGCGCGCCGAAACCACCCTTGAACAGCTTGCCGCGCTGAAAGCCCCGTTTCGCAAGAACGGTGTGGTGACGGCGGGGAACGCCTCTGGCGTCAACGACGGGGCGGCGGCGCTGATTATCGCCAGCGAGCCGATGGCGCTTGCCCAGGGGTTAACCCCGCGCACCCGCATTGTGGCCATGTCGACCGCGGGCGTCGAGCCGCGTCTGATGGGATTAGGCCCGGTTCCCGCCACCCGTAAGGTGCTGGAACGTGCCGGACTCAGTATCACCGATATGGACGTCATTGAGCTTAACGAAGCCTTCGCCGCACAGGCGCTGGGGGTGCTGCGTCAGCTGGGCTTGCCGGATGACGCGGAGCATGTCAACCCGAACGGCGGAGCGATCGCGCTAGGTCATCCGCTGGGAATGAGCGGTGCCAGACTGGCGCTGGCCGCGAGCAATGAATTGCACCGACGCGGCGGGCGCTACGCGCTGTGTACGATGTGCATCGGTGTGGGTCAGGGCATTGCCATGATCCTTGAGCGTGTTTGAGCGAACAATAATGTGAGTACCCTGCGATGATAAATACAAAAAAGCTTGATCCGATCGAAACCGCGTCCATTGATGAATTGCAGGCGTTGCAGACCGCGCGCCTGAAGTGGACGCTGAACCACGCCTACAACAACGTTCCGATGTACAAACGCAAGTTTGATGCCGCGGGCGTTCACCCTGACGATTTCAACGAGCTGGCGGACCTGCAAAAATTCCCGTGCACCACCAAGCAGGATCTGCGCGACAACTACCCGTTCGATACCTTTGCGGTGCCGATGGAGCAGGTGGTGCGTATTCACGCCTCGTCGGGCACCACCGGAAAGCCGACCGTGGTGGGGTATACCCAGAATGATATCGACAACTGGGCCAATATCGTCGCCCGTTCCCTGCGCGCCGCCGGGGGCAGCGCGAAGGATAAAATTCACGTCGCCTACGGTTACGGGCTCTTCACCGGCGGGCTGGGGGCGCACTACGGTGCAGAGCGTCTGGGGGCGACGGTGATCCCGATGTCCGGCGGCCAGACGGAGAAGCAGGCGCAGCTGATCCGCGATTTCCAGCCGGATATGATCATGGTGACGCCCTCTTACTGCCTGAACCTGATCGAAGAGCTGGAGCGTCAGATGGGCGGTGATGCCAGCGCCTGTTCCCTGCGCGTCGGCGTGTTTGGCGCCGAGCCGTGGACGCAGGCGATGCGCCGCGAAATCGAGAAACGGCTGGGCATTACCGCGCTGGATATCTATGGTCTCTCTGAGGTGATGGGGCCGGGCGTGGCGATGGAGTGTCTTGAAACCGCTGACGGTCCGACCATCTGGGAAGATCACTTCTACCCGGAGATCGTCAACCCGAATGACGGCACGCCGCTGGCCGACGGCGAGCAGGGCGAACTGCTGTTCACCACGCTGACCAAAGAGGCGCTGCCGGTGATCCGCTACCGCACCCGCGACCTGACGCGCCTGCTGCCGGGTACCGCACGCACCATGCGCCGGATGGATCGCATCAGCGGGCGCAGCGACGACATGCTCATCATTCGCGGCGTTAACGTCTTCCCGTCACAGCTGGAAGAGGAGATCGTTAAGTTCGAACATCTTTCGCCGCACTATCAACTGGAGGTGAACCGCCGCGGGCATCTTGATTCACTTTCGGTGAAGGTCGAGCTGAAACAGAGTAGCTTAACGCTGACGCATGAACAGCGTTGTCAGGTCTGCCATCAGCTGCGTCATCGGATTAAATCGATGGTGGGGATTTCAACCGATGTGATGATCGTTAACTGCGGAAGCATACCGCGATCCGAGGGTAAAGCCTGCCGGGTGTTTGATTTGCGTAAGGTTGCGGCTAACGGATGAGGGATCTACACAAAATAATGTCTGCATCGACGGCCCCCTCTCCCTTGAGGGAGAGGGCTGGGGTGAGGGGGAAACCCCAAATTCCTATGCTATGATTCATCCGGGAAAAAAATAACAACAGAATGAATCACATGAATAAACTTGATGCCTTTATCCAGCACGCAGTCAGCTCTGTTCCCGTCAGCGGAACGTCGCTTATCTCCTCGCTGTATGGCGACGCGCTTTCCCATCGCGGCGGAGAGATCTGGCTCGGCAGCCTGGCGGCCCTGCTGGAAGGGATGGGATTCGGGGAGCGCTTTGTGCGCACCGCGCTGTTTCGCCTCAACAAAGAGGGCTGGCTGGACGTGTCCCGCATTGGCCGCCGCAGCTTTTACCGTCTCAGCGACAAGGGGCTGCGTTTGACCCGACGCGCGGAAAATAAAATCTACCGTGCAGAATTGCCGGCGTGGGATGGTAAATGGCTGCTACTGCTTTCCGAGGGGCTGGATAAAACCACGCTCGCGGACGTGAAAAAACAGCTCATCTGGCAAGGGTTCGGCACGCTGGCGCCGAGCCTGATGGCCTCGCCGTCGCAGAACCTCGCGGACGTGCAGTCGCTGTTGCATGACGCGGGCGTGGCGGAAAACGTCATTTTCTTTGAAGCTCATTCGCCGCTGGCTTTGTCACGCGCGGCATTACGATCCCGCGTGGAAGAGTGCTGGCAGCTGACCGAACAAAACGCGATGTACGAAACGTTTATCAACTCGTTCCGTCCGCTGCTGCCGCTGCTGAAAGAGGCGTCGCCCGAGGATTTAACCCCGGAACGCTGCTTCCAGATCCAGCTGTTACTCATTCATTTTTATCGTCGCGTGGTGCTGAAAGATCCGCTGTTGCCGGAGGAGTTACTCCCGGCGCACTGGGCGGGACAGAGCGCGCGACAGCTGTGCATTAACATCTACCAGCGCGTGGTAGCGGGAGCCCTGGCGTTTGTCAGTGAGAAGGGGGAAACCTCCGTCGGCGAGCTGCCCGCGCCCGGCACGCTTTATCACCAGCGTTTTGGTGGTCTGAATATCACATAAGGAGAGGGTATGCCTGTTTATCAAATTGATGGTCTGACGCCGGTCGTGCCTGAAGAGAGCTATGTTCACCCGACCGCGGTGCTGATTGGCGACGTGATCCTCGGCAAAGGTGTTTACGTAGGCCCCAACGCCAGCCTGCGCGGTGATTTTGGCCGGATCGTGGTGAAAGACGGCGCGAACATTCAGGATAACTGCGTGATGCATGGTTTTCCGGAGCAGGACACGGTGGTGGAAGAGGACGGGCATATCGGCCACAGTGCGATCCTGCACGGCTGCATTATCCGCCGTAATGCGCTGGTGGGGATGAATGCGGTGGTGATGGACGGAGCGACGATCGGCGAAAACAGCATCGTCGGGGCGGCGGCGTTTGTGAAGGCCAAAGCGGAAATGCCTGCGAATCACTTAATCCTTGGCAGTCCGGCGAAAGCGATTCGTGAGCTAAGCGCGCAGGAAATAGAGTGGAAAAAGCAGGGCACGCGGGAGTATCAGGTGCTGGTGGATCGCTGTAAGCAGACGCTGCATCAGGTAGAGCCGCTGCGGGAAGAAGAGCCCGGACGAAAACGGCTGGTATTCGATGAGAACTTACGGCCCAAGTCGGCTGGCCGGGATAATTAACCATTTCTTGCCTGCGAAATAATGCAATGGCATAGGGATGCGTTAACGCGCAACAAATACCCTTTGGGGATAGTGTATAATTGAACGTTTCAGACCTGCATTCATAAAGGGATTTTGTTACCCTGACGCAGATCACGCCTCTCATTCAGAGCGGTCAATGCGTTTATGGAAGACACTATATGAGTGAAAACGACACTATCCCAAAGCAGTCCAAAAGCCAGATTAACAAAGCGGTATTTTACACATCTGCTTTGTTAATTTTCCTTCTTGTCGCCTTTGCCGCGATTTTCCCTGACGTTGCCGATAAAAACTTTAAGCTACTGCAACAGCAAATATTCACCAACGCCAGCTGGTTTTACATTCTTGCCGTCGCGCTGATTTTAATGAGCGTGACGTTCCTCGGCTTGTCCCGCTACGGCGATATTAAACTCGGGCCCGACCACTCCCAGCCTGACTTCAGCTACCACTCCTGGTTCGCCATGCTGTTCTCGGCGGGGATGGGGATCGGCCTGATGTTCTTCGGCGTGGCGGAGCCGGTCATGCACTACCTTTCCCCGCCGGTGGGGACACCTGAAACGGTCGCTGCGGCCAAAGAGGCCATGCGGCTGACATTCTTCCACTGGGGGCTGCACGCCTGGGCTATCTACGCCATCGTTGCGTTGATTCTGGCGTTCTTCAGCTACCGCCACGGCCTGCCTTTGACGCTTCGTTCGGCGCTTTATCCGATTATCGGCGACCGTATTTACGGCCCGATAGGTCATGCGGTGGATATCTTCGCGGTAATCGGCACCGTATTTGGCGTGGCGACCTCGTTAGGTTACGGCGTTTTACAGGTCAATGCCGGGCTGAACCACCTTTTTGGCGTGCCCATCAACGATACCGTGCAGGTGATCCTTATCGTCCTGATTACCGGGCTGGCGACCATTTCTGTGGTGTCCGGTCTGGATAAAGGCATTCGCATTTTATCAGAGCTCAATCTGGGGCTGGCGGTACTGCTGCTGGTGCTGGTGTTGTGCCTGGGGCCAACCGTACTCCTGCTGAAATCCTTTGTGGAAAATACCGGCGGATACCTGTCCGAGCTGGTGAGCAAGACGTTTAACCTGTACGCTTATGAACCGAAATCCAGCAACTGGCTGGGAGGCTGGACGCTGCTGTACTGGGGCTGGTGGCTGTCCTGGTCGCCGTTTGTCGGGATGTTCATTGCCCGTGTGTCCCGCGGCAGAACCATCCGCGAGTTCGTGACCGGCGTGCTGTTTGTCCCGGCGGGCTTTACCCTGATGTGGATGACGGTGTTCGGCAATAGCGCCATTTACCTCATCATGAACAAGGGAGCGTCCGATCTGGCGAATACCGTCCAGCAGGACGTGGCGCTGGCGCTGTTTAATTTCCTTGAGCATTTCCCGTTCTCTTCCGTGCTGTCATTTATTGCCATGGCGATGGTCATCGTCTTCTTTGTGACCTCAGCCGACTCCGGGGCGATGGTGGTGGATACCCTCGCGTCCGGCGGCGAGGCCAATACCCCCGTCTGGCAGCGCATCTTCTGGGCCGCGCTGATGGGCGTAGTCGCTATCGCGCTGCTGCTCGCGGGTGGGCTGAGTGCGCTGCAAACCGTGACCATCGCCAGCGCGCTACCGTTCTCGATGATCCTGCTGGTCTCAATCTATGGGTTGCTGAAGGCGCTCCGACGCGATTTGACCAAACGCGAGAGCCTGAGTATGGCCACGATCGCGCCGACAGCGGCCCGTAACCCCATTCCGTGGCAGCGCAGACTGCGTAACATCGCATACTTACCTAAACGCTCCCTGGTGAAACGCTTTATGGAAGAGGTGATCAAACCGGCCATGGTGCTGGTGCAGGATGAACTGAATAAGCAGGGAACGCAGAGCCATATCAGCGACGCGTCGGACGATCGTATTCGCCTTGAGGTGGATTTAGGCAATGAGCTGAATTTCATTTATGAAGTCAGGCTGCGTGGCTATAACTCGCCGACCTTCGCGCTAGCGGCCATGGAGAATGATGAGAATCAGGCAGAACAGCACCGGTACTATCGGGCAGAAATCTACCTCAAGGAAGGTGGGCAAAATTACGATGTGATGGGCTGGAACCAGGAGCAGTTAATTAACGATATCCTGGACCAGTATGAAAAACATCTGCACTTCCTGCACCTGGTGCGTTAATCAGCCAGCCCCTGAAGCATTCGCTTCAGGGGCGTAATTTAATACGCCTCCGGCAGCGGACGGTCTATCGACACCAGCTTTCCGCGCTTCATGGTGATATAGCCCCCGGCTTTAAGATCCGCCAGCACGCGAAAGACATGCGTTCGCGACAGGTTAGTGCGCTTGATGATAAACAGCGCCAGACCCTCATTCTCTCCCGTGTGGGTTTCCTGCCGATAAAGATAGCGATAGAGCATGGGTTTAATGGTCTGGTAGCTGGTGACCTGCCTGCGTTCGTTATGCAGGTCGATGGTGAATATCGACATATAGGTCAGTATGGTGGCCAGCGCCTGCATGCGCTCAGGCCCACCCTGGAAAAATATCTGGTCGAAGTCGGCCCAGGATATTCTCACCAGTTTCACCCTGGCACTGCTGCGATATTCATACTTCGCCAGTGGACAATACCTTTCCATTAACCCGATCGGCATATACTCAATAGTATTGCCAATATTCAGCCCATCATCAGGCATTAATATCGTCAGTGACCCTTCAGTACAAAAATAAATATAGCCAGGTTCAACGGTGAGTTTTTTATTTGCGGCAACGGTTAAGACCTCGCCTTTACAAAGCATTTGCGGAAAAAATTGCCCAATATTGAGTTGCTGATAATAGGTATGGATATCCTGAAAATTCACGCTAAGCCTCTCCCCGCAACGTCTGCTATGGTAGCGAGTATAGCAGCAATAGCCCACGGATTACGAATCGATAAATAACCAGTCCCATATGGGACTATGAAGGGAAGGTATTCTGGTTAGAATGGTCCTCAATGAGTTCGCATTAAAATTATCCGCCACAATTAAATATCGCTGGCGGCGCAATTAATCTATGAGGCCATTTAATGAAATTAACGATAATCGCTAAACATCTGGCGCTGGCCGGTGTGTTGACGTCGCTGTCGCTTTCCGCGTTTGCGGAAGTACAGCCGCAGGATGCCACTCCTACAACCCAGCAGGCTAATAACGCCCTGTATAACAAATTACCGTTTGCCGATAAAACCGACTTTGAAAATGCCCATAAAGGCTTTATCGCCCCGCTGCCGCAAAACATGATCAAAGGCGAGCAGGGGAACGTTATCTGGAACCCGGCGAAATATGATTTCGTCAAAGAGGGTGAAAAAGCCCCGGATACGGTAAACCCGAGCCTGTGGCGTCAGTCACAGTTGATCAACATTGGCGGGCTGTTTAAGGTCACCGACGGCGTGTATCAGATCCGTAATCTCGATCTCTCCAACATGACCATCATTGAGGGCGAGAAGGGCATTACCGTTATCGACCCGCTGTTAAGCGCTGAACCGGCGAAAGAAGCGCTGGATCTCTACTATGCAAACCGCGGCAAGAAACCGGTCGTCGCTGTGGTGATCACCCACAGCCACGTTGACCACTATGGCGGCCTGCGCGGCGTGGTTGACGAAGCTGACGTCAAGTCTGGCAAAGTGAAAATCTACGCGCCGGATGGCTTTATGAAAGAGGCGGTTTCCGAAAACATTATGGCCGGAAACGCGATGAGCCGCCGTGCGAGCTATATGTACGGCAACCTGCTGAAGCCGGATGCAAAAGGCCAGGTGGGTGCAGGCCTTGGCACCACCACCTCTGCGGGTACTGTCACCCTCATCCCGCCGACCGACTACATTACCCATACCGGTCAGGAAGAAGTGATCGACGGCTTGACCTACGACTTTATGATGGCGCCGGGTTCAGAAGCTCCGTCGGAGATGCTGTGGTACGTCAAAGAGAAGAAAATGATCGAGGCCGCAGAGGACGTGACCCATACTCTGCACAACACCTACTCCTTGCGAGGCGCGAAAATCCGCGACCCGCTGGCCTGGTCGAAGTACATTAACGCCGCCATTGAGCGCTGGGGCGCGGACGCGGAAGTGATTATTGCGCAGCACCACTGGCCGACCTGGGGTAACGAGAATATCGTCAAGCTGATGAAAGGCCAGCGCGATATGTACCGCTACATCAACGACCAGACCCTGCGTATGGCCAACAAAGGCCTGACTCGCGATGAGATCGCCGCAGAATTTAAGCTGCCGGAATCGCTCGAGAAACAGTGGGCAAGCCGCGGTTACTACGGCTCCGTTAGCCACGACGTCAAAGCCACTTACGTGTTTTATCTCGGCTGGTTCGACGGCAACCCGGCAACCCTCGACGAGCTGCCGCCTGAACAGGCTGCGAAGAAGTTCGTGCAGTACATGGGCGGCGCTGATGCCATCATGCAGAAAGCCAAAGCGGATTATCAGCAGGGTAATTACCGTTGGGTTGCTCAGGTGGTCAGCAAAGTGGTCTTTGCCGATCCTAACAACCAGGCTGCCCGTAATCTGGAAGCCGACGCGCTTGAGCAGTTAGGTTACCAGGCGGAAGCGGGCACCTGGCGTAACTTCTACCTGACCGGCGCGCAAGAACTGCGTAATGGCGTGAAGAAGCTGCCGACGCCGAACACCGCCAGCCCGGATACCGTGCGAGCGATGACCCCGGAAATGTTCTTCGACTACCTGGGTGTGCACATCAACGGGGTGCGGGCCGGTAACGCGAAGGCGGTCTTCAATGTCGATCTCGGTAAGGATGGCGGCAAATACAAGCTGGAGCTGGAAAACGGCGTGCTGAACCATACCGCCAACGCGCAGGCGAAGGATGCCGACGCAACTATCGCGCTTGACCGCACCACGCTGAACAACATCATCCTTAAGAAAGAGACGCTGAAGCAGGCGATGGATAAAGGTGACGTGAAGGTGAGCGGAAACGGGGCGAAGCTGGAAGAGATGCTGAGCTACATGGACAAATTTGACTTCTGGTTCAATATCGTAACGCCATAAGTTCAGGTTTCATCCACATAATCCTGGCGCCTTAGAAATAAGGCGCCATTTTTTTATTCACGCATCGCCAGCGCGCTGGCACTTGCCGGATCGAACAGCGAAATACTCTCGATCTGATCAAGCATGATCACCTTACGGAAATCCATAGCGCTTTTTGGCTCTGAGTCGAGCGTAACCTCATGCTCGGCGTACCATTTGCTGTAGTTGTGCTCAATACACAGCTGCATGTTCTCCCCGTCGCGATAGCCGCTCAGCATCGGGATAAGCACGATATTGGCGGTTTTTTCATACTCCAGCGTGGCGGTATGGATCATGCCAATATAAATTCGCCGCGACTTCAGCGTGACGTGCGCAAGTTCACCTTCCTCCATGCACTGATAGAGCAGTTGTTCAATCCCGCTCGATTGTGCCAGCCGCTTGTAGAGCTTTTTCCGGCCTTCGCCGTCCAGCCGCGCGCTGCCGGCCCAGTTCGAACGATAGAGACAAAACAGGATCGCAAAGGCCAGCATCACCACGACCGGAGCCTGAATCCCTAAAAAGCTCCAGTTCATAAAATCAATTTGCCAGTCGGCGTATTTTGCGGACGTGAAATGGAACGTGTTGTCGGCGGCCGAGAGGGCGAACAACAGCAGCCAGAGCAGGCCGGTGGCGATCACGCCCTGTAAAACGAAAATGCAGCCATACAGCGCCACAAGGAAATAGACATCCCAGCCGAATGAACGCTTAATTTTGAACCGGGTTGAGAGATCGCGGCTGGTGTACCAGTAGCCGCATACCATCAATACCATGAATATTGCCGTTCCCATTTCAGGCCCTCTTCAGCGCGTTGACATGGCGCAGAAAGTCCTGCCGAACCTCGTTACTTTTGTAGTTAACCGAGGCGTTTCCATCCTGATCGATGATGATGCGGTCGCCATCCTCTACGGCTTCGATAATTTCCTGGTGACTCATAACCTGCAACAAGGATTCCGGGCTGGAAAAGAGCGCCATCAGTAAATTTTTCATCGCGTGACATCCTTATGAATTAAAAGGATAAGTCTGGAAGATAAATGGCACCTTTGCCTTAAGGTTATCCCTAAAAAATAACGGCACGGCGGTGAGAATCTGCTTTTGACTCAAATTGGCACCTCAGGGAAAGTTTTTAAAGTACTGAATTAAAAGAGGTATAAAAAATATAACTGCACAAACTTGGACAAATAACGCTAATTGTGTAAGTTTTAATTATGCGATTTCGCTACGTTGTTTACAGCCAGGATGTGACCCATGAGCACGTTGCCGTCCGTCATCAGTCGATTCGTTGATTATTACGCCACGCTGGATACCCAGCCACCTTCGGCGCTGGCAAAGATTTATCGCGCTGATGTCACGCTTATCGATCCCTTTGGCGAACACAGCGGGTTGTTCGCGATTCAGCGCTATTTCACTCACCTGCTGGCTAACGTCCAGCGGTGCCGCTTTACCGTCGATGCACCCTTGCAGCAGGGCGATCGCTTTGTTGTTACCTGGATGATGCACTGGTCGCACCCGCGTATTGCCCGGGGGGCAATGCGCCAGCTGCCGGGCTGCTCTGTGGTAGACATGCGCGACGATCGCATTGTTCGCCAGCGGGATTACTACGATGCCGGAGAGATGATTTACGAACATCTTCCGGTGCTCGGCTGGGCCGTACGCGGCGTGAAGCGGAGAGTGAAATCATGAAAACGGTTCTGATCACCGGCGCAAGCTCGGGCATAGGGGCCGGGCTGGCGAAATCGTTTGCCGACGATGGTTACCGGGTGATTGCCTGCGGGCGCGATGCGCAACGTCTGGCAGCTGTGCATCAGCACAGCCCCAACATTACGGTGCGCCTGTTCGATATGACAGACAGGGACGCCTGTCGCCAGGCGCTGGCGGACTGTGCTGCCGACACGGTGATTCTTTGCGCCGGAACCTGCGAGTATCTCGACCGTGGCGAGGTGGATGCCGCGTTGGTGGCGCGGGTCATGACCACCAATTTCATGGGGCCGGTAAACTGCCTTGCGGCGTTGCAGCCGCAGCTGATATCCGGCAACCGCGTGGTGCTGATCAGTTCGATGGCGCACTGGCTTCACTTCCCGCGAGCCGAAGCCTATGGCGCCTCTAAAGCGGCGTTAACCTGGTTTGCTGAGACGCTGCGCCTCGACTGGGAGCCGAAAGGGATCGCCGTCACGGTCGTTTCACCTGGTTTTGTCGACACGCCGCTGACCCGAAAAAATGATTTCCCGATGCCGGGCCGGGTCAGCGTGGAGGACGCCGTCCATGCCATTCGTCGCGGTCTGGCAAAAGGGAAGGATCATATCGCGTTTCCCGCCGGGTTTAGCCTGGCGCTGCGCCTGCTCTCCGGTCTGCCCGATATACTTCAGCGCGCACTGCTGCGCAGGATGGTGCGACCATGAAGATCGCGATTATCGGCAGCGGTATCGCCGGGTTAACCTGTGCCTGGCGGCTCGCCGGACATCATCAGGTCACGCTGTTTGAAGCGCAGGCCACGCCGGGCGGTCATACCGCAACGGTGGATGTCGACACGCCGCAGGGCAACTTTGCCATCGACACCGGTTTTATTGTCTACAACGACCGCACCTATCCGCGCTTCATGGGGCTGCTGAGCGAACTGGGCATCAGCGGGCAAAAAACGCAGATGAGTTTTTCGGTGCATAACCCGCAGAGCGGGCTGGAGTACAACGGCCACACGCTGACGTCGCTGTTCGCCCAGCGTCGTAATCTGTTAAACCCTGCCTTCTGGACGCTGCTGAAGGAGATCGTGCGCTTTAACCGGCTGGCGAGACAGACGCTCCGGGGTGACGTCAGCGAGTCCGCCACGCTGGAGACGTTCCTGCACCAGCACCGCTTCACGCCTTTTTTTGGGCGTCACTACATTCTGCCAATGGGGGCGGCTATCTGGTCATCCTCGCTCCAGGAGATGAAACGCTTCCCGCTGCCGCTCTTTTTACGCTTTTTTGAAAACCACGGTCTGCTGGACATTACCCATCGTCCGCAGTGGTACGTGGTGCCGGGCGGCTCCCGGGAGTACATCCGCGCGATGCTGGACAAGCTTGGCAATCGCCTGACGCTGCACCTCAATGCGCCGGTGCAGCAGGTTATTCGCCACGATCGCGGGGTTGATATAACGCGTGAGGGCGTAACAGATAACTTTGATCAGGTGATCTTCGCCTGCCACTCCGCTCAGGCGCTGGCGATGCTCGCCAGCCCAACGCAGGCTGAACGTGAGGTGCTGGGTGATATCGGCTGGCAGCGTAACGAGGTGGTGCTTCACAGCGATCCGCGCTGGCTGCCGGTGCGCAAGCGCGCGTGGGCGAGCTGGAACTACCGCCTCAGCGAGCAGGATCGGGCCAGCGCCTGCGTCACCTACAACATGAATATCTTGCAGGGACTGCCGCCGGGTAGCCCGCTGTTTTGCGTCACCCTCAACCCGGAAACGCCGGTGGAAGAACGCTATGTGCTGCGCCGCTTTGTCTATGAGCATCCGCTTTTTAACCCGCAAAGCTGGCAAGCCCAGGCCCGACGCGGAGAAATAAACGGTCGCCAGCGGAGCTGGTTCTGCGGCGCGTACTGGTACAACGGCTTCCACGAAGATGGGGTACGCAGTGCGCTGGATGTGGTAAACGCCATCGCGGCCGGGGAGGGCAACTGAGATGAACAGCTGCCTTTACCACGGCACATTGCGCCATCGCCGTCTTTCGCCAAAAGCGCACCACTTTACCTATAGCGTCTTTATGGCCTGGCTCGATCTCGATGAGCTGGACGCGCTGCCCTCCGTCGGTGTGCGCCGTAACCGCGTTGCGCCCGCGGCATTTTATGATGCGGACTACCCGCTGGGCACGCCGCTCAAAGAGCGCGTCCTTGAGCGTCTGGAAAATCTGACCGGCGAACGCCCGGCGGGGCGGGTCATGCTTCTAACCCAGCTGCGTTATTTCGGCTTTCATTTTAACCCGGTCAATTTTTACTACTGCTTTGACAGGGAAGACACCCTGCGCTGGGTTCTCGCCGAAGTCCGCAACACGCCGTGGAATGAACGACACTACTACGCGGTAGCGGGGCGGGACGCCCCGCCGACGGAAAAAGCGTTTCACGTCTCGCCCTTTAATCCGATGGACATGGTCTACCACTGGCGCTTCAACAGTCCGGCCAGCACGCTGCGCATGCATATCGAAAACCATCAGGAGACGAAGGTGTTTGATGCCACTCTGACGCTGCGCCGGGAGCCGCTGACGCGCGCAGCGCTGCGGTCGCTGCTGGCGCGGATCCCGTTGATGACCCTCAAAACCGTTTTCGCCATTTACTGGCAGGCGCTCAGGCTGTGGCTGAAGCGCGTGCCGCTGCATAACCATCCCCTAAGCAGGAGTGAACGCTCATGACCGATCCCGTCTTTGCGCTTGAACCCGATTTCCCGCGCAACGTCCGCGTCGCGCGATGGCTGCTTTTTCGCCTGCTGAACGGGCTGCGCGGCGGCTCGCTGACGCTGCGTGAAGGCGCCCAGACGTTCCAGTTCGGCGACGCCTCCGCCGCGCTTCACGCTGAGGTGCAGGTACTCGCTCCGGGCGTCTACTGGCGCATTCTAACCGGGGGCAGCCTCGCCGCGGCACAAGCGTGGATAGATGGCGACTGGGAGACGGCCCACCTGACGCCGCTGCTGGAGCTGATAGCGCGCAATAGCCAGATCCTCGGGCAACTGGAAAAAGGGTTTCGCCTGCTCGGGAAACCGGTAGAGCGGCTACGGCACTGGATGCGGCGCAACTCCCGCGCGCAGGCACGGGAAAATATTGCCGCCCATTACGATTTGGGCAACGCCTTTTACGCCCATTTCCTTGATGAACAACTCCTTTACTCCAGCGCGCTGTTTACCGGGGAAGAGCAGGATCTGGCAGCGGCTCAGCAGGCAAAAATGACCAGGCTGTGCGACCAACTGGCGCTCACCGCAAACGATCATCTGCTGGAAATTGGTACCGGCTGGGGGGCGATGGCGGAATATGCCGCCCGTCATTATGGCTGCCGGGTAACAACTACCACGCTATCGCAGGAGCAGTACCACTGGGCCACCGCGCGGATCGCGCGGGCAGGTTTACAGGATCGCGTTGAGGTGCTGCTCTGCGACTACCGCGATCTGACCGGAGTGTACGATAAGCTGGTGTCGGTTGAGATGATTGAAGCCGTCGGCCAACGCTACCTGCCAACGTTTTTCCGCACCTGCCAGGCGCGTCTGCGTCCGGGCGGGCGGATGGCGATTCAGGCCATCACCATTCAGGATCAGCGCTATCGCGACTACAGCAAAAGCGTCGATTTTATTCAGCGCTACATCTTCCCCGGCGGCTTTTTGCCCAGCATCACCGCCATGAATGAACTGATGACCCGCCATACCGATTTTGTCGTGCGTAACCTCTTCGATATGGGGCCGGACTACGCCCGCACGCTGGCGCACTGGCGTCAGCGCTTCGTTCACGCCTGGCAGGAGATTGAAAAGCTCGGATTTGATGACCGTTTCCGTAGGATGTGGCTGTACTACCTCGGCTACTGTGAAGCCGGGTTTAACGCCCGCACCATCAGCGTGGTGCAACTGACTGCGGAACGCGTATGAAGCGCTACGGGCAGGTCTTTCTGCTGGCCATCGGGTTTGATCTCTACTGGACGCTGGTGGTGCTGTTTCGCGAGCAGGGGCTGGTCATCTGGATCGCGCTGGCGCTGATTGCCTGGCTGTTGTTACCGCCATCACACCGGGTATACGCCCTTGTGCTGGCGGCGTCGGGCGCGATGCTGGACGCCCTCTGGGCGCTGACGGGGTTGATTTCATTCACTGGCACGTCTCTGATGCCGCTATGGATGGTGGCGCTGTGGCTGATGTTTGCCACCGTCTGGACGCAACTGACCCGCACGACCACCTTGCCGGGCTGGCTGCTGACGGCGCTGGCGACCCTGGGCGGGCCGCTGGCCTACCTGTTTGGCGAGCGTCTGGGGGCCATCACGTTCCTGGAGCCGACTTTTATCGTCGTCAGCTGGATGATCCCGGGCTGGCTGGTGCTGATGCTGTTTTTCCACCTGCTGATGGGGAGACAACAATGAGACATCTGTTACTCGCGCTCGCGCTAACCGTTATGGCCTGTAACGCGCAGGCGACTGACTGGCTGAGCTGGCGCAAGGTAGGCGATGCCACCCTCACCTGGGGGCCGTTTACCGTTTATACCTCTCAGCTGCTGACGCCCGACGGCAGCTATACAGGAACAGACAGCGATAACGCGCTGATTATCACCTATGCCCGGGATATCGATGGCGACGACCTGGTCGAGGCGACCCGCGACCAGTGGCAGGCGCAGGGCATTTTGCAGCAGGAGCCGCAGAGTGAAGCCTGGCTGCGGATGCTAAAAGCGCTCTGGCCCGACGTCACGCCCGGCGCGCAGCTCGCGTTTGTGGTTAATAACGGTCAGGGGCAATTCTGGTATCGCCCCACGGCGTCGCAGAAAAAATTTACGCCCCTCGGGCCGCGCCAGTCGGCAGCGTTTAGCTCGCGCTTTCTGGCGATCTGGCTCGATCCCCGCACCGAGTATCCTGAACTGCGTCAGCAGTTAATCGGAGGACCACAATGAAACGATTCCTGTTAATGGCGCTTACACTGACAATGCTGGTGGCCGGGTGCAGCACAGAAGTGACCGAGTATCGTCAGCAGCAGCCAAGGCTTGATATTTTCCACTACTTCCAGGGCAAAACCGAGGCGTGGGGGATGGTGCAGGACCGCGGCGGTAAGCAGATCCGCCGTTTTCACGTCGAGATCGCCGGAGATGTTATCGGCGATACGCTGACGCTGAACGAGCATTTTGTCTATGACGACGGCGAGAAGCAAAAGCGCGTCTGGCATATCCGCCGCATTGGCCACGATCGTTACGAAGGCACGGCGGGTGACATAGAAGGTGTCGCGACAGGTCAGGTTTCGGGCAACGCCCTTAACTGGCGCTACAGCATGAACGTGAAGGCGGACGGCAAAACCTGGCTGCTGAACTTTGATGACTGGATGTATTTGCAGGACAGCACCCGTCTGTTCAATAAAACCGAGTTGAAGAAATTTGGCGTCACCGTCGCCACGGTGACGCTGTTCTTTACCCGCAAAGAGGGCGGTTAATCCTCTTCGGGCTGAGGTTTACTGCTTGAGTAGATGAAGAAGAGCGCGATACTCAGGCAGACCACGGCCCCGAAACGGCTCGCTGAAAACGGAATGGCTTCATTGTTCAGCCAGCCAAAGTTATCAATCAGCATGCTCATGGCCAGCTGACCCAGGATCACCGCTACCGTGGCAACGGCGGTGCCGATACGCTGCACCGCGAGCACCATAATCACGATATAAGGGACGCCGCACAGGGCGCCCAGAAGCTGCCACTTGGGCACATCCATCAGGCTGACCGCCTGTTTCGGCTCAAAAAAGAAAATGAGCAGGGCGGTTACCAGCGCGCCGACGGAAAAGGTCAGAAACGCGCTTTTGAATACCCCCACGCTGCTGCCTAATTGCCCGTTAATGGCAGCCTGAATGCTCAGTGTCGCGCCGCCAATCACCGCCAGAATAATCATAATCACTGTCATAACGTTACCCCTGCGCCACGAGAATGAGCGCGGCGATGATAAATCCCAGCGCAATAATGCGTTTTGTATCGATCCTGCGGTGCGGCGTACCCAGCAGGCCATAGTGGTCAATAATCAGGCTTTTAAAGACCTGGCCTGCCAGAATGCCGATCATCGTCATAGCAATACCGATCGCTGGCGTGGCAATGGTGAGAATGATGACGTAGACCGGGCCGAGCACGCCGCCCAGCAGGTGCCATGACGGCTGCGCAAAAAATGAGGGACTGTTGCGGGGGCTGAAAAACAGCATCAGCAGAAACGTCAGCCCGGTTCCCACGCTAAATATGCTGAACGCCGCCCACAGGTCGCCCACCTCCGCGCCCAGCGGCCCCAGCAGCCCGGCTTCCACGGACAGCCCCATGCCGCCGGCAATCACCAGTAAAATTAAAATAATGTGCATAACGCTTTTTCTCCTTTTTCCAGGCGGAGAAGATTACGTCTGAACATCATTGAGAAAAATGCCATAATGCAGGAAACACCTGTGCAGGAAATGCATTAATGATGGATGCCGGACATATAAGCGTTCGCGCGCTGCTGATCTTCATCGACGTTTATGAAACGCAGAATTTTTCCGTGGTGGCGAGGCGGGAAGGGATTTCTGCGTCGCAGGTTTCCCGCATGATCCACCAGCTTGAGGACGCCCTCGGGCAACAGCTTTTCTACCGCAACACGCGGGCGATTATGCCCACAGAGAGCGGGCATCTTTTTGTGCGCTATGCCCGGGCGATGGCCGGAAATCTGGAGGATGCGCGACGCGAGCTGGATGAACGCGCCCGCGAGCCGTCGGGCACGCTGCGTATCAATGGCCCGGTCTTTTTCGGACAACGGCACATCGCGCCGGGCCTGCCGGGGCTTCTGGCGCGTTATCCTCGTCTCTCCATTGAACTGACCCTCACCGACGATTTTATCGATCCGCACCGCGACGCCGCGGATGTTATCTTCCGCATCGGCGCGCTGACGGACTCCTCGTTTCACGCCCGGGTGTTCGGTCAGCAGTTCTACCATCTGGCGGCCTCGCCGGACTATCTGCAAAAACATGGCGCGCCCGACGGGCCGGACGATCTCAGTCGTCACCACTGTCTGGTTTACCGCGGTTCGTCCGGGCCTAACCGCTGGCTGATCCGGCAGCCGGGCGAGGCCTGGGTTCACTATCCCATCGTACCGCTGATGACTTCCAATAACGCGGAAACGCTCCTGATTGCGGCGCTGGGCGGCATGGGCGTTGTGCTTTTCCCGGACTGGATGGTGAGCGAACGGCTCAAAAGCGGTGAGCTGGTGGCACTGCTGCCGGAAATGGAGTGTTCAATTAATACGGAGCCACTGACGATTGCGGCGATTTACCCGAACGCGCGTCATCCGCCCCTGAACGTCAGGGCGGTGATTGACTACTATATTGAGCGGTTCGGTACGCCGCTGTACTGGCAAACCTGAAGGTTAGCGGGCAAGCTCGCGACGGATAATGTCAGTCCCGGCGCTTAATGCCTTCAGCTTACCGTTGGCGACCTGGCGGGAAAGGGGAGCCATGCCGCAGTTGGTGGACGGATAGAGCTTGTCTGCATCCACAAACTGCAACGCCTTGCGTAGCGTATCGGCAACCTCTTCCGGCGTTTCGATGGTCTGGGTGGCAACATCAATTGCCCCGACCATCACTTTTTTACCGCGGATCAGCTCCAGCAGATCCATCGGCACGCGCGAGTTCTGGCACTCCAGCGAGATGATATCGATCTTTGAGGTCTGCAACTTTGGAAACGCCTCTTCATACTGGCGCCACTCGGAGCCGAGCGTTTTTTTCCAGTCCGTATTGGCTTTGATGCCGTACCCGTAGCAGATATGTACTGCGGTTTCGCATTTCAGCCCTTCAATGGCGCGCTCCAGCGCGGCGATGCCCCAGTCATTCACTTCGTCGAAAAAGACGTTAAAAGCAGGTTCGTCGAACTGAATAATGTCAACGCCGGCCGCTTCCAGCTCGCGGGCTTCCTGATTGAGAATTTTTGCGAACTCCCAGGCCAGCTTTTCGCGGCTTTTATAGTGAGCATCGTATAGCGTGTCGATCATGGTCATCGGGCCAGGCAGCGCCCACTTGATCGGCTTGTCCGTCAGCTGGCGAAGGTATTTCGCGTCGTCTACAAACACCGGTTTCTGGCGCGCCACCGCGTCTACCACGGTCGGCACGCTGGCATCGTAACGGTTACGGATCCGCACCGTCTGACGATTTTCAAAATCCACGCCGCTGAGATGTTCAATAAAGGTGGTGACGAAATGCTGGCGGGTTTGTTCCCCGTCGCTGACGATATCAATCCCGGCGCGAATCTGTTCATCCAGAGACAAACGCAGCGCATCCTGTTTCCCTGCCAGTAATTCCTCATCCTGGAGTTTCCACGGCGACCAGAGCGTTTCCGGCTGCGCAAGCCAGGTGGGTTTCGGCAGGCTGCCAGCCGTCGATGTCGGGAGCAATGTTTTCATAAGAAGAACCTTTTATTCGTATTAAATTAAAGCGTGAAGTGATGAGACCACTGCTCAAGAAGGGTTTTATAGGGTTTGATGAACCGCTCTTCGGTATATTTACCCTGTTCAATGGCCAGCCGGCTGCGCTCTTCACGGTCATAAACGATTTTTGTTAATGAGTGATCCTGCTGATTCAGGTCGGGCTGATAGCACTGTCCCGCAGCGGAATTGGCATTGTAAATTTCTGGTCGATAGATCTTCTGGAACGTCTCCATGGTGCTGATGGTGCCGATCAGTTCCAGATTGGTGTAATCACGCAGTAAATCGCCGGTGAAGAAGAAGGCAAATGGCGCGACGCTGTTTTCCGGCATGAAATAGCGAACCTTGAGGCCCATCTTCGCGAAGTACTGTTCCGTTAGCGACTCGCCGTCCGGCTGGTACTCATACCCCAGCACCGGGTGGTGGTTACCGGTACGACGATAGGTGTCTTTGCTGGAGACGCTCAGGCAGATCACCGGCGCTTTTTTAAAGTTCGCCTGATATTCCGCAGAATGAATGAAGCTTTTAAAGATATTGCCGTGCAGCTCGCCAAAATTCTCGGGGAGGGTAAAACGGGGCTGATCTTTATTATGCTCCAGCAGCAGGACGCTGAAATCATAGTCACGAACATAGGATGAGAAGTTATTCCCGACGATGCCTTCGATGCGCTCGTGGGTCTTTTTATCCACGATCGTCGTTTGCAGAATTTCGATGGCCGGGAAAGTAAAATCGCCGCCGATATTCATATCGACTGAAATAATCTCCAGCTCGACGGCATAGCGGTCGGCTTTCGGGTTATCCCAGCTCGCCAGCGCGTTAAAGCGGTTGTGGATCATCACCAGCGTATTGCGCAGGTTCTCCTGACGCTTCTCGCCACGCGCCAGGTTGGCGAAGTTGGTGGTGGTACGCGTGTTTTCTGACGGGTTATAATTTTCATCAAAGCAACTGCGCTTAAGGGTAAATGTGAAAGCCTGACTCATTTGGTTATGCATCCTAAGTTCATGTTGCCTAAACGTTATCAATGCATAATTTATGCCTGAGCCACTGGCGCAGGGGAAGTGACTTAATTTCACTGCGTCATGAGGGTTCTTCATGAACTGCGCGATTCAGGTATAATCCCCCGACATTTCCAACCGGTTTAAACGATCATGACAAAACTCACCCTACAAGAGCAGATGCTGAAAGCGGGCTTAGTCAGCAGTAAAAAGATGGCGAAGGTTCAGCGCACGGCGAAAAAATCCCGCGTCCAGGCTCGCGAGGCGAGAGAGGCTGTTGAAGAGAATAAGAAAGCCCAGCTGGAGCGTGATAAGCAGCTGAGCGAACAGCAAAAACAGGCGGTGCTGGCAAAAGAGTTCAGGGCGCAGGTGAAGCAGCTGATTGAGATGAACCGCATCACCGTGGCGAAGGGCAACATTACCTTTAACTTTACCGATGGCAGCCTGATCAAAAAAATCGACGTCGATAAGCAGACGCAAACCCAGCTGATCAACGGTCGCCTGGCGATTGCCCGACTGGTGATTAACGCGAATGGCGACTGTGATTACGCGATTATCCCGGCGGTGGTGGCGGATAAAATTGCCCAGCGCGATGCTGACAGCATTGTGCTTAACAGCGCGCTGAGTCAGGAAGAGCAGGACGAAGACGATCCGTACGCAGACTTCAAAATCCCTGACGATTTAATGTGGTAAACCTCGTTCAGAATGGCGCGGCGTGACGGGCATTCATGGTCTCGCCGCTCAGCGGATGAATAAAACTCAGAACGCTTGCATGCAGCATCAGCCGGGGCGTTTCTTCCGCCCCCGGCCATTCCAGACCCCCATACAGATCGCACCCCAAAATAGGGTGGCCTAACTGCTGGCAGTGAATGCGCAGCTGGTGGGTGCGCCCGGTCTCCGGGGTAAGCTCAACCCGCGTCAACGGCATTGTCGTATCCTGGTAAATACGTTCCATCACCCGATAGCGGGAGCGAGCGGGCTTACCGGTGCGGGCACAGATCGTCATCAGCGGAAACAGCGCCGGATCTTTGGTAATCGGGGCATCCACGGTCCCTTCGTCCTGTTCCACATGTCCGCACAACAGGGCGGTGTAAACCTTGGTCACGGCGCGCTGGCTGAACTGGTGGCAAAGCGCGGCGTTAATCGCTTTGTTACGTGCAATCACCATCAGACCCGAAGTGCCAAAATCAAGACGATGCACCAGCGTGCAGCCGGGAAAGGTTTGCACCAGACGGTGGTGGACGGAATCGCGGTTTTGCGGATTTTTCCCGGACAGGCTGAGCAGACCTGAGGGTTTGTTGATCAGCAGCAGATGCTCGTCCTGCCAGAGGATCTCAATGTCGTCGTGACAGGGTGGTGCAATAAACGTATCGATAATGACAGACATCAGGCCGCCGGGCTGGAGAGTGGGTGCGGATGATAACGAAATACGGGGGAAAGAAAAACCCTCCCACCGGGCGGTGAGAGGGGGAAAATTTAGGCTGCGACCAGGCTGTCGATAGCGGCTTTCGCGTCGGTCTGCGCTTTGGTGGCTACTTCCGGGCCGTAAGCGATACCTTCAGCGAACACGAAGTTCACGTCGGTAATGCCGATGAAGCCCAGGAACAGCGTCATGTACGGTGCGACCAGATCGGTAGGGGTATCTTTGTGAATACCGCCGCGGCTGGTCAGGACGATAGCGCGTTTACCTTTCACCAGACCTTCCGGGCCGTTCTCGGTGTAACGGAAGGTTACGCCAGCGCGCGCCACCAGGTCGAAGTAGTTCTTCAGCTGCGTAGGAATGTTGAAGTTATACATTGGAGCGTTGATCACGATAACGTCGTGGGCCTGCAACTCAGCAATCAGCTCGTCGGAGAGCGCCAGGGCTTCCTGCTGACGTGGGGTGAGAGGCGCATCGCTCGGACGCAGCGCGCCAACCAGCTCGCCGTCCAGCACAGGAATCGGGTTTGCCGCCAGGTCACGCACGGTGATTTCATCCGCGCTGTGCTGTTCACGCCACTGTTCAACGAAATAGTCAGCCAGCTGACCAGACTGTGAATACCCTGCCAGAATACTGGATTTCAACACTAATACTTTGCTCATGGGAATTTCCTGTTTTGTATTTGATTGAGGGGGTTGCCCCGTTGCTTGTTGACACTTTATTCACAATCCTGCCACAGGGATAGCGCAATATATCGAAGCCTATGTTCGAATTTTTTGAATAAGGCGCGAAAAGCACTGATGTGGTACTCTATAGCAATCATTAAAAAGAGATTTTATCCGGCAGTGCACTGCCCGTTAACGCTATGACAGAACAACAGAAATTATCCTTCCCGTTGCTGATGCAACAGCTTGATTCGCTGATGCTGCGCGATAAACAGCGGTTTGCGCGCCGTCTGCACGGCGTTAAGAAGGTTAAAAATCCTGATGCACAACAGGCCATTTACCAGGAGATGGCCAAAGAGATTGAACAGGCGGCAGGGAAAGTTGTGCTGCGTAAAGCCGCACGCCCGGAGATTACCTATCCGGAAAACCTGCCCGTCAGCCAGAAAAAACAGGACATTCTTGAGGCCGTGCGCGACCACCAGGTGGTGATCGTCGCGGGGGAAACCGGTTCAGGTAAAACCACTCAGCTGCCGAAGATCTGCATGGAATTAGGCCGCGGGGTGAAAGGGTTGATCGGTCACACCCAGCCGCGTCGTCTGGCGGCGCGCACCGTGGCGAACCGTATTGCCGACGAGCTGCAAACGGAGCCGGGCGGCTGCATCGGCTACAAGGTGCGATTCAGCGACCACGTCAGCGATAACACCATGGTTAAGCTGATGACCGACGGTATCCTGCTGGCGGAAATCCAGCAGGATCGTCTGCTGATGCAGTACGACACCATTATCATCGATGAAGCGCACGAGCGCAGCCTGAACATCGACTTCCTGCTCGGCTACCTGAAAGAGCTGCTGCCCCGGCGTCCGGATCTGAAAATCATCATCACCTCCGCGACCATCGACCCGGAGCGCTTCTCAAAACATTTCAATAATGCGCCGATCATTGAAGTCTCAGGCCGAACCTACCCGGTTGAAGTGCGCTATCGCCCGATTGTTGAAGAGGCGGACGATACCGAGCGCGACCAGCTTCAGGCCATCTTCGATGCCGTCGACGAGCTGGGCAACGAGAGTTCTGGCGACATTCTGATCTTCATGAGCGGCGAGCGTGAGATCCGCGATACCGCCGATGCGCTCAGCAAGCGCGATCTGCGCCATACCGAGATCCTGCCGCTGTACGCGCGCCTGTCCAACAGCGAGCAGAACCGCGTGTTCCAGCCGCACAGCGGGCGCCGCATCGTGCTGGCGACCAACGTGGCCGAAACCTCGCTGACCGTACCGGGCATTAAATACGTGATCGACCCGGGTACGGCGCGCATCAGCCGCTACAGCTACCGAACCAAAGTTCAGCGTCTGCCGATCGAGCCGGTTTCGCAGGCGTCAGCTAATCAGCGTAAGGGCCGCTGCGGCCGCGTGTCGGAAGGGATCTGTATTCGTCTCTATTCGGAAGACGATTTCCTGTCGCGCCCGGAGTTTACCGATCCGGAGATCCTGCGAACCAACCTGGCATCCGTTATCCTGCAAATGACCGCGCTGGGGCTGGGCGATATCGCCGCCTTCCCGTTTGTGGAAGCGCCGGATAAGCGCAATATTCAGGACGGGGTGCGGCTGCTGGAAGAGCTGGGTGCCATTACCACCGACGAGCAGGCGACGGCCTACAAGCTAACGCCGTTGGGCCGCCAGCTTAGCCAGCTGCCGGTCGACCCGCGTCTGGCGCGCATGGTGCTGGAGGCGCAAAAACACGGCTGCGTGCGCGAGGCGATGATCATCACCTCGGCGCTCTCCATTCAGGATCCGCGCGAGCGTCCGATGGACAAACAGCAGGCGTCGGATGAAAAACACCGTCGCTTCCACGATAAAGAGTCCGATTTCCTCGCATTCGTAAACCTGTGGAACTACCTCGGCGAGCAGCAAAAAGCGCTCTCTTCGAATCAGTTCCGCCGTCAGTGCCGGGTGGATTTCCTCAACTACCTGCGCGTGCGCGAGTGGCAGGATATCTACACCCAACTGCGCCAGGTGGTGAAAGAGCTGGGCATCCCGGTGAACAGTGAACCGGCGGAGTACCGCGAAATTCATATTGCCCTGTTGACCGGCCTGCTGTCCCATATCGGGATGAAGGATGCGGATAAACAGGAATTTACCGGCGCACGCAACGCGCGTTTCTCCATCTTCCCGGGCTCCGGTTTGTTCAAGAAGCCGCCGAAGTGGACCATGGTCGCCGAGCTGGTGGAAACCAGCCGTCTGTGGGGGCGTATCGCCGCGCGTATCGATCCAGAGTGGGTTGAGCCGGTGGCGCAGCACCTGCTGAAACGCTCGTACAGCGAGCCGCACTGGGAGCGCGGGCAGGGCGCAGTGATGGCGACGGAAAAAGTCACCGTTTACGGCCTGCCGGTGGTTGCAGCGCGTAAGGTTAACTACAGCCAGATTGACCCGGCGCTGAGTCGCGAGCTGTTTATCCGCCATGCGCTGGTGGAAGGCGACTGGCAGACGCGCCATGCGTTCTTCCGCGAAAACCTCAAGCTGCGCGCCGAGGTGGAAGAGCTTGAGCACAAGTCCCGCCGCCGCGACATTCTGGTGGACGACGAGACGCTGTTTGAGTTTTACGACCAGCGCATCAGCCACGATGTGATCTCGGCGCGCCATTTCGACAGCTGGTGGAAGAAAGCCAGCAAAGAGACCCCGGACCTGCTCAACTTTGAAAAGAGCATGCTGATCAAAGAGGGCGCGGAGTCGGTCAGCAAGCTCGACTACCCGAACTTCTGGCATCAGGGCAACCTGAAGCTGCGTCTGACCTATCAGTTTGAGCCGGGCGCGGATGCCGATGGCGTGACGGTGCACATTCCGCTGCCGCTGTTAAACCAGGTGGATGATAGCGGGTTTGAGTGGCAAATTCCCGGCCTGCGCCGCGAACTGGTCATTGCATTAATCAAATCCCTGCCTAAACCAGTGCGGCGCAACTTTGTACCGGCGCCGAACTACGCCGAAGCGTTTTTAGGCCGCGTCACGCCGCTGGAACTGCCGCTGCTGGACGCACTGGAGCGTGAGTTCCGACGCATGACCGGGACCACCATTGACCGCGACGACTGGAACTGGGATCAGGTGCCCGATCACCTGAAAATCACATTCCGCGTAGTGGACGATAAAAACAAAAAGCTGCTCGAAGGCCGTTCTCTGACGGAGCTGAAAGAAGCGCTGAAAGGTAAAGTCCAGGAGACGCTCTCTGCGGTGGCCGATGACGGTATTGAGCAGAGCGGGCTGCACATCTGGAGCTTTGGTCAGCTTCCGGAAAGCTATGAGCAGAAGCGCGGGAACTACAAGGTGAAAGCCTGGCCCGCGCTGGTGGATGAGCGCGACAGTGTGGCGATTAAGCTCTTTGACAATCCGCAGGAGCAACAGCAGATGATGTGGCGCGGGCTGCGTCGCCTGCTGCTGCTTAACATCCCGTCGCCGATTAAGTATCTGCACGAGAAGCTGCCGAACAAAGCCAAGCTGGGGCTCTACTTTAACCCGTACGGTAAGGTGCTGGATCTGATCGACGACTGCATCTCCTGCGGTGTGGACAAACTGATCCACGAGGCGGGCGGTCCGGTCTGGACGGAAGAGGGCTTTGCTCAGCTTCATGAAAAGGTGCGCGCGGAGCTGAACGACACCGTGGTGGAGATTGCCAAACAGGTCGAGCAGATCCTCACCGCCGTGTTCAATATCAACAAGCGGCTGAAGGGGCGGGTGGATATGACCATGGCCCTGGGTCTGTCGGACGTGAAGGCGCAGATGGCGGGGCTGGTGTATCGCGGCTTTGTCACCGGCAACGGCTTTAAGCGTCTGGGTGATACGCTGCGTTATTTGCAGGCGATTGAGAAGCGTCTGGAGAAAATGGCGGTCGATCCGCATCGCGATCGAGCGCAGATGCTGAAAGTCGAAAACGTGCAGCAGGCGTGGCAGCAGTGGCTCAACAAACTGCCGCCAGCGCGTCGCGATGATGACGACGTGCGGGAGATCCGCTGGATGATCGAGGAGCTGCGCGTCAGCTTCTTCGCCCAGCAGCTCGGTACGCCGTATCCCATTTCGGATAAGCGTATCTTGCAGGCGATGGAGCAGATCTCCGGCTAAAATCATTGCCCGGTGGCGCTGCGCTTACCGGGCCTACGGGAGAACATGCAGGCCGGGTAAGGCGTAGCCGCCACCCGGCTTTTTTATCGTTCCACCATCGCTAGCGTAAACCCATCCCACCCCTTAACGCCCACCGTTTGCAGCGCGGTGGCGGTTAAGCGTGGGTTATCTCCAGTCATCTCGATAAACTTCCGTACCCCCTGCACGCGTGCATCGTCGCTTTGCCCGTTAACCACCTCGCCGTCGCGCACCACGTTATCGCCGATTATGACCGTGCCGGGACGGGAGTAGTGCAGCGCCCACTCCAGGTAGCCGGGATTGTTTGGCTTATCGGCATCAATAAAGATCAGGTCAAAGGGCGGGACGTCACCGAAATTCTCGAGCGACTTTAGCGCCGGGCCTGCAATCAGTTCGATACGATCGCTGAGTCCCGCAAGGTGAATGTTCTGGCGTGCAACAGCGGCATGTTTCGGGTCCGCTTCAAGCGTAATCAGCTTTCCATCCGGCGGCAGGGCGCGCGCCATGGGGGTATCGCCAGAGGCGAAATGTAGGCCGGGTAAGGCGTAGCCGCCACCCGGCATGTTTTCACGCACTGACCCAACCGCCGCCCAGCGCTTTATACAAATCAATTTGCGCCAGCAGCAGGTTGTTTTTCACCTGTACCACGCTGGTCTGCACCGAGAACAGCGTGCGCTGTGCATCGAGCACATCCAGATAAGAAGAGTACCCGTTGCGGTAGCGGTTTTGCGCTATCCGCAGCGTCTCCTGCGCGACCGCCTGCTGAGCCAGCAGCTCGTTAAGCTGTTCCTGATAACGGGTGATGGCATCAAGGCTGTCATTCACCTCGGCAAACGCATTACGTACGGTTTTTTCGTAGCTGTACAACGCCTGATTACGCTGAGACTGGGAGATATCCACCTGTGCATTCAGCGTCTGTCGGTTCAGCAGCGGCGCAAGAATACTGCCGCCCACGCTCCAGAGCTGGAGGGGGTTATCCAGCAATCCCGACAGCGTGCGATCCTGCACCGATCCTGTGGCCGTGAGGTTGATCGACGGCAGCAGGCTGGCACGCGATGCCGCCAGCGTCGCGTCCGCCGCAATCAGCTGACGTTCAGCCTGGACGATATCCGGACGCCGGTTCAGTAACGTCGACGGCAGTTGGGAGGGCAGTTTCAGCGGCGTCAGGGCATCAAAGCTTTCACCGCGCGCAACGTTACCCGGGTTGCTGCCCAGCAGCAGGCTAAGCGCATTCTCCTGCTGCGCAATCTGGTGCTGAAGCAGTGGAACCTGAGCGCGGGTGGCGCGCAGCTCAGAATCCGATTGCATCAGCTCAAGGCGAGAGCTGTATCCCGTCTCAAACTGTCGTTTAGCAAGGTTGAACGCCTCTTCACGCGATTTCAGCGTGGACTGGGTAACGCGAAGCTGTTCATCCAGCGACAGGAGAGTGACGTATCCGGAGGCCACCGACGATGCGACCGTGAGATCTGCCGCCGCGGCCGCCGCCTTTTGTGCCTCCAGCGACGCTTCGGCGGCACGGGAGGTGCTGCGGTTTACCCCCCAGATATCCACGTCGTAGCTGGCGGTCAGGCTGCCTTTGTACAACGTACCGTATACCGGAAGGCCTGTGGCGGCGGACTGCGAGCGCGCGCGCGTCCCGGTCACGCCCGCGTCAAGCGACGGGAACAGGCTGCCGTCGGCGGCGTATACCCGGGCCTGATACTCATTAATCCGCTCGCGGGCAATCAGCACGTCGCTGTTGTTCTTCAGCGCCTGATCCACATAGTGATTCAGATTGCTGTCGTGGAAATTACGCCACCAGAGCTGCTCTGTCGGGCTGGTTGGCCCCGACGTCGCGCGCCACTGGGCCGGGATGTGCAGGGACGATTTGGCGGGCTCAACGTCAACCGACTGGCAACCCGCAAGGATAGCCATCATCAGCAGGCCGGCTATCGGGCGAAGCGTCATTGTTTCGCCTCCCGCGTGTCGATGGTGACCTGCACCGACATGCCAGGGCGCAGCAGCCGGTACGCCTCCGGCTCACCGAGTACCTCAATGCGTACCGGGATGCGCTGGGCGATTTTAACAAAGTTGCCCGTGGCGTTATCCGGGGTGATAGCGCTGAACTCGACGCCTGTGGCCGGGGATATGCTCTCCACGCGGCCCTGATAGGCTTTATCGTTTAACGCATCGACGGTGAATTTCACCGGCTGTCCGACGCGTAAATTCGCCAGCTGCGTCTCTTTGATATTGGCGATCACCCAGTGCTGCGGCGGGACCAGCGTGGTAAGGTGCGTCCCGGCGGTGACGTACGCTCCCAGACGCACCGCAATCTGCCCGAGCTGACCGTCACGCGGCGCGACAATGCGGGTGTTTTGCAGATCGATCTGCGCAAGCTCCAGCGCGGCTTTCGCATTTTGAACGTCCGCTTCCAGCGAAGCGCGATTGACGATAACCGTTTGTAGATCCTGGCGCGACATCTCAAGCGTTGCTTTCGCCTGGTCGATATCGGCGCTCCCCTGGGCGGCACTGGCCAGCGCCGCATCGCGCTCGCGAATGGACAGGGAGCCGTCTGCGGTCAGATCCTTCACGCGTTTCAGATCCGCCTGGGTTTTCAGACTTTGGGCACGGGCGTTTTTCAGTGCCGCTTCGTTTTTGGCAATCACCGCTTCCGCGCTTTTACGCTGTTGCAGGTTGTTGTTCAGCGCAGCAATTTTCATTGCCAGCTGCGCCTCGGCCTGATGGACGCGCTGGCGATAGATCCGGTCATCAATCTGCAACAGCAGGTCGCCTTTTTTAACCTGCACAAAATCCTGAACATGGACCTCAGTAATGTAGCCGTTGACTTGCGGACTGATGAACGTGGTCTGGCCGCGCACGTAGGCGTTATCAGTAAACTGGGTATGACGCGTGAACGGGGGCAACTGCCAGGCATAAAGGATCACCAGCACCCCGACAATGCCGATAGCCGCGGCGGTGAAAATGGAAACGACGCGTACATTTTTGCGGGTGTTGGCCTGCTCTTTGGCGGCATCCTGCTGACTCATAACTTCTCCTGAAAAATAGTCATTACTTATTGCCAGTGGCGTTCTTAAGGGCCATACGGGCGGTGATGCGCAGGCGCAGCAAGCGCCATAAAATCCAGACCAGCGTGGCTGTGGCAATGCTCGCCGTCAGGAGATAAGTATCGTTGTAAGCCAGAATGTTTGCCTCAAGCGTCGTCACCGTCTGAAGCTGAATAATGGCCTGGGTTCCCAACAGGGAACTGTCGCCAACCAGGCTTTTATACATCTGGGTGTAAAGCTGAATGCGTTCGTTCACCAGCGGGTTGAGGGTGGTGAGCTGGTCAGCCAGCAGGCTGGAATGGTACTTCTCGCGCCAGGTCTGGAAGGTACCAAGGATTGCAGAACCCAGCAGGCCACCAAGGTTCTGACTCATGCCAAACATTACGGAAAAGCTGACCAGATTGCGTGGATCGGCGATCACCCCGCCAATGGCGGCCAGCATCGCAGGGGCGAGGAAGAAAGCGCTGCCGAAACCAAGCAGGAACTGGCTGAACATCAGTTGATCCGGCCGGGTCAGGTTGTTGGACTGGCTGTCCAGCAGCGAAGCAACAATCATCAGCGCCAGCGAGGTGATAATCGGCCAGGCCAGCTTAGTGGGTTTGATCGTCAGACAGCTGGTGACGATACCGCAGACGATTCCGGCGAAAATAGACCACGCCAGATGGGTCATCTGTTCATTCTGTAGGCCCGCATATTGCAGCCAGCCGATGACGCCGGTGTTCTGTTCCGCCAGTACGATGCGGATCAGCAGCATAATCAACCCCAGGCGTACGATGCTGCCGCTGGACAGCCAGCGGGTATTGAGCAGCGGGTTGCTGCGGTTATGTTCAAAAACGATTGCACAGACAATTAGCACCAGCGAGAGAGCCAACGCCCAGCCGATCCACGGTGTTTCAAACCACCATTCCAGACGCCCTAGCGACAGAACCGCGCACAACAGCGCCATACCGGGCGCAAGCAAAAAGAAGGTGATGAAATCTTTCTTCTCGAAAACTTTGCGTCGATCGCCCGGGGGCAGTTTCAGCACCATCACGCAGGCCAGTGAGATCAGGGCCAAACCCAGCTCGAAGAAGTACAGCCCACGCCACTCATCAAGCTGCAACAGCTCGGTGGAGAACAGCCGCGCCAGCGGTATCGCCAGCGACGAACCGGTAATGCCGATGGTCAGCGCCTTCAGTCGGTGCTTCGCGGGCCAGGCCTGTATCTGGTAATAAATGCCGAGCGAGCTGAGCGCGGCGGCGACCATCCCGTGTGCCGCCCGTACCATCAGCGCCGAGCTGAGATCGTTCACAAACAGGTGAAAAAAGGTGACCAGCACATACAGCACCAGGAAGCCTTCCGTAAACGCGCGCAAACCGTACTGCTGGCGAAACTTTACCAGCAGCAGGTTGATGGAGACGTTGGTCATGACATAGACGGCAGGCAGCCAGGCGATTTCAGTCGACCAGGCGCCGAAGGTGCCTTGCAGATTTTGCAGATTGGCGGTGACGACCGCGTTACCCAGCGCCCCGGTCAGACACACCAGCAGGCCGACCACGCCATAGGCGATCCGTTTCGACGTTGGATGTTCCGGGGTGGAAGGGGAACCCAGCAGAGCGGGTTTCTCGTGTGGCTGCCACTCGCGAGGAGCATAAGGATCGCGTTGGGGCAGGCGCATAACGGGGTTTACCTTTCAAAATGTTGAATTGTGAGCGGGCTAATGATTCTACGGCTGACGCAAATCATAATTCAAGTGAATACGAATATTGTATGTTAATCAAATGTGGAGGGAATGATGAAGAAAAAGTGCGGCTCGCGAACGGAGCCGCAATAATATTATCGCTGTTCCGGCTGCGCCTGAAGGTGGCGTTCACGGTTGATGCGGCTGGCACAAAAAATTGCAATGAGGGAGATAGCGACCGTCACGCCCAGATACCAGGCCACGGGTACCCAGTCGCCGTCGTATTTCGCCAGCAGTCCGGTAGCTATTAGCGGTGCCGTTCCGCCCGCCAGCGCGGCCCCAAGTTGATAACCCAGCGTGATACCGGTGTAGCGAACGTTGGCACTGAAAATTTCAGAGCAGAGCGTGCCGAGAACTGCCGTCACCGGTGCCCACAGTACGCCAAAAGCGATAACGGTCGCGAGCACAATTCCCCAGGTGGTACCGGTATTCAGCAGCATAAACCAGGGCACGATAAACAGGCCGAGCACGAAGACACTGACGGCGTACATACGCTGGCGGCCAACCCTGTCGGAGAGCAGCCCCATCAGCGGGATCATGATAGTGGCGACCAGTGCGCCAAGAGTTACTGCCTCCAGCGCCTGGGATTTCTGATAGGTCAGGGTGGTAGTGGCGTAGCTCACCACAAACGTGGAGAAAATATAGAACGGTGCTGTCTCCACAACCTTAAGCCCGGCGGCAATTAGCACTTCACGCCAGTGGTGTTTTATGGTGTCGCGCAGCGGGGCTTTCGCAACCTGGCCGGATTTTTTCACTTTCTGGAAATCAGGCGTTTCGTCAATATCTTTCCGGATCCACAGCCCCAATATTACCAGCACGGAACTGAGCAGGAACGGAATGCGCCAGCCCCAGGAGAGAAAATCCTCTTCGCTGAACAGCGTCATTAGCGAGACGATAAATGTCGCCATCAACATGCCGATGGTAACGCCCGCCTGCGGAATACTGCCGAAGAAGCCTTTGCGTTTTTCTGGCGCATACTCGTAAGCCAGCAGCAGCGCGCCACCCCATTCACCGCCGATACCCATCCCCTGAATAATACGCATCAGGATCAGCAACGCGGGCGCCCACATCCCGATCATGTCGTAGGTGGGCAGCAGGCCAATCATCACGGTTGCACCTCCCATCAATGAAAGGGTGAGGACAAGCGTTTTTTTGCGACCGATACGATCCCCGATATGTGCAAAGAGAACGCCGCCAATGGGGCGAATAAAGAAGGTCAACGAGAAGGAGAGATAGGAGAGGATCAGCCCGATTACCGGGTCGACCATCGGAAAGAAAATCTTGTTAAACACCAGCGCGGCAGCGGTGCCATAGAGAAAATAATCAAACCATTCAATAGAACTTCCCGTAAGACTGGCAATTAATACCTTTTTGTTTTTCCGCAATACCGTTGTCGTGCTCTCATGTTGTGTCATGACTCAAAACTCCGCCACGTGGATGATAATAGAGGTGTTACCTGGCGCGCTTCAGGTGCAACCTGTCGGTGTGTAATGGTTGTGAAATTGTTAAGCAACTTAGGGTTGGATGTTACGTTTGGCAAGTCAGCCAGAACTAAAACGGGTCAGATCACGATGGATTAAGCAGCAACTGGTGCTTTTTCAGCACGCTGTTGTGGCAGGATGTGTTGAAGGGCAGATAATCAAAAGCACAAACCCAGGGTGCAACCCAATTGTTTTTGGATGTTTCTGGTTATTTCATCAAAATGACAAATATGCAGTGTAATGAGCACCTCGGCTTTCAGAGTGATCTCCTTTTCAACCCCGTTGTGTGAAGTACTCTAAAGATTAATGCTGTAAGGAGGTAACGATGACAATGGCACTTTTCCCCTGTCTGCCTGGCACAACCCTCGACGCCGTGAATACCGTTGGGGCGTGGCTTGCTCAGGACGACTATCAGGACAACCAGCCCGTTGATCTGGTGATTCTGGCGGGTAACGCGGTGATACCCGCGATTGATGCTGCCTGTAAAATCGCGGCTGAACAGGGGGTTCCTCTGATCATCAGCGGCGGGATCGGTCACTCGACGACCTTCCTCTACGCCGCGATTGCTAAGCACCCCCGCTATAACAGGATACCCACCACCGGGCGGGCTGAGGCGGCTATTCTGGCCGACATCGCCCGTGAATTCTGGAACATTCCGGCTGAGCATCTTCACGTTGAGGATCAGTCGACCAACTGTGGCGAAAACGCCCGCTTCAGCCGGGCGTTGATGAAACAGTCCGGACTGAACGCCGCCCGGGTGCTGGTAGTGCAGGACCCGACGATGCAGCGTCGCACAATGGCTACGTTTGCCCGCGTTTGCCGCGACGAGGCTGCATCGCCCGCATGGATGAGTCATCCCGGCCTGACGCCCGTGCTGCAAAACAGTGACGACGGTCTGGCGTTCAGCGGCCCGGTCGAGGGGTTATGGCCGGTAGAACGTTACCTGTCGCTGGTGCTGGGTGAATTTCCGCGACTCAGGGACGACATCAACGGCTACGGTCCGGCGGGACGTGATTTCATTGCCCATGTCGATATCCCTGCCGACGTGGACGCCGCGTGGCAGATCCTGCGAAACGACGTCATTCTCACCGACGCGCTGGTGAGCCGTTCTCTGCTGTAATGCTCTTGCCCGTTTGCGCCATCTTTTACGCAAACGGGCAGCCTTTGTTGCCGATTTGTGATTTTTGAAACGGGCTGACCCGTTTCTTTTATGAGATATCTCACAAAAACAGACTCATAGAGTAGGCAATTGCCCCGGTAATTATAGTTTTTAACATTAAGTTTACTTGTTAAAAACAGTGTGATTACAGGAGCAGGTTATGACAGTACCCGTACAACATCCTATGTATATTGATGGACAGTTTGTTGCCTGGCAGGGTGATGCCTGGATTGACGTGATCAATCCGGCCACGGAAGAGGTCATTTCCCGTATTCCCGACGGCACCGCCGAGGACGCCCGCAAGGCCATTGACGCGGCAGAGCGCGCGCAGGCTGGCTGGGAGGCGCTGCCTGCCATTGAACGCGCCAGCTGGCTACGCAAAATTTCCGCCGGGATCCGCGAGCGCGTCAGCGAAATCAGCGCGCTGATTGTGGCCGAAGGGGGCAAGATCCAGCAGCTGGCGGAAGTGGAGGTTAACTTTACCGCTGACTATATCGACTATATGGCCGAGTGGGCGCGCCGTTATGAAGGGGAAATCATTCAGAGCGACCGTCCGGGCGAGAATATTCTGGTGTTTAAGCGCGCCCTTGGCGTCACCACCGGCATTCTGCCGTGGAACTTTCCCTTCTTCCTGATTGCCCGTAAGCTCGCTCCTGCGCTAATCACCGGCAACACCATCGTTATCAAACCGAGCGAATTTACCCCAAACAACGCCATTGCGTTTGCCAAAATCGTCGACGAGATTGGCCTGCCGAAAGGCGTCTTCAATCTGGTGCTGGGCCGCGGTGAAACCGTCGGACAGGAGCTGGCCGGGAACCCGAAAGTGGCGATGGTCAGCATGACCGGCAGCGTCGGGGCGGGTGAAAAGATCATGGCTGCGGCTGCGAAAAACATCACCAAAGTGGGGCTGGAGCTGGGTGGTAAAGCCCCGGCCATCGTGATGGACGATGCCGACCTCGAGCTGGCCGTGAAGGCCATTGTGGATTCACGCGTCATCAATACCGGACAGGTGTGTAACTGCGCGGAACGTGTCTATGTTCAGAAGGGGATCTACGACCGCTTTGTGAATCGTCTGGGCGAGGCAATGAAAGCCGTCCAGTTTGGCAATCCGGCTGAGCGAACGGATATTGCCATGGGGCCGCTGATCAACGCCGCCGCGCTGGAGCGTGTGGAGCAGAAGGTGGCGCGCGCGGTGCAGGAAGGGGCTAAAGTGGTCCTTGGCGGTAAAGCGGCAGAGGGCAAAGGGTATTTTTATCCCCCAACGCTGCTGCTTGACGTACATCAGGACATGGCCATCATGCACGAAGAGACCTTTGGCCCGGTGCTGCCGGTGGTGGCTTTCGACACCCTGGAAGAGGCCCTGAAAATGGCCAACGACAGCGACTACGGTTTAACCTCGTCTGTATATACGCAGGATCTGAATGTCGCCATGAAAGCAATTAAAGGGCTTAAGTTCGGCGAGACCTACATTAACCGTGAAAACTTTGAAGCGATGCAGGGCTTCCATGCGGGCTGGCGGAAATCCGGGATCGGCGGGGCGGATGGCAAACACGGTCTGAATGAGTATTTGCAGACGCAGGTAGTCTATTTACAGTCGTAATCAGGAGCCCCCTCCATGCGAGATAATGTGTGCACTGAGCAGTTCCCTCGCCCCTTTGGGGAGAGGGTTAGGGTGAGGGGAACATACGGCTCTGGTGGTCATTCCGTTCACTTTAGGTTCCTTGCTACTCTGTAACAAAATGACCGGTGAACGTGCCAGGGTGGCTCAGTCGCCACCACCCTGGCTCCCGGCGGTAAATCGCCGCTTCGCGGTCCCTTCGGCTTATTCCTTCCGGCTTATCGGGGACGGGCGGAGGTAACATCCCTGTAAAGCCCGCCCTCTCGGCGCATCCCTGCGCCTCGCCCCGGCCGGAAGGCAAACGCCTCAGCGATTTACAGCCGGACCTGGGCATCGCTGTAATCCCTCCGTTATTCTGAAGGCACGTTAATGCTTCTGATTTCAAATAACTGGGAATACTCGGCCCTCCGTAAAAGGGGGTTCACATTTTCAGGAAAGGTGGTTATGTTGGCGCGATAACTGTTATTTATCGGGAAACAACATGCGCACAAAATATACGGGTCTGCAAATCAGCATTCACTGGCTGGTTTTTCTGTTAGTGATTATGGCCTATTGCGCCATGGAGTTCAGAGGTTGGTTCCCGCGAACCGATCGTCCGCTTATTAATATGATCCACGTTTCCTGCGGGATCAGCATCCTGGTGCTGATGGTGGCGCGCCTGTTTATCCGCCTGAAATTCCCGGCTCCGCCCATTCAACCGAAACCAAAAGCGATGATCACCGGGCTGTCCCATCTGGGGCATCTGGTTATCTACCTGCTGTTTATTGCGCTGCCGCTGATCGGCATGGTGATGATGTATAACCGGGGAAATGACTGGTTTGCGTTTGGCCTGACGATGCCGCATGCGGCGGAGGGGAATTTTGACCTGGTGGATACGCTAAAAGCGTGGCACGTATCGCTGGCGAATCTGGGGTATTTTGTGATTGGTTTGCACGCCTTTGCCGCGCTGATGCATCACTATTTCTGGAAAGACAATACGCTGCTTCGCATGATGCCGAAAAAGCGTCAGTGACCGATAATGCCCTGCCAACCCGCAGGGCATTTTTTTTGCGGCTTATTGCAGTTGCGCGCGCTCCTGCGCCGTTAAATCCAGTTCCTGAGTTGTACCCGTTTCTGAAGATTTTACCGCCGCTTCCAGCACCGCCATCACCGCCAGGGCTTCCACCGGATGGACCGGATTGTCAATCTTGCCGTTCAGGGCATCGCGCACGTTTATATAGTACTGCCGCTGGTCGCCTTTTGGCGCAGGGATAGCGCTGGCTTCACCCTGGGCATTAAACAGCACCATAGCGTCGCTGTCCTCACCCCAGCTTTCACTACCCGGAATGACGCCTGCCAGAAGCTGGGCTTCCTGCTGATCGATGCGCGCTTTCACCACGCTGGCCTTATCGCCGTGGACGGTAAAGCGGGCAACGCCGCCTGCCACCAGCATGCTGCAATGGAGGACCACTTTGTGTTCAGGATAGTTCAGCACCACGTGCGCCCAGTCGTTAATTTCCGCACCGTCACGCAGGGTGGCGATGTTGCCCTGTACCGACAGCGGCAGACCAAAAAGCTGTAGCGTCTGGTCAATCATGTGCGGGCCTAAGTCGAACCACAGGCCACTGCCGGGAACATTTTGCTCTCTCCAGCGCACGCGAACCTCCGGGCGGAAACGATCGATATGCGATTCAAAGTGTTTTACCTTGCCGATACTGCCTTGCTCAATCACCTGCTTAATGCCGAGAAAATCGCTGTCCCAGCGGCGGTTATGGAAGACAGAGAGCAGGCGTTGTTTTTCTTGCGCAAGCGCAATCAAATCCCGCGCTTCCTGCATATTGAGCGTAAACGGCTTATCCACCACTACGTGCTTGCCGGCGTTGAGCGCCAGGGTGGCCAGCGGCGCATGGGTCGCGTTAGGGGAGGCGATAACCACCAGGTCGATATCCGGGTGCTGAATAGCCTCTTCAGGGGTGGCAACAACGAGGACATTCGGCAGATCGCGTTTGACCTTTTCTTCATCCCGGGATGAGACCACCGCCAGCTTCAGGCCGTCGACGGACTGGAACAGCGGGGCATGAAACGTCTTACCCACAAAACCATACCCGATCAGCGCAATATTCATTGTCTTCACTTTATTCATGACCTTCTCCACGTTAATGCGCGCAAACGGTAACCTGCACGGCGCTATGGTCCCCGAGCTCTGCCCAGGGACGATCTAAAAACAGTTGATGAATCTGGGATAACCCTGAAACCAGATAAGGTTCGCACTGGTTGAGTTTCAGATGATCGGCGACTACCCAGTGCGCCTGGCTTGCGGCCAGCATGGCACGCTTCACCTCGGCATCCGCCTCCTGACTGGCGCTCAATCCGAGCTCGGCATGAATGGCGCATGCGCCAAGGATGGCGATATCCGCCCGGTAGCGAGAGAGCAGCGAAAGGGTGGCGCTTCCGGCAAACAGGCGCTGTTTCTGATCCCACTTTCCACCAAGCAGGATCAGACCGATATCTTCCCGATCGCTAACCTGCTGGGCGATATCAAGAGAAGGGGTGATGATGGTCAGCGGTCCCTGCAGGAAAAAGGCAACGGCCAGAAGTGTGCTTCCGGCGTCGAGAAAAAGCGTCGAGCCCGCAGGTACGCACTGCGCAACCTGTTTACCCAGCCGCTGCTTGATTTCAGGCAGTAAGGTATTCCTGCTAACTCGGTTCATCGTCGAGAGATTCAGCGCGATGGCGCCGCCATGGTTTTTTTGCGCCAGTCCCTGTTTTTCCAGATCGGTCAGATCGCGACGGATGGTATCCGCCGAAACCTGCAACTTTTCTGCCAGCTCAGTGATGCTGGCCTGGCCTTGTTCAGTAATAATTTCAAGTACATATTTTTGTCTGGCGGTTTTATGCATGGGTGCAGTATCCTGCAAAATGTCGCAATACTATGCAGTTTACAGCATTTTACAGGAAAGGGAATCGTAACAGGAGGGGGATGTTGTCCAAAAACAGTTTAATAAGGTGAATATTGAATTAGCATTAATCAGTCATCAAAAACATGTATGTATCGTTTAGACCTGATGTTAACGCTATGTTTTACATAGAAATTTGGTTAAAGCTACCGAATAAGGAGTTCGAATAAGAATATAAAACCAGATTATAAATATAAATTGGTGCTTATATCTATTGGATATTCTTTTTAAAGTAAAATAATTTAATATTAATCAGCGAATGACTTAAATTGACAGTTCTTTGAAAATCTTTGTGTCTGATTCGAGATGAAATAAACGCAAAAATGTACATCAAGGTGTTTCAGAATTTTCCTTAAATTACAGAGGGTTTATATGATTCAGCGTAAACGCATCTAATAGCCATTTGTCCAGAAATCCCATCTTTTTTCTTATTTGTAACACCACATTAACATTACGGATGTGGTCGCTCATATCACATTTTGTTATGCTGCGAATCAATAAATATTTAAGTAAATTCTTAAAAGAAAAAAAGAGATTGAACGGCTCTCATCTCAATTGAAATGGGTGTGGTCGACTATTGGCGGAATTTATCAAACAGGAGTGGGGCAAATAGGGTGAATTATTTGTACCTCTTCCTGGTAATTATTTAGCCATCACCTGAAGTCCGGGGGTATTATAAAGATGAAATGCAATAACAGGATGCTCAGATTATCTGCTTCCCTGACCTTAATTTCACTGGTGGTGACTGCGGCTCATGCAACTAACGGTCTGGTAGGGATATCTCCCGTTGCGGCAATGACGATGAAAGAAAGTATTCTTTTCGCTCTTGACCGCGACCCGTCGGTGAGTCAGCAGGCTGCACAGCTGGGGATTGGCCAGGCACAAATAGACGAAGCGCGTAGTGGCTGGATGCCACAAATAGCCTTGAACGGGAGTACGGGTCACAGCCAGACCACCGATTCGAGCGGCTCGTTGCGAAATTCCGCAGCCTGGGGGCTGAGCCTGACGCAGCTTGTGTACGATTTTGGCAAGACCAATAACAGCATCAGCCAGTCTTCAGCTCAGCGTGACAGCTATCGCTACCAACTGATGAGCACGATGTCTGCCGTCGCGGAAAAAACGGCCCTCAGCTATGTGGAAGTGAAACGCTACAGCGATCTGCTACAGGCGGCAACAGAGAACGTGCAGGCGCTTAAAAACGTTGAGCAGCTGGCAAAACTCCGCGCCGATGCAGGCGTAAGCTCCACCTCTGATGAGCTTCAGACCCGCACCCGTATTGCCGGAATGCAGGCGACGGTAGAGCAGTACAATGCGTCACTGAACAGCGCCCGCGCGCGGCTGGCGGTATTGACTGGCATACAGACTGAACGCTATTCACCGGTTCCGGGAGGTCTGGCCGTGGAGCCGGATTCTCTCAATCGAATTGATTATTCACTGATCCCAACGGTGATGGCCGCGCAGAACATGGAGCGTTCAGCCCAGTACGGCGTAGAAACCGCGAAGTCACAGCACTGGCCAACCTTAAGCCTGAAAGGGGGCCGCACCCGGTACGAGTCTGATAATCGCGCGTACTGGGATGATCAGATCCAGCTCAATATTGATGCACCGCTTTATCAGGGCGGCGCGGTCTCGGCGCGCGTCCGTCAGGCCGAGGGCGCAAGGGCAATGGCATCGTCTCAGGTCGATCAGGCCCGTTTTGATGTCCTGCAAAAAGCCTCCGTCGCACAGGCCGACTGGACCGGGGCGCAAGGACGTATGGAGGCCGGAAAACGTCAGCTGGAAAATGCGTTGCGCGCCCGCGACGTCTACAAAAATGAATATACCCTGAGCAAGCGCAGCATTAACGATCTGCTCAGCGTGGAGCAGGATGTCTGGTCTGCCACCTCAGCGAAAATAATGGCTGAATACGATGGCTGGAGCGCGGCGATTAATTACGCCTCCGCGGTGGATAATCTCATGCCGCTTATCGGAATAGAGAAAAACGCTGCCGCGAAATTACCTGATTTGAGTTAAAAAAGGCGCGCCTTTCTGCGCGAAATAAGTCAGACAATAATGGGTGGTTTTTCCCAGGGATTGTTACATCCCTCTGGTGGACATAACCACAGGAATACGCGCACCTGCAAGGAGAAGAATATGAGTAACGCAAAAGTTGTTGATGTTATCATTCGAAAAACGGCAGAAAAAACGAAATTAACCGGTGAAGGGAATCTCTCGGTCTCTATTTCATCGCCGAGCGTGATTGAAATTCAGGGTTCTGCTCAGGACGTGGTGCGTTATGTCCGCCAGGGGAATGACCTCCTCATTTATATGAAAGATGGCAGCGTGATCCGCTGCAATAATTATTTTGCCGAAGACACGGAAACCCATAATCATTCCGAACTGGTATTTAACGATAACCAGGAGTTGACGCATATTTCATTTGCCGATGCCGGGGAAGCATCAGGCGTTGCCGCCACCGAATTAACCGCCCAGGCTGCACCCATTAGCAGCATTGAACCTTTTCTGGAGCAGGGAAGCGTCTTAAGCGATGCGCCGTGGGGCTGGATTGCCGGAGCGGCGTTGGGAGGCGGTGCGATTGGCGCACTGCTGGCTCACGGCGGTGACGGCGAAACCAAAACAAAAGTTATTGATAATACGAAAGAAGTCGAAAGCGCCACGCCAACATTTTTGCTGACGGATAACGCGGGTGACAAGCAGGGGGTGCTGAGTGCAAAAGAGGTCACGGATGATAACACCCCAACCTTCAGCGGTATCGGGCAGCCGGGCGCGACCATTCAGGTTAAAGACAGCAGCGGCAGCACCATCGCCAGCACCATGGTCGCAAAGGACGGCACCTGGACGGTAACACTTCCGACCCAGGCGGAGGGGGAACATACCTGGTCCGTCGTCCAGATCGACGGCAGTAAAACGACCTCTGCGGGCAGTATTACCGTAACCGTTTCTACAGCGGATGCCAGCGTGACGCTCGCCACCACGGCGGGCGATAACGTGATCAACGCCAGCGAGCAGGCCGCTGGCTTTACGCTGTCCGGCACCAGCAAAAACCTGGCGCAGGGAACGGCGCTTACCGTCACGCTGAACGGTAAAACCTATTCCGCAGAAGTGGGGGCAAACGGCGCATGGAGCGTGAAGGTGCCTGCTGCTGACGCGCAGGCGCTGGGCGATGGTACCTGGACGGTCAACGTCAGCGGCAAAGACGCGGCGGGCAACACCGTGACCGGCAGCCAGACGATTGGCGTCGATACCGCTGCGCCAGCGATTTCTGTCGACACGATCGCCCAGGACAACATCATCAACGCGGCTGAACATAATCAGCCGCTGACGCTGACCGGAAAAACCGATGCGGAAGCGGGCCAGATTGTGACGGTCACGCTGAACGGCAAAAATCACACGGCGACCGTGGGCAGCGACGGCACCTGGTCCGTTACGCTTCCGGCCAGTGAAGTACAGGCGATGGCTAACGGCGAGCACACCCTGACGGCAAACGTCAGCGACAAAGCGGGTAACGGGGCCTCCACCACCGCCGATTTCACGGTCGATACCGTAGCGCCAGTGGTCACTATCAACACTGTCGCGGGCGACGACATTCTGAACACCAGCGAGCAGGGGCAGGCGCAGATTATTTCCGGCCAGGCGAACGGCGCGGCGGCGGGCGACGTTGTCACCGTGACCGTTGGCGGCAAGACCTTTACCGGTGTCGTCCAGGCGGACGGCAGCTGGAGCGTCGGCGTGCCAGCCTCTGTCATTGGCGCGCTGGGTGAAGGTAGCCACAGCATTTCGGTCTCCGTGACCGATGCGGCGGGCAACACCAGCAGCGCGACGCACGGCATTACGCTCAGCGGCAACCCGCCGGAATTTACTCTTGACCCCATCAGCCAGGATAACGTCCTGAATGCGCTGGAGGCCATGCAGCCTCTGAGCCTGAGCGGGACCAGTAATCTGCCGAACGGCAGCGCTGTCACCGTGACGCTGAACAACGTTAACTATCAGGTCACCGTTGAGAACGGTAGCTGGTCCGTTCAGGTGCCGGTCTCCGACGTGCTGGATCTGGCGAATACCCTTTACACCGTGAGCGTCAGCGGCACCGACAGCGTGGGTAACAGCGGCTCCGCCGAGGCGAATCTGCTGGTCGATACCGCGCTGCCGCAGGTGATCCTCAACACCTTTGCCGGGGATAACCTGGTCAATAACGCCGAAGCGGCGGTTGACCAAACCCTCAGCGGACGCGTCACCGGCGCGGCGGCGGGCGATACCGTCTCTGTCACCGTGGGCGGCAAGAGCTACACCGCGACGGTTGGCAGCGACCTGAAATGGAGCGTGACCATCCCATCGGCCGACCTTCAGGCGTTTGGCGACGGCGAGTTAACCTTCAGCGCCTCTGTCACCAATGCGCACGGCAACACCGGCACCGGCGAACGTGATATCAACATCAACGCCGAACTGCCGGGCCTGCGCGTGAACACGATCTCTGGCGATGACGTGATTAACGCCATCGAGCAGCAGCAGGATCTGGCCGTGACCGGCTCCAGCACTCATCTGGCCGAAGGCACACAGATCACCGTCACCATCAATAATGTTGAATACGTCACCACGGTTAACGCCAGCGGCAGCTGGCAGATTGGCGTGCCGTCAGCGGACCTGCAGGCATGGACGGCGGGAGGCATGACCGTCAGCGTCAGTGCGGAAGATGCCTGGGGCAACACCGTGGCGGCTGAACACCCGATCGAGCTTGACCTGAACGCGGTGGCCGTCACCATCGATACCGTAACCACTGACGATATGCTCAACGCGGCGGAAAAAGGCGCGGATGTCACGCTTTCCGGTCAGACGCAGGGCGTAGAGGCCGGGCAGACCGTGGTGGTGAAATTCGCGGATCAAACCTTTACCGCACAGGTGCAGCAGGACGGCTCCTGGCGCCTGACCGTTCCGGCGAGCGCGATGGAAACGCTGATCGACGGGCGGGCGCAGGTGAGCGTCAGCGTGACTAACGTCAACGGCAACAGCGCGGACGCCTCACGCGTGGTGATTATCGATACACAGCCGCCAGCCATTACGCTTGATAACCTGACCGACGACAACATCATTAATGCGGCAGAAGCGCAGCAGGATCTGGTGCTCAGCGGCAGCACAACCGCTGAAGCGGGCCAGACGGTCACCGTGACGCTGAACGGTAAATCTTACCAGACCACGGTCCAGGCGGACGGTCGCTGGCAGTTGAACGTGCCTGCCGCCGACGTTGGCGCGCTGACCGATGGCAATGTCACCGTCACGGCCACCGTCAGTGACGTGGCGGGCAACAGCAGCAGCGCGGACCGCGTTGGGCTGGTGGATGCCACCGAACCGCAGGTGACCATCAACGATTTCGTCACCGACACCAACACCGTTAACCAGCTGGCCCATTCACAGGCGCAGATCCTGAGCGGCTCCGTCACCGGCGCGGCGGCGGGTGATTTGGTCATCATCACCATCAATAACGTGGACTACACCACCGTGGTGGATGCGGCGGGCAACTGGAGCCTCGGCCTGCCTGCGTCCGTCGTTCAGGGGCTGACGGACGGCACCTGGACCATTAACGTCTCCGTGACCGATCGGTCCGGCAACACCGGCAGCAGTTCAGTGGATGTGGTGGTCAATACAGTCACGCCTGTAATCGGTATTAATACGCTGGCAGCGGATGACGTGATCAATGCGGCAGAGAAGGGCGAAGATCTGCTGCTTTCCGGTACCAGCAACCAGCCGGAAGGAACCACCATCACCGTTAATCTGAACGGTATCAACTATGCAGCCACCACCGACGCCAGTGGCAACTGGAGCGTTACCGTACCCGCCTCTGTGGTGAGCGCGCTGGGTGAAGCCAATTACACCGTGACGGCGAGCGTCACCGATAATGTGGGCAACAGCGCCTCTGCCACGCACGATGTGCTGGTGGACAGCTCGCTGCCGGTTGTTACCCTCAACAACGTCGCGGGCGACAATATCGTTAACGCGGCGGAAGTGGCCGCAGGGCAAACCCTGACCGGGAAAGTATCGAACGCGGCATCGGGCGATACCGTCACCATTATCATCGGCGGGCAGACATACACGGCTACCGTACAGGACGATCTCACCTGGAGCCTGCCGTTAACCCAGAGTCAGTTAACCGCGCTCGGCAACGGCGACCTGACCGTCTCGGCCAGCGTGACGAACGCGCACGGTAATACCGGATCGTCTTCCCTGGATGTCACCATTGACGCCCAGTTGCCCGGCCTGCGCATTGATACCGTCGCTGGTGACGACGTCATTAACGTTATTGAACACGCGCAGAACCTGGTTATCTCCGGCACCAGCACCGACCTGGCGGCGGGTAGCACCGTCACCGTGAGCATCAACGGCAAGAGTTATTCCGCCTCGGTACTGGCGGACGGCACCTGGCAGGCTGCGGTTCCGGCCGCGGACGTCTCCCGGTGGGCGGATGGAGCGCTCACCATCAGCGCCAGCGCGCAGGATACCTCCGGCAACCCGGTGAACATCGGTACCGTGGTGGATGTCGATCTCGCCCCGGTGGCGATAAGCATCAACAGCGTGACGGATGACAACGTGCTGAACGCGGCAGAAAAAGGCCAGGATCTGGTGCTGTCCGGCTCCTCCTCAAACGTTGAAGCGGGCCAGACCGTTACCATTATCTTTGCGGGTAAAACCTGGACCACGATGGTCGATGCCAACGGCGACTGGACCTGCACCGTACCGGCTGCCGATCTGAGCGGCCTGAAGGACGGCGACGCCAGCGTACAGGTCAGCGTCACCAACGTGAACGGCAACGCGGCCTCTTCCTCGCAGGCATTCAGCGTCGATACCGCCGCGCCAGCGGTCACCATCAACACCATCAGCGGCGACAACATGCTGAATGCGGCAGAGGCGGCGCAGGATCTGACCCTGAGCGGGACGTCTACTGCCGAAGCAGGCCAGACGGTCACCGTGACCTTCAACGGCAATCAGTACACCGCCCAGGTGCAGGCGAACGGCAGCTGGACGCTGGACGTTCCGGCGGCGGATCTGGCGGGGATCGCCGACGGCAGCGCGGCGGTCACGGTGACCGTGTCCGATAAAGCGGGCAACCCGGCCAGCGCGGGGGCGTCCGTGCTGGTCGACACTACCGTGCCGCAGATTACCTTCAACATTGTGGCGGGCGACGACATTGTTAATATTGCCGAGCACGGCCAGGCGCTGATTGTCACCGGCAAGGTGACGGGCGCGCAGGCGGGCGATGTGATTACCCTGACCCTGAACGGCAAAGACTACACCGCGATGCTGGATGCGTCCGGCAACTGGAGCGTGGGCGTTCCGGCGACGGACGTGGGCGCGCTGGCTAACGGCGATCAGACGATCTCCGCGACACTCACCGATAAAGCGGGCAACAGCACCAGCGCGACGCACGCGTTTGACGTCTCCCTGACCGCGCCGGTGATTGCCATCAATACCCTGGCGGTTGACGACGTGATCAACGCGACCGAAAAAGGTCAGGATCTGCTGGTCTCCGGCACCAGCAACCAGCCGGACGGGACCCGCATCACCGTAACCCTGAACGGTATCAGTTACGCCGCCACCACCGATGCCAGCGGTAACTGGAGCGTCACCGTTCCGGCGGCAAACGTCTCGGCACTGGGCGAAGCGAGCTACAGCGTGACGGCCAGCGTGACCGATACCGCGGGTAATAGCGCGAACACCAGCCATAGCGTGCTGGTCGACAGCGCGCTGCCGCAGGTCACCATTAATGCAGTTGCCACCGACGACGTGATTAACGCAGCGGAAGTGGCTTCCGGACAAACCCTGAGCGGGAAAGTGAGCGGCGCGGCGAGCGGTGACACTGTCACGATCGGTATCGGGGGCAACACCTATACCGCGACGGTTCAGGACGATCTGAGCTGGTCGGTTAACGTGGCATCTGACGTCTTAACCGCTATCGGTAACGGCGATCTCAACGTAACAGCGAGCGTGACCAACGGCCACGGCAACACCGGCACCGGCGAGCGCGACATTACGATTGATGCCAGCCTGCCGGGCCTGCGCGTGGATACCGTGGCAGGCGACGATGTGATCAACAGCATCGAGCATACTCAAAACCTGATTATCACCGGCTCCAGCGACGGGCTGGCGAGCGGATCGGCGCTGACGGTCACCGTCAACGGCAAAACCTACGCGGCAACCGTGCTGGCGGACGGCACCTGGACGGCGGCTATTCCGGCGGCTGACGTCGGCGCGCTGAGCGCAGGTACAGTCACCGTGACCGTTGACGGCCAGAGCGCGGCGGGTAATCCGGTTTCCATCAGCCATGACGTGAAGGTGGATCTGGCGCCGGTCGCCATCAGCATCGACGCCATCGCTACCGACGACGTGATTAACGCAGCCGAGAAGGGTGCGGATCTGGTGCTGTCCGGCTCGACCACCAACGTGGAAGAAAACCAGACCGTTAATATCATTTTCGGCGGTAAGACCTATAGCGCGACGGTGGATGCCAGCGGCCACTGGACGGCGACCGTACCGTCTGCCGATTTGGGCGGACTGAAAGACGGCGACACCAGCGTGCAGGTCAGCGTCACCAACGTAAACGGCAACAGCGCCTCTGCGGGCCGCGAGTACAGCGTGGATGCCACCGCGCCGACGGTGTCGATTGAAATCGTCAGCGACAACAACATCATCAATGCTGCCGAAGCGCAGCAGGATCTGGTCATCAACGGCGTCTCTGACGCGGAAGCGGGCCAGACAGTGACCGTGACCCTGAACGGCGAGAATTACACCACCACCATGCAGGCGAATGGCAGCTGGAGCGTCACCGTACCGTCTGCGGATGTCGGCGCGATTGCCGACGGCGATTACACCATCACGGCAGCCGTCCAGGATAAAGCGGGTAACCCGGCCTCGGCGGATCGCGATGTGCTGGTGGATACCACGGTGCCACAGCTGACCATTAACGCCGTTTCCGACGACGACGTGATCAACAGCGCCGAGCATGCGCAGGCGCTGATTGTCACCGGTTCCGTGACCGGTGCGGCGGCGGGTGACGTGGTGACCGTCACCATCAATAACAAAGATTACACGGCGACCCTGGACGCTTCCGGCAAGTGGAACGTGGGCGTGCCTGCGGCGGACGTGAGTGCTCTGACTGCCGGGGATCACACCATCACCGCGGCGCTGACCGATAAAGCCGGAAACAGCAACAGCACAACGCACGAGGTTGAAGTCAACCTCACCGCGCCGGTGCTGACCATCGACACCGTGTCCGGTGACGATGTGATCAACAACACCGAGAAAACCCAGGATCTGACCATCACAGGTACGGCTTCCGGGCTGGCGGCGGGCGCGGTGGTGACCGTGATGCTCAACGGCAAAGCGTACAGCGCCACGGTAGCTACCAATGGCCAATGGACTACAACCGTTCCGGCGAGCGAGGTGGGGCAACTGGGTGAAGCGCTTTACACCGTGTCGGCCTCCGCGACGGACAGCGTCGGCAACAGCACCAGCACCTCGCACACCGTGAACGTGGAATCCGTTCTGCCGGGCGTGATTATCAACACCGTGGCAGGTGACGACGTCATTAACGCGGCGGAGCTGGCAACCGGCCAGACCATCAGCGGTAAGGTGGTGAATGCCGAAGCGGGTAACACCGTGACCGTGACCATTGGCGGCAACAGCTACACCGCAACGGTGCAGAGCGATCTCACCTGGTCCGTGAGCGTGCCGGAGTCTGTGCTGACCGCGCTGGGCAACGGCGATTTAACCGTGTCAGCCAGCGTCACCAACGGCGTGGGCAATAGTGGAACGGGCGAGCGCGAAATCGTGATAGACGCGAATCTGCCGGGCCTGCGCGTGGACACCGTGGCGGGCGATGACGTGATTAACAGCATCGAACACGGGCAGAATCTGATTATCACGGGTTCAAGCGATGGCCTGACGGCGGGTACGGCGCTGACCGTCACCGTAAACGGTAAAACCTATGCGGCTACCGTGCTGGCAGACGGCACCTGGAGTGCGGCGATCCCTTCTGCGGACGTGAGTGCCCTTGCCGCAGGCACGGTCACCGTGACCGTTGAAGGCCAGAGCAGCGCGGGCAATCCGGTGACTATCAACCATGATGTGACGGTGGATCTGGCAAACGTCGCCATCAGCATTGACGCCATCGCTTCCGATGACGTGATCAACGCCGCCGAGAAGGGCGCGGATCTGGTGCTCTCCGGCACCACTGCGAACGTGGAGGAAAATCAAACCGTCACCATCGCCTTCGGCGGCAAGAACTACACCGCCACGGTGGACGCTGAGGGTAAATGGACCGCCACGGTGCCATCTTCGGATCTGACCGGTCTGAAAGAGGGTGATGCCAGCGTGCAGGTAAGCGTCACCAACGTGAACGGCAACAGCGCCTCGGCGGGCCGCGAGTACAGCGTGGATGCTACCGCGCCGTCCGTGACCATCAACATGATTGCCACAGACGATATCCTGAACGCCACGGAAGCGCAGTCTGACCTGGCAATCTCCGGCACCAGCACCGCCGAAGCGGGCCAGACGCTTACCGTATCGCTGAACGGCAAAGATTACACCACAACCGTCAGCGCGAACGGCAGCTGGACGCTGAACGTTCCGGCGGCGGATCTGGCAGGATTAACCGACGGCAGCGTGACGGTAACTGCCTCAGTCAGCGACAAGGCGGGTAACCCGGCGTCGGTGGACCACAACCTGACGGTGGACGTCACCGTTCCGACTGTGACCATCCACACCGTGGCAGGCGACGACGTGATTAACGTGGCTGAACACAAGCAGGCACAGATTATCAGCGGCTCCGCCACTGGCGCGGCGGCGGGCGATAAGGTCACCGTCACGATCGGCGGCCAGACTTACACCACCGTGCTGGACGCGGCGGGTAACTGGAGCGTGGGCGTTCCGGCAAATGTGATTTCAGGCCTCAGCGACGGTACGGTGACCGTCACTGCGTCTGTCACCGACGCGGCGGGCAACACCGGCAGCGGCACGCATAATGTGACCGTCGATACCGGTCTGCCGTCGGTCAGCTTCAACGCCATCAGTGATGACAACGTCCTGAACGCCGTTGAAAAAGGGCAGGACCTGAGCGTCAGCGGCACCAGCGCCAACCTGACGGAAGGCACCGTGGTGACCGTAATTCTGAACGGCAAAAACTACACGGCGACAACTGCGGCAGACGGCACCTGGAGCCTGACGGTTCCGGCGGCGGATCTGGCCGGTCTCGGTCAGGCCAGTTACACCCTGAACGCGACCGCCACCAACGGCGTGGGCAACAGCGTGAGCAACACCGCGAACCTGCTGGTGGACACCGCGCTGCCAACCGTCACCATCAACACCGTGGCGGGCGACAACGTCATCAACGCGGCGGAAGTGGCGGCAGGTCAGACCCTGAGCGGCACCGTGGCGAATGCCGAAGCGGGCAACACCGTGACGGTGACTATCGGCGGCCACAGCTACACCGCAACGGTGCAGAACAATCTGTCCTGGTCCGTGAATGTGCCGTCTGACGTGCTGACAGCACTCGGCAACGGCAGCCTGAGCGTGACGGCAACCGTCACCAACGGCCACGGCAACACCGGGACCGGCGAGCGCGAGATCGCTATCGACGCTAACCTGCCGGGCCTGCGCGTGAATACCGTGGCGGGTGATGACGTGATCAACACCATTGAGCACGCGCAGAACCTGATTGTTTCAGGCTCCAGCGACGGGCTGGCGCCGGGCACGGCGCTGACGGTTACCGTCAACGGTAAAGATTACGCGGCAACGGTACTGGCAGACGGCACCTGGCGCGCGGCGATCCCGTCCACCGACGTGAGCGCGTGGCCGGAAGGCACCGTGAAAATCAGCGTTACCGGCGACAGCGCGGCGGGTAACCCGATCACCATCAGCCACGATGTGACCGTGGATCTGGCTACCGTTGCCATCAGCATCAATGCGCTTGCCACCGACGACGTGATTAACGCGGCGGAGAAGGGCGCGGATCTGGTGCTGTCCGGTGCGACCACCAACGTGGAAGCCGGGCAGACCGTGACCATCAGTCTGAACGGCAGGATCTACACCACCACCGTGGACGACAGCGGCAACTGGACTTACACCGTGCCGTCAGCGGATCTGGCTGGCCTGAAGGATGGCGACGCCAGCGTGCAGGTGAGCGTCACCAACGTGAACGGCAACAGCGCGTCTGCGGGCCACGAGTACAGCGTGGATGCTACCGCGCCGTCCGTGACCATCAACACGATTGCCACAGACGATATCCTCAACGCCACGGAAGCGCAGTCAGACCTGGCAATCTCCGGCACCAGCACCGCCGAAGCGGGCCAGACGCTGACCGTGTCGCTGAACGGCAAAGATTACACCACAACCGTGAGCGCGAACGGCAGCTGGACGCTGAACGTTCCGGCGGCGGATCTGGCAGGATTAACCGACGGCAGCGTGACGGTCACTGCCTCAGTCAGCGACAAGGCGGGTAACCCGGCATCGGTTGATCACACTCTGACGGTGGATGTGACCGTTCCTGGGGTGACCATCCACACCGTTGCAGGTGACGATGTGATTAACGCGGCTGAACACAATCAGGCGCAGATCGTCAGCGGCTCCGCCACCGGCGCGGCAGCGGGCGATAAGGTCACCGTCACGATTGGCGGCCAGACTTATACCACCGTGCTGGACGCGGCGGGTAACTGGAGCGTGGGCGTTCCGGCCAGCGTCATTTCAGTCCTCAGCGACGGCACCGTGACCGTCACTGCGTCTGTCACCGACGCGGCGGGCAACACCGGCAGCGGCACGCATAATGTGACCGTCGATACCGGTCTGCCGTCGGTCAGCTTTAACGCCATCAGCGATGACAACGTACTGAACGCGGTAGAAAAAGGGCAGGACCTGAGCGTCAGCGGCACCAGCGCCAACCTGGCGGAAGGCACCGTGGTGACCGTAATTCTGAACGGTAAAAACTACACGGCGACAACTGCGGCAGACGGCACCTGGAGCCTGACCGTTCCGGCGGCGGATCTGGCGAGCCTGGGCGAAGCCAACTACACCCTGAGCGCGACCGCCACCAACGGCGTGGGCAACAGCGTGAGCAATACCGCGAACCTGCTTGTCGACACCGCGCTGCCAACCGTCACCATCAACACAGTGGCGGGCGACAACGTGATTAACGCGGCGGAAGTGGCTGCGGGGCAGACCCTCAGCGGCAGGGTAACGAACGCTGAGGCGGGCAACACCGTGACGGTGACCATCGGCGGCAACAGCTACGCCGCGACGGTGCAGAGCGATCTGACCTGGTCCGTGAACGTGCCTGAGTCGGTTCTGACGGCGCTGGGCAACGGCGATTTAACGGTGTCAGCGACCGTCACTAATGACCATGGCAATACGGGAACGGGCGAGCGCGATATCACTATCGACGCCAGCCTGCCGGGGCTGCGCGTGGATACCGTGGCGGGCGATGACGTGATCAACAGCATTGAGCATGGTCAGAATCTTATCGTCACTGGCTCAAGCGATGGGCTGGCGGCGGGCACTACGCTCACCGTGACCCTGAATGGCAAGACCTATGCCGCGTCGGCACTGGCAGACGGCTCCTGGACCGCGGCGATCCCGGCGGCAGACGTGGGCGCTCTGGCCGCAGGCACGATGACCGTCACCGTAGCGGGCCAGAGCGCGGCGGGCAATCCGGTCTCCATCAGCCACGACGTCACCATCGATCTGGCAGCCGTGGCGATCAGCATCGATGCCATCGCCACCGACGACGTGATTAATGCGGCGGAGAAAGGCGCGGATCTGGTGCTATCCGGCAGCACATCCAATGTGGAAGAGAACCAGACCGTGACCATCATCTTTGGCGGCAAGTCTTACACCGCCAAAGTCGATGCCGACGGCAACTGGACGGCGAACGTGCCTTCCTCGGATCTGGCGGGTCTGAAAGACGGCGACGCCAGCGTGCAGGTGAGCATCACCAACGCGCACGGCAACAGCGCTTCGGCGGGCCGCGAATACAGTGTAGATGCCACCGCGCCAACCGTGACGATTGACACGGTCGCAGGCGACAACGTGATCAACGGCAGCGAAGCGGCTGCGGGCGTGGCCATTTCCGGCACCACCACGGCGGAAGTCGGTCAGACGGTAACCGTAACCTTCGGCGGGAACAGCTACACCGCGCAGGTTCAGCAGGGCGGCGTCTGGAGCGTTAACGTGCCGGGCACAGACCTGTCCGCCCTGGCGGATAACGGCTACACCGTGCAGGTGAGCGTGAGTGACGCCGCGGGTAACCCGGGCAACGCGGGTAAAGCGATTACGCTTGATACCACGCCGCCGACCGTCAGCTTTAACGTCGTGGCGGGTGATGACGTCATCAACAGCGTGGAGCACGGGCAGGCGCAGATCGTCAGCGGCACCGCAACCGGCGCCAGCGTCGGCGATAAGCTGATTATCACCATCGGTTCGAATCAGTACACCACCACCGTTGACGCCAGCGGTTACTGGAGCGTGGGCGTTCCGGCCAGCGTGATTTCCGCACTGGCCGACGGCACCGTAACCCTCAGCGCGACTATCACCGACAGCGCAGGCAACAGCAGCACTCAGACCCATGACGTGGTGGTAAATACCGCATCGGTCGCGCTGACCGTCAACACCCTCAGCGGTGATGACGTGATCAATGCGGCAGAAGCGGGCGCGTCGCTGGTTATCAACGGTTCCAGTGCGCAGTTCGCCAGCGGCACGCAGGTCACTATCACCCTGAATGGTAAGAGCTATACGGCCACCATTCAGAGCGACGGCGCCTGGCAGACCACCGTTCCGGCCGCCGACGTGGGCGCTTTGGCCGACGGCGCGAGCTACCAGGTTTCTGCTTCGGCGCAGGACAGCGCCGGGAACAGCGCCTCGGCGACGCATACCATCAGCGTGGACACCACCGCGCCGGTGATTAGCGTGAACACGTTGTCGGGCGACGACGTGCTGAATGCGGCGGAAGCTCAGCAGCCGCTCACCGTACACGGCTCTTCCAGCGCGGAAGCAGGCCAGACGGTGACCGTCACGCTGGGCGGAAAAACCTACACTGCGCTTGTCGGCAGCGATGGCACCTGGACGCTGGACGTTCCGGCGGCAGACCTGGTCGCACTGAGCCAGGGTGCGCTGACGGTGACCGCCGTGGTCAACGATAAAGCCGGTAACAGCGGCCAGACGACCCATACCTTAACGGTCGATACCGTCGCACCAGCCGTCACCATCAGCACCGTGGCCGATGACGATATCGTCAACAACGCCGAGCAGCTGGCGGGGCAGACTATTAGCGGGACCACCACCGCGGAGCAGGGCCAGACGGTGACCGTCTCCTTCAACGGGCACAGCTATCAGGCGACCGTTGGAGCAGACGGTTCGTGGTCGGTCTTCGTGCCGGGCCGCGACTTCCTCGGCCTGAGCGATGGGGATTACACCATTACGGCTACGGTGAGCGATAAGGCGGGTAACCCGGGCAGCGCAACACACGACGTGACGCTGAACGGCGACGTGCCGACCATCGTCATTAACACCTTTGCCCAGGACGATATCGTCAACGCCGCCGAGCACGGCACGCCGCTAATTGTCAGCGGCACCACCGACGCGCCTGCGGGCCAGACGGTGACCATTACGCTTAACGGTAAAACCTACACGGCTACTGTTCAAAATGACGGCACCTGGAGCTATACGGTCGGCAGCGCAGACGTGACCGCGCTGGCGGACGGCGGTTCGTACGTGATTAACGCGCAGGTGAGCAACGCCATCGGCAATAGCGCCAGCGATAACCACACCGTTACCGTGGATCTCACCGCACCGTCAATGGGGATCAGCATTGATTCCCTGCAAAACGATACCGGCCTGAGCGCGAGTGACTTCATCACCAACGATAAGCAGGTGGTGGTGAACGGTTCGCTATCGGCGCAGCTCGGCAATAACGAGAAGGCGCAGATCAGCCTGGACGGTGGTTCAACCTGGATTGACCTGACCGTGACCGGCACCACCTGGCGCTACACCGATGGGCGTACCCTGACGGACGGGACGTACCCGTACCAGGTGCGCGTCATTGATAACGCGGGCAACGTCGGGGCAACGGACAGCCAGGACGTGGTAATCGATCTGACGAAACCTGCGGCGACGAGCATTACCGTGGATTCCGTCTCGCAGGATACCGGCCTGTCCGACAGCGACTTCATTACCAGCGACAACCAGATTAGCCTGAAAGGGACGCTCGGCGCGGCCCTGGGCAGCGGCGACCACGCGCAGATCAGCCTGGACGGTGGCGCGACCTGGACTAACGTGAGCGTCAGCGGTCTGAGCTGGACCTACGTTGATGGCCGCACGCTGGCCGACGGAGACTACAACTACCAGCTGCGGGTGATTGACGACGCGGGGAATATCAGCGCCACCACCAGCCAGGTGGTGACCATTGATACCGTCGCGCCGGACGCCAGCAAAACGATCGCTATCGACAGCATCAGCGACGATACCGGCCTGAGCAGCAGCGACTTTATCACCAATGATACCTCCCTGACGCTGCACGGCTCGCTCGGCGCAACGCTGGCCGACGGCGAATATGCCCAGATTAGCATCGACGGCGGAGTCAGCTGGCAGAACGTGATCGTCACCGGCAACAGTTGGTACTACGTGGACGGCCGCACGCTGGGTAACGGCACCTATGACTACTATGTGCGGGTAATAGACATCGCGGGTAACATTGGTGGGTCGGCATATCAGAAGGTGACCGTGGACCTGGTGGCGCCTGATAGTGCGATTACCGTCAGCATTGACAGTATTTCAACCGATACGGGCTATAGCGACAGCGACTTCCTGACTAATGATACGTCACTGACTATCAATGGTTCGATTGGTGCGCCGCTTTCCAGCGGTGAATATGTGCAGATCAGCGTCGATAACGGTTTGACCTGGCAGTATGTCACGATGAATGGCAACCGCTGGAGCTTCATCGATATCCGCGATTTGCCTGAAGGGGAACATACCTATCAAGTTCGGGTTGTAGATTTAGCGGGGAATACAGGCGCAACGGCTGAGCAGGTGGTTACCGTCGATCTGACGCCGTCTAACACCGCAGCGACAATTATTAGCTATACGGATGAGGTAGGCTCATCACGCGGTGAGTTTAGTGCTGGCACGACAACAGACGATCGTTTGCCTGTGCTAAACGGCACGTTGTCTTCCTCGCTTTTGACCGGCGAGCTGGTGCGTGTGTATCGCGCCGACGGCACCTTGCTTGGCGAGGCTGACGTAAACGGTACTTCCTGGTCCTTCGCCTTGACGGATCCGCTGGTAGATGGAGAAAAAGGGGAATTTTATGCGGTCGTTGTCGATGCCGCTGGAAATGAAACCACACCTTCACCTGTGTTTGATTTCACCGTTGATTTGCAAATGTATGTAGAGGTGCAGGATACCCTGGATACCACGCCGATTATCACCGGCCGCGTTGACTTCGAGATCCTCGATGGTGAATACGTTGAAGTGACGGTCAACAATGTGGTTTACAGTTCTCGCAATGGCGTTGTCGTTGTTGATCCTAAGAACAGTACCTGGTACGTGCAGATCCCTGACGCAGACGCCCTGGCGCTAGGCACATATGATGTCAAGGCTGCACTTTACAAAGCTGACGGCACGCAGATCACGGCGGATGACTCCGCGAACGAGCTGACGGTATCACCGACGCCGGAAATAAGTTTTACCTCGACCGCAGCCTCTTCGCAGGATACGGGCACGGCACTGACTCTGGCTGAAGATGGCTCATGGAGGATCCTCAGCAATTCTACGGTCTTTACCCAGAACGCAACCAGTTCGACGACGTTAGGTTCATTCAGCTCCGTCGCAATCAGTGGTCCGGACAGACAGCAGCAATCAACATTTGTCGACTTTGACCGTGATGGCCTGATGGATATCCTCGGTGCAGATACCAGTTATGCAAATGGCCAGCAGTCTTTCAAATACAATGCGGACGGCACCTACACCACCTTCCAGGTGGGTTCTAATGGCGTTGCGGGACAGACAAATGATGTCAATGGCAATACATGGAGTTGGTACGGCGGCGTAATGGGCATTGATATTGATGGGGATGGATTTGTCGACATGGTATACGGCGATGGATCTCCAAACGATTCCAACGCACCGGGTGGCTATGATACGCAAATCGTAATGAACACGGACGGCACTATTATCGGTTTTGACAAAAGTGGTGCTTATGTTGAAACCGCTACAACCCAGGATGGGGTGGCATCGACCAACAATAACAATGCGCAAATGAGCCGCGATCTCTCTGGCGTGGATCTCAACAATGATGGCTATGTCGACATTGTGTATCACGGGACGGTAGGCACCAACTATACCTCAGGCGGAGGCTCCAGCAGTGCGAATACCCGACTGGTGGTCGCGACCAATGGCGTGGATGCAAACGGTAATTATACGCTGACCAATACCCAGATTGTGACGGGGGTTTTCTATGGAAATCAGGGTACGACGAGTAATTATTACACCACTATGACCTGGGCCGACCTTAACGGCGATGGCTATATGGATCTCTTTGTGGGAGGGCTAACCGGTCAGGGTAACGCCACCAGTGCCGTTTTCTACAACGATGGTGCCGGGAATTTAACCGCGGCGGCTAACGGTGTGGGAACCGGGTCGAATGTTCAGACCTTCGGCGACAGCGTAAACAGCATGACCTCGCTGGCGGTGGACTGGAACGGTGATGGCAAGATGGATCTGATCGAGATTGCGGGCGCAGCGGGCAGCACAGTTGCCACTAACGCCAACAATATCGGCATGCTCTGGCTCAACAATGGTGTGAACGCCGGTACAGGGCAGGTTAACTGGTCATCGCAAACGCTGTTAACGGGCGCAAATCAGGGCAGCACTAACGTCACCACGGGAGCACTAGCGCTCGACCTTGATTATGATGGCGATCGCGATTTAGTCGTGTTCCGCGCGGCGGGTGGCAAGACGGAGTACATCGAAAATACCAGTACCATCAACGATGGAACCAGCATCATTCTGCGTATTTCTGACGCCAACGGTATTAACGCCTTCTATGGTAATACGGTACTGCTGGTAGACGAGAGTACCGGTAAAGTTGTTAGTTCACAGGTCCTTAACCCGCAGGGCGGCGTGAACATGAACGATTCGACAGGGCTGGTGTATTTCTACGGTCTTGATGCGAGCAAGTCTTACAGCGCTGTACTGCTTTCTAATGCTAATGACTTTGGCGGTGTTTCGTCCGTCAGTTTCGACTCTTCCGGGACAACGAATACCATCGAGAACGTCAACGCTTCCTGGGCGGGACTCAAAGCGGTAGAGAAGAACCATGCCTATGTATTGACCGCAGAAAATGGGGATGCAGTCGTTGATAGCGCCCAGGCCGCAACGGATGGAAGCAATTCAGTAGGTATTGTAGGAACAGGTTACAACGACACGCTATACGCAACGGCCGGTACGCATATTTATAACGGTGGCGGCGGTAGCCGCGTGGTATCCGATGTGAACGTCTGGACCGCCGAAGGGGGAATGGATATTGTCGATTACAAGCTCGCTGGTTCGACAGCGCTGAATATCGATCTCAGTAAGACCGGTATGCAAGATACAGGTTTTGGTTCTGCACGGTTTGTCAACATTGAAGGGCTGGCTGGTGGAAATGGTGACGATGTCTTTACAGGCAATACCGCGGATAACTTCTTTGAAGGCCGCGGCGGTAACGACACCTTCAACATCGGCAGCGGCGGTCAGGACACGCTGCTCTATAAGCTGATCAACGCGTCTGACGCGACGGGCGGCAACGGTAGCGATGTGGTGAACGGCTTTACCGTCGGTACCTGGGAAGGGACGGCAGACACGGACCGCATCGATCTGCGCGACCTGCTTTCCGACAGCGGCTATACCGGCACCGGCTCGGCGAGCTACGTGAACGGCGTGGCGACGCTGGACAGTAGCGCGGGCAACGTTGCTGACTACATCCGCGTGGTGCAGAACGGCAGCAACACCGAGATCCAGGTTGACCTCGACGGGACGGGCGGCCAGTTCTCGCCAACCACCCTGGTGACGCTGAACGGCGTGCAGACGGATCTGGCGACGCTGCTGGCAAATCATCAATTGTTAATTGCGTAAAACAACGCCGCGGGGAGCGATCCTCGCGGCTTTTTGCGTTTCTTTACATTAATAGCCATAACCCTCTATTTCACAAGATTATTTTGCGGGCTCGTTTAGGTAACGTTCGATTTCTAATCATCTCGCAAAGGTATCATTTCAGTGCGAAATCATCGCCCTGAACAGGACGTAGCATTATGAAGACACATCCACAGTACGAACCCTGGTTGCAGGGCATGCTCATCATCGCTAAGCACTATCGGCTGGATTTTTCGGCGGAGCATGTTCGGGTCACGATTAACCATGAAAGCCAGTCTTCGCGCCAGCTGGTGCTGGAGGAGATGGCGCGCCAGCTTGGGCTGGGGATGCGTTGGGTAGCGGCGGAAGCCGTATCGCTCGACCCGTGGCGCTTACCGCTGCTGGCGGAGTTCACCGGCGGGCAAATCGCGGTCATCAACCGTATGGACAACGAAGGGAACATCAGCGTGCAGTTCAGCGGCGACGGCGGCCTGGAGACGACGCTGACGCGTGACGAACTCGGTTCGCGGTTAAAAGGGCTGATGGTGCTGCGTCCCCTGGAGTCCACGCCGGATGCGCGCGTGGATGATTACATCAAACCCTATGAGAAAAACTGGTTCTGGCAGCTGGCGCTGAAAGACTGGCGTCGTTACAGCGATATTATGCTGGTGGCGCTGGTCGCCAACGTGCTGGCGCTCTCCGGCATGGTCTTTTCCATGCAGGTGTATGACAGGGTGGTGCCGTCCCAGTCGGAGGCCACGCTGTGGGTGCTGTTTGGGGGCGTGATGATCGCTATCGTGTTTGAATTCATCATGCGCATGCTGCGGGTGCATATTTCGGATGTGGTAGGGAAACGCGCCGACCTGCGTATTTCCGAGCGCGTGTTTGCCCACGCCCTGCGGATTAAAAACGGCGCACGGTCGAAATCGACCGGGTCGTTTATCGCCCAGATCCGCGAGCTGGAGTCGGTGCGGGAGCTGATCACCTCCACCACCATTGCAGCCATCTCCGATCTGCCGTTCTTCCTGCTGTTCGTCTTCATTCTGTGGATGATTGGCGGCCCGCTGGTGCTGGTGGTGCTGCTGGCCGTGCCGCTGCTGCTCATTCCCGGCCTGCTGGTGCAGCGCCCGCTGGGAAAACTCTCCAGCGAAGGGATGCGTGAATCGGCGATTCGTAACGCCACGCTGGTGGAAGCGGTGCAGGGGCTTGAGGACATCAAGCTGATGCGCGCCGAGCAGCGGTTCCAGAACCAGTGGAATAACACCAATGACGTTGCCGCCAGCGTCGGCATGAAACAGCGCTGGCTGACGGGGCTGCTGCTGACCTGGACCCAGGAGGTGCAATCTATCGTCTACGCCGTGGTGCTGCTGGTGGGCTGTTACCTGGTCATCAGCGGCGACATGACCACCGGTGCGCTGGTGGGCACCTCGATTCTGGCGTCCCGCACCATTGCGCCGCTGTCGCAGATTTCCGGCGTGCTCTCCCGCTGGCAGTCAGCAAAGGTGGCCCGCAAGGGACTGGATGACCTGATGCAGCGTCCGATTGACGATCCCCTGCACGGCAAAAAAGTGCATAAAGCCCACCTGCGCGGTGATTATCAGCTGGACGACGTCGGGTTTTATTACGACGAAGAAGAGAAGCTCACCGTGCTGAACGTCAGCAAACTGCACATTCGCGCCGGGGAGCGCGTGGCGGTGCTCGGGCGGAATGGTTCGGGGAAAAGCACTTTGCTGCACCTGCTGGCGGGAATGCAGGAGCCACAGCAGGGCAGCATTTTGCTGGACGATATTGCTCTCAATCATCTTGACCCGGCTGACGTACGCCGCGATATGCAGCTGCTCAGTCAGCAGGCGAGGCTGTTCTTCGGCTCCGTACGCGACAACATCCTGATGGGTAATCCGCTGGCGACAGACGAGGAAATCCATCAGGCGTTGGTCAATAGCGGCGCGCTGGAGTTTGTGCGCAAGCAGAAAATGGGGCTGAACACCATCATCAACGAGGGCGGAATGGGGCTTTCCGGCGGGCAACGTCAGGCGCTGCTGCTGGCCCGCGCGCTGATCACCTCGCCGAATATTCTGCTGCTGGATGAACCCACCGCCTGGCTGGATGAGGTCAGCGAGAAGCAGTTTATCCAGCATCTGCACCAGTGGCTCGGTAAGCGCCGGACGCTGGTGGTGGCGACGCATCGTCTGCCGATTCTGGACCTGGTTGACCGCATCATCGTGCTGGAAAACGGCAAAGTGGTGATGGATGGCCCTCGTGATGCCATTTTACGCCAGCACGGAATGGCCCCGCAGCAGGCGCCGCAGCGCACGGTTAGACTGAAAACGGAGGGCGTGGCATGAATGATTTCTCCCGCTTTAATAGCCGACTGAAGGAGCCCCGCCTGCCGCGATCGTCGCTGGTGGCATGGTCGCTGTTTGCCCTGCTGGTGGTGTTTATTACCTGGGCCAGCCTGTTCCAGCTGGATGAGGTCACTACGGGCAGTGGCAAGGTGATCCCGTCCTCCCACGAGCAGGTGATCCAGTCCCTGGAAGGGGGGATTATCCACAGTCTGATGGTGCGCGAAGGCGATATCGTCGAGCGTGGTCAACAGCTTGCCCAACTGGACCGGACGAAAACCGAGTCCAGCGTGCTTGAGAGCGAGTCTCGATTAAATGCTGCGATGGCGACAGCCGCGCGTCTGAATGCTGAAGTGAACGACACCGGGCTGACATTCCCGGCAGAGCTGGATGACGACGTTGAGCTGGTTAAACAGGAAACGGCGCTTTACCAGTCTCGTCGCGAAAGCCTTGAAAAAGGGCTGGCGGGTTTACGCCAGGGAGCGGATCTCGTGCAGCGTGAACTGGCATTAACGCGCCCGCTGGTGACGCAGGGGGCGGCCAGTAAGGTCGAAGTCTTACGCCTTGAACGCCAAAAAAATGAGCTGGAGAGCAAAATCACCGAGATGAAAAACCAGTACTACGTTCGCGCCCGCGAAGAACTGGCGAAAGCGAACGCGGAAATCGAAGCGCAGCGTTCGGTGATGAAAGGGCGCGAAGACTCACTCACCCGCTTAACGTTTAATGCGCCGGTGCGTGGCATCGTGAAAGACATTGACGTGACGACGGTTGGCGGGGTGATCCCGCCGAACGGCAAACTGATGAGCCTGGTACCGCTTGATGACCAGATGGTGATAGAAGCGAAAATCTCGCCGCGCGATGTCGCGTTTATCCATCCCGGGCAAAAAGCGCTGGTGAAAATCACCGCTTATGACTACTCCATTTACGGCGGGCTGGAGGGGGAGGTGACGATGATTTCACCGGATACCCTTCAGGACGAGGTGAAACGGGATGTTTATTATTATCGCGTTTATATCCGTACAGACAGTAACCATCTGACTAACCGGCAGGGCAAGGAATTCCCGGTGTTTCCGGGCATGATAGCTACGGTTGATATCAAAACCGGCAGTAAATCCGTCATTGATTATCTGCTGAAACCGTTAAATAAGGCAAAAGAGGCGCTGCGCGAGCGATAAAAAAGGCGTTCAGCAAGCCGAACGCCCGTCAGATCAGAGTGTAGACGTCATGTTGACAGCATGGCGTCGTTCTTTTGGCACCACATTGATGTAATGTGTGACATAGGCAAAATATAAACCGGCATAATTTTCGACAAGTTCGATAAATGCCGGGTAAATGGACATCCGGCCATCGCCGCGATCTTTAAGATAACCTGCCTCCTGTGCCGATTTGATAATGCGGTTGACGTGAATACGCGAGACGAAAAATTCTTTTGCAAGTGTGCTGGCTGAATACGCTATTATGGCACCGTATGCTGTTTTGTTTTTAATGGCCTGCAAATAGAGATAGAGCATAATCATTCGGCCACCATCCTTATCAATAAATAAACCCACCTCCGGAAGTACTTTACTGAATGTTAATCCGCGGAAAAGGTATTCTGCGGCGCGCCGGAAAAAGTTGTGCCTGAGTGTGTCATTGTCCAGAAGATTAACATTAATGTTGAATGTCGGATAAAGAATGCTAACAGGCGTGAACGCCCCGGACATATAGCGTTTAAGCTCATCCAGTCCTTTTTCCGTAGGCGCGATTTTTGTTTTTCGCCGATCTTCGGTACAGCGCCAGGTCTTAATTCGCCCGGTGGTTTTAAGTATGGTGATGATCGCAATAACGCTGTTAGGGCTGGCGATATTATAGCGTGAGCACAGTGCCTTAATCTCCGAGACCGACTCAGCCTGATTGCCAAAAACAAAACAACATATTGAGAGTATTATATTGAACCGTGATTCCTGAAGCATCGTTTTGTAGAACAGGGGTTGTTTTTTATAAATGGCGTCATTGATTCTGTAGTGTTCTATTATAGCTTCACTAAATCGCGGGTTGTTTTTAATGACATCCCGTCGATGTAGCAAAGCTCTGGATGAGATGTGATTATCCATAGCATTTTCTCTTTTTTGTCTGAGCCGATGAGAAGAAGTGTCCGGACTTCTTTTTCGGAATTTTCATTATACCTTGAGAAAGTCCTGGTTACTGTTGTTATATGAAAAGAAAATGATATTTATGCTGCATATGGATGAGTCGGTTGATTAACGCAAAGATGTTCATGTGCATAACATTGATAACGGTTTATTAACCAAATGGGGTGCGGTAAAATTATTCAATGCGACAAGGAATATTGGCTTTAATTACATATGGGAATGATGTTTGTATTCTCAGGAGCAGGTTATGTCTCAAAATTTACCTTCTGTGCAAGGTACTTGCTACAAGCAACGGTTTGTTATTTCAGCCTGCGGTTTCACTTTTGAAGGGTATAGCCTGCTTCTGAAATCTCGAGGCGTACACGCCACGCGACTCCATTTTGAAGAGGATGAAATATGTTCCGTTGACGTTGAAAAAATCATGGAAAATCAATCGCCCGAGGTTTCGGTTTTCCTTGGTCGTGACGTTGCTACTTTTCTTGAAAGCCTGAAGCGCTTGGTATCCGTTCTGAATGCACTGCCGGTGATTTGCAGGGTCACCCTGTATGGTGCACTACCTGAGCGATGGCTTAATGCAACGTTGAGAAGTCTCGTTAATAATACAAAAAAGCTTTCCACGATCAGGGTAGAGAATATTACAGAAATAATGGGCTTTGTAAAAAATGAGCCAGATGAGCGTGCTGGCCCTTCACGCTTGTTGCGTAACGTACCGGACAAGGAGGGTAAAGAAAATTTGCATGGGTTAACACATCGCGAGTTAACCGTGCTACTGAATTTCTATCGGGGTATTTCCATAAAAGAGCAGAGTAAGAGGTTAGGGCTGTCAGATAAAACTATTTATACCCATCGCAAGGTGGGTTTGGGTAAATTATATATTATCAGAGTATGGTTTAGCGACTCTCGCGTTTTCAGAGATGAGGTTTGTGCAGGAAAAAATAAAACAAAAGTGTTTTCGGAAACGGAAATAGATATATTACAAGCGTTACATAAACGGGAAATCTTTGCGGCTTATCAAATTATCACTGATAGTGATAAAAAAGGAGTTGGATTTGAAATCCTGCTGCGCTGGCATAAAAAAGGTGAGATCCTGAAGCCAGCCTATTTTCTGGGAGGGATAAAAAATAGTGACATATGGCTCAAGCTAACGGCGTTAGTCATCCATGCGGCCGTATCAGGTATCAATAAATACAATGGAAAATATTATTTTTCAGTTAACATTCCTCCTCAACTTGCTTCGGGAAACGCGCTGCCGGGGATGGCCAAAAAGGCCGTCGAAATGTTACTCAAACCGCAGTGGGCCGGGAAACTGGTCTTTGAAGTAGCTGAAACGATTGACGTAACAAAGGATAAAAATATTCCCGAAACACTCCAGCGTTTACGCGCCGAGGGATGTCGGCTTTTTCTGGATGACTGTTTTTCAAAATATCATGCTATGCTGCCCATCAGACTGATTAATGTTGATGGACTAAAGCTTGATCGCGATATTGTTGAGCACTTTGTGGCTAACGACAAAGACTATAGCATTATTAAAGCGATACAGGTTTACAGCGACATGACGGGGACCGAATGCGTTGCGGAAGGCGTCGATAGCGAAGAAAAATTTGAAAAACTTGTCGCGTTAGGGGTTAAGCGATTCCAGGGTTATTATCTTTCCCGCGCGGTTAAAGAAGAAGAGTTGGATCGAATGGTACGGCTATTTAGTTAACGGCTTCACTATGCTGGTGGTACGACAGACTACAGTATTCGACCACCAGTAAAAAACACTCACTCACCGTCGCAATAGTGTATTCTCAGATATCATCACGCGTAAAGCCGACAACAATTTCAAGTGTGTTGCGAATGACATCGCAGGCTTCAGGCTCCTCGGTAATTTCAAGGGCGTGAATCAGTTGCAGGATGATCTCTTTATTCGAAAGGTTGTCACCGGTCAGCATAATACAGCGTATTGCCGAGCCTAACACTTCAACTTCACCACTGAGATGCTTTCCAGCATTAAGAAAGTGTTCCGCCAGTCCTTTATCGTGCAGGGCTTCAAAATTATACGTCTGGTGCATAGTCGCTTTACTCATGGTGGTCACCGTCTCGGTTAAAATTAGTGTTTCTTATTTGGGCTCAGAAGCGTGTTGTGAGTAAAGAGAGAGCGCATGCGGCCAATATCATAATCGCCCATCACTCTTCCCCGGTCGTGCGATACGCCGGTTACACGCTGGCGCACTTCATCTTCAGCGGCAATCAATGCATTTTTACGCTCATCATTTGATTCAACGTTAGCCATCGCCAGCAGGCGATTAGCAAGAGACGCAAAGGTAATAGGTCCGTTCTCTTTCAGTATGGATAATACGGCCTCACCGATAAGGTCATCCTTAAGTCGTTCAAATTTAGTTCTATGCATAGCTTAATCTCACTCTGCTACACGCGGCTGTAGCATGGGGTTAGTCATCGCATCCAGATGCTCTATTCTCACTCAGCATGACTAACTTAGTAAGTTAAAAACAGTGTTCAGGTTAACGCTCGAAGAAGAGGGCTATCAAACCGTTATAGTGCGCTTTCTCAACGTCAGACGTTGATTCTTCAATTCTGCGCAACAGCTTTGTACAAATTGTCATTCTGCTCAGTTGTACATTTTCTTTGATGATCTCACTGACGATGGCACCAAGGGTTTCCTGCTGTGTTGGGACATTATCCTTGTTAAAATACAAGGTTATAGCGCTTTCTGCTGTAGAGGGAGCATGGTTGCGACGCATAATTTTCCACCGTTGACAAACAATTTTGTAACATCACTGGCATCGAATTTATACTATCCGGTCAAATCTGTACATCTAAATTGTACAAGTTTTTCGTGCGGTTCGGGGATTTGTCAGAAGAACTATCAAAATTAGGGGGGAAGAGAGGGAGAAAAACGTGGGGAAAAGAAAAGGCCCCGGAGGGCCTGAAATTATTTCCGTCCCAGCAGAAGTCCCAGAACGATGCCTACCGCACCCGCAGCGATTAAGCCCGTTAACGGGTTATTTCTGACGGCTTCAGTAACATCCGAGACGGCATCACTGGCCTGGGCAGCATATTTTTTCGCTGCACCTTTCACCTGATGTTTAGGGGAATCAACGAATTCACCAAACTGCTGCTGTGCAGAGCCGGATAATTCATCAAGTTTGTTTTTGGCTTTATCGCCAGCGTATTGTGCATTTTTATCAGTGTCGAAATCAGACATTCCAGCCTCCTTTTGTTGATAGTCTAAGGATAGACGCTGATGGCAAGAGTGAGAGAGAATTCGCTAAAATCGACGCCTGATGACCTCTTTTTAGGATATGTCTTTCTTACATGTCCACCATAACGCCCTAAGGATGGAGTGGATAAATATTTCCCTCGCCGTCTCTGTCTACGTAGCGGGAAGAGACTATTTCTCTCGTGCGTTAGCGCGAAAGGTAATGTAATAGCCAAGGGATGCGGCCAGGCACAGCATATAGCCGAACGATTCCGAACCTTCCTCCACGGCGTTTTTCACGACACGCATATAGTCATGTTCCAGAATGGCGTGCCACAGCACTTGCATCCCAAAGAGACGGGAGAAGACCAGTACAGCCAGCAGGCCGCTCAACAGAATACCGTACCAGGGGGATTGCGTGTATTTTGCCAGCTGTTCCAGGGTAGTGCGAAAATGCATAACGGGGCGAATTATAGCCAGCAGAGCGGTAATCAGCGCGAACCACACCCAACTCCCATGAGAAATGAGATCAAAAAGCGCGTCCAGCTCACGAATTAGCATTGTCAGGAAAAATCCACCCACCAGAATATTGCAGTAACGCATGGATTCGTTCATTTTCGCCAGACGAAAATGGAGAAAAACGATAGTCGCTAATACCGTTTCCTGCATAATTTCGGTCAGTGATAATTCCGGAATATCATGGCCGACAAACCGCATATCAACCCAAAGACAAAGTATAATAAGCGCGCATGCGACCGCCGCGCCAACAAAGAATAAAAAGCTCTTTAGTACAATCATTAACACCACCATTTTGTTTGTAGCAGTATGTTAGGTGACGAGAATGTTATTTCTGTTCACATCGTGCCATATAAGTGCTGAATTTTAACATTACGAGCTAAATAGGATTCGTAGCGGCCAGAATAAACCCTAAATATCTTTTGTTCCTTGCCGGCGATGTGCTCATTGCAGCGTCTCTATCTTGTGGTTTACAGGGCAATAACATACGAGGTACCATACCCCCCTATAGTATCAGGAGGGCGTATGCCGCATTCACCCGAAGATAAAAAACGTATTCTGACCCGCGTCCGCCGCATTCGAGGCCAGGTTGATGCCCTTGAACGCGCCCTGGAGTCGGGCGATCCCTGTCTCGCCATTCTGCAGCAAATTGCCGCCGTGCGCGGTGCTGCCAATGGCCTGATGGGTGAAATGGTTGAAATTCACCTCAAAGATGAGCTGGTGACGGGGGAGACCACCCCGGATCAGCGGGCAGTGCGGATGGCGGAAGTCGGCCATTTGCTGCGCTCTTATCTAAAATAAACCCACACACCTCACAACAAGGGAAAGACATCATGAAATCTCGCGCAGCTGTCGCGTTCGGCCCAGGCCAGCCGCTGAAAATCGTTGAAATTGATGTTGCTCCGCCGAAGAAAGGCGAAGTGCTGATCAAAATTACTCACACCGGCGTCTGCCATACCGATGCGTTTACCCTGTCCGGTGACGATCCGGAAGGCGTATTCCCGGCGGTGCTCGGCCACGAAGGGGGCGGTGTGGTGGTGGAAGTGGGTGAAGGCGTTACCAGCCTGAAGCCCGGCGACCATGTGATCCCGCTCTACACCGCAGAGTGCGGCGAGTGTAAGTTCTGCAAATCCGGCAAAACTAACCTCTGTCAGGCCGTGCGCGCCACGCAGGGCAAGGGTCTTATGCCGGACGGCACAACCCGCTTCTCCTATAACGGCGAGCCAATCTATCACTACATGGGGACCAGCACCTTCAGCGAATACACGGTGTGCGCCGAGATCTCACTGGCGAAAGTGAATCCGCAGGCCCCGCTGGATAAAGTCTGTCTGCTCGGCTGCGGTGTCACCACCGGTATCGGCGCGGTGCATAACACGGCGAAAGTGAAAGAGGGTGACACCGTGGCGGTGTTCGGCCTGGGCGGGATCGGTCTGGCGGTCATACAGGGCGCGGTACAGGCGAAAGCTGGGCGTATCATTGCTGTGGATACCAACCCGGAGAAATTTAAGCTCGCAGGTGATATGGGTGCGACCGACTTCATCAACCCGAAAGACTACGACAAACCGGTTCAGGACGTGATCGTTGAGCTGACCGACGGCGGCGTGGATTTCAGCTTCGAATGTATCGGCAACGTCAACGTAATGCGCTCAGCGCTGGAGTGCTGCCACAAAGGCTGGGGCGAGAGCATCATTATCGGTGTGGCCGGCGCGGGTCAGGAGATTAAAACCCGTCCCTTCCAGCTGGTGACAGGGCGCGTATGGCGCGGGTCGGCATTTGGCGGCGTGAAAGGCCGTACACAGCTGCCGGGCATGGTTGAAGATGCGATGGTCGGCAAAATTCAGCTCGACCCGTTCATTACGCACCGCCTGCCGCTGGAGCAGATCAACGAAGCTTTCGATCTGATGCACGAAGGAAAATCCATTCGTACCGTCATCCATTTCGGCGACAACTGATTATTCTGCCAGCGGTTTTTCCCGCTGGCATTTCTTCCCTGATCTTCTCTAAAGTGTGACCTGTCTGGCGCTTTTAGGCGTAATCTAATTCCCCGCTGTGCCGATGACTCTTTTACAGGCGTGTTTTTACGCATCTTACCTATAAGAGAGTCGACGGTCATGGACAACACAACATCGATGCAGGCGCAGCACAAGCTGAGTTTCTTGCATCACATCCGGCTGGTTCCGCTGTTTTCCTCCATTCTCGGTGGCATTATTCTCCTGTTTGCCTTGAGCTCGGGTCTGGCAGGCTATTTCCTGCTCCAGGCCGATAACGATCAGCAGGATGTCACAGCAGAAATCCAGGTGCGCACCGGTCTGTCAAACAGTTCCAACCATTTACGCACCGCCCGTATCAACATGATCCACGCGGGGGCGGCGAGCCGCATCGCGGAGATGGAGGCGATGAAGCAAAACATCGCTGAGGCTGAGACCCGCATCAGGCAGTCGCAGGATGGATTTGCCGCCTATATGAAGCGCACCGTTCGCACTCAGGCTGATGAAGCGCTGGATGGCGATCTGAAAGCCCGCTATGACGCCTACATCGCCGGTATGCAGCCGATGCTGAAATATGCCAAAAACGGCATGTTTGAAGCCATTATCAACCATGAAAATGAGACCGCGCGTCCGCTGGACGATGCCTATAACGCGGTGCTGCTGAAGGCGATAAAAATCCGCACCGAACGCGCCAACGCACTGACGGCGCAGGCTCACACCCGCACCCGGCTGGGGCTGATGTTTATGTTCGGCGCGTTTGGCCTGGCGCTGGCGCTGGCGGTGATCACCTTTGTGGTGCTGCGCCGTACGGTGATAAACCCGCTTCAGCGAGCCGCTACGCGTATCGAAAATATCGCAAAAGGCGATTTAACCATGCCGGACGAACCGACCGGGCGCAGCGAAATTGGCCGCCTGACGCGCGATCTGCAAACAATGCAGCACGCGCTGGTGGCAACCGTGGGCACGGTGCGGCAGGGGGCGGAGGAGATTTACCGTGGAACCAGCGAGATCTCCGCGGGTAATACCGATCTCTCATCCCGAACCGAACAGCAGGCGGCGGCCATCGAACAGACGGCGGCCAGCATGGAGCAGCTCACCGCGACGGTGAAGCAAAACGCCGATAACGCGCATCATGCGAGTAAACTTGCAGAAGATGCCTCCGGTAAGGCCAGCCGCGGGGGGCAGATGGTCTCCGGCGTGGTGAAAACCATGGGTAATATTTCCACCAGCTCGAAGAAGATCTCTGAAATTACCGCCGTGATTAACAGCATCGCGTTCCAGACCAATATTCTCGCGCTCAATGCGGCGGTCGAGGCGGCGCGTGCGGGTGAACAGGGACGCGGCTTTGCGGTCGTAGCGAGTGAAGTCCGCACCCTGGCAAGCCGCAGCGCGAACGCGGCGAAAGAGATTGAAAGCCTGATTAATGAATCGGTGTCGCTTATCGATCAGGGTTCCGGGGAGGTGGTTGCGGCGGGCAATACCATGAATGAGATCGTCGAGGCGGTTAAACGCGTCACCGATATTATGCTGGAGATTGCGGCCGCGTCTGATGAGCAGAGCCGCGGCATTGTTCAGGTGAGCCAGGCGATTTCCGAGATGGATAAGGTGACGCAGCAGAATGCCTCGCTGGTGGAAGAAGCCTCTGCGGCGGCGGCCTCGCTGGAAGAGCAGGGCGCGCGTCTGACGGAAGCCGTTGGCGCGTTTCGTCTCAATGGGGCACGAGCAGGAAGGACTGCTGCCGCAACCGCAGCAAAACCCGCGCCTTTAACCCCGGCGGCGGCTGTCTCAGGTGATAACTGGGAAACGTTCTGAGTAAGACAGACCCGCCCTCGCGGCGGGTTCTGCGTTTAGGGTCAGAGAGGCATTGACTTACGAATGGCGCTTAACAGCGTTTGGGCGCCTTCAGAGAGCGGGGCATCTACCCGCGTCAGGATCCCAATGGGTTCTCCTGCGCCGGGTGAGGTTACCGGCAGCGCGGTGAGCACGCCGCGTCGCAGATCGTCCTTCACCGCGCCGGACGGCACAAACCACACGTAGTCATAATCCACCGTCAGCTGGCGCGAAAGAGACGCCGAGAGCGTTTCAATACACCCTGAAGGCAGCGTGCAGCCCTGCATTTGCAGCAACGCTTCCGCATTCTGACGCGGAACCGTTCCTTTCGGGGAAACTACCACCGGCCACTCCATTACGCGGCTTAAGGTGACGGTATCCTGCAGCAGGGGATGATTCGGACGCACGACCAGCTTCAGTGATTCCAGGAACAGCAGCTCGTAATTCAGGCCGCTCATCAGTTCCGGATCGGACATCCGGCCAATGCCCAGATCCAGCTCGCCTGACTTCAGGCCCGCCAGCAGCATGGTGTTATTCATAGTCGCGACCTGAAGCGTGGCGTGCTTTTGCTGGCGGTGGAACTGGCCGATCGCCGCAGGCAATATGCCCAGCGCCGCCGTTGGCAGTGCGCCCACGCGCACGATGTCGCTGGCCTGCTCTTCTTTACGGTTTAAGGCCTGACCGGCGGTATTGAGGGCATCAAGAACTTTAACGGCATGCGTCAGGAACTGTTCGCCCACGAGCGTAAGCTGAGCGCCCAGACGGCCGCGGTCGAACAGACGGGTTCCGGTAAGCTGTTCCAGTTCGTTCAGCGTTTTCGATAGTGCAGGCTGACTAAGGTTAAGGGTTTCAGCCGCTCGCCCCAGCGTTCCCTGTTGAGCGACGGCCACAAATGTATGCAAATGGCGCAAGCGTATGCGCTGACTGAACAGACCATTTTTTTCCATAGGCGATGTTAAAAACAGAGCGACGCGGGTGACAAGTTAAGTTGTTTGAATTTGATAACCTGATAGCAAAATATTTTTAACATTTGATCTGTTTGAGTTACAACTGTTTTTCGAAAACGCCCATGCTTTGACCACTCGTCTGCCTGGATCACAATTTGTAAATTCTTCCCAACGAAAAGAACGGGCTTCTCTACACTCCAGGTAGTATTCACTGGAGGCATGACATCATGGCGAACACCATCACGGCTGATGATATTCGGGAACACTTTTCGCAGGCTATGTCGGCGATGTACCAGCAGGAAGTTCCGCAGTACGGCACCTTGCTGGAACTGGTGGCGGACGTTAACCTGGCGGTTCTGGAAAATAACCCACTTTTACATGAACAACTGGCAAATGCAGACGAACTGGCGCGCCTGAATGTTGAACGTCACGGTGCGATCCGCGTTGGCACCGCGCAGGAGCTTTCCACCCTGCGCCGGATCTTCGCCATTATGGGCATGTACCCGGTCAGCTACTACGATCTCTCCCAGGCGGGCGTGCCCGTCCACTCGACGGCGTTTCGTCCGACTGACGATGCGGCGCTCTGCCGTAATCCGTTTCGCATTTTTACCTCGCTGCTGCGCCTGGAGCTGATTGAAAACGTTGCGCTGCGCGAAAGGGCGGCAGAGATCCTCTCCCGGCGAAACATCTTTACGCCGCGCTGCCTGGACCTGATCGACCTGCATGATGTACAGGGACACTTTACCGAGGCACAGGCGCGCGAATTTGTGCAGGAAGCCTTAGAAACCTTCCGCTGGCATCGCCATGCGACGGTCGATCAGGAAACCTATCTGGCGCTTAGCAACGAACATCGCCTGATTGCCGACGTGGTCTGTTTCCCGGGGTGCCATATCAACCATCTCACGCCGCGCACGCTGGATATCGACCGGGTACAGGAACTGATGCCGAAGTACGGCATTGAGCCGAAAATCCTGATTGAAGGCCCGCCGCGCCGCGAGGTGCCGATCCTCCTGCGCCAGACCAGCTTTAAGGCGCTGGAAGAGCCGGTGCTTTTCGCGGGAGAACACAAGGGAACGCATACCGCGCGTTTCGGTGAGATTGAGCAGCGGGGCGTGGCCCTTACGCCGAAAGGACGCGAGCTGTACGACCGTCTGTTAAATCAGGCCGGGACCGGCAAAGACAACCTGACCCATCAGCTTCACCTGCGCGAGATCTTCAGCACCTTCCCGGACAGCGAAATGTTCCTGCGCCGTCAGGGGCTGGCTTATTTCCGCTACCGTCTGACTCCGACAGGTGAGGCGCATCGCCACGCGTTTCGTCCCGGCGACGATCCGCAGCCGCTGATCGAACGCGGCTGGGTTGTGGCGCAGCCGATCACCTATGAGGATTTTCTGCCCGTCAGCGCGGCGGGGATTTTCCAGTCGAATCTTGGAAATGAAACGCAGGCGCGCAGCCACGGCAATGCCAGCCGCAATGCCTTCGAAGCCGCGCTCGGCTGTGCGGTGTACGACGAGTTTACGCTTTACGAGGAGGCGGAAGCGCGCAGCAAACAGCGTTGCGGTTTGCTCTGAAACCGTTACTCTGCAGGGGTGTGATGGAAAAAGAAGGTTGGTATGGAAAATCCCTCCGCCCCTGTGGTTGAAACGCGCCAAGGCGCACTAATTGGTTCTACTGAAGGCGATACCCATGTGTGGTGTGGCATTCCTTATGCGGCACCGCCGGTTGGCCCGTGGCGCTGGCGCTCCCCACGCCCCCCTGCACGCTGGGATGGCGTGCGTCCGGCGACGGCATTCTCCGCCTCCAGCTGGCAGAGCAGCGAAAGCTGTCAGGAGCTGGGCGGCGGCGATCCTGGCCAGTTCTCTGAAGACTGCCTGTACCTTAACGTCTGGTCGCCAGTCGCACGCGCCGATCCGCTTCCGGTGATGGTCTGGCTGCACGGCGGAGGATTTACCCTCGGCGCTGGCGGTCTGCCTCCGTATAACGGCAGGGCGCTGGCGAAGCGCGGCACGGTGGTGGTGACAATTAATTACCGTCTCGGACACCTCGGCTTTTTTGCCCATCCGGCGCTTGAGGGGGAAGAAGAACGCGTGGTGCATAACTTTGCGCTGCTCGATCAGATCCAGGCCCTGGAATGGGTGCGCGATAACATTGCCGCGTTCGGCGGCGATCCTGAGAACATCACCGTATTTGGCGAGTCGGCCGGTGCGCGCAGCGTGCTGTCGCTGATGGCTTCTCCGCTTGCGGGAGGACTGTTCCATAAAGCCATTGTGCAAAGCGGGTACACGCTGCCCGACACCCCGCGCGAGCAGGCCATGCATAAAGGCGAAGTGATTGCTGCCCATTTTGGCCTGCAAAATGCCACCGCGGAACAGCTTCGCGCGATCCCGCCTGAGGCGTTCTGGCCGCTGACCTCGCCACTGAATATCGCCCCTGCGCCCATCGTGGGTGACTGCGTTTTGCCTGAGGCCATGCTCGATGTCTTTTTCGCTGCCCGTCAGCATTCAGTACCGGTGATGATTGGGTCAAACAGCGACGAAGCCAGCGTGATGTCGGTGTTCGGGGTCGATCTTGCCGGGCAGATCCAGAAGCTCCGTCGCGAGCGGCGCTTTGGCCTGGGGCTGATCAAGCTGCTTTATCCGGGCGTGAAGGGCGATGAGGAACTCGGCAGGCAGGTTTGCCGCGACATGGCCTTTACCACCATGGGATACGTGGTGATGCAGGCGCAGCAGCGGGCAGGCGGCCTGTGCTGGCGATACTGGTTTGATTATGTGGCCGAAGCGGAGCACGCGACGTATACCAACGGCGCCTGGCACGGTAACGAAGTGCCCTACGTGTTCGATACCCTTGGGCAGGTGGAACCCTCGCGGCAGTATGTAAATGAACGCGATCTGGCCTTCGCCGCTCAGGTGGCGGACTACTGGGTGAGCTTCGCCCGGGATGCGGGAGCACGCGATAGCCTGGTGGGGCCCACGCGCTGGCCCGCCTGCCGGAAAGGGCGGGACGTGTTGTTACGCATTGGTGTGAATAAACATGCAGGTTTTCGGCTTGAAAACCGTTTTATGCGTGCCCGTATGAGCCTCTTCAAACGGGTAATGAAACACCACGTCAGCCTCGACTGAGCAGACAGGCACGAAACGCATCCAGCCCGTTCTCCGGGTCGGGTGCGTCGCGTAACACCAGCCGGTAGCTCGCCCCCGTCTTTATGCTCGTATCATAAGGCCGTATCAGCCGTCCGGCGCGCACGTCCTCCTCCACCAGCGTTTCATCCGCAATGGCGATGCCCAGCCCCTGAATGGCGGCGGTAATGGCCAGATCCATGGTTTCAAAGTGTTGATTTTTGAGCATAGCTGGCGCCGGACGCGGCTGTTTCGCCAGCCACAGCGTCCAGTCCGTTTTGTCCCGCGTGGGGTGAAGGAAGGTGAGTGTTTCCAGCGCAGAACCGGCCCGCAGCGGGCTCATCACCGGGGTTAAGGCCTCTTCGAACAGCAGATCGCCGGCGCTCATGTGCGTTCCAAACACAATCGCCGCGTCATAGGATTCGGTTTTGAAATTGACGTTATGATCGGTGGTAGTGGTCAGCGCAATCTGGAGTTCCGGCTGTTCGCGCTCGACCTGTAACAGACGCGGTACCAGCCAGCGCATCGCGCAGGTAGGCGCTTTCAGTCGAATTACGGTCTGGTGCGTCCGCGCCTGTTCAGCAACGTTAAGCAGGTGCTCAAACGCAGATTGCAGTTCCGGCAGCAGGGCGCTTCCCTGTGAAGAAAGACGCAGGCCGCGAGCATGGCGTTCGAACAGCGGGAAGCCGAACCAGCTTTCCAGCGAGGCAATTTTGCGGCTTACCGCCCCCTGCGTCAGACAAAGCTCCTTCGCGGCATGGGTAAGATTCAGGTGACGCGCGGTCACGATAAACGTCTCTACGGCATTAAGCGGAAATGAACGACGCGACATATCTCACCTTAGCTATGCATTTTTGTCATGGCTATTATGACAACAATTCGATTGTCCCGGCAATCAAGTTATTGTTTGAATAGTTATGCATTCACCACGAGAAGGGACAGAGGATGACTTTGAAAACGCCGGTGCAGACCCGCTCCAAATTGCCCGATGTAGGAACCACCATTTTTACCGTTATCGGCCAGCTTTCAGCCCGGCATAACGCCATCAACCTTTCTCAGGGTGCGCCGAATTTTTCCTGCGACCCAAAACTTATCTCCGGCGTCACTCGCGCCATGGAGTCAGGGCATAACCAGTATGCCTCCATGACCGGGCTGCAACCGCTCAGAGAGCGCATCGCGGACAAAATTGCCACGCTCTATGGCACCCGCTATGACCCGGCGAGTGAGGTACTGGTGACCGCCAGCGCCAGCGAAGGGCTTTACTCAGCCATCAGCGGGCTGGTTCATCCTGGCGATGAGGTGATCTATTTCGAGCCCTCCTTTGACAGCTATGCGCCGATTGTCCGTCTGCAGGGGGCGACGCCGATCGCTATTAAGCTGACGGTACCGGATTTTGCCGTGAACTGGGATGAAGTACGCGCGGCTATTACCCCACGCACGCGGATGATCATCGTCAATACGCCGCACAACCCGAGCGGACAGGTGTTTTCAGCCGCCGATCTGCACCAGCTGGCAGCGCTGACGCGCCACACCGACATCATCATTTTGTCTGACGAAGTGTACGAGCACGTCGTTTTTGATGGCGAACCGCATCACGGGATGGCAACGCACCCGCAACTGGCGGAGCGCAGCGTGATTATTTCTTCTTTCGGAAAAACCTATCACGTCACCGGCTGGCGCGTGGGTTATTGTGTGGCGCCCGCGGAGCTGATGGATGAAATATGTAAGGTCCATCAATTTTTAATGTTCTCGGCCGATACGCCGATGCAGTACGCGTTTGCCGAACACATGACCGATCCGCAAACCTGGCTGTCGCTGGCGGCGTTTTATCAGCGCAAGCGCGATCTGCTGCAAAGTTTGCTCGCCGACTCACCGTTCAGGCTGCTTCCGAGTGCCGGTTCGTTTTTCCTGCTTGCGGATTACAGCGGCTTTAGCGACGAGCGCGACAGCGAGATGGTGAAAAGGCTGATTGTCGAGTACGGGGTTGCCACCATTCCGCTGTCAGCGTTTTATGCCGATGGCACGGACAATAAACTGATCCGTCTCTCTTTTGCGAAAGATGAGGCGACGTTACGGGCAGGTGCCCAGGCCCTTTGTCGGGTTACACCACGTTAAGGAATTTGAGATGAAATTACGCGCGTTAGTTGTCGGCATAGGACTGCTGTGTTCATTCTCGTCGTTTGCTGCTACCGAGTTGCGATACGGGCTGGAAGCGGAATATCCGCCGTTTGAAAGCCGCAATGCCTCAGGGGAGCTGGAAGGATTTGACGTAGAACTGGGAAATGCCATCTGTAAAGCCGCCGCGCTGAAGTGCAGCTGGGTAGAAACCTCGTTTGATGCGTTGATTCCCGGTCTGCTGGCGAAAAAGTTCGACGCCATAAACTCGGCGATGAACATCACCGAACAGCGTCGTAAGAGCATTGATTTTACCCAGCCCATCTACCGTATTCCCTCCCAGCTGGTGGGCAAAGCCGGTTCTGCGGTAGAGGCCACGCCGGAAGGGCTGAAGGGCAAAACCATCGGCGTTCTCCAGGGTTCAATTCAGGAAACCTACGCCAAAGAGCACTGGGAAAAGCACGGTGTCACCGTGGTGTCTTATAAAGATCAGAATATGGCCTGGGGAGATCTGCTGAATGGCCGCATCGATGCCTCGCTGGTCATGTCAGCGGCCGGGCAGGCAGGTTTCCTCAGCAAGCCGCAGGGTAAAGGGTTTGGCTTTATCGGCAAACCGGTGTCGGACGACACCATCCTCGGCAGTGGGATCGGCTTTGGGCTGCGTAAGGGGGATGAGGCCACCAAAAAGCAGCTTGATGCCGCAATTGATAAAGTACGTGCCGACGGCACGATCGCTAAACTGGCTGATAAGTACTTCCCGGGTATCGATGTCAGCGTAAAATAACCGCCTCGTTGGTCCCGGCTGTTGATGTCCAGCCGGGACTCTTTTATACATAACTTTACCCCTTTTTCAGGCCGTTCTGGTCGACAGAAAATATTTCTCGGTTTGTTCAGATAATCACCCGCCAACAATTGGATTCTTAACCGTTTTTGTTTAGGCTGTGCGTTCTTTCTTGCCGTCATTTCGCTGCGCGCGAAACTCATTCACACGACCATAAGGACGTTTTCTCAGGCATGAATCGCAGACGTTTTCTCAAAGGTTCCCTGGCAATGGCTGCCCTGAGCGGCACTTCTGGCCTTGCTTCTCTGTTTTCCCAGGCGGCGTATGCTGCTGACTCCGACATTGCCGACGGTCAGAGCCGTCGCTTTGACTTCTCTGTTCTGCAATCCATGGCGCACGATCTGGCGAAAACCCCGTGGGGTGGTGCGCCGCGTCCGCTGCCGGAAACGCTGGCCACCATGACGCCGCAGGCGTACAACGCCATCCGTTACGATGAGAAACAGTCGCTGTGGAATAACATTGAAGGTCGCCAGCTGGACGCCCAGTTCTTCCATATGGGGATGGGATTCCGCCGCCGCGTGCGCATGTTCTCGCTGGATCAAAGCACCTCTCAGGCGCGTGAGATCCACTTCCGTCCAGAGCTGTTCAGCTACGGCGATACGGGCGTGGATACCAAACAGCTTGAAGGTCAGAGTGACCTCGGCTTCGCCGGATTCCGCGTCTTTAAAGCGCCCGAACTGGCGCGACGCGATATCGTTTCGTTCCTGGGCGCGAGTTACTTCCGCGCAGTGGATGATACCTACCAGTACGGCCTTTCCGCGCGCGGGCTGGCGGTGGATACCTTTACTGACACCCCGGAAGAGTTCCCGGATTTCACCTCCTTCTGGTTTGAAACCGTTAAGCCGGGCGATACCACCTTTACCGTCTATGCGCTGCTGGACAGCCCGAGCATTACCGGTGCCTATAAGTTTGTGATCCACTGTGAGAAGAGCCAGGTGATCATGGACGTCGAGAACCATCTCTATGCGCGCAAAGACATCAAGCAGCTCGGCATCGCGCCGATGACCAGCATGTTCAGCTGCGGCAACAACGAACGCCGCATGTGCGACACCATTCATCCGCAGATCCACGATTCAGACCGCCTGGCAATGTGGCGCGGTAACGGAGAGTGGATCTGCCGACCGCTGAACAACCCGCAAAAGCTGCAATTTAACGCTTATCTGGATAAAAACCCGAAAGGCTTTGGTTTGTTGCAGCTTGATCGGGACTTCTCCCATTACCAGGACGTCATGGGCTGGTATAACAAGCGACCAAGCCTGTGGGTCGAGCCGCGCAACAACTGGGGTAAAGGATCCATCGCCCTGATGGAGATCCCGACAACCGGCGAGACGCTCGATAACGTGGTCTGCTTCTGGCAGCCGGAGAAACCGGTGCAGGCGGGTGATGAACTGGACTTCAAATACCGTCTCTACTGGAGCGCGCAGCCGCCGGTGCGTTCACCGCTGGCAAACGTCTACGCTACCCGTACCGGTATGGGCGGCTTCCCGGAGGGCTGGGCGCCGGGTGAAAATTACCCGAAAGTGTGGGCCCGTCGCTTTGCCATCGACTTCGTCGGGGGCGATTTGAAGGCCGCCGCACCGAAGGGCATTGAGCCGGTGATCACCCTGTCCAGCGGTGAAGCGAAGCAGGTGGAGATCCTCTACGTCGAGCCGTTCGACGGGTATCGCATTCTGTTTGACTGGTATCCAACCTCTGACTCCACCGAGCCGGTCGATATGCGTCTGTTCCTGCGCTGTCAGGGCGACGCCATCAGCGAGACCTGGCTGTACCAGTATTTCCCGCCCGCGCCGGACAAACGTAACTACGTTGATGACCGGATCATGCGTTAGTCCTTATGGGTTTGTGCCGGGTGGCGGCTTCGCCTTACCCGGCCTGATTCGGACGCATTTGTAGGCCGGGTAAGCGTTAGCGCACCCGGCAATTAAGAGGCACTATGTCTTCAGAAATTATCCCCGTAACCCAGGAAATCGAGCTTCGCGCCGTCGAAGAGCGCTATACCACCGATCTGCACAACCTCGTTATTAAAAACAAAACCTGGCTGCAAACCGCCTTCGACTGGGCGCAGCATGTCGGCACTGAAGAGGACACGCGCCGTAACGTGCAGAGCAACCAGATGCTGCACCAGCGCGGCTACGCCAAAATGTTCCTGATTTTCATGAAGGACGAGCTGGTGGGCGTGCTTTCTTTTAACGCGATAGAGCCTGCGAATAAGGCCGGGTACATCGGCTACTGGCTTGACAAAGCGCATCAGGGGCAGGGCATTCTCTCTCAGGCGCTACAGGCGTTTATGCGCTATTACGTTGAGCGCGGCGAGATCCGCCGCTTTGTGATCAAATGTCGCGTGGCTAACCATAACAGTAACCGCGTGGCGCAGCGCAACGGTTTTGCGCTGGAAGGTTGTTTGCGGGAAGCGGAAATGCTCAACGGCCGCTTCGATGACGTAAACCTGTACGCCAGGTTATTCCCGCTATAGCGCCCCCAGCAGCGGCGTCCGGGTGATCCGCGTGTCACCGTTGATCACTTTGGCTCCCCGGACGTGAATGCTTTCACCCTCCAGCGCCTCGATCGCCGCATCGTCTGTCATCTCCACCTGATGCTCAATCAGGACATCGCCGCTGATACGCGCGCGCCCCTGAATAACGACCTTGTCATCAATCAGGATCGGCCCGCCGCGTAACCACGCCTCGCCACCAATCAATACGTGGTGTTTAATCACGCAGTTACCTTCGACGAGGGCGTTTTCCGCGACCTGTGAACTGTACCGCACGGTCGGGATCGCATCATCCTCTAAACCGGCCAGCAGGCGGGCGTTGCCGTACACTTTGGCGCAGTCGCACACCCAGACGTTATTAAGCGCGTTGCCCTCAAGAATGGCGCGGTCAAACACCTCCGCGCGGTGCTCAACAAAGGCCCAGGTCACCATGGCATCGCCGTAGATTTGCGCCTGATGCACAATACGCGACTGGCTGACCGTGGCTCTGTCGTAAATCTGTAGGATCTGCTCACGGTCGGGTGTCAGCCCTTTGGCTGCAATCACCATGCTGTCATGCAGCACCCGCGCGTCACCCGCGATACGGCATTCCCCGCGTACGGTGGAGTGCTGGATAGTGACGTTGTCACTTATTGCCGCGCCGTGACTCACCTCTGCCGCGTCAAGCCAGCTGTTGCCGCCTACGAGTGCGCGGTGGCTTACGATGCAAGGTTGGGTGAGGCGGGCGTTGCCGGATATCCTGGCCCCGGCAAACACCACGCTGTTTTCATCATAAACCCAGCAATCCCCGTCCTGGGCGAGCGCGTGTTCATCCTCAACCCAACCACCTTTTGTCCCGCTGGTCACATCGTTAAAATCCTTTGCGGCAATTATCTGTCTGAGTAGGGTTGTGCACGGCGTTGATCCGTCCTGCCAGCGCCAGAGACGGGTTTCATTGCTAAGCCTGTATTTTGTCATCGTGTTTTCCCTGAAAAGCCATTCACTAAACGTAGCAAACTTTTGGCGTTTCGAAGTGCTGGCGTCTGCACGGTAAACCCCTTAAAATGGCATTTAAAATACATTTTAAAGTTTAAAAAAAATGCATAACCAAGACCAACGCGTTCTTAACTTGCCCGCCGGTTATTTCGGTATGGTTCTGGGTACCGTAGGTATGGGGTTCGCCTGGCGTTATGCCGGTACTATCTGGCCGGTGACGCGCTGGCCGGGCGAGATCCTGGTGGCGCTGGCGGTGGCGATCTGGTTCCTGCTGAGCGTGGCGTTTCTTACCCGTGCGGTACGGTTTCCACATAGCGTGCTGGCCGAGATGCGGCATCCGGTAATGAGCAGTTTTGTCAGCCTGTTTCCTGCCACAACGCTACTGGTGGCCATTGGCTTTGTGCCGTGGTGCCGACCAGTGTCGCTGGTGCTGTTTAGCGTAGGCGTGGTGATCCAGCTTGCGTATGCCGCCTGGCAAAGCGCCGGGCTGTGGCGCGGTAAGCATCCGGAAGAGGCCACGACGCCGGGACTGTATCTGCCGACGGTAGCGAACAATTTTATCAGCGCCATGGCCTGCGGTGCGCTGGGTTTCCACGATGCGGGGCTGGTGTTCCTTGGTGCCGGGGTCTTTTCCTGGCTGAGCCTCGAGCCGGTCATTCTGCAACGCCTGCGCAGCGTGGGCGAACTGCCCGCGGCGCTTCGTACTTCGCTCGGGATCCAGCTTGCGCCTGCCCTGGTGGCCTGTAGCGCCTGGTTTAGCGTCAACGGCGGCGAAGCGGACACCTTCGCCAAAATGCTTTTCGGCTATGGTCTGTTGCAACTCCTGTTTATGCTGCGTCTGATGCCGTGGTATCTGTCGCAGCCGTTCAACGTGTCGTTCTGGAGCTTCTCGTTCGGGGTGTCGGCGCTGGCGACCACCGGTTTACATCTGGGGCAGAGCAGTCCGTCAGGGTTCTTTCATGCCCTCGCGGTTCCCCTGTTTATTTTCACCAACATCATCATCGCGATGCTGCTGGTCCGTACTTTTATCTTGCTGATGCAGGGCAAACTTCTGGTGCGCGCTGATAAGGCACTGCTAATGCAATCTGAGGAAAAATAATGACTGTCGATGAAAACTACTTTACTGAGAAATATGGGCTGACCCGCACGCACTCAGAGGTCCTGCTCAGCGCGGACATTGTTAAGCCGGGAAAAACGCTCGATCTCGGTTGCGGAAATGGCCGTAACAGCCTCTACCTCGCTGCCAACGGCTATGACGTGACGGCGTGGGATAAAAACCCGATGAGCATCGATAACATCGAGCGCATTAAGGCGGCGGAAGGGATCGCGAATCTGCAAACGGCGATAAAGGACCTGAACAACCTGACTTTTGACGGCGAATACGACTTTATTCTTTCCACCGTCGTGTTGATGTTTCTCGAAGCGAAAACCATCCCTGGTCTTATCGCCAATATGCAGCGTTGCACTAAACCAGGCGGCTATAACCTGATCGTTGCCGCCATGGATACGGAGGACTATCCGTGTACCGTCGGTTTCCCGTTTGCCTTCAAGACCGGTGAACTGAGCCACTACTACGAAGGCTGGGAGCTGATCAAGTACAACGAAGAGGTGGGGGAACTCCACCGTACCGATGCCTACGGGAACCGAATCAAGCTGCGCTTCGCCACCATGTTCGCACGCAAACCCGCTTAACGCGCGGCCAGCAGACAGAGTTGCAGGGCCGTGCGACAGGAGGCCTCGAACGACGACAGCGGTAAAAACTCAAACTTTGAGTGGAAGTTATGGGCGCCGGTGAAGAAGTTCGGGGTGAGCAAGCCTTTGGCTGACAGGGCCGCCCCGTCCGTGCCACCGCGCATGGAGATCGGTTTTGGGGTGATACCGAGCGATTCCATCGCCTCGAACATCAGGTCGATCGCGCGGCGGTCTTCGCCAATCGCATTGCTGATATTGCTGTAGGTATCTTCAATGCGATACTCCACGTTTGCCGTGGGATGCTGCGCAGCAATCCGCGCTGCCACATCGGCAATTTGCTGCTTGCGGGCGGCAAAACCCTCTTTGTCAAAATCACGAATGTTTGCTTTCAGCACCGCTTCGTTTTGCCCGGCCTGGATGCCGTTAAACCAGATATAACCTTCGCGCCCCTCGGTGCATTCCGGGGTTTGCTGGCGATCGAAATGGCAGATGAAATCCGTTGCCATCAGCAGCGGGTTGACCAGCACCCCTTTGGCGGACATCGGGTGCGCCGTGACGCCGGTAAAGCGAATTTCAGCCGCAGCCGCGTTAAAGTTCTCGTAAACAATTTCCCCCAGCTCGCAGCAGTCGATGGTCCAGGCAAAATCGACGTCGAAGCGCTTCAAATCCAGCGCTTTCGCGCCACAGAGACCAATCTCTTCATCGGGCACAAACGCCACCACAATATCGCCATGCTTATGTTCAGCAGTGAGGTTTTCCAGCACCGTCATGACCACGGTGACGGCCGCTTTATTATCTGCGCCTAATACGCTGGTTCCGTCGCTGAAAATAATCTCCTCATCTGGATAAGCCAGAATTTCCGGGTGCTCATTTACGCGCAACCAAATATCTTTTTCTTTATTCAGGCAGAGATCATCTCCCGTAAAGGTTAATATTTGTGGATGAATATCCGGGGATAAACCGACGTCAACGGTATCGATATGGGTAATAAAACCAATCCGCGGCGCGCCGGGAATATTGCCTTTTTTCACGGCGGTAACGGTGGCGAACTCATCAATCACAATTTCGTCTAACCCCAGCGTTTCCAGCTCCTTCGCGAGCTCCCGCGCCATGTCGTGCTGGCCCGGGGTGGAGGGCAGGGTTTTGACTTTCGGGTCGCTCTGGCTGGTGATGGCGAGATAGCGGAAAAAGCGTTGGGTTAATTGTCTGGAGAGTTCTGAGCCCATAGTGTTTCCTTCTGTATTTATTTTTCATGTGTTTGCGCCATCACTTTAATGTTATTTATGAAATGGCAAAAGAAGTAATTAGCCGTCGAATTAAAAAGACAGGAATAAATGATGAAAAGCACATTCACAATGATAACGCTGGCGCTTGCTGCGCTGACGGTCAGTTCCACCGTCGCGGCAAAAACGCTGGTGTATTGCTCCGAAGGATCGCCGGAAAACTTCAATCCTCAGCTCTATACGTCGGGGACCAGCGTGGACGCCAGCGCCGTACCGGTTTATAACCGTCTGGTCGATTTCAAACCGGGCACTACCGAACTGGTGCCGAGCCTGGCGGAAAGCTGGGAGGTGAGCGAGGATGGTAAGGTCTACACCTTCCACCTGCGCAAAGGGGTGAAATTCCACAGTAATAAACTGTTCACGCCGACGCGCGACTTCAACGCGGATGACGTGATTTTCTCGTTTATGCGCCAGAAGGATGTGAATCATCCCTACCATAATGTCTCCAACGGCAGTTATTCCAACTTCGAAAGTCTGGAGTTCGGCAGCCTGATTACCGCCATTGATAAGGTTGACGATCGCACCGTGCGCTTCACCCTGGCGCACCCGGAAGCGCCGTTTGTTGCCGATCTGGCGTGGTATTTTGCCTCCATCCTGTCGGCGGAGTATGCCGATGCCATGCTGAAAGCGGGCACGCCTGAAAAGGTCGATATGCAGCCGATTGGCACCGGGCCGTTTAAGCTGGCGCAATATCAGAAGGATTCCCGCATCCTCTTTACCGCCTTCCCGGACTACTGGCAGGGAAAATCGAAGCTGGATCGTCTGGTGTTCACCATCACGCCGGACGCCTCGGTGCGTTTTGCCAAAGTCGAGAAGAATGAGTGCCAGGTGATGCCGTTCCCAAACCCGGCGGATCTGCCGCGTATGAAGGCTAACAAAGACATCAACCTGATGAGCAAGGCCGGTCTGAATACCGGTTTCCTGGCATTTAACACGCAAAAGCCGCCGCTGGATAACGTAAAAGTGCGCCAGGCGCTGGCGATGGCGATTAACAAACCGGCCATCATTGAGGCGGTCTTCCACGGCACCGGCACGGCGGCGAAAAACCTGCTGCCGCCTGGCGTCTGGAGTGCCGACAGCGAGCTGAAAGACTACGATTACGATCCAGAAAAAGCGAAAACGCTGTTAAAGGAGGCGGGATTTGCCAACGGCGTAAGCATCGATCTGTGGGCTATGCCCGTGCAGCGGCCGTATAACCCGAACGCGAAGCGTATGGCTGAAATGATCCAGGCGGACTGGGCGAAAGTAGGCGTGCAGACCAAAATCGTGACCTACGAATGGGGCGAATATCTGAAGCGCGTGAAGGGCGGGGAGCATCAGGCTGCGCTGATGGGCTGGACAACGGCGACGGGCGATCCGGATAACTTCTTCGGACCACTGTTTACCTGTACGTCCGCCAACGGCGGGTCGAACTCGGCCAAATGGTGCTATAAGCCGTTTGATAACCTGATTGCCGAAGCAAAATCGATAACCGATCGCGAAAAACGCGTGGCGCTGTACAAGCAGGCGCAGCAGATGATGCACGATCAAATGCCGGCGGTTATGATTGCCCACTCGACCATTTTTGAGCCAGTCAGAAAAGAGGTCACGGGCTATGAAATCGATCCCTTCGGCAAACATCTGTTCTGGCAGGTAGATATAAAACAGTAATATTTTTCTGCCCGGATCCGGTCCGGGCACTATTTTTACAATTTGTGCCTTCCCCGTCATTTTTTGCCACAACATTTCCCTCTGTTTTTTGTTATAACTTCAAGTGCATACTTGCAGATAACTCGGAACTCCATCATGCGTACTTCCACTTTTTTTAAAGTTGCAGTGCTTTCTGGCCTGTTGGCCCTTTCTGGCTGTGCGTCAAAAGTCGCAGCCCCCGATCAATATTCAGGCTTTTTAAAAGATTACTCTGACTTGCAGGAGATGACATCAGCAACCGGGAAACCAACCTTGCGTTGGGTCGATCCTTCCTATGATCCGGCGAACTACGACAGTATTATCTGGACCCCGATAACCTATTATCCGACACCAAAGCCAACCACACAGCTTGGGCAAAAAACGCTTGATGAATTGTTGAGTTACACCAATAACACATTAAAAAACGCGATTGGCCAGCGTAAACCAATTGTGACGACGCCGGGCAAACATAGCCTGATCTTCCGCGGCGCCATCACGGGTGTGAGCTCAGAGAAAGAAGGTTTGCAGTTCTATGAAGTGGTGCCCGTCGCGCTGCTGGTTGCGGGTACGCAGATGGCAACTGGCCATCGCACCATGGATACGCATCTTTTCTTTGAAGGTGAGCTGATTGATGCCGCCACGAACAAACCGGTAGTTAAAGTTGTTCGTAAAGGTGAAGGTAAAGAGCTTGCCAACGAGAACACGCCGTTGGGATTCGCCACACTGAAACAGGTTGTGGATGATATGGCGACCGATGCCACCATGTTTGATGTCCATCAGACAGCAAAATAATAAAAACGGCCTGCATCTACGCAGGCCGTTATTTTATGCCGTCAGCAGGCGGCGGAACCAGGTTTCCGGTTTCGTAAACATCACCATATTTCCCCCCAATATCAACAGCAGGCCGACGATCCCGTTGATATGCCACACGTAACCCTCGTACACCGTTGAAATCGACAGCGCCACCAGCGGGAACAGCAGGGTGCTGTACGCGGCCTTACCGGGACCAATGCGGCCTACCAGCGTAAAGTAGGCGCCGAAGGCAATCACCGAGCCAAACAGCGCAAGATAAAGCAGCGCCCCCATATAGCTCACCGTCCATTCCGGCATAAAGCTTTCGCCCCTGAAGAGAGCGATAAGGCCCATCACGACGGTGCCATACAGCATCGCCCAGGCGTTGGTGGTCATGGTTTCCAGCCCGTTTCGCTGATGACGCATGCTGATCATATTCCCCAGCGAGAAGCCGTAGGTGCCGAGGGCGGAAAGCCCGATGCCCGTAAGCAATGACGCGCTCCAGCCGCTGGCGAGCAGATCGTTCCAGAACAGGGTAATGATCCCGATAAGCCCCAGCGCTGCCGCCGTCCAGAAGCGCGCGGGTGGACGCTGGCCGAAGAAGATAAAGCTGTTGATGGCGTTATACAGTACGGCCATCGAGAAAATCACCGACTCAAGGCCGGTATTGATATGGGCGGCGGCGGTATAAAAGCACCAGAAGTTGAAACAGAAAACGCAGCAACCCTGAAGCATGCAGTAGAGATGATCCCGCAGCGCCAGCCTGCGCAGGCGACGAAGGGCGACCAGGACGATCATCATCGTGGCGCTGGCCACGGCGAAGCGCCAGAAAATGGAGACCGGCGCTGCAACCGGCCCCTGTTGTAAAAAAATGGCGATCCAGGTCGTGCCCCAGATAACAACAACCAGCCCATAGAGTAATGCGTTCATGGTGTCTCTCTTCTCATACCGCGAAAAACAACAGTGTGGCGAAAGAAGGGGGCCCCGGCTTTCATCGCCTTGCGCCGGACTTGCAAATTCTTGCGCTTTTTTCTCGCACAATGGCTGGTAACAGGCTGCAACACTTCTTAGACTGACAGTCTGATTAATCACCTGTTTACGGCCATGTCTCTCGTTTACGACACCTTTGAAACGTTACGCCAAAAAAATGCAGTGCTGCGGGAAACCGTCGCGCTCAATACTGGCATTCAACTGGCGGCGTGGTACAACAAGCACGACACGATCACCGTGAAAAGCAACCATCACACCCTTAGCCTGTACGTGGCGGATGGCTATGAAAGCTATCAAAAAACGCCGGGTGGCTGGAAAAATGGCGGCGGGCCGGACCGTTTTTGTCTGATGCCGGAAGAGAGCGAATCCACATGGGATATTCGTGATGACCTGTCGTTCGTGCACCTCTACTGCACCGATGAACACCTGCGGGACGTGGGGGAGAAAATCTGGGATAAACGACCGCTATCGCTGACGCTGGAGGAAAAAATCTTCGGCAGCGATCCGAAAATCACCGCCCTTTATCGCCAGTTTTTGCTCGGCTGCGACTGGCAGCAAAACGCCAATCAGCTCACCCTGAGCACTGCGTCGACCTTATTACTGACGCATTTGGTCCAGCACTATTCCAGCGTCCAGTGGAAGTTACCGGTGGTCACCGGCGGGCTATCGCCGTTTGTGCTGCGCAACGTGCTGGCCTTTATCGAGGAAAATCTGGCGCAACCCTTAACGCTGGCGGAACTGGCGGGCCAGGCCGCACTCAGTGAGTATCACTTTGCGCGGATGTTCCGCCAGTCGATGGGGCTGGCGCCGCATCAGTACGTCATGCAGCGCCGCATGGAGAAGGCCAAAGCGCTGATTCAGCACACGACCACGCCGCTCACCGACATCGCGCTGGCCTGCGGATTTAACTCCGCCAGCCATTTCAGTAACCGTTTTCGCAGCATGACCGGCATCACGCCGTCACAGCTACGCGCGGCGAAGGCGTGAGAAGACAGCGTAACAGATCCCACCCAGCACCAGCCCCCAGAAAGCGGAGCCAAGTCCCAGGAGCGTGACGCCGCTGGCGGTCATCAGGAAGGTGACGATCGCCGCGTCGCGCTCTGCTTCATGATTCAGTGCCTGATACAAACTCCCGCTGATAGTGCCGAGCAGGGCCAGCCCGGCCAGCGTCTGGATGCCGCTCAGCGGCAGGGCGGCCATCAGCCCCGAAATCGACCCGCCGAACACCCCCGCCAGCAGATAAAACCCACCTGCGGCCGCCGCTGCCAGCCAGCGTTTACTGGCATCCGGGTGGGCGTCCGGGCTCTGGCAGATGGCGGCGGTGATGGCGGCGATGCAGATGGAATAGACGCCGAAGGGGGACAACAGCAGCGCCAGCCCGCCGGTGGCAACGATCAGCGGTGAGACCGCCAGCGGATAGCCCGATGCCTGTATGGTGGCGAAGCCGGGCGCATTCTGCGACGCCATGGTCACCAGGAAGAAGGGTAAGCCGACGCTGATCAGGCTGGTGAAGGTGAACGCAGGGGCAATGAATTCCGGCATGATCACCGATAACGTCATTTTATTCGTGACAACGTCACCTCCAGCCCAGGCCACGAACACCCCCACCAGCAGCGTGGCGACAATGGCGTACCGGGGCGCTACGGCTTTAGCCACCAGCCAGGCGACCAGCATACTGCCGCAAAGAAGCACGTGTCCCTCAAGATTGCTGAATGCCTTCAGGCCAAACTGTAACAGCACGCCTGCCAGCATAGCGGCGGCAAGCGAGTGCGGGATCAGTTTCATCAACCGGGCAAACAGGCCAGTGACGCCGCACAGCAGAATCAGCGCATTCGCAAATATAAATACCCCTATGGTTTCCGCCAGCGTCACGCCTTGCAGGCTGGTGGCGAGCAGCGCCGCGCCAGGAGTCGACCAGGCGGTCAGCACCGGGGCTTTATACCACCACGACAATGCAAGCGTGCTGATCCCCATCCCGAGCCCCAGCGCGGTCATCCATCCGGCGATTTGCTGTGTACTGGCGCCCGCCGCCGCAGCCGCCTGCCAGATAATGGCGGCAGAGCTGGCGTAGCCCACCAGAACGGCAACAAAACCAGCCAGCACGGCAGGAAAGAGAGAGGCAGTCGATCGCATGTGAACTCCGTTGTGCGTTATAACGTCCGGGATAAGGTATCACTGTGCGCTATAGCGTACAAGTGGTATGCTTTGCCCCAACAGGAGGAACTATGGATATCACTCAACATCTGGCAACCACACTGAAAGCGCTGCGTCAGGCGCGGGGCTGGAGCCTGTCGAAACTGGCGGAAGAGACGGGCGTGTCGAAAGCGATGCTTGGGCAAATCGAACGCAATGAGTCCAGCCCGACGGTCTCAACCTTGTGGAAAATTGCCACCGGGCTGAACGTACCTTTTTCGGCGTTTATCACTCCAGAGAGCGAACCGCAGGCGGTGTTCGATCCGCAGCAGCAGGCGATGGTGGTGAAACCGCTTTTCCCCTGGGATGAACAGCTTAAGTTCGACCATTTCTCCATCACCCTGTCGCCCGGCGCGCTGAGTGAGTCCACGCCGCACGAAGCCGGGGTGATTGAACACGTGGTGGTGATAAGCGGTGAACTGGATATGCATATCGACGGTGTCTGGCGCACTGTATACGCTGATTCAGGCGTGCGTTTTGCCGGCGATAAACCGCACGCGTACCGCAACAGCAGCACCCGGACGGTGCATTTTCACTCTCTGATTCATTATCCCCGCTAAAGCGTCGCAAAACGGTTTCACTGGCACAGACTTCTGACTACAATAGCCGCCATTTTGACCATAACGGATAACGACGAAGTATGCGCCTGCACCCCCATCATCTTGAACTGCTAAGCCCGGCCCGCGACGCCGCCATTGCCCGTGAAGCCATTCTTCACGGTGCGGATGCCGTCTACATTGGCGGCCCAGGCTTTGGTGCCCGTCATAACGCCAGCAATAGCCTGCGCGACATTGCCGAACTGGTACCGTTCGCCCACCGTTTCGGGGCGAAGGTGTTCGTGACCCTGAACACCATTCTTCATGATGATGAGCTGGAGCCCGCGCAGCGTCTTATTACCGATCTCTACCAGACCGGCGTTGACGCTCTGATCGTTCAGGATATGGGCGTTCTGGAACTGGATATCCCGCCAATTGAGCTGCACGCCAGCACCCAGTGCGATATCCGCACCGTTGAGAAGGCGAAGTTTCTTTCAGACGTCGGGTTTACGCAGATTGTTCTGGCGCGCGAGCTGAACTTGAACCAGATCCGCGATATCCACCAGGCCACCGACGCGACCATTGAATTCTTTATCCACGGTGCGCTTTGCGTGGCCTATTCCGGGCAGTGTAATATCTCTCACGCCCAGACGGGGCGCAGCGCTAACCGCGGCGACTGCTCTCAGGCCTGCCGTTTGCCGTATACCCTGAAAGACGATCAGGGCCGCGTGGTGGCATTCGAGAAACACCTGCTGTCGATGAAAGATAACGATCAGACGGCAAACCTCGGCGCGCTGATCGATGCCGGCGTACGCTCCTTCAAAATTGAAGGCCGCTACAAGGACATGAGCTACGTGAAAAATATCACCGCCCATTATCGTCAGATGCTGGATGCCATCATCGAGGATCGCGGTGACCTGGCGCGCGCGTCCGCCGGTCGTACAGAGCATTTCTTTATTCCATCGACGGACAAAACGTTCCACCGCGGCAGTACGGATTATTTCGTTAATGCGCGCAAAGGGGATATTGGCGCGTTCGATTCACCGAAGTTTATCGGTCTGCCGGTGGGTGAAGTGCTGAAAGTGGCGAAGGATCATATTGACGTTCAGGTTACAGAGCCGCTGGCGAACGGCGATGGTCTCAACGTGATGATCAAACGTGAAGTGGTTGGTTTTCGCGCCAATACGGTGGAGAAAACCGGTGAAAATCGTTATCGCGTCTGGCCGAACGAAATGCCTGCCGACCTTTACAAAGCCCGCCCGAATGCGGCGCTGAACCGTAACCTGGATCACAACTGGCAGCAGGCCTTGCTCAAGACCTCCAGCGAGCGTCGCATTGCGGTGGATATCGCGCTGGGTGGCTGGGAAGAGCAGCTGATCCTGACCATGACCTGCGAAGACGGCATCAGCGTGACGCATACGCTCGACGGCCTGTTCGAGGTGGCGAACAATGCGGAGAAAGCGCTCAGCAACCTCAAGGATGGCGTAGCGAAGCTCGGGCAGACCATTTATTATGCGCGCAATATTGAGGTGAATCTGCCGGATGCGCTGTTCGTGCCGAACAGCCTGCTGAACCAGTTCCGCCGTGAAACGGCTGAGATGCTGGATGAAGCACGCCTGGCAAACTATCCGCGCGGCAGTCGTAAGGCCGAAGCGGTGCCTGCGCCGGTCTACCCGGACACGCATCTCTCTTTCCTTGCGAACGTTTACAACCACAAAGCGCGTGCGTTTTACCATCGTCACGGCGTGCAGTTGATTGACGCCGCGTATGAAGCGCATGAAGAGAAGGGCGATGTGCCGGTGATGATCACCAAACACTGCCTGCGGTTTGCCTTTAACCTTTGTCCGAAACAGGCGAAAGGGAATATTAAAAGCTGGAAAGCGACGCCGATGCAGCTGGTGAATGGCGATGAAGTACTGACGCTGAAGTTTGACTGCCGTCCGTGTGAAATGCACGTTATCGGCAAGATGAAGAATCACATCTTCAAAATGCCGTCTCCGGGCAGCATTGTGGCCTCCGTCAGCCCTGACGATTTGATGAAGACCCTGCCGAAGCGTAAAGGCAGCTAACCCGCAGAGTGGGTATCCGGTTTGCGCGATTTCTGCCAGGCATGGTGCTCGCGCAACCCCTCCGCAGACTCCTCTGCCGCGCTGCGTAACTCGTCGCTGTCAGCTTCATGACGAAGCTGATGGTCGGCGTTTTTCACGTAAAGAAATTCATGTCCTTTGTGCTCCGCCATAATCTGCCCTGAGAACAGGGCGCTAATCACCAGCAGTAGCGAAAAGCCTTTTCTGAACATCTTTTACCCCCGAAAATACGCTACGGTCATCGTAGGGATAATTTCATAGAGTAATTATTCGACTCTTTAAATTTGAGAAAATAGACTGTCAAAAATTGTGGTCGCCATAAAACTCACTTAAGACTATTCTTAAAAGCAATATCGCCGTTGTAAACTCCCATTTCTGGTATGCAAAGAGAAGCTAGATTTATTGGGAAATCATTTACAATAAGATTTTTCTGGCTAAGGATTGGATCGAATAAATGAAAAAAATAATCGTGCTATCACTTCTGGGCGTAGTGGTTGCGGTGGGTGCTGCGGCCAGCATCTATTCAAATGAAGAACCAGAATATATTCAGTCAGCAAAAAGCCGTGTCGGATCGTATTTAACCAGCGATTACGGACGTGTCGAATGTAATAGCACCCAGGTAAGTGAAGATCGCTGGGAGCTGGGCTGTACCAATAAGGCGAGGGGCAAAACCTTCCAGTTCGCTGTTTACCCATCCGAGCAGGCGCCGTATGGGGTCTCTCGTGCGTTTTATCTCGAAGCGATTAATGATGATGCCCGCCAGAGTGCAGAGCAGGGGCTGATGCGTTATCTGCAAATTAATACCAAAGCGGGTTAATCGATTCGTTTATGCTTCGTTGAGGCTCACAGTGGTAGATTGCAGGTGATCCACATCCCGGTATGGAATACCGGAGCGTAGATACCAAAATACAAATCTATCCATGCAAGCATTTACCGCCAGATTATGGCGGTTTTTTTTTGCCCGTTTATCGTACTGGTAAAAATTGTTTGCGATATTGCGCGGGTGAAAGCGCAAATTGCTGCCGGAAATGGTGGCGCAGCGTGGCGCTTTGTCCAAATCCGGTTTGTTCCGCAATATTGTCGATGCTGAGCCGACTGTTTTCGAGATAATCTTTTGCCCGCTGCAATCGCGCAGTCAATAACCAGCGCGCGGGTGTTGTTCCGGTCGCGTCCTGGAAACGGCGCAGAAAGGTGCGCTGACTCATACCCACCCGCAGGGCCAGCGATTCGACGGTATGGGAAACGGCCAGATGCTGGTGAAGATAATCAAACAGCTGGCCCAGGCGCTGGCTCTCCCGCAACTGAGCCACCGGTCGGCTAAGCTGCTGGGTTTGCGAGCCGTCCCGATGGGGCGGGATCACCAGCCGACGCGCCACGCGGTTTGCCACTTCCATACCGTAATTCCGGCGCACCACGTGCAGGCACAGATCAATCCCCGCGGCGCTTCCGGCGGAAGTGAGAATATCGCCTTCGTCCTGGTAGAGCACATCTTCGACCACGGTAATGGCGGGACAGCGTGTTTTCAGCGCTTGCGTATAGCGCCAGTGGGTGGTCGCCTTCCGCCCGTCAAGCAGGCCTGAGGCTGCCAGAACGAAAACGCCAGAACAGATCGAGAGTAGCTGGCAGCCGCGGGCATGCGCCGCGCGGAGCGCCTGGCAGAGCGCTTCGGGTACGGGTTCGTCCAGCCCTCGCCAGCCGGGAACGACAACCAGATCCGCCGTCTCCAGCAGACCCAGATCGCCATCGGCCAGAATACGGATCCCGCCCGTTGCCCGGAGTTCGCCATCATCCACGCTCGCCACGGCAAACTGATACCAGTCATCGCCCATCTCCGGGCGCGGCAAGCCAAAGATTTCTACCGCCACGCCAAACTCAAAGGTACATAAACCGTCATATGCCAGCACGACCGCGCGCGGCGAGGGATGTCTTAAGTTTGTCATCTTTTTGCTGTTTTCTGGCATAGGCGGACGCATTCATGGGCTGAATTAAGGGATAGAGTAGTGTTAACACAAACACCACAAATGAGGAAGATTCATGAGCTATGTTACTGAATTTCCGGCTGCTGAGCCGCAGGAAGCTGTGGGACATTTTCTGCGTCGTCTGAGTGTCGAGACGGACTGCGCCGATGTCCATCATGCGGTATCCAGCGGTGAGCAGGACTTTGTTCTGCTGCACGTTGTCGGAAAGCCTGAACATTTTGCCCGGCGGCATCTGCCCGGCGCGCTGCATTTACCCTGGAGCCAGATCACCGCAGAGCGGATGAAAGCGTGGCCGGAGGGCACGCTGTTTGTCGTCTATTGTGCAGGCCCGCACTGCAACGGGGCGGACAGGGCGGCGCTGAAGCTGGCGCGTCTGGGTCTGCCGGTTAAGATTATGCTCGGGGGCATGACCGGCTGGGAAGATGAGCGGTTCGCGTTTGCAGGATCTTCATCACCCGCTCTGTGAACATGAATTTATTTCAACACAGATGAAATTTTCTCGTTTGTCGGCGGCGAGCCGGTATGACATCTTTTCAGGACGTTTAGACATCCAGAAGTCTAAAGATTCAAGAGATGAATTATCACTGTGGGCAATTAACGCCGACAGACAGAGGAGATTTCCATGCAGCGACACCATGCCCCGTACCGCGCCGATGTAGTCGGCAGTTTTTTACGCCCGGATGCCATTAAACAGGCCCGTCTGCAATTTGCCAGCGGTGAAATCGATGCCGGGCAGCTTCGCGCGGTTGAGGACGAGGCCATTCGTCATGTTGTCGAGCAGCAGTGCGCCTGCGGTCTGCATGTGGTAACGGACGGTGAATTCCGCCGCGCCTGGTGGCACTTTGACTTCTTTGACGGGCTACAGGGCGTGGAGCGTTATGATTCCCAGCAGGGCATTCAGTTCAACGGGGTGCAGACTAAAGCCCATGGCGTGCGCGTAACGGGCAAACTGGGCTTCGGCGATCATCCTATGCTGGAAGATTTCCGCTACCTCAAAAGCATTAGCGGTAATGCACAGCCGAAGATGACCATTCCAAGCCCGAGCGTGCTGCACTTCCGCGGTGGCCGCAAGGATATTGATGCTACGGTCTACCCGGATCTGAAGGATTACTTTGACGATCTGGCGACCACCTGGCGCGATGCCATTCGGGCCTTTTACGATGCAGGCTGCCGCTATCTGCAGCTGGATGACACCGTCTGGGCCTATCTTTGTTCGGAGGACCAGCGCCGCCAGATCCGCGAGCGCGGTGACGATGCAGACGAACTTGCCCGGACCTATGCCCGGGTGCTGAATAAGGCGCTGGAGGGCAAACCGGACGATCTGACCGTCGGGCTGCACGTCTGCCGCGGCAACTTCCGCTCAACCTGGATTTCCGAGGGCGGCTATGAGCCGGTGGCGGAGGTGCTGTTCGGCACGGTGAACGTCGACGCGTTCTTCCTGGAGTACGACAACGACCGTAGCGGGGACTTCGCGCCACTGCGTTTTGTGCGCCCGGGTAAACAGCAGGTGGTTCTGGGGCTGATCACCACCAAACACGGTGAACTGGAGAACCCGGAAGGGGTGAAAGCGCGTCTGGAAGAGGCTGCGCGCTACGTGGCGAAAGAGCAGATTTGCCTCAGCCCGCAGTGCGGATTTGCTTCTACGGAAGAGGGTAACAGCCTGAGCGAAGCCCAGCAGTGGGATAAAGTTCGCCTGGTAACGCAAATCGCCAGCGACGTCTGGTAACGCCGTTTACAGCGCTGCATTATTACAGTGCAGCGCTGTACCATTCTGAGTCGTTTCCCGTCACTCCTCTCTTCGATCCCTTTAAAATCCTGTCTCTGCAACCTGGCACTGTTTTTGCTCTCCTGAAACTGGCGTTACTTTTTTCTGCGTCCGGCGGTAACGGACGTCTTCGCACAGCTTTCTTTTCAGGAGTGAAAATATGCACCGTCGTACCTTTATTAAAGCGTTCACCTTGTCCGCCTCCGTCATCGCCATGGGAATGAGCTTTGGCGTCCAGGCCGCAGAGACCATTAAAGTCGGGATTATGCACTCTCTCTCCGGCACGATGGCCATTTCAGAAACGCCCCTGAAAGATGTCGCCCTGATGACCATCGATGAAATCAACGCTAAAGGCGGCGTGCTCGGGAAAAAGCTGGAGCCGGTGGTGGTTGACCCGGCATCCAACTGGCCGCTGTTTGCCGAAAAGGCCCGCCAGCTTCTGAGCCAGGATAAGGTCGCCGTGGTGTTTGGCTGCTGGACCTCCGTATCGCGTAAATCGGTTCTGCCGGTTTTTGAGGAGCTGAACGGTTTGCTGTTCTATCCGGTGCAGTATGAAGGTGAAGAGATGTCACCTAACGTCTTCTATACCGGCGCGGCGCCTAACCAGCAGGCGATCCCGGCGGTGGAGTACCTGATGAGCGAGGACGGCGGCAGCGCGAAGCGCTTCTTCCTGCTGGGTACGGACTACGTTTACCCGCGCACTACTAACAAGATCCTGCGCGCCTTCCTGCACTCGAAAGGCGTTGAAGATAAAGATATTGAAGAGGTCTACACCCCATTTGGACATAGCGATTACCAGACCATCGTCGCCAGTATCAAAAAGTTCTCCACGGGCGGCAAAACGGCAGTGGTCTCCACCATCAACGGTGATTCCAACGTGCCTTTCTATAAAGAACTGGCGAACCAGGGGCTGAAAGCCACGGACGTGCCGGTGGTGGCGTTCTCGGTGGGTGAGGAAGAACTGCGCGGCATTGATACCAAACCGCTGGTGGGTAACCTGGCGGCGTGGAACTACTTTGAATCCGTCGACAACCCGACCAACCAGACCTTTGTCGCGGCTTACAAAGCCTACGCGAAAGCCCATAAGCTGCCGAATGCCGATACCGTGGTCACCAACGATCCGATGGAAGCGACTTACGTTGGCCTGCATATGTGGGCGCAGGCGGTTGAAAAAGCGGGAACAACCGACGTGGACAAAGTGCGCGCGGCAATGGCGGGCCAGTCGTTCAACGCGCCGTCCGGCTTTACGCTGACCATGGACGCCACCAACCACCACCTGCATAAGCCCGTCATGATTGGTGAAATTGAAGGCAACGGCCAGTTCAACGTCGTCTGGCAAACCGAACAGCCGGTACGCGCTCAGCCGTGGAGCCCGTTTATCGCCGGGAATGACAAAAAGCCTGACCAGCCGATGAAAACCGCCAGCAACTAAGCCACCACCAGGGAGAGACGTCATGAACGCCATACGCATGATGATTGCGATTGTGTGGCTTACCGGACTGCTGCCAGGGATGGCGCAGGCATCGGATGCCGATGATTTCGTTGCCGCTAGCCGCAGCCAGCAAACCGCCATGCTGACCCGCTGGGCAGCCACGCCGGAACCTGCACGTTTGCCGCTGCTTAAGGCGCTGCAACAGGAGAACCTTTATACCGACAGCCAGAAGAAGGCATTTACCCGCATCGACGGCGAAATGGTTGCCCTGGGCGCGGCAAAAAGCGCTGAAGGCACGACCAAAGCCGTGCGGCTGACCAACCGACTGCGCGTGTTAACCGTCACGGCGCTGGCGACGCATCAGCTTGTCAGTGACAGTGTCACAGAAAGGCGTCATGCCGCGCGGCAACTTCAGCGTGACGCCCAGCCGGATATGCTCGGCTTTCTGCAACAGCGGGCCAGTAGCGAAACGGACGACGTCACCCGACAGTCGCTGATGCTGGCGCTGGCAAACCTCCAGCTGACGAGCCCACAGGCTGAAGTACGGCTCAAGGCTGTTGAGCTGTTGGGACAGTCTGACGATCCGGACGTGCAGGCCACGCTGACGCCGTTCACCCGGACACAAACCGAGCCGGACGCACGGGTACGTGCCGCCGCCGCTGAGAGCCTGGAGCGTATTCAGCACCGGCTGATGTGGGGCGAACTGCTGGGGCAGGCCTTCATGGGCCTGTCGTTGGGGTCGGTACTCTTGCTGGCCGCGCTCGGGCTGGCTATCACCTATGGTCTGCTGGGGGTGATTAACATGGCTCACGGTGAAATGCTGATGCTCGGGGCGTATGCCACCTGGATGGTGCAGCAGGTAATGGCGCAGTGGATGCCTCAGTGGCTGGCGCTTTATCCGGTGGTGGCGCTGCCGGTGGCGTTTTGCCTGACCGCAGGCATCGGGATGGTGCTGGAGCGCACGGTGATCCGCCATCTTTATGGCCGCCCGCTGGAAACCCTGCTCGCCACCTGGGGGATCAGCCTGATGCTTATCCAACTGGTGCGAATGACCTTTGGCGCCCAGAATCTTGAGGTCGCTAACCCGGCCTGGCTGTCCGGCGGGGTGCAGGTTTTCGCCAACCTGACGCTGCCCTGGAACCGTATTGTGGTGCTCGGCTTTGTACTGCTGGTGCTGTTCTTCACCTGGCTCATTCTGAACAAAACGCGTCTGGGTCTCAACGTGCGGGCGGTGACGCAAAACCGCAGCATGGCGGCCTGCTGCGGCGTTCCCACCGGACGGGTAGATATGCTGGCGTTTGGCCTTGGGTCCGGCATTGCCGGGTTGGGCGGCGTGGCGTTGTCCCAGCTGGGGAACGTGGGGCCGGAGCTGGGCCAGGGATACATCATCGATTCATTCCTGGTGGTGGTGCTCGGCGGCGTCGGCCAGCTGGCCGGTAGCGTCGCGGCGGCCTTTGGTCTGGGGATCTTCAATAAAATTCTTGAACCGCAGATGGGCGCCGTGCTGGGCAAGATCCTGATTCTGGTGGCGATCATTCTGTTTATCCAGAAACGTCCGCAGGGGTTATTCGCACTTAAAGGGAGGGTGACAGACTGATGAGCCAGCCATTGACCTTAACACTGGCGCGCAGGGCACCGCGCACCGCGCAAATCTTCGGCAGTCTGCTGGTTGCGGCGCTGCTGGTGCTGCCTTTTCTCGCGCTGTTACCCGCAACGCATCCGCTGGCCGTTTCGACGTGGATGTTGACGCTTATCGGCAAGATCCTCTGCTACGCGGTTGTCGCCGTGGCCCTCGATCTGGTCTGGGGCTATGCCGGTATGCTCTCGCTGGGGCACGGCATATTCTTCGCCCTGGGCGGCTATGCGATGGGCATGTACCTGATGCGCCAGGCGGCCGGGGACGGGCTGCCCGCGTTTATGTCGTTTCTCTCGTGGAGCGAACTGCCCTGGTTCTGGTGGGGAACGCAGCATTTTGCCTGGGCGTTGGTGTTAATCGTGACGATCCCCGGCCTGCTGGCGCTGGTCTTCGGCTGGTTTGCTTTCCGCTCGAAGATCAAAGGGGTCTATTTCTCCATCATGACCCAGGCGCTGACCTATGCGGGCATGCTGCTGTTCTTTCGCAACGAAACCGGCTTTGGCGGCAATAACGGCTTTACCGGCTTTACCACGCTGCTCGGGTTTTCCGTTACGGCGACTACCACGCGGATCGCGCTGTTTCTCGCAACGGTCATGCTGCTGCTTCTGGCCCTGGGCACAGGCTACGCGCTGGCGAAGAGTAAATTTGGCCGCATTTTAACGGCGGTGCGCGATGCGGAAAACCGTCTGACGTTCTGCGGCTACGATCCGCGCGGCTTCAAGCTGCTGGTCTGGACGCTTTCCGCCGTACTGTGTGGTCTGGCGGGGGCGCTGTACGTTCCGCAGGTGGGTATTATCAACCCGGGTGAAATGTCGCCGACCAACTCGATTGAAGCGGCCATCTGGGTGGCGCTGGGCGGGCGCGGCACCCTGGTAGGCCCGGTGATTGGTGCGGCGCTGGTCAATGGTGCGAAGAGCTTTTTCACCGTGGCGATGCCGGAGTACTGGCAACTGTTTCTTGGGCTGATTTTCATCGCCGTGACGCTCTTTTTACCGCGCGGCGTGTTCGGTCTGTTTCGTAAGGGAGATAATTAATGCAGCCCTCTGAAGGACTCTTTACCCGCCAGCTACCGGGCGATCGTTACCGTGAGCAGACCGATCCTGTGTTACAGCTCGAGGCCATTAACGTCAGTTTCGATGGTTTTCAGGCGTTGACCGATCTCTCACTTAATATCGGCATTGGAGAATTGCGCTGCATCATTGGCCCTAACGGCGCCGGTAAAACTACGCTGATGGACGTGATCACCGGCAAAACCCGGCCAAAAAGCGGGAAGGCTATTTACGATCAGTCCATCGATCTGACAGCCCTTGAACCGGCGGCCATTGCCCGTCAGGGCATTGGCCGTAAGTTTCAGAAACCGACCGTGTTTGAAGCGCTGACCGTAGGGGAAAACCTCGAAATCGCCATGAAAGCCGACAGGTCCGTCTGGGCGAGCCTGCGGGCAAAACTCAGCGGCGAGCAGCGCGACCGCATTGACGAGATGTTGGTTTTGCTGCGGCTTGGCAGCGAGCGCGATCGCCGCGCCGGGCTGCTTTCCCACGGGCAGAAGCAGTTTCTGGAGATCGGCATGCTGCTGGTGCAGGATCCGCATCTGTTGCTGCTGGACGAACCCGCCGCCGGTATGACCGACGCAGAGACGGAATACACAGCCGAGCTGTTCCGAACTCTGGCAGGCAAGCATTCGCTGATGGTGGTTGAGCACGATATGGGCTTCGTCGAGACCATCGCCGACCACGTCACGGTGCTGCATCAGGGGCGCGTACTGGCCGAAGGCTCGCTTCGCGAGGTACAGGCCAATGAGCAGGTGATTGACGTCTATCTGGGACGCTAAGGAGAGGGGATGTTACAGGTTAACGAGCTGAATCAGTACTACGGCGGAAGTCATATTCTGCGCGGGGTGAGCTTTGAGGCGGTGGTCGGGGAAGTTACCTGCCTGCTGGGGCGCAACGGGGTGGGGAAAACCACACTGCTGAGGTGCCTGATGGGGCTGATCCCGGTGAAAGCCGGGGAGGTGGTCTGGCAGGGAAAGACCATCACTCACAGTAAACCGCACCAGCGGGTGCAGTCCGGCGTGGCGTATGTTCCGCAGGGGCGGGAGATTTTTCCGCGTCTGACCGTAGAAGAAAACCTGCTGATGGGACTGTCGCGCTTCTCCGCGGGAAACGCAAGGAGCGTGCCGGAGGAGATTTGGCAGCTTTTCCCGGTGCTGAAGGAGATGAAACACCGTCGCGGAGGCGATCTTTCCGGTGGTCAGCAGCAGCAGCTGGCGATTGGTCGCGCGCTGGCGAGCCGTCCACGGTTACTGATCCTGGATGAACCCACGGAAGGTATACAGCCGTCGGTGATTAAAGAGATTGGGCAGGTGATCCGCAGCCTGGCGAACCGGGGGGATATGGCGATCCTGCTGGTGGAGCAGTTTTATGATTTTGCGGCGGAGCTGGCCGACAGCTATCTGGTGATGTCGCGCGGCAGCATCGTCCAGCAGGGGCGCGGTGAGAACATGGAGCAGGAGGGGGTTCGCGGACTGGTTGCGATCTGAAATGTTATACTATAACATCCTCATTCTTATAACACGGAATGAGGGTTTTGCTGTGGCTGCACAACTTGGAAAAATTGCGCTGACTCTGGGAACGCTGCTGGTAAGCGGCTCGCTTTTTGCCCATTCGCACGGTCATCAGATGACGGAGGCGGAACAGAAGGCGGCAAACGGCGTCTTTGAGGATAAAGACGTCAGGGACAGGACGCTGTCTGACTGGGACGGGACCTGGCAGTCCGTTTACCCGTTCCTGCTTGATGGTTCGCTGGATCCGGTTTTCGAAAAGAAAGCGCAGAAGGGGGATAAATCCGCTGCCGAGGTGAAAGCCTACTACCGTAAGGGCTACGCGACGGACGTGGACGCCATCGGCATTGAAAACAACGTGATGGAATTCCACAGAGGCAAAACGGTGAGCAGCTGCCGCTACGACTACAGCGGCTATAAAATTCTGACCTATGCGTCGGGGAAAAAAGGCGTGCGCTACCTGTTTGAATGTAAGGATAAGGCAAGCCAGGCGCCTAAGTTTGTGCAGTTCAGCGATCATACCATCGGGCCGAAAGCCTCTTCACACTTCCATATCTTTATGGGCAACACCTCCCACGAGGCGCTGCTGAAAGAGATGGATAACTGGCCGACCTACTACCCGAACGAGATGTACAAAGAGCAGGTGGTGGAGGAGATGTTGCACCACTAGGCTGTTGGATTTGCCGGGTGGGGGCTTAGCCTTACCCGGCGTGGGATTAGGGTTTCGTAGGTCGGGTAAGCGCAGCGCCACCCGACACGCTATCTTCACTTTTCACGCGCATCCCGCGCAAAACCATCAGCCACGCCGCAATAATGGCGGCCATCATAATAATAAATAACGACCAGTGCGGCAGATGGGTCAGGATGAGCCCGGTGATCATCGGGTTCGCCGCCGCGCCCAGCCAGCCCAGCGCCTGGGCGGAGAAGTAGCTCGCCTTCATGCCCGGCGGGGCGATATTGTCGATCAGCATGTATTCACCCGGGGCATAAATAATTTCACCCAGGGTGAAAATCGCCGCCGCAATCCCCCAGTAAAGCAGGTTCTCGCCGGAAAGCATAAACCCGCCCAGCCCTAGGATGAAAAAGAGCGTTGCGGCTGTCATTAGCGGGCGGATGTTGCTTGCGGAGATCTTGCGGCCAAGCGCGTATTGCAGGGTGACCACCACCACTGCGTTGACGGGCAACACAACGGCCACCACCTTTTCTGCGAAATCGCTGTCCGCATACGCGGCGAGGACATACTGGGAAATGCAGCTGGCGAACGATCCGCCCACATAGGACGCCAGCAGGCCGGAGAGCGTGTACCAGAACAGCGCCCGGTCCTTCAGCAGCACCGAGGGCTGCCACGGCGCTTTTTCCTCCACGCTGTCAGACGCTACGCTTTTCTGCACAAAGAAATGGATAAACCCGAGCGGCAGTGCGGCGCAGAAGGCCGCCAGCCAGAACGGCAGTTGCAGGCTGTACATCACCAGTAGAGTGCCAACCGGCGGCCCAATCGTCCAGCCGATGTTCAGGAAACTGTAGTTGAGTGAGAAAACGCGCGCCTTTTCGCTGGAGGTCAGCACGTCGGCAAACCACGCTTTCAGCACCGTTGAGAAGACGGAATAGGCGCAGTTAATCAGGGCAAAGAACAACACCACCAGCGTCACGCTATTCACCAGCGGAATGGCCACAAACCCGGCGATAAAGGCCACGATGGCGACCAGCATATAGCGTTTTTTGTCGAACTTGTCCGCCAGGATGCCAAACCCCAGGCTAAACACCACGCCAATGGTCAATGCCACGGTAAGGGCATAGCCAATATTCTCCACGCTCATATCGTACACGCGTGTGAGATATATGGTCATAAAGGGCAGCGTTGCCCCGCGGCCAATTGTTAATAACAATGACGATGCCAGTAGCGCTGCGGTTGAGCGCCTGATTGATGGTTTCATTTTCCTGCCCGACAAATGCTTATGCTTTTTTTTGTTGTGTTATTACAGGATTATCATGGGATCGGCAGCTTGTATAGCACCCAATTTATCCGCAAGTGCTTCTCCTCAGTACCAGAATTAATGATCTTCTCGCGGGGGTATTTTTTCTGTTACCTTGAAGTGTTTACAAAAATTTAATAATTCAGGGGCGGAAAATGACGCGGAAAGACGGGCTGTTAGCGTTACTGGTTGTCGTGGTGTGGGGACTCAATTTTGTGGTCATCAAAATGGGGTTGCACAACATGCCTCCACTCATGCTGGCGGGTCTGCGCTTCCTGCTGGTGGCCTTCCCGGCGCTGCTTTTCGTTGCCCGCCCAAAGATTCCCCTGAAGCTTCTGCTGGGCTACGGCCTCACCATCAGCTTTGGTCAGTTTGCGTTTCTTTTTTGCGCTATCAAATTCGGTATGCCTGCGGGTCTGGCTTCGCTGGTGCTTCAGGTGCAGGCTTTCTTTACCATTATTCTCGGCGCGTTTGTCTTTGGCGAACGTTTGCAGGGCAAACAGCTGGCGGGCATTAGCCTTGCGGTCTTTGGCGTGCTGGTGCTGATAGAAGGCAGCCTCAACGGTCAGCATGTCGCGCTGCTGGGCTTTATGCTCACCCTGGCGGCGGGGCTGAGCTGGGCGTGCGGCAACATCTTTAACAAGCTGATAATGCAGCATGAGTCGCGTCCTGGGATCATGTCGCTGGTGGTCTGGAGCGCGTTGATCCCCATTGTGCCGTTTATGGCCGCGTCGTTTATTCTGGATGGTCCGCAGGTGATGCTGAAAAGCCTGGTGGAGATCGACCTGACGACCATTTTGTCGCTGATCTACCTGGCATTAGTCGCCTCAATCATTGGCTACGGCATCTGGGGATCGCTGCTCGGACGCTATGAAACCTGGCGCGTGGCGCCGTTATCGCTGCTGGTACCGGTAGTCGGGCTTGCCAGCGCCGCACTGTTGCTGGATGAAACGCTCAGCGCGCTGCAACTGTGTGGCGCAGGGCTGATTATGGCCGGGCTGTATATCAACGTCTTTGGCTTGCGGGTGCGTCGGGCGACGCGGGTGCGGAGTTAAGGCAGAAAAAAGCCCCGCATTAGCGGGGCAAAAACGAATTACAGGTCGTGATTATAATACGGCACGCCTAATTCGTCGGATTTGTCGCTGCCAGCGCCCATGTGATTGAAGTCCCAGGGCGACTGGTTTTGCGTGGACGGCATAATCATGGTGTCACGATTATTTTGCTGCCCCGCACTGGGGGTTTGCTCCGCGAAGCTCTGGCCGGAAACCAGCACCAGCAAGGTGAGGGCGGCGGAGGCGATAAATTTCATGATTTCCTCGGTTACGTCTTAACAGGCGATGATTAACTGCAATGTTTTAGCGGATACAGATAACGGGATTCACCCGGCATACTGGTAATACGGTACTTATGAGGCGGCACGTCAAAGTAGTTCTTGAACGTACGCGTCAGGGTTTGTTGCGATTCAAATCCGTAACGTTCCGCCAGATAGAGGATCGGCTCATTGCTTTCTTTCAGTTTTTGGGCAATCTCCGTCAGCTTACGGCTGCGAATATATTGTCCTAATGAATGGCCGGTCTCTTTTTTAAACATCCGTTGCAGGTGCCATTTTGAGTAACCTGAACGCTCAGACACTTTCTCAAGGGAAAGTGGAGATTCCAGGTTATCTTCGATCCAGTCCAAAATGCTATGAATGGTGATAGCGTCAGTATTGCGTCTGGACATCGTCATACCTCTTTTTCTGTTTACGGCAGGATTTTCTTGAGTAAAAGCTCAAGCGTTGCCACTTCATCTGCCGTTAAGTTTTTTGTCAGTTCCTGGTGCAGTGTTTGTCCTACTAATTGATGACATTGCTCACACATGGCCGCGCCATCGCTGGTCAGTTTCACCAGTACGCCACGTTTGTCATTCGGGTTAGGGCTTCGTTCTATCCATCCTTTGCAGACGAGACGATCCAGCATGCGGGTCAACGCACCCAGATCGACAGAGAGCACCTTTTTCAGCTCAACCGGCGTGATACACACTTCGCAGCGAATGGAACACAGCACTTTGAACTGTGTTGCGGTGATATCCAGCGGTGACAGGTAGTCATTGAGCAGGCGATCTTTTTTCTGGTTAACCATATGAATAAGACGACCCAGTGGGATTATGTCGTTAAAGAGATCACTGGTGCTTTTCACAATGGTTGCCCTGGCAAGTAGTTTAGTCACGGCAGATATTATTGCTCAGGCAAGTATAAGTCAACTGAATGGATCAGCCGATGCCACGAATTGCTAAAACGCTTCAGGAACTTTTTCTGTACGCTTTTAAATCATATAGATAATCTGGGGTTATTAGTTACGCGGGACAATTATGGTTACGTTGCGCGGATAGCTCAGGACGAGACTTTCCCCCTATAATTGCGGTAATGAATAAGGATAAGGACTGCGGTGCATTATGTTGGATTTGATTAAAGCAGTGGGGCTTGGGCTGGTGGTGTTGCTTCCGCTGGCGAACCCGTTAACGACCGTGGCGCTCTTTCTGGGGCTGGCGGGTAACATGAACAGCGCGGAGCGCAACCAGCAGTCGAGGATGGCCTCCGTCTACGTCTTCGCGATTATGATGGTGGCTTATTACGCCGGACAACTGGTGATGAATACTTTTGGTATTTCGATTCCCGGTCTGCGTATCGCCGGTGGGCTGATTGTGGCGTTTATTGGTTTCCGGATGCTGTTCCCGGCGCATAAAGTGCATGAATCGCCGGAAGCCAAAAGCAAATCGGAGGAGCTTGAAAGCGAACCGAGCGCCAATATCGCGTTTGTGCCGTTAGCCATGCCGAGCACGGCGGGGCCGGGAACGATTGCGATGATCATCAGTTCCGCCTCAACGGTGCGTGATGGTGTTACTTTTCCGCACTGGGTTATTACCGTTGCGCCGCCGATCATTTTTGCGCTTATCGCCATTATCGTCTGGGGGTCATTGCGCAGCTCCGGGGCGATTATGCGCTGGGTGGGCAAGGGGGGGATTGAAGCTATCTCCCGTCTGATGGGCTTCCTGCTGGTCTGTATGGGCGTGCAGTTTATTATTAACGGCGTGCTGGAGATCATTAAGACGTATCACTGAGGACATTGCCGGGTGGCGCTGCGCTTACCCGGCCTACAAGTCCGTAATAACCTAGGCCGGGTAGGCCGAAGCCGCCACCCGGCACAACTAACGTCAACCGTGGCTGGTCTGTTCTTCCATCGCGACCGGCCATTTACGGAAGATAAGCACCGACCAGATCAGCGCAATCAGCGCGGGAATCGCCCCGAGATAGCCAATGGCCGACATCGATACATGCAGGCTGATCTGATTTCCCACCAGCGCACCGGCCCCAATTCCCAGATTGAAAATTCCCGAGAACAGCGACATTGCCACGTCCGTGGCGTCCGGGGCCAGGGCCAGCACTTTGACCTGCATTCCCAGACCAATAATCATGATCGCCACGCCCCAGAACAGACTGAGGATCGCCAGATGACTCTCGCTGCCTGCCGCAGGCATCAGTAACAGCAGGCACGCCAGCAGCAGGCTAATCGCACTGCTTACAAGCGCAGACGCGTGCTTATTGCCCAGCTTCCCGAACAGGATACTGCCGATAATACCCGCGCCGCCCAGGATCAGCAGCAGAACGGTGGCGAAGTTAGCGCTAAAGCCCGCCACAACCTGAACAAACGGCTCAATATAGCTGTAGGCCGTGTAATGGGCGGTCACCACAATCACGGTCAGCAGATAGATGCTCATCAGCGCTGGTCGACGCATCAGCAGCGGCAGACTTTTCAGCGAGCCGGAGTGTTCGCTGGGCAGTTTTGGCAGCAGTTTGATCAGACACACCAGGGTGATCAGCGCCCCCATGCCGATGGCAAAGAAGGTGGTGCGCCAGCCGAAGTATTGACCCACAATGCGCCCGATCGGCAGGCCTAACACCATCGCCAGCGCCGTTCCGGTGGCAATCAGGCTCAACGCCTGGGCGCGTTTCCCCGCCGGGGCGAGACGAATGGCGAGCGATGCGGTGATCGACCAGAAAACGGCATGGGCAAACGCGATGCCGACGCGGCTGATCACCAGCACCGTAAAGTTCCATGCCATAAATGACAGCACATGGCTGGCTATGAACACCACAAACAGCCCAATCAGCAGCTTACGACGTTCCATCTGGCTGGTCAGCAGCATAAACGGCAGCGACATCAGCGCTACCACCCATGCATAGATGGTCAGCATAATGCCAACCTGTGCCGTTTCCATATGGAAGCTGGCTGCAATGTCGGACAGCAGCCCAACCGGAACAAATTCCGTGGTGTTGAAAATAAACGCTGCGATGGCGAGCGTGACCACGCGTAGCCACGCGACCCTGCGGGAAACCGTGTGTGTTGTCATAGGGATATCTGGGATTCGTTGCCTGAAAGATGAGGAGACGATCTTAAAGCCTTAAACGGCGAAAACTCAACCGTTATGTGATGTGAATCACAAAATTTACCTTCATGCAGCGGTAGCGAACGCGGTTGTTTTCATTGAAGATAAAGAACAACACAACAAAAACAGGCGGTAACACAATGCAGGAGATTGATTTTTATCTGGTAGATGCGTTCAGCGAGTCCTCCTTTGGCGGCAACCCGGCGGCGGTGTGCCCGCTCGACGCGTGGCTACCGGATGAGACGTTACTGCGGATGGCACAACAGCATAACCAGTCGGAAACCGCGTTTTTTGTGTGCACCAAAGGGGGGATTGAGCTGCGCTGGTTCACCACGCTCACCGAGGTTAATCTGTGTGGTCACGCGACGCTTGCCGCGGCGTATGTTCTGTTTAACGAACTGGATTATCCGGACTCACGCCTTCATTTTGACACCGCTTCTGGTCGCCTGAACGTCAGCCGTGAAGGTGACTGGATGACGCTGGACTTCCCGGCCTGCCCGACGCAGGCACAGACGCCGCCACCGGAGATGCTCACCGCACTCGGTATCAGCCACTACGTCGAGGCGCGAAAAGGCCGCGCCTGGGTGCTGGTACTGGAGAGCCGCGAGCAGGTGGAAGCCATTAATCCGGATTTCTCCGCCATGACGCCGGGGGAGCATAAAGTGGCCGTCACCGCCCAGGACGAGGGGGAATACGACTTTGTCAGTCGTTTCTTCTCGCCGGGCGTGGCCGTGCCGGAAGATCCTGTCACCGGCTCCGCGCACACCATGCTGATCCCTTACTGGAGTGAACAGCTTGGCAAAACACAGATGTTTGCCCGTCAGGTTTCTGCCCGTGGTGGCGACGTACGCTGCGAACTGAAAGGCGACCGCGTGCGGATGGGCGGGCAGGCGGCGCTGTATCTGAAGGGCACAGTATTTCTGCGCTGAATAAATCTAAGAGGAACCAACGATGCAGGAAATTGATTTTTATCTGGTGGATGCCTTCAGCGACAGGGTGTTCGGCGGCAATGCGGCGGCGGTGTGTCCGCTGGAAGCGTGGCTGCCGGATGAGACGCTGCTGAAGATGGCGAAGCAGCATAATCAGTCAGAGACGGCGTTCTTTGTCCGAACGGATAACGGGTTTGAACTGCGCTGGTTTACCACGCAGGATGAAATTAACCTCTGCGGCCACGCAACCCTCGCGGCTTCTCACGTTATTTTCGAATACCTGGATTATCCACATACGGAAATCACCTTCACCACGCGCTTTGTCGGCGAACTGACGGTACAACGCAGCGGCGACTGGCTGACGCTGAATTTCCCGGCGTGGTCAACCGAGGTTGTCGATACTCCACCCGCAGTGCTATTCAGCGCGCTGGGCATTAACGCGGCAAAAGAGGTGCGTGTGGGGCGCGATTACATCGTGGTGCTCGACAGCCAGCGGCAGGTGGAGGCGCTGACGCCGGATATCACAGCCATGCTCCCGCTGGGGAAAATGGTCTGCGTTACGGCGCCGGGAGATGAGTATGATTTCGTCAGCCGCTTCTTCTGCCCGGGGGAAGGGGTCCCGGAGGATCCGGTGACGGGATCAGCGCACAGCATGCTGATCCCGTACTGGAGCGAAAAGCTTGGCAAAACGCAGATGTTGGCCCGCCAGGTCTCCTCCCGTGGCGGGGATCTGCGCTGTGAGCTGAAAGGCGACCGTGTGCTGATTGGCGGCCAGGCCACGCTGTATATGAAGGGGAAAATTTTCCTTCGTCTCCAGGATTACGGTCATCATTAAAAACTATGACGCCGGTATACAGGGCGGGCGGTATGTTGAACGAAAACGACAAGGAGCCTGCCATGTATTCTATTACCGCTGAATCCGCCCATCATCCAGATATTCTCGCCCTGATTACGGCGCTGGACCGTTATCAAAGCGTTCTCTATCCCGCGGAAAGTAATCATCTGCTGGATTTAACCGAACTGCCGGACGACTCGCTGATCCTGATGATTATTCGTGACACTCAGCTTAACGCTGTCGGGTGTGGCGCTGTTGTTTTGAACGGGGACGGGACCGGGGAAATGAAACGGGTCTATATTGATCCAACCCATCGCGGGCAACGGCTGGGTGATAAATTACTGGCGGCGCTGGAAGATGAAGCCCTCAGCCGCTGCTGCCACACCGTCCGGCTGGAGACGGGGATCAAACAACATGCCGCCATTCGTCTGTATCAACAGTGTGGATACGAACGGCGCCCCGCGTTTGCCCCCTACAACGAGGATCCGCTGAGCCTGTTTATGGAGAAGACACTGGTGGCTGACGTTCGTTTAGCAGCCCTATAAACGCCTCAAGCTGGCGGGTCATCGCCCCGCGTCGCCACACCAGCCAGGTGGTGAGCCAGCGCCAGTTTTCCGCCAGCGGCCACGCCGCCACCTGATGATGCCCCGGCATGCTCTCCAGCATGGAGCGGGGCATCAGCGCAATGCCTGCCCCGGCAATCACGCAGGCGAGCATCCCGTGGTAGGACTCCATCTCGTGGATCCTTCCCGGCGTTACGCGGTCAGCATGAAACCAGCTCTCCAGATGACGCCGGTAGGAACAGTTGGCGCGAAAGGCATAAACCTCGCTACCGCTCACCTGCGTGGCTTTTGACACTTCCGCATGGCCCGCAGGGGTGACCAGCATCATCTCTTCCCGGTAAACCGGCATTCCTTCCAGTTCGGGGTGTGAGAGCGGCCCGTCGACAAAGGCGGCGCTGAGCGTCCCCTCAAGCACACCGTCAATCATCGTACCGGAAGGCCCGGTGGATAACGCAAACTGAATGCGCGGATAGCGCTGATTAAACCGCGCCAGACTTTCCGGAATGCGTACGGCGGCGGTACTTTCCAGCGCGCCGAGCGAGAATAATCCCTGCGGTTCATCCCCGGCGACGACCATTCGCGCTTCGTCGACCAGCGCCAGGATCTGCTTGCTGTAGCGCAAAAAATTGTGCCCGGCGGGGGAAAGCCGCAGGCGCTGATTCTCGCGAATAAACAGCTCCACACCGAGATCCGCTTCAAGCTGTCGGATGCGGGTGGTGAGGTTTGACGGCACCCGGTGTACCTTCTGCGCCGCCTGGGTAATGCTGCCGGTCAGTGCGACGGCGTTAAACATCTCAAGCTGTGTTAAGTCCATGCCGTTCTCGATTCGTGAACAAGGTGGTGAGTATTATTCATTTTTAAGAAATAGCAGAGTGGGCCACAATCAATCAACTGTTATTACATGGAGAACTTCATGACGTATTCATCTGCTACCCATGCCTACTCTGTCAACCCGGCTACCGGCGAAACGCTGGCTGCTTACCCGTGGGCAACGTCCGGTGACGTTGAGCGTGCCATTGCGCAGGCGGATACCGGTTTTCGTCAGTGGCGACGCGAAAGCGTGGCGCACCGGGCGCAAAAACTTCGCGATCTGGGTGCGGCGCTGCGTAGCCGTGCGGAAGAGATGGCGCAGACTATCTCCCGGGAGATGGGCAAGCCCATTGGGCAGGCGCGTGCGGAGGTGGCTAAGTCCGCCAGCCTTTGCGACTGGTACGCTGAATACGGCCCGGCAATGCTGCGCCCGGAATCTACCCAGGTCGACAATGCGGTGATTGAGTACCGTCCGCTGGGGCCTATTCTGGCGGTGATGCCGTGGAACTTCCCGCTCTGGCAGGTGCTGCGCGGTGCGGTGCCGATCCTGCTGGCAGGGAACAGCTATCTTCTTAAACATGCACCAAATGTGCTCGGCTCGGCGGAGCTTATCGGGAAGGTGTTCGCGGATGCCGGTTTCCCGGAGGGGATCTTTGGCTGGGTGAACGCGACAAATGACGGCGTCAGCCAGGCGATTAACGATCGGCGTATCGCGGCGGTGACCGTAACCGGCAGCGTTCGGGCTGGTGCGGCAATTGGCGCGCAGGCGGGCGCGGCGCTGAAGAAATGCGTGCTGGAGCTGGGCGGCTCCGATCCGTTTATCGTTCTGAATGATGCCGATCTGGATCTGGCTGTCAACGCGGCCGTGGCCGGACGTTATCAGAATACCGGACAAGTTTGCGCGGCGGCGAAACGCTTTATTGTGGAAGCGGGCGTGGCGGACACCTTTACCCAACGCTTTGTTGACGCGGTCAAGGCGCTGAAAATGGGCGCACCGGATGAGGAAGATAACTATATTGGCCCGATGGCGCGATTTGATCTTCGCGATGAACTGCATCAGCAGGTACAGGCTACGCTGGCGGAAGGGGCGACCCTGCTGCTCGGCGGCGAGAAGCTTGCCGGGACCGGTAACTTTTATGCGCCAACCGTACTCGGCGACGTCACCCCACAGATGACGGCCTTCCGTCAGGAGCTGTTTGGCCCGGTGGCTGCGATTACCGTCGCCAATGATGCGTCGCACGCGTTGCAGCTGGCTAACGACAGCGACTTTGGCTTATCAGCGACGGTCTTTACCGCGAACGATGCGCTGGCTGAAACCTTCTCTCGCGAGCTGGAGTGCGGCGGAGTCTTTATCAATGGCTACAGCGCAAGCGATGCGCGCGTTGCGTTTGGCGGAGTGAAGAAGAGCGGCTTCGGGCGAGAGCTTTCACATTTCGGTCTGCATGAGTTCTGTAACGTTCAGACGGTCTGGAAGGATCGCGTGTAATGTTGATGCCGGGTAGGGCAAGGCCGCTACCCGGCAATTCACGTTTCCTGTCATTATTTTGCAATGGTTCTGTCATTTTCGTTTCGTAGACTCGCTCGCGTCTAACGTATTGTTACAGAAGAAAATTATGAACCTAACGCAAATTTTTCGTCGTCTTGCGCAGCGCTTTTTTCCTCGTCAGTTTGGCCTGCTGACCGGCATCTTTTGTATTATCGGCCTTTTCTCCGCCCTGCAACTTTCATCCTCCTTCCTGCTTACCGCTTCCCTGAATCAAGCCCAGCGTAACGAACAGCGCAATCAGCTGGCCTGGCAGCAACAGAGCAGACTGGATCAGGCGCGTATTTCGCTGCTTGCGGCGAGCGATCTGCTCAACCGCTCCGGGGTGTACTTTATGCAGGATAAAGAGACCGGTTCGGAAGGGAGCTGGCATAGCCTGATGGACGAGGCGCAAAAATCCCTGGCGGCGTCTCAGCAGGCATGGCAAGCCTGGCTCGCGCTTAATCCTCCGCAGGACGAGGGGCTTGTTAATAGCTATCAGCTGTTCTTCGGTGCCATTAGCGAGCAGGCGGAAGGGCTGGTGAAAACCAACAGCATCGACCTCTTTTTCGCCGTACCCGCCCAGGCGTTTCAGACCGATTTTAATGACAACTTTGCACGTTATCAGCAACGGAGTGAGAAGCAGGCGATACAGGGGCGTCAGTCGCTCATGGAACAACTCTCAGGCCTGCAACGGCTGTTCCTGTTTGCGCCGCTGGTGCTGCTGGCTATTGCCATTGCCGTCTGGTTTGCAATGGCGAAATGGGTGATATCCCCGCTACGCCGTCTGATTGTCCATATTAACCAGCTTGCGGCAGGGGATTTGTCGGGAATACCCCCTGACGTTGTGCGTTTTAACAGTGAAATCAGCCAGCTCAGCGGCAGTATTACCGCCATGCAGCGCGGGCTCCAGCAACTGGTGACTCAGGTCAGCGAGGCCACTACCTCTATGGTCGAAAATATCGGGTCACTTGCGCAGGGGAACCAGAAGCTTTATCAGCAGTCCACGCGACAGGCCAAAGAGCTGGAGGAGGTGACCGCGCATATCGCCGATCTCGAAAACCACGTTGAGGGGAACACGGGTTATGCAAAACTCGCCCGCTCGCGCGCGGATGAAGCCCGACAGGCTGCCGTCGGCGGGGAGCAAATGATGACAGCGGTGAATGGCTCAATGCAGACGATCGTCGACCGATCCTCAGAGATGCGTGGGATCGTCGCCATGATCGACAGCGTGGCGTTTCAGACCAATATTCTGGCCCTCAACGCTGCCATTGAAGCCGCCCATGCGGGAGAACAGGGGCGCGGGTTCGCGGTGGTCGCCCGTGAAGTGGGGCTGCTGGCCAGAAAAAGCAGTCACTCTACGCAAACCATCCAGTCGCTAATTAACCACTCGCTACAGGGCATTGAAGAAGGTTCTCAGGTGGTAAACCGTCTGGAAGAAAATCTCCAGCAGGTCACCGGGCTGGTGGCCAATCTGAGTAGCCTGCTGAATGATATTTCGCTGGCCACTCTAAATCAGGGGGAAAGCATTCATCAGATGACGCGCCAACTTCAGGCGCTGAATCAGGTATCGCGTCAGACAGATGTGCTGGTTAGCGAAGCGTCGAATGCCTCTGAGCGCCTGCATCGGGAGTCAGATCTTTTGTTGCAGGCCGTCTCGCGTTTTCGTCTCCCTGCCTGACGTGACGTATAAGCCTCTGTTATACTCGCAGCCCGTTTTAGCCTGAGGGCAAGGAGCAAAGTGTGGCTGCGGTCATCCATAATGAGATGCTGGACGAGATTCTGGCGCAGGTTCGTCCGTTACTGGGGCAGGGTAAGGTTGCCGATTACATTCCCGCGCTGGCCTCGATCAGCGGTAATAAGCTCGGCATCGCCATTTGTACTGTCGACGGGCAGCGTTTTCAGGCGGGAGATGCACTGGAGCGCTTTTCAATTCAGTCGATCTCAAAAGTGCTTAGCCTCGTTGCCGCCATGCGCCAGTATGACGAGCAGGAGATCTGGCAGCGGGTGGGCAAAGATCCCTCCGGTCAGCCCTTCAACTCCCTTCTCCAGCTTGAAATCGAACAGGGTAAGCCGCGCAACCCGTTTATCAACGCCGGGGCGCTGGTGGTGTGCGATATGCTGCAAAGCCGTCTGAGCGCGCCGCGCCAGCGTATGCTCCAGATTGTGCGGCAGCTTTCCGGCGTGCAGGACATCGCCTACGATCCGGTGGTAGCGCGCTCTGAGTTTGAACACTCTGCACGTAACGCCGCCATCGCCTGGCTGATGAAGTCCTTCGGCAACTTTCATAATGATGTCGCCACGGTTCTGCAAAACTATTTTCATTACTGCGCCCTGAAGATGAACTGCGTTGAACTGGCGCAGACTTTTCTGTTTCTGGCGCATCAGGGCCATGCCCCGCATCTGGACGAGGACGTTGTCTCCCCGATGCAGGCCCGGCAGATCAACGCCTTAATGGCAACCAGCGGAATGTATCAGAACGCCGGGGAGTTTGCCTGGCGCGTGGGGCTGCCGGCTAAATCCGGCGTTGGCGGTGGCGTCGTGGCCATTGTTCCGCACGAGATGGCGATTGCCGTCTGGAGCCCGGAACTGGACGAGACCGGCAACTCACTGGCGGGCGTCGCGGCGCTGGAACAGCTGACCAAACGCCTTGGACGGTCCGTATACTGATGTCCACGTTAGATCCTCTGTTCACGCGCCTGGCTCGCTCCACGTTTCGTTCACGATTTCATTTAGGGATGAAAGAGCGGCAATACTGCTGGGATAAGGGCGCGGACACTATCGATAAGCATGCCGCTGATTTTGTCGCCGCGCGGCTGGCGCCTGCACACCCGGTGAATGACGGTAAGCAGACGCCGATGCGCGGCCATCCGGTTTTTATCGCCCAGCATGCCACGGCAACCTGCTGCCGGGGCTGTCTGGCTAAGTGGCATGCTATCCCGCAGGGCGTGCCGCTGAGTGCGCAGCAGCAACAGTATATCGTCAACGTGATCCATCATTGGCTGGTCATTGAGGTAAATCGTGCCTCCTGAACTGACAATGTCTCTGTTTAAGCTACGCTTTTACTAATGCTCAGCGTCAGGAGACGTCATGAAAGCACCTCTAATTCCCGTGAATGAAACGGAGCGCATGAATGCGCTGCGCGAGTCCGGTCTGCTTGAGATCGACAATTATCCCGCGTTTGATCGTCTCACGCGGCTGGCAACACGCTTTTTCAGGGTGCCGCTGGCGATGATTACGCTGGTGGATGACCACGCTGCGATCGTGAAATCTGCCGACGGGCGGGCACTCGCCAGCCAGCCTCGCGATCTCTCGTTTTGTGGTCATACGATCCTGGGTGACGCGCCGCTGGTGGTGGCTGACACGCTGCTGGACGAACGCTTTGCGGATAATCCGCAGGTGGCGGGAGATCCGGGCGTGCGCTTTTATGCCGGTTTCCCGCTGCGTTTACGTGACGGGGCGTGCGTAGGATCGTTGTGTCTCATTGATTACGCACCGCGTGAGTTTACCGCTGCGGATTCCGCCGTACTGGCCGATCTCAGCGCGCTGGCAGAAGATGAATTTGCAGCCGTTAGCGCCGCCACGACCGATGAACTCACGGGCCTGTTTAACCGACGCGGGTTTAACCAGTTTGCGCAGTTTGCACTGTCGGTTTCGCAGCGTAGGGCAGAACCGTTAACGCTTGGCTGGCTGGATCTGGACCATTTCAAAACCATTAACGATCGCTTCGGGCATCAGGAGGGCGACAAAGCCCTGAAAGCGATGGCCGCCCTGATGCGCTCCTCATTCCGCGAGGCCGATATGCTGGTACGTTTCGGGGGAGATGAGTTCGCGGTGCTGTTTGCGGATACCGATGAGCCTGGCGCCTGGATCGCCATGCAGTATCTTGTCGAACAAACGGAGAAGTATAACGCGCGTCAGCTGCATCCCTGGTCGTTACAGTTCTCCTGGGGGCTGAGCGAGTTCGATCATCACCGCAACGATATGCAGGCGTGGTTAAAACACGCGGATGCGCAAATGTACGCCATGAAGCGGCAACATCACGGCGAAAAATGACATAACGAAATCCTATGTCATCGCTTATTGCGTAACAAAAATGTTAATAGCAAAGTGGAGAGATTCAACCTAAGGACGCGCAATGAACTCTCCCATGCTGATTAAACCTCTCTCCCAACAGGACATCCTCACCCACATTGATGCCCTGAGCGATATTCTCGTCAACTGTGTCAACGGCGGCGCCTCCGTCAGCTTTATGCTGCCTTTTTCTCCCGAGAAAGCCCAAACCTTCTGGCTCGGCGTCGCAGACAGCGTCGGGCGCGACGAGCGTACCGTCCTGGGCTGTTTTGACGCGGAGCAGGGGCTGGTTGGCACGGTCCAGCTGATCACCGACCAGCCGGAAAACCAGCCGCACCGCGCAGATGTCGCGAAACTTCTGGTACATGAGAAGGCGCGCCGTAAAGGTGCGGCAATGGCGCTGATGGAAGCCGTGGAGACGGTTGCGCGTGAAAAAGCGCTTACGGTGCTGGTGCTTGTTACCTCGACCGGCAGCGGCGCGGAGACATTTTATCAGAGAGCGGGCTGGCAAAAGGCGGGGGAGATCCCACGCTACGCCCTGATGCCGAACGGGGACATGACGGCGACCTCGGTGTTCTATAAATTTATTTGATATTTTTCACCATCGCGTCCTGAGTTGATCCAGACAGGGGTTCTGGTCCTGAAGTTTTGATAAGTTATCACACCAATCTTATCAGGCTGTATGACTAATCATAAAGGACCTCCATTGTGAACACACTCAACCGTCGTGATTTCCCCGGTGCGCGCTACCCTGAACGTATCATCCAGTTTGGCGAAGGTAACTTCCTCCGCGCGTTCGTTGACTGGCAAATCGACCTCTTAAACGAGCATACCGATCTCAATGCAGGTGTGGTGATTGTGCGGCCGATCCAGAGTGATTTTCCGCCGTCGCTGAGCACCCAGGATGGTCTGTATACCACGATTATTCGTGGTCTGAATGAGGAGGGGGAAGCGGTAAGCGATGCGCGTCTTATTCGTTCCGTGAATCGTGAAATCAGCGTCTACAGCCAGTACGATGAATTCCTGAAACTCGCCCATAACCCGGAGATGCGGTTTGTCTTCTCCAATACCACGGAGGCGGGGATCGGCTATCACGCGGGCGATAAGTTTGACGATGCGCCAGCTGTCAGCTATCCGGCCAAACTGACGCGTCTGCTGTTCGAACGCTTTACCCACTTTAACGGGGCTGCGGATAAAGGCTGGATCATCATTCCTTGTGAGCTTATCGACTACAACGGCGATACCCTGCGTGAACTGGTGCTGCGCTATGCACAGGAGTGGGCGCTGCCAGCGGCATTCATTGCGTGGCTGAATAACGCTAACACCTTCTGCTCGACGCTGGTTGACCGCATTGTTACCGGCTATCCGCGTGATGAGGTGGCAGAGCTGGAAGCCGGGCTGGGCTATCACGACAGCTTCCTCGACACGGCAGAACATTTCTACCTGTTTGTTATTCAGGGGCCAAAATCACTTTCAGCTGAATTGCGCCTGGATAAATACCCGCTCAACGTCCTGATTGTTGACGATATCAAGCCTTATAAAGAGCGTAAGGTGGCGATCCTCAACGGCGCACACACGGCGCTGGTTCCGGTCGCTTTTCAGGCCGGGCTGGATACGGTAGGGGAAGCCATGAACGACGGGGAGATTTGCGCATTCGTAGAGAAGGCTATTTATGAGGAGATTATTCCGGTCCTGGATCTGCCGCGCGATGAGCTGCACTCCTTCGCCAGTGCCGTAACGAGGCGTTTTCGTAATCCGTACATTAAGCATCAGCTGCTGTCGATTGCACTGAACGGGATGACCAAGTACCGCACCCGCATTCTGCCGCAACTGCTGGCAGGGCAGAAGGCGACCGGTGAACTGCCAGCACGTCTGACCTTTGCCCTGGCGGCGCTGATTGCATTTTACCGTGCCGAGCGCAACGGTGAGCGCTATCCGGTGCAGGACGATGCGCACTGGCTTGAACGTTACCAGCAGCTGTGGACGCAACATCACGACAAACAAGTCACTACCCGTGAACTGGTATCGTCGGTGTTAAGCGTGAGCGAGCACTGGGAACAGGATCTCACTCTGGTGAACGGACTGGTAGACCAGGTTGCGCAGGATCTGGATGCAATTTTAAGCAAAGGCATGCGCGAGGCGGTGAAACCGCTCTGCTAATCATAATGCCCGGCGTTTGCCGGGTTTTTTACAGATCAGTGTTAGTTACAACATGCTATACATCTTTTTTTTAAAAAGCACAGGCAGCACCGTGCGGTGAGGGCTTAACAGGTCAGAAATTGCAATGAACTATTAACATGCTTGCAACCGTGATGAGGATCACGTTTAATAGCCGCGCTCTTTACTTTTCTGAAGCTGATTATGATTGTTCGTCCTCAACAGCACTGGCTGCAACTGATTTTTGTCTGGCATGGTTCGGTACTTCCCAAAATTTATACCCGACTGCTGCTTAACTTCCTGCTTTCCATCGCCGTGATTGTCATGCTGCCGTGGTACACCTCGCTGGGTATCCGCTTTACCGTCGCGCCGTTCAGCATTCTGGGCGTGGCTATCGCCATCTTCCTGGGATTTCGCAATAACGCCTGTTATTCGCGCTACGTTGAGGCGCGTCTGCTTTGGGGGCAGTTGATGATAGCGGCGCGCTCGCTGTTTCGCGAGGTAAAAAACACCTTGCCGGATGATAAACATCTTGGAGAGTTTGTACGCCTGCAAATCGCGTTTGCTAACTGTCTGCGTATGACACTGCGCAGAGAAACCAATGCCGATCAGCTGTCCCGCTATCTGGCTCCAGACGATTTACGCAAAGTGATGGATGCCAACTCGCCGGCGAACCGTATCCTGCTGATCATGGGGGAGTGGCTGGCCGTGCGGCGGCGCAGCGGGCACCTTTCAGACATCCTGTTTCACAGCCTCAATAACCGCCTGAACGATATGTCCATCGTGCTGGCAGGCTGTGAGCGTATCGCCAATACGCCAGTCCCGTTTGCCTATACGCTGATCCTGCACCGGACGGTGTATTTGTTCTGCATCATGCTGCCGTTTGCGCTGGTTGTTGATCTGCATTACATGACGCCCTTTGTCTCTGCGCTGATTTCCTACACTTTTATCTCGCTTGATACGCTGGCGGAAGAGCTGGAAGATCCGTTTGGGACGGAAGATAACGATCTGCCGCTGGACGCCATCTGCAACATGATGGAGCGCGATCTGTTGCAGATGAACGATGAAGAGAACATCCCTGAAAGGCTAATGCCGGATAAGCATTATCAGCTGACCTGACGGGCATTCCACTCGTCGCGGGTGATTTCCCACAGCTCCGAATCCAGCAGGCCGCTGACATAGGCTTTCTTCTCTGTCCTGATGAGTCGCATGCCGCTGCTGTCTGAAATACGTCGGGAGCGGCTGTTGGCCGCCGCTTTCGGCGCGCGTAACACCGCTTTGTTAAGCGTATTGAACCAGTAATCCGTTGCCGCGATACTCGCCTCACGCATAAATCCCTGTCCCTGAAATTCCGGCGCGAGCCAGAAGCCCCGGTTGTTGTCTTCGACGTCGTACAGGCAAATTAACCCCATCAGTTCATCAGGCGCTTCACGGCTGCGAATCGTCCAGAACCACGCAATCCCTTTGGCCATATCGGGCAGTGCAACGTTGTTGACATAATTTTCTGCACCGTTTTCCGGGTAGGGCCAGGGGACTGAAGCCACCATATAGCGGACAATCTCCCAGCGCGGATAGCGTTGCTGGATCTGGACGGCATCTTCTGCAATCAGGGGGCGTAATATCAGGCGCTCGGTGGTAAGCGTGGGTATGGTCATCCGCTGATCTCCATAATTAAGCGTTATGCTTTTGTTTGGGTTCTGGTATTTTCATCTTAATAACATTCTGTTGCGATGTACTGTACTAAAACGATGTTGAGTTAACGTAATCAACCTGCTTGAAAAGGAGAAGGGTATGGTTTTACCTGGGATAAACCTTGATAAAAACTTACCGGGCTACGATTTTGCGAAAATGTCGGGAGTTGGGGCTGCGGATTTCGATTTTAAAGCGCTTGGTGCCGCCATGGACTGTCATCGTGAATTTGCTCACGCGGGTATCATTTACTCTGACGGCCCCCAACGCTTCCTGGTGCGACCCGGCAAAAGACATCCTCAAGGGCAAAGTGGAATAGTAACGCATGTTATCGTGACCAAAGCCTCCTCGTTTCCGTCTGCTTCCACAGCAGGAAAAGTATTGAGTGATGCAGTTTCATCTACTTCCATGGGAACTGAAATTGCCTCAACCGTTCTGTCATGTGGCGCGATGATCATAACTGGCGGAGTGATGCTCGCTGGAACAGCAGCAACTCCCCTTACCGCAGGCGGGGGAAGCGTACTGGTCGCTATTGGCTACGCCGGAACGGCTGCCACCGGTCTGCAATGTGTGAATGGCCTTTATCGAATTTATGATTTGGTTGAAAATGACGGTGCCAATGTCGCCTGGCTGGATACTCAGGACTGGTATGTCGCGACATCCACTTCCTTAGATGTCATTTCTCTGGCAAGCGCAGGCGGTGCACTTAAAGAGGCTGTTACTACCTGGCGCGCTATGAAATCCGTTTCGTCCTTGAAAGCAACCGAGTGGCTAAAAAGTTATCCTCGTCAGGACCGTGCTCGACTGACTGAATTAATTATTCGCGCTCAAAACCCCGGTATAAGCAATAAAGAAGTCAAAGCGCTTATTCGAGCAGGCTTTTATCCAAAACGATTCCCATCGGGTCCTGTTCAGGTTGAGCTCACCAGGCAATTAAGTCAAGTTGTAACGAGTGCCGCGGCGCTTGCAGGAAGCGCTGTAAGCGGAGTTATTGCCGCTCCGGGGAACATACCTCGCACCAGTAAATACATTATCGGTACTATCCAGTCACTGGCGGTTTTCTGATGAAAATTCTGCACTTGTTAACCGGACACGTTTCTTACGAGCTCCTGCAACACGGAAAACGGATTGAGGACGCTATTGCCCGTCATGACAATGATTTATTAAACCATTCCACACCCGAACTGGAGCGGTATTTTTCACGCCCGCTTAGTGAGCTGCCACGGCAAAATGCTTATCCGGTAGCGATATTATTACCGCTATTTCTGGTGATTTTTGCGTTTAATTTGCTGCCATTTCTCCAGACAATATCCAGTATGCCGCCAACGCTACATGCACTCAGTTTTTTTGTCCCATCGCTAGCGATACTTATCTTCCTGATGCTCGCGAGTGCCTTCCTTGCCCGGGGATACACTTCAGGACTAACAGGGTTTTTAGCGCTTTTCATCATCCTGCTGACATTAACGGTACTGCAATGGCTTCACTATCTGACCATTTCTGACGGCAGTAGCTGGCAGCTGATCATTGCAACGATCGCTTTGGTAATTAGCCGTATGGTGTTAAACAGTCGAGGCTTTGTGCTGTTCACGCTATATTGTCGTTCGAAGCGTCTTGCCACGCTGGCTCGCATCATGCGCCTGAAGAGCAGTAAGGATAATGTGAGGAACACATGACACTCATCGTACGCCCGTTACAGGCAGAAGATTACCCACAATGGCGACCGCTGTGGGATGGCTATACCCATTTTTATGAGTGCTACCTTGACGAGTCCGTTACCGCGGCCACCTGGGACAGGGCGCTCGCAGATTCATCACCCCTGATTTGCCGGGTCGTGGAGAAAGACGGCAGCGTCATCGGCTTCGCCATGTGTGTCCTGCATGAAGGGACCTGGTCAACCGAGCCCGTTTGCTATCTGGAAGATCTATTTGTTGACGCTGCCGAACGTGGCGCAGGGGCGGGTAAAGCGCTTATCGACGCCCTGATCGATGAGGGTAAGCGGGAAGGGTGGTCAAAACTCTACTGGGTAACCCGCATGCACAATCCGGCGCGTAAGCTGTATGACCACTATGGTGAAGCCGACGATTACGTCCGGTACCGAATCACCCCTTAACCGGGTTTGTATCACACTGTATCTGCGTCTGTGATACATACACAGGTATGCAATAAAACCGCATCCGCACACATCCTTTATACAAACGCATGGTGTTATATCTCCGTCAACTGAACTCACCCGGAGATAACATCATGTTTAACAAACTCGCATACTCAGCAGTCGCCCTGACCGTTTCGCTTGGCACCGTGATGTCCTGTCAGGCGGAAGCGATGGGCAAGGATTACGCGTCGGCCTTCAACCAGGTAAAACAGATTAACGCTGGCGATCTTAACGTCGGTTATGTCGATATCGGGCCGAAAGAGGGGCAACCGGTGATCCTGCTGCATGGCTGGCCGTACGACATTCACAGCTACGCTGAAGTGGCCCCCGCGCTGGCCGCGAAAGGGTATCGTGTCATTGTGCCGTCCCTGCGCGGGTACGGCACCACGCGCTTTATTTCTGATAAAACGCCGCGAAACGGCCAGCCTTCGGCAATGGCGAAAGACATCGTCAACCTGATGGACGCCCTGGATATCAAACAGGCGGTGTTTGCCGGTTATGACTGGGGTGCACGTACGGCGGATATCGTTGCGGCGCTCTGGCCGGAACGGGTGAAATCGCTGGTCTCGGTAAGTGGCTACCTGATCAGCAGCCAGGCGATTGGCAAACAGCCTTTACCGCCGAAGGCAGAAGTTCAGTGGTGGTATCAGTTCTACTTCGCCACGCCGCGCGGGGCGGAAGGCTATGCTAAAAATACGCACGATTTTGCCCGGCTGATCTGGTCCCAGGCTTCGCCGGACTGGAAATTCAGCGATGCCACCTTCAATGCCAGCGCCAAATCCCTCGATAACCCGGACCACGTTGCCGTCACGCTCAGTAATTACCGCTGGCGTCTGGGTCTGGAAAAAGGGGAGCCTAAATATGACGCCTATGAACAAAAACTGGCGACGCTGCCGAACATTACGGTGCCGACCATCACCATCGAAGGCGGTAATAACGGGGCGCCACACCCTGCACCTGCGGCCTATGCCGGGAAATTTACCGGAAAATATGAGCACCGTACTTTCGGCGCAACGGTGGGCCACAACCCGCCGCAAGAAGATCCGCAGGACTTTGTTAAAGCAGTTGTCGACGCGGATAAGCTCTGATATGTGCTATTTTCAATCCGTTACCTCTTAATCAGGAGCCTGCGGTGGAGCATATTGATCACATCCTTGTCGTCGATGACGACAGGGATATTCGTGAACTGATTGTCGATTACCTCGCGAAATCCGGCTATCACGCCTCTGGTGCGGCGAACGGAAAAGAGATGCGCATGGTGCTCGACAAACAGCATATCGACCTGGTGGTGCTGGACGTGATGATGCCCGGTGATGATGGCCTGAGGGTGTGTCGACAGCTGCGCAGCAGCAGGCATAAGGATCTGCCGATCCTGATGCTCACCGCGCGCAACGAGGACATGGACCGGATCCTGGGGCTGGAGTTGGGCGCCGACGATTATGTGGTAAAACCGTTTGTGGCCCGCGAACTGCTGGCGCGTATCAAAACTATCCTGCGCCGTTTTCGTACTATGCCGCCTAATCTTCAGGTGACCGAGGCAGGGCGCCTGGTGGTGTTCGGTGAATGGCAGCTGGATACCGTGGCGCGTCATCTGATTGATAACGAGGGGATGGTTGTGGCGCTCAGCGGGGCGGAATATCGCCTTCTGCGTGTATTTCTCGATCATCCTCAACGGGTGCTGACCCGCGATCACCTGCTGAACCTGACGCAGGGACGTGATGCCGAGCTGTTTGAGCGTTCGATTGATCTCCTGGTGAGCCGCGTGCGACAGCGCCTGAATGAAGATGCCCGCTCGCCAGCCTACATTAAAACCGTTCGCAGCGAAGGCTACGTTTTTACTATGCCGGTGACCATCGTCGAGGCCAATGAATGACGCTGTGGCCCCGCACCTTACTGGCCCGGCTGCTGATCATTGTGCTGCTTGGACTCTTGCTGGCTAACGCGCTCAGCCTGACGCTGGTCATGGTTGAGCGAATGCACAGCGCGCGCACGGTTATGCTGGGCAATCTTGAGAATGACGTGGCGACCAGCGTGGCCATTCTCGACCGGCTTCCGGCCAAAGAGCGGCCAGAGTGGCTGGAACGGCTCGGTCGCGGTAATTATCGTTATATCCTTGGTCCCGGCGAGGCAGGCGCTGCGCCAACGGACAAGCGCTCGCGGGATGCGATTCGCACCCTGAAAGAGACGCTTTCAGCCCAATATCCGCTCCAGTTTACGGCGGTGCCAGGGCCGATCTCCCATATTCAGGCCCATCTGACGCTCCGCGACGGCGCACCGCTCACTATCGATCTGATCCCGCGCATGCCGCCTGTCGCCAGCTGGTTACCCGTGGTGCTGGTTCTTCAGTTGTTACTTGTCGCGCTCTGCTCCTGGATTGCCGTACGCCAGGTTGTCCGGCCTTTCCTGCAATTCACGCGTGCGGTTGATTCCCTCGATCCTGCGGCCCATTCACCGATGACTGAAAAAGGACCGGTTGAAGTGCGCCAGGCTGCACACGCTTTTAATGAGATGCAGTCGCGGATACAAACGTATCTGCGTGAACGCGCGCAGATTCTGGCGTCCATTTCTCACGATCTCCAGACGCCCATTACGCGCATGAAGCTGCGGATCGAAATGGCAGATCAGCCCGAACTCCACGATAAGTTGCTGAGCGACCTGGATAATATGTCGCGCCTGGTACGGGAGGGGATTGCCTATGCCCGGTCATCAGAATCACTGGAAGAGACCACGCTGAAGCTGGAGCTGAACGCGTGGGTTAACAGCATCGCCAGTGATTATCAGGACATTGGTAAAAACGTGCAGTTTCATGCGCGCAATGCGCGTCTGCCGATCGTTACTCGTCCACAGGCATTACGCAGGGTAATGACCAACCTGCTGGATAATGCGCTGAAGTTTGGCGATAGCGCGGTAATAGAGATTGATGAAGATGAAAGGCAGGTCGCGATCCACATTATGGATAACGGCCCCGGCATCCCGGAGGCAGAACTGGAGGCGGTGTTACAGCCGTTCTACCGGGTTGAAACGTCGCGCAACCGCGAAACGGGCGGCACCGGGTTAGGCCTCGCCATTGCCGCGCAGCTCACCGCCCAGCTTGACGGGAAATTGCATCTTGCAAACCGGGCAGAGGGCGGGCTGGCCGTAAGCGTGACTCTTCCGCGCGTTTAATTGTACGCCTGTGTATCTGCGCGCCGTGCGGATACGAAGGCAGACAAAATTCAGTTTTTTGCACACGGCCTGAACACATTCGCAGGGTGAAATGACCTCACTGCACCTTCGCAGCAACTGTATCGTGAGGTCGTTATGTTTCTGATAATCGCTTTTTTAGGCGGCATGATTAGCCTGCTCAGTCCGTGCACGCTTCCCGTTATTCCTCTGCTGTTCGCCGGCTTTCAGGGGCAGCGCAAACACATTCTGGCGCTTCTGGCGGGAATGATAGTGATGTTCACGTTGGTGGCGATGGTAGTAACGGTTGCCAGCGAGTGGATCGCTGACGCCACCGTTATCGGTCGCTGGATTGCGCTGCTGATACTGAGCATTGCCGCCCTGGCCCTGATCTTCCCGCAGTTCGCTCAGTGCATTGCCCGCCCGGCGGTCAGCGCGGGAAATGTTCTCAACACCCACAGCATGCAGCGACACGGCCTGGTTTCGGCTTTTCTGGCAGGGCTGGCCGTTGGGCTGCTGTGGTCCCCCTGTGCCGGACCGATTCTCGGGGCGATCTTCGGCATTAACATTACTGGCCACTCGGCCATCGCAACCGGAGCGCTGTTAGCCGCTTACGGCAGTGGGTGCGCGTTGATGCTGGGGCTGCTTGTCGCGGGGGGCCGTAAGCTGATAACCCCTCTGAGAGCCAAATCCGCATTGATGGAGCGTCTGCGTCAGGGCGCAGGGGTGATGATGTTAGCCGCCGTGGCTTTCAACGCCTCAGGAATGACGTCGGTCCTGAAAGGCGCCAGCGGTATTACCGACCAGCTGGAAAACGCTCTCTTGAGCCTTGCGCAACCAACCTCCACGCAGGTGAAACTGCGACCGATCGCTGACGCAATGCCGAGCAGCCAGCTACCGACATTAAGCGGCGGTACGGGCTGGGTAAACGGTGACCCTGTCACGTCTAAGGCCTTGCGGGGGAAAGTTGTGCTTATCGATTTCTGGACCTGGGACTGTATCAACTGCCAGCATACCCTTCCGCATGTTCGAGACTGGGCGAAGAAATATGAGTCACAAGGTCTGGTGGTGATTGGCGTCCACACCCCTGAATACCCCTGGGAAAAGCCGTTATCATCGGTGAAAAACGCGGTCAACGAATGGCAGTTGCCGTACCGCGTAGTGACGGATAATAACTACAAAATCTGGAGCGCGTTCGGTAATCAGTACTGGCCAGCACATTACTATTTCGATGCGAAAGGGCAACTGCGTTACACCTCGTTTGGCGAAGGCAACTACGATAAGCAGGAGGCTGTAATTCAGCATTTGCTCAAGGAAGCGCGTTCCTGATTCGGCTTACGGAACCCGCTGAGCAACCATAAACAGGCGCGGAAAAGCCAGCAGTATCTGCCCGTTCTCCTGGAGCGGATACTGCTCTTCCAGCAGCTCGAGGTAGCGTTTCAGAAAGTTTTGCTGCTCGCTCTCGTTGAGATCCTGTAGCCACGGCCGTAAACCCGTCGCGCTGACCCAGTCAATAATCGCCTGATGAGAGCTCATCTGATGAAAGTAGGTGGTGCGCCAGATATCCACGTCGCATCCCGCGTCCGTCAGAATATCATAGTAGGCATGAATACCCGGCAGCTGCTCGCGGCCACGATCGGGGTAGCCCTGTTCCCAGGCAACTTCACGCATCAGGGCGTGCGTCGGCTCAAGCCAGTTGTCAGGCATTTGTATCGCCAGCACGCCGTTTAACTGGAGCAGTGAAACCAGATGCGGCAGAAGGTGGTAATGGTCCGGGATCCATTGCAGGGAAGCGTTGGCGTAGATCAGGCTGAGAGGCTGGTCAGGTTTGTAGTGACGGATATCCGATTCAACAAAGTGGCAGTCTGGCAGGGCCTGTCGGGCTTCCTCCAGCATCGCCGGGGAGTTATCCACACCGGCTATCTGCGCTGAAGGCCAGCGTTGTTTCAGCAGCGCGGTGCTGTTGCCTGGCCCGCAGCCCAAATCCACGCCAGAGGTTATGTCAGCAAGCGGCACCTGGGCCAGTAACTCAGCGGCGGGACGTGTGCGTTCTGCGCTGTATTGTAGATACAGAGAAGGATCCCAGTCGGCCATTTTCGCATCTCCATGTTGAGGTGTTCAGCAAGAATAGCACAGGCAAATACCTGCGCAGGGGCAGGTATCCGGATAAACGTGATATTATAAAATGCCTTTCAGGGCCACGTGATAAAGCAGCATGATGGTTTTACCGTCGACGATCTGGCCATTCTCGATGCCACGAAGCGCGTCGTCCAGCGTCATTTCCAGCACGTCGATATCTTCCCCCTCTGCTTTAACGCCGCCGCCCGCACTGGTCCGATCCTGCGGGTGATATTCCGCCAGATAGAAGTAGAGTTTTTCGGTAACGGAGCCCGGGCTCATATAGGCCTCAAAAATTTTCTCTATGCGCGTCACCTTATACCCGGTTTCCTCTTCCGCTTCGGCCTTAATCCGGCTTTCCGGGTCAAGGTTATCGAGCAACCCGGCAGCCGCCTCAATGAGATCCTCTTCGTGACCATTGATAAACACAGGGAAACGAAACTGACGTGTAAGAATGACTGTTTTGCTGTCGCGATTATAGAGCAGGATCGTCGCGCCATTCCCGCGGTCATACACTTCACGCTCTTGCCGCTGCCAGTCACCATCGCTGCGCTGGAGGTCAAAAGTGTATTTTTTCAGGTTATACCAGTTGTCGGACAACGTTTCGCTGTTGATGATGCGTATATCTGCACGTTTTGATTGCACGTTTGGCTCTCCTCTCGTAGAGTATGCATCATAAACAGCATTTTCGTGTAATTACAATAATTATCGTGCAACATCAGGAATAATTCATGCTCACAAGTCAGCGTAAACAGTTGATTCTGGAAAAGCTGGAGGCGGAAGGCCAGGTCCAGTCAACTGCGCTCAGCCTCTTTTTCTCGGTGTCTGAGGACACTATCCGCCGGGATCTACGTGAACTGGCGGCAGAAGGGCGTTTGCAGCGTGTCCACGGCGGCGCGCTTCCGGCATCTTCAGCGATTGCGCCTTTTGCCGAGCGTCAGTCCGTTAAAATGGATGCAAAAAAACGCGTGGCACGTCGGGGCGCGCAGCTCATTTCACCGGGGCAGGTGGTGATCATTGATGGCGGGACGACCACCTCAGAACTTATTACGTTCTTACCACCCGATTTACGGGTAACCGTGGTGACGCACAGCCCGGGTATCGCTTTGGGGCTGGTCGACCATCCATGCATAGAGGTGATCCTGATTGGTGGTCGTTTGTATAAACACTCCATCGTCACGGTCGGCGCGGCCGCTATTGAAGGCATCAATAATATTCATGCGGATCTGTTCTTCATGGGGGTCACCGGCGTCCATCCTGAGGCCGGGCTGACCACCGGAGATTATGAAGAAGCATGCATCAAACGTGCATTTTCCGGCAGAGCGGCGGAAACGGTGGTATTGGCCTCACCGGAAAAGATCAACACGGCCTCGGCGTTTGTGATTGGCGACGTGTCGCTGGTGAATACGCTGGTTGTTGAAAACACGACGGATGAACGCTGGGTGAGCGCTCTGAAAGAAAAGGGCGTTGCGGTGATCGCAAGCCAGTAAATATCTGCTTTTTTGCCAGCCTGACCGCGTGGCTGTCAAACAGACAAAGGTTATCCATCACGCGGATTCCTAGACTAAGGCTTTCATCTGTTTAAGGAAAAGCCATGAAAGCGATCTCCATTCTGGCGTATGGCGCGGACCCAAGCGCGCAACGCCTGGCAACGTCCGCCATTCAGCAGGCCATAAATAGTGCTCAACAGAACGATGTCATCGTTATTCCGCAAGGCCGTTTTCTGACCGGAGCGTTGTTTCTGAAAAGCGGTGTTTCACTTCGACTGGACGCTGGCGCACAGCTCGTTGGAAGCCAGGATCTGGCTGATTATCCCCTGATAAATACCCGGGTGGCCGGCATTGATATGCGCTGGCCGGCAGGCATTATTAATATCATCGATTGTGAAAACGTCAGCATTACCGGTACAGGCACGATAGACGGGCAGGGTGCAATTTGGTGGCAACGCTACTGGGGCGATGACGAGCGCAGCGGCATGGTTGGCGATTACAGCGCAAGAGGATTGCGCTGGGTTGTTGATTATGACTGTCAGCGCCCGCGCAATATCCTGGTCTTTGAAAGCCAGAGCATTCTGCTGCGTGATTTTACCAGTCGTGAGTCCGGATTCTGGAACATGCACCTCTGTTATTCGCGCCATATCGCGGTTGAGGGCGTGCAAATCAGCAATTCTGCGGGGCCGAGCACCGACGGGATTGACGTCGACTCCTGCGAACAGGTGCGGATTGAACGCTGCATAGTGTCCTGCAATGACGACAATATCTGCATCAAATCAGGACGAGGACGCGAAGCGGCGCAAAAAGCTCGTGCCGCGCGGGATATAGTGATTCGAGGATGTACGCTGAATAAGGGATCCGGGATCACACTGGGGAGTGAAACTTCAGGTGGCATTGAACGCGTCCTGATAGAAGATAACGCGTTTAACGGAACGGGCGTCGGGTTTCGCATTAAATCTGCTCGCAACCGGGGCGGATTTATCCGTGATATCACCGTACAAAATCTACGGCTTACGGACGTGCGTTTTCCGGTGCTGATCCAGCTGAACTGGTTTCCGCAGTATAGCTATGGCGACCAGAACAATTTATCTGATAAACCAGAACACTGGCGCAAACTGGCTGAAGGTGTTGAGGACGAAACCGGTCTTACTGCGGTCAGTGGACTGACAATTAAAAAAATGACGGCGCGTCGATCAGACAGCAAATGCTTTTCGCGGGCATTTTTCATCGAGGGATATCCGGAGCGTCCTGTGGTCGGGTTAACGCTGGAGGGTATTTTGATTGACGCGTCAGAGTTCGGGAAAATTTCTGGTGTGGATGGGCTGCGCTTTAAGGATGTACAGGTGACTGCCGTGGAGATCACGCAAGACCGTAACGACAGTTATGAACGTTGATGGCATAGAACAGAGGGACATGATGCGCGGAATGAGCAGAACAAGGATGGGTCTGAACTGGCTGGATTTACTCGTATTCAATCTAAGTGCGCATAATGTATATTATGTTAAATGCTGTGGGTTTATTCTTTAGTTCATAAGTTCCTCTCTTTCAGGAACTTACCGATGAATCAGTCGATTGCCTAAATTTAGTTGTGGACTTACGATGACTTCATAACGCAAAAATTACGGGGCATCCGCAAAGTTCATGGCATATTCCATCTAACATTTATCGAGGAACAACCAGAGAACTCATCTCATAGTTGATGATGTGACTACCCTACCGGTTATGTTCGCCACAATTTATGGAATGAATGAACTGAGCAAGAAACATCTGGGGATTCAAGAAAACATTCTGTGTTCGCTGCGTTTCTTTTACGTCTATTACTATAAGAAGCACATACGAACATTTGACTACGATTTCTATCGGTCAGGCTACAATATCTCCTGTTTTATCACGCAGCTTGATGGCTTCTTTACCTACCTGCTCGGGAAGCAGCACTTTGTTGATGGCAAGAAAACTGAAGACGTGAAGTCATGGCGCGCAACTGCAGTATTTGAGCCTGGCAGGCTAATGACTTCTCGTCCTGACGACACATAAGGAATATGTAATGGATATCGCGCTTTTTCCCGGACAAAGTCGGCGTCAGTGGGCTGATACGATGATCAATCTGGAAGCCCGGAAGCTTGTTAATACCGCAAATATGGTCGCGGCCATGCATCTCAGCGATTCACTGACCCGACTGAAATTCGTGGATGAAATAAGACAGGTTGTAATGCAACAGTTTGACGTGGCGAGGCGAGCAAGGAACGATGAAGAATGCATTATCTGCCTGAAAAACCTTAGAGCTGAGAATGAGTACCTGCTTGAACAGTCGCGCATGCTGAAAACAGGCTATGCCCGGATCTACGCTGATATTCAGTATGTAACAGAGCAGAATAAAATAGTCGGGTATTTCATATCCGGAATTAAGGTCGTTCTTGCCGGCGTTCAGGCAGTGTTTGGCGGTGTTATGATCGCCACCATGACGCCTGCTGGTATGCTTGCCGGTGCCGTTCTGGTCGGTGATGCTCTTAATACGGTATCACGGGAGGCAGCCCGTCAGTTCCTGAATGAACCGGCTTCTGAGGGGATAATAGCGGACGGCGCTATGTCCATAGCGGAATTTATGGGGTTCAGTCGCGATGTTGGCCTGGGGATCTTTAATGCAACCACGCTTGCAGCCAGCGTTTATGGGGTGTTTGGTATGACTGGTAAAGCTGAGGCCTGGCGTCTTTTCCGTTATCTTCCCGGAGACTATTACCGCAAGGTGGAAACCATGTCTCCGGGCAAACTGACGATGAAGGTTATGGGATGGGGGGTCAGCGCGAAGGTGGTACTGGAACTCCTTACCCGTGATGACCGGAGTCGCTGATCTGTGTTCTCATCAGCTTCCATGATTTATAGCCAAGTCTGACCGGCATCACCAGAAGCAGAACAATTAGCAAAAAGACGACGGCAACCACACAGGAGATAACATGGCTGGCGCTGCCAAAGATCGCGGTGACCAAGGTAATGATGGCCATCCCGCCGGTGATCCAGGCTACCGACAGAAAATAACCGGCCAGATCCTTCAGAACCTTTTCCTGCGATTCCCCCGTCGCCTGGTGACGTTTGATTCGCTCGATATCCTTACTGGTGAATCCTGCCGCTATAAGTTCCTGGTTTTTCACTGTCATTCACGTCTCCTTTAACCTGATAAAAAGAATACACTATTTAAAAGATCGGTTCCTTGCTGCTTTTGTTTTAAACTTTCCGGATTGTTGTACTGGGGGGCAGTTTGGATCTAGAAAATAAACGCCGAGTATTCAAATGTTTAAAGTTTTAACCCGTCGCCTGCAATATTGTAATGAGGTGTCCGCCAGCATAAAAAATGCCGCCCCGATACAGTTGCAGCAGCTGAAGACGCAGTTGGCTGATGATATGGTGAAGCCCGTGGGGCTTCATACCATGGGTATTCCGGCAGCGGTTAGTACGCTCGGGGTGATTGTCAGTGTCGCCATTCCGCAACTGTGGCTGGGGTATGGCGTACTCACCGCGCTCGGCCAGCCAGCAGAGCGCGTTTTCGTGTGGGTTGTGCTGATCGCCCTGCTCTTTGCCGGCATCAACGGAGTGACGATGTTTATGATTGGCAAAGGTAGCATGCGCGCCGTGCGGTTACATCTTACGCTGGCGGTGCTAAGCCTGGTATTAACGGCAGCCTATCTGCTGGCTGCGCTGAGCGGTACTTCTTCTCCGGGCGTCAGCCTGACCGCGGCACTGGTAAGTATTGTCATGCTTGGGCTTAGCGGCAGCTGTATCCTCTCTACCGCTTTCTATAAGATGCTGCTATTTACTTTGCATAACAGAGTCTGGCGCAAGCTTATCAGCCAGACGGGCTGAACATTCATTCCATAAAATCCCGCCGCTACTGAGGGAGCCTGAGAAACAGTGTCCGTTCCTGAGTCTGCGATGCTTTAAAACCATGGTGGATATAAAACGCTTTGGCGTCCTCAGTGAGTGCATGAACCATGATCGCCCGCACCCCAATATTCTCTGCTACCCGATAACAGCGTAAAACCGCATCCTGGAGTAAATCGGCTCCCAACCCATTTCCGCGTATTGAGACATCAACAGCCAGACGGGCAAGTATAATCACGGGAATGGGATCCGGCATGTTACGCCGCAGATTACCTGTCGCTTCCGTATGGTTAACGCTGCCGGTAGCCAGAGAGTAAAATCCCGCGACCTGCTTTGTGCCCGTTTTACAAACGACAAACGTTCGGGCTGCGCCAAGCGCCTGGTTTTTCAGACCTCTTTGTTTTAACCATTCGTCAAGTACGGCCTCTCCACTGACGAACTCCGCCAGTTGATGGACGCTGGATAAGGGCTCTGGGGGGGTTACACGTCCCACTGAGGTTTCCTTGCCAGCAGTTTTTCTATGGCAGGATCGTCGGCGACCGGGGCATCAAGCATATCAATGAACTCTGCATACTGTTCATCGTTAAAATTGAATACACGCCGATCGAGGATCACATTTTCGGCTGCCTGACAGGCCATCTCCAGAATGAAGTCAGTACGTGATTTATGGAGGATCTCTGCGGCGGCATCGATAAGCGCCCGCTGGGATTCTTTGGCTCTAAGATTGAGTTGAACATCTGATTTCATGGGTATACCTCTTGTATAGCAATTGCTTTACAAGCATAGCATAAGCGGCGCGTATAGCAATCGCTATACAGGTCCCTTAATCATGTCTGACCTCTTCACTCTGCATATCGCGAGAATTTGTTCTCTCAGCCAGCGGTGCGCGGGATCGCGTTCCATTCTTGGGTGCCACATCTGTGATACCGTAATTTGACGGCTTTTGAACGGCAGCTCGAAAACGTGTACCTGGTCCGTTACCTGCTGATTGAGTAAATAGAGCGCGGGTATCATGGCGATAAGATCCGATGCCACCGCCACGGACAGCGCCGTCGGAAATCCCGGTACGACGCTCGCGATTTTACGTTTTGTTCCGAGTTCGGCCAGCGCATCGTCAACGGATCCGTGCAGTGCACCCTCGGGTGACGCTACCACATGGCCCCAGGCGACATAATCCTTCACCCCTATTTCTGCCTGCTTAGCCAGCGGATGCCCCTTACGCACGATGCCCACAAACCGATCCTCAAACAGTCGTTGCAGCCGTATTTCAGGCCCCATATTACTCTGGACGCCAATCTCCAGATCAACCAGCCCTTCCCGAAGATAGCGCGACGTTTTTTCCGGCTTAGGCGCAAAGCGTATACAGACGTCCGGCGCGGCGTCGGCCACAGCCGCTATAAGCGCAGGCCCAAACGCCACCACAAAACCATCGTTTGCCCTGATGGTAAAAAGTCGCGCCAGACTTCGCGCGCTGAACGTTTCAGTTGAGGGCTGTAATACCGCCCTGGCCTCGTGCACTGCACGCCTGGCACGGTCCCGGGTCGCTTCGGCCCACGGGGTCAGTACCATGTTACGTCCGGCGCGCACCAGAATCGGATCGCCAGTGACGTCGCGTAACCTGCTTAATGTCCGGCTCATTGCCGAGGTGCTGAGGTTCAGACGACGTGCCGCGCCTGCCACGCTCGCTTCGCTCAGCAATATGTCGAGTGCTATCAGCAAATTAAAATCGGGTTCGGACATCTCCTTCCTCCCTGCATATTCAGATAAGGCGTTTCATGCAACGATAAAGTGTAAATGGTGCGCCTTCCGCCCTGCAAAAGCCATCTTTATAGTTTTGTCATCCACACACTCTTCTCTAAGGACAACAAGATGATGCTTTTTTCCAGCCAACCCGGGGACGATGGACTGCCTGGCCCGACGCGCGCACGGGTGATGGCCGCGATAATGACCACCACGTTAATGGGCGTGTTTGATGGCACCATGATCAATATTGCCCTGCCCTCCATGGCTCAGGAGATGCAGGTGCCAGCCAGTTATGCCATCTGGTTCGCCAATGGGTATCTGCTGGCGGCTGCAATGACGCTGGCGATATTCGCGGCGCTTGCGGCCCGCCAGGGTTATCGCCCCGTATTTCTGGCAGGCCTGACGACCTTTACCCTGACATCGCTGGGTTGCGCGCTGGCGAAAACGCCCGAAGTGCTTATCGGTATGCGCGTGCTTCAGGGGATCGGCGGCGCAGCGACGCTGAGTATTGCTCCCGCGATACTGCGGTCCGTATTTCCCGGACGATTGCTTGGCCGCATTCTGGGTTTGCACGCCCTGCTCATCGCCTCCAGCTCCGCTATCGGCCCGGTATTGGGCGGTACGATCCTTCACACCCTGAGCTGGCAATGGCTTTTTGCGATAAACGTTCTTCCCGGCACCCTCGCCTTGCTGCTGGCGGTCAAAGCGCTGCCGCGGGATGCGGTTCGAAAGCAAGCGCCCTTTGACACCCTGGGCGCCATATTGTCGGCGCTGCTGTTGGGTTCGACGATCATGGCGGCGAACAGCCTCCAGGATGCTACTTATCACACAGGTAGTCTTTGCTGGACGGTTCTCGCTGCGCTGAGCGGCATGGCTTTTATCTGGCAGATCCGCCGCACGGATAACCCCTTACTGCCGCCAGCCATATTCAAAAATGAACGTTTTACCCTCGCGGCCTTAACGTCGATGATTGCTTTTGTCAGCCAGGGTATCACCTTTATTGCGCTACCCTTCCTGTTTCAGAGCGAATACGGCTACAGTCCGGTGATTTCTGCCCTGCTATTTACGCCGTGGCCGCTCGGGATCGTGCTGATTGCGCCGCATGCAGGCCGGTGGGCGGACACGATTTCAGCCCCGGTGATTTCAACCCTGGGGCTGATGATTTTTGTCGTCGGTTTGATTCTGCTGGCAACGTTACCCGCCAGCCCTTCGATGTGGGATATCTGCCTGCGAAACCTGGTTTGCGGGATGGGATTTGGCTGCTTTCAAAGTCCCAATAACCGGGAAATGCTCTCAAACGTTAGTCGTGACTATGCGAGCTATGCATCCGGTGTGTTATCCATTATGCGCACGTTCGGGCAGTGTCTGGGGGCCGCCGCTGTGGGCGTACTGCTGGCGACAAATGAGAGAGCAATTCATGCTGCACTGTGGATCGCTGCGGCGGCTTCTGCGATAGCGGTCATCGTCAGCGCGAGCCGACTGCGTAAAATCACTCATCCTGCGGAAACAGGTTGAGCGAGCAAAAGCTCCCGGGTCGCATCTTCAAAATTAGGGCGCGGCCCGTACACCACTTTTACATGCTGTAATTCATTAATGATTTCATTACTGATGTCGTGACCATAATCCACTGTAGAGGCGCTATCTTTATTGAAAACGACCGAATAGTGATGATCTATTCTGTATTTTTCAACGGTATCAGATATGACTCGCTGGCTTATATGCCGCAGGCGACCCTGCTCTGCCCGCAGTTGCGTGTTTTTACTCATATCATCGATCGCTTTCATTTCACGGCGCAAGGGTTCTGGCAGAGCGTAATATTTTTTCTCAACTTCAAGCGCGGATTTTTTAGCTAATGCGAGAAGTATTTCGTTCTGCTTTTTTTCCTGTGCCAGTAACGGTGATTCACGCAGGATCCGCTTGTAAGAAATACATGCAACCCCTTTTTGTCCGGCGTGAGGCTTAAGGTGACCGTTAAAAGAATATAATCCTACAAGACACACAAAAATTAACAGAATGAATGAAAAGCGTGGCTCAGACCGTTTAGTAATCATTGTCAGTTCCACCGAATAAATAGGGTCGCAGAGGAAATGTACACGACAGAAACACATAACGGTAGCGCAGAGGTGTACAAAAATAAACCGCAGCGCTACCCCCTGTCATGATCAAAGGTATCAATTATATTTAAGTGTGATTGTCCCGGTGGCATTTGCTTGCCCTGGCGTGACAACGTCACTGGTTTTGTAATACCACGCTTTAAAACGTAAGGTTTCAGACTCTCCGGCTCCGCCTGCATTTGCCGGATCGCTATAGGTTGTTGCGGAGCCGATATCAGCAATCGCGGTACCATCGGCAGCCAGCCCACTGCCTTGTGATGCGGCTTTTACACGACTGGAATTAAAAGCTTGCACCTCCTGACCAATGGCCCAGTAGGTAAAACTGCGTAGCGCCGGTTGATAGGCTGATATCACGACCCCCACACCGGTCGCCGTCGTACCCGATTCAGACTGGTCTAAGGCAATCACCGAGCCATTATCATTGTCGCCCTCGGCAAGCGGCCCGTTGATGGTCATGGTCACGTTGGTGCCTGGCTGACAGCTCAGACCAACATCCTGTTCGGGTCCTTCCACCATCTTAAGATTATCAAACGCAGAGGTATCCACATCGCCCATATTAAACAGCAGGGAAGAAACGGATGCTGAGCATCCCATCGCATAGACTTCTATCTGCGTATTTGACAAATAGACTTCTGACGCATTATCACCGTTATCCGAACTGCTTTGCCCTTCACGAAATTCCACCGTCGCCAGTTTGCCGCTCTCAAGGGCCAGATTACCGCCCGGGATTGTACCCCCCGTCGCAATCAACTGCACACGATAGGCCGAGCCCGCCAGCGTATGGCTGCTCTCGCCATCGCCGGACTGCCATGAGTTATCAACCGCACGTTCATAATCATACGGACCGGCCTGGTTAAGCGTGTAGGTCTTAATGCCGATACCCGGTATCGTGGTCGGGTAGATATTATCTCCCACCGGCGACGCCGATGCTAAATGAGTCGGGTTATAATGAAATCCTACGTAATAATCCCTGCTACAGTTTTTAATCGTGACATCCCCATCCGTCCCGCTGATATATCCAGAATCGTATAACACTTCGCCAAAGGTATAATTTTTCGCACTGACCAACAGTTTCGAGGGTAATGGGATCGTTGTAACGGTAACATCATCGCCGTTATCCCGGTTACAGGCTGCATGACTTAATAGTGGGACTGTCCCCAGCAATAACACCAGATAATATAAATATTTTGACATGAAATTAGTCTGCTCACTTAAGCTCAGTTATAAACAACATTCAATGTAATCGCACTGCTGAATGCACCCGGTGTTGGGGTCCCATGTGGGGTATACATTCGGGCAGTAAAAGTCATCGCGCCGGTTTGGTTTTCGAGCGCAACCGGGTAGCTCACGCCGTTGGCCAGCGCGACACCGCTGATGGGATGTTCGTGGTCACGGATAAACAACTGAAGGCCGACATCGGTCGCGCCGCCTGCATCTGCCGCCACCTGATTGGCGTAAATGACAGAAGCATAAGCCGGATCTTCAGCGTAAGGTGCGCCTGTAAAGGTAACCGTTGCCTGGCTTAACCCTGCGGTGCAACTGTCAAACGCGATGGTCACTGGCACATTTCCTGTGTTCCCCCCCGCTACGGCAAAGTCTTTCCAGTAATATTTCCCGAGGTCGACTGCCTCCGGTTTGGTGACGTTACATGAGCCATCAATAATGTTTCCGGTGACATGGAACTCAATATCATTGCGATCGGTGTACGCCATTGCCGGCGACACGCTCAGCATGAATACCATTCCCGGGCCGATGAGCGATTTAAGGCCGGAACGGAGAATAATGAAGCGTGACATTAATTTGCTCCCGATACGGGATGGCAAACCCCGTTGATGAATAAAATATCGGCCTCTGTTTTAGCGCCGGCAAGTGTGTAATCAACGGCGCACTGCTTGTTCGCCGTCTCCCCCCACTTAACAATTAACCGCCCTTTCCCGGCGAGCCCGACGAGATACACTTCCCCGCCGTCGCCAACAATACTGCTGCGCGTGTCATCCGACTCGCCGCTGGTTTGTGTTACTACTGCGCCAAACGGCACCGGTTTACCGTTGTAGGTCAGCGTCATCATCGCCTTTTGTCCAATCCAGGTGTTGTACTTCACGCGTACTACCGCCCCTTTGGTCGGCACCACGGTTTTGGCGATGTTATCAATGGCCGCAGAAGTATCGCTGGCATCCACTGTGTTGAGTGAGATCGAATTGCTGTGATACGGACGAACGTACGGCACAATGGCGTTACCGAAATAATCGGTATGAACGTTCGTCTGCCCGTTGATCGGCATACCGGAAACACCCGGTGTTTCAACCAGCGCTACGCTATCGTTGAGCTGACGCGCCAGGGTGATACCGTCGCGATGCAGCACCATGCCCCCGCGCAGGCTGTAATTCACTCGTCGGCTGTAATCGTCGTAGCTATAGCCTGCGGACATATCGGCATAAGTACTTTGATAACCCACAGTGACATTGCCGTTAGTAGCTTCAGAATCGGCGTTATAGCCTTCTGAAACCTGCCAGTTCAGCTGGTTTTCCTGCATCGCGGTACCGGAAATTCCGATGTTGTGCGTGGTATCGCCGTTTTTACTACTGTTCATCGAATAGTTAGCCGAAACAGACCGGGCCGCTTCACTGTGGCTGAAGGCGCTGAACGGTACGCTCAGGTTAAGCGAGAAGACGTTATCGTCGTCGTAGTTATCGGAATCGTTATTGTAACCGCCATTGACGTTTTTAGAGTGGGCATAGTTCAGCGAGTACGACACCGGTCCAAGCGTGCTGCTGAAGCCCAGGTTCATGGAGTCCGCATGTTCACTGTTCCAATAAGAGGCGTCGTACATGCTCAGTGACAGGGTGCCGAAAGGCAACGTCTGTGAGATTGTCACATCAAAACGGTTTCGCTCGCGGCCATTATCAATAGTGCTATTGCCCGGATCCCAGTCATTGAGGAAGTCCTGAAACGAAAGATAACCCCGGGTTGAAAATTTATAACCGGCGACGGCAATATCGGTGTTGGTCTGCTGAAGCGTCTTACTGTAGCGCACGCGATACGACTGGCCGCTATGGTGTTCCTGTTGTCGCATGTTGTCCGGCTGCGGGATATCCGCCCACGACTGGGAAATATCAAATGAGAGCGCTCCGGCGCTGCCCATATTAAAACCGGTTCCGGCAATCAGGTTGGAATAATTGTCTTCCGCCTGAATATAGCCGCCGTAAAGCGTGATCCCTTTTCCGACGCCCCAGGCCGCTGATCCCTGAATAAAGTTAAAATCCTCTGCACGTGAACCCGACCCGTCCTGACGGGTTTTGCCCGCCACCAGGCCATACTGCACCTGACCTTCACGTTGCAATACCGGCAGCGTGGCGTAAGGCACAATAAAGCTACTTTGCGTACCGTCGGACTCTTTGATCACCACCTGCAGATCGCCGGAGCTGCCGGTCGGATACATATCGCTGAATTCAAACGGTCCCGGCGGCACGGTAGCCTTATAAATGCTGTGACCGTTCTGGTATACCGTCACTTCGGCATTGCTGCGGGCTATACCGCGTATTACCGGGGCGAAGCCTTGCATGCTGTCCGGCTTCATATCGTTATCCGAGTACATCTGCACCCCGGTGAAACCGACGCTATCAAAAATGCCGCCGCGCGTGGTTCCTTGTCCCAGCACCAGCTGGCTTTTAAGAGATTTAATATCCCGTGAGGCGTAGGTATACACGGAATCCCAGTCATTTTCGGATTCGGAATGGGTATAGGTGGAATAGTTGCGAAAGCGCCAGGCGCCTACGTTCAGCCCCGGTTGCAGGCTAAGAAACTGATTACTGCTGTCGGTGCCGTTGCGTTGATGCAGATCCTGTTGACCTGAGACGCTGTAATTAAGTAAACCCGCCGTGATCCCTTCATCCCAGCGCTCCGGTGAAACATAACCCCTTGCGGTGTTAAATAAAGCAACCTGCGGCAGGATCAGGTCGAAACGCTGCTGCGCCAGATCGATTTTTTCGTCCGCGCCGGGGATGGTAAACAGATCCACACATTCGCTGGCTTTTTCCTGTTCGCCAAAATAGTTATCGACACGAACGTTCCAGGCTTTCAGCTGAGTGACGTTTAAGCATGCCCCTGTGCGGTCTGACGTAGGGGCACTTTTCAACCGTCGAAAAGAGAGGGTTTTACTGTCTACCAGATTGCCGTTGATAAAAATGTCGACGTTATAGTCCCCGGGCGGCACCTCATCTTTGGCAAACAGACTGAGATCCATTGCTGGCACTTCTGCGCTGTCTGTTTCCAAAAGATGAGGGTTGAAATGTTCCTGCGCAGGTGCGCTGAAAGAACTAAAGACAACACTGAGCCCGAGCCCTAAAGAAAGGACGTAGGTTTGTTTCACTTTTTCCATTGTAACCCTGTATCCGTGCGGGAGACTTACGGTGTCGATTAATATGAGGTGACTTTGTCCGGGCCTTTCACGCCATAATCATTAATAAGCGACCAGGTTACTTTGCCGTGAGGTGACATAACACCTTCAGAAATACTCAACGTGGAGAATGGCGCGACAAAATACTGTCCGCTTAACGCCTGGTGATTAATTTCAATTCGTGAGAAGTTCATATAAAAAGGTGTCGGGTTATCGACCTGTAAACCCTTCGCGGTCAGGTTCCACTTAAGCTTTTCCGCACTGGATTCTGGCGTCTGCCCCTGTAATGCTGCCGGACGGTAGATCAGCTTAATCTTTGAGTTGATGGCAATTAGCATCGTATTTTTACCTTCACTACCGTCGGTAGCGGGGATCCCTTTCACGTTCAGCCATAACAGCGATTCACGATCTTCCGGAACAGGTAAACCTGAACGCACAATACGAATTGACGCTTTTTTCCCGGCTTCCAGACGGAATAGCGGTGGCGTAATAATCATATTTTCTTTTTTTAACGGGCTGCCTTTAGCCGGGCTAATCCACGACTGTACCAGGTTAGTAACCTTGTCAGAGTTTTCAACGGACAAAGAGGCGGCCTGGCGGGAGCCGTCAAAAATAACCCGCGTACTCCCGGTAACAATACTGGCGGACGCGTTCAGGCTGGCGGCGCTGGCCACGCAAAAAATAACAGCGGCGATGGGTTTCATAATGCACTCACAAACTAAAAAGGAGGGTTTCCCCTCCTGCGGAATCAGTTATAACGGACGTTATAGGTAATAACAGCGTTAACATCGCCGGCAACGGCCTGCCCGGTGGCAATCATCTGCGCGGTATAGGTTTGACTCGCTGTGCCATCGGTGAAAGTAATAGGATCGTTATCTGCATTATTTTTGACGATGGTACCATTTGAGCCGCCCTGCTTGAGCTGAACGGCCACGTTGGTTGCCGCACCCAGCGTAGCAGTGTTTGCAAAATAGGATGGATCGGCTGCAACAGCATCAACAGGGCCTGAGAAGACAATATTTGCAGTCGTGCTGGTTGGGCAGTTATTCAGGTCGAACACAAACTGTTTTGGCGCGCCAAGGTCGCCTTTTGTAGCGAGGTCGGTTGCCGCCGTTGAGCCCAGATCAACGGTCGCATTTGCCGTGCCGCCATCAACGGCAATATCACAACCCTGATCGAGCACCGTTCCATTAAATGTGATAGTGTTAGAAGCCGTCGCCGCGCTCGCGCCACAGAAAGTCAGAATAAGCGTCGCACCAATTTTAGTCAGTTTCATTCGTTGATATCCCAATAGAAATAATAAATATCTTCATTTTTATTCCTGCCAGGACGAGACAATAACAAAGTAGCTCCACTGAGCTCACAATGAATAATGCACCGTTTGTGACAAGGCAAATATAAACCCTCAGGCAGGAATTAGATTCGCAACATCAATAAACGACATCAGCAAACCCGAAGTAAGGTTACAAGAAAGTTACGGAGTTTCGTAAAATAAAGTAATTTAATTTTAGACAACCTTTTGTTATGGCCTGGATTGGCATTTTGTTAGCATTCGCGCTGTTTTTTCTGAGCAATAACGCCACCGGCAGTGTTGCTAGCGGCATATCCAGACTGACATATTTGAGCGAATGAGAACAATAGGCATGATCAACAAAAAAAACATGATCGCATTAACCCTTTGTGGCCTGATGATGGCAAGTGGCAGTGCGCTGGCGGGCCTTCCTTCTGGTGACAGCGACAATAATATTAATACCAACCCAGAGAACGATGCGGGGACTCAGGGCACGGGCGGCGTAGTCCATTTTACCGGTAAGATTACCGATGCATCCTGTAATATCACCACCGACTCAGCAGGGCAAACCGTTGAATTAGGCACCTGGGCTGCAAGCTACTTTGCCACCCAAAAAGAGACCCCGCGCACGCCTTTCCAGATTTCAGTTGAAGGTTGCCCGGATTCCGTTAAAACCGTTGCCGTGTTGTTTGATGGTAACAAAGATGCGAATGATAATACCCTGCTGGGTTTAAATTCCTCCGTGGACAGCGATGGCAATACTGCGACTGGCGTTGCCGTTAAACTCTATGAAAGCGACCGTAACACGCAGATTAAAATTGGTGATATTTCTCAGAGTATCGACCTTGCCGAAGGGGAAGATTCAAAAACACTCAATTTCTACGCTAATTATAATGCCACCACCGATGTCGTCAGCACCGGAGAAGCCGACGCAGATGCCAATTTCCTGATGGTTTATAACTGATCGACTGATGATAAGCAGAGCTTTCTCTGCTTATCTTTTTCCTCTACGGGGATCTGAAAATGAAGAAACTCACCGCGGCCCTGTTCTTTTATTCGCTCGGCATGAGTCTGTCAGCACACGCGGGGGTTGTGATGGGCGGTACGCGTGTTGTTTACCTTGAGGGGCAAAGAGAAGTGGCATTTTCCATTACCAATATGGAAAAAGAAACCCCTTATCTTATTCAGTCGTGGATTGAAAATATTGACAGTAAGAATAAAACCGCTCCGCCCTTTATCGTGACGCCTACGTTATTTCGTTTAGATGCGGAACAGAAAAACTCGCTGCGCATCAATTATCTTGGAACGCCATTACCCACTGACCGGGAATCTGTTTTTTGGCTTAACATCAAAAATATTGCCCCGAGCAAAAAAGCAAACAGCAACAAATTGCAGATTAACGTGAAGTCAAAATTCAAGTTATTTTTCCGTCCCGCAGGGTTGAAAGGCAATGCCGAACTTGCCTACAAAAAATTAAAATTTACCTGTCGTAATAATACGCTTAGCGCACACAACCCCTCGCCCTGGTTTGTATCGTTTTACAAGGTCAGCGTTGGGAACACCGACGTTGAAATGCCGGGAATGATTGACCCCTTTTCCGATCGTCAATGGCACATTCCCTGCTCGGGGACCATTCGCTGGCAGGCGATCAACGATTACGGCGGGCTGACGAGAGTCGCCACGCAATCCTGACGCTGTGACAACACGCCTTTGGCGAATGTAGCCAACGACCGCACATGCATTCTCTCGGCCCACGCAATTTACCCCGCATTTATACGCTCGCGATGCTTGCGGGTGCGGTCACGTCTGGCATTCATGTGCGCCGGGCACAGGCCGATGAGTACTTCGATCCTCAGGCACTGGAGATCACAGCAGATCAACAGCAGGCTAGCGACTTAAGCTATTTTTCCCGACAAGGCGGTCAGCAGCCGGGACGTTATCGTGTCGCGGTTGTTGTTAACCAGACGCAGCGGGATGAGCGCGAAATTGCATTCGTTGATACCGGGGGAACGCTCTCACCAGTCCTCAACCTGGCGTACCTCAAGAGACTTGGGGTAAACATCGCGGCCTTCTCTTCGTTCGATGCGCTGCATGACGAGGAGACATTTACGGACATCGGCAAATATATTCCCGATGCGTCGACGCATCTTGACTTCACCCATCATCAACTGGTTTTCAGCATTCCGCAGGCAGCCATGTTGCAAAAAAGTGCCGATTATATTCCTCCCGAACAGTGGGACGACGGCATCCCCGCTGCTTTTGTCGATTACAATCTTACGGGCTCGACAACCAACATCGACAATATTCATGACAACAGCAGCTATCTGAGCCTGCGATCCGGTATCAACCTGGGGGCGTGGCGTTTACGCAATTACGCCACGTTTGAATATGGTAATACCCATCACTGGCAGTCTCAGGGAACATCACTCCAGCGGGCCATTACGCCGCTGAAGAGCGCGTTAACAATAGGGAATGCCTACACGTCTGGCGAGGTTTTTGACAGTTTTCAGTTTACGGGGCTTCAGCTTGCCTCGGATGATAATATGCTGCCGGACAGCCAGCGCGGTTTCGCGCCCACGATCCGCGGGGTCGCTCACAGCAATGCCCGCGTCAGCGTTCGCCAGCACGGTTACACCATCTATGAAACCTATGTTGCGCCTGGCGCATTTGTCATTAGCGATATCTTCCCCACTTCGCAAAGCGGCGATCTTGAGATCACGGTCCATGAAAGTGATGGCAGCGAACGCACGTTCACCCAACCCTACTCCTCGGTGGCCTTTATGCTACGGGAGAAACGACTGAAATTCAGCGCCAGCACCGGACGGTATAACAGCCCTGACGCCGAGGGCGACACCCCGCCGTTTGTTCAGGCCTCCGCCTTTTACGGATTGTCTTCAAGCCTGACGCTGTACGGCGGAGCGGAGCTTTCCGGCCACTATCAGGCTCTCGCGCTGGGATTAGGTAAAGATTTTGGCCGGTTTGGGGCACTGGGTGTGGACACCGTTGCGGCGAAAGCACACCTCAGTGATGACAGGCTTGCCCTCGGGCAGCAAATACGCGCTCAGTACCAAAAAAATCTCGCTGAGACGAACACGTCGCTCACCCTTTCGACCAGCCATTACACGACGCATGACTTTTACAGTTTCAGTGAAGCAAATGATGACAGCGACCCAGACCAGCACGTGCATAACCGGCGTAACCGCACACAGTTCAGTTTGACGCAGGATCTCGGTGCGCTGGGCAATATCAGCGCATCCTTTTACCGTCAGGATTACTGGAACGCCTCGGCGGTCGATCAAACCGTCCATCTTGGCTATTACGCAAACTACAAAGGGGTGTCGTTGAGTGTTGGGTATTATCTCACCCGCTCAAGCGCTGATGATAGCGACAACGAACGGGCGATAAACCTTAGCATCAGCGTCCCACTCAGCCGCTGGTTACCCGGCGCAACAACCAGCTACAGCCTCAACAATAACCTTGATGGCCATACTACCCGGCAGGTTTCGCTGTATGGTACGGCCCTGGCCCACGATCGCCTGAACTATAACCTCCAGCAGGGCTTCGACAACCAGGCCAATACCGCGAACAGCAACCTTGCGCTGGCTTATCACGGCGGTTATGGCAGCGCCAGTCTCGGGTACAGCCACGATCGCTATAGCAACCGCGTGAACTACGGCGCGGCAGGCGGCATTGTGGCAACACAGTATGGGGTGACGTTGAGCCAAAGCCTTGGGGATACCCTGGCGCTGATCCGCGCTGACGAGGCGTCGGACGTTCAGGTTGAAGGGGCGACCAATGTTCACACCGACTCCCGAGGTTATGCCGTGATGCCAACCTTATCGGCGTATCACAAAAACACCATTTCGCTGGATACCGAAACGCTGGCAGAAAATGTCGATCTGGACCAGAACAGCAGAACGATTGTGCCGACCAGCGGCGCGGTCGTCCTGGTGAATTACCATACCCACGTGGGCATCAGAACGCTCATCACCCTTACGGCACACGGGCGCCCGCTTCCATTCGGCGCCAGCGCGTATGTCTCGAACGGGACGTCTGCGAAATCAAGCGTCGGCATCGTTGGCGAAGCAGGACAGGTCTATCTCAGCGGCGTGCCGCTACGCGGGACCTTGCATGCCAGCTGGCGGCAGAAAGGCCAGGATATGCGCTGTAGCGCCCCATTACGCCTTCCGGATACCGCTGGCCGCACTCCGGTCACGCTTATGAACCTTCAGTGCCAATAACTTACTGAGACACCTGTGAACAATATCAACCGTTTAATCAATCTCCTGATGCTCGCTTTTTTGCTGATTCACGCTACGGCAAGGGCGTCTCAGACCTGCCCGCCGACCATGGGCGATGCGGTCATTAACTTTCAAAACTACTCGATCACTGATAACCCATCGATCCCTCCGGGGTCGATGCTTTCAGGCGCTATCCTGGGCCAGGAAAACCGCTCGTTTTATAACTGTCCTGAGGGAACCGGCCCGGTAACGATGCGCTTTGTGGCCAATAACGCCTTAACCGTAGCGCCCGTCAGCGGCGTGGCGCCGAACGGTACGGGCGCCCCGGCCTCCGTTTATGACGTGCCAGATATTCCCGGCGTCGGGTTTGCGGTGGGCATTCGCGAAACCACGCACTGTGCAGCCGAACCCGTGCATTACATCGCCTCGGGGGATGACAGCGTTGCGATTTGCAGCACAAACGATCCCTCGCAAATGGCGACCCAGTTCTTCGTCGTGTTTTATAAAACCGCGCAGGAGATTGTCTATGAACAGCCGAACAGCGGGCAAATTCGCGCAGGAACGCTGATTCTGGAGGATACTAACGGCGCGGTGATATCTGAAGCTGGCGTGACGGTGGAAGTCGCTGCCGCCGACCTGAAAGTGCATAAATCGAGCTGTTATATCTCGGATAACAACATCACCGTCAATATGGGACAAAGTAGCGTAAGCGATCTCAACAAAGGAATGGATGGGGATAAACACCGCTTCATCATCCCTCTGGTCTGTGACGCATCCCAAACGGCAGCGGTGAAGATCGGGTTCTTTGGTCCGACTGAAAAAGACGCGCAGAATCACGATGTGCTGGCGCTAAGTCAACAGGAGAGCGCCGCTACCGGCGTGGGGATCCGCATTCTGTATGGCGATAACTACGGTGCCGCCAGAGGTACAACCGTTCCTCTCAACAGCACCGGTGTCGAACCTTTTGCCAACGCTGCCCGGCAGACCGCGTTTTCCCTGGATTACGACGCACAATATGTGCGCACCGAAACCCAGGCCACCGCGGGGCTGGCAGACAGCCTGGCGACATTTAGTCTGATATACAACTAAGCGCTACTCCAGTGCCAGCAGCGCAAAACTCGCCAGCCAGTGCCCGCCGCTGTAGTGACTGCCGACAACATGTTCCACGCTCGCCGAGAGATGGCGCGCAACGGCATCGCGTAATGGCTTCCGGGCGTGATGATTTTCCGGTAGGGCGCGGGCAATGTGCTTCGTACACCAGGCACGGCTGAGGTTGAGACCGTCCAGATGCGCGATTTTCGGGTCGGTGCGATCGCTCACCTCAGCCGGGTTCATGAGCGCAGAAATGGCGCCCACTTCAGGCAGAAACGCATCGAACCAGGCCGGGAAATCCTCCACCACCTTACTCATCAGCAGGGCCTCGGTCAGCGCTCCGGAGATATACTCGTCGCCACCCGGCTCATAATGCGCAGGATAATGCGTGTCCGCGAGGTAAAACCGCGTTGCCGCGTCCAGGATGGCGCGCTCAAGCGTGTCATCGTTCACCGCCCGGGCATAATCCAGCCCCAGCGCGAGTGCAAACGCCGTGTTGTAGTGCGTCCCGACGCGGATCGGATAGGTAAGCTTGCTGAGGTAATCCACCAGCCGCTGGCGAATATCCCGCGTTAACGGTTGCAGCGTCTGGTACCAGCGCTCCGCCTGCGGCAGTGACGATTGTTTCAGCTCCTGGGCCAGCGCCAGCAGCCAGCCGTAGCCATAAGGTCGCTCAAACGACGCGCGGAACGGCGCGGTAAAATAGGCCAGCTCCTTCGCCACCTTCTCGTCGGTCAGGTGTTCTTCGAAGAGAGTGATGATCTCTTCCCGACACGGCAGTTCGGGCCAGAGACGCAGGCAGCGCAGCAGCAGCCAGTAGCCGTGCACCGCAGAGTGCCAGTCAAAACAGCCGTAAAAGATCGGGTGCAGCTCGCGAGGCGGCAGAACGTCGCCGTCATCGTTGAGCAGATGCATAATGTGGTTCGGATATTCCTGACGTAAATAGGTCAACGGCATTCTGGCGAAGGCGTCAGCCTGATGTTGCGTTAATTCCATTGCAGCTCCTTAGCGAAACACGAGGAAATACATTAAGAACACGTTCACCACCAGCAAGGTTAACGCGGTCGGGATCTGGATCTTGATAACCTGATATTTGTCTTTTAGCTCAAGCAGCGCGGCGGGCACAATGTTGAAGTTGGCGGCCATCGGCGTCATCAGCGTGCCGCAATAGCCTGCGTACATGCCGATAGCCAGCAATGGTGCCGGGTTACCGTGATGGACGTTAATCAGGAATGGCAGAGCGATACCGGCGCTTAACACCGGGAAGGCAGCGAAGGCGTTGCCCATAATCATGGTAAACAGCGCCATCCCCACGCAATAAATGACCACCAGCATGAAGCGGCTGTCCGGGTTCACAAACAGGCTGACCACCTTTTGTACCGATTCGCCGGTATTCGCCACCACAAACACCCCGCCGAGCATCGCGAGCATCTGCGGCAGGATCACCGCCCAACCAATGGTATCGACCAGCCGACGCGACTGACGAACCGCATGCAGCGGCGTACCTTTTGTCAGCCACCAGCCGGTGAGGATAGCCGCCACACAGGCCACGCACAGCGCCGCCAGCGTAAGCTGCTTCTGGTCGAGCAGATAGACACCGCCAATCGACACGCCTTTCAGAAACAGCGTCCCGATGACCGTCACCACCGGGATCATCAGCGCGGGCAAGAATAGCCAGTTTTTCAGCCGGTGTGATGAGGCAACCCGCTCCTCCTCGGTGGACATTTTATAATGCCCCTTCCCGACCAGCCCGAAACCGGCCAGTAGCGCAATCACGATAACGGCGCCGCCAATAATGCGATACGCCAGCGACTTACCCAGCTCCTGCACCATCAGATCGCCAAACAGGAAGATCCCGCCAAACAGAAACCAGAACAGCGCGGTGGTATAGCGTTTCGGGTTAGCGCGATCGCGAAGGGTCATCACAACCAGCAGCATCACGACAAAGCCGATCAGGTAGTACACGCGGTTAATGGTGATAAGGGTCATCATGGTGCGATCTCCTGCGTACCCTGCTCTGCTCTCCAGGCCATCACGTCGCGACGAATGCTGGCGTCGAGGCGCAGCAGACGCGTCATATGGATGAACAGTGCCGCAATAGCGGTCGGAATGGCCCACAGGCCGATATGCAGCGGTTCGATCCCCTCGATACCGTTCTCTTTCAGGAACGCATCAATCAGCAGTACCGCGCCAAAGGCAATAAAGATATCTTCCCCAAAGAAAACCGCGATATTGTCACAGGCGGCGGCATGGGCTTTGATTTTGTCGCGGATAGTCTGCGGCAGTTCGCCGTATTCATTCAGGGCCGCCCCTTCCGCCATCGGCGCCAGTAGCGGACGCACCGTTTGCGCGTGGCCGCCAAGGGACATCAGGCCCAGCGCAGCCGTCCCTTCGCGGGCAACAAAGTAGAGCATCAGGATACGCGCCGAGGTGGCGCTGGCGATCTTCGCGACCCAGGCCTGGGCGCGCTCTTTCAGCCCGTAATACTCCAGCAGGCCAATCACCGGCAGGATCAGAATGAAGGTGGCAAGCGATCGGCTATTCACGAACTTTTCGCCAAAGGTTTCCAGCAGCATACCGAAATCCATGCCAACCAGCAGGCCCGTTGCCAGCCCCGCCACCACGACAACCAGCAGCGGGTTGAAACGCAGTGCAAAACCAATAACCACCACCGGAATCCCGATAAGTGGCAACAGTGTAGAACTGTCCATAAACGTTACCCTATCCAAAGTGAGCGTTGCGCGCCGACGGCTATTTTTTATACTTCGCAGCAGAGCGAAGCCGGTGCATTACGGCGCGCGATGTTGTGTGTTGCGTGAGGCTCCACAGAACCTGCACTAAAAAGCTATATCTGAACGTCAAAAACATGTAAACAATTTATCAATAAAATGTTCTTATTTTATCGACGGGTTTACATTCTGGAGAAAGGATCGGTATGACGACAAAGAAAACGAAAACAGCGTTAAACCACGACGATATTGCGGACGGGCGTATCGTCTCCTCCCGCCATCTCGTCTCAGAGCGGTGTGCTGAATTATCAGAGCTGGAATATGCGCTGATCATGACCAGCAATGCGTTTAACAAATGGATGGTGCGCTGCATGACCGCAGCAGGTGAACCGGATATGGGCGCTTTCGACGTCTCGCTTTTGCACCACGTAAACCACCGCAACCGCAAGAAAAAGCTGGCCGACATCTGCTTTGTGCTGAACGTGGAAGATACCCACGTGGTGACGTATGCGCTGAAAAAGCTGGTAAAGGCGGGTTACGTCACCAGTGAAAAAGCGGGGAAAGAGCTCTTTTTCTCTACGACGGAGGAAGGCAAAGCGCTGTGCATGAAGTACCGGGAGGTACGGGAAGCCTGCCTGATCAACATTCATGCGGAAAGCGGCATTCCGGGCGCGTCGATTGGCGAGACCGCGCAATTACTCCGCGCGATCTCCTCCCTGTATGATACCGCCGCACGCGCGGCGGCCTCGCTTTAAGGACGGCGGAAAAGCGTTATGCTCCGCCCGGCCAGTTCATAATCGACGGATTCCGTGATGATTTCCCCTGTAGGGGCATCATCCGCCGTCGAAAGCTCCAGCACCCAGCCCCCTTCGCCAAACTGCGGGATCTGGAATGGCACCGTGCCTTCAAACGGGTTAAACAGCATCAGCACGTCGTGCCAGATGCCCTCTTCCTGCTCAAGATCCGGACGGCTGATGGCAAGACCAAGGGTGGAACCCTCGTCCCACTGTTCCGACTGCTGCGGTCCGCCACCGGCGTTAAACCAGCGGATCTCAAGCCCGTCGCGCCAGTTTTCACGGCGCAGCAGCGGCTGCTCAGCGCGCAGAGCAATCAACCGACGGGTAAAGTCGCGCAGCTTCTCGTCGTTTTCAGAGAGTCCTTCCCAGTTTATCCAGGAGATCTCGCTGTCCTGGCAATAGCCGTTATTATTGCCCTTTTGCGTCCGGCCAAACTCATCACCTGCCAGCAGCATCGGCGTGCCGTGGGAGAAGAAGAGCGTGGTGAGGAAGTTGCGCTTTTGCCGCTCGCGGGTGGCGATAATATCCGGATTCTCCGTCGGCCCTTCTTCACCGTAGTTATACGACCGGTTATCGTTATGTCCGTCGTTATTATCTTCCCCGTTATCGGCGTTATGCTTCTCGTTGTAGGACACCAGGTCGTTCAGCGTAAAGCCGTCATGCGCGGTGATAAAATTGACGCTGGCCCACGGACGACGTCCTCGCAGATCGTACAAATCACCGGACCCTAACAGACGGGCGGCAAAATCGTTAGAAACGTTATCTCCCTTCCAGTATTCACGTACCGTGTCGCGGTATTTGTCGTTCCACTCGCCCCAGCCTGGCGGGAAGCCCCCCACCTGATATCCCCCTGGGCCGATATCCCACGGTTCACCGATAAGCTTCAGCTTCGACAGCACCGGATCCTGGGTCACGGCATCAAAGAAGCCGCCGCGCGGGTCAAATCCCTCCGGCTCGCGTCCGAGAATGGTTCCGAGGTCAAAGCGGAAACCGTCAATCTGCATCGATTCCGCCCAGTAACGCAGGGAGTCCATGACCATCTGCAACACGCGCGGGTGCGAGGTGTTAACGGTGTTCCCGGTGCCGGTGTCATTAATGTAATACCGGTGCTGATCCGGCATGGTGCGGTAATAGCAGAAGTTATCAATCCCCTTAAACGACAGGGTTGGTCCCAGCTCGTTGCCCTCCGCCGTGTGGTTATAGACCACGTCGAGGATCACCTCGATGCCCGCGTCATGATAAGCACGCACCATGTCGCGGAAACCCTGGATCCCCGCCGGGCCGTAATAGCGGGACGCTGGCGCAAAGAAACCGAGCGAGTTATAGCCCCAGAAGTTTTTCAGGCCGCGATCGAGCAGGTGCTGATCGTCCGGGAACCAGTGAACCGGTAGCAGCTCGACCGAGGTAATGCCGAGGCTTTTGATGTACTCCACCGAGGCTTTATGCCCCATCCCCTCAAACGTACCGCGCAGTTCAGGCGGAATAGCCGGGTTAAGCTGGGTAAAGCCTTTTACGTGGCTTTCATAGACCACGGTATGCGGCCACGGGATATCGGGCCGGCGTGAGTCCTGCCAGTCAACGGCATTGGGGTCGATGACCTTACATTTGGGCGTAAACGACGCGCTGTCTCGCGTGTCAAAACTGAGATCCAGCTCGTCGTGTCCCAGCTCATAGCCGAAGTGGGCATCGTTCCACTCAATTTCACCTACCAGTTCACGGGCATAGGGGTCAATAAGCAGCTTATTGGGGTTGAAGCGGTGACCGCTCTCCGGATCGTAGGGGCCGTAAACGCGGTAGCCATACAGCGCCCCCGGTTTCAGGTCCGGCACATAGCCGTGCCAGACCTCATGGGTATATTCCGGCAGTTCCAGACGGGCGATTTCTGTTTTTCCCGAAGGATCAAACAGACACAACTCCACCCGCTCAGCGTGGGCGGAAAACAGGGCGAAGTTCACCCCTTTCCCGTCATAATTTGCGCCCAACTGCTGGCCATGACCGGCCCGAATTTCAAACGTTGTATCCTTTGGCATTTTTGTTCTCCTCGATTATTCGCAGGTAAGCAGAACCAACAAACATCCCTTTTCAGACGTTAAATCCAGCGTCTCTGGCAGAAGGCGACGCTCACCGGTAAACAGATCCCGGTAGTGCTTCCCGGCCAGCGCCTGGGGTATGGCCACGGTAGTATTGGCCCACAGCATCGCATTATCGGTGACGTCAAACACCAGGCGCGGCACGGCGACGATCAGCGCCTCGTCATCTTTGATGCGGGCATAAACGATCAGATTCTCCTCCCGCTCGCCGGTTACCTTCAGCGGCAGCCAGTCGCCGTAGCGGAAAAGCGCGGGGTAATGTGGCCGAAGCCGTAACAGCGTGGCGGTGACGTACTGCTTCACGCTGCCGTCTCGCCAGCGTTGCGCATCGTTAAAAACGGTGCCATCCGCTACGCTGAGGTTTTCCGCCAGTGCGGCGAAATCCGGTTCGCGGCGGTTATCCGGGTCGACGAGGCTGAAGTTAAGCCCCTCGCTGCCCTGGTAGATGTCCGGTACGCCAGGCGCAGTCAGTTTGATCACCGTCTGGCTCAGGCTGTTCATTAACCCAGCCCGAATAAACGGCTGGAGTGCGGCACTGAAATCACGCAGGAACAGGGTGTTATCCGGGGAAAGCAGATGGCGCACGTAGTCCAGGACCACGCTCTCGTAACCTTCGTTGCTGTCGATCCAGTCGGTACGCTGCTTGGCCTCGCGCAGGGCTTTCTCGATAAAGCCGAGGAAACGCTCTTCCAGTGACTTAAGGCCATCACGATCCTCAGGCGACAGGGTTGCTGGCCAGACGCCCGCCAGCGCCTGGAAGATCATCCAGGTGTCGGCGGCGTTCGGCGCGGTGCCATCGTTGAGGAATCGGACTTGTGTCTGGTTCATTTGCCGCCAGCGCGCCAGATTTTCTCCCCACAGATCTGGCGCTTCCGTCAGCGTATACAGACGAGCTCGTGCATCCTCGCCGCGTTTGGTGTCGTGGGTGGAGGTTCCCAGCAGCGCATCGGGCTGGCGGGCAAGTCGAATGCGCATCTCCTGATGAAAACGGGAAAGTGAAAACGCGCGCGGCGTCGGGTCGGCGCCGACTTCGTTCAGGGCCAGCTCCAGGTTATGGCGGAAGAACAGCGTATCCTCTACCGATTTCGCCATCAGCGGCCCGGTCAGCTGCTGAAAACGGGTGCGGAAAAGCGAGGCCAGTGCGTGGTCATGCGCCGGCAGATCGCCGGAAAGAATACGCACGATAAGGCTCAGAGCGGGTTCAGAGGTGTTGACGCTGGCGACCACGCGGCTGAGCAGCGCCACATCCGGTGACGTCAGCCCCTGTGCGGTGCCGTAGGTGCGATACACCGGAAACGCGATAAGCAGCTCGCGCAGGGCATGGCGGATATCCTCATGCTCCACTTCGGCACCGTTATGCCCGGCCAGCTCGCTGGCTATTTTGAGCAGCGTGGTAAATTCACCTTCAAAATTACGATCGGTCATCAGGCCTTTGGCGTTGCGAAGTTCCGCCTGCCTGTCCACGGTCGTACCCAGCGTCTCGTCGTAGAGCGTCTCCAGTCGCGAGAGGTTGGTATCATCCACCAGCACTTCCGCCAGGGAGGCGATAAACTCATAGCCCGTAGTACCTGAGATGGGCCACTCCGGAGGAAGCTGTTCCCCTTTGGCGAGGATCTTCTCTACCGTGATGTAGCAATCCGGTCCGGTCGCCGCACGCAGTCGCTGCAAATAGCCCAGCGGATCGGCAAGCCCGTCCACATGGTCAATGCGCAGGCCGTCGACAACCCCGGCGTGGACAAGCTCAAGGATCAGGCGGTGCGTGTCTGCGAATACCGCCTCATCCTCTACCCGCACGCCGACCAGCCCGGTGATTTCAAAAAAGCGCCGCCATGAAAGCTGTTTCGGCGCTTCCCGCCAGGACATCAGCCGCCAGCTTTGCGCCTCGTGGATCTCAGCGATGCTCTTGCCTTCGGCATACGTGCCGGGATTAAGCGGATAGGCGGTATCATAGTAAACCAACGCCGCGCTGTCGGTGACACTGTCACGTTTCAGGGTGATAGCCCCCCGCTCCAGCTCGGCTTCAAAGGTGTCGCCAAGAAACGGCAACGTCAGCGGTCGGGACCAGTCGATATCAAAATATGCCGCATAGCGGCTCTGCCGACCATGCTCGATAACATCGCGCCACCAGCGGTTTTCCAGCGAGGTCGACATATGGTTAGGAACGATATCCAGAATCAGCCCCATCCCCGCCTGTTTCAGCGCTGCCGCCATGCGGTCAAACCCTTCCCGCCCGCCAATCGCCGGGTCGATTTCGTTGGGGGCGGTCACGTCATAGCCGTGGGTGGAATCCGTGGTTGCGGTGAAAACAGGCGACGCGTAAAGATGGCTAATTCCGAGGTCTTTCATATACGGAATCAGGTCTACCACGCGATCGAAGGTCATGCCGTTGCGAAACTGAATTCGGTAAGTAGAGGAAGGGATCATAGCGCTGCTTCTCCATCAGCAAAGCGAACAACAATGCTGTTCGGCGGCAGGTTTTCGACTGCCTCCGGCCAGCTAAAGATCGTTTTTCCGGGCAGGTCCGCTAAGGCGAGGGGCTTTTTGCCGATATTCAGCGCCAGCGACAGCGTACCGGACGGAAAACGCCAGCTCACGGCAACCATGCCGAGCGCCGTTTGCAGGACGTTACCCTCCACGGCGCCTCGCTGTTTCAGTAACGGGACGATAAAGCGTTGACGCAGCGCAATCAGTTCGCGCGTACCGTGCAGCCACGCCCTACCTTCCTCCGTGTCTGCCTTGTTCCAGTCAAGCTTCGACCTCATAAAGGTATTTACGTCATTGGGATCCGGTACGGTTTCATCGTGCCCGGCATGGCCTGTAAACTCTTTCGCGCGCCCCTCCCGCACGGCTTTCGCCAGGTCGCCGTGGAAGTCGGTGAAAAAGAGGAACGGATGCGTTTCGCCATACTCCTCACCCATAAACAGCAGCGGGATATGTGGCGACAGGAGCAGCGCCGCGAACAGCACGCGCGTTTTCTCCGCCCCAGCCAGAGAGATAAGCCTCTCCCCCTGGGCACGGTTACCGACCTGGTCGTGATTCTGAATAAAATCGACAAAAAACTGCGGTGGTTGCTCGCGACACTCTACCCCGCGCGATTTCCCGGTCTGAAGCGAGATTTCCCCCTGGTAGACAAAGCCCTCTGCCAGCGCCCGCGCCAGCTTTTTCTCCGGCTCAAAGGCAAAATCCTGATAATAGGCGTGTGATTCCCCGGTCGCGAAGACATGCGCGGCGTTGTGAAAATCATCATTCCATTCGGCGGTGAAAAGCGGCGTCTGACCATGCTCATCGCGCGGATGCAGGAAAATCACGTTGCGACTGTCTTCGGTGGTCAGATGGATATGCCGATCCGGAAAGGCGTCGCGGATCCGTTGCGCTATCTCGGGAAGAATATGGGTCTCAGCGTTGTCATGGATCTGGTCGATGGCGTCGAAGCGCAGACCGTCAAGATGATACTCCGAGAGCCAGAATAACGGCGCCTCAGCGATGTATTGCCGGACGGCTTCAACCTCATAGGCTATACCGTTGCCCCACGGGGTCATACGATCCTGATGGAAAAACGCCGGCGAGAGCAACGGCAGGTAGTTCCCTTCCGGGCCAAAGTGGTTGAGTACAATATCCAGCACCACGGAAAGCCCGAGCGCGTGGGCGGCATCGATGAAGGCATGAAAATCATCCGGTGTGCCATAAGCTGAGTGCGGGGCATACAGCAGTACGCCATCATACCCCCATCCGCGCGCGCCCCCGAACTGGGACACGGGCATCACTTCCAGTTGCGTAATACCCAGTTCGGCCAGATAAGGCAATTTATCGATGGCCGCCCTGAAGGTTCCTTCCCCGGTGAAGGTGCCGATATGCATCTCGTAGATCACCGTCTCTTCCCAAGGCCGCCCTTGCCATTCCCGCTGTGCGGGCAGGTTGTGACGCGGGTCGATTACCACCGACGGGCCGTTGACGTCAGCCTGTTGCGCGCGCGAGGCCGGATCCGGCACCGCCATTCCATCCTGTAAAACAAACTGATACGGCGTACCGTGTCTGACGCCGGGCACGTCAACCTGAAACCAGCCGTCGCCCACCGCCGCCATCGGAATGTCGGTGTCGGTTAAACGCAACGTGAGATCTTTCTGCCCTTCTGCCCAGACGCGAAAACGTACAACGTCATCGGAAATAAACTCAGCACCCCAGTGCCTGCGACATGTTCTGAATTCCATTCATTGTCCTCGAATGACCACATTTTACGCGGAACGAAATACAAGCTTAGACCAGGATGAACAGAGTGTTATGCCAGCAGGGTATGCCGCTTCGTCTATTATCTATTTATAACTCCCACTTAAGGAATACTATGCATATTCGAAAAGGATTAAGCACCGACCTCGCCCGTCTTGAATGTTGTGATTTTTCTTTTACGGTCGATGAGATTGCCAGAGAACCTTTTCTCAATGGTGATTTGCATATCGAGGCGCTAACCGATCCTTATCATAAAACCTATGAACTGGATCTCCAGACGCTGGAAAATCATTGCGTTAATCCTGATTCAATATTTCTTATCGCCGAAACGGATGACGGTGAAATCGCCGGTTTTATAACCGCGTCCTGCAACTGGAATAAATTTATTTCGGTGGATTACATTGCCGTGGAGCGTTCAAAACGCCGAACGGGCGCGGCGCACAAGCTGATGTCTGCCACCCACGTTTGGGCGCGAAGCCTCAATGCGCCCGGCTTACGGCTGGAGACGCAGAACGTTAATGTTTCTGCCTGCCTTTTCTATCGTCACTATGGGTTTATTCTGGGCGGTTACGATCGTTACCTTTACAACGCTCTGCCGGAAAAAGATGAGGTCGCCCTTTTCTGGTATTACATGCTGGCTTGAGAAAATATTTTATATCCGCCACTGGAATATAGATTTGTCTGAATTTGTCAATTTTGCCCGCTTACGTTTAATTAACGACTAATCTTTGAGTTCACTATTAAGGAGGCCGGTATGTCTACAGGAAATAATCACACGCTGCATTACCCTCGTCCACCGTTTGCAGAACAACCGCAAAGGGCGCCCGGGCTGGCATCGGAAATGAAGCCAATACCGGATCATGGTGAAACAAGTTATATCGGGTCAGGAAAACTGGCAGGAAAAAAAGCGCTGATTACCGGCGGTGATTCCGGCATTGGTCGCGCGGTAGCCATCGCCTATGCCCGTGAAGGTGCAGATGTCGCTATTGGCTATCTGCCGGAAGAGGAGTCCGATGCGGCATCGGTCATTGCGCTGATTCAGGCCGAAGGCCGTAAAGCGGTCGCCATTCCCGGCGACATTCGCGTGGAGTCCTTCTGCGACACGCTGGTGGAAAAAGCCGTTGCCGAACTGGGCGGCCTGGATATCCTGGTGAATAACGCCGGACGCCAGCAGTACTGTGAATCTATCGACGATCTCACCACGGCAGATTTTGACGCGACGTTTAAGACCAACGTCTATGCCCCCTTCTGGATCACCAAAGCTGCGCTGCGCCATTTGCAGGAAGGTGCCGTGATCATCAACACCACTTCCGTTCAGGCGTTTAAACCGAGCGCGATCCTGGTGGACTATGCGCAGACCAAAGCCTGTAACGTGGCCTTTACCAAGTCTCTGGCCCAGCAGCTGGGACCGCGTGGTATTCGGGTAAATGCCGTCGCGCCAGGTCCATACTGGACGCCTCTTCAGTCCAGCGGCGGTCAGCCGCAGTCCAAAGTTCAGAAGTTCGGGGAAGATACGCCCCTGGGCCGACCGGGCCAGCCGGTTGAAATCGCACCGCTGTATGTGTTGTTTGCCTCCGATTCCTGCTCATACGCTTCCGGGCAAGTGTGGTGCTCTGATGGCGGTACCGGCGTGCTGTAAAGCATCCTCTCAGACCTATCCATTTCATGGATAGGTCACATTCACTCCCCTGCTGTTCTCAAAAATCGCAGTTGAACTATGATGAACTTACTATTAAGGAGCCCATCATGTTTACTGTGAAAAAACTTGCGATATCAACCCTGTTGACCGGTTCAGTTTTATTCTTTCCAGCGATCCACGCGGTGGCCAGCGTTCCGCAGCATGTGGTGAAACAGCAGGCTGGCGGCTACAGCGTTCAGGTTGGCGACACGATTATCACCGCCTTTACGGACGGCAGCGTGCCGCAGGATCTTCACGCCTTACTGCGCCGGACGACGGCGGAAAATACCGATGCGTTACTGGCCAAAAACTTCCAGGCCAATCCGGTGGAAGCATCGATTAACGCGTTTTATATCGCCTTGCCCGGGCACAAAATCCTGGTGGATACCGGTTCCGGTCAGCTCTTTGGCCCCGGCAAAGGCGGGCGGCTGATTGAAAGCCTGGCGACCCAGGGCATCAAACCCGAAGATATTACCGATGTTCTAATCACCCATGCGCACTCCGATCACGCCGGTGGTCTGGTCAAAGACGGTCAGCGCGTGTTTACCCACGCGCAGGTCTATGTCGGCAAACCGGATATCGATTTCTTCTTTAACGACGAGAACCAGAAAAAATCGGGCTATGACCAGAACTACTTCGATGTCGCGCACAAGACATTAAAGCCTTATCTGGATGCCGGAAAAGTGAAGACTTTCTCAGGCACCGAACAGCTTCTGCCGGGCATCAGCGGTACGGTTCACCCGGGCCACACCCCAGGTTCCGCGTTTTACACGCTGGAGAGCAAAGGTGAAAAAATTACCTTTGTCGGCGACATCATCCACGTCGCCGCAGTTCAGTTCCCGCAGCCCAACGTGACGATTGCTTACGATGAGGATCAGGACGGCGCCGCCCGGGTGCGCAACGCAGCTTTCGCTGAGTTTGTGAAAAACAAAGATCTGATTGCGGCGCCACATCTGCCTTTCCCCGGGATCGGCTATGTGACGAAAGGTGAGCGGGAAGGCTACGCGTGGGTCCCGGTGACCTATACCAACCGTGCCGCAAAATAAGATGTCCCCCTCCGATATGGATATGGACCTGATCCTGACGCTGGATGCGTTACTCAGGGACCAGAATATCACCCATGCGGCCGCGCGGCTGGGCATCAGCCAGCCAGCAATGTCTGCCCGCCTGGCACGCCTGCGCGTGTTGTTTGGTGAGCCGCTGTTTGTCCCTTCCCCACACGGACGTGGGGTGTTACCGACGCCGCGCGCCGAAGCGTTAAGGCCGCAAGTCGCGACGGTTTTGCAGGGCATAGCGGCGATGCTTGAACCCACCACGTTCAACGCGCAGAACAGCAACCGCACCTTTGTTATTGCCCTGCACGAAAACCCGGCGCTAATGCTGGGGGCAGAGTTGCAGAATCAGATTAGCAGTGCGGCACCAGGTATCCGCCTGCGTTTTGCGCTCCCGGAAACCCAGCTGCTGTCAGCGCAGATGGAAAATGGCGATGTGGATATTTATATCGGCGTTAACGCGGGGGCGCACGATGCATGGGTGAGACGCAAACTGTTTGACGATGAATATGCCACAGCCCAGCGGAAAGGCCATCCGCGCGGTACGGGGCCGGTGGATCTGGAAAGCTATTGTAGTCTTTCACACCTGGTGGTTTCATCCGAGGGCGACCCGTTCGCGGGCTTTGTCGATCAGCATCTGGCGGGGCTTGGCCACCAGCGTAACGTGGTGATGTCGACGCAAAGCTATGCGATGGCGCCTGCGATTGTTGCCGGTACCGATTTGCTCTGCACCCTACCCAGACGCATGTTGCTACGCTTTACGCAAACGCTTGATATTTTTCCGCCACCGCTGGATCTCCCGCCGATCGTCATCGGTATGTACTGGCACCCGAAAAACAGTCAGGATCCGGCTAATCGCTGGCTGCGAGAACAGCTTCTTCAGGCCGCCGGACGTCAGGTATGATCGAGGATACTCAGCAATTTTTTCAGGACCTCAGAGCGAATAATCCGGTGGCAAACCAGCGTCAGCTCGCTCTCCCGGAGTCGGTCAAGAATATCCACAAAGACGACATTTTGTACGCATATCGCCTTCGCTGAAGCTGGCAGCATGGCGATACCAAACCCTGCCGAGACATGGCTTATCACCGTGGGGACATCGGTGGCATTTTGCACAACGTCAGGCTGTATGCCAGCGCTGTGGCAGGCATCATAGAAATATTGCTCCAGCCCCATCCCCTCCGGGTCGCGCAGGGCGATCCACTTCTCCTCTTTCACCGACGCAAGCGTCAGCGCGGCGGAGCCCGCCAGACTGTGTTGACGAGGTAAGGCCAGCACGGCTTTTTCCGTTGTAAAAGGACGGCTTTGCAGATCGTCAGGCAGCAGCGGTAACGGGGCACGAATAATGGCCACATCCAGCTGGTTGCTTTGCACGCCGGTATAAAGGGTTTGCACGTTTCCCGTCATCATGGAAAGGCTGATGGCTGGCCATTTCTCATGTAAAAGCCGCAGCGCGTCGGGCAGCTTACTGTCGAATATCGCGCTTGAAACGCATCCGAGATTCAGCACGCCCTGTTCCCCTCTGGCCGTCTGTCTGGCATCCAGAATCGCCTGATCGGTCATAAAAATCGCCACTCTGGCTTTACTGAGAAACGCCTCACCGGCTGGCGTCAGCGTCAGGCGACGATTCGCCCGGCTAAAGAGCACTACCCCCAGACGATCTTCAAGCGTTTTGATTTGCTGGCTTAGTGCCGGTTGCGCCATGTTAAGGCGCTCCGCCGCACGATGCATGTGAAGCTCTTCCGCCACCACGATAAAATTGCGCATCAGTCGAAACTGCATACTGTGCCTTCATTATTGATAATAAAATTCATATTAAAATAGCACAAATGATGCAATTGATAGCCTTCTTCGTCCGGTTAAGAATGGATGCAATCATCCGAGGGGGAAAATATGGAAAACCACATCAACGATCTCAGAAGTGCTATCGAACTGCTCAAACGCCATGAAGGTCAATACCTTGAAACCAACCATCCGGTCGATCCTGACGCGGAGCTGGCGGGTGTGTACCGGCATATTGGTGCTGGCGGCACGGTAAAACGTCCGACGCGCATCGGCCCGGCCATGATGTTTAACGCTATTAAGGGGTATCCCGACTCCCGTATTCTGGTCGGTATGCACGCCAGCCGCGAGCGGGCGGCGCTCCTGTTGGGCTGCGAGCCCTCTGAACTGGCAAAACATGTCGGCCAGGCGGTGAAAAACCCGATTGCTCCCGTTGTCGTCCCGGCGGCCCAGGCGCCGTGTCAGGAGCAGGTGTTTTATGCCGACGATCCGGACTTCGATCTGCGTAAATTGCTTCCGGCACCGACCAACACGCCGATAGATGCCGGTCCGTTCTTCTGTCTGGGGCTGGTGCTGGCAAGCGATCCGGAAGACGCCTCGCTGACCGATGTCACTATTCACCGTCTTTGCGTTCAGGAGCGCGATGAGCTCTCCATGTTCCTTGCCGCGGGCCGCCATATTGAAGTGTTCCGTAAGAAAGCCGAAGAGGCGGGCAAACCCTTGCCGGTCACGATCAATATGGGTCTCGATCCCGCTATCTATATTGGCGCCTGTTTCGAAGCCCCTACCACGCCCTTCGGCTACAACGAGCTGGGTGTCGCCGGCGCGTTACGTCAGGCCCCCGTCGAGCTGGTGCAGGGTGTGGCCGTACAGGAAAAAGCGATTGCGCGTGCGGAAATAATCATCGAAGGCGAACTGCTGCCGGGCGTGCGCGTAGAAGAAGATCAGCATACCCACACCGGGCACGCGATGCCGGAATTTCCTGGCTACTGTGGGGAGGCTAACCCCTCCTTACCGGTAATCAAAGTGAAGGCCGTCACGATGCGTCATCAGGCGATCCTGCAAACCCTGGTAGGACCGGGCGAAGAGCACACCACGCTGGCCGGTTTGCCAACGGAGGCCAGCATCCGGAATGCGGTGGAAGAAGCCATCCCCGGTTTCCTGCAAAACGTCTATGCGCATACCGCTGGCGGGGGCAAATTCCTTGGGGTATTGCAGGTTAAAAAACGGCAGCTTTCTGACGAAGGGCGTCAGGGTCAGGCGGCCCTCATCGCGTTAGCCACCTATTCCGAGCTTAAAAATATTATTCTCGTCGACGAAGACGTGGATATTTTCGACAGCGACGACATTTTGTGGGCGATGACGACCCGTATGCAGGGCGATGTCAGTATCACCCATCTGCCGGGGATCCGCGGTCACCAGCTCGATCCGTCTCAGGCGCCGGACTACAGTCCCTCCATTCGTGGCAACGGGATCACCTGCAAAACGATTTTCGACTGTACGGTGCCCTGGGCGCTGAAGTCCCGCTTTGAGCGTGCACCCTTTATGGAGGTAGACCCGACGCCGTGGGCACCTGAACTGTTTAAAAAATAGTATTAACCGGAAATCCTCTTCACCCTTTACGGGTGAAGAACCTCACGCTGAAATTGCCGCGTCCCCTGCTTTCTTGTAACCTTTGAGCGTTTATCACATCCCCATAAAAAATGAGACTACCGGACGCCTATGACAGCACATATTTCCAACGATCCTTTGCATGGCGTAACGCTTGAAATGCAGGTTAACGCGCTGGTTGCGCGATATGGCTGGAATGAACTGGGCAACCGAATCAAAATCAACTGTTTTCGCAAGGACCCGAGTGTTAAATCGAGTCTGAAGTTCCTGCGCCGGACCCCATGGGCGCGGGCGGAAGTTGAAGCCCTCTACCTCGACTCCCTTCACGATGACGGTAACGAGGAACAGGACGAACCGGCGTTTAATCCCTGGACGGATGGCCGGACACCCAGGAGCTAACACGCAAATGATGCGACACGTAAAACGGACTGGCGCGCTGCTTGGCTGCGCGCTTTTACTGGTAAGTTGCACTTCCAAACCACCCAAATCACTCGTTACCCCGCTGCCGCAGGCGAAACCTGTACAGCAGACTAACGAACCCATGCGCGGGATCTGGCTGGCGACCGTCTCCCGTCTCGACTGGCCCCCCGTGTCATCAGTGAATGGCCGCAGCGCGGACCAGCGTATCGCCCAGCAACAGAAGGCGCTGACGGACAAGCTCGATAAGCTGAAAAAGCTTGGGATCAACACCGTCTTCTTTCAGGTAAAACCGGACAGTACGGCGCTGTGGGCCTCTGAAATACTGCCGTGGTCAGATACCCTGACCGGGACTATCGGGGAAGACCCCGGTTACGATCCGCTCCAGTTTATGCTGGATGAAGCGCACAAGCGCGGGATGAAGGTTCACGCCTGGTTCAACCCTTACCGCGTCTCCACCAACACGAAGCCGTCGACCATCGCCGCGCTTAACCGTACCTCGTCGCTTCATCCCTCCAGCGTCTATGTCCAGCATCCGGAGTGGATCCGCACCTCGGGGGATCGTTTTGTTCTCGACCCGGGCATTCCCGAGGTGCGGGACTGGATAACCCAGGTGGTGATGGAAGTGGTGAATCGCTACCCTGTCGACGGCGTTCAGTTCGATGACTATTTTTACACCGAGACGCCGGGCTCAACCCTGAACGATGCCTGGACCTTCAGGCGCTACGGCGAGGGATTTGCGTCGAAAGCTGACTGGCGTCGGCACAATACGCAGCAGCTGATTGTGCAGGTATCAAGGGCGATCAAGCAGGCAAAGCCTGAGGTTGAATTTGGCGTCAGCCCTGCGGGTGTATGGCGCAACCGCTCCTTCGACCCGGCAGGATCGGACACGCGCGGTGCCGCAGCCTACGATGAATCCTACGCTGACACGCGAAAATGGGTACAGCAGGGTTTACTGGATTACATTGCGCCGCAGATCTACTGGCCCTTCGCCCGCGACGCGGCACGATACGATGTGCTGACAAAATGGTGGGCTGACGTGGTGAAACCGACCCATACCCGCCTGTATATCGGGATCGCGTTCTACAAAGTGGGCGCGCCTTCCAGAAACGAACCGGACTGGACGGTGAACGGCGGCGTACCGGAGCTGAAAAAACAGCTCGACCTCAACGATTCACTGCCAGACGTAAAAGGCACCATCCTGTTCCGTGAAGACTATCTTAACCAGCCGCAGACGCAGGAAGCCGTAAATTACCTCCGGGGGCGCTGGGGTAGTTGACTGAAAAAAGGCAGAAACGCCTTGTTTCTGCCTTTCTTTTTACGGCTTCGGCCCGAACATCGCCTCAAGCTGTTTTGCGTCTGGCATGCCCACGACCTGCTGCAGTTCGTTTTGCTCATTCAGGTAATAAATAGCTGGTGTGGCATTCGCGCCGAGACTGTCCATAAGCGTCTGGTGATTTTGCAGGATCTCAACGGTTTCCCGTGAAGCCGCCCCTTCAGGTTTAGGAAGCTTTTTACCGCCGGACAGCTCGTACTCTTTCCAGGCCGACACCGGATCTTTGGCATTCAGGATCGCAGAGGCGTTACGCCCGCTGTTCGGGTTAAGAAACGCAACCAGCAGCGTGTTGAGCTGGACCTTGCCGGCCTTCACCCACGGCTGCGCTTCAGCCCAGAACTGCTTGCAGTACGGGCAGAACGGGTCGGCAAAAACAAAGACTTTGCGCGGGGCGCTCTCCGCGCCCTCTTTCAGCGGATGCGCCGCATTGAGCTTTTTCCACATCTCGCGGCCCATCGGGGCGTAGATCTCTTTCTGGAAAAAGGCCTCGCTGAGGTTGGTTCCCTTCTCATCATACAGATAGCCAGACACCACGTGCTTTCCGTCAGGGGTCAGAAAGAGCGTCACGCCCATGTCCTGATACTGCCCCAGCCACGCTGGCGCGCCGCCAGGGGCATCAATTTTCTTAATGATTTTGATATCCTGCTGCTCACTGAAGTGCTTTACCACATCCGGAAGCGACTCCTCTGCCCTGACCAGCCCTGAAAACAGCAGAGCAGAGAGTAACAGCATCTTTTTCTTTGCTAACAGTTGAAGCATAACGACCCCTCTAAGATATTGTTTTTCAGAGTGGTCGAACTTTATTGCCCTGTCAACGCTTCATAAATATCCTTGAGGCGATTACGCAAAAATCGCACGGCTTTGTGTTTGCGGGATAATAACGCCTGCACGCTGTCGCCCGTTTCCTCCGCCAGCGCCTTCATGGTGTATCCCTCAAATTCCGTTTTTTCAAACACCTCGCGCTGTGGTGGCGGCAGTTCCGACAGGGCTTGCCCCAACTCTTCCCACAGCAGCATGTTGAGATACTCCTCCTCCGGCGTTTGCGGTACGCCGAATAACGTTTCTGCAATCTCCTGCTCCGGAAAGTCCTCATCATCTGCCGTCAGGTACCCCGGTAGTGAAACCTCATGCTTTTTTCGCGCCCGGTCGATCATCTCATTCCGCGCGGCGCGAAACAGCCAGGCGGCGACGTTCTCCACCGGTTGTTCCACTTTCATCAACTGCCAGGTCACTTCCTGAAGAATATCATCGACATCATCACGAACCGCAGTCCGTCCGCGAATGAAGGCTTTTAGCCGTGCGCGGCAGGCATTGAGTGCCGAGATCAGTAATGATTCCCCCGCGTCACCGGCTTTCATATCGCTCACTCGGCTTCCGGCGCTTTCGCAGCGTTATCATCTCGCTTCTCATCCCGGTCATCGTGCCACCGGCAATGACCATGACGCCCAAATCCTGCCCGACGCTGCTGAATGAAGGCCTCACGTTGTTCGGGGGTCATATTCATCCATTGTGCGTGCATACGACGGTGTGCACCGAACCTGCCTGGACGAAAACCCAGCCCACCGAAAAGAATGCGGCTCAGCAGCAGGATCCCCAGCGCCTGCCAGAAGCCAATGGCTTTAACCCCCAGGATGGCCGGGAGTAACGCGTTCCACAGGGACATGACCAGCAGGCCAAGCACCACGAACAGGACTGCGCCTATCACGATGCCCTTGTACATACGATGGCGGCCCAAACCACGTCCGTGACCTTTTCCGTGCATATCAAAATTTCTCATGTGTACCTCGTTTATGTTGAATGATTATGGTCTCTGATGAGGTAGACGGATGAGGAACAGAAATATTGCCGGGGAAAGATAAAATTTATGTGATAGCGGCTTTGTACGGATAACAGTAATGGCTGAAGGAGATTGTGCAGCGGCTGAATGCAGACATTAAAAAGGCTCCAACAGGAGCCTTCCTCATTTAATCACGCAATTGCCGGCAGACGAAAACTCGAAATACTCTGCGACAGCTGCTGCGCCTGCTCCTCGAGCGAGGCCGCGGCTGCGGCGGATTGCTGCACCAGCGCCGCGTTCTGCTGGGTCACACCGTCCATCTCCGTTACGGCCTGCCCAACCTGACCAATTCCACGGCTCTGCTCTTCTGAGGCAACCGAAATCTGTTCCATCAGCGTATGCACTTTATTCACAGAGCTGATAATAGAATCAATCACCTCTCCCGAACGATTCACCAGTTCCGCACCGTTTTTCACGCTGGAAACAGACTGGGCGATAAGGCTTTCGATATCCTTCGCCGCCACCGCGCTTTTCTGGGCCAGGGTGCGCACTTCACTTGCCACCACGGCAAATCCTCGCCCCTGCGTACCGGCACGCGCCGCTTCAACGGCCGCGTTCAGCGCCAGAATATTAGTCTGGAAAGCAATACTGTTGATGACACTGGTGATGTCCTCAATACGCTTCGAGTTGGACGCGATAGTATTCATCGTTTCGATGACTTCACGGGTTACCGCTTCACCGGTATGGGCATTTTTCACGGCATCCTGCACCAGCTTACCGGCCTGGAACACGTTATCGGTGTTATTCGCCACCGTCGCGCTCAGCTCTTCCATGCTGGCGGCCGTCTGGGTCAGGGCAGAAGCCTGTTGCTCGGTACGGGAGGCCAGGTCGATATTGCCGGAAGCAATTTCCTGCGCCGCATGCGTTACGGTGTGGCTGGCATCGCGCACCTGAGAAATGGTGGAGAGCAGCGCCTGGCGCATCTGCTCCATCGAGGACATCAGGTGATCGATTTCATTCCCGGAATCACGCTTGATCGGTACCGGTACGTCCAGCTTCCCGGCCGCAATCTGTCGACAGTGCTCGCGCGCCAGGTTCACTGGCGCAAAGACCACGCGTTTCATCAGCAGGCTGACGACGAGGATCACCACCACGAACAGCACCGCAATGCAGGCGATAATAACCAGACCCGACACAAAATTATGGCTCGCATCCTCGTTCAGCGTTTTGGCGTACTTCTGGTGTACGGAGAGAACCTGATCGAGCACAATTTCATATTGGCGATCAAGTTGAGACACCACGGGAATAAGAGCGTTGAACCGCGACACATCGTGAGCGGCGGCAGCGGCAATCAGCGGTGCCAGTCCCTGGTTACGGTAATTTTGCCACGCCTGCTGGTAGGCAGTGACCAGCGGGGCTTCGTCCGGCAAACGCGGCGAGGCCATAAACGCCGAAAATGCACTATCGGCTTTGGTCAGCGCCTCTTTAACCGAGGCCAGTTTCGCAGACGAGTCGGTGGCGTCCCCCGCTTCCACCATTTTCACATACTCCATAACCCTGACGCGCAGGGTTCGGCTATGGTTAATGGGATCAATAATGGACAGGACCACCTGAATTTCTTTGTTCACATTATCCAGCGAAGTATTACTTTTAATGATGAGCCCAACGCTGGTGATGGTGCTGGCCACAAAGAAGAAAAGCAGAGAAAACAGGATAATCAGGGATGATTTTTTCAACGACATAACACACCTCAGGGATTTAATTTCCCTTTGGTTATCGGCTGAATCCGATCTTTAATTAATTAAAGTTATTGATATATCCGTCAGACTTTACCCTGTCACTCCACGGCCTTGTACCGCCGTTGCAGTGTGGCATCCAGTTTACGCTGGATCGGCTCCGGCGTTTCCCCTTCAATCAGTTTGCCAATCAGATCAAAGCAGTGCCAGGCGAGCTGACGGTTATCCTGACGAACGGTATCGACAGGAATGGTCAGAGAATCATAGAGATAGTGATCGTCAAAGCTGGCCAGACGCATATCGCTTTGCAGCAGATTATGTTGCCCCATATAGCGCAACACCCCTTCCAGCAGACCGCAGGCGGCGGTAAAAAGGGCTTTTGGCGGGCGGCCCAGGCGCGCGCAAAGTTCGGCAAACATTTCGTAGCCGGAGCTCGGATGGTAATTACCATGAATAATCCACTCCGGACGTAGCTCGACGCCAGCGTCACGCAGCCCCTGCTTAAACCCTTCCAGACGGTCACGCGTCGGGGAAAGCCGCGGCTGGCCGCCGAGGAAGTAGAACTCATCCGGATGCTGGCGCGCAATGTCGGCCACCAGCGTGGCGGTCGGGGTAATTGAATCGGTGAGGACCAGCGGCAGAGAACTGTCGTTCATATGACGGTCAAAGAGCACAACGGGCAACTGCTCGCTCAGCTTTTGATAATCCGCGTCGTTGAGCATGCTGGAGGCGACAATCAGCCCGTCCACCTGGCGGGCCACCATGTTATTGACCACCACCGTCTCCTGGCCCGGATTTTCATCGCTACAGGAGATCAGCAGCTGAACACCCGCCTCGCGGCAGAGGGTCTCCAGCTCATGAGAAAAAACGGCAAACCCGTAGTTGGTGATTTCCGGCACCACCAGACCAATGGTGTGGCTGCGGTTGTCCCGCAGCGAACGGGCGTGAATACTGGGCTGATAATGATGTTCTTTGGCAATCGCCAGCACACGCTCGCGTGTCTCCTCCGCCACCCGAAGCTCTTTGCTGCGGCCGTTCAGAACCAGACTGGCGGTGGCTTTTGATACCCCCGCCAGCTCCGCGATATCTTTAATGGTGACGCGTTTTGTTTTTCTCACAACGACTTAGATCCGGCTGCCAAAACCCCTATTCTATCATGCAGCTGCGCAGCGACCAGTAGCGTAATGTGATGTCGGACGCACCTTCGAAGCGAACCTGGGCCGGATGGTCAGGAAAATAGCGGCTGCTCATGACGCCTTCACCATGATTGATGAAAATTTCGACGCTGGAACGGTCACACAGCACGCGTAAATGATGAACAGTGCCCTGCCAGTAGCGGTTCAACGTCTCTCCGGTTACCAGGCTGGCGCGTTCCAGATGGATCCCCGCATCATCCATAATCAGCCGCAACGCGCCGGCAAAATCCACATTAACGCGCGAGGCGCTCAGTTCGAACTCAAGACGCGTTCCCTCCAGCACCGGGGCATCGCTGGCGCGTCCCTGCCAGTGATGTTCATCCTCGCGCAGCGTTTCCAGCTCACGGACCGGCGTTTGCCAGAGCTTACCGTCGCGGTAGCGCAGCTCGCGCGGACAGGTCATCTGGTGGATCCAGCCGTGCACCCGTGTAGGCTGGAGCATCTCTTCGCCGTCCGGCACGCCCATCCAGCCGATGAGGATGCGGCGGCGGCCTTCTGCCACCGTGGTTTGCGGCGCGTAAAATTCGAAACCGGCATCAAGCTCATGCAATTCGTCGTGCGCAAATGCAGGCGTTTGATAATCAAATGCCCCACTCATCCAGACGGCCGGATAGGTGTTGAGATAGCGATGCGGTTCGCGCGCCAGCCCCTGTGGGCAGCAGATCAAGACGTGTGTGCCATCAAGCGCAAACAGATCCGGGCACTCCCACATATAGCCCGCGTCCGTGAGTCCATTGACGCCGTGACCAGCGATTTCGCCGCAGGACGCCCAGGTGTGCAAATCGGCTGACGTAAACAGCAGCACCTTGCCGCGCTTATGCTGATCCTGCGCCCCGAGCACCATGTACCACTGCCCGTCATGGCGCCACACTTTCGGGTCGCGGACGTGCCCGGTATACCCGTCCGGCAGGGGCAACACCGGTCCCAGTTTGGCAAACGTGCCGTCGTCATTTTGCACCGCCAGACACTGCCAGGCGGTGCGGCCGCCATCGTCAAACTTAACGTTGCCGGTATAGCACAGGGTCAGCACGCCGTTGTTATCCACGGCGCTGCCGGAGTAACAGCCATTGCGGTCATACTCTTCGTCAGGCATCAGCGCCATTGGCTCGTGCTGCCAGTGCACCAGATCTGCTGAGCTCCAGTGTCCCCAGCACTTGTAGCGATGATCGCAGCCCAGCGGGTTCCACTGATAAAACAGATGGTAACGTCCGGCAAACCAGATAAAGCCGTTCGGATCGTTCATCAGCCCCGTCACCGGCGCAGGATGCCACTGCGGATAGTGGCTGTCCGCTTGCGCACGCGGCTGGCCTTGCATAACGGCCTGCAACACGGCAGGCCAGCGGGAAGGTAAGGTCATTATTCAGAGTCCGTCTTATATTTCAGCAGCAGAGAGACGGTGAACGCCACGCCAAAGGCAATCACCATGCCGATAATATAGTTGAGCAGCGAGCTGGCCTGAACGATCGCCATACCGGGAAGCGCCGTCAGCCCAACGGCGGTCATGTAGACATGCACCGACACTACCCAGGCCCCGCCCGCTGCGCCACCGATCAGGGCCGCGATAAACGGCTTCACGAAACGCAGGTTGATGCCAAAAATTGCCGCTTCGGTGATGCCCAGCATCGCGGAAAACGCCGACGGTAAGGTAATGGCTTTGATTTTGGCATCACGGGTTTTGAACCACACCGCCAGACATGCCCCGCCCTGCGCCACGTTCGCCATCGCCCAGATCGGCAGCAGGAAGTTCACGCCAATCGACGGGTTACCCAGCAGTCCGGCCTCAATAGCGTGGAAGCTGTGGTGAATGCCGGTAATGACAATCACCGAATAGAGCCCACCAAACAACAGCCCGGCCAGCCAGCCCGCGTGGGCAATCAGGGTGCTAAGAATAAAGGAGATCCCGTCGCCCAGCGCGCGTCCCGCCGGGCCAATAATCAACAGCGCGATAAAGCCGGAGATAATGACGGTCAGGAACGGCGTCAGGATCAGATCTAACGCATCCGGGATCGCCCGGCGAAGCTGTTTTTCCACAATGCTCATAAACCACACCGCCAGCAGTACCGGGAAGACGGTTCCCTGATAGCCAATCATGGCGATTTCAAGACCGAAGAAGTTCATGGTGTGGAAGCCGGACGCTACGCCCCAGGCGTTGGTCAGCGCCGGATGAGTCAGGATGCCGCCGAGCGTTGCGCCCAGATACGGGTTGCCGCCAAACTCCCGCGCGGCGGTGAAGCCAATCAGGATCGGCAGAATAATAAACGCCGCCGAGCTGCACATATCCAGCATGATATAGAGCGCGTTATCCGGATTAACCCAGCCGTAGGTTTTAACCATCCCGAGCAGGCCCATCAGCAGACCCGAGGCCACGATCGCCGGAATAATCGGCACGAAGATGTTGGAGAGCAGACGCGCGATGCGCTGGAACGGGTTCAGCTTGCGGGCTGCAATATCCGCCGCTTCCGATTTACTGGACTCGCTAATCCCTGCCGCCTGAATAAACGCGGCGTAAACCTTATTCACCACCCCGGTGCCGAAGATCACCTGCATCTGCCCGGCGTTTCGAAAACAGCCTTTTACACCTTCAACCTTGCCGATAGCCTGCTGGTCGGCAAGCGCATCATCGACCAGCACCAGACGAAGGCGCGTGGCGCAATGTGCCGCGCTGGCAATGTTCTCTTTGCCACCGAGCAGCGGAATAAGCTCGCGCGCAATATGATTAAAATCCATAGATACCTCTTCCTGACCTCTTTTTATGGTGTTCGAAACGCCCCCGCGATGCGGGAGCGTGAAGGGTTAAAACCAGGTTTCCATCTGCACCCCAAAGTTCCATTCCCCACCCGCATTGAAGCCGCTGCTGCCAAAGGCGTCATCGCTGGCGTAGTTATCCAGCTTGCTGCTCCAGTCCATCCAGGTGGCGAACAGGCGCAGCTCCGGACGGCTGAAGAAATCGCCAATCTTGCCCGCCTTTAACGTCGGGGCGAAGGTCAGCTTGTAGAAGCTACCGTTAACCGCATTGCGATCCTTGTAGCCTTCCGGGTTTAAATCCATGTACTGATAGCTGCCCTCGAACGCGAGGGCGAAATTCTGGGTCACCTCTTTGATCAGACGCGTATTGAGCGTGACCCACTCATAGCTGTCGCCCTTCACGTAGCGGTCCTTACTGCTTTGCGCGAGTACGGCGGGCGCAATGTGCCAGCCACCGCCCAGCGGCGTGACACCGTAACTTGCAAAACGCCAGGTATCGGCTTCTGACAGCAATGCGCCGTCTGCACCAATGCTTTTCACCTCGGCCCCCAGACCGTGGCCGTAAAGCAGCGCCGTTTTGGCGGAACCTTCCCGCAGGCCGTAGAAGCTCTCGTTATGCAGACCCACCAACGCATGCACCCCGTTATTCGCCGCATCGGTTTTAATCGGATCGCCGTTGCTGTCCTTACGGTCGTCATTATCTTTTGCCCGTAAGCCGCTGACCATCAACTGCACCGGCCCGGCGAAGTGGTTCATGCTTAAGATGTAGTTCTGGACGTTGTTGTCGATCTCCTCTTCGCTGCCGAAATTACGGCCATAAAGGGAGAAGTTACTGCGCAGCGTATCGTTCCACTTCACGTCGTAGACGCCGCCGCCGGTCCCGGCGAGAAATACCACGTCGGAATCCAGCCAGTGAATGTCGAAGTTGTCGCGGTCAAAACGCTTACCCGCCCAGAAGGTGCTGCCTTTCAGCGCGCCGGTAACGTCCGGCAAATTGCCCAGCTCGGCAAAGGCCTGACGAATGTTCAGGTCGCTGCTGTCTGCCGACCAGTCGTTATAGGTTTTCTGACCGTCGGCCAGCATCGCCTTAAAGCGCGTCGTCGCGCCATTTTCCAGCGTCTGTTTGTGCTCAACATTCAGCTCAACGTAGGTATCCGCTTCGTTCCCCAGACGCCCGATGGCCCCACCCGTTTCCCCTGCGGGTGTCAGATAAGGACCGCTTTTGCTGCTGGAGGCAGCGTCGTTCATCAGCAGCCCGGAACGGGCGTAACCGTGAAACTCAAAACCGCCTGTCCGATCGGCTTTCTCTTCCAGCGCCGTGGTACGTTGCGCCACCGCCTGTGTGGAGGTTTGCGCTTCCTGCTGCGCAGCCACCAGTTGCTGCGTTTTCTGTTCCGCTGCCGTGGCGCGTTTTTCAGCAACCTGCGCACGGGTTTCCGCCTCCTGCAAACGCTGCTCCAGCGCTGCCAGGCGCGCTTCGATACGGGTCATATCCGTCTGGGCAAAAACAGAGGTACTGCCGGCCAGCATGCCTATCATCACGGCAAGTCTGCGTTTTTTATACATTTTGTCGCATCCCTAATAACTATCGGTAAAAGTGCTAAATTGCTAAACCGGTTTAGGTGAGTGATACTAAACCGTTGAATTTTGAATCGGCAACGTTTTTTGCTAAACCGTTTTAGTAAGTGTGATCGAGGCGACAATTCAGGCCCCCGACCGGAGGCCTGGCGATGTGAATTACAGTTCGTGATGATAAGGCAGCGCGGTCATTGCCCCTTTTGCGGTTGTCGCCAGCGCTCCGCAGCGCTGCGCTAACGTGATGACCTCTGAGAGACAGGCCTGGCCATGACGTGCCAGACCGAACAGCAGCCCGGCGACGAAAGCATCCCCCGCACCGGTGGTATCAATGCATTCTACGGGTGATGCAGGATAGTGCGTCAACGCGCCTCCCTGCCAGGCGGTCACGCCCTCTTTTCCCTGCGTCACCAGCACCAGCCTGGCCGGACAGGTGCGCATTAGCTCCGCCAGCCCCTCATGGACCTGCGCATTTCCGGTCAAGAACGCCAGCTCTTCCACCGAGAATTTCACCACATCTGCACAGGCTAATGCCCGCTCAAGACACTGGCGCAGCTCGACTTCATCGTGCCAGAGATCGGCGCGGATATTGGGGTCAAGGCTGACGAAACCGCCCGCCTGTCTGATAGCGGCCATCGCCTGAAACGTCGCGGAACGGCTGGGTTCGGCGCTAAGCGCGATAGAGCAGACGTGCAGCCACTCCCCGGCGCGGAATGGCGGGATATCGGCGGCGTCGAGGAACAGATCAGCACTCGGGCGAACCATAAAGGTAAAGGAACGTTCCCCGTCGTCATCGAGATCCACCACCACCGTGGAGGTGCGATGCCGCGGATCCCGTCTCAGCCATTCTGTATTAACCTGCTCATCCGCAAGCGTTTTTTGCATAAAGCGCCCGAAGGGGTCGTCGCCCACCCGGCCTATAAAGGCGCTTCTGCCGCCCAGACGCGCAATCCCAACCGCGACGTTGGCCGGTGCGCCGCCCGGACATTGCAGCAGTTTGCCCTCTCCGTCGGGCAACAGATCCACCACTGCATCGCCAAGTACCCAGATCGTCTCCATATCACCTTCTTAGCTAAATCATGTTAAACCGGTTTAGCTATTTAAGCACAGGCAGGGTGTCGGGGAAATATGGCGAGGGACAATTTGCTTAACCCACCCGATGGGGCCAGTGAATATCACCCACGCCATTGAGCTGCGGGCGGGCAAACAAAAAGCCCTGGAAGCGGCGAATACCGGCGGATTCAAGCCAGCACCACTCTTCTATCTTCTCAATGCCTTCTGCGACCAGCGTAATCTCCAGATCGGTGCAGCAGCTGATTATCGACTTCACAATCGCCTGCTTGGGCCCGCTCAGATGGATATCGCTGACGATCTCTCTGTCGATTTTGAGCTTATCCGGCTGGAACCGCGTGAGCAGTGAAAGACCAGCATAGCCGGAACCAAAATCATCTATCGCCAGCCCAACCCCTTCCGCGCGCAGCTGTTTAATGGCGCTGTTAAACTGGTTGAAGCCAGAGATCATCTCGTTCTCAGTGACTTCAATGATCACCTGCTCTGGCTGTAGATTGTGCTTTTTGATCTGCGTTACCAGGAACTCTACCGCGCCCGGCACGTTAACCAGCGACATTGGCAGCAGGTTCACCGCCAGTTTGTGGCTGCAGATGCCCAGCTTTTGCGCCAGCGCAAAGGTCCAGGCTTTGGTATGCAGATCGACTTCGTATATCTTTTCACGATCGAGACTACGGAAAAAATGCTCCGGGCTGCCGCCGTCGTTTCCGCGTATAAGCGCTTCGAGAGAACTGATTTTGCCTTCGGACGGCTCGACAATGGGTTGCAGCGCAAACTGGCAGGGCTGTCCCGCCAGCAGACCTAACCCTTTACCAAACGGCGCGCGCTCTCGCGAAAGCGTCCATTTATCAGGCTCATAGTCCAAAGCGGGTGGGATAGCGGTTTTGCCGGCGATAAAGGTCTGAATAAATTTGAAGACCCGATCCTCAGAAGTCAGGTAGCTTTCCAGCTTGCTGTAATGCAGAACCGATGCCAGAACCGCTTTCGGGGTCTGAACGTCCATGTTAAACAGCAGCATTCCCACGTCTTCGAAACGTCGGCGCGGACCGTAATCGCGCATCAGCTCCACCACGCCGGTATGCCGGTTGTCCGCACGGATGATGTTAAAAAGCGCGACGACGCTCTGTTCCGTGCCTTCGAGAATTTGCAGAACGTCACGTCCACTGGAGAGAAGAATGCCTGAGATGCCCTGCTCCGTATTACGGATCCTGGCCTTTTCAACCAGCGAGCTTAACGCTGCGGAGGTGCAGGTTAAGCTCAGCTGGCTTCGATAAATGAGAGTTGTCAGCACAGAAACGGGGTCCGGTATGGGGTATACGCCTGAACGGTACTGTTTAACATAGTTCCCTGGGGTGGCCTAGTCTATTCCACTTCGGGGTTGATTCTCCCCGAGACGGCTGTCGATCCGCGTCTGCATATAGTCGTAGAAAGGATTCGACGTTACGCGCATTAACGCATCTTTACCGACGCTCAGAACTGAGGTTTCTCCCCACAGGGCTATCGTCCCGAGACTGATTCCATAGCGGTTTTTCACCTCAGGATGGCGGCCATACAGATCGTCTTCAGGCGGGAACGGAATGGCAATATGCGACAGGGAATAAACTTCCTGCGGATACGAGACCGACAGCGGCGTCACCGTTTCCCGGGTGCTGCCCGCTGGCGTTGTCTTTGCCACCATATCAAACCTGTCGGGGCTGGCATTGGTCACGATTGTGACACTGTAACGTCTTTTCGCCTCGGGCAGCAGGTCAGCCACCGCCGTCCAGGATGATGGCCTGAACAGTGGACGGAAACTCCCGGCCTGATTGATGTCAAATACCACCAGTTCGCTGCCATTTGCCGGAAGCTGGTCAAACAGCCCGCTGACTACGGCGCGGGTACTGACCGTTGAATCCATGACCGACTGAAACGCCAGTACCGGCGGGAGCTGCGCCAGTTTGTGATCATGAACATCGCGGTGTATCTGCTCATGCAGCGCCCGGGTAAGCAGCCAGGACTGACGTGCCGCATTCACCGGGAACGAATTGTATTTATAAGGATTATATTCCGGCGAAATGTTGAGCCACGCGGCTTTGGCAAACGCCGGTAACATAGCCGGTAGCCCGGCGAATCCGGCAAAGCGCGCAAACGCCGTGACGCCAATCATCGGTGAGAGCAACACGATCTGCTGAGGTTTACGCAGTTCAGGCGCATCAAGGGCGTCGAGGGCGTATTTCATCGCCAGCGCACCGCCGTTGGAATAGCCCACCAGGTGCAGGGTGAGATCGTTCCCCGTCAGGCGTGTTGCTTCACGAACCGCAAGGCGCGTAGCTGCCAGCCACGCCTCCCAGTCAACGTCTGTCAACGCGCCCGGCGCCGTGCCGTGTCCGGGCAAACGAGGCACTACGGCCACAAAGCCGTGCTTTTGATAATTCACGGCCAGACGCCTGACGCTGTAGGGCGAATCCGTCAGACCGTGCAACAACACTACCGCCCCGCGCGGCTTTCCGGCAGGCATCAGCACAAACGACCGGTTTGCATCCGGAGTAAAGTGTCCTGGCCACACCAGGCTCTGACGGTAATAGCGGTTCAGCGGCGTGCGCTCTGCGGGGGTGACTTTCGCCGTCACCTCAGCATCAAGAGCGGTGAAGATGGCGTTTTCCCGCGCGACATAGGCTGCGAAGGTCGCGTTATCCATCTCCTGCACGGACATTTCGTCAGCCCGCCAGGTATGCCAGTGATGCAGAGCCGGCCCCTGCTGCGAAAGATAAACCCGCACCGCCAGCAGAACGAGCACAATGATCCCGATGACCATCGCTATTTTTTTTGCGAGAGCCATCAGGCGCACGCTGACCCGCCAGGGCAAATTCGCCATGTAAGGCTCCCTCTCTTATCCACAGAGCTTTCATCATACCAAAAAATGTGAAGAGGCTGTCGTATTCACCAAATAGATATCGCTCAGGCCGGACACTGCACCAAAAGTGAACTACGCTGCACAAATGTTGAGCATCTGTTAAACAAATATTGCATTAACTGTGCTGCACAGCGCGTTTTCGCCGCAATGTGAACATGGCACGCGTCCTGCATTGTTAATCCGATAACAGAAACCCGGCCTTTGACAGCCAGTTAACAGCGAGGCGGTATGACGACCAAACCTGAGGTGTTGAGCCGTATCGAAGCGACCTTCAGCCAGCTCACCCCGAGCGAAAAGCGGGTGGCAAGCTGGATGCTGGCGCACGTCGGGCAGATCCCCTTTGAAACGGCTGAGAGCGTGGCGCTGGCCACGGCCACCAGCGGGATCACCGTCGGACGCTTTCTGCGCAAGCTGGGCTATCGCAACCTTGATGACGCCAAAAAAAGCCTGCGCGATCCCCATCAGCCCTGGGGCATAAACGAGCGTCTGGACTCCTGGAAACAGCAACAGCCGCTGTCGGATCGCCTTCAGCACTCCCTGTCACTGGAGGTGGACGCCATTGCCCATGTCTACCAGCTGGCGCAAAGCGAAACGTTCAGGCAGGTGGTCCAGCAACTTTCCCATGCCGACGCCGTCTTCGTGCTGGGGATCCAGTCCACGCGCGGGATCGCCAATGCGTTCTTCAGCCATCTGGAGTATCTGCGCCCGCGGGTAAGCTATTCCGAAGGGCTCTCCGGTAGCTGGGTGGAGTCGCTTAACTCCGGCTTTGCTAACCCGTATATCGTGCTGACCGATACCCGCGCCTACTCCGCCATTGCCCGCCAGTACTGCCGCGTGGCGAGCGAAAAAGGCCTGGCGATGGCGCTGATCACCGATATCTGGTGCCCGTGGGCGCGGGATTACCCGATTGATTTACTCCAGGTGAAGACCGATACCGGCCATTTCTGGGACTCGCTGGCGCCGGTGAGCTGTCTGTTCAACCTGCTGCTGTCGGGCGTCGTGGAGGCGCTGGGGGAAGCGCTGCCGGAACGTCTGGCAATCAACCGACAACTACAACAAGAATTTGGTCAATTTGAACGCTAAAGGAGCGGAGCTATGCCTGAAGAGAGTCAACTGATTGATGTGGCGAAAACTTTTCCTACGCTGCATATCGATCTGAAATACTCGACCGCCGATAACATTACCGGCCGCCCGATCTATCAGCACGCCGCGTGCCTGCTGCACACTGATGCCGCCACCGCGCTGGCGAAAGCGATCAGTATCGCCGCGCTGGCCGGTCTGAAGCTGGTGGTCTACGACGCCTATCGCCCGCAGCAGGCACAGGCGCAACTCTGGGATGCCTGCCCCAATCCGGAATACGTGGTGGATGTCGCGATTGGCTCGAACCACAGCCGGGGCACTGCCATTGACGTCACGCTGATGGATGAACACGACAACGTGCTGGATATGGGCGCCGGGTTTGACGAAATGCACGACCGTTCTCATGCCTGGCACCCTTCCGTTTCGCCCGAGGCGCAGCGAAATCGTCTGCTCCTGAACGCCGTTATGTACGGCGGCGGTTTTGTGGGCATCAGCAGCGAGTGGTGGCATTTCGAGCTGCCGAACGCCGCCAGCTATCCGCTGTTAGATGACCAGTTCGCCTGTTATCCGACCACACACTCACTGTAATTCTGGAGCCCGGCCATGAAAACAACGCTGCTTACTACCCTGATTGCCGCTACGCTCGCCCTGAGCACCCTTCCCGCGCTGGCGGCGGTGCCAAAAGATATGCTGGTGATAGGGAAAGCTGCCGATCCGCAAACGCTGGATCCGGCGGTCACTATCGATAACAACGACTGGACGGTGACCTACCCCTCGTACCAGCGTCTGGTGAAATACAAGCCTGGCACCACGGAGGTGGAAGGCGATCTGTCGACGGGCTGGAAGGCGTCAGACGACCAGAAAGCGTGGACGTTCACCCTGGCAGATAATGCAAAATTCTCCGACGGCACGCCGGTGACCGCCGAAGCGGTCAAGCTGTCGTTTGAACGTCTGCTTAAAATCAACCAGGGACCTTCCGAAGCGTTCCCGAAAGATTTGAAAGTGGACGTGGTGGATGAGCATACGGTGAAATTCACCCTCAGCCAGCCGTTTGCCCCGTTCCTCTACACGCTGGCCAATGACGGCGCGTCGATCGTCAACCCGGCGGTGCTGAAGGCCAATGCCGCCGACGACGCACGCGGTTTCCTGGCGCAAAACACCGCGGGTTCCGGACCGTTTATGCTGAAAAGCTGGCGGAAAGGTCAACAGCTGGTGATGGTGCCCAACCCACACTGGCCAGGTGAAAAGCCGCACTTTAAGCGCGTCTCGGTGAAGATTATCGGTGAAAGCGCCTCGCGTCGCCTGCAACTTTCCCGTGGCGATCTGGATATCGCCGACGCCCTGCCGGTGGATCAGCTTGCTGCTCTGAAGCAGGAAGGCAAAGTGGCCGTGGCGGAATACCCGTCCCTGCGGGTGACCTACCTCTATCTGAACAACAGTAAGCCTCCGATGAATCAGGTGGATTTGCGCCGCGCGGTCTCCTGGGCGACCGATTACCAGGGGATGGTGGAAGGCATTCTCAGCGGGAACGGCAAGCAGATGCGCGGCCCGATCCCGGAGGGCATGTGGGGCTTCGATACGAACGCCATGCAGTACAGCTTTGACGAGGCCAAAGCCAAAGCGGCGCTGGAGAAAGTCAAAGATAAACCTGCCAGCCTGACTTTCCTCTATTCCGATAACGACCCGAACTGGGAGCCTATCGCCCTCTCCACGCAGGCGAGCCTGGGCAAGCTGGGGATTAACGTCAAGCTCGAGAAACTGGCGAACGCCACCATGCGCGACCGCGTCGGCAAAGGTGATTATGACATTGCGATTGGTAACTGGAGCCCGGACTTCGCTGACCCGTACATGTTCATGAACTACTGGTTCGAATCGGACAAAAAAGGGCTGCCGGGGAACCGCTCATTCTATGAGAACAAAGAGGTCGATGCGCTGTTGCAGGCGGCACTGAAAACCACCGATCAGGCGGAACGCACCAAAGATTACCAGCAGGCGCAGAAAGTGGTGATTGACGAGGCGGCTTACGTTTATCTGTTCCAGAAGAACTACCAGCTGGCGATGAACAAAGAGGTCAAAGGCTTCACCTTTAATCCGATGCTTGAGCAGGTCTTTAACATCGCCACCATGAGTAAGTAACGGCCCACGCCGGGGGGAAGTGTATGACGTTCTGGAGCATTGTGCGCCAGCGCTGCTGGGGATTAATCCTGGTGGTAGCCGGTGTCTGTATTATTACTTTTATTATTTCACACCTGATCCCCGGCGATCCGGCCCGCCTGCTGGCCGGTGATCGCGCCAGCGATGAAATCGTGCAGGGCATCCGCCAGCAACTGGGGCTGGATCAACCACTCTATATTCAGTTTGGCCGCTACGTTGAGGCGCTGGCACATGGCGATCTGGGCACGTCTATTCGCACCGGTCGCCCCGTTGCGGAAGATTTGAAAGCTTTTTTCCCCGCCACGCTGGAGCTTGCCTTTTGCTCCCTGCTGCTGGCGCTGGTGATTGGCGTGCCGCTGGGCATTTTATCGGCGGTGTACCGTAACCGCTGGCTGGATCACCTGGTGCGACTGATGGCGATGACGGGCATCTCGACGCCTGCCTTCTGGCTGGGACTGGGAGTTATCGTTCTGTTCTACGGGCAACTGCAAATTCTGCCCGGCGGCGGCAGGCTGGACGACTGGCTCGATCCGCCCGCCCACGTTACCGGTTTTTATCTGCTGGACGCTCTGCTGGAAGGCAACGGCGAGGTGTTTTTCAACGCCCTGCAGCACCTGATTTTACCCTCCCTGACCCTGGCCTTTGTGCATCTGGGTATTGTGGCGCGTCAGGTACGTTCCGCGATGCTTGAGCAACTGAGCGAGGATTATATTCGTACCGCCCGCGCGAGCGGGTTGCCGGGCTGGTACATCGTCCTGCGCTACGCCTTACCCAACGCCATGATCCCCTCCATTACCGTGCTCGGGCTGGCGCTGGGCGATCTGCTGTACGGGGCCGTCCTTACCGAAACCGTGTTTGCCTGGCCGGGAATGGGAGCCTGGGTGGTGACCTCCATTCAGGCGCTGGATTTCCCTGCCGTCATGGGCTTCGCGGTCGTGGTATCGCTGGCCTATGTCTTAGTTAATCTGGTGGTGGATCTGCTGTATCTGTGGATCGACCCGCGAATTGGGCGCGGAGGTGCCGAATGATGTTAACTCAGGAAACGCCCGTCCCTGTCAGCACCGCTAAACAGCGCATCAACTGGGCAAAGCTGTTCTGGATGTTACGCAAAAGCCCGCTCACGCTGATCGGCGGGGTCATTATGATCGTGATGCTGCTGATGATGGTGGTCTCGCCGTGGATAGTCCCGCACGATCCGAACGCGCTGGATCTGACCGCGCGCTTGCAGGCACCGTCAGCCCAGCACTGGTTTGGCACCGATGAGGTGGGCCGGGATCTGTTCAGCCGCGTGCTGGTGGGCAGCCAGCAGTCCATCACAGCGGGGCTGGCGGTGGTGGTGATTGCGGGCGGCATCGGTTCGCTGCTCGGCTGTTTGTCCGGCGTACTTGGCGGGCGCGGCGACGCCATCATTATGCGCATCATGGACATTATGCTCTCCATCCCCTCGCTGGTGCTGACGATGGCCCTGGCCGCCGCGCTCGGCCCAAGCCTGTTTAACGCGATGCTGGCGATTGCGATTGTACGCATTCCGTTTTACGTGCGGCTGGCACGCGGGCAAACGCTGGTGGTGCGCCAGTTCACCTACGTGCTGGCCGCCCGCACCTTTGGCGCATCGCGCTGGCACCTGATCAGCTGGCATATCCTGCGTAACGCCCTGCCGCCGCTGATCGTACAAGCGTCGCTGGATATCGGCAGCGCCATTCTGATGGCCGCCACGCTGGGCTTTATTGGATTAGGCGCGCAGCAGCCGACCGCCGAATGGGGGGCAATGGTGGCCGTGGGGCGTAACTACGTGCTTGACCAGTGGTGGTACTGCGCGTTTCCGGGGGCGGCAATTTTGATCACGGCGGTTGGCTTTAATCTGTTTGGCGATGGTCTTCGCGACCTGCTGGATCCCAAATCAGGAGGGAAGCAGTCATGAGTGATTCCGTATTATCGATTGAAGATTTGCACCTGAGCTTCCCCATTTTTCGCGGTGACGTCCACGCGCTCAACCACGTCTCGCTGGAGATTGGCCGGGGTGAAATTGTCGGCGTGGTGGGCGAATCCGGCTCGGGAAAATCGGTCACCGCGATGCTGGCGATGCGCCTGCTGCCGGAAGGCAGCTACCATGTTCACCATGGCCGGGTCACGCTGCTCGGGGAAGATGTGCTGAACGCGTCGGAAAAACAGCTTCGTCAGTGGCGCGGCGCCAGGGTGGCGATGATTTTTCAGGAGCCGATGACGGCGCTTAACCCCACGCGCCGGATTGGCAGGCAGATGGTGGAGGTGATCCGCCAGCATCAGTCGCTTTCCCGCCGCGACGCGCAGCAGAAGGCGATCTCCCTGCTGGGTGAGATGCAAATCCCGGATGCGGCGCAGGTAATGGATCGCTATCCGTTTGAGCTTTCCGGCGGTATGCGCCAGCGGGTAATGATCGCCCTTGCCTTCTCCTGCGAGCCGGAGCTGATCATCGCTGATGAACCCACTACCGCGCTGGATGTGACCGTCCAGCTTCAGGTGCTGCGTCTGCTGAAACATAAAGCGCGCGCCAGCGGAACGTCGGTGCTGTTTATCAGTCACGATATGGCGGTGGTGTCGCAGCTTTGTGACCGGATGTACGTTATGTACGCGGGCAGCGTGATCGAAAGCGGCAGCACGCAGACCTTGATCCACCATCCTGTGCACCCCTATTCGATTGGCCTGCTGCGGTGTGCCCCGGAAAATGGTAAACCGCGCGAGATCCTCCCGGCCATTCCCGGCACGGTACCTAACCTCAGCCACCTCCCGCGCGGATGTGCTTTTCGCGAACGCTGTTTTGCTGCCGGGGCGAAATGCAGCGAAACGCCGCGCTTAATTTCCACGGGCGCAGAAGGCCAGCAGGCTGCCTGCTGGTACCCACAACAGGAGAGACGCCATGTCTGAGGTACTGCTGGAACTGGATAGCGTGCATGTGAATTTTCCTGCGCGCAAAAACTGGCTGGGGCGCGTGACGGAACAGGTACACGCCCTTAACGGCATGGATCTCCGGATCCATCGCGGCGAAACGCTGGGCGTTGTGGGGGAATCCGGCTGTGGAAAGAGCACGCTGGCGCAGCTGCTGATGGGCATGCTCAAACCGAGTACCGGGGCCTGTCAGCGCGCGAATGCGGCGGGTGGTATGCAGATGGTATTTCAGGACCCGCTCTCGTCCCTTGATCCACGTTTACCCGTCTGGCGCACCATCACCGAGCCGGTGTGGATACAGCAACGTCGCAGCGAACGGGAGCGTCGTCAGTTGGCTGAAACGCTGGCGCAGCAGGTTGGGATTCGAGCGGAATATCTTGACCGCCTGCCGCATGCGTTTTCGGGCGGACAGCGCCAGCGAATCGCTATTGCCCGGGCGCTCTCTTCGGATCCGGACATCATCGTGCTGGATGAACCCACCAGCGCGCTGGATATTTCCGTCCAGGCACAGATCCTCAATTTGCTGGTTGCCCTGCAACAGCAGCGAAATCTGACCTACGTGCTGATCTCGCACAACGTCTCGGTGGTCCGGCACATGAGCGACCGGGTGGCGGTAATGTATCTGGGGCAAATCGTGGAACTGGGTCCGGCGAACCAGGTGCTGGGTCAGCCGCGCCATCCTTATACGCAGCTGCTACTTGACTCCGTTCCCCGGACCGGAGAACCGCTGGATGAGGATCTGGCGTTGCGAAAAACCGATCTTCCGGGTAATCGCCACCTGCCCGTTGGGTGCTATTTCCGCGACCGCTGTTCGCTGGCGACGCAGGGATGTGAACAGCCGCAACAGCTCCAGCCCTCTTCCGCAAGCCGAAGCGTGCGCTGCTGGCGTAACCGTTAAAAATGAGCCGGGCATGCGCCCGGCCCGATATCAGTTCAGTTTGTAATCCAGCGTGATTTCCGCTTTCAACAGCTGCGAGACCGGGCAACCGGCCTTGGCTTTCTGGATAATGCCGTCGAACTGCTGCGGATCGATACCCGGTACCGTCACCTTGCTTTGCAGCGCGACTTTGCTGATGGCAAAACCGCTGTCGGTTTTATCCAGCGAGACATCCGCCGTGGTATCGATGGAATCGGCGGTATAACCCGCTTCGCCCAGCATTAGCGACAGGGCCATAGAGAAACAGGCCGCGTGCGCTGCGCCAATCAGCTCTTCCGGGTTAGTCCCTTTCTCGCCCTCGAAGCGGGTGTTAAAGCCGTAAGGTTGCTGGTTAAGGACGCCACTTTCGGTCGATACCGTCCCTTTGCCGCGCTTGATGTCGCCAGACCAGTGTGCTGAACCGTGCTTATGAATCGTCATTCTTGCTCTCCTTTTGGCTTACAAAGGGATAAGTATAGGACGCATAATCTATTTTGCAGGGAAGACAGACTAGTCCGATCGCGTGGCAAGGTGGTTTGCCAGCGCGTCGAGGAACACACGCTGCGCCGCAGGCTGATAGTCTCGCGACTGATAAATACCAAAAATGCCGATCGGTTTTGGCGTATAGGCGCTGAGCACCGGCACCAGGCTTCCCTGCCGTAGCGCCGCGTCGGCCTCGCGCTCGGGCAGCATGGCAATACCACAGTGATTTATCGCCGCCTCCATCAGCAGAGATGAGATGCTGGCGCTGAGATTGCCGCTGACCGCCGTCGTGACCGGCTCCCCTGCCGGCGTTAAAAAACGCCACGACTGACCGGCAAAAAAGCTGTAATGCAGGCAGTTGTGCCGGGCTAAGTCTTCCAGCTCCTCTGGAACGCTCCGGCTTGCAAGGTAGTGCGGCGAGGCGCAAAGCACGGACCGACACTCTCCCAATCGGCGAGCGATCATACCCGGTTCGGGGTTATCGGTGATGCGGATCGCCACGTCAATTCGCTCGCCCACCAGGCTCACCGGATGGTTGTTAACATCCAGCTCAATGCGCAGTTGAGGGTAACGCTGCAACAGTTCGGGCAGCACCGGAGCGATAATCTGCATCGCGGTAAAATGCGCGCAGGCGACGCGAAGCGTGCCTGAGGGTAAATCCTTCACTGACTGATCTTCAATTTCCTGAGAAATTTGCGATAGCGTGCGCGTCTTTTGCAGGACCTTCTCCCCCGCTGCCGTCAGCGTCAGCTTGCGGGTGGAGCGGTTAACCAGCCGCGCCCCAGCCCACTTCTCCATCTGCTCCAGATAACGGCTCACCATCGGACGGGAGATCCCCAGCGCCCGAGCCGCCGCGCTTAAACTCCCCAGCTCACAGATGCGGTTGTACACCTGGGCGGCAATAACGCGATCCATTTTGACCTCCATTTGCTCGATCTATGAAACTAAGCATCTCCTGTTTCAGGAATTCTGGCAAATGCAGAGATCCGTACAATAGAGACTTTCCTGAAGAACAGAGATATGACCATGACTATCGCCCGCCTTGCTTTGTTGACAACCCTTTTCACTCCGGCCGTCTTTGCCGCTCCGTTGACCGTTGATACGTATAACCCGCAGGAAAAAGGCATTTTTGCCGTTTCTTCCACGCTGGTATCTGGTCCGAAAGAGGCGGTACTGTTTGACGCCCAGTTCAGCGTGAAAGATGGCGAAGCGCTGGTCGAAAAAATTCGCCACAGCGGTAAAACGCTGAACAAAATCGTGATTACTTCCGGCGATCCGGATTTCTATTTCGGCCTGCAACCGCTGATGAAAGCCTTCCCTAATGCCAAAGTTGTCGCCACGCAACAGGTGGTGGACCATATCAGGGCCACAAAAGACGCGAAGCTCGCCTTCTGGGGGCCACAGATGAAAGATGGCGCGCCGACGCAGCTCTACGTGCCGCAAGTGCTTGCCTCAACCACCTTTATGATTGACGGTGAGAGAGTAAGCATTGAAGAGCCTGAAAGCTATGCGGCGTACGTCTGGATCCCATCCGCCAAAACCATCCTCGGCGGCACGGGCGTCTCATGGGGCATTCACGTCTGGACGGCGGATACCCAAACGCCGGAAAGCCGTAAACAGTGGCAGCAGACGCTGGATAGCATGGCTGCCCTTAAGCCCGAACGCGTTATTCCGGGCCACTACCTTGGGACACCGCCAGCGGGTACCGGCGCTATCGACTTTACCCGTCGCTATCTACAGCAGTTTGAACAGGCCCTCACGACACATAAAGCGTCTACCGACGTCATCATCGCGATGAAAAAACAGTGGCCGAACCTGGCGGAAGCCAGTTCGCTGGAACTGAGTGCCAAAGTGAATACCGGCGAAATGAAGTGGTAATAAGCTGATTATCTCCTGCTATATTTAAATTTTTTATAGCAGGAGTTTACTATGACATCATCAGTAAGGGGTATTGACCATATCGGTATTACGGTGCCCGACATTGAAAAAGCCACCCTATTTTTTGAACGCGCTTTCGGCGCACAGGTTTTATATCATTCTGTCGATGCAGAAACCGATAATATCGATCAGCCCGCCCAGCAGCAAACCTTAAAATTATTTCCCGGCACTAAAATTCATGCCATTCGCATGCTTGTTATGCCGCACGGACCCGGCATAGAACTTTTCGAAATGCATGGCCCTGAACAGGGAATGCCCGCTCGCGCCAGCGACTTTGGACTTCAGCATTTTGCTGTTTATGTTGATGATTTTGATAGTGCCATCGCGGCTTTCACCGCCGCCGGCGGCGAGATGTTCACCGCGCCGAAGCCGCTTAGCTTTCCGGATGAGCAAGGTGAAGGCAATGCTTTCTGCTATGGTCAAACCCCCTGGGGCAGCATTGTGGAATTGATCTCCTGGCCGACGCCCATGCCTTATGAAAAAACCACGAATTTACGCCGCTGGAAACCCTGAGTTTTATTTCTGTGCTACGGGAGATGTTATTTTTAATTCCAGGACGAATCTGAACCACAACGGCAAAAATATTTGCCAATCTGAATGTGAATTACGATTTTGCACGCCGTAACATTAAACAGACAACGACACGGAGGCAGCATGTTTACTTATTACCCGGCACATACCACAGCAGCACAACCGGAACTTGTTAACGCGATCGCACAAGGTCTTCACGCCGAGCACGGTGTTGTTACTGAAGATGACATTTTGATGGAACTGACCAAGTGGGTGGAAGCCACGGACAATGACATCCTCAGTGACATCTACCAGCAAACCATCAACTATGTGGTTAGTGGGCGAAACGCACCTCTGTAAAAACCTGCTAAGCTGGATCTGCAACCTAAGGGATTACATTTCGTTTGCGTAAGCAAGCTTGTCCTTAAAACTATCAACAGGATTGAGGAGTTAACATGAAATCGAACCGTCAGGCACGCCATATTCTGGGACTGAACTACAAGCTTTCTAACCAGCGTAAAGTGGTTATTGAGGAGGGTAGCGAAACGCAAGTTACCCACGCCACCGGCAGGAAACGCCCTTCCGGCAAGTAAGTTCCGGCACGAAATTCACAACACCATCGGTAATCCCGATGGTGTTTTTGTTTATGTGTTGCGGTAATTAATATTCAGCTCCTTTATAATACCAACCGACCGCACCCCGTAGCACAGGCCAGAAAGATGACAAACAGCAGTGTCAGGGACGGATCTTCTTAAAAAGAGTGAGTGACATGGACAACAAACTGAAAAAACATCGTTCCCTTTATATTCCTTACGCCGGTCCGGTTTTACTGGAGTTCCCCCTTCTGAACAAAGGCAGCGCCTTTAGCATGGAAGAGCGCAGCAGCTTTAACCTGCTGGGCCTGCTGCCTGAAGTGGTTGAAACCATTGAAGAACAGGCAGAACGTGCCTGGATCCAGTATCAGGGCTTTAAAACCGAAATCGATAAACACATCTACCTGCGTAATATTCAGGACACCAACGAAACCCTCTTCTACCGCCTCGTGCAGAACCATCTTGAAGAGATGATGCCCGTCATTTACACCCCCACCGTCGGCGCGGCGTGTGAACGCTTCTCAGAGATCTACCGTCGTTCCCGCGGTGTGTTCATCTCTTATCAGAACCGTCACAACATGGATGACATTCTGCAAAACGTGCCTAACCACAACATCAAGGTGATCGTGGTGACCGATGGCGAACGTATTCTGGGCCTCGGTGACCAGGGCATTGGCGGGATGGGGATCCCCATCGGTAAGCTCTCGCTGTATACCGCCTGCGGCGGGATCAGCCCGGCCTACACCCTGCCGGTGGTACTTGACGTGGGGACCAATAACCAGCAACTGTTGAACGATCCGCTGTACATGGGCTGGCGTCACCCGCGCATTACCGACGACGAGTACTATCAGTTTGTGGATGATTTCATCCAGGCCGTGAAGCACCGCTGGCCTGACGTGCTGTTGCAGTTCGAAGACTTCGCACAGAAAAACGCCATGCCGCTGCTGAACCGCTACCGCGATGAGATCTGCTCGTTCAACGATGACATTCAGGGCACTGCGGCAGTGACCGTCGGTACGCTGATTGCTGCGAGCCGTGCGGCAGGCAGCCAGCTCAGCTATCAGAAAATTGTCTTCCTGGGTGCAGGCTCCGCGGGCTGCGGCATCGCCGAGCAAATTATTGCCCAGACCCAGCGCGAAGGCTTAAGCGAAGAGCTGGCCCGCTCCCGCGTCTTTATGGTGGACCGTTTTGGCCTGCTGACCGACGGCATGCCAAACCTGCTCCCGTTCCAGACCAAACTGGTGCAGAAGCGCGAAAACCTGAAAAACTGGGATACAGATAACGAAGTGCTCTCGCTTCTTGACGTGGTGCGCAACGTGAAGCCGGACATTCTGATCGGCGTGTCCGGGCAGACCGGCCTCTTCACGGAGGAGATTATTCGCGAGATGCACAAGCACTGTGAACGCCCTATCGTGATGCCGCTGTCTAACCCGACTTCACGCGTGGAGGCAACGCCGCAGGACATCATCGCCTGGACCGAAGGTAAGGCACTGGTCGCAACCGGCAGTCCGTTTGATCCGGTGGTGTGGAAGGACAAACTCTACCCCATCGCGCAGTGCAATAACTCCTATATCTTCCCGGGTATTGGTCTGGGAGTTATCGCCTCCGGCGCGTCCCGCATCACCGACGAAATGCTGATGTCCGCGAGCGAAACGCTGGCAGGTCACTCTCCGCTGGTGAATAACGGTGAAGGCCTGGTACTGCCGGAGCTGAAAGACATTCACAAAGTGTCCCGCGCAATTGCCTTCGCGGTAGGCAAAATGGCGCAGCAGCAAGGCGTCGCGGTGAAAACCTCTGCCGATGCGTTGCAGCAGGCGATTGATGATAACTTCTGGATGCCGGAATACCGTAGCTATCGTCGTACTTCGATTTAAATCGGAGTTTTGAACGTTCCCTCTCTTCACAAGGGAGAGGGAACGTGAAGTCCCTTCTCCCTTTTTCCTCTAATTCCCTTAATCCTGCCTATAAATGCTTTGTTGAAAGTCACTCATGATAATTTGGCTTTAAAATGCAGCAGGATCGATCATTTGAAAAATGCATACCTAATCAAAAATCTATATTCTTTTAAAATATATAAATTTCACATAACACTTCTTGCCTAACAAATAGTTTTTCTTAAGAGTTTAGTAACGTTTTGCATCACTAAATTCATTTATTGAAAAAGGAGTTTTGAAATGGCAATCCCTGCATATCTATGGCTGAAAGATGACGGCGGCGCAGATATCAAAGGCGCGGTTGATGTGCAATATCGCGAGGGCAGTATTGAAGTATTAGGATTCGGTCATGGACTGCATCTACCGACAGATAATATGACAGGAAAAATCACGGGTACGCGCATGCATAGCGCTCTGGTTTTTGAAAAGGAGTTCGACAGTTCCAGCCCTTACTTATACAAGGCTGTAGCAAAAGGCCAAACGCTAAAAAGTGCCGAGTTTAAGTGGTACAAAATCAATGATGCTGGTCAAGAGGTCTCAATATGCCCGGTGATGCATGACGTAAAAAATCCAGCAATGGAAAAACATAATCATTTAGAAAATATTTCCCTCCGTTACGAGAAGATTACATGGCGACACTGTGACGGTAATATCATCTTTGCTGATTCCTGGAATGACAGATCATGAATCTCCTACAGTGCTTTTTCCACCTCAACGGAGGTACGTACGCTACTTTGTCTGTGCCCGGAGTTGGCTTTTTTCCTGCATTTTCAGGGAATGGTGACGCGACGAACCGTGCAGAAAGCGCAAATATACCTGATATCGGCCCACTCCCACCTGGTCGCTATTACATACTTTTACGTGGATTAGGGGGTTGGTATACTCAAACTAAGGATAGTGTTAACGCATTTTTCACCGGTTCGAATCGGAACGAATGGTTTGCATTATATCGCGATGACGGATTGATAAATGATGAGACTTTTGTGAAAGGCGTAAGGCGAGGTGAATTCCGGTTACACCCTATCGGGCCATCTGGCATAAGTAAGGGTTGTATTACACTTTATAGTCAGAGCGATTTTAAGATTCTGGCATCAGCCTTACTTCGAACTGGAGGGCAGCAATTGGGAAACTGCATGATTGCACATGGCGTTGTGCAGGTCTATTAATGAAGGCGGCATTCCTTGTGTTGTTGTGGTGTATAGCCGTGTTTCTATCAATGTTCACACTCTACAAGATTGTTCCACCAGAAACGCAGTACGATTTTGTGGAGCTTTTTGGAATATATGGCGACGAAAGGATAATGGATTTTGTTTTGTATGTTTTCTTCGGCATGGCCATATTCATTGCGTCTGTAATCACGCTATCCCTGTATTTGCTTATACGAAAAAGATGATTCTGGGCAGCGACGCTGCCCTTCCTTTTATCACATCACGCGCTTAGTTCTGTATCCGCAACCGAAGATATCGCTTTTTGCCGCAGTAGTATGTCCATTCTATGAAAATGTTGTATAGTGATGGTTACTAATAATCACTTAACTTATAAGGAGGCCAATTATGCTGTACTGTGAAATTTTCAATGTTTCACATACATTTGGTGATCGCACCAGCTCAAGCGTTATCGGTATCGTGCTGCGATAACTTCCGCTTGAGCGAAGACACCAACCCCTGAAATCCCTTCTCTCGGGCTTACTGAGTTATCGTCAGCGATGTTTGACGAGGCATAAACATGCCTGTAACTCTTGGGTAAGCAACAATGAGCACTTTACTCACTGCACAATCTTTACGTGTTGATACGGCGTTTGGCACGCTGTTCGACTCCCTCTCCTTTACGCTGAAAAAAGGCGACCGTATTGGCCTGCTGGGCGACAACGGCTGCGGCAAAAGTACGTTGCTGAAGGTGTTGGACGGCACAGACTCCCCTGCTGCCGGAACCGTCGCATTGGCCGGATACTGTCTGATGGCGCGCGTTGAGCAACACCTGCCAGAAGCCATTTATCCCCTGACCATGCTGGATGCCGTGCTGGCGCAACTGCCCGCGACTGAACGCGAGAGTCTGCACTGGAAAGCTGAAACGCTGCTGGCGGGTATGGGCTTTACACCGCAGGACATGGCCTTAACGTCGGCAACGCTGAGCGGCGGGCAGCACACGCGTCTCCTGCTGGCGCGCGCGCTGATCGGCGATCCAGATCTGTTACTGCTGGACGAACCGAGTAACCACCTCGATTTGCCGACCCTGCTCTGGCTGGAACAGTTTTTACAGAACTGGTCCGGCAGCTTTGTGCTGGTCTCACACGACAGGCAACTATTGGATGCCGTCACCAACGGCAGCTGGATCCTGCGCGATAAGATGTTGCACTACTTCGCCCTTCCCTGCACCGCCGCGCGTCAGGCGCTGGTAGCCAAAGACGAAAGTGATGCGCTGCGGCATAAGGCGGAGCAAAAGGAGATTGACCGCGTAACCGCCAGTGCCAGACGGCTGGCCACCTGGGGCAAGGTCTACGATAACGAAGATCTGGCCCGCAAAGCCAAACAGATGGAAAAGCAGGTCGAACGGCTTAAGGAGAGTCAGACAGAGCTCACCGCAGGCAGTCCGTGGACATTAACCCTGCGCGGTGACGCCCTGCGGGCAGACCGGCTACTGGAGATGGAAAACCTAAGCGTAGCGCCTGAGCCTGGCCTGTCTGAGCTGTTTCACGTCGACATTGCGCGGCTTAGAAGTGGCGATCGCGTGGCTATCGTCGGGCGTAATGGCTGCGGCAAATCATCACTGATGAAGCTTATCTGGCGGCATTTCACAGGTGAACCTTCAGAGACTGGCCTGAAACTTCATCCTCGCGTGTCGCCAGGCTATTACGATCAGACGCTGAATCAGCTTTCGGAGGAGGCAACAATCTTTGACGCGCTGGAGCCTTTCGCGCCAGATCCGCAGACCCGTAAAATGGCCCTCATCAGTGCCGGGTTCCCGTGGGCGCGTCACGGGCAAAAAGTCAGTACGCTGAGCGGTGGGGAACGTTCGCGCCTGCTGTTCATCGGCCTGACGCTTGCTCGCTATAGCCTTCTGATGCTGGATGAGCCAACCAACCACCTGGACATGGAAGGCAAAGAGGCGCTGGCGGAAACACTGCAACAGTTTGAAGGCGGAGTGCTGCTGGTGAGCCACGATCGTCAGTTAATTAGCCAGAGTTGTAACCGCTACTGGCTGATTGAGGACGGCAGGCTTAGCGAATGGCACGATGCGGAGGCGGTGTTTGAGCGCCTGCGTGCGAGCACCGGTCCGGTGGTGCCTGAGGCGTCGAAGACTGCATCGAAGGCACCACCTTCAGCGTCTGACGATCTGCTCGAACGCCTGGTTGCCCTGGAAATGCTGCTGGAAGAGGATTTGGCGCGCAAGCCAAAACACCAAAAACCGCAGTTGCAGGCGCAATGGCGAAGAGAGATTGAGGAGATAGAAGCCCAACTATAAATCTGTACCCGGCGGTCGTTACGCCGGGTTTTTTACGTTAGCGTTTTCCCCTACTGATTATTAGAGGATCACCGTATTCTTAATCTGAAACTGAATTAATTGATGACATTATGTTGCGGTTGCCTTGCATTACAGCGCCAAAGTATTAATCCTTAATGGGTATTACACCTGCTATGCAGATACTCATTAGTAAAAGGAGAAACACATGAAGGCTGCTGTTGTCACTCAGGATCATCAGGTTAACGTTACAGAGAAAACCTTACGCGCGCTCAAACATGGTGAAGCGCTGCTGAAGATGGAGTGCTGTGGCGTTTGCCATACCGATCTCCATGTTAAAAATGGCGATTTTGGCGACAAGACCGGGGTGATCCTCGGCCATGAAGGGATTGGTATTGTCAAAGAGATTGGTCCGGGCGTCACGTCACTGAAAGTTGGCGATCGTGCAAGCGTGGCGTGGTTCTTCGAAGGCTGTGGCCACTGTGAATATTGTAATACCGGCAACGAAACTCTGTGCCGTGACGTAAAAAACGCGGGTTACTCCGTCGACGGCGGCATGGCGGAAGAGTGCATCGTGACCGCGGATTACGCGGTTAAAGTCCCGGAGGGGCTGGACTCTGCGGCGGCCAGCAGCATCACCTGCGCCGGTGTCACCACCTACAAAGCGGTAAAAGTCTCTGAGATCAAACCCGGCCAGTGGATTGCGATCTATGGCCTGGGCGGTCTGGGCAACCTCGCACTGCAATACGCCAAAAATGTCTTTAATGCGAAAGTTATCGCCATTGACGTGAATGACGAGCAGTTGAAACTCGCTGCCAGCATGGGCGCAGACTTAACCGTGAACTCCCGCAGTGAAGATGCGGCAAAAGTGATTCAGGAGAAAACCGGCGGCGCACATGCGGCAGTGGTGACGGCGGTAGCGAAAGCGGCCTTCAACTCTGCCGTTGACGCGGTTCGCGCCGGAGGCCGCGTGGTGGCTGTTGGCCTGCCGCCGGAAGCGATGAGCCTGGATATTCCACGTCTGGTCCTGGATGGGATTCAGGTGGTGGGCTCTCTGGTGGGTACTCGTCAGGATCTGCTCGAAGCCTTCCAGTTTGCGGCTGAAGGTAAGGTGGTTCCGAAAGTCACGCTGCGCCCACTGGAAGATATCAACGCCATCTTTAAAGAGATGGAACAGGGCCAGATCCGTGGCCGTATGGTGATTGATTTACGTTCTTAACCGCGGTGGCCGGGTAGCGGGTTTGCCCTGCCCGGCCTGTCACGTAGACGAACGGCGATCGGAAATCCACTCCTGAACCTCGATCTGGAACGTGTCCGGCGCTTTTCGATACATCTTCCGCGCCAGATCCAGGATGGTATGGCGTCCTAACTCCTCTTCCATCCGCTGCTGCGCGCTGTCCATAACCGATCGCACCCCGCACGGTCCGTCACAGACCCAGGTCGGTGGCGTTTCATCAAATACCGCCAGGCGCTGACGCACTTCCCGACATTCGAACATATTCTTATCGCCGTCGATGGCGTGTGCCACGTCCAGCACGCTGATCAGCTCTGCCGGACGCGCCAGCCGGAATCCTCCCCCCTTGCCTTCGGTGCTGATAACCAGCCCCGCGCGTGACAAACGAGTGAAAATCTTCCCAAGATAGTCGTACGGTACGCCCTGCAAGGCCGCCATCTCCCGGACGCTCATCTCACGCTCATTGCCTTTTGCATCCACCATACACATCAGGCTATGAATGCCATATTCCACACCAGAACTGTAAAACGCCATGGCTCACTCCGGGTTATTGTTCGCTGCATTATAACGAATTTTAACTCAGAAAGAAGTTGTCGTAGTTAACTCCGACAAGTATAGTGGCAGTTATGTCAGACACACAGCCTGACGAACAAAAGGATCGAGTATGAAAAAGCAGATTTTAATTGTGGGTAGTGGGTTTTCCGGTATGTGGGCTGCGGTCAGCGCCGCGCGTCTTTCTGCTCTGGAAGGTAATAATAGCCTCAGCATTGCCGTGCTGGCCCCGGTGCCGGAACTGCGCGTTCGTCCACGTTTTTATGAAGAGAACGTGTCGACGATGGTCGCGCCACTGACCGAACTGTTTGCTGAGCTGGGTATTGCCTTTATTTCGGGCGAAGCACAACATATTGATACCTCATCTAAAACCGTTTTGTATCGCGATTCAAACGGCGCCATTGCCGAAGTCAACTGGGAACGTCTGATCCTCGCAACCGGTAGCCAGACTAAACGTCCGCCGATTGCCGGTCTGACTGAATACGCATTTGATATCGACCAACTCGACTCCGCCAGGCTGTTCGAGCAACATCTTGATTTGCTGGTTTCGCGCCCCTCCACCCCAGAACGCAATACCGTGGTCGTGTGTGGCGGCGGTTTTACCGGCATTGAGCTGGCAACGGAACTCCCTGCTCGTCTTCGCACCCGCTTCGGCGCCGATACAAAGACTAAAATAATCGTAGTTGAAAGAGGTGCAACCATTGGCGGGCGTTACAGCGAGGCGCTGCGTAACACCATTGAAGAAGCAAGCAACGCGCTGGATGTTGAATGGCGTTTAAACAGTGAAATTGAAGCTATTGATGCCAGCGGCGTGACGCTGAAAAACGGAGAGCGCATTGCCAGCGCGACTGTAGTGTGGACGGCAGGGGTAGAAGCTAACCCCCTAAGCCTGCAAATTGACGGGGAACGCGACACTCAGGGACGCCTTATCGTCACCGACACGTTGCAGGTCCCTGCGCATCCGGAGGTTTACGCGACGGGTGATATGGCGCACGCCAAAACGGACGATGCGGGCAACACGGCACTGATGACCTGCCAGCACGCGATCCAGCTGGGGAAATTCGCCGGACATAACGCAGCTGCCAGCCTGTTAAATCTGGAGCCGTATCCTTACCGTCAGGTGAATTACGTCACCTGTCTGGATCTGGGTGGCTGGGGCGCGGTGTACACCGAGGGCTGGGAACAGCGTGTTAAATCCGTGCGCGAGGAAGGCAAAAAGATCAAAGTCGCCATCACCAACGAACTGATTTACCCGCCAGCAGCAGACAAAGCAGTCGCATTTGCCGCCGCTGACCCACTGGCGAAATTCGTGTAGTCCCCTCCTGTGCCCGCGACCAGCGGGCAAAGCGTGAAATCAGGCCAGCGCTCCTGCGTTGGCCTGACGCTTTTTGGCACATAAAAAACCGTACATCAACAGAGAGGTCATTGCTGAGAAGGATAAGATCGCTGCCGGAAGCGTGACATAGCTCCAGCTAAAGCCGAGCGTAATCATCATTCCACCGAAATACGCGCCTATTGCGCTGCCGAGGTTAAACGCCATTTGCCCGCCTGCGGCGCCCAGCATCTCGCCGCCTTTCGCATTTTGCAGCAGCAGTATTTGCAGCGGCGCAGAGAGCGCAAACAGCCCGGCGCAGCAAACAAATCCCATTACCAGTGAAGCTGTTTTAAGCTCGCCAAACGCGAACAGTAACAGCAGCGAAGCCACAATCACCATGTCGGTGGTGGCAGCAATGCGCAGCGGGCTAAAGCGCGACGACAGCTTGCCGCTGAAGACATTACCCAGCACCATGCCCAGCCCCATCAGCATCATGATCGCGGTCATGACGCCCTCGGAAAAGCCTGACACGTTGACCATATACGGCTTCACGAAGCTAAACCAGGCAAACACCCCGGCATTGCCAAACATCGTTGCGGCAAAAATTAGCCACGGTTCCGGTTTTTTCAGGAAGTGGAATTGTTCTGTCAGCCGGGTGGTTGTCGTGTCGTGAATGTCTGGCACCCACAGCAGAACAGAGAGGATCACCAGCGCATCAAAGACGGCAATCAAAAAGAAGGTGTAACGCCAGTTAAATTCATGTCCCAGCCAGGTCCCGAGCGGGACGCCAAGCAAATTGGCAACGGTCATCCCGGCAATCATCCCTGCTACAGCAACCGTCACCTTACCCGGTGGCGCAATTTTTGACAGGATTATCGCCCCCACACCGAAAATCGCGCCATGCGGGAAACCAGAGATTAAGCGCCCCGCCGCCAGCCCCATGTAGGTGTCAGAGAAGGTAAAGAGCGCGTTACCGACGACGCACATCGCCACCAGAAACAGCAGCGTTGTTTTCAGCGAAAATTTACTGGAGAACAGCGCCACAATCGGCGCGCCGATCACTACGCCAAAAGCGTAAAACGAAATCATATTTCCGGCGGAGGGAATCGAAATGCCCGTATCATGAGCCAGTTCTGTCAGCACGCCCATGATGCCAAATTCAGCCATCCCCAGGCCAAAGGTAGCCAGTGCTAACGAAAAAATTGTTTTTTTCATACCGCGACCACTGTTAAAAAATACGCAGCGTGCATTATTGATTAAACTTGTATGGTGAACCAGTTCAAATCAGCTTTCTGACACATTAATCCATTCATTCAGGCCGATTACACGCTTAGTACGGCCTCGATCCCGCGACCGGACCCATAGGGAGACCCGCCATGGTCAGTAAGAAGAAAACCCGTGTTGTTGATGATGTCGTTAAAAACGCGCCGCTCAAAACCAAAGCGTACGAGCAAGAGCTTCGCCGCCTCCATGTTGAACTGGTTAAGCTCCAGCAATGGGTGGTCGCCAAAGGGTTAAAGGTCTGTATTGTTTTTGAAGGGCGAGACGGCGCGGGTAAAGGCGGCGCCATCAAAGCCATCACCGAACGCGTCAGCCCCCGGGTGTTTCGCGTTGTTGCGTTACCGGCCCCCACCGATAAAGAGAAAAGTCAGCTCTATTTTCAGCGTTACGTTCCCCATCTGCCCTCTGCCGGTGAAATCGTTATTTTTGACCGGAGCTGGTACAACCGCGCAGGCGTGGAAAGAGTAATGGGTTTCTGTACCGAAGAGCAGGCCGACAAATTTCTTGATGGAACGCCGGTGATGGAAAAAGCGATGGTCGATGCCGGTATCATATTGTTGAAATACTGGCTTGAAGTAACGCCAAAAGAGCAGGAACGCCGCCTGCGCGATCGCATTAATGATGGTCGCAAGATCTGGAAGCTGTCTCCAATGGACATAAAATCTTTCAATCTGTGGGATGAATATACCCTCGCCCGTGATGCGATGTTTAAAGCGACCGACACCGCCTGGGCGCCGTGGTTTGTGGCGCGCTCAGAAGATAAAAAACGGGTTCGGTTGAATATTATTTCGCATCTGCTTTCACAGATCCCCTATAAAGAAATTCACGTTGACAAGGTGGATTTACCGAAACGCAAGATCGGCAAAGTGAAGCCAACAAAATATCCCTTCCGGTATATTGCAGAGCGGTTTTGATACAGGGAAGCAGACCAGCACAAGCGCAGCGCCGCCGGACAATGCCGACGGCGCGAGGTTTACTTCAACCCTTCCGAACTCTCTTTTTGCGCTTCAAGACGCTCAATGTCGCGGTACCAGCGCGGATGGTGCTTCTGCGCCCAGCGGCGGCTCACCTTCCCTTCAATCATGCCTTTAATCGATCCTTTCACCCAGAATGCCATATACATATGGATCAGAATGGCGTGGATCAGAATAATGGCCGAGGTCGCGTGGATCAGCAGCGCATAACGCACTACCTGAATCGGGAAATAGTGCGCAAAATACGGACGCCAGATGATCACCCCGGTCACCAGCAGCACAAAAATCATGCTCATGATGGTCCAGAACATCATCTTCTGCCCGGCGTTATATTTGCCCACCTTCGCGACTTTATGCTCGTTGCCTTTCAGAACCTCAACAATCCCTTTTAGCCACGGAATATCCTGCTTGTCAGGGATGTTGTGATGAACGAAACGTACAAACATAAACATCAGCACCACGAAAATCAGTACGCCGAAGAACGGATGCAGTATGCGCCCCATCTGCGGTGTCCCGAAGGTTTCCGTTAGCCACTGTAGCGTCGGGAAGAAGAACGAAATGCCGGATACCGCCACCAGGAAGAAGCAGATGACCACCGTCCAGTGACAGGCGCGATCGACAAATTTTGTGCGCACTATCATTTTCGACTTACTCATGATGCTCCTCCTCGTCGTCATCCACCTCTTTATTCGGCCCGATACCGATGTAGTGATAAATCAGCCCGGCAAAGGTGGCGATAAAGCCCGCCGCTGAGAGCGGCTTAAGCGCCCCTTTCCAGAGGTTGATTGAGGTATCGATCGCCGGATCTTTCGGCAGATTGTGATACAGCTCCGGCTGGTCATTGTGGTGCAGAACATACATGACGTGCGTACCGCCCACGCCCTGCGGGTTATAAATCCCGGCCTTGTCATAGCCGCGCGCTTTGAGCTTATCCACCCGCTGCTGTGCCACTTCCAGCATCTCTTTTTTGGTGCCGAAGTGGATAGCCCCGGTAGGACAGGTCTTCACGCAGGCAGGCTCCTGTCCGACGCTGACGCGATCGACACACAGCGTGCATTTATAGACCCGGTTATCTTCTTTATTGAGGCGCGGGATATTAAACGGACAGCCTGCGATGCAGTAGCCGCAGCCGATACAGTTATCCTGCTGGAAGTCGACGATCCCGTTGGCGTACTGAATAATTGCACCCGCAGACGGGCATGCCTTCAGGCAGCCCGGATCTTCACAGTGCATACAGCCGTCTTTACGGATTAGCCACTCCAGCTTGCCGTTCTGGTCGGTTTCGCTAAAGCGCATCACCGTCCAGGACTTGGCGCTCAGATCAGCCGGGTTATCGTAAACGCCAACGCAGTGCCCCACCTCGTCGCGGATATCGTTCCACTCCGAGCAGGCCACCTGGCAGGCCTTACAGCCCACGCAGGAGGAGACATCGATCAGCTTGGCGACTTCTGCCTTGTAGTCCCGCGCGCGAGGCGCGGGCGTTATCGGGTTGGTCGCGGAGCGTTTAATAATGTCTTGTGTTTCCATCGCCATTTAATCGCTCCTTACGCTTTCTCGATGTTGACCAGAAACGCTTTATACTCCGGCGTTTGCGAGTTGGAATCGCCGACGTTTGGCGTCAGGGTATTGGCGATGTAGCCTTTCTGCGCCACCCCTTCAAAGCCCCAGTGCAGCGGGATGCCGACGGTTTCTACCTGCTGGCCGTGTACGTTCAGACTTTGCAGACGACGGGTGACCACCGCTACCGCGCGAATAAAGCCGCGCTTGCTGCTCACCGTCACGCGATCGCCATTGGCAATGCCTTTCGCCTTCGCCAGCGTTTCGCTTATCTCCACAAACTGTTCCGGCTGCGCGATGGCGTTAAGCCGCGCATGTTTGGTCCAGGTATGGAAATGCTCAGTCAGGCGGTAGGTAGTTCCGACATACGGGAACTTGTCCTTTTTACCTAAACGCAGCACGTCATCTTCATAGATACGCACTACCGGGCTGGAAACTACGTTCGGGTGCAGCGGGTTAGTGCCGAGCGGCGTTTCCATCGGCTCGTAATGTTCCGGGAACGGCCCTTCCGCCAGCTTGTCGATGGCAAACAGACGTCCCAGCCCTTCCGGCTGCATGATAAACGGCCCGGTGTTGCTGCCCGGTGCGGCGGTGTTGAAGTCCGGGATATCGTTCCCCGTCCACTTCGTGCCGTTCCACTCGATCAGCATGCGTTTCGGATCCCACGGCTTACCGTTCACGTCTGCGGAGGCACGGTTGTACAGTACGCGGCGGTTCAACGGCCACGCCCATGCCCAGCCCAGCGTGTTGCCCAGGCCTGACGGATCGGCGTTATCACGGTTGGCCATCTGGTTACCCTGCTCCGTCCAGCTGCCGGTGTAGATCCAGCAGGACGAGGCCGTGGTGCCGTCGTCACGCAACAGCGCGAAGCTATTGAGCAACTGGCCTTTCTTCGCCACCAGATTGCCGTTGGCATCGTACAGATCGGCCAGCGCCACGCCGTTGTTCTCTTTTGCCACCTCTTCAGACTCAGGATGATCCGGCTGCTTGTAGTTCCAGCTCATCTTCAGCAGCGGCTCAGCGCCTTTGCCGCCTTCGGTGCGGTACATTTCGCGCAGGCGATGGTAAATCCCGGCCAGAATTTCGCCGTCATTACGCGCTTCACCCGGCGCATCCTGACCTTTCCAGTGCCACTGTAGCCAGCGGCCAGAGTTGGCAATAGAACCGTCCTCTTCCGCAAAGCAGGTCGATGGCAGGCGGAACACCTCGGTCTGAATGGATGCCGGATCGACATCGTTAGACTCGCCGTGGTTCTGCCAGAACGTAGACGTTTCGGTGACCAGCGGATCGATAACCACCATGTACTTCAGCTTGCTCAGGCTGCGAACGACTTTGTTTTTATCCGGGAATGATGCCACCGGGTTAAAGCCCTGGCAGATATACCCCGTGACGTCGCCCTGATCCATCATGTTGAAATACTTGATGACATCGTAAGCCTGATCCCATTTCGGCAACCACTCAAAGCCCCAGTCATTCTCTTTCTGCGCCGCATCGCCGTAGAACGATTTCATCAGACTGACGGCAAACTTCGGATAGTTACTCCAGTAGTTCACCTGGTCCGGACGCGTCGCTTTTGGCGTGTTGGCGTCAAGCCAGCTTTGCCAGTCGGTCTGCTTCTCCGACGGCAGGGTCAGGTAACCCGGCAGGCTGGTCGACAGCAGGCCGAGATCGGTTAAGCCCTGAATGTTGGAGTGTCCGCGCAGGGCGTTCACGCCACCACCGGCCATCCCCATGTTGCCGAGCAGCAGCTGGATCATCGCCATGGTACGGATGTTCTGCGCGCCCACGGTATGCTGCGTCCAGCCCAGCGCGTACAGGAAGGTGGTTGTTCTGTCGGCGGCACTGGTGGAGGCCAGCACTTCACATACTTTCAGGAAGTCTGCTTTCGGCGTACCGCAGATGTTTTCCACCACGTCTGGCGTATAACGGGAAACATGCTGTTTCAGCAAGTTCCACACGCAGCGCGGATCGGTCAGGGTCTCATCGCGTTTCGCGTAGCCGTTTTCGTCGAATTGATAGTTCCAGGACGATTTATCGTACTGACGTTTCTCTGCGTCATAGCCGCTGAACAGGCCATCTTCGAAGGCGAAATCTTCCCGCACCAGCAGGGCGGCATTGGTGTAATGCTTAACGTATTCCGCGTTAATCTTATTGTTTTCGATCAGGTACAACAGCACGCCGGAAAGGAACGTAATATCCGTACCGGAGCGGATCGGCGCATAAATATCAGCCACCGATGCCGTACGCGTAAAGCGTGGATCGACGACAATCAGCGTCGCATCGTTGTTGTTTTTTGCTTCCATCGCCCAGCGGAATCCCACCGGATGGGCTTCAGCGGCGTTACCGCCCATCACCACCACGACGTTTGCGTTTTTGATATCAACCCAGTGGTTGGTCATCGCACCGCGACCAAACGTTGGAGCAAGACTTGCTACCGTTGGTCCGTGTCAGACGCGCGCCTGGTTATCAACCGCCAGCATGCCGAGGGAGCGCACAAATTTTTGCGTCAGCATGCCGGTCTCATTACTTGCCGCAGATGCACACAGCATCCCGGTGGAGGTCCAGCGGTTTACCGTAACGCCCTGCTCGTTCTTTTCAATAAAGTTGGCGTCGCGATCCGCTTTCATCAGTTTTGCAATACGTGAGAAGGCCTCGTCCCAGGAGATGCGCTGCCATTTATCAGAGCCCGGCGCACGATATTCCGGATAGCGCAGACGGTTTTCACTGTGGACGTAGTCCAGCAGCCCCGCCCCTTTCGGGCAAAGCGCCCCGCGGCTCACCGGATGGTCCGGGTCCCCTTCAATATGATAAATCGCTTCTTTGGCGTTCTTCGCGCCATCACCCAGGCTATACATTAATAGCCCACAACCCACGGAGCAGTATGTGCAGGTGTTACGGATCTCTTTCGCGCGCAGCAGTTTATAGTTGCGTGCCTGAGCCAGCGCCATTTTGGGAGCGAATCCCAGCATTGCGGCTGTTGTTCCGGCCATACCGCCCGCGCAGATTTTAAAAAATTGTCTGCGGCTGACGTCCATTGCTGTCCTCGTTATCTGATAAGACTTCGCGCCGCAAACTAACAGCAAAGCCCCTGTTTTTTTTGCGTCAAATCAAGGTCGCCGAACTTCGCCCCCTTAATAGTCACCGCCGGTATGATTTATTACTCCTTTCGGGTTAACCGCGAAACAGAAAATTCGCCTGGTGAATGGGTTAGATGCTATAAGTTTACCCTTTGATTTTTATCAGACTGGCAGGGTAATGGACAGAAAAAGAGCAACGCTGATTGGCCTGGTGGCCATACTGCTGTGGAGCACCATGGTGGGTCTCATCCGCAGCGTCAGTGAGGGACTTGGCCCGGTGGGGGGCGCAGCGATGATCTACACCGTCAGCGGATTATTGTGTCTGGCGACGGTAGGTTTCCCTGATATTAAACGGTTTTCGAAAGGCTATCTCACTGCGGGCAGCGTCCTGTTTGTCAGCTATGAAATGTGCCTTGCCCTGTCGCTTGGCTTTGCCGCGACGCGCTCGCAGGCAATTGAGGTGGGCATGGTCAATTATCTCTGGCCAAGCCTGACGATTGTGTTCGCCATTTTGTTCAACGGTCAAAAATCCACCCTGTGGGTGATCCCCGGCTTAGCGATCTCCCTGCTGGGCGTGGGCTGGGTCTTAGGCGGCGAAAACGGGCTGCACGTTCACGACATCATGCTAAACATCGTTTCCAGCCCGCTGAGCTACGGGCTGGCATTTACCGGTGCCTTTATCTGGGCCGCCTACTGCACCGTCACCAGCAGGTATGCCAGAGGGCAAAATGGCATTACTCTTTTCGTCCTGCTGACCGCCCTGAGCCTGTGGGTCAAATATGCCGTCAGCGATCAGCCCGAAATGGTATTCAGCGTGCCGGTAGTCGTGAAGCTGTTGATGTGTGGTGTTGCCCTTGGCTTTGGCTACGCCGCCTGGAACATTGGGATCCTCCACGGTAACGTCACGGTGCTTGCGGCCGTCTCCTACTTCACCCCGGTACTCTCTGCCGCGCTGGCGGCTATTATGCTGAGCTCTCCGCTTTCATTCTCATTCTGGCAAGGTGCATTAATGGTTTGCGCCGGATCATTACTTTGCTGGTATGCCACCCGCAAATAGCATTTTAATTTTACCGGGCACGAATCATGCCCGGTAAAAATTAACATTATTTTAATATGTGATCACAATAAAGAATATTATTTATAACATTCGTATGTATTTCTATTTCTGTATAGAGTACTCATAGAAAGTCAGATCCGTTGTGGAAATTGACATAAACTGACAACGCGTGTAATTAATTCAACCCCAATATTCCCGCGCTATATAGCACATAGTGCAATAGTTTATTTCTGGATGTTTCTTTTAAAAAGCAGTTGCTGGCTTCCGGATAAATCCACAAACCACTGTTTTATAAGTCAATAACGCGCCCCATTCCTTGACATTATCTGCCAAGCCCTTTTATCTCCCTCTAAAAACAAAAACGCATGGCAACTATTTCCAGCCTTATTATCGTGTTTTGTTAATAATCAATTTATGTATATAAATTAACCTTATTGAGCGATTTAAGGGAAATTTATCGGATCAGGATCACACTAATTGAAATTATCTTTAATATTTTGAAACTTATTATTGAAAGCAGTCTACGGAATTTTAAAAATAGTCTGCCATTGACGATAAGCCTCGTTTAAAAATCGCTCAGGTGGCTTAGGAAATACCTAAATAAAATTATAAGGGTTAGTTAAGATGAAACTTAAATTAGTTGCAGTGGCAGTGACTTCCATGTTGGCGGCTGGCGTTGTTAACGCGGCTGAAGTTTTTAACAAAGACGGTAACAAACTGGATCTGTACGGCAAAGTTACTGGTCTGCACTATTTTTCTGATGATGCTGGTAGCGACGGCGACAAAACGTACGTTCGTCTGGGCTTCAAAGGTGAAACTCAGATCAACGATCAGCTGACCGGATACGGCCAGTGGGAATATGAGTTCAAGGGCAACCGCTCTGAAGCTCAGGGTTCCGACGGCAACAAAACCCGTCTGGCCTTCGCTGGTCTGAAATTCGATGAATTCGGTTCCTTCGACTACGGTCGTAACTACGGTGTTGCTTATGACATCGGCGCATGGACTGACGTTCTGCCAGAGTTCGGTGGCGATACCTGGACGCAGACTGACGGCTTCATGACCGGTCGTACCACTGGCGTTGCCACCTACCGTAACACCGACTTCTTTGGTCTGGTTGACGGCCTGAACGTGGCTGCCCAGTACCAGGGTAAAAACGACCGTACAGAGATCACCGAATCCAACGGTGACGGCTGGGGTATGTCTTCTACCTATGAATTCGACGGCTTCGGTGTGGGTGCGACCTACGCGAAATCTGACCGTACTGACCGTCAGGTTCGTGCTGCAAGCAACCTGAACGCCGGTGGCGAAAACGCAGAAGTCTGGGCTGCTGGCCTGAAGTACGATGCGAACAACATCTACCTGGCAACCACCTACTCTGAAACCCGCAACATGACGGCGTTCGGTAGCGGTCACGTTGCCAACAAAGCACAGAACTTCGAAGTTGTGGCTCAGTACCAGTTTGACTTCGGTCTGCGTCCATCCATCGCTTACCTGAAATCCAAAGGTAAAGACATCGGTTCTTATGGCGACCAGGACCTGGTTGAATACGTTGACGTTGGCGCGAGCTACTACTTCAACAAAAACATGTCCACCTACGTTGATTACAAAATCAACCTCGTGGATGACAGCCAGTTCACCAAAGATGCCAAAGTGGCTACCGACAACATCGTGGCTGTAGGTCTGACCTACCAGTTCTAAGATGTGTTAGTTCAAAAGGCCAGCCCTCGCGGCTGGCCTTTTTTTTACTGCTGCCCTCCGACCTTCGCCAGACTAAACCAGATCCCGATCGCCAGAATCATCAGCATGGCTCCCGCACTGCCCAGGGCCACGCTGTGCGAGGTGATGAACGCGGTTTTCGCCGCCGTCATCACCGGCTCGGCCAGTGACGGCGTCAGCTCCTGCGCGACCTTCATCGCTTCACCGATGGACGACGAGGCTTTATTGGTCAGCGACGCGCTCAGCCCCTGCGGCAGTACAATTGACGCCGAAAAGCTGCGGGTTAACAGCAGACCGAAAATGGCGATCCCGAGACCAGCGCCCAGCTCGTAGGACATGGTTTCGATCGCGCCTGCCGCGGCCGCTTTCTCTTTCGGCGCGGCAGCCATGATCGCTGACGTCGATGCCAGCAGTGCGCTGGCGGCACTGAAGCCCAGCAGCACCATCAGGCTCCACGCCTGCCACTGTTGGGTGCTGAAATCGAGCGTCGACAGGCCGATAAAACTGATCGCGCTTAGCCCCATGCCTCCGGCCGCGACAATGCGCAGCCCCAGACGCCCGACCAGCACACCCGCGATCGGCCCGCTAAATCCGCTCGCCACCATTACCGGCAGCATAAATATCCCTGCTTCAAACGGCGTAAAACCATGCACGAACTGCAACTCCTGCGCCATCAGCAGTTCAAAGCCCACCAGCGCAATCATGGCGGTCAATGCCATGACCACGCCGCTTAAAATAATGCGATGGCAAAACAGACGCATGTCGATCATTGGCACGCGCGCGCGCAGCTGGATACGGACGAAGATAAACAGCATCATCGCCCCGGTAAGCAGCGTAGAGGCCACCATCCACGGCGACAGCACCCCTTTCAGGGCGGTTTTGGCGCTGTAGACCAGCAGTAAAATGGCGACAATCAGCATAATGGCATGGCTGATATTGAGCGGCTGCTCGGGCCGACCCTGCTGAGCAGGCACAAAGCGCGCAGCAAGCGAAACCACGATCAGCACGATCGGCACGTTAATCAGGAAGACCGAACCCCAGTAAAAGTGCTCCAGCAGCATGCCGCCAATCAGCGGGCCAAACGCCGCGCCGCCCGACCCAACGGCAGCCCAGACGCCAAGGGCGATGTTACGGTGCCGCACGTTAATAAACAGCGTGCGGATCCCTGCAAGCGTAGCCGGAATGATCATCGCCGCGCCAATCGCCAGCGACGCGCGGGCGGCAATCAGCCAGCCCGCGGACGGCGCAAAAGCCGCCGCTAACGATGACAGGCCAAACAGCACGCTGCCGATCATCAGCAGGCGCTTAAAACCTATGCGATCGCCCAGCGCGCCCATCGGCAGCACCATCCCCGCCATCACCAGCGAGTAAATATCAATAATCCACAGCAATTCGTTGCCGCTGGCACCCAGCGTCATGCTCAATGTTGGCGCCGCCACGTGCAGCACCGTCGCGTCAATCGCCACCGGGATATACACCAGCACGATAATCACTAACGCTAACCACTGACGAAACATAAATTTCCTTTTCAGTTAAAAACTGGACACATGTCCAGATTGCGATCCTACGTAAAGTTGAACACTTGTCCAGCTCTTTGTTACACTCGTTTCGTTGCCATTGAGAGTGAGAAATTATGCGTTATCTGAGCAAGGACGAGCGGCGGGAAGAGATCCTACAGGCCGCAATGCGCGTGGCGCTGACCGAAGGATTCGCTGCGATGACCGTGCGCCGAATCGCTACCGAAGCGGGCGTCGCCACCGGGCAGGTGCATCACCACTTTGCGTCGGCGGGCGAGCTTAAATCGCTGGCGTTTGTCAGGCTGATCCGCGATTTGCTGGATGCTGAAATCGTTGGCGAAAACGCAGGCTGGCGCGAGCGCCTGCATGCCATGCTCGGCAGCGATGACGGCGGGTTTGAGCCCTACATTCGACTGTGGCGGGAGGCGCAAATTCTCGCCAGCCGGGATAGCGATATCAAAGGCGCCTACGTTTTGACCATGGAGATGTGGCACCAGGAAACGGTCGCAATTATCCGCGCCGGTGCGGAGGCCAACGCCTTTACGCTTGCTGATCAGCCGGAAAATATCGCCTGGCGTTTAATTGGTCTGGTATGTGGCCTGGATGGCATATACGTCTTAAATATGCCTGAAATGGACGACGCGGCATTTAATAAGCATCTGGATAAACTTATCTCCCTCGAATTGTTTTAATACTCCCATCGGAGTATTAATTTCCGCAAATAGTTACAATTAGTAACACATAAAGCGAACCCTGATTCCCATTCCAAACTCAGGGATTCGCTTTTTTATCTATCCTTTCAGATGTATCCCATAACATCCTATAAATTTCATACGCCACTGACAGGTATCTTTCTGTTTTTCCTTCTTTTTTCTCTCCACTTCGGTAAGCAAGAGGGTGATATGTCACATCAAAGCGAGAAGAGTAATCAGCATCTGTTGAGTAACTGGAAACCGGAAAACGCGCAATTTTGGGAGAATAAAGGAAAACATATCGCACGAAGAAACCTGTGGATTTCCGTGGCGTGTTTGCTGCTCGCATTTTGTGTCTGGATGTTGTTTAGCGCTATTGCGGTAAATCTTAATAAGGTCGGATTTAATTTCAGCACCGATCAGCTTTTTATGCTAACGGCATTACCTTCTCTCTCCGGCGCGATATTGCGTGTCCCCTACTCTTTTATGGTACCGATATTTGGCGGACGTTACTGGACCGTGTTAAGCACCGTTATCCTGGTCGTACCCTGTGTCTGGCTTGGGATCGCCATCCAGAATACCGCCACGCCCTATTGGATCTTCATCATCATCGCGCTGCTGTGCGGTTTTGCCGGTGCCAACTTCGCTTCCAGCATGGGAAACATCAGCTTCTTCTTCCCGAAAGCCAGACAGGGCAGCGCACTGGGCATTAACGGCGGGCTGGGTAACCTGGGCGTGAGTGTGATGCAGCTGGTTGCGCCGCTGGTGATTTTCCTGCCGATGTTTACCTTCCTCGGCGTGCACGGCGTACCGCAGGAGGATGGCTCGACGATGTGGCTGGCGAACGCGGCGTGGATCTGGGCGCCGCTGCTGATTCTGGCCACCATTGCGGCGTTTTTTGGCATGAACGACATCGCCAGCTCGAAAGCGTCCATTGCCAGCCAGCTTCCGGTGCTTAAGCGCTTTCATCTCTGGCTGCTGAGCCTGCTTTATCTGGCAACCTTCGGCTCGTTTATCGGTTTCTCGGCAGGCTTTGCCATGCTGTCGAAAACCCAGTTTCCGGACGTTAATATCCTCCACCTCGCCTTCTTTGGCCCACTGATCGGCGCCCTGGCGCGTTCGGCTGGCGGAATGATTTCGGACAGACTGGGCGGCGTAAGGGTGACGCTGATCAACTTCGTCTTTATGGCCATCTTTAGCGCCCTGATTTTCCTGACGCTCCCCGGGTCTGGTTCAGGCAGCTTTATCGCCTTCTATCTGGTCTTTATGGGCCTGTTTCTGACCGCAGGCCTGGGTAGCGGCTCGACCTTCCAGATGATCGCGATTATCTTTCGCCAAATCACCCTCGACCGCGTGAAAAAACAGGGCGGGAGCGATGAACAGGCACAGCATGAAGCGGTGACCGAAACGGCTGCGGCGCTGGGCTTTATCTCTGCCATCGGTGCGGTGGGCGGGTTCTTTATTCCCAAAGCCTTTGGCACCTCCCTGGCGATGACCGGTTCCCCGGTGGGCGCCATGAAAGTCTTCCTCGTGTTTTACATCGTCTGCGTGCTCGTCACCTGGCTGGTGTACGGCCGCAAATCCTCACAAAAATAATAACTACCTCTTCGCCGGAGCGTGATGCCTCACCCTCCGGCCATGTTATCGAAGCAGGAGAAATGTCATGAGCAAACTGTTGGACCGCTTCCGTTACTTCAAAACAAAAGGCGACAGTTTCGCCGATGGGCACGGCCAGGTGTACCACACCAACCGCGACTGGGAGGACAGCTACCGTCAGCGCTGGCAGTTCGACAAGATTGTGCGATCCACCCACGGCGTTAACTGCACCGGCTCCTGTAGCTGGAAGATTTATGTCAAAAATGGCCTGGTGACATGGGAAACCCAGCAGACCGACTACCCGCGTACCCGCCCCGACCTGCCTAACCACGAACCGCGCGGCTGCCCGCGTGGCGCAAGCTACTCCTGGTATCTCTACAGCGCCAACCGTCTCAAGTACCCGCTGGTACGCCGCAGGCTGATCGAGCTCTGGCGCGAGGCGCTGGCGCAGCATACCGATCCGGTGCTGGCCTGGGATGCCATTCAGAACGATCCGCAAAAAGCGCAAAGCTACAGAAAGGCGAGGGGTAAAGGCGGGTTTATCCGCTCAAACTGGAAAGAGCTTAACCAGCTGATTGCTGCCGCCAACGTCTGGACCATCAAAAACTACGGCCCGGATCGGGTAGCCGGTTTTTCCCCCATCCCGGCCATGTCGATGGTCTCTTATGCCGCCGGTACGCGCTATCTCTCCCTGCTCGGCGGCACCTGCCTGAGCTTCTATGACTGGTACTGCGATCTGCCTCCGGCATCGCCGATGACCTGGGGCGAGCAGACCGACGTGCCGGAATCGGCGGACTGGTACAACTCCAGCTATATCATTGCCTGGGGCTCGAACGTGCCGCAGACGCGTACCCCGGACGCCCACTTCTTTACCGAAGTGCGTTACAAAGGCACCAAGACCGTCGCCATTACGCCGGACTTCTCGGAGGTGGCGAAGCTCAGCGACCAGTGGCTGGCCCCCAAACAGGGTACCGACAGCGCCCTCGCCATGGCGATGGGGCATGTGATCCTCAAAGAGTTCCACCTTGATAACCCGAGCGATTACTTCCTCAACTATTGCCGCCGCTACACCGACATGCCGATGCTGGTCCTGCTGGATGAACAGGCTGATGGTCGCGTGGTGCCGGGCCGCATGCTGCGCGCGTCGGATCTGGCCGACGGGCTGGGTGAAACCAATAATCCGGAGTGGAAAACCATCGCCTTTGACGTCGCCGGAAATCTGGTGGCGCCGAACGGCTCTATCGGTTTCCGCTGGGGCGAAAAAGGCAAATGGAACCTGGAGTCGCTGGCCGCGGGACAGGAGACCGAGCTGACGCTTTCCCTGCTCATCACCCACGACAGTGTGGCAGACGTGGCCTTCCCTTACTTCGGGGGCAACGAGAACCCGCATTTCCGCAGCGTGAAGCAGGAGCCGGTGCTGACGCGCCGCGTACCGAGTAAAACCCTGACGCTGGCCGACGGCAGCCCGAGACGCGTGGTCAGCGTGTACGATCTGGTGCTCGCAAACTACGGCCTCGATCGCGGTCTGGAAGACAGTAACGCGGCGGCAAACTACGCCGAGATCAAAGCCTACACCCCGGCCTGGGGCGAACAAATTACCGGCGTACCCGCTTACCTGATAGAAAAAATCGCCCGTGAATTTGCCGACACGGCGCACAAAACCCATGGTCGTTCGATGATCATCCTCGGGGCCGGTGTGAACCACTGGTACCACATGGACATGAACTACCGCGGGATGATCAACATGCTGGTCTTCTGCGGCTGCGTCGGGCAAAGCGGCGGCGGCTGGTCGCACTATGTCGGCCAGGAGAAACTGCGCCCGCAAACCGGCTGGCTGCCGCTGGCCTTCGCACTGGACTGGAACCGTCCGCCGCGCCAGATGAACAGCACCTCTTACTTCTACAACCACGCCAGCCAGTGGCGCTATGAGAAGCTCACCGCACAGGAGCTGCTTTCTCCTCTTGCAGACGCGTCGAAATTCACCGGTCACCTGATTGATTTCAACGTCCGCGCCGAGCGCATGGGCTGGCTCCCTTCCGCGCCGCAGCTCAACCTCAACCCGCTGCACGTTAAGGCCCGCGCCGACGCCGCCGGGATGTCGCCGCAGGATTACACCGTGCAGGCGTTAAAATCGGGCGATATTCGCTTTGCCTGCGAACAGCCGGACAACGGCAAGAACCACCCGCGCAACCTGTTTGTCTGGCGTTCTAACCTGCTTGGCTCGTCCGGAAAAGGCCATGAGTACATGCTCAAATACCTGCTTGGCACCGAGAGCGGGATCCAGGGCGAGGATTTAGGCTCAACGGATGATGTCAAACCTGAAGAGGTGGAATGGCAAACCGCCGCCATTGAGGGCAAGCTGGATCTGCTGGTGACGCTCGATTTCCGTATGTCCAGCACCTGCCTGTTCTCCGATATCGTCCTGCCGACCGCCACATGGTATGAAAAAGACGATATGAATACCTCGGACATGCATCCGTTTATTCACCCGCTCTCTGCCGCCGTTGACCCGGCGTGGGAGTCCCGCAGCGACTGGGAGATCTACAAAGGCATCGCCAAAGTCTTCTCTGAAGTGTGCGTCGGGCATCTCGGCACCGAAACTGACGTGGTGCTACAGCCGCTACAGCATGACTCCCCGGGGGAACTGTCGCAGCCTTTTGATATTCTGGACTGGCGCAAAGGCGAGTGCGATCTCATCCCCGGTAAAACCGCGCCAAACATTGCGGTCGTCGAGCGCAACTATCCGGAAACCTACGAGCGCTTCACTTCTCTCGGTCCGCTACTGGACAAGCTCGGCAACGGCGGAAAAGGCATATCGTGGAACACGCAAAACGAAGTCGATTTCCTCGGCAAGCTCAATTACGTCAAGCTCGACGGACCGGCCAAAGGCCGACCACGCATTGAAACCGCCATTGATGCTTCAGAGGTGATCCTCGCTCTTGCGCCGGAAACCAACGGTCAGGTCGCGGTCAAAGCCTGGGAAGCCCTCGGCGAACTGACCGGGCGCGATCACACCCATCTGGCGCTGAACAAAGAAGACGAGAAAATCCGCTTCCGCGATATTCAGGCGCAGCCGCGCAAAATTATCTCCAGCCCAACGTGGTCCGGCCTTGAGAGCGAGCACGTGTCGTATAACGCAGGCTATACCAACGTTCACGAGCTGATCCCGTGGCGCACGATTTCCGGCCGCCAGCAGCTGTATCAGGATCACACCTGGATGCGCGCCTTCGGTGAAAGTCTGGTGGCCTATCGTCCACCGATTGATACCCGCAGCGTCACCCATATGCGCGAGATCCCGCCGAACGGCTTCCCGGAAAAAGCGCTTAACTTCCTGACGCCGCACCAGAAATGGGGCATTCACTCCACCTACAGCGAAAACCTGCTGATGCAGACCCTGTCACGCGGGGGGCCAATCGTCTGGATCAGCGAAACCGACGCGCGCGAGCTGGGGATTGAGGACAACGACTGGATCGAAGCCTTCAACGCCAACGGCGCCCTCACCGCTCGCGCGGTGGTCAGCCAGCGCGTGCCGCCGGGCATGACCATGATGTACCACGCTCAGGAGCGCATTCTGAACATTCCGGGGTCAGAAGTGACCGGACGGCGCGGCGGGATCCACAACTCGGTCACCCGCGTCTGTCCGAAACCGACCCACATGATTGGCGGCTACGCGCAGCTGGCGTACAGCTTTAACTATTACGGCACCGTCGGCTCGAACCGCGACGAGTTTATTATGATCCGCAAAATGAAAAACATTAACTGGCTGGACGGCGAAGGTCGGGATCAGGTTCAGGAGGCGAAAAAATGAAAATACGCTCACAGGTTGGCATGGTACTGAATCTCGATAAATGCATTGGCTGCCACACCTGCTCGGTCACCTGTAAGAACGTCTGGACCGGGCGCGAAGGGATGGAGTATGCGTGGTTTAATAACGTCGAAACCAAACCGGGTATCGGCTATCCGAAAAACTGGGAAGATCAGGATGAGTGGCAAGGCGGATGGATCCGCAGTATTCACGGCAAGCTGACCCCGCGCCTCGGCGGAAAAATGGGCGTCCTGTCGAAAATTTTCGCCAACCCCGTGTTGCCGCAGATTGACGATTACTATGAACCTTTCACCTTCGATTACCAGGATCTGCACCGCGCCCCGGAGGGGGATCACCTCCCTACCGCCCGCCCCCGCTCGCTGATTGACGGTAAGCGGATGGATAAGATCGTCTGGGGACCAAACTGGGAGGAGCTGCTGGGCGGCGAGTTCGAAAAACGCGCCCGCGACCGAAACTTTCAGAAGATCCAGAAAGAGATGTACGGTCAGTTCGAAAACACCTTCATGATGTACCTGCCGCGCCTGTGCGAGCATTGCCTCAACCCGAGCTGCGTCGCCACCTGCCCGAGCGGTGCGATTTACAAACGCGAAGAGGACGGCATTGTGCTGATCGACCAGGACAAATGCCGCGGCTGGCGTCTGTGTATTAGCGGCTGTCCGTACAAGAAAATCTACTTCAACTGGAAAAGCGGCAAGTCAGAGAAGTGCATCTTCTGCTATCCGCGCATCGAGTCCGGCCAGCCGACCGTCTGCTCAGAAACCTGCGTTGGACGCATCCGCTACCTTGGCGTGCTGTTGTATGACGCGGACCGTATTGAAGAGGCGGCCAGCACCGAGCATGAAACCGATCTGTATGAGCGCCAGTGCGACGTGTTCCTTAACCCGAACGATCCGGCGGTGATTGAAGAAGCCCTGAAGCAGGGCATCCCGCAGAACGTCATCGACGCAGCGCAGCGTTCCCCGGTTTACAAAATGGCGATGGACTGGAAGCTCGCCCTGCCGCTGCATCCGGAATACCGCACCCTGCCGATGGTCTGGTATGTGCCGCCGCTGTCACCGATTCAGTCCTACGCGGACGCGGGTGGCCTGCCGCAGAGCGACGGCGTACTGCCTGCGGTCGAAAGCCTGCGCATCCCGGTGCAATACCTGGCAAATATGCTCAGCGCGGGCGATACCGGCCCGGTGCTGCGCGCTCTGAAGCGCATGATGGCGATGCGCCACTACAAACGCTCCCAGACCGTGGAAGGCGTGACCGATACCCGCGCCATTGAGGAAGTGGGCCTGACCGAAGCGCAGGTTGAGGAGATGTACCGATATCTGGCCATCGCTAACTACGAAGACCGCTTCGTGATCCCGACCAGCCACCGCGAAATGGCGCGCGACGCCTTCCCGGAGAAAAACGGCTGCGGCTTCACCTTCGGTGACGGCTGTCACGGCTCCGACACCAAGTTCAACCTCTTCAACAGCAGCCGCATCGACGCGATCAACATTACCGAGGTGCGCGATCACGGGGAGGGAGAATAATGCAGATCCTTAAAATCATCGCGCTACTGATTGAGTATCCCGATGAGCTGCTTTGGGATAACCGTGAAGAAGCGCTTTCCCTGGTGGAACAGGATGCGCCCATGCTACTGCCGTTTGCGCAGCAGCACCTGAGCGCCCCGCTGCTGGATAAGCAGGCCGAATGGTGTGAAGTTTTCGAGCGGGGGCGCGCGACTTCACTACTGCTGTTCGAGCACGTTCACGCCGAGTCCCGCGATCGCGGTCAGGCGATGGTCGACCTGATGAGCCAGTATGAGAAAGCCGGGCTGGAGCTGGATTGCCGCGAGCTGCCGGACTATCTGCCGCTCTATCTGGAATATCTCAGTATCGTCAGCGACGACGAGGCGCGTGAAGGGCTGCAAAACGTCGCGCCTATACTGGCGCTGATTGGAGGCCGCCTGAAACAGCGCGAGGTAGCGCATTACCAGCTGTTTGACGCCCTGCTGTCGCTGGCGGAAACACGGCTTTCCAGCGACAGCGTGGCGAAACAGGTATCCGGTGAAAAACGGGATGATACCCGTCAGGCGCTGGACGCCGTGTGGGAAGAGGAACAGGTCAAGTTTATCGAAGACAACGCCACATCGTGCGACAGTTCGCCGATGCAGCAATATCAACGACGCTTTAGCCAGGACGTCGCGCCGCAGTACGTGGACGTCAGCGCCGGAGGCCCAAAATGACTCATTACCTGAACGTGTTTTTCTATGACATTTATCCGTACATCTGCGCCACCGTCTTCTTCCTCGGCAGTTGGTTGCGCTACGACTATGGGCAGTACACCTGGCGGGCGTCATCAAGCCAGATGCTCAGCAAGCGCGGGATGAACTGGGCTTCGAACCTGTTTCATATTGGGATTCTGGGGATCTTCTTCGGGCACCTGTTCGGCATGTTAACCCCGCACTGGATGTACGCCTGGTTTTTACCCGTCGCGGTTAAACAGCAGTTAGCCATGATTGCAGGAGGTATTTGCGGGGTGCTGACGCTGATCGGTGGGTCGATGCTTTTGATCCGACGCCTGTTCAACCAGCGGGTGCGCGCCACGTCCACCACGCCGGATATTATCATCATGAGTATCCTGCTGCTTCAGTGCATCCTTGGGCTGTCGACCATTCCTTTCTCCGCTCAGTACCCTGACGGAAGCGAGATGATGAAGCTGGTCGGCTGGGCGCAGGGTATCGTCACGTTTAAGGGCGGCTCGTCGGAAATGCTGAGCGGCGTCGCGCCGATCTTCCGCGTGCATCTGGTGCTGGGGATGACGATCTTCCTCATCTTCCCGTTCACCCGCCTGGTGCACGTGTGGAGCGCGCCGTTTGAGTACTTCACGCGTCGGTATCAGGTGGTAAGATCGCGCCGTTGATTTGTCGGGTGGCGGCTACGCCTTACCCGACCTACGTATACTCCCGTAGGCCCGGTAAGGCGTAGCCGCCACCGGGCTATTTCCCTGCCTGCGGATGCGTATCAAACCCTGCCATTACTGCCGTCAGCTCTGCCAGTGTAAAGCCGTGCTTCGGGTCATCAACGCCCAGGCCAAACCGCTCCTGCATCAGCTTATATAGCGCCTCCGCATCCGGCAAATGGATCTGCTCCTCCACATGACCGTTCTGCCAGTGGGTAAAATTAAAGTTGGTCAGCGTCAGCTTGCCCCCGTCCGGCAGGTGGCGACACATCAGCAGGTGATGACGAAAATGGGACTGAGGCCAGTGTGCCGACCAGAAGTTACCCATCACGTAATCGTTGAAGTACTGCGTCCCCAGGTCAAATTGGTACATCGACTGCCAGTGCTCGTGATGGCGGAATTGCAGTACCCAGTCGTTACCCTCGCTCAGCAAACGATAACTCCCGTGCGGGGTTTCCTGCTCCTCGTAAGCGATCAAACGAATCGGCGCCGTCAGCGTTTGTCCGCCAAATCCTACATCAGCGATCCAGCGCTCGCCGTTCAGCTCAACCAGCAGCAACCGGTGCGTGCGCGGCGGCATCTGCGACGGATTCGCCAGCACAACCCGCCCCAGCACGCTGCGTACCATAAACCCAACTTCGCGCAACACCCGTTCAAACAGGCCATTTTGCTCGAAGCAATATCCCCCCCGACGCGCGGTGACCAGTTTATCCACCAGACACCCGTCGTCCAGATGGATTTCCCGCGGCAAAACGACGTCAATATTTTCAAAAGGGATCGCGCAGTTATGGTGTAAATGGAGCCCCCGCAGGGTATCGATATTAACCTGTACGGGCTGCTGCCAGCCCGTGCGGGCAAAATAAGCACTCAGAAATGGGGACATGATTTGCTCCATGATGTGATATCCCCTGTTTATAAACTATTTTCCCTTATGCATATGCGCAAAAGTGCTTTTTCGGCATACTCATCGTGTACATGAGGAGATCCTATGAGCCACTTTCGTCCTGTTGAATTACGTCATGCCAGCCGTCTTCTGAATCACGGTCCAACCGTGCTCATCACCAGCCGGGATGAGACCATCGATCGTCGCAACGTCATGGCCGCCGCATGGTCTATGCCGGTGGAATTTGAACCCCCGCGTATCGCGATTGTGGTAGACAAAAGCGCGTGGTCACGGGAGTTGATCGAACGCAGCGGGAAATTCGGCATTGTGATCCCCGGCGTGGCGGCAGCCAACTGGACCTGGGCGGTCGGCAGCGTCAGCGGGCGCGACGAGGATAAATTTAACTGCTACGGGATCCCGGTTATTCATGGCCCTGAGCTTGGTCTGCCGATTATAGAAGAGAAATGTCTGGCGTGGATGGAGTGTCGGTTATTACCTGTCACTTCTGCGGCCGAGAAATATGACACCCTGTTTGGCGAAGTGGTTTCCGCCGCGGCAGATGAACGCGCATTTGTCGCCGGACGCTGGCAGTTTGACGGGGATAAGCTGAATACGCTGCATCATCTGGGGGCCGGGACGTTTGTGACGAGTGGGAAGATGGTGAAGGCGCTGGATTGATTTTTTAATTATACCCATCTGAATTATATAAAATTTCTATGGCATTTTATGTTTATCATAACGATGTTAAACGGAGGATATTTCAGAAGCTGTTGCATAAACAATCTTTCGTAAAGGAACTATCCATGTCATGGAACAAAGATGGCGCAATATCATATGCGAAATCACACGCGCAACCTAGCAGCACGGGTTATTGTGCTCGTTACGTAACAGAAGCGATCAGAGCGGGTGGTCGATTAAAAATCCCCAACACGCGTCTGGCAAAAGATATGGGGCGCACATTAGTCAATGCAGGCTTACCGCAACATACAACCTCATTATGAACTGTTCAGGCATGATTAATGAAACCACTCTACTTTTTAGTTTTCGCCCTTTCTCCGCTCGCGGCCGCAGAAAACATTTATGCACCGGGTCAGGCGGCGCTTAAATTCAATCAATGGTATATAGCGCAGTTAGATCAGAACAAACCGCCCGTACTCAATCCAGACATTATGAACGAGTACGTAGCCTCAGGGACCATTGCAGCAATTAAAGAAATGTACTCTGGCGACAATAACGACAAAGATATGCCCGATGCGGATATGTTTATCAAAGCGCAGGACTGGGATGATGACTGGAATCAGATAACCGTCTTACATTCTGATTTTGACGCCGTTTGCACAAACGTCTATGTCGCATTTGGTAAGAAGCAAGATCATGTTATTGCAGATTGTCTCGTTGAAGAGCAAGGAAAATGGAAAGTGCGCTCGGCGACGCTAATTAAGTAACAGGCATAAACTCCCTGTCGTAATAATAAAGGCACATGGTAGCCAAATGACTACCATGTGCAATTAATTAACTCTTCACGCGCTTCGCAATAATCTCATCCGCCACATTCCGCGGAGCTTCCGCAAAATGATGGAACTCCATCGTATACGTCGCGCGCCCCTGGGACATCGAGCGCAGCGTGGTGGCGTAGCCAAACATTTCAGCCAGCGGGACGTCAGCGCGAATAATCTGGCTGCCGTACTGCTCTGCCATCCCCTGCACCATGCCGCGGCGGGAGGAGAGATCGCCCATAATGTTCCCGGCATACTCTTCCGGCGTTTCCACCTCAACGTGCATCACCGGCTCAAGAATAACCGGATCCGCCCGCCGCGCGCCCTCTTTGAAGCCGAGGATCGCCGCCATGCGGAAGGCCATCTCCGAGGAGTCAACGTCATGGTAGGAACCAAACGTCAGGGTCGCTTTCACATCGACAACCGGATAGCCCGCCAGCACCCCCGTATTCATGGCTTCTCTCAAGCCTTTTTCCACCGACGGGATGTACTCCCGTGGAACTACCCCGCCTTTGGTGGCATCTTCAAACACAAAACCACTTCCGGCTGCTAACGGCTCCAGACTCAGGACCACATGACCGTACTGCCCTTTCCCGCCGGACTGTCGGACAAATTTACCTTCAATATCCTTCACCGCTTTACGCAGGGTTTCACGGTAGGTGACCTGCGGACGACCAATGTTTGCCTCAACGCCAAACTCACGCTTCATGCGGTCAACGATGATTTCGAGATGCAGTTCGCCCATCCCGGAGATAATGGTCTGACCGGACTCTTCGTCCGTGTGCAGACGGAAAGACGGATCCTCCGCCGCCAGGCGCTGTAGGGCGATCCCCATTTTCTCCTGATCGGCCTTGGTTTTCGGCTCAATCGCCAGCGAAATAACCGGGTCCGGGAACTCCATCCGTTCAAGGGTGATCACCGCATTCGGGTCGGTCAGCGTGTCACCGGTGGTGACGTCTTTCAGCCCGACACAGGCTGCGATATCCCCTGTGCGCAGCTCGTCCACCTCATGGCGGTCGTTGGCATGCATCAGCACGATGCGCCCGATTCGCTCTTTTTTGCCCTTCACCGGGTTATACACCGCGTCGCCTTTGCGCAGTATGCCGGAATAGACGCGAATAAAGGTCAACTGTCCGACGTACGGATCGCTCATCAGCTTGAAGGCCAGCGCAGAGAATGGTTCATCATCGCTTGGGTGGCGCTCGGCGTGCTGTCCATCTTCGTCTACCCCATCAATAGCGGGCACGTCCAGTGGAGACGGCATCAATTCAATCACCGCGTCGAGCATGCGCTGCACACCCTTGTTCTTGAAAGCGCTGCCGCACAGCATGGGCTGTATTTCACCGGAGATCGTTCGGATCCGTAACCCTTTGATGATTTCCGCTTCATCCAGTTCACCCGTCTCAAGGTACTTATCCATAAGCTCATCGCTGGCTTCTGCCGCAGACGAGACCATTTTTTCTCGCCACGTCTGCGCGGTGCTCAGCAGATCGTCGGGCACCGGCGCGTAGGTGAACGCCATGCCCTGGGTCGCATCATCCCAAAGAATGGTGCGCATCTTGATGAGATCAACCACGCCGGTGAAGTGTTCCTCTGCGCCCACGGGGATCACAATCGGGACCGGATTAGCTTTCAGCCGCTCCTGCATCATCCGCACCACGCGGAAGAAATCCGCACCCGGGCGGTCCATTTTGTTGACGAATGCCAGACGCGGGACGTGATATTTATTCGCCTGACGCCAGACGGTTTCCGACTGCGGCTGCACGCCGCCGACGGAGTCATAAACCATCACCGCGCCGTCGAGCACACGCATGGAACGTTCCACCTCAATGGTGAAATCCACATGCCCGGGGGTGTCGATAATATTGATGCGGTGCGGTTCAAAGCCTCTGTCCATGCCGGGCCAAAAACAGCTCACCGCCGCCGACGTAATGGTGATCCCGCGCTCCTGCTCCTGCGCCATCCAGTCGGTGGTTGCCGCGCCATCGTGTACTTCACCCAGCTTGTGGCTCATCCCGGTGTAAAACAGGATACGCTCAGTGGTGGTTGTTTTGCCGGCATCGATATGCGCGGAGATACCGATGTTGCGATAACGTTCGAGTGGAATGGGTCGGGGCATGATATTTCCTTACGTCTTCATGACGGGTTTGTGACGACCAGGATAGTCGCGTGTTTGTTCGTTTGTTATAATAGTCCTATTGTACGAGTATTATCGAACTATTTTTTAACGGTTGACCTATTGTTGATATAGCTCAATCTCACGCGAGACGCAGGAAAACGATGATCCCAAACCACCCGGAACCTGAACAAATACTGCTGGAAAATGTGCTGTTCGCCCTCGGCAATCCGCTGCGGCTGGCGATTATTCGACGGCTGGCCGACGGCAGTGAGCTGAGCTGCAACGCGCTGCGCCCGGACGAGGTGGTGAAATCAACCATGACTCACCACTGGCGTGTACTGCGCGACAGCGGCGTGATCTGGCAGCGCCCGCAGGGGCGCGAGAATATGATTTCACTGAGAAGAGAAGATCTGGACGCCCGCTTTCCGGGGCTGATGGCAATCCTGTTACAGTCGAAATCATAAGCGCTCTGACTGTTGCCCTTCGGCCAGCGCGCGCAGCGTAGCTTTGAGCCAGTTCGTGACGCCTCGTTTCCCGCTGCGCTTGTGCGAATAAATTTTTACTTCAAACGGACTGATGTGGAACGGTAAATCAAAAATTTTAATACGGGTAGCTGGCAGCAGCTTTTCAGCGGCGAATCGAGGTAACGCCATCAGCAGATCGCTTTCTGCAATAACAAACGGGGCGCTGAGCATAGACGGGGTTTTGATTGCAATGTGTCGGGTATAACCCATGCGTTCCAGCTGCAAATCCAGCACCCCCTGCTTCTCATTCCACGGCGTAACCACAAGATGCCGGGCGGCGAGATAATCCTCCAGCGTGAGCGCGCTCCGGCTCGCATTGCTAATCACCACATATTCATCTTCGAACCAGCTGATCTCTTCCAGCTCCGGGTACCGGCGATCCTCAATGGTGCTGAATCCCAGGGCCAAATCCACCTCGCCTGCCAGTAATTCCGTCAACGCCGGGCTGTGCGGCAAATATCGTAATTCCAGACGCAAGCCAGGCGCCGCATGTTGAAGCGTATTCATGAGCGCAGGGAATATGCAGAACGCGGTAAAGTCCGTTATCGCGATCTGCAAACACGCTGTACTGACAGCAGGATCAAATTCCGGCTGCGGCGACAGCTCCTGGTCGAGATATTTCAGGGCCGATGCAATAACTGGCGCAAGCTGGGTGGCATAGACGCTGGGACACATTCGATGTCCTTCCCGGTAGAACAGCGGGTCGTTGAGCGAAACACGCAGCCGTGACAGGGCATGGCTGAGCGCCGAGGTGCTCATCGCCAGCTCATCTGCCGCAAGTCGAACGGAACTGTGGCGATAAATCGCGTCAAAAACCGGCAGAAGGTTTAAATCAAGGCACCTTAAGGCTGGATGCATAATATTCATCATTTATTGATTTCATTGCACTTAATTCTTCTGACATTAGCCTTTATGCTTATCCCCATCAACTACAAACAAAGATAAAGGGAAAGGAATGAGCATTACGATTCGTCAGGCGCGACCTGAAGATGCAGCGGCAATATACGATATGATTTACGAACTCGCAGTCTATGAAAAAGCGCCAGAAGAAGTGGTCACCACGCCGGACGAAATCCGTAAAACGCTGTTTGGTGCAGACAGTAAAACCGAAGCGCTGGTTGCCGAATATGCAGGCCATGCTGTGGGGTATGCCGTTTTTTTCACCAGCTATTCCACCTGGCTTGGCCGCAACGGCATCTATATGGAAGATTTGTATGTCTCCCCGGAATACCGCAGCAAGGGTGCGGGAAAAGCACTGCTTAAAAATATCGCGCAATGCGCAGTGGAACGTCACTGCGGCCGGCTGGAATGGAGCGTGCTTGACTGGAACCAGTCTGCAATTGATTTTTATCTGAGCATCGGCGCGGTACCGCAGTCCGAATGGGTACGCTATCGTCTTGATGGCGAGGCATTGCGGGCATTTGCTGAGTAGCAATGCCATCGCGTGAAACGCCCCTCTTTCTAAGGGGCATAATGTCAATGAAAGCGTTGCTGAAGCACGGTATATCTGAGAAAGAGCTTACCGTCTTTTTTTGTTTTCTCTGAGACGCTCGACGATTCAGCGACCGAGGCTCATTCCGGCTGCGTCAGGCTGTAGACAGGGATCCGCCGGGTTGTCATCGTTAGCGTATCAAACACCTCAGTCTCTGACGTCACAATCCTCGTGCCCGTTTTTCTTAGCCTCTGCACATCGGCCGCGATACGCTGAATGCCAAACCAGAAAAGCCCGTCGAGCGCCGTTACAGATAGTCCATTTTCGAGTGCCAGTTTGAGTCGTTCCCTGGGCGCTTTCACCTGCTGTGCAATTTGCCGGTAAGGTACTTCACTTCCGCCAGTGCTGTCGCTTCGCTGGATCCGCGTTTTCAGGTGATAGGTAAATTCGTCAGGAACGCCTTCCAGGTCCTGTTTAAGGCTGTAAACGCAGCCAAACCGCTTGCCGTTGAACAGGACATTTTTTTGACTGAGCTGGAACTCATTTCTGATCCCATCAATCAACTGCGGGGCGCGGGTGAGGAGTAACCGGAAGGGAAGCTCAAAGCTGGTCACATAATCCACATTCAGCAGCGCGAGACGCAAACGCTCTTCCGCACCGGATTTTTGCTCGCGACACTCGCGCATCACTTCTGCCCACTGGCGGGTCAGACGTTCTGGCTCGGCGACTTCGGTGAGGAGATATTTTTCAAGGTGATAGTCGACTCTTCCGGTCATATTTTGCATCCCGACAAGGTGGATGCGGTAATTCTATCCAGCGGCGCAGATTTTATAAAGGGCGGAGCGCAACGGCATCCGCCCCCTGTGTTACTGCTGGATACTCGACCGATCCGACATATCGCTGGCAGAGAAAGTTCTGACTGAGGACTGGACCTGTTTTTTTCGCGCATACCGGTCCGGTTGCCCTTCAGGACGCGTTTTGAAGCGACGATGCAGCCACATATATTGCTCGGGTGCCATCATCACCGCACGCTCAATCGCCCTGTTCATCTGCGTAGCCACGGCCACTTTATCGCCTCCCTGCAAGGTATCGCTAATATCGTCCAGGATAATCAGCTCATACCCTGTGCCGTCTGCTTTTCTGCGTGGTACAAACGGGATCACGGCCGGTCTGGCACTTTTCACCAGCATATAGCTCCCGGCAGTTGTCGCGGCGTCCGGGACGGCAAAAAACGGCACAAACACGCTATTCGTTTTTCCATAGTCGTGATCCGGGGCATACCACAGGATCTCGTTTTGCTTAAGCGCGCGGATCATGCCCTTCAAATCGTAGCGGTCGAGCATGGTTTTATTGGAACGCAGACGACCGCGCGTCTGTAGCCAGTCGAGCAACGCATTGTTGTTGGGACGATAGACGCCAATACCCGCGTTGAGCATGCCAAAGATGCGTGCGCCTAATTCCAGCGTGAGAAAATGCATGCCAATGAGCACCACGCCCCTTCCTTGCGCCCTTGCCTGTTCCATATGTTCGTAGCCGGTCACGCTGAAGTGTTTGCGCACGCGCCAGTCAGGCCAGAACCACGCGATGCCCGTTTCGATGACGCCCATTCCAACCGATTCAAAATTACGCTCAAGCAAACGCTCGCGCTCACCCTCTTTCATCTCCGGAAAGCAAAGCTCAAGATTTAGTCTGGCGATTTCCACGCGGCGTGGAAGCAGACGCATGGCCAGACGCCCGAGTCCGTGCCCTGCTTTTAACAGAAGCGAATATGGGAGCTGGACCGTACACCAGAGTGCGGCGATGCCTGCCCAACTGAGCCAGTAACGAGGATGAATAAAGGCGAGTGACAACCGAGGTAATTTTGTCATGAAAAAATTATCCTTTTACTATCTGTACTTAATCTGGTGCAGTTGTAGTGCTTACCTGCTGATTTAACGAATATTGTTCGGAGGAGTGAATTGTAGCGGAAACGTTGTGCTGTTTATTATCGATTTTTGCGAAAGGAATGAAAGGCGGGGATCGCCGGGTGATACTGCACCACCCGGCAGGCGAGTTACATCGAATAGCCGGGCTTCTTAATCAGTTCATCCAGTTTAGGTCCAATCTCGGTATCCCAGACCTGCGCCTTCCAGTCAGCTTCCTGGACTTCGTGAAGCGCCACGGAGATTGAGCGATCTTTGCTGTTCAGATGACGGACTATCGTTTCGGCGATATCCGCCGCCAGGGCCGTTTTTTGTTCGTCAGTCAGATCGCGTGGGAAACATTTGATATCAACGTGAGGCATGGGCAGGGCTCCTTTTATAGGTTAGCGTTCCACGTTATCAGATTATGTCGTTAGCTTTTAGCACCTTGTGCAGTTCTGGCAACGCGCAGACGGCATCCGCGATGGCGGTGATATTAGGTGCGTTGGTGGTAAACCACTCATGACCTGGCCCCCAGGTACGCACGACGGCAATATAGACGTCAAGCAGCGTTAGCTGTTGGCCAAAGGCATAAGGCGAGGCGCTGAGCTGGCTGTCAAACCACAGATAGAGGGATTTCCGGTACTCAATACAGTTTTTCTTCAGCTGTTCCGGGGCATCAGGCACCCAGCGTTCCGGGTAATCTGCATACGTAAAGGTGGGATAGACGTTCGCCACAAACCAGATGAGCAGGCGCTGAAACTGCTGGCGCTCGGCCTGCCCAACGGGCGGCGCGAGGTCGGGTCGTCTGTCGAGCACCATCAGGGCGATCGCCGCGGTTTCCGTCACGATCGCCCCATTTTCCAGCTCCAGCGTCGGCACCTGGCACAGCGGGTTCAGTTTCAACAGCAATTCGCGCTGCGGGCCGGGCTGGTCAAACCCATCCACGTTGACGAACTGATACGGGATGTCTGCCAGAGTCAGCATCACCTCACTGATTGCCGATCCCCAGCCGGGTACGCCATAGAGTTTGATCATGTTGCCTCCTCAGGGATGAAAACCCTAAGTGTATACCCGTCATACTTCAAGTTGCAGGTGCGTTGGCTGCATTCACTCACCCCAGTCACGTACTTATGTACGCTCCCGGGGATTCGTTCCCTTGCCGCCTTCCTGCAACTCGAATTATTTAGGGTATAGAGCACCATTAGTAGGTTATCCCGGGCGGATTAACGTCTGAAGACGTCACCGCTTCGCCCGCTTCCCCCCAGCGCGCCAGCACCTTTTGATAATCCCCGCGCTTAATCGCACCGTCCAGCGCAGCCTGCAACGCATACACCAGCCCATTGCCTTTTTTGGTTGTGGTGGCGACATAGGCTTTCTTCGGGCCTAATCCCACGACGCGGGTTTTGCCGGTTAACGCGGCTTTGTAGGCCGAAACGGACTGCGGTCCAAAGAAGACATCCGCCCTGCCGGACTGAATATAGAGATTGCCTGAGGCGTCGTCGGTCAGATAAACCGGCAACGCAGGCTCGCGCCCGGCCTTTTTATTCTCTTCGTTCCAGCCCAGCAGAATACGTTCCTGATTGGTGCCTGACCCGACAATCACCTTTTTACCGGCCAGATCTTTCGCACTGGTGATCGACTGTACGTTGCTGGTGGATTTCACCGAGAAGGCCAGGGAATCGACGCGATAGGTTGCAAAATCGAACTTCTCCTTACGTTGCTCGGTGACGGCGATATTCACCAACGCCACGTCATAGCGCCCGGAAGTGATCCCCAGCGGCCAGTCTTCCCACGCCGTTGGCACCAGCTTCAGCTTCAGCCCCAGACTGCCCGCCAGCAACCGGGCGATATCCGGGTCGCTGCCAATACGGGTGCGGTTATCACTGGCCAGCAGCGCCAGCGGCGGAGAATTCAGGGCTGAAATCGCCACCGTGAGGGTACCCGGCTCAACAAATTTATAGTTCGCCGGGATTTTCGCCACTGCCTGTTGATCAACCGTCACCGGCAGCGGCTGTTCGTTGGCCTTTAAATCAATGCTGGCGTGGCTCGCTGTCGTGAAGACCAGCCCCGCCAGGAGTCCATATTTCATCTGCGCTCCTTACAGCACTTTTGAGAGGAACTGGCGCGTTCGCGGATGCGACGGTCGGTTTAACACGTCGTCGCTGCTGCCCTGCTCCACAATTTTACCGTCGACCATAAATACCACCTGGTCCGCCACTTCCCGGGCAAAGCCGATCTCATGGGTGACCACCACCAGCGTAGTGCCGGAGCGGGCGAGCTTTTTAATCACGTCCAGCACTTCGCCAACCAGTTCCGGATCCAGCGCCGAAGTTGGCTCATCAAACAGCATCACGCGCGGGCGCAGCGCCAGCGCGCGGGCAATGGCAATGCGCTGCTGTTGGCCGCCGGAGAGGTGACGCGACCAGGCATCGGCTTTATCGCGCAGACCTACCACATCCAGAAGGCTGTAGGCGTTTTCAATAGCCTCTTTTTTACTGAACTTTTTATGCGCGATGGGTGCTTCAACCAGGTTTTCCAGCACCGTAAGATGCGGAAAAAGATTGAAGTTCTGAAACACGTACCCAACGTTGACGCGCTGTTTGAGGATCTCTTTCTCTTTGAGCTCGTAGAGTTTGTCACCCTGACGGCGATAGCCGATGTAATCCCCGTCAATCTGGATAAAGCCTTCGTCTACGCGCTCCAGATGGTTAATAGTGCGCAGCAGCGTCGATTTTCCCGATCCAGAGGGTCCGAGGATCACCGTCACGGAGCCCGGTGGGATCTCAAGCGTGACGTTATCGAGCGCTTTATGTCGGCCAAAAAACTTACTGACGCCGGTTATGGAAATGTGTCCTTCAGGAGAGGCTTGCATGAACGGGCTCCTGTGCTGACGAAGTGGTGACGGAACGCGCGCGGCTGGTCGCCCGGCTCTGGTTTACGGCGGAGCGGCGCTCGCTGCGGGCGAGTCCACGCTCAATAACATGCTGGATGGCAGACAGTACGGTGGTGATCACCAGATACCAGACGGCCCCCACCATCAACAGCGGGATCACCTCCTGGGTGCGGTTGTAGATCATCTGGATCGTGTAGAACAGTTCCGGCATCGCCAGCACGTAAACCATCGCCGTCCCTTTGGCGAGGCTGATGATTTCGTTAAACCCGGACGGCAGGATGGTACGCAGCGCCTGGGGGAGAATTATGCGCACGGTGCGACGCCACGCCGGCAGACCCAGCGCAGCGGCCGCCTCATACTGACCGTGGTCGACCCCAAGGAAGCCCCCGCGAATGATCTCCGCCGTATAGGCGCTCTGCACCAGCGTCAGCCCCATGATGGCGGTAGAAAACTGCCCGAGAACGTTGATGGTTTCAAAGCTGCCCCAGGTAATGCCGGTAAAAGGCACGCCGAGAGAGAGCGTGTCGTAGAGATAGGAGAAGTTATAGAGGATAATCAGTACCACGATCAGCGGCAGCGATCGGAACAGCCAGATGTAACCCCACGCCAGGCTGCTCAACAGCCATGATGACGAGAGCCGCGCCAGAGCCAGCATGCCGCCAATCACCACGCTCAGTACGGTGCTTATCAACGTCAGCAGCAGCGTCTGTCCGACGCCTTCGAGGATCACCGGGTCAAAGAACCAGCGGGCAAATACCGCCCATTCCCAGCGCGGATTAAAGGCCACGGACTGGATCACGACCGCCAGCACAAACAGCGCCACCACGGCGCCAGCAGCGCGCAGCGGATAACGTGCCGGGACCACTTTTATGGTTTCAACGTTGCTCATCGTCGCTCCTTATGCGGTTTTGCTGAGCGCTTCGCGGATCAGCGTCTTGGTGAAACGCAGCCGACCGTCGAACGGCGGCTGGCTATACTCTTCCGGGTCGCGGTTGAGATCGAACTGCGGCTGATACCCCTGACTGAGATAGAGCCGCACCGCCTCCGGCTGACGAAACCCCGTAGTCAGGTAGATGTGGCTGTAGCCCGCCAGCACCGCCCGGCGCTCCAGCTCCTGTACCACGCGCGCGGCCAGTCCCTGCTGGCGCAGCGTTTTATTCGTCCAGATACGTTTGATCTCTGCGGTATGTTCGTCGAAGGGCTTGTACGCCCCGGTGGCGATGATCTCACCCTCGCGCTCCAGGACGATAAACAGCCCCTGCGGCGCCAGGTACCACTCTGTCAGCTCGACTTCCGCATCCTTTGAAAAGTAGTCGCCGTAACGAGCGGCGTACTCACCGAAAAGCCCCGCGATAATGGGCTGAAGATCGGCATCTTCCGGCGAAACGTCACGAAATTGTTCATGCATAGCGCCTCCTTAATCGCCCAGACCCGCCGGGTTAACTTCGGAACTGGAGATACGCTCCACGCCTTCCCCCCAGCGGTTTAGCACCTTGTCGTAATCTCCGTTCTTGATCGCGCCGTTCAGCGCGGTTTGAACCGGTTCGACCAGGCCGCTGCCTTTTTTCAGCGTCACCGCGATATGCGCCGCCTTCGGCCAGCCGCCGTCGACGCTGCCGACAAGTTTGGTTTTACCGTTGAGCGCCGCTTTCCAGGCGCCGATCACGTTCGGGCCAAAGTAGGCGTCCGCGCGTCCCGACTGAAGTGCCAGCGTTTGGGCCGCGTCGTCTTTGGTGTAGATCGGCGTAAAGGGTTTCAGCCCTTTTTTGAGGTTCTCTTCGTTCCATGCCAGCAGAATGGCTTCCTGGTTGGTGCCGGAACCCACGATGATGCGCAGCCCGGCGATATCCTCTGCCTTCACAAGCGAGTTGATGGGACTGGTGGATTTCACGTAGAAGCCAAGTGAATCCTTGCGATAGGTGGCGAAGTCGAACTTCTCTTTGCGCGCTTTGGTGACGGTGATGTTGCTGATAGCCGCATCGTATTTCCCGGAGGCCACCCCCAGCGGCCAGTCCTCCCAGGAGGTGGGAACCACGTTCAGCTCCAGCCCAAGGCTGTCCGCCACCAGACGCGCAATGTCGACCTCACTTCCCAGCAGGGTCTTGTTGTCGTCGGAAAAGACCGTCAGCGGCGGTTGATTCAGTCCCGCCACCGCCACGGTAAATTTCCCCGGCACGGCAAAGCGATAGTCTTTCGGCAGTTGCGCGATCGCATCGCTGTTTTTGGCGGTATTGATCGGCGTTTTATTGGCCTCAATGCTCACGCCGGTGCCGTTAATATTGACGTTCTCTGCCCAGACGGCAGGGGTAAAAGCCAGCGCAAGCGCCAGAATAAGCGATGATTTCTGCATAGCGTTTTTCTCTTTTATTGTTGTGTGAACTGATTTTTGGGCTCGTCTAAGCCCAGACTTTCGCGCAGCGTGGTGCCGGGATAGTCGGTGCGGAACAGGCCGCGCGCCTGTAAAAGGGGGACCACCTGGTCGACAAAGCGCGGGAAGGTGTCCGGCGTACCGCCCTGAATGATGAAGCCATCCGCCGCCTTCTCTTCGAACCAGGCCTGTAAACCATCGGCCACCTGCTCCGGTGTGCCGGAAAAACGCGGGCGCGGCGATGCGGCTTCCAGCGCGACCTGACGAAGAGTTAAGTTGCGCTCACGGGCGTTACGCTTGATTTCATCGGTGGTGCTGCGGAAGCTGTTTTTGCCCAAATCGCCAATATCCGGGAACGGCGCGTCGAGGGAATACTGGCTGAAGTCGTGATGCTCGAAATAACGTCCAAGGTAATTCAGCGCATCATTAATGGAGACCAGTGCCGCCGTGGTTTGATACTGGTTTTCTACGTCATCGGCGTCGTTTCCAACAATCACGCTGACGCCCTGGAATATATGTAAATCCCCTGCGCGGCGGCCGTGACTTTCCAGCTGCTGTTTAACATCTCGGTAAAAAGCCTGGGCTTCTTCCAGCGTGTCATGGTGGGTAAAAATCGCGTCAGCATGTTTTGCCGCCAGCTTTTTACCGTCGTCGGACGCACCAGCCTGAAAGACAATCGGACGTCCCTGCGGGGTGCGGCCAATATTCAGCGGGCCAGAAACCCGGAAGAAATCACCGTGGTGATCCAGAGTATGCAGTTTCGACGCATCAAAGAACTGTCCGCTCTCTTTATTCCGGATAAAGGCATCCCCTTCCCAGGAGTCCCACAGCCCTTTCACCACGTCGAGATACTCATCGGCAATGCGGTAGCGCAGCGCATGCTCCGGGTGTTTTTCGCGGGAGAAGTTCTTCGCTGACCCTTCCAGCGGCGACGTCACCACGTTCCAGCCTGCGCGTCCGTTGCTCAGGTGATCGAGGCTGGCGAACTGGCGTGCAGCGGTGAAAGGCTCGCTGTACGAGGTGGATAACGTGCCGACCAGCCCCAGGCGCGAGGTGATACTCGCCAGCGCGGACAACACCGTCAGCGGCTCAAAGCGGTTTAAAAAATGCGGAATGGATTTCTCGTTAATATAAAGACCGTCGGCCACAAATATAAAGTCGAGCTTGCCCTCTTCTGCTTTTAAAGCCGTTTCTTTGACGAAATCAAAATTAATGCTGGCATCCGCGACCGCCGCCGGGTGGCGCCAGGCAGACATATTTCCGGATGCACCATGCAAAATGGTCCCCAGCCGCAATTGACGATGTGCAGACATATTCACCTCAAATTAATTAAACGTGTTGCAGGGCTTTTTCCGCGAGCTGAGCAAAATAGCGGGCAGCGGGTTCGATTAATGCTTCGTCCGGGTTAAATGCCGGGTGATGTAACCCAAACGGACTGTTGCTGCCAATGCTGACAAACGCGCCGGGTATGTTTTGCAGATAGACCGCGAAATCCTCCCCGCCCATGTGCAGTTCCGCATGCCGGGTTTCATATCCCGCTTCGCGCGCAACCGAGGTGGCAAACCCGGCCCAGTGCTCATCGTTCACCAGCGCGGTGGGTCCGGCGTACCAGGTGATGTTGATCTGCGCGCTAAAGGCGCTGGCAAATCCGGCGGCGATTTCACCGACGCGCGCTTTCACGTTCTGCTGCACTTCCGTGCGGTGCGTGCGCAGCGTGCCCTCCAGCTCAACGCTTTCCGGCAGCACGTTCCAGGTATTCCCCCCGGCGATGCGCGTCACGCTCAGAACGACCGAATCCAGCGTGTTAACGTTACGGCTGGCTACGCTTTGCAGCGCGGTCACCAGCTGGCTTGCCAGCACGATGGCGTCGTTGCCTTCATGGGGACGTGCGGCATGCGCGCCTTTGCCGGTAACATGAATAACGAAGCGATCGACGTTCGCATAGAATGGGCCGCCGCGCGTAGCAAACTCGCCGACCGGCAGTGAAGGCTCGTTATGCATTCCGAAAATCGCGCGTACGTCACGTAACGCCCCGGCCCGCACCATACTTTTTGCTCCGCCGAAATTCTCTTCCGCAGGCTGGAACAGGATCCGCACGCGACCGTTGAGCGAGGCTTCCCGCTCCTTTAGCTTTAACGCAGCGCCGAGGATCACGCTGGTGTGGATGTCATGGCCACAGGCATGCATCACCCCCGCACGCCGGGAGCTAAACGGTACCCCACTGCGCTCGTCGATGGGTAACGCGTCGATATCGGCGCGCAGCGCAACCAGTGCGTTGCCCGTGCCGATCTCCGCAACCAGCCCGGTCTGGAGATCGTAAGGCAGCGGTGCAATCCCGGCCGCCGTCAGCCACTCGCGCAGACGCGCCGTTGTTTCGACCTCCTGACCGGAGAGTTCAGGGTTCTGGTGCAGCTCACGGCGCCAGGCAATCAGTTGTTCGCTAAAGCTCATACGGTCACCTCCCTGTTAAATCGCGCCTCGGCCAGCAGTCGCAGTGACTGCACGCGCGTTGCGCCATCAGCGACCGGCGTGTCGATGATAAATTCGTCAATTCCCCACTGCTGATGCAGCGCGTTGAGCTGTTCAAGCACCGAATCCGCCGTTCCGGCCAGCAGAGACTGCGCCCGACGCGCGATGCGCACCGGGTCACTCCCCGCCTGCCGCGCAAAGGCGTAGGCCTGTTCTTCGCTGGCCACGGTGACGCGCTGTCCGTTTACCAGCTCCACGCCCCACACTTCAACCTTCTGCGCCAGCGCATCGGCCTCAGCCTGGGTTGGGGCAACAATGACCTGCACGGCCACAATCACCTCCCGGACGCTGTGTTGACGCCACGCTGTGACGACCTCGCGCAGCAGCTCAGGATCACCGTTCAGATGGGCGGCAAAGACAAAATGCCAGTCGAGGGAGGCCGCCAGTAGCGCGCTTTCGGTACTGGCGCCCAGCAGAAATCCTCGGGCAGGCACCGGCGGCAGCGGCGTGGCGCGAACGTCCTCCTCCGCTGACTGATTTTCAGGGCGGATCCAGCGATCAAGCTGCGTCAGTTGTTCAGTAAAGCTGCCTTTTTCCTGCGGATTTAGGCCGTACTGCAAGGCGCGGGTAGAAAGCGGCAGACCGCCGGGCGCTTTGCCAACGCCCAGATCAACCCGGCCCGGCGCAATGGCGGCCAGTACGTTAAAATTTTCGGCGACTTTATAGGGGCTGTAATGTTGCAGCATGACGCCGCCTGAGCCCACGCGAATACGTTTTGTTTGCCCGAGGATCCAGGCAATCAGCAGCTCCGGCGAGGGGCTGGCAAGCTGCGGGGTATTGTGGTGTTCGGCAATCCAGAAGCGGTGATAACCCAGCGTTTCTGCCTGTTGCGCCAGTGCTAAGGTTCGCGCCAGCGCATCGGCGGCTGTTTCGTGTTCTGCGACGGGGCTTTTATCCAGAATGCTGATTCGCCATGACATGTTGCGTTCTCGTTTGACTTAACATGTCGTCATTATTAAAGGCGGATTTCACCTCTGAGAAACAATTAATTTACATTTGGATTGCCGGAAATCAGCTATAGCTTACCGCTACTCGTTCGGATACTGCTCGTCGGTGACCTTCTCCAGCCATGCCACCGGGCTCCCGTCGACAGCTTCTGCGATGGCGATATGGGTCATGGCCGTCTGCACGCTTGCACCGTGCCAGTGCTTCACGCCGGGTGGGATCCAGGCGATATCACCCTGATTCAGCGGTTCCGCCTCTTTCCCCCACTCCTGTAACCAGCCGCGCCCCTGCGTCACGATCAGCGTTTGTCCAAGAGGATGCGTATGCCAGGCGGTACGTGCGCCGGGTTCAAAGGTGACGGTCGCGCCGCCGACTTTTGCCGGTTCAGTCGCCTGGAAAGGTGCGTCAATGCGCACGCTGCCGGTAAACCAGGCCTCTGGCCCATGAACGGAAGGTAGCGAACCGCTACGGATAATTTTCATGATCTACTCCTCGTTTGCTATTGCGTTAACAGTAGCGTAAAGCCATGGGGAGCATTAGAGTGCATAATCAGAAAGGAACTATGAGTTCAATTCATAAATAGGATAAGCCGCCATGTTAAAAGACAACTTCAACGATCTGCTCTCCTTTATGGTTGTCGCCCGGGAGCGCAGCTTTACCCGCGCCGCGGCGCAGCTTGGGGTATCTCAGTCGGCGCTCAGTCACGCGATGCGCAATCTGGAAGCGAGGCTGGAAGTCCGTCTGTTAACCCGCACCACCCGCAGCGTGGCCCCTACCGAGGCCGGCGAGCAACTCTTCATGCGCTTAAGCCCCCATCTGCTGGAGATCGAGCAGGAACTTACCGCGCTGCGTGATACCCGCGACAGACCTGCCGGGAATATTCGCCTAACCGCCGGGGAGCACGCCATGTCTGCCGTGCTGTGGCCTGTGCTTAAACCCTTTATGGCGCAGTATCCTGACATCAACGTTGAAGTCACGGTGGACGATGGGCTGACAGATATTGTCGATGGCCGCTTTGACGCGGGGGTGCGTCTGGGTGAGCAGGTGGCGAAAGATATGATTGCGATACGTATTGCCCCGGACATGCGCATGGCGGTCGTCGGGTCGGCAGACTATTTGCATCGTTTCGGGGTACCGGAAACACCGGAGCAGCTTGATCAGCACCGCTGCATTAATATGCGCCTGCCCACACGCGGCGGATTATATGCCTGGGAATTTGAACGGGACGGACGTGAGCTGCGCGTGCGGGTTGACGGCCAATTGATCCTCAACAGCCTGCCGCAACGCATTGATGCCGCCGAAAACGGTCTGGGGCTGGCGTACGTCCCGGAAGATGCGGTTCAGGACGCCCTTGCTGAGGGCCGGTTAGTGCGTGTGCTTGAAGCCTGGTGTCCGGCTTTTGCCGGTTATCATCTCTATTATCCGAGCCGCCGCCAGCACACTTCCGCGTTTTCATTACTTATCGCAGCTCTGCGGCATCCATAAGCTCTACCTATAGGTAACTATTAAGTAAACCTGATGATTAAATCAGCATTCGCCGACCTTTTTGCCTAAAAAAACGTCACGATTCAGCGCGTTGTGATCGCAGTCTGCTCTGACCACACGATTTCCTTCGACGAGCATCACTTTCGGCACGGTTATATTTTGCGTCGCTTATCAATTGCGGGTAGGATGCCTCGCCATGTTTTGCCTTATCCATACACAGAATGACTGGAAAGGCAGCATGTGTCTGCGCAGAAGCAATCGTTTGTTTCGGCTTCTTCCAGGCAGGACTATCACGTTAATGGTTCAGACAGGCAAACAGGTAACTCAATGAAAACAAGCAATAAAAGCGCAGCCGATCATCATGCTGCTAAACGTCGCTGGTTGAACTCTCATGAAGAGGGCTATCACAAGGCGATGGGCAACCGTCAGGTTCAGATGATCGCCATCGGCGGCGCTATCGGTACAGGTCTTTTTTTAGGTGCAGGCGCACGTCTGCAAATGGCTGGCCCCGCTCTCGCCCTGGTCTATCTGGTGTGCGGGATCTTCTCTTTCTTCATTCTTCGCGCCCTCGGCGAGCTGGTGCTCCACCGCCCTTCCAGCGGTAGCTTTGTCTCTTACGCCCGTGAATTTCTCGGTGAAAAGGCCGCGTATGTCGCGGGCTGGATGTACTTCGTTAACTGGGCAATGACCGGTATCGTCGATATCACCGCCGTTGCGCTGTACATGCACTACTGGGGCGCGTTTGGCGATGTGCCGCAGTGGGTGTTCGCCCTCGGGGCGCTGGCAATCGTCGGGACCATGAACATGATCGGCGTGAAATGGTTCGCCGAGATGGAGTTCTGGTTCGCGCTGGTGAAGGTGCTGGCCATTGTGATCTTCCTGGTGGTCGGGACCGTATTCCTCGGCACCGGTAAACCGCTGGACGGCAACGCCACCGGCTTCCACCTGATTACCGATAACGGTGGTTTCTTCCCGCACGGCCTGCTGCCAGCGCTGGTTCTGGTCCAGGGCGTGGTATTCGCCTTTGCCTCCATCGAACTGGTCGGTACGGCGGCAGGTGAATGTAAAGATCCGCAGACGATGGTGCCTAAAGCCATCAACAGCGTGATCTGGCGTATCGGTCTGTTCTATGTGGGCTCCGTGGTATTGCTGGTACTGCTGCTGCCGTGGAATGCATACCAGGCGGGGCAAAGCCCGTTTGTGACCTTCTTCTCTAAGCTGGGCGTGCCGTACGTGGGCAGCATCATGAACATCGTGGTACTGACTGCCGCGCTCTCCAGCCTGAACTCCGGGCTCTATTCGACGGGCCGTATCCTGCGCTCCATGTCGATGGGGGGCTCTGCGCCGAAGTTTATGTCGAAGATGAGCAAGCAGCAGGTGCCTTACGCGGGTATTCTGGCTACGCTGGTGGTGTATATCTTTGGCGTGTTCCTGAACTATCTCGTGCCGTCTCAGGTGTTTGAGATCGTGCTGAACGTCGCTGCGCTGGGCATCATCGCCTCCTGGGCCTTTATCGTGGTGTGTCAGATGCGTCTGCGCAAAGCAATTAAAGAAGGGAAAGCGGCTGACGTCAGCTTCAAGCTGCCGGGCGCGCCGGTAACATCCTGGCTTACCCTGCTATTCCTGTTGAGCGTGCTGGTGCTGATGGCCTTCGACTACCCTAACGGCACCTACACCATCGCTACAATCCCGCTGCTGGCGGTGCTGTTGATTGCCGGCTGGTTTGGCGTGCGTAAACGCGTGAATGAAATCCACAGTACCGCCCCGGTTCATCCTGGAGATGACAAACAGGATGGTCCGCTGGTGGAAGAGACGTCGCGTTAATAAAAAAGCCGGGTGGCGGCTACGCCTTACCCGGCCTGCATTTCATTGTTTTCCAGGCCCGGTAAGCGCAGCGCCACCGGGCAATTCCCACCTTAAAGCGCGATACGAATCACATCGTCAGGCTGAGTGGCTTCCTGCTGACGGGTAGACTTCTGTTTCACCGTCACGTACAGCGTTTTACCGTCCGCAGACAGCGCCAGGCTGTTCGGGTAAACCGGCGTATCGAAGGTTTTGGTCACTTTGTAAGTTTTGGCATCAATCACGCTCACCTTGCCCGCCTCGCGGTGCGTCACATAGGCTTCGTTACGCGCCGGGTTAAACAGTACGGCCAGCGATTCTGGCGCGGCGATTTTCTGCATTACGCTGCCATCTTTCAAATTCACCACCAGCACTTCAGGCTGTTTTGAATCCGTCACAAACGCACGCTGGCCGGCAGTGTCCAGGCTCAGGTTCAGGTAGAAGTGCTCTTTTCCGTCTTCCTGTACTTTCTTACGGCTGAGGATTTTGTTGGTCGCGGTATCAATGGTCACCAGCTCACCGTCCGCATTGGTGGTATACAGGCGTTTTGCCTTCGCATCCAGCGCCAGTCCGGTGCTGAACGTGCCGGTGTTCGTGATGGTGTCCTTCAGCTTCAGCGTTGCGCCATCAACAACCCAGATCACGCTCTCCTTGCCGATGCCGGTAATGTATACCGTATTGGTCGTGTCATCGGCCACCAGCTGGCGCGGCTGAAGCGGCTTCACCGTGTCGCTACGTTTGCGATCGTCCAGCACCAGGCGCCCTTTCACCTCGCTCGTTTTGGCGTCAATCGCCGTCACGGCGCTGTTGACGGTGTTACCGAACCACAGCGTCTGGGTGGCGTTATCGATCGTGGCGCCAAACGGCTTGAGATCGTTATGAATCGCCTGCGTCACTTCCAGCGTGACCGGATCCAGACGATAGACCACGCCGCCCTTATCGGTTTTGCGGCTTTGTGACGTCGCAACCCACAGCGCGTTTTCCTGCTGGCTGACGGCCATTTCATACGCGCCCTTGCCGACCGCTTTGCGCAGCATCTCTTCAGCGGCATGAACCTGGAACGTACCGGCAAACAGTAAAGAGCCCAACAGCAGAGACCCACGCAGGCGCGGCGAGCACAGATGACGTAAAGACATAACAATTCCTTTTTAAATGAGGAGATTTACCGCTGACATCGCTTCCGGCGGGCAAAGTCATCGCTTTGCCGTTATTTTAATGAGAATAGTAATCATTAATGAGTTGAATGTGGAGTATTTCTTTCCTGCAAAACCTTACATTCACGAAATGTGCGGTTATAGTTTTCATAACATTTACAAAGGATTTAACATATATACACAGGTTCCAGTTGATTTGGTTCGAATTTTTTCTTAACCGGCTTACTCCATGAAAATTATTACTGCCCATAAGGCCTCACTACCCCTGTTGTTCGTTCCCGTCATTTTTGGCCCGCTGAGTGCGATGGCCGCGGATGAACAGACCATGATCGTCAGCGCCACGCCGCAAACCGTCTCCGAACTGGACACCCCGGCCGCAGTCAGCGTGGTGAGCGGCGAGGATATGCGACATGCCACACCGCGCATCAACCTTTCTGAATCCCTTGGGAGCGTACCTGGCCTGCAAATCCAGAACCGCCAGAACTATGCTCAGGATCTGCAACTTTCCGTTCGCGGATTCGGCGCGCGCTCAACCTTCGGCGTACGCGGGATCCGCATGTACGTGGACGGCATTCCGGCAACCATGCCCGATGGCCAGGGGCAGACATCAAACATTGACCTCAACAGCATAGAGAGCGTCGACGTGCTGCGCGGCCCCTTCTCTGCCCTGTACGGTAATGCCTCCGGCGGCGTGATCAACATCAACACCCAGACCGGACAACAGCCAGCCACCATTGAAGCCAGCAGCTATTACGGCAGCTACGGCACCTGGCGTTACGGTATGAAGGCCACCGGGGCGGTGGGTGATGGTACTCAGGCGGGCGATGTGGATTACGCCGTATCCACTACCCGTTTTACCACCCATGGCTATCGCGACCACAGCGGCGCGCGCAAAAACCTCGCCAACGCGAAACTGGGCGTGCGTATTGATGATGTCAGCAAGCTGACGCTGATTTTTAACAGCGTGGACATGAAAGCCAACGATCCGGGCGGACTGAGTTATCAGGAGTGGCAGAATAACCCGCGCCAGTCACCACGTGGCGATCAGTACAACACGCGTAAGACCATTAAGCAGACCCAGGCCGGGATCCGCTACGACCGTCAGCTGAGCGAACAGGACGACCTCAGCGTGATGATGTATGCCGGTGAGCGTGAAATGACTCAGTACCAGTCCATTCCGGCGTCCACTCAGCGCGAGAATCCTGCGCATTCGGGCGGTGTGATTGATATGCAGCGTCACTATCAGGGTATTGATACGCGCTGGACCCACCGCGGCGAACTGCTGGTTCCGGTGACATTTACCACCGGGTTGAACTACGAAAACATGAGCGAAAATCGTCGCGGGTATGAGAACTTCGTGATGGGCAACGGCGTGCCAGATTATGGCGTGAAGGGTAATAAACGCCGTGACGAACGCAATCTGATGTGGAACCTGGATCCCTACCTGCAAACCCAGTGGCAGCTAACGCAAAAACTGTCCTTAGAGGCGGGCGTACGTTATAGCTCCGTCTGGTTTGACTCCAACGATCGTTACATTACCCCGCAAAACGGTGATGACAGCGGCGACGCCAGCTACCACAAATGGCTCCCGGCAGGTGCGGTGAAATACGCCGTGACCGACGCATGGAACCTGTATGCCGCGGCAGGACGGGGATTTGAGACGCCGACCATCAACGAACTTTCCTACCGTTCTGATGGCAAAGGTGGCCTCAATATGAACCTGCAACCGTCCACCAACAACACCTATGAGATTGGCAGCAAAACCCGCATCGGCAATGGCATCCTGACGGCGGCGCTGTTCCGCACGGATACCGACAATGAGATCGTGGTGGACGAAAGCAAGGATGGTCGCACGACTTATAAAAACGCGGGAAAAACGCGCCGTCAGGGTGTGGAAATTGCGCTCGACCAGCAGTTTGCCGAGAACTGGAAGCTGAAGATGGCGTGGACCTATCTTGATGCCACCTACCGCACCAACGTCTGTAGCAATACAGACTGTAGCGGCAACCGGATGCCGGGGATCGCCCGTAACATGGGATATGCGTCGTTTGGCTGGGAGCCTGAGGAAGGCTGGTACGCGGGGGCAGATGCCCGCTACATGAGCGATGTCATGGCCAACGATACCAACACCGCTAAAGCGCCCTCTTATACCGTTGTGGGCCTGAATACCGGCTATAAACTCAACTACGGCAAATGGGGAATGGACGTCTTTGGTCGCGTCGATAACCTGTTCGATAAAGAGTACGCCGGTTCAGAGATTGTTAACGCTGGCTACAACCGCTATTACGAACCTGCCCCTGGTCGTAACTATGGCGTGGGCCTGTCGGTCTCTTATCGTTTTGAGTAAACCATTCTCCGGCAGCGCACGTTGCCGGTAAAAAAATAAGCAAAATAACATCATTCCCGGTTGCCTGATGCGCCGGGAATATAATCAAGGACGTTTGATACAAATAAACAAATAAGTGCGCCAGAGGGATCCTTAACTGTAGTATTGCCGTTGCAGAAGAATATTGGCTTCATCAATGGCTTTGTCGATCGCTTCCCGGCTGGCCGTCACATCCCTTTGCTCAAGCGCAGAAAGCAGATCGTCATAATGATAGGTCGCTGCGGGAACCTCGCTTAACTCTTCATGCAGATAGTGAATGCACGGACCAATCCGTACCCAGAGCTGCTCAATCAGCGAGTGAAGGGTCGGCATCTCGGCATACTGATAGAGCGTGAACCGGAACACGCGGTTGGCATGGATCGCTTTCTGTACATCGCCCTGATGCATGGCGGCACTGAAGTTATCTGACAGCGCGCGTAACGCATCCAGTTTGGTCTCGGTCATATTCTGGCACGCCGCCGCAACGGCCATCGGTTCAAGCTGCTTTCTGATGGCGTTAATTTCGTTATAGCGTTCCAGCGTCACTTCTGGCACCAAAAACGCCTGCGCTGGCGTGGCCTGTAATGCCCCCGCCGACACCAGGCGCAGCAGGGCTTCGCGCACCGGTGTGATACTGGTGCCCAATTTATCCGCAATCTCTTTTGTAACGAGTCGAGCCCCAGGTTTTAATGAGCCCGTAATTAATGCTCCCTTTAAACTGTTCTCTACTTGCAAAGTCAGACTGATTCTTTGTGCTTTTTCCATATGTTCCAAATCAAGCATGTTTAATTCCCGTAGCCAAACAAAATGCCATTTTCAGCGTCTGTTTAAAAAAACATCGCCGGTTAGATATATCCTGTATCGTCATGCCTGGTATGAGGGGCGCGCGTAATATTAAAATCGTTCAAATAATATTGCATTTTTTACTTCTGGCTCAGCTGGGCCGAGGCGCGCAAAGCTTATGGATTAATTAAAGACAATATATCGTATCTTCACAAATAATTATGGCGGACACTGCCCGCCATAACCGATGCTCTGTTTAGTCGGCCGCCACGCGGATCACAACCTTGCCGAAGTTTTTCCCCTCAAGCAGGCCAATCAGGGAGTCCGGCGCCGCGTCCAGCCCTTCCGTAACCTGCTCGCGATAGTGAATTTTGCCTTCCTGCACCCAGCGGCCCATTTCCTGCTGGAACTCGTCAATACGATGACCATAGTCCTGCGCGATAATAAAACCCTGCATACGGATGCGTTTTTTCAGGATGGTCCCCATCAGTAGCGGTAAGCGGTCCGGACCCTCCGGCAGGTTGGTCGCATTGTAGCCGCTGACCAGTCCGCAAACCGGCACGCGCGCGGAGGTATTCAAGAGCGGCAGCACGGCGTCAAAGACTTTACCGCCGACGTTTTCGTAATACACATCAATGCCCTGCGGGCAGGCTTTAGCCAGTTGTTCGTCAAAATCATCCGCATGGTGATCCAGACAGGCATCGAAACCGAGCACGTCGACCGCATGATGGCATTTCTCCTCCCCGCCAGCCACGCCGATGACCCGGCATCCTTTGATTTTACCGATCTGCCCCACCGTTGCGCCGACCGGCCCCGTGGCCGCCGCCACGACAAGGGTTTCCCCTGCCTGAGGCTGGCCGATATCGAGCAGCCCCATATACGCGGTGAAGCCCGGCATCCCTAGCACGCCGAGTGCCCATGAAGGATGCGACGGGTTTTCACCCAACTTCACCAGCCCCTGCCCGTCGGATAGTTCATACTCCTGCCAGCCGCTGTAACCCAGAACCCATTCACCCTCTTTATAATCCGGATGACGGGAGGTCTCGACGCGGCTTACCGTGCCGCCCACCATCACCGCGCCAATCTCGACCGGAGGTGAATAGGATGGCGCATCGCTCATACGGCCTCGCATGTACGGATCAAGCGAGAGCCATACGGTGCGTAATAACACCTGCCCCTCTGCGGGCGCGGGGATCGGCTGCTCTTCCAGGCGGAAATTATCGGCAACCGGCGCGCCGTGTGGACGGGAAGCCAGTACCCAGCGTCGGTTTTGCGTAGTAGATTGACTCATTCATCGCTCCTTACTGCTGAAAATGTCATTCAAGTCTGGCACGTTATCCTGCGGATCGCCTGTGCATTATGAGCCGGACTGATTAAGCCGCACGACCAGATAAAGGCACGATTCATCCGTTTCGTTGATAAACCGGCAGTCGTTCGGCGGCCCGAGTTCCAGACAATCTCCGGCCTTCATTTCATGGCGAGTATCCCCCTCCAGAAAGACCAGTTCACCTGCCTGCAACCAAATCAGCTGTCGTGCCAGCGCATAAGAGGAGGCGGGCATCGGCACATCGCTACCTGCGGGTAGCTCCACCTGGACGAGGTCGATAGGCATATCGCTGCGCGGCGACACATGGCGACGCAAATAGTGGGTTTGCGGATCGCGCCAGACGGGCTGGTTCGCCAGACGTAACAGTTTGCCCTCCTGCATTTCCGCGCGCGCAATAAGCGTAGACATGCTAATACCGAAGGCACCGGATAACCGCGCAAGCAGCGTCGCCGTTGGGCTACTGTCACCCCGTTCAATCTTATGGATCATGGCGCGTGAGATACCTGCCCGTTCGGCCAGTTCGCTTAATGACCAGCCCCGCGACTCGCGTTCAAGGCGTATGCGGGCGCTAATGCGTTGATTCATATTGTCTGTCATTGTATTCATGACGTCATACTATAGTGTACGGATGGTTTTTCGGGGCAGTTTTGTGACAAAAAAATAGGGATTTTGTCGTAGCGATGCAATATAAGAACTGTGTAATATTGTGAGTAAATCGTACTACTATAGTGAACAACACAGCCAGAGGTTACCCATGATTGTTCGTCATGCCTGCAAAGAAGATTGTGCCGCTATCGGTGAAATTTATAACCATGCGGTGCTGCACACCGCCGCCATCTGGAATGATAAAACTGTCGACACCGATAACCGTATCGCATGGTTTGAGGCGCGTACTCTGTCGGGTTATCCAGTGCTGGTCAGTGAAGAAGACGGAATGGTGACGGGATACGCCTCATTTGGCGACTGGAGAGCGTTCGACGGATTTCGCCACACGGTAGAGCACTCGGTGTACGTTCATCCCGAACATCAGGGCAAAGGCATTGGCCGGCTGCTGATGAAGGAGTTAATCAAGGAAGCCGGCCAGATCGGCAAACACATGATGGTTGCCGGTATTGAGGCGCAGAACCAGGCGTCAATTCATCTGCACGAAACCCTTGGCTTTATTACCACCGGCAATATGCCGCAGGTGGGAACCAAATTCGGTCGCTGGCTGGACTTAACCTTTATGCAGCTCCAGCTTGATGAGCGCAGCGATCCGGATGCTCTGCCATGAATCAATCGTTGACGTTAGCATTTCTGGTAGCCGCCGGGATTGGGCTGGTGGTGCAAAACACCCTGATGGTGCGCATTACGCAATCTTCCTCCACCATTCTTATCGCCATGCTGCTGAACTCGCTGGTGGGGATTGTGCTGTTTGTCAGCATTTTGCTGGTGAAAAATGGCCTGGCGGGGTTTAACGAACTGGCGTCAACGGTGCGCTGGTGGACGTTGATCCCCGGCCTGCTGGGGTCTTTTTTTGTCTTTGCCAGTATTAGCGGCTATCAGAATGTGGGCGCGGCAACGACCATTGCCGTGCTGGTAGCAAGCCAGCTGATTGGCGGCCTGGTGATGGACATCCTCAAGAGCAACGGTGTCCCCCTGCGCGCGCTGGTTGGCCCGGTCTGCGGCGCAGTGATGCTGGTGGTCGGCGCCTGGCTGGTGGCACGGCGCCAGTTTTAACCCTTACAGAATAGTCCCGCCCTGCGTAAGGTGGGCATGGCGCGCCTCCGCCTCTTCTTTATGCTGCTTACCATGATGCGCAATCGCGGTGCGCAGGCGCTGCTGCTGGGTATAGCGATCTTCACGGCTGAGCTCTGCATCATCGCTTAATTCGATCAGCAGTTCGTTCATGTGAGTAATTACGCTCTCTTCGATGGTGGCATCGACGCGGGCGATAACATCATTTAAATGTGACATTGTCACTCCTTTTCACGTGCCCGGTGGCGCTACGCTTACCGGGCCTACATTTGACACCCGTAGGCCGGGTAAGGCATAGCCGCCACCCGGCAAAATACGATCAGTTCAGCTTCGCTTTCGAGAAATCGCTGCCCATCAGGCTTACGCTGTACCCGGTCACATTGCTGCGGGTCGCGTAGAACGTTTTACCGTTAGCTAACGCAATCCACGGTGCCTGCTGGTAGAAAATCTCCTGTGCCTGGCCATACAGCTTCGCACGTTCGTCCGGGTTGCTGGTGAGTTTGGCCTTTTGCACCAGCTCATCATACCCCTTATCACACCAGCGCGCGGCGTTAGATCCGGTTTTGATGCTGTTACAACCCAGCAGCACATCGGCGAAGTTGTCCGGATCGCCGTTATCAGACATCCAGCCGAACAGCGCGGAATCATGCTCGCCTTTGCGCATGCCCGAGAGATATTCCCCCCACTCATATGAGACGATTCTCGCCTTCACGCCCACCTTCGCCCAGTCAGCCTGGATCATCTCTGCAATGCGTCGGGAGTTCGGGTTGTACGGACGCTGAACCGGCATGGACCAGAGGGTCACTTCCGCGCCTTTCTCCAGACCCGCCTGCTTCAGCAGCGCTTTTGCTTTTTCCGGATCGTAGCCGTAATCCTTCAGATCTTTGTTAAAGCCGAGCATGTTCGGCGGGATCGGCGATTTAGCGACCGTACCAGACCCCATAAAGACCGCGTTCACAATGGCCTTTTTGTCCGTCGCGTAATTCAGAGCCTGGCGCACCAGCACGTTATCAAACGGTTTTTTCTCTGTGTTGAACGCCAGGTACCCCACGTTCAGCGCATCCACCGAGTGCAGCGTCAGGTCTTTGTTTTTCTTGATCGCTTCAAACTGCACCGGCGACGGCGCAGGAATGATCTGACACTCGTTCGTTTGCAGCTTCGCCAGACGCGTCTCAACGTTTGGCGTGATGGAGAAGATCAGGTGTTTGGTCGGCACCTCTCCCTCCCAGTAGTTCGGGTTGGCGACGTAGCGGATAAGCGAATCCACCTTGTACTGCTGAAGCACATACGGCCCGGTGCCGATTGGCCAGGTGTCCACATTTTCAGGCGTGCCCTTTTTCAGCATCGCGTCCGCGTACTCGGCAGAGAGGATCGAGGCGAAGTCCATTCCCCAGTCGGCCAGGAAAGCCGCGTTGGGTTCGCTAAGCGTGAACTGAACGTGATAATCGTCGATCTTTTTCACATCCTGAATGAGCTTGTCGAGGCCCACGTCATTAAAGTATTCGTAATTACCCTGGGAAACATTGTGATAGGGATGCTTAGGGTCTTTCTGACGCATAACGGAGAAAATAACGTCATCAGCGTTAAAATCACGGGTCGGTTTGAAGTATTTATTGCTGTTGAATTTCACCCCTTTACGCAGGGTAAACGTGTATGTTTTGCCGTCTGGCGAAATGGTCCACGACTCCGCAAGAGAAGGCACCGGCGTGTTTTTTACCGGGTCGAAGTTAATCAGACGGTTATACAGCGTTTGCGAGCTGGCGACAAACGAGGGGCCAGAGCTGGCGATCTGCGGGTTAAACGACTCCGGCGACGCCTCGGAGCAGTAGATAATGGTGTCTTTGTTTGCCGCCCATGCGGCGCTTGCCGGTAGCAGCGCGCTCAGCGCGAGGGCGAGCACGGTTTTCCCTGTAAACATGGTTATGACCCTTTCGGTTTTATTATAGTGAACAGTAATAACAGCACAGACGTTTTGGCCTGACAAATAACGAATCACTATCAGGTTATTCTAAAGCCGTACATTTCGCTGGTTTTAACATCAGCCCGCAGAAACCGATTTGCCTTAAGGTCCATTATTCGTCAAGCACAACCGTCACGATCAATGCCGCAAGAAATCGTCCCTTTTGTCGTCTCCTCCGCCGTTTGCTTGCTTACCTGATTCGCTAAAGTAATGGCGTGAAGAAGTCTACAGGACCAAATCGTGGCAAAAACACTTTTACGCAGCGGTAATCTGGATGATTTTCAGGCCGTTGGCGGCGGCGGACAGGCCGTTTTTGAATCAGCGCTGCAAATCCGCGAAGCGCTTCGGTTGCGCAAACAGCAGGCTATCGTCGATTGCCTGGCCATTCCTCAGGTCAATGACGGCGGCGATCGCGTTGACTGGTACTCCCCGGCTGAGGGAACCGTCTCCAGCTGGAAGGCGGCGGATGAAGACGATCGTTTTCGCGCCCTGCGCTATCTGGAAAACACGCTCGCCAGCATGGAGTCGCTGAGTAAAAAATGCCTTCAGTCACCGAAAACGGCGCAGCAACTGTTTGGATCTCTGCTCTCTAAAGCGTTCCAGTTTCCCGGTGAAAACTTTGTTTTCCTGGTGGATGGCAAACCGGTGATCTGCTTCTGGGGTTTCGTCAGTCTTAACGAAAACGCGCGCGACGACGTGCTGGACTGCCTGCGCGAATCGTTGGTCCCTGAACCTGAACCCGTGATGATTAACGAACCTGAACCTGAACCTGAGCCAGAACCGGCCCCGGTGGTGACCTTCGAGCAGGCCGACGCGCCGCTTATCACGCCTGTGGCTACCGTGCGTATCACCGAAAATGAGCTGTATACGCCAGAGCCGGTGCGCATGAACACCGTGCCGTCAGAGCCCGCACCAGCGGTGGTGCAGAAAAAACGTCGCTCCCCCCTGTGGTTGCTGCCGGTTGCCGCCGTCATTATTGCAGCCATTGCCACGCCGCTGCTCTGGCCAAAACAGGCCCCGACCGCAGCGCCAGTTACCTCACCAGCGCCAGCACCTGTCGCCATTGCTCCGGCCCCCGTGGAGACGGTTGAGCCGCTTGAGCTGAAACTCCCACTGCATCAGGCAGAAGTGGTAGAGCCGAAGGTGAAGACGCCTGCCCCGGCAGCCGAACCGGTGGTCATTACCGCGATACCGAAAGATGCCATGGTAATGGAAGCAAACCAGGTCAAAGCGGGGTTAACGCGCTTCCTGAACGGCACCTGGCGCGCGTTTCTCGATGTGCAGGATCCGCTCACCGGCAAACCGCCGTCTCTGCGCTACCAGATCCAGAACAATAAAGGTTTCGCCCGGGTCGTGCATGGCGACAACATTGTCTGCCGGGTAGACGTCTTTTCCGGATTACACAGCAACGGCGAGCTGTTGATCAAAACGCGCGGAAACGCTCGTTGCACCGACGGTTCACGCTATCCGATGCCGGAAGTGACCTGTAAGGCAGGTGCCAGCGACGTGGCGGAATGCACCGCACGTTACGATGCCCACACCGTCGTTCCTCTGACGTTCAAGAAAGCAGGTGTCTGATCCTATGCTGGTTAATCTTTGCGACTATAAACAGAGCGTGACGCTGATTGCTAACAGCGGCGTACAGTTTCTCGATTTTGGCCTGACTCCGCAGGACACCGCCAGCAACGGGCGTTTCGTGCGTAAAACGGCAAATGGCCCGCTGCTGCGCCTGGATTTTGACCTGGTCAACGGCCGGTACACGCTGCCTGCCACCGATGGCGGGAAGCCGGAAGTGGTCAAGCCTGAAAGCACCATTCCACTGCATGACTCCCTGACCGTGCTGGACGGTGTCTGGCTGCCGCTCCCTTTCCTGCGCTTTAACCCGCCGCGGACGTTTGTTGATGGCCCGGATAACTGGGCGCGCGTCCAGGTACGGAAGCTGTCCACGCCCGACGCGGCAGGCAATACGCACCGGGTCACCGTCGCGCTCGACAGCCAGATTGCGGAGCATGCGACGTCTGCCCTGTCGCCGGTTGAAAACGACATTCTTAACGGCACGCGTTTCGCCCTCGCCTGGCGCGACAGTGAGGTTGAGAGTTTCCTCGACCAGACCTGGATTGACGGCTGGCTGCGTGAAGCCTTCACACAATATGCTGACGGGGTTGAAAAACGCGCCGAGCGCGAGCTGCATCAGGCCATGCGCAGCTTTGAATATCAGGCGCACTGGCTCAACCTGCTCTCCATGCTCGGTGAACAACTCACCGTGCCGGAAGTGAAGTTTGTCACCCATACCCTGAGCACCCCTGCTATTCCTGTCGATCTGATCCTTGACGTAGGCAACACCCACACCTGCGGCGTGATTATTGAAGATCATGGTGATGCCAACGACGGCCTGCGCCAGACAGCTGAACTCCAGGTGCGTTCCCTGAGTGAGCCGCAGTTTCTGAATGAGCCGCTTTTTACCAGCCGTCTTGAATTTTCCGAAGCGCGTTTTGGCAAGCAGCACTTCTCGGTGGAAAGCGGCCGGGAGGATGCGTTCGTCTGGCCATCCATTGTCCGCGTGGGTGATGAAGCGCGTAAGCTGGCGATGCAGCGTCTGGGCACGGAAGGCAACAGCGGTATCTCCAGCCCGCGTCGCTATCTGTGGGACGAGACGCCGGTGGTGCAGGACTGGCGCTTTAGCCAGATGAACAGCAAAACTCAGCGCGAACCGCTGGCAACTGCGTTTCCGCTGATGAACCTGATGAACGACGACGGGGAACCGCTCTTTACGCTGCCGCAGGATGAGCGCCTGCCGGTGTTCTCGCCGCAGTACAGCCGCAGCACCCTGATGACGCACATGCTCTGCGAGCTGCTGGCTCAGGCGCTTGGCCAGATTAACAGCGTGGCCACCCGCCTGCGGCTCGGCTTCCCGGCCTCTCCCCGCCAGCTGCGGACGCTGATCCTCACCCTGCCTTCGGCAATGCCGAAACAGGAGCGCGAGATTTTCCGTCGCCGCATGTTCGAAGCCATCGCCATCGTCTGGAAAGCGATGGGCTGGCACCCGCAGGATGAAGATTTTGCCAGCCGCAAGCAGCAGGAAAAAAGCGTGGTGCCGGTCCCTGAGATCCAGATGGAGTGGGACGAGGCCAGCTGCGGCCAGCTGGTGTGGCTGTATAACGAAGCCATTTCCCATTTTGGTGGCCAGACCGAGGCCTTTTTCGCCTCCCTCGCCCGTCCGGATCGCGCGCCTGAGCCTGGCGTCCAGCCGGGGCGTGCGCTGCGCGTGGCCTCGATTGATATCGGCGGCGGCACGACGGATATGGCCATCACGCACTATCAGTTAGATGATGGTTCCGGGAATAACGTCAAAATCACCCCGCAGCTGCTGTTCCGCGAAGGGTTCAAGGTCGCTGGCGACGACACGCTGCTGGACGTGATCCAGCGCTACGTTCTGCCCGCCCTGCAAACCCAGCTTCAGAAATCCGGCATAGCCGATGCCTCCCAGCTGATGGCATCCCTGTTCGGTGACTCCGGGCGGATCGATACCCAGGCGGTCCTGCGCCAGCAGACGGCGCTTCAGCTCTTTATGCCGATCGGTCACGCGATCCTGGCGGCGTGGGAATCGAGCGATGTTGACGATCCGCTGGCCGGGCTGCATGCCACCTTTGGCGATCTGCTTGCGCAAAAACCGACGCGCAACGTGATGAATTATCTCCAGCAGGCGATCGACCATGCGTTGCCTGCCGGCTCAGAACACTTTGATCTGTTCAGCGTCCCGCTGCACGTCAGCTTCCGGGAGATGCGGGACGCCATGCTGGCGGGTCAGTTCACGCTTGCCGCCCCGCTTCATGCGGTATGTGAGGCGATCTCTCATTACAGCTGCGATATCCTGCTTATCACGGGACGGCCGGGCTGTCTGCCGGGCGTTCAGGCCTTGATTCGCCACCTGCAACCGGTGCCCGTCAACCGCATCGTCTGGCTGGATAAATACCAGGTTCATGAATGGTATCCGTTCAGCCAGCAGGGACGGATCGGCAACCCGAAATCCACCGCTGCGGTGGGAGCGATGCTCTGTAGCCTGGCGCTGGATCTTCGTCTGCCGCGCTTTAACTTTAAAGCAGCGGATATCGGCGCGTACTCTACGGTGCGCTATCTGGGCGTGCTGGATAACACCATCAATACCCTGCGGGACGAGAACGTCTGGTATCACGATATAGACCTCGATAAACCCGGCGCGAAACTGGACGCCCGTCTGCACTTCCCGCTGCGCGGCAACGTTACGCTCGGCTTCCGGCAACTGGCCAATGCCCGCTGGCCCGCGACGCCGCTCTATACCCTGAGCATCAACTCAGCCGAGCTGGCGAAAGCTATTGCGGGCGACGGTGTACTGAACGTGCGCCTGAAGCTGCGTGGCGGCACTAAGCAGGAAGGCCCGGAATCTTTCGAGCTGAGTGATGCCTGGCTACAGGACGGCACGCCCGTGCCGCCGGATGCCCTGACATTTAAACTGAATACTCTGGCCGATCGCCGACACAGCGGCAGCCACTACTGGATCGACAGCGGGAGCGTATACCTCAAATGACTGCGACGACTGCCACCACTCAGGCCTTAATCGGGTGGATAAACGAGACGCGACAGCACGCCCCGATGCTGGATAACGAAGCCGACGCCCTGCTTGCCCGTCTTAACGCAGTAAGCGCGCGTGAAGAGGCGCTCGATGCTGCCCTTGTCAGCCAGGGCAGCATCGGCTTATACGGCCACTCGCAGGCCGCAAAAGCGCACCTGCTGGCTGCTCTTTGCGGCAGCGGGGACGAACGGCTGAACGTTACGCCGGGTCAACGCACGTTTGATTACTTCTCGCATATTAACCCCGGGCATGCACCGACCAACATGGCCGTGCGTTTCAGCAGAGCGTCCCGCGAGGTCGCAGACGACGCGTTTCCCTTACGCCTGCGCCTGGTAACGGAGGCCGAGCTGGTACAGCTGTTTATCGCCCGCACCACGTTGGATCCGCAGATCCGCGCGGTGGATAAATCGGTGATTGAAGCCCGGCTTGAGAAGTGGCGTACGCTGCGTCAGCCGCACAGCGTGCCGGGAATAACGGCGCAGGAAGTCGCGACCGTTGCCCGGTTCTGGCAAACCGTAGTACCCGGCGCTAAGCAGCATATTGATGATGCCCTGTGGCACCAGTTTGCCCTGCTGGTTCCGTCGCTTGATCTCAGCACCCGCGCCAGCGTCTGGTCTCTGCTGTGGGGTGAGCAGCAGGAGTTAACCCAGCAGTGGCTTAAACTCGCCCAGGTGCTGCATCAAACCAGCCATGCCAGCGCGCTTGCGGCGCCGTTGAGTCTGCTGGTGGACAGTTTTGGTCTGCCGTGTGAAGGTTTCCTTACTCACGGGGCCTTTACCGTGCCGGAAGCGCAGGAAACATTGCTTCATCCGGTAAATAACGGCGAGTTGCTTAATGCCATTAGCCTGCCCGTCGATGTGCTGGCCTGCCTGACCCGCGAAGTGGTGCTGCCCGTTGAAAACTGCGTTCTGGATAACGTAGATATTATTGATATTCCGGCCATTTCTGAGGAAAACACGCCGCTGATGACGCAGGCAAAATGCCTGTGGTTGCTGGAGCATTATCGTCAGCACATACAGCCTGATGTCCTGGTTATCTGCAATGCGACGGCCCACCACCAGCAGACGGCAAAAACGGCCAGACTCCTGCAAAACTGGGTCAAAGAGACGCAGCCGGTGGAAGAGTCCGCGTTGCCGGGCCTGGTCTGGGCCATTACCCCTCACGATGCGCGGTTTACCACAAAGCAGAATCTGGACGAAGCGGTGCAACAGTTGCTGGGCCAGCCGGGTCTGCGCTGGGGCACGCTCCAGGCGCTCGATACCCACAGCATGCAGCGGGTAATTGAATGGCTGTCGCAGGCTACCCTTCCAGCACAGCGCCAGAAGCGTCTCCACGCGCTGAAAAGGCTGTTGCAACAGTCTCTTTCGACGCTGATGCGCGCATACGTCGCCCCACTCACTCAGGAGCCAGGCGCAGGGCGGGCAGAGGCCGAAAAAATGGTCCGAACGCTGCAAGGCAGCGCCGCTCGTCATGGTGAACTGCTTGAGGGGCTTCTGCCGCCGTTAAACGCGTTTGAGACGCTGCTGACGGTTCACCAGCCCCGTGAGGAACAGGTCAACGGCCTGTTTAACGACGTTATCGATCTGTTTGCGGAAGAGACGCCGGAATATCCAGGCACGTTGCAGACCAAAGACAAGGCGCGACTGGCCCATAACGTGTGGGTTAACCATCTTCGTCAGTGGAGTCGAAACGACGCGGCCGCCGCCCGTCTGGGCCTGGACCCAGAGGTATTGCAGCAAATTGCGGATGTGCTGATCGTTACCAGCTACCGGCTGGATCTGCCGCTGCAACTGCAACGCATTGCAGAAACAGATAAAAGCAGTGCTGCGCAGCTGCATGCCGCGACAGGCAATTTCGTTAGCTGGCTTGGCTATGAACTGACGCCCGTTTCTGAACGGCCTGCAAGCCGGATCCGCAAAGGTCAGCCAATTTTTGTGACGCCAGTTGTGAGCTGCGCTTCACCCCGGCTTACCCGACTTGGCGAGCAGCCTGTTCACGCGGCGACAGCCTATGTTTATGACTGGCTGGTTGCGCTCTACACCCGCGCGATTGAGAATGTGGATTATCAGTGCCCGTATGACATTAAGCCTGCTGCGCGGAAAGCCTTGTCTGCCTTGCTGTCTTAATCATTGCAGCCCGCAGCAATGCGGGCTACCCATTCATGAGCCGTTTATGAAGCCAGACAAAGCCTGAGCCAACGCTGACGGGTTTTCCCAGGACATTGAATGGCCCGCATCAGGGATAATTTTTACAGCAACGCCGTTTTGTTGCAGGCGATTAAAATCGTCATCAGGCAGGGATCGCTCACCAAAAACTAACATTACCGGGCAGCTCAATGACAAGAACAGGTGTGCCCAGTCAGGTTTAACGCCCTCGACCAGGCTTGTTGCGCCGCGCCAGACGGCCCAGGGGGCATTGCTTTGAAGGCTTCCAGCCCACGGCGACGTTTCCGCCCGCAGCATGTCATCATAGCCCTGTTCCAGAAAATGTTGTTCCGTTTGGGCCGCAATTGCTCGGCTGAACATCCCGCCACCCGCATGAAAATTGGGTTCAGATACTATCAGGCCCTTAACGCGCGACGTTAACAGTGCTGCCGTTTCGATCGCGATACTCCCCCCCATGCTATGACCATACAGCCAGAGACTATCCAGGGCGAGATGGTTTAACAGTTCAACCACCACCTGCGCCTGTTCGCTCGTGCGATAACGGTAGTTGTCAGGTTTGTCACTGTAACCGCTACCGGGGAGATCGATCAGAATGGCTCTGCGCCCCCCAAAACGGGTATCACAGACAATACGAGGATATTCATACGACGATGCACAGCCCAACCCGTGGATAAACACAACCGGGTCACCGAAACCGGGAAGATCCTGCCAGCGCACCGTGCAGCCTGCTTGCTGTGAATAGAAACTGTTCATAAGCACTCCATGTATGACGGACTGTATATTTATACAGCCTCAATGTATGAAGTGCTATGTCTGGATGCCGATTCTTGAAGCGTGCTTCAGAAAAGAGAGATTAACAGGGCAACAGGAAAGCTCATCGGCCAGGTAGATCCCACCAGGAATGCGCTCAACAGGCGAATACGTTTACGATCTTTAGACAGGAACCAGGTAATTAATGCGCAGATGGAGGCCATGATTGCGTAGAAAACCAACATCTTTTGATACAACGTCATTCTGTTTACCTGAGCCGAAAAATAACCGCACGCAATATGCGTCATATGTTGACACAGATCAAGTTTTTTCGTTACACAATAACCACTTAATTATTAATGATAATAACAACTGAGTACCTTGTGTAACAACGCCGGGTAAAGCAAAACGGTTATTATTGATAAGATGCATATAAAATGCACTTTTTGGTAAATCCATCCCTGCAGAAAGCAGTCTAATAAAAGCAGGCTTTTAAGGGAGGAAACATGCTACGCATTCCGCAGAGTTGCATTCACACCCGTTCCACGCCTTTCTGGAACAAAGAAACGGCCCCCGCCGGCATTTTTAAACGTCACCTTGATACGGGCACGCAGCCGGGCGTTTACCCTCGCCTGTCGGTGATGCGCGGCGCGGTGCGTTATCTGGGCTATGCTGATGAATTTACACCTGAGCCTGACAGCGAGCTCGTCATTGAAGCGGGTCGTTTTGGCGTTTTCCCGCCAGAGAGATGGCACCACATTGAGGTGATGACCGACGATACCTTGTTCAATATTGAATTCTTTGTTGAACCTGAGGTGCTTAAGTCCCTTTAAGCGTCCGACAACATGAAGGAAACTATTATGTTACGTATTCCTGAAAACTTTGTTCATACCCGCTCGACGCCGTTCTGGAATAAAGAGAGCGCCCCAAAAGCGCTTTTTACCCATCACAACACCAAAGCCGGCGTGTACGGTCGGTTGTCCGTCATGCAGGGTGCGGTGCGTTACTTTGGCTTTGCCGATGGCGATGCCACCGAACCCGATCTGGAAGTGATCATTGAGGCCGGTTCTTTTGGCATCTCGCCACCGCAAAAATGGCACCGCATTGAGCTACTGACTGACGACACGTATTTTAATATCGACTTTTTCGCGGATCCTGCCGTCACGCTCAGCGGTGCGGGTATCGGTAAAGTGGTCAACACGCATAAGGAGTAAATAATGGGTAAGGCTACCTATACCGTGAGCGTCACCAACAACAGCAACGGCGTGTCGGTGGATTATGAAACAGAAGCGCCAATGGAGCTGCTGATCCCGGACGTCGCGGCAGATGTCGTGAAGGATCTGGTGAATACCGTTCGCGCCTACGATACGGAAAATGAACACGAGGTATGTGGCTGGTAAGCTGAATCGCCCGGCACTGCGCCGGGCATGAGGGTTTAGTGTTTGATCATCACATGTCGGACTACCGTGTAATCCTCAAGTCCGTAGACCGACATATCTTTGCCGTAACCGGATAATTTCATTCCGCCGTGCGGCATTTCGCTCACCAGCATAAAATGGGTATTGACCCAGGTGCAGCCATACTGCAACCGTGCGCTGAGTCGATGGGCGCGTCCGACGTCTTTTGTCCAGACGGACGAGGCCAGGCCGTATTGCGAATCGTTAGCCCAGCTCAGCACCTGCGCTTCATCCTCAAATTCTGTCACGCTGACCACCGGGCCAAACACTTCTCGCTGGACGATCGCATCTTCCTGCTTCGCCCCGGCCAGCAGCGTTGGCTGGAAGTAATATCCTGCCCCCTCTTTTTTACTGCCACCGGTGACGACGCGGATATGTCCGAGGGCTTTGGCTTCATCCACGGCAGCACTAACGCGGGAAAGATGCGCTGCGGAGCTGAGCGGTCCCAGCTCCGTTGACGCATCGTCCGGCGCGCCCATTTTCAGGCTGGCAACGGCTGCGCCCAGCTTTTCGACCAGCGCGGGGTAAATCCCCTTCTGGGCATAGATACGACAGGCTGCGGTGCAATCCTGACCGGCATTGTAGAAACCAAACGTGCGCACGCCTTCAACCACGGCATCCAAATCTGCATCGTCAAAGACAATGACCGGGGCTTTTCCGCCCAATTCCATATGGGTACGTTTCACTGAAGATGCGGTATGCCCGATAATATGTTCTCCGGTGGCAATAGAGCCAGTGAGAGAAACCATACGGACTTTTTCGTGACCGGTCAGCGGATCTCCTACGGTTTTGCCGCGACCAAACAGCACGTTCAGCACGCCTGGCGGGAAGATATCTTTCGCCAGTTCCGCCAGCTTCAGCGCCGTCAACGGGGTAGTTTCAGATGGCTTGATGACGACACAGTTTCCCGCCGCCAGCGCGGGCGCCAGCTTCCACGCCGCCATCATCAGAGGATAGTTCCAGGGGGCAATAGAGGCGACAACGCCAACCGGGTCGCGGCGGATCATCGAGGTATGTCCTTCGAGATATTCTCCGGCAGCCAGCCCGTTCAGGCAGCGAGCGGCTCCTGCAAAGAAGCGAAACACATCGACCACGGCCGGGATCTCATCCCCCTGGACGCAGTGCAGCGGTTTCCCGCAGTTAAGGGACTCCAGTTTTGCGAACGCGTCAGCGTTGGCTTCTATCACATCAGCCAGTTTCAACAGACATTCGGCGCGCGTTTTCGGCGTCGTTTGTCCCCACTCTGTGAACGCGCGATCGGCAGCCTGGACGGCAGCGTCCACCTGTGCTGCCGACGCTTCAGCCATCTCCAGCAGCACTTCACCCGTGGCAGGATTATAAACCGCCTGCTTCTCACCTTCGCCGGTCACCAGTTCACCATTAATCAGCAATTGATTTTGCATAGCATCGTCCTGTTGAAATCGACATTGTTTTCGCTGTCAGCACACGTTCTGGCGGGCCGATACGTGACAACGTCACGTTACCAATCCGCACTCCCTTACTAAAGGTAGACCGCGCATCATGTCGCTTCAGGAATTTTCATCAAGGTGTGACTGGGTGCAGCATCATTTCGCGGATTAACCCCGCCAGCTGGACGACCGCCTGCTCCTCCCGCTCGCCCCAGCCCCATGAGGTATTGAAACGGAAAAACGGTGTCCAGATATTGGAGGTGGAAAACATCTTACCGGGCGCAATGCTGATTTGATGGGTTAATGCCTTCTCACTCAACCGCCCCGCATCCAGCTGTTCAGGCAGTTCCAGCCATAAAAAATAGCCGCTGTCGTTGTGATGGATTTTGACACCAGCAGGCATATGGCGCAAAAGCGATTGCCAGGCCTGCTGTTTGCGTTCAGCAAGCGTGCGTCGCAGGCGACGAAGGTGGGCGTCGTAACGTTTGGTCGCCAGGTAATCCACCAGCGCCAGCTGCATGGGAGAGCTGGTGGATAACGTACTCATCAGCTGCAACTGCTGAATACGGCGCGCATGTTTTCCCGCCGCCACCCAGCCAATACGGAAACCGGCCACCAGACACTTGGAGAATGAGGAGCAGTGCAACGTCATATCCTGCTTATCCCAGGCCTTTGCCGGAAGCGGCTTTTCGCGGCCAAAGTAGAGTTCGCTGTAAACATCGTCTTCAATCAGCGTGACGTTATGCCGGGTGAGTAAGGCCACCAGCTGAGCTTTCTTCTCTGCACTCAGCGTGAAGCCGAGCGGGTTCTGACTGTTGGTCATCAGCCAGCAGGCTTTCACCGGATAATCTTTTAACGCCTGCTCAAGGGCACTGAGATCGATGCCCTCACGCACGTCAGTGGCAACCGACAGCGCTTTCAGTTTCAGACGTTCAAGCGCCTGGAGTGCGCCATAAAAACAGGGATTTTCAACGATAACCCAGTCCCCTGGTTCAGTCACAGCCTGCAAACTGAGGTTGAGCGCCTCAAGCGCGCCCGCGGTGATCACAATTTCATCCGGGGAGATATTCATCCCCTGCTGAGCGTAGCGACGGGCAATGGCATGACGTAAGTCGACGTTACCCGGCGGCAGGTTTTCAATCACGCTCATGGCCGTGGCCGTTTTACTGACATTAGCCAGCGAGCGGTTGAGTTGCTGAAGCGGGAATAGGCGCGGATCGGGAAATGCCGAGGCAAAAGGGACAACGGAGGGGTCGCGGCTGGCCTGTAGCACGTCGAAGATATAGGTGTTGATGTCAACTACTTCATCGCGCATCACCTGCGCGGGCGGTGCTGGCTGGTGTGTGGTCGGACGGGCGGCAACGTAATAGCCTGACTGCGGTCTGGCAACAATGCGCCCCTGACTTTCCAGCATCTGATACGCGTGGCCCACGGTCATGAAACTCATGCCGCTGCTTGCCGCCTGCTCTCGCAGAGAAGGCAGCTTATCGCCCGGCAACCATACGCCAAGCTCAATCTGCGAGATAATTTGTTGCGCCAGACGCTGGTATTTTTTCATCAGATTCTCCTTATTGCTGACAGTGTATATCAGCAGGAGAAAAAGAGAAGAATTTGCTAACTGTTATGGGAAACGCGGCAGATTACTTGCGATACTCAGTAATGTGATTCTGAGCAGAACGCGCTGCGGCCAGGTGGTCGAGCGTGATCATCGACGATTTGCAGAAAATGCATTTTGCGCCGAACGGATTTTTGTCAGACACATCAAAAGCTGAGGTGCGGTACTGCGAGCCATGACAGCATGGGCAGCGGAAATGGATATAAGAAGTCATAGGATTCTCCTGTAAACGTAAAAACGTAAATTACTCATGAGCCGATCAGGCAAAAGTTGGTTCGATACAAAACTAATCGGAATGTAGATAAAGACCCAAGAGAGGCTGCGGAGAGGCACAACGTGATGAGAACTGCTTTATAAAACTACGTCAGATATTTATTTGGATTCAAAACCAGAAATCCATTAACGCATGTTGCTGGCGACAAAGCAAGCTGTTTAATGCGTAAAAATCATAAAAAGAAATTTTTTATTCTTCCTTGTTAGCTATATCAGCCAGATAAAGTTCACCTTTTCCCACAACTGTTATAGATAAATTATCAATTTCTGCTTCTGATATCTCATTTTCCCCCTCTTTATCATAACAGCACACCGTTTAACATTGAGGCAGTGCATGTTTGGTCCAGATGCGTTTCATCTTGCGCGAATACAGTTCGCCTTTACCGTATCCTTTCATATTATTTTTCCGGCGATAACCATTGGCCTGGCGAGCTATCTCGCCGTGCTGGAAGGGCTGTGGCTGAAAACAAAAAACCCCGTCTGGCGTTCGCTGTACCATTTCTGGTCGAAGATCTTCGCCGTCAACTTTGGGATGGGCGTGGTCTCCGGCCTGGTGATGGCTTATCAGTTTGGCACCAACTGGAGCGGGTTTTCGCAGTTTGCGGGCAGCATTACCGGCCCTCTGCTGACCTATGAAGTGCTCACCGCGTTCTTCCTTGAGGCGGGGTTCCTCGGGGTAATGTTGTTTGGCTGGAATAAGGTCGGGCCGGGGCTGCACTTCTTTTCGACCTGCATGGTGGCACTGGGGACCCTCATGTCTACGTTCTGGATCCTCTCGTCAAACAGCTGGATGCAGACACCGCAAGGGTATGAAATCATCAACGGTCAGGTCGTTCCGGTGGACTGGTTTGCCGTGGTGTTTAACCCCTCCTTCCCTTACCGCCTGCTGCACATGTCGATAGCGGCATTTCTCAGCAGTGCACTGTTTGTCGGAGCCTCCGCGGCCTGGCATTTGCTGCGCGGAAACAACACCCCTGCCATTCGCACCATGTTCTCCATGGCGTTGTGGATGACGTTGATCGTAGCCCCTGTTCAGGCACTGGTGGGTGATATGCACGGGCTTAATACCTTAAAACACCAGCCCGCGAAAATAGCCGCCATTGAAGGCCACTGGGAGAATTCGCCGGGTGAGCCTACTCCACTGCTGCTGTTTGGCTGGCCGGATATGGATCAGGAACGGACCCGTTTTAGCCTTGAAATTCCCGCTCTCGGCAGCCTTATCCTGACCCACAGTTTCGATAAACAGGTTCCGGCATTGAAGGAGTTCCCAAAAGACGATCGCCCGAACGCCACCATTGTCTTTTGGTCTTTCCGCATCATGGCCGGTTTAGGGATGTTGATGCTCTTCCTGGGCATGGTGGCGGTCTGGCTGCGTTACAAACAGCGCCTCTACACCTCACGTTCCTTCCTGTGGTTTGCCCTGCTGATGGGGCCGTCCGGGCTGATCGCGATCCTCGCCGGATGGGTAACAACGGAGGTCGGCCGCCAGCCCTGGGTCGTCTATGGGCTACAGCGTACGAAGGATGCGGTTTCCGCACATGGCGATCTGCACATGAGCATCAGCTTGCTGGCCTTCTTCGTGGTTTATACCGCGGTGTTCGGCGTGGGTTACAGCTATATGGTGCGTCTGATTAAAAAAGGGCCGCAGCCTTATGAATCCTTCGCGACTGAATCCGATGGCCGCCCTGCTCGTCCGCTTTCTGCCGTCACCACTGAATTTAAGGAGTAACCGTAATGGGTATCGATCTTTCCATTATCTGGTTCGTGATTATCGTTTTCGCCACGTTGATGTATATCGTGATGGACGGTTTTGATCTGGGGATAGGCATACTGTTTCCGATAACGCCGAATGCGGACGATCGCGACGTAATGGTCAACAGCGTGGCTCCCGTCTGGGACGGCAACGAAACCTGGCTGGTGCTTGGCGGTGCGGCCCTGTTTGGCGCCTTTCCTCTCGCCTATGCGGTGATCATCGACGCGCTAACCAGTCCACTTACAATAATGCTGATCGGGCTTATATTTCGTGGCGTCGCCTTCGAATTTCGCTTCAAAGCGACTCCGGCGCACCGTCCGTTCTGGGATAAGGCCTTTATTGGCGGGTCAATTGTGGCGGCCTTCAGCCAGGGCATCACCGTCGGCGCGGTCATCCACGGGTTCAGCGTCACCGGTCGCGCTTACAGCGGTGGTCCGTTTGACTGGTTTACCGCGTTCAATCTTTTCTGCGGTGCGGGTCTTGTGGTGGCTTACGCGCTGTTAGGATCAACGTGGCTGGTAATGAAAAGTGAAAATGCCCTGCAACAGCGGATGCGTCAGGTATCGAAAGTGCTTCTGCTCCTGCTTCTGGTATTCATTGCGGTAATCAGTATATGGACCCCTCTCGCCCAACCAGCCATTGCTGCGCGCTGGTTTACGCTGCCGAATCTGTTTTATCTGCTGCCCGTTCCTGCGCTGGTTGCGATCCTGAGTCTGTGCCAGTGGCGCTGCCTGAACGATCCTGCGAGCCATACTCTGCCGTTTATCATGACGTTAGGGCTGGTTTTTCTTGGCTTTAGCGGGCTTGGGATCAGCATCTGGCCGCATATCATCCCGCCGGACATTACCCTCTGGCAGGCCGCTGCGCCAGCCCAAAGCCAGGGCTTCATGATGGTGGGCGCACTGTTGATCATTCCTGTGATTCTGGTCTACACCTTCTGGAGTTATTACGTTTTTCGCGGAAAAGTACAGCATGGGGAGGGTTATCACTGATGCAACAACCTGTATGGAAACGTTTGATGTGGCTTGCCATCATCTGGGGCGGCAGCGTCCTGGCACTGGCCTGCGTAAGTATGCTCTTTAAAATGCTGATGGCCGCAGCCGGATTTAAATCGCACTAATTCATTCACCGGGTGCGTTGCCGCCCGGTCCTTATCTCGCACTTTCAGATAAACCCCATTAACACCCTGGAGGGTATGGTTACACTGAAAAAATATTTACAGCATTGATAGTTTGAGAAGAAAAATGAAAAAGCTCGCGGCAGTAAGTTTAATCAGCCTCGCACTGGCGGGATGCGTTAATCCCGGTAAAGCCTCCGTTCAGACCGATCAGTTAGAGAATCACCGTTTCGTGCTGGAAAACGTTGATGGCAAAGCGGTTAAGGGCCTGAAAACGCAGCCTGAAATTCGGTTCAGCGCGCAGCCCAGTATCAGCCTGATTAACAACATTGCCGTCTCCGGCACAATGTGCAACGGCTTCAACGGCCAGGGAAAATTGTCCGAAGGAGAGTTGACGGTCAAAACGCTGGCAATGACGCGGAAACTCTGCATCGAGCCGCAGCTTAATGAACTGGATCAGACCCTCGCCGATATGCTACGCACAGGCGCTCAGGTAGACCTGACCGAAGACCAGTTAACGCTGGCGACAGCCAATAAGTCTTTAATGTTTAAGCGAGTTGAATAACTCAGTAACTCCCGCACGATCCTACGGCAAGCGACTGCTCACTACAGCGTTTGCCGTTTGGCAACGCGCACATGCCGATAGCGGAGCCGTCGAGCTGACGGGCAACGGAGAGTGACCCTCCGATCATTGCGCAGTTGGCCTGGCCTGAACTGGACATAGCCGCTCGCATACCTGGCGTAACGTGTGCCGCTGTCGCCTGCTGTACAGGTTCATTGCTGCATGCCGACAACAGTAACGCGGCACATCCGACCCAAAATGCAGAACGCATACCTTCCTCCCCATAGTTAAAGCGAAACCTATGCATAATAGGCATCACGCGCCGCATCGTCGAGAGCGGATGTGCGTATTTATGCGCTCTGGTAACAATTTCTCGCAATTTTTTATCGCGAATAGCCATCCAGTCATTGATACAGCGCATCCCAAGGACACAAAAGCGAAAATCGTAAAACCTGAGCTTTGCTAAAATACACAGATAATATTCAGGGTCTGTCGTCGTTTTACAGGCCCTTCATTTTTGCGCAATGTAAGGGTGTTGTCCTATGCAAACTATTGACGGCAATGGTGCAGTCGCGTCTGTTGCGTTTCGCACCAGCGAAGTTATCGCCATCTACCCCATCACCCCAAGCTCCACGATGGCTGAACAGGCTGACGCCTGGGCTGGTAATGGGGTAAAAAACGTCTGGGGCGATGTCCCGCGGGTTGTTGAGATGCAGTCCGAAGCCGGCGCCATTGCCACCGTGCATGGTGCGTTGCAGACCGGTGCCCTGTCGACCTCGTTCACCTCGTCTCAGGGGCTGCTGTTGATGATCCCCACGCTTTACAAGCTGGCAGGACAATTAACGCCGTTTGTCCTGCACGTCGCCGCACGTACTGTAGCCACACACGCGCTCTCTATTTTTGGCGACCACTCAGACGTGATGGCCGTGCGTCAGACCGGCTGCGCTATGCTCTGCGCCAGCAGCGTGCAGGAAGCACAGGATTTCGCGCTGATTTCGCATATCGCCACGCTGAAAAGCCGTGTGCCATTTATTCATTTCTTCGATGGTTTCCGTACGTCCCACGAGATCAATAAAATCGTTCCACTGCCGGATGACACCATACTGAACCTGCTGCCGCAGGCGGACATCGATGCGCATCGCGCTCGCGCGCTCAATCCGGAACATCCGGTGATCCGGGGTACCTCTGCGAACCCGGATACCTATTTCCAGTCCCGCGAGGCGACGAACCCGTGGTACAACGCGGTGTATGCGCACGTTGAACAGGCGATGGACGATTTTGCCGCTGCGACGGGCCGCGAATATAAGCCGTTTGAATATTACGGTCATCCGCAGGCCGAGCGCGTGATCGTCCTGATGGGCTCTGCCATCGGCACCTGTGAAGAGGTGGTTGATGAGCTATTGACGCGTGGAGAGAAAGTTGGCGTGCTCAAAGTTCGCCTCTACCGTCCATTCTCTGCGAAACATCTGCTCGCAGCCCTGCCGGAAAGCGCGCGTGCCGTGGCGGTACTTGACCGCACCAAAGAGCCTGGCGCGCAGGCTGAACCCCTTTACCTTGATGTAATGACCGCTCTGGCTGAGGCATTTAATCACGGTGAGCGCGAAACGCTGCCGCGCGTCATTGGCGGGCGGTATGGTTTGTCTTCCAAAGAGTTCGGGCCGGAGTGCGTCCTGGCCGTATTTGCTGAACTGCGCGAGACAAAACCGAAGCCGCGCTTTACGGTCGGCATTTATGATGACGTGACTAACCTTTCTCTCCCCTTGCCGGAAAACACCCTGCCCTCGAATGCGAAACTGGAAGCGCTGTTCTACGGTCTGGGCAGCGACGGCAGCGTCTCGGCGACCAAGAACAACATTAAAATTATCGGCAACTCTACGCCGTGGTATGCGCAAGGATATTTCGTCTACGACTCCAAAAAAGCGGGCGGACTGACCGTTTCCCACCTGCGCGTCAGCGAACACCCGATCCGCTCGGCATACCTGATTTCTCAGGCGGATTTTGTTGGCTGTCACCAGCTCCAGTTCATTGATAAATATCAGATGGCCGAGCGCCTGAAGCCCGGCGGTATTTTCCTGATCAACACCCCTTACAGCGCCGATGAGGTCTGGGCACGCCTGCCTCAGGAAGTGCAGGCAGTGCTTAACCAAAAACAGGCGCGCCTGTATGTCATTAACGCCGCGAAGATCGCCCGCGAATGCGGCCTGGCGGCGCGCATCAATACGGTTATGCAGATGGCGTTCTTCCACCTGACCAATATTCTGCCGGGCGACAGCGCGCTGATGGAGCTACAGGGGGCGATAGCCAAAAGCTACAGCAGCAAAGGTCAGGAGCTGGTTGAGCGCAACTGGCAGGCGCTGGCGCTGGCCCGCGAGTCGCTGTTCGAGGTGCCGTTGCAGCCAGTCAATACCAGCAGCCCGAACCGGCCGCCAGTGGTGTCTGACGCTGCCCCGGATTTCGTCAAAACCGTTACGGCGGCGATGCTTGCCGGGTTGGGCGACACTCTTCCCGTCTCTGCGCTTCCGCCTGATGGCACCTGGCCGATGGGCACGACCCGCTGGGAAAAACGCAACATTGCCGAAGCGATCCCTATCTGGAAAGAAGAGCTGTGCACCCAGTGCAACCACTGCGTGGCGGCCTGCCCGCACTCGGCCATTCGCGCCAAAGTGGTGTCGCCAGAAGCGATGGCGGACGCACCGGAAAGTCTGCACTCGCTGGATGTAAAATCCCGTGATATGCGTGGCCAGAAATATGTTCTTCAGGTGGCACCAGAGGACTGTACCGGCTGTAACCTGTGCGTCGAGGTGTGCCCGGCGAAAGATCGTCAGGATCCCTCAATCAAAGCCATTAATATGATGTCGCGTCTGGAACATGTTGAAGAAGAGAAAGTGAATTATGACTTCTTCCTCGACCTGCCCGAAATCGATCGCAACAAGCTGGAACGTATTGACATTCGTACCTCGCAGCTCATCACCCCCCTCTTCGAGTACTCCGGGGCGTGTTCCGGATGCGGTGAAACGCCGTACATCAAACTGCTTACCCAGCTTTACGGCGACCGGATGCTGATTGCCAACGCGACGGGCTGCTCGTCAATCTATGGGGGGAACTTGCCGTCCACGCCTTATACCACCGACGCGTATGGCCGCGGCCCGGCTTGGGCAAACTCGTTATTTGAGGATAACGCAGAATTTGGTCTGGGATTCCGCCTGACGGTCGATCAGCACCGCGCCCGCGTAATGCGTCTGCTGGAACAGTTTGCCGATAAAATCCCGGCAGAGCTGAATGACGCCCTGCATGCGGAGGCCACGCCTGACGTTCGTCGCGCACAGGTTGCTGAACTGCGCCACGCGCTTCAGGGTGTTGAAGGGGCTGAACAACTGCTGACCGATGCTGACGCGCTGGTTGAAAAATCTATCTGGCTGATCGGTGGCGACGGATGGGCCTACGATATTGGTTTCGGTGGTCTTGATCACGTCCTGAGCCTCACCGAAAACGTTAACATTCTGGTGCTTGATACTCAGTGTTATTCCAACACCGGCGGACAGGCCTCGAAAGCAACGCCACTGGGTGCGGTCACGAAATTTGGTGAGCATGGCAAACGAAAGGCGCGTAAAGATTTGGGCGTCAGCATGATGATGTATGGACACGTCTACGTCGCGCAGATTTCGCTGGGCGCGCAGCTTAACCAGACGGTGAAAGCCATTCAGGAAGCGGAAGCGTATCCTGGCCCGTCGCTGATCATCGCCTATAGCCCGTGTGAGGAGCATGGCTACGATCTGGCGCTTAGCCACGACCAGATGCGTCAGCTTACCGCAACCGGCTTCTGGCCGCTGTACCGCTTTGACCCGCGCCGTGCCGATGAAGGAAAATTACCGCTGGCGCTGGATTCACGTCCGCCTTCAGACGCCCTTGCCGAAACCTTACTTCAGGAGCAGCGTTTCCGCAGGCTGAACGCCCAACAACCAGAAGTAGCAGAGCAGCTATGGAGGGACGCGGCAGCGGATCTTCAGAAGCGTTATGACTTCCTTGCTCAGCTGGCGGGGAAAGCAGAAAAATCAACCAGCGAATAACCATTATGCCCGGCTTGTCCGGGCATTTTTTTGCCATAAAAAAGCCCGATGCACGTGCACCGGGCTAATCCAGAAGTTCGGTGAAAATTGCCTCAATGTTCTGAACAATATTCACGTGAATTATGGATGAAAAAATCTTAAAGGCATATAACGCCATGGAGAATACCTGCTTTACCACTTAATTAATAATTTTTATTTTGTATCGATTATAACGATTAATTCACGGCATCAATTGTTATTTCAAACGCATCATTTGCTTTAGATTTTACTCAACCCGTAACAATTATATTTTATTCATCAGCCCTCAGTGTGATTTAGCATGGGACAGCTTTCCAGCCCGGAAAGTTCACTAAGCAATAAAAAATAACTGCAAAGGAATAATCAAAATGCAAAGAAAAGTACTGGCACTGATGATCCCCGCTTTGTTAATGGCTGGAGCCGCTCACGCAGCTGAAATTTATAATAAAGACGGCAATAAACTGGATCTGTATGGCAAAGTAGATGGTCTGCATTATTTCTCTGACGACGCGTCAAAAGATGGCGACCAAACCTATATGCGTCTGGGTTTCAAAGGTGAAACCCAAATCAACGACATGATGACCGGTTACGCGCAGTGGGAATACAACATTCAGGCAAACAACACCGAAGGCTCTGACAATCAGTCCTGGACGCGTCTGGCCTTCGCGGGTGTGAAGGTAGGCGACTACGGATCCTTCGATTACGGCCGTAACTATGGCGTCCTGTACGACGTAGAAGGCTGGACCGATATGCTGCCAGAATTTGGTGGCGACTCTTATACTTATGCCGATAACTTTATGACCGGTCGTGCAAACGGCGTGGCGACCTACCGTAACACCGACTTCTTTGGTCTGGTGCAGGGTCTGAACTTCGCGGTGCAGTATCAGGGTAATAATGAAGGTAATAACTGCGATGAGAATTTCTGCTCTACTAATGAAGGGACCAACAACGGTCGTGATACACGTCATGAAAATGGTGACGGTTACGGTATCTCCGCAACCTACGATTTCGGCATGGGCTTCAGCGCAGGCGCGGCATATGCTTCATCTGACCGTACTAACGATCAGGTAAATTACACTACTGCGGGCGGCGATACTGCGGATGCATGGACCGCAGGCCTCAAATACGATGCCAACAACATTTACCTGGCTGCAATGTATTCCGAAACCCGTAATATGACGCCGTACGGCGACAATGCAGATGCGGTTGCAAATAAAACCCAGAACTTTGAAGTGACCGCACAATATCAGTTCGATTTCGGTCTGCGCCCGGCTGTTTCCTATTTACAGTCCAAAGGTAAAGATCTGGGCAATGGTCAGGACGATAAAGACCTGGTGAAATACGCTGACGTCGGTGCTACCTACTATTTCAACAAAAACATGTCCACCTATGTTGATTATAAAATCAACCTGCTGGATGAAGATGATTCATTCTACAAAAACAATGGCATCGGTACGGATGACATCGTAGCGTTAGGTCTGGTTTACCAGTTCTAATCCCGTTAGCCCGCAGCGATCTGCGGGCTAATTTTTTATCTCTGTTTCGCCTGCTCTTTACGAAAAGAGAGATAGCCAATTACCCCGCTGTCGCCATCCATTGGGTGATTTACTCCATCCATTACCGCCACTTCCGGGAAGTCGAATGGCGTAACATTCTCCAGACAGGCGACATTCACACCATATTCATTGGGATTGGAACGTCGTTGATGGAACGTATAAATACCGCAAACCGAGCAGAAGAAATGGCGCGCCGTGCCGGTGTTGAAACGGTACTCTGTGAGCGTGTCCGCGCCCTGCGTCACCTTAATACCCGTCAACGGCGCGGAAACCACTACTGCCCCGCGCATCCTGCAAAACGAGCAGCTACATCGCCGTGCGGTATTCAGGCCGTCCGTCAGCTCAACAGTAAATTTCACCGCCCCACAATGACACTGTGCATGACGAATTTCAGCCATCGCTTATACCCCTTTTCTCACTAACTCAGCCGCTTTTAAAAAGACCTCATCTTCGACACCATCCCCCTTCTGCCTGCCGAGCCTCACCAGCTCATCGACAATACTTTCACGGTTGATGATCTTCTGCGCTGAAACCAGCCCGATAACGGCGGCACCAATCGCCAGCCCAACTAATCCTGTCTGTTCGTCTTTATTTTTCATAAAAGCGCTCCCTTGTCCCCCTCAAAAGCGTAGCAGGAGAACTGTAAAACGTGCTGGAACGCGGGGAAGAGGTCGGTGCTTTATCTCACCTTCTCGTCCGGCAAAACAGGGGGTTCTGAGCGGGTATCGGAATATCGTGAATAGCGTTGCGCATAGCGAGGCCGTAATGGGTTTTAAAACCGCCTTCGTAAAGGCGGCTGGTCATTACTCTGGATCTTTATCGCCTGATTCAGGCGCTGAGCCAGGATCATCTTTCGGTTTTCTTCCATCCTTTTCCGGGTTATCCGGGCTGGGATTATAATCAGGATGGTCACCATTAACGGGTCGGTCAGTCATTTTCACCTCCGTTTTTACTGCGTAAGCTGTAAGTGTAGACAACCCGTTAGTCTTAACCAAACTTCTTTGAGGGGCTCATTTGTAAATCGTGCTGGCATTCGGCGCTGCAATCCGTACCATACACGACACACTTTCGCATGCTGGTTTTTACCGGTAGCCGCAAACCCGTCTTTTATCGCTAACCAGATGGGGCACATAAATGCGCAGATGGTGTATGAAATCTATGCTACATGGATAGAAGAGATGAACACGAAGCTGACGCTTTGAAATCGTTTTCTCACCCTGTGCCCCATTTGAGATCTGAGTAACGAATAGATGCAACAAAATCAAGAGATTAACAAGAAAGAACAGTACAACCTGAATAAACTGCAAAAGCGACTGCGCCGTAACGTGGGCGAAGCCATTGCAGACTTCAACATGATTGAAGAAGGCGATCGCATCATGGTCTGCCTGTCGGGCGGTAAAGACAGCTACACCATGCTGGAGATCCTGCGCAATCTACAGCAAAGCGCACCGGTGAACTTTTCCCTGGTCGCGGTTAACCTCGATCAAAAACAGCCAGGATTCCCGGAGCATATCCTGCCGGAGTACCTTGAGAACCTGGGCGTTGAGTACAAAATCGTAGAAGAGAATACCTACGGCATTGTAAAAGAGAAGATCCCGGAGGGCAAAACGACCTGCTCGCTTTGCTCACGTTTGCGTCGCGGCATTCTGTACCGCACCGCAACCGAACTGGGCGCCACCAAGATTGCGCTTGGTCATCACCGGGACGACATTCTGCAAACGCTGTTTTTGAATATGTTTTACGGCGGCAAAATGAAGGGAATGCCACCGAAGCTGATGAGTGACGACGGCAAACACATCGTGATCCGCCCACTCGCCTACTGCCGCGAGAAAGACATTGAGCGTTTCTCTCAGGCCAAAGCCTTCCCTATCATTCCGTGCAATCTGTGCGGTTCACAGCCGAACCTGCAACGTCAGGTCATTGGCGACATGCTGCGTGACTGGGATAAACGCTATCCGGGTCGCATTGAAACCATGTTCAGCGCCATGCAGAACGTGGTGCCTTCGCACCTCGCCGATGTTGAACTGTTCGATTTCAAAGGGATTAACCACGGTTCAGAGGTGGTGAACGGCGGGGATCTGGCGTTTGACCGCGAAGAGATCCCGATGCAGCCTGCTGGCTGGCAGCCAGAGGAAGAGGATGCGCAATTCGATGAACTGCGCCTGAACGTGGTGGAAGTGAAATAACCTGACTGCGTCTCAGACAGTGCTTCTGAGACGCTTTTTTCCCTTACTTCAGCAGCCGAACGCGGCAGGTTTTCCCTTTAATCTTCCCGCCCTGCAACTGTTTCCAGGCCTTATGCGCAACCGACTGGCGAACCGCTACATAGACATGTGCAGGATGGACCGTGATCTTGCCAATTTCTGCCCCGTCGAGACCGATATCCCCTGTTAACGCCCCCAGAACGTCACCGGGACGCATTTTGGCTTTTTTTCCGCCGTCGATGCACAGGGTGGCCATTTCCGCCGCCAGCGGAGCGATGCTGATATTACCGGGGGCATTCACCCAGTTGAGTTTCAGTTGCAGCATTTCCGCAAGAATATTAGCGCGCTGCGCCTCTTCAGGCGCGCAGAAGCTGATCGCGAGACCGCTGTTACCCGCACGCGCGGTACGCCCGATGCGGTGGACATGCACTTCCGGATCCCATGCCAGTTCGAAATTCACCACCAGTTCAAGCGATTTAATATCCAGGCCACGAGCCGCTACATCCGTTGCAACCAGCACGCGAGCGCTGCCGTTAGCGAAACGCACCAGCGTCTGATCGCGATCGCGCTGCTCCAGATCGCCATGCAGCGATAATGCGCTCTGTCCGGCATCATTCAGGGCATCGCACACCGCCTGACAATCTTTTTTGGTATTACAGAACACCACGCAGGACGCTGGCTGGTGTTGGCTAAGCAATTTTTGCAGCAGTGGAATTTTGCCCTGCTGCGACGTCTCGAAGAACTGCTGCTCAATCGCTGGCAATGCATCGACAGTATCGATTTCAATGGTCAGCGGGTTCTTCTGCACGCGCCCGCTGATCGCCGCAATCGCCTCTGGCCAGGTGGCAGAAAAAAGCAGCGTCTGACGCGTGGCTGGCGCAAAGCGAATCACTTCGTCAATCGCATCGCTGAAGCCCATATCCAGCATGCGGTCAGCTTCATCCATCACCAGCGTTTGCAGTGCATCGAGTGAAACGGTGCCTTTTTGCAGGTGATCGAGCAGACGGCCCGGCGTTGCCACAATGATATGCGGCGCGTGTTGAAGGGAATCGCGCTGCGCACCGAACGGTTGTCCGCCGCAGAGCGTTAAAATTTTAGTGTTAGGCAAAAAACGCGCCAGACGACGCAGCTCACCCGCGACCTGGTCGGCCAGCTCGCGCGTCGGGCAGAGTATCAGGGACTGGGTCTGAAACAGGGTTGCATCAATATGCTGCAACAGGCCGAGTCCAAATGCAGCCGTTTTTCCACTACCGGTTTTCGCCTGCACGCGCACGTCCCGGCCTTCAAGGATAGCTGGCAGCGCGGCGGCCTGGACAGGGGTCATAGTGAGGTAACCCAATTCATTCAGGTTAGTCAGTTGGGCTTCAGGCAGAACGTTGAGCGTGGAAAAAGCGGTCACAATATACTCTCATGGTAATGATTGCAGTCAGATGGCGCGTATCCTCGCAGATCTCCGCTAACGATGCGACAATTTAATCGGTTCTTCGTCCGGTGGCGGATCCGGCATCGGCTGCGGACGCGGGATGGGATCGGGAATTGGGGTCGGATCGGTGGGCACCGGATCGGACTGCCATGTGTTCAGGCGTTGCAGGGCAAGTAGCATACTCATCTTTTCCTCCAGATTTGGGTGCTTACCCCTAAAGGGTAGACGCAGATAAAAAGGAGGCAAAAAAAAGCCGACTATGAAGTCGGCGTCGTACGAATCAATTGTGCTATGCAGTAATTCAAAAAAAGGAAGTAAGACAATATGGAGCGCAACGCCCATCGCTTGACGTTGCATTCACCTGCGGGAGTAATATTGCACCTAACATGGTGTAAGTTTATTGACTTCGCTCAATTAAAATGTCGTTTTGAAGCAGTCGCAGCATTAGAAAATGCGTAAATTTACAGCCATTTACTACGATGCAACCACCATGCAACACCCCCAATCAAAACCACTAACATGACGCAAAACGTGGTGAAGCCATAGTGATATTCACCGCCGGGGATCCCCCCAAGATTGACGCCAAACAACCCGGTTAAGAACGTACTCGGTAAAAAGACCATCGCCATCAGCGACATGGTATAGGTTCTCCTGGCTAATGACTCCTGCATTACCTGTGCTATCTCATCCGCCATGACCGCCGTTCTGGCGATACACGAATCAATTTCGTCCAGACCACGTCCCAGCCGGTCAGCAATATCCTGCATTCTGCGACGCTGATCGTCATTCATCCAGCTCATGCGTTCGCTGGCCAGTCTCGCATAGACGTCGCGCTGCGGGGTCATATAGCGGCGCATAACAATAAGCTGTTTTCGCAACAACGCCAGAAAACCACGTGGGGGAATTTGCTGATCGAGCAGGTTGTCTTCCAGATCGATGATTTTATCGTGGAGTTCTTCAATAAACTCGCTGGCATGATCGGTCAGCGCATCACATACATCCACCAGCCAGCTTCCGCAATCCGTAGGCCCCGTGCCCTCTTTCAGATCGTTAATGACGTCATCCAGCGCCAGCACTTTTCGCTGACGGGTGGAAACAATCAATCGTTCATTCATATAGACACGCATTGCCACCAGCTGATCCGGACGCTCATCCGTACTGCCGTTTATGCAACGCAGTGTTATTAACGTCCCCTCACCCATCCGGCTGACGCGAGGTCTGAGACTTTCTCCCGCCAGCGCATCCCGAACGTTGTTGGGCAATAGCGGCGTGGACGCGAGCCACTCGGCGCTGTCCGGGTGCGTGTAGTTGAGGTGCAGCCAGCATGGGTGTTCGTTGTCGATGTGATCCTGATCTTCAAGCGGCCTTGCGCCCCCGCGCCCATCAAGTACCCATGCAAAAACCGCGTCAGGTACGTTAACTTCAGACCCTTTAATGCTCTCCACAGCGCCTCCACCGATTTATCTCTTTCGGTGTCAGTCTAGCTTTCGTCGAGGGTTAAGCAATAATTATGTGAGGCATCATCCTGAATATGCTCAGGAATTCACCACCCATTCGCGGCTTATTAACGCATTATCAGCCTGGTACTCGTTCTTCAGACGGAAATTACGTGTTCGTGTCTGAAGTTCAATCACCTGATTGCGCAACACATCTGACGAACCGTTCAGTTCTTCAACCATCGACACATTGCTCTGTGTTACGCGTTCCAGCTCTGACAATGCCAGCGTGATTTGTGAAATCCCTTTTTCTTGTTCCGATGTTGAGGCGGAAATTTCATCCATCAGTCGGCTCACGTTGCCCGAGCCGGTAACGATGTCGTGCATGTTTTTTTCAGCTTCAGAGACTACGTTAACGCCCTGCGTCACGTTATGGCTGGTGACTTCAATCAATGACTTAATATTTTTTGCCGCTTCGGCGCTACGATGCGCCAGGCTTCTGACCTCACCAGCGACCACTGAAAATCCTTTTCCATGGTCGCCCGCTCTTGCCGCTTCAACGGCGGCGTTAAGCGCCAGAATATTGGTCTGAAAAGCGATACCGTCAATCAGCGAGATAATCTCTGTCATTTGCTGGGCGCAGTCGGTAATTGATTGCATATTGTTCGCGACCTGCCCCATTAACTCTCCGCCTTTACGCGCCTGCAACGTCGCGATATTCGCCTGTTCGCTGGCTAAACGGGTATTGTCGGCATTATTTTTTGTACTTGCAGCCATCTCTTCCATGCTGGCTGCCGTTTGCACCAGCGAAGCTGACTGCTGTTCTGTTTTAACGGAAAGCTGCGCGCTGCGTGAAGAAAGCTGATCTGACAGGGTCATCGCGGTTTGCGAGGAGGCGCGGATCTCACGGACCAGCGTTGCAATGTTGCTGGAGAGACTATTAATGCCCGGGATCAGTCGTCCCGCACAGTTGTTGCCGAATTCAGGGATCGACACGCCGAGATTGCCTGACGTCACTTCTTCAATACTTTTTTTCACAGTATTGATCGGCGTCACAAGATATTTTGTCATATACGCCCAGAGTAAAATTAAGGCGATACATTGTACGATAATGACTGCAATAAAAAGCGAAAAACTCCCTGAAAATAGCGCTATAACTCCATCACTTACCAAAAACACACATAAAAGGAAATAGACAATGAAGGTTCTGACACTAATATTTCTTAGCATAGTTTTTCCTACGACTTTATATTTTTGTGGGCTCTAAGGTTTATAGCATTGCCACAGTATTTTGTCCTCACGTTCGTCGTTAGTTTGTTGTTTTGCAGTTTGATTTGAGCAGTTTCGCTTAAGGCAGATAAAAAGCATGATATACGGTAAATATCCAGCTTGTAGTTTGGTTACCGCCCCCCTTAAATATTAGCGCTTACCTATTTAAGAAGGAGTACCGTAGGGCAACATTGTTTAGTCATGCTTAATAAGTTAACGTAGTTAATATATATCAACTACGTTACCGTGACCTCCCACCAGGCTGGCTTACGTTCAGGCCAGACAGTCGACTGACTGGAAAAAATAGTCCTCCGTCATGAGAACATTCTCTTTCACACTTTGATGTCCGCGACGAATATACCAGCCTGTTTCAGGCGCCATGCTTAAATGGTATATCCTCTCCCCCGATATACTGCCGGGGGCATTAATGCACATTGTCATACACCCCTTCTCTGATCCCCTGATGATCTGTTCTGGCATAATGCTGACGCTGCGATCTCCATTTCGCAGAATGACAGTCGTGATGACATAACGACATATACTGCTACTGAGGCTGTAGCCGACCGTACTCAAATCGGTGATATGCTTTTGGGATAACAGGACTTCAATACCAGAACCCTCAAACCAAACAATAATTTGCTGTGCAAGATCATCCATCCGCTGACAAAAAGCCCTGACTTCGGCTTCAGCCGTATTAATATGAATCGGTTTATTTACGTTATTCTGCTGCACTTTCTTAAAAAAACGCTCTCTTACTGACATGTTAACTCCGTGTTTTTCGCCAGTCTTATTGTTCTTTTTTGTGCTTCAGCAGGGCGTAGCTAACAATCAACTGCTGAAGATGTAGTTCGACCTTGTTTTGCTGCGCTGCTGACCGGGGTTGCCCGGCAGGTAGAGTGGAAAGCAGACGAAGCTGCTCCTCAAGCGGTATGGTTTGGCTAAATGACTGCGACATGGCAAACACGTCTGATTTCAGTTCACTCACCGTCATGTACTTCCCCTTCTGTTCATCCAGTGCGTTCAGCTTGTTCGTCAACTGCTGCAACTGCGCCATACCCTGATGCCAGCCATTCAGATCTAAATCTGCTAGCGCAGCGATACTCATCTGTTTCTGCCAATGTTGCGCCAGGGGTTTGGCCTCTTCCGGCCACAGCGTCAGCGCCTGCTGCACCAGACGGTCGCCGAAGCTCACTGCCCAGTCTGGTTTCAACTGTAAAAGCTGCGCTAACAGCTGTTGTGTCTTGCCAATCCCCGGTTCCGGTGACGGTGACGTTTGTTGCAGCGCCTCTAATTGCCCTGTAGATAGCCCTTGAGGTAGAGGAGCCAGAGCCGCGGCTAGCTGCGCTTGTGCCGAATCTGGCGCATGCAACATCTGCCATCCTCCTGCGACGACACTGGCTGCCACCAGCATGGTCAACATACCTGCAGCAAATGGCTTCCAGGGTTTCATCGACACCGGAGGTTCTTTAACCACCCCAACGTTCAGCACCGGCTCGGGCTCAACCACATAAACCCATTTACTACGCTCAGTCGGTTCGACGAGGTGAATTTCCGTAGCACCCAATGCGTCACCGTGCAGACTCATGTCCGTATTTTCGCTGTTTTCCAGACGCACTGCTGCGTTCTGCATCATCGTGCGCAGAGCATCAAGCTGAGTAGCATGCTTGAGTTCCATACGCTGCAAGACGTCCCCCAAAGCGCTCAGATGCTCTTCAGACTGATACAGCTGCCCTAAGTCAGCGTACGTCAGCGATAGCGTTCGTACTACCTGTTGCAGGCGCTTGCTGAGTGCACTGAGGATTTCGATTCGCGCATGGACAGGCTGTGGCCAGAGGTTTCCCCACTGGCGGGCTACCAGTGCAGCAAGTACCGCAAGCCCCTCATTCATACCGTACAATCCGGCCAGATGCGTACGGGCGAGCGTATACCAGGCAGCCGTTTGTAGCTCCACACCGTTATGCCCGAACAGTGACAGACAGAGCGTTTCCGCGTGTTGCCAGTTCACATCCGGGCGTGCCGGATGGGTGAGCTTGTTCATTTCTTCGCGCAAGGCAGCGTAATCCGCAAGCGTGCGCGGATCCCCGCCGGTTTTAAGTTGGCGTTCAGAATTTATTGTCATAACTGTTTTAACCTGAGTAATAACTAGATGGCGGCTCGTGCATCGAGGTATTGCTGTTGTTTCAGATGACGGATTAATACCCTGCCCTCGGGCATAAATTCCGTGCCGTAGCGCACCAGCCCCACCCCCTTCAGCTCCGCATCAATGGCGTAGCGAAGCTCACCGGCCTGAATCTGTTCCTGCATCACCACGTTAATTCGATTCAGGCGCGGCTCATATTTCAGCAACACGGCCGACAGTGTGGTGATCAGCTGATGGGCGGTTCCGGGCATCCCCTGGAGGATTTTTGTCATATCCGGCAGGCCGTAGTCTGGCAGGTGAGCCAGCGTACCAGCGCGGCAGTTGAGGATGCGCTGCATGTTATCGAGTGCTGATAAAATCACCTGATTCTGTTCGCTGACCTGGTTGAGGTTCAGGCCACCTGAGAAATTGCCGCTCAGCATTTCATACAGCGATGGCGTATTATGTCCCTTTGGCATCAGTCATCCTTCAATGGCTGTAACGTCAGGTGGTTATTCCCGGCCTCCAGAATGCGCGGCTTATCCGGATCGAGATCTTCACGTTTTAGAACCTGCTTCCAGGTATTGTTGTCCAGGTCCGGGTGACGAAACAGGCCGACTACCGCGACAAACTGCGTTTCTTCTTCCATTGGCATATCAAGATTTGTATCACCACCCGGTTTTACGACCACATCTCGGGTCGCCAGCAGGTCGGCTTTCAGGATGGTTTCGCCATCTTTCAGGAGTTGCTGGTAAACCGTTTTATCGAAGATTTTACGGTCTTTCAGTTGATAGACGCGGACTACCACCGGCTCGGAGAGTGAGTTATTTTCGCGGGAATCGGTGTTTAACGCTTCACGCGCCGTGAAATCCAGGTGCAGCATCTTAATTTTTTTGTAGAACACGGAGTTAAATGCCGATTTGGTGCCATCAGTGATGCCCTGCGTCACCCCGCACCCCGTCAGGCTGAATGCCAGCAGAGCAGGCAGCAAGCTCGCGTGTTTAATTGAACTTGTACGTAACACGTCGGTTTCCTTGTTGTGATATTGCCGGCTTCAGGCCGGTGTAATAGCCCAGTTCCGTCGTAAAGGTCGGTGGGATATCGTCTGTAAACTCCCCCTCATCAGCCCCCAGCACGCCGTTCATCCCGAGCCAGAAAGGGCCTTCACCAAGCGGCGGAACGGCAAGAAGTCGGGTCCGGGTGGTCAGGGTGAGTTTTGCCTTAAAACGCCAACCGAGCCAGACACGAATCATCACCATAAAGTCCTGATACAGCAGACCGTCCGGCTTCCAGCCCTGTGCCTCCTGTTCATTATCCGTCCTAAGCGCAACCAGCAGTTGGCTACCCGCATCCATCGCTTCGTCACCCAGTGGTGTGTTGCCGTCCAACAGAAAATCGTCATCACCGTAAAAGCCCAGTGGCTGACCAATTTCCACCGGCCGCAGGCAGTACGGGCTAACCTTAACGGTGGTTTCCGGGGCCAGCAAAGTCACCAGCGCCTGCATCCCCTCCTGCGTTTTGCCCGGTTGCTGTAGGACACCCAGCAAAGCCAGAAAACGGGATACCGGTGTGGCAATGTGGTCTGCTGTGCCGGGAATACCCAACCCCACCAGGCCCAGCAGTGACTGCGAGATGCTGTCCGTACCACCGGGTTCAAAGGTGGCCGGATAAGAGTATTTACGCCAGATACGGTAAAACTGCGTCAGAATGCGATGACTGAAGATATCCAGAAAACCCTGTAGTGCATCATGCCCTTCCCGACGCTGAGCGATGTCATCGAGATACGCCGTCGGCAAGGGTGAGTCGACACCGTACATTCCCATAAAGGTCGTGCGGATGAGTGGTGGCCGGCTGTCATCCTCCTCATCATATTCCACGGCTTTCATCTCACTGGCCGGAAATCCCATCCCCGGATGTGGGGCAAAGCGTACCGGATCATCCCCCGGGTGACTGGTCGAGCCCATCAACGGCCTGCCCGGGTTACGCTTCTCCAGTAACTGGCATAAACGGTAAAAGTTCATACGATGCAGGTCGGCTTCCAGCCGTGGGCTCAGCCGGGAATACGGCGATTGTGCTTCTCTTCCCATTCCAGGCGCTCTCCGGTAGGTTGCAGGATGATAATCAGTCGGTTAAACAGATAAATGTCGGTGTAGAGCGCAAAGAAACGACTCAGCATCTCGCCAAACAGGCAGATGTCACCGCGCCCGGCAAAGCCATGGCTGTCCAGGGTCACCTCAATCTGCACGCCGCGCACCAGATAGCCCTGCTCAAAGCGTTCGGTTTCACTGTGCTTCACGTCAATGATGGCTTCCAGGCGGCGACGGTTCATCTCGCTGTCGGTCCATTCATACAGCGCCAGGGTACCGCGCAGCACGTCGGCATTATCCATCATCGACAGAAATCCGCTGCCAAGGTGACTCAGCACGCGCCAGTGGAAACGGTCCTGCGCCGGTGGGTAACAAGGTAGCGTCGGCGCGCACAGGTTGCGCACGGCAATGCTGACCGAAGTGGTTTTCATCACCGTATCAAGCACGGTGCTTTGCAGCGCACGTCGTGGCAGTTGACCGTTTGTGCCGGTGAGCGTCAGCGACAGGCTTTCGTCTTCCGGGACGGTATGATTATCAAATGCTTCGCCGCCAAGAATGAGCCAGGTGTTATGCAGGCCGGACGGACCGCGGCGCACGCGGGTGTGGTAGTAATATTCCGGTGCTTCATGACGCATCATTCCTCCCTTATGACGGAAGCTCGAAAACGGCACGTAGGTATGCTGACTCGACGACATCACCGAATCCACGGTATATATCTCGGTATGGCCATCCTGCACGCGCATCGGGCGCAGCATGTATTCGGTTTGCAGAGAATTGAGCGTCAGCGGATCGGATTCCAGCGGGAACAGGTTAATGACCGGCACGCAATTCAGGCGCAGGTGCTTTTCGGTAAAGCTGAAGTCATGCTCCCAGCGTTCCGCCAGCACCACGTCGATTTCAAACCAAGAAAGCTCAGAAGGAAAGATCACGGCGTCCAGCCCGCGCAGCCCCATGAACATAAATTTCTCGCGGAAGGTGAAGTACTCCAGCAGCAACTGGTAACCGCTGAAACTGCTGTCCCCCTTCGGCCACAGCCTGTCATCATCACCAAACCCCAGTGCGGTGAAATACCCGTCCATCGGCCTTCTGTCTACTTCACCTGGCATGCGCAGCCACAGGCACGCAGTATTCATGGTAAAGGCTTCATGCATGGCGCAGGCCAGCGGCGCGTCAGCGTTGAAATAGAACGGGATCTGGCTGAGATCGACACGGCTCCAGTCAGCAAGATGGCTACAACTGAAGCGCAGGCTGATGACAGAGCGCCCGTCAGGATCAGTCGACAGGCGGGCATGATCCAACGCCAGTGGCTGAAGGGTTATCTCTTTAGTTGTGGTGTAGCGACAACGCGTGCCTTTTTCACCGATCGGCCGCGAATTGACCTCGAAACCTCTGGCGATACGCATCGGTTCTTTCATCTCACGCCAGACAGGAGTGAACTCCACCACCGACATCGAGGGAATGGTGCGCAGGTAATGCGGCCACAACAGGCTGACCAGCCCTTCGGTCAGTTCCGGCAGGTCGTCGTCAAGCTTCTCGCGCAGGCGGCCCATCAGGAAGGCAAAGCCCTCGAACAGGCGCTCCACGTACGGGTCGCGCGCGCCCGCTTTATCGAGATTGAGCATTGCTGCCTGCTCGGGGTGAGCACGGGCAAATTCTTCGCCGGCTTCCAGCAGATAGCGCATTTCAGCGTCGTAGTAACGTAGGGTTAAATCATCCATAGATAACCAATATGATTGAGTGTTTGATTGTATTCAGGGATAAAGCGAAGCCATGACAATCTGCAACTTATTGAGAGGGCACCAACTAATTTTTCCTGCTTAATCGCTTAAAAACCAGAAGAAAGACGGTATAAATAACAACAAAAGTAATATTCAATGCACCATAGAATAACCAGGCAATGGAGTAGGTTTCGTCAACCAGATAATCCAGCCGCGTTCCGATTAACGCGGGTTCATACGTATATTTGATATCCATAAATGAAAGGGAGAGAATTGCTGTACTGACCAGTAAAAATAAAGCTACAGGTGCACAAACAAGCAACAGACGCTTAATCATTCTCAACTCCACGGGGTTGGCTTTCAGGATTATCAGTGATTCAGTACTATATTTCGTGATTTCAAACGTAATCTCATACAACCTGTTATTCCCTTGCCTCTTTGCCAATTAATGATTTATTTTTTGGCGATATATTTATTTTATTAAAACATAGAATGCTCTTCAGTGGCTTAATCGTTTCCCTCGCTAGTCCAATGTACACATTGTATGAATAATAACCAACATTTTTGGTAATATCAAAAATCGCCCCGCCGCTCACATTAGTTAATGAATCCGTCTGGCTACTGGTCTTCCACCCAAGATATAACTGACCATTGTTTAAATTAACATCCTGCCATGAAAGGATGATTTTCTCATGTTCATCGTTATTTATCACAATAGGCCTCATGGAACTCTCAGCCTGTTCAATATCAGGTTCAATATTTTTCACTCCTGTGCTTTTATATAAATAAATAACGCCGCCTGATTTATTATATATACTTACGGAAGGTTTTAGATGATAAGTGAACATCCAAAATAAACTCAACACAAAAAGAATAATAACAGTATTTTTTATCATTGAAACTCCGCAGGCATATTTATGTGCTTGAGATTCTTTTCATTCCAGCACCAATGGTCGGTTCTGGATTCGGAAAAACCTTTCGTTGATGTATTTACGAGCGCATCAAGAATATGCTGAGAAGTAAGCTTTTAGGCATACTTACCAAAACGATGGTATAACTCAAAACCAATCTTCATACTTGTAATATCATCCAGGGTATCATCACCCATTGCACCCGGGGTCATATTTTACTTCCATATAGAGCCTTTCAATTATAGCTCCTCAGAAAACCCAACACTTAGCCCAATATATCCATAATGGATATTTGACCAGACATCAAGGTAAAAATCATACTCTTTATATTTATAATAATAACTTTCTGACATTTGCATTATTTAAATCAAGATCATGCCATGAAAGGATGATTTGCTCATGCTCATCGTTACTTATCACAACAGGTCTCATTGAAATGTCAGCCTGCTCACGTTGAGCGAGGGAAAAAATCTTCGCCAGCTTCCAGCAGGTAGCGCATTTCAATATCGTAATAACGCAGAGTTAGATTATCTATATATTTATACAGATTTTTTAATATTTATTAAACCCTGGACATTTTGACTTTCCATATTCATTTCCAATGAAAAATAGATTGTGGGTCAATATTTGTACTTGAATGCTTTTATTTTTTTAAAACACAAATTTCCAGGATCATCCTCTAGAATCTCATTATTAAATCCATCGTTTATTTTAATCGACACAGAACACGCACCTGCTGTTGAGGAAAGAATGAAATTCTGACCTCCACCACCAACTGAATTATATTCGTATTGGCCACCGATCCTCCAACCAATATCGATTGCTGCATCTCTTCTAATCAGAGATATAAATGAAGCAGTAAATTCGCTTTTCTCTCCTGGAGCTATGACGTCAGGTTTTGACCTTACAATTCGCTCAACTTCTTCAGGCTCGGGGTCGACGCCGTAGATGCTCTCACCAGCATATATGAAAAGAGGTTTGTTAGTATTATTTGTAATAGTAACGAAAGGTCGCACCGGGAATATGTGAACAATTAGCACCAACAGTCCCGAAAAGAATACAATGTAACCCAGAATTATTTTCTTTTTCATAATCATTCCTCAATCTTATCTGGATTATCTGTATTCCAGCACCAGTGTTTTTCTTTTGAGTGTGGTAGTAGCACATTAGGTGTTTGCTCAAGCGCGTCAAGTATATTAATCACAGCCAAACTGTCTGCATATTTCCCGTGTTGATGGAATAGAGCAAAACCGATCTTCATGCTCGTAACGTCGTCCACCGTATCGTCACCAATCGCTCCAGGTGTCATGTTTTGTTCCCAGGTAGAACCCTTTAAGAGCAATGATTCTGAAAAACCGACACTAAGGCCAACGTAGCCATAATGTATGTTTGACCAAACATCATAAAAGTAATCATGCTGTTTGAACTTGTGGTAATAAGACCTTGACGGTTTCCCTTTTCTGGGTAATGGTCGCGCAACTGCAACCGACGAAAATCTATCGCGAATCTTCGGTTTGTGATCCCAAGTAGAACCCGTTTTCACGGTCTGATACCAGACAGCCATTGCAGCAGGCAAATCCGGTTTTGGAAATGTGCGCAACTTTGCATAAAAAGGGAGTTTATTCCACTCGGCACGCCTTTGTTTTAAAGTATCCTCGTCGATTAAATATCTGATTGTTTCTGCAGTCTGGCTTCTGACATTTGTCTTAATTTCTTTGAGTATGTAGTCTGCAACCTTTATCGCGCCATCAGTATGCTGACAATGCGGTTGATTCTTAAGATCCGACGACTGCCCGGCAGTCGTTACTGGTGGAGTAGTTGCCGGTGAAGTAGCTGTAGATGTGGCTGTAGGTGTGGCTGTAGGTGTGGCTGCCGTTGCCCCCCCTGCAGAATTAGCACTCCCTCCACTCTTCTCGTACGTATCCTCCAGCATCGACGGAATAAACTTTGCCCTGCAGGGACATGAGCTGAAGCTGTCGAGAGTCCCGGCCATTCGCCTGCCATGAATGATATCGTTGTCGATGCCTCCGGCTACCTTGTAAATCCCCGGAAATTTACCGCAGGTCACGCCGTCCTGTTCCCGGGCAACCGGTTTACCAAACAGAGTGTGATCTTCTGCGCCCGTGATAATTCTTCCGCCGCAGGTCGTTTTGTCGCCCTGCACCAGATAAAAGCCTTTTGCTGACATACATTTTTCCTTTTCGCTGAATTCAGTCCTGGTTATCCGCAAAGCACCGCACTGCCTGCCGGGTCAAGCGCAATCAGACCTGCCAGAAGCTGGTCCATCTCTGGCTGAAGCCGTGACTTATCGGTTTCACTGCGGGCGGCTTTCATGCGCAGCAGCCTGAGGCGGCGCGATTTCACTTCAAACATCAATGCTGGCGTCCATTGCGTGAGGGTGATGGCCTGTGCTGCACCGTCAAGCTCACCCAGCAGATGAAGAGCCAGCTCATTCTTACCCTTCTGCTCCGCCACGCGGGCCATTAGCAGACGCACCAACCATTTGTCTTTTGTGGTGTCGGTGCCCGGGCGCGTTTGCAGCCAGTGGAGTGTGGCATCCAGACCATCCGTGTCAGCTTTCTCCAAAGCTTCCGGTTCAAGGGCCAGAATATCGTTGCCAGTTTCACTCAAGGCATTGACAGGCTCATCCCGCCAGTTGGACATCTCGTCCTGTACGCTCTGGTTTATCCAGTTCAGCGTGACCTCATCAGCAAAGGGTGTGCCGTCATTGAAGGCCAGCGTTTCAAGTCCGGGAAGGCGCCGCAGCAGCCCTTTCAGGTCAGCGATAATGATATCGGCCAGCACATCCTGGCCTGATTTAATCAGGGCCTGATGGATGTACCACTGCAAATCTAGCCAGAGATGATTGGCGCCACGCGAGAAAGTGCTGTCCGCTTGTTCCAGTATCTCCAGCCAGCTCTGTTGCAAATACAGCCGTTTGAGCATTGCCCGCTGGTCAGCCCTCGGCGGTTCGATGCGCGTTTTCCCTTCGGCATCCGGAGCCGGGATCGCTCTCAGCGTGTCGTGACGCAGACTTTTCATCAGTCGGTGCGCGGCAAGCCAGCCATCAGGTTGCTCACGCAGATATCCCGTCAAGGTTCGGGCCTGAGCCAGCAAATCCTGACCTGACGTGATGTGGCTCAGCGCTGGCGCGTCCTGTTCTGCCGCGTGAGATGCCCACTGCGCGCGTGTTTTACTGCTGGCGTTCTGGGGTATTACCGCATCCACGCCACCGGCTTTCATCAGGCGGGAACCCAGCGCGCTGTACAGGGCACTTAGATCTGGACGTGACGCTTCAGGCTCAGTTTCAAGACTGTCTCGGATGAGAAGCAACGCACCGGTCGTACGCTGGGCATCGTCGCGTACCACTTCTGGCCAGAGTAACAGGCTGTCAAGCAGACGAGAGCCTGCGAGCCACTCCAGTGCTGGTTTACGGCTTCGCTCTCGCTGCGGGTGAAGCTGCTTTCCATAGCGCGTTAGTAATCCCGCAAGTAGCTCAAGCCCTTCAGCAAACCCGGTTTCACCGTCCTGGTGCAAGCGCGCCCAACAATAGTAAGTAGCAACCCGGACATCTTTGGCCACAGTGTTCAACACCTTTTCAGCCAGCTGGCAAATCAGCCCGGTATCAATACTGGAAAGTTTATTGACCTCCTCCCGGATACGCTGGAAATCATCGTCATAACCCGGGTCTTCTCCTGTAGGACTGTTCTCACTGATCGGGGTAAGCCAGCGCTGCCAGCTTTCGGAATGTGACTGCGCCTGCTGTCGCAGCAGGGTTTCATCTGCCTGGCAGGCAACAACCAGATTCTGCAAAGCGTCCATTATTCGACTCCGTCCATGTCACTGTTTTCTGTATTGGTCATCAGCGCCTGCGCCATAGCCGCGCTATCTACGCTAAATATTTGATCTGGCAGCGTGAAGCCCCGTAGTGCCAGTAATGCCAGCGGCCCACTGCCCAGTTGTGAACGCAGTACCCACTGTAGGGTACGACCATCCGGCGCGGTAAAACTCATCATCCACTGACTGCGGTCAAGCTGCTCTCGTTTACTCTCATCCAGCCAGCGAATAAAGCCCCAGGTTCCGCTGTAATCACCAAACAGACGTGCACCCGCATTGACGGTGGTCCATGTCAGCATGGTTCCGGGCTTGTAGGTGTCACCAGGCCAGCGGAAGCTCTGCCAGTCTGCCATCTGGTTGAAGTAGTGCAGCTTTTGTCCATCAATAGTCAGTTGCGTTTCTACCACCTGCGGTACCGGACGCGCCTGTAGTTCAAAGCTGATGCCCTGACTGCCGTCGGTAAACAAGATATCCGATAGCTGGCTGAGCTGATTAATCGCCCGCAGGAAGGCTGGGTTAAAGTTCAGTCCCTGGCTGTTGACCTTATCCGGTACCCACTGGCTGCCCTCCTTATGCAGCACACCGCCGAGTTCCGTGGTCAGGAAGCGCTCAATACGTCCGCTATCCTTACGCACAAACTCAGCCAGCATTGGCAGAGAGGAATCACTCTTGTTGACAGCAAATGGGAAACGTCCGTCAAATGCCGTATGCCAGTTCGCCACCACGGAACGACTCCATTTGTCATTCAGGCTCGCTGCCGATGGCTGAAGCACAGTTTCCCAGGCCTGGGTCAGCGGCTGCACAAACATGGTGCTGCCAAAACCACTCCACTCTTCGCCCAGGCTTGCAGCAATCAGGCTGCCGTACTGCTGGGTGTCGGTCAGGTCCACGCTTTTGCCCTGGAATACGGTCTGCGCCAGGCTCTGCATCATTTCCTGAGGGTCAGAGGCGCTGGCGACCTGTTGCAGACGCAGACGCACACGGGTGATACGGGTAAGATACGTTTGCAGGCTCAGTGAATTGTCAGCCGACATAACGTTGCTGCCGTTGTTTTTACCCATAAGTGTTAGCAACGGTCCAAAGGTTTCATCCAGTGGGCCCTGCGGGCCTGAGGCTGACTGGTCAATTACCGGTTTGTCCTTCCCGCCTACCAGGTCTTTAGCCGATTTGATGATGGAGTCCGACAGGCCTTCACTCTTCTGGCCGGCCTGCCCCTGCCAGGCGAGGGTGTTCATCAGGGCAATCAGCGGTGACTGGCGAACATCACTCATCAGCGTCAGCTGGTCAGTGACGTCTGCAATATTGTTTGCCGGATTAAGTTGCAGGCTGTTGAGGAAGCTCAGCCAGCTACCGGCAAAGTCGGTGAAGTAGCGTTCCGTCAGACGTGCTTTCAGTGCTTCCGGCGACAGGTCTGAGGAAACGGTTTTCCGGCTGTCGCTCAGTACCCAGTCGATTTCATCGCGGCGGGAGTTTGCCGCTTTCTCAATGGCCTGCTGAATCCCTCCCTCCCAGGCCTGACGGGTGAACATGCCCGGCACCACCTCATCGGTGGTAAACAGGCGACGGGCATCGGTACCGCCAGTTATGTCCTCCAGAGACACATCGGCAAAGTTACGACGTACGGATTTGAGCATGTTCTCGTACAGCGTACTTTCCGCGTTGCGCCGTCCTATCTGCTGCAACAACACCTGGCGGCTCTGGCTGACCAGCTGCGCATCCGGCGTGATTTTCCACTGTGGCTGCTTAGGCAGTTCGGTGATGTAGAAAGCCCACAAATCCGGTGACAGGCTTTGCCACAGGCCAGCTGAGATACCTAAACGCGTCGGCTGCACGGTTTTCATGGTTTGCGCGTAGAATGCACCATCAGCTTTATCCGGACGGGACATCATTAGCCAGGCTTTCAGCTGGTCATAACCCGGTTTCGCCAGCTGTGTCCGCTGGTCGCTGTTGGGTGCCGAATTGACCAGCGCAATGAGCTTCTGCTTAAGCGCTTCATTTGCCGGATCACGTATCAGACGGTTGTTCGCCACCCCGTACCAGGGCAGCATTGCGTCAAGCAACTGCTGATCATGGTTAAGACCAAAGCGCTGATACCATGGCGCGCCGTCCAGAATATGGTGCAGCAGGCGACCGGCATCATTACGCAAAGCATGCAGGGCCGTCAGCTGGTAATCCGATACAGAAGGGTGCTCCACCAGAGCATGAGCCTGCTGTGCAACAGAAACTATTTGTGACCGGTTGACCGCAAACGACAGCAGCATCCCTCCCCCACAGACACTGATGATGGCCATCAGTGCCCAGGCCAGCGCTCGTTCCCACGGCATACCGACACGACGGCCACGTACGCGGGTGCAGTCGTCAACAATACCCTGCCAGGTTGCTGGCAGAGTCAGGGCATGACGCTGTGATCCATAATTCTCAGCATCGGCTGTCCCCGCTGACATTCCGGCAGGTTTCTTCTCCGACAGGCTGAACATCAGACCACGCAGCGGGACGCGCTGCTGAGAAACAAAGAACCATGGCTGCAACTGCTGAGCCCAGCGGGCAATAGCACCGTCGTTCAGGTGCTGGCTCAGGCGCAGCAGGAAGTCGTGGCTGCTGTTTTCCGCGACCTGACTCATCCCCTGCGCCCGCAGGGCCGGCAGCATCAGTTCCAGCTGGCGGATTACATCGTCTTCTTTTGCGCGTGGTGGAAAGCTTGCACCTACCGCCTGCTCAGGACGCGTACCCTGCGACCAGTGACTGCTGCACAGTTGCCACAGCCAGACCGGAGCGGAATAACGCAGCAGTTCGCTGATTTTTTCCAGGCCGCGTAAATCGCTGTCGCTGATATGTGGAGTAAGATTAAGCGACTCGGGCAGTACACGGATAATCCCGTCCAGCGGGCGCCCGCGGCGTAGTTTACGCAGCGCGGTGTATTTTTCGCGGTCAGGCTCCGATGCCAGGCTGCCGCCATAAATCAGCACGGTGCGGTTGCCTTCGAGCCACTGCTGCTGTTGTAGGCCGGGTACCAGTTGCTCAATCGCGGCTTCATCGCCGGTGATTAACAGCAGACGTGTTTTGCTACGCCAGTAAAAACTAATACGGGAGCGGAGATGCGCCCGAATCCTGTCACACATGACCACCGCAGGGTGAACAGGGGCGTTATCATTTTCCCGCTTCCTTTTTTCATCATCACCACTGGTATCGTCGACAAGCGCATTAAACTCCTGCTTACCGGCATTACGAACTGCCGCCAGGAGCAACATGGATAGGATAAGGGTGCAGCCTGAAATACATCCGCCAGCGATAAGCCAGTAAATTTGCTGCTGACTACCGTCTTGAATCCCGGCAATATCCGGATGCTTCCAGAGCATGAACGTCATAACGGCTAACAACAAAAAGAAAAGCAATGCGACAGCAAGATAGCGGCCTTCCGTAGTCTTTGGTGCAATAGCAAAAGGTAGCTTCACGGATCCATCTCCTGTCGGGAAGCAATCGGGGTAATGTGCGTGCTCCACAGCACATTCTTTGTGGTATCGCCACAGATAATCATCTGTGGTGACTGTGTTTGTTGGGCGATTTCAGTGGCGGCAGCGATGGCAAGCCAGGGGGCTGCGGCACCGGCACGTCCCATAGACCTGTCGAGTGAAATGACGGAGTCGTCCGCTACAGACTGCGCAGGATGTGCATTCTGACATGTGATCACTTCTGCGTGCTGCTCACCCGTCAGTCCGGCAAGCCATAAATTTTTAACGATATGTCCTTTGAGCGGGACGTTCCAGGCGGCCATGTTCATCCCCTCGCTCAATTCACCAGGAGAGGAAGCATCTGGCCGGTGCAGCAGCGCGAGAGGTTCGAGTGCCTCCTGTGTCAGGCGATTGCCGAGAAGCAGTGCAACAGCGGCTTCTGCGGTATTGTTTGAGTCAACCGGGTCAATCTGGAGGCCAACGATCAATAACATCGTTTCATCTTTAATGCGATAATCCAGCCAGTGGCTAACTACTCCCGGCCCATTGCTGTCCACATACTCAACCGCGCAGGTTATTCCACTTTCCTTCCAGGCTTCCTGCCAAATTTCCTGAACCGCAGGGAATGACAAAGTTGACGAGATATCAAGGATGACAGCCAGTGAGGCATTTTCCGGGAACTGGCCAACTGGCAGACCCGCAATGAGTTCAGAAAACAGACGCGTGACAACCAGCTCAGGAGTCTCTCCCGGCTCTGTCGTAATACGGCTCAGCCTCTTGCCTTTTTCGCCTTTCCAGTCCGACTGAGAAATAATAATGCTGTGATTCTTGAGCATCTCAACAGCGACAGAACCCTGTTTGTCTTCCTTATGGGCAGTTATAAATGTCATATTCAGTATCTGAAGCGCGCGGCGTGCTTTACGGGTCTCACTTAAGATCCAGCGTTCCCGATGCCGGTCAAAACTATTCGCTTTACTGTCCTGTAATGACCAGTGCCACATACGAAAACCGAAACTTATAATCCAAACAACAACGGGCGTACCAATAGCGACCAACCAGAAGTGGTTGTTATCGATGTATCGCCCGAATATCCGCATGAGGATCACACTGATGACCAGCATTGCCGCCAGGACAGCAAACCAGCGGGATGTTTTTGGCGGAACTGGTCGTGGATAACATTCAGGAAGATGTTTAAGGGAATACCGCATTCACACACTCATGATTCAAAATTTCTAAGCATTAGCTAAAAGGGAAAAATGTTTGGCTCTCTCGGGATATCTGTCAAAGATCATTTCATATTTTTTATGGCCTCTGTTTTTAATTTCAATTAGCGTTACCTCCCCGTTTGAATCATATGAAATGCGCTTACCCTCCTCAATATAATTACCTTGTATGTCAATGTAATTTGTTTCTATTCTGAGGCGGCCAATTTCAGGGCCTGATGTATAATAGCCACGGCAATGCATTGTTTTTTTGAGTACATACTTCGGAATTCACATAAAGTGGCCCATGTTTTTCGAAGATATAAAATATAGTCATTTCATTATGAAAAAAGAAAAACCTGTTCTCTCTGTTGGGTATGTAGTTGTAAGCAAGATACGCTTTATTATCTTTATCTGCATTCAATTTACCTGGTCTTTTTCCGTAAGCATAATCGGAAGCATATACATTACCGATTTTTTATGTCTCTAGCTACTACCTTTGTAGTTGAATGAAACATTATTGATATATTGGATTTTATTATCATCCCCACGATAAGAAATGCAAGAACATGAGTGGGATTTTGTCATTAATTTTTTACCTTTCCCATTCAAAAATAATTCTGGTACACTGAATTTATTTAATGTCTAATCAAAATATGTTTACTCCAGAACAACTGTTGATGCTTTACACCAATTGTTGAGCATGTATTTATGCAAAAGAATATTATTTTTTAAATTAGTATCTGGTAATGGTCTAATATTATTATCAATTACCCCATCAGGCGTAATCATCCGTTCTTCTCCTCGAAGAGAATGCTTAATACCATTTTCATAAGCAAAATATTTTACAGCAACTGGATCAAGGCCGCCCACATAACCTATGGTATAAGCAAACAATACTGTATCTAATGAGTCATTAATTTTCTTAACCTCGAATGAGCCCTTAATCAAGGCCATATTTATATCAAGCGGACATTTATTTACAAAATCGACAAGACTCCATATTTTTTTGTTTTTCACATACTCCGAAGCGGTTATTGTTGAATTTTTAACATCCCCAAGATTTTCTTCTTGAATATCAATCCTCACCTTATGGACACCATCAATCCTAACAAACTCCTTAGTAAAAGAAGATGCAAAACTACTCATAACAGGCAAAGTCACCAGAAATAATGCTAGTTTTATCTTGTTTGTTAGAATCATCTTGTGCTCTCGTGTCCAGTTGTTTTAGAATGAATACCAATCATTTCATTCAGTTCATTTACATCAAAGATGTCTAATTCTTTTTGTGCATTTGACTCATAGTATCCTTTATATGCCACTGGTAAAAAAAATCTAAAATCTTTAAAAAGTGAAAATTTTATTGTGTCACCCTGATTACCGCCCAAACAAATTAATTCTCCCGACTTCGATTGACCATATACAAAGGTTGCATGCTTTCCTGATGATGCGGCACATCCATAGATAGGTTTTTTGATTTCAAAAAAGTTATTGCTATCTTTAAAAAACGAAATAGCACGATATGGATCTGGCACTGTTTTATGATATCCACTTTCTTGAAAACAATAATTTACAAAAGACGAACACCAAGCATTTGATGTCCCAACTAGATTTTTTATCCATTTATGACCTATTAATGCATGATAATTGCTGGTAATAGAGTCTTCTTTAGTTCCATGCCATTTCTTTGCCTCACTCAGTGCAATATTCATCCACGGAGCTTCTCTCTGGTCGTGAAGGAGTATAGCTATTGGATTTCCAGAATTTTTTCCCCCAATCGATTCCAGCGTTTTTTTATTCACTGATTTTGATGCTGGAGGGCTAACTGCTGGTTTTTCTGTTTCGCCAACAGCATTACTACCACTTTTGCTTATGGAAAATGATTGCCCTGGGTAAATTTTATTAGGATCGGATATGTTGTTCTGTCGTGCGATTTCGTCTAAACTAACATCGTATTTATCCGCGATCTCCGCAAGAGTATCACCCGGTGAAACGATATACACTGAAGGGTCACTAGTATTGACACCATAAATCGTCAAGTGCTGACCGGGGAAGATCTTACTTACATCTTTTATATTATTATTTTTAGCAATTTCATCAGTACTTGTCTTATAACGTTCGGCAATTTTCGAGAGGGAGTCTCCTGACATGACTATGTACTCTATCGTTTTTCGCTGTCGACCAAGAGGCCGAGATTCAGCTGGCTCTTGCTTTTTTGGTACTAATTACTCTCTCCCCACCGGAAACATGCAAGGAATATTGCCCATACTTATTACAACCAATTCTGCCAGAAGATTGAGTGCAATATTTATTCAGTAATTTAATGTATTCCTCTTTTGCCTGAAAACCCGTATCTTCGCTTAAATTTTGCGTAGCAAATTGATTCCACGCCTCATAGTCACTAATAAAATCAATGACTGTTTGTTGAGGAGTAAGTTTTGCATTTGATCTCATTGCAAAAGCTGAGAAGATCATTAACACAAATAATATAATTAACAACTTAAGAAATTTCATTTTCATTACGTAATAGCATAATAATCGGATTCTTGTTCTGTAGAATCGTTAGGCACATACCAGGTATACTTAAACGGAGGCCATCTGACATCCTCAAATGTCATTCTTCCATTTAATCCATTTATCCCTTGACGATTTTGTTTGCTGATAGTTCCAGACAAATTCATTGTTGCAATAGCCCTCCAGAATGCTGATTTTCTAAGCCATCATCTTCACTAGTTTTTACAATCAAAGGTGATTTTTCACAACTATTACCAATTTTCACTTCCTTATATTGATACTTATTTCACTTAAGAGCGTCAATTGGCATAGCGCATGATTTCGGAGCGTTACCATCATAAAACGTGTTAATTAAATTGTCACCATCAATCCGAATATTAACAAAGTCATCGCCGCATCCAGGCTTTATCTCTTTGAATTTTCCCTCAGGTGGAGAAAAGATAAATAATCTATAAATTTTATACGTACCCATTCCTTCATCTAAATGCCATACACTGAAGTCTTTATAACCATCACGATTATAATCTTCGAGTGTAAAATGATTTTTTCTCAGATGAAACATCTATTTCTTCTGTGCTAATAATCTTACCATGATTTAAAATCGACATTAACAACGAATCATTATTTTTCAGCAAAACCTTCGCAGAAATACCTTCTGCAAAGTTAACATCTAAAAGTTTATTATCACAACCTAATGCAGTATTTGTAAAAATGTAAAAAAGAAAAATAATATACCTCATTATAACACCTTAGGATTTTGTTAAGTCCACAACAATGCGAGATTTTCCAGTAAGGCTTACAGTAACAGTTGCTTAACGCCGGGTAAAACTATTCGCTTTACTGTCCTGTAATGGCCAGAGCCATATGCGAAAACCGAAACTTACAATCCACACAACGACAGGTGTGCCAATAGCAAGCAACCAGAAGTGTCTGGTATCGATGTAGCGTCAGAATATACGCATAAGGGTCACGCTAATAACCAACATTGCCGCCAGAACGACAAACCAGCGGGATGTTTTTGGTGAAACTGGTCGTGGATAACATTCAGGAGGATGTTTCAGTGAGTACGACATTCATACTTCATAATTTATAATTTATAATTTATAAATATTAACTAAGGTTAGTTATCATCAAATGAAATACTCTCAAGCAGTTTCAACGCATCTTTAGAGAGCTCTTCATTTTTATCATCAGGGGAATTAATGCCAGAGCCACATAGAGCATTATTTTTATGTATCAAACAGAAATAAATGCTCTCACCTAGAGTTCCATCTATGAGTTTCGCCATACTGTTAACAGCCATAAAACCAGATGCATTTTTACTTTTTACCTGCACTAGGGATAGATGATTTATCTTTCCATTTTTTACATAAGCTGTATCTGGTATTAGTTTCCATATCTTATTCTTATAATCATAAACAATTTTATTATCAGTACTACTAACACTAATTCCTTTAGTGTTTACTTGCTGTGTATCATATCCCGCTTCAAATGCCTCACCAGAATATAAACAACTCCACTCTGATATTGGCGATTTTTTTTAAAGTACTCATCCTCTGACAATGTAGGGAATTTGTAATCCCTGAAATGCACATTACATGCATCAAAACTGGATGACGAAGAGATTTCTGCGTTAGAATCTGAAGTCAATGCTCTGGTTACTGAAGTATTTTCAACTTTAGCTTCAGGAGCAGAGGCCATAGCGAAGGAACTAATACTGAGAAAAACCACTATATATAACAATTTCATATAATTTACGTCTTATGATTATATCCTTCTGGAAACTCCAAAACAAAACTTCCAGAAGCATTCGGGAATTTATTTTCAGTTAAAATAGCAATGGCAACTCCGTAGGCACAGCATCTTGAATCGAATCCATTTAGTGAGCGATGGTAAAGTGAACCGATCCTTCCAGGTAAATTAACTGCGGCACTTGCTTTCCAAAAACTAGGACTTTGGTAGTAATACTTAATTCCTAAATTTGAATTAACAGAAACCCTCTCTAAAACATGCTCCTCATCGGCATATTTAGCTATCTTATTTTTTACCCAATAAAACCCAGCGCTATCTGCAGCTAATGTACCTTGTGAATCACTAACCTCGCTCCTTAGTCCTATAAACTCTGTTGGAAGCGTAGGGAAGTGGCGATCTTGCAATGTCGCATTAGTTCTATTCGCAGGTGGTTGTGCTGCAATTAATGCATATGCGTCAACCAAACTTCGTTTTAAGTGATCCTGAACTACCTTGCCAATATATTTAAAATAATTTAGATAGTTTTCTGGATTAGTTAATTGCAAAAAAACGCGTCCGTACCACGGGGCGTACCAGAGGTTACTGCCATTTCCTTCATGAAGGGTACTTAACCAGCCTGTTTCTTGTATTGCATTACCTAAAAAACAAGAAATCCTAAAGGGAGTATTAATACAATACTTTCTCATCGAGGAATTTAAATTTGAAATCTGGTTACTTAAAATAGAGCCCGGCTTTCTTAAATTCGTATTAATTGCCTCCCAAGCAAACCGATCTCTGCCAGTTTGCCGCAGTGCATGGCTAGGTACTATTTGTTTCATTTCATAGAAACTTAACCATCCATAGTTTCTAAAATGTTTAATGAATGTTTTTGGCTCAAAATGCCACAGTCTTCCACTACTCAATTATTGATACTTATTTCACTTAAGAGCGTCAATTGGCATAGCGCATGATTTCGGAGCGTTACCATCATAAAACGTGTTAATTAAATTGTCACCTTCAATCCGAATATTAACAAAACCATCGCCGCATCCAGACTTTATCTCTTTGAATTTTCCCTCAGATGGTGCAAAGATAAATAATCTATAAATCTTATACGTACCCATTCCTTCATCTAAATGCCATACACTGAAGTCTTTATAACCATCACGATTATAATCTTCGAATGTAACATGATTTTTTTTCTCAGATGAAACATCTATTTCTTCTGTACTAATAATCTTACCATGAATTAAAATCGACATTGACAACGAATCATTACTTTTCAGCAAAATCTTCGCAGAAATACCCTCTGCAATGTTAACATTTAAAAGTGTATTATCACAACCCAATGCAATATTTGTAAAAATGTAAAAAACAAAAATAATATATATCATCATAACACCTTAGGATTTTGTTAAGTCCACAACAATGCGAGATTTTCCAGTAGGGCTTACAGTAACAGTTGCATCAGTATTTATCTCATCCATTAAATAAAAACCAATAAATTTCGAGTAGGCTTGTCTTTCATAGTACCCATTCGAGCCCCCATTAACCAAACGATTGATTAACCCGACATTATCTGCTGTGAAATCTTCATCCGCGACTCTATTCATTGAGGTTTTTCGTCTATATACCTTTGAAGCCCAATAAAATCCACCAGAATCACAAGCGTTGTATTTATCTTCAGCCACGATATCAGGATCGAATCTTGGAGACCACCGAAACAAAGTCCCCCCATCATCGGGATGGGCTGCATAATGGGTTGAGATTGAAGTAAGCCGCGGAGCATCAGGGCGTAATCGATCCGTATATGAACCTGAATGATTTGGAAAATTTCGGTATTCACCGTAGGTTTTATACAGTCCTGCCCATGTAAGTTGCATGATCCCTCTACCATAAAAAACAGTATAATACTCCGTGGCAGGATTCACTGAATTATAACGTCCAAACCCCCACTCATGTAATAACCTCTTACTACCACCTAAATCCCTCCACTGAGCAGTTTCTAGTAATGTTTGGGGTAGAAAAAATGATATTCTTTTTTTGTCGTTTCCAATGTATTTTCTAATACACAAATTCAACGATTCGTAATGCGACTCAATCCTAGTTTTGGCTTGTTCATGATCTATTGTATACACGCTTGCAGGCTGCTTTTGAGCAGTTCTTGGGTTTCCATTTGAAGAGTAAAATAAATATTTCGGAAATGTGGCAGCTAACTCATCAAGATTCATCCAACTACATTTTCTAAAATGTTCAATGAATGCGTTTGGCTCAAAATGCCACAGTCTTCCACTATTGAATGCTCCGGAATCAAAGCACAACGCTTCTGCATGAGCCTTAAATTTTGCATAATCTGCTTCCGTCATCGGAGCACGCTTGTCATTCCCCGTTTTCAGCCATGAAAAACGGGTATCGAACGTACTTTTTTCCCATTCGAACGGGAAATGACAGATTAACTTTCCACACTGATTATTGTACTCACCGTCCTCCTGCAGTTTCCTGATTATGGCTGAGCTACACTGACTATTACTGTCAGTATCGTCATCAACCAGCTGCCAGCCCGTCCAGTGAGGAAAATCAGCGTCACTGAATTTTTTAATATTCGGATCAGCGAGATTGACCACCCCTTTGCCACCCGGATAACTGACCGTCATCCATAATGGCGCATCTGCCGGTACCAGCGTTTCATGCTCCGTATTGATCACCCGGCCAAAACGAAGCAGCTCAAACCCGGCGCTGGGGCTTTCCTTATAATTCCGCATCGCGGTGTTATAGAGATTATATTCGTAGTCCTCTCCGTCAGCATTCACCAGAGGGTCGCCCAGCAGGTCATACTTCCCGTCAGTCTGCGTATTTTTCTGCCGGGTCACCATCGTGCAGCTGCCCTGTGCCAGCGTCATACTGGCATACAGAGGCGCACTGCTGGTATACAGCTCAGAAAGCCCGGTTATGGAAGTACTGTTATTTGCGGGTGCCTTATCATAAAACTTCGTTCCGGCCGGAAGATAAAAGTGAATATCTCCGTAAACGGCATCAGTCCGGCCATCTTTCGACACGTCCAGTTCACGGGTCGTTCTGCCCGTCAGCTTGCTGATATTGTTGTCATCACAGAAAATCTGGAAATGGAATTCATTCCGTCCACTGCACGTGCCTGAAGAGCCCAGGGGGGCTTTACGGTATATTTTTGCATCCTGCTTTATTTCTGCCTCCAGAAATTTCATATGCATGCACAGTGAATAGAATACGACCTTCCCGTCATCTCCGCTTCCTGTCTCCGTTTCATGCTTCAGCAACACATAGCCGTCATCTGTCGGTCCGAGATAATTGAGTGGTTCTGCATCTTTAGACGGCGATGGCTGGCGGAACGAAACAACCACGCCATCAGCAATTGCCCGTATTTTTTCATTAGGCATTCCTTCGTCTGTATGTGTGATGTGAACACCTCCATGCCAGGATTCTGCTCCGTTCAACGGGAATCCCTGGTCTGGATTAACCGGCATCATTGCGCCAGTCCAGTCGGCATCAGACTGGGATGCAGTTCTGTTTCTCAGAAACGGTGGGCTGATAATCATGTTATGACTCCGTGTCAGGAAAAAAGGAAATAACTGGCTGGCTCTGCTGCTTCCGGAGCAGCAGGACCAGTACCCGGGACATCTTCGTCTTTGTCTGGTTTTTCTTGCTGGTTGTTACCGGAGCTGGCAGGTTCTGCTGCTATCGGGGCAATACTCGGGAAATCTTCTGGTTTATTTGCCTTCTGCTGCCGGTCATAAAATCCCGCCCGTGTCCGGTAATCCCCGAGCGTCGCCGCCTCAATCGCATTCGCATCCAGTGTGATATAGCTCCCGCCACCATTCAGCGTGATCTTCTTCTTCGCAAGGATTTTGATTTCATCTTCCGTGCTGACGATGCTGATTTCCTTGCGGGCCAGTAATTCCATCAGGTCATTCTGTGCCTGTACCTGCACCGGCCCCTGGTTCGCGATAAGCTTTATTCCCAGCTTGCGCACAAACACGCTCAGGGCACTGCCCACCCCGATGAACATATTTTTCACCACGCTGACGTCCGCATTTTTACCGGCTGTGGCAATCAGGTTCTGCCCGGCCGAGACCTGCAGGTGTTGTCCGCTGGTCAGCGCCATACCGTCCGGTGCGCTCATCAGCAGCACCGATTTTTTAAGGTCCGTCAGATGCTGCTCCAGCAGGGCGATTTGCGCCTGAAGGTCTGCCGGGTTCGCGGTCGCCTGCTGCGCATCACCGGAGATGGATGTCATCTGCTCCCGGGCATCGCCGAGATTGCTGACCGCCGGCGCCATCTCCAGCACCTGGCCCTGCGCCTTCGCCTGGCCGTCAGCACTGATAAAAATCCCCTTCTGCGCCCGGATGGCACCCCGGCTGTCCGTCCTGAGCTCAAACCCCTCGCCGCGCTTCTGCCTGTCGCTGTCAACCAGATGGCCTAGATTCAGCTGGCTCTTGCCGCCGTACTCCGTACTGACCTTGATATGCTCTTTCCCGCGCTCGTCGTCGAGGCGGATTTTGTTGTTCGCCGGCGTGCGCAGCACGTTGCGTCTGTAGTTGCGGATGGTGACGTGGTCGCCATGCGCCGAGTCGTGCAGCACACCGGCAATGTACGGCCGGTCCGGGTTGCCGTCCTCAAAACCAATCGCCACCTCGGTGCCTGCCAGCAGCGGCAGGTGCAGGCCGTAGGTGCCCCCCGCATACGGGCGGGACTGACGGACCCACAGGCTCTCGAACCCGGTTTCCCAGTTCTCACGGTCAAACAGCATATTGACGCGGTAGCGACCGTCCTTGTCGATATGCCCGTAGGTGTCATTTTCGGTGGTGCTGGTGACGCGGGCCGGTAAGGTGCCGGCCATCACCGGGCGGCGGCCTGGCGCCGGGCGGAAGCAAAAATCCGCGCTGTCCGGGATACCGTCAAACCTGACGCAAAAGTCTGCATCACGCCGGGCATGGCTGTGCATCGCCGTGACCACCACGCCCTGGGTAAACACCTCCGCCACTTCGTACCCGCCGGTGACTTTCAGCCGCATACCCGGTGAAAGGGTCGGGCAGCTGGTGAAAGCAACGGTCTGCGTCTGGCCATTCAGGTAGCGCTCATGCCGGATGCGGGCGTAAAACGCCCCGGACTCCGCTGCCGGGTTGCGGTCATACGCGCTGCCCGGCGTCAGGTAGTTATCCGCCCAGTGGTAGGCATCACCGTACGTGGTGACATCCCCGCCGGTCGCGTCAACCCGGGTGTTCATGTCCTGCGTGGCCTGACGGTAGTTGTAGTCCCGGGTGCTGACCTGCTTCTGCACCACATTGTGATGGCATTCCATTCCCCAGACTGAATCCACGCCTTTTGAATGCTGGCCCGATGGCGGTACAGACGGCAGCGTCAGGCCTTTCTCATACCCCTGCTGGCTGTCATAAAACTCCACCACGTCAATGCTGAGGCGCGTGTCGGTGGTGAAGCGGAACCATATACCGACCTCACCCAGCAGGCGGGTGATAAAGTGCAGGTCGTCCTCAGCGTACTGCATCACCTGCTCACGGCGTGGATACTCTTTACTCAGTGAGAACAGGAAGTCCTGGCCGCGCATGCCGTGACGTTCGCGCAGGATTTTTTCCACGATTTGCGGGACGGACATGTCCTGGTAAATCGCGTTCTGGTGCGAGCGGTCGAGCAGCGCCAGACGCGGCTCAAGCGTCAGGGCGTAGCGGGTTTCATCTTTTGACGTGCTGAGGCGTTCAAAACCGGTCACCACGCCCTGAATCACCCGCACCGGCTGCTGTATTTTGATACCGTAACCCTGGTCTACCGGGGCCTGTAGCGTCAGGGAAGCCGCTTTCATCAGCATCATCTCTTTGCTGATGGCATGATCCGCGCTGGTGAATTCAGTACGGTAGCTGAACGGCGTGCTCAGGGCTTCATCGCCCTCAAATGCCAGCACATCAAGCCCTGCATCGCAGCCCTTCACCGAAAGCAGGTGATGGCTGTGGCTGAATCGTAAGGGAAGATTACTGCTCATGCATGCTCACCTTCTGTCCGGTCAAACTCGAGCACTATGCCCTCTTCCTCATCCCAGCCAAGCGTCAGGGTATGCGGCTTCCTTCCCGCCGCCATCTGGCTCAGCAGCTGCTGGCTCAGGACCGGCAGAATCTGCTGGTTCAGCAGGCTGTCGATATTGCGCGCCCCGGTGTCCGGCAGCAGGCAGGCATCGGTCAGCGCATCAGACAGGCTGTCTGCTATAGCGGTTTTCATGCCGTAATGCCGGGCCAGGCGCTGACTCACCTGGCCGAGCTTCATGCCGACAATCGTACGCATCGCTGCCTGTGCCAGCTGACGGTAAATCACCGTCTGGAAGCGCGCCAGCAGCGCGGGCTGGAAGTGGTCCCGCAGGACAGGACGCAGCAGTTCATGCAGGTCGCCTTCGGTGGCGTCCGGATTTTCATCCAGCATCTGCATGATAAGGTCGCTGCCAAGGTTCGAGGTCATCAGTATCACCGTGTTACGGAAGTCAATTTCCCGCCCCTCGCCGTCGCGCATGAAGCCCCGGTCAAACACCTGGTAGAACAGGTTCATCACGTCCCGGTGTGCCTTTTCCACTTCATCCAGCAACACCACGCTGTACGGGCGCTTACGGACGGCTTCGGTCAGAATGCCGCCCTGACCGTAACCCACGTAGCCCGGCGGTGAGCCCTTGAGCTGCGAGACGGTGTGTGGCTCCTGGTATTCCGAGAGGTTGATGGTGATAAGGGACTTCTCGCCGCCGAACAGTTCATCGGCCAGCGCCAGGGCGGTTTCGGTCTTGCCTGTGCCGCTCGGCCCCACAAGCAGGAACACGCCCTGCGGGCCGTTCTCCGGCGCCAGACCGGTTTTGCTGGCGCGCAGGCGCTGCGCAATGGCATTCAGTGCGCTGTCCTGGCCGACAACGCGTTTCGCCAGACTGTGCTCAAGACTCAGCAGTTCCGTCTGCTCGTCCTTCATCAGGGAAGAGAGCGGTACGCCCGTCCAGTCGGCGATAACGGTGGCGACGGTACGCGCGTCCACATCCAGCCCCAGCAGCGGGGTATTCTGCTGCACGGCAGTAAGCTGCATCTGAAGGTCCGCAATCTCTCCCTGGCGGGAGATATCCGTACGGCAGGCAAGCAGTTCTTCCGTGAGTTTCAGCTCCTGGCCGTACCGGGTTTCCCGTTCATCGAGCTGCAAAATGATGCCGACTTCTTCCTCTCCGATGGCGGCCAGACGTTCGCCGTGGGCGGTATTGCCCACCGCGATATCCTCCAGCAGCGCCTGTTTCTCCATGGCAAGTGCCGTGAGCTGCGCCTTCATCCTGGTCAGTGGCTCCGGCACCGTATCGAGGCTCATGCGGACACGGGCCGAAGCGGTGTCCAGCAGGTCAACCGCCTTGTCCGGCAGCTGGCGTCCGGTCAGATAGCGTCTGGAGAGCGTGACGGCCGCCCTGACCGCCTCATCGGTAATATGCACACCGTGGTGCTGCGCGTAACGTGGCTTGAGTCCCCGCAGCATCAGGCACGCGGTGTCGTCGTCCGGCTCGTCAACTTTAACCATCTGGAAACGACGCTCCAGCGCGGCGTCGCGCTCAAAGTACTGCTTGTATTCGCTCCAGGTGGTGGCGGCGATGGTTCTGAGCTCACCGCGGGCGAGCGCCGGTTTCAGCAGGTTGGCCGCATCGGCGCCCCCCGCCTGGTTGCCCGCACCGATAATGGTGTGCGCCTCGTCAATGAAGAGCAGAACCGGCAGGGGTGACTGCTGCACCGCGTCGATGATGTTTTTCAGGCGCTGTTCAAACTCACCCTTCACGCCTGCACCCGCCTGTAACAGGCCGAGGTCAAGGGTGCGTACCGAGACCGGCTTCAGCGCGTCCGGCACATTGCCTTCCGCGATGCGCAGCGCCAGTCCTTCCACGAGCGCGGTCTTGCCGACTCCCGGTTCGCCGACCAGAATCGGGTTGTTCTTGCGGCGCCGGGAAAGAATGTCCACCATCTGGCGGATTTCATTGTCGCGGCCATAGACCGGGTCGATTCTGCCCTCACGGGCGCGGGCGGTGACGTCGAGGGTGAACCTGTCCAGCGCATTCTGTAACGCCGGGTTCAGCTCTCCTTTTATATCCGCATTCACCGGACGGCCGACAAACTCCACCTCATCGCCCTGCGTAAGCTCCGCTTCCTGCTGCACCTCCGGGCGTTCATCCGACTGCGCATCCAGAAGCCCCCGCAGGCGCTCAAGCTGGCTCTGCGCCAGCGTCAGCAGCGGCCACAGGCCGTCGCAGCGCACCAGTTTCGGTTTGTCCACCAGGGCCATCAGGAGGTGAATGCTGCGGATGTGCTCTTCCCCCGACAGCGAGGCGTGCAGCCAGGCCTCCTGCATCAGAGCCCGGACACTGTCCGACAGCTGCGGACGGCTGCGCACCGAACGTGGCAGGCTGTCCAGAAAACCCAGCATATCCTGCCATATCGTATCCATATCCCATTCGTAGCGCCGCGCCAGCACCGTCAGGTCGCCCTCACCCTGCTCCAGCAGCTTCAGCAGCCAGTGCTCGGGCAGGATTTCCGCATGGGCGCGGGTCTGGCACAGGGAAGCGGCCCCTTCCATCGCGCGGGCACAGTAAGGGTTAAGACGGCGTAACAGGATGGCTGGATTTTCCATGAGACTCTCTCTTTATCAGTTCCGGACACGCTACCGCCCGTCGCTGTTCCCTGTTATTCAGGATCCCAAAGCGCATCAGGTCGGGCAGGCAGATTGTGTTTTTCTTTGCACAGCGTCCGTGCATACAGACGCTGTGCAAAAAACTGCGGACAGGGCCCTGTCCGCATGCGACTTACGCGGTGGCGCGTTCGTTCCAGGAATCGGAATGAATGATGTTGCCGTCCTTGTAGGTCCAGGTGATTTTTTCGTAGCGCAGTTCAATCTGCTCGAGGTGGTTGTGCTTCTCGAACGCCGGATCTTTGATGTCGTGCATCTTCGGATTCACTTTCACCAGCTTCACGTTCTCAAGCTTCGTGTTGAAGTACTCCACTTCCTGGCCTGCGTCATTGATTCTGTACCACTTAAATTCCGCAGACTTCAGGGTCTGGCCGGTGGTCACCGCCTTGTACAGGTACGGGCTGGAGGAGTCGATTTCCTTGGTGAACAGGAACGGGGTGTGGATACGCGTGCCGGTCAGCTTGCCGGTGTTATTGTCGGTCGGGATGTACAGGTTATGCTCCTGGGCCACCACCTCGATGCTGCCTTCACGATCCTGAACGTCCACAGACCCTTTGATGTCCGAGCCGCCGTCGTCCTTCAGCCACAGATAGACTGGTATTGCCATGTTAATTACTCCGTTAAGTTGTTATCAGCGCCATCATCCTGCGATGACGCGGGGGTGTTGCCCGGCAGCTGGCAGGCGTTCGCCTGCGGCACCAGACTGATTTCGACACGGCGGTTCAGCGTCCGGCCTTCTGCCGTGTCGTTGGTGGCGACAGGACGGCTTTCACCGTAGCCCTGCACCGCAAAACAGCTCTCCGGCACGTCGCCGGTATCACGCATCCAGTCGCGCACGGACTCCGCACGCTTCAGGGACAGGACCTGGTTGGACTGGTCATCCCCGGTGCTGTCGGTATGGCCTGCGACCACAATCAGCCAGCCGGGTTTCGCCTTGATCCCCACAAGTGAGTTCACCAGCAGCTTTGTTGAGGCGGGTTTCAGCGCCCATTTGCCGGTATCGAACAGCGACATGCTGTCGAGGCGGATGATTTTCGGCGCGACCTTTTCCACAGGCTTTGGTGGAGGAGGTGGTGGCACATATGAGCGGATCGCTTCCAGCACCGGTATTCGCAGACGTTCCCCCCGATAAAGCCCCAGACCCAGCCGGGCCGGTACACCATTGCGTGCATGCTCATCCAGCAGCGCCGCATCCTCGCGCAGCACCTGTACGGCGCTGGCTTTAGGACCGTAATCATCCATGGCGATGCTGTTGTAACGGACAATATCGAAGCTAACGCGTTGCAGCAGCTGGCGGTTGTTCCAGCCACTGCTGAGCAGTGCAGCAATGGTCGCCAGCGTGACGATTCCGAGCGCACCGCGCCAGGTTCGTCCATGCGGTGTCAGGCCTCGTCCTTCTGGCAGTAAAGGGAGGACAAAATTCGGGAACAGGGAAATAACCGTACTGTCCGTTCCCGCCGGCTGCCAGCCAGACACCTGCTGCATCGCAGTATGGCGGGACAACCACGCTGTCCAGACAGAGGTGGCCATGCTTCCGGCCAGGATCGGGCCCAATCCCCACAGAACCGCAACAGGTTCAATGACAGGAATATCGGGGTTTTCATCCATAAGGACAGCGTGGACGTGCTGTTGGAACCAGCTCATCAGGCTGTTCATAAGCACCTGTTGATGCATCGCAGGCGTTCCGCCAGTATTAACCCATTCAGCAACTGAGCCAGGCGCTGAAGTCCCACTCCAGACTTTTACCCCTTCCCCCAGGATCGCCGTCTGCCAGAGCATGTCATTCATCATCGCACTGCCGACCTGTCCATTCAGAACCAGTGGCACAGAATGGCCGGTTGCTTTACGCAACCGACTAATCTGCCAGCGCAGGGCAAGCAAACGACTGGTAAGGCGTTCACTGTCAGGGTGCTGCTGCGGACAAACACTGACCATCACTGACAGCTGACGTCCCCAGTCGGGGCGCAACCACAGTACCTGACGGGCGGCCTGCTCCAGTTCCAGATGATCCTCCACACGGATCCAGCAGCCCTGCGTGACAGTAAGTACCGGTGACTGATGCGGCCAGGCAAGCGGCAGATCGCCACAGACCAGTACCACGGGCTGGCAATAACTGGTTTCAGGCAGGTCCTCCAGACACAGGGTTAAATCGTGCTGCACGCGACGGCAGGCGACAGCCCAGAACGCCATGATTAGCCCCAGTACCGCCAGCAGGACGAGAACGGAAACCAGCCGGGATGCTGGCAGAAACCACAGGCAGACCACTGCACTCAGCAGGGCAGCCCAGAGCGCAAGCCCGCGCTGTTGTGCAGGGCTCATTTCACGGCTCCCGGCAGCAGGGTAAGCAGTGTCTGATCCAGCCAGCAATCCAGTCCCCACCATAATGCGGTGACCACCACCACACTCAGGCCAATGCGCATGGGCCATGAAGCAAGCCAACCCCCTATCCCCCGTCCGGCATGGCTTTCCGCCAGAACGGGATGGGGTTGTGAATAGCTGAACGGCGCAACATGTTCATTAAGTGCATTCATGAGTTTCTGCCGCTCAGGATCGTTCAGGGAGCGGAAGTTGCCGAGGAATCCGAGCATCATGACCCGCTGGAAGCAGGTCACGACAGCGTGGTCAGGAGCCGGTTCACGCAGCACATCGCGCATCCGATCGCACAGCGTGTCACCGGCGTCCATGGTGCCAAGGAAGTGCCCCTGCAGGGGAATGTCATACCACTGCACGCAGGCATCATCCTCCACACCGCGACTCTTAACCGCCTCATCCAGCAGCGCACATTGTGCGGTGAGAATATGCCGGCAGCTGGCTTCATCAAGTTCGCCCGCTTTCAACTCACGCTGCACACGTTCGACATCAGCAATGCAACGCTCCCACAGCGTGCGCCCTTCTCCATCCTGAAATTTCGGACCGTGACGCAGGCTGATCACCTGCAGCCAGGTATCCTGCAGCAGGGCATCAATATCAATGGCCGCGGCAGCGCCGCGTTTACGCTCACTCATGTTCTCAGCACCGCAAAGAGTTCAAGTTCAGGCTCGCCGAGCATGCCCGGAACGTAAAACATGCAGGTGCCGCCCTGGAGCATTTCAGTGGCCTGAGGATGAGAGACATCAAGACTGAAATACTGATTTTCCAGACGTAACGGAATGGCTGCCGGCACATGGCGCAGCGGGGTCAGCGGCACGCCCACCCGCGATGAATTGACGATACTTCTGACATGATCGGGGCTGCCAACCTTGCACTGGCGCGGGAACTGCTCCTGCAGCTGAGCTACCGGCACCATTGAACGCACGGAGAGGTAGTAATCCGCCCCTTCACGCAGACGCGGATCATGCAGACGGGCCTGCCAGAAGTGCAGCCGGGCATCGTGCTCAAGCTCAATCGCCACCACCCGCGATGGCAGACTGGCTTCCAGAAGGTCCCCCAGTAAATCAAACAGCGGCGGAAATACGTTATTCAGTTGCTCGTGCTGCCAGACCGGGATCGCACTCACCTGGTGCTCCAGCGAGAAGGTCAGCAGGCTGCCCGCCAGGCGGGCCAGCTCCGGATACAGGCGTTCAGGCGGACTTTGCGGATGGCGCTGAAACTGCCCCAGCACGGGCTCAGCGCTGTTGAGGGCATTCAGCAACCAGAACAGCGACACGTCGGCCACGGCAAAGTCTGCCATGCGCTCATTACTTTCCCGTCGCATGGCCATCAGTCGGCTCAGGCGTACACGTAGCTGGATCATCAGCTGTTCGAGCTGGGTTAACAGCCAGCGGCTGCCCTCGATGGCCAGGAGCGGGGGGAGAAACGTCTCATCAGGCTGCCACGCCCCCTGCAGATCCTGCTGCAGGCGGGCAACCGGACAGGTCAGGTAATCGCTGTTGTTCTGATGTGCAAACCGCAGCGTCAGCTCAGGACGCATTACCGCAATCTGGCGGGTATCGTCCCCGAAGGTATTGCGGATATCCTGCCAACGCTGGCGATAGCGAACAGGACGCCCGGCTACCTCATCGGGCTTAAGACAGTTGCCACCATTCGCGCGCAGCAGCGGTAGCGCGAGCATCACTACCACCTCATTTGATTCACTCTCCAGCGCCAGAACCGGTGGCAGATCGTCAGCATTATCCGTGTCGATAAGCGTCCCGTCGGGGAAACGGATGTGCAGATGGCGGGCCTGCAGGCGGCCCAGTTTCAGTGCATCCGGTTCGAAAGTGGCTTCAATCACTCCCCAGGGATGGGAGAGGCCTAACCGGGCGATGCATTCCGCAGACCAGGCCGCATACGCGGCCTGTTGCTGGAAGTGCTGGGGAGAGACCATCTGGCCCCTGCCCCATAACGGTTGTTCCGTTTTCATGCTTCCTGCCTTACGTTACGCTTTCGCTTTCGGCATCTGGCTCACCAGAGAAAGGTTCACATCCATGCCTTCCACCTGGAAGTGCGGCACCGCAAACAGCTTCACGCGGAAGAAGCCCGGGTTGTCTTCGATATCTTCCACCACCACCTTCGCGTCACGCAGCGGATGAGAAGCCTGCAACTCATCGCCCGGATCGGTCATTTCCGTCACCAGACTACGCACCCAGGTATTCAGCTCCAGCTCCAGCAGACGGCGGTCCTTGGTGGTGCCGATGTTCTCGCGCTGGATGAGCTTCAGATAGTGCGCAATACGCGACAGCAGGAAGATGTATGGCAGACGGGCGTTGATGCGGCTGTTGGCCGTGGCATCTGCGGTGTCGTACAGCGCCGGTTTCTGCGCGGAGTTCGCCGAGAAGAAGCAGGCATAGTCGCGGTTTTTGTAATACGAGAGCGGAATAAAGCCGAGGTTGGCAAACTCAAACTCGCGGGTCTCCGGGATCATCACCTCAGACGGGATTTTCACCTGGTTGCCGGTACCCAAATCGTACAGATGAATAGGCAGATCTTTCACCGCCCCGCCCGCCTGCGGGCCACGGATCTGCACGCACCAGCCGTTATTGATGAAGCTCTTCACCATGTTTGACGCGAAGGAGAACGACGCGCTGGTCCACAGGTATTTCTCATGATCCGGGCCTTTCACCTGCTCAACGTAGTTAAAGCTGCGTACTGGTACGGTGTCCGGGCCATACGGCAGACGCCCCAGCACGCGCGGCATCACGAGGCCGATGTAGCGGGCGTCGTCGGTGTCGCGGAAAGATTTCCACTTGATGTACTCGGCGCGGTCGAAGTAGTTGCCGATATCCTTAATCGCAGCAACCTCTTCCATAGAGTCTTTCAGGAAGAATTTCGGGCCGACAGAGCCAATAAACGGCATGTGTGCGGCGGCAGACACTTTCGAGATGTTGCGCAGCAGCGCCACATCCTGCGGGCTGGCGTCAAATTCATAGGATGAAATCACGGAACCAATCGGCTCGCCGCCCGGGGTGTCGTATTCGGCGGTATAGGTGTGCCAGTAGAGGCCGCTCTGGATCAGTTCCGGTGCATCCTCAAAATCCTGGCGCAGGTCGTCCTTGGAGACGTCCAGAATCTCGGTTTTCACATTCTGGCGGTAGTCGGTGTTGTCCACCAGCTGCTTCAGGCCGCGCCACAGGGACTCCACCTTCTGGAACGCCTGGTGATGCATTACGGCATCCAGCTGACGGCTGATCTGGAAATCCAGTTCGGCGATATGGTGGTCAATCAGCGTTTTGTCGAGCTTCTCCACGGGCTGACCGGATTTGCGGATGCAGTCCATAAACACCTGCATCGCCGCCGTCAGGCGTTCACCCGCCGGCGCGTCAGAAAGCGCGGCATCATCCAGAAACGCATTGATATCACCCAGGCTCGAGGCCGGAGTCAGGTTGATTTTTTCAAACAGGGAGGCGTAAACGCCCTCTTTTTCCAGTACGATGATCTGCCCCTGCGCGGAGGCGGTTTCACTATTCACAGACATCAGCATATTCCCGGTTAATCCATTAAATTACACATGCCGCTTATTTCGGGGCCAGTGCACTCATTTCGTCGCGTAATTCCTGAGACAGCGCCGGGTCCTTAAGAATTTTCTCGAGTTCTTTTCTGAAAGTGGCGTTATCAAGAAGATTGGATTTGAGGTCGCGTAATAAATTACGCATGGCCAGCATGGCGCGGAGCTGGGGGATCTGGCGGGCAACCTGTTCAGGTTCGAAATCCTTAATATCGGAGAAATTCAGTTTTATACTTTCCTCCGAACCATCGACAGCCATGGTGTTAGGCACCGTCAGATTAACCTCCGGGTTAAATTCCGAAAGTACGCTATTAAAGTTATTTTTGTTGACGTTGATTTTCTTCCTTTCGGACAATGGACGATTCTCTTTTCCATTACTGAAATCACCGACGGTGAGAAGTTTAAGCGGCAGTTCGACTTTCTTCTGCGCGCCGCCTGTATGCAGCGCCAGTTTTAAATTTATGCGTGCCTTGGGCACCTCATTCTGAAATGAATCGGCCATAGCAGTCCCTTTCTTTGCAAGAAATACGAGTTAAGTGAGTGACGGGTCTTTACAAAACCATATTAGAGCAAAAGCCCATTCATGATCAACTTTTCAGATCAAAGATCTGTATATGGATTTTTCTTAAGAATTTTCCACTAATCAGTAGTATTTATAAATTCCAGATATAAGTGGCACGCAGAAAGTATTAACCATTTATTCACAATAGATTAGCAGGAACGTCTGCCTTGATAGAGAATATTGAATTCATTGCCACCTGTCGTTGAATAATTGATTTATATCAATGCTGATCTAAGCATCAGCTGCAAAATCGCAGAGACATATCATCTTATTCAATAAACCTCCTGAATATGGAAAAATCCTATATCGGACAAAAGTCAGGTTTTAAATAGCAGGAATTAAGCTATTACATGGAGGATGTATAAATGCTTGCACGCTTTTCAATAAACTGGAAAAGAGATGTCGCTCGAAGCATTCATCAAAAGAATAAATGATTTTTTATGAAAGGAATTTTGATAATAACTAGCCTGTAGGTACCATGAACCGTGTGTTCAGGCGCTTAAGCGATGTATAGCTATTTGCCAAAACCACTTAAGCGCCTTTCCTGTTTTTTTAATGCTTTTCAATATACATTGTACGACTGTACGCAACATCCTCTGGGTTATTTATCGGATACCCTTTAACCCAGGGCTTAATGAGGCGGCCATTGGTGTATTGATAAATAGGGGCTATCGGCGCTTTCTCGGCGAGGATCTTCTCGGCCATGTTGTAGTCTGCATTACGCGCTTTTTCAGTGGTTTCGAGCGTCGCCTGATGAATAATCTTATCGTAAGCAGGGTCGTTGAACCGTGAGATGTTGCCGGTGTGAGAGGACGTCAGCAGCGACAGGAATGTCGACGGCTCATTGTAATCCCCTACCCACGACGCACGGATCACGTCGAAATTCCCGGTATTGCGGCTGTCGATGTAGGTCTTCCATTCCTGATTCTGCAACTTAACGTCAACACCCAGATTTTTCTTCCACATAGATGCGACGGCAATGGCGATTTTCTGGTGGTTTTCAGACGTGTTGTACAGCAGCGTTAATTTCAGCGGGCGCTGGGGACCATAGCCTGCTGCCTGTAATAACGTTTTCGCCTGAGCGTTTAGCTCCTGCTGCGACATCTGCTCAAATGGCGAGATTTCCGGTGTAAAACCGGCAGTGACATCGGGAGTGAAATGCCAGGCCGGTTTCTCACCGGTTCCCAGGACTTTTTCCGCCATAATACGTCTGTCGATAGTCATGCTGAGCGCCAGACGTACGCGGGCATCCGCAGTTGGGCCTTTTCGTGTGTTAAACGCGTAGTAATAGGTCCCAAGCTGTGGCGGTGTATAAACCTGTCCCGGAATATCTTTAAGCAGCTTCTGGTACATGTTTTTCGGAAATGATTCCGTAATATCGATATCGCCCGCCAGGTAGCGTTTGGTCGCTGAGGACTCCTGGTTGATTGGCACAAAGGTGACTTTTTTAAGCACCGTGTTGGCGTTATCCCAGTAGTGAGTATTCGGCTCAACTACCAGTTTTTCATTCACCACGCGATCTTTCAGCACATACGCACCGTTGCCGATGAGCGCGCCAGGGCGCGTCCATTCTTTACCGCTTTCCACGTTTGCCTTTTGAACAGGATAGAACGCAAAGCTAGCCGTGAGGTTGCTGAACCATGGCAGCGGTTTATCCAGCTGCACGCGCAGCGTTTTAGCATCGACTGCCGTCACGCCGAGCGTTTCCGGTGCAGCTTTACCATCGATAATGGCCTGCGCATTATTAATACCCGCCAGCGCTGCAAACCAGGCGAAAGGTGACGTAGTTTTAGGATCAACCAGACGACGCCAGCTGTAGACAAAATCTTGTGCCGTCACCGGAGTGCCGTCAGACCACTTCGCGTTATCCCGCAACGTAAACGTCCAGACACGGTTATCGTTGCTCTGCCAGCGCGTCGCCACGCCGGGAACCAGCTCCCCTTTTTCGTTCTGATTCACCAGCCCTTCATAAAGGTCGCGGATCACCTGTATCTCGGGTAAACCCACCGCTTTTGCCGGATCGAGCGAGGCGGGTTCATCTTTAATGTGTCGAACCAGCTCCTGCTTTTGCGCCAGCTCCGTTCCCCTGGGAACCTCCGCGGCATATGAAAGTGAAGAAAACCCGCACAGCCACAGCGCAGTGCAAAGAAGCGAAACAGGATGCTTCATACGATCCCCTTAATGATGTCAGGTAACAGGCAGATGCGTAATTATTTGTTTCGAAACGGAGAAATGCAAATGCTTCCTCAGGAAAGTTGATGTCAGGCAATTTTACACACAGACGGAAACTATTTGATTAAGCGCGGGTTTTGCACAACACTGCCAGAAGCGACTTCATCATCAGGGTTTATTATGGCAACCACCCGACCAAGAACGGAACGCGGCGCCTTCCCGCCCGGGACTGAACATTATGGCCGCTCATTTTTAGGCGCCCCACTGATCTGGTTTCCGGCTCCCGAGCCCGATCGCACTAGCGGCTTAATCATTGCGGGCACACATGGCGATGAAAACTCGTCCATCGTGACGCTTTCGTGCGCGCTACGTACGCTGGCCCCCGATTTACGACGACATCATGTGATTTTGACCGTCAACCCGGACGGATGCCAGCTTGGATTACGGGCGAACGCACGAGGCGTTGACCTTAACAGGAACTTTCCGGCAGCAAACTGGCGTGCCGGTGAAACGGTGTATCGCTGGAACAGTTCGGCGCAGGAACGAGATGTGGTCCTGCTTACGGGAGAAAAACCGGGTTCCGAGCCCGAAACCCAGGCGCTGTGCCAGCTTATTCATAAGATCCACCCGGCCTGGGTTGTCTCTTTCCACGATCCCCTCGCCTGTATTGAAGATCCTCGTCATACGGCGCTCGGGCAGTGGCTGGCGGAAGCGTTTGCTCTACCTCTGGTAACCAGCGTCGGGTATGAAACGCCCGGGTCGTTTGGCAGCTGGTGCGCGGACCTCAGTCTTCACTGTATCACCGCAGAGTTTCCGCCTATTTCCTCGGATGAAGCGAGTGAAAAATACCTCAGAGCGATGACAGATCTTCTGCGCTGGCAGCCTCAAAGATGAAGTACGCCGGAGGTAAAACTCAGGGCGGGTGAAACGTCAACCGCCAGCCAGGTTGGGCCATCCAGATCGGCAAAACGCACGCTGTTCACCAGCGGGAGTGCAGCACCGATCGCTCTGGACGTGCACAACATACAGCCCAGCATCAGGGAAAAGCCTTGCGCCTGGGCATCTTGTGCCAGTGCCAGGGCCTCGGTTAACCCACCCGTTTTATCCAGCTTGATGTTCACCATCTCGTAGCGGCCCTTGAGGGCTGACAGGCTCTCACGGGTATGACAGCTTTCGTCTGCACAGACGGGAAGCGGATGAATAAAATTCGCCAGCGCGGCATCGTCTTCTGCCGGGAGAGGCTGCTCAAGCATGGCAACGCCCAGATCGGCAAGCAGCTGACAACGGGCTGCCAGCCCTTCGCTGTGCCATGATTCGTTCGCATCGACGATAAGGGTGGCATCAGGTACCGCCGCACGAATGGCGACCATGCGTTCGCTAATCAGACGATCGTCGAGCTTCACCTTTAATAAGGTTGCACCGGTTGCATATAGCGCCTGGGCGCTGGCCGCCATTTGCTCTGGTTCACCGATGACCACCGTTTGCGCGGTGACGATCGATTGCGGCAGCGTAACGTCCAGCAGCGAAGGTAGCGGTTTTTGTTGTTTCGCCGCTTCCAGACTCCAGAGTGCGCAGTCAATCGCGTTACGTGCCGCTCCGGCCGGCAACCTCTGCTGAAGAGCCTCACGCGTCAGGCCCGCCTGCAACTCGGGCACCACCGTCATAATTTGCGCCATGACTGACGCCAGGCTTTCTCCGTAGCGAGGATAAGGGGTACATTCCCCGACGCCTTTTACGCCGTCCTCTTCACATTCAACCACGACCACACAGGCCTCATTACGGCTGCCACGCGAGATCACAAACGGGGTGTGCAATGGCCAGGCTTCTTCATAGACCTTAACGCTTCTCATCACTGACTCCTTGCAGGCCGGAAAGGCAGAAAATTGGTTTGCCGTGCTAACTGCGGATGACATACACTAGCCACGACGTTAACTATTTGTAAACAGGAAGATATCTATGTCACAACTCGTTCATTTCCAGGGCAACCCGGTTGCTGTTGCAGGTTCCATCCCACAGTCTGGCAGCAAAGCACAGCCTTTTACTCTGGTGGCTAAAGATCTGTCTGACGTCACGCTGAGCCAGTTTGCTGGCAAACGTAAAGTCCTGAACATTTTCCCAAGCATCGATACGGGCGTTTGTGCTGCATCAGTGCGTAAATTCAACCAGCTGGCGACCGAAATGGACAACACCGTAGTGCTGTGCATTTCTGCTGACCTGCCGTTTGCCCAGTCCCGCTTCTGCGGCGCTGAAGGCCTGAGCAACGTCATCACCCTTTCCACTCTGCGCAGCCCGGATTTCCTGGAAAAATACGGTGTTGCCATTTCCGAAGGCGCGCTGAAGGGTCTGGCTGCTCGTGCGGTGCTGGTGATCGACGAAAACGACAACGTTGTTTTCAGTGAGCTGGTTAACGAAATCACTACCGAACCGGATTACACCGCTGCACTTGAGGCACTTAAAGCCTAAACGTAAAAAAGCCTCTGCAAAGAGGCTTTTTTATTTATTCGTCACCCTTCTTCTGATTTAACCCATACTCGCGCAGTTTATTCGCAATCGCGGTATGTGACACCCCAAGACGTTTAGCCAGCTTGCGCGTGCTCGGATAGCTGCGATAAAGCTGCGTTAACACCGAACGCTCGAAACGGCTGGTGATGTCATCCAGCGAGCCTTCCATTGCCTCTTCGCCTACCGAGACCGTCCCGGCATCGTAATCCGGCAACAGAATATCCTGAGGACGCAGTTCATACCCTTCAAGCTGAGTTAATGCGCGATAGACCGCATTTTTTAGCTGACGAATATTGCCCGGCCAGCCGTAACGCGTCAGCACGGTACCCAGGTCGGCAGAGAGCTTCGGACGCGGCACGCCCTGCTCGTCGGCAAAACGGGCGACGAAGAGTTCCGTCAACGGCATGATGTCCTGCGGGCAATCGCGCAGCGGAGGAATATTAAGCGTCAGAACGTTGAGACGATAGTAGAGATCTTCGCGGAATACCCCTTTCTGCACCAGCTCCACCAGGTTTTTCTGGGTGGCGCAGATGACGCGTACATCCACGTGCACTTCATGATCTTCCCCCACGCGGCGGAACGTGCCGTCATTGAGAAAACGCAGCAGTTTCGCCTGCATGCGTGGCGACATTTCACCAATCTCGTCCAGCAACACCGAGCCGCCATTCGCCTGTTCAAAGAAGCCTTTTTTGCCTTCCGGCGCATGCCCGAACAGTTCACTTTCCACCGCATCTTCAGGAATAGACGCGCAGTTCAGCGCCAGATACGGTTTTGCCGCACGCGGGCTGGCCATATGCACAGCATGCGCCAGCAGATCTTTCCCCGTACCGGTATCCCCGGTAATCAGCAGCGGTGCCGTAAGATTTGCCAGCTTGCGCGCCTGGTCGAGCACGTGACGCATCTTCGGGCTCACCGCAATAATCTGGCTGAATGCGCCGACGTCCTGGCTGGAAAGGTTCTGTAACTGGCGTCCCATGCGCACCGTGGAGCGCAGCATGATTACCGCGCCGGTGAGCACCCGCGCGGCATTTTCCCCTTTCAGGTAGACCGGCGTGATCTCCATCAGGAAATTCTGTCCATTGATGACGACGTGCTCGCTATGGGTATTTTGCGGGTTGCTGTCCAGCCAGCGCTGGAAATTAAAACCTGGGATCAATTGCGTGGCGTGATGACCGATAAGCTTTTCCTGAGTCTGCGCAAACAGCTGGCAACTGGCCTGGTTAACGCGCTCGACTTTGTTTTTCAGATCGAGAGAGAGAAACGGCTCCGGCATTGCTTCCAGCAGTGCGCTCAGCGCAAGGTGTTCCCGCTCGGATGGCATCCAGGGGATGGTGCGTACATCCGTAACGCCAGCGATACGGCGGATTTCGGCCATCAGGCTACTGAAGGTATTAAATTCAATTTCGGCAAAATTGAGGTAAATTCGCCCGACAGGGTCGATCTCTATGCCACGTAAATCAATGCTACGTAAAACAAGAAGATCAAGTAACTCGCGGGTCAGACCGAGACGGTCCTCACAAAAGACTTCCAGACGCATGGGAAATTCACCGTTTAAGCCAATAACAGTAAAATGATATGTCAGATCACGGTATTCGGGAAGGTGGCTGTCAACAAATATTGACAGCCCGCACGATTAGTAAACGAAACCTCACTGAGCAGGTTTTTTATTGAGCGTCTCTTTAAGCTGACCAATCAATTCGCGACGGAAATCCCCCAGCCGCGGCTTATCGCCATCGATCCAGGGGAGTGGACGACAAACCTCCATCGCTTTGATTCCTAAGCGTGCCGTCAGCAGACCGGCACCAATCCCCTGCGCCGCCCGGGCAGAGAGACGCGCCGCAAGATCCTGCGACATCCAGTCCATCCCGACCTCCCGCACCAGTTCGCTTGCCCCGGCGAAGGCGATATTCAGCAACACCAGTTTGAACAGGCGCAGTCGGCTGTAATAGCCAAGCTCAATGCCATACAGTCTGGCGATGCGGTTGATCAGGCGCAGGTTGCGCCAGGCGATAAAGGCCATGTCCACCATCGCCAGCGGACTGACGGCAATCATCAGGGTGGATTCCGCCGCCGAGCGGCTGATCTCACGACGAGCCTGCGCATCCAGTACCGGCTGAACAATGTGCGCATAGAGCGTGACCACTTCCTGGTCATTCTGGGTTTCGTGGATCGCCGCATACCAGCGCTGAAGCGCCGGGTGAGAGTGATCTATCCCGGCCTGAGCCGCAAGCTTTTCACAAAAAGCACGCCCTTTTCCGGTGCCGTGACTGTGCAGCAGATCCCGCGCTTCATCGCGTTCGTGCGCACGCTGACGCAGACGCCAGAGGCGACGCCACTCGGTCACGACCGAGCCGACGCCCGCACCAACGATCAACGCCCCGGCGGCGCATCCCCCCAGCGCTACCCAGTCCTGGGTTTGCCAGGCATTGACGCCCCACTGCACGCCCTGACCAATTACGCTCACACCAAAAAGGGCTAACCCGGCGGTCACCATCTTACGCCACAGGCTGCGTTTCGGGCGCAGTGCCGCATCAACGACCGCTTCCGCCTGCCCCTCTTCAACCAACGGCTCCTCTGCCAGCACGGGAGCAAAGTTGTCGGCCTGCGGACCGGTGAAGGTTTGCGCTGTTCTAAACGCCTCATGCGGGGACTGCTCAAGCTGGCCGGTAAAATCAATGCGGGGCTTTAACGGTTCCGTCATCGTAATTTATCTCCAATTAAAAACTCCAGCGCGGCATCCAGACGGATATGCGGCAATGGCTGGTCAACGTTCATGCTCTGCGGACGGAAGTCTTCAAACTGAAAACCCTGGCTTTGCCAGAAAGCCTGGCCCGGCAGACGTGGGGGAACTTCGCCCGGATAGACCGTGAGCGGCTCACCGTCGCTGAGTCGGTTGCCCCGCAGGGCCGGAATTTTCTCGCCATTCACGTCAATCAACCCACTCTGCGTAGCCTGTACGGACGCCAGACCCAGACAATCCATACTAATCCCTTCGAACGCCGCGTTCTGCCAGGCATCCTGCACCAGCTGTTGCAGCAGGGATACCATGTTGGCGTGCTGATCGACCGTCACATGATCAGCTTTTGTGGCGGCAAACAGCAGCTTGTCGATGACCGGCGAGAATAAACGGCGAAACAGCGTACGCTGGCCATAATGAAAACTTTGCATCAGCTGCGTCAGCGCCAGCCGCATATCATTGAACGCCTGCGGCCCGCTGTTGAGGGGTTGCAGGCAGTCCACCAGCACGATCTGGCGGTCAAAGCGTAAAAAATGATTTTTATAAAAACCCTTAACCACCTTCTCACAGTAATAATTGTATCGCTCGCGGAGCATACCGGCGTTGGTGGTCTTGTCTGCCTGCGCCAGCTTCGATTCGCCGATGCGGTCAACGTCCGGCCACGGGAAAAACTGTAGCGCGGGAGCACCGGCTAGATCTCCCGGCAGAACAAAACGGCCCGGCTGAATAAAATGCAGCCCCTCCTGCTTGCACTGATGCAGGTAATCCGTCCAGGCCTGGGCTATCACGGCCAGACGGTTTTCATCCGCCGGCGCCAGCGGATCCAGCCCTTCGCAAAGCTGGCGCCATTTGGTCGACCACTCTGCCCGCTGCCCCTGCAACAGACCGGTCATCTGCCGGGACCAGCTCAGGTAATCCTGCGCCAGCATCGGTAAATCGAGCAGCCATTCTCCCGGATAATCCACAATTTCGAGATACAGCGTGGACGTTTCTTTGAAGTGACGCATCAGGGATTCATTCGAGCGAAAACGAAGCGCAAGGCGAATTTCGCTCACGCCACGCGTCGGGGTGGGCCAGGCGGGAGGCTCCCCGTATAACTGTGCCAGACCTTCATCATAGGTGAAACGGGGGATGCCAAAATCACGTTGCGGTACGCGTTTTACGCCTAACAATCGCTCCTCGCGCACCGCGCTAAGCAGTGGCAGGCGCGCCCCAGCATGCAGGTTCAACAGCTGATTGACCATCGCCGTAATGAATGCCGTCTTACCGCTGCGGCTCAGCCCGGTAACGGCAAGACGCAGATGGCGATCAACGCCACGGTTCACCAGAGAATTGAATTCGTTTTTAAGTCGCTTCATCGCCGTCCTTCATTGTCTGGAACCCTGAACAAAGTCACTTCAGAATACAGTAAATTGGGGCAGATCGTTGATTATCAATTCTTAATTATTGCTATTGCCGTTTTCTCTCCAGTAAGATGGACGCAATTGCTGTCCGTCTGGAGTGAGTAAGGTGTATGTCACCCACCATCTATGATATTGCCCGCGTTGCTGGCGTTTCGAAATCAACCGTGTCACGCGTTCTGAATAAACAAACGAATATTTCTCCTGAAGCGCGTGAAAAGGTGTTGAAGGCGATAGATGAGTTAAATTACCAACCTAATAAACTTGCCCGCGCACTCACCTCTTCTGGCTTCGACGCCATTATGGTTATTTCGACCCGCTCAACCAAGACCACTGCAGGAAATCCCTTTTTCTCAGATGTACTGCATGCCATTACGGCAAAAGCAGAAGAAGAAGGTTTTGATGTTATTTTACAAACGTCCAAAAGCAGTGAAGATGATCTGCAAAAATGCGTGGGTAAAATAAAGCAGAAGATGATCAAAGGCATCATCATGCTAAGCTCGCCGGCGAACGAGTCGTTTTTCTCGACGCTGGATGAATACGGTGTGCCCGTGGTCGTCATTGGTAAAGTGGAAGGAAATTACCAGAATATCTATTCTGTCGACACGGATAATTTCCGCGACAGCGCCATATTAACAGACTCGTTTATCACGCATGGCCGCACCAAAATTGCCTGCCTGCATGCCCCGCTCGATTATCACGTCTCTATCGATCGCCTGGCGGGTTATAAATTCAGCCTTGAGAAACACGGCATCGAAATTAACCCGACCTGGGTTATCGATGGCGGCTATACCCATGAAAGCGCGCTTCAGGCGGCCTGCCAGCTACTCTCCTCAGACAACCCGCCCGATGCGGTTTTTGCGACTGATAGCATGAAATTGCTGAGTCTTTATCGTGCCGCGGATGCGCTAAATCTGGCGATCCCGGAACAGGTCGCAATGGCAGGATACAGCGACCCGATGCTATCTCTCATTTTAACCCCTGCACCAGGCGGCTTTGATATCCCCACGAAAAAGCTGGGCGAAGAGAGCTGCGATTTGTTGTTCAGGTGCATTGCGGATAAACCTGCGCCGCATAAGGTATTGGTTGAAACACATTTTTCAGATGCAGCTTCGTTACGCTAAAAACCAGGGGCAAACGCCCCTGGTATAACGTCATCAGAACGCGTAATTGACGCCGACACCCGCATAGTGGAAGCGGTCGCTCTCGCCTTCGTCATGATTTTCCCATTCGTAGGCATACTCGAGCGTCATGGAAAGGCCATTCGCAAAGTCATAAGCATAGAGCAGACCCAGTCGGTTGAAGTCATGCCCTTCACGAGTTGGATCGTCCTGCCAGTCCCAGTTTGACCAGCGATCGAGCCCCAGACGGGTGTAAGGTGTAAGCGTTGTCTGGCCTAATGAAACAGGCAGGTAGGCACGAATCTCCTGGGTGGAGAATTCACCGTTATTACGTGAACTGTCCATATTGAAGCCACGCTCTAAATAGTAGTTAACTTTTGCAGAGACGGTTTCGTTTATTGTCCAGGTAAATCCGGTTTCCGTTTCGACGCGGCTGTCAGAATAACCGGTTTTTCCCAGGTCATTCGCAAACTGGTACATGGCAAACCAACCGCCAAAACGCCAGTCATCTGTTAATTTCACATCCCAGTCAGGCTGAATTTTATAGCGCTGCATATTAGCACTACCGTCTTTCGCACCGTGCTCATCTTTAAAATGATATCCATAATTACGGAAACCGCCCGTAAGACCCAGCGTAAAATCCTCTGTGCCAATGAAGCGATACCGTAATTCAAATTCAGGACGATCGAAATAGGTGCCGCGCGTCATGCTGCTGTAATCAACCGGGCCTTCCTGATACATCGCCAGTGAAATTGTCCACGCATCATACGTGGCGTTAAACCACACGGAAGGTTCATATAATCCATCTTTATCGTCGCCCTGACCTTCGACGTTTTCAATTTCATACATGGCACCAATATTAAATTCCCACTGTTTGGTTGACTCTGTTGCTTGCGCGCAGCTTACCCCTGCGCACAGAACGAGCGCAGCACTTCTTAGTAGAGTACTCATTAAAATATTCCTTTATAATTAACATACAAAAAAACCGGAAACTTTCATTTCCGGCGAATACCTTTCTTATCTAATAGCTGCTTCAGTATCAGCATCGAAGAAATGGCACTTACTCATATCGAACTGGATGCCGATATTATCTCCTGCAACGTAATCATCCGCCGCTCCCGCACGGACAACCAGTTCATGCCCGCCCACGTTGGCATAAAGCATAAATTCTGCCCCAGTCAGCTCAGCGACGCTGATCTTCGCCGCGATGTTTTCACCGCTGCGCTGTAGCGTGAGAATGTCTTCCGGACGGATCCCAAAGACGACCGCTTTGCGCTGGTAACCTTGCGCATTCAGTACGGCCAGCTTCTCCTCCGGGATCTCCAGACGCAGCGTTTCCGTCACGAAGTATCGGTCGTCGATCGCGCCACGAATGAAGTTCATCGCAGGTGAACCAATAAAGCCTGCAACGAACATATTCGCCGGCTCGTTGTAAACCTGCTTCGGCGCGCCCACCTGCTGGATGATGCCGTCTTTTAAAATCACGATGCGGGTCGCCATGGTCATGGCTTCCGTCTGATCGTGCGTCACGTAAATCATGGTGGTATTGAGCTTCTGGTGCAGCTTGCTGATTTCAGCGCGCATCTGCACACGAAGCTTGGCATCAAGGTTTGACAGCGGTTCATCCATCAGGAAAACCCCGGCTTCACGCACTATCGCCCTGCCTAACGCCACGCGCTGACGCTGACCACCTGACAATGCGCCAGGTTTACGCTGGAGATAGTCGCGTAAACCCAGGATCTGGGCCGCCCAGCTAACACGTTCTTCGATGATGGAAGGTGCTATTTTTTGCATCTTCAGACCAAACGCCATGTTGTCGTAGACCGTCATATGCGGATAGAGCGCATAGTTCTGGAAGACCATTGCGATATCACGGGACTTGGCGGGAACATCATTCATACAAACCCCGTCAATAATCAGTTCACCTGCGCTGATCTCCTCAAGGCCGGCAATCATTCGCAGCGTCGTGGATTTCCCACAGCCCGATGGACCGACGAAGACGATAAATTCTTTATCTTCAATCTCGAGATTGAAATCCTTAACCACGTGGACCTGGTTATCATAGATTTTCTGAATGTGTTTCAGAGACAGTTGAGCCATTATTAATTCCTTATCAATACGCCCGGGATGCCCAGAACGCCGTCAGGCGTTCCCAGGTCAGTTCCTGCGTTGAATGAAGTTGTAATCCCGCATGGTTCAGGCCAGGCCCAATCCCGACCGACAGCATTCCTGCGGCGTTGATCGCATCTACCCCTGCGGCGGCATCTTCGATACCAATGGCCTCTTCTGGACGCACGTTCAGTCCTTTACAGGCTGCAAGGAAGATCTCCGGGTCCGGCTTTGAGCGGCAAATGCGCGAAGCATCGGCGCAAAAATCGAAAGCCTGATGAATACCCAACGCGTGCAAAATCCCAGGGGCATTAAGCGATACGGATGCCAGCCCAATTTTGACCTTCGCGGCGCGAATATCCGCCAGCACGTCGCGAATACCCGGGAGCAGCGAATCCTGCGTCAGTGATGCCAGCGACTGGACGTAAAGCGCGTTTTTTTTCGTTGCCAGCGCCAGGCGCTGCTCGTCACTGAACATCCCCTCTTTCCCGCCATGTTTCAGAATGCGCTGGAGGGAGTCCATACGGCTTATTCCCTTCAGCTGTTCGTTAAATACTTCATCGAAGGTAATACCAATCTCCTCCGCCACGGCGCGCCAGGCCAGAAAGTGAAGATGCGCGGTATCGGTGATCACCCCGTCCAGATCGAATACAACAGCGTTAAGCGTCATGGCGCCCCTCCGTGGTAGCGGTCCCATTAACAGGTGCAAGAAAGTCCTTATACGCGCAGACTTTACGCCCTGATACATGCAGCGTTTTACCCCACAGCGTCAACGTGACAGGTGCGGTAGTCTCAATGGTTAACTGGTCATTTTCACAGTTAATGTGCATTGTTGCGTCCCGCCACCGCAGCGGGAAGGCGAGTTTCTGCCAGTGAACAGGCAGTTTCGGTGAAAGATGCAGCTCCCCTTCGCTAATGTGCAGGCCAGCAAACCCCTGAATAGCGCCCAACCAGATCGCACCGGTGGCGGCAGCATGAATACCGTCATCACTGCTGTGTGGGTCGTCCCCCAGGTCGATGGCGATACCGTCACGCCAGAAGGCATACGCCCCCTCGGTGTCACCGCAGCGTGCGAGCACAATGCCGTGAATCGCTTTACTCAGGGATGAATCATGAATCGTACGTGGCTCGTAGAACGCCAGATTGGCGGCACATTGCTGCGGCGTAAACCGTTCCGGCAGCAGGTAGTTAAGCATCACCACATCGGCCTGCTTCAGGATCTGCATCTCGTTCACTTCCGCGCGAGAGTAATCAAGCAAAATGGTTTGCTTACCCGCTTTGGCTTTATAGCGGCTCAGATCGATGGCAGGTTTTGCCATGAAGGTATCATCCTGCGGGATCACACCGTCTGCGTCGGCCTCTGGCAGCCACAGGCGCGCCAGGAACTTCCCGGCATTCTCCGTAAAACGCGCATCTTCACGGCCAAACATCGCCATAAACTGACGCGCGCAGGCAACGTTGTGCCAGGCCAGATAGTTGGTGTAGGCGTTGTTGTTGACATGCTCGGTGTATTCATCCGGTCCGATCACGTCATGGATCTCAAGACGACCATTGATTTCCGTCGCGCGTCCCATCCAGAACGAAGCGGTTTCTATCAGTAGCGTCAGCCCCTCATTGCGCATAAAGGCATCGTCGTGTGTTGCCTGCCAGTAAGCGACCACGGCCCAGGCGATATCAGCCACGATGTGATGTTCAGCGAGTGCGGAAGCCACCTTCTGGCGAACCCCGGTGCGGATGTTAATGGCCGCGAATTCTGGCGTCTCTTCCTGTCCGCTGGCCGCACTTTCCCACGGGAACAATGCACCCGGCCAACCGTTACGGCGCGCTTTTTCCCGTGCGCCTGCCAGATTAAGCCAGCGATAGCGTAGCAGGCTGCGGGCAATCTGCGGGCGGGTAAACAGATGGAACGGCAGCAGGAAAATTTCGGTATCCCAGAAGACGTGCCCCTTGTACCCCTCACCCGTCAGCCCTTTCGCCGCAATACTGCTTCGCTCATCATGAGCAGGCGTCATTGTCGTCAGATGCCAGACGGCGTAATCCAGCGCCAGCTGATCCTGTTGCTCTGTGGAAGTCACTTCCACACGTGCGTCGCGCCAGACATCTTTCCAGGCATACGCTGAGCTTTCAAGCAACGCCTCATAACCTCTTGCCGCACAGACTTTAAGATCGGCCAGCGCGTTGCGCGCGAATGACTCCTGCGACAGCGCTTTCTCGCTACGATGAGCCACCCAGACGATCTTCTCAAGCGTGACAGTGTCACCTCTAGCAATCGTCAGCGAATGATGCACGCTGAGACGGCGGTTTTTGGCGGTGAAACAGCTGTCGCTTTTCGTCGAGAGCTGGCAATACGCCGAAACCACAACCTCAGATGCACGGTCCTGCGTTTCATACACGCCCTGCATGTAGTGCTGGTCAAAGATCCTGACCGAGATTTCATCCAGATGCTGTCTGCCGCTGTTCGTTTGTGTCGCATCTATGCCGGTTTTCAGCACGGCCTGAGCGTCGCCATCAAGCGGTGTGATCGAGAACTGCATTGCCACTAAGGGCAACTGGTCCAGCGAAACAAAACGACGGCTCTCCAGCCGATAACGTTTCCCGTCGGGTGCACGCCAGACAACGTTGCGATGCAGTTCGCCGTTAGCAAAGGCCAGCTCGCGCTGCCATTCAAGAATTTCGCCTGACAGGAGCGTGAAATTGACGCCATCAAGCTCAACATCAATACCGGTGATATCCGGCAGATTGACCAGCTCAGTAGTCTCGTTGCGACCCGCGCAATGATAAAGCCCCGCGAGATACATGCCTCTGGTCTGCTGGGTGTAATCTTCTTCATGCGTAGCGCGAATGCCCATGTATCCATTCCCGCATGTCATGACAGAGGCATATTTGTTCAGGCTGTGAGGACAAAAGCCCGGATCGTTTAATACAGACACGTTCAGCATAATGTCACGCTTTCCCCTGTTTCTGCTGATTCATAAAGCGCGGCAACAAGCTGTTGTATAACCAGACCCTGTTCTGCGTCAGCGATCATAACGTGCTCTCCCAGCACATGACGCACGAAGGCATCCATACTGCGCAGATGGCGCTGATCGTCCGCCTCTTCACGATGGAAAAGGGTTTCTAAAACACCGGCTTCGTCGTTATAGATATGCGCCGGGAACAGCGTTGCGCCTGCCTTTTCACCGCAGAAAGAGACGTTCATGATGGACTGCTCGCGGATGTTAAGCGCAAAGGAGGTGTCCAGACGCAGAACGCCGCCGTTGCAGAATTCAATCGTGCCAAACAGGGCATCTTCCACGGTAAACTGCGTAGGATCCCATTCGCCAAACTGACCGTTGTGTTTCCGGTTCCCCAGTCTCTGGAAGCTGTGCGCGGTTACCCGCTTCACAGCCGGGAAGCCCAACACGTACATCGCAGCATCCAGCATATGAATGCCGATATCGATAAGCGGCCCGCCACCCTGGAGCGATTTATTGGTGAAAACGCCCCACCCCGGCACACCGCAGCGACGCAGCGCCTGCGCGGAAGTGAAGTAAATTTCACCGAGTGTGCCGTTCATTACCGCATCGCGCAGGAGCTGGGTGTCCAGGGCAAAGCGATGATGAAAATCATACGCAAGGACTTTTCCTGCCTTGCGCGCCGCGATGCGCATCTGGTCGGCCTGTTCCGGCGTCATTGCCGGCGGCTTTTCACACATCACATGGCAACCCGCTTCGAGAGCCGCCATCACATGTTCAAAATGGAACCGGTTAGGCGAACAGACGCTCACCACATCCGGTTTTACTTTCTGCAACATCTCGTGAGCGTCCTGCCATGCCGTTGGAATGGCATAACGTTTCGCGAACGCCTGTGCCTGCTCAAGGCGGCTGTCCATGACAGCCACCATTTGAACATCACTGCGCGTGGCGTAATACGAGGCATGCACTTTGTCTGCAACCTGCCCGGCGCCAATGATGGCGACGCGCAGAGGCAAAGGTGTAGAAGCACTCATCACGCTCGTCATCCTTAGCATTCACGCAGGTAATTGAGTGAGTCCTGATAGGCTTGAGCCGGATCGTCGGCACGAACCCGGCACTCGTACACCACATAACCCTGATAGTTATCAGCACGCAGCTGACCGAACAGGCTGGCGAAATCAAGGCTGCCGCTGCCCGGCTGATAGCGGTGGTTATCAGCAATATGCACATGACCCAGCAGATCGCGGTTGTGATGCAACGCTTCCGTCAGTGAGTCTTCTTCAATGTTCATGTGGTAGAAATCACCGATGATCTGCACGTGCTTCAGGCCGTTCTCTTCGATATAACGACGCGCGTCGGCCAGGGTGTTGATCATATGATCCTGATAGCGGTTCAGCGGCTCCAGGTAGACGGTAGTACCGGTGCGCGCTGCTACCTCATCCAGCCAGCGCAGGGAAGCGCTGACCGCTTTGCGATCGCCATCCAGGCTACGTGGCGAAGTCATTGGCGGCAGACGGAAGGTAAACATCCCCCAGGCAGCCGGGACGATAATCCCTTTGCCGCCCACTTCTGCCAGCGCTTCCAGAATGCGTTCAATCTGCTGGAGACCGTTCAGGCGGCGTTCTTCGATGAAATCCCCGATCCAGCCATCGTATCCGCCACACGCCGTCGTAACCGGCAGACCGGTGGCTTTGATAGCGGCTTTCACTTCGTCGAGATGTTCAACCAGCAGCCGGCCATCTATTTCGTAGCCATCAAATCCCATCGCTTTGATGTATTTGAATTTTTCCATGATAGTGGTCGGGAAAAAGGCCTAGTTTTGTGTTGCGATTTTCATGATTTGCTGTCCTTAGCTTAAAAAGTAACGCCCATTTTGATACTGAGTTCCGGGTGCTGATCGACATACTTCATGTAGCTTTCCGGGCTGGTGGTGAAGGTGACGACCGGGTCGATCAGATCTTCACAATTGAGATAACCGTTCATCAGCAATTCCCAGCAGGTCTCTTCAATACGCTTGCGACTCCAGCGTGGATAATCCGGGTTGGGTTCACTGCATGCGCGGGAGAAGACAATCTTCGCGTTGTTGAAGTGTGCTTCGCGGCCCAGGTTGAAGCCTGCCGCAAAAGGTTTGGCGAAAGCCACGTAAGAGATCGTGCCGCCGTAGGCGAGTCCGCGCAGCGCAGATTGCAGCGCATCTGCAAAGCCGCTGGTTTCGATGATCACATCCGCGCCCTGCTTGCCGGTCAGTTTCTTAATTTCAAGACCGACATCGGTACCGATTGGGTTCAGGCAGTGGTCTGCACCGTGACGGCGGGCGATCTCACAGCGATGTTCAATAGGATCGACACCAATAACCACTGACGCGCCAGCTTTTTTCGCCAGCTGAATCGCAATCTGGCCAATAGCGCCCAGCCCGACAACTACAACGAAATCCCCTACGCGGACGTTAGCATCACGCACGCCGCTCATGGCGAACTGAGCCGGATCGTAACAAACGGCGTTTTTCCAGGATGCGCCCTGCGGCATTTTGCGCAGCTTATAGTTGTTCACCGCGTTGACGATGACCGTTTCCTGCAATGGACCGTAGCAGCAAACGCTGTCGCCGATCTGGTATTCCGTTACGTCCGCACCACATTCGATGATGTCGCCGACGATCATGTTTCCCAGCTGGCATTTACCAAATTCGATGCCGCGTGCTGCCCCCTCTTCACGTGGGGTAAACATCTGCCACTCGGCGTTAAACTCTTCATCAATGAACGGGCTTGCCGCGCGGAAATCCACAACTTCGGTGCCGTGTTTCGGGGCGCCATAACGGGCACGAATCTTCACTTCATGTGCTGCAACAGGACGATCTTCGTATTCCACCAGCGCCGCTACACGAGGCGCTGTCGCAACTAATTTTTTCATGACTCACTCCTTGTTAAAATCGGCCGCCTCAGCCCTTTACGCCGCCGGCGGTCAAACCACTTTTAATAAAACGTTCAGACAGGGCATACATAATGACAACGGGCAGTGCGGTCACAAGCGATGCCGCCATCATGCGACCCCAGATGTAATCTGGCGTACTGAAGAGCGTGTTCAGCCCCACCGGCAACGTGAAGTTGCTGGCGCTGGACAGGAAAATGGAGGCGAACAGGTAGTCATTCCACGCCACCATGAAGCAGTAAACGAAGACTGACACCAGACCCGAGATCGCCAGCGGCACGGTGATGCGGAAGATGATTTGCAGGCGGTTCAGGCCGTCCATCATCGCGGCTTCTTCTATCTCATCCGGGATAGTGTCGAAATAGCTGCGCAGCATAAAGACCGCAGTCGGCAACGTCTGCGTCACCATGGTGATGATCAGCGCCAGCTCGGTGTCATAAATGCCGAGCGCGGTGATGATTTTGAACAGCGGCACCACCAGCAGGATCCCGGAGAACATATAGACGGTGTAGAAGCTCGCATTGATCGTCGTGCGCCCTTTAAAGCGCAGTTTGGATAACGCATAAGCGCCCAGCGTACCGAGAAACACCGCAATGACAGAGGAGGTCAGTGACACCACCATGCTGTTACGGAAATAATCCACAAACGGGAAAATCAGCGGGTTAAAGATGTCGATGTAGTGCTGTAACGTCCACTCCTGCGGCAGGATAGTCGGGTGCAGTGAGATCGCCTCTTTCGCGCTTTTGAACGATGTCATCAGCATCACAAAAAACGGAAACAGCGTGATAATCAGGAATACCGCCAGTCCCAGATAAAAACCGATACGGCCCAGAACGCGTTTATTTGTTGCCATTGAGGTTTACCCTTTTTCTGGTCAGCAGAATGACAGCGAATATGATCACAAACAGCACAACGGAAATGGCGGCTGCTTTACCCAGGTCATTGAACGCAAAGGCGGTTTTGTAGAGATATACGCCCAGAATGTCGACCTTGGTGGTGAGCAGATAAACATCCGCAAACATGTAGAACATCCAGATGGTGCGCAGCGTGACCACCGTGGCCAGCACCGGCATGATGGCGGGCAACGTCACGATACGAAAACGCTGCCAGGCATTCGCCCCGTCCATCTCTGCCGCTTCGTACAAGGATTTATCAATGGTCTGTAGAATCGCGAGGAACGAGATAAAGGCATACGGGAAGTAACGCCAGATGGCGAACAGCACGACCAGGACAAAACTGCTGCCAGGGTTATCGAACCACAGCGGCGCCTGATCGTAGAGATGCAGCAGATCAACGCCAAGATAGTTCACAATTCCGTAGCCGTTGTTGAACATGTATTTCCAGGCAAATACCAGTGAAATAGACGGCGTCACATAGGACAGTATCACCAGTGAACGTGCCGTTTTCCGCATGCGGAATTCACGGTTAAAGAAGATCGCTACGGCCAGCCCCAGTCCGGTGCTGCCGATCACCACCAGCGCCGTATACCAGAACGTCATCCACAGGGAGTGCCAGAACGCAGCATCGCCCAGGATGCGAATGTAGTTATCCAGACCGACGAACACCGCATCAATACGCGGATTCAGCGGTAAACGTAAAAAACTGATTTCAATGTTAGAAATCATTGGCCAGGCCACCAGGCCCCCCAGCAAAATCAGGCTGGGGGCCAACAGCAGCATGGCGAAAGGCATATCTGAACGACCAGAAAACAACGTCTTCATAATTCCCTTCGCAAAGCGCTCCTATCGTTGTGATATCAGGTCAGTCAGTTTCTTCTGGCTGTTGCTTAACGTCGCACTGAGATCTTTTTGTCCCACCGTCACGTTATGCACCATGGAACTGATAATGCCGGACCCGGTAACATCTCCCATGCGGGTAAAGTTCTTGTCGCCCACGGCACCAAACACCTGGACGTTCGGGAACTGCGCAATCAGCTCGTAAGGCAGTTGACCAAAGGCCTTGATAACGTCGTTGTTTTTCCAGGAATCAGTGCCCACCACGAGTTTATTGACCGGTAGCGCGGCGCCCGGAGACATCATGACCCAATCAGAGGCGTTCTGAGCCTGCTCCATCCAGGTGACAAATTTCTCGGCGGCCTGCGTTTCCTCTTCGGTCTGGCCGGTAGTGATCGTCAAAGAAGTGATCATGCCGTACACGGCTGATGATTTTTCCGTCGGGACAACGAACCCCAGGTTGGCCGGATTGCCATCTTTGAAGACCGCGGGCAGGATATAGGTAGAGTAAACGGCCATAGGCGCAGAACCGTTCATGAAGGCGTCTTTGATCTCCATGACATCATTCGAGCCCGGCATGGTGTTCGCGGCCAGTGCCCTATAAAACTCCAGCGCTTTCGACATCTCAGGGGTATCGATTTTCACGCTGCCGTTTGCATCAAAGACGTTGGCCCCTCCTGACAAAGCAAATTGCGAGAAAGCCTGCTCCGTCATGACGCTTTCTGCGGTTGGAAGCGCGATACCGTAATGTTTTTTAGCCGGATCGTTGAGCGCCTGACTGGCTTTCAGCAGTTGCTCCCAGTTGTGCGGCTCTTCAATACCCGCTGCCGCGAGCGCATCTTTGTGATACCAGACGCCGGACAGCCAGGCGCTAACCGGCACCCCCGTCCATGCGTTGCCATCTTCCGTGCGAACTACGCGTAAAATGCCGTCGTAAAATGTCTCCTCGCCCACCGCCTTGATGGCGCGGCCGATGGCGTCACGATCCAGTAGCTGCTCTTTATCCATGACTTTGGCGTAGTCATGGCTGATCTCAATCACCTCCGGCAGCGCACCGGTACGAGCCAGGGTAATTACCTTGGTGTTGTAGGCATCTTCTTCAACGGGTACCTGCTTCACCGTAATCGACGGGTTCTCTTTCTCGAATTTTTCAATCAATTTCGTGATAACGGCCTGACGCTCCTGTTCTACCGACGAGTGCATAAACTCAATGGTGACCTGAGATGCTTTATCGTCCTTACAGCCTGATAACAGGGCGCACGAAACCAGTGCTGATAACAGCACAATTTTTGGCATTTTCATTTTAGGGTCCTTTTTAGTTTTCTTTAATCCACATTACCTGCCATGGATTGAGGATCAGCTCCGTACCGCTAATATCCTGTCCTGATAATAATTCCTTACCAGAAAGCGTTTGTTCATAAACGGTCTGCATTTTATTGCTAAAATTAAATAATGCTGTAATTCGCTCGCCATTTTCAGCAACACGAATAATTTTAAGAATTTGTTTACCCACTGCGTCGAAAGCAGCCTGACTATCCGGATGGAACGCCCTCTCGCCGCGACGAATAGCGATAAACTCACTCAAACGAGAATAAATTTGATAACGAATACTCTTCTTATTATTCAGTTCGCTATCAAGCTGCCCCGCCGTGTATTTTTTCCGGTTAATCGCGCGGTTATATCCGAGGCGTTCGACGCCTTCATAATCGTTCCGCGAACCAAGAATGCTCTGAATATAAACAGCCGGGACGCCTGGGAAACTTAACAACACAGCATGCGCGAGGAGGAACCGTGCAATACGTTCCTCATCTGAACTGTCTTGTAAACTTAACGCATCAAGATAGGTGACATTAATTTCATAAGGGCTTCGCGTTCCGTCAGGATTATTTTTCCAGTTGACCAGCGCGCCTTCCTGCTGAAGATTTTCGACCAACGAGAGGATCTCTGATTCCGGAAGAATGCCGCGCAGCGGATTCAAACCGATACCATCATGCGAGGCCAGGAAATTAAACCATGTAGTGTGTGAAGAAGGCAGTGCCAGCGACCCCGCCCATTGGCAAAGTGCTTTCACATCCTGACGATGAACGGCATGCAGCACCAGCGGAGGTAAGGAAAACTGATAGACCATCTGGGCTTCGTTTTCACCATCACCGAAGTAAGAGATGTTGTCTTTGTGCGGAACATTTGTCTCAGTAATGATCACCGTTCCAGGTGCCACGGCGTCCGTAATGGCGCGGAACAGCTGGATAAGGCAATGAGTTTGTTCCAGATGGATGCAGGTTGTTCCCGGGATTTTCCACATAAACCCGACCGCATCCAGACGGATATAACGCGCCCCTTCCATGAGGTAATGGAGCAGAACGTCAACCATTGCAATCAGCACCTGCGGCGAGGCGAAATTGAGATCGATCTGGTCATCGCTGAATGTAGTCCATAAATGACGAACGCTGCCATCATTAAGCGTAAACGGCGTCAACAGCGGTAGAGCGCGTGGGCGCGTCACCGCGGATAAATCGGTTTCCGGGTCGACAGAAATAAAGAAATCTTCATAACCAGGCTTCTGCGCCAGATAATTAGCAAACCATTCGCTTTTCGCTGACATATGATTGCAAACGAAATCAAACATTAAGCTGGCTGACTGTTTTAATTCCGCGACATCGCGCCAGTTTCCCGTTTCAGGTGCAACGGTATGATAATCAATAACGGAAAAACCATCATCTGATGACCACGGATAGAAAGGTAAAAGATGGACATGAGAAAAAGTACGAGAAAGCCACTCATTATAGAACCGGGTAAATACCGGCAATGCTTTCTCCCCTTTCGCGGAGATCTGATCGGCATAGGTAATCAGAACAACATCTTTTTCATCCCAGCCTGACTTACGCTTCTCCGTAATATTAACCGCCGCCTGTTGAAGCTTAGTTAATAACACGTCAAGGTGTGCATCTGAAAATGATTCACCGTAAATATGATTGATAAGGTATTTAATTTTTGCGTTCACATTATTTTCCATGGTAGCGGTCCCACGGAGTGGCAATCTACTCCCATGAAAAATATCTGTCAACGGACCAGGGGGCTGAAAAAGGCATTCTCAAAGCAGCGCAATGCAGTAATGTGAGCTGCCGCAAAGAAAGAGAAAAAGCAGAGGGGGAATTCATGCCCTCTCTCAGCGCGAGAAAGGGCTTATATGAGCGGGATTAGCGTGAAAAGTAGCGACGTGAAACGCGTTTTGCCAGTTTTTGTAACAGCGGCTCCAGGGCGACCGCCAGCAACATTCTGACCGGCTTACGGGCAACAGACTTGATCGCCCAGCCCGCCACACCAGCCGGACCATAACGTAACGCCGTCATCAGAACCAGTTTACCTGCGATTTTCAGGCCGGGTTTTACCTTCTGACCGGCCTGTTGCCAGTTTTGTTTCATGTAAGTTCTCTCTTAAAGCTGACGGAAACGACTTCTCAGCGTAAAGGTATCGGAGGTGACATAACGTTCCATCTCGCGCAATCGCTTCTCCCCTGCGCTCAGCTGTTCATCCACCGCGTTAAGAAGATCGCTGCTGGTTGGCGTGTTTTCCGCATCCAGCTCACCTTCCGGCATCGGATCAAGTACAAACGACAGAATGATGTAAGCCACCAGTGTAATAAAGGCCAGGCCAAAGAAAATCGACAATACGGTGACCACACGTACCAGTTTTACCGGGACATCCAGATAGTGTGCCAGCCCGGCGCAAACGCCCCGAACCATGCCCTGCTGCGGGATGCGCCACAGTTTTTTATTCAGATTTAGTCCAGCCATTAACGCTCCCTCCAGTTCGGGTGTTCCGCATCCAGGATGGCTTCCAGCGCCTGAATACGTTCGCGCATTTTGTTTGCCTCAGAAGAGAGCTGCGCCAGCCGCTGTTGCTCGCTTTGCGACAGCTCCCCGCGAGAAGAGCGGTTGCTGTAGTGCAGCCATAACCAGATGGGCAGAACAAACAGCACGAAAATTGTCAGGGGTATTGCCAGAAAAAGCGCGCTCATGTGTACTCCTTGTCTTGCGATGCGGCACGCTCAGGTGCCGCAGGATTTATTATTGGTTGTCTTGCTTCATTTTGGCTTTCAGCGCCGCCAGCTGCTCGCTAATTTCATCATCGGCTTTCAGGTCAGCAAACTGCTGATCCAGGGTTTTCTGCTTACCGATGCTGTGGCTTTCGGCTTCCGCTTCCATGTGGTCGATACGACGTTCGAACGATTCGAAACGCGCCATCGCTTCATCCAGTTTGCCGCTGTCCAGCTGGCGACGCACGTCGCGGGACGAACTTGCAGCCTGGTGGCGCAGCGCCAGCGCCTGTTGACGTGCACGGGTTTCGCTGAGTTTGTTTTCAAGCTCACCAATCTCTTTCTTCATACGCGTCAGAGTATCATCCACCAGCGTCACTTCATGTTCCAGCGTGGCCACCATATCGGTCAGCTTCTGCTTCTCAATCAGCGCAGCGCGGGCCAGATCTTCTTTATCTTTGCGCAGCGCCAGTTCAGCTTTTTCCTGCCACTCGTTAAGCTGGGCAGTCGCCTGCTCGATACGACGCGTTAACTGCTTCTTCTCTGCCAGCGCGCGGGCGGAGGTGGAGCGTACTTCAACCAGCGTGTCTTCCATCTCCTGAATCATCAGGCGCACCAGCTTCTGCGGATCTTCTGCTTTCTCCAGCAGCGAGTTGATGTTGGCGTTCACGATGTCGGCAAAACGAGAAAAAATACCCATAATTCAATCCTCATAGTTCTGTTATCGGGCGATGCCCTGCTGAGTAGTTAATACAAATCCCATGCCAACTTTTTATCTTATTGATTTTACTGAGTGTGATTGATATTTATCCATCCAGCGGCTATTCTCACCTGGTGAATATCACTAAGGAGTGGTTAATTTCATCATGGCTGAATATAAAGACAATTTGATTGGCGAGGCAAACAGCTTCCTGGAAGTGCTTGAGCAGGTATCGCGCCTGGCGCCGCTGAATAAACCGGTGCTCATTATCGGTGAGCGCGGAACGGGTAAAGAACTTATCGCTAACCGTCTGCACTTTCTGTCTGGCCGCTGGGACGGGCCTTTTATTTCGCTTAACTGCGCGGCGCTGAATGAAAATCTGCTCGACACGGAGCTTTTCGGTCATGAAGCCGGCGCGTTTACTGGCGCACAAAAACGGCACCCCGGTCGTTTTGAACGTGCCGACGGTGGAACGCTCTTTCTCGACGAGCTGGCGACCGCGCCAATGCTGGTGCAGGAAAAGCTGCTGCGCGTCATTGAGTATGGCGAACTGGAACGCGTTGGCGGAAGTCAGCCGCTTCAGGTTAACGTTCGCCTGGTGTGCGCCACTAACGCCGATCTGCCCGCGATGGTGGCAGAAGATAAATTCCGCGCCGACCTGCTGGACCGGCTGGCTTTCGATGTCGTCCAATTGCCGCCGCTGCGTGAGCGGCGCAGCGATATCATGCTACTGGCCGATCAATTTGCCATTCAGATGTGCCGGGAACTGGGCCTGCCGCTCTTTCCGGGCTTCAGCGAACAGGCCACCGAGACCCTGCTCGGTTACCACTGGCCGGGGAATATCCGTGAACTGAAAAACGTGGTGGAACGGTCTGTTTACCGTCATGGCAGCAGCGAGACCGAACTGGACAACATTATTCTCGATCCGTTTCGGCGCGAGGTTAAACAGCCCCTTGCTCCGGCGGCGCGCCAGCATGATCCGGCGTTGCCGCTCGATTTACGCCAGTTCCAGCATCAGCAGGAGCAGCAACTGCTGGAACGGAGCCTGAAAGAGGCGAAATATAACCAGAAACGGGCAGCTGAACTGCTGGGTCTGACCTACCATCAGTTAAGGGCATTGCTCAAAAAACATCAAATGCGCTGACATTATCAGCACTTACCCCCAGACATTTTTACGAAGCAGGCGTAAGTGCGATACACTTTGCAGATCGAATCTAAAAACCTTAAAAACTATGCGCCTGGTTTTATCATCCCTGTTTGCACTCGGTCTGTTCAGCAATCTGGCCTTTGCTGCGCCCGATCGTACTGCGCCTCCTGATATTCGTGATAGTGGTTTCGTCTATTGCGTCAGCGGGCAAGTTGATACCTTTAACCCGCAAAAGGCGGGGAGCGGCGTGATTGTTGATACGCTGGCCGCACAGATTTACGATCGCCTGCTCGACGTCGATCCTTATACCTATCGGCTGGTTCCGGAGCTTGCTGAAAGTTGGGAAGTGCTTGATAACGGCGCTACATACCGCTTTCGTCTACGCGATGATGTCGCCTTTCAGCACACCCCGTGGTTTACGCCAACCCGTAAACTCAACGCGGATGACGTGGTTTTCACCTTCCAGCGCATATTCAACCGCAATCATCCGTGGCATAACGTTAATGGCGGAAACTTCCCCTACTTCGACAGTCTGCAATTCGCGGACACGGTCAAAAGCGTTCGTAAGCTGGATAACCGCACGGTTGAGTTTCGCCTGACGCGCCCGGACGCCTCATTCCTCTGGCACCTGGCGACGCACTACGCGTCCGTCATGTCAGCCGAATACGCGGATCAGCTGACGAAAAAGGATCGTCAGGAACGTCTCGATCGTGAGCCTGTGGGCACAGGACCCTTCCAGTTAGCTGAGTACCGCGCCGGACAATACATTCGCCTGCAACGACACGATCATTTCTGGCGCGGCAAACCGCTGATGCCGCAGGTTATTGTCGATCTGGGTTCAGGTGGAACAGGCCGCCTCTCCAAACTGCTGACCGGTGAGTGCGACGTCCTTGCGTGGCCTGCGGCCAGCCAGTTGACTATTTTGCGCGACGACCCCCGCCTGCGCCTGACCCTACGCCCGGGAATGAACATCGCCTATCTGGCGTTTAACACCGATAAGCCACCGCTGAATAATCCGGCCGTGCGCCATGCGCTGGCGTTAGCGATCAACAATCAGCGTCTGATGCAGTCGATTTATTACGGCACCGCGGAAACCGCCGCCTCTATTCTGCCCCGCGCCTCCTGGGCCTATGACGGCGAGGCGAAGATCACGGAATATAATCCGGCGAAAGCGCGCGAACAGCTTAAAGCACTGGGGGCAGAAAACCTGACGCTTCAGCTGTGGGTACCCACCAGCTCTCAGGCGTGGAACCCCAGCCCGCTGAAAACCGCCGAACTGTTGCAGGCAGATATGGCCCAGGTGGGCGTGAAGGTGATCATCGTTCCTGTCGAAGGCCGTTTCCAGGAGGCGCGTCTGATGGACATGAATCACGACTTAACGCTGGCTGGCTGGTCTACCGACAGTAACGACCCGGACAGCTTCTTCCGTCCGCTGCTGAGCTGTGCGGCGATCAACTCCCAGACCAACTACGCCCACTGGTGTAACCGGGAATTTGATGCTGTGCTGCAAAAAGCCCTCTCATCTCAACAGCTTGCTTCACGCATTGAGGCCTACGATGAAGCGCAAGATATTCTGGCCAGAGAGCTTCCCGTGTTGCCGCTTGCCTCTTCCCTGCGCCTTCAGGCCTACCGTTACGATATAAAAGGGCTGGTACTCAGCCCGTTTGGTAACGCCTCCTTCGCGGGCGTGACTCGTGAGAAAGAACAAGAGGTGAAAAAACCATGATTATATTTACCTTGCGGCGGCTGCTGTTACTGCTGGTCACCCTGTTCTTCCTGACCTTTGTCGGCTTTAGCCTTAGCTACTTTACGCCGCACGCCCCGCTTCAGGGCTCATCCCTCTGGGACGCCTGGCTGTTCTGGTTTAACGGCCTGTTGCACTGGGATTTTGGCGTGTCCAGCATCAACGGACAGCTCATCTCTGAGCAGCTGAAGATGGTTTTCCCGGCCACCATGGAGCTGTGTATACTCGCCTTTGGCTTTGCCCTCATGGTGGGGATCCCGGTGGGGATGCTGGCGGGAATTTATCGCAATAAATGGCAGGATAAATTCATCAGCGCGCTTGCCTTAATTGGCTTTTCCATCCCTGTTTTCTGGCTGGCGCTGCTGCTTACCCTCTTCTTTTCACTGACGTTAGGCTGGCTTCCGGTGTCTGGCCGTTTCGACCTGCTATATAACGTGCAAACGGTGAGCGGCTTCGCCATCGTTGACGCCTGGCTTTCCGATTCAGTCTGGCGCGACGAAATGATCGTGAGCGCCCTGCGCCATATGGTGCTGCCAGTGCTCACGCTGGCCGTCGCACCGACGACCGAAGTGATCCGCCTGATGCGCATCAGCACTATCGAAGTCTTCGATCAAAACTATGTGAAAGCCGCCGCCACACGCGGACTGTCTCGCCTGACGATTCTACGTCGCCATGTGCTGCACAATGCGTTGCCGCCGGTAATCCCACGGCTTGGGCTGCAATTCTCAACCATGCTGACGCTGGCGATGATCACCGAGATGGTTTTCAGCTGGCCGGGCCTTGGACGCTGGATGATCAACGCCATTCGCCAGCAGGATTACGCTGCGATCTCCGCCGGAGTGATGGTGATTGGCTCGCTGGTTATTATTGTTAACGTTGTTTCCGATATTTTGGGTGCCATGGCCAACCCGTTGAAGCATAAGGAATGGTATGCCTTACGATAACGTCTACAGCGAAAAGCGCACGCCTGGTGCGCTACGCACCGTGTGGCGTAATTTCTACGGCGACACCACGGCGATGATCGGCTTTTACGGCTGCATTGGCCTCGTGTTGCTGTGTGTTTTGGGTTCGTGGTTTGCGCCGTATGGCATCGATCAGCAGTTCCTTGGTTATCAGCTTTTACCGCCATCGTGGTCGCGTTACGGGGAGGTTTCGTTCTTCCTGGGGACTGACGATCTCGGACGCGACGTGCTAAGTCGTTTACTGAGCGGCGCCGCACCTACGGTAGGCGGCGCGTTCGTGGTCACCCTTGCCGCCGCGATATGCGGCCTTGCGCTGGGCATTTTTGCCGGCTCAACCCACGGGCTGCGGTCTGCCGTGCTTAATCATATTCTTGATACCTTGCTCTCGATTCCTTCGCTGTTGCTGGCGATTATCGTCGTGGCCTTCGCGGGGCCGCACCTCACACATGCGATGTTCGCCGTCTGGCTGGCCATTCTGCCCCGCATGGTGCGATCGGTTTACAGCCTGGTTCACGACGAACTGGAGAAAGAATATGTCGTCGCCGCCCGTCTGGACGGCGCCACCACGTTTAATATTTTGTGGTTTGCCGTGCTGCCTAACATTGCCGCCGGGCTGGTGACGGAGATCACCCGCGCTCTGTCGATGGCGATTCTTGATATCGCAGCGCTGGGCTTCCTGGACCTGGGCGCACAGCTCCCCTCCCCGGAATGGGGCGCAATGCTCGGCGATGCGCTGGAGCTGATTTACGTTGCGCCGTGGACGGTCATGCTGCCGGGCGCGGCCATTATGGTGAGCGTTCTGCTCGTTAACCTGCTTGGCGACGGGATCCGCCGCGCAATCAATGCGGGGGTGCAATAATGCCGTTACTTGATATCCGCAACCTCACGATCGAAATTAAAACGGGCGAAGGCTGGGTTAAAGCGGTGGATCGCATCAGTATTACGCTCGCTGAGGGCGAAATACGCGGGCTGGTGGGCGAATCGGGTTCCGGTAAGAGTCTAATCGCCAAAGCCATTTGCGGCGTGGCAAAGGACAACTGGCGGGTGACCGCCGACCGTATGCGTTTCGACGACATCGATCTGTTGCGTCTCTCCCCACGCGAACGCCGTAAACTGGTGGGCCATAACGTCTCGATGATTTTTCAGGAGCCGCAATCCTGTCTCGATCCGTCCGAGCGCGTCGGGAAACAGCTGATGCAGAACATCCCCGGGTGGACCTATAAAGGCCGCTGGTGGCAGCGTTTCGGCTGGCGTAAACGCCGTGCCATTGAGCTATTGCACCGTGTGGGGATCAAAGACCATAAAGACGCGATGCGCAGTTTCCCCTACGAACTGACCGACGGTGAATGCCAGAAAGTGATGATTGCTATCGCCCTGGCCAATCAGCCGCGTCTGCTGATTGCGGACGAACCGACGAACGCGATGGAGCCAACGACTCAGGCGCAGATTTTCCGCCTGCTCACGCGTCTGAACCAGAATAACAACACCACCATTTTGCTGATCAGCCATGACCTGCAAATGTTGAGCAAGTGGGCGGATAAAATTGACGTGATGTATTGCGGACAAACGGTAGAAACCGCGCCAAGTGAAGACCTGGTGACGACGCCGCATCATCCCTACACGCAGGCGCTGATCAGGGCGATCCCTGATTTCGGCAGCGCAATGCCACACAAGAGCCGTCTGAATACTCTGCCTGGCGCGATACCGCTGCTGGAATCGCTGCCCATTGGCTGCCGTCTGGGTCCGCGTTGCCCGTATGCTCAGCGTAAATGCATTGAAACACCGCGCCTGACAGGGCCGAAAAATCATCTGTTTGCCTGTCATTTCCCGCTGAACATGGAGAGAGAGTGAAATGGTCGAAACCTTACTGGAAGTGCGTAACCTGAGTAAGACCTTTCGCTATCGCACCGGCCTGTTTCACCGTCAGACCGTCGAGGCGGTTAAACCGCTGAGCTTTACGCTGCGCGAAAAGCAGACGCTGGCGATTATCGGTGAAAACGGCTCGGGCAAATCGACCCTGGCAAAAATGCTCGCGGGTATGGTTGAGCCAAGCGGCGGTGAAATACTGATTGACGATCATCCTCTGGAATTTGGTGACTACTCTTTCCGCAGCCAGCGCATTCGGATGATTTTTCAGGATCCGTCAACGTCCCTCAACCCGCGCCAGCGTATTTCGCAGATCCTGGATTTCCCGCTGCGGTTGAATACCGACCTGGAGCCGGAAGCACGTCGCAAACGGATTGTCGAAACCCTGCGTCTGGTAGGTCTCCTGCCCGACCATGTCAGCTATTACCCCCACATGCTGGCCCCGGGCCAAAAACAGCGTCTCGGACTGGCCCGCGCGCTGATCCTGCGCCCGAAGGTCATTATCGCCGACGAAGCGCTGGCGTCGCTGGACATGTCGATGCGTTCGCAACTCATCAACCTGATGCTGGAGCTACAGGAAAAGCAGGGGATATCGTATATCTACGTGACTCAGCACCTGGGCATGATGAAGCACATCAGCGATCAGGTGCTGGTGATGCACCAGGGTGAAGTCGTTGAGCGCGGCAGTACCGCTGACGTGCTGGCCTCCCCGCTCCACGACCTGACAAAACGCCTGATTGCCGGACACTTTGGTGAAGCATTGACGGCCGATGCGTGGCGGAAAGATCGTTAGCCGTTGCGTAACCCGCTTGCCAGCAGAGTAAACACCTCGATGGCATGCGGCAGCGTCTTCTGCGGCTCATCACTCGCGGCAATCATCAAGGCAGCATTCAGCGCAACGCCGTTCAACAGATGGGCTGCGACTTTCGCATCCATTTTTTTAAGCACGTTGCGTTCGATTAATTTTTCGATGGTCTGGCGGGTCGACTCAAGACAGCTGTTCTGGCTGGGCCATTGCGCCGGATCGCCCAGAACGGCCGGACCGTCAAGAAGCACGATACGCTGAACTTCCGGAACGAGCGCCATGTTGATGTAGGCGATGCCTTCCGCCAGCAGTCTCTCCCAATCATCGTCTGTGGCCGCGGCAACGGCTTTCGCGTTGCCCGCCATTTCGCTGTCTATCTGCGCGACCACCGCCGCCAGTAACCCTTTCTTATCTCTGAAATTATGATACAGCGCACCGCGCGTTAACCCCACGCTTGCCGTCAGTTCATCCATCGACGCTGCAGCAAAGCCTTTCTCAGCAAACGCCTTTCGCGCCGCATGAATCAATTTTTCGCGATTTTCCTGAGCTGTTTCAGCACGACGTTTTGTAGCCATAGAACTTCCTATAAAAGCGATATTTTTAATTTGACATACGCGGCGTATGTGAATTACATTTTTTCACATACATTGCGTATGTTACTTCTCTTAAGTAACCACAACAACGCCTCTGACAGAAAAGGAAATGCCATGCATCCACGTAATCCTGTCTTCCCTGCCAATCGACATGCCCTTTATGAGGAGCATGGCTATTCGGCTGCCATTCGCTCTGGCGATCTGTTATTTGTTTCCGGTCAGGTCGGCAGCCGCAGCGATGGCACGCCTGAGCCTGATTTCGCCGCTCAGGTGCAGTTGGCATTCGATAATTTACAGGCGACTTTGGCCGCCGCAGGATGCACTTTTGACGATCTGATTGATGTCACGACGTTTCATACCGATCCAGAAAACCAGTTCCCCGTCATCATGGAGGTGAAAAAACTGGTGTTTCCACAGCCACCTTACCCAAACTGGACGGCTATCGGCGTTAACTGGCTGGCCGGATTTGATTTTGAAATTAAGGTTATTGCCCGAATCCCCTCGCCAGCGAATTAATATCCGGCCGTCTTAGCGTGAAGCTTCTGGCCAACCTCTGGTTGGATGAGGCGAACCCAGCACCTGGTGATATACTGCTGGAATACACACGAAATAGCCTGATAAAGAGTCAGTTCAACGTCTTTCGTGCGCCCAGCCACGGCACGTGAGCGAGAAATATCGTGACACAAGGGGCTGTGAGTGGGCTATAATTTCGAGCTAATTTCGAATGATTTTGAAATACTGCCTGTAACGCTATGAATTACAAGGCAAAATAAGCAATGAATATAAGGATTAAAGCTATGGGTTTTCTTTCCGGTAAGCGCATTCTGGTAACTGGCGTTGCCAGCAAACTGTCCATCGCATACGGCATCGCACAGGCTATGCATCGCGAAGGCGCTGAGCTGGCGTTCACCTACCAGAACGACAAGCTGAAAGGCCGTGTTGAAGAATTTGCCGCGCAGCTGGGTTCCAGCATTGTTCTGGAATGTGACGTTGCACAAGACGAAAGCATTGATGGCATGTTTGCTGAACTGGCTAAAGCATGGCCGAAATTCGACGGTTTCGTTCACTCCATCGGCTTCGCTCCGGGCGACCAGCTGGACGGCGACTACGTGAACGCGGTTACCCGTGATGGCTTCAAAATCGCCCATGACATCAGCTCCTACAGCTTCGTTGCGATGGCAAAATCCTGCCGCGCGATGCTGAACCCGGGCGCAGCCCTGCTGACCCTGTCCTACCTGGGCGCAGAACGCGCTATCCCTAACTACAACGTTATGGGTCTGGCGAAAGCGTCTCTGGAAGCCAACGTGCGCTATATGGCGAACGCAATGGGTCCTGAAGGCGTGCGTGTTAACGCAATTTCTGCGGGTCCAATCCGTACTCTGGCCGCTTCCGGTATCAAAGATTTCCGTAAAATGCTGGCACATTGCGAAGCGGTTACCCCGATTCGTCGTACCGTTACCATCGAAGATGTGGGTAACTCTGCGGCATTCCTGTGCTCTGACCTTTCCGCGGGTATCTCCGGCGAAGTGGTTCACGTGGACGGCGGCTTCAACATCGCTGCCATGAATGAGCTGGAAATCAAATAAGTCTGTTACTCTCTTCCCGCCTGGGAAGAGAGTTTTCTCCCCTCCCCGCACTTCGTTATTCCGTTCTGCTATTTGTTATCACCTAACAATATTTTTCCCCTCATCCGCCTTACGCCAGGATATTGATCGCCATTTTGAGATCAAGGAACGCCCATGGAACAACGCCGTTTTTCCGGCAAAGGCCACTGGTATCACGAAACCCAGTCGAATCATTCGCAGACGGACGTTCTGCCGCTGGTGCCTGAAGCCGCTAACGTCGACGATCGTTTTTTGCTCGATTTAGCCCTGCCTGACGACATTGCCGCAAGCTGTTGTGGGTGGCTTACGCCAGCCCGAACGTTGTGCCGCCTCTTATTCCCACTCGATACTCCCGTAAACCGTCTGCACACGCTTAGCGCCTACGACAGACTGAGCACGGCGTTGACGGTTTCCCAGGCGTGTGGCGTCCAGCGGCTCTGTAACCACTACGCGGCGCTCCTCGCCCCCCTTCCGGGCCCCGACTCTTCCCGGGAAAGCAATCGACGCCTTGCAGAAATCACTCAGTATGCCCGCCAGCTGGCGAGCTCTCCGGACGTCATTGACGATAAAGCGCAAACTCAGCTTGATGAGGTGGGACTGACAACGTATGACATTGTGCTTATCAACCAGATCATCGGCTTTACTGGTTTTCAGGCGCGGGCGGTTGCAGTGTTTCAGGCGCTGCTTGGCCATCCGGTACGCTGGCTACCGGGACACCACATTCAGCCCCATACACTACCGCTGAGCTTTACCCGATGGACAGCCACCCAGCCCGTAGTCGAACTAAAATATGCCAGTGCGGTTCAACTTGAGGCGCTCTCACGCTGGCAGGCCGAACCTGCGCTTTCAGCGCTCACGCCGGTTCTCTGCCATGAGCCGATGCTGCTGAATCTGACGGGCGAGATACTGGTTAACCACCCACAAAGCGAAGCCCAGCCATCTGCATTGCTCTCAGCCGCCCATACGCTGCTGCTTACGTCTCCCGATCGTTTTAGCGCCGCCCAGTTAACGCCTCTCACGGAGGCCGGTATCCCACCGGGCAAGGCAATTAACCTGTTAACCCACGGCGCTTTTAATGGCTGGCTGGACCGTCTTCGCGTGGCGCTTGGCAAAGAGGAATAACCACACGCTTTACCTAAAGAGCGCTTGCTGTAGCAGTGAGAATCGCGTAAAACTGTCAGCCGCTCAATGGCTACGAAAATAGAACATTATGTTTCAGGACAACCCGCTGCTAGCGCAGCTTAAACAGCAACTACATTCCCAGACGCCCCGTGCAGAAGGGGTCGTAAAAGCCACGGAAAAGGGCTTTGGCTTTCTTGAAGTTGACGGACAGAAGAGCTACTTCATTCCGCCTCCTCAGATGAAGAAAGTGATGCATGGCGACCGCATTTCGGCCGTTATTCATACCGAAAAGGAACGAGAGTCTGCCGAGCCGGAAGCACTGATCGAACCTTTCCTGACCCGCTTTGTCGGGAAAGTGCATAAAAAAGACGATCGTCTTTCTATCGTACCGGATCATCCTCTCCTGAAAGATGCCATCCCTTGCCGCGCTGCGCGTGGCGTTGAGCATGACTTTGTCGAGGGTGACTGGGCGGTTGCCGAAATGCGCCGTCATCCTTTAAAAGGCGATCGCGGTTTCTACGCCGAGCTGACCCAGTTCATCACCTTTGGCGACGACCATTTCGTCCCATGGTGGGTGACGCTGGCGCGCCACAACCTCGAAAAAGAAGCGCCGGATGGCGTAGCGACCAAAATGCAGGACGAAGGTCTTGAGCGTCGCGATCTGACAGCGCTGGACTTTGTCACCATCGACAGCGCCAGCACCGAGGATATGGACGATGCGCTGTATGCCGAAGAGGCAGCGGATGGCAAAATGCATCTGACCGTCGCCATCGCCGACCCTACCGCATGGATTGTCGAAGGCAGCAAGCTGGACGAAATGGCCAAAGTGCGTTCGTTCACCAACTACCTGCCGGGCTTCAACATCCCGATGCTGCCGCGCGAGCTTTCCGACGATCTCTGCTCCCTGCGTCCCCATGAAGTGCGTCCGGTACTGGCCTGCCGCATGACCATCGCGGCTGACGGTACCATTGAAGAAGATATCGAATTCTTCGCCGCCACTATCGAATCCAAAGCTAAACTGGCTTATGACAACGTGTCCGACTGGCTGGAAAATACCGGCAGCTGGAAGCCTGAATCCGATAATATCGCTGCGCAAATTCGTCTGCTGCATCGCGTCTGCCAGAGCCGCAGTGAGTGGCGCCAGACCCACGCGCTGGTATTTAAGGACCGCCCGGACTACCGCTTTGTGCTGGGGGAAAAAGGCGAAGTGCTCAATATCGTCGCCGAGCCACGCCGTATTGCCAACCGTATCGTTGAAGAAGCGATGATCTCCGCCAACATTTGCGCCGCACGCGTGCTGCGCGACAAGTTAGGCTTTGGCATTTACAACGTGCACACCGGCTTTGACCCGGCTAACACCGAAGCGCTGGCCGCCCTGCTCAAAACCCATGACGTCCACGTCGATCCGGAAGAGGTGCTGACCCTGCCAGGCTTCTGCAAGCTGCGCCGCGAGCTGGACGCACAGCCGTCAGGTTTCCTTGACAGCCGCATTCGCCGCTTCCAGTCCTTTGCGGAAATCAGCACGGAGCCAGGCCCGCACTTCGGTCTCGGTCTTGAGGCTTACGCCACCTGGACCTCCCCGATCCGTAAGTACGGCGACATGGTTAACCATCGTCTGCTGAAAGCGATCATCAAAGGGGAATCTGTTGCCCGCCCACAGGATGAGACTACGTTGCAGATGGCAGAGCGTCGCCGTCTGAACCGTATGGCGGAGCGTGATGTCGGCGACTGGTTGTACGCGCGTTTCCTGAATGATAAGGCAGGGACTGACACCCGTTTCCCGGCTGAAATCATTGACATCAGCCGCGGCGGTATGCGCGTGCGTCTGGTGGATAATGGCGCCGTTGCCTTTATTCCTGCCCCGTTCCTGCATGCCGTTCGCGACGAACTGGTTTGTAGCCAGGAAAACGGGACCGTGCAAATTAAAGGCGAAACGGTTTACAAAGTCACTGACGTGATTGATGTAAACATCGCTGAAGTCCGCATGGAAACCCGCAGCATTATCGCGCGCCCTGTCGCCTGATAACCGCGTAGACTCCCGGCCGTTCCGTTCAGGGATGGCCGGGAGTTCTCCCCAGTATTATCTCTCGCAAAATCATCGTTTTTTCTCACACTTTTCTGTTTCCTACCGCCACATTTCGCCAGAATTATCTACAGTAAAAAGAGCCGTCATAGTCGACTGCAAATGAATAATTTGTGCGCTACTCAGCAGCCGCGGGAGAAAACGGGATGGACGATCTGGAGCAGAATTTGCTGTTTCGTTACATGGGTACGCATAGCCCCTGGTGGCGACTAACAGCAGACAGCAATGCTCTGCATCTTGCTGCCAGTGAAAGCGCTGACATCGTTCAGGTGGTTGCGCTGGACGATGAGCAGGCTGCTCTGATTCGCCAGCTCACCGTTATCACCGCCAGCATTGCCATGACCCTTCCCTTGTATGGTTTGGACGTTCCCGTCCATCTTGTCGGTCGTAAAATTAACAAAAATGAGTGGGCGGGAACGGCATCAGCATGGAACGACACGCCTTCCGTGGCGCGCGATCTGGCGCAGGGACTCTCCTTCGCCGAACAGGTGGTGTCCGAAGCTAACTCCGTAATTGTCATCCTCGACCAGAACGGGAATATTCAGCGCTTCAACCGTTTAAGTGAAGAATATACGGGCCTGAAGGAACAGGAAGTCATCGGGCAAAACGTGTTTAAACTGTTCATGAGCCGCAGCGAAGCCGCGGCCTCAAAACGCAACATCACCGGTTTTTTTCGTAACGGCAGCTCCTACGAAGTCGAACGCTGGATCAAGACCCGCAAGGGGCAACGCCTGTTTCTCTTCAGAAATAAATTCGTTCACAGCGGCAGCGGGAAAAATGAAATTTTCCTCATCTGTTCGGGTACCGACATCACGGAAGAGCGTCGGGCCCAGGAGCGCCTGCGCGTTCTCGCCAATACGGATACGATTACCGGTTTGCCTAACCGAAATGCCATCCATGAGCTGATCTCCGACGCCATCACCTCCCGGGGTGAAACGCAGGTGGGCGTGGTTTATCTCGATCTGGATAACTTTAAAAAAGTGAACGATGCCTATGGGCATATGTTTGGCGACCAGCTGCTACAGGCCGTTGCGCTGGCGATCCTGAGTTGCCTGGACGACGGACAAACCCTGGCGCGCCTGGGTGGGGATGAGTTTATCGTGATGGCCACCGATACCTCGCAGGGCGCTCTGGAAGCTATGGCGTCGCGCATTCTGACCCGACTGCGGCAGCCTTTCCGCATCGGGCTGATAGAGGTTTACACTGGCTGCTCGCTTGGTATCGCGCTTGCGCCCCAGCACGGTAACGATCGGGAAAGCGTCATTCGCAATGCCGACACCGCCATGTACACCGCCAAGGAAAATGGCCGGGGTAAATTCTGCGTCTTCTCGCCAGAGATGAACCAGCGCGTATTTGAATATCTGTGGCTGGATACCAACCTGCGTAAAGCGCTGGATAACGATCAGCTGTTAATTCACTACCAGCCAAAAATGACCTGGCGCGGCGAAGTCAGAAGTCTGGAGGCGCTGGTGCGCTGGCAGTCACCAGAGCGTGGCCTGATCCCGCCGATGGAATTTATCTCCTATGCAGAAGAGTCAGGGCTGATAGTGCCCCTTGGCCGCTGGGTTATGCTCGATGTGGTGCGCCAGGTGGCAAAATGGCGCGACAAAGGGATCAACCTGCGCGTCGCGGTCAACGTCTCCGCCCGTCAGCTGGCGGACCAGACCATCTTCAGTGACCTGAAGCAGGCGCTGAAAGACCTGAATTTTGAATACTGCCCGATTGACGTGGAATTGACCGAAAGCTGTCTCATCGAAAATGAAGAGCTGGCCCTGTCAGTGATCCAGCAATTTAGCCGCCTGGGGGCGCAAATTCACCTTGATGACTTTGGTACGGGGTACTCTTCCCTGTCGCAGCTGGCGCGCTTCCCTATCGACGCCATCAAGCTTGACCAGTCCTTCGTCCGGGATATCCATAAGCAGTCCATTTCACAGTCGCTCGTGCGCGCGATAGTCGCCGTGGCACAGGCGTTGAATCTGCAGGTCATTGCTGAAGGGGTGGAGAGTGCAAAAGAAGACGCCTTTCTGACGAAGAATGGCGTCAACGAACGGCAGGGTTATCTTTTTGCTAAGCCCATGCCCGCAGCCGCATTCGAGCGATGGCTAAAGCGCTATCAGGCCAGGAATGTCCGTTAGCTGGCTTTGCGTAAGCCCGTCGCCTGATGGCGATTTTGCAGCATAACCAGCCGCTCCATGTAGGCGATATCCTTCGGTTCAAGGCAGAAGGCGGCATCCACCCAATCCTCTGTAATGTCCATCAACTCGCTTCGCGGAAGTGGCAGAACACGCGTACGCGCGCGCAGCATGGCCCTTACGCCGTTCAGCTTCGGCTGTAGCGTGTCGATAAACGTCCGTACCGAAACATAGCTCTGTAACGGCTCGAATAAGAGATCCACAAGACCGTGCTGTTCATACCATTCCGCCGTATGCGACTCACCTTTATAAATCAGCGCCTCTGCCATTTTCATGCCGGCACGACGCGCCACCAGTGAATAACCGCCCATGCCCGGGAACAGATTGAACGCGATTTCCGGAAAGCCTAATCGGGCATCGCGCTGGGCCAGAATGAAATGATGCGCGAGCGCGGCTTCAAACCCGCCCCCTAACGCGCTTCCTTCCACCATCGCCAGCGTGACAGCACCGGTATCGAACCCTCGTGAGGCGGCATGAACGCAGTCCACACAGGCCCGGGCATAGGCGCGTAACGCTTCGCGTCGGTTGTTTTTGATGCACTCAACGAAGAATTGTAAATCACCGCCAGTATTGTAGATGTCAGGGACCAGCGATCCGGTGACCCAAAAATCAACGACATATCCGGACTGGCGAACCAGCCAGGAGAGATTCATGATCTCCTCGATCAGCGCATGATTGAAGCAAGGCCGTGGCGTGGCACGTAACATCATCCACACCGTGCGCCGTTCGGCCTCATAATAAGCCGCCAGTTGAGTGAATCGTTCAGCATCAGTAAACAATGTGCAGGTTGTCTGGTTGATAACTGTCATAGTCGAATTCCTCTTATAAAAAAGCGCGTTGCGCGCAGTTTTAGACTAATCCACCCCTACAACCCGCAGCATACGGGGGTTAAATTTGTCACTTTCATTTATGAACTTTGGTTATTGCATTTTTTACCTTCTCTTTTGAATCAATTTTCTGCATCATTGATAATATTAACTTTTCGCTTCAGGGTGAGCTTATGTCTAACATTGATGCAACAGCCGTGGCACAGCGTATTGATACTGTGCTGGATATTCTTGTCGCGGGCGATTATCACTCTGCTATCCGTAATCTTGAGATCCTCAAGTCTGAACTGCTGGCTGAGAACGGCACTGATAACGCATCAGAATCCACTCAACCAAAAGCCCCGTGGGAAGTGTAACCACGTCGTTTTCGCCCTTGCCTTTTAAATGGATGCTATGAATTCCCGACAACAAATCATTTTGCAGATGGTGATCGATCAGGGACGCGTAAGCGTAGTCGATCTCGCTAAAGCTACCGGCGTTTCTGAAGTCACCATTCGTCAGGATCTGAATCTTCTGGAAAAACAGAGCTACCTGCGGCGTGCGCACGGATATGCCGTTCCACTGGACAGTGACGACGTTGAAACCCGCATGATGAACAATTTTGCGCTCAAGCGGGAACTGGCGGAGTTTGCTGCATCCTTAGTGAATAACGGTGAGACCGTCTTTATTGAAAATGGCAGCAGTAACGCCCTTCTGGCGCGCACGCTTGCCGATCAAAAAGACGTTACCATCATTACCGTAAGCAGCTATATCGCCCATCTGTTGAAGGAAACTCGCTGCGAGGTCATTCTGCTGGGCGGCATTTACCAGAAGAAAAGCGAAAGCATGGTGGGGCCATTAACGCGTCAATATGTTCAGCAGGTTCACTTCAGTAAGGCATTCATTGGCATTGACGGCTGGCAGCCCGACACCGGCTTTACCGGTCGCGACATGATGCGTTCAGACGTGGTGAACGCCGTACTCGCCAAAGAGTGTGAAGCGATTGTGCTGACCGATAGCTCTAAGTTTGGCGCCGTACACCCTTATACGATGGGTCCGGCTTCGCGCTTCAGCCGTGTGATCACGGATGAGCGTTTACGCGATGAATATCGCCAGCAATTAGAACAAGACGGCCTGACTGTCGATATTGTGAAAAAAACGGCCTGATTATCCTGCTGCGCCCGAATAATGGGCGCACTTAAACCTTTCTCTGAGAGTATTCCGACCCTTCCTTTAAGAGTTTTTACCTGTTGAAACTGTTCTAAACACGTAAAATTAATATTAGCGATATAACAGGAAGTGACTATCACCTGCGTGATGATGTAACGCCTGCGCGACCAGCTTTCACGGGAACAGAATTTAAGTATGGATATTGTCTATACTTAAAGTGCATTCCTTTCCGTGAATCGATAATTCAGGAGAAAGTATTATGACCTTTACCAGCAAAAAATTAGCCGCCGCTGTTCTGGCAATCACTGTAGCAATGTCTCTGAGCGCTTGCTCTAACTGGTCTAAACGTGACCGTAACACCGCGATTGGTGCCGGTGCTGGTGCGCTTGGTGGTGCAGTATTAACGGATGGTAGTACGCTGGGTACATTAGGTGGTGCTGCCGTAGGTGGTATTATCGGTCACCAGGTGGGCAAATAATCACCATAACGGCTCTCACCGGTATAATAATATATTTTGTATTTTCAGGTCTGACTTACGCACGTAAAAAAAAGAGCCACGGCAATGTCCGTGGCTCATTTATTTTAACCGCCCGCCAGTTTGACTTTCATACCTTTGGCTTCCAGCAGCGTTTTAATTAAATCCCGCTTATCGCCCTGAATCTCAATTATGCCGTCTTTTACTGCCCCACCGCATCCGCACTTCTTTTTAAGCTCAGCGGCGAGCTTTACCAGCTCTGCATCATCCAGATCAATGCCGCTGACAAGGCAAACGCCTTTCCCTTTTCTGCCACTGGTCTGGCGCTGAATACGCACGATTCCATCGCCTTTCGGACGTTCAGCTTTCTCTTTTGGCTCTTCAATGCGCCCGGTATCTGTTGAATAGACCAGACGAGTGTTGGCATCACGCATTATGCCCCCTTTTTCAGTGATGCATTAATCGCTTTCAGAGTCTCTGCCGGATGAGCGGATTGCGTCACCGGGCGACCAATTACCATATAGTCTACCCCCGCGCTCAGCGCCTGCTCTGGCGTCATGATGCGTCGCTGATCCCCTGACTCGCTGCCTGCCGGACGGATACCTGGCGTTACCAGTTTAAATTCGCGGCCTAACTCAGATTTGAAGCGAACCGCCTCCTGAGCTGAACAGACCACGCCATCAAGCCCACACTGTTGCGTGAGGCGCGCCAGACGCTCCGCATGTTCGGCAGGTGACAACGTCACACCCAGGTCACGAAGGTCAGATTCATCCATACTGGTCAGCACGGTGACGGCGATAAGAAGCGGAGCGTCATTGCCAAACGGCACCAGCGCTTCGCGCGCAGCCGTCATCATACGTGCCCCACCGGAGGCATGAACGTTAACCATCCACACACCCAGTTCAGCCGCCGCAGCAACGGCGTGGGCAGTGGTATTCGGAATATCGTGGAATTTCAGGTCGAGGAAAACGTCGAAACCACGCTGGTGCAGATCGCGGACGATTTGCGGACCGAACAGCGTAAACATCTCTTTGCCTACTTTAAGACGGCAATCCCGGGGATCAATACCATCAACAAAGGCCAGTGCGGCGTCACGGTTATTGTAATCCAGAGCAACAACTACAGGAGAATCGGTAACTACGCGGGAAGTGGAGGAAGTAACAGACGTCATGACCAGCCCTTTTCGTCTATGGGCGCGCAGCGGCGCGGAACAGATAAACGGCGTGCATTCTACCTGCCCTCGGGGTAAATGAACAGAATCGAATGCTTTTCCTGTTGAACCACAGACCGCACGGTGCTGAAAGAAATAATGCACTCTTTAGTATGTTGTAACTAAAATGGAGTGTTTTAAAAAATCACTGCCCGTCCAGACCACGAATTGGCTTGATGGTGGACCAGGCCCGGCAGGAAGGGCAATGCCAGTAGAGCGAATAGGCGGTGAAGCCGCATTTCTGGCAGCGATAGCGCGGCTTGCTCCGCACCTGTTCACCGACCATGTCTCGCAGCACCATCAGGCTCTCTTTAGCGCGCCCTTCTTCTGCATCGTTAAGATGATAATCCATCAGCTTGTGGAAGACGCGCATCGTCGGATGGCGCTGCAACTGACGGGTAATGTATACCTGGGCGGTATCACTCCCTTCGTGCTCTTCGACGACATCCGACAGCATCAGCTCGGCTGTGGCACCGGTGTTTTCTTCAACACAGCGGCGCAGGAATGCAACCCACTCGTCCTGCTTACCTAACTGCTGATAGCAGGTTTGCAGCATTTCCAGCGTTTCGCTGACCAGCTCTTTGTCCTGATCGATAACGCGAAGCAGGCTTTCCACGGCTTTGGCGTAATCACCATTAGCCATAAAGACCCGCCCCATCATTATCGAGATGCGGGCGCTGTTGCGATCGGCCGCGGCGCCTTTTTTTAGCAATGCCATGGCCTTATCCATGTCATCGCTACCCATTTGCTGAAGGGCCAGCTCGCAGTAAAAATGGGCAATTTCGACGCGCTGTTTATCTTTGCCGAGTTTGACCAGCCGTTCGGCGGTATCAATCGCTTTTTGCCAGTCGCTGGTTGCCTGGTAGATTTGCAGAAGTTGCTGAAGCGCACCGATACGGAAATCGGTCTCATCCACCAGCTGAGAGAACATATCTTCTGCGCGATCGTACAGGCCCGCCGCCATGTAATCTCTGCCCAACTGCTGCACGGCCAGCAACCGTTGCTCATAGGTCAACGATGCGCTTTCCATCAGGGTCTGGTGGATACGGATGGCACGGTCAACCTCTCCGCGCGAGCGGAACAGGTTTCCCAGGGTGAGATGCGCCTCTACGGTGCCGGTATCCTCTTTGAGCATGTCGAGGAACAGATCGACCGCTTTATCCTGCTGATTGCTCAGCAGGAAGTTCACCCCCGCAACGTAGTCACGGGAGAGTCGGTTTGCTTCATCCTGTTTTGTTTGTTGCGCGCTTCTGCGGCCCATATACCAGCCATAGGCTGCGGCGACAGGCAAAAGCAGAAACAACAACTCCAGCATATTCGATTATTCCTTGACTACCGGCACACCAGAGCTCGCCGGAATGTCAGTCGCAGGCGTAAGTTGATGTTCAAGTCGTTTAATTTTACGTTCAGCGCGAACAAGGGAAACACGAACCTTAAGCCAGAACAGGCCACATACAAGCCAGCCGATGACAAAACCCGCTGCGAATAACACAGCCAGCAGGCTCGACACCCGGTACTCGCCCTGCGCCAGCAGATAGTTGAAACTTACCTGTTGATCGTTTTGCGCGCCCAATGTGACTGAAATGACAAAAATCGCCAACACCAGTAAGAAAATGAGTAAATATTTCACATGACTTCCCGTTATGTGGTTCGAGCGTATAAAGCGTGTTCAACTCACTGCAATCAGCCTTATAAGCTACCATTTTAGTGGCGGGCGCGAAACGGAAAAAGTAATGCGCCCTTCATGGATTTATGGTCAAAATGCGGAATATCAAGCTTCAGGTTCCGCCTGACTCCCTTTCGGCTATTTCTTCCTTCTCTTCCTGCGGTGGCGTCAGAGGCCCACAGAAACGTTGTGCAAGCCAGGTCGCCAGCGTAACCAGTACCCACGAAATCAGCGTAGCCACCACCAAATCACGCGGCCAGTGCATCCCCAGCAGCATCCGGCTGCCCATTACGCCTGTCGCCCAGACCAGCAAAATCGCAATCGTGAGGGTACGTCGACGTGGCCAAAGCAGCCCCACGCCGAGTAGCGCCCAGCTGGCAGCAAACATCGTATGTCCGGAAGGAAACGCAAAGCCGGTCTCTTTTTGCCAGTGTTTGCGTAAAAATGTCGGGATATCCTGCTGTTCCGCAAGCTGTTCTTTCACCAACGCCCCGCGATCCTTACGCTTTAAAGTGTAGAACTCATCTACCGGAATATGGTGCGTTTTTTCCAGCCAGATAACAAAGGGACGGGGTTCCTGCACGCGATCTTTCACCCACGACTTCACCCCCTGCCCGACAAGAATGGCACCTCCGAGAATGGCAAATAATACCAGAGCCGCGCGAAGACGAAAGCGCAGGCACCACAGGAACCAGGCACAGAGCAGCACGTGCGTAATAATCCCCCAGGGCTGGGTGACCGTCTCAGTTATCCAGTATAAGGCTTTCAGCCACGTCTCGTTTTGTCCGGGCTTCCACATCCAGCCGGAGAACCAAACAATCAGGGGTATAACAAGCAATACGGCGGCGCCTGCGGCCGTGCGTCTGGCAATTGAATGCATGTCCTCTCCTTTTTCACTAAGCACCACAATCATAACTGAATTTCCACCTTCTGGTGGATATGTCGGATCGTGCGTTTAACGTCCGTATAGCGTGGTGGTGATTAGGTGAAGTAGCCGGGCTTGTGGCAAAATAGTCCAATACAGAAAGCAAAATGGGGCAAAGGCACGAAACGTGTCAGCCTGGTATGGAGAATCACATGCAGCTTAAACGTGTGGCAGAAGCCAAACTGCCAACCCCATGGGGCGATTTCCTGATGGTGGGTTTTGAAGAACTGGCAACCGGACAAGATCACGTCGCCCTGGTATACGGTGACATTTCGGGGCAGACGCCGGTACTGTCCCGCGTTCATTCTGAGTGTCTGACCGGTGACGCGCTCTTCAGCCTGCGCTGTGACTGCGGTTTCCAGCTCGAAGCCGCTCTTTCTCATATCGCAGAGGAAGGACGTGGCGTGCTGCTGTATCACCGCCAGGAAGGACGCAATATCGGTCTGCTGAATAAAATCCGCGCCTACGCGTTGCAGGATCAGGGCTATGATACCGTCGAAGCAAACCATCAGCTCGGCTTTGCTGCTGACGAGCGCGATTTCACCCTCTGCGCAGATATGTTCAAGCTGCTGGGCGTGGACGAAGTGCGTCTGTTGACCAATAACCCGAAAAAAGTGGAGATCCTCACTGAAGCGGGCATCAATATCGTTGAACGCGTGCCGCTGATTGTTGGCCGCAATCCGAAAAACGCGCACTACCTCGATACCAAAGCTGCAAAGATGGGGCACCTGCTGAGCGAGTAAACGCAAAACGCCCGGCACTTCTGCCGGGCGAGATTTATCAGTCCAGCATTTTACGAATCACATAATGTAAAATGCCGTCATTCTGGTAATAGGTTAGCTCTGTTGCCGTATCAATACGACACCGACAATCCAGCACTTCTGTTGTACCATCTGCCCGCGTTAACTTCATCGGAACGGTTTTACCCGGTTGCAGATTTTGCAGACCGCTGATATCAATCTGCTCTTCCCCGGTCAGACCCAGCGTTTTACGCGTTATGCCCTGCGGGAACTCCAGCGGCAGGATCCCCATCCCGATCAGGTTTGAGCGGTGGATACGTTCAAAGGATTCGGCAATCACCACGCGAACCCCGAGCAGACGTGGACCTTTAGCCGCCCAGTCGCGACTGGAACCAGAGCCGTACTCTTTACCGGCAATAACGGCCAGCGGCGTACCCTCCTGCTGATACTTCATGGCTGCGTCATAAATTGAAATGACCTCTGTATCTGGCAGGTGGCGCGTCATGCCCCCTTCCACGCCCGGGACCATTTCATTACGAATGCGGATGTTGGCAAATGTCCCGCGCATCATCACTTCGTGGTTACCGCGGCGCGAACCGTAGGAGTTAAAATCGCGACGTTCCACGCCACGGCTTTGCAGATACCGACCTGCCGGACTGTCCGCTTTGATGCTCCCCGCTGGTGAGATATGGTCAGTGGTGACGGAATCGCCCAGCATCGCCAGAATGCGCGCGCCGTGAATGTCTTTCAGCGGTGCAGGCTCCGCCAGCATCTCATCGAAGAAGGGCGACAGGCGAATATAGGTGGAATCATCCTGCCAGTCATAGGTATCGGAACCCACCACGTCGATCGCTTTCCATTCCGCTGTACCTTCGAACACTTCCGCATACTCTTTGCGGAACATCTCGGTGGAAACTTTCTCTACCGCGCGCGCAATTTCACGCGATGATGGCCAGATGTCTTTCAGATAGACAGGTTCATTTTTGCGATCGTGACCAATCGGATCGGTCGCCAGGTTAATGTTCATGTTTCCGGCCAGAGCATAGGCTACAACCAGCGGCGGCGAGGCCAGCCAGTTGGTTTTCACCAGCGGATGAATACGCCCCTCAAAGTTTCGGTTACCGGAAAGTACCGCGCCAACGGTCAAATCACCCTGCTTGATCGCCACTTCAATAGGCTCAGGCAGTGGACCAGAGTTACCGATGCAGGTCGTACAGCCGTAACCCACCAGATTAAAGCCCAACTCGTCGAGGTACGGCGTGAGTCTGGCCTGCGCCAGGTAATCGGAAACCACTTTCGAACCAGGCGCCAGGGACGCCTTAACCCACGGCTGTGGCTTGAGTCCCAGTTCTACCGCTTTTTTCGCCAGCAGCCCGGCAGCCATCAACACACTCGGGTTGGACGTGTTGGTACAGGAGGTGATAGCGGCGATCACCACGGCGCCGTCAGGGAGCTGATACTGATGCCCGTTCAGAACATAGTCCACCGGACGGTGATCTTTTTGCGCGGCGTTAACCTCCAGCTCATTGCTGGCGGCAAAGGCTTTCGGAACGTTGCTCAGGGCAACGCGGTCCTGCGGTCGTTTCGGCCCTGCGAGGCTTGCCTCAACGGTGCCCATATCCAGTTCCAGCGTGCTGGTAAATACCGGCTCGTCACCCGGGTTACGCCACATGCCCTGCGCTTTGGTGTAGGCCTCTACGAGCGCCACCTGCTCCTCGCTGCGACCACTGAGGCGCATATACTCCAGCGTAACGCTATCAATCGGGAAAAAGCCGCAGGTCGCACCATATTCCGGCGCCATGTTGGCGATGGTGGCCCGGTCCGCCAGCGGCAGTGAATCCAGACCATCACCATAAAATTCAACGAATTTACCCACCACGCCATGCTTACGCAGCATCTGGGTGACCGTCAGAACCAGATCCGTGGCGGTAATGCCTTCGGACAATTTACCGGTCAGCTTAAAGCCCACCACATCGGGAATGAGCATCGATACCGGCTGGCCGAGCATGGCCGCTTCCGCTTCAATACCACCGACGCCCCAGCCCAGAACGCCAAGGCCGTTAATCATGGTCGTGTGTGAATCGGTGCCCACCAGCGTATCCGGGTAAGCCACCCACTCTTTATCCTGCAATTCACTCCAGACGGCTTTGCCGAGATATTCCAGGTTGACCTGGTGACAAATGCCGGTGCCTGGTGGAACAACGCTGAAGCGGCTGAACGCCTGCTGACCCCATTTGAGGAAGACATAGCGTTCATGGTTACGTTCCATCTCCAGACGGACGTTTTCACCGAAAGCATCGTCGTCACCAAAGTGATCGACGGTGACGGAGTGGTCGATGACGAGGTCTACCGGTGAGAGCGGGTTCACCTTAGCCGTATCGCCCCCGAGACGCTTAACAGCTTCACGCATGGCGGCCAAGTCCACAACCGCCGGCACGCCGGTGAAATCCTGCATCAATACCCTGGCCGGGCGGTAGGCAATTTCTTTGTCTGCGTGAGCATTTTTCAGCCACCCTGCCAGAGCCTGGATATCCTCCTCGGTAACCGAGTCGCCATCTTGCCAGCGCAAGAGGTTTTCCAGTAGTACTTTCAACGACTTGGGTAACCGCGAAATGTCCCCAAGCGTCCTGGCAGCCAGCGGTAAGCTGTAGTAGCGCCAGGTTTTATTTTCCGCCTGTAATGTGTCCTTACTGGCTTCGCGTAGGGTTAACGACATAAGCTCCTCCTTAAAAACAGGGATGTCCTGACAATCATCAGGGCTGTAATTAAAGATAACACAAAGATGTCGTAACGTTTTGATAACAACCCAAATTGATAAATTTAGGAATGGTCCAACGCGAGGGATTAAACAAAAAACCCCGCCGTGGCGAGGTTTTACGATTTAGTGTAAGGCCAGCCAGAGGAGCTGACACCAGAAGAGGATCGAGGCTGAGAATACGCCGAGCCATGACCAGTATTTTACGGTTGTCATGTTATTCATCATAGGGACACCAGACTTTAATTATTTAAGGATGCGAGGTCTGCCCTCGTTCTATATTGCTGATGTGTATTTATTAAGGAGTACAAAAGTGCACAGTCTTTATTCAGACTATTTGCATCATTACGCAAAAATCAAAATTATTGTTTTTTGGGTTCGTCTTCTGCGAACACATCAATAAAGGCCTGCTGCTGTGGCGTCAGTTGCCAGGAGGCTGGCACGCTGGTTCCTGGCGCCTTACGCGCTTTGTGAGCATTGTCACGAAGCTGACACATCTCTTTTCTCGCGTCAGTACGCACCGTCATGACCATATTCAACCCCAATATTTCCAGACGAGAAGAGCAACAACCACCCAGAACAGGGCAGAGCCGAGAAAGACCGCCAGCCAGGCTTTACGCTTAAGCGCGGGATCCCTTTGCGGTTCTTCACTTCCTGACGGCATTGCTAACCTCATACAATCGATATCGCTTATCATTTAGAGACCAAACAATTGGCACAAGTAATCATCTGATGAGATAAATCCTAAAGAAACTTTAGCCGAAAAGCCAGTGAATTTACGAATCTGAGCCTGGGAAAATTCAATCTTTTGACCAGAAATAAATAATTGAAAAGAATAATTTGCACACCTGTAAATTAGTTTCTACTTTTGTCGCAAATTTGCGACAGTAAAACCCTATTCATCAAATGGGTTATGACGATATATGACAGTAGGCGCAGATGAGGTTAATTCTAATTTAGATTTAAAGTGGGAAACCGGTATCTTTCCAGAAGAGAAAGATACCGGGTGTAATTATTTGGCAGGAAGTTTGATGTCTTTAAACATCTCTTCGATGTCTTCATTGGAGCGTAACGCCACGGCCGTGTCGACCACGTCACGCGTTAAATGCGGTGCGAAGCGCTGAATAAAATCATACATATAGCTGCGAAGGAACGTGCTGCGACGAAAACCTATCTTGGTGGTGCTGTGGCTGAAGATATCATGCGCGTCCAGACGCACCAGATCCGGGTCTGATACAGGATCCACCGCCATGCTGGCAATAACGCCTACGCCCAGACCCAGACGCACGTACGTTTTAATGACGTCCGCATCCGTTGCAGTGAAGACGATCCGTGGCGTTAATCCGGCGCGGTTAAAGGCGGTGTCTAGCTCAGAACGGCCCGTAAATCCGAACGTATAGGTAACCAGCGGGTATTGCGCCAGCTCTTCGATTGTCACTTCGCCCTTCCCCGCCAGCGGATGATCGGGGGTCACGACAATAGAGCGGTTCCAGTGGTAGCACGGGAGCATGACCAGATCATCGTACAGATGAAGAGCTTCCGTCGCGATGGCAAAATCGGCATTGCCTTTAGACACGGCCTCTGCGATTTGCGTCGGTGAGCCCTGATGCATATGCAGGGAAACGCGGGGATAGCGTTCGATGAAACCTTTGATCACCCCGGGAAGCGCATAACGCGCCTGTGTGTGCGTGGTGGCAATATAAAGGGAGCCTTTATCCGGCCAGGTATGTTCCCCGGCGACGGATTTAATGGCGTCGACTTTGGAAAGCACTTCTCGTGCGATGCGAATGATTTCCTGCCCTGCCGGCGTGACCTGAGTCAGGTGCTTACCGCTGCGGGCAAATATCTGAATACCTAATTCATCCTCCAGCATACGCACCTGCTTACTGATGCCAGGCTGCGAGGTATAAAGACCTTCTGCGGTGGAAGAGACATTGAGGTTATGATTGACGACCTCAACGATATAGCGAAGCTGCTGTAATTTCATGCCAGACCATCCGATTTAGCGCATGCGTCAATCGCTTAATACGATTTGATAATAAGAAACGGGTTAACTATAACCACTATATCATTTATAGCCAGGCTGTATAGTACGGAACAAAAAATAATAACAACGTAATAAAAAAGGGCCGGAAGTCCGGCCCTTTCACAGGTAAGTTACGGTAAGGGAAGATTATTTTTTACCTTCAACCCATTTCCCGTCGACAAAGAAGGCTGACCAACCGGTCGCTTTACCCTCTTTCTCTGCCGCCACGTACTGCTGCTTCGTTTTACGGCTAAAGCGCACCACGGTTTTGTTGCCTTCCGGATCCTGCTGTGGCGCATCGGCCAGGTAACGCAGTTTCTCCGGCAGACGGTCGCGGAAGCGGTACAGCTCTTCTACCAGCGGCGCACGGGTTTCGCGCGATTTCGGGAAGGTGTTGGCCGCCAGGAATACCCCGGCAGCGCCGTCACGCAGCACGAAATACGCATCTGACTTCTCGCACGGCAGCTCAGGAAGCGGAACCGGATCTTCCTTCGGCGGCGCAACTTCACCGTTACGCAGGATCTTACGCGTGTTTTTACAGTCGTCGTTGGTACATGCCATGTACTTACCGAAGCGTCCCATTTTCAGGTGCATTTCGGAACCACATTTCTCACACTCAACGATCGGACCGTCATAGCCCTTAATGCGGAACTCACCTTCTTCGATCTCATAACCGTCGCAGGTTGGGTTATTACCGCAAACGTGCAGTTTACGTTTTGGATCGATCAGGTAGCTGTCCATCGCCGTGCCGCATTTCTTACAGCGGCGCTTGGCGCGCAGTGCGTTGGTCTCCGCATCGTCACCTTCCAGCACGTTGAGAACTTCGTTCTCCGGCACGAGGTTGATAGTGGTTTTGCAACGCTCTTTCGGCGAAAGCGCATAACCAGAACAGCCGAGGAACACGCCCGTGGTTGCGGTACGGATCCCCATTTTACGGCCACAGGTTGGGCAGTCGATGCTGGTCAGTACCATCTGGTTAGGCAGCATGCCGCCTTCTTCAGGATCTTTCTCAGCTTTCTCAAGCTGGTTGGTAAAATCGCTGAAGAAGCTGTCGAGAACTTTCTTCCACTCGGCCTTATGGCTGGCAACCTCATCGAGACTGTCCTCCATCTGCGCGGTGAAGTCATAGTTCATCAACTCACGGAAGTTAGCTTCCAGACGGTCGGTAACAATCTCACCCATTTTTTCAGCATAGAAACGACGGTTCTCAACGCGAACGTATCCACGATCCTGAATGGTCGAAATGATTGACGCATAGGTAGACGGGCGACCGATGCCGCGTTTTTCCAGCTCTTTTACCAGCGACGCTTCGCTGAAACGCGCAGGCGGCTTGGTGAAGTGCTGGGCCGGTACCAGATCAACCAGCGACAGCTCGTCGCCTTTGTTGACGGAAGGCAGAGTTCTGTCTTCATCACCTTTACGCAGCGCAGGCATCACTTTTGTCCAGCCGTCGAAACGCAGAATGCGGCCGCGCGCTTTCAGGCGGAAATCACCCGCGCCAACGGTCAGCGTAGTGGAGTCGTATTTCGCTGGCGTCATCTGGCAGGCCACGAACTGGCGCCAGATCAGCTGATACAGCTTCTGGGCGTCCGCTTCCATATCTTTAAGAGATTCCGCCAGAACGGAAACGTCAGAAGGACGGATCGCTTCGTGCGCTTCCTGAGAATTCTCTTTGCTGGCGTACTGATTAGGACTGTCCGGCAGGTATTTCTTACCGAAGTTGTCCTCGATATAGCCACGCACCATGCTGACAGCGTCCTGGCTCAGGTTGGTGGAGTCAGTACGCATGTAGGTGATGTAACCCGCTTCATACAAACGCTGGGCCATCATCATGGTTTTCTTCACGCCGTAACCCAGACGCGTACTTGCCGCCTGCTGAAGCGTTGACGTGATAAACGGTGCGCCAGGCTTGCTGCTGGTCGGTTTGTCTTCACGATCCAGCACCTGATAACGCGCTTTTTCCAGCAGCGCTACGGCGGCCATGGTCTGATCGCGATTTTCAGGACGGAACGGTTTGTCGTTGTGGTGGCTCACCTGCAACGGCAGCGCATCGCCGCCCGGCGTGGTGACATTCGCATCCACTTCCCAGAACTCTTCCGGGACAAACGCTTTGATCTCGCGTTCACGTTCGACAACAAGACGAACAGCCACAGACTGCACACGTCCCGCAGACAGGCCGCGAGCGACCTTTTTCCACAGCAACGGCGAAACCATGTAACCTACAACGCGGTCCATAAAGCGACGCGCCTGCTGAGCGTTAACACGGTCGATATTCAGTTCACCCGGCTTTTCAAACGCCTGACGAATCGCATTCTTTGTAATTTCGTTAAACACTACACGGCTGTAGCGTTTGTCATCACCCCCAATCACTTCCCGCAGGTGCCATGCGATGGCCTCCCCTTCGCGGTCAAGGTCGGTTGCGAGATAAATGTGGTCTGCTTTTTCAGCAAGCTGCTTCAGCTCGTTAACGACTTTTTCTTTGCCTGGCAGCACTTCGTATTGTGCATCCCAGTTGTGCCATGGGTTAACACCCATGCGGTTGACAAGCGCGCTACGTTCATCCTTTTTAGGCTTTTTAGCCCCTTTGGTGGAGGTAGAGTCTGCGCTCTTTTTGCTGGCTGAGCCACTTGTCGGCAAATCGCGAATGTGACCAACGCTGGACTTAACCACGTAGTCATTGCCCAGATATTTATTGATCGTTTTGGCTTTTGCCGGGGACTCAACGATGACGAGAGCTTTACCCATATTCACCTTTACCTAATTTAATTCTTCCAGGAATACGCCGCACGTTGATTTCCCTTCCGCTGACGACGAGCCATTGATATTGCGACGTCGTCAGGGGATATCAACCCCTTTGTCTTACCGAACGTCAGTATGGCGACATCCAGGTCATTGAGTTTTCGGGTATTTTTCTCACATCAAAGTTCATTCGTGACGAATTCCCGGTCGAATGTCAAGCAATTCTGTTGCCAGAATGACGAAAGCGCACACTGTACCTGATAAAATTCGTTACGCAACTTTATTAGCATGCAAAAGCAAATCCCGCCAGCCAGCCCCTGTTCCTTATACCCGTGGATAGCAGGGAAAATTTGCCCCCGAAGCGACCCAGGCGTAGACTATTGTCACTGTTTAAGGAGTGGAATATGCAGAATACGACCCAACCCATTGACCGAGCTTCACTGCTTATCGAAGCAAACAAACTCATTCGCGACCATGAAGACACCCTGGCGGGGATTGAAGCGACTGGCGTGGAACAACGTAATGGCGTGCTGGTGTTCAGCGGTGAATACTTCCTTGATGAACAAGGGTTACCAACCCCGAAAAGCACCGCCGTGTTTAACATGTTTAAATACCTGGCGCATACCCTCTCAGAGAAGTACCACCTGGTCGATTAAAACGAAAACGCGAGGCATCTGCCTCGCGTTTTTCTTTACAGCAGCGGCTTTTGTCCGCGCTGCAACCAGCGTATCAGCAGGCGATCCGCGCTTTCTGCCGCACTATTGGTTAAACGGTCGAGCAGGCGCTTACGTCGGGTGAAGCGCACCCCCACCAGCTCACGACCTTCCATCAGGTTGAGCAGGAGGTCGTCGCTGGTACCCACTTCATCCACCAGCCCTTTCTCCTGCGCCTGCGTGCCGTACCAGTGTTCGCCCGTAGCCACCTGCTCAATGTCCAGCGTTGGGCGCATGCGGTGCACGAAATCCTTGAACAGATGGTGGGTTTCGTTCAGATCTTCCCGGAACTTCTGCCGTCCCTCTTCGGTATTTTCGCCGAGCAGCGTTAGCGTACGTTTGTACTGACCCGCCGTATGCAATTCGATGTCGATCTCTTTATTTTTCAGGAAACGATTGAAGTTAGGGATCTGCGCAACCACCCCAATCGAGCCGATAATGGAGAACGGTGCTGCGACGATTTTATCCGCCACGCACGCCATCATATAGCCGCCACTCGCCGCGACCTTATCTACCGCCACGGTGAGCGGGATCTGTTTATCCCGCAGACGTTGTAACTGCGAAGCCGCCAGTCCATACCCATGCACTACGCCGCCCGGGCTTTCAAGGCGTACCACCACCTGATCCTGGGCTGTCGCCACGGCCAGCACCGCGGTCACTTCCTCACGCAGAGAGGAGACTTCATGCGCATCCATGCTACCTTTAAAATCGAGCACATAGACGCGCGGTTTTGCGTCAGCCTGTGGCGTGGCGAGCTTAGCTTTCGCCTTCGCGGCTTTGGCGTCCTGCTTATGTTTTTTCTTCTGGGCTTTTAGCCACAGCTTCTGTTGATGATCGTCAAGCAGCGCCAGAGACATCTCTTCCCGCATCTCTTTATACTGCTCGCTCAGGCGGGTAATGCGTAACTCACCACGCTGACGCTTACGCTGCGTCAGGTTGACAATCAGGACGGCAATCACCGCGACAGCAATAACCACCGTCGCGATTTTGGCCAAAAACAACCCATACTGAGAAAGTAATTCCACGCGTTCCACCTTGATTTAACCACGAATCTTTCACGCCAGTGTACAACAGCCCTGCGCAGGCGTCTCGCTCTGGACATTAGCTCTGCGAGGCGGCTTCAGGAATCCCCCGTTTCTGGTTTAAATCTTTGCAAATTGTTAATTTCCCAGCGTTCTGTCCTGTAGACTGATTGAATTCTGACGCGGTTTCGGGCATAAAGCCGAAAAGTCATAAATAAAGGTGCAAGTCACGCCCAATGCGCCTGAGGAGCCACCGTGCATTATCAGCCACAAAAAAACCTTCTACAGAACCGCATCATTCTGGTTACCGGTGCCAGCGACGGGATTGGTCGCGAAGCGGCGCTGACTTATTCTGAATACGGTGCGAGCCTTATTCTGCTGGGACGTAATGAAGAAAAGCTCAAAGCCGTTGCCCGTGAAATCGAAAACGCAGGCGGTACCCCCACGCCCTGGTATACGCTCGATCTGCTGACCTGTACGTCAGCGTCATGTCAGGCCCTTGCCCAGCGCATTAGTACGCATTATTCGCGTCTGGACGGCGTACTACACAACGCGGGGTTACTGGGCGAAGTGCGCCCGATGGATGAACAGGATCCGGAGATTTGGCAGCAGGTGATGCAGGTTAACGTCAATGGGACGTTTTTCCTGACCCAGGCCTTGCTTCCTTTATTACTTAACTCAGATTCCGGTTCGCTGGTGTTTACCTCCTCCAGCGTGGGGCGTCAGGGTCGTGCGAACTGGGGGGCTTACGCCGCCTCAAAATTTGCCACCGAAGGAATGATGCAGGTGCTGGCCGAAGAGTATCAAAACCGCCATCTGCGGGTTAACTGTATTAACCCTGGCGGTACGCGCACTAAAATGCGTGCCAGCGCGTTCCCGACAGAAGATCCGCAAAAGCTTAAAACCCCGGCCGATATTATGCCTCTTTACCTGTGGCTAATGGGTGACGACAGCCGTCGTAAAACCGGAATGACATTCGATGCTCAGCCAGGCCGCAAACCGGGGATATCGCAATGAGTGAAGACCGTCATCAGCAGCGCCAGCAGCGTCTCAAAGAACAGGTTGATGCACGCGTGGCGGCCGCTCAGGACGAGCGCGGGATCCTCATCGTGTTCACCGGCAACGGCAAAGGCAAAACCACCGCCGCATTTGGGACCGCCACCCGCGCAGTCGGGCACGGTCAGAAAGTGGGCGTGATCCAGTTTATCAAGGGTGAATGGCCCAACGGCGAGCGTAATCTGCTCGAACCGCATGGCGTTGAGTTTCAGGTGATGGCGACCGGTTTTACCTGGGATACCCAGAACCGGGAAACAGATACCGCAGCCTGCCTCGCCGTCTGGGAGCATGCCAAAAGAATGCTCTCTGACCCGTCGCTGAACATGGTGTTGCTGGATGAGATCACGTATATGGTGGCCTATGACTACCTGCCGCTGGAAGCCGTGCTGGAGGCCCTCAGGAACCGCCCTGCACACCAGACGGCGATCGTCACGGGGCGCGGGTGTCATCGGGACATTCTGGAGCTGGCCGATACCATCAGCGAGCTGCGTCCGGTTAAGCATGCGTTCGATGCGGGTATCAAAGCGCAAATAGGGATTGATTACTGAAGAAAAAAGCCCGGTATATTCACCGGGCTTTTAGATTAACCGTTGTTATTACGACTGCCAGAGCGGCGATTGCTGCTGACCTGGCTGTGACGTTTAACCGCACGGCGGATCTGATTCGCCTTCATACGACGACGATCTTTCTCTACCGCCACTTTCGATGTGGTTTCTGGCGTCAGGCCAACCAGATCGCGCAAGTAGTTGGTTTGCGTCAGATCCAGCTCGGTATAGCCGCCACGTGGCAGGCCTTTCGGCAGCAGGATGTCGCCATAGCGGACACGAATCAAACGGCTTACCTGGACACCGACCGCTTCCCACAGACGACGCACCTCGCGGTTACGTCCCTCTGTCAGGGTAACGTTGTACCACTGGTTAATGCCTTCACCACCGGTAAACTTGATGGTTTTGAACGCCGCTGGGCCGTCTTCCAGCTGAACGCCACGCGACAGATCGCGCAGTTTGTTCTCATCAACCTGACCGAAGACGCGCACGGCGTATTCACGTTCCACTTCACGACTTGGGTGCATCAGGCGGTTTGCCAGTTCACCATCGGTGGTGAACAGCAGCAGGCCACAGGTATTCACGTCCAGACGCCCTACGGCAATCCAGCGGGCGCCACGCAGTTTTGGCAGACGGTCGAACACCGTCGGGCGGCCTTCCGGATCGTTGCGGGTACACAGTTCGCCTTCCGGCTTGTAGTAAGCCAGCACGCGGCAGATCTGTTCAGCGGACTCTTTCACGGAGATAAGATGGCCGTCAATGCGGATCTTCAGCCCCGGTACGATTTCAACGCGGTCACCGAGTGTGGCGATTTTACCGTCCACACTCACGCGGCCTGCTTCAATAATGGCTTCGATTTCACGGCGCGAACCGTGGCCGGCACGCGCCAGCACTTTCTGTAACTTCTCGCTCATTGAGCTTCCTCAGGTGTCGCCTTCACAGGCGTCGAATCAGGTCAAAAACAGGGCAACGCCCTGCTTTGATGGCCGCGTAGTATATCTGCTTACACCCTTACAAGAAAGGCTTAACATCGCCCACGCCTTCACGAATCACTTCTGGCGCGTCTTCGGTGAGATCCACCACGGTGGTCGGTTGCTGGCCTAGATAGCCGCCATGAATAATCAGCTCCACCACTTTCTCCAGACGATCTTTGATCTCTTCCGGGTCGGACTCGGTAAACTCACTGCCCGGCAGCATCAGCGAGGTAGACAGCATCGGCTCGCCGAGGGTTTCCAGCAGCGCCTGGGCAATCGGGTTCGACGGCACGCGCATGCCGATGGTTTTACGTTTTTCCTGCAACAGACGACGCGGCACCTCTTTTGTCCCTTTCAGAATGAAGGTGTAGTTTCCCGGCGTGTTGTTTTTGATCAGGCGAAAGGCCACGTTGTCGACATACGCATAGGTCGACAGCTCAGAGAGATCGCGACACATCAGGGTGAAGTTGTGGCCGTCCGGCAGCTGGCGGATGCGACAGATGCGCTCCATCGCCCCTTTATCTTCGATTTTACAGCCCAGCGCGTAGCCAGAATCGGTTGGGTAGACAATAACGCCGCCTTTACGGACGATTTCCACAGCCTGATTAATCAGACGTGGCTGTGGGTTATCCGGATGGATATAGAAAAACTGACTCATACTTCCCTCTCTTCAATTTGCTGTGGCTGTTCCCAGAGTTGCCAGACGGGCTCAACGCCAGCGGGTAACCAGAGCTTGCGCCCCAGTTCAATCCACGCGCAGGGCTGATGGAAATCTGAACCCTGTGACCCAAGCAGGCCAAACTGACGGGCGTAGGTCGCGAGCTGCGAACGCTCATTGGGTGCCTGCTGACACTGGGCAACTTCCATCGCCTCACCGCCGGATTCGGCAAAGTGGGCCAGCAGCCTTTTCAGCCATTTAGCAGAAAGATTATACCGCCCCGGATGGGCCAATACGGCCTTACCACCAGAATGATGAATCACATCAATAGCTTGTTTTATTGTACACCACTGGGGAGGAACGTATCCGGTTTTCCCGCGCGCAAGATATTTTTTAAACACATTCGCCATGGTCGTCGCTTTACCGGCGTCAACCAGAAAACGGGCGAAATGGCCGCGCGTGACCGCCCCACCGTTCGCCAGCTTGCGCGCACCTTCCAACGCACCGGGGATATGCGCCTTCTCAAGACGTTCGCCTATCAACTCCGCGCGTTGATTGCGTCGTGCTTTTTGTTCTTGCAAAAATGCGCACATTGCCGGATGTTCTGTATCAATATTCAGGCCAACGATATGAATTTCGTGGTTTTCCCAGAGCGTGGAGATCTCGACCCCGGGCACCAGATTTAGCGCCAGCCCGCTTCGGGCAATCTCGGCGCGCGCGGCGGGGATGGCGTCTGTTGTGTCGTGATCGGTTATTGCCAGCGTGCCGACACGCATTTCAACGGCGCGATGGACCAGGGCTTCGGGCGTCAGCAGGCCATCTGAAGCCTGCGTATGGCTGTGTAAATCATAAATTACGGCGTAGGTGGTATCGCTCAAAGCACTTCCCATAACAGTCTGGAGACATCCGAAGCACCTATGATACCGACTTACCGCGAAATACTGAAATCAGGGGTTGACAACACGCCATCGAACTAGTTAACTAGTACGCAAGTTCACACGAGAAAGGTATCTGAAAATGACAGCACATTTCGCTCTGCACGGTTGGTGGCGTACTTCCTGATCTTCGGGCAGTGTCACGCGTCTGCGAAAAGCAAACAGATACCCGGCCCGCTCCCAAGCGGGCTTTTTTTTGAACAGAATATGAGAATAACAACATGCAAACAGCCAAACCCCACCTCGAACTGCTGACCTGCGAAGCGGCCTATCGCCATAACCCTACCGCGCTCTTTCATCAGGTGTGCGGTGCACGTCCTGCGACGCTGCTGCTGGAATCTGCTGATATCGACAGCAAGGACGATCTCAAAAGCCTGCTGCTGGTTGACAGCGCGCTGCGCATCACCGCATCGGGTGACACTGTCACTATTAAGGCGTTATCCGAGAATGGCGCGTCGCTGCTGCCGCTGCTGGATGCGGCTCTGCCTTCAGGCATTGAAAATGAGGGTCATCCGGACCTGCGAATTCTGCATTTCCCGCCGGTAAGCCAGTTGCTGGATGAAGATGCCCGCCTCTGCTCACTCTCCGTTTTCGACGCCTTCCGTCTGCTGCAAAATCTGGTCATTGTGCCGGAAGATGAGCGCGAAGCAATGTTCTTTGGCGGGCTGTTTGCTTACGACCTGGTTGCTGGCTTTGAAGATTTACCGGAAACCGAGCAGGGTAACCGCTGCCCGGACTACTGCTTCTACCTGGCCGAAACCCTGCTGGTGATCGACCATCAGAAAAAATACACCCGCATTCAGGCAAGCCTGTTCACGCCATCTGTGTCTGAGAAAAATCGCCTCGCGCAGCGCATCGGCCAACTGCAACAGCAGATGTCAGAAGCACCGCCCGCGCTCCCGGTGCAGCGTGTTGAAAAGATGACCTGCGAGGTGAGTCAGACCGACGATCAGTACGGCGCGGTGGTGCGTCAGATGCAAAAAGCGATTCGTGCCGGGGAGATTTTCCAGGTGGTGCCGTCCCGTCGCTTTTCACTGCCCTGCCCGTCGCCGCTGGCGGCTTACGATGTGCTGAAAAAGAGCAACCCAAGCCCGTACATGTTCTTTATGCAGGACAATGATTTCACTCTGTTCGGCGCGTCACCGGAAAGCTCCCTAAAGTACGACGCCACCAGCCGCCAGATTGAGATCTACCCGATAGCGGGAACCCGTCCACGCGGCCGTCGTGCCGATGGCTCCCTGGACCGCGATCTCGACAGCCGCATCGAACTGGAAATGCGTACCGACCACAAAGAGCTCTCCGAACACCTGATGCTGGTTGACCTGGCGCGTAACGACCTGGCGCGTATTTGTACGCCGGGCAGCCGATATGTGGCAGACCTGACCAAAGTCGACCGCTACTCCTTCGTCATGCACCTGGTATCCCGCGTGGTGGGTGAGCTGCGCCACGACCTCGACGTCCTGCACGCCTACCGCGCCTGCATGAACATGGGCACGTTGAGCGGCGCGCCGAAAGTCCGCGCCATGCAGCTGATTGCCGAAGCTGAAGGCCGCCGTCGCGGCAGCTATGGTGGCGCGGTGGGCTATTTCACCGCTCACGGTGACCTCGATACCTGCATCGTGATCCGCTCCGCCTACGTTGAGGACGGCATTGCTACCGTCCAGGCCGGGGCCGGGATTGTGCTGGATTCTGTTCCGCAGTCGGAAGCCGACGAAACCCGCAGTAAAGCGCGCGCGGTACTGCGCGCCATTGCTACCGCACACCATGCACAGGAGATTTTCTGATGGCTGACATTCTGCTGCTCGATAATATCGACTCCTTTACCTACAACCTGGCAGATCAGCTGCGTGCGAATGGACACAACGTCGTTATCTATCGCAACCACGTTCCGGCCCAGACGCTGATTGACCGTCTGGCGACCATGCAAAACCCGGTGCTGATGCTCTCCCCGGGGCCAGGCGCACCGAGCGAAGCGGGCTGTATGCCTGAGCTGTTGACCCGTATGCGCGGCAAGCTGCCGATTATCGGCATCTGCCTCGGCCACCAGGCGATTGTCGAAGCCTACGGTGGTTACGTGGGTCAGGCGGGGGAGATCCTGCATGGTAAAGCGTCAAGCATTGAACATGACGGTCAGGCGATGTTTGCCGGTCTGCCGAACCCGCTTCCGGTAGCGCGTTACCACTCGCTGGTCGGCAGCAATATTCCGGCCGGGCTGACGATTAACGCCTCGTTTGAAGGGATGGTGATGGCGGTGCGTCACGATGCGGATCGCGTCTGCGGGATGCAGTTCCACCCGGAATCTATCCTGACGTCTAACGGCGCGCGCCTGCTGGAGCAAACGCTCAACTGGGCGCTGCAAAAGCTGGAGCAGACCAACACCCTGCAACCGATTTTGGAAAAACTGTATCAGGCCCAGACCCTGAGCCAGCAGGAGAGCCACCAGCTTTTCTCCGCCGTCGTGCGCGGCGAGCTGAAGCCTGAGCAGCTGGCCGCTGCGCTGGTGAGCATGAAAGTGCGCGGCGAAAGCCCGCAGGAGATCGCCGGTGCGGCAACCGCGCTGCTGGAAAATGCCGCCCCGTTCCCGCGCCCGGACTATCCGTTTGCCGATATCGTTGGGACCGGTGGCGACGGCAGCAACAGCATCAATATTTCGACCGCCAGCGCCTTTGTGGCGGCGGCATGCGGACTGAAAGTGGCGAAGCACGGCAACCGCAGCGTGTCCAGCCGTTCCGGATCGTCCGACCTGCTGGCGGCTTTCGGTATCAATCTGGACATGAACGCCGAGCGTTCCCGTGAAGCGCTGGATGACCTGGGCGTCTGTTTCCTGTTTGCGCCGAAGTATCACACCGGTTTCCGCCACGCTATGCCCGTTCGCCAGCAGCTTAAAACCCGGACGCTGTTTAATGTGCTCGGTCCACTCATTAACCCGGCGCACCCGCCGCTGGCGCTGATTGGCGTTTACAGTCCGGAGCTGGTCCTGCCGATTGCGGAGACGCTGCGCGTCCTCGGTTACCAACGCGCCGCCGTGGTACACAGCGGCGGGATGGATGAAGTTTCCCTGCATGCGCCCACGCTGGTGGCCGAACTGAATAACGGCGAAGTGCTGAACTATCAGCTTGAGGCCGCTGACTTCGGGTTGACCCCGTACCATCAGGACGCCCTGGCGGGCGGCACGCCGGAAGAAAACCGTGACATTCTCACGCGCTTATTACAAGGTAAAGGTGAGGCCGCCCATGAGGCCGCCGTGGCGGCCAACGTAGCCATGCTGATGCGTTTACATGGCGAGGAAGATCTGAAAGCCAACGCCCAAAAAGTTCTGGACGTACTGCGCTCCGGTGCAGCTTACGATCGCGTTACCGCACTTGCGGCAAGAGGGTAAATAATGCAGACCGTTTTAGCGAAAATCGTCGCCGATAAGGCCATCTGGGTGGAAGCCCGTAAGCAACAGCAGCCGCTCGCCAGTTTTCAGAATGACGTCGTTCCGAGCAGCCGTCGTTTCTATGATGCCCTCCAGGGCGCGCGTACCGCGTTTATTCTGGAGTGTAAAAAAGCGTCTCCGTCCAAAGGCGTGATCCGTGACGATTTCGACCCGGCGCGTATTGCCGGTATCTACAAGCATCATGCGTCTGCCATTTCTGTGCTGACGGATGAGAAATATTTCCAGGGCAGCTTCGATTTTCTGCCCGTAGTCAGCGGCATCGCGCCGCAGCCGATTCTGTGCAAAGACTTTATTATCGACCCGTATCAGATCTGGCTGGCGCGCTTTTACCAGGCCGATGCCTGCCTGCTGATGCTCTCCGTGCTGGATGACGAACAGTACCGCCAGCTCTCCGCCGTCGCGCACAGCCTGAATATGGGCGTGCTTACCGAAGTGAGCAACGAAGAGGAGCTGGAGCGCGCCATCGCGCTGGAAGCCAAAGTGGTCGGCATTAACAACCGCGACCTGCGCGACCTGTCGATTGACCTCAACCGTACGCGCCAGCTTGCGCCGCGTCTGGGTGCGGGCGTCACGGTGATCAGCGAATCCGGAATCAACAGCTACGCTCAGGTGCGCGAACTCAGCCACTTTGCCAACGGTTTCCTGATCGGTTCCGCGATGATGGAACACGACGATCTTAATGCGGCCGTGCGCCGCGTGCTGCTGGGTGAGAACAAAGTTTGCGGCCTGACCCGTGAACAGGATGCGCAGGCCGCGTATGAGGCGGGCGCAATCTATGGTGGTCTGATCTTTGTTGAGTCCTCTCCTCGCGCCGTTAATGAAGAACAGGCGCGCAAGGTGATTGCGGCTGCGCCACTGAGCTACGTGGGCGTGTTCCGCAATGCGGATATTAACGACGTTGCGGCGAAAGCGGACGCGTTATCCCTGAGCGCGGTTCAGCTACATGGCGATGAAGATCAGACATACATCGATGCTCTGCGACATGTTCTGGCACCTCAGGTTCAGATCTGGAAAGCGCAAAGCGTTGGCGCCATACTGCCCGCGCGTAACCTTACGCATGTTGATAAATACGTGCTCGACAACGGCCAGGGCGGCACGGGGCAGCGTTTCGACTGGTCACTGCTGCGTGGCGAAGTGCTGGACAATGTCCTGCTGGCGGGGGGATTAAGCCCCGATAACTGTGTGGAAGCAGCCAAAACCGGCTGCGCCGGCCTCGATTTCAATTCAGGCGTAGAGTCCCAACCGGGCATAAAAGACGCCAGCAAGCTGGCATCGGTATTTAAAACTCTACGTGCATATTAAGGAAGAGAAGATGACGACATTACTTAACCCGTATTTTGGTGAGTTTGGTGGGATGTACGTCCCACAAATCCTGATGCCCGCGCTGCGCCAGCTGGAAGAAGCGTTCGTGAGCGCGCAGAAAGATCCGGCGTTTCAGGCGGAGTTTACTGACCTGCTGAAAAACTACGCCGGTCGTCCGACGGCACTGACCAAATGCCGCAACCTGACCGAAGGCACCAGAACCACGCTCTACCTTAAACGTGAAGATCTGCTGCACGGCGGCGCGCATAAAACTAATCAGGTGCTTGGCCAGGCTCTGCTCGCCAAACGTATGGGTAAAACCGAAATTATCGCCGAAACCGGCGCAGGCCAGCACGGCGTGGCCTCTGCCCTCGCCAGCGCCCTGCTCGGCCTGAAGTGCCGCATCTATATGGGGGCGAAAGACGTTGAACGCCAGTCGCCTAACGTGTTCCGTATGCGTCTGATGGGGGCGGAAGTGATCCCTGTACACAGCGGTTCTGCCACGCTGAAAGATGCCTGTAATGAAGCGCTGCGCGACTGGTCTGGCAGCTACGAAACCGCCCACTACATGCTCGGTACCGCGGCAGGCCCGCACCCGTTCCCGACCATCGTGCGTGAATTCCAGCGCATGATCGGTGAAGAGACTAAAGCGCAGATCCTCGAAAAAGAGGGTCGCCTGCCGGATGCGGTAATCGCCTGCGTTGGCGGCGGATCTAACGCCATCGGCATGTTTGCCGATTTTATCGACGAAACCAGCGTTGGGCTGATTGGCGTTGAGCCTGCCGGCCACGGCATTGAAACGGGTGAGCACGGTGCGCCGCTGAAGCATGGCCGCGTGGGGATCTATTTCGGCATGAAGGCCCCGATGATGCAGACCGATGAAGGGCAGATTGAGGAGTCTTACTCAATTTCAGCCGGGCTGGATTTCCCGTCCGTAGGGCCGCAGCACGCGTTCCTCAACAGCACCGGCCGCGCAGATTATGTCTCCATCACTGATGACGAAGCGCTGGAGGCCTTCAAAACCCTGTGCCGCAATGAAGGGATCATCCCGGCGCTGGAGTCTTCCCACGCGCTGGCACACGCGCTGAAAATGATGAAGGAAAACCCGGAAAAAGAGCAACTGCTGGTGGTAAACCTTTCCGGTCGCGGTGACAAAGATATTTTCACCGTTCACGATATTCTGAAAGCACGAGGGGAAATCTGATGGAACGCTACGACAACGCATTTGCACAACTGAAAGCCCGCCAGGAAGGCGCTTTCGTTCCCTTCGTGACGCTGGGCGACCCCGGTCCGGAGCTGTCGCTGAAGATTATCGATACCCTGATTGACGCCGGTGCCGACGCGCTGGAATTGGGGATTCCGTTCTCCGATCCGCTGGCGGATGGCCCGACCATCCAGAACGCGACGCTTCGCGCGTTTGCTGCGGGCGTGACGCCGGGCCAGTGCTTCGAAATGCTGGCGGCGATCCGCCAGAAGCACCCGACCATTCCGATCGGCCTGCTGATGTACGCCAACCTGGTGTTCAGCCGCGGTATTGATGCGTTTTACGCAGAGTGCGCCCGCGTGGGCGTTGACTCCGTGCTGGTGGCTGACGTGCCCGTTGAAGAGTCTGCGCCGTTCCGTCAGGCGGCGATGCGCCACAACGTCGCGCCGATTTTCATCTGTCCACCGAATGCCGATGACGATCTGTTGCGCCAGATTGCCTCTTACGGACGGGGTTACACCTACCTGCTCTCCCGTGCGGGCGTCACCGGTGCGGAAAACAAAGCCGCGCTTCCGCTGCATCATCTGGTGGAGAAGCTGGCAGAATACCATGCTGCGCCGCCGCTTCAGGGCTTTGGGATTTCCTCTCCGGATCAGGTTACTGCGGCGATTGACGCGAAAGCCGCCGGGGCCATTTCCGGTTCGGCTATCGTGAAAATCATCGAGAAGAATGTGGATAAGCCAGAGCAGATGCTGGCTGAGTTACACGCATTCGTCACATCCATGAAAGCGGCCACACACAAGGCGTAACCGTTAACACCGTCTGGCCCCGGCGTCAGGCGGTTTTCCCTTCTCTCTTCCTGAAAGAAGCAGGTCAAAATTGATCCTGTCGATATTTTCGGTGTGAATGACTTTTCAAACGTTCGCGTAAGCGTATGATCTGGGCTCTTTTTAGCGTTACCCTTCTGAGTTCAGAGGTTATTCATGTCCTGGCATTCCTTCAAACAGACTTACATGGTTAAGTTCTGGTCACCTGTTCCGGCCGTTATCGCGGCAGGCATTCTCTCTACCTATTATTTCGGCATTACCGGCACCTTCTGGGCTGTTACGGGCGAGTTTACCCGCTGGGGTGGGCAGCTATTACAGCTGGCAGGCGTTCATGCCGAAGAGTGGGGTTACTTCAAACTGATCCATCTTGATGGCTCACCGCTGACCCGCATCGACGGGATGATGATCATTGGCATGTTTGGCGGATGTTTTGCGGCCGCGCTGTGGGCCAACAACGTTAAGTTGCGCATGCCGAAAAACCGCATCCGCATTATGCAGGCCGTGGTCGGCGGTATCATTGCCGGGTTTGGCGCCCGCCTGGCGATGGGCTGTAATCTGGCCGCGTTCTTTACCGGTATTCCGCAGTTCTCGCTGCATGCCTGGTTCTTTGCCGTCGCCACCGCCATAGGCTCATATTTCGGTGCAAAGTTCACCCTGCTGCCACTGTTCCGCATTCCGGTGAAAATGACGAAAGTTAGCGCTGCATCTCCGTTAACGCAAAAACCCGATCAGGCGCGTCGTCGCTTCCGCCTCGGTATGCTGGTCTTTTTTGCTATGGTTGCCTGGGCGATTTGCACGGCGATGAATCAGCCCAAACTCGGTCTGGCCATGCTGTTCGGCGTCGGCTTTGGTCTGCTGATTGAACGCGCGCAGATCTGCTTTACCTCCGCGTTTCGCGATATGTGGATCACCGGACGTACCATGATGGCGAAAGCCATTATTGCCGGGATGGCCGTGAGCGCGATCGGGATCTTTAGCTATGTTCAGCTCGGCGTTGAGCCGAAAATCATGTGGGCCGGTCCTAATGCGGTCATTGGCGGGCTGCTGTTTGGTTTTGGCATCGTGCTGGCGGGCGGGTGTGAAACTGGCTGGATGTATCGCGCCGTGGAAGGCCAGGTGCATTACTGGTGGGTTGGTCTGGGTAACGTGATTGGCTCAACCCTCCTGGCGTACTACTGGGATGACGTCTCTCCAGTACTGGCAACCAACTGGGACAAGGTCAATTTGCTGAATACCTTTGGTCCAGTCGGGGGGCTCATGGTGACCTACGCCCTGCTGCTTATCGCCTTCTTACTGGTTATTGCGCAAGAAAAGCGCTTCTTCCGGCGTGCCCCCCTCAAAACTGAAACTCAGGAGAATGCCGCATGAAAGAGATCGTGCCTGATTATCGTCTCGATATGGTGGGTGAACCCTGCCCTTACCCGGCCGTTGCCACGCTTGAGGCGTTACCGCAGCTTAAGAAAGGTGAAATTCTGGAAGTGGTGAGCGATTGCCCCCAGTCGATCAATAACATTCCGCTTGATGCCAAAAATCACGGCTATACCGTGCTGGATATCCAGCAGGACGGACCAACGATTCGTTATTTAATTCAGAAGTGATTTCACGATCGAAAAAGGCCTCTCAGAGGCCTTATCTAGTTTACTGGCTTTGGCCACCGTCGTCGTCTGAGTTTCGGCAGGCATGAATGAGTGGTGAGACGTGTTCCGCAAACGGAACAGATAGCACCGTGAGGTAGGCTATGTGCTGGGCTGAACGTCGTGAACTGAAACTGTTTACCTGCACAAACGGGACACTCAAATTTGATGTTGGGGATATCCCCTCCAGCCAGGTATGTGGAACAACCACCATACAGCAATCCCCGGCTGACCGGGGATATATCTTCTGTCAGAAACGATAACCTGCTGAGAACATAAATACCCACGGATCCAGACGGGTACTGATACTCTGCTGCTCACCGCCAGCTTTAAAGCGCACGTCTGTATCAATGTCCATATACCAGACCGAGGCGTTGATCAGCCAGTCACGGTTAATCAGATAATCCAGACCAACCTGCCCCGCCATGCCCCACGAGTCTTTCAGGCTGAGATCGGATAGCCCAGCCTCTTTACCGGTATCGTTAAATTTCTCATCAAAGAAGGTGGTGTAGTTAACGCCTGCACCAATATAAGGGCGTAACTTGCTACTGGAATCGCCGAAGTACCACTGCGCCATCAGGGTTGGTGGTAAATGGTGCACCGTAGCAATGTCCCCGGTCGGCCCTAAACCGACGCGGTGACGGAATGGCGTGGCGGCCAGAAGCTCAACGCCAATGTTATCCGTAGCCATATACGTGAATGTCAGGCCTAACTGGGTGTTATTGCTGACGCTAAACCCGCCCATACCCAGTACATTGTCGGAACCTTCCGTTGGACGCACCGTTGCCGAACCGGCACGAATAAAGAATTCACCTGCTTCATGCGCGTACGCGCCGCCAGAGAGACTGCTTAAGATAAGGGCTGCCACCGCTAATTTTTTCATATCCGCTCCATCGTTGTGGTTTTAATTGCGGAGGAGAATATACTCACAAATGAGTAATAAGTGATCTAACACAGATCACATTAAAACCAGTAAGTTAACATTCATTGATCTAGGTTAATTTTTGGTGACGCCTCATAAAGCAATAAGTTGTTACCGCGTCAATTTTTGGCATTTCACAGTTAAAAAATTTTCTGTTTTTCCTCTCTTGCGCTTCCTGTAGCGGCTGGATAATTTATCGCTCTCACAATCTGATTTGATGCGTTCTACTTTTGCAGGTGTGCCATGAGTGATCATAACCCGTGCATGACGTGCGGAGCCTGTTGTGCGTATTTTCGAGTCTCTTTCTACTGGGCTGAAGCCAGCGATGGCGGCGGCACCGTTCCGGTTGATCTCACTGAACCCTTGCCCCCTTTCCTGCGTTGCATGCGCGGCACCAACCAAAAACAGAGCCGCTGTGTGGCACTGCAAGGTGAACCTGGGGTATCCACCCGCTGTTCCATTTACGCGGATCGCCCCAGCCCGTGCCGCACTTTCGCGATGTCGGGAGAGGATGGACAGGTCAATGAGGCATGCAATCGCGCCCGCGCCCGCTATGGATTACCGCCGCTTTACAAAGATATGCTTTTCCATACAAGCCTTGATGCTGCCACCAGCGTGTTATCCGGTGTACAATTGCCGGCTAATTAACACCTGCAATACTCAAGGAGAGTGCATGTCTATCACGGCGAAGTCTGTCTACCGTGACACGGGAAATTTTTTCCGCAATCAGTTCGTTACTTTTTTACTGATCGCGTTGTTGTGCGCCTTTATTACGGTGGTGCTGGGTCATGCGTTCTCACCCAGTGATGAACAGATTGCCTCGCTGAGCCAGGGGGATCATCTTGCAGGCAGCGCAGGGTTATTTGACCTTGTGCAGAATATGACGCCAGAGCAACAGCAAATCTTGCTGCGTGCATCTGCGGCATCTACCTTCTCGGGGCTAATCGGCAACGCCATTCTGGCGGGTGGCGTGTTGCTGATGATCCAGCTGGTGTCTGCCGGCCAACGCGTCAGCGCGTTACGTGCCATCGGGGCCAGTGCTCCGGTGCTGCCGAAACTGTTTATCCTCATCTTCCTGACTACGCTGCTGGTCCAGATGGGGATAATGTTGGTTGTCGTTCCGGGCGTGCTGCTGGCTATCGTGCTTTCATTTGCGCCAGTAATGGTTGTGCAGGACAAAATGGGTATTTTCACCGCCATGCGCAGCAGTATAAGGCTCGCGTGGGCGAATATGCGTCTGGTCGCCCCGGCCGTTATCAGCTGGTTGCTGGCCAAGACTCTACTGTTGCTGTTTGCGCCGAATTTTGCGGTATTAACGCCAAACGTCGGCGCGGTTGTCGCCAATACGCTGAGCAATCTGATTTCAGCTGTACTGCTGGTCTATTTGTTCCGCCTGTACATGTTAATTCGTCAGTAACCGGGATCGCAGAATGAAGCAGTTTCTTGATTTTTTACCGCTGATCGTATTTTTCGCTTTTTATAAGTTGTACGACATCTATGCCGGCACGCTGGCGTTGATTGTGGCAACGGCTGTGGTGCTGATTTACAGCTGGGTTCGCTATCGCAAAGTTGAAAAGATGGCGCTCATCACTTTCCTGATGGTGGCGGTGTTTGGTGGTCTGACGTTGTTCTTCCACAATGATGAATTTATCAAATGGAAGGTCACAGTGATTTACGGCCTGTTTGCGGGCGCGCTGCTCATCAGCCAGTGGGTGATGAAGAAGCCGCTGATCCAGCGCATGCTGGGGAAAGAACTGACGCTGCCGCAGGCTGTGTGGGGGCGTCTGAATATCGCCTGGGCGCTATTTTTTATTCTGTGTGGTCTGGCGAATATCTATATCGCATTCTGGCTGCCGCAGAATATCTGGGTCAACTTCAAGGTGTTTGGCCTGACGGCGCTGACCCTTATCTTCACCCTGCTCAGCGGCGTTTATATTTATCGCCACATGCCGCAGGATGACAAGCACTGATCCTTCTGGCCAGATCGTCACGCGGTCTGGCCTCTTTTCCCGCCTTCCCTTTTCTCCACAACCTTCCTGCGAAAATGTCTGAATCATGAAGATTTTATGGAGATTGCTGTCGCTTTATTGTAATGAGAATCACTATCATTAATATTCTTCATCGCATTTTTAACAAATGGAAATGAGTTGATGAATAACATAATAAGATTTGCCCCGGCTACACTTACACTCGCCATTCTTTCAACGCTATACCAGAGCGCGCACGCAGCGGAAGATCCTCTCGCCGATGGTGAAACAATGGTCGTTCAGGCAACCGCTGAAGAGGCCCTAAAGCAACAGCCGGGGGTTTCCATCATCACGGCAAAGGACATAGAAAAGGATCCACCGGTTAACGATCTTTCGGAAATTATTCGCAAAATGCCCGGGGTTAACCTCACCGGAAACAGCGCGACAGGCAGTCGTGGTAACAACCGTCAGATCGACATCCGCGGTATGGGGCCAGAGAACACGCTGATTCTGATTGACGGTGTGCCGGTGACGTCACGTAACTCGGTGCGCTACAGCTGGCGCGGGGAGCGCGACACCCGCGGGGACACCAACTGGGTTCCGCCAGAGATGGTTGAGCGTATTGAAGTGCTCCGGGGACCAGCTGCCGCCCGCTATGGTTCGGGGGCTGCCGGCGGCGTCGTCAACATCATTACCAAACGCCCGTCCAACGACTGGCACGGCTCCCTCTCCCTGTACACTAACCAGCCTGAAAATGATAAAGAGGGGGCGACGAAACGCGCTAATTTTGATCTGAGCGGCCCCCTCGCGGGCGATGCGTTAACGATGCGCCTGTACGGGAACATCAACAAAACCGACGCAGATGCTCAGGACATCAACACCGCGCAAAACGGCTCTTACGCCGCCGGGCGAGAGGGCGTACGTAACAAGGACATTAATGCCCTGCTCTCCTGGAAACTCACGCCACAGCAGATTATCGATTTCGACTACAGCTACAGCCGCCAGGGCAATATCTACGCGGGTGATACTCAATACAGCAACAGCAACGTCAGCCCTGACGGTCTGGTGTCGTCCCTGTATGGACACGAAACCAACCGAATGTACCGCCAGTCTTATGGCATTACGCACAACGGCATCTGGGACTGGGGTCAGTCAAAGTTCGGGGTTTATTATGAAAAGACCAACAACACCCGACTGGAAGAAGGCTCTACGGGCAAAGTTGAAGGGATGATCAATAGCGATAAATACGATACCAGCCGGCTGGAGTCATACCGTTCAACGGGTGAACTGAACATTCCTTTCTTCTGGCTGGTAGAACAGACGCTAACCGTGGGTGCAGAATGGAACCGTGATGAACTGAACGATCCGGCCTCAATGCAGTCGACAAATGTGTCGGGAGAAGTGATTAACGGCGTTCCCGGCACGGCTTCTGAGCGCAACAGCAAAAACAGCGCTGACCTCACCGGCATCTATCTTGAGGACAATATTGAAGCGCGTCAGGGCACCAACCTGATCCCAGGGCTCCGCTTTGATTATCACAATCAATTTGGCAGCAACTGGAGTCCGAGCCTGAACCTCTCTCAGGATTTGAGTGACATGTTCAAGGTTAAAGCGGGTATCGCTCGGGTATTTAAAGCGCCAAACCTGTATCAATCCAGCGAAGGCTATCTGCTTTCCACCCGCGGTAATGGCTGCCCGAATAACGTTTCCGAAGGAAGCTGTTATCTGTTAGGTAACCCGGATCTGGATCCGGAAATCAGCGTGAACAAAGAGATCGGCCTGGCCTTTGCCCTGGAAGGCTACGAGGCTGGAATTACCTGGTTCCGCAATGATTACCAAAACAAGATCGTTTCAGGAACGGACGTGCTGGGGCAGACAAGCAGCGGCGCAAATATCCTGCAATGGGAGAACGGTGGTAAGGCCGTTGTTGAAGGGCTGGAAGGCAACCTCACCGTCCCTGTTATTCGCGACACGCTAACCTGGCGTACTAATGCGACGTATATGATTCAGTCTGAAAGTAAAGACACCGGTAATCCGCTGTCGATTATCCCCAAATATACCGTCAACACCATGCTGGACTGGGAGGTTAACAGCAAGCTTTCAGCCAACGTAAGCTGGACGATGTACGGCCGCCAGAAGCCCAGAGAAAACGCTGAAATCCGCAAAGAGGAAAATGCGATGTCCAACAGAGAGATCGGCGCGTATTCCATCGTGGGTATCGGCAGTAACTATCAGCTGACCAAAAACCTGCGCCTGAATGCCGGCATCAGCAACCTCTTTGACAAGCAGATTTACCGTGAAAATGACGGTGCATCTACCTATAACGAACCGGGCCGCGCCTATTACGCTGGCGTAACCATGTCCTTCTGACCTTCAGGCGCCCGCGCTGCGGGCGCTAACCCTATTCTCTCCAGCCAGAAATCATAGTAGCATCCCGCCTGAAGTCTTCAGTTACGAGTTTAAAAACAATGACAACAAATGACGCCCCACAGGGCGAACTGGTTTTACGCACACTGGCAATGCCTGCGGATACGAATGCCAATGGCGATATTTTTGGCGGCTGGTTAATGTCGCAGATGGATATGGGCGGTGCAATCCTGGCAAAAGAGATTGCACACGGGCGCGTGGTAACCGTCCGGGTCGATGGCATGACCTTCCTGCGCCCTGTCGCGGTGGGGGACGTGGTGTGCTGTTACGCACGCTGCGTAAAACGCGGCAATACGTCTATCTCCATTAACATTGAAGTATGGGTGAAAAAAGTCTCTTCTGAACCGATTGGTCAGCGCTATAAGGCGACGGAGGCCCTGTTCATCTACGTGGCAGTGGATAGCGACGGTAAGCCCCGCCAGCTCCCACGGAGCTGATCCTCAGGTAAAAAAAAAGCCTCCTTGCGGAGGCTTCTTTTATTCCATCTGTGCCCCGCCGTTCAGGCGGAAGACAATATTTACAATCAACCCATTGCCGGGTTTACCGGCTTCATAACGCCACCTGCGCATGGCCGATTTAACTTCGCGTTCAAACATATTCGCCGGCTGTGCGGACAGGATTTCCACGTTATCCACACGTCCATCAGCCGTAACGTCGAATTTCACCCGTACACGCCCTTCAATACGTAACGCCTGAGCACGTGCCGGATACTGCGGCTGGTTACGGCTCAGCGCGCGCGGGCCCGCTGGCGCCGTTACCGTCGGTTTTGTCGCGGTCGTGGTGTTACTCATCAGCGGACGTGACGGGGCGGCATTTTCAACCAGCTGCGTGGTGCGTGGCTCAACCGGACGCACTTCGCGTTTCGGACGCTCTTCCACCTTTTTGACCGGCTTGGGTTTTGGCTTCGGCTTAGGTTTCGGCTCTGGCTTATGGATCACCACCGGCGCTTCTTTTGGCGGTTCAGGAATCGGCTCGGGTTCCGGCTCGGGTTCAACAACGGGCTGTGGCGGCGGCGGCGCAACCTGCGGCGGTTCAAGATCCGCGGGCGATACCATGGTCACAGAAATTGGCTGCGCTGGCGCTGGCATTTCAATAACCTGATGAACCGAGGTATAGAGCAGACCCGCCACGACAGCACCGTGAATAACGACGGAAAGCAGCGTCGGCCATGGAAAGCGGCGAGGTAAATCAAGGGTCATCGAAGTCATAATCATCAACGTTAAAAAACCGAACCTCGATTTTAAATGCAAATAGCAATCATATTCAATAAGACACTTTGTCCTGGCGCAATTTAAGCGTATAAGAGGGCAAAAAAGGGGCATCCAGATCAGGGTTTTAACATTGTTATTATCTTTACATTGCAGTCATTTGTGCTTTCACATAACGTAAATGTCACTTTTACCGGTTAAGGAGCTTTGCCGTGCTTTATGTGATTTACGCTGAAGATGTACCTGATTCTCTGGAAAAACGTCTTTCCGTTCGCCCTGCCCATCTGGCGCGTTTACAGCTGCTACAGGATGAAGGTCGGTTGCTGACCGCAGGCCCGATGCCTGCCGTTGACAGCAACGATCCGGGCGCGGCGGGTTTTACCGGCTCCACGGTGATTGCCGAGTTTGAATCTCTGGAAGCCGCGCAGGCCTGGGCAGAAGCAGACCCGTACGTCGCAGCCGGCGTGTACGAGAAAGTCGCGGTTCGCCCGTATAAAAAAGTGTTCTGAAATGAAAGGCTCCCTCAGGAGCTTTTTGAAACGCTTTAACGCAATGAAATAAAAGGATTTATTTCATTCAATGTCCACACATTGACCACATTGACATTGAAGCCCCGCATTTGCGGGGTTTTTGTCTTTATGTTGTGATGAAAAAAGAGGAATGGTCAATGCACATAAATCTCAGTGAAATGTGTAAAAATCAGAGAGTTGCTATACCAGCGAGAGGGCGATTACTAACTATCATTTACTAAAAATGTGTTGTCGACCCCAACATTAATCTCAAGAGCAATCTTATCAGATTGTATTGTTTCATTTTTTCTTGATGGGAGTTAATGTATAACTCGAAATTCCCCGATTTAAAAAGGATTGATTAACATGTCTATCAATGAAAGCGAAATTACTGTTGGTGGAGTTTACAAAACTCCTAACAATCAAGAGCGCGTAGTCGTAGCAATCGAGGACGATATAGTTAAATACTCTCCTCGAGGAGGAAACGTTCAGAATCCATTTGATCAAATGCAGAAATCCAAAAAGGCTACTTTTGCAGACGCATGTTCTGAAAAGATTGCAGATATGCCCCAAGAGGAATTTGATGAAATTGAATCTTTTTTTAAGGGTAGAGGATTAATCAATTAATAGTTGACCCGAACTGACTTGAAATGAATAATTTCTTTTTAACGTTATGATTATAAAAACAATTTTCTTTCAATTAAATTGCCGCAAACTTGACTTGTCGTATGATTGCAATGCCTCTTTGGCATACTTTGTAAAGTCATAGAGTTAAGTTCAGCGCCTCAATTAGATTATGAAAAAGCCCCGCAGTTGCGGGGCTATCTTTTGGTCACTGCCAGTGAATCTGTTGCTGGCCTGACGTTGTCGGATGCGGAGGTGCAGGCACTACCTCACCTGGGGAAACGATAAAGCGTTCGACCGTTTCAGAAGTGACAAATGTGCTACTGCAGTTGATATTTGTGCACTGATGATAACGCTCTTTGGTCGTGTCAGAGAAATAGCGGCTAGTGCGAGCGTGTGCAGCAAAGTGGCATTTTGGACAGTGAAACATGGCGAGCACCTCTTTTAATTTCCGATGCGCTAATTTTAACCATTAAATCCTTGCATAACAAACACTTAAATCATAATTATTGATTTAACTCCTCGCTTTCATACTCCACATCCGAAACCTTAACCTCAAGCTCTAAGCCCGTCGTGTAGCCGTTCCCGTTAAGGTTATGCACCACCCGACTGATTATCCAAGCCTGCTCGTCTATAACGCGCTTAAAGCCTCTAACCGCCACAGGCGTTTCAGGAAATAAATCAGCACGGCCAAACGCCAGCGAGATTGAAAACTCCGCAACCCCTCGCTGTAACTTGTCCCACTTTGCCTGAGCAGCGCGCATGGCCTGCGCCTTTGTCGCGTAGATGGTCGTGAGCTCCAGTACGTTGTCAGACTCACCGACCATGTACTCGCCCTCGCGCGCTTCCTGCTCCTTTTTAGCTTTGGGCTTTGCCGTGGCTTTGGTGGCCTTTGGGTGCTGCAGCGCGCGTAAGTGCTGCTCTTTGGGCTTACGCTTAAGCTTGACCTTTTGCTTTTGCGGCTTCGGGTCTTTGGTGTGCAGCCATTTAGCCGTAACGCCGGTATAGGCTTCGCGGTCAGCAATCGCAAACTGGTGCCGGTCGCCGTCGCCGCGCTCTAAGGTCATCAGCGGAATGGTCCTGCCACTGGCCGTCATGCCGCTCCCGGCTTTCAGGAGCAGCAGTTTTCCCGCTTTTACCGACACCGCCGCACCGTTAAGGTCAGCCAAACGGGAAAGAAACACCGCGTCGGATTCCTGAGTCTGGTCAATGTGAGGTACTGGGATCGCTTTCAGCGTGTCGGCCACGCTGGCCTCCAGTTTATTGCGCGCCGCGATGGTCTCAACAATGACGCCGAGCGTGGTGCCGTGCCATGACTGTTCCCTGCGGGAGTTCAGCGACCCGCGAAAATCAGCGCTGCGCCCCCGGATGGTCAGCATATCAGGCGCGCCCCGGTGCTCGATTTCATCGACCGTAAAGGTGCCTTTTTTTATCAGGGCGCTATCCTGCCAGCCAAGCCACAGCGTTAACGTTGCGCCACGCGGGGGCAGTGCAATTTGCCCGTCGGCGTCATCGAGCTCGATATCGAGCTGGTCGGCCTCGAATCCGCGATTGTCTGTCATGGTCAGGCTGATTAGCCTGTCGCTAAAATCCTGCGTAATATCTTCGTTATCCTGCTTGAGCATAAATGCCGGGGCAATCTTTGCACCAGCCTGAATATTCATACCCGTAATCATCCCGCCAGCCCTCCCAGCCAGTTACCGGCAGACGTGACCAGATTGTCAGCCTGCGTTTTCAGGTCGCCGTAAATTGCCGCGAGCGACTCATCGACCCGTTTCAGCGAGAGGCTAAACTCGATTTTTCTGGCCGCGCCGTCGCTGAATAATTCGCTGTGCGTATGGCTCACCTTATCGATGACATACATGCCGTGGATCATGCCCGTTCCGTCAATCAGCGGCCACGCCCTACCTTCGTCGGCCATCAGCTCGATGGCGGTCAGTGACAGACGGCCGCCGGTGATTTCCGGGTACAGCACGCCCGACAGCGTGCGCGAGGTTTCCCCCTCCCCGAGAAACTGATAGGCCGGGGGTTTGCCGGTGCGGTCATTTGACGCCCAGCGGTACTCTTTCGAATACTGCATTGACTGATGCTGCAGCGTACGTCGTTCAAACACAAATAAACCTAAAACCATTAACATGCTTTAGCCCTCATCCATCGTGACGCATACTTGAGCGCTGACGCGCACGGTTTTGCTGGTCGAGTCTTTCGACAGCTTCGCGGAGCTGCCGGTCAAGGTCTGTACCCGGTGCGATGCCACCATGTAGGGTGATGTTATATTCTGGCTTGCTCTGGTCTACGTAGGTCTTCCCGGCAGGAACCGGCACAGGGTGATACCACTGAGAATCGCCAAATAACGGCGTTGGTCTGATAGCGGACTCTTTACCCGATCCCGTTGCGGCATTGGCTTTTGCGGCTTTCTGGTCAAGGTCGCTCGACTCTTTATTGATTACCCCGAGCTTCTCCAGTAACCAGTTAACGCCGCCGCGCAGTTTGTTAAAACTATTGAGCGGTAACATCAGCGCGTCGGCCAGTGCCTTACCGAACAACACCCCCGCATTTTTGCAGCTGTCGAGCGTCTCCTGCGTTGCCTTAACCGGCGCTATCAGCTTAGTGAACCACTGCCAGACCCCGCGCAGTTTTTCAATGATGGAATCAAACACCGGCGCGAGCGGCGAGAAGATTTCAGCCACCGGCGCAAAGGCCGCTTTAAGCCCCTCCACCACGCCCGAGAAGAATGTGCTGATGGGCTCCCAGTATTTACGGATGAGCAGCGCACCGGCCACCACGGCAGCGACCACAGCGACCACCGGCAGACTGATTGCCCCTAATGCCGCGACAATGGCACTTCCGGCAGTAGTGAAAACGACGCTCAGCATGCCAGCAGCAGCGATAATCGCGTTTATCCCTGCAATGACAGGCCATGCAATCAGACCAATCCCGCCGAGCACCCCAACCAGTGCCAGCCCACCGGCGACAAGGTTAAACAGGGTTTGCGTCAGTTCTGGATTCGCTTTAGCCCATGCAGCCACCTTGCCGAGCCAGTTGGTCGCGGAAACCGTCAGGCGGCGCAGTGCTGAATCTTCTTTTTCGAAAACCTCAATCTGCAGGTCTTCCCATGCCGACTGCAGGTTTTTCAGATCGCCGTCGAGGTTGTCCGTCTGGATTTTCGCAATGTGCTCGGTCGTGCCTTGAGAATCCCGGATTTGCTGGCGCTTATTGTCGAGCGAGCCATCACCGGCAGCGGCGACGAGTTTAATCGCCCCCTTCATGGCCTCTTCACCAAAGATGACTTTCAGGTATTCGCCCTGCTCCGCCGTACCGAGTTTGTTTTTCGCAAAGGACTTGTGAATATCTTTGAGGATTTTCTCGACCGGCAGCATGTTCCCTTTTGAGTCTCGGGTTTTCACGCCTAATTCTGAAATGGCCTCAACGGCCTTACCCATAGGAGCCTGCAGACGGTTGAAAATGGCACTCGCGCCCGTACCGGCCATCGAGCCTTTAATCCCGTTATCAGCCAGAATGCCGAGCATGGCGGTCGTGTCTTCGATGCTCGCCCCTGCAGCCTCGGCAATTGGCGCAACATATTTCATCGCCTCGCCCAGCTCGACGAGGCCGGTGTTTGATGACGTAAAGCCTTTCGTCATCACATCCGCGACACGCTCAATCTCGGTGGTCGGCAGGTTAAATGCCGACTGCATGTTAGTGATAATGTCGGCGGCTTCTGCGATATCCACGTCGGCCGCGAGGCTCAGGTTTACGGTCGAACCGGTCGCAGCCAGCACGTCATCGGCGTTATAGCCCGAGCGTGCGAGCGTGGTCTGCGTGCGCGCTACATCCCCCGGCGAAAAGGCGGTTGTCGCACCGATATCACGCGCCTGTTGACGAATGGCCGCGAGCTTATCGTCGCCCTTATCAAGCCCGAGGATCGCCTGCGTGCCTGACATCTGCTTATCAAAACCGATACCCGGCGCAATAAAGCGTGACGCACCATAAAGCCCGGCGGTCGCCACCCCGACGCCCACCATCCCGGCATTACGCGCACCGGCGGCGAGCTGTTGCCCGGATTCATAGCGGCTTTTTACCGCGCTGAGTCTGGCCTGTTGCTGACTGACGCGCGCCAGTGCATCACGTTGCCGGTTAAGCTGCGCGGTTGTTTCGCTGATGCTGGATTTCAGACGGCGCTCATCCGCCGACAGCGTGCGGGTGTTTATGCCAGCCTGCGCGAGCTCGGTGCGCTGGCGCTGTACCGACTGCCTCAGCCCGTTATATTTGAGCTGCAGGTCAGCGGCGGATTTCTTTGCCGCCTCCATCGCGCGCGCCTGCGCGTTAGTGGGGTTTTCGGTGTTTTTAAACTGGACGGCCAGCGCTGCGGCCTCCTGTTTCGCTTTGTTAAGCGACTTACCGGTCACGGCAAGCTGTGCGCTCGCTTTCCTGAATCCGTCAATTCGGGACGCCTGCGCATTCAGATCGCGCAGGCTGTTTTGAGAAGTGCGGATATCGCCAGCAAGGGATTTACTGGCGTTCTGGATAGCTTTGAGCGGTCGGCTTGCCCGGTCTACTGCGTTAAGCAGCACCTCAAGTCTGACGTTATTGCTCATGGTGGTTTCCGCTTCGCTGCAGCGCCTTATCGCGCCATGTGATGAGCTCGGTCACGCTCAGGGAATAAAGCTCTGATGGCGGCCAGTGAAAAATCACCGCGATATCCGCCATCAGGTCATCGACCGAAAGGTTATCGGGGAACGTCAGCGAGCCGAAGATGGCGACAAAAAACCGACCACCTTACCGGCGAACAAAATCAGGTCTGACGCTTCCAGACGCATGACCTCATGCTCGGTGAGCGCCGGGTACGTCATGCGCGGCAGCACCTTAATCAGCGCATCGACGTCAGAGTTTGCCAGCGAGGCCAGACTCACACCGCGCAGGGTTCCCGCGTTGGGTTTTGTGACGGTCACCTGCTCGATTTTCTGCTCACCGCGCATGATGGGGTTATCGAGGATCACAATGTTTGAGTTTTCGGTTTCGTTGATGTTTTCCATGATGTTGGTCTCGTCAAAGTTAACTGAGCGGCCAGCCTGACTGACCGGTTAAGGGGTTACAGGCCGATGGCCTTACGGTGTTCCGCCAGACGGTCGACGCCGTCGACTTTCATCACCATGTTGATGACGTCAATCTCGATGACCTCTTTGCCGTCAATCGTGAGCTGGTAGTAAGTACACTCGGTCGAGATTTTGGTCGTACCGCTTTCGCCCTGTTTGTTTTCGCCGCCGTCATACTCTTTGTGACGGCCACGCATGACCACCTCAACGGCAGAAATTGCGCCGGTGTCATCGCGCTGGTATGAGCCGGTAAAACGCAGCGGCACGCTATCCGCGCCCGGTGACGCGTACTGCGCCCACAGCTCGATATCAGGCAGACCGCCGAGCGTCCACTCAAGCGACAGCGCGTCATCATCGAGGCCGAGGTCAATCGACACCGAGCCCGGCATCCCGCCGCCACGGTATTTCTCAAGCTTACGGGTCAGCTTTGGCAGGGTGACGGATTCAACGACGCCCATGTAGCTGAGACCGTCGTTAAACATGTTCAGATATTTCAGTTTGCGTGGTAACGCCATGCTCTGAGCTCCTTAGCTGTTGACCGAGTCTGACAGGTTCGCCAGATAGGTATCGGTGATGCGCTGGCGCAGGGTCAGGTTTTCCAGCGGCGGGACGGGGGTGTAGTCGTAATCGATATACAGTTTCCCCGCCTTGAGCGTTTCCACGCTGTTTGACTCCGGGTCGTACCAGCAGGAGCCGTCAACGATATAACCGTTGTTTTTCAGCTCGCGGAATTTCGCATTCATACCGGCGACGATGTCGCGGATAAGCGTCGCGGTGACGGGTTTATCAATCGCCCACGCATGCGCCTCCGCCATCGTGTCGGCAAGCACCTGCGCCGTGCGAGTGTAGTTTTCAAACAGGAAAAGCGGGTCATCTGAGCAGGTACGGTTGCCCCAGAATTTAAACCCGTCGTTACGAATAAGCGTGGTGACACCAGCCTGATTAAGCAGGTTTGCGTCGGTGGCTTTCTCCTGCAAATCCCACGAGACCGAGGCGCTGACGCCGGTGACGCCATTCACGCCGACGTTAGACAGCGTTTTGTGCCAGCCGGTCTCCTGGTCGATTTTAGCGCGCAGGCCGAGCGCGCGGGCGGTCGCCCATGCAATATCGGTATCGTTCGCCGTGGTGTCCCATGCCAGAAAATCAGGGTGAATGACCATCAGTTCGCGCTGGCTGAAATTCTCGCGGTAGGCAATGGCTTCAGAAATGGTCTTGCAGCCCCACGCGCTGATATAGCCAAACGCGCGCAGGCTCTGACAGGTCGCCGCGAGCGCGGTCGCCACTTCCTGAGAATCCAGCCCCGGCACGGCGAGAATGCGCGGCTTAACGCCGGTGACGGTTTTTGCAGCCAGCAGCGCCTTAAGCCCGGTGTATTTGCCGTTTTCGTCGGTGGTGCCGATGATGTTGGAAATGGTCTCTTTCTGCGCCGCCTCCGGGTCTTCCGGGTCGTCGATACCTTCGGCAACACGCACAACCACAACGACCGGCTTGCACTGGTCGGCAATGGCCTGCAGGGATTTTGACAGGGTGCCAAGTTTACCGGCTTTAACGATGGCGTTTTGCACGCTGGTAATCAACACCGGCTCATTAAGCGGGAATGTTGAGTCGTCAGCATCGCTGGCCGTGCAGACCATGCCGATGATGGCCGTCGAGACGGTGGAAATGGTGCGCGTGCCATCGTTAATCTCGATGACCTCGACGCCGTGATGATAGTCGCCCATCTGTTTAACTCCGTGGTTAAGGGGTGCGACTATTTTCTGTTGTGTGTGAGGAGTGAGAAACGAAAGGCCGTTGTGGAAGTGACAGCACAACGCGCAGTGACCGGTTGCCGTGTGAGGAAAGGGTTATTGATCGTTATCAGCGATCAATAACGGTTAATTGATCGCTGATAACCATTATCAATGAAGGGATATTGTCGCTATCGTTGCGCCATTAACGAGGGAGCGAGAATGACAATTTTACTCTGGATTGTTGGTGGTCTGACTGCATGGTGTCTCTTTGGCTTTTGCTGGCTCAGGCTGTTTGCCGGTGATGAAACAGAAAATGACTATGAAGAATGCCCCTACGACTAAACCCGCTTAACGCGGGTTTTTTATTAGCTTTTCGAGGGTGGCTCAGGCCATACAATGTCTTCGGGCTTACTGGTATCAACCCTGTATAGTAATACCCGGTATCTCTTCCACGCCGATAAGTTGGCCTTTTCAGCATCAGTAGCCATCGACTCATCGACGGCACCCTGCAGAACGGAAATGGTAAGCCCCGCATCCTCAATGAGCTGCTTTTGTGTTTGTTCGGCAAGCGTTGCCGCATCAGGCCGGATATCATAAAAAACGCCGTCCGCGTATTTGAAATTCCCTGACACATCATCTGGCACGTTCAGGGGATCGACCTCGTAGACATCGCGCCCCTCCTCCATACCCATATACGAAACATCCTTTTCATAAGCGATGACAATCCCGTCATCATCCAGAGAGACCGCGCCTTTCCAGCCCATTAAGGTTTCATACCAGTCCCGGCCATGTACATCCTGAAAATAGAGTCCGGTGCGCATTACGCCGTTTATTTCAGCATGTTCATATTTATAAATAACTGGATTAATAAACGTATCCATATCTAATCTCCAAGGTTAACCCATGCGCCAGTTTGTTTATTCAGGTACTGCATTTGACGGAAATAAACGCCGAGCTTGCGGCCATCACTTCTGCCGTTCATTTGAATTCCCGTCACTACGCAGCCAGCAGGTGATTCCCAGTTATCAAACCACGTATCAGTCGGGTTTCGGATTTGCTGACCACCCCGGCGGATACCGTTGACAATCCCATATCGCGCATCACATTCGGCTTTCGTGTAAGCGCCTACATTACCTGCAGGGATCGCGATATTTGCCGTACCGTTAAATGACACGCCTGCAATAGTGCGTGCGGTTTGTAATCTGGTTGCACTGGCTGCATTACCTGTCGTGCTCTGGTTCCCGCCAGTATTCACCCCCGGTAAATTAATGTTTGCCGTTCCGTCAAAGGCAACGCCACCAATCGTGCGCGCGGTCTGTAGTTTGGTTGCAGTGGCCGCATTACCTGTCGTGCTCTGGTTCCCGCCGGTATTCACCCCCGGCAAATTAATGTTCGCCGTTCCGTCAAAGGCAACACCACCAATCGTGCGTGACGTCTGTAATTTTGTGGCTGATACTGCGTTACCATTACTGGCTAGTGCGCCTATATCTGCAGGAGTGGGTTTATTGGCCGCGTCATACTGCTTAACCCATCCAGACCACGTCCCGCTGTAGAGCGAACGAATGTACGAGCGGGAGCTGTTATAAATCCGGTAAATCTGCGTGATACCAGCATGCTTATAAACTTCCAGCGAACCAGCGTTAGCCTCTGGATAGTTCCTCCCTGTTTGCGCCTGCGCGTTTGCTGGCTGGTAATACAGTCCCGGCGTGGTGTAGGCATTTAAATCCTCAGCATTACCAATTCCCACAGCCTGACCGTTAAAGATATCCTGCGCGGTAATATTGATATCGGTACTCAGCGCCCGGCCATTGACCTTGCGCCCTGACGGAACGCGACCACTTGCATTGTCATTCGCGGCCTTAACGGCTTTCGGTGTGGCAGCCAGCGCCTCAGACGTGCTGTCGGTCGCGCTGCTGAGCTGGACGATACCCTTTTGCGCCGTTGTGGCGTCCTGAGCCGTGTACTTACCTTTCGCAAGGTCATACGCTGCCTTAACCGCTTTCGGCGTCGCTGCGACGCTCTCAGACGTGCTGTCGGTCGCGCTGCTGAGCTGGACGATACCCTTTTGCGCCGTGGTGGCGTCCTGAGCCGTATATTTACCTTTCGCAAGGTCATACGCCGTCTTAACCGCTTTCGGTGTCGCTGCGACGCTCTCAGACACGCTGTCGGTCGCGCTGCTGAGCTGAGTGAAGCCCTTTGCGGTTAGCGTGGCGTCAGGATGGCGGCGGGACTGCTCATGCTCAGCAATTTTGTCGTCGACGTAGTCCTGCGTTGCCATCACCGTTGAGGTATCAATCGTCAGTTCCACTGACTCGATGTCGCTCACCATGATAACCATACGCACGGTCTGCGCGCGGCCTGACCCCTCCGCCAGCGCAGGCTTGTAGCTTTCGGCCATGTTGCCGACCGCAATCAGCGTGCCGGTGTCATCATAGAGCCCGAGCTCGCGCATCCAGAAACCGCCGGTCTCCGGCGGGATAAGCAGTTCCGCCACAACGTAATTTTTATTCTTTTTGTCCTGGCTGATTTTGTTCAGCGCGTGACGCCAGACCTCTTTGACGAGTTTTGTCTGGTTCGGGTCAGGCACCGGCAGCGTGCCGCCACCGTCACCCACGGCCATCGCCGTCAGGTTCACCTTTTTCCCGTTCGGGAGGGTCGCTGCAGCCAGCTTGATTGCACCGGCTTTGGTGATGACCGTTTTGTATTTCACTCTCACTGTGCTCTCACTTATCCGGGGTAAACCGTGATGATGTCGCCGTCATAGGACAGAGCGCCGGTGTAGAGGTAGCCGGGGATGTCCTGAATAATATTGAGGCCAATTAAATGGCGGCTGGCGGGCTTTGCATCGGCGATAAGCCGCTCCATTTCGTAGTACATTTCCTCGGTGATGCCGGTCTCCAGCACGCCGATATCGAGGCGAAACGTGCCGGGCGGGTCCTTTGTCTCCCACCATTCAGAGACGTTAATCAGGTAGCCGAGCGGCTCCACCACGCGGCGCACTGCGCCAATCGTCCCCTTGTGCGCATGGATAAACCAAGCCGCGCGGATCACTTCCCGCTTTGTGTCCTCCGGCCAGCTCTCATCCCACCGGTCGACGGAAAACGCCCACGCCAGCCACGGCAGCAGGTTTGCCGGGCAGTCGTCAGGGCTCCAGAGACGGCGCAGGGGAACGGGGGTGTTTTCGATTTCAGCGCAGGCGCGCGCCGCCGCGATCTCAAGCGGTGACGAGCCCACCGGCAACAGGCGGGTGTCATTCATCGTTGCCCCCTATGGTGACGCTGTACTCGCTGCACCATGACGCCTGCGTGTCATCGAGCACGATGTCGGCCACCGGCGCGGCCAGCTCGACGCGCTGCACGCCCTCGACGTGTAGCGCTGCATAGATGGCAGATTTACGGATGTCACGCCCGAGGCGGTGCTGCGCGCTGATATACGCCTGCAGCTTTGTTTTTGCCGCACTGAGCACCGGCTCGCTTTCGGGACCTGGGTAAAGGTAAAGCGACGCGGTGATTTTATAGTCGACAATTTTTGCTGACTGCACTGTCACGCGGTCGGCAACCGGCCGGACGTCCTCGTCGTTAAGCGCAGTGCGCACGATGGCGAGCAGCTCGTCAGAGGCGACGCCGTTATTTTCACGCGACAGCACAGACACGGTCACACACGCAGGCGCGGGACTGATGACGGAAATATCTGCGACACGCCCGTCAGCGCTGCGGCCATGAAACTGGTATGAGCCGGTTGAGCCTGCGGTACTCAGCCCCTCAAAAGCCTGTTGAATGCGCAGGCGGTAGTCGGTATTCGACTCCATCACAGCTGGCGTGGGCGGAAACGTCGTGTCGTCTGCAGGCGTGATGACAAGGCGCTCGACGTTATAATTTCCGCCTATCTGATCAAGGTCGGCATCTTCTGCATACGCCAGCATGACCGCACGCGCGGCCTCGTTGACGCGCTGTCGCCAGATAACTTCCCTGTAGGCGTTTTCCTGCAGCAGCTTCACAATCGGCTCTGATTCGAGTGTCAGCGTGCGCGCGACGGCCTCCTGCTGTTCCTCGGGATATAACGAGACGAGCGTCGCCTTACGCTCTGCGAGAATGGTCTCATAGTCCAGCATTTCCACGACATCGGGCGCGGCGAGCTGGTTCAGGTCAACAATTGCCATAGCGTTTAACTCAGTGGAATGGTGAGGGAAAAGAGCTGGCCGCTGGCCGAGCGCGTGCCGGTGATGTCGACATACAGCCCGCCGTCATCCTCCGACCGCTCAAAGGTGATGCTCGTCAGGCTGACGCGCGGCTCCCATTTCTGGATCGCGGAATAACACGCGGCCATAATCTGCAGGCGCAGCGCCGGGGTCTGCGGCTGGTCAATCAGTGCTGACAGGAGCGAGCCGTATTCACGGCGCATGACGCGCGAGCCAACCGGCGTAACCAGAATGTCGCGCACGCTTTGCCTGATGTGCTCGACCTCAGAGATACTGAGGCCGGTCTGGCTGTTCATTCCCAGATAACGCACTATCATTTAGTACCCTCCGTCCAGCTTCCGCCCCGTTCGACGCCGCCGTGGTCGTGGTTATCCACCTGCACGCCGTTTGAGGTAAATGTCCCGCCGGTGTGCTCAATGTTCCCGGACATCTTCCCGCCTTTCTGCACTTCGAGCGTGCCGGTCGTCAGCTTGTTGGTGCATACCACCTCGGGCGTATCGAGCGTGATACGGGTTTCCGCTTTCACCAGCACCACCGGCACGGTGACCGCTATGGACTCAGACGCGGTGACGTCTGCGGTTTTGATGCCTGACACAGTGAGCGCGCCGTTTTCGGGCTCGTACTCAATAACCGCCCCGTCAGGAAAGGAAACGTGAAGCGCATCAGGGGAGGCTGACGGCGCGGGATGGTCATCCGAGAAAATGCCGGGCAGCACAAATGCCGTATCGAGTTCGCCGCCGATCGCCAGCAAAAGCACTTGCTCGCCAACGGATGGAGCCCACCACACCCGCGAGCGACCGGCGCGACTGGTAAGCCAGTTCAGCCAGGTAGTTTCCATGCCGCCGGTCTGGACACGACAAAGCCCCTCGTAGTGGTCGACGTCGGTCACGATGCCGGTGCGGATAAGGTTGCGGATCGCGCGTGCGATTTCCTGCAGAGAATTTAGATTATTCATGGAGAAAGGATGCCGCCGGGCAAGGCCAGCGGCAATCGAGGGGGGTTTTGTGATGTATGAAACAACAGCCTAGCTAATAAGTTGAATCCAGCCTTAGTAAAATTTACTTAGAACATCTACAAAGTAGGTTTACTTTCCGTCTTTCGGAATAACTTTGCCAGCCAACTCCGCAACCGTTGCAGCCCCGTCTAATAAAGAAGGTATATTCTCAGAGGAAAGCTGAATAGGACTAAAAATTAACTTCTCAAATAGCACCCATGATTCCTTATCGGCGCTGCTTTTATTTTTTGTTTCTACGTAATCATGTATAAATTCACATAAACTCAACCTCTGCTCAACTTGCAGCATTTGCGTTTTAATCGCTTTACCTTCAATGTAATACAACCGCATAAAATAAAAAATCAACAACTCGAGTGAAAATATCGGCAAGTAATATGCAATTGCAGTAACGTCAATCTTAACTTCATACAAATTAAACACATGATTCAAAAAAACCAAGGCCGGAATCAATATTAAAACAAAAATAAAATATCTTGTCACACGCGAATTTTCTTTGAATTCATTTTTTTTGGCGCTTAGTAAATTTGAAAATGCCTTGCTAAGTAAAACAAAATTAAAATCACCTTTGTATTCTGTTAATTTATCACAATAACCTTGTAAATCACCCTTTGAACTCTCAGCCTCATTTATTAGGATGCCAATATCTGTTTTATATTGTTCAATTTTCACGCCTCCAATCTCGATCCCCCTGTTAATTTGAGCAGTAAACTTCTCTTCATATCCGCTTACATCATTAGCCATTTTTTTCATGTCATCGAAATCTTTGGATTTTAGCAACCCCATTATCATTGCTGAAGGAAGAGATCGTTCAATCCATATGAACTGAACATTATATTCTGAGGAAGGAGTTAATTTATCTAATCGTTCTAAAACTCTTGTTGATATGAAAGAAGGTGTGCGGTACGAATCTTGATTCCAAAAGTAATACTCATAAACAACTCTCAACAGGTTGCTTAAAAAGTACATTTTATTTAATTTAATCTCCTCAAAACTTGGCCTTGCTCTATCCTCGAGATGTCTTTGATTAAATTGCGTGCATTTGTTAAGCTCATCCCTTCTGTTAACGTACAACCTCCCAAAATACGTCCATGAAAGAGCAATAACAGCATCAACAAGATACTCATCCGATACCATTTCCAAATCATTAGGGATCTTTTCGACATCACCACACTCTGAACGAATGTAATTATTAATCATGTCAAATTCAATTTGATAACTATCATTCCAAAATGTCACTTTCAATCTCCAAATAAACCCAACGTTAATTTAAAACCAACATATCACCTTAAAATCAAAACATTCATAAACCATCAACAAGCCAGCAAGTTACTGAATGCATCATCCAAAAGCCCCTTCCTTAACGAATACTTAAAACACAGGATTTATAAGTTAAACCCTCTAATGTTTACTAATATATCTAATCACAAGCACTTCAATAAGTTTTTTTTCTTCCACGCCCAAACCAAGTAATTGGCGTTCAGGGTACTTAACAAGATGAGCATGAGCGTTTGGCCGGTCTTTAAGGCCGTGCTGATGGACGCGCGCGATGCGTTGCACATTACTGGTAAACTCCACCACAGCACCGTTTTCACGACCACTGGCTTTCATGTATCGGCTCGTGCGCAGCTTCTGAAACATCGCCCGTTTAATCCGCCCGGTCTTAGCCCTGAGAGGCTGACGCTTTCGCGCCTGATACGGTGAGCCGTCCGGTGCTTTTTGCTGTTTAATCCGTTGCTGTTGCGACTTGCGCAGCTCCTTTGCAATGTCACCAGCAAGCTTGCGACGCCCTGCGGGTGACAGGGCAGCAAGCAGCCCGGCGAGCTGGTTGTCAAAAGGCTTAAAGTCACTCATCCCATTTGCTCACCAGTTCGCCGTTAATATAGAGCTCTTTCGGCCGAGTGACGGGCTCAGGCAGTGGCGGCTCCGGGGCATAGCTAACATGCAGCGCGCCGTTTTCCTCCTTGATGATGGTGCGCTCGGTGAGCTGCAGGCTGATGCTGATATCGACACTATCCTCATTGTTCAAATCCAACTGGAAGCCGTAGCCCTTTTTGCGTCCCTCATCGAGCGTACAGATATCCGGCTGGTTTTCCCTGAGCCATGCGGCCACCGGCACGAAAATCAGATCAGGGTCGCCCACAAAATCACACACAATCACATTCAGGGTGTAAATTTTCTCGTGGGACAGCGAGGCCGCGAGCCGCGCATCGATATTCCCCTCGTCGGCAAAAATGCGCATCATCTCGGGGTTTGTTTCAAGCTGCGGAACGGCTTTAATCAGCGCTTCGCGCAGGCTGCGTGCTTTCTTCATCGAGTTTATCCTGACAGTCTTTGACGGTTTCAACCTGCAGCGCGCAGGCCGCGAGCGCGTGCTCAAGCCTGCGAATATCGGCGCTCAGGTCGCCATTAGTGGCCGGGTCGCTGCCCGGCATCGGGCAATAGCTCACCTTCGGGCAGGCGCTGTAAACAATGACCGGCGGAGGCGCAACCGGTGCGGGTGTGCAGCCTGCGCACAACATCAGGCAACTTGTCGCTATACCAGCGGCGTAACGTTTCATTCTCATTTATCAGCCTCGTAATGGTTTCTTCACGCCGCACGGCCATCGCACCGGCGGCCAGCAGCTCGCCGCGTAAACTGACCTGCGCGGTTTCATTTCGCCTGGCAATTCCCTGAGAAACGGAAAGCTGATTTTCCAGCATCCCGATCACGTTTTTTTGTTCGGTGGCGATCCTGTTCGCCCGTTCAAACGAGCGCGTCAGGTTGCCGTTTTCATGACGCTGCCAGAGCACAATCGCCATCAGCGCGACCAGTAAAAACAACATCAGTTTCATTGAATCCCCCTCAGGCAGTAAGCACGCTCGCGCGCGCGGCGGTTCTCCAGCCCTTTGTTAACTTCGCCATTTACATACACCCAGCGGGTGAGCTGGTCGCACGCCTGCAGCCATTGCTGGCGTTTGATAAACGAGACCAGCGTCGACCGGCAGGCCGCTCCGGTTCCCACGTTGAATGAGAAGCTGACCAGCGCGTCGTAAACGTGCTGCGGCATTTTCACCGGCGCGCATACAGCCAGACGTTTCTCGACGTTCATCACATCCGCGACGAGGTTCTCCGCCGCCTGCCGCTCGGTGATTTCGCCCTTTGGCACGACGCCTGCAGTGTGGCCGATGCCCGACGTCCACACTCCCGCGCTGCACTGGTAAGGCGTCAGGCGACAACCTTCGAGGTCGGCAATCAGCGCCAGCCCCCCGGGCGAGGTGTTAAGCAGACGAAAGTCAGGCATCAGCGCTGCCAGCGCCAGCACGGCGGCCACACTGCATTTTTTAACGATTGATTTCACGAATAGCCCCTTTATCGAGTCCGAGCGATGTCAGGTAGAGGTACGTCTTGCGCTTAAACCAGTAGTTCGTCAGCGCGGTAAAAATGGCGCATCCGCCGCCCACGTATAACGCCATCTTTTCGGGCGATATTGCACCGAGGTACGCCAGTGCAACGGCCAGCCAGTAGGCGATAAACGTGGTGATTTTTTCCATACTCAGTCCCATAGATTCACCGTTTCGGTTCTGGCCGCGCTGTCGGTCTCTGGCAGTTCAATTGCCGTGCCGTGCGGCAGGATGACGCCGAGCTCAGACAGACCGGGATTCGCTTCTAAGACGGTTTCGACCACGCCCTCGGTGCGCCCGTAGTACCGCACACAAATCGCGTCGAGGGTGTCGCCCTGTAGCGCATACGCTTTCATCAGATTTGCCCCACAATGCAGCGTGCTTTGTCCTGGATGCGCGCCACAGACCAGCGCATATCCCGCCACATTTCATCGATAGTGCTGTCGATGCTGTCGGCTTTTTTGTCACCTCTGGCGGTCGCATCCACGCCGCGAAAACGCTCGTAAAGCGTGGCGGTCGTCATGGCACACACGGCGTTGAAGTAGTGGAAAACACGCACACTTTCGCCGTCGAGCCTGTCGGTCGGGACATCCGCCAGCGTGGCGTAACCGGCATCGAGCTGACGCTCGCGCCATTCGCCAAGCTCCGCGTTCGTCTCCGCGATGGCGGTCTTAATTGCCCGGCGCAGGCGCACAGGGGAAACGGTCTGCTCTAACCGCATTTCCTCACGCACGCGCTTCGGATCAACATCAGGAAAAAACGGGGTGTTTTTGATTACCGGCTCGCTCACGCCCGGCGGCGGTATCACCACGCCCGGCACATCCTGCGGCTCTTTGTTTTGCTCAATAATCAGCGTCGTCATGACAACCTCGGGTAATAGGTGGGCGGTGGACGCCGGTCGCAGTCAGGGCAATTGATACCCGCTTTGACCGGCGTGCCGCCCGGCTCGGGGAGCGCTCGGTTAACCTGCGGCTTTTGCCGCCTTTGGTGGACGCCCGCGACGTGCCGCCGGTTTGGCGGCAGGTTTGCGCGTGCGCGGTTTAGTCGTTTTGGTTTTCGGTGCCGGTTCGGGTTTTGGCCTGAGCTGGCGCTCTAACTGCTCGATATCCTTTTTCACACCGATTGTGCGTTCTAACTGGATCGCACGTTGCAGGTGCGCCAGCGCCTCGGGCAGTTGATTCGCATCACGCAGGACATAGCCGGTGATTTTGTGCAGCTTCGCGCGCACGATATCGGGCATGTCAGCGCGTTCAGTCAGCGCAATGGTGTCGAGCAGGTTCGCCAGTTCGACCGGCTGTTTTGCAGCGAGCAGGCGCTGCGCGGCCAGTGCCACCTCTTCGGCCAGCAGGTAAGGCGTCGGACGTCGACCGGTCGGCATGGTCAGGCCATAGGTCATGGCGTAACGGGCAATTTCCAGCGCCCCGGCGATATCGTCAGCATCGAGACGCCACAGCATGACCGTCATGACGATGTCATCCTGAGCGCCCTTGCCGTTTGCGAGGACGCCAGCCACCCATGGCAGATAGAACGGCAGCAGCTCACGCTTTTTATCTGCCTTGCGCTCATTGGATCGGATTTGTTTTAGCGTGCGGTTGTCTGCGGCCAGCTTAACGAGCATCTGCTCATAGGCAGTTGCATTGCGCAGCGGGACAGCAGCCCGCCGCGCTGTTTCAGAGGCCGAGACCCGCATCATGTGACGCGCTGCGGGACTCGTCATGGCTTACTCCCCGCCTTTCGGTGCAGCAGGTGCGGTGAAGTCACCGAGCGTGATGTTTTCAATCAGGCACCCGGCGGCGTAAGCCTCGACCACGTAGTCGATATTCATTGACTCGTAATTTTCGACGCGGTCTTTTTTCGGCTCTTCGATGATGGCGCGGCGGTGTGCGTCATCCATGAAGTAAATCGACAGGTTATCGAGACGCGTCACCATCAGGGCATTAGCCGGGAAGTACGGCACGCGCACGGCTGGCAGGTTGCCGATGCGCTTCTGGCTGATGATGATGTCAGCGGCCAGCGACTCGGTGTTTGCCTGCTCTTTGTTAACGATAGGGAAATATTTATCAGCCATCAGCTTACGCCCGGTGATAACAACCAGCTCCGGGCCGTCCTGATAAATCTCGTCAATCAGATTGCCGGTGGCATCCATGACCAGCGCGTCGAGGTTCGCATAGTCGCCGTTTTTACCCACGCGGATCACTTCAGAAATCACCGCCCCTTCCTCGTCGGTAATTTTTGACATCACGCGCGCTGGCGCTTCATTGCGGTACTTCTGCAGCCAGCCGGTCGCCACGTCCTGCAGCATCGGATTCTTTTTGCGGTCGGACGTCGCCGCGCGCTCGATGCCGTTGAATCCCGCCATGATGAAATCGAGCGACTGACGCTTGATAATCGCGTCGCGGATACGGGTCTGGAAGTCCTGGAATCGCGCCCACAGGTCGAGCTGTTTGTAGCGGATATGGAAGTCAAAGTTAATCTGCGCGCACTCGTATTTATTGGACTCCAGCGCGGTAAAGTCTGCGGTCTTACGCTCATTATCACCGGCGGTGTCGGCGGTGCTCGCAATCGTACCGTTAACGCCGACCCCGACCTTTTCGCCTTTCAGCTCGTCGACCGGCACGATGTTGATTTTGGTCAGAAACGCGGATGACATCTGCAGCGTGGTCATCAGGGTTTGCGTGACCGACGGCTCGACGGTGAATTTCTTCGCCACGTCATCGGTGGAAACGCCGTTCAGCTCCGCAACGCGGGACAGGTAGGCATTAAATTTGAAGCGGGTATCTTTACGCATGGTTATTCCTGTTCGGGTATTAGGTATCAGGCCGGGCTGCACGCCCGGCGGGTTATCAGCAGTTGGTCAGCAGCTCGTCGCCAGTACCGCCTTTTGAAAGCTCACGGCGCGGCTGGCGCTGGCTTTCAGTGCTGTCGAGGGAGCTTTTCAGTGAGGTAAACGCCTGCGCGTTTTCATCGACTTTGCTGGTCACGTCCTGCTTAAGCTGAGCAAAAGCTGTCTCCAGCTCGGTGATGCGCTGGTCGGTGACGTTGAGATTGGTTTGCACCTGCTCGGTAACGGTGGTTACCGCCTCATGCACATCGGCGAAACGGGCGTCATCGCTGGCCTGCTTACGGCCAAAAATGGCTCTGACCTTATCGGTTAGGCTGTTGAGCATGGTGTCGGGAACGTCCTCAAATTCCAGCGCAGCCAGTGAGGCCACAGAGAAGAGATCGCCCGGCTGGTCTTTTTTACCGGCGAGCGGGTTCTGCGCGGCGCGGCTGCAGAATTCGAGGTATTCGGTGCCGAGACTTGCCGGGTCATCGGTGACGGCAAGGCCAACGAGGTAACATTTACCGCTGTTGGCAAAGTTCGGGCGGATCTCCATGGAGGTGTAAACCTTCTGTCCGGCCTTCACCATGCTGACCAGCTCGTCGAGCGGGGCGATTTTGCCAAACAGCGCTTTTTTGCCATCGAGCGCAGAACCATCGCTGATAATCTCCGCCTTAAGCTCGGTCACATCGCCATAACGTTTAAACTGGCTGTCAGGCATCAGCCCCCGGATATGTTCGAGGTTGATGCGGCAGCCGTAGACGCGCGGGTCGAACGTGTCAGCCATATCCTGAATATCATCGCCGCTGATGACACGGCCATCGCAGGTGTCACCCTCGACGCCGATGCGAAACCATTTAGAAACTTTCTTTGCCATTGTTCAGGTGTCCTGATGTTAGGTTTTCGGGTCGGGATTAGTTTCCCGACTCCTTCCCGCATCAGCCACCGTTTGCGCTCCTGTTAGATCTGATACAACAGTCACTTAGCGCGAATAACCCCCTATTTCCTTAGCCTTGCCACGTCACACCAAAAACGAGGCAAGCATGACCATTTCAACTGACCTTTCTGTGTTAAATGACCCGCGACGACAGGCGCGGCTGTTGTACTGGCAGGGGTTCGCCGTGCCGCAAATCTGCGACATGCTGCAGCTCAAGCGCCCGACCGTGCAGAGCTGGAAACAACGGGATGGATGGGAAGAAACCGCGCCGATTAACCGCGTGGAATCGACATTAGAGGCGCGGCTTATCCAGCTCTACGCTAAGCCAGACCTGACCGCGCATGACTTCAAAGTCGCGGATTTTTTGTCGCGCCAGATGGAGCGGCTCGCGCGCATTAACCGCTACGGCCAGACCGGAAACGAGGTGGATTTAAACCCCAATATCGCCAGCCGTAACAAAGGGGATCGCAAAAAGCCGAAACGCAATTTCTTCAGTGATGAAGCGATTGAAAAGCTGGAAGAGATTTTCTTCGACCAGTCGTTTGACTATCAGCTCCGCTGGCATAAAGCGGGGTTAGAGCACCGCATCCGCCACATCCTGAAATCCCGCCAGATTGGCGCGACGTTCTACTTTGCGCGTGAGTCACTCCTGCGCGCGCTTAAGACCGGGCAAAACCAGATATTTTTGTCGGCCAGTAAAACGCAGGCTTACGTGTTCCGTAAGTACATCATCGCCTTTGCCCGTCTGGTTGATGTCGATCTGTCAGGCGACCCGATCGTCATCGGCAACAATGGCGCTGAGCTGATTTTTCTCGGGACCAATTCCAACACTGCGCAGAGTCACAACGGGGATTTGTACGTCGATGAAATTTTCTGGATACCCAATTTCCAGAAGCTGCGCAAAGTCGCCTCGGGCATGGCCTCGCAGTCGCACCTGCGCACCACCTATTTTTCGACCCCGTCGACGCTGGCGCACGGCGCTTACCCGTTCTGGTCAGGCGAGCTGTTTAACCGTGGCCGCAGCAACCGCGACGAACGTGTCGACATCGATATCAGTCATCAGGCGCTTGCCGGTGGAGTGCTGTGCGGTGACGGCCAGTGGCGGCAGATTGTCACCATTGAGGACGCGCTCGCCGGGGGGTGCACCCTGTTTAACCTCGACCAGCTTAAGCAGGAAAACAGCGCGGATGACTTCCGTAACCTGTTTATGTGCGAGTTCGTCGACGATAAAGCGTCGGTATTCCCGTTCGAGGAGCTGCAGCGCTGCATGGTCGATGCGATGGAAGAATGGGAGGACTTCGAACCCTTTGCCGACCGTCCGTTTAACTGGCGCCCTGTCTGGATTGGTTATGACCCGTCACACACCGGCGACAGCGCAGGCTGTGCGGTGCTGGCTCCGCCGCTGGTTGCCGGTGGCAAGTTCCGCATTCTTGAGCGTCACCAGTGGAAAGGCATGGATTTTGCCGCGCAGGCCGAGGCCATCCGGGCGCTGACCGAAAAATACAACGTCGACTATATCGGCATCGATGCGACCGGCATCGGCCAGGGTGTTTACCAGCTTGTGCGCTCATTCTTCCCGGCGGCACGCGCCATCCGTTACACGCCGGAAATGAAAACGGCGATGGTGCTGAAAGCAAAAGACACCATTCGACGCGGGTGTCTGGAATATGACGCCGGTGCGACCGACATCACTCAGTCATTCATGGCTATCCGCAAAACCATGACCAGCAGTGGCCGCAGCGCCACCTATGAAGCCAGCCGCAGTGAGGAAGCCAGCCACGCAGATATCGCGTGGGCGACAATGCACGCCCTGTTAAACGAGCCGCTTTCCGCAGGTAGCGGTATGCAATCAAGCTCAATTCTGGACATTAACTAAGATGAAAAAACGCCAAAATAAACAGCCAAAACAGACCAACATGACTGCCAGCGCACCGCAAAAAATGGAGGCATTCACCTTTGGCGAGCCGTCACCCGTTCTGGATCGCCGCGACATTCTCGACTATGTCGAGTGCATCAATAACGGCAAATGGTACGAGCCGCCGGTCAACTTCTCCGGGCTGGCGAAAAGCCTGCGCGCTGCCGTGCACCACAGCTCCCCGATTTACGTGAAGCGCAACATTCTGACGAGTACCTACATCCCGCATCCGTTGCTTTCACGTCAGGATTTCAGCCGCCTTGTGCTCGATTATCTGGTCTTTGCTAACGGCTATCTTGAGAAGCGCATGAGCGTCACCGGCCAGCTATTTAAGCTGGAAACCTCCCCGGCCAAATATACCCGCCGTGGCGTGGAGGATGGCGTTTACTGGTACGTGTCGGACTTCACTCACCCGCACCAGTTCGCGCCCGGCTCGGTGTGCCATTTGCTGGAGCCCGATATCAATCAGGAGCTCTACGGGATGCCTGAATACCTTAGCGCGCTCAATTCAGCCTGGCTGAATGAATCCGCCACGCTGTTTCGTCGCAAGTATTATCAGAACGGCGCGCACGCGGGTTACATCATGTACGTGACCGACGCGGCGCAAAGCAGCACTGACGTCGAGGCGCTGCGCTCCGCGATGCGCGACTCGAAAGGACTCGGGAATTTCAAAAACCTGTTTTTCTACGCTCCGAACGGGAAACCGGACGGCATTAAGATCGTGCCGTTGAGTGAAGTCGCTACGAAGGATGATTTTTTTAACATCAAGAAGGTGAGCGCCGCTGACCTGCTCGATGCGCACCGCGTACCGTTCCAGCTCATGGGCGGCAAGCCCGAGAATATCGGCTCAATGGGCGATATCGAGAAGGTGGCGCGGGTCTTTGTGCGTAACGAGCTGACGCCGCTGCAGGAGCGTTTCAAAGAGATTAATGATTGGTTAGGGATGGAGGTGATCCGCTTTAAGGATTACGGCATCGATACCGACTAAACCCGCCCAAAATGCCGCCTCCGGGCGGCATCCCCTCAGAGCAAGCCAGACGCCGCACACGCGGCGCAACTGCCCCAACACCTCATTAGCCGACCGCATCCATCAGCGCGCCGCCACGACGCGCATAGACGCGCAAAATAAATCCTGTCACCACGTCTGGCGCGCAGTGCTATCCCCGCCTCGCCTGCACGCTTAAGGTATTGGTCTTGATGCAGTTGCAAATGAGCATGAAGGTAAAGCTGGCTATACCTCTTCCCATGAATTTAAACGAAAATTTCACATGCAAATTGATGCAAACTATTGACCCAATAGTGTAAGTGCAGATAGACAATTTACATTAATGATGCCTATAATTTTAAAAAATTTTTAAACAAGAGCTCACTTGCATTTATGCAGGTGTGCGGTAGCCATCACCTTAGAATTTATCATCAAAAAAAACACCTTAGAATCAATAGGTTATCTCTAAATCATCTCATCGGATTATCTGATTATGAAGTTTTCTATCCAAGAACAAAGCTCTAGCATTGTTTGGGTTGCCGCAGTCAACCAAATGAATCTCACTCCTGACTGGTTTAAACACTATGAGATTCTTCCTTCAGATGATTGCGATCAAGCAAGCGTAGCAATAAACAATAATTCAATATGTTGCGATTTTGGTTGGTTCGAAATTATTTCATCAGACAAAAAAATTCATTTCAAACTGGCTAAAAACGGGCTAGAACAAGATTTTGTGGATATGGTTAGTTCAGTTATTTCTGTCATGGGTACTGTCAAGACCTATGGCTTAGGCATGAATACTAAAATAAAATTTAAAGTAAACAGTTTTGAAGATTATCATAAAGTAGGTGATGAATTAGTTCCTAAAAGCAAACTTTACGAAGCTAGTAAATCAGGTTTAATAGGAAATCCTGATGTACATATAGGTATGGCACGTTGCAGAATTGCATTTGAGAATGCCATTCATCATAATTCTGATAAAGAAGTCAAACCTATAGATGATAATAAATTCCTCGATACAATCTATCTTGATATTAGTGGCATTAGTGATAAAAGCACAGGAATGGAATATGGTGTTTTATTCTCCTACAACCATCACATTGCATCTGTTAAAGAGCAGGAAATACAATTTACAGAACAACTTCCAGACTTGCTTATAAATAATTTCGTTTCCGATATTACAAACAATCGCGAAACAGCAGAAAATATCATGAGGAACATATTATCATGACATATGCATTAAATCCTGCTTCTGATTCATTCTCAAACGAGCTAGGTAATTCTTTTTTTGAGGATACCTCAAGCATCAAATCACTTCCTAAAAACTTCACTAACTCAAATGGCTGGGAAAAGAAACAAGCGAATAATAACAGCACCGAAGTTTTAAAAGAAGCAATTAGTACGCCCAATCAGACCGTTTATGACATAAGTGATCAGGATAATCCAAATAACGGCCTATCAAAAGATTTAATGAAGGACAATACTTTTTCAGAAAATTACTTCTTGACTCAATCTAATGTAGGGATGGTTGAGGTTGAAATCGATACTATTCCCGATGAAACTTACACTAAACCCATTAATGATCTTTTAACTAAAGCCAAGGCTGAATTAGACAAAAAAGTTCGGGCTCTGCTAAGTCAGAAAGTTGTATATTTCGAAAAACAGCTTGAGTGTTATGGAGTTATTGATAATATCTACTTAGAACATAAAACAAGATTAATCGATGCTCGAATTTATGATATCAACACAAACAAAATCATAGATAACATCACGTTCGAAGCTAAAGAATTTCCAAAAAGTGACCAAGGTTATCTTTCCGAGAATTCCGTTTTTTACTGGCGTGTTGGGAAAGACCATCATTTATTTGGTGGGCATCGTAAAGTCTCTGATTTTAGACTTAGACGTAGAGTGATAAAGCTTAGCCCAGCTCAATTAAAGCAAAAACAGCAAGATATAAACGATACCATCAATTTCTTTGAATCAATTATTAAAAAATAACACATAGTAATCACCACTAAAATATAAGAAGCATCCGTATGTCATCAATATGTGAAACTGTTATTTTTGGAAAAGGAAATGGCGAATCTGTACTCGTTCATTTAAAGAATAATGAGTGGTTGATTACTGACTCTTGCTTAAATAACGATAACAATCCAGCTGCGCTTGATTATTTACGATCTAATGGCATCGATCCTGTAACCGCAGTTAAGATAATTGTTATCAGTCATTTTCATGACGATCATATCGCAGGAATTCTAGAAACCATAAAAACATGCATTAATGCAAAAGTATATATTAGCGCAGCCTTGACAAATAAAGAATTTGTCAACTATATATTCGAATTCAACAGCCCTGAGATAAGCAACAAGGCAAGGGAGTTTTCTGAATTATTCGCTTATTTCCGTTTATCCAAGCGAAGTAATATAGAGCAAGTTGTAGTTGACAAATGTCTTTACAGGAATGGAAATATTACTGTTGAGGCTCTTTCACCTTGTGATACTGATATGCAAGAGTCAAGAGATGAGTTTATCAATCACGCATATAATGCAGGACGTAACCCCCATCAACTCCAAGCACTACCCAAGGGTAAACCAAATCATTATTGCATTGTATTACGCATTTACGATACAACACTTACAACATCACATGACATTTTACTCGGTGCCGATCTAGAAATTAAAACGAATCGAGGCTGGGATTCAGTATGTCAAGCGATTTGCGCTCCTAAAGGAAGAAAAGTAGGGTTATTTAAAATACCGCATCATGGTTCTCAAACCGGTTATCATGTTCCAACATGGCAAAACCTAATTTCCCAAGAACCTATCGGTATTTTAACAACTTATGATTCCAGCTCTCTTCCAAGGGAAGAAATGGTCAATCTCTACAAGTCCCATACTAAAGAGTTGTATTGCACCGCAGATCCAAAACACACTACAAGTTATATACAAAACAAAGAAGCAAAAAAAACGCTTGCAAGCCTAAATGTTAACATTAGGTCTAAAGGTGCAATCGATCGTTTTGGTTTTATTATTATTAAGCAACCATTCATACGACCAAGCATCCTCCTTCAAGGCTCAGCTGTTCAACTTAAGTAAGTTAATTTTAATAAAAGGCGTCTTAAATGCATCCAAGACGCCTTTTGAACTCATTAATATTCCATTCACTTTCTTTCATATCCCTGCACATCCCTCAAATAACTACCTTTCTCTTCGCCCCTTGCTTTTACATTATTTAATCCAAAATTAACTACTATTTTTATTGGATATGCTTTTTGAACTCGACATTTCTTATACGTCATATCATAAGTGTATGTATCAAAATCATTTTCCAAACATCTACAGTTATTGACAGAACTCCGAGGCGCGGCAATGCCGCTTTTTAAAGTCAAAGGCTCAACGGCCAAAAGCTTTGGAACAATGCGCCATTCGGCTGTCCGGGTAACACGTACCAGCTCAGAGCCCAAGTGCGGGGCGTAGATGCCCACTACTCTCTCTATATCCTCTTCGTAGGCGTTGACCTCATCAGTCACGTTACGAGCCACACGGACGGTCTGGCTATCGCGTGGAACATTCGCCCCACCCTGCGCTGCGATATACCGGTCAAATTCACCTTCATCAGCTGCAGCTCTGGCCGCCTCGACACGCTCATCGAATTCATCAGCAATACTTACCCCGCGAGGCAGTTTGCGCAGTTCGCGGTATGCGCCCATCGTCGGCAGACCAATTGATTTGAATTGCGGGATACGCCATGTTGACGCCCATGCGGTTACAGCTGCTGCGGTATCGGTTAGAGGTTTGCCGGTGTCGTGATCGACCTGACCATCGAGCGCGTAACCATCGATATTCTTCGCGATGTATTTTGCAATGTAACCGGCTGCGCCACCTTGATTGAGGTGCTTAGCTTCAAAGCGCTGTGCTTCAGCGCCTTTTTCATCGCCATCTTCTTTTAAGGCATAACGGCGCATGATTTCGGTGACCTGTTTGCTTTGCTCTGGTTTGCAAAAAAGCATCATATGCCAGTGCGGAGTCCCGTCATGATGCGGCTCAACAACACGCATCCCGTAGACCTGCAGACCGTTATCCTTAAAAGCTGTACGCATCAGGCTCCAGATACGGCACAAATACCGCTGTCCATCCTTGGGCGTAAAGGCAGTGTCATTCCATCCGTGGTTAAGCTGCACCGTCTTTTTGTCGCCCTTTCCAACCTGACGTGTCGGGTGATACTTCGACGGCGTGGTGATAGTGATAAACATCCCGACGTCACCCTGACCGGCCGCATAGCGTTCAATCCCTGCGATAGTATTCATCAGTTCCATACGACGGATTTCGGGGTTTGAAATACTTCCCATGACTTTGCTGATGAGATCGATGCGCTCACCGGTGACTTTGTTTTCCAAGTCACACGACTTCAAGTATTCGAAGTTAGCCTGACGGCGGGAATGTACATCACGGATCGCCGTTTTGCTGGCGTATGGGGAGCGGTCTTTATTCACCTCACCGGCGGCAATCAGCAAAGCCTCGTGCCAGCGCATACGCTGCGCCTTAAACTGGTTAATCCACCATTCATCGTTAATCAGACGAGAGATGGCGGAAAATGCCTGGCGGATCGTGATTTGCCCTTTGCGGTATTTCTTCCAGAACATTGGGGTAATGTTGAATGCACGAGCTGCACCGGCAACGTGACCATATAAGTGCGCCTGCGCTTCATCGGTGAAAAGGGTTTCTTTACCGCCATGAGCATCTGCCCATGCGTCGCTAAGTTCCTCATAAGCAACATAGAGCTGCGAAGCAATACGAGCAGCAAATTTTTTGAGCGCTTTGTCACTCATACCCGCTAATCGTGAATAGCTTTCGCGCTCGCTCAGAAAGAGAAGCGATGCAGTCTCGTTCATTCCATTTAACTGATTAACCCGCTCAAGACGCGGCCCCACCCTTTGCTCAACTGTATTCTTGAGGAAATAGAAACCATGAAGTGGGCTTTTTGTACGACGGATGAAGTCATACCGCGAGTTAAACAACGTTTTTAAGACATATGGCAGGCGATTAACTTTAACTAAAACGCCTTGCACCTGACGGAATTCGCCACGTTTAAGGGGTCTATCACGGCCAATTGCAGGACGTGGAGCATTCCATGGGTAAGCACCAACGAATGAATCACTGGTGCCCTTCAAAAATGGTGGTGGTGGCGAGGGGGCAACACGCCCCCGAGGTTCGTTGGACATATTATTTAAAGGCGTCCAGACATTGCTTCCCCAAGCGTTCAATTCGAGCTTCCAACGCTGAGAAGCCGGTAAGATCGCTGGTCAAAAGATCATGCAATGCCAAGCCTGAGATAAGCTTAGGGATAGTTGGGTAGTAACCCACAACGTCCAGCCATTCCTTACCTTCATTCTTACCGGATGTGGCAGTCTTCTTCTCCTGCAAAATGAATTGATAGCGGTCGCTGGTAATGACGTACTGGTTATTTATCTCAATGCGTAGGCTCATTTTTTCTTCCTTTTAAAAGTGGTTAGCCAGCTCTACCGAAAATTGCGTTGTGTAACTTTTCCGACTCCTGACCCAATAACTCGATAATCTCGGTGCGATTAAGTTCTGACTTGCTGATGTGCGCGATAAGCCCGTCAAACCAAGAAGAGAAACGGGTCGCCGTGTCGCGCTGTGCCTCGCTTACTGCATGCCCCAGAAGTGCCGAACACATCCCCGGCTGCGCTGTATTTTGCTTTTGCATTTGCCTATCTCCGGACAAAAGGAGTCCCCACGCTGTAAGGCGCGTAATAAAACGAATCCAGATTAATTAATGTAAATACTGCTCAGGCTTTACCGAGGTTAAAATGGTTGGCGCGTACTCAAAAAGACTGAACAACTCTCGCAGAGCGCGGAAAAGTTTCTCACGCCAATAACAGTCCTCCTCGTTCAAACGCCAATGCGGCATCATAAACTCCTGCTCTGTCAGTCCCGCATGAAGAAACAGTGAGCGCCTTTGGCTGACGGTCAGGCGGCTGATGAAAGTTGCTTTTGACGCGCCAAGTTGGCGATACCGGGTGAATGCATTTCTCAATTCATCAAGCGCACAAACAAGACGCTCACGATCGGCTTCAGACATTTCCTCTAAGCGCATCACAGAGTGACGCTGTTTTAATTGAGCGTGGAAACAAACCGTAAGACGCTCCCGCTCCATCATCTGATTGTAAAAATCACAAGTGTCCTGCCAACGAGGCTGAGCCAGATACTTGCAGACCAGACCGCGAAGTGCTGTTGGTTGCTTCTGGATCACATCAAGTGTCATGACCGTCATAACTACAGTCCTCTCTTTTTGACCAGGCGGCGAAGCTTCTCGATAACACTCGTCTTACGGGTTCGGATGATGATGCCCTTGCGTCCGCGACCATGAGTGATAGTGAAGTTGGTAGGTTTAGGGCTTTCTCTTCGAAGCAGCTGTGCAATGCAGCGAGGTTCATTATTCATACTGGCTCCCCTAACCCGAGCCACATCAGCCAACCATCACGAATTTCCTTCGGGCGGCTGTCGTAGGCCATCTTCATACCCTTGTTCCAGGCGGGCAGATAAACCCAATATTCCCCTGCGCGCCCACTCGTTGACTGCGGATCAGTCATCTCGACTACAGGCAGCTTGCCCTTCTCAATCATGCCTTTGACTGCAGCGGGGGTTTTACCAATAAGACGGGCAAATTCCTGATATGGAACCGCATCTGTTCTGCTTACAAGCTGGTTAGTCATCTGCTACGATTCTCCTTTAGTGTGATTAATTGCTCTAAATAGGGTTTAGTTGCTCTAAAAGGTGATTCATCTATCGGCTAGTTAAATCTACGATAGGTGATAATGTTCAACTATAGGTGATTTTATGTCAATACAGATCCATGAAAAAATCAAGCTGATAAGAGAGTCAGAAAGGTTAAATAGACGACAATTCAGTGAGTTAACTGGAATCGTTTACGGTTCTTTTTGCAGTTATGAAGCCGGTGACAAAAAGCCGGGAGTCGAACAAATCATGAAAATCCTGCAGCATCCGCGCTTCACGAAATACACCATGTGGTTTATGACTGATCAAATAACACCCGAAGCTGGGCAGATTGCACCGGCTCTCGCGCACTTTGGGCAGCAGACAACAACGTCACCCCACTCAGACAAGAAAACTGGCTAACCATTTACGGCGCTTATTTGTGCAGTAAATGCGCAGTGAGTTTTTGCTATTTAAATCAGGAAATTGAAGTACGCAGTAACATCATCGGGAGGCTTTATGTCTGTTAAAAAGCTCGATGATGGTCGATATGAAGTGGACATTAGACCGACCGGGCGTAACGGAAAACGCATCCGTCGGAAGTTCGACAAGAAAAGCGAGGCGATGGCTTTTGAAAAACATACTCAATATAACCATCACTCAAAGGAATGGCTTTCAAAACCAACGGACAAACGCCAATTGTCGGAACTGAAAGAGTTATGGTGGAAGCTGAAAGGTAAACATGAGGAGCACGGTCAATCGTATCTCAGGAAAATTGAGCGTTTCGAAACGATGACCGGAAATCCGTGCGCTTTCCAGATCACCAAGTGCCTGATAACGCAATATTGTGCTCAACGCCGGGGTGAAGGTATTAAGCCAACTACCATCAACCGCGACCTGATCACGCTAGGTGGGATGTTCACAACCCTGATTGAGTCAGAACTGTATAACGGTGAGCATCCATTCAGGGGATTCAAAAAACTGAAAGAGCAGACAGCCGAAACGGGCTATCTCACTCTTGAGGAAATTGACGCCTTACTTGCTGCGCTCTCAGGTGATAATCGTAAAATTGCGGTTTTGTGTTTGAGTACCGGGGCAAGATGGGGAGAAGCTGCGCGATTGAAGGCGGAGAATGTGATTCATAATCGGGTGTCTTTCGTTAAGACGAAAACCAACACACCGCGCACGGTCCCGATCTCTGATGACGTTGCGGCTTATGTAGTCGGCAAAGCACGAGGCTTTCTGTTTCCTGAGGCCAGTTATGCTGATTTCAGGCGAATCCTCAAAGAAGTTAAGCCCGACTTACCGGCGGGGCAAGCAACACATGCGCTACGACACTCTTTCGCCACGCACTTTATGATTAACGGGGGCAATATCATCACACTGCAGAGGATCTTAGGTCATACGAAAATTGCGCAGACAATGGTCTATGCGCACTTCGCTCCTCAGTACCTGCAGGACGCGATTTCGCTTAACCCGCTGAAGGGTGCTAATGGTGGTAAGAGTGTCCACAATGTGTCCACACCCTAGCCGCTTTTTATGGCTTTTGGCTGCTAGTAGTGAAACGTGAAGCCTTGTCTGGCGCGGCTTTCCAGCTACGCTAGACATTAAAAAGGCTCCCTCGGGAGCCTTTTCTTCATTCAGTGCAGCGACGCCAGCCTCGCCGCAAATCCAACAAACAGCAGGCCTATCAACCCATTCCCCAGCTTCGCCAGTTTCTTTTTGGTTTTCAGATAACGCGTGACAAACGCGCCTGAGAAAATCAGGAAGCTCATGTACATGAAGCTGATCAGCTCAAGCGTTGTGGCGAGGATCAGGAACGACGTGCCGGTATTCTTCGCATTGACATCAATGAACTGCACGAAGAACGATACGTAAAAGAGAATCGCTTTCGGGTTCGTCAGGCTCAGCACCAGCGAACGCTTAAGGATCGCGCTTGCCGGTTCGGCGCTACTTTCGTGCGCATTTTTTTGACGTGTCATAACGGACCAGAGCATTTTTCCGCCGAGCCACAGCAGATAAAACGCCCCAAGATAGCGGACAATATTAAATAATACCGGAGTGGTCTGGATCAACGCGGCGACGCCCGCCCAGGCCAGAAACATCAGCACGGCATCACCAATAAACACACCGGTGGCTGCCAGATAGCCTTTCTTAACGCCGTGGCCAATCCCTGTTTTCAGCACAAACAAGGTGTTCGGTCCTGGAACCAGCACGATAAAAAATGCGCCGACAACATAGGTCCAGAAATTCAGTACACCAAACTCCGCAAACACGTCTCACTCCTTTTTCTCAAAAACAGCGGGGATACCGGTAATTACGGTATCCCCTGAATCAGTTGCGCTATTGTACGCCGTTATAACCATCAAGATAAGTCGCGGCCAGTTCATTACCAAATAATATGGCGTCTTTACTGTCCATGTCCGAAGACCATTTATCCTTCGCGTTGCCTGCGTACAATTCCTGCGACTTCGCATTTTCTTTCAGCTGATCGCGAATGCTTTGCGCGTATTCACTGGCTTCAGCCTGAGTCCGCCCTTCCGCACGGTCAGCTTTGCCCCGGGCATAAAGCTCGCGGAACTGCGCTACGTTCAGGTGATAATTTTTCTGCACGCTGGAGGTGTAATTGCCGCCAGTAAAGCTGGACTGATGCGACACGAAATAAAACGCGTGCCGTTCGGGTGAGGTTTTGCTACTGGCACAGCCGCTTAATATTGCAATCCCGAAGAGTGCTGCCATCACTTTTACGTTCATCCTTTTTTCCTTTAATAAAGCCAATGTATTCCCCACGCAAAAACATAATCTGCCAATGAGGAAAATGACGAAAGTCCTAAACCTTCCCTGAGCGCATCCAGCGCCAAAAGTGCAATAAAAATCCAGAGATAAGGATTCATCTTTTAATATCATGACGTTATGGGGACGTAGTATATCGTGGAAAGCAGACGGGAGGAGACTGCAAAGATTGATAGTCTGGATGTTTAATGGGCACCTTTACGGTGCCCCTCATGCTTTTCAGATATCCTGGACCGCGAACAGCAGCGCGTTACGGTGTCTGTTCAGGCCACATTTTCTGATGGCGTGGATACGCATATTGCGGCGGGATTGTGCTTCCAGCCAACGAGCCTTACGACGACTCACCTGTCGCAACATGCGCCAGCGCCCTACTTCAGTTCTACTGCGCTTCATGTCTACAACTCTTTCTCTAACAGAGATGCCATTATATGCCTAAGCAGGCGGCAAACCAGCGCTTTTATCTGCCGTTTTTATTTGCCAGATGAATCCTGATGCGTAAACTCATAACAATACGCTTTCAAAAGGATTTTTTATTTATGACAACCTTCTACACCGTGGTGAGTTGGCTGGTCATTTTAGGATACTGGCTGTTAATTGCCGGGGTGACGTTGCGCATTCTGATGAAACGCAGAGCGGTACCTTCCGCCATGGCCTGGCTTCTGATTATCTACATTCTGCCGCTGGTGGGCATCATCGCCTATCTCTCTTTCGGTGAACTTCATCTTGGTAAACGCCGGGCCGAACGCGCCCGTGCCATGTGGCCCTCCACGGCAAAATGGCTTGCCGACCTTAAAGCCTGCAAGCATATATTCGCCGAAGAGAACAGCAGCGTGGCCGCATCTTTGTTCAAGTTGTGCGAACGCCGCCAGGGCATTGCTGGGGTAAAAGGCAATCAGCTGCAACTGATGACCTCTTCCGATGACGTGATGCAGGCGCTGATCCGTGATATCCAGCTCGCCCGGCATAATATCGAGATGGTGTTTTATATCTGGCAGCCGGGCGGCATGGCGGACCAGGTCGCCGAATCGCTGATGGCCGCTGCACGTCGCGGTATCCACTGCCGCCTGATGCTGGACTCCGCCGGCAGCGTGGCCTTTTTCCGTAGCCCGTGGGCAGGCATGATGCGCAACGCCGGTATCGAGGTGGTCGAGGCGCTGAAAGTGAATCTTATGCGCGTCTTTCTGCGCCGCATGGATCTTCGTCAGCACCGGAAAATGGTCCTGATCGATAACTATATCGCCTACACCGGCAGCATGAACATGGTCGACCCCCGCTTCTTTAAACAGGATTCCGGCGTGGGGCAATGGATCGATTTGATGGCTCGCATGGAAGGTCCAGTGGCAACCTCTATGGGCATCGTCTATTCGTGCGACTGGGAAATTGAAACCGGTAAACGCATTCTTCCCCCGCCGCCGGATGGCAATATCATGCCGTTTGAGGAAGCCAGCGGGCACACTATCCACACTATCGCCTCCGGTCCTGGCTTCCCGGAAGATCTGATCCATCAGGCACTGCTTACCGCCGCGTACTCAGCGCGGGAATATCTGATCATGACCACGCCCTATTTCGTCCCCAGCGACGACCTTCTGCACGCCATCTGTACAGCGGCACAGCGCGGAGTGGATGTGAGCATTATTATGCCGCGCAAGAACGATTCGCTGCTGGTCGGGTGGGCAAGTCGCGCGTTCTTTAGTGAGCTGCTGGCCGCGGGCGTTAAAATCTATCAGTTCGAAGGCGGTCTGTTACACACCAAGAGCGTGCTGGTAGACGGAGAGCTGAGCCTGGTGGGTACCGTCAACCTCGATATGCGCAGTCTGTGGCTGAATTTTGAAATTACGCTGGTCATTGATGACGCCGGTTTCGGCGGCGATCTGGCGGCGGTTCAGGATGATTATATCTCCCGCTCACGCCTGCTGGACGCCAGACTGTGGGCGAAACGTCCGCTGTGGCAGCGAATTGCCGAACGACTGTTTTACTTCTTTAGTCCGTTGCTGTAAAACGTGCCCAACGATGTTTAACAGGTAGTCATCATGGAAATGGATCTGAACAATCGCCTGACCGAAGACGAAACGCTCGAACAGGCCTACGATATTTTTCTCGAGCTGGCGGTCGATAATCTCGACCCTGCTGACGTCATTCTTTTCAACCTGCAATTTGAAGAGCGTGGCGGTGCTGAGCTGTTCGATCCGTCTGAAGACTGGGCCGAACACGTCGATTTTGATCTCAACCCGGACTTCTTCGCTGAGGTGGTAATTGGCCTGGCAGATGAAGACGGCGGAGAAATTAACGACATCTTTGCCCGCGTCCTGCTGTGCCGCGAGAAAGACCATAAGCTGTGCCATATTCTCTGGCGCGAATAATAAAAAAGGCTGCCCGCGCAGCCTTTTTTATTTAATCCGGCAAGGCATTTCCACAGCGGTGACAAAACCGCGCCCCGGGTTCATGATTTCCCTGCTGACAATTCGGACATTTGCGTTGCTGCTTGCTGTTCTGGAAGGCGCTGCTCATATGGGTGGTAATTAGCCCCGTCGGTATCGCTATTACCGAATAACCGATCAGAATAAGAATCGATGCCACAATACGTCCGAGCGGCGTATGCGGTGTAATATCGCCATAGCCCACGGTGGTCACCGTGACGATAGCCCAGTAAACCGACGCATTAAGCGTGGTAAACCCGTATTTTGGCCCTTCGATTAAATACATCAGGGAGCCAAAAACGATCATCACGATAGCAATAAATGAATAGAAGAGAATAAGCTGGTGGCGGGCGCTGACAATGGCGACCCAAAAAACCCTCAGCGACGGCATAAAGCGCAGCAGCTTCAAAATTCGTAACACACGAATCGCCCGCATTGCGCGCCAGGCAAACACATAATTCAGGCTGATCTCAGGCCACAGCCACATGACATACAGCGGCAGGATAGTGGCTAAATCAATAAATCCCCAGAAGCTGAAAACGTATTTCGCCGGATTTGGCCAGCTAATGACCCTCAGCACATACTCTGCGGTAAACACCAGCGTGACGATCAATTCCAGCCAGACAAAAACGTGCCACTCCTCATACGTCATGTGGTACTGCGTTCCGGCACCGGATTCGATAAAGATAATAATGACGCTAATCAGTGCAAATAAGCCACACAGACCCTCGAAACGGCGACCGGAAACCGTTTCTGGATCAAATAAAAGGTGATAAAGCCGCTGACGGGCCGACGTGAATAATCGCGACACATTAACCTCGAAAAAATAAGGGCTGACATCATGTCAGCCCTTGCGATTATAACGGGTCTACTTTCAGGCAGGAAACCGCATGTCGGAAACTGCCCTCCAGAACCGGCCGTGTTTTTGCACATTCCGGCCCGGCTATTGGGCATCGCGTACGGAATACGCAGCCTGAAGGCGGGTTGATTGGCGAAGGCAGTTCACCTTCCAGAAGCTGAATGGTTTTATTTTTTTCCAGATCGGGATCCGGAACGGGAACCGCAGACATCAGCGCTTTGGTATAAGGGTGCAGCGGATTATGGTACACCTCATCATACGTGCCCAGTTCCACGGCGTGGCCCAGATACATGACCAGCACACGGTCTGAAATGTGTTTTACCACCGCCAGATCGTGGGCGATGAAGATCAGCGACAGCCCCATTTCCCGTTGCAGTTTCTGTAGCAGGTTAACCACCTGGGCCTGGATGGAAACGTCCAGCGCCGAAACCGGCTCATCACAGATAATCAGTTTCGGTTCAAGGATCAACGCGCGTGCGATACCGATACGCTGGCACTGACCGCCGGAAAACTCGTGAGGGTAGCGGTTGATGAGGTTAGGCAACAGACCCACCTTCAGCATCATCGCTTTCACCCGATCGCGAACTTCCTGGCGCGGCATCTTCGGATGATAGGTGCGCAGCGGCTCGGCAATGATTTCGCCAATGGTCATACGCGGATTCAGGGACGCCAGAGGATCCTGGAAAATCATCTGGATATCACTGCGCACATTGCGCCATTCATCCGGCTTCATCCCCAGCAGATCTTTGCCAAGCCAGGCCACTTTCCCGTCGGTGGCTTTCACCAGGCCGATGATCGCACGCGCAAATGTCGACTTGCCGCAGCCGGATTCGCCCACCACGCCCAGGGTCTCCCCTTCGTACAGGCGTAGCGTGACGCCATCCACCGCTTTCAGGGTTTTGGCAGGCTGCCAGAACCACTGTTTACCGTCTTTGATATCGAAATGGACCTTCAGGTCAGCGATTTCGAGCAGCACATTTCTTTTTTCGTCGATTGCGTTCATACCAGCTCCTCCAGCGGCTTAAAGCAGGCGCGTAGACGGCCTGGGGCAAACGCTTCCAGCGGCGGTGCGCTGTTACAGATTTCCATCGCATGCGGACAGCGTGGCTGGAACGGGCAGCCTTTTGGCAAACGCAGCAGGTTTGGCGGGTTGCCCGGGATAGTCAGCAGCGACTCCCCTTCCGCATCGAGGCGCGGTACGGCATTCAGCAGCCCGATAGAGTACGGGTGGGCTGGCTGGTAGAACACATCGCGGGCATTACCGTATTCCATCGTGCGGCCTGCATACATGACTAACACTTTGTCGCAGATCCCGGCAACGACGCCTAAATCGTGGGTGATCATGATGATGGCGGTGTTGAACTCACGCTTCAGCTCGTTCAGCAACGTCATGATCTGCGCCTGGACGGTCACGTCGAGAGCGGTGGTTGGTTCATCAGCGATCAGCAGTTTTGGCCGGCAAAGCAATGCCATCGCGATCATGACGCGCTGACGCATACCGCCGGAGAACTCGTGCGGATACATGCGCATGCGCTTGCGTGCTTCAGGCATTTTCACCGCATCCAGCATTTTGACGGACTCTTCAAACGCTTCGGCTTTGCCCAGCCCCTTGTGGAGCATCAGCACTTCCATCAGCTGTTCACCCACCCGCATATAGGGGTTCAGGGAGGTCATCGGATCCTGGAAAATCATTGAAATCTGCTCGGCGCGCAGTTTGTTCAGCTCATGTTCCGGCAAATTCAGGATCTCTTTCCCGTTAAACGTCGCCGAACCCCCTATCACGCCGTTTGACGCCAGCAGGCCCATCAGCGCGAATGCGGTCTGGGATTTACCGGAACCGGATTCGCCCACAATGCCCAGCGTTTCACCGGCACGCAAGTCGAAGTTGAGATCGTTAACGGCAGTCACATCACCGTCGGGGGTTTTAAACGTCACGCGGAGGTCTTTAACGTCCAGCAGTGCGCTGGTCCGCTGTTGCGCCTGTGGCGCGGTTGCCGTTTCAATAATGGTCATGACGGCGCTCCTTAACGGTCTTTCGGGTCGAGGGCATCACGCAGGCCATCGCCGATAAAGTTGAAACAGAACAGGGTGACGACCAGGAAGCCCGCCGGATACAGCAGTAACCACGGTGACACTTCCATGGAGTTTGCGCCGTCACTTAACAGAGCGCCCCAGCTACTCAACGGCTCTTGCGTACCTAATCCCAGGAAGCTCAGGAAAGATTCAAACAAGATCATACTTGGCACCAGCAGGGAGGCGTATACCACCACCACGCCCAGCACGTTAGGAACGATATGACGCACCACAATACTGGCGGTAGAAACGCCACCAACCTGTGCGGCTTCGATAAACTCCTTACGTTTGAGGCTCAGCGTCTGGCCGCGCACAATACGCGCCATATCCAGCCAGGACACCATCCCAATCGCCACGAAAATCAGCAGGATATTTTGACCAAAGAAGGTCACCAGTAGAATGACGAAGAACATGAACGGGAAGGAGTTCAGGATTTCAAGCATACGCATCATCACGGAGTCCACTTTCCCGCCGAGGTAACCGGAAAGCGAACCGTAAAGCGTGCCGACAATTACCGCCACCAGCGCCGCTGCGATGCCAACCATCAGGGAGATACGGCCGCCAATCGCCACACGCACCAGCAAATCACGCCCGGAGGAGTCGGTACCGAAATAGTGCCCGGATTCCATATCCGGCGCGCTGGACATCATGCCCCAGTCCGTATCGAAATAGGTGAACTGAGAGAGCATTGGTGCCAGGGTTACGAACAGCGCGATAAGCACCAGCACGACCAGGCTGGCAACGGCGGCACGGTTATGCATAAAACGACGGCGGGCGTCCTGCCAAAGGCTACGACCTTCGACCTCCAGCTTTTCACTGAAGTTTTCCAGCGCCTCGCTGTTTTTCTTACTCAACATCATGGCGTGCTCCAGTTAGTAACGGATTTTCGGATCGATAACGGCATACAGCACATCGACAACGGCATTAAACAGAATGGTCAGCGCGCCCACGAGGATCGTCAGGCTCAGCACCAGCGAATAGTCTCGGTTAAGCGCCCCGTTAACAAACAACTGCCCGATGCCCGGCAGGCCATAAATGGTTTCAATCACCATTGAACCCGTAATAATGCCGACGAATGCAGGACCCATATAGGAGAGCACCGGTAACAGTGCAGGCTTGAGAGCGTGACGGAAAATAATCCGGCGCATCGGCAACCCTTTCGCTCGGGCGGTACGGATAAAGTTCGAGTGCAGGACTTCAATCATTGAACCACGCGTAATACGGGCGATACTGGCAATGTAGGCCAGAGATAATGCCACCATCGGCAATATCATGAACTTCAGCGCCCCGCCATTCCAGCCGCCCCCGGGCAGCCATTTAAGGGTTATCGCGAATATCATGACCAGCAACGGCGCGACAACGAAGCTGGGGATAACCACCCCGGTCATTGCGACCCCCATTACGGCGTAATCCCATCGGGTATTTTGTTTTAGTGCGGCGATAACGCCCGCAGTGACACCGAGAACAACGGCCAGGATAAATGCAGCAGCCCCTAATTTAGCCGATACCGGGAAGCTGGACGCCACCAGGTCGTTAACGGAATAGTCTTTATATTTGAATGACGGACCAAAATCACCGTGTGCAAGTTGCTTCAGATAGTTGAAGTACTGCGTGGTGATAGGATCGTTTAAATGGTATTTCGCTTCGATGTTGGCCATAACTTCTGGCGGAAGCGTGCGTTCACCGGTAAAAGGACTGCCCGGCGCAAGACGCATCATAAAGAAGGAAATTGTAATTAGAATAAATAACGTTGGAATCGCTTCAAGACAGCGACGCAGGATAAATTTCAACATTGCCCGTACCTTCTGGCGTGTGCCTGATGAATGTTACAAAATAGACACAGTGGGGCAAGCTCGCTCGCCCCACGTATTGCCATTAATGCTTGATAATATAAAGATTCTTAACGGAAATATTATCTAACGGGTCTTTACCGGTATAACCCCCTACCCATGGTTTCACGAGGCGGGCGTTAACGTAGTAGTAAACCGGAACGATCGCAGAGTCTTTATCGAGCTGTTGTTCTGATTTCGCGTACAGATCGGCGCGCTGGGCGTCATCTGCCACTTTCAGGGTATCGCCAATCAGCTTATCAAACGCCGGGCTCTTATAGTGTGCGGTATTGTTCGAACTGTCGCTGAGCATGGTGTTCAGGAATGAGGTCGGTTCGTTATAGTCCGCACACCATCCTGCACGTGCCACGTCAAAGGTTCCCTGATGGCGCGTATCGAGGAAGGTTTTCCATTCCTGATTTTCCAGCTTCACGTTCACGCCGAGATTTTTCTTCCAGATTGACGCGACGGCAATAGCCAGTTTTTTATGCAGATCGGAGGTGTTGTACAGCAGACTAAACGTCAGCGGCTTGTCGGCGGTATAGCCCGCTTCAGCCAGCAGCTTTTTCGCTTCTTCATTACGTTTTTCCTGGGACCATTTGAACCATTCAGGTTCAACCAGCTTCATACCGTCGGTGTAAGGCGGGGTGTAGCTGTAAGCCGGCAGGTCGCCCTGATTCTTCACTTTATTCACGATAATGTCGCGATCCAGAGCCAGCTTCAGTGCGGTACGAACACGTACGTCGGTGAACGGTGCTTTCTGGTTGTTAATTTCATAATAGTAGGTGCACAGATACGGATCGACGTGAACTTCTTTCGGGATCTCTTTTTTCAGCTTCTGGAACAGTTCAATCGGCATGTTGTTATAGGTCATGTCGATTTCGCCGCTGCGGTAGCGGTTTACGTCCGTTACCTCAGAAGAGATTGGCAGGTAGGTGACCTGATTGATAACCGTCTTGGCATTATCCCAATACTGCGGGTTGCGCTCCAGCACCATACGCTCGTTAACGACCCAGTCCTTCAGCTTATATGCACCGTTGGTCACGATATTCGCAGGCTGCGTCCATTTTTCACCAAATTTTTCTACCGCGGATTTTGGTACCGGAGAAACGGACGGGTGAACCAGCAACTTATAGAAGTACGGAACAGGTTCGCTCAACGTCACTTCAAAAGTGTTGGCATCGATGGCTTTTACGCCCAGGTCGGTTACTGGCTTTTTACCCGTGATGATGTCATCAATATTGGCGATATGGCCATACTGGAGGTAACTCGCGTACGGGGAGGCGGTATTCGGATCCGCCAGACGCTGCCAGCTATAGACGAAATCTTCGGCGGTAACCGGCGTACCGTCAGACCATTTGGCATCTTTACGCAGATGGAAGGTCCAGACTTTAAAATCTTTGTTGTCCCATTTTTCCGCCACGCCCGGAGCCGGGTGGCCGTCTACGTCAGTCACCAGCAGACCTTCAAACAGATCGCGGTTAACGTTAGACTCTGGAACACCTTCAATTTTGTGCGGATCAAGAGACTGCACTTCCGCACCGTTATTACGTACCAGCGTTTGCTTCTCAGCCAGCTGAACACCAGCAGGAACGTCCGCAGCCATTGCAGCGTTGCCCGCGATTAGCGCAGTTAAAATCCCCGCCGCTACCAGACTTTTTTTTGTGATGATGGACATTGTGTTGATACTCCACTCATTATTATGACTGGCCTTCGCCAGTTGTGTAATCCCCTGTTGGGGCCTGTACAGCGCAGGAGTTTTTTTTGCTGCTGTCAGGTTCTTTTTTTACTTCTTGCTATCATCGACTTCATTATTACTGACCGCTCGTACGGCGATCTTGCGTCGATTCTTTACACCTCTCCCCTGTCAGTGAGGTGTGCTGGAAAGCTTAAGTGAGGTCTATATGAAAATAGTTCTCATCAACTTGTTTAATGCCGCAAAATATAAGGCCGGAAAGTACCAAATGGTGCCAACTCTCGCCAATACATTTTGCAAATTTGTTAAGCATTTCTCTTTTACGGAGTCAGGCGTAGCTATGCCGCCGACCACCTTTCACGCCAAAAACAAGTAAAACCCTTACAACACATTCAGTTGTAGAGTTCTCTCGTGACTGGTGCGATGACATGACAAATTCGAACGATTTTTCACGAAAATTTAACATCTGGTTATTATTTAGCACATTCGTCTGGGTCAGCGTCGAAATTACTAATATCATTTCGGTTATCTGTCAGCAAGCCCCAGAGTATCATGTGAGTAAAATAACAGAGCGTTTGAAGGATTTATGGGCAGAGAAGCATACTGAAAATAAACAACCTCTTGAAAATCAACAAAAGAGGGTTATTAGTAGAACTTATTATGGCTGGTGCGTATTTCAACTTTATTTATATGATTTGCTGATATTCACGTAAAAAAACGGAGCCGCTGGCTCCGCTCTTTCAAACGAAAGTCAGTGTACTAATCCGGGGAATATACTTTTTATACCGGTAACGATAAATTCGATGCCTAACGCCATTAACAACAGACCCATGATACGGGTAATCACGTTGATGCCCGTTTGTCCCAGCAAGCGAACCAGCCATGGTGCCATACGAAATACGCCCCAGCAGCAAAGTGCGAACAGGGCAATGGCGACAGAGAAGCCAATCAGGTGCATCAGGCTGTGATAGCGTGTTCCCCATACAATGGTAGAGCTGATTGCCCCCGGGCCCGCCATCAGCGGCAGTGCCAGTGGCACCACGCCGATGCTCTCGCGGATAGCTGTCTCTGATTTTTCCTGCTTGTTCTGTTTATCCTCCCCCAGCTTGCCGCTGATCATCGACATGGCAATCGTCACCACCAGGATCCCGCCTGCTATTCGGAACGAATCAATCGAGATGCCGAAGACCTGAAGAATGGCGTCCCCCAGATAAAGAGACGTAAGCAAGATAATCGCCACCGACAGGTTTGCCGTCAGGTTGGTTTTATTTCGCGCGGCAGCTGTCTGATAACTGGTCATACTGATGAAGACAGGGATAATCCCTACCGGGTTGACCAGGGCAAACAAGCCAATAAAAAACTTGAAATATGTAGGGAAATCAAAGAGCGTTTGAATCACATTAAGCTCCGCAATTGAGCATGGTCAGGGAGAGACAGCGTGTAATGATAAATCCGCGCTGAAGATACGCTTTTTAGCCGCACACTTCACCAGAAATCTGTTCTAAAACGTTATCAATTCATGATGTTAAACATTTGTATAATCAATGATAGCGCCACTTCCAATAGTTACTTAATTATTTAACACTGGAATAATTAGCACAAAATAACCCTGCTGAAAGGTATCAGCTTAGGACAAAATTGATCTTGATCATAATTTTCGTACTCAGAAGTGAGTAATCTTGGTTACGCCGCCAGGGAGATCACCTATCAAAAAGGTATGATGCTAAGGTAAGGCTCTTTTAGTAAATTAGTGAGCGGAAGCAGTGAGTAATCCTTTGTTTTACTGTGTGTTACGCAAGTGGGATCGGCTCTGACTATACTGTCAGACGTATCGAGCGCTGGTTTACTAAAAGAGTTTAAACATTATCAGGAGAGCATTATGGCTGTTACCAATATCGCTGAACTGAACGCCCTCGTCGAGCGCGTGAAAAAAGCCCAGCGTGAATATGCCAATTTCACCCAAGAACAGGTTGATAAAATCTTCCGCGCGGCCGCTCTGGCTGCTGCAGATGCTCGAATCCCTCTCGCTAAAATGGCCGTTGCCGAATCCGGTATGGGTATCGTTGAAGATAAAGTGATCAAAAACCACTTTGCTTCAGAGTATATCTACAACGCCTATAAAGATGAGAAAACCTGCGGTGTGCTGTCAGAAGACGACACTTTTGGCACCATCACTATCGCTGAACCCATCGGCATTATTTGCGGTATCGTTCCAACCACTAACCCAACCTCTACCGCCATCTTCAAATCTCTTATCAGTCTGAAAACACGTAACGCAATCATTTTCTCCCCGCACCCACGTGCGAAAGACGCCACCAACAAAGCAGCGGATATCGTGCTTCAGGCTGCCATTGCTGCGGGTGCGCCAAAAGATCTGATCGGTTGGATCGACCAACCTTCTGTTGAACTGTCCAATGCCCTGATGCATCACCCGGACATTAACCTAATCCTGGCGACCGGCGGTCCTGGTATGGTTAAAGCAGCATACAGCTCCGGTAAACCAGCCATCGGCGTAGGCGCAGGTAATACCCCTGTTGTGATCGACGAAACGGCAGATATCAAGCGTGCAGTTGCCTCTGTGCTGATGTCAAAAACCTTCGATAACGGCGTTATCTGTGCATCTGAACAGTCTGTTGTCGTGGTTGATTCGGTATACGACGCCGTTCGTGAACGTTTCGCCAGCCACGGCGGCTACCTGTTGCAAGGTAAAGAACTGAAAGCCGTTCAGGACGTGATTCTGAAAAATGGTGCACTGAACGCAGCTATCGTAGGTCAGCCAGCGTATAAAATCGCTGAACTCGCCGGCTTTAGCGTCCCTGCTACCACCAAGATTCTGATTGGTGAAGTGAAAGTCGTTGATGAAAGTGAGCCGTTTGCTCACGAAAAACTGTCCCCGACACTGGCAATGTACCGTGCGAAAGATTTCGATGACGCGGTAGAAAAAGCAGAGAAGCTGGTGGCGATGGGCGGTATCGGCCACACCTCTTGCCTGTACACCGACCAGGATAACCAGCCAGAGCGTGTTGCTTACTTCGGTCAGAAGATGAAGACGGCACGTATCCTGATCAACACCCCTGCTTCTCAGGGTGGTATCGGTGATCTGTATAACTTCAAACTCGCACCTTCCCTGACTCTGGGTTGTGGTTCCTGGGGTGGTAACTCCATCTCTGAAAACGTTGGTCCAAAACACCTGATCAACAAGAAAACCGTTGCTAAGCGAGCTGAAAACATGTTGTGGCACAAACTTCCGAAATCTATCTACTTCCGCCGCGGCTCTCTGCCAATCGCGCTGGACGAAGTGATTACTGATGGCCACAAACGTGCGCTCATCGTGACTGACCGTTTCCTGTTCAACAATGGCTATGCAGACCAGATCACCTCTGTTCTGAAAGCTTCTGGCGTCGAAACTGAAGTCTTCTTTGAAGTTGAAGCTGACCCAACCCTGAGCGTTGTACGTAAAGGCGCTGAACTGGCTAACTCCTTCAAACCTGATGTGATCATCGCACTGGGTGGCGGTTCCCCAATGGACGCCGCGAAAATTATGTGGGTCATGTACGAACATCCGGAAACCCACTTCGAAGAACTGGCGCTGCGCTTTATGGATATCCGTAAACGTATCTACAAGTTCCCGAAAATGGGCGTGAAAGCGAAAATGATCGCCGTCACCACCACTTCCGGTACCGGTTCAGAAGTGACGCCATTTGCTGTTGTGACTGATGACGCAACGGGTCAGAAATATCCGCTGGCTGACTACGCACTGACGCCAGATATGGCTATCGTTGACGCCAACCTGGTCATGGAAATGCCGAAATCACTGTGTGCGTTCGGTGGTCTGGATGCGGTAACTCACGCCCTGGAAGCTTACGTTTCCGTACTGGCTTCTGAGTTCTCTGACGGTCAGGCTTTACAGGCACTGAAACTGCTGAAAGAAAACCTGCCAGCTTCTTACAACGAAGGTTCGAAAAACCCTGTAGCTCGTGAACGTGTACACAGTGCGGCAACCATCGCGGGCATTGCATTTGCGAACGCCTTCCTGGGTGTCTGTCACTCCATGGCGCACAAGCTGGGTTCACAGTTCCACATTCCTCACGGTCTGGCGAACGCCCTGTTGATCAGCAACGTTATCCGCTATAACGCCAACGACAACCCAACCAAGCAGACTGCATTCAGCCAGTACGACCGTCCGCAAGCTCGTCGTCGCTACGCTGAAATCGCAGACCACCTGGGTCTGAGCGCACCGGGCGACCGTACTGCAGCGAAGATCGAGAAACTGCTGGCATGGCTGGAAAGCCTGAAGGCTGAACTGGGTATTCCTAAATCTATCCGCGAAGCAGGCGTTCAGGAAGCTGACTTCCTCGCTCACGTAGATAAGCTGTCTGAAGATGCATTCGATGACCAGTGTACTGGTGCTAACCCGCGCTACCCACTGATTTCCGAACTGAAACAGATCCTGCTGGATACCTATTACGGTCGTAACTTCACTGAAAGCGATATCGCTGCCGTAAAAGTTGACATCCCCGCAGTTGTAAAGGCTGACAAGAAAGCGAAGAAAAATGCTTAATTGACAGTGTGAAAAAAAACCCGCCGCTGGCGGGTTTTTTTATATCTGAGGATCCGTAAGACATTTTTTTTTATTTGCGATTGTCGCCCTGTAACGCCGTCAGCGAGCCTACAGCCAGCGCCTCTTTATAATGCTTGCGGCAGACCGAGACATAACGTTCATTGCCCCCTATCACAACCTGCTCGCCATCAGCATAAGGCTTACCCGACTGGTCCAGGCGAAGAACCATACTTGCCTTGCGGCCACAAAAGCAGATAGTTTTCAGCTCAACCAGCTTATCCGACCAGGCGAGCAGATACTGGCTACCGGCAAATAACTCACCGCGAAAGTCAGTGCGTAATCCATAGCAAAGAACGGGAATATCCAGCTCATCAACGACCTCTGAAAGCGCATGGACCTGCTCACGGGTCAGGAACTGGCTTTCATCTACCAGCACGCAATGGACAGGCTTAGAGGCATGCTGGGCACGAATGTCCTCAAGCAGGTCCGTTTCAGGGTTAAACAGCCTTGCAGGCGACGAGAGCCCTATTCTTGAGCTTACCTTCCCTGCCCCAAAGCGATCGTCGATTTCGGCGGTATAAACAACGGTACGCATCCCCCGCTCCTGATAATTGTATGAGGATTGCAGTAACGCCGTCGATTTCCCTGCATTCATTGCCGAATAGTAGAAATAAAGTTGTGCCATTGGCCGAAGAACCCTAATCAATGTGTAATATTCCCGATGGATCATTGTACCATATTTTGTATTGTCATCAGCGGCGGGCTGCGTGCTCCAGGCTGTTCTGCACCAATAAACTCTTCGTTGATAGCGCAAAATAATGCGTTAAAACAGACAGTAAAGGCTTTTAGCACGGACAATAAGGCGAGCTCGACACCGGAGATAACACTTCTTTTTATAGTGGCTTCTGCAATCTTTAAAATTCACTATTTATTAACTATTCTTCTGTTCGCTGCGCTTAGCCGGAGTAATACGAAAGGCTGATATTTATCAACCGCAACTATAATTCCTGAGGTAAAAGTCACAAAACAAACATGCAAATGACGCGCTTTTGCCGTTTGAAACGATATCTCATCGCCCCAGCAAACAATGAAATTTAAGTTAGCGTAATTAATAATAGCGTCATTAATTTTGTATTTTTTGAATTCCTTACATTCCAACCTATTGCACAAGTGAAATTAACGCTCTATTATTAGGACAACAAACCCACCCCCATTATAAGTTTGAGATTACTACAATGAGCGAAGCACTTAAAATTCTGAACAACATCCGTACTCTTCGTGCGCAGGCAAGAGAATGTACCCTCGAAACGCTTGAAGAGATGCTCGAAAAATTAGAAGTTGTCGTTAACGAACGTCGTGAAGAAGAAAGCGCAGCAGCGGCTGAAATCGAAGAACGTACACGTAAACTGCAACAGTATCGCGAAATGCTGATTGCCGATGGTATCGATCCAAACGAATTGCTGAACAGCATGGCTGCGGCTAAAACCGGTACCAAAGCAAAACGCGCAGCACGTCCTGCTAAATATAGCTACATCGACGAGAACGGCGAAGAGAAAACCTGGACCGGCCAGGGTCGTACTCCTGCTGTAATCAAGAAAGCTATGGACGAACAAGGTAAACAACTGGATGACTTCCTGATCAAGGATTAATCTGGAAAGATTCTGAAAAATCCCGCTTAATGCGGGATTTTTTATGCCCATAATATTCCCCAAACATCTCCTTACATTCTGTCATATTGCCTGGCTCACTATTTAACGTCCTTGACAATCTCCAGCCAATTACGGATCGACAGGCATAAAAAAACCGGTGGGCATCGCCACACCGGTCTTGTTCACTGGTCCGTGAGTTTATTACTTAATACCCACGCTACCTTTGAGCCAGGCTTTAAATTCTTCACCCAGGCTGTTATGGCGAATGCCATATTCGACGAATGCCTGCATATAACCGAGCTTATTACCGCAGTCATGGCTCTTACCTTTCATATGGTAGGCTTCCACGGTCTCTTTCTCGATCAGCATATCGATAGCATCCGTCAGCTGGATTTCATCGCCCGCACCCGGAGGCGTTTTGGCCAGCAGCGCCCAGATTTCAGCACTCAGTACGTAACGGCCAACGACAGCAAGGTTAGACGGCGCGACGTCCGCTTTAGGTTTTTCAACAACGCCAACCATCGGTACGCTTTCACCAGGTTGCAGGGCAACACCTTTGCAGTCAACCACACCGTAAGCAGTCACATCGTCGACTGGCTCAACCATAATCTGGCTGCTGCCGGTTTCGTCGAAGCGTTTAATCATTTCCGCCAGGTTTTCCTGGGAAAGATCGGACTCATACTCATCAAGGATCACGTCTGGCAGAATAACCGCGACCGGCTCATCACCCACTACCGGATGTGCACACAATACTGCGTGTCCCAGGCCCTTCGCCAGGCCCTGACGAACCTGCATAATGGTAACGTGTGGAGGGCAAATAGACTGCACTTCCTCCAGCAGCTGGCGCTTTACGCGTTTTTCCAGCATTGCTTCAAGTTCGAAACTGGTATCGAAATGGTTTTCGATAGAGTTTTTAGATGAATGCGTCACCAATACAATTTCGGTGATACCTGCCGCAATACACTCATTCACGACATACTGGATTAATGGCTTATCAACCAGAGGCAGCATCTCTTTTGGGATTGCCTTCGTCGCTGGCAACATCCTGGTACCCAATCCCGCCACCGGGATAACGGCCTTTCTGACTTTCGAATTTAGGGCAGCCATTGAAATTCTCCTGAACTGTTCAAGTTTTGAACTTTTATGCATTGAATAACGCGTTGAGTATACAGTCTCAGCCACTAATACGGGTCTGAAAAGAACGCGTTGCCGATCAATTAAGACAAATACGCATGAAACTTGCAGCGATAGTAGCACTGCCAGCAAAAACACAGGTAAAGCAATCTGAAAAATAAAATCTGACTGCTTACTCCGTGGACAACATTAAGCGTAACCGCCCACCGGCACCCCAAATTTGGCACTGCCAGGAGGTGCAGCGATGGCTAATTTGATTAAGGTAAGTATTACCCAACGTTCCCAACGGCACACCGTTACTCACCTGTATATGGTGTTCGCCGGTATTCAGCGTGGCATTTAATCCAGCAGAGACCAGAATAAGGTTATTCAACCCGCTGTGATAATAGCCAACCAGAAGCGGGAACTGCCCCGGCAAATTGGCCTGGCGAAAAAGTTGGTTGACCTGTTTTAGTAAACTGCCTAACTCAGGAAGTCGTTGCCCCTGATGGGATAATTGTTCCTGTAGCAATCCATTAAACAGCGCACGGAGTAATAAGGCCGCCAGAACGCCGTTATCTCCCGCTCGGGTAACATCCAGGCAATAAAAAGCGAGGTCGGAATCTGATAGCGGCGCAATATCCAGCACCAGTCCAGGCTGGTCAGCCGCTACCAGCTGGCGATAATTTACTCTGCAATGAGAGATATTTTGCTGCACCGGCGGCTGAAGTTCCTGAAGCAGCTTCGCGGCCGCGAGCGGATTACTGACTAAAGCATCCCAGTCCTGGAAAAGACGTTCTTCTTCTTCCACCCGGGAATTAAACATATTGGGATACAGGCAGGCCAACACCGTTTCACGCAGTCGGTTTAAATCTTTAACCGGTTTGAGCAGGATATCCTGCACACCCAAACGCAACGCCTTAGCAATATCCGCCATATTTTCGGTTGCCGAGATCACCAGTATCGGTGTCTGATAACCTTCGTTACGCAGGTTTTCCACCAGCATTAATCCGTCCATGCGCGGCATCTCGAGATCGCAGATCATCAGATCAGGCGCCATGCTGGCCATTTTTTCCAGTGCCTCGACGCCATCTTCGGCAAGGGACGTGGTTGCACCCAGTGAGGATAACCACGAATCCAGTAGCGATCGGAAAACGGGCTCGTCTTCTACTATCAAAATATGTTTTCCGGCCAATGGCTGTGTCATGGTTCCTCCCCTGGCTGACAGTTACTCAATAGTGGCATGCTATTGGTACTATCGCCTGTCAGATTTTGCTGAAGTAATCAAAAAAGTGCTCAACGTGCTGTACGCACAAAAGGCAACAGTTCATCTATTTTCTTTTCGACGGCTAACGAGCCCGCTGCTATGGCGGCCTCAGCCCGGTGGAAATCAAGGGTAGAGATTTGTGGACAATAGGGCTGAATAAGAATATCCGGAGGATCGCCAGCCATACGGTTTCGCTTCAGGCGATTCTCAAGAATTTGAATGGAGGTCGTCATGATTTCAATGGCGTTCGGCGCGGTCACCGTGCGACGGGCAGTCAGGCGCCCTATTCTGCCGCGTAAACGCGCATGCCAGGCAAGTTTCTCTTCTTCCGCATCATCGCTCTGAAGATTAACCGGCATCAAATCCTGCTGCATAAGGTGAGCGTCGTGCTGTAAATCCACTGCAATGACGATATCTGCCCCCATGGCGCGCGTCAGAGAGATGGGCACAGGATTCACCACGCCACCATCAACGAGCCAGTAGCCATTATGAGGCACAGGCGCCATTAACCCAGGCATGCTACAGGATGCGCGAACGGCGAGATGAATATCCCCTTCGGTGAGCCATAACTCCCTGCCCGTACTGAGGTTGGTTGCAACGGCGCCGAAAGGCATTTGGCAGTGGCTGAAGTCAGCGAGGGGCATTATCTTACGAAACTGATTGAATACGCGTTCGCCGCGCAGCAGGCCGCCACGCTGCCAGGAGAGATCCATCAGGCGCAGTACATCCCAGTAACTAAAGGAGCGCACCCAGCTTTCAAGCTGCGGGAGCTTACCGCAGGCGTACGCGGATCCGACCAGCGACCCGATAGAACATCCTGCGACAATATCAACGTCAATCCCCATCTGGTTTAAGGTATTGATAACGCCAATATGTGACCAACCCCGGGCTGCACCTGAGCCCAACGCCAGTCCAATTTTTACCTTTCTCATTAGCCCTGTTTTACTTCCCCTGGATTCCCGACATAGCGTCAACGCACCTGCTCAGTTAACATATTGCTACCTTAAGCGTTTAACGCCTTATTTTTTGTTCCAGGAAGAGAATCGTGTCTCAACTCTGCCCCTGTGGTAGCGCTCTGGAGTATAGCCTATGTTGCCAGCGATATCTTTCTGGCGAGCAGGTTGCACCAGACCCGTCACACCTTATGCGCTCGCGGTATACTGCTTTTGTGATCAAAAACGCAGACTACCTGATTAAAACCTGGCATCCGTCCTGTGATGCTGCCGATTTTCGGCAAGAGATTGAAGCCGGATTTGCCAACACCGTCTGGCTGGGCCTTACCGTCTTTGATGCCGCTCCCGGCCGCGATGCCAACGAGGGCTATGTCAGTTTTGTCGCCCGCTTTAGCGAACAAAACAAACCCGGCGCCATCATTGAACGCTCACGGTTCTTAAAGGACAGCGGGCAATGGTATTATATTGACGGCACACGTCCGCAATTCGGTCGTAACGATCCCTGCCCCTGTGGTTCAGGAAAAAAATTTAAAAAGTGTTGCGGCAGTAATGCCTGACAACTCAGACTTCGCAAATACATAAACAGGATTTCCCGGCGATGCAATCATTACAACGTAAAGTTCTGCGCACTATCTGTCCCGATCAAAAAGGACTGATCGCACGAATTACCAACATTTGTTACAAGCATGAACTGAATATCGTGCAGAACAACGAGTTCGTTGACCACCGTACCGGTCGCTTCTTTATGCGTACCGAGCTGGAAGGTATTTTCAACGACACAACCCTGCTTGCCGATCTGGACAGCGCCCTGCCGGAAGGCTCGGTGCGCGAGCTAAACCCGGCGGGTCGTCGCCGCATTGTCATTCTGGTCACCAAAGAGGCGCACTGCCTGGGCGATCTGCTGATGAAAGCCAACTACGGTGGCCTGGACGTCGAAATTGCCGCCGTCATTGGCAACCACGAGACGCTGCGTACGCTGGTTGAACGTTTCGACATTCCGTTTGAACTGGTCAGCCATGAAGGTCATACCCGCGAAGAGCACGACAACCTGATGGCTGCTGCGATTGAAGCACATAACCCGGACTACGTGGTGCTGGCAAAATACATGCGCGTGCTGACGCCATCCTTCGTGGCGCGCTTCCCGAACAAAATTATCAACATCCACCACTCCTTCCTGCCAGCCTTTATTGGCGCGCGTCCGTATCACCAGGCGTACGAGCGTGGGGTGAAGATCATTGGCGCAACCGCGCACTACGTGAATGATAATCTGGACGAAGGCCCAATCATCATGCAGGACGTGATCCACGTGGATCACACCTACACGGCAGAAGATATGATGCGTGCTGGCCGTGACGTTGAGAAGAACGTACTGAGCCGTGCGCTTTATCAGGTACTTGCTCAGCGCGTCTTTGTGTACGGCAACAGAACGATTATTCTTTAATCCTTCGGAAAATGAATTGATTAGCTTTACGCCTTTACGGATAAAAAGCAGGCAAACAGCTTCATTTTCCTAAAGGAATGCTTTACAGGGGCGTCTCATTTGATATGATGCGCCCCGCTTCCAACAGGAAGCAGGCCAGTTAAAAGCATTACCCCGTGGTGGGGTTCCCGAGCGGCCAAAGGGAGCAGACTGTAAATCTGCCGTCATCGACTTCGAAGGTTCGAATCCTTCCCCCACCACCATCTCCAGCTTTACCTCAAAATATGAATTACCCCTGGTGGGGTTCCCGAGCGGCCAAAGGGAGCAGACTGTAAATCTGCCGTCATCGACTTCGAAGGTTCGAATCCTTCCCCCACCACCATCACTTCCAGATTCTTTAGCACTCTCCAAAAGCACAATGCCCCATGGTTCTCCCATGCGGGGAAAGATGAGAAGCTTCGACCAGGGTTCGATCCGAGCATAGTGAATTCCGTAGGCCGGGTAAGGCGCAGCCGCCACCCGGCATCCGCACGAAACCCTGGTTCCAGGACAAAAAAAACCCCGCAAATGCGGGGTTGTATCAATACAGCGAATCAGCGACGAGCACGCACGATCTGATATTTGCGCGTCAGGTACTCCACCGGCGCACTCCAGATGTGCACCAGGCGAGAGAACGGGAACAGCACAAACAGGGTCATACCCAGCACCAGGTGAACGCGGAAGATGAACGCCACGCCGTCCAGATGCTCAGAGGCACCACCGCGGAAGGTCACGACAGACTGCGCCCATCCCACCAGCTTCATCATCTCGCTGCCGTCCATATGCTGCGCAGAGAATGGAATGGTCAGCAGACCCAGCGCACACTGCACCATCAGCAGGGAGAGGATCAGGATGTCCGCTCCGGTCGTGGTAGCCCGCACGCGTGGGCTGAACAGACGGCGTTTCAGCAGCAGCAGCCCACCCACCAGGGTCATCACGCCGCAGGCGCCACCGGCGAGCATCGCCATCTTCTGCTTCACTTCAATCGGCAGCCACGCTTCGTACATCCAGTGCGGCGTCAGCATCCCCAGGAAATGACCGGCGAAAATACCCAAAATCCCGATGTGGAACAGGTTTGACGCCAGGTTCATCCCTTTACGATCCAGCATCTGGCTGGAGGCAGCACGCCAGGTGTACTGGCCATAGTCATAACGCAGCCAGCTTCCCACCAGGAACACGGTGCCCGCGATATACGGGTAAATGTCAAAGAAGAACATATTCAGGAAGTGCATTAGTGCTGTCCTCCGTTAGAGATATTCAAATATTGCGGAGCCACCGCTCCGGCAAAACGACGCTGATGCGCGGAGATTTCAGATTCGCCACAGCTCTGGTCAGCAAAGAATTTCACCTGCTCTTCTTCCCAGACGGCATCCAGTGCTTGTGGGGTGTCGTCACGGGCTTCATCCGCAATTTTTTCCGCCACTTTTTGACTGTCAACCGAGGCGTTAGCCAGTTTCACCAGCAGATCGAACAGGACTGCATAATTGCTCTCACGTTGCTGGAGACGTGCGCCGAGCAACGCCAGAATGGGAGCGATGTCCTGCAACCCGCCCAGCGCTTCCTCTTTCGGCAGCTGCGCCAGATATTCCAGGTACAGAGGCAGGTGATCCGGCAGCTCGCGGCTGTCGAGTTGCAAACCGTGCTGCTCGTACTGGGCCATCAGATCCACCATCGCCTGACCACGGTCGCGGGATTCACCGTGAACGTGTTCGAACAGCAATAGAGACGTGGCACGACCACGGTCAAACAGCTGGCTGTAGTCCGCCTGCGCATCAAGAAGATCGCGCGCCAGCAGGTCGCGGAGGAAAATGCCCAGCGTCTGGGCATCCTCTTTATCCAGGTTTTCAGATGACGCGAGTGCATCAAAGAGTTCCTGTTGATGCTGCACAAGCGCAGCATCAGGGTACTCGAGCAGACGCGAAACAATGACGAGTTCAATCATTGGTGCGGCTCCGTTTTGCTGGTCACATCCATCGCGTCAATGCGGCGGCTGTTGAACAGGTTGAATTTGCTGTCTGACCCGTGGCAACCGTCGCCAAAGGTAAAGCCACACCCACTTTTCTCCGGGAAGGCCTCGCGAGCCAGCTCGCGGTGACTGCTCGGCACCACGAAACGATCTTCGTAGTTAGCGATTGCCAGATAGCGGTACATCTCCTGCGCCTGCGCTTCGGTCAGGCCGACCTCTTCCAGCGCGCGGGTATCGTTAACGCCGTCAACGGTTTCCGCACGTTTGAAGTGACGCATCGCCAGCATACGTTTCAGCGCCAGCAGCACCGGCTGGGTATCCCCTGCGGTGAGCAGGTTGGCCAGATACTGAACCGGAATACGCAGGCTTTCCACGTCCGGCAGAATGCCGTTGCTGCCCAGTTCACCTGCGTCAGCCGCAGACTGAATCGGAGACAGCGGCGGCACGTACCAGACCATCGGCAACGTGCGGTATTCCGGGTGCAGCGGCAGCGCCAGCTTCCAGTCCATCGCCATTTTGTACACCGGGGACTGCTGTGCGGCGTCAATCACGCTCTGCGGAATACCGTCTTTCAGCGCCTGCTCGATCACCTTCGGATCGTTCGGATCGAGGAAGACGTCCAGCTGACGCTGATACAGATCTTTCTCGCTCTCGGTGCTTGCGGCATTTTCAATCGCATCCGCGTCGTACAGCAGCACGCCGAGGTAGCGGATACGCCCTACGCAGCTCTCTGAGCAGACGGTCGGCATACCGGCTTCGATACGCGGGTAGCAGAAGATACACTTCTCAGACTTACCGCTCTTCCAGTTAAAGTAGATTTTTTTGTACGGGCAGCCGGTGATGCACATACGCCAGCCGCGGCACTTGTCCTGGTCGATCAGCACAATGCCATCTTCTTCACGCTTGTAGATGGCGCCGCTTGGGCAGGTCGCCACGCACGCCGGGTTAAGGCAGTGTTCGCACAGGCGCGGCAGATACATCATGAAAGTGTTTTCGAACTGGCCGTACATCGCCTTCTGCATGTTCTCGAAGTTCTGGTCTTTGGCGCGTTTTTCGAACTCGCCGCCCAGAATTTCCTCCCAGTTTGGACCGCTGGTAATTTTGTCCATGCGCTTACCGGTGATCAGCGAGCGAGGACGGGCGATCGGCTGGTGTTTGCTTTCCGGCGCGTTGTGCAGGTTCTGATAGTCGTAATCAAACGGCTCGTAGTAATCTTCGATGCCCGGCAGATGCGGGTTAGCAAAGATTTTACCGAGCAGCATCGCACGGTTACCCATGCGCGGTTGCAGTTTGCCGTTGATTTTACGGATCCAGCCGCCCTTCCACTTCTCCTGGTTTTCCCAGTCGGTCGGGAAGCCGGTGCCCGGCTTACTTTCCACGTTGTTGAACCAGGCGTACTCCATACCTTCACGGCTGGTCCAGACGTTTTTACAGGTGACTGAGCAGGTATGACAGCCGATGCATTTATCCAGATTCAGCACCATGCCGACTTGTGAACGAATTTTCATTTTACGCTCTCCTGTACCTGGTCATTACCTTCGCCATCTAACCAGTTAATATTCTTCATCTTACGTACCACCACGAACTCATCGCGGTTTGATCCTACAGTGCCGTAGTAGTTAAAGCCGTAGGCCAGCTGGGCATAGCCGCCGATCATATGCGTCGGTTTCGGCGTAATACGGGTCACAGAGTTGTGAATACCGCCGCGCTGCTCGGTGATCTCTGAACCCGGCAGGTTAACGATACGTTCCTGCGCGTGGTACATCATGGTCATCCCGGCTGGTACACGCTGGCTCACCACCGCACGTGCCGTCAGGGCACCGTTGCTGTTGAACACTTCGATCCAGTCGTTATCTTCGATACCCAGATCTTTGGCGTCCGCTTCGCTCATCCAGACGATCGGCCCCCCGCGTGACAGCGTCAGCATCAGCAGGTTGTCGCTGTAGGTGGAGTGGATACCCCACTTCTGATGCGGCGTCAGGAAGTTCAGCGCCTTCTCAGGGTTACCGTTTGATTTCGCCCCCATCACCGCTTTCACGGAGCGGGTATCGATTGGCGGCCGGTAAACCAGCAGGCTTTCACCGAAGTCACGCATCCACTGGTGATCCTGATACAGAGACTGACGGCCAGAGAGCGTGCGCCATGGGATCAGCTCGTGAACGTTGGTGTATCCGGCGTTATAGGACACATGTTCATCTTCGAGGCCAGACCAGGTCGGGCTGGAGATAATCTTGCGCGGCTGAGCCTGAATATCGCGGAAGCGGATTTTCTCTTCTTCTTTATTCTTCGCCAGATGCGTATGGTCACGGCCGGTAAATTCACTCAGAGCCGCCCACGCTTTCACCGCCACGTGGCCATTGGTTTCCGGTGCCAGGGTCAGGATCATTTCCGCTGCATCAATTGCCGTGTTCAGCATTGGCTGGCCTTTGGCCGGGCCGTCTGCTTTGGTGTAATTGAGCTTGCGCAGCAGGTCCATTTCGCTCTGGGTATTCCAGGCGATGCCTTTACCGCCGTTACCGATCTTCTCCATCAGCGGACCGATAGAGGTAAAGCGCTCGTACGTTGCCGGGTAATCACGTTCAACCGGAATAATGTGCGGCGCGGTCACGCCCGGGATCAGGTCGCATTCGCCTTTTTTCCAGTCCTTCACGTCAAGCGGCTGCGCCAGTTCGGCAGCGGAGTCGTGCTGGATTGGCAGCGTCACCACGTCGGTCTCTTTGCCCAGGTGCCCTACACAGACTTCGGAGAATTTCTTCGCGATGTCTTTATAGATTTCCCAGTCGCTTTTTGATTCCCACGCCGGGTCAACGGCCGCAGACAGCGGATGAATAAACGGATGCATATCCGACGTATTCATGTCGTCTTTTTCGTACCAGGTGGCGGTAGGCAGCACGATATCGGAGTACAGGCAGGTACTGGACAGACGGAAGTCCAGCGTTACCACCAGATCCAGCTTGCCGTCCAGACCGTTGTCTTTCCATTCAACTTCTTCTGGCTTCACGCCGCCCTGCTTGCCGAGATCCTTACCCTGAATACCGTTTTCGGTACCGAGCAGGTATTTCAGCATGTACTCATGGCCTTTACCGGACGAACCCAGCAGGTTGGAGCGCCAGATGAACAGGTTACGCGGATGGTTTTTGCCGTTCTCAGGCTGTTCTGCCGCAAAACGGATTGAGCCATCCTTCAGCGATTTCACGGTGTAGTCCACCGGTGACATGCCCGCTTTCTTCGCCGCTTCCGCAATGCGCAGCGGGTTAGTGCCCAACTGCGGTGCAGACGGCAGCCAGCCCATGCGTTCAGCGCGCACGTTGAAGTCAATCAGATGGCCGCTGTAGCGGGATTTATCCGCCATCGGCGACAGCAGCTCCTGCGCGGTCACCGTCTCGTAGCGCCACTGGCTGGAGTGGTTATAGAAGTAGGAGGTGCTGTTCATGTGACGAGCCGGACGCTGCCAGTCAAGGGCAAACGCCAGCGGCTGCCAGCCGGTCTGCGGACGCAGTTTTTCCTGGCCCACGTAGTGCGCCCAGCCGCCGCCGCTCTGCCCGACGCAGCCGCAGAAGATCAGCATGTTGATCAGGCCGCGATAGTTCATATCGAGGTGATACCAGTGGTTCAGACCGGCACCGACGATGATCATGGAGCGACCGTGAGTTTTGTCTGCGTTTTCCGCAAATTCGCGGGCGATACGGGTGATTTGGGCGCGTGGCACACCGGTGATCTGCTCCGCCCAGGCTGGTGTATAAGCCTTCACGTCGTCATAGCTGGTCGCGCAGTTTTCGTCGTTCAGACCGCGCTCCAGGCCATAGTTCGCCATGGTCAGATCGTAGACCGTAGTGACCAGAGCGGTAGAACCGTCCGCCAGTTGCAGGCGCTTAACCGGCAGTTTGTGCATCAGAACGTTTTGCAGCTCAACCTTGTTGAAGTGCTCGGAACCTTCACCACCAAAGTACGGGAAGCCGACATCGGCGATTTCGTCCTGGCTGCCCAGCATGCTGAGGCGAAGTTCTGTCTCTTCACCCGTGGTGCCGTTACGCTGTTCCAGGTTCCATTTGCCTTTTTCTCCCCAGCGGAAGCCGATAGAACCGTTTGGCGCCACCAGCTCGCCGTTGCTGTTGCAGGCGACCGTTTTCCACTCCGGGTTGTTTTCCTGACCCAGCGCGTCCACAAGATCCGCAGCACGCAGCATACGGCCAGCGGCGTAATAGCCGTCACGCTCTTCAAGCATCACCAGCATTGGCATGTCGGTGTAGCGACGCACGTAATCGGTGAAATACTGGCTTGGCTTGTCGAGGTGGAATTCACGCAACATGACGTGGCCCATCGCCAGCGCCATGGCGGCATCAGTACCCTGTTTCGGTGCCAGCCACAGGTCGCACAGTTTGGCGATTTCGGCGTAGTCCGGGGTCACGGCAACGGTTTTGGTCCCTTTGTAACGTACTTCGGTAAAGAAGTGCGCATCAGGGGTACGGGTCTGCGGAACGTTAGAGCCCCAGGCGATGATGTAGCTGGAGTTGTACCAGTCAGCGGACTCCGGCACGTCGGTCTGTTCGCCCCAGGTCTGCGGCGACGCTGGCGGCAGGTCGCAGTACCAGTCGTAGAAGCTCAGACAGGTACCGCCGATAAGTGAAAGGTAGCGCGCGCCGGAGGCGTAAGAGACCATCGACATTGCCGGGATTGGCGAGAAGCCTGCCACGCGGTCAGGACCGTAAGTTTTCACGGTATAGACGTTGGAGGCCGCAATCAGCTCGTTCACCTCTTTCCAGGAAGAACGAACGAAACCACCGCGACCACGCGCCTGTTTGAAGCTTTTCGCTTTGTCGGCGTCCTCGATGATGGATGCCCAGGCATCAACCGGATCGCTGTGCTGCACTTTCGCTTCACGCCACATTTTCATCAGGCGTTTACGCATCAGCGGGTATTTCAAACGGTTGGCGCTGTAGAGATACCAGGAGTAGCTGGCCCCACGCGGGCAGCCGCGCGGTTCATGGTTCGGCATATCCGGACGGGTACGCGGATAGTCGGTCTGCTGCATTTCCCAGGTCACCAGACCGTTTTTAACGAAAATCTTCCAGCTACATGAGCCAGTGCAGTTTACACCGTGGGTAGAACGGACAACTTTGTCATGCTGCCAGCGTTGACGGTAACCGTCTTCCCAGTCCCGGTTGGTATCCAGAACCTGGCCGTGCCCATCGGCAAAAGTTTCACCCTTCTGTTTGAAGTAGCGAAACCGGTCCAAAAATTTGCTCATCGGGTATCTCCTGTGTGGAGCCTGTGGCTCTCTAAATCGACATTGCTGATTTGCAGCGAAGGTAACGCTATGAAAGATGGTGAGAATTGATAACGATCAAGACGGAGGGGGGTCTCTGTGGGGGGGATTAGATCAAATACCACCAAAGCGGTAGCTGTTAATATTTTTTAACTTAATGATTTATATGGATATATTTTATTTATCGTACAATAAGTGGAGCAAAATTTAACATCTAAGGTATTAAGGGGTAGAGACACCTGTAAAGCGATGGCGATCACAGCGTTACCTGCGTGCGACTACGGGAAACGCTATTAGTATGTTGTAACTATTAAGCGATTAAAAAAAGCGCGGCACTCAGGCCGCGCAAACGGATAATCAAGCTTACTTGTTTTTCTTGGTATTACGGCCATATACCAGCCAGGTGATAACCACACAGGCGATATAGAAGACGAGGAATACCTTCATCGCACCCGCCGGAGAGCCGGTCAGATCCAGTGAGATACCGAACGCTTTTGGAATAAAGAAGCCGCCAATCGCGCCAATCGCAGAGATAAACCCAAGCGCCGCAGCAGTATCGGTGGCGGCTTCACGCATCGCCTGCTCGTCGCTCCCGCCCTGCGCTTTCACGCGGTCCATGGTCAGCTTGCGGAAGATGACAGAGATCATCTGGAAAGTAGACGCACTGCCCAGCCCGGCGGTCAGGAACAGCACCATGAAGACGCCGAAGAAGGCAAAGAAGTTACCTCCCTCACCACCCGCAGGCAGCGTCAGGAACAGCAGTGCACAGAAGATGGCCATCAATACAAAGTTCACCAGCGTAACGCGCGTTCCGCCCAGACGGTCGGAGATCATCCCGCCCAGCGAACGTGCCAGCGCGCCAATAAACGGACCGAAGAAGGCAAACTGAAGGATCTGTACGTCCGGGAACTGGGTTTTCGACAGCATGGCAAAGCCTGCGGAGAAACCGATGAACGAGCCGAAGGTCGCCAGATACAGCAGTGCCATTACCCACAGGTGGCCACGTTTCAGAACCGGCAGCTGCTCGCTCAGGGACGCTTTGGACGCGGACAGGTCGTTCATGAAGAACCATGCCGCTAGGGTAAAGACCACCAGGAACGGTACCCAAATCCAGGAGGCATTTTGCAGGAACAGCACTGAACCGTCGGGCTGCGTCACACCGCCGCCGCCAAACGCCGCAAAGATGGAGACCGAGATCGCCAGCGGAGCAATCAGCTGCATCACGCTCACGCCCATGTTACCCAGACCGCCGTTAATGCCCAGCGCACCACCCTGCTTCGCTTTCGGGAAGAAGAAGCTGATGTTTGCCATACTGGACGCAAAGTTCGCCCCCGCAAAGCCGCACAGCAGAGAGATAATCACGAACACGCTAAACGGTGTAGAGGTATCCTGCACCGCAAAACCGAGCCACACGCACGGCACGATCATGATCCCGGTACTGAAAGCCGTCCAGCGACGACCACCAAAGACCGGCACCATAAACGCGTAAGGAACGCGCAGCAGTGCGCCTGAAAGCGACGGCAATGCAGTCAACATAAATAGCTGATCGGTGGTAAAGGTAAAACCCACTTTTGGCAGGTTAACCGCAACCGCACTGAACAACATCCAGACGCAAAACGCCAGTAACAGACATGGCACGGAAATCCACAGATTACGACTTGCTATACGGTGGCCGCGCTGTTGCCAGAACGCCGGATCCTCTGGACGCCAGTCTGTAATAACGGCACCAGTTTCCCTTTCGGGAGCGGAAGAGTGACTCATAGACACCTCTGATTCTCGAATGATGCTGCAAACATTAGGGCTTTAGGGCGGCGGTAAGTTGATATAAATCAAAGGAAAAGTGGGAGGTTTTGCGGCGAAAAAAAAGCCATCACTCTTAATGAGTAGATGCAAAACGTAAAAAAGGTGTGGTTTTTCACGGTGCTGACGCATCCCTGCTTCGTCCACCCACTAACCGTTACCTGTCTGGCAATTTAGAGGTAATCCTTTATTGGTATGGGTATACTCCAGGGTATGCACCAGAATAGCGCCATTCCTGCAATCAGGTCACGTCAGGAGCCCGGCAACTCTATGTTAAAAAGATGTTTATCTCCGCTGACGCTGGTTAACCAGCTGGCGCTTATTGTTCTGCTGTCCACCGCTATCGGTGTGACCGGCATGGCTATTTCTGGCTGGCTGGTACAGGGTGTGCAGGGTAATGCGCATGCCATCAACGAGGCAGGCTCGCTACGTATGCAGAGTTACCGGCTGCTGGCGTCGGTGCCGCTGACGCAGGCTGACCAACCGCTTATCGACGAAATGGAGCGTACCGCATTCAGCCCTGAACTGGAAAGAGCCGCCATCCGTGACGGCCAGCAATCTCAGCTTAAGGCGCTTCAGGGCTACTGGCATACCCAGCTGGAGCCCGGGTTAAAGCGGGCGGAAGACCGGGAAACGGTCGCCCAGGATGTCGCCGGGTTTGTGTCACGCATCGATCATCTCGTCTCCTCGTTCGATCGCACCACAGAGTTACGCATTGACCGCGTGGTGATGGTTCACCGCGCAATGGCGCTGTTTATGGGTTTGCTGCTGATTTTCACGGTTATCTGGCTGCGCGCGCGGTTGCTTAACCCCTGGAAGCAACTCCTGGCGATGGCCCGCGCCGTCACACAGCGCGATTTTACCCAACGCACGCACATCAGCGGGCGCAACGAAATGGCGATGCTCGGCGAGGCGCTCAACACCATGTCGGCGGAGCTATCTGAAAGCTACGCGATACTGGAAAAACGCGTTCAGGAGAAAACCGCCGGGCTTGAGCAGAAAAATGAGATCCTCTCTTTCCTCTGGCAGGCGAACCGTCGCCTGCATATGCAGGTACCGCTTTGCGAGCGTCTCTCGCCGGTACTGAACGGCCTGCAAAACCTGACTCTGCTCCACGATCTTGAGCTACGGGTTTACGACGTTGAAGATGAGGAAAACCATCAGGAATTTACCTGTCAGTCGGACATCTCCTGCGACGATAAAGGGTGTCATCTTTGCCCGCGCGGCTTGCCGCCGCTTACCACCAGCGGCACGACCCTCAAGTGGCGGCTGATGGACAGCCATACCCAGTACGGTATTTTGCTGGCCACCCTGCCCGCCGGACGTCACCTGAGCCACGACCAGCAGCAGCTGGTCGATACTCTTGTAGAGCAGCTCACGGCCACGCTGGCGCTCGACCGTCACCAGGAAAAACAGCAGCAGCTGATCGTGATGGAGGAGCGCGCCACCATCGCTCGCGAGCTGCACGACTCCATCGCCCAGTCCCTCTCCTGCATGAAGATGCAGGTGAGTTGCCTGCAAATGCAGGACGAAGGCATGCCCGAGAGCAGCAAACAGCTGCTCAGCCAGATCCGCAACGAGCTTAACACCTCGTGGATTCAGCTTCGCGAGCTGCTGACCACCTTCCGTTTACAGCTCACCGAGCCGGGGCTACGCCCTGCGCTGGAGTCCAGCTGTCAGGAGTTTAGTGCCCGGCTGGGCTTCCCGGTGAAGCTGGATTACCAGTTGCCACCGCGTTTTGTCCCCTCTCACCAGGCGATCCATCTGCTGCAAATTGCCCGTGAAGCCCTGAGCAACGTGCTCAAGCATGCCGAGGCGACGGCCGTCACGGTCACCGTCAGCTGCCAGGATAATCAGGTGAAGCTCAGGGTTCAGGATAACGGCCGCGGCGTGCCGGAAAATGCCGAACGAACGAACCATTATGGTTTAATCATCATGCGAGACCGCGCGCAAAGCCTGCGCGGTGATTGCCAGGTTCGCCGGGGAGAGTCAGGTGGCACCGAAGTCGTGGTCACCTTTATACCCGAAAAGCCCCTCATAACTGCTCAAGGAGAAAACCATGACTAATCAGGAACCGGCATCTATCCTGTTGATTGACGATCATCCGATGCTGCGCACTGGCGTTAAACAGCTTGTCAGCATGGCGCCCGATATCACCGTCGTCGGGGAAGCCAGCAACGGCGAACAGGGTATTGAACTTGCCGAATCGCTCGATCCTGATTTGATCTTGCTCGATCTCAACATGCCGGGCATGAATGGCCTGGAAACCCTCGACAAGCTGCGGGAGAAATCCCTCTCTGGCCGGGTGGTGGTCTTCAGCGTCTCAAACCATGAAGAAGACGTGGTCACCGCCCTCAAGCGGGGGGCAGACGGCTATCTGCTGAAAGATATGGAGCCGGAAGATCTGCTCAAGGCGCTGCAACAGGCTGCCGCAGGCGAGATGGTGCTGAGTGAAGCGTTAACGCCGGTACTGGCCGCCAGCCTGCGTGCGAACCGCGCCACGTCTGACCGTGACGTCAGCCAGTTGACCCCGCGCGAGCGCGACATTCTGAAGCTGATTGCTCAGGGTCTGCCGAACAAAATGATCGCCCGCCGTCTGGACATCACCGAGAGCACGGTCAAAGTGCATGTCAAACACATGCTGAAGAAAATGAAGTTAAAATCCCGCGTCGAAGCCGCCGTCTGGGTGCATCAGGAGCGCATTTTTTAACTTACTCATCCGGCAGCAACTTCCACCGTGGATCGTCGGCAGGCATTGCGACGAGCGGTTGCACCACGGAAAGCGTGATCTCATTGGAGGAGACACGCTGCCCATCCTTATCTTCCACCACGGCCGTAAGCCGCCATTCGTTTTTCGCCCCTTCCGCGTCGTTCCAGGCGGGCATGATTATGCTCCAGCCATCGCTGCTGTTGCTGTTTGCCGGTGAGGTCAGGCTGAGCGCCTGGGTATCACCCAGCCAGTGGATCTGACGGATACCGTGCGTGCTGCGAATTTGCAGCTTCAGCATCACAGTTTCGCCTGGCTTAAGATCCCACGGCGGCGTGGCCAGATAGACCGAGAGGGTTTTACGCTGACGGAATTCCATCACGGGCAGATTATCACGCTCAGGTGAATCATAGCGGCTGCCCCGCAGCGAGCGCGTCGCCGCCACTTCCCCGGCGGAAAGCTGTTTCGCCAGCGGCACGCCAAAGCGATAGTTGAGCTTCAGCCCGAGGTTATTCTGGCTAACGCCGCTCTCCCCCTGCTTATGGGCAGCCGTCAGGGTGACCAGCGGAACGGGGGTATAGTTCAGCCCCAGGTTGACCGCAACCGGGTTGTGATACCCCGTACCGCTGTTAAACAGATCGACGTTATCGCCAAAATACTGTTCAAAGCTGACGCTGGTGTTAAGGTGATGAAACCAGGGAAGCCAGGCTTTGGCCGTTACGTCGTACCCGCGCGCCATGCGCTGCTCCCGGATGTCGGAACGCGGCTGCCAGCCAGCGAACGGCTGGTAGTAATTGGCCGACAGGCGAAGGTTTTCGCCCCACGCCTCTGCGCCCAGTCCGGCACGTTGCAGGTTGTCTTCCAGCAGGTTGTCGTAAAAAGTGTTGTAGCCCAGCAGCCAGTTTCCGGCAACCCAGCGCTGCCCGATCCCGACGTTGCTCACCAGCCCGTCTGTCTGCTGCGTCAGGCCAAGCTGGCTCCAGCTCAGATAGCGGGTGTTGTCGTTCCAGGGGATAAACCAGCTTCCGCTGCTGCCGTTAAAGTTACCGTCGTCATCCACCAGTACATTGACATTGGCGTTACCCCAGGGGGAAAGCCAGGATTCAATCTGCTCGTTGACTTCCCCGCTGACGGCATCCCGCACCTTGCCAAACGCGAACTGTCGCGCCTGCTGCCCGGCCGTCAGGCCGTTATCGATCATACTGGCTTCACCGAAGGCCTTTGCCATTTCAGCCAGGTGTTTTTCGCCTTCGGTAGTCGGTTGCGCCATACCGAGATCCGGCAGACTATCGCCGTTGTTATCAAACGGATTTTGCGCCTGCTGCACGAAGGATTTCGGCGCACCGTGAACGGCTCCAGCCGTAAAAAGGGGGAGTAACAGCAAAAAACGGATGCGGGACGATACAGCCTTCAACGTCGTCAATCAGAACCTGTGTTTATGAACAAACACTTATTATGTTAACGCCATAAGCCCTGAAAACCAGTCTTAACAGAAATTTCAGGAATATCCTGAACAGAATTGTCGGGTGGCGGCTTCGCCTTACCCGACCTACAAATTCGTGCCGGTGCGAAGCCGCCACCTGACGCCTTTACACTATTATCCCAACAGCCCTTTCAGCTCCGGCAGGCAGGAGCCGCAGTTCGTACCGCAACGCAGCTTCACGCCCAGCGCTGCGGCAGAATTACAGCCTCCGGCTATCGCCTTACGTATCGTATTTTCACCCACGCTAAAGCAGCTACAGATAATTCGCCCGGGATCTGCATCTTCGCCCGGCCGTTGTCCGTGCAGCAGCGCGTGGCGTTCAGCGAGTTGTACGGGCGCAGCAGCAAAGGCTTCTTCAATAAACGCATGCGCCAGCGCCGGCAGCGTATGGCCCTCCCAGTAGCCCAGCATCAGCTCGCCGTGATGCCAGGCGAGCACGCTGCTGCGTTCTCCCGTCTGTGCCACCTGTAACTGCCAGCCCCGACCGCTGGCGTACGCCATGACCCACGACAGCAACGGCTGCTCCCCCGCCACCGTCAGACGTGAGGCTTTACGCCACCAGCATACCGACGGCGGCAGCGCTGGCAACTCGCGGGCATACAGCTCCCCCTGCCAGGCGGGTAGCCAGGGCAGGATCCTCACCGCGGTTTGTTTACTCTCCGGCTGGCCGGACCAGGCATCAACCCGCCCTTCCACCAGCGCGTTGACCTTCCCCTGCCGGGCAAACTGCGCGTTCCAGTGCATCGGCGCAAACAGCTCGCCCGCACGCTGTGCGGTAGAGATACGTACTCTGGCAACCATGACCCCGCGCGGGGAACTTATCCGCGCCAGCTGGCCGTCAGTCAGCCCCGCGCGCGCCGCATCGGTTGCGTTCATCTCAATAAAAGGCTCATCGATATGCTGCATCAGGCGCGGAACATACCCCGTGCGCGTCATGGTGTGCCACTGATCGCGGATCCGCCCGGTATTCAGTATCAAGGGGTACAATTCGTCGACGCCTGCCCCATGTGAGAAAGGATCAACCGGTACAAGATTTCTTTGCGGGAAATCACCGGCATGCCACTGATAAGGCGCCAGCTCGTCCCACGCCTCTCGCGACAGCGACGCCAGTTCGCGCAGGTTTAGCGCCCGTTCGCCGTTATTTTCAAACGCCGTCAGCGCCGCATGTTCACAAAATATCTCATGAGGGTGTTCCCAGGCGAAGGCATCGCCATAACCGAGCTGCTCTGCGATCCGGGCGATGATCCACCAGTCCGGTCTGGCCTCGCCCGGCGCAGGCAGAAACGCGCGCTGGCGCGAAATACGCCGCTCGGAATTGGTCACCGTTCCGTCTTTTTCGCCCCAGCCCAGGGCGGGAAAACGGATATGAGCAAACCGGCTGGTGTCCGTCTCATGCATCACCTCAGATACTATAACCAGCGGGCAGGCTGCCAGGGCCTGGCACACCGCGTGGCTGTCGGGAAGTGACACGGCAGGATTGGTGCCCATGATCCACACCGCCTTCACCTCGCCGCGGGCAATCGCGTCAAACAGCTCTACCGCCATCAGCCCCGGCGTTTGTGCCAGCCGCTCGGTTCCCCAGAAACGCGCCACGCGCGAAAGATCGTCCGGCTCGAAGTTCATGTGCGCCGCCAGCTGGTTCGCCAGCCCCCCCACTTCCCGCCCGCCCATGGCGTTTGGCTGTCCGGTCAGCGAAAACGGGCCGCAGCCCGAACGGTTGAACTTCCCGCTGGCAAGATGCACGTTAATGATGGCGTTACACTTGTCGCTGCCGCTGGAGGACTGGTTGATCCCCATGGTGTAGAGCGTGATCGCGCGTGGCGCAGTGACAAACCAGTCGTAGAAGGTGCCAATCTCGTCTGAAGGCAGATCGCAAAACGCGGCCACGTGAGGAATCGGCCACTCGCCGCTACCCTGAATCAGATTGAGCAACCCCACAAACAGCCCGGCGTCGCTGCCGGGCTTAAGCGCCAGATGCAGGTCAGCGACATCGCAGGTGGCGGTTTTGCGCGGATCGATCACGACCACTTTCATCTGCGGGTTGCTGCGTTTTGCCTGCACCAGCCGCTGATACAGCACCGGATGCGTCCAGGCCGCGTTTGAGCCAACGAGTACCACCAGATCGCTGTTTTCCACGTCCTCGTAGCTGCACGGCACAATGTCTTCACCGAAGGCGCGTTTGTAGCCCACCACCGCCGACGACATGCACAGCCGCGAGTTGGTATCAATGTTCGCCGCCCCGATAAAGCCTTTCATCAGCTTGTTGGCCGCATAGTAATCCTCGGTCAACAGCTGGCCGGAGGCATAAAACGCCACCGCCTGCGGCCCCCATTCGTTGATGATCTTCCGTAGCCGCTCGCCCGCTTCACCCAGCGCCTGCGGCCATGCCACCTCCATGCCGTCAACAACCGGGCGCAGCAGACGTCCCTGCAACCCCGTCGTTTCCCCGAGGGCAGATCCTTTTACGCACAGGCGACCAAAGTTCGCCGGATGAGTTTCATCCCCACGAACGCTTACCGCGCCATCTTCCACACTGGCGACCACGCCGCAGCCCACCCCGCAGTAAGGGCACGTTGTACGGGTTTCCGTCATGAGGCCTCCGCACGCATCACCAGCTCTTGGCTTCCAACCCAAACCTTGCCGTTTTCAATTTTTACCGGCCAGGCGCGCACCACGGGTTCGCCGTTCTCCACCTGACACCCATCGCGCAGACGTATGCGCTGCTTGTAAAGCGGGGAAATCACCACCGGCTCGCCCACTGCATCGCCAAGGATGCCGCGCGAAAGCACGTTCGCGCTGCTGCCCGGCTCCAGGTCGTCCAGGGCATAAACGGACGTTCCAAAGCGGAACAGCGCAATCGGTTTTCGGCCAAGCCGCGCGCCGATGCCCGCCTGCTCGGGGATATCATTGATACCGCAAATTTCCTGCCAGCGCTTGCTCTCCGCCGCGGCAGGGACATTCACCGCGGTGCGGAACAGCGCCAGGCGATCAGGATCGTTGAGGGTGGTTTGCCATTCGCACTGATAGGTCTCCACCACCCGGGCCATCTCCTGCTCCAGCTCGTGGGCGATCCCAAGGCTGTCGTTCAGGATCACCTCGCGCAGATAGTCGAGGCCGCCTTCCAGGTTATCCATCCAGGTACTGGTGCGTTGCAGACGATCTGCCGTACGAATGTAGAACATCAGGAAACGGTCAACGGTGCGGATCAGCGTTTCGTCGTCCAGATCGCTGGCAAAGAGATCCGCGTGGCGCGGCTTCATCCCGCCGTTGCCGCACAGATAAAGGTTCCAGCCCTTGTCCGTGGCAATCACCCCCACGTCTTTGCTCTGCGCCTCTGCGCACTCACGGGTACAGCCGGAGACCGCCATTTTGATTTTGTGCGGCGCACGTAACCCCTTGTAGCGATGCTCCAGTTTGACCGCAAGGCCGGTGGAGTCCTGCACGCCATAGCGACACCAGGTCGACCCGACGCAGGATTTCACCGTGCGCAGGGATTTCCCGTACGCATGTCCGGTCTCAAATCCGGCCTCCACCAGCGCCTGCCAGATTTCCGGCAACTGTTCGAGCGTGGCGCCAAACAGGTCAATACGCTGTCCGCCGGTGATTTTGCTGTAAAGGCTATAGCGTTTCGCAATCTGGCCGATGGCGATCAGCCCGTCGGCCGTCACTTCCCCGGCGGGCATGCGCGGCACGATGGAATACGTTCCGTCCTTCTGAATATTGGCAAAGTAGCGGTCGTTGGTGTCCTGCAGCGGCAGATGCGCCGGTTTCAGCAGGTATTCGTTCCAGCAGGAGGCCAGCACTGATCCCACCAGCGGTTTACAGATCTCACAGCCGTGCCCTTGTCCGTAACGGCTGATAAGCTGGTCGAAGGTCCGGATATGGTTGACGCGCACCAGGTGGTATATCTCCTGACGCGAGTACGGGAAGTGCTCACAGATATCTTTTTTCACCTCCACGCCCTGCTCCGCAAGCTGGAACTCCATCACCTGCTTCACCAGCGCGCTACAGCCTCCGCAGCCGGTCGCCGCTTTGGTGCACTGCTTAATGGCGCCGATATCCGTTGCGCCCGCGCTTACCGCCTGGCAGATATCCCCTTTGCTGACGTTATGACACGAACAGATCTGCGCGCTTTCCGGCAGCGCCGCCACGCCCAGCGCTTTCGGCGTGCAGCCTGACGACGCGGGTAAGATCAGCGTTTCCGGCTCTTTTGGCAGACTGATGCCGTTAAGCATCATCTGCACCAGCGTGGCGTATTCGCTGGCATCGCCCACCAGCACGCCACCCAGCAGGGTTTTGCTGTCGTGACTGACCACAATTTTTTTGTAGATTTGCTGCGGCCCGTGCGTCCACTGGTAGCTCAGCGCCCCCGGCGTGCGCCCGTGGGCATCGCCAAACGACGCCACATCCACACCCAGCAACTTGAGTTTGGTACTCATATCCGCGCCGGTGAAGCGCTTCTCCTCACCCGCCAGCACAGCGGCGGCCACGCGCGCCATCTGGTAGCCCGGGGCCACCAGGCCAAAGATTTTCCCCTCCCACAGCGCGCATTCCCCGATGGCAAGCACGTCCGGGTCGGAGGTCCGGCAGCCGTCGTCAATACAGATCCCGCCGCGCTCGCCAATAGCCAGCCCGCTGCTGCGCGCCAGCGCGTCCTGCGGTCGAATACCGGCAGAGAAGACGACCATGTCCGTTTCCAGCTGTTCACCATCGGCAAAGCGCAGCACCAGCCCGTCGTCTGCGGTGGCAATCTCCGTCGTCGATTTACTGGTGTGTACCCCTACGCCCAGCGCCTCAATTTTCCTGCGCAGCATTGCCGCACCGTCGCTGTCGAGCTGCACCGCCATCAGGTTCGGCGCAAACTCCACCACGTGGGTTTCCAGCCCTAGCTGCTTAAGCGCATTCGCCGCCTCCAGCCCCAGCAGGCCGCCGCCAATTACCACGCCGCGGCGAGAGCCTGCCGCATGGGCCGCAATGTTGTCCAGATCGTCGAGGGTGCGGTAGACAAAACAACCCGGCAGATCGCTGCCCGGAACGGGCGGTACGAACGGGTACGAGCCGGTCGCCAGCACCAGCTTATCCCAGTGGGTTTCATGGCCGCTGGCGGTACGCACAACGTGTGCATCACGATCGATAGCGACGATCTGCTGCGAGAGGCGCAGCTCTATACCGTTATCGGCAAAGAACTCCCCCGCCACCAGCGAGAGCGAGTCCGCGCTGCGTCCGCCAAAATATTCCGACAGATGCACGCGGTCATAGGCCGCATAGCGCTCTTCGCCAAAAACAATAATCTGATACTGCTGATGCAAATTGCGGTTAACGCAGTCTTCGAGGAAATGATGGCCGACCATACCGTGCCCAACCACCACCAGAGTAGGTTTTGTCATAGCGTTCTGTCCTGCAACCTGCGGTTGCGTTGTGAAACGATCGAACAGCCAGTCCGCGTGGGCGGGCGCAGCCGTTGCCAGTAAATCGGTAAAGGTTGCCGCGCTGCGGCAGTCACCCAGCAGCAGCACGCCAGCCAGCGTCCCCTGATGGATCAGTAAACGTCGATAGTGACGGGTCAGCGGATCCCATGAACTCCATACCACATCGTCCGCCTGCGCCGTCGCGCGTCCGAGGCTGAACAGCTCCACGCCGGTCACCTTAAGACGCACGCCGTTGTCGGTCCGGGTAGACGGCGCAGTGACCTCCCCGGCCAGCCGCGCGGCGAGAATATCCGCCTGCGCCAGACAGGGGGCGACCAGGCCAAATGTCTGGCCGTCAATTTCGCAGCACTCGCCGATGGCGTAGATAGCCGGCACGGAGGTTTGCATCTGTTGATCCACTACGATGCCGCGCGCGCAGTGAATGCCGCTGGCTTTTGCCAGCGCAACGTTGGGTTGTACACCCGTGGCCAGCACCACGCGCGCGGCGGTGACGCTGTGCCCGTTGAGTAGCGTCACGCTCTTGCCGTTAATCGCCGCGATGCCAGAGGCGAATTCACAGCTAACACCCCGCGCCGCCAGCGCCTCTTCAAGCAGCAGTCCCGCCTGCTGATCCAGCTGCTGTTCCATCAGCCAGGGACCACGATGGATAAGCGTGACGTTGTCACCGTTGCGCGCCAGCGCTGCCGCTGCTTCCACGCCAAGTACGCCACCGCCCAACACTACCGCCGGACCGGAGAGGTTCCGGATGGCGCGGGTCTCTGCCAGGGTGCGAAAGGTGAACACATGCGGCGCATCGCCGCCGGGGATCGGCGGCACAACAGGGGTAGACCCGGTGGCAAACACCAGCGCATCCCAGCCCAGCGTGCAAGAAGAGGTACGCACTTTACGCGCGTTAACGTCTACTGCGAGCACCGTTTCTCCTCGCAGCACCGTCACGCCTCGTGCCGTGTACCAGTCTTCATCGTGCAGACAGATGTGCTCCGCCTGCTTTTCACCACTCAGCACCGGCGAAAGCTGGATGCGGTTGTACGCCTGCTCCGGCTCGTCACCGATGACGGTGATAGCAAAACGACCGGGCACACGCCCGGTGAGCGATGCAATCAGCCGGGTTGCCGCCATACCATTACCGATAATGACCAGTCGCATCGTGCCCCCTCATTACGCCGCTTTCGGCTGTTTTTCGTAGAGGAAATGGAGGATCTGCTGGCGCATATGGTGATAGCGGCTATCGTCCGCCAGCTGCACCCGGTTGCGCGGGCGCGGCAGATCGACGCGCAGGATCTCACCCACGGTGGCCGCCGGGCCGTTGGTCATCATCAGTACGCGGTCAGAGAGCAGTACCGCCTCGTCCACATCGTGGGTGATGAGCACGATGGTGGTGTTCAGCGCCTGCTGGATCTGCATCACCGAGTCCTGAAGATGGGCACGCGTCAGCGCATCGAGCGCGCCAAACGGCTCATCCATAAGCAGCACTTTCGGCTTCATTGCCAGCGCCCGGGCAATACCGACGCGCTGCTTCATACCGCCGGAGATCTCCCCGGGGCGCTTATGCAGCGCGTGGCCCATCTGCACCCGGTCGAGATTGTGCTCAATCCACTCTTTGCGCTCGGCCTTACTCATGGTGCGACGGAAGACCTGATCCACCGCCAGCGCCACGTTGTCGAAGCAGGTTAACCACGGCAGCAGCGAATGGTTCTGGAACACTACCGCACGCTCAGGCCCCGGCCCGGCGATTTCGCGGTTGTCGCAAATCAGCCCGCCTTCCGTCGGCAGCGTGATCCCGGCGATCAGGTTTAACAGGGTCGACTTGCCGCAGCCGGAGTGACCAATCAGACTGACGGTTTCGCCCTCGTGGATATCAAAAGAGACGTTTTGCAGTGCCAGAAACTCGCCGCTGGCGGTGGAAAAACGCTGGCTCACGGCCTGGACCTGAATTAAAGGTTTCATCTTCACTCCTTATTTTTCCTGCCAGCTAAAGCGACGGGCGATCAGCATCAGCCCCTGCTCCAGCAGCAACCCGACCACGCCAATGATGACGATGGCGATGAGAATGTTTTCGACGTTGAGGTTGTTCCACTCATTCCAGATCCAGAAGCCAATGCCTAAACCTCCGGTGAGCATCTCGGCGGCGACAATCACCAGCCAGGCAATGCCAATGGAGAGACGTACCCCGGTCAACACCGCAGGCAGCACGGCGGGGAAAAGAATGCGGCGCATGATGGTCCACTCTGAGAGTTGCAGCACCCGGGCCACGTTGAGGTAGTCCTGCGGAATACGGCGCACCCCTTCGGCGGTGTTAATGACCATCGGCCAGATGGAGCAGATGAAAATGGTCCAGCTCGACGCGGGCTCCGCTTTCTGGAACAGCAGCAGGCCGATAGGCAGCCAGGCCAACGGGCTGACCGGACGCAGGAGCGCGATCAGCGGGTTGAACATGCGGGAGAAAAAGGTGAAGCGCCCAATCAAAAAGCCCAGCGGAATGCCCGCCAGCGCCGCCAGACCGAAGCCGATGGCGACGCGCTGCAACGACGCCAGCACGTTCCAGCCAATGCCCATATCGTTTGGCCCGTCGCGATAAAACGGATCGGCAAACAGGGTCATGGCCGAATCGAGCGTGCTGAGCGGCGTCGGGAAACCTTTACTGTTTATCGCCGCCAGCTGCCAGAGCACCACCAGCAGACCGAGACCGAGCAGCGCCGGGATGACGCGCTGTAAAAACTCATTCATCCGACGCGTAAACGCTGGCGCACGACGGCGAACCTGTAGCGGAGGCAGGACAATCACTTCCCCGCTCTCTGACTTCTCTTGTGGTTGCGTATTTTGCAGATGCTGCATACTCAGGCCCCTTTACGGTGAATGGCGAAGCGGTTGGCGTACCCTTCCGGATCGGTGCCGTTCCAGACGGTGCCGTCCATCAGGGTACTGCTGCGATACGGTGATGACGGTGTGGACATGCCGCCCACGGCGGTCGCGGCATCCTGCCAGACCGCGGTCTGGTTAATGCGCTGTGCGATGCCCGCATAATCCGGCGCGGCGTTGAGCAAGCCCCAGCGACGGAACTGGGTTAAGAACCACATGCCGTCGGAGAGATACGGGTAGCTCACGGCACCCTCATTGAAGAAACGGATCGGGTGCGCATCCTGCCAGCGCTGACCGAGCCCGTTGTCGTATTCGCCGAGCATGCGTCCGGTGAGGTATTGTTCCTTGCAGTTGAGCCATGCGCGGCGCGAGAGGATCTGCGCGGTTTCACGTTTGTTTTCCGCTGACGCCTCGATCCAGCGCGCGGCTTCCATCACGGCGCTCACCAGCGCCCGTGCGGTGTGCGGATTTTTCGCCACCCAGTCGCGTCGGGTGCCGAGGATCTTTTCCGGGTGATCGGCCCAGATGGACTGTGACGTGGCGGCGGTAAACCCGATGCGGTCGTTAATCGCCCGCGCGTTCCACGGCTCGCCGACGCAGAACCCGACCATGTTGCCGATGCGCATGTTCATCACCATCTGTGGCGGCGGGACCACCACAGTGCGCACGTCGTCAAACGGGTTAATGCCCGCACTGGCCAGCCAGTAGTAGAGCCACATAGCGTGTGTCCCCGTCGGGAAGGTATGCGCGAAGGTGTAGGTTCCCGGTGCCTGCTGTGTAATCAGCTTTTTCAGCCCGTCGAGATCACGAACGCCCTTCTCCGCCAGATCGCTGGAGAGCGTAATGGCCTGACCGTTCTGGTTGAGAGTCATCAGGTTCGCCATCTGCTGCGGCTTGCCCGCGATACCCAGCTCCAGTCCGTACAGCAGGCCGTAAAGAATGTGTGCGGCGTCCAGCTCCCCTGCCACCAGCTTGTCGCGCACCGCCGCCCAGCTCGCCTCTTTAGTAGGTACAATGGTAATGCCGTGTTTTTTATCGAACCCTTTCAGGGCCGCGATAACCACTGGCGCGCAATCGGTCAGGGGGATAAACCCGATACGCACGGTATCCTGCTCCGGCTTATCTGACCCCGCCGCCCATGCGGCCTGCATGACACCCGGCAACAGCAACGCACCACTCGCCAGCATGCTGGCCTGCAATAACCGCCGTCTCGACAAATCCGCCATAATTGCTCCTGAAAAAAGGCAAAAAAAAGCGCCCGACGGTGCTGAAGCACCGCTGGACGCCTTTATCCCGAAGACGTATGCACCACCGTTGGCGCATCGTCAAAAATAGTTAATCTGTTAATGCAAAGGTGATGCCAGCTTTTTAACCCCGGCGTTACGGGGTTTCTGCAAGGAGAGCGCTCTTTTACGCACCTCAATCAGGCATTAAATGCCCACTGACTGTGCAACTACTCCCCAGGGGGTATCTTCCACAGATTTTTCACCGTAAGGAGCGCACGGGCGATATCCACCATGCGTTGGTTTTTATCCATCGCCATTTTGCGCAGGGCTGTCCACGCCTGCTCCTCGCTCATGTTCTGATGCGTCATTAGCACGCTTTTGGCCTTGTCGATGGTCTTGCGCTCCTCCAGCGTGTCGCGCAGGGAAGCAAGCTGACGGGAGAGTTGCTCAATTTCACGCGCCTGCTGGCGCACCAGCGGCAGCAGTGGTCTATCCGGAAATCGCGCCAGGATATCGTCGTACTCATCGTCTATGTGCAGGTTTTCGCTATAGCGACGCTCCTCAACTGCCGTCATCAGATCGGCAATGGCCACCTCCTCCAGCGTGCGCAGATGTTCAAGACGCGCGGTTTGCAGGGCAAACCATTTGAGAGCGGTATCGCCATTATCTGCCGGAGGCTGGCGGGTGCACGCTTCACGCCTGAGTTTTTCAGTCTCCAGACCCGGCTGACAGTTGAGGGTAAACGTCTCCTGCACGTCTGGAGTGCAATGGGAGATAAAAACCTCAAAGCAGGCCTGCTGGCCATCAATGCGATCCACCAGCCGCTGGCGAGTTTCATCGTCAAAGAATCCCTGGGTGAAACCAATAGCCCCTAACGCCCGCTCTTGTCCCACAAGTTCTTTGCCCTGCATCAGGCTGTAAAGGGCCACAAATCGGCCCGCGATGTGCGGATCGTCAATGCTGTCGCTGAGTTGAGGTACGATATTGAGCAGAAGCCGCAGTATGCGGCTGTAGTGTTCCATCGCCTGCGGCGCGGTGACGCGTTGACCTGTAACACCATCACGCAGCACCGTCAGCGTTTCAAGGCCGTGCAGTGCGCTGGCGATACGTTCGCAGAGGGCGCTGCCCGGCAGCGGTTCGCTAAACAGGAGGTGCAATGCAGCAAGGTTTTCATCCACCAAAGCCCTGCTGGCCTTGCATTCAGGCCCGTACAATTTACCCTGCGAGCAGAGCCAGACATTTGACGCACCGCGTTCGCACTGTAGCATATGCACCAGTCGACTGATGCCGTTCACCAGTGCGCCCAGCTGCGCTAATCTGCCGAGCTGTTCCTCCCGCAGCATTCTTGCACGCTGGAACCATTCGGTCGCGCCAGGCGAACTGCCAGCCACTATCGTCATCGTTTCTCTCTCCGATACATATTCTTCGGTATGAGAAGCAATATTCGTGCCTTTTCAAAGAACAGGAGTCAACATGCAGAAGATTGTGATCGTCGCCAACGGTGCGGCCTACGGCAGTGAATCCCTTTTTAACAGTCTGCGCCTGGCAATCGCGCTGCGCGATAAGGAGAGTGAGCTGGAGCTGCGCCTCTTTTTGATGTCCGATGCCGTCACGGCCGCGCTGAAGGGGCAGAAACCCGCTGAGGGCTACAACATACAACACATGCTGGAGATCCTGACCGCGCAAAACGTTCCGGTCAAGCTGTGCAAAACCTGTACCGACGGTCGCGGCATTACCGGGCTGCCCCTGATTGATGGCGTGGAAATTGGCACGCTGGTTGAACTGGCTGAATGGACTCTTACCGCTGATAAAGTATTAACTTTTTAATAATAAATCGCTAAAAATATTATTTTCTTATGGACGCGGTTTCAGCATCAAGTTTACCTGCGCCATTGCCGATAGGCATGGAAACAACACAGCAGGTATTACACTTATGTTCAGATCCATTCGCGCCCGCATCATTGCGGCGACGACAGGCTGTATGGTCGTCGCCCTTCTTCTTAATACCATTATCAACTTTCAGGTCACGCGCCAGGATAATCAGCAGTCGCAGCGCGATATACTGACCAGCACCAGCGCCAGCCACAATATGGCGATTGCCGACTGGGTCAAAAGCAAAATGACGGTGATTGCCTCCGCGCAGAGTATCGCGCTGGCTGACGATCCGGTTCCGGTGTTTAAGCAATTAGCCCAGGCAGGCGGCTTCACCAACGTCTACGCAGGCTACGCCAGCAAGACGGCGAAATTCTCCGATCCTGCGGGGGTCCCGGCGGATTATGACCCAACCATTCGTCCCTGGTATCAGCAGGTGGTGAGCACGGATGGCCCGGTTGTGACCGCGCCCTACGTTGATGCCGGGACCGGGAAGCTGGTGGTGACGTTTGCAGTACCGGTGAAGGAGAATGGTACTCTGATAGCGGTGGTAGCGGGCGATGTCGCCATGGATAGCGTGGTGGCGAACGTGCGCGGGATCCACCCAACGCCTGCCAGCAGCGGGTTACTCCTGAACAGCGACGGCACGGTTATTGCCGCCAACGAGCCAACCCTGACGCTGAAGCCGTTTACCGGGACGATCAAAGGCATCGACCTTACGGCGCTGAAGAGCGGTAATCCGGTCGACGGGACGCTGAATGATGAGGAAAAAACCTTTATAGCCTCAGCCGTGCCGGGCACGAACTGGCTGCTGGTCGTCGCCCTCGACAGCAGCGACGCTACCTCCGGCATGCGTTCCTTGCTGAAAGCGTCGGCAATCTCGCTGGTGATTCTGGCGCTTCTGAGCGGCGCCATTGTCCACCTCCTGATAGCCCGCCTGCTTAAGCGCCTGTCCGACATTCGCGACGCGATGCACAGCATTGCCAACGGCACCAACGATCTATCCCAGCGTCTGCCGGATAGCGGCGATGACGAAGTGGCGCAAATTGCGCAGGCGTTTAACGCCTTCAGCAATAAACTCTCGGTGGTGATGGTCCAGCTTCGCGACGCCAGCGCCTCAGTGAAAAACGCCGCGCAGGAGATTGCGGCAGGCAATCAGGATCTCTCCGGACGAACCGAGCAGGCCGCGTCCAGCCTGCGTGAGACCGCCAGCGCCGTGGAAGAGATAACCGCCTCCGTTACCCAGTCGAATGAATCGGCCGAAGAAGCCAACGACCAGGCCAGTAAGGCCTCTGCGGCCGCAGCGCGCGGCGGCGAAGTTGTCTCGCAGGCAATCAGCACCATGCAGTCCATCGAAGTGGCTTCTGCAAAGATTGGCGATATCACCAGCGTGATTGACGGCATCGCCTTCCAGACCAACATTCTGGCGCTTAACGCCTCCGTCGAAGCGGCTCGTGCCGGTGAGCAGGGCCGTGGGTTCGCGGTCGTTGCGGGGGAAGTGCGTAATCTGGCCAGCCGCAGCGCTCAGGCGGCGAAAGAGATTAAATCCCTTATTGACTCCACTACCGAAAGCGTTGCAACCGGCTCCCGATTTGTGCACCTTGCGGGCGACAGCATGGATGAGATCCGCGCCAGCGTCGGGAGCGTGTCTGGCATTATGCGTGAAATATCTATTGCCACCCGCGAGCAGATGAAAGGCATCCATGAAATTAACCACGCGGTGACTCACCTGGATCGCATGGTGCAGCAGAACGCTGAACTCGTTGTACAGTCTGCTGCTGCGGCCAGCGCGCTGCAAAGCCAGGCGGGCGACCTTGCTGAGACCGCTGGCCATTTCCGCATATAATTTTTCCCGGACGCGCGTTAAGCAGGGAAAACGCGCGTCGGCTGAAAGGTTTCAGAAATTTTGTCATTTTTGTTTAATCGTTGCGCCATTTTTTGATCGAAATCAGCATCACCCACCTTCCCCTTTGGTGTTATGCAATGAGTAAATTGTGAACAACATCACGCTCGGGATGGGCAAAAACGACGGGGTATAAAAAATGGCACGAGTTAAAACGAGTCTGAAACTGTTTGGCGGGGATACGGTAGTGGTGCGTTGCTCAGAACGTTGCCGCATCCATCTGATGAGTACAAAAGGGCAAAAGCAATCGCAGGCAGATATCCTTACCGTCCAGGATGATAAGGCCTGGCTGACGGTGCCTTACACCGGCACCTGGGATGTGCTGATCGACAGCCACAGCCAGTCGCTCGAACATTCCGTAAGTTACGTGGCAGCATAACCATAAACGCCCGGCCAGCCGGGCGTATTATCAGGCAAAACCCGGGCGGAGCGTATTGCTGAGCGGGTTCCCTTCCAGCAGCGCTTTAACCTTCACCACCAGCTCACTCAGACAGTCGTCCTGCATACCGAGACGCGTCAGCTCCTGATCGAGCGAGAAAAGGTACTGGGCATTAGTGCCCAGCGGTCCACTGGCGGCGGCAATCAGCGGGGCAATCACCTGGGTTCGGGTGTCGGCTTCATACAGCGGGTGGCGCGGATCCATAATGAACACCAGCGCGTTGACGGTGCGGCCGTCGTCCAGTTCCAGCTTGCACCAGCTGGGCATATAGCAGCCGGTGATCATCTCGCGCTTCCACAGCAACGTGAGCTCATCTTCCAGCGTGGTATCCGGCAGCCGGTATGCCACGCCCGTGGTGCGCCCGCCCTCTTTTAGTGCAAGCATACGTCCAGGCTGACACGCGCTGCCGCGTCCGGCGGTCAGGCGCAAACAGAAGGCGCGGTGCCAGCCAGGCAGCGTTCCGGTTGCCGATTCAACAAACTCGAGGGCCGGGTTCCACATCAGCGAGCCGTAACCAAAAATCCAGACCGGGCCATCATCCGGGCGGCAGGCCAGCGTTGCCGCAAGCGACGCCGCACGTTGTTCAGCCGACCACAGAAGCGATTCCTCAATAGCACCAAATGCCGTCTTACAATCTGCCTTCATCAAGAAATCACGCGTTAACACATTCCACCTCCGCCACTGCATGCTTCCTTGCGACATCTTTAATGCGCCTTCCCGGCATTCTGTGCTGTTCATTTTAACAGCAGTTGAGCAACGATAAGCAATTCGCGGGCCAGATGCAATACAGCGGCAGTTCAACCGCCTGAAATGTCAAAATGGAGGCAGCGTATTATTCGGCAGCTATTTCTTTTTGTGCCATTTGTCATCATCCCCTTTCTCATAGTCATTTTTTACGGCGGCCCAGGCCACTTTATGCGCCGTCTCTTCACGGCTGGCATCGTCCCGGCGATCTTCTTTATCTTTGTATTGATCCCAGGCGCTGTTAAAGGCTTCTTTATAGATATCCTGAGCGTGGGCAGGCAGTACGTTTTGCACGTTATCCGGTAATTCGCTTTTCGATTTGTATGGCATCGCTAACCTCTCTTTTGGCTAAAAGATAAGTGTGGACGACGATACGCCAGGGTGCCAGCCGACAGCGAGAAATGAACTATTTAAGAGTGCAAGGCATTGTTATTAAATTATTATTTTGTGTAAATGAGGCATTATAAGCTTCAGGAAGAAAAATCCCATTAAAGGGTAAAATTAAGTAAAAAATACAGGGTATTTAACCGTTTTCTGTTAATTTAACACCCTCAAAATCTATCTATAATTACAAGCACCTGCACTGTTGGAGAAACACATGACAGCAACACACGAGGCGGTAAAGACCCGCCACAAGGAGACCTCTCTCATTTTCCCGGTTCTGGCACTGGCTGTGCTGCTCTTCTGGGGAAGCAGTCAGTCATTGCCAGTGGTTGTGGGGATCAATATTCTGGCTCTGGTGGGTATTTTAACCAGTGCATTTAGCGTGGTACGCCATGCGGATGTTTTAGCCCACCGTCTTGGAGAGCCGTATGGGTCATTAATTTTAAGCCTTTCGGTTGTGATTCTTGAGGTCAGTCTAATTTCCGCATTAATGGCCACCGGCGACGCCGCACCAACGTTAATGCGCGATACGCTCTACTCCATCATTATGATTGTTACCGGCGGCCTGGTCGGTTTTTCGCTTTTATTAGGTGGCCGCAAATTTGCCACCCAGTACATGAACCTTTTTGGCATTAAACAGTATCTGATCGCCCTGTTCCCGCTGGCGATTATCGTGCTGGTATTCCCGATGGCATTGCCGGGCGCAAACTTCACCACCGGCCAGGCGCTGCTGGTGGCGCTGATTTCCGCGGCAATGTACGGCGTGTTCCTGCTGATCCAGACCAAAACACACCAGAGCCTGTTTGTTTACGAGCATGAAGACGACGGCGACGATGATGACCCGCATCACGGTAAGCCGTCGGCCCACAGCAGCGCGTGGCACACGGTTTGGCTGATCGTGCATCTGATTGCGGTAATTGCGGTCACCAAGATGAATGCGAACCCGCTGGAGGCGCTGTTAACTGAACTGAACGCGCCGGTCGCCTTTACCGGTTTCCTGGTAGCCCTGTTGATCCTGTCGCCAGAAGGCCTGGGAGCGCTGAAAGCGGTGCTCAATAATCAGGTGCAGCGTGCGATGAATCTGTTCTTTGGCTCCGTTCTGGCGACCATCTCCCTTACCGTTCCGGTGGTCACGCTTATTGCCTTTATGACGGGGAATGAATTGCAGTTTGCGCTGGGTGCACCAGAGATGATTGTGATGGTAGCGTCGCTACTACTGTGCCAGATTTCCTTCTCAACCGGTCGCACCAATGTGCTGAACGGCGCGGCGCATATGGCGCTGTTTATTGCGTATCTGATGACGATATTTGCGTAATTTTTTTGCCGGGTGGCGCTGCGCTTACCCGGCCTACGAAACCCGTAGGCCCGCGCAAGCGTAGCGCCGCCGGGCAAAGAAAAACCCGCCGAAGCGGGTTTTTTATTAGTTGCTGGTATCCAGCTCGTCGAAGCTCTTCACCAGATCGTCAATCGCTTTAATCTGTTTCAGGAATGGCTCCAGCTTATCCAGCGGCAGCGCGGATGGACCGTCGCATTTCGCGTTAACCGGATCCGGGTGCGCTTCAATGAACAGACCCGCCAGGCCGGTTGCCATACCGGCGCGCGCCAGTTCGGTCACCTGCGCACGACGCCCGCCAGAGGCGGCGCCAAACGGGTCGCGACATTGCAGGGAGTGGGTCACGTCGAAAATCACCGGAGACTGGTTAGAGACGTTCTTCATTACGCTGAAGCCCAGCATATCCACAACCAGGTTGTCATAACCGAAGTTTGAACCACGGTCGCACAGGATCACCTGGTCGTTACCACCTTCGATAAACTTATCGACGATGTTACCCATCTGGCCAGGGCTCACGAACTGCGGTTTTTTCACGTTAATCACGGCACCGGTTTTCGCCATCGCTTCTACCAGGTCAGTCTGGCGCGCCAGGAACGCCGGAAGCTGAATCACGTCTACCACATCAGCCACGGGCTGTGCCTGAGACGCTTCGTGCACGTCGGTGATCACTTTCACGCCAAACGTCTGTTTCAGCTCCTGGAAAATCTTCATCCCCTCTTCCAGGCCCGGGCCACGGTAGGAGTGAATGGAGGAGCGGTTGGCTTTGTCAAAAGAGGCTTTAAACACGTACGGGATGCCCAGCTTCTGGGTCACGGTCACGTAGTGTTCGCAGATGCGCATAGCGAGATCGCGGGATTCCAGAACGTTCATACCGCCAAACAGCACGAACGGCAGGTCGTTTGCCACGTTGATATCACCAATGCTAACCACTTTTTGTTTCATAGGATCGCCTTATTCAGGTGTGAATCGGAATTAAGATTAATGCAGTGTAATGTGTTTATGCGCGATCGCGTTGATCTGCGCGCGAATCATTTCGCTGATCGGATCTTCCGGACATTGCTCGACGAAATAATTCAAATCATTCAGCGCCACGTGTTCGCAGTCGAGCTGCGCATAAATCAGGCCGCGGTCGCGGATTTCGTACGGATCTTCCGGATTGAACTGCAACAGCACTTCGCTTGCGCGCAGGGCCAGCTCCATCTGACGCTCTTCCATCAGCGCAGACTTCAGCGTATCCAACAGCTTGCGGATCACTTCGGCGTTATCGGCTTCATCGAGATCTTCATTGAACAGCTCCGCTATCGGGCTGATGTTGCCTTTCAGCCAGACGTCCAGCGTATGCTCATCCAGCGTGTCGCCGTTAAACGGATTGATTAACCACATCTCACCGTCCAGCCACTCCGCCCGCAAAATCATCTGCGTGGGGAAAATGACCGGCACCAGTGGAATATCCAGTCGGTGCGCAACCCACAGTAAAATGGCGCCCAACGCGACGGCGCTACCCTGTCGATTTTTCAGCACCTGGTCCAGCCACAGTGCGTCAGACAGGCGATACACGCCTCGCGTGTCGCAGAAACCCCATTCGCCGTAGAAAAGCTCAATCAGCTTCTCTAATTGCCAGTCTTGCGGACGTGCCTGATTGATCTCTTCGCGCGCCAGGCTGACCAGATTTTCCAGTTCAGCGTAAACGTACTGTGATGTGAAATCGTCGCGGATCATCTCTGAAATCAGGATCATACCATCGCATAGCGGCACTTTGTTAAATTCGAAATCGGCTAAGGACCTCATGACTTACCCCAGTAACGGTATTCTTGTGGTGGCGAGTTTAATGATGATGTACAGCACCACCAGACCCAGCAGAAAGGCGATAAACCCTGTCTGCTGGCTGCGCGGACGATGACGCCCAAGCGCGATAAAACCCAAAACGATGTAGATGATAACGCCAAACAGCTTTTCAGTCAGCCATAGGCCTTTATCAGTAAATGGCAGATAGCCGGTCTTCCACATTAACCCGGCTCCGGAAAGGAACAGCACTGTGTCGATACCGTGTGGGGCGATACGTACCCAGCGGGCGTTAATCAGCGGATTATTGCTGTAGCGCCACCAGTAGCGGACAATGAAAAAGCCGATGGTCAGGGCAACGGAAACCAGGTGAACGGAGATTAGCAGCGTAAACAGGTTCATGACCACTGCCCCAGCGTCAGACGTTCATTGCCGCCGTAATCCCGGCAGGTTTCCACGGCGGCGTATCCGGCACGCGTAAACAGTGCTCGCACCGCCTTTCCCTGCGTCCACCCATGTTCCACCAGCAGCCAGCCACCGGGAAGCAAATGTTGCCGTGACGTTGTCACAATGTGATCGAGATCCGCAAGTCCCTGATTCGCAGCGACCAGCGCGGTCAACGGTTCGAAACGCACGTCGCCCTGCGCGAGATGCGGATCGTCTTCGTCGATGTAGGGCGGATTGCTGACAATCATTTCGAACATGCGGCTTTCAAGCGCGGCAAACCAGCTGCTTTGCAGAACGGAAACATTGTTCAGCCTCAGCCGTTCAACGTTGCGCCGCGCGAGGGCGACCGCATCAGGCATCACGTCTACCGCCATCACGATACAGTCCGGCCGCTCGCTGGCAAGCGCCAGCGCAATCGCGCCGGTGCCGGTACCCAGATCGAGGATCTGACACGACTGCGCCGGTAACCGCGCCAGCGCCTGCTCCACCAGACACTCTGTGTCCGGGCGCGGGATCAGCGTCGCCGCTGAAACATACAGCGGAAGTGACCAGAACTCGCGCTCGCCAACCAGATGCGCCACCGGCTCGCCGGTTTTACGGCGGGCGAGCAGCGCCTCCAGCTGCGATAGCTGTTCAGCTGTCAGTTCGGTTTCGCCGAAAGCCAGCAGATACGTGCGGGCTTTACCCGTCACATGCTCAAGCAGAATTTCGGCGTCCCGCTTCGGGCTTTCACTTTCTGAAAGTTCACGGGCCGCCTCACGTAACCAGCGCTGAAAATCCATTAATCCTGCTCGGACAGCGCCGCCAGCTGGTCGGCCTGGTATTCCTGCACGATAGGCTCAATCAGCATATCGAGCTTGCCTTCCATTGCCTCATCCAGACGGTAGAGCGTCAGGTTGATGCGGTGGTCGGTTACGCGCCCCTGCGGGAAGTTATAGGTGCGGTTACGATCGCTACGGTCGCCGCTGCCCAGCAGGTTACGGCGGGTAGAGGCTTCCGCCTGCTGGCGTTTCGCCATTTCCGCCGCGTGGATACGGGCACCCAGCACGGATAACGCCTTAGCTTTGTTCTTGTGCTGGGATCGCTCGTCCTGACACTCAACCACAATCCCGGTGGGCAGGTGAGTAATACGGATAGCGGAGTCGGTGGTGTTAACGTGCTGACCACCCGCCCCTGAAGAGCGGAAGGTGTCGATGCGCAGATCCGCCGGGTTGATATCCGGCAGTTCCGCTTCCGGCAGCTCGGGCATGACCGCCACCGTACAGGCCGAAGTGTGAATGCGTCCCTGAGATTCTGTCGCAGGCACACGCTGCACGCGGTGACCACCGGATTCAAACTTCAGCCGACCATAAACGCCGTCGCCGCTGATTTTGGCGATAACCTCTTTGTAGCCGCCATGCTCGCCTTCGTTGGCGCTCATGATCTCTACGCGCCAGCGGCGTGATTCCGCATAACGGCTGTACATACGGAACAGATCTCCGGCGAACAGCGCCGCTTCGTCGCCGCCGGTACCGGCGCGGACTTCCACAAAAGCGTTACGCTCATCGTCCGGATCTTTTGGCAGCAGAAGGACCTGAAGCTGCTGCTCCATCTCTTCTGACCGCGCTTTAGCGTCCTGCAACTCTTCCTGGGCCATCTCGCGCATTTCAGGATCGTCGAGCATCATCTGCGCGGTTTCGATATCTTCCTGGACCTGTCGCCAGTCGGTAAAGCATTTTGAAACATCACTTAACTGCGCGTATTCACGCGACAGCGCGCGAAAACGTTCCTGGTCGGCAATGGTCCCGGCATCGCCGAGCAGCGCCTGGACTTCTTCATGGCGCTCGTGCAGAGCTTCCAGTTTAGCGACGATAGAAGGCTTCATAGGCGTAAATGCACCTTGTCTTAGAAAATGGGTATAGGGCGCTATTCCAGCCCGAGGCTGTTGCGCAGAATAGTCAGGCGTTCATCGTCCCCGTCACGGGCAGCCTGCTGAAGAGATTTGGTTGGGGCATGGATCAGGCGGTTGGTCAGTTTCCAGGCTAAATCCTGCATAATCGCCTGCGCGTCGCCGCCCTGTTCAAGGGCCGCTAACGCTTTGGCCGTCAGGTCATCACGCACCTGCTCCGCCTGACCGCGGTATTCGCGGATGGTCTCGCTGACGCTTTGCGCGCGCAGCCAGGCCATAAATTCGCTGGTTTCCTGTTCAACGATGGTTTCCGCCTGCACAGCCGCCGCCTTACGCTGGGCAAGGTTGTGCGAAATGATGCTTTGCAGGTCATCCACGCTGTACAGGTAGGCGTTCGCCAGTTTGCCCACTTCCGGTTCGACATCACGCGGAACAGCGATATCCACCAGCAGCATCGGCTGATTGCGGCGTGATTTCAGCGCACGCTCGACCATCCCTTTCCCGATAATCGGCAGCGGGCTGGCGGTAGAACTGATAATAATGTCCGCCTCTTTCAGACGTTCATCGATGTCGCTCAGCGCAATCACCTCAGCGCCCACTTCATCTGCCAGCACCTGCGCACGTTCGCGGGTGCGGTTAGCGATGATCATCTTCTTCACCTTGTGTTCGCGAAGATGGCGCGCCACCAGCTCGATGGTTTCGCCCGCCCCCACCAGCAGTACGGTGACGGTCGACAGCGATTCAAAGATTTGACGGGCAAGAGTACAGGCCGCGAAAGCAACCGAAACCGCACTGGCGCCAATGTCGGTTTCGGTTCGCACACGCTTCGCCACGGAGAATGACTTCTGGAACATTCGCTCCAGTTCGCTGGCTTTCAGATGCCCTTTCTGGGAATCCGCGAAGGCTTTTTTCACCTGGCCGAGGATCTGCGGCTCGCCCAGCACCAGCGAATCCAGACCGCTGGCCACACGCATCAGATGGCTGACCGCATCGTTATCCTGATGCCAGTACAGGCTGTTGCGCAGCTCTTCTTCGTTGAGGTTGTGATAGTCACATAGCCAGCGGATCAGCGCCTCGTGCAGGTTGTCCTGCTCCTCCACGCTTAAATAGAGCTCGGTACGGTTGCACGTCGACAGCACCACGCCACCCTGCACCATCGGCTGTGCAAGCAGGCTATCCAGCGCCAGGTCGAGCGTATCCGGCGAAAACGTAACGCGTTCTCGCAGTGAAACCGGGGCCGTTTTGTGGTTAATACCGAGTGCTAATAGGGTCATGTTGAGCGGGAGTAGTACCAGCGTTAATAAGGTTAGCAGGACGCATCATACAGGATGCGCGAGATCAATAAAAGAGACTGCCCCCTTTCGGAGTAATAGCTTACGCCGCGCTTTGAGATAATTTGAACGTAGACGGTGGCACCCTTCAACGCTAGCATTAACAGTTATAACTGCAACGTATCTCAAGGATTTGTCATCATTATGAACCGAATGATTCGCCTGCTGCCTCTGGCGGCCCTGGTTCTGACCGCCTGTTCCGTTCATCAGCCGAAAGGCCCGGGCAAAAGCCCCGACTCACCGCAGTGGCGTCAGCACCAGCAGGATGTGCTGAAATTAAGCCAGTACCAGACCCGCGGTGCATTTGCATATCTCTCTGACGAACAAAAAGTTTATGCTCGCTTCTTCTGGCAGCAAACGGGGCAGGACAACTATCGCCTGCTGCTGCTCAACCCGCTGGGCAGCACCGAGCTGGAGCTTAACGCGAAGCCTGGCGAAGCGCAGATCACCGATAACAAAGGCCAGCACTACACCGCGACCGACGCCGAAGAGATGATTGGCAAGCTGACCGGGATGCCGATTCCGCTCAATAGTCTGCGCCAGTGGATCCTTGGCCTGCCGGGTGACGCCACCGACTATACGCTTGATGACCAATACCGTCTGAGCCAGGTTAACTACACCCAGGACGGTAAAACCTGGAAAGTGGTGTACAGCGCGTATGACAGCAAGACGCAACCATCGCTGCCGTCCAATATGGAGCTGACGCAGGGTAGCCAGCGTATCAAGCTGAAAATGGATAACTGGATCGTTAAATGATGACCCACTGGCCCTCTCCCGCAAAACTGAACCTGTTTCTCTACATTACCGGGCAGCGCGCTGACGGCTATCACACCCTGCAAACCCTGTTTCAGTTTGTCGACTACGGCGACACGATCTCAATCGAACCGCGTCAGGACGGGCAGATTTGCCTGCTGAAGCCAGTCGACGGCGTGGCGCATGACGATAACCTGATCGTGCGCGCTGCCCGCCTGCTGATGAAAACGGCGTCGTCGTCGGGTCGTCTGCCAGCGGGAAGCGGTGCGGATATTCGTATCGACAAACGCCTGCCGATGGGCGGTGGTCTTGGCGGCGGTTCGTCAAACGCCGCGACCGTACTGGTGGCGCTTAACTACCTCTGGGGCTGCGGTCTGACGACGGACGAACTGGCAGCATTAGGGTTAACGCTGGGTGCCGATGTACCAGTATTTGTGCGCGGCCACGCGGCGTTTGCTGAAGGGGTGGGCGAAATCCTCACGCCGGTCGATCCGCCGGAAAAATGGTATCTGATCGTTCACCCTGGCGTGAGCATTCCTACCCCGGTCATCTTTAAAGATCCTGACCTGAAAAGAAATACCCCGGTACGGTCAATAAAAACGTTATTAAATTGTGAATTCAGCAACGATTGCGAGGATATCGCAAGAAAACGTTTTCGCGAGGTTGATGCGGTGCTTTCCTGGCTGTTAGAATACGCGCCGTCGCGCCTGACCGGTACAGGGGCCTGTGTCTTTGCTGAATTTGACACCGAATCCGCCGCCCGTCAGGTGCTTGAGCAAGCGCCGGACTGGCTGCATGGTTTTGTAGCACGCGGGATGAACACCTCCCCCTACAGCAGGCCATTCTGGCGCAGACTGAGTTTCGGTGACAACGTCACCCTGTTCCAGACGTTGCATCGCGCTCTATAATACACCGCCTGGATAGCGTTTGCTTAGGCCCCGCAGTTTGCGGCGAACGCTATCCACCACTGGACGCATGCCTGAGGTTCTTCTCGTGCCTGATATGAAGCTTTTTGCTGGTAACGCCACCCCGGAACTAGCACAACGTATTGCCAACCGCCTGTACACTTCCCTCGGCGACGCCGCTGTAGGTCGCTTTAGCGACGGCGAAGTCAGCGTACAAATTAACGAAAATGTACGCGGTGGTGATATTTTCATCATCCAGTCCACCTGTGCTCCAACGAACGACAACCTGATGGAATTGGTTGTTATGGTCGACGCGCTGCGTCGCGCTTCTGCTGGCCGTATCACTGCTGTTATTCCTTACTTTGGCTATGCACGTCAGGACCGTCGCGTCCGTTCCGCGCGTGTGCCAATCACCGCTAAAGTTGTCGCAGACTTCCTCTCCAGCGTCGGCGTTGACCGCGTACTGACGGTCGACCTGCACGCAGAGCAGATCCAGGGCTTCTTCGACGTGCCGGTTGATAACGTTTTCGGCAGCCCAATCCTGCTGGAAGACATGCTGCAACTGAATCTGGACAACCCGATTGTGGTTTCTCCAGACATCGGCGGCGTGGTACGTGCTCGAGCTATCGCGAAGCTGCTGAACGATACCGACATGGCGATCATCGACAAACGCCGTCCGCGTGCTAACGTTTCACAGGTGATGCACATCATCGGTGACGTGGCTGGCCGCGACTGCGTGTTGGTGGACGACATGATCGATACCGGCGGTACGCTGTGTAAAGCCGCTGAAGCGCTGAAAGAGCGTGGTGCGAAACGCGTATTCGCTTACGCGACTCACCCGATCTTCTCCGGCAATGCGGTAAACAACCTGCGTAACTCCGTCATCGACGAAGTTGTGGTGTGCGATACCATCCCGCTGAGCGACGAGATCAAAGCGCTGCCAAACGTGCGTACGTTGACTCTGTCCGGGATGCTGGCCGAAGCGATTCGTCGTATCAGCAACGAAGAATCCATCTCTGCAATGTTCGAACACTGATCGAACACGGCCAAAAAACCCGCTACGGCGGGTTTTTTTGTTTATAGTATTTATTTGTATGACTTATGCCTCCTTCACCTGCCATTCATATGACAGATGATGCGCACACGGATGATAGATAATTGTGAAAAACGTAACCTCCTCACATGTTCTGCCCTTTCGCGCCCTCATCGACGCCTGCTGGAAAGAGAAATACACGTCGTCACGCTTTGTTCGTGACCTAATAGCCGGGATCACCGTCGGGATTATTGCCATCCCGCTGGCGATGGCACTGGCGATTGGTAGCGGCGTCGCGCCGCAGTACGGGCTGTACACCTCGGCCGTTGCGGGGATTGTGATTGCGCTGACGGGCGGGTCCCGCTTCAGCGTCTCCGGCCCAACTGCCGCCTTTGTGGTGATCCTCTACCCGGTTTCCCAACAGTTTGGTCTGGCAGGCCTGCTGGTTGCCACCCTGATGTCCGGCATCTTTTTAATTCTGTTCGGTCTGGCCCGCTTTGGTCGCCTGATTGAATATATTCCCCTTTCCGTGACGCTGGGGTTCACCTCGGGGATTGGGATTACCATCGGGACCATGCAGATTAAAGATTTCCTCGGCCTGCAAATGGCCCATGTTCCGGAGCACTACTTACAGAAAGTGGGCGCGCTGTTTATGGCGTTGCCGACTGCCAACCTGGGCGATGCAGCCATTGGCATCGTTACCCTCGGCACACTCATCGTCTGGCCTCGCTTAGGCATTCGTCTCCCGGGGCATCTCCCCGCTCTGCTGCTGGGCTGCGCGGTGATGGGCGTCGTCAACCTGCTCGGTGGACAGGTCGCCACCATTGGCTCCCAGTTCCACTATGTTCTGGCGGATGGCTCACAGGGTAACGGTATTCCGCAGCTGCTGCCGCAGCTGGTTCTGCCGTGGGACATGCCGGGCTCCAGCTTCACCCTGAGCTGGGATTCCCTTCGCGCTCTGCTGCCTGCCGCGTTCTCCATGGCAATGCTGGGCGCGATTGAATCCCTGCTCTGCGCCGTCGTGCTCGACGGCATGACCGGCACTAAGCACAAAGCCAACAGCGAACTGGTCGGTCAGGGCTTAGGGAACATCGTTGCACCGTTCTTCGGCGGTATTACGGCTACGGCTGCGATTGCCCGTTCCGCCGCGAACGTACGTGCGGGCGCGACATCACCGGTTTCCGCGGTCATTCACTCCCTGCTGGTGATCATGGCGCTGCTGATCCTTGCCCCACTGCTTTCATGGCTTCCGCTCTCTGCCATGGCTGCGCTGCTGCTGATGGTGGCCTGGAATATGAGTGAGGCGCATAAGGTGGTGAATCTGCTGCGCCGTGCGCCGAAAGACGACATCATCGTGATGCTGATCTGCATGTCGCTGACCGTGCTGTTTGATATGGTTATCGCTATCAGCGTCGGCATAGTGCTGGCCTCGCTGCTGTTTATGCGCCGCATCGCGCAGATGACGCGTCTCTCCCCGGTTAACGTTGAGGTGCCTGAAGATGTGCTGGTGTTGCGCGTGATTGGCCCGCTGTTCTTCGCCGCGGCGGAAGGTTTGTTCAGCGATCTGGCGTCCCGAATCGCGGGCAAACGGATTGTGGTGCTGAAGTGGGATGCCGTCCCGGTGCTGGATGCCGGCGGTCTGGATGCCTTCCAGCGCTTTATTGCCCGCCTGCCGGAAGGCTGCGAGCTGCGGATCAGTAACCTCGAATTCCAGCCCCTGCGCACCATGGCGCGCGCGGGCGTACAGCCGATCCCTGGCCGATTGTCCTTCTACCCTAACCGTGAAGCTGCATTAGCGGATCTGTGAGTCATCTGATGCAGAGATACGTCTTTGCATCATCACCCCGATCGCCTGCTGGAGCCATTCAAGCACGGCAGGCGTCATCCACGTGCCTTTCATCAGATGCGGCTCCTGCTGCATGGCAAGACGAAATTTTTGCTGGGTCTGCGGGTTTGTTCCCGCATAGGACTGGAATAAAACCAGCCACTTTTCTGCCAGCTTTTGCGCATCGTCAGAAGCGGGACTGAGATTATCCCGCTGCGCCTGATGCAGCTTCGCCACCAGCGGCGGCCATTCCATCATCCGGTCAAAGTAGTGCGCCCGGGTAAAGGCCATCTCTTCAGCAGTGAGATATTGCTCCCAAATGCTGAGCTTTGATTCGGCAAACGCCCGCGTGATGTAATCCGTAATCTCCGGCGTAATGCCGGTTTGCTCCTGCATCTGCGGCTCCACGCTGTGCATTTCGTTCAGACGGGTCAAAAATTCCGGTTTACCTGCGGTATCCTGTTCCAGGCGTTCCATCCACCGTGAAGCCAAATCGGTCGCCCGCGCGTCCGTGACGCTGACGTTCTGTTCCAGCAAGTGTTTAACCTCCGTCACCAGACCCGACCAGATATCCGCCAGCGCCTCTTTCTCTGCCGCAAACGGCAGTTGCTGCAACTCTTCATTGCTAAACCAGCGATCGTACATATTCATTAACTCCAGAGTCTGTAGCCAGGATTCCAGATCCGGCGTCGCATCGTCAGTCAGCCCGGTACGCAATTCCACCAGCCGGTTGCGCAGCGTATGGATGCTACGCAGTTGCTTGTCCAGCAAAGTGATTTGCCCGTCGAGTAATTCGGCTAATGACAGCGAACGCTGTTCCAGAAAATCCCTGATTTCGGCAAGCTCCAGTCCGGCTTTTGCCAGCGCCTGGATCATATGCAGACGCTGCACATCCGCCAGGTTATAAAGCCGGTAGCCTGCCGCGCTTCTGGCAGAAGGTAACAACAGCCCTGTTTGCTCGTAGTGATGCAAAGTCCGCACGGTGATCCCTGCGCGTTTCGCCAGTTCACCCACCTGAATCAACATAACGGCTCCTTTTGTTCTGCCAGTGTCGCTACTCTGAAGCCTTACGTTACGTGAGGGTCAATGCGTCATGCAAAAAAAAACGACTTCAGATGAAGTCGTTTCGGTGTTCTTTATGGGGCACTAGCCGTGCTTATGCTGGTCGCGGCGGCATCGTTTATCGTAATGGCGCACCCACCAGTATTTATCGCAGACTTCCTCATGTCCGCTCACGCGCGCCCCGGCGAGCCACAATACCGCACCGAGGAAGATACTCAGCACCGCGCCATGCGCAAAGTATTGTGGGAGGTCAAGCTGCGGTAATTGGTTTAAAATTGAATAACCGACACCGGCGACCATCACGAACAGTCCCAACCCCATTAGCACGTTACCGAGCATTGAAGCGTTTTTGCGTTTCATATGTCACCTCCGGAACTTTGGGTTGTCAGGGGAAAAACCCCTTCTCCTTGTGTGTAAAGTATAGACAACGCCACTTATATGAGTTGCGTGAATGATCACATTTACAGATAACTCCCGGACAAAAATTTACAAATAAGACATTGAACAGCTTGAAATTCTAATTGTTCAAAGAAGAAATTATTCGCATTTCGATGTACAGCAGGCAGAACTTTGTCAAGCGGCGCGCCAGACAGTAAACTACGCGCCAGATCTGGAACCCATTAGGAAGTAAATCGTGACGATTAAACTGATTGTCGGCCTCGCCAATCCGGGCGCAGAGTATGCCGCTACCCGCCATAACGCCGGCGCCTGGTATGTTGATCTGCTGGCGGAACGTCTGCGCGCGCCCCTGCGTGAAGAACCCAAGTTTTACGGGTATACCTCACGCATCAATCTTGCGGGTGCCGACGTGCGGTTGCTGGTGCCAACCACCTTTATGAACCTGAGCGGCAAAGCCGTGTCGGCCATGGCAACGTTCTATCGCATCAATCCGGATGAGATCCTGGTGGCCCACGACGAACTGGATCTGCCGCCAGGCGTGGCGAAGTTCAAGCTGGGCGGCGGTCATGGCGGCCACAACGGCCTTAAAGACATCATCAGCAAACTGGGTAATAACCCTAATTTCCACCGTTTGCGCGTGGGAATCGGCCATCCGGGCGATAAAAACAAAGTTGTTGGTTTCGTACTGGGTAAACCACCGGTTTCTGAGCAGAAGTTGATTGACGAAGCGGTGGACGAAGCGGCCCGCTGCACCGAGATTTGGCTTCAGGACGGCCTGACGAAAGCCACCAATCGACTGCACGCTTTCAAAGCGCAATAATCGACGCCCTGGGGCTTTTTTACCGCGCGTCGCGCGGGTTACGTGTATAATAGGCGTAGTTATTTACTTTTCTTCAATCGGTTATCGTTAACGGATTGATTATCAAGATATTAAGGTGATTTAGAAATGGGATTCAAATGCGGTATCGTCGGTCTGCCAAACGTGGGCAAATCCACCCTGTTCAACGCGCTCACCAAGGCAGGTATTGAAGCGGCGAACTTCCCGTTCTGTACCATCGAGCCGAACACCGGTGTTGTTCCTATGCCCGATCCGCGTCTGGACCAGCTCGCAGAAATTGTGAAGCCGCAGCGCATTCTGCCAACTACCATGGAGTTCGTGGACATCGCGGGCCTGGTAAAAGGCGCATCCAAAGGTGAAGGCCTGGGCAACCAGTTCCTGACCAACATCCGTGAAACCGAAGCGATCGGCCACGTTGTGCGCTGCTTCGAGAACGACAACATTATCCACGTTAACAACAAAGTGGATCCGGCTGACGACATCGACGTCATCAACACCGAGCTGGCCCTTTCTGACCTCGACACCTGCGAGCGCGCCATTCACCGCGTGCAGAAGAAAGCCAAAGGCGGCGACAAAGACGCGAAAGCGGAACTGGCTGCCCTGGAAAAATGTCTGCCACAGCTGGAAAACGCGGGCATGCTGCGCGCGCTGAAAAACCTGACTGAAGAAGACAAAGCGGCGATCAAATACCTGAGCTTCCTGACCCTGAAGCCAACCATGTACATCGCCAACGTTAACGAAGACGGTTTCGAGAACAACCCGTACCTCGACAAAGTGCGTGAAATTGCCGCGGCTGAAGGTTCTGTGGTGGTAGCGGTTTGCGCGGCCGTTGAATCTGATATCGCCGAGCTGGACGATGCCGACCGTGAAGAGTTCATGGCCGAGCTGGGTCTGGAAGAGCCGGGCCTGAACCGCGTGATCCGCGCGGGCTATGAGCTGCTGAACCTGCAAACCTACTTCACCGCTGGTGTAAAAGAAGTGCGTGCATGGACCATCCCTGTCGGTGCGACTGCGCCTCAGGCGGCTGGTAAGATCCACACCGACTTCGAGAAAGGCTTCATTCGTGCGCAAACCATCGCGTTTGAAGACTTCATCACCTACAAGGGTGAGCAAGGCGCGAAAGAAGCAGGCAAGATGCGTGCGGAAGGGAAAGATTATATCGTTAAAGATGGCGACGTAATGAACTTCCTGTTCAACGTCTGAGTCGTCTTGAATAAAAAAAATCCACGCCCTGGCGTGGATTTTTTTATAGAGTAACAAACTTATCCCCTTTTGCGCAGATAGAACTCTAGATATTTTTTTAGATCTATCCTGAAACGCACGCTCTTTGCCGTAGTTATAAGCATCGTTAAAATATTTATACGCTTCCTCGAATTGATTTAACTCATAACAGACCATGCCGAGATCGATTAAGGGTGCAGTGTCTATATCCGATCCACGTGTCCGTAATGTCGTCTCTCCCCATTTCTCTGCCTCAGCGTAATCCGCGAGATCAAAATATGCGCTGTACATGCAAGCAGAGATCCAGTTGGCGAGCTCCCATTGGAGCTTTGGCTCAGGAAGAGCTTGCCAGGCTTTTTGGTATTGCTCTAAAGCCTCGACGTATTTTTTATCATCGTGAAACTCGTTTCCTTGACCAATAGTATATTATTATAGATATTATCATACTTAAGTTCTTGCCCTTTTAAATAAAAAGCCTTGCCTAAGAAACCGCCAGAAATACCATAATATATGGTTAAATTTTTATTTAAAATTATAAAGTTATTACATTGCAATCAATCATTTTATAGCAAATATTTTTTAGTATTAATGACTCTATGACATTCCAATCACCACCACCGAGGCCAGCTCCTATCCTTGGCATTTGTACAGAAAGGCGATTCACTAAAGCAAAGTCAGATAATTTTTCAAGACAAACTTCCAGAGAGTCATAACAAACGTATTGTTTTTTGTCGTTGATATTTTTCTTTATACCATCCTGCGCATACATATTAGCAATAAATATCTTCTCCTGAGCATCAACCATAACAAAATCAACCATCCCTAATTCTGGGAAGTTATTTTCTTTGAAGCTACTAAGATAGCTTTTTTTTGCCGCAGGATATTTATTTGAAAGGGACAGAACAAAACCTTTACCCCACTTCCCTTTATTATTCACAATATGAGCAATAACTGTGGATTTATTCAAAGGTTCCACAGCATCTCCAGACAAGTATTTTATTCGCTTTTTTTCTTGCAATGAACCCGTTGATGTTTGCCAGAAAACTTCAAATTCCTCATTTGAAATTTCTTCGGCGTCACTTAAGTCCAGGTCGCTTTTCTTACCATCATACAGCAGGAAGCCAACTTTTTCTTTTTTATCTAGCAAAGAGGAAGAAGCATAATAATTTCCATCTATAATATTTATTTGTCGCGTGGCTACTTCTCCTATGAACTCATTGAGAATAGTCCCTTCACCTGCAATAAAATCAACACTTCCTTTATAATATTTTTTCACCTCAACCACAACTCCTCCCACTTTTAACAATTCTTTTAGAGACAACGAGATCTTTTGTGTTTAAGATCAAAAATGTATTTTTCCGGGGTTCAATTACATCTAAGCCAGTTACATCTAATTTTACCTGTAACGCTTGATGATAACCCAAAGGATCACCTCTATATTGATTGACTGTGGGGAATGTCACAATGTATGAGGGTAACGGAAGCTGACCTGCGTCCGCGGCCTGTTACGGTCCCGCAGCTGGCTGATGACCTCCGTCAGGTGATGTTCACCGTCATAACAGTAGTGCCAGCGAATGACGTTCAGCTGCGTCAGACGGTTGTGCGTGACCTTCTCAGTAGAGTCTTCAAGCGGTAAAGGTTCTGTAGAGGTAGCGGTTTACGCCGCGGTTGAATCCGATATCGCTGAAATCATCGACGGCGACCATAAAGAGTTCATGGCCGAGCGGGGGCTGAACCGCGTGATCCGCGCGGGCTATGAGCTGCTCAGCCTGCAAACCTACTTCACCGCGGGCGTGAAAGAAGTGAACGCGTGAATCATCCCTGTCGGTGCGACTGCGCCTCACGCGGCCGGTAAGATCCACACCGACTTTGAGAAGGGCTTCATTCGTGCGCAGACTATCGCGTTTTAAGACTTTATCACCTGCAAGGGTGAGCAAGGCGCGAAAGAAGCAGGCAAGATGCGTACGGAAGGGAAAGATTACTTCGTTAACGAGGTTCATGTGGTGAACTTCTTGTTTAACGTATGATTTTTTTTCATTCGATTTAGTTATTATTAACTTTAAAAAAAACCCTCTTTTAGAGGATTGTATTTTTTCCCTCCCCAAGGGTCGTCTAATAAAAACTTAGCAGGGATTGCTTCTTTTTCAGGCACAAGAGTAAAATTATAATAAATCTCGTCCCCTTCACAAACCTCATAAAAGAGCGAATAAATCTTGCCGGTTACGTTAATGCTTACATCAAATTTCTCTGTCGCAGATGCGATCTGGATCTTATTTTTATCCGTAATAAAAAATGGAACAACAATGCAGCGTTGTGCATTTTGATCTAATTTAAAAGCATTATCTATTTTGATATTGACGTTTGCTCCAAATGCGTCCTCTGGTAATGGATCGAATACAACATAATCCTTGTGTAAAACAGCGCCTTGAGAAACATTACCTTTTCCCCACTGACTCAGCTTTTCGTCATAGTCTCTGGATCGTAACAATATTTGACTATGTGAAATTAGCAGATCTACTGTTTGCATGATCTTATCACTCATTATATTCCCTAGACTTTTATTCTTGTTCCATATAATTGTTATGGAAAAACATTACCAATACTCGAACCTGCACCAAAATTACTGCTTTTAGATATCAGTTATAAGTTGTGCCGTGCCGTTGGATTGGCAATGGACCCAGAAGATATATGAAGCATCAACACTATCTACACGCGCCAGCAAATCGTAGTTGTCCTGACCACTTTCGTCGACGTAGGTGAACAGCACATCCCCGTGCGCTTCCCCCAGTAGGCAGTCATTCCCAGACACACCGGGTGGTGATGGCTTGCCGGTTGGCTGTCCGCCCAGCTTCTGGCGTCGCGTTTTACTGATGCGGCGACCGAGCGGATCGTAGCGGAAGCTGACCTGCGTCTGCGGTTTGTTGCGGTTCCTCGGGTTTGGCCGTTATCCTTCTCTACAGTGCAAGCATGGGTATTATAACGCCAGCGAATATCATTCAGCTGCGCCAGGCGGTTGTGCGTAATGTTCTCAACAGAACCTTCGAGCGGGTTAGCGGCTGCATCCCAGACCCCCTGCTCCTCTCCGGCCAGCGTGCCGTCCTGAACCAGGAGACGCCCGGCACTGTCTGTCGTACTGCCAGCGGTACCATTTGAACGGGTTATCGTCCCGCTCTTCGCGCACCAAGTTATTGCGGTAGTAGTAATCCCAGCGGCGCTGCGACGGGCGCTGGGTATTTTACTTACGACAGTGGATGTCATGACTCCAGAAAATGCTTACCTAGGGTTTTATGTAAAGTAAATAATCCGAGGGATCAACCCTAACCCACACTTCAGCGTTTTATTTTTTGTGGGTTCCAATCAGAGTAATCAGCAACACGGATTTCATTAAGAACAAGATCTAGTGGAACATGTGCAATGCTATCTGCAATTTCATCATATGGCGCTGGCAACTCGAATGAAAAACCAAAGTCGTCATTTATAATAATACAGCCATTAAATATACGCTGTTTGTAAGTCAACCCTATTATTTCCCCCATCGTTTGGCCTGTTTGTAATATTTTATTATACCTCCCCTTATAGTTTACGTTACAACCAATAGAAATGATCGTTCCATCTTCAAGGGTAGCGATTGTCATTGTGTCATCTACAATATATGCAAGCCTTTTCTTATCATCAGGCAAGAAATAATCAAAGTAAGTTACCTTATAGCCAGCATATAACTCGCTTATGTACTTACTGATATTATCCCCCAAAAAAACGTTACCTAGTGCTCTTCCTGATAAAATATCAGCATTAAAATCAATCATTTTATACCCCCCATTAAGTAAAACTCCGTCAACATAAACAGGTGAATCGGTTATTAAATCATAATTTTTAAACTCTCCATGACCAATTCTCCCATATACTACATCAGCACCATCAACTTCGCGATAAACTTTCCAGTAATCATTACCATGAATATTAGGTTGAGTTGGAGTCCCTCCGGGATGATAATCTAATTTGTACGTAGTACCTGATTTTGTTGTTTTGACATATTGAATATGTTGGATAGCTCCTGGTTTATTGGCTTGTGGATATGTTCTCGTCCAACCTTTGGATGTCAAAATATTATGAACATCAGCGGGTTTTTTCCCTGTTAATCTATCCACCCATCTTTGTGTTATACGATCTTTTTGAGAAAAACCACATTTTAACCCCCACGGATCCACCCACCCCAGCGCATTCGGCGCATACTGGTAAAGGTTTATCCCCCCCGCCAGCCCTATCGGGTCCTGCTGCGTAAATCGTCCGCAGTCCGGGTCGTAATACCGGAACAGATTGTAGTGCAGCCCTGTCTCACGGTCCAGGTATTGTCCCTGCATGCGCAGGTTCTGGGAATATCCTGATACCTGCGTCTCGCTTTCCCGCAGCAGTTTGCCCCAGGCGCTGTTCACCCCTTCCCAGCGCACCTGCCCTTCGCTATCCGTCATCCGCTCCGGCGTGCCGTTGGGCTGGCAGTGGAACCAGAAGATTTCCGGGGCATCAACGCCGTCAATACGCGCCAGCGGGTCGTAGCTGTCCTGATCGCTGTAGACGTAGGTCAACAGCACATCCCCGCACATTTCCTGTAACAGCCGTAACCGTTCCCGGACAAACCGCGTGGCGACCAGCTTACCGGTTGGCAGGCCGTCAGGCATCTGGCGGTGCGTATTGCTGATGCGGCGGCCCAGTGGATCGTATCGGAAGCTGACCTCCGTCTGCGGTCTGTTGCGGTCCCGCGGCTGGCTGATGACCTCCGTCAGGCGGTGCTCGCCGTCGTAGCGGTAGTGCCAGCGGGTCTGGCCGTTATCTTTCTCCATGGTGCGTCCGTGGACGTCATAGCGCCAGCGAATGCCGTTGAGCTGCGTCAGACGGTTTTGCGTGAGCTTCTCAGCAGAACCTTCAAGCGGTGAAGGTTCGTTAGTGGTAGTAGTTTGCGCCACGGTTGAATCCGATAATGCTGAACTGGACGATGCCGACCGTGAAGAGTTTATAGCCGAGCTGGGTCAGGAAGGGCCAGGCGCGAAAGAAGGAGGCAAGATGCGTGCATAAGGAAAAGATTACATTGTTGAAGATGGCGATGTGATGAACTTCTTGTTTACGTTTAATTTTTATGAACGGGAAAATCCACGCTTAGGGGTGGATTTTTTATTGCAGGGTAAAAGTTATTGTCTAAGAGAACTGTCTTCAAGCTGGGTACAAAAGTAATGATTTCAGAGTCTCAAACTTTAAAGTCTGTAAAGACTTCTCGCGTAGATGCTCTCCAAGTAAGGCCTGACACTAGCACTTAGCGAGACTGACACCTCCGATTCACAGTATCAGTATGCCGGACGCCTGAAAGATCCGCTCTGAATTCCCCTTTTCTAGCCATTCCACATGAGCAGGTATCGCTGCGTCAATCTCTTTGACTGGTTTTATATAGGTAAATATGACAAAGTAAACAGTGCTCATCCTTTGCTTCTCAGCACAGTTTATCAGCCACTTGTTAGAACTGCTTATGCAACCCTCTTTTGCCACTAGTTATTGTTAATATTTTGGGGCGCTTTCGATCTCAACACGCAGGGCCTGACCGAGACAGCGTGTTAAGCTTCATATCATAGGTATAAAACCAGTCATACCAGCCATTTTGGTGAATTGCGAAACTACAGACAACAATGACTTCCTTCGACAAATTAAATGTTAAGTAATAGAAATAAGCGTTTTCAGGTGGTGCAGAAAGTAATAGCTCTTGGCCCTCAGCATTGAAGATTTTCAAAACGGTTGATAATGGTTCTGGTTCGCTTATCGCAAAGACTAATTGGCGTACAGGATCGACCTTTGCGGCATCTAAGCGAGGTATGTTTAGTCTAATAATTTTTGAACAGAAAATCCATTCTAGCACGTTGCTTTCTCAGATAAACCTGAAGTCAGCGATCATATTCGCTCTCAATAAAAAATTATTTTTATACATGGATGATGTTGAAAGTTTTTGATATTGATGCTGACTTTACTCTTTAAAACGGCCTCAAGATTCCAATGAGGCTTCAGGTTTTTATCATTAAGAATAACAACTTTAAACTTAGTTTTGATTTGAATATCTTATCTGAGAAATAATAAAAATATCATCTATTTGGTTGTTGTTAGCTTTCCAGGCTCTGGAATTATAATATTTTAAAAGAAAAGGATTGATATGCTTAATCACGGGCCATAAAAATGCATCAATGTACTAAGATCATCTAAATCTTGTGCGGTGAGTTCATTTCTCTCCATTTTGTCATACTTATACATTATACCTTTCATCGGAGGGCCGGAATCATGTTTAGTTGCCATGCTCATTAACTCATCAATATCTGATTCTTTTATTAAAGTTCTCTTTAAAAATTCAAAGAGCATTTTTTCTGCATCTTTTCTTTCTAAAAAATACATTTTGATTACCTTACTGATTTTATGTAAAAAGTCACAAGTATAACTAGAAGTGCCTTTTTGTCGCTGATCTATGGTTCTTCATTTTAACATTTTTTTGGATGAAAAAATCTACGCCAGGGCGTGGATTTTTATTCAGAGATAAACACCCTCTTCTAATGAGTTTTCAGTAAACGTTGCTTTTGTAAAGGAAATTAGCACATCTGAACCATGCTTTTTATATTTAACCTCGTAACTACCTGGTTCTAAAGTAATAAACTCGCCTGAAATAGCATCTGAATCATCTGGCTCCAGATCTCCGCCAGTGACATCCTCTCCCGCCCCTATGAAAACCTTTCCAGTAGGTACGTTTAAAAATAACGATCCGGCATATTCACCAATTTCACTTTTAATATCAACTTTATAGTTACCATCATCTCCAACATTGAGAAATAATACATTCCCTTTATTTATTTCTTCAACTTCATCTTCTGGAAGACTCCACCAATCTGCATCATCATTAATCCTATGCTTTAATGACATCAAATCATAAATTACTAATGTGGCAGTATCCGTCTGTATATTAATAGATTTATTCATTTTACCCCCTATTGAAATATTATTTCACTGATGGTATCTCCGGGCTGAAGCCCCGCCTTTCTGCCTGCATTTTTCAAAGAACTACCGACACTTTTATTAATAGTTTCATTCAGCATTTGTAATCTTTGTGTAGGCGAACCTCCAACAATTAAATCAACAGGATGATCAGCGTTTAATTTACTTAGATCAGGTGCTGAACAAAACATTTTTTCAAAGCGTGCAGAAACAGCCTGCCTGTAAGAACTTTGCAAAGATGAAATCCTAACCTCATGGGTGCCAGGAGACCAAACTAACTCTCCTCTTTGAGCCGCTCGGTTTAAGGCATTCATTTTTTTCATAAACTGTCTTTCGAGGAATTTTCTCTCAGTTGATGACAGCTTTGTGCTGCTTAAAATCTTCGGTTTATTAACAGTTAAGCGGGTACCTCCAGAACACCTACTCAACCCCCACGGATCCACCCATACCAGCGCATTTGGCGCATACTGGTAAAGATTTATCCCTCCCGCCAGCCCTATCGGGTCCTGCTGCGTAAACCGTCCGCAGTCCGGGTCGTAATACCGGAACAGATTGTAGTGCAGCCCTGTCTCGCGATCCAGGTATTGCCCCTGCATACGCAGGTTCTGGGAATATCCTGATACCTGCGTCTCGCTTTCCCGCAGCAGTTTGCCCCAGGCGCTGTTCACCCCTTCCCAGCGCACCTGCCCTTCGCTATCCGTCATCCGCTCCGGCGTGCCGTTGGGCTGACAGTGGAACCAGAAGATTTCCGGGGCATCAACGCCGTCAATACGCGCCAGCGGATCGTAGCTGTCCTGATCGCTGTAGACGTAGGTCAGCGGCACATCCCCGTGCACTTCCTGCAACAGCCGGAACCCTTCCCAGACAAACCGGGTGGTGACCGGCTTGCCGGTTGGCTGGCCGCCCAGCATCTGGCGGCGCGTTTTGCTGATGCGTCGCCCGAGCGGATCGTAGCGGAAGCTGACCTCCGTCAGGCGGTCTGTTGCGGTCCCGCGGCTGGCTGATGACCTCCGTCAGGCGGTGCTCGCCGTCGTAGCGGTAGTGCCAGCGGGTCTGGCCGTTATCCTTCTCCACGGTGCGGCCATGGATGTCATAACGCCAGCGAATGCCGTTGAGCTGCGACAGGCGGTTGTGCGGGATCTTCTCAGCAAAATCTTCGAGCGGTGAAGATTCTGTAGTGGTGGCGGTTTGCGCCGCGGTTGAATCCGATATCGCTGAAATGAACGACACCGATCGTGAAGATTTAATGGCCGAGCCGGGTCTGGAAGAGCCGGGCCTGAACCGCGTGATCCGCGCGGGCTATGAGCTGCTGAATCTGCAAATCTACTTCACTGCTGGCGTAAAAGAAGTGCATGCATGGACCATCCCTGTCGGTGCGACTGCGCCTCAGGCGGCCGGTAAGATCCACACCGACTAAATCATAGGGTAATTGCGTCCTATCCCTAGCAGCTGTAATGTTCCACCATTAATTTATTCAAGATATGCACTTGAAAAGTTGCAACAGTGCAGCGGGCACGCTCGTTAGAGCTCTACACAGTTTAACAGAAGATGTCATAGTTCCAGCGAATGCTTGCGCTGGGCTTTTTATCAAGTAATAATCCGTAGTATAAATCCTAATTCATACTGGGGCATTTTATTTTCGAAGGCTCCAATCTGTGGAATCAGCTACACGGATTTCATTAAGAATGAGATCTAGAGGAACGTGTGCAATTATTTACCCCTCATTAACTACACTGAATCGACCACCTGTGGACGTGGTACACCATTGATATGTTTATGCGTATCGATTATTAAAAAAGAAAAGATCAAAAAACAGTCAACATGCGATACTTATTTGATAGTTAATTCCATGTTATATAGATACCGCAATTAAATGATTTAATGTCATAGCAGACAGTAATATCACCCCATTCCAAACGCCATGTTACACTATGTTTTTCTTTTGCATCTGGTTCGCCAAGATCATATTCCTCTGCTACCCAACGATATAAGAAATTAACTTCTTTGTTTAACATATCAATGTTAGAAACTTTATTCCAATCACTTATTGCCTGATAATACTCACCCTCTTTATAAATTAATTGCACCATAAATGGAAAATTGCTAAAGCATAATGGGCGTATTATAAGCTCAAATTTCTTATCAAACCAAAGAACGGTATTAACGGTATAATGATAAGGAATTAATCTTTGCATTTTATTTTTTGATTCAAGATATTTGTAAAGTTCAGAAACTATAAACGTATCCTCCCGTTGTATGAAAAGATATTTATTATCTAACTTAACTTTGCCATCTGCGATGTTAATTTCAAAATCAATCATATGCTTATAACCTTCCCCGGTATCAGTAGATTTCTAAATTCCTCAGGGATAAAGAATTGCATCCCTCCCCCTCGGCCATAAATGTTATTAGCCAATGCTCTTCCATATGCGACATCAATATCCTCGCTGACATAATAAGCTCTTACTTGCGTTCTTAATGTACGATGAGGATCAATTTTAACCTGAAGCGCTTCATGGTAGCCTATAGCATTTCCTTTGTTTTGCCTAACGGTTGGATAAGTCACCGCATATGATGGAGGAGTATCACCGTTCGGATATAATGCATACAAAATCGTGCCTTTTTTCAGTTTCCTATTTTTGTAGACATCTATACCTTTGTAATCACCTTGACCTTGCCATTTCGTAGCTTCTTTAGATGGATCCTTACATTTACGGCTCAACCCCCACGGATCCACCCATCCCAGCGCATTCGGCGCATACTGGTAAAGATTTATCCCCCCCGCCAGCCCTATCGGGTCCTGCTGCGTAAACCGTCCGCAGTCCGGGTCGTAATACCGGAACAGATTGTAGTGCAGCCCTGTCTCGCGGTCCAGGTATTGCCCCTGCATGCGCAGGTTCTGGGAATATCCTGATATCTGCGTCTCGCTTTCCCGCAGCAGTTTTCCCCAGGCGCTGTTCACCCCTTCCCAGCGCACCTGCCCTTCGCTATCCGTCATCCGCTCCGGCGTGCCGTTGGGCTGGCAGTGGAACCAGAAGATTTCCGGGGCATCAACGCCGTCAATACGTGCCAGCGGATCGTAGCTGTCCTGATCGCTGTAGACGTAGGTCAGCGGCTCATCCCCGTGCACTTCCTGCAACAGCCGGAACCCTTCCCAGACAAACCGGGTGGTGACCGGCTTGCCGGTTGGCTGGCCGCCCAGCATCTGGCGGCGCGTTTTGCTGATGCGTCGCCCGAGCGGATCGTAGCGGAAGCTGACCTCCGTCTGCGGTCTGTTGCGGTCCCGCGGCTGGCTGATGACCTCCGTCAGGCGGTGCTCGCCGTCGTAGCGGTAGTGCCAGCGGGTCTGGCCGTTATCCTTCTCCACGGTGCGGCCATGGATGTCATAGCACCAGCGAATGCCGTTCAGCTGCGTCAGGCGGTTGTGCGTGACCTTCTCAGCAGAGCCTTCGAGCGGGTTACCGGCAGCATCCCAGCGCCACTGCTCCTGGCCAGGCAGCGTGCCGTCCTGAACGAGCAGGCGCCCTGCGCTGTCGTACTGCCAGCGGTACCAGCTGAACGGGTTATCGTCCCGCTCTTCGCGGACAAGATTATTGCGATAGTCGTAATCCCTGCGGCGGGACCAGCGGCGCGGCGACGGGCGCTCGGCGTTGCCAGTAAAGACGTCCCGGCGATGCAGTCGCCCAAGACGGTCATTAACGTTTGATTGGTTTTTTTATTGCGGGGTTAAAACACATTTTCTAATAGTTCTGTTTTCATACTGGGTTCAAAGAGAATGATGTCGGCAGTCGCAAGCTTTAATGCCTGAAAAGGAACCTCACGCAAGCGTTCTTCGAGAGAGACCAGACTCTCACATTTAGCGAGTATGACTCCACCGGTTCTTGGGCTCCGTCTACCCAATGCCAGAAATATCCCCTCTGAATAACCTTTTAAGCCACTCCACATGAGCAGGTATCACTGCGTCAATCTCTTCGAGTGGTTTGATATAGGTTAAAATGACAATCTAAACCGTGCTCATCCTTTGCCTCTTAACTCTGTTTTTTAAACTGCTTGTTGGTACTGCTGTACAGTCCCTCTTTTGCCAACAGTTATTGTTATCGTTTTTTGGCGCTTTTGATGTTAATACGCAGGGCCCAATTGAGACAAAGCATTATGCTTCATATCCCAGGAATAAAACCAGTCATGCCAGCCGTTTTCCTTTTCCGCATAGCTACAGACCACAACCACTTGCTTTGACAGGTTGAAAGTTAAGTAACAGAAAGCTGCGCCTTCAGGAGGTGCTGACCAAAATAGTTTTTCGCCCTGCGGATTGAAGATGGTCAAAACGGTTGATAGTGGCTTTGGCTCGCTTAACGCAAAGACTAACTGACGTGTTGAGTCGACCAGTGCATAGTCTAAAAATGGCATACTAACCAGTATGTTACTTTCACCACACGCCCATTGAAGCAGGTCATTTTCTTTAATACAAATGAGATTTTCAATCATTGGTAAACCTCAACTTTTAAAGTTTGATCTGTTTCAAATCACCTTCAAAAAGCCCCACAAGATATACCCGATATCGGGCTGGCTGCACTTCTTTATACGTTAATACAGCAGAAAACTCTTTCAAACACTTTGAACAAATGTTTTTCGAAGCGTCTAATTGGCTTTCATCGTAGTTATATTTATTATATTCACTAACAAGCTTCACGCATCTCATTTTCTTAACCAAAAAGCATTTTACCTCTTCAGAGAGCGTGTCAAACTCATATGAGTTTACTATGGAATAGACTATTACGCCTTCGCATTCAGGGCATGCTATTTCTGCGCCATAATTTATAAAGTCATTATCTATACCATCCAGGACCAATAACTTCCTCTTCAGCTGATTAGTTATTTTCATTTTTCATCAAAACCTTAATTAAAACGCAACAAATCAGAATTAATTATAGATATAATGAATAGAGGTGATGTTTTAATTGGATAGATAATTCAAAGATGAACGCGAGCACAAATACATGCCAGAATGCTATGCATGCACACGCCGGGGAAATTGTATGCAATCAAAATTAAAACTGACTAATCATCTTCTATATCAGGGGGTGGTGTCGTAATACCAAGTATTTCTCGGCCAAATCGAATTTCCTCTGCAGTTTTCTTTTTAAGTTTAAGGATAATAACACCCAGTAAAGTATTATTATTTTCATCTAAATAAATCTTGAACGAGTACAACTTACTTCGGATATTAATTACGAATACATTTTCCTTTTCAAAATTTTCAAGGGCAATGATTAAATCATCAAGACCATTAACTTTCAACCCTGTAAATTTAGTATTTTCTTTATGCGCTTTCATTATTCTCAATTCATTTTGAGTACTACTTATAAATGATGCACATTGAAGATTATTCTTTTCATTTAGATAAGAACGAAACTCATCCGGTATTTTTTCTCGTGCATACTCAATAAGTTTATCATTTATCATGGTAGGAATACCTCCACATCGCCACTTCGAATTCCTTTAAGTAAGATTTCGCGTTCCATCCATTCATCAAAAGAATACTCCCACGACCAAGAATCGCCAGGCTTAGGAGCACCAACTTTGACTCTCAATATGACCCCATCAGGCCCTGCGAAGCCTCTAGCTACATCTGGACTATCTGTCCACGAAGTATAGGGGCTGATGCTGGATACCCCTCCGAAGTTATGTTGCTCCGGAGTTATTGATGAATGAACATCCCCAGGAATTACCTTACCATTAAGTGCATTTTCCCATTCGGGATGGTCTTTATGTATACCCCTGTAATTATATTGCCCAGGTTCCGCATCAGGTAGATGTTTATCGGGCTTACAAGGCGACAACCCCCACGGATCCACCCACCCCAGCGCATTCGGCGCATACTGGTAAAGATTTATCCCCCCCGCCAGCCCTATCGGGTCCTGCTGCGTAAACCGTCCGCAGTCCGGGTCGTAATACCGGAACAGATTGTAGTGCAGCCCTGTCTCGCGATCCAGGTATTGCCCCTGCATACGCAGGTTCTGGGAATATCCTGATATCTGCGTCTCGCTTTCCCGCAGCAGTTTGCCCCAGGCGCTGTTAACGCCTTCCCAGCGCACCTGCCCTTCGCTATCCGTCATCCGCTCCGGCGTGCCGTTGGGCTGACAGTGGAACCAGAAGATTTCCGGGGCATCAACGCCGTCAATACGTGCCAGCGGATCGTAGCTGTCCTGATCGCTGTAGACGTAGGTCAGCGGCTCATCCCCGTGCACTTCCTGCAACAGCCGGAACCCTTCCCAGACAAACCGGGTGGTGACCGGCCTGCCGGTTGGCTGGCCGCCCAGCATCTGGCGGCGCGTTTTGCTGATGCGTCGCCCGAGCGGATCGTAGCGGAAGCTGACCTCCGTCTGCGGTCTGTTGCGGTCCCGTGGCTGGCTGATGACCTCCGTCAGGCGGTGCTCGCCGTCGTAGCGGTAGTGCCAGCGGGTCTGTCCGTTATCCTTCTCCATGGTGCGTTCGTGGACGTCATAGCGCCAGCGAATGCCGTTCAGCTGCGTCAGGCGGTTGTGCGTGACCTTCTCAGCAGAGCCTTCGTGCGGGTTACCGGTAGTATCCCAGCGGTGCAACCAAGAGCACTGAGAATTACCGGTAACTATATCCCGGCGATGCAGGCGGCCAAGACGGTCATATTCGCTGCGGGTAGACAGCCCCCCTGCGTGCGCCTAGAGCAAGGGCTTATACGTGCTCAAGCTATAATGTATAAGGACTCCACGCCGACAAGGATAAGCAAGGCACGAAAGTAGCGGACAAGATGGTTGTGGAAGGGGAAAATTACTTCTTACAGATTTCTATGAGATAATTTTTTATTTAACTTTTAATCGCTTTGAACAAAAAACGCCCCCCATGCGTGTTTTTAGTTCTCTATTATAATTGGCTAAAGTTAACTTTTACAAAGAACCTCATTGAGCGACTTATTTTGGTTTGTAGTAAAAAACCATCCTTATTACTGATCGACAGGTAATTATTAAAAATGAGGCCAATAATTTAGCTTTTCTTTTTTTCAATGGCTATTAAAACCTCATAAGCATCCTTTTCACTCATTTGAACTTTTTTGGCCTCATCAATGCTCAATTCTTCTTCCTCTTCTTTCATAACTATCCCCCCTGAATAAAACCTAATAAAAAAACGCCCTTCTCTTTCGATAAGGATTACTCCATAATTATTAAATATTATTTTATCCATTGCGCCTCCTTTTTTTAATTTTTCAACGGTGTGATCTTTAATTGATTTAGCGGAGTAGGATCTATGGCCGCCTCTGGGATACCACCTGAAGTATATCCTCCCGGCAACCAAAATTCATTTGCTCCTCGTTCATTTCCTGTTGGCATTCTTAAACCTGTCGGATTATTAATATCAACTCTTAAAGGAGCGTCTCCGAGATCACCTGCATTTAACCCTAACAATCTTTCAAGCTTTGGAATGTTCCCACCCGAACGTCTAATTAAGTCATCAGCAACGGTCCTTGGCATAACAAAGTGGCCTCCTGGAGGACCTAAATGACTAAATTCAGGATTAATACCCCAAACGAACTTAGTAACCCCTCCCTTGAATAGTTCTAAATGCCTACTAATTTTTCCTGCATCGAGGTATGTCGCCGGATTAGGGAAATCTGGCTTTGAAATTCCATGAGTAGCTCGGTAGGCCCGTGCAGCATGACCTCTTGTAGCAAAAGCACCTCGAGTTTTGCTCTGGAAATCATTCCAGCTATTTCTGCACGATAACCCCCACGGATCCACCCATCCCAGCGCATTCGGCGCATACTGGTAAAGATTTATCCCCCCCGCCAGCCCTATCGGGTCCTGCTGCGTAAACCGTCCGCAGTCCGGGTCGTAATACCGGAACAGATTGTAGTGCAGCCCTGTCTCGCGGTCCAGGTATTGCCCCTGCATGCGCAGGTTCTGGGAATATCCTGATACCTGCGTTTCGCTTTCCCGCAGCAGTTTGCCCCAGGCGCTGTTCACCCCTTCCCAGCGCACCTGCCCTTCGCTATCCGTCATCCGCTCCGGTGTGCCGTTGGGCTGACAGTGGAACCAGAAGATTTCCGGGGCATCAACGCCGTCAATTCGTGCCAGCGGATCGTAGCTGTCCTGATCGCTGTAGACGTAGGTCAGCGGCTCATCCCCGTGCACTTCCTGCAACAGCCGGAACCCTTCCCAGACAAACCGGGTGGTGACCGGTTTGCCGGTTGGCTGGCCGCCCAGCATCTGGCGGCGCGTTTTGCTGATGCGTCGCCCGAGAGGATCGTAGCGGAAGCTGACCTCCGTCTGCGGTCTGTTGCGGTCCCGTGGCTGGCTGATGACCTCCGTCAGGCGGTGCTCGCCGTCGTAGCGGTAGTGCCAGCGGGTCTGGCCATTATCCTTCTCCACGGTGCGGCCATGGATGTCATAACGCCAGCGAATACCGTTGAGCTGCGTCAGACGGTTGTGCGTGACTTTCTCAGCAGCCCCCTCAAGCGGGTTACCGGCCGCATCCCAGCGCCACTGCTCCTGACCGGGCAGCGTGCCGTCCTGAACGAGCAGGCGCCCTGCGCTGTCGTACTGCCAGCGGTACCAGCTGAACGGGTTATCGTCCCGCTCTTCGCGGACAAGATTATTGCGATAGTCGTAATCCCAGCGGCGGGACCAGCGGCGCGGCGACGGGCGCTGGGCATTGCCGGTAAAAACGTCCCGGCGATGCAGTCGGCCAAGGCGGTCGTATTCGCTGCGGGTGGTCAGCAGCCTCTGGGTGCGGCTGGTCTCACGGTGGAGTTCGTCGCGGGTATACTGACAGCTTATTGAGGGTAGGATTCAGCAAGGAGCGTAAGAGGCAGCCCGAATATGAGCTGAAGGTAAAAATTACATCGTTAAAGATGGCGACGTGATGAGCTTCTTGTTTAACGTTTGATTTGTTTTGAATGAAAAAAATCCACGCTTTGGCATGGATTTTTTTCGATTTTCACCCTGAGCGTTGAAGATGGTCAAAACAGTTGGCAACGGCTTTGTCTCGCTTAACACAAACACTAATTGGCGTGTTGAATCGATCATTGCATTATCTCAAAATGGTATGCTGAAAATATATTTTATCCTTTAGCGATCAAAACGCTTCTATGATCAGTTTCATTTTTTATCCAGAACATTTCATCTTGAGGTAACGATCCATTACTGCAAAAATCAACAAGTTCACCGTGCCAACCATCAGGCACATATTCTTGATAATGCATACTCTCAACATATTCCGAATATAATTTTTTATTATCAAAGTCTATAAATAAATCCGGCATAAGTTCATATATATCCCACCAAGTTGTTTTTTGCGAAAGCCTATTATAAAACTCCTCAGCTATGTCATCCTTTTCGTATGAATAACCATCTTTAATTAAATCATCAATGAATATCTGCGCGTTTCCCTCATTTACTACTGGTATGTCATATCTTTCCTTATGGATATCCTGAAGGTTTATTTCCACCCCACTTTTCACAAAATCCTCTACCCATTTAACTCTGTCGAAGACCCACATTTCCTTGAACGCAACGAACCAATAAAATCTTCCTTCATACTTAACTATCACAAGGAGTTCGTCATCTTTATTGATATTCATATAGTAACCTATCTTACATTCCCGGAGCCTGGAATCGCTACTTCTTCAAGCCATTCTGGCCATATTGATGGTAATTCATGCGACCTACCTGGCGTAGTCGGATCCACGCGTTTAGGAGCTAATCCCCCTTGATTTAACGGATTAGTACGATAACCTGCCTGAGGTATTGCACTTTCTTCAATGAAATCCGCCATCCATTTAGGTACTTTAAAGAGACAACTTCAGCATTTCCACCTCTAATATCAAGGAAATGCTGAGCATGTGAGCTATCTCCAATATATCTGTCAACAAAAATAAAAGTAAATATCCCGTATTAAATCTCCATCAACTTCATCGACAGTTCTGGTTTTGATTTTATTAAAGTCAGCTAAAATACCTTTCACTGGCACAGTAGACTTTGATATATCATCATAAAATGCTTTTTGTTGACTTTCCGGAACATATTTTTTTATTAAAAAAACAAGATTCTTTCGTAACTCTTCATCTGTCATCACTTTTACTCCGGAATTATAGTAACACGTTCAAAAATAACAGGGTAATTTCGTTCGATTGGTAGCAACTGTAATGCCCCACCTTTACCATACTCAGGATATGCACTGGTGAAAAGCTCATATCCAGGCCCTCGACCACCATTGGCAAGAGGTACTTGCACTTGAGGTACTCCATTTTTATACAGTTGTAATGTATCAAACTCACCTAATAAACGTGCATCACTCCATGAATCAGGATTACCTTTCTCATAAAAAATTTGATAGGCGTCCCTGGCTTCATTTGCAGATTTATATTTCGTATACCCAAAATAACTTAACGGGGCTGATTTATTTTCTATTGTCTGTGGAGCATATTTGCTATCCATATAACGATATGCTGTAGAAGGCATAGTCGAACTAGGGCCACTTGGACCAACATAGAAATCAGGTTTTGTTTTACCACTACACTCACGGCTCAACCCCCACGGATCCACCCATCCCAGCGCATTCGGCGCATACTGGTAAAGATTTATCCCCCCCGCCAGCCCTATCGGGTCCTGCTGCGTAAACCGTCCGCAGTCCGGGTCGTAATACCGGAACAGATTGTAGTGCAGCCCTGTCTCGCGGTCCAGGTATTGCCCCTGCATGCGCAGGTTCTGGGAATATCCTGATACCTGCGTTTCGCTTTCCCGCAGCAGTTTGCCCCAGGCGCTGTTCACCCCTTCCCAGCGCACCTGCCCTTCGATATCCGTCATCCGCTCCGGTGTGCCGTTGGGCTGACAGTGGAACCAGAAGATTTCCGGGGCATCAACGCCGTCAATACGTGCCAGCGGATCGTAGCTGTCCTGATCGCTGTAGACGTAGGTCAGCGGCTCATCCCCGTGCACTTCCTGCAACAGCCGGAACCCTTCCCAGACAAACCGGGTGGTGACCGGCCTGCCGGTTGGCTGGCCGCCCAGCATCTGGCGGCGCGTTTTGCTGATGCGTCGCCCGAGAGGATCGTAGCGGAAGCTGACCTCCGTCTGCGGTCTGTTGCGGTCCCGTGGCTGGCTGATGACCTCCGTCAGGCGGTGCTCGCCGTCGTAGCGGTAGTGCCAGCGGGTCTGGCCATTATCCTTCTCCACGGTGCGGCCATGGATGTCATAACGCCAGCGAATACCGTTGAGCTGCGTCAGACGGTTGTGCGTGACTTTCTCAGCAGCCCCCTCAAGCGGGTTACCGGCCGCATCCCAGCGCCACTGCTCCTGACCGGGCAGCGTGCCGTCCTGAACGAGCAGGCGCCCTGCGCTGTCGTACTGCCAGCGGTACCAGCTGAACGGGTTATCGTCCCGCTCTTCGCGGACAAGATTATTGCGATAGTCGTAATCCCAGCGGCGGGACCAGCGGCGCGGCGACGGGCGCTGGGCATTGCCGGTAAAAACGTCCCGGCGATGCAGTCGGCCAAGGCGGTCGTATTCGCTGCGGGTGGTCAGCAGCCCCTGCGTACGGCTGGTTTCACGATGGAGTTCGTCGCGGGTAAAGTCGGAGACCGACAGCTTATCAAGGGCAATGCTGAGCAGATGCCCGCTACCGTAATAGAATTGTTTCAGCTCCCGGCCATCCGGCAGCGTAACGGAGGTGCGGTTGCCAAGGGCGTCATACTGCCACGCCAGCTCGCCGTGTTCGCCCGTTTCGCGCGTGACGCGTCCAAGCGCGTCATACTCAAACACAAGCTCCTGCTCGGCTTCGGCGCTCCAGGCATCGGCTGAAAGCGCAGGATGCAGTCCAATCCGGCTCAGAAGGCCGGACGGGGTGTAATGGTAGCGGGTCTGCCATTCCGGCGTGGTGCGGGCGACCAGCTGGCCGCTCGCGCTCCAGGCGAAGGCATGGGTAATGGCCTCCGGATGTCCGGCGGCAAAGGTGCGCGCTATCGTACGCCCGCAGGCGTCGTAGCGATACTGCGAGGCCACGCCATCCAGCCCCACCTCTTCCAGCAGCAGCGAGTCCGCACCCCAGCGGAACTGATACGCTTCGCCGTTTTCGTTTTCCAGGGCAATCAGACGCCCGCGGCTGTCCCAGCGGCGACGCACCTCTTCACCCTGCGTATTACGGGTGGCGGTTAAGCGTCCTGCCTCGTCGTATCTGAACTCGCTCTCTTTCCCGTCGGCGCCCGCATGCTTCACCGGCAGGCCACGCGCGTTCCATTTGAGCGACTCGGTCCAGCCTTCCGGGCGGTCGAGCTGCACCGGACGCCCCGCGGCGTCGTAGCGGTAACGCGTCTCTTCGCCGTCGGCGCTTATCTCAGCCACCAGCCAGCCCAGCGGATGATAACGGTATTGTGTCACACGGCCCGAACAGTCCGTAACACGCACCATCTGCCCGGCCTCGTTGTACTCCTGGTAGCGGCTGTTGCCGGCGGCATCAACTTCTTCCACGACCTGACCAAACTCGTCCCGACGAAGCAGCGTGGTCTGCCCCATCGGATCCACCACGCACTTCAGCCCGTGATGTTCGTCATACAGGAAACGGGTGGCGCTACCGTCGGCTTCGATGATGGAGGCCGGAAGCGCACGGTGCTCCAGCCAGGTGGTGGCGCGTGTATTGCCGTCGGCGTCGATCTCCTGCACCCGGTTGCCCATGTCGTCATAGACGAAGGTAACGGCATGACCGAGCGGATCGATGCGGCGCGTGAGGAGTTCGTTGTCATCCCACTCGTAGCGCCAGTTCTCACCGCGCTCGTCAACGTAGCGAACAATCAGGTTCTGCGCGTTCCAGTAATGCTTTCGCGTCTGGCCGTCGTAGTGAACGACGGTCGTCAGCCCGGCGGCTAAATCGTAGCTAAAGCGACAGCCGTCGCCGGTGCTGGTGCGGTTTTCCACCACGCGCCAGTGGTCGAATTTTTGCCAGCGGTATTCACTCTCCAGACCGCCCGGCAGACGGTGCCAGACCATCAGGCCATCATCGTTATAACGGTATTCACGGGTTACCACGCCGGAGGCATCCGTTGCGCTGGCCAGTTGGCCGCGCACGTCGTACCCCCACTGCATCATCGGCCATGTCTGGTTGCCGTCAAAATGGCTCGCCGAGGTAACGCGCTGCGGGAAACGTTCATTTTCATAACGCAGGGTGACATCGATCGCCCGCGGCTCATCGTGCAGACCGACCAGCCGCCCGTGTTCATCCCATTCTGTCAGCAACGCGTTGCCGTACTCGTCGCTGAGGGAGGCCAGGCGCAGGATGGCTGGGTTAGCGCGGGTCGGTTTATACAGACGCCACACCGCGCCGTCATCGTCGGCAATCGCCACGTCGCCGCTCTCATTGCGGCGGATGATAATGCCTTCGCTGATGCTGTAAAACGCGCGGTCGACCGGCGGCAGTTCAAAGCTCAGCTCGCGCCCGGTTTCATCGAACCAGGTGGCGTTGTTTTCTTCCAGCGTCAGATAGCTGTCAAAGGTGGTAGCCCAGCCCAGACCAAACAGCCCTTCGCGGGTGGTCAGGCTGTTGTAGCTGCGTTGCCAGCGTAGCGGAAAGCGCCCCGGCAGCGAGAAATCGAGTTCGTCGTCGTCATTCAGCACCTTCACGCCGGTAGCGGCGTGAACCGGGTGCGAGGAGCCGAACACGGCGTTGACGGCCATATCAGCCAGCATCCCGCCACCGGCAGCAGCCAGCGCGCAGGGCATGTTTTTCAGGATCTTGCCCGGACGCCCGCGCAGCAGGGAGAGCGCAATCATCCCCAGCGCCAGGCCCGGCGTTTTGCCGCTTTTAATATCGCGAACTGTGAGGGTGTCGCCGCCGATGATCACGTTCGGGGAGACGTCGTCGGAAACGGTGCCTTCGCAGGTGGTGCGATCTTTTGCACGCACCGCGGGCTGCCCGTTGATAAAAACGCTTTTCGAGCCTTCCGCCAGATACTGCGGCCCGGAGTGTTTCTCGCACGCCACCTTGTCTTCTTCCAGCGGCGAGGTCCCGGCAGCGGCAGAGGCCACGCTCGGCTGCCACATTTCGCTGCCGAACTGTCCGGCAGCGGCAAGCAGCATGCCCGCGTAGTCGGCAAAGCTGCCCGGAGACTGCGGCTCAGGGGAAGGAGTATCGGCAGGCGTCAAGGTCCCGGCTGCGCGTGCAGCGGGGATCGCATTGGTAAGAACGTTGCTGGAACCGGTAGTGATCTTACCCGCAGGCGACGGCGGGAAAAGCGCGTTGCCCAGCCCTTCAGCGGCGTTGCTGATATCGTCGGTGATCCCCGCAACGTTCGCCAGGACACCCCCAATAATGCCGCTCAGCAGACAGCTGGATCCGATCGCCGCCACGCCTGCGGCTGCCGCCCCGGCTCCCAGCAGTGGCGCCGCCACGGTAGCTGCTGCCCCCACCGCCGCGCCAATCACCGCATAGGCGGCACCTTCCGCCACAATGCTGGTTATATCAGCAAAAATGCTGGAGTGAATAATCTCGTCGCCCTTACGGGCCGCGTTGTTATCGCTCATGCCTTACACATTCCGGTTGTCGTTTAGCGTCAGACTTTGCTTCAGTGCGCTCCAGCGCGCCTCGTCCTCTTCCGTAAAGGCTTTTAAGGCCGAGAGGGTAAAAATCATCAGTACCGGTTTGCCCGGCGTCTGCACGGCCAGCTGTTTTTGCCACAGGCGCTGGCCGTTACGGTCAAAGGTGGTCTCAACTTCCAGTCCGCTAATGTTTCCGTCTGGCCCGGCTTTTACGTGCTGAAATTCGCTCTGGGCGATCTCCCCCATCTGAGGGCGCAGGACTTCCCACTGACGGTGGAACTCTTGTTCGTAATCGCTACCATCCGGGATGACGCCGCGGCTGACCACTACAGATAACCCGCTTTCGTCATCGCGAATAATGTTCATGCTGTTATCCTGCCAGGCAGCAGGGAAAAGGGAAAACGAACCTTCCTGGAGGGTGTATTTCATAAGTGAACTCGGGATGATATTAGAAAAATAAGATTAAAAGCGCTAAAGTTTATACAGCCAATATTAATTACTGCTTAGCGACTCAGAGGGACAAGATCATTACAACGTTAGCACTTTCTTTTTTTCCGCAAAAACTTTAGGGGCAGCGATATTATTGGCCGTTTGATAATTATCTTCTTTCACAGCCCGTAAAGTTGCCTCGCAACTTAATGTTCGTAGCGTGACATAACTACCCTGCTCAGGCATTCCTGATTCAGAACTGGAAAGCTAAATGCCCATGCCAGCCCGCGTTCATCGGTAGGAGTGCGATATCCAACTGATTGTCCCGGCGTGTTTCCGCGAGGGATATTAGACAATTTCAGATCTGGAAAATGAGATTTGACTTGTTCAAGAGTAATACATGGTTGATTAATTACGAAAGAAACCAAAGATACGCTGTTATCGCCATTTCCCCATAAACGAACATCCACATCGCTGATCCGTGTGCCATCAGTTAACGTAAAGGGAGCTGAAGTATAACGGTCTTCTTTCTCCTGTGTATTATTAATCAGCGGTTGGTTAAACAGTTTACTGACATCCTCAACTTGTTTACCCCACACTGATTTCATTTCTTTGATCATTTGCCACAACGAATCTTGATTCATTTTATTATGCCCTGCATAGGTAAATGCTGAAAATAGTGGAAGAACAATGAGGAATGTAGCTTTAATCATCCTACTTTCCATAGAATCCTCCATAGTAATCATTATAATTTAAATTAGTCCCTGAGGCTATTTCGCCTTTACCATACACTTTTCCTATTGCTTTGGCTGCATCAATGCGAGATAACTCACCGCTCACCATTTTATCATATGCAGAATTATATGCTTTTAAGTTTTCGGCACTTCCCGCTATATCAATATCAATACCGCCGTTTGCAAGGATCTCGCGTTGTATTTTAATGTTATTCAGCGTTGCTCCACCTTCATCCATAAGCTGACTGTTGATGAAGTTTTCCTTACTCGAAGAATCTACCGCAACAGGATAAGTTGCATGCCCTGCCTCATGTGCCAGAGTTTGCACAGTTGTGGCTGTATCCTCCATGTGTTCAGGGTCCATGACAATCAATTTGTTATTTGTATCAGCGTAACTCCCCCCTCCTGCGGCTCCCGGCTGAATAGCCCACCCTTTATCTTTTAGATCTTTTAATTGTGTCTGAAGCGTTGGTGACTTATTGATTTCCTTAACTACATCTTCACTGAAGGGCATCACATCAGAGTTGTAGGAATTATTTTGATAAACGTAACTCCCTTTTAATGGTGGAGCTGCTGCAAATTTTGTTGTTGGTTTTGGTCTGGATGCTGCTGGCGCTGAAACCGCGGGAGCCGGATTCTTAGCACTTTTATTTGGAGAAAACTTCTCCTGCACCGCCGCATCAATATCCCCTTTATGCCCCGATCCCGGTGCCGTTGTGCCCGGCTTGGTTCCCGAGGTATTCAGGTGCAGCTTACCACCCGTGGTGATATAACCATCCCCTTCCACGAAAAAGTTAAACTCTTTGCCAATCAGGTTAATCTTGCCGTTAGCGTTAAGCTCAATAGCACTCTCACCCGAGACCAGCCGCAGCTTCGTCCCGGAAGCAATGACATACTGCTCTACCGCTGCATCCAGCTTGCCTTTGCCCGTCAGGATCTCGGTTCCGCCTTTCACGGCCTGGATCTGGTTCGCTTCAACACGATGCAGCTCATTTTTCTTCACGTAATGGCTGCGCGCGCCGCCAACGCTGTGCGTTTCATCATTCTTGACGCTGGTGTCCATGTTGCGCTCGGCCTGGATCCACACCTGCTCTGCGCCCGCCTTGTCCTCAAAGCGCAGGGCGTTGGCGTTGTCCACGGAACCGTCTTTCGTGCGGCTCATAAAGCCCATCTGCGTCGCGGCAGCCGGCAGCGCCCACGGCGGCATGCTGGCTTCGTTATACACGCGGCCGGTGATAATCGGTCGGTCCGGGTCGCCGTTGATAAAGTCCACCACCACCTCGTCGCCGACGCGCGGGATCTGCACCCCGCCGTAGCCCTGGCCCGCCCATGCGCTGGAGACACGCACCCAGCAGGAGCTGGTGTCATCGCCCTTCGCCAGACGGTCCCAGTGGAACTTCACCTTCACGCGGCCATATTTGTCCGTCCAGATACTCTCCCCCTGCGGCCCCACGACTTTCGCCGTCTGCGGGCCGTAGGTCCGCGGCCACGCCGTGCTCTGCGCCGGACGGTACGACACCGCCGCCGGGATAACGGTGAAATCGGTGCGGTGAATGGTTTCCCCCTCGCCGCTCGCGTAGCGGTTCTCCTCGAAGTGATACCCGGCCGCCGTCACCAGATACTCACCGTTATCGCTGAAGAATGGCGCGTTGGTCAGGGTAAAGATGTGGCCCGGCGCAATGCCCGCCGCCGTGGCCGTCGCCTGAATCTGCTGATGCTCCACCTGCCAGCGCTCCTGACGGATACGGGCGTAGAACTCCGCATGGCCTGTCTCCACAAAGCGGCCCGGCCAGTCGTACACGTCGATGCTGCCCGGTTTCGGTGACGCCGGGTTCTGCTGCGCCTGGAACAGCCACGCGTTCGGCTTGCGGAAGTCGTAGTCGTCGAGGCTGTAAATCCCCGGCGTCACGCTGTCCTCCAGCGCCCACTGGCTGATGCCCTCTTCATCCGTACTGCCGCCGGACGGCGTCTGGTGGTAAGGAATGACCTCATAGCCGCTGAACGGCTGATGCTGCGTCGCGGCGTCGGTCAGTACCAGGGTGTGCTTGTCCGCCTCGTGGCTGAAGTAGTACGCCATCCCCTCCAGCTCCATCAGGCGGCTGATGAAGTCCAGGCTCGACTCCTGATACTGCACGCAGTAGTCCCACACCCGGTAGCTGCCGGTGAGTTTGTCTTCAAGGTTAACCTGATGCTCACCCAGCAGGGTTTTCACAATCTGTGGTACCGTCTGGCCCTGGAAAATCCGCAGGTTACGGTCGCGCTTCATCGGCCACAGGTCCGGCTCCACCGTCAGCTGGTAGACCGCATAGCGGGTGCCCGTCAGCTCCACGGCACTCACCGCCACGCGCGTCACCTTACCGTTGATAAAGCGGGGAGTAAGCAGGCTCTGCGTGGGGATGGTCACTGTGACCGGCTGACCGAGCAGCCTGCTGCGGTCAATGCGCGCATCCGTGCCGAGCAGAGTCAGCGTCAGCGCGTACGACTCGGACATCGCCTCGCGGCCGGAGAGTTTCCAGAAAAGCAGCCCCTCAACCGGGAGCTGAACGGTAATTCGGTTGAGCATAATCTTTATTCCGTAATGGTTTATGCTGAGAATATTTTTAACGCAAGGTTTTTTTAAACGTGAATGTTCTGGTTGTTGGCCGTCTTACTCTTTAACCGGGGGCCTTTCCCCTTCATATTTATAAATCCACAGGGAATAGATTTTCAGAAACTCTGACAAAAAGAACAAAAAGCCATTTAGCCAGACATTCATCACGCCCGTGAAACTTAACACCAGGGGAAAAAGGGAAACTGAGTAGCGAAATCCAACCAGACGCAGTATTTCCTGGTAGAGCGCCAGTCTTCTCGCGTATAAATTCCGGGCGAAGAAGCACCATGCTGAGGCAATAAAAGAGAGCAACAACAAGAAATCGAGAATAAAGAAAAGAATAACCAAAGCGCTATACCCACCAGCAGACAGCGTGTTCACAACCGTACTGAAGGCGTGTATATCGGAAATAAAAGGGATCCTGTCATGTCGCACGGACTGGGCACAATAGAGCACAATGGCCAGGGCATCCATGCATCCCCAGAAAACGAAAACCTTATCTCTGGCGTTCATGACAGTTGAGCAATCACTTAACCGGCGCGGGTGGCCATTCGCCCCCCTTCTGGATGAGCTTCTCTTTTATTTCGTTTAATTTCTCGTATTGCTCACTGCCTCGGTCAAGTCCATTCAGCGCGTCCGCGAGCGCATTGCTCATCGACCAGCCATTTTTGGCCTTAATTGACGGATCCGCTCCCCGATCGAGCAGCAACAAGACATGATCGTAAGCCTGGTTATCCAGCGCATCAAACACCAGCGTTTTACCCAGTGAGTTGGTTGAGTTGACGTCAGCACCGCGATCGAGCATGGCTTCCAGCGTCTCTGTATTTTTCGCTTTAAGCGACTGGAAGACGATCGGTTCGTGGAAAACCTTATCTTTCACGTTGGGTGAGAGGCCACCGTCCAACATCGCGTCGATCCAGTCTGCACTGTCTCCCTTTAGGGCAAATTCAGCAGGACTGCTTTTTCCCTGCGGTCGAGGCTGGAGCGGATCTGCGCCATCCTTAACTAGCAACGTAATCACCTTTAAATGGCTCGACGTTTTTTTATCATTAATTGCGTTGCCAAGGGCCCAGAAAAGCAGGGTCATATCCTGCTTTCCTGGTTGATTAAGGTCGCTGTCTGGCGCAAGCGTCTTCACCGCATCGACGTCGCCTTCCTCAATCGCTTTCGCCAGTTCAAGCTGCTGGCCGCTGAAGTAGTCCTGTGGATTAAGGTCCATATCCTGCTTACACCCCTGAATCATGAATAAAAAACATAACGCGACAAAAGCCATCAACCCTTTTTTCACAATCGACTCCCGATTATCGAAATATCCTCATCCTTCTGTTGCTCTATGCAATCAATCGCTTGATTAATTCCGTGGCGGTCCAGCGCGCTTCCGGTTCCACCGGGAAGATCATGGGATATTCCGGCAGCATTAGGGCTCAGCGCAGAGATTTCCTCTTTGAGGATCCACGAAGGGACATGCCCTTTCATCGTTTTCAGATCTTCCCAGGGGTTAACTTCCTGAATCTTCGTCAGCAGTTCACCTTCAACCCGATACGCCTGGATATTATCCGTACTGCCTAATATCTTACCGCCGTATTTTTCTACGGTTCCGGCATTGAGGCCGGCGGCGTTAAACGTCCACCCCGCTTTCCCGCTGCCCATAGAGGTTGCAGAGGCGAGACCACCGCCAAGGGAATGACCGGCAATATCAATATTCTGCCCTGACCTTGCCAGCTCCTTACTGATACTCACGGCCTTTTTATAATAATCTGAAGCCATACCCATGCCCTGTGAGAAGTTATTCGACCAGTCAGCCCCGTTTACCACCGGCGCCAGTTCCCCTTTGGTCAGTAGAGAGGAGACATTCTCAGACAGAGAGGCGAAACCAGGCTCGCGCGATCCCCTGAATACCAGCGTGGGGTTCATATCTGCACCAAACACTTCCGGCTTCGGTTGATAGACGCGCGCCAGAAAATTGGGGGACGTATCATCGTCAAAGAGCATGGATTTGTTCAGCCCGAACTTTCCTAACAGCGCATCGTCATTACTGATATCTGTCCATCCCTCCGGCACGCCCGGTGTGGTTTCCAGCGGGTTCACGGTCTTATAAATATTTTCCGCAAGCTTCGCTTTTTCCACCGCGATATTATTCGCCGCCAGACGTTTCGCGGCGATCTGGGCATCCGGATAAAGGCTATTGCTCCCCTTCGCAATCAGATCCTTACGCGCCTGCCAGCGTTCTGCTTTGGTCATATTCTGAAGCTGCCCGGCATAGGTTTTACCGTCCTTGCCGGGAGTAGGTTCATCCGGCACCTGTGCCGTTTTAGATTTCACTACCTGTTTTGGCAGTACCGTTGGCGCAGGGCGAGATCCGTACGTTCTCACCATGGTTTCGTAGCGGTCAACAATCGTACTCACCGGATACCAGCCCAGGCCGACCAGCGAGGCAGCCTGGAGTTGCCCTTTGGCGTTGATATAAAAAATTTCCGTTACTGATGACCAGTCACGAAAACTTTCGTCAATGGCAACCACTCTGCCCATCTCTAAATCCTGCGCGATCAGCGTGCGGGTATCGCGCCCGGACTGATAAGGATTCGCACCGGTGATCGTGCGCAGCAGATCGTAGCGCGTGAAGAACGAGCGCAGCGAATGGTCGGGAACCGACATAATCCACTGTCCGGCAACGGACGGGCGGATTATTTTCGCAAACAGCGCTGGCGAGACGTTCTCGTGGAACAGATAGACAAACTTGATGTTATACATTCGCTCCGTCCTGTTACCCGCAGGCTTACGGATTCACCAGCCAGGTGCCTGGCTTCGCAATATTCAGCGTCTGGGTACGCGTTCTTCCATTGCCTTCCAGTTCAATGCGGGTCTCGCCTGCAGGCAGTTTCAGCGATGCGTAACCGTTATTCCCCGGACGCAGCGCTTTCGGCTCGCCGTTCACCTTCAGCGTCTCGCCATCAAGCATGCGGATATAGACCAGCGCGACCGGGCTGGCGTCGACAGGCGACGCACTCTGCTGCGCCGTAGCAGGTGGCGCTACCGGCTCGCTCACGTCGGCCGTTGCTGGTCTGGTTTCCGCTGCGGCGGAGGTTTCAGCCGGAGGGCTCACGGCAGGGGTTTGCGCCGTCTGCGCTGGCGTTTCCTGGCTGCCGCCGCCGAACAGCATCGCACCGGCAACCACCCCAACCAGCACGCCCGCGGCCACCAGCCCCGGAAGCTTGTAACGTCGCCAGTCCAGCGCGGAAGCAGATGTCTCCTCTTCCACCGGCACCAGCATCGTGCCGGTCTTCTTCGCGGTCAGCACCTCGTCGATACCGGCGACGGGCATCTCGATCAGCGCCGCGAACTCCTCGATAGATTGCGGACGGTCTTCCATATGCAGCGCCAGCGCCTTGTCGATGGCCTGAAGCAGCGGAATGGAATACCCCTGCGGCATCAGTTCCACCAGTGGTTTGCAGGTGTCCTGAATCGAACGCACCACGCTGACCGGTGGCGGAGAGCCGACGATGAGGGTGCGCAATACGGCGCCGAGCGCGTAGATATCCGTCCACGGCCCCTGCTCGCTTTCATTGTCGTCGGTATACTGCTCGATAGGCGCAAAACCCGGACGCAGCATGGTTTCCGTCTCATCCGAGAGATTACCGATGGTGCGGCGCGCCGATCCGAAATCAAGCAGCACCGGCAGACCGTTATCCTGAATCTGAATGTTATCCAGCGAGATGTCGCGGTGCAGGTAGCCCTCATCGTGGATCGTTTTGATGGCGCCGAAGAGCATTGGCAGCATGCGGCGGATCCACGCCTCGTTAATCAGCTCCGGTTTCTCTTCGCGCAGACGCGACAGCGTGGTGCCACTGTAAAACAGCGTCCCCATATAGGCCGTGTCGTTTTGCACCCAGAAGCGCAGCACGTGCAGCAGGTTCGGGTGGTTAAAGCGCGCCAGCAGGCGGGCTTCCTGGATGAAGCTGTTCAGACCGGCAGAAAACGCTTTGCCGAAGCGCTCGCTGCGCAGCACCAGCGTCATATCCTCGCCGCGCACGGCGAGGGAGGAAGGCATAAACTCTTTGATAGCGATAGTGCGTTCGAGCTGGTGATCCCAGGCGCGATAGACGATGCCGAATCCGCCGCCGCCAATCACCTCTTTTATCTCAAACTCATTGAAACGGTACCCGACCGGGAGCGCGTTTGGGACAGTCCGATTGTTATCATTATCCGTCATCTTTTACAGTTCTCTTGATGATTATTACGCGGCAAACTGACAATGGAACTCGCCCTGCTCGCAGGTGACATGCAGACGTCGGTACTGCTCGTCGCTGCGGCTGGCGGTAAGTAAAATCTGGCTCATCTGAGGCAGCAACGTATTGGTCAGAATCGCATCCACCATACGCCCGCCCGACTCAACCTCGGTACAGCGCTGAACAATCTGTTCGACCACGCTGTCGTCAAATTCAGAAATAATATTGTGATTCTCTTCCAGACGACGCTGAATGCGCCTGAGCTGAAGACGCACAATCTGCCCCAGCATCTCGTCGCTCAGAGGGTAATACGGCACCACCAGCAGGCGGCCCAGCAGCGCAGGTGGGAACACCTCCAGTAGCGGCTGGCGCAGGGCGCCGCTTAACGCATCAGGATCCGGCATCAGTTCCGGGTCGGCGCACATGGCTGCGATCAGCTCGGTACCGACATTAGAGGTCAGAATAATAATGGTGTTACGGAAATCAATGTGACGCCCTTCGCCGTCCTCCATCCAGCCCTTGTCGAAGACCTGGAAGAAGATCTCGTGCACGTCCGGGTGCGCTTTTTCAATTTCGTCCAGCAGCACCACGCTGTAGGGACGGCGGCGCACGGCCTCGGTTAAGACGCCGCCTTCACCATAGCCCACATAGCCCGGAGGCGCACCTTTTAACGTCGAAACGGTGTGCGCTTCCTGGAATTCACTCATGTTGATGGTAATGACGTTCTGCTCGCCGCCGTAAAGCGACTCCGCCAGCGCCAGCGCGGTTTCGGTTTTGCCCACGCCGGACGGCCCGCAGAGCATAAATACGCCGACCGGTTTGTTCGGATCGTCAAGCTTCGCCCGCGAGGTTTTTACCCGACGGGCAATCAGATCCAGACCGTGACGCTGACCAATAACCCGCTGGTTCAGCGTATCAGCCAGGTTCAGCACCGCGTCGATCTCATTTTTCACCATCCGGCCCAGCGGGATCCCGGTCCAGTCCGAAACCACCGCAGCCACCACGTTTTCATCGACCGCGGCAAACAGCAGCGGTTCGTCACCCTGTAAGGTCTTCAGCGCCTGCTGCTGTTCTGCCAGCTGGCCGCGCAGTTCAGCCGTATCCTCATCACTCGCCGCAAACAGTGCGGCACGCAGACGGATAATTTCCTGCACCCGCGTGCGCTCTTCTTCCCAGCGACGAGCCAGGGCCTCGCGTTGGGTTTCGAACGCGTCACGTTCGGCGCTTAATGTCGCCACGCGCGCCGGATCGCCCGCCCCCACGCGCGCTTCACGTTCGGCAATCTCCAGCTCCACGTCCAGGGCCGCCAGATGACGCAGGCAGTCTTCCAGCTGGGCAGGCGGCGCGCTCTGGCTGACGGCCACGCGCGCGCAGGCGGTATCCAGCAGCGCCACCGCTTTATCCGGCAGCTGACGCGCAGGAATATAGCGATGCGACAGTTTCACCGCCGCGCTGACCGCTTCGTCGAGGAGTAAAACCTGATGATGAGTTTCCAGCGGCGACACGGTGCTGCGCAGCATCAATACAGCTTTCGCTTCATCCGGCTCGTGAACCTGTACGGTCTGGAAACGGCGGGTCAGCGCCGGATCTTTCTCAATGTATTTTTTGTATTCCGCCCAGGTGGTCGCGCCGATGGTGCGCAGTTGCCCACGCGCCAGGGCAGGCTTGAGCAGGTTAGCGGCATCGCCGGTGCCCTGCTGGCCGCCAGCGCCAATCAGGGTGTGGATCTCATCGATAAACAGAATAATCGGCGTGGCGCTGGACTGCACCTCGTTAATCAGCGCCTGGAGGCGCGCCTCAAATTCCCCTTTCATGCCCGCTCCGGCCTGAAGCATGCCGATATCCAGCAGCCACAGCTGAACGTTTTGCAGCGGCTCAGGCACGTCGCCGTCAGCGATACGCAGCGCCAGCCCTTCCACCACTGCCGTTTTCCCGACGCCAGCTTCCCCGGTCAGCAGGGGGTTGTTCTGGCGACGACGCATCAGAATATCGACCATCTGGCGGATCTCTTCATCGCGCCCCACCACCGGGTCAATTTTCCCATCCCGGGCGCGCGCCGTCAGATCCTGACCATACTGCGCCAGCGTGCCCTGCGCAGCCGGTACTGCCCCGGCAGCTGCGTCCGCAGCGGCGGCGGCCTGCTGGCTCTCTTTGCTGCTGGCGCAAATAGCGTCGAACTGCTCGATCAGCACCTCGACGTTAAGACGGGTGAACTGCGCCGAAATACTTTTCAGCACGTTAGCCAGATTCCACGTTTTCAGTATGCCGATCAACAAATGGCCGCCGCGGATGCGGCTGACGCCAAACTTCAGCGAGCCGTAGACCCATGCGCGCTCGACGGCGCTGTCGATATGCTCGGAAAGATCAGAGACGGAACTCGCGCCACGCGGCAGGGCATCCAGCGCCGCCACGATATCGCGCGTCAGCTGCTGTTCATCAAGGGCGAAGTGACGGATGACCTGTTGCAGATCGCCATCCTGCTGCTGCATCAGCTGATGCAGCCAGTGCACCAGCTCAACGTACGGGTTGCCGCGCAGCTTACAGAAGGCAGTCGCGCTTTCCAGAGAGGTAAATAACAGCGTATCCAGTTTGCCGAAAAGCACGGCACGGCTAATTTCTGACATGTTAGTTTCCATTAACAATGATTCGGTATACGGAAGGATTATCGCTCTGCGCGATACACCAGATCGCCACGCGGAACAGGCTGAGGCTGAAGGCCCAGCCAGGTGTTGTACCCTAATCGCCCGGCGCTGCCGAGCGTGGTGCCCTGCACCGCATCGGCGCGCAGGATCACCCGTGTTTCCCATTCAAATTCCACCCCGGCGTACTGTCGCACCCAGTCGCGCAGCTCGGTGACCCACCCTTCACCCGGCAGAAAACGGTTGTATTCGTCTGCGCTCAACGGGCCAATCTCAAGACGAAATTTATGCTGCACGTCGCGTACCGCAATGCCGAGAAAAGCGGACTCCCCCATGCGCGGCAGGCGACGCCCCTCACCCAGCTGTGCCTGCTCCCGCGTTGAGAGCGGCATCCACTGCGGTACATTGGCCACCAACCTGACCGGAATGTTGAAATAGTTGCGCAGGATCTTCTCCAGCCCTTCCGGGTCCCGCCCATGGCGGGTCAGGTGACCGGCGTGAGTAAAGCGGGCATGCGGGCTCAGGCTGCCTTTCGACATCTGGCCGGGCTGACCCATGCCAATCAGCGATGCAAGATACCCTTCGAAGCGCCTGTTGTCGTCGCGATCCAGTGAAACGGCAGGCTGCGCGTCCGCCCAGGCGCGGTAAAACAGCAGCGTCAGGCGGTGGTGAAAGAGGTCGGCAAACGCGCTGAGGCTGTGATCCTGATGATGATGAATACGCTCGCGGGCATACTCGGTCATGTGCACCGGCAGTGGGCCGTTAGGACCAAACAGGCCGAAGCTCAGAATGGAAACCTCATGCAGTCCGTTCTCTTCCCGCTGCCGGACCTCGGCAACCGTTGACGGCGCAAACCCCATTGAAGGCTGCTGACCAATACGCAGCGGCTCAAATTTAGGCAGCGGCGCGCGCCCCAGCGGGTAACGTTCTCCGCCCTGGGCATCAATACGTCTTAACAGCTGAAACAGATCGTAGCGCCACGGCGTCTCGCGCACTCCGCGCCAGAACGCATCGGGCAGCGGCGTCAGGCGATGCACGCGCAGCGTTGCAGGGGCAACTTCACTCATACCAGCGCCCTTTTACCCATGCGCGGCGCCCAGTAGCCAATTTCGCCGCGCTGCTGGCTCTTGAGCGTGAACTCCGTAAAGCTGTTGATGGAGACCAGGCGGGCAAAAAGGCGTTCCAGCACGCTGCCGAAAAGCCACGGGCTGGCACCGGAAAAGGCGCGTTCGTCCACCGTCAGGGTGATGCCGATCCCGCGGGCGAACACCACCGGGCCGGGTTCCGGCACGCGGCGGTGCACCGGCTCCAGCACGCAGTGACGAACGCCATCCACCTGACGGGCAACCGGCGTCTCGGCGAGGTTAGCGTACAGCCCTAACAGCTGACGCAGCGCGGCAGCGCCCTCTTCGTTTTCGCTGTCCATCAGGCTGAGGTAGTTCATTTGCAGCTGGCTGATGAGCCGCCAGGTACTGAACCCTTCCGCCAGCGCCGGACGCGGCGGCGTCGGGCCTTTACGCAGGGTTAACGCCTTCACCGGCATGGAGTCGGCCATAATAAACTGCCCAAGCTCCTGCTGGAGCATCAGCGGCAGGTCGCGGCTGGTACACAGCACCTCGGCGGAAATGTAGCGCAAATTCTCCTGCCACGGCGCGTGCTGCGCATCCACCAGCGAGACGAAGACCTCCGAGCCGATATAGCCCGTACGGGTGCCGTAGCGCAGCGCGTGTTCAGAGAGGACGCGCTGTTCACGGCGCAGGGAAAAATAGGCGCCGTAGTTGCCCGCGTCTCCGCTCCAGGTACTCCAGAACGGACGAAACGTCTGGTCGTCCCGCTGACCATCCGCACTGGCATAGATTTTTTTCACAGCATAAATTTCATAATCCAGCGGGCGGATGTTATCGACCACCAGATGGTATTCATGCTGGCTTTCGCTCAGCTTCTGCCGGGCCGCCACTTTCGGGAACAGGTTGATCACCGGCGTACAGTGCAGCGCCATGTGGCTGGCTTCCACCACGCGCTCCAGCTGATCGTCGCTCTTGTCGAGCAGAACGAAGATATCAAACGCTTTTTCGTCTTCGCAGCGCTGGATCAGCTTGCCCAGCCCGCTCAGGCTGATGAAGCGAAAACGCGCCGGGAACGCAAAGTACTCCTGCAACAGGCGATAGCCGTCGAAGTTACGCAGATCGTCCGGGAGCAGCGCCTGATCCGCATCAAAGCCTTCCTGACGCAGGGCGTCAGACGACAGCAGCTGGCGCTGGGGCTGCTTGCTGACCGTCTGGCAGACAATACCCGCGTGGTGCTCCATCACCAGCTCCAGCAGCTTCAGCGCCTCGATGTCCGGGCCGCTTAAGAAGAACTCCAGGCGGTCAAAATCCAGGTGCCCAAGATGCTGCGGGCCATCGCAGGCAATGCGGATCCGTAAGGCGCTGCTGATCCCCCGCTGGCTCAGGCCGAGCTGGGCCAGCGGCAGATCGGCGGGAACGCCGCCCAGCTCGATCCGCTCAATTTTTAACGGCAGCAGGTTGACCTCGTGCGCCGTGGTATAGCTGCACGTAACGCCGGTTTTTTTCAGCGCCAGGCTGTCCATCATGGTGCCGCGCGGCACAATAAAGCCTTTGCTCAGGTCGCCCCGGCTGCTGTCGGGCTGAATTTCAGCGATCGCCATCGACGGCGTAGGCGCCAGATAATTTGGCGCAATCATCTCCAGCATACGCTGTGAAAAGCGTGGAAATTCGGCGTCCATTTTCATCTGCACGCGGGAGGTCAGGAAGGCGAAACCTTCCATCAGGCGCTCGATGTACGGATCCGCCACTTCGATGCCGCGCATGCCGAGCCGCCCCGCCACTTTTGGGTAGCGTTCGGCGAACTCCGCGCCCATCTCGCGCAGATAGGCCAGTTCACGGTTGTAATATTCGAGCAGTTTGCTTTCCATAATTACCCCGCATCCTTCAGTTCAAAATGGCCGTTCTCAAGATCGACGTCGGTGCGAAAGAGAAACTCCAGCGGATACGGTACGCACCACAGGCGGCCTTTGATTTCGATAGACAGCACGTTGTGCAGATCTAATGAGGAGGTATCGGACACGCAGCGAACCTGAAGCCCCTGCGGCAGGATCCGCGGTTCAAAGTTAATAATCGCTTCGGTGAGCTTGCGCTGAATGTCGTGCCATTCGATATCGGACATTCTTTTCCCCGCCAGCGGCGCCACGCCAAAGTTAACGACAGAACGGCTCACCTGCGTCAGACCACTCAGATCGCTGGAGGCATCGTGGTTAATGGTGTTAAACAACCACTGTAAATCCCGCAGGACGTTACGACGCAGCGCGGCGTGGGTAATCAGATTACTGTTGGCGGACTCGCGTTTTTTTTCCGGATCGTTATCCGTCAGGCGATCCAGCAGTGACGGCTGCATTTTGTCGCGCGCCCCCACTTTCTCCTGCCTGCTGCGGGCCTGCCAGCCGCTGCGCAGCAGATCGCCTTCGCCAGCGGGATTACTCATCCGCGCCATCCGCGGCGAACGTCACCAGGCTCAGGGTGAGCAGCGGGCTTTCGCTTTGCTCGCTCAGCCAGGCTTTCTGCCCCATGCCTTCATACAGGGTGCCGTCATCGTCGAGTGGAAGCCACTCGGTGGTGCGCCCCAGCTTAACGCTGTCTGGCGCTCCGTCAGCAAACGGATAACGCGCCGGGATCTGACACACCTGCTCGGTGCCGTCCGTGAGGCGGACCAGCGCATGACGCCACACCAGATCGGTCACGCTGGCCGGAGCCTGAAAACGGATCGTGTCGATGGCGCAGAACGGCACCCAGAAATAACGGCCATTGACCAGAGTTTCACACACCGGCCCCAGACGGGCATCGCCGTCCATCAGCCATTCAAAGGTGTGGCTCTCTTCATTCTCCAGCGTGACCTGCCCGCAGCTTGCCGGGGCCTGTTCGAGTGCCGCCAGGCGCAGCGTTTGCGCATGCCCTGCGCTTTCGGTCAGCGCCTGGGCTAACATGGTCAGCCACGGCCACTGCGCCTCGGGCATTGCCGGTCGTACCTCTCCCGCGAACACGCGCGCCCGCTGCTGTTCACCCTGAATGGCCTGCTCCAGCAGCGTCACGGTTGGTTTTGCCTGCGGCTTCAGCGCCAGCCAGCTTTTCAGCTGGGTCAGGGCGCGCGCCCAGTTGCCGCTGAGGATCAGAAACTGCACAAACGCAGCGCGCAGATCGGCATCCGCCGGACGAGCTTTGATTTCGGCTTCCAGGCGAAGCAGCGCGTCGCTAATCGACTCACCCGCCAGACGTTGATAAAGCGTATTCATAGCCCCTCCTTAATTCGCCGCGCGCCAGGCGCCCACAGCCGGATCGCGTAGCTGCGGACGCAGCGTGTCAATCAGAACAACGTTCAGCTCCGCGCCCGGTGTAATCCATGCGCTCCAGATCTTCTTCACCTCTGCGATACGCGCCTGGAGTCTGGCGTCGTCGCTGGCGATCTCACGGGTGATTTCCACCGCCACCGTGCCGTTGCTCTTCCAGCCGTTCAGGGTGCTGTCGTACGGCAGGATCATCCAGCTCTGATCGCTGTTCGGGGTGCTGAAGACCATGCGCTCTTTGTTGACGGAGGTGATCAGCGCCTTTTCAGGATCGACCGCGTTGTTCAGTCCCATCACCGGGAAGCCGTGAATGTAGGTGACCGGAATCGCTTTCTGCGTCCCGTTACGATTCTGCGTCACCACGGTGTGGCCGCTGAGCCAGCTGCCGTTGCCGCAGCGAGTGGTGTCGGAATCGGGAATAAACAGCGCTGGCGCGGAGGAACCGCCCTCCCAGAAGGTGCGCAGGTGGCAACCGTCCTGAAGGGTGAACTCCTGCCATGGCGTACGATCTGCCGCCACGGTGTGCGTCTCCGGATTCTGGTCAGGCGGTAGCAGCGCGCCTGAGGTGGTGGTCGTTGCCGCCGCCGTTTCCTGCTGTTTCACCACCAGCGCCCAGTCCTGCGCTTTAGCCGCTGTGCCCCGGGCAAGCGTCGTGCCTTCCGGATCGTTAAGCGTCCAGTTCAGGGTATTCAGCTTGCTGCACTGGTGCTCCAGCAGCGAGCCAAGGCGCGGCACGAAGTTTTCCAGCACCGAAACCTCTTTCTTGCCGTTCGCCACGATACGCAGCGCCACGTCCGCCTTACACCAGCTTTGCGGCGTATTGTCTTTAATGTTGTCGATCCAGATATCCAGCTTCTGCGCAGGAGACTGCACGATGCGGAAGTTTTCAGCCTGTGCGGTGGTCGCCACCGTCAGAAGAGCCAAACCCGATAGCCAAAGTTTCATATCAATCCTTGTGTGTCTAATCAGTTCCGCAGGGAAGAAATTGTGCTGCGTCAGAGAGCGTATGCAGCAAAGTGGTGTCCTGAGGGTTGCCCATCCACACCGCCACGGCGGTATAGTTATCCTGAGCTTTGCCCTCCTGTTCAGCATTCTTTTGAATGATTTGGTTCATCAAGGTCAGCCACTCCTGTGGCGTATTGACCATGTGCAGCGACTGTTTCATCTGCTCTTCGCTGACGCCGTGCCAGAAACCGTCGGTGCAGAGTAAAAACGCATCACCGTCTTCAACCTGCACGACATCGCTGTAGCTCGCTTCCGGTCCGCCATTCTCAATACCCAGCGCCAGATACAGGAGGTTGCTGTTGAGATCGTCGGTCTGATGCCCGGCATCTTTCATCTGCTGCACCAGGCTGTGGTCGGTGGTGACGTGCCACAGCCAGCCGCGGCGAAACAGGTACAGGCGGCTGTCTCCAGCGTGCGCCCAGTAAGCCAGACGGTAATCCCTGTCGATAAACAGGCTGACCAGCGTGGTGCCCATCCGGCGATAGTCCTGCACGGCCTGTTGTTCGCTGAGGATGGTGCGGTTCGCCGTTTGGACGTAGTCACGAATATGCTGCGCATTCAGGTGCTTGTCGCCGTCAAAGCGGGAAATAATGCTGTTGCGGGCCAGCTCAGCGGCCACCTCGCCGCCCGGCAGGCCCGCAATGCCGTCACAGACGACAAAGCAGGCTGAACGTTCCCCGATGGTTTCTCCCGTCTGATCCTGGTTGCTGGCGCGCGTCCCCTGGCGGGAGAGAGAAGCCGTTGCGATATTCATTTTTCTTCGGATCCGCTTTGTGAGTCTTTGTACTGATTGACCTCCATGTCATAGGCATGGAGGAAGGCTTCGCCAAACAGGGTGTGGAAGTCGTCCTCAATCTCGCCCGCCGTCTCGCCATAGCTGCGAACAAAATAATCCCACAGCGCGGCTTTACGGCTGCCCGGCAGCGCCAGGCGTGACGTCATTCCGTTCTGTTTCGCCTGCTCTTCCAGCTGTTCCGGGTTAAAGGATTGCAGCATGGCGGCGATAATGGCGCGGATACCGGAGATCATCCCCAGCTGGTGCGCCTGCAGATCGATCAGCGCATCACGCACCGATTTGGTCGGCGGCATAAAGCCCGGCATCGGCGTGCCGAACATCTGGATCAGGACCGTTTTACCGGTTGGCAGCAGCTTGAACGGGTTGTTGGCATCGTCGAGCACCATGGTCATATCAGCCTTCACCCCACGCTTGAGGATGGAGCGCGAGGAGAGCAGCGCCACGGTCCCCTGCGAGAACATGCCCAGGATCTGCCCCAGCTGACGCATATTTTCCCGGTCAAACTGCGGCACCGGCTGCATTTCGCTCAGGCCCATGCCCTCCAGCAGCGCCTCCAGCAGTTCGCCCTGAAGCACCTCGCCCCGCTCGCCGGTCTGCGTGGAGGCAGCAGGCGATGCAGCGTTTTTAACCGGGTCGATACGCAGGCGGCCTTTCGGCGCCTGCGCGTTGCTGCGCGCCACGGCCTGCGGCGTTGGCATGGTGAAGCCAGCGTAATCGGGACGCGCGGGCTCCTCTTCCGCGCGCGGCGCGTCCTGTGGTTCAGTCGGTTCCGGATCGAACAGCGGTGAGCTGGCAAGCGCATCCTCTTCCTGTGCGGCTTGCGCTTCAGGCTTTGGCTCCGGCTTATCTTCCACGATTTCATCCGGATGGGTTAACGGCGCGCCGCCCATCAGGCCGAGGGGGTCATCGTGACGCGCGGCAGGTGCGCTCGCCGACCCGCCAAACAGGGCTAACGGATCGAGTTCGTCCGACGCCTCTTCCTTTGGCTGGGCAGGTTTGCTTTCGTCCGGCTGTACCAGCGTTGAAGGGGTGACATCGTCAAAGATGCTCTCTTTTTTAAACAACGCTTCATCGCTGAACAGCGTGTCCGGGTCCACGTTTTTACGTTCAAGCGACGGATCGGCATCGTTGAACATCGCCAGCGGGTCTTCGGCATTCCGCTCCGGGGCCGCAGGCTGGGAGAACGGGTCGTGGGAGGCCGCGGGCTGTGGCTTTGCCCGATTGCTGGAGATGCTGTCGGAGATGGAGAACTCCTGCATCAGGCTGTCCCAGATTTCCGACGGCACGGCCGTAGGTTCAGCTTTTCCGCGAGGCGCGGCGCTGGCCGGTTTCGGTTGTGGCGCCGGAGCAGGTGTCGCCGCTGGGCGCGCCTGCTGCATGCTGGCCGCCATGCGGCTTACGGGCTGGGTGTCGTGAATGAGTTCGCTGACTTCAATGCGATAATCATCAATACCGAGAATATCCCCGTCCTGAAGCTCAACCTGACGCCCACGCTCCAGCGGGATATCATTCAGTACCACGCGGGTAACGCTGCCGCGGTTCGTGACGCGGCATTCGCCACTGGCGTCGACGTGAACGATGGCCTGCAAACGCGAGATGGTGCGGTCATTGTCCGGCAGCACCAGATTGTTATCCGTACCGCGCCCAATGGTGCCGCCCGGGGCATAAAAATCACAGCTGCTTTGCGGCGGCTGATGACCGGGTTTCGTAGAAATAATCGTGAATCGCATGGCGTATTCCTGCTGGTATGATTAGCGCTCAAACGCTGCCGCTCTCGGGGGTGAAAACGGCGGGGTTTGGGGGTTAAGGGCTGATTAAAGCTATTTGACTACATTCAGGAAAATAATGCCGATAAGCAGCCATAGCGTAAAAAGTAAGGCCTGAACTTTATAGCGTCGATGCAGTTTTAATATCCAGCCGATTCTCTCTTCCGGTAAAGCCTGAACGAATTTATAGGCATCATCCTGAACATTTCTGTCTTTGGTAAATTTCATCTTCACGCCTTTGCGAAGACGAACAAACCAGATTATTTTTTGATAGTTCGCCAGCGAGCCAAAAAAAGATGCGTAATTTGTCACCAGATCGAGATCGTAGCCTTTTTGGCGATATTCAGAGAGAAGCCACTTATAATCTGACTCGTGTTTTTTAAAAAACCGAGAACTGTAAACATCCATGATTACAACGTTAATAAATAAAAGCACAAGAAACAATAACGTTATATTTGCCAGGCATAAAGATGACATGCTTTTAGGGTCCTGTAGCAATCAATAAGAACAATAGAAGCATCAAAAAGACAACAAAAAGTGTCATCCTGTAAAACATTTTTATCCATGAGAAATCGTATATCGATGATACTAATGCCTCTGCCTCCGGAGGGAGATTTTTTTTGCTATTTTGCTTTGTGGCTTTTCCAGCCAAAATCCTTTTCATAAGGAACACACGATGCGCAAATCCGGGAAGACCAAGTTGTTCATAAAAAAGATAATCGTTTACTTCTAAATATTGCTTATCACTCAAAATATGAAATGATTTTGATAGCTCCAGGGAATATTTACGATAAAAATAAAAATAAAAACACAAAGAAGCAAACAGTCCTAAAAAAACCAATAAAAGCAATATTAAACGCAAATCTCCATACATTTATTCGTCCCCAGAAAAAATCAAGTTACTAATCCCTTCACCCAATTCAGCCCCTCCTTTAGTACCCATCCAGGCTCCCGCAGAAGTAGCGCCTAGTCCTACAACAATTCCACACACAAGGGCACCAGTACCCATCGTAGGTATTCCCATTGCACCGCAAAGAGCGCCAGTACCTAAAGACGCAGCCCAGGCTCCTCCCGCAGCACCAAGCGTACCTCCACCAAACTTACTATATTCAGTAACAGCAATTTTTCCACATTCATCTTCACGATCGACAGTACAGGCTTTATAAACATCATTAGAAGTATTCAAAAAAGAGAAACCTAGTGAGATCCAGCCCCCTGCTTTCATAATACTAGCCGCGCGAGAAGAGCGTACAATATAATCTGAATATCCAGGGATCGCGCCGATACCAACCGTACTCCATTCATGGACGATAGAGCGGCTTGATAAGTTCAATGCTTTTTTAATATTTTCGTAGGTTTGAATCTTAAGTGTTAGCTTGCTTACGTTATTTAATAAAGGTTTTAGCTGAGAGAATAACGCCCTTCTTTCCATATAAAACTGCTGACCAATTAAAGAACCTTGGGATATAAACTGATTCTGATAAGTCTTCTCAATTTTAATGAGTATATTTTCAATTTGCCTGAAATATTTCTCACCTAAATCACCAGCATTCCCAGCTAGTTTATCACCTAAAGAAGTCAATGCGGAAATATTGTCATAATTAGCGTGGAGATACTCTGCAACCGATGTGTTTAATGATGCCAGCGCATGGTTAATTTTCTGTTTTGCCCTGGAAAGAATACTCAGTTGCGATGACTGATTCGTGTTGTCTGGGTCAGCCACGATGAGTAACTGCCCTGGTTTCAACCAAGGTGTGTCATTGTTTATTTGCATAAAGTATCTAGCGGCTTCGCTATTGACATTATTAAACAATAATCGAGCTTGATAATCTAAAGTTCCAGGATGTTGGACCACACAGTAGCCCGGGCTAACGGTTGAACGATGTGTCATATTTAAACCCTTTAATCAACACACATAGTTGTCCAGAGTTTGCAGTGGTGAATTGTTTAATTATTTTATAATTAAATAAACATTCAAACGCCGATGCACTCTCGAAACACCGAGGTTTGAAAATTATATCATTCACTTGCCGTTAAAAGTAACTCGCAACTTATACCTTTCTTTAATATTAACCGTGCAGCATATCGAATAGCAGTTTTTTCATTGACAATCTTCAATACAACATCATACTCACTTTTGCGCCAGTCAACCTCATTCAGACGAATACACTCCTCTGTAATCAAGATATGCATTGCTGGAAGTTGGTCATGAGAATTAATAGTTTTCCATTGATTACCAACGCGTTTCATTACAGATGGTGCGTAAACTGATACAGGCCCAATAAAATTTGAATCCAGCCTGATATCAAAACAAGGGATTTTGTTTTTTTAACGTAACAGAAAGTTTCTAATACTGTGCAGGTGGTGAAATGCAAGCACTACAGGCTAATGCGATTGATATTACGTTTAACTCTCTAATCATCATTCACCTGCAACATATTTGGAATCAATCATCATGACCGGGGAGGTTCCCCGGTCATGGATGAACAATTACGCTTCTTTGTTTTCTTTAATGTTCCAGCCAGCGCTGCTTTCAGCACCTTTACCACCGGCAGTGGTCTGCTCCCAGTACTGCTGTTTCACTTTCGCAGCCTGGAATGCATAGGTCACGCCAACGGTATCGCCGTTGTCGGCACCGGTGTACTGAACGGAAGTCACGAGAACGTCTTCCAGGGTGATGCGGGTATATTCAACCTGCTGACCACCCGCTTTGCAGACGGACAGTTCAACTTTGGTCAGGTGTTTACCGCTTGCGCAGTGTTTCAGGATTGCTGTAGTGGATTTGTCGATCAGAGCGTTAACGTGCAGATCGTTAAAGTTAACTTTACCGGCACCGCCGCCACCACCCACACTCATATTACCTGGCTGGGACGCGCCCCAGGAGAAGGAGGTAATGTCAGTCCAGCCGGTGTGGTTAGAATCTTTAGATTCGCCCGTAACACCCTCGACCTTCAGAAACATATCAATAGCCATAATATCTACTCTTCGTGGATGAACAATATTGCTTTCGAAAAAGCCCTTATATGGCAAACAGGAAAGCATGGGGCTGAATAAAACCGTCCATATTTTACCTCTGCCTCATATCAAACGACCCGTGTCATTTGACAGTCTTACATTCCCCCTGAATGAACGGAAAGAATGTGAAGTCTTTTACTACGGCGGATTATCCTGAATCCAGGTACGATCAGGATCGCCAATGATGAGCTGCGGAACCAGTTTATTCAGTTCGTCGCTATGATAAAGACGTAGACAATTTAAGGTTACGCCTTTTACATCAGGTTTGCGCTCCGAGTGGAAACCATTAATTTGGTTTTTATACTTCCCAATAATGGCGTTAACTTTGTCAGTACCGTTTTCAGCATCAAACGGCATCCACTCAATAAATGCACTCGCACTGCGGGCCGCATCAGCAGAAAATTGACTGCCTTTATCTGCAACCTGCGCAAGGCAGCGCGCCAGGACCAAATCTTTTACCACCTGCCGGTATGTTTGCTGCTGATAAAAATCAACGTAAGGGTTGTCACCGCGAGCAGAAAAAGATAAGCAAGTGAGCAAAAGAAATGCGGTCTTTAGAAACCTGAATATAATTATTTTAATTCCCAAAACCAGATTTCCTGACAGTACGGAAAGCAATCGGAGTTACATATAAACGAATTATTACTCAGAGGCTCGATAAGGTCGATATGACCACCCCCATACCCATCAATTTTATTGAAGAAAACAACACCTTTTCGGCCCAACATTGAGCGTGCACCAGCCTCGCGGTCTTTAAAGATTTCTGCCTTGCCAAACACATGGGATTTATAAAGCTGATCGGCAAGTAATTTTGCGCCAGGCTCGATTGTTTTTCCCTTATAGGGACCGGTCTTTATGGGTAAACGCCCTGTAAATTCAACATTGCATTTTAACAATGCCAGGCTCATTCTTACCGCACAGGTATTTTCGTATGCCGGTTGTTGCTTGATAATCGTCGAATAATCGTAGCCAATTTCTGAAAAAACCTGTTCACCCGAGGCAAAACCCGCGCGTGTGTGATTTGAAGAGTAATGCTGACGTTTAAGTTGTTCGTATAATGGTCTCATCTGTCACTCTCCTTTTTTGCACGGGCGTAATTCTTTCATGCCGTCAATGATGATTTTTGAAGCGCGTTCCTCGCCTTGCTGTTTCGATAAGTCCGCAAAACGAGAATAGAGAAACTCATGTATTGTATTTGGCAAAAAAGGCCTGCCCTTGCACCATGCAGTGCCCTCAGACGCGTCGACTACGCCGAGAAGATACATATTTGCCTTAATGCGTTCACGTTCATTCGTTTTCGACAGCCAGGCTTTAGCAAAACGCTCTGCACTCAGATTTAAATCGTACCCTGTTAACAGCGTCGGATCGCGTTGGAAGTTTGATGTGTCATCCTGAGGCAATGCTTCCGCTTGAGGGTATTTGTAATTTCCTGCGTCCGCGCTTGCGAGAGTAGAAACTGCCAGCAAACTGGTCGCGATCAAAAGTATATGTTTCACCGGCTATCCTTATTCACTGACAGAAACAAGCTAAGCTCTTCCGCTCAAATTGCCGGCCCCTTCGGGCCGGCAATCATCATTACGCGTCCTTCGTCTTCAGCGACGGCAGTTTAGATACCAGACGCAGGGAAACGGTCAGGCCTTCCAGCTGGTAGTGCGGACGCAGGAAGAACTTCGCGGCGTAGTAGCCCGGGTTGTCTTCAATTTCCTGCACCTGCACTTCCGCAGCCGCCAGCGGTTTGCGGGACTTAGTTTCCTGGGAGGAGTTAGCCGGGTCGCCATCCACGTAGTTCATCACCCAGTCGTTCAGCCAGCGTTCCATCTCTTCGCGCTCGCGGAAGGAGCCGATTTTGTCGCGCACGATGCACTTCAGGTAGTGAGCAAAACGACAGCAGGCGAACAGGTAAGGCAGACGGGAGGCCAGGCGCGCGTTAGCGGTGGCATCCGGGTCGTGGTACTCGGCCGGTTTTTGCAGGGACTGCGCGCCGATGAAGGCGGCGAAGTCGGAGTTTTTGCGGTGAACCAGCGGCATAAAGCCGTTTTTCGCCAGCTCGGCTTCACGACGATCGCTGATGGCGATCTCGGTCGGGCATTTCATGTCCACGCCGCCGTCATCGCTCGGGAAGGTGTGGCACGGCAGGTTTTCCACCGCCCCGCCGGACTCCACGCCGCGAATCGAGGTGCACCAGCCGTACTCTTTGAAGGAACGGTTAATGTTGGCGGCCATCGCGTAAGCCGCGTTCGCCCAGGAGTAGCTGTTGTGGTTCGCGCCGTCGGTCTGCTCTTCAAAGTCAAAGCTGTCGACCGGATTGGTGCGAATGCCGTACGGCAGTCGCGACAGGAAGCGCGGCATGACCAGGCCCAGATAACGGGCATCTTCCGATTCACGCAGTGAACGCCAGGCGGCGTATTCGGTGTTCTGAAAGATTTTTGTCAGGTCGCGCGGGTTAGCCAGCTCCTGCCAGGACTCCATCTGCATCACGCCCGGCGCGGTGCCGGTAATGAACGGACAGTGGGCCGCAGAGCCGATGCGCGCCATCTCGCCCAGCAGCTCAACGTCCTGCGGGCTGTGGTCGAAGTAGTAGTCGCCTACGATGCAGCCAAACGGCTCGCCACCGAACTGGCCGTACTCCTGCTCGTAGATTTTTTTGAAGATCGGGCTCTGGTCCCAGCCCACGCCCTTGTAGCGCTTCAGGGTGCGGCCCAGCTCCTGCTTGGAGATGCTCATAAAGCGGATCTTCAGCATCTCGTCGGTTTCGGTGTTGTTCACCAGATAGCTCAGCCCGCGCCAGGCGCTCTCCAGCTTCTGGAACTCCTCGTGGTGAATGATCTGGTTCACCTGCTGTGAAAGCTGCTCGTCAATACCGGCAATCAGGTTCTGAATGGTGCGGTAGGTATCGTTTGAGAAGGTCACGGTGTTTTCCAGCGCCTGCTGCGCCAGGGTTTTTACCGCGCTTTCTACGGCAGAGCGCGCCTGATCGGTTTTCGGGCGGAACTCTTTATTCAGCAGCGCGCTGAACTCGTCCTGGCTGAAGGCCTGGCCCGCCTGCTGATCGTGTTGTTGAGTCTGGTTGCTCATCGATTATTCCTCGCTACCTTTCGCACTTTCGTCATTTTTTGGCATCTGGCTCAGGGATTTGAGCAGCGTCGGATCCTGAAGGATTTTTGCAATCAGCTCTTCCGCGCCGTTTTTGCCGTCCATGTAGGTCAGCAGGTTAGAGAGCTGGGTGCGCGCTTCCAGCAGCTTGTTCAGCGGCTCTACTTTGCGGGCTACCGCGTCCGGCAGGAAGTCGTCCATGCTGTCAAAGGTCAGATCGACGTTGAGCTTACCTTCGCCGGTCAGGGTGTTTTCCACCTGGAACGCCACGCGCGGCTTCAGCGCCTTCATGCGTTCGTCGAAGTTGTCGATGTCGATTTCAAGGAACTTACGCTCGTCGACGGCTGGCAGGTTTTCCACCGGCTTGCCAACCAGATCGGCCATAACGCCCATCACAAACGGCAGCTGAATTTTGCGTTCTGCGCCGTAGATCTCTACGTCGTATTCGATCTGCACGCGGGGAGCACGGTTGCGTGCGATGAATTTCTGTCCACTGTTACTCATTGCCATGATGTTCTCCATCAAAGATGCGCGGTGAAGGTGAAACGGCAGACTCCATGCCTGTCGTCATAATGCCAGGACGCGTCATTCGCGGCGTCCAAAGATGTTTTCCAGTTGGTTAACGCCGTCTGGCGCCAGGTCGCGAATAATGTCCATAAAGTTGAGTTCAGACAGCCGCTGCACCCGTTCAATCATCAGCGGTGCGGGGTGGCTGGGTTCGTACTGCGCAAAATACTGTTTCGCTTTTTCCAGCATCAGCTGCGCGTCGGCGCGGCTGGTCACCTGCACGCTGCGCCAGTCCGTCACCTGCTGAACGGGCGACGCGGCCACTGGCTGCGGCTCGGCGTGCTGCTCAGCCTGCGCGTCACGGTTCGGCAGCAGCTTGCTGATATCGGTCACCTGACAGGCGCTGGAAACCAGCCCGACGGTTTTCAGCAGCTGTTCCATCTCCGGTACGCCACTTTCCCCGAGATAGCCGGTAAGCAGTTCGCGGATGGCGAGCAGGCGTTCGTTGATCACGATTACCGCTTCGGTGCCGGGCTGATCGCCCCGGGCCAGCTCATCGATCAGTCGTGGACGACCGCCCGGATAATCCGGACACTCTGTTTTACTGCCGTCAAGCAGCGCCTGGGCGTCACGGAGCGAAATCTCATCGCCGTTAGAGCGGAGCAGTGAGGCGTTACGCACCGCGACCGTCAGGTCAGATTTATCGCTCAGCCCGGCGAGGGCGTTAATGCGGTAGAACGGATCGGTTTCGCCATACTCTTCCAGCAGCGGGTAAAGTTGCTCCCAGTAACGGGACAGGGCTTCCTGCACCAGCAGTAGCCCGTCGGCGTAACCTGCCAGCCCGCGACGACGCGTCCAGGCATGGGTTAACGCCAGCATGACGCGAAGATCTTTGGTGCGGCCCAGCAGGCTGGTGGCGAGTTTTTCCACCGTGTTCCAGTCGGCAGGCTCTGCCGGAATGATGGTGTCGCCAAACTGCTGTTCGGCTTTGCCCTGACTGGCCTGCCCCATGGCCTGGAAATCAGCGTCGTACTCCAGGTTTTCACCGCAGGGGTTATCGGGGCTTATCGGCGCGAGAAATTCATCGATATTCATAAGATCCCTGCTTATTCAAACATAGGCGGGTAAAGACCGTGGCGGCCCGGACGGGCGCCGCCTGCCGGATCGAACAGCAGCGTAAAGAGCTGCCCGGTGAAGTTTCCGCTGTGGACGTGGGTGTAAAGCGGATAGCCGTCGCAGCGGTTTGTCCACCAATAGCTGGTCTGGCGCAGCGGATCAAAACACTCCGCCGCCTGCGGCCAGCCCAGCGTGCTCTGACCCTCGTCGTCATAGCCAATCACGTCGAGAATGTCGGAACGCTTTTGCGGCTCAACCGGCTGGGGCGCCGGGATGGTCATCAGCATTTCATCCAGCTGGGAGGCAGAATAGCTGTTACGCACCGCGTGCAGCCCCAGACGGCCAAGCTGCTGGTACCAGCTTTCAGCCTGCCCGAGCAGACGGGATGACCACTCGGTCGGGGTGAAACTCAGTTGCAGGCATACCGGATAGTGGCGGCCTACGCTGTCACGGCCCGGCAGCAGGCAGCCCATCTGAATCATCTGGCTACCAAGCATCGGCGGGACGACAAAGTTCCACACCGGGGCTTTAGAAAACGGGCGCTCGCCGCTGCGCTGCTCTTCCTGTTGCCAGGCCAGCAGGCCGACCTGAAACCAGTGCGACCACTGGCGTTGCAGGGTATCCGGAAAGCGACGCTGCAAAAAATCTCCGGCGCTGGGTAATTTGCCATACCAGCTATAACGGTTCATCGCAGGGGTATTCGTCATACGGCTGTCCTTGCGGTTATGGGCATGAGAAACGGGGAAGCTGGAACGGGTTACGGATGCTGTTCGGGGCAAACTCCAGCGTGACCTGATGTCCGTCGACGTTGAAGGTCGCCTGACGGCTCAGGCTACCCGCGCCAGGACTGGTGCGCGCCTTGTCGAAAAAGCGGTTGAGCGCCCAGGAACCGTTGGTCACCAGCGTTGCGGTGCTGCCATTGGCAAGACCGAGCTGCATACGCACCTGGTTCGTCCCGCCCGGCCCCGGCCAGGTCATGATCTGCACCGCCTGCGGACCGTGGCTGTAGCGCAGCAGTTGGCCGTCCACGTCCAGCGTCAGGTTCAGAATGGTATTGTCCATACGCACGGTGCGCACCGTCACCTTGAAGGATGGCGTGGTCGCGCCGTTTGCGAAGAAGGCATCGCGGACAGACTGCGCCTGCTGGAACGGACGCAGCAGCCCTTCACTGCCCGGCAGCGTTTTACCGTCGATGCCTGGCATAAAGCGCCAGTTCGCCTGGGTGGTGTCCACCTTGTTGGTCAGGTTGTCGCGGAAAAAGGTGTCCATCAGTCCGGTGCCCGGCGCGAACATGCGGGCGAGATCGTCCGGCGTCACCTCAGTGCTGGCGCTGCGCACCAGCGGATAACGCCCGGCAATCGCCTGACGGCAGAACCCACCCACTTCCACGTTAATGCGCTTACGCACGTTCTCCAGATCGCGACGCTGAGTGTCGCTGCTGGCGCCGACGGCCATATTGCTGAACATAGTTTGCAGCCCGCCCGGCAGACGTCCCGCGCTGGCTTGCAGGCGGCTGATTGCATCGCCGCCCGGCGCGGGCATACCGCTGTTGGCTGCATCCTGAACGGCGGTCAGGTAGCGATAAAGCTCGTCAACCTGCTTAAGAAAATCATCAAAGACGATGGTCTTGCCGCCCTTCTCCAGCGGCTGCGCCAGCTCAATCATCGGCGCATAGTGGTCGGTCACCAGTTGCTCAGGCGCCTGCGTCACAACCGCGCCCTGCGTCGGGGCATTGTCACCGTTGCTGAACAGCGCTTCCAGCGTGCGGGTGGCGCGGTTGCTTTGCTCTTCCGCTTTTTGCGCATCTTCCGGCGCAGGCGCAGTGCGCGACAGGGTCAGCACCTTGCTCAGGTTAAGTACCAGACGGCGCAGCGGCGAATTGGTGCCTGAAAGCAGGCGCGCGGTGTTGATACGCTGGGAAAGATCGGCGCTGTTGTTGAGCTGAATATCAGCGAGAAAGCGATCCCAGTTAACGATAAAGTCGCGCATGTAGAGCTGACGCACGGCGTTGTCGATCTGCTGTTTATCTTCCTGGGCAGTGGTCGCTCCCAGTACCCAGGCATCGTCCTCGTGCAGGGCGGTGGTCACGCTGTCGATCTGGTCGTTGAAGCTTTTCCAGTAGCCGTCCGGCGTGTAGAGGCCCGGTACGCCCTCACTCACCGGCTTGCCGCTTTTGCGCGAAAACACCAGCTCGCTCTGCGGGCCGCCGAGATCAGAAAGCGAAACCGGCTTCAGGTTCTCATCATGCTCCAGCAGACGTTTCAGGCGCCCATATACGCGTGTTGAGAGCGGCTGCTGGTTGATCAGCGCCCTTTCACGGGCCACCAGATCCTCATCCTGCGCATACGGTGAAGCCTGAATTTTTGGCTCCAGCAGCTGCGTCAGGTGCCATTCCAGCTCCTGAAGCTGCGCCTGCGTCACGTTCTGCGGCAGGTTGCGTTGCAGGTTAAGCATCACCCACGAGTGCAGGAATTTACCGTCATAATGCTTAGGCTGGTAGAGCATCTGATAGGCTTTCAGCGCCTCATAGCTGTACTCCACGTCGCTGCCGTTGTCGTTGCGCAGCCAGGTGGTAATGTGCATCGCCACGGCAGGCAGCAGCATCTGATCCAGCGCCTTCTGATACAGAGACTGCGAGGCATCGCTGACGTCATCCCCGCGATAAAGCCCCATGCGGCGGGAAACCGGCGGGTTGTTAACGTCGAAGGCATCGCTTTTCGGCAGATCCACCAGGCTGTTAAGCAGCGGCAGAAGCGCAAACAGATCGCGCTGGGGCTGGTTTTGCAGCGCCTTGCTCTGCTGCTCCAGCATCGGCACTTTTGCATCTACCTCTTCCAGATAAGCTTTATTTTTGGCGTAGCTGGTCAGCCACAGACCACCCAGGATCACCAGCAGGGCCAGCAGCGCCGCGTAGCCGGACCACATCACGGCGCGGTTGCGCAGCTCCCACCAGCGGTTTTCCCCGGCGATGCCCGCTTCCTGAAAAATCACGTTTTGCAGCAGATTTTTAATGAAGAAGCTTTGGCCCTTCGCGCCCGGGATCGGCGCCTCTTTGCTTACCGAATCCCAGCGCGTGCTTTCCTCCCCTTCAGGTAAGGAGAGCGCGCGGTTCAGCTCGCCCATCACGCGGTCAAACGGCATCCCTTCCTGGGTGCCGCTGGCAAAGTAGATGCCGCGCGGCGAAAATTCGGTTTCGAAGTTTGAGCGGGCAAAGACCGTGCTCAGGTAGTCTGCCAGCAGCGGACGCAGCGCGGCGAACTCCTGCGGGAAGAGATAGGCTTCCGCACGGGTTTTGGCGTCATGCTCTTTAAGCATGGTTTCCGGCAGGCCAGCATCCAGACGCTGTTGCAGCAGGGAAAATTCCTGCTGGAAGTTGCCCATCAGGTCGTAATCGGCGTGTTTGGTCTGCTCCCACGGCAGCGTAAAGCCCCAGATCTGATCGCGCTGGGCTTTGTCGTAATCCGCAAACCAGGCGCGGAAGCCTTTAAGCAGATCCGCTTTGGTCACCATCACATACACCGGGAAGCGAATACCCAGCTGTTCATGCAGCTCGGAGAGACGCTGGCGCAGGTTGACCGCCTGCTGGCGGGAGGCCTCAGCGGACTGCGAAAGCAGGTCGGAAATGCTGATGGTGATAATCACGCCGTTGATGGGCTGACGACGGCGGTATTTACGCAGCAGGTTGATAAATTCCAGCCACTCCCCGGCGTCCTGAACCTGCTCGCTCTCCTGAGTGGTGTAGCGCCCCGCGGTATCCAGCAGAACCGCCTCGTTGGTAAACCACCAGTCACAGTTGCGCGTGCCGCCAATGCCGCGCAGCGCGGTTTTACCGAAGCGGTCCGCCAGCGGGAATTGCAGCCCGGAGTTGGCCAGCGCGGTGGTTTTACCTGAACCCGGCGCGCCAATAATGACGTACCACGGCAGCTGATAGAGGTACTGCGTACTGAAGCGCTGCGTCCACTGCGCGCCATGTCCCGCTTTGCTGAAGTGGGCTTTTTTCAGCATCTGGGCGGCTTCATCGAAACGCCCGGCAAGGATCTGCTCCTCGCTGTTCAGACGTTTCTGCGGATCGGCCGCCTCCGGGCTGGTGGTATTTTCGTTAAGCTTGTCCATCAGCTTACGGTTCAGCCAGGCGTTATACAGCCGCGGCAGAATGTGGCTCTGAGCCCAAATCAGGTAGACCACCGCAATGCTGATGACGCGGTTCTGCTCTGATTCAAGGGGCCGGGTGTCCACGATGGACAACAGCGGGCCAATCATCCAGATGACCGCCGCGAGTGCCGTTACGCCCAGGAAGCTCCACAGAATGCGATTGGTCAGTATAGAAAGTAGAGTAGTCAGCATCCTTAGTTTCCTTGCGGCAATCCGTTCAGCTCGGCCTGGGTATTGTCAGGCGATACCAGCAGCGTAATCTCCACGCGGCGGTTACGGGCGCGATTTTCAGGCGTCGTGTTAGGCGCTACCGGGTTGATCTCGCCCCGCCCTTCGGCTTTGACGCGCTCAGGCTGCGAGAGGCTACCCTGGAGCTGTTTTTGCACCGAACGGGCGCGCTCAAGCGAGAGTTCATAGTTAGAGGCGAAGCGTGCGCTGCGGATCGGCACGTTGTCGCTGTACCCCACCACCAGAATTTTGCCGCTGACGTTATTCATCGCCTGGGCGATGCGGTCGATGACCGGCTCATAGCGATCGCGCACCACCGTTGAGGCCGAGGCAAAGAGTCCGTCCCCTTTAAGGATCACCACGCTGCGATCCGCCTCATCCTTAACGGCCACCAGACCGGCATCAATTTCCGGTTTCAGGAAGCCGCGCAGGTTCAGTACCGCCGGCAGCTGGCGCGCAGGTTGCTGGATCGTGGTTTCCGGCAGTTGGGACTGGTAAATTTTCGCCAGCACCGGGCTGGTGTTATCACCGAGACGCCAGTTCAGCACGATATAGAACAGGCAGGCGATAAAGCCGACCAGCGCCACGCACGCCCAGAGTGGAATCATCGGCCGCCAGAGCTTGCGCAGAACGGGGCGATCTTCCGGGTGCGGCGAGAGTGGCGGCGGGTAGCTGCCGCGAACGCCACGGATCATCTGCCACAGGCGCTGTTTGATGGTTTCAAGCTGGGTCCGGCCATTGTCCAGCACGCGGTAGCGGCCTTCAAAGCCGAGCAGCAGACAGTAGTTGATCATCTCCAGCAGCAGAATGTGTTCGCGCGGATTCTGCGAAAGACGTGCCAGCAGCTGGAAAAACTTCTCGCCACCCCAGGTTTCGTTATGAAACGTCACCAGCAGACCATTGCTTGACCAGACGCCGCTGCTTCCCCAGGGGGTCAGAGCGGCGGCTTCGTCCAGCGCCGTGCAGAGGCAGTAGCGCGCGCCGACAATCACTTCATATGGTAAGCCCGCCTGCTGGCATCGCACTTCGAAACGGCGAATTTCGTCAATCAGGCGCTGGCGCAGCCCGACCTGATCGTCGTGGGAAACCGAATGACGGATTTGCGGAATCGCATTGAGCAGCGGATTGGCGGCCGCCACCAGCTGATTGTTCCCACTGGCTCCGGTAAACAGGGCATCACTGCCGGTATCCTGTCGTTCCTGCATATTAAGCGCTCGCTTTATTATTCTGTCGGGCTACGGATGGCCCAGAACTCCATATCGAGACCCGGGAATTCCCCTGCGAGATGCAGCGCGAATGCCCCAGACTTGTCCATTTCGTGCCACAGTTCGCTGCCCCTCTCGAGCTCGAAATAGCTGTAGCCTGCATGCCACGGGATCTGCGGCGGCGCGACGGGCATTGCCCGAAGCATGATGCCCGGCAGCTGGAGCTGAACCAGATCGCGAATTTTCGAGACTGGCGCAACCTTCATCTGGGCAGGGAAATGGGTTTGCAGGTGTTCGCTGGGGACATTGGCTTTTACCGCCAGCACGAAGCCAAATTCGCGGACCATGCTGGTCTCCGGTACGGTGGCGATGTTCAGTCCGTGAGAGCGTTCGTGCAGCGGCAGCTGGATGGCATGATCTTCCATGACCAGCGACAGCCCCTGACGCAGCATCAGCATCAGTTTGCCGAAGCAAAGGGCGAGATCGTCATGGTCGTATACCGGCAGTACGCTCTCTGCGGTACGCTGCGGCGTCCAGGTGGCGAGTTCCGTGGCAAACGGCAGCCAGCTTCGCCAGAGCGCTTCAGGGTGAAGCAGCGGCAGCGTTTTTAAATGTGAGATGTCGCCAAGGTGGCGGTTGATCAGCGAAAGAAGCGTGAACTCAACCATCTCGGACGTATTGAAACGCCCCGGCTGGCGCAGGCGGCCGCCGATCTGCTGGCTACGCTGCACCAGCAGGCCGTGCAGGTCATTGATCATGCCGTACAGCTGCGGGCTGTTATTGGCGTTCAGCATTGGCGGGATGTAGCTGTTATCCAGCCGCACGTGGTTGTCGTTGCGCTTTTCAGCGACGCACGCCACGCCGATGGCGGTCCATTCTGCCGTCAGATCTTTCTCCAGCATCAGGGTCAGACGCAGGCGGCCAAACTGAACCGTCGCTTCCCCGACCGACATGGCGTTGTCGTCTTCTACCTCTTGTTCAAACGTAATAAAACGCGCCAGAGAAGAGTGCTCCTCGCTGAAAATCACCTCTTCACGTCCACCGCGACGAACCGGCAGCGCAAGCACCACCTTTTCATTGGTAAGATTATCGGGGATTTTTAGCGGGGCCGGACCGTTGCGGTCGCTGCGCACCTGGAAAAAGGTGCCGTCAGGGAGCAAACCGCTACAGTAGCTCAGGGCAATACAGCCCTGGCGAAGCATCGCTTCATCCAGCTCAAGGTCGAGAAAGCCCCAGAGATACGAACGCTGCAAGGCCCCCCACTCACGAACGTGGTTGAGGAGGTAACTTTCTGTCCGCTGAAAATGGTGGGGACGCAGGAACATGCCCTCGGTCCAGACGACCTTTTCTGCTTTCGTCATGATGATCTCTTTCCTGTTATGAAGGGCGTTACTGGCTGATGACCCGGATACCATTTACGTCAAGGAAGACGCTGGCCTGGAGTTCATCTGCGGACCATTTCCAGAACTGGTAAATCGCGTTTTCGCCGGGAACAGGCAAAGGAAGTGAGACGCGCCATTTTTTGCCGTCCAGTGCCTGGTATTCCGCCATTACGCCGATATAGCGCGCTTCCGGTGAGCTTTGACCGCTCAGGGTTTTCGAAAGCTGGCCCGGCATCAGGAAGAACACATCGCTGTTCAGCAGATTCGCGCCAAGCGTGGCTGACGCGTTGTTCTGTAAGGAGTAGAAGTCGCTGGACATGAAATCCGCATCGGATTTCAGCAGCAATACTCTGACCTTAAGCGGTGCAGAATCATTGATTTGAGGATGAGCCTGAAACTGAAGATTGTAGCGGGAGGGGTCGCTGTGTGAAGACGACGTACAACCACCGATCAGCGCGAGAATCAACGCAAAAAAAGGGAACCACATCCGATGGAAATTTTTATTATTCATAAAAATATGCTCGTGAAACCCGTTTAGTTCAGGATCCAGGTACCGTTCGCGCTGTCTTTGCAGGCTTTGCTGTTGCCATCGACATCAACACAGGTGGTTTTCTTGCGCGCTTTAGGGCGCAGTGCCTGTTTACGCACGGTGGCTTCGTACTGGTCGGCCTTGATCACGGCACGCATCGGCACGTAACCAATCAGCTGTTCACTCCCATCATCGGCCAGCGCCATCCAGAAATGTTCAACCTGCCCAAGCACGACGTAAGTTTTTCCGGTCTCAAGCGTACGGATCACTTTTCCACCGTAGTCAGGACGGCTCATCAGGGATGCCGGGTACATAGCGCGATACGGTTCATTCACCTGAGTGAACTCCGCCGGAGGGGTAACAGCGTGACGGTGCGTCAGCGTGATGCCATTAACCTGGCTGGTCACAATCGTATCATCGGTGATCGCTGGTTTTTGCGGCGCCTTACAGCCCGCCACCGCCATAACAAACAGAAGTGATAACAATACACGCAGTTTCATATGCTTTTCCGTAGCGATATTTAGAGGATGAAGAGAGGGGATAAAATTTGACTTAGGTGCTATTGTTAAAAATAGTCAGGTTTTTCCGGGGCGTTACTATTATTTGGGCATAGCTACCGCACGAGCCTTCGAGAATAAGGCCCAGCGTAATCCTGACATATTTTGACAAACGGTAAACAAGTTTACATGAGCTTATCGCCTTTTCAATATTTCCTTTTTCGCTACTGCTGATTCATGAGGCATTCGCCTCACTCTGAGATTAATCTGAAAAATAGAGAAATCGCGCAATTAACTGATTTAAAGACAAAAAAAACCAAAAGAGAACCATTATCACTAACGTAATACCACTATTTCTGCCACTACCATAATTAGTAGAACGGAGAATTTTTCAGTTGCATATGAATATATCTCACACGAATTATTTGTTGTATCGATAGCAAATCGTCAATACTCAGGACGATGTCCCATCAAATTAAGTAAACACAGTTAGGATGAAAAAATTAATTTCACGCCGCAAATTAACTTTATGCTCTCCCCCCTTCTTAAGATAATTTTCTTTCGTCTGGGCCGTATGAATAATTAAGCCTGACTACAATCTTGCTCGCCAAAGGATTGCTCAAAATATAACCCACCCTTCCCAGGTAATGAATAAAGACGCTGCTTTCGACAGGCGAACTTCATTTGGCATTTTACCGTAACTACACTATTGCTTGCTTTCCACCACTCCGACGATTTATTACAAACATGATGAAAATTTGTTATGAGTTCTTTGCTTTCCCGCACCATAGCTTACAGGCCGAGCGGTAAAAACAGGTTAAGTGGGTATCAAAATATGTGCCGTTGCCGGCATCGGGGTTGACCATAACCGTGCTCGGTAACTGTCAACGTCCTCCACTTGACTTATATTGTAAGGAAGGTACTTTTCAGGACATGAAGAAGATCCTGATAATTGTTCCTGATGGTGGCATGTTGTTTGAAGCCGCCGGTATAGCCGACATTCTGATGCAGGCCAACCGTCTGCACCCGGACGGTCTGGCGCAGCCCCGCTACCGCATCATTATTGCCACTACCCAGCCTCACCTGGTGATCCATGGCCAATCCGGCTTAAATCTGCTGGCGGACTATCGCCTGCCGGAGCTGGATCCGCGCGAGCCGCTGGACACGATTATCATCACCGGCCGTGGCATGAATGAGCAGGAAAGCACTGCGGTGGTGGACTGGCTGCACCTGGCCGCGCCGCATGCACGACGCGTCGCCTCTGTCTGCGGCGGGGCCCTGCTGCTGGCACAGGCCGGACTGCTCGATGGGCGCCGGGCAACGACCCACTGGCGGCTTCTGGAAACGTTGAAAACCCGCTATCCTGCGGTCAACGTTGAGGGCGGCCCGCTCTATGTTCAGGATGGTCCCGTCTGGACGTCCGGCGGCGTCAGTTCCGGGTTTGATCTGACGCTGGCGCTGGTGGAGGATGATTACGGCTTCACCCTCGCCCGCAACGTGGCGCAGGATATGGTGATGTACCTGCGCCGGCCTGGCGGCCAGCTACAGTTCAGCCGCTATAATCTGGAGCAGTCCGGCGCGACCGGACCGGTTAGCGAACTGCAAAGCTGGATCCTGCAAAACCTCACCGCAGATTTGTGCGTCGAAAGGCTGGCCGAACGGGTCGCCATGAGTCCGCGCAATTTCACCCGCGTGTTCACGCGTGACGTCGGTGTACCTCCGGCCCGTTATGTCACCGAAGCCCGCCTGGCCGCTGCACGACAGCTTCTGGAGCAGACCCCGTATCCGCTTGAGGTCATTGCCGAAAAAAGCGGGTTTGGGACCAGCATCAACCTGCGCCGCGTTTTTGAAAAGCAGCTTCATCTCACGCCGGGCGAATATCGCCAGCGTTTCCACTGCCGCAGAATGGCGTAATCTGATCCTTTTTTGTCATTTACGCCAACCGACCTGACACCTACAGTAACTCCAGACAACACAGATAAGGAGTGCATCATGGTTAAGGTCGGTATTAACGGTTTCGGCCGTATCGGACGTAATGTCCTGCGCGCGGCGCTGGGCAATCCGGATCTCCAGATTGTGGCCATTAACGATCTGACGGACAGTAAAACCCTCGCCCATCTGCTGAAATATGACTCTCTGCTCGGCACGCTACCGGTACCTGTGGAAGCGGCGGACGGCGCGCTACAGGTTGACGGGCAACGCATCACCGTATTCAGTGAACGCGACCCGGCAAACATTCCGTGGAAAGACGCTGACGTTGAGGTGGTAATCGAAGCCACCGGTTTCTTCACCGAACGTGATAAAGCGGCGGTGCATATCACGAGCGGCGGCGCAAAACGCGTCATTATTTCCGCCCCGGCTAAAAATGATGATCTTACGGTGGTAATGGGCGTGAACCACACGCTGTACGATCCGGCCCAGCATTTTGTGGTCAGTAACGGGAGTTGCACCACTAACGGTCTGGCGCCAGCGGCGCAGGTGCTGCACCAGCAGTTTGGCATTGAACACGGGCTGATGAACACCACGCATGCCTACACCAACAGCCAGGCGCTGCATGACCAGCCAGAAAAAGATCTACGCGGCGCGCGTGCGGCAGCATTATCGATTGTGCCTTATTCCAGCGGCGCGGCAAAAGCGCTCGGGAAAGTAATCCCCGAACTGGACGGTAAACTCACCGGGTATTCCCTGCGCGTGCCGGTGCCAGTGGTGTCGATTGTCGATCTGACGGTGACGCTGAGCCGCAACGTGACCGCCGAAGAGGTGAATGACGCGTTCCGTCAGGCTGCCGGTAGCGGGCCGCTGAAAGGCATCCTGGGCTACAGCGATGAACCGCTTGTCTCCAGTGATTATCAGGGCGACCCGCGCTCATCCATTATCGACGGGCTTTCAACGCTGGTGATTGGCGGGAATATGGTGAAGATCCTGTCGTGGTATGACAACGAGTGGGGCTTCTCAAACCGTCTGGTGGATTTGGCGGTGCTGATGGATAAAAAAGGGTTGTAGGGCTTAAGCCGGGTGGCATGAAGCTTACCCGGCCTTTCCGTGGTGTGGTTAAAAATTAAGTAATCCAACCCTGGTGTAGTGAAAGCGCACCCGAATTTTCTGGTTATGCGAAAAATGGGACATTCAACACGCGAAGTTATCGATATTCGTCTAAGGTTTTCAGGTAATTGACAACAGCGGTCACGCTGCTCAGCGAAGACAGGAGACGAACCGATGATAAGACCTCGCGCACGACGCCCCGCTTTTTTACCCCTTGCGTTGGCAGGCGCACTACTCGGTGTTACCGCATTTGGTTATGCTGAAGACCAGCCAACGAGCCAGCAAAGCTCACCTGATATTCTTCTTGGCCCCCTCTTTAATGACGTTCAGAGCGCCAAACTGTTCCCGGATCAGAAAACCTTCGCGGATGCCGTTCCCAAAAGCGACCCGCTGATGATCCTGGCGGATTACCGGATGCAGCATACCCAGTCCGGTTTTGACCTGCGTCACTTCGTGGAGATGAACTTTATCCTGCCGAAGGAGGGTGAGAAATATGTTCCCCCTGAGGGCCAGAGCCTGCGCGAACACATAGACGATCTGTGGCCTGTGCTGACCCGCACCACCGACAAAGCGAACAAATGGGACTCCCTCCTGCCTCTGCCAAAACCCTATGTCGTGCCGGGAGGACGATTCCGCGAAGTCTATTACTGGGACAGCTATTTCACCATGCTGGGGCTAGCCGAGAGCGGCCACTGGGATAAGATCGGCGACATGGTGGACAACTTCGCATACGAGCTTGATACCTGGGGCCATATCCCTAACGGTAACCGCAGCTACTACCTGAGCCGCTCTCAGCCACCGTTCTTTTCTTTGATGGTGGAACTGTTGGCCACGCATGACAGCGACGCGTTGAAGAAATACCGTCCGCAGATGGAGAAGGAGTATGCCTACTGGATGGAGGGGGCTGATGGGCTCCAGCCTGGTCAGGCAAACAAACGCGTAGTGAAGCTGGATGACGGCTCCCTCCTCAACCGCTACTGGGACGATCTGGACACGCCACGCCCTGAGTCGTGGCTGGATGACGTGACCACCGCCAAAAATAACCCTAACCGTCCGGCCACCGAGATTTACCGCGATCTGCGCTCTGCCGCGGCCTCGGGCTGGGATTTCAGCTCCCGCTGGATGGACGATCCCCAGAAGCTGGGTACCATCCGCACCACCAGCATCGTGCCGGTGGATCTGAATGCGCTGATGTTTAAGATGGAAAAACTGCTGGCCCGTGCCAGCCAGGAAGATGGGGATACCGCCAGCGCAAGTAAATATGACGCGCTGGCCTCCGCACGTCAGAAAGCCATGGAGAGCCACCTGTGGAACGATAAAGAGGGCTGGTATGCGGATTACGATCTGAAAACCAGGAAGGTGCGTAATCAGCTGACTGCCGCGGCCCTCTTCCCGCTGTATGTGAAGGCCGCATCACAGGATCGCGCCGATAAAGTGGCCGCAGCCGCATCGTCGCGCCTGCTGAAACCGGGCGGTATTTCTACCACCACCATCAACAGCGGGCAGCAGTGGGATGCGCCGAACGGCTGGGCGCCGTTGCAGTGGGTAGCGGTGGAAGGGTTGCAGAACTATGGTCAGCAGAAAGTGGCGATGGACGTGACCTGGCGTTTCCTGAAAAACGTTCAGCATACCTACGATCGCGAGAAGAAACTGGTTGAGAAGTACGATGTCTCTTCGACAGGTACCGGCGGTGGCGGCGGTGAGTATCCGTTGCAGGACGGTTTCGGCTGGAGTAACGGTGTGACGCTCAGGATGCTGGACATGGTCTGCCCGAAAGAGAAGCCGTGCGACAGCGTACCGGAGAATCAGTCTGCGGCAAACGATGATGTTGCACCTGCTAAACAGGCGGCGCAGTAGCGCCCCTCACCCTAACCCTCTCCCCAAAGGGGCGAGGGTTCCCCAGTGATTTCAAAGCAGAAGCAATAACGCTGCCTTCAGAATAACTGAGAGCTTTCAGCGATGACCTGGTCCGGCTGTAAATCGCTGAGGCGTTTCCTGAAGGCCGGGGCGAGGCGCAGGGATGCGCCGAGAGGGCGGCTTTACAGGGACGTTGCCTCCGCCCGTACCCGATAAGCCGGAAGGAATAAGCCGAGGGCACCGCGAAGCGGCGATTTACCGCCGGGAGCCCGGGTCGCCAGGGTGGTGGCGACTGAGCCACCCTGGCACGTTCACCGGTCATGTCGTTACAGAGTAGCAAGGAACATAAAGTGAACGGAATGACCACCACCGCCGTATGTTCCCCTCACCCTAACCCTCTCCCCGGAGGGGCGAGGGGACTGTTCAGTGCGGTAGCGCCACCGGGCTTTTTTCAGAAGCTGTAGCTCGCCCCGACCTGGAAGGTGCGGTCGCGGCCTATCCAGCAGTTGGTCGCGTCATAGCAGGTGAGCGTCTCTTTGTTGGTGACGTTCTGCGCGCTCGCTTTCAGCGCCAGCCCCTCCAGCGATGGCGCCAGTTCGCCCATGCGGTAAGATGCCGCCAGATCGTACTGCGTCGTACCGCCCAGCTTGCCTGCATCATTGGCTGGCGAGATCTCCATCGGCCCGGTGTAGCGTGCACCAGCCCCCAGCGTTAACCCTCTCAGCGGCGTGCTGTCAAAGGTGTAATCTCCCCACAGATTAAAGGCGTTCTCAGGGACCTGCGTCGGTCGTTTGCCCTGGTACTTGTCATCTTCGGTATTGATGGCGTGGGTGTAGGCATAATTGGCAATCAGCGTCAGGTTATCCGTTGGACGACTAATAGCGGAAAGCTCCGCGCCTTTCGATTCCACTTCCCCGGTCTGGCGGTAGTTGAGGAAGCCCGGATCGCTGGTCACCACATTTTTCTGACGAATGTTAAACACCGAGGCGGTGAAGGTAGTTGCATATTCCGCCAGCAGATATTTCACCCCACCCTCCACCTGCTTACTGGTGGTGGGCTTAACGTCTTTCGCGGTCAGCGTACCCTGCGGCGATACCGGTGCGAAGCCTTCCGAATAGCTGATAAACGGCGAGAGACCATTGTCGAAGGCATAAAGCGCCCCCAGTCGTTTGGTGAGGCGATCCTGCGATACCCAGGCTTTGTCACCGTTTTGCAGATAGTTGGTGGTGACGGAACGGTAGTCGTCAAAGCGCAGGCTGGCCAGCACGTTAAGCCCGCCAAACGCAATCTGATCCTGAAGGTAATAGCCATTCTGCTGATAGCCGAGACGGTTTTTCTGCGCGGTTACAAGCCCCAGCGCATCGTTATCGATCTGCGAGTGATTCGGATTGCGCATATCGATACCCGGTGTGGACGAGGCGTAACGATAATGGAAGTGAGAGTTCAGCTTCTGGTAGTCAAAGCCCGCCAGCAGATGATGTTGCCAGTCCCCCAGCGCGACGGTTCGGGTAACCTGGTTATCAATGTTGAAGCTCTGCAAATCTTCATCCGTGGTATAGGCGAAGCGGTTAAGCTGGTAGACCTCGCTGCCCGTCCCGGTGGAATAGGCGCTGCGCTGGTGGGTATCCACGTCAAAGTAGCGCGCTTTCTGGTTAAAGCCCCAGCCACTGTCAAACTCATGCTCAAAGCTGTAGCCCAGCATCCACTGGCGCTGTTTGAAGCCGCTCCACTCATCCCCGGCATAGTCACGACGATCGGCGTATTTAGACCGCAGATAGCTTAGCGGCATCGGATCAGACGGCGTCAGGCTCGGCGTATTTTGCGCCAGCGCGTCAATGGTCAGGCGCGTTTTGTCATCCGGCTGCCAGGTCACGGAGGGGGCCACCAGATAGTTTTCATAGCGCGTGGTGTGCGCCTGTTCGTCACTTTCCGTCGCTTTGCCCAGCAGACGATAGTTCCAGTCGCTGTTCGCGATCTGCCCCGTGGAATCCAGGTACCCCTCTTTCAGATTGCGGTTTCCGGTATTAAAGCCCAGTTCCGTTTTCGCCTCTTTCTGCGGCTTTTTACTCTGAATATTGACCAGCCCGCCCGGGGAGCCGCCGCCATACAGCACGGATGACGGCCCCTTCAGGATATCGACGCTCTCAATCAGCAGCGGATCGATTCGCGCTTTGGTGTTCCCGGTGACGTTATAGGGAAGTTGCAGGCCGTTGTAGAACTCCTGATCGACGTTGAACCCGCGGATTTTGTACTCGCTCATGTAAGAGGTGCTCCCGCGCACCTCCGTGGAAACGCCCGGCGCATAGCGCAGGATCTCGTTTACCGAACTGGCGTGCCGCTGCTCAATCTCTTTAGCGGCGATGGTGTTGATCACCTGCGGCGTTTTACTTTCCGCAACGGCTGATTTCGTGGCGCTATTGGTCCAGGCAGGGAGCGCGCTGCCCTGCTCTGTAGCGGTTACCACGATGGTGGGTTCTTCTGCGAAAGCCTGTGTCTGCAATGCCAGCGTGACGGCGCCTGCCAACGCGCATAACGCAAAACGTGAGGTGCTCATAGTGTCGTCTTATTATTAGATGATATTGGGAACGACAATTATTATCATTTTTATTACCGAATCAATATCAGCGGAGAAAAACAGATCGTTTGTATTAAGTTTCATGCCAGCGTGCCGATAACCCAGAGACAGTCTGTCATCTATCGAGGAGCCATCTGGCGTGAGTAGCTACAGTGAGCAGTTCCTGAAACAAAATCCGCTGGCTGTATTAGGGGTGTTACGCGACCTGAAAAAGGGCGAGGTGCCGCTGCGCATCAACTGGTCAACCAGCCAGTTTATCAGCAAGATCCTGGACGTGACGGCAGAACACCTGATCGTGGATCTGGGTAGCCAGAGCGATGAAAACCGTGCCGCGCTACAGGCAGAAAACCTCTCGGTGATGGCCGAAACGCAGGGGGCTAAAGTCGAGTTTATACTGCCTCGCCTGACCACGATCGTGTACCAGGGTTTGCCTGCGTTTATCACCCCCCTGCCCGCTAATCTCTGGTTCGTGCAGCGCCGCGAGTATTTTCGCATCAGCGCCCCGCTTCACCCGGCCTACTTCTGTAAGGCGAAAATGCCGGACAAAAAAGAGATCCGCTTTCGTCTCTTCGACCTGTCGCTGGGCGGCATGGGAGCGTTGATGGATATGCCGAAGCCGGAAGGGCTGGTGGAAGGTATGCGTTTTAGTCAGATCGAGCTGGATATGGGCGGATGGGGACGCTTCTGGTTTGACGCCCAGCTGATTGCCATCAGCGAGCGCAAGGTGGTGGACGGCAAAAACGAAACCATTACCACGCCGCGATTGAGTTTTCGCTTTCTGAATGTCGGGCCAGGCGCCGAGCGCGAACTACAGCGCATCATTTTTTCACTGGAGCGTGAAGCGCGGGAACGCGCGAATAAAGTGCGCTGAAAGGCGTCGGGCAGCGTGCTGCCGCCCGACAAAGACGTTACATGGCGTCCATTGCTTTCTGTACTTTCCAGATATAACGTGGAGCCTGTGCTGACGGATGATTCTTCACAACGTGTTCGAAGAATTCATCTTTATCCATATCGTTAATCTCTTCTATCGCCTCTTTGCGATCGGATGAGAAGGTTCGGAGCAGCGCGCCAGCTCCGTTAACGTACGACACCACCAGCGCATATTGCATCACTTCCGGATCGTCAATCCCCTTCAGAATGCCATGCTCCAGAATGCTCAGGTAAGCGGTTCCCATAGAGATATTACGTTCCGGGTTTTTCAGCTCGCTGGTGGATGGCTGTCCCTTCCAGCCCATGTAGCGATAGACCTCTCTTCCCGCCGTAGAGGCTTTTAACTGCATCAGCCCCACCGCATTCGATTTACTCACCAGCGTCGGGTTACCGCCGGACTCCACGGCGATGATCGCGGTGATCAGGCGCGGGCTCACGCCCCAGGCCTTCCCGGCTTGTTCGCTGATCGGCATCCACTGCATGGCCCGCTTTACCGGGACTTCAGGATTCCAGGGGGGATTTTTATAATCATGTTTTGAACTACAGCCAGCGAGCAACACAATCAAAAAAGCAAACCATCTCAATTTCACGTCATCTATCCTTATAGCCGGTCATCGCGGTACGTCGCCCCTTGAAGCAGGCGGCGTATAAGCGGCATGATATAGACAATTAGATTCTCATTCAGCAAGGAATTGCCATGCCTCAGTTTCATCTCATCGCACCGTCGGGCTACTGCATCAACCAGGAGGCGGCACAGCGGGGCGTTCAGCGCCTGCTGGAAATGGGCCATCAGGTAGAAAATCAGACAATTATCCCCCGCCGCATGCAGCGTTTTGCCGGTACGGAGGCGCAGAGACTGAGCGATATCAACAGCCTGGCGACGCTGGAAGGTGAAAACACTATTGTGCTGGCCGTGCGCGGCGGCTATGGCGCAAGCCGACTGCTGGAGAGCATCGACTGGTCCGGGCTGGCCGCACGCCAGCAGCAGGATCCGCTGTTAATCTGCGGACACAGCGATTTCACAGCGATCCAGCTCGGCCTGCTGGCGTTGCATAACGTCATTACCTTTAGCGGCCCGATGCTGGCCGGCAACTTTGGTGCGCCGGAGCTGGATGCGTTTACGCAGGACCATTTCTGGCGCGCCCTGCAAAACCCGACGTTTACCGTCGCGTGGCAAGGCAACGGACCGCACTGGGAATGTGAAGGGCAGCTGTGGGGCGGAAACCTCGCGATGCTGGTATCGCTGATTGGGACACCGTGGCTGCCGCAGATCGAGGACGGCATTCTGGTGCTGGAAGATATCAACGAACACCCGTTCCGCGTCGAACGCATGCTGTTACAGCTTTATCACGCCGGGATCCTGGATCGGCAGTCGGCCATTGTGCTAGGCAGTTTCAGCGGGTCAGCCCCCAACGATTACGACGCGGGCTACACGCTGGAGACGATGGTCGATTTCATTCGTTCCCGGCTGGATATTCCGGTGATCGCCGGTCTGAATTTCGGCCATGAGCAGCAAACCGTTACCTTGCCACTGGGTGCCCAGGCGCACCTTGCACACGGTAATTCAGGCAGTCGGTTAACAATCAGCGGTCATCCGGTCTTAAAGGCATAAAAAAGCCGTTATTCCCCCTCAATAAAACGCAGATACAGTTGTTAATATGTTAGGGTTTTAATAACAGCGTTCACATTGAGGTGGGAGTAAGACGACATTGAGTGCCACAGCGATAATCAGTCTTTTCATTCTGGGTTCCATCCTGGTAACCTTCAGCATTTTATTAAGTTCATTTTCATCGCGCCTTGGCATACCTATTCTTGTCATTTTCCTGGCTATCGGCATGCTGGCGGGGGTTGACGGAATCGGCGGTATCCCCTTCGATAATTACCCTTTCGCCTATATGGTAAGTAACCTCGCGCTGGCGGTGATCTTGCTGGACGGCGGCATGCGCACCCAGGCAAGTTCGTTTCGCGTTGCCTTAGGCCCGGCGCTGTCTCTGGCTACCGTCGGCGTGCTAATCACCTCCGGCCTGACCGGTATGATGGCAGCCTGGCTGTTTAACCTCGATATGATGGAAGGCCTGCTTATTGGCGCGATTGTCGGCTCTACCGATGCGGCGGCGGTGTTCTCGCTGCTCGGCGGCAAGGGGCTGAACGAGCGCGTTGGCTCCACGCTTGAGATTGAATCCGGCAGCAACGATCCGATGGCGGTGTTCCTGACCATCACCCTGATTGAGATGATCCAGCAGCACGAAACTGGCCTGAGCTGGATGTTCGCCTGGCACATCCTCCAGCAGTTTGGCCTCGGGATTATCATTGGTCTCGGCGGCGGTTACCTGTTACAGCAGACAATCAACCGTATTACGCTGCCTTCCGGCCTTTACCCGCTGCTGGCCCTGAGCGGCGGGATCCTGATCTTTGCCGTCACCACCGCGCTGGACGGCAGCGGTATTCTGGCGGTTTACCTCTGTGGATTCCTGCTGGGCAACCGACCGATTCGTAACCGTTATGCGATACTGCAAAACTTTGACGGGCTGGCCTGGCTGGCACAGATCGCCATGTTCCTGGTGCTGGGCCTGCTGGTGACGCCTTCCGACCTGCTGCCTATCGTCGTGCCAGCGCTGCTTTTGTCGGCCTGGATGATCTTCATCGCCCGTCCGCTGTCGGTGTTTGCCGGGCTGCTGCCGTTCCGCGGGTTTAACCTGCGTGAGCGGATATTTATCAGTTGGGTGGGGCTGCGCGGCGCGGTGCCGATTATCCTGGCGGTTTTCCCGATGATGGCCGGACTAGACAACGCTCGTCTGTTCTTCAACGTCGCCTTCTTCGTGGTGCTGGTATCGCTGCTGTTCCAGGGGACGTCGCTGGGCTGGGCGGCGAAAAAAGCCAAAGTGGTGGTACCGCCCGTTGGCTGGCCGGTCTCCCGCGTGGGGCTGGATATTCACCCAGACAACCCGTGGGAACAGTTTGTCTATCAGTTAAGCGCCGATAAGTGGTGCGTGGGTGCTTCGTTACGCGATCTGCATATGCCCGCTGAAACGCGTATTGCCGCCCTGTTCCGGGATAACGCCCTGCTTCACCCGACCGGCAGCACGCGGCTGCGAGAGAACGATATCCTCTGCGTGATTGGCCGCGAGCGCGACCTGCCTGCCCTTGGCAAGCTGTTCAGCCAGTCGCCCCCGGTGGCGCTGGATCAGCGTTTCTTCGGCGATTTTATCCTCGAAGCCAGCGCCCGCTTTGCGGATGTGGCGCTGATTTATGGCCTGGAGGGAGGACTGGAGAATCGCGATAACCAGCAAACACTGGGCGAGATTATTCAGCAAATATTAGGGGCTGCACCGGTCGTCGGTGACCAGGTGGAGTTTGCCGGGATGGTCTGGACGGTGGCCGAGAAAGAGGATAACGCGGTGCGCAAAGTCGGCGTAAGGCCGATGGAGGAGGAGGAGGAGTAGCTGCTTTTTTGCCGGGTGGCGCTAACGCTTACCCGGCCTACGTTCGGGCTTTTGTAGGCCGGGTAAGGCGAAGCCGCCACCCGGCACACACATGTTACACCGTCACAACAGGCACTCTTGACGCCAGCGCGCACATCAGTTCATACCCGACAGTGCCCGCCGCAGCGGCCACATCATCAATTTTAACCTCGTTGCCCCACAGCTCAACCGGTGAGCCGATCCCCGCCTGAGGACATGGCGTCAAATCAATAGCCAACATGTCCATTGAGACGGTGCCTACCGTGCCCGTACGCACGCCATCGACCCACACCGGAGTGCCGCTCGGGGCGATGCGCGGATAACCATCTGCATAGCCCCCCGCCACGATACCGATACGCTGTTCGCCCGCTGCCCGATAGCGGCTGCCATAGCCCACCGTATCGCCCGCTTTCAGGGTTTGCACGCCGATAATTTCGCTTCGTAACGTCATCACCGGCTTCAGGCCGCTGTTGGCGATATCCTGCCACTGACCTGAGGGTGACGCGCCGTACAGCACGATCCCCGGGCGCACCCAGTTGTAATGCGCCTCGGGATGCCAGAGCGTTGCCGCTGAGTTCGACAGCGAGCGCGGACAGTCCAGCCCTTCTGCCGCCTGCTCAATGCGGACCATAGCATCGGCAATGCCGTCCGGCTTTTCCGCATCGGCAAAATGCGCCATCAGCGTCATCTCACCGACGTTTTTCAGCGCACGAAGCTGCTGCCAGACCGTGTGCACACGTTCAGGCTGGAAGCCCAGTCGGTTCATACCGCTGTTCACTTTGAGATAGATATCCAGCGGGGCATGCAGCTTCGCGTCCTGAATGGCCTTGATCTGCCAGTTACTGTGAACGCTGGTCGTCAGGCGGTACTTATCCAGCAGAGGCAGATCTTGCGCATGGAAGAATCCTTCCAGCAGCAGGATCGGTCCTTTCCAGCCGCGCTCACGCAGCAGGATGGCCTCTTCCAGATTCAGCAAGGCAAAACCGTCGGTAGCGCCGAGCGCACTCCAGATACGGTCGATACCATGACCGTAGGCGTTGGCTTTCACCACCGACCAGACACGAGAACCCGGCGCAGCACGACGAACAATTTGCAGGTTATCCTTCAGCGCCTGCAAATCCAGCTGGGCCAGAATGGGACGGGACATGACGACTCCTTAATTATGCGCGCCGTGCAGGTGTTGTGGACGCGAGGGGGTAAACCCTGATTGATAGCGTGCGGCGCTTAAATCGTCAAACGGAATTGCCGGCGTCCGCCCGGAAATCAGGTCGCTAAGCAGCTGGCCCGAACCGCAGGCCATGGTCCAGCCAAGCGTACCGTGGCCGGTATTTGTCCACAGATTTTTGTAAGGCGTACGGCCCACAATCGGCGTACCGTCCGGGGTCATTGGACGCAGGCCGGTCCAGAACGTCGCCTGCTCAATGAAACCGCCGCGCGGGAAGAGATCGCCGACGACCATCTCCAGCGTTTCACGACGTGGTTTGAGCAGTTCGGTATTGAAGCCCACGATTTCCGCCATGCCGCCGACGCGGATCCGGTTATCGAAACGGGTGATGGCGATTTTGTAGGTTTCATCAAGAATAGTTGATACTGGCGCGCCGCTGTCCTCTTTCACGGGAATGGTCAGGGAGTAGCCTTTCAGCGGATAGACCGGGATATCCAGGATCCCTTTCAGCATCGCGGTAGAATAGGATCCGAACGCCATCACGTAAGCATCGGCTTTGATGACCTCTTCTCCACACTTCACGCCGTAAATCTTCTCCCCTTCCGACAGCAGCTTGTCGACAGAGGTGTTGAAGCGGAATTTCACCCCGGCCTGCTCACACATGCGCGCCAGACGCTGGGTGAAAAGCTGGCAGTCGCCAGTTTCATCGTTCGGTAAACGCAGGCCGCCCGTCAGCTTGTGCGCGACCTCGGCAAGTGCTGGCTCCACCTGGGCAAGTTGGCTGGCTTCCAGCAGCTGATACGGTACGCCCGCGTCTTCAAGCACGGCGATATCGCGGGTCGCGTTTTCATACTGTTGCGCGGTACGGAACAGCTGAAGTGTGCCGCCCTGGCGCCCTTCATATTCGATCCCCGTTGAGGAACGCAGCGCTTTCAGGCAATCGCGGCTGTATTCTGCGAGGCGCACCATGCGCCCTTTGTTCTCCATGTAGTGGCGGGTATCGCAGTTGCGCAGCATCTGCCACATCCACTTAAGCTGGAACTGCGTGCCGTCAAGGCTTATCGCCAGCGGCGCATGTCGCTGAAACATCCATTTGATCGCCTTCAGCGGAACGCCCGGGGCCGCCCACGGCGCAGCGTAGCCCGGGGAGATCTGCCCCGCATTCGCCGCACTGGTTTCCAGCGCCGGACCGGATTCGCGATCGATAACGGTAACCTCATGTCCCGCCTGACTTAAATACCAGGCGCTGGTTACGCCAACGACACCACTTCCCAGTATGACAACACGCATAGCCACTCCATTATGAGCAAAAGAACAATCATCTAATTACAGATTGATAACCTAGCTGAAAATATTATTCAACATATGACTTTTTTATGGTGACTCAACTCACATATCCCGCTGTATCAGGGGATGGCGCTTATTTGGGATCTCCTGCTGCGCGTTATTTTTAACCAGTAGAAAATTCTGCGAGCACCGCTTTTTTTGCCGTATCGAAAACGGGAAATCGCAAAGAAAAAATTTCTGCGCCCCGCGTATTTGAATGGGGTGATCTATGCTTGAAAGGAGGCTCTCCAGTCAGAGAGAGCGACCAACAACGAGGGCGCGCTAATGGCTACACTAGATTCCATGTCAAGGGACAGCACCCGTCTGAGCGATGGACCCGACTGGACCTTCGAATTGCTGGATGTCTACCTGGCGGAGATCGACCGGGTGGCCAAACTCTATCGTCTGGACACCTATCCCCATCAGATTGAAGTCATCACCTCGGAACAGATGATGGACGCTTACTCCAGCGTCGGGATGCCGATTAACTATCCGCACTGGTCGTTTGGTAAAAAATTCATTGAAACGGAGCGACTGTATAAGCACGGACAGCAGGGGCTGGCGTATGAAATCGTTATTAACTCTAACCCGTGTATTGCCTATCTGATGGAGGAGAACACCATTACCATGCAGGCGCTGGTGATGGCGCACGCCTGCTATGGACATAACTCGTTCTTCAAAAATAACTATCTGTTCCGCAGCTGGACGGACGCCAGCTCCATCGTCGATTACCTTATCTTCGCCCGCAAATACATTACCGACTGCGAAGAGCGCTACGGCGTGGACGAGGTAGAGAAGCTGCTGGACTCCTGCCACGCGCTGATGAATTACGGCGTTGATCGCTATAAGCGTCCGCAGAAGATCTCATTGCAGGAAGAGAAAGCCCGGCAGAAGAGCCGCGAGGAGTATCTGCAAAGCCAGGTGAATATGCTGTGGCGCACCCTGCCGAAACGTGAGGAGGAGAAAACCGTCGCCGAGGCGCGTCGTTACCCTTCCGAGCCGCAGGAAAACCTGCTCTACTTTATGGAGAAGAACGCCCCACTGCTGGAGCCGTGGCAGCGTGAGATCTTGCGCATCGTGCGCAAGGTGAGCCAGTATTTCTATCCTCAGAAGCAGACCCAGGTGATGAACGAAGGCTGGGCGACCTTCTGGCACTACACCATTCTGAACCACCTGTATGACGAGGGAAAAGTCTCTGAACGGTTTATGATGGAGTTTCTGCACAGCCACACCAACGTGGTATTCCAGCCAGCGTATAACAGCCCGTGGTACAGCGGCATTAACCCGTACGCACTCGGCTTTGCCATGTTCCAGGATATCAAGCGTATCTGCCAGTCGCCCACCGAAGAGGACAAATACTGGTTCCCGGATATTGCCGGTTCTGACTGGCTGGAAACGCTGCACTTCGCGATGCGTGATTTTAAGGATGAGAGCTTTATCAGCCAGTTCATGTCGCCGAAAATCATGCGTGATTTCCGCTTCTTCACCGTACTGGATGATGACCGCAACAACTACCTGGAGATCTCTGCGATCCACAACGAAGAGGGCTATCGTGAGATCCGCTCGCGCCTGTCGTCTCAGTACAACCTGAGCAATCTTGAACCGAACATTCAGGTCTGGAATGTGGATCTGCGCGGTGACCGCTCTTTGACGCTGCGCTATATCCCTCACAACCGCGCACCGCTGGATAAGGGGCGTAAGGAAGTGCTGAAGCATGTGCATCGCCTGTGGGGATTTGACGTGTCGCTGGAGCAGCAGAATGAAGATGGCAGTGTGGAGCTGCTGGAGCGGTGCCCGGCGCGGTTGAATACGTTGTAGATTTTTTACCCGGTAAGCGAAGCGCCACCGGGCGAAAAAAACCTCTCAATCGAGAGGTTTTTTATTTCAGCGACTCTGAATCGCTAAATCACCCGGCAGGGTTTTCTGCATTCGGTGCCAGATTTCACCGGAGTCGTGGCCATAACGACGCACCGTTTCATAGACCTGATCGTGCAGCCCTTCGGTGCAGAGCTTGCTCAGTTTATGGTAAAAGCCGAGCGCCAGGCTGCGGGCTTCAGGGTTGGCAAAGTAGTGACGACCAATGCGTGTATATAACCCTTTCATTCCATTCAGGATCAGACCGTAAACCGGATTGCCGGAAGCAAACGCCAGACCGCGGAACACGTTGTAGTCGAGGGTCGCAAAGGCGTCCGCGTGGTCTTCCACCTCATTGGCGGTGGCAAGCACCTTCAGCGCATCTTCAGGATGCTGACGAAACGCGGTGCGGATGAAAATGGTAGCGATGTTGGTGCGCACCGAAAGCAGATTGTCAATCAGCTGCGGTACGCTTTCGTGATCGAGACGCGCCAGCGTTTCCAGAATATTCAGCCCGGACGTTTCCCAGAAGTTATTCACCTTAGTGGGTTTGCCATGCTGTATCGTCAACCAGCCATCGCGCGCCAGACGCTGGAGCACTTCTCGCAGCGTGGTACGGGTGACGCCAATCAGTTCAGAGAGTTCGCGTTCAGCAGGTAGAATTGATCCCGCAGGGAAACGATTATTCCAGATGCTTTCAATGATGTACTCTTCCGCGAAACCCGCCGGGCTCTGCGCCTTAATGACCATAGTGAGATTTCCATTACACAGCTTTAGCAAATTGCACTCATCATACCAGAGGCGCGCAGAGGCAGATAGCGCAGCAGAGACAGAAAAGAGGGATCGCCGTTTCATTTTTATGAAATTTACAAAATGGCTTTATCCCCCTCTCCGCCGCCGTTTTTGCGTATACTGATGTCTTGTCTTATTTGACGGGGAAAGGACGTCTGTCGTGGAAATTTCATTTGGGCGCGCGCTGTGGCGCAACTTTTTAGGTCAGTCACCTGACTGGTACAAACTCACTCTACTGGTATTCCTGGTCGTTAATCCCGTTATCTTTTTGCTGGATCCCTTCGTTGCCGGGTGGATGTTGGTCGCCGAGTTTATCTTTACCCTGGCGATGGCATTGAAGTGCTATCCGCTGCTGCCCGGCGGGCTGCTGGCGCTGGAAGCCGTGGTCATTGGAATGACCAGCGCGGAGCATGTTAAAAATGAGATTGCGTCGAATCTTGAAGTCCTGCTACTGCTGATCTTCATGGTGGCGGGGATCTACTTTATGAAGCAGCTTCTGCTGTTTATCTTCACCCGTCTGCTGCTGAGCATTCCGTCGAAAACGCTGCTCTCGCTGGCGTTTTGCCTCGCCGCGGCTTTCCTCTCTGCCTTCCTGGATGCGCTGACGGTTGTGGCTGTGGTGATCAGCGTCGCCGTCGGCTTTTACGGTATTTACCACCGGGTTGCCTCGTCTCGTCCTGGCGATAACTTGCAGGACGACAGCCACGTTGAGGCGCACAACCGCGATGTGCTCGAGCAGTTCCGCGCGTTTCTGCGCAGCCTGATGATGCATGCGGGCGTGGGGACGGCGCTGGGCGGCGTGATGACAATGGTTGGAGAGCCGCAAAACCTGATTATCGCCAAAGCGGCTGAGTGGCAATTTGGCGAATTTTTCCTGCGCATGGCGCCGGTCAGCGTGCCCGTTCTGATCTGCGGCTTAGCGACCTGCGTGCTGGTCGAAAAATTCAACCTTTTTGGGTATGGCGCGAAGTTGCCCGATCAGGTCCGTCAGGAGCTGCATAAGTTTGACGAGCAGAGCCGCAAACAACGCACGCGCCAGGAGACGCTGCGCCTGATTGCACAGGGCATCATCGGCGTGTGGCTTATCGCTGCGCTGGCCTTCCACCTTGCCGAGGTGGGGCTGATTGGTCTGTCGGTAATTATTCTGGCAACCAGCCTGAGCGGCGTCACGGACGAACATGCTATCGGAAAAGCCTTTACCGAAGCGCTGCCGTTTACCGCCCTGCTGGCGGTGTTTTTCGCCGTCGTGGCGGTGATTATTGATCAACATCTTTTCGCGCCAATCATCGCGTTTGTGCTTCAGGCCACGCCAGATTCGCAGCTAACGCTGTTCTATTTGTTTAACGGTCTGTTGTCTTCTATATCCGATAACGTCTTTGTCGGGACGGTATACATCAATGAGGCCAAAGCCGCGATGGAGCAAGGGATTGTCAGCAGTGAACAGTTCGAGCTGCTGGCGGTGGCGATCAACACTGGAACCAACCTCCCCTCCGTGGCAACCCCGAACGGTCAGGCGGCCTTCCTCTTCCTGCTGACCTCGGCGCTGGCGCCACTCATACGACTTTCTTATGGAAGAATGGTCTGGATGGCGCTGCCGTACACGCTGGTGCTTACCCTTGTTGGTTTGCTGTGCATCAAAATTACTCTCGTCCCCTGTACGCAATGGTTGTTGCAAGCAGGTATACTTGCGGCGCATTAAAATTCGTTTACACTGCGCTGTCTAAGCATGTTCCAGGGAAATGATTATGTTGCGATTTTTGAACCAGTGCTCACGCGGTCGCGGAGCGTGGTTGTTGATGGCCCTGACCGCCTTTGCGCTGGAAATGGTCGCGCTGTGGTTTCAGCATGTGATGGGGCTGAAACCTTGCGTCCTGTGTATTTATGAGCGTTGTGCGCTGTTCGGCATTATGGGCGCAGGTCTGGTAGGTGCGATTGCACCTAAAACACCGTTACGCTATGCCGCAATTGCCATCTGGCTGTACAGCGCCGGGAAAGGGATTGCGCTTGCCTGGGAGCACACCCAGATGCAGCTTCACCCGTCGCCGTTTATGACCTGCGACTTTGCGGCCCGCTTCCCGAGCTGGCTGCCGCTGGATAAATGGCTGCCGCAGGTGTTTGTGGCCTCCGGTGACTGCTCTGTACGCCAGTGGGAGTTTCTGACGCTGGAGATGCCGCAGTGGCTGGTGGGCATTTTTGTCGCCTACTTCATGGTAGCGCTGCTGGTGCTGATTGCCCAGCCGTTCAAGCCAAAGAAACGCGATCTTTTTGGAAGGTAAAAGCAAAACGGCAACGTCAGTTTTGTAGGTCGGGTAAGCGCAGCGCCACCCGACAAAATTGCGCATAATAAAAAACCCGCCTCGGCGGGTTTTTTATTATCACCGATTAGGGTGATTCATAATGTGGTCTTCCCAGTCCTGCACCTCGGACTCTTTCACCGCAATGTGGCGCACGGAAATACGCTCGCCGTGCATCGCCGCTTTCGACCCCGTCAATAGCGGATGCCATGTGGGCAGATCTTTACCTTCCGCCAGCAGGCGATACGCGCAGGTATGCGGCAGCCACTCAAAGGTCGGCAGATTTTCACGGGTTAACTTGATGCAGTCCGGCTCATAGTCGAAACGGCGCTCGTAGTTGCGGCACTGGCAGGTTTTGATGTTTAACTGCTTGCAGGCTACGTTGGTGAAATAGATCTCATCCGAATCTTCATCCATCAGCTTATGCAGGCAGCACTGCCCACAGCCGTCACACAACGATTCCCACTCCGCGTCGGTCATGTCGTCGAGAGTTTTGCTTTGCCAGAAAGGAATGTCGTTCATCGGGATGTCCACACGTCAAAATAGAGCGCACCTTATAACGAGTCTGGCACGTTGATGCAAGTTTTGCCGCCCTTTTCAGGCGGCAAGGTGCTTTTACAGCACGCGGGTTTTCAGCGACAGGCCGTTAAAACTGACGTCCAGCTCGTCGCCACTGTGCAGCGGCCCCACACCTTCCGGAGTGCCGGTAAGGATCACGTCGCCGGGTTTCAGGGTGAAGAAGCGGCTCATGTAGGCAATCAGCGGAACGATCTTATGGATCATGTCAGCGGTCGTCCCCTGCTGGCGGATCTCGCCGTTGACCTTCAGGCTGAGGGGCGTATTCTGCGGGTCGTCGGTAAATTCACTCACCGGAACGAAACCGGAAATCGGGCATGAATTGTCAAAGCCCTTGGCTTTTTCCCACGGCTGCCCCGCTTTCTTCATTTTGCTCTGGACGTCGCGCAGGGTCAGGTCGAGCGCGACACCGTAACCCGCAATCGCTTTCTCTACATGCTCTTCGGTCGCCTGGCGCAGCGTCGCGCCGATCAGCACCGCCAGCTCCACTTCATGATGCACCGAGCCCAGCCCCTGCGGCAGAACCAGCGGCTGGCGAATATCGCACAGTGCGGTTTCTGGCTTAATAAACAGAACCGGCTCATCCGGCACGGCGCTGCCCATCTCCTGAATATGTTTTGCATAGTTGCTGCCCACGCAGATCACTTTGCTGACGGGATAATCCAGTAATGCACCTTGCCAGTTATGATGTTGATACATGGTCGACCCCTAATCGGTTGATGAGTTGTTCCCGGAATGACCCGGGCTTATTTCTTTCCGCTCACCTCAAGATGCTGTTTTAATAAATTCTCCGGTGGCGGCGGAAGCTGTAAATAATAGCCCTGCTCGGTTAACGCCTTTTTGACTTTCTCCAGATCGGCGTTCACCAGCTTCTTACGGCCGTCCAGCGGCAGCAGCATCGCCAGTTGCGGTCGGCCAAAGCTTTTCATTAATTCCTCAGGCACGCGGGAAAAATCGTCTTTCTTTTCGACATAAAGGTAGGTCTGGTCGCGGCTGGTACTTCTGTAGATCACACAAAACATGTTTTTACTCTGAATTAATGGGTGGTTGCTTGCCTCAATATACTCCTGACTATAACATGCCTGATACTCTTCGGAATATCGCGGCGATGTGTTGCGGTTAATAGCAAATTGAGTAAGGCCAGGATGTCAAATACGCCCATCGAGCTTAAAGGCAGTAGCTTCACCTTATCAGTGGTTCATTTGCATGATGCAAAACCCGAGGTTATTCGTCAGGCGTTAGAAGACAAAATCGCGCAGGCTCCCGCTTTTCTTAAGCATGCTCCTGTTGTCGTTAATGTAAGCGACCTTGAGGGGCCGGTTAACTGGAAGCGACTCCAGCAGGCCGTCGTCTCCACGGGGTTGCGCATCGTGGGTATTAGCGGCTGCAAAGACGCAGAGTTAAAAGCCGAAATTGAACGCGCGGGTTTGCCCTTGTTGAACGAGGGCAAAGAAAAAGCCCCGCGTGCAACGCCTGCAACCGTTCCCGCTCCCCCGCCTCCGGCGCAAAATGTAGCCCCAGTCACAAAAACGCGATTGATTGATCTGCCGGTTCGTTCCGGTCAGCGCATTTATGCGCCAAACTGTGATCTGATTGTTACAAGCCACGTCAGTGCGGGCGCAGAACTGATTGCAGACGGCAATATTCACGTTTACGGTATGATGCGTGGGCGTGCGCTTGCGGGCGCCAGCGGCGATCGAGAAGCACAAATTTTTTGTACTCACCTGACGGCAGAATTGGTGTCTATCGCAGGTGAATATTGGCTGAGCGATAAAATCCCAGCCGAATTTTATGGCAAAGCGGCTCGTCTGCAGCTGGCAGATAACGCTTTGACCGTTCAACCGTTAAATTGATCCCTTTTAACAAGGAATTTCTATGGCACGCATTATTGTTGTGACTTCGGGTAAAGGAGGCGTTGGCAAGACCACCTCCAGCGCGGCCATCGCTACTGGTTTGGCCCAGAAGGGAAAGAAAACCGTCGTAATCGACTTCGATATCGGTCTGCGTAACCTGGACCTGATCATGGGTTGCGAGCGTCGCGTGGTGTATGACTTCGTGAACGTCATTCAGGGCGATGCCACGCTTAACCAGGCGCTAATTAAAGATAAGCGTACCGAGAACCTCTACATTCTCCCGGCGTCCCAGACCCGTGATAAAGACGCGCTGACCCGTGAAGGCGTGGAAAAGGTGCTCGACGATCTGAAAAAGATGGAGTTCGACTTCGTGGTCTGCGACTCCCCGGCCGGCATCGAAACCGGCGCGCTGATGGCGCTCTACTTCGCGGATGAAGCCATCATCACTACTAACCCGGAAGTCTCGTCAGTACGTGACTCCGACCGTATTCTCGGCATTCTGGCCTCGAAATCTCGTCGCGCGGAAAATGGCCAGGAGCCGATCAAAGAGCACCTTCTGCTGACCCGCTACAACCCGGGTCGGGTGAACAAAGGTGACATGCTGAGCATGGAAGACGTGCTGGAGATCCTGCGCATCAAACTGGTTGGCGTGATCCCGGAAGATCAGTCCGTATTGCGCGCCTCTAACCAGGGCGAGCCCGTGATCCTGGATACACAGGCAGACGCGGGTAAAGCGTATGCGGATACCGTTGACCGTCTGCTGGGAGAAGAACGTCCTTTCCGCTTCATTGAAGAAGAGAAGAAAGGTTTCCTCAAACGCCTGTTCGGAGGATAAGTTATGGCATTACTGGACTTTTTTCTCTCGCGGAAAAAAAGCACCGCCAACATCGCAAAAGAACGTCTGCAAATCATTGTGGCGGAACGTCGTCGTAGCGACGCCGAACCGCACTACCTGCCGCAGCTGCGCAAAGACATTCTGGAAGTGATCTGCAAATACGTGCAGATTGACCCGGAAATGGTCACCGTTCAGTTGGAGCAAAAAGACGGGGATATTTCGATTCTGGAGCTGAACGTGACGCTTCCGGAAGCGGAAGAGTCACGTTAATCCGTTTGTGGTTTTGTAGGCCGGGCAAGCATCGTACCGCCCGGCAATTTCCCCGGTGGCGCGGCGCTTACCGGGGCTACAATTCTTTAGCGCGGATACCCTTCCAGCAGGGTGTTCAGGCGTTCAGCCATCAGTTCCCCCCGCCATCCGGCGACCAGTTCCGGTAAGCCATTTTGCGGTTTCAACTTCCAGTGCCAGTTCAGCAGCTGGTTAATCTGACGACGTGAAGCCAGCAGCTCGGCGCTCAGTTTGCTTTCCCCCGCCACCGTCTGCACCAGCGCTTTGATATCTTTGAACGCCTTGCGGTAGCCCGGCATATCCATCAGGTTAAGCAGTGGTTCTGGCAGTGCGTCCTCCGGCAGCTGCTGAGCTTTCTCTACCAGCGCGAGCAGCGTTTTACCGTGGAAACGGATCTCACTCCCGGAAAGGCCAATGCTGTCCAGTTCGCCAAGGCTACCCGGCATATAGCGCGCTACCGCCCACAGGTGTTCTTCACGCACCACGAAGTTAACCGCCAGATCGCGCTCACGTGCTTTACGCAGCCGCCAGTCAGCCAGCAGTTGCAGACAGGCCAGTTGACGGGTGCGCAGCTGCCAGGCGTTAGTGATGTCACGCCAGGCCTCTTTCGGATCAACCACTTCCTGACGACGCTGCTGCGTCATGCGGCACTCGTCCAGGGCGGCAGACAGCCAACCGGACGCCTCAGCCTCTTTCATAAGCTGGCCAGCAATCGGCAGCAGGTAGAATACATCTGCCGCGGCGTATTCAAGCTGACGCGCCGTCAGCGGGCGCGCGAGCCAGTCGGTACGCGATTCGCTCTTATCCAGCGTCAGACCGGTGTACTCTTCCACCATCGCCGCGAAGCCCCAGGAGAGCGGACGACCGCTGAACGCCGCGAGGATCTGGGTATCAATCAGCGGCTGCGGCATGATGCCAAAGGTGTTGAGAAAGACTTCCAGATCTTCACTGCCGGCGTGCAGATATTTGGTCACGGCGGTATCAAGCAACAGCTCGCGCATTGGCGCCCAGTCGGTAATGCCGAGGGGGTCAATCAACGACACGTGTTTGCCGTCATACATCTGGATCAGGCCCAGTTGCGGGTAGTACGTGCGGGTACGGACAAATTCCGTATCCAGGGCGATAGCGGGGAAATCACGCGTCACCTCGCACAGCGAAGCCAGCTCGTCGTTGGTAGTGATCATCTGGTAATTCAAATCGGACTCTCTTTTGTTTGCGCCCATAAAAAACGCCGGCTTAACCGGCGTCTGGGCGATTAACGTGAAGCTCAGGCCTTATTGTCCACTTTGGCACGGGCTTCGTCACGTAATTCTCGTCGTAATATCTTCCCGACGTTGGATTTCGGCAGCTCATCGCGGAATTCCACCAGCTTCGGCACTTTATAGCCCGTCAGCTGCCGGCGACAAAACGTTATCAGCGCTTCCTCGGTAAGAGAAGGATCTTTCTTGACCACAAATATCTTCACCGCTTCACCACTGCTGCCGGAAGGAACCCCCACCGCTGCCACCTCCAGCACGCCGCTGTGCTGCATCACCACGTCTTCGATTTCGTTCGGATAGACGTTGAAACCGGAAACGAGGATCATGTCTTTCTTGCGATCGACGATACGCAGAAAACCTTCGTCATCCATCACCGCGATGTCGCCGGTGTACAGCCAGCCGTCTTTGATGATCTCATCCGTGGCATCTGGGCGCTGCCAGTAGCCCAGCATCACCTGCGGCCCTCTGACGCACAGCTCGCCCGGTTCGCCGTGAGGCACTTCGTTACCCTCATCGTCCACCAGTTTAGCTTCCGTCGACGGGACCGGCAGACCGATACTGCCGCTGTGGTAGTCGATGTCATGCGGGTTGACGCTGACCAGCGGGGCGCATTCCGTCAGACCATAGCCTTCCAGCAGATACTGTCCGGTGAGTTTTACCCAGCGCTCGGCAACCGCCTGCTGAACCGGCATCCCGCCGCCCGCAGAAAGATGCAGCGTGGAGAAATCGAGCTGCTGGAACTCTTTATTGTTAAGCAGCGCGTTAAACAGGGTGTTCACGCCGGTCATGGCGGTGAACGGGTATTTCGCCAGCTCTTTAACCAGCCCCGGAATGTCGCGCGGGTTGGTGATCAATACGTTTTGACCGCCAAGCTCGATAAACAGCAGGCAGTTCATGGTCAGCGCAAAAATGTGATACAGCGGAAGCGCGGTGATCACCAGCTCCTTGCCCGGGTGCAGCAGTGGCCCGTAGGTGGCGTTCACCTGTTCAAGGTTTGCCAGCATATTACGATGGGTCAGCATCGCCCCTTTAGCCACGCCGGTGGTACCGCCGGTGTATTGCAGGAAAGCCAGATCTTCTGACACGATCTCCGGCTTAACGTACTGCATCCGATAGCCCGCATGCAGCGCGCGGCGGAAAGAGATGGCATCCGGCAGGTGGTATTTCGGCACCAGCCGCTTAACGTATTTCACGACAAAGTTGACCAGCGTACCTTTCGCGGTAGAGAGCTGGTCGCCCATGCGCGTCAGGATGACGTGCTTAACCTGGGTTCTTTCAACGACTTTTTCCAGCGTGTGGGCAAAGTTGGAGACAATCACAATCGCCGCCGCACCGCTGTCATTCAACTGATGTTCCAGCTCGCGCGGAGTATAGAGCGGGTTAACGTTAACCACGATCATCCCCGCCCTGAGGATCCCGAACAGCGCCACCGGGTATTGCAGCAGGTTTGGCATCATCAGCGCGACGCGATCCCCTTTCTGCAAGCCCAACCCTTCCTGTAAATAGGCCGCAAACGCCCGGCTGCGCTCTTCCAGCTTACGGAAAGTCATCACTTCGCCCATATTCACAAATGCGGGCTGGTCAGCGTAGCGCCGTACCGAGTGTTCAAATAATTCAATCAGGGATTGATAACGGTCAGGATTGATTTCCGCAGGGACATCCGCGGGATAACGGTTAAGCCAAACCTTTTTCAATGCATCACCTCTGAAATGAGTGTTCGTCGTCATCACAGCCCCGATAATAAACAGTTTGTTAACATTATATTAACTCAGCGTACCAGTTTATTAATTCTTCAGGTTGCAGGTTGCGAAGCGCGTCACTCTTTTTTTTCGTTTTATCCGTAAAAAAACAGAGACAGCGGCTGAGCCGCTGTCTCTTTCCTAATAATAACAGTAACTTACTCAGTTACAATTGTTTGAACCTGTGCAGGGCCTGGATTGTACCAACCCCAGCCACCGTAGCCGTAACGATACGGATGCGGACCCCACATCCACGGATCGATTGGCTGTGGCGGCATCACCACCTGCTGGGCGATACGCCAGCGTTTGTAACCGTTCACCTGCATGGTCATAAATTTGTATGGCGTATTGCCGATTTTCCCCGCCACCGAACCGGTAATCGGCCCGACGACGGTCACCAGCTGCCTGCGGAAATCTACCGGATCGAGGAAGCCGCTGACGTCAGCGTAGATCCGCCCGCGCGAGGCTTCACCCAGAACAGGCCGTGCGCCGCTGTCCAGTGGAACGGTGGCAATCTCCAGCCGGGTTTTCCCCTGCTGGTTTAGCACTTCAACCACCTTGCCGCCAAAGCGCGCTTCCTGCCCGACATACAGCTCCGGAGCATTCATCACGCGTACCAGATCCTGCTGTGGCGTCGGGCTGGTGCCCTTGATCGCATCAGGAACGGTGACGCACCCGCTCAGTGCTATGGCAACCGCGCCTGCCATAAAAAAGCGTACAACTTTAGTCTGAACCGCCATGATGCGACTCCTTTTTCTCAGTTCCTGTTACTGAGATTCACTCGCGGCCAGGAAGTTTCTTCCATGCGACGGTGTTTCGTAAATAAACCGGCTCGGCGTGTTCAACGGCCACGGTTTTTCCTGCGGCAAGCTGCTGACAGGCAACAGGCAACATATCTTCGGCGGCAGGCAGGAGCATGTTACCATCCACCAGCGTAAGGCCGGTGTCCTTCGCCATCTCAGGCCATGCCGGCCAGCCGGTTCCGACCGTCGCCCACTCACCGGTGAGCTGTTTCAGGCGCTCGGTGACGGCTTCAGGTTTAAGCACGGCTTCCGACTCTTCGCCGTGCCAGACGCCGTTTTCGTCACGGGTGTACTCCGCCCAGTAGACTTCACCCATGCGGGCATCAATCGCGGCCAGCACGCGGCTGGCACCGGTCATGCGCCAGGCACCCTGAGCCATAGTCGCAAGCGTTGAAACGCCGATCATCGGCAGGTCAGCGCCCAGCGCCAGCCCCTGCGCAATGCCAATCCCGATACGTACGCCCGTAAAGCTGCCCGGACCACGGCCGTAGGCCAGCGCGTCGAGGTCAGTCAGGGCGGTGTTACCCTCGGTTAAAATGGTTTTTACCAGGGGCAGAATACGTTGGGTGTGTTCCCGTGGGCACTCTTCGAAATGAGCAAAAGTCGTACCGTCGTTCCACAGGGCAACGGAACAGGCCTCTGTCGCGGTATCAATAGCCAGAATTCGCATCAGTCGTCGCGCTCTCGCAATGGTCAGTCACAAAATGGCGCGCATCTTAACACACTCCGGGAAGAATTACTCCGCCGTCGGGTTCGCCAGGAAGCGGACCGCGCGTTTAATATCCCGTGTGCGCGGCGCAGGCGGCAGGCTGGCGAGGAAGGTGGCGCCGTAGGGACGCATCACCAGGCGATTGTCGCAGATCACCAGCACTCCGCGGTCGGTGACGTCGCGTATCAGTCGCCCTACCCCCTGTTTAAGCGTGATAACCGCGTCCGGCAACTGGACGTCGTCGAACGGATCGCCCCCGCGCAGACGGCAGTCCTCCATGCGTGCTTTCAGGAGCGGATCGTCCGGCGATGTGAATGGCAGCTTATCGATAATCACCAGCGAGAGCGTATCGCCGCGCACGTCCACCCCTTCCCAGAAGCTGCTGGTCGCCACCAGCAGGGCATTACCGGCGCTGACAAACTGCTGGAGCAGCTGGCCTTTGCTGGTTTCCCCCTGCAACAGCACCGGCAACGTCATGGTCGCGCGGAACTGCTCGGCCAGATCGCGCATCATGGCGTGAGAGGTGCAGAGCATAAAGCAGCGTCCGTTGTTGGCCTCAATCATCGGCTTTAGCATGGCCGCCAGATGGCGCGCCGCCCCTGGCTGGTTAGGCAGCGGCAGATTGCGTGGCACGCACAGCAGCGCCTGTTTCTCATAGTCGAACGGGCTTGGGAGGAGTAAGGATTCAGCCTGCTCAATGCCGAGACGCTCGGTAAAGTGGTGCAGATCGTCGTTGACCGACAGCGTGGCCGAGGTAAAGACCCAGGTGCCGGGCTTTTGCGCCATCACCTCTTTGAATTTATCGGCAACGGTCAGCGGCGTGAGCGCCAGGGTGAAGTGGCGCGAGGTACATTCATACCAGTAGCTGTAGCCCGGCTGGTTGATCTCTTTCAGCCGCTTCAGCCGCCCACGGTAGAGCGTGGCCCGCTCGAAGGCGGCGTCCAGCAGCGCTGAACGTCCGAGGGATAGCTTCGCCACGTCGTAACAGAGTTCAAGGGCATCATCGAGCAGCAGCAGCGCGCGCTGGATATTTTTGTCCGCGAGCAGCTCGCGCAGGTTGCCGCGATAGCCCGGCTCGCCAAGCTGTAAGCGGAAATCCTGTGCGCATTGCGCCAGGCGGTCCGCGCACTTCTGCAACTGCTGGGTATCTTTGAGCTCGGTGCGATAGGCAATGGTAATATCTTTCGCCAGATCCTGAAGCTGACGGCTGGAGAGCGACTGGCCAAAATACTGGCTGGCGATGTCCGGTAGCTGATGGGCTTCATCGAAGATCATCACCTCCGCCTCCGGGATTAGCTCGCCGAAACCACTGTCCTTGACCACCATATCCGCAAGAAACAGGTGATGGTTCACCACCACCACGTCGGCGTCCATCGCCGTTTTACGCGCTTTCACCACAAAGCAGTCTTTATACAGCGGGCAGTCGCTGCCGAGGCAGTTGTCGTTGGTGCTGGTCACCAGCGGCCAGGCCGGGGAGTCTTCCGGCACGCTCGCGCAGGTGCTGATGTCCCCCTCCTCCGTCTGGTTGGCCCAGGCGCGCAGGACGATCACATCGCTGAGTGTTTGTACCGGCAGGTCACCGCCCGCCAGTGCCTGCTGTTCGAGACGCTCCAGACACAGATAGTTAGAACGCCCTTTCAGCAAGGCCAGACGCCCTTTGTATTTCAGCGCTTTCGCCACCGTGGGTAAATCGCGGCTGTAGAGCTGATCCTGGAGCGCTTTTGATCCCGTAGAGATGATCACCTTTTTTTTCGCCCGCAGCGCAGGAGCGAGGTAAGCGTAGGTTTTCCCCGTACCGGTGCCGGCCTCCACAACCAGCGGCTGCGCCTTGTCGATGGCGTGCGCGACGGCATGCGCCATCTGACGTTGAGGTTCGCGCGGTTTAAAACCGGGAATTGCCTGTGCTAACTGACCTTCAGGGGAAAAATCGTCTGCCACGGTGTTCTCTCACTGTATTTTTGCACAGGGATTATGTCAGCCCCTTCTCTCCGGTGCCACCCCAAATAGTGACGACGGCGGAACAATATGGCAGTCTTGCCGCCTGACGATGAAAGATAACGAGGATACGTTTATGACAATTACGCGCATTGATGCCGAAGCCCGCTGGTCTGATGTGGTGATCCACAACCAGACGCTGTACTACACCGGTGTCCCTGCCAATCTGGACGCCGACGCCTTCGAGCAAACCGCTAACACCCTGGCGCAGATCGACGCCGTACTGGAAAAACAGGGCAGCGATAAATCCCGCATTCTGGACGCGACGATTTTCCTGGCGAATAAAGACGACTTCGCGGAGATGAATAAAGCCTGGGATGCGTGGGTAGTGGCGGGTCACGCGCCTGTACGCTGCACCGTACAGGCCACGCTGATGAAACCGGAGTATAAGGTGGAGATTAAGATTATCGCGGCAGTTTAAGCCCGGTTATTCATCTTCATCTTCAAATCGCGCCACTATCCGCTCGCCGGTATGACTGGCGCGAATTTCCTGAGCGACGACGGTGATCGCTTCTCCGCTGCTCATACCCTGGCCCATCAGTTCCTGAATCCGCTCTACCGCTTTCTGCTGTTGGTCATGACTGAGAGAAGGTAAACCTGCAAACATCGTTAACTCCTGCTAAATTATTCGCGCTAATTATTTCACGCTACCCGGTAGTATGCCATACATGAACATGCGCTTCCCCACTGTTATGACCTTACCCTGGCGTGCAGACGCCGCCGAGTTCTGGTTTGCCCGTCTGAGCCACCTTCCTTTTGCCATGCTGCTGCACTCCGGGCATGCGGATCACCCCTACAGCCGCTTTGATATTCTGGTGGCCGACCCGGTTAAAACGCTGACGACCGATGCGCTGTCACCCACGGACGATCCGCTGATGCGGCTTCAGAACGAGATCCATGCTCTGGGCTTATCTGCCACACCGGATCCGGATCTGCCCTTCCAGGGGGGCGCGCTGGGCCTGTTTGGTTACGATCTGGGTCGCCGTTTCGAAAAGCTGCCCGAGCATGCGCAGGCGGATATTTCCCTGCCGGATATGGCGGTGGGGCTGTATGACTGGGCGCTAATCGTGGATCACCGTAAGCAGACGGTTTCCCTGCTTAGCCACCGAGACGTGCAGGCGCGTCTGGCCTGGCTTGAGGCGCAACGGCCCGCCACAGCGGAACACTTTATGCTGACCTCCGGCTGGCACTCGAACATGAGCGCGGCGGAATATGCGGAAAAATTCTCTCGCGTGCAGGCGTATCTTCACAGCGGCGACTGTTATCAGGTCAACCTTGCCCAGCGTTTCCAGGCGGCGTACCGGGGAGACGAATGGCAGGCATTTACTCGCCTCAATGCCAGCAATAAGGCCCCGTTTAGCGCATTTTTACGCCTTGAACACGGCGCCATCCTCAGCCTTTCGCCTGAGCGTTTTATTCATCTGGCTGACGGTATTATTCAGACCCGCCCGATCAAGGGCACCCTGCCGCGCCTTGCCGATGCTAACGCCGACCGCCAGCAGGCGGAGACGCTGGCGGCCTCGCCGAAAGATCGCGCTGAAAACCTGATGATTGTCGATCTGATGCGCAATGATATTGGCCGCGTCGCCGAGCCGGGCAGCGTGCGCGTGCCGGAGCTGTTCGTTGTGGAGCCTTTCCCGGCGGTACATCATCTGGTCAGTACTATCACTGCACGCCTGCCGGCCTCGCGGACCGCCTGCGATCTGCTCCGCGCCGCGTTTCCGGGCGGCTCCATCACCGGCGCGCCGAAGGTCCGCGCGATGGAGATCATCGACGAACTGGAACCGCATCGCCGCAACGCCTGGTGCGGCAGCATCGGCTATGTGAGCCTGTGCGGAACCATGGATACCAGCATCACTATTCGCACCCTGACGGCCTGCGACGGTAACCTTTACTGTTCCGCAGGCGGCGGCATTGTAGCCGACAGCCAGGCCGGGGCGGAATATCAGGAAACCTTTGATAAAGTGAATCGTATCCTGAAACAACTGGAGAACTCACGGTGAAGAAAGACAACCTGACGCTGGATGATTTTCTGTCGCGTTTTCAGCTTCTGCGGCCCCAGGTTAACCGCGCCGCGCTGAATCAACGTCAGGCGGCGGTACTGATCCCGGTCGTGCGTCGTGAACAGCCGGGTCTGTTGCTTACCCAGCGCTCACCGCATATGCGAAAACACGCCGGTCAGGTTGCGTTTCCGGGCGGCGCGGTGGACAGCACCGATGCTTCCCTGATTGCCGCCGCGCTGCGCGAAGCGCATGAGGAGGTGGCGATCCCCCCGGAGGCGGTCGAGGTAATTGGCGTGCTGCCGCCAGTGGACAGCGTAACCGGTTTTCAGGTCACGCCGGTCGTCGGCATTATTCCGCCCGATCTTCAGTATCACGCCAGCGTCGATGAAGTTTCAGCGGTGTTCGAAATGCCGCTTGAAGAGGCCCTTCGTCTGGGCCGCTATCATCCTCTGGATATTCACCGCCGCGGGCACGATCATCGGGTCTGGCTGTCGTGGTATCAGCATTATTTTGTCTGGGGCATGACGGCAGGCATCATTCGTGAGCTTGCGCTACAAATCGGCCTGAAGCCTTGACTATACTTTACATTCCACCCTTTTCTGGCAGGTTTGCGATCGGCGTCGCGCTATTAGCTAAACCATCGTTAACCATTAGTTTAATTCATGTGAATAGTTAAGCCGAGGTTAGTGTTCCCTCTTACACTATGCGCAGTTATAACATCGTTACTGGAACCCCAGTAACCCTGTCAGGAGTGTGAAAGTGATTAGTATATTCGACATGTTCAAAGTGGGGATTGGTCCATCTTCTTCCCACACTGTAGGGCCGATGAAGGCCGGTAAACAGTTCGTCGATGATCTGGTCGAAAAAGGATTACTGGAAAGCGTTACCCGTGTCGCCGTAGACGTTTACGGTTCACTGTCATTAACGGGTAAAGGCCACCACACCGATATCGCCATTATTATGGGTCTGGCGGGTAATATGCCGGACACAGTTGATATTGATGCCATTCCGGCATTTATCCGCGACGTGGAAACGCGCGGTCGTCTGCTGCTGGCTAACGGTCAGCACGAAGTGGACTTCCCGCAGGATGACGGGATGCGTTTTCGTAGCGACAACCTGCCGCTGCATGAAAACGGTATGACCATCCACGCCTGGAGCGGCGAAAAAGAGATCTACAGTAAAACCTACTACTCCATCGGCGGCGGCTTTATCGTTGACGAAGAACACTTTGGCAAAGAGAGCGCGGGCGATGTGAATGTGCCCTATCCGTTTAAATCTGCCACCGAGATGTTGGCCTATTGCAAAGAGACCGGTCTCTCCCTCTCCGGCATGGTGATGCAGAACGAACTGGCGCTGCACAGCAAGAAAGAGATCGAAGACTATTTTGCTAACGTGTGGCAAACCATGCGCGCCTGTATTGACCGCGGGATGAACACCGAGGGGGTTCTGCCTGGGCCACTGCGTGTGCCGCGTCGTGCCTCTGCGCTTCGCCGTATGCTGGTCACCACCGACAAGTTCTCCAATGACCCTATGAATGTGGTTGACTGGGTGAACATGTTTGCGCTGGCGGTTAACGAAGAGAACGCAGCGGGTGGTCGCGTGGTGACGGCGCCAACCAACGGCGCGTGCGGTATCGTTCCGGCGGTATTGGCCTACTACGATCACTTTATTGAGCCCGTGACACCGGAGATCTATATCCGTTATTTCCTCGCGGCAGGCGCTATCGGCGCGCTGTACAAGATGAATGCCTCCATCTCCGGTGCCGAAGTAGGCTGTCAGGGTGAAGTGGGCGTGGCCTGCTCTATGGCGGCGGCCGGTCTGGCGGAACTGCTGGGCGCAAGCCCTGAGCAGGTGTGCGTGGCGGCGGAAATCGGCATGGAGCACAACCTCGGTCTGACCTGTGACCCGGTTGCCGGCCAGGTGCAGGTACCGTGCATTGAGCGTAACGCCATCGCCTCCGTCAAAGCGATCAACGCCTCGCGTATGGCGATGCGCCGTACCAGCGAGCCACGCGTGTCACTGGATAAGGTTATTGAAACCATGTACGAAACCGGCAAGGACATGAACGCGAAGTACCGTGAGACTTCGCGCGGCGGTCTGGCCATTAAGGTGCAGTGCGACTAAACCTTCCTTTTCGCCCATCTGCAACAGATGGGCGAATTTTCCCACCGCCTCTCGTCGCTTCACGTTTTCCCCACTACACTGTCACTGTTGCGTCTGGCTTTTCCGGCCGGTGCTTATCAGGCGACCGTTCATGCAAACTGCACAAACGATCATTAAAGACTATCGCCGAAAACGCGTTATCGTCTGTGTTACGGTTGCGCTCGTTACGCTCGTCCTGACGCTGGGCATTCGCTTTATTTCACAGCGCAACATTAATCAGGATCGGATCCACGACTTTACTCACCACACCGTGCGTGCGCTTGATAAGGTGCTTCTTGCGTTAGAAACCCAGCGTGAAACTCTACGTTTTCTGGTTGATATGCCCTGCGCTGAAGCGAATCCGATTCTGCGAAAACAGGCGGCGATCCTCCAGACCGTGCGCTCCATCGCCCTCGTCAAAGACGGAATACTGTATTGCTCGAGCGTATTTGGCAGCCGAAATATGCCCGTCAGTGACATTGAGCCGATGCTTCCGTCCAGTGAACCCAGGCTGATCTTGTTGACCGATCGGTGGCTGTTAAAGGGCAGTCCGGTACTGATTCAGTGGTCACCCCTTGCGGGCGACGGCAGTGACGGGTTGATGGAGGTAGTGAATATCGATCTCATCACCAAAATGATTCTGGAGCCACAGCGGCCACAAATCACCGACGTGGTCCTGAGAGTAGGCGATAATTTTCTCCGCGACGGGCAGCAGGTGACGAATACGCCGACCTTCGATGAACACGCCTCCCTGCTGGAACAGTCTTCACAGCACTACCCTTTCAGCGTCACGGTCAGCGGCCCGGGGGCAGGCCAAATGGCATTGAAAAATCTGCCCACCCAGCTACCGCTGGCGTTGATGCTCAGTTTACTGATGGGCTATATCGCCTGGCTTGCCACGGCGCGACGCATAAGTTTCACCTGGGAAATTAATATGGGGATTGCTGCCCGGGAGTTTGAACTCTTCTGCCAGCCGCTGGTAAACGCCCGCACCCGGGAATGCGTTGGCGTCGAGATCCTCCTGCGCTGGAACAACCCGCGTCAGGGCTGGATTTCTCCCGATGTCTTTATCCCCCTGGCTGAAGAACATAGCCTGATTGTTCCGCTTACCCGCTACGTCATCAGCGAAACGGTGCGGCAGATAGGCTTTTTCCCGGCCTCACGGGATTTCCATATTGGCATCAACGTGGCCGCCAGCCATTTTCGCCGCGCTGCGCTGATCCGGGATCTCAACCGCATCTGGTTTAAGGCGAACCCTGTTCAAAAGTTGATTGTAGAGTTAACCGAACGCGATGCGTTGCTCGATGTGGATTACCGCATCGTGCGGGAGCTGCATCGCAAAGGGGTGAAGCTTGCGATTGATGATTTTGGTACGGGCAATAGTTCTCTTTCGTGGCTTGAAAAACTTCACCCGGACGTGCTGAAAATTGATAAATCCTTCACCACCGCGATCGGCACCGACGCCGTGAACTCAACGGTAACGGATATTATTATTGCGCTGGGCCAGAGGTTGAATATTGAACTGGTTGCAGAAGGGGTTGAAACCGAGGAGCAGTCACGCTATTTGCGCCGCCACAGCGTACATATTTTGCAGGGGTACTTGTATGCGCGGCCGATGCCGCTGCGGGAGTTTCCGAAATGGCTGGCGGAAAGTAACCCTCCGCCAGCCCGTCACAACGGACACATCGTGCCTTTATTGCCGTTACGCTAGATAGCGTTACTCTTCTTCGTCGTGTACAGAGTGCTCTTTAACAATACGAACCATATCAACGCGATAGTCGTTGGCTTCAACGATGGTAATTTGCAGCGGCGGCAGCTCAAGCACATCACCGATACGCGGGATCTGCCCGTTAACGGCAATCACCAGCCCCGCTACCGTGGCGATGTCTTCATCGTCATTGACCACGTTTTCGACGCCCAGCGTGTGCGAGAGCGCGTGCAGGTCGGTGGTGCCTTTCACCAGCCAGCCGTCACCGTCGGCAACGATTTCTGGCGTTTCATCCGCATCAGGGAATTCACCAGCAATGGCTTCCAGCACGTCCAGCGGCGTTACCAGACCTTGTACCACACCAAATTCGTTGGTGACGATAACAAAGCTCCCGCGAGCACGACGCAACACGCCCAGCAGGTTAATCGGATCCAGCGTCTCCGGCACCACGATGGCAGGCGACGCGGCCGCTACGGCCTCGACGTTGACGCCCTCTTCCAGCGCCACGAGCATCTCTTTCGCGCGCACCACACCGATGATCTCATCCAGCTCGCCCCGACAGACCGGGAACAGGCTGTGCGGCGAGGAGAGCAGCTGCTGGCGAATTTCGTCGACGCTCAGGTTGGCGTCCACCCAGCTGATTTCACCGCGCGGCGTCATAATGCCGCGCAGGGAGCGGGAGGCCAGCGAAAGCACGCCGTTGATCATGTAGCGTTCTTCTTCCACAAACGCGCCTTCCGGCACCGGAACCGGGTTACGGTTCTCGTTATCCGCCTGCACGTTCACCTGACGACGCCCGCCCATCAGGCGCAGGATCGCATCGGCGGTACGCGCGCGCAGCGGCTGATTCGACTGCTGCTTAATGAAGTTACGGCGCGCAATCTGGTTAAACAGCTCGATCAGAATCGAGAAGCCAATCGCGGCGTACAGGTAGCCTTTCGGTATATGGAAACCAAAACCTTCTGCCACCAGGCTCAGACCAATCATCAACAGGAAACTGAGACACAGCACGACGACCGTCGGATGTTGGTTGACGAAACGCGTCAGCGGTTTCGACGCCAGCAGCATTACCGCCATCGCAATCACAACCGCCGCCATCATCACCGGCAGATGGTTCACCATGCCAACCGCTGTAATCACCGCATCCAGTGAGAAGACCGCATCAAGCACCACAATCTGCAGGACCACCACCCAGAAGCTGGCATACCCCTTACCGTGGCCATCATCATGCTGCCGGTTCTCCAGCCGTTCATGCAGCTCTGTTGTAGCTTTGAACAGCAGGAAAAGCCCCCCCACCAGCATGATTAAATCACGGCCGGAGAAGGTGAAATCCATGACGGTGAACAGAGGCTTAGTCAGCGTAACCATCCACGAGATCACGGACAGCAGGCCCAGTCGCATGATCAGCGCCAGCGAGAGGCCGATCAGACGGGCTTTATCACGCTGTTTCGGCGGCAGCTTATCCGCAAGGATGGCAATAAACACCAGGTTATCAATACCGAGAACGATCTCCAGCACGACCAGCGTAAGCAAGCCTACCCAGATTGACGGGTCCATTAAGAATTCCATGACACGCTCCTGCTAAAGGAATGACAAAACGGTGCCCCGCTAATTTCGGGCATTTCAAAGGGAATGGGGGTCGATGCGTGGCGAAGGTCGCCGGTGAATAAGGCGCGGAATGGCCTGGAAGATGACTGACGTCGGTGACGGTCCATATAGTGGGCTGTAGCCCTATACTCCTGAATAATTAAACGGACGCTAAACATATCAGAGACAATGGGTTTTTAGCAAAGATTTACGTTCCTTTGCAAACTTCTGTAACACACGTGGTTTATCTTACAGAAAAATCTGTAAGGCGTAGCTAAATTACGGATCTTCATCACATAAATTATTTTTTCACTATCTAAAATAATTCGCGGAAGTCTTGGTTTTTTAGAACTCTAACCCTTATCTGAATCGATTCGGTTCGCCAATACGATTCTCAGTACGCCTGCCTGGCAGACGTATAAATGATAATAATAGGAGGTAGCAAGTGACCATTGCTATTGTCATAGGCACACATGGTTGGGCTGCGGAGCAGTTACTCAAAACGGCAGAAATGCTGTTGGGCGAGCAGGAAAACGTCGGCTGGATCGATTTCGTTCCCGGTGAAAACGCCGAGACGCTGATTGAAAAGTACACTGCTCAGCTTGAGAAGCTGGATACCAGCAAAGGCGTGCTGTTTCTCGTGGATACATGGGGCGGCAGCCCGTTCAACGCTGCCAGCCGCATTGTCGTCGATAAAGAGCATTATGAAGTCGTCGCCGGGGTAAATATCCCAATGTTGGTGGAAACCTTCATGGCGCGTGACGACAACCCAGGCTTTGACGAGCTGGTGGCGCTGGCGGTGGAAACCGGTCGCGAAGGCGTGAAGGCGCTGAAAGCACAGCCGGTTGAAAAACCTGCCCCTGCCCCTGCTGCACCAAAAGCCGCGGCACCGGCGAAGCCAATGGGTCCGAACGATTACATGGTTATCGGCCTTGCGCGTATTGATGACCGTCTGATCCACGGCCAGGTGGCGACGCGCTGGACCAAAGAGACCAACGTACAACGCATCATCGTGGTCAGTGACGAAGTGGCCGCCGACACTGTCCGTAAAACCCTTCTTACCCAGGTTGCACCGCCGGGCGTCACCGCGCACGTCGTGGATGTCGCCAAAATGATCCGCGTTTACAACAACCCGAAATATGCGGGCGAACGCGTGATGCTTCTGTTCACCAACCCGACAGACGTTGAACGCATTGTTGAAGGCGGCGTGAAAATCACCTCCGTTAACATTGGCGGTATGGCTTTCCGTCAGGGCAAAACGCAGGTCAACAACGCGATTTCAGTGGATGCGAAAGATATCGAGGCCTTCAACAAGCTGAATGCACGCGGTATCGAGCTGGAAGCCCGTAAGGTTTCCACGGATCAGAAACTGAAAATGATGGATTTGATCGGCAAAGTGGGGAAATAAGCCCGGGCCGGTTTTTCATATAGAGCTTATGTAATAGGAGAAGTGCAATGGAGATTACTACTCTTCAGATTGTGCTGGTGTTCATCGTCGCGTGTATTGCGGGTATGGAGTCCGTACTTGATGAATTTCAGTTCCACCGCCCTCTGGTGGCCTGTACGTTGATTGGCGCCGTTCTCGGTGACATGAAAACCGGTATCATCATCGGTGGTACCCTGGAAATGATCGCCCTCGGCTGGATGAACATCGGTGCGGCAGTTGCGCCAGATGCCGCGCTGGCGTCCATTATTTCGACCGTTCTGGTTATCGCCGGTCATCAGAGTATCGGTGCCGGTATCGCGCTGGCCATTCCACTGGCCGCGGCAGGCCAGGTGCTGACCATCATTGTTCGTACCATCACCGTTGCCTTCCAGCACGCGGCGGATAAGGCGGCCGATAACGGCAACCTGACAGCGCTCTCCTGGATCCACGTCTCGTCCCTGTTCCTGCAGGCGATGCGTATCGCTATTCCGGCCGTTATCGTGGCGATTTCCGTTGGGACCAGTGAAGTTCAAAGTATGCTGAACGCCATACCAGAAGTGGTCACCGGCGGTCTGAATATCGCGGGCGGTATGATTGTGGTCGTAGGTTACGCGATGGTCATCAACATGATGCGCGCAGGCTATCTGATGCCGTTCTTCTACCTTGGCTTCGTTACCGCTGCATTCACCAACTTCAACCTGGTTGCGCTGGGTGTGATTGGTGCGGTGATGGCGATTCTTTATATCCAGCTCAGCCCGAAATACAACCGTGTCGCGGGTGCCCCTGCGCAGGCTGCTGGTAACAACGATCTCGATAACGAACTGGACTAACAGGTGAGCGAAATGGTTGATATGACAAAAACTACCACTGAGAAAAAACTCACTCCGGGTGATATTCGTGGCGTGTTCATCCGTTCTAACCTGTTTCAGGGTTCATGGAACTTCGAACGTATGCAGGCGCTCGGCTTCTGCTTCTCCATGGTGCCGGCAATCAAACGCCTGTATCCAGAAAACAACGAAGCACGCCGTCAGGCAATTAAGCGTCACCTGGAATTCTTCAACACTCACCCTTACGTAGCGGCGCCTGTTCTGGGCGTAACGCTGGCGATGGAAGAGCAGCGTGCAAACGGGGCTGAGATCGACGATGGTGCTATCAACGGTATTAAAGTCGGTCTGATGGGGCCGCTGGCAGGCGTGGGCGACCCGATCTTCTGGGGTACCGTGCGTCCGGTCTTTGCGGCACTGGGCGCCGGGATCGCCATGAGCGGCAGTCTGCTTGGTCCCCTGCTGTTCTTTATCCTGTTCAACGCGGTGCGTCTGCTGACCCGCTACTACGGCGTGGCGTATGGTTACCGTAAAGGGGTGGATATCGTAAAGGATATGGGCGGCGGCTTCCTGCAAAAACTGACTGAGGGGGCGTCAATCCTCGGCCTGTTTGTAATGGGGGCTTTGGTTAACAAGTGGACGCACGTGAACATCCCGCTGGTGGTATCGACGATCACCGGTCAGGATGGTCAGACGCGCGTCACCACCGTGCAGACCATTCTGGACCAGCTGATGCCTGGCCTGGTACCGCTGCTGTTAACCTTCGCCTGTATGTGGCTGCTGCGTAAGAAAGTGAACCCGCTTTGGATCATCGTTGGCTTCTTCGTCATCGGTATCGCGGGCTACGCCGTCGGCCTGCTGGGTCTGTAATAAAATGCGTTACCGACCGGGGGCTTGCCCCCGGTCTTTTTATCTGGAGGATGAATGACTGTCACGGACACCGTACTGGTTTTATTTATTGTTGCCCTTCTGGCTTACGCGATCTATGACGAGTTCATTATGCCTCGCCGCCACGGCGAGACGCTGCTGACCCTTCCCCTCTTACGCCGTGGGCGCATTGATGCGTTTATCTTCGCCGGTCTGGTAGTCATCCTGATTTACAATAATGTGACCAGCCACGGCGCAATATTAACCACATGGTTATTATGTGCGCTGGCATTAATGGCGATTTACCTGTTCTGGATCCGCTCGCCAAAACTCATTTTTAAAAAACACGGATTCTTCTTCGCCAATGTCTGGATAGAATATAACCGCATTAAAGAGATGAATTTATCCGAAGACGGAGTTCTGGTGATGCAATTAGAACAACGCCGCCTGCTCATTCGGGTCAAAAATATTGACGACCTGGAAAAAATCTACAAATTACTCCTTAAAACTCAATGAATTAATTTTATAGCATCGGCTATGTATTGTATTATTCTCAAACCAGCAATATAGCCGATGCTATATCTCCCCTGCGAATTAACTTATATTTATTAACGATACATTTACGCATAAACCTAAATGAAAATCGTTATCAATATAGTGGCTATATAAAGCCATCTTCGTTGTTGTTTTATATTCTCAAAATATGTTAAGGTTGCGCCCGTCGTTGGGGAGTAGCCGATTTCCTGCCTGCGGGAAATGTACGTGTCAACATACTCGTTGCAAAACGTGGCGCGTACGGATCGTTTTCAGCACACTTACTGTGCCAAAAGCGATCAGGCGAGACCATAGATACATCAACTGCTGTTTACTGGGGGCAGTGATGTGTCATATGGATATCCCCGGTCTGGACGCACTTATGAATATCTCCGCTACGATCCTTCTGGCTTTTGGCATGTCCATGGACGCATTTGCCGCCTCTATCGGTAAAGGTGCCACCCTCCATAAACCTAAATTTTCCGAAGCCCTGCGCACCGGTCTCATCTTTGGCGCAATCGAAACGCTGACGCCGCTTATTGGCTGGGGTCTGGGGATGCTCGCCAGCCAGTTTGTGCTGGAGTGGAACCACTGGATTGCCTTCGTGCTGCTGGTGTTCCTCGGCGGACGCATGGTAATTGAAGGTTTTCGTGGCAACAGCGATGAAGATGATGCGCCGCTGCAACGCCACGGCTTCTGGCTTCTGGTGACAACCGCTATCGCAACCAGCCTGGACGCAATGGCCGTCGGTGTCGGTCTGGCGTTTTTGCAGGTCAATATTATCGCCACCGCGCTGGCGATTGGCTGCGCCACGCTGATTATGTCAACACTGGGGATGATGGTGGGGCGGTTCATTGGCCCGCTGTTAGGCAAACGCGCCGAAATTCTGGGCGGTATCGTGTTGATCGGGATTGGTGCCCAAATACTCTGGGCACACTTCGCGGGTTAATCTTCGCGCTGCCAGCAATGGATGCTGAAATCCGTCTGGCAGCGAAATTCTGTCTGTGCTGCCAGCGTTTCCCACACCTCTGGTTTTGCCCGCCACGCAAACGGCGTCATTTGCAGTAACGCCACCGCTTCACTTCCCTGCAACGTCATCTCATACGCCACTGACTGCGTCTGCTTTAACGCGAAGCCCGCCAGCTGTTCAGAGTGCGGCGCATGCAGGTGAACTTCATCATAGATCAGCCCTTTTAGCTCCAGCAGATGACGCGGTCCCGGCGTAACGGTGATAACCCACCCGCCGGGCTTAACGACGCGCGCCAGCTCCTCTGCCTTGCACGGGGCATAGATACGCACCACGGCGTCCATACTCGCTTCCTCAAACGGCAGGCGGTGGCTGGAGGCCACGCAGAACGTTACCGCTGAGTAGCGTTTTGCTGCTGCACGGATAGCCACTTTCGACACGTCCAGCCCGTAAGTTTCGGCGCCCTTCCCAGCCGCGACGTCAGCAAACGTGGCGGTGTAGTAGCCCTCACCGCAGCCGATATCCAGCATAGCGGATGCGCCTTCTGTCAGATATTGACGGAGTAAGTCGACAACGGCATCCCTGAGCGGTTGATAGTGCCCGGCATCAAGAAACGCCCGGCGCGCCTGCATCATCTCCGCGCTGTCACCCGGATCCCGGGAGCGCTTGTGCTGTACCGGCAGAAGATTGACATAGCCCTCTTTAGCCCGGTCAAACTGATGTCCCAGTGGACAGATAAACGTTTTCTCCGCGCGCGTCAGCGGCGCGTGGCAAAGGGGACAACTGAAAGACATGACAGCTCCAGGGCGAAAACCAAAAGGCGAAGTGTACCGCTATTCGCCAGGGTTATAAACGGCTGGGTGACGCATCACGATCAGATGGTCAGAATCTGCCGGCAGTCCGTCTGGCTTCACGTTTTCCAGGCGCAAGACGTTACCCATAATTTCGCTGAACACGGGCGCGGAAACGGCCCCGCCGTAGTAGGCTCCGTTTTTCGGATCGTTGATCACCACCACCAGTGCAAAACGGGGATCGCTGGCGGGCGCAACGCCTGCTGTGTAGGCGACGTATTTATCCACATACTTACCGTGTTCATCGATTTTTTTGGCCGTCCCGGTTTTAATCGCCACACGATAGTTACGCACCGCCGCTTTGATCCCGCCACCGCCGGGTAACGCGACGCTCTCCATCATGTGTTCCACCTCGTGAACAATCTCCCCGGGCATCACCCGTTTGCCAATCACGGGGGGATCGATACGGGTGATGGACAGAGGCCGTTCAATGCCATAGCTACCGATGGTGGCATACACATGCGCCAGTTGAAGGGGGGTAACCATCAGGCCATACCCAAAGGCAAAGGTCGCCCTGTCTAACTGACTCCAGAATTTTCGCTGCGGCAGTAAACCTGAGCTTTCTCCCGTTAAGCCAAGCCCGGTACTCTCGCCAAAACCAAAGTTTTTATAGGTATCAAGTAACCGTTGCACGGGCATCGCGAGAGAAAGACGGGATACGCCCGTGTCGCTGGATTTTTGCAGGATCCCGGTCATGGTCAGCTCGGGGTAGTAACCCACATCGCGAATACGATGACCATCAATGGTGTAGGGATGCGTGTCTATCACGCTGTCAGGCTGCACCAGCCCCTGCTGTAGCGCCGTCATCAGCACCAGAGGCTTAACGGTCGAACCCGGTTCAAAGGTGTCGCTGATCGCGCGATTACGAAAGTCATCCAGTGTTGCCCCTTCCCGATTGTTGGGGTTGAAGTCAGGGAAGCTCGCCATCGCCAGAATTTCGCCCGTCTGGATATTAATCAGCACCGACGCTCCTGACTCGGCTTTATTCCACGCCACGGCATTATCCAGCGCGTCTTCGGTGATAGTTTGCAGGCGTTCATCGATACTAAGCTGGATATTATGTGCCGGTACGGGCGCCACCTCCGTGAGGTTCTCAACCACATGCCCGTAGCGATCTTTCCTGACCAGCCGCACGCCTGCCTTCCCGGTGAGCTGCGTGTTAAAGCTTTTCTCGACGCCCTCAATACCCTGACCATCAATATTAGTGAAGCCAATCAGGTTTGCCGCCACGTGTCCGGCAGGATAAAAGCGACGGGACTCATCGCGTAGGTTGATACCGGGAAGACGCAGCTTATCAATCCACTTTGCCTGGGAGGGATCAACCTGACGAGCTAGATAAATGAATCGCCCGTGCGGATTGCTGTTTATTCGCGATGCGAGCGTGCTCAGAGAAAGGTGTAAAGCATTTGCCAGGGCCTGCCAGCGCGAATCAAAGCCGATCCCCCCTTTATCAAGCACAGTTTTGGGATCGGCCCAGACGGCCTGGACAGGTACGCTTACCGCAAGGGGACGCCCTTCACGGTCAACAATCATCCCACGCGGGGCGTCTATCGCCACTTCGCGCAGAGAACGCATATCCTCCTGCTTCACCAGATTATCCGGTTTGATAATTTGTAGCCATGCCACGCGGCCTAACAGAAAAGCAAGGCTACAAAAGATGGCGAGACACAGAAGTGCAAAACGTGCCGGTGTAAAGTTTCCGTTGGCCGTTATTGTCTTTTTTTTCACTTTAACCCCAGGGCTGTTAATCAACGCCCTGATTTAACGGGAAAAAGGGATAATAAGGCGGGAAAACAATGCTAATAATCTCGCGGGTTTGCAACAAGATAATAACAGAGGAGGAATACGTAACATTTTGAAAAATAAGTGAATAAAAAAGCCCCGCATCGGCGAGGCTTATGTCTGAGATCGAAGCGCTAAGCGCTTCAGTCAGCAGTGATTCGATCAGATAGCAGTTACGTTAACCGCAGCTGGGCCTTTCTGGCCGTCCTGAATTTCGAACTCAACGTTCTGGCCTTCAGCCAGAGTTTTGAAGCCGTTACCCTGGATTGCAGAGAAGTGTACGAACACGTCTTTGCTGCCGTCAGCAGGAGTAATGAAACCAAAACCTTTAGACTCGTTGAACCACTTAACTTGACCTTTAATCTTTGCCATTTGCAAAATTCCTTAGAGTGTTTTCTTAGCCCGCAGGCTTTAACATAGATAAAACTGAGACATTACTGCTTGAGGCACTAATATAAGGTTCGGCAGAGAAGCGGTATTCAACGACAACGTGTTTACTCAGGACTTCTTTACTGAAAATGCCACACATAAACAGAACTGTACCTCGTTTGACCCAAAACGTGTTATCACACACAACGTTTAATATGGCAAGCCATTTTTAAACGTGTCTCGATCCGCCGCACAAATTCAGGCGTTACTCCATAACAATCTGCACAGTTATGCGAATTGTCAAATGAAGCGCCACCTGACCTCACCGCCCACAGGGTGCGCTGGCGCGCCCTGTAATCAAAGACTTTTTAAACATAGCTCAATCATTTCAAAGCGTCCATCCCAATCCCTGAATTTCTTTAAAGGAATGACTGAGTTAGAACATTTTGTGAAAAGTTATGCTGAAAACATCGCAATGCACCAGAGTGTGACAGTGAATAAACGATGTTAAATACATTTTGCTAACTGTATTAAAATCCACCATTTAATAAGCGTTATTCTGCACCAAAATAATGAAATTTTTATGACTCTGCCTCAAAACAAGGCAAGCAAAACGTTTCGATAAAAATAAAACACTTCAGGAAAGTTAAAGCTCACAATTTATTCAACGAAACGGTATGACTTGTATAAGGATAAATATTCGCCAGTTTTCAGTATACTGAAACAGTAGTTAACTGCTGCTTAATTATATGTTGGGATGTTATGGGTCACATTTGATAAGGGAGGAGATTTACGCCGCACGTCAGGCCACCTCCCCGTTCCGGGCAGACTATCGTTCGGCCACCAGGCGAATGAACTCTTCCTCGTCTTGTTTTTGAACATCAGCTTCCTTCGGCACCGCTTTCTCCTCCGGCTCGTTGGCTTCGCACAGACGACGCAGCAACGCAGTCTGCCGTTTCTGCTGATCGAGCAATGCTTCCAGCAGCTCAATCTGCTCGTTTGTGCGGGAGCTGGCGCGATTAACGAAGAACCACAGCACCAGTCCAACGACCAGCACCACTAAAGACATTACCAGGGATGCAATGCTCAGCAGCCCCGAATTCATAAACTCACCCATTTCACCACCTCAGTAAAAACAGTCATTTTACCACTGCAGCCACGTAAGGACATCGCTCAGTGCAAAAATAGCCACTACCAGGGGATAAACTTATTGATTGAACAAATGCCGCTAAAGAACTGTACATCCTGATCGCACATCACATTGATAGTCTGCGTCCACAGCACCACGCATGCTATCAGCACTATAATCAGAATTACCCAGCGTATTTTTTTCACTCCACACTCCGTCTTATGACCTGATGTAGCCAGGTTATCACGGCTATCTTAAACAGGGGCTAACTGTACCTTCAACAGACGCTTTTCGGAATCGTGCACTTGTTTCACTGCGTAAACCCGTTACGCTTACTCCATGACAACAAAGAAAAAAGAGGCATCGATGCGTTTACTCGTTCGTACGATAATTGTACTGGCACTTGTGTGGATCGGCCTGCTGTTAAGTGGGTATGGCGTATTAATGGGAAGCAAAGAGAATGCCGCGGGTTTGGGTATTCAGTGTAAATATCTCACCGCCCAGGGGGTAAGCACGGCTCAGTACATCCATTCCGACAGCGGGATCATCGGGTTAACCAACTGTCCTGTGCTGCGTAAATCATCTGTTGTGGTGGATAACGGCTAATCAGAGCTAAATTTCGCTTACAAAAACGCCGCAAGAGTGCGGCGTTTTTATTGGAGGCATTGATCAGAACGGGTATTCGTTATAGCCCATCTGCTCTGAAATTTTGCGCGCTGCGGTATGCAGAATTGCCACATACTCATGAAGTCGCTCTTCGGAGAAACGCAGCGTTGGGAAAGAGATGCTCAGTCCCGCAATGACAACGCCGAAGCGGTCAAACACCGGCACACCGATGCAGCGCAACCCTTCTTCCTGCTCTTCGTTATCTTCCCCATAACCCTGCTCACGCACTTTATCCAGCACGCTCAGTAGTTCATCCGTACTGGTAATCGTGCGATCGGTGCTGCGTTTGTATTCCACACCGTCAAGGATTTGCTTAACCTCTTCACGATCGCGCCAGGCCAGCAGGACTTTACCAATTGCGGTACTGTACAGCGGGTTACGACGACCGATGCGTGAATACATGCGCAGGTTGTACATGGAGTCAATTTTGTGGATGTAAACGATGCTGTCTTCATCCAGTGCGCCGAGGTGAATGGTCTCTTTCGTCAACCGCGAAAGTTCACGCATCTGAATGTCAGCGCTGCGGATCAGATCCACGTTCTGCAAGGCGCGGGCACCCAATTCAAACAGTTTCAGGGTCAGAGAATATTTTTCTGATTCTCCTTCCTGCGCGACATAACCCAATGATTTCATCGTCTGCAAAAAGCGATAAACGGTGCTTTTCGACATCATCACACGCTGCGACAACTCTGTAATACCAATTTCACGCTCTTCTCCGAGCGCCTGCAAGATGCCAAACACCTTCAGCACGGAAGAAACAGAATCTGGCTGCTTATCCAAATCTGCGATTGCCATTTATCACCTCATGGAGAGTGTTTTATAAAAATCAGAACCGGTTTTTATTATAAATTCGTGTGATGCGCGCTGCAATCTATCTGGGTTTACTTCGTTACAAATCTGCGACATAAAACCGAAATAACGATGCTAAAATAGTTACTCTGAAAATAATTTCACACTGAGTCATTCTTTTCCCATGCAAAAAAACGTTTCTGATGGCCTGCCCTTACCACAGCGGTACGGGGCAATTGCCACTATTGTCATCGGCATTTCGATGGCTGTCCTTGACGGTGCGATTGCCAATGTGGCTCTTCCTACCATTGCCAAAGACCTTAATGCTTCTCCGGCAAGCTCCATCTGGATTGTGAACGCGTACCAGATAGCGATTGTGATTTCCCTTTTGTCACTCTCTTTCCTGGGCGATATGTTTGGTTATCGCCGGGTTTATCAGTGCGGGCTGGTGGTCTTTACTCTCACCTCGCTCTTCTGTGCCCTTTCCGATTCACTGCACACCCTTACGCTTGCGCGTATCGCACAGGGTTTTGGCGGTGCGGCGCTAATGAGCGTGAACACGGCCCTGATACGGCTAATCTATCCTCATCGCCATCTGGGGCGCGGCATGGGCATTAACTCCTTTATTGTGGCCGTGTCGTCCGCCGCCGGGCCGACGATTGCCGCCGCCATTCTGTCCGTTGCCTCGTGGCAGTGGCTGTTTGCCATTAACGTGCCGCTGGGCATTGTGGCGATCTTCTTCGCCCTGCGCTATCTTCCGGAAAATGGTCCGAAAAACACCATGCCACGTTTTGACCTGCCCAGCGCTGTGATGAACGCGCTGACCTTTGGCCTGCTGATTACTGCACTGAGCGGATTTGCGCAGGGACAGTCTTTGTCGCTCATTGCCGCAGAAATCGTTGCCCTGCTTATCATCGGCTTTTTCTTTGTACGACGCCAGCTGGCGCTGCCCGTGCCGTTACTGCCGGTCGATTTGCTGCGTATTCCGCTGTTTTCGCTATCAATTTGTACCTCCATTTGCTCGTTCTGCGCCCAGATGCTGGCGCTGGTTGCGCTGCCATTCTTTTTGCAGAGCGTGCTTGGCCGTTCGGAAGTGGAAACAGGCTTGTTGCTCACACCCTGGCCTTTGGCAACCATGGTGATGGCCCCGCTGGCCGGGTACCTTATTGAGCGCGTTCATGCCGGACTGCTGGGGGCTATCGGGCTGATCGTCATGGCAGCAGGACTGTTTGCGCTGTCGCTCCTGCCCTCCTCGCCGGGGGATCTGGATATTATCTGGCGCATGATCCTGTGCGGGGCAGGTTTTGGTTTGTTCCAGTCACCTAACAACCACACAATTATCACCTCTGCCCCACGTCATCGCAGCGGTGGTGCCAGCGGGATGCTGGGTACGGCAAGACTGTTAGGGCAAAGCACCGGGGCCGCAATGGTGGCGTTGATGTTTAACCTTGCCGGGCAAAATGCGACACACGTTGCGCTGATTACCGCAGGGACACTGGCGACCCTCGCGGCTATCATTAGCGGCCTTCGTGTGACCCAGCCAAAGGCGCAGGCATAAAAAAACCGGGCGGAGATTGTCTCCTGCCCGGTTTTTTTCATCCGGCGGGTATTACTTCAGGTATTCGCCGCTTCGCAGCGCTTCAATACGTTTATCCAGCGGCGGGTGTGACATAAACAGCTCGCTCAGCGACTTTGATTTACCATTGATGCAGAAGGCCATCATGCTGTTTGCTTCCTGCGGCTCGTAGCTGGTTTTCAGACGTTGCAGCGCAGCAATCATCTTCTCACGACCCACCAGTTTCGCAGAACCGGCATCCGCGTGGAACTCACGATGACGGGAGAACCACATGGTAATGATGCTTGCCAGGATACCGAACACCAGCTCCAGCACCATTGAAACAGCAAAATAGATCAGCGGGTTACCGTTGCTCTCTTCACCCTCATCACGGTTGCCACCCATAAATCCGGCAGCAATCTGCGCCAGAATACGGGAAATAAAGATAACGAAGGTGTTCACCACGCCCTGGATCAAGGTCATGGTGACCATATCGCCGTTAGCGATATGGCTGATCTCGTGAGCAATAACCGCTTCCGCTTCGTCACGGCTCATGTTTTGCAGCAGACCGGTACTGACGGCCACCAGGGACGCGTCACGACGCGCACCGGTAGCAAACGCGTTGATATCCGGCGCGTGGTAGATCGCCACCTGCGGCATGGCTATGCCCGCCTGCTTTGACTGCTGAGCAACCGTGCTCATCAACCACTGTTCCATATCGTTACGCGGCTGCTCAATAACTTCACCGCCCACGGATTTCAGTGCCATCCACTTCGACATCAGCAGTGAAATGAAAGAGCCGCCGAAACCAAACAGCAGCGCCATAATCAACAGACCCTGAACGCTGCTCGACTGAATTCCCGTCAGGCTTAGCACCAGCCCGAATACCACCATCACCGCCAGGTTGGTGAGCAGGAAGAGCGCGATTCGCATCATAATATTCTTTTAACCTCAGTTTAACAAAACGCACTATGCGATTACCCACATCGTATGGGTATTGCGGCTATTTTCAAGCATCCAGACGGCGTAAGTCACCAGAAAGACACAACTTTACACAATTGGAAATCTGCCTGACGGAAGGATGAGGAACAAAAAGAAACAGGCACAATTTCTTGTGCCTGTTGGGGGATTATTTTGTCGGAGCAGGTTGTACGGCAGGTTTCTCTTTTTCCAGCTTCGCGAGATCAAGCGCGATATGCACCGTCTCGTCCAGATACGGATCGGGCTCCTGGTAATCCTTAGGCAGATCGTCCAGTTTTTTGAGCAGAGGCTTGCCTTCACGTTTGAAGCGATCGTTGATACGCGCCAGACGTGTCGCGTCATCTTCATTATTCTCTTTCTCACGCTGGGCGTAGTTCAGAGAGACAATGTTCCGTTTCGCTTTCAGAGCGTTGAAACGCGCGATGTCCTTCATGATGTACTGGAATTCCGGATCCTTCCCGATGCGGTCGTTGTGATTTTTCAGCAGTTCCGGACCGAACTGTTTCATATCACCCGATTTCACGAATGTCGCGGCATCAATGCTATCCCACGGCAGCGCGTTATCTTCAAACTTCTCGCCCGTTTCCGTCTCTTCGGTACCTGTCGGCATCATGATGTCCGGCGTCACGCCTTTGCGCTGCGTACTGCCGCCGTTAACACGGTAAAACTTCTGAATGGTGTACTGTACTGAGCCCAGCGCCGGCCATTCAGGACGCAGCATCTGGTCGTAAATACGGTTCAGAGAGCGGTACTGCTGAACGGTGCCCTTGCCAAACGTCGGTTCGCCGACGATTAACGCCCGGCCGTAATCCTGCATGGCAGCAGCGAAGATTTCCGATGCAGAGGCGCTGAAGCGATCGACCAGCACCACCAGCGGACCCTTATAGTAGACCACGCCATCGGTATCGGCATCTTCACGCACTTTACCGTTGTTATCGCGCACCTGAACCACCGGGCCAGACGGGATAAACAGCCCTGAGAGCGAGACGGCCTCGGTCAATGCCCCGCCGCCGTTGCTGCGCAGGTCGATGATCACACTGCTGACATTCTGCTTTTCAAGCTTCTGGAGCTGCACTTTTACATCATCGGTCAGGCCAACGTAGAAGCCAGGGATATCCAGAACGCCAACCTTCTCTTTACCCACGGTTTTCACCGACATTTTCACCGCGCGATCTTCCAGACGGATACGCTCACGGGTCAGAGTAACGATACGGGTTTTGGTCCCCTTTCCGGCAGGCAGGATCTCCAGGCGAACTTTGCTGCCCTTCGGCCCTTTGATCAACGCAACTACGTCATCAAGTCGCCAGCCAATCACGTCCACCATGCTCTTTCCAGTTTGACCTACACCGACAATACGGTCGCCTACGCTGATCGCTTTGCTTTTCGACGCAGGGCCACCGGCCACCATGGAGTTGATAACGGTGTAGTCATCATCCATCTGAAGCACAGCACCGATACCTTCCAGAGACAGGCTCATTTCGGTATTGAACTGTTCGGTGTTACGTGGAGAGAGATAATTAGTGTGCGGATCAATTTCGTGCGCAAACGCGGTCATCGCCAGCGAGAAAACATCTTCACTGTTGGTCTGCGCCAGACGACGAATTGCGAATTTGTAGCGACGGTTTAACGTCTCACGGATCTCTTTCTCGTCTTTGCCTGTGAGCTTGAGGCTCAGTTCGTCATATTTGACTTTTCCGTCCCACAGCGCATTCAGTTCAGCCTCATCTTTCGGCCATGGCGCTTTGCTGCGGTCCAGATTAAAGGTGTCGTTGCCGGTGAAGTCCATCGGACGTTCCAGCACTTTCAGCGCGTATTGATAACGCTCAAAACGGCGCTTTTGCGATAAGTTGTACAGATCGTAGAAAAGATCCAGCTTTCCGGAGCGCAGCTCATCACCCACTTCGGATTTGCGTTTAGCGAACTGTTCGACATCGCTGGCCAGCAGTACGTTATGGCTGTAATCCAGCAAGTTCAGATAACGGTCAAAGATTTTGGCCGAAAAGGCCTGATCGAGATCGAACTGACGATAGTGCGAACGAGTAAAGCGCGACGTCACGCGCTCACTCACCGTCGCGTGCTGAGTTTCTTCCTTAAGAACCGGAATTTGATCAACACGCGTAATATCGTCCACAGCGAAAGCGTGGCCTGTTATAGCAAACAGGCCAGCCAGCGCGGTGAGCTTAAAAAAAGTGTTCATGCCAGGCTCGGCCTCCGTTTCAGAACAACAAGTGTTCTGCGCGTACAATCATTGACATACCAGAAGTCAGCTGTACACGAACGCCATCTTTGGTGATTTCCAGTACGGTGGCATCCATCGCATTGTTACCCGCTTTAACCTTCAGAGACTGACCTACGCTCAGGGCGTTGATGTCCGAAACTGGGGTGTGGCGCGGCTCTTCGCGCGGCGCACGTGGGGCTTTAGCTGCTGGTTTGTCAGCACGCGGTTTGCGATCGTTATTTTCAGTACGACGCGGTGCCGGACGCGGTTTACGCTCGCGACGAGGGGCGTCTTCCTGACCGTTTGCCGCTGCGGCTTCGCGTTTTTTGGCCTGCTGTTCAGCACGCTGTGCCTGAACGCGAGCTTTGGCTTCTTCAAGCTGCTTACGCGCATGTTCTACGTGCTGCTCGTCCAGCTCACCACACGGGTTGCCGTCAAGGTCGACACGGGTCGCACCCGGCTTGATACCGTACAGGTAACGCCAGCTCGAGGTATAAAGGCGCAAGGCAGAACGAAGCTGCGTTTTGCTGAGGTTCATCTCCCCCTCAACGCGCGCGACCAGATCCTGAAAGATACCGACTTTCAGAGGACGCGCTTCCCCTTCAGCGCTGAAGCACTGCGGGAAACGCTCGGCCAGAAATGCGATAACTTCTTTACTGCTATTCAACTTAGGTTGATTTTCCATGAAATTTCCTGATTACAACGGACGTTGCCAACAAGCGCAGGCATGAACAGGCGACATTATAATGACGCTATCAGTAAATGCTACGTTATCCGTTGATTATCCTGCGACGCTCGCAAAGAATTTATGATAATCGGTCTCTGCCAGAACATTTTCCAGGTTTGCGGCCAACGCGCGCAGCCCCTGCTCATCCTCGGCAGTAAAGCGGCTGAAGACCGTGCTGTCGATATCCAGAACGCCAATAATCTGATTTTTAACCACCAGCGGCAGTACGATTTCAGAATTGCTGCTGGCATCGCAGGCAATGTGGCCGTCAAACGCATGTACATCTTCGACACGCTGAACCTGACGGGTCGCCACTGCGGTACCGCACACGCCGCGACCTACCGGGATGCGTACGCAGGCGAGTTTCCCCTGGAAAGGCCCCAGCACCAGCGTGTCGCCTTCCAGCAGATAAAAGCCCGCCCAGTTCACGTCAGAAAGGCGTTCGAACAGTAACGCACTGGTATTTGCCAGAGTGGCTAAGAAACTGGTTTCCCCTGCCATTAATGCCTTAAAATCGCGATTCAGATCCGCGTAGAATTCTGTTTTGTTCATTATTCAATCACTTAGTTATCTTACATAATTACCGCATAGCCTATTAAAATAAGCATTAAATGCGCTCATGCTCAAGATGAATCCGTTCATGAGTTATTATAACTTTCAACAATACTTATCTGTGTGCGACTGATGGCCCTAAAAACACCCCAAATTACGCCGACAAGAAAGATCGTTGTCCGTACGGTAAGCCAGGCTCTGCCTCGTGCACATTATCAGCGTTGTCCCCAGTGCGATACGCTTTTTATGTTGCCGAAGATGAAATCGCACCAAAGTGCTTTTTGCCCTTGCTGCGATGCCAAAATTCGCGATGGCCGGGACTGGTCATTGACGCGTCTGGCGGCAATGGCGGTTACCATGCTGCTGCTGATGCCGTTCGCCTGGACCGAGCCGCTGTTAAAGCTCTACCTGCTTGGCGTGCGTATTGACGCTAACGTATTGCAGGGGATCTGGCAGATGACGCGCGAGGGCGATCCGCTCACCGGCGCTATGGTGCTGTTCTGCGTCGTCGGCGCACCGCTGGTGCTGGTCGCGGCAATTGCCTACCTGTGGTTTGGCAACATTCTGGGGATGAACCTGCGCCCTGTCCTGCTCATGCTGGAAAAGCTCAAGGAGTGGGTGATGCTGGACATCTATCTGGTGGGCGTCGGCGTGGCCTCCATTAAGGTGCAGGATTATGCGTTTTTACAACCCGGCATTGGCCTTTTTGCGTTTATTTCACTGGTCCTGCTGAGTATTTTGACCCTGATTCATCTGAATGTTGAACAGCTTTGGGAGCGATTTTACCCTCAGCGTCCCGCGACCCGGCCTGATGAAAACCTGCGCGTCTGCCTGGGGTGCCATTACACCGGTTTTCCGGATAAACGCGGGAGGTGTCCTCGCTGCCACATTCCGTTAAGATTGCGGCGCAACAACAGCCTGCAAAAATGCTGGGCGGCGCTTATCGCCTCACTGATATTTTTATTCCCGGCCAATATGCTGCCGATCTCCGTAATTTATGTGAACGGCGCCCGACAGGAAGATACTATCCTTTCGGGGATTATCTCTCTGGCGCACAGTAACGTGGGGGTTGCCGCCATTGTGTTCATCGCCAGTATTCTGGTGCCCTTTACCAAAGTGGTGGTGATGTTTACGCTACTTATCAGCATTCACTTTAAATGCGAACAAGGACTACGCACCCGCATCCTGCTTCTGCGATTCGTGACCTGGATTGGTCGCTGGTCGATGTTGGATCTGTTCGTGATTTCGCTGATGATGTCGCTCATCAATCGCGATCAGTTACTTGCTTTTACCATGGGACCCGCAGCTTTTTATTTCGGCTCTGCGGTGATATTGACTATTCTTGCAGTGGAATGGCTGGACAGCCGCTTACTTTGGGACGCACATGAGTCAGGAAACGCCCGCTTCGCCGACTGAAGCGAGAATTAAAACAAAACGCCGCATTTCGCCATTCTGGTTGCTGCCTGTCATCGCGCTGATGATCGCAGGCTGGCTTATCTGGACGAGCTATGAAGATCGCGGAAGTACCATCACGATTGATTTCCAGTCTGCGGACGGCATTGTCGCCGGACGTACCCCCGTTCGCTTCCAGGGGGTGGAAGTGGGTACCGTGCAGGATATTTCCCTCGGCAAAGGGCTGAACAAAATCCAGGTCCGGGCGAGCATTAAGTCTGACATGCAGGATGCCCTGCGCGCCGAAACGCAGTTCTGGCTGGTCACGCCTAAAGCCTCCCTGGCTGGCGTTTCCGGGCTGGATGCGCTTGTGGGCGGTAACTATATCGGCATGATGCCTGGCAAAGGTGAGCCACAGGATCACTTTGTTGCGCTGGATACCCAGCCGAAATATCGGCTTAATAACGGCGATCTGATGATCCACCTCCGCGCGCCGGATTTGGGCTCGCTGAACAGTGGTTCTCTGGTCTATTTCCGCAAAATTCCGGTTGGCCGCGTTTACGACTACGCCATTAACCCGAACAAAGATGGCGTGACCATTGATGTACTGATCGATCGCCGTTTTACCAACCTGGTAAAAAAAGGCAGCCGCTTCTGGAACGTCTCCGGCGTCGATGCTGACCTGAGCTTAAGCGGTGCGAAAGTGAAGCTTGAGAGCCTGGCGGCGCTGGTGAATGGCGCTATCGCCTTCGACTCACCTGTTGACTCCAGCCCTGCCGCCGCAGAGGATACCTTTGGTCTGTACGCCGACCTGGCACACAGCCAGCGCGGTGTCATCGTCAAGTTGACCCTGCCGGATGCCAAAGGCCTGAAAGCCGGTTCGACCCCGCTGATGTACCAGGGTTTAGAGGTCGGGCAACTGACAAAATTAACCCTCAACGCGGGCGGCTCCGTTACCGGCGAAATGACGGTGGATCCGAGCGTTGTGGACCTCCTGCGGGAAAAAACACGCATCGAGCTGCGTAATCCGAAGCTCTCCCTCAGCGACGCTAGCATCAGTTCCCTGCTGACGGGAAGCACCTTTGAGCTGATCCCCGGTGAAGGTGCGCCGAATAAAAACTTTGTCATCGCGCCGGCGGATAAAGCTCTGCTGCAAAAACCGGGCGTGTTGACGGTTAAGCTGAATGCGCCGGAAAGCTATGGTATCGAAGCCGGTCAACCGCTAATCCTGCACGGTGTGCAGGTGGGTCAGGTTCTGGAACGAAAGCTGACGGAAAAAGGGGTCTCCTTCTCCGCCGCCATCGATCCGCAGTACGGCAACCTTGTGCACGGCGACAGTAAATTTGTGGTGAACAGCCGGGTCGACGTGAAGGTGGGTCTGGACGGCGTTGAGTTCCTCGGCGCCAGCGCCAGCGAGTGGGTTAACGGCGGGATCCGCATTCTGCCGGGCAGCAAAGGCGCGCTGCGTGAGAGCTATCCACTGTTCGCCAATCTGGACAAAGCCATTGAAAACAGCCTCGGCGACCTGCCGACCACCACGCTGACCTTAAGCGCTGAAACGCTGCCGGATGTCCAGGCAGGCTCCGTCGTGCTTTATCGTAAGTTTGAGGTCGGAGAAGTGATCACCGTTCGTCCTCGTGCGGACGCGTTTGATATCGAACTGCATATCAAGCCGGAGTATCGCAAGCTGCTCACGCCAAACAGCGTGTTCTGGGCTGAAGGCGGCGCGAAAGTGCAGCTCAATGGCAACGGGCTGACCGTACAGGCGTCTCCCCTCTCCCGTGCCCTGCGCGGTGCGATCAGCTTCGATAACCTGAGCGGCGCGGGCGGCAACATGCGTAAAGGTGACAAGCGGATCCTCTTCCCGTCTGAAACCGCGGCGCGCGCCGTCGGGGGACAGATTACCCTGCACACCTTTGATGCCGGTAAACTGGCAGAAGGCATGCCTATCCGCTATCTCGGAATTGATATCGGGCAGGTTCAGAAGCTGACGCTGATCACCGCGCGCAATGAAGTTCAGGCTACCGCCGTGCTTTATCCGGAATATGTACAGACGTTCGCCCGGGCAGGCTCGCGCTTCTCGGTGGTTACGCCGCAAATTTCTGCCGCAGGGGTTGAGCATCTCGACACCATACTTCAGCCGTACATTAACGTTGAACCGGGTCGGGGCAACGCGCGTCGTGAGTTTGAGTTGCAGGAGGCGACCATCACCGATTCCCGTTATCTAGACGGTCTGAGCATTGTGGTTGAAGTACCGGAAGCCGGTTCGCTGGGCATCGGTACGCCGGTCCTGTTCCGCGGTATTGAAGTGGGGACAGTAACAAGCCTGACGCTGGGTAATCTGTCCGATCGCGTGATGGTTGGCCTGCGCATCAGCCAGCGTTATCAGCATCTGGTTCGCAACAACTCAGTGTTCTGGCTCGCTTCAGGCTACTCGCTGGACTTCGGCCTGACCGGTGGCGTGGTCAAAACGGGGACCTTTAACCAGTTCATTCGCGGCGGCATTGCCTTCGCGACGCCGCCTGGCACGCCTCTGGCGCCTAAGGCGCAGGCAGGAAAACACTTCCTGCTGCTGGAAAGTGAACCGAAAGAGTGGCGCGAATGGGGAACGGCGCTGCCGCGTTAATCTCGCAGGCTCCGGTGTCAACGCGCCGGAGCCTTTATGTTACACTGCGCGCCTGAATGTTTCCCTGTGGTGTGCCCGTGGCTCAAAACTCCGTATTTCTTCCTGAACAATTCCTCGCACAGATGCGCGAGGCGCTTCCTGCTCATCTCTCTTTCGACGATTTCGTCGCCGCCTGCCAGCGGCCTTTGCGTCGAAGTATTCGCGTCAATACGCTGAAAATCAGCGTCGGAGCGTTTCTGGATCTCGTCTCCTCCTACGGCTGGCAGCTGACGCCGGTGCCGTGGTGTGAGGAAGGGTTCTGGATCGAGCGGGATGACGAGGAGAGCCTGCCGCTCGGCAGCACCGCCGAGCACCTGAGCGGGCTGTTTTATATTCAGGAAGCCAGCTCCATGCTGCCGGTTGCCGCGCTGTTTGCCGACGGAAACCAGCCTGAGCGGGTGATGGATGTCGCGGCGGCGCCGGGCTCTAAAACCACGCAAATTGCCGCCCGGATGAACAACCGCGGCGCGATCCTCGCCAACGAATTTTCCGCCAGCCGCGTCAAAGTCCTGCACGCCAATATCAGCCGCTGCGGGATCCACAACGTCGCGTTAACACACTTCGACGGTCGCGTGTTTGGCGCTGCCTTGCCGGAAGCTTTTGATGCCATCCTGCTCGACGCGCCCTGCTCCGGCGAAGGCGTAGTGCGTAAAGATCCTGATGCGTTAAAAAACTGGTCCGTTGAAAGCAACCTGGAGATCGCCGCCACGCAGCGTGGACTGATCGACAGTGCGTTTCATGCCCTGCGCCCCGGTGGAACGCTGGTTTACTCCACCTGCACGCTGAATCGCGATGAAAACGAGGACGTCTGCCTGTGGCTCAGGCAACGCTATGCGGATGCCGTCGAGTTTCTGCCGCTGGACACCCTCTTCGATTCGGCCAGTCACGCGGCCACCCCTGAAGGCTTCCTGCACGTCTTCCCGCAGATTTACGATTGCGAGGGGTTCTTTGTCGCACGACTGCGTAAAACCCGCGCCGTCGATCCGCTGCCTGTCCCTAAGTTTAAGGTCGGCAACTTCCCGTTCACGCCGGTCAAAGGCCGTGAGGCGGCACAGGCGCAAGCGGCTGCCAGCAAAGTGGGACTGCACTGGGATGAGAGCCTGCGCCTCTGGATGCGTGACAAAGAGCTGTGGCTGTTCCCGGTCAACATCGAACCGCTGATTGGTAAGGTGCGTTTCTCCCGCCTCGGTATTCGCCTGGCGGAGATCCACAACAAAGGATATCGCTGGCAGCACGAAGCGGTCATTGCGCTGGCCGGCAATGAGAACACCTTCGCCCTGACGCATCATGAAGCGGAAGAGTGGTATCGCGGTCGTGACGTTTACCCGGAAGACGGCCCGTCACAGGATGAAGTCATCGTGACGTATCAGGGCTATCCGCTCGGGCTGGCGAAAAAAGTCGGCTCGCGGCTGAAAAACAGCTACCCGCGTGAACTGGTACGCGATGGTCGCCTGTTTACCGGTAACAGCCGCACTGACTGAAAAAACGCATTTTTTTACTGGCGATTTCTCTCTCCTTGTCTAGGATCAAAAATGGATGACTGCACTGGTCATACCAGATTTTGGGCAACAAACCGGAGAGCATTATGACGAAAACCAGCGTACGCATTGGCGCTTTTGAAATCGACGACGCTGAATTGCGCGGCGAAGCACAAGGCGAACGAACGTTAAGTATTCCCTGCAAATCCGATCCGGATTTGTGCATGCAACTGGACGCCTGGGATGCAGATACCAGCGTCCCGGCGATCCTTGATGGGGAACATTCCGTTCTGTACCGTGAACATTACGACAGTAAAACCGATGCCTGGGTCTTGCGTCTTGCATAACCCAAAGAGAACCCGCCCGAAGGCGGGTTATTTATTACTGAAGCTGCGTCAGCGTCAGAAAGCCCCCGAACACCGCTCCCGTATCAATGTAGTGCAGATTGTTGAAATCGTAGCGCTTGTCCACAGGCGTATGTCCGAACCAGAAGTGATCCGCACCGCTAATGCCCTGCCCTCTACCCACCATAAAGCCCATTAACCGGTCGCGATCCCACAGCACCCGCTGGGCATCTACCGGCTTATGCCAGGCATATTCGGCGGCGGGATAATCCGCATGAGCAATCACGTTCAGACCGTTTTTGCAGGTTATTTCAATAATGTGCGGTAAGCCCCGACACGCGTCGAGTAAATCCTTCGCCTGCTTTTGTTGAGCGACCGTAAGCCCGGTAAACCAGTTACCGCCATTTATCTTCCAGAGACTAAAATCATTATTTTCAAGCGCATCTAACGCCATTTGCTCGTGATTACCGCGTACCGCATAAAACCACTTTTCCTGCATCAGCTGTAAACATTTCACGCTGTCGGGACCGCGGTCGATAATATCCCCCACCGAGATAAGCAGATCCGAAGCAGGATTAAAATGCCGTCGTTTCAGCTCATCCATAAGCCACTGATAGCAACCATGAATATCGCTGACAACCCAGACATGACGCCAGTGTTCTCCCTCTATTTTCTGATACATAACGCCTCCTGTAAGAAGTATAGCTGCCACAGAAAATGTCATGAGCCGACGTTGGATATCGCGAATCCAAACAAACCATAAACCAGCCGGAAATAAAGATCGCTGCGCTATTAATCCCTTATTCCCTGGCCTTTAAAATAGTGCGGAATAAAAAGAGGGATTTTCACGTGTCAAACATACACCTGCAAAACGATGTTTTTTATCCGCATCGCACAAATATTATTTCGGAACTGGTGAGAGGGAAACGCGTTCCCGGCCCAATCTGGCACAAACGTGATTACCGGTTAAAGTTCCTTCTGCGCTCGCTTTTATTCTGGTCCTCCACCCATCGCATGCTGGAGGCGCTATCCGGGCGCGATGATTTCGACAGGCTGCTCACCTCTCAAATTACCTTGCCGAGCAAAACTCACCGCCAGTATCTGATGCGTGGCCTGAACTCAAACGACCGGGCCGATGCTATCGTCAGCCACTATCAGTGGATTGATAGTCTGACAAATACCGCCCTCGCCCACGCGCTGACCAATCCGCAAGAGGTGCCGGTTGTCCGGTTCGAGGCAAAAAACGGCGAAATCTATACCGTCCACGCCTCGTCCGCAGGTAAGGCTGAACGTGAAGGCGAAAGCACGCTTTGGCTGCATGACAATGACAACACGCTGCTTGCCAGCCTGACGATCTGTGTCGCACGCAGTAACGGCCGTATGGTGCTGGTGATCGGCGGCCTCCAGGGTCCACGTCGTCATGTTTCACGGGAGGTGATTAAGCAGGCAACCCGTGCCTGCCATGGGCTTTTCCCGAAACGCGTGCTGATGGAGGTGATCTTCCAGCTTGCCTCACGCTCGAACATCAGCGCGATTTTTGCCGTCAGCGATGAAGGCCATGTTTTCCGCGCGTTGCGCTACCGTCTGAGCAAAGGGCGTCATTTTCACGCCAGCTACGACGAGTTCTGGGAAGGCCTGAACGGAAAGAAACTCTCCCCCTTCTGCTGGCAGTTGCCGCTCCAGATGGAGCGTAAAGCACTGGAGGAGATTGCCAGCAAAAAACGCGCCGAATACCGTCGCCGCTTTGCGTTACTTGATGATATTGCGGCTTCCGTACATGCGCGCATTAATCCCGCAGTCGTCTCAGGCAAAATACAAACAAAAATTTAACAAAACAGCCAAAAAGGACTGGACTTACGCCTGCCGGGTTGTGGTATGTTTGAAGCAGGCGCACAGGAAGTGAACCTTCTGCTGAGACGAAAACCGGATTTTATCGTTTATTTTCATGCAGATAAAAAGAGACCGAATACGATTCCTGTATTCGGTCCAGGGAAATGGCTCTTGGGAGAGAGCCGTGCGCTAAAAGTTGGCATTAATGCAGGCTCAATCGCCTTGCCCTTTAAGAATAGATGACGACGTCAGGTTTTCCAGTCCACAGTAAAAGTGGTCTGAAAAAAAGCGTCAGAACATCACTAAATGTGAAAAACCGCAGAGCTTTTACAAGCACCTGCGGTTTTTTTTTACTGGAAACCTGACGGCTAGCAGAGCTTTTTAGCGCGCTCAATAAACGGTGCCAGACTCTTCTTCTGCCCGGGGTTTGCCGGGTCATCCACCTGGATCACGCTGACAGGCTGTCCGTTACTTTTCCCGCTGGCAACCTGCTGCTCCGCTACGTCATTTAACGGATACTGCACGAGCGTACTGGGATTGATGACATACAGCGCGTTACCGGGACGGCAGGTGAGCATGACCTCTTCACGATTAAATGCCCAGTTGTCCTTACCCACTTCAAACCGGCTGACGGTGATGACCTGCGGCGCGGCCAGCGCACTGCTGGCACAGGTGAGAAGTAAAAGAGAAAGCAGTGTCTTTTTCATAAGTTATTAAACCTTGTCAGAAGGGTTCCCAGGTCGCGAACAGGCTGACGGCCGCCAGTACCAGCGCGCCCAGCACCACTTCTGCCTGTGTCATCCTGATAAAAATCTGTTGTTCCCGCCCGGCATCAGGGCGAAAGCGTGGCACAAGAAAATACCGATTCGCCAGCGCAATTGCCACCATCATGATGACCAGCGCACATTTGAACAACAACAGCCGTACATAAGGCGCTTCCCACGGCACGTCTATGCCCACAATAAAGAGCGTATTGATTATCCCGGTCAGCAGCACGCCCGCCACGGCATAATGCCCCACGCGGGAGAAGCGCATCATGGTAAAGATAGCGGCTGGCTGCCAGCGGCCTTTCGCCAGCCGCATACAGAACAGCAGCGGCAGTAAACCGCCCACCCAGGTGGCGGCGCAGAGCAGGTGAAGCGCATGGTTCAGACGATGCAACGCACCCGGCGCGCCACCGTTCATCGCGGCATGTCCCACACCCGCCAGCAGCACCAGTTGCCCCATCGCGAGCAGTAATAGACGTGAGCCCTTTTGCGGGGTAAGCCATGCAGCGCCCGCGGTCACAGCGGCCAGCACCATTTGCCACAGCCAGACGCCACCAAACTGCGTGCCCAGCACGCTGCGCCAGACCGCCGGGCGAATGACATCCCCCCAGCCGTTACCCATTAACCCACTTTGCAGGCCGAACATCAGCAGAGCAGCCATCAGGCTGATTAAGGCCGCGATATTCTGCTGGCGCTGGAAACGCTGCGTCATGAGGCGCTGCAACGAAGACGGTGCAAACCAGACACTGTATAGCGCGTTGCCGAAAAGTAGTATCAGCGCAACAAAATGGATAAAGCGAAACGCTACGTAGCTCAGGGCCAGCATACTATTTCACGCTAAAGTGATAGCTGCCCTTGGTTTTGTGGCCGTCCACGGAGACCACATGCCAGTCCACCGTATAGGTGCCGGTCGTCAACGGTTTCTCAAGAGGAACAATCAGCTTTGCGTTATCCTTCTCGTCACGCTTCACCGCGCCGGTCTGGATTTTGTGCTGCTGCGCGTCCGTCACCACGACGCCGCTGAAGGCAGGTTCAATGCCTTCCGAGAAATTCAGGGTAATGACGTCGGGTGCCGTCGCGACGGTATTTTCCTGCGGGGATTGTTGCTTAAGGTGCGCATGGGCCAGAGCTGATGGCGCGATTGCCGAAGAGAGCAGAAAAACCAGCGCACACGCGACGCGGGAAGGGGTAAAGTGCATCACAATCATTCCTTTTCGTTATGCCTGAATGCTAAAGAATAACTCTGTATAATTAACGAGTCGAGGAACATCCTTTGCTCCCTTGTCATCGTTGAACAATCGCGGTAACGTTGCCGCCGCAGAAAAAGGAGAAGGAAATGAACGTTAACCTGGCCGCCCTTCCTCAGGACGAGATGGACAAAGTGAATGTCGATCTCGCCGCCGCGGGGGTCGCATTCAAAGAGCGTTACAACATGCCCGTCGTGGCTGAAGTGGTAGAGCGTGAACAACCCGCGCATCTGCGCGACTGGTTCCGCGAACGTCTTATTGCGCATCGCCTCGCCTCCGTTAATCTCTCGCGCCTGCCGTACGAACCTAAAGTTAAATAAGCTTAACGTCCCGTTACACTTCCTTACGCGTTATGTGGCAGGATAAGAAAACCCTGATAAATTTAGGTGTAATCTTAAAATCCCAGCGACTTAGTGTATAAGGAAGTCACGATGTCACGATGGACTATTGCCGCAGCTCAGTATGCTCCGCGGCACAACTGTGTTGATGAGCACGTAAAACATCACCTGCACTTTATTGCCGAGGCTGCCTCGCATGGGTGCGATTTAGTCGTCTTTCCGGAGCTTTCGCTTACCGGCCCTGGCGGAACAACCTTACCCCCACCCCCTGACGATTTGCAGCTTGCCCCCCTCCTTCACGCGGCGCAGTCACGTTTCATCACGGTGATTGCCGGTATTACGCTCCAGCAACAGAAAGGACTCGCGCTTTTCACCCCTAACCTGTCGACCATCCGGCGCTATCCGCAGGGTAACGGTGCGGGTGTTATTCCTGGCAATAAACGGTTAACCATCATTGATAATCAGGCTGACGCCCCGGAACTGGACCCAGAGGCAACGCTGTTCACCAGCAGCCTGGCGGTGGGTGAGCAACGCTGGCGGCAATCCATCAGTTCGTTACAACGCTTCGCGCATAAGTACGCCATCGCGGTATTAATGGCGAACGCGCGCAGCGGTAGCGCGTTATGGGATGAAAAAGGTCAGCTGATCGTGCGTGCCGATAAGGGAGAGTTGCTGTTAACCGGTTCTTTGGGCCGACAGGGTTGGCAAGGGGATATCATTCCATTAGGCTAGGCATTTTAGGATCAGGAGCGATCAATGCTGCGCGTTATCGATACCGAAACCTGCGATTTGCAGGGTGGAATTGTGGAAGTCGCCTCTGTCGACGTGGTTGACGGAAAGATAGTCAATCCAATGAGCCACCTGGTGCGCCCGGACCGTCCCATCAGTGCGCAGGCGATGGCAATTCATCGCATTACGGAATCGATGGTGGCGGATAAGCCGTGGATTGAAGAGATCATCCCTCTTTACCACGGTAGCCAGTGGTATGTCGCCCATAACGCCAGCTTTGACCGCCGCGTGCTGCCGGAGATGCCCGGTGAATGGATTTGCACCATGAAGCTGGCGCGCCGTCTGTGGCCGGGGATCAAATACAGCAATATGGCGCTGTATAAGTCGCGCAAACTAAGCGTGCGGACGCCGGAAGGGCTGCATCATCACCGCGCCCTCTATGACTGCTACATCACCGCAGCGCTTCTGATAGATATCATGAATACTTCCGGCTGGACGCCGGACGATATGGCGACCATTACCGGCCGCCCCGCCCTACTGACCACCTTCACGTTCGGTAAATATCGTGGAAAACCGGTATCGGAAGTGGCGGACAACGATCCGGGCTATCTGCGCTGGCTGTACAACAACCTCGACAGAATGAGCCCGGAACTGCGCCTGACGCTGAAGCATTATTTAGGCGAAGCCTGAGTTCCCGCGCGGCCTGGCAGCGTATCCTGCGCCAGGCCAATCAAAAAGGCGTACTCCAGCGCCACCCCTTCATAGGATTTAAATCGCCCTGATTTCCCTCCGTGCCCCGAGTCCATATCGGTACACAGCAGCAGCAGATTATCGTCAGTTTTTAGCTCACGCAGCTTCGCCACCCATTTCGCGGGCTCCCAGTACTGCACCTGGGAATCGTGCAGGCCGGTGGTCACCAGCATATGCGGATAGGCTTTCGCCTCGACGTTATCGTACGGGCTGTACTCTTTCATGTAGCGGTAATAGGTTTCATCCTGCGGGTTCCCCCACTCCTCAAACTCCCCGGTGGTCAGCGGAATGGTTTCGTCCAGCATGGTCGTCACCACGTCCACAAACGGCACCTGAGCGATAACGCCTTTAAACAGTTCAGGCCGCTGGTTTACCACGGCTCCCATTAACATGCCTCCGGCGCTGCCCCCCATGCCAAAGCAGAGTTGCGGATCGCCATAACCCTGCGCGATCAGCGCATCGCAGACATCAAGGTAGTCATTGAAGGTATTTTTCTTTTTGAGAAATTTTCCGTCTTCATACCAGTGCTGACCCAGCTCGCCGCCGCCGCGAATATGGGCAATCGCATAAACAAAACCGCGGTCGAGCAGGCTCAGCCTGCTGCTGCTGAAATCGGCGTCCATGCTGGATCCGTAGGAGCCGTAACCGTAGACGAGGATGGGGTTTTTACCTTTGTTGAAGTGATCCTTGTGGTAGACGAGAGACACGGGGACTTCAACGCCGTCGCGCGCGGTCACCCACAGGTGTTCACTGCGATAATTTTCCGACTCAAATCCCCGGACCTCCGCCTGTTTAATCACCTGACGCTGCCCGGTGTCCATATCCAGCTCAAACAACGTGTCCGGGGTAGTCATTGACGAATAGCCGTACCGCAGGCGGGACGATTCCGGTTCCGGGTTAAAGCCGATCCACGTCACGTAAGCCGGGTCATCGAACGCAATGCCCACCACTTCGCGGGTTTTGCGGTTGATTTGGCGGATACTGGTCAGTCCGCGCTGACGCTCTTCCACCACCAGCCAGTCGGTAAACAGGGTGAACCCCTCCAGCATCACCTGATCGCGCGCAGGAATTAACACTTCCCACTTCCGTTCATCGCGCACTTTGGTTTTATAAAGGCCAAAGTTTTTGCCCTCGCGGTTCGAACGCAGGTAAAAGCTGTGCTGGAAGTGATCCAGACTGTACTCATGATCTTTACGGCGCGGCAGGAAGCATAACGGCTGGGCATCCGGCAGTTCGGCATCCAGCAGCAGCACCTCAGAGGTGGTGGCGCTGGCAAGGAAGATAATCACGTAGTGGCGAGACGAGGTTTTATGCAGGCTGACGTAGAACGTCTCGTCTTTTTCTTCATACACAAGCTCATCGTCGGCGGAATCGGTCCCCACCGTATGACGCCAGACCTGATAAGGCAGCAGCGTTGAGGCATGCTTTTTAACGTAGTAAACCGTTTCTGAATCGTTACCCCAGACGAAATCGGGGGAGACATTATCCAGCATTTCGGGATACCAGTTTCCCGTTTCAAGATTGCGGAAACGCAAACCGTACTGGCGGCGGGAGAGGTAATCCTCAGCCAGCGCCATAATGGCGTTATCGGGGGAAATGGACATGCCGCCCAGCGTATAAAACTCACTGTGGGCAGCACGTTTGTTAGCATCCAGCAGGATCTCCCATTCGTCCCACTCGGCGCTCAGCACAGACTGGCGCTGGTAGATGGGATATTCGTTTCCCGGCTCATAAATATGGCGATAGCGATAACCGTTTTTGCACCACGGGGCAGAGACATCACGCTGGGGGATACGCTGCACCATTTCGTTCAGGAGCTGATCCTGAAGCGCCTGCTGGCTGGCCATGACCTGGCGGCCATAGTCGTTTTCCTCGTGCAGATAGTCGAGCACCTCTGGCCCGGAACGAGAATCGTCCCGCAGCCAGTAGTAGTTATCGATACGCGTATCGCCATGCGTGGTGATCGCATAAGGAGTACGTCGGGCTTTTGGAGGCATGGCATTCTTACTTTTTCGTTTTACATCCTATAAGGTTGGCAAAACACGCGTATGATGCAAGCGAAACATGGCCTTCTAGCCCGCGAGGGTCTGCTTCTGCTGCTGAATATCCTGCTCAATTCCCTCACGAACGTCCTGTGGGATCTTCAGCGCATCACCCAGGGCGTTCAGGTAGCTGCGCTCCATAAAGTGATCGATATCGATGGCAGCACAGCTCAGAAAATAGAGTTCCAGCGCCTCTTCTTCGTTTTTCACACTTTGCGCCAGCCGCTGCGGATCGAGCGGCTGTTCGATGGCCTGCGCCACCAGCGCCCTGCCCTGCTCCTCAACGCCCGCTTCCCGCATCTGCTGTTCAATCGCGGCACGTTCACTGGCATCAATATGTCCGTCGCTCTTGGCTGCAAAGACCAGGGCGAGGATCAGGCGCTCGGTACGTAAATCTAACGGCGAAACCTGCTTCCCGTACTGCGGTTCATCCTGATGCGCGTTGCGCACCTTGTCTTTGTATTTGTTCCATAAGACGGAGCCTGCAATAGCCCCTCCGCCCGCCAGCAGCGCGCCGGTACCGTATTTGGTAAGCAGTTTCCGCGATGATTTATTGGCAACCAGCAAACCGGCCAGCCCGCCGAGCGCACCCGGCACAAGCAGCTTGCTCAGACCCTGCTCGCCGGACGACGAGCCTTTTTGTCCCAACAGGGATTGCAGTTGATTCATCCAGCCTGACATATTTTTCCTCACGTAACAGTGCGTAACCTTCACAGCCTAAGCGAGCGGGTGTCAGGAAATGTCTGTCAGTGCTAAAGAAGCGCAAATTTCTCCCCTGTCCGGGTTATCCCTATACAAGACATACGCAAACGTTTTCGTTTATACTGCCCGCATCTTTTTCAGGGGGATTTTTATGACTCGTTTAGGAACTGCGCTGCGTCCTGCCGCGACGCGCGTCATGCTGTTGGGATCGGGTGAACTGGGTAAAGAAGTGGCCATTGAATGCCAGCGTTTGGGTGTGGAAGTGATTGCGGTGGACCGTTATGCGAATGCGCCCGCCATGCACGTCGCGCATCGCTCGCACGTCATCGATATGCTTGACGGTAATGCCCTGCGGGCGTTAATTGCCGACGAAAAACCGGATTTCGTGGTACCTGAAATTGAGGCCATTGCCACTGAGATGTTGGTTGCCCTTGAACAGGAAGGCCAGCGCGTGGTGCCCTGTGCCACAGCGGCAAAACTGACCATGAACCGGGAAGGCATTCGTCGCCTGGCGGCAGAAGAATTACAGCTCCCGACCTCCAGCTACCGTTTTGCCGGGGATAAAGCTGCGTTTCTCCAGGCCGTAGAGGAGATTGGCTACCCGTGCATCATTAAGCCGGTAATGAGCTCCTCTGGCAAAGGGCAGAGCTTTATCCGCGACAGCAGCACGCTGGACAAGGCCTGGGACTATGCCCAGCAGGGCGGCCGTGCCGGTGCCGGGCGCGTCATCGTAGAAGGTGTAGTGAAGTTTGATTTTGAAATTACCCTGCTCACCGTCAGCGCCGTGGACGGTGTTTATTTCTGCGACCCGATTGGTCATCGCCAGGAAGACGGCGATTATCGCGAATCCTGGCAGCCGCAGCGAATGAGCGCGCTGGCGCTGGCACGCGCGCAGGAGATCGCCCGCAAAACGGTGCTGGCGCTGGGCGGCTACGGCCTGTTCGGCGTGGAATTGTTTGTTTGCGGCGACGAGGTGATCTTCAGCGAAGTCTCCCCTCGCCCGCACGATACCGGGATGGTCACGCTGATTTCGCAGGATCTCTCTGAGTTCGCGCTGCACGTACGTGCTTTCCTCGGCCTGCCGGTTGGCGGCATCCGTCAGTACGGCCCGGCAGCCTCGGCGGTGATCCTGCCGCAACTGACCAGCCAGAATGTCACCTTTGATAACGTCGAAGGTGCGGTAGGCGCAGGCTTGCAGGTTCGGCTGTTCGGCAAACCGGAGATCGACGGAAGCCGTCGTCTGGGCGTGGCATTAGCGACCGGGGAAAACGTGGACGAAGCCGTCGCGAGAGCGAAAAAAGCGGCCACTGCGGTGAAAGTGACAGGGTAAATAACTAAAGGCTGGTCAAGTAAGCGACCAGCCACATAGCATGATTAACGTTGTTTCGTTTCTATCGCTTCCATTCGTATTCCATGTCCTCGTAGGCTTCATTCGTTTTCGAGATGAAAACAAAACTACCGAGGCCTATAAAAATAACGAAGGGAATGATTATGCTCGCAATCAGTTCCCAGATTGCTGGCGGATCGTTTTGCGCCAGGAAACTGATACGATAGGCAATGAGGGATAACACGCAGAATAAAGCCGCCATCCCCGCAGGATAAAGGGGATTACTCCAGTTACACCAGGTAAGTTTTTTTGGGATAGCTGTCTTCATGGAGGAAAGCGCAGTAATACAAAATTTGTTTTTGTCTGAATAAGCTACCAGTTGCTCCCCCTGGGCATATTTTACCGCATCCGCCGCAAATGCCAGAGCCAGCCACCGATACCCGGCACTCTTTGCGCCCAGAGAGGCATCGATATCCAGCCGTTCCACCGTGAGCGCTTTTTTGTCCAGTGCCTGCATTAATGGATATTTTTCAATACGGGACAGCCCGGTATACCAGAGATTTTTCGGCGTAAGTACCGAACCCGTCTCAAGGAAGACCGCCATTTTGTCCTCTACATCGGTCACATCAGACATAGGCTGATATAAATATACCGGTTTTTCGCCCTCCTCCCGGACATAATGACTGGTCAACAGGAATGCACATGCATTTTCCATGCTCTTTGATTCGCCGCTTTCTTCATGTAAATGAACGATAACAATCAGCCGGTTTTCAACTCTGTAATCAGATAAGTTCATCCATTGGCTAACGATCGCGTAGTCAGGGCATTCTGTGCTGTACTCAATTTTACACGTGCTGGCCGTTTCAATACCCAACCGCTCCAGAGTGCGTCTCAGTTCATCAATGCAGGATCCACTCCCTCCGCGAACCCAGACAACGGTTTCAAAAATACGGTAGTTATAGCCCTTCAATTTTTCTGCCATCGGGTCCAGTAAGCGGTAAAACATCTGTTCATTCCTGGTCTGGTCGAAGCGATCTTCCAGCTGAATGTTAACCGGCGTTTTCGGTGCCAGCGGAAATTCGCCTTCCAGTTTCAACATATTCAGCGCGGGTTGCTCCAGGGGGGTTATTGAAGACCATGCTGCGATAGCCATATTTTTCCGCGCATACGCCTTTAAATTAATCTCCTGCTCTTTTGCTATGAATTTTCGGGTTTCAGCATAATGAATGTTGGCGTCATGAAATATGAAACTTGTAAAAACTAATAACGACACAACACAGATGGGCAGAATAACTGAAGGCACAAAAAAGAGAGCCGTAACGTGTTCCTGTTCAGGCCAGGTTAGAGCCCGGATCGCGAGGCCCATTGCGACGGCTATCACATAGAGGAAAACAATCATGACGACTGGCACAGTGGAAACCGAGTCTGGCTGTTTTTTGTATAACCACCACGCGCGCATTACGAAGCTCCCGCCACAGGTAAGGTACTTTTGATTTCACATCCACACGCCGCGCGACAGCCATCTACCACAACCCCACGGCCATGCATGGTCCAGGTTGGGTGACATTCAGTGATTGGGAACGTCCCTTTATGGAGCGGACACTGCGCAAGATCATCTTTCAAGGCCACGGGCTGACCCATAAAGTCTGCCCCAGAGGCCTTAGTGACTTTTCCTCCGCTTATCAGCGGATCGTTTAACCTAATGACGCCTTTCATCGCTTTATCTCCCTATTTTCCCGCATCCATATCACAGCGCATATGATCCCAGCCGGTGTACTCCTTCACTTCGGGTACGCTGTCGGGTAAATCTTGCCAGTTAGCCTTAAATTGCTGCGTGCTGTTCTTAAGCCCCTGCTTAGTCATATAGACCATTCCCCAGGCCCAGCCAGGGAAACGGGGGTCCAGCGTATCGCTTACTTTATTTCCCATTCCGTCATCCACGGTATAGGCAATCCCCGGCCCACCGGGCAGAATGCGCGGGTCTTCAAATGGTTTTGATGACATATACAACCGGTGTTTGGTCAGTAAAAAGCCCTGATCGTTGACGACGGTGAAAGATATGACATCATCATAATAAGGAGCGTTACTTCCATCAGGTTCATTGCTCCCTGGTGACATAGATGCACCACCTCTTTCCCACGTTTTCCCATAGTCTTTTGATACTGAAAAACCACCAGTAACATTTCCCCACCACGGAATAGCAAGATAGTGCTCTGAAGGATGCACGAATTTTTTGGTGAAGATTCGATAAAACTGACTGGCAATTTGTGAATGGATACCTTTCTTAGTATCGCTAAACCAGAGTTCACCTTCGCAATCCCAGCCTTTCAGTTCGAGATAACGATGATCATCGAACCGGTAAACAACCTGTGTCGGCGGTTCTTTCGCCTGGCATTCGGTTGCCAGCACAACGGACGTAGCTGCGAGAACGGTACATAATCCTTTCATCAGTTATCGCCCCGCATCCATATCACAGCGCATATGATCCCAGCCGGTGTACCCCTTCACTTCGGGTACGCTGTCGGGTAAATCTTGCCAGTTAGCCTTAAATTGCTGTGTGCTGTGCTTAAGCCCCTGCTTAGTCATATAGACCATTCCCCAGGCCCAGCCAGGGAAACGGGGGTCCAGCGTATCGCTTACTTTATTTCCCATTCCGTCATCCACGGTATAGGTAATCCCCGGCCCACCGGGCAGAATGCGCGGGTCTTCAAATGGCTTTGATGACATATACAGCCGGTGTTTGGTCAGTAAAAAGCCCTGATCGTTGACGACGGTGAAAGAAATAATATCCTCATACGGCGCGTAGTCATCACCATTGGGTTCATTATGATTTGGTGAAAACGCTACTGAGCGCCACGTTTTCCCATAGTCCTTAGATACTATGAATCCACTCACTCCCCATCCCGTCAGTGCTATATATCGCTCTGATGGATGAATAAATTTACGGGTAAAGAGTCGATAAAACTGACTAACTGGTTCGGTGTGAATGCCTCGCTTAGTATCCGTGTACCAGAGTTCGCCTTCACAATCCCACCCTTTCAGTTCGAGATAACGATGATCATCGAATCGATAAACTACCTGCGTCGGCGGTTCTTTAGCCAGGCATCCGGTCACAAGCAAAACAGCTAAGGTCGTCAGGCCGATAAAAAATATTTTCATGCTCTATCCTTAAGCAAGTTGACTATCACTCATGGGCTTTGGCATATCCCATTGCAAATTTGCCACATCATGATTTCTGATGGACAGTTCGCGTGACGGCATGGCTGGCGAGGCATTATTAAAGTGGTTTTCCACACCGTACTCCCCTTTTGGAAGCACCTCATCAGGCTTATTCATAAACCATTTCGTACGCTGTTCATCTAGCATTCCGGTACGGTAATATTCTTTAGCGGCAGGATAACCGTTCTGCGGATCGCGCCAGTCTGCCCGATGTAGCAACCCTTCCCAAAATTTCCCCGCCTGATAATCGAATGATTTGCACTGCCCAATAGCCAAATCAAACGCCATAGCGTGCGATGGCACAAATTCGCTCATCACAGTAGAGGAGTGCTGGCTGTAGCCTACCGGGTCAATTTTCTGCCATTCCGCTTGCAGTTCTTCCGGTGTTTTCTTCCAGGTAAGGGTAACTAACTGAAAATCACGCGAACCTGACACCTCACCATAAATAACTTCATGCTTGCGTTCAAAACTCTCTTCTTTAAGCTCTGAAGCAGATAAAACGTGACCAGGCTGCCAGCCAATATTTTGATAGCGGTTCACAGCAAAGGTTGTCGTTACTGTGCGCTTAATGGCGCTGGCTTTGGCGGAATAGGAAATGTAGGCGTCCGGGCTGTCCGGATCGACATAATAGGTATACGGTTTATCACTGGTTTTAGGATCGTTATCCGGGTGATTATTCTCCCCCTGAAGTTTGAAAATAAAAGGTTCCGGTAACTCCTCACCATTTATCACCACATCGCGAGCGCTGTAACTGGCGTTCGTGAGAAAGGCATATTTTGCATCCCCCTCATTTCGCGGCGGTAAGTCAAAGGGGTTAGCATCAGGGATGTTTCCTACTTCACCATGCTGGTAAAACACGCGCTGAAACAGATTCGGTATATCACTGGCAATATTCTGAGGAATGCCCCGCCAGCCAACCCCCTGCACATTCTCCAGCGACACGACGCCATCATTCGGGCAAAAGTAGTTATACACTTTACCGTCGTTGCTTCGGCAATATCTGTCATCCGTTCGTAGCGGATTATCGGAAGGTTTACGCAGGGTACAGGAGGCCTCCAGGGCCAGCAATTCGCTCTCGGCCATTTTCCCGCCACCTTTCCATTGCGTATGCATCAGGCGACAGAAATTTTTAAATGTCTGCTGTCTGGCATCGTCGGTCTGTTGATAACCCGGCTGAATATTTTCAGCCACGCGCGACTCAAGAGAATACGGTGAGTGATTAAGAATCACACAGTTTACCGGAGCATACCCGGCCTGTTTCACCAGCATATTTGCCAGCATAGTAATAATCGTGCCCTGACTATGGGCCACAATGTTAATCACATCTTTCGCCGTAATCGGCTCACTTCGAACCTGAATAATCAAATCCGCCAGCCGTTGAGCGGCAAAAAACTGGTAAATGCGGTGCGGGTTTTCATAAATGGGATGGGTAAAATCGCCATCATTGAAGTGCAGCGAGGCAAATCCCGCAGCGGCAACGCCGAAGCCACCGGCGCCGGGTCCCAGCATATCCGGGATCGTCGTCGTTGCGTTGGCAAAGGTCCCGCCCCCCTTGGCAAAACTCGTATCAAGTGCATTTTTAAAGTTATCGTTCTGGTACTGAAACGGCCCTTTCCCGTCATTACCCAGCGACTTTTTATTCGTCTCGTTATCTTCCTGGTACGCATCATAGGGCAGATGCGCTTTGTCACTCAGCTTCCCGACTTCCTCCCGGTAGCGCTTCTGGTCCGCCCGGTAGTCAGCATGCGTAACCGGTTTATATCCCCAGCAAAACGGGATGATGGGGGAACGCCCGGGAGTGATAATTCTGTAGTCTTTCCATTCGTGGGCGTAAAAATCCTGCCGGTTGAGTCGCTTACCCAGCCCGACAAGTATTCCTTTCTCCTGATTCTGGTAAGCTTCACCCACGTCGTTCACGCCATGGACGAGGATCACAATGCCGGGCATCGGACGCGGTATCCCGACGTTGCGCGTCTGGGCGACTTCGCCCAGGGTTTTGTGTACCGGAATATCGCCTTCTGATACCACCCGTGGAGCGTAGGGTTTTGTCTTCGCCTCCGTCATTCCATTATCTCCATTTTATAGCTGTCGAGGTCGTCAGCATCGAGCAGGGGTGAACGACCGCAGCTGTCCGTCACGCCTTCCACCACCTGTCCGGATGCACTGGTCAGCCTGAATTTTTTGTTTGCCAGAATTTGCTCCGGATCATCGCCGGCGTGCAGTTTGTAGCGAAGTTTAAAGGCGCCTTTCTCAAAGGATGGCGTCGGTACCGACACACTTTCCGGACCGTCGTATTTCAGGCTCGGCGCTTTGAGCTCAATGCCCGTCGGCGAGAAAATCGTGACCAGTCCGGTCGGGCTGATCCGGATCCCGCCGCCCCCGCAGACAAACTGCATTCCCTTTCTGGCACTGCCGTTCATTTTCCCGGCGGTGCTCGTCAGCGTGAAATCCTGCTGCGACAGCATGTGCATTTCGCCCCGCTGCGCCTGCGTCGTAATATCCCCCGCACCGGCAATCATCTGGATGCCGAGTTTGCGGGTAAACAGCGACAGTTTTTCCCCTACGGCCAGCGAGAATTTTTTCACCACATTCACGCTGGCATTCCCGCCCGCTGTGGCAATCAGGTCTTTCCCGGCTGACAATTGCAGGCTGTCCGGCGTAACCTGCGCAATTCCACTTTTTCCATATGCCAAAATACCGGGCTCCGCGAGATGACTCAGCGTCTGGCTGAGCGCATTTTGCCGATCGGTTTCCACATTACTCGCACCTGCCGTAAGCGCACTTTGTTGTAGGGTCATCGCCAGCGATAACGCCTTTTCGAGTTGTGCAATAGCCGCTGTCATATCCAGTTGCTTACCCCCCGCGCGGGGCTGTGCTTCCGTGGTGATCATCACGCCTTTGGCAGCACGCAGCGCCATCCAGTCGTCGGTGCGAGCCTCCACACCTTCCCCGCGCTTTTTGCCCTCAGCATCAACCAGGTGGCCCACACTCACTTGCCCTTTGCCGTACTCGGTAGAGATTTTGATGTGTTCCTGCCCGCGACGATCTTCAAGACGGATCTTGTTCAACGCGGCCGTGCGGATCACGTTTCGGGTATCGTTACGGTTTGTGACTAAATCCGGGTGGCTGCCGTCGTGCATGACATGGGCGATAAAAGGTCTGTCCGGGTCGCCGCCTTCAAAACCGACGGCAACTTCAGTCCCCTCCAGCAACGGAAAGTGAATACCAAAAGTGTCACCGGCGTACGGCCTGCCGAGGCGTACCAGGGCGCTTTCAAATCCGACCCGTTTTTCATCAAGGTCAAAATCGAACTTAACCCGGTAGCGTCCAACCGCATCAATTCCGGCATAGGTTTTATCTCCCCCGATAGCCATCACTCTGGCGGGCACCGTTCCGGCTATCACCGGCCGGGATATGTATTCAGGACGGAAGCTATAGCCGTGGATATAGGGGATCCCAGAAAGTACGGCGCGATAGTGTTCAGCACGGCTGCCGCGGATAGTCATCGCATTTATCACAAACCCGGACTTAAACCCGTCAGGTACAGGCCCTGCAGGATAAAACATAATGCCTGGCTGAAGCTCGGGATCGCTGGTTGTCGCCCCCAGAACACTCTGTCCGTTCAACAGGCGTTCATAACGCAGACGGGCGTAAAATGCGGCGGTTTCCGCCTCTTCACCGTGAAAATCCCCCGCAGCAAGATAGTGATCGGCATAGTGATAGTGTTGGCCTGTCGTTACACCTTCGGGAATATCGCTCGTTTTAACGGTCTTATCCGTCTGCGGCGATTGCGGGTCACGGTAGTTATAGGTGCGAACCAACACATTTTTTGGGATCAGGCCGTGCTGCTCCTCCAGATCGGTGATGTATTCGTTATAACTGGTCATGCCTGAATGTCGGACATAAGGCATCTGTTTGTCGCTGAAGTTGTAACGACGCGCAGAATCCCCAAAAATAACGACGGTTTCCGTTTTCACTTTGTTGTGATTCTCAAAACGGAACCAGATCCCTATCTCTGCTAGCAGCCGACGGATGAACCGCAAATCGGTTTCTTTCCACTGAACGATCATTTCCCGTCGTGGATAACTGTGGCTCAGTTGGTCAAAATCAATGTTGTAGCCGTCAAAGTGACCACTGTCCTTCATCAGCTTTGTAACGAGCTCCGGGACTGTCATGTTCATGTAAACCGCAGAACGGTAATTTTGATCCAGCAGCGCCAGCTCATGCTCCAGCACGCATTCATACAGTGCTTCGTCACCTGAAGACATCAGCCGGGAAAATTGGGTGATCGTGCCATTAATCTGGCGAACCGGCAGCCAGGAGGTTTGCCCATGCCATGAGGCTTCCAGATTGGGTGCACGCAGAATAAACTCAGCCCTTTGATTAAGAACAGCATTAATGGCAATGTTTTGATCCGGACTGGTAAAGCGAATGGTATAGCGATAAGGCTCGCTTAATATCTCTTTTCCTGTAAAAGAATGAACATCAGAAATAACATTTTTGCTACGCGGGAAATACAATAAGTATCTGTTTAACGTGTCCCGCCGTTGAGCCACCTCAGATTCCCCTGACATTATTATCTATCCTTTTAACAAACGTTCCGTTTATTAAAAACAATACACCTATCGTTCTCCAATTAAAATACCCAACCTCAAGTTGAATTGACTCAAAGGAAGTAACATTATTCACAAAATAAATAAAAAGAGCCCAGACAATCTCATCACAGATAAATTAAGAATGAATTATTCATCAAGTATATAAGTGAGGGATTATTTAATAATGAAGAATGATACGCCTGGGGGTTAGGGATATTAAAAATGTTTGTGGGAAGAAGAAGAAGAACTTATACATGCTGGTCACATAAAGTGACCAGCATCAGGCCAGAGGGCCTGCTTTATGCATTGAGCATTTGTTACTGTTTCGCGCCTTCTACCGCTTCGCGAGCCAGTTTAGTAATGCGATCCCAGTCGCCTGCTTCCAGCGCATCCGCCGGAACCAGCCAGGAGCCACCGATGCACAGCACGCTTTTCAGCGCCAGGTAGTCGCGGTAGTTGGCCGGAGAGATGCCGCCCGTTGGGCAGAAACGCACCTGGGAGAATGGGCCTGCAATCGCCTGCAACGCTTTGGTGCCGCCGTTCGCTTCAGCCGGGAAGAATTTAAACTCTTTCAGGCCGTAGTCCATGCCCAGCATCAATTCAGAAACGGTGCTGATACCCGGGATCAGCGGAATAGTACCTTCGGTTGCGGCTTTCAGCAGCGGCTCGGTCAGGCCCGGGCTGATGGCAAACTGTGCGCCCGCTTCGGTCACTTCCGCCAGCTGCTGCGCATTCAGAACCGTACCAGCACCGATGATCGCTTCCGGCACTTCTTTGGCGATAGCGCGAATCGCATCCATCGCACAGGCAGTACGCAGGGTCACTTCCAGAACACGAACGCCACCCGCAACCAGCGCCTTCGCCATTGGGACAGCGTGCTCCAGTTTGTTTACCACAATAACCGGCACGACAGGGCCAGTAGTCAGGATTGCTTCTGCACTTGTTTTCCAGTTTTTCATCAGAGTTTTCTCTCGCCAGATCGTTAAAATCAAGTCGTCTTAAAACGTAATACAGGTTGCGCCCTGCTCCGCACCGGAGAGTTTCTCACGCAACGCACCAAACATCTCGCGTCCGGTACCCACTCGGGATGCGCTCAGGTCAGGAATATGTGGCTGACGCGCCGTCAGCTCTGCTTCGTCCACCAGCAGGGTTAACTCGCCTGTCTGACCGTTAACGCGGATCATGTCTCCATCATGGACTTTCGCCAGCAGGCCGCCGTCGTAGGCTTCCGGGGTGACATGAATCGCTGAAGGCACTTTACCGGATGCCCCCGAGAGGCGTCCATCGGTCACCAGCGCAATTTTGAAACGGCGGTCCAATAATACACCAAGCGGCGGCATAAGTTTATGTAATTCTGGCATCCCGTTCGCTTTTGGTCCCTGATGACGCACCACGACTACGCAGTCTTTATCAAGCAGACCCGCGTCGAAGGCAGGTAAAACGTCGTGCTGGCTTTCAAACACCACCGCCGGGGCTTCGATAACCTGATTCTCTTCCGGCACGGCAGAAGTTTTCATTACGGCACGCCCAAGGTTACCGCTCAGCACTTTGGTGCCGCCGTGAGGAGAGAACGGCTGTTCGAAGGTCGCGATAACCTGAGGATCGAGCGAGTTGCTCGCCCCCTCGCGCCAGTCCAGCTCACCGTTGTTCAGCCACGGCTCAAGGGTATAGCGATGCAGGCCAAAGCCCGCCACCGTGTTGACATCCTCATGCAGCAGGCCGCCTTTCAGCAGCTCGCGCATCAGCACCGGCACGCCGCCCGCGGCCTGGAAGTGGTTAATGTCCGCCGGACCGTTCGGGTACAGACGCGCCATCAGCGGTACCACGGAGGAGATCTCGGAGAAGTCATCCCAGTTGATCAGAATGCCCGCCGCGCGCGCCATCGCGACAAGGTGCATGGTATGGTTGGTTGAACCGCCGGTCGCCAGCAGGGCGACAATCCCGTTGACGATGACTTTTTCATCCACCATTTTGCCCATTGGCATCCACTCGTTGCCGTTACCGGTCAGGCGCGTCACCTGACGGGCTGCGGCTTCGGTCAGCGCTTTACGCAGTGGCGCATCCGGCTGGATGAACGACGAGCCCGGTAGCTGCATCCCCATAAACTCCACCACCATCTGGTTGGTGTTAGCCGTACCGTAGAACGTACAGGTGCCCGGCGCGTGATAGGACGCGGCTTCCGCTTCCAACAGCGCCTGACGGTCCGCTTTTCCTTCGGCATACAGCTGGCGGATACGGACTTTTTCCTTGTTTGGCAGACCGCTTGCCATCGGGCCTGACGGCACAAAAATCGCTGGCAGATGGCCAAACGACAGCGCGGCCATCACCAGCCCCGGGACGATTTTGTCGCATACGCCCAGGTAGAGCGCGCCATCAAACATATTGTGAGAGAGGCCCACTGCCGCCGACATGGCGATCACTTCGCGGCTCAACAGAGACAGCTCCATACCGTCCTGTCCCTGAGTCACGCCATCACACATGGCCGGCACGCCGCCTGCAACCTGGCCCACCGCGTTCACGCTGTGCAGCGCATTGCGGATGATAGACGGGTAAACCTCATACGGCTGGTGGGCTGAAAGCATGTCGTTATAGGAGGTAATGATGGCGATATTGTTACGCAGCATGCTTTTCAGCGCGTCTTTATCACCAGGCTGGCAGGCGGCAAAGCCGTGGGCCAGATTCCCGCAGGCCAGCTGTGAGCGATGGACCGTTTCACTCTTCGCCTGTTCGATGCGGGCAAGGTAGGCAGCACGGGTCTCTTTCGAGCGTTCAACGATGCGTTGTGTTACGCGTAACAATGTCGGATTCATAAAAGCTCCTCTAATTTATCTGTCCAGGCTCGGGAGTTTACACAGTTTCTGACGGTTGTTAACAACGCTGAAACGCCTGATATCCGGAGCACAGGGGCAAAATGTCTGAAGGGAGTGTAATAAAAAAAGCTCCGCGGGTGAATCCACGCGGAGCTTAAAAGATTAAAAATTATGCCACTTGCTGTGTTAGATCATGTTACCGGTAAAATAACACCTTTGGGCTAGAGATGGGGGTTATTCAAACTCGTTCCAGGAGCGGCCATCACGGGTGATCATCGCAACGGAGGCGACAGGTCCCCATGTTCCCGCCTGATACGGTTTTGGCGCGTCCTGGTCGGCTGCCCACGCTTCGGTGATTGAGTCGACCCACTTCCACGCCTCTTCCACTTCATCGCGGCGGACGAACAGCGCCTGGATACCACGCATGGTTTCCAGCAGCAGGCGCTCGTAAGCATCGGCCAGATGCGTCTGGTTGAAAGTTTCAGAGTAACTCAGGTCGAGTTTGGTGGTTTGCAGGTTGTGTTTGTGATCAAGACCCGGCACTTTGTTCAGGATCTGAATATCCACACCCTCGTCCGGCTGTAAACGGATGGTCAGTTTGTTCTGCGGCAGTTCCTGCCAGGATTCTTTGAACAGGTTCAGTTCCGGATTTTTGAAGTAGACCACCACTTCGGAGCATTTTGCCGGCAGACGTTTCCCGGTACGCAGGTAGAACGGCACGCCGGCCCAGCGCCAGTCGTCGATATCCACGCGGATCGCCACAAACGTCTCGGTGTTGCTGGACTTGTTCGCGCCCTCTTCTTCCAGATAGCCAGGGACTTTTTTCCCCTGGGCAAAACCTGCGGTGTACTGGCCGCGCACGGTTTTCTCACGCACGTTGGAGCGGTCAATACGGCGCAGTGATTTCAGCACTTTCACTTTGGCGTCACGAATACTGTCGGCCGTCAGATCTGACGGTGGAGACATGGCAATCATGCACAGAATTTGCAGCAGGTGGTTCTGGATCATGTCACGCATCTGGCCGGCCTGGTCGAAGTAGCCCCAGCGGCCTTCGATGCCCACTTCTTCCGCCACGGTAATTTCCACGTGGTCGATAGTGCGGTTGTCCCAGTTGTTCACAAACAGGGAGTTGGCAAAACGCAGCGCCAGCAGGTTCAGAACCGTCTCTTTACCCAGATAGTGGTCAATACGGTAAACCTGACACTCCTCAAAGAACTCGCCCACCTGGTCGTTGATTTCACGCGAGGTTGCCAGCGACGTACCCAGCGGCTTCTCCATCACCACGCGCGCCGGTTTGGCGTTCAGCTTCGCTTCGCCCAGACCTTTGCAGATGGCGCCGAAGGTGCTTGGCGGCATGGCGAAATAGTTAATGGTGACGCGATTTTCCTGGTCCAGCATTTCACCCAGACGGGTAAAGGCGCTTACATCGTTGACGTCCAGATTGCAGAAATCGAGACGCCCGCTCAGCTTATCCCAAAGGCTTTCATCGATTTTCTCTTTCATGAAGGTTTCGAGCGCCTCGCGCACGACTTTGGTATAAGCCTCCTTATCCCAGTCGGCGCGCCCTACCCCAAGAATTCGGGTATCGGGATGGATCTGGCCCGCTTTTTCGAGCTGATACAGGGAAGGCAGCAATTTTCGGCGTGCAAGATCGCCTTTCGCGCCGAAAATGACCAGGTCACATGCCTGGGCTGTTTGCGTTACCGCCATGTCATTCTCCTCAGTTAGATCTCCTGGTACTCTGCCAGGTATCGTTGTAATTTTATTACAATGCACTGTACTGCTTTTACGCGTTTCCTGAAACCATTAGCGCTTAACGTCACGTGCGATACGGTGATTTTTCGTCGCGCGGGCCATTACGCCCGTCTGGTGACGCAACAAACGTCGATTCTTTGCGCAACAGGGGCAGAGCAAAACCCGACGTCGATCAAGTAATGAAAAAAAACAACAACATTTCTTGTCGACGATTACCCTTTCGGGTGTCCCGGGGGTAATATCGGCTAAATCGAATCAAGGTTTCATCTCTATGAAATCGTTTATGCCCTCATGAGCGTCTTGTTAACAATGAACATGCTGGAAAAAATCCAGTTTCAACTGGAACACCTTAGCAAATCCGAGCGCAAAGTGGCTGAAGTTATTCTCGCCGCGCCCGCTCAGGCGATTCATTCAAGCATCGCCGCTCTGGCACAGGAATCAGGCGTCAGCGAACCGACGGTCAATCGATTCTGTCGTAGTCTGGACACCCGCGGCTTTCCTGATTTTAAACTGCATCTGGCACAAAGTCTGGCAAACGGTACCCCGTATGTTAATCGCAATGTAGATGAAGACGACAGTGTTGATGCTTACACCGCAAAAATATTTGAATCGGCAATGGCCACGCTCGACCATGTTCGCCAGTCTCTGGACATGAGTTCAGTGAATCGCGCGGTCGATCTTCTTACGCAGGCCAAACGGATTGCTTTCTTTGGCCTTGGCTCGTCCGCCGCCGTGGCGCATGACGCCATGAATAAGTTCTTTCGCTTTAACGTGCCGGTGATTTACTCCGATGACATTGTGCTGCAACGCATGAGCTGTATGAATTGTAGCGAAGATGATGTCGTGGTACTCATCTCCCATACGGGCCGCACCAAGAGCCAGGTGGAGCTGGCGCAACTCGCGCGTGACAACGATGCGATGGTCATCGCCCTTACGACGGCTGGTACGCCGCTGGCCCGGGAAGCAACGCTTGCCATTACCCTGGACGTACCGGAAGACACCGACATGTACATGCCGATGGTCTCCCGCCTGGCGCAGCTGACGGTCATCGACGTGCTGGCGACCGGTTTTACTTTACGCCGGGGCGCAAAATTCCGGGATAACTTGAAGCGGGTCAAGGAAGCCCTGAAAGAATCGCGTTTTGATAAAGAATTGCTTATAAAGAGCGATGTTCCCTAATAACGACGATGTACGATTTACGGCATTCGGTCCCCTCGCTACTGCCTTGCGATAGATGAAGGCCGATTCTATGTTCACGCAACACCAAAGTTGTTTCAGTCAACGGAGTATTACATGTCCAGAAGGCTTCGCAGAACCAAGATCGTCACCACCCTAGGCCCGGCCACCGACCGCGATAATAACCTCGAGAAGATTATCGCCGCGGGTGCCAACGTGGTGCGCATGAACTTCTCTCACGGTACGCCAGAAGACCATAAATTACGTGCCGACAAAGTGCGTGAAATCGCAGCTAAACTGGGCCGCCATGTTGCTATCCTCGGTGACCTGCAAGGTCCAAAAATCCGCGTATCGACCTTTAAAGAAGGCAAAGTCTTCCTCAACATCGGCGATAAATTCCTGCTGGATGCCAACCTGAGCAAAGGCGAAGGCGATAAGGAAAAAGTGGGTATCGACTACAAAGGTCTGCCTGCTGACGTTGTGCCTGGCGACATACTGCTGCTGGACGACGGACGCGTACAGCTGAAAGTGCTGGAAGTTCAGGGTATGAAGGTGTTCACCGAAGTGACCGTCGGCGGCCCGCTCTCCAACAACAAAGGCATCAACAAACTCGGCGGTGGCCTGTCTGCCGAAGCGCTGACCGATAAAGACAAAGCGGATATCGTGACCGCAGCGCAGATCGGCGTGGATTATCTGGCCGTCTCCTTCCCCCGCTGCGGCGAAGATCTGAACTATGCTCGCCGCCTGGCGCGTGATGCAGGCTGCGATGCGAAAATCGTAGCGAAAGTGGAACGCGCTGAAGCGGTCTGCGATCAGGACGCGATGGACGACGTGATCCTGGCGTCTGACGTGGTGATGGTTGCCCGTGGTGATCTGGGCGTGGAAATTGGCGACCCTGAACTGGTCGGTATCCAGAAAGCGCTGATCCGTCGCGCGCGTCAGCTGAACCGCGCGGTGATCACCGCCACCCAGATGATGGAATCCATGATCACCAACCCAATGCCAACCCGTGCGGAAGTCATGGACGTGGCGAACGCCGTGCTGGATGGTACTGACGCGGTGATGCTGTCAGCAGAAACCGCTGCGGGTCAGTATCCGGCGGAAACCGTGGCCGCCATGGCGCGCGTCTGCCTGGGTGCGGAGAAGATCCCAAGCATTAACGTCTCCAAGCACCGCCTGGATATCCAGTTCGACAATGTGGAAGAAGCGATTGCGATGTCCGCGATGTACGCAGCCAACCACCTGAAAGGGGTCACGGCGATCATCACCATGACCGAATCTGGCCGTACCGCGCTAATGACGTCTCGCATCAGCTCCGGTCTGCCGATCTTCGCCATGTCCCGTCACGAGCGTACGCTGAACCTGACGGCGCTGTATCGCGGCGTGACGCCAGTTTACTTCGACAGCACCAATGACGGTGTGGCCGCCGCGCACGATGCTGTGAACCTGCTGCGCGACAAAGGTTATTTGGTATCCGGTGATATCGTTATCGTGACGCAGGGTGACGTGATGAGCACCATCGGCTCAACCAATACCACCCGCGTACTGACCGTAGAGTAAGCTCCGATCCCCTCTCCCCTAAGGGGAGAGGGGTGAAGGTTTCCTATTTCTTCGGGAAAAGCTCTTTACGCTTGTACGGCTCTGTTTCGCCAGGTTTACGCGTTTTGAGCAACTTCAGGATCCACGTATATTGCTCCTTATGTGGCCCCACCAGCACTTCCACCTCTTCATTCATGCGGCGTGCAATGGTGCGATCGTCCGCGGTCAGCAGATCGTCCATCGGCGGACGTACCTCAATGCTCAGGCGATGCGTTTTACCGTCATAAACCGGGAACAGCGGGATCACGCGGGCACGGCAGACTTTCATCAGGCGACCAATCGCGGGTAGCGTAGCTTTATAGGTCGCGAAGAAATCGACGAACTCGCTGTGCTCAGGACCGTGGTCCTGATCGGGCAGATAGTAGCCCCAGTAACCCTGACGTACCGACTGAATGAAAGGCTTAATACCATCGTTACGGGCGTGCAGACGTCCGCCAAAGCGACGGCGCACGGTATTCCAGACGAAATCGTAGATTTTGTTTCCCTGATTATGGAACATCGCCGCCATTTTCTGGCCCTGCGATGCCATTAACATTGCCGGAATGTCGACCCCCCAACCGTGCGGCACCAGGAAAATCACTTTTTCATCATTGCGACGCATCTCGTCGATGATTTCCAGCCCTTTCCAGTCAACGCGGTCGACGATCTTTTCCGGCCCTTTCAGCGCCAGTTCCGCCATCATCGCCATGGCCTGTGGCGCGGTGGTATACATGTCATCAATGATTGCTTCGCGTTCGACGTCGGTTTTATCCGGGAAGCAGTACAGAAGGTTTATTTGCGCCCGGCGGCGTGCGCTTTTACCTAAGCGCCCTGCCAGGCGCCCCACATTGCCGAGCACCGGATCGCGGAGGGAAGCAGGTAGCAACGCCATGCCAGCAAACACGTATACGCCAAGCCAGGCGCCCCAGTTACGCGGGTGGCGAAAGGATTTTTCAAACTCGGGAATGTACTCAATATTGTTTTTTTTGGTTTCCATGCGGGTTCCAGGGTCTGGTGACGCAAAAATATATTCAGATAGTGTAGCGAGGCAGCCGTCCGCGTACAAAAGAAAAAGCCGGCGCACACTGACGCCGGCTTATTTTTGAGGGTGTTAGCTTAGTCGAAGCGCAGCTGTGGCATCACCTCTTTCACCTGCGCCAGGTATTCTTTGCGATCTTTCCCGGTCAGCCCTTCGGTGCGCGGCAGTTTCGCCGTCAGCGGGTTAACCGCCTGCTGGTTGATCCACACTTCGTAGTGCAGGTGCGGCCCCGTCGAACGGCCTGTGTTACCGGACAGCGCGATGCGATCGCCACGTTTCACCTTCTGGCCCGGTTTGACCAGCAGTTTACGCAGGTGCATGTAGCGGGTGGTGTACGTGCGACCGTGACGAATAGCAACGTAATAGCCAGCAGCACCGCTGCGTTTCGCCATGACCACTTCACCATCCCCTACCGCCAGCACTGGCGTGCCCTGCGGCATGGCGAAGTCAACGCCACGGTGCGGCGCTACGCGACCCGTTACCGGGTTCAGACGACGCGGGTTAAAGTTGGAGGAGACACGGAACTGTTTCGCCGTTGGGAAACGCAGGAAGCCTTTTGCCAGGCCCGTACCGCTGCGGTCATAGAACTTACCGTCTTCCGCGCGAATGGCGTAGTAGTCTTTGCCGTCTGAACGCAGACGAACACCCACAAGCTGGCTCTGCTCGCGCTTACCGTCCAGCATTTCGCGGGACATCAGGACAGAGAACTGATCGCCTTTTTTCAGTTTGCGGAAATCCATCTGCCACTGCATGGCTTTGATCACCGAGCTGATTTCAGCGCTGGTCAGGCCAGCATCGCGGGCACTGGAAACAAAGCTGCCGCCGACGGTCCCTTTCATCACGCTGTTAACCCAGTCGCCCTGCTGCATTTCACTGGTCATTTTGAAACCGTTTGCGGTGCGATCGTAGGTGCGGGTTTCGCGACGGGACATCTCCCAGGTCAGACGTTGCAGATCGCCGTCGGGCGTTAAGGTCCAGGAAAGCTGCTGACCAATTTTCAGGTTACGCAGCTCTTTATCGGATGCGGCAAGCTGGCTAATGTTGCCCATGTCGATACCGTACTGGTTCAGGACGCTGCTCAGCGTATCGCCAGTAGAAACAACATATTCATGAATGCCGGTTTCATTCTGGATCTTGTCATCCAGCTCATCCTGGGGAATAGCTTCATCTTCCTGTGCGGCCTGATCGATAGGCTCGCTGGCCTCAGGCAGCAGAGAGCGGATCTCGCTCTTCTCCAGTTCGATGGTTTTAATAATAGGGGCAGAACTCGGGTGGTAAACATAGGGCCGCCAGACGGCGACCGCTAACGTGAGAACTGTAAGCGACCCCAGCATAACGCGGTGGGGTCGAGGCAGATTGTTAAATGCCAGGGCGACAGAGCGGGCTATCTGTTGCACGTATTCACTTCCTCGTTAATCTCCTTTCAGGCAGCTCGCATACTGATTCGCCAGTTGGCTGAGGAACTGCGAATAGCTCGCTTTGCTCAACTGGATGTTCGTACCTAGCGGGTCAAGGGTTCCCATGCGCACGGATGTTCCCCTGGCCACGGCTTCTACGACCGCTGGCCTGAACTGTGGCTCAGCAAAAACGCATGTCGCTTTTTGCTCAACCAACTGTGTTCTGATTTCATGTAAACGCTGCGCACCTGGCTGAATTTCAGGGTTGACGGTAAAATGCCCCAATGGGGTCAGACCGTAATGTTTCTCGTAATACCCGTAGGCATCATGAAAAACGAAGTACCCTTTTCCTTTAAGCGGTGCGAGCTCGTTACCCACCTGTTTGTCGGTTGCGGCTAATTGAGCCTCAAAATCCTTCAGGTTGGCGTCGAGTTTGATTCGACTTTGCGGCATAAGTTCCACTAATTTGTCGTGGATTGCAACCGCTGTAAGCCGCGCTATCTCTGGGGAGAGCCAGAGATGCATGTTGTATTCACCGTGATGGTGATGGTCGTCACCTTTTTCGCCATGAGCATGGTCGTGGTCGTGTTCGTCGCCCTCGTCCTCAGCCCCTTTCATCAGCAACGGTTTCACAGCGGACAGCTCACCAATCGTCACCTGTTTCTCCGCAGGGACCTGTTTAGCGGATTTCTGCATGAACGCTTCCATCTCAGGACCAATCCAGACGACTAAGTCCGCGTTCTGTAAGCGTTTTACATCAGACGGACGCAGAGAATAATCATGCTCGGAGGCCCCGTCAGGCAGAAGAACCTCTGTGTCCGTCACACCGTCGGCGATGGCAGCGGCGATAAAGCCAAGTGGTTTAAGCGAAGCGACAACGGCAGCGTTAACATCTTGTGCTGTTGTCCCCCAAAGAGCAGCGGATAAAGCTGCGAAAAGAAGCGTATTTTTCTGTAACATAATGCGACTAATCATCGTAATGAATGCGTGGAATGTGATATTATAACATTCGATGACTTCTGCAAGCTTAAATTGACATGACGACTTTAGTTTCTCTTGAAAATGTTTCGGTCTCATTCGGCCAGCGCCGCGTCCTTTCTGACGTGTCGCTGAATCTGAAGCCCGGCAAAATACTCACGCTGCTCGGCCCTAACGGTGCAGGCAAATCGACGCTGGTGCGCGTCGTATTAGGCCTGGTAGCCCCTGACGCAGGTGTTATCGTCCGCGAGGACAAATTGCGTATCGGCTATGTGCCGCAAAAATTACATCTTGATGCCACCCTGCCCCTGACGGTGAGCCGCTTCCTGCGTCTCCGTCCCGGTACGCGTAAAGCGGATATCCTACCGGCGCTAAAACGCGTTCAGGCGGGACATCTTGTTGAGGCGCCTTTGCAAAAGCTGTCGGGCGGTGAAACCCAGCGCGTATTGCTTGCCCGCGCCCTGCTCAGCAGCCCTCAGCTGCTGGTCCTGGACGAGCCGACGCAGGGTGTCGACGTCAACGGTCAGGTTGCGCTGTACGATCTTATCGACCAGCTCCGTCGGGAGCTTAACTGCGCGGTGCTGATGGTCTCCCATGATCTGCATCTGGTAATGGCCAAAACCGACGAAGTGCTGTGCCTGAACCATCACATCTGTTGTTCCGGCACGCCGGAAGTGGTGTCAATGCATCCCGAATTTATCTCCATGTTTGGCCATCGTGGCGCCGAACAGTTGGGCATCTATCGCCATAATCACAATCACCGCCATGATTTACAGGGACGAATTGTCCTGCGTCGGGGAAATGGACACTCATGATTGAACTGTTACTGCCCGGCTGGCTGGCCGGGATTATGCTTGCCTGCGCCGCGGGTCCACTCGGCTCGTTTGTCGTCTGGCGCAGAATGTCCTATTTCGGCGATACGCTGGCCCATGCGTCATTGCTGGGTGTCGCGTTTGGTTTGTTGCTGGACGTGAACCCTTTTTATGCGGTGATTGTCGTCACGCTGCTGCTGGCCGCCGGTCTGGTCTGGCTGGAAAAACGCCCTCACCTGGCCATTGATACCCTGCTCGGCATTATGGCGCACAGCGCCCTGTCGCTGGGCCTGGTGGTGGTGAGCCTGATGTCCAACATCCGCGTGGACCTGATGGCTTATCTGTTCGGCGATCTGCTGGCCGTCACGCCCGAAGATCTGATTTCCATTGCCATTGGCGTGGTGGTGGTGCTCGGGATCCTGCTGTGGCAGTGGCGGAATTTACTGGCAATGACCGTCAGCCCCGATCTGGCCTTTGTCGACGGCGTGAAGCTTCAGCGCGTGAAGCTGCTCTTGATGCTGGTGACGGCGTTAACCATCGGGGTGGCGATGAAATTTGTTGGCGCGCTGATCATCACGTCGCTGTTGATAATCCCTGCCGCCACGGCGCGTCGTTTTGCGCGTACGCCGGAGCAAATGGCCGGTATCGCGGTGATAATCGGGATGATCGCAGTGACGGGCGGATTAACCTTCTCGGCGTTTTATGACACGCCAGCGGGGCCGTCGGTGGTATTGTGCGCGGCGGTGTTGTTTATTTTCAGTATGATGAAAAAAACCGCGCAGTAGTCAGCATGTCCCCGGTGGCGCTTCGCTTACCGGGGCTACCATTAATCGCTACTTACGGCATCGCGGGCGGCGTAATGCCGAAATGATTCCACGCCCGCACCGTCGCCATACGACCACGCGGGGTACGCTGTAAAAAGCCCTGCTGGATCAGATACGGCTCCAGCACATCCTCGATAGTCTCACGCTCTTCGCCAATTGCCGCCGCCAGGTTATCCAGCCCCACCGGCCCGCCAAAGAACTTATCCAGCACCGCCAGCAGCAGCTTACGGTCCATATAGTCAAAGCCTTCGGCATCAACGTTCAGCATATCCAGCGCCTGCGCAGCAATGTCAGCCGAAATGGTGCCATCGTGCTTCACCTCGGCAAAATCACGCACGCGACGCAGCAGGCGGTTGGCGATACGCGGCGTACCGCGGGAACGTTTCGCCACTTCAAACGCTCCCTCTTCGCTCATATCCAGCCCCATGTAGCGCGCGCTGCGCCCCACAATATGCTGAAGGTCGGGCACCTGATAAAACTCCAGACGCTGCACGATACCAAAACGGTCACGTAGCGGTGAGGTCAGCGAGCCGGCGCGGGTCGTGGCGCCAATCAGGGTAAACGGTGGCAGATCGATTTTGATCGAGCGCGCGGCCGGGCCTTCGCCGATCATGATATCCAGCTGGTAATCCTCCATCGCCGGATAGAGCACTTCCTCCACCACCGGTGACAGGCGGTGGATTTCATCGATAAACAGCACGTCATGCGGTTCGAGGTTGGTCAGCATCGCCGCCAGGTCCCCTGCTTTCTCCAGCACCGGGCCGGAGGTGGTACGCAGGTTAACGCCCATTTCGTTGGCGACGATATTCGCCAGGGTGGTTTTACCTAACCCCGGCGGACCAAAAATCAACAGGTGATCGAGCGCATCGCCGCGCAGCTTTGCCGCCTGGATGAAAATCTCCATCTGAGAACGAACCTGCGGCTGGCCGATGTACTCATCCAGCAGTTTGGGACGGATCGCGCGATCCACCACGTCATCTGGCTGAATGGTGCCTGCCGATACCAGGCGGTCTGCTTCAATCATCCTTTACCTCACAATGCAGCGCGCAGCGCTTCACGAATCAGAGTTTCACTGCTGGCATCCGGTTTGGCAACTTTACTCACCATACGGCTGGCCTCCTGAGGTTTATAGCCCAGCGCCACCAGCGCGGCAACCGCTTCCTGCTCGGCATCATCATCCGTCGCTGGCCCGCCCGGTGAAGTCAGCACCAGATCGGCCGCCGGGGTGAACAGATCGCCATGCAAACCTTTAAAGCGGTCCTTCATCTCGACAATCAGGCGCTCGGCGGTTTTCTTGCCGATGCCCGGAAGTTTAATTAACGCAGCCGGATCTTCGCGCTCAACGGCATTCACAAACTGTGGCGCTGACATACCGGACAGAATCGCCAGCGCCAGCTTGGGCCCGACGCCGTTGGTTTTAATTAATTCGCGGAACAGGGTGCGTTCCTGTTTGTTATTGAATCCGTACAGCAGCTGAGCGTCTTCACGCACCACAAACTGGGTAAAGACAACCGCCTCTTTGCCCGCCTCCGGCAACTCGTAGAAGCAGGTCATCGGCATATGGACTTCATAGCCCACGCCACCCACTTCCAGCAGCACTAACGGGGGTTGTTTTTCAATGATGATGCCTCTGAGTCTGCCTATCACGTGACGCTCCTGCGTTCTGGATGAAATTAACTGCCGACATAATAAAAAAAGGCTGGATAAACATCCAGCCTGATTTGTCATTATCGTAATCTGCCTCGCGCCAGATTGAGCCTCGACTCGCTCATTTGCATCGCGTTCTGGCTGACGTGGCAGTGGGTAATCGCAATGGCCAGCGCATCGGCGGCGTCGGCCTGCGGGTTCGCCGGGAGCTTCAGCAGGGTACGCACCATGTGCTGCACCTGGCTTTTCTCCGCGCTACCTATGCCCACCACCGTCTGCTTAACCTGACGGGCCGCGTATTCAAACACTGGCAGGTCCTGGTTCACGGCGGCAACTATCGCCACGCCGCGCGCCTGCCCGAGCTTTAACGCCGAGTCAGCGTTCTTCGCCATAAAGACCTGCTCGATGGCGAAAAAGTCCGGCTGAAACTGGGTGATGATCTCCGACACGCCCGCATAAATGAGCTTCAGGCGCGACGGCAGATCGTCCACTTTGGTACGAATACAGCCGCTGCCGAGGTAGGTTAGCTGGCGTCCCACCTGACGGATAACGCCATAACCGGTGACGCGTGAGCCGGGGTCAATCCCGAGGATAATCGACATCACGCGTCTCCCGTAAACGGTTTACAGGCTCTCATCAGAGAGTCGCTGCAACCTCATCAGAGATTTCACCGTTGTGATACACTTCCTGCACGTCGTCGCAGTCTTCGAGCATGTCGATCAGACGCAGCAGTTTCGGTGCGGTTTCTGCATCCATGTCCGCTTTTGTGGAAGGGATCATGGACACTTCAGCGTTATCCGCTTTCAGACCTGCCGCTTCCAGCGCATCGCGCACGGCACCCATCTCTTCCCATGCGGTGTAGACATCGATAGCGCCGTCGTCGTAGGTCACAACGTCTTCCGCACCGGCTTCCAGCGCCGCTTCCATGATCGCATCTTCGTCGCCTTTCTCGAAGGAGATGACGCCTTTTTTGCTGAACAGGTAAGCTACAGAACCGTCAGTGCCCAGATTACCACCGGTTTTGGTGAACGCGTGGCGCACTTCCGCGACGGTACGGTTACGGTTGTCGGACAGGCACTCTACCATCACCGCCGTACCGCCAGGACCGTAACCTTCATAAATGATGGTTTCCATGTTCGCGTCTTCATCACCGCCCACGCCACGTGCGATTGCACGGTTCAGGGTGTCTCGCGTCATGTTGTTGGACAGGGCTTTATCCACCGCCGCGCGCAGACGTGGGTTAGAGGCCGGATCGCCGCCACCCAGACGCGCCGCTGTTACCAGCTCACGAATGATTTTGGTAAAGATTTTACCGCGTTTGGCATCCTGTGCCGCTTTACGGTGTTTGGTGTTGGCCCACTTACTATGACCTGCCATAAAAAGTTCTCCAAAAATCGCGCCTTCTCAGGCAGCGTTAATTACAAATTCTTCTATCGCCTGCCGGTTGCTCCATGACTTGGTCAGTGCGGCGGCATCCGCCGCATCCACCCAGCGGTAGGTCAGGTGTTCCGTGAACACGATCTCCCGCTCATGGGGAAGCGCAAGGCAGAACCACGATTCCGTATTGCGCTCAATTCCCGGTGCATAGCGATGACGTAAATGGCTAAAAATTTCAAACTCCACCGTGCGCTGACAGTCCTTCAGGGTCAGTTGCTCGCGAGCAACGTCAATGGCGACCTCTTCCTTTACTTCACGTGCGGCGGCCTGCGGCGCGGACTCTCCCTCTTCCAGACTGCCGGTAACCGACTGCCAGAAATCAGGATCGTCGCGCCGCTGCAACATCAGCACCCGCTTCGAGTCTTCTGCATAAATGACCACCAGAACCGAAACGGGACGCTTATATGCCATATCAGTTTTTCTCTTCCTTCTTCACCACCTCAATGCCCAGCTCAGCCAGCGCGGCCGGATTGGCAAAGCTTGGCGCTTCAGTCATCAGACACGCCGCTGCGGTGGTTTTCGGGAAGGCGATAACATCACGGATGTTGTCGGTGCCGGTCAGCAGCATGGTCAGACGGTCAAGACCAAAGGCCAGACCCGCGTGCGGAGGCGTACCGTATTTCAGGGCGTCCAGCAGGAAGCCAAACTTCTCGCGCTGCTCCTGCTCGTTAATGCCCAGAATGCCGAACACGGTCTGCTGCATTTCACCGCTGTGAATACGCACGGAGCCGCCGCCCACTTCGTAGCCGTTGATAACCATATCGTAGGCATTCGCTACCGCATCTTCCGGTGCAGCCTTCAGTTCCGCCGCCGTCATGTCTTTTGGCGAGGTGAACGGGTGGTGCATCGCGGTCAGGCCGCCTTCACCGTCGTCTTCAAACATCGGGAAGTCGATCACCCACAGCGGCGCCCATTTGCTTTCATCGGTCAGGTTCAGGTCTTTGCCGAGCTTCAGACGCAGCGCCCCCATCGCATCCGCAACGACTTTCTTGTTGTCTGCGCCGAAGAAGATCATGTCGCCATCCTGCGCGCCGGTGCGCTCCAGAATAGCTTCCACGATGTCCGCATTCAGGAATTTCGCAACAGGGCTGGTAATGCCTTCCAGACCTTTTGCACGCTCGGTTACTTTAATATAGGCCAGACCCTTCGCACCGTAGATCTTGATGAAGTTGCCGTAGTCGTCAATCTGCTTACGGCTCAGCGCAGCACCGCCCGGTACGCGCAGGGCAGCCACGCGGCCTTTCGGATCGTTAGCCGGACCAGCAAAGACCGCAAACTCAACGGCTTTCACCAGGTCTGCCACGTCCACCAGCTCCATTGGGTTACGCAGGTCTGGTTTGTCGGAGCCGTAGCGACGCTCGGCTTCCGCGAAGGTCATGATTGGGAAATCGCCCAGCTCAACGCCTTTTACGTCGTTCCACAGGCTACGCACCAGGGCTTCCATCACCTCACGCACCTGCTCGGCGGTCATGAAGGAGGTTTCCACATCGATCTGGGTAAATTCTGGCTGACGGTCTGCACGCAGATCTTCATCGCGGAAGCATTTCACGATCTGATAGTAGCGGTCGAAGCCGGACATCATCAGCAGCTGCTTGAACAGCTGTGGTGACTGTGGCAGCGCGTAGAATTTGCCCTTATGGACGCGGGATGGCACCAGGTAGTCGCGCGCGCCTTCCGGCGTGGCTTTGGTCAGCATCGGGGTTTCGATATCGAGGAAACCGTGGTCATCCATAAAGCGACGCACCAGGCTGGTGATTTTCGCACGGGTTTTCAGGCGCTGAGCCATCTCCGGGCGACGCAGATCCAGGTAGCGGTATTTAAGACGCGCTTCTTCGGTGTTGACGTGGTTGGAGTCCAGCGGCAACGCTTCTGCGCGATTGATAATCACCAGATCGGACGCCAGCACTTCGATAGCACCGGTCGCCATATCGGCGTTGATGTTTTTCTCGTCACGCGCACGCACGGTGCCCGTCACCTGAATGCAGAACTCATTACGCAGCTCAGAGGCCAGCTTCAACGCATCAGCGCGATCCGGATCGAAGAACACCTGAACGATACCTTCGCGGTCACGCATATCAATAAAGATAAGGCTACCAAGATCGCGACGACGATTGACCCAACCACACAGGGTGACCTGCTGCCCGACGTGGGACTGACGCAGCTGCCCGCAATATTCTGTACGCATGAGATATCCCTTAATTAGCCGCAGGCTGATTGTCGCCTGTCTTACAGGCTACGATGTCGCAGCTTTCTGTATGTCACAACTGGATGAAAAAAGGCGGCTATTATACTGGAAATTCTGCCGCACGATAAGAGCGAAGCACGGCCTGACGCGTGTTTGCTGTGCTCTTATTGTCTATTCTCACAAAAATTAACAAAATTATCCGACCGATAACAGGCCATCCCGTCGTAAGGTGTAAAAAAGCAATTAATTTTACTGGAGTGACAATGTTAACGCTTGATGCCACCAAAACCGCCCTTGTGGTCATTGATTTACAGGAAGGGATCCTGCCTTTTGCCGGTGGTCCACACACCGCTGACGATGTTGTAAGCCGTGCTGCGCGTCTGGCGGAAAAATGCCGGGCCAGCGGTGCGCCTGTCGTCATGGTGCGCGTCGGCTGGTCCACTGATTTCGCCGAAGCGCTAAAGCAGCCGGTTGATGCTCAGGCCCCGGCGCATGCGCTGCCGGACAACTGGTGGACATACCCGGTCTCACTCGGTAAACGCGACAGCGATGTAGAAGTCACCAAACGCCAGTGGGGCGCATTCTATGGCACTGACCTGGAGCTCCAGCTGCGCCGTCGCGGGATAGACACTATTATTCTGTGCGGGATCTCCACCAACATCGGTGTGGAATCCACCGCCCGTAACGCCTGGGAGCTGGGCTTTAATCTGGTGATAGCGGAAGATGCGTGCAGCGCAGCCTCTGCGGATCAGCATCAGGGCAGCATGACCCATATCTTCCCGCGTATTGGTCGCGTGCGCAGCACGGATGAGATCCTCAGCGCGCTATGATGTACGTGGGTTTGCCCCAGTGGTCGCACCCGAAATGGGTGCGCCTGGGTATTACTGGCCTTGAAGAGTATGCCCGACACTTTAACTGCGTGGAGGGCAATACCACGCTGTACGCCTTGCCCCGCGCGGAGATCGTCGAGCGCTGGCGCGAGCAAACCACCGACGATTTCCGCTTTTGCTTCAAATTTCCGGCAACCATCTCCCACAACGCCGCGCTGCGAAACTGCGATGATTTAACCTACGAGTTTTTCACCCGGATGTCGCCCCTGGCAAACCGTGTTGGCCAGTACTGGCTCCAGCTTCCCGCCACGTTCGGCCCGCGCGATCTACAAGCCCTCTGGCAGTTTCTCGACGCCCTGCCCCACGATTTCACGTACGGTGTGGAGGTGAGGCATCCAGATTTCTTTACCAAAGGCGACGCGGAGAAAGCGCTGAATCGCGGCCTGCATGAACGATCGGTCAACCGCGTGATCCTCGACAGCCGCCCCGTGCACAGCGCAATCCCGCACAGCGAAGCCGTTGTTGATGCCCAGCGCAAAAAACCGAAAGTACCGGTTCATGCCATTGTTACCGCGCAGAACCCGATGGTCCGGTTTATCGGCAGCGATAACATGCAACAGAATGAGGAGATGTTCGCCGTCTGGCTGCAAACGCTCGCGAAATGGGAGCAAACCACCACCCCGTACCTGTTTTTACATACGCCGGATATTGCCCAGGCACCTGAACTGGTCGATTCTCTCTGGCAGGCCTTGCAGCAGGCGGTTCCGTCGGTTGGCCCCGCGCCGTCCATCCCACAACAATCTTCTCTTTTCTGAAATCACCCCCTATCATAGAGACGTGCCATCTGCCAAAAACAGGGAGTTAGTATGGTCAGCGCGCTGTATGCGGTGTTAGGTGCATTACTGCTGATTAAATTTTCATTTGATGTTGTGCGCCTGAGAATGCAGTACCGCGTCTCCTACGGTGACGGGGGCTTTTCTGAGCTGCAAAGCGCAATCCGGATCCACGGCAACGCGGTCGAGTACATTCCCGTCGCGTTAATTTTACTGCTGTTAATGGAGATGGATGGCGCTGAAACCTGGATGGTGCACGTCTGTGGGCTGCTGCTGATTGCAGGGCGTTTGATGCATTATTATGGTTTTCACCACCGCCTGATCCGCTGGCGTCGTTCCGGCATGAGCGCGACCTGGTGCTCGCTTTTGCTGATGGTGCTGGCTAACCTTTGGTATATGCCGTGGGAGTTGGTTTTCTCCTTCCATTAGCGCACAATATGCCCCTTTATTTTTCCCGGATTTTTACGTTATGTCAGATCGCGACACGCTTTTTTCCGCGCCTATCGCCAGCCTGGGCGACTGGACCTTTGATGAACGGGTAGCCGAAGTCTTCCCGGATATGATCCAGCGCTCTGTTCCCGGTTATTCCAATATCATCTCCATGATCGGCATGCTGGCGGAGCGTTTCGTTCAACCCGGCACGCAGGTCTATGACCTGGGCTGTTCGCTGGGAGCGGCAACGCTGTCCATTCGTCGTAACGTTCATCACGAAGGCTGCAAGATTGTGGCTGTCGATAACTCACCGGCCATGGTTGAACGCTGCCGTCGCCACATTGACGCGTATAAAGCCCCTACGCCTGTGGAGGTGGTGGAAGGCGATATCCGCGATATCGACATCCAGAACGCCTCGATGGTGGTCCTGAACTTTACCCTTCAGTTCCTGGTGCCGGACGATCGTCAGCGGTTGCTGGATAAAATTTATCAGGGTCTGAACCCGGGCGGCGCGCTGGTGTTGTCTGAGAAATTCAGCTTTGAAGACGCCAGCGTGGGCGAATTGCTGTTCAATATGCACCATGATTTCAAGCGTGCAAACGGCTACAGCGAGCTGGAGATCAGCCAGAAGCGCAGCATGCTTGAAAACGTCATGCTGACGGATTCCGTTGAAACCCACAAAGCGCGCCTGCGCAAAGCCGGATTTGAACACAGCGAACTGTGGTTCCAGTGCTTTAACTTTGGTTCTCTGGTGGCGCTGAAAGCCGGAGACGCAGCATGATCGAGTTCGGTAATTTCTATCAACTGATTGCCAAAAACCACCTTTCCCACTGGCTGGAAACCCTGCCTGCGCAAATTGCCACCTGGCAGCGCGATCAGCAGCATGGTCTGTTGAAGCAGTGGTCCAACGCCGTGGAGTTTCTGCCTGAACTGACGCCTCATCGTCTGGATTTACTGCACAGCGTGACGGCGGAGAGCGAAGAGCCGCTCCCGGCCGGGCAGATCAACCGCATCGAAACGCTGATGCGTAACCTGATGCCGTGGCGCAAAGGGCCGTTCTCGCTGTACGGCGTGAACATCAATACCGAATGGCGCTCAGACTGGAAATGGGATCGCGTTCTGCCGCATTTATCCGACCTGACGGGGCGCACCATTCTGGACGTGGGCTGCGGTAGCGGCTATCACATGTGGCGCATGATCGGCGCAGGCGCGCATCTGGCCGTCGGTATCGATCCGATGCAGCTGTTCCTGTGCCAGTTTGAAGCGGTGCGAAAGCTGCTGGGTAACGACCAGCGCGCGCACCTGCTGCCGCTGGGCATCGAGCAACTCCCTGCTCTGAAAGCCTTTGATACCGTGTTCTCGATGGGCGTGCTGTACCACCGTCGTTCCCCGCTGGAGCATCTCTGGCAACTGAAAGATCAGCTGGTCAGCGGCGGTGAGCTGGTGCTGGAAACGCTGGTCATCGAAGGGGATGAACATGCCGTTCTGGTGCCGGGCGATCGCTATGCGCAGATGCGCAACGTTTACTTCATCCCTTCCGCGCTGGCGCTGAAGAACTGGCTGGAGAAATGTGGGTTTGTCGATGTACGCATCGCCGATGTGTGCGTGACGTCGGTTGAGGAACAGCGTCGCACCGACTGGATGATCACCGAATCGCTGGAGCAGTTCCTCGACCCGGACGATCACAGTAAAACCATCGAAGGCTATCCGGCCCCGATGCGTGCGGTATTGATTGCGACCAAGCCGTAGTTTGTGCCGGGTGGCGGCTGCGCCTTACCCGGCCTACGCGTCGCACGTTTTCTCCAAAATAGTTCAAGTTGCAGCAAGGCGGCAACGCAGCGAATCCCCGGGAGCTTACATCAGTAAGTGACCGGGGTGAGCGAGGCGGCCAACGCGGCTGCGGCTTGAAATATGAAGGAGAAAAAAAGGCCCCTGTGTAATTTGCAGGGGCCTGGTACAAGCAAGCATCATATTGGGCGACATGATGCGCGGTAAAAATCGGTACGTTGCTACACGTGATGACGTTCAATCAGCGATTTCATTTCCGCAACCGACTCTCCATCCACACCGTAGCGCGAGTACTCATCCGCTTCAGCATCCGTCGACATTGACAACCCTGTATTGCGATAACGCATGGGTGAAGGTATCCATTTACCCGCCGAGCTGTGTAGCTCTTCCACCCCTGCGTTTAAAAACAGTTCCAGATTGCTGGCGCGTACTCCTGCGCCCGCCATGATTATTGGAACACCGGAATGTACTTTTAGTTCCGTAATTAATTTCAGTCCTTTTTCAGCCGAGGGCTGCTGGCCCGACGTCAGAACGCGCGCCACGCCCAGTTCTGCCAGCGTATCAAAGGCTTGTATCGGATCCTGACACATATCGAACGCACGATGAAAAGTGACCGCCATTCCCTGGGCTGCACGCATGACCTGGCGCATACGCGAAAGATCGATGTTTCCGTCTTCGTCCAGCACACCGATCACCAGGCCCGGAAAACCGGAATCACGGACGAGGGCGATATCCTCAAGCATGGCACTGAACTCACCCGCCGTATAACAAAAATCACCGCCGCGCGGGCGAATAATCGGGTGCACCGGAATGGTGATGGCCTGACGGGCTGATTTCAGCACGCCAAAGGACGGGGTTAATCCCCCTTCTTTCGGTGCCGCGCAAAGCTCGATGCGATCGGCCCCCTGCCGTTGCGCAGTGACGGCACACTCCACGCTGTAACAACAAATTTCCAGCAGCGCCATGTCATCCTCCTTAAATTTCACTCAACGTACCATCGTGGCACGTTGCCCGATTCGTGTCTGGATCGACGCTCACAGTGCTTACGCTTCGCTGGCGACGATCTGCTCAATAGTCCAGGGATGGAATTTCACCGTCACGCTGCCGTCCGTTACGGCAAGCGTAGGGTTCGGTAGGCGTTCGCGCTCACCTTTTGGCGAGCTGGTTTTGACGAAAATACCCGGCTGGCTTAACCCCTCGTCGGAAAGCAGCGCCAGCGCACGGGCGTTCAGCGTCTCGGGCTCCCCAGGCAGAACAATTTCGATATGCTCCCAGCCTTCGTGCGGATAACGCTTCTCTCCTGGCAAGGGCAGTTCCACAACGGTGAATTGCCAGTGCGCCACCGTAACCGGCGCGTGAAGTTTGAACAGGCAAATCGGGCGACCGTTAATGATATTCTCTGACAGCAGTTCACCACACTGTTCAAAGCCACGCCGCCAGCGTTCTGCGGTGGCATTCTGGTGGCAGCGCAAAGAGATGTGATCGGCCTCAAGCGGCGCGATATCCAGCCCGAGACGGGTGGCAAGTTCTGTGAACGCCTGGGTGAAGCGCGGTAAATCTGCGGAAATATCATGCAGTTCGTCAATGGTGTGCCAGTTCGCCATAGGTCAGTCTCGTTTCGTGTCGCAAAGCCGCTAATTTACTCTGTTGATCTCTGTCGACCAACCGCAGAATCACGGTTTTTTTGACTGCATGATTATGCATACCGTCTTCGCCTGGATTCTGAGCGATCTTCGCCCCCCGCAGGGCTGACGCCCGAGGCCATTTGCAGTATACTCCCGCCCTAAATTCTTAAACTGGCGTGGGTGTTTTTTACCCGCATCAAAAACGTAAGGTATCCAGGTGAATATTCAGGCTCTTCTCTCAGAAAAAGTCAGTCAGGCACTGATTGCCGCAGGTGCGCCTGCGGATTGCGAACCACAGGTTCGTCAGTCAGCGAAAGTACAGTTTGGCGACTATCAGGCTAATGGCGTGATGGCAGTGGCTAAAAAACTGGGCATGCCGCCGCGACAGCTCGCTGAGCAGGTACTGACGCATCTGGATCTCAACGGCATCGCCAGCAAAACCGAAATCGCCGGTCCGGGCTTTATCAACATTTTCCTTGAGCCTGCGTTCCTGGCAAGCCACGTTGACGCGGCGCTGAAATCTGACCGTCTGGGCGTGGCTCAGCCAGAAGCGCAGACCGTGGTGGTTGACTACTCCGCGCCAAACGTGGCGAAGGAGATGCACGTCGGTCACCTGCGCTCCACCATTATCGGTGATGCGGCCGTGCGTACCCTGGAGTTCCTCGGTCACAAGGTGATCCGCGCTAACCACGTAGGCGACTGGGGCACGCAGTTCGGTATGCTGATCGCATATCTGGAAAAACAGCAGCAGGAAAACGCAGGCGAAATGGCGCTGGCAGACCTGGAAGGTTTCTACCGTGAAGCCAAAAAACACTACGACGAAGACGAAGCCTTTGCCGAGCGCGCGCGCAGCTACGTGGTGAAACTTCAAGGCGGCGATCCGTACTTCCTCGAGATGTGGCGCAAGCTGGTGGACATCACCATGTCCCAGAACCAGCTTACCTATAACCGTCTGAACGTGACCCTGACCCGCGACGACGTAATGGGTGAAAGCCTGTATAACCCGATGCTGCCGGGCATTGTGGCGGACCTGAAAGCCAAAAACCTGGCGGTGGAAAGCGAAGGCGCAACGGTAGTATTCCTTGATGAGTATAAAAACAAGGAAGGGGAACCGATGGGCGTGATCGTCCAGAAAAAGGATGGCGGCTATCTCTACACCACCACCGATATCGCCTGTGCGAAATACCGTTACGAAACCCTGCATGCAGACCGCGTGCTGTATTACATCGACTCCCGTCAGCACCAGCACCTGATGCAGGCGTGGACTATCGTGCGTAAAGCGGGTTATGTGCCGGATTCCGTGCCGCTGGAACACCACATGTTCGGCATGATGCTGGGTAAAGACGGTAAGCCGTTCAAAACCCGTGCAGGCGGCACCGTGAAGCTCTCCGATCTGCTGGATGAAGCGCTGGAGCGCGCCCGTCGCCTGGTGGCCGAGAAGAACCCGGATATGCCTGCTGACGAGCTGGAGAAACTGGCTAACGCGGTTGGGATCGGTGCGGTAAAATACGCGGATCTCTCCAAGAACCGTACCACCGACTATATCTTCGACTGGGACAACATGCTGGCGTTTGAAGGCAACACGGCGCCATACATGCAGTACGCTTACACCCGCGTACTCTCCGTCTTCCGTAAAGCCAGTATTGACGAAAGCGTGCTGGCGAACGCCACGGTGACCCTTACCGAAGACCGTGAAGCACAGCTGGCTGCCCGCCTGCTTCAGTTCGAAGAGACGCTCTCTGTGGTCGCGCGCGACGGTACGCCGCACGTTATGTGTGCTTACCTTTACGATCTGGCCGGTCTGTTCTCTGGCTTCTACGAACACTGCCCTATCCTGACCGCCGAGAGCGAAGCGGTGCGTAACAGCCGCCTGAAGCTGGCGCAGCTGACGGCGAAGACCCTGAAACTGGGTCTGGATACCCTGGGTATCGAAACCATAGAACGTATGTAAAAAAGAAACCCGGCGGTTGCCGGGTTTTTTTATAAATGAACGCCATCAGTCGTAAACGAGTACCTGGAAGGTATCTAATTCATACTCTCTGCCGTTATAGCCGATGCAGCAACCTCTGCTGAGGTGACTTCCAGCTTTACCCACAAAGAGACCGTTATCGAATTTTGCACGGGCAACGTAGAGCTTAGTGCCATTGGCTTCATGTCCCGCCTCAACCATATTCGGTGGGAAATGTTTATCCTTAACGTCTACCCATTTTAAAGCGCCCACGTAAACTTCAAATTCATTACAAAAGTGCTCTCTTCCTCCCCATGGGACCCATGCCGTATTGCCGAACACCCATTTCCCCGGATGAATCCCACCATTCACTTTTGCGCGAATAATAAACAATGGAGATGGTCCTTTGATACCAGGTACACCTATTTCATAACCTGCTACAGGCGCGTCCAATGGGATAAACTCATCTCTTTTCGCTGATTTCCACATAATGATGTCCTTTTCAGTCTAAATAATTATCCGTAGTTAAAATCATTAAAACTCAGAAATTGAATGAATGGCAAAGTCATTATTCAGGCTTTGAAAAATAATCACCTTAACCAGTGATTTTTCCGGGCCTTCTGCATGGATAAAACGGCGAAGCGCAATAAAGGTATGGAACTGGCCAGCCACCAGTTGGCTTCCGACATACAGTAGTGGGAAATAACCCGCACCATCAATATCCTTGAAAACCGTGTCGAACATATTGATATGTTCATCAGACATTTTATCGGCATGCATATTTACAGCAGGGTTAACGATAATACCGCCCATTGTATTTTCCATTGCATCACTCCTTGTATGAATATTAGAAGAATCTTAACGCAGATAAAAAATAGGATAAATACGGATTGTGTTTTGTGAAGAAAATCACGATTTAATACTAAGCGTAATGTATTTCCAGCCTAGTATTCACCCCATCAATATATAACACGCCTGATATAGATAGCGTAAGGTATTTTCCCGGTGCCATTATAAAAAAAAGCCTCTTCTAAAAGAGGCTTTGCAGTAATGAGATTATTATTCAGGTATTAAAAATATTTCCGCAAATATTCCGTCAGACACAGAATCGCCATTGCCTGGCCATACGGCATCGAGGTCAGCGGTATCTGGCGGTAAAACGCCAGATCGCTGCCCATCCCCGTCCCGAAGGACGTTTGCAGCAGTTCCCCTTCCTGCGAGATGTTTTGCACGATACCGCAGATCGCTTTCTCCGCCACCTCTGCATACTCTGCGCCGACATACCGCTTGCGCACGGCTTTCAGAATGCCGTAGGCAAACCCTGCCGTGGCCGACGCCTCCAGATAAGAATCAGGATCGTCCAGCAGCGTATGCCACAATCCACTCTCATCCTGACATTTTGCCAGTGCGGCGATCTGCGCATTTAGCACCTGCACCAGATAGCGACGAACGGCGTTGTTTTCTGGCAGATCCACCAGTTCGAGGAAATCCGGGATCACGATGGTCAACCAGCTGTTGCCGCGCGCCCAGCGGGCCCGGGCAAAGTTGTGATTGCCGTCGTAATTCCAGCCGTGGAACCACAGCCCCGTCTCACGATCCATCAGGTTCTGTACGTGGAGCAGGAACTGATAGATCGCCTCCTCGACGTACTCCGGCTTGTTAAGCAGTTTGCCGATTTTCGCCAGCGGCAGCACCGTCATCATCAGCGTGTCATCCCACATCTGCTGATGGTTCTCTTCCGCCAGTGTGATGTGCTGCATGCCGCCATGTTCGGTGCGCGGCATCTCATTCATCGCCCACTCCGCCCAGCTTTCCAGCCACGGCAGCCAGGCCGGGTTTTTGGTCTCTTCGTAGCGATACGCCAGCGTCAGGAACGGCGACATGGTATTCACGTTTTTGGTGGTTGCGCCTTCTGCGAAACGGTCAGTAAACCAGCTGTCGATAATCTCGCGCATGCCTGCGTCACCGGTCTGGCAGTAATACTGCCAGATACCGTACAAACCAACGCCGTGCGTCCATTCCCATCCGGCCCAGCCTTTGGTGTCGATCACGCGCCCGTCGTCCAGCCGCAGCAAAAACTCACCCGTTTTGTCGTGGATATTGACCAGATTATGCGTCACCTTTTGAATCAGCGATTTCAGTTCATCCCTGGCGATAAAGCGCTCAGGCTGACGCAGTAACGGGCTATGTTTGACAGGCCAAACTTTCATCATCTTAACCTCTGTTGTATGTCGAATTCAGTACCGCACGATCCTTCAGTGAAGGGGCCGCCGGCTTGTTGCGATTCAGGTAACCGATATTGTTGTTGCCCCACAGGGATTCATACGGCATACCGGCCAGCATCTCCACGGTGGCGCGGGCCTGCGGGGTCGCCGCCTCCGGCATCGCATGGCCGGACTCGCGCATTTTCGCGGTCTCTTCACGCAGGGTGCAGTGGGTCTGCAAATTGAGTTTGAAGCGCAGGGAGACCAGGAAGCCGCAGAACAGTACCAGAATGGTGCCGACGCTCAGGATCATCAGGATAGTGTGGCTCACTTCCGCAGGCTGCACTTTTTGACCGCTGACAAAGCCAGACATCTGCATCACGATCCCCACCAGCATTACCGCACCGGCCTGGGACGCTTTACGGGTCAGCGTCATGATGCCCGCGAAGATCCCTTCGCGACGCTGACCGGTGATCACTTCGTCCACGTCAGCAATGTAGGTGTAGGTATTCCACGGTACGTAGTTGATACCCCCGCGGCCAAGACCGGCAACCGCAGAGATCAGCAGCAGCAGAGCGTAAACGTCGCTCAGGCCCGCGTAATAAAGCACCGCGTAAGAGAGCGAGGCCAGGCCAAACAGCACGACCACCATGCGGTAAGACGGCGCAGGTCCGAAGCGAATGCACAGCGGGATCATGCCAATCACGGCGAGGAACTGGAAGATGGCCATCGTGCCCAGCAGGTTGGACGCCATGGATGCTTCCTGCATCAGCACAAACACCACGTAATAGGTGAATACGGCGTTGAACACATCCTGGGCAATATAGCCGCCGAGATACATGCCCAGATGCTGGCGGAAAATCTTGATACGCAGCGTCGAACTTAATTCGACAAAAAGACGGTTCAGGCTCTGTCCCAGGGTCAGCTTTTTCTTCTCTTCTTCAGCGCGCAGGGCTGCTTCAGACCACTCTTCCCGCGGACGCTCCCAGGTGAAGAACCAGACGAAAGTAAGCATCAGCGCGCAAAGTACGGAGAAGACCAGGCTTGCATAGAAGAAGGAGATCGCGTTGTCTTTGCCGAAATGCGTGAGCAGGATCCCCGGCAGGAAGGAGGCCAAAATGGCGGACATCTGGGCCATGGAGATACGCGCCCCGGAGAATTTGGTTTTTTGTTTGAAATCGTCAGTCATTTCCGGCACCAGCGTTTCATACGGCACCAGAATCATGGTGTAAACAATATCAAAGATCAGATACGTCAGCAGGTAATACCAGAAACTCATGTCCCCTACCCACATCAGCGAGTAGCTGAAAACGCAGGGAATACCGAGCAGGATGAAGAACTTACGCCGGCCAAAACGCTTACCCAGCCAGGTGGTACCAAAATTATCGGTTAAAAAGCCCATTAACGGACTGACAACCGCATCCAGCACCCTTGCGGCGGCGAAGATAAAGGTTGCTTCAATCGGTGTGAGTCCACAGAAGGTCGTATAAAAATACAAAAGCCAGGCGGCCGTCAGGGCGGTAGTCCCCGCTCCGAGGAAGTCCCCTGAACCGTAAGCAAGATAATTTGCGAGTCCAATTTTACGTGTTTTCATTGCCGTCAACCCTAATCAGTTTTGGGAGACTCCCTGTAAGCAAACCTCGTCCGGGAGTTTTTACACGGCTACAGTAAAAGTATCGACCTGGTGAAACCTTTCTGTTTCTGCCATCACAGGGTGGTGAATGGCAAAAATGCAAAGAGTGTCAATACGCGTGTCACTGATTTATAAAACAGCGTTTCTTTTGTATCAAAAGGGAAGGTCAATTTTGCGAGCCAGCCTTCAGAAATGCCTGAAGACTGGCGAAAAGGCGGGCAGTTAGCGGTAGTTGACGAGCACCTCGTTGCGCTGAACCTTCAGCGCCGGGATCAGACGTCCACCGCCTGGCACTTCCCAGATAAAGCGTAAAGGTTCCTGAGCAGACACCCCGTTGAAGGCCTGGGTGATGCCACTTTGGCCCTCGATTTCCGCGCAGCGGGTCAGCGAGCACAGCCGCACCCGCAACCCGGCCGGTGTGGGTCCCGTCAGGGTGTAATTCCAGGCCACCAGCGTCATCTGCCCGGAGACGGGCTCAGAGGCTGACAGCGGACGGGAGGAGATCGACTCCCCCCGATGGTTGAGCGTTAAGCCGATACTGCTGGCCTGCCATGCCCCCTCGCCTGCGGCCTGCACCGCCAGCGGGAAAAATAAGATCCACAGCCACTTACGCATTATTTCCCTCCTATGGTCGCCGTCATGCGAATATTGCGGTTATCGGACAGCTCCATATTCGACAGCACCACCAGCTGGTTCAGGCTCCGGCGCAGGAAGCGCGACAGCAACGGACGCAGCGCATGATTCACCAGCAGCACCGGCGGCGCGCCCAGCATCTCCTGACGCGCCAGCGCCTCCTGGGTTTGCGCCAGCAATCTGTCCGCCAGACCCGGCTCCAGCCCGCCACCGCCCTGTAGGGCCTGAAGCAGCAGACGTTCCAGCGGCGTGTCCAGGCCAATCACCTGCACTTCGCCGGTTCCCGGGAACCATTGCTGGGTTATGGCGCGCCCGAGCGCCACGCGCACCACCGCCGTCAGCTCATGTGGATCGCTCTGGAGCGGCGCATGCTCGGCCAGTGTTTCCAGAATGGTGCGCATATCGCGGATCGGCACCTTCTCATCGAGCAGATTTTGCAGCACTTTGTGCAGGGTGGTTAAGGTCAGCACGCCCGGCACCAAATCTTCGGTCAGCTTCGGCATCTCCTGCGTTACGCGGTCAAGCAGCTGCTGCGCCTCCTGACGTCCAAACAGTTCCGCGGAGAACTGGCCAATCAGATGGTTGAGGTGCGTCGCGACCACGGTACTGGCCTCAACAACCGTGTAACCCTGGATCTGCGCCTGCTCTTTCAGGGCGCTCTCAATCCAGATGGCCGCCAGACCAAAGGCCGGGTCGGTCGTCTGCTCACCCGGCAACGTGCCAGCGGCCGTGCCAGGGTTAATCGCCAGCCAGCGGCCGGGGTACGCATCACCGCTGCCGATTTCCACCCCTTTCATCAGGATGCGGTAGCGTGCGGGCGGGAGATCCATATTGTCCCGGATATGCACCACCGGCGGCAGGAAGCCCATGTCCTGGGCGAATTTTTTACGAATGCTGCGGATACGGCCAAGCAGTTCGCCATCCTGCTGGAAATCCACCATCGGGATCAGGCGGTACCCCACTTCCATCCCCAGCGAATCTTCGAGCTGAACGTCGTTCCAGGTGGCTTCCACCGCCTGGGTGTTCTCAGGCATTTTGACCGGCGCTGGCTCTGCCTTAGGCTGAGTTTCGCGGCCACGCATCCACCAGGCAAGGCCCAGCAGCGCGGCAGTGAACAGCAGGAATACCAGGTTTGGCATGCCCGGCACCATACCGAGCAGGCCCAGTACCGCCGCGGAGAGCAGCATAACGCGCGGGTTGCTGAACAACTGCCCCACCATCTGCTCGCCTACATCCTGATCGGTGCTGACGCGGGTCACAATTACGCCCGCCGCGGTGGAGATCACCAGTGCCGGGATCTGCGCCACCAGACCATCACCAATGGTCAGCAGCGTATAGCTTTCCGCTGCGTGGCCCATGTCCATGCCGTGTTGCAGCACGCCGACCAGCAGGCCGCCGACGACGTTAATCACCATGATCAGAATGCCCGCGATGGCGTCACCGCGCACAAACTTACTCGCACCGTCCATGGAGCCGTAGAAATCTGCCTCCTGGGTCACTTCGGCACGGCGTTTTTTTGCTTCATCTTCCGCAATCAGCCCGGCATTCAGGTCGGCGTCGATTGCCATCTGCTTGCCCGGCATCCCGTCGAGCACGAAGCGCGCGCCCACTTCTGCGATACGCCCCGCCCCTTTAGTGATAACCATGAAGTTGATAATCACCAGAATGACGAACACCACGATACCGATGGCGAAGTTGCCGCCCACCAGGAAGTGACCGAAGGCTTCGACCACCTTGCCCGCCGCCGCCGCGCCGGTGTGCCCTTCCATCAGGATGATACGCGTGGAGGCAACGTTCAGCGCGAGGCGCAGCAGCGTAGTGAACAGCAGGATCGTTGGAAACGCGGCGAACTCCAGCGTGCGCTGGGTGAACATCGCCACCAGCAGCACCATGATGGACAACGCAATGTTAAAGGTGAAAAGCAGGTCGAGGATAAATGCCGGTAACGGCAGCACCATCATCGACAGAATTAGCAGGATCAGAATCGGTCCGGCAAGGATCTGCCATTGCGTCGATTTCAGGTTGCCGGGCAGGCGCAACATTGCCACCAGATTAGCCATCAGTGTCCTTCTCGTTCAAAAAATCCAGTGCTTCAGGCACCGGAAGGTTCTCAGGTTTTACAGGTCGTTGACCGCCCGCTAAACGCCAGCGTTTCAGTTGCCACACCCAGGCCAGCACCTCTGCGACAGCGGCGTAGAGCTGGCCCGGGATCTGTTGTCCAATTTCCGCGTGGCGATACAGCGCACGGGCTAATGGCGGTGCTTCAAGGATCGGTACGCGGTTTTCCGTCGCGATCTCACGAATGCGCAGCGCAATTAGCCCGGCCCCTTTCGCCACCACTTTCGGTGCGCTCATTTTGTTTTCGTCGTACTGAAGCGCCACGGAGTAGTGGGTCGGGTTAGTGACAATCACATCGGCTTTCGGCACATCTTCCATCATGCGACGACGCGCGGCAGCACGTTGCATCTGGCGGATACGGCCCTTGACGTGCGGGTCGCCTTCCATCTGTTTATATTCATCGCGAATATCCTGACGCGACATTCGCAGCTTCTTGATATGGGAAAAGATCTGGAAGATAACGTCGAACGCCACCATCGGAATAATGCTGAGAACCACCAGCAGCGAGCCTAATCCGACCAGGTTCAGGGCATTCTTCATCGCCGTCATGGGGGATTCACTGATCAGACGCATCATCTCCGGCCAGTGGTGCCACAGAAAAAACCCGGCAGCACTGCCCATAAGAAGCGATTTCAGGATCGCTTTAAGAAGCTCAGCCCCGGTTTGAGCTGAAAACATTTTCGCAATACCGGGTAGCGGGTTGAGCTTGGAGAATTTTGGTTGCAGCGATTTACCGCTGAACACCAGGCCACCGAGCATGACCGGCGAAACAAGAGCCACGATGACCACCCCGGCAATCAACGGCAGCAGAGCGATCATGGCGCTTTTTACCAGGTTGATGATCTGAATGAGGATCAGATTGGGGTCATTGACCATGCTGTGATCAAAACGTAAGCCAGCAGAGAGCATTCCCGCCAGTCTGCGGGCAAGCATCTCCCCGCCCCACCAGATTATGCAGACGCCCACCACCAGGATCAGCAGGGAGGTCAGCTCTCGGGATCGGGGGATCTGCCCATCCTCACGGGCTTTTTCAAGTCGGTGGGGTGTGGGGGCTTCTGTTTTGTCGTCGTTCTCTTCTGCCACTGTGCCTGCTCGCAGCCCATTAATTCACGGGTATCATGCCAGCGCAGAGAAAATCCAATGGCGGGAAAAGCCCGTTTATTCGGGCTCTTTTCGCTGTTTTTGTTCTGAACAACCTCAGGCCGCGTTCACAGCCTGAGGCAGAAGGGCAATCAGAAACCAAGACTGTCCAGCAGATCGTCCACCTGATCCTGGCTTGCCACCACGCCCGCTTTACTGGTGTCAAGCTGTGGACCATTGAGCAGGCTTTCGTTCTCGCGTTTCGGACGGGCAGCCGGTTCCGGAATATTTTCCAGCAGCACCATCAACAGCTGACGTTCAATCTCCTGAATCACATCCATCATGCGCTTGATCACCTGGCCGGTGAGGTCCTGGAAATCCTGCGCCATCATGATGTCCAGCAGTTGCGCATTGGTGAAGCTGGTGTGCCCTGGCACATCGCCCAGGAACTGACGGGTGTCCGTTACCAGTTCGCGGGCATCCGCCAGCTCAATGGGGTTCTCAAACCACTCATCCCAGCGTTGGGTCAGCGCTTTCGCCCCCTTCTCCATCGCATCCTGGTGCGGCTGTGACGCCTCAACGCTGTTCAGCGCTCGCTCGGCCGCCTGCGCGGTCATCTGCACCACGTAGTCCAGACGGTCGCGCGCGTCGGGGATGGCTTCCGCCGCTTCGGCGATAGCCTGGTCCAGCCCCAGCTCACGGAGGCTGTCGCGCAGCATGCGGGTCAGGCTACCAATACGGGCAATAATGTCGCTCGGCGAATGTTCTTCAACGGGTTTCATAGCAGGTTGCAACATTTCCATCACCTCACATGCCGAGTTTCTCGAAGATCTTCCCGAGCTTCTCTTCCAGAGTCGCCGCGGTGAATGGCTTCACCACGTAGCCGCTTGCGCCCGCCTGTGCAGCGGCAATAATGTTCTCTTTCTTCGCTTCTGCGGTCACCATCAGCACCGGCAGAGAGGCCATGCCTGCATCCGCGCGGATGGTTTTCAGCAGTTCGAGACCGTCCATGTTCGGCATGTTCCAGTCGGAAATCACAAAACCAAACCCGCCAGCCTGCAGCTTGTTCAGCGCATCCACCCCGTCTTCTGCTTCTTCAACGTTGTTGAAGCCTAGCTCTTTTAGCAGGTTGCGCACAATGCGACGCATGGTGGAAAAGTCATCCACAACCAAAAACTTAAGCTCTTTATCCGCCATAAAATAATACTCCTGAGTCAAATACGTATTGCCTGTCCGGCACTGATTTTCGCCAGCATCTGCTGGCTTACCTGGCTAAGATCGACCACTTCGCTTACGCCACCCATATTGATGGCCTCGCGCGGCATGCCGAACACCACACAACTTGCTTCATTCTGCGCAATCGTCCAGGCGCCAGCCTGGTGCATCGCGAGCATTCCGGCGGCGCCGTCGTTGCCCATCCCCGTCAGGATCACCCCCACGGCGTTGCGCCCCGCATGTTTCGCCACCGAATGAAACAGCACATCCACCGACGGACGGTGCCGGTTAACCGGCGGCCCGTCATGAATTTTGATTTGATAGTTCGCCCCGCTGCGCGCCAGCTCCATATGTTTGTCACCCGGGGCGATATACGCGTGACCTGGCAGCACGCGCTCGCCGTCTTCCGCCTCTTTCACACTGATCTGGCACAGCTTATTCAGGCGCTCCGCGAATGAGCGGGTAAAGCCCGGCGGCATATGTTGCGTAATCAGGATACCCGGGCTTGAGAGCGGCAATGGCTGGAGTACATGGCGAATTGCCTCTGTTCCTCCGGTTGACGCCCCAATGACCAGCAGTTTTTCCGAGCTGAGTAACGGTCCGGCCTTCAGGGTTGCCGGCGCGGCCATCGGCTTGTGGGCCGCCAGTTTTGCGCGCGACGCGGTACGGATTTTCTCGGCGATCATCTCGCTGTACGCCAGCATCCCCTCGCGAATGCCGAGCTGCGGCTTGGTGACAAAATCCACCGCCCCCAGCTCCAGCGCGCGCAGGGTTATCTCCGAGCCTTTCCCGGTCAGGGAAGAGACCATCACCACCGGCATCGGGCGCAGGCGCATTAATTTTTCCAGGAAATCGATGCCATCCATGCGTGGCATTTCGACATCCAGCGTCAGCACGTCGGGGTTATATTTTTTGATTAAATCCCGCGCGACCAGCGGATCGGGCGCTGTTGCCACCATCTCCATATCGCTGTGGCTATTGATGATTTCGGTCATAATCTGACGCATCAGCGCAGAATCATCGACAGACAATACCCTGATTTTACTCATGCTTTTTCCTTACTCAGCGCATAAACCGTTTGCCCACGCAGGCTAAACTCACGCACGAGGTTGCTGAAGTTTTCCGAGTGCCCGGCAAACAGTAAACCGTCAGGCTTGAGCAACGGAACAAAGCGACGCAGAATGTCCTGTTGCGTCGTTTTATCAAAATAGATCATCACGTTACGGCAAAAAATGGCGTCGAATGGCCCCGGCACGTTGTACTGCTTATCCAGTAAATTAACGGGGGCGAATTCCACGCAGTTCGCCAGCTCCTGGCGTACGCGCACCAGTCCTTCATGCGGGCCGGTACCGCGCATGAAGTAACGCTGTAGCTGCTGAGGAGACAGCGTTTTTAGTTCATCCTGGCGATAAACGCCGTTACGGGCTTTTTCCAGCACTTCGGTGTCGATGTCGCTGGCGTACACTTTCCAGCGGCCCGGCGCCATTCCCAGGGTGTCTGCAAGGGTGATGGCCAGCGAGTACGGCTCTTCCCCGGTAGAGGCTGCCGCGCTCCAGACGCGATACTCTCCGCTACGGCGACGGGCGTGTTCCGCCAGCACCGGGAAGTGATGCGCCTCGCGGAAAAACGCGGTCAGGTTGGTGGTTAATGAGTTGATAAATGCCTGCCATTCGGCGCTGTTCTGGTTCGCTTCGAGCATGCTCAGATAGCGGCCAAAATCATCCAGCCCCAGCGTGCGCAAGCGCCGCACCAGCCGGTTGTAGACCATGTCTCGCTTATGGTCCGCAAGCACGATCCCCGCACGCTGGTAGATTAACTGACATATCCGACGAAAATGCGCGTCGGACAGCGCGAGGCGCTGTGTCATCTGCAACAATAATGACGTTTGCCCTGAGGGCATGGGTGATGTCATAGCGCCTTCTCAATCACATTCAGGATACAACGGGCACGGCCTGTGACCGTCCGACTTCTGTTACTGCTTCAACGTGCTCTTTCACATTAAATACGGCGACCAACCCGGTAAGGTGATCCGCCTGGTTTGCCAGCTGATCGGTAGCCGCCGCCGCCTCTTCCACCAGTGAGGCGTTCTGCTGCGTAACCTGATCCATCTGTGTAACGGCCTGCGCCACCTGCTCAATACCACGGCGTTGTTCATCAGACGCCGAGGCAATCTCGCCCATAATGTCGTTAACCCGCGTCACGGAGGTGACAATCTCGTGCATGGTCTGCGCGGCGGTATCCACCAGCGCGGAGCCCTGCTGAACGCGGGAGACCGACTCTTCTATCAGCCCTTTGATCTCTTTCGCCGCGTTGGCGCTGCGACTGGCGAGGTTTCGGACTTCACCGGCAACCACCGCGAACCCGCGCCCCTGCTCTCCGGCACGCGCCGCTTCAACGGCCGCGTTCAGCGCCAGAATATTGGTCTGGAACGCGATACCGTCGATGACGCTGATAATGTCGCCAATTTTCTGCGAGCTGGCGGCAATCTGCTGCATCGTGCTGGCGACGTGAGAAGCCTGGTCGCCCCCACGTTTCGCCGTCATCGCCGCCTGTTTTGACAAGTCGGACGCCTGACGCGCGTTATCGGCGTTCTGGCTTACCGTCGCGGTCAGTTGCTCCATGCTGGCCGCCGTCTGCGCCAGCGATGCCGCCTGCTGTTCGGTGCGGGATGAGAGATCGTTATTGCCTGCCGCAATCTCGGAGATCCCGGTATGCATGGCGTAACTGCCCTGACGAACGTTGCTTACGGTTTCCCGCAGCGAACTCTGCATCGCCTTCAGGCTGGCGAAAATCGCTGATATTTCATTCCTGCCATACACGGCCACCGGACGCGCCAGGTCGCCCTTCGCCATACTGTCGAAGTGGCTGCTGACGATCGCCAGCGGCTGGACGATCATTTTGCGCGACCACCACAGCGAGCCGCCGGTCAGCAGGGCGGCCAGGATCACCATGGTCAGGAAAATCACCCCTGACATGCGGTAGCTGGTACGGCTGTCCGCACCGGCACGCGCCACAAACTGGTTAATATCCTGCTGCCATGCGTTAAAGCTGTCGTCAAATGCCGCCTGAGACGCCTGCACCGGCGCGGTCAGGAAGTCAGAGAGCTGGTTGTTCTCCAGCCACGTCGCCTGATGGTCGAGATCGCCGTACCACACATCAAAGGTCTTTTTCATGGCGACCTTCAGCGTTTTCTCTTTCTCACTCACCGCCTCCTGCGCCGTAAACGCCTTAAACTGCGCGTCGGCCTGCTTCAGGCTGCTGCGGGCCACGACCATCAGCGCCTTAATATCATCCGGCGGATAGCTCAGCGCGGTTAACGTCCCTGCTTTGTTCAGCGCAGTGCTTGCCTGCAACAGCACGGCACGCGTTTGTGCCAGTGCGGAGCGCTGCTGATTACTCGTCTCAACTTCCTGCAAATTCTGATAGCCATCGCGAAACGCCCAGAAAGACAACCCGTTACTGCCAACCTGCAAAACCCCACACAGGATCAGAATCAAAAACAGTGTGGTCGAGATACGAATACGATTTAACATCCACGCTCCCATCAAGCGGCAAGCAGCCGCGGTTTAATTGTCAGTCAAAATGTTTCCCAGTTTTCATCTTGTCCGGTCACCGCTGCGCGCGTAGGTGTTGTCACGGGCGCCGGGGTTGCTTCGCTGTACGCTGACCGCGAGCTGACCGTATTTGTTGTTTTTGAAGTAAGACGGAACGCCGAGACGGCCATTTTCAGGCGGCTCGCCTGATCCTCAAGCGCAGCGGCCGCGGCAACGGACTCCTGCACCAGGGCGGCGTTTTGCTGCGTCACACGATCCATTTCCGATACCGCCAGAGCGACCTGGTCAATACCACGACTCTGCTCATCCGATGCAGAGGCGATTTCACCCATGATGTCCGTCACGCGCGTCACGGCATTCACGATGTCATTCATGGTTTCACCCGCACTTTCCACCAGCACCGAGCCGGTATCCACGCGTGAAACAGAGTCTTCAATCAGGGCTTTGATCTCTTTCGCCGCATTGGCGCTGCGGCTGGCGAGGTTACGTACTTCGCCAGCGACCACGGCAAACCCACGTCCCTGCTCGCCCGCACGCGCCGCTTCAACGGCCGCGTTCAGCGCGAGAATGTTGGTCTGGAAGGCGATGCCGTCGATAACGCTGATGATATCGGCGATTTTCTTCGAGCTGTCGGCAATGTCATGCATGGTTTTCACCACGCCGTCGACCACCCGACCGCCGCGCTGGGCGGTGTCGGACGCGCTTTCTGCAAGCTGCGACGCCTGACGGGCGTTGTCGGCATTCTGCTTCACGGTCGCGGTGAGCTGCTCCATGCTTGCCGCCGTCTCTTCCAGAGCGGACGCCTGCTGTTCGGTACGGGACGAGAGATCGTTGTTGCCCATCGCGATTTCACTCGTGCCGGTATAGATGGCATCCGCCCCCTCGCGCACGTTGGCGACGGTATCAATCAGCGAACGCTGCATATGGTCGACGCTGGTCGCCAGCTCGGTGATCTCGTTGCGACCAGAAACGGTCAGCGTTTTTGTGAGATCGCCCCGGCCAATATCGCGGATATGGGCAATGACGCGGCCAAGCGGATTAAGAAGGATATGACGAATGCCGTACCACACGGCCACCAGCACGATGACCAGCGCGAGGGCGAGCACCGCCATCTGCCATTTCGCGAAACGGTAGTCGTTCTGGCTTTGCGTAAAGGCGGAGTGATAAAGCTCGCCGCTGGCTTTGGCGTACTCGCCGAGCGCCGCGCCGAGTGCGTTCTGCATGCCCTGGGTCGGCTGCGCGAAATAGGCGTCCATATTGCCCTTCTCCAGGAACTGCACCAGCTCCGTGAGGCCGGCGAAGTAGGCCTGATATTTTTCATCTATGTTCGCGCTCGCCTGCGCCATTGCGGGTTGAGGGGCGATTTTTTTGAAAGCCTCGTAATGTTTCGCCGCGTCTGCCAGGGTGGCGCGCGCATTCTTCAGCAGTTCCGTTTTTGCGCTGCTCTGCTGGTTGTTCGGATCCATCATCATGCGGGCAGACGAGCGGCTCAGATTGATACGCGTCTGCAACATCAGATCCCAGGTTGTGGTCAGTTCGCTTTGCTGCATCCGCAAATCGTTCGAGGCCGCGAAGCTGTCCTGGTTCTGTTTTAACGAGGAGAAAAAGAGGCCGCCAGAAATAAGCTGAAGAAGTGCGAAAATGACCAGCACCATCATAAGCATTGTGACAACGCGGATACGGTTCAACATACAACACCTTCTCATCGATTGATTAACGGTGTTATCGGCAGGGGCCACGGGAACTTTACATTTGCGAAAGGGAAAAGCGCGGGGAGTCAGAACGCGACGTCAACGATCAGCGTGTCGGTGTAGGTTCCGGCAGGGGGCGTGGCCTGGCTGGTCAGGACCTTAGCGCTGTAGTTATAGGTGCGTAAAAGCCCGTCGGTACTGACCTGGGATGAGCTGGCGCTGGCCCAGCGCTCGCTGCCACTGCCGCCCCAGCGGTTGCTGGTCGCCTCTTTATAGATGTCGTAACTCATAAAATTGCTGCCGCTAACCATACGACGAACGTTGTTCAGGGCGTTTGCTCCATTATTAATGCCTATGGTGTAGGTGCTGCCCTTGGTGCAGGTGACGGCGATCGACTGCGAAACGGTGGGAAAATTTTGCACCAGCGGCGCGCTGTTAAAATTCACGTCCGGCGTGGTCATCGTGCTGCAATCGTTGGTGACGGTCATGTTGAGGAGAATGGAGGTAGTTGCCGTGCCGGTTTGCGGGGTCAGGCATAGCCCGCCCGCGCCAACGGCGCACACGTTGTAGTTGATGCTGAACGTTAACAACACCTGGTACGGCCCGGCCGTGACGTTCTGCCCCGGCACAGTACGGAAATAAAGCGGAATGTTGTAGCGCCTTGACCCCAGCAGCCCGAGCAGGGTGTTGCCATTCCAGGTATAGGTTTTGCTGATTTGTACTTCACTGTTTCCGCCGCAGCCAGTGGCACCGCACAGGCGCGTGGGGATAACGTCCGCGATGGCCGCATTATCGGTACGTTTCATGGTGGCGCGGCTGTTGGCGGCTATCGACGCCGAGGTGTAGGTCAGCGTCACCGAGTCGTTGGTTAGCAGGTTGAGAACAGTATCGCAGGACACCACCAGCGTGCCGGTGGTTTGCACCTCCCCCGTACTGCTCAGGGCGAATGAGGTGACGCTGCCAAACGAGGCGTTCACCGTACTGACGGTGCAGGCCGCCCAGCCGCTGCCCGAGAACAGCAACAGTATGGCTATCAACAGGCGTTTCACGGCGCCTCCCGGCAGGTCAGCGGACCGTAGGTTTGCAGCTTATGCTCGGGATTTGCGCCCACGTTCAACGTTGCGATACAGCGTTTACCGTCCGGGGTGATGACCTCCAGAGGATTCACATCGTTGAGGTTTTCCAGCCAGGCGATGCCGTCGTAGCCAACAACCGCGCTACTGCGGGACGCGCGTTTGACCTGGCTTCCCACCGGGATCGCATTGCCCTGCGCGTCATGCAGGATCACGCTGGCAACCCGCTCCTGCTCCATCGGGAAATCCACCAGATAACCGTTATGCCGACGAATCGCCACCCGACGCTCGGTCTCTTTCAGCCGGGTATCCGCAGGTAAGTTCAGGGTATCAATGCGGTAGCTCGCCGGGTAATAGGCGGAAACGCCGCTGACCAGCAGATAACCTTTGTTATTGGTTTTACCAACCGGCTGGTTCTCGTAGCTGACGGGTACGTCCGGATGTCCGTCGGTGCTGATCACCACAAACGCATCGTTGATTTTGTTCGCCGCAAACAGCTCACCGTCCATCAGGACGACAGAGCCCATCGCCTCCCCCCACCAGGTCATCATCCCCTTCTCACCGTAGCCGCCGCCCTGAAGCTCAACATTGTTATTCCGCCAGCCGAGCGTGGCCTGTTGATAGTTACTCGACCGCGACTGGTTGGCCCAGGCCATGTTCCAGCTAAAGCCGCCGTCAGACGGCATCGAGTGGTTGTAGTTAATGCGTTGAGTGCTGCCTGCGTCAGGGGTGTTTTCAAAGGTGACGGCGGCACTGTCACGTTCGCCGAGGGGAACCTGCAACGACAGCGCAACCGTCCAGTCGTCCCGCTGCTGGTCACGGCTGGCCGCCAGGTAAATACTGCTTGAGCGCCACAGATTTCGGCTCCAGGAGAGGTTGAGCAGCTCGGTTTTCCGGCTGTCAAAACTCTCCACGCCGATCCACGCCGCACCGATATTGCCGTAATCACCGAGGTTAAAGGTTAAGGAGTACTGGTCGGTATTGCGGCTCAGGCTGGCAACGGGGTTATCATATTCATCATAAACGGTGGGCTGATCGTACAGGGCGAGGTTGCCGAAGCCGCGGTCGCGTCGGGTATGCTGGGTCGCTACGCTAAACTCGCTGGTGCTGTACTGATAGCCCCAGTTCATCTGGCCCCCTTCGTCGCCGCGCATCCGGCTTTGTGTATAAGACGTATTCACCACGCCAAAACGCCCGAGCTTCAGCACCGTGCCCGCGCCGCCGAGCGCCAGCGACTCCGCCCCTTCCGCATGCCCCTCCAGCGTCAGCCAGTCGGTCACCCCGTAGCGATACGATCCGCTGCCCGCCGCCGGGCCATAGTCAAAATTCTCTATACCGTAGTTGCGCCGCAGGCTACCCAGCGTCACGGCGCCGTCGCTTAACCCCTGCTTCAGCAGATCGCTGCTGACATAAAACGGCAGCGTGGTGCTCACCTGACGTCCCAGCGCGTCGGTGGTGACCAGTACCGCATCCCCTGCGCCGTTGATGTACGGCAGATTAGTGAGGGTAAACGGCCCCGGCTGAAGGCGGGTGGAGCCGGAACGGTAGCCATTAATAAAGAGATCGACCGAGGTCGGGACGGCCGCCTCACCGGAAAACGCCGGCAGCGGCCAGGTCACCAGATCCGGACGCAGGGAGAAGTCGCGCCCGTAGCTGATCCCGCCCATCCGCACGCTGGTGCTCCAGCTCAGCGCATCGCTGATGACGTCCCCAACGGTCCAGGTGGTGGCATCCTCCTCGTTGGTGATCAGCAGGGTTGAGTCATAGCGCACGTATCCTTCCTGCTGCCCGCTGCTTCCGGCGAAATTCTGTCGGGCGTACCCTGTCGAAGAAAACGAATAGTCTTCGTTGAAATAGCGGAACTCATGCCACACCGACGCCTGGCCGCCCGTATGTTCGGTATGGTTGGTATAAACGTCGTAGTTGAGCAGCGCGCCCCGGCCATAATGCGGCTTGCTTTGCGCGCTCTGACCGCTAAACGACGTGATCCGCGCCGTAACCCAGTCCCGGGGGACCGTCAGCATGAGCCGCTGGGCGCTGCTGTCATACTCTACGCGTACCGATGAGAGCGTTGAAAGGTTCACCTCTCCGGCAGGCACATGCTCCTGCGGCAGTCCGGCGCGAAGCAAATCCGCTCCTGAAATAAACCAGGCGCCCTCGCGCTGCGTCACCGGCACCACCAGACCCGTGTCATAGTGGTTCAGCACCAGAGCGAGCTGGAATACAGCTTCGCCGTTTATCGTCCGCGCGTCCGGCGGCGGCGGTAAACTGTCGTCGCCGGTTTCGGCAAATGCGCTGGTACTGACGCAAAGCAGGATCATCATCGCCGGTTTCAGTTGACGGGCGTCGATTGCCATTGCGTATCCCTGGCATTAATTTGCGCGCTCATCCGATTCGGCTGATAAATCCCTGCCGGAAGCGGCCAGCTTCGGGTGCTGCCTGGCAGCACATAACCCAGCAGCCCCTCGGCAACCGTGCGTTTTTGCCCGCCCTGCTCAACCGCAACCTGGCTGAGCCTGACGTGAACGTTTCCCTGATTGCGGACCTCAAGCGCGGGTTTCCCCTCCTCCTGAATGACCCGCCAGTTGAGCTGCTGAGTGTTCGCCTGCGCGTGATGCTCACCTTCGTTGAGGGTGGGGATCCCCTGTCCATAAACAAATAAGGGAATGGAATAGCGCATTTGCAGTTTGAGGCCCATAGACGGTTCCGCTTTGGCATCCGGCTGGGGAATCTCATCCACAATGATGCGGTAGGCTTGCTCGACGCCGGACGGGATCGTCCCCTGCTTAATCAGGCGAATAAGCTGTTTACTGCCCTTAGCGATAGTCACGATCGGCGGGCTGGCGACCACATCCTGCTGGGCGGTGTAACGCTCATATCCGCCCTCCTGTTTCCAGCGCACAATGCGTATCTGCATTGTCGTGGCGCTGTTGCCCTGATTCTGGATCCACAATTCAGTTGCTCTGGCGTCTGCCGAAAGCCACGGATCGATAGGCCAAAGAAGAATGGTTGCGGCTGCTTGCGCCTTAACCGCTGTAAGGGCCGTTATCCCCAACAGACTCAACAGGCCTGACCGCCTGAAAAATGGCTTCATCAATGCTCTCCCTTTCCTACCATGACAAGGTCACGGTGAGTTGATCTGAATACGTTCCTGACGGGCTAAACCCGGTCAAAAGCGCGACGCCAAAAAGAGGCAGCGCGATGTTATTGCTGTTGGTATAGGTAATCGGTATTGCCTGGTTAACCCCAATTTCACTGTTTGCGGCCAGAGAGCTGCTGCTGTAGAGCCGGTAACCGACCACCTCTGTCCCGCCTGAACGCGTCATCCGCCGCACAGAGCTATAATTCTGACCGCCATTAATGCTCATACTTAGCGCCACACCCGGTGTGCAGGCGATGGACAACGCGCCGTCGGCAACAAAGCTGGTGCTGACCGGTGCGCTCTCCACGCCGCTGCGGGTCCCGAAATTCAGCGTACCGAAACGCCCGCCGGTGCCGGTGCTCACCGAGCATCCAGGCACAACCGTCGCGCTCACCCTGAATGACTGAGACGTCACCGCCCCGGCGTCTGGGATCAACATCAGCCCGACCAACAGGGTCAAAAAAGGGTGCACGACGCCCTCTGCGCTGTCGCGCAGACATAACAATGCCTTCATGGCTGAATCAGTAGGTGACGCTGACGTTAATCGTGTCGGTATAGGTTCCCGGTACGACCGTCACGCTATTGCCGCCGCCCGTAATGCGTGCATAGAGGGTGTAGCTATCCACCCCACCCGCAGTAGAGGCGACCGGCAACGCGGCATTGTTCGCAACCACGTTGTTGTAACCGCTATCGCTGAACAGGCTGTAGGCAACGCCCTGCGCCGCATTGGCGGTGTTGACCAGATAGCGGCCCGGCGTACCTGGGGTGCCGACAACGGTTCCGGGTGCGGTAGCGTTAGTGTTGCCGGTGATCGCCACCGTGTAACTGGCAGTGGTACATTGAATGGTAAAGGTGTTTCCTCCGCTGGCACCGGTTAACTGGGTTGTCAGGGTGGAGAATGTTGCAGGATGAGTGCCGAAATCGAGCGTCCCGAAGTTAATGCCGTTTTGCGTTGGCGAGCCGTTGATCAAGCAGCCGTTGGTCAGCGTCAACGTCGCGCCGATAGTGCCGCTACTGGTGACCGCGAGAGCCTGACCGACCGTTGCCGCCGTCAGCAGCGTTCCCGCGCAGATAAAAAGAAGTTTTCTTTTCATTTACCACCCTCCAGAAGAAATATAGGTTCGCTTGCCATATTTTATTCATACTGTTCAGTATGTTAGCCCCGCTTAAACATTCCCCGGCGCGGTTACTGAGAATTTAGTTTATGGTTAGCACTTCAACCACTTTCATCAAAAAGAGGGCAACCCCGCTCGAATTAACAGGTTATTAACAAACATTACAAAGGGTTAGCAAAAAAAAATGGGCATTATTCTTGCTTAACTTGAGGATATATCGCCTGTAGTGTGATCTGAGTCACAATATATCGTCATGATAAAAACAACGAATTTCATAAAAATTAAAAACAAGTTGTAACTCACGCAGCTTTACTTCAATTTATGCCCCGAATATTTTCCTGCGCTTAAATAAAAATTTTGTATGCATTGACGCAGGAAACTCTTTTAGCGCATAGAGGATCTTTTTGTGGCAAGTGCAAACAAACTCACGCTCTTCATCGTGATTTTCATGCTGGCGGGCATTCTTTCCGGTGCGGCGATCCATGAGTATGCTTCGCCCGACGCGATACAGGCCTGGTCGGAGAACATCACCCTGCTGACCGATATTTTCCTGCGGCTGATCAAGATGGTGATAGCCCCGCTGGTGTTCAGCACCCTGACGGTGGGCATTATGAGGCTGGGTGAAACGTCTACGATTGGGCGCGTCGGGGGTAAAGCGATGGTGTGGTTTATCAGCTCATCCGTACTTTCCATTCTGGTGGGGCTGTTTATTGTTACCCTTGAACAACCCGGCAGCGGTCTGAACCTGAGCATTCCGACAGAGACGGTTGATACCGGCCTGGCCGTGAGCGGGATGTCGCTGAAAGCCTTCCTGTCACACACCATTCCAACCAGCATTGCCGGCGCGATGGCGAACAATGAGATCCTGCAAATTGTGGTCTTCTCGATGTTCTTCGGCATTGGCGGCGCGTCACTGGGCCAAAAATTCAACGCCCCGCTGGTCGCGGCGCTGGATGTGGTATCCCACATTATGCTGAAGGTGACGGGCTACGTGATGTACGTTGCGCCGCTGGCCATTTTCGCGGCGATTTCGTCCGTCATTGCCACCCAGGGGCTGGGCATTTTGCTGAACTATGCCTCGTTTATTGGCGGTTATTATGTGGCGATCCTCCTGACCTGTCTGGTATTGCTGGCCGTGGGTTACATGGTACTGAAGAAAGAGATTTTCCGTCTGGTGGCGATGCTGAAAGATCCGGTGCTGGTGGCGTTTACCACCAGCAGCTCTGAAGCGGCATACCCAAAAACGCTGGAGCAGTTAGCGCGCTTTGGTTGTTCACGGAATATCGCCTCTTTCGTCCTGCCGATCGGCTACTCGTTTAACCTGGTCGGCTCCATGGTGTACTGCTCGTTCGCCTCAATGTTTATTGCCCAGGCGTACAACATTCACCTGAGTTTTACCGAGGTGACGGTGCTGATGTTAACGCTGATGCTGGCCTCGAAGGGCATTGCGGGCGTACCGCGCTCGTCGCTGGTGGTGCTGGCGGCAACCATTCCAGGCTTTAACATTCCGGTAGCCGGGATCCTGCTGCTGATGGGGATTGACCATTTCCTGGATATGGGCCGATCGGCCATTAACGTGCTGGGGAACGGGATTGCGACGGCGATGCTGTCGCAGAATGAAGGGGCGCGGGAAGCGGAGGCAGAGCTGGTGGAGCAGGAGGCGTAAAGATACAAAAGAGCCGGGTGGCGCTGACGCGTACCCGGCCTACGTGTTCGAACCATTTGTAGGCCGGGTAAGGCGAAGTCGCCACCCGGCATTATTTTATGCCACGTGATTCGCCGCAATATCCAGCAGCGCCATCTCTTCGCTGTTCAGCAGCTTCTCAATATTCACCAGAATCAGCATACGCTCGCCGAGCGCACCCAGCCCTGTCAGGTATTCCGTCGACAGCGTGACCGCAAACTCCGGCGCAGGACGGATTTGATCGGCGGTCAGCGACAGCACATCTGACACGCCGTCCACCACAATCCCCACCACGCGCTGCCCCAGATTCAGAACAATCACCACCGTGTTATCGTTGTACTCCACATCGCCCTGGCTGAACTTCACGCGCAGATCCACGATAGGCACAATCACACCGCGCAGGTTGGTCACACCCTTGATAAACGCTGGCGTATTCGCGATGCGCGTTACCTGATCGTACCCGCGAATTTCCTGCACTTTCAGGATGTCGATACCGTACTCTTCATCACCTAAAGTGAAAACCAGGAATTCCTGCCCAGATGGCTCGCCCGCCAGTTTCGTTACGTTACTCATACCGGTCATGTTATTACCTTTTACTTAATCAGGCGGCTGTGTTCGCCACACGTTGTTCACGATTTAATCCCTGAAGTGCCGATACATCGACGATCAGCGCGACGCTACCATCACCCAGGATGGTGGCAGCAGAGATCCCCGGCACTTTGCGGTAGTTACTTTCCAGGTTCTTAACCACCACCTGATGCTGACCAATCAGCTGATCGACCAGCAGCGCGTAGCGGCGTCCGGCGCTTTGCAGGATCACAACGATACCCTGCGTGGCCTCGGTTTTTGCCCCGTCCACTTCGAACACTTTCCACAGTTCCACCAGCGGCAGGTACTCGCCGCGCACTTCGAGCACGCGCTCGCCGCCCGCCAGCGGATGCAGATCTTCTTCGCGCGGCTGGAGGGATTCCATCACCGCGTTCAGCGGCAGAATAAAGACTTCGTCCGCCACTTTAACGGACATGCCGTCAAGAATGGCCAGCGTCAGCGGCAACAGGATACGGATCGTGGTGCCCGCGCCCTGCTTAGACTGGATCTCAACGTGACCGCCCATCTCCTGAATGTTACGTTTCACCACGTCCATGCCCACGCCGCGGCCGGAAACGTCGGTGACCTGCTCTGCGGTTGAGAAGCCCGGGGCAAAAATCAGCATGCCCACTTCTTCGTCAGTCATGTTTTCGTTGACCGCCATGCCCTGCGAAATCGCCTTCGCCAGAATGCGCTCGCGGTTCAGGCCCGCGCCGTCATCGGTCACTTCGATGCAGATGTTGCCGCCCTGATGTTCTGCTGACAGGATCAGGTTGCCCACTGGCGATTTTCCGGCTGCCACGCGGTTTTCCGGCAGCTCAATGCCGTGGTCGAGGCTGTTACGCACCAGGTGCGTTAACGGGTCGATAATGCGTTCAATCAGGCTCTTATCCAGCTCGGTGGAGCTGCCCATCAGCGTGAGTTCGATCTGTTTGTTGAGCTTGCTGGCCAGGTCGCGCACCAGGCGCGGGAAGCGGCTGAAGACATATTCCATCGGCATCATGCGGATGGACATCACCGATTCCTGCAAATCGCGGGCGTTACGTTGTAACTGGCCCATGCTGGTGATGAGATCGCCGTGGGTCACCGGGTCCAGCTCGTTGGAGCGCTGGGCCAGCATCGACTGGGTGATCACCAGTTCACCCACCAGGTTGATCAGCTGATCCACTTTCTCCACCGCCACGCGAATGCTCGTTGACTCGCTGGAGCGCGCCGCCGGTTTTTCACCGCGGGCCGGGGCGGCCGTCTCTTTGGGCACGGCTTTCAGTGCAGGGGCAGCGGCAACTACCGCAGGGGCAATTTCTGCCGGCGCGGGTACTTCAACGGCCGCCGCCTCGGTTTCAAACGCAATTTGATCCGCTTCAATCACGAAGCACAGCACCGCCACAATGTCATCCTGACCGATCCCGCCGTCGAGCGTCGCGGCCAGGCTGTCTTTACCCTTCACCACGTTGCTGAGCGTCGCCAGGTTACCCAGCTCCTCTTCCAGCAGGTTGACCTCGTTCTCTTTCAGCCGTGACAGCACTACGCGCAATTTTCCTGCGGGCGCATCAGGCGCACTGTCTGGTTTGGCCGCGGCGTCAACAACGCTCAGTTTTGCCGCAGGGACAACGGGCGCAGACGCCTCACCTTTGGCTTCCAGCGCTAACTGACGCAGCGCGTTGCAGATGTATTCAAAGCTGGCGGCATCAGGCTCTGCCGAACTTTTATAGGCGTCGAGCTGTTCCTGCATAATATCTTTCGTTTCCAAAAACAGGTTGATAATGTCGGTATTGAGCTGCATCTCACCGCGTCGTGCTTCATCCAGCAGGTTTTCCATTAAATGGGTCGTTTCCTGCAAAATGGTAAATCCAAACGTTCCGGCTCCGCCTTTAATGGAATGCGCCGCACGGAAGATGGCGTTGAGCTGTTCTGAGTCCGGTGCCTCGGGCACCAGATCCAGCAAATGTTGCTCCATATCGGCCAACAATTCGTCGGCTTCATCAAAAAATGTCTGGTAAAAATCGGTAATATCCATGCTCACGCTATCACCTCGGATTGGCTGGTGGCGATGTTGGAACGGCAGCCGAAGGGACGGCCCCAGGCTGTTTTAAATCGTCCAGTGACTCATTCTGACTTTCGGCGTTTTCATGCAGGATGGCCTGCTCCGCCTGCTGGTTCAGCACTAAAAGACTGATACGACGGTTGATGGCGTCATCCGGTCCGCGGTCGGTCAGGCGCATGGTTGCAGCCATGCCGACCACGCGCAGGACCTTGCCATCATCAAGCCCACCCGCCACCAGCTCGCGACGCGAGGCGTTGGCGCGATCGGCAGAAAGCTCCCAGTTGCTGTATCCCTTCTCTCCCGTGGCGTACGGGAAATCATCCGTGTGACCGGAGAGGCTAACGCGGTTCGGAATGCCGTTCAGCACCGGTGCAATCGCGCGCAGAATATCTCGCATGTAGGGCTCCACGTCGGCACTGCCGGTTTTGAACATCGGTCGGTTCTGGCTGTCGATGATCTGAATACGCAGCCCTTCCTGCACCAGGTCAATTTTCAGATGCGGACGCAGCGCGCGCAGTTTAGGGTCCGCCTCAATCAGCTGATCCAGGTCACCGCGCAGTTTTTTCAGGCGCGCCTGCTCCATCCGTTTTTTCAGCTCATCGATGTTAGGCTGTTTTTTCACTTCGCCCTGCTGCTGGGTGTAATCGTCACCGCCGCCGGGGATCGGGCTGTCGCTGTTCGATATGCGCGGCCCGCCGGTGACCGCCGTCGCCAGCGGCGTTCTGAAATATTCCGCAATCTGAATAAGCTCTTTCGGGCTGGAGATGGAGATCAGCCACATCACCAGAAAGAAGGCCATCATAGCGGTCATAAAGTCGGCGTACGCGATCTTCCATGAGCCGTGAGAACCGTGCCCGTGCCCCTTATGCTTGCGTTTTTTTACGATGACGATCGGATGGGACTGGTTTTTCATGCGTCCTCAGTTGTCGTCTGTTGGTTGGGGTTTTTCACCGCGCGCACGTGCTCTTCCAGTTCGATAAACGACGGACGTTCGCTGGAGTAGAGCGTCTTACGACCAAATTCGACGGCGATCGGTGGCGCATAACCGTTGAGGTTTGAGAGCAGCGTAATTTTCACGCACTGCATCATTTTGGTGGTTTCAGCGCTCTTCTGGCGCAGCACGCTCGCCAGCGGGGAGATAAAGCCGTATGCCAGTAAAATACCAAGGAACGTCCCCACCATCGCGTGGGCAATCAGGGCGCCCAGTTCAGCCGCCGGGCGATCCGCCGAGGCCAGGGCATGAACGACGCCCATGACCGCCGCCACTATACCGAACGCCGGAAGCGAGTCGCCCACCAGCGCCAGGCTGTTGGCCGGAACTTCGGATTCGCTCTCGTGGGTTTCGATCTCTTCGTCCATCAGGGCTTCAATTTCGAAGGTGTTCATGTTGCCGCTGATGATCAGTCGCAGGTAATCGACGATAAAATCGAGCATCATCGCGTCAGCCAGAATACGCGGGTAGCTGGCGAAAATTTCGCTCTCTTTCGGGTTTTCAATGTCCCGCTCCAGCGAGAACATTCCTTGCTGACGTGACTTCGCCATCAGGCGATAGAGCAGCGCCAGAAGATCCATATACATGCTTTTGGTGTATTTCGAGCGACGAAACAGCAGCGGAATCGCCTTCAGCGTGCCCTTGATCGATTTACCGTTGTTACCAACGATAAAAGCCCCTACCCCTGCACCGCCGATGATGACAAGTTCAGCCGGTTGATAGAGTGCTCCAAGGTGCCCGCCGGTCATCATGTAACCGCCGAAAACTGTACCGAGAACTACCAGGTAACCTAATAAGATAAGCACGACATCATCCTTCCGCTAGTGACTATGGCAGGACGTTCATTTCGAGCGCGTGACCTGAACGCAGGGTAAAAAAAAGCAGCGGTAATCGCTTACCGCTGCTGGAATCTTGCCCACAGGTTCGGGTTAAACAGCGTGTTCGATCTGTTCATCCAGCAGTTGTGGAATAATATCGGCAGCATCCCGGGAAAGTTTACGTCTTTTTACGGCTCGGGATGGAGGCTGGCATAAACTACAGGCGAAGCTGCCCGCAGGCTGGTGCGCGTGGGTAATAAAATTGCCGTCACAGCAGTTGCAGCGCGACAATTCAAGCATTCCGCTTTCAACAAAACGCACCAGCGTCCATGCGCGGGTCAGCGCCAGCAGGGGTCCCTGTTCCTGCTGCGGGCATTGCTCAAGGTAAAGTTTGTAGGCTTTAATCACGGCATCCACGCCACTGCATAAGCCCGTTTTAAGCAGGTACTGCCAGGCGTTACAGAACATGGAAGCATGGATGTTCTGCTCCCAGGTCATGAACCAGTCAGTCGAAAACGGCAGCATGCCTTTTGGCGGTGGGCTACCACGCAATTCTTTGTACAGCTTGATCAAACGACCACGGCTCAGTTGCGTCTCGCTTTCCAGCATTTGTAAACGCGCACCCAGCGTGATGAGTTCCATTGCCAGCTGGATATCACGGGCTTCCTGAACAATGCTTTTTTCGCTCATTGTTAAGCCCTTTTCTTCCGGGCTACGTCGTCAGGCTGGCTGATTTCGTTGAGCAGGCGGGTGGAGAGAAGAATACCGGTGTGGATCTGTTGCAGATCGTCCACGCGGGATTCCTGAGTCAGACGCGTAATGGTCTGCGGGTTATCGAAACGGAACTGGCAGACAAGCTGATTGGTTTCAGCCAGCTTGACCATCTGCGGAAGTGTTAATCCCCCCAGCATGGTTGCCATCTCTTCGTTAACACCCAGACGAAACATCGCTGACGGTTTGTCCTGACTAATCAAACGCTGCGCGAGCAATAAATACGACAAATTGATGTCGTAAATATGTTTTAGCAACTCGGATGTATGCATTTTTCCCATCCCGAATAACCAACTATTATTTTTATGCGGAAAGACCGCACCCCGTGATGTCGCCGGGAAATCACCCGGTATAAAAAGAAAAGGCCAAATGCATAGTTGAATTTAGGTTTGTACGTCGTAAAGCGCGTGACCGGTTAACATGGCCAAAATGTCGGTTACACATTTTATCTTTTCTTACAAATAACTAAGATTTTTCCTAATTCGACGCAAACTCTACTCGTCAGTTTTGACACATACAATGCAGCCCCCCCTGGAATTTAAAAAAAATGTGATCTGTGTCACATAATTTACGCGAATGTAACCCATAAATCCATCAGCGTGACTTGTAATTTGGGTGTTTTTTATCCAACCCAAGCTTGTTTATATTCTTCAGGAACGAATACTCATGCATCCGGACGGGGGAATTGGGTCTGGGAAATGTAAAGACAGGGCAAATCCGCATTGATCTGCTATGGGGAAAACTTCACGTTGAAACTACCATTAATTAATAAAGTAAAAACAGGAGGTTAACGCTGGCAACACAGAAATCAGTTTCGTTGCGTAACGATCTACGCCGGGTTGATGATGAGTTAAGGCGAGTTAACCACCCGGAAGGGAAAATGTGTAATTTACGTTAAGCTGTTAATTTTTTTCATTTAGGCCATCTTTTCAGTTATTCTTCTTATAAGAATAATTAATGAATAATTATGATAAGCTTCACACTAATGACGCATTCACCTCTTGCAGTAATGGCAGTTTCGCGGTAAAGCTGGGGAAACTTGTCATTCTGACATCAAAGGAGTGCGTGATGAGTTACTCCCATCTGCTTGTTTCAGTTGCTGTTTCTCCCGAAAGCCACCAGCTTGTCGCCCGAGCCGTATCCATCGCCCGCCCCGCCAATGCCCGCATCAGCCTGATCACGCTGGCCGCGGAACCCGAAATGTATAATCAGCTGGCTGCGCCGATGCTGGAAGATATACGTGAGGTATTGCAGGAGGAAACGCACCAATTCCTGCAAGAGTTGGTGGAGAGGGCAGACTATCCGATTCATCAGACCGTTATCGCGACCGGTGAATTAAGCGCGCATATACTCGACATCTGTCAGAAAGAGAATATTGACCTGGTTATTTGCGGAAATCATAACCAGAGTTTTTTTTCTCGTGCGGCATGCTCGGCAAAATCTATCGTTTCGTCAAGCCAGGTTGATGTCCTGCTGGTGCCTCTTGGGGGCAATTAATGCCCCCGGAGAAAATCAGGCGAGTTTAGGGAAGGTCGCGATCTTTTTTTGCAGATCACCTTCCTGATTTTGCGGCTGGATCGCGCGCAAATCGTCAATAAAACGCGCCTGCCAGCGGTTAATATCATTCTTCATGATGGTCTCCATCATTTCCGAATGGCGTGAAATACGTTCCGCAAGCGGCATAGTTAACGCACGGTTCAGGGCATTTGCCACGTCATCGCGATCGTAAGGGTTTACAATCAGCGCTGAGGTTAACTCGTTTGCCGCACCGGCAAATTGAGACAGCACCAGCACACCCGGGTCAGCAGGATCTTGTGCTGCAACATACTCTTTTGCCACCAGATTCATCCCGTCACGCAGGGGCGTGACCAGCCCGACGTCCGCATAGCGGAACACTTTCATCAGAATTTTGCGCTCAAAGTGCTGATTCAAATAGAAAAGTGGTGTCCAGCCAAGCTGCCCGTAGCGCCCGTTGATGCGCCCTGCTTCGGTCTCAAGCTGGTGACGGATATCCTGATAGGCCTGAACCTCACCGCGTGAGGTCGGCGCTATCTGGGTATAACGAATCTTGCCGTGATGCTGCGGGAATTTTTCCAGCAGGGTTTCGTACGCGAGGAATCGCTCCGGCAACCCTTTGGAATAATCAAGTCGTTCAACCGAAAAGATATTCTTAACGTGCTTGAGTTCATCCTTAAGCTGGGCAAGCTTCGGAGGCAATGGACCGGAGGCCTGCTCGGCAATTTCGTCTGGCTCAATACCAATCGGGTAGACCTCGGTATGGAAATTACGTCCCCACGCGGTGTGAGATTTGCCGCCGTGAGTGACCAGTCGGGTTTTACCGGACACGCTGTCGAGGAAGGCCAGCCTGTCGTTTTCCGTCTGGAAACCGAGCAGGTCGTAATCGGACAGCGCCTCAAGGATCTCTTCATGCTGCGGCAGTGCCGTGAAAATCTCCGGCGTCGGGAAAGGGATGTGCAGGAAAAAACCGATTCGGTTATTCACACCACGTTTTCGCAGCTCTCTGGCGAAAGGCAGCAGATGGTAATCGTGGATCCATAAAATATCGTCTTCTTCGATTAGCGGCAGCAGTTTATCTGCCAGCAGCGCATTAACGCGCATATAGCCTTCATAGGATTCACGCTGGAATTTCACCAGGTCCAGACGATAGTGAAACGCTGGCCATAGCACGGCGTTTGAGAACTCGGAATAATATTCATCATAGTCCTTCTCACTGAGTGCGAAGGAAGCCCACGTGATATTGCCCCGTGACACCTTTTTAAGCGGTTTCTCATCATTACTGATTTCCCCGCTCCAGCCAAACCAGAGACCACCCGCGGCTTTGAGGGCACCTAATACCCCGACCGCCAGGCCACCGGCACTGGCTTTTTTATCATCCGGCGGTGCGATGCGATTAGAGACGACGACTAAGCGACCCATAATGATTTCTCCCGTTGTTTTGCGCTATTTGTTGTTGTTGCTGGTTAGCGACATCAGATATCCACTGCCAGACGCTGGCGACGTTTTCCAGCCGCCATCCGGCAACGGTTTCACCCGGCCCTACCTTGACAGACATGCCACTGGCCCGGTTTACCACGCTGAACCCGGCCTCATCGGTCAGGTCATCCCCAAAAAATACTGGCGTACGCCCTTTAAACGGCGCTTCCGCCATAAACGCTGCAATGGCAGCGCCTTTATTAATTCCTGCTGGTTTAATCTCGACCACACATTTACCGGGCTGTAACGCCAGCTCCGGATGGGCTTCCGCCACGCTTCTTGCTACCGAAAAGATCGCCGCCTCATGGTGAGGCGCCTGACGGTAGTGCAGCGCAAAGGCCATGCCTTTGGCTTCCAGTTCCGTACCGGGAAGCAGTTCCAGAGCAGAAGAGAGTTGCGCATGCAGCGCCTGAACCAGCGTATCGGGGAGTGAAACTATATGCAGTTGATCATGGATATCGCGGCGCTCCGCTCCGTGCACACCGGCCAGCGGAAAGTGATAAGGACTGGCGAGCACATCCAGCTCGGCCATTGAGCGCCCTGAAATCAATGCCAGTGCCCCCTCGTTCTGTCGGGAGAGCTGCTGCAAATTCTCTAACACCAAATCCGGTACAACAACGTCGTCAGGATGCGGTTCAATCCCGGCGAGCGTCCCGTCGAGGTCAAAAAAGAAAGCAAATTTTCCGGGCAGTACAGGCGGTGCGGTTAACAAGTCAGCCACCCTAATCCTCCTTACAGTGAACAAAACAGCCATGTAAGTATAGACAGTGTGACGGCGCTCGCCATTTAGCAACCGGCCCGTCAGCATAACTGGCGGGCCGGTCAGGGGGTCAACTATGGTTAATAGTTGAGCAGATAAGTGGCTAAAAATAAATCAGACGGTACGCTTAGCTTTTTGCTTGTAACGGTCGAAGATCACTGCTGCCAGCAGGATCAGGCCGCGTACGACGTACTGAGAGAACGGAGAAATATTAAGCAGGTTCATGGCGTTCTCCACGGTCCCCAGAATCAGGATCCCCGCAACCACATATGAGATTTTTCCGATGCCGCCCTTGAGGGATACGCCCCCCAATACGCAGGCTGAAATGACAATCAGCTCATAACCGATAGAGGTCATTGGCTGGCCGCTGGTCATACGCGACGCCAGAATAATCCCCGCCGCTGCCGACACAAGCCCGGAAAGCACGAAGATAATGATCTTGGTCCGTACGACCGGGACACCCGCCAGACGCGCCGCTTCCTCGTTCCCGCCAATCGCCAGGGTATTACGACCAAAGGTGGTGCGGTTAAGCAGGAAACCAAACAGGATCAGACAGGCTACCGTCAGCCAGATAGGCGCAGGCAAGCCCAGCCAGTTGGCATAGCCCAGCGTAAAGAAGCGCTCGTCTTCAATCCCCACCGCCTTACCGTCGGAGATGATATAGGCCAGACCGCGCACGATTTGCATGGTCGCAAGCGTCGTGATCAGGGCGTTAATCTTCAGGCGCGCAATCACAAAGCCGTTCACCAGACCGCTCAGCACGCCGAGCATCAGCCCCGCCAGCACGCCGATCCACAGGCTTTCGGTCATATTGATCACCACGGCAGTGGTGACCCCGGCACAGGCAATCACCGAGGCGACCGACAGGTCAAAATCGCCGGAGGCCAGGCAGAATAGCATTCCGCAGGCCACCATGCCGGACATGGAGATGGCCAGCCCCAGCCCCTTCATGTTGATGAAGGTCGCGAAGTTTGGCACAAAAATCGCGCACGCAACGAACAGGGCGGCAAAAACCACCAACATGCCGTACTGGTCCCAGATGCGGCCAAAACTGAAAGCCGACTTCGGCGCTCCGGATGTAGTAACAGAGGACATCATTGACTCCTTACTCAGGCGACAGCCTGGCTAACTTTAGGCATGGCGAGACTCAACGCCTGTTGTTCATTCGCCTGTTCATGCAGCAATTCACCGGCAATTTCGCCTTCACGCATCACTACAATGCGGTCGGCGACGCCCAGCACCTCGGGCAGATCGCTGGAGGCGAACAGCACCGCCACGCCGCGTTTTGCCAGCTCATAGATGACGTTATAGATTTCGTGTTTCGCCCCCACGTCGATACCGCGCGTTGGTTCATCCAGCAAAATGACCTTCATGTCTTCCGACAGCCAGCGCCCCAGAATGGCTTTTTGCTGGTTGCCGCCGGACAGGTTCATGATCAGCTGTTCAGCCCCGGTAGTTTTGATGTTCAGCGAACGGATATGGTGATCAGCGTTGCGCGCCTCCCACCCGTCGTTAATCAGACATCCCGCGCGGATGAACTTGCGCCGGGCAGAGATGTTGATGTTGTCGCGCACCGAGTGCACTGGAATAATGCCTTCGGCCTTTCGATCCTCCGGACAGAGCATGATGCCCGCGTTAATCGCCTGCGCAGGCTTCTGTATATCGACCTTTTTCCCGTCGACGAAGACCTGGCCCTGGGTAATACGCGTCCCGCCAAACAGCCCTTTCATCAGCTCGCTGCGCCCTGCCCCCACAAGGCCAAACAGCCCGACGATTTCGCCGCTGCGCACCGAGAGTGAAATAGGTGTGCGCACGCCTGGGGCTTTAACGCTATCCAGACGCAGACGCTCAGGGCCGTAATCGCGCGGCTTCCAGTGGTAAATATCCCCCAGATCGCGCCCGACCATCGCCTGCACCAGCTGGTCATGATTGACCTGCTGCATATCGGTGAAGGTGCGCACGTAGCGGCCATCCTTAAACACGGTGATGGCATCGCTTAAGGCAAAAATCTCTTCCATACGGTGGGAGACGTACAGAATGATGCGGCCCTCTTTGCGCAGCTCGCGGATCACGCGAAAGAGGTTTTCAATTTCACGCGCCGAGAGCGAGCTGGTTGGCTCGTCAAAAGCGATGATCTTGGCGTTACGCGCCAGCGCTTTGGCAATTTCCACCATCTGCCACTGGCCGATGGAGAGATACTTGAGGGGCGTTTGCGGATCGACATCCAGCCCAAGGTGCCTGAGTTGCAAGCCCGCTTCATAGTTGAGCAGCGAGCGGTTGACCACGCCGCTTTTATGCGGAAGCTGGCCCAGGTAGATGTTCTCCGCCACGGTCATTTCAGGAATGAGATGCAGCTCCTGATAGATGATGGCGACGCCCGCGTTTAACGCTGCCGTGGTATCGGCAAAGGCCACCTCTTCGCCGCGAATGGCCAGCGTGCCGGTGGTGGGCGTGTAGTTGCCGCTGAGAATTTTTAGCAGCGTGGATTTTCCCGCGCCGTTCTCCCCCATCAGGGCATGAACCTGGCCGGCATAGCAGTCGAAGCTGATATCGGTCAGCGCGTTTACGCCGGGGAATGTTTTACCGATGCCGCGGAAAGAGAGATACGGATCAGACTGTTGCATAACGACTCCGTGATTCCTGTAGTGTGTACGTCAGGCCCCTCACGGCGTGTGAGGGGCGCAATCACAGCGTATTACTTACCGCCCAGTCCTTTTTTCGCCAGCTCCTCTTTGAAATTATCGCGGGTGATCAGCACCACATCGGTTACTTCGGTGAATTTCGGCGGCTCAACCCCCTTGGTCACCCAGTTGTAAAGCATTTCGCTGGATTTATAGCCGTGGACATCCGGGCTTGGCAGCAGAGAGCCGTAGAAGCCGGTCGCCTGCGCTTTAGACAGTTCGCTCACGGCGTCCACGCCGTTGATGCCGATCCCGATAATGTCCGGTGCTTTAAAGCCCTGGCCTTCCGTTGCACGCACGCCGCCCAGCACGGTGTTATCGTTCATCCCCACCACCAGCCAGTGTTTCACCTCCGGATGCTGGACGAGCATAGAGTTCGCCGCATCAAAGGCGCCCGGGATATCGTTGGATTTGGTCGGGACTTTGTAGATTTGTTTTTCCGGGAAGCCAGCCGCTTTTAGCGCGTCCATGGAGCCCGTGGTGCGACGACGGGCGGTATCCAGCTCGTCAGCGGTAATCGCCATCACGGCGGTCTCTTTTACATCCCAGCCGCGTTTTTGCATCTCTTTATAGAGCTCCTGGCCCTGACGCTCGCCGATTTTGGTGGCCGCCATCATCACCAGCGGAACGGTATCCATCGGTTTGCCTTTGGCATTCACGAACTGATCGTCCACCGCAATCACTTTCATGTCATAACCGCGCGCTTTCGCGGCAATCGCTGAACCCAGCTTTGGATCCGGCGTACAGATAACGAAACCTTTCGCGCCGCTCGCCGCCAGGCTATCAATGGCGTTAAGCGTTTTCTCGCCGTCAGGTACGGCGATTTTAATTACCTCAAATCCCAAATCTTTTCCGGCTTTATCAGCAAATTTCCATTCGGTTTGGAACCACGGTTCTTCCGGCTGTTTAACCAGAAAACCGAGCTTTAAATTTTCAGCGATAGCGGATTGTGACATAACGGCAGCCAGGCCGATGGCCGCCAGCGCTTTAGTAAATTTGTGCATGGTAAACTCCAGCTTTAGCATTCTTATCTGTAGGGAATAATGGCGAACAACTTATTTAATCGGACTTAAAACAAGGCATTAGCGCTTACCTCGTTATAAGCGTTATTGCTGGAGATAGTTTTAGCGGGAAATTAATCATCCATAAGAGAGCGACATCACACCGCAGAATTACAGTAATTGCGTACATAAATTCAGCGAAAAATGACATAAAAAAGGACGTAATTGTCCTACAAATGGAAAGGAGTTAAGCAGGATTATCCATAAGGTCAGCTAAGAAATCCCTGTAACCCGGACGCCTTAGCGTCCGGCAGAAAATTTACCAGCGGTAATAGATGTGTTCAGCATGATCGCGCACGGGGGCGTCGTCGCCCAGCAGACGCGCAGAGAGCGTCAGCGCAAAGTCAAAAGCGTGCCCCAGCCCCTTGCCGCTGATGAGGTTGTTATCCTCCACCACCGGCGCATCCACATATACTCCATCATCAACGGTCTGCCAAAGATCGCCGGAACAGACGTAGCGCCGCCCCTTCAGTAGCCCGTTTGCGCCCAGCACCCGCGCAGCCGCAGAGCAGATCGGGCAGATGAGTTTGCCGTGCTCGTCATGCGCGGAAACAAAGCGTATCACCTCCTGGTTAGCCGCAAGATTGATACTCCCCTGCGGCCCACCGGGTAACACGACCGCGTCATACAGCGTATTAGTACGTTCCGTTAAGGTACTGTCAGCAACCATGGGGATATTGTGGTAACTCACTACCGCACGGGACTCCGCGCAGGCCAGCGTTTCCACCTCAATCTGCAAGCGACGCAGGATATCAACTGTGATAATCGCTTCTGCTTCTTCAAAACCAGGTGCCAGCAGCACCGCAACTTTTGTCATCATAAACCTCTACGGGTGAAAAGATATAAAACATCGTTTCATTTTCCAGATCTGTTAGATAACAATCTTACGACGCGATCACAGAACCGTATATTGCGGGAAAATTGATTTAGCTCAAATTTGCTACAGCAGGATATATTTGCAGTTATTATTTCTGATTTAACACTTTCACAGAATTTCCCGCCACAGAAGGTTTCCTGAAACGATAAAAATGGGAAGAAATGATTTTAATATCATTAAAATCATATAGATAAAAAATATTATATCTCGTTACCTGTTTTCTGTTCTGCGCTATATTTAAATTTGTAATGTATGGTAAACACAGCCCAACTAAGAGTTTTCTTAATTCCAAGAGAAGCGTATGCTTATTTAAATCGAACACAGGACGTGAATTTTCGAGTTTGTTTACCTTGCAGAAATCTTTTTCTGTTATTCAATCGTCAGTACCTGCCGGGTCAGGTTTCGTAGCGGACATCAAGTCCCACAGTCAATAAGGATATGAGTATGACTACCCAAACGATGATGCAAAAACTGAATGCCCAGATGAACCTGGAGTTTTATGCTTCAAATCTGCATCTGCATTTGAGCGCCTGGTGTTCCAGAAAAAGCCTCAACGGCACTGCCACCTTCTTTCGTACTCAGGCGCAAAGTAACGTCACGCACATGATGCGTGTCTTTAACTTTTTGAAAGCCATCGGCGCCAATCCCACAGTCAAAGAGCTTGAAACGATTGAAGATAATTACTCTTCTCTGGAGGAACTGTTCCAGAAAACGCTTGAAGAGTATGAGCAACGCTGTACGAAGCTGAACAAGCTGGCCGATGAAGCCAAAGCGCAACAGGACATCATTACCCTCAAGTTTTTACGTGATATGGACAGAGAGCAGCAGCAGGATGGCATGCTGCTGAAAACGCTCGCAGACGAAATCCGCAACGCGAAACGCGCGGGGATCTGTCTGGAGCAGACGGACCGCCATCTTCTCGACATAGCTACCGTGCAACACCACTAAGTTCCTTCACCCGCTCCCGTCAGGGAGTGGGTGCCAACTCCCTGCTTTTGCTGACATTTAACAAATCAGATCTTGCTCCCAATGAATAACCACACATCGTGTAATGATTTGTTTAATTACATTCATTAACGAGGGAGCATCATGATCACCATTGAGTTTATTGTCATTATCCTCTGCCTGCTGGTAGGTACCCGCTTCGGCGGGATGGGCCTGGGGCTGATAAGCGGCATCGGCCTGTTTATTTTGAGTTTTGTCTTTGGTCTGCAACCCGGTAAACCGCCGGTTGACGTGATGCTCACGATCCTGGCCGTCATCGGCTGCGCGGCCACACTACAAACCGCCGGTGGCCTGAACGTGATGATGCAATTCGCAGAGCGCCTGCTGCGTAAACATCCCCAGCACATCACCCTTCTCGCGCCGTTTACCACCTGGATGTTGACCTTTCTCTGCGGGACCGGCCACGTCGTCTACACTATGTTTCCCATTATCGCGGATATCGCCCTGAAAAAAGGCATTCGCCCGGAACGGCCGATGGCGGTGGCCTCGGTGGCCTCACAGATGGCGATCACCGCCTCCCCCGTTTCCGTGGCCGTCGTTTCGCTGGTCTCAATTCTGGGTGCGCAGCACGGTATCGGCCACGCGTGGGGGATCCTCGAAATACTCGCCGTTTCCGTACCGGCCTCACTGTCAGGCGTCGCCATTGCGGCACTGTGGAGCCTGCGCCGGGGAAAAAACCTCGCAGACGATCCTGAATTTCAGGAAAAGCTGAAAGATCCGAAACAGCGGGAGTTTATCTATGGGGGAACGGAGACGTTGATGGATCAGCGTTTCCCTAAACAGGCCTACTGGTCAACGTGGATCTTCTTCGCCGGGATTGCCGTTGTGGTCCTGCTGGGTGCGTTGCCCGAGTTGCGTCCGGCGTTTGAGATCAAAGGCAAAATGACGGCCCTGTCGATGAACCTTGTCATTCAAATGATGATGCTTATTGCCGGGGCCATCATGCTGATGACCTGTAAGGTTAATGCGTCGGCCATTTCAAACGGAGCGGTATTTAAGGCGGGGATGGTCGCCATCTTCTCGGTGTTTGGCGTGGCATGGATGAGCGATACCTTTTTCCAGGCGCATCTCGACGAACTGAAAATGGCACTGGAGGGGGTAGTGAAGAGTCATCCCTGGACGTATGCCATCGTGTTGTTTCTGGTGTCGAAACTGGTCAACAGCCAGGCCGCGGCCTTAACCGCAGTCGCCCCGATGGGGTTGATGTTAGGCATCGATCCGAAAATGCTGGTGGCCTTCTTCCCGGCCTCCTACGGCTACTTTGTGCTGCCCACCTATCCGAGCGATCTGGCCTGTATTGGATTCGATCGCTCCGGCACCACCCGCATCGGTAAATTCATCATCAACCACAGCTTTATTCTGCCGGGCCTGATTGGCGTCAGCTGTGCCTGCGTGGTGAGCTATCTGCTGGTGCAGACGTTCTTTTGAGCCTTCTGTGGGCGACAGACTCTGTCGCCCTTCGACGTAAAATCAGAAAACGGTTTCTAATTTTAAAACATCGGTTTATTTTAATGTGACTCACCCTGCGGCGTGAAGCGCAGTTCAATCAGCGCGATCGCTTTCTGGATCGCGCGGAGCGTAACCGGGTCCGCCGCAGCAGGATGATTGGTGAAATCGATGTTTTTTAGCTGGGTCGACATCTTTTCGCGTACCTCAACCGGCGCGATAACGTCAATCACATCAAGGATTTGTTTAATAACCAGCTGGCAGGCGACGACGTCAGATACCAGTTCCTGATCGGCGCTCAGGTTTTGTGACATGGGGTTCTCCTTATTCAAAGGCCGCCATAGTAGCAAAACAGACGCCCTTCCATCTCCCTCTCGTCGTCCGCAGACATAAAAAAACCTGCCGAAGCAGGTTTTTTTATCAGAACATCGCACCCGGTGGGACGTCTTTAAACGTTGTGCAGTAGTTAGCCCACATGCTTTTCAGGATTTTGCGCAGTTTCATTATGTTGCTCCAGTAACGTGTTATGCAGGTGTTATTATCAATACGCTTATAATATGACCGCCATCACAAAAATCAACCATTTTGTGACCTGCATCACGGTTAATAAACCCTCAGTGCTGCCGGTTTGTTAAAAAAAGGCACGATAAATCCGCACGTTACAGACTTATAAATTCCAGTAAATTTTTATAAAATTTTTTGAGCGGGCAGGAAGAGAATGAGTGAAAACGTATCCGGCAAAGAGAGCCGTGGATTATCGCCTGCGGCACTGCTGGTGGCCGGTGCTTTCTTTATGGAGTTTCTGGACGGGACGGTGATCGCCACCGCATTGCCGGATATGGCAAAAAGCTTTGGCATACAGGCCGTGGATCTGAATATCGGCATCAGCGCCTACCTGATCACCCTTGCCGTGCTGATCCCCGCCAGCGGCTGGATCGCCGACCGCTTCGGCGCGCGAAAAGTATTTGCCCTCGCGCTGGCGATCTTCACGCTGGCCTCGGTATTTTGCGGCCTGTCCACCACGCTCGAGGAGTTTGTCGCAATGCGCGTCTTCCAGGGCATGGGTGGCGCGCTGATGGTGCCCGTGGGTCGCCTGGCCGTGTTACGTACAACGCCAAAGCATCAGCTCATCACGGCAATCGCCACCCTGACGTGGCCTGCGCTGGTCGCGCCGATCATCGGCCCGCCGCTGGGCGGGTTCATTACAAGCTATGCCGACTGGCGCTGGATCTTCTTTATTAATGTGCCGCTGGGGATAATCGCCATTTTGCTGGCACTGCGAATCATTCCGGACCTGCATGAAGATACGCGCCGACCGTTTGACTTGCCGGGTTTTGTGGTCACCACCCTTGCCATGGTGAGCCTGGTTTATGCGATGGAGTTGATGGGCGCAGAGCCTCTGCGGACAGAATTAACCGCCACGCTGTTTATCGTCGGTGTCGTCGCGTTGAGCCTGGCGCTTCGCCACTTTAAGCGGGCAACCTGGCCGATGATCAGGCTCGATGCGATGCAAGTGCCGACGTTTCGCGTCACCCTGTACGGCGGATCGCTGTTTCGCGCCTCCATCAGCGCGGTTCCGTTCCTGTTACCGCTGATGTTCCAGGTCGGCTTTGGCATGGACGCGTTCCATTCTGGCCTGCTGGTGCTGGCCGTTTTCGTAGGCAATCTCACCATTAAACCGGCGACGACGCCCCTGATCCGCAGCCTGGGGTTTAAGCGGCTGTTGCTGATTAACGGTTCACTGAATGTCCTGGCGCTGCTGGCCTGCGCCTTTCTTACGCCGCAGACTCCTGTGTGGCTCGTCATGCTGATCCTCTATCTGGGTGGCGTTTTTCGTTCGATCCAGTTTACAGCCATCAGTACGCTGGCCTTTGCGGATGTACCCTCGGCGCAGATGAGCTATGCCAATACGCTGTTTTCAACCGCAACGCAGCTTGCCGTGGGACTTGGGATCACGCTCGGGGCAATTGGTATTCGTATCGGGGAAAAAGTCAGTGAGACGATGGGGATTGCCGGCATGCCGGGAATGAGCTTCCGGCTGGCATTTGTGGCGATCGCGCTGATCTGCCTGGTGGGAATGGTTGACACGCTGCGTCTGACCAAAAATGCAGGCAGCGCGGTATCATTGAAAAAGTAAGGCTCTGTGCCGGGCGGGCAACGCACCGCCCGGCAATGGAAATCAGCCAACAATACCGCGCACGAAGGCTTCGATCTCTTTGTCCTGGCAGTTCTCGAAGAAGCACTGCTGGAAGCGCTGGCCTGAGACGGCGGTTTTAACCAGCTCAGGATCGATTGCACGCAGGGTATCCAGATAGTTTTCTTTTACCACCGCCGCTTTCACCTGGTTCAGAATACCGGCGTTACGCACCTGCGGCTCCTTACGCTCTGGTGGATAGCCTTCGCCATTGCGTCCGGTAAACGCTTTCTCAAAAATAAAGCGTACGTTCAGTTCTGCCCCCCAGCCGAAGCCCTTCGCAAACGGCAGAGAAAGCGCGTTACCGTTGTTGATTTGCGCGAACAGGAAAGCATCCGCAGGATCGATGCAGTAACCGCAAATCACACCCGGATGGATGTTCAGGGACATTAACGCGCCCTGCCCGGTACCGCAGCCGGTGACAACAAAATCAACGGCTTTAGCGTTAAGCAGAATGCTCGCCATGATGCCCAGGTGAATATAAGTGAGATGATGATCGTTCTCATCACTCATACCGACGTTATAGACCGGGAAACCTTTCTCATCAGCAACGGCTTTCAGCTCATTAAGGATGATGGGATTCTTAGCGGCCTGGCTGTTTTCCATCATCAGTGCAATTTTCATCTTGTCTCTCCTGAATGCATGGCGGGCGATCCCGCTGTGGATACCTTTTCAACTTAACCTTACTATCAAACAAACGCACTTTCAAATTAAGTGAAAACTTGTTTTAAAAAACAAAGATGCGCTCACAATTTCGCGCGGTGGCCCGGCTCGTTGTAGAGTGAAAGGGCAGATCCTCCGGCTATTCCGGCCATTGCGTCCCGTCGCGTTGGTTACAATGGCGTATTTCCCGTCACGCAGAGTGAAACATGAAACGTGTAATCATAGCCGGAACGATCCTGTTGCTCGCCGGGTGCAGCATCAACCGTCAGGCAGAAGTCAGTAGTACGGATGCCCCAAACGGAATTGTGCGCCTCGACTATGGCCAGGCCATGCTGCAAAACGCCTGGTCTGATGACTATGTTAATAACGGTACGGCAACAAAGGCCTGCCAACGCATGGGCTACGCCTCCGCGTCAGCCTACGGGCAGCCGATTAAAACCTGCACCCTGATCAGCGGTTCACTCTGTCTGAACGAAAGTGTGACCATTCAGTATAAATGTCAGGGATATGCCGTTACCTCTTCCAGCCAGAATCCGTGGTATTAACCGCGACTGCCAGTCACGCTGGCAGTTTATTTAATAAGAACAAAAACAATTCTCATTAATAAATACAAATGGCGGCAATGCGTTTTATTCCCATTCGTATTTTTAATAAATAAATATTTATTTTACTTTTTGCAAATAATTAAATAACAAATTATAGTGTCGCTCATCGTGAACCAGAATTAATAAACCGGAGCTGCACCATGTTAAAAACTGAAATGATCGACAAGCTCAATGCGCAAATGAATCTTGAGCTATTTTCTTCCCTGCTTTATCAGCAGATGAGCGCCTGGTGCAGCTATCACAGCTTTGAAGGGGCTGCCGCCTTCCTGCGTCGTCATGCCCAGGAAGAGATGACGCACATGCAGCGTCTGTTTGATTACCTGACGGACACCGGCAGCCTGCCGCGCATTGATAACGTGGTATCGCCTTTCGCCGAGTACGGCTCTCTTGATGAACTGTTCCGTGCCACCTATGAGCACGAACAGCTGATCACCCAGAAAATAAATGAACTGGCTCATGCCGCCATGACCAGTCAGGATTATCCAACCTTTAATTTCCTTCAGTGGTATGTGGCTGAACAGCACGAAGAAGAGAAGCTGTTTAAATCCGTGCTGGATAAATTATCTCTGGCAGGTAAATCCGGGGAAGGTCTGTACTTCATTGATAAAGAGCTGTCGACGCTCGACACGCAGAATTAATAGAAAAGCGGTGCTGAGTTTTCAGCACCGCTTTATTCAATGACGGCAAATTTTACTTTCGTGCGTGGAAAATCCGTCTGCTGCCGGAATGAATTTTCCGCGCGCCGCCAGAAACGCCACCAGCTCCGCGGCTGTCATTTCCGAAGCTGAACAAGTATGGAAACGCGCCGCTTCGCCAAAGCGGGCATGTATCGCCTCAACCAGACTCTCCTTCGTATAACGCTCACCTGACTCAATCATCATATTCAGCACGTCGTGTCCGTGAATTGACATCATTACCTCTCGCAAATAAAAAGCAGACTAAATGCTCCCTCCACGACACGCTTTGCGCTGGCGCAGGTTCCCCCTTTCTTTTTGTAAATTAATCATTACACCCTATGTAACGGTGATTTGACGAGATGGTGCTTTTCCCTTACTCTGCGCCGCAGAATGAGTCGCGGTATGGAAGCGTTGTAGAGGAAAGCGTGAAGAACAGAACTCTGGGAAGTATTTTTATCGTCGCCGGAACGACAATTGGCGCAGGAATGTTGGCCATGCCGTTGGCTGCCGCCGGCGTCGGGTTTGGGGTTACCGTAGTGCTGCTGGGCGGTCTTTGGGCCCTGATGTGTTACACCGCGCTATTATTGCTGGAGGTTTATCAACATGTCCCTGCCGATACCGGCTTAGGCTCCCTGGCTGCACGCTATCTTGGACGCTACGGGCAGTGGATCACCGGTTTCAGCATGATGTTCCTGATGTACGCGCTGACCGCCGCCTACATCAGCGGCGCCGGGGAGCTAATTGCGTCAAGTATCAATGACGGCTTCGGTGCGTCGCTTTCACCGGAAACAGGCGCCATTGTCTTTACGCTGATCGGTGGCGGTGTGGTTTGTGCGGGCACGTCGCTGGTCGATCTGTTTAACCGTTTTTTGTTCAGCGCCAAAATTCTCTTCCTTGTTGTGATGCTGGTGCTGCTGGCACCGCATGTGCACAAGGTTAACCTGCTCTCCCTCCCGCTGGAGAAAGGTCTGGCGCTTTCGGCCATCCCGGTGATTTTCACCTCTTTCGGTTTTCATGGCAGCGTGCCGAGCATCGTGAGCTATATGAACGGGGATATTCGCAAGCTGCGCCGCGTCTTTGTGATCGGCAGCGCCATTCCGTTGATTGCTTACCTGTTCTGGCAGCTGGTGACGCTGGGCAGTATTGATTCCACCACCTTTATCGGCCTGATGGCAGAGCATTCTGGTCTGAATGGATTCCTGGTTGCCCTGCGTAACGTGGTGGCCTCTTCACACGTGGAGCTGGCGGTACATCTGTTTGCAGACCTGGCGCTGGCAACCTCCTTCCTTGGCGTGGCGCTTGGCCTGTTTGACTATATGGCGGATCTGTTCCAGCGTCGCAATACCGTTGCCGGACGCTTACAGACGGGGGCGATGACCTTCCTGCCGCCGCTGGCCTTTGCGCTCTTTTATCCGCGCGGGTTTGTGATGGCGCTAGGGTATGCTGGCGTGGCGTTATCGGTACTGGCCCTGCTGCTGCCTTCCCTGCTGGCGTGGAAGAGCCGCCAGCAACAGCCGCAGCAAGGATACCGCGTGGCGGGTGGTAAGCCGCTGCTGTGCGTGGTGTTTGGTTGTGGGGTGGTGATTATTCTGGTGCAGGTGCTGATTGCAGCGGGAATGCTGCCGGAAGTGGGATAACTTATTTATACAGGTCCTGAGGTACTGTTCCGTTCACCTTAAGATCAACAGAATATGATTTTTTCACAGCATGTGAACGGGATAAGGGGGCCGCCGCGGCCCCCTTATCAATCCCCGCGGCCCCGCGGAAAATCGGTGCTTCGCACTGCGCTCACCTCCCGACCATCTGCCTGCGGTCGGCTCAACTCTACATCCTGTCTCGATTCGCCTCTGGCCGCCATCCATGGCGTCCAGCCCTTGTCATCTGGTCTCCGGTTCGCCGATTTTAGCGGGGACTCAACACCCGTGCCCCATTCAGGCCACAGTAATTAATGATTTAATGCAGGCAGCAACTCTTAAACTTCTTCCCGCTCCCGCACGGACACGGATCGTTACGTCCCACCTTCGACCCGTTCACGATCGGCTTTTTCGCTTCCGGCTGCTGCGGATTAGCCACCCAGTAGTTGTACAAACGCAGCGCCGCAGGCTGAATGCTCTCGATGCTGGCCATATACTCCTCTTCGGTCAGCGCATCCAGCTTCTCGCTGTTCTCTTCCGTTCCGTGCAGGGCAATCACCGCCAGATCCGCTTCCAGCGCTTCCGGCAAGGATGTCCAGTCCGTCAGCGCCACGCCGCGCATGTAGCCATAGCACCACTCTTCCACTACGGTATAGCTCTGACCGTCAACGTCGTTATAGCCAAACAGCGGTTCAAACTGATCCGGGTATTCGCTCAGGCGCTCGGCAATATCGTTCATGTGCTTAAAGCAGAGATCGATAAAACGGTTCATCTCACGATCGTTTTTCCAGCGTGGAATATACTTCTCACCACCCCATACCGCCACCAGCCAGGTGTCGGGCTCCACCACAACGGGACCGGAAAGTACTGCGGTAAGCATGCCGTCCAGTTCGGACACGTCAATCACGGATGCATCGTCGTGTCCGTAAGAGATTAATGTCTCTTCCAGCCACGCCATCTCGCTTTCATTTAATGGGCCTTCAGCCATTGCTGATACTCCTGATAAAAAAAACGATCCTGACATATATCGCCGCGCATGCCTATCTGAAGTTTAGGTCTTTATTGCTGCAAAAACGTGCAAATCGTGACCGTTGCACAACTTATGGGCTTTGTTGTTAAGGAGATGTGATCTCCGCTGTAAATTCATCTCATCCCGCAAAGGCGCATAAAACGGCGCTCTATACTCAACGTGTTGTGACCCGGTCAAGGGATTAACCATTCTGGCAACCTTTTTGCTTAATGTTCTGCGCGCTTCGCGGTGCGTGGGATCCTCGCCGTATTAAGCACGAGATTGCTTCTAAAGTGCATTTTGTTCTCGCTCTTGTTTTTGGATTTACGATGCCATCAGGCGTTCGGGTTTATACCTGGTGCAAAAACCTCTTTGCTAAGGAACATAATAATGTCGCTGAAATTTACCAAAACTCCCCTCTCCCTGTTGCTGGCCGGTTGTCTGGTGACGGCCTTTTCTGCACAGGCCGATATCGTGATCGGCGTGGCCGGGCCGTTCACAGGCCCGAACGCAACCTATGGCGATCAATACTGGCATGGCGCTACGCAGGCGGCGGAAGACATTAACGCCGCTGGCGGGATCAACGGTGAGAAAATCAAACTGGTTCAGGGCGATGACGCCTGCGAACCCAAACAGGCCGTTGCCGTCGCCAACCGCTTAGTCGATCAGGATAAAGTGAAAGCGGTCGTCGGCCACTTCTGCTCCTCGTCGACCATGCCCGCCTCCGAGGTCTATAGCGATGCCGGGATCCTCTCCATCACCCCCGGCTCAACGAACCCGCTTATTACCGAGCGGGGCATGAGCGATATGTTCCGCATGTGCGGACGTGACGACCAGCAGGGCCAGGTCGCCAGCGATTTTATTCTTGATAAGCTTAAAGCCAAACGGGTCGTCATCATCCATGATAAAGATACCTACGGTCAGGGGCTGGCGGACGCCACTAAAGCGGCGCTGGCGAAACGCGGCGTTAAGGAAGTGATGTACGAAGGGTTGTCCCGCGGGGAGAAAGACTTTAACGCGCTGGTGACCAAAATTGGCGCACAAAAACCAGACGTGGTGTTCTTCGGGGGCTGTCACCCGGAAGCGGGCCCGCTGGTTCGCCAGATGCGTGAACAGGGCGTGCAGGCGAAGTTCTTCTCGGGAGACTGTATCGTCAATGAAGAGATGGTCACCGCCGCCGGTGGGGCGCAGTACACCAACGGTATTTACATGACCTTCGGTAAAGACCCGCGCCTGATCCCGGACGGAAAAGCCGTCATCGAGAAATTCCGCGCCGGTAAATTCGAACCAGAAGGATACACCCTCTACGCCTATGCGTCTGTGCAGGCTATCGCAGCGGCATTCAAGGCCACGAAAGGGACGGACTCCGCAAAAGCCAGCGAGTGGCTGAAGGCCAACCCTGTCGACACGGTGATGGGTAAAAAAGCCTGGGACAGCAAAGGTGACCTCAAAGTGTCTGACTACGTGGTCTACCAGTGGGACGACAAAGGCAAATATAAAGAAGTGCCATAACGGGACGGAATCTGCTCAACGCCGGCAGGTCTGACTGTCGGCGTAACCCTTTATTCAGGTGCGCGACCATGAGTACATTCTTCCTGCAACAATTAATTAATGGCTTAACGCTGGGTTCGGTCTATGGTCTTATCGCCATCGGCTACACCATGGTGTACGGCATCATCGGTATGATCAATTTCGCCCACGGCGAAGTGTATATGATCTCCGCCTATCTCTCGGCCATTGGCCTGGCCCTGCTGGCGTTTTTTGGACTCCACTCCTTTCCGCTGCTGATCCTGGGAACCCTGGTTTTCACCATCGTGGTCACCGGCGTTTATGGCTGGACGATTGAGCGCATCGCCTATAAGCCGCTACGCAATTCGACGCGTCTGGCGCCGCTGATTTCGGCCATCGGGATGTCGTTGATACTGCAAAACTACGTCCAGCTTAGCCAGGGCCCACGGCAGCAGGGCGTACCGACCATGCTGGATGGCGTGCTGCGTTTTCACCTCGGCGAAGGGTTTGTCCAGATAACCTATACCAAAGTCTTTATTCTCATCGCCTCGTTCGCGGGCATGCTGGTGCTGACCTGGATAATCAACCGTACCCGCTTAGGGCGCATGTGCCGTGCGGTGCAGCAGGATCGTAAGATGGCCTCCATTTTGGGTATCAACACCGACAGAATTATTTCGCTGGTGTTTGTTATCGGCGCAGCCATGGCCGGGCTGGCGGGCGTGCTGATCACCATGAATTACGGCACCTTTGATTTTTACGTCGGGTTCGTTATCGGCATCAAGGCCTTTACGGCGGCGGTGCTGGGCGGCATCGGCTCTCTGCCCGGTGCGATGCTTGGCGGGCTGATTCTGGGCGTCGCAGAAGCGCAATTCTCCGGGATGGTGAACTCGGATTATAAAGACGTGTTCTCGTTTGGATTGCTGGTATTAATCCTGATCTTCCGTCCTCAGGGGCTGCTGGGCCGCCCTGTCGTGGCTAAAGTGTAAGGAACAACGCGATGACCTCTGACGGCTTTTCCCTGAAGCGCTGCATTCTGGACGCGATTTTTTCCGGAATGATCGCCCTGATTATTTTCGGCCCGATTGCGGGCGTGATACTGGATGGTTACAGCTTTAACTTTGACGGCCAGCGGCTGGCGTGGATTGTAGGCACGGTGATGCTGGGACGCTTTTTGCTGAGCGCCTTTTCAGCTACGGCGGCCGGAAGACGTTTACAGGCGCGGTTTGAATCCGACAATGCGGGGGTGTATGTCCGGCCACCGGCGTATAAAAGCCGCATGCGCTGGATCATTCCGCTGATTGTCACGCTGGCGATCTGCTTCCCGTTTGTGGCCACAAAATACGTTCTGACGGTCGCTATACTCGGACTGATCTACGTCCTGCTCGGTCTTGGGCTGAACATTGTCGTTGGCCTGGCAGGGCTGCTGGATCTGGGTTATGTCGCCTTCTATGCCATCGGCGCTTACGGACTAGCGCTCGGGTATCAGTATCTGGGGCTTGGGTTCTGGAGCATGCTGCCGCTGGCGGCGCTAATGGCTGCGGGCGCGGGCGCCCTGCTCGGCTTTCCGGTGTTGCGCATGCACGGGGATTATCTCGCCATCGTCACGCTCGGGTTTGGCGAGATCATCCGCCTGGTGCTGAACAACTGGCTCACCTTCACCGGCGGGCCTAACGGCGTTTCAGCCCCTGCTCCGACCTTTTTTGGCCTGGAGTTTGGCCGACGCGCCAAAGAAGGTGGCATCCCCTTCCACGAGTTCTTCGGCCTGACCTATAACCCCAACATGAAGTTTATTTTCATCTATGCAGTACTGTTCCTGGTAGTCATGCTGGTGCTGTACATTAAACACCGGCTGACCCGAATGCCCATTGGACGCGCGTGGGAAGCGCTCCGTGAGGATGAGATTGCCTGCCGTTCCATGGGGCTGAATCACGTTCTGGTCAAACTCTCGGCCTTCACCCTGGGCGCATCGACGGCAGGTATCGCCGGGGTGTTTTTTGCCACCTGGCAGGGGTTTGTTAACCCCACCTCTTTCACCTTTTTTGAATCGGCCCTCATCCTCGCGATTGTGGTCCTGGGCGGGATGGGCTCCACCGTCGGCGTCGTACTGGCCGCCTTTGTGCTGACCGTCACGCCGGAACTGCTGCGCAGCTTTGCGGAATACCGCGTGCTACTGTTTGGCATGCTGATGGTGGTGATGATGATCTGGCGTCCTCGCGGTCTGATCCGCATCAACCGCAGCGGATTTGCCGTGCGTAAAGGAGTGGCGCCATGAACGCAACGATTTTGCGTGTAGAACATCTGATGATGCACTTCGGCGGGATCAAGGCCTTAAACGACGTCAATCTTGAGGTGCAGCGCGGCTCTATTACTGCACTCATTGGGCCTAACGGCGCGGGAAAAACAACCGTCTTTAACTGCCTGACCGGTTTCTACCGGGCCTCCGGCGGCAACATTCTGTTCAATGCACGAAATAAAACTACCAATGTCATTCAGGTGCTCGGCCAGAAACTCCAGCCGGGCGACTGGCTCAGCCCGGCGCAGCTTGGTCAACGCCTGTTCTATAAGATGTTTGGCGGCACGCATCTGGTGAACCGCGCGGGTCTTGCGCGCACGTTTCAGAACATCCGCCTGTTCCGCGAGATGTCCGTTGTGGAAAACCTGCTGGTGGCACAGCACATGCGCGTCAATCGCAATCTGCTGGCGGGGGTGCTGAACACCCCTGCGTATCGTCGGGCAGAGAACGAGGCGCTGGACCGGGCGTTTTACTGGCTGGAGGTGGTGGATCTGGTAGATTGCGCGAACCGTCTGGCCGGGGAAATGTCCTATGGCCAGCAACGACGCCTCGAAATCGCCCGCGCCATGTGCACCGGCCCGGAGATGATTTGTCTCGATGAACCTGCTGCCGGTCTGAACCCGGTGGAGACGCACAAGCTGAGCGAGATCATCCGGTTCCTGCGCGACCACCACGACATCACGGTTTTGCTGATCGAGCATGATATGGGGATGGTGATGGGCATTTCAGATGACATCATTGTGCTCGATCACGGCGATGTGATTGCCAGAGGTAAACCGGCTGAGATCCAGCACAATGAAAAAGTGATTGCCGCGTATCTGGGCACTGACGAAAGCGAGGTAAATCTGTGAGCGCACCGATGCTTCAATTTCATAATGTGGACGTTTTTTACGGGGTGATCCAGGCGTTGAAGCAGGTTTCACTTGAGGTAAACAAAGGGGAAACCGTGGCCCTGATTGGCGCTAATGGCGCGGGGAAGTCAACATTACTGATGTCTGTCTTTGGTCAGCCCCGGATCCGCAACGGGCAGATCCTCTTCTGCAGCGAGGATATCAGCCACAAATCCACCCACTATGTTGCCACCGGCGGCATCGCGCAGGCACCTGAGGGACGACGCATTTTCCCGGATATGTCTGTAGAAGAGAACCTGCTGATGGGGACAATCCCCGTCGGCAATCAGCATGCAGCTGAAGATATGCAAAGCATGTTCGACCTCTTCCCTCGCCTCAAGGAGCGGCGTAACCAGCGGGCGATGACGCTCTCCGGCGGTGAACAGCAGATGCTGGCTATTGCCCGGGCGCTGATGAGCCGTCCTAAACTTCTGCTGCTGGATGAACCCAGCCTCGGCCTCGCACCAATCGTGGTTAAACAGATCTTCCAGACGCTGCGCGAACTGGCCCGTAACGGAATGACGATTTTTCTGGTCGAGCAGAATGCCCACCACGCGCTGAAATTGTCCGACCGCGGCTATGTGATGGTTAACGGCCAGATTCGGTTAAGCGGCAGCGGCGAGGCGTTGCTGAAGGATCCGGAGGTGAGAAAGGCGTACCTGGGCGGCGTGTGAAGCCTGGAGGCTATAGTGAGAAAAACTCACAGTGATTGCCATTATTAATCGTTTTTCTGATGCGACCGCATTCAAATATCATCTTTACGACCCGCCTTTGCGCGGGTCGATAAAACGTTCAGCCGCAAACTGAATAATAATGATAAGAGGATCCGGGGCAAATATGACACTTGATGCGTTATATCAGTTAATGAAAACTGTATTACCACCTGACACCGATTCAGCCGATGATTTACAGGATTTTATGGCCATGCTTATGGCGACGAAACATCACTCAGAGGCTCTGTCACCGTTTTCGCAGCGCGTATACATGCTGTCCGTTGCCCATCGCGACCCTAAGCAAGCGGCTGCGCTGATTTCAGCCTGTCATCCTGAAGCAGGAAAGCCCCTTCCGCTGCTCGACTTCTCCGGCTGGCCGCACGTGCGCTACGCCACGTCGGGTGAATTACAGACGCCCGAGACTGAAGAATATTTTCACAGGATTTCGTCTGCCGCCACGATATTACGCGGTGCAATTATTGACGCTGAGCAGCAGAAAAACACGCCAGCATTTTATATTCTGGATAAGGTACTCAGCCTGAACAGCGCTTTGCCAGAACGCTATAAAAAGATGGCAAACATCTCTTACTCATAACGGTATTAATAAACCCGGCTTTCATCGTATTCCAGGTAATCGATATCCAGAGCCGGAACGACCGGGGTATGGTTTTGCAGCCAGCCCAGAAGGTGCTGGATGCTCTCTCTTTTGAGCGAATTTTTTGGCCAGACGAGGTAGTAACCATCTCCCGTCGCGATAGCTTCCCTGAACGGCAGGCCCAGCAGGCCGCTTTTCAGGGCATCAAGCGTGAGATGCAGGTCGGCGATAGCGATGCCGTGCCCGTTCATCGCGGCGATACTTCCCTGTTCAAGGGTATCAAACACCATGCCGCTGCTCATATCGAGCCCCGGAAACAATCCTGTTCTTCGCAGCCAGCGCCGCCAGTCACGTCTGTCCGGTGAAGGATGGATCAAATCGCATTGCGAAAGCTGCTGCCGGGCCGGTTCGATAAGCGATGGGGTGCAAACCGGGATAAGCCATTCATGAAAAAGCAGCTGGCTTTCCGTTGTCTCACCAAAACGGCCATTACCGAGAAGGATGGCGCAGTCGTATGGCTCAAGACTGAAATCAACGGTGTCAATGTCCATCCAGACGCTGGCAATCTCCACCTGCGGTTTTGGATGGTTGTTGCGAAAAGATCGCAGCACGTCGAGAAGCCATCTCATGGTCAGGGTGCTGGGTGTTTTTAACCGCAGCAGATGGTTTTCACTGCGGAATGCCCGGCAGGCCCATTCAATGCTCGTGAAGCTTTCGTTCAGCTGTCCGGCAAGCACTCGCCCGGCTTCAGTGACCTCCACGCGAGGACCTTGCCTTTTGAAAAGCTCGCAGTCGAACCACAGTTCAAGGGTACGGACATGTCTGCTGACCGCGCCCGGCGTAATATTGAGCGTTTCAGCGGCTTTACTGAAGGAGTTCAACCGCGCAGCAACTTCAAACGCACGCAGTGCATACAATGGCGGTAAAGACATAGCGTCCCTTAAATGAAAAATTCATTATGCTAAAACTTGTTACGGGGCAATGCCAGCAAGTAAATTATGGAGAAAAACAATGAGCCCCAATATACCGAGTCATAGCAATAGGGGTCAAAATCTATATGCAAAAAGCTGCTGACAAACTCGTAGCCATTGGCAAAGATGTTTATCTGAACGGCTGCAATAGTGATTACAAACACCCTATACGCGATAAATAGCGGGTATTTATGCAGCCTGTTAACTTTTAGTTTGCCGAGATAAAGCAAGAGAAAAATTGCAATAGATACAATGAAATAGGCCACGGCAGGCCAAACAGGTGGATGAAGCGAAAATTCTAACTCTTGAGACATAATCAATTCTCTTTTGCTATCTGGTACATCTGCCACCCCGTAATGCTCCCACTGGTCAAATCCAGCGCCATTGCGGTTTTAAAAGCCTCTTGCCAACCTCTGATATAATCGTGGAATAAACTCCAGGACCTCTCTCTGGGACCCAAAACTTTTCTGCCCGCACCATATGCCGATAAAGAGAGATCAACGACGCCATAGACTAAGTCAGCCTGGTTATTACCATAACCTAACTTCGTAGCAGCAAATCTAAAGGGATATCGGATCTGGAAGGCACGCTTAACGAAAAACAGGGAATCGCTGGTCATAAAAACGCGTCACAGACAGCACGTTATGATAGAAAAATTCCTATAGTTCCGGTAGTCGGAGGGCAGTAATGCCCTCTTTTTATGGTGAAGCCGAATGGCGAAAGAATGGCGAATGGCGAATGGCGAAAATTAGGCAATAAAAAACCACCTTTCGGTGGTTTACACGACACTGCTTATCATTGATTTTATTCTAGTTTTCCCATGGTAGCCGGAGTGGGACTTGAACCCACACAGCGCGAACGCCGAGGGATTTTAAATCCCTTGTGTCTACCGATTCCACCATCCGGCCAGGGAAGAAAGTGGAGGCGCGTTCCGGAGTCGAACCGGACTAGACGGATTTGCAATCCGCTACATAACCGCTTTGCTAACGCGCCTTAAATCTTTTGTCTTTCGACCTGCACCCGCAAACTGCCGATGCATTAATCTGGAGCGGGAAACGAGACTCGAACTCGCGACCCCGACCTTGGCAAGGTCGTGCTCTACCAACTGAGCTATTCCCGCATGTTATCAAGTAACTATTTAACGACTTGCTAAGCACTTGATTTCATTATCGTCCGGCTTACTGTGCCGCCGTTCGATGCGTTGCATTCTACTGATATGACGTTATGAGTCAACGTTATTTTTTGCATCTCAGGATCGTTTGCTGAAAATTAAGCCGAAACGATCACTGTTCAAGCAAATCACCGCGCGCAGCGTTCAAATATTGCAACATTGACCACAATGTCAGCACCGCCGCAACCCACAGCAGACCAATGCCGGCCCACTCTACCCAGGCATTCGGACGCCACAGCATCCACACCAGCGCCGCCATCTGCGCAGTGGTTTTAACTTTACCGATCCAGGACACCGCCACGCTGCTGCGTTTACCCAGCTCCGCCATCCATTCGCGCAGGGCAGAGATAATAATCTCACGGCCAATCATGGTCGCGGCAGGCAGCGTCACCCACCAGGTATGATAATGTTCCGCCACCAGCACCATCGCGATTGCCACCATCACCTTATCCGCAACCGGATCGAGGAACGCGCCAAAGCGGGTACTCTGGTTCCAGCGACGCGCCAGATAACCGTCAAACCAGTCCGTCACGGCGGCAATCAGGAAAATAAGCGCACAGGCAAAAGGCGCCCAGAGGACCGGCAGGTAAAATGCCAGGACGAAGAACGGAATGAGCACAACGCGAAAGAGAGTAAGCAACGTAGGGATATTAAATCGCATGATGACGGTAACTGTCTGTTGTCAGTAAAATTTAGCTCTATGTTGCTACAGAGCCCTCAATGTTTCAACGAGTAGTAGATCTTTTCTGCCAGCCCTTGCGAAATACCCGGCACTTTTGCAATTTCTTCCATACTGGCGTTGAGTAATCCTTGCAATCCGCCCATATACTTCAACAGCATCTGGCGACGTTTTGGCCCGACGCCTTCAATCGTCTCAAGGGTACTGGTATTTTTCACTTTCGCCCGTTTTTTGCGGTGTCCGCTAATGGCATGATCGTGCGACTCATCTCGGATGTGCTGGATCACGTGCAGTGCAGGGGAATCTGGCGGCAGGCTAAAGCCCTCGCCTTCCGGCTCAAAGAACAGCGTTTCCAGGCCAGCCTTACGATCTGCCCCTTTAGCTACCCCTAGCAGCAACGGATGGTTCTTATCCCACTCCACGTCGAGCGATTCGAATACCGCCTTCGCCTGCCCCAACTGCCCTTTCCCGCCGTCGATAAGGATAACGTCCGGGATTTTGCTCTCTTCAATCGCTTTACCATAGCGACGACGCAGCACCTGATTCATGGCGGCATAATCGTCACCGGGCGTAATGCCGGTGATGTTATAGCGACGATACTCTGCCCGCAGTGGGCCATTGGCATCAAAGACCACACACGACGCCACGGTCTGCTCACCCATCGTATGGCTGATGTCGAAGCATTCCATGCGTTTCACTTCCGGCAGCTTGAGCAGCGTAGCAAGGGCGGTTAAACGTTGGCTGACGGTCGATTGCTGGGAAAGTTTGGTGGTCAGCGCCGTGGCGGCATTGGTTCGCGCCAGCTTCAGATAACGCGCACGATCGCCGCGCGGTTTCGTCTGGACATTCACCCGGCGACCTGCCAGCTCTGAAAGTGAGTCCGCCAGCAGGGTTTTATCGTCCAGCGTGAAGTCGAGCAGGATCTCCGAGGGCAGCGTACGCATCTGGCTGCCCTGCAAATAAAACTGGCCGACAAAGGTCTCCACCACTTCACCCATCTCAGTCCCGCCCGGCACTTTCGGGAAGTAACTGCGGCTGCCGAGCACTTTGCCCTGACGAATAAACAGCACGTGAACGCAGGCCAGGCCGGCGTCAAAGGCAACGCCGATGACATCGAGGTCGTCGCCCGTATTGGAAACAAACTGCTTCTCGGTCACCCTGCGCACCGCCTGGATCTGGTCGCGGATGCGTGCGGCCTCCTCAAATTCCAGCGCCGCGCTGGCTTTTTCCATGCGGGTAATCAGTTGCGTCAGCACCTGATCGTCTTTCCCGGCTAAAAACAGGCGGACATATTCCACCTGCTGCGCGTACTCTTCTTCGCTCACCAGCCCTTCAACGCATGGTCCCAGGCAGCGGCCAATCTGATATTGCAGGCATGGCCGGGAGCGGTTGCGATAAACGCTGTTTTCGCACTGGCGAACAGGGAAGATTTTTTGCAAAAGCGCCAGCGTTTCCCGCACGGCATAACCATTCGGGAAGGGGCCGAAATATTCTCCTTTCGCATGCTTAGCGCCACGATGCATCGCCAGCCGCGGGTGCGTGTCGCCGCTCAGGAAGATAAACGGATAGGACTTGTCATCACGCAGCAGAACGTTGTAGCGCGGCTGATACAACTTAATGTAGTTGTGCTCAAGGAGCAGCGCTTCCGTTTCCGTGTGCGTTACGGTGACATCAATGTTGTGTATAAGTGCGACCAGCGCTTCGGTTTTACGGGAGGCAAGGTTGCTGCGGAAATAACTTGAAAGGCGTTTCTTCAGATCTTTCGCCTTACCGACATAGATAACCGTACCGCCAGCATCATACATCCGGTAGACGCCTGGCTGGCTGGTGACGGTTTTCAGAAATGCTTTTGAATCGAACGCTTCACTCACTGACTTATTAACGACTCCGCATTGCACAAACCATGGCGAATGGCCAGGTGAGTCAGTTCGACATCACCGTGGATGTTCAGTTTACTGAACATCCGATAGCGATAGCTGTTGACCGTTTTCGGGCTGAGATTCAACTGCTCAGAAATCTCATTCACCTTCTGACCTTTAGTGATCATCAGCATAATCTGCAATTCGCGCTCAGACAAACTGGCAAACGGAGATTCCGTTTTTTCCGGTTCAATCTGACTCAACGCCATCTGTTGAGCAATATCAGAAGCGATATAGCGCTGCCCTGCGTGAACGGTGCGGATCGCATTGACGACTTCCTGCGGTGCTGCACCTTTACTGAGATACCCCGCAGCCCCCGCCTGCATGACCCTGGCGGGCAGTGGATTTTCGGTATGGACGGTCAGCATGATGACTTTGGTATCAACGAACATGCGCGCGATTTTGCGCGTGGCTTCAAGCCCGCCAATACCGGGCATGTTCATATCCATCAGCACCACGTCTGCGGAGTTCGCGCGACACCATTTGACGGCATCTTCGCCACAGCACGCCTCGCCGGCAACTTTAATACCCTTTATATCTTCAAGAATGCGTCGTATCCCTGCGCGCACCAGTTCGTGGTCATCAACAAGAAGGACGTTGATCAAAGGAAATGTCTCCAGAATAGGGATAACGCTACTGACTGCTAATCGGGTTTATATTAACGGTTTTCCATGCAAGATTAAAACGCTAAAAAATCGGCTATACGATTCGGGTCTCGTTTTTGGAAATTAGGCTGTACAGTAAGTGGAAAGAAAACCCATGTGTACTGGGCTTTACCGCTATTTTTTTAGCACCAGCATTCAAAAAGCCACCAAAACATTTGTTAACGTAAACTAAAAAATGCTCTCATTTTTTTGTAACAACAATTAACGGATGGCGTACCGGCGATAAACATTTAATTGTCGCTAACATATTGGGCAGATTACCTTCATAATCCGCACCGGCCAATAATCAATACGCGTAAAAGTATAAAAAACAACCACTGCATTTTTTACCGCAGCTTGTGGTATACTCCGCCGCCTTAACTTTCATCGTCGCGCTCATGCGCTGTTTTATAATGAGGAAAAATAAATGAGCACACCTGAATTTGCCACTGCCGAGAATAACCAGGAACTGGCACAGGAAGTAAACTGCCTGAAGTCGCTGCTGACGCTTATGCTACAGGCGATGGGCCAGGCTGATGCTGGACGTGTGATCATTAAAATGGAAAAACAGATCGCGCAGATGGAAGATCAGGCGGAATCCGCTGTTTTTGCCAATACAGTTAAGCAAATTAAACAAGCCTACCGCCAGTAACAAAAAAGGCTGGATGCATTGCATTCAGCCTTCTCCTCGTCTGACACGCAGAACGTGATATCAGTCAAATAAGCCCAGTCGCCGCGGCATAACACGCTATCTGGATCTTATTCGGCGCGTTGAATTTCTTCTGCATATTCTTCTGATGGAAGTTGACGGTATTTTCCGAGATGGAAAGAATGATGGCGATTTCTGCCGACGTCTTCCCTTCTGCGGTCCACTTCAGAATTTCCCGTTCACGCTTGCTGAATTTCATTTCCGGCGGCATCACCGTCTCATGTTCAAAGCGCAACAGTGTAGTGAGCGCCATCTGAACCAGCATTTGTAAACGCAGCTCAATCTCTTCACTGGATATCGAGTGTGCCTGTAAGCTAGTACATGACACGGAGAGGAAGCCGAGCGCATGATTTGGCAGCATCAGACACTGGGTTATTCCCTTACGTAAACCGTGGTCCCGCGCGCCGTCCCATAATTGCTGGGCATCCGTGAATAATTCATCCGTCCAGGGCAAATGACCCTGAATGAAATTCTCCGGCTTCAGTACCGGGTCAATGGCGAAATAATTCTCGGATTGATATTGCGCCATCCATTGTTGCGGATAACTGGAATGGACGGATGTTCGCGGGCGGGTAAATGGCACAGGGTGTCGAACACAAAGCGCATAATAATCGAATTCAAGCGCCTGCGTTTGTCGCTGAAGTTCCTGATATACCTCGTCAGCACAGGTCATTTCCTGAAACCGGAGGACGCATTCCCGTCGCCAGGTGAAAAAGTCTATATCCCTCATACTTGCCGAATGAAGCCTCTGATAAAGATAATCATTATTATGGTGAATATAACCTAACACATAAAGCAGGATCATTTATATAAAATATCGACCACAGACGGATTATCTTTAATTTGGCGATGGCTTATCCACATCGGGCGGAATAAAAAATCAACAAAACTGAAGTTATGGGAGGATAATTTGCTCCAGAAGCGACATCTGGAGCAAATTGAGCGTGAAAATGCTACTGCATTAAGAATTTTTCAAGGAACTGGCGGGTTCGAGGCTGCTGAGGATTGGCAAACAGCGCCTTAGCTGGCCCCTGCTCTACTATTCGCCCCTGATCCATGAAAATTGCCCGATCGGCAACGTCGCGAGCGAAGCTCATTTCATGCGTCACAATCACCATCGTGCGTTTTTCCTGCGCCAGCTGTCGGATAGTGTTAAGCACTTCCCCGACCAGCTCAGGATCGAGTGCGGATGTGGGTTCGTCGAAAAGGATCACATCCGGGCGCATCGCCAGCGCGCGCGCAATGGCGACACGCTGCTGCTGTCCGCCAGATAACCGACGCGGATAGCTCGTCTCCTTCCCGGCCAGGCCAACCTTCGCCAGCAGCTCGCGGGCGCGGGCCGTCGCGTCTTCCTTTGGTTCACCCTTTACGATGACCGGGCCTTCAATAATATTTTCCAGCACCGTACGGTGCGGAAAGAGATTAAAGCTCTGGAATACGAAGCCAACATGCTGACGCAGGCGGCGAATCAGCCCTTTTTGCTGGCTGATGGGTTTCCCGGTATCAATGGTGATATCGCCCACGCGGATCGTCCCGCCTTCAGGCTGCTCAAGCAAATTAATGCTGCGCAACAGCGTGGTTTTCCCTGACCCACTCGGGCCGATAATTGCCACCACTTCGCCCTGCTCAACCTCAAGGTCGATGCCGTGCAGCACCGTTTGCCCGTGGAATTTTTTCACCAGGTTTTTGACGTCAATTGCACTCATTTTGGATCTCGCTCCTGGCGGTTAAGCTGGTTTTCAAAATAGTTTTGCAGGGCGGACAGCACCGTCGCCATCACCCAGTAAATCAGCGAGGCCGCCAGATACATGGTAAACACTTCCAGCGTGCGCGAGGTGATCAGTTGCGCCTGACGGAAAAGCTCCGGCACCTGAATGGTCGCCGCAAGCGAGGTGTCTTTCACCAGGCTGATAAAGCTGTTGCTCAGCGGAGGTAGCGCCACGCGCGCCGCCTGGGGCAGGATCGCCCGGCGCAGCGTCTGCCACGGGGTCATCCCGATACTGGCCGCCGCTTCCCACTGTCCTTTATCGATGGACGAGATCGCCGCACGCAGCGTTTCAGAGGTGTACGCCGCCGTATTCAGCGACAGGCCAATCATCGCCGCCGGGATCGGATCCAGCTCGATACCGAACTGGGGCAGCCCGTAGTAAATCATAAACAGCTGGGCGATAAGCGGCGTTCCGCGAAACACGGAGATGTAAAACCGCGCCAGCCACCGCACCGGCCAGATGTTCGACATGCGCATCAGTGCCAGCACAAACCCGAGCACCAGCCCGAAGAACATCCCGCCGATACTGAGCTGTAAAGTAAACACCGCGCCCTTAAGCAAGAACGGCAGCGAATCAATAACCAGTTGAATACTTTCTTGCATTATTATTTTTCTACCTGATTTTTAGACATGGGGATGATAGGCAAACAGGGCAGGCGCCCCGCCAGTATGAACAAACAAAATGGGTCCTTCATCCTTAAAGCGCTTGCGGGCGATACCGTCGATAAGGCCCGCCATCGCCTTACCGGTATAGACAGGGTCAAGCAGAATACCTTCGAGGCGGGCCAGCAGCTTAACGGCCTCCATCCCTTCATCAGTGGGGGTGCCATAACCCGGCGCGAAGTAGTCATCCCACAGCAATATTTCCGCCTTCGCCTGAAGCGCAAGCTGTTCTGCCACCGCCTGTTGCAGGGTGACGACTTTCGGCTTTTGATCCGCAACGCTTCTGGAAACCGTCACGCCAATCAACTCTACGTCCGGCATCAGTTGCTCAAGCCCGACCGCTAAACCGGCATGGGTACCCGCGCTGCCGGACGCCACTACCACCGAGGACAAACTCACCGCGCCTTCGCACTGCTGGGCGATTTCCAGCGCGCTCTCAACATAGCCGAGAGCACCCAGCGCATTCGAGCCGCCAACCGGGATGACGTACGGACGAAAGCCCTGCCCTTCCAGGCGCGTCGCCAGTTCATCAAGCTGTGCAGCCGGGTCGGTCAACGCGTCAACCATTTCAACCTGCACGTTGAACAGATCCAGCATCAGGCGGTTACCGTTAGTCAGGTAATTCTCTGCCTGCGTGCCAATCGGGTTCTCCAGCAGGGCTACGCAGTGAAGGCCCAGCTTCGCCGCCACTGCCGCCGTCTGGCGAACGTGGTTAGACTGAATTGCCCCGGCGGTGATCAGCGTATCCGCGCCCTCGCGCAGGGCATCGGCGGCGAGAAATTCCAGCTTGCGCAGCTTATTCCCGCCCATCGCCATGGGCGTCACATCGTCACGCTTAATGAAAATATCGCGCCCCAGATAGTCAGAAAATCGCGGCAGATACTCCAGCGGCGTGGGTGCGCCGATAAATTCCAGACGGGGAAAGCGCGTTAAATTCTGTAGTGACATGGTTCCTCCGGTCACGCAAACAATTGTTATTTCATTATGCACGCAGACGCGCGAGAAATAAAAAAGGCGCTTTTAAAAGCGCCTTTTTTTGTCGGTCAGAGACTTATTTCGTCACGTCTGCGCCGAACCACTTCTCAGAAAGCGCCTTCAGGCTGCCGTCTTTCTGCATTTCAGCAATGGCAGCATCAATGGCTTTCAGCAGATCTTCGTTACCTTTACGCACCGCCACGCCGGACTCCTGACGGGAGAATGCATCGCCCGCGACGGCCAGGGTATTGTTGGTTTTCTTCACCAGATCCAGCGCTGCCAGGCGGTCAACCAGAATGGCGTCTATACGGCCTACGCGCAGATCCTGGTATTTCGTCGGGTCATCATCATAGGTGCGGATGTCCACGCCCTGCACGTTCTGGCGCAGCCACTCTTCGTAGTTGGTGCCCAGACCGACGCCGACTTTCTTACCTTTCAGATCCGCGGCGGATTTGATGCTGCCTTCGTTACCTTTCTTCACCAGCGCCTGGATACCGGACACGGTGTACGGCGTAGAGAAGTCATACTTCTTCTTACGCTCGTCAGAAATGGTCACCTGGTTAATCACCACGTCGATACGTTTGGAATCCAGTGACGCCAGCATACCATCCCATTTGGTCGGTTTCAGGGAGGCTTTGACGCCGAGATGCTTGGCCAGCTCTTGCGCAAACTCCACTTCAAAACCGGTCAGCTTACCGTCGTCGCCCTGGAAGCTGAACGGAGGATAGGTTCCTTCCAGCCCAACCAGCAGCGTGCCGCGCTCTTTGACTTTGTTGAGCAGATTATCTGCCGCGAACGTTTTCACGCTCATCCCCGCGACCAGCGCAACGGCCATCATCCCCATCAGCGCCTGACGACCCAGAACTGCTAATTTCATAAGTACCCCGATACAGTGGAATTTTTGAGTAGTGTAGAGAAATCGCCTGCAACGTCAAAGGCGGCTGCGCTACATCTTATTCTTTTTTAATATATATCAGAAGTTGTTCCTGCGTGGACTTTCTGCTTTATGACGCCCGGCATCTGGACTTTATATTGAGCGTACTTTCGCAGCGCGATGCGGTAATTGTTGGTACTGGTGGCGGGCAGCCAGGGCTCCAGATTTTCATCCAGGTATCCGGTCGTCAGCAGATCGCGGGAGATATTTTGCATGGTCAAATGCTGACCCAGGCGGCGCAGGCGAACCACGTATTCACGCACGGTGCCGTGACTCATCTCCGTTTGTTCAAACAGGAACTGCTTGAAGCCGATAATATCGAAGAAGTCGCTTTGCTCTTTGCAGTGGAGATCGCCACAGAAACGGCAAAGCGCTACCCACTCTTTTTGCTCTTCAAGCCAGGCGGCTTCATCCATCAGCGTGTCGAGGCGGGAAATCGCAATCTTATTCACGATTTCACCGCGACGAACCAGCGTGATGCGGTCGAGTAATTTTTTACAGTGGGCGCAATGCGTCTGGCTGTGTTTAAAGTCTTTCAGGTAGCGGCTTAAAGGCCGTCTTTTAGATTGCTGCACCGTCATGATAACTCCTGGTTGTCAATACGTTGTGCGGCATTTCCAAGGCGAATGACTCACCTATAACTTACCCAGTTTTGTGCGCAGGCGTTTAATGGCCTGGCTGTGCAGCTGGCTCACCCGTGACTCGCCCACCTCCAGCACGGCGCCAATCTCTTTGAGATTGAGCTCTTCCTGGTAATAGAGGGTTAACACCAGTTGCTCACGTTCCGGTAAAGCTTCAATCGCTTCCATCACGCGCTGGCGTAAATTCCCTTCCAGTAAGTGGTGTAACGGGTTTTCTTGCTGATGTTCATCCGTCACCAGCTCGATGCTATCGCCATGCTCTTCGCGCCACTCATCATAAGAGAAGAGTTGGCTGTTATTGGTATCGAGCAACATCTGGCGATACTCTTCAACAGGAATGCCCAGACGCTCCGCCACTTCGGTTTCCGTCGCGTTGCGCCCCAGTTCCTGTTCCAGCTGCCCCATCGCATGCGCCACTTCGCGCGCGTTGCGGCGAACGCTGCGCGGCACCCAGTCGCGGCTGCGCAGCTCGTCCAGCATCGCACCACGAATACGCTGCACTGCGTAAGTCGTAAATGCCGTTCCTTGCAGAGCGTCGTACCGGTCAACTGCATTCAATAACCCGATACCGCCCGCCTGTAGCAGATCGTCCAGTTCCACGCTCGCCGGCAAACGCACCTGGAGGCGCAATGCTTCGTGACGCACCAGCGGAACATAACGCTGCCACAGCGAGTGTTTATCCATTACACCTTCAGCGGTATAGAGTGAATTCACGATAAACAGCCCTGCGTTAGTTGAGTTATCGGCATGATTATCCGATTCTGGAGGGGTTTTAATCGGGTGAATAGTGGGTGAAATGAGGGGTTATTTGGGGGGTTACGCTTGTGCGTGGATAGAAAAAACCCCGCCGAAGCGGGGTTTAAGCGTAATCAGGCGATTAGCCTTGCAGCAGAGACAGAACCTGCTGAGGAACCTGGTTAGCCTTGGCCAACACGGAGTTACCAGCCTGCTGGATGATCTGCGCTTTAGACATATTTGACACTTCGGTCGCATAGTCGGCGTCCTGAATACGGGACTGCGCTTCAGACAGGTTGGTGGTGGTGTTGTTCAGGTTGGTTACCGCAGAGCTCAGACGGTTCTGTACCGCACCCAGTGAAGAACGGAATTTATCGATTGAACTGATGGCGTCGTCCAGTGATGCCAGAGGATCAGTTGTAGCAGTACCTACGCTAGTTGCTTCCGTAGTGATTTTACCGGTTGAGGTAACATTTACTGCTGCTCCAATTGTTGGAGAATAGGTTTTGTTCGTATCTGTCGCTGATGAATAAGCTGCAACAGTAACATTTCCATTGTCTTTATTAACTGCATAAGACACTGTGTAGTCTTCAACGCTAGTGATATTGCCTGCGTCATCGACAAAAGTATTATCAGTGGAAGCACCTGTCGCGTCGAAGGCTAAGTTTTTAGTCAGAACACCTGAGTTCATGGAGATATTGGTAGCATTAGCTTTAGTTTCAGCTAAAACTACATCGGAGCTAACGGTAGCTTTGTAGCTCACAACTCCAGTATCGGTGGCATCAACACCTGGCGCAACAGTATACTCAGTACCTTTGAAGTTTAAGGTCGCACCGTCAGTATTTTCACTAGCTGTCTTAAGCAGTGCTTTCATCGTAGCGTCTGCTGCGCCGCCAGCATTGTTGGTGGTCAGGTTACCTGAAGCATCAACGTAAGCTGCTTTACCGCCAATAGTAATATTACCGGCAGAGTCGGTATCAAAGTTGACGGTACCGTCTTTAGTGGTATAAGTACCGCTTACTGTCTGACCAGGATCCGCTTTTAAGGTAGCAGCTAATGCATCACGGTTTGCAGTTTTAGCTGCTTCGTCAGCACCAGCGGTTGACTTAGTAGTAGTGAAGTTACCTGCTTTCGCGTCATAAGTATAAGTAGCACCGTTAGTTGTAACGGTATCGCCTGTTTTCAACTTACTGAAAGCAACATCAGTAGTAAGATCTTTATTTGTGGTGGTCAGATCATAATTCCCGGTAGTGGCATTCAGTTTTGCCCCAGCGGAAGTCAAATCACTAACAGTTGCTGCCTTATTAGCAATAGTACCCTTACCATTTACATTGAAGCCGTTCAGACCCAGAGTATCAGAGTCGATTTTTTTCAGGTCGATGGTGATGGTCTGGCCATCGTTCGCGCCAACCTGAATTTTCATGGAGCCGTCTTTTGCCAGCACGTTCACGCCGTTGAACTGGGTCTGACCAGATACGCGGTCAATTTCGTCCAGACGGGATTTGATTTCATCCTGAATTGAGTCCAGGTCAGACTGGGAGTTAGTACCGGTAGAAGACTGAACGGTCAGCTCACGAATACGCTGTAAGTTGTTGTTGATTTCAGACAGTGCGCCTTCAGTCGTCTGTGCAACAGAGATGCCGTCGTTAGCGTTACGTGCAGCCTGAGTCAGACCTTTGATGTTGGAGGTGAAGCGGTTAGCAATCGCCTGGCCAGCAGCATCATCTTTTGCGCTGTTGATACGCAGACCAGATGACAGACGCTCAATGGCGGTAGACATTGAAGACTGGTTCTTGTTGATGTTGTTCTGAGTGATCAGCGAGAGGCTGTTGGTATTAATGACTTGTGCCATGATTACGTTTCCTGTTGTTCATCAAATCTGTGGGTTAGATTTGGGTTTCCACCCTTCGGCTTCATCGCCGTCAATGGTGTTATCGTCTGGTCCAAACCAACCTTTAGATTTTTTTTCAGGATCGCATCATTTTTTTTAGCCACAGAAATACTCTTCTCCAATAGCGTTATTCTCGCCATTAAAAATTTGAACCTAACCGTAAACTTTCCTGAGTTGAGGCCGATAACCCCACTATTCGTTCTACGTGTCGTTACATTAAGGAATAAATATGGCAAGTATTTCTACGTTGGGAGTCGGATCAGGTTTGCAGTTAGGCGACATTTTGGACAGTCTGACCGCTGCACAAAAAGCACAACTGACGCCGATCTCTAAGCAGCAGACTTCCTATACAGCAAAACTTAGTGCCTACGGCACGCTGAAAAGTGCATTGGAATCCTTCCAGACGGCAAATACTGCACTTAGCAAAGCCGATCTGTTTACAGCGACTACCACCGCCAGCAGCAGCACAGCCTTCAGTGCCACAACCACCGGCAGCGCGATTGCGGGTAAATACACCATTAACGTATCGCAGCTTGCGCAAGCGCAAACCCTGACAACAGCTAAAACGCAAAGTGATAATAAAACGGCGATTGCGACGGCGGACAGCACCATCACCATTCAGCAAGGTGGTGACAAGAAACCTGTCACTATTGATATCAGTGCGGAAAACTCATCTCTGAGTGGTATCCGAGATGCGATCAACAAAGCGGATGCTGGCGTAAGTGCCAGTATTATTAACGTCGGTAATGGTGAGTATCGTCTGTCCATTACGTCAAAAGATACCGGTAAAGACAATGCCATGACTATTAGTGTCAGCGGCGATACGGCACTTCAGTCCTTCATGGGCTACAACGGTAATAGCGCAGATACCACTAACGGCATGATGGAAAGCGTTACGGCCCAAAATGCGCTATTGAAAGTTAATAACGTTGATATTGAAAACAGCAGCAATACAATCAGTGATGCGCTGGAAGATATCACTCTCAACCTGAACGACGTGACAACCGGCAATCAGACCTTAACGATCACTACCGATAACACTAAAGCGACCAAAGCGATAAACGACTGGGTGACGGCGTATAACTCCCTGCAAGATACTTTCAGCAGCCTCACAAAATATACTGCTGTGGATGCGGGTTCAGACGCTCAGAATACCAGTAATGGCGCGTTATTAGGCGACAGTACGCTACGCACTATTCAGACTCAGTTGAGAAGCGTGCTGAATAATCCTCACACCAGTTCCAATATCAAGACCCTGGCTCAAGCTGGCATCACTACCGACCCAAGCACCGGTAAACTGGAAGTGGATGATGACAAGCTTAGCGCGGCAATGAAAAACAGCGCGGCTGGTATCAAAGACCTGCTGATCGGTGACGGGAAAACATCCGGTATCACCACCACCGTTGGAACAAACCTCACAGGTTGGCTCTCCAGCACCGGCATCATTCAGGCTGCCAAAGATGGTGTCAGTAAAACCCTGAACAATTTAACTAAGCAATATAACGCGGCCAGCGAGCGTATCGACACCATGGTAGCGCGTTATAAAGAACAGTTTACGCAATTAGACGTCATGATGAACTCGCTGAACTCTACCAGCAGCTACCTGACGCAGCAGTTCGAAAATACGTCCAGTAACAAGTAGTAAACGCTAATCAGACCCGAGGGGGATAACATGTACGGCGCAAAAGGCACGCAAGCCTACGCAAAGATAGAAGTTGAAAGCGCGGTGATGAGCGCCAGCCAGCAGCAGCTGGTTATCATGCTATTTGATGGAGCCCTCAGCGCGCTGGTACGCGCGCGTCTGTTCCTGGCAGACGGTAATATCCCGGCAAAAGGGCTGGCGCTCTCAAAAGCCATCAACATTATCGAAAACGGGCTGAAGGTTGGCCTGGTGGAAAATAACGGTGATGAGCTTACGCAAAACCTGATTGCCCTTTATGCCTATATGGTACGTCGCCTCCTGCACGCCAACGTGAATAACGACGCCAGCGCCATCGAAGAGGTGGAAAACCTGCTGCGCAATATCGCTGACGGGTGGAAGGAGGTTGCCGGTACGCCACAACTGATGCAGGACGCCGTCTAATGAGTAACGCACCGCAACTTTATGCCCTTTATCAGCAACTCCTTGAGCAGAGCCAGTTGATGTTGCGACTGGCGCGGCAGGGACTATGGGATGATCTAATCATCTGTGAAACCGACTATGTTAATGCGGTGCACTCACTGGCTCGTCTCACTCAGGAAAGTGAACCTTCGATGCAGATTCAGGAGCAGCTTCGCCCGACGCTGCGGGTGATCCTGGACAACGAAGGCCAGGTAAAAACATTGCTGCAAGCCAGAATGGATGAGCTGGCGAAGCTGGTTGGGCAATCCTCCATCCAGAAAACCGTTCTCTCCACCTACGGTAATCAGGGCGGTCATGTCCTGGTTCCGCAAAGTAATAGCGATATTAATTAGCCATTTAACTGGCGGGCAAGCGTTAACCGTTTCGTTCGCCAGGCATTTCTGCCAAACCTGCTCCATACTTGAGTTTCGCGACCTCATGGAGATGGTGCATGCGCAACCCAACACTTTTACAATGTTTTCACTGGTACTACCCCACCGGCGGTGAATTGTGGCAAGAAGTCACGGCATTAGCCCCCAACCTGAACGAAATCGGCATCAATATGGTCTGGTTACCCCCGGCCTACAAAGGCGCATCCGGCGGCTATTCCGTCGGGTATGACTCTTATGACCTTTTCGACCTCGGTGAGTTTGACCAGAAAGGCAGTGTCGCCACCAAATACGGCGATAAAGCCCAGCTGCTGGAGGCCATCAACGCCTTAAAAAGCAACCAGATTGCGGTGCTTCTGGACGTGGTGGTCAACCATAAAATGGGGGCCGATGAAAAGGAACCCGTCCGCGTGCAGCGCGTGGATGCTCAGGATCGCACCCAAATCAGCGATGAGATCATCGAATGTGAAGCCTGGACGCGCTACACCTTCCCCGTTCGGGCCGGGCAGTATTCGCAGTTCATCTGGGATTACAAATGCTTTAGCGGTATCGACCACATTGAAAATCCCAGTGAGGACGGTATCTTCAAAATCGTTAACGACTACACCGGCGAAGGCTGGAACGATCAGGTCGACGACGAGATGGGCAATTTCGATTACCTGATGGGTGAAAATATTGATTTTCGCAACCACGCGGTGACGGAGGAGATCAAATACTGGGCGCGCTGGGTGATGGAGCAAACCCACTGCGACGGCTTCCGCCTGGACGCGGTAAAACACATTCCGGCCTGGTTCTATAAAGAGTGGATTGAACATGTCCAGGAGGTGGCCCCGCAGCCGCTATTTATTGTGGCGGAATACTGGTCTCACGAAGTGGATAAATTGCAGCAATACATCAATCAGGTGGACGGCAAAACCATGTTGTTTGATGCGCCACTGCAAATGAAATTTCACGAAGCGTCACGCCAGGGACGCGACTACGATATGAGCCAGATTTTCACCGGTACGCTGGTGGAAGCCGATCCGTTCCATGCCGTAACGCTGGTGGCCAACCATGACACCCAGCCCTTGCAGGCGCTGGAAGCCCCGGTTGAAGCCTGGTTCAAACCGCTGGCCTACGCGCTCATCCTGCTGCGTGAAAACGGCGTGCCGAGCGTGTTCTACCCGGATCTTTTTGGCACCAGCTATGACGACACTGGCGGGGATGGTGAGACGTATCACATTGATATGCCGGTGATTGAACAGCTCCACGAGCTGATCCTCGCCCGGCAGCGTTTTGCCCACGGCGTGCAAACCCTCTTTTTCGATCATCCAAACTGCATTGCGTTTAGCCGCAGCGGGACAGAGGAGCACCCGGGCTGTGTGGTGGTGCTGTCGAATGGTGATAACGGTGAGAAGACGATCTGCCTCGGCGAGAATTACGGCAATAAGACCTGGCGGGATTTTTTAGGCAACCGCGAGGAAACCGTGACCACGGCGGCGGATGGCGAAGGGACGTTCTTCTGTAACGGGGGAAGCGTCAGCGTCTGGGTGATTGAAGACGCGCTGTAGTACGGGAAAGGTGCGGCCTGATGCCCTCACCCCGACCCTTTCCCACAGGGAGAGATATCTCCAGTAATTTAAAAGCAGAAGCAATAACGTTGCCTTCATAATAACTGAGGACTTTCAGCGATGCCCTGGTCCGGCTGTAAATCGCCGAAGCGTTTCCGTAAGGCCGGGGCGAGGCGCAGGGAAGCGCCGAGAGGGCGTGGCTTGCATGGATGCAGGCTCATGCCCGACCCGATAGCCTGAAGGAAAAAGCTGAGGGTACCGCGAAGCGGCGATTTTCCGCCGGGAGCCCGGGTCGCCAGGGTGGTGGCGACTGAGCCACCCTGGCACGTTCACCGCTCATGTCGCTACAGAGTAGCAAGGAACATAAAGTGAACGGAATGACCACCAGAGCCGTATGTTCCCCCTCACCCCAGCCCTCTCCCTCCAGGGAGAGGGGGCCGACGGTGAAGGCATTATTTTGTGGAGATCCCTCAGACCACGGGTAGAGGGCGCAAACTCCAAAACGGTTACGGAAGCTTACTCTCCAGCGGATTCTTGCTCAGGTAATCTGCGCATTCCACCGTTGGGCGATCAACCTTGTACAGTTCCATGCCGTCATACTCCAGCGCCGCCCCATCACGATCGAGCGGATAGACGTCTCGTTTTTCGGTCACGTTATAATAATCATCTGAACGCAGCATGATCTTACCCGGCACCGCGATAACGCGCTGCCACTGACGGCAGTCCAGGGTATCACCCTCTGGCGTCACCACCAGCGTGGCAATCGCCTCCGGGCTCACCATCGCGCTCTGCGGCCCTTTCGACTGCCAGTAACCTGCCAGATGCGAAGGTGCCGGATGCTTAACCACTTCCTGATAGTTTTCGACCTGAACGCATCCCGCTAACGTCAGCATTGCAGCCACAATTGCTACTTTTTTCATCATCTTTCCTGCATGCGAAGAAAAAAATATTGTGGCATTAAAGCCATCAGGCTGCCAGCGTAAGATTGGAAGGTTTCACACCTGCATCGACATCACGTCCTGATACGCCGACACCAGCTTGTTACGCACCTGCAACCCCATCTGCAATGACACCGACGCTTTTTGCAGATCGGCCATCACATCGTTGAGCGCCACGCCGGGTTCACCGAGGGTAAATCTCTCAGCCTGGGTACGGGCCGCGTTTTGCTTATCGCTGATCCGGTCCAGCGCCGCATGCAGTTGACCGGCGAAGCTAATGCCCTGCGGCTGGTCAGCCACGCTCTGATTACGGGCGGTCATCGCCGTTGCCTGTAACTGACTGAGTACCCCTTCAATGCCCTGTATAGTCATGACTCTCCCCTGGATGGTTTTTTACGAGGTCAAGACTAACAGCTTGTCAATAAGATAATGGCGGTAAATAGCGTTAAAAAACCAGGTTATTTGACGCATAGAAAATCCCGAATCATCAAATAATGGCAGGGCCATCAGTATGGAACTTTTGTCGTGTTTGCCGACCCGGGAGTCAGTTTTGTTTCTCTACACGAATAACGTAAACCACCAGGATTTAAGAGGTGCGCAATGAGTGCGACAGCAGCATCGACAGCGCCGCAGAATAAATCACTCGAGTGGATGAACCGCCTTCGCGCCAACCCTAAGATCCCGTTGATTGTGGCAGGCGCTGCCGCCATTGCGATCGTTGTCGCGATGGTCTTATGGGCAAAAAGCCCGGATTACCGCACGCTCTACAGCAACCTTTCCGACCAGGATGGCGGTGCCATCGTCACCCAGTTGACCCAGATGAACATCCCGTATCGCTTTGCCGATAACGGCGGTGCGCTTGAAGTGCCGGCAGATAAAGTGCACGAGCTTCGCCTGCGTCTCGCCCAGCAGGGGCTGCCGAAAGGCGGCGCGGTTGGGTTTGAACTGCTGGATCAGGAAAAATTCGGCATCAGCCAGTTCAGCGAGCAGGTTAACTACCAGCGCGCGCTGGAAGGTGAGCTGGCCCGTACGATTGAAACCTTAGGCCCGGTGAAAAGTGCCCGCGTGCACCTGGCGATGCCTAAGCCGTCCCTGTTTGTCCGCGAACAAAAGTCCCCTTCTGCCTCTGTGACGGTTAACCTCGAACCTGGCCGTGCGCTGGATGAAGGGCAGATCAGCGCCGTCACGCACCTGGTCTCCAGTGCGGTAGCCGGTCTGCCGCCGGGTAACGTTACGCTGGTGGATCAGAGCGGTCACCTGCTGACGCAGTCCAACACCGCCGGGCGCGATCTCAACGACGCCCAGCTGAAATACGCTGCCGACGTGGAAGGCCGTCTCCAGCGTCGCATCGAAGCGATTCTGGGCCCGGTGGTGGGCAACAGCAACGTGCATGCGCAGGTCACCGCGCAGATTGATTTCTCGAATAAAGAACAGACCGAAGAGCAGTACGCCCCGAACGGGGATGCTTCTCGCGCCGTGTTACGCTCGCGTCAGATCAATGAGACGGAACAGGTCGGTGGCCAGTATCCTGGCGGTGTGCCGGGTGCGCTCTCTAACCAGCCTGCGCCTGCCAACGCCGCGCCAATCTCCACGCCGCCGGCCAACCCGCAGAACGGTCAGCAAACGAATCAGCAGACGACCTCGACCGCGAACAGTGCCGGCCCGCGTAACAGCAGCCGTAACGAAACGACCAACTACGAAGTCGACCGGACTATCCGCCATACCAAACTGAACACGGGCGATATTCAGCGTCTCTCTGTTGCCGTGGTGGTGAACTACAAAACGCTGCCGGACGGTAAACCGCTGCCGCTCACGGCAGAGCAGATGAAGCAGATCGAAGATTTGACCCGCGAAGCGATGGGCTTCTCTGAAAAACGTGGCGATACCCTCAACGTTGTGAACTCACCGTTCAACCCGGTGGATGAGACCGGTGGCGAACTGCCGTTCTGGCAACAGCAGGCGTTCTTCGATCAGCTGATGTCCGCAGGCCGCTGGCTGCTGGTGCTGATTGTCGCGTGGCTGCTGTGGCGTAAGGGTGTCCGTCCTCAGCTTCAGCGTCGCGCTGAAGCCGAAAAAGCCGCGCTGGAACAGAAGAACGCGCGTCCGGACGAGGAAGAAGCGGTTGAAGTTCGTCTCAGCAAAGATGAACAGATGCAGCAGCGTCGTGCTAACCAGCGTATGGGCGCAGAGGTGATGAGCCAGCGCATTCGCGAAATGTCAGATAACGATCCGCGCGTCGTCGCGCTGGTCATCCGCGGTTGGATGGGTAACGAACATGAGTAATACGCTTACAGGCACCGATAAGAGCGTCATCCTGCTGATGACCATTGGCGAAGATCGCGCGGCGGAGGTGTTTAAACACCTCTCTCAGCGAGAAGTGCAGATCCTCAGCGCGGCGATGGCCAACGTGCGCCAGATCTCCAACAAGCAGCTGACCGAAGTGCTGGCGGAGTTTGAGCAGGAAGCCGAGCAGTTTGCTGCGCTCAACGTCAACGCCAACGAATACCTGCGCTCCGTGCTGGTTAAGGCGCTGGGCGAAGAACGCGCCGCCAGCCTGCTGGAAGATATTCTCGAAACGCGCGACACCGCCAGCGGGATCGAAACGCTCAACTTTATGGAGCCGCAAAGCGCCGCCGATCTTATTCGCGACGAGCACCCGCAGATTATCGCCACCATTCTGGTCCACCTCAAACGGGGCCAGGCGGCCGATATTCTGGCGCTGTTCGACGAGCGCCTGCGCCACGACGTGATGCTGCGTATCGCCACCTTCGGCGGCGTCCAGCCAGCCGCGCTGGCGGAGCTGACCGAAGTGCTGAACAACCTGCTCGACGGCCAGAACCTCAAGCGCAGCAAAATGGGCGGCGTGAGAACGGCAGCGGAAATCATCAACCTGATGAAAACGCAGCAGGAAGAGGCGGTTATTACGGCAGTGCGCGAGTTCGACGGCGAACTGGCACAGAAAATTATCGACGAGATGTTCCTGTTCGAAAACCTGGTCGAAGTGGACGATCGCAGCATCCAGCGCCTGCTTCAGGAAGTGGATTCGGAGTCCCTGCTTATCGCCCTCAAAGGCGCCGAGCAGCCGCTGCGCGAGAAGTTCCTGCGCAACATGTCCCAGCGTGCGGCCGATATCCTGCGCGACGACCTGGCCAACCGTGGCCCGGTGCGTTTGTCTCAGGTGGAGAACGAACAGAAAGCGATCCTGCTTATTGTTCGTCGTCTGGCAGAAACCGGCGAGATGGTGATTGGCAGCGGAGACGACACCTATGTCTGATGAACTGTCGTGGAAGCGCTGGACGCCTGACGACCTCTCCCCTCCCACCGCAGAGTTCACCCCTGCCATAGTGTCGTCCGATGAGGGCGACGCCGGGGCGGGCGTGCCCGAGCTGAGTGAAGAGGAACAGCGCGCCCAGATGCTGGCCCAGATGCAAATGCAGGCGCACGAGCAGGGCTTCAACGCCGGGATGAACGAAGGCCGTCAGACCGGGCACGCACAGGGTTATCAGGAAGGGCTGGCGAAAGGTTTAGAGCAGGGCATTGAGCAGGCGCGCCAGCAGCAGGCGCCGCTGCATGCCCGCATGCAGCAGCTGGTGAGCGAGTTTCAGCACACGCTGGATGCGCTGGACAGCGTGATTGCCTCGCGCCTGATGCAGATGGCGCTGGAGGCGGCCCGTCAGGTGATCGGCCAGACGCCGGTCGTGGATAACGCCGCGCTGATTAAGCAGATCCAGGGGCTGCTCCAGCAGGAGCCGCTGTTCAGCGGCAAACCGCAGCTGCGCGTGCATCCTGATGATTTGCAGCGCGTGGAAGAGAGCCTCGGCGCGACGCTGAGCCTGCACGGCTGGCGGCTGCGCGGCGATCCGTCGCTCCATCACGGAGGCTGTAAGGTCTCGGCGGATGAGGGCGATCTGGATGCCAGCGTCGCGACCCGCTGGCAGGAACTGTGCCGCCTGGCGGCACCGGGAGTCGTCTGATGACCGCTCGCCTTACGCGCTGGCTTAACACGCTCGATAATTTTGAAACGAAGATGGCGCAGCTGCCATCCGTTCGTCGTTATGGACGCCTGACGCGTGCCACCGGTCTGGTCCTGGAAGCCACGGGTCTGCAACTTCCGCTCGGCGCCACCTGCGTGATTGAGCGTCAGGACGGGAGTGAGACGCGTGAAGTGGAAAGTGAAGTGGTCGGGTTTAACGGCCAGCGACTGTTTCTGATGCCCCTTGAGGAAGTGGAAGGGATTTTGCCCGGCGCCCGCGTCTACGCGAAAAACATCAGCGGTGACGGCCTGCAAAGCGGCAAACAGCTCCCGCTCGGTCCGGCGCTGCTGGGCCGCGTGCTGGACGGGAGCGGCAAACCGCTCGATGGCCTGCCCTCCCCTGATACCACCGAAACCGGCGCGCTGATCACCCAACCCTTTAACCCGCTGCAACGCACGCCAATCGAGCACGTACTGGATACCGGCGTGCGGCCGATTAACGCCCTGCTCACCGTGGGACGCGGCCAGCGTATGGGGCTGTTTGCCGGCTCCGGCGTGGGTAAATCGGTCCTGCTCGGCATGATGGCGCGTTATACCCAGGCGGACGTTATCGTCGTCGGCCTGATTGGTGAGCGTGGTCGCGAAGTCAAAGATTTCATCGAAAACATTCTTGGTGCGGAGGGTCGCGCCCGCTCGGTGGTGATCGCCGCCCCGGCGGACGTGTCGCCGCTGCTGCGTATGCAGGGTGCCGCCTACGCCACGCGTATCGCGGAAGATTTCCGCGACCGGGGCCAGCACGTGCTGCTGATTATGGACTCCCTGACCCGCTACGCGATGGCGCAGCGTGAGATTGCGCTGGCCATCGGCGAGCCGCCCGCGACCAAAGGTTACCCGCCGTCGGTCTTCGCCAAGCTCCCGGCGTTGGTTGAGCGTGCGGGGAACGGCATCAGCGGCGGAGGCTCCATCACCGCGTTCTATACGGTACTGACCGAAGGCGATGACCAGCAGGACCCGATTGCCGATTCTGCGCGCGCGATCCTCGACGGCCATATCGTGCTGTCGCGCCGTCTGGCCGAAGCCGGGCACTACCCGGCGATTGATATTGAAGCCTCGATCAGCCGTGCGATGACGGCCTTGATCACCGAACAACACTACGCCCGCGTGCGTAACTTCAAACAACTGCTCTCCAGCTTCCAGCGCAACCGCGATCTGGTAAGCGTCGGGGCGTACGCCAAAGGCAGCGATCCGATGCTCGATAAAGCGATTGCCCTGTGGCCGCAGCTGGAGGCATTTCTGCAACAGGGTATTTTTGAACGCGCCGACTGGGAAGATTCCCTCCAGGCACTGGAGCTGATTTTCCCGCAGGTGTAACACAGGTGGAGGGCGAAGGTCATGGCGCAGAACAGCGCGTTATCAACGCTGAAAGATCTGGCTGAAAAAGAAGTTGATGATGCCGCATTGCAACTTGGCGCAATGCGACGCGGGTGCCAGCAGGCTGAAGAACAGTTGAAGATGTTAATCGACTATCAGCATGAATATCGCACCAACCTTAACACCGACATGACGCAGGGCATTGGTAGCCAGCGCTGGATTAACTATCAGCAGTTTATCCAGACGCTGGAAAAGGCGATTGAGCAGCATCGCCAGCAGCTTAACCAGTGGACGCAAAAAGTCGATACCGCGCTGAATTTCTGGCGCGAGAAAAAACAGCGGTTGCAGGCCTGGCAAACCTTACAGGACCGGCAGATTGCAGCCTCGACCCTGGCGGAAAACCGTCTGGATCAGAAAAAAATGGATGAGTTTGCCCAGCGCGCATCAATGAGGAAACCAGAATGATCACACTGCAACAACTGCTGATGACCGACAGCGACCCGTCCGGCGGCACGCTGACCGGAAAAGGCGCTGAGGGCGCGCAAGATTTTCTCTCTCTGCTGGCGGGCGCGCTGACCGAGACCACCGGCAAAGGCAAAGATGCTCCGCTGACGCTGGCCGATCTGAAAGCGGCGGGAAGCAAGCTGTCGACAGCGGCACAGGAAAAAAAACGGTGATACCACGCTCCAGGCCAAAATCGCCGAGCTGCTCTCCCGCCAGGAGACCCTGACTGATGAAGATACCGCCGTCTCCCTGCAAAGCCTCGTCTCCGGTCTGAAACCCGCAGCGAATACGGATGCGCTGAAGGCGCTGACCCGGACGGACGCGAAAGCAAACAGCGAGACCACGACTGAAGAAGAGGAGCTGGCCGGGTTAAGCGCGCTGATGGCGATGTTGCCGCACCAGCAGACTACCACCCCAATGGCGACGCAGCCAGCAAGCACCGGGGAGGTCGCCCCTCGTGCCGCCCTCCCCTCTGCGCTAGCCCAGACGGACAACGGCCAGCATCAGCCGCTTAGCCATGCGTTAACGGGTCAGGAAAAAACGTCGGTTCAGGACAGCGACACGTCGCTGCCCGCCACGGCAGCCGTTACGCCAGCTGTTGCCGCCGTCGCGGAGAAGCAGGACGTAGTGAGCACGGCGTCGTCTGCCGCCAGCCCAACCGCGACGCTGGCCCCGATCGTTAGTCACCTGGCAACCCCCCAGTCTGCCGCTACCGTTGCGACCGCGCCGGTGTTAAGCCAGCCGCTGGGCACGCACGAATGGCAGCAGAATCTAAGCCAGCACATCACCCTGTTCACCAGACAGGGCCAACAGACCGCAGAGCTACGCCTGCACCCGGAAGATCTGGGTCAGGTGCAAATTTCGCTTAAGCTGGATGACAACCAGGCGCAGTTGCAGATGGTTTCGCCCCACAGCCACGTTCGTGCGGCGCTGGAAGCGGCCCTGCCGATCCTGCGCACGCAGCTTGCGGAAAACGGCATTCAGCTTTCCCAAAGCAGCGTCAGCAGCGAAGGCTTTGCCGGGCAGCAGCAATCTTCATCCGGGCAACAACAGCACGCTTCGCGTTCAGGCCAGCATGGCGGGTTTAGCGAGGAGAGCGAAGAGTTATTGCCAACCCCTGCCGCCCTGCAATCCGCCGCGCGCGGCAGCCGTGCCGTAGACATCTTTGCCTAAACGCCAGAGGTAACGTGATTATCCCCGTCTTTTCCACGCTTTGACCTAAGCCGGACACGGGATAATCACCGTATTAAGCTGTACCGAAACAGGAAGCTCGTATCAGATGACAGACTCCGCTATCACCAAAAAAAGCAAGCGTTCCATCTGGATCCCGCTGCTGGTGTTGATTACCCTCGCGGCCTGCGCCACCGCAGGCTACAGTTACTGGCGTATGCAGCAGGAACCCTCCAGCGCAGCCGCCAAAGCTGAAGCGCCGCCTCCACCGGCGCCGGTCTTCTACCCGCTGGATACGTTCACCGTGAACCTCGGCGATGCGGATCGCGTGCTTTACGTGGGCATTACGCTGCGTCTGAAAGATGAAGCGACCCGTGCACGTCTGAACGACTACCTGCCAGAAGTGCGTAGCCGTCTGCTGTTGCTGTTTTCTCGTCAGGATGCCTCCGCGCTCGCCACCGATGTGGGCAAGCAAAAGCTGGTCGATGCGATCAAACAGACGCTGGCGACCCCGCTGGTCAACGGCCAACCTAAGCAGGAAGTCACTGACGTTCTGTATACAGCCTTCATTCTGCGGTAACGACATGGGCGACAGTATTCTTTCTCAGGCAGAAATCGATGCGCTGCTCAATGGCGACAGCGATAAGAGTGACGATCCGAAGCCGGGTCTGACCGGCGACGATAATATTCGTCCCTACGATCCCAATACCCAGCGTCGCGTGGTGCGCGAGCGTTTACAGGCGCTGGAGATCATCAACGAACGTTTCGCACGTCAGTTCCGAATGGGGCTGTTTAACCTGCTGCGTCGTAGCCCGGATATCACCGTCGGTGCGATCCGCATTCAGCCGTATCATGAGTTTGCCCGCAACCTGCCGGTGCCAACCAACCTTAACCTGATCCATCTGAAACCGTTGCGCGGTACCGGCCTGGTGGTGTTCTCGCCAAGCCTGGTATTCATCGCAGTGGACAACCTGTTCGGTGGCGATGGCCGTTTCCCGACCAAAGTGGAAGGCCGCGAGTTTACCCATACCGAACAGCGCGTTATCAACCGCATGCTGAAGCTGGCGCTGGAATCCTACAGCGACGCGTGGAAAGCGATTAACCCGCTGGAAGTGGAGTACGTGCGTTCCGAGATGCAGGTGAAGTTTACCAACATCACCACCTCACCGAATGACATCGTGGTGAACACCCCGTTCCACGTCGAGATCGGCAACCTGACGGGCGAGTTCAACATCTGCCTGCCGTTCAGCATGATTGAACCGCTGCGCGAACTGCTGGTGAACCCGCCGCTGGAGAACTCACGCCATGAAGATCAGAACTGGCGTGAGAACCTGGTGCGCCAGGTTCAGCACTCGCAGCTGGAGCTGGTGGCTAACTTTGCCGACATCTCCATGCGGTTATCGCAGATCCTGAAATTACAACCCGGCGACGTTTTGCCGATAGATAAACCCGACCGCATTATTGCCCATGTGGATGGCGTACCCGTGCTGACAAGCCAGTACGGCACAATTAACGGCCAGTATGCGTTACGCGTTGAGCACTTGATCAACCCGATTTTGAATTCGCTGAATGAGGAACAGCCCAAATGAGTGACATGAACAATCCGTCCGATGAAAACAGCGGAGCACTGGACGATCTGTGGGCTGACGCGTTAAACGAGCAAAAAACGACGCCGACGAAAAGCGCGGCAGACGCGGTCTTCCAGCAGTTAGGCGGCGGCGACGTCAGCGGGACGTTACAGGACATCGACCTGATTATGGACATTCCGGTCAAGCTGACCGTTGAGCTGGGCCGCACCCGCATGACTATTAAAGAGCTGCTGCGCCTGACGCAGGGTTCCGTGGTGGCGCTTGACGGTTTAGCGGGTGAGCCACTGGATATTCTGATCAACGGCTACCTGATTGCACAGGGCGAAGTAGTGGTGGTGGCCGATAAATACGGCGTACGTATCACCGACATCATTACCCCTTCCGAACGTATGCGTCGCCTGAGCCGTTAAGTATGAAAACCCAGGCAACACTGTCCGCGCCCTCCGCCGTACCCGGCTCCCCGCTGCTTCAGGTGAGCGGCGCGCTGTTCGGTATTATTGCCTTTATCCTTATCGCCGCCTGGCTGGCAAAGCGTTTCGGGCTGGCGGGGAAAACGGCCGGCACGCGCGGACTGAAGGTCAGCGCCAGCACCACACTCGGGCCACGCGAGCGCGTGGTCATTGTGGAAGTGGAAGATGCGCGACTGGTGCTGGGCGTGACTGCCTCCAGCATTAACGTTCTTCACACGCTGCCCCCTTCGCCTGTCACGGTGGAGGCTAACGCCCAGGCCCCTGCGGATTTTCAGTCCGTTATGAAGAGTTTGCTCAAGCGTTCCGGGAGATCCTGATGCGCCGTTTGTTATTGCTTACGCTGGCAGGTCTGGGCCTGTTCGCACCTTCTGTGTATGCGCAGCTGCCGGGGCTGGTTTCCACGCCGCTGGCGAACGGGGGACAAAGCTGGTCCCTCTCCGTGCAGACGCTGGTGTTCATCACCTCGCTGACCTTTATCCCGGCGATCCTGCTGATGATGACCAGTTTCACCCGCATCATCATTGTGTTTGGTCTGCTGCGAAATGCGCTCGGCACGCCGTCCGCGCCGCCCAATCAGGTGCTGCTGGGTTTAGCCCTGTTCCTGACCTTTTTCATTATGTCGCCGGTGATCGACAAGATTTACACCGAGGCGTACCAGCCGTTCAGCGAAGATAAAATTTCCATGCAGGTTGCCCTGGAAAAGGGGGCTCAGCCATTACGTGAATTTATGCTTCGCCAAACGCGCGAAGCGGATTTGGCCCTGTTTGCCCGTCTCGCTAACACGGGCGAGTTACAGGGACCGGAAGCGGTGCCGATGCGCATTCTGCTGCCAGCGTATGTGACCAGTGAGCTGAAAACGGCGTTCCAGATTGGCTTCACCATTTTCATTCCGTTCCTGATTATTGACCTGGTGATCGCCAGCGTCCTGATGGCGCTCGGGATGATGATGGTCCCGCCCGCAACCATTGCCCTGCCCTTTAAGATCATGCTGTTCGTGCTGGTCGACGGCTGGCAGCTGCTGGTCAGCTCGCTGGCGCAGAGTTTCTACAGTTGAGGAACGCGCAATGACGCCTGAGTCGGTCATGATGATGGGCACGGAAGCGATGAAAGTCGCGATTGCCGTCGCCGCGCCCCTGCTTCTGGTTGCGCTGGTAACCGGTCTGATTATCAGTATTCTTCAGGCCGCCACGCAGATTAACGAAATGACCCTGTCGTTCATCCCGAAGATCATCGCCGTCTTCGTGGCGATTATCGTTGCCGGGCCCTGGATGCTCAATTTGCTGCTGGACTACATGCGCAACCTGTTCACCAATCTGCCTTACATCATCGGCTGACGGACGATGCTGCAATTCACCAGCGATCAGTTTGTTCAGTGGCTCGGGATCTATTTCTGGCCGATGCTGCGCATCATGGCGCTGATCTCCACCGCCCCCATACTCAGTGAAAAGTCGGTGCCTAAACGCATCAAAATTGGGTTGGGCATGGTTATCACCATTATCGTTGCCCCTTCCCTGCCGGCGGTGGATATTCCGATTTTTTCCCCGAATGCGATCTGGATTGCCCTGCAACAGGTGATGATTGGCGTGGCGGTCGGATTTACGATGCAGCTCGCCTTCGCCGCGGTACGAACGGCGGGCGAACTGATCGGTTTGCAGATGGGTCTGTCTTTCGCGACGTTCGTTGACCCGGGCAGCCATCTGAATATGCCCGTGCTGGCGCGTATTATCGACCTGCTGGCGATGCTGTTGTTTCTCTCGTTCAACGGCCACCTGTGGCTCATCTCTATGCTGGTGGACACCTTCCACACGCTGCCGATTGGCGACAACCCGGTGAACAGTAACGCTTTTCTGGCGCTGGTGCGGGCTGCCGGGCTGATCTTCCTCAACGGGCTGATGCTGGCGCTGCCTGTCATAACCCTGTTGCTCACCGTTAACCTCGCATTGGGTTTACTCAACCGAATGGCCCCGCAGCTGTCGGTATTCGTCATCGGCTTTCCGGTGACGTTGACGGTTGGCCTTTTATTAATGTCATTATTGATGCCACTTATCGCCCCCTTCTGCGAGCATTTATTCAGCGAGATATTCAATCTCTTAGCGGATATTGTCAGCGAACTTCCACGCAAATAATAACCCGCAGTGTTTGCAATGTCTTTCTGAGGATATTCCTAAAAATAATCTTGAAAAACATCTACCAGGATATATCTGACGCGGTTTAAATGTTTCTAACCACCTCACAATACTTAATATTTACTTTACTTTAAGATGATTCCTGGCAAATTATACGTAACTTTACGGGATAGTGAGTTCGCCTGAAAGTCTTTGTCATGCTCACAGGTTTTATTAGATTTTTTCCATCCCGTATGGCTGTTTATGAGCTCTCAGGCAGGTGGTGAATTATCGTTACGCATTGAGTGAGGGTATGCCATGTCAACGATCATTATGGATTTATGCAGCTACACCCGGCTAGGGTTAACCGGGTACTTAGCAAGCAGAGGGGTAAGAAAGAGAGACATCAACGATGCACACACCGTTGAAGAACTCGCAGCCGCTTGTGAGACTCACAAGCCCGGCGTGGTGTTTATTAATGAGGACTGTTTCATTCACGACCCCGCTAACAGTCAGCACATTAAGCAGATCATTAATCAGCATCCCAGAACCCTGTTTATTGTTTTTATGGCCATCGCCAATATTCATTTCGATGAGTATTTGTTGGTGCGTAAAAACTTATTAATCAGTTCGAAATCGATTAAACCAGAGTCGCTTGATGACATTCTGGGCGATTATTTGAATAAAGAAGTTAAGAATGTAGGGGCGGTTAACTTACCCACCCTATCATTAAGCAGAACTGAATCAAGTATGCTAAGAATGTGGATGGCTGGACAAGGGACAATTCAGATCTCAGACCAGATGAATATCAAGGCAAAAACAGTATCGTCACACAAAGGAAATATTAAAAGGAAAATTAAAACGCATAATAAGCAAGTGATATACCATGTCGTACGCCTGACAGATAATGTGACGAATGGGATTTTCGTTAATATGCGCTAATTTGCACGGCCATGTTGTACCCTACCTTGATCTCTGGCCTGGCCAGAGATTTTGCTTTTCAGCAGCCGGGCCGGGGAGAAGACGCCCCCGACGCCGACCTATTCCGCCGTTTCCACAAAGATCCCATCCGGGTGCCCCAGTTCGTTGAAGAACCAGATGCCGAGCGGGTAATCTTCCAGCGACACCAGATACATTGTGCCTTCATTAAACTCTTCTATTGCCAGCACCACGCCCGGGCGGCGCGGCCCACCGTCCGTTTTGACGGTTACCCGATCGTTGACCTTCATACATTCCTCCTGTGGTTTTGAGCCAGTGTAGAACAAATTACCCTGGCTGGCATCGCCGCCTGACGCGAATGGCGTTTTTGTGTGCGGTCTATACTTAGCTGTTGAGACGGTTAAATGAGGAGCCCGCCATGAAGACTGACAAAGAGTACAGCGACACCATTAAGCGTGAGGTGGAAGTGGATGTCGATGCCCTGCTTGCCGCCATTAATGAAATCAGTGAGTCCGAAGTTCATCGCGCGGAGGATAATTCAGACCGTGTCGTGGTCAATGGTCGTGATTACCATACCTACCGTGAACTGGCTGAAGCATTCGAGCTGGATATCCATGACTTTAGCGTCTCGGAAACGAACCGCTAAGGCGAAAAAAATCCCGGTCATGGGGATGACCGGGATCAAACTTGCTTATGCAAGAAGCACTTGTAAATTCGTTACACCAGGAAATCTGATGCAGGTAAGACATTATCCCCAACAGATTTCTCTTACAAGCATATATTCTCTTAGCGAATATTATATTTTATACATGTGAATTTTGGTTATGAGTATAAACATGCGCCGCGTGTGGGTTTATCGGGATCGTTTCCACTTCAACGGGACATCAATGCTGAGTTTTTTTAAGACTTTTCTTAGATGAACATCATTATTCAGGAGACGTTATGCCTTCGCTAAAGGAGACTCTGCTCGTCTTTACCGATCTCGACGGTACGCTGCTGGATTTTCACACTCTCGACTGGCAGCCTGCCGCTTCCTGGCTGAAGAGATTACAGGATGAACAGGTACCAGTCATTCTGTGCAGCAGCAAAACCGCGTCCGAAATGCGTGACATCCAGCAGGAACTTGGCCTTGGCGGGCTGCCCTACATTGCGGAAAACGGCGCGGTGATCCAGCCTGACGTACGGTGGGAAAACGCCGCACGGTTCATCTCAGAAAAGAAGCATGACGATATCTGGCAGTTTATTGCCCGGGTACGCCAGAAGATGCATCTGAAATTCACCACCTTCGACGATGTGGATGAGCGCGTGGTCGCCGAATGGACCGGGCTAAGCCGTCCCCGTGCGGCGCTTGCACGTAAACACGAGGCTTCCGTGACGCTGATCTGGCGTGACAGTGATGAACAAATGAAACGCTTCGCAGCCGAACTGGCCCGGCAGGGGCTGAAGATCGTCCCGGGTGCTCGCTTCTGGCATATTCTGGACACGAGCTGTGGCAAAGACGTGGCGGTGCACTGGCTTGTGGAACAGTATCACCTGCACGACGGATTTGACCCGACAACGCTGGGCCTGGGCGACGGCCCCAATGATGCCCCTCTGCTGGACAGCGTAGCCTTCGCCGTGGTGGTGAAAGGCTTCAACCGGGAGGGGGTCAGCCTTAAGAACAACGATCCCACACGGGTTTATCGCACTCAGCACACCGGACCGGCCGGCTGGCGCGAGGGGCTTGATTACTTTTTAACGTGATCCTGCCAGATGACCCGGTTACGCCCGCGCTGTTTCGCCTCATACAGACGCGCATCGGCGGTGGATTGCAGATTTTCGAAGTGATAATTGCCCTTCTCCTGCGCGCCAGAGACGCCAAACGACGCGCTCACGCGCAGGGTAGTACTTTTCTTAATCAGGATCTCTTTGCTGTCGATACGCTCACGGATCTGCTCTGCAACTTCCGCTGCCTCTTCAAGCGTCATGCCGGGCAGCACTACACAGAACTCTTCGCCGCCGACGCGCCCAGCAATATCTTTAGTGCGCAGGGTACTGGCAATCAGCCCCGCAGCATGGGACAACACCTTATCACCCGCCTGGTGCCCGAACCGGTCATTAATACTCTTAAAGCAGTCAAGATCGATCTGGATGACAGAGAAAGGCAGCGCCTGCTGTTCACACTGCTTCGCCAGTATTTTCGCCCGCTCAAACAGCGCCCCACGATTATTCAACCGGGTCAGAGGGTCGTGCCAGGCCTGCCATTGCAGCGAATTCTGCAACGAATACATATTACTGACCATGCGCCGGATCACCAGCCATGAGATGAGCAGCATCGCGGTGAACAGCGCCCAAAGCAATGCCAGCACAATACTGATGCTGCCGAAATCGCCGCGCACCCCTTCTTCCAGGGTGTGCACGCGCAGGACGATGCCATCAAAGTGGTCGAGACGCTCCCAGCTGACAAAACGACTCCCCAGGCGAATGCCGCCTTCGGAATCCGATTCTATTGCGTGCGCTATCTGCGCTAGTTCGGGCGCGTCAAAATGATTAACGTCCGCAGCAGATGATCCACACGTCGCAAGCAGGGTGAGACGACTGTCATACAGCTGGTATTCCCCTTCCGGGTTATCGCCTACGGCCTCCACCAGCAGACGACGCAGGGTGGCAAAGGTGAAATCCATCGCCACCACGCCATACCAGACGTGATTGTAATAAACAGGCACACTGGCGGTGATCAGCGGCTTTTTGCCCACAAAGGAGGAAGGAGGCGAGATAAACCAGCGCACGGCACGCGCACGGTTCTCACGCTCGGACTGTTGGGTAAACCAGGGCTGAGTGACCAGATAGTAGTAACGCTGCACGATATCGCTGGCATTTTCCGGCGTATCCGTTTCCAGAAAGAATCCGGCGCGAGAGACATAAATCACGCGCTCTTCGTTGCCGGAAGAACTGGATGCCAGACGCAATAAATACCCCACTTCAAGCGCGGCGGACAGTTCATTATCAAGAAACTCATCATCGCGATTCAGAAGGGTGGTCTTTTCAACGAAGGCATCAGACACACCGTTGATCGGCAATGTGCGCTGTTTATCAACCTCAATTTGCCATGTGGGGGATGCGCGCAAACGGGCAAAACGCTTTACCGCATCATGTAGCACGCCAAACGCCAGCGGCGTTTCCAGCGCATCACGCATGCTGTGGCGAAAAAACAGCATTTTATCGACGCTGAACTGGAGTTGTCTGTCCAGCGCACTGGCAACCGTTTCCAGATGGTTACGCTGACTGGAGATATAGACATCTTCCAGTACCACAACTTCGCGCCAGGTCAGGAGGGTGGAAAAGATCAGGACAACGATAAAACAGAGGTTAACAACCAAACGGGGATTGCTACGCTTATGCAGCCACTGCAAAAAAGATTGTTTTACAACAAAGGTATTGTGCTGCACACGCACTCCCTGAGTGTCGCTCACCATCCGATATGATAAGTCTTCTGCCAGTAAAAACGCCCGGCAAGGCCGGGCGTTGTGTGATTAAGCCTTATCGCGTTTTTGCCTTTTATCACCAGGCTGAAGCTCATCTTCACGAAAAGCCTCCCGCTTAATGCCGTATCCGTCATGCCACCGACACTCCACCATTCCACTGGAATAACCGGTGACAATCATGCATGGACCACCATTCTTTGGCTTAACTTCATCACTGACCAAAAAGACCATACCTGCCTCCTGTATCAGGGTGAAACGTTTTCAATTTAGACGAGGAATGGTCTTTTTGCATCCGGGGTCAGCAAAAATTAATGCGATTTTCCGCGTACTTTTTCTACCAGCTTGACCACTGCCACCACAATGACACCTACGATAAAGCCCAACACAAGGTTAAGCAGCGTCGGCAGAATGGCGGCGATCACCGAACCATGTCCCGACGCCAGATGTTCAATTGCATGATGCAGCGAAGCAACGCCGTGCACGATAATACCGCCGCCGACCAGGAACATCGCCAGAGTTCCCACTATCGACAAACTTTTCATCAGCCACGGCGCCAGCACCAGCAGGCTTTTGCCGATAACGCGGGCAATGGCGCTGGATTTTTTTTCCAGCCAGAAGCCGATATCATCCAGCTTGACGATCAGACCGACCAGCCCATACACCCCAACCGTTACAAGAATGGCAATCAACGAAAGCACCATGACCTGATTCATCAGCGGTGCTTCGGATACGATCCCAAGCGTAATCGCCACAATCTCGGCCGAAAGGATGAAGTCAGTACGGATCGCACCTTTGACCTTATCGCGCTCGAACGTTTTTGGATCCTGCGCGGCCAGCGCTTCCAGACGCTGCTGGCGCATTTCCGGGGTGTCTTTCTCTTTGCGTGCGGCAAACATATGCAACACTTTTTCGGCACCCTCGAAGCACAGGAACGCCCCGCCAATCATCAGCAATGGCGTAATGGCCCAGGGTATAAAGGCGCTAATGAGAAGCGCCAGCGGAACAAGGATCACCTTGTTAATAAAGGACCCTTTCGCTACGCCCCACACCACCGGCAGCTCACGGTTCGCCCGCACGCCGCTGACCTGCTGCGCGTTAAGTGACAAGTCATCCCCCAGTACCCCGGCGGTTTTTTTCGCTGCCAGTTTCCCCATGACTGAAATGTCATCCAGCAAGGTGGCGATATCGTCCAGTAATGTTAATAAGCTACTTCCTGCCAAAATCTCTATCCTTCTTTTTTTGCTAATTAAGTGAATAGTATGGAACAAAACTCACCGCCCGGAAACAGGCACCTCACGTCAACAAAAATTTCACATTAACAACACAATTAAAGCACTCGCCAGCCCGATAGTTTTGGCGTTAACTATGAGCGAACTTTTTATTTCGTCGTGAGGGACTATGCGTTTTCGGCATTTATTACCGCTCATTGGAGCACTTTTTTCCCTGTATATCATCTGGGGATCCACCTACTTTGTCATTCGTATTGGCGTGGAAAGCTGGCCCCCGCTGATGATGGCCGGTATTCGTTTCCTTATGGCTGGCGTGCTGCTGATGGCGTTTTTATTGCTGCGCGGTCACAGGCTACCGCCGCTGCGTCCCTTGCTTAACGCCGCCCTGATTGGCCTGCTGCTGCTGGCGGTGGGCAATGGCGCAGTAACCGTCGCCGAACACCAGAACGTGCCGTCGGGCATCGCCGCCGTGGTCGTCGCGACCGTGCCGCTGTTTACGCTCTGCTTTAGTCGTCTGTTCGGGATCCGCACCCGTAAGCTCGAATGGCTGGGCATCGCGATTGGGCTTGTGGGTATTATCATGCTGAACAGCGGCGGTAACCTGAGCGGAAACCCCTGGGCTGCCGTTATGATCATGATCGGCTCGATGAGCTGGGCCTTCGGCTCGGTCTACGGCTCCCGCATTGAGCTGCCCTCCGGGATGATGGCGGGTGCCATTGAAATGCTCGCGGCAGGCATCGTGCTGCTGATTGCCTCGGCGTTGACGGGTGAAAAACTGACGGCAATGCCAGATCTCTCAGGTTTCCTGGCCGTCGGGTATCTGGCCCTGTTTGGCTCGATTATTGCCATCAACGCCTATATGTACCTGATCCGCAACGTCTCACCGGCGGTTGCCACCAGCTACGCCTACGTTAACCCGGTGGTTGCCGTGCTTCTGGGTACCGGTTTTGCGGGCGAAGTGCTGTCGACGATTGAATGGCTGGCGCTGGGCGTGATTGTCTTTGCCGTGGTGCTGGTCACGCTGGGTAAATATTTACTGCCCGCGAAACCGATTGTCACGGCGTGTGAGGTGGAGAAACCGTGATCGGGTGAATGCCCTGGGTATCGATCTGCGCGGCCTGACCGCCGCCGCAGATCCACTCTTCCAGCCGCTCCGTCAGTTCCACGTCATTCAGCTTCATTCTTCCGCGCAGTGCGCACTCCCAGACAATCAGCACCCGCCAGCCCTGGGCGTAAAGCTGCGAAACATCGCGTTTATCACGCTCGACGTTCCTGCCAATCTTCTCCAGCCAGAAGTCGGTGCGTGTCGCCGGGACTTTAAACAGATAGCAGTCGTGATGATGCCAGAAACAGCCGTGGGTAAAGATGATGCACTGGTACGCATCGATCACGAAATCAGGACGCCCGGCAAGCGTGGCATCCTGAACCCTGAATTCAAACCCGATGGAGGTAAGGAGGCCAGCGATCCGTTTTTCGATCGCGGTATCACGCGTGCCGATGGCACGCATGTTTTTACTCCGCGTGGCCTTATTGTGAACGTCCGCCATTGACGGCCTCACTCTGACGCAGCTGAACGGCCTTGCTGATGCGTGAGGCCAGCAGTTTTGCGACGGCGGCAAAGGCTGGCACCACCACCGAGTTGCCAAACTGACGATAGGCTTGTGTATCCGACACCGGAATGCGAAAACTGTAGCCCTGCGGCGCCTCAAAGCCCATTAAGCGGGCGCACTCGCGCGGCGTTAAGCGCCGCGGTCGGTGCTGTTGATTCTGAGGGTCGTCGAAATCTTTTTCGCCCAGCGCCTTATCCCAGCCCCGATCGATAAGAATTTCCGCGCCATCTTTGTAATAGCGCGCCGACAGCGTACGCGTCACGCTGTCAGGATTAAGCGGATTGACCATGCCAAACCCAAAGCCATTGCCTTTGGCCTGATGCTTTTTGGCATAGCGATAGAGGTATTTCCACAGCACTGGCGTCAGAATGAATTTCGCATCGACGGCGGGCTCCAGCAGATCGGCCACTGTCGGACGGCGCGCCGGATACAGCGAGGGCAAATCGCGCAGCGTAAAATCGCCTTTCAGATTGAGATCGCGGCGGAATCCCACCAGCACGATGCGTTCGCGGTGCTGTGGCAGGAAGTGTTTGCCGTCGATAATTTTCGGATCGTCAGGCCCCATGTCCTCTGCATCCGCCACGTCGTAACCCAGTTCATCCAGCGTTTGCATGATAATGCGGAAGGTTTTGCCGCCGTCATGGCTCTTTAAATTCTTGACGTTCTCCAGCACAAAAATTGCCGGGCGGCGGGCATCAATAATCCGGGCAACATCAAAGAACAGTGTGCCCTGCGTATCACAGGCAAAGCCGTGTGCGCGTCCCAGCGCGTTCTTTTTCGACACGCCAGCCAGTGAGAACGGCTGACACGGGAAGCCTGCCAGCAGCACATCGTGCGCCGGAATGGTGTTGCGAATGTGCTCAGCGGCTTCTTCGTCGCTGACGCCGGTTTTGTGGCTCAGGGTGACGTCGCGGATGTCGGCATTAAACTGGTGCTCGTCGGGGTCGCAGTACCAGTTCGCCTTATAGGTGCGGACGGCATGTTTGTTCCATTCACTGGTGAACACGCACTGCCCGCCAATAGCTTCAAAGCCATGGCGAATGCCGCCAATACCGGCAAAGAGATCGATAAAGCGAAAGGCATAATTCGGATGCGCAGCAGGCGGGCGCGGCAGCAGGTTGCGCAGATAACGGAACTCGCCGTCGCTCAGGCGGTGCCCTGCCCTGTCGCTTATCAGCAGCCGCTTGAGTATTGCCGGGCTCCAGTGGCTCTCGCCATGTGCCACCAGCTGGTTTGCCAGCGTTTTAGCATCATACATTTCCAGCAGCTGACGCAGGAGTGCCTGCACGGCTGCCGTTGATTTCTCAACCCGCTCAGGCGCGGGCACAGTCACTGATCGATTTTCCTGCATTCTCTTAACCGGACAATAAAGACAGAAAACAGAGTACCACAGTTCAGGATCGCACACTGCGACGGAAATGGGTCAATATCTGGCTGTCGGTTCCGAGATAATCGCCCTGTAATTCGGCACTCAGCTTCGCCATAAACTGGATCAGGAAATCGGCATTGTGACGCGCAAGTTCGCGTCCCCGTGCGGTTTGCATGGTGTCCGGCAGGCGCAGGAGTTTGGTCTGAAAGTGATCGAGCGCGAAAGCTTTATCATCCAGCGCACGCGCCCCGGCAAACGGGTCGTCGGCATTAAACAACGCGGTGCCCAGCGCACCGGACACGGCAAAGACGCGCGCAAGGCCGATGGCGCCTAACGCCTCCAGCCGGTCGGCATCCTGGACCGTTTTGGCCTCCGGGCTTTGCGGCGCGATACCGGCACTGAAGCTGTGTGCTTCAATGGCATGCTCAACGGCCGCATACCGATCGGGCGGAAAATCAGGAAAATCGCGGCTCAGGATCTGGCGCGTTTCTCGCGCTGCCAGCCGCGAGGAGTGACTACGCTGCGGGTGATTTTTCGGCAGGCTGACAATGTCATGGAAGTAGCATGCGGTCAGCACAACCAGCGGATCGCAATCCCCGTCAGCCATAATGGCCTGCGCCGTCATCCAGACGCGGCGAAAATGGGCGATATCGTGCGCCGCATCATCAGTAAAATGATTTTCGTCGAGCCAGCGCTCAAAACGGTGCTGCCACTGCGCAAGTTCCATCATTCCATCCTGTTGCTCAAAAGAGAGTGAATTATAATACACCCGAATCAAAATCCTTAATAAATAGAATTTCGAAATACTTAATAATAATTACCCGCTATATTTTCAATGAATTAATTCACGCGAATAATAAAGAGATAAAAAGAAATATTTTGTAATATTTTTACCAGTTTAATTACATTTATTTTTGAACCTAAATAATAATCCATAGAATAGTATCAGCCATGTAGTTACGGAGGGTAATTACATATATTCAGACAATTTATATTTAAAGGGAATATATAATGAAAAGAAAAGTTCTGGCAATTCTCGTACCCGCGTTATTAATGGCTGGCGCAGCAAATGCGGCGGAAATGTATAACAAAGACGGCAACAAAGTTGACCTGTACGGTAAAGTTGATGCACGTCATACCTTCTCCGACAACCCAGGCGACGACGGCGATGAAACCTATGTCCAGATTGGTTTCAAAGGCGAAACACAAATTAATAACGATCTTATTGGTTACGGCCAGTGGGAATATAAAACCTACGCTAACGATACCGAAGGCGCAGGCGACACCTCTTTTAACCGTCTGGCCTTTGCTGGCCTGAAATACGGCGAATATGGCTCATTCGATTATGGCCGTAATTACGGCGTCGTGTATGACGTTGAAGCCTGGACCGATATGCTGCCAGTATTTGGTGGCGACTCCTATACCTGGACCGACAACTATATGGTTGGCCGTACTAACGGTGTGGCGACCTATCGTAATAATGACTTCTTCGGTCTGGTTAACGGCCTGAACTTTGCACTGCAATATCAGGGTGCTAATGAAGGTGCTAACGCAAACGAAAATCAGGAAGGCACCAAAAATGGCCATGATGATGTTCGTTTCCAGAACGGCGACGGCTTTGGTATGTCAACTACCTATGACTTCGATTTCGGTCTGTCGCTGGGTGCCGCTTATTCATCGTCTGACCGTACCAACGACCAGGTTGCTTACGGCGCAGGTACCTATAATCGCTTCAGCAAATATGCCGGCGGTGAACGTGCGGAAGCGTGGACAATCGGTGCAAAATACGATGCGAATGATGTCTACCTGGCAATGATGTATGCGGAAACCCGCAACATGACTCCGTACGGCAACGATGGCATCGCCAACAAAACTCAGAACTTTGAAGCCGTAGCGCAGTACCAGTTTGACTTCGGTCTGCGTCCATCCCTGGCGTGGGTCTATTCAAAAGGCATCGATTTGGGTGGTAACGATTATCATCCAGGCAATGGTTATGACTATGTAGACCAGGATCTGGTTAACTACATCGACGTGGGCATGACCTACAGCTTCAACAAGAACTTCTCCACCTACGTTGATTATAAAATCAACCTGCTGGACGAAGATGATGCCTTCTACAGTGACAACGGTATTGCAACCGATGACATCGTTGGCATCGGTATGATCTACCAGTTCTGATCCCCATAAATAGCAAAGCCCGCAACGCGGGCTTTTTTTATTTGACGCTGAAATATTACGGCGCTTCCTGCAAGGCCAGGCGAACAAACCCGTTATTCTGTGCCAGTAATTCATGCGCTTTCCAGGCATCCATACCCGTCAGCACCATTAGCACCGCCGTTTTACACTGATGGTTACAGCTTTCCAGCGCCGCCTTCGCCTGCGCCCGGGAGCATCCCCCCGCTTCCATTACAATGGCAATTTGTCGCTCGGCCCATCTGGTATTGCTTGCCTCCAGATCAACACGCAGGTTGCTGTACACCCGTCCTGTCCGTATCGCCAGACCGGTGGTGACCATATGCATTATCATGCTTTGCGCAATGCCCGCTTTGGCGTTGGTATACCCGGCAACCACATCCGCGCCCAGATCGGGGGCAATAACCATGCTCGCCAGCTGCGCCGCTTCACTTTGCGCATCCTCCGTAATGAGCGCGACCGTTGAGCCCAGAGACCACGCATGACGCATCGCGCCCCAAACCCATGGCGTTTTGCCGCTGACGGACAGCGCCAGCATCATGTCATGCTCGCCGAATTTTATCGTCTGAAGGTCGGCAACACCGCGCGCGTAGCTTCCGGCGTTATCGCCTGCTGTCATCGCAATGACCGGATGTTTTCCCGGCGCGAACGCTTCTGCCGCCTGCTTCGCCACACCTCCGGACGCGCCTGCGCCGATCAGCACCAGACGTCCGCCGTGACTAAGCGTCGCCGCCGCGTTATCCACCACGCGAGCCAGCATACTTAAGTGAGGGGTAAGTGCAGAAGAGATTTGTGCGTCATCCTGGTGTATGACATTAAGCATATCCAGCGTAGATAATCTGTCGATGTTCATCGTGCTGGCGTGCCGTCTTTCCCTGGCCGTACCGGTAAGCATAATGCTCATAAACTGCCTCCTTATTATGAGTACCCCCACACTATAAAGTGTTTTATACAGGTCACATGAGAGAAGGCTCACGAAACGCCTCTCTTTACATGGCTTTATGAAATGCCCGTCATCAGCGATAATTAGCCCTTTCTTTTTCATCGCGGAGTGTTAATGAGCGATTTGCAGCCCTTCCCCCCGACGCGCAAGCGCCCTATGAAGCTGAATACGCTGGTTACGCTGATGGTGTGCGCCATTATCGGTTCTGTGCTGCTGGTGGTCTTCGCGCTGTACTCTGTGCAGATCACCCGTGCCACGCGCGATGACGTGAAAGATACTGCGCTGGGTATCGCCCGAACGCTGGCCGACAGCCCGGAGATCAAGCGTGGCCTGATGGAATCGCCGCAGGCTGGCATCATCCAGCCGATTGCCCAGGCGGTGACGAAGCGCAACGACCTGCTATTTACGGTGGTTACCGACCTGCGTGGGATCCGCTATTCCCATCCAAACGAAGCGCTGTTAGGTTTGCATTTTATTGGCGACGATCTGACGCCCACCCTCGAAGGGAAAGAGAATGTCTCCGTGAACCGCGGCGCGCTCGCGGAAGCACTGCGCGTCTTTACGCCCGTTTATGACGATCGGCACGACCAGATCGGCGTGGTCGTGGTGGGTATTTCGCTGAATAAAGTTGAAGATCAGATTGCCCGCGGTCGGCTCAATGCCGTGTGGACCATCTTATTCAGCGTTCTGATGAGCTCAGTGGCGATATGGTGTCTGGTCCGGGTTCTGAAACGTATTCTCTTCGGGCTGGAGCCTTACGAGATCTCTGCCCTCTTTGAGCAGCGCCAGGCCATGTTGCAGTCCCTGCGCGAAGGCGTGATGGCTGTTGATATGCACGGGCGCGTGACGATGATTAACCACACCGCCAGAGAAATTTTGCTCCTGAGCTCGGGTGAGCACTCCGAGAGCAGCGGCGAACCATTGCTGGTCAGCCTGCGGGAAGTGGCGAAAACCGGCATTGCTCGTCAGGATCAAGAGATCGGCTGTAACGGACGGCTACTGCTGTGCAACATGGTCCCCGTGAAAAGCCAGAATCAGGTCATCGGGGCAATCAGCACCTTCCGCGATAAGACCGAAATCAGCCAGTTAATGCAGCGTATCGATGGTATGGTCAACTATGTTGATGCCCTGCGCTCACATACGCATGAGTTTATGAACAAGCTGCACGTGATCCTCGGCCTGCTGCACATGAAGCGCTACGATAAGCTGGAAGAGTACATCATCCAGACCGCACAGAATTATCAGACGGATATCGGCGCGATACAGCGCAAGGTTAAATCGCCGGTCATTGCGGGTTTCCTGCTGGGTAAAATCAACCGCGCCAAAGAGGCGGGAGTGACCCTGACGCTGGCGGAAGAGAGTCAGCTTCCTGACACCAGCAATGAAGAGCAGGTTGCGGTTCTGATCACCGTGCTGGGCAATTTAATCGAAAATGCCCTGGATGCGATGGAAGGTCAGCCGGAAGGCGAGATCGGCCTGCTGCTGCATTATCAGAACGGCTGGCTGAGCGGTGAGGTCAGCGATGACGGTCCCGGCATTGATCCCGAGCGGCTGGAGGCTATTTTTACAAAGGGCTACTCAACAAAAGGTGAAAACCGTGGCGTTGGGCTGTTCCTTGCACGTCAGCAGATCCAGAACCTGGGCGGAGATATTACCGTCGAGTCGGAGCCTGGCGTATTTACCCAATTTTTTGTTCAGATCCCCTGGGATAGCGAGAGGAATATCGCGTGATAAATGTATTAATTGTCGATGATGACGCCATGGTAGCCGACCTCAACCGTCTGTATGTTAACCGCGTTGAGGGTTTTAACTGCTGCGGCGTCGCTTCCACGCTCAACCAGGCCGAAGCATTGATCGCAAACCCAGGCCAGCCGATCGATCTGGTGCTGCTGGATGTCTATATGCAGCAGGATAACGGGCTGGATCTATTGCCCATCATCCGCGCATCGGGCCGCCCGATTGACGTTATCATGATTTCGTCAGCCTCCGACGCCGCAACGATCCAGACGTCGATGCACTATGGCGTGGTGGATTACCTGATTAAACCGTTCCAGTTCCCGCGTTTTGAAGAGGCGCTGAACGGCTGGAAGGCAAAGCGCAGTCTGATGGGCTCGCATCAGTATTATGAACAGGCCGACGTCGACAGGCTGATCCACGGCGGCGCGCCGGAGCTCGCCGACAGCAAAAAATTACCGAAAGGCTTAACGCCGCAGACGCTGCGCACCATTTGCCAGTGGATCGACAGCCATCCGGAGATAGAATTTTCCACCGACGATCTGGCGAATGCGGTCAACATTTCCCGCGTCTCCTGCCGCAAATACCTGATCTGGCTGGCGCAAATCAATATCCTGTTCACCAGCATTCACTACGGTGCCACCGGTCGACCGGTATATCGCTACCGTTTGCAGCCGGAACAGGTCGGCCTGCTCAAACAGTACTGCCAGTAATTCGGTAGCTGTCGTCCAGAAGGGTAAAACGGAAGTGGTGCATCGAGGAGATCACCACTTCTTTTGTTTTGGTGACAAAAATGGCTTCAATATCGGGGCGCGAACGCAGCGCGGCGCAGCCCTGCTCCACGCCCATGCCGTAGATCAGCGTGGTCCAGATATCGCCGTCGAGGGAGTCTTGCGAAATAATCGTCACGCTGTCCAGTTCGTTATCCAGCGGGTAGCCGGTACGCGGGTCAAGTATGTGATGATAACGTTTGCCGTTCTGCTCGAAGTAGCGCTCATAGGTGCCTGACGTCACAACCGACCGGTTTTCTACCGTTATGGCGCCAATCAGCGCATCACCGGCGAACGGTTTTTTCAGGCCGACGTGCCAGCCGTCCTCCGGCGAGCCTAACGTCTGGACGTTGCCGCCAAGGTTGATCAACCCGAGTTCGGTGCCCTCTTTATGCAGGTAATCCCGCACCCTGTCGGCGATATAACCTTTGGCGATAGCCCCCAGATCGATCTCCATTCCCTGGCGTGTAAGAAACACGCTGCTGTTGGCGTCATCCAGTACAACGTTCGCAGGATCCGTGATACTCAGCAAGGCGGCGATCTCGTCCGCGGGCGGTACAGCGTCCCCCTTAAAGCCAATTTTCCAGCGTTTGACCAGCGGACCTATCGCCAGGTTGAACGCACTGTCTGTAGGCAGGCTGGCCGCTTTCGCGCAGCGGATCAGGTCAAACACCGGGCGACTGACGACAACCGGATGCTGACCGGCAGCATGGTTGACATCCATCACCTGCGAATCCGCACGGTTGACGGTGAGGAGATCTTCGTACTGTTTGATCAGGCGAAACACGCGGGACGCGAGGGCTTCGTCATGGGAGAAGAGTTTCAGGAGGATGGGCGAGCCCATCAGAACGGCGTTGTAGCTGTAAACGCGATGGCTATCAGGCATTACATAAGTCCTCAGATGTAGCCCCGGCAAGCACCGCGCCGCCGGGGAAACAGGAGCCTTACCGTGTTTTCGAACGCATAGCCGCCTGATGTCCGGCAAGCGTACCAAAAATAATGATATCTGCCACCGCATTACCACCGATGCGGTTACCGCCGTGGATACCCCCGACAACCTCACCCGCAGCAAAGGCTCCCGGCAACACGTTGTGGTTGCTGTCCAGCACGCAGGTTTCTGTATTGATGGTCACACCGCCCATGGTGTGGTGCACGCCCGGCGCAATCTGAATGGCATAGAACGGCCCTTCGTTGATAGGCGCACGCAGCGCGGTGGTGCGGCCAAAATCATCGTCATGCTGTTTTTCCACAAAGCCGTTGTAGCGTTCCAGCGTTGCCAGGAACTGGTGGTGATCCATCCCCAGCGCTTCCGCCAGGGCTTTTGGCGAGCTGGCGCTGGTGACAAACCCTTTCGCGATGTACTCATCCGCGGCTTTGTTTTTGGCGCGAACATGCTCGTCAAAGACGATGTAAGCGTATTTCTCCGGCAGCGCGATGATTTGCGCCGAGACTTTGTCGCGGGTCGACATTTCGTTATAGAAGCGGTTGCCCTGCTGGTTTACCAGAATCGCCCCGCCGCCGCGGATGGATTCGGAAATCAGGTACGACGTTTTCTGCTCAACGGTTGGGTGGATCTGGATTTCGCCCATATCGACGGTGCCTGCGCCAATACGCTCCAGCAGCGCGATACCGCCGCCGGTTGCGCCTTTGTGGTTAGTCGTCACGAACCCTTCCAGGTCCGGACGGTATTTCACCACCATCTGGCTGTTGGCGCTGAAGCCGCCCGTCGCGACAATTACGCTTTTAGTTGCCACGGTGAGGGTTTCGTTCTCTTCGGTGGTCAGACGCACGCCGGTCACTTCGCCGTTTTCGAAGATGATGTCGCTCACGGAGGTATCCAGCATCACCTCGATGTTGCGTTTGTTGACATTGCGCACCAGGCCGCTAATCAGATATCCGCCCACCGCGGAACCATCTTTCGGACGGTGCGTACGGTCGATGCTCATCCCGCCGGTGGTGGTGATGTCGTTGAGCATAATGCCGCGCGTTGCCAGCCATTCGATGGCCTCCGGCGCGTTCTCGACAAAGCGACGCAGCAGTTCAGGGTTGTTCTTATTGCCACCGCCTTTCAGGCTTTCCTGGTAGAACAGCTCTTTGCTGTCCTGAATGCCCTTCACGCGCTGGAAGCGGGTCTCAGCCGCGTTCATACCGGCAGAGGCTTTAATGGTGTTCCCGCCAATAGTCGGCATTTTCTCAACGATCAGCACGCTCGCGCCTTCGTCGTGCGCCTGAATCGCCGCCGCCAGACCGGCACCGCCGCTGCCGACCACCACCACGTCCACGCTTTTAGTCTCATTCGGGTCAGCGCCCTCTTCTGCCGCCAGCGCTTTGCTGGATTTCAGCATCGCCTTCGAGACCGCTTTTTTCACCGCCTCGCTCTGGCTGGTTGCGCCGGTGATAGCATCCACGTGCGGGGTATTGGCATCCAGAATTCGGGTACGGATCTCTTCGAAGCTGGTGACAAACTCGACGTCTTCACTCGGGCCGGAGGCCAATTCGATATCGGCGATGCGGTCGGTTTCGAGGCTGACGTTAATCACCAGTTCGTTAGCATCGTCCTGCACTTTTTCAATAAAGGTGCCCGGTTTGAATTTAGATTCGCCCATGCTCATGTCGCGGATCATCGCTTCCACCAGCGAGAAGCGCCACAGCGGTTCCGGGATGCTCAGTTCTTCGCGTCGGGTACTGTCCATAAACAGCTCCAGGCTTTCGCCCGCCGCGATGCGATCGGTCCAGTCCGGATAGGCGATGGTGGCGCGGCCAACGGCAATCAGGTCGTAACCGTGATCCAGCGCTTCATTCACATCCGTGGCATTCACCACGCCGCCAACGCCCATCACCGGTACCTGCGCCAGCGTGTCAGAGCGCATGGCGCAGTATTTTTCGATAAGTGGCGTCGGGTCCTGAGTATCGACGATAGAAGGACGCAGGGCGGCGCCAAGGGAGAAGTGCAGATAATCCACCCCACGAGCGGCCAGTTTTTCCAGCAGATACAGGGTGTCTTCGAAGCGAATGCCGGGGACTTCCAGCTCTTCCGGTGAGAAGCGGTAGCCAACGATGAACGCGTCGTCCGCATACTGGCGCACCATCTTGTGGGTAATGTCCAGCACCGCCAGCGGGAATTTCGCGCGGTTATCGCGGCTGCCACCCCACTCGTCGTCGCGCTGATTAGAGTTCGGGGAGTAGAACTGCTGGATCAGATAGGTATTCGCCCCGTGGATTTCGACGCCATCGAAGCCGGCCTGAATTGCGCGGCGTACGGCTTCGCCGAACTTGCCGATCATGCCTTCCACTTCTTCTGAAGTCAGAGCAACCGGCGTCGCGGCACCGTCACGCGGCGCGGCAACCGCGCTTGGGCCAACCGGCGTGCGGCCGCCGATCAGTTTTGGGTCGACCATACGGCCGCCGTGGTAAATTTGCAGAAGGGCTTTGGAACCTTTGGACTTAATGGCGTCAGCGATTTTTGCCAGTCCGGCGATTTTTTCGTCGTTATCAATACCAATTGCGCCCGGGAACGCAAGGCCGAGATCGTCAACAAAACAGCATTCAACGATAATGGTGCCGATGCTACCAGCGCGGGCACGGTAGTACTCCACCAGCTCGCTGGTCACGGTGCCATCGTAATACCCCGTACAGGTTGTCATCGGGGCCATTAACAAACGGTTTTTCAGTTCAGTACCATTCGGTAATGTGAAGGGGCTTAAAATACGTTCGTTAGTGCTCATAATAGAAACTCCAAACTTTAAAAATTAAGAATTCGTTATCGGTATGGATTTTTTATTTCGTGTTTTTGCCGATGTCATGACATTAATATAAAGCTTTTTTTAGTTTCTAAAGCCATTACGTTAGTTAATAAACTATTTAATCCCTGCGATAACATTAATAACACATTGGTGTTAGCGCGAATGTTTTATACGTTCACATTAATTTAAAAAAAGTTAAATCAACAATGGTAAAGCCAATACACCATACACACCAAAAACACTTTAAAATCAAAAGGTAAAATACAACCCAAACTAATAATGTTATAAAATTGATAAATAAAATGCTTAAAAATAGCGAATAACCACACTACTCAGAGTGGTTATTATAAAAAGTATAAAATTACGTCCTCAATTCTGTTTTTTTGATCGCGATCAATAGTAATGGCATCCAAAGGCGCAATATAAAAACATCATCATTTTTTATTTAGCGCAAACAATAATGCGTTAAATCGCTATTACTGAAAACACAAAAACGCACCTTAAATAACTAAAAAAAGCAAAACGAATAAAGCAATCGAATTTGTGTTTTCGCTGTACGACGAATTTTTGACAACTTAAGACGTGAAACTATGAAAACAAAAACTGCTGTAACGCCTCCTGCGGCGAATCTGGCATCAAATGGAACAGCAAAACGCCTGCTGATGATGGCCCTGCCCGTCATTGTCGCCGTCCTGCTGTTGTTTGTCCCCGTTCCGGAAGGTCTGCCGCCTTATGCGTGGCACTACTTCGCCATCTTTGTTGGCGTCATCGTCGGGTTGATTTTCGAACCTCTGCCGGGCGCCGTAATCGGCCTCACCGGCGTGGTGGCGATTGCGCTGTGCAGCCAGTGGGTGCTCTTTAGCCCCGAACAGCTGGCTGACCCGAAATTCAAGCTGGCGGGCGCCTCCTTTAAATGGGCGGTGAGCGGGTTTGGTAACTCCACCGTCTGGCTGATCTTCGGTGCCTTTATGTTTGCCGCAGGCTACGACAAAACCCGCTTCGGCCGCCGTCTGGCGCTGATTCTGGTGAAGTACCTGGGCCGTCGCAGCCTGACGCTCGGTTACGCCATTACCTTCGCGGACCTGCTGCTGGCCCCGTTCACCCCGTCCAATACCGCGCGCAGCGGTGGGACCATCTACCCGATTATCGCTAACCTGCCGCCGTTGTACGGTTCAAAACCCAACGACCCAAGCGCGCGCAAAATCGGTTCCTATCTGATGTGGGTGGCAATCACCGCGGCTTGTATCACCAGCTCGATGTTCCTTTCCGCTCTGGCACCTAACCTGCTGGCACTGGCGCTGGTGAAAAGCACCGTTGGAATTGATATCTCCTGGGGGACCTGGTTCCTCGCCTTCCTGCCGCTGGGTATCCTGCTGATCCTGACCATGCCGCTGCTGGCCTACTGGTTCTACCCGCCAGAAGTGAAGGTAAACAATGAAGTACCACTGTGGGCGACCCGCGAACTGGAAAAACTGGGCAAACTGTCGCGCAATGAGATCCTGCTGCTGGTATTCGTGTGCTGCGCGCTGCTGATGTGGATCTTCGCCGCGGCGTGGATTGAACCGGCCATGGCTGCCCTGCTGATCGTTGGCCTGATGCTGTGGACCGGCGTGCTGGAGTGGAACGACATCACCGGCAACAAAGCCGCGTGGAATACCTTCGTCTGGTTCGCCACCCTGGTGGCACTGGCGGATGGTCTCTCCTCCACCGGCTTTATCAGCTGGCTGGGTAAAGAAGGCGGCCTGCTAATGAGCGGTATCTCGCCGGGTGTCGCCACCATCGTCCTGCTGCTGGCGTTCTACCTGCTGCACTACCTGTTCGCCAGCACCACCGCGCACACCACGGCGCTGCTGCCTGCGATGCTGACCATCGCCTCCACCATTCCGGGCATGAACATGGAAGTGTTCGTCCTGCTGATGGTGACCTCGCTGGGCGTGATGGGGATCATCACCCCGTACGGTACTGGCCCAAGCCCGATTTACTACGGTAGCGGCTACCTGCCAACCAAAGACTACTGGCGCCTCGGCACTATCTTCGGCGCCATCTTCCTGGCAGCTCTGCTGCTGATTGGTTACCCGTGGATGTCCATGATGTTCTGATTTCTGACCGCCGGACATTTCCTCCGGCGGTTAAATTTTTGTGGAGCAAGCTATGTCAAACAAACCCTTTATCTACCAGAACCCCTTCCCACTCGCGCATGACGACACCGAATATTATCTGCTGACCAAAGAGCACGTTTCCGTTGCCGAGTTCGACGGTCAGGAAGTGCTGAAAGTCGAGCCAGAGGCGTTGACCCTGCTGGCCCAGCAGGCCTTCCACGACGCAGCGTTTATGCTGCGCACCTCTCACCAGAAGCAGGTTGCGGCTATTCTGAGCGACCCGGAAGCCAGCGAGAACGATAAGTACGTTGCCCTGCAATTCCTGCGCAACTCCGAGATTGCGGCGAAAGGCGTGCTGCCCACCTGTCAGGATACCGGCACGGCAATCATTATGGGTAAGAAAGGCCAGCGCGTCTGGACCGGCGGCGGTGACGAAGCCGCGCTGAGCCAGGGCGTGTATAACACCTATATTGAAGACAACCTGCGCTACTCGCAGAATGCGGCGCTGGATATGTATAAAGAGGTGAATACTGGCACCAACCTGCCCGCGCAGATCGACCTCTACAGCGTGAATGGTGACGAGTACAAATTCCTCTGCATGGCGAAAGGCGGCGGTTCCGCCAACAAAACCTATCTGTATCAGGAAACCAAAGCGCTGATCACCCCGGCGAAGCTGAAAAATTATCTGGTTGAGAAGATGCGGACCCTCGGCACCGCGGCCTGCCCGCCTTACCATATCGCCTTCGTTATCGGCGGCACCTCAGCGGAAGCCACGCTGAAAACCGTCAAGCTCGCCTCTGCGCGCTACTATGATGGCCTGCCAACCGAAGGCAATGCGCACGGCCAGGCGTTCCGCGACGTCCAGCTCGAGCAGGAACTGCTTCAGGAAGCGCAAAACCTCGGCCTTGGCGCGCAGTTTGGCGGGAAATACTTCGCGCACGATATTCGCGTGATCCGTCTGCCGCGCCACGGTGCCTCCTGTCCAATCGGCATGGGCGTCTCCTGCTCCGCTGACCGTAATATCAAAGCGAAAATCAACCGCAACGGGATCTGGATTGAGAAGCTGGAGCACAATCCGGGCCAGTATATTCCTGAATCCCTGCGCCAGCAGGGAGAAGGCGACGTGGTAAGCATTGATCTGAACAAGCCGATGCCCGATATTCTGGCGCAGCTTTCCGCGCACCCGGTCTCCACCCGCCTGTCGCTGAATGGCACCATTATTGTGGCGCGCGACATCGCCCATGCGAAGCTGAAAGAACTGCTCGATAACGGCGAAGCCCTGCCGCAGTACGTCAAAGATCACCCGATTTACTATGCAGGCCCGGCCAAAACGCCGGAAGGCTACGCGTCTGGCTCCTTAGGTCCAACCACAGCCGGGCGTATGGACTCCTATGTAGACTTATTGCAATCCCACGGTGCGAGCATGATCATGCTGGCCAAAGGCAACCGCAGCCAGCAGGTGACGGACGCTTGCCACAAGCACGGCGGCTTCTACCTCGGCAGCATTGGCGGCCCGGCGGCGGTGCTGGCGCAAAACAGCATCAAGAGTCTGGAGTGCGTGGCGTATCCGGAACTGGGAATGGAAGCGATCTGGAAAATTGAAGTGGAGAACTTCCCGGCGTTTATCCTGGTGGATGACAAAGGCAACGATTTCTTCCAGCAGATCCAGAACAAGCAGTGCAAAGGCTGTTCACAGCGCTGAGTCTTTCCACAATGACGGCAGCAGCGACAGCGTTTCATTAATTAACCCGCGCTTGTCGCTGCCCGGTTTCCAGATCGTCACCATCGTTTGACCGATCCCCTGGCTGCCCACTTCGGTGTGCAGCCTTTTTACGTTTTGCCATCGCGCCGCCTGAAGATGCGTCGGCAAAAATCCCCAGCCGCACCCTTTCTCCAGCAGGCCGCGCAGCATCTCCAGTTCGTTAGTGAAAAGCGTGTGCCCTGAAATTTGCAGGCGACGGGCAACCGGCTCGTCTGACGCGGCATGCATAATCACCTGCGGAACCAGAGAGAGATCGAGCAGCGACACCGGCGACGCAACCTCCGCAAAAAGCGTCGTTGCGGCGTAAAAATCCATTTCGATCGCCCCCAGCGACCGCCACTCCATCTCATTGCCCACGCTGCGGTTGCGCGCCTGGCAGATCCCCAGATCGGCCTGACCGTTCGCCAGCATGGCTTCCGCCTCATCGCGCGATGCGCTGGTCAGGCTCAGGCGGATCTTTTTCGCCGCCAGTGTGGCAATCAGCGCCTGTAAAAAAGCTCTGGGGGTGAACGGATCGTAAACGAGGGCAATGTCCTGCGTGGCGCTGTCCGGCACCGATCGGGCAAACGCCTCAAATGCTTTGACCTGCCGCATCAGCAGGTGCGCCTGCCGCTGAAGCTGCTCCCCCTCCGGCGTCAGGCGCAGGCTGCGCCCCTCCCGCAGGAACAGAGCGTAGCCCAGCCCATCCTCAAGAAAATCGATCAGATCCCGCAGGGTTGTACGATCTTTGCCGAGTTTACCGGCCGCCTTCATCAGGCTGCCGTGCTCAGCGACGGCGGTGAACGCCTCAAGTTGGGCAAAGGAATAGATCAGGGATGCCACGTCATTCTCCACGCGATTTTTCCGGGGGATTTTCCCCCATAACGCGTTTTTTATTATAGGCCGCAGGTTCTTAAACTGAAGTCCTTCCTGAGCCAAACGAGATAAATATGAAAATCAAAACAAACCGCACACTGCTCGCGGCGCTGGTTGTCAGCAGCCTGCTCTCGCCCGCCGTCATGGCGGCCTGCAACGGTACCGACCTCACGACCTGTCCGGCGCCTTTCGATGCCAGACTCCCGGATGCACATACCATGCTCACCTGGAGCCAGGCCGATCGCGTGGTGGGCTTTCGCAATGACTACCGCAACTACGCGGGCGATGTGTTCCGCCACGGCAACGCAACGCCGCTGCTGCCCGCAGAAAAACCGCTCACCGATGCCCGCTATCAGGTGAAGGGTAAGATTTACAATCTTCAGGATTACCTGAAACGCCAGAACGTCAGCGGCATGCTGGTGCTGAAAAATGGCAAAGTGGCCTATAAATACCTGGGAGAAGGCAATACCAACTCAACGCTCTGGACGTCGCGTTCCGTGGGCAAATCTGTGGTTTCCGCGCTGGTGGGCGTTGCGATAAAAGAGGGTAAAATCCACTCACTGGACGACCTCATCACCCAGTACGAACCGGATTTAAAAGGCACCGCCTGGGAGGGCGTAACGCTAAAACAGCTCATCACCCACACCTCGGGCGTGGCGTGGAACGAAGATTACACTAACCCGCAGTCAGACTTCGCCCGGCTTACCGAATGCGAAGCGAAACCGGGCACCTACGACTGCGTGCGCACCCTGGTGAAAGGATTACACCGTGAACACCCGGCGGGTGAAAACTGGTCCTATTCCTCGGGTGGCGCCTGGCTGTTAGGCGATGTGCTTGAGCGCGCCACCGGCATGACGCTCGCGGCGTATCTGGAGAAAAGCATCTGGCAGCCGTACGGCATGGCGAGCGACGGCGTGTGGCATGCCTACAGCAAAGGCCAGCACGACGTGGGTGCGCATGGATTTAACGCCACGCTGGAAGACTGGGGGCGTTTCGGAGAGTTCATCCTGCATAACGGTACACTGCCGGACGGAAAGCAGATCCTCCCCGAGGGATGGGTGAAGCAGTCCTCAGCCTGGACACAGGCCAAAGGATCGGTGTCCGAGGCGCATCCGAAGGGGTTGTACGGCTACCAGTGGTGGAACAACGAAGTGCCGGCCACCGCCACAAACGTGGAGCCGAAAGTCGAAAATTCGCTGAAGGATTCCCTGTGGGCGCTGGGTATTTTTGGTCAGATGATCGTGGTTAATCAGAAAGAAAAACTGGTTATCGTCCAGTGGTCCACCTGGCCGCAGGCAGAGCCGTCATTCAGCGCCCAGCCGCTGGAAGCGTCGCTGATGTTTAGCGCGATTGCCAACGCGCTGCGCTGATAATCCCAAGCCAGGCCCCGCCTGGCTTCTCTCCTGCGCGGTGTCACAAAACTGATATATCAGCAACTTAGCGAAATGTGGTAAATAAAAGATCACCGAAATGTTAAGTTATTGTTGAATATGTAAATACTGGTCAACGCTTTGTCATTAATGCACCACACGCATCAGTCCATGTGCGATTTGCGCTTATCAATTTCCACTTCCTGATCCAGTTTTCAGAAACAGACGAGCATAACGTCACTATAAAACTGGAGATAATTATGGTTTCCTCAACCTCACCTGCAACGGTTCGTTCGAAAGCGGGCGCGATTTTCCGCGTCACGTCGGGCAACTTTCTTGAGCAATTCGACTTCTTTCTGTTCGGCTTTTATGCCACCTACATCGCCCACACGTTCTTCCCGGCAAGCAGTGAATTTGCGTCACTGATGATGACCTTCGCCGTCTTTGGCGCGGGCTTTCTGATGCGTCCGATCGGGGCCATTGTGCTGGGGGCTTACATTGATAAAGTGGGCCGCCGTAAAGGGCTGATCGTCACCCTGTCGATTATGGCCGCCGGAACCTTTCTGATTGTGCTGATCCCTTCTTATCAGAGCATTGGCCTTTGGGCGCCGCTACTGGTGCTGACTGGCCGCCTGTTGCAGGGCTTTTCGGCAGGCGCCGAGCTGGGCGGGGTTTCGGTTTATCTGGCGGAGATCGCCACGCCGGGCCGCAAGGGTTTCTACACCAGCTGGCAGTCGGGTAGCCAGCAGGTCGCCATTATGATCGCGGCGGCGATGGGCTTTGCGCTGAATATGGTGCTGGAAGAGAGTGCCATTCGCGAATGGGGGTGGCGTATTCCGTTCCTGTTTGGCTGTCTGATTGTGCCGTTCATCTTTTTCCTGCGCCGCAAGCTCGAAGAGACCGAGGAATTCAGCGCCCGTCGCCACCATCTGGCGATGCGTCAGGTCTTCACAACGCTGCTCGCCAACTGGCCAGTAGTCATCGCGGGCATGCTGATGGTAGCGATGACCACCACCGCGTTTTACCTGATCACCGTTTACGCGCCGACCTTCGGTAAAAAAGTCCTGATGCTCAGCGCCTCGGACAGTCTTTTGGTCACGCTGCTGGTAGCCATTTCTAACTTCATCTGGCTACCGATTGGCGGTGCACTGTCGGACCGCTTCGGACGCAAACCGGTGCTGATCGCCATGACGCTGCTGGCGCTGGCGACCAGCTATCCGGCACTGACGATGCTGGCGGCAGCCCCGAGTTTCTCCATGATGCTGACCGTGCTGCTGTGGCTCTCTTTCCTCTACGGCCTGTATAACGGCGCGATGATCCCGGCCCTGACGGAGATCATGCCAGCAGAGGTGCGCGTGGCGGGCTTCTCGCTGGCTTATAGCCTGGCAACGGCGGTCTTTGGCGGTTTCACGCCGGTGATTTCTACCGCCTTAATTGAGTACACCGGCGATAAAGCCTCCCCGGGCTACTGGATGAGCTTTGCCGCCGTTTGCGCCCTGCTGGCAACGCTTTATCTCTATCGTCGTCGCACGTTAATTCTGCAAACTGCCGTTAAGGAGTGATCCCTCATGCTTACATTCAGAACGGTGATTGCCGCCCTGACCTTCACCACCCTCAGCGCGGGCGCGCTTGCGCAGGAGGTGACGGTGATGATTTCTGGCGGCTTCAAAGCGGCGCTGGAGAAGCTGACGCCGCAGTACGAAGCGCAAAGCGGCGACAGGCTCATTGTGGTCTCCGGCCCGTCGATGGGCAAAACACCGCAGGCCATTCCGGCTCGGCTCGCCCGGGGCGAAAAAGCGGACGTGGTGATTATGGTTGGAGATGCGCTGGCGAAACTGGAACAGGATCGCAGGACGGCGGCGGGCTCCCGCGTGGAGCTGGCGGATTCGCCCGTCGGGATGGTCGTCAAAGCGGGCGCGCCGGTGCCGGATATCAGTACGGTACCCGCCCTGCGGCAAACGCTGCTGAAGGCGCATTCCATGGCTTATTCCGACAGCGCCAGCGGCCGGTATGTTGAGAGCCAGTTGTTCCGTAAGCTGGGCATCGACGGCCAGGTCCAAAATAAAGCGCACCGGGTTGAGCGCATCCCGGTGGCGTCTGAAGTGGCAAAAGGGAAATACGATCTCGGCTTTCAGCAGGTGAGCGAGCTTCTGCCGGTCCCGGGCGTGACGTTTGTGGGTAAGTTGCCTGACGACATACAGTACATTACCCGTTTCGCCGGAGCCGTAACGCAGAAGGCCGACCATCCTGAGCAGGGAAAAGCGCTGCTGGCCTTTCTCTCCTCGCCACAGGCGGCCAGCGTCATTACGGCAACGGGCTTAACGCCCGTCAGTGCACCTCGCGATACTGCTCGGTGATCAGCGTTTCGAGTTCGGCAGCAATGTAGGACTGGATCCGCCCGCGGCGGCGAATCAACCCCACGGTTCGCCTGACCTCTGGCTCGGTTAAAGGCACCGACGTCAGCAGCGAATGCTCTGCGCGGGGCATTGACATGGCGGGAACGGCCGCAATGCCGATCCCGGCTTCAACCATCCCGAGCATAGTCGTCACGTGCCGCGTTTCGCAGATGCTGGGGCGCTCAGGCCGAATATGTCCGACCCGCTGGTCGAGAAGATTGCGGTTGCCGGAGGTCTTATCCAGACCGATATAATCCTGCTGATAAAAAGCCTGCCACGTCAGGCTTTTTCTTTTTGCAAGCGGGCTGTCTCGTCGGCAGGCGGCCACGTAGACGTCCTCCACCAGCGGGACAAACTCGATGTCGGGCTGTAAACTCCGGGCAAAGCAGATACCAAAATCCGCCTGTCCGCGGGTGACGGCCTCGATAACATTTCCGGCGCTGCTGTCGATAAGTTTAATGCGCACGCGGGGGTAACGAGACTGAAAGCGGCGGATCACATCCGGCATAAAGTAACAGGCGGCTGACGGCACTGTCGCCACGGTGATTAATCCCGTGCGCTCCTCGCTGGCCTTATCGATATCCGAAAGCATGGACTCCACGTCGACAAGCAGTTGCCCGCACCGGTCGGCAAAGGTCTGTCCATACAGGGTCAGCGTGACGCGCCGGGTGGTTCTGTCGAACAGTTTTGTCCCCAGTGCCGCCTCCAGCTTTTCAATTCTTCGACTCAACGCCGACTGGGAAAGGCAAATAGATTCTGCCGCAAGACGGAAATTGCCGTATTCCAGTAAAGCGCGGAAGGCGTAGAGATCGTTGAGGTCAAAATTGACGGGCATACTGACGGGATCCTTAAGCACGGTAGGGTAAGAAGAGATTTATCATAGCCGCGTACGACATACTTCACAAAATGAAGGGGATACCCCTAAAGCGCTATCAACCTGACGGCACATAGTGATAGTTTATGCGGGCTGGATTCCTCTTAAACAGGCTGCCAGTCTGCATGCCGCCGAAGAGGAGTGTCATACTGCTTAACAGAGTATGTTGGCATGCTAACAGCCCCTGACCTTTCCATTTTGTTCACGTGCGAGTAACGAGCAAAGCGATGATTAAGTGGCCCTGGAAAACGAACGAAGCTGGTCGAAATATGGCGCTGCCCTGGGATGAGGCTCTGGCGATCCCCGTGCTGGCGAATCTCTTGCCTGAAGAGCAATCAAAGCTGATTCAGCTGGCCGAGCGTTTTTTACAGCAAAAACGGCTGGTGCCGCTACAGGGCTTCGAACTGGATCCGCTTAAAAATTCGCGCATCGCCCTGCTCTTCTGCTTACCGGTACTGGAGCTGGGTATCGAATGGCTGGATGGCTTCCATGAAGTGCTGATCTACCCGGCGCCGTTTATCGTCGATGATGAGTGGGAGGATGACATCGGGCTGGTGCACAACCAGCGTATGGTGCAGTCCGGGCAGAGCTGGCAGCAAGGGCCGATCATCCTCAACTGGCTGGATATTCAGGACTCGTTCGATGCCTCGGGCTTCAACCTGATCATTCACGAAGTAGCGCATAAGCTGGATACCCGCAACGGCGATCGCGCCAGCGGCGTGCCGCTGATCCCGCTGCGTGAAGTCGCGGGATGGGAGCACGACCTGCACGCGGCGATGGAAAACATTCAGGATGAGATAGACCTGGTGGGTGAAAGCGCGGCCAGCATTGATGCCTATGCCGCGACCGATCCCGCCGAGTGCTTTGCGGTGCTGTCCGAGTATTTCTTTAGCGCACCTGAGCTTTTTGCCCCACGCTTCCCGGCGCTGTGGCAGCGTTTCTGTCATTTTTACCAGCAGGATCCGCTCCAGCGTCTGCGGCAAAGTGAGGACGCAGCCAGCACCTCCTCTCATCCGTTCCACTAATGTTCAGCAGGGGTACGATCGGTCGATCGTACCCACACGCTCACCGCGAGAAACAGCAGCGCCATTCCCCATGCGGCAGTAATCAAAAACTGCTCACCGTAAAAGCGCGTCACCACGGGTACCAGCAGCGCACTGGCCCCGTACCCCAGCGTATGGCTGGTGGCGATCACCCCTGCCCCTTTGCCCGTCGTCAGCCGATCGTTGAGCAAAAGCTGGTATCCCGGCGTGGCCATGGCGGCACCCAGCGAGGTGATGACAATGCCCACGTAGAACAGGGCTAAACTGGCGAGACACATCAGCCCAAGCCCCGCCACCATCAAGACCGCGGCAATTAAGAGTAAAACCCTCGGGCTAAAATGCTGCGGGCGTACCACCAGAAACTGCGCCGCCATGGTCGCCAGCGCGGCCAGGCTCAGCAGCAGGGCGACATGATGGCTGATTTGCACGGCATCGCCATTAAATAACGGATGAAGATGCGGCGATAAACCAAGCTGCATCAGGCTGACCAACGCCGCCAGCAGCAGCGCCAGCAGCAGGAAAGGCATCATAGAGGCCTGTAACCGCGTCGACTGGTGCGCCACCGGCGGCAGCGGGGGATCGGCGGCTTCGCGCAGCACCAGAAGCAGCGCGATAAACGGTGCCAGCGCCATCAGCCAGAGCGGTGCGACCGGGCTGACGCTGAGCATCAGCGCGGCCAGAGGCGGTCCCAGCAGACGCCCGCAGCTAAGGCCAGAGCTTATCGTTGCCAGCGCCGCCATTCTTTTATCCAGCCCCGCGCGTTGAATGGCCCACGTCTGGGCCGCAGGCACCAGCCCCGATACCGTCAGGCCGTACAGCATGCGCGACAGAACCAGGCCCGCCATTCCCCAGAGGGCATTCAGCGCGCCGTTGGCCATCGCCCAGACCACCAGCGCCATCAGGACGAAGCTCGCCAGATAGCCGCCTAACGAGGCCAGCATCACGACCTTACAGCCGTGCCGCTCGCTCTGGCGTCCCCACCAGGGCGATGCGGGTAAAAAGAGCATCGAGCCGAACATCAGCAGCCCGGCCCAGACGGAGAGCGACAGTCCGGTCAGGGAGACCAGCTGCGGCAGCATGACCAGCAAACCGTTTTGTCCGATACCCAATAAACCGGCGCCCAGTGCAAGGGGCCAGTTTGCCTTCGGGGCCATATTGTCAGTGATGTTCTCAGTACAGGTGCGCATAGAATTGTGAAGATAATGTCAATAAATGTGTGGAAATTATGAAGTTTATGAAAACAAATATTGCAAAAATAGTTGCGGCTGTAAACAGAATGAATATCATAACGAGAATTATTATCAGTCATGGAATGAGGTACATCTATGCGTGCTCTGCCCCGCTCCGCCGGTACAGATGTTGCGGCCCAGTGTTTTTTGAACGCGCTGCTGCGCGAAACGAAGGACTGGCACTATCTTCCCGCAACCCGTGCGGATGAGTTATCGCAGATACATATCCCGCTCTCCCCAACCCAGGCCATCCGGGTTCCGGTACGCTATTTCTCCCCCACGCAGCATCACCAGTATTGTTTCCCGGCCACGCTGATTCAGGCTGACAGCGACGGCGGTGACACGGTCACATTCCATCAACTGATTGATTTCATTCTTGAAAAAGAGACAGTAAAAGGCGCTCTGGACGCCGATACGCTGGCCCGCTTTAAGCAGCGCGTCCTGGAGAGCCATACGCACACCTGGCAGGCCATTGATTTACGCCACAACTGGGCAAACCTGCGCGATAAGCCGCTGACCTTTGCCGAAGCGGAACAGGCGCTGCTGGTCGGCCATGCTTTTCATCCTGCCCCAAAATCGCACGAGCCGTTTAACGAGGCCGAGGCGCGCCGCTATCTGCCGGATTTCGCCTCGCGCTTCCCGCTGCGCTGGTTTGCGGTTGAGCATGAACTGATTGCCGGGGACAGTCTGAACGTCTCCCTGCGTGAACGTCTGCTGCGCTTCGCGGCCCAGAGTGCGCCGGATCTTCTCGGCCACTTCACCGACACCCGCTGGCTGCTGCCGATGCATCCGTGGCAGGCTGCCTATTTGCTGGAGCAGCCGTGGTGCCAGCGTCTGGTTGAAAAAGGCGCCCTGCGGGATCTTGGCGAGGCGGGCGCACAGTGGCTGCCTACCAGCTCTTCCCGCTCGCTGTACAGCGAAACCAATAGCGACATGATTAAGTTTTCCCTCAGCGTGCGGCTGACCAACTCCGTGCGCACGCTGTCGGTCAAAGAAGTTAAGCGCGGCATGCGCCTGGCGCGGCTGGCGAAAACGGCACGCTGGCAGGAACTCCAGGCGCGCTACCCGACCATGCGCGTGATGCAGGAAGACGGCTGGGCCGGGCTGCGCGATGAAAGCGGCGTCATTCAGGAAGAGAGCCTGATGGCCCTGCGCGTCAACCTGCTGTTTGATACGCCAGATACCCAAACCAACGTGCTGGTGAGCCTGACCCAGGCGGCACCGGACGGCGGCGACAGCCTGCTGGCGGCAGCGGTGCGCCGTCTGAGCCAGCGTCTGGATCTCCCGCTCGCCCAGGCCGCGCGCTGCTGGCTGGACGCCTACTGCGACCGCGTATTGCTTCCGCTGTTCAGCGCCGAGGCGGACTACGGTCTGGTCCTGCTGGCGCACCAGCAAAATATCCTCGTTGAGATGCAGCAGGATTTCCCCGTTGGGCTGATCTACCGCGATTGTCAGGGCAGCGCCTGGACCGAAGGGGCCGACGCGTGGCTGAAAGAGGCAGGCGAAACCGAGGTGGAAAACCGCTTCGGTGAGAGCCAGCTGCTGCGCTACTTCCCTTATTACCTGCTGCTGAACTCTACCCTTGCCGTCACCGCCGCGCTCGCCGCTGCCGGCTTCGACAGCGAAGAGAACCTGATGCCCCGCGTGCGTGACGCACTGGCCAAACTGCGCATGACGGCGAAGCAGACCCGCTGCCTTGATTATGTGCTCGACAGCCCGACCTGGAACTGCAAAGGCAACTTCTTCTGCTACCTGCACGATCGCAACGAAAACACCATCGTCGATCCGGCGGTGATCTATTTCGACTTTAGCAACCCGTTTTATAAGGAGAAGGCGTGATGGCAAACGCGAACATCGTCCATTCCGGCTACGGCTTTCGCTGTACGGCCACGGAACAAAACCTGCCGCTGACGCTGGGTCTTGACGGCAGCGCGGTCCTTGCGCGTCTGGCCGGGCTCCCGGACGGCTGGCTGGTGGACGCCCTCGACCAGCTGTTTGTTGCCGCACCCGCCCTGACCGGCATTACCCTGCCGTGGGCCGCCTGGCAGGATGAACCTCAGGCGCAGGCGCTGTTTAGCCTCGCAAACGGGGATTATCTGGCGCGCGAAATATTCTGGCAGCTGCCGCTGTGGCTGAAAGGCGAACGTCCGCAGGCGAGCGGCGGAATGCAGTTTGATGAAAGCCGTCAGCTGTACTTCCCGCTGCGCCCTCATCGTCCGCAGGGCGAAGTGTATCGCCGTTACGATCCGCAGATTAAGCGCACCCTGAGCTTCCGCGTAGCGGACGTGGCGCTGGACGGCGAGCGTTTTACCCGCTGGATGAACACCCCACGCGTGAACGCCTTCTGGGAGATGGCGGGCCCGCAGGCCGAGCAGGAAAACTACCTGCGCCGTCAGCTCGACTCGACCTATTGTTACCCGGTGATCGGCTGCTTTGACGATCAGCCATTCGGCTATTTTGAACTCTACTGGGCGGCGGAAGACCGCATTGGCCGCCACTATCGCTGGCAGCCGTTTGACCGCGGGCTACATATGCTGGTGGGTGAAGAGAACTGGCGCGGGGCGCAGTATATCCGCAGCTGGCTACGCGGCCTCAGCCACTATCTGTATCTCGATGAACCGCGTACGGCGCGCATTGTGGCGGAACCGCGCTTCGACAACCAGCGTCTGTTCCGCCATCTGGCATCCGCCGGTTTTGACACGTTGAAAGAGTTCGACTTCCCGCACAAACGTTCCCGTCTCATCATGAGCGAGCGTCACCGCTTCTTCCATGAGGTGGAACTGTGAACGCGCTCTGGCAGAAAGTGAACCGCGAGATGGTGGCGAAGATCCTCGCTGAACTGGAATATGAACGCACCCTGCGCGCCGAGCCGGTTTCGGCGGACTACTGGCGCATCAGTATGGGCAACGCGACCTGGCAGTTTAGCGCCACGCGTGGGATCTGGGGCTGGCTGCATATTGACCCTGATACCCTGACCACCGCCAGCGGCGCGGCGGTCGAAGCGGAAAACGCGCTGCTGCAACTGGCCACCGTGCTGGAGATGAGCGACGCGCAAACGGCGGAGCACATGGAAGATCTCTACGCCACGCTGCGGGGCGACATGCAGCTGTTGCAGGCGCGTGACACGCTGGATGCCGATGCGCTGATCCACCTCGACCCGGACGAATTACAGTGCCTTATGCGCGGTCACCCGAAGTTTATTTTCAACAAGGGACGCCGCGGCTGGGGGCTGGATGCCCTGCGCCTTTACGCGCCGGAATATCGCGGGCGTTTTCGTCTGCACTGGGTCGCCGTGCAACGCGATCGTCTGGTCTGGAGCAGTGACGCCGATTGCGATATCAACACCCTGCTCGCCAGCGCCATGGACGATGCCGAGCGCAACCGATTCGACGCCCGCTGGCAGGAACTGGATCTGGACGACAGCTGGCTGCCGGTGCCGCTGCATCCGTGGCAGTGGCAGCAAAAAATTGCCATTCATTTCCTGGCACAGCTCGCGCGCGGTGAGATGGTGGAGCTGGGAGAGTTCGGCGATGAGTATCTGGCGCAGCAGTCCCTGCGCACGCTGACCAACGCCAGCCGTCGCGCGCCGTATGACATCAAGCTGCCGCTGACCATCTACAACACTTCCTGCTACCGCGGTATTCCGGGCAAGTATATTGCCGCCGGTCCGCTGGCCTCGCGCTGGCTACAGCAGCAGTTCGCCAGCGATGCCACGCTGATTCACTCCGGGGCGCAGGTGCTTGGCGAACCCGCAGCCGGATATCTGTCGCATCCGGGTTATGCCGCATTGCCTGAGGCGCCGTACCGCTATCAGGAGATGCTGGGGGTGATCTGGCGCGAGAACCCATCCTGCTATTTACAGGATGGCGAACAGGCGGTGCTGATGGCCGCGCTGATGGAAACCGATAACGACGGGCGCCCGCTGATTGACGCATGGATCAAACGCTCGGGGTTAACCGCAGACGCATGGCTGGAAAAGCTGTTTGAGGCGACGGTGATCCCCTTCTATCACCTGCTCTGCCGCTACGGGGTGGCGCTCATCGCCCACGGCCAGAACGTCACGCTGGTGATGAAAGATTACGTCCCACAGCGCATTCTGCTGAAGGATTTCCAGGGCGACATGCGCCTGGTGGACGAGGATTTCCCGCAGGCGCAGAGCCTGCCGGAGCAGGTAAAAGCCGTCACCGCACGCCTCAGTGCGGATTACATCATCCACGACCTGCAAACCGGCAACTTTGTCACGGTGCTGCGCTTTATTTCCCGTCTCACCCTGCAATGCGGCGTGAGCGAAACCCGCTTCTATCAGATCCTGGCGCAGGTGTTACGTCGCTATATGGCCGCCCATCCGGATCTTGCGGCGCGCTTCGCGAAGTTCGACCTGTTTAAGCCGCAGATTATTCGCGTGATCCTCAACCCGGTCAAACTGACCTTCTCTGAACACGATGGCGGCAACCGCATGCTGCCGAACTACGTCTGCGATCTTGATAACCCTCTTTTTCTGGTCTCCCAGGAGTCAGCGCAATGAAAACCTATGATTTCATCGGCATTGGTATCGGTCCGTTCAACCTCAGTATTGCCGCGCTGGCAGAGGGGCTGGACGGTTTTAGCTCGCTGTTTCTTGAACGCAAGCCGCACTTCTCCTGGCACCCGGGAATGATGGTACCGGACTGCCATATGCAGACCAGCTTCCTGAAGGATCTGGTCAGCGCCGTGGAGCCAACCAACCGCCACAGCTTCCTGAACTACCTGGTACAGCGCAAAAAGTTCTACCGTTTCCTCACTACCGAGCAGCGCACCGTCTCGCGCGAGGAGTTTGCCGACTATCTGTGCTGGGCGGCGGATAACCTGACTAATCTGGCCTTCAGCCAGCAGGTGCAGCAGGTCAGCTTTGATGAGCAAAACGGTCTATTTGAGGTCGTGACCCAGCGGGATCGCTTCCTGGCGCGCCACGTCTGCGTGGGGATTGGGAAGCAGATCAATCTGCCAGACTGCGTCACCGCGCAGGACGACACCTGCTTCCATGCCAGCGAAATGATGCTGCGCACGCCGGATTTAGCAGGCAAGCGCGTCACCGTCGTCGGCGGCGGCCAGAGCGGTGCGGATCTGTTTTTGAATATCTTCCGTGGGGAATGGGGCCAGCCGCTGAGCCTCAACTGGATCTCGCGTCGCAACAACTACAACGCGCTGGATGAAGCCGCGTTTGCTAACGAGTATTTCACGCCGGAGTATGTGGACAGCTTCTCCACCCTCGGTGACGACGCCCGTCGCCAGATGTTGCAGGAGCAGAAGATGACCTCCGACGGGATCACCACGGAGTCGCTGCTGGCCATCTATCGTGCTATGTATCACCGCTTCGAAGTGCTGCGGGAAAAACCCTGGGCGCACCTGATGCCGTCCCGCTCGGTGACGGCGCTGACGCGCCAGGAGAACGGGCAGCGCCTGAGCATCCAGCATCACCTGGACGGCGGGCGCGAACAGCTGGAGAGCGACGTGGTGATTTTCGCCACCGGCTACCGCGCCGTGCAGCCTGCTTTCCTCGCTCCGCTCTCTTCCCGACTGCGTCTGGATGAGGATGAAGCCTTCTGCATCAACAACGATTTCACCCTTGAATGGGACGGCCCGCAGAGCAACCGCCTGTTTGCCGTCAATGCCGGGATGCACCGTCTCGGTATTGCCGAACCCCAGCTCAGCCTGATGGCCTGGCGCGCGGCGCGAATTCTGAATCGCGCTCACGATGACGAGCCGTTTGAACTGGCAACCACCCCCGGCGTGATCCACTGGCGGAGCACCACCAGCCCGGAGAGCAGCCAGGTTTTTAAATCATTAATGAAGACCACCGAGTACTGACACACACATTCAGGATCAACATAACAATGAAACGTTCTCATCTTTGGGTTTTAAATCCGTGCTTGCTTGCCATGCTTTCTACCTCTGCGTGGGCGGAAGAACAAAAGGAAGAAGATATTGTGGTTTCTGCCAGCCGGGCACATCGCAGCGTGGCAGAGATGGCGCAAACCACCTGGGTTATAGAGCGGGCGGAAATTGAGCAGCAGGTTCAGGGCGGGAAAGAGATTAAAGAGGTGCTGGCCCAGCTGATCCCCGGCATGGACGTCAGCAGCCAGGGACGCACCAACTACGGCATGAACCTGCGCGGTCGCTCCATGATGGTAATGGTGGACGGCGTACGTCTGAACTCGTCCCGCAGCGACAGCCGCCAGCTCGACTCTATCGATCCGTTCAACATTGACCGTATCGAAGTCATTTCCGGCGCCACCTCGCTGTACGGCGGCGGCAGTACCGGCGGTCTGGTGAACATCGTCACCAAAAAAGGCCAGCCGGAGACCGAAGTGGAGTTCCAGACCGGGGCAAAAAGCGGATTTAACAGCCATAACGACCATGATGAGAACGTCTCAGCAGCCGTGAGCGGCGGCAACGACAATGCCTCTGGACGTCTGTCGGTCTCCTATCAGCGCTACGGCGGCTGGTATGACGGCAACGGTGACGAGGTGATTATCGATAACACCCAGACCGGCTTACAGTATTCCGACCGTATCGACGTGATGGGAACGGGCACCATTAACATCGACGATCATCAGCAGCTCCAGTTAACCACCCAGTACTACAAGAGCGAATCCGACGGCAAGCACGGCCTGTTCCTCGGAGAGAATTTCGCTGCGGTCACGGGCGATGCCAAAGCCTATAACAAAGACAACCTGAACTCTGACCGTATCCCGGGCACAGAGCGTCACCTGATAAACCTACAGTACTCGAACACCGACTTCTGGGGGCAGGATCTGGTTGCGCAGATTTACTACCGTGATGAGAGCCTGACCTACTACCCGTTCCCGACGCTGAGCAAAGGCGCGGTGACCAGCATTGGCGCGTCCCAGCAGAAAACCGATTTTTACGGCGGCAAGCTGACGCTGAACAGCAAGCCGATGGATGACCTGACCCTCACCTGGGGTGTGGATGCCGATCACGAAACGTTCGACGCCAACCAGCAGTTCTTCGACTTAAGCAAAGCGGCGGCGAGCGGCGGCATGGAGCTGGACAACGCCTACAACGTGGGCCGTTACCCGGGATACAGCATTACCAACCTCGCGCCGTTCCTGCAAGCCAGCTATGACATTGACGCTATCACCCTGAGCGGCGGCGTGCGCTACCAGTACACCGAAAACAAGGTGGACGATTTTGTCGGTTACGCCCAGCAGCAGGCAATCGCCACGGGCAAAGCCACCTCCGCTGACGCGGTGCCGGGCGGGAAAACCGACTACAACAACTTCCTGTTTAACGCCGGGATCCTTGGACGTCTGACCGAACAGCAACAGCTGTGGTTTAACTTCTCCCAGGGCTTCGAAATTCCGGACCTGGCGAAGTACTACGGCTCCGGCACCTATCAGCTGGTCGATGGTCACTATCGCTTGCAAAACAGCGTGAACGTGAACGACTCAACGCTGGACGGTATTAAGGTCAATGCTTACGAGCTGGGCTGGCGCTTCACCGGCGATAACCTGCGTACCCAGGTGGCGGCCTACTACTCGCTCTCGGATAAAACCATCACTATCAACAAGAGCGACATGACCATCAACCTGGAAGACGACAAACGTCGTATCTACGGGATTGAAGGCCAGGTGGATTATTTCTTCACCGACAGCGACTGGAGCACCGGGGCGAACTTTAACGCCATCAAGTCCGAAACGCGTGAAAACGGGAAATGGGAGAAGCTGACGGTCGACAGCGCCAGCCCGTCGAAAGCCAGCGCATGGGTGAACTGGGCGCCGGGCGACTGGGCCCTGCGCGTGCAGAGCACACAAACCTTCGACGTGTCTGACGCCGACGGTAAGAAGATCGATGGCTATAACACCGTTGATTTCCTGGGCAGCTACGCCCTGCCGGTGGGCAAAGTCAGCTTCAGCGTGGAGAACCTGCTGGACAAAGACTACACCACCGCCTGGGGCCAGCGCGCACCGGGGCTGTATAGTCCAACCTACGGTGCACCGGGTCTTTATACTTATAAAGGCCGTGGACGTACGTTTGGTCTGAACTACTCCGTTCTGTTCTGATCCTGCGCGCCGCCTGTCTGCGGGCGGCGCGATTTGCTGTGCAATTTGAAAGCAAATTTGCTATTAAATCATCGGTTTGCTGAAATTGTCGGCAAACGAACAAAAACGGTGTTTTCCCCTTTGACAAGGCGCACGCAGGTCGATAATATGCGCCTCGTTCACACGATTCCTCTGTAGTTCAGTCGGTAGAACGGCGGACTGTTAATCCGTATGTCACTGGTTCGAGTCCAGTCAGAGGAGCCAAATTTGAAAAGCCTGCTTTTATAGCAGGCTTTTTGCTTTTGTGGGTTCGGTAAATTTGCCGGGTGGCGGCTGCGCCTTACCCGGCCTACTGATTAGCGACTAAATCTGATAATCAATCGCCACCTCTTCCGGCTCCATCACCTGGCGTTTGATCTCATCCACCGACAGCCCCGCGTTGCATAGCTCAATAAAACGCCACACGTAGTTACGCTGAAGCTGCCCGCGCTTTAGCCCCAGCCAGACGGTATTCGCATCGAACAGGTGACGCGTATCCAGGCGCACCAGATTTCCGGCCTCATATTCTCCGCCAGACTGCTCGGCCACCAGGCCAATCCCCAGCCCTAACTCGACGTAGGTTTTGATCACGTCGGAATCCTGCGCGCTCAGCACCACGTCCGGTGTGAGCCCTTTACGCTTGAACGCTTCATCAATGCGCGAGCGTCCGGTAATGCCCTGCCGGTAGGTAATCAGCGGCCATTTGACGATCTCTTCCAGCGTCAACGGCGAAACCTGATTCAGGGGGTGATCGGCGGGTAACAGCAGGCTGTGATGCCAGCGGAACCACGGGAACGCCACCAGCAGCGGGTCGTTGCTCAGCCGTTCACTGGCGATACCAATATCTGCCCCACCGTTATGCAGCAGCACTTCGATTTCCTGCGGCGTGCCCTGGATCAGTTCCAGACGTACGTCCGGGAAGATCTCACGAAATGCTTTGATAACGGTCGGAAGACTGTAGCGCGCCTGCGTATGGGTGGTGGCGATTGTCAGCACACCTGACGCGTCGTTGGTAAAGAGATCTGCCAGCCGACGAACGTTGCTGGCCTCGTTGAGAATGCGCTCAGCGATGGTCAGCAATGCCTTGCCTGGCTCCGTCATGCCCAGCAGGCGCTTGCCGCGACGGATAAAAATCTCAATGCCTAACTCCTCCTCAAGCTCGCGGATATGTCGGCTGACGCCTGACTGGGAGGTGTAAAGCATGTTGGCGACCTCGGTCAGGTTGTAATCCCGCCTGGCCGCCTCACGAATAATTTTAAGTTGCTGGAAATTCACGATTCACTCCGGCGCATCTGACATAAGGCTATTGTTAGAGTCAGCCGGGCTGAAGAACAAATAATAAAAACCAGCATCTTATGCTTATTTGGAATATCAGCTGACCAGTTGCAGCTCGCGATTTTCCAGCGACGGCTTACTGACCAGAGACATCAGGATCTCTTTCACCGCCTGCGCCTGCGGTGACAGGGAGCCGCGCGCGGACATATTCAACGACAGCGGTAAGCTCATGGATGGCGTGGTGATGCGGGCCATCCAGCCATTCGCCGCGCTGCACAGTGAACGTGCGGCAGACTCGGGCAGTACCGTTACCCCCATGCCGCTGGCAATGGCGGCAGTCAGCGTGGAGATGGAATCAATCTCCCCGATAATCTTCGCCGTCAGACGGCGCAGCGAGAACGCTTCGTCAACGCGAACGCGCACGGCGCTGTAGTCGCGCGGCAGGAACAGGTTCATCTCTGCCACGGCGGTTAAATCAATGCTCTGGCCGGGGCAATCACGGGTCCCGACCAGATAAAGATCTTCCTTCAGCAGCGGCTGGCTGGTGATCCCGGCAACCGGTGAGCGATCGTACAGCACCGCCATATCCAGCTGACCGTTGAGCAGTTTGTCATTGAGCACGGAACCACTGTTCTCATGCAGATAAACCAGCACTTCCGGTAGCTCCGCGCGCACCGCCTGAAGCAGCGGCATGGTTACCGACGATGCGGCCGTTCCCGGCGCCAGGCCGATGGAGACATTCCCGCTCAGGGTCTGACCTACGTTGTGCACGGCCAGTTGCGCCTGTTCGCACTGACGCAGGATCGTACGGGCATGGGTATATAAAATTTTTCCCGCTTCGGTAGGCGTTACGCCGCGCTTGGTGCGGATCAACAGTTGCTGGTCCATTTCGCCTTCCAGAGTCGCGACCTGCTGGCTCAGCGCAGGCTGCGCGATATGCAGCACTTCAGCCGCCTGGGTCAGGCTGCCGATATCGACGATTTTTACGAAGTATTTCAGTCGTCTTAAGTTCATGTTGCCCCCTGTTCGAAAATAGCGTGCCGGTAACGGCTGTGTTGTTAAACAGGTTTTGCAATATGGATGCCAGGTTTTGGCAGCGAATAAATATCTTTGCTAAGCGGCTGAAAATAAGGAAAGCCAATCGCTGGTGCCTGTTTTCAGACAGTGACAACGGATTCCGATCTGCCCCATTCGGGGTATATCTGCACAATAATGGTGCATTCCGTTGGCAAAAACGTCAGTTTGCTGTTTTTGTCAGCAAACAGTCTAAAGTCGGCGATCCATCCTTTGACAAGGCGTACGCAGGTCGATAATATGCGCCCCGTTCACACGATTCCTCTGTAGTTCAGTCGGTAGAACGGCGGACTGTTAATCCGTATGTCACTGGTTCGAGTCCAGTCAGAGGAGCCAAATTTGAAAAGCCTGCTTTTAAGCAGGCTTTTTGCTTTTCTGCGTTTGGTAAGTTTGTCGGGTGGCGCTCTGCTTACCGACCTACGGTCCTGTAGGCCCGGAAAGCGCAACGCCACCGGGCATTGCAAGCCTCACCGGCATCCCCGACCGCCGTTCCAGCTCAGCGCCCGCCCCTTCACTTATCAGCTGCGTCCTTTGCGCGGCCGAAATGGGCAGCGGCACTTTTCGGGTTGATTCAAATTCCGCGCGATTGCGTGAAAGCGGCTCGTGAACCTCTACCCAGCGGCTACCATCCGGCTCGGTGGTCACTTTTACGGGCTGATCGATAAGCTGTACCCGCGTCCCCACCGAAACGTTATCGAACAGGTATTTGATATCGTTATTACGCAGGCGAATGCAGCCCTGGCTGACGCGCAGGCCAATGCCGAAATTTGAGTTGGTACCGTGGATCGCGTACAGCCTGCCGATATAAAGGGCATACAGCCCCATCGGGTTATCCGGCCCGGCGGGAACGAACGCGGGCAACGTTTTCCCCTCTTTCGCGTAAGCACGTCGCGTGTTTGGTGTGGGTGACCAGGTTGGGCCTTCCTGCTTGCGCTCAACGGCGGTTACCCAGTTACGCGGCGTTTCGCGCCCGGCCTGACCAATGCCAATAGGCAGCACCTCAACCGTGTTGCTGCCGGGTGGATAATAGTAAAGACGCATTTCCGCGACGTTCACCACAATCCCTTCACGCACCGTTGGCGGCAAAATTAGCTGCTGCGGCACCACCAGCGCTGTACCGGCACGTGGTAAAAACGGATCTACCCCCGGGTTAGCTTCCAGCATATTGCTTAACCCTTGCCCGTGCTGCGCTGCAAACGCTTCGAGCGGCAGGGTATTACCTTCAGGTACGGTGACAGTTATCGGCGCTCCCACCAGGCGGCTCCCCTCGGGAGGGAGTGGGTAGGTTACAGCAGATGCAGCGGGAACCAGTATACAAAGCGTAAAAACGAACGCGGCAAATCGAATCATAGTGTTCTGTACTCGGTCAAAGAGAAAGCCTGCCGGTGGGCAGGCTTAGCCTACTCATTCAGTTAACCTTTCGTCGTGCGCCATCTCCGGGTAAGGACTTTTTCCGCTTCCACAATCATGAACATTGCGAACCCGATCAGGAAGGTAATGATCCAGTAGCGGAACGGCAGCGCTTCGGTACCGAACAACATCTGCATAAACGGCGCATAGACGATCAGAAGCTGAAGGGCCAGAAGTACGCCGCTCACGATCCATATGCCCTTGTTAGCCAGCAGACCTTTACTCAGGGAGAAGCCGTCGGTGACGCGGCAGTTGAGCATGTAAAACCACTGGGCAGTGACCAGCGTTTGCAGCAACACGGTGCGGATGAACTCCGCCGAGTAACCGCGCGGTTGCAGCCAGGCCTCCAGCACAAAGGCGCTGATGGCAATCATCAGGCCGACAAACACCACGCGCCAGATGGCGTAACCGTCCATCACGTGCAGGTTAGACTTACGCGGCGGCCGGTTCATGATGTCCTTCTCACCCGCTTCAAACGCCAGACCAAACGACAGCGTTGCCGAGGTTGCCATGTTCATCCACAGGATCAGTACCGGTGTTAACGGGATCAGGTTCCCCGCCAGCAGGGCAATAATGATCAGCAGGGCCTGGGCGATGTTGCTCGGGATAACGAACAGAATGGTCTTTTTCAGGTTGTCGTAGACCCGACGCCCTTCATGGACCGCCCGGGCAATGGTGGCAAAGTTATCATCCGTTAACACCATATCGGCGGCTTCTTTGGTGACTTCAGTACCTTTGATCCCCATCGCGATGCCGACATCCGCCCGCTTCAGCGCAGGCGCATCGTTCACGCCGTCCCCGGTCATCCCGACCACTTCCTGCTTACTTTGCAGCGCCTGCACCAGACGGAATTTATCTTCCGGGCTGGTTCGGGCAAAGATATCGTATTTTTGCGCCGCCTCGCTCAGCTGGTGGTCGTCCATCGCCTCCAGTTCGCGCCCGGTAATGGCGCTCGCCGCGTTGCCAATACCCAGCATCTGACCAATGCTCATCGCCGTTTGTGGATGATCCCCGGTAATCATTTTCACGCGAATGCCCGCCTGCAAGCAGTCGGCAATGGCCGAAATGGCTTCGGGGCGCGGGGGATCCATCATGCCCGCAATGCCGAGCAGTATGACCCCCTCTTGCAGATCCGCATGTGTCAGCTCGCGCTGCCCGCTGGCGGCCGGTTTCCAGGCCGCAGCCACCATGCGCAATCCCTCGCGCGCATACTCTTCAATCTTCTCTTCCCAATAGTGCAGGTTGAACGGCTCCAGCCCGTTTTGAGTCTGCTGGTGCTGGCAAAGACGAAAAAGGACGTCCGGCGCACCGGTGATTAACATCACCTCTTCGTCGCCCAGGCGATAAAGGGTGGACATGTATTTATATTGCGAATCGAATGGGATTTTACTGCGCAATTCGGCGTCAATTGGCGGAAGCGGGATTTTTGCCGCCAGCACCTTCAGCGCGCCTTCGGTGGGCCCGCCGGTGATTTTCCACAGCCCTTGCTCATCTTTGATCAACTGACTGTCATTACAGAGATCGACGGTGCGCAGATAGCGCTCCAGCACAGACCCCTGGGTCACGGTTACCGGTGTTGGATCGTCAACAGGGTGAATATTGCCCACCGGCTCGTAGCTGTCTCCCTCCACGCGGTAGGTGGTGTCCGCGGTAATCACCGCTTTTACCGTCATCTCATTCATGGTCAGGGTGCCGGTTTTATCCGAGCAGATCACCGTCATCGCCCCCAGCGTTTCCACGGTAGGCAGCTTGCGAATAATCGCCTTGCGACGCGCCATCGCCTGCACGCCCAGCGAGAGGATGATAGAGATAATGGCCGGTAAACCTTCCGGCACCGCCGCCACCGCAAGGCTAATCAGCGACAGCACCAGCTCTGAAACGGGCATATCGCGGAAGATAAGACTGAAAACGAACAGCGCCAGCATCATCACCAGAATGGTGATAAAAATGGTCTTGCCGAGCTTGTCCATTTGCACCATCAACGGGGTACGGTGTTTTTCAATGTCCGACATCATCTGGTTGATATGGCCGAGTTCGGTCTCCCCCCCGGTCGCCACCACCAGCCCTTTTCCCCCGCCGGAGCTGACGGTGGTGCCAGAATAAAGCAGGTTGTAACGGTCGCCTAACGGCAACTCCCCGTGGAGCGCATCGCTGCTTTTCTCCACTACCGTGGATTCGCCGGTAAGAATAGCTTCTTCCACCCGCAGGTTGTGCGCCTCTATTACGCGAAGGTCGGCAGGAATGCGATCCCCGGCGCGTATCACCACGATATCTCCCGGCACCAGCGCTGTCGTCGGGATAGTTTCATGGTTGCCCTGCCGGATGACCACAGCCTCGCTGGAGAGCATATTACGAATGCTTTGCAGCGATTTCTCCGCATTGCTCTCCTGAATATGTCCAATCAGGGCGTTGATGATGGCCACCCCAAGAATGACAAACATATCCACCCAGTGTCCCATTATCAGCTTCAGCAGCGCCGCCGCCAGAAGGACGTAAATAAGGACATCGTTGAAATGGGCCAGAAAGCGCAGCCAGCCAGGTTTACCCGGTTTTTGCGGTAAGGCATTTTCACCGTATTTTTCCAGTCTGGCGGTGGCTTCTGCACTGGTAAGTCCGTCCAGGCTGGATTGGATATTTGTCAGGGTTTCATCAACGGTCTGTTGATAATACGGATGGTGAGGCTTTTCTGTTATCATCGTTCCTTCCTCGGGTTCTTTTCAGAAATCACCTTGCTTTCATGTCATTAACGAATAACGAAAACAGGAACATGTGCATAACGAACGATACTCGCCGCCTCTGACCCTAATAAATGGGTTTGAATATTGGGATTGCGCGACCCCACAATAATCGCGCCGACGTTAAGTTCATCCGCCAGTTTGATTACCTCATCACGTATATTCCCGCTGCGAACATGTAGATGGACATTTGCTTCCGGCAGGCTGATTTTTTTTACCAGCGCGGCCAGTTTTTCTTTAGCATTATTAATCATATATTCATCCATCTTTCTCGCGTCTGCAATAAAACCGCGGGTCAGTTCCGCCGAGAACTTTGGCATAACGTACAGCAGATGGACATTACCCGATGCGCTTTGCGCCAGGAATTGGGCATGCTGTAGCGCTTTATCAGACAACGCTGTTTCGTATACATCCACCGGCACCAGAATCGTTTTATACATATCAAGCATCCTTTTTATAACCAACACAACAGTGAGTGAATCAGGAGAGATCGCATCAAACCCATGGGTACAGGCGTGAATGCCTTTTACGGAAAAAAGGAATGGATGCTATTAAACGTAGCACAGGAATATCAGGATGTTATTCAAAGGGGATACGCTATCGTATCGCTTGTTTCGCCTGAGTATGTCACGCCACTAATAATGGTTATTTAACATTTATTTATTCACCGACTATGCTCATAGTCAGACATGCAACACGTTCATTCTCATTATCCCGCGCCACCTTCAACCTCATGGAGGAATGCATGTACGGTTTAAGCCTGATTCGCCTTGGTTTGTTTATTGCGCTTGCCATTATCGCCAGCACAGCAATCGGTTTATTTACCTATGTGGTCGTCTCGGCCCTGGCGGAATAGTGCCACCCCAGCATTGATGACGAAATAAATAAAACAATTATTATCAGGGGAATACTGTGAAGCGCTACCTCTCTCTTCTGCCTGCTGTTTTATTGCTGCTGACGGCGTGCGACCCCAAACCCGACCGCGCCGCACCCCTGCCAAAAATGGTAAAAGTCACAGAGGTGGTCAAGGCCGGCAACGCGCAGCAGCGCGTATTTCCCGCGCGTATCGAATCCGGCGACGCCACCGATCTCGCGTTCAAACGTGCCGGGCAGATTGAGACTCTGGACATTCGCCAGGGTGCCGTTGTCAAACAGGGGCAACGGCTCGCCAGTCTTAACGATCGCGAAGCCCGGCAGCGTCTGAACGACAGGCAAACGGCGGCGACCCTGGCTCAGCGGCAATTCGACCGCTTCCAGACCCTGGCAGGACGCCAGGCCGTGTCGAAGGCCGAGATGGATGTCCAGCGCGCAAACCGCGATTCTGCAAACGCCGCGCTTCAGATTGCACGCGAAGAATTGAGTCAGATGACGCTCGTCGCCCCCTTTAGCGGGACAGCGGCCAGCGTACATGTGCGAAATCATCAGGTCGTCTCAGCAGGCCAGCCCGTCGTCACATTGACCCGTACCGATCTGCTGGACGTGGTGTTCAGCCTTCCAGAGAACCTGTTTAACACCTTCGATATTCGCAATGCGCAATACAAACCGGTAGTGAGGATCAACGCCCTGCCCGGTCGCGAGTTTACCGCTGTGTACAAAGAGCACTCAGGCAGTAGCGACAGCAACACATTGACCTGGCAGGTGATTTTAACCATGCCCCGCCCGGATGATTTTCCCGTCGTGGGCGGCGTCAGCGGAACGGTCACCATCAATTTAACCAACCTACCGGCGGGCGTGGGCAGTGAGGCGCTGGTGGTGCCGGTTGAAGCGGTCTTTAACCCGGATAACCGCCCGCGCAATGAGCCACACGTCTGGGTGGTGACGGGCGAAGGCGATACGTTGCACCTGGAAGATCGTAAGGTCAGCGTCGGGCAAGTCAGCGCTGAGGGGGTCGTCATCGTCGGTGGGCTTAAGGCGGGTGAACGCGTGGTGGCCGCAGGCGTTGGGGAGTTACATCCCAACCAGCCGGTACGTATCTGGACGCGTGAACGGGGACTGTAATGGATATCTCTCGTCAGTTTATCAGCAACCCGGTTCGCGTCTGGCTGACTATTCTGCTGCTGGGCGTAGGTGGCATTATTGCCCTGTTGAACATCGGCAGACTGGAAGATCCGGCGTTTACCATCAAAACGGCGGTGGTAATCACTCATTATCCGGGCGCGTCGGCGCAGCAGGTTGAGGAAGAGGTCACCCTGCCGCTGGAAAACGCGCTTCAGCAGTTACCTTACCTGGATAACGTCAGCTCCATCTCCTCCAGCGGCCTGTCGCAGATCACGGTCAATATAGCCTCGCGCTACCACTCAAATGCGCTGCCGCAAATCTGGGATGAACTGCGTCGCCGGGTGGGAGATGCCGCCCGACAGTTTCCACCGGGGGTAGTGACCCCGTTTGTGAATGACGATTTTGGCGATGTGTTCGGCTTTTTCTTTGCCATTTCCGGCGATGAATTCAGCAATCCGGAACTGGTCCGGTATGCCGAGCAGCTGCGCCGGGAGTTGGTCCTCGTGCCGGGCGTGGGCAAAGTGGCCATCGGCGGAGCCCTCACCCAGCAGATTAACGTGGACATTTCTCTGAGCAAAATGGCCGCGCGCGGGATTACGCTTAACCAGCTTTCTGCCCAGCTCAGCAGGCTGAACGTGGTTTCCAGCGCGGGAGAGATCCCCTCCGGTACTGAGTCAATTCGTCTGCATCCTACCGGTGAATTCGAAAGTATTGACGAGCTGGCCGATCTCATCGTGACCCCGCCCGGCGTTGGGGCGGCTACCCGCTTACGGGATATTGCCACCCTGTCACGCGGGCTGGATGCGTCCCCTGCCAGCATCTACCATGCCAACGGCAGAAAAGCCGTCACCATGGGCGTCTCCTTTATCCCCGGCGTTAACGTGATCGACGTGGGACATGCCCTGGAGGCGAAGCTTGAGCAGATGTCAGCCGAGAAACCGGCAGGTATCCACATCGACCTGTTTTACGATCAGGCGGCGGAGGTCGGGCATTCCGTCAACGGATTTATCATTAATTTCCTGATGGCGCTGGCGATTGTCGTCGGTGTGTTGCTGATCTTTATGGGCTTACGCAGCGGGCTCATTATCGCCTTTTCCCTCGCGCTCAACGTGCTGGGCACGCTGCTGATCATGTATCTCTGGGGCATAGAACTACAGCGTATTTCACTGGGGGCGCTGATCATCGCCCTCAGTATGCTGGTCGATAACGCCATCGTGGTTGTCGAAGGGGTACTGATAGCCCGGCAGCAGGGCTCGCCCCTGCTTAACGCCATTAACGCGATTATTCGCCGCTCTGCGCTGCCGCTGCTGGGTGCGACGGTCATCGCCATCCTGGCTTTTGCGCCCGTCGGGCTGTCACAGGATTCCACCGGCGAATACTGTAAGTCGCTGTTTCAGGTGCTGTTGATTTCGCTGATGCTGAGCTGGTTCTCAGCCCTCACCATTACGCCGGTGCTGATTAAATGGTGGCTGTTTAAACATGACGCTGCACCGCCAGACGCCGACGAAACGGATCCCTACGACAAACGCATCTATCGGATCTACCGGGGTTTGCTCAATGCACTGTTACGGCGTAAAGCGCCAACGCTGATGGTGATGGCCGCACTGCTGGCTGCCGCCATCTGGGGCTTTGGCTCGGTGCGGCAGAACTTCTTCCCCTCTTCCAGTACGCCAATTTTCTTTGTTGATCTCTGGCTCCCTTACGGGACCGACATTAACTGGACCGAGAAGATGACCGGCGATATCGAGAAAACCATTAACGGCCAGCCTGGTGTGGAAACTACGGTCTCGACGATTGGTCAGGGAAGTATGCGATTTATTTTGACCTACAGCGGACAGCGGCAGTACAGCAACTATGCACAAATCATGGTGAGAATGGACGACCAGCGTAACATCCCCGCCCTGACCCGCCACGTTGATGAGTACATCGCACGGAACTACCCGCAGGTTAACGCCAGCACGAAACGGGTGATGTTTGGCCCCTCCGGTGACAGCGCCATTGAAATACGTATTAAGGGCCCCGATCCGGACAGGCTGCGTCTGATCGCCAGCCAGGTAGACAACATTCTTACGCGCGATCCGGCGACGGACAGCGTCAGGAACGACTGGCAAAACCGCAGCAAAGTGATCCGCCCGCAGTACGTCACCGCGCTCGGACGTGAGCTTGGCGTGGATAAGCAAGACGTCGATAACGCCCTGGAGATGAATTTCTCCGGCAGCCGGGCGGGACTGTACAGAGAAGGAAGCGACCTGTTACCCGTGGTGGTGCGCCCGCCGGAAAGTGAGCGGCTGGACGCCAATCACCTGAATAACGTCCTGGTCTGGAGCCAGACCCGGCAGCAGTATATTCCGCTGAGCAACGTCGTCAGCGGCTTCGCGCTGGAGTGGGAAGATCCGCTGATCCTGCGTCGCGACCGCTCGCGCGTGCTGACCGTGCAGACCGACCCTGACCCGCTAAGCCAGCAAACGTCCGGCGATATTCTCGCCCGCGTGAAGCCGCAAATAGATGCCCTGCCTCTGCCTCACGGCTACAGCATTGAATGGGGCGGGGACGCGGAGAACTCCAGCGAAGCGCAGCAGGGGCTATTTACCACGCTGCCGCTCGGGTATCTGGTGATGTTTGTGATCACGGTGCTGATGTTCAGTTCGGTGAAAAACGCCGTCGCTATCTGGCTGACCGTGCCGCTGGCGCTGATCGGCGTTACGCCCGGTTTTTTACTTACCGGGATCCCCTTTGGCTTTATGGCACTGATTGGCCTGCTGAGCCTGAGCGGGATGCTGATCCGCAACGGCATTGTGCTGGTGGAAGAGATAGAGCAGCAGAAAGCGCAGCAGGATCAGCACAGTGCGATCGTTTACGCCGCCACGTCGCGCCTGCGTCCCATCCTGCTCACCGCCTTTACGACCGTGCTTGGCCTCGCCCCCCTGCTGCTGGATGTGTTCTTCCAGAGCATGGCCGTTGTGATTATGTTTGGGCTTGGGTTTGCTACAATCCTGACGCTGCTGGTACTCCCCGTAATTTACGCGTGTTTTCATCGTAAGGACGAAGCTGAACAACAATGAATGCGACAGGGCTGAACATCATCAAGACGCTGGGCTGTATGACGGCGGTCACCTTCTTCACCATCTACAACACCTGGGACCATTACGATTATGACTATCACTGGATACTCGGTTTTTTAACCTTCATTTCGACCATCGCCACGCCGTTGTTTTTTGTGGTTGCAGGGTATCTGGATGGGCAATCCCGACACGGCACGCGCTGGCAGCTGGATAAGATCAAAAGCCTGGTGATCGTCTTTCTGTTCTGGGTAACCATTTACTACCTGTGGGAGCCCTATCAGCGCGGATATCTGATCCAGCCTTGGTTCGTGTTCGCGTTTGTCGTGATTTACACTTTTCATCCGGCGGTGGAGTGGCTCAGCCAGCGGCGAACGCTGTTTTGCGGGGTGATTGCCACCCTGCTGCTTTTCTCATACGGGTACGATTTGCTGTCAGCCCTCTATCCTGATGTCCACGTGCTTTCATTGTCGCCGCAGTATCGCCTGTGGACGTGGCTGCTGTTTTATCTGACGGGGCAGCTCTTTTGCGATCCGCAGATTGCGGCGTGGATCGGCCGCAAAAATGTGGTCAGGGCAGCGGTGATTGCCATACCGTTTATCTATCTCTTCACGTGGTTTTACGAACGGCATTTCTTTTTTGCGCTATTTAAAGCGGACAGAAACGCCTTTATCCTCACCGGATCGCAAATCTACATCCTGATTATTGCCCTGGTGATTGCGGCCAACGGCGTACGTTTTCGCCGCAATGCGGAGTTTAAAGAGTCCGTGCTGGCCGCCATTAGCAAAACGATGACCGGGGTCTATATCATGCACTACTCGGTGTTTCACCTGCTGACGGCGCTCATTCCGGTAACGTCCCTGAGCACCAAACTTGCTCTGATTGTGCTCACCTTTGTTACGTCGGTCCTGTTTTCGCTGCTGATTCTGTCCAACGCAGTGGCCAAAAAAGTGATCACTCTTTAAAAGCCCAGGCGCAGCCAGGCAAACAGCACGTTGCCGTTGTTGTAGGTTCCGGGAATATAGGTGAACTGTACGGTGACGCGCTTATATCCGGCAGAAAAAAGCGGGAAGATAAACGGCAGCGGGACATAGTTAGCAAAGTCGTCGCGCGCGGTGATCCCCGCGGCGGCCCCCAGCCCCAGACGGAAATCTTTTGCGTTATCCAGATACCAGCCCTTTTCCCAGCCGTAGCCCATCGCGGGCTGCCACTCGTTATGTGAATCTTTAAACATCATGGCAAAGAGTGCGCTCCAGTTGCCCTCGTCGTTGTAGCGAGAAACGCCCAGTCCGCCGCCCCACGGCATTTCGTTGTAGTTATCCGTTTTCTCTTTGTCATACATAAAGCGGGCATGCCAGCTCAGAAACGGCAGGTAGAGATCGTAACGATCTGGCTGCTCCCAGGTCTGGGAAATATCGTCTGTTACCGCATCCCACCAGCGGTGGATGCGCTGTTCGCCGTAGACTTTTGGCTCCGCATGCAGCGGCGAAGCCACCAAAAATAGGACTACCCAGAGTGCAGGAAAGAGGCGTTGCATCGTTATTCCCTCAGCTTACGTCACACAGCGATCATTATTACTGTAAACCATTCAGCCCTAACCGGAGCCAAACAGGCTGATTTATATTGGGACCCGATAAGATGAAATTTATTGATTCTGCGCTTTCAGGAAAGATAAAAACGTTTTCTCAGGCCGTCTGTCGCGGTAGTCTCATACGTTCCGTCAATATGACGGCTGCAACGTGAGTGACCTTTTCTTATACCAATAATTAAAAATCAGTACAGACAGGACAACTATGGACTCCACCCTCATCTCCGCTCGCCGCAACGAGGAGACACCTTCGCTTAACCGCGCCCGCCGCGCCGCTTTAGGTAGCTTCGCAGGCGCCGTCGTCGACTGGTATGACTTTCTGCTCTACGGTATTACCGCTGCGCTGGTCTTTAACCGTGAATTCTTTCCTCAGATCAGCCCCGCCATGGGCACGCTTGCTGCGTTTGCCACCTTCGGCGTCGGTTTTCTGTTTCGTCCGTTGGGCGGGATAATTTTCGGCCACTTCGGCGATCGCCTTGGCCGTAAGCGCATGCTGATGCTCACCGTCTGGATGATGGGCATTGCCACCGCGCTGATCGGTATTTTGCCCTCCTTTGCATCGATTGGCTGGTGGGCCCCGGTGTTGCTGGTGACGCTGCGCGCCATTCAGGGCTTTGCCGTCGGCGGCGAATGGGGCGGCGCGGCACTGCTGTCCGTGGAAAGCGCGCCGAAGAACAAGAAAGCGTTCTACAGCAGCGGCGTGCAGGTAGGTTATGGCGTGGGTCTGCTGCTCTCCACGGGCCTGGTGTCGCTCATAAGCCAGCTCACGACAGACGAGCAGTTCCTGAGCTGGGGCTGGCGTATTCCGTTTATCTTCAGCATTGTGCTGGTCGTGGTGGCCCTGTGGATCCGTAACGGCATGGAAGAGTCGGCTGAGTTTGAGCAGCAGCAACGCGTAAAACCGGTCGCGAAAAAACGGCTGCCGGTGATGGAAGCGCTGGTGCAGCACCCTGGCGCTTTTCTGAAAATTATCGCCCTGCGCCTGTGCGAACTGCTGACGATGTATATCGTCACCGCCTTCGCCCTCAACTACTCCACGCAAAACCTCGGCCTGCCGCGGGAATTGTTCCTGAATATTGGCCTGGTGGTGGGCGGGATCAGCTGCCTGACCATCCCCTGCTTCGCCTGGCTGGCGGATCGCTTTGGCCGTCGACGGGTGTATATCACCGGGGCGCTCATCGGCACACTCAGCGCCTGGCCGTTCTTTATGGCGCTGGAGGCACAGTCGGTCTTCTGGATTGTCTTCTTCGCGATCATGCTCGCGAACATCGCTCACGATATGGTGGTCTGCGTGCAGCAGCCGATGTTTACCGAGCTGTTTGGCGCAAGCTACCGCTACAGCGGCGCGGGCGTGGGATATCAGGTGGCGAGCGTGGTCGGCGGCGGGTTTACGCCGTTTATCGCCGCCGCGCTGGTGACGTTCTCCGGCGGGAACTGGCATAGCGTGGCGATTTATCTGCTGGCAGGTTGCCTGCTTTCTGCTGCCACCGCCCTGTTGATGAAGGAAACCGCGCACAGCTGATCTCCTCACTTTTGTTTCACAGGCGTGTGACATACTATCGGTTATAGCCGCACACCTGTGGAACAAGGAGACAGACATGAATAATAAGGGCTCCAGCCTGACCCCGGCTCAGGCGCTGGAAAAACTCGACGCGCTGTATGAACAGTCCGTCAATGCACTGCGCAGCGCCATCAGTGACTATATCGAAACAGGGAAACTTCCCGATGAAAAGGCCAGAACCCAGGGCCTTTTTGTTTATCCATCGCTCTCTGTCACCTGGGACGGCAGCGCCAGCAGCAATCCGAAAACCCGCGCCTATGCGCGTTTCACCCACTCCGGCTGTTACAGCACGACCATCACGCGTCCTGCGCTGTTCCGCCCCTACCTGGAAGAGCAGCTTACCCTGCTGTATCAGGATTACGGCGCGCATATCAGCGTTGAACCGTCCCTGCACGAGATCCCTTACCCGTACGTGATAGACGGCTCAGCGCTGACGCTGGATCGCTCCATGAGCGCGGGACTGACCCGTCATTTCCCGACCACTGAGCTGTCGCAGATTGGCGATGAGACGGCGGACGGGATCTATCACCCGGCAGAGTTTTCACCGCTGTCGCACTTTGATGCCCGCCGTGTCGATTTTTCGCTGGCACGCCTGCGCCACTACACCGGCACCCCAGCCGAACATTTCCAGCCGTTCGTACTGTTTACCAACTACACCCGCTATGTAGACGAATTTGTCCGCTGGGGCTGTAGCCAGATCCTTGACCCGGACAGCCCTTACATCGCTCTCTCCTGCGCGGGCGGGATCTGGATCACTGCCGAAACCGAAGCACCGGAAGAGGCCATCTCCGACCTGGCATGGAAAAAGCACCAGATGCCCGCCTGGCACCTGGTCACCGCCGACGGTCAGGGCATTACGTTGATTAACATCGGCGTTGGCCCGTCGAATGCGAAAACCATCTGCGACCATCTGGCGGTACTGCGCCCGGACGTCTGGCTGATGATCGGCCACTGCGGCGGCCTGCGTGAAAGCCAGCTGATTGGTGATTATGTCCTCGCCCACGCTTATCTGCGTGACGACCATGTTCTTGACGCGGTTCTGCCGCCGGACATTCCTATCCCGAGTATCGCTGAAGTACAGCGCGCCCTGTACGACGCCACCAAAGAGGTGAGCGGCATGCCGGGTGAAGAGGTGAAGCAGCGCCTGCGTACCGGTACGGTCGTCACCACCGACGATCGTAACTGGGAGCTTCGCTATTCCGCCTCCGCCCTGCGTTTCAATCTCAGCCGTGCGGTCGCGATCGATATGGAAAGCGCCACCATTGCCGCGCAGGGCTACCGCTTCCGCGTCCCGTACGGCACGCTGCTGTGCGTGTCCGATAAACCGCTGCACGGCGAGATCAAACTGCCGGGTCAGGCGAACCGTTTCTACGAAGGGGCGATCTCAGAGCACCTTCAGATTGGTATTCGCGCCATCGATTTACTGCGTGCAGAGGGCGACAAACTGCATTCCCGTAAGCTGCGCACCTTCAATGAGCCACCGTTTAGGTGATACTAAGGACACAATATGCACACCACATCACCGCTTACGGCCCTGCGCCAGTGGCTACAGGACAATCAGCTCGACGGGATGATTGTGCCGCGCGCCGATGCCTGGCAGAGCGAATCTTGCGCACCGTATGATGCAAAGCTGGCCTGGCTGACGGGCTTTGACGGCTCGGCGGGGCTTGCGCTGGTACTGAAAGACAGAGCGCTGCTGTTTGTTGACGGACGCTATCAGGTTCAGGCCCGCGTACAGGTCAATCTCCACGAGGTGGAGATCCACCATCTGCACAACGAGCCGCTGGCCGAGTGGCTGGCGAAAAACGTTGCGGCCGGCACGCGCATCGGCTTTGATACGCTGCTGATGACCAATGCAGAGTTTACGCGGCTCTCGGCCACGCCGTGCGAACTGGTACCGCTCGCGCGCTCTCCGTTCGATACCCTCTGGGTTGACCGCCCTGCCGCCCCCGCAGGGCTTATCCGCGAGATGCCTGTAGACATCAGCGGCGAAAGCAGCGCCGCCAAACGCCAGCGCGCCGCCGCCGTGCTTGCAGAGCACCGCGCGGATTATCTGGCCGTTACCCTGCCGGACAATATCGCCTGGCTGCTGAACGTGCGGGGCTCAGATATCCCCTTTTGCCCGGTGCCTCTGTCGTTTGCCCTGCTGAGCCGCGAGGGTGCGGTGGAATGGTTTGTGGATGATAGCAAGCTGAATGCGCTGCCGGATGCCGTGCGGAACGCCTTCACGATTGCGCCCCAGGAGGCCTTTATCCCGCGCTGTAGGCAGCTTGCGCAGGGTAAGCGGGTCATGATCGATCCCGATTCCGCACCGGTGGCGTTACGCTTTGCGGTTGAACCTCAGGGGGAAATTATCTGGCAGACCGACCCGATCACCCTGATGAAAGCTACGAAAAACCCGGTGGAGCTGGCGGGCTATCGTGAATGCCATCACCAGGACGGTGCGGCATGGGTGAATTTCCTGGCCTGGCTGAGCCGGGAAGTTACTCAGCGAGCCGCGTCGGGAATGCCGCTGACCGAGCTTGACGTGCAGGCGAAACAGCTTGCGTTCCGCCTGCAACAGCCTGGCTTTGTCGAGCCGAGTTTCGCCACCATTTCCGCTTCCGCGAGTAACGCGGCGATGTGCCATTACCACTCAAGCGAGGCCAGCAACAAGCCCATCGGCCACGACCACTTTTACCTGAATGATTCCGGGGGGCAGTACCGCAACGGCACCACGGACGCGACGCGTACCCTGGCCTGGGGAAAGGTCGATCCACAGCAGCGTTTGCACTACACCGCTGTGCTTAAAGGCTTCCTGTCGCTGATTACCCTTCAGTTCCCGTCCGGCACTCAGGGGCACCAGCTGGATGCCTTTGCGCGCCGTCCGCTGTGGGAGTTGGGACTGGATTACGACCACGGCACCGGGCATGGCGTAGGGCATCAGCTTCTGATCCACGAGAACCCGCACCGTTTTGCGCAAAAGGTCAACCCGTGGCCGCTGGTGGCGGGCAATATTATGACCATTGAGCCGGGTTACTACCTGGGCGATAGCCACGGTATTCGCATTGAAAACCAGGTGGAGATTGTCGAAAGCCGTCCGGGATTTTGTAAGTTTGCCTCGCTGACGCTGATCCCAATCGATTTAAGCCAGGTGGAGCTGCATCTGTTGAGCGAGTCAGAAAAACAGTGGCTGGATGAGTACCACCAGCAGGTACGAGAGGCGCTTTCACCCCGGGTGGACAGCGATGCGCGGCCGTGGCTGGTGGAGGCAACGGCGCCAATACGTGTGAACCGGTAGTGCGACTTTTGCCGGGTGGTGGCTTCGCCTTACCCGGCCTACGATTCGATGTTTTTGTAGGTCGGGTAAGGCGAAGCCACCACCCGACAATTTTACTGAACGCAGCAAAGCAAAAAGCCTGCTTTAAAAGCAGGCTTTTCAAATTTGGCTCCTCTGACTGGACTCGAACCAGTGACATACGGATTAACAGTCCGCCGTTCTACCGACTGAACTACAGAGGAATCGTGTGAACGGGGCGCATATTATCGATGCGCCCTGAGGATGTCAAAGGGTGAATGCAGATTTTCAATCGTTTGCCGATTTATTCTCCACTTCGCACATTTGTCAGGCACTTGCCGTTTCCGAAACCTCCTGCTCCGGTTTTTTTCGCGGATATTTCCACAGCCAGCGTCCGCTCACCATGCGCCAGTAGAACAGCACGCCGCGCACGGCCCAGTCAAGGAACATCCCCAGCCAGACGCCGACAACGCCCATACCTAACATTACCCCCAGCGTGTAGCCCGCCACGACGCGGCAGCCCCACATGCCGAGCATGGAGACCCACATCGCAAACCGGGCATCGCGCGCCCCTTTCAGCCCGGCAGGAAGTACCCAGGACGCGGCCCAAATTGGCATAAACGCCGCGTTGAGCCAAATCAGCACCTTCACGACCTCTTTCACGTCATTTTCGTGCGTATAGAACGAGGCCATCAGCCCGGCTAAAGGCGCAGTTCCCCACGCAATCGCCGTCAGTCCAATGGTTGAAAGCCAGAAGACATGCCGAAGCTGCCGTTCCGCCTGCCCTATCTGCCCCTTTCCGAGGCGTCTGCCGGTGATGATCGTCGACGCCGATCCCAGTGCGTTTCCGGGCAGGTTAATGAGCGAGGCGATGGAAAAAGCAATAAAGTTGCCGGCGATGACGTCTGTTCCCATCCCGGCAACAAACATCTGCGTCAGCAGTTTCCCACCGTTAAACAACACGGATTCGATGCTGGCCGGAATCCCGATCCCCATCACTTCCCAGATAATGGCGAAGTTAAGCGGACGGAAATAGCTTTTAAGCGTCAGGCGCAGCGATGGCGTAATTCCCGCCATCAGTACGCCGATTATCGCCGCCGCACCAATATAGCGGGAAATGGTCAGCCCTAATCCCGCGCCGACAAAGCCCAGCCCCTCCCAGGAAAAGACGCCGTAAATCAAAACGCTGCTGATAATGATGTTCAGGATGTTCATGCCGCCGTTTATTAACAGCGGAATTTTGGTATTCCCTGCGCCACGAAGCGCACCGCTACCAATCAGCGCGATGGCAGCCGCCGGATAGCTCAGCACCGTCATTTCCAGATAGGTGAGCGCCAGGTCCTTCACTTCACCTGTCGCTTCACCCGCGACGATGTCGATAATTTCTTTGCCGTAATAATGGATAACCGCCGCCAGGATGATCGAAAAGAGGGTCATGATCATCAGCGACTGTCTGGCCGCCTCCCGGGCGCGTTTTGGATCGAGTTTTCCAAGACTAAACGCCACCACTACCGTTGTACCGAGATCGATAGCGGCAAAGAAGGACATCACAACCATGTTGAAACTGTCCGCCAGCCCTACTCCGGCCATGGCTTCTTTACCGAGCCAGCTCACCAGGAAGGTGCTTAACACCCCCATCAACAGGACGCAGGTATTCTCCAGGAAAATAGGCACAGCAAGGGGGGTGATTTCACGCCAGAACAGAACTCGATAACTCTTACGTTTTGCATACCAGGGCGTGCGCATAATCGCCTGGCGCAGGGGTGCGGTGACGTTCAAAATGGGCCTTAACGAGAAAGTTGAAACTCCATTTCAAATGATGGGGCAGAAATGCGTATCCTGCAAAGTATTTTCCATAAAATTATGTTTGGATTTACAACAAAATGACGACAGAATCATCAAACAATCACTTTTGCCTGAGATCAGGTTTGACAAAAGTTTTTTCGCCGCTAAGATAAGCCTCCACAACGATTCCTCTGTAGTTCAGTCGGTAGAACGGCGGACTGTTAATCCGTATGTCACTGGTTCGAGTCCAGTCAGAGGAGCCAAATTAAAAAAGCCTGCTTTTAGAGCAGGCTTTTTGCTTTTCTGCGCCACGTAAATTGTCGGGTGGCGCTACGCTTACCCGACCTACGGTCTTGCAGGCCCGGTAAGCGCAGCGCCACCGGGCAACAGAGTGTGCGATTACTCGCCTTTAGCGTCGACGTTTTTGATTTCGCCCATCACTTTCAGCTTTTTGGAGATGTCGCGACGCTCTTTGGACAGCTCAGCGTTTTTGATGATGTAGTCATCAACGCGATCTTCATAATCGCTCTTCATGCTGGCGATGATGCCCTGAATGGCTTCAACGCTCATACCTGGCTTGATGTAGTCGCTCAGGTTGTCCAGCAGCAGGACACGTTTCTGGTTGTCACGGATCTTCTTCTCTACGTCCTGGATTTCGCGCTGTAGCTTGTTTTTGCGGCGGAACAGGCGGACGAACTCCAGAACATCCTGGAACGAAGGCTTGGTAGTTTCCATTTTTACACCCCTGATAATGTGAGATTCGGATTCGTTAAAGCAACCGTTTTAACAGACAGCGGCTGCGAATGACAATGAGTATATCGTTTAAAACCATCATAAACCTAATTGTTGCTGAATCGAAGCAGCAGGCATCACATACGCTTTTTATTTGCGCAGTGCCCGGCAAATCAGCTGCGATAACAACTCCAGCTGTCGCGCCAGCTCCATACTCAGCCAGACATAGCCGTGGATGGGCGTTTCCGACACATTGTCGCCCTGACGCTCATTCATCAGCTGTTTGAGCTCGATGACGATGTCATTCAGCCGCTCGCTGTTCGCCCGTATCGGCTGTGGGTTACCTTCGTAAAGTGCATGAGCGATGGTCAGCAGGGTCTGTTGCGTCATCTGCTGCGTCTCTTTCAGCGTATGCGCGTTGAGCATCAGAAGATGGCTGGGGCGTGAGGCCCAGTGGGCATTGATTTGCAGTTCAAGCATACAGACCAGATTACGGCTGACCGTTTGAATGGCTTCAAAAATGGCTTTCTGGATATGCGTCTCTTTGCTTGCCGGGGTAATTAACCCGCGCATTTTGACCACATCATTAAGGATTTTTTGCAGGTGCTTTTCCAGCCGCGGACGCTCAATCAGATTCGGCGAAAACCCGGCCTGGTAAACCCGGTTAAATGCCGTGACGTAGTTTGCCATCTGAATGCGCCAGTGCAGGAAGGCGCGCTGCGGCCAGATGCCGGTAAACAGCATGGCGAGCAACGAGCCGAGGATCACGTCCCCGCTTCGCCACAATGCGGTGGTCATATCGCCCGCCGGTGCGCCGACCACTACCGCGAGCGTAATGCCAATCAGCAGCGCCTGATACGGTTTCTTGCCGAGGGCCAGCCATCCGCAAAGAAACATCGCCACCGCACACCACAGCAACATGAACGGAAATGAAATTAGCTCCAGCTTCAGGGCGATAAGCCCAAGCGCCGAGCCTAAAACGGTACCGCCTATGCGTTCGAAAGCGCGAGGGACCACGTTCCCCCAGAATGAGATCGGCCCCATCACCACCACCAGCGTGATCAGCGGCCACGTTCCTTCCGGGATATCCAGCAAACGAACCAGTACGAAGGTCAGCACAAACGCCAGCGCAATGCGGCAACCGTGCACCACGCGATAATGTTTGTATAACCGAATTTCAAAAGGGGTTAATGACTTGTCGGGGCGCACACCCGTCTCCAGCTCTACGGCAAACCACAATTGTACTGTGTTTTCAGCCGGGTGGATCGCGCCCGGCTGAAAAACCCTGCGTTTCGCAGGATTATCCCACTTTGTGCTCTACCGGTACAAACATCTCAATATCCCAGTAGCCGTCAGCATTGCCATCGTTCAGATAGCGTTCGAAGCAGGGTTTTGGCGCAATCTGGAATTTGCTGTCTTCCAGCAGGGAGTTGAAGAACTGATACCATGGGGTGGCGAAATCATGATTTTCGACGCGCGCGGCGGCAATAGCATACTCTCCGGCAGCAATTTCGGTCAGCATTACCCCTTCGCTGTTATCAGGGATAGTGAAATCGTCCGCTACCGTTACGGCGGTAACGCAGCGAAGCTTTTCCGCCGGCACGTCATCCGGATTGTCATAATAAACGGCCACCCACTCCTGCGGCTGAATATGACGTCCATCTACCCACATAACCAGCTGTTCAAATCCCTGCTTGACCGTCTTTTCCCACGGCCCCACGAGATGAAAGCCAGCGATCGTACGTTTCTGTTGCTGCCTGATGCTGTAGTCCATGCTGCCTCCGTTTATTACTGTATATATATACACTATAAAGCAGAATCGAGATTATCGGCAAACCAGGAGTGTTTATTATGTGAGCAGACTCGCAACACTGCCAGTCTGCCCGAAAAGGTTAGAGTTTATGATGCAGATAATCGCCGAGGCGGGAGAAAAGGCCGCCCTTTTCAACGCGCTCCAGCGTAACCAATGGCCAGTGCGCTACCACCTTGTCACGATCGTACAGCTGGATCTCCCCTACCCGCTGATGCGCGGCGATCGGCGCTTCCAGCTCTTTTTTATCCATTACATATTTCGCCTTGATGTTCGGCACTTCTGTTTTGGGTAATGCCAGCCAGAAATCCTGATCCGTGCCCAGCGCGATCTGCTCTTTATCGCCATACCAGATGCGTTCGGTTCCCACTTTTTTGCCGTTATGCAGGATCTGCACCGTATCGAAATTTTGCTGTCCCCAGTGGAGCAGCTTGCGCGCCTGATCTTCACGTCCTTTCGGGCTGTCTGCCCCCATCACCACCGCAATCAGTCGACGCTGACCATCCACCGCGGAGGCGATCAGGTTAAAGCCCGCGCCCGAGGTGTGTCCCGTTTTCAGACCATCCACGTTCATGGTCTTATCCCACAGCAGGCCGTTGCGGTTCTGCTGAGTGATGCCGTTCCAGGTCAGACTCTTCTCGCTGTACATGTGGTAGAACTCAGGCTCGCCGTGGATGATGGCCCGGGAAAGCACGGCGAGATCGTAAGCGGAGCTGTGCTGACCCGGTGCATCCAGCCCGTGTACGGTTTCGAAGTGGGTATCGCGCAGGTTCAGCTTTTCAACGTAGTCATTCATCATCCTGACGAACTGCGGCTGACCGCCCGCCACGTGATCCGCCAGCGCCACGCAGGCGTCATTGCCGGAATCAACAATCAGGCCGCGGCTGAGATCGCGCACAGAAACCCGATCGCCCTGCTTCAGAAACATCAGAGACGAACCGTCAAAGACCGGATTGCCTTTTGCCCAGGCGTCACGTCCGACCGTCACAATGTCATCGGGGCTGATGCGGTGGCTATCAATGGCACGATCGACAACGTACCCCGTCATCAGTTTGGTCAGGCTCGCCGGATTACGCTGCTGATGTTCGTTGCCCGCCGTTAAGATTTGACCCGTGGTGTAATCCATCAATACCCAGGATCCTGCCTGGATGGCAGGCGGCTGAGGTGAAAAATCCAGCGGCTCGGCAGCCAGCGCGGATGAAATACTCGAAGCGAGTAAAGAAACAGCAATAAACAGACGGCGTTTCAACGGTATATCCTCAGGTCAGTAAAAATCGATGACCTTTTTACGGGAGTTCTGATGTCGTTACCTGCCTTAATTGCAAAAAAATGTGACAGCACGCAGATTTTTTCGGAACAAATCTCGCAAATTTCTTGCCTGAAGGTGCTTTTTATTCGGACTGCTCACCCCAATCGTTTACCATAGAGACGTCAATTTTTAACAGGATGAGATTACTGGTGTCTGACTCTGCCGCGCGCCCGACTTTTTTGTTCCACGATTACGAAACCTTTGGCACCCATCCGGCGCTGGACCGACCGGCGCAGTTTGCGGCTATCCGAACCGATGACGAATTTAACGTCATCGGCGAACCCGAGGTGTTTTACTGTAAACCCGCCGATGACTATCTGCCGCAGCCGGGCGCGGTGATGGTGACGGGCATCACCCCTCAGGAAGCGCGGGATAAAGGCGTTAGCGAAGCAGAATTTGCCTGTCGCATCCACGACCTGTTCACGGTGCCCAATACCTGCGTGGTGGGTTACAACAACATCCGTTTTGACGATGAAGTGACGCGCAATATCTTCTACCGCAACTTCTACGATCCCTATGCCTGGAGCTGGCAGAACCGCAATTCGCGCTGGGATTTGCTGGATATTATGCGCGCCTGCTATGCGCTGCGCCCGGAGGGAATTAACTGGCCGGAGAACGACGACGGCTTGCCGAGCTTCAGGCTCGAGCACCTGACGCGGGCCAACGGCATCGAGCACAGCAACGCCCACGACGCGATGGCAGACGTCTACGCGACCATCGCTATGGCGAAGCTCGTAAAAACCGCGCAGCCGCGCCTGTTTGAGTATCTGCTGAGCCATCGCAGCAAGCAAAAGCTGATGACGCTGATTGACGTGCCGCAGATGAAACCGCTGGTGCACATTTCAGGGATGTTTGGCGCGTGGCGCGGGAACACAAGCTGGGTGGCGCCGCTTGCCTGGCATCCGGACAACCGTAACGCCGTCATCATGGTGGATCTTGCCGGGGATATCTCGTCGCTGCTTGAGCTCGACAGCGACACCTTACGTGAACGGCTTTATACGCCGAAAGAGGCGCTGGGTGACCTGCCAGCCGTACCGGTAAAACTGGTGCACATCAATAAATGCCCGGTGCTTGCGCAGGCCAACACGCTGCGCCCGGAAGACGCCGACCGGCTGGGGATTAACCGTCAGCACTGCCTCGATAACCTGAAAGTGCTGCGCGACAACCCGCAGGTGCGCGAGAAAGTCGTCGCCATTTTTGCCGAAGCAGAGCCGTTCATGCCGTCTGAGAATGTGGATGCGCAGCTTTATAACGGCTTCTTCAGCGATGCCGATCGCGCGGCGATGAACATCGTGCTGCAAACCGACCCGCGTAACCTGCCCGCGCTGGATATCACCTTCGCAGATAAGCGCATTGAGAAGCTGATGTTTAACTACCGTGCGCGCAACTATCCAGGCTCGCTGGATGAAGCAGAGCAGGAGCGCTGGTTACAGCATCGGCGCAACGTGTTTACACCGGAGTTTCTTAATAGCTATGCCCAGGAGCTGGAGATGCTTTACGGCCAGTATGAAGGGGATGCTGAGAAACAGGCGCTGCTGAAAGCGCTGTTCCAATACGCGCAAGAAATTGTCTGAGTAGCGGGTACAAAAAAGCCGGAGGCGATGTCTCCGGCTTTTTTTTTGCCGGGTGGCGCTAACGCTTACCCGGCCTACAAAACTGTAGGTCGGGTTGAGCATAGCCGCCACCCGACACAGTCTTACGCGACGTCTTCGTACTGAGGAACCGGGTTGCGGAAGCTCTTCGTTACGCAAGCCAGGTAAATCAGACCGATTGCACCCCAGATCAGACCCAGAACCATTGAGCTCTCTTCCAGGTTGATCCACAGGGCGCCCACCGTCAGGGCACCACACACTGGCAGCACCAGATAGTTGATGTGGTCCTTCAGCGTCTTGTTGCGCTTCTCACGGATCCAGAACTGCGAAATCACGGAGAGGTTAACGAAGGTGAACGCCACCAGCGCACCAAAGTTAATCAGCGCAGTGGCCGTTACCAGGTCGAACTTGATTGCCAGCAGGGCAATTGCGCCCACCAGCAGCACGTTCCACGCCGGGGTACGCCATTTCGGATGCACGTAACCAAAGAAGCGAGTTGGGAACACACCGTCACGGCCCATCACGTACATCAGACGAGAAACGCCCGCGTGCGCTGCCATACCGGATGCCAGTACGGTGACGCTGGAGAAGATCAGCACGCCCCACTGGAAGGTTTTACCCGCCACGTACAGCATGATTTCAGGCTGCGATGCATCCGGATCTTTAAAGCGAGAGATATCCGGGAAGTACAGCTGTAAGAAATAAGACGCACCGATGAAGATCAGGCCGCCAATCAGCGCGGTCAGGAAAATCGCTTTCGGGATCACGCGCTCGGCATCTTTGGTCTCTTCAGACAGAGAAGAGATACCGTCGAAGCCCAGGAACGAGAAGCACAGGATAGTCGCCCCGGTGATCATCGGCACAACGTGCGCACCTTCAGACCAGAACGGACGGGTGCTGGTCAGCGTACCTGCGCCTTCACCGTGGGAAACGCCGTAGATGATCAGCCCAACGATAACCGCAACAATCCCCATCTGAAGGATCACGATCAGGGTGTTGAAGTTAGCCACGGTCTTGATGCTGCGCAGGTTAGAGATGGTCATAAAGGCCACCAGCGCCACAACGAAGATCCACGACGGTACGGAAGGTACCAGCGCTTCGAAGTAAATTTTTGCCAGCAGAATGTTGATCATCGGCATGAACAGGTAGTCCAGCAGTGATGACCAGCCCACCATAAAGCCAACAGCCGGGCTAATGGATTTCTGAGCATAGGTGTACGCAGAGCCTGCGGACGGGAAACGGCGAACCAGTTTACCGTAGCTCAACGCTGTAAAGAGAATGGCGACCAGTGCAAAGGCGTACGCCGTTGCAACGTGACCGTCAGTAAGGCCTGATACGATACCGAATGTATCGAACAGCGTCATCGGTTGCATATAGGCAAGGCCCATCATAACAACCGGAATCAACGTAAGCGTTTTACGTAATTCCACGCGAGAGGTGTTTGGAGTTGCGTTATGCGACATAGTTATTCTCCTTTACGGTGATAACCGCCACGTAAGCGAAAAATTGCCCCATTTCTTTCTTCCTCAGCGACAACAACTGTCGGATTTTAGTAAATATCTATCCGGTACGAAGCCCGGCCTCTTGGTTTTTAGTTTCGTTTCGTACATGCAAAAAAAAATAACCGACGCCTTTTATATCGTCGATTATTCATTTGTTTGCAGCGGCGGCATTTTGCCCTATTCCAGATACAAAAGGCAATACATTGAGAAACCTGCCCATAAATTAATTTTACTAACTGCTTGATTTCCCATCATCTGCCTGAGTGTAAACTGTGGCGATAGCACTATTTGCTAAAATTTCGTCTCGCCACCAGGCGCTGGCAAGCCCGGCGGTCTGTTCATTCCAGCCCACCCATACCGATTCGTTACTGCTCTGCGCTAAAACCTGTTTTTCCACCAGCGCGCCGCTTTCAATAAAGCGCTGTGCTAAATAACGGGGAAGGTAGCCGCACCCCAGGCCGCTTATTTGCAGTTCCAGCTTGGTTTTAAAATCAAAAACGGTGATGGCCTCCTGCTCATCCAGAAGCTGCGATGAAATGCCGCACTCGGGGCGGGAGCTGTCTCCCACCACAATGGCGCGATGGTTTTTAATAACGCGTCTTGAAACAGGCTCCGGTTCATTCGCCAGCGGGTGGTGAGGCGCAACGGCAAAGATCTGCTCCAGAACGCCCAGCCGGGCGAAACCAAATTCACTCAGTTGAGGAGGCTCATGCAGCGCTCCAACGATGATATCCGCCCTGCCCTGCGTTAAGGCGTCCCACGAGCCGCCCAGCACGCCGTTGATAAAAACCAGCCGCGTGACGCTATGGCGCTGATAGAACGCCTCAATAAGCGGGGTAAGCAGCGAAAAAGGGAAAGTATCATCAACCCCAATCACCAGCTCATTTTCCCAGCCCTGATGAAGTTTGACGGCCTGTTTTTCCAGCTCGCGAACCGTATGCAGCACGTCACGCCCTTTTTCCAGCAGCATCTGCCCAGTACGGGTGAAACGCGCGCGATGGCCAGTGCGGTCAAGGATTTGAATATTAAGATCGCTCTCGAGCTTTTGCACGGTGTAGCTCAGAGCCGAAGGGGTTTTATAGAGCTTCGCCGAGGCGGCGGCAAAGCTCCCCTCTTTTTCCAGCGCATCCAGAATAACAAGAACATCCAGCAGCGGTTTCATCTTCGCCCCCTTGCGGTGTGCGATGGCCTCCGCCGGCGCAATTATTCCATGGGCATAACCAGCGGATCGGGATACTGATATTCAAATCCCAGTTCATGGCAAATACGATTGCCATCAATAATTTTGCCTTTGCGCTCCCCCTGCGCCTCACTGAACACCGGCGGCGCCAGACCCAGCTGGCGCGCCATCAGCGGATAAAAGGTGCTGCGTGGCGGATGCGAAGGCGCACATATATTATAGATGTGCCCCCCTTTCGGAGCCTGTAAAAGCAGCTCTATTGCACCGATAACATCTTCAAGGTGTACAAGGTTAACGCCGTGCTGACCATCCGGCGCGGATTTACCGGCAAAGAAGCGTCCCGGATGACGCCCCGGCCCCACCAGCCCGGCGAGGCGTAAAATATCCACCTGCGTGCCAGGCAGATTGTGCAGCCAGTCTTCCAGCTCTTTCAGTACCCGTCCGCTGGCGGTTACGGGACGGCGCTCGGTGTTTTCTTTCGCCGTACCGTCGATATCGCCATAGACGGAGGTCGAGCTGGTGAAAATGATACGCGGAATATGGTGCGCCAGGGCGCTGTCGACAATCTCCTGCACCGCCTGCAGGTAAAACGTCTCGCCCGGCCCGCTGCGCCGCGCTGGTAAGGTAATGACCAGCGCGTCCACATTCATCAGTTCATCCAGCTCGTCGGTATCGCAGATAAGCTCGGGTTCGAGACGCAACTCGACACCATCAATGCCGCACATGCGCGCCGCCTCAACCCCGTCCCGCGTGGTCTTACTCCCTGTCACCTGCCAGCCTTTCGCGGCTAATGACATCGCCAGTGGCATTCCTAACCACCCTAATCCGACAATCGCGACCTTTTTCATGACATTCTCCGCTTAACGACGCCTGTTATAAGGCTACGCCAGCCTTATGGAACGCACAATTCATACCATCAATATGAAATGAATTAATGATCAAAAAAAGCCCTTGCTTTATGGCGTACAACTGGTTTAGGTTAAAAGACATCAAATGCATAAGCATTCAACGAGAATTTATATGACACGCGTTCCTTTTAAAAACCACCATCATCACCATCATCCTGACTAGTCTTTCAGGCGATGTGTGCTGGAAGACGTTTGGATCTTCCAGTGGTGCATGAACGCATGAAAAAGCCCCCGGAAGATCTTCTTCCGGGGGCTTTTTTTTGGACCGCATTCAGACAGGTTAAAACAGGTTAACGAGGAACACAGAATGTTAGATAACTCACGTTTACGCATAGCTATTCAAAAATCAGGCCGTTTAAGCGATGATTCACGCGAACTGCTGGCCCGCTGCGGGATTAAAATCAACCTGCACACCCAGCGCCTGATCGCCCTGGCTGAAAATATGCCGATCGACATTCTGCGCGTACGTGATGACGATATTCCGGGCCTGGTGATGGATGGCGTCGTTGACCTCGGCATCATCGGCGAAAACGTACTGGAAGAAGAGTTATTAACCCGCCGCGCGCAGGGCGAAGATCCGCGCTACTTTACCCTGCGTCGTCTGGACTTCGGCGGCTGCCGCCTGTCGCTGGCCACGCCGGTTGATGAAGCCTGGGATGGCCCGGCCGCGCTGAACGGCAAACGTATCGCCACCTCTTACCCTCACCTGCTGAAGCGTTACCTCGATCAAAAAGGCGTGCAGTTTAAATCTTGTCTGCTGAATGGCTCTGTTGAAGTGGCGCCACGCGCGGGCCTGGCCGATGCCATCTGTGACCTCGTCTCCACCGGCGCCACGCTGGAAGCCAACGGCCTGCGCGAAGTGGAGGTGATCTACCGCTCCAAAGCGTGCCTTATCCAGCGCGACGGCGAGATGGCCGATGCCAAACAGCAGCTCATCGACAAGCTGCTGACCCGTATTCAGGGCGTGATTCAGGCGCGTGAATCCAAATACATCATGATGCACGCGCCTACCGAGCGCCTGGACGAAGTGATTGCCCTGCTGCCAGGTGCTGAGCGCCCAACCATTCTGCCGCTGGCGGGCGACCAGCAGCGCGTGGCGATGCACATGGTCAGCAGCGAAACCCTGTTCTGGGAAACGATGGAAAAACTGAAGGCGCTGGGCGCGAGTTCTATTCTGGTGCTGCCAATTGAGAAGATGATGGAGTAACGACCATGAGCTTTAACACAATCATCGACTGGAATACCTGTAGCGACGCGCAACAGCGTGAGCTGCTGATGCGCCCGGCAATTTCCGCCTCGGAGAGCATCACCCGCACCGTGGCGGAGATCCTCGATAACGTCAAAGCCCGCGGAGACGACGCGCTGCGTGAGTACAGCGCGAAGTTTGATAAAACTGAGGTCGACGCGTTACAGGTCACCGCACAGGAGATCGCCGGGGCGGAAAGCCGCCTTGGGGATGAGATCAAACAGGCGATGGCCGTCGCGGTGAAAAATATTGATACCTTCCACACCGCGCAGAAATTGCAGGCGGTGGATGTGGAAACCCTGCCCGGCGTGCGCTGCCAGCAGGTGACGCGCCCGGTGGCGTCCGTTGGCCTCTATATTCCTGGCGGCTCTGCCCCGCTGTTTTCGACCGTCCTGATGCTGGCCACTCCGGCACGTATTGCCGGTTGTCAGAAGGTGGTGCTCTGCTCTCCGCCACCGATCGCCGATGAGATCCTGTATGCGGCGAAGCTGTGCGGCGTGCAGGCGATCTATAAAGTGGGCGGCGCGCAGGCGATTTCCGCCCTGGCGTTCGGGACGGAGTCTGTTCCCAAAGTCGACAAAATCTTTGGCCCGGGTAACGCATACGTTACTGAAGCGAAGCGCCAGGTCAGTCAGCGTCTGGACGGCGCGGCGATTGATATGCCTGCCGGTCCGTCTGAAGTGCTGGTGATTGCCGACAGCGGCGCTACACCTGATTTCGTGGCCTCTGACCTGCTCTCGCAGGCCGAGCACGGCCCTGACTCGCAGGTGATTTTACTGACGCCAGATGCCGATATGGCAAAACGCGTGGGCGAGGCCGTTGAGCGTCAGCTGGCCGACCTGCCGCGTGCGGAAACGGCGCGTCAGGCGCTATCGGCCAGCCGACTGATTGTGGCTCGCGATATCGACCAGTGCATCGCCATCTCCAACCAGTACGGTCCTGAGCACCTGATTATTCAGACCCGTAACGCGCGCGATCTGGTCGACAGCATAACCAGCGCAGGCTCGGTGTTCCTCGGGGACTGGTCACCGGAATCCGCCGGGGATTACGCCTCCGGCACCAACCACGTGCTGCCCACGTATGGCTATACCTCAACCTGCTCCAGCCTGGGGCTGGCGGATTTCCAGAAGCGCATGACCGTGCAGGAACTCTCCCGCGAGGGATTTGCCTCGCTGGCGTCGACCATCGAAACCCTGGCCGCCGCCGAGCGCCTGACTGCCCACAAAAATGCCGTGACGCTGCGCGTTGCCGCCCTGAAGGAGCAAGCATGAACATCGAAGAATTAGCCCGCGAAAATGTCCGTCGCCTGACGCCCTATCAGTCTGCGCGTCGTCTCGGCGGGAACGGCGACGTCTGGCTGAATGCCAACGAATACCCCACGGCGGTGGCCTTTGAGCTCTCGCAGCAGACGCTGAACCGCTACCCGGAGTGTCAGCCGAAAGCGGTGATCGAGAACTATGCGCAGTATGCAGGCGTGAAGCCTGAGCAGGTGCTGGTCAGCCGCGGGGCGGATGAAGGGATTGAGCTGCTGATCCGCGCCTTCTGCGAGCCGGGCAAAGACGCGGTGATGTACTGCCAGCCCACCTACGGGATGTACAGCGTCAGCGCCGAAACCTTTGGCGTGGCCTGCCGCAACGTGCAGGCGCTCGACAACTGGCAACTGGATTTGCAGGGCATCGCCGATAACCTCGACGGCGTGAAGGTGGTGTTTGTCTGTAGCCCGAACAACCCGACCGGGCAGATTATCAATCCGCAGGATATCCGTTCCCTGCTGGAAATGACGCGCGGCAAAGCGCTGGTTGTGGCCGACGAAGCCTACATTGAGTTCTGCCCGCAGGCGACGCTGGCAGGCTGGATTGAAGAGTATCCGCATCTCGTCGTGCTGCGTACCCTGTCGAAAGCCTTCGCTCTCGCCGGTCTTCGCTGCGGTTTTACGCTGGCAAATAAAGCGGTTATCGACCTGCTGCTAAAAGTGATCGCCCCGTATCCGCTCTCAACGCCGGTTGCCGATATTGCGGCACAGGCACTGGCCCCGCAGGGCATCAGCGCGATGCGCGAGCGTGTGGCGCAGATCCTGGAGGAGCGTCAGTATCTAGTCGATGCCCTGAAAACGATTCCGTGCGTGGAGCAGGTGTTCGACTCGGAGACCAACTACATCCTGGTGCGCTTCACCGCCTCAAGCGCGATATTTAAATCGTTGTGGGATCAGGGCATTATCTTACGAGACCAGAATAAACAACCTACCCTGAGCGGCTGCCTGCGTATTACCGTCGGCAGCCGCGCTGAGAGCCAGCGCGTGATTGACGCCCTGAAAGCGGAGAAAGTATGAGTCAGAAGTATCTCTTTATCGATCGTGACGGCACCATCATCTCGGAGCCACCCAGCGATTTTCAGGTCGATCGTTTCGACAAGCTGGCCTTTGAACCCGACGTGATCCCGGTGCTGCTGAAGCTTCAGAAAGCAGGCTATAAGCTGGTGATGATCACCAACCAGGACGGTCTGGGCACAGACAGCTTCCCGCAGGCGGACTTTGACGGCCCGCACAACCTGATGATGCAGGTGCTGACCTCGCAGGGCATCGCCTTCGACGAGGTGCTGATCTGCCCGCACATGCCTGCCGACGAGTGCGACTGCCGCAAGCCAAAAGTGAAGCTTGTTGAGCGTTATCTGGCGGAAGAGGCGCTGGATAAAGCGAACAGCTATGTGATTGGCGATCGCGTCACGGACATCACGCTGGCCGAAAATATGGGCATTGCAGGCCTGCGCTATAACCGCGACACGCTAAACTGGGCGATGATTAGCGAGCAGCTCACCAGACGCGACCGCTATTCTCACGTTGAACGCAACACCAAAGAGACGCAGATCGACGTGAAGGTCTGGCTCGATCGTGAAGGCGGCAGCAAGATCCACACCGGCGTCGGTTTCTTCGACCACATGCTGGATCAAATCGCCACTCACGGCGGCTTCCGCATGGAGATCACGGTTAAGGGCGACCTGTATATCGACGATCACCACACCGTGGAAGATACCGGCCTGGCGCTGGGCGAAGCCCTGAAGCTGGCGCTCGGCGACAAACGCGGCATCAACCGCTTCGGCTTTGTTCTGCCGATGGACGAGTGCCTGGCGCGCTGCGCGATGGATATCTCCGGACGTCCGCACCTGGAATATAAAGCCGACTTTACTTACCAGCGCGTGGGCGATCTCAGCACCGAGATGGTGGAGCACTTCTTCCGCTCGCTTTCTTACACTATGGGCCTGACGCTGCATCTGAAAACCAAAGGCAAAAACGATCACCACCGCGTCGAGAGCCTGTTCAAAGCCTTTGGCCGTACCCTGCGCCAGGCGATCCGCGTGGAAGGTGACGCCCTTCCCTCGTCGAAAGGAGTGCTGTAATGAACGTGGTGATTCTGGACACCGGATGCGCCAACCTGAACTCCGTACAGTCGGCGATTATGCGCCACGGCTACGAGCCGGTGGTGAGCCGCGATCCGGACGTGGTGCTGCGCGCGGATAAACTCTTTCTGCCGGGCGTAGGCACCGCCCAGGCGGCGATGGATCAGATCCACGAGCGCGAGCTGGTGGATCTCATCAAAGCCTGTACTCAACCGGTGCTGGGCATTTGCCTCGGCATGCAGCTGCTTGGCCGCCGCAGCGAAGAGAGCAACGGCGTCGATCTGCTGGGCATTATAGAAGAAGACGTGCCGAAAATGACCGACCACGGCCTGCCGCTGCCGCACATGGGCTGGAACCGCGTTTATCCGAAGGCGGGCAACAGGCTGTTCCAGGGAATCGAAGACGGCGCGTACTTCTACTTCGTCCACAGCTACGCCATGCCCGTGAATACCTACACCATCGCCCAGTGCAATTACGGCGAGGCGTTCACCGCCGCCGTGCAGAAAGATAACTTTTATGGCGTGCAGTTTCACCCGGAACGCTCCGGCGCCGCCGGCGCGCAGCTGCTGAAAAATTTCCTGGAGATGTGATGATAATTCCCGCTTTAGATTTAATTGACGGCACGGTTGTTCGTCTCCACCAGGGCGATTACGGACAGCAGCGCGACTACGGCAACGACCCGCTGCCGCGGTTACAAGCTTACGCCGCGGAGGGCGCTGAGGTGTTGCACCTGGTCGATCTGACCGGCGCGAAAGATCCGGCCAAACGCCAGATCCCACTGCTTAAAACACTGGTGGCTGGCGTGGACGTCCCGGTGCAGGTGGGCGGCGGCGTGCGTACGGAAGCCGATGTTGCCGCCTTACTGGACGCGGGCGTGGCGCGCGTGGTAGTCGGTTCGACCGCTGTGAAAGATCCTGAGACGGTCAAGGGCTGGTTCCGCCGCTTCGGCGCGGATGCGCTGGTGCTGGCGCTGGATGTGCGCATTGACGAACAGGGTAACAAGCAGGTCGCGGTCAGCGGCTGGCAGGAAAACTCCGGCGTGACGCTGGAAGAGCTGGTTGAGATGTATCTCCCCGTAGGGCTAAAGCATGTGCTGTGCACGGATATTTCACGCGATGGTACGCTCGCAGGCTCTAACGTCTCGCTGTATGAAGAGGTTTGCGCGCCTTATCCGCAGGTGGCGTTCCAGTCCTCTGGCGGTATCGGCGACCTGGCGGATATCGCCGCTCTGCGCGGAACCGGTGTACGCGGCGTGATCGTGGGTCGCGCGCTGCTGGAAGGCAAATTTACGGTGAAGGAGGCGATTCAATGCTGGCAAAACGGATAATTCCCTGCCTGGACGTGCGTGATGGTCAGGTTGTAAAAGGCGTGCAGTTCCGCAACCACGAGATCATTGGCGACATCGTTCCGCTGGCAAAACGCTATGCCGAAGAAGGCGCAGACGAACTGGTATTTTACGATATCACCGCCTCCAGCGATGGCCGTGTGGTGGACAAAAGCTGGGTGGCGCGCGTGGCAGAGGTGATTGATATACCCTTCTGCGTGGCGGGCGGGATTAAATCTGCTGACGATGCGGCGAAAATTCTCTCTTTCGGAGCGGATAAAATTTCGATTAACTCCCCTGCCCTGGCCGACCCGGAGCTGATTACGCGTCTGGCGGATCGCTTTGGCGTGCAGTGCATTGTCGTGGGGATCGACACCTGGTTTGATGCCGCAACGGGAAAATATCACGTCAACCAGTACACCGGAGATGAAAGCCGCACGCGCGTCACCCAATGGGAGACGCTGGACTGGGTGCGGGAAGTGCAAAAACGCGGTGCGGGTGAAATCGTTCTGAACATGATGAACCAGGACGGCGTTCGTAACGGTTACGACCTGGAGCAGCTGAAAAAAGTGCGCGCGGTCTGCCAGGTTCCGCTGATTGCCTCCGGCGGCGCGGGAACCATGGAACACTTCCTTGAAGCCTTCCGCGATGCGAACGTGGACGGCGCGCTGGCCGCTTCCGTGTTCCACAAACAGATTATCAATATTGGTGAGTTAAAAACGTACCTGGCCGACCAGGGCGTGGAGATCAGGGTATGTTAACAGAGCAACAACAGGCGCAGCTGGACTGGGAAAAAACTGACGGATTACTGCCGGTGGTTGTACAGCATGCCGTTTCAGGCGAAGTGCTGATGCTGGGATACATGAACCAGGAGGCACTGGCAAAAACGCTCGACAGCGGCAAGGTGACGTTTTTCTCGCGCACCAAACAGCGCCTGTGGACGAAAGGGGAAACCTCGGGTCACTTCCTGAACGTGGTCAGCATTACGCCAGACTGCGACAACGACACCCTGCTGGTGCTGGTCAACCCGATTGGGCCGACCTGCCACAAAGGCACCAGCAGCTGCTTCGGCGAGGCGAGCCATCAGTGGCTGTTCCTCTATCAGCTGGAACAGCTGCTGGCAGAGCGTAAATCAGCGGATCCCGAGAGCTCATACACGGCGAAGCTGTACGCCAGCGGCACCAAACGGATTGCGCAGAAAGTGGGTGAAGAAGGCGTTGAAACGGCGCTGGCGGCCACCGTGCATGATCGGGAGGAGCTGACGAACGAAGCGTCGGATTTGATGTATCACCTGCTGGTGCTGCTTCAGGATCAGGAGCTGGATTTAACGACGGTGATTGAGAATTTGCGAAAACGACATAAATAAAAAAAGACCGGGGAAACCCGGTCTTTTTTTGTGTGTAAATCAGGCTCGTGGCTTGTAGTTTCTTAGCGCGTTACGGCCAAGGACGACAGCAGAACCGATGATCCCGCCGAGGAGAACGGCAAGGATGAGGGTAATGGCCTTTTTAGGGCTGTCACGACGGATAGGCAGATTAGGTTTCATGACGTAACGATAGACGTGAATAGTGTCTGGGTTAACGTTGAGGTTCTGAATATCCAGTAAGTTTTGTTTGGTCTGGTAGTAAGCGCCTGAAAAGACCAGCGGACGTGACGCTTCGTTATCAATCATTGACTTGAGCGCTACGGTACCCAGCAGGAACATGGTTTCCTGAGTGACATCCTGCGTTTGCTGGAGCTGTGGAGTACTAATCTTAGCTGCTTCCGCATTCTTGTAAGCTTCAGAGATCTGTTTGATACGCAGATCTTTCTGCTCCTGTGCTACTTTCTCCTGGTTCTGAAGGGAGTCGTTCAGGGTTGTGATCTGCTGCTTGAGGTTATCTCTGAGGTCAAGCGTCAGTTCTTTAGCCGTCTGCTCATCAACCTGCTGAATATACTGAGCTAATTGCTTTTGAGCTGCATCAGCGGATTCGCCCTGATAGCTTACGGTTAAAGGTAAACTTTGCCCTTTTACGGTAGGCTCAATAGTCAGTTTTTCCGGATCTTCCTGATTCTCCAGCGCCTGTGCTAATGCCGAGAAAGAGGAATTAAAACGACCAATAGCACGATTCTGAATATCCAGCATGGAAGGCGCTGCGCCACCATAGAGGATATTCAACGCATTGGAATAGGTGGCGATTTGTGCCGCATCAGGCTGGGCTATGATGGCAGAGGATGTCCATTTTTCTTTAGCTACAGTGATGTAAACAACGGCGAGAACAATGAAAGCAGCAACGAATGCCCCAATCACCCACTTTCCACGCCACAGCTGTAGCACTAAATCCAGTAAATCAATTTGCTCCGGGTCATTGTTGCGTGTGACCAGGTTGTTGTTGTTTTGCGTCATACTATCCCTAACAGATGAAAAAGGGCAAAAATAATCTTGTTTCCTTAGTGTATCTGTTGCTGGCGATTTTTCTATAAGAATCCGATGAGTTATATCGGAAAGATGGGTTATGTAAGTGAAGTGCGACGCGCTATCATAGACGGATTCTGATGTCCTGGGACATCAACAAGAACACTGTGAATGAGGGAAGCTATGAAATTTCTGGTTACGGGCGCGGCGGGCTTTATCGGTTCTCATGTCAGCAAGCGCCTGCTTGATGCAGGGCATGAAGTTGTTGGGATTGATAATCTGAATGATTACTATGACCCAAACCTCAAGCTCGCTCGCCTCGATCTGCTCAAATCCGAGAGTTTCACCTTCCACAAGCTGGACTTAGCGGACCGTGAGGGCATGGCCGCGCTCTTCGCTGAGGAGAAATTTGACCGCGTGATCCATCTTGCCGCCCAGGCGGGTGTGCGTTACTCTCTGGAAAACCCGCATGCCTATGCAGATGCGAACCTGGTAGGTCACCTGAACGTGCTGGAAGGCTGTCGCCACAACAAGGTTCAGCATCTTCTGTATGCATCATCCAGCTCTGTTTACGGCCTCAACCGTAAGATGCCGTTTTCTACTGACGACTCCGTAGACCATCCGGTATCCCTGTATGCCGCAACCAAAAAAGCCAATGAGCTGATGTCGCATACCTATTCGCATCTGTATAACCTGCCGACCACTGGCCTGCGCTTCTTTACCGTCTATGGCCCGTGGGGACGCCCGGACATGGCGCTGTTCAAATTCACCAAAGCCATGATTGACGGCAACAGCATCGACGTATACAACTACGGCAAGATGAAGCGCGACTTCACCTATATCGATGATATTGCGGAGGCGATTATTCGCCTACAGGACGTCATTCCTCAGGCCGATGCCGACTGGACGGTCGAAACCGGTTCGCCAGCAACCAGCTCTGCCCCGTATCGCGTGTATAACATCGGTAACAGTTCACCTGTCGAACTGATGGATTACATCACTGCGCTTGAAGAGGCGCTGGGCAAAGAAGCGGTGAAAAATATGATGCCGATCCAGCCGGGGGACGTGCTGGAGACCAGTGCGGACACCAAAGCGCTGTATGACGTTATTGGGTTTAAACCACAAACCTCAGTCAAAGAAGGCGTGAAAAACTTCGTCGACTGGTACCGCAACTTCTATAACGTTTAAAAACAAAAAACCCGGCACAGTGCCGGGTTTTTTTATATCACGATTTTGATCAGTCGCTGCCGAACAAATCGCGGGTATAGACTTTATCTTTCACGTCCGCCAGCTCTTCCGCCATACGGTTGGAGATAATCACGTCCGCTTCTTTCTTAAACGCATCCAGATCGCGGATCACACGCGAATGGAAGAACTCGTCTTCTTGCATGGCCGGTTCATAAATAATGACCTGTACGCCCTTCGCCTTAATACGCTTCATGATCCCCTGAATGGAAGAAGCGCGGAAGTTATCGGAACCACTCTTCATGATCAGGCGATACACGCCCACCACTTTCGGCTGACGCGCGAGAATAGAATCTGAGATGAAGTCTTTACGCGTGCGGTTGGCATCCACAATGGCGGAAATCAGGTTGTTCGGCACCGCCTGATAGTTAGCCAGCAGTTGCTTGGTGTCTTTTGGCAGACAGTAGCCGCCGTAGCCAAATGACGGGTTGTTGTAGTGGTTACCGATACGTGGGTCGAGACACACGCCTTCGATGATCTGACGGGTGTTCAGACCTAAGCTCTCGGCATAGCTGTCAAGTTCGTTGAAGTAAGCCACACGCATCGCCAGATAGGTATTGGCGAAGAGCTTAATGGCCTCTGCCTCGGTTGAATCGGTGAACAGGACCGGAATATCTTTTTTGATCGCGCCTTCCTGAAGCAACGCAGCAAAACGTTCTGCACGCTCGGAACGCTCGCCAATCACGATACGGGATGGGTGCAGGTTATCGTATAACGCCCTGCCCTCGCGGAGAAATTCCGGCGAGAAGAAGACATTATCAATACCCAACTCTTCTTTAATCGATTTGGTGAAACCCACTGGAATTGTCGACTTGATGATCATCACTGCGTTCGGGTTGATTGCCGTAACATCTTTAATCACCGCTTCAACGGTAGAGGTATTGAAGTAGTTGGTTTTAGGATCGTAGTCGGTTGGCGTGGCGATGATGACGAAATCCGCATCGCGGTAAGCATCTTCTTTGTCCGTGGTAGCGCGGAAGTTCAGCGGTTTGGTCGCGAGGTATTCTTCAATTTCTTTATCGACGATCGGGGACTTCTTCTGGTTAAGCATGTCCACTTTTGCCTGCATGATATCCAGCGCAACCACTTCATGGTTTTGTGCAATCAGAATACCGTTTGAGAGACCAACATAGCCTGTTCCGGAGATGGTTATTTTCATTTGTTTGACTTCTACACGTTTGAGTTTTTGATGACCATAACACAGTCACCACAATGATTAACTAAGCGTTTTTTATCGCTAACCTTCATTCGCTGTCAAGGTTTCAGGTTTTTTGAAAAATGTTTTTGCTCAACAAAAAGTCCTGTCGTAACACTAAGCAAAGTACCTGTTTTACAGCGACAATAAGACGTTGAAGGGCAGTCGAGAGCAAGCAGAGGAAAACTGCTTACTTCGTCAAATCAGACTAATCCCTTGATCAGATTCAGCAGATACTGACCATACCCTGTCTTTTTCAATGGTTCAGCGAGTACCCGAAGTTGTTCGGCATCAATAAAACCTCGTCGGAACGCAATCTCTTCAGGACATGAAACTTTTAGCCCCTGTCGCTCTTCAATTGTGGCGATAAAATTGCTTGCCTCGATCATACTCTGATGCGTTCCGGTATCCAGCCAGGCGTAACCGCGCCTCATCATCGCGACAGACAATCGTCCCTGCTGCATATAGATGCGGTTGATGTCGGTAATTTCGAGTTCACCTCGCTCGGACGGCGTTAAACTTTTGGCCATCTCAACCACATCGTTGTCGTAAAAATAAAGACCGGTTATTGCGTAATTACTCTTGGGTTGCTGAGGCTTCTCCTCAAGACCAATTGCAGCACCGTCTTTATCAAACTCAACGACGCCATAGCGTTCCGGGTCGCTGACATGATAGGCGAATACGGTCGCACCCTCTTGCTGGCTTGCTGCGCCTTCAAGCAGTCTGGGGAGATCGTGTCCGTAAAAAATATTATCGCCTAATACCAGCGCACAATTATCCTCACCGATAAACTCTTCACCCAGAATAAAAGCTTGTGCCAGTCCATCAGGACTTGGTTGCACTTTATACTGGATATGCAATCCCCACTGACTACCGTTTCCGAGCAGTTGTTCAAAACGCGGAGTGTCCTGAGGCGTGCTGATAATCAGAATATCCCGTATACCTGCCAGCATAAGCGTAGAGAGCGGATAATAGATCATTGGCTTATCGTAAATTGGCAACAATTGCTTACTTACGGCCATTGTCACGGGATAAAGACGTGTACCCGATCCGCCAGCTAATATAATCCCTTTACGTTTCGTCATTTACTTACGCTCCCCATAATTCTGCTCAATCCAGCTCTTATAGGCGCCACTTTTCACATTCAATACCCACTCCTGGTTATTTAAATACCATTCAACCGTTTTACGGATGCCGCTTTCAAAGGTTTCCACAGGAGTCCATCCGAGCTCGTCGCTAATTTTATGAGCATCAATTGCATAACGTTTGTCGTGTCCAGGACGATCCGCTACATAAGTAATTTGTGCGCGATAGGATGTTTCTTTCGGTACCATGTCATCGAGCAGATCACAAATGGTCTGAACGACTTCAATATTTTTCTTCTCGTTATGGCCGCCAATATTATAGGTTTCGCCCGGCTTACCCGTGGTCAGAACCGTATACAGTGCACGAGCATGATCTTCAACGTATAACCAGTCACGGATTTGATCGCCCTTACCGTAAATCGGCAATGGTTTATTATCCAGCGCATTAAGGATAACAAGAGGGATCAGCTTTTCAGGAAAGTGGTATGGGCCATAATTATTCGAACAATTTGTCACAATCCCAGGTAAACCATAGGTGCGTATCCAGGCTCGAACTAAATGGTCGCTGGACGCTTTTGACGCTGAGTAAGGGCTGCTTGGCTGGTACGCTGTGTTCTCGGTAAACAGCGGTAACGGGGTGGAATCAGAATGTTCATCGGGATGAGGCAGATCGCCGTAAACCTCATCAGTTGAAATGTGATGGAAACGGAAAGTAGATTTTGCTGTCTCATCCAGTGAAGACCAGTAAGCACGGCTCGTTTCTAACAGGTTATACGTGCCAACAATATTGGTTTCAATAAACGCAGCGGGACCGGTAATAGAACGGTCGACATGGCTCTCGGCAGCCAGGTGCATTACCGCATCAGGCTGATGGGTAGCAAAAATACGCGCCATTGCCTCTTTATCACATATATCGGCATGCTCAAAAACATAGCGCTCGCTATCGCTTACTTCACGCAAGGATTCCAGATTACCGGCATAGGTCAATTTATCAACGTTAACAACGCTATCCCGAGTATTGCTAATAATATGTCGGATAACCGCGGAACCGATAAAACCGGCACCGCCAGTAACTAGAATTTTCACGCAATCTATTCCATTAAACAGTAGGTGGATCGGGTAAGATAAAAAAGCCCGGTATCGCTACCGGGCTTGATGGCATGGCTAACCGTATATTAATCCAGCCATTCGGTGTGGAACACACCTTCTTTATCCGTACGCTTATAAGTATGCGCACCGAAGTAGTCACGCTGTGCCTGAATCAGGTTCGCTGGCAGAACGGCAGCACGATAGCTGTCGTAGTACGCCACCGCAGCGGAGAAGGTTGGAACCGGGATACCATTCTGCACCGCGTACGCAACAACATCACGCAGCGCCTGCTGATATTCGTCTGCAATCTGCTTGAAGTAAGGCGCCAGCAGAAGGTTGGCGATACCCGCATTTTCAGCATAGGCATCGGTGATTTTTTGCAGGAACTGGGCGCGAATGATACAGCCGGCACGGAAGATCTTCGCAATCTCACCGTAGTTCTGATCCCAGTTGTTCTCGTCTGAAGCTGCACGCAGCTGAGAGAAGCCCTGCGCGTAAGAGACGATTTTACCCAGGTACAGTGCACGACGGACTTTTTCAACGAATTCAGCTTTGTCACCAGCTGGTTTAGCCTGCGGGCCGGACAACACTTTGGATGCCGCAACGCGCTGCTCTTTCAGAGAAGAGATATAACGTGCAAATACGGATTCGGTGATCAGAGATAATGGCTCACCCAGATCCAGAGAGCTCTGGCTGGTCCATTTACCGGTACCTTTGTTCGCCGCTTCATCCAGAATCACATCAACCAGGTATTTACCCTCTTCATCTTTCTTGGTGAAGATATCTTTGGTGATGTCGATCAGGTAGCTGTTCAGCTCGCCTTTGTTCCACTCGGTGAAGGTCTTTGCGAGCTCCTCGTTGGAGAGATTCAGACCGCCCTTCAGCAGAGAGTAGGCTTCAGCAATCAGCTGCATATCGCCGTATTCAATGCCGTTGTGAACCATTTTCACGTAATGACCAGCGCCATCAGGACCGATATAGGTCACGCACGGCTCGCCGTCTTCAGCTACGGCTGCGATTTTAGTCAGGATTGGCGCAACCAATTCGTACGCTTCTTTCTGACCGCCAGGCATGATTGATGGACCTTTCAGAGCGCCCTCTTCACCACCGGATACGCCGGTACCAATGAAGTTGAAACCTTCAGCAGACAGTTCACGGTTACGACGAATGGTGTCCTGGAAGAAGGTGTTGCCACCATCAATAATGATGTCGCCTTTATCCAGATACGGTTTCAGTGAATCGATAGCTGCATCGGTACCTGCGCCCGCTTTCACCATTAACAGGATACGACGAGGTGTTTCGAGAGACTCAACGAACTCTTTAACCGTATAGAAAGGAACCAGTTTCTTGCCTGGATTCTCAGCGATGACTTCTTCGGTCTTATCACGAGAGCGGTTGAAAATGGAGACGGTATAACCACGACTTTCGATGTTAAGCGCTAGATTGCGCCCCATCACCGCCATACCGATAACGCCGATCTGTTGTTTGGACATTTAGTGCTCCTGTCAGGTGATTCGCTGTAACTACTGCATTAAAATGAAACTCATAGCATATAAATTAATTAATTTCGTAGTGTCAATCAAGAACTTCTTGAGTCTCTTTGTAAAAATAATATTTCCCATTATTTGGTGGCACGCATATATGAATAAATATCCCTAAGAATACTTAATGGTAAAAGACGAACAAAGACCCTTAACGCCAAGGTAATTAAACCATTATACCATCGAACAATTTTCAGTTTATTTTTTAAATGAAAAAGTTGAATTTCACTTTTTATATAGGCAGTTCCCTTACGCCTTTTAATCATTCCGTCCCCACCGCGTACCTTAACTAAAACATCCGATAAGTTCTGGACTATTCTTCCACTCGCCAATACTCTTAACCAAAGATTGTAGTCTTCCATAAACAAATGATGTTGGTAACCACCTACTTCTTGTATTATTGATTTTTTAAACATAACCGTCATATGATTAAAGGGATTCCTTTTCTTAGCAAAAGCTAATATATCTGCATAATTTTCCGGAGTTTTCCTTATGCCTTTAACAATAGTCATGGATTCGTCGTATTCTTCTATGGCACCGCCTAATAATTGCAGATTAACATTTTCATTAAATTTACTTAATTGCAATGAAAAACGGTTTTGTTCGCATATATCATCGGTGTCCATGCGAGCCACTAGGTCATTAGAACAATATTGCAAACCAATATTCAATGCAGAACCGAGACCAACATTTTCTTTGATATTTACTGTCTTAATAGGTAATTTTTCACTCCACATTGCAATTTCATTATTTAACTTATCTGAAATCGGTCCATCGATCACGATAATTATTTCATTTGCAGGAGAAGTTTGTTTTGCGAGGCTATCTAGACAACTTCTTAAATATTCTACTTTCTCGCGACTATAGATAGACATTAAGACAGAAAAATCAGTCATTCACAAAGTCCTTACCATTTATTTCATGATGCTTATTGAGAAAAATTATAAGCTCTTCTTCATTCATCGAAAACTTTCTCCCCCAAAACCTATCCAAAGGGAAGTCCTCATCATGTTTCAAATATAGTGGATTTTTAGAGCCAGTCCATTTTATATAAAACAAATTGTCGGAAACTATTTCTTTCTTCCAAATTGAATTAGCAATAAGCGTATGAAAAAAAACCTCATCAGCACATACGCTTTTATCCATTTTACTTATTTTTTTGTCGATATTACTGTTGAGTAACCAAGAAACGGTTTCTCTCTTTAATGTAAACCAAGGAGAGCCTTTATAAATTTTCTGACCATGAAAAGTAGTATTTTTTATACCAAAAAAGGCTAATAAAAAACCTAAAAAGAGAGATAACTTACGTATTAAAACTTTCTTAGAAAAGATTGAGGAATTAACAAATAAGTTTAAGTTCTCGACTCTAAATCTCATTTTTTCTTGATTGGAATAGCTTATTAGATTTTTGTTTTTATTATTAACTTCAGCAATAAAAAGAGATAAATTTTTCAATGGAAAGCATTCGCCACTTATATGAGTGAAATATTTATTCTCACAAATTTTGAACGACTCTTTGAGTAGTGCGTAAATGGCTTTTAGTTGAGAATAATGTCCCCAAAAAATTTTTTGCCTGTCTTCAAGAACTGTGATCTTGGTTAGTTTTTCATCCTGAACGAAATTTTTTATAGCTTGATAAATATCTTCATATTTAGCATCTACATGAATATAGACATTACCATGCTCATTTAAAAGTTTACATAATGTGGCAAACTGGACAGTAAATTTATGGGTTTGAATAAGAAAAGCATGCATAGTTTTTCTCGTTACGCGTATTTATAAAATTTTTTGATTATTTTACCAGGAATCAAACACAACACTGAGGCTTTTAAACTGAAATTGTTGATAAGTGATAAAAAACCATATTTGATCTTATCTTTTTCAGAACTAGATGAAGCTGAAATGGCCACTCGAAGATAGATATTAGCTTTGAATGCGCGTTTAAGTTTTCCATCAATGTATTGATTATACTTATTTAAGAGGTAATTACCTGCTTCAAGATATCTACAATAATTGGAACTAATTTGTTTTCCGTCTTCATGAACAGTGTACAGAACACCATAATCATGATCATTCAAGACTTTTGACAAGGAAGACATTCGAATCCAAAGGTCGTAATCTTGCAGACATTTAAGATTAACATCAAACCGCCCCGCGCTTTCAAATATCTCTTTTCGAATTAGTGCACGAGACGTCGAACCGATCAGATTACCTGATTTTAGGAGGTCTGATTGTGTAACAACATCTGATTTGCACTTAACTTTCCTAGAAATTTTTGTCAGGTTCTTACTGCTAACAATATCAACACCTGTAAAAACTATGCCGACATCTGGATTTTTGTTTATCAAATCGAGCCTTTTTTTAAAGGTATGAGGATAAAAGGCATCATCATCATCTAATAAAAAAATTAAATTTGTTTCGGCCGTATCGATACCAAGATTTCTGGAATAGTTGGCACCTTTAGAAGCTTTGTTATTTATTATAATATATTTTATAGAAGTAGGTGGCAGGTCTTGTTCAGCAATCTCTATACCACCATCATTAACAATTACAATATCATATGGTAAGATACTAGAATTAACGATACTTTGAACAGCTCTTAATAAGTATGATTTTCTATCTTTAGTGGTTATTACAACAGTAAACATTTTCTTTAATCTCATTTTTTTCAGTAGTTAAAGCATTATAACTGACCACACCTAAAAGAAAAAATACTACACTACTACTCGCAAAATCATTCGAAATCATCCAACTCATAAATGAATAGCAAAACAAAACAATTGCGAACAAACTAAATTCACAGTAATTTCTCTTACATTTGTTTATAGCCTTAGATAGTATATAAACAATGTAAAACATAAATAAAAAACAACCAATCAAGCCAGAATTTAATGCAATTTCAAGTAAAATATTATGTGGATAAGGTTCAGTTATATAGTTCGTGTAATTACCATAGCCTATACCAAATGGATTGTCTAAAATAATCTTAATACACTGGGAGTATAGTTCGTATCTACTATCATTACTAAATTGCTCCATACTTTGCATTTTATTTATGAAATAACCACTTAGGTTATTAATTATAAACGGCAAGGATAATAAGACAATCAAACCAAATATTGATAGTAGTAATATTACTTTTTTCGCAGAAATATGTTTCCTGAAAATAACCATAAGTATAGCGCATAGTAATAGAGGTAGAAATATAGCGGTTCTACTCCCCGCAAATAAAATATTATAAAAAATAAAGAGAATTAAAAGAAGTCTTGATAAGTTACGCTCACTATTGACATTAAAACTTTTAAATAAATACCATGTTACTACAGTTGCCAAAGGCAAAGTAAAATTCAAATGATTATACTCAATACCATCGGAATAATTAATTAGTCCCATGAGATTAGCGCAAGAAAGAAGTATGGCCCATATGGTCATAAATATAACACAATATTTTTTTACAAAACTTCCACCTAGTACAATTCCAAATATAAATGCTAAGTTAACAGAAATTACGCGAATCAATGTTTCAAGAGAAAATGCTGAATTTAAAAAATAAATATATTGAATACTAAAAAAAAAGCATATGTATATAATTGCTAAAACTTTATTGAAATTTACTTTTATTCTTCTTTTAAATCCCAGAAGAAGAAGCAATAAACAACATATAAAAAATGGGACTAAGTTTATTAATGCCGATTTATATATAAATTTTAGGCTTGGATTCATCACATACGCAAAAAATGCAAAAGATGCTATTATCGCGTAAATACTATTTGTGTTATTAAAGGATTTTATTTGCATATCTCACCAAAAATACTGGATTGACTCCACGGAATAATGAAGCAATAAATGGCCAATCTTTTTTGTAAACAAAATAACCGAAATTCGCAATCATGTAACCGCTAGCAGTGCTCAGTGCTACCAAATAAATATTTTTATACACAACTACGGCGATCAATGTCAACATAACATTTATTATTGATGCAATGAAAGTTTTATTTAATTCTGCTGCATAATTGCGTTGAATTATCAGGTGTTTCCCAGAAATTGGCCCAAGAAAAACAAATATTAAGCTTGCAATATGTATTAAAAAAAGATTATAAGCTGAAGTATATTCTTCGGAAAAAAACATGTAAAAGATTTCTTTTCCAAAGAATACTGTTACAAGTACTATTAAGATATAAATAAAAGTGATACCTCCAGCTATAAAGGAAAGTAATTCATAATAATCAGCTTTATTTTGTATCCATTTTTTTGATAAATTTGCAAAAAAAGTACTAACTACTATTGCTGATATAAATACTAATGGAGTAGCTAATCTTGTTGATGCATAAAATTCCCCAGCTTCTTTATCGCCAAGTACTGCACCAATTATGATAATATCTAACTGTGTAAATAAACTAATGACTATCGTTGAAAGAGCAAGCTTATAATTTATCTTTAATAAAACTAACGATTTTTTATAATTAAAACGGAATCCTAAAAGCTTTAACTTATCAAAAAAGATAAAATACATGAAAAAGGTAAGGAAGTCAGTTAAAAAGTATGAAACAGCTACCCAAAAGACATCAAGTTTTTGAACGACACAATACAATCTGAAGCCATTTATTAATGTCAAAGAAAAGAATTTTGAAATTGCATAATCTTTAAATCTCCCCTGACCTTCAACAAAATTATAATAAATATCGAGGCTAAAGAAAAATTTCCCTAGCAAAAAAGGAATAGCAAGAATTAAAAGATTGGGCTTTATTATATAAATAAGCAAAAAAGATATAACTAAAAATACAATATAGCCACAAAAGCGAAGCGAAATACTATCCTTGAACTTTCCTGAAATTAGATTGTAATTGTTTGATCTGCTTACAAAATTTGAAAAAACTGGACCTATACCTAAAGTAGTTAAAAAACTTAACAACATGCATAAATTTATTAAAAACCCTATTTTCCCTTGTTCAGTGGGACCCAAATAATTTATAATAGCTATTCCAATTGTTAGATTTAATAAAAGCTCATATATTTTAGGCGTAAAAGACCAAAAGAACTGATATTTCATAATTAATCTCTAACTAATTTGAAAATTTTTCTAATTATTTTTAATGCTTTCTTTGGTAGTAGTTTTTTTAAGTAATAATATTTTTCATGCGGATTGTTTTTACTTAATATATGGGCATCCCATCCTATATGTTCGACAGCGCTTTCATCTAGTAACGCCATGTTCATTCCTAATCGAAGAAAATGCTCACTTATTTCTCTCTCATGGCCTATATTGGAGAAGGCTATAACTTTTTCTTTATAGTCACTCGTACGTCTAAGCCCGGGATTGAAAGAATAACCGCCCCATACTTCTTTATCCCGCCCCTTAATTTTATGGAAAATAATTTGATTCTTAGTTGAGCATTTTTCCATCAGCTCAAGAAAACAATTTACAGATACATCTTTTTCCCAGTCACGAAGCGAAACCATTGATATATCTGGATACTCCATTAGTATTTCTAAAGAATCTTCAACAAATCCATTTCTGTAGAAAAACCAATCGTCTTCGCAATGGAAAATATAATCGCTAGTTACAGTTTTATAGGCTTTGTCGATACTTTTGATTTGTCCTAGATTTTTTTCATTAATGATTATAATGAATTCGTCTCCATATTTTTTTTCGATTTCTTTGATTACGTTATTTTTACCCGAATCTTCAATTATGATTTTTTGATCAAACTTGTATTTATCACATAAGGATTTTATGGTGTGATCCAAAAGATCCAATCTTCCACAACTTGTGATGACCAAACTAACCGTATTCATTCATTCCTCACTGAATATCACACGCTACCGCCCCTGGCTTGATAGCTACCAGAGTGCGACTTACATTATAAAACTCATGCAATACATTAGATGTAGATACTAATAAATGGCCAATATGCCCATATTATACTAGGTAATAAGCCTTAAATTTTAAAAGTGAACATTTCAAAATTGACCTGTCCACTTGATGAAATTTAAACCAATGTTATTTATTCATGTAAAAGGTTTTCAATGCACTTCCTGAACTTCGCCCCTTCCTTCAGGTTACGCAGACCGTAGTTCACAAAAGCCTGCATATACCCCATTTTCTTACCGCAGTCATAGCTGTCGCCGGTCATCAGCATAGCATCAACCGACTGCTTTTTCCCCAGCTCAGCAATCGCATCGGTCAGCTGGATACGCTCCCAGGCACCCGGCTTAGTTTTTTCCAGTTCGGCCCAGATATCCGCATTCAGCACATAACGGCCGACGGCCATCAGGTCAGAGTCCAGGGTCTGCGGCTGATCGGGTTTTTCGATAAACTCAACGATCCGGCTCACCTGCCCTTCCGTCTCCAGCGGCTCTTTAGTCTGAATAACAGAGTACTCAGAGAGATCGCCCTTCATACGTTTCGCCAGCACCTGGCTGCGACCCGTCTCGTTGAAGCGTGCGACCATTGCCGCCAGGTTGTAACGCAGCGGATCGGCAGAGGCGGTATCAATGATGATATCGGGTAGAACCACGATGAACGGGTTATCACCCACCACCGGCCGCGCGCACAGAATCGAGTGGCCCAGACCCAGCGGCTGCGCCTGGCGCACGTTCATGATGGTCACGCCAGGAGGACAAATAGACTGAACTTCTGCCAGAAGCTGACGCTTAACACGCTGCTCAAGCAGCGCTTCGAGTTCATAAGAGGTGTCGAAGTGGTTCTCGACGGCGTTCTTAGAAGAGTGCGTCACCAGAACGATTTCTTTAATCCCAGCAGCAACAATCTCGTCGACGATGTATTGAATCATCGGCTTGTCAACGATCGGCAGCATCTCTTTTGGAATGGCTTTTGTGGCGGGCAACATGTGCATGCCCAGACCCGCTACCGGTATAACTGCTTTCAAATTGGTCATTTTATCTTCCACCTTAAAATGGTTGACGAAGTATAGACCTAATCAGGAAAATTGCCCGATCAAGAAGTCTACTACGCCTTATGCAAATCACGTTTCGCGCTAAAACTCACATTACTAAACATGAGTATGCATTAAGTGTGACCCAGAATTATCGGAAACCCTGTCGCGAAAATCGCAAAGCCCTTTGTTTCCGACAAATCGCAACCTTTGAGGCATTATTCAGATACAAACGTGATGTCATCTTTCTTCTCATGAACGAACTCATACTTCAGCGTACGGTCCAGACCTTGAGATAAGGTATAAGGCGCTTTAAATCCAGAGCGGTGTACCTTGGTCGCGTCAAACTGTGTAGTTGCACAGAATTTCTTCACGCGCACAGAGCTTATTGCATATTTCTTCCCGGTAACTTTGCTAAGAATGTCAAAGCAATACCCACCTAACATACCAAGCGGGTAAGGAAGATGAACAGAAGGGATTTTTTTATTGAGACTCTTCTCAACTTCTGAAACTAACTGATTCATGTTCAGGTCTGGTTTGTCTACATAGTTGTAGACATCATAACCCGGCTTAACATTGGTCAGCTTAAATTTGATAAATTCAACAATGTTACCTACATAAGCCATTGATTTATAGTTGGTTCCAGCGCCTACCATGGCGAATTTACCACCTGCAATTTGCTTAAGCAGGTTATACACGTTTCCACGGTTACGCTCACCGAAGATGACCGTAGGCCGGACAATTGTCAGGGATCGTTCCTCTGGAGCTTTATTAAACCACTCGCGCAGAACTTCTTCCGCTTGCCATTTGCTTTTGCCGTAATGGTTGAAAGGATCATGGGGATGGGATTCGTCAGGGTTCACTTTGTTAAGACCATACACAGCCACAGAACTGGTAAAAATAATGTTCTGAACGTAATTTTTTTCCATAGCAGACAATACGTTACGAGTACCCTGTACGTTTACATCGTAGTATAGCGTTGTTGGGCTAACGTCATCACGGTGCTCAGCGGCGAGCAGCACGACAGTATCAAAACCAGCAAGCGCCTGATCGAGTTGATCCTGATTACGAACATCACCGGAAACAGTAATATCCGGATAAAAATGACTTTGCTGTTTGTCGAAGTTAGTAACATCAAAATCAGTCTTGGAAATCTCGATTAAACGAGTGCCGACAAAACCAGACGCGCCAATAAACAAAACCTTATCGTTCATAATCCACTCAATGCGTTATGTGTGTTTGGCGAACCTCTGGCAATCGCTTCTTTCCCTGAGGTAGCGCTGTTGATTAAACAAAACTTGCAAAGTAATTTCACGGATTATAAACCTTAAAACCGCTGAATTCAGTAACAAATTTTTAGGGGTTACATCAGATTGAATGGCATACGCCTAAGGCTTCCACCGTCACCTGTGCGGCAGCGCAAAATTCAACCGTTCCGTATTCACCACGTGCTGATCAACGCGATCAATATCCACCGAGCTCTGCCCCTTTTCATTAACCGCTTTTATGTTCGCAAGCGACAGCAACGTCTCGTTTTTAGCCATAAACTTCCCGCGCACGTCTTTGCGCAAATCGAAGTTCATCTTCAGAGCCGGTCCCGTCGTTGACTCCTGCATCACGTTGATATTACGTAAGAAAAGGTGCTGGGGTTTGTTATGCAGCTCAAGCGTTGCCCGCTGCATCTCAACGTTGGTGATGGCAACAAACGACGTGGCATTGCCGGAGGAAATCTGTATCCCGCGCAGCTTATAGGCAAGCCGTCGGTTATCCAGGCGAATATCGTTAAGTTTGAAGTTCTGCGGTATCGACAGATAATCGCCCTTGATCACGCCATAGCCAATTAGCATTCCGGCGCTGTTGACCATATCGACATTATCAATAACGAAATTATCACAGCCATAAATAGCTACCGTCGCGTTATCAATTCCGGCCTTTTTACTGAAGTCAGGAGTAATATTGCTGGCCTTGATATTACGGATCACAAAGTGTTTACCGTTTTCAACATGCACCAGCTGCCGACAGTTGCTGCCGGTGATATTCGCCACCACGAAGTTTTTAACGGTCTGCTGTTCCGGATAATCATTGTCGTACGTACTGCCGGCCAGCCCAATGCCTATGCCCCAATTGATCTTGCCGTTGGTGCAGTTGATGTTATCGATCACGTGGTCAGAGATCAGGATGTTGCGGTCGTTAATCGCCACGTTCCACTCAATCGCGTCACCCTGCAAGTGGCTGAATTTACTGTTGGTAATGCGCGCACCGTCCACCTGATTGTGGAACCCCTGACGCAGGATCGCGTAGTTGGCCTGCGTCACGGTGATGTTATCGATGAGCAGGTTGCGCATCACTCGCCGTTTTTTACCGCCGATGTAGATCTGGGTGACGGGGCCGAAGCCGCTCATCGCCAGCCCTTTAATGACACAGTCGGAGCCACGCACGTCCAGCGTGATGTTATGCGTGCGCCCTTCTCCTTCCCCAATGACCTTGCAGCCCTCCTGAAGCACAAACCGCCCGCGCCCGTTGCCCTTCAGCGCACCGCGGATCAGCAGGGTTTTGCCATCAGGAATGAAAATGCCGGTATTGATGTTTTCACAGGTTAACCCGGCGGGAACAACAACGGTATCGCCCTCGGTAAATGCCTGCTTAAAGGCGGCGATCCAGTCGTTATTGTTGTAGCGATCGACAGAAACCGTCTTCCCGGTTGCCGCCCGCACAGCGCGGGGTGACAGCAGCGGCATGGCAGCCAGGACGGATAAAGAAGAGACAAATCGGCGTCGGGTAATCTTATTCAGCATACAACCTCAGCGTTACAGCGTTTGCAGCAGGCTCGCTAACTGGCGATTAATCACCTGCTGATTGAATTCTGCTTCAACTTTTTGCCGCGCATTTTGCAGCACAGGGATCAGCGTCTGCTGATCGATATCGCTGAACGCGGCCAGACGGTCCGCCAGCGCCAGCGCATTGTTTTCAGGAACCAGCCAGCCGGAATGCTCAGAGGTGATCAGCTCCGGGATGCCGCTGTGTAACGTCGAGACCACCGGAATGCCGACGGCCATCGCCTCCATCAGCGCCACGGGAATGCCTTCCATATCGCCGTCGGCACCGGTTACGGAAGGCAGCAGGAACACATCCGCCTCATCGAGCATGGCTTTCACTTCGTGGCTCGGCTTGAAGCCCGGCATCTCGACCACGTCTTCCAGCTGATACTGTTCAATCAGCGTGCGCAGGCGACGCTCCCACGGCCCGATACCCAGGATGCGATAGTGGAAGTCCACGCCGCGCGCCTTCAGCTGGCGACAGGCTTCGATGGCAACGTGCAGTCCTTTCTTTTCGGTCAGGCGGGCAACAGAGATAATTTGCAGCGGCTTGCCCGGCACCTTGACCGGTCGCTGGGTGAAGCGTTCCATGTCCACGCCCATGCGTGAAACGGCGATTTTCTCGCTCGGGCACCCCATGTTTTTCAGGCGTCCGGCCCACAGGTTGCTTATCGGCAGCATCATGTCGCCACGGCGAAACAGCTGCTGATATTCCGGCGTGTAGTGGTTCAGCACTTCCCGACTGGAGATATCGATACCGTGGAAAATGGTGGCGATTTTGCCGTCAATCACCCCCAGCTCACGCAGTTTTGCCGCCGTAACGCCAGCCGGGCCAAAGTGAGCGATAAAGACATCGGCCCGGTACGGCTGGGCCGTTTGCCCGCAAATGGCGGATAAGATCAGGTTGCGGGCCTCCGCCCCATAGCGCGACATATTCAGCGCCCGCCACGTCGAGGCGCGATGCAGGCCGCGCAGCGTCTGTCCGGCGCGATGGCGCAGTTTGTTCATCCGTCCGGCGGGTTCGTCCTGCAACCAGCGGGTTTTCGCCTCCAGCCCATACTGGGTATACGCCGCATGGGTGTTTTGCGTATCGCCCTTTTGCAGGGCGATAATCTCCACGTCATACCCCATATCGATAAACGCGGTGATTTGGTTCAGCACAAAGGTTTCAGACGACAGCGGAAATTTCAGTAAGAAGAAACCAACCTTCATTTCCCCTCCCGGACGCGGTCGAGTACGGATTTCACCATGCCAATACCTTTTTCGCGTTCGGCTTTTACCGCCACCGCCAGACGTTCGTTGATCGCAGGCAGCTGACCGAGCGTGTCGCCCACCATCGCACCCAGCGATCCGTCCAGCAGATGACGAATATCGACGGCCATTTCCGGCATACCGAGCTGCTGCATAATGCCTGCGGATTTGTGCTCGTAGTTGATAGCGATGGCTGGCGTGCCGAAGTTCATCGAGATAATGGCCGAGTGCAGACGCGTGCCCACGGTCAGGTCGCAGGCGGAGAGCAGCTTGCCCATCTCCAGGTCGTTCAGCTCGTCCATCACCACGTGGTAGCGGGATGGGTCGTTCACCAGGTTGCGCAGGTTGAGCGCCACCATGCGGTCATCTTTGTTGTAGCTGTCAATACCGGTACAGGTGGAGAGCGCCAGCACCTGGTAACCGCTGTCCAGCACGCGGTTCACCACCTCGGCAAAGGCTTTTTCATACGCAGCCTGAGTCGTGCCGAGGCGTTTATCGAAGGGCGCAAGTTCACGCAGGGTAATGGCGACGGTTTTCTGTTTTGCCGCCACGTCCAGCCAGTGCTGTACCGCGTAGCTGGCCTGGAAGCTGTCATCCTGATGATCCACCAGCCAGGCGGTGTCTACGCCGTGCTCCACTTTGGTGGTGTCGATTTCGCTGCGCTTCATCATGTCGAGGCTGACCGATTCGCGCAGGATCAGCGCGTCACAGTGGCCGAAGACATAGTTCGCCAGCTGGTTGAACTGCGGATCCTGGAACGGCCCGACGCTGTGGCCGATCATAAACAGCGGTTTTTTCGCCATAAAGGTGCAGAGCGCATGCTCAAATTGCGGCACGCCGTACAGGTCGACGAAGAACGAACCGCCCACCTGAATAATGGCGTCATAGCCGGACAGCAGACGCACGAAATCGGTAAAGCCCTGCGCGATGGCGATGTTGCGCAGCTTGCCGGTGTCGGTTACGCGAGAAAGCAGCACCTGATGCTGGTAGCGGCGACGCAGCACTTTCTTCACGCGCCCCATCACGCCCGCAGCGTTGTTGTGCTGTTTCATCTGGCTGTAGAGCGGGTCGCCCATCACCGGGCGGTTCAGTAACCAGGATGAGCTGACCGGATAACGGCTCATCACATCCACTTCTGTCTCAGGCTTAAGGGTGTTAATTGCATCCAATAAACCGCGCAGGATGGCGCTGTCGCCACGGTTGCCGCAGGTATGGTTGCCAAGAATAAGTAATTTCATAATGGCCTCGTAAAATTAGCCTGCGCGAAGCAGCGTTTTCATTTTTTCGTTACGGCAAAACTGGCGCTTTATCTCAACCACCAGCGCATTGCGTGACAGTACAATCATCACGCCGAATGCCAGCGCGCCTGCCGCGACCTGCACCGCAAGCAGCGCCGCCAGCGGCAGATGCCCGTTGAGCACCACGCCCAGGCCGTAGCTCACCGCAAGCGTCGGTAAGGAGAGATAGAACGGCAGCCACAGGCTGAGGATGTACTGACGGTAGCTGGAGCCCAGCACCGGTTTGATCATCACGAAGTAACTCAGCACGGTATTGACGATCTGCACCAGCAGGAAGCCGAGCGTCACGCCAATGGCACCCGCCATGTGCCCGCCCACAATAATTGCCGGAATAAACAGGAAGGTTTTAAACACGTTGAACTTGAAGCTGATATCCACGCGCGCCTTCGCCATCAGCAGAGAACCAATCGGGTTCCCCACCGAGCGCAGCAACCCCACAACGCACAGCAGTTGCAGGATTGGGATGATGCTGTTCCACTTCTCGCCAAACACCAGCGGTACGAAATTGCTGGCGACCACCATCAGCCCCAGCAGTACCGGGAAGTTGATGATCCCCACCACGGAGAGCAGCTTGTAAAAGTTCACACGCAGCTTCTCGGTATCGTCCTGAATTTTGGCGAACGCCGGGAACAGCACGCGGGTAATGATTGGGTTGAGCTTCATCGGTGGGACAACCGCGACGTTATACGCCAGGTTGTAGCCGCCCGCGACGCTCGCGCCCAGAATGCGCGCCAGCACCAGCGTAGAGAGGTTAGTATTCACATAGTTGATAATGCTGTCTGCCGTCAGCCACGCGCCGAAGCGCAGGTTGGATGAAACAGACGCCAGCGAAAAATGCAGTCCCGGGCGATAAATCTTGCGGCCAAAGAAGCCAAACAGCAGCGTGCGCACGGCAGAGTTAACGAGGTAGCCGAGAATGGCGGTCATCGCCAGCGGCCAGAAATGGGCGCTGACAACGGTGAAGGTAAAGCCCGCCAGCACGGCGCTGGTTTCAATCATGCCGATCTTGTTGAACTCCAGCTCTTTCTGCATCAGCGCGCGGAACTGCTGCCCGTGCGGGATCACCACGAAAGCAAACGACAGGGTGCGCATCAGCGGCGCCAGGTCCGGGTTATGCAGCACGCCGGCAATCACATCGCTCAGCAGGAACACCAGCACAAAGACGAAGATACCCAGCCCAACGTTCAGCCAGTAGAGGGTGGTCAGCTCAAGATGGCTGATCTCTTTGCGCTGGATAATGGAGTTGGCGATACCAAAGTCCGACAGCGTATCGGCCAGGGCGATAATCACCAGCGAGACGGTCAGCAGACCAAACTGGTGGTTATCGATAATGCGCGCCAGCACCGTCATCTGCACCAGGCCGAGGCCAATGATGACGATGGTGGTCATGGCTGACCATTTTGCGCCGCTGATGGTTTTTTCTCGTAAGCTCATCTTAGTACGCCGCTTTGTTCACGAAGCCTTTGAAAATGGTCAGAAAAACAATCTTGATATCGAACCAGAGGCTCCACTCGCGGATGTACTCCAGGTCGAACTCGATGCGTTTTTCCATTTTTTCCAGCGTGTCGGTCTCGCCGCGCCAGCCGTTAATCTGCGCCCAGCCGGTGATGCCCGGCTTCACCTTATGGCGCAGCATGTAGCCTTCAATCAGGGTGCGATACTGCTCGTTGTGGGCAACAGCGTGAGGACGCGGCCCGACGATGGACATCCCGCCGGTGAACACGTTGATGAACTGCGGCAGCTCATCGAGCGAGGTACGGCGCAGGAAGTTACCCACGCGGGTGACGCGCGGATCGTTCTGCGTCGCCTGGGTCACCACCTTGTCGTTCTCCATCACCTTCATGGAGCGGAATTTCCACACCATGATCGGCTTACCGTCCATGCCGTAGCGGGTCTGACGGAAGATGATCGGCCCTGGAGAGCTGAGCTTCACCGCCAGCGCAATGCAGCACAGCACCGGGGAGATGAGCAGCAGGATCAGGGACGAAAGTACGATATCCTCCACGCGCTTCAGCACGCGGTTAATCCCCGACAGCGGCGTGTCGTACAACGGAACAACCGGTACCCCGTTCACCTCTTCAATACGGGAGTGGAGAATATTGAAGGTAAACACGTCAGGGATGAGGATCACCGAGCAGGTGGTATCGGCCAGCTCGCGCATCAGTGTCTTGATGCGGGATTCATCTTTCATCTGCATGGCGATGTAGACGTTGTGAATTTTGCCGGCTTTCGCGTCTTCTATCAGCTGTTCGTAGCTGCCCGCCCAGTCAGATGGTACGCCGCCGGGCTTCGCGTCGTGATAAACGCCGACCACTTCAAAACCTAACCACGGCTCTTTGCGGAAGCTGTCGAGCAACACCTGTCCCACCGGCAGGTCGCCCGCCACGGCAACAAAGCGACGGTTATACCCACGGTTGCGCAGCCAGCCCGCGCCAAAGCGGATCAGCGAGCGGCAGACCACCATGCCAACGCTGGTTAACAGATACCAGCAGAGATAGGTCACAAGCCGATTATCAAAATCATGGCTGAACGCCACCAGGCCTGCGCTGAAAATCAGGCTTAAGGTCCAGTTCTGGAGCAGCAGCATCAGTTCGGTGGTCATTTTGACGCCACGCCATGAACGATAGAAATCGGTCATGCCGCCGATCATCTGAAACACCACCAGCGCAATCAACGCCATCAGCAAGTGCATGTATAAGAACGGCTGCCCGCTGACCCAACACACCGCCCACAGTCCGCCGACCATGATGGTGATATCAGAAAAACGCTGCACCATAGAGATTAACGATGCATTCGTTCTCGCTCGCTCGCGCTTTTTTAGATTTGTCATCGTTGTTCCTTTAGTTCTAAACCTTTCCCCTCGCCCCTCACCCCGGCCCTCTCCCCAAAGGGGAGAGGGTTAGGGTGAGGGGTAAGGTTTTCTTTTTACTGATTCAACAGCGCCAGAATGTCCTTCGTTCGGGCTTCCATCAGCGCGGTATCGGCGCGGGACTCAACGTTCAGGCGCACCACCGGCTCAGTGTTGGAAGAGCGCAGGTTGAAGCGCCACTGCGGGAACGCCATGCTGATACCGTCGGTACGGTCAATCTCCAGCGCATGAATGGCAAAGTGCTGTTCGACGCGGGCGATGGCCTCGGCTGGCTGTGCCAGTTTGCTGTTGATCTCCCCGCTCGCCGGGAACGCCGCCATGCGGTCGCGCACCAGTTCGCCCAGGCTCTGTCCTTTCAGGCACAGCAGCTCAGTCACCAGCAGCCACGGGATCATCCCGCTGTCGCAGTAGGCAAAATCACGGAAATAGTGGTGGGCGCTCATCTCGCCGCCGTAGATGGCGTCTTCCTCGCGCATACGCTCTTTGATAAACGCGTGGCCGGTTTTGGACATCACCGGCTCGCCGCCCGCGGCCTTCACCACGTCGACGGTGTTCCAGGAGAGGCGCGGATCATGAATGATCTTCGCCCCCGGGTTTTTCTCAAGGAACGCTTCCGCCAGCAGACCGACAATGTAATAGCCTTCGATAAACTGCCCTTTCTCGTCGAACAGGAAGCAGCGGTCGAAATCGCCGTCAAAGGCAATACCCATATCGGCGCCGTGCTCAATCACCGCGTTGCGGGTGTCGTCGCGGCACTCCGGCAGCAGCGGGTTAGGAATACCGTTCGGGAAGTTGCCGTCTGGCGTGTTGTGCACTTTGACGAAGGTCACCGGCACGTTCAGCGCCTTAAAGCGGGCTTCAAGTGCATCGACAACCGGGCCTGCCGCGCCGTTGCCGGAGTTAATCACCAGCTTCAGCGGTTTGAGGTTCGCCACGTTGATGTAGCCCAGCAGGTGGTCGATGTACTCTTTTTGCAGGTTGATCTGCTTATAGCTGCCGCGCTTCGCTTCGTTCACCGGCGGGAAGTCGTTGGCCTCGGCCAGACGCTGCACATCGCGCAGACCGGTGTCGCCGCTGATAGGACGCGCGCCCTTGCGCACCAGCTTCATGCCGTTGTAGTCCATCGGGTTATGGCTGGCCGTCACTTCGATACCGCCGTCCACGCCCAGGTGGAAGGTGGCAAAATAGATCTCTTCGGTACCGGAAAGGCCAATGTCCAGCACGTCGACGCCCGCGTCCTGTAGCCCTTTCGCCAGCGCCAGCTTCAGGGATTCGCTGGTGAGACGCACGTCGCCACCCAGCACGATAGTTTGTGGTTTCAGGTATTCGCCGTACGCGCGGCCGATGCGCCACGCAATGTCTTCGTTCAGCTCTTCGCCCAGCTTGCCGCGAATATCGTAGGCTTTAAAACAGGTTAATTTTTCCATGATGACCCCTTTTTCAGGCAACAGTTGGCCCGCCCGTTAACAGGCTTAATTGTTTTTTATTCATTCGTAGGCCGGATAAGCGAAGCGCCTTCCGGCGTTAAGACGGCGCTACACCCGCCCGTAGCGGTCCTGGAAGCGCACGATATCGTCCTCTTCCAGATACGAACCGGAACGCACCTCAATTAAGTCGAGTGGAATTTTCCCCGGGTTTTCCAGGCAGTGCGTGGCACCCAGCGGAATATAAATGGACTCGTTTTCACCGAGCAGCTTCACTTCACCGTTGATGGTCACTTTGGCGGTTCCCGCCACCACTACCCAGTGTTCGGCGCGGTGATGGTGCATCTGCACCGACAGCCCTTCACCCGGCTTCACGGTGATGCGTTTCACCTGATAGCGCTCGCCAGCGTCGATGGAGTCATATTTGCCCCACGGGCGGTAGACTTCACGGTGAATATGGTGTTCGTGGCGGCCATCGGCCTTGATCTTCTCCACCACTTTTTTAACGTCCTGCACGGCATTACGGTCGGCAATCAGCACCGCGTCTTTGGTCTGCACGACCACCAGATCTTTCACCCCTACCGTGGTGACAAGGCCAGATTCGGCGTAGACGTAGCTGTTTTCCGTTTTGTGGCTGATCACATCACCGTGATGGACGTTACCCTCCGGGGTATGCGCGCTAATCTCCCACAGTGACGACCAGGAGCCAACGTCGCTCCAGCCCGCATCCATCGGCACCACTACCGCATCTGCCGTACGTTCCATCACCGCATAGTCAATGGACTCTTCCGGACAGGCGAGGAAGGCTTCTTCGTCCACGCGGATAAAATCGAGATCCGGATCCACCACCGCCATCGCTTTTTCGCAGGCATGTAAGATATCCGGGCGATATTTTTCCAGCTCTTCCAGATAGCGACCGGCGCGGAACAGGAACATACCGCTGTTCCAGTAGTATTCACCGCTGGCCACGTAGGCCTGGGCGGTTTCCAGATTCGGTTTTTCGACAAACTGCGCCACGTCAAAGGCCACGCTGTCGCCTTCACCAGGCGTAACGCTGCCGCGGCGAATGTAGCCATAGCCGGTTTCCGGGAGATCCGGCACGATGCCGAAGGTCACCAGCTTGCCGTTCTCAGCGTAAGGAATCGCCGCGCGAACCGCGTCGCGGAAGGCGTCTTCCTGCTGAATAACGTGGTCAGCCGCCAGCACCAGCATCAGCGGGTCGCAGTCCGGGCTGCTGCGTTTTGCCGCCAGCGCCGCAAGAGCAATAGCAGGCGCGGTGTTGCGTCCGGCAGGCTCCAGAATGATATTTTCGGTCAGTTTATTCAGCTGGCGCAGCTGCTCGGCAACGATAAAGCGGTGCTGCTCGTTACAGATCACCACCGGGCTTTCACACTCCACGCCGTGCAGACGGTTAACCGTCGTTTGCAGCATGGTGAGGTCCCCCTTCAGGCACAGAAATTGTTTTGGATAAAGCACGCGGGACAGTGGCCACAACCGGCTCCCGGATCCACCCGCCATTACGACCGGATACAAAGTGGTTTGACTCATGATTTATCCCCGTATATCTGCAATAAATTGGCTCAGCACGTTCTCTTTCTCGAGCGTGCGTTCGGCATATTCACGTGCCACCGTGTTCTCTTTTGGCATGGCGAGTGCCTGCTCAATTCCGGTCACCAGCGCAGGAACCGATTCTGGCTCTACGCAAACGGCAATGCCCGGGTAGCTGTTGCACAGCTGGCCTAATTCTGTTGCGGCTTCTGCCGTAATCACCGCATTTCCGCCCACTGCCAGAATGTTGGTCAGCTTAGACGGCAGCACCGCATCCGCCGCGCCGCGTTTTTGCACCACCAGATGGCAATCTGCCATTTTCAGCAGCGCGGGCAGCGCGTCATAAGACTGAAGCGGGAAGAAGCGGATGTTGGTCAGTCCGCGCTCGCTGGCCATTTTTTCCAGCCGCGCTTTACCCCCGCCCTGCCCGACTATCACGAACATCCACGGGTGTTCGCTCAGCTGAAGCGCGGCGTCAATCACGCTCTCCAGCCCCTGTTTTTCGCCGATGTTGCCTGAGTAAAGAATGATTTTTTGATCTTCAGGCAAACCGAGCTGCGCGCGTAACGCCTGCGCATCCTGGTCTGTCACATCGCGGAAACGCGCCACTTCGGACCAGTTCGGAAAGAAGATCACCTTCTCCGCCGGGACACCCTTCTCCTGCGCCTTGTTCATCATCGAGCGCGAGATGGTCGAGACGTAATCCACGTTGTGCAGGCCGCTGCGCTCAAAGGCGCTGGCGAGCTTCGCCACCTTGCCGCCCTTGCCTTTCCCGGCCATCCCCAGTCCGAGCATGGCGTCCACTTCATAATCCTGAATGTGCAGCAGGGTGCGCGCGCCGGAGAGTTTGCCCAACAGGCGCATGCCTGGCGTGCAGAACAGGGTCGGCACCACGCCGATGATGCGATCCGGCTTCCAGCGACGTTGCGCCATCAGCGGGAAGAAACTGCTCAGGGCAAAGCTGCCCAGATGAATTAAACGTTTCAGCGTCGAGGGCTGTTTCGGCACGTAGAGCGGGCAGCGCCAGACGGTCGCAGCCCCCTCTTCGCGGCGGTAGCGCCAGCTGGAATAGCGTTCGCCTACCTTCCACTCCGGGTAATACGGCGGGGCAGTAATCACCCGCACGTCATGTCCCTGGCTCGCCATCCACTCGACCATCTCGCCGGTGTATTTCCCGATACCGGTAAGCTCCGGCGAGTAGTTAATTCCGTAGACGAGGATTTTCATAGGCCTGGCACCTCGGCCTGACGTTCCGCAAGGAAGTACGCCCGACTGTTGTCATGGACGTTGTCGCTTGCCAGCAGCGCCTCTGGCGTTAACCAGCGGTAATCGTCATGCTGAGAATCAGGCAGACGCAGGTCTGCCTCACTCACCTTCAGGCGGAACCCCAGCACGACATAGTGCGTGGTGAACCCGGTGCCCGAAAAGTTATCGTCATAGAAGTGCTGCCAGACCCCGTAAAACTGGCCCGCTGCCATCGGCAGTTGCAGGCCCAGTTCCGCCAGAGTGAGACGCTCAAACGCATCGCTTAGCGTCTCATCCTTCTGCACGCGCCCGCCGGGCACGAACCAGAAGCCCTGTGCAGGACGATTGGTTCGTTTCCCCAGCAAGAACTCGCCGCGTTCGTTCTCCACGATCAAATCAATTGAGATGAGCGGAGTGGAACGCACCACCGTGGCAAAATCTTCCTGACTTAAAAACATCATTACCCCCGGAAGCGGTGCTGGTTTTCCAGGAACCACTGGTAGGTGCTGGCCAGCCCCTGCTCCAGTGAGACCTCGTGATACCAGCCCAGCTGATGCAGACGGGTCACGTCCAGCAGCTTGCGCGGCGTGCCGTCCGGTTTGGTGGCATCAAACACCACGCGTCCTTTGTAGCCCACCACCTGCGCGATGGTCTGCGCCAGCTCACGAATGGTGCAGTCCACGCCGGTCCCGACGTTAATGTGCGACAGCATCGGCTCGGTGTTTTCCTGCCACACCTCGCGATCCAGCTCCATGACGTGAATGCTGGCTGCCGCCATATCGTCCACGTGCAGGAACTCGCGCATTGGCGTGCCGCTGCCCCACACCACCACGTCCGGGGCGTTTTCGGCAGTCGCCTCGTGGAAACGACGCAGCAGCGCCGGGATCACGTGCGAATTGCTCGGGTGGAAGTTGTCGTGCGGTCCGTAGAGGTTGGTCGGCATTACCGAGCGATAGTCGCGGTTATACTGACGGTTGTACGATTCACACAGCTTGATCCCGGCAATTTTGGCAATCGCGTACGGCTCGTTGGTGGCTTCCAGCGTGCCCTGCAACAGTTCGCTCTCGGCGATCGGCTGTTTCGCCATTTTTGGGTAGATACAGGATGAACCGAGGAACAGCAGCTTGTTCACGTTGTGCAGATGCGCCGCGTGAATGATGTTGCTCTCAATCATCATGTTCTCGTAGATGAAATCCGCCGGGTAGGTGTTGTTAGCGACAATGCCGCCCACCTTCGCCGCCGCCAGATACACCTGGTCGATACGTTCGCTGGCGAAGAAGTCCTGCACCGCTTTGCTGTCAAGCAAGTTCAGCTCGTCGCGGGTGCGAACAATCACCTCAACGTCGCCCCGCTGTTCAAGCTGGCGGACAATCGCGGAACCCACCATTCCGCGATGACCGGCGACAAAAATACGTTGTTTTGTCATTCTCAGGACTCCAGCGCGATGGCAACCTCGTAGCCATGGGACTTGAGCAGGGAGTGTTTTTTCGCTGCTTCAAGATCTTTGGCCACCATCTCGGATACCATTTCTTGCAGGGTGGTTTCTGGTTTCCAGCCCAGCTTCTCGTGCGCTTTGGTTGGGTCGCCCAGCAGGGTTTCCACTTCAGCAGGACGGAAGTAACGCGGATCCACCTGAACAATCACGTCGCCTGGCTTCACGCCCGGTGCGTCGTGGCCGGTCACGGAAACAACGATACCCTTCTCTTCCACGCCGGTGCCTTCGAAGCGCAGCTTGATGCCCAGCTGTGCCGCAGCCATCTCAACGAACTGACGTACGGAGTACTGCACGCCGGTCGCGATCACGAAGTCTTCTGGCTGTTCCTGCTGCAGCATCATCCACTGCATTTTCACGTAGTCTTTCGCATGGCCCCAGTCACGCAGGGAGTCCATGTTGCCGAGGTGCAGGCAGGATTCCAGACCCTGAGCGATGTTGGCGATAGCGCGGGTGATTTTACGGGTCACGAAGGTTTCGCCACGACGTGGGGATTCGTGGTTGAACAGAATGCCGTTACAGGCGTACATGCCGTAGGATTCACGGTAGTTCACAGTGATCCAGTAAGCGTACAGTTTCGCTACCGCGTACGGAGAACGTGGGTAGAACGGCGTAGTCTCTTTCTGTGGAATTTCCTGCACCAGGCCGTACAGCTCAGAGGTAGATGCCTGATAGAAACGGGTTTTCTTCTCAAGACCCAGGAAGCGAATCGCTTCCAGCAGACGCAGGGTACCCATGGCGTCCACGTCAGCGGTGTATTCCGGGGATTCGAAGGAGACCGCAACGTGGCTCATCGCGCCCAGGTTGTAGACTTCATCCGGCTGTACTTCCTGCAGGATGCGGGTCAGGTTGGAGGTATCGGTCAGGTCGCCGTAGTGCAGGTGGAATTTCGGGTTCGCCGCGTGAGGATCCTGATAAATATGATCGACACGTTCGGTGTTAAATGAAGACGCACGACGTTTAATACCGTGTACTTCATACCCTTTTTCCAGCAGTAACTCTGCCAGGTAAGAACCATCCTGCCCGGTAACGCCGGTGATGAGAGCGACTTTAGACATGTTTATATTCCTCTACTTATGAATTTAATCAGTTTCAACGCGTTCGCGTATCACCACTGCGGGGTTGCCACGGCAAATTTTATTTGCCGGTAGCGATTTAAAAACGCTGCTGCGGGCACCGACTACCGTGCCATCGCCAACAGAAACACCGGGTGCAACAAAGACGTCTGTTGCCAGCCAGCATTTTTCACCGATCACAACAGGCGAAGCGGTAATATCAAAATGCGGGCTCATAAAATCGTGACTGCCGGTGCACAAATAACACTTCTGTGAAACCACCGAATTTGCGCCAATCGTAATCTCGCCAAGGGTATATAACACCGCGTCATCCCCTACCCAAGCGTAATCCCCAAGCGTTAATTTCCAGGGATAAGTAATTTTCACCGAAGGACGAATGACTACGTTTTTTCCTATTTTTGCGCCAAACAGACGCAGTAAAAATGCGCGCCAGCGGTACAGTATTTGCGGCGACCAGGCAAATAACGTTGCCTGTACAGCCCACCACAGTTGAACTTTAATACCGCTCCCGCCCCGAAAACCTTTCGGCACGGAGAATCCATTTAATTCCTGCATTACGTTTCCTTATATCTCAGGCTTTGTTATATAAGGCTTTCGCTTTACCCGTCGTTTTCAGACGTAAGAAATAAGATAATTCCGCCCAGAACCCCGGCACGCGTAATATTTTACGCTGCACGTTTTTGGCATCCTGGCACAATTCCAGATTATTCGAGGTTGACACGCCGCCCATTGAAAATTCGGATACCAGTCCTTTAATTCGACGGAACGGGTAGCCAGATTTGTACAGGCTGGCGGCCAGGGCATAATCTGATGACACTTTATATTGCAAATCGTAAGGCTGCTTTTTTAGGCCACTCATCGGGAAGAAAATAGCCTGATGGCTTGCCGGCAGGCTGTGGTAGATATACCAGCCTGGTTTCGCGCCGCGCAGCACTTTTTTCCCCTCGCCGAAATCAAGCAGCGCATCACCGATAAACATGGCATCTTCTTTCTGGCGCGCCAGCTGGCGTGCAAACAGCGCCACATCTTCATGGAACACGTCGCCGGAATTGAGGAAGATGGCGTAGCGCCCCTGCGCCATGTTGATGCCTTTATTCATGGCATCGTAAATGCCTTTATCTTTCTCGCTGATGTAACGTAAGTTGAACTCACCGTTAAGTTTTTCCAGGAACTCCGCCGTGCCGTCGTTCGAGCCGCCATCGACCACGATCCACTCAAAAGTGAGGCTCGGATCGCGCGCCAGGTTGCGCAGCGAGCGCCAGGTTTTTACCACCCCTTCGTGGTTACGAAAGGCGACAGTAATGACGCTAAGAAACATAAATCACCTCATTTCGTCATACGCTCGTAATATTCAGCGCTTTGCGCAAAATAAACGGACATACAATTAAGAATGCATATTCCGGGCTAAATATTGACCCGGTAAAAAACAACGACACCGGTGTGAACAGATAAAGTTGCACGCGAAAGTTCTGGTTATCACCAAACGCGTTAATCATCATTTTGAAAACTTTAAACAGATACCACAGTGTCAACAGTACGGCGAACCAGGAAAAATAGATAATTAACAGATACAGACCATTGTCTATGGTTTTACCGACATCCGCACCGTTAAAGATTCCGAATGATGCAACATATTCGTAAAGTGAGCCGAATCTTACTACGCCATCAATATGGGTTAAGGAATAACCCACCATCACCAGTGGACCAATGATGCGATAATAGGACGACGAACCTTCCGTTCCCAAATCACCCAGACGTTCAGAAATGTACGGGAAGGCGAATATTACGCCCACTAAAAATACCGTCAGAGAAATGATCGCCAGCGGCAGTTTTTTCTTAATCGCCTCTTTGTTCAGGTACTGGAACGCCCACTCCAGCAGGTAAAACAGAATAAACGTCATTACCCCTGAGAACGACCCTGACAGAACGATTCCTGCAAGAATCATAGCATCGGTCTTGGGGGTTTTGATACCGAACTGTTTGATGCTGAGCCAAATTGAGATTAATGCCAGAGCAAAAAACGCCGGTTCAAAATAGAGCGCAGTGGTACGCTTGCCACCAAACTTAATGAAGTTCAGTACATAGCTGTTACTGTATATAAGATATTTCGAAATTATTTCCATCAGGCTACTGCCGCCTGTGAGAATAATTTGCGCCATCTCCAATGCCGCAAGCATAACAATCAGCCCGACGACAATATAAAAGAACCTGAGGATTTTCCTATAATTGTGCGGAGAGATAGTTTTAAAACGAATACTCCACACCATGCCAATAATGATAACGATATAAACAAACAGCATGGTGGAGGTGACATATTTGCTGGCGTCCAGCGACTGACCAAAGATGTAGTTAAACGCCGTCAGACCAAACCCGATCCCCAGCGCAATCATCAGCTTTTTGAGGTTAAGCTTGTCAACGTATAGCAACAGCAGAACCGGCAGGAAGGTGACGATGGTGATTGGGAAGCTTTCACCGAGCTGGGCAATCTTGACGTTGACCAGCAGGTAGATCAGCGGCAGCAGCAGATAACTACAGATTCTGATAGAACGAGACATACTCCTCCAGCATCTGTTGTCCACTGTACGCTTTGCGGCTGCGGTTGCGGAACGATTCCAGGTCCGTGCCAAAAACAGCCTGCGCGATATCGGCCTTCGACAGCTGCACCAGCGGCAGCACCTCGTTCTCACTGAAGGTTTTACCGCCCGATTTCTCCAGCACTTCGCGCGCCGCGTCGCTGTGGGTGGCAATCACCGGCACGCCAATGGAGAGCGCTTCGCACAGGATCAGCGGGTAGTTGTCCACGCGGGAGCTGAACACCAGCGCGTCCATACCGTTGAGCGCGCTCATCAGTTTGCGCTTGTCGGTTTCAAACCCGTGATTCACCACGTTAGCGCCTTCGAACGGCGAGAATTTGCCGAAGGTATGCAGCTCAATTTTGTCGCCGAGCGCCATCATGTCGCGCACCAGCTGTTGGTTGGTTTTGCCGTCGTAGCGCAGGTCATGGGCGACGACCGCAATTTTCGGCTTGCCGGTGGTAATGGCTACGGGCGTCAGTTCGGCCAGGATCTCTTCCGTCGCCACATCAATACCGTTGTTGATAATCTGGCAGCGCCCTGCTCCGTACAGGCTATTAAAAGCATCTGCCACGTGCTGGCTTGGAGAGATAAAGGTGCAGCCGAGCGAGAGCATGTCGCGGAACAGCTGACGCTTGCCCTCAACCAGCTGATGCGCGCGATCGACCTTCACCGGCGGATAGTTGCTGAGCGTAGGGCATTTCTGGCAGTTATCTTTCCAGCCTTCGCAGCCGTCGGTAAAGGCGCAGCGTCCGGTCACGCTCCAGTGGTCGTGTAGCGTCCAGACGAAACGGGTGTCCGGCTTGTGCGCCTTCACTTTGCCACAAAACGCTACCACCTCTTCCAGATTCAGCCAGTAGCTGTGTAGCACGTGGAAGTGCAGCACAACCGGCCCGCGGGTGCGGGTGACGGTGCGGTAGAGATTATTCAGGTTGCCGAACAGGTCGCGGTTAAACAGGCGGAACAGCGCAATATTGGCGATGGAGGTCAGACGTGGCGTCTGCTTCAACACCTGCGGATAGTTATCATGGCTGACGCTTTTCTTGCCGCCCTTGCCGTAACCGTAAACAAAGCGCGACTGTAATCCTTTTTGCAGCGCGCGCTGGTGCAGATCCAGCGCTACGCCTGCCGCCCCGCCCTCTGCGAGGCGTACGTTAAATTGCAGAATGTTCATTTAATCACCTTCACGCGGGCTTTCTCGCCCACCACCAGCGCATTGTCCGGAATGCTGTCCAGCACCACGCTGCCTGCGCCAACCGTCACGTTATTGCCCACGGTAATCTCCCCGATCATCACCACGTTGGCGCCCAACTCGACGTTATTGCCAATCACCGGGCAGGCCAGGCTGTCTGGCCCACGGTTGCCGATTGTCACCCCGTGGCGAATGGTGAAATCATCACCCGCGACGACGAACTTGTTGATGACGACCGCATAGCCGTGATGAATGGTAAAGCGGCGGCCAATGGTGGCAGCGGCCTGAATTTCATAGCCAAAAAAGCATTCGGTGATGATGCGGTACAGCACCAGCACCGGCGCGGCCCAGATGTTGTTCAGCACATTTTTTTTGCGCCACACCGAGCAAAAGTGCGCAATACGGTAGGCCAGAACCATGCAGCACGGGCGCAGGCTCCAGCTGTTAGCGCGGCAATCTTCCAGAAACATTATTTCCCCCGAAGCCCGTCAGCCAGACGCTTGCCGTTACGCACCGACAGCAGCGTCAGCAGCGTGCGCCAGTTCATGCGCTTATTGCGGATCTGATAGAGGGTAAAGAGCTGATACTTCCGACTGGCACGGTCAAACTTGTCCTTGTGCTTGCGGTAAAAATGGAAGTAGCCCGAGAATTTTTTCGGTGACGAGGTGATCTGCATCTCCCCGTGGTTGATGTGCAGGATCTGCGTGGCCTCTTCCACCTTCCACGGCTCGCCGTACTCCACCACCATCCGCAGGAAAATGTCGTAATCCTGTGCGGCCTTCAGCTCGGTATCGAACAGACACTCCTTAAAGCGCCAGGCCCAGGTAAACACCTGGTTGCCGATAATGTTGCGCTTGTAGAACAGGCGGCGGGAATACGGTGATTTCGGATACAGCGGCAGGCTGGCCGGCTGCGAATAGACCTCGCCCTGACAGACATAGTCGTTGGCATACAGAAACGCGTGGGTCACCAGCTGCGCTTTGTGCGACAGGAAGATCGACAGACGGTTTGGCGTCCATTCGTCATCATCGTCGATACCGGTCAGATACTGCCCTTTCGCCTGCATAATCGCCTGATTGCGCACCGCGCACGCCCCGGAGTTGATGGCGTTGTGCGTGTACACCACGCGCGGGTCGTTCAGGTCTTCGACAAACTTTTGTAGCTGTTCGTAAGAGGAGGAACAGTCATCCACGATAATCAGTTCCCAGTTATCGTAATCCTGACGCAGGACCGATTTAATCGCGCGGATCGCCAGCTGCTGACGATTCCATGTCGGCATATAGATAGAAATCAAAGGGCGTTGTGTGCTCATGTATTCCTCCTGCCCCTCACCCCGGCCCTCTCCCCGGAGGGGAGAGGGTGAAAGACCGCACCAGGCAGTCCCCTCTCCCCTCAGGGGAGAGGGTTAGGGTGAGGGGTGTGGGGTGTGTTTTGTTATTTAGAGTCAGACTTGTATTCGTACTCGTAGTAGCCGTAATCCTGATAACCCGTCGCACGGCGGAAGATGGAGTTCAGAATGACCCCTTTCACCTCAATACCGTTCTGCTCAAAGCGGCTCAGGCTGGTTTCCACTTCCTTCAGGGTGTTCACCGCATAGCGTGCAACCATCAGCGTGGTGCCCGCATGACGCCCTACCACGGCGGCGTCGGTGACCGCCAGAATTGGTGGGGTATCGATCAGCACCAGGTCATAGTTTTTGCTTGCCCACTCGATCAGCTGCGTGAAGCGCTCGCTCATCAGCAGTTCAGACGGGTTCGGCGGTACCTGGCCACGCGGGATCAGGTCAAATTTCGGAATCGAGGTCGGCTTGGCGCTCTCGCTGATCTCCCCTTTACCCAGCAGGATTTCCGACAGGCCGTTAACGTTGTTGGTGCCCAGCAGCTCATGGGTGTAGCCCTTACGCATGTCGCAGTCGATCAGCAGCACGCGCTTGTTGGTCTGGCTCACCACCGCCGCCAGGTTGGCACAGACGAAGGTCTTACCAATTGACGGGCTGACACCGGTCATCATCAGGACGTTGTTTTTGGCCTGCATCATGGCGAAGTGGAGGCTGGTACGCAGGCTACGCACCGCTTCAATCGCCAGGTCGGTCGGGTTACCCACGGCCAGCAGCTGGCTCTGTTTGTAACGCTTGACGCCCTTAACGGTTTTGACGCTGTCACGGGACTTCTGCCACTCCGAAAGCGGGATGCTGGCGTACACGCTGATCCCGTTCTCTTCCAGCACCTGCGGGCTTTCGATACCGCGGTTGAACAGCGAGCGCAGCAGCACGCCGACGATAGAGAGCATCAGGCCGAGAATAATGCTGCCGAGGATAATCAGCGCTTTCTTCGGCTTCAGCACGCCCGGCTGGGTAATCGCCGGGTCAACGATACGCACGTCGCCCACGGTGCTGGCTTCGGTGATTTTCAGCTCCTGCTGCTTGTTCAGCAGTTGCATGTAAACCTGCTGGCCGGATTCCACATCACGCGTCAGGCGTACGATTTCCTGCTGCGTCTTCGGCATCGCGGTCACGCGGTCATTCAGCTTCGCCTTCTCTTCTTCCAGGGTACGACGTTTCTCGAGCAGCGTGCGGTACGCCGGGTGACGTTTGGTATAGAGCTTGGAAATTTCCGCCTCTTTAAAGGTCAGCTCGTTTAGCTGCGCATCAATATTGACCATGGAGTCGAGAACCGATTTCGCCTCCAGCGGCAGGTCGACGGAGTCTTTATCCTGACGGTATGCGTTCAGCTTGTTCTCGGCGTCATCCAGACGGGCGCGCACCTCCGGCAACTGTTTACTGAGGAACGCGAGGCTTTTAGCGGCTTCCGCTGACTTGCGCTCAACGTTCTGCTCAAGGTAGTTACGGGTGATGCTGTTCAGGATGTCGCGGATTTGATCCTTGTCTTCACCTGTGAAGGTCATGCTCAGGACGCCGGTGTCCTTGCCGTTTTCGGTGACGGTCAGGTTGTTTTGCAGATTGTTGATCATTCCGAGCGTCGAGAATTTGGTGACCGTAAACTCACCGCCCTCGTGCGCCTGGATGGCACCAACCCTGATGCTCACGCCCTCTTTGGTCAGCATCTGCCCCACTTCGCCGCGCGCGCTGAAGCCTGCGTCGCTGGTCAGCTGATACTGTTTTGGTCCCAGCACGGTCAGGGTAAAGGTTTGGTCCCCTGCCCCTTTTGGAATCACGAAGTCGGTCACTTTTACCGTATCGTTACTGCGCCCCATCAGGCGATCCCAGCCTGCGCCAAACACCGGGAAGGTGTTTTTGGTGACCGCGATATCCAGCCCCAGATCGTGAACCGTTTTGCCCAATACCAGGCGCGACTGGATCAGCTGAATTTCAGCCTCCGATGCCGGCGGCTTGTTGGCCAGCGCAGAGCCGATATCCTGAACCAGCGAGTTTCCGGTATTTTGTTCGATCTGCACCAGCGCGTCGGCGCTGTAAATAGGCGTCGCGAACAGCGTATAAACGATCGCCGCCACGGCAAAGATGGCGGTTATACCCAGCACCCACCATTTCGCTTCAATAACGGTCCCGACCAGGCGACCGATATCGATTTCATCACTGCCCGACGTCGGGGCGGCAGAAGGTCTTGTTTTTTCTGTCATTGTTATCCCTGCTGAGCTTTCAGTGCCTGCGCCCACTGGCGGGCAGACTGGTCTAGTAAGGTGTATACCGCCTCAAAGGCCTCGCGGCTCTTGCGATACGGATCGGGAATTTCGCGCTCACCATCCCAGTGACCAAACAGCATCACCTTGCCGCGCATCTCCGGTGCGATATCGCACAGCGCGTGAATGTGGCGTTTTTCCATCGCGAGGATCAGGTCATATTCCCGGCACATTCGGCCAGAGACCTGACGGGCAACGTGCCCGTCGAGTGAGAGGTTATGCTCAAGGGCGACGCTTGCGGCACGTTCGTCGGCACCTTTTCCGACCAGCGCGCCCAGCCCTGCGGAGTCGACCGTTAACGCAGGCTGGTAATTTTTCAACAGCCTTTCAGCCGTGGGGGAACGGCAAATGTTCCCCACACATACCACCAGAATTTTGTTAAACATCGCGGCTTACCAGGTATGAATGTCGCTCGCCGTATCCGTCATGTAGCGAACGCCACTGATGGTAGGCAGCAACTGGTTGATCAGACGGTTCCAGCGGGCAACCGGCGCGGTGGTGACATAGACCACATCGTATGGCTGGAGACGGAACGACGTTGCCATGACCAGCGACGTCGCGTCGGACATGTCCAGCTGGTAGATGTTGGCAATCTTGCCTTTCGCGTTTTCGCCTTTGATTGGACGGATCACAAAGATACCGCTGGCGTTGGAGGCGGTCAGATCGATACCTTCCGCGTTGCCCAGCGCTTCGGTCAGGGTCATACCGCTGAAGTCCATCTTGAGGGTGCTCTGTTTCTTCACTTCACCCATCACGAACACTTTCAGATCGTCGTTGCGCGGCACGTAAAGAATATCGCCCGGATAGAGGAGACGGTTCTGGGTCAGGTCACCGTTTTGCATCAGCGCCTGAAGCGAAATGCGCTGCTCTTTGCCGTTGTGGGTCAGCACCACGTTGCGCCAGTCAGCACCGTCGGTTAAGCCGCCTGCGGCATTGATCGCATCAAGCACGGTGAGCGGGACGTTGGTGATAGCCTGCTGGCCGGATTTGTTGACCTGGCCTGAGATATAGGCTTTCTGGGATCGGAACGCGGCGATATTAACGTCCACCTGCGGGTCAGCAATGTACTGCGCCAGGCGGCCGGTAATATCACTACGGATCTCAGCAAGCGTTTTTCCCGCGACGTGCACTTTGCCAATGTAGGGATAGAACATGGTGCCATCGGACTGTACCCAGTTACCGGTGTCGCTTGAGCTACGGTACTGGCCCGCAGGCGTGGTCAGCTCCGGGTGATCCCAGACGGTCACGTTAATGACGTCACCCGGACCCACGCGATACTGGTAAGAGGCAATTTCCTGGTCCAGAGACATATTTGGCTGAGCAACATTCGGACGTGGGCGTAATTGTTCTACCAGACGTGGGGTTAATGGGTAAACATTCACCATTTTGTCGAGATCAAAATCAGCATCCTGCTGTTTAATCACATCCTTGCCCATTGTTGACATATTGCTGCCGGGAAAGACCGTGCAACCACTCATCAAGGTCACAGACACCAATAATGGCATCAATTTCATTTTGGATTTCATCATTGATTATTTATCACTTTGGCAGAGTAATTATCCTGTGCAATTAAAATAAGCGCGGGGCGTGGTGACAATCAGAATGCAGTTAATCATTTAGCAATATAACTGGCATCAGTCCTAAAAAAAGCTTATTCATCCATTGGCTATTGACAGAATAATTGAGGCTGATTCACACGCTTTCAGGCACGCTACCGCCCTTGGCTTTCAGTTACCAATCCACTGACTAAACAATGCGTTATGGTTAGACACCCTCTTGGATCAGGCCTTTTGAGAAATATATCCGCCACCTTAAACGGGTGATTGATAATGTATAACCTTCACCAAAGACTGAAACAAAAATAGCAACAAGGAGATTTAACATTTGATGCTGGAAGAATTGTTGCAGCTAACCTAATAGCAGGCAAGGAGACAACCGTCCTAATATTCGTTTTTAAGATTAATATTAAGAGCAAAGTTTTGAGGTTTTCGGATTTTCTTTATATTGACAAAATAGAGCGCCAGACCATTTATTGCGATATATCCTAAATATCGTCTTTTGTAATTAAATCTTCGCATTTAACTTATTTACACCGCCCCGCAAATGGGTTTTACCTGAGTGTAGCATTAAGAGAAATCTCACCCCGGCATTGCAATTTCCGTCTGCTTTATCCATGATCGAAGTGTGACATTAGTCATATAACAGAAGGTATTGCATTTACTATGGAATGGATTGCCGATCCATCAATCTGGGCCGGGCTGGTGACGCTGGTCGTCATCGAATTAGTGCTCGGCATTGATAACCTGGTGTTTATCGCCATCCTTGCCGATAAATTACCCCCTTCACAACGCGACCGCGCCCGCGTGACGGGTCTTCTGCTCGCCATGGTGATGCGTCTGCTGTTACTGGCCTCAATCTCCTGGCTGGTCACGCTCACCAAACCCTTATTCAGCGTGCAGGGTCTGAGCTTTAGCGCCCGCGACCTGATCATGCTTTTCGGCGGATTGTTCCTGCTGTTCAAAGCCACGGTTGAGCTTAATGAGCGGCTGGAAGGAAAAGACAGTGAAAACCCCACCCAGCGGCGCGGCGCTAAATTCTGGCCGGTGGTCGCGCAGATAGTGGTGCTGGATGCCGTCTTTTCTCTCGACTCCGTGATTACTGCCGTCGGGATGGTTGACCATCTGGCGGTGATGATGGCCGCCGTGATCATTGCCATCACCCTGATGGTGCTCGCCAGTAAAGCCCTGACGCGCTTCGTGAACAGTCACCCGACTATCGTCATTCTCTGTCTGAGCTTCCTGCTGATGATTGGCTTTAGCCTGGTGGCGGATGGTTTTGGCTTCCATATCCCGAAAGGATATCTGTACGCAGCCATTGGTTTCTCGGTGCTTATTGAGTTTCTTAACCAGCTGGCCATTTTCAACCGCCGCCGTTTTCTTTCCGCGAACCAGACATTACGACAGCGCACCGCAGATACGGTGATGCGCCTGCTGAGCGGCAAAAAAGAGGATGCCGAGCTGGATGCTGAATCCGCTGCGATGCTAGCCGACCACAGCGACGGGCAGATCTTCAACCCGCAGGAACGCCGGATGATAGAGCGCGTGCTTAACCTCAACCAGCGCTCGGTCAGCAGTATCATGACCTCCCGCCACGACATTGAGCATATTGACCTGACGGCACCGGAAGAGCAGATCCGTGCCCTACTGGATAAAAACCAGCACACCCGCGTGGTGGTGACCGGCGGAGAAGAGGAAGAAGAGCTGCTGGGCGTGGTACACGTGATTGACCTGCTGCAACAGCAGCTTCACGGTGAGCCGCTCAACCTGCGCGCGCTGGTGCGCCAGCCGCTGGTCTTCCCGGAAGCGCTGCCGCTGCTCTCCGCGCTGGAGCAGTTCCGCAACGCGCGTACCCACTTCGCGTTTGTCGTTGATGAGTTTGGTTCTGTGGAAGGGCTGGTGACGCTCAGCGACGTGATGGAAACCATCGCCGGTAATCTGCCTAATGAGGTGGATGAGATCGATGCGCGTCACGATATTCAGAAAAACGCCGACGGCAGCTGGACCGCCAACGGCCACATGCCGCTTGAAGATCTGGTGCAGTTCGTTCCGCTTCCGCTGGACGAGAAGCGCGAATACCACACCATCGCCGGTTTGCTGATGGAATATCTGCAACGTATTCCGCAGCCGGGCGAAGAGGTCCAGGTGGGGGATTACATGATCAAAACCTTGCAGGTAGAGAGCCATCGCGTGCAGAAGGTGCAGCTGATACCGCTGCGCGGTGAGGATGAGATGGATTTTGAGGTGTAAAAAAGCCGGGTGGCGCTTCGCTTACCCGGCCTACGGTGTCTGGCTTTTGTAGGCCGGGTAAGGCGAAGCCGCCACCCGGCACAACAGGCATCAGAGCTTATCGAGCAACTTTTTCACGTCCTTACCAGACTGAGACTCTTTATTGCGGTCCGCCCAGTCATTCAGCCGACGTTTCGCTTCATCCTGAAGGTGCTTACGCAGGATCTGATCGACCTGCAAACTGTAATTCAGTTCCTGCCATTTTCCGTACACGCGCAGCGGTATCGGCGTCTCTTTCAGGAACTCGACAAGCTGACCTTCCCCTTCCCAGCCGGCCTTCACGCGGACGTTGAAGCGGGTGTCAACCGTCTCTTTCACCAGATCCAGCGCGCCGTTTCCGGTCAGCGCCAGCAGGGACGAGATTCCTTGCATCTCGTCGAGCGAGAGCTGACCGTTGTCGAGGGCAAGCTCGCTGGTAAAGCTGTCGAGACGGGTTGCGCTATCGTAGTTTTCATTCGCCTTCACGCTGCTGCTGCGCTCTACCGCCTGCTGCACCAGTTGCTGGAAGTTCAGCCCTTCCATGCGCGAATCTTTTAGCTCAACGTGCGCCTGCCCCTTCCAGCTACGACGGAAGGCGTCCGCATCAATCTTCGTGCCGGAGAAATCCCCGGCCAGCGACAGCTGCCCCGTGAGGGAAATCGGGTAATTAAAGGCTTTCAGGATGGTGCCAATCTCAACGTTTTCCAGACGCGGCTGGAACGCGGCGCTGGCAACGTCTTTACGTACGTCCAGCGTGCCCGGCAGGGAGAGATTTCCTGCCCCCATTTTTCCGCTGAGCTCAGAGATGACCAGCAGGCCGTTGTGGTTGAACATCTGGCTGTTGACGTCAGTAAAATCAATCCCACGCCAGCGCACGCTGTTCGCTTTCAGCAGAATGTCGGCGGTAAATCCGCGCAGACCATTGTAGTCAGGCAGATCGAGACTGGAGGAGATCACCGGACGCGACTGCGTGACCTGGCTTTGCCCTACCTGCGCGACACCCTCATCGGTCGCATTCACCGTTTGGGCCGCGAGCAGGTTCTCAAGGTTCAGCTTGTCGAATTGCAGATCCAACACCCACTTGGGTTTCTCATCAAGCGTGACGCTCGCCTGCCCCTTCAGGGAACTGTCGTTGGCCTGGAGGTTGAGCGCGTTCAGTTCGAGCTGTTTGCGCTCTTCGTGCCACACCGCCTGCATCGTGCCCTGGCCGGCGATCCCCTTCGCGGGTAAATCCGCGCCGGTCAGCTGCCAGTTGACCTGCTGAACGTCCGCCGTCAGCTGGTGCGGGTAGTCAGAGGCGTTCACGTTCGCATTCATCGACAGGTTGAGATCGCGCTGGTTACGGTTGATCCGCCCGGAGAACTCCATGGTCGCGTGATGGTTGGCGTCCTGCTCCATCTTGAGGTTGATATTGCGGACGGTGATCTGTTCGTCATCCTCATGCTGGAAAACCAGCACGCTGTCAGCGACTTTCAGATTACCAATATCGAAAGACCAGCCGGTGTCAGACGGAACGTCAGGCAAAGTATTTTCACGCGGTGCGACCGGAGCATTCGCCTGACGAACGGCTTCGGTTTGTGGCGTAAGCTGAATCACCGCCCCTTTCAGCATCACCTGTTCAACCTGGAGCTGATGGGATAAGAGCGGGATGAGCGCGACATCAAGACGCATGTTATCCGCCGTAACAAGCGGCTGCGCGGCGCCCGGCGCGGTGAGCGACATACGTCCGGAGAGAATGCTGAGCTGCGGCCAGACGTGCCAGCGCAGCGGCCCGTCCAGCTTGAGTTCATACCCGCTGCGCGCTTCAACCTGCCGCACCATGTAGGCCCGGAAGTCATTCGGGTTAACCAGCAGCACCAACGCTGAAAGGCCAGCCACCAGCACCACCAGCAAAATCATCAGCGTTGTCAGAACTCTTCTCATGGCTTCCTCAGTGAACTCACAGATCAGTCTTTATCGATACGGCTGGCAACCGCACCCTGCTGGTCGCGATATTTTGCGTCCTGACGGCGGTTATAAGGACGGTCTGCCGGGCCGGTCAGCGGTTCGAAGCTCAACGCACCGATCATCATTCCCGGGCGAAGCGCCAGCGGCAGTTTACCGGCGTTAAAGAACTCCAGCACGATACGGCCAGACCAGCCCGGATCGATACGGTGCGCGGTGACGTGCACCATCAGGCCCAGACGCGCCAGAGAAGAGCGTCCGTCAAGCCAGCCGACCAGATCCGCAGGCAGCGTGACCGATTCAAAGGTCACCGCCAGCGCCAGTTCGCCAGGATGGAGATAAAACGCCTCTCCTTCTTCGATGACGATTTCGTCACTCATGACGCGATCCAGCGCCGCACTGACTTCGTCTTTCGGCCCGCTGAGGTCGATAAACGGTGCCGTGTGGCCGCTGAAGGTGCGGAACTTATTCCCCAGACGTACATCGACGGTCACGCCGTTAATACGCTCAACCGGCGGACGCGGGGTGATAGACAGGCGGCCTTCATCCAGCCAGGCTTCTATATCGCGGTCACAAAGACGCATGGCACTTTCTCCTTTCGTGCATCGCGCCCTGAATCCTTACGGCGTCAGGGCAAAACCAGGTTATCTCTGAACGGTACACAATTCACACGGCTTATTCAAAAAACTGACTGATTTTCGCTTTTAAGATATCAATGGCAATACGGTTTTTACCGCCGCGAGGCACAATAATATCGGCGTATTGTTTAGAAGGCTCAATAAATTGCAGGAACATCGGGCGAACGGTTTTCTGATACTGCGCCATCACGGAGTCCATGGAGCGACCGCGTTCGTTAACGTCGCGTTTAATACGCCGCATCAGGCAGATATCCAGCGGGGTATCGACGAAAATCGAGAAGTTCATTGATTCGCGCAGACGGGCGTCGGTGAGCAGCAAAATCCCTTCAAGGATAATCACCTTCTTGGGCTCAATGCGGATCGTTTCCTGGGTGCGGGTATGTTCCACGTAACTGTAGACGGGCAGCTCAATCGCCTCGCCGCGCTTCAGCGCTTCCAGATGCTGGAACAGCAGACTGTGATCCATCGCACTGGGGTGGTCGTAGTTGGTTTTTACGCGCTCTTCCATCGAAAGATGGGATTGATCTTTGTAATAGCTATCTTCGGGAATAACACCGATATGCTCATCACCCACTTGTTCACGCAGTTCGCGATAAAGCGTACTGGCAATAAGACTTTTACCTGAAGCCGATGCGCCGGCGATGCCTATGATGACGCACTGATGAGACTTATCAGTCATAAATTTAGCGACCTGATTAACCTGGATGTAAGGAAGGACGACGCCGGAGCGTCAAACGCGGCAATTATAGGGATTTCGGGGGCGTGATACCAGTCGAATGCGCAGGTTATGCGAGGCGGGCTGAAAAGCGCCGTTTCACGCCTTTAGCGAAATTTTTACGCACGGATTTTCACCATTTCATCCCCCTTCTTCGCAGAGTAACTATTTTATAAGTCTATGAAGTCAAAATCTGAGCACTCAGCATATGAATTGTAAAATGTTTGTACTAGCATAAACCAAATTAATGATTTCACGCGTCCGGAGCTGGCTCCTGACAACACGGCGTCCCTGGATAGAGCGGTAATGAATAAACAATACCAGCGGGTTTTGGTTACTACCCCACATCCTTTACTGCGGCTTGTCTGTCTGGGTCTGGTCACGTTCATCTTCACCTTATTTTCCCTTGAGCTGACTCGCTTCGGTTCGCTGCTGGCGCCATTGTGGTTCCCGACCTCCATTATGATGGTGGCGTTTTACCGCCATGCGGGAAAAATGTGGCCCGGCATCGCCCTCGCCTGCTCCTTTGGCAATATTTTTGCCTCGTGGATGCTCTTTTCATGGGAATCAATCAACTTAACCTACACGGCAATCAATATTATTGAGGCCTGTGTTGGTGCGGTGTTGCTGCGTAAGCTGCTCCCCTGGTATAACCCGCTGCAAAACCTCAACGACTGGATACGCCTTGCCCTCGGCAGCGCCCTGGTGCCGCCGCTGGTGGGCGGCATTCTGGTTCATTTTCTGGTGCCAGGCGCGGAGCCGCTGCGTAATTTTCTGTTTTGGGTACTTTCAGAAGCCATTGGCGCGCTGGCGCTTGTACCGTTAGGTCTGCTGTTTAAACCGCATTACCTGCTGCGCCACCGCAACCCGAGACTGCTGCTGGAAACGCTGGTGACCCTGGTCGTTACGCTGGTTCTTAGCTGGACGGCAATCACCTGGCTGCCGTGGCCGTTCACCTGCATCATCGTTTTGCTGATGTGGAGCGCGGTACGCCTGCCGCGAATGGAAGCATTCCTGATTTTTTTATTCACCATCATGATGGTGTCCTTGATGATGGCGCGAAACCCGCCCTCCATGACACCTTCAAACATGATGGTGACCTTCAACGCGCCATGGCTTCCCTTCCTGATGATGCTGCTCCCCGCCAACATTATGACGATGGTGATGTATGCCTTCCGGGCCGAGCGTAAACATATTACGGAAAGCGAAGAACGTTTTCGTAATGCGATGGAATATTCCGCCATTGGTATGGCGCTGGTGGGCATTGAGGGCCAGTGGCTTCAGGCCAACAAGGCGCTGTGCAATTTCCTCGGTTACAGTCAGTCTGAGCTTCAGTCGCTCACGTTCCAGCAGTTAACCTGGCCGGAAGATTTAAATACCGACCTGGAGCAGTTGCAACAGCTGATTAACGGGGAGATCAACAGCTACAGCCTCGAAAAACGCTACTACACCCGCAGCGGCGAGGTGGTGTGGGCGCTGCTGGCCGTTTCCGTTGTGCGCCATGCCGACGGTACGCCGCTCTACTTTATTGCCCAGATTGAAGACATCAACGACCTGAAACAGACCGAGTGGGTGAATAAGCGTCTGATGGAGCGTATCACCCTCGCGAACGAAGCCGGCGGCATCGGGATCTGGGAGTGGGATCTCGAGCCGGACGTGATCAGCTGGGATAAACGGATGTTTGAGCTGTACGAGATCCCCCCGCACATTAAACCTACCTGGCAGCTCTGGCATGCGGCCATGGTGCCTGAAGATCGTCCGCACGCCGAACAGGTACTGCGTGAGTCACTCCAGGCCAGGGTGCCTTTCAAGCTGGAATTTCGCATTCGCGTCAAGGATGGCATTCGCCACATTCGTTCGCTGGCGAACCGGGTGCTGAACAAACAGGGCGAAGTGGAGCGGCTGTTAGGGATCAACATGGATATGACCGAGGTGAAGCAGCTGAACGAGGCGCTGTTCCAGGAAAAAGAGCGCCTGCATATCACCCTCGACTCCATCGGCGAAGCGGTGCTGTGCACCGATATCGACATGAACATCACCTTTATGAACCCGGTCGCCGAGAAGATGAGCGGCTGGTCGCAAAGCGAAGCGCTGGGTCAGCCCGTTCTGAAGGTGCTGCACATTACCTTCGGCGAGAACGGCCCGTTAATGGAAAACATCCACAGCGGCGATATGTCCCGTACCGATATCGAACAGGATGTGGTGCTTAACTGCCGGAATGGCGGCAGTTTCGACATTCATTACAGCATTACCCCGCTCAGCACCCTGGAGGGGCACGCTATCGGCTCGGTGCTGGTGATTCAGGATGTCACCGAGTCGCGCAAAATGCTGCGCCAGTTGAGCTACAGCGCTTCCCATGACGCCCTTACCCACCTGGCGAACCGCGTCAGTTTTGAAAACCATCTTAAGCGCCTGTTGCAGACGGTACAGGAGACCCATCAGCGTCACGCGCTGGTCTTTATCGATCTTGACCGTTTTAAGGCGGTGAACGATACCGCAGGCCACGCGGCGGGCGACGCGCTCCTGCGCGAACTCTCTTCGCTGATGCTGACCATGCTGCGCTCCAGCGACGTGCTGGCGCGTCTGGGCGGCGACGAGTTTGGCCTGCTGCTGCCGGACTGCAACGTCGAAAGCGCACGCTATATTGCGGGCCGGTTGATCGACGCCATCAACAACTATCATTTTTCCTGGGAAGGACGCCTGCACCGCATCGGCGCCAGCGCGGGGATCACATTGATTGACGACGCTAATCATCAGACAGCGGAAGTGATGTCACAGGCCGATATCGCCTGTTACGCCTCGAAAAACAGCGGGCGCGGTGTGGTCACCGTCTATGAACCCCAGCAGGAGCGGATCCACAGCACGCGCAGCATGATGTCGCTGGATGAGCAGTGGCACATGATCAAAGATAATCATCTGCTGATGATCGCCCGCAGCGTCGCCTCACCGCGCATTCCCGAGAGCAGTAGCTTCTGGCTGATTTCCCTGCGGTTGTGGACCAGCCAGGGGGAAGTGCTGGAAGAGCATGCCTTCCGCGCCGGGCTGGCGGAGCCGGAGCTGCTGCACGCCCTTGACCGACGTATATTCAGCGAATTTTTCCGTACCTATGCCGCACAGGTGGCGGCCAAAGGGATGGGCGTCGCGCTGCCGCTCTCAGAAGCGGGTTTAGCCAGCGTCACGCTGGTGGATGAGCTGCTCGACCTGATCACCAGAGGTCCGCTGCCGGCGCGGCTGCTGCATCTGGCGATCGCCGTTGATGTGCTGAGCAATACGGATGAAAACGTGCCGCAGGGTCTGCAAAAGCTTCGTCAGGCTGGCTGTCGCGTGGTGCTGACCCGGGTTGGACGCGATATGAACGTCTTCAGCCAGCTCAGCGCCAACACCGCTGATTATCTGCTGCTGGATGCAGACGTGGTGACCAACGTCCACGGCAATCTGATGGATGAGATGATGGTGACCATCATTCAGGGCCACGCCCAGCGTCTGGGCATAAAAACCATTGCCGGGCCATGCCATCAGTCGATCATGATGAATACACTGTCGGGCATCGGCATTGACTTTATTTACGGCGACACTATCGGGGAAGCGCAGCCGCTCGATCTACTGCTGAATACCAGCTATTTCGCCATCAACTGACGGCGACCAGCCGTTGGTGTACCAGATATGTAACAGCGCATACGAGCGCCACGGCTGCCAGCGCTCGGCATAGCGACGGATCTGCGCGGGCGTCATACCGGCAAAGCGCTGTTTAATGAGATAATCATCCGGCAGGAAAACATCCTTCGCCTGCCAGCCGCGCAAGGCCAGATAATTAGCGGTCCAGCGCCCGATGCCGGGGCGCTGCTGTAGCGCCTTCATCCCGGCCTCGACGTTCGCAGGCGGGAACAGCGGGAATTCACCGTCCACCACCGACTGCGCCAGATGAATCAACGACTCCGCACGCTTGAGCGGCATCCCAAGGGCTTTCAACGCCAGCGGATCCACCGCGGCCAGTACCTCTGGCGGAGGAAAACAGAGGTAGCCCGGCGCGTCCTGGATGGGTTCACCGCACAGCGCCACCACTCTTGACGCCAGTTTTGCCGCCATCGCCACGCTCACCAGTTGCCCGAGAATGGCGCGCACGCCCTGCTCGTAGGCATCCATCGCGCCCGGCAAACGTAACCCCGGCCGCGCCGCGCCGAGATCGCCCAGGGTCTGCGCAATTCTTAGCGGGTCGCAATCAAGATCGAACAGGCGGGCAATGCGGTCCAGGCAAATATCCGCCACCGGGATCAGGCCAGGGCTGAGCGACACCGCCAGCGTATGGGTTGCGCTGTCTGGCGTAACCCGTAAAACGCCCTGGTGCCCCGCATAGCCAAAACTGCGTTCGTAGTAATCCTCCGTAACGGTCTCAACCCCTGTGACCGCACGCGCGGCAAGAAAGCCAAACATCCACTGCCAGTCGTAGGGCGGTTGCCAGTTCAGGGTGTACATCGTCTCTCCTTTTGTATTTACCTCAGCATAAACCGAAAGATCGCGTTGCGCCTTGCTTTCATATTCCTGTTGTCGCCTGGCAGACATTTCGCTAAAGTCTCGCCCCTTCTCACCGGCATGGGGATTTATTGTGTTTATTGGATTCGACTACGGCACCGCAAACTGCTCGGTTGCGATAATGCAAAACGGACAACCGCAGCTCCTGAAAATGGAAAACGGCAGTACGCTGTTGCCGTCAATGCTCTGTGCGCCCACGCGTGAAGCGGTGAGCGAGTGGCTGTTCCGCCATCATCAGGTTCCGGCCACGGCGGCGGAAACCCAGGCGCTGCTGCGCCGTGCGGTCAGCTTTAACCGCGAGGAAGATATCGACGTTACCCCTTCCAGCGTGCAGTTCGGCCTCTCTTCCCTCGGGCAGTACATTGAAGACCCGGAAGAGGTCTACTTCGTTAAATCGCCGAAATCCTTCCTCGGCGCCAGCGGCCTGAAGCCACAGCAGGTGGCGATGTTTGAAGATCTGGTCTGCGCGATGATGCTGCACATCCGCAATCAGGCGCAATCCCAGGTGCCGGATGCCATCACCCAGGCGGTGATTGGCCGTCCGATCAACTTCCAGGGGCTGGGCGGCGACGAAGCCAACCAGCAGGCGCAGGGGATCCTTGAGCGTGCAGCGCACCGGGCTGGCTTCCGTGACGTGGTGTTCCAGTATGAGCCGGTTGCGGCGGGACTGGATTTTGAAGCCACGCTGACGGAAGAGAAACGGGTGCTGGTGGTGGACATCGGCGGTGGTACGACGGACTGTTCATTACTGCTGATGGGTCCGCAGTGGCATCATCGTCGCGATCGTGAAAACAGCCTGCTGGGACACAGCGGCTGCCGCGTGGGCGGTAACGATCTGGATATCGCCCTGGCATTCAAGAGCCTGATGCCGCTGCTCGGCATGGGCGGTCAAACCGAGAAAGGCATCGCCCTGCCGATCCTGCCATGGTGGAATGCGATTGCCATCAACGACGTCCCTGCCCAGAGTGATTTTTACAGCACCGCGAATGGGCGTTTCCTTAACGATCTGGTGCGTGATGCGCAGGATGCAGAGAAGGTCGCGCTGCTGTATAAGGTGTGGCGTCAGCGTCTGAGCTACCGGGTGGTGCGCACCGCCGAAGAGAGCAAAATCGCCCTTTCCGATCGTCCTGAGCATGCGGTTACGCTACCGTTTATCAGGGACGATCTGGCTACGGCTATCACCCAGGAAGGGCTGGAAATGGCGCTGGCTCAGCCGCTACAGCGTATTCTGGAGCAGGTGCAGCTGGCGCTTGAGAATGGCAAAGAGAAACCGGACGTGATTTACCTGACCGGCGGTAGCGCCCGTTCACCGCTGATCAAGAAAGCGCTGGCGGAACAGCTGCCGGGGATCCCGATTGCCGGCGGCGATGACTTTGGCTCCGTTACGGCAGGACTGGCCCGCTGGGCGCAGGTGGTGTTTAGCTAATGGGGTTGTGCCGGGTGGCGGCTTCGCCTTACCCGGCCTACGGTTCGAGGATCTTGTAGGCCGGGTAAGGCGAAGCCGCCACCCGGCGAAACAACGCACCACACTCAGACCATTCCTGACAGTCTTCCATATTTCCTCCATTTTTCCGCTGTGTTACCTGACTAAACTAGTATCATTCCCCGAAAGTGTTTCAGGACGAGAACGTATAACGATGAAAGGCAGTAACAAATCCCGCTGGGCAATCGCCGTTGGTCTGATTGTGGTGGTCCTGGCCGCCGCCTGGTACTGGCACAACCAGTCCGCGAACTCCACGGCACCTGCTGGCGCCAATAGCCCCTCACAACGTCCAACGGGCGGCGGGCGCCACGGTATGCGCGGCGCGGCGCTGGCACCGGTACAGGCGGCAACGGCGGTGAATAAAGCGGTGCCTCGTTATCTCTCCGGGCTGGGAACCATTACCGCCGCCAACACCGTGACGGTACGTAGCCGCGTAGACGGTCAGCTGATGGCCATCCACTTCCAGGAAGGCCAGCAGGTGAAAGCCGGCGATCTGCTGGCGGAAATCGACCCAAGCCAGTTTAAGGTGGCCCTGGCGCAGGCGCAGGGGCAGCTCGCGAAAGACAAAGCCACCCTCGCCAATGCCCGCCGCGATTTAGCCCGCTATCAGCAGCTGGTAAAAACCAACCTCGTGTCGCGCCAGGAGCTGGATACCCAGCAGTCTCTGGTCAGTGAATCTCAGGGCACCATCAAGGCCGACGAAGCCGCGGTCGCCAGCGCCCAGCTCCAGCTCGACTGGAGCCGGATCACCGCGCCGATTGACGGCCGCGTGGGCCTGAAACAGGTTGATATCGGCAACCAAATCTCCAGCGGCGACACCACGGGCATCGTGGTGATCACCCAGACGCACCCTATCGATCTCGTCTTTACCCTGCCGGAAAGCGACATTGCGACGGTGGTACAGGCGCAGAAGGCCGGAAAAGCGCTGGTGGTTGAAGCCTGGGATCGCACCAACAAGCAGAAGCTGAGCGAAGGTTTGCTACTTAGCCTGGATAACCAGATCGATACCACCACCGGCACCATCAAGCTTAAAGCACGCTTCAACAATCAGGACGATGCCCTGTTCCCGAATCAGTTCGTCAATGCGCGAATGCTGGTCGCGACCGAAGAAAACGCCGTGGTTATCCCGACGGCGGCCCTGCAAATGGGCAGTGAAGGCAACTTTGTCTGGGTGCTGAACAGCGAAAACAAGGTCAGCAAACATCTGGTGAAAACCGGGATCCAGGACAGTCAGACGGTGGTGATCAGTGCCGGGCTGTCCGCTGGCGACCGCGTCGTGACCGACGGTATTGACCGTCTGACCGAAGGGGCGCAGGTCGAGGTGGTGGAAGCGCAGAATACAGGAGCAAAAGCCTGATGCAGGTGATGCCGCCGAGCTCTACAGGTGGGCCATCACGCCTGTTTATCTTACGTCCGGTTGCGACGACCCTGTTGATGGTGGCGATCCTGCTGGCCGGGATCATTGGCTACCGTTTTCTGCCCGTGTCGGCGCTGCCGGAAGTGGACTACCCGACCATTCAGGTTGTCACCCTCTATCCGGGCGCCAGTCCGGATGTGGTGACGTCCGCCATCACCGCCCCGCTGGAGCGTCAGTTTGGCCAGATGTCTGGCCTGAAGCAGATGTCCTCCCAGAGCTCCGGCGGCGCCTCGGTCGTCACGCTTCAGTTCCAGCTCACGCTGTCGCTGGACGTCGCCGAGCAGGAGGTGCAGGCCGCGATTAACGCCGCCACTAACCTGCTGCCGTCTGACCTGCCGAATCCACCGGTTTACAGCAAGGTCAACCCGGCGGATCCACCGATCATGACGCTTGCCGTCACCTCCTCCGCCATGCCGATGACGCAGGTGGAAGACATGGTTGAAACCCGCGTGGCGCAGAAGATTTCGCAGGTGACCGGCGTGGGACTGGTGACGCTGGCGGGCGGTCAACGCCCCGCTGTGCGCGTTAAGCTCAATGCCCAGGCTATTGCCGCGCTGGGGTTAACCAGCGAAACCATTCGCACCGCCATCAGCAGCGCCAACGTTAACTCAGCGAAGGGCTCGCTCGACGGCCCAACCCGAGCGGTTACGCTCTCCGCCAACGACCAGATGCAGTCCGCCGATGAATACCGCCAGCTGATTGTGGCCTATCAAAACGGCGCGCCGATCCGCCTCGGCGACGTGGCAACCGTCGAACAAGGCGCGGAAAACAGCTGGCTCGGGGCGTGGGCCAATAAGCAGCAGGCGATTGTCATGAACGTTCAGCGCCAGCCGGGCGCGAACATTATTGATACCGCCGACAGCATTCGCACCATGCTGCCGCAGCTGGTGGAAAGCCTGCCAAAATCGGTGAGCGTGAAAGTGCTTTCTGACCGCACCACGAATATTCGCGCCTCGGTGTCAGACACCCAGTTCGAGCTGATGCTGGCGATTGCGCTGGTGGTGATGATCATCTACCTGTTCCTGCGCAACGTTCCGGCAACCATCATTCCCGCCGTCGCCGTGCCGCTCTCGCTGGTCGGGACGTTTGCGGTGATGGTGTTCCTCGACTTTTCGATTAATAACCTGACGCTGATGGCGCTCACCATCGCCACCGGGTTCGTGGTGGACGATGCCATCGTGGTCATCGAGAACATCTCGCGCTATATCGAAAAAGGTGAAAAGCCCTTAGCCGCCGCGCTGAAGGGCGCAGGAGAAATTGGCTTTACCATCATCTCGCTCACCTTCTCGCTGATTGCGGTGCTGATCCCGCTGCTGTTTATGGGCGATATCGTCGGGCGGCTGTTCCGCGAGTTTGCCGTGACGCTGGCGGTCGCCATTCTGATCTCTGCCGTGGTGTCGCTGACGCTGACGCCGATGATGTGCGCCCGCATGCTGAGCCACGAATCTTTGCGCAAGCAAAACCGCTTCTCGCGCGCCTCCGAGCGGATGTTCGAGCGCATTATCGCCGCCTACGGCCGCGTGCTGGCGAAAGTCCTGAATCATCCCTGGGCGACGCTCGGCGTGGCGCTCGGCACCCTGGCGCTCAGCGTGATGCTGTGGATTTTCATTCCGAAAGGCTTCTTCCCGATTCAGGACAACGGCATTATTCAGGGCACGCTTCAGGCGCCGCAGACGGTCTCCTTCGCCAACATGGCGCAGCGCCAGCAGCAGGTGTCTGAGATCATCATGAAAGATCCGGCGGTGGAAAGCCTGACTGCCTACGTGGGCGTGGACGGCACCAACCCGTCGCTCAACAGCGCGCGCCTGCAAATTAACCTTAAACCGCTCGATGACCGCGACGATCGCGTCAACGCGGTAATTGAGCGACTGCAAAGCGCGGTTGCGCGCGTGCCGGGCATTGAGCTGTATCTGCAACCGATCCAGGATTTAACCATTGATACGCAGGTGAGCCGCACGCAGTACCAGTTTACGCTCCAGGCCACCTCGCTTGATGCACTCAGCACCTGGGTGCCGCAGCTGGTGGATAAGCTGAAAGCACTGCCGCAGGTTTCTGACGTCAGCAGCGACTGGCAGGATAAAGGGCTGGCGGCGTACGTGAACGTCAACCGCGACACCGCCAGCCGTCTGGGCATTACCATGTCCGACGTGGATAACGCCCTGTATAACGCCTTTGGTCAGCGACTGATCTCCACCATTTACACCCAGGCCAACCAGTATCGCGTGGTGCTGGAACATAACACCGAGAACACGCCCGGGCTTGCCGCGCTGGACTCGATACGCCTGACCAGCAAAGACGGCGGGATTGTGCCGCTCAGCGCCATTGCCAGCGTGGAAGAGCGCCACACCCCGCTGTCGATTAACCATCTCGATCAGTTCCCGTCCACCACCATTTCGTTCAACGTGCCGGATGGGTATTCGCTGGGCGAAGCGGTGGAGGCCATTCTGGGCGCGGAGAAAGAACTCAGCTTCCCGTCCGATATTCAGACCCAGTTCCAGGGCAGTACGCTGGCGTTCCAGGCCGCGCTGGGCAGCACCGTCTGGCTGATTGTCGCGGCGGTGGTGGCGATGTATATCGTGCTTGGCGTGCTGTATGAGAGTTTCATCCACCCGATCACCATCCTCTCCACCCTGCCGACGGCGGGCGTGGGGGCGCTGCTGGCGCTGATGCTGGCGGGGAGCGAACTGGACGTGATTGCGATAATTGGCATCATCCTGCTTATCGGCATCGTGAAGAAAAACGCCATCATGATGATCGACTTTGCGTTGGCCGCCGAGCGCGAGCAGGGTATGGCGCCGCGCGAGGCCATTTACCAGGCCTGTCTGCTGCGTTTTCGCCCGATCCTGATGACCACCCTCGCCGCCCTGTTGGGCGCCCTGCCGCTGATGCTAAGCACCGGCGTGGGGGCCGAACTGCGCCGTCCGCTGGGCATCGGCATGGTCGGCGGTCTGCTCGTGAGCCAGGTGCTGACGCTGTTTACCACGCCGGTTATCTACCTGCTGTTTGACCGTTTGGCCCTGTGGACAAAAAGCCGCTTCCCGAAACGTGAAGAGGAGGCGTAAGTGAAGTTTTTCGCCCTCTTCATTTACCGTCCTGTGGCGACGATTTTACTCTCCGTCGCTATCACCCTGTGCGGCGTGCTCGGCTTCCGGCTGCTGCCGGTGGCCCCGCTACCGCAGGTCGATTTCCCGGTGATCATGGTCAGCGCCTCGCTGCCGGGCGCATCGCCGGAAACCATGGCCTCATCGGTGGCGACGCCGCTTGAGCGATCGCTTGGGCGGATTGCCGGGGTTAACGAGATGACCTCCAGCAGTTCGCTGGGCAGCACGCGCATCATTCTGGAATTTAACTTCGACCGGGATATCAACGGTGCGGCGCGCGACGTGCAGGCCGCGATTAACGCCGCCCAAAGCCTGCTGCCGAGCGGCATGCCGAGCCGTCCAACCTACCGCAAGGCCAACCCGTCCGATGCGCCGATCATGATCCTGACGCTTACGTCAGAGACCTACTCCCAGGGCGAGCTGTACGATTTTGCCTCCACCCAGCTGGCGCAAACCATCGCCCAGATTGACGGCGTGGGTGACGTGGATGTCGGCGGCAGCTCCTTGCCCGCCGTGCGCGTGGGGCTGAATCCGCAGGCGCTGTTTAATCAGGGCGTGTCGCTGGACGACGTGCGATCCGCCATCAGCAACGCCAACGTGCGTAAGCCGCAGGGCGCGATTGAGGACAGCAGCCACCGCTGGCAAATCCAGACCAACGACGAGCTGAAAACCGCCGCCGAGTATCAGCCGTTGATTATTCACTACAACAACGGCGCGGCGGTGCGCCTGAGCGACGTCGCCAGCGTCACCGATTCGGTGCAGGACGTGCGTAACGCCGGGATGACCAATGCCAAACCGGCGATTTTGCTGATGATCCGCAAGCTGCCGGAAGCCAACATCATTCAGACGGTGAACAGCATCCGCGCGCGGCTGCCGGAGCTTCAGGAAACCATTCCGGCGGCCATCGATCTCCAGATTGCGCAGGACCGCTCCCCCACCATCCGCGCCTCGCTTGAAGAGGTAGAGCAAACGCTGATCATCTCCGTCGCGCTGGTAATTCTGGTGGTGTTCCTGTTCCTGCGCTCGGGGCGCGCCACGCTGATCCCGGCGGTAGCGGTCCCGGTATCGCTGATAGGCACCTTTGCCGCCATGTACCTGTGCGGGTTTAGCCTTAACAACCTGTCGCTGATGGCGCTGACGATTGCCACCGGGTTTGTGGTGGATGATGCCATCGTGGTGCTGGAAAATATCTCGCGTCATCTGGAAGCGGGCATGAAGCCGCTCCAGGCGGCGCTTCAGGGGACGCGCGAAGTGGGCTTCACGGTCCTGTCCATGAGCCTGTCGCTGGTGGCGGTATTCCTGCCGCTGCTGCTGATGGGCGGCCTGCCGGGGCGACTGCTGCGCGAATTTGCCGTCACGCTCTCCGTCGCCATTGGTATCTCACTGGTGATTTCGCTGACGCTGACGCCGATGATGTGCGGCTGGATGCTAAAGCGCAGCCAAACGCACTCGCAGCCGCGCAGGAAAGGCTTTGGCCGCGTCCTGATGGCGATGCAGTCCGGCTACGGCAAATCGCTGAAATGGGTGCTGAACCACACGCGCATTGTCGGGCTGGTGCTGATCAGCACCATCGTCCTCAACGTCTGGATGTATATCACCATCCCGAAAACCTTCTTCCCGGAGCAGGATACCGGCGTGCTGATGGGCGGTATTCAGGCGGACCAGAGCATTTCGTTCCAGGCGATGCGCGGCAAGCTTCAGGACTTTATGAAAATCATCCGGGAAGATCCGGCCGTAGACAACGTTACCGGCTTTACCGGCGGCTCGCGCGTTAACAGCGGGATGATGTTTATTACCCTTAAGCCGCGCGGTGAACGTCACGAAACGGCGCAGCAGATCATTGACCGCTTGCGGGTGAAGCTCGCCAAAGAGCCGGGGGCGAACCTGTTTTTGATGGCCGTTCAGGATATCCGCGTCGGCGGACGACAGGCTAACGCCAGCTATCAGTACACCCTGCTCTCGGATGACTTAGCCGCCCTGCGCGAGTGGGAGCCGAAGATCCGTAAAGCGCTGGCCGCGCTGCCGCAGCTGGCGGACGTGAACTCCGACAGCCAGAACAACGGCGCGGAGATGGCGCTCACCTACGATCGTGAAACTATGGCCCGCCTGGGCATTAACGTGGAGGCGGCCAACAGCCTGCTTAACAACGCCTTCGGGCAGCGTGAAGTCTCCACCATCTATCAGCCGATGAACCAGTACAAGGTGGTAATGGAAGTTGATCCGCGCTACACCCAGGACATCAGCGCGCTGGACAAGATGTTTGTGATCAATGATGACGGCAAGGCGATCCCGCTGTCGTACTTCGCCAGCTGGCAGCCGTCGAACGCGCCGCTGTCGGTGAACCACCAGGGGCTTTCCGCCGCCTCGACCGTGTCGTTTAACCTGCCAACCGGCTCGTCGCTGTCTGAGGCCAGCGATGCCATTAACCGCGCCATGACCCAGCTTGGGGTGCCCTCCTCCGTGCGCGGCAGCTTTGCCGGTACGGCGCAGGTGTTCCAGGACACCATGAACTCGCAGGTCATTTTGATCCTGGCGGCCATTGCCACGGTGTACATCGTGCTGGGCGTGCTGTACGAAAGCTACGTGCATCCGTTGACCATTCTCTCCACGCTTCCCTCTGCGGGCGTGGGGGCGCTGCTGGCGCTGGAGCTGTTCGGTGCTCCATTCAGCCTCATCGCGCTCATTGGGATCATGCTATTAATAGGTATTGTGAAGAAAAACGCGATAATGATGGTCGACTTTGCCCTGGACGCCCAGCGCAACGGCAATCTGACGCCGGACGAGGCGATATTCCAGGCCTGTCTGCTGCGTTTTCGCCCGATCATGATGACTACGCTGGCCGCGCTGTTCGGCGCACTGCCGCTGGTCATATCCGGCGGTGACGGCTCTGAACTGCGCCAGCCGCTGGGGATCACGATCGTTGGCGGCCTGGTGATGAGCCAGTTGCTGACGCTCTACACCACGCCGGTAGTCTATCTGTTCTTTGACCGCCTGCGGCTGCGTTTTTCGCGAAAAAAGAGAACCACGGTGACCGAGTAAATGACCGACCTACCCAGTAACGTTCGCTGGCAGTTGTGGATCGTCGCGTTCGGCTTCTTTATGCAGTCGCTGGACACGACCATCGTGAACACAGCCCTCCCCTCAATGGCGAAAAGCCTGGGGGAGAGCCCGCTGCACATGCATATGGTGATTGTCGCCTACGTGCTGACGGTCGCCGTGATGCTGCCCGCCAGCGGCTGGCTGGCGGATAAAGTCGGCGTACGGAACATCTTTTTCACCGCCATTGTGCTGTTTACCACCGGCTCGCTGTTTTGCGCCCAGGCCAATACCCTCGACCAACTGGTGATGGCGCGCGTGCTACAGGGCGTCGGCGGCGCGATGATGGTGCCCGTCGGGCGGTTAACGGTGATGAAAATTGTTCCGCGCGCGCAGTATATGGCGGCTATGACCTTCGTCACCCTGCCCGGTCAGGTCGGCCCGCTGCTGGGCCCGGCGCTGGGCGGTATTCTGGTGGAGTATGCCTCCTGGCACTGGATCTTTCTGATCAACCTGCCGGTCGGTATTATCGGCGCGATTGCCACCCTGACGCTGATGCCGAACTATAAAATGCAGACCCGGCGCTTTGATTTCTTTGGCTTCATCCTGCTGGCAGCTGGCATGGCGACGCTCACCCTGGCGCTCGACGGGCAAAAAGGGCTGGGGATCTCCTCCCTGTCGCTCGCCCTGCTGGTAGCGCTGGGTGTCACCGCCATTCTCTGGTATCTGTGGCATGCCAGAGGCAACGCTTACGCGCTGTTTAGCCTGAACCTGTTCAAGAATCCCACCTACCGTCTTGGTCTGTTCGGCAGCTTTGCCGGACGCATCGGCAGCGGCATGTTGCCGTTTATGACGCCGGTATTTTTACAGATTGGGATGGGCTTCTCGCCGTTCCATGCCGGGCTGATGATGATCCCGATGGTGCTCGGCAGCATGGGGATGAAGCGTATTGTGGTGCAGGTGGTAAACCGCTTTGGCTATCGCCGGGTGCTGGTGGCCGCCACGCTCGGGCTGGCGCTGGTTAGTCTGCTGTTTATGGCCGTGGCGCTGCTGGGCTGGTACTACATCCTGCCGCTGGTGCTGTTCTGCCAGGGGATCATCAACTCCATGCGCTTCTCGTCGATGAACACCCTGACGCTGAAAGATCTGCCGGACGAACTGGCGAGCAGTGGTAACAGCCTGCTGTCGATGATTATGCAGCTCTCCATGAGCGTGGGGGTCACGGTCGCCGGATTGCTGCTCGGCATGTACGGTCAGCACCATCTCAGCGCCGACACCCCCGTCGCGCATCAGGTCTTTTTATACACTTACCTCAGCATGGCGGTAATTATCGCCCTGCCCGCTTTTATCTTTGCCAGAGTACCGAATGACACGACCAAAAACGTTGTGATCCGACGCGGCAAAAGGAGTGCACCATGAAATTCTGGCGTCCGGGGATCACCGGTAAGCTTTTTGTGGCGATTTTCGCCACCTGTATCGTCCTGCTGATTACCATGCACTGGGCGGTGCGGGTCAGCTTTGAGCGCGGCTTTATTGACTACATCAAGCACGGTAACGAACAGCGCTTACAGGGCTTAAGCGACGCGCTGGGGGAACAGTATAGCCTGCACGGTAACTGGCGTTTTCTGCGCAATAACGATCGTTTTATATTTCAAATTCTGCGCTCGCTGGAGCACGATAATGACGACGACCGCCCGGGTCCGGGCATGCCGCCGCACGGCTGGCGCACCCAGTTCTGGGTGATCGATCAGGAGATGCACGTGCTCGTTGGCCCGCGCTCGCCGGTACCGCCGGACGGTACAAAGCGCGCCATTACCTCGAACGGCGCCACGGTGGGCTGGGTTATTGCCTCGCCGGTCGAGCGGCTGACGCGCAACACCGACATCAACTTTGACCGCCAGCAGCGCCAGACCAGTTGGCTGATTGTCGCGCTTTCTACCCTGCTTGCGGCGCTCGCCACCTTCCCGCTGGCGCGCGGCCTGCTGGCGCCGGTTAAACGCCTGGTGGAAGGCACGCATAAGCTGGCGGCGGGTGATTTCTCGACCCGCGTGGACACCCGCAGTCAGGATGAACTGGGCAAGCTGGCGCAGGACTTCAACCAGCTCGCCAGCACGCTGGAGAAAAACCAGCAGATGCGCCGCGACTTTATGGCCGACATTTCGCACGAGCTGCGCACCCCACTGGCGGTGCTGCGCGGCGAGCTGGAGGCGATTCAGGACGGCTTGCGGCAGTTCACCCCCGAATCCGTGGCCTCGCTACAGGCGGAAGTCGGCACGCTGACCAAGCTGGTGGACGATCTGCATCAGCTTTCCATGTCCGATGAAGGCGCCCTGGCCTACCAGAAAGCCCCAATCGACGTGATCAATATCCTTGAAGTCGTGACCGGCGCGTTCCGCGAACGCTTCGCCAGCCGTGACCTGAAAATCAACCTCTCGCTGCCTGACAGCGCGGTGGTATTCGGTGACAGAGATCGCCTGATGCAGCTGTTCAATAATCTGCTGGAGAACAGCCTCCGCTACACCGACGGCGGCGGCGGGTTGCATATCTCCGGCAAGCAGGAAAACGGGCGCTTTGCCCTGACCTTTGCGGACTCCGCCCCTGGCGTGAAGGATGCGCAGCTGGAAAAACTGTTCGAGCGCTTCTATCGCACCGAAGGTTCGCGTAACCGCGCCAGCGGGGGCTCCGGCCTTGGGCTGGCGATTTGCGTAAACATTGTGGAGGCGCATGGTGGCACCATCCGCGCCGCCCATTCGCCTTTTGGCGGGGTTAGCATTACAGTAGAGTTACCTCTGGAACGGGATTTATCGAGGGAAGCATGACCGAGTTACCGATTGACGACAACACACCGCGTATTTTGATCGTGGAAGACGAGCCTAAACTTGGGCAACTGCTGATCGACTATTTGCGCGCTGCGAGCTATGCGCCAACGCTTATCAGCCACGGCGACCAGGTGCTGCCCTACGTGCGCCAGACGCCGCCGGATCTGATCCTGCTGGATCTGATGCTGCCGGGTACTGACGGCCTGACCCTGTGCCGGGAAATTCGTCGTTTCTCCGATGTGCCCATCGTGATGGTGACGGCCAAAATTGAAGAGATCGACCGTCTGCTGGGGCTCGAAATCGGCGCCGACGATTACATCTGCAAGCCTTACAGCCCGCGGGAGGTGGTCGCTCGCGTGAAAACCATCCTCCGCCGCTGCAAGCCGCAGCGTGAATTGCAGGTGCTGGATGCACAAAGCCCGCTGATCGTCGACGAAAGCCGCTTCCAGGCGAGCTGGCGCAGCAAACTATTGGATCTCACCCCCGCGGAGTTCCGCCTGCTGAAAACCCTCTCCCACGAGCCGGGAAAAGTGTTTTCCCGCGAACAGCTGCTCAACCATCTGTATGACGATTACCGCGTGGTGACCGACCGCACCATCGACAGCCACATCAAAAACCTGCGCCGCAAGCTGGAGGCGCTGGACGCCGACCAGTCGTTTATTCGCGCGGTGTACGGCGTGGGGTATCGCTGGGAAGCGGATGCGTGCAGGATTGCCTGACAACATTCTCCCCTCACCCTGCCCTCTCCCCAGGGGGGAGAGGGTTAGGGTGAGGGGTCCGGGCTTTACCTCCCCGCCCCGCAGCGCTACAATGCCCGCCCTTAAAGTGGGGGATCTCCCCTTACCGCTGCACCTGGTGCACGCGGATCTGACCTGTCATCAGAACGAGAACAAACATGTTTAAACCGGAACTCCTTTCCCCGGCGGGAACGCTGCAAAATATGCGTTACGCTTTCGCCTATGGCGCCGACGCCGTCTACGCGGGCCAGCCGCGCTATTCGCTGCGCGTGCGTAACAACGAATTCAACCACGAGAATCTTCAGCTCGGCATCAATGAAGCGCATGCCCTGGGCAAAAAATTCTACGTGGTGGTGAACATCGCGCCGCACAACGCCAAGCTGAAAACATTCATTCGTGACCTGAAGCCGGTCGTGGAGATGGGGCCGGACGCACTGATCATGTCGGACCCGGGTTTAATCATGCTGGTTCGGGAGAACTTCCCTGATATGGACATTCACCTCTCGGTGCAGGCTAACGCCGTCAACTGGGCAACGGTGAAATTCTGGAAACAGATGGGGCTGACCCGCGTCATTCTGTCTCGCGAGCTGTCTCTCGAAGAGATCGAAGAGATCCGCACCCAGGTGCCGGATATGGAGATCGAAATCTTCGTTCACGGCGCGCTGTGCATGGCCTACTCCGGCCGCTGCCTGCTCTCTGGCTACATCAACAAGCGTGACCCGAACCAGGGCACCTGCACCAACGCCTGCCGCTGGGAATATAACGTTCAGGAAGGCAAAGAGGATGACATCGGTAACATCGTGCATAAACACGAGCCGATCCCGGTCACCAACGTTGAGCCAACGCTGGGTATCGGCGCGCCTACCGACAGCGTGTTTATGATCGAAGAAGCCAAACGTCCGGGTGAATACATGACCGCCTTTGAAGACGAGCACGGCACCTACATCATGAACTCGAAAGATCTGCGCGCCATCGCACACGTCGAGCGTTTAACCCAGATGGGCGTACACTCCCTGAAAATCGAAGGCCGCACCAAGTCCTACTACTACTGCGCTCGTACCGCGCAGGTGTATCGCAAAGCCATCGACGATGCCGCCGCCGGTAAACCGTTCGACACCAGCCTGCTGGAAACGCTGGAAGGTCTGGCGCATCGCGGCTATACCGAAGGTTTCCTGCGTCGACATACCCACGACGACTACCAGAACTACGAGCATGGCTATTCGATTTCCGAACGCCAGCAGTTTGTAGGCGACTTCACCGGCGAGCGTAAAGGCCCGCTGGCCGCCGTCGCCGTAAAAAACAAATTCACTAAAGGCGACAGCCTGGAGCTGATGACACCGCAGGGCAACATGAACTTCCGCCTGGAGCATCTGGAAAACAAAAAAGGTGAGGCGATTGAGGTCGCACCTGGCGATGGCCATGTGGTCTGGCTGCCGGTTCCTGAAGAAGTAGAGCTGGAGTTTGCGCTGCTGATGCGCAATTTTGAAGGTGAAAATACCCGAAATCCGCACGGCAAATAGTCAATCAACGGGATTTTTTCACGCTGGGATAATTCTTAGAATCGGATCACATACCGCTTCGTTCAATACGGGTATTATCCCCCCGCTGAAAAACATAACCCATAAATGCTAGCTGTACCAGGAACCACCTCCTTAGCCTGCGTAATCTCCCTTACGCGGGCTTATTTTTTTGTTAACTCCTGAAATTTTTCCCCCTGATAAATATGGCGTTGCATTGACCCGGGAAAGGTTTGTGTCAGCATTAGGCGTATCATCTAAGCAAGTCGAACGAACAAAGGATCCTAATCACATTTTTAATGGATTTGAGAGGGATGAACACTATTCGGAACATTCCTAATTTTAAGTGTTAACAGGACCTTTACTCTTGATTTATTAACAATCAACGTTTCACACGGACGGAGAGATGAAGTGACATTCACAGGACAACTTTCAAAGGATCTTCCAGATTACGAACTCGCACGCAGTCTTGGTCTTGCCTCTGGCGGCGATATAAATTTCACAGCACTTGCAGGTCAACTGGACTGCAGCAGAAATTTTAGCCAGGCCGGGATTATCTACTCAGACGGTACACGTCAGTGGCTAGTACGGCCATCAAGAAGGATTGCGACACCAAACGAAAGCTCGGTTAGTCATGTAGTCATAACCAAAGTAAATGCCTCACAAGTTAACCCCGTTCACGCAACAACGGCTACGATTCAGTCCCCTTCCCTGGCGACTGAAATTGGTTCAACGGCAATTTCCTGCGGAGCCGCAATTCTTACTGTTGTACTTGCGGCAGGGGCCGGTATGGCTATACCTCTCACTGCAGGGTCTTCCGGTGCTATAGCCGCTGTGATTTTAGCCGGTGGTGTAGCAACTGGAATTCAATGTGCAAATGGGCTTGGCCGACTATCGTTGATTGCTATGAATCACGATGACTACGTTGCGTGGATGGACTCCCAGGAGTGGTATACAGCAACCAACACAGCCCTGGATGCGATTTCTCTTGCCGGGGCTGCTGCGGGTTTAAAAAGCGCTGCATTAACATATCGCCTTCTTAACCGTTCATCGTCTGAGAGTTTGCTCTCCTTATTACAAAAAATGAGCCGGGCCGACCGTACGCGATTAACAGAGGAGATTATTCGTATCCGCAATCCCGGCATCTCGAATTCAGGTGTAAAAGCAGCAATGAAGGCAGGCGTGTATCCCAAACGTTATCCGTCAGAAGCGTTGCAGTTGCTCTTACAGCGTGAGTTGCTGAATACCATTTCAAATTCTTCTGCCTTCGTTGGAAGTGCCATCTCAGGAAATATCAGAAATCCACAGAATGTTGCACAAACGGGTAAATACATTTTTGGTTTAATTCAGTCTTTTTCATTTACAGGAAGTTATTGACCCGTCCATGATGAAATACATTAAAGATAGCCTTGCATTAAGTGCTTTGGTTAAAAGTAAAATGGCGACCGATGATCCCAACCAGCTTGAAACATTAAAAGAACAGTTAAAAGATCGGTTCGGCGTTCCTGTGGGCGTCCATATGACAGGAATTCCTTTGGCAGTGAGCACGTTACTGGCTATTTTTTGCTACGCCATGCTGCAAGTATCCCTCTGGTTGTTGCTGTTTCGCTGGCTCGGCTTACCCGAATTTAAGGTTATGATGGGAGTATTCATTGCAGCGATTGTGTATTGTCTGGTAGTGATGAGCACGATGTTTCTGACTACACGAGGTTCTTTACCTGGATATAAACTGCATATTTTCGTCATTACGCTGACAGGCATAATGAGCATCATTTATTTCATCTGGACGGGGATTTCGCTTTTATTCGGCCCTGTTGAGAACTACACACCGCAAATAACCTCTTTGCTGGGGCTGGGATGTTTCTTTCTGAACATTATGTGGATGAATTCATCGATTTTTTACCGCTCCATTGCGCTAACGCTACATAATCGGGTCTGGCGTAAGCAGCTCAAAATCGAGGCAAGGCCAATGTCACACCTCAAACGTTGACCACAATAGTCAATTGAGCGGCAGTAGTATGCATTGTAAGCGCTACGGGGTTCTTTAGTCGATTTCAAAGCCCTTACGCGGGCTTATTTTTTGCCTTTCATCCTGTTCTTACCCGCTTTTTCCCTCTCTGGGATACACTCTTTCTATAGCTAAAAAAGGGAGCAACCCGGATGGCAACCTATCCAGACAGTTTATTAATTCTTAACGGCAAGAGTGCAGGCAACGATCTGCTGCGCCAGGCGATTACCGAATTGCGTGAAGACGGAGCATGCATACACGTGCGAGTAACGTTTGAAAAAGGCGATGCGGCGCGCTACATCGACGAGGGCATCAGGTTAGGTGTTCAGACCATCATTTCCGGCGGCGGCGACGGAACGATCAACGAGATCGCCGGTGCGCTCATTGACCTCAACGACGCAGCTCGCCCGGCGATGGGGATTTTACCGCTCGGTACCGCCAACGATTTTGCCACCAGCGCCGGTATACCTGAGGATTTAGGCAAAGCACTGCAACTGGCTATCCTCGGGAAAGCGACCGCCGTCGATATTGCGCAGGTGAATGAAAGAACCTGCTTTATCAATATGGCGACCGGCGGGTTCGGCACCCGCATTACCAGCGAAACGCCGGAAAAACTGAAGGCCGCGCTGGGCGGCGTTTCGTATCTCATCCATGGTCTGATGCGCATGGACACGCTCAGGCCCGACAGCTGTGAGATCCAAGGTGAAAACTTCCACTGGCAGGGCGACGCGCTGGTGATTGGTATCGGCAACGGGCGTCAGGCAGGCGGCGGACAGCAGCTTTGCCCGGAAGCGCTGATCAACGACGGTCAATTACAGCTGCGTATTTTTACCGGCGACGGGCTGCTGCCTGCGCTGTTTACGACACTGACGCAGCCAGAGGAGAGCCCCAATATCATCGACGGCACATCCGCGTGGTTTGAGGTGATCGCCCCACACGGCATGACCTTTAATCTCGACGGAGAGCCGCTCAGCGGCGAGCGATTCCGCATTGAGGTGTTGCCCGGGGCGTTGCAGTGCCGATTGCCGCCGGACTGTCAGCTTTTGCGCTGATGTGTTGCCGGGTGGCGGCCCTCTTCCCGTATGCACTGAACAGTCCCCTCTCCCCGTTGGGGAGAGGGTTAGGGTGAGGGGAAAAGACTTAAGCGATCGTGACCTTACTGTCCAGATAGACGTCCTGAACCGCGTTGATCAGCTTCACGCCGTCGGCCATAGATTTTTTGAACGCCTTACGGCCGAGGATCAGCCCCATGCCGCCCGCGCGTTTGTTAATCACCGCCGTGCGCACCGCATCGGTCAGATCGGTTTCACCGCCTGCCGCACCGCCGGAGTTAATCAGCCCGGCGCGGCCCATATAGCAGTTTGCCAGCTGGTAGCGCACCAGATCGATCGGGTTGTCGCTAGTCAGCTTGCTGTAGACGCGGTCGTCGGTATAGCCAAAGTTCACCGCTTTATAGCCGCCGTTATTCTCGGCCATTTTCTGCTTCACGATGTCCGCGCCGATGGTCGCCGCAAGGTGGTTTGCCTGACCGGTCAGATCCGCAGACACGTGGTAATCCACACCGTCTTTTTTGAACGAGCCGTTACGCAGATAGGCCCACAGCACGGTTACCATGCCCAGCTCGTGGGCGCGCTCGAACGCCGCGGAGATCTCTTCTATCTGACGACGCGACTGTTCAGAACCGAAATAGATGGTTGCCCCGACCGCCACCGCACCCATATTGAACGCCTGCTCGACGCTGGCGTAGAGCGTCTGGTCGTATTCGGTTGGGTAGCTCAGGGTTTCGTTGTGGTTCAGCTTAACGAGGAACGGAATGCGGTGGGCATAGCGACGCGACACGGAGGCCAGCACGCCATAGGTGGAGGCCACGCAGTTACAGCCTGCCTCAATTGCCAGCTCGACGATATTTTTCGGATCAAAATAGAGCGGGTTCGCGGCAAACGATGCCCCCGCAGAGTGTTCAACGCCCTGGTCAACGGGCAGAATAGAGAGGTACCCGGTTCCGCCCAGGCGGCCGGTATTATAAAGCGTCTGCATGTTTCGCAGTACGGCAGGAGGACGGTTGTTGTCGACCATGACGCGGTCTACGTAATCATGGCCAGGCAGATAAAGCTGGTCGGCTGGAATGGTCATACAACGATGCTGTAAAAGGCTGTCGGCGTCTTTGCCAAGCAGCTGCGCAATATCAGTCATAGTGATGCTCCCGTATGTCCGACATGATGTCGGAGCGTGTGATCCAAGCCCACGTTTTTGCAGGCAGACTAAGCCTGGTACCGACTTAACCTATTTTCCACCATTTGCAACTTTTTTAAGCGCAATCTGCTGGCTCGTTTCATGTACAACATTTTTGTTACACTGATCAAACAATCGCCTTAAAGGTATTTAAAAGGTATTATCACATGGTATGTTACATGCGTACCTCTGACATGCAGGATTAAAAAATGAAAACGAAAGTCCAACTGTCATTCATGATGTTTGTTGAATGGTTTATCTGGGGCGCGTGGTTTGTGCCGCTGTGGCTGTGGCTGAGCAAGAGCGGGTTTACCGCCGGGGAAATTGGCTGGTCCTATGCCTGTACCGCTATTGCCGCGATCCTCTCTCCTATCCTGGTCGGCTCGCTGACCGACCGTTTCTTCGCCGCCCAGAAAGTGCTGGCCGTGCTGATGTTCGCTGGCGCGATTCTGATGTATTTCGCAGCACAGCAAACCCAGTTCAGCACCTTCTTCCCGCTGTTACTGGCCTACTCCCTGACCTATATGCCGACCATCGCGCTGACGAACAGCATCGCTTTTGCGAACGTCGATGACGTGGAGGCTGATTTCCCGCGCATCCGCGTGATGGGCACCATCGGCTGGATTGCATCCGGCCTGGCGTGCGGCTTCCTGCCGCAGATGATGGGCTATAGCGACATCTCTGACACCAATATCCCGCTGCTGATGACCGCTGCCAGCTCCCTTCTGCTCGGCGTCTTCGCACTTTTCCTGCCGAATACCCCGCCGAAGAGCACCGGCAAGCTGGATATCAAAGTGATGCTGGGGCTGGATGCGCTGATCCTGCTGCGCGATAAAAACTTCCTGGTGTTCTTCTTCTGCTCATTCCTGTTCGCCATGCCGCTGGCTTTCTACTACATCTTTGCCAACGGCTATCTCACCGAAGTGGGGATGAAAAACGCCACCGGCTGGATGACCCTCGGCCAGTTCTCTGAAATCTTCTTCATGCTCGCTCTGCCGTTCTTTACCAAACGCTTTGGTATTAAGAAGGTCTTGCTGCTGGGCCTGATCACCGCCGCCATTCGCTACGGCTTCTTTGTTTACGGCGGTGCCGAACAATACTTCACCTACGCCCTGCTGTTCCTCGGCATTCTGCTGCACGGCGTAAGCTATGACTTCTATTACGTCACCGCGTACATCTACGTGGATAAAAAAGCGCCCGTGCATATGCGCAACGCGGCGCAGGGCTTGATCACGCTGTGCTGTCAGGGCTTTGGTAGCCTGCTGGGTTACCGTCTCGGCGGCGTGATGATGGAAAAAATGTTCGCCTATAAAGAGCCGGTGAATGGGCTGACCTTCAACTGGGCCGGAATGTGGACGTTTGGTGCAATCATGATTGTAGTGATTGCCGTGCTGTTTATGCTGTTTTTCCGCGAATCGGATAAAGAGATCACCGCAATTGAGGTGGTTGATGGCGATACCGCGCTGACACGAGGGGAAGTTAAATGAAACAAGACCGTATTCTCGGTGCTCTTTACGGGCAGGCGTTAGGGGATGCGATGGGGATGCCGTCTGAACTGTGGCCGCGCAAGCGGGTGAAAGCGCACTTCGGCTGGATCGACCGTTTCTTACCCGGCCCGGCTGAGAATAATGCCGCCTGCTACTTTAATCAGGCCGAATTTACGGATGATACGTCGATGGCGCTGTGCCTGGCCGACGCGATTATCGAATGCGACGGGGAAATTAATCCTGACGTAATCGGTAAGCATATTCTGGACTGGGCGCTGGATTTTGACGCGTTCAATAAGAATGTGCTCGGCCCGACCTCCAAAATTGCCCTGAACGCCATCCGTGACGGCAAGCCGGTGAGCGAGCTGGAAAATAACGGCGTCACCAACGGGGCGGCGATGCGCGCCTCCCCGCTGGGATGCCTGCTACCGGCCACGCGTCTGGCACATTTTGTTGAACAGGTTGCGTTAGCCTCCAGCCCGACCCATAAATCGGATCTCGCCATCGCCGGTGCGGTGGTGATCGCGTGGGCGGTTTCACGCGCTATCGACGGCGAGCGCTGGCAGAACATCGCCGATGCCCTGCCGGGTATTGCCCGTGCGGCGCAGGAGGCGAACACGACCACTTTCAGCGCATCGCTTTCCGCTCGTATTGAGCTGGCCCTGAAAACCGTGCGCGAAGCCAACGGTACGGAGTCCGCCAGCGAGCAGATCTATCAGCTTATTGGCGCGGGCACGAGCACACTGGAGTCCGTACCGGCGGCGATTGCGATGGTCGAACTTGCGGGCACCGATCCGAACCGCTGCGCGGTGTTATGCGCTAACCTGGGCGGTGATACGGACACTATCGGCGCGATGGCAACGGCCATCTGTGGCGCGCTGCACGGTGTACAGGCCATTGATCCGGCGCTTAAAAGCGAACTTGATGCCGTAAACCAGCTTGATTTCGGACGCTACTGCGAAAAACTGCTGCACTTCCGGGAGCAAAGGGAGGGCGTATGAGTGCTTTTGCCCGCCGTCTCGAAACCCTTCACGCTACGCGCCCCGTAACGGTGCTCGGCGCGGCGGTCATCGACGTGATTGCCGACGCCTACGCCCTGCCCTGGCGCGGGTGTGATATCGAGCTGAAGCAACAGGGAGTGAATATTGGCGGCTGCGCGCTGAATATCGCCATCGCCCTCAAGCGGCTCGGCATTGCAGCGCAAAACGCGCTTCCCGTTGGCCACGGCGTGTGGGCCGATATTATCCGTAATGCCATGGCGAAGCAGGATCTGCACAGCGCCGTGGAAGCGGAAACGGGCGATAACGGCTGGTGCCTGGCGCTGGTGGAGCCTGACGGTGAACGGACCTTCATGTCGTTTAGCGGCGTGGAGAATCAGTGGCAGCAACGCTGGCTGGACGGGTTAAGCGTGCCGGAGAAAAGCCTGGTCTATTTGTCCGGCTACCAGCTGGCGTCGCCCAGCGGCGAGCTGCTGACGGCCTGGGTGGAACGTCTTCAGGATGTGACGCTCTTTATCGATTTCGGTCCGCGCATCGCGGATATTCCCGACCCGCTGATGGCGCGGATTATGGCCCGTAAACCGGTTGTCTCGCTCAATCGGCAGGAGGCGGAACTTGCCGCCGAATGGCTTGGCGTGAACGTGGAACAGCTCGGCACTCAGTGGCAGCAACGGTTTGGCGCTGCGCTAATCGTACGCCATGATAAAGACGGGGCGGTCTGGTACGACGGTGACGCTTCCGGACACGTTCCGGCGTTTCCTGCTACCGTCGTCGATACCATCGGCGCCGGTGACAGCCATGCGGGAGGTACCCTTGCCGGGCTGGCTGCGGGATGGTCACTGCCAGAGTCGGTGCAGCTTGGCAATGCCGTGGCCGCCTGGGTAGTCAGCCATCGCGGTGGAGACTGCGCCCCCACGCGCGAGGCCCTACTCCTCGCACACAAAGACGTATAGGTCGCTGCGGCAGTAGCTGATGCTGTACTCAATTGGCCGCTGCTGTTGATCGAGCGCGACTTGCTTGATCACCAGCACCGGTATCTTATCGTCCATCTTGATATGCGCCTGAAACTCGCTGTCCGGCATCCGGGCGCTGACGCGGGAACGGGTGCGCTGCGGAAAGATATTCTGGCTGCGGAAGTAATCATAAAGCGAGACGCCAATGTCGTCCGGGTTGGGAATTAATCCAACCGGTACCCAGGACTCCTCTATCGATACCGCATCGTCATCCACGTAACGGATGCGCTTAAGCAAAAACACATCGCTTTCCGGCGCAAGGGAAAGATGGCGGGCGATCTCTTCCGGGCACTTCACGATGCGTTTATTGACCCACAGGGTGTTGGGCGTTTTGCCACGCAGCACCACCTGCTGAGAAAAGCCGCGCGCCTCTTTCAGCGAATATTCAAAGATATTGTTGATTTGCGTCCCGTATCCACGCGCGCGGGTGACGACGCCAGCCTCTTCCAGCGCCTGCATGGCTTTACGCACCGTAATACGCGACACTCCGGCCAGCTGGCTCAGATCGCGCTCGCCAGGCAAAATATTACCGTGCGCGAGCACACCGCTGCGCACCGCGTTCTTAACCGTTTCGGCAAATTTCAGATACAGCGGCGTGTTGTCCGGTGCGGCAATTCGTTCCTTGAGTTGAGCAATTAACCGGGTATGCGCTTGTTCCATCTCTGTTTTTCTCTGGCATGAGTTTCATGCCAGTATACGGCTTACCACCATGCATGAAAATGGTGAACCGGACCAATACCGTGACCCACTTCCAGAGAATCGGCTTTTGCCAGCGCGCCCGAGAGCCAGACCTTCGCCTCCTGCACCGTATCCGCCCATGTGGCGTGACGAGGACGCAGCGCCGCCAGCGCCGCCGAGAGCGTACAGCCCGTGCCGTGGGTGTTTTTGGTCTGGACGCGTGGCGCGGTGAAACGTTGCGTGCCATCGTGGGTGAAAAGCCAGTCCGGGCTTTCTGCATCATCAAGATGGCCGCCTTTCATCAGCACCGCGCGACACCCCATCGCCAGCAGCGCATTCCCCTGCTCTTTCATCTCACGTTCGTTTTGCGCGTGTGGCGCATCCAGCAGCGCGGCGGCTTCAGGCAGATTTGGCGTGATCAGCGCAACCTGCGGCAGCAGCTTTTTACGCAGGGTGTCGACAGCCGAGGCGGAGAGCAGCGGATCGCCGCTTTTGGCCAGCATCACGGTATCAAGCACCACGTTTTTTATCTGGTAGTGTTTGAGACGTTCAGCGACCGCTTCAACAATGTCCGCCTCTGCCAGCATGCCGATCTTGGTGGTGTCGATACGTACGTCGCTGAATACCGAATCCAGCTGCGCGGCGACAAAATCCGGGTCAATGCGATACACCGACTGTACGCCGCGCGTGTTTTGCGCAACCAGCGCGGTGATAACCGAGCACCCGTATGCGCCGAGCGCAGAGAAAGTTTTCAGGTCTGCCTGGATCCCCGCTCCGCCGCTGGGATCGGTTCCCGCAATAGTCAGGGCATTAATGCGCGTCATACCTGTTCCTCCAGCGCGTAAAGCGCGTCCAGAAACGCGGAGACAAAGCTGCCGGGACCCCGGCTTTGAGTCAGGGCAACTGACCCTGCGCGCTTCATAAAGCCGCAGGCTGCCGTCGCGTTATCAAGCCTGTCGCCAGGCAGCGAGCAGCAGGCGGCGACGACCGCCGAGAGCGCACAGCCAGTTCCTACCACGCGGGTCATCAGCGGGTCGCCCCCCGCGACCGTACGGGTTCGCTGGCCGTCGGTGATGTGATCCACTTCCCCTGTGACGACTACAACGGCGTGGGTCTGGCGGGCAAGCACCTGCGCAGCGGTCAACGCGCTCGCTGCCGTATCGGTGGAATCGACCCCACGTCCGCCCGCACTCATTCCGGCAAGGGCGAGGATTTCGGAGGCGTTGCCACGAATGGCCGCAGGTTTAAGGGATAATATTTGCTGGCAAAAACGGGTGCGGAACGCCAGCGCGCCAACCGCGACGGGGTCCAGAACCCAGGGTGTGCCCGCGGCTACCGCGCTCTCAATAGCCCGACGCATCGACTGGGCGCGCGGCGCGGTGAGCGTGCCAACGTTGACGAGCAGGGCATCGGCAAGCGCGGCAAACTGTTCCGCTTCCTCGGCTTCGATCACCATTGCCGGGGAAGCACCGAGCGCGAGCAGAACGTTGGCGGTGAAGGTCTGCACGACATCGTTGGTCATACAGTGCGTGAGCGGGGAACGGGTTCGGAATTGATGTAAAACGTGTGAGTCGAGCAGGTCAGGCTGCATGGTTTCGCTCCTGCCGTGCGGAAAGAAGCGATGACCGGGTAGGCATCTGACTTCCCTACGCTGGCATTATCCAGATCAGGTGGTACGGGTATTTCTCAAATGTTCAAGCGAACACTACCCCGAGTCAAATTACTTAGAAAACAATCATTTACACACAAACAATTTGTAAGTGTTTAGTGTAACCGGGGCCGTAGGCAGGGTGCAAGATTTTTCGAATTATCACAATATTTATCACAGCAGTTATCACACCTGGAATAGCTAAATCACATAATGAAGCACCTGAAATGTGTTAACCCGCTTGTATATCGCTTAATGATGTTGAGCGTAGGAAAGTAGGCCGCAAAGTTAAAGCATTTGCGACCGTCGAAAGCTAAAGCTTTCTCCATTGCTTCTTCACGTAAGGCAGGAGCGAACACAAAAGACTAAGAGCACCGATAAGGAAAGGCAGAAAGGAATCAATGAGAGCGACGATAGGAAGCATCAGCAATGTTTTCATAAGAGGTAATGAAACGACACGTATCAATACTATAGAGTTTATTACCTGGAACTTTTGTATCTTTATCGAGGCAAATTTTATTATGCGGATCTAACCAATCTTCATACCCTTCAAGTGTTTTGATGTCGTTAGCAAAATTAGCAAAACAACACCAACGAGGGGCAACACTACAACCTTTATAGCTAGGGAAATCTAAGTGATACTTTTCACTATAACAACGTGTAAGCATATGTACCCATAAACTATAGATTCTTGTAAGTTTTCCATTTATCGTAGTTGGTACACCCACCCCTATAAAACCAACCTCACAAACCGAGATTACATAGGGATCTTTTACTTGTCCTGATTTTAAATTTCTTGCTCTAACCTTTGTAATGAAACCTGTATTATCAAATTTGATAGTTACGCTATCTTTGTTTGTATAATCAATGACAGTACAAAACCCACAATTGTTAGTAATGAATACATCACCAATAGTGATAGATGATTTTGGCATAATATTTACTTCCTTGTTTATCAGGCGGTATAAACAAAAACCTCCTAAATGATTAGATGATTCCCCGCCTGGAGATCTTCCTTTCATATTAGGAAGTTTCGTTATTTTATCACTAACGTGATCACAAACATGTTTTGAGAAGCTTAATTCTCGAATAAAAAAAGTTGGCAAATATTCTAATAATAAACACCAACTTAAAAACAATCAGACATTCCGGTTGTCAATAATTGTTTTTTGTCCCTGAAATTACTTATCCATCCATACATAAATAACAGGGAGCTTCGTAAGCGCTTACGATTACTTTGTATAAATATATATGGATGATTAAATAATTTCGCAAGCTGGACGCAAGCTTAACATTCCGATAAGAGGGAAAGCCACAAGAAGGTAAAAGGGCATAAGAGAACGATAAGGGAAATAACTAACTCTCTTATATAAATTTATTGTCTTTTGCTTTTCTCTATCGGTGTTTTTGAATTTAATGTTTTGATTTTACTTACAACCAAATCTATGATTTGTGTTGTTATTAGAAGGATTAGAAAGTAGATTAATAACTTTCTTTAATTGCTTACCTATACGAATAAAACTTGTTTTATTCGAGTAAGTCAAAATCAAAAACATATTTACAAAGAGTAATAAGTAACTCCTGAAGTATTTATGAATTTGTAAGATTTGCTTACTTTCATTCATTGCTCTCCTGTGTGAATATTCTCTTTTAATATTTAATTATAGCAACACTTGAAAAGGTCTTGGTGCCAGATTTTGTTACTTTTTTTACATTTTATTAAAAAATAGCACTTTTTGTTAAAAATCTTATATTAACCCGTCTTTCCTCATTCATAATGCTTACTTTCAGCTTCAATTAAAGTTAATTTCATATGAAAGTTATGAATTATGATTCAAAGTATACATTTAAAAAATCCATTGAATGAACTTGAAATATAATTTCATTTATAAACATCAACTTATACATCTAAAAACACAGCGTCTATACAACCCCTTGTTTTGTAATGCTTAAATGCCTTTAATATCACATCCAACCATTTAAGCTATATGTGCTAACTGTGATTTAGATCAACATTTCCAAACGTAAACTATTTATAGTTCAGCACCGTTACCACTTAATTAAATTAATGCGAGCCTTTCAAATGAAATGTATTAACAAATCAGTAATGGTTATTACTGTTTTTGGCATCCTGTTATCTAGTGTTGCTAAAGCTGCTACACCCGCTAGTGATGTAGTTCTTTCCAGTGGTCAGGATCTGGAAACAGCACATAGTAATTTGCACGGTCAAGTTGATGGTCTATCGAATGATATTGCTGATGTGTATTTTAACAAAATCCCTGCAATCAATCAGGTAAATAGTCAACAAGATACAGCTATTAATGCTGCTTCCTCTGCTGCTTCTACTGCACAAGATACGGCGGATCAGGCTAAAACATTAGCTGATAAAAACGCTTCCCATATTACGGCTTCTGATACTGTTGTAATTGAGCAAGGTAAACGCCTTACCACTGTTGAAGGTAATCAGGCTAGTGATCACGTTGAAATCCTGCGTAATGCACAAACAGCAAATAGTGCATTAACTACTGCAACAGCTAATACTTCTGCTATTGATAACGTCAACAGTGACTTACAAGGGGCTAAACAGCTTCTTGCTGATAAAGCACAGATTGCGCAAGATACAGCTAATCAAGCCGATACAAACGCTAACACTGCTCTTATCATGGCTGGTAATAACTCTACCCGCCTTACAGCATTAGAAAACGCTCCTAAGCCGACTAACGGCGTAGATGGTAAAGATGGTGTTGATGGTAAAAACGGGATCGATGGTAAAGATGGTGCTACAGGTGCGCAAGGTTTAAAAGGTGATACAGGCGCACAAGGAATAGCTGGGAAAGATGGTGCTCCAGGTGTTAAGGGTGAGAAAGGAGATAAAGGAGATTCCATCAAAGGTGATAAGGGCGACACTGGCGCTAAAGGTGATAAAGGGGATGCAGGTAAAGCTGGCTCTAACGGAATCACAACTACCATCACTAAGAAAGAAGTTGATACTAAAACTATCAATCTGGTTAAGTCACTCAATACCCAAACTACAGCACAAGCTAAAGATCTGAAAGCTGCTCAACAAGTGTTCGCACAAGCGCAAGTTAACACTAACTCTCAATTCAAGAGCCTGAAAGATGAAGTTGATAGCAATAAGAAAGAAGCCCGTTCAGGTGCTGCTAGCGCTGTAGCTATCGCCTCTATGCCTCAAGTAGAGAAAGATCAGGCTGTCATGTTCTCTGCTGGTGTAGGTAGCTTTAAAGACGAGCAAGCTGTTAGTGTGGGTGCATCCTTCCACGTTGGTAGCAACACCATCGTTAAAGCTGGCGTAAGCGATTCTACAAATAATGATCTTGCTATGGGCGCAGGCATCGGGATTGGCTTTTAAGAAAAACACGTAACTCGACTACATTCATAATAGAGGAAGCTTTTCAGGGCGACAGTACTTCGCTGATGGAAAGTATGATGATGGCCAATAACATGCTCAAACACATTTTTATTTCAGCTACCCTGTATCTATTGCTTATTTCGGTCGGGGTCTGGATCGGCATTATGTACGTTTCTTATTATTTGTGTCGTTTTTAAGGTGATAAAATGAAAAAATCAATGATGCTAGTGTTAAGCGCTGCCGTACTTGCTGGGTGTATTTCGCCTGCACACGCCATTAGCGCACACTATCGTGCTCAGTTAGAGCGCTCGGGATGCACGCAAATTAGCGCTGGCGATGGATCTTGCGATATCAGCAAAACCAAAGCGGAAAACGCGGCACAACACGAACCAACGGCATCCGTACACGATCCCCTTCGCGAAGCCTCGTTCTCGTCGGATACGGTTAACGCTACCCTTTCTAACGGCTTTTTTAGCGCTACCGTGAACGGCAAAAAAGCCAGCGTTAAACGTCTGAATGCGAATTTCTATGAGATCCATGGTAACGGTTTTGTGATATCGATAAGCCTGGATGAAAACGGTATTACGGACGCGTCATGGAATAAAACAAAGGGACGTGAACACGGCGTTTTACGCGTTACCCAAAAATAAACAGTCTAAGGAGGCTCTCCGCCTCCTTTTAGCCTGCCAGGCGCACAATTTGCCACACTCTTTCATCTGATTTTACAATGCTGACAATCCATATATAAATCACTGTTTTTATTGGGAATAAACTGCATTTTTTTGCCGGAAAATGAGGTTATCCCCTCCCCTGTGCCCTGTGTCACAAAACAGTAAACAAATTAACCATTGAGCCCAGTGACAAAAGGCTCTATATTGGCGGCGTTTTTTTCAGGCCCCATCTGTTTTTTAACTTTTTATTCAATCGTTGCTCATAACGAAGCGGCGGTTGTAGGAGTGATATGATGACGGATAAAGTCCGTATTGACACCGTAGATGCCCACAAAAGCAACGAAACCTATCTGGCCCGTCAGGCCGAGTTTGAATCTAACGTCAGGAGTTATCCGCGCAAACTGCCTTTAGCGATCACGAAAGCAGAAGGCGTGTGGATCACCGATGCAGATAATAAAGAATACCTTGACTGTTTAGCAGGCGCAGGCACCCTCGCGCTTGGCCACAATCATCCTGATGTGCTGAAAAGCATCCAAAATGTCATTACCAGCGGCTTGCCGTTACATACACTGGATCTGACTACGCCGTTGAAAGACGCGTTTTCAGAATACCTCCTCTCTCTGTTGCCTGGTCAGGGCAAAGAGTACTGCCTGCAATTCACTGGCCCGTCCGGGGCTGACGCCGTTGAAGCGGCGCTGAAGCTGGCGAAAAAAGTAACCGGTCGCAGCGGTATCATCAGTTTCTCTGGTGGTTACCACGGTATGACCCACGGTGCACTGTCCGTCACCGGTAACCTGTCTCCGAAAGAAGCGGTTGACGGTATGATGCCAGAAGTCCAGTTCATGCCTTACCCACACGAGTACCGCTGCCCACTGGGTATCGGTGGTGAAGCGGGCGTGAAGGCGCTGACCTACTACTTCGATAACCTGATCAACGACGTTGAAAGCGGCGTGCGTAAACCTGCCGCGGTGATCCTGGAAGCTGTTCAGGGCGAAGGCGGCGTGAACCCGGCTCCGGCTGAGTGGTTGCAGCGCATCCGTAAAGTGACTCAGGAACACGGCATTCTGCTGATCCTCGACGAAGTTCAGGCTGGCTTTGCCCGTACCGGTAAATTCTTTGCCTTCGAACACGCAGGCATTGAGCCTGACATCATCGTGATGTCCAAAGCAGTTGGCGGCGGTCTGCCACTGGCTGTGCTCGGTATCAAGAAGCAGTTCGATGCGTGGGCGCCTGGTCACCACACCGGTACCTTCCGCGGCAACCAGCTGGCGATGGCAACCGGTCTGACGACGCTGAAGATCCTGAAAGACCAGAATATCGCGGGCAAAGTGGCCGCACAGGGCGAATGGCTGAAAGGCCAGCTGAAAGAGATGGCGAAACGCTATCCGGTTATCGGCCACGTTCGCGGTCTGGGCATGATGATCGGTATTGAAATCGTTAAGCCACATGAAGCCGCCGACCACATGGGTTGCTTCCCGGGCGATGGCGAGCTGTCTGCACTGATCCAGAAGAAGTGCTTCGAAGCAGGCCTGATTCTGGAGCGTGGCGGCCGTAACGGTATCGTTCTGCGTCTGCTGCCGTCACTGCTGATCAGCGATGACGAGCTGAAAGTCTTCCTGGATAAATTCGAGCAGGCACTGCTTGCTGCGGGCGTTCGCCCGGCGTAACCGGAGTTGTTGATTACGATGTCTGATTCAAACCCAATTTTGTTCTCCTCTGCCCAGAGCATTGAAGCTTACCAGCAGGCGATTGAACAAAGCACTCAGGCTGTGATGCAGTGGCTGAAACAACCTGAGATGTACCAGGGCAAAACGGTCGCGGAGCTGCGCGACCGTATTAAGCTGGATTTCAACCCGAAAGGGCTGGGCAACGAAGCGGCGATTGAACGCGCCGTGGAGTTCTTCCTGAAAGACAGTTTGTCCGTTCATCACCCGCAGTGCGTGGCGCACCTGCACTGTCCAAGCCTGGTGGTTAGCCAGGCGGCGGAAGTGCTGATTAACGCCACCAACCAGAGTATGGACTCCTGGGATCAAAGCCCGTCCGCAACCATTATTGAGATCAAGCTGATCGAATGGCTGCGTACCCGCGTGGGTTATCAGGCTGGCGACGCAGGCGTCTTCACCAGCGGCGGCACCCAGAGTAACCTGATGGGCCTGATGCTGGCGCGTGATGCGTTCTTCGCGCGTCAGGGCCACTCGGTACAGCAGGACGGTCTGGTGGGCGATCTGCGCAAAATTCGCGTGCTGTGCTCTGAAAACGCCCACTTCTCCGTGCAGAAAAACATGGCGCTGATGGGCCTGGGCTACCAGTCCGTGGTGCAGGTGAAAACTGATGAATTCTCCCGCATGGATCTCACCGATCTGGCGGCGAAAATCGAACAGTGCAACGCGAACGGCGAACAGATCCTGGCGATTGTGGCCACGGCCGGCACGACGGATGCGGGTGCTATCGATCCGCTGCGTGCTATTGCTGAGCTGGCTGCGAAACAGAATATCTGGGTACACGTTGATGCGGCCTGGGGCGGCGCGCTGCTGATGTCTGAGCAGTATCGTCACTATCTGGACGGAATTGAACTTGTGGACTCCGTAACGCTGGACTTCCACAAGCAGTTCTTCCAGACCATCAGCTGCGGTGCGTTTCTGCTGAAAGAAGCGCGTCATTATGAGCTGATGCGCTATCAGGCGGCTTACCTGAACTCTGAGTTCGATGAAGAAGCGGGCGTGCCTAACCTGGTTTCCAAATCTCTGCAAACCACCCGTCGTTTCGACGCGCTGAAACTGTGGATGAGCCTGGAAGCGCTGGGTCAGGAGCAATATGCGGCAATTATCGATCACGGCGTGACGCTGGCACAGCAGGTTGCGGCTTACGTAAAAGAGCAGTCTGCTCTGGAACTGGTTATGCAACCCCAGCTGGCAAGCGTGCTGTTCCGCTTCCGTCCGCAGACTCAGATGGATGACGCCGGTATCGCCCTGCTGAACCAGAAAATTGGCGATGCGCTGCTGGAATCCGGCCGCGCAAACGTCGGGGTGACCGAGCATAACGGCGTCACCTGCCTGAAGCTGACCCTGCTGAACCCAACCGTGACGCTGGAGGACGTTAAAGTCCTGCTGTCTCTGGTTGAGCGTACCGCGCAGGAAGTGATGGCGAAGTAATGCTTTTCCCTCTCCCATCCGGGAGAGGGTTTATTATCCCGTCCTGACGCCCCTATCCTTTTTTCCTCGAAGCATAACCGTAGTCATACTGGCTGTACCCCGAGCTGTAAAACAGCGCTGCGGATTTAACAATATCGTTGAGGATTGTGCCGCTGACCTTCACGCCAACGTGCTGTAGACGTTTAACGGTATTCTCCATCTCTTTCACGCTGGTTTTATCGTAACGGGCAACCATTAGCGTTGTTCCGGCTGCTCTGGCAACCAGCGCGGCATCATTGACGGCAAGAACTGGGGGTGTATCGATGATGACAATGTCATATTGCTCGTTAACCCAGGACATGATGTCAATGAACCGTTCGCTTAACAGCATTTCTAACGGACGCAGGGGTTCCGGGCCGCAGGTGATGACGTCAATTCCCCCTTTTTCAGCATGCTGAATGACCTCCCCAAAGTCGCGCTTCCCTTCCAGCAGGCAGGATAATCCGTGGCGGTTCTCCAGGCCAAAAATATTATGCACATAACCCTGGCGCATATCCGCATCAATAAACAGCGCCCGCTGACCGCTCTGCCCGGCAATGGCCGCCAGGTTCGTCGCCACCAGTGTTTTTCCGCAGTCCTGCGTGGGGCCAGAAATCATCACAATGCGATTCTCAGCCTCCATCATGGTGAAATGCAGACTGGTTCGCAGCCCGCGTACCGCTTCAACAAACATATCAGCAGGGCGATCGACTGGCAGGAAAGGCACATCCGAGGTTTTGTGTGTCCAGCGACGAGAAAACGGATTTTTTCTGCGCAAATGCGTTTTACTCCACAGCCACTGTGAACGTGGTAACGTCGCCAGAACCGGCATCCCCTGCGCTTCCAGCTGTTCGGAAAGCGTGATCCCACGTTTGAACGCTTGACGTACCAGTACGGTCCCCATTGAAAGGATGAGCCCGAACAGCGCGCCAAGCGCAATGATTAGCGCTTTTCGCGGTTTTATCGGATCCGGGAGTGTAACCGCCTCATCAATGATCCTCACGTTCCCGACAGCGCTGGAGCGGGAAATATTCAGCTCCTGCTGACGCGTCAAAAGCTGTAAATAAATCGTGCGGCCCGACTCAACATCGCGGCTCAGGCGTAAAATCTCCTGCTGCGTGGAGGGCATCGAGGACACACGGTTATTAAGACGATCCCGTTCCCGCACAAGGGTTTGTCTTTTTTCATGCAATGCACGGTAGGTAGGGTGACTCTTTTTAAAGAGCTGGGAAATTTCTGCCTCCCGGAACGTCAGCTCATTTAGCTGATTCTCAACGTTCACAACCTGATCCAGGACGGATTTTGCCTCTAAAGACAGATCCACAGAGTCGCGCTGCGCCCGGTAGGCATTCAGCCGCGCTTCAGCCTGATCCAGGTCCGCTCTGATTTTCGGTAACTGCTCCTGTAAAAAATCCAGACTACGCGAATCCTGAGCCTCCTGGCGCGCGATATTTTGCTGAAGATAATTTTCAGCAATCGCATTCAGCACCCGGGCGATTTTGTCAGGATCTTCACCCGTCAGGGTTAAGGTCACAATACCGCTCTGTTTCTCCGATTCCACGACCGTCAGACGCTTCTTCAGCGTGTTGATCGTCTCCAGGCGCGTCAACGACTTAAGCGAAAACTGTGTGCCTGGCGTCGCCTCAATCGAGGTCACCCGCAGCACGATCCCTTGCGTAACCAGCGTTTTACCAACCCGGCCGTCTGCCTCAATGTTTTCGCCCGTCAGGTGATACCTTCCCGCTTCCTGTACGGTCAGCGTGAGTTCTTGCGCTTTGCCCTCCACCTGCGGGATCTGGAGTTCGCCTAACGTTATGTTGCCCTGCCCACGCCCTTGCAGACGCTGCCAGAGACGCCCCACCACAGGCAAAACGCGCTGCTTTGCCTGATACGTCAGATCTAATTTGTCGACGGTCTCGCCAAGGATCATGCGAGATTTCAACAGTAAAATTTCAGGGGCAACATCCGGCGAAATATCGGTGCCCAGCTGGCTCAAGCCTTTGAGCAGGCCGTTATCCTGTTTGCTTTCTATTTGCACCATAGCATCCGCCTGATAAACAGGTGGCGTAACCCAGGCATAGAGGCCCGCGCATAAAGTGAAAAGGAAAGTCACGCACAATATCATCGTGCGGTGGTCGATCATTTCGCCGAGCAAACGAACGAGATCGATTTCATTTTGTTCGGGTGCCCCTGCACCATAACTGTCTGTTGTGTAAGACGACATTAATGCTTTATTCCTTTCTGTCCTAAACGACGTGCCCATTCCTGGCTGGCTTTACCCAATAGCCCGAACACATATTCAAACGCTTCACGGCTTTTACGATAGGGGTCTGGGATATCCTGCGGCTCCAGCCACTGCCCAAAAAGCAGCGACTTCCCCCTGTTTTCCGGTGCCATGGCTGCAATGAAGCGAAGATGTTCCGGCTCCATAACCAGGATGAGATCGGATCCCTGCATCAGCCTGCGTGTCAGCCTGCGCGCCACATGACCGTCGAGGGAGATCCCATGCCGCCAGGCCACGTCCTGGGCGCACTCATCCGCCGGATACCCCTCAAGGCCGAGTATTCCCGCCGAGGTGATGTGTCTGTCGGGCAAGTGCTGGCGCAAAAGCCGTTCTCCAATCGGAGAACGGCAGACATTTCCGGTACATACCACGAGTATTGATTCGAACATTATTGCGGCCACGATCTGATATAACGAACCGTTTCGGTGAGGTCATGCACCCCGCTGATTGTCGGAACAAGCTGTGTTATTACGCGATTCCAGCGGGAGAGTGGAGCAGTGGTGACATAGACAATGTCGTAAGGCTCAAGCTGAAACTCGGTGCCCAGCACCATGGCCGAAGCGTCTTTTGCATTCAGTTGATAGATATTCGCAATTTTCCCGGACTCGCGTACCGAGCGGATAACAAAAATACCCGTCGCATCAGCCATATTCTGGTCCAGGCCACCGGCATTGCCGAGCGCTTCAGCCAACGTCATGCCGCTGCGATCCATCTTCAGCGTGCTCTGTTTAACAACTTCGCCCATCACGAATACTTTCAGCGCATCGTTGCGGGGAATAAACAAGATGTCGCCAGGGTTGAGCAGCTTATTCTGGGTTAAATCGCCATGCTGCATCAGGGCATACAGGGAAATTCGGGAATCCTGGCCGTTGTGAGTCAGCACCACGTTCCGCCAGTCCGCATCAGCAGTAAGCCCACCTGCGGCATTAACGGCATCCATAACCGTCAGCGGAATGTTGGTGATGGCCTGCTGGCCAGATTTCGCCACTTCTCCCGTAACGTAGGCTTTTTGCGAACGGAAAGCGGCAACGCTGACGTCGACCTGGGGGCTTTCAATGACGTTATCCAGCCGCGCGGTGATCTCCTCGCGCACTCTGGAAACCGTTTTTCCCGCCACGTGCAGTTTACCCACGTAAGGATAAAAGAGCGTGCCATCGGCATTGACCCAGTTTCCCGTATCGCTTGCGCTGCGATACTGTCCCGCGGGCGTAGTCAGCTCCGGGTGATCCCAGACGGTGACCGTCAGGATGTCACCGATTCCAATACGGTATTCCCAGTTTTTGACCTGCTCATCAAGATTAGGATTTGCCTGAGATTTAGCTGCTGCGGGACGTAGTTTCTCAATTAATCCGGGCGTAAGTGGATAAATTTCGATTTGTTTATCTAAACTATTATTGAGATCAGCCGGCGCAATTATTTTTTTGCCTGCGGAACTTAACGTTTGGCCAGGAGAAATTACGCACCCCGCCAACTGACTTATTGCTAAGAATATTACAGATAATGCTGTTGTGTTTTTCATTTATATATACTTATCATCCCTGCTCGTAGCGAACGCCCGACGGGGCGCAGCCCTGCGCTAACCCACGCTTGAAATAAGTTTCTTTTCAAGGGAATACTAAAACGTAATCTAAAAGTGAAGACACGAATTGCCCGATCTGTGACGGGCAATTAATTAAAATATAATCTTCCTGAAAATCTTAAAGCCTGTGGCAAAAAAAAGCACGATCTACAGTTTATAAAATTACGGCAACAATGTATTTTCAGAATTAATTCAGCAAAACGATAGTTACAATGAATTATTCCCGTCAGCACGCATTCATATCAAAAATACTCACAACCGCTGGCACTACACAAAACCGTTCACTTTTGTTACATTTTTTTTCAAACACACCCTGTTTTGATACTTAAAATAGGCTGTCTGCCGCACTGTCCCCCGCAGACAAGCGTATCCATAACGATTTCACTGGAGAAAAAATGGCTAAGCGTAAATTGGTGCTTCTGGGTGTATTACTGTCTCTGGCGGGCTCCGCATTCGCAGCCCCGCAAACGGCCGCCGCGCCTTCCGGCATTAAGGCTTATGAAGAGCAGGAGTTCATCGCCGACTTCACCAAATTTAAGATTGGCGATACCGCGCCCGCGCAGTATCAGACGCCAGAGTACACCATCAAACAGTACCAGCTACGTAACCTTCCCGCGCCCGATGCCGGTACGCACTGGACCTACATGGGTGAAAATTACGTTCTGATTGGTGATGCTGATGGCAAAATCTACAAAGCCTATAACGGAGATATTTTCTATCACCGCTGATACGATGATCCGGCCCTGGCAGGAGGACGACCGGCCATTTCTGCGCACGCTGTACCTGCATGCACGACGCGTGGCCTGGCCATGGCTGGACAATTCTGAATGGCAGCTTGAGGATTTTGACGCCGCAACGCGTGACGAGCAGATCTGGGTTGCGATTCACGACGGTCACCGGGTAGGGTTTGCCTCCGTCTGGGAAAATGATAACTTTTTGCACAATCTGTTTGTCGACCCGCTGTATCAGCGTCTGGGAGTTGGCCGTTTGTTACTGGAACAAGTACAGAGGACGTTTACCAGTACAGGCGCGCTGAAGTGTCTGGTGAAGAATGAGCGGGCGGTTGCGTTTTACCAGCGCCACGGCTGGCACATTGAGGCGACGGGGGATTCTCCGGAAGGAGAGTATTATTTGATGCACTATCGGCTTGGGTAAAGTCAGGTGGCGCTACGCTTACCTGACCTACAAAATCGAGGTAGGCCGGGTAAGGCGAAGCCGCCACCCGGCACTGACGCGCAGAGGCGTTATACCGCGCGGAAGGCGATCTCACTCGGGATCACGTCCCCCTGCCAGTACAGTTGCGCCGCAACGCGCCCCGCCAGCTGACGATAGATTTCCGTGAATTCGCTATCAGGACGGCTGACCACCGTCGGCTTACCGCTATCCAGATCTTCACGCAGTGTGATATGCAGCGGCAGTTGCCCCAGCAGCTGGGTGTGATATTGCGCCGCCAGCTTCTCCGCACCGCCGGTACCGAAGATCGGCTCATGGTGTCCACAGTTGCTGCAAATGTGCATGCTCATGTTCTCGACGATGCCGAGTACCGGCACCTCCACCTTCTCGAACATCACGATGCCTTTTTTGGCGTCGATCAGCGCGATATCCTGCGGCGTGGTGACCACGACGGCGCCGGTGACCGGAATGTTCTGCGCCAGCGTCAGCTGGATATCACCGGTGCCCGGCGGCATGTCCAGCACCAGATAATCGAGGTCAGGCCACATTGTCTCCTGCAACATTTGCAGCAACGCTTTGCTGGCCATCGGGCCGCGCCAGACCATTGCGTTATCGTCCGTGACCAGGTAACCAATGGAGTTGGTCGCCAGACCGTGCGCCACGATCGGCGCCATGTGGGTACCGTCCGGCGAAGTTGGACGCTGGTTTTCAGCACCCAGCATGTTCGGAATGGACGGGCCATAAATATCCGCATCCAGAATGCCGACTTTCGCCCCTTCTGCCGCCAGCGCAAGCGCCAGGTTCACGGCGGTCGACGATTTACCCACCCCACCCTTGCCAGAACTGACGGCGATGATGTTCTTCACGCCGTTAACGCCCGGCTGATTTTTCACGCGCTTGAGCGTGGCGATGCTGTGGCTTAGCTTCCAGTCAATTGCTTTTGCGCCAGTAATGCGCAGCAGCTCAGAGCTGGTTTGCTCTTTCAGGGCATCAAAGGCGCTGGTCCAGACGAACGGCATCTGCAGCTCAATGTGCAGCGTATCGTCCAGCCATGCGACATGATGAAGCGCTTTCAGCGTCGTGAGATTGTGCTTCAGGGTTGGATGCTGAAAATTAGCCAGCGTCCCGGCGACCATTGCTCGTAAGGCTTCCGGTGATTTGGCCTGGGATTGAGAACTCATCCCGACTCCTTTGTTCTTGTGAATAAGACCTTAGATGAACAAGTTTACCTGAAAGGCCGTGGTTTGTGCTTACTTAATAATGCCCCTTTTGGTAATATCGAAAACCCTTTTCACAGTTAAAAGAAGTAATGCCTACTATGACTCAAGTCGCGAAAAAAATTCTGGTAACGTGCGCCCTGCCGTACGCCAACGGCTCAATCCACCTCGGCCACATGCTGGAGCATATCCAGGCTGATGTCTGGGTCCGTTACCAGCGAATGCGCGGCCACGAGGTTAATTTCATCTGTGCGGACGATGCCCACGGCACCCCAATCATGCTGAAAGCGCAGCAGCTGGGAATTTCCCCGGAACAGATGATCGCCGAAATGAGTCAGGAGCATCAGACCGATTTTGCTGGCTTTGACATCAGCTATGACAACTATCACTCCACGCACAGCGACGAGAACCGCGAGCTGTCAGAGCTGATCTACACCCGTCTGAAAGAGAACGGTTTCATTAAAAACCGCACCATCTCTCAGCTGTACGATCCGGAAAAAGGCATGTTCCTGCCGGACCGTTTCGTCAAAGGCACCTGTCCGAAATGTAAATCCCCGGACCAGTACGGCGATAACTGCGAAGTGTGTGGCGCGACCTACAGCCCGACCGAGCTTATCGAGCCGAAATCCGTGGTTTCCGGCGCCACGCCGGTGATGCGTGACTCCGAGCACTTCTTCTTCGACCTGCCGTCGTTCAGCGAAATGCTGCAGGCGTGGACCCGCAGCGGCGCGCTGCAGGAGCAGGTGGCGAACAAGATGCAGGAGTGGTTTGAATCCGGTCTGCAGCAGTGGGATATCTCCCGCGATGCGCCATACTTCGGCTTCGAAATCCCGAACGCGCCGGGCAAATATTTCTACGTCTGGCTGGATGCGCCAATCGGCTACATGGGCTCCTTCAAGAACCTGTGTGACAAGCGCGGCGATACCCTAAGCTTCGACGAGTACTGGAAGAAAGATTCCACCGCCGAGCTGTACCACTTCATCGGCAAAGACATCGTTTACTTCCACAGCCTGTTCTGGCCAGCGATGCTTGAAGGCAGCAATTTCCGCAAGCCGACTAACCTGTTCGTACACGGCTACGTAACGGTCAACGGTGCGAAGATGTCCAAATCTCGCGGGACGTTTATTAAGGCCAGCACCTGGCTGAACCACTTCGATGCGGATAGCCTGCGCTACTACTACACCGCGAAGCTCTCTTCCCGCATCGACGATATCGACCTGAATCTGGAAGATTTCGTGCAACGCGTGAACGCGGACATCGTCAACAAGGTGGTGAACCTGGCGTCCCGTAACGCAGGTTTTATCGCTAAACGCTTTGACGGCGTGCTCTCTGCCGAACTGGCCGATCCTGAGCTGTATAAAACCTTCACCGACGCCGCCGCTGCGGTTGGCGAAGCCTGGGAAAGTCGTGAATTTGGTAAAGCCATTCGCGAAATCATGGCGCTGGCAGACGTGGCCAACCGATATGTCGACGAGCAGGCACCATGGGTGGTGGCGAAACAGGAAGGCCGCGACGCCGACTTGCAGGCGATCTGCACCATGGGTCTGAACATGTTCCGCGTGCTGATGACCTGGCTGAAGCCGGTTCTGCCGCAGCTGGCAGCCCGCGCGGAAGCATTCCTGAACACCGAACTGACCTGGGATGCCATCCAGCAGCCGCTGCTCGGCCACAAGGTGAACACCTTCAAGGCGCTGTATAACCGCATCGAGATGAAACAGGTTGACGCGCTGGTGGAAGCATCAAAAGAAGAGGTGAAAGCGGCTGCCGCGCCGGTGACCGGCCCGCTGGCGGACGATCCGATTCAGGAGACCATCACCTTTGATGATTTCGCCAAAGTCGACCTGCGCGTGGCGCTGATCGAAAACGCGGAGTTCGTGGAAGGTTCTGACAAACTGCTGCGTCTGACGCTGGATCTGGGCGGCGAGAAACGTAACGTCTTCTCCGGCATTCGTTCCGCGTACCCTGATCCGCAGGTGCTGATCGGTCGTCAGACCGTGATGGTGGCAAACCTGGCGCCGCGTAAAATGCGCTTCGGCATCTCTGAAGGGATGGTGATGGCCGCAGGCCCGGGCGGAAAAGACATCTTCCTGTTAAGCCCTGACGAAGGCGCGAAGCCGGGTCAGCAGGTGAAGTAATAAAAAAGCCGGATGAGAATCCGGCTTTTTTTTGCCCGGCGGCGCTACGCTTGCACGGACCTACGAGTTTTGTAGGCCGGGTCAGGCGAAGCCGCCACCCGGCTAAAAATCACCCCTTCTGGTTATGCACCCGCTGCGTCAACCCACGCAGGAAATAACGCAGAAACTGATCCCCACACTCGCGGTAATTTTTATGATCCGGCGCGCGCATCATGGCGGTGATTTCCGGCATCGACACGCGAAATTTCTGCTCGGTCATGATCGCCAGAATGTCGTCAGTTTTCAGGGAGAACGCAATACGCAGCTTTTTCAGCACCGTGTTATTGTTCACCCGACGCTCCAGCGCCAGCTCAGGCGCAGATTCATCTTTGCCGCGCTTGTCGTAGATCAGGCCGTTCAGGAAGCCCGACAGAATGATGTCCGGGCAGCGAACAAAACCCTCTTCATCTTCTTTAGTCATCCAGGTGTCGAACCCGGCGGACGTGGATTCCATGTCGGAGAGCGCAAGAATGCGCACCATGTCATTATTGTTCGCTTTCAGGGTGTAGCGCAGGCTACGAAGAATATCGTTACTTAGCATAGAGCCTTCGAATGTCGATGATGCAATGGCGCGCAGTGTACCAGTTTTACAGCCCTATCGCCTCTTTCAAACTTTTCAGATAGCGACGACTGACGGGCACGGTTTGCCCTGCACGTAGCACCAGTTCGGCCTGGCCGTTATCTTCCAGGCGGATCTCCTTCAGGTGCGCCATGTTCACCAGATACTGTCGATGACAGCGAATCAGCGGCGTGCGGCTCTCCAGCGTGCGTAACGTAAGCTCGGTAAAGCCTTCGTTGCCTTCAGCGCTGGTGACGTATACCCCGCTCAGACGACTGCTGACAAAGGCAACGTCGTCCATTTGCAGGAGGTAAATCCGGCTGTGCCCGGTACAGGGGATAAACTTCAGGGGCTGCTGATGCTCCGGCAGCAGCGTCACGTCCTGCGCGGTACGCTCCTGGCGCAGACGGGTCAGGGTCTTTTCAAGGCGTTTCTCTTCAATCGGTTTCAGCAGATAATCAAACGCGTGCTCTTCAAACGCCTTTACCGCGTACTCATCAAAGGCCGTCAGAAAGACGATATAGGGACGGTGCTCCGGGTCGAGCATGCCGACCATCTCCAGACCGCTGATGCGCGGCATCTGAATATCGAGGAACAGCACGTCCGGGCGCAGTTTATGCACAGCACCGATGCCTTCAATGGCATTGGCGCATTCCCCCACGACCTCAATATCACTCTGCTCCTGCAACAGGACACGCAGGTTTTCCCGTGCTAACGGCTCATCATCAACAATCAGCACTCTTAACATGCGTTCTCCTCCAGCGGCAATCGTAAGGTAATTCGGGTATAGCGGTCTGGCTCACAGGCGACGGTGATACCGCAGTCATCACCAAAATGTGCGCGCAGGCGCTTATCCACCAGGCTCATGCCCAGACCGCCTGACGCGGAGGCTTCATACAGCCCCGCGTTATCTTCAATATCCAGCACCAGATGGTGGTTAAAACGGGAAGCGGAAATCATGATTTCTCCGGTTCCCAGCAGCTGCGACGTCCCATGCTTAATGGCGTTCTCCACAATCGGTTGCAGGGTAAAGGCCGGAAGATGCTGATACGCCAGCTCATCCGGGACGGATAACGACACCTGTAATCGTGACTGGAAGCGCGCTTTTTCAATTTGCAGATAGGCGTTTACATGCTCAATCTCGTCCGCGAGGGTGACGATCTCCGAGGGACGCTTCAGGTTTTTGCGGAAAAATGTCGACAGAAATTGCACCAGCTGCGCGGCCTGATCGCTGTCGCGGCGGATCACCGCCTTCAGCGTGTTGAGCGCGTTAAACAGGAAATGCGGATTCACCTGAGCGTGCAGGAGCTTAATTTCTGACTGCGTCAGCAGCGCTTTTTGCCGTTCATACTGCCCCGCCAGGATTTGCGCCGAAAGCAGCTGGGCGATCCCCTCCCCCAGCGTGCGGTTGATGGAGCTGAACAGGCGATTTTTGGCTTCGTAAAGCTTAATGGTGCCCATGACGCGCTGGTTTTCGCCCCGCAGGGGAATGACCAGCGTAGAGCCAAGTTTGCACTGCGGATGCAGGGAACAGCGGTACGGCACTTCATTCCCGTCGGCATACACCACTTCACCCGTTTCAATAGCGCGCAAAGTGTAGGCCGAGGAGATCGGCTTACCTGGAAGATGGTGGTCGTCCCCGGTACCGGTAAACGCCAGCAACTTTTCGCGATCGGTAATCGCCACGGCCCCGATATCCAGCTCTTTATACAGCACCTGCGCCACCTTCATGCTGTTCTCCTCGTTGAATCCCTGCCGCAGGATCCCTTCCGTCGACGCCGCAACTTTTAATGCGGTGGCAGAAAATGCCGAGGTGTATTTTTCGAACATGGCGCGTTTGTCGAGCAGAATGCGCATAAACAGCGCCGCACCAACGGTATTGGTGACCATCATCGGTGCGGCAATGCTGCTGACCAGATGTAACGCATCGTCAAACGGGCGCGCGATCAGCAGGATGATCGCCATCTGCGCCATTTCCGCCACGAAGGTGATCGCCCCGGCGGTAAGGGGACTGAACACTTTATCCGGCCGTCCGCGCTTAATCATATAGCTGTGGACGAGACCACCGAGCAGCCCTTCGACAATGGTGGAGATCATGCAGCTTAGTGCCGTCATACCGCCCATCGAATAGCGGTGCAGGCCGCCGGTTAACCCCACCAGACCGCCCACGACCGGGCCTCCGAGCAGCCCGCCCATTACCGCGCCAATGGCGCGCGTATTGGCGATGGAATCTTCAATATGGAGACCAAACCAGGTCCCCATAATGCAGAATATGGAAAATACGACGTAGCAGAGGAATTTGTGCGGCAGACGGACGGTGACCTGCATCAGCGGAATGAACAGGCGCGTTTTGCTCATCAACCAGGCGATGACAAGAAACACGCACATCTGCTGAAGCAACAGCAGCACCAGATTAAACTCGTACATACTCACAAACCGCACATTCTAAAAACGCGTAACATACACTGATGGCGGTTAACTTTCTTTGAAACGTGCCAAAAAAGCGATAAATCGTGTCCGTCATCACACCTTTTGCCGGAGATAACCTGTCTTTCGTATAATTTGTACAAAAAAGAATCAAATCTTCCTGGTTCCGCAAAGTGGGTCTACAGTTAAGCTGGGGACGCGCAAGCCTGGGGGCGAAAATGGCGCTTTACACGATAGGTGAAGTGGCACTCCTGTGTGATATCAATCCCGTTACGCTACGGGCGTGGCAGCGACGGTATGGATTGCTTAAGCCGCAAAGAACGGACGGCGGGCACCGCCTGTTTAACGATGCGGATATTGACCGGATCCGCGAGATCAAAAGCTGGATCGACAATGGCGTACAGGTAGGCAAGGTGAAATCGCTTCTGAGCCAGGACGATCCAGATACGCAGCATCTCTGGCGCGAGCAGCAGGAAACGCTGCTGAGGCTGTTGCAGACCGGCAATTTGCAGCGTCTGCGCGGCTGGATCAAAGAACAGGGTCGAGACTACCCCGCGCAAACCCTGATCACCCATCTTTTTATTCCCCTACGGCGTCGGCTTCAGTGTCAGCAAACCACCTTACAGGCACTGCTCAGCATGCTTGATGGCGTGCTGATTAACTATATTTCCGTCTGTCTTGCCTCAGCGCGGAATAAAAACAGCAAAGATGCGCTGGTGATCGGCTGGAACGTCCACGATACCACCCGGCTGTGGCTCGAAGCCTGGATTGCCACCCAGCAGGGCTGGCGCGTTGACGTGCTTGCACACTCCCTGGCACAGCTCAGGCCGGAACTGTTTGAGGGGCAGACGCTGCTGGTCTGGTGTGGCGAAGTCCCCTCCGCTTCCCAGCAGCAGCTCCTGACGGAATGGCGCGAACATGGTTATCCCGTTTACTCGCTGGGGCCAAATGCGTTGTAACGCATTTAATGGTTCATTAACAGCTGCGCTTCACCGTATAATTGTTCCGTTAACAACAGGAGCACATGATGAAGGCAACGAAACTGGCCGTAATTACCCTTTTTGCACTGATGGCCGTCAGCGGTATCGGTGGCGTTATGCTTGCAGGTTACTCGTTTATTGTTCGCGGCGGTGTTGGCTGAGGTATCCGGCCAGGCGTTCAAACAGGCGATCCACCACAATCGCCGCCAGCGCAACCAGAACCGCCCCCTGAATAATATAGGCCGTGTTAAACCCGCTTAACCCGATAATGATCGGCGTCCCCAGCGTATTGACCCCGACCGTCGACGCGATGGTTGCCGTACCAATGTTGATGATCACGGACGTCCGCACACCGGCAATAATCACCGGTGCGGCCAGCGGCAGTTCAACCTTCAGTAGCCGCTGCCAGGCGCTCATTCCCATCCCTTCCGCTACGCTCAGCACCGATGCAGGCACCGCCGCAATGCCCGCCAGCGTCCCTTGCAGAATGGGCAACACGCCGTACAAGATCAGCGCAATGATGGCAGGCTCCTGCCCAAAACCGATCGCCGGCACGGCAATCGCCAGCACGGCCACCGGCGGGAAGGTCTGCCCCGTTGCGGCGATGGTCTCCACCAACGGACGGAACTCCCTGCCCGCAGGCCGCGTCACCGCAATACCGGCACCTATGCCCAGCACGATGGCAATCACGCTTGACACCGCTACCAGCCAGAAGTGCGCCAGGGTGAGATTAACAAAGCTCTCCTGCTGGTACACCGGGCGCGGCAGCCCGGGAATAAGCGCATTAAACAGCGCCGCGCTGTGCGGCATCAGGTAGAGTAAGGCGATAAACAGCCCTGTCAGCCAGAGTAACGGATCACGGACCCACTTCACGCGTCACCTCCCCCGCCAGCAGATCGCGAAAATGGATCGTCCCGCATGGCGTACCCTGCCCGTCCGCAACGGGCAACACCTCACACTGCCGGGCGACAAACGCCGAAAGGGCATCGCGCAGGCTCATCCCGTCATGCAGCGGTTCACCACCGATTTGCGCATCCTGCGGACGCAGATAGTCCCTGACGGTGCGCAGCGAGAGCAGCCTGACACCCAGCTCGCTGCGGCCAAAGAACTCACGCACAAAATCGTTTGCCGGCGACGTTAACAGCTCAAGCGGCGTACCCTGCTGGACGACTTCGCCGTGATCCATCAGTACCAGACGATCGGCCAGCCGCAGTGCTTCGTCGATATCATGCGTCACCAGCACGATGGTGCGCCCGAGAATACGGTGGATGCGGCTCATCTCGGCCTGAAGTGCGCCGCGGGTGACCGGATCCAGCGCGCCGAAGGGCTCATCCATCAGCAGTACCTGCGGGTTAGCGGCCAGCGCGCGCGCCACCCCGACCCGCTGCTGTTGTCCGCCGGATAGCTGGTGCGGGTAGCGGTCGCGAAGCGACGCGTCCAGGCCCAGCAGCGCCATCAACTCGTCGACACGCTCATTGATCTTCCCCCGGGACCATTTTTCCAGCTGTGGCACGGTGGCAATGTTCTGCGCCACCGTCCAGTGGGGAAACAGGCCGATGGACTGAATGGCGTAGCCCATACGCCGCCGCAGCTCCAGCACCGGCAGGCTGCGGATCTCCTCTCCGGCAAAGCGAATCGTCCCGCTGTCGTGCTCCACCAGCCGATTGATCATCTTCAGCGTCGTCGATTTTCCCGACCCCGACGTCCCGATCAATACCGAGAACGCCCCCTCGGCAAAATGCAGATTGAGATGGCTTGCCGCCGGACGGCCCGCAAAGGTTTTACTCACATCATGAAATTCAATCATTGGCTCTTCTCCTGAGCAGCGCGAGCCACAGGGCAAACAGGGCATCCAGCACGACCGCCAGCGCAATCGTGGGCACAACGCCCAGCAACACCAGATCCAGCGCGCTGCTGAGCAGCCCCTGGAACACCAGCGCCCCAAAGCCGCCCGCCCCGATCAGCGCGGCAATTACCGCCATCCCAACGGTTTGCACCGTCACCACCCGCAGGCTGCGAACAAGCAGCGGAAGCGCAAGCGGCAGCTGTATTTTCCAGAAACACTGGCGCGCACTCATCCCCATCGCATGGGCGCTTTCCAGCACGTCGGGCGGAACCTGGCTTAACCCCGCCACCACGCCGCGCACCAGTGGCAGCAGCGCATACAACACAAGGGCAATCAGCGCCGGGGTCAGCCCGGTTCCGGCAATGCCTGCCGCGGCCAACGCAGGGAAGGATTTAACCAGACCGGCGAGGGGGGCAATCAGCAGGCCAAACAGGGCAACGGAGGGGATGGTCTGAATAACGTTGAGCACGGTAAAGACGGCACCCTGGCGGCTGGGATGTCGGTAGCACCACATGCCCAGCGGCACGCCCAGCAGCAGCGCCGGGACCAGCGTCCCGAACAGGATCGTCAGATGTTGCGCCAGCGCGTTGTCAAACACCTCCTGACGGTTGACGTACTCTTTTAACAGCGAGAGTTGATTCAGCTCGCCGCTGAAGAGGATCAGCAGGGGAATCACCCAGAATTGCGCGTTCAGCAGCCAGCGCCACACAGGTATCGGCGTCAGGCGGCGAATGGCATCGCTACAGGCCAGCAGGCAGAGTGCCAGCCACAGCCACAGGCCGCTGCCAATCGACGTGCGCGCCAGCGGGCTTTCAACCGAGGCCATCTGCGTTGCCGCCTGTCCTGCGCTCCAGAACAGTACGATAAACAGCGCTTCGCTGAGCAGAAGCGTCAGCCACAGCGCGGTTCGCCCCGGCCAGAAGGCTAAGACTACGGTACTCGCCAGCGCCGCGCCCAGCAGCAGCGGCGTAAATGCCCAGATCTGCCACAGCGCGCGCGGTTCGCCCGACACCAGACGGTTTGGCGCGACATTCACAAAAGGTAACGCGACCGCCACGATGGCCACACAGACCAACAGCAGCAGGACGCGGTTATGACATTTTATTGGCACAGCCTTATCCCGTTACTTCACAAGCCCTTGTTGTTTCAGGAAGTCGGCAGCCACTTTTTTGGCATCCAGCCCCTCTACGGCAATGCTGGCATTCAGCTGTTGCAGCGTTTTCGCATCCAGTTTTTCAAACACCGGTTTGAGCCAATCGTCGATATCCGGGTAGGCTTTCAGCACCGCCTCGCGCACGACCGGGGTTGGGGCGTAAATTGGCTGAACGCCTTTCGGGTCGGTCAGGGTTTGCAGACCAAGTGCCGCGACCGGGCCGTCGGTGCCGTAAGCCATCGCCGCGTTGACGCCGGAGGTTTGCTGCGCCGCCGCCTTAATGGTCACCGCCGTGTCGCCGCCCGCCAGAGAGAGCAGCTGTGCCTGATCGAGCTTGAAATCATAAGCTTTTTCAAACGCTGGCAGGGCATCAGCGCGCTCGATAAACTCTGCCGAGGCCGCGAGCTTAAACTCGCCCTTCTCTTTCAGGTAGCGGCTGAGATCGTCAAGCGAGGTGAGCTTGCCTTTCTCGGCGATATCTTTGCGCACCGCGATGGTCCAGGTGTTGTTGGCCGGTGCCGGTGTAAGCCAGACCAGCTTATTTTTTTCCGCGTCCAGCTTTTTGACTTTTTCGTACCCGGCTTTGGCATTTTTCCAGGCCGGATCGTTTTCATCCTTGAAGAAGAATGCCCCGTTGCCGGTGTATTCCGGGTAGATATCCAGCTCGCCGGAAGTGATAGCACCGCGCACGACAGGCGTAGTGCCAAGCTGCACTTTATTGACCGTTTTCACGCCGTGGCTTTCGAGCACCTGCAAAATGATATTGCCGAGCAACGCGCCCTCGGTATCAATTTTGGAACCCACCTTAACCGGCTCTGCGGCCTGTAACGGCAGGCTCAGCGCCGCCAGAAGCACCGCCGACCCTGTTATCCCCTTAATAATCGTCATTCTGCTTTCCTCATTATTTTGTGGCCTTTTTCATAGGCTTGAGAGAAAAGCGTAGCTTAAAACAGTGAATTTAACCGTTTTTCGTACCAGATGAGAGGCATCCCCCGCCAGGCGGGGGATAGGGAGAAAGGTAAGATTATTGCAGTTCAAACTCGGCTTTGTTCACGCGGGCGGAATCCACGCCGATGAAGACGTTGAATTTGCCAGGCTCGGCATCGTATTTCATCTGCTGATTCCAGAACTTCAGCGCATTTACGTCAATCGGAAAGCTGACCGTTTTGGTTTCGCCCGGTTTCAGGTTGACCTTTTCAAAGCCGCGCAGCTGTTTCACCGGACGGCTCATGGAGGCCGTGACATCCTGAACGTACATCTGGATCACCGTCGCACCTTCGCGTTTGCCGCTGTTGGTCACCTCCACGCTGGCGGTCACTTTGCCGTCACGCTTCAGGGTCGGCGCCGACATTTTCACGTCAGAGACCTTAAACGTGGTGTAGCTCAGGCCATAGCCAAACGGATAGAGCGGGCCGTTAGCCTCGTCGAAGTAACGGGACGTGTACTTGTTCGGCTTGTCGGCGTTGTACGGACGACCGGTGTTCAGGTGGCTGTAGTAAACCGGGATCTGCCCGACGGAGCGCGGGAAGGACATCGGCAGCTTGCCGGACGGGTTGTAATCGCCAAACAGCACGTCGGCAATGGCGTTACCGCCTTCGGTACCGGCGAACCAGGTTTCCAGAATGGCGTCAGCCTGCTGGTCTTCTTTCACCAGCGCCAGCGGACGCCCGTTCATCAGCACCAGCACCAGCGGCTTGCCGGTGGCTTTCAGGGCCGCGATCAGGTCACGCTGGCTTTGCGGGATCGTGATGTCGGTCCGGCTGGAGGCTTCGTGCGCCATCCCCTGCGCTTCACCCACCACGGCGACCACCACGTCGGACTGCTTCGCGGCGTTAACCGCTTCGTCGATCATCTCTTTCGGCGTGCGTGGATCCACCTTCACCGCTTCCTCATACTGGTTGAGGAAGGTCACGATGTCTTTATCGTCGGTGACGTTTGCGCCTTTGGCGTAAACCACTTTTGCATTATCACCCACAGCGCTCTTAATGCCTGTCAGCACGGTAACGGACTGATCCGCCACGCCTGCGGCGGACCAGCTGCCCATGACGTCACGCTTGCTGTCGGCCAGCGGACCGACCACGGCAATGGTGCCGGATTTTTTCAGCGGCAGCGTGTCGAGACGGTTTTTCAGCAGCACCAGGCTTTCGCGCGCCACTTCGCGGGCTTCTTTGCGGTGCAGGCGGCTTTCAGCATTGGTGTCCGCCGGATCAGATTCCTTCGGCCCCAGATGGCTGTAAGGATCGTTAAACAGCCCCATGTCATATTTCACGTTCAGCACGTGGCGAGCGGCATCGTCCAGCTCCGCCATCGTCACCTTGCCGCTCTTCACCAGCCCCGGCAGGTATTTGCTGTAGTATTCGTCGCTCATGCTCATGTTGATGCCGGACTTGAGCGCCACGCGTACCGCATCTTCCGGGTCAGACGCTGTGCCGTGCTTGATCAGCTCTTTAATCGCCCCGTGATCCGAAACGGTGATGCCCTTGAAGCCCCACTGGTCGCGCAGCACATCTTTCAGCAGCCACGAATCGGAGGTGGCAGGCGTGCCGTTGAGAGAGTTCAATGCCACCATCACCGCGCCGCTGCCCGCGTCAAGCCCCGCTTTGTACGGCGGCATATAGTCGTTAAACAGGCGCTGCGGACTCATGTCCACGGTGTTGTACTCTTTGCCGCCTTCCACCGCGCCATAGGCGGCGAAGTGCTTGACGCTGGTCATCACCGAGTAACGATCTGCCGGACTTTTGCCCTGCATCGCTTCCACCATGGTTTTGCCCATCGTGGCGGTTAAATAAGTATCTTCCCCAAAGCCCTCCGAAGCACGGCCCCAGCGCGGATCGCGGGAGACGTCTACCATCGGCGCCCAGGTCATGTTCAGGCCGTCGTCTGCGGCTTCATATGCCGATACGCGCCCGACGGTTTTCACCGCATCGAGGTTAAAGGAGGAGGCTAAGCCGAGGCTAATCGGGAAGACGGTACGCTGGCCGTGCACCACGTCGTAGGCGAAGAACAGCGGAATTTTCAGGCGGCTCAGTTCCATCACCTGATCCTGCATTTTGCGGATATCCTGGCGGGTAACGGTGTTAAAAATGGCTCCTACCTGCCCGTCTTTGATCATCTCGCGAATGGCTTCTTTCGGGTTCTCCGGGCCGACGCTGATCAGGCGCAGCTGGCCGATTTTCTCATCGACCGTCATCTTTTTGAGTAAATCCGTGACAAAGGCGTCGCGGGCTTCAGGCGTGAGCGGGTGATTACCAAACAAATCCTCTGCCAGCGCAGGTTGCAGCGCCAGGCTGACGGCGACACCTACAGAACATAGCCATTTCATGTTGTTATTCTCTCTCATCAATAACCGCGGGAAGCACCCGGCCAGACCGTGCGAAAAGCGCAGTGTGCCACAAAGCCTGAAAACCTTGCAGGGTTATTCTCTGATTTTTCTCATGAATACCCGACCGCTCAACGGCTAATCGCGCTATGCTTTACAGCGAGAAATTTGCCCCACCACAAGGAGTGGAAGATGTCTTCTGTTCGAACTAACGATAACACTACTTTTATTAACGAACTGTCGCGCCTGGTTGGTCACTCTCACCTGCTTACCGACCCGGCCAAAACCGCCCGCTACCGTAAGGGCTTTCGCTCCGGCCAGGGCGACGCGCTGGCGGTGGTCTTCCCCGGTACGTTGCTCGAACTGTGGCGCGTGCTCAGCGCCTGTGTTGCGGCAGACAAGATTATTTTAATGCAGGCTGCTAACACCGGCCTGACTGAAGGCTCCACGCCGAACGGCAACGATTACGATCGTGACATCGTGATTATCAGCACCCTGCGCCTCGACAAACTGCACCTGCTGGACAAGGGTGAACAGGTACTCGCCTTCCCCGGCACCACGCTCTACTCGCTGGAAAAGGCGCTTAAGCCGCTGGGTCGCGAACCGCACTCGGTGATCGGCTCTTCGTGCATTGGTGCCTCGGTGATCGGCGGGATCTGCAATAACTCCGGCGGCTCGCTGGTGCAGCGCGGCCCGGCCTACACGGAGATGTCGCTGTTTGCCCGTATCGATGAAAACGGCAAGCTGACGCTGGTTAACCATCTGGGGATCGATCTGGGTGTAACGCCAGAGCAGATTCTCAGCAAACTTGACGATGACCGCGTGAAGGACGAAGACGTTCAGCACGATGGCCGTCACGCGCATGACCACGATTACATCACCCGCGTGCGCGATATCAATGCCGATACGCCAGCGCGCTATAACGCCGATCCGGATCGCCTGTTTGAATCCTCCGGCTGCGCGGGCAAGCTGGCCGTTTTTGCGGTGCGCCTCGATACCTTCCCGGCAGAGAAAAAGCAGCAGGTGTTTTACATTGGCACCAATCAGCCGGAGGTGCTGACGGAGATCCGCCGTCATATTCTGGCCGAGTTCACTCACCTGCCGGTGGCGGGCGAGTATATGCACCGGGACATTTATGACATCGCTGAGCGCTACGGCAAAGATACCTTCCTGATGATCGACAAGCTCGGCACCGACAAAATGCCGTTCTTTTTCACCATGAAGGGCCGCACCGACGCGATGCTGGAGAAAGTCTCGCTGTTCAAACCGCACTTCACCGACCGCTTTATGCAGAAACTGGGCAACGCCTTCCCGGCGCATTTACCGGAGCGGATGAAGACCTGGCGCGATAAGTATGAGCACCACCTGCTGCTGAAAATGGCCGGGGACGGAATTGCCGAAGCGCAGAGCTGGCTCACCGAGTTCTTCAAAACTGCCGACGGGGATTTCTTCGCCTGCACGCCGGAAGAAGGCAGCAAAGCCTTCCTGCACCGCTTCGCCGCGGCGGGTGCGGCTATCCGTTATCAGGCTGTGCATTCCGAAGAGGTAGAGGATATTCTGGCGCTGGATATTGCCCTGCGTCGCAACGATACCGAGTGGTTTGAACATCTGCCGCCGGAGATTGACAGCAAGCTGGTGCACAAGCTCTATTACGGCCACTTCATGTGCTATGTCTTCCACCAGGATTACATCGTCAAAAAAGGGGTGGATGCGCATGCGTTGAAAGAGCAGATGCTGGCGTTGCTGCACGAGCGTGGCGCGCAATATCCTGCCGAGCACAACGTGGGGCATCTGTACAAAGCGCCGGAGACGCTTAAACAGTTTTATCGCAAAAATGACCCTACAAACAGTATGAACCCCGGCATTGGTAAGACAACGCGGAAGAAATACTGGAAAGAGAGTGCCGAAACAGAGAAGCAAAATACGCAAGCCTCTGATGAACGCCTATAGCCAAATTTAAGAGATTGTTAAGCTCTCCTCAATCGAACTAGAGTATCTGCCTGTTGCCAGAGAAACGTTTCTCTGGCTTTCCAAAAAAGGAGCGGGCAGAACATGTCGGCTGTAGAGATTTTACCCGAAACTGAAATCGAGGTGCGCGACGCCCTTCCTGACGATGCACATGCCATCTCGGCGATATACGCCTGGCATGTGCTTCATGGCCGTGCGTCGTTCGAGGAAGTTCCCCCCACCGTCGATGAGATGCGTCAGCGGATGAAGAGTGTGACCGACAGCGGTTTACCGTGGCTGGTTGCGCTGTATCGCGGCATTGTCGTCGGCTATTGCTACGCCACGTTTTATCGTCCACGCCAGGCCTACCGGTACACCCTTGAGGAATCCATCTATGTGGATGCCAGCACCACCGGGCGCGGGTTTGGCTCGGCGCTGATGGATGCCCTGATTGCACGGTGTGAGCAAGGTCCCTGGCGGCAGATGATTGCTGTGGTCGGTGACGGAAACAATAATGCGGGATCGTTACGGCTGCATAAAAAACATGGCTTCGAGGTTGTCGGTCAACTGCGCAGCGTGGGGTATAAGAAGGGCGACTGGCGGGATACGTTGATCATGCAGCGTCCACTCAACGATGGTGACTGGACGCTGCCGGAGTAGGCGCTTTCGCCCGGTGGCGCTCCGCTTACCGGGCCTACGTATCGGGGCCGCTTTAGGGCCGTAGGCCGGGTAAGGCGAAGCCGCCACCCGGCACAGACAGGCGACTCAGTCGTTCTGCGCCGTCGCCATCTGTTCCGCTTTCTGCTTTTTATACGCCAGCGCTGAAGCCGGCACCGGCTGCACTTTCCCGGTTTCAATCCAGGTGCGCAGGCGGCTGGCATCCGCAAAGTGGGTATATTTGCCGAAGGCATCCATCACCACCAGCGCCACTGGTTTACCGTTAAACACGGTGCGCATCACCAGGCAGTGCCCTGCCGCATTGGTAAATCCGGTCTTGGTTAACTGAATATTCCAGTTATCGCGATACACCAGATGGTTAGTGTTGCGGAACGGCAGCGTATACGCCGGGTTCGAGAATGTCGCCATCTCCTCACGCGTGGTGCTGAGCTGACCAATCAGCGGGTATTGCTTACTGGCGATCAGCAGCTTGGTTAAATCACGCGCCGTCGAGACGTTATGGATCGACAGACCGGTTGGCTCCACGAAATGGGTATTTTTCATCCCCAACGCTTTGGCTTTGGCATTCATCGCGCGGATAAACGCGTCGTAACCGCCAGGATAATGGTGGGCAAGGCTCGCCGCCGCGCGGTTCTCTGAGGACATCAGCGCCAACAGCAGCATATTTTTACGGCTGATTTCACTGTTCAGACGCACGCGAGAGTAGATCCCTTTCATCTCTGGCGTGTGGCTGATATCCACTTTTAGCTTTTCGTCCAGCGGCAGTCGTGCATCAAGCACCACCATCGCGGTCATGACTTTGGTTATGGAAGCGATCGGGCGCACCAGATCCGGGTGACTGGCGTAGATCACCTTGTTGGTCTTCAGGTCAACGATCATCGCGCTGCCGGACGCAATCTGGGGTTGCGCAGCAGCGGTGGCAACTGCGGGCGTTTTGGCGATGGCTGGCGCGGTAGCGGAGACGCCCAACAGTAGCGCAAGACTAAGGAGTGACACTCGAAATTTCAGCATGATGAGACTTCTGATAATGATTCACGCACGTTATGACGTACACCGCCTGTGTCGACGGATAAACACAGGCTGGCTTCGGCATCATAGCGGTCACCGTGCGTTGTCGCCAGCGGAGAATCATAACCAGATGCTGCATTGCTGGCATTTACGCCAGCAATGCAGGGGACTTAAAAGAGACGGTATCCATAACCCCAAAGAATAACTGTCAGGGCCAGTAGCGCCTCAAGGACCAGCACGCCGATGGCAAGCGTAGAGCTGGAGAAGCTCAGGCCCTCTTCTTTATTGATGTTGAGGAAGGTTGGCACTCCTACATACAGCAGATAACCGGTGTAAAAGAGGGCAACCGTACCGATCAGCGCGCACAGCCAGACCAGTGGATAGAGCGCAACAATACCGCTTAAGAACAGCGGGGTCGCGACGTATCCGGCGAAGACCATACAGTGTGCCAGCGACGGGCGCTGCGGATAGTTGCGCGCCATCCAGTGGATGACCCGCCCCATTACCGCCACCCCGGCCAGCATCAGGCCATAAAACAGAATGGCCAGGTACAGTCCGGTAAACCAGGAAAGCTGAACCACGGTGCCGTCACCAAAGTTCCAGCCTATTTGCGTAGTACCAATAAACGCGCAGACCACCGGCACCGCTGCCATCAGCAGGACGTGGTGGGTGTAGTGATGCGCGACCGTTTCGTTCTCGTTACGGATGACCTGCATTTCACGATCGGGATGGGAGAAAAGTCCCCAGACATGGTTCATAACGCCCCCTTGTTGTCGGCCCGTCAGCGATAGCTAAAGTATAATGCAGGCTTTAGATTATTTTATGTACAGTGGGAAATTTCCGTTGATTGCCGCGTGGTTGATGGATGGGGTATATGATTAACGCAGGCACAGTAAGGGAGATGACATTTACTTAATGGATATCAACGGTCTTATTGAACAATATGGATACGCCGCGCTGGTCATCGGCAGCGTGGCAGAGGGTGAAACCATCACGCTGCTGGGCGGAGTGGCCGCACATCAGGGATTGCTGAAATTCCCGCTGGTGGTCGCCGCCGTCGCACTGGGCGGTATGATTGGCGACCAGCTGCTCTACTTTCTGGGTCTGCGCTTTGGTCCGACGCTTTTACAACGTTTTGCTAAGCATCAAAAGAAAATTCGTCGTGCTCAGCGGCTTATCCAGCGGCATCCCTATATGTTTGTGATTGGCACCCGCTTTATGTATGGCTTTCGCATCATTGGGCCAATACTGATTGGCGCGAGCCGCTTACCGCCGAAAATTTTCCTGCCGCTGAACATTATCGGGGCGATTGCCTGGGCGTTGATTTTTACCACGCTTGGCTACGTGGGTGGCGAAGTGATAGGCCCGTGGCTGCATAATCTCGATCAGCATCTTAAACACTGGGCCTGGCTGATCCTGGTTGTTGCGGTGGTGATTGGGGTACGGCTGTGGCTCAAGCATCGTGAAAAGCGGCGGGATGAAGAGTGAGTGCGGCCTGCTGCCCCTCACCCTACCCCTCTCCCCTTTGGGGAGAGGGAACTTTATACACCCTCTCCCCTTTGGGGAGAGGGCTGGGGTGAGGGGAATGTTTATTCTGCTGGCTTAAACTGCGGATTCGCCAGCATAAAACCGCCGTCGACGATAAACGACTGCCCGGTGGTGTAGCTGGCGTCGCTGTCACACAGCCACGCCACCAGGCTGGCTATTTCTTTGGTATGCCCTGGCCGTGCCAGCGGGATTTCCGGCATTGAACCTTCTTTCACTTCGCTGTCGTCCATATCATTCATCGGCGTGGCGATCGCACCAGGCGCAACGGCGTTCACCAGAATCTTATGTTTAACCAGCTCCAGCGCCATCGATTTTGTTAACCCGCCCAGCGCATGTTTGGCCGCCGTATAGGCGCTGGCGTCCGGCAATGGTGTATGTTCATGCACCGAGGTGATGTTCACGATCCGCCCCCCTTCTCCCTGCTTCACCATCTGACGCGCCGCGATTTGCGAGCAGAGAAACGCGCCGTCCACGTCAACGGTGAATATGTGCCGCCAGTCGTCAAACGACAGGTCCAGAAATGGCGCTTTGTTCATCGCCCCGGCATTGTTAACCAGCACATCCAGCCGCCCGAAACGCGTAATCAGGGTTTCAATGGCCTTTGCGCCTTCCGGCAAATTGCTTAAGTCGAGCTGGATGGCCTCGGCACGCTGCCCGCGCGCTTCAATTTCACGGCAGGTTGCCAGCGCCCCTTCCTCATCTGAATGCCAGGTCACCCCGATATCAAACCCGCGTTCGGCCAGCATCAGGGCCGTCGTTTTGCCAATTCCTGAATCTGATGCGGTAACAATTGCGACTCGCGTCATACTCACCTCCTGAAAATCTGCAAAGAGGTAAGTATAGATAATGCGCGATTTTAGCTGTGATGATATCCGCCACCCAGCGCGGAGGTGAGCTGGAGCGTAGCATCCACGTACTGACCTTTCAGCATCAACCCGGCAATACGCTCTTTGAGCGCCGGAATTTTTGCTTCACTCACCCGCGAGCCGGCAATGATCCCCGCGCTGAAGCGCGCCTGTGCCAGCGCAACGACGCGCGCCGCATCTTTTTCGATCTGCTGCTGGTGCTGATTTTTGGCGGTCAGGGTTTCCACTTCGCTGGCCGTCCGGGCAACCTGGTTTACGGCGTCCACTACGGCCTTGTTGTAGTTCGCCACGGAGAGGTTGTTTTGCGCCTGGGCGATATCCAGGTTCGCATTCAACCGACCACTGTCAAAAATTGGCAGCGTCAGCCCCGCGGTTACGCCCATTTGCTGAGCAGATGAGCGGAACAGGTCGCTAAGGTGCAACGCATCCTGCTGCAAGAACGCCATCAAATTGATGTCAGGGTAGAACGCGGCTCTGGCGGCATCCACTTCGCTCATGGACGCTTCGATATACCAGTGCGCCTCCTGCAAATCCGGGCGGCGAGCCAGCAGCTCATAACCGAGCGTTGACGGCAGCGACGCCTCTGCGTCAGATAAGGCATGCCGGGCGAGCGTGACTGAAGGGGTATTGGTCAATGCATTCAGACGCGCCTCAATGGCCTTCATTTTGCCGTGCACGTCAGCGAGCTGTTCATCGGTTTTGCTGGCATTGATATCTGTTTCAACGCCTTCCACCGAGGAGGTAATGCCGTGCTGATAAAGCTCACGATCGGCACCGATGATATTTTCCTGCTCCCGTTTGATCTGCGCGAGCACGTCACCCACCGCGGCCTCGGTCTGCCAGTCCCAGTACAGCCGCGCTACGCTGCTGGCGAGCAGCTGTCGGGTCTGCTCCAGCTCCGCTTTTTGCGCATTCACTTTACCGATGCGGGCCTCAATTTGGGCGCGGTTTTTACCCCATAAATCCAGATCCCATCCGGCCGTCAGACCAAAGGTGCCGTTGGTGTACCAGGGTCCGGTTGTCCCCGCCGCCGGGTCAGTCAGGGCGAATGGCCCCATCAGCCCCTCTGCCGACATCTTTTGCCGTTCCACATCTGCGGAAAAATCCATTTGTGGACCATCAGCAGCGACAGCGGCTTTCGCCTGTGCTTCTGCCAGGGTGATGCGCTGCCGGGCAATTTGCATATCCGGTGCATCCGCCAGCGCTTTAGCAATCAGCGCGTTAAGCTGAGGGTCATTAAAATCTTTCCACCATTCGTTTTTTGGCCAGTCGGCATGACTTAGTTGGGTATTTACAGCAGCGGCGGCGGCTTGCGTTTTCACTGGAGACACCGTGGCATGTTCCGGCGCGCAGGCGGCCAGCATAAAAATAAGGGGAGCACTCAGAGATAAAGTGAGGGTACGTTTCATTACGCCATGAACTCAAAAAAAATAAAGACGCAACTTACGCTTACTGACGTTCCGTTTTTTAGTAACGCGTGGCAATCCGCATATTGTTATACATTTTCATATCCGGAAATTTATTCCCCAAGCGAATGATTTAATTTCACCTATTCATACCAATTATGAATTGACTGCTACACTTACTGACGACAGACATACGCAGGAGAGGCGAATGAAAATATTATTGTGGGCTATTTTGATTATATTTCTGATAGGGCTGCTGGTGGTAACCGGCGTATTCAAAATGATTTTCTGATACGTTTGCCCGGCTCCGCGCCGGGCAAACGTATTCACACTTCACTCAGTGCTTCGACTGGATCACACGGGCAATATCCGCAGACGTCTGTAGCGTACGGATCTCCTGAAATAATCCCAGCGCGTCGTCGTACTCTTTCCGTAAATAACTCAGCCACTGCTTAATGCGCGCGACATGATACAACCCGGTATCGCCCTGCTTTTCCAGCCGCGTGTATTTTTGCAGGAGTTTCACCACGTCCGCCCACGGCATCCGCGGCTCATTGTATTTCACCACCCGGCTGAGGTTCGGCACGTTCAGCGCACCGCGGCCAATCATCACGGCATTACAGCCGGTCTCTTTGAGGCAGGCCTGCGCGCTCTCGTAATCCCAGATTTCGCCGTTAGCAATCACCGGAATAGTAAGCCGTTTGCGGATCTCGCCAATCGCCTGCCAGTTAATGCGCTCGGCTTTATAACCATCCTCTTTGGTTCGCCCGTGCACCACCAGCTCGGTGGCGCCCGCCTGCTGCACCGCGTCGGCAATTTCAAACTGCTTGTCGCCGCTGTCCCATCCCAGACGCACTTTGACCGTCACCGGCAGATGCGATGGCACCGCCTCACGCATGGCCTTTGCGCCGCGATAAATCAATTCCGGATCTTTGAGTAACGTCGCCCCGCCGCCGCTGCCGTTGACCAGCTTTGACGGACAGCCGCAGTTAAGATCGACACCGTACGAGCCAAGCGCTACCGCGCGGGCGGCGTTTTCCGCCAGCCACTCAGGATACTGGCCGAGCAGCTGGACGCGCACCAGCGTACCGGAGGGGGTGCGGCTCTGACGATGCAGTTCCGGACAGAGACGATAAAATGATTTTTCTGGCAGCAACATATCGACCACGCGCAAAAACTCCGTCACGCAGAGATCGTAATCGTTCACCTCGGTAAGCAGCTCGCGCACAAGAGAGTCGAGCACGCCTTCCATCGGGGCCAGTAAAACACGCATTCTGAGTACCTGTGAAAAAAGACGCGCTATAGTAGCTGCTCTCTATGTATGTTGAAAGCCCGGCGTTCCATTCTGGAATGTCTGGTATGCCCAAAATTCATGATGTGATCCGTGGCACATTTTCAGGTTTAATTGTATGATGAATACGTCTCAGCAAGGACTTTCACCATGAGCAAATCACTGAATACTATCTGGCAATACCTTCGCGCCTTCGTCCTGATTTATGCCTGCCTGTACGCCGGCATTTTTATCGCGTCGCTGCTGCCTATTACCATCCCCGGCAGCATTATCGGCATGTTGATCCTGTTTGTGCTGCTGGCATTACAGGTGCTGCCCGCGAAATGGGTCAACCCGGGGTGCTTCGTTCTCATTCGCTATATGGCCCTGCTTTTTGTGCCTATCGGCGTTGGGGTTATGCAGTATTACGATGTGCTTAAGGCGCAGTTCGGCCCGATAGTGGTCTCCTGCGCCATCAGTACGCTGGTAGTTTTCCTGGTCGTCAGCTGGAGCTCACACATTGTGCATGGCGAACGTAAGGTCATCGGGGAGAAAACAAAAAAATGATGGCGAATATCTGGTGGTCCCTGCCGTTAACCCTGGTGGTGTTCTTTGCTGCGCGTAAGCTTGCGGTTCGTTTCAAAATGCCGTTGCTCAACCCGCTGCTGGTCGCCATGGTGGTGATTATTCCTTTTCTGCTGCTCACCGGCATTTCTTATGAACGTTACTTCGCCGGGAGCAAGATCCTCAACGATTTGTTGCAGCCGGCCGTGGTGGCTCTGGCGTTTCCTTTATATGAGCAACTGCATCAGATCCGCGCGCGCTGGAAATCCATCATAACCATCTGCTTTGTGGGTAGCCTTGTTGCGATGATCACCGGTACCTCGGTGGCCTTATTGATGGGCGCATCGCCGCAGATCGCCGCCTCTATTCTGCCTAAATCCGTTACTACGCCGATTGCCATGGCCGTGGGCGGCAGTATCGGCGGCATTCCGGCCATCAGCGCCGTGTGCGTGATTTTCGTCGGTATCCTGGGCGCGGTGTTTGGTCATACGCTGCTGAATATCATGAAAATTCGGACCAAAGCGGCGCGCGGTCTGGCGATGGGTACCGCCTCGCACGCGCTGGGCACCGCACGCTGCGCGGAGCTGGATTATCAGGAAGGGGCATTCAGCTCCCTGGCGCTGGTGATCTGCGGGATTATAACCTCCCTGGTCGCGCCGTTTATCTTCCCGATTATTCTGGCAGTAATGGGCTAAAATTTGCGATGCGTCGCGCAAATTTCATTTTCATTTCATAAGTTGCATACATAATGAGATTTGGATCACATATAAAGGCCGTACGGCTCCGTACACTACCGATCCATTAACCTTGATGAGGCAACGTCATGCATCCACGTTTTCAAGCTGCTTTCTCTCAGCTTGCAGAGAATTTGCAATCAGCCCTGGCTCCGGTTCTGGCGGATGCGCATTTCCCCGCCCTGCTGACGGCAGATCAGGTCACGACGCTTAAACAGGCAACGGGGCTGGACGAAGACGCGCTGGCTTTCGCCCTGCTGCCGCTGGCGGCTGCTTGCGCCCGCGCTGACCTTTCCCATTTTAACGTTGGCGCAATTGCGCGCGGTGTGAGCGGGACCTGGTACTTCGGCGGGAACATGGAGTTTCTCGGTGCGACCATGCAGCAAACCGTTCATGCGGAGCAGAGTGCCATCAGTCACGCCTGGCTGCGCGGCGAAAAGGCCCTGCGCGCCATCACCGTCAACTATACCCCTTGCGGCCACTGCCGCCAGTTTATGAATGAGCTGAACAGCGGTCTTGAACTGCGTATCAACCTGCCGGGACGCGCGCCGCATACGCTGGGTGATTACCTGCCGGATGCTTTTGGCCCTAAAGATCTTGAGATCAAAACCCTGCTGATGGACGAGCAGGACCACGGTTACGCGCTCTCAGGGGATGCGCTCAGCGAAGCGGCCATTGCCGCCGCCAATAAAAGCCACACGCCATACAGCAAATCACCAAGCGGCGTCGCCCTTCAGTGCCGCGACGGCCGCATCTTCACCGGCAGCTATGCAGAGAACGCCGCGTTTAACCCGACGCTGCCTCCGCTCCAGGGCGCCCTGAACCTGCTCAGCCTGAACGGGTATGACTACCCGGATATTCAGCGCGCGATCCTCGCTGAAAAGGCCGATGCACCGCTGATCCAGTGGGACGCGACCGCAGCCACGCTGAAAGCGCTGGGCTGTTCAACCATCGACCGCGTGCTGCTGGCATAATCTGTTCGGCGGGCAAATTTGCCCGCCAGTCTGACGAAAAACCCCTCAGTTGAATCGCTGTTTCTTGCGCTAACCAGGCGGGTACAGTAGCCTGAGGGAAATTTCATCATCGGTACGAGCCATCTGCATGTTAAAGCGCGTGTTTTACAGCCTGTCTGTCCTGGTCGGCATACTGCTGTTGATCGTGCTGGGTCTCGACCGCTGGATGAGCTGGAAAACAGCTCCCTACATTTTTGACGACCTACAGGACCTCCCCTACCGCCAGGTTGGCGTGGTGCTTGGCACCGCCAAGTATTACCGCACCGGCGTCATCAATCAGTATTACCGGTATCGTATTCAGGGCGCGCTGAACGCCTATAACAGCGGCAAGGTGAACTATCTGCTGCTGAGCGGCGATAACGCGCTGCAAAGCTATAACGAGCCGGTGACGATGCGCAAAGACCTGATTGCCGCAGGCGTCGACCCGGCCGATATCGTGCTCGACTACGCCGGATTCCGCACGCTTGATTCCATCGTGCGTACCCGCAAGGTGTTCGACACCAATGATTTCATCATCATCACCCAGCGTTTCCACTGCGAGCGGGCGCTGTTTATCGCCCTGCATATGGGGATCCAGGCCCAGTGCTACGCCGTGCCGTCGCCAAAAGATATGCTGAGCGTACGCGTACGTGAGTTTGGCGCTCGTTTTGGCGCGCTGGCTGACCTGTACCTGTTCAAGCGTGAACCGCGCTTTTTAGGCCCGCTGGTGCCGATCCCAACGATGCACGAAGTGCCTGAAAATGCGCAAGGTTATCCGGCGGTGACGCCGGAGCAGCTGCTGGAAATGCAGAAGAAGTAATAACTGATGTCGGGTGGCGGCTTCGCCTTACCCGACCTACGATCGCGATTTTGTAGGCCCGGTAAGCGTCGCGCCACCGGGCAAAAAAAGGCCCGCTACGTGAGCGGGCCTTTCCATTCTGAAGAACTTATTTCTTACGCGCGTACTTCAGTGAATCCAGGGCAACCGCGAAGATAATGATCGCGCCCTTGATGATGTACTGCCAGTACGGGTTCACGCCGATGTAGGTCAGGCCGTAGTTGATCACGGTGAAGATGATCACACCGGTCACCACGCCCAGCACGGTACCCACGCCGCCGCTGAAGGAGACGCCGCCGACCACGCAGGCCGCAATCGCATCCAGCTCGTACATAAAACCGAGGTTGTTGGTGGCAGAGCCGATACGGCCTGCTTCCAGCATCCCGCCGAAGGCGTAGAACACACCGGACAGGGCATAAATCATCAGCAGGTTCAGAGCCACGTTGACGCCGGAGACTTTCGCCGCTTCCGGGTTGCCGCCGATAGCAAAGATGTTTTTACCGAAGCGGGTTTTGTTCCACAGGATCCAGACGAACGCCACCGCAATCAGCGCATAGAAGGTGATATAGGAGAGACGGAAGCTGCCCAGCGCAACAAACCCCTGCGTGAAGGTCGAGAAGCCGCTTTCGAAGCCAGAGATTGGAGACGCGCCGACGAAATCGTAGTACAGGGAGTTGATACCATAAACGATGATCATCGTGCCAAGCGTGGTGATGAATGGCGTCACGTTCAGGTAAGCAATGATGATGCCGTTAATCAGGCCAATTACCGCGCCGATGGCGCATACGATCAGGATCACCACGAAAATCGGCATGGTCGCCATCTCCGGGAACACCTTGTTGGCGTTTTCCATCGACTGCAACAGGGTTGCCGCAATAACCGCCGCCAGACCCACCTGGCGCCCTGCCGAAAGGTCTGTCCCCTGGGTAACGATGAGCCCTGCCACGCCCAGTGCGATGATAATACGTACGGAAGACTGGGTCAGAATATTACTTAAGTTCAGCAGACTTAAGAACGTTGGGTCCTGGAAAATAATTATCGCCAGCAAGACTAAAAGAACAACGTAAATACCGCCTTCTTTCAGATAAGTGAGAAAACTTTTTTTATTTAACGCACTCATGAGGAGCCCCTGATCTTAAAGGTGCAAAGACGCAAGACGCAAAATTTCGTTTTGCGTTGTCGTTTTGGTTTCAACAATACCGGCAACGAGACCATTGCTCATAACCAGAATACGGTCTGTGATCCCTAACAATTCCGGCATTTCGGAAGAAATAATAATGATCCCTTTATCTTTTTTCGCCAGCTCTGCGATCAGCTGGTAAATCTCGAATTTTGCACCCACGTCGATACCGCGCGTAGGTTCATCCAGCATCAGTATTTCAGGCTGGGTTAATAGCCAGCGACCAATAATGACTTTCTGCTGGTTCCCTCCCGAGAGTGAGCCAATTTGCGTGCGGTGGCCCGGCGTTTTCACGCGCATGGAGTCAATCACCCATTGGGTATCGCTCTTCATGCGGGAATTATCCAGCAACCCGACCTTGTTTTTGTAATTGCGAATATTAGAAATTAACGAGTTAAAGTTAATATCAAGATAAGCGTAAATACCGGTGGAACGCCGCTCTTCCGTCACCAGCGCAAAACCATTATTAATGGCTTCATTGGCGTTGTGGTTGTTGATTTTCTTACCGTGCAGGGTAATGGTGCCTTCGGCTTTCTCACGGATACCAAACAGGGTTTCCACGATATCGGTGCGCTTAGCGCCCACCAGCCCTGCGATACCAAGGATCTCGCCCTTGTGCAAATCGAAAGAGACATCGCGGATGGACGGCTGACGCAGTGAGGTCAGGTTACGCACCTCCAGAATCACTTCGCCCGGCTTGTTTTCTTTATCCGGGAAGCGCTGGTTCAATGAACGGCCAACCATCATGGCGATGATCTTGTCCATGTCCAGCCCTTCCAGCGGCTGGGTGGCAATCCACTGGCCATCGCGCAGGATGGTAATTTCATCGCACAGCTGGAAGATCTCTTCCATTTTATGTGAGATATAGACAATGCCGCAGCCGCGATCTTTCAGCTTACGGATGATGGTAAAAAGGTGGTTAACCTCTTTTTCCGTTAATGACGATGTCGGTTCATCCATGATCACGATTTTCGCATCATAGGAGAACGCTTTGGCAATTTCGATCATCTGCATCTGGGAAACGGATAATGTCCCGACGCGTGCGCGCGGGTCAATATCAATATCCAGCTCATCGAAAATGGCTTTGGTGTCGCGATACATTTTATCCTGATCGACAAAGACACCTTTGGTTGGATAGCGGCCCAACCACATATTATCCATAACTGAACGTTGCAGAACCAGGTTTAATTCCTGGTGTACCATCGAGATACCGTTCTCCAGCGCTTCTTTCGCTGAATGGAAGTCGATCTCTTTTCCCTGAAAAAGAATGCTGCCAGAATCTTTTTGATAGATCCCAAAAAGGCATTTTAATAATGTTGATTTACCCGCACCGTTTTCACCCATTAACGCATGAATAGAGTGAGGACGAACTTTTAAATTAACATTATCGAGCGCCTTAACACCGGGGAATGACTTGTTAACACCGGTCATTTCCAACAAGTATTCACCGGACGACTGAGTAGTTGTGCTGACCATAATTATACCTTGTTGGCCTCGCATATCGCGTTATAAAAGGGCGCAACGAATTGCGCCCAGTGAAGACAATTCAGATAACTTATTTACCGATAAACTCAGCCAGGTTGGACTGGTCTACGCCCACGTAAGGAACGCGAACGATTTTGTTTTCAATTTTCCAGCTGGTGCCGTCAGCAGCGCCTTTACCATCAGCGAGGTTTTTCGCCAGATCGAAGGTGGCTTTCGCCTGGTTGTTAGCATCGTTCAGCACGGTACCGGCCATTGCGCCAGATTTCACCAGCGCCAGCGCTTCTGGTAGGGCATCCACACCGAATACAGGAATGGCGGATTTGTTGTGTGCTTTCAGCGCTTCAACTGCACCCATTGCCATTGCATCGTTGTTGGCGATGACCACTTCAATTTTGTTGGCGTTCGGGCCAGAGAGCCACGCATCCATCTTATCTTTCGCCTGAGCGGTGTCCCACATTGCGGTGTCTAACGCCAGCTGCTGGGTTTTCAGGCCCTTGTCGTTCAGCTCTTTAATAACGTAGGTGGTACGTGCTTCAGCATCCGGATGGCCCGGTTCGCCTTTCAGCAGAACGAACTGGATCTGACCATCTTTGTTCATATCCCAGTTTGGGTTCGCCGCCCAGTGTTTCGCAATAAGATCGCCCTGGATAATCCCGGACTCTTTGGAGTCAGTACCCACGTAATACGCTTTATCGTAGCTGTCCAGCGCTTTACGGGAAGGCTCTTTGTTGAAGAAGACAATCGGCACGTTCTGGCCGCGTGCTTTCTCGATCACCGTACCTGCCGCAGCCGGGTCAACCAGGTTAATAGCCAGCGCTTTCACGCCTTTTGCCAGAAGAACGTCAATCTGATCGTTCTGTTTAGACTGGTCATTCTGGGAGTCATTCATCAGCAGCTGCACGTCTGGCGCTGATTTAGCATCTTTTTCAATTGCTTTACGCACAACGGACATGAAGTTGTCGTCGTATTTATAGATAGTCACGCCAATACGGGTATCCGCTGCGTGTGCTGCTGCGCCAAAAAGCATGCTTGCCATGACAGCAGACAGAGTCAACACCTTCTTATTCATGGTATCTCCGGTTTTTTTTATGCAGGGTAGTTCTTGTGAAAAACGGTCGGCGGGCAGATGTTAATAAAACGTTACTGATCGCCGAAGTTCACTTATAAAATGTCCAGCTTCCGTGTTCGGTAACGCTCCAGAAATGCGTTTTATTCGTTGTTTGAGGCATTCTGGTAACGGTAAAAGTGAATAATCACCGTTACATTGTGTTTCAGCCCCTAAAACGCTGACATCATAGACAGCGGCTTGTTAAGATACTGTGAATTTACTCACAGATTGAAAACGGTTACATCACGTGATGTTATCAGTTAGTGATCGGAGCCACAGTTTGTCGAATAGCGACCGAATGGCGGCGTACTAAAGTCGGCATAAAACAATGCGTTGCGTCAGGATCTAACAGCCCTGCCGCCCCCTGTAACGCCAGCTCTGTTGCCAGTTTCGCCATCGACGCAATGGGGTAACGCACCGTTGTCAGCTGCGGATCGGTGTAACGGGCAATTGGGATATCATCAAAACCGATCAGCGATAAATGCTGCGGCACCGCAATGCCATTATCTTTCAGCGCGGTAAGCGCACCTGCCGCCATGCTGTCGTTATAGGCAAACACGGCGGTCAGCTGAAGGTTACGCCCCAGCAGTTCAACCATTGCCGCTTCACCGCCCTGCATGTCCGGCGAACCGGTACCTACCCAGCTCTCCAGCGGCGCAATGCCCTGCTCTTTCAGGGCGTTTTGCCAGCCCTCGCGGCGCATCATGTCGTCTTCAATACCGTGGCTTGAAGCCAGATAACCAATGCGCTGATGGCCGTTGCTGATGAGCATCCGCGTCGCCATCATCGCGCCGCTGATGTTATCCAGACCGACACAGCGGTGCGCATAACCGGGGACGATACGGTTGATCAGCACCATACCGGGGATCTGCTCCATAAACCCGGCCAGCTCTTCATCGCTCAGGGCTTTTGAGTGCACAATCAGGGCGTTACAGCGCTGGCGGATCAGTACCTCAATGGCATAACGCTCTTTTTCAGCCTCGTGATAGCTGTTGCCAATCAGCACATATTTCTGGTGCTGCTGAGCAACGACGTCCACCGCTTTGACCAGCGCGCCGAAGAAGGCGTCCGACACGTCCATCACCACGACGCCAATGGTATCGCTGACCTGCGTCGCCAGCGCCTGAGCATTGGCGTTTGGCCGGTACCCCAGCTGGGTCACGGCTTTCATTACGGTTTCACGCGTTTCAGGGCTGACCAGCGCACTGTTGTTCAGCACGCGGGAGACAGTAGCAACAGAAACACCCGCCTGGCGGGCGACGTCACGAATGGTGATCATATTCACCACCCTTAAAAGGATTGCAGCAACTCACAGACACCCCCTGTGTTTAGCAAGGTGGCTATTCTGGCAGCGAGAGAGAAGAGACTACGTGAAGAAGCTCACACAGATGAAAACGCTTACATCCGTTTTGTTAATGATTGTGATCCAGATCGTTATCTGGATGTATTACGCAATGACACGCCCGACGCAAGGGCGGTTAACCGTCGCCATACCCACTCCAGCGGGCCCTGGCGGAAAAAACGCAGCCAGATAACTGAAAACACCACGTTAACAATCCAGACCGGAATAACAAACGCCAGCAGCGTCAGGCGGTCGAATTTCATAAACAGGCCGAATCGGTAGAAAAGCGTGGTGCATATCAGCGTTTGCAGGATGTAATTGCTTAACGCCATCCGTCCAACGCAGGCCACCGCACTGACGATCCACAGGCGAGAAAGCCGGGGCCATAAGCCATAGATCAGCGCCGCATAGCCAATGGTCTGGAACGGCGCGCTCAGCTCTCGCGGCACCTGCAACAGGAACGCGCACCAGCGGTAATCCCACTGAAGATGCCACTGTAAGATCACCGCCGGAAGGTTAATCATCACGCCGAGCAGTACCAGGCCAGCGCCTGTGAGACGATAGTGTCGCAGGCTAAATTCTCCTTTCAGCCAGCCGGTGCGCATCAGGGCTGCGCCCATCAGCATCATCCCCGCCAGCTGCCAGCCGTATTGCGCCCCCAGCGCCAGCAGGTTATCGCCGAGCATATCGGCCCGGTTGCCGATCGCTTCCATGCCACCTTTCAGCTTCCAGAACTGCTCATATTGCAGATTGGCCGCATCCGGGATCCACGAACGACTGGTGGAAGCATCGGCAATCATGCCAAGCAGCAATAACACGGTCAGTCCCATGACATAGAGCATCACGCCAGTGTTAAAGAGGCTTTTTACACCGGGCGCGTCGCGGATCAGCCGCCAGCAAATCAGGCCCACCAGACCATACGCGAGCAGAATATCGCCGTCCCAGAAAAGCAGCCCGTGAATAAAACCGAGGATAACCAGCAGCGTTAAACGCGACTGGATCCAGCGCGTACCGCGTTTGAGGAGAAGCTGAAGTCCCGCGCCAAACAGAAGCGCAAAGAGGGTCAGAAATTTAACCTGTGCGAAGAGATCAAGGATTGCCCACGTCCAGGCGTCGCTGCGCGTGATGTCGCCATACCACGCAGGGTTCAGATAGGCGGCCTTCGGCAGACCGAAGGCGCTGATATTCAGCAGCAGGATACCGAGAATGGCGACGCCGCGAACAAAATCGAGCGTGACGTTTCGCTCCATGGTCCCTGCCCTGTCTGATTAGTTGTGGTGGCGCACGGCGCGCAGAAACTCCTGGCGGGTGTTCTGGCTCGATTTGAACAGGCCGCCCAGCGAGGTGGTGGTAGTCGCGCTGGTTGCATCACGCACGCCACGCGCTTTCACGCAGTAGTGAACCGCGTCGATAGACACCGCCACGTTGTTAGTCCCCAACAGGGTTTGCAGTGCGGTCAGGATCTGCTGCGTCAGACGCTCCTGCACCTGAGGACGCTGGGCAAAGAACTGCACGATGCGGTTGATCTTGGACAGGCCAATGACCGTATCTTTTGGAATATAGGCCACCGTCGCTTTACCATCGATGGTCACAAAGTGATGCTCGCAGGTGCTGGTCAGCGTGATATCGCGTACCGTCACCATCTCATCGACCTTCATCTTGTTTTCAATGACGGTGATTTTCGGGAAGTTCGCGTAATCCAGGCCGGAGAAAATTTCGTCGACGTACATTTTCGCGATGCGGTGCGGCGTCTCCATCAGGCTGTCGTCGCTCAGATCGAGATTCAGCAGTTGCATGATCTCCGTCATATGGCCGGCGATCAGACTCTTGCGGGTAACATTGTCCAGCTCCTGCACCGGCGGGCGCAGTGGCGTTTCAAGACCGCGCGCAACCAGCGCTTCATGGACAAGGGCTGCTTCTTTACTGAGTGATGACATTCTTTTCTCCTGCAGGTGTGGCGTCTTTTGCCCTCGTTGTGGCAAAAGTGTGCGCTCATTGTGCGTGAGGCGACGCACATAATCCAGTATTCACGTCGATAATTATTGCAATTGCTGTTGCCTTTCAGCCTGACGGTTCCAGACTAACGCTCCGCCAGCGAACAGCGCGATCCCCGCCAGCCCCAGCGCAGGTTCCAGCCGGTGCGTGAGCCAGGTCGAGAGTGCCGACGTGACCGGACCAATCAGCTGACCAATGGCATACCCGGTGGTGAGCAGTCCCGCCATATAACGCGTATGATCTGGCGCCAGCTCGCGACCGTACAGCAGAGAGAGCTGCACGGCGCAAAGGAACCCGCCGCCCACCAGCAGCCCACCCGTCAGCAAGCCGCCAATGCCCGGCAGCAGCCAGGCCGCCAGCACGCCAATCCCCTGTAACCAGAGAACAATCGCCAGCCTGCGGTTAGCGCTTGATGTATGCCGCAGGGCAATACTGAGCGCAATCCCCACCACCGAGGCGGCGCCAAATATTGGCCAGACAAACTGGGCAAACAGGCTGCCCGGGAAACGCACCGCCGCCATTTGCGACAGGAAGGTCGCAGGGAGGATATAGCCGAACCCTGCCAGGCTGTAGCTCCAGACCAGACGCCTGAGATCCGCGGTCAACAACAGCGGCTCAGGCGCGGTACCGGGGCGATGAAGCTGGCCCGCGCGCGGCAGGTAGCGCGCCACCAGCGCAATCAGCACCAGCGCCAGTACGCCGTAGATTTGCCATGCCGCCCCGGCGGACAAGGATTTCGCCTGAATATAGACCGCCAGCAGGCCACTCAGGGCGATACCGGCCCCGGGTCCGGCAAAGACGGCTGCACTAAGCCCCGGCTTGCCCGGCTGCCCCAGCCGCTCGTTGGTCCAGGCGGCAATCAGCACCATCGACCAGCCGCTCATGCAGCCGATCACAAAGCGCAGCAGGCCGTGAACGACAGCATTATCTGCCGCCGCAGAGAGCAGCGTCAGCGCCACCGCGCCAGTGATGCCAAGCCAGAGACGCGTTTCAACGAAGCGATGAGCGCGCATAGCATCCCATGCCCCCACCAGATAGCCCAGGTAGTTCATTGCCGCCACCAGCCCCGCGCTGGTAAGCGTGAGTTGCCCGGCGGCAATCATCAGCGGCACCTGAGGCGTGAAGGCGAAGCGCCCTATCCCCATCGCCACGACCAGAACCACAAATCCGCTGAGCGCGATACGCAGCGCCATGTTCGCTCCAATTGTTAAAGAAAAGTAAATTTATGATGCAACATCTCGCCGTCCTGCGAAAGTGAAAGTTGCTCACAGGTCAATGAAAACTCTGTATTATGCGTTTTATGAATAGTCTTTCGGATAAGGAGCCCTGCATGGAACTGCTCGAAGAGCATCGTTGTTTTGAAGGTCGACAGCAGCGCTGGCGGCACGACTCCACCACGCTGAACTGTGCTATGACGTTCAGCATTTTCCTGCCCCCTGCGGACAATCCACCGGTGTTGTACTGGCTTTCAGGCCTGACCTGCAACGACGAAAATTTCACCACCAAAGCGGGTGCCCAGCGTATTGCTGCCGAACTGGGCATTGCGCTGGTGATGCCAGATACCAGCCCGCGTGGCGATGACGTGGCCGACGATGCCGGATACGATTTGGGTAAAGGCGCCGGGTTCTATCTCAACGCCACGGAACAACCCTGGGCGAGCCATTACCGCATGTATGACTACATTCGCGATGAACTGCCTGCCCTGGTGCACTCTCAGTTCGCGGTCAGCGAGCGCTGCGCGATAAGCGGACATTCGATGGGTGGCCACGGGGCGCTGATAATGGCGCTGAAAAATCCGGGGAAATACACCAGCGTGTCCGCATTTGCGCCGATTGTGAACCCAACGCAGGTGCCGTGGGGGCAAAAAGCCTTCACGCACTATCTGGGTGAGGATGCAGAGAAATGGCAGGAATGGGACAGCTGTGCGCTGTTGCTTGCAAGCCAGCCAGAAGACGCTATCCCGATGCTGGTGGATCAGGGTGATGCCGATCAGTTCCTCGCCGGGCAGTTACAGCCTGCGGTGCTGGCGGAAGCCGCGCGCCAGAAGGACTGGCCGCTGACTCTGCGCATACAGCCGGGATACGATCACAGCTATTACTTTATGGCGTCCTTTATTGAAGATCATCTTCGCTTCCATGCGACACATTTGTTCGCGTAAATACAGCTGTTTGCCCGATAGCCTCTCGCCTGTCGGGCCTTTCCCCTCATTTACATAATCCTATCCGCTTGAATCCAGCCTGTTTTCCGTCGCCCTCACTCAAACACAAATGATTTCAATTATCATTTGTGTTTACAATTCTACATTCTTTTGTACAATTCCAGGCTCTTCTCCATCTCAAAGAGTTCTTACAAGACAAAAACATACAGTTCTCAGGGTTATCCCGATGGAGTTTTTTTCATTTTTATACGGAATGTACAAATGACAATACCACGCATTAAGCTCCTGGCCGTCGCCATTGGCGCTGCCACATGTTCCCCCTTCGTTCACGCAGCCGATCAGGATACCGTTGTCGTTACCGCGACGGGTTTTGAACAAAAGATCCAGAATGCCCCCGCCTCCATCTCTGTGATTTCAAAACAGCAGATTGAAGATAAAGCCTACCGTGATGTTACCGATGCCCTGAGAGATGTCCCGGGCGTCGTCGTCACCGGCGGTGGAAGTAGCAGTGATATCAGTATTCGCGGCATGGCCTCTCAGTACACCCTGTTCCTGGTGAACGGCAAACGCGTCAGTACGCGAAGCACCCGCCCAAACAGCGACAACTCGGGTATTGAACAAGGCTGGCTGCCGCCGCTGGAGTCCATTGAGCGCATCGAGGTCATCCGCGGCCCGATGTCCTCGCTTTACGGCTCCGATGCTATGGGTGGCGTCATTAACGTCATTACCAAAAAAGTCTCGAACACCAAAGCCTGGACCGGTTCGTTGCATGGCGATGCAACCTTCCAGGAAAACCATGATTCCGGCGATATCTTCCAGACCAACGCCTACGCCTCTGGTCCCCTGATTGACGGGCTGCTGGGTGCAAAAGTGACGGGGCTGTTGTCACGCCGCGCAGAAGATAAAATCGTGAACGGCTATAACGAGCAGAAAATGCGTAACGGTGGCATTACGCTGAACTTCACGCCGGACGAGAAGAACGATTTCGATCTCGACTTTGCTCGCGAGCTTCAGGACAGAAACAGCACCCCGGGGATGTCGAAAGCAGCTGAAACCTGCCGGGGAACAACCTGTACGCCAAATACCAAAAGCGACTCGCGCTATGAGCACACGACCTACTCGTTAACCCACAGTGGTTATTACGACGACTTCAATACCACCAGCTATATCCAGCAGGAAGAGACCAATAATCCAGGTCGCAAAATGCGTTCCTACAACACCACCTTTAACAACCAGAACCAGATCTTCCTCGGCGATCATACGTTGACCCTCGGCGGACAGTACCGTTATGAGAAATTGCGCGACAACGGCAATCAGCTGGAAGCTGCTGACGGCCTGAACAAACTGACGCGCTGGAGCTGGGCCCTGTTTGCCGAAGATGAATGGTCAATGACGGAAAGCTTTACGTTGACCGGCGGCCTGCGTATGGACAAAGACCAAAACTACGGGACGAACTGGACGCCGCGCGGTTACGGCGTATGGCACCTGGCCGATCAGTGGACGTTGAAAGGCGGGGTTTCTGCTGGCTATCGTGCGCCGGATCTGCGTCAGTCGTCTGCCAGCTGGGGCCAGGTGACAGGTGGCGGCCGTCTTGACGGTATCATCGTCGGCAACCCGGATCTGAAACCCGAGAAGAGCCTGAGCGAAGAGCTCGCCCTGCTCTGGGATAACAACGATAACCTTAATGCCGGTGTGACCCTGTTTAATACCGACTTCAAGGATAAAATTACGGAAGTTCGCCGCTGTAACAGCAGCGCCGATCCCGCCTGTACGATTGGCGATCATAGCTATGATTTCGTCAGCGATCGCGTCAACGTGGACAAAGCCAATATGCGCGGTGTGGAGTCCTCCTTCGGCTGGAAAATCACGCGCGATGTGAACTGGACTGCAAACTACACCTATACGGAATCCGAGCAGAAGAGCGGCCAGTTCTCCGGCAAGCCACTGAACAAAATGCCAAAACACATGTTCAACACCACCCTGGACTGGCAGGCGACGCCCGACGTCGGCTTCTGGAGCCGTCTGAACCTACGCGGTAAAACGTCTGAGTACCTGAGCCGCACGTCAATGTCCCAGGGTACACCGTCCTACACTCAGGTGGATGTCGGTATGCGCTACAACGCCAACAAAAACCTGCTGGTTACTGCCGGTGTGTATAACATGCTCGATAAGCAGATTGACTACGATACGTATGACACCGTGCTGGATGGCCGTCGCTATACCGTTGGCATGACCTACAGCTTCTGATCTGCCCATAAAAAAGCCCGCTCGATTGAGCGGGCTAAAAGAGAGGAAGTGCGGTTATTGTTTAAATCGTTCCGGGAAATCCATTTCACTGTAGCGAACGAAGCGCGTTCCTTTCGTCAGTTTGTAGCCAAACCAGATGATCAGGAACAGCGGAATGCCAATATAGGTGGCCGTGACGGCGCCCCAGTCAATGGTGTCCGCAAGGAAGGCCTCATAGTTCTGGCCCAGGGTAATGATCAGGCACAGAACGAAGGCGAAGATCGGCCCCAGCGGGAAGAACCCTGACCGGTACGGCAGGTTATTCAGATCATGACCCTGCTTGACGTACCCGCGACGGAAACGGTAGTGGCTGATGGCAATGCCCAGCCAGGCAATGAAGCCCGTCATACCAGAGGTGTTAAGCAGCCACAGGTAGACCGTCTGGTTGCCGAACATGGAGGTCAGGAAACAGAGACCCGCAATCACCGTGGTCGCATACAGCGCGTTGCGCGGCACGCCACCGCGAGACAGTTTCGAGAAAATACGCGGCGCTTTACCGTCGCAGGCCAGGGTGTAGAGCATGCGGGTAGAGGCGTACATCCCGGAGTTACCCGCAGACAGTACCGCCGTCAGGATCACCGCGTTCATCACCGCCGCCGCAGAGAGCAGACCCGCGTGCTGGAAGACCAGGGTGAACGGGCTGACGCTGATGTCTTTCACATCGTTACGCAGCAGGCTTGGGTCGGTATACGGAATGATCAGGCTGATAATCAGGATCGCGAACACATAGAACAGCAGGATACGCCAGAACACCTGACGCACCGCGCGCGGGATGGTCTTCTCCGGGTTTTCGGATTCACCGGCCGCGATACCAATCAACTCGGTACCCTGGAAGGAGAAGCCGACAATCATCGCCACGCCAATCATCGCCGAGAAGCCCCCGGCAAACGGCGCATCGCCTATTGTCCAGTTACTCCAGCCCGCCGGTTCAGCCCCTTTGAAAATACCAACGATCATCGCCACACCGACGACGATAAAGATGATGACGGTTGCCACTTTAATTAAAGAGAACCAGTATTCCGCTTCGCCGAAACCGCGCACGGAGATGTAGTTCAGCAGGAAGATGACCGCCAGGAACAGGGCGCTCCAGATCCAGCCGGGCGTGTCCGGGAACCACCAGGTCATCACCAGCTGTGCCGCGACGAGGTCAACGGCGATGGTCACCGCCCAGTTGTACCAGTAGTTCCAGCCCAGCGCGAAGCCGAAGCCTTCCTCAACGTATTTTTGTCCGTAGGTCGAAAACGAACCAGACACCGGCATGTATGCCGCCAGTTCGCCCAGGCTGGTCATCAGGAAGTAGACCATCAGGCCAATCAGGATATAAGAGAATAATGCCCCACCCGGGCCGGCTGCCGAAATTGTTGCGCCAGAGGCAACGAAAAGACCCGTACCGATGGAGCCGCCAATGGCGATCATCGTCAGGTGACGCGCCTTAAGTGCGCGACGTAGCGCGGGCGCTTCTGTGGTTTTAGTTTCTGAAACCATGTGAAAATGCTGTCCATTCAATAAATGAGGCGCGATTGTAGCAGACGATCTGCGTTGCTTCCGGCAGAAATGCTCAGTTATAAGAGAGCTTCATGACTCGGCCAGGATTATAAGTAAAGCATAATTTTTCCCTCTCCCCTTTGGGGAGAGGGCCAGGGTGAGGGGCGCTTTTACATCTCGCAGTAGCGCAGAAAACGCTGGAGCGAGCTGGAAAGGTGTTTCTGACGATGGTGGATGCACCACAGCGTGCGCACCAGCTTCGGCAGCGGAACGGGGATCTCAACCAGAGAGCCGGTTTCCAGCTGTTCGGCAATCACCCGTCGGGAAAGACAACTAATGCCCAGACCATGGCGTACGGCATGCTTAATGGCCTCGGAGTTACCTAATTCCATCCCTAACTGGAACTGCGGCAGATGGGACAGCAGCAGATAATCGACAATCTCACGCGTGCCGGAGCCCTGCTCTCGCAGGATCCACTGCGCTTGCGCCAGCCGCTCCAGCGTGACCTCGCCCTTGAGTAAAGAAGAGGCCGGGGAAGCAAACACCACCAGCTCATCCTCAAGCCAGGGCTCCGCAATGATATCCACGTTGTGGCACGGCCCTTCGATAAGACCGATGTCCACGCGGAAATCAATCACCGCGTTAATCACGTCCTGGCTGTTGCCGACGCTCATCTCCAGCGGCAGGGTCGGAAAATCCCGGCGGTAGCGGGCGATCACTTCCGGCAGGATGTAGTTACCGATCGTGCTGCTGGCGTAGACGCGAATAGCGCCGTTGTCCTCGCGGAACAGCTGTTCGATCTCCGTAGCCTGCTCCAGCAAGGCCAGGGCACGCGGATACAGCAGGCGGCCATGTTCGTTCACCACCAGTCGCTTTCCTACCCTGTCGAAAAGCTGGACGCCCAGTTGCCCTTCAAGATCGGTCAGGGCCGCGCTAACGGCGGACTGCGAGAGCGCCAGCATTTGTGACGCCTGGGTTGTCGAGCCGCTTTTCAGCACCTCGGCAAAAACCTCCAGCTGACGCAATGTAATGTGCATGGTTGCTTACCACTTATAAAGATTGATTATAAATATATAATCAATTTTATTTTTAAGCCAGAGCGCCGTAACCTTTAGCCTGACAAAGGAGAAGGTTATGTCAGAAATCACCTTACAACATCATCGTACAGTGTGGCACTTCGTGCCGGGTCTCGCGCTCAGCGCCGTGGTTACCGGCGTGGCCTTATGGGGTGGCAGTATACCGGCTGTTGCCGGTGCAGGGTTCAGCGCCCTGACGCTGGCCATTCTGCTCGGCATGGTGGTCGGGAACACCGTTTACCCGCACATCTGGAAATCCTGCGACGGCGGCGTGATTTTCGCCAAGCAGCATTTATTACGTCTCGGGATCATCCTTTATGGCTTCCGTCTCACCTTTTCGCAGATTGCGGATGTGGGTGTCAGCGGGATTGCCATCGACGTCCTGACCCTTTCGAGCACCTTTTTACTGGCGTGCTTTATCGGCCAGAAGATCTTTGGACTGGACAAACAGACCAGCTGGCTGATCGGTGCGGGTAGCAGCATCTGCGGCGCAGCGGCTGTACTGGCAACAGAGCCGGTAGTCAAAGCCGAAGCCAGTAAAGTCACGGTTGCCGTCGCGACGGTAGTTATCTTCGGTACGCTGGCGATCTTCCTGTATCCAGCCATGTATCCGCTGGTGGCGCACTGGTTTAGCCCGGAAACCTACGGCATTTATATCGGCTCAACCATGCACGAAGTCGCGCAGGTGGTGGCGGCAGGTCACGCCATTAACCCGGAAGCGGAAAACGCGGCGGTCATCGCCAAAATGCTGCGCGTGATGATGCTGGCCCCGTTCCTGATTTTCCTTGCGGCGCGGGTTAAACAGCTGGCTCCGGCAGGCGGCAGCGAGAAAAGCAAAATCACCATTCCGTGGTTTGCGATCCTGTTCATCGTGGTCGCTATCTTCAACTCTTTCCACCTGCTGCCAAAAGCGATGGTGGATATACTGGTCACGCTGGATACGGTCCTGCTGGCGATGGCAATGGCGGCGCTGGGCGTCACCACGCACGTCAGCGCGCTGAAAAAAGCCGGGTCGAAACCGCTGCTGATGGCGCTGGTGCTGTTCATCTGGCTGATTGTTGGCGGCGGTGCGATTAACCTTGCGGTACACAGCCTGTTGGCATAAACCATCTCGTCCTTCTCCTGTTAACCCGCTATCATAGGCATTTCGGGTTAACAGGAGTCTTTTTATGAAATATGTTGGAGCGCACGTCAGCGCTGCCGGTGGCCTTGCGAATGCCGCCATTCGCGCCGCCGAAATCGAGGCGACCGCTTTCGCCCTGTTCACCAAAAACCAGCGCCAGTGGCGCGCAGCTCCCCTCACCGCGGAAGTGATTGATGACTTCAAAGCCGCCTGCGAGAAATACCGCTATGGGCCTGGGCAGATCCTCCCGCACGACAGCTACCTGATTAACCTCGGCCACCCGGTTGCTGAGGCGCTGGAAAAATCCCGCGAAGCATTCCTGGATGAGGTTCAGCGCTGCGAACAGCTGGGGCTGACGCTGCTGAACTTCCATCCCGGTAGCCATCTGATGCAAATCGACGAAGACGCCTGTCTGGCGCGCATCGCCGAGTCCATCAACATGACGCTGGATAAAACCCAGGGCGTGACGGCGGTGATTGAGAATACCGCCGGTCAGGGCAGCAACCTCGGCTTTAAGTTTGAGCATCTGGCGGCGATCATCGACGGCGTGGAAGACAAATCCCGCGTGGGCGTGTGCATTGATACCTGCCACGCGTTTGCCGCCGGGTATGACCTGCGCACAACCGAGGCCACGAAAAATACCTTCGAAGAGTTCGAGCGTATTGTTGGCTTTAAGTATCTTCGCGGTATGCACTTAAACGATGCGAAAAGCGCGTTCGGCAGCCGCGTAGACCGTCACCACAGCCTGGGCGAAGGTAATATCGGCCACGATGCGTTCCGCTTTATCATGCAGGATCCCCGCTTCGACGGCATTCCAATGGTGCTGGAAACCATCAATCCGGATATCTGGGCAGAAGAGATTGCCTGGCTGAAGGCACAGCAGACCGCTGAACAGGCGGCATAAAAAAAGCCGGGCGCTTAACGCGACCCGGCTTTTTTGTAGGTCGGGTAAGGCGAAGCCGCCACCCGACACCTCTTTTAGGCTGCTTTTGCGACCACTTCCGCTTCCGGACGCTTCAGCACCGCGTAAGACAGACCCGCCACCAGCGTACCGGCAACAATCGCCAGCAGGTAGCCCAGCACCGGCGTGATGGCGCCAGGGATCAGCAGGACGAACAGACCGCCGTGCGGTGCCATCAGTTTCGCACCTACCGCCATGGAGATAGCTCCCGTTACCGCACCGCCGACGATACAGCATGGCAGAACACGCATTGGATCGCGCGCCGCAAACGGGATTGCGCCTTCGGTAATGAAGCACAGACCCAGCACCAGCGCCGCTTTGCCGCCTTCCTGCTGCGCTTTATCGAACTTACGACGGGCAATGATTGTCGCCAGGCCAAGCGCCAGCGGAGGCACCATACCTGCCGCCATGATCGCCGCCATAGGCGCATAGGTCTGGGTACTCAGCAGGCCAACGCCGAACGCGTATGCCGCTTTGTTTACCGGACCGCCCATGTCGGTACACATCATACCGCCGAGGATTGCGCCCAACAGCACCGCGTTCGCCGTCCCCATGGTTTGCAGCCAGTGGGTCAGACCTTCCAGAATGCCCGCGACCGGCTTACCAATCAGGTAAATCATCGCCAGACCGACCACCAGGCTGGAAATCAGCGGGATGATCAGGATAGGTTTCAGCGCCTCCATACTCTGCGGCAGCTTCAGCTTAGAGCTGATGAGCTTCGCCACGTAACCGGCAAGGAAACCGGCAATAATACCGCCGATAAAGCCAGAACCAGTGCTCACGGCCAGCATACCGCCGATAAGACCCGGCGTCAGACCCGGACGGTCAGCGATGGAGAAGGCGATAAAGCCCGCCAGCACCGGCACCATCAGCGCAAACGCGGAGCCGCCACCAATCTGCATCAACGCTGCCGCCAGCGTGCCCTGCTCTTTAAAGGCTTCGATACCAAAGGCAAAGGAGAGCGCAATACACAGGCCGCCCGCCACCACCATCGGCAGCATGTAGGAAACCCCGGTTAACAGGTGACGATAGGCACCCGCAGACTCTTTCTTACCTTCGCCAGGCGTTTTAGCCGCACCGGTCGCCTGATAAGGTTTGGCTTCCGCCAGCGCTTTATCAAACTCCTGCGCAGTTTTCTTCAGCGCCAGGCCGGTTGAGGTGCGGTACATCGGCTTACCGGCAAACTTCGCCAGATCCACTTCGATATCGGCCGCCACGATCACCAGATCGGCTTCGGCCACCTCTTCCGGCGTGATGGCATTACCCGCGCCAACAGATCCGCGAGTTTCAACCTTCACCCACCAGCCGCGTTTTTTCGCTTCGGTTTCAATGGCTTCAGCCGCCATAAAGGTGTGAGCCACACCTGTCGGGCAAGCCGTTACCGCAACAATGCGTTTCGGCCCAGCGGTTGCGACCGGCGCGGCCTCAACGGGTGCACTGTAAACCGTCGCATGACCTTTTGCTTCGCTCAGAAACAGTTCAGGGTGTGCCACCGCGCGGTTAATATCGCCCAGCCACACTTTTTTGCCGTTCAGGGCGCTGTCCGCGGGGATTTTGTCGCCCAGAACAATCGCCATTTCAGCATCACCCGGGTTATCAATGATATCCAGGTGCGCTTTTTGTGCCGCCGCGCCCAGCAGGGTCTTCGCCATATAGGCACGAGCCTGTCCGAGACCGGAGTCAATGATCAGCAGCGTTTTCATTATTCCTCTCCTGCTGTTAGTTAAAAGGTTTTAAGTCAACGCGCGCCATCATCGCGGCTAACTGGGTACGATCGGTAATACCGACATTGCTCTGGCTCACGGCCAGGGCCGCAACGGCGGTAGCAAGGCGTAGGGTATGTTCACTGGATTCGCGCATCAGCAGACCGTAGATCAGGCCGCCAACCATCGAATCCCCGGCACCCACGGTGCTGACCACTTCCATAGAAGGCGGTTTGGCAATCCATTCCCCGGAGGCGTTAACCCACAGGGCACCTTCTGCACCCAGCGAAATCACCACATGAGCGATACCCTGCTCGCGCAGCGCATGGGCAGCGTCAATCACATCCTTTAATTCTGGCAGCTTACGGCCCGCCCAGATTTCCAGTTCACGGCGGTTAGGCTTAACCAGCCATGGCGAGGCTTTCAGACCGGCGACCAGCGCGTCGCGGCTGCTGTCAAAAATAATGCACGGGCACTGGCTGCGCAGGCGCGTCATCCAGTCGGTGAACGCTTCCGGGCTGACGCCGGACGGCAGGCTACCGCTGACGCACACCATGTCAAACTGGCCCAGCCAGCTCAGGGAATCGGCAACGAAGCGCTCCCAGTCAGCCGGGGTCACTTCGAAGCCGGAGAAGTTCAGATCGGTTACTTCACCGTCTTTCTCGGTCAGCTTAACGTTAATACGGGTACGGCCCTGCACAACCTGAAAACGGTTGGCGATGCCCAGTTCACTGAACAACTGCTGAAAACCGTCCTGGTTGTCTTTGCCAAGGAAGCCGCCAACGGTGACGTCGATGCCGAGATCTTTCAGCACCTTCGCCACGTTAATCCCTTTCCCTGCGGCATGCAGGCCGGTGGTTCGCACCAGGTTAACTTCGCCACGCTCAATTTCCGGGCAGAAGCCCACCAGATCGTAAGCCGGGTTCAGCGTAATGGTCGCAACACGTCTGCTCATTATGCGCCCTCCCCCAGACCGGCCGCGATGGCGTCGCCAATCGCTTTCAGCGCCTGTTCAGCATCAGCACCCTGCGCGGTAAAACGCAGACGATGGCCTTTCTTCACACCCAGCGCGACAACTTTCATCAGGCTGCGCCCGTTGGCTGGTTTACCCGAACCGTCCAGATTGGTCACGGTGATCTCACTTTCAAATTGTTTAATGGTATTCACCAGCATGGTGCCCGGACGGGCATGCAGGCCGTGTTCGTTACGCACCACGTACTCCGCGCTCAGCAGGTTGTCCGTCAGCGCATCGTCGCTGGTCAGCAGGGCCAGCACCGTCGCCGCGTCTGCGTTCAGCAATTTTTCAGCTTTATTGTTCAGCAGCAGATCGCCAAGGCGCTTCAGGACGGATACCGGCTGATCGTCAGCCATGGCAACGGTTACCAGCATCGCGGCGCGTTCGCCGTCTGTCTCAAAGGCAACCGCAGCACGGCTGACCGCGATAGCACTGCGCAGGTTGCCTTCAGCACTGTCGTTCAGCCAGATGCCCTGACCCAGGTTTAAAGGCTTATCATTGATGGTGCGGGTCACAAAGGCGGTATCAGCCGCCCCCACCTCTTTCAGGCGAGCCGCGTTCAGCGCCTGGAGCGTCACCAGATCGGACGCAACGACGTCCAGCATCAGGGTTTCATTATCCAGCTTCAGCGCTTCGCTCTGTTTTTCGCCCATCAGCAGGGCACGCAGCTCTTCAGCAGTGGTGGCGGATTTAAGCTGTTCCGCGACGGCATCATCGCTCAGCACGTGCGTCAACTGACGCAGCAGGCCCAGGTGTTCGTCACCGCTGGCCGCGATACCGATCGCCACGTAAGCCACCTGCCCCTCGCCCCAGAGCACGCCCTGCGGGAACTGGTAAACCTGCACGCCGGTTTTCAGCACCTGATCGCGGGTGTCCGTGGTGCCGTGCGGAATTGCAATACCGTTACCGAGGAAGGTGGAGGTCTGCTGTTCACGCGCCAGCATGCCGTTGACGTAGCCGTCCGCCACGTTGCCAGCCTGCACGAGCGCAGCGGCGACCTGGCGAATAGCCTCTTCTTTATTCCCGGCCTGTTCGCCCGGGTGGATATCCTGAACAGATAACTGGAACATGATTCTCCTCTCCTGCTGAAATTGAATCGTTTCAGCTTAACTGAGAAAATATGCGCTAACCTGCTTCTACAGGACATGCAAGATAGCGCTGAAACGTTTCAAGAAGTCTTGTCTTTTCTACAAAAGGTTGCAAGAAAAGTTACATTTCTTGTTGCAGAATTTAGAAGTGCAGCACATTTCTTCTTCAATAGGGAGGTTTTTGCTGATGTTCAGCAAACAGGTTCAGCACACTTCAGCGAAACAGCGTTAAACTGAAATGCTATTTTGATCTATTGTGGCAATCTTGATTTTGCCCTCTGTTTATTTAATGACAGGCGGCGTAAACTCCGCCTCTCTCTGTTACTCGCAAAGACTGAACATGCATAACACCCCCGCTGCCGCCTCACCAAAGCCCTTTGATTTGACGTCAACGGCGTTTTTGATTGTTGCTTTCCTCACCGGTATTGCCGGTGCGTTACAAACGCCTACGCTGAGCCTGTTTCTGACCAACGAAGTCCACGCGCGTCCGGCGATGGTTGGCTTCTTCTTCACCGGGAGCGCCATCATTGGCATCCTGGTCAGCCAGTTTCTGGCCGGGCGTTCCGACAGAAAAGGCGATCGCAAAAGCCTGATTGTTTTTTGCTGTCTGCTGGGCGTTTTCGCCTGCGTGTTGTTTGCCTGGAACCGCAACTATTTCATTCTGCTGTTTGTTGGGGTGTTCCTGAGCAGCTTCGGCTCGACCGCCAACCCGCAGATGTTCGCCCTTGCCCGCGAGCACGCCGACCGTACAGGACGGGAAGCGGTGATGTTCAGCTCGATACTGCGCGCGCAGGTGTCGCTTGCGTGGGTGATTGGCCCCCCGCTCGCCTACGCGCTGGCAATGGGTTTTGGCTTTACGGTAATGTACCTCAGCGCGGCGGTAGCCTTCGTGGTGTGTGGCGCAATGGTATGGTTCTTCCTGCCTTCCATGCGTAAAGAGCCGAAAGTGGCGACCGGTACGCTGGAAGCACCGCGGCGTAACCGGCGCGACGCACTACTGTTATTCATTATCTGTACGCTGATGTGGGGAACGAACAGCCTCTATATCATTAATATGCCGTTGTTTATTATTGATGAGCTGCATCTGCCGGAGAAGCTGGCCGGGATCATGATGGGAACCGCCGCGGGGCTTGAGATCCCCACCATGCTGATTGCGGGCTATTACGCGAAGCGCTTCGGCAAGCGCTTTTTGATGCGCATCGCCGCCGTTGCCGGGCTGCTGTTTTATATCGGTATGCTGACGGTTCATACGCCAGCGCTGCTTCTTGCTTTACAGCTGCTGAACGCCATTTATATCGGCATTCTGGCCGGTATCGGCATGCTCTACTTCCAGGATCTGATGCCGGGTCAGGCAGGCGCTGCCACCACCCTTTATACTAATACCACCCGCGTGGGCTGGATTATTGCAGGCTCACTGGCGGGCGTTGTGGCTGAAATCTGGAACTATCATACGGTGTTCTGGATTGCGCTGGTGATGTGCGTCCTGACGTTGAGCTGCCTGACGCGGATCAAAGACGTTTAAGGCGCGGTGAGCGCTTCCAGCTCAAGCAGGTAAGTGATGGCCTGCTGCCGCGTACTGCCGCACATTTCGGCGCCAGGCTGGAGCCCGGAGCACACCTTCGGGCGTAAAGGCGAGCCAAATATCATGCACAGGTTAGATTCAGAGAGCTGAACGCAGCGGGTATCGGCAGGCTTGCCTTGTGGCATGCCTGGAATGGGGCTTGAGATGGACGGTGCGGTACAGCACGCGCCACAGTCGGAACGACAATCCATACATGCTCTCTGTTGGTGGCAGATGCCCGCGCAGTCGGGCATTGCGCGCACAGTAACACCTTTTATGTATTGATAGCAAAACCCACGAATTCCGCTTGCCTGAAAGGCCGCGCGCGAGTAATTTGGCGCGATATTTTTTACCTCCCGTAAACAGGATTACTGCAATGCCAAGAGCGAACGAAATCAAGAAAGGTATGGTACTGAATTACAACGGCAAACTGCTGATTGTGAAAGATATCGACATTCAGGCACCCAGCGCCCGTGGCGCAGCAACGCTGTATAAAATGCGTTTCTCCGATGTCCGTACCGGCCTGAAAGTGGAAGAACGTTTTAAAGGCGACGATATCGTGGATACCGTGACCCTGACCCGTCGCTACGTTGATTTTTCTTATATCGACGGCAACGAATACGTGTTCATGGATAAAGAAGATTACACCCCGTATATCTTCACCAAAGATCAGATCGAAGAAGAGCTGCTGTTTATTCCTGAAGGTGGAATGCCGGACATGCAGGTGCTGACCTGGGATGGCGTGTTGCTGGCGCTGGAGCTGCCGCAGACCGTTGATCTGGAAATCGTTGAAACGGCACCGGGCATCAAAGGCGCGTCTGCAAGCGCGCGTAACAAACCGGCTACCCTGACTACCGGTCTGGTCGTACAGGTGCCAGAATACCTGTCAGCGGGCGAGAAAATCCGTATCCATATCGAAGAAAAACGCTATATGGGTCGCGCTGACTGATTGTGGCGTTTGCCGGGTGGCGGCTGCGCCTTACCCGGCCTACAAAAACACAAAAACCGGCCTCAGAGCCGGTTTTTCGTAGGCCCGGTAAGCGTAGCGCCACCGGGCAATCAGGCTTACAGAAGCTCTGGATACTTCGTCATTTTCAGCGCCAGCTCAATACCGCGCACTTCCGCCATCCCTTTCAGACGGCCAATCGCCGAATACCCTGGATTCGTTTTCTTGCGCAGATCGTCCAGCATCTGATGCCCGTGATCCGGACGGAACGGGATAGGACGTACATCCCCCGCCTGCTTACGACGTACTTCTTCAGAGAGAATGGCATCCACCACCGCAACCATGTTCACGTCGCCGCCAAGGTGGGCTGCTTCATGGAAGGTTTTTGGATTCTCTTCACGGCAGGTTGCACGCAGGTGAGTGAAATGAATGCGATCCCCAAAGGTTTCGATCATCCGCACCAGATCGTTATCCGCACGCACGCCGTAAGAGCCCGTACACATGGTAAAGCCGTTGTAGATGCTGTCCACCGTCTCTTTTAGCCACTGCATATCCTCAATGGTCGACACGATACGCGGCAGGCCAAGGATTGGGCGCGGAGGATCGTCCGGATGGACCGCCAGCCGCACGCCCGCTTCTTCTGCCACCGGCACGATAGCGCGCAGGAAGTGCGCCATGTTTTCACGCAGCTGGTTTTTATCGATATCGCCATATTCCGCCAGGCGCGCGCGGAACTGATCGAGGGTATAGCCCTCTTCCGCCCCCGGCAGGCCCGCGATAATATTGCGAACCAGCTTCTCAATGTCCGCTTCACTGGCGGCATTGAACCACGCCAGCGCCTGCTGCTGCTCTTCGGCGGTGTAGTCTGCTTCCGCCCCCGGACGCTTCAGAATGTGCAGCTCGAAAGCCGCAAAAGCGATTTGATCGAAACGCAGCGCCTTCGAACCATCGGCCATTTCATATTCCAGGTCGGTACGCGTCCAGTCCAGAATTGGCATAAAGTTATAGCAGACGGTATCAATACCGCAGGCCGCCAGGTTACGAATGCTCTGCTGATAATTCGCAATCCAGGTTTCACACTCACCGGAGTGGGTTTTGATATCTTCGTGAACCGGAATACTTTCCACGACAGACCAGGTTAGACCCTTCTCTGCCAGCTGTGCCTGACGCTTTTGGATTTCCTCCACCGGCCACACCTGACCGTTCGGAATATGATGCAGCGCCGTGACCACACCCGTTGCGCCAGCCTGACGCACATCATCAAGAGAAACCGGATCGTTCGGCCCGTACCAACGCCAGGTTTGTTCCATTGCCCCACCCTCTCAAGTTGTTATACCAATATGAATTACCTCAATGACGACTACCATACATGTTTAATCGAAGTGGTCAACACAGCGCGCGACATTGATTGATCAAACTCACATAACCGGGATATTTACGGCTTACCAATTTAATTTGTTGTCATATAACTTTACACTGGCATTGTTAATTAATGGTTAATCAGGTGTGTACTACATGAAGACTATTGCCTCCACCGCGCTTCCTGCTCATGTCCAGCAGCCCCGCTACGATCGCGAGCAGTTACGCTCCCGCATCGTCCATTTCGGCTTTGGCGCGTTCCACCGGGCGCATCAGGCGTTGTTAACAAACCGGGTGCTGAACGCCAAAGGAGGCGACTGGGGTATTTGTGAGATTAGCCTCTTTAGCGGCGATGTTCTCATGCGCCAGCTCCGCGCGCAGGATCATCTGTTTACCGTGCTGGAGAAAGGTGCCGAAGGCAATCAGCCCATTATTATCGGTGCGGTAAAAGAGTGCCTGAACGCAAAACTCGACTCGCTGGCAGCCATTATTGAGAAGTTCTGCGAACCGCAGGTGGCCATTGTCTCCCTCACCATTACCGAAAAAGGCTACTGCATCGATCCGGCGACGGGGAAACTGGATATGCACAACAGCCGCATTCTGCACGATCTTGAGCATCCGTCTGAGCCGCATTCCGCGCCGGGTATTCTGGTCGAAGCGCTTCATCGCCGCCGCGAGCGCAGCCTGCCAGCGTTTACCGTGCTCTCCTGCGACAATATTCCCGACAACGGCCACGTGGTAAAAAATGCCGTTCTCGGCATGGCCGGAAAGCGATCCGCAGAGCTGGCCGGATGGATCGAGGCGCACGTGAGCTTCCCTGGCACCATGGTCGACCGAATCGTGCCCGCCGCCACTGACGCCTCACTCGCGGAAATCACCCAGGAACTTGGCGTTGAAGATCCCTGCGCCATCAGCTGTGAACCGTTCATTCAGTGGGTAGTGGAAGATAACTTTGTCGCCGGGCGTCCGGAATGGGAGGTTGCAGGCGTACAGATGGTTGAGGATGTCCTGCCCTGGGAGCAGATGAAGCTGCGGATGCTGAACGGCAGCCACTCCTTCCTGGCGTATCTGGGCTACCTTGCCGGCTACGCGCACATAAATGAATGTATGCAGGACGACAGCTTCCGCGAGGCTGCCCGCAGGCTGATGCTGAATGAGCAGGCCCCTACGCTGCGCATCACCAACGTTGATCTGACAGACTATGCTGACAGCCTGCTTGACCGCTTCGCCAACCCGGCGCTACAGCACCGCACCTGGCAAATCGCTATGGACGGCAGTCAGAAGCTGCCTCAGCGCATGCTGGATGGGATCCGCATGCATCTTGAGCGTAACACCGCCTGGCCATTACTGGCGCTGGGCGTCGCAGGCTGGATGCGCTACGTCAGCGGGACGGACGACCAGGGCAACGCCATTGACGTGCGCGATCCGCTGAGCGACAAGTTTCAGGCCATTGTCGCTACCAGCAGTGACACAGAACGCGTTAGCGCCCTGCTGACGCTAAAAGAAATCTTTGGCGACGACCTGCCGCAAAACCCTGTCTTTGTCGAGGCAATCACCGGCGCGTACCAGCGCCTCGTCCGGCTCGGCGCGCGTCAGGCCGTTATCGAAACGTTAAAAATTTAGCGATTATTGCGTTTAAGGCGAACGGTTTTACGCTCCGTTCGCCCTCCCTCTTCTCAATGCCCGATTTTTTCGTCAGGATGATAGATAGTTGTCACTACATCACAATTATTTATCGGAGCGCACGTGACCAAAACCAACCTGATCACCGGCTTTCTCGGCAGCGGTAAAACTACGTCCATTCTGCATTTGCTGGCCAATAAAGATCCGGCGGAAAAGTGGGCCGTGCTGGTCAACGAATTTGGCGAAGTGGGGATCGACGGCGCGTTGCTCGCCGACAGCGGCGCGATGGTGAAAGAGATCCCGGGCGGGTGTATGTGCTGCGTGAATGGTCTGCCGATGCAGGTCGGGCTGAATACGCTGCTGCGTCAGGGCAAGCCTGACCGTCTGCTGATTGAACCCACTGGGCTGGGTCATCCGAAGCAAATTCTTGATTTACTGACCGCCCCGGTCTACGAGCCGTGGCTTGAGCTGCGTGCGACGCTTTGCCTGCTCGACCCCCGCCAGCTGCTGGATGAAAAAGCGATCAATAACGACAATTTCCGCGACCAGCTCGCCTCGGCAGACATCATCGTGGCGAATAAATCCGATCGCGCGACGGCTGAGAGTCAGGCCGCGTTCAATGCCTGGTGGCAGCAGGCTGGCGGTGGACGTCAGTATGTGCAGACCACCCAGGGCAACATTGATGGCGCCCTGCTCGATCTTCCCCGCCTCAACCAGACGCAACTGCCTGCCAGCGCAGAGCATTCGCATAGCCACGGCGCGAAGCAAGGTCTGGCTGCGCTGAGCCTGCCCGAACATCAGCGCTGGCGTCGAAATCTGAACAGCGGCCAGGGACACCAGGCCTGCGGCTGGATCTTCGATGCCGATACGGTTTTCGACACCATTGGTATACTGGAATGGGCGAGACTGGCGCCGGTTGAGCGGGTAAAAGGGATCATGCGCACCCCGGATGGTCTGGTGCGCATTAATCGTCAGGGCGAGGATTTCTTTATAGAAACCCAGAACGTCGCGCCACCCGACAGCCGGATAGAGTTAATTAGTGCGGTTAATACCGACTGGAATGCCCTCCAGTCAAGCCTGTTGAAGCTTCGTTTAAGTTTGGGCGGCTAACGTTGCCCCTGATTTCACACATTGCTGAAGACTATGACGACTCGACTTCCTGCTATTTTATTGCTCAACGCTGCCGGTCTGGCGCTCTTTTTCTCCTGGTATATCCCGGCGGATCACGGATTCTGGTTCCCGCTGGATTCCGGGCTGTTCCACTTCTTTAACCAGGCGCTGGCGAAGAGTGAAGCCTTCCAGTGGCTGGTGGCGATCACCAACAACCGCGCGTTTGACGGCTGTTCGCTGCTGGCAATGGGCTGTCTGATGCTCTCCTTCTGGCTGAAGGAGGACAAAACGGGTCGTCGCCGTATTCTGATTATCGGCCTGGTCATGCTGCTGGCAGCCGTGATTATCAACCAGCTGGCGCAGCATCTGATGCCGGTTAAACGCGCCAGTCCGTCGCTCTCTTTCCCGAATATTAACCGCGTCAGCGAGCTGCTTCATATTCCAACCAAAGACGCGTCGAAGGACAGCTTCCCGGGCGACCACGGTATGATGCTGCTGATTTTTGCTGGCTTCATGCTGCGCTATTTCGGTAAAAAAGCCTTCGCCATCGCCCTGGTTATTGTGGTGGTATTTGCATTCCCGCGGGTGATGATTGGCGCTCACTGGCTGACAGATATCGCCGTAGGCTCCCTCACGGCGGTGTTAATTGGTTTACCGTGGGTGCTGATGACTCCCCTGAGCGATCGCGTAATAGGTATTTTTGATCGCTATCTTCCCGGCAAATTTAAACAAGTCTGAAACAAATAAATAACGCTAATTAACACCATTCATCAGGGATCGTTTTCGATCCCTGAGTCACTTCTTTCCGGCATCATTCAGCGCTGTCATCATTCCGTCATACAATTCGTGATAAAAATGAAGCAATTGCAGGGATTACCGGTATGAATGGCGGCATTTTGAGCAATTCCGCGCTGTAACGTTGTGTATCACATTTTCTTATAAAAAAACGGTCTTTTTTGCTCGCAATGCCCTTTGCAATCGGTTAACCTCGAACTCGTTTTGCCCCATTGAGATAATTATTATCGTGGTGAATAATTTTGTGCGTTGTGCCACAGATTTCACCATAAAGAATTGTCTCATTGTGAACAGATAATTAGTCTCGTCACGGTTGGCATTTTTATAACGATATTTTCGTTAAGGACTTCAAGGGAAAACAAACAAAATGGTCAAATCTCAACCAATTTTGAGATATATCTTGCGGGGGATCCCGGCGATTGCAGTGGCGGTTCTGCTTTCGGCATGTAGTACGACGAACACCGCGAAGAATATGCATCCTGAGACGCGTGTTGTGGGAATGGAAGATTCCTCTTCACTGCAAGCCTCTCAGGATGAATTTGAAAATATGGTACGTAATCTCGACGTTAAGTCGCGTATTATGGATCAGTATGCTGACTGGAAAGGCGTGCGTTACCGCCTGGGCGGCAGCACCAAGAAAGGCATCGATTGCTCCGCATTCGTACAGCGTACTTTCCGTGAGCAGTTTGGGTTAGACCTTCCGCGTTCTACTTATGAACAGCAGGAAATGGGCAAGTCCATTTCGCGCACTAAACTGCGTACGGGCGATTTAGTCCTGTTCAGAGCAGGTTCAACCGGTCGACACGTTGGCATCTATATCGGTAACGATCAGTTTGTCCATGCTTCCACCAGCAGTGGTGTGACGATTTCCAGCATGAACGAACCTTACTGGAAGAAGCGCTACAACGAAGCTCGCCGCGTTCTGAGCCGTAGTTAATATTGCTGTCGTATCGTTGGTTATCCCTTGGCTGGCGATACGATTAAAAAAGCACTGCTCCGGCAGTGTTTTTTTTTGCCCGTTACACTGATAGACATCCAGCGTCATTTCAGGAATCACGACATCTATGTTTACCCGCTACTTCTCCAGCAACCGCAAGATACTGTTTCTCAGTATTTTGACGGGGTTGTTTACCGCCCTGCTTCTGAGTGCGTTACAGTTTTACTGGAGTTATCACAAGCGAGAAGTCAGGTACGATACCCTCATTACGGATTTAAGCGTCTACATGGAGAACTTTTTCGACGAGCTTAAAACCTCTATTGATACGCTCCAGCCGCTCACGCTGAACAGCTGTGAAGAGGTCAGTGCGGCGCTCACCTCACGCGCGGCCTTCAGTATTAACGTGCGCGCCTTTTTGCTGGTCCGGGATAAACAGGCCTTCTGCTCTTCGGCAACAGGTCCGATGAATACCCCAATGGAAACGCTTATCCCTCAGCTACACATCAGCAAACCTGTTGATATCGCGCTCCTGCCGGGCACGCCCATGCTGCCGGATAAACCCGCGATCGCTATCTGGTATCGCAATCCGCTGGTAAAAGACGGCGGCGTATTTACCTCCGTGAACATCAACCTGACGCCTTACCTTCTTTATACGTCACGTCAGGATGAATTTTCCGGAATATCGATCGTCATTGGCGACTCCGCGTTATCCACCCAGTCCGGAATGCTGGTTCAGGCGCGGGATTTGCCTGAGGTCCCTGCCCGCACCGCCACGCTGAAAAATATTCCTCTGACCGTTAACGTCTATGCGCAAGCCTGGAAGACCGATGAACTGCTCTACGCCGTGTTCTTCGGCCTGGTCTGCGGTATTGCGGCAGGTCTGCTGAATTTCTATATTCTCACTATCCGTCTGAATCCCGGGAAAGAGATCCTTACGGCCATCAAGCACGACCAGTTCTACGTGGTCTATCAGCCCGTCGTGGATGCGCAGTCGCTCAGAATGACCGGGCTGGAAGTCCTGATGCGCTGGAAGCACCCGGTGATGGGCGAAATTCCACCGGATGCCTTTATTAACTTCGCTGAAGCGCAGAAGCTGATTGTCCCGCTGACGCTGCATCTTTTTGACCTGATTATCCGCGATGCCCCTGTCCTGCAAACGGTGCTCCCGCCTGGGGCCAAGTTTGGGATCAACATCGCGCCCGGTCATCTGCATGCGGAAAACTTTAAGGAGGATATGCGCGCGTTTGCCGCTGCCCTTCCGCCCGATCACTTCCAGATTGTGCTGGAAATAACCGAGCGCGACATGATCAACCACCGCGAGGCAAATCAGCTGTTTGAATGGCTGCACAATGAAGGTTTTGAAATCGCCATCGATGATTTTGGCACCGGCCACAGCGCGCTGATCTATCTGGAACGCTTCACGATGGATTACCTGAAAATTGACCGTGGCTTCGTGAATGCCATCGGGACTGAAACCGTTACCTCGCCAGTGCTTGACGCGGTGCTGACGCTGGCAGAACGCCTGAATATGTTAACCGTCGCCGAGGGTGTTGAAACGCCCGAGCAGGCGGCGTGGCTGCGCGAGCATGGCGTGAACTATCTTCAGGGCTACTGGATCGGCCGACCAATGCCGCTGGAGCAGTTCAGGACGTGGCAACCCGACATCACGCTCGGGGAATAATTTCACAATCACGGCGCTGTCCCTTATTATTCTCCTCAACCGAGCCTGCCTGTGAACAAAGGGATCCGCCGCACTATGATTATGCGCGTTGTATTGATGCTGTTGGCGCTGGTGAGCCTGTCGAGCCAGGCGCAGACCATCAAAGAGAGCACGGCCTTTGCCGTCATTGGCGAGCCGAAGTATGCGGTCAACTTTACTCACTACGATTATGTGAACCCCGCCGCCTCGAAAGGCGGGAACGTGACGCTTTCCGCGACCGGAACGTTTGACAACTTTAACCGCTTCGCCCTGCGCGGCGTGGCGGCAGCGCGTACCGAATCCCTCTATGACACGCTGTTCGTCACCTCCGACGACGAGCCCGGCAGCTATTATCCCCTGGTCGCTGAGAACGTGCGTTACGCCGATGATTTTAGCTGGGCAGAAATCGCGATTAATCCGCGGGCGCGTTTTCACGACGGTACGCCGGTTAGCGCCCGCGATGTGGCGTTCACCTTTCATAAATTTATGACCGAAGGCGTGCCGCAGTTTCGTCTGGTGTACAAGGGCACCACGGTGAAAGCCATCGCCCCGCTGACCGTGCGAATCGAACTCCCTGAGCCAAACAAAGAGAATATGCTGAGCCTGTTCTCCCTGCCCGTCATGCCCGAATCATTCTGGAAAAACCATAAGCTGAGCGATCCCCTCTCTTCCCCGCCGCTGGCCGGAGGACCGTATCGCATTACCGACTGGCGAATGGGCCAGTACGTGATCTATTCCCGCGTGAAAGATTACTGGGCAGCCACGCTGCCGGTAAACCGGGGCCGCTGGAACTTCGATACAATCCGCTACGACTACTACCTGGATGATAACGTGGCCTTCGAGGCGTTTAAGGCAGGCGCATTTGATTTACGTGTCGAGAACAGCGCCAAAAACTGGGCGACCCGGTATATCGGAAAAAATTTCGCGAAAGGCTATATCGTTAAAGACGAACATAAAAACGAATCCGCGCAGGACACGCGCTGGCTGGCGTTTAATATTCAGCGCCCGGTTTTTTCCGATCGTCGGGTGCGTGAAGCTATTACCCTGGCGTTTGATTTCGAATGGATGAACAAAGCGCTGTTTTACGGAGCCTACAGCCGGGCGAACAGCTATTTCCAGAATACTGAATATGCCGCCCGTGATTATCCCCACGCGGACGAGCTGGTTTTGCTGGCGCCAATGAAAGCGGAGCTCCCGCCGGAAGTGTTCACCCGCCTATTTGAACCGCCAAAATCCGACGGAAACGGGTTCGACCGGGACAACCTGCTGAAAGCCAGCAAACTGCTGGATGACGCTGGCTGGGTGCTGAAAAATCGGCTACGAGTAAATGTTAAAACTGGTAAACCGCTCAGCTTCGAACTGCTGATTGCCTCCGGCGCAAACGATCAGTGGGTGCTGCCGTTTAAGAAGAACCTTGCCCGTCTTGGGGTGACCATGAATATCCGCCAGGTCGATATTGCCCAGCTGACCAACCGCAAGCGCAGTCGCGATTACGACATGATGCAAACCCTGTGGGCTGCCCAGCCGTGGCCGAGTTCAGACCTGCAAATCTCCTGGGCATCGGGCTATATCGACTCCTCCTACAACGCTCCGGGGGTAAAGAGTCCGGTGATTGATGCGCTGATCGCGAAAATCGTTGCCGCTCAGGGCGATAAAGAGAAACTTCTGCCGCTCGGGCGTGCGCTTGACCGGGTGTTAACCTGGAACTATTACATGCTGCCGATGTGGTACATGGGTGAAGATCGCGTGGCCCGCTGGGACAAATTCTCCCTGCCCGCCGTTCGCCCGGTTTATACGCTTGGTTTTGATACGTGGTGGTATGACGTGAATAAAGCCGCAAAACTGCCCGCAGCGCGGCGTTGAGGAGTGACGATGGGCGCTTATCTTATCCGCAGGCTGCTGCTGGTTATCCCCACGCTATGGGCCATCATTACCATTAACTTTTTTATCGTGCAGATTGCCCCCGGCGGCCCGGTGGACCAGGCGATTGCGGCCATAGAATTTGGTCACGCTGGCGGCATGCCGGGCGGCGGCGGTGAAGGAATGGGGGCCAGCCATGCCCGGACGGGCGTGGGCAATATCAGCGAAAGCCACTACCGGGGCGGTCGGGGACTGGATCCGGAGGTGATCGCCGAGATCACCCATCGCTATGGTTTTGACAAGCCGCTGCACGAGCGATATTTCAGGATGCTCTGGGATTATGTCCGTTTCGATTTTGGCGACAGCCTGTTTCGCAGCGCCTCGGTGCTAACCCTGATCAAGCAAAGCCTGCCGGTTTCCATCACGCTCGGACTGTGGGGGACGCTGATTATTTATCTGGTCTCCATTCCGCTGGGGATCCGCAAAGCGGTCTACAACGGTAGCCGTTTTGATATCTGGAGCAGCACGTTCATTATCATCGGCTACGCTATCCCGGCGTTTCTGTTTGCCGTGCTGCTGATTGTCTTTTTCGCTGGCGGCAGTTATTTCGATCTCTTCCCGCTGCGCGGGCTGGTCTCTGCGGATTTCAGCACGCTGCCGTGGTATCAGAAAATCACCGATTACTTCTGGCACATCACGCTTCCGGTGCTGGCGACGGTTATCGGCGGTTTTGCGGCGCTTACGATGCTGACCAAAAATGCCTTTCTTGATGAGATCCGCAAACAGTACGTCGTCACCGCGCGCGCCAAAGGCGTCGGTGAAAAGCAGATTATGTGGAAGCACGTTTTTCGTAACGCCATGCTGCTGGTGATTGCCGGTTTTCCCGCCACGTTCATCAGTATGTTTTTTACCGGCTCTCTGCTGATAGAAGTGATGTTCTCTCTCAACGGTTTAGGGCTGCTCGGCTATGAGGCCACCGTCTCCCGTGATTACCCGGTGATGTTTGGCACACTGTACATTTTCACCCTGATCGGCCTGCTGCTGAATATCATCAGCGATATCAGCTATACGCTGGTCGATCCCCGTATCGATTTTGAGGGCCGCTGATGTCGCGTTTAAGCCCCGTCAATCAGGCCCGCTGGGCGCGCTTTCGCCACAACCGTCGCGGCTACTGGTCGCTGTGGATCTTCGCCGTCCTGTTTGCCTTAAGTCTGTGTTCCGAACTGATTGCCAACGATAAACCCCTGCTGGTGCATTTCAAAGATCGCTGGTACGTGCCGGTGCTTACTACCTATAGCGAAAGCGATTTTGGCGGTCCGTTTGCGACGCCAGCCGAGTATCAGGATCCCTGGTTACGTGAACAGATCGCGCAGCACGGCTGGGCGCTTTGGGCACCGATTCGCTTTGGCGCGAACAGTATTAACTACGCCACGTCCACCCCCTTCCCTTCCCCGCCTTCCTCGCAGAACTGGCTGGGAACGGACGCCAACGGCGGCGATGTGCTGGCGCGCATCCTCTATGGCACCCGCATCTCGCTCCTGTTTGGGCTGCTTCTGACGCTCTTAAGCAGCGTAATGGGCGTCGTGGCGGGCGCCGTGCAGGGCTATTACGGTGGAAAAATCGATTTGTGGGGGCAGCGCGTAATTGAAGTCTGGTCCGGTATGCCGACGCTGTTTCTGATTATCCTGCTGTCCAGCGTAGTACAGCCTGGCTTCTGGTGGCTGTTAGGCATCACCGTTCTGTTCGGCTGGATGGCACTGGTCGGCGTGGTGCGCGCGGAGTTTCTGCGCACGCGAAATTACGATTATATTCGCGCCGCGCAGGCATTAGGCGTGAGCGATCGCGCAATTATCTTCCGTCACATGCTTCCCAATGCGGTGGTGGCGACCCTCACCTTCCTGCCGTTTATTTTGTGTAGCTCCATTACCACCCTGACGTCGCTCGATTTTCTTGGTTTCGGTTTGCCGCTGGGCTCACCGTCTCTTGGCGAACTGCTGTTGCAGGGCAAAAACAACCTCCAGGCCCCCTGGCTGGGCATCGCCGCATTCCTCTCCGTGGCTGTGCTGCTTTCCCTGCTGATTTTTATTGGCGAAGCCGTGCGCGATGCCTTCGATCCCAACAAGGCGGTATGACATGACCCGGCCTCTTCTGAGCATAGAAAATCTGTCGATTGCGTTTTCAAAGCAGGGCGAATCTCGCCCGGTGGTGACGGATTTATCGTTGCAGATCCAGCGCGGAGAGACGCTGGCGCTGGTCGGGGAATCCGGCTCCGGTAAGAGCGTTTCGGCGCTGTCGGTGCTGCGCCTGCTCCCTTCCCCGCCGGTCAGCTATCCGCACGGGGATATTCTGTTCCATGGACAATCCCTGCTGAACGCTGATGAGCAAACCCTGCGCGGCATTCGTGGCAATAAGATTGCCATGATTTTTCAGGAGCCGATGGTGTCGCTCAATCCATTGCATACGCTGGAAAAACAGCTCTATGAAGTGCTGTCACTTCATCGGGGAATGCGTAAAGAGGCAGCGAGGGGGGAAATTCTGGACTGCCTTGAACGCACCGGCATTCGTAATGCGGCGAAACGGCTGAACGATTTCCCGCATCAGCTTTCCGGCGGCGAGCGCCAGCGCGTGATGATCGCGATGGCGCTGCTGACGCGCCCCGAACTGTTGATTGCGGATGAACCCACCACCGCGCTGGACGTCACGGTGCAGGCGCAAATTCTGCAACTGCTGCGTGAACTGCGCGACGAGCTGAACATGAGCCTGCTGTTTATTACGCATAACCTGGGCATCGTGAAAAAGCTCGCTGACGCGGTGGCCGTGATGCAAAACGGCCGCTGCGTCGAACAGAACAGGGCAACTGCCCTGCTGAGCGCGCCTCAGCACCCGTATACACAGCGCCTGCTCGATAGCGAACCCTCTGGCGACCCGGTTCCGCTTAACGCTGACAGCGCACCGTTGCTGAAGGTTGAGGACCTGTCGGTGTCATTCCCGATCCGCAAAGGCATTTTGCGTCGCGTGGTCGATCACAATCATGTTCTGAAAAACATGAGCTTCTCTCTGCGTCCGGGCGAGTCGCTTGGGCTTGTGGGCGAATCCGGTTCGGGCAAAAGCACCACCGGCCTGGCGCTGCTGCGCCTGATCGCCTCGCAGGGAAGCATTCTCTTTGACGGCATGCCGCTGCAAAACCTGAGCCGCCGCCAAATGCTGCCCGTCCGCCCGCGGATGCAGGTGGTCTTTCAGGATCCGAACTCTTCGCTGAACCCGCGGCTGAGCGTATTGCAGATTATTGAAGAGGGCCTGCGCGTTCATCAGCCCGCGCTGACGGCACAACAGCGTGAAATCGACGTGAAGCGGGTGATGGCGGAAGTGGGTTTAGATCCCGATACCCGGCACCGGTATCCGGCTGAGTTTTCCGGCGGACAGCGGCAGCGTATAGCGATTGCCCGCGCGCTGATCCTGAAACCGGAGCTGATCGTGCTGGACGAGCCTACCTCTTCACTGGACCGCACCGTGCAGGCGCAAATTCTGGCGCTGCTGAAGGGGCTACAGGAAAAGCATCGGCTGGCCTATATCTTTATCAGCCACGATTTACAGGTGGTGCGTGCGCTTTGCCATCAGGTGGTGGTATTGCGGCAGGGAGAAGTCGTTGAGCAGGGAGAGTGCCAGCGCGTATTCACTGCGCCTGCGCAGGATTACACGCGCCAGCTATTGTCCGCTGACTAGCACTCAGAAAGGATATTGACCGGAGAACGGTTCGGCAATCGCCACGCCGAAGTTTTTCAGACGGCAGGTCGCAGCAAATTCATCCTGGCTGTTAACAAACAGGCACGGCTCACCTTCGCATTCCAGCACGGAGCTGTCTACTTCGATGTCCGTCAGCGCCTGGCTGAGACGTTCCATAACCGGCCACGCATTTTCATCGCTCGGGCTAAGCAGCTTGAGCGCCACCAGACAATTATCCTCCCCGGCAACGCTTTGCGGAATCGGTTCAACTTTCGAACCTGCAAAACCCGTCGACCAGCGATAGCTCTGGGGCAAGCGATGGACAATGGAGAGTTGTAATGTATTCACGTTCAGATCCCCGGAAGCAAATTTACTTCACAATTTATTTACATTTATAGTAACACATCATCGCCAACCTGCACTGTTTAGCGGATTTTATAGGCGTTGCAGGCTCACGTCGGCGCTATATGTACCCGTTTCTGCGATCTAACTCAACCTTTTTAAATACAATGATGTGACTTTTTACATAAATAGATTTTACATAAAAGAAACAAACACCGGGTAAACGAACCGAGGGTTGGTTGATATGGGTCAACAAAAAGGCCCGTTTCGGGCCTTAAGTGCTCATTTATGCGCCGTCTTACGGGGCCGGCTGGCGTAAAGATAGAAGAGGATGGAGCAAGTCGCGCAGAGGGCAATCGCCCACAGCATCGGCCAGGCAGTATTAAACGTCGCCATTGAGAGCAGCGCCCCGACAATCGCGCCAATCCCGAAACGGAACGTCCCTGCCAGCGACGAGGCGGTGCCCGCCATATGCGGGAATTCGTCGAGGATCACCGCCATCGCGTTGGATGAGACCATCGAGACGCAGCCAACAAACGCCGCCACGCCCACCACCAGCGCCCAAAAACCTACGCCCAACAATGCGCTCAATACCAGCCAGATAGCCATCACGAACTGGATCCACAGCCCGGCGCGGAACATATTCAGCGCCCCGACCCGCCGGACAAAGCGGCTGTTGATAATGGTCATCACAAACAGGAACACGATATTCAGCGCGAAGTAGTAACCAAAGTGCTGGGGTGACACATGGTTCAGTTCGATGTACACAAACGGCCCCGCGCTCAGGAACGAAAACATCCCGGCAAAGCTAAAGCCGCTGGCCAGCATATAGCTCAGCACGCGCTTATGGCGAAACAGCGAGGCAAAGTTGCCAAGCGTGGTGCGGACGTGAAACTTCTGACGGCGCTCGACCGGCAGCGTTTCATCGATAAAGACGAAGATCATCACCGAGGCCAGCAGCGCGGCAATCGCCAGGATCCAGAAAATCGCATGCCAGCTGAACCACACCAGCACCGCCCCGCCTACCATGGGGGCGACCAGCGGCGCAATGGTTGTGACCAGCATGACGAACGACATCATGCGTGAGAACTCTTCCTTCGGGTAGATGTCGCGCATCAGCGCGTTAATCACCACGCTTGCCGCAGCCGCAGCCAGGCCATGGAAGAAACGCATCACGATCAGCTGATCGATACTCTGCGCCAGCGCGCAGGCCACCGCCGCTGCGGCAAATATCAACGTCCCGCCCAGAATAACGGGTTTGCGCCCCAGGCTGTCTGCCATTGGGCCATAAAAGAGCTGGCCGAGCGCAAAACCAAGAATGTAGGTGCTGAGCGTCATCTGTGCGCTGCCTGCCGGTACGCCAAACTGCGCGGAAATCACCGGCAGCGCGGGCAGATACATATCGATAGACAGCGGCATCAGCATGGCCAACAGGCCAAGGATAAATACGATTTTAAACGACGAGTGTGGCCTGGTGGTCACAGGGTTCTCCTGAATTTAGCGTGAAAGCAGCCCGACGCTGGCAATCTCTTCTTCCGTCAGCGGGCGATATTCCCCTGGCGCCAGGTCTGGATCGAGTTCAATCGCGCCGATACGTTCACGATGCAGCCCCACAACGTGGTTGCCCACGGCGGCAAACATCCGTTTCACCTGGTGGTAACGGCCTTCACTGATGGTCAGACGGACGTCCGTTGGGGTAATGACTTCCAGCACCGCCGGTTTGGTCAGATCTTTTTCATTATGTAGCTGAACGCCTTTCGCGAATTGCTCTGCCGTGTCATCCGAGACCGGCGACTCAAGTGTCACCCGATAGGTTTTCTCACAGTGATGGCGCGGGGAGGTGATGCGGTGCGACCACTGACCGTCATCGGTCATCAGCACCAGGCCGGTGGTATCAATATCCAGTCGCCCTGCCGCATGCAGCTTGTGCGCCACAGGTTCGTCGAGGAAGTAGAGCACCGTCGGGTGATCCGGATCGTCCGTTGAACAGACGTAACCTTCCGGTTTGTTGAGCATGAAGTAGCGCGGGCCATTCTGCTGGGTCAGCGGGTTGCCGTCATACTCCACCTGGTGGTCAGGCTGGAGTTTAAAAGCGCTGTCTTTCACAATGTCGCCGTCCACGGTTACGCGGCTGGCGCGAATTTCACGCCCGGCAATAGCGCGGCTTACGCCGAGTTGCTGAGCGATAAACTTATCAAGTCGCATGAAATCTTTTTAGCCTTAATGGTGCTGGAAGTCGGACTACGCGTCCGAAAAAGAAGCATTCAGAAACAGTTCAGTATAATGGTCTGGTTGCGCCACTCAAGGGAAAAAGTTTCGTGGCATACTATATGCGAGTTAACTGAATAGAGAAGCCATGACGTTCACACTACGCCCCTATCAGCAAGAAGCCGTTGATGCCACCCTCGCCTGGTTTCGCAAGCACCGGGAACCCGCCGCCATCGTGCTCCCGACCGGAGCCGGTAAAAGCCTGGTGATTGCCGAACTGGCGCGCCTGGCTCGCGGGCGCGTGCTGGTGCTGGCGCACGTAAAAGAGCTGGTGGCGCAAAACCACGCCAAATATTGCGCGCTCGGCCTGGAGGCCGATATTTTTGCCGCCGGGCTGAAGCGCAAAGAGAGCCACGGGAAAGTGGTGTTTGGCAGCGTACAGTCCGTTGCGCGCAACCTGGACCTGTTTCGCAGCGAGTTTTCCCTGCTGATTGTCGATGAGTGTCACCGCATCAGCGATGACGACGACAGCCAGTATCAGCAAATCCTCACTCATCTGAGAGAGGTGAACCCTCACTTACGCCTGCTTGGCCTGACCGCCACGCCATTTCGTCTGGGCAAGGGCTGGATTTATCAGTTTCATTATCACGGCATGGTGCGTGGCGATGAAAAGGCCCTGTTCCGCGACTGTATCTATGAGCTTCCGCTGCGCTACATGATCAAGCATGGCTATCTGACGCCACCGGAGCGGCTGGATATGCCGGTCGTGCAGTACGATTTCAGCCGCTTACAGGCGCAGAGCAACGGGCTGTTCAGCGAGGCGGATCTTAACCATGAGCTGAAAAAACAGAAGCGGATCACGCCGCATATCATCAGCCAGATTGAAGAGTTTGCGCAAACGCGCAAAGGGGTGATGATTTTTGCTGCTACCGTCGAACACGCGCGTGAAATCACGGGGCTTCTGCCCACCAACGACGCGGCGTTAATTACCGGTGAAACCCCCGGGCCGGAGCGCGACAGCCTGATTGAGGCTTTCAAAGCCCAGCAGTTCCGCTACCTGGTGAATGTCTCCGTATTAACCACCGGGTTTGACGCACCGCACGTTGACCTGATTGCGATTCTTCGCCCGACCGAATCCGTCAGCCTGTACCAGCAGATTGTCGGCCGTGGCCTGCGCCTGGCACCGGGCAAAACCGACTGTCTGATCCTCGATTATGCCGGTAATCCGCACGATCTCTACTCCCCGGAAGTGGGCACGCCAAAAGGCAAGAGCGACAACGTGCCGGTACAGGTGTTTTGTCCGGCCTGCGGGTTTGCCAACACTTTCTGGGGCAAAACTACCGCCGACGGCACGCTGATCGAACATTTTGGCCGCCGCTGTCAGGGCTGGTTTGAAGACGATGAAGGCCATCGCGAACAGTGTGATTTCCGCTTCCGCTTCAAAAACTGCCCGCAGTGCAACGCCGAGAACGATATCGCTGCCCGCCGCTGTCGGGAGTGTGACACGGTGTTGGTCGACCCGGATGACATGCTGAAAGCGGCGCTGAAGCTGAAAGATGCGCTGGTGCTGCGCTGTTCCGGCATGGTCTTACAGCCCGGTGCGGATGAAAAAGGCGAGTGGCTAAAGATTACCTATTACGACGAGGACGGCGCAGACGTCAGCGAGCGGTTCAGGGTCCAGACGCCCGCCCAGCGCACCGCGTTCGAACAGCTCTTTATCCGCCCGCATACCCGCACGCCCGGCGTGCCGCTGCGCTGGATAACCGTTGCCGATATCGTGCGCCAGCAGGCGCTGCTGCGCCATCCTGATTTTGTTGTCGCCCGTAAAAAAGGGCAGTTCTGGCAGGTGCGTGAGAAGGTCTTTGACTATGAAGGACGCTTTCGCCGGGCAAACGAATTGCGCGGTTAACGGGACTTTTCGTTGATGCGCGAGCCATTTGAGTATAAAATGCCGCCCGCTTCACATCCGTGAGGCAGAACACTCACCTGCTGCTGGGTCGCCTGTAGCAGGGTTTTAAATACAGAGAGAAATCAATGTTCACTATCGAAGCAGAAGTACGTAACGTGCAGGGTAAGGGTGCGAGCCGCCGCCTGCGTAACGCTAACAAGTTCCCGGCTATCGTTTACGGTGGCGAAGCTGCTCCAGTTGCAATCGAACTGGATCACGACAAAGTGTGGAACATGCAGAACAAAGCTGAATTCTACAGCGAAGTTCTGACCATCGTTGTTGGCGGTAAAGAAGAAAAAGTGAAAGTTCAGGCTGTTCAGCGTCACCCGTTCAAGCCAAAACTGTCTCACATCGACTTCGTTCGCGCGTAATCGCAAACCAGTCGAGAAAAACCCCGCTTCTGCGGGGTTTTTTTATGGCCGCTACTTACCGCCTGAGGTGCGACGCTGGAGCTGATCGCGCAGATTCGGCGGCGTGCCTTTAATGGTCAGCGTGTCGGTCGCCGGATCCCAGAAGATACGTTCCCCGAGCAGCATGGCATCAAAGTTAATGGTTAACCCACCGCCGCTACCGGCAAATTTCGTCAGCTGACGCAGCGTACTGCGATCCGCCGGGAAGCTCTCTTCCAGCTCATAGCCTTTTTCTGCGGTAAATTCCTGGAAGCTGACTTCGCTGACGCCCGCCAGCTCTTTGGACAGCGACTCCAGCTCAATCTCTTCCCCGGCCTGTAACTGCTCGTTACAGTAGCTGTAAACCTGCTGACGCACGGTCTGACGCTCAGATTTATCCAGCTGCGCCTCAGCGGTAAAGTCATCCACCGCCTGGAGCAGACCTTTGTTCTGCGCTTTGGCGTTCAGCCCTTCACTGGCACCGAGGAAGTCCATAAAGAAATCGGCCACTTTGCGGCCCACGCGGCCTTTAAGGAAGGTCAGGTAGCGCGTCGATTCCGGATTGGTTTCCCATTCGGTTAAATCAATACGCGCCACAATATCCGCATGGTTGATATCCAGATAGTGCGTTGAGCTGATATCCAACTGCTCGTTCACACGCATGCTGCTTAAATTATTCAGCACGGTGACCAGCAGATACTCTACCGCCAGATAGCGGTAGTGGCAGAACAGGACGATACCGCCATCGGCGAAGGGATATTTCGCCAGTTCGTCACGAAGACGGCCGGTTGCAGCGCGGCTGAATGCCAGGAAATCCTCTTCGCCCTGACGTTGCAGGCGCAGGCTATCCGCCAGCTCGCTCTCTTCGCTGAACAAGCCATAGGCTTTATTTTTCGCGCTGTAGACGCGATGCAACTCCGCCATCATCTCGACAACGGTAGGCGTTGGTTCCAGTAACGAATCGCGTAGCACCACTTCAAGGGTTTGCTCATCACGCTTGATAAGCTGGTGCAAGGCAATCTGGTTGATTTCCAGACTCATGATAAACTCTCCTTTTAGACCGGGCGGTATTCAACCACCACCAACGCATGTGTGCAACAGAAGATAAAAAAGGGGAAAAAAAGCTGTTGCTACGGTAATATGTCGCCCTTCTCTCAACAAACTGATTTTGATTTATGCCACAACATTCCCGCTACAGTGACGAACACGTTGAACAACTGCTCAGTGAGCTGGTCAACGTACTGGAAAAACATAAAACGCCAACCGATCTCTCCCTGATGGTTTTGGGAAATATGGTTACCAACCTGATCAATACCAGCGTTGCTCCGGCTCAGCGTCAGGCGATCGCCAAATCTTTCGCCCAGGCTTTGCAGTCATCCGTTAGCGACGACCAGGCACACTAAGGGAAACGAACAACAGTTTATGGTGACGAATCGTCAGCGCTACCGTGAAAAAGTCTCCCAGATGGTCAGCTGGGGGCACTGGTTTGCCCTGTTCAACATTCTGTTGGCGATGGTGCTCGGCTGCCGTTATCTGTTTGTGGCGGACTGGCCAACCACGTTAACCGGGCGTATCTACTCGTGGATGAGCCTTGTTGGTCACTTTAGCTTTCTGGTCTTCGCCACCTATCTGCTGATCCTGTTCCCACTGACGTTTATCGTCATGTCGCAGCGGCTGATGCGCTTCCTGTCCGCCATTCTTGCGACGGCGGGCATGACGCTGTTGCTTATCGACAGCGAAGTTTTTACCCGGTTCCACCTGCACCTGAATCCTGTCGTCTGGGAGCTGGTGATTAACCCGGATCAGAACGAGACCGCCCGCGACTGGCAGCTGATGTTTATCAGCGTGCCGATTATCCTGCTGATCGAAATGTTGTTTGCGACGTGGAGCTGGCAAAAGCTCCGCAGCCTGACCCGACGCCGACATTATGCGAAGCCCGTCGCGGCGCTCTTTTTCGCCTCATTTATCGGTTCGCACCTGATGTATATCTGGGCAGATGCGAACTTCTACCGCCCGATTACCATGCAGCGCGCGAATCTGCCGCTCTCCTATCCGATGACGGCGCGTCGTTTCCTTGAAAAACACGGTCTGCTGGACGCGCAGGAGTATCAGCGTCGTCTGGTCGAACAGGGTAATCCGGAAGCGGTCAGCGTGCAGTATCCCCTGAGCGATCTGAAATATCGCGACATGGGGCGCGGTCAGAACGTGCTGCTGATTACCGTCGATGGCCTGAACTATTCTCGCTATGAGAAGCAAATGCCTGCCCTGGCTGAATTCGCTGAGAACAACATCGTATTCACTCAGCATATGAGTTCCGGTAATTCGACCGACGCGGGTATTTTCGGTCTGTTCTACGGTATTTCACCGAGCTATATGGACGGCGTGCTGTCGGCCCGTATTCCGGCTGCATTGATTACCGGGCTTAATCAGCAGGGCTACCAGCTGGGGCTGTTCGCCTCTGATGGTTTCAACAGCTCGCTGTACCGCCAGGCGCTGCTGTCTGATTTCTCACTGCCAGCCGCGCAGAGCCAGTCTGACGATCGGACTGCTGACCAGTGGATAGACTGGCTGAAGCGCTATGCACAGGAAGATAACCGCTGGTTCTCCTGGGTTGCGTTTAACGGCACAAATCTTGATGACAGCAATCAGAAAGGCTTCGCGCGCCGCTATAGCCGTGCGGCGGGTGATGTCGATGCGCAGATCGCTCGCGTGCTGACCGCCCTGCGCGACGCGGGCAAGCTGGACAATACGGTCGTCATTATCACGGCGGGGCATGGCGTGCCGCTCGGCGACGAAGCGAAGGGCATGGACTGGTCGCGCCCGAACCTGCATGTCCCGCTGGTGATCCACTGGCCGGGCACTCCCGCGCAACGCATCAATATGCTGACCGACCATAAAGACGTCATGACCACGTTAATGCAGCGGCTGCTGCACGTTAGCACGCCGGCAATTGAATACTCGCAGGGACAAGACCTCTTTAGCGCCACGCGGCGTCATAACTGGGTCACGGCTGCTGGCGAAAACACGCTGGTGGTGACCACGCCGACGCTGTCCCTTGTGCTGAACAGCAACGGCAATTACCAGACGTACAGCCTCGAAGGTGAGAAGCTGAAAGACCAGAAACCGCAGCTCAGCTTGCTGTTGCAGGTGCTGACAGACGAGAAGCGCTTTATCGCTAACTGATTATTTATGAATCAGTTAGCGTTGCTTCCCCCTTGCAATCAAAAAGGAATCGAGTAGTATTCCTTTTATGCGTCGGCACGTAGCGCAGCCTGGTAGCGCACCGTCATGGGGTGTCGGGGGTCGGAGGTTCAAATCCTCTCGTGCCGACCAAAACTACACAAAAAAACCAGCCGCTTATGGCTGGTTTTTTATTGCCTGTCTTCGCATGCACAATGTTTGTGCTTCTCACGCCCACCGAGAAAGAAAATCCCCAGCGGAATCGCCAGCAGGACGGTGAACACCAGACTGTAAACAAAGATCATCGCTGATTGCAGGACAAACATGCTGGTTGTCCACGCAGAGAGCGGGATGTTGTACTGCTCGATCACGCCGACAATGGTTGCTCGCCCCACGCATGCAGCAGCAATCATAAACACAACCAGTAACGCCAGCAGGAACTTGCGGCCTTCAGGTGTCTTCAGTTTTTCCCGTACCATCTCTTCTCCCTTTACAGATGAATAACAATAATTAACGCGTAAAATAACACGATCTCTGCACCGACTCCACCACAGCATTAAACACCAATAAAAGAGCATAAAGGCAGTTCTTTACTCCGTTTAAAATGAAAATGTGAGTAAATTACGCCAACCATTCACATACATTATGTTAGTCTTTCCGGGATCGTTTTAACAAAAAGGAATGACAGTGAAAAACGCACCTAAATTTGCCATCGCCCTTATCGCCGCTGCGTGCGCGAGCACCAGCGCTTTCGCCAGCGAAACCCCAAAAGAGCAGCCGCTGGAAAAAGTTGCCCCGTATCCGCAAGCGGACAAAGGGATGAAGCGCCAGGTTATTCAGCTCCCGGCTCAGCAGAATGAAGGGAATTTCAAAGTCGAGCTGTTAATCGGCCAGACGCTGGAAGTGGACTGCAACCAGCATCGTCTGGGCGGCCAACTGGAAAGCAAAACGCTGGAAGGCTGGGGTTATGACTACTATGTCTTCGACAAAGTAACCTCGCCAGTCTCCACCATGATGGCGTGCCCGGACGGCAAGAAAGAGAAGAAATTTATCACCGCCTATCTGGGTGATAACAGTCTGCTGCGCTATAACAGCAAGCTGCCGATCGTCGTATATACGCCGGAAAACGTGGATGTGAAATATCGCGTATGGAAGGCGGACGAGACTGTCGGGCAAGCAGTAGTTCGTTAAAAATAAGTCGGGTGGCGCTCACGCTTACCCGACCTGGAAAGGGTGCGTTCTGGTGCCCTCACCCCAACCCTCTCCCGGTGGGAGAGGGAGAAAACACGAAAAACGGTAACGGATGTTACCGTTTTGCGTTTACCTTACAGCGCGATATCCGCAACCGGCTTGCTTTCCGCCTGCGGCTTCAGCTCTGCCTTCGGCGCAGCATCCGCAGCCTGCGGTTTGACGTATTGCAGTTGCAGAACGCGGCTGGTGTATTCCAGCTCTTGTTCCGTGGCGTCAACGTTACCGTTCAGATTCGTACCGTAGGATGGAATAATGGTTTTCAGCTTCGCCTGCCATTCCGGGCTGGATACTTTGTCCTTAAACACTTTTTCCATCAGGTGTAGCATGATTGGCGCAGCGGTAGACGCCCCCGGGGATGCTCCCAGCAGCGCGGCAATAGTGCCATCCTTATCGCTTACTACTTCGGTACCCAGACGCAGCACACCGCCCTCTTTCGGATCGCGTTTGATGATCTGCACGCGCTGACCTGCCTGCCACAGACGCCAGTCTTCTTTCTTCGCCTGCGGATAGTACTCTTTCAGCGCCTCGAAGCGTTCTTCATCAGAGAGCATCACCTGGCTAATAAGGTATTTCACCAGATCGAAGTTATCCAGTCCCACGTCCATCATTGGCTTGACGTTTGACGTCGTGGTCGCGCTCAGCAAATCCCACAGGGAACCGTTTTTCAGGAACTTGGTAGAGAATGTAGCGAACGGCCCGAACAGCACCACGCGCTTACCGTCCAGCATACGGGTGTCGATATGGGGAACGGACATCGGTGGCGCACCAACAGAAGCCTGACCGTACACTTTAGCCAGATGACGGTTAACCACTTCAGGGTTTTCTGACACCAGGAACTGGCCGCCTACCGGGAAGCCGGCGTAGTCGTCCGCTTCCGGAATACCGGACTCCTGCAACAGTTTCAGCGCCGCGCCGCCAGCACCGATAAACACGAACTTCGCCTTAATCACATGCTCGGCTTCGTTGTTTTTCAGATCGGCAACGGTCACGCTCCAGCTGTTATCCGCGTTGCGCTTGAAACCACGCACTTCGGAGCTGAGTTGCAGGTTAAAGTTCTCTTTTTTCTTCAGAGAGGCCACCAGCTGACGGGTGATTTCACCGTAGTTAACGTCAGTACCAATTTCAGTGCGGGTCGCCGCCACTTTCTGGTTCGGATCGCGGCCTTCCATAACCAGCGGCGCCCACTCTTTGATTTGAGCGTGATCTTCAGAGTATTTCATCCCGCGGAAAAGCGTGCTCTGTTGCAGGGCAGCGTAGCGCGCACGCAGGAAGTTGACGTTTTGATCGCCCCAGACAAAGCTCATGTGCGGAACGGTGTTGATGAAGGAGTGCGGATTGTGCAACACACCGCTGTTCACCTGGTGAGACCAGAACTGACGTGAGATCTGGAACGCTTCGTTGATCTCTACCGCCTTCTCGATACTAATGGAACCGTCCTTTTTCTGCGGCGTATAGTTCAGTTCCATAAGTGCCGAGTGCCCCGTCCCGGCGTTATTCCAGCCGTTAGAGCTTTCCTGCGCCACGCCATCAAGGCGCTCGACCATGGTCATGGACCAGTTCGGCTCTAATTCCTGAAGATATGTGCCCAGCGTGGCGCTCATGATGCCGCCACCAATTAAAAGGACATCCGTTTCCTGCTCTTTTGGTGCGTCAGCCTTCGCCGCCAGCGAGACGGCGTTCAGCCCCACGGCCAGAGAAAAGAGCACGGCAGTCATTTTTTTCATCATTTATGCCTTAGTTGAATAGTGCTTGATGCGTAGAAATTACAGGTGAAACACGCTGCGGTGGCACGGTAGCAACTTTTAAATATTGTTTAAAGGTTACGAAATTATTGTAATTGTGAAATTTAATGATGGATTGTTTGTAGGGTTTTGGCATACAGGCTGGCACCCGACGATTTTCCTGGCTATGATGCTGCACTTTGTGATCGCGCGCACGGAAGCCTGCCCCTACCAGCGAATTGTTATGTCATTACCTCACTCGTCTGTACCCCAAGAAGGCCATGTCGCCACCGTTTTACGTTCGCCTCAACGTCTGATGCGCGAAACCCTGGCCGGCGTGATTACCGCGCTGGCGCTGATCCCGGAAGTGATTTCGTTTTCCGTGGTCGCGGGCGTGGATCCGAAAGTGAGCCTTATCGCCTCCGTGGTGCTCTGTTTCGCCCTTTCTCTGCTCGGCGGGCGTACGGCCATGGTGACGGCGGCGGCCGGTTCCGTCGCGCTGGTGATTGGCCCGATGGTCCATCAACACGGCGTACAGTACATTCTGCCCGCGGTGGTGATGGCTGGCGTGATTCAGATCCTGTTCGGCGCGCTGGGAATGGCGCGGCTGATGCGCTTTATTCCCCAGTCGGTGATGACCGGGTTTGTTAACGCCCTTGGCATTTTGATTTTCTTTGCCCAGGTGCCCCATTTCTGGAGCCGAAGCCCGCTGATAGTGGGCCTGTTCGTGCTGACGCTGCTGATTGTGCTGTGGGTGCCACGCTATATCAAAAGCGTGCCCTCCCCGCTGATTGCCATTGTGCTGCTGACTTTGTTCACCGTCACCAGCGGGCAAATCCTGTCAACGGTAGGGGATGAAGGCTCCATGAGCGGCGGTTTGCCGGGCTTTACGCAACTGCTGGTGCCGCTCAATCTGGAAACCCTGAGCATTATCTGGCCGTGTGCGCTAAGTATCGCTTTTGTTGGCCTGCTCGAATCGCTACTGACGGCTAAGCTGGTGGATGAACTGACCGTTACCCCTTCAAGCAAGCGCCGCGAGAGCATCGGTCTGGGCGTGGGGAATATTATGGCCGGGTTCTACGGCGGCATTGCGGGCTGCGCGATGATTGGGCAGACCATCGTTAACGTGGAGATGGGGAAAGGCAGAAGCCGTATCTCCACCCTTGCGGCGGGTATCGTACTGCTTGTGCTGGTTACGGCGCTCAGCGAGGTGATGGCCAAAATCCCGATGGCGGTACTGGCGGGTATTATGGCCATTGTGGCCGTCAAGACCTTTAGCTGGCATAGCGTTCAGCCCGGCACGCTGAAAAACGCGCCGGTGGCTGAAACCGTCGTGATGCTGGTGACGGTTGTGGCAACGGTTTACACCGGCAACCTGGCGATTGGCGTGCTGGGCGGGATTGTGATGATGTTCATCCTCCCTGCCCGACTTAAGCAAAAAGCGCTGGCTACAGAAGAAAAATCGTCGCCAGTCCAAGAAAAATAAAGAAACCGCCGGTATCGGTAATGGCGGTGATCATCACGCTCGACCCCACCGCGGGGTCGCGCCCCAGCCGGGTCATCGTCAATGGGATAATCACGCCCATCATCGCCGCCACCAGCAGGTTCAGCACCATCGCCAGCATCATGACCCCGCCCAGCGCCATATCATCGTACAGCCACCAGGTAATGCCGCCCATGATGCCGCCCCAGACCAGGCCGTTAATCAGCGCGACGCCCATCTCCCTGAAAATCAGCCACGAAAAATTACCCGGCTGAATGTTTTCCAGCGCCAGGGCGCGAACGATCATGGTGATAGTCTGGTTGCCGGTGTTCCCGCCGATCCCCGCCACAATCGGCATCAACGACGCCAGGGCCACCAGCTGGGAAATGGTATGTTCGAAGCCGTCAATAACGCGGGACGCCACGAACGCGGTGCATAAATTGATGGCGAGCCACGCCCAGCGGGTTTTGACGGCCTTGCCGACGGAGGCATGAACATCGTCTTCGGCACTGATACCGCCAAGGGCACGCAGGTCGTTATCGGTCTCTTCATAGACCACGTCAACGATCTCATCAATGGTCAGACGCCCCATCAGCTTGCCCACCGAATCCACCACCGCCGCGCTCACCAGGTCATCACGTTCGAAGGTACGCGCCGCTTTTTCGGCATCGTCTTCCGGCGAGAAGACCATCGGCTCGGTTTCCATGACCTCACTTACCCGCTGCTGGGTGCTGTTCAGCAGGATCGTTTTCAGCTCCAGCTCCCCGAGCAGGGTTTTATCCCGCGAGGTGACGAACAGTTTATCGGTGTTGTCCGGCATACTGCCCAGGCGACGAAGATAGCGCTGCACCGTACCCAGGGTGACGTCCGGACGCACGGTGATGACGCCAAACTCCATGATCGCGCCGACGCTGTTTTTCTCGTAGTGCATCACCTGACGCACGCGCGCCCGCTCCTCGGCAGGCAGGGAAGCCAGCAGGCGTCCGGTCAGGTTGCGCGGAAGATGCTGAACGAGGTAAATCTGCTCATCGATATCCAGCGTTTGCAGGGCGTCAAGAATGTCCCGGTCGCTCATCTCATCGATAAGGTCATCCCAGACGTTTTCCGAGGCTTCAAGCAGCACCTGACCGCGCTCATGATCCTGCACCAGCCGCCACAGGGCGTGGCGCTCCTCGGAAGGCAATGCCTCCAGGGTATCCGCCAGATCCGGAGGTGGTAAATGTGCAACCAGCGCACCTACCTCAGCAATATCGTCGGCCAGCGTGCCGACATCATATTGCTCAGCCAGGGTTAGCTTACCCAATAACGTTGACGTGACCGCTTTATCGGTCGTCAGGAGCCAGATGAGCCGCGCACGCTCCTGGTCACGCTGCCTGGCGCTGTTTTTCTTTAATACCGACATCAATCATAAATCCATTAAATGAGTTGGCGTTAAGCATAGCGCGGGGATATGTAAATAAGAATAAACGGCGGGTCGGGATGGAGAAAAAAACGGCATATATGAAAAATGAGTGTGCCGGGGGCCACCCGGCACAATTGCAATCAGGCCGTGCGCGCCACCGCGTCCCGTGACGCCGCATCGCGCTCATCGCCGGTCAGCTCGCTCAGTTTGCCGTCGCGCATCTCCAAAAGACGGTCGGCGTGAATGAAGTAGTGATCGTCATGGCTGATGGCAAAAATGGTTTTCCCCATCGCCTGCATCAGCGGCAGCAGGACCTGATAAAACTCGCGACGGAAGTGCGGGTCCTGATCGGCGGCCCATTCATCCAGCAGGATGATGTCGCGCTCTTCGGCCAGCGCCAGCAGCAGCGCCACGCGCTTCTTCTGCCCTTTCGACAGCTTGAGATTCAGGATTTTGCCATCCTGTAGCTCCAGCTTGTGTGACATTTGCAGATGCGCAAGCCACTTCTCCACCAGCGCCGGATCCGCCTGCTGCCCTTCCGGGCCCAGCAGCCGGTCGAACAGCCAGACGTCGGTAAATACCGCCGAGAAGAGCTTGCGGTAGTCCTCCGGTTTCTCCGCGCTCAGCGCTTTGCCATCCAGCAAAATTTCGCCTGATTGCGGCTGGTAGAGGCCCGTCAGCAGCATCGCCAGCGTGGATTTGCCGCTGCCGTTACCGCCGATCAGGAACAGCAGTTCGCCGCGGTGAATGGTCAGATTTATCGGCCCCACGGAGAAGGCGTTATCCTGATAGCGGAAGGTCACGTTACGCAGCTCAAGCGTTTGCCAGTTCGGAAAGGCCTGCGGGCGCGGGAACTCAGACTTAAACGGCGCAAGGTCGAACTTCTTCAGCTTGTTGAAGGCAACCTGTGCGCTCAGCAGCGTCGGTAGTGCGCCAACGGCCGACAGCAGCGGCGTGCGTAAAAACAGCAGCGTCAGGGAGTACGTTGCCGCCACGTTGGTATCCGCCCACCCCAGGCTGTTCGCCATCCAGAACACCAGGCCAATGGCACCCAGCATCATGATGTTGGACCAGTTCACGGCGCTCAGGTGGAACGTATCGGCGCGAATAATGTGATGACGATATTCGTGCGCATCCGGGATATAGAGATGGTTGAAGATATGTTCGGCGCGCTCGCGGTTCAGCGTCAGCTCTTTGCGCCCTTCCAGCACTGTCTGATAATCGTTATAGAGCTTGTCTTCCGTTTCGCGCAGCACCGCCATGTGCTTATAGACGCGTGATACCAGCAGGAACCCGCCCCAGATGGTAATAACAATCCACAGCGCCGTTACCGCCAGCATTTTGCTGGAGAGCCAGGCGAGATAGGCTGCCGAGCCAAAGGTCAGGATGATCCCCTGCACCAGCTCCGGCAGGCGCACAAAGGCGATGGTAATGGCGCGCACATCGCTGGTCAGCCCCGCCAGCAGAGAAGCACTTCCCAGCTGTTCGATGCGTTCCACTTGAGTATCAAGGATCCGTTTGATGAACTCGCTGCGCAGACGGAAAACGAAGTGGTGGCCGAGCGCGGTCAGCGCCAGCTGTGACCCGAGCGTGACTGCCATCAGCAGCAGCAGTAAACCCAGAAATTCCGGCAGGACGGAGAGTGACGTGTCGACCATTTCGATCAAACGCACGTTAATGAAGGCAATCAGGCCGATCCCCAGCGCCGCGCTGGCAAGGCTTAGCGCCATCACCGCGATAAAAGGCCAGCGATACTGCCGCCAGACAAGAAGAAGTAGTTGCATGCAGAGCAATCCGGACAAGAAAAATCAGCCAGCAGTGTAAACTGCCTTTCACACACATCAAGAATAATTCTTATTTTTATTCTCTGTACGCTGCCTGGCGGAACGTGAGGTTGTAGCGAAACGCCCCCGCCACCGGGTGATCGCCATTTTTAAGCGGCTGAATGCCGTGATAAAAAAGCCGTGATTCACCGCCCCAGACCACCACATCGCCATGCTCCAGCATCAGCCGTTTGAGCGGGTCGTTGCGCCGCAGGCCGCCAAACTGAAAGACAGCGGGCAACCCAAGGGATACCGAGACAATCGGCGCGCGCAGGTCAGGCTCGTCCTTATCCTGATGCAGGGAGAGTTTTGCGCCGACGGCATAGCGGTTGATCAGACAGGCATCGGGACGAAAATCAGGATAGCCGGCCGCGACGGCGGCATCGTGACACAGCGCCTGAAACGCCTCCGGCATCGGCGGCCACGGCCTATCCGTCAGCGGGTCGTTCGCGGCATATACATAGCCCCGCTCATTCGTCGCCCATCCCAGTTCGCCGCAGTTGGTCATCGCCACGGACATGGTATACCCGCCCGGCGTGACCATATGGCGAAACGGCGAACGGGCGGTGACGGTATCAATACCGTCGAACAGCGCCGCCGCGCGGGAAAGCGCAAAACGTCTCAGGATCGTCGCCCCCGGCGCGAGCGGCTCCTGCCAGGGTTCAGCATCAGCAAAAAGATCGAGCATTATCCCTCCGGGTTGTTCGCCTCACGTTTCAACAATAGCACCTTACGCGCTGCGCCCCAGCGATAACCCGACAGCGCACCGTCGTTACGCACCACGCGGTGACAGGGGATAACTATCGCCAGTTTGTTGGCTCCGCAGGCCCCCGCCACGGCACGTACGGCATTGGGTTTACCAATGGCCTTCGCCACCTGCTGATAGCTTGCCGTTTCACCGCAGGGGATAGCCCGCAGCGCCTGCCAGACCTGCTGCTGGAAGGCGGTACCCCGGATATCCAGCGGTAACGTCAACGGCGTCGCGCGGCTGTCGACAGAGGCAATCACCTGACGAACACGCCCGGCAAATGCGCCTTCCATCGGTTCACGGACGGCAAGCGGAAACAGTGAGAGCAGCTCAGCCGTCAGCCCGGCGTCGTCATCACCCAGCAGTATTGCGCAGATCCCGCGCTCGCTTTCCGCCACCAGACAGTGGCCCAGCGAGCAGTCGCTGATGGCATAGCGGACCGCAGCCTCTCCGTTACGGTACTGTTTCGCCGTCATGCCCAGCGCGCCGTTGGCTTTACGGTAGTAGCTGCTGCCGTCCGGGAAGCCAGCGGCCAGTACGGCGTCGGTGATTTTACCGCCCTGTGCAAGCAGGCTACGCAGGCGTTGTTCACGCGCAGCCTGCTGCCATGCTTTCGGCGTCATGCCGGTAACGGATTTAAACAAGCGGTGGAAATGGAACGGACTCATGCCAACCTGCTGCGCCAGTGCCTCCAGGTTCAGCGCGGCATCCTGCTCAAGCAGTCGGCAGGCCAGCGCAACGTTGGCCTTTTTCTGCGCCATAGGGTCGACCTGGTCCGGCCTACAGCGCTTACAGGGGCGGAAACCCGCCTGCGCGGCCTGGTGAGCATCAGGATAAAAGCAGACATTTTTACGCAGCGCGTGGCGGGCACGGCAGGACGGACGACAATAAATGCCGGTCGTCTGCACGGCAAAGACAAACTGGTTATCCGCACGCGGATCGCGGGCCAGAACAGCCTGCCAGCGATCCTCATCGGTAAGATAGGTTGTGTTTTTCATCATCGGCTCCTCTTACAAGCATACGCTCAGCTTGCCTGAACGCCACCGAACAAAAACCCGCAACCTTGCTTTTTAATTTTTTTCGCTCACCAGGAAGCTGTTGAACTGCGGTGAACTCCAGGTTTTAAACCCGTCAGCCTCTTTGGTGATCATATAAACGGCCAGCCCTTCCTGACGTACCACCTCTTTGGCCTTCTCCGTGCCGAGCACCATCAATCCGGTATCCCAGGCGTCGGCTTCCAGCGCAGTTGGCGCTATCACCGTCACGGACACCAGGTTGTGGGTAATCGGGCGTCCGGTTTGCGGATCAATCACATGCGAGATACGTTTGCCATCCAGCTCGTAATAGTTGCGGTAGCTTCCGGAGGTGCTGATACCGTGCCCGTTGATGTCGACAATCGCCTGCACCGCGTTCTGCTGATCGGTTGGTTTTTGGATGGCCACTCGCCACGGCCTGCCGCTGGCGTTCATGCCCCGGCTGACGAGCGCGCCCCCGACGGAAACCAGATAACGGGGAATACCTTCCTGCGCCATCAGGGCCGCGAGATGATCCGCAGCATACCCCTCGCCTACCGTGGAGAGATCCACAAACAGGTCGGGAATGTCTTTTTGCAGGTATTGCTGACCGTACTGGGAGATCACCGCCAGATGCTGTAACCCTGTACGCGCGCGGGCGTCGTCGATGGCGGCTTGATCGGGTGTGGTCACCGGCTGCTTGTTGGGGCCAAATCCCCACAGGTTCACCAGCGGCCCAACGGTCACATCCATTGCGCCGTTGGTTTTGTAGCCCACGCGCATGGCTTCCGTGACGATATCGGCCATTGCTTCGCTCACCGGCCACAGCGAGGTGCTGCTGGAGCGATTGAAACGCATCAGCGCTGAGTCATTTTTATAGGTAGAGAGTAACTGATCGTCGGCATCCAGCTGCGCCTGAATTTTACCGCGTAGTTCTTCAGCGCGGGATTTATCGATATTCATCACGCTGACGCGCCAGAAGGTCCCCATGGTTTTCCCTTCCAGCACCGTCGCGGCGGGTGCGTCGATTTTTGCGGGCTGTGTAGAAGAGTCACACGCGGTCAGGAGTAAAAAAGTCGCCAGAACGCTGGCGCGTAAAAAAGTCATATCCATTGGTTATTATCCTCATGCCAGGGCGGCAAGAGTACACTAAAACAGCGTATTTGAAGACCCTAAAAAAGCATGAAAAAAGGGGCCTGATGGCCCCTTTGTTGCAGTATGAGCAATTAGAACTGGTAAACCAGACCCAGCGCGACGATATCGTCAGTACCGATACCTGTCTGACGGGTGAAGTCATTTTCATCCAGCAGGTTGATTTTGTAATCAACATAGGTGGACATGTTTTTGTTGAAGTAGTAAGTCGCACCCACGTCAACATACTTCAGGATATCCTGATCGCCATAGTTTTCGATGTCTTTACCTTTAGACTGCAGGTAAGCCACGGATGGACGCAGGCCGAAGTCGAACTGATACTGAGCAACCACTTCGAAGTTCTGCGCTTTGTTAGCCCAGCCCTGATCGCCAACGCGGGTCGCGTTGTAAGTCTGAGTATACTGTGCAGCCAGGTAGATGTTGTTCGCGTCGTATTTCAGACCACCGGTGTAGGTCTCTGCGCGATCGCCTTCACCGTAGTAGCCCGCAGCGTTCTGGTCAGCAGTACGTTTAGAACTGGTGACTGCCGTACCGAGTGCGAAGCCTTCGCCCAGATCATAGGTCAGAGAGCCGCCGTAGCCATCACCGTTCTGACGCAGTGCCTCACGACCGTTGTTGGTCTGGCCTTCGCCGCTTGCGCTGCCGTTTTTACCCTGGTACTGCAACGCGAAGTTCAGACCATCAACCAGACCGAAGAAGTCCTGGTTACGGTAGGTCGCGAAGCCGTTACCACGCTGCTGCATGAAGTTGTCAGAACCGTAGGTATCGCCGCCGAACTCCGGCAGAACGTCGGTCCAGGAAGTCACATCGTAAACAACGCCGTAGTTACGACCGTAGTCGAATGAACCCGCATCAGCGAATTTCAGACCTGCGAACGCCACACGCGTCCATGAGTTGTTTTCGTTCTCACCAGAGTTACCCTGGATCTGGTATTCCCACTGGCCGTAACCGGTCAGCTGGTCGTTAACCTGAGTTTCGCCTTTGAAGCCCAGACGCATGTAGGTCTGGTCGCCGTCTGCACTGTCGTCATCAGAGAAATAGTGCAGGCCATCCACTTTACCGTACAGATCTAATTTGTTGCCGTCTTTGTTATAAATTTCAGCCGCATTTGCTGCGCCTGCCACCAGCAGAGCTGGTACCAGGAGGGACAGTACTTTAACTTTCATTTTATTAACCCTCTGTTATATGCCTTATTATTTACCACTGCTTACTGGTCAACCCTCTTAACCAGTCGGCAAGTTCATTCTCCTCAAAAATGCAGAATAATCCAACAGGAATATGATACGAAAACTTTGAAGATGTTTCACTTTACCATCAAGATGTTTCAATATGTAAATTTCAAGGAACTTTCACAAAGCATCAAAAGTTTAAAAATATAGCACGGATAATCAAAATAAAAATATATCCTATAAAATTCAAAAGACTAACTTAAAAAAGAGTACAGCACTGAATGACAAAAAAATTCCCGTCAACACCACTAAAATAACCCTCGCTATCATCATTAACTTTATTTATTACCGTCATTCAGTTCTGAATGTCTGTTTATCCCTAATTGAACCGGATGCTCCGCATTCGGTTTTTTTTTACCTTTCTTTACGTCAACAGACATTTTATGTGCTACCCGTCTGTAATGATAACGACTATTAACTAAATCCATCGCCCGGCGTTTACAGATTTTCCTTTTCACTTTCAAAATTAATTTCTTGTTAATTCGTGCTATTTTACTGCCATTGTAACAGCATATTTGTACATTTCACTGGGTTTTGTACATCTTTCACACGGATGACGTTGAAGCGGGTTGCGACAGATAAAAAGTCAAGGTCATACCGATAACGACGCTGGAAATTCAGTTATTACCCTTTATACTGCCCTATCCCATTACCGCGCGGCCATTACGGGTTAAACACATCGATGAGTCAGACTGAAACTACCGCCCCGAGCAAATTCTCCCTTCTACCGGGCAGCATCACCCGTTTCTTTCTTCTGTTGATCGTTGTGCTGTTAGTCACAATGGGAGTGATGGTTCAGAGCGCCGTGAATACCTGGCTTAAAGATAAAAGCTATCAAATTGTCGATATCACCCATGCGGTGCATAAGCGCATTGATACGTGGCGCTACGCGACCTGGCAAATCTACGACAATATCGCCGCCGCACCTGCCACCTCATCAGGCGAAGGGTTGCAGGAAACGCGCCTTAAGCAGGATGTGTATTACCTTGAAAAACCGCAGCGTAAGACGGAAGCCCTGATTTTCGGCTCGCACGACAGCGCAACGCTTGAGATGACGCAGCGGATCTCCTCCTATCTGGACACCTTGTGGGGCGCCGAGACCGTACCGTGGTCCATGTATTACCTGAACGGTCAGGACAACAGCATGATCCTGATCTCGACCCTGCCGCTTAAGGATCTCTCGTCGGGCTTTAAAGAGACCACCGTTGGCAGCATTGTCGATTCCCGTCGGGCAGAAATGCTGCAACAGGCCAACGCGCTGGACGAGCGCGAAAGTTTCTCGTCATTACGCCGTCTTGCCTGGCAGAATGGCCACTACTTTACGCTGCGAACCACCTTTAACCAGCCGGGCCATCTGGCGACCGTGGTTGCCTTCGATCTGCCAATTAACGATCTTATCCCGCCGGATATGCCGCTGGACAGTTTCCGACTGGAGCCAGACAACAGCACCCAAAATATGCGCACGCCGTCGGATAAAGAAGGCCCGGACAGCGTAGCGATCTCCTTTAATGGCTCGAAGATTGAGATTGCCTCATCGCTCAACTCAACCGGTATGCGGCTGGTGTGGCAGGTGCCTTTTGGCACCCTGATGCTTGATACCCTGCAAAACATTATGCTGCCGCTGCTGTTGAATATCGGCCTGCTGGCGCTGGCGCTGTTTGGCTACAGCACCTTCCGTTTCCAGTCGGGCCGCCAGAGCGACTCGACGTCGGTATCAGCCGGGACCAGCAACGAGTTGCGTGTTCTTCGTGCCCTGAATGAAGAGATTATTTCCGTGCTGCCGCTTGGGGTGCTTGTTCACGATCAGGAAGCAAACCGGACGGTGATGAGCAACAAAATTGCCGATCACCTTCTGCCGCATCTTAACCTGCAAAATATTACGGCCATGGCGGACCAGCATCAGGGCGTCATTCAGGCCACCATTAATAATGAACTGTATGAGATCCGTCAGTTCCGCAGTCAGGTCGCCTCGCGCACGCAAATCTTCATCATCCGCGATCAGGATCGCGAAGTGCTGGTGAATAAAAAGCTCAAGCAGGCGCAAAGGCTGTATGAGAAAAACCAGCATGGCCGCGCGGCGTTTATGCAAAACATTGGCGATGCCTTTAAACAGCCGCTGAAGTCACTCGCCACGCAGATTGCTGATTTAAGCACGCCGGAAAGCCGACAGCTTAGCAGCCAGGCCGACTCGCTGGTTCGTCTGGTGGACGAAATCCAGCTTGCGAACATGCTGGAGAATGACATCTGGAAGGGCACCCCTACGCTCTTCTCCATCCAGGATCTGATTGATGAGGTGGTTCCGGAAGTCCTGCCGGTGATCAAGCGCAAAGGGCTCCAGCTGCTGATCAACAACCATTTACCGGCCAACGACGAGCGTCACGGCGATCGCGATGCGCTGCGTCGCATCCTGATGATGTTGATTCAGTATGCCGTCACCACGACACAGATCGGCAAGATCACCCTTGAAGTCAGCACCGATGAGTCCACCGACGATCGTCTGACGTTCCGTATTCTGGATACGGGCGAAGGCGTCACCGTGAGCGAAATCGATAACCTGCACTTCCCGTTCCTGAACGATACCCAGCGCGACCACTACGGTAAGGCGAATGCCCTCACCTTCTGGCTCTGCGATCAGCTGGCGCGTAAGCTGGGCGGTCATCTGAACATTAAGGCGCGCGAATCCCTCGGCACCCGCTACTCCTTGCATGTTAAAATGGCGGCGAATCCTCAGGAAGAGGATGAAGAGCGTCTGCTGGATGATGTGGTGGTGATGGTGGACGTGACCTCCAGTGAGATCCGTAATATCGTCGTTCGTCAGCTGGAAAACTGGGGCGCGTCCTGCATTACCCCGGACGAAAGGCTCGCGAGTCAAGAATTTGATCTATTTTTAACTGATAATCCGTCTAATCTTACTGCCTCCGGCTTGCTTTTAAGCGATGATGAGCCAGGCGTGCGGAAAATCGGCCCTGGGCAGCTGCGCGTCAACTTTAATATGAGCAATGCAATGCAGGAAGCTGTATTACAACTGATTGAAGAGAATCTGGCGCAGGAAGAGATCCTGGAGTCACCGTTAGGCGGCGATGAAAATGCCGAACTCCATGCCAGCGGATATTATTCGCTCTTCGTTGATACAGTACCAGATGATGTTAAGCGGTTGTATACTGAGTCCGCTGCGCAGGATTTTGCAGCGCTGGCACAGACAGCACACCGGCTTAAAGGGGTGTTTGCCATGCTTAATCTGGTTCCCGGCAAGCAGTTATGTGAAACGCTGGAACATCTAATTCGTGAGAAAGATGCCTCTGGCATTGAAAAATACATCAGCGACATTGACGCTTACGTCAAGAGCTTGCTGTAGCAAGGTAGCCTTATACATGAACAATATGAACGTAATTATTGCCGATGACCATCCGATTGTACTGTTCGGTATTCGCAAATCACTTGAACAGATCGAGTGGGTGAATGTAGTCGGTGAATTTGAAGATTCCACAGCCCTTATTAACAACCTGCCTAAACTTGATGCGCACGTGCTCATTACCGATCTCTCCATGCCTGGGGATAAATACGGTGATGGGATTACGCTCATCAAATACATTAAACGCCACTTCCCGGACATTTCGATCATTGTTCTGACCATGAACAATAACCCTGCGATCCTGAGCGCCGTTCTGGATCTTGATATTGAAGGGATTGTGCTGAAACAAGGCGCACCTACCGATCTGCCTAAAGCGCTGGCGGCGCTACAGAAAGGGAAGAAATTCACGCCTGAGAGCGTCTCACGCCTGCTTGAAAAAATCAGCGCAGGTGGCTATGGCGACAAGCGTCTCTCGCCTAAAGAGAGTGAAGTTCTGCGTCTGTTCGCTGAAGGTTTCCTGGTTACTGAAATCGCCAAGAAGCTGAACCGCAGTATCAAAACCATCAGTAGCCAGAAAAAATCCGCGATGATGAAGCTGGGTGTGGATAACGATATCGCCCTGCTGAACTATCTCTCTTCCGTGACGCTGAGCGCAACGGACAAAGATTGATCGTCGCTGTCTACGCCGGGTGACCCTCGCGGTTACCCGGTCTAAAGACCCCGTAGGCCCGCGCAAGCGCAGTGCCGTCGGACACATAAAAAAGGCCCTTTCGGGCCTTTTTTATTGTCTCGCTTTTCGCACCCGCTCCGCATACACGGATAGCGTCTGCTTCAGTACATCCAGCGTGACCGGCTTCGACAGGCAGCTGTCCATTCCCGACTCCAGACAGCGCTGCTTCTCCTCCGCCAGTGCGTTGGCTGTCACCCCCACCACCGGCAGCGTCAGCCCCAGCTGTCGGATACGCTGCGTCAGACGATAGCCGTCCATGTTAGGCATGTTCACATCACTGAGCACAATATCAATATGATTCTTACTTAAGACATTCAGGGCATCCACGCCATCATTGGCCGTTTTACACTGATAGCCCAGAGAGCCAAGCTGGTCTGCGAGCAGACGACGGTTAATCGGATGATCGTCGACGACCAGAATCATCATATCGTCATTCACCGATGCCAGCTCATCAGGGGAAGCCAGCACGGTAGCGCCATCGCTGTCCTCAAGCTGTACGCTGTAAATACGCGCCAGCAAGCCCAACATTTCGTGCGGTGTCGCCACACTGTGCACCCATACCCCGGGCGAACGCTCAATCGGAATACCGATATGACGGCGGCAGAACATCACCACGCCCCGCCCCGCCCACGCCTTGTCTGGCTCAACGTCAGTAATCAGCATGTCATCTGCGTCCGGCGTCTGGCCTTCATAGCGTGAGACCCGCACACCGCTGCTGGTCAGCATCGAGGTCAGGAAATCATGTAAGGAGGCGTTGTGCACCGCCAGCCAGCAGTGCTTTTCGCTCAGCCCGTCGACCGTGGTTTTCACCGGATAGTGTGCCGAGTAGAGCGGGATACGGATGGTGAACTGGCTGCCCATACCCGGCTCGGTATCGACGGAGATATCCCCGTCCATCATGCTGATAAGCTTCTCGCAAATCGCCAGACCCAGCCCGGTCCCCTGGAAATTACGCTGGACGCCCGTCCCCACCTGGAAGAACGGATCGAACAGGCGAACGACCTCTTTCGCCGGAATGCCAACACCCGTGTCGCGTACGCGAATAGTCAGGTACTCCCCTGCCCGGCAGACATGCAGCACAATACAGCCGATATCGGTGAATTTGATGGCGTTGCTTAGCAGGTTCGAGATGACCTGTTGCAGACGCATCGGATCGCCATGCAGCGTCAGCGGCACATCCGGCTCGATAAAGCAGTACAGCCCCAGCTGTTTGCGCACCACCAGCGGCAGATAGTTGGCGCTGATATGGTTCATCACCTCGCGCGGGGAGAACTCACGCGGTTCTATTTTCAACTGCTCGGATTCAATTTTAGAGAAGTCGAGAATATCGCTGATAATTTTCAGCAGCAGGCTGGACGAGTTGTTCATCGCCGTCACCAGGCGGTCGACCCCTTTCGGCAGCTCTTTGGTCTGGAGAAGATCGAGGTTACCGATAATGCCGTACAGCGGCGTACGCAGCTCATGGCTGACGGTCGCGAGGAACATCGATTTCGACTGGCTGGCCTGCTCCGCCGCCTGCGCCATATCCTGCAATGACTCTTCCATCTTAACGCGCGCGGAGACGTCCACCAGCACGCAAATCGCCACGTTTTCATTGCGGTAGCGCGAATGGACGAAGCTGATTTGCAGGTTGGTGTGGGTGCTGGTCAGCACATCCACAAAGTTAACCTGTTGCCCACAGATGATCTGCGTTAACCGCTGGCGGTCTTCATGCGTGAGCATGTTCAGGTAGTTATGGGCAAGCTCGTTACTGAGGATATTTGTCCCGTCCTGAGTACGCAGGATACAGATCCCTACCGGCGCCGAGGCGACAATCTTACGGTTAAACTGCTCGTGCTCCTCCAGACGCTGAGCATCCGCTTCCGCCGGAATAAAGATCCGCCGCTCATACATTCTCGCCAGCATAAACAGCGCGACGCCTACCGCGATGTTCAACAAAATGGCGTTAAGGATCAGGATGCGAATGCGCTCCAGCACCTTGTCCACCGGCAGCGAATAGACAATGCTCAGCGACGATGGCGGTAAACTTTTCTTCAGCACCAGCTCGCGGAACCCGGAGGTATAGCCAAACCATGACCGCTCCTGCATCCAGCTGGGCTCCACTTTCAGGCGGTTTTCAGGCCCGGTAAGGGAGATGAGTGGGTGGCCGTTCTCATCCAGAATGGTCACGCCCATCGGCAGACTGCCCGGCGTGAAGAAGTTTTCCATGCGGATGGTTTGTTCAATCCCCAGCAGCGCTTGCAGGCGGTTTCCGAGGTAAACCGGAGTCAGGGCATAGAAATAGCCGACGCCCATGCGCGGCCCCTGGCTTATCCAGAAGATGTTGTTCCCGCGCTCTTCCTGAGGCGCATTGCGGTATTTCACTATGCGCTCATGCAGGCTTTTCAACGCGTCTTCGCGTTCGACGGGCATATCCCGCAGACCGAAGTCCGCCATGCAGAGATTTTCGTTGCCAATCAGGTAGACGCGGTTCAGATCGTAAGCGGCCGAAAAATTATCGCGCCAGTAGCGCATAAACCATGACAGGGACTCCAGTGAGCCACGCCAGGCTTTGCCCATCGCGGAACAATCGGAGTCCGGGAAGAGCGGTTCGAAATCAGGTACTTCGGTTTTTTCATCCCGACCGCGGAGGGCAAGAATGCCGTTCTCCGCCGTCAGTCGATTCTCAGCGATATACTTAAGCTCTTTCATCACATCAGACGTGCGCTGGATATAGCGCTGGGCCTGATCCGAGCTTAAGTTAAACTCCTGGCGGATCTCCGCTTCTTTCTGGTGTAACGCGTTAACGATGTAAAACACCGAGAGCAGTGCCACCAGCAACCATAGCAGTAGCGCAAGCGCCCGAAACAGATAGCGAGAGACTTTTAACGTGGTACGAAAGGAGACGAGGTATTTCAAAGGGGCGAGGCTCCGCCATCGGGGAAAAAAGAATGTGGTTAAGGTAGCGGTAAACGCGGCTTGTCGCAACGTTCACTTGTCTGCTTGCGCAAAACAAAAGGGCCGGAAACCGGCCCTTTATGCGTCAGGAGACGTTACTCGTCAGCGTCATCCGCTGCTTCATCATCGGTGTCCGCTTCCGGGACGATTTCATCATCCCCTTCCGCGACGCTGCCGTCGATAGAGTCGAGCTCTTCGTCATCCACCGGCTCAGCAACGCGTTGCAGACCGACGACGTTTTCATCTTCCGCAGTACGGATGAGGATAACGCCCTGGGTGTTACGACCCACCACGCTGATCTCTGACACGCGGGTACGCACCAGCGTACCGGCATCGGTGATCATCATGATCTGGTCCGCGTCGTCCACCTGTACCGCGCCAACAACGGAACCGTTGCGCTCGGTCACTTTGATGGAGATAACGCCCTGCGTGCCGCGAGACTTGGTCGGGTATTCGCTTTCCGCCGTACGTTTACCGTAGCCGTTCTGGGTGACGGTCAGGATTGCGCCTTCGCCACGCGGAACGATCAGGGAAACCACGCTGTCTTCACCCGCCAGCTTGATACCACGCACGCCGGTCGCCGTACGACCCATTGCGCGCACGGCGTTCTCTTTAAAGCGCACCACTTTACCGGCCGCAGAGAACAGCATCACTTCATCAGAACCGGAGGTCAGATCCACGCCGATCAGCTCGTCGCCTTCGTTCAGGTTCACCGCGATGATCCCGGCGGAACGTGGACGGCTGAATTCGGTCAACGCGGTTTTCTTCACGGTACCGCTCGCGGTTGCCATAAAGACGTTCACGCCCTCTTCGTACTCGCGTACCGGCAGAATGGCGGTGATACGTTCGTTCGCTTCCAGCGGCAGCAGGTTAACGATAGGTCGACCCCGCGCGCCACGGCTCGCTTCCGGCAGCTGATAGACTTTCATCCAGTACAGACGGCCCCGGCTGGAGAAGCAGAGGATCGTGTCGTGGGTATTGGCCACCAGCAGACGGTCAATGAAGTCTTCTTCTTTAATACGCGCCGCAGATTTGCCTTTACCGCCACGACGCTGTGCTTCGTAGTCGGTCAACGGCTGATACTTCACGTAACCCTGGTGAGACAGCGTCACGACCACGTCTTCGCGGTTGATCAGATCTTCAATGTTGATATCAGAGCTGTTGGCCGTGATTTCGGTGCGACGCTCGTCGCCGAACTGATCGCGAACCAGCTCCAGCTCTTCACGGATCACTTCCATCAGGCGCTCTGCGCTACCCAGGATATGCAGCAGCTCGGCAATCTGCTCCAGCAGCTCTTTGTACTCGTCGAGCAGTTTTTCATGCTCAAGGCCGGTCAGTTTCTGCAAACGCAGATCCAGAATCGCCTGGGCCTGCTGTTCAGTCAGATAGTACTGACCGTCACGCACGCCGAATTCCGGCTCCAGCCACTCAGGACGCGCGGCATCATCGCCGGCACGTTCCAGCATCGCCGCCACGTTGCCCAGATCCCATGGACGCGCAACCAGCGACGCCTTCGCTTCTGCCGGCGTCGGCGCACGGCGGATCAGCTCGATGATCGGGTCGATGTTCGCCAGCGCAACGGCCAGTGCTTCAAGGATATGGGCACGATCGCGCGCTTTGCGCAGTTCAAAGATGGTACGGCGAGTCACCACTTCACGGCGGTGACGCACAAACGCGCTCAGGATCTCTTTCAGGTTCATGATCTTCGGCTGGCCATGGTGCAGCGCAACCATGTTGATACCGAAGGAGACCTGAAGCTGAGTCTGGGAGTAAAGGTTGTTCAGCACAACTTCACCCACCGCGTCGCGCTTGATTTCAATCACGATGCGCATACCGTCTTTGTCAGACTCGTCGCGCAGCGCGCTGATGCCTTCAACGCGTTTTTCTTTTACCAGCTCGGCGATTTTTTCAATCAGACGCGCCTTGTTCACCTGATACGGGATCTCGTGAACAATAATGGTTTCACGGCCGGTTTTGGCGTCCGCTTCCACTTCGGCGCGGGCACGGATGTAAATCTTGCCGCGACCGGTACGGTACGCTTCTTCAATACCGCGACGGCCGTTGATGATTGCCGCCGTCGGGAAGTCCGGGCCCGGGATGTGTTCCATCAGCCCTTCAATGCTGATGTCTTCATCGTCGATGTAGGCCAGGCAGCCGTTAATCACTTCCGTGATGTTGTGCGGCGGAATGTTGGTTGCCATACCCACTGCGATACCGGACGAACCGTTCACCAGCAGGTTTGGGATCTTCGTTGGCATAACGTCAGGAATTTTTTCCGTGCCGTCGTAGTTATCAACGAAATCAACCGTCTCTTTTTCCAGGTCAGCCATCAGCTCATGGGCAATCTTCGCCAGACGGATTTCCGTATAACGCATTGCCGCGGCGGAGTCGCCGTCGATAGAACCAAAGTTACCCTGACCATCTACCAGCATGTAACGCAGCGAGAAAGGCTGCGCCATACGGACAATGGTGTCGTACACCGCGGAATCACCATGGGGATGGTATTTACCGATTACGTCACCAACGACACGGGCAGATTTTTTGTAGGCTTTATTCCAGTCATTGCCCAATACGTTCATGGCGTATAGTACGCGACGGTGTACCGGCTTAAGGCCATCGCGGACGTCCGGCAGCGCACGGCCAACAATGACCGACATCGCATAGTCCAGATAGGAGCTTTTCAGCTCTTCCTCGATGTTAACCGGTGTAATTTCTCTCGCAAGGTCGCTCATCTAACCGCTATCCCTCTACTGTATCCCGGATTCAAAGGTCGCAAATTATAACACAGCCGCGGTGATACAGGTAAACCTATACGCTTTATTCACAGGGATTGCCTGATATACTCATTTGTCTTGCTAAATAAGGAGTAAAAGCGCCCATGAATGCCGAAAAATCCCCGGTGGCTCACAACGTTGACCACGAAGAGATTGCCAAATTTGAAGCGGTGGCGTCCCGCTGGTGGGATCTCGAAGGTGAGTTCAAACCTCTGCATCGTATTAACCCGCTACGTCTGGGCTATATCGCGGAGCGTTCCGGCGGTCTGTTCGGTAAGAAAGTGCTCGACGTCGGCTGCGGTGGCGGCATCCTGGCGGAAAGCATGGCGCGCGAAGGGGCCACCGTCACCGGTCTGGACATGGGCTTCGAACCTCTACAGGTTGCGCGTCTTCATGCGCTGGAGTCCGGCGTACAGGTAGAATATGTCCAGGAAACCGTGGAAGAGCACGCGGCTAAACATGCGCACCAGTATGACGTGGTGACCTGCATGGAGATGCTGGAGCACGTTCCCGATCCGCAGTCGGTCGTCAGCGCCTGTGCAAAACTGGTGAAACCGGGTGGACAGGTCTTCTTCTCGACCATCAACCGCAACGGCAAAGCCTGGCTGATGGCCGTGGTAGGCGCGGAATATGTGCTGCGCATGGTGCCGAAAGGGACGCACGACGTGAAGAAGTTCATCAAGCCTGCCGAACTGCTGGGCTGGGTTGACCAGACATGGCTTAAGGAGCAGCACATGACGGGTCTGCACTACAATCCTCTGACGGATAAATTCAAACTTGCCCCGGGCGTGGATGTTAACTATATGTTGCACACAACCGCCAAAAACGACTAACGTCATTCGTTATTCTTATAAAGATTGCGCGACATCATGTTGCGCAATTCTGACCTCCCGTTGAAGAAATCAGCACTCGATCAAATTTTGAATTTTTTTTCTGGAATATTGACATCTCTTCCAGGCCTTACGGTACGAGGACTTAGCCTTTTTTACCCTTTCACAACCTCAATTTAACGTCAAAATCAACCCTTGTGCTGAAAAGATTCGATACTAGAATACTCACCATATAGCGTTCTTCTTATCGCAAAACCCCTATATGTAGTATTTATCCACAGAGTTAGTCACAAGGCGGTTCTGTGGATAAGCGGGGGATATTTTTTTATTTCACGGACAGGTAAAAACCCACATGAATCAGAGTCTGCTGGTGACAAAGCGCGACGGTACTACCGAGCGTATCAATCTGGACAAAATCCATCGAGTTCTCGACTGGGCAGCAGAAGGACTGAACAACGTATCTATATCCCAGGTCGAACTGCGTTCTCACATTCAGTTCTACGACGGCATCAAAACGTCTGATATCCACGAAACCATTATCAAAGCAGCGGCAGATCTGATCTCCCGCGACGCACCGGATTATCAGTACCTCGCTGCGCGTCTGGCGATTTTCCACCTGCGTAAGAAAGCCTACGGCCAGTTCGAGCCGCCGAAGCTTTACGATCACGTAGTGAAAATGGTTGAGCTGGGCAAATACGACACGCATCTGCTGGAAGACTATACGGAAGAAGAGTTCGAGCAGATGAACGGGTTTATCGATCACTGGCGCGACATGAACTTCTCCTACGCGGCGGTGAAGCAGCTCGAAGGCAAATACCTGGTTCAGAACCGTGTGACGGGCGAAATCTACGAGAGCGCCCAGTTCCTCTATATTCTGGTGGCCGCCTGCCTGTTCTCTAATTATCCACGTGAAACCCGTCTGGACTACGTGAAGCGTTTCTACGATGCGGTCTCTACGTTCAAGATTTCTCTGCCTACGCCAATCATGTCTGGCGTGCGTACCCCTACCCGTCAGTTCAGCTCCTGCGTACTGATCGAGTGTGGTGACAGCCTGGATTCCATCAACGCGACCTCCAGCGCCATCGTAAAATACGTCTCCCAGCGTGCTGGTATCGGCATCAACGCTGGTCGTATCCGTGCGCTGGGCAGCCCGATCCGCGGCGGTGAAGCGTTCCACACCGGCTGTATCCCGTTCTACAAGCACTTCCAGACGGCGGTAAAATCCTGCTCTCAGGGCGGCGTGCGCGGTGGCGCTGCGACCCTGTTCTACCCAATGTGGCACCTGGAAGTGGAAAGCCTGCTGGTTCTGAAGAACAACCGCGGCGTGGAAGGCAACCGCGTGCGTCACATGGACTACGGCGTGCAGATCAACAAGCTGATGTACACCCGCCTGCTGAAAGGTGAAGATATCACCCTGTTCAGCCCATCCGACGTCCCGGGTCTGTACGACGCGTTCTTCGCCGATCAGGACGAATTCGAGCGTCTGTACACCAAATACGAAAAAGACGACAGCATCCGCAAGCAGCGCGTGAAGGCGGTCGATCTGTTCTCCCTGATGATGCAGGAACGTGCCTCTACCGGCCGTATCTACATCCAGAACGTTGACCACTGCAACACCCACAGCCCGTTCGATCCGGTGGTTGCGCCAGTGCGCCAGTCCAACCTGTGCCTGGAGATCGCCCTGCCGACCAAACCGCTGGACGATGTGAACGATGAAAATGGTGAAATCGCCCTGTGTACGCTCTCTGCGTTCAACCTGGGTGCGATTAAGAGCCTGGACGAGCTGGAAGAGCTGGCCGTGCTGGCGGTTCGTGCGCTCGACGCCCTGCTGGACTACCAGGATTACCCAATCCCGGCGGCAAAACGCGGCGCAATGGGCCGTCGCACTTTAGGTATCGGCGTGATCAACTTCGCCTACTGGCTGGCGAAAAACGGCAAGCGTTACTCCGACGGCAGCGCCAACAATCTGACGCACCAGACGTTCGAAGCCATTCAGTACTACCTGATGAAAGCCTCCAACGAGCTGGCGAAAGAACAAGGCGCGTGCCCGTGGTTCAATGAAACCACCTACGCGAAAGGCATTTTGCCGATCGACACCTACAAAAAAGACCTGGATGCGATCGTCAGCGAGCCGCTGCACCTCGACTGGGAAGGCCTGCGCGAGTCCATTAAAACTCACGGCCTGCGTAACTCCACGCTCTCTGCCCTGATGCCGTCCGAGACCTCTTCGCAGATCTCCAACGCCACCAACGGTATTGAGCCACCGCGCGGCCACGTCAGCATCAAAGCGTCGAAAGACGGCGTGCTGCGTCAGGTGGTACCGGATTACGAAACGCTGGGCAACAACTACGAGCTGCTGTGGGAAATGCCAAACAACGACGGCTACCTCCAACTGGTGGGTATCATGCAGAAGTTTATCGACCAGTCGATCTCTGCCAATACCAACTACGACCCGACGCGCTTCCCGTCAGGCAAGGTTCCGATGCAGCAACTGCTGAAAGACCTGCTCACCGCCTACAAATTTGGCGTGAAAACGCTGTACTATCACAACACCCGTGATGGTGCGGAAGACGCCCAGGACGACCTGGTGCCGTCAATTCAGGACGATGGCTGCGAAAGCGGCGCATGTAAGATCTAATAAATTCCCTCACCCTAACCCTCTCCCACAGGGAGAGGGAACTCTTTCCCCCTCTCCCTGTGGGAGAGGGCCGGGGTGAGGGGAAATAACACCACAGGACTCACCGCAATGGCATATACCACCTTTTCACAGACGAAAAACGACCAGCTCAAAGAGCCGATGTTCTTCGGCCAGCCGGTCAACGTGGCACGCTACGATCAGCAAAAATATGACATCTTCGAAAAGCTGATTGAAAAGCAACTCTCCTTCTTCTGGCGTCCGGAAGAAGTTGACGTTTCCCGCGACCGTATCGATTTCCAGGCGCTGCCGGAACACGAAAAGCACATCTTCCTCAGCAACCTGAAATACCAGACGCTGCTGGACTCCATTCAGGGTCGTAGTCCGAACGTGGCGCTGCTGCCGCTGATCTCGATTCCTGAGCTGGAAACCTGGGTTGAGACCTGGGCGTTCTCCGAGACGATCCACTCCCGCTCTTACACCCACATCATCCGCAACATCGTTAACGATCCGGCGGTGGTGTTTGATGATATCGTCACCAACGAACAGATCCAGAAGCGCGCCGAAGGCATTGCGCACTACTATGACGAACTGATCGAGATGACCAGCTACTGGCATCTGCTGGGCGAAGGTACGCACAACGTGAACGGTAAAACCGTCACCGTAAACCTGCGGACCCTGAAAAAACAGCTCTATCTGTGCCTGATGAGCGTCAACGCCCTGGAAGCGATCCGCTTCTACGTGAGCTTCGCCTGCTCCTTCGCGTTTGCCGAGCGCAAACTGATGGAAGGCAACGCCAAAATTATCCGTCTGATTGCCCGTGACGAAGCCCTGCACCTGACCGGGACTCAGCATATGCTGAACCTGCTGCGCAGCGGTGCAGACGATCCGGAGATGGCGGAAATTGCGGAAGAGTGCAAACAGGAATGCTACGACCTGTTCGTGCTGGCGGCCCAGCAGGAGAAAGAGTGGGCAGACTACCTGTTCCGCGACGGCTCCATGATTGGCCTGAACAAAGACATTCTGTGCCAGTACGTTGAGTACATCACCAACATCCGCATGCAGGCCGTCGGTCTCGACCTGCCGTTCCAGACGCGCTCTAACCCAATCCCGTGGATCAACACCTGGCTGGTGTCCGATAACGTGCAGGTCGCGCCGCAGGAAGTGGAAGTGAGTTCTTACCTGGTCGGTCAGATTGATTCTGAAGTCAACACCGACGACCTGAGCGATTTCCAGCTCTGATGAGCCGCGTAACGCTGAGCCTTTCGGGTACAGAGGTGTTGTGCCAGGAAGAGCACCCTTCTCTGCTGGTGGCGCTTGAAGCACATCAGGTAGAAGTCGAGTACCAGTGTCGTGAAGGCTACTGCGGCTCCTGCCGCTGCCGTCTGGTCGCAGGCCAGGTAGACTGGCTGACCGAACCGCTAGCCTTTATCAGTGAAGGGGAAATTTTGCCCTGCTGCTGCCGGGCAAAAGGCGATATAGAGATCGAGATGTGATGTTGTCCTTATCCCCTCTCCCGGTGGGCTGAGGGTTCCCCACAAATTAATGCGAGCACTGAGCAATCCCCTCGCCCCTCCGGGGAGAGGGTTAGGGTGAGGGGAACATACGGCGGTGGTGGTCATTCCGTTCACTTTATGTTCCTTGCTACTCTGTAACGACATGACCGGTGAACGTGCCAGGGTGGCTCAGTCGCCACCACCCTGGCAACCCGGGCTCCCGGCGGTAAATCGCCGCTTCGCGGTGCCCTCGGCTTATTCCTTCCGGCTTATCGGGTACGGGCGGAGGCAACGTCCCTGTAAAGCCGCCCTCTCGGCGCATCCCTGCGCCTCGCCCCGGCCGGAAGGCAAACGCCTCAGCGATTTACAGCCGGACCAGGGCATCGCTGACAGCCCTCAGTCATTTAGAAAGCAACTTTATTGCTTCTGCATAAAAAAATTACTGGGGATCCCTCTCCCGGTGGGAGAGGGTTAGGGTGAGGGCATCAGGCCGCAGAGCCTGATTGTCGGGTGGCGGCTTCGCCTTACCCGACCTACAAAACCTACTTCCGGTGAATGAATTCGACCGCTTTATCCGGGAAATCCGTAAACAATCCGTCCACATCCGCCTGGTTATACAGCACGTCGTAAAGCTGATCCACGTCCGTCGCATACTCCGGCAACTGGTCTGCACGCACGGTATACGGATGCACCTGCATCTTGCTCGCATGCGCCTCTTTCACCATCGCCGTCAGCTTCACGTGGCCCGGCGTTGAGCCTTCCGCCACCAGCATGTGGTAATCCGGCCCGATGCCGTCGGCGTACTGCGCAATCTGCTTCATCGCGCCCGGCTTAAACATCCAGTCGTAGCTGTAGTTCACCCACTTCCCGTCCGGCTGTTTTTCCTGAGTTTCATTCCAGTCGGTATAGGCAATCAGCTGCACCAGATTGAGATCCATCCCCATCTTCGGCTCCAGCTCAGTTTTGATGCGCTTCAGTTCCGCGGCATCGAAACATTGCAGGAAAACCTTATCCTTCTTGCTGGTGTAGCCGTACTTTTTCAGTACCTCCAGCGTCTTCGCGGCAATGTCTTTTCCTTCCTGATGGTGGAACCACGGCGCTTTGATTTCCGGGTAGATACCGATATTTTTGCCCGTCGAGTGGTTCAGCCCCTGAACAAACTCGATCTCCTCTTCGAAGGTGTGAATACGGAAGTCAGACTTGCCCATCGGGAAACGCCCCGGATAGACCTGCACCTTCTTACCGTTCTCAATCTCGAAGCCCTCGGTAAACTTCAGCGAGCGGATCTCCGCCAGCGTGAAGTCGATGGCGTAGTAGCGGCCATCTTTACGGGCACGATCCGGGAAACGCTCCGCCACGTCCGTCACGCGGTCAAGATAATGGTCATGCAGAACGACCAGCTGGTCGTCCTTCGTCATCACCAGATCCTGCTCCAGATAATCTGCGCCCTGGGCATAGGCCATCGCTTTTGCCGGCAGCGTATGCTCTGGCAGATAACCGCTGGCGCCACGGTGGGCGATCACGATTTTATCCGCCGCCAGGGCGGAGCCTGTCATCAGGCCCGCCAGCAGCAGGCCTGTCGCTAACTGAGTTAATTTCATCGCAATGCTCCTTACTGACGACGCGCCAGCACCTCGGCATGGTGACGTTTTTCACCGATCATCACGACGATCAACAGCAGAACCGCCAGCACGCTGCCGCCAATCATCACCATAAAGCCACCGTCCCAGCCGAAGAAATCGACGGTGTAACCGACGATGGCACTTGCCGCCACTGAACCGCCGAGGTAGCCAAACAGACCGGTAAAGCCTGCCGCCGTGCCTGCCGCTTTCTTCGGCGCCAGCTCCAGCGCGTGCAGGCCGATCAGCATAACCGGACCATAAATCAGGAAGCCGATTACGATCATACAGGCCATATCCACACCCGGATTACCCGGCGGGTTAAGCCAGTAAACGACCGTCGCGATGGTCACCAGCGTCATAAAGAACACGCCCGTCGCCCCACGGTTGCCCTTAAACACTTTGTCCGACATCCAGCCGCAGATCAGCGTGCCGGGAATGCCCGCGTATTCATACAGGAAATAGGCCCAGGAGGATTTATCCAGCGCGAAGTGCTTCACCTCTTTCAGGTAAGTCGGGGACCAGTCGAGGATGCCGTAGCGCAGCAGGTAGACAAACACGTTCGCCACCGCGATGTACCACAGCAGCTTATTTGGCAGCACATACTTCATGAAGATCTGTTTCGCGGTCAGCTCTTCTTCGTGCTTCTCGCTGTAATCATCCGGGTAGTCGTTTTTGTACTCTTCAATCGGCGGCAGGCCGCAGGACTGCGGCGTGTCGCGCATCAGGGCGAAGGCGATAATCGCCACCAGAATGGCGCCAAAGGCAGGCATATAGAGCGCCGCGTGCCAGTCGTTGAACCAGGCCATCCCCAGCAGGAACAGCAGCGGCGGAAGCCCGCCCCCGACGTTATGCGCGCAGTTCCAGACCGATACAATCCCACCGCGCTCTTTCTGTGACCACCAGTGCACCATGGTACGTCCGCATGGCGGCCACCCCATCCCCTGGAACCAGCCGCAGAGGAACAGCAGTACGAACATGACGGCAATGCTGGAGGTCGCCCATGGCACAAAGCCCATGAACAGCATCACCGCTGCCGCGAGGATCAGACCGGCGGGCAGGAACACGCGCGGATTCGAGCGATCCGACACCGACCCCATAATGAACTTCGAAAAACCGTACGCGATGGAGATCCCCGACAGCGCAAAGCCCAGATCGCCGCGGGAGAAGCCTTGTTCCACCAGGTACGGCATGGCGAGCGCAAAGTTTTTACGTACCAGATAGTACGCCGCATATCCGAAGAAGATCCCGAGGAAGATTTGCCAACGCAGACGGCGGTAGAGAGGATCAATCTCTGCCTCTGGCAGTCGCGCCCGGTGTGGCGCAGGTTTAAAGATACTGAGCATAACAGCCTCCGTGGCCTTTCAAAAATGACCGGGCATCTCGCGCCCGGCTACAGAGGCGGCGATGTTAAGAAATCACGGTGAATGTTACTGTGAATCAACGCACAGATTGTTACAGAAATATGACAGAATGCGCAAAAAAGCGCATGAAATCACGTTTCACTTTCGAATTTCGCGCGTTTATGTTCGAAATCAAACAAACCACACGATCAATGTGGCTAAATGCTAAAAAACGAACATAGAGGAAAGGCAATGACAATTCACGATCCACGCTTCAGCGATGTGATTATCATTGGCGGTGGCGCGACGGGTGCCGGCATCGCACGCGACTGCGCCCTGCGGGGATTGAGCGTCACGCTTCTGGAGCGCCACGACATCGCCACCGGCGCAACGGGGCGTAACCACGGTCTGTTGCACAGCGGTGCCCGCTATGCGGTCACTGACGCTGAGTCCGCGCGCGAGTGTATTGCTGAAAACCAGATCCTCAGGCGCATCGCCCGCCACTGCGTTGAACCGACCAACGGCCTTTTTATCACCCTTCCCGAAGATGATCTCGGCTTTCAGCAAACCTTTATCACCGCCTGCACGGCGGCAGGCATTCAGGCCGAGGCGCTCGATCCTGCGCAGGCGCGCCGTCTGGAACCCTCGGTAAACCCGGCGTTACTGGGCGCGGTAAAAGTGCCTGACGGAACCGTTGATCCTTTCCGCCTGACCGCCGCCAATATGCTCGACGCGCGGGAACACGGCGCACAGATCCTGACCGGGCATCACGTCACCGGGCTTATTCGTGAAGGTAATACCGTGCGCGGGGTGCGCGTGTTTGATGCGCAGTACAACGAACACCGCGAGCTGTATGCCGCCGTCGTGGTCAACGCGGCGGGGATCTGGGGCCAGCGCATCGCGGAATACGCCGATTTATCCGTCCGCATGTTCCCGGCCAAAGGCTCGCTGCTGATCCTCGACCATCGCATCAATAACCATGTCATCAACCGCTGCCGTAAACCGTCTGACGCCGACATCCTCGTGCCGGGGGACACCATTTCGTTGATCGGCACGACCTCAATGCATGTGGACTACAGCGAAATCGATTACAACCGCGTTACCGCCGAAGAGGTGGATATTCTGCTGCGCGAAGGGGAAAAGCTGGCCCCGGTGATGGCGCAGACGCGTATTCTGCGTGCCTACGCGGGCGTGCGTCCCCTCGTCGCCAGCGACAACGATCCGAGCGGGCGTAACGTCAGCCGCGGCATCGTGCTGCTCGATCACGCCGAACGTGACGGCATGGACGGGTTTATCACCATTACCGGCGGCAAGCTGATGACCTACCGGCTGATGGCGGAGTGGGCCACCGATGCCGTCTGCTGTAAGCTCGGCAACACCGCGCCGTGCGTGACGGCGGAGCGGGCCCTGCCCGGCTCGCAGCAATCGACAGAAAAAACGCTGCACAAAATCATTTCACTTCCTGCCCCGCTTCGCGGTTCGGCGATTTACCGCCACGGCGACCGCACCCCGACCTGGCTTGGTGAAGGGCGACTCAGCCGCAGCCTGGTGTGCGAATGCGAAGCCGTGACCGCAGGCGAGGTGCAATATGCCGTGGAAAACCTGACGGTGAACAACCTGCTTGATTTACGCCGCCGCACGCGAGTCGGGATGGGCACCTGTCAGGGGGAGCTGTGCGCCTGCCGTGCCGCCGGGCTGCTGCAACGTTTTCATGCCACCTCCTCAACCCAGTCGCTCGCCCAGCTCAGCGATTTTTTAAATGAGCGCTGGAAAGGCATTCAGCCCGTCGCCTGGGGCGATGCCCTGCGCGAAAGTGAGTTTACCCGCTGGGTCTATCAGGGACTTTGCGGTCTGGAGAAGGAGCACAACCATGAAATTTGATACCGTGATTGTGGGTGGAGGGCTGGCGGGCCTGCTGTGCGGTCTCAAACTGACGCAGCGGGGTCTGCGCTGCGCCATTGTCACTCGCGGTCAAAGTGCCCTGCACTTCTCTTCCGGCTCGCTGGATTTACTGGGCGCGCTATCGTTCGCCGATCTGCCGCCTGAACATCCCTACCGCCTGACGGGCGCAGAGAATATGGCCCGCTTTGCCTGCGAAACCGAACACCTGCTGACCGCCTGCGGCGCACGCATGCAGGGTGACGCCGAGCAAAATCATCAGCGCGTCACGCCGCTCGGCACTCTGCGCGCCGCCTGGCTTAGCCCGGAAGAGGTGCCTGTCGCCCCCATCGCTGCCGGGCGCGTGCGGGTGGTGGGGATCAGCGGTTTCCTTGATTTCCAGCCGCATCTTGCCGCCGCGTCTCTCAGACAGCAAGGGATTCAGGTGGATACGGCGGAGATTGATCTCCCCGAGCTCGACGTGCTGCGCGAAAACCCCAGCGAGTTTCGTGCGGTGAACATTGCCCGCCTGCTGGATAATGAACGCTACTGGCCGCAGCTGTACGCGGCGCTTCAGCCGCTCGGCGAGAGCTGCGACGCCCTGTTTATGCCCGCCTGTTTTGGCTTAACGGACAACCGGCTCTGGCGCTGGCTCTCGGCGCGCCTGCCCTGTACGCTCGGTTTACTGCCGACGCTCCCCCCTTCCGTGCCCGGCATTCGTCTGCATACCCAGCTTCAACGTCAGTTTGTCGCCCAGGGTGGCGTCTGGATGGCAGGCGACGAGGTGAAAAAAATCACCCTGGCAGAGGGCGCGGTAAGCGAAATCTGGACCCGCAACCACGGCGACATCCCGCTTCGTGCACGCTATACGGTGCTGGCAAGCGGCAGTTTCTTCAGTAACGGTCTGCTGAGCAGCCGGGATGGCGTGCGTGAGGCAATTCTCGGGCTGGACGTCCGGCAAAGCGCTTCCCGCGCGGACTGGTATCAAAGCGATTTCTTCACCCCGCAGCCCTGGCAGCAGTTCGGCGTGATCGTCGACACCCAGCTGCGCCCGCAGCTGGGCGGGGAACCGGTTGAAAATCTTTACGCCATCGGCTCGGTTCTGGGCGGGTACGATCCCGTGGCACAGGGCTGCGGTGGCGGCGTCTGCGCCGTCACCGCGCTGCATGTCGCGGAGCAGATTATCCAGCGCAGGGAGGGAGCACAATGAACGACACCCGATTTGAAAGCTGTATCAAATGCACGGTCTGCACCACGGTTTGCCCGGTCAGCGGCGTCGATCCGCGCTATCCCGGCCCGAAACAGGCCGGCCCCGACGGGGAGCGTCTGCGCCTGAAGGACGGCGCGCTCTACGACGAGGCGCTGAAATACTGCATAAACTGCAAACGCTGCGAAGTTGCCTGCCCGTCGGACGTGAAAATAGGCGATATCATCCAGCGCGCCCGCGCCCGCTACAGTACGCAAAAACCGACGCTGCGCGACGCGATACTAAGCCACACCGATCTAATGGGCAGCCTCTCGACGCCTTTCGCGCCGGTCGTCAATGCCGCCACCGCCCTGAAGCCGGTGCGCAGACTGCTGGATGCTACGCTCAAAATCGACCATCACCGCAGTCTGCCGAAATATTCTCACGGCACCTTCCGCCGCTGGTATAAATCCGTGGCGGCAGAACAGGCGCAGTTCGCTGAGCAGGTTGCCTTCTTCCACGGCTGCTACGTGAACTACAACCATCCGCAGCTGGGAAAAGACCTGCTGAAAGTGCTGAACGCCATGGGGACGGGCGTTCAGCTGCTGAGCAAAGAGAAGTGCTGCGGCGTTCCGCTGATTGCCAACGGTTTTACCGACAAAGCGCGCAGGCAGGCGAAAAGCAACGTCACCTCTTTACGTGAGGCGATCGTCGACAAAGGGAGACCGGTACTGGCGACGTCGTCAACCTGTACCTTCACGCTGCGCGATGAATATCCGCATCTGCTGGATGTGGATAACACCGGCCTGCGCGAGCACATTGAGCTGGCGACCCGTTTTCTCTGGCGCAAGCTGGACAGCGGGCAGACGTTACCGCTGGGCAAATTGCCGTTGAAGGTGGTGTATCACACGCCATGTCATATGGAGAAGATGGGCTGGTCGATCTATACGCTGGAGCTGCTGCGGTTGATCCCGGGGCTGGAGCTGACGGTGCTGGACTCACGCTGCTGCGGCATCGCTGGCACCTACGGATTCAAGCGTGAAAACTACCCAACGTCACAGGCCATTGGCGCGCCGCTGTTCCGGCAGATTGAAGAGAGCGGCGCAGATATCGTGGTGACGGACTGTGAAACCTGCAAGTGGCAGATCGAGATGTCCACCAGCAAACGCTGTGAACATCCCATTACCTTGCTGGCAAACGCACTGGCGTAACCGTTGCCGGGGACACTCCCCCGGCACATTCTCACTCTACAAACAGCGATTCCACGACGTTGATCCAGCCGTGCTCGCTGGCGACCTCTTTCCCGTTCAGCCAGCGGCGCAGCATGTTCAGGGCCATCATCGCGCACACCTCCTGACGCACGGCCAGACTGTGGCGGGTAATACTCATCTTCACCCGCAGGGCGTGCGTTCCTTCCGGGGTTGCCAGGGCGAAGTTGAGATGCTCTTCATCCAGCCCGCCCACAAACAGCGCCAGTCCGGCGAAATGCTTCACTCTGCGCTCGGATGCCCAGCGCGCCGTCTGCGCCAGCGTCTCCTGCTGGAACGGCACCACTTCGCTGGCCAGCAGCGGCGCACCCGCGCGGGTAAGCTGAAGCGCCAGAAGCCCACCGGTAAACTGCTCGCTTAGCGTCACGCTGAGCTGACGAGACTGCAAATGCGCTGCGATCTGCGCCGGCAGCCCTTCCGTTCCTTCGAAAATCAGGCTTTCCCCGGCGACGCGCTGCACTTCCGGCCACAGCGCCAGCATGGCGGTTTTCTCTGACGCCGGTCCGGTCAGCTTCAGTTCAATAATCGGCATGGAGGAGCGATAGCCCATCGACACGCCGGGAGGCAGTTGCAGGTGATCGAGGCTCTGAGCCAGATCGCTTTCCGAGCGGCCAAAGGTGGTCAGACGCAGGCACAGCGGCGGTTCAGGCAGTGTGAAGCGCGCGCGCAGGCGCGGCAGGATCTGCTGCTCGACCATCACTTTAAATTCCGACGGCACGCCCGGAGTGAAGAACATCAGGCAGCGGTTCAACTGAACGGCAAACCCGCAGGCGGTGCCGACCGGGTTATCAATCAGTTCCGCGCTGGCGGGAATTTCAGCCTGCTTGCGGTTGCTGGGGGCCATCACGCGGCCACGCTCGGAGAAAAATCGCTCCATCTGTGCCAGCCACGCCTCGTGCAGGACCAGGCCTTCACCTCTGGCCGTGGCGGCGGCCAGCGCGCTGAGATCGTCGCTGGTGGGCCCAAGCCCGCCGTTCACAATCAGCACGTCGCAGCGTTCGCTGCGCTCGCGCAGAACGTTGACCAGCGACTCAAGATTGTCACCCACGGTGTTGCGGCGCGTTAACGGTAATCCTTGCTCAAAGAAGAGATCGGCGAGCCAGGCGGCATTGGTATCAATGATTTGCCCATGCAGCACTTCGTCGCCAGTGGATAACATTTCCACGTTTATCATTGTGTTCTCCCATTTCAATGGTCAAAACACTATAGCGCAATCGAAGACCGGGGGAAGAGAGAAACTGGCGCGACTGAACGCCGCGCCGAAAGGATTAGAAACCTGCGCTCACACCGATGTAGGGACCATCTGCCAGCGCGTTGTCGCGGTGGCCGTCTTTACCCGCCAGGTTCAGATAACGATAACCCGCTTCGATGGTGACAGGACGGATGATGGTCCAGCGTCCACCCACGTTGGCTTCCTCATAGCTATCGATACCGCTGGAGAGGGAATCCGGAGAGTAGTAGTACTCACCGAACAGGCCAAAGCTGTCGCCGATTTTCCACTGCAAACCGCCGCCCACTGCCGCCGCGTAACCTTCGTCGCCGTCGTTCGGGTTGGTGTAAATCCCTTTACCGCCGACTGTCGCCAGGAAAGGACCCAAAGGTACGTTGAAGCCCAGCCCCAGGCTTGCCGCATCCCCATCGTCGTCGTTATGCGTCCAGCCGCCGGTCATCGCCAGGCCTGCGCTATCCGTGCCAAGACCAAAGCCCAGGTGGGTATAATCTTCGCCCGCCGAGCCGTTGAAGGAAATAGCGTTGGCTGCTGCCGATACAAACATCAGGCCTAAGCCCATTAATGCCACTTTTTTCATTGTCGTGATCCCGCACAATATATTCAGAGATGTCCAAAAACCGCGAGATTTTAACCTGACTGTCTGTGGGATCAATGCGCTCAGTGGACATCGGGCAATTAGTTTGTAACGATTTGATAATATCGGTATTTATATCATCAATAAAAAACGCATTTTTACGCACAAGCCGCCCAGATTTTCACTGGGCATCAGCTGAAGATGGCTGCGGTGCAGGCGGGCAATATCGTTGGCCAGCGCCAGGCCAATGCCGGACCCGGCGGCATCGCCCACGTTATCCAGCCGATGAAACGGCAGCATGGCCTGGGAGATCTGGTCTTCGGCAATACCCGGTCCGCTGTCCTCCACGCTCAGCTCAACGGCATCGTTATCCATGCGCAGGTACACCGTCACGATGCCCTGCTCCGGCGTGTATTTGATCGCATTCTCCAGCAGGTTAGCGCAGAGTTCGCCCAGCAAAACGTCATCCCCCTCAATCATTACCGGCTGCTGTACGCCGTCATAACCGAGATCGATACCCTTGCTGCGCGCCTGTGCCAGCCGCGAAAAGCAGCAGTTTTGCACCACCTGCACCAGATCGACAGGGGCAAACTGTCGCTCCCCCTGCTCTTTCCGCTTCACCGCCGAAAGCTGTAACAGCCTTTCCGTCAGCACGATGGTGTTATCCAGCGTAACGTTCATTGCCCGTAAGCTCTCCTGCCACAGCGCCGGATCGTTACGCGTCAGAGCAACGGATACCTGCGTTTTTAGCACCGCCAGCGGCGTTTTGAGCTGGTGTGAGGCATCGGCATTGAAGCGCTCCTGCCGCGAAAGTACGCCGCGCAACCGGTCGATGTAACGGTTAAACGCCACAATCAGCAGCCGCGTTTCCGACCAGGGCAGCAGCTCCGGCAGCGGGGCCAGCAGCCCGGGCTCACGGCGCACCATCAGCGAAGAGAGTTGCCGCATTGGGCGCAGCACGCGGCGCAGCAGCCAGGCGGTCAGGACCAGCGTCAGCAGTACCAGCAGCCCCTGCGACACGAGTGAGGAAAACAGCAGCTGAGTGGCCAGATAGCGCCGCGACTGCAACGTTTCTGCGACGTAAATTTCCGCCATCCCGAACACGTTATCTTCGTTAACCGGCTGGAGCAGCTTCGCCACGCGGATCGCCTGCCCGCGATACTCGGTATGATAAAACCACGCCAGCGCCGGATAGTGAGTGGTGCGCGACGTGGAGGGAGGCATATTTGGCAGATCGTCATAGCCGGAGATCGTCCGCCCGTCAGGGTCAACCACCTTGTAGTAGAGGCGATCGTTCATGTTCAGCTCAAAGCTGTCGAGCACGACCCAGGGCACGTTCACCAGCAGCTTGCCCTTGTGCACCACCAGCCGCTCAGACACGGTGCGAGCCGAGGATAACAGCGTACGGTCATAGGCCTGCGTCGCCGCCTGTAGCGCGCTAACGTAGCTGTTAAAGGCTGACAGCCCCCATAACAGCAGCAGCGGCAAACCCAGAAAGAGCAAAAGTTGCAGGTAAAGCGACTGCGGCTTAACCCACTTCATCGCCGCACTCCAGCACGTAGCCCAGTCCCCGGAGGGTGGTGATCCGCACGCCGCTGCCGGTCAGCTTCTTACGCAGGCGGTGAATATAGAGATCGATACTCTCGGGGCTGACGTCGTCGTTCAGGCTGAACACCTGGTCGAAGAGCTGTTGCCGGGAGACGGGACGGGTCCGGCGGTGCATCAGCACCTTCAGTAAAGAGAGCTCGCGCGGCGTGAGGGAAAGAGGTTCATCGCGCAGCAGAAAAAAGCCTTCATCATCGTACTCCAGCTCTCCCAGCCGCTGGCGCTCCTGGGTTCGTCCTTCACTGCGGCGCAGCAGCGCACGCAGGCGGGCATCAAGCTCCTCCAGCTCGAACGGCTTCGGCAGATAGTCATCCGCCCCGGCATTCAGCCCTTTCACCCTGTCTGCCACGTTGCTGCGGGCGGTGAGAAATAGCACCGGCAGCGTCTGCCCGCGCTTTCTCAGACGATGCACCACTTCCAGCCCGTCGAAGCCGGGCATGCCGATATCAAGGATCGCGACGGCATAGTTTTCCCCCTGCAAAAGGTGATCGGCCGCCCGTCCATCGTTGACGCAATCCACGGCAAATCCGTTTTGTACCAGCGCTTTCTCCAGCCAGTGAGCCAGCTCACGATTATCTTCCGCCAGTAAGAGACGCATATCACATCCTGTAAAGTTGGTGTCGCAGTGAAAGGGAAATGAAAGGTTATTGTTTTAACAATCACGCAACGGAACCGCTACAAGGTGGTTCACATAATCAGAAAAAAGACACCCGTACCCGTACTCCCGGTTCTCCGGCGTGAGGATAAACGATGAAAAAACAATTACTTTCTACCCTTGCTGCAAGCGTATTGCTGTTGAGTGCCTCTGTAGTCCAGGCGCAGGACACCCCGTCCCGCACCGAGTGTATCGCCCCGGCCAAACCCGGCGGCGGCTTCGACCTGACCTGTAAGCTGATTCAGGTCAGCCTGCTGGAGACGAAGGCCATCGAGAAACCAATGCGCGTCACCTACATGCCCGGCGGCGTGGGCGCGGTAGCCTATAACGCCATCGTCGCCCAGCGCCCTGCTGAACCCGGCACCGTGGTGGCCTTCTCCGGCGGCTCGCTGCTGAACCTGTCGCAGGGGAAATTTGGTCGTTATGACGTAAATGACGTGCGCTGGCTCGCCACCGTGGGCACCGATTACGGCATGATCGCCGTTCGCGCCGACTCCCCGTGGAAATCCCTGAAAGATCTGCTGACCGCCATGGAAAAAGATCCGAACAGCGTGGTGATTGGCGCAGGCGCCTCTATCGGCAGCCAGGACTGGATGAAAGCCGCGCTGCTGGCGCAGCAGGCCAAAGTGGATCCGCACAAAATGCGTTACGTGGCCTTTGAAGGCGGCGGTGAGCCGGTGACGGCGCTGATGGGCAATCACGTGCAGGCAGTATCGGGCGATCTCAGCGAAATGGTGCCCTACCTGAGCGGGGATAAGATCCGCGTGCTGGCGGTCTTCTCGGAAAACCGTCTGCCGGGCCAGCTGGCAGACGTCCCAACCGCCAAAGAGCAGGGTTATAACCTGGTCTGGCCGATCATCCGTGGCTTCTTCGTCGGGCCAAAAGTGACCGACGCCGAGTACCAGTGGTGGGTGGATACCTTCGCAAAACTTCAGCAAACCGAGGAGTTCAAAAAACAGCGCGATCTGCGCGGGCTGTTTGAGTTCAACCTGAACGGCAAGCAGCTGGACGAGTATGTGAAAAAACAGGTGAATGACTACCGCGAACAGGCGAAAGCCTTTGGTCTGGCGAAATAACCGGAGGCGCTATGAGCGATCGCATTTTTGCCGGGATATGGCTGCTGCTCTGCATTGGCGGCCTGTTCGTCGCCTGGCAGATCCACAGCGAATACAGCTATGAACCCGTGGGGCCACGCCCCTTTCCCGTAGGCATTGTTGGCCTGATGCTGCTCTGTTCGGTGGCCCTGCTGCTGCGCCATCCGGACACCGTGGAGTGGCCGCCACGCCGCACGCTGCAACGTCTGCTGGTAATGGTGATTGTTCTGTTGATGTACGCGTGGGGCTTTGAGTGGCTCGGCTTCCCGATCGCCACCGCCCTGCTGACGATGGTGATTGGCATACTGTTTAACGCCTCGCTGCCTGCGGCGGGGATCTCCGGGGTCGTACTGGGCATTTTACTCTGGTACGCCTTCGACCGCCTGCTGGACGTGACCCTGCCGCTCGGCGCATGGTTTAACTAACGGAGCACGCTATGGATACCTGGATCTATCTCTCTCAGGGGTTCGCGGTAGCGATGACCCCGGAAAACCTGGTGATCGCCCTGATCGGCTGTTTCGTCGGGACGATCGTTGGCCTGCTGCCGGGCCTTGGGCCTATCAACGGCGTGGCGATTTTACTGCCGCTGGCCTTTGCGCTGCACCTGCCTGCGGAGTCGGCGTTGATCCTGCTGGCGACGGTTTATATCGGCTGCGAATACGGGGGGCGTATTTCCTCGATACTGCTTAACGTGCCCGGCGATGCCGCTGCCATTATGACCGCGCTGGATGGTTATCCGATGGCGCAGCAGGGACGCGGCGGCGTGGCGCTCTCTATTTCCGCCGTCAGCTCGTTCTTTGGCTCCCTGATCGCCATTGGCGGCATCATCCTCTTCGCCCCGGCGCTGGCCCAGTGGTCGCTGGCGTTTGGTCCGGCCGAGTATTTTGCCCTGATGGTATTCGCCATCGCCTGTCTCGGCAGCATGATGGCGCAGAATCCGCTGAAGTCGTTTTTGTCTGCGTTGATTGGCCTCAGTCTGGCCACCGTCGGCGTGGATGCCAACACCGGGGTTTATCGCTTTACCTTCGACAGCGTCCACCTGTCTGACGGCGTGCAGTTTATCGTCGTGGTGATTGGTCTGTTCTCTGTCTCAGAAATCTTACTGATGCTGGAACATACCAGCAGCGGGCAGACGCTAGTGCGTAAAACCGGACGTATGCTCTTTAATGCCAAAGAGGGGGCACAGTGTGTGGGTGCTACTCTGCGTTCGTCGGTGATTGGTTTCTTTGTCGGCATCCTGCCCGGCGCGGGGGCGACCATCGCCAGCGCCATCACCTACATGACCGAGAAAAAGCTGAGCGGCAACAGCGACAGCTTCGGTAAGGGCGATATACGCGGCGTGGCGGCGCCAGAGGCGGCCAATAACGCCTCGGCCTGCGGCTCGTTTATCCCGATGCTGACCCTCGGCGTGCCAGGCTCCGGCACCACCGCGGTGATGATGGGCGCGCTGACGCTCTATAACATCACTCCCGGTCCGGCGATGTTTACCGAGCAGCCCGATATCGTCTGGGGTTTGATTGCCGCCCTGCTGATCGCCAACGTGATGCTGCTGGTGATGAACATCCCGCTGATCGGGCTATTCACCCGTATGCTGACCATTCCCCTGTGGTTCCTGGTCCCGGCCATCGCCGCCGTCTCTGCGGTTGGGGTGTACGCGGTGCACAGCACCACCTTCGACCTGGTGTTAATGGTGCTGCTCGGCGTGCTGGGCTACATTCTGCGCAAGATGCACTTCCCGATGTCGCCGCTGATTTTAGGGTTTGTATTGGGGGAAATGCTGGAGCAGAACCTGCGCCGCGCCCTCTCCATCAGCAATGGCAACATGGCGATCCTGTGGGAGAGCAGCGTGACGAAGATCCTGCTGGCGATGGCGATCATGGTGATTGTCGTGCCGCCGGTGCTGCGCTGGATGCGTCGACGCCAGCAGAAACCGCAGCCGGATATCGGCTGATTAGCCCCTCAACAGGGCATTGACCCACTGCCTTAACGACTGGCGGGAGATCTTTATCCCGCCATTTTTCAGTTCTGACGGCAGCGCCAGCCAGTGTACCGGCTGCTCAAAGCGTGCCAGCCTGCCCTGAACCCACTCCGGCAACAACGTGATATCCGTGCCCGGCTCACATTCCACTACCGCCACCGGGCGTTGCCCGTATTCGGCGTCATCCAGCGGGACGATAAACACCTGGCTAACCTGCGGATGTGTGACGATAACGCGCTCCAGCGCTTCCGGCTGGATCCCTTCTCCGCCGCTGAAAAAGAGATTGTCCATTCGGCCCAGAATGGTCAGGCGTCCGTCATGCCACTCGCCGCGATCGCGGGTGGCGAACCAGCCCTGCTCGTTGACAAGCGGCAGTAAGGCGCCGTCTCGCCAGTAGCCCGCCGCCATGCTTTCCGCCCGGATCCAGACTTCACCGTTCACCACCTGAAGGTCTCTGCCCGGCAGCGCGCTGCCCACGTCCGGCGCGCCGTCGGCCTCTTTGGCGCAGACGGTGGAGGCGAACTCGGTCAGACCGTAGCCGCAGAACGTGCGGATCCCCTGCTTGCGCGCCTGTTCGGTCAGCTCAACGGGGATTTCCGCCCCGCCGAGCAGCACGGCTTTCAGCGCAACGGGATGGTGTGAATTGAGCAGCCGCCACAGCTGCGTCGGCACCAGCGAGGCGTGGGTACAGCCCTGCAGGGCCTGCTCCAGCGGCTGTTTTTCACGCACGGTGAGACGGCCTCCGCCCTGCAACCAGCGCCACAAAATCCCCTGACCGGAGACGTGAAACAGCGGCAAGGACAGCAGCCAGTCGTCATCACCGCCATAAGGCATCAGCGACAACACGCCTTTTGCGCTGGCAAGGTGGGCGGCACAGGTGTGCACCGCCGCTTTTGGCAAGCCGGTGGAGCCGGAGGTGAGCGTCATCGAGGCCAGCCGTTCTGCCTGCCACGTCACGCCGCCCTGCCCCTCACCCTCTCTTAATGCCAGCGCGGGCAGACCGTCATACTCACCGTTAAGCACCAGCGCAAAGCGCAGGGTCATCTGCGGCAGGAGGACGTCCAGCAGCGGACGGGGAAGCTGAGGGTTCACCGGCAAAATGCGGGCGCCGCACTGAAGCAACGCCAGCCAGGCCAGCAGGGTCTGCGGATGGTTGTGGGCGAGCAGCATGACGCCGTCACCGTCCCTGACACCCTGAGACTGAAAACCGGCTGCCAGACGATCGATACGCTCGCCCAGCTGTGACCAGTTGAGCGTTATATCGTCTAAACGCAGCGCGGGTGTATCGGCACTCCTGGAGCGCCAGTGCCGCCACGGCCAGTCGGTAAAAGTCATTGCAGCGGCTCCAGCGTCCCGACATCGAGGCACGGCAAGGTGCTGTCCGGCCACTGGCGAATCAGCTGGGCCTGCATCAGGTTTAGCGTATCAAGACCGGGAACGGTGTCCGGCGTTAACCATGCAGCGATGCGCGCCAGTTGCGTCAGCCCGAGGCTGGATTCGATGGATGAACTGATCACCGCCGTCAGCCCTGCGGCATGGGCCGCCGCAACCTGCTCGCGCACCTTGTCGAGGCTGCCGGTCAGCGTTGGCTTAATGACCACGGCACCGACGCCCGGCTCGGCGGCAAACGTAAAACCGGCTTCGCGCAGGCTCTCATCCCAGGCAATGGCAATGCCGGTTTCCCGGGCGAAGGCGCGAGAGTCGTCGCGCGTTTTGCACGGCTCTTCGAGAAACGCGATGCGGTTGCGGTACGCCGGGTTGACGTACTTCGCAAACTGCTGCGCCCTGAGCGGCGTCCAGGCGCGGTTGGCGTCCAGGCGCAGGTGCAGATCGGGAATGGCTTCCAGTAACAGGTTAACCACCATTCCGTCGCGCACCGCTTCGTACAGGCCGACCTTAATTTTCGCCACCTTCTCGCCAGGCATCCCGGAGAGCAGCGCGAAAAGTTCATCCGGATCGCCGGAACAGAGCGGCGCGGCGCGATAATTCGCCGCATCCGGCAAACAGCCGTCCAGCTCTGCCAGCGCGCAGCTGATGCCGAACGCGACGGAAGGAACGTCCGGCAGCGACGGATCTGCCCCCTCACGCCATTCGTGTGTCCAGGCCATCAGCGCCGCATGCGCCTCATCCAGCGTTTCCAGGCTAAAGCCCGGAAGCGGGGCGATTTCACCCCACCCTTCCCGCTCGCCCTGCCGGAGATGCACGAAAAAGCCATCACGGGTTTTTAACCGCCTTTCACGCAGTACCACGCCCGCGTCCATCGGTATCTGCCAGCGGTAAACCTGCGCGCGACGCATTACGGGTTCCGTTTGTATTTGCTGAAGTCTGGCTGGCGTTTTTCGTTGAACGCGTTGCGCCCTTCCTGACCCTCTTCGGTCATATAGAACAGCATGGTGGCGTTACCCGCCAGCTCCTGAAGTCCCGCCTGACCGTCACAGTCGGCGTTGAGGGCCGCTTTCAGGCAGCGCAGCGCCATTGGGCTGTTTTGCAGCATTTCGCGACACCAGCGCACGGTCTCTTTTTCCAGATCGGCGATCGGCACCACGGTGTTAACCAGCCCCATGTCCAGCGCTTCCTGGGCGTTGTACTGACGGCACAGGAACCAGATTTCGCGGGCTTTTTTCTGGCCGACGATGCGCGCCATGTAGGATGCCCCCCAGCCGCCGTCGAAGGAGCCAACTTTCGGGCCAGTCTGGCCGAAAATGGCATTTTCCGCCGCGATAGTCAGGTCACACATCATGTGCAGCACGTGACCGCCGCCGATGGAATAACCTGCTACCATCGCAACCACCGGTTTTGGACAGGTGCGGATCTGGCGCTGGAAATCCAGCACGTTCAGGTGGTGCGTGCCGGCATCATCCTGGTATCCGCCGTAGTCGCCGCGGACTTTCTGATCGCCGCCCGAGCAGAAGGCTTTCTCCCCTTCCCCGGTGAGGACGATGACGCCGATGTTGTCGTCGTAGCGTGCATCCGCCAGCGCCTGGATCATCTCTTTTACGGTCAGCGGACGAAACGCGTTGCGTACCTGTGGACGATTGATGGTGATTTTAGCGATACCATCGGTGGATTTGTGGTAGCGAATGTCGGTGTAGCCTTCGGAGCAGTCCTGCCATTCAACCGGCGCGTAAAGCATGTTTTCATCAGGATAGATCATAGCGTGTCCTTTGTTCGATAACGCAGTATCTGAGCCAGACTCGCGGCAACCGCTTCCGGGTTGTCCCGGTGGGCGTTGTGTCCGGCATGAGGGATAGCATGACGCATGGCGTTAAGTTCAGCAGCGATGGCTGCAAACTTCCCGTCACGTTCGCCATAGAGATAGTCGAAAGAAAAATCACGCGCGGTGAGCGCGGGACGTAAATCAGGCTGAACGGCAAGCGAGGTGGCTTCCAGCATCTCAGCCAGCCTCGGGCCGTTGTTCCGGCTACGCAGCGCGATCAGCGCGTTGCGCTGTTCATCCGTAAGGGAGGTAAAGACCGGCTGTTGATACCAGTCGGCAAAGACGGCTTCAAGCGGCTCACTGCGAAAACGTGACGCCCAGCGGCGGTCCGAGGTCAGCCGCGCCTGGCGCGCCTCGACGTCTTGCAGCCCAGGGTGTCCACCTTCCACAATCACCCCGTCTAACCCCGCAGGATGCTGGCAGGCATGGAACATCGCAATGCGGCCACCGAGAGAGTACCCAACCAGCCAGTAATTTAGTATGTTGTAACTAATTAAGGTATACGTGAGCAATTCACTTACCTCTGCAAACCCCGTCACGCCCGTATCCGCTGAACCACCGTGCCCGGGCAGGTCAAGGTAGAGCCTGGGGTAGTCATGCAGCGACGCCCCAACGGTCTGCCACTCACGACAGTCACCGGAAAAACCGTGCAGGAAAACCAGCCAGGGGTAGCCTGATTTTCCGGGCTGAGTGACGCCAGCGAGGATCACAGGTGACTCACCTGCGCCAGCAGATGTTGCAGCTTCTGCGCGCCGTCAGAATCGTTTACCACCAGCTCAATCAGCGTCGCGCCAGGCTGCCGCCAGGCGGTGTTCAGCGCCGTCTCCAGCGCGTCCCAGTTTTCCGGGCGATGGTACTTCAGGCTGAACATGGCGGCGGCGTGTTCGAACTGCACGTTTTGCGGCATCAGATAGAAGCGCTCACGTTCGCTTTGCGGCGTCGGCAGCAGGGAGAAAATCTGTCCGCCGTTATTGTTAACAACAATCAGCACGAACGGAGCCGACGCCTGACGCAGGAGCGCCAGCGCGTTGAGATCGTAGAGGGCTGAGAGATCCCCCACAATCGCCAGCGTGGATTTTGCGCTGGCCCGCTGTACGCCAGCGGCGGTGGAGATCAGCCCGTCAATGCCGCTCGCGCCCCGGTTGCTGTATACCGGATAACCCGCGGGCAGCTGCGAAAAGGCGTCAATCAGGCGCACCACCAGGCTGTTACCGACAAAAAGTTGCCCCTGCTCGGGAAGATATTTGCGGATACGGTGCGCCAGCCCGGCTTCACTGAACTCCTCGCACTGCGCTTTGGTGAGTTCCCACGCCTGACGCGACAGCGCCGGGATCTCCACCGCCCAGGGTTTGCGTTTTTCCGCCGGATGCAATTCCAGCCAGCTGTCAATATCGCTCACCAGGCGGCGACCGCGATGGTGCGCCGGGTCAAGGCGTCCTTCGAGCGGATCCACCAGCCAGTACTCTTCTGGCGTACAGGTGGCCTGCCACTGGAGCAGTCGCTTGCCCGTCAGGCTCGAGCCCAGCTGGACGACAATTTGCGCCTGCGCCAGCTCGGTGACCGCTTTCGCGTTCCCCAGCCAGAGGTCAGCGCAGGGCAGCGGCTGGCCCGTCTGGGAAAGCACATCACCAATCAGCGGCCAGCCAAGCGTTTGTGCCCACTCCGCCGCCAGCCTGCCTTCCGCCGCGCTCATCCGCCCGGCAAGCACCACCCCGCGCTTCTGACGCCAGAAGAACCAGTCGCGCTGCTTAGCGCTTTCCAGATGCGTCTGCTCACGCAGCCAGGGCTTTTCGCTCTCCCACCATTCTCCCAGCTGCTGTTGCCAGGTGAGGCCGGTCTCGTTCATTTCGCCGTACAGCGGCTCGGCAAACGGGCAGTTAATGTGCAGCCCGCCGCTGCGCAGTGCGTTCATGGCGTGGTCGAGAGTTGAGACCAGCCAGCTGGCGGGAATATCCTGGGTGGGGCGCGGCAACGAGACCGTCTGTGAAGGATGCGAGGCAAAAATGCCAGGCTGACGAATCGCCTGGTTCGCGCCGCAGTCAATAAGTTCCGGAGGACGATCGGCGGTGAGTAAAATCAGCTTTTCGCCGGTTAACCCCGCTTCAATCAGCGCGGGATAGAGGTTTGCCACCGCCGTGCCGGAAGTCACTATCACCGCCACGGGCGCGTTGCTGACTTTCGCCAGCCCGAGCGCCAGGTGGCCGAGACCACGCTCGTCAAAATGGGTGTGATGAATAAAAGCCCTGTTTTCCGCCGCAGCAAGGGTGAGCGGCGTGGAGCGAGAGCCCGGAGCAATACACACATGCCTGACACCATGGCGGGTCAGGGCTTCAAGGATCACCGTCGCCCAGCGTCGGTTAAAAGAACTTACTGACATGAGATTGTCCAGTATCAAGAATGCGACACAGTATAAATAATAGAAAAAGTCAGAATTTTGATATGAATCGGGATTGCACGAATCAGTATTAATCCCTCAGGAGGAGGGAACGCAGCCCGGCGGCCTTATTTTCGATCTCCTGCCACTCCTGCTCTGGATCGGAGCCGCTGACGATGCCCGCCCCCGCATAAAGACGCAGCGCGGCGTCATGAACGCGGGCGGAGCGTAATGCCACGCAGAACTCGCTTTGATCGCGCGATAAATAGCCCGCCGATCCGGCGTACCACTCCCGGTCAAACGGCTCCACTTTCGCAATAAATTCTCGCGCTGCCTGACGCGGCAGCCCGGCCACCGCCGCCGTCGGTTGCAGAATATGCAGACACTGCTCGTCATCAGACTGTTTGAGTTCGGTCCAGATACAGCGGCGTAAATGCTGCACCTTGCGCAGACGCAGCACCTGCGCTGGGAGGATCTCCAGCGTCCGGGTATGGTGCTGAAGACGCTGGCAGATATCTTCCACCACCAGCATATTTTCCCGCTGATTTTTGTCGTCGTTCATCAGCCAGTCGCCCAGACGCTGGGCCTGCTTATCGTCAGAATGGCTGGCGACGGTGCCTGCCAGCGCTTCAGTGCGCAGCAGCATGCCGCGTCGCCGCCACAGTCGCTCGGGCGTCGAGCCGAGGAACGCGTTGCTGGCGTCAAAGACCATACAAAAATGATAGCAGTTGAGGTTTAGCGCGCGGCTGGCGGCCATTAGCGCGATGGCGTTCACGGGCTGCTGGCACTGCACGTCTGTAGCACGTGCGAGCACCACTTTCTCAAAATCGCCGCGAGCAAGGGTATCCGTCGCCTGACGAATCAACGCCAGCCATTCCGGTTTTTCCGGATGATGGGTTTCCTGCACAATCTGCACGGACAACGGGCGGATCGGCGCGGCGTCGCGCAGGTTATCAATAAACTTCAGTGCGTCACCGGCATCGTCACACAGCGACGTTTCGCTCCACAGTTGCAGGCGCAGCGTGGCGACCCCGCCAGACCGTCGCCAGAGAAGGCGCGGTAAAAACAGCTTTCCCTGTGCCGGGTTGAAGGCGTTCAGGCCGCAGATACGGGTATCATTGGCTACGTCATGGGTGTGCAAAAACCGGGAGGCCGAGGCCAGAGAGTCAAAATGGGCGAGGCTTCCGAGCGCGGCAAGTTCTTCATCACCGCTCCGCTGTTGCCAGTAAAACTGGGGATAGCATCGCTGCACACCCAGCCAGGCCAGCGGATCGAAGGCGTCGTTTAACGGGAAAGAGACATCGAAATGGCGAAAACCGGGTGTAGCGGGTAACGCATGCGCAAGCTGAGTGCGCAGGCGTTCCAGCGCGATGGAAATCGAATGCACGCGAACCTCTCCCTGTTAAAACCTTACATTATACGGGGTACTGATGATAAATAGCAGTACCCACGTGTAGGGAGGGGTTTACCGGCTTAACGACGGGCTAACAGCAGGCCCAGCACCAGCCCTACGGCCGCACCGACCCCAATGCCCTGCCACGGCTTTTCGTGCACATAATCGTCGGCACGATAAACCGCCTGTTTGGCGCGGTAGTAGTAATTGTCGGATGCGTTGCTGACGCGGTTTTTCACGTCATGCAGCGCCTGCTCGGCGCGGGCTTTGAGCTCAATGTACTTCTGATCGGCAGGATCGCCTGAAGAGCGCAGTACTTCTTCCAGCGTTTCGCTTAACAGCGTTAAATCGTCGTCTGCTCGGGTATCCCAGGATTGAAATGACATATTTTTCTCCATGTTAGTACACCAGTCCGATAACTATAGACAACGTCTCGCTATTGCGCCTGTTTCGCTTCGCGCGCCATACCGATGTGTGGGATGCCATCTTCATCGTAAATGTCCGTGACCGGGGTAAAACCAAAATGGCCATAGAATGATTGCAAATGCGCCTGCGCGCCCAGGTATAACGCCTTGTCTGGCCACCGTTTCTGGCATGCGTCCAGCGTTTTTTCCATCAGCTGATAGCCCAGCTTTTCACCGCGCGCGCTTCCGCTGATAATGACGCGGCCAATGACGACAGGGTCAAAATCCTCTTCGCTTTTCAGAATCCTCGCATACGCCACCAGCTCGTTATCGCGCCAGCCGAGGATGTGCCGGTTCTCGCCGACCAGGTCATCGCCGTCGATATCCTGATACGGGCAGGTTTGTTCAACCACAAAAACTTCGCAGCGCAGTTTGAGCAGGGCGTAGAGTGACTGAATAGTCAGTTCGCTGTGGTGTAGATCTTGCCACTGGATCATGTGTTTCTCCTTCCTGGGGTTCATCACGTTATACTAAACCCCTTCCCATTCGGCAAAGGGCTGATTGCGTTATGGAACTGATTTTTCTGGGTACGTCCGCGGGCGTGCCAACCCGCTCACGCAACGTGACGGCGATTCTGCTGGATCTTAAGCATCCTACCCGCGGCGGGCTGTGGCTGTTTGACTGCGGCGAAGGTACGCAGCATCAGTTGCTGCATACCTCATACCACCCGGGGAAAGTGGATAAAATATTTATCACCCATCTGCACGGCGACCATCTGTTTGGCCTGCCGGGCCTGCTGTGTAGCCGTTCGATGGCCGGTAACGCTAACCCGCTGACCATTTATGGCCCTGCGGGTATTCAGGCATTCGTTGAGACCACGCTGCGCCTGAGCGGCTCGTGGACCGATTATCCGCTGGAGGTGGTTGAGATCGGCGAAGGTCTGGTGTTCGACGACGGAGATTACCAGGTGCGCGCTTACCCGCTTAACCATCCGGTGGAATGCTACGGCTATCGCGTTGAGGAGCATGACAAGCCCGGCGCGCTGAACGCCGCCGCGTTGCAGGCCGATGGGGTGAAACCTGGCCCGCTGTTCCAGCGTCTGAAGCACGGCGAGACCGTCACGCTGGAAGACGGGCGCGTCATCAACGGTCAGGATTACCTTGCGCCGCCGCAGCCGGGCAAAAAACTGGCTATTTTTGGGGATACCGCCCCCTGCCCTTCGGCGCTCCGGCTTGCCGGGGGTGTGGATGTGATGGTGCATGAGGCAACGCTGGAAGCGGCGATGGAAGAAAAAGCCAATAGCCGGGGGCACAGCTCAACGCGTCAGGCCGCGCAGCTGGCGCGCGAGGCTGGCGTCCGGAAACTGATTGTCACTCACGTCAGCTCACGCTATGACGTCCGCGGCTGTGAAAGCCTGCTGGCAGAGTGTCGGGAGGTGTTCCCGGCATGCGAGCTGGCGGAAGATTTTGCTCAGGTCAGCGTTTAGTCCTTCATTTTTCCCTCAGGGTGCCGATAACGATTAAAAGGCCAGCATTTCTCTTGAGGGTAGAATGGATAATTTCCAGAAAGATATTGATGACAGGGCGAACCTGACCCAGTCCAACCGTTTTGAACTGTTGCTGTTCCGTCTTGGCACCTCTCTGAACGAAAATAAATCCGAGCTGTTCGGCATCAACGTGTTCAAACTGCGCGAAATTGTGCCGATGCCGACCTTCACCAAACCAGCGGGAATGAAGTCTCCGCTGATGGGGATGGTAAATATTCGCGACCAGGTGATCCCGGTGATCGATCTGGCCGCCGTCGCCGGCTGCAAGCCAGCCACCGGGCTAAACATTTTGCTGATCACCGAATATGCCCGCAGCGTGCAGGCGTTTGCCGTGGAATCGGTGGAGAATATCATGCGTCTCGACTGGAAGCAGGTGCACGCCGCGGAAACCGCCGTCAGCGGTCGCTACATCACCAGCATTGCCTGTCTGGACGATAAGACCGATACCAACGATCTGGCAATGGTGCTCGACGTGGAGCAGATCCTGTATGACATCACCCCGGCGAACCACGATCTGCACGCCACCCATCTGGAAACCACCAAATTCAACATCAAGCCTGGCTCTGTCGCGATTGTTGCTGAAGACTCGAAAGTAGCGCGCTCAATGCTGGAGAAGGGATTGCAGGCAATGGAGATCCCGGCTCAGCTGCATATCACCGGCAAAGACGCATGGGAGAAAATCACTCAGCTGGCCGCGCAGGCTCAGGCAGAGGGCGTCCCCGTTACCGATAAGATTGCCCTGGTATTAACCGACCTCGAAATGCCGGAGATGGACGGCTTTACGCTGACGCGCAAAATCAAAACTGATCCGGTACTGAAAGATATTCCGGTGGTGATCCACTCGTCTCTTTCCGGCAACGCGAACGAAGATCATATACGCAAAGTGAAGGCTGACGGCTATGTGGCGAAGTTTGAGCTGAATGAGCTGTCGTCGGTGATTGAAGAGGTGCTGGACCGCTCGATGAAGAAGATTGACGGGCCGCTTATAAGCAGGAAGCAGTTAGCTTAGTCGGGTGGCGCTTCGCTTACCCGACCTACAAGACCTGTAGGCCCTGCAAGCGTAGCGCCGCTGGGCAATAAAAAACCCGCCGAGGCGGGTTTTTTGCTTTTACATCAGCGGCATCGCGCGCTGCACAATCTCAATCAGCGGCTGCGGATAGATACCGAAGATTAGCACCAGAAGCGCGGAGATCAGCACCACGATCCCCCCGGCGCTGTACTGCCAGTTGGACGGTGCATCACGGTTGAGCTGCTGAGGCGCGCTCAGGTACAGGCTCACAGCCACACGCAGGTAGTAGTAAAGACCAATCGCGGAGCCGATAACGACACCGGCAGTCAGCCACCACAGACCCGCCTGCACACCGACGGCCAGCACGTAGAACTTACCGATAAAGCCCAGCGTCATCGGGATACCCGCCAGAGAGAGCATCATCACGGTCATTACCGCAGACAGAATCGGACGGTGCCAGAACAGACCACGGTAGGAGAACAGGGAATCTGCATCCGGGCCACGGTACGGGCTGGACATCAGGCTCACCACGCCGAACGCGCCGAGGCTGCTGAACAGGTAACCGGCCAGATACACACCCACGGTTTCCATCGACATCTCACCGCTTTGCAGCGCAATCAGCGCCACCAGCAGGTAGCCCAGATGGGAGATTGAGGAGTAGCCCAGCAGACGCTTAATGTTGGTCTGGCTCAGCGCCATCAGGTTACCGAAGATGATGGAGACGAACGCGATAATGCCCAGCACCACGCGAACCGCTTCGCTGTCACCCACCGGGGCGTACAGGAACAGACGCATGACCACGCCAAAGATAGCGATTTTGCTCGCCGTCGCCAGGAAGGTAGAGACCGGCGCTGGCGCACCCTGATAAACGTCTGGCGTCCACAGGTGGAACGGCACCAGAGAGAGTTTAAAGCCAAGGCCAACAATCATCATGCCCAGACCCGCCAGCAGCAGCGGCTCATGCATCATGCCGTCGCCGAGGCTCTTGCCGAGCGCCAGGAAGGAGAGGTTACCCGTCTGTGCATACAGCAGCGCGATACCGAACAGCAGGAACGACGACGCAGCAGCGGACAAGATGGTGTACTTGATAGCCGCTTCCAGTGAGCGTTTCTGGCGGAAGGCGTAACCAATCAGGCCGAACAGCGGCAGTGAGATCAGCTCAATACCGAGGAACAGCGCGGCCATGTGGTTCGCGTTCGCCAGCAGAATGCCGCCCAGTGCGGCAATCAGTACCAGCAGGTAAAACTCTTCTTTGTTGTCGTTGTACCCTTCGAGCCACGGGTACGCAAAGGTACAGGTTGCCAGGCTCGCCAGCAGCACCAGACCGGTGTAGAGCATGGCGTAGCCGTCAACGCGCATCAGCGGCGTGACGTCCATTGCGCCCGCCTGGCCAACAAACCAGAGGGAGACTAACGCAGCGTTCAGACCCAGAACGGACAGGGTCGCATTCAGGAAGTGATTGCGTCGCCACGCAATGGAGAGCATCACAACCACCACCGTCAATCCGACGATCAGCAGCGGTAGCAGCGCGATCAGTTGTTGTGGAGTTATTGTCATGGCGAATTACGGCCTTGTAGTAGAAGCAGAATTAACAAACCACTGCTGGATGTTACCCATCGCGGAGTGCGAGGTATCCAGAATCGGCTGCGGATAGAAGCCCAGCAGCACCAGCAGTACGACCAGCAGCAGGATGATGGACAGCTCACGCAGCGACATCCCCGGCAGTTCTTTAGCAGCAATTTCGCTCTTCGCTTTACCGAAGTAGGCGCGGTGCAGCATCGCCAGCGAGTACACGGAGGCGAACACCAGACCAAAGGTGGAGATGACGGTAATCATCGGAACCACTTTGAAGCTGCCGAACAGAATCATAAATTCGCCAACGAAGTTACCGGTACCTGGCATACCCAGGGTGGCAACCGCGAAGAACATGGAGAGTGCAGGCAGCCATTTCATTTTGCCCCACAGGCCGCCCATCATACGCATGTCGCGGGTATGCAGACGTTCGTACAGCTGACCGCACAGGATGAAGAGACCGGCTGCGGACAGACCGTGCGCAATCATCTGGATCACCGCGCCCTGGTACGCCAGCTGGCTACCGGTGTAGATGGCAATCAGTACGAAGCCCATGTGGGAAACGGAGGTGTAAGCAATCAGACGTTTGATGTCGTACTGCGTGAAGGCCATCCATGCACCGTAGAAGATACCGATCACGCCAAGCCACATGGCAATCGGCGCAAACTCTGCGGAGGCGTTCGGGAACAGCGGCAGGGAGAAACGCAGCAGACCGTAGGCCGCCGTTTTCAGCAAGATACCCGCCAGGTCAACGGAACCCGCCGTTGGCGCCTGAGAGTGCGCGTCCGGCAGCCAGCCGTGCAGCGGAACCACCGGCATTTTCACCGCGAAGGCGATGAAGAAGCCGAGCATCAGCAGGTATTCCACACCGTGGGACATCGGGGTCTTCAGCAGATCTTCATAGTTGAAGGTCCAGACGCCGGTGGCGTTGTAATGCACAAACACCAGCGCCAGGATGGCAATCAACATCACCAGACCACTCGCCTGGGTGTAGATGAAGAACTTGGTGGCCGCCGTGATACGCGTTTTACCGTCGGATGCCTTGTGGCCCCACAGCGCGATCAGGAAGTACATCGGCACCAGCATCATCTCCCAGAAGAAGAAGAACAGGAACATGTCGATGGCCAGGAACACGCCGATAACGCCGCCCAGGATCCACATCAGGTTCAGGTGGAAGAAGCCCTGGTATTTTTCGATTTCTCGCCAGGAGCAGAGTACCGCCAGAACGCCGAGCAGACCGGTCAGCACGACCATCAGCAGCGACAGACCGTCAATCGCAAGGTGGATCGTGATACCGAAACGTGGGATCCACGGCAGAATGAACTCAGATTGCCACTGCGGAAGGCCCGCAGACTGGGTCAATGAGTAGCCACCCTGCAACCACAGTTGCAGGCCAAGCGCGAGCGTCAATCCCATGGTGATCAGCGCGATCCAGCGCGGCATCTTCACGCCAAAGCGTTCAGTCTGCCAGCACAGGAAGCCGCCGATGAAGGGAATTAATATTAGCCAGGGTAATAACATGGCGATTTTTATTCCTTGTTAAAGTCCCTCAGGGACCGATTTTCAACGAATTCGACAAAATTCACGTGTTAGTGCGGTTTGTGGTGTCGGGTGACGCTCACGCTTACCCGACCTACGGTCTCGTAGGCCCGGTAAGCGCAGCGCCACCGGGCAAAAACCACTATCGCAACACCATCAGCAGCGCCAGCACGACAACCGCACCGATGCTCATGGATGCCACATACCAGCGCAGATAGCCGTTCTCGCTGTACAGCAGGCCTTTACCTGCAAAGCGAGAGAGGATCGCCGGGATATTCATCAGGCTGTTCAGCGGATCGCGCTTCAACAGCCACGCAATGCCCAAGAACGGCTTCACGAAGATCATGTCGTACAGCCAGTCGAAGCCCCATGCGTTGTACCACCAGGTGCCCAGCAGACGGCCCGGCGCGCTGTTGGCAACGGCAGTCACCAGCGTGCGTTTGCCCAGCCACAGCCATGCGGCAATCAGGATGCCCGCGATAGCCACAACGCCCGAGGTGATTTCAAGCGTCAGAACGCGACCGTGCTCAAGCTCGGTTGTTGCCGGCAGTACGCCCTGCAACGGTGGCACAATCATCGCGCCAACGAAGGTGGAGAGTACCAGCAGCACAATCAGCGGCAGGTGGTGGGTAATCCCCTTCCCTGCGTGAGCGTGAATTTGTTCTTTACCGTGGAAGACGATGAAAATCATACGGAAGGTGTACAGGGAGGTCATAAACGCACCGACCAGACCCGCAACCATCAGATTGATATGACCATTCGCCATGGCGCCCGCCAGGATTTCATCCTTACTGAAGAAGCCTGCGGTAATCAGCGGCAGTGCCGCCAGCGCCGCGCCGCCTACCAGGAAGCAGACATAGACGAGCGGGATGGACTTACGCAGTCCGCCCATTTTGAAGATATTCTGCTCGTGGTGGCAGGCCAGGATCACCGAACCGGATGAGAGGAACAGCAGCGCTTTAAAGAACGCGTGCGTCATCAGGTGGAAAATGGCTGCGTCCCACGCCTGAACGCCCAGCGCCAGGAACATGTAACCAATCTGGCTCATGGTGGAGTACGCGAGAACGCGTTTGATGTCGGTCTGCACCAGTGCGGCAAAGCCTGCCAGCACCAGCGTAACCGCACCGACGATACCCACCAGATGCAGAATTTCCGGGGTCATCAGGAACAGGCCATGGGTACGCGCAATCAGGTAGACACCGGCGGTGACCATGGTCGCGGCGTGGATCAGCGCGGAGACAGGGGTTGGACCCGCCATCGCGTCGGCAAGCCATGTCTGCAACGGCAGCTGTGCGGATTTACCCACAGCACCACCCAGCAGCATCAGCGTTGCCCACCACAGCATGTTGTTGCCTGCTTCGAAGTGCGCTGGCGCCAGTTCCACCATTTCGCGGAAGTTCAGCGTGCCCAGTTCGTTGTAGAGAATGAACAGCGCGAAAGCGAGGAAGACGTCACCCACGCGGGTCACGACGAACGCTTTCATGGCCGCTGCGCCATTCTTCGGATCGGTGTAGTAGAAACCGATCAGCAGGTAAGAGCACAGACCCACGCCTTCCCAGCCCAGATACATCAGCAGCAGGTTATCGGCCAGCACCAGTACCACCATGCTGGCGATAAACAGGTTGGTGTAGGCGAAGAAGCGGGAGTATCCCTCTTCACCGCGCATGTACCAGGAGGCGAACATGTGGATCAGGAAGCCGACGCCGGTGACCACGGAGAGCATGGTCAGAGACAGACCATCCAGCACCAGGTTGAAACCGATGTTGAAGTTACCGACCGACATCCAGTTCCACAGCGGCACGCTGTAGGCCTGACGTCCATTGTTAAAGAAATCGATACCCGCATACGCTGTCACCAGCGCAGCCAGACCGATTGAGCCAATGCCCACGGTGGCAGACAGATTCTCAGACCAGCGGCCGCGAGAAAATGCCAGCAGCACGAAGCCAATCAGCGGAAAAATAATGGTTAAGGCAAGCATGTTCATCCACGCAACTCACTTACTGAATCGATGTTCAGGTTCTGGCGGCGACGATGGAGCTGCAGCAACAGCGCCAGGCCAATACTCGCTTCGGCAGCCGCGAGGCTGATGGCGAGAATGTACATCACCTGACCGTCGGCCTGGCCCCAGTAGCTGCCGGCGACCACAAAGGCCAGCGCGGAAGCGTTGATCATGATTTCCAGACCGATCAGCATAAACAGCAGATTGCGGCGGATAACCAGACCGGTTAAGCCCAGAACGAACAAAATCGCAGCGAGGATCAGTCCATGTGTTAAGGGGATCATGCGCGCTCCTCCGTTTTTCTTTTCGCACGGTCATCAGTGCGGTTGCTCAGCACCTCACCAACACGTTCTTCGCGACCGACGTGGAAGGCAACAACCAGGCCCGCCAGCAGCAGCATAGAGGCCAGTTCAACCGCCAGAACGTACGGACCAAACAGCGCAATACCAACAGCCTTGGCGCTGATTGGCGTGCCGTCAATGCCCTGGTCGTTAACGCCCAGAATAGCGTAAACAATCACCACCAGCATGATGGCCGACAAAATTGCCGGGCCAATCCACACCTGCGGTTTTAACCATTGACGTTCCTGCTCAATTTCAGAGCCGCCCAGGTTGAGCATCATCACCACGAACACGAACAGCACCATAATGGCACCCGCGTAGACGATAATTTCCAGCGCACCGGCAAATTGCGCGCCCAGCGCAAAGAACACCCCGGAAATAGCCAGCAGCGAAATGATTAAATACAGCAACGCATGCACCGGATTGGTGTGCGTGATCACTCGCAGCGTAGCCAGGATGGCGATAAGGCCACAGATATAAAAAGCGAATTCCATTGCCCTCTCCTTACGGTAACAGGCTCTTGACGTCGATAGGCTTAGCTTCGTTCTCTGCTTCGCCCTTATCTTTGCCGTCGATTGCCATACCCGCCATCCGGTAGAAGTTATATTCCGGGTATTTGCCCGGACCGGAAATCAGCAGATCCTCTTTCTCGTACACCAGGTCCTGACGCTTGTACTCACCCAGCTCGAAGTCTGGAGTCAGCTGAATCGCCGTGGTTGGGCACGCTTCTTCACACAGACCGCAGAAAATGCAGCGTGAGAAGTTGATGCGGAAGAACTCAGGGTACCAGCGGCCGTCTACCGTCTCGGCTTTCTGCAGAGAGATACAGCCTACCGGACACGCTACCGCACACAGGTTACAGGCTACGCAGCGCTCGGAACCGTCCGGGTCGCGCGTCAGCACGATACGGCCACGGTAGCGCGGCGGCAGATATACCGGCTCCTCCGGATACATCCGGGTTTCGCGTTTGGCAAACGCGTGCAGGCCGATCATCCAGATACTGCGTACCTGGGTGCCAAAGCCTACGAGTAATTCTTTTAAGGTCATGATCTCAAAGCCCCTTATGGCTGCTGCCAGAGAATGACAGCCGCCGTTACCAACAAGTTGACGAGCGTCAGCGGCAGGCACACTTTCCAGCCGAAGGACATTACCTGGTCATAACGCGGACGCGGTAAGGACGCACGAATCAAAATGAACATCATCATGAAGAACGCGGTTTTCAGCGCGAACCAGATGAACGGCGGTAAGAACGGGCCATGCCAGCCACCAAAGAACAGCGTTACCATCAACGCGGAAATGGTGACGATACCGATGTACTCGCCCACGAAGAACAGACCGAATTTCATACCGGAATATTCAATGTGGTAACCGTCGGCCAGTTCCTGTTCGGCTTCTGGCTGGTCAAACGGGTGACGGTGACACACCGCCACGCCCGCGATAGCAAAGGTCACAAAACCAAAGAACTGCGGGATAACGTTCCAGATGTCGGCCTGGTTGTTGACGATGTCGGTCATGTTGAATGAACCGGCCTGCGCCACCACGCCCATCAGGGAGAGTCCCAGGAACACTTCGTAGCTCAGCGTCTGCGCGGAAGCACGCATCGCACCCAGCAGCGAGTATTTGTTGTTACTGGACCAGCCTGCGAACAGCACCGCGTACACCGCGAGGCCTGCCATCATCAGGAAGAACAGAATGCCGATGTTCAGGTCAGCCACCACCCAGGTTGGGCTGACGGGAACGATAGCAAACGCCAGCAGCAGCGAGGTAAAGGCGATCATCGGTGCCAGCGTAAAGATCACGCGGTCCGAGAAGCGCGGAACCCAGTCCTCTTTAAAGAACATCTTGATCATGTCCGCCACCAGCTGGAGTGAACCACCCCAGCCCACGCGGTTCGGTCCGTAACGGTTCTGGAACAGACCGAGCAGACGACGTTCACCAAAGCTCATGAACGCGCCGCAGGTGACGACCACCAGCAGAATGACGACCGCTTTCAGAATGCTCAGCAGGATGTCGATAAGATCCGGCGTTAACCAACTCATGCTTTTGCCTCCTGAAGGTTATCAAGATGCGCACCCGCCAGGACCGGCGCGATGCCAGGCATACCCATCGGCAGACCCACCTGCCCTGCTGACAGGCTTTCAGAAATAATCAGCGGCAGGCTGATTGTCTGGCCGTCGTAGCTAAAGGCAATGTTCGCACCCGCGTTAACGCCAAGCTTCGCGGCATCCGCCGGGTTGAGCTTGATGTACGGCTGCGGCATACGCTGCTGGAATACCGGAGAACGCTGGGACATTTCGTCGCTACCGAACAGATGGTAGTACGGCGCAATACGCCAGTGGCCTTCCTGTGCCTGGAAACGTTCCGGAACGGTAGAGAAGAAGTCCAGACCGGTTTCGGAGGCTTCAATCAGACGCACGCCCGGATCGCCGTGGCGCAGATGACCACCCACTTCAGCCTGGAATTTGTTCCATGCCTGCGGGGAGTTCCAGCCCGGTGCCCATGCAAACGGGATTTGCGAACGCGGCGCAGACGGCTGGTTGTTCCCTTCCATCGAGAAGGCGAACATGGTGTCTTTATCCTGCGGCTGACGCGGTTCGTGCACGCTGATGTTGGCACGCATCGCAGTACGACCGCTGTAGCGGTGCGGCTCACGCGCCAGTTTCTGGCCGCGAATACGGAAGCTTGCGTCAGGCGCGGCGTCTTTAATGCCCGCCAGCTGAGGCAGTTTCTCAACAACCGCGTCGATAACGTGGTCGAGCTGCGTCCAGTCCACTTCACGGCTCTGCACGGTGCTGTGCAGAGAGTGCAGCCAGCGCCAGCTTTCCAGCATCACGGTGTTGCTGTCGTAGTAGGCCGGGTCATAAACCTGGAAGAAGCGCTGTGCGCGGCCTTCGTTGTTGATCACCGTCCCGTCGCTTTCTGCGAAGCTTGCAGCAGAGAGCACCAGGTGTGCTTTGTCCATGATCGCGGTGCGCTGATGGTCGATAACCATCACCAGCGGTGCTTTGGAGAGCGCGGCGTCAACGCGAGCGGCGGAAGCGTGGCGATGCAGGTCATTTTCCAGCACTACCACCACATCAGCAGAACCGGATTCCAGTTCGCTTAACGCTTCTTCCAGCGAGCCGCCACCAATCATGCCCAGTCCGATGCTGTTCACCGCACGGGCAATCATGGTCACACCGACGTCAGCGCCACGGCCCTTCAGGGCTTTGGCAACGTTCGCTGCGGCCTGAATGATTTCAGCGCTACCGGCGTTGGTACCGGAAATGATCAGTGGTTTTTTCGCCCCCGCCAGCGCCTGAACAATCACGTCGACCTTGTTCTGCAGGTCGCGATCCAGTTCAACGGCCGGCGAGTTGCTGTCCAGCGCGTGGGCAATGGCAAAGCCGAGGCGCGCCTGATCTTCAACCGGCGCGCAGTAGGTCCACGCGGCGATATCGTCCAGACGGGTGTTGTCGACGTTAGTCACAAACAGAGGATGCTTCGCGCGCTGGCCGATGTTGAGGATCGCCGCAATCTGCCAGTCAGCCACTTTCTGCGCTGCTGCCATTTCACGTGCTTTGCCCTTCACCGCCTGACGAACCGCCAGAGCCGCGCGTGCGCCGGTCTGCGTCAGGTCTTCCCCGAGCACCAGAACCGCATCATAGGATTCGATTTCGCGCAGCGCAGGCGTGTGTACACCGCCTTCACGCAGCACTTTCAGCACCAGTTGCAGACGTTCCTGCTCGCCATGGGCGATACCGGTATAGAAGTTTTCCGCCCCAACCAGCTCGCGCAGCGCGAAGTTGCTTTCGATGCTGGCGCGCGGGGAGCCGATGCCGATCACTTTCTTCGACTGGCGCAGAATATCTGCCGCGCCCTGCATCGCCTGTTCAGCGTTGAGGGTAATGACGTCGTCGCCACGGCGCTGAACCGGCTGACGCGGACGGTCTTTCAGGTTCACATAGCCATAGCCAAAACGACCGCGATCGCAGAGGAAGTAGTGGTTAACGGTACCGTTGTAACGGTTTTCGATACGACGCAGTTCACCGTAACGTTCACCCGGGCTGGTGTTACAGCCGAGGGAGCACTGCTGGCAGATGCTTGGCGCAAACTGCATGTCCCATTTACGGTTGTAACGCTCGGAGTGGGTTTTATCCGTGAACACGCCGGTCGGGCAGATTTCTACCAGGTTACCGGAGAATTCGCTTTCAAGCGTACCGTCTTCCGGACGACCGAAGTAAACGTTGTCATGCGCGCCATACACGCCCAGATCCTGACCGTCTGCATAATCTTTGTAGTAACGCACGCAGCGGTAGCAGGCGATGCAGCGGTTCATTTCGTGAGAGATGAACGGCCCCAGATCCTGATTTCGGTGGGTACGCTTGGTAAAGCGATAGCGACGGAAGCTGTGACCGGTCATGACGGTCATATCCTGAAGGTGGCAGTTACCCCCCTCCTCACACACCGGACAGTCGTGTGGGTGGTTGGTCATCAACCACTCCACTACGCTTTCGCGGAACTGTTTGGCTTCTTCGTCATCAATCGAAATAAAAGTGCCTTCGGTGGCTGGCGTCATACAGGACATCACCAGTCGACCACGCGTGTCTTCCGCGTTTTGATATTGCTTCACCGCACACTGGCGGCAAGCACCGACGCTGCCCAGCGCCGGATGCCAGCAAAAGTACGGAATATCGAGGCCAAGAGACAGACAAGCTTCCAGCAGGTTGTCCGCCCCGTTGACTTCGTATTCTTTGCCGTCTACATGAATCGTAGCCATTAGCATGCTTCCAGTTGGCTCGGCCGAAACCGAGCGTTAATCAAAATTCTGTTTTTACCAGCGTGCTTTCAGCAGGTTCGGCTGAATACCATTGATAGAATGGGTATTGCTGAACGGCTGCTTGATGCCTGCTTCGAATTCGTCGCGGAAATATTTAATCGCGCTCTGCAGCGGCTCGACGGCACCCGGTGCGTGGGCACAGAAGGTTTTACCTGGCCCTAAGAATCGACACAGTTGCTCAAGTGTCTCGATATCGCCAGGCTGGCCTTCGCCACGTTCGATAGCGCGCAGGATCTTCACGCTCCACGGCAGACCGTCACGGCATGGTGTACACCAGCCGCAGGACTCGCGGGCGAAGAACTCTTCCAGGTTACGCACCAGGGATACCATGCCGATCTCGTGGTCGACGGCCATCGCCAGCGCGGTACCCAGACGGCTGCCTGCTTTACCAATGCTTTCGAACTCCATTGGCAGGTCAAGGTGGGCTTCGGTTAAGAAGTCTGTCCCTGCCCCACCCGGCTGCCAGGCTTTGAATTTCAGGCCATCGCGCATGCCGCCGGCGTAGTCTTCAAGAATTTCACGTGCGGTGGTGCCGAACGGCAGCTCCCAGACGCCGGGATTCTTCACGCGACCGGAGAAGCCCATCAGCTTGGTACCGGCATCTTTACTTGATGAGATGCCCTGATACCACTCCACGCCGTTCGCAAGGATAGCCGGAACGTTACACAGGGTTTCGACGTTGTTTACACAGGTCGGTTTACCCCACACGCCGGAGCTTGCCGGGAACGGTGGCTTGGAGCGCGGGTTCGCGCGGCGGCCTTCCAGGGAGTTAATTAGCGCGGTTTCTTCACCGCAGATATAACGCCCGGCACCGGTGTGCACGAACAGCTCGAAGTCAAACCCGGTGCCCAGGATGTTTTTACCCAGCAGTCCGGCTTCAGTGGCTTCGGCAATCGCGCGACGCAGGTTTTCAGCCGCTTCGATGTATTCGCCGCGCAGGAAGATGTAGCCACGGTACGCTTTCAGCGCGAACGCGGAGATCAGCATGCCTTCCACCAGCAGGTGCGGCAGCTGTTCCATCAGCAGGCGGTCTTTATAGGTACCCGGCTCCATTTCATCGGCGTTACACAGCAGGTAACGGATGTTCATGGATTCATCTTTCGGCATCAGGCTCCACTTCAGACCGGTGGAGAAGCCCGCACCGCCGCGCCCTTTCAGGCCAGACTCTTTCACCGCATTAACGATGTCGTCTGGCGCCATGCCGCCGAGGGCTTTACGCGCACCGGCATAGCCGTTTTTGCTCTGATATTCGTCGAGCCAGACCGGCTGTTTGTCATCGCGCAGACGCCAGGTCAGCGGATGCGTCTCAGCAGTACGAATTACAGTTTTCATTTGTACTGCTCCAGCAGGTCAGGAATCGCTTCCGGCGTCAGATGGCTGTGAGTGTCCTCATCAATCATCATGGTCGGTCCCTTGTCGCAGTTACCCAGGCAGCAGGTTGGCAGCAGGGTAAAGCGTCCGTCGAACGTGGTCTGGCCCGGCTTAATATTAAGTTTCTTCTCAATCGCAGCCTGAATGCCCTGATAACCGGTAATGTGGCAGACAACGCTGTCACAGTAGCGGATCACATGGCGGCCGACCGGCTGACGGAAGATCTGGCTGTAGAACGTGGCTACGCCTTCTACGTCACTTGCCGGAATGCCCAGCACTTTTGCGATCTCATAGATCGCCCCATCCGGCACCCAACCACGCTGTTTCTGTACGATTTTCAGCGCTTCAATGGACGCCGCACGCGGGTCTTCGTAGTGGTGCATCTCGTGCTCAATGGCGGCACGCTCTGCTTCACTCAGCTCAAAAGCCTCGGTTTGTGGTTGTTGATTCTCGTGCATAATTAGCGGTCCACATCTGACATAACAAAATCGATACTACCCAGATACACAATCAGGTCGGAGACCAGACTGCCGCGAATGGCGGCCGGGATCTGCTGCAGGTGCGCAAAGCTTGGCGTACGCACGCGGGTACGGTAGCTCATGGTGCTGCCGTCGCTGGTGAGGTAGTAGCTGTTGATACCCTTGGTCGCTTCAATCATCTGGAAGGATTCTTGTGCCGGCATGACCGGGCCCCAGGAAACCTGCAAGAAGTGGGTGATCAGGGTTTCGATATGTTGCAGCGTGCGCTCTTTCGGTGGCGGCGTCGTCAGCGGGTGATCCGCCTTGAACGGGCCTTCCGGCATGTTGTTGAGGCACTGCTCAAGGATGCGCAGGCTCTGGCGCAGCTCTTCCACTTTCAGCATCACGCGGGTGTAGCAGTCGGAAACGCCGCCGCCAACCGGGACTTCAAAGTCGAAGTTCTCGTAGCCAGAGTAAGGACGGGCTTTACGCACGTCGAAATCAATACCGGTTGCGCGCAGGCCAGCACCTGTGGTTCCCCACTCCAGCGCCTCTTTCGCGCCGTAGGCGGCAACGCCCTGGGAGCGGCCTTTCAGGATGGAGTTACGCAGCGCGGCTTTCTCGTAAGACGCCAGACGTTTCGGCATCCAGTCGAGGAATTCACGCAGCAGGCGGTCCCAGCCGCGCGGCAGATCGTGCGCCACGCCGCCGATGCGGAACCAGGCCGGGTGCATACGGAAACCGGTAATCGCTTCCACCAGATCGTAGATTTTCTGACGGTCGGTAAAGGCGAAGAAGACCGGCGTCATCGCGCCGACGTCCTGAATGAACGTGGAGATGTACAGCAGGTGGCTGTTAATACGGAACAGTTCAGACAGCATCACGCGAATCACGTTAACGCGATCCGGGACGGTGATGCCTGCCAGTTTCTCAACGGCCAGCACGTATGGCATCTCGTTTACGCAGCCGCCGAGGTATTCGATACGGTCAGTATACGGAATGTAGCTGTGCCAGGACTGACGCTCGCCCATCTTCTCAGCACCACGGTGGTGGTAGCCAATGTCAGGCACGCAGTCGACAATCTCTTCGCCGTCAAGCTGAAGAATAATACGGAATGCACCGTGCGCAGACGGGTGGTTTGGACCGAGGTTAAGGAACATGAAGTCCTCGTTTTCGGTGCCGCGCTTCATGCCCCAGTCTTCCGGCTTGAAGGTCAGCGCTTCCATCTCCAGATCCTGCTTGGCTTTGGTCAGCTCAAACGGGTCGAATTCGGTGGCGCGTGCCGGGTAGTCTTTACGCAGCGGGTGGCCGGTCCAGGTCTGCGGCATCATGATGCGCGTCAGATGCGGGTGGCCGTCGAAGGTCATGCCGAACATTTCCCAGGTTTCACGCTCGTACCAGTTAGCGTTTGGGAAAAGTTTGGTGATCGTCGGCAGATGCATGTCGTTTTCAGACAATGCCACCTTGAGCATGATATCCGTGTTGCGGTCTATTGAGATCAGGTGGTAGAAAACGGAAAAATCCGCAGCAGGGAGACCCTGGCGGTGCGTTCTCAGACGTTCGTCCATGCCGTGTAAGTCAAACAGCATGACGTAAGGTTTTGGCAATTTCTTGAGGAAATCGACAACTTCCAGTAATTGCTCACGCTTCACCCAAACAACGGGTACCCCGGTGCGGGTGGCCTGAACAGTAAAGGCATCCGGCCCAAAACGGTTGCGCAGTTCGCCAATGACGGGGTCATCGAGATGATCCCGGGTCTGCCAGGCGGCTTCTTGCGCGGTTAAGTCGGTCATATTGTTCACCATTGCAAATGGTCCGTGGTGACTGTTAAGCCTGGCTTCGCGCTATTTGAGTAGTGATATGCGAAGGTGTTCTCCAGGCCCACAGGCGCAAATTAAATTTCGTCAGGCGTACGCAGGTTGGTGACGGCAATACGTTCACCACGTTTACGCTCGCGCTCAGACTGCATGTTCGCGCGATAGACACCTTGATCGCCAACTACCCAGGAGAGCGGACGGCGTTCTTTACCGATTGACTCCTGCAGCAGCATCAGCGCCTGCATATAGGCCTCTGGACGCGGCGGGCAGCCCGGGATGTACACATCCACCGGAATGAACTTATCAACGCCCTGCACAACGGAATAAATGTCGTACATACCGCCGGAGTTTGCACATGCGCCCATGGAGATTACCCATTTTGGCTCCAGCATCTGGTCATAAAGACGCTGAATAACCGGTGCCATCTTGGTAAAGCAGGTTCCGGCCACCACCATCAGGTCAGCCTGACGTGGAGAAGCACGCAGTACCTCGGCCCCAAAACGCGCAACGTCATGCACCGCAGTGAATGACGTCACCATTTCAACGTAGCAGCAAGAAAGGCCAAAGTTGTATGGCCAGATGGAGTTCTTACGACCCCAGTTGACCATATCGTGCATGGCATGTTCGAGTTTGCCCATGTACACGCTTTTGTTGACTTCTTGCTCCAGGGGGTCGGTTACGATCTCCTGTTTTTGCAGGGGGTAACGGTCATTCTCACCGTTAGGATCTATGCGGGTGAGCGTATAATCCATCTTATTGCCTCGCTGTTACTGCTGACGATTAGAGATACTGTTTTCCGGGTTGATGTGTTCACGGCGTGAACGCACAGGTGTCCAGTCCAGCGCGCCAATACGCACCAGATAAACCAGACCGGCCAGTAACACTAAAATGAAAATTGCGGCCTCGACAAAGCCCACCCAACCACTTTCGCGAATCGAGGTAGACCACGCGAAGAGGTAAAGCGCTTCCACGTCGAAAATGACGAAGAACATGGCTACCAGGTAGAACTTGGCAGACAGGCGTAAGCGAGCGGTACCTACTGAATCAATACCTGATTCGAAAGGTGTGTTTTTGTGCCTTGCGCGGGCGCGACCGCCCAGGAACCAGCCGCCGACTAACATCAGGCAGCACAGGCCAATGGCTACAATAAGAAAGATTGCGAATGCCCAGTGATGAGCGATGACTTCTGTGGATGTTGACATACTCATTGCTTACTCATCAAAAGTGATACCGACGACACTGCTCTTGCTGGCAGATGGGCATCACATCGATTCATGGGGAGGAACAAAATAACCTTACACTAACTGTCAGAAATGAGACATAGACAGCAAAATGATGGGGTTTTTTACTCCTTTCTATAACCTTTTGTCAACTTTAACAAAGGTTTCTTCACATTAAATTACAACGTGCGATTCTCATTAACATTTGGTGCCCTTTAACCCTGGTGGGTACATGACTTTACGTCAAATGCATCTTGTTGAATCGTGTCCGTTTTGGAAGTAAAAAAAATAACCCTCCTATTTTGACAGGATTTGCCAACGATTCCTCCCCCCAAATGGGAGTATTTTCTTGATCTGAGACACGCTTTTGTTAATTCAATCAAAAAAACAGCAACATATTTCCTGTTTTTTTAACATCGGCGGGGTATTAAGCAAGTTAGAAGAGGTATCGTTTACAACTTAACCAAAAGCATTTTCTGCATTGATAAATAAGCGGTATTTGCTTTAACCCTGCTCCGTTCGCGGTTATGAATAGCAAAAAAAACCACCCGCAGGAAAAAATCATGCGAGTGGCTCTTTTTTGCACTTACATTTTGTTACGAGAATTTTGGGGGAATGATCACTCAAAATCCCTTTCCACAATCAGGGAGTCATCCCCTCCTTCCGGAGTAACAGGCGCGTACTGCCATGGATTGTGGTAGTTTTCCATTGCCTCGAATACCACTTTCGCTAGCTCGTTGTTGCTGGCGGCATTATGGCACAGCAGGTACTCCGTATCCGGCAACGACGGGAGTCCCTCAGATTGACCCAGCACACGCAGATCGGGGCTCATCATCTCCACCGGACGGGCTGTTACGCCAAGTCCGGCCTTCACTGCCGCTCGTACCGCAGGCAACGTTGACGCAACGTACGCCAGGCGCCACGGAATACTGGCTTCGTTGAGCGCAGTCAGCACCATATCGCGGAACGGACTAGGATCGTCCAGCAGGACCAGGGGTATTGGCTCACCTTTTTGCAATACGTACTCCGCGGCACAGTACCAGTGCGTAGGAGAAGTACGCAGCGTCAGGCAGTCATACTGGCCAGGTCGATGCGTGGTGACCACCAGGTCAACCTCGTTTTCTTTCAGCATCTCAACCATGAAGGCATTGCGTTTAACGCTAACGTCCAGGGCAAGCTTCGGATAAACCGAGCTAATTCGGTTGAGAAGGAAGGGCAAAATGGTATCTGCTGATTCATCTGACGCCCCTAATGTTAACACTCCCTGAAGGTTGCTAAACATTAATGACATACAGGCTTCATCATTAAAGCGCAGTATCTTTCTGGCATAACCCAGAAGCTGAATACCATGTTCTGTTAAAAGCTTATTACGTCCATGACGCGCAAAAAGCTCTTTACCAACCAGTTGTTCCAGCCGCTGCATTTGCTGACTCACGGCGGACTGGGTACGGCAAACGGCGGCAGCAGCTGCTGCAAAAGTGTTGAGATCGGCGACCGCAACAAACGTTCTCAGCAGATCGAGGTCGAGATTCATTATCGGACGATTTGCATTTATCATATCTTTTCACTTTCAGGTTGCTCGTGCGGAGCTGCCCGGGTTGAAGCTGTGTGTAACAGTTAAGCAATTCCTTCTGAAGAGTTTCCCTCGCGTCCCGGCCCGGCAGACTGCCTGACAGATAGTTATTGTACTTTGGTATATCAACAGTCAGAAATCACGTTTCATGACGTTATTTTTATTCTCTTGCGTTCAGGATATTTCGTTATCTGAAGGTAGATGTAAATTCCATTAAGAGTAAGACATGTTTTCTGCCATCTATATCGCGGCGTTGCCAGCGTAGCAAGATGTGACTTACCCAATCAGCCAGAGATTACTTTAACAATAACAATCGATTAATACAGGAAGGCAGAAGCTGATATACGTAACAGGCCTATCGCTACGCTGCATTCCCAAAACACATCTTAACCCAAATCCACTATATTTATAAGTCTTATTGCAATATAACGGATTTAACGCCAATGATAAGCAACTACACTCTTTTTATTAAAATTAACGAAAGTTGCATTTTCGTCGTTAATAATAAATAAAGTTTAATTTAGATTCAGGCCATTCATTAATAACACTTAACATTAATTTCACATGAGTAACTTTTAACCTGGCTTTGCTAATAGAGCAAACTGTATCTCAGCATTCAGGTTTTACGAATGGTCACTCAGGGGGACTAACGCTTCAGCCCGGATCGTCTTTTTATTTAAATCAGAATAATATTAATATTTATGTGAAACTTTCAGCATAAAAAACCCAACAATAAGCGTTTTCACGGTAATTTCAGGCGCAAAATCACTCCATCATTAGATTAAGCAATCACAGCAGTGCTGCCTGGTTGGACAAAATCTTCTTCTGTGCGCCCTTCAAAACGAAGCGCGGTGGGAGTACATTGTTCCGTGCTGCTTCCACGGCAGGAAGTTGCAATAATAGCGAAAAGGTTAAAGGTTCATGTCCCCTATCGAAAAATCCAGCAAGCTCGACAACGTCTGTTACGACATCCGTGGCCCGGTACTCAAAGAGGCAAAACGCCTTGAAGAGGAAGGCAATAAGGTTCTGAAACTCAACATCGGCAACCCCGCGCCATTTGGTTTTGAAGCGCCGGATGAGATCCTGGTGGATGTGATCCGTAACCTGCCCACTGCACAAGGCTACTGCGATTCAAAAGGGCTTTATTCCGCCCGTAAAGCCATTATGCAGCACTATCAGGCTCGCGGTATGCGCGACGTCACCGTTGAAGATATCTACATTGGCAACGGTGTCTCGGAGCTGATCGTTCAGGCGATGCAGGCGCTCCTGAACAGCGGCGATGAAATGCTGGTTCCCGCTCCAGACTATCCGCTGTGGACGGCTGCGGTATCGCTCTCCAGCGGTAAAGCGGTGCACTATCTTTGCGATGAATCGTCGGACTGGTTCCCGGATCTGGATGACATTCGCGCCAAAATAACACCGCGCACCCGGGGAATCGTGATCATTAACCCGAATAACCCGACGGGCGCGGTCTATTCAAAAGAGCTGCTGATGGAGATCGTCGAGATCGCCCGCCTGCACAACCTGATCATCTTTGCCGACGAGATTTACGACAAGATCCTGTACGACGCGGCGCAGCACCACTCTATCGCCGCGCTGGCGCCCGATCTGCTGACGGTCACCTTTAACGGACTGTCTAAAACTTACCGCGTTGCCGGTTTCCGTCAGGGCTGGATGGTACTGAACGGTCCGAAAAAACATGCGAAAGGCTACATTGAAGGGCTGGAGATGCTGGCATCCATGCGTCTGTGCGCCAACGTACCGGCGCAACATGCGATCCAGACAGCACTCGGGGGCTATCAAAGCATCAGCGAGTTTATCGTTCCAGGCGGCCGCCTCTATGAACAGCGCAACCGTGCATGGGAATTAATTAATGATATTCCGGGCGTCTCCTGCGTGAAGCCTAACGGCGCGCTGTATATGTTCCCGAAAATCGACGCGAAGCGCTTCAATATTCACGACGACCAGAAAATGGTGCTCGACTTCCTGTTGCAGGAAAAAGTGCTGCTGGTTCAGGGGACGGCGTTTAACTGGCCGTGGCCGGATCACGTGCGTATTGTAACCCTGCCGCGCGAAGACGATCTCGAAATGGCCATCAGCCGCTTCGGACGATTCCTCTCGGGGTACCATCAGTAACGCTGACTTTCCGCCGGGTGGCGCTGCGCTTACCCGGCCTGTAACATCTGCAAATTTGCATCTTCCCTCCCCTCCCCGCACAATGAAGTCCGTCGCAGTGAAGACATAAGGTAACCTATGAGTCAGAGTCATTTCTTTGCCCACCTCTCCCGCCTGAAACTCATCAACCGCTGGCCGCTGATGCGCAACGTGCGCACTGAAAATGTGTCTGAGCACAGTTTGCAGGTTGCTATGGTCGCTCATGCGCTGGCCGCGATTAAAAACCGCAAATTCAACGGGCAGGTTAATGCCGAACGTATCGCCCTGCTGGCGTTGTACCACGATGCATCGGAAGTGCTGACCGGGGATCTGCCTACGCCGGTGAAATATTTCAACTCGCAGATTGCCCAGGAATATAAGGCCATTGAGAAGATTGCCCAGCAGAAGCTGATCGATATGGTGCCTGATGAGCTGCGTGATATCTTCGGGCCGCTGATCGACGAGCATCAGTATACGGAAGAGGAGAAATCCCTGGTTAAGCAGGCCGATGCGCTGTGCGCCTACCTGAAATGTCTGGAAGAGTTATCCGCGGGGAATAACGAGTTCCTGCTGGCGAAAACGCGCCTGGAGAAAACGCTCGACTCCCGCCGTAGCGAAGAGATGGATTACTTTATGCAGGTGTTTGTGCCGAGCTTCCATTTGTCGCTGGATGAGATCAGTCAGGATTCACCGCTGTAGTTTTTCGCCCAGCGGCGCTGCGCTTGCAGGGCCTACGGATCACGTAGGCCGGGTAAGGCGTAGCCGTCACCCGGCAATGTTCTCAGAACGGGAATAACACCGGAATCAGCACCACGCATACCAGCATCACCAGCACGGTGAACGGCACGCCAATTTCACGAAGTCGCTGGATGAGATTAGCAAGGATTCGCCGCTGTAGTTTTTCGCCCAGCGGCGCTGCGCTTGCAGGGCCTACGAATCACGTAGGCCGGGTAAGGCGTAGCCGCCACCCGGCGATGTTCTCAGAACGGGAATAACACCGGAATCAGCACCACGCATACCAGCATCACCAGCACGGTGAACGGCACGCCCAGCTTTACAAAATCGCTGAATCGATAGTTTCCCGGCCCCAGCACCAGGGTATTGACCGGGGAAGATACCGGCGTCATAAATGCCGCGGACGCCGCCATCGCTACCACCATCGCAAACGGATAGGGCGAAACGCCCATCGATTTTGCCATCGCCAGCGCAATAGGCGCCATCAGCACCGCCGTTGCGGTATTGGAGATGAACAAACCAATGGTGGCGCACATGACGAACAGGCAAACCATCATCAGGTACGGACCATATCCCCCGCCCGCGTCCATTAAGCCTTTTACGATCAAATCCACCCCGCCGGTTTTCTGTAGCGCCAGGGTGAAGGGCATCATCCCAACGATGAGAATGATGCTTGGCCAGTGAATCGCTTTGTAAGCGCTTTCGGCGTCGATACAGCGGAATTTGCCCATTAACAGACAGGCGATTATCGCCGCCACCGGGTTAGGGATCTCGTCCGTCAGCATCAACGCGACCATCAACACCAGGCAAAAAATCGCATGGGGCGCCTGACTGTGCGCCGGTGACGCGTCGCTCTCTTCAATCGGCATATTCAGCACCACAAAATCGCGGCCTTTCTGCCCGAGCTGGCTAATCAGTTTCCAGTTGCCGACCACGAGGAAGATATCCCCCAGCAGGATCGGCTCATCCACCACCGCCCCTTCAAGGGCTACGCCATCGCGCTTCAGGCCCACCACGTTGAGACCATAGCGGGTACGAAAGCCGATTTCGCGCACGGTTTTGCCCAATAACTCCGATTCCGGGATCAGCGACACCTCGGCCATTCCCACATCCAGCGCCCGGTCGGAGAAATACTCGCCGCGCAGCACCATCGGCTCCAGCAGCTGCTCGCTACAAAACTCTCGCAGATCCACGTCCGCGGTGGACATATCAATCAGCAGGACGTCACGCGCGCGAAACTCTGACACCCCATTCACGTTAACGATTACCCGACGAAAACGACGCCAGCGCTCAACCCCGATGACGTTCGCGCCATAGCGTTCGCGTAGCTTAAGGTCGTCCAGCCGCTGGCCTATCATCGGCGAACCGGGGCGGATAGCCAGCCGACGGGCGCGCCCGGTCAGACGGTACTCTTTGATCAAATCGCGAAAAGTTCGCCGCTTCCAGCCCTCTTTGGCTTTGTCCTGCTTCTCCCCTTTCAGCGCGAAACGGGTCAACAGCATATAGATAATGCCCATCACCAGTACAACCAGCCCGATCGGCGTGACGCTGAAAAAGCTAAACCCCTCAAGCCCCTCACGGATCAGTTCGCTGTTCACGACGAGGTTCGGCGGGGTCGCGACCAGCGTCATCATGCCGCTGATGAGCCCGGCAAAGCTCAACGGCATCATCAGCCGCGACGGGGAGATCTGCATCCTCATGCAGACGCTCAGCACAACCGGAATAAAGATGGCCACGACCCCCGTCGAGCTCATAAACGCACCCAGTCCGGCGACCGTCAGCATCAGGTAAATCAGCATTTTGGTTTCGCTGCTGCCCGCCACTTTAACCAGCCAAGACCCCATCATCGTCGCCACGCCGGTGCGTACCAGCCCGTCGCCAATAATAAACAGGGCGGCAATCAAAATAACGTTGGGATCGCTAAACCCGGAAAAGGCTTCCGGCAGGGAAAGGGTACCGCTCAGAACGAACGCGACAATCACAAACAGGGCGACGGCATCCATGCGCACCTTGCCCGTGGCAAAAAGAATGATGGCGATTAACAGCAGGCTCAGGACCCAAATCAGTTCACCGTTCACAACATGTCCTTGTCAGTGGAGGAGAAGCAATTCTGCCATAAAAAAGCCCCGGTAATGCGGGGCTATATCATGGGATTACATTTTTAGCGAGACGGTTACAACGCCGTCTGATGCCTTCGAGACGTCGATGGCGGTCAGAGTATTAAGCACAAAATCTGCCTCCTCCAGCCGGGGGGACCCCGCCGGGACGTTAACGGCAATGACGTGGCTTCCGGCGTTCAGCCCGGCCAGCACGCCTGCCGCCGCGTCTTCCACCACCACGCACTCCGCTGGCGCAAGGCCGAGCAGTTCAGCGCCGAGCAGAAACGCATCCGGTTCGGGCTTGCCGCGCTTTACGCGCTCAGCGGTAATGAAGACGTCCGGCGTCGGTAAACCGGCCGCCTTATGGCGGGCATGCGCGACAGGAACCGAGCCGGAGGTGACGATAGCCCACGGGATCTGCGCTTCATTCAGATGCTCAAGCAATTCGCGCGCACCGGGCAGCGCGGTGATGCCCTCAGTGTCGGTAGCTTCAATCTGCTCCAGATATTTGAACTCCGCCTGAATCTCTTCCTCAGGACGTCCCGCCAGGAAGTGCCGCAATGAGGTAATGGCCTGTTTGCCATGGATGAAATTCAGTACATCCTGATGGTCAATGCCGTGCCTGTCGGCCCAATGACACCAGGAACGCTCCACTACCGGCAGCGAATCCACCAGCGTACCGTCCAGATCAAACAGAAAACCTTTACACTGCACACGCACCTCCGTCAGGCATTAATGATTTGTTGAATTTCGTTGCTGCTTAAATGGTACTGACGCGGACAGGCGTGCCACGCGCTCAGCATACGTTGATACTTATCCCACATCGGGGTCTGGGCGTTGAAGCCGTGCGTACCCGCATCAAAATGAGTGTAGCGCCCTTCGGTGTTCACCATAAAGCGCACATAGCTCAGATAGCGCGCTTCTGTCGCGGCATCAAAGCCCAGGAACGTTACGCGGCGCTCATCAATGGACTGCTGGTCTTTCAGATTGGTCCAGGACACATGCAGCGCATGGTACATCTCCATGATGTCGATAACGATACGGCAGGTTTCCTCTTTCAGTTCGCCAAATTCGCGATCCAGTTCGCGCATCTGCAAGCCAAAACCACGTTCAACAATGGTTTGCAGGCGGCTGTAGCGCGCAGCGTTATCGGGATCAAGCATAGTCATCATCTTGTACTGGTTAGACAAAATCAGACGTTGAGCATGGGTCATTTCCATCTTTCGACTCCTGTAGCGCATTGCACTGTAAAAAAAAGACACGGTAACTGATTGTTACTGTGCCTTCTTTTGGTCGTCGTTTCGATGATCAATCACAAGTCATCGAGGAATGTTTTATCAAGCTGTTTAAACGCGCGCTTGAGGGTGTCCGCCAGCGCCTGATAATCCGGCTTGCCTTCAACCGGGGCGAGCGCCTGGCCGGCCTCCTCCAGTTTTCCACGCACTTCATAAAACCAGTGTAAAATAGAAGGCGGAAGTGGCGTGACGGAACGTTTACCTAACCACCACAATCCCTGCATCGGCAGGCTTAACGCAAAGAGCGCAGTCGCGACGGCAGGTCCAAGCTGTCCACCCAGCGCAATTTGCCAGCAAAGAGTAAAGACAGCGATCGGGGGCATAAAGCGAATCGCATAGCGCGTGGCGCGAATAGTGCGATTTTCAATAAACATGGGCGCGAGGCGCTTTTCCATCGGCCATGTCTTTGCGTAATGCTGTCCCCGACGAAACAGACTAAAAAAGTTCACGGACGGGATTTCAGGTGTTGACATGGCTGTACCTCAACTTCACATATAAAAATTAAAATTTTCGTGCAAAACCACAACAGGCTATGACAACGTTCAAAATATTTTGTCATCGCTACCCCGTATCGGGTATCCTGTGCCAGCCTGATAGGCCGTAGACGAGAAGCGTTAACTCGTCAAATTATCGCATATTATGCCATTGTCTGAAAAATGTTCAAAATGGCTTAAAATCATAGGTATTTCTTCCATCCTGCCAGAATGTTCGTTTGGCATGATGTTAATCATAAATGTCTGAGTCAGCATGCGTTACGCTTTAGACTCATTGACGTTTTTTTAGCCACGTATCAATTATAGGTACTTCCATGTCGAGTAAGTTAGTACTGGTTCTGAACTGCGGTAGCTCTTCACTGAAATTCGCCATCATCGATGCGCTCAACGGTGATGAGTACCTCTCTGGTTTGGCCGAATGTTTCCATCTGCCTGAAGCACGTATCAAGTGGAAGATGGACGGCAGCAAACAAGAAGCGGCTTTAGGTGCAGGCGCCGCTCACAGTGAAGCGCTGAACTTTATCGTTAACACTATTCTGGCACAAAAACCAGAACTGTCTGCTCAGCTGACTGCGATTGGTCACCGTATCGTCCACGGCGGCGAAAAATACACCAGCTCCGTGGTAATCGACGACTCTGTGATTCAGGGCATCAAAGACTCTGCGTCTTTCGCACCGCTGCATAACCCGGCTCACCTGATCGGTATCGCTGAAGCACTGAAATCCTTCCCGAATCTGAAAGATAAAAACGTGGCCGTGTTTGACACCGCGTTCCATCAGACCATGCCGGAAGAGTCTTACCTCTATGCCCTGCCATACAGCCTGTACAAAGAGCACGGCGTACGTCGCTACGGCGCACACGGCACCAGCCACTTCTATGTGACTCAGGAAGCCGCAAAAGTACTGAACAAGCCGGTTGAAGAAGTCAACATCATCACCTGCCACCTGGGCAACGGTGGTTCTGTTTCTGCTATCCGCAACGGTAAGTGTGTTGATACCTCTATGGGTCTGACCCCGCTGGAAGGTCTGGTGATGGGTACCCGTTCCGGTGATATCGACCCGGCGATCATCTTCCACCTGCACGACACCCTGGGCATGAGCGTTGACGACATCAACAAAATGCTGACCAAAGAGTCTGGCCTGCTGGGTCTGACCGAAGTCACCAGCGACTGCCGTTACGTTGAAGACAACTACGCAGAAAAAGCTGACGCTAAACGTGCAATGGACGTTTATTGCCACCGTCTGGCGAAGTACATCGGTTCTTACACCGCGCTGATGGACGGTCGTCTGGACGCGGTTATCTTCACCGGCGGCATCGGTGAGAACGCGGCAATGGTACGTGAGCTGTCCCTGGGCAAACTGGGCGTACTGGGCTTCGAAGTCGATCACGAGCGTAACCTGGCTGCCCGCTTCGGCAAGTCTGGCTTCATCAACAAAGAAGGCACCCGCCCGGCTATCGTTATCCCAACTAACGAAGAGCTGGTCATCGCGCAAGACGCGTGCCGCCTGACTGCCTGATTCCACACCGCCAGCAATGCTGGCGGTGCTGTTTTGTAGCCCGCCCAACGCGGCGGTAACGAAAGAGGATAAACCGTGTCCCGTACTATTATGCTGATCCCTACCGGAACCAGCGTCGGCCTGACCAGCGTCAGCCTCGGCGTGATCCGCGCTATGGAACGCAAAGGCGTTCGTCTGAGCGTCTTTAAGCCTATCGCCCAGCCACGTGCCGGTGGCGATGCGCCAGACCAGACCACCTCCATCGTTCGTAAGAACTCCAATCTGCCAGCGGCTGAACCGCTGAAGATGAGCCACGTTGAATCTCTGCTCTCCAGCAACCAGAAAGACGTGCTGATGGAAGAGATCATCGCCAACTACCACGCAAACGCGCAGGACGCTGAAGTGGTGCTGGTTGAAGGCCTGGTCCCGACCCGTAAACACCAGTTTGCCCAGTCTCTGAACTTTGAAATCGCGAAAACCCTGAACGCAGAGATCGTTTTCGTGATGTCTCAGGGCACGGACACCCCAGAGCAGCTGAAAGAGCGTATCGAACTGACGCGCAGCAGCTTCGGCGGTGCGAAAAACACCAGCATCACCGGCGTGATTGTTAACAAGCTGAACGCACCGGTTGATGAGCAGGGCCGTACGCGTCCTGACCTGTCCGAAATCTTCGACGACTCTTCCAAAGCGAAAGTCATCAAAGTTGACCCGGCTAAGCTGCAGGATTCCAGCCCACTGCCGGTGCTGGGTGCGGTGCCATGGAGCTTCGATCTGATTGCCACCCGTGCAATCGATATGGCGCGTCACCTGAATGCCACCATCGTTAACGAAGGCGATATCAACACCCGCCGCGTGAAGTCCGTGACCTTCTGCGCGCGCAGCATTCCGCACATGCTGGAACACTTCCGCGCAGGTTCCCTGCTGGTGACCTCTGCTGACCGTCCAGACGTGCTGGTTGCAGCGTGCCTGGCTGCGATGAACGGCGTGGAAATCGGTGCGATCCTGCTGACCGGTGCCTACGAGATGGACCCGCGCGTCAGCAAGCTGTGCGAACGTGCGTTCGCCACTGGCCTGCCAGTATTCATGGTGAACACCAACACCTGGCAGACCTCCCTGAGCCTGCAAAGCTTCAACCTCGAAGTGCCGGTTGATGACCACGAGCGTATCGAGAAAGTTCAGGAATACGTTGCGGGCTACATCAACGCAGACTGGATCGAATCCCTGACGGCGACGTCCGAGCGCAGCCGTCGTCTGTCTCCTCCAGCCTTCCGTTACCAGCTGACCGAGCTGGCGCGTAAAGCGGGCAAACGCGTGGTTCTGCCAGAAGGTGACGAACCACGTACCGTTAAAGCGGCGGCCATCTGTGCAGAGCGCGGTATCGCGACCTGTGTGCTGCTGGGTAACCCGGATGAGATCAACCGCGTTGCGGCGTCTCAGGGCGTTGAGCTGGGCGCTGGCATTGAGATCGTTGACCCGGAAGTGGTTCGCGAAAGCTACGTTGCCCGCCTGGTTGAGCTGCGTAAGAACAAGGGCATGACCGAAGCCGTTGCGCGCGAGCAGCTGGAAGACAACGTCGTGCTGGGTACGCTGATGCTGGAGCAGGACGAAGTTGACGGCCTGGTTTCCGGTGCGGTTCACACCACCGCGAACACTATCCGTCCACCGTTGCAGCTGATCAAAACCGCACCGGGCAGCTCTCTGGTCTCCTCCGTGTTCTTCATGCTGCTGCCTGAACAGGTTTACGTTTATGGCGACTGCGCGATCAACCCGGACCCAACCGCAGAGCAGCTGGCAGAAATCGCTATCCAGTCTGCGGACTCCGCGACTGCCTTCGGCATCGAACCGCGCGTAGCGATGCTCTCCTACTCCACCGGTACTTCTGGTGCAGGCAGCGACGTAGAGAAAGTCCGTGAAGCAACCCGCATTGCGCAGGAAAAACGTCCGGATCTGATGATCGACGGCCCGCTCCAGTACGATGCCGCAGTAATGGCTGACGTTGCGAAATCTAAAGCGCCTAACTCGCCGGTTGCAGGTCGCGCTACCGTGTTCATCTTCCCGGATCTGAACACCGGTAACACCACCTATAAAGCGGTACAGCGTTCAGCAGACCTGATCTCCATCGGGCCAATGCTGCAAGGTATGCGCAAGCCTGTGAACGACCTGTCTCGTGGTGCGCTGGTTGACGATATCGTCTACACCATCGCGCTGACGGCGATTCAGTCTTCGCAGCAGCAGTAAGCTAAAAAGCCCGGTGGCGCTAGCGCTTACCGGGCCCAGGGTTTTGTAGGCCGGATAAGCGAAGCGCCATCCGGCAAAAAAAGGCGACCATTCAACGGTCGCCTTTTTTATTACAGCAACTCTCGTGCCGCCGACACAATGTCATGTGCCGTCAGGCCATACTCCTTCTGCAGGAAGTCCTGCGTGCCTACCTGACCGTAACGCTCCTTCACCCCAACCCGCCGCATCGGCACCGGACAGGTTTCCACCAGCACTTCCGCCACCGCCGACCCCAGCCCGTTGTGAATGCTGTGGTTTTCACAGGTCACAATACGCCTGGTTTTCTCGGCATAATTTTTCACCAGCATCCGATCGATGGGCTTCAGGGTAAACATGTCGATGACCGCTGCGCTTACCCCCTCCTGCTCCAGCTGGCGCGCCGCCTCCAGCGCTTCCGCCACCATAATGCCGTTAGCAATCAGGGTAATATCGGTTCCCTCGCGCAGCACGTTGCCCTTGCCGATGGTGAAGGTTGACCCCGGGGCATAGACGCTCGGCGCCTGTTTACGGATGGTCCGCACCCAGTAGAAGCCTTCCAGGTCGATAAGCTGACGCAGCACATCTTCGAACATCACCGCATCGGTCACCTCCAGCACTACTGAATGCGCCAGACCGCGCACGATGCCCATATCCTCAAACGACATATGCGTCCCGCCGTTGTGGCAGGCCGTCACGCCCGCATCCGAGGCAATCACCTTCACATTATTGCGCTGGTAGTCCAGGGACATAAACAGCTGGTCGAAGCAGCGACGGCTGGCAAAGGCGGTAAAGGTATGGACGAACGGCTTACGTCCGGTGAGCGACAGCCCGGCGGCCGTCCCAATCACGTTGGCCTCCATAATGCCGCAGTTGATGACGTGCTGTGGATAATCACGCGCTACGCCGTCCATCGCCATCGAGCTCATCAGATCCGCTTCGAGCGCAATAATCTCGCTCCCGGCCTCAATCTGTTTTGCCACAAAACCCGCATAGACCTTACGCATCTCAACCGAATCTTTCTGTCCTGTCGGTGCAACCTTAATCATGTGAAGCCTCCAGTTGGCGAATCGTCTCGTTGAGCGCTGCTTTGCTCTCCTCAGTTAATCGCAGGTGATGCGAGTTGCTGAGCTGTTCCAGGTATGGCACCCCTTGCCCTTTGATGCTGTCGAGGATCACCACCCGCGGACGCGCATCGGCCGCAGGGATCGGTACGGTCACCTCCAGCAGCGCCGGAATGTCATCCCCCTTCACCGTCACCACGTCAAAACCAAAGGCGCGGAATTTGCCTTCCAGATCGAAGGCGCTGATGATTTCGTCCAGCTCGCCGTCGAGCTGCTGTTTGTTCCAGTCCACGAACACCGTCAGATTGTTCAGTCGATGGTGAGCAATAAACTGGAAGGCTTCCCAGCACTGCCCTTCGTTCAGCTCCCCGTCGCCAACGATGCAAAACACCCGGTTTGGCCTTTCTGCCAGCTTGTGCGACAGCGCCATGCCGCCTGCAATGGAGATCCCCTGACCCAGCGATCCGGTGGTGGCATCCACGCCGCGTGTTTTCAGGCGATCCGGGTGGCTTGGCAGACGCGTTCCGTTCTGGTTTAGCGTGCTCAGCTCTTCAATCGGGAAGTAGCCCTTAATCGCCAGCGTGCTGTACAGCGCCGGGCCCGCATGTCCCTTCGACAGCACAAAGTAATCGCGCTCTGGCCAGTCCGGATCGGCCGGGTCAATTTTCATTACCGCGCCGTACAGAACGGCCAGTGTTTCAACGACTGACATGCTGCCGCCGTAGTGACCAAAACCCAGCTGCGTCAGGGATTTCAGCGTCTCAAGGCGGATCTGACGCGCCAGTTCGGTTATTTCATTTTCATTCATGATTTGGCTCCGGGGTTTTCCTGCGCGTTACCGCTGGCAGGTTTGTTTTTAGCGAAGACGTTGTAGGCCACCAGCAGCGCAAACAACACAACAACCAGTCCGGTGATGGCAAGCGGCGACAGGAAGCGCGCCAGGTTGCCGAGCACAATCCCGACGGCGCCAAAGTCGGCGTCCGAGAAGGTCGTATTCGCAAAGCCAATCGCGCCCAGAACAGGCAGCAGCAGGACCGGCAGGAAGGTGATCAGCAGGCCGTTAGCAAAGGCGCCAATCATCGCCCCACGACGTCCGCCGGTGGCGTTCCCAAACACGCCCGCCGTTGCACCGGTGAAGAAATGCGGCACGACGCCCGGCAGGATCAGCACCCAGCTAAACTGACCGCAGATGAACAAGCCTACAATCCCGCCGAGGAAGCTGAACAGGAAGCCAATCAGCACCGCGTTTGGCGCATACGGGTAGACCACCGGGCAGTCCAGCGCAGGTCGCGCATTGGGCACCAGTTTTTCCGAGAAGCCGGTAAAGGCCGGGACAATTTCCGCCAGAATCAGGCGCACACCCTGCAAGATGATAAACACGCCTGCCGCGAAGGTGATGGCCATAATGATGGCGTACACCAGGTAGTTCTGGCCGCCGCTGAAGGTGGCCTCCACGTACTCACGCCCGGCGCTCACCGCCATAATCAGGTAGATAATCATCATGGTCAGTGAGATGGAGATCGAACTGTCGCGCAGGAAGCTGAGGTTCTTCGGCAGGTTCATCTCTTCGGTGGAGCGCGAGCCTTTACCGACCTTGCTGCCAATCCAGCCGGACAGCACGTAGCCCAGCGTGCCGAAATGACCGAAGGCAATCTCATCGTTGCCGGTAATACGCTTCATATAGCGCTGCGCAATCGCCGGGAAGAAGGCCATAATCAGGCCGAGGATCAACGAACCGGTAAAGACCAGCCCGACCCCTTCGAAGCCTGCGACCGTCAGGATCACGCCAATCATGCACGCCATGTAGAAGGTGTGATGCCCGGTCAGGAAGATGTACTTCAGGCGGGTAAAGCGCGCGACAATAATATTCGCCACCATCCCGAAAGCCATAATGAGCGCGGTGGAGGCACCATATTTTTCCAGGGCAATCGACACAATAGCTTCATTGTTGGGAATAATGCCCTGAATATTAAAGGCGTGCTCAAACATACCGCCGAGCGGATTTAAAGAGCCCACCAGCACGGTTGCGCCGCCGCCCAGTACAATAAAGCCGAGAATGGTTTTAATTGTGCCTTTTACCACATCTGAAAAGGCTTTTTTCTGCGCCACCAGACCAATCAGGGCAATTAACCCGACCAGGACTGAAGGGACTTTTAAAATATCAACAACGAAATTCAGCGTTTCAAGGATAAACATATCCACCTCGCCTTTTCAGGATTATTGTCTTTCGAACCAGGCGCGCAGCTGCGCTTCGAGTTCGTTGATATCGATAATATTGTTGATCACCACCAGCTGGCTTTCCGGCACGCTGGCGCTGGCGGCAATGTCTTTCGCCATTACAAACAGGTCCGCCGCGCCCGGCGTGGCCGAGGAGAGATCGGAGTGTTCAACCTCTGCCTCAATTTCCAGTTTTTTGAGCACCTTTTTAATATTCATTTCGACCATAAAACTGCTGCCCAGGCCGGAGCCGCAAATAGCCATAATTTTCATTGTTATCCCCTTTTTTGAGTAGAGTACGCCCCATCACGCTGACGCGTAATGTTGAGATGAATCGGATTAAATAATTAAATCAGAAGCGATTGATGACGGTTTTTATCTCCTCCAGCGTATTCGCCCGATGTAATTCAGACATATCTTCGTCGCTGGAAAATAATTCTGCTAAGGCGGAGATCATTTCGATATGGCTATGTTTGTCCGGCGCCGCCAGCATCACAATCACATCGACGGGGTCAAACTCACCAGCACCAAATGAGACGCCCTGTTTCAGTTTTAATAATGACAGGCCAAGTCCTTTCGCCCCTTCTTCCGGTCGCGCATGTGGCATTGCCAGCCCAGGAGCCAGCACATAGTAGGGACCTAACCTGTGGTGCTGCTCAATGATAGCCGTGACATATTTCGGCGCAATGACCTGCAAATCCAGCAGCGGTTTCGCGCACAGTTCCAGCGCCTGGGGCCAGCTTTCAACGCTATCCTGTAGGATGATGGTTGTATCATATATCCACTTTTTGAGCATTTTTCACTCCCGCTAAAGACCAGACATGGGCAAACTCTATTTAACCCATCAATTAATGACTGCGATCGCGATCACAAAGATAGCGCTACCAACGACTAACATGCAGAACTGTGATAGCGCTATCAAATTGCTATCCTGGTGCGAAATCACAGCAAAAAAAGGGATTTAAGGCGTATACTGCCTGTCACGTAAAATGAAGGATGAAACTAAATCGCGTCCTGTCAGCAGGAAGATGTATGTCATTAACCCGAAAACGGCGCAGTACCGGAAAAGTAACGCTCGCGGATGTCGCGCAGCTTGCCGGCGTAGGCACGATGACTGTTTCCCGTGCCCTCCGCACGCCCGAACAGGTTTCCGATAAACTGCGTGAAAAAATTGAAGCCGCGGTGCAGGAGCTGGGTTACATGCCCAATCTTGCCGCCAGCGCACTGGCATCGGCATCGTCATGGACGATTGCGATGGTAGTACCCAATCTTTCCGAAGCTGGCTGTTCCGAGATGTTCGCCGGGCTACAGCAGGTGCTCCAGCCAGCCGGATATCAGATTATGCTGGCGGAATCTCAGCATCGTCTTGAACAGGAAGAGAAACTGCTTGAAACGCTGCTGGCCTCGAACATCGCCGCGGCGATACTGCTCAGCGTCGAGCACTCCGATACCGTGCGACACTGGCTAAAAAACGCCTCTATCCCGGTGATGGAAATGGGTGCAATGCGTGCCGATCCTATTGATATGAATATCGGGATTGATAACGTCGCCGCCATGTATGAACTTACCGAAATGGTGATTCAGCGCGGCTACCAGAATATCGGCCTGCTGTGCGCTAACCAGGAGCAGTGGATTTTTCAGCAGCATTTGCAGGGCTGGTACAAGGCGATGCTGCGCCACCACCTGTCGCCAAACAGAGTGATTAATGCCGCCATGCCGCCGAACTTCTCCACCGGTGCGGCACAATTGCCAGAGTTTCTGCTGGCGTGGCCGGAGCTGGATGCGCTGGTGTGCGTATCAGATGAACTGGCCTGCGGCGCGCTGTATGAGTGCCAGCGTCGGCGCATCAAGGTGCCGGACGATTTAGCGGTCGTGGGCTTTGGCGACAGCGACGTCAGCCGCGTCTGTCAGCCGCCGCTGACGACGATGGCAGTACCGCATCGCAAGATTGGGATTGAAGCCGGGAAAGCGTTACTGGAACGTCTGAATGACGGAGACTGGCGCGACCATAAACCCATCGCGTCCAGCCTGTGTCTCCGGGAAAGCTGTTAAGGCTTACTCAGCCTCTTCCTCTTTTTCCGCCTTATTTTCCGGTTTAGCGGATTCGTTTTTGGCGTTGCGGGTCATCCACAGCGCCAGTGCTTTAAGGGAATCCGGCGTGAATTCGTCACAACGCGCGGTGATCTCTTCCGGCGTCATCCAGCACACTTCGCTCACTTCCTCTTCCTGCAAGGCGAAAGGTCCGTGGGAAACGCAGCTAAACAGCCCGCCCCAGACGCGACAATGCTCATCTTCGAAATAAAACTGTCCGTGCTCGGCAAACGGCACGCCAGCGATACCTAACTCTTCTTCCGCTTCACGACGCGCGGAATCCAGCAATACTTCATCGGCCTGCACGACGCCACCCGCTGTGGCATCCAGCATACCAGGAAGAAAATCTTTGGTGTCGGTGCGACGCTGGACCAGAATCTTGCCCATGCCGTCATGAACAACGATGTAAGTCGCGCGGTGACGCAGACGCTCCGCACGCATTTGTTCGCGGCTGGCCTGCGCGATCACTTCATTCTCTTCGCTGACAATGTCAACCCACTCAGTACTTGCCAAATGATTCTGCTCCACCATCGGGAAACCTTCTCGTCTAAGCGCTCTTTCGGCGCGTTTGCAGTTGTGGTGTAACTTACGGATTAATCGCTATCTGCGCAATAACTTGCTGATCATTAAGTGCGATAACGCTTAATGTCCCGTCTTCATACATGCCGTAGCTTGCCGGGTTACCGCCTTTAGGAATGCTGACAGACCCGGGGTTAAAGTGGTAAAACGCCCCGCGTTTTTCCGCCACCGGAATATGAGTATGACCATAAACCAGGACATCGCCAGCGGCGAGTGACGGCAGGTTATCCGGGCCGAACAGGTGCCCGTGGGTCAGGAACAAACGGCTGTTTTCCATCAACACTTGTTGCCAGGGAGCGGTGATGGGAAATTGCAGCAGCATCTGGTCAACTTCGCTGTCGCAGTTGCCGCGAACGGCGATAATGCGCGAGGCAAAATGATTAAGTTTTTCCGCCACCTGCGCGGGAGCATACCCTTCCGGCAACGCATTGCGTGGGCCGTGGTTTAACACATCGCCCAGGATCACCAGCCATTGCGCCCCGCTTTGGGCAAACAGAGATAACACGCGTTCGGTCGCGGGCAGCGATCCATGAATATCCGACGCAAACATCAGTTTCATCAGTTACTCCTCGGGAATTCAGACTGCCCCTATCATACCTCAAGCGCCCCGTCTTATCAGCCCGCGCGCTTAGCAGAGAGTGCCAGATAGCGCTGTACCGACGCGCGTTGCCACTGGAAGGTGGCGTAATCCACCAGTAGCTGTGGGACGTCATCGCCGTTGAGGATAAGGCGATTGAGCATCAGCGCCAGATCGGTGTCGGCAATACACCACTCGCCAAACAGGTTTGGGTTACCCTGTGACAGCAGCGATGACGCGGTATCAATCAGCTTCCGGGCGCTGGATAAGCCTTCCTCGCTGAGGGCGGGCTTTTTGACGCCAGCGAACACCACGTCCGTGGAGCGTTCTGTGCGAATCGGCACCAGGTCGCTACGCAGCCACGCCTGGATCTGGCGGGCGCGGGCGCGCTTTTGCAGATCGTGAGGATAGATGCGTTCCCACTCTGGTGGGGCAAAGCGGTCTTCAAGGTACTCGTCAATCGCTGAGGATTCACTCAACTCAAAACCGTCAATCTCCAGCACAGGGACACGGCGGGTGAGCGCGTAGCCCTGCCACTGAGGCTTTAGATGTTCGCCGCTGTCCAGGTCAACGGTTTTCAGACTAAAAGTTAGCCCCTTTTCTGCCAGCGCCACATAAACGCTCATGACATAAGGAGAAAAAAAGTTCGCATCGGACCACAACGTTATTACAGGCTGGCTCATAACATCCTCATCGGCTGATCGGTTTTCACTCAACATATAATCTCTTTGCCTCGCTGTCACTTGATGAAAACTCACGATTTACAACAAGCACCTATACTGATTTTTCATGGCAACACTATTCGCACTGACAGGAGTTGAGAATGATAGATCTCTATTATGCCCCCACCCCTAATGGCCATAAGATCACCCTCTTTCTTGAAGAAGCCGAACTGGACTACCGGATCATTCGCGTGGATATCAGCAAAGGCGATCAGTTCCGCCCCGTTTTTCTGGCCATCTCGCCCAACAATAAAATTCCGGCCATCATTGATAACCTGCCTTCTGACGGGGGCAAACCGTTAAGCCTGTTTGAGTCCGGAGAGATTTTGCTTTATTTGGCAGAGAAAACCGGCAAGCTCCTGAGCGGGGAGTTGCGCGAGCGTCATCACACGCTGCAATGGTTATTCTGGCAGTCGAGCGGCCTGGGGCCGATGCTGGGGCAGAATCATCACTTTACCGCCTATGCGCCGCAGACGATCCCTTACGCCATTGAGCGATATCAGGTCGAAACCCAGCGCCTGTACGGGGTCCTGAACCGTCGGCTGGAAAAATCACCATGGCTGGGAGGTGAGCATTACAGCATCGCAGATATCGCCTGCTGGCCGTGGATCAACACCCATGAACGCCACCGGATCGACCTGGCCACTTATCCGGCGGTGAACAACTGGTTTGAGCGCATCCGGACCCGCCCGGCAACCGAACGCGCCATGCAAAAAATCCATCAGATTTGAGCCTGTGCCCCGTTGGGTGCAGGTGTTCTCCTCATGTATGATGAGGTAAAAATACTGACACGGAGAAGACCTGCAATGTCCCAGCATGACGCTATTATTCGTATAAAAAACCTACGCTTACGCACATTCATTGGTATCAAAGAGGAGGAGATCGCGAATCGCCAGGATATCGTGGTGAATGTCGTGATCCATTACCCGGCAGACAAGGCGCGCGCCAGCGAAGACATCAATGACGCGCTGAACTATCGCACGATCACCAAAAGCATCATCCAGTACGTTGAGAACAACCGTTTTGCGCTACTGGAAAAATTAACTCAGGATGTGCTCGACATCGCACGCGAACACCACTGGGTCACTTATGCTGAAGTGGAGATCGATAAACTTCACGCCCTGCGCTACGCCGACTCCGTCTCCATGACGTTAAGCTGGCAGCGCCAGGCGTAAACCTGGAGGTTGTATGAAGATCCTGCTCACCGGCGGTACGGGGCTGATTGGTCGCCATCTCATTCCACGTTTGCAGGCGTTGCATCACGACATTACCGTGGTCACGCGCAGCCCGGAAAAAGCGCGCCAGGTGCTGGGCACCGGCGTTGAGATCTGGAAAGGCCTGGCGGAACGGCAGGATCTGAACGGCTTTGACGCCGTCATCAACCTCGCAGGCGAGCCTATCGCTGATAAACGCTGGACCGAAGAGCAAAAACAGCGTTTATGCAGCAGCCGCTGGAACATGACCGAAAGGCTGGTTGAGCTGATTCGTAACAGCGAGATGCCGCCCTCGGTGCTGATTTCCGGCTCTGCAACAGGCTATTATGGCGATCTCGGTGAAGTGGTGGTGACCGAAGAAGAGCCGCCGCACAACGAGTTTACCCATAAACTCTGCGCCCAGTGGGAGCGCATTGCCTGCGGGGCGCAGAGCGATAACACCCGCGTCTGCCTGCTGCGCACCGGCGTGGTGCTTGCTCCGAAAGGCGGTATTCTCGGTAAAATGTTGCCGCCGTTTAAAATGGGGCTTGGCGGGCCCATCGGCAACGGTCGTCAGTATCTGGCGTGGATCCATATCGACGATATGGTCAACGGTATTCTCTGGCTGCTGGATAACGACCTGCGCGGGCCGTTTAACATGGTATCTCCCTACCCCGTACGTAATGAACAGTTTGCTCACGCCCTGGGTCATGCCCTGCATCGCCCGGCGGTACTGCGCGTGCCTGCGACGGCGATTCGGCTGTTGATGGGCGAATCTTCGGTGCTGGTGCTGGGCGGCCAGCGCGCGCTGCCAAAACGGCTGGAAGCGGCCGGATTTACGTTCCGCTGGTATGACCTGGAAGAGGCGCTGGGGGATGTGGTGCAGTGAATATGTTAGAGTCATACGCCATCTCTGGATGATATGGCGTAACTATGGCAACCATCACCACAACCCGGCTTCACCTCACCCCTTTCGAACCTTCTGACTGGGCGTTCTTTCGCTCTCTGCGCGAAGACCCCAACATCATGCGCTATATGGCCGCTATCATGCCTGAAAAAGAGACGCGCCGCGTATTTGCCGCGCGCCTGATGGCGGAGCATGTCTTTGTGATCCGTCTGCATAACGACGTTACGCCGCTCGGGGATATCGGCCTGCAAATCAGTGCGGCGAACCGTGAAGAGGCGGATATTGGCTACACGGTTGTGCCTGACGCGCAGGGAAAAGGCATTGCCAGCGAGGCGCTGCGGGCGGTGTGTGAGTATGCATTTAACCAGACGGGCGTGAAGGCGATAAACGCGTACGTGCTGGCGGATAATGGCGGGTCGGTGCGGGTTCTTGAGAAAGCAGGTTTTGTGCGCACGCAGGTACTGGAGAAGGCGTACGAGATTAACGGCGTACGGTATGACGACTGGGTGTATCGGCTGGAGTGTGGTGCGGTCTGAATGCCGGGCGGCACTGCGTTTGCCCGGCCTACGGTTTTTGTAGGTCCGGAAAGCGAAGCGCCACCGGGCAATTGGGCGGCTCTGCGGCCTGATGCCCTCACCCCGGCCCTCTCCCACAGGGAGAGGGAGAAAGGCCAAACCTACTTCAACGAGCCTTTCAGGAACTGCTGCAAACGCGGGCTTTGCGGGTTCGCCAGCACCTCGTCCGGATGCCCCTGCTCCTCAATCTTGCCCTGATGCAGGAAGATAACGTGGTTAGAAACGTTACGGGCAAAGCCCATCTCGTGCGTCACCACCACCATCGTTTTGCCCTCTTCCGCCAGCTTCTGCATGATGCGCAGCACTTCGCCAACGAGTTCAGGATCCAGCGCGGAAGTCGGTTCGTCAAACAGCAATACTTCCGGCTCCATCGCCAGCGCGCGGGCGATGGAAACACGCTGCTGCTGTCCCCCTGACAGGTGCACCGGATATTTGATCTGCTGCCGCTCGTCGATACCCACTTTCGCCAGGTATTTGACCGCACGCTCGCGGGCTTCCTGCTTGCTTAAGCCGAGCACCTGAACCGGCGCTTCCATCACGTTCTCCAGCACCGTCATGTGGCTCCAGAGATTAAAGTGCTGGAATACCATGGTCAGGCGTGTGCGCAGCAGGCGCAGCTGGTTTTTATCCGCTACTTTAAGCTGACCGTCTTTATCACGGACCATGTTGATGTTCTGTCCGCTCACCACAATCGATCCTTCGCTCGGCTTTTCGAGGAAGTTGATGCAGCGCAGGAAGGTACTTTTACCCGAACCTGATGAGCCGATAATACTGATCACGTCGCCCGCGTTAGCCTCCAGCGACACCCCTTTCAGCACTTCATGTTCGCCGTAGCGCTTGTGCAAATCAATTACGTTTAATTTGTTCTCAGCCATCATAAATTCTCAGTGCGTCGACGGTTTTATATGCTGCAACCAGCGTTTTTCAGCCTTACGGAACAGGCTGATCAGGACGTAAGAAATGATCAAATAGAGCACTGCCGCAATACCAAACGCCGTAAACGGCTGGTAGGTGGCAGAGTTAATATCGCGGGCAATCTTTAACAGATCCGGCACCGTGGCGGTAAACGCCAGTGCCGTTGAATGCAGCATTAAAATCACTTCGTTGCTGTACGCCGGCAGCGCAATGCGCAGCGCTGAAGGCAAAATAATACAGCGATAGAGCTTCACGGAGGAGAAGCCGTACGCGCGCGCCGCCTCAATCTCACCGTGCGGCACGGAACGAATGGCCCCGGCGAAGATTTCGGTGGTATAGGCGCAGGTATTAAGGGTCAGCGCCAGCACCGTACAGTTCAGACCGCTGCGGAAGAACGCGTTCAGCATCTCGGTGCCTTTCACGATCTCCAGCGTGTACATTCCGGAATAGAACACCAGCAGCTGCACGTACAGCGGCGTACCGCGAAACACGTAGGTGAACAGCCAGATCGGAAACTGGATAAATTTATTGTTCGACACGCGGCCAATGGCGAGAAACACCGCCAGAATGCCGCCCATGACCACCGAGGAGATCAGCAGCCACAGCGTGATCGCCACGCCAGTAAAGCGGTAGCCATCCGTCCACAGCAGGGATTTCCAGTACTCCTGAATAATCTCAATCACAGGTCAGCCCTCTTCACACCCACGGAGTAGCGACGTTCGAGCAGAAGCAGCACACCATTGGAGACGGTCGTAAAGACCAGATAGATTACGCCGCAGACCACCGCAAAGTAGAACGGTTCCCAGGTACTTTTACCCGCCAGCTGCGTGGCCTTCACCACATCTTCCAGACCCAGCAGAGAGACCAGCGCCGTTGCCTTGAGAATAACCTGCCAGTTGTTACCGATGCCCGGCAGCGCGTAGCGCATCATGGCCGGGAACATGATCCGGCGAAACGTTTGTGAGGAGGTAAAACCGTAGGCGGTCGCCGCTTCAATGTGCCCTTTCGGCACGGCCATGTAAGCGCCGCGAAAGGTCTCAGTGAAATAAGCACCGTAGATAAAACCAAGGGTAATAATACCGGCCACCATCGGGTCGATATCGATCTGATCCATGCCGATGGCATCCGTGACGCCGTTAAGTGCGATTTGCAGGCCATAAAAGATCAGCAGCATCAGCACCAGGTCAGGCACGCCGCGAATCAGCGTGGTATAGCCTTCAAATATCAGCGCCAGCGGTCTGTTGGCGGATAACTTTGCCCCCGCGCCCGCCAGGCCTATCAGCACCGCCAGCACCACGGAGCTGATAGCCAGCTCAAGGGTGACAAGCGCGCCCTGTAAAATAACGCCAGAAAATCCGTACAGCATACCGCGTGCCCTGTCGTCTCGTGAGTGGTGGAACCGTGTCTTTTCCCCTCCCGCAACGGGAGGGGCCGCACGTTATCAGACGGGGCGATTAGCCGCCGTAAACATTAAAATCGAAGTACTTTTTCGCCAGCTTGTCGTAGGTGCCGTCCGCGCGCATCTCGGCGAACGCTTTGTTCAGGGCTTCACGCAGTTCGTTGTCTTCTTTCCGCAGGCCCATACCGGTGCCAACGCCAAAGAGTTTTTCGTCCTTAATGGACGGACCGCCGAACTTGTAATCTTTACCCACAGGCTGTTTCAGGAAGCCTTCGCTTGCCGCCACTTCATCCTGGAATGCCGCGTCAATACGGCCTGCCGTCAGGTCTGCGTAGATGTTTTCCTGACCCTGGTAAGAGACAATTTCAATCCCCTTTGGCGCCCAGTGCTCGTTACCGTAGGTTTCCTGCGTCGTACCCTGCAACACGCCCACGCGTTTGCCCTTCAGAGATTCAAGGGTTGGCTGAATGTCAGAGGATTTCGCCACCACCAGACGTGAGTCAGCCGCGTAGAGTTTGTCCGTGAAGGCAATCTCCTGCTGACGTTTTTCGGTGATAGACAGGGAGGACATGATCACGTCAATTTTTTTCGCTTTCAGGGACGGGATTAGCGCGTCCAGCGGGTTTTCAACGTAGGTACATTGCGCTTTAATGCGTTTGCACAGCTCGTTAGCCAGATCGATGTCAAAACCGACCAGTTCCCCCTTCGCATTTTTCGATTCGAAAGGCGCGTAGGTTGGGTCAGTCCCAATACGAATTTTCTGCGGAATGGCTGCGAATGCTGCGGTGGCGCTGGAAAAGGCCAGTACCAGAGAAAGTGACAACACCAGTTTTTTCATATCTGTCCTCAACAAACTGTCTAAATACGAGATTTTACGACCCCGGGGTGCCGTTAATGTGCCATTAATCCCCTCACTCAGGCAAAGATTAATGCCTCTGAACGGGAATTTTTGCATTTAAAATGCTTAACTATGCACACGGCGGTCCAATATGGTGCATTGATTGCACCATACTGGAACACTCCCCCTAAAGATGCACCACATCAGTGCATCTCATTCAGGTATTAATCACCGTAGACGTTGAAATCGAAGTATTTCTTCGCCAGTTTGTCGTAGGTACCGTCTTTACGCAGCTCATTAAACGCTTTGTCGAAGGCGGCTTTCAGCTCGGTATCATCCTTACGCAGGCCAATACCGGTGCCGTCGCCAAAGTATTTTTTGTCTTTCACCGACGGGCCGGCAAAGGCGTACTCTTTACCCGCAGACTGTTTCAGGAAGCCTTCGCTCGCGGCGACTTCATCCTGAAACGCGGCATCCAGACGGCCTGCCGCCAGGTCAGAGTAGATCAGATCCTGGTTCTGGTAAGCGACCACATCGACGCCTTTCTCGCGCCAGTTAGCATTGGCGTAACCTTCCTGGGTCGAGCCCTGAAGCACGCCAACATGTTTGCCTTTCAGCGAGTCGATGGTCGGCTGGATTGGCGAGCCTTTCGCGGCAATCAAACGTGAGTCGGCAGCATAGAGCTTCTCTGAGAAGGCGATCTCCTGCTGACGTTTTTCCGTGATGGAGAGAGAAGAGATAATAGCGTCGATTTTCTTGGCTTTCAGCGACGGGATCAGCGCGTCAAAGTCACTGCCCACCCATGTGCATTTCACTTCCATGCGTTTGCACATCTCATTTCCCAGATCGATATCAAACCCCACGAAATCGCCTTTCGCATCCTTGGAGGAGAATGGCGCGTAGGTTGCGTCTGTACCGATACGAACTGTCTGTGGTAGCGCTGCATAGCTACTTGCTGCTGCACTCAAGCCCACGAGCAAAGACAGAGCCAGAACCGTCTTCTTCATACATTTACCCTCAAGAACCGTGATTTTATTATGGTTTATGTTGTGTGTTGTGTTGCAGGCTGCTCTTGCAGGTCTTATGCCACATTGTCGTCGGGTTAAAACTACGACGTTAAATATGTTAATAAAACGTTGCGATACTGCCTTAATGGTGAAAGATAGCAGGTCTGCCGAACGAACCGGAAAGAGAAAAAGGGAAAAAGCGGATTAAATGTCGAGGATATGATCGCGGTTGCAGTTTTGCCCTGAAACAGGGCAAACAGTCATTTCATGCACCTTGTTTGTGCACAGCCTCACGCCCCCTGCCAGCGGGTAAAGAGATCTTCCGGCAGGTCTATATCGAACTGATCCAGCACGCGGTTAACGGTCTGGTTGATGACATCGTCCAGCGTTTGTGGACGATGATAGAACGCGGGGACCGGCGGCATTATCACAGCTCCCAGTTCGGCTGCCTGCGTCATTAAACGCAGATGTCCCAGGTGCAGCGGCGTTTCCCGCACGCAGAGCACCAGAGGACGACGCTCTTTCAGCACCACGTCCGCCGCACGCGTCACCAGCGTGTCGGTATAGCTGTTTACGATACCGGAGAGGGTTTTAATCGAACAGGGCAAAATAACCATGCCGGCCGTTTTAAACGAGCCCGAAGAGATGCTGGCGGCGATATCGCGGGCATCGTGGACAACATCAGCCAGCGCCTGAACGTCGCGCAGAGAGAGATCGGTTTCAAGAGAGAGGGTCTGACGCGCCGCCTGGCTCATCACCAGATGGGTTTCTACGCCTGCAACGTCACGCAGCACCTGTAACAGCCGGACGCCATAAATCGCGCCGCTGGCACCGCTGATCCCTACAATGAGTCGTTTCATGATTTTTGCCCTTGCTGATTTCAGGGCTGACTGTGCAGGATTTTACGGGGAGTTGCAAGTGAGGGCGAGCCCCCTCACTTGCCGGAGCATCAACCTTCGTTGTGCATCTCTAAGCTTTCGAGATCGTTTTGCAGCTGGACGGCTTTCGCATCGTCGTTACGCAGAGAATCAAGGTAGTCGAGATACTGCTGGTCTACGTCTTTTGTCACGTAGATCCCATTGAATACCGAGCATTCGAACTGCTGAATATCCGGGTTCTCGGCGCGCACCGCATCGATCAGATCGTTCAGATCCTGGAAAATCAGGCCGTCGGCCCCGATGATCTGGCGAATCTCATCCACTTCTCGGCCATGCGCAATCAGCTCATTAGCGGTTGGCATATCAATGCCATACACGTTCGGGAAGCGAATTTCCGGCGCTGCGGAGGCGAGATATACTTTCTTCGCCCCGGCCTCACGCGCCATCTCGATGATCTGCTCAGACGTCGTGCCGCGCACAATGGAGTCGTCCACCAGCAGCACATTCTTGTCGCGGAACTCGGCACGGTTAGCGTTCAGCTTACGACGTACGGACTTACGACGCAGCTGCTGGCCCGGCATGATAAAGGTGCGGCCAACGTAGCGGTTTTTCACGAAGCCCTGACGGTACGGCTTGTCCAGAATACGGGCAATTTCCAGCGCGATATCACAGGAGGTTTCAGGGATTGGGATCACGACGTCGATGTCGAGATCGTCCCACTCGCGGGCAATCTTCTCGCCCAGCTTCGTCCCCATGTTGACGCGCGCGCTGTAAACGGAAATTTTGTCGATGAACGAGTCCGGACGCGCGAAGTAAACGTATTCGAACAGGCACGGGTTGCTCACCGGATTGTCGGCGCACTGGCGGGTAAACAGCTGGCCCTTCTCGGTGATGTAGACCGCTTCGCCTGGCGCGACATCACGCAGGAATTCGAAGCCCAGCGTGTCCAGCGCCACGCTTTCGGAGGCAACCATGTACTCGGAACGGCCATCGCCGAGGTCACGTTTGCCGAGCACCAGCGGGCGAATGCCATTTGGATCGCGGAAGGCCACCATGCCATGACCGATAATCATCGCCACGCAAGCGTACGCGCCACGGATCTGGCGATTAGTCGCGGCAACGGCGGCAAAAATGTTGTCTGCTTCCAGCGGATAATGGCGGAAGTTATCCAGCTCGCTGGCAAAGATATTGAGCAGGATTTCAGAATCAGAGGTGGTATTAATGTGGCGACGTTTCTCTTCAAACAGCTTTTTACGCAGCTCGTGGGCATTGGTCAGATTGCCATTGTGGGCAAGCGTGATGCCATACGGGGAGTTAACGTAAAAAGGCTGAGCCTCAGAGGCGCTGGAACTACCAGCAGTAGGATAACGAACGTGACCGATCCCCATATTACCTTGCAGACGCTGCATATGGCGGGCTTCAAACACATCGTTTACCAGGCCGTTCGCCTTGCGTAAACGGAAGCAGTTGTTTGCATCAATGGTGATGATACCCGCAGCATCCTGCCCACGGTGCTGAAGCACCGTTAACGCGTCATAAATCGACTGGTTTACCGGCATGAAACCGGCGATACCGACAATACCGCACATTCGTCTTTTCCTCGTTAAGCCACATCTCAGGGTTTATGCCCTGGGCAAGAAACTCGACGAGCTTTGCAGATAGTCAAAGAACCATCTGATGATGAAGCTGAACTCCGGAATGAGCTGCGATTTTTGCCAGTCTTCACTTTTGGAGAACCCGGTAAAGGTATCCAGGAAGAACAGGATCGCGGCCACAATCAGCACGCCTCGCAACGCGCCGAAACAGATGCCGAGCACCCTGTCCGTTCCTGACAGACCGGTTTTCTCGACCAGCTGGCCTATCACGTAATTGACGATAGCGCCGACAATCAGCGTCGCGATAAACAGCACCGCGATGGCGATTCCGTTTCGGACCAGTTCATCTTCAAAGCCCGTGAACCAGACAGACAGGTAAGTGTAGTAATGACTGGCAACAAAGAAAGCACAACCCCAGGTTACCAGCGATAACGCTTCACGAACAAAGCCACGGATCAGGCTAACCAGACAGGAAAAACCAATCACCGCAATGATGGCGTAATCAATCCAGACCATATGTGTCCCACGATTAAACGCCCTGTCATCCAGTTCGGGGCGAATTCTAACAGAAAAAGAAAACGTTTGCGTAGGGATTTCCTTCCCACGCGTAAATAAAAAAGGCGCTGAAAAAATGCTCAACGCCCCTCCGGCTGACGTCTCTGTGGACGTCTGCTTTCTCCCCCTCACCCTCACCCTCTCCCCAAAGGGGAGAGGGAATTATTTGCACCCTCTCCCCTTTGGGGAGAGGGCCGGGGTGAGGGGAGCCTTATCAGTTTGCGCTGTAGTTCATCACCACACCGCTCAGGCCGGAGATTTGCTTCAGCTCGCCAAGCGAACCTTTGAGCTTATCTTTAGACGCATCCGGCCCCACGAGGATACGGGTAATTTTACCCTGTACCGGCGTGGTGGGTGAAGTATAAACACGGTATCCCGCGCCGCGCAGTTTACTCACAATCTCATTGACCTTATCTGCATTTTTCAATGCACCGAGCTGAACGACATAGGCTTTGCCGGTAGGGGCCGCGTCCTGTTTCGCCGGCGGTGGCGTTTCTGAAGCGGCTGCCAGTTGCTCGGCCGCTTTATCCCGCTGCGGTTTCGGCTGCGGCTTCTCCACCGGTTTCGGCTTCTCAACAGGCTTAGGCTGTTCTACCGGCACCGGATCAATCTCGATGTTATTGTTCGTCGCCAGACGCGACGGGTCAAGAGACGGCGCGGCTGCATCACCTGCGCGCACCTCTTCCGCTGCGCCTTCAGGCGGCTGGGCTGGCAGCGCCTGCGTTGCCGCTGGCAGCATATCGGGCTCGTCGCGATCGCCCGGTTTGGGTACCAGCGGAATGGCCGCAAATTCATCCTGGTAATGCTTTTTCTGCCCGTCGAGCAATCCCGGGAGAATAATCACCCCGAGCGCGACCAGCACAATGGTTCCTGTTAAACGGTTCTGAAACTTACTCGCCACCGGTTCTCCCCGCGTCCATCACTTCCATGACATGTGCCACCGTGTGGAATGACCCACACACCAGCACGGTATCTTCTGGTTTAGCCTCCGCCATCGCGGCACGCCAGGCCGAAACCACACTGCTGTAGATTTCGCCTTTGCCGAGATGTTCCATCAACTGCTCAGCAGTCGCGCCGCGCGGCCCTTCCAGAGGAGCACAATACCAGCTATCGACCACACTCTCCATGCAGGCCAGCGTGCCGCCGATATCTTTATCATGAAGCATACCGATAACCGCCAGCACGCGCCCGGTTTTTGGTAACGATTTGAGACGTCCTGCGAGGTACGCCGCCGCATGCGGGTTATGTGCAACATCCAGAATCAGACGCGGTGACTCACTCACAATCTGAAAACGTCCCGGCAGCAGTGCGTTCTGAATGCCATCGCGGATTGCCTGCTCGCTTACCGCTAATCCGCTGGCGCGCAGGGCTGCCAGCGCAGTCGCCGCGTTAGGCTGTGGCACCTGCGGCAGCGGCAGATTCTCCAGTACGCCCTGTGCGTCGCTAAAGCGCCAGCCGTTGTCCTGCACCTCATACTGCCAGTCCACGCCGCGACGCAGCAGTCGAGCACCCTTCTCTTTCGCCACTTCAGCGATGGTATGCGGCATGTCCGGTTCGCCAACCACGGCAGGCTTATCGGCCCGGAAAATACCGGCCTTCTCACGGCCAATGCTTTCGCGGTCGGGCCCCAGCCAGTCGGTGTGATCCAGCGCGATGCTGATGACGACGGCGACATCCGCATCTACCATATTTGTGGCATCCAGACGTCCACCCAGACCCACTTCCAGGATCACCACGTCCAGTTGCGCCTGCTTAAACAGCCACAGCGCCGACAGGGTGCCGTATTCGAAATAGGTTAATGAGGTATCGCCGCGCGCGGCTTCGATAGCGGCAAACGACGCCGTATGGGCCGATTCGGCCAGCTCGGTGTTTTGCACCCGCACGCGCTCGGTGTAGCGCACCAGATGCGGCGAGCTGTAAACGCCTACCTTATAACCGGCTGCCATCAGGACAGATTCCAGCGTGCGGCAGGTGGTGCCTTTACCGTTAGTGCCGGCCACGGTAAACACGAAAGGCGCAGGTTTCAGCACGTCAAGGCGCGCGGCAACCTGGCTTACGCGCTCAAGGCCCATGTCGATAGTTTTACTGTGCAGGTTTTCCAGATAAGAAAGCCACGCGGCCAGGGGCGACGTGGCTTGAGGAATGCTTTTATTTTCCATGATGCCCGGTTGTCATTAACGGTTTAGAAAGCAAAAGGGCAGCGCCATTTGGCCCTGCCCTTTTCAGTTATCAGGCCTCGGGTTCCTGATCCGGTACCACCACGCCTTCGCGCGGCTCGTCCGGGCTCGGCGACGGCAGATTCATCAGCTTCGCCAGGACGCTTGCCAGTTTGAGGCGCATCTCCGGGCGGCGGACGATCATGTCGATAGCACCCTTCTCAATGAGGAACTCACTGCGCTGGAAGCCCGGCGGCAGTTTCTCACGTACGGTCTGCTCGATAACGCGAGGACCGGCAAAGCCGATCAGCGCTTTTGGCTCAGCGATGTTCAGGTCGCCCAGCATCGCGAAGCTTGCAGAAACGCCGCCCATGGTTGGGTCGGTCAGTACCGAGATGTACGGCAGACCGCGCTCCTGCATTTTCGCCAGCGCGGCAGAGGTTTTCGCCATCTGCATCAGGGACATCAGCGCTTCCTGCATTCGTGCGCCACCGGAGGCGGAGAAGCAGATCAGCGGGCAGTTGTCTTCCAGCGCCTGCTCAACGGCACGCACGAAACGCGCACCAACCACAGAGCCCATTGAGCCGCCCATAAAGGCGAACTCAAACGCGGCGGCAACCACCGGCATCTCATGCAGGGTGCCTTTCATGACGATCAGCGCGTCTTTCTCGCCGGTCTCTTTCTGTGCAGAGGCCAGACGATCTTTGTATTTTTTGGAGTCGCGGAACTTAAGCACATCTTTTGGCTCCAGTTCGCTGCCCAGTTCTACCAGAGAACCTTCGTCCAGCAGGCTATGCAGGCGGTTGCGCGCCGACATACGCATATGGTGGTCACACTTCGGACACACCTCAAGATTGCGTTCCAGCTCTGCGCGATACAGAACCTGGCCGCAGCTATCACACTTCGTCCATACCCCTTCAGGAATGCTCGCTTTACGCGTTGGGGTAATGTTGCTTTTAATTCGTTCAATCCAGCTCATTGATAACCTTTCTGCCTGAACCTGGTCGTATGCCAGTTTTGCTGTAAGAGGCGAATAATGCCATTTTTGCCTCCAACAGACCATGAATGTTGCACATTAAAACATAACAGCCCGAAACTTTGGATAAAAAAGTGGTCGAACCGCCAGCGTGCATTTACTTCGCTTGTTTTGCCGCCGCGCGTTTGTGACGAATAATTTCGATCACACCCGGCAGAACGGAAAGCACAATAATCGCTACAATCAGTAACTTAAGGTTTTCCTGAACCACCGGCAAATCGCCAAACAGGTAGCCCGCATAGGTAAACAGCAGTACCCACAGCAGCGCGCCCACCACGTTGTACATGGCAAAATGACGATAGGACATGTGACCCATTCCCGCCACAAACGGTGCAAATGTGCGCACAATAGGCACAAAACGGGCAAGGATAATGGTTTTACCGCCATGGCGCTCATAGAACGCATGGGTCTTATCTAAATAACTGCGGCGGAAAATCTTCGAGTCCGGATTACTGAACAACCGCTCGCCAAACACCCGCCCAATAGTGTAGTTGACCGCATCACCAATAATTGCGGCGATGATCATCAGGACGACCATCAGGTGGACATTCAGGTCATTCGTTGGCAGTGCGGATAACGCGCCCGCCACGAACAGCAGTGAATCTCCCGGCAGGAACGGCGTAACCACAAGGCCGGTTTCACAGAACAGAATGAGGAACAGAATGGCGTATACCCAGACGCCGTACTGCGCGACCAGCTCCGCCAGGTGAACATCAATGTGCAGGATGAAATCAATCAGAAAACGTATTACGTCCATATTGTCTAAGCCCTAATTGCGCCTTTGTTTAGTCCGCTAAAAACAGCGGGCCCATTGGCGGTTTTGGCAGGTCGAACCGGTCCGGATAATCCACCGAAACCAGATACAGACCTTCCGCTTTCGCCGTTGCTGCCGCAAGCGTTCTGTCCTTCGCTGCCAGCAGTTCTGCAATCCAGCTCTCCGGCTGGTGTCCGGCGCCCACTTCCATCAGGCTGCCTACAATATTCCGCACCATATGATGTACAAAGGCATTGGCTTTGATATCCACCACCACATACGCGCCATAACGACTGACGTTAATGTGCATGACGTTACGCCACGGCGTACGGGACTGACACTGCACCGCACGAAACGACGTAAAATCATTCTCTCCAATCAGACACTGCGCCGCACGCTGCATACGTTCTGCATCCAGCGGTTCATAAAAATGCGTCACGCCCTGGCTTAACACCGCCGGGCGCAGGCGCTGGTTGTAGATGACATAACGGTAGCGCCGCGCCGTCGCGCTGAAACGCGCGTGAAAATCATCCGGCACAGCTTTCACCCAACGCACGGCAATGTCACCAGGCAAATTCGCATTTACACCCAGCGTCCAGGCCGCGTCTTTGCGCACGGCGGTGGTGTCAAAATGCACTACCTGTCCCGTGCCGTGAACGCCGGCATCGGTGCGGCCCGCACAGAAGACGCTTATCGGTTCATTCGCCACCTGAGAGAGCGCTTTCTCCAGCTTCTCCTGGACGCTGCGCACCTCATTCTGCCGCTGCCAGCCATAGTATTTACTGCCATCGTATTCAATGCCGAGGGCAATTCTGTGGACCGGCTTTTGTTCCACATCTGACATCAGTACAGATACTCCTGCACCAGTTTTTCCGCGATTTTGACCGCCATCAGCGCGCCGCCAAAACGCACGTTGTCGGCAACGGACCAGAACTGCACCTGCTCAGGCATACCGTAATCGTTACGCACGCAGCCCACAGAGAGATGCGCGCTGCCGGTAGCGTCGCCCACCTGCGTCGGGAATTCACTCTCTTCGGACAGGACAAGGTCCTCTCCGCGGCCAAACGCGTCGCGGGCTTCTTCAGCCGCCAGCGGACGCAGGGCTTCAAACCCGACCATCTGCGCGTGGCCGTAAAAGACCGGAGACTGCACGACGTTCGCGGAGATCATCAGACCGTCATCCTGCAGAATTTTGCGTGCTTCATCGACGATACGACGCTCTTCCCGCACCGAACCTTCACGATCCGGCAGCAGCGGCAGCATGTTGAACGCCAGCTGGCGGCCAAAGAAATCATCTTCGTCGATCGGGATACCGTTCAGCAGCTTCGCGCTCTGCCCTGCCAGTGCGTCTACGGCTTTTTTGCCGTTAGCGGAGGCTGACAGCAGGCTGGTCACGGAAATACGCGACAGGCCACCGTCGTCGATCAGCGGCTTCAGCGCGGTCAGCAGCTGGCTGGTGAGGCTGTTCGGTACTGCAATGATATTGCGGTTGCGGTAGTCAGCCAGCACAAACGGGTTGACGTCCGGCACCACCAGCGGCACATCCGGCTCCAGGGAGAACAGGCCGCTCAGGTCGATCACCAGACAGCCTGAATTGGTCGCTTCTTCAATGTAGGATGCCGTGGCTTCCGCACCTGCGGCAAAAAACGCCAGCTGAGCCTGTGTCCAGTCAAACGCGGCGGCATCCTGCACCATCACGGATTTCCCGCCGAAACGCAGATGTTCTCCTGCGCTGTCGGTACGCGCCAGCGCGTAAATGTCGCCCACCGGGAACTGACGCTCAGCAAGGGTTTCAAGCAGGGCTTCGCCCACGGCGCCAGTGGCACCCAAAATGGCAATGTTCCAGCCTTCAGACATGGTGGTTTACTCCAGAAATAAAAAAGCGTCCCTGCCGGAATATCCGACAGGGAGCATTAAGAAGACATTAACGTGCCGGGTGGTGAACGGCGTTAAATCCCAGCTGATGCAACAGCGCCGCCGCGGGGGCGTCATCGCACATCACATACAGGGAGGACCACTCGCGGCGCTCAAGGTAATTTTTGCGCAGCTTGTCAAACTCACCCGGAATACCCGCCACTTTACGCAGCAGCGCGTCATCGCGGCGCACATCATACACCAAATGCACCAGTCTTTTCAGCGTTGCCTCATCCAGCGGTCCATGAAGGGTAATGCGACCAAATTCCGGGGCGGGCAGCAGCGTATCCAGCGCGACCTGCTGCGGATGGCCGATAAAGGCGCTGTAAGCCTCAAACACCTGGGTTGTGCCACGCGCTTTGCCTTCAAGGGTATAACCCGCGATATGCGCGGTACCCACGTCCACCTTATTCAGCAATGCGACGTTGAGATCCGGCTCTGGCTCCCAGACGTCCAGTACGACGCTAAGATCTTGTCCCTCGTCGAGACATGTCAGCAGCGCCGCGTTATCCACCACCGGTCCCCGGCAGGCATTTATCAGAATAGTGCCAGCCTTCAGACGGCGGATCAGCTTTTCGTCGGCCAGGTGCAGAGTCTTGTACGGCCCTTCTTTAAAGAGCGGCGTATGGAAGGTGATGACGTCGCACTCGTCGACCAGCTCATCCAGCGTGCGGAAATCGCCCTCATCGCCGTTATCCTTACGCGGCGGATCGCACAGCAGAGTGCGGATGCCCCAGGCTTCCAGACGCTTTTGCAGACGTCCGCCCACGTTGCCCACACCCACAATCCCGACGGTGCGGTCTTTCAGCGCAAAACCATCGCGCTCGGCCAGCATCAATAGCGAGGAGAATACATATTCCACGACGGCAATGGCGTTACAGCCTGGTGCCGCGGAAAAACCAATCCCCGCCTGCTTAAGCCACTGGTCATCCACATGATCGGTCCCGGCCGTTGCCGTCCCGACAAATTTAACCCCTTTGCCGGTGAGCAGCGCCTCATTTACTTTGGTCACCGAGCGCACCATCAGTGCGTCTGCATCGTCCAGTTCGCTGACCGGAATCGGGCGACCAGGAACAGCCTTAACCTCACCCAGGCGGCTGAACAGCTCACGGGCGTAAGGCATATTTTCATCAACGAGGATTTTCACGTCTGAGTACCTGTTTGAGAGGAAGTAAACCTGCCAAGTGTGCCATAATCTCGCCGCCGGGCATATATCTCCGCCCGGTTACGCAGAGTTTGACTTTAAGGATTTTTGACGATGCAGCCCATTTCAGGTACGCCTCCGCGCCCTCCGGGTGAAGGCCCCGTAACGCCCAACACGCCAGGCGAACAACCGCTCTCCACGCAGCAACGCACCGTACTGGAGCGTCTTATCACGCGTCTTATTGCGTTGACCTCACAGCAAAACGCAGAGGTATGGGCCGGCGTTAAGCACGATTTGGGCGTCAGAAACGATGCGCCGCTACAGTCGCGCCATTTCCCTGCCGCCGAACAAAACCTGAACCAGCGTCTTACCAGCGCACAGCAGCAACATACTACCCGCCAGATTATCTCGCAGCTGACCGAGCTGTTGGGCCAGGGGAATAATCGTCAGGCGGTGAGTGATTTTATCCGTCAGCAATACGGTCATACCGCCCTGAGCCAGCTTTCGCCGGAACAGCTGAAAACCGTGTTGACCCTGCTGCAAAGCAATCAGCTTTCTATCCCGCAGCCGCAACAGCGCCCGTCTACAGAGCGGCCATTACAGCCTGCGGAGCATAATACGCTCAAGCAGATGGTCACTAAGCTGGCTGCCGCCACCGGCGAACCGACAAAGCTTATCTGGCAATCCATGCTGGAACTTTCCGGTGTGAAAGCGGGCGAGATGATCCCGGCAAAACAGTTTACCCATCTGGTCACCTGGCTCCAGGCGCGTCAGACGCTCAGCACCCAGAGCGCTCCGACCCTGCACAGCGTACAGGCGGCACTGAAACAACCGCTGGAACCGCACGAGTTCGATATGATCCGGGATTACGCCCAGCAGAGCTGGCAGGCGACACCGCAAACCGTGCTGACCACCGCGCAGGTACAGGATTTACTGAATCAGATCTTCGTTCGCCGCGCCGAGCGGGAAGGCGGCGTGCCGGAGGTAAGAAACATTCAGCCGATCTACAACCCGCTGTTTGCCCCCGTTGTTGACACGTTCAAGACGCTTTCTGCCCGTCCGGGATTGATGTTTATCGCGTTGCTGATTGCGCTGGCGATTTTCTGGCTGGTTGCTTAAAACTGCCGGGTAGCGGCTACGCCTTACCCGGCCTACGGTTCGCGCGGTTGTAGGCCAGGTAAGCGGAGCGCCACCGGGCAAAAACTACGACCTGCGAAACGCCACCAGCGTCACCACAATCCCCACTACCGCTGACACCGCACCGGCGAGAAATACGGAAGGATAGCCAAACGACGTTGCAAGCAGCCCCGCCAGCGGCCCGGTGATGCCGTAAGAGATATCCTGAAACGCCGCATAGCCGCCCAGCGCCGTGCCGCGCACCTGCGGAGCCACGCGCTTCACCACTTCAACGCCAAGCGCCGGGAAGATCAGCGAGCAGCCGCAGCCGGTTAACGCCGCACCCAGCAGCGCAACGGATGCGGACGGAGCCTGCCAGAGCAGTACCAGACCCACGGTCTCAATGACAAGTGACACCACGGCCACCTTCACGCCGCCAAAGCGATCCGGCATCCAGCCAAACAGCACGCGCATCAATACAAACGCGCCGCCAAAGGCCGTCAGCGTAAAGCCCGCCATCGCCCAGCCGCGGCTCATGAAATAGAGGGAGACAAAGGTACCAATAACCGCGAAGCCCACCCCCTGAAGCGCCAGCCCAAGCCCCGGCTGCCAGATTTGCCCCACCACGCTCAACAGCGAAGGACGCTCGCCTTTATGGGCGGGCACCTTACGCACCGAACCGTTAAACGCCCACGCCAGCAGCGGCAATACCATGGTGGTGCCTGCCAGCGCCGCAAAACCAAACTGGCTGTGGATCAGCAGCCCCAGCGGTGCGCCTGCCGCCAGCGCGCCGTAAATCGCCATTCCGTTCCAGGACATCACTTTTCCGGAACGCGCAGGTCCCACCAGCCCCATACCCCAGGTCAGGGTGCCGGTCAGCAGCTGGCTTTCGCCAAAGCCGAGGATCAGGCGCCCTGCCACCAGCAGCGCGAATTTATACGCTGCATCTATCGGCAACAGCGCCGCCAGCAGCCAGGCTCCCCCCGCCAGTCCGCAGGCAAACATGCCCTGCAACGCCGAGCGTTTTGCGCCGTGCTGATCCGCCAGGCGACCGGCGTAGCCCCGGGTTAATACCGTCGCTAAAAACTGAATGCCCACCGCAATACCGACCATGGTGTTGCCATAGCCCAGCTCCTGGTGAACGAACAAGGGGATCACCGGCAGCGGCAGGCCAACGGTCATGTAGGTCAGAAACACCGCAAAGGCGATGCGGAAAAGGGAAAGGTTCCCGGAAGGAGCGCTCTTCTCAGGGGTAACAGCCTTCATGCATAACTCCGTGTTCAGGCATAAAAAAAGGGAGCCGCGTGGCTCCCTTCTACTATATCTTCAAACGCTTACGCTTTCAGCTTACGCATCACCAGCGTGGCGTTGGTGCCGCCGAAACCGAAGCTGTTGGACATAACGGTCGTCAGCTCACGTTCGGTGGTTTCGGTCACGATGTTCAGGCCTGCCGCCTGCTCGTCCATCTCGTCGATGTTGATGCTTGGCGCGATAAAACCGTTTTCCAGCATCAGCAGAGAGTAGATCGCTTCCTGCACACCCGCCGCACCCAGAGAGTGACCGGTCATGGCTTTGGTTGCAGAGATAGCCGGACTGTTGTCGCCGAACACTTCACGGATCGCACCCAGCTCTTTCACGTCGCCTACCGGCGTTGAGGTGCCGTGAGAGTTCAGGTAGTCGATTGGGGTATCAACGCCGTGCATCGCCATCTTCATGCAGCGCACCGCGCCTTCGCCGGATGGGGCAACCATGTCAGCGCCGTCAGACGTTGCGCCGTAGCCCACGATCTCAGCGTAGATGTGCGCGCCACGCGCCAGCGCGTGTTCCAGCTCTTCAACCACAACCATACCGCCGCCGCCAGCGATAACAAAACCGTCGCGGTGTGCATCATAGGTACGGGATGCTTTGTCTGGCGTTTCGTTGTATTTGGTGGACAGTGCGCCCATCGCGTCGAACTCACAGGCCATTTCCCAGCCCAGCTCTTCGCCGCCGCCAGCAAATACGATGTCCTGTTTGCCCAGCTGGATCTGCTCAACCGCATTACCGATACAGTGTGCGGAGGTCGCACATGCGGAGCTGATGGAGTAGTTCACACCGTGGATTTTGAACGGCGTTGCCAGGCACGCGGAAACCGCTGAACCCATGGCTTTGGTCACAACATATGGACCGACCGCTTTCAGGCCGCGCGGGCTGCGCATGGCGTCAGCACCGAACACCTGAGCTTTAGAGGAACCGCCGGAGCCTGCAATCAGGCCCACGCGTGGGTTGTTCTGGTAAGCGTCTTCGCTCAGACCAGAATCCTTGATCGCTTCCTGCATGGAAAGATAGGCGTAGATAGAGGCATCGTTCATGAAACGAACCACTTTACGGTCAATTAAACCGGTGGTATCCAGTTTAACGTTACCCCATACGTGGCTACGCATTCCAGAATCTTTAAACTCTTCAGAGAAAGTGATCCCGGAGCGTCCTTCACGCAGAGATGCCAGGACTTCCTGCTGGTTATTACCGATGCTGGAAACGATGCCCAGGCCAGTAATCACTGCACGTTTCATTCAATACCTCTGTAAGTCGCACTATAAAAAGTTTCGAGTCGCACAATAGCGTACACTTGTACGCCGAACAAGTCCGATCAGCGATTTTCTGTGGAAATTTGCACCGATGGGCTCACATCGCTAAGATCGTGCCACTGCCTGTCGGACGAGTAACTTACGTGAAACAAAACGCCATACAACCTGCCAACCTAGAATTCAACGCTGAGGGTACACCTGTTTCCCGAGATTTTGATGACGTCTACTTTTCTAATGATAACGGACTGGAAGAGACGCGCTATGTCTTCCTCGAAGGAAATCATCTCAGCACCCGCTTCCCTGAGCATCCGCGCAGCCTGTTTGTCGTCGCGGAGAGCGGTTTCGGCACCGGGCTGAATTTTTTGACCCTCTGGCAGGCCTTCGACCAGTTTCGCGCTGCACACCCCGAGGCTACCTTACAAAGATTACATTTCATCAGTTTCGAAAAATTTCCGCTTACCGCACACGATCTGCGGCTTGCCCATCAGCGCTGGCCGGAGCTTGCCCACTGGGCGGAACAGCTTCAGGCCCAGTGGCCACCGGCTATCGGCGGCTGTCATCGTCTGATTCTGGACGACGGACGCGTCACGCTCGACCTGTGGCTTGGCGACATTAACGACCTGACCGATAAGCTCGATGACTCAATGCATCAGAAAGTGGACGCCTGGTTCCTGGACGGTTTTGCGCCCGCCAAAAACCCTGACATGTGGAGTCCGCACCTGTTCAGCGCAATGGCACGTCTGGCACGCCCGGGCGCGACGCTTGCCACCTTCACCTCGGCGGGCTTTGTCCGCCGTGGGTTGCAGGAGGCGGGGTTTACCATGCGGAAAACCAAAGGCTTTGGCCGCAAACGCGACATGCTGGTGGGGGTGATGGAGCAGGATCTGGCGATCCCGGCACAGGCACCCTGGTTTGCTCGCCGCCCCAGTGCGTCGCGTGAGGTCGCCATTGTGGGCGGAGGTATTGCCAGCGCCCTGCTCTCACTGGCGCTGCTGCACCGTGGCTGGCAGGTGACGCTCTACTGCGCTGACGAGGCACCGGCGATGGGTGCATCAGGCAACCGTCAGGGCGCGCTTTATCCCTTATTAAGTTCACACGATCCCGCACTGTTCCAGTTCTTCCCGGCTGCGTTTACGTTTGCTCGTCGCCTTTACGATAGCCTGCCGGTTGCGTTCGACCACGACTGGTGCGGTGTGACGCAGTTGGGCTGGGATGAGAAGAGCCAACAGAAAATCACCCAAATGTTGTCGCTGGGGCTGCCGGAAACCATCGCCCATGCCGTGACGGCTCAGCAGGTTGCTGAGACCGCTGGCGTCGACACCGGCTGCGGCGGAATTCAGTATCCACTCGGCGGCTGGCTGTGTCCGGCTGAACTGACTTCTGCGGCGATAGCCCTCGGGCAGTCGCGTGGGTTGACAGTGCATTATGCCCACAAGGTTCAATCGCTAAGTCGCACTGCGCACTGGGAACTGCGTTTTGCTGACGGCAAAGCGTCGCAGCATGCCAGCGTTGTACTGGCCAACGGACATCACATCACTCAGTTTACCCAGACAGCGTCATTGCCGGTTTATCCAGTCGGCGGCCAGGTAAGCCATATCCCGACCGCGCCCGAACTGAGCAAACTGCGTCAGGTGCTGTGTTACGACGGCTACGCGACGCCGCAAAATCCGTCCAACGGCCATCACTGCATCGGTGCCAGCTATCATCGCGGTGAAACAGATATGCAGTACAGCGAAGCGGATCAGCAGCAAAACCGCCAGCGCCTGCTCGACTGTTTCCCGAATGCGTCGTGGGCGAAAGAGGTTGATGTCAGTGAGGGTCAGGCGCGCTGCGGCGTACGCTGCGCGACCCGCGATCACCTGCCGATGGCGGGAAACGTGCCGGACTATGACGCCACGCTTGAAGTCTATCAGGATCTTGCAGACAACAAAGAAACGGCGGTAAGTGCGCCCGTTTATCCGGAACTGTTTATGTTGGGTGGCTTAGGCTCGCGGGGATTATGCTCCGCGCCATTGCTGGCTGAAGTGCTAGCCGCGCAAATGAGCGATGAGCCGGTTCCGCTGGACAGGGTTACGCTCGCGGGGCTTAATCCGAACCGACTGTGGGTGCGGAAATTGCTGAAGGGGAAAAGGGTTAAGTAGGGTGCGGTCTGGTGTCCTCACCCTGGCCCTCTCCCCAAAAGGGAGAGGGAAGAGAAGGCGGCAACTTAGCGTTTAGCCTGCTGGAACAAATTGTCCCACATGCCCAGCACTAAAGACTGGTCGCGTGGAGACAGTTCCCCGGCCAGAATGGCTTTTTCAAGGCTGCGAGTAACTTCCGCGTGAACGGCGTCGGCAGAGTGATCGTCCCCTGCTTCCAGCGCGGCTACCGCCAGCGTCAGGTGACCACGCAGATAACCGCTGGCGAACAGCTCATCATCGCTGGCGTGTTCCACCATGTCATCAATTAACGCCAGAATGCGTGATTCAAATTCTGCGATCATCTTCTTTCCTCTGTTATAAATCTTCCGGCCACGGGAAGCATTCCGCCGTGATCTCCGGCGTATGGTAATAATTTTGTAAAGCCTCGATCAGGCGTGCCGGACGTTCCGGGATGCCTTTCTCAAGATATTCCATCACCTGCGCATGCACGCGGCGCTGGAAGACGATACGGTCTGGCTCGAAGTCGCCTTCAAGGTTGTCACAGCTGACGTTGAACGGGAAACCCGCCGCCACGCAGAACAGCCACTCCAGCGCCTGCGGTTTCACCTCCACATCTTCGAACTGCCCCTGGGTGGCGGCGTCGCGCCCGTCCGGGCAGTACCAGTAACCAAAGTCCACCAGCTCGCGACGCGCTTTCCCCGCGATGCACCAGTGCGAAATCTCGTGCAAACCGCTGGCGTAAAAGCCGTGGGCAAAGACGATGCGGTTGTATGAAACCTGGTCATCAGCAGGAAGATAGATCGGTTCGTCGTCGCCTTTAATCAGACGGGTATTAAAATCATCAGCAAAACAGCTGTCGAAGATCTCAATCAGCTGTTCGTATTTATGCGTACTGTTCATTAGTTCATCCCCAACCAGGTGAGGATCTCCTGTCCATGGCTGTCATAAAGAAGTTTGGCGCTCATCACCGCCGAGACAACAACAATCATCGGGCGGATCAGCTTTTGCCCTTTGCTTAATACCAGACGCGAGCCTGCGCGCGCGCCCAAAAACTGCCCCGCCATCATCACAAATCCGGTAGCCCAGATAACCTTGCCGCCAATGATAAACAACAGCAGGCCGCCAACGTTGGAGGTTGCGTTGAGGACTTTGGCGTGGGCGGTGGATTTGGCGAGGTTGAACCCGGCCAGCGTCACGAATGCCAGCGCGTAAAACGAGCCTGCCCCCGGACCAAAGAAGCCGTCGTAAAAACCGACGCAGCCACCGGCAATCAGCGCAAACGGCAGGCCGTGCAGTCGCCGCGCCCGGTCTTCCTCGCCGAGCTTTGGCATCAGTAAGAAATAGAGGCCAATACAGATAACCAGAATCGGCAGGATCTGGCGCAGAATGTCGGACTGTACGTGCTGGACCAGCAGCGCGCCCGCCGTCGAGCCAATAAACGTCATCAGGATATTGAGCTTCTGATCGGCAAGATTCACCACTTTGCGCCGAACAAAGTAGAGCGATGAGGAGAGCGAACCGCCGCATGCCTGGAGTTTGTTGGTGGCAAGCGCCTGGGCAGGGCTCATGCCTGCCGCCAGCAGCGCCGGAACGGTGAGCAACCCGCCACCGCCCGCCAGGGCATCGATAAATCCGGCTAACATCGCAACAAAAAAGAGCACCGCCAGCAGCAGCGGTGACACCATAAACAGATCGACGAAATTATCCATTAAAGTACATGCTCATCCAGTAGCGCCTGGCAGGAAGGCGGCAACGGAGGCGGTGTCTTCTTCTCAGGCTTAGAGGTTCCAGGCTTGGCCGGTTCAAACCAGCTTTGCAGTTCGTAACCACAACCATCGCCAGGCGGTGGCAGCGGCTGATCTTCACATTCCAGGCTGTTCGCCGGGCAGCGCAGGCGAACATGCATATGCGCCCGGTGCTGGAACCACGGGCGCACTTTACGCAGCCAGTCGCGATCCGTTCCCGCATCCAGGCAAAGCTGCTGCTTGATGGCCGGGTTAACAAAGATCCGTGTGACGTCGTTATCCTCTGCCGCCAGCTTAATCATGCTGGAAATTTCCGGCGACCAGCGCGAGGCCACGACCCGTTTACCGTCGGCCGAGACCAGATCCAGCGCCTGCGGTTTCAGCAGCTGCGCTGAGCTCCAGCGCGTTTTCGGCAGTTGCAGGAAGATGTCCACATCCAGTCCGGTCTGGTGGCTGGCGTGACCGCCGTTGAAGCGACCACCTGCAGGCATCCCCATATCGCCAATCAGCATCGTCCCCAGCCCCAGGTTATGCACCTGGTTGCCAAGACGCTGAATAAACAGCACCAGGTCAGGATGGCCGAAGTAACGGCGCTGGTCGGTGCGCATCACCTGATAGGTGTCCGACAGCAGCGGAAGTTCCTGCGCGCCGACGATACACCCGTTGGAGAAAGCGCCAATGGACTGCGCGCTTCCCGCTACCGGGTGGGTGATTTTCTGCCACGGCGTGGCGGCCAGGCTTGCTCCACTGGCCAGCAGCGCCAGCAGAGCGATTGCGGTTTTTTTCATAGTTACCAGCGTGGAATGGTGGTCGACACATCCGCATTCTGCGCGCGCTGGCGCAGGAAGTGATCCATCAGCACGATCGCCAGCATCGCTTCTGCGATCGGTACCGCGCGGATCCCCACGCATGGATCGTGCCGTCCTTTGGTGATCATCTCTACTTCATCGCCTGAACGGTTAATCGTGTGGCCCGGCACGGTAATGCTGGACGTTGGCTTCAGCGCGATATTGGCAATAATTTGCTGCCCGCTGCTGATGCCGCCCAGAATGCCGCCCGCATGGTTGCTCTGGAAACCCGCCTTCGTGATTTCGTCGCGGTTCTGGCTGCCGCGAAGCTTAACCACGTCAAAACCGTCGCCGATTTCAACGCCTTTCACCGCGTTGATGCTCATCAGCGCGTGGGCGATGTCAGCGTCGAGGCGGTCAAATACCGGCTCGCCCCAGCCAGCCGGCACACCGTCGGCCACCACGGTGACTTTCGCACCAATGGAGTCGCCCTCTTTTTTCAGGCCACGCATCAGCTCGTCCAGCGCGTCCAGCTTGTCGGCATCTGCGCAGAAGAACGGGTTAAGTTCTACCTGATCCCAGTCTTTGATTGCCAGCGGAATGTCGCCCATCTGGGTCAGACAGCCGCGGATAACGATGCCGAATTTCTGCTGGAGATATTTTTTGGCAATCGCACCTGCCGCCACGCGCATCGCGGTTTCACGCGCGGAAGAACGTCCGCCGCCGCGATAGTCGCGAAAGCCATATTTTTGTTCGTAGGTATAGTCGGCGTGGCCCGGACGGAAGACGTCTTTAATCGCGCCGTAGTCCTGGGAGCGCTGATCGGTGTTTTCAATCAGCAGACCAATGCTGGTCCCGGTGGTACGGCCTTCAAAAACGCCGGAGAGAATTTTGACCTGGTCCGGCTCGCGACGCTGCGTGGTGTAGCGAGAGGTACCCGGACGACGGCGGTCAAGGTCATGCTGTAAATCGGCTTCGGTCAGTTCGATGCCTGGCGGGACGCCATCAACGATACAACCCAATGCCAGACCGTGCGACTCGCCAAAGGTGGTCACACGGAATACCTGTCCAATACTGTTTCCTGCCATCACGGCTCCGATGTTGTTGTTTGTGTTTGAGCGTTGTGAAACGGGCCGAAGCCCGCTGGATTAATCTTTGTAAATGCTGAAGTATTCGCGTGCATCAAGCAGTTGCGTTTTGGTCAGCATAAAGACGCCGTCACCGCCGTTGTCGAACTCAAGCCAGGTGAACGGCACATCCGGGTACTGCTCTATCAGATGTACCATGCTGTTACCCACTTCACAAATCAGAACGCCATCGTCGGTCAGATAATCCGGCGCGCAGGCCAGGATGCGGCGGGTCAGCTTCAGCCCGTCAGAGCCTGACGCCAGGCCCAGCTCCGGCTCGTGACGGTACTCGTTCGGCAGATCGGACATGTCTTCGGCATCCACGTACGGTGGATTGGTGACGATCAGGTCGTATTGCAGCGTCGGCAGGTCGCGGAACAGGTCAGAGCGGATAGGCGTGACGTGATGGATCAAGCCGTGCTCTTCAATGTTATGTTCGGTGACGGCCAGCGCGTCGGTGGAGATATCGACGGCGTCCACTTCCGCTTCCGGGAAGGCGTACGCGCAGGCAATCGCGATGCAGCCGCTGCCGGTGCACATATCAAGTATGTGCTGCGGCTGATGGTTAATCAGGCCGTCAAAGTGGTTGTTGATCAGCTCGCCAATCGGCGAACGCGGCACCAGCACACGCTCATCAACATAGAACTCATGGCCGCAGAACCAGGCTTTGTTGGTCAGGTAAGCCACCGGAATACGCTCGTTCACGCGACGGATCACGCGCTCAACGATGCGGTGTTTTTCACTGGAGGTCAGGCGCGCGGTGCGCATGTCTTCCGGAATATCCAGCGGCAGGTAGAGTGACGGCAGCACCAGCTGGACGGCCTCATCCCACGGGTTATCGGTGCCGTGTCCGTACCAGATATTGGCGGCGCTGAAGCGGCTAACCGACCAGCGCAACATGTCCTGTATGGTATGCAGCTCGTTTACTGCTTCATCGACAAAAATTTTATCCACTCTTTCCTCCAGGGCATGCTCGCATAATTTTCGGCGGCTAGTTTGCCATGAAGACGGCGATAAATCAGCAATGACGCGTGTCGCTTGAGGTTAAAAAATGCGTTTAGTCGGGTACACTATCGGAAATACGAGATGAGAATGACGAATGAAAAAGAAAACATCGCTCAGCGAGGAGGATCAGGCTCTCTTCCGTCAGCTGATGACCGGGACGCGTAAAATCACGCACGACACCATTGTCCATCGCCCGCAGCGTAAAAAAATCAGCGAGGTTCCGGTCAAACGGTTGCTTCAGGAGCAGGCCGATAACAGCCACTATTTTTCAGATGAGTTTCAGCCGCTGCTAAATACGCAGGGTGCGGTGAAATACGTGCGCGAAGACGTTAGCCATTTTGAACTGAAAAAATTACGCCGGGGAGATTACTCGCCGGAGCTGTTCCTCGATCTGCATGGGTTGACCCAGATGCAGGCGAAGCAGGAGCTGGGGGCGTTGATCGCGGCGTGCCGACGCGAGCATGTTTTTTGCGCCTGCGTGATGCACGGTCACGGCAAACATATTCTCAAACAACAGACGCCGCTGTGGCTGGCTCAGCATCCACACGTAATGGCTTTTCATCAGGCACCGAAAGAGTACGGCGGAGATGCCGCATTGCTGGTATTGATTGAGGTGGAGGAGTGGCAGCCGCCAGAGTTGCCCTGACACGATGGCGGGAGGCACGCGGCACCCCGCCATATCGCACGTCACGTCAGATGGCTTTAGCCATCTTCAGGTTGCACGGACTCATTTGCCAGTTAAAGACCCCTTTGCCGGTTTCGTCGAGGGTGACGTTGGCAATGGCGGACGTTGTGAACATCGGCGGCGTTTCGCCCGGGCACAGCTCAGATACCAGATAGCCGACCAGCGGCAGGTGGGAAATGACCAGTGCGGAAGCGACACCTTCGTTGCACAGCGCCTGAAGGTAAGCACTGACAAGGCCAACATCGCCACACGGCGTGAGTTCAGGGAGAACATCCACACTGGATGGCAGGTTCATACACTCCCCTACCACATCCAGCGTCTGTTCTGCCCGCAGGAACGGACTCACCAGAACGCGTTCAATGTCCACTTTTTGACCTTTAAGCCATGTCGCCATCTGACGGGATTCGTCGCAGCCACAGACGGTTAAAGGACGTACTGAGTCACTGGCGGCATCGAGTGCCGCGTCGCCGTGACGCATGATAAAAACTTGCATATTGCACCGCTTTTGTTAACCAGAATCACCGGCGTTAACTACCCGCGATTAATGCTCTGAGGTAGAAAACCCGATGGCCGGGCATTGTGCCTGATCCATTCGGTGAATGAAACGCTGTTTTTTACCTCAATGGCGTAAGTATAGTCAATCTTTGTTTACAATTTCGCCATAACAGGTTCCATCACCTCAAGATTTACCCTTCTTTGACTTCAGTTTACGCAATCAGTTTCCCTTGCGGGCCAGAATGTCTGACCCCGTTCCGCCATCTGCAATAATTCGTCACAAGGTGTAAACCGTGGACCGTATTGCGAGGCCAGACGTTGCAGGATCGCAACCACTTCACCCGCCCCGAGGGTATCCATATACCGGAACGGGCCGCCAAGGAATGGCGGAAAACCGATACCAAACACGGCACCGATGTCGCCGTCGCGCGCGCTTTTGATCACCTGCTCACCAAAGCAGCGCGCCGCTTCATTGAGCATCATCATCACGCAGCGCTCAGCACACTGAACCGCCGACAGTTTTCCCTGACCCGTGACAGGAATAAGCGCATAAACCGAAGGGTCGACCTGTTTCTTGCTTTTACGCCCTTTCGCGGCGTAAAGATAGAAACCGCGTTCATTTTTTCTGCCTTTGCGATCGTCCTTCAAAATTGCGGAAACAAAGTTTGCAGGCGGCGCAAAACGATCGCCATAAGCCGCTTCCAGCACAGGGATAATTTTAGTCCCCGTATCAATTCCTACCTCATCCAAAAGTTGGATTGGGCCGACGGGGAAACCAAACTTCACCAGGGCGTCATCGACGTGCTCAATTTTCTCCCCTTCCGTCAGCAACCGCATCGCTTCGTTAATATACGGCGCCAGAATGCGGTTGACGTAGAAGCCGGCTTTGTCCGCGACCACAACAGGAGTTTTGCCCTGTTTTTTCGCCAGCTTCACCACGGTGGCAATAGTTTGCGGGCTGGTTGTGGCATGAGGGATAACCTCCACCAGCGGCATTTTTTCGACAGGACTGAAATAGTGCAGCCCTATCACCTGCTCCGGGCGCATGGCTTTCGCCGCGATGTCGCCGATCGGCAAAGACGAGGTGTTTGACGCGAAAATGGTGTGCGGCGCGCAATGCTGTTCAACGTCCGCTACCATCTGCTGCTTAAGGGCCAGATCTTCGAACACGGCTTCAATCACCAGATCGCGGTGTGCAAACCCACTGTAGTCGGTGGCGCCAGTGATCATCGCGAGGATTTTATCGCGATCGCTGGCCTTGATATGGCGGCGTTTCACTTTGCGATCAAGGTTCTGCCAGCTGTACTGCAACGCGTGGTTGATGCCCTGAGGATTGATATCTTTGATACGTACGGGCAATTTGCCTTTGCTGGCGGTGACAAACGCGATGCCGCCGCCCATCAGCCCACCACCCAGAACCCCAACGGCGCGCAGCGGAGCCGGTTCAGCTTCACTGCCCGGATCTTTTTTAACCTCCGTGCTGGCAAAGAAAATGCCGCGCAGCGCCTGCGACTGCGGCGTCATCGCCAGCTCGCCAAACGCTTTCGCTTCCGCGGCATAACCGCTGCTGCTGCCCTGGGATAAACCGGTTTCAATCACCTTCAGAATACGCGTCGCTGCCGGATAATTCCCTCTGGTTTTTTGCTCGGTTTTTTTACCCACCATATTAAACAGCAGCGTGCGCCCCAGCGGCCCGGCGAGGATACGCTCACGCACCGGCAGGGGGCGTTTCGCCTGACGACCTTTCAGCGCCCGCTCAACGGCAGCCTCAAGCAAGATTGCGTGCGGAACGACCTCATCAACCAGACCCGCCTTTAACGCCTGACGGGCGCGCAGCTGTTTACCGGTTAAAATCATCTCCAGCGCAGTACTGACGCCCACCAGCCGCGGCAAGCGCTGCGTGCCACCTGAACCGGGCAGCAATCCAAGCTGTACTTCAGGCAGTCCGAGTACGGTTTTCGCATCGTCGGTACAGATGCGACTGTGGCAGGCCAGCGCCAGCTCAAGCCCGCCGCCCAGGCAAGCCCCGTGGATCGCAGCGACAACGGGTATCGACAGCGCATGGATCTCCGCCATCACCTGCTGCCCCTGACGCGCCAGATCTTCTGCTTCCTGAGCGCTTGTCGCCCGGGCAATCATGTTGATATCGGCCCCGGCAATAAAGTTATCCGGCTTTGCCGAGATAAATACCAGGCCACGTATCGCTTTGTTTTCGCGGATCTGTCTGAGCATCGCACGCACCTGAACGCCGAACTCCGCCTTCAGGGTATTCATTTTTTCGTCGGGCACATCAATGGTGATAACGGCCACGTTATCAAGGCGAACAACAAGGTTAAATGCAGATGTCGTTTCCATTATTCAGCCTCCAGAACCATTGCTGCGCCCAGACCGCCCGCCGCACAGGCGGTGACGAGACCAAAGCCGCCGCCACGGCGACGCAGTTCGTGCAACGTCTGGGTGATCATTCTCGCCCCGGTCGCTGCAAACGGATGACCGTAAGCAATGGAGCCACCCAGCACATTGAATTTACTTTGATCCACTTCGCCTGTGGCATGTGCGCGGCCCAGCACGTCGCGGGCAAAACGTTCGCTCGCCATAAGCTGCACGTTTGCCAGCGTTTGTGCGGCAAAGGCTTCGTGCATATCAATTAACGTGAGATCGGAGAGCGTTAGCCCCGCGCGCTCCAGCGCCAGCGGCGTGGACCAGGCCGGTCCGAGCAGCATGTCCTGCCAGACATCGATGGCGGTAAAGGCGTAGCTGCGCAAATAGCCCAGCGGTGTGATGCCCAGCTCTTTCGCCCGGGATTCCGTCATCAGGATCACGGCGGCGGCACCGTCCGTCAGCGGCGTACTGTTGGCCGCCGTAACGGTGCCATGTTTACGGTCAAAGGCCGGGCGCAGTTTTGCGTAATCTGCCAGGGTTGAGGTGCCGCGAATGTTGTTATCTTCCGCGAGCGGTTCCCGGTAAGGCGGTACATAGGCGGTCATCACTTCGTTGGTCAGTTTGCCCTCCGACCAGGCTTTCGCTGCCAGCTGATGCGAGCGATGCGCCAGCGCATCCTGCTGTTCGCGGGTAATACCATAGGTTTTTGCCATCTGCTCGGCTGTATCGCCCATGCGCAGGCCGGTGGAGTATTCAGCAACGGCAGGTGGCACGGGCATGAGGTCGCGCAGGCGTAAACGCGAGAAGAGTTTAAGCTTTGCACCGGTAGTGCGAGCTTTGTTGGCATCCACGAGGATGCGGGCCAGCTGTTTGCTGACGCCGATGGGCAGCACGGAGGAGGAATCCGCGCCGCCGGCGATCCCCGCGCGAATGGTCCCCGCCATCAGGCTTTCCGCCACGTTCGCCACCGCCTGGAAACTTGTGGCGCAGGCGCGGCTGACGCTGTAGGCGTCGGTATGAACATTCATGCCGGTACCCAGCACGATTTCACGCGCGATATTGGGTGCTTCCGGCATCTGTACCACCTGGCCGAAAACCAGTTGCTCAATAACCTCTGGCGGGATCTCGCTGCGAGCCAGCATCTCCCCCACCACCATTTTTCCCAGATCGACAGCCGGTATACCGTGAAACGCGGTTGCCTGACGTGCAAACGGCGTACGTAACCCGCTGACAATGGCAATGCGGTCACCGTGTCGGGTGATAAGCGGTAATGCCTGACTCATAACACTCCCCTGTAAAAAAATTTTGCGCGCACGTTAAGTGGTCTGACCTGATAATAGTCTTAACTATTTTTTTACATTGAGCCAATCGGGGAAGCGAAAAATTGCGAGCTAAGGCACAGAGAAGAAAAAGAAAATGCCCAGGGTAAAAGCAAAACGGTAACCCGTGGGTTACCGTTTTTAGTGTTTGCGCCCTCTCCCGTGGGAGAGGGTTGGGGTGAGGGCACCAGACCGCAGGAATTAACGCAGGCCCAGCTGGAAGATCAGCGTTTCTGCCTCGCAGGCGAACACAAAGTCGATATCCAGCTGCACGCCGCCTTCTACTTCCGTAAAGGTAGATTTGATTTCACATGGATCGGATTCGACTTCACGCGCACGCTTGCTCAGCGCGGCCAGCGTCTCTTCCGCTTCAGCGCGGTTAGGGAATACGCGGCTGTAAGAGGCGGTGCAATCGGTGTTGTCCATAATGGTGCCAACATCCATACAGCAGCAAACCGGGGTTTCATCAGCACTGCATTTACTCATAGCTCAATTTCCTCTGTATTCGCGCAGCGCGCGAGATAAACACGATGCGACTATTTTACGCCCCCGGACGAGCCCCCTCCAGCCGTTAATGGCGCAAAACCGGATAAGTGAGCAATATCACACTAAAAAATGATCTAAAACAAAATTCACCTTTTCGGATGAATCGTACTGGTCACAATTTTGCCAACCAGATCTCGTTTCATGAAACATGTTTGAAAATATTAATAAACAAACTTGCAACATCCCAGCTGGTCAGACCTATACTCTCGCCACTGGTCTGATTTGTATGTCATACCTCAGACCCTACACTTCGCGCTCCTGTTACGGTATGTAACAATTATTGAATAAAAATAACTCAATGAGGTTATGGTCATGAGCCAGAAAACCCTGTTCAAACAAACTGCTTTAGCAGTTGCAGTGGCAATCGTCTCAACGTCCGCCTGGTCAGCGGGCTTCCAGTTAAACGAATTTTCTTCCTCTGGCCTTGGCCGTGCGTATTCCGGGGAAGGTGCGATTGCCGATGACGCAGGCAACGCAAGCCGTAACCCGGCGCTTATCATGATGTTTGATCGCCCTACCTTCTCTGCCGGTGCGGTTTACATCGATCCTGATGTCAACATTTCTGGCAAATCTCAGTATACCGGCGCAGATCTGAAGGCGGATAACATTGCACCAACGGCGTGGGTGCCTAACCTGCACTTTGTTGCGCCAATCAATGAACAGTTTGGTTGGGGTGCCTCTGTCACCTCTAACTATGGCCTGGCAACGGAGTTCAATAACAACTACCCGGCCGGGGAATACGGCGGTAAAACCGACCTGACGACCCTGAACCTTAACCTGAGCGGCGCATATCGTCTGAACGATAACTGGAGCTTTGGTCTGGGCTTTGATGCTGTCTACGCTGATGCAAAAATCGAGCGTTATTCCGGGGAGCAAACTGCTGCGCTGCCGAAAAACAGCAATAAAATTGCCAGCCTGAAAGGTGACGAGTGGGGTTACGGCTGGAACGCCGGTATCCTGTATGAACTGGATAAAAACAACCGCTGGGGTCTGACCTACCGCTCAGAAGTGAAGATTGACTTCGATGGCGATTACAAAAGCGGCATCCTGAGCCCAGTCAACGGTATGGTACCGGGCGCAGGCACCACCATTCCATGGGGTACCTCGAATCAAACCGTACCGGGTTCACTGTCACTGCATCTGCCAGAAATGTGGGAAGTGTCAGGTTATAACCGCGTTGCGCCGCAGTGGGCTATTCACTATAGCCTCGCGTATACCAGCTGGAGCCAGTTCCAGGAGCTGAAAGCCACCGGCAGCAACGGCCAGACGCTGTTCTATAAAGACGAAAGCTTCCACGATGCTTACCGTATCGCACTTGGTACGACCTATTATATGGATGACAACTGGACGTTCCGTACCGGCGTGGCATTTGATGACAGTCCGGTACCGGCAGATAAGCGTTCTATCTCCATTCCGGATCAGGACCGTTTCTGGGTAAGTGCGGGGGCAACCTACGCGTTCAACGAGAATGCCTCTATCGACGCGGGCGTGTCGTACATGCATGGACAGAAAGTGACCTTCCAGGAAGGCCCTTACGAGTTTACCTCTGAAGGTAAAGCCTGGCTGTTTGGTACCAACTTCAACTACGCGTTCTAATCCCAACACGATTAAAAAAGGTGAGCATCGCTCACCTTTTTTATTTATTCCGAATCGATATCTTTTAATTCGTTCTCGATGGCTTTCGCGTTCGGATTATCTTCCGGCTTCAGCTTACCGCCGTTGGCAATAAAGTCATGGTTCTGGAAATAGGCCTCGCGGACCATGATGTACGGATCGGAAGACTGACGCAGCAGACCGTCAGAGTCCAGCAGTTGCGCACGCGTTTCAATCCCTTCCACGGTCCATTTACCAATCGACAGCGGCCAGGTGAGCCATGACAGCACCGGATACAGCGTATCCACCATATCGCCGCCATCATCACGCACGGTAAAGCTGCCGTAGAATGGCAGGTGCACATACGGCCCATAACCTACGCCATAATGCCCCAGTGTGCTGCCGAAACGATGCGGCTGTTCACGCTGTAATTTCGGGTTCGCCATGCCTGCGACATCTATTAAGCCGCCCATACCCAGCAGAGAGTTCAGGAAGAAACGGGTGAAATGCACCATCCCCTGATACGGGTCGCCCTGGAGGAAGTAGTTCACCATCACCGCTGGCTCTTCCAGGTTACTGGTAAAGTTGCTCAGCCCGTTACGCGCTGGCTGCGGAACGTAGTCACGCCATGCCACGGCAACCGGACGAACCAGATATGGATCCAGCACATTATAGTTAAAGTTGTACATTGAACGGTTAAATCCTTCGAGAGGATCGGAGCGTCCCGTTTGCTCGCCAGAGCTGGCGCAGCCCACAAGCATCGTTACGCCCAGCGCAAGCGCCGACAGCCGAAGCTTCATATATTTCTCCCTGTTCAATATGGCTATCGTTGAATGCCATCTGTGACGGAGCCTGTGAGGCTCCGCCTGAAACGTGCAAGTGATTGTAACAGCACGCTTACCGATGTCTACGAGGACAATGACGACCCGCTCGCGTCATCACGCTAATTTCAGCATAGCCTGTCTTTAAGAATTCGTTTCGCTGGCAATTTTATATTGGCTTTGAAAGAGATGTCTCACCTTTATTGCCATTTTCAGCAATTTAAGAGCTTCCCCACGGGCAAGGCGCCAAAAGCCGCTACGCTTAAATGAGCGATTACCCCCGAAGGAGCAGTTATGAAAGATATTAACGAAGAAAAAATTGGCGAGAACAATGAGGAACATGAGATTGAAAGTGAGGAGAAAGACCGGGGAGAAGAGATAGAAGTCGATGAGGATCGCCTGCCGTCGCGTGCCATGGCCATTCATGAGCATATTCGCCAGGATGGCGAAAAGGAGATGGAGCGTGACGCAATGGCCCTGCTGTGGTCGGCCATCGCAGCCGGTCTGTCGATGGGTGCCTCTCTGCTCGCCAAAGGTATATTTCACGTTCAGCTGGAAGGCGTGCCGGGCGGTTTTTTGCTGGAGAATTTAGGCTACACGTTCGGCTTTATTATCGTCATTATGGCGCGACAGCAGCTTTTCACGGAGAACACCGTCACTGCCGTACTGCCCGTCATGCAAAATCCGACCCTTGGTAATTTTGGTTTACTGATGCGCCTCTGGAGCGTCGTGCTGCTGGGGAACCTGATCGGTACGGGCGTTGCAGCCTGGGCCTTCGAGTATATGCCAATCTTTGATGAACCGACCCGCGACGCATTCGTGAAGATTGGCATGGATGTAATGAAAAATACGCCGGTTGAAATGTTCTCTAATGCCATTATCTCCGGCTGGATCATCGCCACTATGGTCTGGATGTTCCCGTCAGCGGGCAGCGCGAAAATCGTGGTGATTATCCTGATGACCTGGCTTATCGCACTCGCCGATACCACGCACATTGTTGTCGGGACCGTTGAAATCCTTTATCTGGTATTTAACGGCACACTCCACTGGAGCGACTTTTTCTGGCCGTTCGCCCTGCCTACTCTCGCAGGCAACATTTGTGGCGGAACCTTTATCTTTGCACTGCTGAGCCATGCGCAAATCCGTAACGACATGTCCAACAAGCGTAAGGCCGAACTTAAGGCTCAGGAAAAAAAGGATAAAACTGCCGAAAAATCGGCGTGAATGGTGACTCTTTGACCAGTCAGGCGGCAATGCGCTTAACGAGAAGTGTAAATAACGCTATACTCTTGCCGCTTCGTCCCCTTAGTTAAATGGATATAACGAGCCCCTCCTAAGGGCTAGTTGCAGGTTCGATTCCTGCAGGGGACACTTTTAATTTCCCCCTATAATCCCTGATTTATCAATCCGCTTTGCAATTGCCGCTTTTTTAAGCAAAAACGAGTAATAGCTCATAATGTATAACGGTGCTACATTAAGCCGCCCACCCAAGTCAGCAATGGCCAGGCAACGTCGTAAAGAACGGTAAAGCCTGCAACCATGACCTCGTCCTACGGTCTCAATGGCACGTGGTATCGCGAAGTCTGCGCTACCTTCACAGGCTTTACAAAGGTTCCACTATTTTGTCTCAATCCAAATTTCAGCGGGCGTTTCTGCACCCGCGCTACTGGTTTACATGGTTCGGCCTTGGCGTACTTTGGCTGCTAGTCCAGCTTCCTTATCCCGTGATTCGCTTCCTGGGTTCGAAGCTCGGCAGCGCATCGCGTCACTTTCTTAAGCGTCGCGAGTCCATTGCCCGAAAAAATCTTGAACTTTGCTTTCCGCATTACAACGCGCAGCAGCGTGAAACGCTGATCGCTGAAAACTTTAAATCTATCGGTATGGCGCTGCTTGAAACCGGTATGGCCTGGTTCTGGCCAGACGAGCGTGTCCGTAAATGGTTTGACGTTGAAGGTCTGGATAACCTCAAACATGCCCAGATGCAAAAACGCGGCGTGATGGTTGTGGGTGTGCATTTTATGTCGCTTGAGCTGGGCGGCCGCGTTATGGGTCTTTGTCAGCCGATGATGGCAACCTATCGCCCGCATAACAGCGCACTGATGGAATGGGTACAAACGCGGGGCCGCATGCGTTCAAATAAGGCGATGATCAGCCGTAACAATCTGCGCGGTATGGTTGGCGCCCTGAAAAAAGGTGAAGCCGTCTGGTTTGCCCCGGACCAGGACTACGGCCCTAAAGGCAGCAGCTTTGCCCCTTTCTTTGCGGTTAAAGATGTCGCTACGACGAACGGTACCTTTGTGATTTCACGTCTCTCTGGCGCCTCGATGTTAACGGTGACCATGGTCAGAAAAGCGGATAAGTCAGGCTATCGTCTGCATATCTCACCGGAGATGGCGAACTATCCTGAGGATGAGAGTGAAGCCGCGACCTTTATCAATAAGGTGATTGAGTTTGAGATTATGCGAGCACCTGAGCAGTATCTGTGGATGCACCGCCGCTTTAAAACCCGCCCTCTGGGCGAAGCCTCACTTTATATCTAACCCCTTTCGAAGGTTAGTTTCGCTAAGAAACTAACCTTTTCAAGCACCTGTAATCGCAGTGCGTAACGGCTTTTTTCGACCGTCGCTCAACAGGCATTTATTGCGTACTGAAATCAAACTGTCGCCGTTCCACGACACTCGTAAGTATCGGAAATTATTTAAAAAAATGCCTCTTGTCACTCCTGAAATTTAGGCGTACATTAGCGCCGTCTGGCGACAGGAAAGCACAGAATTCAGAGCTGAAGTTAGCGACGTAACGGGATAATTCCGATTTCCCCTTTCGCATGATTTCAACTCTCTATACTCAGTTGGACTCTGTTTTTTTAATGCGTACCGGAAGATACGCGGAGCGATGAAACGTGAAATATTTCTTTATGGGCATTTCGGTTATTGTTTTAGTTTGGGCCGGAACGTTTGCTCTGATGATCTAGTTAAGAAAATGCAGTCAAAAAAACAGGCGCCGTTGGCGCCTGTTTTTTTGGTGTCCGTTACGACTCGGGTTGTTCCACGACGCTCTTAACTGCAAGCAGGCCATCCGCGCGGAACATGCTTTTAATCCCCCGCACAGCCTGACGGATACGGTCGCTGTTTTCGATCAGCGCGAAACGCACATGCGTGTCACCGTAGTCACCAAAGCCAATGCCTGGAGAAACGCAAACCTTCGCGTCCTGAAGCAGTTTTTTGGCAAATTCCAGAGATCCCATCGCCGCATACGGCTCGGGGATTTTCGCCCAGACGTACATGGAAGCTTTAGGCATTTCAACCATCCAGCCCGCTTCGTGAAGCCCTTTTACCAGCACATCACGGCGGCGTTTGTACTGGGCGGCAATATCAAGCACGCACTGCTGATCCCCTTCCAGCGCCGCGATGGCCGCGACCTGCAATGGCGTAAACGTACCATAGTCATGGTAACTTTTAATACGCGCCAGGGCGCTCACCAGCGTTTTGTTTCCCACCATAAATCCAATTCGCCAGCCCGCCATGTTGTAGCTTTTCGACAGGGTGAAAAACTCAACCGCCACATCACGGGCACCCGGTACCTGCATAATTGACGGCGCTTTCCAGCCATCATAAACGATATCAGCATAGGCGAGATCGTGTACCACCAGCACGTCGTAACGCTTAGCCAGCGCGACCACTTTCTCAAAGAATTCGAGTTCGACGCATTGTGCCGTTGGGTTGGACGGGAAACCGAGGATCATCATTTTCGGCTTCGGATAGCTTTCACGAATCGCCCGTTCCAGCTCGTTGAAGAAGTCGACGCCTTCCACCAGTGGGACAGAACGCACCTGCGCGCCAGCAATCACCGCCCCATAAATATGAATTGGGTAGCTCGGATTCGGCACCAGGACGGTATCGCCGTGATCGAGCGTCGCCAGCATCAGGTGGGCCAGCCCCTCTTTGGAGCCAATGGTCACAATCGCTTCGCTTTCAGGATCGATATCCACCTGATAACGATCCTGATACCAGCGGGAGATCGCCCGACGCAAGCGTGGAATGCCGCGTGAGGTTGAATACCCATGGGTATCGGGACGCTGGGCAACTGTGCAGAGTTTCTCAACGATATGCGGCGGCGTTGGGCCGTCAGGGTTACCCATACTGAAATCGATAATGTCTTCACCGCGCCGACGCGCAGCCATTTTCAGCTCAGCAGTGATATTGAAAACATAAGGGGGGAGACGATCGATACGCGTAAAACGGCGTTCAGGACTGAATTCAGCCATAGATTCCTCAGAGTCACGTTAGCGCCCGGACCGTCCGAGCGACGCTGCCACCCGTGTGGCATGCTTAGAAAATAACCTGAAGAAAAAGACGCTGTCGAGGGGATAACGGCAAAACAATATATTGCGCTAAAACGGGAATGCGATTGCAGTGAAAAGCGGAACTCTTATCGTGAACAGGCAGTTTTAAGCGCTGCGATTTAACACAATATTTTCAGTATCGTTACCTGACGCTTCTCCCCAAACGAAAAAGCAGCGACTTTCAGTCAAAAGCCAGCAATCCCCTTTGAGAATTATGGTTTTTCCCCATTTGATAAATCTGATGGATAGCTGGTCATCTGGCCCTATGTTTTCTATCATAGATTTTTCCCGTTTTCCCAGGCCTGACCGTGCACGAAATCTTCAATATGCTCCTGGCGGTGTTCGACCGCGCGGCATTAATGCTGATCTGTCTCTTTTTCCTTATCCGCATCCGTTTGTTTCGCGAACTGTTGCATAAATCTGCCCACTCGCCAAAAGAGCTGCTGGCCGTTACGTTTATCTTTTCGATGTTTGCCCTGTTCAGCACCTGGTCCGGCGTGCCGGTAGAAGGCTCGCTGGTGAACGTGCGCATCATCGCCGTCATGTCGGGCGGGATCCTCTTTGGTCCCTGGGTCGGGATTATCACAGGCATTATCGCCGGCACCCATCGATACCTGATTGATATTGGCGGCGTGACGGCAGTCCCCTGCTTTATCACCAGCATTATTGCCGGGGTACTCTCCGGCTGGATTAACCGCAAAATCCCAAAAAAACAGCACTGGCGTGCGGGGATTATCGCGGGGATGGTCTGCGAAACGCTAACCATGATCCTGGTCGTCGTCTGGGCACCGACCACTGCGCTGGGGCTGGATATCGTCTCGAAGATCGGTATTCCGATGATCCTCGGGAGCGTCTGTATAGGCTTTATCGTGCTGCTGGTGCAAAGCGTGGAAGGCGAAAAAGAGGCCAGCGCCGCGCGTCAGGCGAAGCTGGCACTGGATATTGCCAACAAAACGCTGCCGCTTTTCCGACACGTTAACACCGAATCTTTACGTCAGGTTTGCGATATCATCCGCCGGGATATTCACGCCGATGCGGTTGCCATCACCAATATTGACCACGTGCTGGCCTATGTTGGCGTCGGTGAGCACAATTATCGCGACAGCGACGATACCATCAGCCCGACCACCAGACAGGCGATTAACTACGGAAAAATCATCATTAAAAACAATGATGAAGCCCACCGGACGCCAGAGATCCACTCAATGCTGGTGATCCCGCTGTGGGAAAAAGGCGTGGTCACGGGGACGCTGAAAATTTACTACTGCCATGCGCACCAAATCACCTCCTCGCTCCAGGAGATGGCGATTGGCCTGTCGCAGATCATCTCCACCCAACTCGAAGTTTCGCGTGCGGAGCAGTTGCGCGAGATGGCAAATAAGGCAGAGCTGCGTGCCCTGCAAAGCAAGATCAATCCCCATTTCCTGTTTAACGCGCTGAACGCTATATCCTCTTCCATTCGTCTTAATCCGGATACCGCGCGGCAGCTGATTTTTAATCTGTCGCGCTATCTGCGCTACAACATTGAGTTAAAAGACGACGAGCAGATCGACATCAAAAAAGAGCTGTATCAAATCAAGGATTACATCGCGATTGAGCAGGCACGCTTTGGCGATAAGCTGACGGTCATTTACGATATTGATGAAGAGGTCAACTGCGTGATCCCAAGCCTGCTGATCCAGCCGCTGGTGGAAAACGCTATTGTTCACGGCATTCAGCCGTGTAAAGGAAAAGGCGTGGTCACGATTAGCGTGACGGAAAGCGGTAACCGCGTGCGAATCGCCGTGCGCGATACCGGACACGGCATCGATCCGAAAGTTATCGAGCGCGTCGAATCAAACGAAATGCCGGGAAATAAAATCGGGCTGCTGAACGTGCACCACCGGGTCAAGCTGCTGTACGGTGACGGGCTGCACATTCACCGCCTTGAGCCGGGCACCGAGATTGCTTTTTATGTCCCGAACGAACGAACGCCCATTAATGCCCCCATATCCTTGTTGCCGTAGGCCGGAGTAACAGATGAAAGTCATCATCGTAGAAGATGAAATTCTGGCTCAGCAGGAGTTGAGCTGGCTTATCAAAACCCACAGCCAGATGGAGATTGTTGGCTGTTTTGAGGATGGTCTGGACGTGCTGAAATTTTTGCAGCATAACCGGGTCGACGCGATTTTTCTCGATATTAATATTCCGTCTCTGGACGGCGTTCTGCTGGCGCAAAATATCAATCAGTTCGCCCACAAGCCGTTTATTGTGTTTGTCACCGCGTGGAAAGAGCATGCCGTGGAAGCCTTCGAGCTGGAGGCGTTTGACTATATTCTCAAGCCGTATCAGGAGTCACGTATTATCAGCATGCTGCATAAGCTGGAAGCCGCATGGCAGCAGCAGTCGCTGCCCGCCAGTGCCAGTCCGGTAGCGCGGGAAAACGACACCATTAATCTGGTCAAGGACGAACGGATCATCGTCACGCCTGTCGACGATATTTACTATGCTGAAGCGCACGAAAAAATGACGTTTGTCTATACGCGGCGTGAGGCCTACGTAATGGCGATGAACATCACCGAATTTTGCAACAAACTCCCGGCAGCGCACTTCTTCCGCTGCCACCGCTCGTTCTGCGTCAACCTGAACAAGATCCGCGAGATCGAACCCTGGTTTAATAACACCTATATTTTGCGTCTGAAGGATCTGGATTTTCAGGTGCCGGTAAGCCGCAGCAGAGTGAAAGCGTTCCGCCAGCTCATGCACCTGTAGCGCGTTCCCTCTCCCGCAGGAGAGGGAGACGGATGTCAGAGGATCTGACCAAGTACCTGACGCAGATGCGCCCCGGAGCCAAGCAAGCCCGGATTGTCGTGGACAATCAGGTAAACCGGAATGTCCTGCACGTAACTTTTGAAGCGGCCTTTGTCTTCAAAGCCACCACGGAAACCGGAGGCGGTAAAGAAATCGAGGAAGCGCGGCACGATCCCGCCCGCAATATAGACCCCGCCAAAGGTGCCGAGATTCAGGGCCAGGTTGCCGCCGAAACGCCCCATAATGACGCAGAACAACGACAAAGCACGACGGCAGTCAATACAGCTGTCGGCCAGCGCGCGTTCGGTCACATCTTTAGGCTGCAGATTTTCCGGCAGACGTCCGTCTGATTTTACAATCGCCCGATACAGGTTCACCAGACCCGGGCCAGAAAGCACGCGCTCGGCCGACACGTGACCAATTTCGGCGCGTAGCTCCTCAAGAATAATGCCCTCTTCTTCGCTGTTCGGCGCAAAATCCACGTGACCGCCCTCACCCGGCAGGCTCACCCAGCGTTTGTCGACGTGGACCAGGTGCGCCACCCCCAGACCGGTTCCGGCGCCGTAAACAGCAATGGGTTTGCCTTCAACCGGGGCCGTACCGCCGAACTGAATCAGATGCTCAGGTTTAAGCATTGGGATAGCCATGGAAACCGCAGTGAAATCGTTGATAATTTCAAGGTGCGAGAAGCCGAGGTTTTTCCGCATTTCGGCAATTGAAAAGGCCCACGTGTGGTTGGTCATCGCCACCCAGTCGCCGGTGATCGGACAGGCGATGGCGATACAACCGTCTTCAACGCTCACTTTATGCTCTTCAAGATAGACGCGAACTACCGCTTCCAGGCTTGGGTAATCCAGCCCTGAATAGGTTTTCGCCTGAGAAATTTCACCGCTGTTTACATCGCACAGGGCAAGGCGCGCGTTGGTGCCGCCTACATCACCTACCAAAGCATACTTTGTCATTCTTCTACTGCTCCGCTAAAGTCAGAATAAATCTTTGGGACACTGTAAATTCAAGGCGTGATAACAACAACGACCAGAAGGTGACTGCCCATGGATTATCGATCTTCGTCACATAATAACTTTACCGTTTCAGCACCTTTTGCACTATTGCCACAATGCTGATTGTGCAAAGTAACGTTAAGCCGTTTTGTACAAGGAAATCATCATGCTCCATCCGCGAGCCAGAACCATGCTGTTATTGGCTGTCCCGGCGCTAATTATTGGCGTAGCGTCGAGCCTGGTGCTCATCGTCGTCATGAAAGTAGCGGCAGTGCTGCAAACGATTTTATGGACCGCGCTGCCGGTTAAACTTGGCATCAGCACTGACTCGCCAGGGTGGATCATGATGATGCTGACCCTGACCGGAATTGCCGTAGGTCTGGTGATCCGCTATAGCCCGGGCCATGCCGGGCCGGACCCGGCACTGGAACCCTTGATTGGTGCGCCAGTATCTCCCTCTGCTCTGCCGGGGCTTGTTATCGCGCTGATTATCGGTCTTGCGGGCGGCGTAAGCCTCGGGCCTGAACATCCCATTATGGCGGTTAATATCGCGCTGGCGGTCTTTCTGGGAGCGCGTCTTTTCCCGCGCGTTGGCGCGCTGGACTGGACGATTCTGGCTTCCGCCGGTACCATCGGGGCACTGTTTGGTACCCCAATAGCGGCTGCGCTCATCTTTTCGCAAACGCTCAGCAGCGACAATGATGTGCCGCTGTGGGATAAACTCTTTGCGCCACTGATGGCCGCAGCAGCAGGGGCCCTCACAACCAGCCTGTTTTTCCATCCCCATTTTTCACTCCCCATCCCCCACTATGGCCAGATGCAACTCACCGATATTGTCAGCGGTGCCGTCGTCGTCGCGATAGCCATTGCGCTGGGAATGATCGCAGTGTGGTGTCTTCCGCGCCTGCATCGTCTGATGCACAGGCTGAAGCATCCGGTGCTGATTCTGGGTATGGGCGGTTTTATTCTGGGCGTTTTAGGCGCTATCGGCGGGACGGTTACGCTGTTTAAGGGTCTGGACGAGATGCAGCAACTGGCCTTCAGCCAGGTCTTTAGCGTCTCCGATTATCTGCTGTTCGCGCTGGTAAAACTGGCGGCGCTGGTGATCGCTGCAGCCTGTGGTTTCCGGGGAGGACGGATCTTCCCGGCGGTATTTGTTGGCGTCGCGCTGGGGCTGATGCTGCATGAGCACGTCGACGCTGTCCCTGCGGCGATTACCGTCTCCTGCTCCATTCTGGGGCTGGTACTGGTGGTAACGCGCGATGCATGGCTGAGTCTGTTTATGGCGGCCGTTGTGGTGCCGGATACCACGCTTCTGCCGCTCCTTTGTATCGTGATGTTGCCCGCCTGGCTCCTGCTGGCGGGCAAACCGATGTTGATGGCATGGCGAAACGACAGGTAATCAGGCGTTATTGCGCGCCTCCAGCGCTTTGGTCAGCGCGCTCAGCAGCGGCGGAATATCGGCTTTCGGCAGCATCACCTCGATCAGCGATAGTCGCTCGTGGTGTGCTACTTTATCCAGCACCTCCGCCAGTGTTTCCGCTTCGCTGACGCGCCAGCATTCTGCCTCTGGCGCCAGGCTCAGCGCCTGCGGGATCTGCGTCCAGTTCCAGAGGGCAATATCGTTATAGCGCTGCTCCGGCCCGTGGATGGCTCTCTCAACCGTGTATCCCTCGTTGTTAAGCACCAGAATAATCGGGCGCTGCTTGTCGCGCAGCATCGATCCCAGCTCCTGAATGGTCAACTGCGCGGCACCGTCACCCGTCAGGACAATCACGCGTCGGTTCGGACACGCTGTTTGCGCGCCAAACGCCGCCGCGAGCGTGTAGCCGATCGATCCCCAAAGCGGCTGGACGATAAAGTTCACGTCTGCCGGTAAACGCAAATCGATAGCGCCGAAAGCAGACGTCCCCTGGTCAGCCAGAATAATGTCTCCGGGGCGAATAAACGTTTGCAGGGTACGCCAGAAGCTCTCCTGAGTCAGCGCCCCTTCGATAGTGGGGAAAGAAGAGCTGCTGTGATCCGATGGCGCTCGCGTATCACATACATGCGTTTTGCACAGCGCTGTCAGCGTTTCAATGGCCTCCCTCATCGGGATACCCGTAAACCAGACGTCGCCGACGCGGGACGCGTGGGGCTGAACCTCTATCGTCTGATCTGGCGTCAGCTGGTGGGTAAACCCGGCTGTGAGCGTATCGGTAAAGCGCGTGCCAATGCACAGCACCGTATCAGCCCCCTCGATTGCCTCTTTGACCGCCGCGGCGCTCGCCGATCCGCTGTAGGTGCCATAAAAACCGCTCTGTCGTTCGTCAAAAATGCCCTTGCCCATCAGCATGGTGGCGTGTGCCATCGGCACCTCTTTCACCCACGTCTGAAGGGCCGCGCGCAAACCGTGGCGCAGCACCAGGAAGTCCGCTAACAGCGCGGTGCGTTTGCTCGTTGACAAACGCTTTTCGGCAGCCTCACGGAACGCTTGCATGCAGGCTGAATCGGCCGGTGCGGAGTTAAGAGTGAGAGCGCTTACAGGGGGTGTAGCGGCTTTTTTCGCCACATCGGCGGGCAGCATCAGGTAGCCCGGACGGCGCTCCCGCAGCATGGTGGTCAGGACTCTGTCAATTTCATAGCAGGCGTTTTGTTCGGTAAGCACCGCCTGTGCAACGGTGATGGGTTCGCTCATGTGGTAGAAATGGCGGAACTCGCCGTCGCCTAAGGTGTGGTGCAGTAACTCTCCTCGCTGCTGCGCCGCCATACCCGGAGCCCCCACAATATGGAGCACGGGGACATGTTCGGCAAAGCTGCCCGCCACACCGTTCATGGCGCTTAACTCCCCAACGCCGAAAGTCGTCAGGAGTGCGGCAAATCCCTTACAGCGGGCATAGCCGTCTGCGGCGTAAGACGCGTTCAGCTCGTTGGCACAGCCCACCCAGCAGATGTCCGGGCTGTCTATCACATGGTCGAGAAACTGCAGGTTATAGTCGCCCGGCACGCCAAACAGATGATCGGCACCGCAATCTGTTAGTCGGTCCAGCAGGTAATCGGCGACGCAATAGGGGGTACGCATATTATAGGTGTCCTTCTGACGTTGACCTCACTCTGAGTATTAAATAAGCGTGAAGGGTGTCCAGAATTGGCGACAATCAGGGGCTGGAAAGAATGCTTTACGAAAAAAGCTGAGCTATGCTCATTTTCTTCAGGTTAGTGTAAACGCATACACTGATTTTTCTTTCCAGCGCCAGAGGTCTCGCTCATGGGTTATCAACCTGACAAAAATCGTTACCAGACAATGCAATATCGCCGCTGTGGACAAAGCGGCCTCAAGCTTCCCGCCATCTCGCTGGGGCTTTGGCATAATTTTGGCGACGCGACGCTGCTCGAAAACAGCCGTCAACTTTTACAGCGCGCTTTCGATTTGGGTATTACACATTTTGACCTTGCCAATAATTACGGCCCACCTCCTGGTTCAGCCGAACGCAACTTCGGACGCATCCTGCAGGAGGATTTCCTGCCCTGGCGCGATGAGCTAATCATCTCCACCAAAGCGGGCTACACCATGTGGGACGGGCCTTACGGCGACTGGGGCTCGCGTAAATATCTGATTTCCAGCCTGGACCAGAGCCTCAGGCGTATGGGGCTGGAGTACGTTGATATCTTCTATCACCACCGCCCCGATCCACAAACGCCGCTACGTGAAACGATGAAAGCGCTTGACCATGTGGTGCGCCAGGGCAAAGCGCTGTACATCGGCCTGTCCAACTACCCGGCAGAACTGGCGCGGCAGGCGATTGAAATACTGGAGGATCTGGGCACGCCCTGTCTAATCCACCAGCCGAAGTACTCCATGTTTGAACGTGCGCCTGAAGAGGGGTTGCTGGACGTGTTGCAGCAAAATGGGGTGGGATGTATCCCCTTCTCTCCCCTGGCGGGCGGACAGTTGACCGATCGCTATCTGAACGGCATCCCGGCAGATTCTCGCGCAGCAAGCGGCAGTAAGTTCCTTAATCCGGAACAGGTCACCGACAAAAAGCTGGAAAAGGTACGCAAGCTGAATGCGCTGGCGGAAAAACGGGGGCAAAAGCTTTCGCAAATGGCACTGGCCTGGCTCCTGCGCCACGATGCGGTGACATCCGTGCTCATCGGCGCAAGCAAAACCGGACAAATTGAAGATGCTGCAGGCATGCTTGAAAATCGTCATTTCTCCGCAGAAGAGCTGAAGACGATAGAAGCGATTCTGTCCAGTTCAGATTAAAAACACTTTTAGCAAAAAGTGCTCTCGTTCATGATTTAGGAGTTGAGGCGATGAAACGAATGTTTACCAACTCGTAAAATTGCGTTAACAGGTCGCACAGCGGCCCCGATCGTGAAGGAGAAGAGTATGTTCAGGTCACTGATTCTTGCAGCGGTACTACTGGCTTCGGCCCCGCTGGTCGCCAATGCGGGCGAAATCACCCTGTTGCCATCGATTAAATTACAAATTGGCGATCGTGATGACTACGGCAGATACTGGGACGGTGGCTACTGGCGCGACCGTGACTACTGGCACCGACATTATGAGTGGCGTAAAAACCGCTGGTGGAAACACGATAACGGCTATCACCGTGGCTGGGATAAGCGTAAGGCCTACGAACGCGGCTACCGCGAAGGCTGGAACGATCGTGACGACCGCCGTGGCGGCAGGGGTCACGGAAAAGGCAGAGGCCATGGTCACGGCCATCACCATTAACAGCTAAAAGGAGCCTCACGGCTCCTTTTTCTTTTACAGGCCTGCTGCTGTGCCTATCAGCAACCACATGTTTAACGCCACCACCACGACCACAATGGCCCACCCGGCGCGTTTCACCCACGTCGAATTCACCAGATCGCCCATCAGCGATTTGTTGCTGGTGAATATCAGTAGCGGCACCAGCGCCAGCGCAATACCGAAACTCAGCAGCACCTGACTCATCACCAGAATGCGGGTCGGATCCAGCCCCATCAGAATTACAATAAAGGAAGGCAGCATCGTTACCGAACGGCGAACCCACAGTGGAATATGGAAACGTACGAACCCCTGCATCACCACCTGCCCGGCCAGTGTCCCCACAACCGTAGAGGAAAGTCCCGCAGCAACCAGGCTTAAACCAAAAATAGTGGCAGCGGCATGGCTCAGCAACGGCTCCAGCGTCAGGTACGCCTGGTCGAGATCGGCAACCCCGGTATGCCCGTTAAAGTGAAACGCGGCGGCGGCAGTCGCCATCATCGCCAGATTCACAAATCCGGCAATGGTCATCGCAATTGCCACATCCCATTTCGAGGCGGAGTAGCGCTCTTTACTCGTCCCGCCGTGCAGATTTTGGGTTAAAGAAGAGTGCAGATAAATTACGTGCGGCATAATGGTCGCCCCCAGCACCCCGGCGGCCAGAAATACGGCTTCAGAGGTGGGTAACGACGGGATCACCATCCCTTTCGTCAACTGCACCAGATTCGGCTGGGAGAAAATCAGCTCAACAATATAGGCGGCAGCGACGAATAGCAGCAGGCCGCCGATGACTTTCTCCAGCGGTTTTTGTCCCCGCCTCTGGAGCATCAAAATAAGGAACGTGGCGATACCGGTCAGCACGGCGCCCTGTAGCAGGGAGACGCCCAGAATAAGCTTAAAGCCGATCGCCGCCCCGATAAACTCGGCGAGATCGGTGGCCATGGCGATAATTTCCGCCTGGACCCAGTAAAACCATACCGCCGGACGCGGATAGTGATCGCGGATTTGCTCCGCCAGGTTTTTCCCGGTGGCAATACCCAGCTTCGCGGAAAGCATCTGAATCAGCATCGCCATCAGGTTGGCCCACACCACAACCCACAGCAGCTTATAGCCGAAACTGGCCCCGGCCTGAATATTGGTCGCAAAATTACCCGGATCGATGTAGCCAATCGCGGCAATGAATGCAGGTCCCATTAATGCGAACCGCAGCTTGCGTGCCGCCCTGCCGCTGCTACTCTCTACGCGACTATTCGTCATTTCTGCCTCTGGAAATATAGCCTGTGCTATGTTTTATGCTATCAAAATGAGAATGATTATCAAGTTCATTTGTAATGGTTAACATGATTACTCTGATAGCCAGGGACAATGGACAGGCAGGTGGAGCAAGGTCACAGAATGTGAAAATGCGCAGACATTTGTGAAGCGTAGCACACAAACTTAACTTTTCACTCATTTACCTAACATAACAAAAATGTATTGTTGATCACTATTTTTGAGACTCGTCACAGGATGTAACTATAGTGTGGGCTTGATCTCGTTTTCTTTGTGCTTGTTACATAGAATGTGCACGGAAATTAAACCTGCCTCATATTTGGAGCAAATATGGACCGCGTCCTTCATTTTGTCCTGGCACTCGTTGTCGTTACTGCACTCGCATTGCTGGTCAGCACTGACCGCAAAAATATTCGTATTCGCTATGTTGTCCAGCTGCTGGTCATTGAAGTTTTACTTGCGTGGTTCTTCCTGAACTCCAACGTAGGCCTCGGCTTCGTGAAAGGCTTCTCCGAAATGTTCGAAAAACTGCTCGGATTTGCCAACGACGGGACTAACTTTGTCTTTGGCAACATGAACGATCAGGGTTTGGCCTTCTTCTTCCTGAAAGTGCTCTGCCCTATCGTCTTCATCTCTGCCCTGATCGGGATCCTCCAGCACATTCGTGTTCTGCCGGTGGTTATCCGTGCAATCGGCTTCCTGTTATCGAAAGTTAATGGCATGGGCAAGCTGGAATCCTTTAACGCAGTCAGCTCGCTGATCCTGGGTCAGTCTGAGAACTTCATTGCGTATAAAGATATCCTCGGCAAGATGTCCCGTAACCGCATGTACACCATGGCGGCGACAGCAATGTCTACCGTTTCCATGTCTATCGTGGGCGCGTATATGACTATGCTGGAACCTAAATACGTGGTTGCAGCGCTGGTTCTGAATATGTTCAGCACCTTTATTGTTCTTTCGCTGATTAACCCGTACCGCGTGGATGCCAGCGAAGAGAACATTCAGATGTCAAACCTGCACGAGGGACAGAGCTTCTTCGAAATGCTGGGTGAATACATTCTGGCGGGTTTCAAGGTTGCGATTATCGTTGCCGCGATGCTGATTGGCTTTATCGCACTGATCGCTGCGCTAAACGCCCTGTTTGCGGCCGTACTTGGTATTTCGTTCCAGGGTATTCTGGGCTATATCTTCTACCCGGTCGCCTGGGTAATGGGTGTGCCCGCTCACGAAGCGTTGCAGGTGGGCAGTATCATGGCAACGAAACTGGTATCCAATGAATTCGTGGCGATGATGGATCTTCAGAAGATTGCCAGCACGCTCTCCCCGCGTGCGGAAGGGATCCTGTCCGTCTTCCTGGTCTCCTTCGCGAACTTCTCTTCCATCGGTATTATCGCTGGTGCGATTAAAGGCCTGAACGAAGAGCAAGGTAACGTCGTTTCTCGCTTTGGCCTGAAGCTGGTTTACGGTTCAACGCTGGTGAGCGTCCTGTCTGCCTCTATCGCAGCATTGGTGCTGTAATCCATACCGCTCAATGAAAACCGGGAGCCATCGCTCCCGGTTTTTTTATGTCTCCAGCGCCGTCAGGGGCAGTGGTTTACCAATCAAATAGCCCTGCAAATAATCAACGCCGTATCGCAGCAACATCTCGCGTTGTTCAGCCGATTCCACATATTCAGCCACCACACAAAGCGATTTCGTTTTTGCCATGTTGCAAATGGACTGCACGATCATCGCATCCATGCTGTCGGTGCAGATATCTTTCACGAAGCAGCCATCGATCTTAATGATATCGGCCTCCAGTCGCTTCAGGCGCTCAAAGTTGGCATAGCCGGTACCAAAGTCATCGATAGCAATGCGGAAGCCATAATCCCGCAGCTGCTGGATATTGTTGATGCTGCTTCCCGAGTCAGAGAAAGCCTGTTCCTCGGTGATCTCAATGACGATATCTTGCGGTGCAACGGCGTAGCGTTCAAAAAGCGCGATGATCTCAGCTGCAATCTCGTTCTGCATCAGCGTCAGCGGCATCAGATTAACGGAGAACCGCGTTCCGGCCCGTCCGGATGGATGACTGCGCATCCACATCAGCAATCTTTCCACCACGTTCAGGTCGAATCGGTGGCTCAGGTTGAACTGAGCAATCAGCGGAATAAAGCGGTCAGGGGTGATGATCTCACCATCACTTTCAAGACGCGAAAGGATTTCAAAGTACCCTTCTCCGCGCGCGTTGTGAATTGGCTGCGCGTAAAGATGGAGACCACCGATATCAAGGGCGCGTTTTATACGGGCCAGCATTAGCACCCTGTCCGTCGTATGACCAGAAACATCATCCAGACTGTTGGTTAACGCAAGGACGTTATGCCCGGAACAGGACTGCTCGGACAGCCAGCTCAACTGACCCAGCGTGTGATGCACGCTTTCTCCATTTGGCACTTCCCCCCAGGAGGCACCAAACTCAATGTCGAGCTCAGTCTTGTTCCAGATAATTTTACGGCTGTTCAGATGGTCAACCATAAATTGCAGACGTTCAGCCGTGCCCGGTCCCAGCAAGACCAACATCAGTTCACTGCCTGGTAACTGGAAGAGCTTCTCGTCTTTTTGCAATAACGGCTGCAGCGACGCGGTGATCATCTTTTTACAGTGCACGCGCATGAGGATGCCGTAGTGACGGCTCAGGAATTCCAGATTATCCAGACGCAAGCAGCAGACTTTGGCCTCAGGATGATGCTGTAGAAAAACTTCCAGCGCACGAATGTTAGGCAGACCGGTGAGCGGATCGGTAAGCGCCCTCTCCTGCCACCCCTGTTTCAGCCATTCACTTTTCTGATAGATCTGCGACATGTAAAGCAGGCAGATAGCGAAAGAGATGAGTACCGACAGAATAAAGGAGAGCGAGTGGCCCGATTCAACGCCATTGAGAAAATTATAATTATAGGTCAACAACATGAGCGCTGAGGCTGCCCAGAATAAAGAGATGAGCGCATAGCTCAAACGACCAATACCCAGGGTAAAAAGAATGAAAACGGTCGGCATCAAATAACCCGCAATAAACTGCGACTCAAAAGGCGCGCATAAAATAGCGATCATTGAGACCAACAGCATCAGCCACACAACGATAAATAACGCTTTTTTGTTGCAAAAGAGGGGCTTCACGCTTCGCCGCCAGAATGTTCGGGCATAGCGAGGATTAATAATCATTCTTAATGGATAATAGAACATCATGGTGAAAATCAGGGCGGCGCAAATCAGACTCTGAATATCGATAACGTTATAAATTGCAGAGCCTTCGCCGAAATAGGAGGAGATTGTTACCGGGAAATCAAATAAATACCCCGCCAGATACATCGATAATTTGATGCCCACAGGCACCATAAATCCGAGCCATAAAATACGTATACCAATGTACTTATTCGGCATGCTGTGGCGCCAGCGCTTGCCCAGCATCAAACGGATAACGCCACAGGCGGCGAAGACGGAAAACGTCTGACAACATAATAAAACGATAGATTGTAGCGGGGCTAAATCAAAGTAATAAGCATTAGTAACACTAAAACTTAGCAACAAAGGAATGATTGCCCGTCGTCCAAATAACAACACGATGGCGAGCATGGCGCTTAAGGGCAGCCACGCTAAATAAACATCATTTTCGTTAACGATAGCGCGCGGAGAGATATAACGGGAAAAGGGGATCGCAATCAGGCTTAGCGCCAGGGCAATCATAAATATTTTTACATTATTGTAAATTTTTCTATTCATTAATCCGGGTAATCTATTTAACCATCGTCTTATTGACCGGATCGATAATAGGTTTATTAATTGGACGAATCAAGTTTAGGTCTATTTATGGACTTATTTATTGATTTGGATTGAGGTGAGGTATAGAAAATGACGTTAATTGCAACAAAAACAGTCTAAATATTTTACAAGATATAAAAAACCCCGTCTGGCGACGAGGGTTTAAATTTTGGTGGAGCTAAGCGGGATCGAACCGCTGACCTCTTGCATGCCATGCAAGCGCTCTCCCAGCTGAGCTATAGCCCCACATGTTACTTTACCTACCGTACTCTGTTGGGTTCAGAGTTTGGTGGAGCTAAGCGGGATCGAACCGCTGACCTCCTGCATGCCATGCAGGCGCTCTCCCAGCTGAGCTATAGCCCCATCGTAAAGCTGTCATGTTGACGGGCGGCATAATATGAATTCCGCCGCACAGTGTCAACGGCAAATTCAACCTCAGCCTTTCAACCGCCGAAAAATCATGCAAATGAATCACTTTGCGAGTCTGCTCGCAGCCAGGAGTTAAGCTTGTCACGTTTTCACGTAAAACGGTGCTATAAAATGAACCACTAATTAACCCCACAGATATTCAGGAAATTGTATGATCAAGGAACGAATGACGCCAGAAGAGTTAGCCCTGCTGACTGGCTATAGCCGACAGACCATCAATAAATGGGTACGCAAAGAGGGTTGGATTACATCGCCAAAACCAGGCGTTCAGGGCGGCAAGGCGCGTCTGGTACACGTCAATGAAAAAGTGCGCGACTTTATTCGCAGCGCACGCAGGGTAACAGAGTCGCCGGAAATGCCAGAAAAGGCGTACCACGAAGGCTCGCTTCACGCCCTGCTCCTGACGCTGGCGAATGAAATGACGCCGGATGAGCAAAAGCAGATGACATCTCTGTTACTGCGGGAAGGGATTACCGGATTGTTACAACGCTTAGGGATTCGCGACCAACGCTAATATGAAAAGATTACGCAGCAAAATGACCACGGAAGAGCTGGCGGACAGTCTGGGCGTCGCCCGACAAACCGTTAATCGCTGGATACGACAGAAAGGATGGAAAACGGAGGGTATCAACGGTGTAAAAGGCGGAAGAGCGAGGGTGATATGTATTGATGCGCACGTTAAGGAGCACATCATTAGCCTTCCCGCCATTCGTAACAGTCGGGCTGTTTACCATGTGGCAGAAAGCCCTTCACTCTATGGCGTGGCGACCTCATCCAGCCTGCTTCCACAAATTATCGACTCGCTGGAAAACATGACAACTGTCGAACAGGAACGTTTGCACAAGCTGCTCGCTCGCGAAGGTTTGCAGGGTTTTCTCACGCGTCTTGGTATTGCTGAATAACAGACATAAAAAACGGCAGGTTACCCTGCCGTTATTTGTATTTCACGAGCATTACTGCTGGCTTTCGCGCTCAGCAATAAAGCCCAGCGCCTTGTTGATACGCGCAACGCTACGTGATTTGCCAATGGCATGAACGGTCACGTCCAGCGCCGGAGACTGGCCTGCCCCCGTCACCGCAACGCGCAGCGGCATACCGACTTTACCCATGCCAATTTCCAGCTCATCAGCGGTTGCCTGAATCGCGTGGTGAACATTTTCTGCAGTCCATTCGGTAATGGCTTCGAGTTTATCTCGCACCACTTCCAGCGGCTGACGCGCAACCGGACGCAGGTGTTTCTTGGCCGCATCGGCGTCGAACGCGTCAAACTCTTCATAAAAGTAGCGGCAGCTCTCGGCGATCTCTTTCAGCGTTTTGCAACGCTCGCCAAGCAGCTTCACCAGATCCGCCAGCTCAGGGCCCGTACGGGTATCGATGTTTGCCTGCTCAATGTGCCATTGCAGATAAGTCGCCACATACTCTGGCTGCATGGTATTGATGTAGTGATGGTTCAGCCACAGCAGTTTGTCAGTGTTGAACGCGCTGGCTGATTTGCTTACCGAGTTCAGAGAGAAAAGCTCGATCATCTCTTCGCGGCTGAAGATCTCCTGGTCACCATGAGCCCAGCCCAGACGCACCAGATAGTTCAGTAGCGCTTCCGGCAGATAGCCGTCATCACGGTACTGCATCACGCTCACCGCGCCATGACGTTTGGACAGCTTTTTACCGTCGTCACCGTTGATCATCGATACGTGCGCATACACCGGTACAGGCGCGTTCAGCGCTTTCAGAATGTTGATCTGACGCGGGGTGTTATTGATATGGTCTTCACCACGGATCACGTGAGTGATTTCCATATCCCAGTCGTCCACAACCACGCAGAAGTTATAGGTTGGCGAGCCGTCAGTACGACGAATGATGAGGTCATCCAGCTCCTGGTTGCTGAATTCGATCGGGCCACGGATCTGGTCATCAAAGATAACAGAGCCATCCTGCGGGTTAGCAAAACGCACTACGCAAGGCTCATCAGCAGCATGCTCGCTGTGGTCATGACGGCAACGACCGTCATAACGCGGTTTTTCGCCTTTTGCCATTTGCTCTTCGCGCAGCGCATCCAGACGCTCCCTTGAGCAGTAGCACTTATAGGCCGTGCCTGCGACCAGCATCTCGTCAATTACGGCGTTATAGCGGTCAAAACGTTTGGTCTGGAAGTATGGGCCTTCGTCCCACTCCAGATTCAGCCAGTTCATCCCATCCATAATGGCTTCAATTGCTTCCGGCGTTGAGCGCTCCAGGTCGGTGTCTTCAATACGCAGCACAAACTCACCTTTGTTGTGGCGTGCGAAAAGCCAGGAGTAGAGAGCAGTACGTGCACCACCGACATGCAGATAGCCTGTCGGGCTCGGCGCGAAGCGAGTTTTGATTTTCATGAAATGGCCTTACGTTATAAAGATGCCGGTAATCGGCAAATCCTGGGAAGAAAACAATGGGCAATATTCTATCACTGTGGGCCGATTCCTCAATGTCGATCACTTTATCCGGTTCGAGATTGCTGTTTTTGTTTAGAAATCATGCACCACAGTCCGTTTTGCGATCGTTTTGACTAATTTTACGACGAACGAATAAAAACTTTAGAAAATGCGTTGACTCATTTTCAACTCTCCCTATAATGCGACTCCACACAGCGGGGGTGATTAGCTCAGTTGGTAGAGCATCTCCTTTACACGGAGGGGGTCGGCGGTTCGAGCCCGTCATCACCCACCATCTACTTCGGTAGACTCGCAGTGTAGATAAGAATTGAGATTGGGCGATTAGCTCAGTTGGTAGAGCATCTCCTTTACACGGAGGGGGTCGGCGGTTCGAGCCCGTCATCGCCCACCATTCTCACCTTATCGTAGCAGTTCCGAAATGGGCGATTAGCTCAGTTGGTAGAGCATCTCCTTTACACGGAGGGGGTCGGCGGTTCGAGCCCGTCATCGCCCACCATTTCGGGTCGTTAGCTCAGTTGGTAGAGCAGTTGACTTTTAATCAATTGGTCGCAGGTTCGAATCCTGCACGACCCACCAATGTAAAAAAGCGCCCTAAAGGCGCTTTTTTGCTATCTGCGATATAGCACATCCCCATTACAGCCAAACCGCTTGTTTTACTCAAGCTCACGCCTTCTTTGCCGATACCTCTATTTTATGGCGAAAAGGATCTCAATATGACAACTCTTAAGCCCGTTTCTCTGTCGGCGATGGAAATCGGCAGCGTAGATAACAGCTCCGGCGGAAACGACATTGCTTCCCAGATCACCCGTCTGACCAAACAGATAACGAAAGTCACTCAGCAACTTAAAGAAGTCGCCATGGGTGATGCCACAGCGGAAGAAAAGCAAAAGCAGCAAGAATTGCTCGAATCTCAGCTGGCTATGTTGCAGGCACAGCTGGCGCAATTGCAGCGTCAGCAGGCAGAAGAGGCGATGCCAAAACAGGAAAGCGGTCAGGCCGTGGCGGAAGGCGTCAATAAACCCTCCGCAGAACATCAGATTGATATCTATATCTGATCATTGGTTTCGTTAAAAAGTGGATCGCGCGTGCGGGCCTCCATCAGACGCCTGGCCTGCATACGCACCACATCCCAGCAGGCGTGTGCCGCGCCGGAAAGTGACCTGTTTTTACGGCGTACCAGCATCAGCTGGCGTTCGACACAGGGTACGAAACGCTTCACCGTTAAACGACTCCCCTGCGGCAGTGGCAGCGCCAGCGCAGGCAGAACGCTGATCCCAATCCCCGCTTCGACCATGGGGAAGAGCGTGGCAGGATGCCCAATCTCCTGCACAATGGTTGCCTTTACGCCCTGTGCGGCCAGTGCGGCATCTATCAGCGGGCGGCTACCTGATGCATAATCCTGTAACACCAGGTTTGCCCCCTGTAAGGCTTGCCAGGCCACCTGCGACAGCGATGCCAGAGGATCATCATCGCGGCAGAGCAATAAAAAGGGTTCCGAGAGTACCACTTCACATTCCAGGTCGCTTACCGCTCCGGGATCAATAACAATCCCGAAATCCACATCCCCCTGACGAATACTCTCCAGTACCCACTGCTGCGGCCTGTCGTGCAAAACAAAATCGATATCCGGATAGCGGTGATTACTTTCAGCGATGCACTGGGGAATAAGATGCGCCGAAATCGTCTGGCTCGCCGCCACTCTCACGGTACCGGAAAGCTGTTGTCCAAGCCGTCCGACGTCCCTCAGCGTACTGTTCAGTTCATCCAGCAGCCTTTCCAGACGCGTTGCCAGCTGATGTCCCGCTTCGGTGAGCACCACTTCGCGCGTCGTGCGGTCGAGCAGTTTCACGCCGGTTTGAGTTTCCAGCTCTTTCACGCTATGGCTCACCGCCGACTGGCTGAGGCCAATCATCTCCCCAGCCCGACTGAAGCTGCGGGCCTGCGCGACGGTGACGAAAACACGAAGCTGACGTAGTGAATAATTCATCTGTTTAATTCATGAATGGATGCAATAAATCAATTTTATTTCTCAAAGGGAAGAAAGCACAATAGCGGCATCTGTTTTCAGGAGTGATTATGAAACTTTTTCGTATCCTTGATCCGTTTACGCTGACCCTGATTGGTGTCGTCTTGCTGGCCTCGTTCTTCCCGGCGCGGGGCGGTTTCGTTCCGGTCATTGAAGGGCTGACCACGGCAGCCATTGCCCTGTTGTTCTTTATGCATGGCGCCAAACTCTCCCGGGAAGCCATTATTGCAGGCGGTAGCCACTGGCGACTGCACCTCTGGGTAATGTGCAGCACCTTTATCCTCTTCCCTGTTCTGGGCGTGCTGTTTGCCTGGTGGGCGCCGGTGAATGTCGATCCGGCGCTCTATACCGGTTTCCTTTATCTGTGCATTTTGCCGGCCACCGTGCAGTCTGCTATTGCCTTTACCTCGCTGGCTGGCGGCAACGTCGCGGCGGCGGTCTGTTCTGCTTCGGCTTCCAGCCTGCTCGGGATCTTTGTTTCACCGCTGCTGGTCGGTCTGCTGATGAACATGCACGGTGCAGAAGGTAATCTGGAGCAGGTGGGTAAAATTTGTCTGCAACTGCTACTGCCGTTTGTGCTCGGACACTTATCCCGCCCCTGGATTGGGGCGTTTGTGGCGAAACACAAAAAATGGATCGGGAAAACGGACCAAAGCTCCATTCTGCTGGTGGTTTACACGGCCTTCAGCGAAGCCGTGGTGAACGGCATCTGGCACAGGGTGGGCGCAGGATCGCTGCTGTTTATTGTGGTGGTAAGCATTGTTCTGCTGACCATTGTGATCGCGGTTAACGTCTTTGTGGCCCGCAAATGCGGCTTCAATAAGGCCGATGAAATCACCATCGTATTCTGTGGATCGAAAAAGAGCCTGGCCAACGGGATCCCGATGGCCAATATTCTGTTCCCGACGTCGGTCATTGGGATGATGGTACTGCCGCTGATGATTTTCCATCAGATCCAGCTGATGGTGTGTGCGGTACTGGCGCGGCGTTACAAGGCACAGACTGAAAAGCTGGCGCAGGAAGAGACCCGCGCCGCGAAAGTTTAAGGACGTTTCAGGGGCTGCACCAGCTGGGTCAGCCCCTCTGTTTTGATCAGTAATGTGATAGCCATCAGCTCGCCAAGACGCCCGGCAGGAAACTCATCCTTACGGGCAAACCACAGCAGATATTCTTCCGGTAAATCAATCAGCCTGCGGCCCTTATATTTACCGAACGGCATCTCCGTATTGGCGATCTCAACGAGCTGCTCTTTTTCCACATCACTCTCCTAAAAGGCGCATCATTTCCGCTTCATCGATCACCTCGATGCCGAGCTCCTGCGCTTTTGCCAGCTTCGAACCGGCCGCTTCCCCGGCGATCACCAGGTCGGTTTTCTTTGACACGCTTCCCGCCACTTTTGCCCCAAGCGCCACCAGGCGCGCTTTCGCGTCATCACGCGAGAGCTGGCTCAGACTGCCGGTCAGCACCACCGTTTTACCGGCAAACGGGCTGTCGATCTCTTCTGCATTAACCACTACCGGTGCGGGCCAGTGAATGCCCTGTTCCAGTAATTTACCGATCACTTCACGGTTGCTCTCTTCGGCGAAGAAGTTGAAGACGTGGGTAGCGACCACTATACCAACGTCAGGGACTTTCTGTAGTTCGTCGATGGTGGCTTTCTCAAGAGCCTCCAGCGTGCCGAAATACGCCGCCAGCCCTGCCGCCGTCGCCTCTCCGACTTCACGAATGCCGAGCGCGTAAAGGAAACGGGCAAAGGTAGTATTTTTGGCCGCCTCAAGCGCATTGACCACGTTCTGGGCAGATTTCGGCCCCATACGATCAAGACCGGTCAGCTTACCTGCCGTCAGGGTAAAGAGGTCCGCTGGCGTATGGACATACTCTTTCTCAACTAACTGGTCGATGATCTTGTCACCCATTCCGTCGACGTCCATCGCCCGGCGGGAGACAAAGTGCTTCAGGGACTCTTTACGCTGCGCGCCGCAGATTAACCCGCCCGTACAGCGCGTTACCGCTTCACCTTCCACGCGCTCAACGTCCGAACCACATACCGGACAATGGGTAGGAAACTCGATGGCACGGGTATCGGCAGGACGTTCTGATTCCACTACGTTAACCACCTGCGGGATCACATCGCCCGCGCGGCGAATCACCACTTTGTCACCAATTCGCAGCCCCAGACGGGCAATTTCATCGGCGTTATGCAGCGTAGCGTTACTGACCAGCACGCCAGCCACCTGCACAGGCTCCAGACGCGCCACAGGCGTAATCGCACCCGTACGTCCTACCTGAAATTCCACGTCGCGAACGAAGGTCATCTGCTCCTGCGCCGGGAACTTAAAGGCCACTGCCCAGCGTGGCGCCCGGGCAACAAAACCCAACTGTTCCTGCAATGCCAGGGAGTTAACCTTGATCACTACGCCGTCAATATCAAACCCAAGCGTGGGACGATCTTCTTCAACCTTGTGATAGAACGCCAGCACCGCCTCTGGAGAGTCGCAAAGCTGCACGCGGTTGCTTACCGGCAAACCCCACTCTTTGAACTGCATTAAACGACCCAGGTGGGTATCCGGCAGGTCACCGCCTTCCAGGATCCCGACTCCGTAGCAGAAGAAAGTAAGCGGTCGCTTCGCGGTGATACGCGGATCGAGCTGGCGCAGCGAACCTGCCGCCGCGTTACGCGGGTTTGCAAACACTTTACCCCCGGTACGACGCGCTTCTTCATTGATCTTCTCAAAGCCCGCCTGCGGAAGGAAAACTTCCCCGCGCACTTCCAGCCGCGCAGGAATGTTATCGCCACGCAGCTTCAGCGGGATCGCACGAATGGTGCGCACATTGGTGGTGATGTCTTCCCCGGTGGTGCCGTCGCCGCGCGTTGCGGCACGTACCATCACGCCGTTCTCATAAAGAATGCTGACGGCCAGACCATCCAGTTTTAGCTCGCAGCACCAGCTCAGATTGTCGACGCTCTTCAGGCGATCCTGCACGCGCTTGTTGAAAGCCAGAAAACTCTCTTCATCAAACACGTTATCCAGCGACAGCATCGGCACTTCGTGGCGCACCTGGCTGAAAGCACCCAGCGGTTCCGCGCCGACGCGCTGCGTTGGGGAATCGGGCGTAATCAGTTCGGGGTGCTGCGCTTCCAGATCGCGCAGTTCACGCATCAGGCGGTCATATTCCGCATCCGGCACTTCCGGTGCGTCCATAACATGATAGAGATATTCATGATGGCGAAGCGTGGTTCGCAGTTCAGTAAGTTGTTGTTCGATTGAGTCCATATCGCACCATCAATGAGAAAAACCCCCGACAGGCGGGGGTTGAGGAGGAGTTGAAGTAAACGCGACGATTACGCGTTAGCTTCCTTAACTTCGCGGATGCGGTCCTGATATTCGCGCAGTTTCTGCGGCGTCATCATACGACGCTGATCGTCGAGCACAACACCGCCCACTTCGTCGGCGATGTGCTGAGCGGACTGTAGCATCAGCTTAAAGTTTTGCAGCTCGTCACCGTAGGACGGCACCTGCATAAAGATCGTAACCCCAGGCGTGACGAAATCACCGGTCATTTCCGGGTCAAACGTGCCTGGATTGACCATATTGGCCAGGCTGAACAGCGCCGGACCGCTGCCGTCAGGACTCAGGTGGCGATGGAAAATATTCATGTCGCCGAACTTGAAGCCTGCCTGTTGGATGCTGTTGAGCAGCACGTCACCGTTCAGATGGGTGCCATGATGAGCAGCCACATTCATGATGATTACCGCTTCTTTACGCTGCGGCTTTTCAACAACCGGTTCTGGCTCAACAACAGGCTCTGGCTCAACGCGCGGAGCGGGCTGTGGCGCAGGCGGTGCAGATTCAGGCTGCGGTTGTTCTACCGGCTGCGGCTGTTGCACTGGCTGTGGCTGATGCACTGGCTGTGCAGGCTGTTGCACAGGTTGCTGCTGTACCGGCTGTGGCGCAACGGGCTGCTGTTGCACAGGCTGCTGCGACGGATGACGAACAGGTTCTTCCACTGGCGGCGGCGCTGGCTGGCGCGGCTGGGCAGAGGCATACGGTGGTTGATACTGGTGCTGCGGAGCGCGGGGAGCTTCATGCTCTCCATGCGCTGCGCCGGGCGCAGTATTGACCCGATGAACACGAACTTCACCCACGCCGTCGTCGTCAAGACCGTCGATGTCGTCTTCAACGTCATCGTCTTCGCGACTGGACTTCATGCGCTTCAGTGGACGATCGCGAAACATAGAGGAACGCTCTTTACGGCTGGTCCAGAAACCATGTACCAGTAAAGCGATTATGGCGATCGCGCCAACAATGATTAATATCAGACGCAAATCCTGCATCATTATATTCTCTGTTGTTCTAACACCTTGCCACCACGGCAAACATTTACTCACTAAGAGTATTTGCCGTTTACGTCAAGTGCAAGTGTATGCAGAGCATTCACAGCATAAAGATGAACTAAATCGTGCTTTTTGCTGGTTTTTCGAACATTTCCGAACTGGTCATTGGCCCGTAACTGGATAATATAGGCGGGCAATTCCACTGGTTGTGTAAAAAGGAGTACAGCCTGGTATGGTTTCAACATCTTCTTCTGCCCCACGTAGCGGGGTCTGGTACTTTTCTCAGGGCTGGAAACTGGTCTCCCTGCCGGGCATTCGACGCTTCGTTGTTTTGCCGTTACTGATCAACATTATTCTGATGGGGGGCGCGTTCTGGTGGCTGTTCACCAGACTGGAAAGCTGGATCCCTTCCCTGATGCGCTATGTGCCGGACTGGTTACAGTGGTTGGACTACCTGCTCTGGCCGATTGCGGTTATCTCCGTGCTGCTGGTTTTCGGCTATTTCTTTTCGACGATAGCTAACTGGATAGCCGCGCCGTTCAACGGTCTGCTGGCCGAACAGCTGGAAGCGCGCCTGACCGGTGCGGCGCCGCCTGACACGGGCGTACTGGGGATCGTAAAAGATGTCCCCCGCATCATGAAGCGCGAATGGCAGAAGTTTGCGTGGTACCTGCCGCGGGCGATTGTGCTGCTCATCCTTTATTTTGTACCCGGGATCGGCCAGACGGTCGCACCCGTGCTGTGGTTCCTGTTCAGCGCCTGGATGCTTGCTATCCAGTACTGTGATTATCCGTTCGATAACCACAAAGTGCCGTTTAAAGAGATGCGCACTGCCCTGCGCACTCAGAAGGTTGCCAATATGCAGTTTGGTGCCCTTACCAGCCTGTTCACCATGATCCCTTTCCTGAATCTGTTCATCATGCCCGTTGCCGTTTGCGGCGCGACGGCGATGTGGGTGGACTGCTACCGTGCTAAGCACGCGTTATGGAAGTAATGCAAAAATGTGTAAAAGAGGGGTGGCTTATGCCGCCCCTTATTCCATACTGATCCCCATTATTTCCTTGCAGCATATAGATATGCGATTTCCTTACTTCCCCATACCTGTTCAACAGGTATGCTGGGTCGGTATCCCAATTTCATACAGTTAAGGACAGGCCATGAGTAAGATTTATGAAGACAACTCGCTGACTATCGGTCATACGCCCCTGGTTCGACTGAACCGTATCGGTAATGGACGCATTCTGGCGAAGGTGGAATCTCGTAACCCAAGCTTCAGCGTTAAATGCCGTATCGGTGCGAATATGATTTGGGATGCTGAAAAGCGTGGCGTGCTGAAACCTGGCGTTGAGCTGGTTGAACCCACCAGCGGCAATACCGGTATCGCCCTGGCCTATGTTGCGGCGGCGCGCGGCTATAAGCTGACGCTGACTATGCCTGAAACCATGAGTATTGAGCGCCGTAAGCTGCTGAAAGCGTTGGGTGCGAATCTGGTCCTCACGGAAGGCGCGAAAGGCATGAAGGGCGCGATTCAGAAGGCCGAAGAAATCGTCGCCAGCGATCCTGCAAAGTATCTGCTGCTCCAGCAGTTCAGCAACCCGGCCAACCCGGAAATTCATGAGAAAACCACCGGCCCGGAAATCTGGGAAGATACCGACGGTCAGGTTGATGTGTTTATCTCCGGCGTAGGCACCGGCGGTACGCTGACCGGGGTGTCTCGCTATATTAAAGGCACGAAAGGTAAAAAAGATCTGATTACCGTTGCCGTTGAGCCAACCGACTCTCCGGTTATCGCTCAGGCGCTGGCAGGCGAAGAGATCAAACCAGGTCCGCACAAAATCCAGGGTATCGGCGCTGGCTTTATTCCAGGCAACCTCGATCTGAAGCTGATCGATAAAGTGGTCGCCATCACCAATGAAGAAGCCATCTCCACGGCGCGTCGCCTGATGGACGAGGAAGGCATTCTGGCGGGTATCTCTTCCGGTGCGGCGGTTGCTGCAGCTCTCAAACTGCTGGAAGACGAAACCTTTACCAACAAGAATATTGTGGTTATCCTACCGTCTTCGGGTGAGCGTTACTTAAGCACAGCACTGTTTGCCGATCTGTTCACAGAGAAAGAACTGCAACAGTGATGCCAGCATGTTAAAAACGCGTAAAAAAGCACCTTTTCAGGTGCTTTTTTGTGGCCTGCTTCAAAGTTTTACCCCTCCTGGCATTGCTTCACCCCGTTGGGTCTGGTATTTAAACCAGCAATTATTTTGATGCGCGAAATTAATCGGTGAACGAAATAGCGCTGCTGAATCGATTTTATGATTTGGTTCAAGTCTTGCTTTCACTGCATAATGTTTAATGACGATTGAAACGTCAGCGCTAACTATACAGGCTAAAGTTAAGTCGCCAGGCTAGACTTTAGTTCCACAACACTAAACCTATAAGTTGGGGAAATACAATGTTCCAGCAAGAAGTTACCATTACCGCTCCGAACGGTCTGCACACCCGCCCTGCTGCTCAGTTTGTTAAAGAAGCGAAAGGCTTCACTTCTGAAATCACTGTGACTTCCAACGGCAAAAGCGCTAGCGCAAAAAGCCTGTTCAAGCTGCAAACTCTGGGTCTGACTCAGGGTACCGTTGTTACCATCTCCGCTGAAGGTGAAGACGAGCAGAAAGCAGTTGAGCATCTGGTTAAGCTGATGGCTGAACTCGAGTAAGTTTACCGGGTTCTTTTCAATATCAGTCACAAGTAAGGTAGGGTTATGATTTCAGGCATTTTAGCATCCCCGGGTATCGCTTTCGGCAAAGCATTGCTGCTGAAAGAAGACGAAATCGTCATTGACCGGAAAAAAATTTCTGCCGACAAGGTTGATCAGGAAGTTGAACGTTTTCTGAGCGGTCGTGCCAAGGCATCTGCGCAACTGGAAGCGATTAAAACTAAAGCTGGCGAAACTTTCGGTGAAGAAAAAGAAGCCATCTTCGAAGGGCACATTATGCTGCTCGAAGATGAGGAGCTGGAGCAGGAAATCATAGCCCTGATTAAAGATAAAGGCATGACGGCCGACGCGGCTGCGCATGAAGTTATCGAAGGTCAGGCAACTGCCCTGGAAGAGCTGGACGATGAATACCTGAAAGAGCGTGCGGCTGACGTACGTGACATCGGTAAGCGCCTGCTGCGCAACATCCTGGGTCTGGCCATCATCGATCTGAGCGCGATTCAGGACGAAGTCATCCTGGTTGCCGCTGACCTGACCCCGTCTGAAACCGCACAGCTGAACCTGAACAAGGTGCTGGGTTTCATTACTGATGCAGGTGGACGTACCTCCCACACCTCTATCATGGCGCGTTCTCTGGAGCTGCCAGCCATCGTGGGTACCGGTAGCGTCACCTCGCAGGTGAAAAACGACGACTATCTGATTCTGGATGCCGTAAACAACGTGGTTTACGTCAACCCAACTAACGATGTGATCGAGCAGCTGCGTTCCGTTCAGGAGCAGGTTGCTACCGAGAAAGCGGAACTCGCTAAACTGAAAGATCTGCCAGCCATCACGCTGGACGGCCATCAGGTTGAAGTGTGCGCTAACATCGGTACCGTACGTGACGTTGACGGCGCTGAGCGCAACGGTGCGGAAGGTGTAGGTCTGTATCGTACTGAATTCCTGTTCATGGACCGCGACGCCCTGCCAACGGAAGAAGAGCAGTTTGCAGCGTACAAAGCGGTTGCGGAAGCGTGCGGCTCGCAGGCCGTTATCGTCCGCACCATGGATATCGGTGGCGACAAAGAGCTGCCGTACATGAACTTCCCGAAAGAAGAGAACCCGTTCCTGGGCTGGCGTGCCGTACGTATCGCCATGGATCGCAAAGAGATCCTGCGTGACCAGGTTCGCGCTATCCTGCGTGCATCCGCTTTCGGTAAGCTGCGCATCATGTTCCCGATGATCATCTCTGTTGAAGAAGTGCGTGCACTGAAGAAAGAGATTGAAATCTACAAGCAGGAACTGCGTGACGAAGGTAAAGCATTTGACGAGTCAATCGAGATCGGCGTGATGGTGGAAACACCGGCAGCCGCGACCATTGCACGTCATTTAGCCAAAGAAGTTGATTTCTTTAGTATCGGTACCAATGATTTAACGCAGTACACCCTGGCAGTTGACCGTGGTAATGATATGATTTCACATCTCTACCAGCCAATGTCGCCGTCTGTACTGAATTTGATCAAGCAAGTTATTGATGCTTCTCATGCAGAAGGTAAATGGACTGGCATGTGTGGTGAGCTTGCAGGCGACGAACGTGCTACACTTCTGTTGCTGGGTATGGGTCTGGACGAATTCTCTATGAGCGCCATTTCCATCCCGCGCATCAAGAAGATTATCCGTAACACGAACTTCGAAGATGCGAAGGTATTAGCAGAGCAGGCTCTTGCTCAACCGACAACGGACGAGTTAATGACGCTGGTTAACAAGTTCATTGAAGAAAAAACAATCTGCTAATCCACGAGATGCGGCCCAAATTACTGCTTAGGAGATAAGTCTAATGGGTTTATTTAGTAAACTGTTCGGTGACAAAAGCAATAGCGACTCCGGAACTATTGAGATTGTTGCTCCGCTCTCCGGCGAGATCGTCAATATCGAAGACGTGCCGGATGTAGTGTTTGCTGAGAAAATCGTTGGTGATGGCATTGCTATCAAACCAACTGGCAACAAAATGGTTGCTCCAGTTGACGGTACCATTGGTAAGATTTTTGAAACCAACCATGCGTTCTCTATCGAATCCGATAGCGGTATCGAACTGTTCGTTCACTTCGGTATCGACACCGTTGAACTGAAAGGCGAAGGCTTCAAACGTATCGCGGAAGAAGGCCAGCGTGTTAAAGTTGGCGACCCTGTAATTGAATTCGATCTGCCACTGCTGGAAGAAAAAGCGAAGTCTACCCTGACTCCGGTTGTTATCTCCAACATGGACGAAATCAAAGAGCTGATCAAACTGTCTGGCAGCGTTACCGTGGGTGAAACCCCGGTTATCCGCATCAAGAAGTAATTCTTGCCGCACGGTAAAATGGCGCCTTCGGGCGCCATTTTTGTTTATGCAGGCAGAATAAGCTCGTCGTAGCCTTTCGACTGCGTATAGATCATCACGTCAGTCACCCTGTCGCCCGCCATGCGAATGGCGTCGGCCACGGTTTTACCGCCGACGATACCGCTCACCAGCTCCGAACAGAACAGATCCCCCGTCCCTTTCAGGTCCGTCTCAACGCGCGGGTGTGCGCTTACGGTAACGCCCTCCTCGCTCACCAGCACGACGTGGATATTTTGCGGATCGTCAGCCACTGGCGCGCTGGTGATCGCCACCCATTTAAGCGTGTCAGACAGCAGCCCCTGCGCGGCGGCAATGGCGCTCTCCGGCGTACGGCACGGTTTGCCGCTCAGCACTTCCAGCTCAAACACGTTGGGCGTAATGCCCTGGGCCAGCGGGAGCAGGTGCTCACGATAGGCTTCAGGAATATCCGGCTTCACGTACATCCCGCTGTCGATGTCTCCGATTACCGGGTCGACCAGCACCAGCAGATCGGGATGTTGAACTTTGATCGCCTTCAGCCACTGCGCCAGCAGCACGATCTGGCTGGCGCTGCCCATATAGCCGGTAGTGACTGCTTTAAGCTCGCGCAGGATCTCGCGCTCTTCCAGCGCCTTCAGGTAGCCGCTGAACCACTCGTCCGGGATCACCCCGCCGTAGAAGGTGTCGTAGTGAGGCGTATTGCTGAACAGCACCGTCGGCACGGCGGTAACGTTCAGTCGATGGGTGCGAATATTTGGCACCGCGATGCTGTTTCCCACACTGCCGTACACCACCTGCGACTGAACGGCGACAATATCGGTTTGCTGCGCCCGGGTGTTATCCCGGAATAAAATCATCTCCATGACGCTTAAATCCCCGCCCCCTGCGAATAACTCTCTTCACCAAAGACGCCGGTCGACAGGTAGCGATCGCCGCGATCGCAAATAATCGCTACCACTACTGCACCCGGGTTTGCCTTAGCCACCCGAATCGCCCCCGCTACCGCGCCACCCGAACTGACGCCGCAGAAGATGCCTTCACGCACGGCCAGCTCACGCATGGTATTTTCCGCCTCGCGCTGATGAATATCCAGCACCTGGTCCACAAGCTGCGCATTAAAGATGCCCGGCATATACTCCGCGGGCCAGCGGCGAATGCCCGGAATACTGCTTCCCTCTTCCGGCTGGAGGCCGACAATCGTCACCGGCTGCTCCTGCTCGCGCAGAAAACGTGACACACCGGTGATCGTGCCCGTGGTCCCCATGCTGGAGACAAAGTGGGTGATGCGCCCGCCGGTTTGCTGCCAGATTTCCGGGCCGGTGGAGGTGTAATGCGCGTACGGGTTGTCCGGGTTATTAAACTGGTCGAGCAGCTTGCCTTCCCCGCGCTCCGCCATCGCTAACGCTAAATCTCGCGCCCCTTCCATACCCTGCTCTTTGCTCACCAGAATCAGCTCGGCCCCGTAGGCACGCATGGCGGCACGGCGCTCCTGGCTCATGTTATCCGGCATCAGCAGCTTCATACGATAGCCTTTCAGGGCGGCTATCATCGCCAGTGCGATACCGGTGTTACCGCTGGTGGCTTCGATCAGCACATCGCCGGGCTTTATCTCGCCGCGCTTTTCGGCCTGAACAATCATCGACAGCGCCGCCCGGTCTTTCACCGACCCCGCCGGGTTATTGCCTTCAAGTTTGACCCAGATTTCGCTGCCGTTGTCACACCCCATGCGCTGAAGTTTGACCAGAGGGGTGTTGCCGATGGTGTGTTCGAGTGTATTCACGTTTTTTACTCAATAAAAAGCCCGGTAAGCATCACGCCACCGGGCGAAAAACATACTCAATAACCTATCAGGCTGACTCCGCCAGAGCAATATCCTCGCGCGTCTCGATGCGCTCGTTGCCATGATAAATGCGCGCGTGTTGCATCCCCACAAACAGGCGTTCCCCCCGGTGCGGCGGCTCGTCGTCACGCATAACCACGGTCAGCGGCTCGGTGTACCAGCCCAGGGGCTGTACCACTAATTGGGTGTAGTGACCTTTAGGGCTAGCTTCCAGCACCTGCACCGGAAGCGGTGAGTCCAGGCTGGTACGGCGGCTGACGTCCACTTCCCACGGGCGCAGGAACAGATCCACCGGCCCCTGGTGCGCGGAGGTATACCCCAGCGGCCAGCGGTGCGCGCCAACGTGGAACTGACCGCCGCGAATAGTACCCTGAAGGCGGTTTACTTCCCCCATAAACTCCAGCACAAAGCGGGTCGCCGGTTCACGCCAGAGTTGCTCTGGCTCGTCAACCTGCTCAATGTTGCCCTGACTCATCACCACCACGCGGTCGGCTACTTCCATCGCCTCTTCCTGATCGTGGGTCACGAAAACGCTGGTGAACTGGAGTTCCTCATGAAGCTGACGCAGCCAGCGGCGGAGCTCTTTACGCACCTGCGCATCCAGCGCGCCAAACGGTTCGTCCAGCAGCAGGATTTGCGGTTCCACGGCTAACGCACGCGCCAGCGCCACGCGCTGTTTCTGCCCGCCAGAAAGCTGTGCCGGGAAGCGGTCCGCCAGATGAGCCAGCTGCACCATCTCCAGCAGTTTGGTCACTTTCGCTTTGATGGCGGCCGCATTCGGACGCTCACGACGCGGCAGTACGGTCAAACCAAACGCGATGTTGTCGAATACCGTCATGTGGCGGAACAGGGCGTAGTGCTGGAATACAAAACCCACTTTACGGTCGCGGGCATGCAAACGGCTTACGTCCGTACCGTGGAAGCGGATATGTCCGCTGGTCTGGTGCTCAAGCCCGGCGATAATACGCAGCAGCGTGGTTTTACCGGAGCCAGACGGCCCCAGCAGCGCCACCATTTGTCCGGAAGGGATATCCAGCGAGATATCATTCAGCACCTGGGTGCGACCAAAAGACTTCTTAATATTGGCAATCTCAATGCTCATGATTTCCCTCCTGATGCTGACGTTTTTCCTGATTCTCTAAACGCCACTGCACCACACTCTTCAAAAACAGGGTCAAAATCGCCATCAGCGTCAGCAACGCTGCGGCAGTAAAGGAACCGACGGTGTTGTAGTCCTGTTCCAGTAATTCAATCTGTAACGGCAGCGACAGGGTTTCGCCGCGAATCGAGCCGGATACCACCGACACCGCACCAAACTCACCGATCGCACGGGCGTTGGTCAGCACCACGCCGTAAAGCAGTGCCCAGCGGATATTCGGCAGCGTGACGCGGCGGAACATCTGCCAGCCGGAAGCGCCGAGCAGCACCGCGGCTTCATCTTCATGGCTGCCCTGGCTGAGCATCACCGGCACCAGCTCGCGTACCACGAACGGACAGGTGACAAAGACGGTCACCAGCACCATCCCCGGCCAGGCGAACATGATCTGCAGGTCGTGTTCATCCAGCCAGCCGCCCAGCGGGCCATTGGAACCGTAGAAGAGCAGATAAACCAGACCCGCCACCACCGGTGACACCGCAAACGGGATATCCAGCAGGGTCAGCAGCAGCTGACGCCCCGGGAAGTTAAAGCGCGTTACCAGCCAGGCCAGCAATACGCCAAACACCAGATTCACCGGGACGGTGATCAGGGCAATCATGACCGTCAGCCAGATGGCGTGGAGCATGTCCGGATCGGCCAGGTTTTGCAGCGCGGGCATAATCCCTTTGCTGAAGGCCTGAACGAAGATGTACACCATCGGCACGACGAGAATGAATGCGGAGACCAGCACGCCGGTACCAATCAGAAACCATTTGCCCCAGTTGATGCGGGGCGCGTCATAGCGCTTCAATTGCGTAACTTCCGCCATCAGTGACCTACCACACGTCGACCAAAGCGACTTTGCAGAGTGTTAATCGAGAACAGCAGTAGCAGCGACGCGGCAAGGATCACCGAGGCAATCGCACTCGCGGCCGGATAATCAAACTCCTGCAAACGGACAAAAATCATCAGCGAGGTTACTTCGGTTTTCCACGCGATGTTCCCGGCGATAAAAATGACCGCGCCAAATTCACCGAGGCTGCGGGTAAAGGAGAGCGCGATACCCGCCAGCAACGCCGGAGAGAGTTCCGGCAGCACGACCTTGCGAAAACTCTGCCAGCGCGTGGCGCCGAGCGTTTCTGCGGCCTCTTCGTATTCGGGTCCTAACTCTTCCAGCACCGGCTGCACGGTACGTACCACAAACGGGATGCTGGTAAAGGCCATGGCCACCGCGATACCGAGCCAGGTATAGGTCACTTTGATATCAAACTTAGCCAGCCACTCACCGTAAAAGCCGTTCACGGAAAACAGCGACGCCAGCGTCAAACCGGCAACCGCCGTCGGCAGGGCAAACGGCAGATCCATCAGCGCGTCGAGCAGGGTGCGGCCCGGGAAGCGATAGCGGGTTAAGATCCACGCCATCAGCAGGCCAAACACGCCGTTAAAAATCGAGGCCACGAACGCAGACAGCAGGGTGACCTTGTAGGCCGCCACCACCTGCGGGTTAGTAATCACTTCCCAGTACTGGGACCAGCTCATCTCAGCGAGCTGCATCACCAGCGCGCTGAGCGGTAATAACAAAATCAGACAGACGAACAGCAGGCTGGTCCCGAGGCTTAAGGTAAAGCCCGGCAGCACACGTCTGGAGGACACTGCAAACATTACTTACGCCCCGCTGCCAGCAGTTTGTCCAACTCACCGCCGCTGACAAAATGCGTTTTCATGACCTCAGGCCAGGCGCCAAAATGATCTTCCACGCGGAACAGCTCGGTCTGCGGGAATTTGTCTTTCAGCTTGCTCATCACGTCCGGGTTGTTGACACGGTAGTAGTAGTCGGTGATAACGGTTTGCGCCTGCGGGCTGTACAGATAGTTCAGGTAGGCTTTCGCCGCCTTTTCTGTGCCGTTAGCCTTAACGTTTTTATCCACCCACGCCACCGGGAACTCGGCCAGAATGTTCGTTTTCGGGATAACCACTTCGAAGCCCTGCGCTTCGTACTGTTTACGAATATTGTTCACTTCGGATTCAAAGCTGATCAGTACGTCGCCCAGCCCGCGCTCGGCGAAGGTGGTGGTTGCGCCACGACCGCCGGTATCAAACACCTCGACGTTTTTCAGGAACTGGGTCATAAACTGTTCGGTTTTCGCTTTATCGTTACCGTCAGCTTTGTCCGCCGCGCCCCACGCCGCCAGATAGGTGTAACGTGCGTTGCCGGAGGTTTTCGGATTCGGGAAGATCAGCTTTACGTCTGAACGCACCAGGTCGTTCCAGTCGTGGATGTTCTTCGGGTTGCCCTTGCGCACCAGGAAGCCCATGGTGGAGTAAAATGGCGAACTGTTGTTCGGCAGGCGGCTTTGCCAGTTCGCCGGGATCAGTTTGCCTTTGTCGTGCAGGATCTGCACGTCCGTGACCTGGTTGTAGGTCACCACGTCCGCTTTCAGCCCCTGCAAAATGGCCAGCGCCTGCTTGGATGAGCCAGCGTGCGACTGCTTGATGGTCAGCTTGTCGCCGTTGTTCTCTTTCGCCCACTGCTGTTCAAATGCGGGATTAAGGGCGGCAAACAGCTCGCGCGAAACATCATAAGAACTGTTCAGCAACTCGGTTGCCTGCGCCTGCGCCACCAGCAGTAAACCTGCCAGTGCCAGCGATCCTTTTTTCAGTACAGTAACGGCCATTGCGCACCCTTATAAATGTGATGACTATCTTATAGTCATAATATTTATAACGGAGTCTAAAGGAGTAACGGTTTTATATACCGTTTGGTGATTTAGAAGCAGAAAAGGGAATAAGAGGTGCGGGAGAAATTGCCGGGTGGCGCTCACGCTTACCCGGCCTAAGAATGGAGAGCGATTTACAACGCCAGCAGGCGCTCAACGGACGGCGCAAAGTAGTAGCCGCCGGTCACCGGGCGGGTGAAGCGCAGCATGGCGTCACGCTTACCGTCGGTATCGCCAAACATGCTCAGCAGCTGCTGTTCGATGTTGTAGAGGCGTGCGCAGTAAGCGCAGAAGTACAGGCCGTGCGTACCGCTCGCGGTGCCGTACGGCAGGCTCTGGCGAACAATCTTCAGCCCCTTACCGTCTTCTTTAAGGTCAACGCGGGACAGGTGGGAAGTGACCGGACGCGCATCGCCGTCAATCTCTTCATTGGCATCTTTGGTACGGCCAATCATCATCTCCTGGTCATGCACGCTCATGCGGTTAAGCTGCCTGAGGTTATGCTCCCAGCGCTGGACGAACACATAGCTGCCGCCCGCGTCCACGCCATCCTTGATTACAGCCACCTCGCGACGCGTCTCTTCCCCGGCCGGGTTTTCGGTGCCGTCGACGAAGCCGCTCAAATCGCGCTCTTCCACCCAGCGGAAACCGTGGATCTCTTCCTGCACGTCGATACTGTCACCAAAGGCCTCAATCGCAGCCTGAGCGACAGAAAAGTTCACGTCGTGACGCAGGGAGAGGATATGGATCAGAACGTCATACTGGGTAGCGGGCGCAAGACCTTTGCCATAAGGAATAAAGTCTTTCAGCTCTTCTGCGCCTTCGCCGCCGCTCAGATGACGCCAGACGGTGCTGCCAAAGGCAACCACCGCGCCCAGATGGGCTTCGGGGAATTTGGCTTGGAAGGTGGCCAGTTTATCAACGAAAACTTTGCTGGCCGCGCGCAGGGCATCCACGTCCCCTTTGACGTTGGCTTCAATCCAAATCGCCGCCCGGCAATGTTCTGGCAAAATGCCACTCTGAACCTGAGACATCGCTCCTCCTGAAATAAAGATGCCACGACAGCGTGGCATTGATGGCGGCTATTATACCCGGATTTCAGCGAGGCGGCTTGCTCAGGCGCAAATTACTGCTGCCAGATAATTTTGCTCACTTTCCACTTTTTCAGGGTGTCGTCAGACGGCATTAACCCTTCCGGACCGTTCCAGGTGCCGCTGAACACATAGCTAATATGCTGGCTGCCGTCGGCCTTACACTCGACCGCCACGCTCTCCTCCGATGGCACACTGGTGCAGTGGCCAAACGCTTTCTGATAGAGTTCGCCAAACGGCGTTCCCACCTTCACGCCACCTGAGGTCGGGATCTCTTCATCCATCACCGCAATGCGGTTGACCGTACCTTTATCGCCGTTGATGACCATTGCCACCTTGTCATCTTTCAACGCTTCGAAATAGCGCACGATGTTGCCGTTCTCGGTTTTCATGCCGCTGCGCAGGCGATAATCACTGCCGATGGCATCCTGAATGGCATCCTGATCCAGCGCCGTCGAGGCGGTGATTTTGCCTACGCCCTGCTCGGTCACTTCCATTGAGGATCCAAACCAGTTCCACGGATAGGCCGCAGACCAGTTGATGGATGAGAGCGTGGAACAGCCGGTTAACGCCAGCGGGAGAGCGCATAAAAGTAAACGCAGCGATTTCATTGAGACGTCCTTACGTAGTAAATCAACGCTTGTTGGAGTGCAGTATCGACAAAAAGTGCCGTTTTAATCTGGCTCTTGCGTAAAACAGGCGCGTAAACGGGGATTCGTGACCAGCCACAGCAGCGCGACGATATCCGCCACCACCAGTGCAATCCCGATACCCGAAAGCGGCTCGCCGTACAGCCAGAGCAAGGGTTGCCAGACCAGAAGCACAAACTGCGCCAGGATCAACAGCCAGCGAAGCGCGCGCCAGAAGCGCGGAATGGCTTGCCGCCGTCCGCTGCACAGAAACGCCAGGACCGCCGGTACGCCCGGCAGTAACCCCAGCCAGAAGGCATCGTGATCGGGATAAAAGAGATTCAGTAACGTATCGCCCTGCCCGCGCGACGCGCCAGCCATCACGAACAGCACCCAGGTGCGGGCCTGCAACAGCAGAACGCACCAGAACAAAAAAGGCAGACGCAGACGACCGTGAACGTCGTAGTCGCCAGGGTGGAACTCAGTACTCTTCATCTTCGATCAGGCGCTTACCCAGCGTCAGTACATCCGCGTGCTCGTAGCCCAGACGTTCATACATGCCCAGCACCACGTCGTTATCTTCCCGGACCATAATCTGGATTTTCGGGCAGCCACGGGCGATCAGTTTCTTTTCCAGACGGTTAAGCAGCGCGTTGGCGATGCCGCGCGCGCGGTATTCCGGGTGCACGCCCAGATAGTAGGCCGAGCCGCGGTGGCCGTCGTACCCACCCATCACCGTCCCGACCACTTCGCCGTTGACCTCAGCGACCAGAAACAGACTGACGTCGTGATTCACCTTCCGTTCGATGTCCATTTCCGGATCGTTCCACGGACGCAGCAGATCGCAGCGCTCCCAAAGGGTGATCACCTCTTCGAAATCTTCCTGGCGAAAAACGCGTATCTCCATGGTATTAACCGCCTTTTCGGGTTTAAAAACAGTGATTATGGCGTGAACAGGGCGTTTAGCCAATAACCGGGGAAAAACTCGCCAAAATTTGGCATAATGTCACTTTGTCACGTATTGAAATGAAAAGTAAAACAATTCTCAATAAGGACTGTCGTAACGGGAAACACGATACGATATAACACCAGGACCCCAATTTTTACAATTCAGGCCGCATGAGCACATTCAAACCATTAAAAGCACTCACATCGCGTCGTCAGGTTCTCAAAGCGGGGCTGGCGGCCTTAACGTTATCGGGTATCGCAAAGCAGGCTCAGGCAAAAGAAGAGAGCACGCTTAAAACCAGTAACGGACACAGCAAGCCGAAAACCAAAAAAGCTGGCGCAAAGCGTCTGGTCATGCTCGATCCGGGCCACGGCGGGATCGACACCGGCGCCATTGGCCGAAACGGGTCGAAAGAAAAACACGTCGTGCTGGCAATTGCAAAAAATGTACGCGCAATTTTACGCAGTAACGGTATTGACGCCCGCCTGACGCGCACGGGCGACACGTTTATCCCGCTGTACGATCGCGTGGAGATTGCCCACAAGCACGGCGCAGATCTGTTTATGTCCATTCACGCGGATGGCTTCACAAACCCTTCCGCCGCAGGCGCCTCGGTATTTGCGCTCTCCAACCGTGGCGCCAGTAGCGCCATGGCGAAATACCTCTCCGATCGCGAAAACCGGGCGGATGAAGTGGCCGGGAAAAAAGCCACCGACAAAGACCATCTGTTACAGCAGGTTCTGTTTGATCTCGTGCAGACCGATACCATCAAAAACAGCCTGACGCTCGGCTCGCATATCCTCAAACGGATTAAACCCGTGCACCGTCTGCACAGTAAAAGCACCGAGCAGGCCGCGTTTGTGGTGCTGAAGTCACCGTCTATTCCGTCCGTGCTGGTGGAAACCTCGTTCATTACCAACCCGGAAGAAGAGCGTTTACTCGGCACTAAGGCGTTTCGTCAGAAGATCGCGAACGCCATCGCCTCCGGGGTCATCAGTTATTTCAACTGGTTCGATAATCAAAAAGCGCACTCCAGGAAACGTTGATGAAACCGAATGCACAGCTGGTCAAAACTTTCCTGATGCAGCTCCAGGACGCGATTTGCCAGAAACTGACCGCCGCAGACGGCGGTGAATTCCAGGAAGACACCTGGCAGCGCGAAGCGGGCGGCGGCGGGCGCAGCCGCGTGCTGCGTAACGGCGGTATTTTTGAACAGGCCGGGGTCAACTTCTCCCACGTCCACGGTGATGCAATGCCAGCATCCGCCACGGCGCATCGGCCTGAACTGGCGGGCCGCAGCTTCGAGGCGATGGGCGTCTCGCTGGTGGTGCATCCGCATAACCCGTTTGTGCCAACCAGCCACGCCAACGTGCGCTTTTTCATCGCGGAAAAACCGGGGGCCGATCCGGTCTGGTGGTTTGGCGGCGGTTTCGACTTAACGCCTTACTATGGCTTTGAAGAGGATGCCGTGCACTGGCACACCACCGCGCGCGACCTCTGCCTGCCGTTTGGCGAAGACGTTTACCCGAAATATAAAAAGTGGTGCGATGACTATTTTTATCTGAAGCACCGCGACGAGCAGCGCGGCATCGGTGGGCTGTTCTTTGACGATCTCAACACGCCGGATTTTGATACCGCGTTCAGCTTTATGCGCGCGGTGGGTGAAGGCTTTACCAACGCCTATTTTCCGATTGTCGAACGCCGCAAAGACACCGACTACGGCGTGCGCGAGCGTGAGTTCCAGCTCTACCGTCGCGGGCGCTACGTGGAGTTTAATCTGGTGTGGGATCGCGGGACGCTGTTTGGCCTGCAAACCGGCGGGCGCACGGAGTCCATTCTGATGTCGATGCCGCCGCTGGTGCGCTGGGAATACAGCTACGCGCCAAAAGAAGGCAGCCCGGAGGCTGCCTTGAGTGAGTTTATTAAGGTTCGGGACTGGGTTTAACCCTTACCCCTCACCCCGGCCCTCTCCCCAAAGGGCGAGGGTGAAAAGACGGCTCAGAGCAGTCCCCTCTCCCCTATGGGGAGAGGGTTAGGGTGAGGGGCGAGGGGCGAGGGGCGAGGGCAATAAATTACAGCGGCTGCGTCTGCGCCTCAACCACCGCCAGCGCCACCATGTTGACGATACGACGCACGGAGGCAATCGGCGTTAACACATGCACCGGTTTTGACACCCCCATCAGCACTGGCCCTACGGTCACCCCTTCAGAACTCGACACGCGCAGCAGGTTATAGCTAATACGCGCCGCTTCCACGTTCGGCATAATCAGCACGTTCGCCGAGCCTTTCAGCGGACTGTCCGGCATACGTTCATTACGAATACTCTCCACCAGCGCGGCGTCGCCGTGCATCTCGCCGTCGATCATCAGCTCCGGCGCACGCTCGCGCACCAGGTCCAGCGTCTGGCGCATTTTGCACGCCGCCGCGGATTTGGATGACCCGAAGTTTGAGTGCGACAGCAGCGCCACTTTCGGCTCGATACCAAAGCGGCGCACGGTTTCCGCCGCCATCACGGTGATTTCCGCCAGTTCGTCCGGGGAGGGATCGTCGTTGACGTAGGTATCGGCGATAAAGGTGTTACCGCTTGGCAGCAGCAGCGCGTTCATTGCGCCGGCAGTATGGACGCCCTCGCGATAGCCGAAGATCTCCTGTACCACGCTGAAATGCTCATGGTACTCGCCGATGGTGCCGCAGATCAGCGCATCCGCCTCACCGCGATGAACCATGATCGCGCCGATCACCGTGGTGTTGCTGATCACCGCCCGCTGCGCCTGCTCCTGGGTGATCCCGCGACGCTTCATGATCGAATAGTATTCGTTCCAGTACTCTTTGAAGCGCGGATCGGATTCGTTGTTAACGATCTCAAAGTCCACGCCCGGCTTTATTTGTAGGCCGAGCTTCTGAATACGCATCTCGATCACGCTCGGACGACCAATCAGGATCGGTTTCGCCAGCCCTAAGGTGATCAGCTCCTGCGTGGCATGCAGCACGCGCGCCTCTTCCCCTTCCGCCAGCACCACGCGCTTCGCGTCGGCGCGCGCCTGGGAGAAGATCGGCTTCATAAACAGGTTGGTTTTGTAAACGAACTCGGTGAGTTTATCGACGTAGGCATCGAAATCTTCAATCGGCCGCGTCGCCACGCCGGAGTCCATCGCCGCTTTGGCCACCGCTGGCGCGATCTTCACGATCAGACGCGGGTCAAATGGTTTAGGGATGATGTAGTCGGGGCCGAAGCTCAGATCCTGATCGCCGTAGGCGGAGGCCACCACTTCGCTCTGCTCGGCGTGCGCCAGCTCTGCGATAGCATGAACGGCAGCCAGCTTCATCTCTTCGTTGATCGCCGTGGCGCCGACGTCCAGCGCCCCGCGGAAGATGAACGGGAAGCAGAGCACGTTGTTCACCTGGTTCGGGTAGTCCGAACGTCCGGTGCAGATGATAGCGTCTTCACGCACCGCCTTCGCCAGCGGCGGCAGAATTTCCGGCTCCGGGTTCGCCAGGGCCAGGATCATTGGCGCGCGCGCCATCTTCTGCACCATCTCCTGGGTCAGCACTTTCGGGCCTGAACAGCCGAGGAAAATGTCAGCACCGTCAATCACGTCTTCAAGCGTGCGCTTGCCGTCGTCTTCCACCGCATAGGCCGCCTTGGTTTCCGCCATGTTTGGCTCGCGGTCTTTGTAGATCACGCCCTTGGAGTCGCAGACCACAATATTGTGCTTCTGCATGCCCAGCGCCACCAGCAGGTTCATACAGGCGATGGCCGCGGCGCCTGCGCCGGAGACCACCATGCGCACGTCGGAGAGATTTTTCTCTACCACGCGCAGGCCGTTCAGAATGGCGGCGGTACTGATAATCGCCGTGCCGTGCTGGTCGTCATGGAACACGGGAATGTTCATACGCTCGCGCAGCTTCTGCTCGATATAGAAACATTCCGGCGCTTTGATGTCTTCCAGGTTGATGCCGCCGAAGGTCGGCTCCAGCGCCGCCACCACGTTGATGAATTTATCCGGATCCAGTTCGTCCACTTCGATATCGAAGACGTCGATACCGGCAAATTTCTTAAACAGAACGCCCTTCCCTTCCATCACCGGCTTACCAGCCAGCGCACCGATGTTCCCTAACCCCAGCACCGCCGTACCGTTAGAGATAACGGCCACCAGGTTACCGCGCGCGGTGTATTTGTACGCTGCCAGCGGATCTTTTTCGATTTCCAGGCACGGAGCAGCCACGCCCGGCGAGTAGGCCAGCGCCAGATCGCGCTGGGTCGCCAGCGGTTTGGTCGGGGATACCTGGATTTTACCCGGAACAGGAAACTCGTGAAAATCGAGAGCGCTTTGTTTTAACTGATCATCCATCTTGTTATTCCTTTCACGTTTCGGTCAAAAAGGGTGATGTCGACGTTCCTATGCACACCCTGGTGTGCCGCATAGTATCGCCGCAGGCAGGCTCCTAAACTTTGAAGGCTGCCAAACTCTCACCATTGCAGAATAAAAATTGTTATCAATTTATAACAGCCATGTTACCCGTCTCAGAAAGCAATGCCTCCCCCGTCTGCTATGCTTTTTTGTTAAGTCCATCATGATTTTCTCAGAAGTGTGAACTAACGCACTCGACTAACTCTTTTATTTCCAAGGAGTAATTATGAACCAGCTAGACGGCATCAAACAATTTACCACCGTGGTTGCAGACAGCGGCGACATCGAGTCGATTCGTCACTACCAGCCGGAAGACGCGACCACCAATCCCTCTCTGCTACTCAAGGCGGCCGGTCTTGCGCACTTTAGTCATCTGATTGATGACGCCCTTGCCTACGGCAAACAGCGCGGGAAAACGCAGGAGCAGCAGGTCGCCGAGGCCAGTGACAAACTGGCGGTCAATATCGGTGCGGAAATTCTTAAAAGCATACCGGGACGCGTCTCCACCGAAGTGGATGCCCGCCTCTCATTCGACCAGGAAAAGAGCATTAACAAGGCCCGCCGCATAGTGGAACTCTACCAGGAGCAGGGGATCGATAAATCACGCATCCTGATCAAGCTTGCCTCCACCTGGGAAGGCATCCGCGCGGCGGAAGTGCTGGAGAAAGAGGGGATCAACTGTAACCTGACGCTGCTGTTCTCCTTCGCCCAGGCGCGTGCCTGCGCCGAAGCGGGCGTGTTCCTGATTTCACCGTTTGTCGGACGTATCTACGACTGGTATCAGGCGAAACAGCCGATGGATCCGTATGTGGTGGACGAAGATCCCGGCGTGAAATCGGTGCGTAATATCTACGATTATTACAAGCAGCACCGCTACGAGACCATCGTGATGGGGGCCAGCTTCCGCCGCACCGAGCAGATCCTCGCGCTCGCGGGCTGCGACCGGCTGACCATCTCCCCAGACCTGCTGAAGAAGCTTCAGGAGAGTGAAGAGACGGTGATCCGCAAGCTGGTACCGACCTCTACCGTTCTGCCAAAACCGAAACCCATGACCGAAGCGGAATTCCGCTGGGAGCACAATCAGGATCCAATGGCCGTGGAAAAACTGGCAGATGGCATCCGCCAGTTCGCCGTCGACCAGCGCAAACTCGAAGATCTTCTCGCCGCCAAACTTTAACCTTGCCACGGAGTGAACTATGTCCCGTAAAGAGCTCGCCAACGCCATTCGCGCCCTCAGCATGGATGCCGTACAAAAAGCCAATTCCGGCCACCCTGGCGCCCCCATGGGTATGGCTGATATTGCCGAAGTGCTGTGGAACGACTTCCTGAAGCACAACCCGACCGATCCGACCTGGTACGATCGCGACCGTTTTATTCTCTCCAACGGTCACGCCTCGATGCTGCTCTACAGCCTGCTGCACCTCTCCGGCTACGACCTGCCGCTTGAGGAGTTAAAAAACTTCCGCCAGCTGCACTCCAAAACGCCGGGCCACCCGGAGATCGGCTATACGCCGGGTGTTGAAACTACTACCGGCCCGCTGGGCCAGGGGCTGGCGAATGCCGTCGGCCTGGCGATTGCAGAGCGTACGCTGGCCGCGCAGTTCAACCAGCCCGACCACGAGATTGTCGATCACTACACCTATGTCTTTATGGGTGATGGCTGCCTGATGGAGGGGATCTCCCACGAGGTCTGCTCGCTGGCGGGCACCCTGGGGCTGGGCAAGCTGATTGGCTTCTACGATCACAACGGTATCTCCATTGACGGGGAAACCGAGGGCTGGTTTACCGACGACACGGCAAAACGCTTTGAAGCCTATCACTGGCACGTGGTTCACGAGATCGACGGTCACGATCCTGAGGCGGTGAAAAAAGCGATTCAGGAAGCGCAGAGCGTAAAGGACAAACCGTCCCTGATCGTCTGCCGCACCACCATCGGCTTCGGCTCGCCGAACAAAGCGGGTAAAGAAGAGGCGCACGGCGCGGCGCTGGGTGAAGAGGAAGTGGCGCTGACCCGCCAGAAACTGGGCTGGAAACACCCGGCCTTTGAGATCCCAAAAGAGATCTACAGGGCCTGGGATGCTCGCGAAACAGGTGAAAAAGCGCAGCAGGCCTGGAACGAGAAGTTTGCTGCCTACAAAAAAGCGTATCCAGAGCTGGCGGCCGAATTTAACCGCCGCATGAGCGGTGGCCTGCCGGAAGACTGGGAAGAGAAAACTCAGGCGCTGATTGAAAACCTGCAATCTAACCCGGCGAAAATTGCCACCCGTAAGGCGTCACAAAACACCCTGAACGCGATTGGCCCTGTCCTGCCCGAACTGCTGGGCGGCTCGGCGGATCTGGCGCCAAGTAACCTCACCATCTGGTCTGGCTCTAAATCCCTGAAGGAAGACATTGCCGGAAACTATATCCACTACGGCGTGCGCGAGTTCGGGATGACCGCCATTGCCAACGGTATCGCCCACCATGGCGGCTTCGTGCCGTACACCGCCACCTTCCTGATGTTTGTCGAATATGCCCGTAACGCGGCGCGTATGGCGGCCCTGATGAAGGCGCGGCAAATCATGGTGTATACCCACGACTCCATCGGACTGGGTGAAGATGGGCCGACGCACCAGGCGGTAGAGCAGCTGGCGAGCCTGCGCCTGACGCCAAACTTCAGTACCTGGCGTCCGTGCGATCAGGTTGAAGCGGCTGTGGGCTGGAAGCTGGCCGTAGAGCGCCATAACGGACCCACAGCGCTGATCCTGTCGCGCCAGAACCTGGCGCAGATTGAGCGCACGCCGGAGCAGGTGAAAAATATCGCCCGCGGCGGGTACATCCTGAAAGACAGCGGCGGTAAACCGGACGTGATCCTGATTGCCACCGGTTCAGAGGTGGAAATCACGGTAAAAGCGGCCGAGAAACTGACCGCCGAGGGTCACGCGGTGCGCGTGGTTTCCCTGCCTTCAACGGATATCTTTGATGCCCAGGATGAGGCGTACCGCGAATCGGTGCTGCCTTCAAACGTCGCGGCGCGCGTGGCGGTTGAAGCTGGCATTGCCGACTACTGGTACAAATATGTGGGTCTGAAAGGGGCGATTGTCGGCATGAAGGGTTACGGTGAATCCGCCCCGGCCGATAAGCTGTTCCCGTACTTCGGCTTTACCGTTGAGAACGTGGTGGAGAAGGCGCTGAGCGTGCTGTAGTGCAGTCTTCGTGCCCGGTGGCGGCTACGCCTTACCGGGCCTACAAATCGCTAAAACGTTGGCCGGGTAAGCGACAGCGCCCTACCTTGTGATCCACAGCGTGGGCCAGGCATCTGGCCCATTCCAGTTATCGCAGCTTGGCTCTTCCGCGTAGCGCACCAGGCGGAAGCGCTGGCCGTTAAAACGCCAGCGGGTCTGGATCCCACAGTCGCCAATCCCGCGTCCCAGTGCCAGCGTGGTCAGCTCGCGCGTTTTTTCATCGAAGCTGGCATTCATCAGCTCCATGTCGCTACTCTGGCTGGAAGGGGTAAACGGCAGGCGCAATCTCACGCTTCTGGCAGCAAACGGTTTTTTACGCGACACTAGCCATGCCAGATCGACGGTGTTGTACGCCCCCGCCTCACAGCTGATGATCATCAGCGCTTTGTCATCGGTCAACGCGGTCACGCGCACTTCACGCCGGTTCGGATCGAGGGAGCACTGGCTGTGGTTCATGCGCCAGGTACCGTAATCCAGCAGATCGTTAAGTTCGTTATGCGTCAGCGGCGTTGGCGTGGGGTTCACCACTGCCACCTTTTTTAATGCCGGCGCAGGCGGCACGCTCAGCGGTGGACTATCCCCTTTTTTAATCCATGCCGTTTCACTTCCGACGCGTTTTTGCTGGGCATCAATAAACAGCAGCGCCGCTTTCAGACCGGCCAGAGAGATCGTCTGCTTCCCCTCGCGCAGGGTCAGCGCCTGCCCTTCCTGAATGGTTTTCAGAAACGTGGTGATAGTGCCCGTATCGTCTGTTTTAAGATGCCAGGGGGTTAACTGCCAGTGTTGCGACGTGAGCTGAAGCGGCACATTGTCGAGCAGCAGGCGCGGGGCAATGTCAGGCTCTTTCACCGGAGGCGTCGAAAGACCGCCGAGATCGATGCGCAGGCTGGCGTCCGTTTTTGCCCCCGCACTGCGGCTCAGCGTCATGACCAGACCGCGATGCTCGCCGGTGTTGCGCGCTACGCAGAAATTCTGGTTATTGCAGGTCACCTGCCAGTCTGAAAAAGACTGCTGCGCAGGCGCAGCCCACACCAAAGGCGCGGGAAGCACGCAAATGAAGAAGAGAAGAAAAACGCAGTAGCGCATGAACGGCACAGCCCCGGAAACGAATAGGTCAATCTGGGGCGTATCTTCGTGCCCTGGGCGGGCTGGCTCAATCGGATTTATCGGATAGATTTATCTGAAATACAACTTATCACGCTACCGCCGCAGCATTCATCAAACCGCTGGTTTGCAGATACTGCAACAGGATCACCGCTTTACCGTCGCGGATCTCGCCGCTTTTCACCATGTCGACAGCCTGAGCGAAAGGCATTTCCAGCACTTCAATGTCTTCATCGTCCACGCCACCGCCCCGGTGCGTGCGCTGGGCATCGGTGTACTCCGCAATGAAGAAGTGAACCAGCTCGGTAACCCCGCCAGGGGACATAAACAGCTCAAAGACTTTCTGCACCGCCCCCACCTCAAAACCCGTCTCTTCAATGGCTTCTTTGCGGATACACACTTCCGGCTCATCGTCGTCCAGCAGACCTGCACAGGTTTCAATCAGACGTCCGTCCGCGTTGCCATTGACCCATGTCGCGATGCGAAACTGGCGGATCAGCACCACGCTTTGCTTTTCACGGTTATACAGCAGAATGGTTGCACCATTGCCCCGGTCGTAGACTTCGCGTTTATGGCGAATGACGTCCCCGCTCTTACGGGTGAGATCGTAAGTGATGTTACGCAGGACAAAGTAATTTTCAGAAAGGATTTTGTCTTTAATAACGGTAATGTTCAGGGACATACGGGCTCCACGGCAAAATGAGTCTGTTTATACTACGCCGTGATGCCCGCTTTGTCGCCCGTCTGCGTTAATGCATGTTGCGCGGCGGCACGCCAAGCCAGTCCATGATCCCCTGCGCGGCATGGCGCCCTTCCGCCATCGCGGTGACCACCAGATCCGCACCACGTACCGCATCACCGCCAGCAAAAATCTGCGGATTCGAGGTCTGGTAGCGGTAACGGCTCTCCACGGAGGCCCTGATGCGCCCCCAGTCGTCGGTTTCAACGCCCTGCGCCTGAAGCCACGGCATGGCGTGCGGATTAAACCCAAACGCCATGATCACCACATCCGTTGGCATGACAAACTCACTGCCCGCCACCGGGACAGGACGACGCCGCCCCTGCGCATCCGGCTCGCCCAGACGGGTGCGCAGCATCCGGATACCCTTGACCTTCCCGTCGGTATCCAGCGTGAGCTCAACCGGCTGGACATTAAATTCAAACGCCGCGCCCTCTTCTTTCGCGTTTTTAACCTCTTTCTTTGAGCCCGGCATGTTGGCCTCGTCCCGCCGATAGGCGCAGGTTACTTTCGCCGCGCCATGTCGCAGCGCGGTGCGCACGCAGTCCATCGCCGTATCGCCCCCGCCCAGCACCACCACGTTTAACCCCTGCGTGTCGATAAACGGCTCGTCTGCGGCAGGGTCAATGCCCATCACGTTCCGCGTGTTCGCCACTAAAAACGGCAGCGCGTCGTACACGCCCGGCGCGTCTTCATGAGGGATACCTGCTTTCATGGAACGATAGGTCCCTACGCCGATGAACAGGGCATCGTAGTCGTTTTGCAGTTGGGCCATCGACACGTCTTTTCCCACCTCGCAGTTCAGCTCGAAGCGGATGCCCATCGCACTGAATATCTCTCTGCGCCGCGCTAACAGGGATTTATCCAGCTTGAAGGCCGGAATACCAAAGGTCAGCAATCCGCCGATTTCTGGATAGCGATCGTAGACCGTCACACCGATGCCGCTGCGCACCAGTACGTCGGCACAGGCCAGCCCTGCCGGACCGGCACCAATGATGGCGACGCGCTTACCGACCGGTGTAACGTGGCTGACGTCCGGCGTCCAGCCCATCGCCAGCGCCCGATCCGAGATATATCGTTCGATATTACCGATGGTTACCGCCCCTGACGCATCCCGCAGGGTGCAGGCGCCTTCACATAATCGATCCTGTGGACAGACGCGGCCGGTAATTTCCGGTAAACAGTTAGTCTGGTGAGAAAGCTCAGCCGCACCGATGATATCCCCCGCCCTGATCCGCTCAATCCACTGCGGAATATGGTTATGCAGCGGGCAGGTCCACTCGCAAATGCTGTGGTCGCCACATTTCAGGCACCGGGATGCTTCGCGCTGCGCCTGTTCCGGGCGAAACGGCAAGTAGATCTCGTTAAAATGGCCGGCGCGCGCGTCGGGGCTGAGCTTATCCGGCTCACCGCGCGCCGGGGTGTTTTGCATCTGTTGCCGTTTGGTTTGAGGAGGGGCTGATTGAACCGCCTCGCTGTGCCACGGCAGCGCGTCCAGCCTTGCGCTGCGCTGTCGGCGCTGTTTAACCAGCTTATCCAGCACGGCTGGGGTGGCGAGCGTAAGCACCTCCGCCGGGCAGTTTTCAACGCAGGCCGGGCCTTGCGGCCTTTCCAGGCAGAGGTCGCATTTGTGCGCCGAGGCCTTTACGCTGTCGTTTTCAAGCGGGGTGATCAGCATGTCCATCGTGCCAAACGGGCAGGCCACCACGCAGGCTTTACAGCCAATGCATTTTTGTTGATTGACCTGTACGCTGTCGCTGTGTTGCGTGATGGCTCCGTTCGGGCAGCTTTGCGCGCAGGGCGCATTTTCACAGTGGTGGCAGGTCACTGGGCTTTTTCGCAAGCCAGAGGTAAGGACCGTAATGCGGGGATGAAAATGGCGCTCGCTCAGCGCGTGCTGCTCCCCGTTGTGCGCCATCACACAGGCAACTTCGCAGGCGCGACAACCGATACACTGTTGAGCGTTGGCCATAATAAAACGATTCATAACAACACCTGTTTTTGGTTCAATAACCTTATTCTTTATATTGTTATCGTATTTACCCACAGTGGCATGGCGACGCAATGTTCAAATGCCCAGGAAGGCGAACTATTTCCAGTGAACCTGTGGCAGATCAATTTAATTCAGGAAGCTGATGAGTGACCGTTAAACGCCCCGTATCGGGAAGCCTGGCTCGGGCTTTCTTTTCGATGATTGTCTTGTCCGTTCTGATCAGCGCCATTGCGCTGGTTACACTCGCCAGCAGCCAGCGCGACGCCGAGGCGATTAACATCGCCGGATCGCTGCGCATGCAGAGCTACCGCCTGGGCTACGAAATGCAGCGCGCCAGCCCGTCACTGGCAGAGCACCGCGCGGTCTGGCAGAAAACGCTGAGCGCGCCTGCGTTGCAGAAGCTAAACCGCTGGTATGTGCCAGAGGACGTCAAACAGCGTTACCAGCAGTTGCAGCTTGGCTGGCAGGAGATGGACACGCGTATCGCCAGCGGCGATACCGGGTGGTATCAGAGCCACATAGAGGATTTTGTGGGCCGGATAGATGCCTTTGTGCTGGCGCTACAGCACTACACCGAACATAAGATACAGCTGGTGATTTTCATGTCGCTGACGGGCGGCCTGGGCATCCTGCTGCTGGCGGTGATGACCCTGCGGCGCATCCGCCGTCAGGTTGTGCTGCCGCTGAATAATCTGGTGGCAGCGAGCGAGCGTATCGAACAGGGGCAGTTCGATACCCCCGCGCCGGATATTATGCTTCCCAACGAGCTGGGCCAGCTTTCCCGCGCCTTCAACCATATGTCGGCGGAATTACACACCCTGTACCGTTCCCTGGAGCACTCCGTTGCCGAAAAAACCCGCCACCTGAATGAAGCGCATCAGCAGCTTGAAATGCTGTTCAAATGCTCACAGGCGTTGAATACCGGGCAGATAGACAGCCACTGCTTCCGGCATATTTTGCAAATTGTGCATGACTATACGCAGATGAATTACCTGCAATTGCGCACCAGTGACGACTGGCAGCTTTACGAAGGACAGGAGTCCCCGGGCGAGAAAATGCACAATTTACCGGTATTAATGCAGGACACCCTGTACGGCGAACTGCGCTGGCAAAGCGCGACCGGGGATGTTCCGCTGCCGCTCATGGAAAGCGTGGCGACGATGCTGGGCCGGGGGCTCTATTTCAATCAGGCGCAGAAACATTATCAGCAGTTGCTGCTGATGGAAGAGCGCGCCACCATCGCGCGTGAGCTACATGATTCTTTGGCGCAGGTGCTCTCCTATTTGCGTATTCAGCTTACGCTGCTGAAGCATGCCGTGCCGGGCGACAATGCCCCGGCGCAGACCATCATTACGGACTTCTCCCGCGAGCTGAATAACGCCTGGCATCAGCTACGCGAGCTGCTCACCACCTTCCGCCTGACGCTCAACCACGCCAATCTTCCTGCCGCGCTACAGGAGTCTCTCGACGGTTTGCAAAGCCAGACCAGCGCGAAGCTGGTGCTTGACTGCCGTCTCTCATCGCTTGCGCTGGACGCGCAAAAACAGGTGCACCTCTTACAGATTGTGCGTGAGGCAGTGCTGAATGCGATTAAACATGCCGATGCCAGCGAGATTGTGGTCAGCTGCGTCACCACCGCGGACGGTACTCACACGGTCACGATCCGCGACAACGGTATTGGTATCGGCGACGCCAGTGAACCGCCGGGGCATTACGGGCTGAATATCATGCGCGAACGCGCGGGACGGCTCGGCGGAACATTACACTTTTCTCAGCCGCCACAGGGCGGTACACAGGTCAGCGTGACGTTCAGGACACCTGCGGCGCAGGCTGAAAAATAGCGGGAAAGAAGGCGCGCTGAAAAAAGCGCATGATAATTTACATTATCTCCTTTATTTCTCCACGTTTGACCTGGACCTTACCGCTAAAGTTAGGCGGGCAATAAACAATAATGACGTGCAGCAAAACGAGGTCACATTTTAATGGCGAATTTTTTCATCGATCGCCCCATTTTTGCCTGGGTGCTAGCAATCCTGTTGTGTCTGACGGGTGTCCTGGCGATTACTTCCCTTCCTGTTGAGCAATACCCCGACCTCGCCCCCCCTAACGTGCGTATCACGGCGAACTACCCTGGCGCCTCGGCACAGACGCTGGAAAATACCGTCACGCAGGTTATCGAGCAGAACATGACGGGTCTTGATAACCTGATGTACATGTCCTCGCAGAGCAGCGCCACGGGCCAGGCGACGGTAACCCTGAGCTTTACGGCGGGCACGGATCCGGACGAAGCGGTGCAGCAGGTGCAAAACCAGCTGCAATCGGCCCTGCGTAAACTGCCTCAGGCGGTGCAGAACCAGGGGGTGACCGTGCGTAAGACCGGTGACACCAATATTTTGACCATCGCGTTTGTTTCAACCGATGGCTCGATGGATAAGCAGGACATCGCGGACTACGTCGCCAGTAATATTCAGGATCCGCTCAGCCGTATCAACGGCGTGGGTGATATCGACGCCTACGGCTCGCAGTATTCCATGCGTATCTGGCTGGATCCCAACAAGCTGAACAGCGTGCAGATGACCGCCAAAGATGTCACCGACGCCATCGAATCGCAGAACGCTCAGATTGCCGTGGGGCAGCTCGGTGGTACGCCGTCCGTGGATAACCAGGCGCTTAACGCCACCATCAACTCCCAGTCGCTGCTCCAGACGCCTGAACAGTTCCGCAATATCACTCTGCGCGTGAATCAGGACGGTTCGGAAGTGCGTCTGGGGGATGTCGCCACCGTGGAAATGGGGGCGGAAAAATATGACTACCTGAGTCGCTTTAACGGCAATGCTGCGTCCGGCCTGGGGGTGAAACTGGCCTCCGGCGCTAACGAAATGGCGACCGCGCAGCGGGTGTTAGAGCGTCTGGATGAGCTGTCGCATTACTTCCCGCACGGACTGGAGTACAAAGTCGCCTACGAAACCACCTCATTCGTAAAAGCCTCCATCGAAGATGTGGTGAAAACCCTGCTCGAAGCTATCGCGCTGGTGTTCCTCGTGATGTACCTGTTCCTGCAAAACTTCCGCGCCACGCTGATCCCCACCATTGCGGTGCCGGTGGTGTTGCTGGGAACCTTTGCGGTGCTGTATGCCTTCGGTTACAGCATCAACACCCTGACCATGTTCGCCATGGTGCTGGCCATCGGCCTGCTGGTGGATGATGCCATCGTGGTGGTGGAAAACGTCGAGCGCATCATGAGCGAGGAAGGGCTTTCGCCCCGCGAGGCCACGCGTAAATCGATGGGGCAAATTCAGGGTGCGCTGGTCGGTATCGCCATGGTGCTGTCGGCGGTATTTATCCCGATGGCGTTTTTTGGCGGCACTACGGGCGCGATTTATCGCCAGTTCTCGATCACCATCGTCTCTGCGATGGTGCTCTCCGTACTGGTGGCGATGATCCTTACCCCTGCTCTGTGCTCGACGCTGCTCAAACCGCTGCATAAGGGCGAACACCACGGTCAAAAAGGCTTCTTCGGCTGGTTTAACCGCATGTTTAACCGAAATGCGGCGCGCTATGAAGCGGGCGTGGGTAAAGTACTGCACCGCAGCGCGCGCTGGATGGTGGTTTATGTCCTGCTGCTCGGCGGCATGGTCTTCTTATTCCTGCGGCTGCCAACCTCGTTCCTGCCGCTGGAAGATCGCGGCATGTTTATCACCTCCGTACAGTTACCGAGCGGCTCGACCCAGCAGCAGACCCTGAAAGTGGTGCAGAAGGTTGAGAACTACTTCCATACTCAGGAGAAGGATAACGTGGTCTCCGTCTTCTCCACCGTCGGCTCTGGCCCTGGCGGTAACGGGCAGAACGTGGCGCGTATGTTTGTGCGCCTGAAAGACTGGGACCAGCGCGACAGCGATAGCGGCTCCTCCTTTGCCATCATTGAACGTGCAACTAAAGCGTTCAACAAAATCAAGGAAGCGCGCGTTTTCGCCAGCAGCCCGCCCGCTATCAGTGGCCTGGGCAGCTCAGCCGGATTTGATATGGAGCTTCAGGATCACGCGGGTGCCGGGCATGACGCGTTGATGGCAGCTCGCGATAAACTGCTCGAGCTGGCCGGGAAAGATCCGCAGCTTACCCGCGTTCGTCATAACGGTCTGGATGACAGCCCTCAGCTACAGGTGGATATCGACCAGCGTAAAGCGCAGGCGCTGGGCGTCTCCATCGACGACATTAACGACACCCTGCAAACGGCATGGGGCTCAAGCTACGTGAATGACTTTATGGATCGCGGTCGCGTGAAAAAGGTCTACGTTCAGTCTGCTGCCAAATACCGCATGCTGCCGGACGATATCAACCGCTGGTATGTGCGCAATAACACCGGCGGCATGGTGCCGTTCTCGGCGTTTGCGACGTCACGCTGGGAGACCGGTTCGCCGCGTCTGGAGCGTTACAACGGCTATTCGGCGCTGGAGATTGTCGGTGAAGCCGCGCCTGGCGTCAGTACCGGTACTGCAATGGACATTATGGAAAAACTGGTTCAGCAGTTACCGACCGGCTTTGGCCTGGAGTGGACGGCGATGTCCTACCAGGAACGGCTTTCCGGCGCGCAGGCGCCTGCCCTGTATGCCCTTTCGCTGCTGGTGGTGTTCCTCTGCCTGGCGGCGCTGTATGAAAGCTGGTCAGTGCCGTTCTCGGTAATGCTGGTGGTACCTCTCGGGGTCATCGGCGCGCTGCTGGCAACCTGGATGCGTGGCCTGGAAAACGATGTCTATTTCCAGGTCGGACTCCTCACCGTAATCGGATTGTCGGCGAAAAACGCCATTCTGATCGTCGAATTTGCCAATGAGATGAATGCCAAAGGTCACGAACTGATGGCCGCCACGCTGCACGCCTGTCGTCAGCGCCTGCGCCCGATCCTGATGACTTCTCTGGCGTTTGTGTTTGGCGTCCTGCCGATGGCCACCAGCTCCGGCGCAGGCTCCAGCAGCCAGCACGCGGTGGGAACGGGCGTTATGGGGGGAATGATTTCCGCGACGATTCTGGCTATCTATTTCGTACCGCTGTTCTTTGTGCTGATACGCCGTCGTTTCCCGCTGAAGGATAAGCCGGAATAACCCGTTGAAATAAAAAAAAGGCGGCTTTACAGGCCGCCTTTTTATTGTGTGATTCTTTCACACTATGGTTATTTTAGTTAATTAAGTGCTCTTGCATTTCTTACCGGAAATTCATTTACGAAGCATGCCTTCGATAAAATCTTTCCAGTTCCCCAGTTCATGTTCAATCATAACAACCTCTCTTATTATTATGTGCATTCTACGAAAACGTATCATCATTGTGAAGCCACTTTAACCGATTGCTGTGATTGAGCCTCGCTGTGCAGGTAGGTTTAGGATCACTATGAGCGTTGACGGGTAAATTTTATGTGACCTACAGCAATATTTTGAAATAGTCAGAAAAATGACAGCATTTTTAATTTCCCCCTGAGTTTATTGGCAATTTATACAGAGTGGACAACTATGCTTAAAAGATGGAAGACTATTCAGCTTACAGCTGTTCGTTGAATTATGGAGAATTGTAAATCACGAAAAATTCCGAATATGTTATATTCCACTTAAGGATATATCTTCGAAAATATTGAACATTTAACCCACACAAGAACAAAAGGATTCACTATGGTTGTGATGTACGGCATTAAGAATTGCGATACGATTAAAAAAGCCCGCCGCTGGCTGGAAGCACACAACATCGACTATCGCTTCCATGATTACCGTGCCGACGGGCTTGACCCTGCGTTTCTCCATTCCGCCATCAATGAACTGGGCTGGGAAGCGCTGCTGAACACCCGCGGGACCACATGGCGAAAACTGGATGAATCTCTCCGGGCCACGATCAACAACGCCGACAGCGCAGCCAAACTGATGCTTGAAATGCCGGCAATCATCAAACGCCCATTGCTCTGCAAGCCAGGTCAGCCTATGCTGCTGGGTTTCAGTGAAACCCTTTATTCAGATTTATTCGTTGAGGTGTAGTCTATGTCATGCCCGGTCATTGAGCTGACTCAGCAGCTTATTCGCCGTCCTTCCCTTAGCCCGGACGACGCAGGTTGTCAGGCATTAATGATTGAGCGCCTGCGTGCCATCGGTTTTACCGTCGAGCACATGGATTTTGGCGATACGCAGAACTTCTGGGCATGGCGCGGTCAGGGGGAGACGCTGGCGTTTGCCGGACATACCGACGTAGTTCCCGCAGGCGACGCAGACCGCTGGATCAACCCGCCTTTTGAGCCAACCATCCGCGACGGCATGCTTTTCGGACGCGGCGCTGCGGATATGAAAGGTTCCCTGGCTGCGATGGTCGTGGCGGCAGAGCGTTTCGTCGCCCAGCATCCGAACCATAAAAACCGTCTTGCGTTTTTGATTACCTCCGATGAAGAAGCCAGCGCCCACAACGGCACCGTGAAGGTCGTTGAGGCGCTGATGGCGCGCAATGAACGTCTGGACTACTGTCTGGTGGGCGAACCGTCCAGTACCGAAGTGGTGGGCGATGTGGTGAAAAATGGCCGCCGTGGATCCCTGACCTGCAATTTGACCATTCATGGCGTGCAGGGCCACGTTGCCTATCCGCACCTGGCGGATAACCCGGTACACCGCGCCGCGCCGATGCTGAACGAACTGGTGGGCATTGAATGGGATAAAGGCAACGAATTTTTCCCGCCAACCAGCATGCAAATAGCCAACATCAAGGCCGGCACCGGCAGCAACAACGTCATTCCCGGCGATCTCTTCGTCCAGTTTAACTTCCGCTTCAGCACCGAACTGACCGACGAGATGATCAAAGCACGCGTGATTGCGCTGCTCGAAAAATACCAGCTGCGCTATACCCTCGACTGGTGGCTGTCTGGCCAGCCGTTCCTGACGCAGCGCGGTAAACTGGTGGATGCGGTAGTGAACGCCATCGCGCACTATAATGAGATTAAGCCACAGCTGCTGACAACGGGCGGCACGTCTGACGGACGCTTTATCGCCCGCATGGGCGCACAGGTTGTCGAACTGGGTCCGGTTAACGCGACGATTCACAAAATCAATGAATGCGTGAACGCTGCCGATTTACAACTGCTGGCCCGCATGTATCAACGTATTATGGAGCAGCTCGTCGCCTGACGGGTGCTTAAAGAGGATTAGCGAATGGACTGGCTTTCAAAGTACTGGTGGATTCTGGTGTTGGTATTTCTGGTAGGCGTGCTGCTTAACGTGATTAAAGATCTCAAGCGCGTTGACCACAAAAAGTTCCTTGCCAACAAACCGGATCTTCCGCCGCACCGTGATTTTAACGACAAGTGGGACGATGAAGACGACTGGCCGAAGAAGGACCAGAAGAAGTAATCGCTCTGTTTCCCCTCTCCCTAGGGAGAGGGGGAACCTCACATAAACTCGACGATATCATCATCATTCGGCTTACCGCCGCTGAGCGCTTCATCAAAGTAGTGCTTCGGTACGGTATAACGCAGATGACCGAGCGCGAACTGCATGCTGCGATCGTCAATGGCATGCCCCAGATCGTCCACGATATCCAGCGTCACATCCCCGCCTTCACGCATCAGCGCGTCCTGGGCCGCAACCGCATGCGAAAGCTCAATTACCCGGTCTTCACCCCCATGAATGAGATGGATCGTGGTCTGCGTGGTCGCGCTTTGCGGTAACGTCGCAAAACGCCCATTGAAGGCAATCACGCGGGACACCAGTCCGGGCTGCGCTTTTACGCTTTCCAGCGACATGATTGAGCCCTGAGAGAAGCCAATCAGCGCTGTTGCATTGGCACCTACGCCGCTCTGCTGCTGCCAGTAACGCACGGTATTGATAAAGGCTGGCATAACGGCATCAATACGCGTCTGACGATTTTCCTCCGTCACGCCCTCGACGGAAAACCACTGCCGCCCGCCCGGACCGCAGGGCTCCACGCCGCCGATACTGACGATCAGCGCGTGTGGGAAAACGGGTGCAAACCAGCTGCCAATCTGTCCCATATTGACGGCATTGTCGCCCACGCCATGAAACAGAAGCAGTAGCTGTTTAGCAGGTGTATCCGGGCTTTGCACAACAAAATGGTCATGTTTCATGGCGATCTCCTTAATTGTTAAGCAGGATTTTACGCCTCTGCGGGGTAATAACCATGCCACTTTACTGAAGAAGTCATTGAAAAAATTGCCATTGCAAAATGTCGGCTTTCAGCCGCTGGCTACGAGAGTAATCAAGCCTTTCAAGCGCGTGAGCGGTTTCCTCGCGTAGCTTCGCCAGCAACGCTTTGCGCCCGAAATCGTGCGTATTCCCTTCCATTTTCCCACGCAGCGCCGGGAGCGGCATATCCACGGCAAACAACAATCGCGTTAGCGCCGCAACCGAGGTTGAAAACGCCCGGTGCGCAAAGGCAAACCCCGCCAGCTCCAGCCAGTCGTCACTATTAAGGGTAGCTTCCCATGCATCCATCACCGGGATCTTTTCGCCATTCCAGGCCGACAGGACGCGCATATCACGACATAAACGCTGATGCGCCTCTTCGCAGAGCTGATGCCCCGCCTCGCTCAGCGGCAGCAACGCCATCGCCGTATAGCACCCGCTGCTGGCCTCCCGGTGGCTGCCCATTCGCACCAGCACAAACCCGCACTGCCGCCAGAAACGCCACAGCTCGTCGGTATAGCCAAAGCTGACCGAGAGATAATCTTCTCCGCTGGCACTGCGGATCAGCCCCTGGCCGATGCCTTCCCGCTGGCGATGAGGATGAACCGCAATACGGCTGACGCGTCGGCCTTTCAGCGTCGCCGCGAGAGGCGAACCGCCGTGGGCAGCCAGAGACTGCGCCACCAGATTCCCACGCGGCCGACGAAATCCCGCCCACACCGCGCGACTAAGCTCTGGGGATAAGCCGCCCTCCTCCACCAGCCAGAGCGCGCCAGCGATCTCCGCGCCCGCCTGAGCAACAGCAAAGTGCTGGCCGGGGGCGTCCATCATCCGGCGTAAATCGAGGGGGGTCGTCCGGTAGTGCGCGGCACACAGCAGTTCATACACGCCTGCCCCGCGCGCCGGATCGCTCTCCCACACCCCGGGCTCCAGCGACGTTAAACTTACCTCCCCTGCCGGTTTGCGATCGATAAGCGCATCGTCGAACAGCAGCGCGTTCGCCACGATTCGCTCAAGAGGACATCCGGCAGCCCAGCGTACAGGAGTTGATAAGGTATATCGCCGCAGACCGCTGAACCGGGCGCAGAACTTCAGCAGGAATCCCCTGCCCGTGCCTTCATAACCCTGCACCGTAGTGGTCAACAACACGCGGGGAAAACGCATCGTCAGTTTCTCGAGCAGCGGGCCGGGGATGGCGGCCGCCTCATCGACAATCAGCCAGTCAGCTTCTGTTGTGGAGGCCAGCAGCGCATCCGGGGCCATAAAGTGAAAATGTTCCCCGGCGAAACGCGCGATGACATCCGTCGCCCCTTTTGCCGGTGCGGTCACTACAGCACTACCCTGAATGCCGTTGAGCAACATGCCCGCCAGGGCGGACTTTCCTCGTCCGCGCGGGGCCGTCACGGCAGCCACGCCAGCAGGCATGGTCAGAAGCGCATCGAGGATCGCAGCCTGCTCGCGCTGCGGTTCACCGCTGGCGGGCTGCCAGGCGGGTAAATCTGGCGCAACGGGAAGGCACAGAGGACGATGTTGATGCCAGACGATAGCATCTGAATCGGCGGCCAGCGTCCGGCAAAAATGGTAAACAAAGTGCGGGGTGGCGATCGGCTCGGCGCTGTCGCTCCAGCGTAGAGAATCCGCGTCGGGCCTGTTAGCCCAGACGGAGAACGGCGGCACCAGCAGCACCAGAAGGCTTCCGGCGCGCAGGGTCCCGCTGAGGGCGGCGAAGGCCGAGACGTCAAACCCGCGACGCGCGTCAAAAACGGCGTGCAGATATTCACGTCCCAGCAGGCCGCTGATGGTCTTAGAGGGGTTTTCCTCCAGCCACAGCCAGTCTCCTGGTAACGTAACGCGCAGGATGGTCGCCTGGCTCAACGTCCACGCTTCATCGCCGCTAAGCACCACCAGCCGGCGGTGCCCGGTACGCTGAAGCTGGTTAACCAGCTGTTCAACCCCCAACATCACATAGCTTTGCCGAAGGTATTACACTGCGACGGGTTGCCGCTGTCAAAGCCACGCTTAAACCAGTTGTAGCGCTGCTCTGAGGTGCCATGGGTAAAGCTGTCCGGCACAACGCGCCCCTGGCTTTGCTGCTGCAAGCGATCGTCACCAATCGCCTGTGCGGCATTCAGGGCCTCTTCCAGATCGCCTGTTTCCAGCACGCCCTGCTGCTGCATGCTGTGTCCCCAGACGCCAGCGAAGCAGTCGGCCTGAAGCTCCATGCGTACGGAGAGATGATTCACCTCCGCCTGAGACGCATTCTGCTGCATCTGACGCACTTTAGGTTCAATGCCGAGGAGCTTCTGCACATGGTGGCCGACTTCATGCGCGATCACGTAGCCCTGGGCAAAATCGCCGTCGGCGCCCAGCTTGCTTTTCATGTCGTCATAGAAGGAGAGATCGATATAGACGGTGCTGTCCGCCGGGCAGTAGAACGGCCCCATAACGGACTGCCCGGTGCCGCAGCCCGTGCGGGTTGCTCCCCGGTACATCACCAGTTTTGGCGGCTGATAAGTCCGCCCCATTTTCTCGAACTGCTGACCCCAGGTATCTTCGGTCGTCGCGAGAATAACGGAAGTAAATTTCGCCGCTTCATCTTCATTCGGGCTGATGGAGCGCTGAGAATACTGCTGCTGTTGCCCGGTTTCACCGGTCATCAAACCGGTCAGGTCGACACCGTAGTAGCCCGCTACCAGCACGACGACCAGCAGAATAATACCGCCCTTGCCGCTGGGTAACCGGAAACCTGGCCCGCCCATAGACGGCCCACCGCCACCACTGCTGCGTCTGTCTTCTACGTTGTCACTTTCACGACGCCCTTGCCAGCGCATAAACACCTCGAACTATTCCATTTATAATAGCTATGATCGTAGGCGGTTAATGAAAGGATTACCATAGTAAACAAGGATAAGACGCCAAAGGATGCCAACATCCTTTGGCAAATGCGCAGTTTAGTCGAGCTTAACGCCTAAACGGTGAGCAACCGCTTCGTACGCTTCGACCACGCCACCCAGACTCTGGCGGAAACGGTCTTTGTCCATTTTATCCAGCGTCTCTTTGTCCCACAGGCGGCTGCCGTCAGGAGAGAACTCGTCGCCCAGCACCACTTCGCCTTTGTACAGACCGAACTCCAGCTTGAAGTCGACCAGGATCAGGCCCGCGTCATCAAACAGCTTTTTCAGCACGTCGTTGGCTTTGTAGGTCAGTTCCTGCATGCGCGCCAGGTTCTCTTTGCTGACCCAGCCGAAGGTTTCGCAGTAGGATTCGTTGACCATCGGGTCATGCATGGCGTCGTTTTTCAGGAACAGATCGAACAGCGGTGGATTCAGTTCGATACCCTCTTCAATGCCCAGACGCTTCACCAGGGAGCCTGCGGCACGGTTACGGATCACGCACTCAACCGGCACCATATCCAGTTTTTTTACCAGACATTCCGTATCGGACAACAACGCTTCCATCTGAGTCGGGATACCGGCTTCGGCCAGTTTGGTCATAATGAAGTGGTTGAACTTGTTGTTCACCATGCCCTTACGATCGAACTGCTCAATGCGTGCGCCGTCTCCTGCTGACGTATCATTGCGGAATTCGAGCACCAACAGATCCGGGTTTTCCGTGCTGTATACGGTTTTCGCTTTGCCACGATACAACTCAGCTTGCTTCTGCATCTTCATTACTCCTGGTGTGATGATTTGTATTCAAAACTGGCTATATTATGCCACGCACACGTTTGCGTGGCACGAAAATAAAAAGGGCTGGATTAACCAGCCCTCACTATTATTTGCTGAATGCGGCCTGGAAGGCAGCGACCAGCGCATCGTTCTGCGCCTGGGTCAGCGTGTGTCCTTTCGGATCGATAAACTGCAGGCTGCTGCGGTTATCGAGGTCGCCGACCTGGATTTTGTAGTCACCGGAAGGCAGCTGTGGATCGCTTGCCCCCAGCTCCTGCCAGGCACTTTCAGACAGCGGCTTATAGGTCGCTGTGATGCTGCCCGTTGAACGGGTGCTGTCGGTCACCTTCATGCCCACTTTTTCCAGCGTGGCTGGCAGACGCTGCCAGGTCTGGTTAAACGGCGCACGCACCACCAGCATTGGCAGGCCGGTATCGTCTGCACCGCTCTGCACGTCAAACGTTGAGCCGTTACGGTTCTGCGCGGCGTTTGCGGCATCAGCAGCGTTCTTATCCAGACCCGCTGCAATCACGTTCAGCATTTCGGTACTGTAGCGCTGCATGGCGGACGGATCGGCAACCGGTTTACCTGCCTGCTCAAGATTCAACAGCTTAACGGTAACCGCCTGCTGATAACCCTGCGGCTTAACGGAGACTTGATAACGACCACGATACTGCTGGTCTTCATCGAGACGGTTCCACTCAATCCAGTCGGTGGTTAAGGTCTGGCTGGCGTCGTCGCGTTTATCAATCGTATAGTTTTTCGACTGAATGACGCTCACAACCTGCGGCCACAGCGTGGTACCGCGTGCGCTTTCCACCAGCAGAGAAGCTGTATCACCGGTGAACTGCGTGCGCGCGCCACTCACCAGCGCCAGAGGCTGAGCTGGCGGACGAATATCGAGCGCTTTACCCACCAGGCCGCTACCGTTGGTAACCGGAATATTATAATCACCGTTCTGGATCGGCAGGATCATGCCGGCAGGCGCGTGAAGTTCAGCAAGCGGCGGCGCATCCAGATAGGATTCATCACCGCTCACCTGGCGCTTGTAGCGCGAGTCTGAACTACAGGCAGCGAGGAGCATAACAAGCGAAACACCCGCAACCTTGGCCAGGCGCGACTTCTGTACTGAATAAGCCATCAAATCTCCCTAAACTTTACAGCAAACCGGCATGCTTCAGCGCGCCAGCGACAATTTCACGACCATGGTCGGTAATCGGTGTCATTGGCAGACGCAGCGTGTCGGTTGCTACAAGCCCCAACTCCTTACATGCCCATTTCACTGGGATCGGATTGGGTTCGACAAATAATTTATTATGCAACGGCATCAGACGCTGATTAATCACGCGAGCTTCATCAAAGTGACCGGCTGCGGCCAGTTTGCACATGTCAGCCATATCACGCGCCGCCACGTTCGCCGTCACGGAAATAACGCCGTTACCACCGAGCTGCATAAAGTCCAGTGCGGTCGCATCATCACCGCTCAACAGGATAAAGTCGTCTGAAACCAGCTCTTTGATCTGATGAACGCGGCTTAAGTTCCCTGTCGCCTCTTTAATCCCGATAATATTTTTTACTTTCGAGAGACGGCCAACGGTTTCCGGCAGCATATCGCAACCGGTACGGGACGGCACATTATACAGAATTTGTGGCAAGTCAGTATGTTCAGCGATGGCTTTGAAATGCTGGAACAAACCTTCCTGAGTTGGGCGGTTGTAGTAAGGGGTCACCGTCAGACAGCCAACAATGCCGCTGTCGTTAAAACGCTGAGTCAGGCTAATGGCCTCTGCCGTTGCGTTTGCGCCCGTACCCGCGATGACCGGAATACGCCCGTCCGCCAGTTCCAGGGTCAGCATCACAACATCGCCGTGCTCTTCGTGGCTCAGCGTGGCGGATTCACCGGTAGTCCCTACCGAAACGATCGCCGAGGTTCCATTGGCGACATGGTAATCAATGAGCTTCTTCATGCTTGACCGGCAGACATTACCTTTTTCATCCATCGGTGTAACAAGCGCGACAATACTTCCCGTGAACATGAGCCATCCTCTGTGCGAACAAGAGCCTCAATGTTACGTTTGGAACTGTAATAAAAGCAAGCGACCTGAGGCTCTCAGGCGGTTGTATGCATGTTTTTTTTATGCTTTCCTTAGGAAGACTTAACCACGCAAAGGAAGAACAGGTTTGACAACCTCATCACAACATTACCTGGTTATCACTGCGCTGGGTGCTGACAGGCCGGGTATCGTGAATACCATCACTCGCCACGTGAGCAGCTGCGGCTGCAATATCGAAGACAGCCGGCTGGCTATGCTTGGCGAAGAGTTCACGTTCATCATGCTGCTTTCCGGAACATGGAATGCCATTACCCTCATCGAATCTACCCTGCCGCTGAAAGGCGCAGAGCTGGATTTACTGATTGTGATGAAGCGCACCACCGCGCGCCCGCGTCCGGCTCTGCCTGCCACAGTCTGGGTACAGGTTGAAGTGCCTGATTCACCTCATCTGATTGAACGTTTTACGGCACTGTTTGACAGCCATCAGATGAACATTGCCGAACTGGTTTCCCGCACGCAGCCTGGCGATGAAAACGCCATCCCGACGCTGTTTATTCAAATTACCGCCCACAGCCCTGCCTCGCAGGATGCGTCAAATATCGAGCAAGCGTTCAAAGCCCTCTGTACAGAATTACACGCGCAAGGCAGTATAAGCGTCGTCGATTATTCGCAGCACGAACAGGATGGAGTTGAGTAATGAACCCACTGAAAGCCGGTGATATCGCACCGAAATTTAGCTTACCGGATCAAGACGGCGAGCAAGTAAATTTGACCGACTTCCAGGGACAGCGTGTTCTGGTCTATTTCTACCCGAAAGCCATGACCCCGGGCTGTACCGTACAGGCCTGCGGTTTACGCGACAACATGGATGAGTTGAAAAAGGTCGGTGTGGAAGTGCTGGGCATCAGCACCGATAAACCAGAGAAGCTGTCACGTTTTGCGGAAAAAGAGCTGCTGAACTTCACGCTGCTTTCCGATGAAGACCACCAGGTTTGCGAGCAGTTTGGCGTCTGGGGTGAGAAGTCCTTTATGGGCAAAACGTACGACGGTATTCACCGCATCAGCTTCCTGATTGACGCTGACGGTAAAGTTGAGCACGTGTTTGATGATTTCAAAACCAGCAACCACCACGACGTGGTGTTGAACTGGCTGAAACAAAGCGCCTGATAAACAGCAAAACGGCAACCCAGGTTGCCGTTTTTGGTGTTTGCCCCCTCTCCCCGTGGGCTGAGGGTTCCCCACAAATTAATGCGAGCACTGAGCAATCCCCTCGCCCCTCCGGGGAGAGGGTTAGGGTGAGGGGAACATACGGCGGTGGTGGTCATTCCGTTCACTTTATGTTCCTTGCTACTCTGTAACGACATGACCGGTGAACGTGCCAGGGTGGCTCAGTCGCCACCACCCTGGCGACCCGGGCTCCCGGCGGTAAATCGCCGCTTCGCGGTGCCCTCGGCTTATTCCTTCCGGCTTATCGGGTACGGGCGGAGGCAACGTCCCTGTAAAGCCGCCCTCTCGGCGCATCCCTGCGCCTCGCCCCGGCCGGAAGGCAAACGCCTCAGCGATTTACAGCCGGACCAGAGCATCGCTGACAGCCCTCAGTCATTTAGAAAGCAACTTTATTGCTTCTGCATAAAATTACTGGGGATCCCTCAGCCCCGTGGGAGAGGGTTGGGGTGAGGGCATCAGCCCGTACTAAATCTACTTCTCTTCCACCGCCGGCACATCCGGCCACGCGTGGACCACGGCTTTAATCAGCGTCGCCAGCGGAATGGCGAAGAACACGCCCCAGAATCCCCACAGCCCGCCGAAAATCACCACTGACAGGATAATCACCAACGGATGCAGGTTAACTGCTTCTGAGAACAGCACCGGTACCAGCAGGTTCCCGTCCAGTCCCTGAATAATCAGGTATACGGCGAAACAGCTCCAGAACTCCGTACCCAGACCAAACTGGAACAGCGCCACACCGACTACCGGAATGGTCACCACAAACGCGCCGATATACGGGATCAGAACCGAGAATCCGACCAACACCGCCAGCAGCAGCGAGTAGTTCAGCCCGAAAATCACGAAGCCAATCCAGGTCGCCACGCCCACCACAATCATCTCCAGCACTTTACCGCGAATGTAGTTGGTGATCTGCTGGTTCATCTCCTGCCAGACCTGACCGGCGAGACCGCGATTGCGCGGCAGCACGCGGCGCACCGCGTTCAGCATCTGCTCTTTATCTTTGACCAGGAAAAACACCATTAACGGCACGAGAACAAGGTAAACCGCCAGCGTCAGCAACCCCACCAGCGAGGCCAGAGAGTATTTCACCACCGAGTCACCCATGGTCATGATGCGGGCGCGCATGTTTTCGGCCATCGCATCGATGATCCCGGCGTCCATCAGCGCAGGATAGCGGCGCGGCAGCGTGGCGGCAAAATCAGACAGTTTATTCAGCATGCCGGGCATGTCGCGGATCAGGTAGATCCCCTGTTGCCAGGCGATGGGCATCACCACGAAGGACATCAGCAGCAGAATGCCGACAAACAGCACCAGGACAATGCTGGTCGCCCAGCGTCGGGAACAGCCGATATGTTCCAGACGCGCGGTGGGCCACTCCAGCAGATACGCCAGCACAATCGCCACCAGAAGCGGTGCCAACAGGCCACTAAAGAAGAACAGGATACCGAATCCGGCAACCAGAATGACCAGCAAAGCAATGGCTTCCGGATCGCTAAACCGACGCCGATACCACTGCATTAACATTTCGAGCATACAACCCTTCCCTGAATCGAATGGCGGGAGTGAGACGGTGAATTGTATCTAACTGTCACAAAAAAGACTTTCCTTTTTGTTTCACTGTCAGGTTTCGCAAAACCCTGATGAATGGGATTTTCTTCATCTCTTAACACGGCTACACTCGCAGAGCAGCGGAGATGAACGTTATGCGGGTTCATCGGTCAAATTAGCACATCCAACATACAGGACAGTGGTTATGTTCAGGCAGTTGAGAAAAACACTGGTTGCGACACTGATTGCCGCCGTGACGGTGGGTCAGGTGTTGTCCGCTTTCGCTGACTCGTCCGATTCATTGCCGGACATGGGCACCACGGCAGGAAGCACGCTCTCCATCGGGCAGGAGATGCAGATGGGTGATTATTACGTACGCCAGCTGCGCGGCAGTGCTCCGCTGATTAACGACCCTTTGCTGGTGCAGTACATCAACGGTCTGGGGATGCGACTGGTGGCGCACGCAGACTCGGTAAAAACGCCCTTCCACTTCTATTTAATCAATAACGACGAAATCAACGCCTTCGCCTTCTTTGGCGGGAACGTGGTGCTGCATTCGGCGTTGTTCCGTTATTCCGATAACGAAAGCCAGCTGGCGTCCGTCATGGCGCACGAAATTTCGCACGTCACCCAGCGCCATCTGGCGCGTGCGATGGAAGATCAGAAGCGTAACGCCCCCCTGACCTGGGTGGGCGCGCTGGGCTCTATTCTGCTGGCGATGGCCAGCCCGCAGGCCGGAATGGCGGCGCTTACCGGGACGCTGGCGGGAACGCGTCAGGGGATGATCAGCTTTACCCAGCAGAACGAGCAGGAAGCAGACCGCATCGGCATTCAGGTTTTACAGCGTTCCGGCTTTGACCCGCAGGCCATGCCGAGCTTCCTGGAAAAACTGCTCGACCAGGCACGCTACTCGTCGCGCCCGCCTGAAATTCTGTTGACCCACCCGTTGCCGGAAAGCCGTCTCTCGGATGCGCGTAACCGTGCTAACCAGATGCGTCCGGTCGTCGTGCAGTCCTCGCAGGATTTCTACATGGCCAAAGTGAGAACGCTTGGCATGTACAACTCCGGACGTAATCAGCTCACCAGCGATCTGCTGGACGCGCTGGCGAAAGGCAACGTGCGCGAGAAGAACGCCGCGCAGTATGGTCAGGCACTCCAGGCGATGGAAGCAAGCAAGTACGATGAAGCGCGTAAAGCGCTACAGCCGCTGCTGGCGTCGGCGCCTGACAATCCGTGGTATCTCGACCTCGCAACCGATATCGATTTAGGACAGAAAAAAGCGACCGATGCGATCAACCGTCTGAAAGGGGCGAAAGACATTCGCAACAATCCGGTATTGCAGCTAAACCTGGCGAACGCCTACTTACAGGGCGGCCAGCCCGGCGAGGCGGTGACCATTCTGAACCGCTATACCTTTAACAATAAAGATGACCAGAACGGCTGGGAGCTGCTCGCCCAGGCCCAGGGGCAACTGGGTAATCGCGATCAGGAGCTGGCCGCGCGCGCGGAAGGTCTGGCGCTGGCGGGGCGCCTCGATCAGGCCATTTCCCTGCTAAGCAGCGCCAGCTCACAGGTGAAGCTCGGCAGCCTGCAACAGGCCCGCTACGATGCGCGAATCGACCAGCTGCGTGGCCTGCAACAACGTTTTAAGCCGTACGAGAAGATGTAATAAAGGAGAAGTCATGACAGACGCGGTAAAAATTTACCATAACCCTCGCTGCTCCAAGAGCCGCGAGACTCTGAATCTGCTGAAGTCTAACGACATCGATCCGGAAGTGGTGTTGTATCTGGAGACGCCCCCGGACGCGCAGACGATCCGCCAGCTGCTGAAGATGCTGAACATGGGCAGCGCACGCGAGCTGATGCGTCAGAAAGAAGATCTGTATAAATCGCTCAATCTGAACGATACCAGTCTCACTGAAGATCGGCTGATTCAGGCGATGGTCGACAATCCTAAGCTGATTGAGCGCCCGATTGTCGTAGCGAACGGCAAGGCGTGTATCGGCCGTCCACCGGAAGACGTACTCGGGATCGTCTAATCGTTACGCCGCAGCGCTTCCAGAAACGCCTGCGGCGTACTCTCCCCCAGCTTTTTCTGCGCTTTTCCCCGGTTGAAAAATTCACACAGCTGGATCAACAGCTCTCCCGCCGGTTCACTATTCACGCGCGGAATGATCTCACGTAACGGCACGGCGACCTGAAGGGCAAGATAATACTGTGAATGCACTTTTACGGTGACGTTATGCTCCGGCAAGTTCACTGCCAGCCCAAAAGTCTCAATAGATTGAATATCAGCCGGACAGGCAGACAGCACCTCGTTCGTCCAGCGGGTCAGCAACTGCGGCGAGACACCGGCATAAAGCCGGGCGTAGCACCAGCCGCTGACGGGTTCACGCGCCCAGAGCAGGTGTTGCTCCCCACCGTCGTCCATATGCAGCGATAGCGGCTGATGATGCAGAAGTAGCTTCTGCGGCATGATACCGGCCTTCAGTGCCTTTTTGCCCTGCAACGGCGCCCCCTTTTGTCTTACCGAAGCCGGTTTGAGGTAGCGGTTCAGGGTCGCGCGGGAAACGGCGATCCCGAGTCCGTCATTCACCAGCAGCAGCAGTTCATCCAGCGGTGCCCCAGTGATATCCCGCAGGGCATTTATCAGTGCCGCCTGCTCTTGTCTCAATGCTTTGTGTATCACTTTTGGCGTTGTGTGGTTATCCGAAACCTGGTCGCGGTTGCGCCAGCGCCTGACGGTGGTGACCGAGATCCCCAGTTCAACAGCTAGCTCTCTGTCGCTTTTATCTGACTGCTGAAGATAGCGACGGATACGCGGTGTGGTGGTGGCGTTAGCATGCAGTTTGATTTCCATCGCGTCCCTCTCCGCAACTAATCTCATGAGATTTATAGTAGAGCAGCGAATGCTTTGTGACCGATTTCACCTTTCGCTCGCCGCGCTTCACTGATAATCCACAGACATAACATAAACAACACCTCTCAATCTTGTACGGAGTTCACAATGAACAATGTTCTGGGATTTCTTGAAGCAAAACTGATGCCGCTGGCGGCGAAAACGGCCCAGCAGCGTCATCTTGGGGCCATTCGTGGGGCCTACGTTTCATTCATGCCGTTTATCATCGTCGGCTCCATCCTGCTGGTGATCTCCTCCTTCCCGAATCAGGCCTATCAGCAGTTTATGTCTCAGGCCTTTGGTGAGAGCTGGAGTGCGATTATAGAGATTCCATTCAACGCGGTATTCTCAACCATGTCGCTGTTTATCAGCTTCCTGGTGGCCTACCGCCTGGCTGAGCACTATGGCGAGGACCGCATCTCCTGCGGCATCCTGGCGCTGGTCGCCTTCCTGATCCTGACGCCCTTTATCAAAGTGGCGGAAAACGGCGGCATTACCGTGATGCCGGTGGAGTGGATTGGCAGCAAAGGGTTGTTTGTGGCGATGATCGGTTCCCTGCTGTGGACGGAACTGTTCTGCTGGCTGAAGCGCAAAAAGCTGGTCATTAAAATGCCGGACGGCGTACCACCGGCGGTGCAGGAGTCGTTCGCGGCGCTGATCCCGGCCCTGCTGGTGATGATTCTGGTGCTTATTATCCGCATCATCTTCGAAAACACCCACTACCACACCATCCACCAGTTTATTTATGAAGTGGTTGCCACCCCGGTGCGCCACTACGGTACCTCTTATTTCGGTGCGCTGATGACCGTATTCAGTATCACCATTCTGTGGTCAGTGGGCATTAACTCCGGTTCGATGATCAACGGCATTATTCGCCCGCTGTGGATGGAAAACCAGACCGACAACATCGCCGCAATCCAGGCGGGAACGACGCCGCCGCACATCATCACCGAACAGTTTTTTGACATGATCTGGATGGGCGGCGCGGGCGCCACGCTGTCGCTGGTGATAGCGATGCTGATTTTCGCCCGCAGCAAAAACATGCGTGAGGTGGCGCGCCTCGGCGCAGGAGCCTCGGTATTTAACATCAACGAACCGATCCTGTTTGGCCTGCCGGTGATCATGAACCCGATCATGCTCATCCCGTTTAATCTGGTGCCGCTGGTGCTGGTCACCGTGCAGTATGCGGCGATGAAAATTGGCGCGGTCGCCGTCACCACCGGGGTGTTTATTCCCTGGACCCTGCCGCCGGTTATCAGCGGCTTTATCGTCACCGGGCACCTGAGCGGCAGCGTGATGCAGCTGATCAACCTGCTAATTGGCGCCATGCTGTACCTGCCTTTTATGCGTATCCTGGATAAACAGTACCGCGCCGCGGAGCTGACTATTGCTACACAACCCGACACCACCCTTGCAAAACAGGAGTAAAGCATGTGGGGAATTATCGCAACCTGGCGAATGGCACTTGAAGGGGTAACGGAATCCGCGTCTGCCCTGGCGGCGGGAAAACCGGTCGCTTCGGCGGTGGTTGATGCCGTCGCTGCCGTGGAAGACTTTCCGCTGTATAAATCCGTCGGCTACGGTGGCCTGCCGACCGAGAACGGCGAGGTGGAGCTGGACGCGGCCTATATGGACGGCGACACGCTGGCGTTCGGCGCCGTGGGCAATCTGGTGGATATCGCCAACCCGGTGCGCGTGGCGCACGCGCTCAGTCGCCAGCGCTACAATAGCCTGCTAGTCGGCCAGGGCGCGCGGGAATGGGCGCTGAGCCAGGGCTTTGCCGACAAAACCATGCTCACTGACCGCGCCATGCAGCACTACCGCAAGCGCTGCCGCGAAACGCTGGATAAGGGGTTAAGCCCCTACGACGGACATGACACCGTCGGCATCATTGGCCTTGATAAACAGGGTTCGATGAGCGTCGCCACCTCCACCAGTGGCCTGTTTATGAAAAAACGCGGTCGCCTCGGTGACTCACCCATCATCGGCTCCGGCTTTTACTGCGACAGCGAAACAGGCGCGGCCACCGCCACAGGCGTCGGTGAAGACCTGATGAAGGGCTGTACCAGCTACGAAATCGTTCGCCGGATGGCGCAAGGGATGACGCCGCAGCAGGCGGCGGATTCAGTCGTATTCGAACTGGAAGACAAGCTGATGTCGCGCTTCGGTCGCGCGGGCGATCTCTCCGTGGTGTGCATGAACAACCAGGGCGAATTTGGCGCCGCGACTAACATAAAAACCTTCTCGTTCGTGGTGGCGACGGCTCGCCAGCCCCTCACCGTTTTTCGTACTGAACGCCTGCGGGAGAAAACGCACTATCACGCGGTAGATGAGGAGTGGATGCAGGCCTATGCCGCACGGATCCGCGCGCCGATTGAGGAATCATGATGATCACTTACCAGTTTATCAACGCGCTTTCAGACGCGAAGCCGAACAGCCATTTGATTGCGCGCGCTGACAGTTCCCTGTTACCGGATAGCGCTCTTATCGCTGAAATGCGCCAGCAGAGCACCGTCGCGGACGCGCGCTTTGGCTGCGCGCCGTTTGCGCGCATTACTCTGTTGCCGGACACGATCTGGCATGACGCCCTGACCGAAGGGTTGCTCACCGCCCTGCGACCGCTGCTTACCGCCCCCGCCAGCGCCGAACTCGTGCTGGACGTGACGGATATCGACGATGTGGTGCTGGCGCAGGTGCTGCGTTTTCTCTTTAATCAGGCGCACAGGCTCAGTGACCTGAAGCTGAAGAAGACGGACGAAGCGGTGCGTCTTACCTGCATCACTGCCCTCTGCCTGCCGGAACAGCAGGCGAAGCTGGAGACGACCTTCCGCCAGCAGCAGGCCATTGCGCTCGGCATGATCGCGGCGCGACGTCTGGCGGATATGCCGTCCGACCGCTGCACGCCGCAGTTTGTGGTGGAAGAGGCGCAAAAACTGTGTGCCGCCAGCCCTGCCCTGCGCTGCGAGGTGCTGAACGAAAAAGATATTGCTGAGCAGGGTCTTGGACTGCTGCACGCCGTTGGCAAAGGGGCGACCTGCCCGCCGCGTCTGCTGGCTATTCATTATGATGGTGCCAACGACGGCCCGATGCGCTGCTACGTGGGAAAAGGCATTACCTTTGACACCGGCGGCCTGTGGCTGAAGGAAGGCGCGGGCATGTACACCATGAAATATGACATGTGCGGCGCGGCCAACGTACTGGGGCTGATGCTGACCGTTGCGGAGCTGAAATTACCCGTGCGCATCATAGGCGTGCTGGCGCTGGCGGAAAACGCCATCGGCCCCGACGCCATGCAGCCCGGCACGGTGGCAACAGCCTGTAACGGCACCACCGTTGAAATCAATAATACCGATGCCGAGGGCCGGCTGGTGCTGGCTGACGCCATTGCCTGGGCCAGCCAGCGGTACCCGCAGGCCCGCTACATCATTGATATGGCGACTTTGACGGGCGCAGTGGTGAAAGCGCTGGGGTATGAGCTGAGCGGGCTGATGACCCAGGATGAACCGCTGCGCGCCGCGTTGACGCAGGCAGGAAAACGGAGCGGTGACGAGGTGTGGTCTCTGCCGCTGGACGCACGGCTGAAAAAGCAGACCGACAGCGCGATTGCCGATCTGTGCAACACACCGACTAACAATGCAGCGATAAGCGCCTCGGCGGCGTGGCTGCTGCATCACTTCTGTCCGCCGGCGATCCCATGGGCACATCTGGATATCAGCGGGACGGCGCTGTGGCGTGAGAACGGCAGAAGCATGGCGTCGGGAAGACCGATTCCGCTGCTGGTTGAGCACCTGATGGGGGATCTTTAGCCCGGTGGCGCTGCGCTTACCGGGCCTACGGGTGCCAAATGTAGGCCGGGTAAGGCGCTGCCGCCACCCGGCATAACTACAGCTTAAGAATATCTTTCACAAACGGAATGGTCAGCTTGCGCTGGGCGGTGATGGAGGCGCGATCGAGCTGATCGAGCGTATCAAAGAGCGTGCGCATCTCCCGATCCAGACGCTTAAGCAGGAAGCGCCCTACGTCTTCCGGCAGTTCAAATCCGCGCAGTCTGGCGCGCAACTGAAGTGCCTGGAGTTTGTCTTCATCCGACAGCGGTTGCAGCTTGTAGATTTGCCCCCAGTCCAGACGAGACGCCAGATCCGGCAGCCCCAGGTTGAGCTGACGCGGCGGACGATCGCCGGTGATCAGCAGCCGGGTTTTGCCCGACTCCAGAATGCGGTTGTAGAGGTTAAAGATCGCCATTTCCCACGGCTCGTCTCCCGCCACGCATTCAATATTATCGATGCAGACCAGGGAGAGATGTTCCATGCCCTCCAGCACTTCAGGCACAAACCAGGTGCGTTTATCCAGCGGCACATAGCCTACCGCGTCACCGCGCGCCGAAAGTTCCGCACAGGCGGCATGCAGCAGGTGGCTGCGTCCCGCGCCTTCGCGTGACCAGATATAGATATATCCGCTGTGTTCCTGGCGCAGCACGTTTTGCAGTGCAGCCAGTAAAGAGGGGTTATCACCCGGCCAGAAACTCGCGAAAGTTTCGTCGTCAGGGAGATAAAGTGGCAGAGAGAGCTGTGCCGGTCCGTTCAGAAATACCTCAACCAGAGATCTTACATAAAATCGGAATGGAGTTTAACACGGAACCAGCAAGGAGAGAACCGGGCGGATCGTCCGCCCGGTTAAAGGATCAATGTGGTGCTTTTTCGCTATCGTCAGCGTCCAGGATTTCTTCTTCCGGACGAATGACCGAGATCAGCTTGAAAATCAGGCTCAGGCCCACGCCGACGATGGTCGCCAGCGCCATCCCCTTCAGCTCTGCCGCGCCGATGTGCACCTTCGCGCCGCTCACGCCGATGATCAGGATAACGGAGGTCAGGATCAGGTTCTGCGCCTTGCTGTAATCCACTTTGGATTCAATCAGCACGCGAATACCGGACGCACCGATCACCCCGTACAGCAGCAGGGAAACGCCGCCCATCACCGGAACCGGGATAATCTGGATCGCCGCCGCCAGTTTGCCGACGCAGGAGAGCAGAATAGCGATGATCGCCGCGCCGCCGATAACCCAGGTGCTGTAGACGCGGGTGATCGCCATTACGCCGATGTTCTCCCCGTAAGTCGTGTTAGGCGTGGAGCCGAAGAAACCGGAGATGATGGTGGAGAAACCGTTGGCAAACATGGAGCGATGCAGGCCCGGGTCGCGGATCAGGTCACGCTTCACGATGTTCGCCGTCACCACCAGGTGGCCAACGTGCTCAGCAATCACCACCAGTGCAGCAGGCAGAATGGTGAAGATAGCAAACCATTCGAAGCGTGGGGTGTAGAAGGTCGGCAGCGCGAACCAGTGTGCCTCGGCAATCGGTGTGGTATCCACAACGCCCATCACGAAGGAGAGCGCGTAACCCGCCAGCACGCCGATCAGGATCGGGATAATCGCCATAAAGCCGCGGAACAGGACGGAACCGAAAACCGTCACGCCCAGCGTCACCAGCGAAATAATAATGGTTTTAGAATCCGGTGACTGACCGTCCGCAGGCAGCAGCCCAGCCATGTTCGCCGCGACACCCGCCAGTTCCAGGCCGATGACGGCAACGATTGCCCCCATTGCCGCAGGCGGGAACATCACGTCCAGCCAGCCGGTACCCGCTTTCTTCACGATGAAGGAGACCAGGCAGAACAGCACGCCGCACATGATAAAGCCGCCCAGCGCGACCTCGTAACCCAGCGGCAGCAACAGCAGTACCGGGGAGATAAACGCGAAGCTCGACCCGAGATAGGCAGGGATTTTGCCTTTACAGATGAAGAGGTAAAGCAGCGTACCGATGCCGTTAAACAGCAGCACGGTAGCCGGGTTAATGTGAAACAGGATTGGCACCAGCACGGTTGCGCCAAACATGGCGAACAGGTGCTGCAAACTAAGCGGGATTGTCTGTAAAAGCGGCGGTCTTTCACTCACCCCGATAGCACGGCGCGTCATAGTGTTTTCCTCTGAGTGTCATTGTTGGTTTTTATTCAAAAAAAAGCCGACTATCAAAGTCGGCTTCTTTATCGTTATTCGATTATTTAGTCCCAAAAATCTTATCGCCGGCATCGCCGAGCCCCGGGATGATGTACCCGTGCTCGTTCAGTCCCTGGTCGACAGACGCGGTATAGAGTTCAACGTCCGGGTGCGCTTTTTCCAGCGCCGCGATACCTTCCGGCGCCGCGACCAGTACCAGCACTTTGATGCTGCTGCAGCCTGCTTGTTTCAGCAGGTCAATGGTGGCGATCATCGAACCACCGGTCGCCAGCATCGGGTCAACTACCAGCGCCATACGCTCATCAATGTTAGAGACCAGCTTCTGGAAGTATGGGACCGGCTCAAGCGTCTCTTCGTTACGGTAGATACCTACCACGCTGATACGCGCACTTGGGACGTGCTCCAGCACGCCTTCCATCATGCCCAGACCCGCACGCAGGATTGGCACCACGGTAATTTTTTTACCTTTGATCTGCTCAACCTGTACCGGGCCGTTCCAGCCTTCGATGGTCACTTTTTCCGTTTCCAGATCAGAGGTCGCTTCGTAGGTCAGCAGGCTACCCACTTCAGAAGCCAGTTCGCGAAAACGCTTCGTGCTGATGTCATGCTCACGCATCAGGCCCAACTTGTGTTTAACGAGTGGGTGTTTCACTTCCACAATCTTCATTCTCTTTCTCCTCTGAGGTGGCATCCGCAAAAAAATCGCGGGATTATACCGCTTTTTTCGGATTGCGCCATACCCATGTTGCTTGATGTACATCAATCAAAAACAAAAAAGCCGGAGGCTGGGCTCCGGTTTGGGTGCGGGGTCTTGCCCGGTGGCGCTGCGCTTACGCGGGCCTACGTGTAGTGTAGGTCGGGTAAGTATAAGCGCCACCCGACAATTACAGGTTATCGCCGTTGCTCGCAATCACCTGCTTATACCAGTCGAACGATTTCTTCTTGCTGCGGTTCAGCGTGCCGTTACCTTCGTTATCTTTATCGACAAAGATAAAGCCGTAGCGTTTCTTCATCTCGCCAGTGCCGGCAGAGACCAGGTCGATACAGCCCCAAGGGGTATAGCCCATCAGATCCACGCCGTCTTCCACCACCGCTTTTTTCATCTCGCGGATGTGGGCGGAAAGGTAGTCGATGCGGTACTGGTCGTTCACCGTGCCGTCGCTCTCCAGCACGTCGATCGCGCCAAAGCCGTTTTCCACAATAAACAGCGGCAGCTGATAGTGATCCCAGAACCAGTTCAGAGAGTAGCGCAGCCCGACAGGATCGATCTGCCAGCCCCAGTCCGATTTCTGCACGTACGGGTTAGAAACCAGGCTCTTGCTCTCGTCATAATCCAGCGTCGGATTATCCGCCGTCGCTTTGGTGGCGAACGACATGTAGTAGCTGAACCCGATGTAATCCACACAGCCTTGCGTCAGCGCCACTTTATCTTCTTCGGTGATATCCAGCGCGAAGCCGCGACGTTCAAAGTAGTTGAGCAGATGCTGCGGATACTTGCCGCGCACGTGAACGTCGGTGAACCAGTAGCGGCGATGCATGGCGTTCATCGCCATCATCATGTCGTCCGGGGCACAGGTCAGCGGATAGATGGGGCACATGGCAATCATGCAGCCGATGTGCAGTGATGGGTTGATCTTGCGCCCCGCTTTCACCGCCAGGGCGCTGGCCACCAGCTCATAGTGCGCCGCCTGGAACATCACCGGCTCGCGATCTTCTCCCGGGGCATATTTCAGCCCGGAGTTGGTAAACGGCGCAAAGTCTTCGTGAAAGTTGGCCTGGTTATTGATCTCGTTAAAGGTCATCCAGTACTTCACTTTATGCTGATAGCGCTCAAAAACGACCTTCGCGAAGCGGACAAAGAAGTCGATCAGCTTACGGTTACGCCAGCCGCCGTATTCCGTTACGAGGTGGAAAGGCATCTCGAAGTGGGAAAGCGTGATCACCGGCTCGATGCCGTGCTTCAGGCACTCGTCGAAAAGATCGTCATAGAATTTGAGTCCCGCTTCGTTCGGCTCCAGCTCGTCGCCTTTCGGGAAGATACGCGTCCAGGCAATGGAGGTGCGGAAGCATTTGAACCCCATCTCGGCAAAGAGTTTGATGTCTTCTTTATAGCGGTGGTAAAAGTCGATGGCTTCGTGGTTTGGGTAATTTTTCCCCTCCAGCACGCCGTTGGTGATTTCACGCGGTACCCCGTGGGCACCTGCCGTCATGACATCGGCAACGCTCACGCCCTTGCCGCCCTCTTTCCAGCCGCCTTCAAGTTGGTGCGCCGCAACGGCCCCACCCCACAGAAAACCTGCTTTAAATCCTGACATTCGCTTTCCCTCATTCTGCGTTATTTTCTGCAAAAACAGTTACAGAAACCGGTTTCATTTTGATGATGTGCAAAGGGGATATCCGTTGCAAGCAGATCGCCGAAACCGGTTTCATTTTCGTGAACAGAGTCAAGTTTGTTGCCCTGGACAGTCCGCACAGAAAAAAAGATCCTCGCGCCGAGAATAGGCTCGCAAACGTTTGCCTGGACTGTTAGAATTGCGCCGATTTTTCTTACTAGCTATGCAATCGCGTGGGGATTTAAGCCGTGACCAACAAAACTTCTCTCAGCTACAAAGATGCCGGTGTTGATATTGACGCAGGTAATGCGCTGGTTGACCGAATCAAAGGTGTGGTGAAAAAAACCCGCCGCCCGGAAGTGATGGGTGGCCTGGGTGGATTCGGCGCACTGTGCGCGCTGCCGCAAAAATATCGTGAACCTGTGCTGGTCTCGGGTACGGATGGTGTCGGTACAAAACTGCGCCTGGCGATGGATCTTAAGCGTCACGATACGATTGGTATTGATCTGGTGGCGATGTGCGTCAACGACCTGGTGGTACAGGGCGCTGAGCCGCTGTTCTTCCTGGATTACTACGCGACCGGCAAGCTGGATGTGGATACCGCAGCCAGCGTCATTAACGGTATCGCCGAAGGCTGTCTGCAATCCGGCTGTGCGCTGGTCGGCGGTGAAACCGCTGAAATGCCCGGCATGTATCACGGTGAAGATTATGACGTCGCAGGCTTCTGCGTCGGCGTGGTAGAAAAATCAGAAATTATCGACGGCAGCAAAGTGGCTGACGGCGATGTGCTGGTTGCGCTGGCCTCCAGCGGTCCGCACTCCAACGGCTACTCTCTGGTGCGTAAGATCCTCGAAGTGAGCGGTTGCGACCCGCTGACCACCGAGCTGGACGGCAAACCGCTGGCCGATCACCTGCTGGCCCCGACCCGCATCTACGTGAAAAACGTGCTGGAGCTGATTGAGAACGTTGACGTGCACGCCATCGCTCACCTTACCGGCGGCGGCTTCTGGGAAAACATTCCGCGCGTGCTGCCGGACAATACCCAGGCGGTGATCGACGCCTCCTCATGGCAGTGGCCGCCCGTCTTCAACTGGCTGCAATCCGCAGGCAACGTGAGCGAGCATGAAATGTACCGCACCTTTAACTGCGGCGTGGGCATGGTTATCGCCCTGCCCGCCAGCGAAGCGGATAAAGCGGTTAAGCTGCTGACAGAAAAAGGTGAAAACGCGTGGAAAATCGGTACGATTAAAGCTTCCGATTCCGAACAGCGTGTGGTCATTGAATGAAAAACATCGTGGTGCTCATTTCCGGCAACGGAAGCAATTTGCAGGCAATTATAGACGCCTGCAAACAGAAGAAAATCAATGGCACCATTCGGGCAGTATTCAGCAACAAGGCCGATGCGTTCGGCCTTGAGCGCGCACGGGAAGCGAACATTCCTGCGCACGCGCTGGAAGCCAGCCAGTTCGCCGGGCGTGAAGCCTTTGACCGTGAGCTGGTGCAGGAGATTGACGCCTACGCGCCTGACGTGGTGGTGCTGGCGGGCTACATGCGTATCCTGAGCCCGGCCTTCGTCGCGCATTACAACGGACGTTTGCTGAATATTCACCCTTCTCTTCTGCCGAAATATCCTGGCCTGCATACCCATCGTCAGGTGCTGGAGAACGGCGATGAGGAGCATGGTACCTCCGTGCATTTCGTTACCGACGAGCTGGACGGCGGTCCGGTCATTTTGCAGGCAAAAGTACCGGTCTTTGACGGTGACAACGAAGACGACGTGACGGAACGTGTACAGGCTCAGGAACACGCCATTTATCCGCTGGTGGTAAGCTGGTTTGTTGACGGCCGTCTTGAGATGCGCGACGGTGCCGCCTGGCTGGACGGCGTGAAGTTGCCCCCGCAGGGTCATGCGGCTGAAGAGTAGTTTGTTCTGTCGGGTGGCGCTGCGCTTACCCGACCTACATTTTGCATTACCCGATATTCCCTTCTCCAACCCCCTAAAATCCCCAACAAAAAAAATAACTGTCATACTTTTCTGGCACTGTTGGACATATCGTGGAAATGCTCGCCATAATAAGGACGAGACGGATTTACCACGTCCTGTGATTGAACTGGAGTGTGAGCTGTAATGGGTCAGGAAAAGTTATATATCGAGAAAGAGCTAAGCTGGTTAGCATTCAACGAACGTGTACTTCAGGAAGCGGCCGATAAAAGCAACCCGCTGATTGAGCGTATGCGTTTTTTAGGCATCTATTCCAACAATCTGGATGAGTTCTACAAGGTTCGCTTCGCCGAACTGAAACGCCGAATCATCATCAGCGAAGAACAGGGCTTGAACTCCCACTCGCGGCATCTGCTTGGAAAAATCCAGTCTCGCGTCATGAAAGCCGATCAGGAATTTGATGGCCTCTATAACGAGCTGCTGCTGGAAATGGCACGCAACCAAATCTTCCTGATCAACGAACGCCAGCTCTCCGCGAATCAGCAAAACTGGCTGCGCCACTATTTCAAACACTATCTGCGCCAGCATATCACCCCGATTCTGATCAACCGTGAAACCGATCTGGTGCAGTTCCTGAAAGATGATTACACCTATCTGGCGGTAGAAATCATTCGTGGTGAGACCATTAACTACGCGCTGCTGGAAATACCGTCTGATAAAGTCCCACGCTTTGTAAATCTGCCGCCGGAAACCCCGCGCCGACGTAAGCCGATGATCCTGCTGGATAACATTCTGCGCTACTGTCTGGACGATATCTTCAAAGGCTTCTTCGATTACGACGCGCTCAACGCCTACTCGATGAAGATGACCCGTGATGCCGAGTACGATCTGGTGCATGAGATGGAGGCCAGCCTGATGGAGCTGATGTCTTCCAGCCTCAAGCAGCGCCTGACGGCAGAGCCGGTGCGTTTTGTCTATCAGCGCGATATGCCGGACGCGATGGTGGAGATGCTGCGCGATAAGCTGACCATCTCCCGCTACGACTCCATAATCCCCGGTGGGCGTTACCACAACTTTAAAGATTTCATTGGCTTCCCGAACGTCGGCAAAGCCAATCTGGTAAACAAACCGCTGCCGCGCCTGCGCCATATCTGGTTCGATAAATTCCGCAACGGGTTCGATGCCATCCGCGAGCGGGATGTGCTGCTCTACTATCCGTATCACACCTTTGAACACGTGCTGGAATTGCTGCGTCAGGCCTCGTTCGATCCGAACGTGCTGGCGATTAAAATCAACATTTATCGCGTGGCGAAAGATTCCCGCATCATCGATGCGATGATCCACGCGGCGCACAACGGCAAGAAAGTGACCGTGGTGGTTGAGCTCCAGGCTCGCTTCGACGAAGAGGCCAACATCCACTGGGCACGCCGACTGACGGAAGCGGGCGTGCACGTCATCTTCTCCGCGCCGGGGCTGAAAATTCACGCCAAGTTGTTCCTGATCTCCCGTAAAGAGGGCGACGACGTGGTGCGCTACGCCCATATCGGTACCGGGAACTTTAACGAGAAAACCGCGCGTATTTACACCGACTATTCGCTGCTGACTGCCGATGCCCGCATCACCAACGAAGTGCGTCGGGTGTTCAACTTCATTGAGAACCCGTACCGCCCGGTGAGCTTCGATTATCTGCTGGTGTCGCCGCAGAACTCACGGCGCCTGCTGTACGATATGATCGACAAAGAGATTGCCAATGCGCAGAACGGCTTGTCGTCCGGCATCACGCTGAAGCTCAACAATCTGGTGGACAAAGGCCTGGTGGATCGCCTGTATGCGGCCTCCAGCTCCGGCGTTCCGGTAAATCTGCTCATTCGCGGCATGTGCTCGCTCATTCCGGAACTGGAAGGCATCAGCGACAACATCCGCGTGATCAGCATTGTGGATCGCTATCTTGAACACGATCGCGTCTATATTTTCGATAACGCCGGTGATAAGCGCGTATACCTCTCGTCCGCCGACTGGATGACGCGTAACATTGATTACCGTATTGAAGTGGCGGCACCGCTGCTGGATCCTCGCCTGAAGCAGCGTATCCTAGACATTATCGAGATCCTGTTCAGCGATACGGTGAAAGCACGTTATATCGACAAAGAACTCAGTAATCGCTATGTACCGCGCGGCAATCGCCGTAAAGTGCGGTCGCAGCTGGCGATTTACGATTACATCAAATCACTTGAGCAACCCGATTAACCTATGCCAATAAACGATAATACCCCACGCCCGCAGGAGTTCGCTGCGGTCGATCTTGGCTCAAACAGTTTCCATATGGTCATCGCCCGCGAGGTGGATGGCGCGATGCAGATCATCGGTCGTCTGAAGCAGCGCGTGCATCTGGCCGATGGGCTCGACGCGCGTAACATGCTGAGCGAAGAGGCAATGGAGCGCGGGCTTAACTGCCTGTCGCTGTTCGCAGAACGTCTGCAAGGCTTTTCGCCGTCCAGCGTCTGCATCGTCGGGACGCATACGCTACGCCAGGCGCTGAACGCGCCGGAATTTCTTAAGCGCGCGGAAAAGGTTATCCCCTACCCGATTGAGATCATCTCTGGTAACGAAGAAGCGCGCCTGATTTTTATGGGCGTGGAGCATACGCAGCCGGAAAAAGGCCGCAAGCTGGTGATTGATATCGGCGGAGGCTCAACCGAACTGGTGATTGGCGAAGATTTCGAGCCGCGTCTGGTTGAAAGCCGCCGTATGGGCTGCGTCAGCTTCGCGCAAATGTATTTTCCGGGCGGCGTCATCACCCGCGAAAACTTCCAGCGCGCGCGCATGGCCGCCGTGCAAAAACTGGAAAATCTGGCCTGGCAGTATCGTATTCAGGGCTGGAACGTGGCGCTGGGCGCATCGGGGTCGATTAAAGCGGCCCATGAAGTGCTGCTGGCGATGGGTGAAAAGGACGGGTTTATTACGCCTGAGCGCCTGGTGAAACTCACCGAAGAGGTGCTTAAGCACAAGAGCTTCGACGCCCTGAGTCTGCCGGGCTTGTCCGACGAGCGTAAAGCGGTGTTCGTACCGGGGCTGGCGATCCTCTGCGGCGTGTTTGACGCGCTGGCGATCAAAGAGCTGCGCCTCTCTGACGGCGCCCTGCGCGAAGGTGTGCTGTATGAGATGGAAGGCCGTTTCCGTCATCAGGATATTCGCAGCCGCACCGCGCAGAGCCTTGCCAACCAGTACAATATCGACCGCGAACAGGCGAAACGGGTGCTGGAAACCACGGTTCAGATGTACGAGCAGTGGGAGGAGCAGAATCCAAAGCTGGCGCATCCGCAGCTGGCCGCGCTGTTAAAATGGGCCGCGATGCTGCATGAGGTGGGGCTGAACATTAACCACAGCGGAATGCATCGCCATTCAGCCTATATTCTGCAAAATAGCGATCTGCCTGGCTTCAACCAGGAGCAGCAAACCATGATGGCGACGCTGGTGCGCTATCACCGCAAAGCCATCAAGCTCGACGATCTGCCGCGCTTTACGCTATTTAAGAAAAAGCAGTTCCTGCCACTCATTCAGCTTCTGCGCCTGGGCGTGCTGCTCAATAATCAGCGACAGGCGACCACCACGCCGCCGACGTTGAAGCTTAAAACGGATGACTATCACTGGACGCTGAGCTTCCCGCACGACTGGTTTAGCCAGAACGCGCTGGTGCTGCTGGATCTGGAAAAAGAGCAGCAGTACTGGGAAGCGGTCACCGGCTGGCTGTTGAAGATTGAAGAAGAGAGTTCTGAGGCGGCAGCGTAACGGCTAAGGCGCTCTCCTGAGAAGGCTGTGTTTCGAGCAACGTATCAAGCTCAACTGGCAATCCAATCAAGTAGCCCTGCACATAATCGATACCTAGCGCGTGCACCGCGCTACGTATCTCTTCTGTTTCCACACATTCCGCCACCACCAGCATTTTCTTCATCCGGGCCAGATGGCAAATGGATGCCACGATCTGGTAATCCAGGCTGTTGCTGACAATATTGCGAATAAAGCCGCCGTCGATTTTGAGAATGTCGGCGTCCACGCTTTTTAACCGCGCATAGCTGGCGTAGCCGGTGCCAAAATCATCAATGGCGATCCGTATTCCCATTTTTTGCAATTGCCTGAGGGTGGATGCCGCCAGATCCGCATGACCAAAGGCGCTACTTTCGGTCACTTCAAAGATCAGCTGCCATGCTTCAACGGCATATCTGGCTAACAGGCGGCTCACTTCAAGCGGGAACTGCGCCCGGTAGACGGTAGAAGGTGCGAGGTTGATGGCAAAGCGCTGGCCCGGCAAACGCTGGCGGTGCTGTGCCAGGAAACTCAACGTACGCTCCAGTACCCATAAATCGACACGCGACGATAAACCAAACTCCTGTGCTATGGGCAGGAACTGCTCGGGAAAGATCAGCGCCCCGTTATCATCACGCATTCGCAGCAGCACTTCGTGGTAATGATCGCCGCGCAGGCCGCGAACGGGCTGAACTAACAGGCTAAAAGCGTTCTGCTCCAGCGCTGTCTGCAAACGGCTCATCATCGCCACCTTATCTTTCAGGCTACGCTGCAAGTGAACAGCCCCGCGCTGCTGAAGATTTTCCGGGTGATTCGTTGAGAGGGAGAGGTCAGCCACGATGCCCAGTTCCCCCAGCACCAGATAGAGGTGATTGACGGGTGAGCGTACATAGCAGTAGCTCACGCCAACCTGAGGCTGCACCGGCATACCATCCCAGATAAAAACAAACTGCTTAATATGCTCGTCCAGCGTCTCAATGCGCTGTTGATGCGACTCCGCCTCCAGACGCACCGCCATGTCATATCCGGTGAGGTGATAGACTTGCTCTTTTGGCTGAAGGGTGCCATTTATCCATTGCGCCAGCTGCTGTTTATACTGGATCCGTAGCAGTACGCCGTAATTGCGTCCCAGTACCTCCAGCTCGGGCACGCGCAGTAAACAGAGCGCTGACCACGGATGACTGGCCAGCTCGCGCGACAGCGCCCGCAGGTTGGGCATATGCACCACCGGATCGAGAAAAGCCTGACTGCGGGAGCGAATATTGATGGTCCGCTGGCGTGTCGCCAGCATCGACATGTACGTCACAACGAAGGAAAAGACCAGATAGCTGGATGAGGTGATCGCCAGCTGAATGCCATAACCCCCCTGCACCGGAATGTAGTGATAAAAAAAGTGAATCGATACCAGCAGGACCGGCGTCCAGATGATTGACATCAGCTTGTAGCCAAAGCGCATCGCCCCCCAGAGCATCACGGGCATCAGCAGTGACAACGTGTAGTTGGTGCTGAAAATGGAACTGTTTTCATTCATGGGCAGCAGCAGCATAGCCAGCAACCCTCCCAGAGCTAAAAACCACACCACAAACTCAACGGCCGTCACCTTTTTGTCTATTTGCGTGCGGAGCTGGGACATCAGTCCCTTGAAATAGCGCGGATGACGTATCAGGCGGATCAGCAGGTAGCTTAGCGGCACACCCGTCAGCCCGCTCACCAGCAGCCCCTGATAGTTAATAAGGGTCCGAATATTGAGGGGATTCAATCCTGCAAGGCTCTGGCGGCTCTCATAGACCCCGAGATAAACCGCAAACTGAAATAGCACCAGAAAAAGCGTTGCCGGGCAAAACACCTGCCAGAAGATACGTTGCCCCATCAGGCGTATGTCACCGTAAGCGGTCATATTGCGTCGGGGCGCAAACACGCGGTAACCGCCCCAGCTGAGCACCAGGGGGACGATAAAATGTAGAATGCCGGTCACGGTTTCAAACAGCCCAACGGACGGGTAATAACGTAAAAACAGCGACACCACCACTCCGGGAAGGGCTTCCAGGCCAAAGAACAACATCAGCGTCAGCAGAAAGGAGAGCGGGAGATAATAGAGCGCAACGATACCGTCGCCCAGCTGCGTTAAGGTATTAGCCACACTAAGCACCGGGAGTAACACGACGGGTAATATAAGAGGAAGTGCCCACCAGCGGTCTTTATTTTGCTTCAGGATGTGGTGAATATTCATAGATGCTCGTTTACAACCCTTGCGCTCCAGAGGGTAAATGAAGACAGGCATCCAACCTGACGTACACGATGCCCGGAAAATTCCTGGCAAGCACAGTGGAGGTGGGATTTTAAATATCAACGACGAGATGCTGTTGACCTAAATCAAATTAATTTATCTGAATAAACATTTCTTACATTTTATTTGAATATTTTTCCTGTAATTATCAATGCGATAAATAAAAGCGTTGTTTTTAATAACATAAATTAATGTAAGCATTGACGGTATTTTACATTTCGCTGAATTGACCCCGACTTGCGGCTGTGCATTAATAGCCGTATCGCCCAAAAGGGTATACTCAGGAAAAGAAAGTGAGTCAGGCTACGCGTATGCGAAAACGACATCGATTTAACACCCGGATGACCCGCATCATACTGCTCATCAGTTTCCTGTTTTTCTTTGGCCGCTTTGTTTATTCCTCCATTGGCGCCTGGTATCACCATCAGGACAAAATTCAGTCGCAGCAATCAGGTCTTGTAGTGGATTCGCCCGAGCGCTAAAGCGTGTTCGCTCCAGGCAGACAATCTGTATCGCACTGTATCCCGAGCGCTACGCTGACAAACCGGTACAAAACGCCCGCAAAAGCAAACATCCCCGATACATAAAAATGGTCTTCTGTGTCCCTCGCCATAATAAACTGATGAGGAGAGCCACAGATGATTCGTCGATATTTCCTGCTTCCTGTATTTGCGCTGACGTCCTTTGCTGGCGCACTTGCCGCACCGTTGGATGGCCTGAGCGCCGCTGATGTTAATGGCCCGGCCGCCGTAGCGCCGCAGGAAAAACCCCAGCCGCCAGCAAAACTGATCGTCGACCCACCGCTGGCGGGACCGCTGAGTAAAGGTGCGGTCTTTATTCAGTACCGCGTCGAAAACCTGCGCATTGAACCTGTATTTGGACCCGACGCGCTGAAAGTCACTCCGCGTATCGGCCATATTCACGTAGTGGTGGATGACGCGCCCTGGCACTGGGCTGATACCAGCGGCGAGCCGGTGATCCTGGTCGGGCTGCCCGCCGGGAAACACAAGGTAACCATCATCGTTGCCGACCCGACGCATAAGCCCATCGACCATAAAACCGTTGAATTCACCGTGCCGCCACACGCCGCGGTTCACCACTTTTAAGGAGCCTGTTATGAAAGCATTGTCTGTATTAACAGCGGCGCTGCTGGCGGTTTCCACCAGCGCGCTGGCAGAGACGAAAGCCAGCGTGGTGCTGGTGCACGGGGCGTTTGCCGACGGCAGCAGCTGGAATAAGGTGATTACCCGGCTGCAAAAACACCATACCGAGGTCATTGCGGTACAACTTCCGCTCACGTCTCTGAAAGATGATGTCGCCGCCACGCAGCGTGCTATCGCCCGGGCTCATGGCGACGTTGTGCTGGTCGGGCACTCCTGGGGCGGGTCGGTAATCAGCGAAGCGGGCAATAATGCGCGGGTGAAGTCTCTGGTTTACGTTGCCGCTTTTGCGCCGGATTCCGGCCAGTCGACCGCAGATCTGGCAGACAGTTATCCTGCTCCGCCAGGGAGCGCCAGCCTCGCTAAAACGGCAGAGGGGTATTTATATCTGCCGACAAAAGCGGTCAGCGAGAATTTTGCCCCTGACGTGAAGGACGTTGAGCGCAGCGTGATTGCCGCGACGCAGAGCCCCATTAAGGCCAATGCGTTTGGGGAGAAAGTCGCGCATGCCGCCTGGCATGACAAACCGAGCTGGTATGTGGTCAGCAAAAATGACCGGATGATCAATCCTGAGCTTGAGCGCGCAATGGCGAAGAAAATCAACGCCAACACCACGGAGGTTGCGGCAAGCCATGTATCGATGGTCAGCCGGCCGGACGTTGTTACCCGTACGATTGAACAGGCGTTATCGGGTCAACAGTGATAAAAAAAGCCCGCATGATGAACGGTCCGACTTCGGGCCACGCCATCCTACGGGCTTTATGTACTTCCGGCTCCTGTAACGGGGTTATGTGCGGTTTTGTCACAAACGCGCCTTCGCCCTCACTGAACCATCAGAAGCTATACGTCACCTTCAAACTTCCCACAGGAGACGTTTTTCGCTGAACAATGGGGCTATCGCCCGCCTCTCCCGTCAGCTGCGTAACGCCAGCTGCGGCAAGCAGGCTCCAGCGGGAGGTGAGCTTATGGGTCCAGTCCAGGTTCAGCGAATAGGCGTATATGCCCGATCCGGCATCATGTCGGGCAAATCCCGATGCGGCCGACTGGGCGGCGCTGACCCCGTAGTACGTTTGCATGTACTTGCTGGATCCCCAGCTGCCGGTCAGCGCCAGCGTCACCGAGTTTTCAGGAGAGGTGTAGAGCGGGCTGGCAATGCCGAAGTGCACAGCCTCACCGTTGTCTCTTTCCGAAACCGGGACCTCAGCCTGCAGCTGCACGTTAAGCCAGTCAGTTACCCTGTACCCCAGCCCCGGCACAACGACGGCTGAGCCTTTGACGTCACCCATCCCCCGCAGATAGTCGCTGCCGGAGGCGATTGAATCGCTGCTTACGTCGCGATCCTTACGTCCTGCGCGATAGCTCAGCGCAGCGCTGTAATCCAGGTTGCCAACGCGGTTGCCGTAGCCGAGCCCGCGGGTGGTACTGATAAAGAACCCATTTGCCATCGCGTAATCAACCACCTGAGCCGCAGTAACGCGGCTCTTATCCGAACCGGAATAGCGTGGCGCAACATCCACGCCGCCCCCCAGGGTTAACACGTTGTCCTGGCGCTGCCCGGCCGCCAGCGCCGGGGTAGCCAGTAACGCCAGGACGGCCCCCGACAGGATGCTTTTCACGCTGCGACCGATGAGTGAACGGGGGAACCTGTGACGCAGTTTGCAGTTTCTCATTAAAGAAGCCCTTTTGGATTCAGATGGTTACGATTCAAGCGGTGTTAAACGCCAGCGCGCTCATTCTGAATACCCTCCCTAAGGTTCTTATGAGCCGAAAATGAAGAAACGCTGAAGCACGTGCTGGTTCTGTAAAGTTGAATGATTTCCTGATACCGTTTTTTTCTTAAGCTGTTCTTCATCCACTGCTGATACCGTTACCTTTGTGAAAATTCTACTAATTGAAGACGACCTGGATCTCGGCAACGGCGTACGTTTCGCCCTTGCAGATCAAGGATTTGATGTCATATGGGTACGCCGGAAAGAGGATGCGCTGCATCAGCTTGAGCTCTGCGTGCCGGAGCTTATCCTGCTCGACCTGGGGCTGCCCGATGGCGATGGCATGAGCCTGATGACGCGTCTGCGTCAGCAGCTCCGGGGGATCCCCGTCATTATCCTGACGGCGCGAGGCACGCTGCAGGACCGCCTGTGCGGGCTGGACGCGGGCGCGGACGACTATCTGGTCAAACCTTTTGTTCTCGCCGAGCTGCTGGCACGCGTGAGAGCCCTTGCGCGACGCAGTTACGGTTTTGAAAATGAGGCAATAGAAATTCGCGGTTTGTCGCTTCATATTCCGACGCGTCGCGTAACGGTGAGCGCACGCCACGTTGAGCTGACGGCAAGCGAATATGCGCTGCTTGAAACGTTAATGCTGCGCGCCGATCGCGTGCTTACGCGGCGGTATCTGGAAGAGAGGATATTCGGCACGAAAGAAAATCTCAGCAACGCGCTCGACGTGCATATGGGTAACCTGCGGCGAAAAATTGGCGATGGCTTTGTGCGAACGGTGCGGGGCGTAGGGTACGTCATTGATACCGTACCGGTTCAGAAGGCGGCAGGTTGATGCGTAATTTTTGGTACCGCCTCAGGCTCCCTACGCTGGTCAGGCGAATGCTGGTCGCCCAGATGCTGCTGCTTACGTTGCTCTGGTGTTTCTTTTTAACCTTCATTTTGCTGGAGGACCTGCGCAGCCCTCCAATACTCACGGGCAGTGAGACTTACGAAACCCTCTTTTCCCTGGTTGAGAGCATGGAGGATAGGCCGCAGGCGCGTAATGAGGTGCTGGCCGCGTTCAGCAAGGCGCTGCGGGAGGGGTATGGCGGCGGTGAAGATCCGGAACTCGCTATCAACCTGATCGTTCGCAAGCATAATGAGATTATTTTTTCTTCGCGTGGCGCGCCAACGGAGGTGAAAAATAGCCGCCTGGGGGAAATGCAGCGCGTCCGGACCGGAGACCACACCTGGACGAGCCGCACGCTCAAATCTGCGCGCTCCGACGTGAAGGTCACCCTTTTCACCCCGGCCGGCAGCTGGAATTTCTTTATCTACCTGAACTCGCGCGGCTATTACGTCATGCCGCTGCTGGTATGCATCCCTTTTCTTCTGTTTCCCGCGTGGCTGTCAATCCGCATCGCGATGCGCCCCTGGAACAGGGTAGTGAATGAAATTTCATTGCGCACGCCAGACGATCTCTCTCCCTTAAAAGCCGTTCCCAGGCACAGGGAGCTGCGCCAGACGGTGGACGCGATTAATGACTTTCTCGCCAGGGTGCGGGAAAGCGCCGAAAGGGAAAGGGTGTTTATTGCCGATGCCGCGCACGAGCTGCGTACGCCGCTGGCCGCGATGCGAATCAACGTCGAGGCGCTTCAGTCCTCGGTCATCAGCGAAAGCCAGCAGGAGCTGCTTGCAGGCATTGTTCGCAGCAATAGCCGTGCTGCTCGTCTCGTCAATCAGCTTCTGCTGATGAAGCACAGCGAAGCGCACATCGACACGGAAATGGAGCCAGTGCCGCTGACAACGCTTATTCAGGAGCGAATGGCCGCACTGGAGCCGCTGGCATCGGCACGCGGGATTGAGTTTGAATTCTTCGCCGACGATGAAATCCATGTCGCAGGCATTCGGGAACGTCTGGTGTCGCTGATCGACAATTTAATTGAGAATGCCGTGAAGTACAGCCCTGAGGGTGGACGCATTGAGGTACAACTGCAATCGCGTGATAAGTCCGCTCAGCTGCGCGTCTCAGACGCGGGCCCCGGTATCCCGGTTGAACTGCGGGAGCGCGTGTTCGACAGATTTTTCCGCGATCCTAATCAGACCCAAAGCGGGAGTGGACTGGGGCTTGCCATCGTCAAAGCCGTTACGCAGCAACACAACGGCAGGGTCAATCTGAGTACGTCAGCCGAAGGTGGTCTTATGGTGACCGTTGATTTCCCGAATCCGGCGTTCGCATGAACGTAAACTCGGCGCTACACGTCCTGACATGTGTCAGCGCAGCGTTACTTCACGTATGCCGCAGATTGCTTCAATAAAATTACCGTATTTGTTATATTGTTACTTACTGATTATTCACCTCTGCGGTGCCAAAAAGAACAAGATTCACCGCAACCCAGGACAGAAAAATGTTAGATTACCGCTTCCCGACAGCTTTGCAGATGGTTCTCAGCGTAGCGATGGCGGAGCAATCGGGTGAACGTTCGACGAGTGCAATCCTGGCTTACGGCCTGGAAGCGAATCCGAGCTTTATCCGCAAATTAATGGTTCCTCTCGCCCGGGACGGCATTATCGTCTCCACGCTTGGCCGCAACGGCTCTATTCACCTTGGCCGCCCGGCTGAAGAGATCACCCTGCGTGATATCTACCTTTCCGTCACTGAAGATAAAAAGCTGTGGGCGTCCCGTCCTGACGTCCCGGCCCGCTGTGTGGTCAGCGCCAACGCCTGCTGGTACTTCAAATCAATCGCTGATGAAGCGGAGCAGGCTTCGTTAGCGGTTTTAGCGCGCCATACCGTCGCCAGCGCGCTGGAAGAGGTGAAAAAAGCCGATACCAGCGGGTGCGATCCGGTGCCGGAACTCTGTACGCAGCATAAAAAAGCGCCTTAATCCTGACGGATTGCGAAAAAAAAGCCGCCTTCACAATGAAGGCGGCTTTTTGTTATCTGCTACGTCCTACGCAGGCAACACCTCTCTTTCCGCTTTGCCGCGCGTCACGAACTTACGCAGCGTCACGTAAAAGACCGGCGTCAGGAACAGACCAAACAGCGTCACGCCCAGCATCCCGGAGAAGACGGTGATCCCGGTGACGCCGCGGACTTCTGCCCCTGCCCCGTGACCAAGGATCAGTGGAATGGTCCCGGCAATAAAGGCGATAGAGGTCATTACAATCGGGCGTAAACGCAGGCGGCACGCCTCCAGCGCAGCCTCCATGATGCCTTTGCCCTGAATTTCCAGCTCGCGGGCAAACTCCACGATAAGTATCGCGTTTTTACAGGCCAGCCCCATCAGCACGACCAGCCCCACCTGCACGAAGACGTTGTTATCGCCCCCGGTCAGCCAGACGCCGAACAGCGCGGAGAGCATCGTCATCGGCACGATAAGGATCACCGCCAGCGGCAGCGTCCAGCTTTCATACAGCGCCGCCAGCACCAGGAACGCCAGCAGCACCGCGACCGGGAAGACGATCAGCGCCGTATTGCCCTGGGTGGCCTGCTGGAAACTCAGGTCCGTCCATTCAATATTCATCCCGTTCGGCAGGATCTGCTTAGACATGGCGTCCAGTTGCGTCATCGCCTGCGCGGAAGAGAGCACGCGCGGGTCAGCATCACCAATAAGATCCGCCGCCGGGTAACCATTGTAGCGGATCACCGGGTCCGGCCCGTAGGTGGTCGTGATTTTCACCATACTGCCAATCGGCACCATTTCGCCCTGGTCATTGCGTGTGCGTAAATTCGCGATATCTTCCACGCTGTCGCGGAACTGCCCGTCGGCCTGTGCCATTACGCGCCAGGTCCGTCCAAACTGGTTAAAGTCGTTTACATATGACGAGCCCAGATAGGTTTGCAGCGTGCCGAAAAGATCGGTAAGCGATACGCCCTGCGCTTTCGCTTTATCACGGTCAACCTGCACATCCAGCTGCGGAACGTTAGCCTGGTAGGTTGAGATGGGGAAATGCATCCCCGGCGTCTGCATAATCGCCCCGGACATGGTGTTCACCGCGTTTTGCAGCGCGCCATAGCCCAGACCAGCACGATCCTGAATATACAGGGAATAACCGGACCCTTGACCCAGCCCTAAAATCGGCGGCGGCAGAATCGAGAAGCCAAAGCCCTGCTGGATTTGCGCGATTTTCGCATTGATCTCCGCGTTAATTTCCGCCGCAGTATGTTTACGCTGGTCGAACGGCTTCAGGCCAAAGAAGACCGTCCCGGTGTTCGGCGTATTGGTGAACTGGAGCGCGTTCAGGCCAGGAAACGCGACCGCATAATCCACACCTTCGGTATTCATCCCGATCTCGCTCATTTTGCGGATCACCGCATCGGTACGCGCCAGCGACGAGCCTTCCGGCATTTTCACGCCGCCGATCAGGTACAGCTTATCCTGCGTCGGAATAAACCCGCCGGGTACGACTTTAAACATCACACCCGCGGCACAAAGCAGCAGCAAATAAACCGCAAACACTGCACCGCGTCGGCCAAGCGTTTTCCCTACCAGTCCCTGATAGCCGGTCGAGCTGCGATGGAAAAAGCGGTTAAACGGACGGAAAATCCAGCCGAACAGACGATCGATAAGCCGGGTCGGGAAATCTTTCGGGGCACCATGCGGCTTCAACAGCAGCGCGGCCAGCGCCGGAGAAAGCGTCAGCGAGTTGATCGCGGAGATCACCGTGGAAATGGCTATCGTTACCGCAAACTGTTTGTAGAACTGGCCGGTCACGCCAGAGAGGAACGCCATCGGCACAAACACTGCACACAGCACCAGCGCAATGGCAATAATCGGCCCGGACACTTCACGCATCGCCTGATGCGCCGCCGCAAGCGGGGCGAGCCCCTCTTCGATATTTCGCTCGACGTTCTCCACCACCACGATGGCATCATCCACCACGATACCGATGGCCAGCACCAGCCCGAACAGGCTCAGGGTATTCAGCGAGAAGCCCAGCAGGTAAAGAATGCTGAAGGTACCCACGACCGATACCGGCACCGCGATCAGCGGGATGATCGACGCGCGCCAGGTTTGCAGGAACAGGATCACCACCAGCACGACCAGCACCACCGCTTCCAGCAGCGTTTGTACAACCGCACGGATCGAGTCGCGCACAAATACCGTTGGGTCGTAAGGTGCCGCCCACTTCATATCGTCCGGGAATCGCGTGGACAGTTCGTCCATTTTGGCGCGCACCGCGTTAGACAGATCGATGGCGTTTGCCCCCGGCGACTGGAAGATACCAATCCCGACCGCGTCTTTATTGTTCAGCTGGGAGCGCAGCGCATAGCTGCCGGAACCCATCTCGATACGCGCCACGTCGCGCAGGCGGACGACCGTACCGTCCTGCGTTGTTTTCAGGACAATATTGCCAAACTCTTCTTCGGTATGCAGACGGCCCTGGGCGTTAATGGAGATCAGGAAATCGCTCTCTTTCGGCAGCGGCTCGGCGCCAAGCTGCCCGGCGGATACCTGTACGTTTTGCTCCTGCATCGCCGTCACCACGTCCGAGGCCGTCAGTCCGCGCGCCGCCACCTTGTTTGGATCCAGCCAGACGCGCATCGCGTATTCACCCGAGCCGAAAATCTGGATCTGACCCACGCCGGGCAGACGCGCCAGCTCGTCCTTCACCTTCAGCGTGGCGTAGTTACGCATATACAGTGAATCGTACTTACCGCCAGGCGAAAAGAGATGCACCACCAGCGTCAGCGTTGGCGACTGTTTCTGAGTCGTGATGCCCAGACGCCGAACGTCTTCCGGCAGACGTGCCTCGGCCTGTGCGACGCGGTTTTGCACCTGTACCTGCGCCTGATCCGGGTCGGTACCCGGACGGAAGGTGACGGTAGTCACCAGCACGCCATCGGAGCCCGCGACGGATTTCATGTACATCATGTTTTCAACGCCGTTGATCGCCTCTTCCAGCGGCGTCGCCACGGTTTCGGCAATCACTTTCGGGTTGGCGCCCGGGTACTCGGCGCGCACCTGCACGCTTGGCGGCACGACATCAGGATATTCGCTCACCGGCAGCAGCGGGATGGCGATTAATCCTGTGATAAAAATCAGAATCGACAGTACGGCGGCAAAAATCGGCCTGTCGATGAAAAAACGGGAAAAGTCCATGGATTGGATTCTCAGGTAAGGGATCAGTTGAGGGCGGCGCTGGCGGTCATGGCAACGGTTTTCGCGTTAACCGGCATACCCGGCATAAACACTTTTTGTAAACCATCGACGATGACTTTATCCCCGGGTTTCAGCCCCTGCTGTACGATACGTAAACCGTCGGCCAGACGCCCCGGCGTAATATCGCGGCGCTGCGCTTTCCCGTCTTTATCAACGACATAAACATACTTACGATCCTGATCGGTCAGCACCGCCTTATCGTCAACAAGCGTGGCTTTAAATTCCGCACTGCCCGGCAGGCGCACGCGTGCGAAGAGTCCCGGCGTGAACTGACGCTGTGAGTTGTCCAGCAGCGCACGCATGCGGATTGTACCGGTACTCGGCGTGAGCTGGTTATCCAGGAAATCCACTTTGCCCTGATGGGGATAGCCCTCCTCACCCGTCAGACCAATCTCCACCGGCAGCGCCGTGTGGTGACTGGACGCCCCCTGCCCGCTGCGGGCCAGGTTCTGATAGTGAAGATAGGTGGACTCGTCCACATCGAAGTAGACGTAAACCGTCTTCTGTGAGACCAGGGTGGTGAGCACGCTGGCGCTGTCACCCGCAGTCACCAGGTTACCGCTAGTGATCAGCGCCCGGCTGGCGCGACCGTCGATAGGCGCGGTCACTTTGGTGAAGTCGAGGTTGAGCTGCGCGGCATCAACCGCCGCCTGCGCCGCGCGAATATCGGCCTGTGCCTGGGTAGCAGCGGAACGGCGCTGCTCCCACTCTTCACGGGATACCACGTTGGTATTGACTAATTTATCGGTACGGTTAGCCTCGCTTCGCGCCAGGCTGGCCTGCGTTTTGGCTCTCGCCAGGTTCGCCTGCGCCTGTTCCAGCGCCGCGCGATAGGTTCGGTCATCAATCGTGAACAACACCTCGCCCTTTTTCACCTCCTGGCCATCGGTGTAATTCACTTTATCAATGTAGCCGGAGACGCGTGGGCGCAGCTGAACGCTTTCCACCGCTTCAATGCGACCGTTAAAGCTGTCCCACTGGCTAATGGATTTCACCACCACGTCAGCTGCGCTGACGACGGGCGCTTGCGGTGCGGCATTTTGCGCGACGCTGTCATCGCACCCGACGAGAAGCGCGGAGAGTAAAACCACCCCCGTCGCGCTCAGATGAAAGTAACCCCAGGTTTTTTGCAGGCTCATTATTTTTATTCCGGTTATTGTAGCCGCCGGGCAAGACGCAGCGGGAGGCGCCGCGCCACTTCCTTTGTCCGGTCTGGCTTAAGGCCATTTGTGTCGTTCATCGCCACAAAACTGTAACAGTTGCGAATACACTATCGCGGCGATTGTAGGAAGGCGCTTAATTAAGTGCAAGAATAATTGTTGCACTTTATGTGCTATTTGCGGCGAAGGTAAATCACGGGTTTTGAGAAGGGATTTAAATGTAACAATAAAACTTGCAATTAATATCAAAACGGGCCACCTTTAAGTGCAACAAACAAAGATGCTTTTAATGCGTGGCGTAGGGGGAAGCAAGATGAACACGGGTGCATTCATTCACGATTTGCTCGACTGGATCGACAACAACCTTGATAGCCGCCTGGACATTGAAACCGTCTCCAGGCGAGCCGGCTATTCGAAATGGCATCTCCAGCGGATCTTCAAAGAACATACCGGCTCCCCTCTCGCCGAATATATTCGCGCGCAAAAGCTGCAAAAATCGGTTGAGCGCTTAGCCCAAAGCGATGAACCGATTCTGAACGTGGCGATCGCGCTGGGCTTTGACTCTCAGCAGTCCTTCAACCGCAGCTTTAAGCGTCAGTATGGTCAGGCGCCAGGGGCATGGCGACGCAGTATCGGCTGCCGTGGATCCCGACAGATGAGCCAATAATTCACGTCCCGTTCGGATATCAGTTACAAAAGAAAAACCCTCTGTAAAAGGGGGGTTTATCAGTCTTAACTGCTTATGACGTGCAGAAAGGTTTACGGGCTTATTCCTACTCAATCATATCAGCTCAGTCCTTGCATTTTGGCTTTACGCTATTCTCGATAATCGGCTTTCTTATATATTGTCCTTAATCTCGTTACGTCGAGGTTCCGAGCACAACTGTAGGGATGATTTTTGTCGGGATTATCTGTGGAACTTCACTTTATATTTTTATGAACACATCCCTTAAAACGATCTACTATCGGGTGTAGCTGTAAAATTGATATAGATCTACTTTCCAAAGGCAAGCCAACCTTTTTTAGAGTAAAATAATTAAATGCGCACTTTATGTATATTTTATTTTAAAAATACACGCACTATATGCAGATAATTTTCATAAGCATCTATAAAGAAAAGAGAGATACATGACTTTGCATGGAAAGTTTATTATAAATGATGCTGATTACTCACCACTTGAATTTGATGGTGTTGGAGTCTTTATGGCTTTTTCTGGTAACGGTGCATACAGAAACAAAGGAGCATGTGGCATCATTCCTAACGTTGGACCGCTACCAAAAGGTAAATATTATATAGTAGACAGGCCTAAAGGAAGTATGGCTAACAGATTTAGAGCCTGGGGAGTCGATACATATAAAAGCACTTTTAGTTATCATGTTGATCATTCTGAATGGTTTGCTTTATTTCGCGACGATGGGAATATAGATGATTCTACATTTTACAAAAGCGTAGCCAGAGGTGGATTTAGGCTACATCCCGGTCAGGTATCAGAAGGGTGTATAACTTTACCAAGCCAATCAGATTACAATAGATTAAGAAACGCACTATTAAGAACAAAGACAGCAAAGGTTAAAGGTCTTGATTTAGAATCCTATGGAACAATTGAGGTCATTATTGGTGGTTATCAGAAAACTTGTCCTTAGTTCTGTTAGAATGGTTCTTTTCATCGGCATATTCGCTATTGTTTCATGGTTAGATGTTTGCTACTTAACTGAACATCCATTAATAAGTCACGAAACAGCTATTAGAATTTCCTATTTAATTAGCAACAACCCAACACCCGAAGATATCTATTATAGTTATGATTATGTATTAATTTCATTCAACACTCTTACCTCTATCTTTTTCTACATCATAACAATGAAGTTAATTAAACTAATAAGGAGTAAATAAAATGCCTATCCCTCCCTATCTTTGGCTAAAAGATGATGGTGGTGCAGATATCAAAGGCTCTGTAGATGTTCAGGATCGTGAGGGCTCTATCGAGGTAATCAGTATGGGTCATGGTGTTAACCTTCCCGTCGATACTGCCAATGGAAAGATCACCGGAACACGCCAACATTCATCATTTAATTTTGAAAAAGAAGTCGACAGTTCCAGTCCCTATCTCTACAAAGCAGCAGCTACAGGGCAAACATTAAAAAGTGCAGAAGTAAAATTTTATCATATCAATGATGCGGGCCAGGAGGTGTGTTATTACACCGTATTAATGGAAAATGTAAAAATAACGGGTGTTAATTGTGGTGTGCCCAATGTTAAATTATCAGGCAATGATAAGTTAAATCATATGGAATCCGTCTCTATGCAATATGAAAAAATCACATGGCGTATTGTAGATGGGAATATCCAATTCTCTGATTCATGGTACGAGAGGCCAACAGCATAAATTTCTGTTACTTTCTGCGCCACAGTGCGTTCTGAAATTATGCTCTTCGTTGCTAACGCTGCCAGAAAGTGCCAGACATAAAAAACAAAAAAGCCCGCAGTTACGCGGGCTTAGAGATACTTTACTGCATTTAACTACAGGCTGTAGCCAGACGCGAAATCATTCCCACTCGATCGTCGCCGGTGGCTTGCCGCTGATGTCATACACCACGCGGGAAATGCCGTTCACTTCGTTGATGATGCGGTTAGACACGCGGCCTAAGAAGTCATACGGCAGGTGCGCCCAGTGCGCGGTCATGAAGTCGATGGTTTCCACAGCACGCAGGGAGACAACCCAGTCGTACTTGCGGCCATCGCCCATCACGCCGACGGAGCGAACCGGCAGGAACACGGTGAACGCCTGGCTAACCTTGTTGTACAGGTCAGCCTTGTGCAGCTCTTCAATGAAGATCGCGTCCGCACGACGCAGCAGGTCGCAGTACTCTTTCTTCACTTCGCCCAGCACGCGTACGCCGAGGCCCGGGCCCGGGAATGGGTGACGGTAGAGCATGTCGTACGGCAGCCCCAGCTCCAGACCGATCTTACGCACTTCGTCTTTGAACAGCTCACGCAGTGGTTCAACCAGGCCCATCTTCATCTCTTTCGGCAGGCCGCCCACGTTGTGGTGAGATTTGATAACGTGCGCTTTACCGGTCGCGGAGGCCGCAGACTCGATCACGTCAGGGTAGATAGTACCCTGCGCCAGCCATTTCACGTCTTCCAGCTTCAGCGCTTCTTCGTCGAACACTTCCACGAATACGCGGCCGATGATTTTACGTTTCGCTTCCGGATCGTTCTCGCCTTTCAGCGCGTCCAAGAAGCGCTGCTCGCCTTCCACGTGAACGATGTTCAGACCGAAGTGGTCGCCGAACATGTCCATGACCTGCTGGGCTTCGTTCAGACGCAGCAGGCCGTTGTCCACGAAGACGCAGGTCAGGTTTTTGCCGATGGCGCGGTGCAGCAGCATCGCGGTCACGGAGGAGTCCACGCCGCCGGAGAGGCCGAGGATCACTTTGTCATCACCAACCTGCTGGCGGATACGCTCCACGGCGTCGTCGATGATTTTTGCCGGGGTCCACAGGGCTTCACACTGGCAGATATCACGCACGAAGCGCTCCAGCATGCGCATACCCTGACGGGTGTGAGTCACTTCCGGGTGGAACTGCACGCCGTAGAAGCGTTTTTCTTCGTTCGCCATAATCGCGAACGGGCAGCTTTCGGTGCTGGCTACGGTCACGAAGTCCGACGGGATAGCGGTGACTTTGTCGCCGTGGCTCATCCACACGTCCAGCAGCGGTTTGCCGTCTGCGGTCAGGGAGTCTTCGATACCGCGCACCAGCGCGCTGTCGGTGACGACTTCAACCTGCGCGTAGCCGAACTCACGCTCGTTAGAGCCTTCTACGTGGCCGCCCAGCTGCATCGCCATAGTCTGCATGCCGTAGCACACGCCGAACACCGGTACGCCAGCTTCGAATACGTACTGCGGCGCGCGCGGGCTGTTCGCTTCGGTGGTGCTCTCCGGGCCGCCGGACAGGATGATGCCGCTTGGATTGAACTCGCGAATCTGTGCTTCCGTGACATCCCACGCCCACAGCTCACAGTATACGCCCAGCTCACGCACGCGACGCGCCACCAGTTGAGTGTACTGAGAACCAAAATCGAGGATGAGGATGCGATGTTTATGAATGTTTTCCGTCATTGACGCTAATTCCGAGGCAAGTGAAACAGATTAAATAAATCGCCCGACACGAGGTCGGGCGAAGAAAATCATGATCCCAGACGGTAGTTCGGGGACTCTTTGGTGATCGTCACGTCGTGCACGTGGCTCTCCTGGATACCCGCACCGCTGATGCGTACGAATTCCGCTTTGGTACGCAGCAGGTCAATGGTACCACAGCCGGTCAGTCCCATACAGGAACGCAGGCCGCCCATCTGCTGGTGGATGATCTCTTTCAGACGGCCTTTATAGGCCACGCGGCCTTCGATGCCTTCCGGTACCAGTTTGTCAGCGGCGTTATCGGTCTGGAAGTAACGGTCGGAGGAACCTTTGGACATCGCGCCCAGGGAGCCCATACCGCGGTAGGATTTGTAAGAACGGCCCTGGTAGAGTTCGATTTCGCCCGGGGATTCTTCGGTACCGGCCAGCATGGAGCCCACCATCACGGCTGCGGCACCTGCGGCGATCGCTTTGGCGATGTCGCCAGAGAAGCGGATACCGCCGTCCGCGATAACCGGAATACCGGTGCCTTCCAGCGCTTCAACCGCGTCAGACACCGCGGTGATCTGCGGAACGCCCACGCCGGTGACGATACGGGTAGTACAGATAGAGCCAGGGCCGATACCCACTTTCACCGCGCTGCAACCGGCTTCCGCCAGCGCGCGAGCACCTGCGCCCGTAGCCACGTTACCGCCGATGATCTGGAGATCCGGGTATTTAGCACGGGTTTCACGAATACGTTGTAGAACGCCTTCGGAGTGGCCATGTGAGGAGTCAATCAGCAGCACGTCAACGCCCGCGGCAACCAGCGCGTCAACGCGCTCTTCGTTACCTGCGCCCGCGCCAACCGCAGCGCCGACGCGCAGACGGCCATGCTCGTCTTTACAGGCGTTCGGTTTACGTTCTGCTTTCTGGAAATCTTTAACGGTGATCATGCCACGCAGGTGGAAGTTCGCATCCACAACCAGCGCTTTCTCAACACGTTTTTCGTGCATTTTCGCCAGCACCACGTCGCGGGTTTCGCCTTCGCGAACGGTCACCAGGCGCTCTTTTGGCGTCATATAGACGCTGACAGGCTGGTTCAGGTCAGTCACGAAACGCACATCACGACCGGTGATGATGCCCACCAGCTCGTTGTCTTCGGTCACAACCGGGTAACCTGCAAAGCCGTTACGCTCGGTTAGCGCTTTCACTTCGTGCAGGGTGGTGGTTGGCAGAACGGTCTGAGGATCGGACACGATACCGGATTCATGTTTCTTCACGCGGCGAACTTCTTCCGCCTGACGCTCGATAGACATGTTTTTGTGGATAAAGCCAATGCCGCCTTCCTGTGCCAAAGCGATAGCCAGACGCGCTTCAGTCACGGTGTCCATTGCTGCGGAGAGCATAGGAATGTTCAGACGAATGGTTTTCGTCAACTGCGTGCTGAGGTCGGCAGTATTCGGCAGAACGGTGGAATGAGCGGGAACGAGGAGGACGTCGTCAAACGTCAGTGCTTCTTTAGCGATACGTAGCATGGGCAATATCTCTGACCTGGGTGGTTAAATATTGCCGTGGCATTATACAGAGCGTAACCGATTGCATCTACACTTTTTTGAAAAAAATGCTTGCGATCGCCTCTCAGCAGGTTACTATCGACTGAATAACTTGCTGATTTAGAATTTGATCCCGCTCACATGTTATCCTCTCAATCCCCCTCAATTTATACTGTCAGCCGCCTTAATCAGACGGTGCGTTTGCTGCTTGAGCAGGAAATGGGACAGGTCTGGATCAGCGGTGAAATCTCTAACTTCACGCAGCCTGCTTCCGGTCATTGGTACTTTACGCTAAAAGATGACACCGCTCAGGTGCGCTGCGCGATGTTCCGCAACAGCAATCGTCGCGTGACGTTCCGCCCTCAGCATGGCCAGCAGGTTCTGGTTCGTGCCAACATTACCTTGTATGAGCCGCGCGGCGATTATCAGATTATCGTCGAGAGCATGCAGCCCGCCGGTGAAGGCTTGTTGCAGCAGAAGTACGAGCAGTTAAAAGCCATGCTTTCGGCTGAGGGATTGTTTGACCAGCAGTTTAAAAAGCCCCTGCCCTCACCTGCCCACTGTGTTGGAGTTATCACCTCGAAAACCGGCGCGGCGCTGCACGATATTTTGCACGTCCTGAAGCGCCGTGACCCTTCCCTGCCCGTCATTATCTACCCAACTGCCGTTCAGGGTGACGATGCGCCGGGGCAGATCGTGCGCGCGATTGAGCTGGCGAATGCGCGTCAGGAGTGCGATGTCCTGATCGTCGGGCGCGGCGGCGGCTCGCTGGAAGACCTGTGGAGCTTTAACGACGAGCGCGTGGCGCGGGCAATCTTTGCCAGCCTTATCCCTGTGGTGAGCGCCGTCGGCCATGAAACGGATGTGACGATAGCCGATTTTGTCGCGGATTTACGCGCGCCCACGCCGTCCGCGGCGGCAGAGGTGGTCAGCCGTAATCAGCAGGAGCTGCTGCGCCAGATCCAGAACGGGCAGCAGCGCCTGGAGATGGCGATGGACTACTTCCTCGCCAACCGTACCCGCCGCTTTACCCAGCTTCATCATCGTCTGCAACAGCAGCATCCGCAATTGCGTCTGGCGCGTCAGCAAACCGTACTGGAGCGTCTGCGTCAGCGGATGAACTTCGCGCTGGATAACCAGCTTAAGAAAGCGATATCGCGCCAGCAGCGCACGACTCAGCGTCTGAACCAGCAGAATCCGCAGCCAAAGATTTATCGCGCACAAACGCGGATCCAGCAGCTTGAGTTCCGCCTCGCGGAAAATATCCGCTCACGCCTGAGCGCCACCCGCGAGCGTTTTGGCAATGCGGTCACCCATCTGGAAGCCGTCAGCCCACTCTCCACGCTGGCCCGCGGCTATAGCGTGACCACCGCGACGGACGGCAAAGTGCTGAAGCAGACGAAGCAGGTTAAAGCAGGGGATGTGCTCACCACCCGTCTTTCTGACGGCTGGGTCGAGAGTGAAGTGAAAGAGATCAAACCGGTGAAAAAAACGCGTCAGCGTAAAAGCGGATAAATCTTCGCCGGTTACAAACTATACTGCTGCTATTGCCTTTTTTAATAAGGAGAGCAGCATGCCCCATCTACATAGCGTCATCCCTCCGTATATTCTTCGCCGTATTATCGAAAGCGGTTCTGAGCCGCAGCAGCGCTGCGCCCGTCAGACCTTAACCCACGTCCAGACGCTGATGGCCCATATGCCGGGCAAACCCGCCGCGCCGCATGTGAATAAAGCCGGTCAGCTTGAGCGTGACATCTACGATGCGAAACAGACCCAGGAGCTGCCGGGTACCCAGGTACGCTATGAAGGCCAGCCCTCCAACGGAGATGTGGCGGTGGATGAAGCGTACGATTATCTGGGTATTACCCATGATTTCTTCTGGAAGGAGTATCAGCGCGATTCGCTCGATAACAAAGGGCTGATCCTCACCGGCACCGTGCACTATGGCCGTGAGTATCAAAACGCCTTCTGGAACGGCCAGCAGATGGTCTTTGGCGATGGCGACGGGGAAATCTTCAACCGCTTTACCATTGCCATCGACGTGGTAGCGCATGAGCTTAGCCACGGCGTGACGGAGACCGAAGCCGGACTCATCTACTTTGAACAATCGGGCGCGCTGAACGAGTCGTTATCCGACGTGTTCGGTTCGCTGGTGAAGCAATACCATCTTAAGCAAACCGCCGATAAAGCAGACTGGCTGATTGGTGAAGGGCTGCTGGCGGAGGGCATCAACGGGAAAGGGCTTCGCTCCATGTCTGAACCCGGCACGGCCTATAACGATCCGCTGCTCGGTAAAGATCCGCAGCCCGGGCATATGAAAGATTTCATCAAAACGCGCGAGGATAACGGCGGCGTACACCTTAACTCCGGTATCCCCAACCGCGCGTTTTACCTGGCCGCAACGGCGATCGGTGGCTACGCCTGGGAAAAAGCGGGTTATGCCTGGTACGACACGGTTTGCGATCGCAACCTGGCGCAGGATGCGGATTTTGATGCCTTTGCAAAACTGACGATAGCGCACGGCGAGAAACGCTCCGGTAGCGACGTTGGGGCGGCTATAAAACAAGCCTGGGAACAGGTAGGAGTGCTGTAATGCAGGTTCCGGAACTGACGGATGACGCCGTGGTTGAGCTGGCCCGGGAAGGCGGCGTCGCTTTTATCCCTAAGCTGAGCGGCCAGCGCACCATTGCGCTCTCCTCGCTTAATGAGGCCCAGCGGCAGCGCCTGGTGAGCATTCTGGAGCAGGCTTTCCCGCGCGGCCAGCCGCCCGGGCAAGCCTCTTCCCCCGGCAGCGGTGACCAGCGCTATTTCCGCATCCAGATTATCTGGACCGGCCAAAATCAGGCGCACTACGCCGATATCATCGTGCTGGTACCCGAGCAGGAAGCACCCGAGTCGCTGGTGGAACTGTGGCAGAAAGGTGAAGGCTGCGTGTGCGATTAACCTTCAGCCCGAACAAACTCCACGCGTTTTTTAGAAATAAGACCGTGGCCGTTCTGGCAAAAGTAATCCACCGCACCGCAGGCCTTGAGTACCTGAAGCGGTTGATGGCAGTCAGGGCAGCGCGCTTCGAGGGGAATATCGTTATTGCAGCTGTCGCAGTGCGCGATACCGTTTTGCGGCTCGAGCGCTGCGTGGCAATCCGGACAGGTTATCGACATGCTCTCTCCTGTTGAGTTGGGCCGGGGCTGGATAACTGCCCCGGCAGGCTGAATAGTATCAGGCTTCGGTAGCCGGTTTTGTCTGCACATTTTCCAGCATGCGACGCACCGGAACAATGAGGACGATCAGCACCGCAGCACAAATCAACAGCGCGATGGAGCAACGGGCAAAGAGGTCTGGCAGCATATCCAGCTGGTCGGCCTTCACGTGACCACCAATCAGGCCCGCAGCCAGGTTACCCAGCGCACTGGCGCAGAACCACAGGCCCATCATCTGACCGCGCATTCTTTCCGGCGCCAGCAGGGTCATGGTTGCCAGACCAATCGGACTCAGGCACAGTTCCCCGAGCGTCAGCATCAGGATACTGCCCACCAGCCAGAACGGAGAAACCCCTGCTCCACCGTTGCTCAGCACGTTCTGTGCCGCCAGCATCATCAGGCCGAAGCCCGCCGCCGCGCACAAAATACCGATCACGAACTTGGTGATACTGCTCGGGCGAATATTATTGCTCGCCAGCTTCGGCCATGCCCAGCTAAATACCGGTGCCAGCAGAATGATAAACAGGGCATTAATCGACTGGAACCACACCGCCGGGATCTCAAAATCACCGATCATGCGGTTAGTGTAGTCGTTGGCGAACAGGTTGAAGGAGGTTGGCTTCTGCTCGAACGCGGACCAGAAGAACGCGGCGGAGACCAGCAGAATAAAGCATACCAGCAGCCTTGCGCGCTCTTTGCGATTCAGCCCGGCGAAGATGAACAGGTAGATGAAGTAGAGCGCGACGGAGGCGGCAATCACATATACCAGCACGCTGGCCACCGCGACCGGATTAATCACAATCACGCCCTGGGCAATCAACGTGACGATGATTGCAACACCCACAGCCAGCGCCAGCAGCCAGGCACCCACGCCGTTACGTTTCACTACTGGACTGTTCCAGGTGGAGTCCAGACCGACTTCGCTGTCGTAGCGCTTCATGGCCGGAACGGCAAACACGCGGAAGATAATCAGGGCGACCAGCATCCCGATACCGCCGATACCAAAGCCCCAGTGCCAGCCGTGGGTTTTAATCAGCCAGCCGGAAATCAGAGGGGCAATGAACGAGCCCATGTTGATGCCCATATAGAACAGCGAGAAACCGCCGTCACGACGCGCATCGCCCTTTTTGTAGAGGGTACCGACCATGACCGAGATACAGGTCTTGAACAGGCCGGAGCCGAGCACGATGAACATCAGGCCGATGAAGAACATGTTGTCGCCCATAATGGCCGACAGGGCAATCGACAGGTGCCCAAGCGCAATCAAAATCGAACCGTACCAGACGGCCCGCTGCTGGCCGAGCCAGTTATCCGCCAGCCAGCCGCCCGGCAGTGCGGCGAGGTACATGGTGCCCGCGAAGATGCCGACAATCGCCGAGGCGTTTTCACGCGCCAGGCCCATCCCCCCGTCGTACACGGTGGCGGCCATAAACAGGATCAATAGCGGGCGAATACCGTAAAACGAGAAACGCTCCCACATCTCGGTGAAGAACAGCGAACCGAGCGGATAAGGATGGCCGAAGAAGGTTCGGCTCTCTTTTTGATTAACAGAGGATTGCATAATTCTCCCGAAAGGTATGTGTCGTGCTTGTAAACACCAGCATGTACGCCGAACGGTTACGTATCCGATCGATTTTTTACATGCGGCGAAATATTGGTTAACCATTTGATAACCAGGCGCTAGTTTTGTCTAGTACCGAACCCTGGACTTTAAGATGAAAATTCGACGATTGTCTACTTTCTTAGATATAAACATGGTTAAAAGCGAATAGTGATTGACATCACACAGGGAAGGCAGACCTTTTGAATGAGCGAAAAAAACCCGCGACAGGCGCGGGTTTTAGTGAGTTCGGTAAGAATTATTTGCTTTTCTTAATGTGCTTAATCAAACGCTTACGCTTACGCATCTGGTTCGGCGTCAGGGTATTACGTTTATTCGCAAACGGGTTTTCCCCTTCCTTGAACTGAATACGGATAGGCGTACCCATCACGTCCAGCGACTTACGGAAGTAGTTCATCAGGTAGCGTTTGTAGGAGTCCGGCAGGTCTTTCACCTGGTTACCGTGGATCACCACGATAGGCGGGTTATACCCCCCGGCGTGGGCATATTTCAGCTTCACGCGACGGCCACGCACCAGCGGCGGCTGGTGATCTTCTGCTGCCATGTTCATGATACGGGTCAGCATCGCCGTGCTCTGGCGGCGGGTAGAGCTGTCATAGGCTTCACGAACGGATTCGAACAGGTTGCCTACGCCGCTGCCGTGCAGGGCAGAGATGAAGTGAACGCGGGCAAAGTCGATAAAGCCCAGACGGAAGTCCAGCGTCTCTTTCACCTGTTCGCGTACTTCATTGCTCAGGCCATCCCACTTGTTGACGACGATAACCAGTGAGCGCCCACTATTAAGGATAAAGCCGAGCAGAGAGAGATCCTGATCGGAGATACCTTCACGTGCGTCAATAACCAGCAGCACCACGTTGGCGTCTTCAATCGCCTGAAGGGTTTTGATCACCGAGAATTTTTCCACTACATCGGTGATTTTCCCGCGCTTACGCACCCCTGCAGTGTCGATAAGTACGTACTCACGTTCATCGCGCTGCATTGGAATGTAAATGCTGTCGCGCGTTGTGCCTGGCATGTCGTAAACCACCACGCGCTCTTCGCCCAGAATACGGTTAGTAAGGGTAGACTTACCTACGTTTGGGCGACCAACGATAGCCAGCTTAATCGGCAGATCCTGCGGGTTGAAGTCATCTTCCGGCTCTTCCTCGCCTTCCTCTCCGGCTTCAAACTGTGCCCAGTATTCGGCGTCTTCGTCCACCTCTTCCGGCGGGTTTACTTCATCAACCCACGGCAGCAGAACGGTTTCCAGCAGGCTGGTGACGCCACGGCCATGCGAGGCCGCGATAGGATAAATATCACCCAGACCTAAAGACCAGAAATCCGCAACGGCCTGATCGGCATCAATGCCGTCAGTTTTGTTCGCCACCAGGAAGGTTGGCTTTTCGCGTGAACGCAGATGTTTAGCGATAGCAGAGTCCGCGGGCATCAGGCCAGCGCGCGCATCCACCATAAACAGAACCACATCCGCTTCTTCGATAGCCAGCAGAGATTGCTCTGCCATGCGGGTTTCTACGCCGTCTTCCGTACCGTCAATACCCCCGGTATCGATACAGATGAACTCGCGTCCTTCCACCTCTGCACGACCGTACTTACGGTCACGCGTCAGCCCCGGGAAATCCGCAACCAGCGCATCACGGGTGCGTGTTAAACGGTTAAAAAGAGTGGATTTTCCAACGTTAGGGCGCCCGACAAGCGCGACCACAGGTACCATGTTTGAAGCCTCATAAAATTCAAAATAACGTCGCTTTCGCAGCGTTTTTAAAAATGTCAAAACGGCTCCTGAGTGAACAGGAGCCGTTTAGTATACTACAACCGCCGTGTAATTAACGCGTGATCGCGTACAGCGTGCCGTCTTTTGCCTGAATCAGCAGTTTGCCGTCAGCCACAACCGGATCGGTCAGGAAGCCTGAGCCGTCCACTTTCTGCTGCGCCACGAAGCGGCCATTCTCTGGATCGATCCAGTGCATATAGCCTTCGCTGTCGCCCACCACCAGGCTGCCGTTATACAGTGCTGGTGCGGTCAGCAGACGGTGAAGCAGATCGCTCTGCGTCCACAGCGTCACGCCACCTTCGGTGCTCAGCGCCAGCAGACGGTCGTTCTGATCCACCATATAAATACGGTTGCCGTCGACAATGAAATCGTTCACGGAACCCAGCTCACGTTTCCACATGATCTGACCGCTACGCAGGTCCAGCGCCGTCAGGTTGCCGTTATACGCTAGCGCGTAAACCACACCGTCAACGATGACCGGCGTGGTGTCCACGTCACTCAGACGGTCGATTTCAGTTGAACCGGTCGCCTGGGAAATACGCTGCTGCCAGATCATCTGGCCCTGCTGCATCAGTACTGCGCTGACACGACCGTTGTCACCACCCACAATGGCGGCGCCAAATGCAGTCGCCGGAGCAGATTCACCACGCAGAGACAGCGCTGGCATATCCAGGTTAACCGTCCATTTTACCAGACCATCGGCTTCGTTCAGCGCCTGCAACTGGCCGTTGCTGGTATGGATCAACACCAGGCCGTCGCTGACAACCGGACGTGACAAGGATTCACCGGCAACGCTGGTCTGCCATGCAACCGAACCGTCGCTGGCATTCAGCGCGTAAACCTGCGCTTTTTCGCTGCCCACATACACGTGACCGCCGGCAACGGTCAGGCCGCCAGAAAGCAGCGCAGGTTTACGGGAGAACCAGCCGTCTTTTTCCGCCAGGTTAATGGACCACACTTCTTTTCCGTCATCAGCGTTCAGCGCTTTAACGGTGCCTTTGCGATCGGCCGCATAGACCACGCCGTCAGCAAATGCCGGGTGCAGGTTGGAATAAAAATCGCCAATACCATCACCCACGGAGGTGTCCCAGGCGGTGGACGGAGTGAACTGGTTTTCAACCGTCGGTAGCGGGGACATTTTGACAACGTCTTCTTCGCCACTGAACAGTGAACAACCACTCAATAACGTAACAGAAAGCAGTCCTGGCAGAAGTAATTTACGCAATTGCATTGGGTCCCTCTCAGACGGACAAATTATTTATTTTCATCTGCATCATTTCGCTCAGCGCAGGTGAAGCTTTACTATCCACGCCAGCTTGCCACGCTTTACGCGCGCCCGCTTTATCCCCCTTACTCAGCAGTGCTTCACCGCGAAGATCGGCGACAATAGCGGCAAAGCCATCACCTTTGATGGTATCAAGCGTTTTCAGCGCGTCGTCGGCTTTTTTCTGCTGAACCTGAATACGTGCCAGGCGCAGATTGATCACCGCTTTCAGATTTTCGTCACTGGCAGCAGCAAGCCCCTGAGCCAGTTGCGCAGCGGCTTTATCCAGTTCGTTTTTATCAACATACTGCTGAGCCACTTCCAGCGCAGCCAGCGCACCGTAGGTGTTTTTGTTGTCAGCGGCAAATTTCTCCGCAGCCGTCAGCGTTTGCGGCTGATCGGCACGGATTGCGCTAACGGTGTTTTCGTAGTTCAGGGATGAACCGCGAGCAGAGTCAGCCTGATGATTGTTCCAGTAACGCCAGCCAACCAGCGCACCAACACCTAAAATAACCCCTACAACCAGTGCCTTGCCGTTTTCAGCAAAGAAGCGTTTAACCGCATCAACCTGGTCGTGTTCGTTCTCGTACATTTCCACGCAGTCCTTCTCCTTAGCCCAATAGAGTGCGCAAGTGCGCCGCAACGCCATCCTGCGTTACCGTAGTTTGCTCACCAGAGCGCAGGTCTTTAACCACCACTTCGCCGTTGGCCACTTCGGACTCACCCAGCACCAGTGCAATACTTGCGCCCCACTTGTCGGCACGAGCAAACTGTTTTTTAAAGTTGCCGCCGCCGTGGTTGGTCATCAGCTTTACGTCCGGCAGCGCATCGCGCACGCGTTCGGCAAGCTGCATCGCCGCAGACTGCGTATCCGCACCTGAGGCCACCAGGTATATATCGACAACAGGATCGGCTTTAAATTCCGGATTAACTGCCTGAACCAGCAAAACAAGTCGCTCAAGGCCCATCGCGAAGCCTACAGCCGGTGCTGCGCGACCACCCAGTTGCTCGACCAGTCCGTCATAACGACCGCCAGCACAGACGGTGCCCTGCGAACCGAGGCTGGTGGTGACCCACTCAAATACGGTGCGGTTGTAGTAGTCCAGACCGCGCACCAGACGCTGGTTAACGGTATAAGCAATGCCCGCCGCTTCAAGCAGCTTGCACAGGCCAGCAAAGTGTTCGCGGGAATCCTCATCCAGGTAGTCACCCAGCGCTGGCGCATCGTTCAGCAGCGCCTGTACGTCAGGATTTTTGGAATCGAGTACGCGCAGCGGGTTGCTGTACATACGACGTTTACAGTCTTCGTCGAGCTTCTCTTTGTGTTGTTCCAGGAACGCCACCAGCGCATCGCGATAGTTCGCACGCGCTTCCAGAGAACCGATAGAGTTCAGCTCCAGGGAAACGTGCTCAGAAATACCGAGCGCACGCCACCAGCGGGCAGTCAGCATAATCAGTTCGGCATCGATATCTGGTCCTTGCAGACCAAACACTTCCACGCCAAGCTGGTTGAACTGACGGTAGCGGCCTTTTTGCGGACGTTCGTGGCGGAACATCGGGCCGATATACCACAGGCGCTGCTCCTGATTGTACAGGAGACCATGTTCGATGCCGGCGCGTACGCAACCCGCCGTCCCCTCAGGACGCAGGGTCAGGCTGTCGCCGTTGCGGTCCTCAAAGGTATACATCTCTTTTTCAACCACGTCGGTTACTTCGCCGATCGCGCGTTTGAATAACGGGGTCTGCTCTACAATCGGCAAACGAATTTCGCTGTAACCGTAGCTGCCGAGCACCTGCTTCAGTGTGCCTTCAATGCGCTGCCAGATGGCGGTTTCGCCAGGCAGATAATCGTTCATGCCGCGGATGGCTTGAATGTTTTTTGCCACGTTTATTCTCTTTCTATATACAAAAAAGAACCCAAAGAATGGGTTCAATCATACATGGGAAGCAGCCTGCTTCCCATCACGTTATTTTTCAACCTGCTGAACGCTGATGCGCTGCGCTTCGTCCATCATCGTCGCTTTTGCGCGAATGCGGGCTTCAAGCTGGTCGATCATATCACTATTATCCAGACGATCTTTACGAACGCCATCTTCATAGAGACCACTTTTCTTGTTACCGCCGGTAACGCCCAGCGTGGACACCAGCGCTTCACCCGGACCGTTCACCACGCAGCCGATGATGGAAACGTCCATCGGGGTGATGATGTCTTCCAGACGCTGCTCCAGGGCATTCACGGTGCCGATCACGTCAAACTCCTGACGTGAACAGGTTGGGCAGGCGATGAAGTTGATCCCACGCGCGCGGATACGCAGTGATTTCAGGATGTCGAAACCGACTTTGATCTCTTCCACCGGATCGGCGGCCAGGGAGACGCGTAACGTGTCACCGATGCCTTCAGAGAGCAGCAGGCCGAGACCAATTGCCGATTTTACTGAGCCGCTGCGCAGACCGCCCGCCTCGGTGATGCCAAGGTGCAGCGGCTGATCGATCTGTTTTGCCAGCAGACGATACGATTCAACGGCCAGGAAAACGTCAGACGCTTTCACGCTCACTTTGAACTGATCGAAGTTAAGGCGATCCAGATGATCGACGTGACGCATGGCGGATTCGAGCAGCGCCTGCGGCGTCGGCTCACCGTACTTTTCCTGGAGATCTTTTTCCAGAGAGCCAGCGTTTACGCCGATACGGATTGGAATGTTTTTGTCGCGGGCGCAGTCAACAACCATGCGAATGCGCTCTTCGTTGCCGATGTTGCCTGGGTTAATACGCAGACAATCGACACCGTATTCAGCGACTTTCAGCGCGATACGGTAATCGAAGTGAATATCGGCAACCAGCGGAACGCTCACCTGCTGCTTGATCAGTTTGAACGCCTCAGCGGCGTCCATGGTCGGCACTGAGACGCGAACAATGTCCGCGCCGACGCGTTCTAATGCTTTGATTTGATTAACCGTCGCTTCTACATCCGTAGTACGCGTATTGGTCATCGACTGGACGGCGATAGGCGCCCCATCGCCGATTGGCACGTTCCCAACGTAAATCCGTTTCGATTTTCTACGTTGAATAGGAGCCTGGTTATGCATGTAAAATCTCCCGCATTGCCCGTCTGTTACTGTGCTGCTGATTGTTCGGCATTAACGGTAAGACGCGCAACCTGGTTAGTTCTGATAAAGCGGCTCAGATCGACAGGTTTTCCTTGATACTGGATCTGTACCGCTGCCGGTGCGCCGATTTTAAGCTTGTATGGTGCCTGGCCCGTTAGATTTAACGTGCCATCTTTACGTTGCAGGCCGCTGAACAGCTTTTTACCTGTCGCGTCAGTCACTTCCAGCCAGCAATCAGCCGTGAAATTCATCACCAGCGCATTCGGGTCAACGGCAGGTGCCGCCGTACCCGCCGGGTCAGTTGGCAGTGACGCCGCGGTGTTATCTGCCGGTGCCGTTGCCGCAGGGGCGGTATCAACATTGGCCTGAGAAGGTGATACGACCGCGTTCTGATCCTGGGCCTGGGTAGCCGGTGCGGTATTCGCCGTCGATTCTGGCGTCGCCGCTGGATCGGTTGCAGGCGTGCTGGTTGCTGTCGCCTGAGGTTCGCTGGAGGTCGCAGCCCCTTCGGTGCTCAGCGGCACGCTTTGCGCGCCGTTAGTACCAGACTGATTAAGCTCAGCGGAGGACTGATCGGCCATGGTGGTGATCTCTTCCTGTTGCGCTTTGTGGTTTTGCCACCACCATGCGCCCGTCAGGCCGACAACCACGAACAGGACCAGCCAGGTAAAGCTCATCAGCCAGCCATCGCGTTTTTTACGACGTTTGCCCAGAGAGAAGCTCTGCATCGGCGCAACTTTTGCCGCACGCACAGGCGCCTGCTTCTCCATCATCGGCAGTAATTCGTCTTCAGGAATATGAACCAGTTTGGCGTAAGAACGGATATAACCGCGCAGAAACGTTGAAGCCAGATCGGCGGGTGCCTTATCTTCTTCAATGTCGCGAACGGTGGAAACCTTCAGGCACAGGCGTTCTGCAACGGCTTGCTGGCTGAGTCCGAGTTGTTCACGGGCGTTGCGAAGACGAACGCCAGTGGAGAGTGCTGCATTTTGATCGTGAGTGGCTTCAGTATTCATTCGCTACAACTACTGGTACGTGAAAATAAGGGTTCAGGTGCCGGTGAGTCACAATGCCACCCGCACCGCGAAACTTTAGGTCAGTTAACCTGGAACAAACAGTATAAGACTGTCGGGCCGCAGATGACAGCGCTGGCAGGCCTTCACGCTAAACTGTTGTTACGTCGTTACATACTGCCCGAAAGTCGTATGAAACGCACCGTAATTATTAATCAGTCGTGATGATTGTGGCTGGTTATTCAGTAAATTAATGCTTCACGGCGCAAAAAATGCGCCGTGTCTGCATAATAATCAAACGGTTTTAACCGCGATTGACTCACCCTGCATACGCTTACGCAGCGTACGTTTGGTACGGTCAATAACGTCACCCGCCAGCTGACCACAGGCTGCGTCGATATCGTCGCCACGCGTTTTACGTACGATGGTGGTGAAACCATACTCCATCAGCACTTTTGAGAAGCGATCGATACGGCTGTTCGAGCTACGGCCATACGGCGCGCCCGGGAACGGGTTCCATGGGATCAGGTTGATCTTACATGGCGTATCTTTCAGCAGTTCAGCCAGCTCATGTGCATGCTCGGTACCGTCGTTAACATGATCCAGCATCACGTATTCAATGGTCACGCGGCCCTGGTTAGCGTTGGATTTCTCCAGGTAACGCCGCACGCCAGCCAGGAAAGTTTCGATATTGTACTTTTTGTTGATCGGCACAATTTCGTCACGGATGGCGTCGTTTGGCGCGTGAAGAGAGATGGCCAGCGCAACGTCAATCATATCGCCCAGTTTGTCCAGCGCAGGCACCACGCCGGAAGTAGAGAGCGTAACGCGGCGCTTGGACAGACCAAAACCGAAATCGTCGAGCATAATTTCCATCGCCGGAACGACGTTGGTCAGGTTGAGCAGCGGTTCACCCATCCCCATCATCACCACGTTGGTGATTGGACGTGTACCGGTGACTTTCGCCGCGCCCACGATTTTCGCGGCACGCCAGACCTGGCCGATGATTTCCGACACGCGCAGGTTACGGTTAAAGCCCTGCTGCGCCGTAGAGCAGAATTTGCACTCCAGCGCACAGCCCACCTGAGAAGAGACGCACAGCGTGGCGCGATCGTCTTCCGGGATATACACGGTTTCAACACGCTGATCGCCAACGGCAATGGCCCACTTGATAGTGCCATCTGAAGAGCGCTGCTCTTCCACCACTTCCGGTGCGCGGATTTCCGCCACTTCTTTAAGCTTATTGCGCAGCACTTTGTTGATGTCCGTCATGTCATCAAAGTTGTCGCTGCAATAGTGGTACATCCATTTCATGACCTGATCGGCACGAAACGGCTTCTCGCCCATCTCTTTAAAGAACTCGCGCATCTGCTGACGGTTCAGGTCCAGCAGGTTAATTTTTCCATTTTTATTGGGAACCGCAGGAATGGCGACTTCGGAGGTATTCACTAATTCAGACATAATTTTTTCCGGCCTCGTTGTTACACGTTGTGGCCCTTGGTGGGTTGAAAAGAAACGCCCCGGTAAGCAGTCTGCTCGTCCGGGGCGTTGCATTGTACAAAGTCTGGCGCAGGGATGCCACGTTTGCACGCGGCATTTACGAAATTATTAGCGAGTGCGCGGGCACACTTCGCCTTCTGCAAAGAAGAACGCGATTTCGCGCGCAGCAGATTCAACAGAGTCGGAACCGTGGGTGCCGTTCTCGGTGAAGCTGTCTGCGTAGTCAGCGCGCAGAGTACCTGCCAGCGCGTTGTCCGGGTTGGTTGCACCCAGCAGATCGCGGTGACGCTGTACCGCGTTTTCGCCTTCCAGTACGGATACCACGATTGGGCCAGAAGTCATGAACTCGACCAGACCGTCAAAGAATGGGCGACCTTCGTGCTCAGCGTAGAAACCGCGAGCCTGTTCAACGGTCAGGTGCAGCATTTTGGTGCCAACGATCTTAAACCCTGCTGATTCAAAGCGAGCGAAGATGCTGCCAATAACGTTTTTTGCCACCGCGTTTGGTTTGATGATGGAAAAAGTACGTTCAATAGCCATTGATAACCTCTGTAAAATGTTCTGTTGTTTTTGCATACCTGAGTATGGTGTGGCGCGGATTATAAAGAGCAATAGCGCCATTGCCTATGGTTATGCATAACATTTTTTTAAAATGAGACGAAGATTAGCAACAGCTCGTATTTCGCATGCCGTACTGATGGTGAAAACAGAGCGGACACTGCTTTTCATCAGAACTAAATGACCAGAAATGGCGGTGGCACGTCAAACAAACGGCTTCATATGCCGGTATGGTCACGCTTTTCGCTGTCCCGTCTGTTTGCATCACGTTTATCGCCGCATGCTGGCATACCGCTTCGCAGCCGCCACACCCCGTACAGCGTCCGGTTTCCACGACCAGTTCAGCGTTCTCAAACCGAATCGCGTTTTCCGTACAACTCCGCCAGCACGCGCCGCAGAGTACGCAGGATTCGGTATCGAGAGTTATCTCTGCCTCGCTAAATGCAGAAAACGCCCTGCGCAGCTCACGCTGACCGGGCACGACGCAACAGACCCGGACATCCTCACGGGGAACGTGCATCAGCGCACGCCGGGCGGTATTTACCTCGTTGACGGGTATATGTTTAAACGCCCACGCTGCTTCACCACGTCGACGAAGCGCCAGATTCAGCCGGGCAATCGCCAGCAACCAGTCAGGATTCTGCTCCGCGTCGATACTGATAAAACGAACGTAGTGCTGCGCGTGCCACAGCAGAAGCTCATTCACCCCTGGCGCACGGTCAGTAAAAGGCCCAACAAGCGTATCGCCACACAGAAAACGTTTTCGCGGCGTGATGCCGGTGATGGCTTCAGCGGGGCAGACAAACAGGCAGTCACCGCATTCAATACAGCGGCTGTCATCAACCGAGACGCCGGTGGCGTTAAAAGAAAAAGCCTGCACGGGACAGACGTCCGCGCAGGCGCAGCAGGAAGAGTGGCGAAAACGGCGACGGACGCACGCATGCGTCACGTCCATCGCCGGGGCAAAGGTTAATCCGCCCATCAGCCAATACTGAAGAAAACAAAGCGCAGCATCAGCTCACCCACAATCAGCAAGGCGCTGCCCAACAGCATTGTGCCTCGCGCCGCTTTTAAGCCGCCCGCAGCAAAGCACAGCATACCCACAACGGAAACGCACCAGCTCAGCAGATGCACGGTTCGCAGTTGCTCCAGCATTTGTAACGGTGCGTGTGGGAACGTCATAACGGTGTTGTCCATAGCCGTAATATCTGCCAGCCAGACGGGCTGCATCACCAGACGTGCAATCACCAGCAGCGTGATAATGACAATCGCCGTTCGCACGCGAGTCTGGGAACGTGCCCCAACGGCCATGCAGGCTGAACCGATAATTCCCACCGAACCGATAAACAGCACCAGGGTATTAATGTGATGCCACGTCACCACGGATGCATGCATGTAGATCTGCGCCATGCAGAACACATCCACCAGCCCGACAAGACCTGCCACAACCAACAGCGGCTTCCAGCCTGGTTTTTTGACAAACATCAGCAGCGTTGCGAGGCCAAGTGCCGCAAGATAAAGACTGGCAAAGATAATCTCACGGCTCAGCCAGGAGCTGGATACGTGACGCAGCGCGTTGAACGCATTAAGTGGATAGCCCATGTGCAACGCGGAGGCGAGCAGACCGAGGCTGGCCAACACAAACGCTCCGGCAGCCGGCAGCAGCACGCTGCGTTGCGTGCTTCCGAAGGCCAGCCACAGCGTAACGCCAACCGATCCTTGCAGGAACAGCGTAAAAATCAGCAGCGGTAACTCATGCATGACGTTTCCCCTCTTTCTCTGCGCCCTGATGCGCTTTGATCACCAGGTTCGGTTTGGTGATGGAGGAATCAGGCAAGCCTTTCACATCACAGACCGCACCATACTTCACCCGCAGTTCATCAATCGGCCCGAATTTAATCGCTTCGAGTGGACAGGTTGCCACACAGACAGGCTGTTCCCCCTTCGCCTGTAGATCCACGCAGAAATCACATTTGGACATCTGCCCGGTCTGCTCGTTGAGCTGTGGCGCGCCGTAAGGGCATGACCACGCGCAGTAGCCGCAGCCGACGCACTTATCAGTATCTACGCGCACAATACCGTCCCCCGGACGCTTATGCATCGCGGTGGTCGGACAGTTTTTGGTGCAGATTGGGTCGGCACAGTGGTTACAGGAGATAGAGAGCGTGTAGGCAAAAACGTTATTGCTGACGCCGCCCTGCCCGGTCGGGATAAAGCTCCCGCCATTAACTTCGTATACGCGACGGAAACGACGTCCGACCTCAAGGTTGTTTTTATCTTTGCACGCCACCTGACATGCTTTGCAGCCCGAGCAGCGAGAAGAGTCGATATAAAAACCCAGCTGTTTGTCGCTTACCGGTGCGTAATGTTTAAACTGACTCATGCTTTAGCTACCTCCACCAGCATGGTTTGATGGGAATTCCCTTTCGCAAGCGCGGTAATACGAGCGGAACTGAGCACGTTCGCGCAGCCGCCCTTATCAATACCCTGCTCGTCCGGCTGCCACCAGGCACCTGCCTGCATGGCCACAACGCCTGGAATGATGCGCGGCGTGACCTCCGCCGGGATCTCGCAAATGCCGCGCGCGTTATGAATACGCACGGTATCTCCCTGCGCAATGCCGCGTTTTTGCGCATCCTGCGGGTTGATCCACAGCTTTTGCTGCTGCGCCTCAATTAACCACGGGTTGGCGTACTGGGTGGAGTTTGCGCGGTTTTTTCCTTTCCAGGTAATCAGCTGGAGCGGGAAGCGTTTCGCCAGCGCGTCTTCCGGCCCTTCATGGGCAGGCACGTAGTGCGACAGCGCCGGAATTTCCGGGTGATGCATGTCGTACAGACGCTTCGAGAAGATCTCAATTTTTCCGGACGGCGTCGGGAACGGATGATTCTGCGGATCGCGAATGTTGTCTTCAAAGGCGACGAACGGCGCGCTTTTGAAAAGGTGCTGACGCGTCTTCTGTAGCGTCGCGAAGTCCGGCAGGTTTTCGTCAGGCATGGAAAGACGCGTCTGCTCCCAGATGTGCTCAATCCACGCTTTTTCGTCACGCCCTTCACTGAACGCGGGTTCGACGCCAAGCTTAGCGGCGACCTCCCGCAGCCAGTCGTAGTCTGAACGGCGTTCAAATTCAGGTTCAATGAGCTTTTCTGACAGGATCAGATAGCTTGCCGTGCCCCAGGTTTCGCCGATATTCCAGCGTTCCATAAAGCTGGTTTCCGGCAAAAGAAGGTCGGCGTATCGGGCGCTCGGCGTCATAAACAGATCGCTTGCGACGATAAACTCGATTTTCGACTCGTCTTCCAGGACACGGGTTGCCTGATGAAGATCCGGGTTCTGGTTAGCCAGATAATTTCCCGCCAGCGAGAACAGGATGCGGATATTGCTGTCCAGCTTTTCGGCATCCTTCAGGCCGACGTCCGCGGTGACCTGAGAGGCATCGTCGGCGGCCTGCACCCAGTTCATCACCGATATTTTGGCTTTGACCGGGTTGTCCGGCATTTCTGGTCCGGCGGCAAATTTCCGGTTTGCGCAGCCGCCATAGCCTGCTGCCCAACCGCCTTTCACCCCGACGTTACCCGTGAGCGTAGCCAGCAACGTCGAGCCGCGCGCGGTGCGCTCGCCGCAGTTATGACGCTGCGGTCCCCAGCCCTGGATCAGCGCAGCGGGTTTGGTGGTTGCGTAGTCGCGCGCCAGTTGCCGAATTGTTTGTGCAGGCACGTGGGTGATTTTCTCTGCCCACTCGGGCGTTTTCGCCACGCCATCTTTTGCGCCGCTCAGGTAAGCCATCAGGGATTCATTGGCCGGAACGCCTTCTGGCATAGTGTCTTCGTCAAAGCCCAGGGTGTAGCGCTGAATAAAGTCGCGATCGTGCAGGTTCTCCGTGACGATCACATACATCATCGCGTCCATCAGGGCGTTGTCCGTGGTGGGAAGCAGCGGGATCCACTGATCGGCCAGGGAGGAAACCGTATCGGAATAGCGAGGGTCGACAACAATAAAGCGAGTGCCGTTTTGCTTCATCTTCTGGTAGAAGTGGTTGCTGTGACCAAAGATCGTTTCCGTCGGGTTATGTCCCCAGAGGATGACCAGTTTGGTGTCCAGCAGCGTGTCAAGAGAGCTGCCGCTGGCAGCGGTGCCATAGGTATACGGCGTTGCTGCCGCCGTGTTACCCATACTGACCGAGTGATAGCTTTCGAGATAGCCGCCGGTTAAGTTGAGCAGACGACGAACCATTTTATCGCCGGAAAAAGTCCCGCCGGACACAGCGGTGCCCACATGAACATAGCGTGAAGCCGCACCGTATTTTTTCGTAATAGTTTTTAATTGATTCGCAATAAGGGTGGTGGCTTCATCCCAGGTAATACGCTCGAATTTTCCTTCGCCACGTTTCCCTACACGTTTCATTGGGTATTTCAGTCGATCGGGATGGTAAACAAATTTCCGATAAGCCCGGCCACGCACGCAGGCACGCATTACGGGCATTTGCGGATCCAACGCGTTATCCGGACGCGTAGAAATTCGGGTCACAACGCCCTCACTGACGTGAGCACGAATATCACACTTGCCGCCGCAGTCAAACGTACTACAGGTTTGCACCACTTTTTCTTCAGGCGCAGTGTCTGAAACCGCCGCGCCCTGTGCCTGTACTTTGCCGGTTTTGACGACAAAAGGCAGAGCGGCGAGCGCCGATCCTGCCTGAATAAACTGACGCCGGGATATGGCGGGAATAGTCCCCTCTCCCTGATGTTTATTTTTTTCCATTGCTCGTTCCTTAAAATAAAAACGCATTCTCGTTTTTTTTCAGGAACGGATATTGATAATTATCAAGCTAACTCTTGAGGAGTAACACTTAGCGATCTAACTCAAAATTGACCGTCGCCGTTTGTCCGGTTTCATCTAATACAACTAACTGATATTTACCCGGTAAATATAATTGCAGTGAATAATTCTTCTGATGTCCGTCCAGCGGTTCTCCATTCAAAAACCACCATCGTTGCCCCTCCCCGCCGCTGGTTGAAACGAACAGGGTCATGTTTTTCTCACCCGGAAGACGTTTAATTACCGCCCCTTCTCTGACGCCTGACAACATCAGCGGCGCCGCATTATGGTTATCCAGCGGAGGGCAAACCGCTGAACGGGCGGGGAGACGAGCTGCCCGTTTTTCGGCAGCAGGCAGCCAGGGCTCCAGAGGCAGCGGCCAGACATCCAGCACTTTTTCTGTCGCATCAGGACAATCCGCTGCGACGCGTTTGCCTTCTTTATCCAGCCAGACCGGGAAACGGATCCCGCGAATCCCCTCTTGTTCCGGCAGCAGCAGCGTAGGCGGTTCACTGCCTTCCAGCAGCCAGGTTGACAGCCGACGCCGACAGTTTTCGTTCCCTTCAGGCAGGGACTGGCCCCCCGGCCAGCAAATCACGCCCCGTCCTACGCTTGCAGGACGCGGATCGCGCGGCAGACGGGCTTCATCCACCATCGAGCGGGACTGAAGCATGTTATTGACCTGATTCAGGAGCGGAACTGCGCTGGCGAAACCAAACTGCCCGGCAACGGGCGTGCCGTCCGGACGTCCGGTCCAGATTCCAATGACATACCGGGCGTTCAGCCCGATGGCCCAGGCATCCCGGTAGCCATAGCTGGTGCCCGTTTTCCACGCCAGCGGCGCAACCTGGGGCAGCGCACTGTCCGGCAGGGGCTGTGCTTCACTGGCGAGAATGCGACGAATGATCCACGCCGCCCCCTGCGACAGCAGCGGACGTTCGATCAGCGGATCGCCCGGCTGTAAACGCAACCGGCCCGCCTTACCCTGACGCGCAAAGGCACTATAGGCGGCAGCGATATCAGCCAGGCGTGCGCCTGCGCCCCCCAGGATCAGGGAGAGGTTGGGCTGCGCCCCCGCGGGGAGTATGAGCGGTAATCCCGCGTTGCTCAGCATGCCTGCAAAACGTTTTGGGCCGTACGCTTCCAGTACCTGCACCGCAGGCAGGTTGAGGGAACGCACCAGGGCTTCGCTCATGCTGACCGGCCCATGGAAACCGCTGTCAAAGTTGCCGGGGCGATAATCCCCCGTTTTTCTTGGAACATCCTGTAATAACGAAGCGGGATGGATCAGGCCATCGTCCAGCGCCATGCCATAGATGAATGGCTTGAGGACCGATCCCGGCGATCGGATCGCATTGACCATATCCACGTGACTAAAGCGACTGTCATCATTGATATCTACCGAGCCTACCCAGCCACGCACTTTCATGGATGTATGATCCACGACGATCATCGCCAGCGAACTGCGGGCAGGCAGGCGCGATTTCCAGTTCATTGCCAGCTCTTCAAGCTGTCGTTGCAAAGCTGCATCCAGCGTGGTGACTATTTTTGTGTCGCGGCTTTTACTCAACATCATGCGGGAAAAGAGCGGCGCCAGCTGCGGCATCTGCCGTGGGGCCAGCCAGACCGGCTCTTCACGGGACTCTTTCACCTGCTTCTCAGACCAGACGCCCTGAGTCAGCATGCGGTCGAGCACTTTGTTCCGCGCCGCTTCGGCACGTTCCGGCCAGCGGTCGGGGCGCAGACGGCTGGGTGCCTGTGGCAGTACAGCCAGCAGCGCCGCGTCGGAATAGCTCAGCTGAGACGGCGGTTTGCCAAGATAAGTCCAGCTTGCCGCGCCCACGCCCTGCAACGTGCCGCCAAACGGGGCACGGTTGAGATACAGCGTCAGGATTTCACGCTTGGAGAGATGCCACTCCAGCTGCATCGCCCGCCACAGCTGACGAATTTTACCGCCAAAGGTACGCGGATGCGGATCCAGCAGGCGTGCCACCTGCATGGTAAGCGTGCTCCCGCCAGAAACCACTCTCCCGGCGGTGAGATCCTGCCAGGCGGCACGCAGTACAGAAAGCGGATTGACGCCAGGGTGATCCCAGAACCAGCGATCTTCATACTGGATCAGCGCCTCAAGATAGCGTGGGGAAACCTCTTCAATGGTAACCGGATAGCGCCAGATGCCTTCGCTGTCGGCAAAACGCCACAACGGAACACCCTGCTCATCCACCACCACTCGCGCAGGGTTGACCTCTTTCAGGGGCAACGGCCACACGCGGTCAGCGGCGACAATCAGCCCCCCTGAAAAGAGAAGCGCTCCCGCAAGCCACAGCCAGCGGGAGCGAATCAGGCGTGCTATCTGCATCTTACGGAACAACGATCAGCGGGCCACTGGCCGCCCCCGTTGCCCGCCACTGCGGAACATACATGGACTCGACCATAGGAACAGGCACCTGGTAGGTTCCTGGCGTAACGGCACGGGCCAGGTAAACCAGCGTGACCGGCTGACCTTCATTGACCGGCACGGCGGCCACAAAGCGATCGTCGCGGAATTCCATGTGCTGAATATCAGACTGTTGCATCTGATTCAGCAGGTTTTGCACTTCACTGCCGCTGTCCTGCAAGCTGGCGCTGCTGCTCGCCAGATTCTGGTTTTCCAGCTCCAGACCTGCCGGGAGCAGATCCACCACCAGCGCATCCGGTACGTTCTGGCTGGCCTTCACTTCCAGCCACACCAGAACCAGCTCACCGCTCTTAAGTGAAGAGAGCGACTTGCTGCTGCCGTCTGTCGACAGGATATGACGTTCAATCTGCAAGACGTGAGAAGATGGCTGGGGCGCATACTCCGGATAGCCAGTAGTGTCCAGTCGTACCCACAGCGGCGTCGTGCCGGTATTCGTCACCTGCAAGGCACCAGGCTGGTCGCCGTTCAGGTTTTCTACCTGCGCTTTATCACTGCTCTGGGTCTGTTCAGAGAGGGTGGTCGTTGCCTGCCACGCGCCTGACAAGGTTTGCAGTGAACGTCCAGCCAGGAACAGCGCATTGCTCTCCTGGGTTGACAGCCAGCGCTGGCTGAACGCGTCTTCAGATAACGCGTTCAACAGCCTGTTTTGCGCATCCGGCAGCAGCTTGTACTCTTCCAGCAGGGAGAGCATCAGGGCATTATCACGCAGCTGGCTGCCGTAATCCGCCATCCAGTTTCGGCTGTCGTTACGGGGTGTTTTGAGAGCCAGATCCAGCGCCTGCTGGCTGCGCGGTGTATCCCCCATCAGTTTGAGTGCCATGCCCAGCTGCATCAACGGAAGCCCGGAAGCGGCCTGAGCGTGGCGATCCCAGATTTCACGCAATGCACCGAGCGGCGCTTTTTGCTGACGAGCCAGCACCAGCGAAGCATACGCCTGGACAGCAAATTTGCTGGCCTGGGTGTCGTCGCTGTAGCGGATGGACATCATCCCCGGATCCTGTAAATAGCGCAGCAGTCGGCTGTTGGCGTTATTCACCGCCTCGGCAGGCACGCTGTAACCCTGCTCCCCTGCCCGCACCAGGAAGTCCGTAACATAGGCGGTCAGCCAGTACTCTTCCGGGCCGTTTTTATCCCACAAGGCAAAACCGCCATCGTCACGCTGCATTTGCAGCAGACGGGAGATGCCGATATCAATGGCCGCACGGCGTTTATCGTCGGTGTCGCCTTTAATGCCCAACGCCGTAAGCTGTGCCGCGTTGGTGTAGAGGGACGGGAACAGGCCGCTGGTGGTCTGCTCAAGACATCCGTATGGATAGGCCTGAAGTTCACGAATGTAGCGCGCCAGGTTCAAAGGTGGTTTACCGCTGAGCAACAGCTGTCCCTGTAGCGTGGCAGGCGAGAAACCGTCGATATGCTGTGCTGGCGCGCTCCAGGATTCGCCAGGGTTCAGCATCGTGCCCGTATTCACCGTTTGCGCCGGGAATGCGGGGCGTACACCAATTTTCCAGCTCTTCTGCTGCGGCGCAAACGTCTCACCAGGGAGCTGAAGCCCCGTCACCTGAGCAGTTACTTCACCATCGCCATAGCCTTCCAGCGCGCGCACCGGAATAAACAGAGTGCTACGAGCGCCAGGCGGCAGCTTAACCGGCTCTGGCTGAGCACCTTCGAGCGACACCTTACCGGTTGCGGTTAACGCAATGTTCAGCGTTTGCGGCTGGTCAGTAAGGTTGGTCAGGTCCAGCGTCAGGCGAGAGGTATCGCCACTTGCGAGGAATCGCGGCGTGTTAAGCTCGGTGATAATCGGAGCCGCCACAATGATTTTGTTTTCGCTGCTGCCGAAATCGTCTTCCGTCCAGGCCTGCGCCATCAGACGCAGTTCGCCGTTAAAATCGCCAATCGGCAGCGTGATGGTGCCTTCACCGTTGGCATCAAGCCTAACCGGCTGCGCCTGCTGAGCAATAATGGTGACATGGTTCACCGGTGGCTTACCGCCGCGTTTCAGTTCATCGCCGTCTCCGCCAAAGCGCAGTGCGGCCAAACGTCCCTGACCTTCAATCACCTGGCCATAAACATCATAGATGTCCGCGCCATAGCGCTTCTGACCGAAGAAAGCTTCCCACGGATCCGGCGTGACGTAGTCGGTAATGTTCAGCACGCCGCTATCAACAGCCGAGACCAGCACGTTCACCTTCTGTGGCACAGCCCCCTCTTTTACGCTGGCTTTCACTTTCACAGAAAGCGTCTGGTTCGGACGCATTTTTTGTGGGTTATCAAGTGCGATGCTCAGGCGACGATTTTCGTCCCCCATTGGCAGATGCAGCAGACCAACCGCGCGTTTTGGCGTGGCGGATTTAGATTTATCGCCAGGACGAACCACCAGCGTGCTGAGGTAGAGATCGTGACGTTTCCAGGCCTTATCCACCGGAATGGCGAGATCCAGACCGTTAACCGGTACGTCGATCTCTTTCCACCACAGTGGCCCTTCGCTGGATTCGATCATTGCATAGCCCTTGCCTGCGGCCGGCGCTGCAATATGCAGGTTGATGGTATCGCCTGGCTGATAGGATGGCTTGTCCAGTTTCAGCGTCACACGATCCGGGCGAGCAGCACCCGTGCCATCGCTGTTATCCTGCCAGCTGTACCCCGCCCAGAAGCGCACGCTGCTGACCATGTTATCAGGGGCTTTCACTTCCAGACGGTATGAGCCCCACTCCACCGGGAAGGTGACTTTACCGGTTTCATCGGCCTTGAGGTTAAGTTCCTGCTCGCCCTCAACGAGATCTTTTTGATCAAACTGAGACTGCCAGCCCTCGCTCTCGGACCAGTTCCAGAAATAGTCGCGACGCTCACGGACCAGACGCACCTGCAGACCAGATACCGCTTTTTTCGCCCCGCTGGCATCGGCATAGACGATGTCAAAGCTGGCGTTGCCGTTCTCATCGACAATCGGCTGGTTGACGGTGGTATCGGTGCGGTAGTCGTACACGGCCTTGCTGGCGAACTGTGGGCGGATCCCCGGAAGTTCAGCCGCAGGCCAGATAGCCTGCTCGGCGCGTCGCGTTACCGGACGCCCGCCTGATTCCAGCAGGCTGGCTTGCAAAATCAGTTGCAGCGGCGAGTGCACCTCTTTCCACTGGCTTTCGGTGGTAACCTGTCCGCGCCCCTGTTCGTCCAGCGTAAGCTGCACTTCATCCAGGCTGCGGCTCAGGTTCTCCTCGGCAATATCACCGAACTGGAAGCCAGGCAGTGCAGGCACCGCGTCACGTAGCGGACGCAGGAAAAGCTGGCCTTGCAGAGAATTACCGTTAGCCGGCGCGCCATACAGGTAATAGCCCACAACGTTAAAGTCCACATCCTCCTGCGGGGAAACCGGCGTTTTTTGCCCGGTCAGATTCAGCGCCATACGCTCAGGCATAAAATCTTCGACGTGGAAATCCCACATGCGCTGCTGGTTATCCCCCGTATTGGCGCGAATATGCCACATGCCGGTCTGGGCGCCGCTATCAAGCGAATAGTTGAAGCGATAAAGGCCGTTCTCAGGTTGCACAACGACCGTACGCGCTACCTGGCCGTCCGGACGCAGCACGTCAAGTTTTACCGGCTGCTCGGGAAGCGGTTTGCCATCGCTGTCGCGAAGCAGGCCGTTAAGGATCACCGTTTCACCCGGACGATAGAGATCGCGCGGGCCAAACATAAAGAACTGTTTGCTGTAACCCGGGTTACCGGCGATATCAAACTCCGCCAGATCCAGCGCCGGAAGTTTGAGATCAAGAAGCGTGGTCTGGCCATCTTTACTGGCCAGGATCAGCGCGGCTTCTTTATCGGTTTCCAGTTTCGCATGACCATCGGCGTCGCTGTTCGCCTCGGCCAGAGTCTGCCCTTTATCGTTCAGAAGGGTAATGGTCACGCCTGACTGCGCCGCACCGTTTTCAAGACTCTGGGTGAAGATGTCCAGGCGGTTATGATAACGGTGAGCGGACAGCCCAATATCACTTAAGGTAAAGAGCGTCGCGGCGTTACTGTAGTTATAGTGACCAGCCTGATTCATCACGGCGATATAGACGCCAGACTGCTGGAGCGGCTTAATATCTTTGAGCGGCAGGAGCAGTTTTTCACGCGTGTTGCGCGCCGGGTTGAGGTCGAAACGGCCGGTGTAGACCAGTTCCGCCATCTTCAGCAGGTTGTCAGATTCCCAGTTGGTCAGCGAGTTACGGTACTCCCACTGGCTGACAAACGAGGCCAGCGACTCCGGCTTAACGCGGTAGAAGTTCACGTCCACATTGTTGACGTTGAGCGCCATCACCGGCAACCCTTCCACCACTTTACCCGGCAGCAGCGATCCGCGGCTGGCGAATCCGACCGTCGGTTCAACATCCCGGGTGGTGATCGCTTTTTCATAGTCAATGCCGAATGTCGCTTTGTTCAGCGCGAGCAAATTACGCTCGACGGTGACGACCAGATTACGATTCGGCTCCAGATGGCGCAGGCGCAGCTCTTTCAGATTGGAGGCCAGTTCCCAGGCGCCGTCCACTTTGCCACTTTTTTTATCCACCACATGCACCGTTTTCGCAAAATCCTGGCTGGGATCCAGCGGTACAGAGAAGGTCAGAACCAGTGTCGCAGCACCGTCGAGTTGCACTTCAGAGGCATCCAGCAGCGTCAACGCCTTACCCTGACTCTGCGCGGCCAGCTTAGCCAGCTTTTCAGGATCCGGTTTTGCCGGGGTTTTCTGTTCTGATGTAGTAGACGCTGCGGGGGCAGCGGCCTGAGGTTTGTCATCGCTGTTATCACAGCCGGCAAGCGTAAAGGTGGTGAGCAGCGCGAGAGAGATCGCAGCTAAGCGAAACGGTTTCATCCTATGTCCCTGGCCTGAGGGGCCTGTTGGTCGTCGTCCGGATAAGTATTATCCGCAAGTTTCGTTAATACAAAAAGTCCAATTTTATAATCTGGAAAGCGCCTCGCAGAATGGCATCGCGCTCGCATGCGAGGGTGGAACCGCGATCACACAGCGTAACGTAACATGTTACCTTTCGCGTCATTTGTTTTTAAAACAAGAAGATAGCTGGATAAGCTCGCATCATGCCTGCTAGTTTTATGACCATGACGCACCCCGAGTGCGCGGTTCAATAAGAGAGAAAGCCATGCAACGAGCCGTGAACGCCCTACAAAATTTCGGAAAATCACTTTACGGACCTGTACTTATCTTACCTATCGTCGGTCTGTTTATCGCCTTTGGGAATGTGCTGGGTAACGGCAATCTGGCCGAGTACCTGCCGTTTCTCGGCCATCCGCTGATCCAGAGTGTCGGCCAGTTGATCGCCAAATCTGCCGTGTCGGTGCTGGTCAACCTGGCGCTGGTGTTTGCCGTCGGGATCCCCATTGGCCTGGCAACCCGAGACAAAGGCTACGCGGCGCTGATTGGGCTGGTGACCTTTATCGTATTCATTAACGCGATGAACGTGACGTTACAGCTTCAGGGAGAACTGGCCGCTGCGGAGCAGATGAAAGCCGCCGGACAAAGCATGGTTCTGGGCGTCCAGGTGCTGGAGATGGGCGTTTTCGCCGGGATCCTGACCGGGGCGCTCTCCGGTTATCTGTACAACAAATATTCCGGTGTCCAGTTTAACGGCGCGATGGCGATATACTCCGGCCACTGCTTTGTCGCGATTGTGATGTTGCCAGTCTCTATGCTGCTCGGCGTGGTCATGAGCGAACTCTGGCCGTACGCACAGCATGGAATAAGCGCCCTGGCGCTGGCGATCAAAGGGTCCGGTCCGTTTGGGGTGGCGATCTACGGTTTCCTTGAACGCATTCTGGTGCCGACGGGCCTGCATCATCTGGTCTATACGCCGTTCCTGTATACCGAACTGGGCGGTACGCAGGAGGTGTGCGGTACGGCTTACCAGGGCGCGCGCAATATCTACTTCGCCGAGATGGCCTGCCCGGACGTGAAGCAGCTCAGCAGCACCGTGGTGTGGGATGCTCGCGGCATCAGCAAGATGTTCGGCCTTCCCGCCGCCGCGCTGGCGATGTACATGACCGCGAAGCCAGAGCGTAAAGCGATTGCGAAAGCCATTCTGATCCCGGCGGCGCTGACCTCGCTGCTGGTCGGCGTAACCGAGCCGATCGAGTTCTCTTTCCTGTTTGTCGCCCCGCTGTTGTTCGTGGTGCATGCGGTGCTGACCGGCATTGGCATGATGCTGTTCACCCTGTTTGGCGTTCACGCCATCGGCGCCAACGGAATTATCGATTTTATCCTCTACAACCTGCCGCTCGGCACGGAAAAGTCCAACTGGCCCATGTACATCGTGGTCGGGCTGATCATGTTCGCCCTTTATTTCGTGGTGTTCCGCTTCCTGATCCTGCGTTTCAACATGAAAACGCCCGGTCGTGAAGATGACGATCGGGAGACGCGCCTCTACAGCAAACAGGAATACCAGGCGAAGGGAAATAACGACGGGCTGGGCGAATCGATCGTCGTCGGTCTGGGCGGTCGGGAAAACATTCAGGTGGTTGATAACTGCTATACCCGCTTACGCGTCACGGTGAAGGACGTCGCCATCATCGACGAACCGCGCCTGAAAGCGACCGGCGCGAAAGGGATTATCAAACAAGGTAACAACGTTCAGGTGGTCTACGGGCTGCATGTCAAAAAAATGCGAGAAGCCGTTGAGACGTTTCTCTGAAAGGAGCTAAAGATGTTAACCCCCCCATTCATTCTGTCGATTGCCGGCGGCGGCAGCACCTACACGCCAGGTATAGTGAAAAGCCTGATGGTACGCCTGCACGATTTCCCCCTGGCAGAGATTCGCCTGTATGACATCGACGAGGCGCGCCAGAACACCATTGCGCCCGTAGTGGAAAAGGTCATTCGCGACCACAGCCAGAGCATAAAATTCACCGTCACCAGCGATCCGGAGGTGGCCTTCAGCGGTGCGCATTTTGTTTTTGCTCAGATGCGCGTCGGACAGTACAAAATGCGCGAGCAGGATGAAAAAATTCCGCTGCGCCACGGAGTGGTCGGCCAGGAAACCTGCGGACCCGGCGGGCTGGCATATGGCCTGCGTACGATCCTGCCGATGGTAGAGCTGATCGATCGGGTGGAACGCTACGCGCACGAGAAAGCGTGGATCGTAAACTACTCCAACCCGGCGGCGATCGTCGCTGAGGGCGTGCGTCGCCTGCGCCCCAACGCACGCGTGCTGAACATCTGCGATATGCCTGTCGCCGCGATGCGCAATATGGGCGCCATTCTGGGCGTGGACCGTCATAAACTGGAGGTGGACTATTTTGGCCTCAACCACTTCGGCTGGTTTACCCGCGTGCTGGTGGACGGCGAGGACAAATTACCGGAGCTGCGTAAACATATCGCGAAGTTTGGCCTGCTGACGGAAGATGCGGCAAAAACCGACCCGCAGCACTCGGATCCGTCGTGGGTGAAAACCTGGCGCAACATCAAGCCGATTATGGATAACTTCCCGGAGTACCTGCCGAACCCGTATCTACAGTACTACCTGATGCCGAACCAGATTGTGGAGCATCAGAACCCGGACTATACCCGTGCCAACGAAGTGATGAACGGACGTGAGAAAAAACTCTTCGCCGCTGCCGAAGAGTACCAGCGCACTGGAATTTTACCGGATGCTTTCCACGTAGGTGTCCACGGTGAGTTTATCGTCGATGTCGCCTGCTCGCTGGCATTCAACCTGCGCCAGCGTCACCTGGTGATGGTCGAAAACCGCGGGGCGATTACCAACCTGCCTTATGATGCGGTGGTGGAAGTGCCTGCCTATATTACCTCCGAAGGACCAGAGCCCGTCCGCGTGGGTCGGGTGCCGCTGTTCCACCAGACGCTTTTACAGCAGCAGTTGGCCTCTGAACAGCTGCTGGTTGAGGCGACCATCGAAGGCAGCTATGAGAAAGCACTTCAGGCGTTCACCCTGAACCGCACCGTGCCGACCATGGAGCACGCAAAAGCGATTCTGGATGAGATGATCGAAGCCAACCGCGACTACTGGCCAGCGCTGCAAAAGGCATGGCAGGACGGTGAAGCGGTGAAAAAATAGGGGCTTGCTCGCGAGTTGAACGTGGTTAACTTGTCGGTGTCAGAAAAAACACCGACAATCCTTTTTTACGGAAAAGAATGGAGGCAACCATGTCCACCTCATATTTTGTCGCCGCCGACTGGCTGATTGAGCACGGCGACGACCCGGAAGTTCAGATTATCGACGCGCGCATGGCCCCTCCGGGCCAGGAGCATCGTGACGTTCCCGCTGAATATCGCGCAGGGCACCTGCCTGGCGCGGTTTTTTTCGATATCGAAGCCCTCTCCGATCACACCTCTCCCCTGCCGCACATGCTGCCTCGTCCGGAAGCGTTTTCCGTGGCGATGCGCGAGCTCGGCATCAGCAAAGACAAACACCTCGTTGTTTACGATGAGGGTAACCTCTTCTCCGCCCCGCGGGCGTGGTGGATGCTGAAAAACTTCGGCGTGGAAAAAGTGTCGATTCTGGCGGGCGGGCTTGCGGGCTGGAAGCGCGACGAACTCCCGCTTCAGCAGGGTGACGTCACGCTGCCGGAAGGGGAATTTGATGCCACGTTTGACGCACACGTGGTCAAGCGCCTGACCGACGTTCTGGTCGTGAGCCACGAAAACACGGCCCAAATCGTCGATGCGCGTCCCGCTCCACGCTTCAACGCTGAAGCGGATGAGCCGCGTCCGGGGCTGAAGCGCGGACATATCCCGGGGGCGCTGAACGTGCCGTGGGGCGATCTGGTGTTTGAAGGCGAGCTGAAAACCACCGATGAATTGCGTGCCATTTTTGAACGTCAGGGCGTGGATTTGCATCGTCCGGTTATTGCCAGCTGCGGCTCCGGCGTGACGGCCTGCGTGGTAATCCTGGCGCTGGCAACCCTTGGCGCGAATGACGTGACGCTGTATGACGGCGCCTGGAGTGAATGGGGTGCACGGGACGATCTGCCGGTAGAACCGGCGAAATAATGGATAACCGCCTGGCAACGCTGTTAACACGCGGGTCGTCACTGACCCGCGCGGAGTATCGCGTCCTCGCCCACCTCACTGAGCATCCGCTGCTGGTGGGCAATATCACGGTGCGCGAGCTGGCGCTGGCGACATTTGTTTCCACCGCGACGATTATGCGGCTGTGCCAGAAGCTGGGCTTCAGCGGATTTAGCGAGTTTATCTGGCACTGCAAGCAGCTGCTTTCTGACACGCCGCGGATCACCGTACAGTCTGCGCAACATGCAGAAATGCCCGCGCTTTTTGCCCGGTTTATTGCCAACTATCAGCAGACCTTCCAGTGGGTTACCCAGGACAAACGCCAGCAGTTTGCCAGCCTGCTGCGCCAGAAAGAGAGCTTCTTTCTCTACGGCGCCGGGTTTTCATATCTTTTTGCCGAGTACCTGACCAAGAAGTTGCAGGTGCTGGGAAAAACCGCGTTCATCTCCGGACCGGGGGACAGCCGGAATATTTTTCTCAGCAACGCCGCACGCTATCAGGTATTTATTGCCGTTTCGCGCAGCGGCGAAACGGAGCAGGTGCTGGATAAAGCGCGGATCGCCAAAAACGTCGGCATGACGATCGTCGCGTTTACCCGCGCGTCGGCCAATACGCTGGCAGGTATGGCCGACGTGCATTTTGCCCTCTATGACGAAGCGGTACATTTCGCCGCCGAAGCCGCAGGGGTGACGTCGTTTGAGTCGAATCTGGTGCTGCTGATGGATTTACTGTTGCTGGAAGCAACGGGGTGAAGGTCACCCCGCCGTAATCAGATAATGCGGTTGGTCTTGAGATCGCGCAGGAAGCCGCCCCAGCGACGCTCGTAGAACGGGGTGATGTGCTCGGTAATAAAGTGGCTGATGCCCTGCTCACCTTTCTTCACCTGACAGATATCAATCGGCTCATCGCCCGGCAGGGTGTCGGTTGCCACGCTTCCCGCTGCCTGGATGATCTCGTCGATATCGCCGTCGGCCTCAATCCCTATCAGCAGAACAGGCTTTTCGTCAGCGCTCTCTTTGATAGAGCAGAGAAACGCGCGTTTTACCGGCTTGATGGTTTTAAACAGCGTGGTCAGGGAGTCAATCATCTGCGCGGGCGGCTCGGCCACTTCAGACAGCAGCAGCGTTTCGCCCCCTTCCAGCACCTCCTGGGTGCTGAGCGGGTTGCCCTCGTCACCAATCAGATGGCTGATTTCACGTGGAGTGAACTCTTTCCCGGTCGGCAGTTTGGCGTTGAGGAACAGCGTCTGCCCCAGGGTCATTTCGAACAGCGTGCGCACCGGCATCACCACGAACGCCTGTTCGTCTTCTACCGCTTCCTGCAAAGCCTCGAGCGAGGTAAAGAACGGGATCACCGACGTGCCGTCGTCTTTCTCCCAGTGCAGCAGATCCAGGGCGCTGTCTTCGACAACCTGCTCCCCTTCCGCGGCGGTGCCCGGCACCCAGACGGTGGATTCCAGCAGCGTGCGGAAAAAGGCCGGACGGTGGGCGGGCTCGGTCGCCGCCTGCTCCAGCAGGGTTTCTAATTCGTTTTTGGTTTCTGACATAGTTTGGCTACTTCACAATTGCCCGGCGGCGCTACGCTTGCACGGGCCTACGGGTTTTGTAGGCCGGGTAAGCGTAGCGCCACCCGGCAAAAAAGATCACTCAGCCGTCAGCAGGTTCGCCACGGTACGCACACCCAGACCGGTTGCGCCTGCTGACCACTGCTCAACCGCCGCTTTACGGTAGGTTGCGGAGCAGTCAATGTGCAGCCAGCCTTCATGGTAGTTCTCAACGAAGTGAGACAGGAAGCCTGCTGCTGTGCTGGCTCCCGCCGGGTACGCCGCGCTCGCGGTGTTGTTCAGCTCGGCGAAGTTAGACGGCAGCTGGCTGCGGTGGAACTCGGCCAGCGGCAGACGCCAGAACGGCTCGTTTTCCGCCGCCGCGCTGGCCAGCAGGCGAGCGGCCAGCTTGTCGTCGAAGCTGAACAGCGCATGGTAATCGTTGCCAAGGGCAGTTTTCGCCGCGCCGGTCAGGGTCGCCATGTCGATAATCAGCTCCGGCTTCTGCGCAGAGGCGTCGATCAGGCCATCGGCCAGCACCAGACGGCCTTCGGCATCGGTGTTCATCACCTCAACATTTTTACCGTTGCGGTAGCGAATGATGTCGCCCAGCTTGAAGGCGTTGCCACTCACCATGTTATCCGCGCAGCACAGGTAGAGCTTCACGCGCTTGTTCAGACCACGGGTGATGGCGAACGCCAGCGCGCCGGTAATGGTCGCCGCGCCACCCATGTCGGACTTCATGGAGTCCATGAACGCGCTCTGCTTAAGGCTGTAACCGCCGGTATCGAAGGTGATACCTTTCCCGACCAGACAGGCAAAGACCGGCGCTTCTTTATCGCCGGTTGGGTTGTAATCCAGCGCCAGCAGGACCGGAGGACGCTCGGAGCCACGACCCACGGTGTGGATACCCATGTAATTTTGTTCGCGCAGGTCTTCACCTTTGGTGATGCGGTAGGACATCTTGTCGTCCGCCACGCCGCACAGCAGGTCAACCGCGCGCTGCGCCAGCTGCTCAGGCCCCAACTCTTCCGCCGGGGCGTTGATGGTGTCGCGCACCCAGTCGATAATTTTCAGGCGGCTTTCCAGCTCTTTCTGACCGGCTTCATCGAGGTTCGCCCACTCAATTTTACGGGTGCCTTTCGGGCCTTTGTAACCCGCCCAGAAAGCCCAGCTGCGGTCTGTGTCCCAGCCTTCGCCAGCCAGAGTGACATGCTTAATGCCCAGGCCGTCAATTTTACGCGCGGCGCGCTGGATCAGGCCCAAATCATCGTTACCCGTCAGGTGCAGGGTAATACCGTCGTTATTGATGCTCCAGGTGGCTTTCTCGCCCCAGCGTGCGTCGGCTGGCTGCGTGGAGAGTGTAATCTTCATCGCTTCGGTCATTTTATTTGTCCTTATTAGCAAACGGGCCGCCTGAAGGCAGCCCGTTAAGTGATTTACTCTGCTTCATCTAACCAGACTAACAGAATCGCCTCCAGAATTTTTTCATTGGATGCGTTTGGATCGTCGTCAAAATCCTCTAAATCGCAGATCCACTGATGCATGTCGGTGAATCGTACGGTCTTCGGATCGAGATCCGGGTTCGCGTCGTAGAGCGCTTCGCCGATTTCACGGCTGTCAGTCCACTTCAGTCCCATATTAATGCTCGCGTGCGTGGTTGATGGTGTAGCGTGGGAATTCCACGACCAGATCTTCATCGGTCACCGCCGCCTGGCAGCTTAAGCGGCTGTCTGGCTCCAGACCCCATGCTTTATCCAGCATGTCGTCTTCGTCTTCGGTGCTCTCGGCGAGAGAATCAAAACCTTCACGCACGATGCAGTGGCAGGTGGTGCAGGCACAGGATTTTTCACAGGCGTGTTCCACTTCGATACCTGCACGCAGGGCTACATCGAGAATGGTTTCACCGGTCTTCGCTTCCAGAACAGCGCCATCCGGACAGAGGTCCGCATGAGGCAAAATAACAATCTTTGGCATATTAAACCTCGTCCACGGACTGGCCTTTCAGCGCGACGCGGACAGATTTGTCCATGCGGCGAGCAGCGAAGTCCTGGGTTTGTTTATCAACGTTTTTAATGGCTTCTTCTATTGCGTCAGCGTCATTGCCTTCGGCCACGGCGCTTAAGCGCGCGGCAGCCTCGTCAATCACCTGGCGCTCAGCGGCGCTTAACAGCGCGGCGTCGGCAGCGAGCGCGCCGTTCAGGCTTTCCAGCACGCGTGCGGCTTCCACTTTTTGTTCCGCCAGCATACGCGCCTTCACATCCTGCTCGGCGTAGCTCATTGAGTCCTGAATCATGGAGGCGATTTCGCCATCGGTCAGGCCGTAGGACGGCTTCACCTGAATGGACGATTCGACGCCGGTGGATTTTTCCATCGCCGTCACGCTCAGGAGACCGTCCGCATCCACCTGGAAGGTGACGCGAATATGCGCCCCGCCCGCCGGCAGCGCCGGAATTCCGCGCAGCGCAAAGCGCGCCAGAGAGCGGCAGTCCTGCACCAGCTCGCGCTCGCCCTGCATCACGTGGATGGACATCGCGGTCTGGCCGTCTTTGAAGGTCGTAAACTCCTGCGCGCGCGCCACCGGAATGGTGGTGTTACGGGGAATAACTTTCTCCACCAGGCCGCCCATGGTTTCTAAACCCAGAGACAGCGGGATGACGTCCAGCAGCAGCATTTCGCTGTCCGGCTTGTTGCCGACCAGGATATCGGCCTGGATAGCGGCACCCACGGCAACCACTTTGTCCGGGTCGATAGAGGTCAGCGGCGTGCGGCCAAAGAATTCCCCTACGCGCTCACGTACCAGCGGCACGCGGGTTGAGCCGCCAACCATGACCACTTCCAGCACCTCGTTAGCCTCAACGCCCGCATCTTTCAATGCGCGACGGCAGGCCAGTAGGGTACGCTTAACCAGAGGCGCAATCAGTTCGCTGAACTGGTCGCGGGTGATCTCACCCTGCCAGCCTGCGACGTTCACGCTGACGGACTGCGCATCGCTCAGGGCGATTTTGGCGTCGATGGCCGCATCCAGCAGTTCACGCTGGACGCGCGCATCGCTGCGATCGCTGATGCCCGCCTGCTCGCGGATGTAGTCCGCCAGCAGATGGTCGAAGTCATCGCCGCCGAGCGCGGAATCCCCGCCGGTGGCCAGCACTTCGAACACACCGCGGCTTAAGCGCAGGATAGAGATATCAAACGTCCCGCCGCCGAGATCGTAAACCGCAATCACCCCTTCCTGACCGGAATCGAGGCCGTAGGCAATGGCTGCCGCTGTCGGTTCGTTCAGCAGACGCAGCACGTGCAGGCCCGCCAGACGCGCGGCGTCTTTGGTGCCCTGACGTTGTGCATCGTCGAAGTAGGCCGGAACGGTGATTACCACGCCGTCCAGATCGCCACCGAGCGTCGCCGTCGCGCGCGCCGCCAGCGCTTTGAGGATGTCAGCGGAAACACGAATCGGGTTCAGCAGACCGGCAGATGTCGCAATCATCGGCAGGCCGTTTTCGCTGGCCTGTAACTGGTACGGCAGATGCGGATAACGGGTCTGGATATCCGCCAGCGAGCGGCCCATCATGCGCTTAACCGAGCTGATGGTGTTAGCCGGATCGCGCGCGGCATTGGCGCGGGCATCAAAGCCGACAGCGTGACCCTGCTGCTGGTAGTGGACCACGGAAGGCAGCAGATGGCGGCCCTGCTCGTCAGCCAGCGTTTCCGCCTGGCCGCTACGCACGGTCGCCACGAGAGAATTGGTGGTGCCCAGGTCAATACCGACCGCCAGACGACGCTGGTGCGGTGCGGCGCTAAAGCCTGGCTCACTAATTTGTAATAAGGCCATAATTGCTTCCGAAATTAAAAATCGAGCAGCTTTTCTTCGAGTTGTTCAGCACTGCTTCGCAGTTTATCGAGAAAACGGAGTTTGCGCACAGTGTCTGCCGCCACATCCCAGGTCTCGTTGTTCAGTTGCTCAACCATCTGCTGATGGCGGGTATCGAACATGCCCTTTACGCGCTGGAGAAAACGTTCCAGACGCGCTTCGTCTTTAGCCTGTTCAATTTCATCCAGCTCTTCGCGAAGCTCCAGCTGCTCCATCAGAAACGCGGTGTCGCGCACGGTATGCTGTTCGCTCGCCAGATCAAAACCGTGGAGCGAGAGCAGATATTCTGCACGCGCCAGCGGATGACGCAGCGTTTGCCAGGCCTGGTTGATGGTTGCGGAGTGTGATACCGCAGCCAGCTGCTCTGCCTGCGTCCCGCTGGCGAATTTATCCGGATGGTACTGACGCTGGAGATCCTGAAAACGGATCGTCAGCGCCTGGAGATCAATCGGGTATTGAGCGGGTAGTCCGAAGAGAGTGAAGTAATCCATAACAATCTCAGGGGTAGCCTGTTAGAACAAACCCCACGCGCAGCAAAGCCACGGTGGGGTTATACCTTCTTACTTCGCGCTGCAGATGCGTTGTCTGCGCTCGTTCACCCCAGTCACTTACTTAAGTAAGCTCCCGGGGATTCACTCGCTTGCCGCCTTTCTGCAACACGAATTAATCGGTATAACAGCGGAACGCGGTTAAACGTGGAAGCTTTCGCCGCAACCACACTCGTCTTTGACGTTCGGGTTCGTAAATTTGAACCCTTCGTTCAGGCCTTCTTTTACAAAGTCCAGCTGAGTGCCGTTGAGAAATTGCAGGCTTTTGCCATCGACCACCACCTTCACGCCCTTGTCTTCAAACACGGTGTCATCAGACGCCGGTTCGTCAACAAACTCCAGTACGTAAGCCATACCAGAACAGCCGGAGGTACGTACGCCCAGTCGCAGGCCAAAGCCTTTACCACGGTTCGCCAGAAAAGAGCTTACTCGCGCGGCAGCGCTGTCGCTAAGGGTAATCGACATACTCAAACCTCAATTATTTTGCTTCACGTTTGCTTTTGTAATCCGCAATGGCGGCTTTGATCGCGTCTTCTGCCAGAATTGAACAGTGAATTTTCACCGGCGGCAGTTCGAGTTCTTCAGCAATGTCCGTGTTTTTGATTGCCTGTGCTTCGTCCAGAGACTTGCCCTTCACCCACTCGGTGACCAGGGAGCTGGAGGCGATAGCAGAACCGCAGCCGTAGGTCTTGAAGCGCGCGTCTTCAATGATACCTTCATTGTTGACTTTAATCTGCAACTTCATCACGTCGCCACACGCTGGCGCGCCAACCATACCGCTACCGACAGATTCGTCGCTGTTGTCAAAAGAGCCAACGTTGCGCGGGTTCTCGTAATGATCGATAACTTTTTCGCTGTATGCCATGATTGAATTCTCCTTATGTACCGATTAGTGATGTGACCATTCAATGCTGTTCAGATCCACGCCCTGCTTGAACATTTCCCACAGTGGAGAAAGGTCGCGCAGACGGCCGATGGAGTTACGAACCAGTTTGATGGTGTAGTCAATCTCTTCTTCGGTAGTGAAACGACCTAAAGAGAAACGGATAGAGCTGTGCGCCAGCTCGTCAGTCATGCCCAGCGCACGCAGCACGTAGGATGGCTCCAGGCTTGCAGACGTACAGGCAGAACCGGAAGAAACGGCCAGGTCTTTCAGCGCCATGATCAGCGACTCGCCTTCAACATAGTTGAAGCTGACGTTGAGGATGTTCGGCGCGCCCTGCTCGAGATCGCCGTTCAGATAGACTTCTTCCATATCCTTCACGCCGTCCCAAAGACGGTTACGCAGCGTACGCAGGCGTGCCATCTCGCTTTCCATCTCTTCTTTCGCGATGCGATACGCTTCGCCCATCCCCACGATCTGGTGAACAGGCAAAGTACCGGAACGCATGCCGCGCTCGTGACCGCCGCCGTGCATCTGTGCTTCGATGCGGATACGTGGCTTACGACGAACGTACAGCGCGCCGATGCCTTTCGGGCCATAGATTTTGTGACCGGAGAAGGACATCAGGTCCACTTTCAGCTGGCTCAGGTCAATAGGCAGTTTGCCCACGCTCTGGGTCGCATCCACGTGGTAGATGATGCCGCGCGCACGGCACATTTCGCCGATGGTGGCGATGTCCTGCACAACACCGATTTCGTTGTTAACGTGCATGATGGAAACCAGAATGGTGTCATCACGCATCGCCGCTTCGAGCTCTTTCAGGTCGATGATCCCGTTGCTCTGCGGCGCCAGGTAAGTCACTTCGAACCCTTCACGCTCCAGCTGACGGCAGGTGTCCAGCACGGCTTTGTGTTCGGTTTTGCTGGTGATGATGTGCTTGCCTTTTTTCTGATAAAAGTTGGCTGCACCTTTGATCGCCAGGTTGTCGGATTCGGTCGCACCGGAGGTGAAAACAATTTCACGCGGGTCGGCACCGACCAGGTCAGCAATCTGATTACGGGCGATATCAACCGCCTCTTCAGCATGCCAGCCAAAACGGTGTGAACGGGAAGCTGGGTTACCAAAGTTTCCGTCCAGGGTCAGACACTGCATCATTTTCTCGGCAACACGCGGGTCCACCGGCGTGGTTGCGGAGTAGTCGAGATAAATCGGTAATTTCATTGCTCTATAAACTCCGTACATCGCTTCAATGCAAGGAATCAGGCAACCGGCTGGATGTACGACCGAGTACGCGGGGTGTGACCACCCCGGCCTGATTCTGAATACTTATCTTTTTAATTACGCGCGCAGTTTAACGTCGATGGCGTCCTGCGTGCGGGTGCTGCGTTGTGAATCCTGACTGTGCTGACGACCAGAAACATCCAGAACTTCCTGGTTATTAACCAGCTCACCCAGGGTGATGTTATTCAGGAAGCCGGTCAGACGGTCGCTCAGATCGCGCCACAGCGCGTGGGTCAGGCATTTATCGCCGCCCTGACAGCCGCCTTTGCCCTGGCAACGGGTCGCGTCAACGGATTCGTCAACTGCGCTAATCACTTCGCCAACCGCAATACTGCCCGCGTCTTTACCCAGCAGATAACCGCCGCCCGGGCCACGAACGCTGGACACCAGTCCATTTTTACGCAGTCTGGAGAACAGCTGTTCCAGATAAGAGAGGGAGATCCCCTGTCGTTCAGAAATATCAGCCAACGGAACCGGGCCCGCTTCGGAGTTGAGCGCAACGTCCAGCATCGCGGTCACGGCATAACGCCCTTTAGATGTCAGTCTCATGTCTTACTTAACCTCAAACTCGCCCCTGCCCGGGGTTTTTTATTGTAAAATGGGGGTATTGCATAGCAGGGCCAAGTCTGACATTCCTGACTAAATTGGTCAACTATTTACTTGACTGTTTTAGTCAGGTATTTAACCTTCTGTGCCGTATTTTTTGCCCGGCGGCGCTGCGCTTGCACGGGCCTACGGGCTTTGTAGGCCGGGTAAGCGAAGCGCCACCCGGCGAACACACGGCACTACTCTTTATTCTTCTGCTCAATCGACGCCAGGATCCCGCGCAGGATGTTCAGCTCCTGGCTTTCCGGGCGCGCCCGGGTGAACATACGGCGCAGCTTGTTCATCACCTGCCCTGGATGGCCTTCACGGATAAAGCCGGTAGAGAGCAGCGTCTGCTCCAGGTGGCCGTAGAAGCGCTCCAGATCGTCCACCAGCGGGTAGGCCGTCTCTTCTTTAGGTTCGACCGGTTTCTCCTGCGTCGCCAGCCATGCCATGCGTACTTCGTAGGCAATCACCTGCACCGCCATCGCCAGGTTCAGCGAGCTGTATTCCGGGTTTGCGGCAATCGCCACGTGGTAGTGACACTTCTGTAGTTCCTCGTTGGTCAGGCCAACGCGTTCACGACCAAACACCAGCGCAACCGGCGCCTGTTCCGCTTCTGAGATACTTTTCAGGCCGCATTCGCGCGGGTCCAGCATCGGCCAGGGCAGCGTACGGGAGCGCGCGCTGGTCCCCACCACCAGACTGCAACCGGCCAGGGCTTCGTCCAGGGTGTCCACAATCTGTGCATTCCCGATCACGTCGCTGGCGCCGGCCGCCAGCGCAATAGCCTGAGAGTCTGGTTTCACCAGCGGATTAACCAGCCACAGGTTCGTTAAGCCCATGGTTTTCATAGCGCGGGCCACAGAGCCCATGTTGCCGGTGTGCGATGTTTCGACCAGCACGATTCGAATGTTTTGCAGCATAATTTTTAGATGTCTGGATTCAGTGTCTGAAGAATATTCGGGCATATTATCATAAACGAGAGACATAATCCGATCCCGCTGCTATACTCTGCGCCGATTTTCCTGTTCTTTAACATCCAGTGAGAGAGACCGATGCATCCGATGCTGACCATCGCCGTGCGCGCAGCGCGCAAGGCGGGTAATGTAATTGCCAAACACTACGAAACCCCAGACTCCGTAGAAACCAGCCAGAAAGGCAGCAATGATTTCGTGACTAACGTCGATAAAGCCGCCGAAGCGATTATTATCGAAACGATCCGCAAATCTTACCCGCAGCACACCATCATCACCGAAGAAAGCGGTGAACATGAAGGTACCGATCAGGATGTTCAATGGGTTATCGATCCACTGGATGGCACCACCAACTTCGTTAAGCGCCTGCCACACTTCTCTGTGTCTATCGCAGTACGCATCAAAGGCCGTACTGAAGTCGCCGTTGTTTACGATCCAATGCGTAACGAACTGTTCACCGCGACCCGCGGTCAGGGCGCGCAGCTGAACGGCTACCGTCTGCGCTGCAGCAATGCACGCGATCTGGACGGCACGATTCTGGCGACCGGCTTCCCGTTCAAGGCGAAGCAGCACGCAACCACTTATATGAATATCCTCGGCAAACTGTTCACCGAATGCGCGGACTTCCGTCGCACCGGCTCTGCTGCACTGGATCTGGCCTACGTGGCGACCGGCCGCGTTGACGGTTACTTTGAGCTGTCACTGAAGCCGTGGGACTTCGCGGCGGGCGAGCTGATCGCACGTGAAGCTGGCGCGATTGTTTGTGACTTCACCGGCGGCCATAACTATATGTCTACCGGCAACATCGTTGCAGGTAACCCGCGCGTTGTTAAAGCCATGCTGGCAAACATGCGTGAAGAACTGAGCGATGCGCTGAAGCGTTAATCCAGTCTGTTAAGCCCGGTGGCGCTTCTGTATGACCGTATACATAGGTAACAGATCAGACCGGGAACATAGGTAACACTTTTCAGTCTATCCGGAGCACACTCTGGGTTTTTCGGTCGTAGTACGCAAGCGTTATTCCATTAAAGATGATGGCCTCCAGGCCATCATCTTGTTCTTCCAGCATGATGTACTCATCAGTCAGCGCTTCACTCAGGAACACCGTCCCCTTTTTCCCCATATAGAGTGTCCCCCTTGATTTCACCCTGTAGACCGTACCTCCTTCCGGATAAGCATATTCAGGAACCCTGCCATCCCAGTGCCGGCCTGAGGGTTGCCATACCGTTCCGGGCGTTGCACCCGCCAGGGCTTCATGTGGCCTTTCATAGTTAAACTCTTCCCGGTAGCCACTGAACCACCGCTGTTGTTCTTCCATCGTCATAAATATGTTGCCCTGTTTTACTGCACTTTTCAGCGAACGATGCATTCGCTCATGACGGCCGTTTTCTTCCGGATGCCCCTTTCTGATGCGTTCCGGTCTGATGCCCAGCTTTATCAGCCAGACTGCAAGGCGACTTAACCCGGCGATACCTGTTCCTGCGAAAGGCTGACCATTATCCGTTCTCAGGACTTCCGGCAGACCGTACTCCAGGAACGCATCCGTCAGGCACTGCCTGACGAAGGGCTCGCTCTCCCGGTCTGCTCCCCGGCAGCTCAGAAGATACCGGCTGTGATTGTCGGTGAGGGTGAAGGGATGACAGTATTTCCGGCTCAGCAGCCTGAACTTGCCTTTAAAATCAGCGCTCCAGACCTGATTGTTCTCACTGATGATGGTCAGGGGCTGGCGATTGCCCGGGGTTCTGCGTTTTCGCTTTTTATCCGGAACCAGGCCTTCACGCTTGAGGATATCGCCGATAGTACTGGCAGCGGGGACGGTAAAATCGACGTGATGATTGAGCAGCCACATCCGCAGTTTTTTGGGGCCCCAGTCAGGGTGTTTTTGCCTCAGGGCCGTAAGCTGCCCGGCGATATCATCAGGAACTGTCCGGGAGTGGGAGTGCGGAGCACGTGACCGGTCAGAGAGAGATGACAGGTCAGAGGGGTCAAAACGCTGAAGCCATTTGTAACCGGTTTTTCGACTGATGCCGAAGAGACGGCAGAGGGCAGAAAAAGAATCCGTACCTGCATGGCAGGCACGGATGAAATCAAGGCGTTGCATAGGTCGGGTCTCAGTCCAGGGCATAGCGAGTCTCCTCTTCTATGCCAGTTATAACTGTTACCCATGTATCCGGTCTAAAGTGTTACCCATGTTCCCGGTTCATACCCTACGCTTACCGGGCCTACAAACCCCTCAGGTATGGCTAAAAAGGCCGCAACCCCCTTCCCACCGGCACCGCGCTCATCCACATCGTGACCGCAGCCACCAGCAGAATCACCCCGCCCGCCAGCGCAAGCGTCGTCCAGCCAACCTGTCGCCACAATACCGGCGTTTTATTGCCGCTGAGTTTTACCGCCAGCTGACGGAAGCTGTGCACCAGCAAGGCTAACGAAGAGATAGTCAGAGATGTTCCCGCCGCCATCGCCAGCGCCGAGATCATGCCCCAGCCAAATACACCTATCACTTTGCTGAACAACAGTACCATGATTGCGCCCGAGCACGGACGCATCCCCATTGAGAGAACAATCATCAGGCGCGCACGCCAGTCGTCACCATTCTGTAATTGTTCCTGCGTCGGCAGATGCTGATGCCCGCACCCGCAGTTTTCATGGTGAAGGTGATGCGGCGTAAAGATTTTGAATTTTGGTTTTTGCAGCAACGCGCGCAATTTTTTCAGCGCCCGCCAGCAGAGAATCAGCCCCAGCACGCCTACCAGCGCGTAACTTCCCTTCTCCAGCCAGAAGCTGCTCATATGCAGCTGGCGGGCCGGGAGCTGTAGCAGCGAAAGGACGACCACGACCAGCGCAATTGCCACACCGCCCTGAAGTAACGAGGAAGCCAGCGTCAGGCCGATACTCGATTTCAGCTTCGACGGATGGGTGGCAAGCCAGGTCGTGATGACGATTTTGCCGTGCCCCGGCCCCAGGGCATGCAGCACGCCATAGATAAAGCTGAACGCCAGAAGAGAGCCGCCCGCTTTGGACGGATTTTCCGCCACGGCTTTCAGCAGCCCGCTCATCTGCTGATTAACTTCCCGCTGCCAGAGGATACTTTTCATCATCACCTGCGGCCATGCCTGCCACAGCCAGAGCGCGCCGCCAGACGCAAACAGCAAAAAGAGCGCCAGAGGCCAGAGGTGCAGCCAGCGACGCGGCTTACTGACGGGAGAGGAGATCACTGACATTGTAACGTCACCTCCTGCGCAAACTGTTTTCCTAATTCCATGTCTTCTGGAGGCGCATCTTCTTTATCAAGGGAAACGGCAAAGTTCAGCGTCTCTTCACTGGGCGTCGGCGTGTGCACGGCAATTTTGCAGCTTTTTTGCAATATTTCTGGCAACTGTACGTCGCTGTCCTGGGCGTAATGCATATCGACATAGTAGGTTGGGTCAAACGTGGAAAACCTGTACTTCTGCCCGGCCAGCGGCTGAGGGTGCGCCAGCGGAAGGATAAACGTCAGCACCGCCTGATGGCCGTCGCGGGTCATACCGTACTCCGTGGGACGGTTAAGAAATTTCACCTTTTGTCCGTTGTGCCAGAACTCGGTGAAGTAGTGCTGACCCAGCACGTTGGCCATGACTTCCGCCGCCAGCTTTTTCCAGATCTCGTCGCCGGGCTTTGCGTTTCCGGCATCGTACAGCAGGTCGGCGGAGGTGATTTCATCCATCGTCCAGCGCATCTTCAGGCCGCTGAGCTGTGTGCCGTCCGTCACCAGTTCGGTTTTCAGGCTGATAAAGCTGTGAGGATGTGCGCTGGCGGCGGAGGTGATAACCGCCAAAAATAACGCTGTCACGCTTTGTTTAACTGTTTGCATCAATTCCTCACGTCAAAAATTCTGTGATGTTCGCCAGCAATCCTGAATGAAAGGCCTGCCGGCGCGCTTTTCAGCGCCCATCCTTTAGCTATTCTTATCAAACATTCACACTGGATACCCGACAGATGATGACGACGCTTGAAATTCCATCTGTGCTTTCCAGTTCGCAGCGCCGTTGCCAGGTGCTTTTGATGCTTTACCTGCCCGATGCTGCCGTCACCGCACAGAGCATAATCGCTGCCAACGGCGTGGACGACGTCCTGGCACGGCAAGATATAGCCGAGACGCGCGATGAAATCCAGCGCTATCATCGGCTTGATATCGTCACGCACCATGACGGTTGCTACCGTATTGAGGGCTCCGCCCTGAATCAGCGTTTGTGCCTGCTGCACTGGCTGCGCAGGGCGCTTCGGCTGTGTCCACATTTTGTCGCCCAACAGTTTACCCCTGCCTTAAAAACCGCGCTCAAACAGCACGGCATTGCCCGCCCGCTTTATGACGATGCGAACCTTCGGGCGCTTATCAACTTTTGCGCGCGCAAGCTTCAGCGCCAGTTTGAGTCCCGCGACGTACAGTTTTTACAGCTTTATCTGCAATATTGTCTTATTCAGCATCATCTGGGCAATACGCCGGGGTTTTCACCCGTTCAGCGCAGCTGGACGCAATCGAGAGGGGAATACTTTACGGCGCAGGAAATTGTCCGTCACTGGAAACGGCGCGTCCCGCAGGGAACGCACAGTGATGAACAGCTGTTCCTGGCGCTGCTGTTTATGATGCTCCGCACACCCGACCCGGTACTGGATAAACACCAGCAGGATCAGCGCCTGCGTCGGGCCATCGTGCGTATGATTGCCCGTTTCCGGGCGCAAACCGGGATGAACTTCAGCGATGAGCAAGGGCTGACCGATCAGCTGTATATTCATCTGGCTCAGGCGCTGGACCGCTCCTTATTTGACATCGGCATCGACAACAGTCTGCCGGAAGAGATCCACCGTCTATACCCCCGGCTGCTGCGCACCACTAAAGAGGCGCTGTTTGAGCTGGAAGCCGAATTTGGCCTACGATTCTCCGGTGAAGAGATGGCTCTGGTGGCGGTGATTTTTGGTGCCTGGCTGATGCAGGAAACCGATCTTCATGAAAAACAGGTGGTCCTGTTAACGGGGGAAGATAAAGCCTGCGAGGAGTTAATTGAGCAGCAGCTTCGCGAGCTGACGCTGCTGCCGCTCAATATTCGTTATCTTAGCCTGGAAGCGTTTAAGAAGGAGGGCGCCCCCCGCGAGGCGGCGCTGGTTATTACGCCTTATCCAACCGCCCTGCCGCTGTTCTCGCCGCCGCTCATTCATGCCGTTGAGACCCTGAACACGCAGCAGCAGGAACATATTCGCGTTATGCTCGAATCCTAGTTACGTGCGAGCAGCGACTTTAGGGCGGATGACAATGGCCGGTAAAGCGACCAGTGCCATCACCCAGAACACACCGTGGCCCAGGTGCTGATAGAGGAAACCGGCAAATACGGTCATCACCGCAATACTGCCGCCCATCGCCACCGCTGAATAGACTGCCTGAAGACGAATAACGTCCCCACCCTCTCGCGCCGCGATATAGCGCATCGCCGCCAGATGGCAGACGGTGAAGGTTCCGCAGTGCAGAATTTGCGCCACAATCAGCCACGGCAGCTCCGTCGTCCAGCCCATAATGCCCCAGCGCGCTACGCCGCAAACGGCGGAAAGCAGCAGCAGGTCACGCGCCCCGAAACGACGGAACAGTTTTTGGCTCAGCGCGAAGATAATGACCTCCGCTACCACGCCGAGCGACCACAGGTAGCCTACCGCAGAAGCCGAGTAGCCCGCCCCCTGCCAGTAGATGGCGCTGAAGCCGTAATAGGCCGCATGCGCCCCCTGAAGCAGACAGACGCAGGCCAGGAAACGCCAGCTTTGCGCCACCAGCGAGCGCCAGGCGGGCCAGCCAGCGCTCTCCTGATGGCGGCTTTCGCCCTGCGGCATCACCGACGGACGCAGCAACATACCGAGCAGCATCGAGGCGATGCCGAGCGTTAACAGGGCCAGAATGGCGCGATAGTCATAGAGGCTGACCAGTTTCCCGACCAGCGCAGAGCCAATCACGAAGGCAATCGATCCCCACAGGCGCACGCGTCCATAGTCCATGGTGATCTGCTTTTGCCAGGTGTTCGCCAGGGCATCCGTCAGCGGCACCAGCGGGGAGAAGAACAGATTAAAGCCAACCATCACCACCATCAGCCAGGCAAACTGGTGGCTGACCCAGAAGCAGGCCGCAAAGACCAGCGTCAGCAGGGCCAGAATTCGCACCGCTTTAATCAACAGAGAGGGATCGCTGACGCGGGGCGCTATCAGCAGGCTACCCAGGAAACGTGCCACCAGCCCCGTGCCCAGCAGGATGCCGATGGTCTCAGGCGTCAGACCAATTCCCTTGAGCCAGACGCTCCAGAAAGGCAAAAAAATACCGTAACTAAAGAAATAGGTGAAATAGCTGAGCGCCAGCCAGCGCGTGGAATGCAAGACCATGAATCCCTCCCGAAATGGAGGCGATAGTCTGGCGTTAATCCCTGACTTTAGCAAGTCGTTAGCGCGCTATAAATTAACTAAAAATTAACATCATCACCAGCCGTACAGCGTATGGCGAGAGCGGTAAAACTGTATTACGTTTATAAGACATCGCCTGAAGAGGTCGTTTGCCATGAACAGCTTACGTTATTTCGATTTCGGATCCTCTCGTTCTCTCCTGCTTTTAATTGCCCGCATTGCTATCGTGGTCCTGTTTATTATTTTCGGTTATCCCAAGCTGACGGGGTTTAGCGGCACCGTTCAGTACATGACGTCGCTCGGCGCCCCCATGCCCATGCTGGCCGCGATTATTGCGGTGGTAATGGAAATCCCCGCCGCGATTCTGATCGTTCTGGGCTTTTTTACCCGCCCCCTCGCGGTGATCTTTGTCTTCTATACGCTGGGAACGGCGGTGATTGGACACCACTACTGGGATATGACGGGCGATGCGGTCCTGCCAAATATGATTAACTTCTATAAAAATGTGAGTATCGCTGGCGCCTTTATTTTGCTGGCGATAACCGGGCCGGGGGCCATCTCCCTCGACCGACGTTAGCCCATAAAAAAAGGCCGCATGAGCGGCCTTTTTCAGTTCTGAAACGCAGAGAATTATGCGTACACCGGGAAGCGTGCGCAGATGTCCAGAACTTTACCTTTAACGCGCTCGATAACCGCGTCGTCATTGATGTTGTCCAGAACGTCACACATCCAGCCCGCCAGCTCTTTCACTTCCGCTTCTTTAAAGCCACGGCGAGTTACGGCCGGAGAACCGATACGGATACCGGAAGTCACGAACGGGCTCTTCGGATCGTTTGGCACGCTGTTTTTGTTCACGGTGATGTTGGCGCGGCCGAGGGCTGCGTCAGCTTCTTTACCGGTCAGGTTCTTATCGACCAAATCCAGCAGGAACAGGTGGTTTTCAGTCCCACCGGACACCACTTTGTAACCACGATTCAGGAACACTTCCACCATCGCTTTGGCGTTTTTAGCAACCTGCTGCTGGTAAACCTTGAACTCTGGCTCCATCGCTTCTTTCAGCGCGACGGCTTTCGCGGCGATAACGTGCATCAGCGGGCCGCCCTGGGCGCTTGGGAACACGGCGGAGTTCAGCTTTTTGTACAGCTCTTCGTCACCGCCTTTCGCCAGGATCAGGCCACCGCGTGGACCCGCCAGGGTTTTGTGGGTGGTGGTGGTCACAACGTGCGCATGTGGAACCGGGTTCGGGTAAACGCCAGCGGCAATCAGACCGGCAACGTGCGCCATGTCGACGAACAGGTACGCGCCGATGCTGTCAGCGATTTCACGCATTTTTGCCCAGTCAACGATGCCGGAGTAAGCAGAGAAGCCACCGATGATCATCTTCGGCTTGTGCTCTTTGGCCTGCTTCGCCATGTCTTCGTAGTCAATTTTACCGGACTCATCAATACCGTAAGGGATGATGTTGTACAGTTTGCCAGAGAAGTTAACCGGAGAGCCGTGAGTCAGGTGGCCGCCCTGCGCCAGGTTCATACCCAGAACGGTATCGCCCGGCTGCAACAGCGCGGTGTAAACAGCGAAGTTAGCCTGAGAGCCAGAGTGCGGCTGGACGTTCGCGTAGTCAGCGCCAAAGAGTTCTTTCGCACGGTCAATCGCCAGCTGCTCAACGATATCAACGTATTCGCAACCGCCGTAGTAGCGCTTGCCCGGATAACCTTCAGCATATTTGTTGGTCAGCTGAGAACCCTGCGCCTGCATCACGCGCGGGCTGGTGTAGTTTTCGGAGGCGATCAGTTCGATGTGCTCTTCCTGACGTACTTTTTCCTGCTCCATAGCCTGCCACAGTTCGGCATCATAATCGGCAATGTTCATTTCACGCTTTAACATCCGCATCTCCTGACTCAGCTAACAAGTAAATTTTTGGCCTGAAAAGGCAGTCCTGTTGGACGACGGGCAACAGTATAACTGAATAGTTCTTCGATAACAGGTCTTGACAAACGATTTTACGCAAACGTTTACCTCCACGCCACGCAAGGGTTTGAGCAATAAAGCTCTCGCCATTTTCAACGGATTTCTTTTCAGCTTTGTGATGCATATTTTTCACGATGCAAAGAACCATTTACATTGCAGGGGTATTTTTATAAGATGCATATAAAATACATCATTAAAGCAACATCAGAAGGAAGCTGCTATGCTCGACGCCCAAACCATCGCTACCGTGAAGGCCACAATCCCCCTGCTGGTTGAAACGGGTCCTAAACTGACCGCTCATTTCTACGATCGCATGTTCGCGCATAACCCGGAGCTCAAAGAGATTTTCAACATGAGCAACCAGCGTAACGGCGATCAGCGCGAAGCGCTGTTTAACGCTATTGCCGCCTATGCCAGCAACATCGAAAACCTGCCGGCTCTGCTGCCTGCGGTGGAAAAAATCGCCCAGAAGCACACCAGCTTCCAGATCAAACCTGAGCAGTACAACATCGTGGGCAGTCACCTGCTGGCAACCCTGGACGAAATGTTCAGCCCGGGCCAGGAAGTGCTGGATGCCTGGGGTAAGGCATACGGCGTGCTGGCAAACGTGTTCATCAACCGTGAAGCGCAGATCTACAGCGAAAACGCCAGCAAGAATGGCGGCTGGGAAGGCACGCGTGCTTTCCGCATCGTTGAGAAAACCCCGCGCAGCGCACTGATCACCAGCTTTGAGTTTGAGCCGGTAGACGGCCAGCCAGTTGCCGATTACCAGCCGGGGCAGTATCTGGGCGTCTGGCTGAAGCCTGAAGGCTTCCCGCACCAGGAGATTCGCCAGTACTCCCTGACCCGCAAGCCAGACGGCAAAGGCTATCGCATTGCGGTTAAACGTGAGGAAGGCGGTCAGGTATCCAGCTGGCTGCATAACGTCGCCAGCGTGGGTGATATCGTTCATCTGGCCGCGCCAGCGGGTGATTTCTTTATGGCGGTGGAAACGGGTACCCCGGTGACGCTGATTTCCGCAGGTGTTGGTCAAACGCCAATGCTGGCGATGCTGGATACGCTGGCAAAATCAAACCACAGCGCGCAGGTTAACTGGTTCCACGCGGCCGAAAACGGTGATGTGCACGCCTTTGCAGATGAAGTGAAAGCGCTCGGAGCGGGTCTGCCACACTTTACCGCGCATACCTGGTATCGTTTACCCACGGAAGCTGACCGCGCAGCGGCACGTTTTGACAGCGAAGGCCTGATGAATTTAGGGCAGCACGAAGGGGCGTTTAGCGCACCGGGGATGCAGTTCTACGTGTGTGGGCCGGTAGCGTTTATGCAGTATGCCGCGAAGCAGCTGGTAGACCTGGGCGTGAACAAAGACAACATTCATTACGAATGTTTCGGCCCGCATAAAGTGCTGTAATCGCCCGGCGGCGCTGCGCTTGCACGGACCTGCGAAGGGTTCTGTAGGCCGGGTAAGCGCAGCGCCACCCGGCAAGAACGTTAAATCGCCGCGTCGTCTTCTTCGCCGGTACGGATACGGATCACGCGCGCCACGTCAAAGACGAAGATTTTCCCGTCGCCAATTTTACCGGTCTGCGCCGTGCGGATGATGGTATCCACACAGGTCTCGACGATATCATCGCTCACCACGATCTCGATTTTCACTTTCGGCAGAAAGTCCACCATGTACTCTGCGCCACGGTATAGCTCGGTGTGGCCCTTCTGACGACCAAAACCTTTCACTTCAGTTACGGTCATTCCGGTGATGCCTACTTCTGCCAGCGCTTCACGTACATCATCCAGTTTGAAAGGTTTAATAATCGCATCAATTTTTTTCATGGTGGGTCCTTAAACTCTTGCCAGTAAGCAGCCTCGTAATCGGTTGCTCACAGTATCATATTCAGGCGAATTTTGCGGTATTACTCTTTAAAATCGTTCGCTTCCAGCTCGTGGCGTGAGAGCAATTTATAGAACTCGGTACGGTTACGCCCGGCCATGCGCGCCGCGTGGGTCACGTTGCCTTTGGTGATTTGCAGCAGCTTGCGCAGATAGTTCAGCTCGAACTGATTTCGCGCTTCCGCAAACGTCGGTAAGGCCGTGTTTTCCCCCTCGAGCGCCTGCTCCACCAGCGCATCGCTGATCACCGGCGATGACGTCAGCGCCACGCACTGCTCAATCACGTTCACCAGCTGGCGTACGTTACCCGGCCAGCTTGCGGTCATCAGGCGTTTCATCGCATCGGTGGAGAACGCGCGCACAAACGGTTTGTGGCGGTCAGCGGCCTGGCGCAAAAGGTGATTTGCCAGCAGCGGGATATCTTCCGCACGCTCGGCCAGCGCCGGGATTTTCAGGTTGACGACATTCAGTCGATAGTAGAGATCTTCGCGGAACTCGTTGCGCGCCATCACCTTGGGTAAATCACGGTGGGTGGCGGAAATAATACGCACGTTGATATCGATATCGCGGTTGCTGCCGAGCGGACGCACTTTCCGCTCCTGCAACACGCGCAGCAATTTGACCTGCAGCGGCGCGGGCATATCGCCAATTTCATCAAGGAACAGCGTGCCCCCCTCAGCCGCCTGGAACAGCCCTTCACGGCTGCTCACCGCGCCGGTAAAGGCGCCGCGGGCATGGCCGAAGAGCTCTGATTCGAGCAGCTGTTCCGGCAACGCGCCACAGTTAATGGCAATAAAAGCATTTTTACTGCGTGGGCTGGCGTTGTGGATCGCCTGGGCGAGGATCTCTTTCCCGGTCCCGCTCTGGCCGTTGATCAGCACGCTAACGTCGGATTGCGCCACCATCCGCGCCTGTTCCAGCAGGCGCAGCATCACAGGGCTACGCGTCACGATGGATTCACGCCAGGCGTCGTCGCCGGATGGCGCTGCGTGCTCAAGGGCGCTGTCGATCGCTTTATAGAGGGCGTCTTTATCCACCGGTTTGGTGAGGAAGCTGAATACCCCCTGCTGCGTCGCGGCCACCGCATCAGGAATAGATCCGTGAGCGGTGAGGATAATCACCGGCATCCCGGGCTGCTGCTTCTGGATCTCCGTGAACAATTGCAGGCCATCCATTTCATCCATGCGCAAATCGCTGATCACCAGATCGATTTTCTCACGGCTGAGCACTTTCAGCCCCTCCTGCCCACTTTCAGCGGTGACCACGCTGTAGCCTTCGCTGACCAGACGCATCCCCAGCAGCTTTAACAGCCCGGGATCGTCATCCACCAGTAACAGATGGGCAGGTTTACGGCTTGTCATGGCTTCACATCCTCTTGTTTCGGCGTCTCACTGTCTGGCGTCGTGGCAGAGTTGCCTTTCGACCCATCGGGCAGATAGCTGCCTGCCGGCTTACGCGTCGAGAGCTGTCTTTCGATATCGGTCAGATTTTCGAGCTTGCGGGTGGTGGTTTCCAGCTGCTCGCGCAGCGACTCCTGCTGCTGGCGAAGCGCATCAAGCTCGCTGTCGCTTGACTGCTGCAATTTGCTGTAGCGGAAACGCTCTTCAGACAGCTGTAATTGCAGGGTTTGTCCGTCCCGCCAGAGCTGATAGACCGGGCGCACCTGCGGGGGAATATTGATCACGTAAGTATCCAGCCGCGTCACGTTGGCACGGCGTTCGACAGGCGTGATTCTGGCATCCGCCATCACGATCCCGCGTTTAAATGCGTCCTGCCAGGTATCGTCCACCAGCATCGCCGCCTGGGCACGGGCCTCGGCGGGCGCCAGCCGCTGGGCGCAGTCTATTCCGCGCAGCCAGAACAGCGGATTGGATTCAACATCACGCCCCGACAGGCTCCAGATATCATCGCAACGTGTCGAAAGGAAATCAGCCAGCTGTTTTTGCGGCCATTTATCTTCCTGTTTGTGGCTAATTGCACTTTTCGGTGCATGGGTTACACAGCCTGCCAGCAGTAAGCAGGGCAGGCTGAGGCGCACATTTTTGCTGGAAAACACCGCGCGCAGTGCGCGGTAAAAGACGTGTGACATACTCACCAGGTTGTTATTCATTTCATTGATTTTTCCGGCTCAAGAGGCAGTTCGATACGAAAACAGACATCGGCGCGTTCATCACTCACGATGTTAAGCTCACCCTGCATGCGTCGTATGCAGTCGCGGGCAATACTCAGCCCCAGACCACTTCCTTTTACCGCACCTTTTCGCTGATGACTCCCCTGGAAGAAGGGTTCAAAGATCATCGTTTTTTCATCATCCGGAATCGGGCTTCCGGTATTCGCTACGTCAATAAATACCCGCGAACCGTTGTTATTGCTTCTGATATAAATGGTACCGGATTCAGTACCATAGTGCACCGCATTGGAATAAAGATTATCCAGTACGCTCATTAACAGCATCGGTTCTGCAAGACAGGCTGGCGCGTTGAGTTCCACCTGGGTATGCATCATTTTAGCTCTTGCTGGCAGGCTATGGGCGGAGATCACCATGTCCACCAGCGGTTCAATCTCAACGCTTTCAAGCACCACAGCACCATCCGCCAGCTTGCGGTTATAGTCCAGCAGTTGTTCAATAAGCTTTTGTAAATTGCGGCTGCTGGCATCCAGAATCGCCACGATCTCTTTTTGCTCAGGGGTTAACGGCCCCGCCACTTCGTCGGCCAGCAGTTCCGTACCTTCACGCATGCTGGCCAGCGGCGTTTTGAGTTCGTGTGAGATATGGCGCAGGAACTGGTGGCGCTGCGATTCCAGCCACGCCAGGCGCTCTGAAAGCCAGATGATGCGTTGACCGACCGAGCGCAGCTCGCGCGGGCCTTTAAAAACGACCGTATCCCCGAGAGATTTACCCTCCCCCAGGCGGTTAATCATCCGCTGGATCCCCTTCACGGGGCCGATGATCATGCGGGTAAAGAGCAGCACCAGCCCCAGGCTGACGAGGAACAGCACCAGCGCCTGCCAGCCGAAGAACTGGCCGCGCTCGGCAATCTCCTGCTGGAGCTGCTGACCACGGGAAAAGATAACCGTACGGGTGGACTGAACCATCTCCGTATTGGCGTTCGCGAAGGCTTCAAGTCGGGCGGCGGCGGCGGCATCAGGACCGCTGTTTTTGCACTGGAGCTGCGCCAGATCGTTCAGATCCTGACGCAGCGCCTGATAGAGTTTGTCATCTGGCAGCACCCCGGCGTGGGCGTCCAGCATTTCGCTGTAGCGTTTACGCTGGTTCTGATAGACCCTCTCCAGCGTGCGATCGTCAAGCACGCAGTACTGGCGATAGCTACGCTCCATCTCAAGCGCGGCGTTGGTCATCGCCTCGCTACGGCGAGCATCAATAAGCGTGGTGCGGTTAGTCAGGGCCGCCTGTGCACTTAACGCGTTCAGGCTTTGCCAGGCCTGCCAGGCCAGAACCAGCAAAGGTAGCAGGATCAGCAGGAAGGCCATCATAACGAGCTGTCGCAGGGAGCGAGGGAAAGCGGGCCAGCGTTTCAACACATTACTCTCTTCATCCGGGTTTGAGGAGAGCGTAACTGAGTCTGCCCTTCAGATACAACAAAGCCGGGTAAAAACCCGGCTTTGTCATGGAATAAGGCGGTGCCTAACTCGACGTTTCGCCCTGGCCTGATAAAGCATTGCAATAATCAGTAGTTGGACGGCAGGCACCTTTTTGTGCGTCATTCGAAGTTTATGTAGCACGTCCCGAAGGGGCTGACATAAGAAGGTGAATGAGCCACTGGTTACTATTATGCAACACGCGTGCCAGATTGCAAAAATTAATGCTATCCTTATGATTAGTAATATTTTTATTATCAAAACGTATTGATTGTTACGTGAATGATTTCCAGGCTAAGTGTCGCTATTAAGCAACACCTTAACGGGAACCTGTCCTGCCGCATATAAATCAACAGGTTAAATGTCTCCTTTTGGAGACACTCAGACCAGAGAGTTGTCGCGATTTTGCGACAGAGACAAAAAAGCCCGGTGGCGCTCGCGCTTACCGGGCCTACAGTCAGGGCGTTGAAACTTAACCTAGTTGTTTACGTGCGTTGCGGAAAATGCGCATCCACGGGCTGTCCTCGCCCCAGTTTTCCGGGTGCCAGGAGTTGCTCACGGTACGGAAGACACGCTCCGGGTGCGGCATCATAATCGTCACCCGACCGCTTTCGCTGGTGACCGCGGTAATGCCATTTGCCGAACCGTTCGGGTTAGCCGGATAGGTTTCGGTGACCTTGCCAAAGTTATCAACAAAGCGCAGCGCCACTAGTCCTTTGCTTTCAAGCTGAGCCAGGTGCGCCGCATCACGGACTTCAACCTGACCTTCACCGTGCGAAACCGCGATTGGCATCTGCGAACCGACCATCCCCTGCAACAGCAGGGACGGGCTTTGGGTTACTTCTACCAGGCTGAAGCGCGCTTCAAAGCGGTCAGACTGGTTACGCACAAAGCGCGGCCAGGCTTCGCTGCCCGGGATCAGCTCGCGCAGGTTAGACATCATCTGGCAGCCGTTACACACCCCCAGCGCCAGCGTCTGCGGACGATGGAAGAAGGTTTCAAACTCGTCACGTACGCGGCTGTTGAACAGGATGGACTTCGCCCAGCCTTCGCCCGCGCCCAGCACGTCACCGTAGGAGAACCCCCCGCAGGCTACCAGTGCCTGGAAATCATCCAGCCCGGTACGCCCTGCCAGCAGGTCGCTCATGTGGACGTCGATGGCGTCAAAGCCCGCCCGGTGGAAGGCCGCTGCCATCTCAACGTGGGAGTTAACGCCCTGTTCGCGCAGCACGGCCACTTTAGGACGCGCACCGGTCGCAATGTACGGCGCGGCAATGTCTTCGTTGATGTCGAAGGTGAGCTTCACGTTCAGGCCAGGATCGTTGTCGTTCGCCTTCGCGTTATGCTCCTGATCGGCACATTCCGGGTTGTCACGCAGGCGCTGCATCTGCCAGGTGGTTTCCGCCCACCACATACGCAACGTGGTGCGGCTTTCGCTGAACACCGGGTGGCCGTCGGCTTCAATCACGAAACGGTCGCCCTGCACCGCTTTACCGAGATAGTGCACGCAGTCTGCCAGACCGTGCTGCGCCAGAATCGCTTCCACCGCGTCGCGATCTGCGGCGCGTACCTGAATGACGGCACCCAGCTCTTCGTTAAACAGCACCGCCAGGCGGTCTTCACCAAGCGTTGCAATGTTTGCTTCAACGCCGCAGTGGCCGGTGAAGGCCATCTCTGCCAGCGTCACCAGCAGGCCGCCATCGGAACGATCATGGTAGGCAAGCAGCTTACGCTGCGCCACCAGCGCCTGAATTGCGTCGTAGAAGCCTTTCAACTGTGCGACGTCCCGCACGTCGGCTGGCTTTTCGCCGAGCTGGCGGTAAACCTGTGCCAGCGCGGTGGCACCCAGCGCGTTATGGCCTTTGCCGAGGTCAATCAGCAGCAGGGCGTTATCTTCAGTGGAAAGCTGCGGCGTAACGGTATGACGCACGTCTTCCACGCGCGCAAACGCGGTGATCACCAGCGACAGAGGCGAAGTCATCTCGCGCTGCTCGCTGCCTTCCTGCCAGCGGGTTTTCATCGACATGGAGTCTTTACCCACCGGAATGGTCAGGCCGAGCGCAGGACACAGCTCTTCACCCACCGCTTTTACCGCTTCGTACAGGCCCGCGTCTTCGCCAGGGTGACCGGCAGCGGCCATCCAGTTCGCGGAAAGTTTGATGCGTTTGATGTCGCCAATCTGCGTCGCGGCGATATTGGTCAGCGCTTCACCGACCGCCAGACGGGCAGAAGCGGCGAAGTCCAGCAGAGCCACCGGGGTGCGTTCACCCAGCGCCATCGCTTCGCCGTAGTAGCTGTCGAGGCTCGCGGTGGTCACGGCGCAGTTAGCGACCGGGATCTGCCACGGGCCGACCATCTGATCGCGTGACACCATACCGGTCACGGTACGGTCGCCGATGGTGACCAGGAAGGTTTTCTCCGCCACCGCAGGCAGGTGCAGCACGCGGTTAACCGCTTCCGCCACAATAATGCCCTGACGATCCAGCGCTTTACCCGCCGCTTTGCGGGTTGTAACGTCGCGGGTCATCTTCGGCGTTTTGCCGAGAAGCACGTCGAGCGGCAGATCGATCGGCTGGTTGTCGAAATGGGTATCACTGAGAGTCAGGTGCTGCTCTTCGGTCGCTTCACCGATGACGGCATACGGCGCGCGCTCGCGGCGGCACAGCTCGTCAAACAGCGGCAGCTGATCGGCAGCAACCGCCAGCACGTAGCGCTCCTGGGATTCGTTACACCAGATTTCCAGCGGGCTCATGCCTGGCTCATCGCTCAGGATATCGCGCAGGTTGAAGCGCCCGCCGCGACCGCCGTCGCTCACCAGTTCCGGCATGGCGTTAGAGAGTCCACCCGCGCCCACGTCGTGGATGAACAGAATCGGGTTGGCATCGCCGAGCTGCCAGCAGCGGTCGATCACTTCCTGACAGCGGCGCTCCATTTCCGGGTTGTCGCGCTGCACGGACGCGAAGTCGAGATCCGCATCAGACTGGCCGGAAGCCATAGACGAGGCTGCACCACCGCCCAGACCAATGTTCATGGCCGGGCCGCCGAGCACGATCAGCTTCGCGCCCACGACGATCTCACCTTTTTGCACGTGATCGGCGCGAATGTTGCCGATCCCGCCCGCCAGCATAATTGGTTTGTGGTAGCCGCGCAGCTCTTCGCCGTTGTGGCTGTCCACTTTCTCTTCGTAGGTACGGAAGTAACCGTTCAGCGCCGGACGACCAAATTCATTGTTGAACGCCGCGCCGCCCAGCGGGCCTTCGGTCATGATATCCAGCGCGGTCACAATGCGCTCTGGCTTGCCGAAATCTTCTTCCCACGGCTGTTCAAAGCCCGGGATACGCAGGTTGGAAACGGAGAAACCGACCAGACCCGCTTTTGGTTTCGCGCCGCGACCGGTCGCACCTTCGTCACGGATTTCACCGCCGGAGCCGGTCGCCGCACCCGGCCACGGAGAGATGGCCGTCGGGTGGTTGTGGGTTTCCACTTTCATCAGGATATGCGCAGGCTCCTGGTGGAAGTCATAGCGCCCTGCTTCGCGGTCGGCGAAGAAGCGGCCCACCTCGGAACCTTCCATCACCGCGGCGTTGTCTTTATAGGCAGACAGCACGTGGTCAGGGGTTTGCTCCATGGTGTTTTTGATCATTTTGAACAGCGACTTCGGCTGCTGTTCGCCGTCGATAATCCAGTCGGCGTTGAAAATTTTGTGGCGGCAGTGCTCGGAGTTGGCCTGCGCGAACATATACAGTTCGATGTCGTTCGGGTTGCGATTCAGCTTAACGAATGCATCCTGAAGGTAGTCGATTTCATCTTCTGCGAGCGCCAGACCAAGACGCAGGTTTGCGTCGATCAACGCCTGACGCCCCTGCCCCAGCAGATCCACGCTCTGTACCGGCGCAGGCTGATGGTGGGAGAACAGTTTCTGCGCATCATCCAGAGAGTCAAACACGCTCTCCATCATGCGGTCGTGCAGCTCCGCTGTGACGGCCTGCCACTGCGCGTCGCTCAGGGTTGACGCTTTCACATAGTACGCCACGCCGCGCTCCAGACGGTTAATCTGGCTCAGGCCGCAGTTGTGAGCGATGTCGGTGGCTTTGGAAGACCAGGGGGAGATGGTGCCAGGACGTGGCGTGGCGAGGATTAATTTGCCGGTCGGCGTATGGCTGCTCAGGCTTGGGCCATATTTAAGCAGACGTTCCAGTTGTACGCGCTCCTCTGCATTCAGGGGGGCATTCAGGTCAGCAAAATGGACATACTCAGCGTAAATATTGCTTACCGGAAGGTCGGCCGCCTGAAAACGTGCCAGCAGTTTATTAATACGGAAGGCAGACAGTGCAGGCGAACCACGCAGAATTTCCATCATAAGTCTCTCGTCTTCGAAGCGCCGGGGCGCTTACAGTGTGCGCAAGGGGGGAAAACGGGCGTCATTATAGAGAATCCTGAGCGCTGACGAAACCGTTTGCGTCGAAATAAAATCATCCTTTTTGTTTAACAATAGATGTGACCTGTCTCTCTAATTGGTTGCCAACTGGCGCTACTTTGCGCAAAATGCCGCTCAATCAATGGCAAACTCTACTCTTAACATGACTACAGCACACTGAGGCAACCGGCGTCGCAGAGAATTAACTAATTGAAAAAATTAAAGATTAATTATCTGCTCATCGGCATTGTTACGTTGCTGCTGGCAGTGGCCCTCTGGCCGTCTATCCCCTGGTTCGGCAAAGCCGAAAACCGTATCGCCGCCATTCAGGAGCGGGGGGAGTTGCGCGTCAGTACCCTCTCCTCTCCGCTTATATACGACGATATCAACGGTAAAACCATTGGTCTTGATTACGAACTGGCACAGCTGTTTGCGGACTATCTGGGCGTGAAGCTGAAAGTCACCGTGCGGCAGAACATCAACCAGCTGTTTGATGATTTAGACCATGACCGTGCCGATATTCTCGCCGCAGGTCTGGTGTACAACAGCGAACGCAGCAAAAATTATCAGCCGGGCCCGACCTATTACTCTGTGTCGCAGCAGGTGGTTTATCGTGTGGGTAGCTTGCGCCCGCGCTCACTGGCCGACATTACCGACCAGCAATTGACCATTGCGCCGGGCCATGTGGTGATTGACGATCTGCGGGCGTTGAAAGAGAAAAAATACCCGAACCTCAGCTGGACGGTCGATCCTAAACTCGGCACTACCGAATTGCTGGAGCAGGTAAAAGATAAAAAGCTGGCCTATACCATTGCTGATTCGGTGGCGATCAGCCTTTTCCAGCGCGTTCATCCTGAAATCGCCGTGGCGCTGGATGTGACCGATGAACAGCCGGTAACCTGGTTTACCCAGTTAGACGACGATCAAACCGTCTCTGCGGCTATGCTCGATTTCTTTAATTCCATCAATGAAGACGGCACCCTGGCGCGTCTGGAAGAGAAATATCTCGGTCACGGTGACGATTTTGATTACGTTGACACCCGCACCTTCCTGCGCGCGGTGGATAGCGTGCTGCCGGACCTGCAACCGCTGTTCGAGAAGTACGCTCAGGAGATTGACTGGAAGTTACTGGCGGCAATTTCCTACCAGGAATCGCACTGGGATGCTCAGGCCACCTCCCCCACGGGCGTTCGCGGGTTGATGATGCTGACCAAAAATACCGCGCAGAGCCTCGGCATTAGCGATCGAACCGATGCGGAACAGAGCATCAGCGGCGGCGCGCAATATTTACAGGATATGATGGCGAAAGTGCCGGAGACGGTTCCTGAAGGGGAGCGGATCTGGTTTGCGCTGGCCGCCTATAACATGGGTTATGCCCATATGCTCGACGCGCGGACGCTGACGGCAAAAACCAAAGGTAACCCGGACAGCTGGTCAGATGTAAAACAGCGCCTGCCGCTGCTTAGCCAGAAACAGTGGTACCAGAAGCTGACGTACGGCTATGCGCGCGGGCATGAAGCGTATGCCTACGTGGAAAATATTCGTAAGTATCAGATAAGCCTGGTGGGATATCTGCTGGAGAAAGAAAAAGAGGCGGCCGAGGCGCAACAGCTGGCTGAAAGCTATCCGGTGGTCGCACCGGACGAGCTTAATCACCCTGCGGTTTCAATTCTGCCTTTTGTTGCTTTTTCTGCTGCCGACGCATTCGAAAAAAGTCACTTAACAGACCCGAACATTCTGGTGCAAGTACCCCGCCGATAGTTTTCACCTGGTGGTTCATCCCCGGATGCCCAAGCACGTCCATCAGTGAACCAGCAGCGCCCGTTTTTTCATCCCGCGCACCAAACACCAGCGTACCGATTCGGCTGTGCACCATCGCCCCGGAGCACATCACGCACGGTTCAAGGGTGACGTACAGGGTGGTATCAAGCAGACGATAGTTTTGCAGCACCAGTCCGCCCTGACGCAGCGCCATAATTTCAGCATGCGCGGTAGGATCGTGACGGCCAATCGGACGGTTCCACCCTTCACCAATTACCTGATTGTTATGGACCAGCACCGCGCCCACGGGAACTTCGCCCTCTTCCCAGGCGCGCTGAGCCAGCGCCAGCGCGTGGCGCATCCAGTATTCATGATTGTGTTCAGGGTTGGACAAGGGCTGATACTCCAGTCGAAAAGCGGGCGGCATTATACACAGCCGGTACAGATAAGACTATTCGAGTTGCTGAAGTTCGCCCAGAGGGGTGACGCGCCAGCGGTGCTGGCAAAAATAGAGAAGCGGGTTGTCCTGCTTGCTGTCGCTGTAGCCGCTGTACAGACGCAGCGGCGTACCGATGCGTTTCTCCAGCTGCACCACTTTTTCATGTCCGAGGCAGCGCAGGGTAAGCACCCAGCCGCCGTAGCCGCGCGCGATCTGCGTGGCGATAAGGTTTACGCGCGGCAGCCAGGGCGTATCAAAATAGACCTGCTCTACCAGCGTCTGCGGGGAGCCGGTAATCAGCCAGATATCAGCATCGTTGGCGTCGAGATAGCTGGTCAGGCGCGCCTGGACCACGGGAAACGCGGCGACGTGCCCGCGAAACCAGTGGGCAAAATCCTGTTCAAGCTGCTTAAGACGCGCTTCGCTATGACCAAACGTGCATCCCCAGAGCAGCAGGCTCATCGGCCAGCGCGCTGAACGGCCTTTCACCAGTAGCGCGATGCCAATAACGGGTAACAGGGGCAATACCAGCAACGCGTTAAGGGGCTGGCGCCGCAGCAGATAGCGCATAAAGGTGCCGAACATATCCTGCTGATGCAGCGTTCCATCCAGATCAAAAAAGACAACGCGACGCTCGTGATTTGCCAAACCTTACTCCTCTGGGTCGTTGAATCCTAATAGCCAGGTAAACAGGAACCCGGCGATCACCGCTACCAGATAGCCTAACAGATAGAGCATCACTTTTCCGGTCACGATGGTTAATGCCAGCGGTAAACCGGAAATCCCGAAGGTGATAACGGTCGCCACTTTCCAGTAGCTAATCAACGCCCCGCCCACCGCGCCACCGAGACAGGCGGCCAGGAACGGCTTGCCCAGCGGCAGCGTAACGCCGAAAATCAGCGGCTCGCCGATACCGAGCAACCCGACCGGCAACGCCCCTTTAATGACCTTTTTCAGACGTGCGTTGCGGGTTTTCATCAGCACCGCGATGGCCGCGCCGACCTGCCCAACGCCCGCCATCGACAGGATCGGCAGCAGGGCGTTATAGCCGTGCGCCTGTACCAGTTCGACGTGAATCGGCACTAGCCCCTGATGCAGACCGGTCAGCACTAACGGCAGGAAGGTTCCGGACAGCACAGCCCCCACCAATAACCCACCGCGATCGATAGCCAGAGATGCGCCGTGGGCGATGGCTTCAGAGATGGCGCCGCCTAACGGTTGCAGCGCCACAATCGCCACGCTCCCGGTAATCAATGTGGTCAGCAGCGGGTTGAGGATCAGCTCAATCGAGCCTGGCAGCACCGCGCGCAGCTTTTTCTCGATCCAGCACATCAGAATGACCACCAGCAGCACGGCAATCACCCCGCCGCGGCCAGGCTGAAGCGCCTCGCCAAACAGCGTAATCTGCGCCAGTTGCGGGCTGGAGAGGATACCCGCCATAACGCCGCCCATCGCCAGCGAGCCGCCAAACACTTTGGCCGTGTTCACCCCCACCAGAATGTTCATGATGGCAAACACCGCGCTGCCGAAAATCGCCAGAATACCCAGCAGGTTCGGATACTGCGTGGCAAAATCCCCGACAATATCCGGACGCTTAAGAATATTGATAATCCCGGTGATCAGCCCCGACGCGATAAACGCCGGGATCAGCGGAATAAAGACGTTAGCCAGTTGGCGCAGCGCATCGCTCATAGGGGCTTTGTATTTGGCTTTCGCCTGCGCTTTGGTGCGTTCCGCATCGTCAAAGGCGGGAGCCGTTTCACCGACCGTCATCAGGGCGCGCATGGCATCAACCACCTGCGCCGCTTTGCCCGGACCGACAATCAACTGGTGCTGTTGCCCCTGCTTAACGTACCCGCTCACGCCGGGAAGCTGCTTAAGGCGCGTCAAATCAAGCTGTTCGTCGTTATGCACCTCGACGCGAACACGCGTCATACAGTTCTCAAGACGCTGAATATTTTTTTCCCCACCGATCCCGAGCAGGATGTCGCTGGCGAGCGCTGCTGTTTTGTCCATACACGCCTCTTATTGGTGTTCTAATGCCGCCCGTAAAAACCCGTGATGGGCTTCGAGTCTGGCTCTGGCCGCGGCTGCATCCAGCCCGGTTAATATCATCAGAATGGCGGGTTTTACATCGTGATCGGTCTGCTGAAGCACCTTTTCCGCCTCTTCACGACTGGCGCCTGTCGCTTCCATCACCATGCGACACGCTCTGTCCACCAGCTTGATGTTAGTGGCCTGCATATCCACCATCAGGTTTTGGTAGACCTTGCCAAATTTCACCATCGCGCCGGTGGAAATCATATTGAGCACCAGCTTCTGCGCGGTACCCGACTTCAGCCGTGTGGAACCGGTGAGCGCTTCCGGCCCGACGACCGGAGAGATGGCAATGGCGGCCACCTTCGCAATCGGCGAGCCCGGGTTACAGGAGATGGCCACTGTGGTGCACCCGGTCTGTCTGGCATATTCCAGTCCACCAATGACGTACGGCGTACGACCAGAAGCCGCCAGGCCGACCACCAGATCCTGCGCGGTCAGGTTCAGCGCCCTGAGATCATCTTCACCAAGCTGTTTATTGTCTTCTGCCCCTTCTACCGCTTTCAGCAGCGCGCCGGGGCCACCGGCAATCAGGCCAACGACCAGCCCGTGCGGAACGCCAAAAGTCGGCGGACATTCTGAGGCATCCAGCACACCGAGGCGCCCGCTGGTTCCCGCTCCCATATAAATAATGCGTCCTCCTGCTTTGAGAGCGTCGGCAGCGGCGTCTACGGCTTTTGCTACCTCAGGCAATGTCTCTTTGACTGCCAGCGCGACGAGGGTATCCTGTTGATTAAAGCGGTTTACCAGCTCCAGCGTGGACAGTGCATCAAGATCCATGGTTTGCGGGTTACGCGTTTCAGAAACAAGAGAGCCAAGATTCATGTTATTTACCTCTGGAATTTTTAATTCATAATAAACGCACTATAATGGAATATAAAATTCATTCAGGCGAGCAAAATTCGTATTTGCGCGGGTAATCACATTTTCGCCAGGAGACCGTATGAACTGTTTAATTCGTATTCGTCAGCGCTACGCAGGGTTTGCCCAGAGTGATAAAAAGCTGGCGGATTTTTTACTTTCTCAGCCCGATCGCGCGCGACACCTCAGCTCCCAGCAGCTGGCAGGCGAAGCCGGAGTGAGTCAGTCGAGCGTGGTGAAATTCGCCCAGAAAATAGGCTATAAGGGCTTTCCGGCGCTAAAGCTGGCGATCAGTGAAGCACTGGTGAGCAACCCGAATCCGCAGTCAATGCCGGTGCATAACCAGATCCGTGGCGACGATCCGATGCGTCTGGTGGGCGAAAAGCTGATCAAGGAGAACGTGGCGGCAATGCATGCCACGCTGGATGTGAACACGGAAGAGAAGCTGCTGGAAAGCGTAGCCATGCTTCGCGACGCGCGGCGCATTGTGTTGACCGGGATCGGCGCCTCCGGACTGGTTGCGCGTAACTTTGGCTGGAAGCTGACAAAAATCGGCTATAACGCCATCGTTGAACAGGATATGCACGCGCTGCTGGCGACCGTGCAGGCCATGGATCCTGACGATTTACTGCTGGCCATCTCCTATTCCGGCGAGCGACGTGAAATTAATATGGCCACTGACGAAGCCCTGCGCGTAGGGGGAAAAATTCTGGCGATTACCGGATTTAGCCCGAATGCGCTCCAGCAACGGGCAACCCGCTGCCTGTATACCATTGCCGAGGAACAGGCCACTCGCAGCGCGGCGATTTCGTCGACGAGTGCGCAGATGATGCTGACGGACCTGCTGTTTATGGCGCTGGTTCAGCAGGATCTGGAGCGTGCGCCAGAACGTATTCGGCACAGCGAAGAGCTGGTAAAAAAACTGGTTTGAACAACGAATGAGCGTATAATGCCCGCCCTGTTTGTGATGTTTCTGAGAATTTCCTGATGGCGCTGTTAATCACCAAAAAATGCATCAACTGCGATATGTGCGAACCCGAATGCCCGAACCAGGCGATTTCGATGGGCGACAGCATTTATGAGATTAACAGCGACCGCTGCACCGAATGCATCGGCCACTATGAAACGCCGACCTGCCAGAAGGTGTGTCCAATTCCCAATACGATCTTAAAAGATCCGGCACACGTCGAGAACGAAGAACAGTTGTGGGATAAGTTTGTCCTGATGCACCATGCGGACAAAATTTAACTCTCAATAATCACCGTCGCACAGGCATAGTGGCGTTCATCTGCAAGCGTTACGTGCATGTGCGCCACGCCCAGCTTTTCCGCCAGCTTAAGCGCCTCGCCCCATAAACGCAGACGTGGCTTACCCAGCTCATCGTTAAACACTTCAAACTGGTTAAACGCCAGGCCGTTACGAATGCCCGTGCCGAACGCTTTCGCCGCCGCCTCTTTTACCGCGAAGCGCTTTGCCAGAAAGCGCACCGGCTGTTGATGCGCCTCCCAGATAGCCCATTCGTTATCGCTCAGCACGCGTCTTGCGAGGCGATCGCCGCTGCGGGCGATCACCGCTTCAATGCGGGCTATTTCGACGATGTCGGTGCCTAAGCCCAGAATAGCCATTACTGACGCGCTTCCAGCATCAGGCGCTTCATCTCGGACACCGCCTCTTTCAGGCCACTCATCACCGCACGACCAATAATGGCGTGGCCAATGTTCAGCTCATGCATTTCCGGCAGGGCAGCAATGGCTTTTACGTTGTGATAGGTCAGGCCGTGACCGGCGTTCACCTTCAGTCCCAGGCTCGCGGCGTAGGTTGCCGCTTTGGCGATTCGCTCCAGCTCTTTCGCCTGCGCTGCGTCGTTTTCGGCATCGGCATAGCAGCCGGTGTGAATTTCAATATACGGCGCACCCACGTCGGCAGCGGCTTTAATCTGGGTGAAATCAGCGTCGATAAATAAAGATACCAGGATACCGGCATCCGCCAGGCGTTTGCAGGCATCGCGCATTTTGTCGAGCTGCCCGGCCACATCGAGACCGCCTTCGGTGGTCACTTCCTGACGCTTTTCCGGCACCAGGCAGCAGAAATGCGGTTTGGTCTCGCAGGCAATCGCCAGCATCTCTTCTGTCACCGCCATCTCGAGGTTCATGCGGGTATCCAGCGTCTGACGCAAGATGCGCACGTCGCGGTCAGTGATGTGGCGACGATCTTCACGCAGGTGGACGGTAATGCCGTCGGCGCCAGCCTGCTCAGCGATAAATGCCGCCTGAACCGGATCGGGATACGCGGTACCGCGTGCATTACGTAACGTGGCGATGTGATCGATATTGACGCCTAACAGTAATTCAGCCATGACAATCCTCGGTATTTTTGGTCATTTACCTTCTCCCTCTCCCTCCGGGAGAGGGCTGGGGTGAGGGGTAAAACATTAGCGTTTCGGCATAAACTGCCTGAATAATTCGCGGCTCTTTAAAGGTTTGCCCCCAAGATACGGCTTGAGCGCGATTCGGGTAAAGCGTTTTGCCGCACGCAGGGTGTCGGCGTCCGGGAACTCGCGTTCATACAGTGCTCTGAGCTGGCGCCCGGTAAAAGTGCTGTTATCGACGACGACACTGGCAATAAAGCCCTTTTCCTCACGATAGCGGTAGGTCATGGTGTCTTCTACCTCGTCTCCGCTTCCCGCACAGTGCAGAAAATCAACGCCGTAACCAAGGTGCCCGAGCAGCGCCAGTTCGAAACGACGCAGCACAGGCTCAGGGGTGCCGGTTGCGCCAGCAAGTGCCTGAATACAGTGCAGGTAATCAAAGAAAAGTTCAGAGAAGCGGGTCTCATGTTCAAGAACCCGTGAAATGAGTTCGTTGACATACAAACCGCTGTAGAGCGTGATACCAGAAAGAGGAAGCGCCAGGGAGACGGCTTCAGCACTGCGCAGGGTTTTGACTTCCCCTCGCCCGCCAAAGCGGACCAGCAGCGGGGTGAAAGGCTGCAAGGCACCTTTCAGATTAGAACGTCTGGAACGTGCGCCTTTGGCAACAAGGCGCACGCGACCGGACTCTTCCGTGAAGACGTCCAGCATCAGGCTGGTTTCGCTCCAGGGACGACTATGCAGGACAAAGGCGCGCTGCCATCCATCCATATGCTCGTCGTCTTAGGTTACTGATCTTCGCCGTAACCGAGGCTGCGCAGCGCACGCTCATCATCGGCCCAGCCAGATTTCACTTTCACCCACAGTTCCAGGTGAACCGGTGCTTCAAACATGTCCATCATGTCTTTACGGGCTTCGATTCCGATAGTTTTGATCTTGGCACCTTTATTGCCGATCACCATCTTCTTCTGCCCTTCTCGCTCAACGAGGATCAGACCGTTAATATCGTAGCCGCCACGCTCGTTGCTCTGGAAACGCTCGATCTCCACCGTCACAGAGTACGGCAGTTCAGCGCCCAGGAAACGCATCAGCTTCTCACGGATGATTTCAGACGCCATAAAACGCTGAGAGCGATCGGTGATGTAGTCTTCCGGGAAGTGATGAGTCGCTTCCGGCAGATGTTTACGCACGATGCCCGCGATGGTATCGACGTTCAGACCCGTTTCCGCAGACAGCGGGACGATGTCCAGGAAGTTCATCTGGCTGCCCAGCCATTGCAGATGCGGCAGCAGATCGGCTTTTTCCTGCACGTTGTCCACTTTATTGACCGCGAGGATCACCGGCGTTTTGCCGTCACGCAGCTTGTTCAGGACCATTTCGTCGTCCGGCGTCCAGCGGGTGCCTTCCACAACGAAAATCACCAGCTCTACGTCGCCAATGGAGCTGCTCGCCGCCTTGTTCATCAGACGGTTGATGGCACGCTTCTCTTCCATGTGCAGGCCCGGGGTATCGACGTAGATCGCCTGATAAGCGCCTTCAGTATGGATACCGACGATGCGGTGACGCGTGGTCTGCGCCTTACGCGAGGTAATGGAAATCTTCTGTCCAAGCAGATTATTCAACAGGGTGGATTTACCAACGTTCGGACGTCCGACGATGGCAATAAATCCGCAATACGTTTTTTCTTCGCTCATTCCAGCTCCAGCATTTTTAACGCCTGTTCGGCGGCAGCCTGTTCAGCCTTACGACGGCTTGAACCCGTGCCGACCACCGGTTCACTCAGGCCACTGACCTGGCAATGGATGGTAAATTCCTGATCGTGCGCTTCGCCACGTACCTGCACCACCAGATAGGATGGCAGCGGGAGGTGACGACCCTGCAAATATTCTTGCAGACGCGTTTTCGGATCTTTTTGTTTATCGCCCGGGCTGATTTCGTCCAGACGGGTCTGATACCAGTTCAGGATCATCTTTTCTACGGTCTGGATATCGCTGTCCAGGAACACGCCACCGATTAAAGCCTCGACCGTATCGGCAAGAATGGATTCACGTCGGAACCCACCACTTTTCAGCTCACCCGGCCCCAGACGCAGACACTCACCCAGCTCAAACTCGCGTGCGATTTCAGCGAGGGTGTTGCCGCGCACCAGCGTGGCGCGCATGCGGCTCATATCACCTTCGTCCACACGCGGAAAACGATGATAAAGCGCATTTGCAATCACGAAACTTAAAATAGAGTCGCCCAAAAACTCGAGACGCTCATTATGTTTGCTGCTGGCACTGCGATGGGTTAATGCCTGTTGCAACAACTCCTGATGATGAAAAGTGTAGCCCAGCTTCCGTTGAAGCCGATTAATTACGATGGGGTTCATGCGATACCAATAAATGAATGCGTCAAAAATGCAGCACACGAAACCGACCTGAGAAAACCAACGCGGTTTCGTGTGCCGTGGCACCCTTGCAGGGCCAACCTTAAACTTCGGGGGAATATTCTATACGCAACGACAGGGGATGTCGTTAGTTCAAAGAGATTTATCGCTGAAATAATTCACGTAGCGGTGAATAAAAGCCGCTACGTGTTATTTTTGACGAAAATTAATGAATTCCGCCAATACGATTCAGGCGAACGCCGGTCGGCCACTCGCCTTCCTGCTTCTCGAAACTCATCCAGATAGCGGTTGCTTTACCGACCAGATTCGCTTCCGGCACAAAGCCCCAGTAACGGCTGTCCGCAGAGTTATCGCGGTTGTCACCCATCATGAAGTAGTGTCCCGGCGGCACAATCCAGGTCGCCAGCTGCTGGCCTGGCTGCTGGTAGTACATTGCTAGCTGGTCCTGTGCGATTGGCACGGTCAGAATGCGGTGAGTGACATCGCCCAGCGTCTCTTTGCGTTCAACCAGACGAATACCGTTCTCTTTGGTTTCACCTTTTGGCACCTGGAAGAATCCGCTGGTCGCTTCACCGCCATTACGGCGGGCGAAGGTCTGCACAAAATCACTTGGCTCAACGTTGGAGTAAGTGACTGGCAGCGCATTTTCACATGCAGTTCCAGAGCTACAGCCTGGCTGAATCCTCACTTCCTTCGCTATCGGATCGTAGGTTACTTTATCGCCCGGCAGACCTACCGCGCGTTTAATATAATCCAGCCGTGGATCTTCCGGATATTTAAACACCACGATGTCGCCACGTTTCGGATGACCCGTTTCGATCAGCGTTTTCTGGTAGATCGGATCTTTGATGCCATAGGCAAACTTCTCAACCAGAATGAAATCACCGATCAGCAGCGTTGGCATCATCGATCCTGACGGGATCTGGAACGGTTCATAGATAAATGAACGCACCACCAGCACAATCGCCAGCACCGGGAAGACCGATGCCCCTGTTTCCAGCCAGCCCGGTTTTGGGCCGACTTTTTTCAGGGTTTTCGCGTCCAGCGTATCGCCCGTGGCTGCCTGCGCGGCAGCCTGACGTTCACGGCGTTTTGGGGCGAAGATAAACTTATCCAGGCACCATAACAGACCTGTTACCAGGGTAGCGATGACCAGGATCAGGGCAAACATGTTCGCCATGCCAACTCCTTAAGGTTATTTACCGTTTCCGTCTTTACCAACATGAAGGATGGCAAGGAATGCTTCCTGCGGCAGCTCAACGTTACCGACCTGCTTCATACGCTTCTTACCTTCTTTCTGCTTCTGCAACAGCTTTTTCTTACGGCTGACGTCGCCGCCGTAGCACTTAGCCAGAACGTTTTTACGCAGCTGCTTCACGGTTGAACGGGCAATGATGTGGTTACCAATGGCCGCCTGAATCGCAATGTCAAACTGCTGACGCGGGATCAGCTCTTTCATCTTCTCAACCAGCTCACGACCACGGTACGGTGCGTTATCGTTGTGGGTGATCAGCGCCAGGGCATCAACTCGCTCGCCGTTGATCAGCACGTCCACGCGAACCATGTTCGAGGCCTGGAAGCGTTTGAAGTTGTAGTCCAGTGACGCATAGCCACGGGAGGTAGACTTCAGACGGTCGAAGAAGTCGAGCACCACTTCCGCCATCGGAATTTCATAGGTCAGCGCCACCTGGTTACCGTGGTACACCATGTTGGTCTGCACGCCACGCTTCTCAATACACAGGGTGATCACGTTGCCGAGGAACTCCTGCGGCAGCAGCATGTGACACTCTGCGATAGGCTCGCGCAGTTCCTGAATATTATTCAGCGGCGGGAGCTTGGAAGGGCTGTCGACGTAGATGACCTCTTTCGACGTGGTTTCTACTTCGTAGACAACCGTCGGGGCGGTGGTGATCAGATCCAGATCGTATTCACGCTCCAGACGTTCCTGAATGATCTCCATGTGCAGCAGACCGAGGAAGCCACAGCGGAAGCCGAAGCCCAGCGCCGTTGAGCTTTCTGGCTCATAGAACAGGGAAGCATCGTTGAGGCTCAGCTTTCCGAGCGCATCGCGGAAGTTTTCGTAATCGTCGGAGCTGACCGGGAACAGACCCGCATAAACCTGCGGTTTCACCTTTTTGAAGCCTGGCAGCGCTTTATCTGCCGGGTTACGTGCGCCGGTCAGGGTATCGCCCACTGGCGCGCCGAGGATGTCTTTAATTGCACAGACCAGCCAACCCACTTCGCCGCATTTCAGTTCGGTACGGTCAACCTGTTTTGGCGTGAAGATGCCGAGGCGGTCAGCGTTGTAGACCTGCCCGGTGCTCATGACCTTGATTTTGTCGCCTTTACGCATGGTGCCGTTTTTAATACGCACCAGCGAGACAACGCCCAGGTAGTTATCAAACCAGGAGTCGATGATCAGCGCCTGGAGCGGCGCATCCGGGTCACCTTCCGGCGGCGGAATGTCACGCACCAGACGTTCCAGTACATCCGGAACACCTACGCCGGTTTTTGCCGAGCAGCGCACTGCATCGGTCGCATCGATACCGACGATGTCTTCAATTTCTTCCGCTACGCGCTCAGGATCGGCGGCTGGCAGGTCGATTTTATTCAGAACCGGCACCACTTCGAGATCCATTTCCATGGCGGTATAGCAGTTTGCCAGCGTCTGGGCCTCTACGCCCTGCCCGGCATCCACCACCAGCAGCGCGCCTTCGCAGGCCGCCAGCGAGCGTGACACTTCATAAGAGAAGTCAACGTGCCCTGGGGTGTCGATAAAGTTCAGCTGGTAGGTTTCACCATCGGAAGCCTTATAGTCGAGCGTCACGCTCTGGGCTTTAATGGTAATACCGCGTTCGCGTTCCAGGTCCATGGAGTCCAGAACCTGGGCTGCCATTTCACGATCAGACAGGCCACCGCAAATCTGGATAATACGGTCAGACAGCGTCGACTTACCGTGGTCAATGTGAGCAATGATCGAAAAGTTACGTATGTTCTTCATATAGTTAAATAATTATGCCTTACGAATTCCTGGAGGCCGCTGTTCTTAGCCTGACGTTTTTCAGTGCGAAAACGCAGCATTCTACACTACAACCTCGTCTGCTGGAAATGCACTTAGAGTCAGGTATAGCGCGAAGAGACGGCGTTTACTTTATTGCGATGTAAATAATAATAAAGCCCGGCAGATCACCGGGCCTCAGAAGAGAGCGTCTCAACACGAAGTTGGTCGGGTGCCAGTGCAACGCTGAGAATGACGGGCTGCCAGGCTTCCCGGGCGGTAAGCCTTGGGGAAACGCCTTTAGCAAGCCAGAACCCGCCCACACCGCCCAAGGCGGCACCGCACATGGCGGCCAAATCTGTGCCGAACAGCATCTGGAAAACCCCGCCCATCACGAAAAGTCCGGCGAGCGGAGAAAGGTAAACCAGTATGGCGGAAGTGAGCAGGCTGCCTTCAGCGATGCCGAGCTCCACTTTTTGCCCTGCCACCAGCGGCTGATCGCTCGACACAGCAATAGTGTGCGACGTTTGCGGCCCCAGCTTATTCAATACGCGGCTGCCGCAACCGGCTCGCGAAGCGCAGCTGCTGCATGATGCTTTAACGTCACAGCTGACAAGCGCTACGCCATCCTGCCAGGATACGACCGTCGCCCACTCTTTAATCATTGCGCAGCCCTGAATTTAATGCTGTCTGAAATACGTTTTGCTGTTGGCGGCGGTAATTCACCAACAATGGTAATTTCCGCATTATCGCGTACCGTCGTGCTAACCGTCCGGCGACCGGTACGGAGCATCTGTTCGGAACTGTTCGCCGTAGCGCGATTGATATTCACCGAGAAGCTAAATAGCCCATCGGAATAGAGGCGCGACTCAACCGGTGTTTCGATAGTCGGCAGCTGGCGACGGCTGCTGGATACTTCGCTGAATCCTTGCGGGATCCAGGAAGGTACCCAGTTGAAATTGACAGAATCGCCGGCAGGTACGGAAAGCAAAGGCGGCAGGCTGGCTTTGGCCAGATTCTGCATACTGTTGCCAACCTGACCGTTCACGTCGAAGGAGATCACGCGGAACTGCTCCAGCGTTTCACCGTCGCGATCGAGAAGATCAACGCGCATCGGCAGCTTCGTCTCTGCGTCAATCCAGACGATATAGCTGTAACGTGTCCCATCCCGCGCGACTACGCGGATCACTTCGCACAACCTGTCGGCAATACGCGTTCGCCCCACCGAGATAAAATCATAGTAGGGGGCGAGACGTTTAAAATCGGTGTAAATGAGCGATGGCAGGGAATCAACGATGTAGTCACCATTGAGCGTAAACGGCTCAAGGCCTGGCTCGAAATAGCTGATTTCGTTCCCACGCTGGACCACTTCCCGACGCGGGCCATCCATCTGTAAAAGCTGGGCGAGCGGCTGATTATCAAGGCGGGCGTGGCGATAGCGTAACGATTCGACACCCTGCTTATTGATGCTAATAAATGCCAACTCGTAATTGAGTGACTGGCTGGCCAGATTCATTTGCTGCAACAACGCCCCGGATGAAACATCAGCCGAGGCGTTAGCAGAGAAGAACAGGCTACCCGCCATCAAAGACATGGCGAACCAAAGTTGCTTCATTACTGCGATTGCGTTCCTAAAGTTTGGTTTCCTGGCACCTGCACAGCAGCCTGCTGGGTTTGGGCCTGCTCAAACTGAAGCTGCTCGGAGTGCAGACGACGCTGCAACTCGTAATCCTGCAACATCGCATTAATGCGACGACGCTGCTCCTGTACCTGCTGTTGCTGTCCGCCGCTTGCGGAGACATCTGCCGGTACGCCCAGGCTAACCGGACTGGCTTTACCCATCATCGGCAGCGTATTGAACACTGGCGCTTCAGGCTGCTGACTGGCTTCAGACTGGGTATTATAGTGCTGGACCCCAACGATAACTGCAAGCGATACACACGCAGCGACTCCCATCTGGGTGAGCTGGCTGGCCCATGGACGCACCTTGTGCCAGAACGGCATTTTCTGCCATTGGTGAGGTGCAGGCTGCGCTTCAGGAATAAGCGGCGTGGTCTGATGAACAGGTTCGTTCTCAATGGCCGCCATAACGCGTGCTGAGATATCGAAATGGAGAACATCGCTGGTATCACCCCGCAGAGTGTCGCGGATAAGATGATAGTTCTCCCAGGTCTGTTGCATTTCGGGAGAATGAGACAACTCATCGAGCAGCTCACTATCCAGCATTTCACCATCCATTAAAGCGGAAAGTTTTTCTTTCTGCATGCCTAATACCTTTTCCAGTATCCCGCTATCGTCAACGCCTGATAAGCGGTTGAACTTTATTATCAATGGCTTCTCGCGCACGGAAAATTCGTGAACGAACCGTGCCGACCGGACAATCCATGATGGCGGCTATCTCTTCATAGCTTAGGCCATCCAGCTCCCGTAACGTAATTGCCATGCGTAAATCTTCCGGGAGCGACTCGATCGTGCGAAAAACGATTTGTCTCAGTTCTTCTGACAACATTAAGTTCTCAGGGTTCGAAATTTCTTTCAGCGCGCCGCCACTTTCGAAGTTTTCTGCATCGATAGCGTCAACATCACTTGAAGGCGGACGACGCCCCTGAGCAACCAAATAATTCTTAGCCGTATTGACTGCAATACGATACAGCCAGGTATAAAAAGCACTATCCCCCCGGAATGAATCCAGCGCGCGATAGGCCTTAATAAAAGACTCTTGTACCACATCAGGAACATCGCCTGACGGTACATAGCGGGAAACCAGACTCGCTACCTTATGCTGGTAGCGCACCACCAGTAGGTTAAAAGCTTTCTGATCTCCCTTCTGGACCCGTTCAACCAGGACCTGGTCCGTTAACTGCTCGCTCATCCGAGGTAATGTCTCCCCAAACCAAATTCCACGCGTTATCGAAACGCCACTCTAACAACATTGCACTTTGAGCAAGCACCGAATTAGAGCGTCTGTTCTTCAATAAGTTCCGTAACGCCTTTGTTTTTGTTCATCGCGCCGCAGACCGTTCATTTTCTCTCATTATAAGTCTGTTCACGATACGCACCCGCTTTCTGACAAGAATCATTAACTTTATCGTCAGAAGAGTAACGCAACACAGGCTTTATTTCACCACAAAATCTGAAGCTAACGATCTGCTTCGCAAAATAATTCCATTCATTTAGCGATGATTTAACTTCCGGCCATCCGTTTAGTCATTGCAACACGCTTCAAAAAAAACGTGCGATAACTCGCATCACAATGCTATTCTGCCCAGACCATGTTTAGTAAATTAAACAAACATCATGAATACAACGCCTGAACTCCATTGTGATGTACTGATTATCGGCAGCGGTGCTGCTGGCCTCTCCCTCGCGCTGCGCCTGGCGGAACATCAGAACGTAATCGTGCTGAGTAAAGGGCCGATGAGCGAAAGTTCCACCTTCTATGCACAAGGCGGTATTGCCGCCGTGTTTGATGAAACGGACAGCATTGCCTCACACGTAGAAGACACTCTGATTGCCGGTGCCGGGATCGTGGATGAGCATGCCGCAGAGTTTGTCGCCAGCAATGCCCGCCACTGCGTGCAATGGCTTATCGACCAGGGCGTGCTGTTTGATACGCAGGTTCAGCCTAATGGTGAAGAGAGCTATCATCTGACCCGTGAAGGCGGGCACAGCCATCGCCGTATTCTGCACGCTGCTGATGCAACAGGAAAAGCGGTTGAAACCACATTGGTCAGCAAAGCCCTCAGCCATCCCAATATTCGGGTGCTGGAGCGCAGTAACGCCGTCGACCTGATTATTTCCGATAAAATTGGCCTGCCCGGCACGCGCCGTGTTGTCGGCGCATGGGTGTGGAATCGGAATAAAGAGAAGGTGGAAACCTGCCAGGCTAAAGCCGTTGTGCTGGCGACCGGCGGCGCCTCCAAGGTTTACCAGTACACGACTAACCCGGATATCGCCTCCGGAGACGGTATCGCTATGGCCTGGCGCGCAGGCTGCCGCGTAGCGAATATGGAGTTTAATCAGTTCCATCCTACCGCCCTGTTCCACCCGCAGGCACGTAACTTCCTGTTAACTGAAGCTTTGCGCGGCGAAGGCGCGTATCTCAAGCGACCGGACGGTTCCAGGTTTATGCCGGACTTCGACCCCCGAGGTGAACTTGCCCCGCGGGATATCGTGGCCCGCGCCATTGACCACGAGATGAAGCGGCTTGGCGTGGACTGTATGTATCTGGACATTAGCCATAAACCGGCAGACTTTATTCGCCAGCACTTCCCGATGATTTATGAAAAGCTGCGGAGTCTGGGTATCGATTTAACCCGCGATCCGGTGCCGATTGTGCCTGCCGCCCACTATACCTGTGGCGGGGTGATGGTTGACGATCATGGTTGTACCGACGTGGATGGTTTGTATGCGATCGGCGAGGTCAGCTACACCGGCCTGCATGGTGCGAATCGCATGGCATCAAACTCATTGCTGGAGTGTCTGGTGTATGGATGGTCGGCTGCGGAAGATATAACCAAACGCATGCCCTATGCACGTCCAACAACGCACCTGCCAGCATGGGATGAAAGTCGAGTAGAGAACCCGGACGAACTGGTGGTTATCCAGCATAACTGGCACGAGCTGCGGCTTCTCATGTGGGATTATGTCGGGATTGTACGCACAACGAAGCGTCTGGAACGCGCGTTACGCCGCATCATGATGTTGCAGCAGGAAATTGATGAATATTACGCCAACTTCCGCGTTTCCAATAATCTGCTGGAGCTGCGCAACCTTGTGCAGGTTGCCGAGCTGATTGTACGCTGTGCGATGATGCGCAAAGAGAGTCGTGGCCTGCATTATACGCTGGACTATCCCGACCCGCTGGAAACGTCCGGCCCGTCGGTGTTGACGCCGCAGGTTCACATAAACAGATAAAAGGCCTGGGTCAGGGCAGTGTAATCTTCGGAATAACGCTGGTCTGGCCCGCGAATAACCATCCTGTCGGTAAAGCACTCCCCCTCTTTCGGCGAGAGCGCCAGCAACACGCGGTGCGGTAAGCGACCTTCCGTATCCGAAATATCGGTACGAAGACGCAAACTCCAGCCGATATCCCGAGCGATCTCAATGAAGGTGTTACCCGTGCTTTCGGGCAAGACCACGCAGAAAAATCCCTCTTCCGAGATGAGTTCCGCCGCGCTGGTCAGTAGCGCCTTGTGATCGAGCGAGCCGGTGTAACGTGCCTGCTCGCGTTCCGGCGTTCCACACTCCACACCTGGCGTGAAATACGGCGGATTGCTGACGATCAAATCGTAACGCGCAGTCTGCTCCGGTGCCCAGGTCAGGACATCGGCACAATCCACCCTGATCCGTTCTGCCCACGGAGAATCGGCAGCGTTTTCGCTTGCCTGCTGGGCCGCCTGAGGATCAAGCTCAACGGCGTCGATAGTGACGTGTTCTTCTGTACGCTGCGCCAGCATCAGCGCCTGAAGTCCGCTGCCCGTACCAATATCCAGAATGCGTTTTACACCTGCGACAGGGGCCCATGCACCCAGTAAAATACCGTCTGTACCGACTTTCATTGCGCAACGATCGTGCGCCACAAAAAATTGTTTAAACGTAAAACCATCGCGGCGCAACTGCGCTTTGAGTTGAGACATGTCAGGGCAACCTTCTGTGTGAAACTGGAGTAGCATAGGGGAAAGCGAAGTGGTCGAAAAGCGATATCCATACAAACAGATGAAGATTACAGCCGTAACGTCTATAATCAGCGCCCCACACAGAGGTAGAACATGACTGTAACGACTTTTTCCGAACTTGAACTCGATGAAAGCCTGCTCAATGCTCTTGAGAGTAAAGGCTTTACACGCCCGACCGCCATTCAGGCCGCGGCCATTCCGCCTGCGCTTGAGGGCCGCGATGTGCTCGGTTCTGCGCCAACCGGCACGGGGAAGACAGCAGCCTACTTGCTGCCTGTGTTGCAGCATTTGCTCGATTTTCCGCGTAAAAAATCAGGGCCGCCGCGCATTTTGATCCTGACCCCGACCCGTGAACTGGCGATGCAGGTTGCCGAACACGCGCGTGAGCTGGCGGCGAACACCCATCTGGATATCGCGACCATCACCGGCGGCGTAGCGTATATGAACCACGCCGAAGTGTTCAGCGAAAACCAGGATATCGTTGTCGCGACGACAGGCCGTCTGCTGCAATACATAAAAGAAGAGAACTTCGACTGCCGGGCGGTGGAAACGCTGATTCTCGATGAAGCTGACCGCATGCTGGACATGGGCTTTGCCCAGGATATCGAACACATCGCGGGTGAAACGCGCTGGCGTAACCAGACAATGCTGTTCTCGGCAACCCTTGAAGGGGATGCCATTAAAGATTTCGCCGAACGTCTGCTGGAAGATCCGGTGGAAGTGTCCGCTACGCCATCGACGCGTGAGCGTAAGAAGATCCACCAGTGGTACTACCGCGCAGATAACCTTGAGCATAAAGTTGAGTTGCTGAAACATCTGCTGAAGCAGGAAGAAGCAACCCGTACCATCGTCTTCGTACGTAAACGCGAGCGCGTGCATGAGCTGGCAGAAATGCTCCGCAACGCTGGCATCAACAACTGCTATCTCGAAGGTGAAATGGCACAGGTTAAGCGTACCGAAGGGATTAAGCGCCTGACCGATGGTCGCGTGAATGTGCTGGTTGCAACCGACGTTGCCGCGCGCGGGATCGACATCCCGGACGTGAGCCATGTGATCAACTTTGATATGCCGCGCAGCGGTGATACTTACCTGCACCGTATTGGTCGTACCGGCCGTGCGGGCCGCAAAGGGATTGCTATTTCTCTGGTAGAAGCGCACGACCATCTGCTGCTCCAAAAAATTGGCCGCTACGTTGATGAGCCGCTAAAAGCTCGTGTGATTGACGAACTTCGTCCGACGACACGTGCGCCGAGTGAAAAAATGACGGGTAAACCGTCCAAGAAAGCGCTCGCGAAACGTGCTGAGAGAAAAGAGAAAGAAAAAGAGAAGCCGCGCGTGAAGCAGCGCCACCGCGATACCAAAAATATTGGTAAGCGCCGTAAGCCAAGTTCTGCTGCGCCAGAGACAAAAACTGAAGAGTAAAAAAAAGCCGGGACATTCCCGGCTTTTTATTCCACCCCCGAAGCTGAAACCTTACAGGCTTTCAGTAAAGGTACGGGCGATAACGTCGCGCTGCTGTTCCGGAGTCAGAGAGTTGAAACGCACCGCATAGCCAGACACACGGATGGTCAGCTGCGGGTATTTTTCTGGGTTCTCAACAGCATCCATCAGCGTTTCACGACGCAGGACGTTAACGTTCAGGTGCTGACCACCTTCCACGCGCACTTCTGGTTGCACTTGCATTGGAATTTCACGGTATTCAATTTCGCCCAGTTTGCTCACCGGAACGATTTCGTCTTCCGCAAAACCTGCTTTCGCTACTACACAGCGCGCTTCGTTTTTCTCGCTGTCCAGCAGCCAGAAAGAGTTCAGCAGATCGTCATTTGCAGCTTTAGTAATCTGGATACCTGTAATCATGTGTTGCCTCCCTTAGGCTACATTAACTGATGCTGGCCTTTTGCGGCCAATTGGTAAAACCATTGTTTGTTGTGTGTATATATAACATTCAGACCCGGGTGATTTATTGATTTAAATCAACAAAATCACTAACCACATAAAGAGTGTGGTCTGAATTTTTTGTTTTAGATCAATTTTAATGATTTACCAATTCAACTTGCCCTGCCTGGTTTTCAACATAAATTGAGACACTTAGCCGCTTTTCCGCGGGTAATTTTGCTCACCAGGCATTAGCAGGTAAGCTAGGCAGAGAATGAAATTCGCAGGAGAGCGAGATGACAACACCTTTAACCTGGCATGACGTGCTGGCAGAAGAGAAGCAGCAGCCCTATTTTATTAATACCCTCAGTACCGTTGCGGCTGAACGGCAGGCCGGCCAGACAATTTATCCACCGCAGAAAGATGTATTTAACGCCTTTCGCTACACCGAACTGAGCGACGTGAAGGTGGTTATACTGGGGCAGGATCCGTACCATGGTCCCGGGCAGGCTCACGGACTGGCATTTTCCGTGCGTCCGGGCGTGGCCATTCCCCCTTCTCTGCTGAATATGTATAAAGAGCTGGAAGGAACGATTCCGGGTTTCACCCGCCCTAATCACGGTTATCTGGAAAGCTGGGCGCGCCAGGGCGTGCTGTTGCTGAATACCGTATTAACCGTCCGGGCGGGTCAGGCACACTCCCACGCCAGTCTGGGATGGGAAACCTTTACCGATAAGGTTATCAGCCTGATCAATGAGCATCGTGAAGGCGTCGTGTTTTTACTCTGGGGTTCACATGCCCAAAAGAAAGGGGCGATTATCGATCGTCAGCGCCATCACGTACTGAAAGCACCGCACCCGTCGCCGCTGTCTGCGCATCGCGGTTTCTTTGGCAGTAACCATTTTGTTCTGACGAATGAGTGGCTGGAAAAGCGTGGCGAAAAGCCGATTGACTGGATGCCTGTGTTACCGGCAGAGAGTGAGTAGGGTTTGAATGTGCCGGGTCAGGCCCGGCACATATAAGGCTTATGCCTTGTTCTGACGCCACCATTCGGCCAGCAGCACGCCGGTCGCAACGGATACGTTCAGGCTTTCAACGTTGCCAGTGCCGTCGATAGAAACGCTCATGTCAGCGCTGGAGAGTGCCGCATCAGACAGACCATCGCGCTCCTGACCTAACACCAGCACCATTTTGCGCGGCAACGTCGCTTTAAACAGCGGCGTAGCGGCACGGCTTGAGGTGGTGACAATGGTGTAGCCCGCGTTACGGAATTGCTCAAGGGCCTCCAGCACGCTGTCGCCGGTGATCGGCTGAACATGCTCAGCACCGCCTTCCGCGGTACGGATTGCCGCACCGGATTCCAGCAGCGCGGCATCCTGCAACAGAACGCCTTTCACGCCAAAGTGCGCGCAGCTACGCATCATAGCGCCCAGGTTATGCGGGTTACCCACATCTTCCAGCGCCAGCACACAGTCATCGGCATCCGCCTGGCTGACCCACTGCTGCACGGTGGTGCCGTTACGTTTTTTGATCAGGAAGCAGACGCCGCCGTGGTGTTCAGTCCCGGACGCTTTTGTCAGCTCGGCATCGTCAACCACGTGGTAGGCTTTACGGTTCGCCGCCATCCAGCGCAGCGCTTCTTTAAAGCGCGGGGTCACGCTCTGGATAAACCATGCGCGAACGATACACTCCGGGCGGCTCTGGAACAGGGCCTGACAGGCGTTCTCGCCATATACACGGGTTTCTTCCGCACGCTGACGACGCAGCACTTCCGGATCGATAAAGCTTTTTCCGCTGATACCGCCGTGATCGGCTTTTTCGGTCGCCTCTTCACCGGGCGCGCGCGAAACGGTACGCCATGGCGATCCACCGTCGCGGACAAAATCATCGCGTTTGCGATCGTCACGCTTACGGTCATCACGTTTGCGGTCATCGCCGCGGTTATTTCTGTCATCGCGGGCGGGGCGACGGCCACCGTCTGCACGAGAAGACGCCGGACGCCCGCCACCTTTTCCGGTACGCGGATTTTGGGTGCGTTTATCAGAGTCATCATCACTGCGGACATACATCACTTTGACCTTGCCGCTTTTGTTTTTCATTTCGTCGTTCATGCTTTTCTCCACCAGCGCTGCGCGAAGCGCGCAGATTACCCGATGTGCAAGCTCATAGCCATAATTTCGTACAAAAGCCTGTGACTATTGTTCCCATTGAATAAAACGCGTTGTCGATTTATACAGGCTCACTGATAATATGTAACATATCAGAAACATTATCGGCGTTCTGCCGTTGTTCCACGGCTCTATCAGAGGTTAGTTATGAATACCGTATGTGCCAACTGTCAGGCTTTAAACCGCATTCCGGACGATCGGATGGATGACGGTGCGAAATGCGGGCGTTGTGGCCACGAATTATTTGATGGCGATGTCATTAACGCGACGGGTGCTACGCTGGACAAACTCCTCAAGGACGATCTGCCGGTTGTGGTCGATTTCTGGGCACCGTGGTGCGGCCCCTGCCGTAACTTTGCGCCCATCTTCGAAGACGTGGCTGAAGAGCGCAGCGGGAAAATGCGTTTTGTTAAAGTGAATACCGAAGCGGAACGTGAACTCAGCGCCCGTTTTCGCATTCGCAGCATTCCAACCATTATGATTTTCAAAAATGGGGAAGTGATCGACATGCTCAATGGTGCAGTACCGAAGGCACCTTTCGACAGCTGGTTAAACGAATCCCTGTAACATTCACGGGGCACATCTTGTGCCCCGTTCTCTCCTCTGCGAAAATGGGGTTTTTCCTGCCTTTTCGCCCATGACTGATAACGCTGTACTTCAATTACGCGCCGAGCGCCTTGCGCGCGCAACCCGCCCTTTTCTGGCCCGAGGCAACCGTATTCGCCGCTGCCAGCGCTGCCTTTTACCGCTGAAAGTGTGTCTGTGCGAAACGCTTACACCGAGCGAGGCGAAAAGCCGCTTTTGTCTGGTCATGTTCGATACCGAACCGATGAAGCCCAGCAACACGGGGCGTTTGATCGCCGATATTCTGCCCAATACCGCAGCGTTTCAGTGGTCGCGCACTGAGCCACCTCAGGCTCTGCTTGACCTGGTGGCAAACCCGGACTATCAGCCCATGGTCGTTTTCCCGGCATCATATGCAGGCGAACAACGCCAGGTGCTTACGGCGCCACCATCCGGTAAGCCGCCGCTGTTTATTATGCTCGACGGCACCTGGACCGAAGCAAGAAAGATGTTTCGCAAAAGCCCTTATCTTGATGCGCTGCCGGTGATTTCCGTCGATCTGTCGCGCGTTTCGGCCTATCGCTTACGAGAAGCGCATGCCGAGGGTCAATATTGCACCGCTGAAGTCGCCATTGCGCTACTGGATCTGGCGGGCGATACCCAGGCGGCCAGCGCATTAAGCTCCCATTTCTCCTGCTTTCGCGAACGTTATCTGGCAGGAAAAACCGTTCATAAGGGTAGCGTCACAGCAACAGAGACAGAAAGCGTTTAAAATCATCAGGTCGCTTGCATTCACAGGAGGCCTGCATGAGCCAGAGAGGGTTAGAAGCGCTACTCCGTCCGAAATCCATTGCCGTTATTGGCGCCTCGATGAAACCGGACCGCGCAGGGTATCTGATGATGCGTAACCTGCTGGCTGGCGGGTTTAACGGCCCGGTCATGCCCGTTACGCCCGCTTATAAAGCGGTACAGGGGGTGCTGGCGTGGCCGGACGTGCAAAGTTTACCGTTTGTTCCCGACCTCGCCGTGCTCTGTACGCATGCGAAACGAAACCTCGAATTGCTTGAGTCGCTCGGTCAGAAAGGCTGTAAAACCTGCATTATTCTTTCCTCGCCTCCTGAACAGCAGCCCGAACTGCTGGCCTGCGCCAGCCGCTACCAGATGCGCATTCTTGGTCCAAATAGCCTCGGTCTGCTTGCGCCCTGGCAAGGGCTGAATGCCAGTTTTTCCCCGGTTCCGATCCGTAAAGGCAAACTGGCCTTTATTTCACAGTCGGCAGCGGTATCCAATACCATCCTCGACTGGGCGCAGCAGCGTGAGATGGGCTTTTCCTATTTCATCGCCCTCGGCGACAGCCTGGACATTGACGTCGATGAGCTGCTGGATTTCCTGGCGCGTGACAGCAAAACCAGCGCTATCCTGCTCTACCTTGAACACCTGAGTGACGCCCGTCGTTTTGTGTCGGCGTCGCGTAGCGCATCGCGTAATAAACCGATTCTGGTCATCAAAAGCGGGCGCAGCCCCGCGGCTCAGCGCCTGCTGCAATCCCATTCCGGGATGGATCCCGCATGGGATGCAGCGATCCAGCGCGCCGGTTTACTGCGGGTACAGGATACGCACGAGCTTTTTTCCGCCGTCGAAACGTTGAGCCACATGCGTCCCCTGCGCGGTGAAAAGCTGATGATTGTCAGCAACGGAGCCGCTCCCGCCGCCCTGGCGCTGGACGAGCTCTGGCTACGCAACGGCAAGCTGGCCACGCTGGGTGAAGAGACGCTCCAGCGCCTGCGGGACGCGTTACCGGGAAGCGTTGTTCCCGATAATCCCCTCGATTTGCGCGATGATGCCAGCAGCGATCGTTACATTAAGGCGATCACGATTTTGCTGGATAGCCAGGACTTTGATGCGCTGATGATTATCCATTCGCCCAGCGCGGTTGCGCCAGGCAGCGAAAGTGCACGAACGCTGATTGAGGCTGTCCGAAACCATCCGCGCGGCAAATACGTCACCCTGCTGACCAACTGGTGCGGCGAGTTCTCCTCGCAGGAAGCGCGACGTCTGTTTAGTGAAGCCGGGTTGCCAACCTACCGTACGCCAGAGGGCACCATAACCGCGTTTATGCATATGGTTGAGTACCGCCGCAACCAGAAGCAGCTGCGTGAAACGCCTGCCCTACCGGGCAACCTCACAGCAAATTCGGTGGACGTACACAGTTTATTGCAACAGGCCATCGAAGAGGGCGCCACTTCGCTTGATACGCATGAAGTGCAACCCATTCTTGGCAGCTATGGGATGCAAACACTGCCGACCTGGATTGCCGGTGACAGCGCTGAGGCGGTACATATCGCTGAGCAGATTGGCTATCCGGTCGCGCTGAAGCTGCGCTCCCCCGATATTCCGCACAAATCGGATGTTCAGGGCGTCATGCTGTATCTGCGCACCGCGACAGAAGTACAACAGGCCGCGGATGCCATTATCGATCGCGTTAAAATGACGTGGCCACAGGCCCGGATCCACGGCCTGCTGGTGCAGAGCATGGCTAACCGAGCAGGTGCTCAGGAGCTGCGCGTGGTCGTCGAACACGATCCGGTTTTTGGTCCACTTATTATGTTGGGTGAAGGCGGCGTTGAATGGCGGCCAGAAGAACAAGCGGCTGTCGCGCTTCCACCTCTAAACATGAACCTGGCGCGTTATTTGGTTATTCAGGCCATCAAAAGTAAAAAAATCCGCGGCAGAAGCGCTCTGAGGCCGCTTGATATCGCCGGGTTAAGCCAGTTTCTGGTGAAGGTCTCCAACCTCATTGTTGACTGTGCTGAGATCCAGCGCCTGGACATCCACCCGCTCCTCGCTTCCGGAAATGAATTCACTGCCCTCGACGTGACGCTGGAAATTGCGCCATTTGTCGGTGACCGGGAAAGCCGTCTCGCCATTCGTCCTTATCCTCTCCATCTGGAAGAGTGGGTGGAGATGAAAAATGGAGAGCGGGCACTGTTTCGCCCTATCCTGCCGGAAGACGAGCCGCTGCTGCGAGCGTTCATCTCGCAGGTGACGAAAGAAGATTTGTACTATCGCTATTTCAGCGAAATTAATGAATTTACCCACGACGATTTAGCCAATATGACCCAGATCGACTACGATCGAGAAATGGCGATTGTGGCGGTCCGCCGTTCCGCAGAGGGAGAGGAGATCCTCGGCGTGACGCGTGCCATTTCCGACCCGGATAACGTGGATGCGGAGTTTGCCGTACTGGTGCGTTCCGATCTTAAAGGTTTGGGTTTGGGCAGACGGCTGCTCGAAAAACTCATTGGTTATACGCGCGATCACGGATTGTCACGGCTCAATGGCATTACTATGCCAAATAATCGGGGTATGGTGACCCTGGCGCGGAAGCTCGGTTTTGACGTTGATATCCAGCTGGATGAAGGCATTGTCTCTTTGTCCCTCAGCCTGACTTCGACGGATAAACAAGAGTAAGCTGCTGGAAATGTTACCCACTTTTCCCGGCACTGGGGTATCATTGTCCGCTTATGTTGTTTGCCTGGTACAGACAACCCTTCAATGAACAGAGAAGAAACGCACTGTGATGTTGTCAAAATTTAAGCGTAATAAACATCAACAACACCTTGCTCAACTACCGAAGATTTCTCAGTCAGTTGATGATGTAGAGTTCTTTTATGCTCCCGCTCATTTCCGGGAGACGCTTCTTGAAAAGATTGCCAGCGCTACGCGACGTATTTGCATTGTGGCGCTCTATCTTGAACAAGATGAAGGTGGGCGTGCGATCCTGAACGCGCTCTATGAAGCGAAACGTCAGCGTCCGGAACTGGATGTTCGCGTGCTGGTTGACTGGCACCGTGCTCAGCGTGGCCGTATTGGTGCGGCTGCCTCGAATACCAATGCTGACTGGTATTGCCGCATGGCCCAGGAAAATCCGGGTATTGATATCCCGGTATATGGCGTACCGGTGAATACCCGTGAAGCGCTTGGCGTTCTTCATTTTAAAGGATTTATCATTGATGACAGCGTCCTTTATAGCGGCGCCAGTCTGAATGATGTGTATCTCCATCAGCTCGATAAATACCGTTACGATCGCTACCATCTTATCCGTAATCCGCAGATGACCGACATCATGTTCAACTGGGTTGATAAAAACCTGGTTCATGGCCGGGGTGTGCACCGTCTTGACGATCCTCATCGCCCGAAAAGCCCGGAAATCAAAAACGACGTTCGCTCCTTCCGCCAGGAGCTGCGCGATGCGATTTATCGTTTCCAGGGTGATGCCAATAATGAAGAACTATCCGTTACGCCTCTGGTAGGCCTGGGTAAATCCAGCCTCCTGAACAAGACTATCTTCCATTTGATGCCGTGCGCGGAGCATAAGCTCACCATCTGCACCCCGTACTTCAACCTTCCCGCCGTTCTGGTGCGTAATATCATTCAGCTGCTGCGTGATGGTAAAAAGGTGGAAATCATTGTCGGGGATAAAACGGCAAACGACTTTTTCATTCCGGAAGATCAGCCTTTCAAGATCATCGGCGCACTGCCTTATCTCTATGAGATTAACCTGCGCCGCTTTCTGAGCCGTTTACAGTACTATGTGAACACGGACCAGCTCGTCGTGCGCCTCTGGAAAGATGAAGATAACAGTTATCATCTCAAAGGAATGTGGGTTGATGACGAGTGGATTCTGCTGACCGGTAATAACCTGAACCCACGCGCCTGGCGTCTGGATTTGGAAAACGCCATTCTTATTCACGATCCTCAGCATGCGTTAGCCGCGAAACGCGATCGTGAGCTGGAGCTTATACGCACGCATACCACAGTGGTTCGTCATTATCGCGATCTGCAAAGCATCGCTGATTACCCGGTGAAAGTTCGCAAGCTGATTCGCCGTCTACGTCGGATCCGTATCGATCGCCTCATCAGCCGCATTCTGTAATACACGAGCCCTGTCATCGGCGGGGCTTTTTTTATGGAGCCTGTTAATGCGTACGCCTTGCCTGATAATCCCTCTTTTGCTGACAGGTTGCAGCCATATGGCTAATGATAACTGGTCGGGTCAGGATAAAGCTCAACACTTTCTGGCGTCTGCAATGTTGTCCGCTGCGGGCAATGAGTATGCGCTGCACCAGGGTTATAGCAGGGATCGAAGTGCCACAATAGGCCTGATGTTCTCCATCAGCCTGGGGGCATCAAAAGAACTTTGGGATAGCCGCCCCTCGGGAAGTGGCTGGAGCTGGAAAGATTTTGCCTGGGACGTAGCCGGGGCAACAACCGGCTACGCCGTCTGGCAGATGGCGCATTATTAAAGGCGGATACCTTTTCCTTTGCGATGCAGCATCAGCGAGACAATAAACGCCAGCGCCCCCATAACGGTGACATACCAGAAGAAGGTCGTTTCACTGCCCCATGACTTAAGGGATAACGCGACATACTCTGCCGAACCGCCGAACAGGGCGTTTGCAACCGCATAAGAGAGGCCTACGCCCAGCGCCCTCACCTGTGCGGGAAACATTTCCGCTTTCAAAATGCCACTGATTGCCGTGTAAAAACTGACAATAATGAGCGCCACCATGATTAAAGCGAAAGCGGCATACGGAGAGGTTGTATGCTGTAGCGCCGTCAAAAGCGGAACGGTACCCAGGGTGAGCATGCCGCCAAAGATCAGCATGGAGGTACGGCGACCAATTTTGTCCGACAGCGCGCCGACAATCGGCTGGATGAGCATAAAGACCAGTAACGCCACCGTCATGACGACACTCGCAACGTTTGCATGCATGCCCGTGGTGTTGACCAGATATTTTTGCATATAGGTGGTGAAGGTATAGAAGCTTAGCGAGCCTGCGGCGGTAAAGCCTAATACCATCAAAAATGCTTTGCGGTTACGCCACAGCCCTTTCATCGAACCAGCTTCTTTAAGCGCCCTGACCTCCTGTTGTGAGGTTTCATCAAGCTGACGGCGTAGCCACAGCGCCACAACCGCCAGGGCTGCCCCCAGGGCAAACGGAATGCGCCAGCCCCAGGCGCGTAAATCTTCATCGCTAAGGATTTGTTGAAGGATCACCACAACCAGTAACGCCAGTAGCTGTCCGCCAATGAGGGTTACATACTGGAATGATGCATAGAAACCTTTGCGCCCTTCAACCGCCACTTCGCTCATGTATGTCGCACTGGTGCCATATTCGCCACCGACCGATAGCCCCTGGAACAGACGTGCCAGCAACAACAACGCCGGTGCCCATGTTCCGATAGTCTCATAACCGGGCAGGCAGGCAATCACCAGCGAGCCGACGCACATCATGCATACAGAGATGAGCATGGATGTCTTGCGCCCTTTCCTGTCCGCGATCCTGCCGAATAGCCATCCACCGATAGGGCGCATCAGGAACCCGGCGGCAAAAACGCCTGCGGTTTGCAAAAGCTGAGTTGTGGTGTTCCCTGACGGGAAAAAGATATGCGCAAAGTAGAGTGAACAAAATGAATAGACGTAAAAGTCAAACCACTCTACAAGGTTTCCTGATGAGGCCCCAACGATTGCCCAAACCCGACGGCGAGTATCCTTACCTGCCAAATTGGTGTTATCCGTATCTGCACTGGCTACGGTTTCTGTCATTTTAATATCCCCTGTCTCACATTGCGGGCCTTTGCCCACAAACAGTAAAACCGGATTTAAAACGAATCGTTAGGTAAATAAAATGTTTCCAATATGTTTCATTGCGTTTTGTGAACTCGATCAGCTATCTAATTATTAGCGGACGCAGTAATTATCCCCAGGACTGCTGGTGGGCCTTTTTTCGCTGCAAGTAATCTTCGTCTGCACGAATTTTATCCCACCACTTTTTGAAGACTGCGGCTGCTTCTGCTTTTACTGGATCGTGATCGAGGGGTTTGACTTGTCGTTCCGCATCATACTTTTTACCGCCCTTATGATTCGCGTATCGCCGGGCGCGGGTATAGCCCATTTGTATGAATTTACGCGCCATATCCATGCCTACAAAATCGTTTTTACTGCGGTACTCTTCAAAGAGAGCGTATATCTCTTGTGCCGAACGCGCTGCGACTTCAGAATTTTTAAAACGCCAGTGTGGAAGGATTTCGCTTTTATAAGGCTCGACCATCAATACGCCCTGCTCACCCCGGCCAACCTGATACCGTTCGGGATGTTCGCGAAAATTTATATTTGCAAAATCTTGTTGGTAATCAAAAGGACGAGTCAAAGCGGCACCATTGTTAAAATCGTTTTAACAATTGTAGGCCGGATAAGGGGAAGCCGCCATCCGGCATGTTTTTCCGTGCACAAAGCAAAAAACCCCGCACCTTCCGGTACGGGGTTCTTTCTGTTTGATGCCTGGCAGTTCCCTACTCTCACATGGGGAGACCCCACACTACCATCGGCGCTACGGCGTTTCACTTCTGAGTTCGGCATGGGGTCAGGTGGGACCACCGCGCTAAAGCCGCCAGGCAAATTCTGTTAATCTGTATCAGGCTGAAAATCGTGTCTGTCTCTTCGCCAAAACAGCTTCGGCGTTGTAAGGTTAAGCCTCACGGTTCATTAGTATCGGTTAGCTCAACGCATCGCTGCGCTTACACACCCGACCTATCAACGTCGTAGTCTTCAACGTTCCTTCAGGAGACTTAAAGTCTCAGGGAGAACTCATCTCGGGGCAAGTTTCGTGCTTAGATGCTTTCAGCACTTATCTCTTCCGCATTTAGCTACCGGGCAGTGCCATTGGCATGACAACCCGAACACCAGTGATGCGTCCACTCCGGTCCTCTCGTACTAGGAGCAGCCCCCCTCAATTCTCCAGCGCCCACGGCAGATAGGGACCGAACTGTCTCACGACGTTCTAAACCCAGCTCGCGTACCACTTTAAATGGCGAACAGCCATACCCTTGGGACCTACTTCAGCCCCAGGATGTGATGAGCCGACATCGAGGTGCCAAACACCGCCGTCGATATGAACTCTTGGGCGGTATCAGCCTGTTATCCCCGGAGTACCTTTTATCCGTTGAGCGATGGCCCTTCCATTCAGAACCACCGGATCACTATGACCTGCTTTCGCACCTGCTCGCGCCGTCACGCTCGCAGTCAAGCTGGCTTATGCCATTGCACTAACCTCCTGATGTCCGACCAGGATTAGCCAACCTTCGTGCTCCTCCGTTACTCTTTGGGAGGAGACCGCCCCAGTCAAACTACCCACCAGACACTGTCCGCAACCCGGATTACGGGTCTACGTTAGAACACCAGCCATTAAAGGGTGGTATTTCAAGGTTGGCTCCACGCAGACTGGCGTCCACGCTTCAAAGCCTCCCACCTATCCTACACATCAAGGACCAGTGTTCAGTGTCAAGCTATAGTAAAGGTTCACGGGGTCTTTCCGTCTTGCCGCGGGTACACTGCATCTTCACAGCGAGTTCAATTTCACTGAGTCTCGGGTGGAGACAGCCTGGCCATCATTACGCCATTCGTGCAGGTCGGAACTTACCCGACAAGGAATTTCGCTACCTTAGGACCGTTATAGTTACGGCCGCCGTTTACCGGGGCTTCGATCAAGAGCTTCGCGTTGCCGCTAACCCCATCAATTAACCTTCCGGCACCGGGCAGGCGTCACACCGTATACGTCCACTTTCGTGTTTGCACAGTGCTGTGTTTTTAATAAACAGTTGCAGCCAGCTGGTATCTTCGACTGATTTCAGCTCCGTCCGCAGGGACTTCACCTACATATCAGCGTGCCTTCTCCCGAAGTTACGGCACCATTTTGCCTAGTTCCTTCACCCGAGTTCTCTCAAGCGCCTTGGTATTCTCTACCTGACCACCTGTGTCGGTTTGGGGTACGATTTCGTGTTACCTGATGCTTAGAGGCTTTTCCTGGAAGCAGGGCATTTATCACTTCAGCACCGTAGTGCCTCGTCATCACACCTCAGCGTTAATAAGGTACCGGATTTACCTGGAACCTCCGCCTACATGCTTAAACCGGGACAACCGTCGCCCGGCTGACATAGCCTTCTCCGTCCCCCCTTCGCAGTAACACCAAGTACAGGAATATTAACCTGTTTCCCATCGACTACGCCTTTCGGCCTCGCCTTAGGGGTCGACTCACCCTGCCCCGATTAACGTTGGACAGGAACCCTTGGTCTTCCGGCGAGCGGGCTTTTCACCCGCTTTATCGTTACTTATGTCAGCATTCGCACTTCTGATACCTCCAGCATGCCTCACAGCACACCTTCAACGGCTTACAGAACGCTCCCCTACCCAACAACACATAGTGTCGCTGCCGCAGCTTCGGTGCATGGTTTAGCCCCGTTACATCTTCCGCGCAGGCCGACTCGACCAGTGAGCTATTACGCTTTCTTTAAATGATGGCTGCTTCTAAGCCAACATCCTGGCTGTCTGTGCCTTCCCACATCGTTTCCCACTTAACCATGACTTTGGGACCTTAGCTGGCGGTCTGGGTTGTTTCCCTCTTCACGACGGACGTTAGCACCCGCCGTGTGTCTCCCGTGATAACATTCTTCGGTATTCGTAGTTTGCATCGGGTTGGTAAGCCGGGATGGCCCCCTAGCCGAAACAGTGCTCTACCCCCGAAGATGAATTCACGAGGCGCTACCTAAATAGCTTTCGGGGAGAACCAGCTATCTCCCGGTTTGATTGGCCTTTCACCCCCAGCCACAGGTCATCCGCTAATTTTTCAACATTAGTCGGTTCGGTCCTCCAGTTAGTGTTACCCAACCTTCAACCTGCCCATGGCTAGATCACCGGGTTTCGGGTCTATACCCTGCAACTTAACGCCCAGTTAAGACTCGGTTTCCCTTCGGCTCCCCTATACGGTTAACCTTGCTACAGAATATAAGTCGCTGACCCATTATACAAAAGGTACGCAGTCACCCCATAAAGAGGCTCCCACTGCTTGTACGTACACGGTTTCAGGTTCTTTTTCACTCCCCTCGCCGGGGTTCTTTTCGCCTTTCCCTCACGGTACTGGTTCACTATCGGTCAGTCAGGAGTATTTAGCCTTGGAGGATGGTCCCCCCATATTCAGACAGGATACCACGTGTCCCGCCCTACTCTTCGAGTTCACAGCAAGTGTGCTTTCGTGTACGGGACTATCACCCTGTACCGTCGGACTTTCCAGACCGTTCCACTAACACACAAGCTGATTCAGACTCCGGGCTGCTCCCCGTTCGCTCGCCGCTACTGGGGGAATCTCGGTTGATTTCTTTTCCTCGGGGTACTTAGATGTTTCAGTTCCCCCGGTTCGCCTCGTTAACCTATGTATTCAGTTAACGATAGTGCAACGAATTGCACTGGGTTTCCCCATTCGGACATCGCCGGGTCAAAGGTTCATATCACCTCGCCGGCGCTTTTCGCAGATTAGCACGTCCTTCATCGCCTCTGACTGCCAGGGCATCCACCGTGTACGCTTAGTCGCTTAACCTCACAACCCGAAGATGTTTCACTTCTGATTGCGAAAATTTGAGAGACTCGAACACACATGAGCTGTGTGTCGTTTCAATTTTCAGCTTGATCCAGATTTTTAAAGAGCAAATATCTCAAACATGACTCGCAAGTCAGTTTTGAGATATGACGGCAGGTGACTTTCACTCACGAACCAGCAAGTGGCGTCCCCTAGGGGATTCGAACCCCTGTTACCGCCGTGAAAGGGCGGTGTCCTGGGCCTCTAGACGAAGGGGACGTACAGTCTCAATCGCAAGACGCCTTGCTATTTACTTTTCATCAGACAATCTGTGTGAGCACTGCAAAGGCAGGTTCTTTAAGGTAAGGAGGTGATCCAACCGCAGGTTCCCCTACGGTTACCTTGTTACGACTTCACCCCAGTCATGAATCACAAAGTGGTAAGCGCCCTCCCGAAGGTTAAGCTACCTACTTCTTTTGCAACCCACTCCCATGGTGTGACGGGCGGTGTGTACAAGGCCCGGGAACGTATTCACCGTGGCATTCTGATCCACGATTACTAGCGATTCCGACTTCATGGAGTCGAGTTGCAGACTCCAATCCGGACTACGACGCACTTTATGAGGTCCGCTTGCTCTCGCGAGGTCGCTTCTCTTTGTATGCGCCATTGTAGCACGTGTGTAGCCCTACTCGTAAGGGCCATGATGACTTGACGTCATCCCCACCTTCCTCCAGTTTATCACTGGCAGTCTCCTTTGAGTTCCCGGCCTAACCGCTGGCAACAAAGGATAAGGGTTGCGCTCGTTGCGGGACTTAACCCAACATTTCACAACACGAGCTGACGACAGCCATGCAGCACCTGTCTCAGAGTTCCCGAAGGCACCAAAGCATCTCTGCTAAGTTCTCTGGATGTCAAGAGTAGGTAAGGTTCTTCGCGTTGCATCGAATTAAACCACATGCTCCACCGCTTGTGCGGGCCCCCGTCAATTCATTTGAGTTTTAACCTTGCGGCCGTACTCCCCAGGCGGTCGACTTAACGCGTTAGCTCCGGAAGCCACGCCTCAAGGGCACAACCTCCAAGTCGACATCGTTTACGGCGTGGACTACCAGGGTATCTAATCCTGTTTGCTCCCCACGCTTTCGCACCTGAGCGTCAGTCTTTGTCCAGGGGGCCGCCTTCGCCACCGGTATTCCTCCAGATCTCTACGCATTTCACCGCTACACCTGGAATTCTACCCCCCTCTACAAGACTCTAGCCTGCCAGTTTCGAATGCAGTTCCCAGGTTGAGCCCGGGGATTTCACATCCGACTTGACAGACCGCCTGCGTGCGCTTTACGCCCAGTAATTCCGATTAACGCTTGCACCCTCCGTATTACCGCGGCTGCTGGCACGGAGTTAGCCGGTGCTTCTTCTGCGGGTAACGTCAATCGACAGGGTTATTAACCCTGTCGCCTTCCTCCCCGCTGAAAGTACTTTACAACCCGAAGGCCTTCTTCATACACGCGGCATGGCTGCATCAGGCTTGCGCCCATTGTGCAATATTCCCCACTGCTGCCTCCCGTAGGAGTCTGGACCGTGTCTCAGTTCCAGTGTGGCTGGTCATCCTCTCAGACCAGCTAGGGATCGTCGCCTAGGTGAGCCGTTACCCCACCTACTAGCTAATCCCATCTGGGCACATCCGATGGCAAGAGGCCCGAAGGTCCCCCTCTTTGGTCTTGCGACGTTATGCGGTATTAGCTACCGTTTCCAGTAGTTATCCCCCTCCATCAGGCAGTTTCCCAGACATTACTCACCCGTCCGCCACTCGTCAGCAAAGCAGCAAGCTGCTTCCTGTTACCGTTCGACTTGCATGTGTTAGGCCTGCCGCCAGCGTTCAATCTGAGCCATGATCAAACTCTTCAATTTAAAAGTTTGATGCTCAATGAATTAAACTTCGTAATGAATTACGTGTTCACTCGTTGAGACTTGGTATTCATTTAGTGTCCGAGGACATTAAGAATCCATGTCACTTTGAGTGCCCACACAGATTGTCTGATAAATTGTTAAAGAGCAGTGCCGCTACGTTTTCGCTGCGGCGCGGGGTGTGCATATTACGCTTCCCCGCTTCAGAGTCAAGCGTTTATTTTGCTTTTCTCTGCTGACCCGGCGGCGTGCGTGCCGTTGTTCCGTGTCAGTGGAGGCGCATTATAGGGAGTTATTCTGAGGCTGCAAGTGCAAAGTGAAAATTATTTACTGACTGCTCACTTTCCAGGCAAAACACATCTCAGACCTTAATTCTTGCCTGGTTTTTAAACAAAAACGAGCCGCAAGCGGCCCGTTTTTGCGTTTTGTGACTTACTGCACTGCCACAATTCGGTCTTCATTGGCTTCCAGACGGATAACTTTGCCCGGAACCAGCTCCCCGGAAAGGATTTGCTGCGCCAGCGGGTTTTCGATCTGCTGCTGGATTGCACGTTTTAACGGACGCGCGCCATAAACAGGATCGTAACCATTCTCGCTCAGCAGTTTCAGCGCATCATCCGAGATGTGGATTTCATACCCACGCTCTTCCAGACGCTTGTACAGACGCTGCAACTGGATCTGCGCAATCGACGCAATGTGTTTCTCACCCAGCGGATGGAACACGACTACTTCATCAATACGGTTGATGAACTCCGGACGGAAGTTTTGGCTGACCACACCCAGCACCAGATCTTTCATATGGCTGTAATCCAGCTCACCGAAGCGTTCCTGAATCAAATCGGAACCCAGGTTCGAGGTCATGATCACCACCGTGTTACGGAAGTCGACCGTTCTTCCCTGCCCGTCCGTCAGACGCCCATCATCCAGCACCTGCAACAGAATGTTAAACACGTCAGGATGAGCCTTTTCCACTTCATCCAGCAGGATGACGGAATAAGGACGACGACGAACCGCTTCCGTCAGGTAACCGCCCTCTTCATAACCGACATATCCCGGAGGCGCACCGACCAGACGCGAGACGGAGTGTTTCTCCATAAACTCGGACATATCGATACGCACCATCGCGTCATCGCTGTCGAACATAAAGTTAGCCAGCGCTTTACACAGCTCGGTTTTACCGACACCGGTTGGCCCCAGGAAAAGGAACGAGCCGATTGGACGATTCGGATCGGACAGCCCCGCACGGCTACGACGAATGGCGTTAGATACCGCTTCGACCGCTTCGTTCTGTCCAATGACGCGCTGATGCAGATCCTGCTCCATACGCAGCAGTTTCTCACGTTCGCTTTCCATCATGCGAGCCACAGGAATACCCGTCCAGCGCGCCAGCACTTCGGCAATCTCGGCATCCGTCACTTTATTACGCAACAGACGCATGGTTTTGCCTTCCGACTGCGTGGCGATCTCAAGCTGTTTTTCCAGCTCAGGGATCTTGCCGTACTGTAGCTCGGACATCCGCGCCAGATCTCCTACGCGACGGGCCTGCTCAATGGCAATTTTCGCCTGCTCCAGCTCCGCCTTGATTGTCTGGGTGCCAGAGAGGGAGGCTTTCTCAGCTTTCCACTCTTCTTCCAGCTCAGAATACTGACGCTCTTTCTCGTCCAGTTCTTCGTTAAGCATATCGAGGCGTTTCTTACTCGCTTCGTCAGACTCTTTGTTCAGCGCCTGCTGTTCCAGCTTGAGCTGGATAATGCGGCGATCGAGTCGGTCCAGCTCTTCCGGTTTCGAGTCAATCTGCATACGGATGCTGGACGCCGCTTCATCGATAAGGTCGATGGCTTTATCCGGCAACTGACGGTCGGCAATGTAACGATGCGAAAGCGTCGCCGCCGCAACGATGGCCGGGTCAGTGATCTGCACGTGATGGTGCAGCTCATAACGCTCTTTCAGACCACGCAAAATGGCGATGGTATCTTCAACGCTTGGTTCAGCGACAAACACCTTCTGGAAGCGACGCTCCAGCGCGGCATCTTTTTCAATGTACTGACGATACTCGTCCAGCGTAGTGGCGCCGACGCAGTGAAGTTCACCACGTGCCAGCGCAGGTTTCAGCATGTTCCCGGCATCCATTGCGCCGTCAGCTTTACCCGCGCCCACCATGGTGTGCAGTTCGTCGATAAACAGGATGACGTTACCTTCCTGTTTCGCCAGATCGTTCAGCACGCCTTTCAGACGCTCTTCAAATTCACCGCGGTATTTCGCCCCGGCCACCAGCGCGCCCATATCCAGCGCCAGTACGCGACGGCCTTTCAGCCCTTCGGGCACTTCGCCATTAACGATACGCTGCGCCAGCCCTTCAACGATGGCGGTTTTACCGACGCCAGGCTCACCAATCAGCACCGGGTTGTTTTTGGTACGACGTTGCAGTACCTGGATAGTCCGACGAATTTCTTCGTCACGGCCGATTACCGGGTCAAGTTTGCCCTGCTCGGCACGTTCGGTCAGGTCGACCGTAAATTTCTTCAAAGCCTGACGTTGGTCTTCGGCTCCCTGGTCGTTCACGCTTTCACCTCCGCGCATTTTCTCAATCGCCTGGGTCACATTAGCGGTGGTTGCACCGGCGGATTTCAGCAGGTCGGTTAAGGTACCGCGTGATTCAAGCGCCGCCAGAACAAACAGCTCTGACGAAATAAAGTTGTCCCCACGTTTTTGCGCCAGCTTGTCGCAAAGGTTCAGTACACGCACCAGATCCTGTGACGGCTGTACGTCGCCACCGGTACCTTCTACCTGCGGTAAACGACTCAGCGCCTGATCGATGGCGGTGCGTAACTGGCCGGCATTAATGCCAGCGGACGTTAACAAAGGACGTACCGATCCCCCTTCCTGATTCAGCAAGGCGCTCATTAAATGAAGAGGTTCGATAAATTGGTTGTCGTGCCCCAGTGCGAGGGACTGGGCATCGGCGAGAGCAAGCTGGAATTTATTAGTAAGACGATCCAGACGCATAACTCCTCCCATAACAGGTCAAATTTGCTACTGGAGATTAAATGAGGTCATCCCTCAATTATTCAAGGTTAATAACCTGAATTATGTGAAAAGAAAACGGCGCGTACCGGATCGTCTTGATTCTTTAGGTTATATCAGCCAAATGAAACTTGCCATACGGCCTGTCGTCTTGTCACGGCGCCAGGAGAAAAAATCACCCTTTTCGGTGAATGTACAGCGATCTCCGCCAAAGATCTGGGTCACGCCGACATTATTAAGGCGCTGGCGGGCAAGCTGATAAATATCGGCCAGATATTTATCGCCGGACGCCACAAACGCATTAACCGCCTGAGGATCTTTTTCCATAAAAGCTTGCCGAACCTCAGGCCCCACTTCAAATGCCTGCGGGCCAATCGCCGGGCCAAGCCAGGCGATGAGATTTGCAGAATCGTCCTGGAAGCAGGCAACGGTCTCTTCCAGCACGCCTTCACACAAGCCACGCCAGCCCGCATGCGCTGCTGCAATCTCCGTACCGGCACGGTTACAAAACAACACCGGCAGGCAATCAGCGGTCATCACCGCGCAAACCGTTCCCGGCGTATTGCTGTACGAAGCATCGGCGCGTTTAGACGCATAGGGCTCACCCGTAAGCTTCAGCACCGCTTTACCGTGCACCTGCTCAAGCCAGACCGGTTTTGAAGGAAGGTTTCCCGCAGCAAAGAGGCGTTTACGGTTCTCTTCGACGTGCTCCAGGTTATCGCCACAGTGCGCACCGAGGTTCAAAGACGCCCACGCACCCTGGCTCACGCCACCGATACGGGTCGAGCTACAGGCGGCCACGCCTTCAGGCAGCGGCCACTCCGGGACAATCAGTTTGGTCATAACCAGTCCACGTGATCCTTATGTTCTTCGAAATCTGCGCGCATCGCGTCGATAAGTTCCACCATATCCTGTGGGATAGGCGCATGCCATTCCATCTGAATTCCGGTGATTGGGTGGTAAAGACGTAGCATCGTCGCATGCAGCGCCTGGCGATCGAATTTACGCAGCACGGAGATGAATTCATCCGATGCGCCCTTTGGTGGACGCGGACGACCGCCGTAAACAGGGTCACCCACCAGTGGATGGGTAATATGCGCCATGTGCACGCGGATCTGGTGAGTACGCCCGGTTTCCAGACGCAGACGCAGGCGTGTATGAATACGGAAATGTTCCATGATGCGGTAGTGGGTCACCGCCGGTTTACCCATCGGGTGCACGGACATATGCGTACGCTTGGTTGGATGACGACTAATCGGCTCTTCCACCGTGCCGCCAGAGGTCATATGACCAATGGCCACCGCTTCATACTCACGGGTGATTTCGCGCAGCTGCAAAGATTCCACCAGTCGAGTCTGGGCGGGGATCGTCTTCGCCACCACCATCAGACCCGTGGTGTCTTTATCCAGACGGTGAACGATACCGGCACGCGGTACGTCAGCTATCGGCGGGTAATAATGAAGGAGTGCGTTAAGTACCGTACCGTCAGGATTACCCGCGCCCGGATGGACGACAAAGTCACGCGGTTTGTTGATGACCAGAATATCGTCATCTTCGTAGACGATATCCAGCGGGATATCCTGCGGCTCGAAGCGGACTTCCTCTTCGATTTCAGCATTGATGGCGACAGCTTCCCCACCAAACACTTTCTCTTTTGGTTTGTCCCAGATCTTGCCGTTTACCAGCACGCGCTGGTCAAGGATCCATTCTTTTATACGTGAACGCGAATAATCAGGGAACAATTCGGCCAAAGCCTGATCTAAGCGTTGACCGAGCTGATTTTCGGAGACTGTTGCGGTGAGTTCTACTCGTTGTGCCATAAACTGCTTCTTCGTTTAACGTTGGGTTTTACGGCTTTGCCGTTTAATATAGTGTGCTATTGTAGCTGGTCTTAATCGGGAGCAGGAACTGAGTTTCTCCCGGACAAACATTTGAGGAAAGTCAAAACGTCATGACGCGCATGAAATATCTGGTGGCAGCGGCCACGTTGAGCCTGGCTTTGGTGGGCTGCTCCGGTTCGAATGAACAGGTCCCTGACAATCCGCCGAATGAAATCTATGCGACTGCACAACAAAAGTTGCAGGACGGTAACTGGAAACAGGCGATAACGCAACTGGAAGCGTTGGATAATCGCTATCCGTTTGGTCCGTATTCACAGCAGGTACAGTTAGATCTGATCTACGCCTACTATAAAAATGCCGATCTGCCGCTGGCTCAGGCAACGATCGATCGTTTCATGCGTCTGAACCCTACCCATCCTAACATCGATTACGTGATGTACATGCGCGGCCTGACTAACATGGCGCTGGATGACAGTGCATTGCAGGGCTTCTTCGGGGTGGATCGTTCTGACCGTGACCCGCAACATGCGCGTGATGCTTTCAATGACTTCTCCAAACTGGTGCGTAGCTACCCGAACAGCCAGTACATTACCGATGCCACTAAGCGTCTGGTGTTCCTGAAAGATCGTCTGGCGAAATACGAGTACTCCGTCGCGGAATACTACACTCGCCGTGGCGCATGGGTTGCCGTGGTTAACCGTGTAGAAGGCATGCTGCGTGATTATCCAGATACCCAGGCCACGCGTGATGGCCTGAAGCTGATGGAGAATGCGTATCGCCAGATGCAGATGACGGCTCAGGCTGACAAAGTGGCGAAAATCATCGCCGCGAACAGCAGCAACACCTGATACCGCTACAACGCATAACGGCAGCCCTCAGGCTGCCGTTTTTTTATTCTTTCAGACTTACGCTGAAGCGGTTTAGCTTCAACACATCCAGTCAACTATGACCGCAATTGCTGGCTTCGACAAGGTAAATCTCACCTCTTCCTGCCCTGCCTCACAAAAAAGATTCCCTGACAAAAACCGACAAAATAACGTGATCTAAATCACACATTTTGACATTAGGTCGGGTATGCTGGAATCACCAAGACGGAAAGACAAGAGGTAAAATTTATGACAATGAACATTACCAGTAAACAAATGGAAATTACTCCGGCAATCCGCCAGCACGTCGCAGACCGTCTCGCCAAACTGGATAAATGGCAAACACATTTGATTAATCCACATATCATCCTGTCCAAGGAGCCGCAGGGTTTCGTCGCTGATGCAACTATCAATACTCCAAACGGCCATCTGGTCGCCAGCGCTAAACACGAGGATATGTACACCGCAATTAACGATTTGATCAACAAGCTGGAACGGCAGCTCAATAAAGTGCAACACAAAGGTGAAGCCCGTCGCGCCACAACATCGGTGAAAGACGCCAGCTTCGCGGAAGAAGTTGAAGAAGAGTAATCCTTTAAATTGAGTGTACCGACAACGCGCCTTCGGGCGCGTTTTTTATTGACAGGATCAAAACAGTACAGGTACTTTAACCCTATCAATTTCAGGATGACCTAATGAAACAGACGCCGTTTTTCTTCGCATTCTTTTTTACCTTCCCCTGACCGGGAGGCGTTTCGTCGTGTGATAAAGAATGCGAAGACGAACAACAAGGCCTCCCACACCGGGAGGCCTTTTTTATTGATAACGATAAAATGAGACAGACAACACTATGACACCGGAAAACCCGCTCCTGGATTTACGCGTAAAAATCAGTGCACTCGACGAAAAGTTACTGGCCCTGCTGGCAGAACGCCGCGCGCTCGCCATTGAAGTTGGCAAAGCCAAGCTGGATTCTCATCGGCCAGTGCGCGATATCGATCGCGAGCGTGATTTACTGGAACGGTTGATACAGCTCGGCAAAGCGCATCATCTTGATGCCCACTACATCACCCGCCTGTTCCAGCTCATCATTGAAGATTCCGTTCTGACGCAACAGGCCCTGCTCCAGCAGCATCTGAACAAAACCAACCCGCACTCTGCTCGGATCGCTTTCCTCGGCCCGAAAGGTTCTTATTCTCACCTGGCGGCTCGCCAGTACGCAGCCCGTCATTTCGAAGAGTTCATTGAGAGCGGTTGTGCAAAATTTGCAGACATCTTCAACCAGGTCGAAACCGGCCAGGCAGATTACGCCGTGGTGCCTATTGAGAACACCAGTTCCGGCGCCATCAACGATGTTTACGATCTGCTCCAGCACACCAGCCTGTCGCTGGTCGGTGAGCTGACTATTCCTATCGATCACTGCGTGCTGGTCTCTGGCTCAACCGATCTGAGTCAGATCGAAACGGTGTACAGCCACCCGCAGCCGTTCCAGCAGTGCAGCCAGTTCCTGAACCGTTATCCGCACTGGAAAATTGAGTACACCGAAAGCACCTCGGCGGCGATGGAAAAAGTGGCGCAGGCAAACTCTCCTGCCGTCGCGGCACTCGGTAGCGAAGCGGGCGGCGCGCTGTATGGCTTACAGGTGCTGGAACGCAATCTGGCCAACCAGACGCAAAATATCACCCGTTTCGTGGTTCTTGCCCGCAAGGCCATCAACGTGTCGGACCAGGTCCCGGCGAAAACCACCCTGCTGATGGCGACCGGCCAGCAGGCGGGTGCGCTGGTTGAAGCGCTGCTGGTGCTGCGTAATCACAACCTGATCATGACGAAGCTGGAATCCCGCCCAATACATGGCAACCCGTGGGAAGAGATGTTCTATCTCGACGTTCAGGCCAACCTGGAGTCTGCATCCATGCAGAAAGCCCTGCGCGAACTGGGCGAGATCACACGCTCCATGAAAGTCCTGGGCTGCTATCCGAGCGAAAACGTGGTCCCGGTCGATCCGGCTTAATGTTCGATAAAGCGGCTTTTCTTCATCCCTGCCACATTTACAGGCAGGGTGAAGATGGCACCGGAAAGCGGGTATTTCGCCAGCTCCTCCGCCTCCATATTTTCCCGCGTGGTGGTGATAAACAGCGTTTTCATATCGTCGCCGCCAAAGCAGACCATTGTCGGGCAGCGTACCGGCAGCCGGTATTCTTCCAGCTGTTCGCCTTGCGGTGAAAACCGTGCGATACGCCAGCCGTCAAACAGTGCGCTCCAGTAGCAGCCTTCCTCATCCATTGCCGCTCCGTCGGGTATACCGTCTCCCTCACTAAAACGGCGAAACTCTTCGCGCTTACCGGGTTCCCCCTGCTCATCAAGCGGCGTACGGTAGATCACACCGTTCGGCGTATCAGAAGTAAACATCCACCGTTTGTCAGGGCTAAACGCTAAACCGTTATGCCCCTGAATATCGCACTGGATCACTTTCGGTGTCAGGTCGTTGTCGATACGCATCAACATGGCGCCGTTATAATCTCCCGGCCCCCAGAACGTGCCCGCATAAAACCGTCCCTGATGGTCGGTGCCTCCATCGTTAAAGCGTGCAAGCTGCGGGTTGGACGGGTTATCGCAAACCTTACGCTGGAGCAGGCCGTGTTTATCGGTCAGCCAGATGGCGTTTCGCATCGCGACGATAAATCCGCCGCGTTCACGCAGGGCAAAACACCCAACTTCTTCATGGAATGAGAGCACCGAGTGTTCCGCGGTGGGCAGATGGTACCGATGAATCTCCCCTTCCAGAATATCCGCCCAGTAGAGCGCCTTCTCTTCAGCACTCCACGTCGGGCATTCGGGCAGATGCCCGGTATAGTTCAACAGCAGCTGCGGTTCAGCCATGACAATTCCCCAAAATGAAAAAAGCCAGCATTGCTGGCTTTCAGTATATACATCATCAGATTACTGGCGACTGTCATTTGCCTGGCGCAACAGTGTGCGGCTTTCACTCTGGAATCGCGTGGCGTAATCACCGAACCAGTGCTCTACTTTACGGAAACTGTCGATAAACGCTTGTTTATCGCCGTGTTCCAGCAAGGTGATCGCTTCGCCAAAACGCTGATAGTAGCGCTTGATCAGCGCCAGGTTATTTTCAGACGACATGATGATGTCGGCGTAAAGCTGTGGATCCTGGGCAAACAGTCGCCCGACCATCGCCAGCTCCAGACGATAGATTGGCGAGGAAAGCGCCAGCAATTGTTCAAGCTGAACGTTCTCTTCCGCCAGGTGCAGACCATAGGCGAAGGTTGCAAAGTGGCGCAGCGCCTGAATAAAAGCCATGTTCTGATCGTGCTCAACCGCACTGATACGGTGCAAACGTGCCCCCCAGACCTGAATCTGTTCCAGGAACCACTGGTAGGCTTCCGGCTGCCGTCCGTCACAGTAAACCACTACCTGCTTCGCCAGGCTTCCGCTGTCCGGGCCAAACATCGGGTGTAACCCAAGCACGGGGCCAGTGTGCGCCGCCAGCATTGCCTGTAACGGACCATTTTTAACGGAGGCCAGGTCCACTAGAATACAATCTTCCGGCAGCGGAGGAAGTTTCGCGATTATTTGCTCCGTCACATGGATCGGCACGCTGACGATAACCATTCCGGCGTCTTTCATCAGCTCCGGCGCGTGCGACCAGTCCTCTTTCTCCAGAATACGCACCTGATAGCCAGAAAGCGTCAGCATTTTCTCAAACAGACGCCCCATCTGCCCGCCACCACCGACGATAACCACCGGGCGCAGCGACGGACAGAGGGTTTTGAAGCCCTTGTCGTTTTCGCTGGAATAGGACTCCCGCATCACGCGACGCAGGACGTCCTCAATCAAATCAGGTGATACGCCCAGGGCCTGTGCCTCTTTACGGCGGGAGGCGAGCATAGAGGCCTCACGCTCCGGAACGTAAATTGGCAGGCCGTATTTGCTTTTAACTTCGCCGACCTCAGCAACCAGTGCCATGCGGCGCGCCAGAAGATCCAGCAACGCCTTATCCACTTCATCAATTTGATCGCGTAATGCGGTCAATTCAGCAACCATAACTACCCTCTTATGCCAGACGCGTCGCCAGCTGGCCGTTCAAATCTTTGTGGATCTCACGCAGCAGCGCATCGGTGGTTTCCCAGCTAATGCAGGCATCGGTGACCGAGACGCCGGGCTTCATCGCGCTACGCGGCTGTTCCGATGACTGATTGCCTTCATGAATATTACTTTCAATCATCAGGCCGATAATTGAACGGTTGCCATCTTTAATCTGTGCAATCACAGATTCTGCAACCGCAGGCTGGCGACGGTAATCTTTATTCGAATTACCATGACTGCAATCTACCATCAGCGCCGGACGCAGTCCCGCCTGTTCCATCTCTTTTTCACACTGCGCGACATCCGCCGGGCTGTAGTTTGGCGCTTTACCACCGCGCAGGATCACATGCCCGTCCGGGTTGCCCTGCGTTTGCAGCAGGCATACCTGGCCCGCCTGGTTGATCCCGACAAAACGATGGGGCATGGCGGCGGCGCGCATGGCGTTAATCGCCGTGGCCAGGCTGCCGTCGGTACCGTTTTTAAAACCAACCGGCATAGACAGGCCAGACGCCATCTCGCGGTGGGTTTGTGACTCGGTGGTGCGCGCCCCAATCGCAGACCAGCTAAACAGATCGCCGAGGTACTGCGGGCTGTTCGGATCCAGCGCTTCGGTTGCCAGCGGCAGCCCCATGCTGACCAGCTCCACCAGCAGGCGACGCGCAATCTTCAGGCCCGCTTCCACATCAAACGAGCCATCCATGTGCGGATCGTTAATCAACCCTTTCCAGCCAACCGTTGTACGTGGCTTTTCAAAATAGACGCGCATCACCAGATAGAGGCTATCGCTGACCTCCTCCGCTAATGCTTTAAATCGACGAGCGTACTCAATGGCGGTTTCAGGATCGTGAATGGAGCAAGGACCACATACCACCAGCAGGCGCGGATCGCGGCCTGCGATAATGTCAGAAATGGTCTGGCGAGAGTGCTCAATCTGAGCTTCCTGCGCGACGCTCAGCGGGAATTCCGCCTTCAGTTGATCCGGGGTGATTAACACCTGTTCGTCAGTGATATGTACGTTGTTCAGCGCGTCTTTTTGCATGATTGCGATCCTGTAAAACTCGTTTGCGATAGTGGTTTTCCTCGAAGAGGTGACACAACGATAACACATCAAGTAAAGATTTCAATCCAAAATACGTACAGATTATTTTACAGCAGCCATTTAAATGCCAAATTACAGGTTAAAATCGTAAACATAAAATTACACATACGCTTTTAACGCCAGTCTACGCTCACACCAGGCACGCTACCCCGGCGCTGGCCGTTAGCTTAATTATCCTCGGGTGAATTGAGGGAAAGTTGCGTGGCTACATAAATCCTGGCAACAAAAAATGAATAAAAGTATGAATTCCAGCAGACTTAATTGAGCCTGCCTAAATTACTTTGAATATCGTGCTCTGTAAGATTTAGCTTAGGTCAAGACAGGGATATTTCTGACATAATGACGGCTTTGAGAAAGAATGGTATTCTGCCGGAAATTCATAAGGGCATCTATTTCCGGGGCGGTTTGGCGGATTCTGATGAGAAATACATTCTTGATCGCTTTGCTTCACCTCCCCCTGGCGCTAATGCTGTTCATTTTGGTGAGCCCTGCAAGGGCTGGCTCGCTCACGGAAACGGATAAATCGGTACGTTCGATTGTTTCTGGTATTGTAAGCTACACCCGATGGCCAGCACTTTCCGGCCAGCCTAAGCTCTGTATTTATGCCTCTTCCCGTTACAGCCAGGCGCTCAGCAGTGAAGATGTAAATAACCCGTTGCCCTATAGTCCTGTCATTGTGCATAGCGATCGGGAAGCACTCACAGCAAGGTGCGATGCCCTCTATTTCGGGAGCGAATCACCGACAAAACAACAGGAAATAATAAATCAATATCAGGGCCAGGCGTTGCTATTAATGTCAGAGCAAAATCCTGAATGCGTTATTGGCAGCGCATTTTGTCTGATAATAGAGCACAACAAGGTCAGGTTTTCCGTAAATCTGGATGCGCTGACGCGCAGTGGCGTAAGAGTCAATCCGGATGTATTAATGCTCGCACGGAATAAGAAGCATGAATAAGGAAGTCACACCAACACCGCGTCCGACGTTTAAAAGAACGTTGCGGCGAATCAGCATGATAAGCGTCATTATAACGATGACGTTTATATGGTTGCTGCTGTGTTTCGCTTCCGTGGTGACATTAAAGCAATACGCGCAAAAAAACCTCGAACTCACCGGCGCCACCATGAGCCACAGCCTTGAGGCTTCTCTGGTGTTCAACGATGCCGTGGCGGCAAATGAAACGCTGGCGACCCTCGGCAAGCAGGGGCAATTTGCCGTGGCGGAAGTGCTTAATGCACATCATAAACGGTTTGCCTGGTGGTCGTGGAACCCGGCGGATAATACCGACACGCTGGGCGCGCTGGTCAACCGGTGGTTGTTCCCTGTTCCTGTCGCACAGCCCATCATACATAACGGTAATGTGATTGGCGAAATTCGTCTGACCGCACGAGACAGCCTGATTAGCCACTTTATCTGGCTCTCATTTGCGGTCCTCACCGGCTGCATTCTTTTTGCCTCTGCCGTCGCATTGACCATCACCCGCTCGCTACATCATGGCATGGTTGTTGAAATGCAAAACATCACTGACGTTGTGCATGACGTCCGTACCAACCGCAACTTCTCTCGCCGGGTAACGGAAGGCCGCATTGAAGAGTTCCACCAGTTTGGTGAAGACTTCAACAGCCTGTTGGATGAAATGGAAGAGTGGCAGCTCAAGCTACAGGCGAAAAACGCTCAACTGTTGCGTACCGCCATGCACGATCCGCTCACGGGGCTTGCAAACCGCGCCGCGTTTCGCAACAACATTGCGGCCTTAATGAATGACGCTTCGGCAAAGACCAATTCTGCCCTGCTCTTCCTGGACGGTGATAACTTCAAGTTTATTAACGACACCTGGGGCCATGCCGCGGGCGACTGCGTACTGATCGAAGCCGCAAAAAGGATGGTCGAATTTGGCGAAAAACGTCATCAGTCTTACCGTCTTGGCGGCGACGAGTTTGCCATGATCCTTTATGGCGTCCACACCGCGCGTGAGGTCGAATATATTTGCGCTGCGCTGTCGCAGCAATTTATCCGTCCGTTTGATCTGCATAACGGACACACAGCATCAATGTCACTCAGCATTGGCTTTGCTCTGGCGTGGGAAAATGCCTCCGTCGAGGCATTGCTTGAGCAAGCCGATCGCAATATGTACCTGGTCAAAAACCAGCGTTCGAAAACAATACCCTGAAAGGAAGACGATATGTTGAAGCGATACTTCGCGCCGTTGTTACTGGCATCTCTGGTTATGTCCGGGTGCCAGACGCCGGAGGGTAAATTCACACCAGAGCAAATCGCGGCCATGAAGTCCTACGGCTTTAACGAACTGAATGGCGACTGGTCCCTGGGCCTGTCGGATAAGATCCTGTTTGATAAAAATGACGCCAGACTGCGTCCGGAAAGTGAAACGCAGATCCAGACTATGGCCTCACGTCTGGCGGCAACCGGTCTGAATCACGCCCGGATGGACGGCCATACGGATAACTATGGCGAAGAGAGCTACAACGAAGCGCTTTCGTTAAAACGTGCCAATGTTGTAGCGGATGCCTGGGCGAAGGGCGCGAACATCCCGCGCAGCAACCTCACTACGCGGGGTTTAGGCAAAAAATACCCTCTCAGCAGCAACCGTACTGCGCAAGGGCGCGCTGAAAACCGCCGTGTTGCGGTAGTTATCAGCACGCCTTAAGGCTATTTAGCGGATGTGCCGGCGAGCGACACGCCTGAAGCCGCTCGCCAGCGCAGCCAGTCAATCACGATAAATACCGCCAGACTGACGCCCATTACCGGCAACGCCAGCCCCAGCAGGAGGCTTATCATGAACGTCACTCCCCTTCCCCACAGCGGCAATGCCAGCCAGCTTTGACAGAGCGTCTGTACCGGGTTCGCGGCTGACATCGCAGGACGACGCATCCACCACATCCGGTATCCCCAGATAATCAGCACGCACAGCGCAACGCCAAACGCGATGAGCAGCAGCTGATTTGCCAGACCAAACAGGATCCCCATATGGAAATCCACGCCCCAGCGGGTGAGTTTAGCCATCAGCGGGAAATCCCCAAAGCGAGTCCTGTCCAGCACCTTCAGAGAGTGGGGGTCCACGGCAACGGCATCAACCTGCGTCGGCCAGCGGCGATCGATTTCCGTCACCGTCCAGGCCTGGTCGACCCTGCTTGCCGGACGGATCTCAACGTTGTTCGCATCAATTCCTGACTGGCGGGCGGCCTGCAATACGCTGTCAAAAAGCGACAGTTCAACAGGCATTTCAGGCATCGACATTCCGCCATGATGACCACGATGTTCGGCGTGTTCATCCATCATTTCCGGCGCACCGGAAAGGGTGGTGTTTACCTGCGGCGTCAGCCAGTTCATCTCTGCACGCAGCTTATCGACGTTCCCACCGGCCCATTGTGACCAGGTTAACCCGGTGACTGAGAACAGCAGCATTCCCGCCAGTAAGGTCCAGCCTAAGATCACATGCAGGCGACGACGATTCTGGAAACGATTGTTAATACGGCGCTTCGGTCGGGTATAGAACCACAGCGCGATCCCGCCCAGGGCAGCAACCCACATCCACGAGGCGGCTAACTCGCTATAGAGGCGTCCGAGGTTGCCCAGCATCAGCGAGGTATGCAGGTAATCGATAGTCTGACGCAGCGGTAAAATCCCGCTGGTGCCGTAGACGGTCATATCCCCTCGAACCTCAAGGCTGGCGGGATCAATAAAAATAGCCCGATGCTCGGAGGGACCCAGCGCCGGGTCGGCAAACATCACGCGGGTCGTTTCGCCCTCTTCCAGCCCCGGACGAACGGCATGCAGACGCAGATCTGATTCTACGGCCTTTTCGGCCGCGGCAATTTGTGCAGCAAGAGGCTGCGCCTCACCCACGGCATCCGTGTGGAGTGCATGATGGTACAGCGCATTTTCAAGCTGCGGCGTGGCGACATACAGCGTACCGGTCAACGCTGCGAAGAAAATAAACGGACCAACAAACAGCCCGATATAGAAATGGAGGCGACGCAGCAGGTTTCCCCATGCCGCGCGCGGAGTGCAGGTAGTCATACTTTTCCTTTTTAAGGCAAAAAGTGAGTGATTTTGTTTTAAAGGGAGAAAGCAGACCGACGCGGCGGCGCGCGGGTATCGGGGTAAAGCCAGGGGAAAAAGTGCCAGTGGCTGACCGCCTGACGAGGCGGCTTCATGCGCAGCCGCTGCAACACCACGCTGAGCAGAACGATAAGCGCCAGCATCACGCCCGGCACATGCGCTAACAGCACGCAGTAGCCGCAGGCTTCCGCATGGTCAACTGGCATGGAATGCGGCATATCCCCATGATGCTCGTCCATCGACATCATGCTCATGTCATGGTGCATGCCCGGCATGGCGCTCATGGGATCTTTTTGCAGCGAGACGGAGATCAGCGGCGCCACGACGATCAGCAGGATCGCAAACAGCGCGGTCAATGCCGCTGCGCGTTTCCAGCTATGCTGATGCAGTACGTTATCCACTTACCCTCCACCCAAGAGGCGAACATTGTAAATGATTTATGACGGAAGGGTTAACGCGAGAGTTGCGATGAGATAAAAAAAGGGCCAGCCTTTCGGCCAGCCCTTTCTGACAGGATGTCGCTTAAGCGAATCTTAGTTCAGACGCTTTTATTCACATATCTTTAAAAACAATAAGTTACATAAATAACAGTTAGTTAAGCACATCCTCGGTATGGTCTCGCACATCCTCGCACATGCTCTGTGGTCATGCTGTGGACATTATGTCGTTCAAAGGGTTCAGCTCGACGGCCTGCTCAAGATGGTCTGGGGCAAAGTGCGCATATTTCATCGTTTCGCGGATGTTGGCGTGACCAAGAATTTTTTGCAGTACCAGAATGTTCCCGCCGTTCATCATAAAATGAGATCCAAACGTATGGCGTAGCACATGCGTTTTCTGCCCTTCGGTCAACTCGATATTGGTGAGCAGAAGCATCTTTTTGAACTCCTGATAGCAGGGCTTAAACATTTTGCCTTGACGCTGGCTCAATTCATCATAAAGCCATTTCGGGATCGGAACGGTTCGATTCTTTTTCCCCTTCGTTTTGGTGAAGGTTAATTTATAGGGGGAGAGCTGAGAACGGCTAAGCCTTTCCGCTTCCCCCCATCGCGCGCCAGTAGCCAAGCATACTTTTACTATCATCGTCAGGTCAGGTTTGCCGTATCTTTCACAAGCTTGAAGAAGCTGAGGAATTTGCTCACGTGTGAGCCATGACATTTCTTTTTCGGCTTCTTTAAACACCCTAACCCCGTCAAGCGGGTTCGGTAAACTCCACTCACCTAACCTTTTCAGCTCGTTAAAAACAGCTTCAAGGTAATGATGTTCACGGTTAACAGTAATCGGTTTCGCAACCCATTTAGCCGGGTCCTTGTGGTAGCCATTATCTATCTCACCACGGAGACGACGGTCTCGATAATGAGCCCAATCTTTCGCTGTTAGCTGGGAGGCTACTGGGTCGCCTAGGCCATTGCAGATAATATGCAGTTTAGCTAAGCGTGACTTACTTGCGACCAAAGCCTGCCCGTGGAGGTTATGCCAGAGCATGATTAACTCACTTAGCTTTCTGCGATCCTCTTTCTCTGACATCCACGGTTTATTAGCAGCTTGGTCACGGTAATACTGTTCATAGGCAACCGCCTCCCCTTTAGTGGGAAAGCGTTTCCGCACGCGACGGCTATCTCTGCCATCGACACGAAAATCACATAGCCACTCGCCGGAAGTCAGTTTTTTTACTGTCATGATTAAATACTTTTACTCAGGGTAATGAAGACCATACCGACGCAGTTGACCTCTGATACCTGACATTCAAAATTTGAAGCGTCGTTTTTAACTATCAGCTTATTGCCCGGTAAGCGCGCGATATCGTATACATCGCACGTTCCATCCACATCAATTAGCCATCGGCCATTGGCAATATTTTTTGTGTCGAGATCCACAAGCCAGCGAAGGCTGTTTTTCTCTATAAGTGCTGGTTTTTTCACTGAGGCATCAATGAGTGTTTCGTCGCAGTACCACACTCCATCGTTTATCAGATTGCCGGTATGAATATTGAATTTAGCAATCTGTTTTACTCCTTTAAGTGCCTCAGAAGTTGGTTTCGAATCAGTGGTACTCTCATACATCGAGCCAATACCTGTAGCCAGCCATAGAAGCGAGGCGCCGGTTTCAAGTGAGCAGACGATAACTACTTCACCGGGGAAATGCTCTCGGCGTACCCAAGCGCTCATGGTTCCTGATGGAATGTTAAGGTGATCTCCCAGCTCTTTTTGAAGTTTGAAACCGTAAGCATCCAGAATGCGGCGGAGCACAATTTTCCCACCAGAAGCTTCCATCTTTTCGCTCAACGCGATTCCTGATAATTCGCCAGCCGGGCGACCATCAAAACTTGCATTTGCAAGCTGACCCTTTTTAAGCCATACAACATCCGCACCTGTGTCAAGAGCACATTGAACAAGATAGTCACCTGGTAAGCTGTTTCTTTTGAGCCAGTTGTTAACCGTTCCTATCGGAATTCCCACTAAATCAGCATAAGCCTGTCGCGTGCTAACACCATAAGAACTAAGGATTCTTTCGAGAATTTCCCGTACATCTTCAGATGAAGTGACCAAACACACCCCCAAAACAACCAAATGACTACTTTACACATAGCCAATTGGTCACTATTATCAGGCTCAAGCACACCACGAATGTGCGAGAACATACCAAAAAGCAACTTAACCGGAGATATTCACTGATGAATCTTCAAATTGCAATCCCTGCTGGCCCAGACTTTGTCTCTTATGAGGAGTTTGCTGAGCAATACGGGTGTAGCCTAAACACCGTTAAGGAAATGGTTAAGCGTGGCGAATTGCTACTGGTGCCTCGCACTCGTGAAGGTGGCTTAGGCCGAATCAATATGATTGCCTTCCGTGCAAAATTGTTAGCTCAGGCTATCAATTCGCGTTACGCAGTGTTTCAGTAACTTGATTTTGCAAGTTGGAAGGAGCCGCAGCATGTTAGATTTTCGCGTTTCGTCACATTCACACTTCGATGACGCTTGTCGCAAATTCGCCTTGACTCATAACGTCAAGGAGTTAGCAAACAAGGCGGATATCAAGCCCCATACGCTTTACAACAAACTAAACCCAGAGCAACCGCATCAGTTAACACCCCGTGAAATTTGGACGCTGACCGACATTACCGAGGACTCTACTCTCGTTGATGGCTTTTTAGCTCAGATCCACTGTCTGCCATGTGTGCCGGTGAACGAACTAGCAAAAGAAAAATTGCAGACCTACGTCATGCGCGCCATGAGTGAACTTGGGGAACTGGCAAGCGGTGCCGTTTCGAATGAACGTTTAACCCCAGCTCGCAAGAGCACCATGATTGAAAGTGTAAATGCTGGGATTCGTATGCTCTCGCTTTCTGCCCTAGCATTACAGGCTCGCCTCCATGCTAATCCAGCAATGGCCAGTGCGTTAGATTCCGTGAGCGGTATTGGCGCATCGTTCGGGCTGATTTGAGGTGCTTATGCTGAAAAGTGAACCGTCATTCGCGTCTCTGCTCGTTAAGCAAAGCCCCGGCATGCACTACGGCCACGGCTGGATCGCAGGTAAGGACGGCAAGCGCTGGCACCCGAGCCGCTCACAGGCTGATTTACTGGCTGGCCTATCTACTCAAAAGCAGGGGGAATCATGGCTATCGAAGCTGTTTCCGCGACTGTTCCGCTAAAAGCGGGTGAACGTCTGGCCGGTCTCAATCATGTGGCTGAATTGCGCGCGAAATATTGGGGCGATAGCTGGAAAGAGGTCGAGCGTTTTGTCGATGATATGCGCGATAAACGTGACCCACAATTTGAAGAAAATAATCGGGCGCTGGCCGCTATTTTCTTTCTGGCAAAAATACCGGCGGCTCGTCATGAGCTCGAATTAAGTGAGCTGACTACTGACGAGAAAAAAGCGCTTATTACAGCGATGAATCATTTTCGTGCAGTAGTGAGCTTATTTCCCAAACGGCTAACCATGCCGAACTAATCCAGACAGAAATTTAATGGCGTAAACCCGCCGGGCTTCTTATTGCCCGAAATCAGGAGAGTTAATTATGCGTAATACCGAAACCCTTAGTTTGAACACTGATAGTGATGCGCTGGCCGTATTGCTGACAGATGCAAAAAAAGAAGAGCGTAAAGACCGCGCGCTCGCTGTTTCCATCCGCCTTGAGGCACTGGCGATTCATATCACCAAAGAGGGGATGAGTGGTACCGAAGCCGCCGAACTACTACGCCGTGAGGCCACTCGCTTTGAGAACGAATCACAGGAGCTGCATTAATGGCCGACGCAATGGATTTAGCACAACAGCGTGAGCAGGAAGACCGCGAGCGCCACATCAACACTGCGCGCAGCCGTATCGCTGCGCCTTCCCGTTTTCTTTGCGAAGAATGTGACGCACCAATCCCGGAAGCTCGCCGTATTGCGATTCCGGGCGTGGCCTTTTGCGTGACTTGCCAGCAAATCGCTGAACTCAAATTAAAACATTACAGGGGCGTGTAAATGAGTATTCGTATCGAAGTCGGCGACAAGTGGGTTATTACCAGCGACCAATATCAATTCATCCTGAATGAAAAGAAAGTCGTTAAGACTGGCAATAAAGCTGGCGAGGAATGGCTCGACACTATCGGCTATTACCCAAAAATTAATCAGCTTATTTCCGGCTTGATTCATCACCATATTCATAACTCCGCGATTACCTCTATTGAGTCTATGGTTGCAGAGATTGACCGCATCGGTGAGTTGTGCAGTGAAGCATTTGGTGTCACAAAGCCGAGCGAAAAAATTGGCGGTTGCGATTGGGTGTCCTGGAATGAATTAAGCGCGCGCGGTCTCATCGTTCGTATCAACAAAGAGATTTTACACCCCATCGGGCTGGCGGTATTTCGTGACCCCAATACAGGAATATCTCAGGGGGCTTTAATCGCTCCTGATGGTGTGTGGGAATATGACCAGTCAGTATCCGTGAAGGGGTAAGTGTGGGTATTTCTTACGCTTATCCGTGGAATACTCCACGGTCGGCAATAGCCAGCCCATATCTTACCTATGACCAACAGTACCGCCGCGACCGTATGTTCGCGGCTTTGCTGCATGCGAGAAAAGTGCTTTCTCTCCAGCCCGAGTGCGTGCGCTTTGACGTTTATCGCACCGCGGCGGTGCTGGAGCAAAGTCAGGGCAGTCAACGAGCCAATGCCTTTTTAATCAGCTTTTGTAAAAAGGCACTGCCGCGTCTTGAACTGGTTGCAAAAAAATATGAGTGCACAGGTATCAATAGCAAGGTATCAGCCGCTGTCTTTGGTGGTCATTTCGATACTGAGCTTATGCAGTATCTGGCATCACGTATGGTCAATATGGTCGCCAGATATAACCGACTTCCGGATATGGCGCGCGCCGATATTGACCTGCTGGCCGCTGATATCGCTAATTTCATTCGCGCTGAGCTGGCGAACATTGATGACTCTGACTTTGGTGAGTTCAGGACACTTTATGCCTGGTATATGCACGCCGGTTTTATCACTCAGCAATTTAATGTAACTCCCCCCAAGTGGGAGCGAGTGATTAATAAAGTTTTCGATAAAAATGATATCGCACCAGCAGTAATCCGTATGTTTACCGAGACATGGTGGCGTGGCCGTCTACGACGCATTGCGGCGTCATGGCGCGAACATCTGCAAATTGCAGTCGGCAACGTCAGTAAGAAACGACACGCCTACGCGAGTAAAAACTGCGTGACCGACTGGCGTGAGCAGAAGCGCCGCACGCGTGAATTTCTCAAGGGTCTGGATCTCGAAGACGAAGACGGCAACCGCATCAGCCTGATTGAAAAATATGATGGCTCGGTCGCCAACCCTGCGATACGTCGCTGCGAGCTGATGACCCGCATCCGTGGGTTTGAAAATATCTGCAATGAGCTCGGATACGTCGGGGAGTTTTACACCCTGACTGCACCGTCTAAATATCACGCCACGACTAAAGCGGGATACCGTAACAGCAAATGGAACGGTGCCAGCCCGTCTGACACGCAGAGCTATCTCACCGGCCTTTGGGCGCGCATTCGCGCCAAGCTGCACCGGGAAGAAATCCGCATTTTCGGCATACGTGTTGCCGAGCCTCATCACGACGGGACGCCGCACTGGCACATGCTTATGTTCATGTTGCCGGAAGACGTCGAGCGCGTGCGCCTCATTATTCGTGATTATGCGTGGGAGGAAGACCGCCACGAACTGAGAAGCGATAAAGCCAAAAAAGCGCGCTTTCATGCCGAGGCCATTGACCCGGAAAAGGGCAGCGCTACCGGCTATATTGCTAAATACATTTCGAAAAACATCGACGGCTATGCACTCGATGGTGAAACCGATGACGAAAGCGGTGAGCTGCTGAAAGAGACTGCTCCCGCTGTTTCAGCATGGGCGGCACGCTGGCACATCCGTCAGTTTCAGTTTATCGGCGGTGCGCCGGTGACGGTCTACCGTGAGTTGCGTCGCCTCGCTGATACAGAGACTGCCCACGGCCTGAGCGTTGAGTTTGCCGCCGTTCATGATGCCGCTGACGCCGGTGACTGGGCTGGTTACGTAAATGCGCAGGGTGGTCCGTTTGTCCGTCGCGATGATTTGCAGGTACGCACGCTGTATGAACCGCGCGCCGAGTTTAACCAGTATGGTGAGGAAACAGTCTGCATCCGTGGCGTGTACGATTCCGCTATCGGTGCCGGCACCCCTATTTTAACCCGGCTCACGCAGTGGAAAATTGTACCGAAGCGTGCCGTTGATTTGGCCGTTGACGTTAAGGGCGCTCCTGCGCCCTCTCGGAGTTCTGTCAATAACTGTACGGGAAGCGAAAGCGATCCACCGATACTGGATTTATCAAAACCACTCAGTAGGCGTGAAAGACGAGAGCTGACGAACCGACTCAGAAAGCAAAAGCCAGCAATACGGCGAAAATTCATCCACGGAACGGGTGAGCAAAACGCAGCTTTAGCGAAAATTATTGACGAGGTACACCTCACGACCGGAATCACTATTAGCCGGGGCGAAGCTCTGCACCTGATTGCAGGTGGTAAAAGTTGCATTAACGGAAAATGGCGCAGGGGAACTGCATGCGGCGAACTCCTGAGAGCGACCCCTTCTTACGAATCGAAAAGCAGAAACATTCTTGAAAGAGTCGCGACGCTGGCGCAAGCAGCACAAAATTGACACTCTATCTGTTTTCATATCAGACACATACAGCAGAGCTTTAGAAATTATTTTTTCTTTCATTTTCCTTTTCAATTGTTATACTGGATGCATATACAGTATTTTTTAGAGGGAGGAATTTGATGGTTGCAGAACATTTCAACCAAGCACAACATAAATGGGCTTGTGTACAATTTATCGCCGAGGTGTCGCTAATTGCGAATTGTAAGTCTTCTGACCTCAAGCTTGCCCTCTCCATCATTGCCGATTTAGCCAGCAGGGAAAACGACAAAGAAGAAAGCGATATTTTTTATGAGGTTCAGTAAGTTATGATAATTAACATCACTCTAACCCCTGTTCAAAACTTAGACGACACTAGGCTCAAATCGCTCGAGAAAGAACTCAATCGGAGAGTGAAAAATACATTCCCCTCCTCTACCGTCGTTGTCCAAAAAGGATCCATACCAAAAATCGACATTAAGGGTTTCCCGAGCGACTCAGACCGAGAACGATTGGGCATTATTTTTGAGGATGTCTGGCAGGACGTGACATGGCATTAGCCATATGAAGACTAAGCACTAACTTTTAACCCCATGTTTGATACCATGGGGTTGTTTTTTATGGGGATTACACAAAGGAAAATCATGGATACCGTAATAGCATTTTTATCTCTGGCTCTTTTTATTGCTTTTATCGTGGGGTTAATCAAGCCATCGCTGGTTCGAATGCCGAACCGTAAGCGATCCACTGCGTTTTATCTCGGTGGATGTCTGGCGCTGGGCGTTATTGGCTCAATCTTATGGCCGACTCAGAATAGTCAGCCTGTGCCACAAACTAATGCACCAGCGGTAAAAGCGGAACCGGTAACGCAAGCATTTGAGTACGCAGACCTAACGCTCAAAGAATATCGCAACGAACCAAAGCAAACTCGGCACGATATTGTTAAAGGCTATGTTGGTTACAAAGGTGTACCGGCCAGCTCTGCTGATGCCTTTTATGCCTGTATGAGTGAGTACACTTTTACTAAAGATGATGCGTTAACACTCGGTGATGTGTTGGGGTGGTGTTTCAACTACTACGAGAAGGATCCACAGTCACTGAATAATAAAATCAACCTTGACACATTTCAGGGTAATTTCAGCGGTTGGGATGGTTCATACCGACCGTTGGAAAAGCTGATAAAAGCCAGCATGAATGATGATTCCTCTTATAAGCATGTTTCAACGGTCTATCATCTGATTTTGAATAAAGACCCGCATGCCATTGTTAAAACAACGTTTCGTGGCACCAATGCTTATGGTGGGGTGGTCAAACAGACTGTAGCGGCTCGCGTTAACGTGCGAACGGGTGAGGTCGATTCGATACTCGACAATTAAGCAACAAAATGACAAACGCCACCGGTGCTGAAACTTGTTTTCAGTGCCGGTGGTGTTGAACAACGAGCCCGGCGAGGCGTTAGCGTTTACCCCGGATATCTGCTAAAAGACTGTATGCATATACAGTCTTTTTTTATGGGGGTTATATGGGCGTCAAAGACTCGAAATTTCAGGTTGTCTATCGTGGTGAGGTTTTAGAGCACTTTAAGCCGGGCGGGTGGGTATTCTTTCAGCGACCCAAAGAGTGCGGCGGTGGGTACTGGTTAGGACGCACATATCACGATGTTTTCATGATTGAATATGAGCGGCCTTTATCGCTGAACGAGGGAATGCAATATCTGCTCTTAATGGATGAGGTCGGGTCGAAAAGTGACGAATTTATAACGAATTTTTCGCTGTTTTAGCGGCGCATGCATCAGGTGCATGAGTTTGCATTCGTTTTTTACTCCAGTTTTTGCCAGCCAGCGCAAGTGCTGGCGCGGCTCGGGGCTGATGATGCACCTGCATTAAAAGCGCCCCGTTAAGCGCGCAGGCGAGGCGGGGATAGCACTGCGCGCCAGACGTGGTGACAGGATTTATTTTACGCGTCTGTGCGCGTCGTGGTGGCGCGCTGTTATGTGAGGTCGGTTAATGAGGTGGTGTCGTGGTTGCGCCGCGTGTGCGGCGTCTGGCTCGCTCTGAGGGGATGCCGCCCGGAGGCGGCATTTAGGCGGGGGTTACTCAGTTTCGATGTTGTAATCCTTAAAGCGGATCACCTCTAAACCGAGCCATTCATTGATTTCCTTGAAACGCTCCTGCAACGGCGTCAGTTCGTTACGCACAAACACCCGCGCCACCTTCTCGATATCACCCATTGAGCCGATATTCTCGGGCTTGCCGCCCATAAGCTGGAACGGTACGCGGTGCGCATCGAGCAGGTCGGCGGCGCTCACCTTTTTGATGTTGAAAAAATCGTCCTTTGTGGCGACTTCACTCAGCGGCACTATCTTGATGCCGTCCGGTTTCCCGTTCGGGGCATAGAAAAACAGGTTTTTGAAATTCCCGAGCCCTTTCGAGTCTCGCATCGCGGAGCGCAGCGCCTCGACGTCTGTGCTGCTCTGCGCCGCGTCGGTGACGTACATGATGTAACCCGCGTGCGCGCCGTTCTGGTAATACTTGCGACGAAACAGCGTGGCGGATTCATTCAGCCAGGCTGAATTAAGCGCGCTAAGGTATTCCGGCATCCCGTAGAGCTCCTGATTGATGTCGGGCTCAAGCAGATGACAGACTGAGCCGGGGGCGAACTGGTGCGGGTGCGTGAAGTCCGACACGTACCAGTAAACCCCATCCTCGACACCCCGGCGGGTGTATTTGGCCGGAGAGGTTTCAAGCTTCATGAGCTGGCCGGTCACGCTCATGCGCTTCTCAAGATAGCCGTTAGCAAAAACCAGATAATCGAGCACAAGGCGGCTGAAATCCTGCCGTGAAAGCAACGGATGCGGGATGTAGGTGCTCGTCAGGATATTACGCTTCACGTAAATCGGGGAGCTGTGATGCACGGCGGCGCGCAGGCTTTTCGCCAGCCCGGAGAAGTTGACCGGCGGCTCGTACCATTTGCCGTTATTGATGCACTCGACATAGTCGAGGATATCGCGGCGATCCAGAACGGGTGACGGCTCGCCAAAGGTGAACGCCTCCATTTTCTGCGGTGCGCTGGCGGTCATGTTGGTCTGTTTTGGCTGTTTCTTTTGGCGTTTTTTCATCTTAATTGATATCCAGAATCGAGGTTGAATGCATACCGCTACCGGCGGAAAGTGGCTCGTTTAACAGGGCGTGCATGGTCGCCCATGCGATATCCGCGTGGCTGGCTTCCTCACTGCGGCTGGCTTCATAGGTGGCACTGCGACCGCTGCTGGTCATGGTTTTGCGGATAGCCATGAATGACTGCGTGATGTCGGTCGCACCGGCGTCATACTCCAGACACCCGCGTCGGATGGTGTCTTTCGCTTTCAGCACCATTGCGGTTTTCATTTCCGGTGTGTAGCGGATAGCGCGCGCTGCCGGGAAGAATGAACGCACGAGCTGGTAAACCCCCTGGCCGATGCCGGTCGCATCGATGCCGATATAGTCGACGGTGTATTTCTCGGTCAGCGCACGGATGGCCTCGGCCTGCGCGGCAAAATCCATGCCTTTCCACTGATGACGCTCAAGGATGCGGAACTTGCCACCGGCAACCAGTGGCGGAGCCAGCACCGCACAGCCTGCGCTGTCGCCGGTATGTGACGGGTCGTAGCCAATCCAGACCGGGCGCCAGTTAAACGGACGGTCAGCAAACGGCTCGAAGTCCTCCCATTCTTCCATCGCATCGACCATGCAACGCTGGAGCTCCTCGAACGGGAATACCGACGCCTTATCGTCGACGAACTCACACATAAACAGGTTACGGAAGTCATCCGCGCTGTTTTCCTGTCTGAGCTGGTCGAGGTTAAACAGGGTACAGCCCCCGGCGAGCGCGTCCTCAATGGTGACAATCTGCCGCCACTGGCCGTCCCCGCATAACATGCCCCCGGCAAGCGCCTGATGACTGATATCGATGTCGACACGTTCGTCGCGGTTACTGCGTCCCCGGTTAAACAGCTCCCCTGACCAGAACGGATAAGCGCCGTGCGCCAGCGTCGACGGCGTCGAAAAATAGGTTGTGCGCAGGTGCGACTGCGACGCCATACCGGAGGCGACTTTTCGCAGCTTCTGGAAATTGGGTATCCAGAAAATTTCATCGACGTACAGGTCGCCGTTGTGACTCTGCGCAGTGTTGGAATTGGTACCGAGGAAAATCAGCTCTGCGCCGTTGTTGCCGATGACAATCGGGTCGCCTGACAGGTCGACGTCGACCAGACGCGCAAAAGCGATGATGTACTTACGGAAAACGTAAGCCTGCGTTTTACTGGCGGATAAAAAAATCTGGTTTTGCCCGGTCTTAAGGGCGCGCAGGAGCGCCTCACGCGCAAAGTAGAACGTTGCGCCAATCTGGCGCGATTTCAGGATGTGGCGGATGCGGTGCTCTAACCCGGCTTTATGCCACCTGAGCTGATACTCAAAGGACTGGTCAAAGAAAATCTCTTCCAGCTTTTCAATCGCTTCTTCACTGAAGAAATTACGTTTCGGCTTTTTGCGATCCCCTTTGTTGCGGCTGGCAATGTTGGGGTTTAAATCCACCTCGTTTCCGGTCTGGCTGTAGCGGTTCACGCGCGCGAGGCGCTCCATCTGTCGCGACAGAAAATCAGCGACCTTAAAGTCGTGCGGCGTCAGGTCGGGCTTGGCGTAAAGCTGGATGAGGCGCGCCTCTAACGTCGATTCAACGCGGTTAATCGGCGCGGTTTCCTCCCATCCATCACGCTGTTTCCAGCTCTGCACCGTGGGGCGCTTGAGTTGCAGCATGTCGCAGATTTGCGGCACGGCGAACCCCTGCCAGTACAACAGCCGCGCCTGTCGTCGAGGGTCATTGAGTAGTGAAAGGTCAGTTGAAATGGTCATGCTTACCTCGTTTTGATGTTACGAGGCAAGGCTAAGTAAATGACCGTGCTTAATCGCTAAACCCCTGTTGTGTCAGGGATTGCACTTCCGCAACAGGTGGCTGATGAGGGTCTGAGTCGGGAAACTAACCCCGACCCGAAAACCCAACATCAGGACACCTGAACAATGGCAAAGAAAGTTTCTAAATGGTTTCGCATCGGCGTCGAGGGTGACACCTGCGATGGCCGCGTCATCAGTGCTGATGACATTCAGGAAATGGCCGATACGTTCGACCCGCGCGTCTACGGCTGCCGCATTAACCTCGAACATATCCGGGGGCTGCTGCCTGACAGTCTGTTTAAGCGATACGGCGATGTAGTCGAGCTAAAAGCGGAGGTTATCAGCGATGGCTCTGCGCTCGACGGCAAAAAGGCGTTGTTTGGCAAAATCCAGCCCCTTGACGAGCTGGTCAGCATGGTTAAGGCCGGGCAGAAGGTTTACACCTCCATGGAGATCCGCCCGAATTTTGCCAACAGTGGCAAGTGCTATCTGGTTGGCCTCGCCGTCACCGATGACCCGGCAAGCCTCGGCACCGAATACCTTGAATTCTGTAGCCGCGCCACACAAAACCCGCTCGCCGGTAAAAAAGACCAGCCGGGCGATCTCTTCTCTGTGGCCTCACTGGCTGAGCTGGAATTTGAGGACGTTCCCGACACCATGCTCAACAGCCTGACCGACAAGGTTAAGGCTATTTTCAGCCGCAAACAGGCCAGCGACGACGCACGTCTTGCAGATGTGCATGAGGCTGTGACGACCGTTACCGAGCTGGTGCAAACCAACCTCACCGCCACCAACCAGCGCGTCACCGAGCTTGAGACCGAACTGGCGCAGCTTAAGCAGGACGTGACCAGCAAGGCCGAAGAAAGCGCGCAGGCGTTTAACGACCTCAAAAACTCCCTCGATAACACCGAAAGCCAGCGCCAGCCGCGCCGCGAGCTTTCTCGTGGTGGTACGGGCGACGAGCTGCTGACCAACTGCTGATAACCCGCCGGGCGCGACGCCCGGCCTGATACCTATTACCCGAACAGGAAAAACCATGCGTAAACAAACCCGCTTTAAATTCAATGCCTACCTGACCCGCGTCGCGGAGCTGAACGACATTTCCACCGATGACGTGGCGAAGAAATTCACCGTCGAGCCGTCGGTCACGCAAACCATGATGGACACCGTGCAGGAATCATCCTCATTCCTGACGAAAATCAACATCGTGCCGGTCGACGAACTGAAAGGCGAAAAGGTCGGTGTGGGCGTTAACGGCACAATCGCGAGCACCGCTGATACTGACGGCGACGGTGAGCGTGAAACCGCTGATTTTACTGCGCTGGAGTCCAATAAATACGAATGCGCACAGATTAACTTTGACTTCCATATCCGCTATAAACAGCTCGACCTGTGGGCGCGATTCCAGGACTTCCAGACCCGTATCCGTAACGCCATTATCAAGCGTCAGGCGCTCGATTTCATCATGGCCGGTTTCAATGGTATTGAGCGCGCCGCAAAATCTGACCGCAAAAAAAATCCGATGCTTCAGGATGTGGCGGTGGGCTGGTTGCAGAAGTACCGCAATGAAGCGCCAGCGCGTGTGATGTCAAAAATCACCGACGAGGACGGCGCGGTCATTTCCGATGTGATCCGCGTGGGTAAAAACGGCGACTATGCGAACCTCGACGCGCTGGTCATGGATGCCACCGGCAACCTGATTGATGAGATTTATCAGGATGACCCGGAGCTGGTTGTCATCACCGGTCGCAAGCTGATGGCGGATAAATACTTCCCTATCGTCAATAAAGACCAGGAAAACAGTGAGTCGCTGGCCGCTGACATCATCATCAGCCAGAAGCGAATCGGCAACCTGCCTGCCGTGCGCGTGCCTTACTTCCCGGCGAATGCCCTGATGGTGACGCGTCTCGATAACCTGTCTATCTACTTCATGGATGACGCGCATCGCCGCAGCATCATCGAAAACCCGAAGAAAGACCGCATCGAGAACTACGAGTCAATGAATACCGACTACGTGGTCGAGGCATACGCTGCCGGTTGCCTGATTGAAAATATCAAGCTCGGTGACTTTACCGCACCTGCTGTACCGGAAAGCGGAGAGTAAGCCATGACGAGTCCCGCAGCGCGTCACATGATGCGGGTCTCGGCCTCTGAAACAGCGCGGCGGGCTGCTGTCCCGCTGCGCAATGCAACTGCCTATGAGCAGATGCTCGTTAAGCTGGCCGCAGACAACCGCACGCTAAAACAAATCCGATCCAATGAGCGCAAGGCAGATAAAAAGCGTGAGCTGCTGCCGTTCTATCTGCCATGGGTGGCTGGCGTCCTCGCAAACGGCAAGGGCGCTCAGGATGACATCGTCATGACGGTCATGCTGTGGCGTCTCGATGCTGACGATATCGCCGGGGCGCTGGAAATTGCCCGTTACGCCATGACCTATGGCCTGACCATGCCGACCGGTCGACGTCCGACGCCTTACCTGCTGGCCGAAGAGGTGGCACTGGCCGCGCAGCGCCTGCTCGCTGCAAAACAGCCGGTCGAACTGGCGAACCTGCTCGACACCATTGCGCTGACTGAACGCGCTGACATGCCCGATATCGTGCGCGCGAAGCTGCACAAAATCACCGGCTATGTCCTGCGTGATGCGAATCAACTGCCCGAGGCGCTGGCGCACCTGCAACGTGCGATCCAGTTAGAACGCACAATCGGTGTGAAAAAGGATATCGAGCAGTTAGAGCGCCAGCTCAGGCCAAAACCCGAACCGGCACCGAAAACCAAAACGACTAAACCGCGCACGCGCAAACCTGCCGCCAAACCGGCGGCACGTCGCGGGCGTCCACCAAAGGCGGCAAAAGCCGCAGGTTAACCGAGCGCTCCCCGAGCCGGGCGGCACGCCGGTCAAAGCGGGTATCAATTGCCCTGACTGCGACCGGCGTCCACCGCCCACCTATTACCCGAGGTTGTCATGACGACGCTGATTATTGAGCAAAACAAAGAGCCGCAGGATGTGCCGGGCGTGGTGATACCGCCGCCGGGCGTGAGCGAGCCGGTAATCAAAAACACCCCGTTTTTTCCTGATGTTGATCCGAAGCGCGTGCGTGAGGAAATGCGGTTAGAGCAGACCGTTTCCCCTGTGCGCCTGCGCCGGGCAATTAAGACCGCCATCGCGGAGACGAACGCGGAGCTTGGCGAATGGCGCGAGCGTCAGCTCGATGCCGGTTACGCCACGCTGGCGGATGTCCCGACCGACAGGCTCGACGGCGAAAGTGTGCGTGTTTTCCACTACTTCAACGCCGTGTGTGCCATGACGACCGCCACGCTTTACGAGCGTTTTCGCGGCGTGGATGCGACCGCCAGAGGTGACAAAAAAGCCGACAGCATCGACAGCACTATCGATGAAATGTGGCGGGATATGCGCTGGTCTGTGGCGCGCATCCAGGACAAAGCACGCTGCATTGTGGGGCAAATCTGATGAAAGCGTATGCGCTACAGGGCGACACCCTCGACGCGATTTGTGTGCGGTACTACGGGCGCACCGAGGGCGTGGTCGAAACCGTCTTAGAAGCGAATCCCGGTCTGTCTGAGCTCGGCGTCATCCTGCCGCACGGCACGGCAATTGAACTGCCAGAGACCGACAGCGCGGCCAGAACCGAAACGGTGAATCTATGGGACTGAGTATGGAGAAAATCACCACGTTTATCGCCTACTGGCTGGCCGTCGCGCTGGCATACCTCGGCGCAATATCGCCCGAAAAGATGGCGCTTTACGTGGGCGGCGGATGCGCCATTTTTACCGCGCTTACGAATTACTGGTTTAAGCGCAAAACGTACCTCTATCTGACGTCACTCGGACTCGACAAGGGGGCTATTCGTGAAATCAATCGTTAAACGTTGCAGTGTGGCCGCAGTGCTGGCGCTGGCGGCGCTGATGCCTGACTTTCGTCTGCTTAACACCTCGCCCGAGGGGCTGGCGCTGATTGCCGACCTCGAAGGTTGTCGCCTGACGCCTTACCAGTGCAGCGCGGGAGTGTGGACGTCAGGCATCGGCCACACTGCCGGTGTCGTCCCGAAAGGGGAAATCACAGAACGTCAGGCGGCGGCGAACCTCGTCGCGGATGTGATGAACGTCGAGAGGCGTCTCGCAGTCTGCGTGCCGGTAGAAATGCCGCAGCACATTTACGACGCGCTGGTCAGCTTCTCATTCAACGTGGGAACCGGCGCGGCCTGCCGGTCGACGCTGGTCTCGTATATCAAGCGACACCAATGGTGGCAGGCGTGCGACCAGCTCACCCGCTGGGTTTATGTGAATGGCTCAATCAATAAAGGGCTGGAAAATCGCCGCGCGCGTGAGCGTGCTTATTGTCTGAAAGGAGTTTCTCAATGAAAAAGTTTTTACGTTCACTGATTTTAGATGCCCTGCTGGCTGTATTCCTGCTGTGGGGGCTGGCTTCCCCGCAAAGTGCAGCACTTAATTTTGTTGCAGCGTGGGCGCTGTTTGGCTGTGTTGTCTGTATTGCGGCGAGTCTCGCCGGTGTGGCTGTTTTTGACCACTGGCTACGAAATGCGGGGAAAGGTATTCCGGTAAAACCCGAGATTATGAAAATCTTCCGCGCTGTTTTCTGTAACAAGCCCTCAAAGGCGCGTCGCGCATGGTCTCTTATTATTTTTGTTGTAACCATTGGGTGTCTGCTCGGTGCTGGCTGGATCTTTACCGGGCTGCTTTACCTGATTTGCGTCCTGACCTTTACGGGGGTGCGCACTTCATACCGTCAGCGCATTGAGGAGGCGGGGCTGTGTCCAGATACATTGTGATGTTGATTGCCGCAGGTCTGGCGCTGGCGGCTGTGCTCTGGTTAAGGCATGAGAACGGTAATCTACGGCGCTCTTTTGACCGGGCAAATAAGGTCGCGACCGAACAGAAAAACGTGATCGGGATGCTGAAAAATCAGCTTTCCGTTTCGCAGGGAATCGCCAGGCGAAATGAAACCGCGCAGGTCAGTTTACGTGGTGAGCTGATTGCTGCCGGTGCGATGGCCGTGCGCCGGGAAGAAACCATTACGAGGCTGATGAATGAAAATGAAACGTTACGCCGCTGGTACAGCGCTGAGCTGCCTGATGTTGTGCGCAGGATGCACACCCGCGCCGGTTGCGCCTCCGCCGGTCATTGTTTACAGCGCCTGCCCGAAAGTGAGCTATTGCCCGATGCCGGGAAGCGACCCGGCCACTAATGGCGACCTGAGTGCAGATATTCGCAGGCTTGAGCACGCGCTCGCCGCCTGCGCGTTACAGATTGAAACCGTCAAAGACTGTCAGGATAAACTCGATGAAGAAAGCAATCAGCCTGCGAAAAGCGCTAACTGACGCCGTCCCGCAGCTTAAAACCAATCCCGAGATGATGCGCATTTTTGCCGACGAGGGGAATATCGATGCACGGCTCGCGGCCTCCCTGTCCCACGAGAAAATTTACACCCTGAATGTCATCGTGTGTGATTTTGTGGGCGACCCTGATTCGATTTTCGTGCCGGTGGCCGCGTGGCTCAGGGAAAACCAGCCGGATATCTGCACGCTCGATGGGGGGCGTAAAAAGGGCTACCGTTTCGAGATGGATTTAAACGACGGGGATACGGTTGATATCAGCATCAGCCTCCAGCTCACCGAGCGCACCCTCATCAAAGAGGAAAACGGCGCACTGCATGTGAGTTATGCCCCGGAACCGCCACCGCCTGAACCCGTCACGCGTCCAAAAGAGCTCTATATCAACGGCGAACTGGTGAGCAAGTGGGATGAGTGAATTTAAGCCCTTTGATAACCAGCTCGCCGGGCTGCTTGCTGCCCTGTCACCCGCAGGGCGTCGGAAGCTTGCCGGTGAGATTGCGAAGCAACTCAGGACGGCGCAACAGCAACGTATCAAACAGCAAAAAGCCCCGGATGGCTCACCGTATCAGGCGCGAAAGCGCCAGCCGCTGAGAGCCAAAAAAGGTCGAATTAAACGGGCAATGTTTCAGAAGCTCCGCACTAACCGGTACATGAAAGCCAGTGGCCGTGAAAACGGTGCTGTGGTGGAATTTACCGGAAAAGTGCAGCGTATCGCGCGTGTCCATCAGTACGGCCTCAAAGACCGGCCAAACGCACACGCTCAGGATGTGCAGTACGCAGAGCGCCAGCTACTCGGATTTAGCCAGGCGGATAAACAGCTCGTCGAAACGCTGACTATCAAACATCTTAGCCGCTGATTGTTGTCCCATCCCTCATAAAACCCGCCTTAATTGCCGCTGGCCTTGCCCGGCGGCATCCTTCCCGTATGAATAATTTAAATTCTCTACAGGAAATCGCACGCGCGATCCGCAACCTCATCCGCACCGGCATCGTGACCGACGTCGACCTCGACGAGGGGCTGTGTCGTGTCCAGACCGGCGGCATGCAAACCACCTGGCTTAACTGGCTCACCTGTCGAGCCGGGCGCTCTCGCGTGTGGTGGGCTCCATCCGTTGGCGAGCAGGTGTTATTGCTGGCCATCGGCGGTGAGCTCGATACGGCCTTTGTGCTGCCGGGCATTTTCTCAGATGACAATCCCGCGCCATCAGCCTCACCCGATGCGCTTCACGTTACTTTCCCTGATGGCGCGGTCATTGAGTACGAACCCGAAAACAGTGCGCTCACCGTGTCAGGTATCAAAACCGCCGACGTCACCGCGTCGGATTCCATTACGGCCACCGTGCCGGTGGTGCTGGTGAAGGCCTCGACCCGCATCACGCTCGATACGCCTGAGGTGGTGTGTACCAACAAACTGACGACCGGCACGCTCGAAGTGCAGAAAGGCGGAACGATGTCCGGGAATATCGAGCATACCGGCGGGTCACTGTCGTCAAACGGGAAAGTGCTGCACCTCCATAAACATCCGGGCGACAGTGGCGGGACAACGGGGGCACCGATATGACAGTGCTTTATCTGGGAATGAACAGCCAGACCGGCCTCAGTATCTCTGAGGTTGAGCATATCAGGCAAAGCGTGCGCGACATTCTCGTCACGCCGGTTGGCTCGCGCGTCATGCGCCGTGAATACGGCTCGCTTCTGTCGGCACTGATTGACCAGCCGCAGACACCGGCGCTGCGATTGCAGATTATGGCCGCGTGCTATTCCGCGATCCAGAAGTGGGAGCCGCGCGTCAGCCTGACAACCATCACCTTTGAGCGGTCGGAGACCGACGGCGGGCTGTATGTCGATATTACCGGCACGCGCTCGGCTAACGGCCAGCCCTTTTCCCTCACTATTCCACTGAGTTAAACGCTATGGCAATTGTTGACCTTAACCAGCTCGCCGCGCCTGATGTCGTGGAAGTGCTGGACTATGAGACCATCCTCGCGGAGCGCAAGGCGACGCTCGTCTCGTTATACCCGGAGGAACAACAGGAGGCAGTGGCGCGCACGCTGACCCTCGAATCCGAGCCGATTGTTAAGCTGCTGGAAGAAAACGCCTATCGGGAGGTTATCTGGCGACAGCGCGTCAACGAGGCCGCGCGTGCGGTCATGCTGGCGTATGCAGAAGATGCCGACCTTGATCAGATAGGCGGAAATTATAACGTCGAGCGCCTCGTCATCACCCCGGCAGACGACACGACGTTTCCGCCCACGCCAGCCGTAATGGAATCGAATACAGACTACCGTCTGCGCATCCAACAGGCTTTTGAGGGGCTGAGTACCGCAGGCTCAACCGGTGCATATCAGTTTCATGGCCGCAGCGCCGACGGGCGCGTGGCGGATATTTCCGTCATCAGTCCTGAGCCTGCGTGTGTGACCGTGTCCGTGCTGTCGCGTGAAAATAACGGCGTGGCCTCTGACGAGCTGCTCGCCAGCGTGCGCGATGCGCTGAACGACGAGGACGTCAGGCCGGTGGCCGACCGCGTGACCGTGCAGTCAGCGAAAATCGTCGACTACAAAATCACCGCATCGCTTTACCTTTACCCCGGCCCCGAAAGTGAGCCGGTGCTCAGTGCGGCAAAAGCAAAGTTACAGGCGTATATCACCGCGCAGCACCGGCTCGGGCGTGACATCCGTAAATCGGCCATCTATGCGGCGCTCCACGTCGAGGGCGTGCAGCGTGTCGAGCTGGCCGCGCCGGTGGCTGACATCGTTCTCGATGACACGCAGGCGTCATGGTGCAGCGAGTACAGCGTCACCATAGGGGGTAATGATGAATGACACACGACTGTTGCCGGTGGGCTCCTCGCCGCTTGAGGTGGCGGCGGCGCGCGCCTGCGCTGAAATCGAAAATACCCCCGTCCCCCTGCGCCGACTCTGGAGCCCGGACGACTGCCCGGCAAACCTCCTGCCGTGGCTGGCGTGGGCGTTTTCCGTAGACCGGTGGGATGAGAACTGGCCGGAGGCCACTAAACGGGATGTGATCCGCAATGCCTGGTATATCCACGCACACAAAGGAACGATTGGGGCAGTGCGGCGCGTCGTGGAGCCGCTCGGCTACCTGATAAACGTGTCTGAGTGGTGGCAGACAAACGACCCGCCCGGCACGTTTCGCCTCGATATCGGTGTGCTGGAGACCGGCATCACCGAGGAAATGTATTACGAAATGGAGCGGCTTATTGCCGATGCAAAGCCAGCCAGCCGCCATCTTATCGGCCTCAATATTATTCAGGACATTCCCGGCTATCTGTACACCGGCGCCCTGAGCTATGACGGCGACATCATCACGGTTTACCCCGGATAAGTGAGAGCACAATGACAGTGAAATATAAAACGGTCATCACCAAAGCCGGTGCCGAAAAACTCGCGGCGGCGACCGTCCCGAACGGGAAAAAGGTGAATTTTACGGCGATGGCCGTCGGTGACGGCGGCGGTACGCTGCCGGTGCCTGATCCGAACCAGACAAAGCTGGTCAAAGAGGTCTGGCGTCACTCGCTGAACAAAATCAGCCAGGACAGGAAAAATAAAAATTATGTCGTGGCGGAGCTGCTCATCCCGCCTGAGACCGGCGGTTTCTGGATGCGCGAGCTCGGCCTTTATGACGACACCGGCACGCTGATTGCGGTCGGTAATATGGCCGAAAGCTACAAGCCAGCACTGGCGGAGGGCTCAGGCCGCGCGCAGACAGTGCGCATGGTTATCATGGTGAGTGACATCGAGTCAGTCGAGCTGACCATCGACACCTCAACGGTGATGGCAACGCAGGACTACGTCGACGACAAGCTCGCTGAGCATGAGCAGTCCCGCCGCCATCCTGACGCCACGCTCACCGCTAAGGGTTTCACTCAGCTAAGCAGTGCGACCGACAGCGCGTCTGAGAGCGTTGCAGCGACGCCGAAAGCGGTTAAGGCAGCATATGACCTTGCGAAAGGGAAATATACTGCTCAGGACGCGACCACGGCGCAAAAGGGTATCGTCCAGCTCAGTAGCGCAACCGACAGCACGTCTGAGGCGCTGGCGGCAACGCCGAAAGCCGTTAAGGCCGCGAATGACAACGCTAACGGGCGCGTGCCGTCAGGGCGTAAGGTAAACGGTCGGGCGCTGTCATCCGATATCAGCATTACGGCGCAGGATATTTTTAACGGTCAGACTGTTGGCATTGGCAACGCTGCCGACCTGAACGCCTACACCACGCCGGGACTGTATTACCAGCCAGCGAACGCGCAGGCACAAACAGGCAGGAACTATCCAGAGGCTAACGCCGGTTCGCTGGAAGTCTATAAGCATGCCGGTATCACGCAGATTTACCGGGTTTACAACAGCTCCCGCTCGTACATTCGCACGCTTTACAGCGGGACGTGGTCAGCCTGGACAAAACAATATGATGCGGCGAACAAACCCACACCGGCTGATATTGGGGCGTTACCAATAACCGGCGGAACGGTGACGGGAAATCTGTATTCAAAAGGTCAGATATCAGCGGGGGATTCGCGTCTTTTTTCTATCTATTCCTCAAATACTTCATCCCTTGCAGGGGCTATTAACCTTTGGGGGAATGCTGACCGACCAACAGTATTAGAATTTAAAGATGCTACGGGATACCACTTTTATTCACAGCGTAATGTAAATGGTTCCATATCTTTTAATTTTAATGGTGCAGCAGAAGTCAGAGGCACAATCTCTGCTCATGGTGAAATTGTGTCAAGAGCTGCGAACGGCCTGCGTATCGCCTATGGTAATTTTGGCGCATTCTGGCGAAATGATGGCTCAAGTCTTTATTTGATGTTAACGAACGCTGGTGATTCGCTGGGAAGTTACAACTCACTTCGCCCGTTGTATGTGAATCTCACCACAGGCGCGCTTCAGTCAGGAACGCCGCTGTCGGTATACAACACAATCACTGCAAGCGAAGAAATTACCGCAGGCAAAGGAATGGTTGCAGGTTATAGCGGTCCATTTGCCTGGGCTGAACAGTACAAAGCGAAAGCGCCATTTTTCAATGCGTATTCAACTACCGCCACGAGTGAATACCATCCGGTAATCAAACAACAAGCGACCATTGTGAGTAAAAACTCCTGGGCATTTTCGATGGGGTCTCTGGTTGCTGGCGATGAACTTTCATGGCATCTGCATATGAAAGGCAGTGGCGGGTCAGAGGTTAATTTTAAATGGGACACTAAAGGAAACTTCAACGCGCCGGGACAGGTGAATCCGGGAAGCTATGCCAATTTTGATAACCGCTATTACAACAGAACGGAGAGCGACAAACGATATTATACAAAAGCCCAGACCGATGCCGGTTATATGGCGAAAACGGGCGCTTACACAAAAGCGGAGAGTGACGGGCGTTTCCAGCCAAAAGGCAATTACACCCCGGCGGGTCAGGCTTATACAAAGGCGGAGTCGGATGCGCGTTACGGGGTCGGTAAAACGACGACAGGCAATAACAGTGCTTACTACACGCATGGTAATGGTGCTGTATTTATGCAGTCTGTAAGAAATATTTCAGTCGGCAACAATGCCACTGTAACCGTGACACTGCCTACGTCGTTCCCTAACGGGATACTCGGTATCGGTTCGAGTTATTACGGTGCAGGGGGTAATAACTCCGCATCATTTTATCTCTGTTCGCCTGTCGGGAAAAATCAGGTGAAAATTGAAACCCATAACTGCAACGGAACATTTTATTTAAACGTAACGGGTTACTGATATGCAGAAATATTTCAGCAATACAGATAAAAGCTTTTACCTTGAGGAAACTGTCAGAACCTATGAAGAACAGGGTATTCCCGTTCCGTCAGACCTGATGACAATAACCGATGCTGAATATGAAGCCTTCATGGTTTCACCTGACCGGAAAGCGCCTCAGTACAATGTTGAATCAGAATGCATGGAATGGGTCGACATCGAACCGCCTACCCGCGAGGAAGCTATCGAAAATGCTGAGGCATTAAAGGCGCAGCTCTTGTCTGTTGCAGCTCAGGCCATAGCACCATTGCAGGATGCGGTCGATTTGTCGATGGCGACAGATGAGGAAATGGCGAGCCTGTCGGCGTGGAAGAAATACCGGGTTTTACTTAACCGGGTTGATACCAGTGAGCCCGACGAAATTGAATGGCCTGAATCACCGTTAACAGAGTAATAAAAAACCCGCGCTAAGCGGGTTTAATCATAGGGGCATTCTTCATAATCTTTTTCTGTTTCATCACCGACAAACAATCTGAGCCAGCAAAAGCCAAAGAGCCACCATGCAGCCAGACCTCCAACAATCCAGAGTAAAATCGTCATTATCGCTTCCTCGTTAATGGCGAAACGATAGCGACAATACCCATTCATTGATAATGGTTATCAGCGATCAATTAACCGTGATTGATCGCTGATAACGCTCAATGACGCTTTCCTCACACGGCAACCGGTCACTGCGCGTTGTGCTGTCACTCCCCCAACGGCCTTTCGTTTCTAATGTCCCGCACACAACAGAAAATAGTCGCACCCCTTAACCACGGAGTTAAACGGATGAGCGACTATCATCACGGCGTCGAGGTCATCGAGATTAACGATGGCACGCGCACCATTTCCACCGTTTCGACAGCTATCATCGGCATGGTCTGCACCGCCAATGATGCTGACGATTCAACATTTCCGCTAAATGAGCCGGTGCTGATTACCAGCGTGCAGAACGCTATCGGTAAAGCCGGTAAGCTCGGCACCCTGTCAAAATCCCTGCAAGCCATTGCCGACCAGTGCAAGCCGGTCGTTGTGGTTGTGCGCGTTGCCGAAGGTATTGAAGACCCGGACGACCCGGAAGCGGCGCAGAAAGAAACCATTTCCAACATCATCGGCACGACCGACGAAAACGGCAAATACACCGGTCTTAAAGCGCTGTTGACCGCCAAAACTGTGACCGGCGTTAAGCCGCGCATTCTCGGCGTGCCGGGGCTGGATTCTCTGGAAGTGGCGACCGCGCTCGCGGCGACCTGTCAGAGCCTGCGCGCGTTTGGCTATATCAGCGCGTGGGGCTGCAAGACCATTTCCGAAGCTATCGCCTACCGTGAGAATTTCAGCCAGCGTGAGCTGATGGTCATTCACCCTGATTTTCTGGCGTGGGACACCACGGCGAATCAGACCGATATTGCATGGGCGACCGCACGCGCGCTCGGCCTGCGTGCCAAAATCGACCAGGAGACGGGCTGGCACAAAACGCTCTCTAACGTCGGCGTGAATGGCGTCACCGGCGTCAGTGCCTCGGTCTCGTGGGACTTGCAGGAGAAGGCCACCGACGCGAACCTGTTAAATCAGGCCGGTGTCACCACGCTAATCCGTAACGACGGCTTTAAATTCTGGGGCAACCGTACCTGCTCCGACGATCCGTTATTCCTCTTTGAAAACTACACCCGCACGGCGCAGGTGCTGGCCGACACGATGGCGGAGGCGCACGCCTGGGCGATTGATAAACCCGTCACCGCAACGCTTATCCGCGACATCGTCGCCGGTATCAATGCGAAATTCCGCGAGCTGAAAAACAACGGCTATATCGTTGACGGCTCCTGCTGGTACGACCCGGAGTCAAACAGCGTGGAAACGCTCAAGGTGGGGAAACTGTATATCGATTACGACTACACCCCCGTCCCGCCGCTGGAAAACCTGACCCTGCGCCAGCGCATCACTGATACCTATCTGGCGAACCTGTCAGAGTCGGTCAACAGCTAAGGAGCTCTGAGCATGGCATTACCACGCAAACTGAAATACCTGAACATGTTCAACGATGGCCTGAGCTACATGGGCGTTGTTGAATCCGTCACCCTGCCAAAGCTGACCCGTAAGCTTGAGAAATACCGCGGCGGCGGGATGCCGGGCTCGGTGTCGATTGACCTCGGTCTCGATGACGATGCGCTGTCGTGCGAGTGGACGCTCGGCGGTCTGCCTGACGTCGAGCTGTGGGCGCAGTACGCCTCACCGGGCGCGGACAGCGTACCGTTACGCTTTACCGGCTCATACCAGCGCGATGACACCGGCGCGATTTCTGCCGTTGAGGTGGTCATGCGTGGCCGTCACAAAGAGTACGACGGCGGCGAAAACAAACAGGGCGAAAGCGGTACGACCAAAATCTCGACCGAATGCGCGTACTACCAGCTCACGATTGACGGCAGGGAGGTCATCGAGATTGACGTCATCAACATGGTGCTGAAAGTCGACGGCGTCGACCGTCTGGCAGAGCATCGCAAGGCCATTGGCCTGTAACCCTCTTAACCGGTCAGTCAGGCTGGCCGGTCACTTAACTTTGACGAGAGCAACATCATGGAAAACAACATCGAAACCGGCGTTACAGAAATTGAAGTCACCGAAACCAAAAAGCCACACGTCGTGATCCTCGATAACCCCCTCATGCGCGGTGAGCAAAAAATCGGAGAGGTGACGGTTTCAAAACCTAACGCGGGAATCCTGCGCGGGGTGTCGCTGGCCTCGCTGGCAAACTCTGACGTTGACGCGCTGATTAAGGTGCTGCCGCGTATGACCTACCCGGCACTCACCGAGCATGAGATTGCCCGTCTGGATGCCTCAGACCTGATGCAGTTCGCCGCTGAGGTGATTGGTTTTTTGTCGCCATCTTCGGCTCGCTGACGTTCCCCGCAAAACTTTCGGTCGATGACCTGATGGCGGATATCGCGGTGATTTTTCACTGGCCGCCATCAGAGCTGTATTCCCTTAGCGTGACCGAGCTCCTCACATGGCGCGACAAGGCGCTACAGCGAAGCGGAAACCACTATGAGCAATAACGTCAGAATCGAGGTGCTGCTTAACGCAGTAGACCGGGCAAGCCGACCGCTAAAAGCTATCCAGAACGCCAGCAAATCCCTCGCTGGCGATATCCGCAACTCACAGACGACCCTGCGCGACCTTAACGCGCAGGCGTCCAGAATTGACGGATTCAGGAAAGCGAGCGCACAGCTTGCCGTGACCGGTCAGTCGCTTAACAAAGCGAAACAGGAGGCCGCAGCGCTGGCCGTCCAGTTTAAAAACACGGAAAACCCTACCAAAGCGCAGGCGCGTGCGATGGAGGCGGCAAAAAAATCCGCTGCTGACCTGCAACTCAAATATAACGGGCTCAGGCAGTCGGTACAGCGCCAGCGCACCGAGCTTGCTCAGGCCGGGATTAATACCCGAACGCTGTCGGCTGACGAGCGTCGCCTTAAAACCAGCATCAGCGAGACGACCGCCCAGCTTAACCGGCAACGTGAGGCGCTGGCGCGGGTCAGTCAGCAACAGGCAAAGCTGAGCCGGGTTAAAGAGCGCTATCAGGCCGGAAAGAATATGGCCGGTAGCATGGCGGCGGCTGGCGCGGCGGGTACAGGTATAGCCACGGCTGGCACCATGGCCGGGGTAAAACTGCTGATGCCTGGCTATTCGTTTGCACAGAAAAACTCTGAGCTGCAAGCCGTGCTCGGGGTCGACAAACAGTCGCCCGAAATGGAGGCGTTACGCAAACAGGCCAGACAGCTCGGTGACAATACCGCCGCATCTGCTGACGACGCAGCGAGTGCACAAATCATCATCGCCAAAAGTGGCGGGGATGCTGATGCCATTCAGGCGGCAACGCCGGTTACGCTGAATATGGCGCTGTCGAATCAGCGCTCAATGGAGGAAAACGCCGCCCTGCTGACAGGGATGAAATCTGCGTTTCAGCTTTCCAACGACCAGATCGCGCACATTGGCGACGTGCTGTCGATGACGATGAACAAAACCGCCGCCGACTTTGACGGGCTGAGTGATGCGCTGACCTATGCCGCGCCGGTGGCGAAAAATGCCGGGGTCAGTATCGAGCAAACCGCCGCGATGGTCGGTGCGTTGCACGATGCCAAAATTACCGGCTCGATGGCGGGTACGGGGAGCCGTGCAATCCTGAGCCGCCTACAGGCTCCGACCGGTAAAGCCTTTGAGGCAATCAAAGAGCTCGGTGTCAAAACCTCTGACGACAGAGGAAACACGCGCCCGATATTTTCCATCCTGAAGGAAATGCAGCGCAGTTTTGAGAAAAACAATCTCGGTACCAGCCAGCGCGGCGAGTACATGAAAACCATCTTCGGTGAAGAGGCCAGCTCGGCGGCAGCGGTGCTGATGACCGCAGCGTCAACCGGCAAGCTCGACAAACTCACCGCAGCGTTTAAAGCCTCGGACGGTAAAACCGAGGAGCTGGTCAAAATCATGCAGGACAATCTCGGCGGCGACTTTAAAGAGTTTCAGTCTGCTTATGAGGCCGTGGGAACTGACCTGTTTGACCAGCAAAACGACGCTCTGCGCAAACTGACGCAGACGGCCACGCGATATGTTTTGAAACTCGATGGCTGGATCACCCGCAATAAATCACTGGCGACCACTATCGGTGTTGTAGCCGGTGGCGCACTGGCGCTGATTGGTGTTATTGGCGGGATTGGCCTGATTGCGTGGCCGGTGGTGATGGGGATTAACGCCATTATCGCCGCCGCAGGTCTGCTGGGAACGGTCTTTACCGTTGCCGGTGGCGCAATAGTGACTGCTGTCGGTGCCATCAGTCTGCCGGTGGTCGCGGTCGCCGGGGCGGTGGTGGCCGGGGCGCTCCTGATTCGTAAATACTGGGAGCCCATCAGCGCATTCTTTTCGGGCGTGGTGGAGGGGCTTAAAGCGGCATTTGTGCCGGTGGCGGAAATCTTCTCGCCGCTGACGCCGGTGTTTGATTCCATCATCGAGAAATTGCGCGGGGTCTGGCAGTGGTTCACTGACCTGATAGCACCGGTTAAGGCGACACAGGAAACGCTCGACCGTTTCAAAAATGTCGGTGTGGTGGTCGGCAAAACACTGGCTGATGCGCTGATGCTGCCGCTCAGTTCATTCAATAAGTTACGCAGTGGCGTCGACTGGCTGCTGGAAAAGCTCGGGGTCATCAAAAAAGAGTCGGACGGACTCGACCAGACGGCCGCTAAAGCCAGTGCCGCAGCCGGTTCGCAAAACGGGTCTTATATTCCGCAGACCTCAGTTTATGGCGGTTATCAGATGTACCAGCCAGTGACGGCGCCTGCTGGCCGGTCCTATGTCGACCAGAGCAAGCGTGAATACAACATTAATCTGTCGGGTGGCGTTGCGCCGGGAACTGACCTCGACCGGCAGCTCCGGGAAGCAGTCGAAAAACTCGACCGGGAAGAAAGAGCACGCCAGCGCTCAAGTATGCGCCATGACGGATGAGGGCTAAAACATGTTAATGGTACTGGGTTTATTTGTGTTTGAACGCCGCACGCTGCCGCATCAGTCCATGCAATATTCGAAGGATTACCGATGGGCGTCAAATGACCGCATCGGTAAACCCCCGGCTTATCAGTATCTCGGCGAGGGGGAAACCTCGCGCACGCTTTCGGGCGTGCTGTACCCCGAAATCACCGGCGGCCGCCTGTCGCTGACGACTGTCGAACTGATGGCCGACGAAGGGAGGGCATGGCCGCTGATTGACGGAACGGGCATGATCCACGGTATGTATGTCATCGATAAAGTGACCCACACGCACACCGAATTATTCAGCGACGGCGCGGCCAGAAAAATTGAGTTTAGCCTCTCGCTGAAACGGGTCGATGACTCGCTCGCGGCGATTTACGGCGACCTGAAAACGCAGGCCGACAATCTGGTGACGTCTGCCGGTAACTGGATTGGAGGGCTGTCGGGATGATTACGGGTCTGAATGTTCAGGCCGGGGCGCAGATTGCTCCGGCGTTTATGCTCACGCTCGATGGCGATGATATCACGCAGAATTTCAGCGACCGGCTAATCAGTCTGACCATGACGGACAATCGCGGATTCGAGGCTGACCAGCTCGACATCGAGCTCGACGACACCGACGGGCTTGTCGAGCTACCGCCGCGCGGTGCAAAACTGACGCTGTGGCTGGGCTGGCAGGGCTCAGCCTTGCTGAATAAGGGCAGTTTCACGGTCGACGAAATCGAGCACCGTGGCGCGCCTGATACGCTGACCATCAGGGGGCGCAGCGCTGATTTTCGCGGCACGCTGAATTCCCGCCGGGAACAGTCATGGCATGACACCACACTCGGTGTAATTGTTGAGACCATCGCAGCGCGCAACAAACTCACGGCCAGCGTGGCTGACACACTGAAAGCGATCCCCGTGCCTCACATTGACCAGACGCAGGAATCCGACGCGGTGTTTCTGTCCCGCCTGGCTGACCGTAACGGTGCATCAGTGTCGGTGAAAGCGGGGAAACTGCTGTTCCTGAAAGCCGGTAGCGGTCGGACGGTCAGCGGCAAGCCCATCCCGCAGATGACGATCGAACGCGGCGACGGCGACCGTCATCAGTTTGCGATTGCTGACCGTGAAGCCTACACCGGCGTAACGGCTAAATGGCTGCACACAAAAGACCCGAAGCCGCAAAAGCAAAAGGTGAAGCTCAAGCGCAAGCCGAAGGAGCAGCACCTGCGCGCGCTGCAACATCCAAAAGCGACAAAAACCACGTCAAAGGCCGGAGCCAAAAAAGAGCAGGAGGCGCGCGAGGGCGAGTATATGGTCGGTGAGTCTGAGAACGTGCTGGAGCTGACGACCATCTACGCGTCAAAGGCGCAGGCCATGCGTGCAGCTCAGGCGAAGTGGGACAAAATTCAGCGCGGAGTCGCGGAGTTTTCAATCTCGCTGGCTATTGGTCGTGCTGATTTATTTCCTGAGACACCGATAGCGGTCAGAGGCTTTAAGCGCGTTATAGACGAGCAGGCTTGGATAATCAGTCGGGTGGTGCACTACCTTAACGGGAGTGGCTACACGACAGGCTTGGAGCTTGAGGTTAGAGTTTCGGACGTGGAGTATGAATCACTGGAAGAATAAAAAAGCAAACTTTAACTTGCAAATGTAAGATGCGCGTTTATCATCCCCAATTGTTAACGAATCGGGGGAAAGAAAGATGATGCACTGTCCATTATGTCATGACGCTTCACATGCACGCTCAAGTCGGTACTTAAGTTCAGAAACAAAAGAGCGGTATCATCAGTGCCAAAACATAAACTGTGGCTGCACATTCGTAACTCATGAAACCCTTGCAAGGTACATTGTTAAACCAGGAGAGGTAGTGCCTGCCCCACCCCACCCCTCAAAATATCATCAAGGGAACCTCTGGTTATAAACCTGCTTCGGCAGGTTTTTTTTTACCTGAGAAAATGTAAAGGGTGGACACAGTGATATCTGCGTGGACATTCCGTGGACATCAGAATAAAAAAAGGGGTTAGCTATCAGCTAACCCCTTGATTATTAACACGCTTTGGATGTCGCGTGAAAGCGAATCTTAGTTCAGACGCTCTTTAATACGAGCAGACTTACCAGTACGCTCACGCAGGTAGTACAGTTTAGCTTTACGTACAGCACCACGACGTTTAACAGCAATGCTGTCAACTACCGGAGAGTGAGTCTGGAAGACACGCTCAACGCCTTCGCCGTTGGAAATTTTACGAACAGTGAATGCAGAGTGCAGACCGCGGTTACGAATAGCGATAACCACGCCCTCGAATGCCTGCAGACGTTTTTTGGAACCTTCAACAACCCATACTTTCACTTCCACGGTGTCACCTGGACGGAAGGAAGGTACGTCCTGCTTCATCTGCTCTTGTTCAAGTTGCTTAATAATGTTGCTCATAATTTAATCTCTTATCCTGGGTAAACTGATATTCGGGAGCGTATTACGCTTTCCCATCATGTTCATGCTGCTGGTGCGCGTGTTCAGTTTTGAACTCGGCCAGCAACTTTGCTTGCTCTTCAGTCAGAGCCAGGTTTTCCAGAAGTTCAGGTCTTCTAAGCCAGGTTCGGCCCAGCGACTGCTTCAAACGCCAGCGACGTATCTCGGCATGGTTTCCAGACAGTAACACTGCCGGGACTTCCATCCCTTCTAACACTTCAGGACGAGTATAGTGTGGACAGTCCAGCAATCCATCGGCAAAGGAATCTTCCGTTGCCGAAGCTTCATGGCCCAGAACCCCCGGAATAAACCGGGCGACGGAGTCAATCAACGTCATTGCTGGTAGCTCACCACCGCTGAGAACGTAATCGCCGATAGACCATTCTTCGTCAATCTCGGTTTGAATTACGCGCTCATCTATCCCTTCGTAGCGACCACAGACCAGAATCAGCTTTTGATTCGTCGCCAGTTCGCTCACGCCCGCTTGATCAAGCTTGCGTCCCTGAGGTGACAGATAAATCACCTTCGCGCCTTCACCTGCCGCGGCTTTTGCTGTGTGAATGGCGTCCCGTAAGGGTTGCACCATCATCAACATCCCCGGTCCGCCGCCGTAAGGACGATCGTCCACGGTACGGTGCCGGTCATGCGTGAAGTCACGAGGACTCCAGCTCTGGATGCTCAGCAGGCCATTCTTTACTGCCCGGCCAGTTACCCCGTAATCGGTAATCGCGCGGAACATTTCAGGAAACAGGCTAATTATGCCAATCCACATAGCGCCGTCTTTTACCGTTTATCCGGAGAATTTAAAAACCAGGATCCCAATCTACTTCAATGGTTTGAGTAGTGAGATCGACTTTCTTGATAACCTGTCCATCGAGGAACGGGACCAACCGCTCCTTGATGCCAAATGCATCTTTCAGGTTTGCCTTAATGACGAGAACGTCATTTGACCCGGTTTCCATCATGTCGATGACTTTCCCCAGGCTGTAGCCTTCAGTGGTCACTACCTGGCAACCCATAAGGTCTTTCCAGTAGTAGTCACCCTCTTCCAGTTGCGGCAACTGCGACGAATCCACGACAATTTCACAATTAGTCAGCGCATTCGCGGCATCTCGATCGTCAATGCCTTTCAGCTTGATGATGATGTCCTGATTGTGGTGACGCCAGCTTTCCAGCTCGACCTCTTCCCACTTACCGGCTTTCTGGATAAACCAGGGCTGGTAATCAAAAATGCTATCAGCGTCTTCAGTGGAGGAAAACACTCTGAGCCAACCACGGATACCGTAGCAAGAACCCATTTTTCCCAATACGATCGGTTCAACAGGTGCTTTATTGCTCATCATGACCACCGTGACAGATTAAGCTGCTTTGTTTGCTGCTTTGATCAGCGTAGCAACGCGATCGGAAACAGTAGCGCCCTGGCCAACCCAGTGAGCGATACGATCCAGATCCAGACGAGTTTCTTCTTCTGCGCCAGAGGCCAGTGGGTTGAAGAAACCAACGCGCTCAATGAAGCGACCGTTGCGTGCATTACGGCTGTCAGTCACAACAACCTGGTAGAACGGACGCTTTTTAGCGCCGTGACGTGCTAAACGAATAGTTACCATAACATCCTCTTGTGTGAATAAAACAACCGGGCCCCATCGAGGAACGGAGCCCGGGTGTCATATTAAAAGCCCGAAAATTTTACTCATTTTCGGGCAAAAAGCAATCTCAAAAGCGATTATCGCCCAGGAAAACCGGGCGGCATCATGCCTTTCATGCCGCGCATCATCTTCGCCATGCCGCCTTTCTTCATTTTCTTCATCATGCGCTGCATGTCGTCGAACTGTTTCAGAAGGCGGTTAACGTCCTGGACCTGCATGCCGCAACCGGCTGCGATACGGCGCTTGCGGGAACCTTTGATGATTTCTGGCTTCGCGCGCTCTTTCAGCGTCATCGAGTTGATGATTGCCTCCATACGCACCAGCACTTTGTCATCCATCTGGGATTTGACGTTGTCCGGGATCTGCCCCATACCCGGCAGTTTACCCATCAGACTTGCCATACCGCCCATGTTTTTCATCTGACGCAGTTGCTCAAGGAAGTCGGTCAGATCGAAACCGTCACCTTTTTTCAGCTTGCTGGCGAGTTTTTCAGCCTGCGCGCGGTCAACCTTGCTTTCGATATCTTCGATCAGCGACAGCACGTCGCCCATGCCGAGGATACGGGAGGCAATACGATCCGGGTGGAACGGCTCCAGCGCTTCGGTTTTCTCGCCCACGCCGAGGAACTTAATTGGCTTACCAGTGATATGACGTATAGACAGCGCCGCACCGCCGCGAGCGTCGCCGTCGACTTTGGTCAGCACCACGCCGGTTAACGGCAGGGCTTCGTTAAACGCTTTTGCGGTGTTTGCCGCATCCTGACCGGTCATGGCGTCGACAACAAACAGGGTCTCTACCGGATTGATAGAAGCATGAACCTGCTTGATTTCGTCCATCATCGCTTCGTCAACGTGCAGTCGACCGGCGGTATCCACCAGCAGCACGTCGTAGAATTTCAGCTTCGCCTCTTTCAGCGCCGCGTTAACGATGTCAACAGGCTTCTGCGCCACGTCGGACGGGAAGAAGTCTACGCCAACCTGCTCGGCCAGCGTTTCCAGCTGTTTGATCGCCGCCGGGCGATACACGTCCGCCGAAACCACCAGCACTTTTTTCTTGTGCTTTTCGCGCAGGAATTTCCCCAGCTTACCGACGCTGGTGGTTTTACCCGCACCTTGCAGACCCGCCATCAGCACGACGGCCGGTGGCTGAGCCGCCAGGTTAAGCACCTGATTCTCTTCGCCCATCGCCGAAACCAGCTCGTTACGGACGATTTTGACGAACTCCTGACCCGGAGTCAGGCTCTTGTTAACTTCATGACCAACCGCTTTCTCTTTCACGCGGTTGATAAAATCACGCACGACCGGCAACGCAACGTCTGCTTCCAGCAGCGCCATGCGCACTTCGCGCAGCGTTTCCTTGATGTTCTCTTCGGTGAGGCGTCCACGGCCGCTGATGTTGCGCAGCGTGCGCGACAAACGATCGGTTAAATTATCAAACATTGTCTCTCGCCTGGGGTAGAAACGTTAGGTCGCCTGGGCGACACATACACAGAATTTTGCCGGAGTATAACATGAAGGCGCCTTTGTTGTTATGCAACGGTTGGAGCAGGCGTCACGTAACGTTATACTGCTTCTCTTTCTTATTAAGACAACTGTCGACGCCTATATGCCTGTTTTCGCACTGATCGCCCTTGTTGCCTACTCTGTCAGCCTCGCGCTGATCATTCCTGGCCTGCTGCAAAAAAACAGCGGCTGGCGGCGCATGGCTATTCTTTCGGCAGTGATCGCACTGATTAGCCATGCGTTTGCGCTGGAATCACGCATCATTCCCGGCGACGGCAGCGTGCAAAATCTGAGCGTGCTGAACGTCGGCTCGCTGGTCAGCCTGATGATCTGTACGGTCATGACCATTGTCGCGTCTAAAAATCGTGGCTGGCTGCTGCTGCCGATAGTCTACGCCTTTGCGCTGATCAACCTGGCGTTAGCCACGTTCATGCCCAATGAGTTTATTACCCATCTGGAAGCCACGCCGGGGATGCTGGTGCATATCGGCCTGTCTCTATTCTCCTACGCGACGCTGATCATCGCCGCCCTTTACGCCATGCAGCTCGCCTGGATCGACTACCAGCTGAAAAATAAAAAGCTGGCGTTTAACCATGAAATGCCGCCGCTGATGGTGATTGAGCGTAAGATGTTCCACATCACCCAGGTCGGCGTGGTTTTGCTGACGCTGACGCTGTGCACGGGCTTGTTTTATATGAAGAACCTGTTCAGCGTGGAGAATATCGATAAAGCGGTCCTCTCCATCATCGCGTGGTTTGTCTATATTGTCCTGTTATGGGGCCATTATCATGAAGGCTGGCGCGGTCGTCGCGTGGTCTGGTTCAACGTTGCGGGTGCGGGCATTCTCACGCTTGCCTATTTTGGTAGCCGCTTCATACAGCAATTTGCTGGCTAAGTAACAAAAGGAGTTCCCCCTGGAACACATCTCTACCACCACGCTGATCGTCATTCTGGTCATCATGGTGGTCATCTCCGCTTATTTCTCTGGCTCTGAAACCGGCATGATGACGCTGAACCGCTACCGGTTACGTCATCGCGCCAAGCAGGGTAACCGTGCCGCGCGTCGTGTCGAAAAGCTTCTGCGTAAGCCGGACCGTCTGATTAGCCTGGTGCTTATCGGTAACAACCTGGTCAATATTCTCGCCTCTGCACTGGGCACCATCGTCGGGATGCGTCTGTACGGCAATGCAGGCGTGGCGATTGCCACAGGTGTGCTCACGTTTGTGGTACTGGTGTTTGCGGAAGTGCTACCCAAAACCATCGCGGCGCTTTACCCGGAAAAAGTCGCCTACCCGAGCAGCTTCCTGTTAGCACCGCTGCTTATTCTGATGATGCCGCTGGTCTGGCTGCTGAATATGGTGACACGGGTGCTGATGCGCATGGTTGGTATAAAGGCAGACGTCACCATCAGTAGCGCGCTCAGCAAAGACGAACTGCGTACCATCGTGAACGAATCCCGCTCGCAGATCTCCCGTCGCAATCAGGACATGCTCCTGTCGGTGCTGGATCTGGAAAAGGTCAGCGTTGACGACATCATGGTGCCGCGCAATGAAATCGTCGGGATTGATATTAACGACGACTGGAAGGCCATTGTCCGCCAGCTGACGCACTCCCCGCACGGGCGTATCGTCCTCTATCGCGATTCTCTCGACGATGCCATCAGCATGCTGCGTGTGCGCGAGGCCTATCGTCTGATGACTGAGAAAAACGAGTTCACCAAAGAGGTGATGCTGCGCGCCGCCGACGAAATTTACTACGTGCCGGAAGGCACCCCATTGAGCACGCAGCTGGTGAAGTTCCAGCGAAACAAGAAGAAAGTCGGTCTGGTGGTGGATGAATACGGCGACATACAGGGGCTGGTGACGGTCGAAGATATTCTGGAAGAGATTGTCGGGGACTTTACCACGTCAATGTCGCCTTCCCTTGCAGAAGAAGTCACCCCGCAAAACGACGGGTCAGTGCTTATCGACGGCAGCGCCAACATTCGTGAAATCAATAAAGCGTTTAACTGGCATTTGCCGGAAGACGAAGCGCGGACGATGAACGGAATGATCCTGGAAGCGCTGGAAGAGATCCCGGCGGCAGGCACGCGCGTGCGCATTGAGCAGTATGATATTGATATTCTGGACGTTCAGGACAACATGATTAAGCAGGTGAAGGTCCTGCCCGTTAAACCTTTACGCGAAAGTATCGCCGAGTAATGTTGTAGGCCGGGTAAGGCGAAGCCGCCACCCGGCACTACGGGTCGGCAAATTACGCTTTCGCTTTCGCCACGGTCACCATCGCAGCGCGAATAGTACGACCGTTCAGGGTATACCCTTTCTGCATCACGCCCAGCACGTTACCCGCGGCAACGTCTTCGGATTCCACCATCGCAATGGCCTGGTGAACGTTTGGATCCAGTGGTACATCCGTATCGGCAATCACTTCAACACCGAACTTACGCACCACATCCAGCATGGATTTCAGCGTCAGCTCGATGCCTTCAATCATCGCCGCATTATCCGGATTAGCTTTATCCGCCACTTCCAGCGCGCGATCCAGGCTGTCGATCACCGGAAGCAGTTCGTTGACGAATTTCTCCAGCGCAAATTTGTGCGCCTTTTCAACGTCCAGCTCGGTACGACGGCGCAGGTTTTCCATTTCCGCTTTGATACGCAGTACGCCATCGCGTTCGCGATTCTGCGCTTCTACCAACTGAGCTTCCAGATTGGCAATTTTTTCATCGCGCGGGTCCACCTGCTCAGCAGACGTGTCTGGCTCTACTGCCTCAACTTCATCGTGCTGTTCCGTGATAATTTCTTCAGGGGCTTGCCCCTCAGGCGTTTTCTGTTCTTTACTACTCATGAATTTCTCCGCGTTTTTCTGCATTCATCTCGCTAACTTCGCTTATTATGGGGATCAGTTTCCTGGATTCAAGGGAACAAGGCAGATTGTCATCATTCATCAGGCACAAGGACCTCCAGAAAATGAATAATCATTTCAGGTGTATTGGGATCGTCGGCCATCCGCGTCACCCTACCGCATTGACGACACATGAAATGTTGTATCGCTGGTTGTGTGGTAAAGGCTATGAAGTGATGGTCGAGCAGCAGATCGCCCAGGAGTTGCAGCTTAAAAGCGTCAGAACCGGCACGCTGGCGGAAATTGGCCAGCAGGCGGATCTCGCCGTGGTGGTCGGCGGCGACGGCAATATGCTGGGCGCGGCGCGAACGCTGGCTCGCTATGATATTAAGGTTATTGGTATTAACCGTGGCAATCTTGGTTTCCTGACCGACCTCGACCCGGACAATGCGCAACAGCAGCTGGCGGACGTGCTGGAAGGTCACTATATCAGTGAAAAACGGTTTTTACTTGAAGCCCAGGTATGCCAGCAGGATTGCCAGAAGCGCATCAGCACCGCTATTAACGAGGTGGTTCTCCACCCTGGTAAAGTGGCGCACATGATCGAGTTCGAAGTCTATATCGACGAAATCTTCGCTTTCTCGCAGCGCTCTGACGGGCTGATTATTTCAACCCCGACGGGGTCAACTGCCTACTCGCTTTCAGCCGGAGGCCCAATCCTGACGCCCTCGCTGGATGCGATCACCCTGGTGCCGATGTTCCCGCATACGCTCTCGGCGCGTCCGCTGGTGATAAACGGCGACAGCACCATCCGCCTGCGTTTTTCACATCGCCGCAGCGACCTGGAGATCAGCTGCGACAGCCAGATTGCGCTTCCCATTCAGGAAGGAGAAGATGTCCTCATTCGCCGTTGCGATTATCACCTGAACCTTATCCATCCAAAAGATTACAGTTATTTCAATACATTAAGCTCAAAACTCGGCTGGTCAAAAAAATTGTTCTGATTTTACATCCAGCGCTTTACTGTATATAAAACCAGTTTATACTGTATACAAACACAGTTATGGTTTTTCATACAGGAAAACAATTATGCTGGCACAACTGACCATCAGCAACTTTGCCATTGTTCGTGAGCTTGAGATCGACTTCCATAGCGGAATGACGGCGATTACCGGTGAAACCGGTGCAGGTAAATCCATTGCCATTGATGCCCTCGGCTTGTGCCTCGGGGGTCGTGCAGAGGGTGATATGGTGCGCACAGGTGCGGCCCGTGCCGATCTCTGCGCCCGCTTCTCGTTAAAAGACACGCCTGCCGCCCTGCGCTGGCTGGAAGCGAACCAGCTGGAAGATGGACGTGAGTGTTTACTTCGTCGCGTTATCAGCAGTGACGGCCGCTCCCGCGGTTTTATCAATGGTACAGCGGTTCCCCTTTCCCAGCTTCGCGAGCTGGGCCAGCTGCTCATCCAGATCCATGGTCAGCACGCGCACCAGCAGCTAATCAAACCCGAACAGCAGAAAGCCCTGCTCGATGGCTACGCGGGTGAGTACGCGCTTACTCAACTCATGGCGGAGCACTATCGTCAGTGGCATCAAAGCTGCCGCGAACTTGCGCAGCATCAACAGCAAAGCCAGGAGCGTACCGCGCGCGCCGAGCTGCTGGAATATCAGTTGAAAGAGCTGAACGAATTTAACCCTCAGGCGGGTGAATTTGAGCAAATCGACGAGGAGTACAAGCGTCTGGCCAACAGCGGTCAGCTGCTTTCCATCAGCCAGAATGCCCTGAACATGCTGGCGGATGGCGAAGACGTGAATTTGCAGAGCCATCTGTATACCGTGCGTCAGCTTGTGACCGAACTGACCGGCATGGACAATAAGCTTTCTGGCGTACTGGAAATGCTGGAAGAAGCCGCGATTCAGATTTCAGAAGCCGGGGATGAGCTGCGCCACTACTGTGAACGTCTGGATCTCGACCCGAACCGTCTGTTCGAGCTTGAGCAACGCATCTCCCGTCAGATTTCACTGGCGCGTAAGCATCACGTTACCCCGGAAGAGCTGCCGAATTACTATCAGTCTCTGCTGGAGGAACAGCAGCAGCTGGAGGATCAGGCCGATTCCCTCGAAACCTTGTCTCTGGCGGTTAATCTGCATCATCAGCAGGCGCTGGAAACGGCGAAACGGCTGCACGACGTGCGACAGCACTATGCTCTGGAGCTTAGCCAGCATATTACCGACAGCATGCATACGCTGGCGATGCCGCATGGGGTGTTCACTATTGATGTTCGCTTTGAAGAGCATCACCTGACGGCGGAAGGCGCAGACCGCGTAGAATTCCGCGTCACCACCAACCCGGGCCAGCCTTTACAGGCGATTTCGAAAGTGGCTTCTGGCGGTGAACTGTCGCGTATCGCCCTGGCCATTCAGGTGATTACCGCCCGTAAAATGGAAACCCCGGCGTTGATTTTCGATGAAGTGGATGTGGGTATCAGCGGCCCGACCGCGGCCGTTGTCGGCAAACTGCTGCGTCAGTTGGGTGAATCGACGCAGGTTATGTGTGTGACTCACCTGCCGCAGGTCGCCGGCTGTGGTCATCACCACTTTATCGTTAGCAAGGAAACCGATGGCGAAATGACGGAAACGCACATGAAACCGCTGGATAAACGCTCACGCTTGCAGGAGCTGGCACGCCTGCTGGGGGGCAGTGAAGTCACCCGTAATACGCTCGCGAATGCGAAAGAACTGCTGGCGGCATAAACTTTTTCGGGATCTCAGGGTCATACAGAACAACAAAAACGCCGCCAGACCAGTTTCAAAGTGGGGCAAGGTCTATTATCATCGGCATATTACATATGAGCCGCGTACTGCTCGGGCCCGAAAAGGAATCAAATCACTATGCGCTGTAAAACGCTGACCGCTGCCGCAGCGGTTCTTCTGATGTTGACCGCAGGCTGTTCCACTCTGGAGAAAGTGGTTTACCGTCCTGACATCAACCAGGGGAACTACCTTACTCCTAACGATGTGTCCAAAATCCGCGTAGGTATGACACAACAGCAGGTCGCTTATGCCCTGGGAACCCCGATGATGTCCGATCCGTTCGGCACAAATACGTGGTTCTATGTATTCCGCCAGCAGCCTGGTCATGAAGATGTGACCCAGCAAACCCTGACGCTGACCTTCAGCAGTGCCGGCGTGCTGACCAACATCGACAACAAGCCTGCCCTGACCAAATAATCAGGCGCCAGCAACGCAAAAAGGTGCTCAATGAGCACCTTTTTTGTGTATGTTTATTTGGCTACTTACCGGATTTCTCTGCTCGCTGACGGCGCAACTCTTTCGGGTCGGCAATCAGCGGACGATAGATTTCAACCCTGTCGCCCTCTTTCAGCACATCACCGAGCTTAACCGGACGGCTATAAATGCCGACTTTATTCTTCGCCAGGTCAATATCACGGCGAAGTTCAAGGATGCCGGAGGCCCGGATAGCCGCCTCAACGGTGGCGCCCTCTTCAAGCGTCACGCGCTGCAAATACTGCTTCTCCGGCAGCGCATACACCACCTCAACAGCAATCTTATGCGACACTGTAAACCTCTTTGGCGCGCGTGGTGAACGCCTGAACCATATTCGAGGCCAGCTCTTTAAAAATTCGGCCAAACGCCAGTTCGATCAGCTTATTGGTAAATTCAAAATCCAGATGAAACTCAATGCGGCAGGCGTCAGCGCTCAGTGGCGTAAACTTCCACCCTCCCATCAGTTTTTTAAACGGACCATCCACCAGATGCATCAAAATACTCTGATTGCTCGTCAGGGTATTGCGCGTGGTGAACGTTTTGCTGATCCCCGCTTTGGAGACATCCACGGCCGCAGTCATCTGAGTCGGGCCGGATTCCAGCACCCGGCTACCGGTGCATCCTGGAATAAATTCCGGATAGGACTGAACGTCGTTCACTAACTGATACATTTGTTCCGCGCTGTAGGGAACAAGCGCAGTACGGCTAATCTGAGGCATAGCATTTTCCATGGTCACACAACAGACAAATAATAACATTTATCACCTGTTAAAAAAACGCTAAGCCTTATCTCGTGCTAAGATAGCGCGTTAGACCTCACAGGACGCAATGAGGTGACTTTTTAAAATCAGATTACCGACGGCTTTACGACACTTATGACGAAGAAAAAAGCACATAAACCTGGTTCGGCGACCATTGCGCTCAACAAGCGTGCTCGCCACGAGTATTTCATCGAAGAAGAATTCGAGGCTGGCCTTGCGTTGCAGGGCTGGGAAGTAAAATCGCTGCGTGCCGGGAAAGCCAATATCGGCGACAGCTACGTGATCCTGAAAGACGGTGAGGCCTTCCTGTTCGGCGCGAACTTTACGCCGCTGACCGTCGCCTCTTCACATTACGTTTGCGATCCTACCCGCACCCGTAAGCTGCTGCTGAACAAGCGCGAGCTGGAATCCCTCTACGGACGCATCAACCGCGAAGGCTTCACCGTAGTTGCGCTCTCTTTGTACTGGAAAAACGCCTGGTGCAAAGTGAAAATCGGCGTGGCAAAAGGTAAGAAACAGCACGACAAGCGTACTGACCTGAAAGCACGCGAGTGGCAGCTCGACAAAGCACGTATCATGAAAAACGCAGGACGTTGATTCTGCGCGCTTATTGTACTATTCAATAAGTTAGCGTTTCGGGCTGGTATCGAGGAAGTGAAATCTGGTATACTGAGTTCAACACTATTGGGGCTGATTCTGGATTCGACGGGATTTGCGAAACCCAAGGTGCATGCCGAGGGGCGGTTTGCCTCGTTAAAAGCCGCAAAAAAATAGTCGCAAACGACGAAAACTACGCTTTAGCAGCTTAATAACCTGCTAAGAGCCCTCTCTCCCTAGCTTCCGCTCTTAAGACGGGGATCAAAGAGAGGTCAAACCCAAAAGAGATCGCGTGGAAACCCTGCCTGGGGTTGAAGCGTTAAAACCAATCAGGCTAGTTCGTTAGTGGCGTGTTTGTCCGCAGCTGGCGTGCGAATGTAAAGACAAACTAAGCATGTAGTACCGAGGATGTAGAAATTTCGGACGCGGGTTCAACTCCCGCCAGCTCCACCAATCATGATTGGACAGTGATAGGACATCACTAGCAATAACAGGAAGTTAGCAGTCTCGGCAGGACACCGACCAGACGGTGAGGAGACAAAAAAGGATACGCAAAGGAGCCGCGGCTCCCGAGTGACAAAAAAGCCCGCTTATGCGGGCTTTTTTGTTTTACTTCACCGACAAGCAAACCTCTGTATCATGCCGGTATGAAGATGAGCTAAGGAAGGGCTTTTGTATCAGCTCAATGTTCATATAAAAACATTTCGAACTTTGGTGCACAACACTACATAGGGATAACTTTATGTCTCTTCGTTTCAGACAAACCTTTACTTTGTTTCCTGGCGTTAGGCTCAACATTGGTAAGCGTGGAGTAAGTGCAAGCATCGGTGTACCCGGTGCAACTGTCAATGTTGGGAAAAAAGGGCTCAGAGCGACCGTAGGACTACCGGGTACAGGCTTATCTTATACTACACCTACCGTGCCCTATGATTATGGGCACTCAGTTACTAATCCATTAAATCCGTCCTCCACAGAACCTCATTTTGGAGTGCCGGAGACATCCCCAAGTAACACACCATCGAACGCTAAAATATATATGCCCATGGCTGGCATGAATGAAATTTCCAGCGCTTCGGTAGAAGTCCTGACAAGTTCCTCCCTTTTACCTTTACGAGATTTGATTGCTAAAGCACGAGAACAAAGGGCAGAGATAAAAGCGGATCTACAAGAGGCTCTTGCTGAAGAATCAAAACAAAAGAACGAGCTGGTTCGTCGCAAATCAAGTCTTTTCCGTTGGTTTTACAAACGGCGCATCGCAGAACTTGAGACAGAGCTCCCCCTAACGCAAGCTGAGATATCTCGCCTAGTATCCTGGGAAGACAACACAAAAGTAGCCATAACATTCGAGAGCAGTGATACTTCGCAACGCGCATATGCAGCAATGGTCCGTGCATTCGATATGTTAAAATCAAGTGTTAAAAAATGGGATATTACTGCAGATAAAGCTACAGACCAGTTCGTCGAAAGAACATTGGCAACCCGGTCTGTTAATCGTCACCCAGTTACCTTTGATTTCTGTTCAACAGATCTCATTCAATTTACAGGGCGTGCGATGCGGTTTGAAAATGTGAATGGCGACGATATTTTGCTTTATCCAGGAGTTGCAGTCATACCACGAGCTGATGGGGCGTTCGCTCTGATTGATTTACGCGAGTTACAAATCAGTTCAGAATATCGAAGATTCCATGAGGAAGAAGGTGTTCCCAGTGATTCACGCATAGATGGGTATACATGGGCGAAAACGAATAAGAATGGCTCGCCAGACCGCCGATTTAAAGACAACTACCAAATCCCTATTTGCGTTTATGGCAATATTACCTTCCATTCTCAAACAGGGGTGACTGAAGAATATATGGTATCAAATGCAGATGCAGCGCAAGCCTTTACTGATGCAGTAAAGCAGTATCAGACCTCACTCACAGAATCCGAAGCGTTGGGAATGGCCTAACTTATAGCTGACATGGGGTGTCGGGGGTCGGAGGTTCAAATCCTCTCGTGCCGACCAAAAACACATTTAAAACCAGCCTCTTACGGCTGGTTTTTTTATATCTATTTTCTGTACGGGGAATCACTGGGGAAAAATCGGGGAAAAATACCGTCAAAAAATCAGGCACAACAAGCTAATTGCCACCGATCCGTTTGTAAGACTTACCAGCACGCTACTTTTTCTCACTGCCCTATACTTTCAGTCTGACTGACTGGAGGTTTATATGTGTGGACGTTTTGCACAAGCCCAAACCCGTGAAGAATATCTGGCATACTTGGCCGATGAAGCCGACCGTGACATTGCGTATGATCCGGAGCCTATAGGTCGGTACAACGTCTCGCCAGGTACCAAGGTTCTGCTGCTGAGCGAACGCGAAGAGCAGCTGCATCTTGATCCTGTTTTCTGGGGTTACGCGCCAGGGTGGTGGGATAAGCCTCCGCTGATTAACGCACGCGTCGAGACGGCGGCCACCAGCCGAATGTTTAAACCTCTCTGGCAGAATGGCCGGGCGATCTGTTTTGCCGATGGATGGTTCGAATGGAAGAAGGAAGGCGACAAGAAACAACCCTACTTCATTCACCGGGCCGACGGCCAGCCGATATTCATGGCAGCAGTCGGCAGCACGCCATTCGAGCGCGGCGATGAAGCGGAAGGTTTTGTTATAGTGACATCTGCAGCTGACAAAGGCCTAGTAGACATTCACGACCGCCGGCCTCTGGTTTTGTCACCGGAAGCGGCCCGTGAGTGGATGCGGCAGGATATTGGAGGGAAAGAAGCTGAAGAGATAGCTGCCGACGGCGCAGTGCCAGCCGACAAGTTTGTCTGGCACGCCGTGACGCGTGCCGTGGGTAATGTGAAGAATCAGGGGGCTGAATTAATCGAAGCCATATATTAAAATCGGTTTTGTTAATGCATCTTCTATAAGGTATTTAAGCTGCCCTGTTTGCTTAAATATAACACTGAAATAAACAAAAGGATTCTGAACCTTTTCTTTTTAAATAACACTTAACTATAATTTTAGGAAAATAATAAACCTTCACCGCCACTGAAGTTCAAACACACATGAACCCCAGACAATAATTAATCCATACAAAACACGACTAATAAAAAAATTCAATATTAAAACACATTTATAAACAATGACCAACAGATTAATAACAAATTAAATCCTTTTGCATTCACATTTAACAAAGAACGATAAAAAATCTCTATAAATTCGTTAAAAACAACAAGTGAAGTTATTGTTTTTCAATTGCTCTTGTAATTTACCTAACGACATAATTGAACACTATTCATTTGAAAGTTAAGGCAATATGCACAAGAATGATACGGTGCAGTTAAAGCAATAACAAAGCAACACTAATTTGGGGGAAGATGTCCCCCTTTTTTTTCAATTATTGAATGAAATCACTACCAAGATGAATAACCCATAAAATTCATAATGAATCACTGGGTAGAAGTGGATCAATAAAAATGTGGCGCCGGGTGCCTCCCGGTGTTTCCCTTACAGTCCCAAGAAACGCGAGCATACTGCAAAATATTGACTGTTCGCCCCTCCGCTTAGGGGGATTCGCCACGGTAAAAAAGTAATGCATCATTTTTGATATGTCAAAATTAAAGCCATATAAATTATATATTCACGCATGGAATATGCACTTAGATAAATCGAAAACAAATAAATGCTTTACGAATTTCGTTGCAGATAAAAAACCCGTCTCGTAGAGACGGGCCTCTGAAATCCAGAAAAAGATTGTGTACCATAGCATAGCTTCATAAGAAGCTAATTAACTATAGACTACTCACAATAACGATTGTGTCAGAAATAATATTTTTTTAAAGATAATGATTTGCATTTCCAGAAAAACCACCCAACCAATTGATTTTTAATCATTTATTGTAATAGCAATACCTTGCCACCTAAAATTCCATCTATCATCTGAGCAAATCAAACCAGAAGCAGTTAATTACCTGACAACTAACAAATCTGAAAACCGGGTTGTATACCGCGGCGACAGCATTTCGCGTTTCATCTGCCACGGCTGCTGTATTCCCTGCCCGGCAAAGTAGAGTGTTCCTTTTCCGTCCTTTGCATTCAGGTGATCAAGCACCTCCATTAAACGGTCGCTGCCGGCGCGCGGTGCATTCTCGTCAAAGAGGTTCAGTTGGGCAACGCCCCGGCTGAAGAAATCCCCGAGCATAATGCCGGCTTTCTGGTACCGGTGCCCATCCTGCCAGATTTTGTCTAGGCATTTTACCGCTGCGTTAATGATGTCTCGGGAATCCTGTGTAGGGGTGAGAAGCGTCATTGACGCACTATTACCGTAATAAGGCTCATTAAGCGCAAAAGGGGATGTCTTCACGAATGCAGAAATAAAGCGGCAATATTGATGCTCTCCGCGAAGCTTTTCAGCACCTCTTGCCGCATAACTGCATATAGCCTGGCGTATCTGCTCATAGGCGGTAACGCGTTCACCGAATGACCGGCTACAAACGATTTCCTGTTTTGCGGGGGCAAACTCTTCCAGATCAAGACAGGGTTCGCCGCGCAGCTCCCTGACAGTGCGCTCGAGTACCACATTAAAGTGTTTCCGGATTATCCATGTACTCTGCTCTGAAAGGTCTAAGGCCGTTTTAATACCCATCGCGTTTAGCTTTTTACTGATTCGGCGACCAACACCCCAGACGTCCTCTACAGGTACCACAGAAAGCAGTCTGCGCTGGCGATCAACATTTGAGAGGTCAACTACCCCACCCGTCTGCCGCTGCCATTTCTTTGCGGCGTGGTTGGCCAGCTTAGCGAGTGTTTTTGTCTGCGCAATGCCAACCCCGACAGTCAGATGCGTACGCTTCAGAACTGTCGCGCGGATCTCTTTGCCGAAGTCAGTCAGGTCCCGGCAGTTCCTAACGCCCGTCAGGTCACAAAAAGCTTCATCGATACTGTAAATTTCGACGCGGGGGCTCATTTCCTCAAGCATCGTCATTACCCGGTTCGACATATCAGCATACAGCTCATAGTTGCTGCTGAAGCAGACAACGCCTGCGCGCCGGAAAAGCTCCTTTTGCTTGAAGAACGGCTCCCCCATAGTAATTCCAGCCGCCTTGGCCTCAGCGCTTCGGGCTATCACACAGCCATCGTTATTCGAGAGAACAACAACCGGCCGGCCTCTTAAATCGGGCCTGAACACCGTCTCGCATGATGCGTAGAACGAATTCACATCACAGAGCGCGAACATGTTTAGCTCGCCGATTTGACGATGAAAGTCACGACGCCGAAAACGTCCAGCGTGTCTTCGCAGCCAACAACAATAGGACTGTAGGCGCTGTTCATAGGATTGAGTTGCACGGTCGGGCGCAGTTGCAGGCGTTTAACAGTAAACTCCCCTTCCACCGCGGCGATGACTATGTCACCGTGCTCAGCAGTTCTGGAGCTGTCCACCACCAGCAGATCGCCGTCGCTGATCCCGGCTTCGATCATAGAATCACCCGCGGCTTTAACGAAATACGTTGAACTCGGGTGAGCGACAAGTAACTCATTGAGATCGATGCGCTGCTCAACGTAATCAGCCGCGGGGCTTGGGAAACCACACTGCACTATGTCACTGAAAAGCGGGAGAACAATAATTTCTCTCAGTTCTGTAGGTCTGAAGAATTCCATTACGCATACCTCTAATACTGTTTTTATATACAGTAGTTTCATTTGGGTTTGCGCGCAAGACACCACGGTTCCAGCGACTGAACGAAGCTTCACCGTTTCGTTTGTAAGTTTCTATCTCACTTCAAATTTCGGCTTTTGTAAATTTTCCTGGCATGCCCCTAACTGCACATAATTAAATCAATCTCAAGCACTAAATTTTATCTAAAGCGCTTAAAAAGCCAGTAGCCAGGTTTTCTATCCACAACTTAAACCCTGAACGTCCAATATCAGGGTCTGGTTTTAACACACAAATTTTTAAACACATATAAAACGCCCGCGTAATGCGGGCTAATTATTATTCTGATTCGAGCCCTAACTTTTCGGCCAGTCGATGTAGGGCGCAAACACTGATAACTCCTTCTACGCTGGCGGCAAATTCTTGCCAGTGCTCACCTATAAAACCTGTTATAAGCTCTGCCTCTTGCTGCGTAAGTTCCATAAATATCTCCTTAAAAAGCCAAGGAGATTGTTAATGCAATACCCACACACTTCAAATAGATATCACAGATCAATTCACCACGATTGATCGTTAGCAGCGATCAATCTAATACGTTACCTGCAACGGGAACGACTGGCCATTCAATATCAGGTGCGTTTGCTGTTGATACACGGCTCAGTCTGATTCGGTATGTTTTCCATACGCGCAACTGCTCAACCTCTTTCTCTGACGCCATCCCTAAGTCAACGGAGTCCTGAAGGATTGAAATTGTGAGACCCGCATCCTCAATGAGCTGTTTTCGGGTTTGTTCGGCAAGCGTTGTCGCGTCAGGGCGGATGTCGTAAAAAACACCATCCACATATTTGTAATTCCCTAACACATCTACCGGCACACTCAGGGGGTCGACCTCATAGACATTGCGGCCTTCTTCCATCCCCATATACGAAACATCCTGCTCGTAAGCAACGACAATCCCGTCATCATCCAGAGAAACAGCACCTTTCCAGCTGGTTAAGGTTTCGTACCAGTCCCGGCCATGCTCATCATGAAAATAAAGTCCGGTACGCATTATCCCGCTTACTTCAATGTGTTCGTATTTATAAATAACTGGATTAATAAACGTATCCATATTTAATCCCCGATATTGACCCATGCATTAGTTTGTTTATTCAGGTACTGCATTTGACGGAAATAAACGCCGAGCTTTCGGCCATCACTTCTGTTTTCCATCGTGATTCCCGTTACAACGCATCCTGCAGGTGATTCCCAGTTACCAAACCACGCATCAGTCGGGTTTCTGAGCTGTTGACCACCACGGCGAATACCATTTACCACCCCATAACGCGCATCCGACTCTGCTTTTGTATACGCCTGACCTGCCGGGGTGTAATTCCCTTTCGGCTGGAAACGCCCGTCACTCTCCGCTTTGGTATATGCATCGCCTTTTCTGGCTAGTTCGACAACGGCATTACTGGCCTTATGGCGCATGTATGGCCTTGCTGCATCATTGCTCGCAAAGCCCGCATAGCTGGCGCTATCTGCAATGATGAAACGAGCATCAAAGTTGCTGTAGTTTGTCGGTATTATCTGACCAGTGAATGAAAATGTTGTGGTGTTCCAGTACCCCATAACTTTTGAATTCGCCCACAGGTCGACCTGACCATCCTTAGAGCTACGCAGCCCGGAGTCGTTATCACCAATATTTAAAGCGGCAGAGCCAACCGCGCCAACCTGTAGAGGACCGTTAACTATTGCGGATTTCCCCTGGGTAGGGTTCAGGTTAACCGTGCCGTCAGAGTTTAAAATAATGCTGTTGTTTGCCCCTTTGTAATTAAGAAGCGTGACGTTAGCATTCGTTGTTGAACCTGCGCCCACATACCAGTGGTTAGTATTAGAAGAGTCATAACAAATGATATAGCTGGCATAACCCGCCGTTTTCGGCTGTAACCTGATAGCCTCGCCATCAACATTCATGATGAGCCTACCCGTCATAGTGTCGCTGCTTTTGTTCACCGCACCAATATCAGCCGGGGATGGTTTATTGGCCGCGTCATACTGCTTAACCCATCCAGACCACGTCCCGCTGTAGAGCGTACGAATGTACGAGCGGGAGCTGTTATAAACCCGGTAAATCTGCGTGATACCTGCATGCTTATAAACTTCCAGCGAACCGGCGTTAGCCTCTGGATAGTTCCTCCCTGTTTGCGCCTGCGCGTTTGCTGGCTGGTAATACAGCCCCGGCGTGGTGTAGGCATTTAAATCCTCAGCATTACCAATCCCCACAGCTTGTCCGTTAAAGATATCCTGCGCGGTAATGTTGATATCCGTACTCAGCCCCCGGCCATTGACCTTACGCCCTGACGGCACACGACCGTTTGCATTGTCATTAGCGGCCTTAACGGCTTTCGGCGTGGCAGCCAGTGCCTCAGACGTGCTGTCGGTTGCGCTACTGAGCTGGACAATACCTTTTTGCGCCGTAGTTGCGTCCTGGGCCGTGTACTTCCCTTTGGCAAGGTCGTATGCAGCCTTAACTGCTTTCGGTGTGGCCGCCAGCGCCTCCGACGAACTATCACTGGCGCTACTTAGCTGAACAAGACCTTTACGCACGGTCGTGGCATCCAGAACGCCAATGGCTTCACGCGAACTTTTTTGGGCTACCTCGCCTTTTGCCGCTATTTCAGCAAGATTTTTGTCGATACGCAGAAACAGGCCATCGCCGGTTGCCACTTTAAGCTCGATGTTTGCCTTCTCCGATACCGCAAGACGGTATTGCAGGCTCACGCTGACACCGTTTTCCGGTTTCTCAATGGCTGCACAGTTCGCAACGGAATAGAGCTCACCTGCATCTGTCAGCAGGCCGACTTCCCTGACAACAAATCCGCCAACATCAACGGGCAATACCAGTTGCGCGATGAACTGGTTCTCCTGGTCTGGCGAAACCTGCAGCGCCGATATCGCATTGCGATAGACTTCACGTACCAGTTTCGTCTGTACCGGATCCGGCTTAACGGCCTGGCCGTTACCATCGCCCACCACAAAATCTTTAATGATGACGGGTTTTCCGGTCGCAGAGGACTGCGCCTCCAGCTCCTTGCCCCGGTTGGTCAGTATGCTGTAATACTTCTCAGCCATGGTTAAACTCCTGCTTCTATAACAACATCAATCCAGGCGGTAACGGCACCGCCGGTGTAATAGGTTCCCTTCGCGCCCAGGTCGGCAATCACATCGATGGTGGTCAGCAGGCTGCGAAGGTTTTTCGCTTTATCTACCTGCCGGCGTATACGCTGGTACAGGGCCTCATCAATGGCCTGTATGCTGTAGACCTCCACGCGAAAGGTATACGGTGCTTTGCGGGGTTCATCCTCCCACCACTCCACGACAGTAGTCGGCAGGCTGACGGCACTGAGCGACCGGCGGACCGCACCGGCCGTACCGCGATGCTGATGGACATAGGCGGCATCCTTAATCACCTGCCGCTTTTCTTCTTCCGTCCAGGCCTCTTCCCAGGAGTCCACAGCAAATTCCCAGGCCAGCCAGGGCAGAAGATGAGCCGGACAGGTGTCAGGATTTTTCACCTTACGCACCATGTCGGTATCCAGCGCAACAATCTGCTCTGTGCCGGCCTGCTCCTGTGCCCGCTCCGGATGAATGGCGGAAGGCGGCAGAAGGGAGCGAAATTTATCCACCGGAGCCCCCTTTACGTGTGATATTTATGGCGCTGCACCACGGGGCCTGTCCTGCAGCCGCTTCCAGATCTGCAGTCGGGGTGATCAACTTAACTCTGGATACACCAGGCTGCTGAAGTGCTGAGTAAATCGCGGAGAGTGGTACGATGGCGTTAATGCGATGGGAAAGAAGTGTGTAGCTCGTCAGCGTGCTGATGGCATTTTCCAGTACCGTCTGCGCATCCGGTCCGTCAGGGATCTCGAGCTCCGCCGTGACGGCATAACTTGCGATGGTGGCACTTTTCACGCTGACAAAATCGGTGAGCGGCCTGACTTCATCCGCGCTGAGTTTATTCATCACCGCTTCGATCAGGATAAGACCAGCCACGCCGTTACCGGTTCGCGAAAGCACATACACATCCACCTCGCCAGGGCGGTTGTGCGTTTCTGGCCCATAAGCATCCGCGTCCAGCACATCGTTATCCGCAGATTTGGCATGGAAACGATAGGCGTTGCGCGCACCGGCCGTATTCAGCTGCGCCCAGGATAGCTGGATCCGCTCCCGAAAAGCATTATCGTCCTCGTATACAGGATCGACGGGGGGCACCGCATCCGGATCGCCTGGATTAATCACCAGACGGGAAACGTTAAAACCCGCGCCTAGCTGATCGAGATCGGCGCCTCTGGCACTGGCAAGGAATACTGCTCGTACCGCGTCGTTAACCCGCTGAAACGCCAGGGTGAGCTGGTAGGCGTTGATTTCGCCCTGTTTATACGCCGGGTCAGATTCCACCAGCGCATCAAATTCCGGATCCAGTTCCCGCAGGCGAGCCAGCCAGCGGGTAAAAATGTCGGCCGCATCCGGTACCACCAGGGCATCCGGTACCGCGAGGGTGGACAGGTTAATTACGTCATAGTTGTTTGCCATAAATCGGTATGCCTCCGGTGCTGACAGGAAGATTGTTCTCTTTGTTAATCCCTTCGATATCCACCACACACCCCGTTTCGTCAGCCGGGAAAGAAACGACAACGCGCGTGACCTTCAGCCGTGGTTCCCAGCGCGACAGCGCCGAGGCGGTCGCTGCGATAATGCGCAGCCTCGTAAGGTCGTCACGGGGGCTATCCACCAGCGAAAACAGATCGCTGCCATAGTCACGGACCAGCACACGGCTGCCGAGCGGCGTGGAGAGAATATCGCTGACGGACTGGCGCAGATGATCGCTACCGGACAGGCGTTTCCCGGTCCGGCTGTTTACACCGTTCATAATGTTTTTCCGTATCTGTTTGCCGGATGGCGGAGGGTTAGCCGAAGTAATCCGGGCCGGTCTTATCCTTGCTGCCGGATTTTTTTGAAGATTTCGCAGGTTTACGAATATCAACCACCAGGTTGTACGTGTAGCTGAACCCGGCGGGCGTCAGGGAAAAAACCAGTGATTCCACTACCCAGGCACGATCTTCCCGCTCGCCAAAACCGGATGTGGAAACGCCGGATTCTGCCGTAAGCGGGACATGTTTCGGGCGGCACGGTCCCGTCACCGTCATTTTCTGCTCATTGCGCCGGGCCTGCGTTTTTTTCGCTTTTGCCTGCTGGTCAGCAGTGGCCTTTGCGGGCTGGGTGTAGGGATTCGCCAAAGAGGGGCCGTCATGGTCAACTGAGGTAGTTTTGGTCTTGCCGTCAGCCTCATCGTAATAACGCACGCCGATTTTGCCCGATGACTTACCGCTGTTGCCGGTCGCTTTCCCCGTCGAACTCCCCCGCTCGCCTTCATTGTATGACCAGCTGGAGACCTCTTCAGGTGTGATGACCAGTGCGCATGTCTGCTCACCGGAGGCTTTCGCTGTGGCTCCCTGACGCAGAAACAGCCAGTAACCGCCCGACGGCTTGCTGACGGCGTTCCATGTGCGGGCAAGGCGGGTCAGCAAATTGGCGTCGGATTCTGCCACCTGATCAACATGATCGATATGGATATCGGCGAGCTCTGCGGCCACTTTCGGTACCAGACCGTTTTCAGTGGCCACAGTTTTAATCAGATCCGCCAGTCGTAGATTATCCCAGCTTCGGGTCTTCTGGCTGAGCACATCACCGGGCTGTTTCTGTGCGTTCATGGGCGCGGCGGTGGCATAAATCTCGATACGACGTGGCGGACCACTGCTGCCGACGCCGGATACCACGAACCAGCCCTTATCCACCAGCTGGTCGTTGAAGCCCAGTGCAACGCGTAGTCGCGCACCTTTTGTCGGTAAAGGGAGCGTTTCCGACAGCAGCGTAATTTTCAGCTCATCCGCTTTAGCCGTGGCGCCGCCGTAATCGGTCAGCGTCAGCTCTGCCAGGCTTTGCTGCAGCGCGCGGGTAATATCTTTTCCCTCCGCGCTGACGCTGAAAGCGGGAGCATATTCGGGTTTAACACTCTGTTCGGTCATTTTAATCCCACAGGCTGAACGCAGAATCCTCAACCGGCGGAGCCAGATCCGGCAGGGTGATAAACAGGCCAGACGGATAAATAGCACCGACATCGGCCAGCCCCGGATTCGCTTCGAGTATCTGCGTCACTAAATAAGAAAGGTTTTCCGTGCCGTAATGCGCCGCACAGACAGCATCCAGCACGTCACCGTCACGGGTTTGATATATCGTCTGCATAATGTTTCAGCGTCATCGTCCAGTTTTTATTACGGTGGCCGCCGCCAGGCAGAAATCGACTGGTCGTGTCGGAGAAGTCGATCACCACCCACCAGCCCAGCACATCCCCTTCGCCGCTGACCAGCTGCTGTGGCTTATTCTGATCGGCGAGGTCGTAGAGATCGTTAACGGCCTCCACCCCCTTACGAAAGAACGCATGCGACTCCCCCTCAAGCCGGACGGTGCGCCCGGGCTTACCGGTATATTGCAACAGGTCCTGTTTGCCGATCCGCTCCTGCTCGCTCCATCGCCAGCTGGCCTCGCGGGTCAGCTGGTTGTAAGCCGTGGTGTCGATGGAAAAGGCAAAGTCGCCCAGCATCATCATCACCCGGGCAGCCTGTGCGCCACGAATCGCACTGGACCGGGACTGCCCGAAGTCTTCAAAGACAGGAATGATTTCACTCACCAGATTTGTCCTCCGTCCAGCATGCTGCTGTCACCCATAAATGCCGGGTTACTTTTCGTCACAGCGCTCACTTCATCAGCAATCCCTCGCTCGTCCTGCCCCGGCGCACCGTAAATTTCAAACCGGTATTCAAACTTACGATTATCTGTCAGTTGGTGGGGAGGTGGCGCTTTGTCCGCTGAATCCAGCCTCTGCAATAAGATTTCCCAGCCACTGCCACCCTCTTCGCCTGATTTGCCTGCTGGCGGGAGAGGCTCCTGGGCCGGATACCGGGGTAAGGCAATTTCAGGCGGGTAAAGCAGAGGATCCGCGCGGTTATCCCGGAGGCGTTGATTATCAGTGAACGCCTCCCGCATACCGCCAGATTCAGATGGAGGATAAACATCAACATTCACCTTCGGATTAACCGTTAAAGGCTTGTCTGAGGATCCTGTCAATTGCTCGGCTACGGGCCAGTTGAGGCTTTTTTCAAACGCAGGTAAGGAAGGGAATGTGTAATTATCCCAGGCACCCGCAGACTGATCGGATGTTTCACGCCCGGGCTGCGCCGGTGCCTCCTTGTTCTGGTTCAGTGCTGAGTCCCAGGAGAACGGTGCGACACTTCTTTCCGGCGTCACATACTTATCGAGTGTATTGTTGAAAGCATCCTCGTCGTCCCGGAAAAATCCCCGGGTGTCCCGGTATGATTTTTTCACGTCATCCACCAGCGCCGGTTTTTCAGTGAGCTGCTGCTCAAACCATTCGCCCTGCCCGTTTTTCTGGGCCGTCATGCGCGCGATATCAACCGAACCCGTCATTGCCAGCGACTTAAGTACATCCCGCTGATCGCTTCGCTCATCCGGTAAAAGCCAGGACAGTTTTTTCGCCAGCGCGTAGGCTACTTTCCCGACAAACACAATGCCCTGGCCGAACGTCAGCACGCCCGGGTACAGGTCGTTGCGCAGGAAGCTGACAATCCGCTTTATACCGCCACCCTTAAACCACTCCGCCAGATCGTCCGTCAATCGGCGGATATCCGGGGCCAGTTCATTACCCAGTTGTCCTGAAATCTCCGCTACAGCGGAGGATAAGACGGTGCGCAGGTTCGTGACAGCACGGTTGCCGGCCATAGCCCCTTCAGCCCCCTCTTTCGTGACGAGGTTATAGCGCCGCTGCTCGTCCATCAGGTCACGGTAGCTCTTGCCGGACTGCTTGAGCAGCATCAACAGTTTGCTGGCCTCACCACCGAACAGCGAATCCAGTGCAAACGAGGCCTTCGATTCATCCTGCAGGCTGAGTGCACGCTCAACAATTTTTTCGAACTGCGCCATATCGCTGAGCCCGGCAAAATCACCAGCTTTAAAACCCAGCGTTTCAAACGCATCCTGCAAAGAACCCTGCTTGCCGTTCTGCTTGTACTCTCCCGACTTATGCAGATACTCCTCAAACAGATCGCCGATATTCTCCCCGTTCATGTCGTACTGTTTTGCGAGCGTGTCCCAGGCGTCAAAGGTGGTGACATCGACACCATAACTTTTCGCCACGCCTGTACGACGAGCGGTTTCTGCGTTGGTTGCCGCCGGTGCAATAAGGGTACCCAGTGCGGAGGCGATAACCCCACCGCCGCCGATGGCGAGCCCGGGGGCCATCATGCCCCCCAGTTGACTGGCGATCCCCATCCCCCGGCGAAACAGGCCTTTCCCGGCCCCCTTGAACGCTGCCAGTCGCTGGGCCTTTTGCATCTGCTGATTCAGCTTCTGCTGCTCGGCCTCCGTTTTACGGATTTCACGGGAAACATCGCTGTAACGCCGTTTAAGGTCTCCCAGGCTTTGCCCGGCCAGCTTCGCTCGCTTAATCTCCGCCGCCAGCTTAGTCTGGTCTTTCGTCAGCTTTTCTGACTGCTTCCCGACGTTCTTCAGGCTCTTTTGCAGGCCGTTCGCTGAACGGCTCCAGGAGCTGTCGATATTGCCGCCAAAGGTAATGACGGCCTTAAGGTTCTGGGTTAATCCGGCCACGGTTTACCGCCTCCAGTTCGTCGGTTAGAAAATCAGAAAATACGCTGAACGGCATATCCAGGTATTCCGTCATAGGAAAATGCAGACGTCGCCCCAGAAAACGCATCGCCCGAATCAGCCCTCTTTCGGACGCTCCCTGGGCGGGAGCATAAAAACGTTAAATGCGTCCAGCAGCTGCGCATAATCCGCCGCCGTCAGCTGCCAGATATCCTGCTCGCTGAGGTTGCACAGCAGCGCAATCATGCGCGCTTCTTTTTCTTCTTCACTGCCGCGATCTTTGGAAAAGGCGATACGGTCACGCACCAGGGGCTCACGCAGCGTCACCTGGTTGAGCGCACTACCATTTTCAAGCGTGACGGGGGAATACAGTTTGATCACGCGGGTTTCACCAGGAAAAGACATGTTTATCTCCATAAAAAAACGGCCCGCAGGCCGTTGTAAGTTCTTTTGAATTAAAGGCGTACTTTCGCCGCAAGGCCGGACAGGACATCCACACCATTCACCCGTCGCGCAAAACGCTCGGTATCAATAGCAAAAAGCTCCCGGCCATCTTTGGTCTGGCGGTAATAGCTCACCGCGATTTCCACCGTGATGGCATTTTCCGACAGACTGTCCTTGCCCCGCGCATCCGGCGTAACGGTCTGCACAAAGCCTTCGATCTCCTCGATGGTGCCCAGTGCGGTACCGTTCGCCAGATAACCCTGATACGCCGTAAAGCGCGGGCGGCTGCCGCTGACAAAACCAAAAGCGGTCAGCATGTCCGTGTCCACACCGTAGAATTTCAGCTGACAGGTCAGCGCCTCCATGCCGTCATCCACGGGTGTGGGTGCGTCCTGCGCGCCGGTGCGCAGGTCAGTTTTGACAATGGACAGCGTCGGCGGTGTGAATTCATGCGCCCCCTGAATGCGGACCCCCTGCCGGAAGAAGGTCCAGACGCGTAATGTGTTTTTTTCGCTCATGCTGCCAGCATCTCCTCAAGCGCATAGTTGTTATTCACCCGGACGCGCAGGCTGATAAGCTCAGTCGGCGATTTCGGACCAAAGTCATAGTTGATGTACAGCACGCCCGCCGCCATGCTCTCAGCGGTGTTAAGCTCCTCATCCAGCCAGGCGCGGCCGCCAAAAATGGCGCCGAGCCCGACCAGCTGACGCATATAGGCGTTGATGGTGCCGATAATGTCGTCGGCATTCTCCCTGTCCAGCGGGCGGTCAACGTATTCCAGCATCGTTTCCTGAATGCTGTCCTCGATGACGTCGGCGGTACGGCGAACCGATTCAAAGCGCCACTGCGGGTTGGTACCGCACAGGCGGCTCCCCCAGTGTTTAAATCCGGCACGGCGGATAATGGTGGACACGTTCTGCATGTTGAGCAGGTTCGCGTCGCAGTTTTCATCGCCGAGAATAAACTCGTCGATCTGCTCCACGCCGAGGATATTGTTAATGTCCTGGTTGGATTTGCTCCACCACCAGCCCTTCTCGAAGTCGATACGGGCGCGCAGCCCCGCCGCAAACGCAGAATACGGACGATAAACCAGCTGGCCGTCGGCGTTGCTGACCTGAACACGCGGGCGCAGCAGCTCGGTGCGGGTACCGTAAGACTGGCGACGCTGCACCACATCCTGCAGCGTGGCACCGGACTCACAGTCAACATACGCCACCGCCCGCAGCTTGCCGGCAACGGTTTCCAGCGCCTTGCCCACCGCATCATCCTCACTGAACCCCGGCGCAATCACGATTCGCGGCTGGTATGTCGTCACGGATTTCGCCGATGACAGCGCCCCAATCCCGGCCAGCACCGCTGCACGTTTCTCCTCTTCACTGGCCCCTTCCGCCACACGCACCACCACGGTCAGGGCATTTCGCTGGTCATTGATTTCGGTGAGCGCCTGTTTCAGCGTGCCTTTATCACCGAGACGGGAAAGCATCGTGGTACCGACAATCGCAACGGGCGTATTCATCGGGAACGGCTCATCCTCACCGCCTTCAAGCTGCTGCCTGAACGGTGAGACAATACCGCTACCGCTGCCCGCTGCGGTCACTTTCACCTCTGCCACCGCGCTCACCGCAGCAACAACGGCTGAAGGGGTTGACGTCAGCTTCCCGGCTTCATCGCAGCCAAGCGTGATGGTCAGCGTTAAAGCTGCCGCATCCCAGACGGCGGAAGTCTCCACCTCCGCAGGATTTTCCAGATCGGGAATACCGGCTACCGCCTCAACCACCACCACGTTGCCTGCCCTGCCGGTGATTTTCGCGGCAAAATCAACAACGTTATCCAGAATGGGGGTTCCTGTGCTGACACTGGCCGGCGTACCGGCAGAGGCATCAGGCGCAGTACCTACCAGACCGATAATGGCCGTCTGGATCGTCGTGACCGCGACCGTACCGGATGTCAGCTCGATCGTTTCCACACCATGTAAATTCGCCATTCATTTTCTCCAGGCATAAAAAAACCTGCCGCGGCAGGTCACATTTTTTGATTGGGAGGATTCGTGGTACCACCGCCGTCACCATTTTCTTTATGGTTATGGCCGTTGTAGGTTTCGCGGATCCCGCTCATTTTCCCGGCACCGTCCGAAATCTCCTGTGTTGCACCGATATTTCCGGCCACGTTCGTGTCGGCATTTATCTGCGTTTTCCCCTGAACGGTCAGGGTGTCGGTGATTTCCACCGGGCCGTCCAGCGTGCCTTTCCCGATAATTTTGTAGGTCCCATTCTCCACCAGCGTGATGGTCAGGGCATGCGCCGCCCGGTCATAGCGAATCTCGGTACCGTCGCCGTAGCGGGTGATATGCTCACTGTCGCTGCCCTTCGGCACCGGCAGACCGCCGGTATTCCAGCCGGGAAACACCCGGCCATTATTCAGCTCGCCCGCCTCCGAGAGCACCGTGACCGCATCCCCGACCGCATACGGATTGGAATCAGCCCGGTTTTCCCCGGAAAAGCCCTGACAAAGCGGCAGCCAGGTGGTGACGATATCGCCCAGATCAACCCGGCATTTCGGTATACCATCATGCTTAACGGAGTGAATAACCCCACGCCGGACGATATTCGCCAGACGGCGCTGTAAATCGCCCTCGATATCACTCATCGGGTTTTGCCTCGTAAATCAGCTGATAGTCATCCACATGTGTCCGACCGATATCCGGTGCCTTACCCAGCCAGGCTGCTTTCAGCGGGGCATTCAGCTGTGCAAACGGATCCGCACCAAAGGCGGCTGACTGTGTGAAGGAGATTCGCCAGACCAGGTAATCATCCATGCGCGGATCAAACTCATCGCGTGCTGCATCGACAAAGATGGCTGGCTCCAGATGGGTCAGGCCGAACTGCTGGCCGTCAATCCACTGGGTGATATCTGCGGCCGCCGTGCGCAGGAAAATTTCCGGGCGACTGACACCTGCCCCGGCCGCATCCACCACCACGAACAAATCGCAGGACAGATTAACGTTGAGCTGCCCCTCGTTGCCCCCGCCCTGCTCCCAGCCGTTAATGGAGAAATAGACCGCCGGGGTTGTCAGTCCGGTAAATCGGGGGACATTTTTTTCCGGATAGGCATCGGCGTCGCGAACCCAGTCAATTTTTTTCAGCGCGCCGGTGACAGCATCGTGATACTGCCCCAGCAGCAATGGTTCGGCCATGGTTTACCTCAGACAGAAATACGGGCTTTCACGCGCCCGCGCAGATCGGTTTCAAAGTGATGCATGAAAATCTCAATCGCCTCAGCAAAGGCGTTATCCTCGATGTAGTTCAGCATCGGCTCATAAATATCGACTTCCGCCTCGCGGGTACGACGGGTATCAGGATCGCGAATAACCACCGTGCGCCGGTTTTCACGACGGGAGCGTGCCACCTCACCGTTTTCAAAAGTACGCGGGGAAAGCAGGCTGCCCTTTGGGGTAAATCCGGCGTTTTCTGCCTGGCGTCGCGCCTTGATATACCTCCCGGTGGATTTATCCCGCCGGGTATGGTGAGGCCTTACCCGCCCGTTAATCCTGCCTTTCAGGTCTTTTACCTTGATGGCATTGAGTCCAAACCAGAGACGAAAATTATCAAGTTGTGACTGAGAAGCGCGATTAAGACGAAAGGAAAGCAGACGCCGGCGCACCAGATCCAGGCTGCGGGGGGCCAGTCCGTCTTTCAGGTCTGACATCGCTTTTTTACGCAAGGTGGTGGCGGTACGTTTCAGCGCGCGGGAATACGCTGCCCGAAACTGTTTATGGGTGGCACCGATGTGCTCTGCTATCCGCCAGATGGCATCCACATCGATATCGACGGGTAAATCCCGTCGCAGTCTGGACTCACGCGCCATATCAGCTCCACTTATTGATGTCCGGCTGCACCTTACCCGGTGTGCCATACGCCAGCGTGACGCGGGTCCGCCCTTCCTCATCAGCGCCGACGTGCGTCACACGATAAGCCGTACCGTTGATCTCCACACCGTGATGCTTCTCAAGCCCCGCGATATCTGTCGTCAGCGCGCTGAATCCCGGAGAGCGATCCTGAATTTGTCCACCGGCAGGAACGTCAACCGGCGCATCGGGCGTCTCGAAAATCACTGTGACAGGACGCACCTCAGTACCGATAAACAGGACCGCCGGCAGTGCTTCCGCAAATGCCCGGGAGATCCGGGCATCTGCACGGGCCAGTCGGGCACGAAAGCGGTTCATCAGTAACCCAGCCGCACCGGAACAGTATCGACATCTGCAGCTGCAGCTGCCCAGGCGGTACCGGCCAGAGGATTCGGTGTCGCCGCTTCTCCCGCTTCAACCGTTAGTTTTCCGTCTGCCAGATACAGCTTCTGGCCGGGAGTAACCGCTTCCGCCACCTTTGGCAGAACGAAAACGCCCGTGGTATGCAGCACACCCCACAACCCTGCCGGGATGTCATCGTGAGCGACGCCAACCAGCGCCCCTGAAAGCACGGCGTCACCCGAATGAATATCGGTTGTACCGATATTCTGAAAATCAAGGGTGTTGCCGTCCTGCTGATAATTTTTCGCCATTTTTCTCTCCAGACAAAAAAGGAGCAGCACGCGCCGCTCCGTAATAAAAAACCGTAAGATGACGGTCGTTATTTTTTGGTGACTTTAACCATGCCGCGCCAGTCAAGCGGTGCCACACCTGCATCGATACGCACCTTAAACGCGGCACCGTCAACGGTGAAGCCCTGCTGCTGCTCCAGATATGGCGTATCGATACCGTCCAGATACGCCACTTCAATAGTGTCGCGTCCCTGTGCAGCAGTCAGGTAGTAATCCGTAGGGCTGCTGTCATCCAGACGGGCCTCAGAGGCCACGGTCACAAAGTTCTGAATCGGGTTAACAATACCGCTGTTCGCATCCGCGCCCGGCACGCTTGCAGACTTGATCAGCTGGTTAGCCCGGGACTCGATAGCCACTGGCGTCAGCATGTAGGCCGGGCGAATATTCAGGCGGCGATCGCCAGATTTTTGCAGCAGCATCGCCTTACGCGCCGTATCAAGACCTTCGATACTCAGGTCGGCGGAGACCAGGTTGCCGTGGTCAGCGTGGAACAGCGGCTTACCGTCCGACATTTTCGGGTTGCTGGTCAGCACTGCCCACACCAGATCGCCCACGGTGGCACGCGCAGCGAGCCCCATTGCCTGCGGGATACGGGTCAGCATGTCCAGGTCATCGTTAATGATGGTCTGGCGGTCAATGCTGAAAAGTTCTCCGTAGGTCGCCAGCGCAATTGGCTCACCGCGATCCTTAATGGTGACATATTTATATTCCGCCCCGGCGCGGACCTTGCGAAGCGATGCCAGAGATTCCAGGCCGACGCGGTGCGCGGTTTTGAAATCGGTCAGCGTGCCCTTGCGGGTCCACTGTTCGAACGACTCTGTAGCCTCATCCCAGCCCATCAGCGCCGCCTTGTGCGCCACATCCATCAGGATATTGCCGAAATCGCTGCTGCTGTGGGTGAACGCTAGCCCGACCATCGCCTGTGCCGTACCAGCGCCGGAGATACCGATGCCGCGCTCGACCAAGGAGGCGCGCGCCAGTTCGCGCAGGGTGTAACCGTTGTAAGCGTTATCCTTCTCGGCCTGCGCATAGCCCGCGCGGGTCATTACCGCAGCGCGAATGGAATCACCGACCAGATTGCCGTTACCGGCATAAAGGTGAATGGCACCCGGACCGGCGCTCGGGGTGGTGCCCGCCGCCAGCGCCTGCAGCAGTTTATCGCGGGCTTTTTCAGCGTTGCAGGTGAAGTCGGCCAGGCATTCCGCCTTCAGCGTCGCGAAGGCCGGGAACGCCTCAAATACGGCTGAGACGGAATTGACGCGCTCCGCGTTCGCCGTCTGCATCTGCAGCTGCAGCTGCTGGGCCAGCGCGGTGATATCGATGTTTGCCATCTGCGGGGCGGGCTGTTGTGGTGCTGGCGGGTTAAGGTTTGCCTGTACCGGCGCGGGCTGCTGTACCGGAGCAGGTTGCTGTGGCTGATTCACCGGAGCTTCGGCGCGCGGCGCAAAAAGGGATTTAATCTGTTCTGGCATGTTCTGGTAATCCTTAAGTTTATTTTCATTCACACAGGCCGCGGCCTGCAGTTCAGGTTCAAGCTTGTCGGCAAAGCCTTTTTCCACTGCCTCGGCACCGTTAAGCCAGGTCTCCGCTTTCAGCATCGCTTCCAGCTCCTCCTGCCCCAGTCCGGTTTTGTTCATGTAGGCGCTGAGCATCAGGGCTTCGTTACGATCAAGCCAAGCGGCGTAATCGCGCATGTCGTCAGAATCCCCGGCGATACCGCCCCACGGTTTGTGGACCATGATCCAGGCGTTTTCTGGCATGTGCACCGTGGCGCCGGGCAGGCAGACAATCATCGAGGCCATACTGGCCGCCACGCCATCCACCCAGATATCCACCTTTGCTTTCAGCCGCGACAGGGTGTTGTAGATGGCAAAGCCCTGCATGACATCGCCACCCGGGCTGTGGATATGCAAATCCACCGCGCTGGCCTCAAACACCCCCGCCTCTTTACAGTCAGCGACAAACTGCTGAGCCGTAATACCCCAGCCGCCGATCACGTCATAAAGGAAGATTTCGACGCGACCTGCAGCCAGCGCACGGATTTCATACCAGCACTGGCCGTTTGCCGCATCGACACCCGCCAGACTGGCGCGGGGGTTAATCATCATCGTCCGGCTCACGCCGTTTATCGTCTGGTTTTGCCGTTGCATCTGGCATCGCTCCTTTGTCATTGGCGGCGTCGGAATCAAACACCAGCCCGTGTTTACGGTTAAATTCGGTTTCACGCAGTCGCTGGCGCTTAACCTCCTGCGGATTTTTACCCCTGGCCCGCGCCCATTCCGCTTCAGTACCGGCACCGCCACGCACAATGGCTTTCCAGGCGTTAGCCTCTTTCCCCGGATCTATCCACGGCATCACCGGACCGAGATAGAGCGCGTTATAGAGGGAATTCGGATCCACGTCCGGCGGGACTTCAACGCCGCTCAGCAGTGCCATCGCCAGCCATGCGCGGTAAACGGGTCGACTGTGCTGACCCACAAACCACTGCTGCAGGACGTTGTACCCTTCGAAGCTCTCCACAAGCTCCTGACGCTGGGAGCTGTAGGTGCCGTTGTAGTCACGGGCAATGCTGGAATAGCTCCCGCGAGTGCCTGCAGCCACGGCCCGCATCTGCCCGTTACGGAATTCGTAAAGGTGAACGTTCGGGCGGTTTGATTCCACCATGCCCAGGTCTTCGCCGGGCCGGAGTTCGTCGTAAATCATGCCCGGCGCGATATCGTAGTGACGCTGACCACCGGGCGTTGAAAACTCACTTTCATCGCCAAGGGACTGGGCATCGCCACGCTTGATATAGAACCCCAGCGCGGCGGCAATACGGGCGGCCACGCGCTCGCTCTCTTCATAATCCTTGATGTCTGACAGACGGGTAATGACTCCGTGGATCAGGCTGATACCGCGCAGCTGGTGCAGACGCTTGCGCTGCGCCAGGTGAAGCATGTTGTCAGCAGAGACGGTTTTAAGTTCGGCGCTGAACCGCGTCATGTTCGCCGGGTGGTATTTGTAAACCCGGTACCCGACAGGACGGCCCCAGTCGTTCACGATGATGCCCTGCCGAACCTGCTGGCCGGCGGTGCTGTTCAGGTTGAACGGTACAAAATCCGCCTCCAGCATTTCCAGCGAGAACGGTACCGAGGTGGCATGATGCAGGCCCGGCACATTCCCCCTGACCAACTGCGTGAACACTTCCCCGTCACGCAGCGCAGAACGCAACAGCAGGCGCTCGGCTTCCGGCCGGGTAAACATGCCGGTCACTTCCGGACGCACGGACCATTCCGCCCAGAGTGCCGAAAGCTGCCCGGCAAAATCGGAATGGAGATTGCCCTCAAGATCGAGTGGCTGAGGCTCAACATGGATGCCGTGGGCGCCAATTACCCGGTCTTCCATTTTGTCGAACAGGCCGATCACCAGGTCATGGTTTTCATCGAGCCAGCGGGCCTGTTCCCGCAGAGACTGGCCTGCTGCAAATACCGAGGTGTCCGCTGACTGGCTTTGCTTTTTGGCCTTGTGCAGCCGTGACGGGTTGGCCGCTTCATACGCATTAAGCCGGAGTCTGTCCCGCGCGCGCGCCGCCGCCCACCCGGGGGAAATAGCCCCCAGTGTTCTTTCAAGAATGCCCATAGAACGCCTTACAAAAAGTTAGCGAGTTTGTACGAACCACCACGGCTGTTAACCGTGCGCCAGCGACGCTCCCAGTATTCAAGCTCGTCGCGCAGCGCTTTCGGGTCGTGGTTGGTAATGGCGCGACCATTTACGCCAGTAAAGGAAATACTCTTTCCATCCAGCGAGTCCTGATAGGCCTGACGCACCATTAATAACGTTCTCCAGATGTCGTCTTTCGTCACAGCCAGCCTCCCTTACCTGAAGACCCCAGCCAGCTGCTGGACAGTCCGGCTCCCTTTTCAGGTTCAGCCTGGACAGGCGACTGAACGGGTTTTGTTTTTTTCACGGTTATCTCCCGGGGGCGTTCCCCTTCGTGAATATTTGGGTTGAGATCCTGCGGCTCAGCCCATGCAGGGGGTTTTTCCCAGTCACGAATTTTTTCGTAGCCGCGCAGAACCGCAACGGCATGGGCATAGCAGAACAGGTCAAAGGCTTCGTTGGCACCCTTGCCAGGCTTGCGCCATTTGCCGTCCACTCCGCGCTCTTCGTAGGTCAGTTCCTCGTAGAACCATTCCCCCAGCCAGTCAGGAAAATGGATATAGCCCGCACCGGGGGTTTCACGGTCCAGATTGTTGCTGAGCTGATCCTTGAGCAGGTCGGTCTGCAGCAGATACACCGGCACCTCGCCACGCGCATCGGCCCGACGGTCGCTGCGTTCGGTATTATTTGGATGGGTTTTAGTGATGATTTTCTGGCGCTTTGTACTGTCGCCCTTGACCAGGTAAACACGTTTACCCAGACCGTCACGGCGGCACTGTCGCCAGAATTTATAGGCGTTGTCGGTTACGCCCTCTTCACCGCCGCTGTCGACAGCCATGGCCAGCACCGGCATACGGCGCGTCGGGTCAGACTGAAGCGCATACGTTTTTTCCAGCACATCGGAAACCAGCAGCTGCCAGTCCTCCGGATACGCGCCGGGATGGATCGGCTCCGCCTCACCATGCTCACTGCAGCGCAGCGACTGGCGGATGTTGTAGCGATCAACCAGCCAGCGTTCACCGTTTTCGCCATAACCGATAATCTGCACGACGAAACGGCGCTTTTTGCCGCCCTGGACGTCAACGGCCGCCAGCAGGAAACGCACTTTTGGCGGGACCAGCCGTTTACCGTAATCCTCCACGCGAAGCATCAGCGCATCGGCGCGTCGCTGTTCGCTGGCAGAGCGCGGCAGGTACGGCAGCCCCCAGTCGGTGTTGATAACCGCCTTAAGGGTTTCTTCGCTGCCGGTCGCTTCATACTCCTGCTCAGCGGTCAGCAGTTTGTACACCAACTGTGCCCATGTCTGGTACGCGGCTGCCGGGCCTTCCATCCAGAAAGATGCAATGCGAGAACGCCGTGGCTCACCGGAAATATTGCCGTCACGGTCAATACTCTGACCTTCACGCAACCAGACTCCCACCCCGTTCAGCGCGCGCTTTTTGTCTGCCGTAATAATGCCGCTGCAATGCGGGCAAAGCAGATGTGCCGCCTCACTGGCTTTTACCGGGTCAGGCTCATCACGGTAGCCGCTCATGGCCGACATTTCCGGCTGAAAGTATTCGCCACAGTGCGGGCACGGCCAGTACCAGCGACGACGATCGCCACGGTTATACAGTGAAAGTGCGCCTGTTGTTGGTGGCGCTTCATGAGGAGATTTGCGACGCCATTTACTGTCGCGAATATCCCGACCCGGGGAACACTCCACCAGGGTCATACCGGCAGACATAAACGTCGTGGTACGTTTGGAAGCCAGGGTAAAGCCATCGCCCTCGCCGTCGATGTCCTCAGGAAAGCGGTCATAATCCGTGAGCGCCACACATTTAAAATCTGACGAGGACATGATGTTGATGGAGGGCCAGCCAATCTTGAGATAGTTCCCCGCCAGAAAAGTACGATCATGCACGTTGTTATCGTTTCGCAACGGGCTCAGGCGTTTTGCTACCTCAGGACTGACACGGAAGGTTCTGGCCAGTCGCTTTTTTGAGTGCTCGCGGGCTTTCTCTTCGGTCATCTGAACGACGAGCATATCGGACGGGTCACAGACAATGTTGTATACAACCCAGCCATCCACCAGGCCGATCGTTTTCCCCGTTCGTGCCGGCCCCACAAACACCACCGCATCGTATTCACGCATCGCGAGGCAGTTCATCGGATCAATCACATACGGGGCGACGGCTGGGTCCCACGGTACCGAGTTACCGGCCCCCATGGGTACGCGCATAAATTTCTGAACCGCCTCAGCCACAGGCATACGGCGCGGGGCTTTGAGAATGGCGGAAGCGTTACGCCTGACTTCCGCTGCCGTGGCCTGTCGCATGACTTACTCCTCTTGTTGCGTATCCTCCTGTTCCGGTGAGTCGGCCTGCTCAACTTTGAGGGCTATCTGATCGCGCAGATCGTCAATAACCTGCTGCACCCTGACAACCGCTGCAGGGGTCATGGCGCAATCGCGCTCAAGAATATCGGGTAACGTTTCCAGCACCTGAACCATTGCTTTCGCCATGGAGGAAAACTCTCTGGTGACTTCGGATGCCGGGATCAGCTCCCCTGTTTCCTGTTGAAACTTGAGCCGCTCACGCTCCGACTGAAACCAGGCTTTACGATCCGGGGGAAGCATTTTGTCGACGTCCACCAGCTCGGACGGTGTGGTGCTTGTCAGCAGCTCCCGCAAAATATCGGTGATGGAATAAAGCTTAAGTTTCGGATTGCTGCCGGGTGCGGGTTGCACATTTGCCAGCTTGCCTGCGACCGTCTGACGGTGCAGATCAGTGATGGCGGCCAGCTGAGTGATATTCAGCCGGAAATTTTTCAGTTCGTTATCCATGATGGTGAACAAAAAATGGTCATTTCGACATCCTGCAGATGCTCAGGACAGAAATATCAAGAGGTTAAACGGATGATGATGAAACCCATAAAATGCAAAAAACTAGCCGATTTCCGCGTGTCGTCGCCCCCTCGGTGTTCATAATCACCAGGAGTACCTGTCCCAATCAACGATGTTTATCCGGTTCTCATGAAAAGTTTCAATCAGTGATCAACATCACAAAGGTAGATATTGAAAACATTGATAAAGCCCATATTTTTTATATGACTGCAATTCAGAGGTCAAAAGGAGCAGTGATGACAACCGAAGAAAAAAAGTTATTTTTGTTTGAGCAAACTTGCGTGTTACTGGCGGGAAGGTTAGGCAATGAAAAATGCACCCTGTCGCCTAAAACCTGCATTGATGAGCATTTTGAAAAAACATACAAGGCATTGGCGGATGAGTTTGATAAACACTATACCATCCAGCATGCAAAATAATTACCCCTCGTAATTAAAGCGCTCTTAATGAGCGCTTTTTCCATTCAGTAGTAACGAGTAGCTTAATTGATTGGAGAAATGCGAGACCTTAAGATCGCATCGTCAACATCTACAGTCGTTAAATCATCGTTTGATGCTATGAAGAAATGCTTTCCATCTTCACGAATATGCTCGATGACATTGTAGGCGATAACCTCATAAACCATTGTCTCAGCAGGGACATCAGGTGCATACATCTTCGCCATCGCGAGGGGCTCACGGAGAGGAACTTCAAGAATTCGCTTGAGTGTGCTATTAAAGACTTGCTGATCGTGTACGCCACCTAAGACCAGATAATCGTAGTATTTCTCTTCGCTCATTTGTTATCTCTTACAAAGTGTTTGTTTTTTTACTATCGCATATTCAAGCCCTCAAAGCATTACCGCAGGCATGAAGAGAATACTGATGATCTGTTCATCGGAAAAACGCTTCTTCATGGGGATGTCCTCATGTGGCTTATGAAGACATTACTAACATCGGGGTGTATTAACCAAAGGGGAGCAGGTCAGCCTACCTATGGTGATGGCAGCAAAAACCGTCCGGAGACGGCTTCATCAATTTTGTTGCTTCAGCTCTTTTTTCCCTGCAGCTGCAGCAACTATTTTCTCTGATCTAAGTCGTCTGTTTTCTCGTTCAACATACCAATCGCTAAGCAACGTCTCTATCAAGCTAATGAGTAGCTCAGCCTCCTCTTTGTCGACATCAATAATCAGATCAATGTCTTTTTCCATGTGGGCACCAATATTACCAATACTTCTTATTGCATCTATTGCATGCCATGTATCTGAGTCGACTTTTTCTTGAATGGCCTTAATCTCTTCAAAGAGATTTTTTTCTTTTACGCCCCAAAAGTCTCTTATCATCCCTTGCAAACATCGGCGCGCTAATGTTGCGGATGCCTTTGGCGAGAGCGTCGCAATCATCGCAGACTCTCTATAATCATTAAGAATCGCTTTTGGTATGTAATTTGGAAACTGCTTGACTACTCCTTGAGGGCGGTGCATCCAACTTTCGATGGGCTCTGCTATAACATACTTGTTCCCTTCTATCTTCGCTGAGCCTATCTCTGAAATATAAGTAAATTCCTTACAGTCAGGATTTGGACAGACCTGAACCCACGATTGCACAAAAAGCTTGCCCTGCTTTGTATCAGCGTCAACAACATAGTTACTATACTTTTGTTGGATTTTGGCCTTGACTGACAGGCGGCCACAAAACGGACATTCCCAAGATGACATTTTAACCTCCGTACATTATTGAAGGTTAATATATTGCAAAACATCATATTGTTAAACGAACTAATTACTTGCTGCATTGCTCTTTGATGAAGTCCTGCAGATAGTCAACCTGCTTTGTCACTGTGACGATCCGCTCTCTGAGGGTGAAATAATCCCGTTCAGCGGGGTCAGTAAGTCTGGGGCTGGTAGCATCGCCCATGCCGCTGGCGTCGGTCGTTCCGTTCGCGGGACATCTTGCATTGATGTGCAGCCCACACTTACCAGAGCTAACGCAACGCTGCAGATCTTCAAGCTGAGATTTCGCATCGGCTAATTCCTTCGTGTATTTAGCATCCAGAGCTGCTGCGTCGCGCTGGCGGGTCTGCATGTCTTTGATGGCGGCGTTCGCTAGGCTCAGTTGTTCGGTAGCTTTATCGCGCTGGTCTTTGTAAGTTATGGCGTGGACGCGATAGTGATCAATCGCCCATGCCATAGAAACCAGAATACAGATAACCAGCACGGTGATAATGGCGGTTATTCGACTCACTGGTCTATCCCCCAGCATGCCAAAGCGCTTTCCTGATCGCGTCGTTCCACCTGACCATAGCAGCCATTTTTCTGGCTTTTAGTCAGGCGGCAATCACGTCCACCGTCTTTAATCCACCAGCGGATAGATTCACAGGCCCCTTTCCGGTCACCAGCATTGATGCGCTTATAGAAAGTGGAAGGGAAACATTTGCCCGGTCCGATGTTATAGGGACAAAAGGAAGCAATCCCAGCCTTCTGTGGAGCACTTAGGGGAACGTGAATATTACGTTCAACCCACGCAAGCGCCTTATCCCGTTCGATGGCGTTTACCTGGTCGCATTTCGCCTGAGTCAGCTTCATGCCCTGCACCACCGGTTTGCCCTCAACCATTGTGGCACCACGGCAAATCGTCCAGATGCCTCCACCGTCTTTGTATGCAGTGAGGCTGTTCCCCTCTTTCTCATTCAGAAACTGATCGAGAATGACGGATGCCGGTGCACCTGCGAGTACCAGCCCCAGAACAGCAGCACTCAATTTTGCTCTGGTTCCCATCACTCACCTTCCTTTTGTAATGCCTCAACGACCACGCTTGCAGCTGCAGGACGTTCGTGAAGCGGTTTGTCACCAACGCCTTTCAGGTAGTCATTGACCATTTTTGTTCGCTTCTCATCCTCTTTACGCCTGCGGTGTGCATCTATACGCCCGTTGATGTAGGAGGCAAGCGAGATAAGCAAACCAGCAGCGCCAAAGAACATGAACACCAGATCCTGAGTGGTAAATCCAATGGCAGAAGCCAGAGCTGCTACCCACGCAAAGAACTGCGTGAAGATGTTCCCTGAATCATTCATTTTCATGGTCTCTCACCTCGCTGTGTGCGGGTGTTATTGAGGTAATAAAAAAGGTCGCTATCGCGACCTCACGTTTATTCCCCTGCCAACGCCCGTATTTCCCCCAACGTCTGATTAAACCTTTCCTCTTCGAGTTCAACGCCAATAGCCTGGCGGCCAAGTTCCAGCGCGACTTTCACGGTCGAACCGGACCCCATAAAGAAATCAGCCACCACATCACCAGGCTTACTGCTGGCGCTGATGATCTGCCGCAACATATCTGCGGGTTTTTCGCATGGGTGTTTACCTGGGTAAAACTGAATGGGTTTATGTGTCCAGACGTCGGTATAAGGAACGGATACGGAAACAGAGAAATGCCGCCGAAGTGATTTGTACTCTTCGAGCAGCTCTGAATATTTGCGATTCAACGAATGCCACAGAGCCACCAGCTGGTGGTGTGGTGTTGCCAGTTCGCCGTTCTGGTGCTTTTCGATGGCTACCTGCGTGAAAAGGGACTGAAGTTTCCGGTAGTCTGATTCATTCGGTAATTGCCACTGGCTACCGCTGAACCAGTGAGACACCATGTTCTTCTTTCCTGTCGCATCGGCTATTTGTTTTGAGGATATGCCAAGCGCTTCACGTGCATCCCGGAAATAAGAAATTAGGGGAGTCATTACATGCTGCTTCAGCTCGCTTCCCTTCTCAGCGTACCCGTCGCTCTTTGGTTTATACGGGCCCTAGTAATGCTCAGCGAAGAGGATGCGCTCTGTTGCAGGGAAGTAAGAGCGCAGGCTCTCTTTATTACAGCCATTCCAGCGGCCCGACGGTTTAGCCCAGATGATGTGGTTAAGGATATTGAACCGCTCACGCATCATGATCTCAATGTCTGCAGCCAAGCGGTGACCGGAGAAAAGATAAATACTGCCAGCAGGTTTAAGCACTCGCCAGAATTGTGCGAGGCTCATATCAAGCCAGCGAAGATAATCCTCATCCCCTTTCCATTGGTTGTCCCAGCCGTTGGGTTTCACTTTGAAGTACGGCGGATCCGTAACTATCAGGTCAACGGAGTTATCAGGGAGAGTGGCGATGTATTGCAGGCTATCAGCGTTGACTAACTCAACACTGTTTATATTTACAGTATTTTTCATAGATCAATAAGCGTAACTCTGATAGGCTCTCTTTGCTTTTGCGCTAAAGCAATGGGCCTTGGTTAGCTTGTGACCTGAAAGCATGAGCTGATGGCTGGCCGGGTGCTACAACACTCGCCAGCCGCCCATTTTCACAAAAGGAACTCCCTTAGAGGAGCGTGAGATCAGTTCCCGATAGTATCTACCAGGCCTGTAATTTCTTTACGTATATTTTCTATAAATCTGAAACATATCTGACTACATTTACCCATAGCTGTCCCTAAGTCAGTACCCGTTCCATCTCCTCCTGAAAAGGCGATTTCGCTAACCTCATTAAGACAGTCATATAATTTTCTTGCATTCTGGTCATTCAAGTCCAAATACGAATCCAAAAGAAATTTTGCTTCCATTATTAACTGTGATTTATCCATAATCAGCTTATGTAATTCAATCCCTCGTACTCTACTGGCTGAGTCTTTATTATTAATAACATCTTTATATTCATTTTTAGCTTGATATTGTTCAAGATGATGTTTAATAAACTCAACATACGCTAACCTTACTTCTTTGCAGACATCCTTTTTCAATTCTATCTCTGTCGCCAATTGGGTATTAAGCTTTAAAGTTTTTAATTGTTGCTCAATACCTAAAGTGTACTGTTCGCTTTGTTTACGAATATTAACTTTGAATTGAATATATGAAAACAATAATGCAATGAAAGAGATAAATGCAGGGAGAATGGCTATTAACACTTTGCTCGCAGAATCCCAGATACTGGAACTATTCTCCATTTTAACTGTAACAATATGACTGGCTGGTTTCAAAACCTCTAAAAGATTCAGTATGTCCATAATGAATTCCTTGCAAAAAGAAATCATCATAACAAAAAACCCCGCCGGAGCGAGGTGGTTACAAATTTAGCAATATATCAAATTAGCTTCAAATATGGCTCATTTTGTTGCATTTTGCAAGCGCAATTGGGGGAGTTAGTGAAATTTACCTCACATTTCCGCCACTTTCAGCTCCTGGTACTCTTCGTACCGTGAAAAAATTTCGCTTAGTGCCTGGCTGTCCATTTCAGCAAACGACGCTTTGAAAGCCGCCCAGTGGCCTGAATACACTCTGAGCCAGGTGGAACGCTCAACGCTGACCATGCGCGCCAGAGCTGCACCAGCATACTCTTGGTATGTATCGTTATTACGCGAGGCAGCAACTTCTTGCGCCGCAAGCCAGACAAGCCCTACCAGTTTTTTAATGACACGGTCCTGGATTTTTTTGCCGCTATGCTGACGCTGAAACTGTTCCCACACGTGCTGGCACATTAATGTCTGGTACCGGAAAGTCAGGTCATACCCATAGCAGTACCGCACCCATGCCTGCAAATGCTCCCCCAGACCATTCACCGACCGACGCCATGCTGAACAAGCGAACTCCGTATCCTTAATAGGCGGTAAAGGTCGTCGACGGCTCCTTGTCTCAAGAACATAAAGTGGAGTGGCCAGCGTTTTTACAACCTTTGATCCACAACCTTCACCACCCTCCATGACGATTTCGGGGTGGTGTCGGGGGTATTTGTTCTTATCTGCTGGTGGATGCTCACTGAATGCCTGCAGCTGTCCTTTTGTCGATCCTGATAAATCCGCCAGCGCGCGGTGCAGTTCAATCCGCGTAAATTCCAGTTCTTGTAAATTCATTATGCTCAGCGCTCCATACAATTACGCTTTTGTTATTACGCCGATCGCCAGCGCTCGATTCATAAACCGGAATAGCAGCTCCAGCTGGGTACCGTGTTTTTTCTCGAACGCTGCAACATCAGCATGTAATTTGTCGTGACACTCTCTGCACAGAGGGATCACGAACAAATCGTGGGCTTTAGTGGCGGTACCGCCCATGCCGTGACCAATGACATGGTGTGGATCATCCGCTGGCCGCCGGCAACCTTCACAGGGCTGGGTTTTAACCCACCGGGTATAGTCCTCATTCATCCACCTGCGGTGTTTTGGGCGCAACATGAATGATTCAGGGGATTCAGGATCCGCATGCAGAGCCAGAACCTTTGGCTGTTCATAGGCCACTTCCTGATTTGCTCCATGCTTTAATTTCGCAGCCGTGACCGCAGGGGTGACCTTCTTCTGCATAATTCTTTTTGCCGGGGGCATCGGCACAATGTCACTTTCTCGATATACGGATAAAAACGGCTCATCCGGTAATCGAAGCGCAAGCTGGGCCATCCTTTCCGTGATTGCATCAGCAATGCCTGAGTAAACGGCCCACCAGCACAATTCACCGAGTGATAGTTCACGCTCGTTGTTGTAGCCAAGCGAAGACAGGATGGAACTGATCAGCCAATTAATGAGATTACGCCGGGCCAGTTCTGCCAGCGCCGCGGTGGTTTGCTCGCGCAGCTGGTTATCGCAATGCCAACAGAGCAACATTGATCCAGGGGGATGTCGCATCGATACCAGCTCATGATGGTGATAATCAGTGTGCGGGTACTGGCATTCCTTCACGTTACGCTCTAACCAGGATTCCAGCGAGGACAAACCGCCTGCTGCACGGATCACTCTTTCGTCGGTGAAGAATTCCTCGAGATCCTTATCTTCTGCCAGCGGCTGCCTGGCATCAGGGACGAGCCCCGACGGAAGCCCAGCCATGTTTTTTGGCTGAGGCTCCACCAGCACACGCCCCTGTTGAAACAGAGACATCAATTCGCTACCCGGCTTTAACAGAACAAGCCCCAGGCGCGGAACAGTCTCGGCTGTAAACAGTCCTCTCACGCGGCATGCCCCTTAGCGATGTGTGCCGTCCACAGGCCGCCGATCCACTCGATGCCTTTTGGTGTGAATCGCGCCTGGCTGAATGCGTAGTTTGTTTCGCTCGAAGTACCCGTTTTCACTTCAAATCGTCCGGCAGCAATGTGCTGGTGCCGCGGTGTCAGCACTCCGCCGAGCCGGTACATGATGTCGCTCTCAATCAGGAACAAGCGGAAATCTGTTTCCTTGGCCTGCAACAGCTTTGCTACCTGGCGGAAAGACATTGAGCCTTTGGCAGTACAGTACCGATCGACAAATTCAATTTTCGGTGCGGCAGCGGCTAACTGCTGGCTGAGTTGTTCTTTCTGCTCGGCCAGATCCGCAGCGAGACGTAATGCCTCCGGCAATGTCTGCGGGACGCTTACGGCCTCGCTGTTCTCCAGCTCTTGCCAGCGATCGACAACTGCGGCGGTAAATTCTGGCGATAGCCTGGCGACGATAACCAGAGAATCACGTTTGTTGAACCAATACTCCTCGTATGTTTGCCCGTTTTGAGGGTGTGTGTAGGGGGTGTGCGCCAACGGCGCGGTTAAAATACCAGCAGATGCAAGGCGCTCAGCTGAGCGTTTCACATCACCATGTTTGCTCTGCACCAGCCTGGCAATTTCACGGCTGGACATTGTCACAACACCCTTTGCGGTTAACTGATTCATGCTATTTCTCCATATCAGGCGGCTGCACCCGCCTTTTGATTTGCACATAATTCAGGAAGATTTGCCTCAACCAACGCACGGGCGAACGGCGGAGGTACTGCATTACCGCAGCGCGCTACCTGCTTATCTTTGGCGTAACGATTGCCGCGATAGTCCTGATCAATAACGTAGCCATCTGGGAAACCCTGCGCCTTATAAAGCTCATGCGGTTGCAGCATGCGCATTCCGATATCGACGATCTGGTACTTAACCCCATCGATCGACACCAGCCATTCATCCTCGCTTTCACCGCAGTAGGTTTCGAGAAATGTCCGGACCTCGCCAACGTGCTGGCCACCAGCGGTAATCGTCGGCATAGGTGTATCCATGGTCTGACCGTCGCGGCAGGTTCCGCGCAGCTTCACCAGGTGGGACGCAACTACCGCGTGATGATCAACAGTAGTCACTGAGTGGGCAGGCTCATCCATACCAACACCCGGCCCCGTGTAATTCCCACCATAGTGCTTCGCCAGGAACGCGCTCACCGTTGCAAACTTATTACCACCAGCAGTGACCGTGCCGAGCGGGTTATTCAGTTGAAGAACACGCGGTTCTTGCCCTGGGCGTTCGCCGTACCCCATCTGGATCAGTGTTGGGGTTACCAGCTGCGACTTACCGCCACCACCTGCAGTAATCGTCGCGCTCGGTTCGTCAGCCCTGTGCCCAACACTGGCACCAAACTGGCGGGCGATGACCGGCGCAACCACGCACGCGCGGGACTGCCTGAGAATTGTATGAGCGGGTTTATCCAGCGGACGCGGCTTTGCCTGGTACTCACTCCCGCCATTGCCAGCCAGGAACGGTGTCAGGGCAGCCTCAACTATGCCAAGCGCATGCCCATTCCCGCCCGGGCGCGCCGACGTGCCAGCGGTGACAGTTGGTATCGGCTCGGTCACTGGCTGTCCGGTGGCCCCGGTACGGAATTTAGTAAGATGCGGTACCGCCAGCGCATAGCCGTGGGTTTTCGTGATGGTCTGTAAAGGAGCCTCAAGCTCCTGCCCACGGAAACAATCATATTTGCCGTGTGAAGTGGTGTGGTTGCACTTAACGATAAACGGCGAAGCATTCTCGATAACGAAACGCTGGATGCCGCGGGCTATACGTTTGAGCGTATTTTCCGCCAGCGGCTTTTTGCGGTCGAAGATAGACCGGGCCGGGATATTCCAGTCAATGCACTCTGCCGCGGTACGCCATGGCGCTAGCTTGCCGCTTTGTACCTCAAGTGATTTGGGATCCCCATGGGTCGCTTCAGGCCAATGAATCTTGCGGCCGTCACAGCGCATGACCATAAAGAAACGCTTTCTGATTGTCGGCGCGCCGTAGTCACACGCGCGCAGCTCGCGATAATCGACATCATAACCAAGCCCGGCGATCAGCTGTTGCGCCTGATGGCCGTGCGGTTCAATGGCAAGGAATTCGCAAACCTCAGCCAGTGCAGTGTGATTCGCCGCGATCCCCGTCGACAGCATGCCGACAAATGCCTCGAATGTTTCACCAGCGCGCTCAGGATCCGGGCGTAATTCCTCATTCAGCAGCGGGCCCCATGTCTTAAATTCTTCGACGTTCTCCAGCATCATGACGCGGGGACGTACTGCCAGCGCCCAGCGCAGGACAATCCACGCCAGCCCGCGAATTTCTTTCTTAACTGGCTTGGCCCCCTTCGCTTTGGAAAAGTGGCGGCAGTCAGGGCTGAACCAGGCCAAACCGACAGGTATACCGCTGGTGGCTGCTATTGGGTCAACGTCAAATACCGACTCGCAATAATGCAGCGTGTCCGGGTGATTCGTCTTATGCATAGCAATAGCGTTTTCGTCGTGGTTGATAGCGATATCCACGCTACGCCCGATCGCCAGCTCAATGCCGGTACTTGCGCCGCCGCCACCGGCAAAGTTATCAACGATAATTTCACGCATTGACGGCCCCCTGCATGCTGCTGACCAGACCACCAGCAACGCTGATTATTTCGTTAGTAGGCACGCGCTCAAGCCAGAGTTGGTTGATGTTGGCCTTCAACTTGTTCTGTTGGTTCACCCCCAGAGAGTTCGCCCCCTGGACCTGATTGAATACCAGACCAACCTCCAGCGGCCAGATGCGCGACTCTACCTCAGGCGTTTCAATTGGAGCAGGCATCACCTTTTCCGGCAGTGTCGGGAGGGCCATTTTTGCCGCGGCGAATTGAGCCAATGACAATGCAGCCCGCCCTTTTTCTTCCAGTTCGTTGCGGTTGATATAGCCGAAGCTTTCACCGCGCCACGTTTTGTCGAAGACTGCGATAGCCCCGGCAAAAAAAGCGCTGGTGGGCTGCAGCTTCTCGTCAGCGGGAACAAACCAAACAGGAAGATCAAACCCAATACGACCACGAATAAACATGATGTGATCGGCATCTTCCGGCCACCATGTTTCGCTTGTGGCTGACTTCACGAGGTATATATAACGACCACCTTTTTCACGCATCGCCATCGTGTGATTCATGATGTGAGTCATGCCGGTGATGGCCTGCTTTTCATGATACTGAGAGCGGCTGTATGGCGGGTTAGCAAACGCGGCGCCACCGAGTTCTGCCAGACGCTCTGACCAATCCTGCGTCAGTGCGTTATCTTCAGCGGTATACCAGGCAGGGCATTTAGCGTTGCTGTCGTCTGCGAACAAATCCAGAACCAGCGGTCCAAATATCGAATTTATGCCCCAAAACAGTAAATCTGGTGTGCGCCACTGATCACCAACCTCTTTCAATTCATGCGCTGGTTTTGAACGGAGTTCAGCCAGTGCGTGGCAGTATTTATTTTCCGTCATCCTCTGAACCCCTCTGGAATCTTGGTATCTACCGGGCCGAACTTCATCGGGTCATGTTTCTTCTCGCCCCACCTTTCACGCGGGGGACGGCCTTTCTTATCCCAGCGGATCCCGCTTTGCAGATAACCCTCAAATTTTTTCGGGCCAAATAGCGTTTCAGGGCGCATGTATTGGTACTGCACGTCATTTCCGTTCCAGTGCTCATGCTTAAGGTCAATCACCAGCTTTAAGTCGCTAACGGTGTAACCTTCACGCAAACGAGCACGGATGTTTTCCAGAGAGGTTTTTGATTTCTGATAGCGGGAGCCGCTAACCAGGTTCAGATGATTCAGTACCAGGATTGCGTTATCGGTGATCATCACTTCAGGGTCTGGTTGCGGCGCAACCGGACAAGAAGGTTTTTTATCTGATGGATCAGTAGTTGTATTTACTGACGGATCCCCCCCAGATTCTGACGGGTGAAAACCGCCTTTTTCATCGTTTTCTGATGCCTCAGATTTTGACGCGTCGGTTTTTGAGGCATCAGATTTTGATGCGTCAGAATCTGACAGGTGAGAAAAGGCAGCAGCCTGTAATTTCGCAACATTGAGCTGGTAAACGTTCGATGCATTGCGGTTACCTTTACGGCGCTGTTGACGGGTTAACCAACCGTCTTTCTCCAACTGAGATATGGCTGTGCGAACCGTGCTCTCACCAGCACCAATCTGGCGCGCGATGGTAGCAATGGAGGGCCAGCTAACCCCTTCATCACTGCTGAAGTCAGCCAGACGCGCCATGATGGCAACGCTGGACAGCTTCATGCCAGAAGCGGCACAAGCGTCCCAAACGTAACCCGTTAATTTAGTGCTCATGGTCGTCCTTTAACTCTGTAAACTTGCGCTTGAATTGTTCGAGCGGGCTGAAACATTCATGGCTGTAACCATCCCGCAGGTTGATAACTCGTTGAGTTTCTGGCTCCCATCGGATAACCCGAACGGGGATCCCTCTGTGGTCTTTGAACCTTCGGTTAACTTCGCGCATAAGCGTTTCGCCTTCCTGTAGTAAACTCCCACAATTGCGACCACCCGACTGTGGTTACATGGCACCCAGCGGTTTGCTATTCTGCGTTCATACCGAAACAACGGAGCGCCCGGTACAGGGATCATCCTGAGTTGCGGTAAACGGTTAAAAGCCGTTAAACTGGTCATGCGGATTACTTCTCCATACAAGATTTGTCTGCCACGACGCCCGGAGCTGCACACTCGCGGGCGTCACTCTTTTCCGGCGCGCAAAACACACGGAAAAGCAGCGTCAAATGTTCCTGCCACTTAACCATCACCTGATAGCTGTTCTCTTCGATCTTGGCGCGTTCCTGAGCATCAATAACGCCGTCAGCGGTAGCTTTACGAACGTATTGCGAATGCCTGCCGATCCACTCAACTGACTCCATGAGACGCTGGTTGATATCGCCGTTCTCAATCTCTTCAACATCAGCCAATGGCACAAAAACACCGTTCGAGTGACGTGCAATAGCGTTCGCTATGTGGTTTAAACCACCAGCACGCTGAAGCACCATCGCCCAACCGAGCGGGAAGATCTGATCACCATCGGTACGCAGCCGGTTAAACAGCGCGTTCTCGGTCACACCCAACCACTCAGCAGCTTCGGAATAACCGCCAGGAAGCTCGGTGATCGTTTTTTTGATTGCGGCCACCAGCCAAGCTGGCTGTTTATCTACTTTCCACTCAGGTTCATTACCCACGGCTAACCCCTTATTTCTGTGGTATTAAAACTGGACTACCCTGTTACTATTTCGGATAAATATCCGGTCTAAGATCTGATTTGGTGATAGCCCGAGCAGTGGCTGATTCCAACTTCTTAGCCAGGGAGAAACCCGCTTTTTTGTACCCGTTGAACACCAAACGCAGGTAGCCAGGGGTAGATCCAACACTACCTGCCAGCTTGCTCTGCTGCTCTTTGGTTAAAGAGTCCCAATACTCTTTCATAATATGTACCTCCCGTGTACATATTACACGATTAAAATGAACCATCAAGGTACTTGTACCTTTCTGGTACAAGCTGTGTAATTTCAGAATGAAAACTATCCAAGAGATACGGCGCTCAAACGCCAGAAAATTGCGAGATGGTGTTGGTGGAAATTCGTATTTTGCCAACATGATTGATCGCGAACCGACCCAAACGAGCAGGTTTATGGGGGAAGGAGCTACCAAAAATATTGGTGACGCAATGGCACGCCATATCGAAAAGTGTTTCGATCTGCCACAAGGATGGCTAGATAAGGAACATCAAACTACTAATGTTGCTAAAAACCCTGATGTTTCCGACACTAATAGAAATATTACTATGGTTCCGGTTATATCCTGGGTACAGGCAGGAGCATGGACCGAAGTTGGCTATGCTGAGGTAGATTTGAGTAGTACAGAGACTTACCCTTGCCCTGTTCCTTGTGGCCCGATGACATATATTCTCAGAGTTATTGGCGATTCCATGATCTCGGAATATCGCCCTGGGGATATGATTTTTGTTGATCCAGAGATTGCAGCCGTTCATGGCGATGATGTGATCGCTTTGATGCATGAGACGGGAGAAACAACCTTCAAGCGTCTAATCGAGGATGGGGGTCAAAAGTTTCTTAAGGCTCTAAATCCGAACTGGCCAGAGCCTTACGTCAAAATCAATGGTAACTGCTCAATAATAGGTACCGTGATATTTTCTGGAAAACCAAGAAGATAAGGATCAAAAACTTAATGGTTTCCTAATGAACCTGCTTCGGCAGGTTTTTTTATACTTGACAATGTACCCACTAGATACATAATGTACCAATAAGAAACAGCGAACAGGCATGAAGCCCACGAAGTAGCCGCCCGGGGCGTATGAAGACCGGGATGATTCGCTTACAGATATCTTCGCGAAGGTTTAGGGGCTGGAGTAACTATCATCATCAATAGCTTTATGCGAAGAAACGAAAACGTATAGCCTGCAGTCGTCGGTGCAAAGTTTAGTAGGAATGCGAGCTAACCACTTGCCCTCTACCTATCACCGATCCTTAACTAGACAAATAGGCTAACTTAATAACAATTATAACCAAGATATGGTGGCCCTACGTTTTTACGTTTGTCCGGTAACTACCAGTTTTTCAATAGCACAAATTGTAATTGCATGAGGTATAATACTTGCAACAATTATCGTATACAGGAACTTCTCCACATGGAATACTTATTGATTGACACTATAAAATCCCTTCTTCCTTTTGCGCTGATGATATCATTTGCTATAACACCCCTAGGGCGAAAAATAATATCTTCATTCAAAAACACCTTTCTTGATAAGGGTATAAATGAACCAGAAAGAAATACGATTAGTGACGACAAAACGACTACACCAAAAAATAGTGACATAATTGAATTAATTAGAGAAGAAATATTTAAAATCGGCGATGATCAGAACGAAAACATAAAACTAGCAAAAGAAAAAATCAATCATGAAGTAAACACACAAATATCATCATATCTTGATGACAAAAACGACAACATTAATAGTATTGTATCAGAAAGAATAAAAAGAGAAGTATCTACTCTCGTTGATAAATACCTAGAAAACTCTGAAACATTTGCTAAAATTAATGACCAATATAAGCTACATCAAAAGAAACGTAATAATGAAAACTTAATGCGACATCTTGACTCCGAGTATTTCTCATCTCAACGAACTAAGCAACTGATGAGTAACTTATTTATTATGATAAATTTCATTTATTTCACTGGGCTTTTATTCTTTTTTCTAAAAACAATGTTTCTAACCTCTACCGGAATTACTGATAGTCAGATTCCAACGAAATTAGCAGTGTCTATTTCACTGGCCTATCTTGGATTTGGAGCATTTATTGTTTACATGATAAAATTTTGCAACGCGAGAACATTAACAATCCTTAGTCTTAAAGAGGATTTATCAAAGAAAGATGATATTATCGATATAGTAAAAGATATGATTTCTACCGATATATCTGAGAATCATGTGGCAATTTTAAAACTAACAAACTCAAATTATTCAATGAGGGAACAAGCTACAAAACATCCATATGAATTGTTACTCAATGGTGTAAAGGATTCAAATATCGTACTAAAAAATGGCAAATTTGAACTATCAAAAAATAGCTCAAAGAATAATTAATCTCCCGAGTGCAGTCGGGATTGTATGGAGAAGTATATGCTGAGCCTCGATTGTGTTCCCATCTCAACTTATTGCAAAGAGACTGGCGAAACCCCAGATGCGATCAATAAGCGTGTACAGCGCGGCGTTTGGCGTGAAGGGGTGCAGGTGCTTAAGGTTGAAGGCGTTAAGGAGAGATGGATAGATCTTAGTGAGGTTGCAAAATGGGCACGAAAGAATCGCCTAAACTCCCACGTGGTGTAACCATCAGGAAGCACAGCAGTGGTGAAACCATCAATATAACGTTCACATACAAAGGGGTGAAATGCAGAGAACCCCTATCAAATCTAGAAGCGAACAACAAAAACCTTAAATATGCCGAGCGTACGCTCGGCGAAATACACAACAAAATCGAGCGTGGAACATTTATCTATGCTGAGTATTTCCCTCGTTCGGTGAAGTTAAAAATTTTCGGTAATGCTGCGACCGGGAAAACAGTGAAAATGTATCTCGATGAGTACCTGAAGATTTGCGAAACGAGGAATCTTTCCCCCTCCACCATTGGCGGGTATAAAAAATGCCGTAGCGCACTGTCTGAACTTCACATTTTCCCGGCCAGTGAGTTAACGCCAGCAGCATTAAAAACATGGATACAGAATCAGAAAACAACATTGAAGACGATACGTAACCAGTTATCGTTTCTTCGCTCCTCACTTGATGAAGCTGTAACAGATGGTGTTTTGCAAATTAATCCAGTTTCACAGGTAACAGCATCACGGTATCAAAGTAATAAAAGTGATGCAGAAAGTAGGTATATTGTGGATCCGCTGTCACCAGCTGAGGTAAACGCGCTGTTGACATCAACAGGCAATAAGCAGTGGGAGAACTTATTCAGGTTTGCGATCCAGACGGGGCTTCGCAGTTCAGAACTATGCGCACTCCGCTGGAGGGATATTGATTTTGTTGAAAAGACGGCGCATGTGCAGAGCGCCAGTGTATCAGGCGTGACGAAAGGTACGAAAACTCAGGCGGGAACGCGCAAAGTAGAATTAACTGAGGAAGCGATGAAAGCGCTAAACGATCAGAAGCCCTTTACTTTCATGAAGGATGGCTGTGTCTTCGAGGATCCAAAGACCTGCAAGCCATGGGCAAGCGCGGATGCAATAAGGAAAAAAGCCTGGGTTCCAACGCTACGGAAAGCCGGAATTAGGTACCGCAACCCTTATCAAACAAGGCACACCTACGCCACTCGATTGATCAGTCGGGGAGTAAACCTGTTCTGGCTGTCAACACAGATGGGTCATAAAGGGCCGGAAATGCTCTTCCGTCATTATGGCCGATATCTGAAAGAGTACGACAATTCAACTTCAATTAATGGATTGAACAAAAAAAGCATTTAACTGATAATCCTCACTTACTTGCTAAGTGGGGATTGTTTTAAATGGCATCCGAGAATTGGATAACTATAGGTGGATTCATTGCAACGACAGCTTCAGCAGTAGCAGCTTTCTTTGCAGTTAAACAAACGATGTTACAAAGAATCATATCAACTAAACCACAAATTATTATTAATAATAAAGAAGTTAAAACTGTTCTTACTAATAAGAATTCTTTTTCATTAAGTATCGAAAATCCCGAACTCTACTATAACATACCAATTTCTATAATGAATGTCGGGTTGGGCACAGCATTAAATATAAATTATAGCTGGTTATTTGATTATAATAAGTTTATTGAATCATGTGGTTTTAGGCACATAAATGATGACCCCATGATTTCATCCATTAAAAAAATGTTTAATGATAGAGGGAAATATTTCTACTCCACCGAAGAAAAAGATTCTAAATTTAAATATTATAAATTAATCAAGAATGGGAAATTTAATATATATAGCATTGCAAAGGTGAACAATGAACTTGAGTACATTATGCCTGTTAACCAAGAAAAATCGCCTTCAATACTTTTATTCCCATCATTGATTCTTTTAGCATTAGCAGAAAGTAAAAATTCTAACAATACTTTCGCGGACAGCCTTTTTTTCGATGTATTGGATGCTGGAAAATTAATAATTAATTATCAAGATATTTCAGGAAATAATATTACCATTAATTATAAGTGTACATTACAGACGACAGGATTCAAAAGTAATAGCGAGTATGGTGCCGAATTAACATTTAAAATCGGGTTTCATCGGATACACTCAAGGTCTATGCCTAGACTGGAAAGGCTACGCAAAAGCTACACCGATTTTATAGATGAATATGATTTCAATAAAAACAAATAGTTACACATAGTCGGGCGCGGGTTCAACTCCCGCCAGCTCCACCAAATAAAACAAGGGGTTACGTGAAAACGTAACCCCTTTTTTTGCCCATGTCCACATTACGTCCACTCGGCAAAACTTTGGCCAGCGCTAACTTCAGTAACCCCAGTTTTACATTTTTGCATCCAGTGCCCATATGCCGCTTGCCACGCCTCTTGTTCATCGGCAATAGATGTTCTGCAATAGGCAACTACTCAATGCCTTTTGAACCAAACTCCGAGTACAAGGATGACCAGCTCTGTCGCTATATCCTTACAGCATTCCCGACCCCATAGGACAAATGGATTATGCAAAATTTCTATCATATTGATCAGCTGATTCAGGGTTATTTCAATCAGGATCATGACCTCATAAATGAGGGAGAGGATACTATTGAGGGCACTATTGAACTCTATAAAAAAACAGCCCCAGATTGGATGTTAAAAGAGTTAGCCGAAGAGGTCGATTGTTTCCTTGAGCTTTACGAAGACAGGCTGGATGAGCAATTCAAAAGCCGGTATGGATTTGATTTCTCACCTGAGTTGTGGGATTCAACCCCATTCGATTTCCTGATGACTGTGCGCAGACTTGCCCTTTCTTAGAAGTAGCTACAGGAAGACAAACCCGTAACGGCTTAACCGACCTCAGACCGGCAACAGCCGGTCTTTTTCTTTCTAAATATAAGTTAAGGGTGAACAGTTAAATCCAAAAAAGCTTTTTCTTGATGTGATCCATTCAAAAAACAGGTTTGCTTAACCACAGGAAACACTGCAACAAATCGCCATTGGCATACCCGTGAAAGTTGAATTTATAAATTATCAACAAAAAAACAGCCTATTAATGAATTTATTCAGACTCCACCAGTCCAAAAATCCTCCATCGGTGATTACCAGAATCACCCGATGAAGTGCTGAAAGCCCGCACGGCGCAAGCTCTGCGGGCTTTTTATATCTGTCCCTTCCCGTCCAGCGCCCCCTCACACGCCAGCGCCAGCACCATCAGCGCCGTCTCATTCTCCTGCACCGATAACATCTCCATCCCCACCGGCAGACCGATACGACTTACGCCGCACGGCAACGTTATAGCTGGCAGGCCGCTGATGGCGGCCAGTTCCGGCGCGCAGCCTGGCGGCATCTTCGCCATACTTTCTGGTAATCGTTGTACGGTGGGATACACAAATCCGTCGATGCGCTGCGCCTCCGCCACCTGGCAAAGGCTCTGCCGTAACAGGCGCTGAAAGCGACGCCCCGCCAGCCAGTGCGGGGTTTTCAGCGTGTTACTCACCAGCATCTGACGTAGAAACGGCGCAAACTCTGGCAGGAAAGCGCCGGAGTCCACAATGCTTGTTAGTCCGGAGGGAGCGCCAGGCTGTTTGCTAAGCCAGTCGTCAATCGCCACGCGAAATTCATACAGGCTCAGGCATGTCGCCTGACTTACGTCGTCCAGCAAAGGTAATGATACCTCCACCAGCGTTGCTCCGGCACGACGCAACGAGTGCAGCGCCGACTGCCAGACCTCCAGCTGTACCTCATCTTCTCCCTGTAATGCGGTTACCACACCAAAGCGAACGCCTTTCAGCGAACGCACAGGAAGCGCAACCGGTGGCAAACCATGGATCACCGCATGCAGCAAGGCGGCATCTTCAACGCTATGTACCATTGGCCCAACGGTATCTTTGCTGGGCGAGAGCGGCGCTACCCCGTCCAGCTGTGAACGGCGAAAAGCAGGCCGTAGCCCCACCAGCCCGGTATAGCTACAGGGAATGCGGATAGAGCCGCCGGTATCGGTACCCAATGCGCCATCCGCCATCCCCGCCGCCACCGCCGCGGCGCATCCTCCGCTGGAACCTCCGGCGGTGAGTGACGGGCGAAGCGGGTTTGCCACATCGCCCCCCAGCGAGCTTCGCGAGCGCACGTCAAAAGCAAACTCGGACATATTCGCTCTGGCGAGGATAATCGCTCCTGCCCTGCGCAACCGCTGTATAACAAGCGCATCCGACGTCGCGTTAAGTGAGGCCAGCGCCCGGCAGCCAAGAGTAATGGGCATCGGTGCGCAGGCAATATTATCTTTGACGATCAACGGCACGCCGTGCAGGGGGCCGATCGGCTCCCCGCGTCGACGCTGCTGCTGATGCTGTTCCGCCTGAGACATGGCGTCAGGGTTAACCCCGAGGATCGCGTTGAGCGCCCGGTGCTGCTGAATGACGTCGAGACGGCGGGCAATTTCCTCCGGGCAGTCGTCTGGCGGTATCAGGCGCTTCATAGTCTCAGGCTCCCTCGTGATGAAAACCGGGCAGAAGGCTGCCCGGGATACGTTTTAGTCCCGCATGCCGGTAGTAATGGCATCAATGTCCTGCGGACGCAGACGAATTTCCGCCGCCCGTCGGTGCCCCTGCATCCCCTCGGTACGGCTCTGGCGGATCGCCGGTTCTGCGATTGCCGGGATACCCTGCTCGTCAATCCACTGATGGGTACAGATTTTGACGTACGCCCCAACCCACAGACCGCCGGTATAGCGTGCCGCCGCCATCGTCGGTAACGTATGGTTGGTGCCGCAGCATTTATCAGAGAACACCACGCTGGCGTTCTGACCAATAAACAGCGAGCCATAGTTGCGGATCTTCGCCGCCGTCGCGTGCGGATCGCGGGTATGCACCTGCAAATGCTCCGTCGCCATATGGTCAGCAAACGCAATCAGCTGCGCTTCATCTTCACAGAGCACAATCTCACCCTGCCGGCGCCACGCCTCCCCCGCCGTGGCGGCCGTTGGCAGGCTGGCAAGCTGACGCTCAACCTCCGCCAGGGTACGCTCAGCGATATCCCGGCTGGTTGTCGCCAGCCCGACGCGGGTATGAATATCGTGCTCTGCCTGCGCCAGCATATCGGCGGCCAGAATGCGCGGATCGGCGCTGTCGTCAGCGATAGTGAAAATCTCGCTCGGCCCGGCGAGGGCATCAATGCCGACTCGACCAAACACCTGGCGTTTCGCTTCGTTAACGAAGGCGTTGCCTGGCCCAACGATTTTGTCCACCGATGGAATGCTCTCCGTTCCCCAGGCCATGGCCGCAATGGCCTGCGCGCCACCTACCCTGAAAATGCGGTGCGCGCCCGCCAGATGGCAAACCGCGATCATCGCCGGATGCGCTCCCGGCGGCAGACAGGCGATGATCTGTTCGCAGCCCGCCACCGTCGCAGGGACAATTGACATCACCGGCGCAGAGAGGATCGGGTAACGCCCACCCGGCACGTAGCAGCCCACCGTCTGCACCGGGATGATCCGGTGACCGAGATGCACGCCAGGCAGCGTCTCAACTTCCAGCGGCTGCATGGTCGCCAGCTGCGCCTGCGCAAAACGACGCACCTGATTAATAGCAAACTCGCTGTCGCGGCGCGTCTGGGCATCCATCCCCTGCAGTGCTTCGGCGATCTCCTGCTCGCTCACCTCAAAGTGCGTCGGCACGACGTTATCAAACTGCTGCGAAAAGGCTCTTAGCGCCGTATCGCCTTCGGTTTTCACGCGCTCGATAATGGCGCTGACCTTCTCCGTCAGGGAACGATCAGCCTGCGCATCCTGCCCCTGCGGGCGCTTAATCCAGCTCACCTGATTTAACATTTACGCGTCCTCCATCTGGCCGAGTTTGATTTGCGCCAGCAGCGCCAGGTGGTCATACACGACCCATTCATCAACAATTTTGCCGTTGACGATGTGGTAGTGCGACATGCCCATCACGAACAGTCGTTCTCCGGTCGGCTTGCCCAGTTCGCCGTAACCCAGGTGATGCCCTTCGATGATCCAGCGAACCGCCACTTTGACGCCGCCTTCATCGCACGGGTTGGAACAGATATGCTGCGGCAGCCACGCGCCGTCAGGGATCATCCCCACCAGCGCCAGCGTCTGATGGGTTACCGCCGCGGTGCCGTACAGCTCTTTCATCAGCGGGCCATGCCACTGCACGTTAGGGGCGTAAACCTCTTTGATTTTGCCGAACATCCGACGATTGTAGATCTCATGCAGCCAGCGCAGGCACTGCTCTTCCGTATCGGTGTGTGCAATGGATACATCGCACTCCATCTCCGGCGGATATTGCCCCAGTATGCGGCCGTTTTCGCCGATGTCCATCACGCGGAAGCCTTTATCAAACTGCTCCTTTGCCATATTAAATGCGATTTGATCGGTATTCAGGCCAAGCTGTTTCATTAACGACATGTTGTCGCTGACTACCCACTCCCGGTAAATTTTATTCTCGTGGATCATGCAATCTGCCACGGTACGGGTAACGAAGGTGCGGTTGGTCGGCTTGCCTAAATGGCTGTGCTGGGTATGCCGCCCGCTTCCCGTCACCAGGTGAGAGGTATAAAAACCGTCAACATCATTTCCGTTCCAGATAACCTGGGTTGCCATTCCGCGCCGTTCCGGGAAGGCAATTAAGCGTTGCAGCGTATCCTGTACCACCTGTTCACGGTTATAGAGTGTCCCCAGCGCGTTATACAGCACGCAGTTATGGGTATAGTGAGAATAAATTAAGCCGACATCGCGCTCGTCTCATATTTTATGGGTGCAGCGAACTATATAATCGACAATATCGGTATAGCAGTCATCAAAGCCGCGTAATGATTGCACGCGCGGTCTTTTTTCCGGTACCAGATCGACAAAATCACGACGTTCCACCTGTAATACAGGTTCCTCTTTCAGCGATTTCACGCTGCTTTTTTCGGGTACGGCTGGTGCTTTATTTGTTGCTTCGGTGGAAGACATATAAACTCCTGCTCTGTTTTCAGACAATAAGAACCCGCACCCGTAAGTGAGGGTGAATTAAACTCGATTATTTTCGGCAGCCAGAATAAGGGGGCTGCCGCCCCTGTTAATTCACTATTTGCGACCAGATCGCTAATTCATCGATCCCCAGATATTCACGGAAAATTAAACCATCACGTAATTCAAGCTGGCTGATACCGGTAATTGATATGGGTTTACGGGTTGGCGCACCAAATTTGCCGTAACCGTCATGCCAGGTTAATAACGACCAGCGCAGGGAAAGCCGAATCGGCTCGTTAGGATCTTTACGCACAATCAGATGATGGAGCTGCGTTTCGCTGTCGGCAAATGAAGCGCGGTAGCCAGAAAGCTGTGCGCCAATTTCCTGCTCACCGGTGCAGAGGCAATGACCCGGCGCGTAAAGCGTCGCCGCCGGGTGATAGAGACCAGGCACCACGCCACTGTTACCGCCCGCCCACATGGTTAAGTAGCGCTCAACGACGCCTGCCAGCGCCCCTTCTACGTCGTCGCCCTCGGGCCCGCCCGCCCAGCGGGCATCCAGCGTCTCGGCAGAGACCGCCTCCACGCCAAGCTGCTGGCGCATGGTCGCCAGGTTAAAGGCAAATTCGCGGATATCCAGCCCCAGTTGCGCCACAATCGCAGCACGATCCTGAAGCAGCCACTCCTGGCGTACGGCCCCATCAACACAGATGCGATCGGCCCAGGTGCGGACCCAGACATTTTTCCCGGTCGGCGGGCCAAAAAATCCCTCCCCCTGATGCTGAATGCGGGCTACGGTACGCTGAGCCGCATAGTACTCGTCCCCCGGGTTCTGGCTGCACAGAATATCCTCCGTCAGCACCGCTCGCTGCGGGAAGCTGTGCATCGCCTCAAGCGTCAGGCGCATAAACTGGGAAAGCTCATGCAGCTGTTTTTCGGGGGTAGTGAAAACCACCGGCGTGGCGTAAAAATCCGCCAGCTGGCCGATATCTTTCTGCTCCCAGACGACATGCGTCAGCGTCAAAATGAACTGCTGGATAGAGTCGAATTGAGGGCTGAAGCCCCGCAATCTGGTCATGTGCGCTCCTTAGACTGGAATAGCGTTAAACCATTGTTTTCGATAACGCCGCTGCGTGGGCGACGCGCCGAGTGGCGTATCACCAGCGTACCGGGCACCGTAATCTGTTCAGGCTCTATGGTTCCGCTGTCAATTTGCTTCATTAACAGTTCCACCGTGGCATCTACCATCGCGCCGACCGGCTGCGACGCCGAAGTCAACGCATAAGAGGGCCAGCCGGAAGGGCCGATGTCGTCATACCCGACAATGGAGACCTCCTCCGGAATGCGCAAACCAAACTCATAGCGCGCCACATCCATTACCGTGACGGCCATATGATCGTTGGCGACAAAGACCGCATCCGGCGCTGGCGACGCCGAAAACAGGGTATAAGCCGCCCGGGTGGTTTGCTGAGCGTCGTAATTCCCGTGCACCACCCGCACATCGGTGATGCCATGTTCTTCCAGCGTGGAGATGAACCCGCGCTGGCGGGCGATATTGACCGGGGAATCCGCCACGCCGCCCACGTAGGCAAAACGCTTGTGCTCCCCCGCCAGCAGAAACTCGGCAATCTGCCGCGCGGCCGCTTCGTTATTACTGTTGACGCTGGAGGCCATGCCACTCTCTTCGCTGCGGTTAAACAGCACTACCGGGATCCCGGCGGCAAGACACTCCTCAGATAACTCCAGCGACAGCGTCACCGAGGCCAGCACAATGCCATCCACCCGGTACTGCATTATCTGGTCAAAAATACGGTCAACGTTACCTTCCCGGTCGCCAACGAACAGCAGCAGGTGATAGTTCAGCGTATCCAGCTTTTGTGCCAGCGCCTCCAGCACCTGCGAGTAAAAGGGATTATCAAAGTAAGAAATGACGACACCGATAATGCGCGAACGCGCCGTGTTGAGCGAACGGGCTATCGCATTCGGGCGATAGCCCAACTCGCGCGCCGCCTTCAGCACTTTTTCACGCGTTGCCGGTGAAATGCTGGCCCCCGGCGTGAACGTTCGCGACACCGCAGATTGTGATACCCCCGCCAGTTGAGCGACCTGTTGGGATGTGACTGCTGCAAAAGTCTTACGTTTCATTACCCCTGATTCCTTATCAACGTCCTGCCCATTTGCGCGTGCTTCAAACGCCTCAGCAAGTGGGTGTTTTTTATACTTACACCACCTTTGCATGCGTATGCAACACAAAAAATTAAAATTCTCACAATAAGATCGAGATCACTTTACAAACATGAAACCTTTTCGTAACTTCAAACATTGAATACGTATGCAAAGAGTTTTCATACCGTCAAAGGTACCGGAGAAAACAGGAGTCGCCCAAAGGATTGAACCGGTAAACGTCGTCCCTGACTGGTTATAACCCATTAATTCTTAAGAGGTTCAAAACCATGTTTCAAGCACTGTTACGCCGTCGGGAAGCCCGGCTCTTTTTCATCATCAGCATCCTGTTCTTTATCTGCATCCATAGCATTGATGCATTCCTGGCCCCCATGATGATCAACCAGGGCATTGAGCCACAGATCATGGGCATCATCATGGGCGCATCCGGGCTGGCAACCCTTCTGATACGCTTCCCGTTAGGCATTATTTCCGACGTGGTTAAAAGCCGCAGGATCTTCATCCAGATTGGCCTGCTGCTGCCAATTATCGCCTGGCCAATTGCCTGGCTTGAACCCAATGCCATTACGCTGTATCTGGCGAAAGCGGCAGACGGCGTCACGGCGGCGACATGGGTGCTGTACAACATCCTGTTCATGCGTTACTTCGGTCGCAACGAAGCCCCTGCCGCCGTCGCGCTGCTGGCGCTGGCAGGGCCCATCGGCGTGTTTCTCGGCAACTGTATTGGCGCGGTGCTGATTCACTATTTTGCCAATAACATCGCCTTTTTTGTCTCCTGCATCTCCGCCCTGGTGGCGTTGATCCTGACGACCCGCATTCAGGACGTGCACGACCCGGTGCAGGCCCCCACGCTTAAAGCCTGCATTACCGGCGCGCGCCAGCAGCTGGCCGACCGTTCCGTCTGGCTGATTGGCATCCTGGCGACCGTCGTCATTCTGGTGCCCTTCGCCACCCGGGACACGCTGACGCCGGTCTACGCCGAACAGCTCGGCGCCCGGGCGGGGATCCTCGCGGTGCTCGGAAACATCCACCTTCTGTTTTACGGGCTGGCCATCGCCCTGTGCAGCTCGGTGTTTTATCAGCGCCTTGGGCTGGTAAAAACCGCCGTGCTCGGCATCGTTTTACAGGTGATCTCCACCTTCGGCATTCCCTTTACCAGCAATATGTACGTCATTTACCTGTGGCAGGCGCTGGCAGGTTTTTCGTTCGGTATGGCCTTTGCCGCATTCATGTCGCTCAGCGTAGTGAATACCTCGTCCGATGAACAATCCACGCGAATGGGACTATTCCAGACCATTTATTCCTGCGGGATGTTTGTCGGGCCGGTAATGATGGGCGTAATGATGCAACATATTAACCTGTCGTCCGGTTATATATTGATTGCCGCCCTTTCCGTTGTGGCCGCTATTGCCACGCCGCTGTCCGCTCGATGGGTATATGCCCGTAAAACGCAAACCTCAGCCCAATTATTAAAAAACGGTGCGTACGCCGCCGCGCCGGATCAATAACCCACTCTGAAGTAAACACCCTTTCCCGGTCTGCCGGGAGGACAACTGACATCTAAAAAAGGTAAGGAGAAGCGTGTGTCCTGGAAATTAAAAACCGGTAAATCTACCGAAGAGCGCCAGCAAGCCAACCAGCAAATAAGAGAAACGGTTGAGCAAATACTTGCGGATATTGAAAAGCGTGGAAATAAAGCCATTCGCGAATTATCCATTAAATTCGATCGTTATGACCGTCAGGATTATCGTCTGACCCCCGCGGAGATCGACCGCTGCATAAAACAGTTAAGCCGCCAGGATATTCAGGATATTGAATTCGCCCAACAGCAGGTGGCGAATTTTGCCCGCGCGCAGAAAGAATGCCTGCGGGATCTGGAAATTGAAACGCGTCCCGGCGTTATTCTCGGGCATAAAAATATTCCGATTAACGCCGTGGGATGTTACGTGCCTGGCGGAAAATATCCCCTGCTCGCCTCCGCGCACATGTCGATTATCACCGCCAGCGTGGCGGGGTGCTCAAGAATTATCAGCTGTGCCCCGCCGTTTAACGGTCAGCCCGCCCCGGCGATTGTCGCGGCGCAAAAAATGGCTGGCGCAACGGAAATCTATGCCCTTGGCGGCATTCAGGCGATAGGCGCCATGGCGCTGGGCACGGACTCGCTGGCACCGGTCGACATGCTGGTCGGCCCCGGTAACGCCTTCGTCGCGGAGGCCAAACGCCAGCTGTTCGGCCGGGTAGGTATCGATCTGTTTGCCGGTCCGACGGAAACGCTGGTGATTGCCGATGACACCGTTGACGCGGAAATGTGCGCCACGGATCTGCTGGGCCAGGCCGAACACGGCGTCACCACCCCTGCCATCCTGCTGACGAACTCGCTCCAGCTTGCCAAAGAGACGCTCAGCGAAGTGGAACGGCTGCTGGAAAAGCTCCCTACCGCCGACATTGCCCGCCAGTCCTGGCAGGACTACGGGGAAATCATCGTCTGCGACAGCTACGAAGAGATGCTGCTGGAGGCAGATCGTATCGCTTCCGAACATGTTCAGGTGATGACCGACCGGGACGACTGGTTCCTGGCTAACCTGACCAATTACGGCGCGCTGTTCCTTGGGCCGCGTACTAACGTGGCCTACGGCGATAAGGTGATCGGAACCAACCACACCCTGCCGACGCAAAAAGCCGCACGCTATACCGGCGGCCTGTGGGTGGGCAAGTTCATGAAAACCTGCACCTTCCAGAAAGTCCTCAGCGACGAAGCCACTGCCGAAATCGGCAGCTATTGTTCGCGTCTGTCGTTGCTGGAGGGTTTCGCCGGACATGCCGAGCAGGCCAATATTCGCGTGCGCCGTTATGGCCAGACGGAGGTTCCCTACGCCACACCGGCCCCGGTCAGGGAAAAGGTGTAAGCCATGACGCTTTTGCAAACGCCCTCTTTCACCCTACACGGCAAACGCGCGCTGGTGACCGGCGGGTCAAGAGGGATTGGCTTCGCTGCCGCCGTCGCCCTCGCACAGGCGGGCGCAGAGGTATGGATCGCCGCCCGGGGCCGCGAGGCGCTGGCGCATGCCGCAAGTCTGGCAGCGGAACACAGGCTCGCATTTCACCCGCTGGAGCTGGATATTACCGACGCTCAGGAGGTGGAGCGTGTGCTGGCGACATTGCCCACGCCCGACATTCTGGTGAACAGTGCCGGGCTGGCACGCCACCAGCCGTTTCTTGAGGTGAACGAGGACAATTTCGATGCGGTGATGGCGCTTAACCTGCGCGCCACCTTTTTTGTCAGCCAGCGCGTGGCGCGCAGAATGCGGGCGGGCGGTAAGGGAGGGTCGATTATTCACATCTCATCGCAAATGGGACACGTTGGTGGCCCCGAGCGTAGCGTGTACTGTGCCTCCAAATTCGCGCTTGAAGGGTTAACCCGAACGATGGCGCTGGAGCTGGGCGATGCGGGGATCCGCGTTAATACGCTGTGCCCGACCTTCATTGAAACCGACCTGACGCGCCCGGCGCTCGCCGATCCGGCGTTCCGCAACTACGTGCTGGACAACATCAAGCTGCGCCGGTTAGGCAGGCTGGAGGACATTATGGGCCCGGTAGTGTTTCTCGCCTCAGATGCCGCCGGGCTGATCACCGGCAGTGCCCTGATGGTTGACGGCGGCTGGACGGCTACGTGAGGGATGCAATGGAATATCCGCTTCTGGACAATACCGATCTGCCTCTGGTGCTGCTTGGTGGCACGCTTTGTAACGCCCGGCTCTGGCAGCCCGTTATTGAACGGCTGAATGTCGCAGCGGTGTCGTGTATTACGCTGACGGGTGCGGAGTCCGCGCCGCAGGCGTCACGGCGGTTATTAGAGGTTCTGCCGCCGCGCTTTCTGCTGGCAGGGTTTTCTCTCGGTGCCATAGTCGCGCTGCAAATGGCCGCCGACGCGCCAGAAAGAGTGAACGGGCTGACGCTGATTTCCGTTAATCCGTTGCCCGTTGCGCCAGACACCCTCGCTTCACGCCGGGAAGCGGTACGCACCGCACAGGCGCGGGGCCTGGCCGACTGGCTGGCCTCCTCGCTGTGGCAGAGCTATGTCGCCCCGTCACGTCTGTCCGATCGGATCCTGCAAGAGACTATTTGCCGAATGGCGCAAGAGTGCGGCATTGAGACCTTTGCCGGGCAAACGGAAATGGCCATTCACCGGCAGGACAACCGGACTGCGTTTAACGCCCTCTCCTGCCCCACATTACTTCTAAACGGCGCGCAGGACGTTATCTGTACGCCCCATCATCATCAGCTACTGGCCGCAGGCAACGCGAACGTGACCAGGCATACGGTGGAGGCTGGCGGGCATTTTATTCCGCTGGAAACCCCGGATGAGATCGCGCCGCTGCTGCGTCAGTGGATAACGGAGTGCATACAGTGCGCAAAAACAGTTTAAAGACCGCATTTCTGGAAAATACTCCCATCATAAACGGCTGGCTGGCGATCCCGTCCGGTTATAGCGCGGAAATTATGGGCCATCAGGGTTACGACGCCGTCACCGTCGATTTGCAGCACGGCATGATTGATTTTGCCAGCGCGCTGTCAATGCTACAGGCGCTATCGGCCACGCCTGCCGTGCCGCTGGTGCGGGTGGCAGATAACGATCCGGCGCAAATCATGCGCGTATTAGACGCAGGAGCCTACGGCGTAATCTGCCCGATGATCTCCAGCGCGGAACAGGCTCGCCGTTTTGTCGCTGCCTGTCGCTATCCACCGCTGGGTGTTCGCTCCTTTGGTCCGGCCAGAGGTCTACTCTACGGCGGCATTGATTATCCACAGCACGCTAACAACGAGATCCTGACGCTGGCGATGATTGAAACCCGCGAAGGGCTGGCTGATCTTGACGCCATCCTTGATACCGAAGGGCTGGACGGTGTGTTTATTGGCCCCAACGATCTCTCACTGACGCTGACCGGCAGCGCCAGCGCCGAATCGCAACATCCCGAAATGCTTGCTGCTATTGAGCGGGTGATTCACTGCTGCCGCCAGCAGCAGAAGATTGCCGGAATTTTCTGCACTTCCGGCGCGGCCGCCGCAGCGCGCATTGATCAGGGTTTTCAGTTTGTTACCCCTGCAAACGACGTTATGCAACTGGGTCGCGCCTCGCGTGAAGCCATTGCCCTCGCCCGCGGCAACGCTATCCCTACCACCGGTGCATCCGGTTATTAAAAGGAGAAATAATGAAAACCATCCATCTTACCCAGAGTCAGGCTCGAACACGGTTAATCGCCCCCGAGGACATGATTTCCTGTAATCTTGCTTTTATTGATTGCAAGCTACCCGGCTCGCATCTCAAACAAAACTATTCCTTCATCGGCCCGGGTGTAACCCAGTCCAGCGAGCAGGTCGTCAATATTCCCGAGCCGCACGGCTTTAACATTGGCGCGGCGGCTATGCCGAAAGGGGTGACGAATAACCTACATCTGCATTTCACCGCCGAGGTGTTCCTGATCCATGAAGGAACATGGCGTTTTCGCTGGGGCGCCAACGGCGAGCATGAAGCTGAATTTAGCGCACCCACTATCCTTTCAATACCGACCTGGATCTTCCGCGGTTTCACCAACGTCAGTAAAGAAGAGACCAGCGGTATGGTGTTTACGGTGCTCGGCGGGGACAACACGGGCGGCATCATCTGGCATCCTTCCGTGCTGGCGGCAGCCAGTGAATACGGAATGTATTTGAGTAAAGACAACATGCTCATCACACAGGAAACCGGCGACCCGCGGCCTGACCCCGCCGCGCTGCTGACGCCGCTGTCAGAGGAATATATTGCCGGGCTGCGTGACTACAGCGTTGAGGAGATGCGCCAGCGTGCGGTAACCAGCGATGACCGCTGCTGGTCAGCCCAGGGACTGCTGGATTCGGTGCTGCCAGGACACGGCGGCGAAATTGCGCCGGTTATCGGTTTCGGCATTTCACAGGATCGGGATTCCGCTCCCGCTATCGTGAGCCCGCACGGTTTTTCCGTCGAATGGCTGCGTCTCGCCGAGGATCACGTTGTGGGCCGCCATCTCTGCCCGGATATTCAGGTCATTATGGTCTTTAAAGGCCAGCTGGAGATCACCTGGAACGAGGCGGGCGAAGAAGTGAGCGTTATCGCTCCGGAACGTTCGGTGATCTCTGTTCCGGCAAACAGCTGGCGTCGCTACCGCGCGGTTGACGGCAAAACGGAGTTTATTCTGACGACCCGCGGCGATCAGCGTAAGCGCCTCTACTGGGATGAAGCGATCCTGCAACAGGCGAGAGAACACAATCGCTGTCTCGATCCCGATGGCTACGTGGCCGATGCCGACATCCTGCCTGCCACGGCCCGTCGGGCCGGTGCGATACTGGAGACATGCAACAGCAACAAAACCTGAATTATCCGTTGAGCTCACTTGCCGGATCCGCTGCGTTCGTTGAGAGGCATGCCAGCCTGCATTTTCAGCCTGTTAACGAACCAGCGTCCGGCCGGGCCGGGCGGATGTTCCTCCAGGTGCACCGCCTGCATGGAAAAACCGGGCCCGACGTCGGGCTGCATCGGCACGTTCAGCGTAACCAGTTTTCCCGCTGCGAGATCTTCCTCGACCATTGGCAGCGGCATATAACCCCACCCCAGTCCGGCACGCAGGAAGGCGTGCTTCGCGCCCATATCCGCTAAATGCCATGTCTTTGACGACATGACGCCAAAGCTTCGGCCCACGGTGAGAGAGGAGCGATCGGTCAGCACCAGCTGGACGTGTTCCTGTAAAAGTGAACGAAGGATCGGACCGGACGCGTTCGCCAGCGGATGCTCAGGGGAGACAACGGCCACCGCAGGCACGCTGAGAAGGAATTCTGAGATGCATCCCGCCGGAAGATGCGGCAGCGATCCGGTTATCGCCACCCGGCAATGACCGTCCAGTAAAGGCTGGAACACCGCCCCCAACGCTTCCACATACAAACGCAGCGGGGTGTCAGGAAATGCCTGCTGAAACGCCTGCACCGCAGCGGTGAGCTGCGCTACGGGAAACATCACGTCGACGGACACCGCCAGTTCAGGCTCAAGACCTTCGGCTAAGGTGCGCGCCTTCGCCTTAAAGGCGTCCATCCCGGCAGTGGCAAGACGCGCCGCTTCCAGCATGGCGACGCCCGCCTCCGTCAGCGTCGGATAACGCCCGGTACGATCGAATAATGGAAACCCGACCTGTGCCTCAAGGTTTGCCAGCGTCGCGCTGACAACCGACTGCGCGCGCCGCAGCCTGCGACCGGCGGCGGAAAAACTCCCTTCATCAACGGCAGCAATAAAGGTGCGGAGTTGATCAACAGACATACCGTCCAGCATGTATCGCTCCAGCAGATGGATCCCATCTAATTATATAGGCTATTCAGATAGGTCAAAGATTACTACTCTCAGTGCATGTTCACTACTCTTCAATGAAGGAAATACAATATGAAAACGACTACTGTAGGTATCATCGGCGCTGGCGCTATCGGGCAAGCCTTTGCAGAACAACTGGTTAAAGCGGGCATGAACGCTATTCTGAGTAACAGCCGCGGGCCGGAAAGCCTGACTGCGGTGGTTGAGAAACTGGGCCATGGGGCTCGCGCTGGCACCGTAGAACAGGCCGCCCAGGCCGACATCGTTTTTGTCAGCACAAACTGGGAGAAAACCGAGGCCGCGTTACGCGGCATCAACTGGGAGGGGCGTATCCTGATCGACGCGACCAACCCGGTCATACTGCCAGGCTTCACGCTGGCTGAACTGGGCGGAAAAAACTCAAGCCAGGTGGTGACACAGTGGGCTCCGGGTGCACGCGTCGTTAAAGCCTTCAATACTCTCCTTGCAGGGGTGCTGGCTCAGGATCCGGCGCAGGCGGGTGGCCGTCGTGTCGTCTTTATCTCCGGAGACCATCCTGACGCAAAGGCGGAAATAACAGCCTTAGCCGGGCAACTGGGCTTCGCAAGTATTGATTTAGGCAGCCTGGAGGTTGGCGGTACGCTACAACAATTCCCCGGAGGGCCTCTTCCGGCGGTGAACCTGGTGCAACTGGCATAGCTAAAGGCAACGATAAATATGACGCAGCGTACTTCCGCAGAGACCTTTGAAGAATACCTTCCCGGCAAGCTGATCAGGGAACATCGGGCGCAATCTTCCCGGGATGTATTCGTGCAAATTCTGGCGCGCAGACACGTGCAGGAAAACGTCATTATTCCGGCAGTGCCGGAGCCTTTTATCGTCTGGATCCTCTCAGGTAATGCCGTCGTTGAGGAGCGTTCCCCCGGTGAGCCGTGGTTAGCAAACCGCGTTACCGCAGGCGATTTCTTTCTCACAACGGCGGCTTCTCCTACTGAAATGCGCTGGCACGCCGGGCCAGATACGCCTTTCGTCGTTATGCATGTTTATATGGGAGTGGCTATGATGCAGGAGTATGAACTGCGGGAAGTCTCCGGCGCGCGCGACGACACGCTATCCGCCCTGCTGGAGCAGATACGTCAGGAGCTGTATCTGCAAAATCCACCCAGCGGCCCGTTTATCCAGGGCATTGCGCAGGCGCTGGCAGTACATCTGATTCGCACCTATGGCACACATGCGAAACGACACCGCGGGGGCTTGCAAGCATTTAAGCTGCACCGGGTCTTCACGGCAATGCGTGAAGGGTTAGCCCAGCCGTTTGACCTGGCACGCCTGGCTGAACTGACCGATCTTAGCGAATACCATTTTAGCCGCGCCTTTAAACAGTCAACCGGACTTTCCCCTTCTCACTACTTTATCCGGCTACGCATGGAGGAGGCGCGTCGCATGCTATCGGAAAGCAATGATTCCATTATCAATATTGCACTGAACGTCGGATACACCAGCCCCAGCCACTTTGCTGCCGTATTCCTCAGGCATAACGGCGTGACGCCCTCCCACTATCGCAGCGATGCCGTTCGCAGCAAAAGCCCGACAGTTTGAGCAAAAGCCCGCGCGAAGCGATTGCCAGAAAGATCCATTATTGACCCGTACTTCAGACATTCTTTCTGAAGCGTTGAAATCAACTCTCAAGAGGATCAACTATGGAACTCAACGGTAAAGTCGCGCTCATCACCGGTGCTTCAAGCGGAATTGGTGCCTCCACGGCCAAAAAGTTAGCGGAACAGGGCGTCAGGGTGGGTCTCGCTGCCCGCCGTCTGGATCGTCTTCAGGCGCTGGTGTCTGAAATTGAGGCTGCTGGCGGGGAAGCCATGGCGCTGGCAATGGATGTCACTGACCCGGCCTCAGTTAATAAAGGGGTGGAGGCACTGCACAAACGCTATGGCCATATTGATATCGCCTTTAATAACGCCGGGCTGATGCCGATTTCGGATATCGCCAGCCTCCGGGTTGACGAGTGGCATCGAATGGTAGATGTAAACGTAAAGGGCCTGTTTAACACGGTCGCGGCCGTATTGCCGATTATGCAGTCACAGCGCTCGGGTCATATCATCAATACCTCGTCGATCGCCGGGCGTAAAACGTTTCCCGGACTGGGCGTATACTGCGCGACGAAGCACGCGGTTGCCGCCTTCTCGGATATTTTGCGTATGGAGCTGGCCCCTCAGTTCAACATTCGCGTCACCTCGCTTCAGCCGGGTGCCGTTGAAAGTGAATTATTCGAGCATATCAGTGACGAAAATTATCGTGCACAGATGGAACAGCTGAAGGAGAAGATGACGTTCCTGAAAGCCGATGATATCGCCGACTCGATTCTTTACGTATTGCAGGCACCGGAACATGTGGACGTGGCAGAGCTGTTTATTATGCCGACCGAACAGCCGTGGTAAGAGGGTGAAGCGGGTCAGGCTGGTGCCTGACCCGCAACGTTAGTTTGCAGAGGCCGTAGGTCTGATGGTGATTTCGGTGGTATCGACACTCTCAGGCGCCTCGATGATGTGGCGCACGGCGCGAGCGATATCAGCCGGTTTGAGAGCAATAGCCCGGTACGCATCCATCACCGCCATGGTTTCTTCGTGCGTAATGGTCGAGGCCAGTTCGCTTTCCACTACCCCAGGGTTGACGCAGGTCACACGGATGTTCGAACTTTCCTGACGTAAACCATCGGAAATGGCCCGTACCGCAAATTTGGTCGCGCAATAGACGGCGGCCGTGGGCACGACGGACAAGGCACCAATCGAGCCTATATTGACGATCTGCCCCGAGCCCTGGGCTTCCATAATCGGCAAAACAGCACCAATACCCCACAGTACGCCCTTGATATTTACGTCAATGGTGCGCTCCCATTCATCCTGCTTGCCAGCCGAAAGCGGAGAGAGAGGCATAATGCCCGCGTTGTTAATAAGTACGTCAATTCGGCCCCACTTATCCCGTGCTGCCTGAACGAAGGCGGCCATCGACTGGCGGCTGGTAACGTCTAATACCTGAGCCTCTGCCTCCCCTCCTGCGCTGCGGATTTCATCAGCCAGAGCGTGGATGCGATCCAGCCTGCGTGCACCCAGGAACACTTTTGCGCCAGCCTTGCCGAGCTCTCTGGCGATACCTTCTCCGATACCGCTGGAGGCGCCGGTAATTAAGATGACTTTGTTCATGTTTTACTCCTTCAGTTGAGTTCACTGCAATCATAGATACAGACCATTGTTTCTTGTATCCTGCCTTTACTGGACTCACTGGTTAGCAATGTTAAACAATGAAAATCGATCTTAATTTGTTACCGCTTTTTCTGGCGGTCGCCGAAGAACGCAGCTTCAGCGCTGCCGCCGGGCGCCTGGGCATAACCCGTTCCGCTGTCAGCCAGGGAATAAGACGTCTCGAAGATGGGTTTCAGACCCTGCTGGTGATGCGCACCACGCGCTCGGTAAGGCTCACCGAAGCGGGTGAACGGTTGCATAAATCGTTGCTGGGGCCCATCGCCAACATTGAGGCGGCCTTTGACGACATCACCTCGGACAGCATACCGCGCGGACAGCTCAGGATCGCTGTCACCTCAATTGCGGAAGCGTTTCTTTCGGGCCCACTGCTCGCCTCGTTTACGGCCGCGCATCCTGCGGTATCGCTTGATGTTTTCGTGTCAGATGAGGAATTCGATATCGTGGCAGCGGGCTATGACGCCGGGGTGAGGCTGGGCGAAGTTATCGAAAAAGACATGATCGCTATTCCCCTTACGGGCCAGCAGCGTGAACGGGTGGTGGCTTCACCTTCCTATCTGGCGACACACTGCGCACCGACGCACCCCCGTGAACTGGTCGCTCATCGGTGTATCGGCTGGCGCCCTTCCCCGGACGTTGCCCCCTATCGCTGGGAGTTTGAGGAAGCAGGCGTCCCTTTCGATGTGGCAATTGAACCACAAATCACCACTAACGATCTGCGTCTTATGCTCAGCCTCGCGCTGGCCGGTGGTGGTATAACCTTTGCCACGGAGGACACCTTCACACCGTACATTGAATCAGGACAGCTGGTTTCCTTACTGGATGTGTTTCTTCCATCTTTTCCTGGTTTTTATCTCTATTTTCCCCAGCGCCACAATATGGCCCCCAAGCTCAGAGCCCTGATCGAGCACATCCGCCAGTGGCGACAGCTCCCCGCCACGCAGCCGACACTGCGTTAAATGGTTCCAACCCTGAATGCAGATTTTCCTCAATCTACTGCGTCCCTTTGATGAGCATCAACGACAGCACGTCATTACCATGGAAAATGACAACGGACACGATGGGCAGGACTTCACACAAGGATGGAACCTTAAAAATGTACAGACCAATAGTTGTTATCCTCTTTATTCTTTTGACATTAGCCGCCCTCGTGGAAATCGGCATAATTTCTTTAGGCTAATACCGATAGCCTCTGAAAGGCCACGCTTGCGGCCTTTTATTTATTAAACATGAGAAGAAAATACGTAATTTTTTGAGTAGCAGAAATTAACCCGCCCGTAAAAATATATTTTATAAATGAGAGAGTTTTAAATATATCATACACCAGATATTTTACCCTAACTTAAACCATAATTAAGCAGCAATTAAACCTAACCAAAATTAGATATTTATCGCATATTATAATTATTAATATCGCCCCACCAGCACCGTTTTAAGGGTTGCACCTTTTACGCCAAAACCCTTTATCCACGCGCCCTCATAGCTAACGAAATATATTCACGCTATCAATTAATCTCCCCTGCAATAGCCGCGTTGGGTTTACGAACACTTAATTTGCGTATTCAGACATTTATAGCTATATCATTTTTATAACGAAATAATTTAATACCTGCACAAATAATAAGGCTTATAAATCGCAAACATATAAATAAACAACTATTTCCTGTGTAAATAATTAGCTTTGCCCTGAGGTTGCCACTTTTAATCCTGGCGGGCATCGGTCGCGCTAAAGAAAGTAACGGTAAATCCTGTTTATTAAACAGTATTTTCGCCGGGAGCGCGTTCATCTCTTCAGAAACGATGGCTTTGTTTGACACGCCGTAACCAATCACTCTGCTGGAGTAATAACTGTATGAGCCAAATATCTGTTATATCTAAATTAACTGGCGTGGAAACGACCACGGAAGGGACACAGATAACACTCGATCACTCCTCAATCGTTAAGCTTAACGTGGATCGAGCCAACATCGCAGATTACTCCCGCAGCGGAAACGATCTGGTGATTACCCTCAATTCGGGCGAAGTGATTACCCTCAAGAATTTCTACGTCACTGATGCGCAGGGCGTAAGCCAGCTGGTGCTTGAAGAGAGTGACGGAGCGCTGTGGTGGATTGAAGATCCAACCGGTGCCGCGACCTATGAATCCATCGCCTCCACCGATGCATTACTGGCGGCGTCAGGGAGTGATGCTGGTGGCGCCGCTGCGTGGCCCTGGGTGCTGGGTGGCCTGGCCGCCGCAGGTGGGATTGCTATTGCGGCGGGAACCGGCGGTGGAGGTGGCGGAGATGACGATAACAACAACCCGAATCCCGGTAATCCGGGAAATCCTTCCGAACCTGATACTACGCCTCCGAATACTCCCACTAATCTTCAGGTATCACCTGACGGCAAAACCGTAACAGGTACGGCTGAACCGGGCAGCACGATTACCCTTAAAGATGCCGATGGCAACACCATTGGAACGGGCAAGGTCGGCAGCGACGGCAAATTTACTATCGATCTCGGTACGCCGCTCACCAACGGGGAGCAGATCACCGCCACGGCCACCGACCCGTCCGGCAATACCAGCCAGGGTGGTCAGGTCACAGCACCGGATCTCACCGCGCCGGATGCACCTGCCAATCTGGAGGTTTCGCCTGACGGCAAAACCGTCTCCGGTACGGCTGAGCCGGGCAGCACCGTGACACTGAAAGATGCCGATGGCAACACCATCGGAACGGGCAAGGCTGGCAGCGACGGGAAATTTACTATCGATCTCGGCACGCCGCTCACCAACGGGGAGCAGATCACCGCCACCGCCACCGATCCGTCCGGCAATACCAGCCCGGGCGTTCAGGTCACGGCACCGGATTCAACCGCGCCGGCTGCCCCCGAGATTGTCACCGTCAATGATAACGTGGGCACCGAAGCGGGCCCGCTGAGCAACGGACAACGCACGGACGATGCACGCCCGACGTTCAGCGGCATCAGTGAAGCTGGCACCGTTATTACCTTCTATGACAACGGCAAGCCGATCGGCACCGCCACGGCCGATGCTACCGGGAAATGGAGCTTTACCCCGTCGACCAACCTGTCTGAAGGAAACCACGCCATTACCACCACCGCGACCGATGCAGCAGGCAATACCAGCCCGGCGTCCACGGCGGTGACCTTCGTGGTGGATACGGTCGCACCAGGTGCCCCAGCCATCACCGGCATGACCGACGACGTTGCGCCCAATACCGGCGTGCTCGGAAGCGGAAGCACCACTAACGATCCGCGCCCGCAGCTCACCGGCACGGCGGAAGCGGGCTCTACGGTCACCATCTATGATAACGGCATTGCCATTGGCACAGCGGTTGTAGGCAGCAACGGAAGCTGGAGCTTTACGCCGTCGGTTAACCTGAGCGAAGGCAGCCACCAGCTTACCGTACGCGCCACCGACATCGCCGGTAACACCGGTCCGGCCTCACCGGCCTTTACCGTAACGGTGGATGTCACCACCCCGCCGGTGCCGACAGGATTTATCGTTAACGATGACACCGGAGGGCTGAAAGGCACGATTACCGCCGGGCAGTTTACCGACGAGTCGCAGCCCCGCCTGACGGGCCGAGGAGAACCAGGCAGCACGATTACGGTTTACGATAACGGCGTTGTGATTGGCAGCACAACGGTTCTGCCGAACGGTACCTGGAGCATCACGCCGACAACGCCGCTGGCAGAGGGTGCACATTCGATTACCCTGCGCGAAACCGATGCGGCAGGCAACCAGAGCGGCCTGTCTCAGCCGATCAACTTTACCGTCGATCTTACGCCGCCAGACATGCCGGAGGCGACGCTCAATTCGACAGGCACGCAAATCACCGGTACTGCCGAGCCGGGCAGTAAAATTGTCATCACCAACAACGCCGGGGTGCAAATCGGGACCGCCACTGCCGACAGCAACGGCAACTACGTCGCCAACCTGAACCCTGCACAAGTGAACGGCGAGATCATCTCCGTGGTCGCCTCCGATGCTGCAGGCAACCAGAGTTCACCGGCGCTGGTTAACGCAGCGGACATCACCGCGCCTGCCGCACCGGGTAACCTGGTGGTGGCGGAAGACGGGGCAAGCGTCAGCGGAACCGCCGAGCCAAACAGCACGATTATTATTAAAGCGCCGGACGGTACGATTATCGGCCAGGCCACCGCCGGTCCGGACGGCACCTTTACCATCCCGATTTCGCCAGCCCAGACCAACGGCGAAGCCCTTGAAGTGACGGCCACCGACGGCAGCGGCAACACCAGTCCGTCCGGCTTTGCCGACGCGCCAGACAGCACGCCACCGCTGGCACCGGAAAACGTGGTGATCTCTGCCGACGGCACCACGGTAACCGGTACAGCCGAGCCGGGCAGCACCGTCACCATTCGTGAAAATGGCGTTAAGGTCGGGGAAGCGGTCGCCGACGATCAGGGTAATTTCAGCGTTGATCTGATCCCGCCGAAAGCCAACGGCGAAGCCCTGACCGCAGATGCCACCGATACCGCCGGAAACACCGGCCCGACCGCGCCGTTTGACGCGCCGGACATCACCGCGGCACAAACCCCGGTCATCACAGGCGTGGAGGATGATGCGCTCGACGTCACCGGTCCTGTCAGCCAGAACGGTCTCACCAACGACAAAACCCCGACCATCAACGGAACGGGCGAGCCCGGCACAACGATCACCCTCTACAGCGGCACCACTGAAATCGGCACCGCGGTGGTTGGGCCTGACGGCCAGTGGTCCATCACGCTGGAAACGGATCTTCCCGACGGCGGGCACGTGCTGACGGCGACGGCGGTTGACGCCAACAATAACCTCAGCGGGACATCGAACACCTGGAGCATCACGGTGGATACCGCCGCGCCGGGCGCTCCAGCCATTACGCAGGTCATTGATGACGTACCGGGCCGCACGGGGCCGCTCGACAACAACCAAATCACCAACGACACGCTCCCGACGCTGAACGGTACCGGCGAGCCGGGCTCCACCGTGACGATCCGCCTGGACGGACAGGATATTGGTACTGCCATTGTGAATAACGGTGGCGCATGGACCTTCACGCCCACTACCGCATTAGGGAACGGGCACCATACGTTCACCGTCGTCGCGAGCGATGCGGCCGGCAACACCAGCGCATCATCACCCGGCTTTACCTTTACCGTCGATACCACTCCGCCACCGGCGGCCACCCTTGACACCGTCTCCGATAACATCGGCACTGTGCAGGTTCCGCTTAACAGCGGGGATACTACCGATGACACGCTGCCGCAGCTGCAGGGAACCGCACCGGAAGGCACCACCATCACTATCTATGACGGGACCAACCTGCTCGGCACGGCCGTGCTTGACGGTAGCGGCGGCTGGAGCTTTACGCCAACCACGCCGCTGACGGACGGCCCGCATTCGCTGACGGTCCACGCGACGGATGAGGCGGGTAATACCACCATCTCGCCACCGTTTGAGCTGGCGATCGACACGACCGCGCCTGCAACGCCGGATATTCCTGAGATCACCGTGAACCCGGACGGCGCCACACCGGGGACGGCTCTGAATCCTGGGGAGACCACCCGCGATACCACACCAACCCTGAGCGGCTCGGGCACGCCGGGAGATACCGTAAGCATTTACGATGGCGCAACCAAAATAGGTGAAGCCGAGATCGATGGCGACGGTAACTGGAGCTGGACACCGGAAGATCCGCTCCCTGACGGCACCTACGATCTCTCCCTGACGGTGACCAATCAGGACAGCGCCGGGAACGAAAGCGCACCGTCCACGCCAGTGACCATTACCATTGATACCGACGCGCCGGGCCAGCCGGGGATCCCGACGGTGACAGACAGCGTAAGCCAGATCACCGGGCCAGTGGACAATGGCGGAACCACCAACGATCCGCGCCCGGTACTGAGCGGCACCGGTACGCCGAATGACGTCATTACCATCTATGACCAGGTGGGTACAGGCGAGCCGCAGGCCGTGGGCAGCGTCACGGTGGACGGTAGCGGTAACTGGAGCTGGCGTCCTGAGAGCAACATTGGCGAAGGGACGCACCAATACACGGCGACCGCCACCGATGAAGCCGGCAATGAATCTCTGCCATCAACCGGTATCACGATAACGGTCGACACCCTCGCCCCGGATACCCCGCTCATCGGTTCCATTGGCGGCGCTCAGAATGGAGGCTCAACCAACGATAACACACCTGTCATTGGCGGAGGCGGCACGACCGGCGAAACGGTGATTATCTACAACAACGGCGTGGAAGTGGATCGCGTTGAAATCGCCAATGGCGAGTGGTCATACACCCTGCCGACACAAACCGATGGCCCGCTGAATATCACCGTCGCCGCGGTGGACGACGCGGGTAACCTGAGCCCGGTCAGCCCGGTCTTTAGCGTGACGGTCGATACGCAGGCACCGACCGTGCCGCAAATTGACGCCGTCTCTGACAGCCAACTGACTAACAGCGTGCTTTACACCCGCGACGGTACCCCAACCCTCACCGGGATTGGCGAGCCGGGTTCGAGCGTAACCGTTTCTGTTGATGGCACGCCGTCTCCGGTGGTCGTGGTGGTTCAGCCGAACGGGACATGGTCCTGGACAGCCGACCCCGCGCTTGCGGAAGGGCCGCACACCTTCTCGGTTGCCGCAAGTGACGCGGCGGGAAATACCTCCGCCAGCTCCGGGGATCTCAGCGTAACGGTGGATACCCTGCCGCCTGCAACGCCAACTAATATCGCCATTGCCGCGGAGGGCACTCCGCTGACCGGTACGGCAGATGACGGAACCACGGTGACGGTTAAAGACGCCAACGGCAATATCATCGGGACCGGGGTCGCGACGGGAGGCTCCTTCACCATCGCCCTCTCCCCGGCCCAACTCGATGCCACTACGCTGACGCTCACCGCCACGGACCCCGCAGGCAATGCCAGCCCGTCAACCACCTTTGACGTGCCGGACTCTCCGCTCGATCTGCCTGCGGTGCCGGTGATTACAGCGATCAACGATGACGTCGATCCCGTCATTGGCGACGTGAAAGATAAAACCACCAATGACACCACGCCTACCCTTACCGGCACCGCCGATCCGGGTAGCGTGATCGCCATTTATCAGGATGGATCGCTGCTTCCGGTGACCACTGTCGTTGCGGATACCAACGGCAACTGGAGCTACACGCCGCTCCTGCCGCTGACGGAAGGGCCACACACCTTCGCCGTCACCGCCACGAATACCACCACCGGCGCGACCAGCGGGCAGTCGCCGATCGCGACCGTCACCGTCGACCTCACCGATCCGACCGCACCAGCCATCGGTGCGGTGACCGATGACGTAGGCCCGGTCACCGGCCCAATCGCTGACGGGCAGAGCACCAACGACAACCGTCCTACCCTGACCGGAACAGGCACGGCCGGGGACACCATTACGGTGTACGATGACGGCGACCCGCTGGGCACCGTTGTTGTCGGTCCGACCGGCACCTGGAGCTACACGCCGCCTGCGCTGGACGACGGCAGCCACACCCTGACCGTGACCGCCACCGACCCGGCAGGCAATGAGAGCGCCCCGTCGGCCGGGATCACCATCGTTGTCGACACCGTCTCTACCACGCCGGTGATTACCAGCGTGACGGATAACGCAGGCAATGCGGCAACGCCTGTCCCAAGCGGCGATCCAACCAACGACACTACGCCAACCCTGACCGGTAGCGCCGAGCCGAACAGCGTCGTCGCCATTTTTGATGGCGCTACGCAAATTGGTACGGTGGCAGCAGACGGCACCGGCGCCTGGACATTTACCCCTGAAACCGCCCTCGGCGAAGGGACGCATGACTTTACGGTCAGAGCGACGGATCCGCAGGGCAACGTCAGCCAGCCGTCCGGCGTCTGGAGCATCAATATCGATCTGACGGCGCCACAGGTGCCGACGATCGATACGGTCAGCGACAACGCCCCGGGTGGCGTAACCGGCCCGCTTACCGCCGGGCAGGTCACCAATGACACCACGCCAACCCTGAGCGGCACCGGCCAGGCGGGCACCACCATTCACGTTCTGAATAACGGCGTGGAGATTGGTACCACTACGGTCGACGGCAACGGTAACTGGACCTTTACGCCGGATCCGGTTCTGACAGACGGGACGTATAACCTGCGCGTCAACGCCAGCGATGATGTCGGAAACGTCTCCGCCAACTCGCCAGTGTTCGCCTTTACGGTGGATACCGCCGGGCCTGCGGCCCCGGTGGTTACCACGGTAATAGACGATGTCAGCCCGGGAACGGGAACCCTCGCCAGCAACGGTTCCACCAACGACACCCGTCCAACCTTCAACGGTACGGGGGAAGTGGGCGCAACGGTGCACGTTATTGTCGATGATGTGGAAATCGGCACGGCGGTCGTCAACGCCCAGGGTAACTGGACCTTCACGCCGACCACCGCGCTGGGTGAAGGGCCGCATACCATTACCTTCAACGCCACCGATGCCGCAGGCAATACCGGGGTCACCTCGCCACCGTTCAACCTGACGGTGGATACGTCGGTGCCCGACGCACCGGTCTTTACCCCTGCCACCGACAATGCCGGTCCCGTGCTGGGCCCGGTTGCCTCGGGACAAAGCACAGACGACACCACGCCAACGCTGAACGGCACCGCGGCAGCCAACGCGACCATCACCATTTATGAAAGTGGCCGTGAAGTGGGTACCGCCGTGGCGGACGCAAACGGCGTATGGAGCTTTACCACCGGTACGCTGGCAAACGGCAGCCACACCTGGACCGCCACGGTAACCGATGCCGCGGGCAACGTCAGCCCTGCCTCACCAGGCTTTACGCTGGTGGTAGATACGGCTGTGCCTGTCGCGCCGGTTATCACCCAGGCGTTTGACGACGTTGGCACCATCACCGGGGCAATAGGTTCCGGCCAGACCACCAACGATCCTCTCCCGCGTCTGGTGGGGACCAGCGAGCCGCTGGCCACCGTGAATATTTATGAGGGCACCACGCTGGTGGGCACCGGTACTGCCGATGCCGATGGCAACTGGACCGTCGATATCACCGTGCCGCTGGACAGTGGGTCACACACCTTTACCGCAGAAGCAACGGATCAGGCGGGTAACACCAGCACGCCGTCCGCCGACTTCAGCCTGACCATTGACACCACGCCGCCAGCGCTGCCGGTGCTGACCAGCATCACCGACGATGTCGGTAACGCCGCTGCGCCTGTCGCCAACGGCGGGTTAACCAACGACGCGCGGCCAACGATCACCGGTACGGCAGAAGCCGGCGCGACGGTCACCATCTTTGATAATGGGGTACAGATTGGCACCGCAGTCGCCACCGGCGGCGCGTGGAGCTTTACGCCTTCCACCCCGCTGGCTGACGGGCCGCATAATCTGACCTTCTCCGCCACCGACGCGGTGGGCAACGCCAGCGCGCAGACCGGCGGTTACACCATTAATGTGGATGCCACCGCCCCTGTCGTACCGGCAATCACCTCGATTGAGGATGATGTGGGGACCGTCACCGGACCTGTTACTGGCACCAACCCAACCAACGACACCCGTCCGACCTTAAACGGTACGGCAGAAGCCAATGCCACCGTACGTATTTACGACGGCACGACGCTGGTGGGGACCGTCACTGCCGATGCCAACGGCAACTGGACGCTGCCGCAAACCAGCACCACGCTGACGGAAGGCGCGCATAACTTCACCGCAACCGCCACCGATGCCGCGGGCAATACCAGCGCGCCATCGCCGATTATCACGATCAACGTTGACCTGACGCCGCCAGCAGCCCCAACCGGGCTGGCGGTGATCACCAACGGGACGCAGGTTACCGGTACGGCGGAAGCGGGAAGTACCGTCACCATCACCAGCAGCACCGGAACCGTGCTTGGTACCGCCGTCGCGGACGGCAGCGGAAACTTCAGCGCCACCCTCACCCCTCCACAGACCGGCGGGGAGTCACTGATTGTCTTTGCTACGGATAAGGCCGGTAACGCGGGTATCACCACCTCCGTGATTGCCCCGATCACCACAATCCCGAACGCGCCTGTTATCGCCAATATTGACGATAACGTTGGCACGGTGACGGGCAACCTGACCAACGGGAATACCACCGATGACACCACGCCAACCCTGAGCGGCACGGCGCAGCCGAACACGACCATCACCCTCTATAACAACGGGGTGCTGATGGGCACGGTCACCGCGAATGCCAGCGGCAACTGGAGCTTCACCACGCCGGTGCTGAGTGAAGGCCCGCATGCCTTCACCGCCACGGCGAGCAACGGCTCGGGCACCAGCCCGATTTCCACGTCGACCACCGTCATTGTCGATCTCACTGCGCCAACGGCTCCAACCGGGACCTTCAACGCAGACGGCAGCGTATTGACCGGTAGCGCTGAAGCGGGCAGCACCGTCACCATCCGCCTGGCGGATAATTCAACGGTCACCGCCACGGCGGACAGCAACGGTTCCTGGAGCTACACCTTCCTCAATAAACAGACGGAAGGTCAGACGCTGCAAATCACCGCCACCGATGCGGCAGGCAATGTTTCGCTGCCCGGCTCAGCCCTTGCGCCGGTGGTGCCGCTCTCTGCCAGCACCAACGCTGAAGAACTGGCGCTCACGACCACCGCCACGGTGACCAACTCGCAGTACAGCGACTATGGTTTCCTGCTGGTAGGCGCCTTAGGTAACGTGCTGACGCTGCTCGGCAACGACACCGCGCAGGTAGGTTTCACCGTCGGCAACGGCGGCAGTGCGGATATTGCCGTGAACGCCAACGCCACGGGTGCCGTTCTTTCCCTGCTCAATACCCTTGAGCTGGTGGTACAGCGCTTCGACGCCGCCAACAACACCTGGACCACCGTGGTCGATACCGGGCAGCCGCAGTTCGCTGACCTGTTGACCCTCGGCGCGACGGGTGTGTCGCTGAACCTGACCGGGCTGGCGAATGGTCAGTATCGCGTCCTGAGCTACAACACTAACCTGCTGGCAACCGGCTCTTACACCAGCCTCGATGTGGCGGTGAAAGAGACCAGCGCAGGCACCGTGTCCGGCGAGACCAGCGTTGCCGGGAACGTCATCACTGACGTGGATCCAACCGCAGGCAGCGACAACGCCCCGGCGGGCACCACCGTCACTACGGTCACCAACGCCCAGGGCACCACCACCAGCGTTACGGCTGACGGCACGGTGATTCAGGGGCAATACGGCACGCTGACCATCAACCTGGACGGCAGCTATACCTATAACCTGACCAACACCAGCGCCGCCGTCATTGGCCGCACGGAGAACTTTACCTACACCATCACCCATAACGGCACCAGCGCCTCGGCAAATCTGGTTCTGTCGCTGGGCGAAGGCACTACCAGCAGCGGGATCGTGGCCGTGGACGATACCGCCTCGCTGACCTTCGACACCACCGTGGAGGCGATCAACAACGGCACCTCGTCGCAGGGCGGCTTTACCCTGGTGGGGATCAACCTTGGCAATACCCTGGGGCTGAACCTGCTGGACGATCTGGCCAACCCGATCATTTATAACGTGGAAGAAGGCACCACCCGCACCATGACCGTTCAGGCGTCCGTGGGCGGCGTCGCGCTGGCCTCGGTGTTCGACCTCTACATCTATAAGTTCAACAATGCGACGCAGACCTTCGAGCAGATGCGCGTTGAACCCGGCTGGCTGCGCGCGCCGCTGCTGGGCGGCACCTCCCCGCAGCTGACGTTGAACCTGCCCGCTGGCGAGTACCTGTTCCTGCTCAATACGGCGGCGGGGATCACCGCGCTGACGGCCTACACGCTGAACGTCTTGCAGGATCATGTCTACAGCGTGGCAAGCGTGAGCGAGAGCACGACCGGGGATGTGCTGGCGGATGATATTGCGCCAGCAGGTACCGTGGTCTCCGACGTTAACGGCGTGGCGGTGAACAGCAGCGGCCTGACGGAGATCACCGGCGAGTACGGTACGCTGCGGATCAACGCAGCCGGGGAGTACACTTACACCCTGGACAGCGGAGTCGGCGCTGACAGCATCAGCACGCCGGATACCTTCGTCTACACCATCACCGCGCCGAACGGCTCGAAAGACACGGCATCGCTGAACATCACCCCGACCGCGCAGCCAATGGACGCGGTGAACGATGTCAGCACGGCGATGGACGTGAACTCGGTGCACCGCACCGCCGCATACTCGGATACTACCGTCGGGTCGGCGAGCTGGAACGCCGCGCTGCTTGCCTCAACCCAGGGCAGCGGAAGCGGGACCTTCGTGGTGGATCCTAATACTGCACTGCATAACGTGGTTCTGTCGTTTAACGTCGCCTCGCTGCTGACCCTTACCGGGTTAACGGTCGACTGGACGCTGACCAACGGCACCACCACCCTCAGATCCGGCTCATTTAACGGCGGGCTGCTGCTGGGCGGCAGGGCGACGATCAACCTGACGGGCCTCGATCTGGAAGCGGGAACCTATACGCTGAACTATACCGGCAGAATGGGACCGCTGGGGGTGGGAAATATCACCGTTACCCCAAGCGTCACCGGGACCAGCTACTCCCTGTCGCAGTTTGACGCCACGGGCACCCACACCGTTGACGGCAATATCTTCGACGGCACCGGCTCCGCGGGCGCGATGGACCAGCTGCATTCGGTGGATACCCGTCTCAGCATTACCGGCTACGACGGCGTAACCACCACGCTGGATCCTTACACCGGCAGCACGCAGGTAAACATCACGGGTCACTACGGCACGCTGGCGATTGCCGCAGACGGCAGTTACACCTACACACTCAACCCGGGGATATCGTTCTCTACCATCACCAGCAAGGAGGTCTTTAACTACACCCTGACCGACGCCAACGGCACCCGGGATACCGCCTCGCTGACCATCAATATGGCACCGAAATTTGTCAGTTCGGAACATAACGATGTGATTAGCGGCACGGCCTACGGCGACACGCTGATTTATCAGGTGTTGAACACTACGGCGGGTAACGCCACCGCAGGTAACAGCACGGGTGACCACTGGACGAACTTCTCCCTGTCGCAGGGAGACAAGATCGACATTGGCGATCTGCTGGTGGGCTGGAACGGTAGCGCGTCGACGCTGGGGAACTATGTCTCTGTTTCACAAAGCGGTAACAATACTGTGATCTCCATCGACCGTGACGGCACGGGAGCCGCCTACACTAAATCTACGCTCGTTACGCTGGACAACGTTCAGACCACCTACGACGAGCTTGTAAACCAGCAACACATCATTACCTGATAGCACCTGCAAGAAATGACCCGGGCGCACACAGCGCCCGGGCATAAACAAAAAAGCAGTACTTTTTTATTAGGGACAAGACATGGGAAAGAAGATGCCTTACTGGTGGCTCTCGTGCTGCCTGATATCTGTGCCCGCTATCGCGGCAAACCCTGCGGCGATGATTAATACCGGACAATTAAGCGAAACGCAGGAACTCCCCTCTTTAAATGGCCGCGTGGCGCCCGTAGCCAGCAAAGCCGCCCCCGGCACGCTACAGCTGGATGAAGCCGTAAACCGCGCCGTGACCTGGCATCCGGCCATCAGTGAAGCCGTCGGCAAACTTTATCAGCAGAGCGAAAATGTGGACGTCGCCAAATCGAAATATTATCCGCAAATTAGCGCCGGCATGGATAACGGCTATAGCCACGACGGCGACGATAATGGCTTTACCCCCTCGCTAGTGCTTTCGCTTTCGCAAATGCTTTACGACTTCGGCAAAGTCGCAAGCCAGGTGCGCGCCGAAAACGCGGGCGTCGCCCAGCAGCAGGCCAACGTACTGGTGAGCATCGACACTATCGCCCACGATACCGCCATCGCTATGGTGCAGGTGCAGACCTGGCAGCAGATGGTCGAGACCGCTAAAGAACAGCTGGACGCCCTGACCTCCATCGGCACACTGACGAAGCTGCGTAATGACGAAGGCGCCACGTCGCTCTCTGACGTGGTGCAGACCGATGCCCGTATCGAAGGCGCGCGAGCGCAGCTGATGCAGTATCAGGCCAGCCTCGACAGCTCACGCGCCACGCTGATGAGCATGCTGGGCTGGGACGGCCTGAACGCGGTCAGCAATGAATTTCCGCAAAGTCTGGCCCGCAGCTGCGATATTGCCGAGCCGGACGATCGTCTGGTGCCCTCGGTATTAGCGGCCTGGGCGCAGGCCAACGTCGCGCAGGCCAATCTCGACTATGCCAACGCGCAGATGACCCCTACCGTCTCGCTGGAGCCGGAAGTCCGCCACTATCTTAACGACCGCTACTCAGGCAACGAAACGCGGGACCGCACCCAGTACTCCGCGTGGGTAAAAGTGCAGATGCCGCTCTATCAGGGCGGCGGCCTCACCGCCCGGCGTAACGCCGCCGGACACGCGGTGGAATCGGCCCAGTCCACCATTCAGCGCACCCGTCTTGAGGTGCGGCAAAAACTGCTGGAAGCGCGCAGCCAGGTGATGAGCCTGATGAGCACGCTTCAGATCCAGGGCCGCCAGGAAGCGCTCAGCGCCCGTACCCGCGAGCTGTATCAGCAGCAGTATCTCGATCTTGGTTCCCGCCCGCTGCTCGACGTGCTCAACGCCGAGCAGGAGGTGTATCAGGCGCGCTTTACCCAGCAGCAAACCGCCGGACAGCTCCGCCAGCTTCAGCTGAACTGTCTCTACCAAACCGGGCGCATACGTCAGGCGTTCGATCTTGAAAACCGCACCATCCAGACCGTGGAGATCCAGCCATGAAGCAACGCGATATTCCGCAAGGTGAAAACATGACGGATGAGGCGCTGGAGCAGTGGGCGCAGGCGTTTGGCTATGTGGCGACGCGCTATCGCGTTGCCTGCTCGCCAGGCTCGCTGATCGCGGGCGCGCCGTGGCTGAAAGGCAAACCGATGGTGCCCGCGCTGACGCAGCTCGCCCGTGAAGCCGGGCTGACGTTCCAGCTGCTGACGGCCGATCAGCAGTCCATTAACAGCTGGCGTCTGCCGGTGGTGGTAGAGCTAAACGACGGTAAAATCGGCGTGATCGACAATTTCGACGGCGAGGATACGCTTGAGGTCAGCTTTTTCGACGACAACACGCACACCAACCGCCTGTCGATGAGCGCGATGCTGCCTGCCATCCGCCACGTCATCGCCCTGCGTCCGCTGGCGGCGCTGAAGGACAGCCGCGTGGACGCCTATATCTCAAAATACCGCCCGGACTGGCTCTACCGGCTGGTGATGCGCGACCTTCGCCCTTACAGCTGGGTGATGCTGGCGGCGCTGTTTATCAACGTGCTCTCCCTCTCCGGCATTGTCTTTTCCATGCAGGTGTATGACCGGGTGATCCCCGCCCAGTCCTACCCGACGCTCTACGTACTGACTATTGGGGTACTGATCGCCACGCTGTTTGGTTTTGTGCTGCGCGTGGCGCGCGGGCACATTATGGATCTGCTGGGCAAACGCTCGGATATGCGCGTCTCGGATCGGGTCTTCGGCCACGCGCTGCGGCTACGCCACAGCGCCATTCCGCGCTCCACCGGCAGCTTTATCTCCCAGTTGCGCGAGCTGGAGCAGATCCGCGAGATGGTCACCTCCTCCACCATTTCCACCATCGTCGATCTGCCGTTCTTTATCCTGTTTGTGATTGTGCTGGCGATCATCGCCCCGCAGCTGGCGTGGATCGCCCCGGTGGCGGCGGTGATCATGGTCCTGCCTGGCCTGCTGCTGCAAAAGAAGCTGGCGGAGCTGGCGAAGCAGTCGGCGCATGAATCTACCCTGCGCAACGCGGTGCTGGTGGAGAGCGTGCAGGGTCTGGAGGACATCAAGCTGATGCAGGCGGAGAACCGCTTTTTGCAGCAGTGGAACAGCTATATCCAGATCACCGCCGAATCCGGCCTGCGCACCCGCGAACTGACGCAGAACCTGATCAGCTGGGGGATGACCATTCAGAGCCTGGTCTATGCCGGGGTGATCGTGGTGGGCGCGCCGATGGTGATCGACGGCACCTTAACCACCGGTTCGGTGGTGGCCGCCTCGATGCTCGCCTCACGGATGATCGCCCCGATGGCGACGCTGTGCGGCGTGCTGGCCCGCTGGCAGCAGGTGAAGGCTGCCAAAGAGGGACTGGACAGCATTATGCAGCTGCCGACCGAGAACCAGCGCGAAGAGACGCCGATCCGCCAGGACGTGCTGCGCGGCCACTATCTTTTCGAGCAGGCGCAGTTCCGCTATCACCCGGAAGATCCCCGCATGGCGCTGCGCATTAACCGCCTGGAGATCAAAGCGGGCGAAAAAGTGGCGATCCTCGGGCGCAACGGCGCGGGCAAATCAACCCTGTTGCAGGCGATGGCGGGCGGGATGGATCTGGCGGGCGGTGAACTGCGGCTCGACAACCTCAGCCTGCCGCATCTGGACGTGGCTGACGTGCGGAGAAACGTCGGCTTTATGACCCAAAACGCCCGGCTGTTTTACGGCACCCTGCGCGAGAACATCACGCTCGGCATGCCGCGCGCCACCGATGAAGAGATCTTCGAGGTGCTGGAGATGTGCGGCGCGGCCAGCTTTGTGCAGAAGCTGCCAAAGGGGCTGGATTACCCGATTATGGAGAACGGCGTCGGGCTGTCCGGCGGGCAGCGGCAGTCTATTCTGCTGGCGCGGATGCTGCTGCGCGACCCGAATATCGTGCTGATGGATGAACCGACCGCCTCCCTTGATGAACATACCGAGCGGGAATTTATTCAACGTCTCGGGGCGTGGCTCGGCAACCGCACGCTGGTTGTCGCGACCCACCGCGTGCCGGTACTGGAGCTGGTGGAGCGCGTGGTGGTACTCAAAGATGGCATGCTGGTGATGGACGCGCCAAAAGCGCAGGCGCTGAACAACAGCCGTATGCAGCAACAGCAGCAGGCAACCGGACGGGAGTGGAACAATGAAAATCAATCAGCGTGACGTTGCCGCAGTAGAAGATCTGGATAACGCGCTCGACTCCGAAAGCGGTTATACCGGTGCCCGGCGCATCGTTTTCTTCTCCCTGCTGATGTTTGTGGTGCTCGGCGTCTGGGCGTGGTTCGGGGTGCTGGATGAAGTCTCAACCGGCACCGGAAAAGTGATCCCCAGTTCACGCGAGCAGGTATTGCAGTCGCTGGATGGGGGGATCCTCACCGAGCTGAACGTACACGAAGGGGATCAGGTGCAGGCCGGACAGGTGCTGGCGCGGCTGGATCCTACCCGCTCGGAATCTAACGTCGGCGAAAGCGCGGCGCGTTACCGCGCGTCGCTGGCCTCCAGCGTGCGCCTGTACGCCGAGGTGAACGATCTCCCGCTGAAATTCCCGCCTTCCCTGGCGAAATGGACCGAACTGACCGCCGCAGAAACGCGGCTTTACAACTCTCGCCGCGCCCAGCTGGAGGATACGCAGCGTGAACTCCGCTCCGCGTTAGCGCTCGCCAATAAAGAACTGGCGATCACTCAACGGCTGGTGAAAACCGGTGCCGCCAGCCACGTGGAAGTGCTGCGCCTGCAACGGCAGAAAAGCGACCTGGAGCTGAAGCTCACCGACGTGCGTTCCCAGTATTACGTGCAGGCCCGTGAAGCGCTGTCGAAGGCCAACGCCGAGGTGGATATGGTGTCAGCGATCCTGAAAGGCCGCGAGGATTCCGTTACCCGCCTGACGGTGAAGTCGCCGGTGCGCGGGATCGTGAAAAACATCAAGGTGACCACCATCGGCGGCGTCATACCGCCCAACGGCGAGTTAATGGAGATTGTGCCGGTGGACGATCACCTGCTGATTGAAACCCGCCTCTCGCCCCGGGATATCGCCTTTATCCATCCTAATCAGGAGGCGCTGGTGAAAATCACCGCCTACGATTACGCGATTTACGGCGGGCTGCACGGAGTGGTGGAGACCATTTCGCCGGACACCATTCAGGACGAAGCGAAGCCGGAGGTGTTCTACTACCGTGTATTCATTCGCACAAGCCAGGATTATCTGGTGAACAAGGCGGGCAGGCACTTTTCGATTGTGCCGGGGATGATTGCGACGGTGGATATTAAGACCGGGGAGAAAACGGTGCTGGATTATCTGATTAAGCCGTTTAACCGGGCGAAGGAGGCGCTGAGGGAGCGGTAGTCAAACGCCGGGTGGCGGCTTCGCCTTACCCGGCCTACACCGCTGTTCCGAGTGATGAGGATCCAACACACCTAACATGATCTCCATCACCAATCTGCTATAGTAGCCCAAATTCATTTTTCAGGAAGAAATCATGCGCCAACGAACCATTGTCTGCCCCATCATCCAGAATGACGGAGCCTACCTGCTATGTAAAATGGCCGACGATCGCGGTGTATTCCCCGGTCAGTGGGCACTCTGCGGTGGTGGAATGGAACCCGGCGAAACCATGGAACAGGCGCTGCGCCGTGAAGTCCGTGAGGAGCTGGGCGACGCGCTGGACATTATCGACGTCAAGCCCTGGGCTTTTCGCGATGACATCAGGGTCAAAACTTACGCCGAGGGTACCACCGAGGAAATTTATATGATTTATCTGATCTTCGACTGCATCAGCGCCAATCGGGATGTTACGTTTAACGACGAGTTTCAGGAGATCGCCTGGGTTTATCCGGAATCGTTAAGAGAGCTGGATCTCAACGAGGCCACGCGCATTACCTTTGCGCAAAAGGGCCTTCTTTAATCGCCCACTGCCCCGGCGTTTTACCGGTCCACGTTCTGAAAACTTCAATAAATGCGCTGACGCTGTTGTATCCGCACGAGAGCGCAATCCACCCCACCGGCTTCCCCGCCGCCAGCCACTCCATCGCCTGCATGACGCGCGCCAGCTGGCGCCAGTTGACGAAGTTCATCCCCGTCTCCGCGCTAAACCGCCGGTTGAATGTACGTACGCTCATCCCGGCACGGCTGGCATGGCTTTCCACCGTCTGATTATCATCGACGGATTGCAGCAGTTTCCTGACCACATTTTTCAGCCGGGGATCGGTCGGTACGGGCAGATAAAAGCGGACCTGAGACGCCAGAGCCAACTCCTCCAGCAGCAGGATGAGCTTTCGGGAATCGTATTCACTCCCGGCAACGCTTAAACGGGAAAACAGTGCATCGGTAAAATCGTCAGACTCGAAAAGCGTGGCCTCTTCCGGAAGCCCTTCACAATGGGCAGGGTCAAGATAGACAGCGCAACCTTCAATCGCACTTTCCGAAAAGGCAGCGTGCTGCTGACCAGGCGGGATCCAGCCGATATGTTTTGCGGGTACCACCGAACGCCCCAGCGGCGTCTCAATCACCAGCAGCCCCGCAGCAATGCGCCAGAGCTGGCCGGCATGATGGCTGTGCCACGGGGTGTGATAGCCGCCGGGATGAACAAGCCTCTCAGTTGTCAGCATGAATTTGACCGAAAATCGTTATTCTTCGACTTATTACAGAAACTACGCCTTATGCTGTCAAGGATAATAGCGGCTCAACATCACGAGGAGCTAACATGACCATCATTACATCCCTGATAAACCAGCCCGACAACACCGCGCAGCGCGAGCAAATGGCCTGTCTGTTAACCCGCTTATTCAATGGCAATGTAGATCCGGCAGAGGTGTTTACGCCCGATTACCAGCAGGTTACGGACGGTCACATGCTTGATTATCAGGGATTTATGAAACACCTGAACCATGTGCGTGCGCAGATCCGCGAGATTACGTTTACCGTGGAAGCGTTATGTTGCCATAACGAATGTGTGGCAGACCGGCACAGAGTGGCCGTGACATATCCGGATGGTCGCCAGGCAGAATTAGAGGTGTATATGTTTGCCACGCTGCGCGAGGGGAAAATTTGTCGGATCCATGAAGTCACACAGGCGCCAGACGGCGATGCATTTGACCGCACCCTCGCCCACGCCACGCAATAACCTTACCCTACACGGGAACAGCGCATAACGGCATCTGCCATTATGCGCATCCGCTTACAGGGAAATTTTCAGACGTCGAACCGCTTCTTTAAGCTGCTCATCCGTTGGGGTAACGAAAGACATGCGCAGCGTGGTGTGGTCCGGCTCGTTGCAGTAGAAGAACTCACCCGGCACAAACACGACGCCGTTGCTCAACGTTTTTTCCAGCCATTTCGTCGTATTGATGCCGTTATTCATTTTCGCCCACAGGAACATGCCGCCCTTTGGCTTGTGGAACGACATCACATCGCCCAGCTCCGCTTCCAGTTCACTGGCAAAGGTCTGGTATTTCTGGCGATAGGCTTCGCGGATCATTTTAATCTGATTCGCCAGACGACCGGTTTTCAGATATTCGTACGTCATCAGCTGCGACAGCGTGCTGGTGTGCAGATCGGTGGTTTGCTTGAGGTTCACCACCGCACGCTTCAGCCACTCCGGCACCAGCACCCAGCCCACGCGGGTGCCCGGCGCGAGGATTTTAGAGAAGGTGGAGGTGTACACCACGTTATCCTCATTGCCGATATCTTTGGCATGAGCAATCAGCGGGCGGAATGCTTCCTCGGTATAGTTGATTTCGCTGTACGGATCGTCTTCGATAATCACGAAGTCATAGCGCTTCGATAATTCCACCAGCTGTTTACGACGCGCCTCGGAGAGCGTCACGCCGCCCGGGTTACCAAAGGTTGGCACGATATAAACCGCTTTGATGGTTTTGGTTGCCACCAGCGCTTCAAGTTCATCTACTTTCATGCCGTCGCCGTCGGTGCCGACGGATTCAAAATTCGCCTGTGCAAGGCCAAAGACCTGCAACGCGGCGAGGTAGGTCGGACGCTCAACGACGACCGTATCGCCCGGGTTAATTAACGCACGCGCCAGCACGTCAAGCGACTGTTGAGAGCCGGATGTAATGACCACGTCATCGGCTTTACAGGCGATGCCGCGACCTTCACAGATGCGTTGGATCTCTTCGCGTAGCCCCGGGACGCCTTCCGTCAGGCCGTACTGGAACGCTTCGCCAAAATGCTGAGACAGCACGGCATCAGCGGCAATTTTTAAACCTTCATGATCGAACAGATCCGGGTTTGGAATACCGCCCCCCAGCGAAATCACGCCTGCCATTTTGCTATGTTTTAATAATTCACGGATGGCAGAGGATTGCAGGCCCTGCGCGCTGCTGGCGAGTTTGTTTGCAGACATTCTTTACTTACCTTCTTTTTTTATATTGTGCCCAATCTTAGCAGAATATGGGCAATAAATTCCGTTAGCTTAGGCAGCGGACGCAAATCCTGGCGCCACAATAAATGCACCGGCCTCGGCGCGGGCGTAAACGCTTCCAGAACCCGAACCAGCCTGCCGCTTGCCAGCTCTTCAGCCACCAGCACTTCCGGTTGCAGCAACAGTCCTGCCCCGGCTCGCGCCGCCATGCGTAAGCCGTAGCCGTCATTGCATCGTAAGACGGCATCACGCTTCCAGCGCACCTCGCCTTCCACACCGGGCAGCCGCCACTCGTTACGCGCCGTCCATACCGTGTGCGACAGACACAGGTGATCCACCAGATCGGCTGGCGTTTGCGGCGTACCGTGACGCGCCAGATATTCCGGCGCGGCGCAGATCGTCATGTTGTAGGGACACAGGTATTTCGCCACCAGATCCTCATTTCGGATCTCCCCGATGCGAATGGCCAGATCGACCCCTTCCTCCACCAGATCCACCATTCGGTTGGTGAGATCCAGTTCGATGCGCACTTGCGGGTAGCGCTGTAAAAACGTGGCCGTCAGAGGCGCGATAACGCAGCCGCCAAACGAGGTGGGTGCCGTCACGCGCAGGGTGCCGGCGGGCGTGGCTCGCAGACGTTCAACTGCGTTTTCAGCAATCGAGACCTGCTCCAGCACGCGCCTGGCCTCTTCGAAATAAACGCGTCCGGCGTCGGTCAGGCTCTGGCGACGGGTGTTGCGCTCCAGCAGCCGCGTGCCGAGCTGCGATTCCAGCAGCGCAATATACTTCCCGACCATCACCGCCGACATCTCCAGCCGGGCCGCCGCGCCGGTGAAGCTGCCGCTTTCCACCACCGCGATGAACGTCTCCATCCCGCGAAGCTTATCCATATTCCAAACCTCTGGTTAGTAATCTTCTAACGTTAGCCCAGTTTATCTGAGTTTTTATTTATTAAAGAATGAAGGCTCACAACATAAGGAGTCTGCTATGAAAATCGTCATTATTGGTGCCAGCGGTACGGTCGGTCGTGCAGTCACAGAAGAGTTAAGCCAACGCCACGAGACGATCCGCGTGGGTCGCACGCAGGGCGAGCATCAGGTGGATATCACCTCGCAGGCGAGCGTACAGGCGCTGTTCGAAAAGATCGGCCCGGTGGATGCGATTGTCTCCGCCAGCGGTGGGGTACACTTCGGCCCGCTCGCAACCATGACCGACGGCGAGTTCAACCGGGGCTTGCAGGATAAGCTACTGGGGCAGGTTCGTCTGGCGCTGACCGGCCAGCACTTCCTGAACGAAGGCGGCTCGATCACGCTGATAAGCGGGATTGTGGCGCACGAACCGATTGCTCAGGGCGTCAATGCCACCACCGTAAACGCGGCGCTGGAAGGGTTTGTGCGCGCCGCGGCCTGTGAACTGCCGCGCGGGATCCGCATTAACCTGATCAGCCCGACGGTGCTGACGGAATCCGTCGAAGCATATGATGGCTTTTTCCCGGGCTTTGAAAGCGTTCCCGCTGCGACCGTTGCGCAGGCCTACCGCCGCAGCGTGGAAGGGGTACAGAGCGGGCGGGTATATAAAGTCGGCTATTAAGCCTTACGGGCGGCGATCAGCACCAGCATCGGGCGTTCCGCCTCTTCGGCCAGCGCGGGCCAGGCGTCAACCTGCGCCTGCGTTGGTCCCCACTCATTGACTTCACTTATCGTCAATCCGGCCTTGATCAGCGCGTTAAGCGTGGTACCCAGCGTGCGGTGGTATTTGATTACCCCCTCTGCCAGCCAGTTGCTGACGCGCTTGCCTTCGTCCTGATAATGGTTCACGCCCCAGAACCGCTCACCGTTGTCGTCGGTGAGCCAGCCCTGACGGGTGGCGCAGGTATAAATCGGGTGCTCCATCGAGAAAACCAGGCTGCCGCCGGGTTTAAGCGCACGCTGCACCCTGGCGAATAACGCGTCCAGTTCCGGCAGATAGTGCAGCGCCAGCGAGCTGTAGACCAGATCGAGACTGTTTTCGCGAAGCTGAAGAGATTCCAGATCGCTACGCTGATAGTGGATCTGCGTGTCATCCGTCAGTTCTGCCGCGCGGGCGAGCATCTTTTCAGAGATATCGACGCCCGTGACGTCACAAGCGCCCAGCTCGCGCGCCACGCGGCAGAACCAGCCGTAGCCGCACCCAAGATCGATAACTGATGTGCCAGTTAAATCCGGCAGCATCGCCTTAAGCGCAGGCCACTCCGGCGCGCCGTCCAGCCCCTGCACGGAGCGCGGAAGCTGGGCGTAGCCTTCGAAAAACGCCGGATTGTCGTAGATGTTTTGTGCCATGGCAGATCCCTCTTTAAGAATGTGCATAGCAGTATACTGCATTGTCGGGTGGCGGCTTCGCATTACCCGACCTACAAAATCTCCGAACCGTAGGCCGGGTAAGCGCAGCGCCACCCGGCACCACATTAGCCCACAGAGCCCCAGACCAGGTTCCCCTTGTGGAACGTCGCGGTACGCGGAGAGATACGCGCCACGGCCTCGGCGGAACAGGAGGCATCCACCAGCACGAAGCTGGCGTCGTCCTGCGCTTTAGGCCACACGCGCTCACCTTTGTCGTTCAGCGGCAGCACGTCGCCGGTGGCGATGCCCAGCGCCCGCGAAAGCGTCTGTTCGTTCGGGCGAATATAGAGCTGGGCGTAGAGGTTGGCTTTCTCCAGCATGTCCCCCAGACCGTACGGGGACCAGTGGTCAATCACGCTGTCGGTACCGGTCATGACAAACACGCCTTTATCACGCAGCTGCTTCAGCGGCATGTGCAGGGTGCCAATCGGCACGGTGGAGGCGATGGTCACCTGCTGCGCCGCCATGCGGGTGGCGATCTCATCCACCTGCTGTTCGTTAAGCGTCGCCAGCGCGAAGGCGTGGCTGATGGTCAGCTTCCCCTTCAGCGCCGGCGTTTTCTCCACGGTTTCTACCATGTAGTTCACCGCCGCCACGCCCGCCGGGCTGGTTTCGTGCAGGTGAATATCCACCCCTTTGTTGTAATCCAGCGCAATCTGGAACATGGTGTCGAGGGATTTCTCCATCGCGCCGTCGACGCTGGTTGGGTCCAGCCCGCCCACGTAGTGCGCCCCCGCCTGCATCGCCTCGCGCATCAGCTTTTCAGAATTCGACAGCAGCAGACCGTGCTGCGGGAAGGCAACGATTTCACAGTCAAAACCTGGCTTACGGCGCGCCAGTACCGCCTGCAAATTTTCCAGGTTTTTCAGGCCGGAAACCGGCTCTATGTTGCAGTGGCTGCGGGCGATGCTGGACCCTTTGGACTGGATCAGGTCGATCAGCTTTTCGGCGCGTTCTTGCGTGTAAGGCTGTAATTCCGGCAGCAGCTTCTGCTCCAGGCGGATCATGTCCTGAATGGTGGTACCCGCCGGACGGTTCAGGGAGCGCCACGGGCCGCCATAGAAGGTTTTGTCCAGATGGATGTGCATGTCGCGCATCGCCGGGAGCATCAGCTTTTTGCCCGCATCGAAGTGCGGCAGGGCCGCGTCGGCGTGGCTGTTGTTATCGCGCAGGGCGACGATTTTCCCGTCTTTTATCTCAAGCGTTTTCAGCTCGGTGCGGGTACTTGTCACCACGCTGCCGTCGAAGTTAAACCCGGCTTCCAGCAGCACGTTGTCGAGATAGTAATGTTTTGCGGTGATGTTCATCGGTTTACCCGTCACGCAGGTTGCCTTAGCAGAATCGGCAGCATACGCGACGGAACCCGTGGCGCCAAACAGCGCGCAGGCGGTAACCATTTTACCGCTCTGGCTAATAAACTCGCGGCGGCTTTTATTCTCACTCATCTTATCTTCCTTCGTTAACAATGTGGGTACCCGTTTCACCGCGCAGCGCTGCGGGCAGGCAGTCCGGCGAGGTGATGATCACGCGCCTGCCGCCATGGCGTAAAAATTCCAGCGAAGCGACGATTTTTGGCAACATGCTGCCCGCCGGGAAGTGGCCTTCATCCCTGTAGCGCGTCATCTGCGCCACGTTGACGGTATCCAGCGCCTGCTGGTTCGGCTTGCCGAAGTTCACGCACACTTTCTCCACGCCGGTGGTGATCACCAGCACGTCGGCGCCGATCTCGCGCGCCAGCAGCGCGGTGGAGAGATCTTTATCTATCACCGCGTCCACGCTCTGATAATCGCCCTGGTCACTGCGCACCACAGGAATGCCTCCGCCGCCTGCGCCGATCACCACAAATCCTTTCTGCGTCAGCGCCTTGATGGCATCCGCCTCGACAATGCGCCGCGGCTGCGGTGAAGCTACCACGCGGCGATAGCCCCGGCCTGAATCCTCGACAAAATGCCAGTCCGGGTGCGCAAGTTGCAGTTCGTCGCGCTGCGCCTCGCTGAAGAACGCGCCGATGGGTTTCGTCGGGTGCATAAAGCCAGGATCATTTTTATCCACCTCCACCTGCGTGACGACCGTGACCGCTTTTTGTTCCCCGCGCGCCGCCAGGCGGTTGTTGAGCGCCTGCTGGATCAGGTAGCCGATGCCGCCCTGGGTATCCGCCACGCAGTTTGCCAGCGGGGTCAGCGGCAGCCCTTCCCGCTCGTGGGCGATCTCGGCGCGGCGCAGATCCAGCCCCACCTGAGGGCCGTTGCCGTGGGTGAGCACGATGTCATAGTCCGAGGCCAGCATTTCGAGCACCGACTCAGCCACCGCTTTGACCGCCTGCGCCTGATGCTCAATCGACTGGCTGGCGTTGTCTTTGATAATGCTGTTGCCGCCGATGGCAACGACCATAAGCTCTTTCATTTTGTTTCCTTTAGAAGGTGCGTTCTGGCACCCTCACCCTGGCCCTTTCCCACTGGGAGAGGGGGATTAACAGAGTTATCGAGAACATGCTTCACCACAAACATCCCGCCCATCATCAGGTAGGCCGTGACGAACATCAGGGAACTGCCCTCGGCAAAGCCCACCACCGGGGCGTGGATCACGCCAAACAGCGCCAGCAGCGCGCCTCCTGCGGCGGCGACGGCCCCCCGTAGCGGTTTGTTGATGATGGCGAAGATGGCGATACAGCCCCAGAGCATGCTGGCGAGCGGCGCGCCGTTGCCGAGATGCATCAGGCCTTCGTAGTAGATCCCCTTGCTGTGCAGCACGTCGGTGCCAATTTTCGCCGCGCTGGTCCCCGCCGCGCTCATCACGCTGTTCATCATGGTCAGCGCCCAGTTGGCAATCCACGGGAACAGGCAGATGAAGATGACGGGCACCTCCACTTTCGGGGTTTCCCTCACCACCTGGTTGGCGGTGACAACGCCGATAAACACCAGAATCGGCACGATGGCGGTCATCGGGATGATGGCGAGCATAAAGGCCCCCAGCCCGAACAGCGGCACGATGAACATGGTCACGCCGGACGCCAGGGTGTAGCCGATGCTGGCGCCCATCGCTTTCCAGCCAGGATGGCCGACGTAGACCGTGACCGGGAACGGATTGCCCATCAGGCAGCCGAGCATGGAGGCCAGACCGTTCGCCAGCATTACCTTGCGGGTCGGGTATTCATCCCCCGCCGCATGGGCGCTTTCGATGTTCTCCAGGTCAAAGATGTAGTTCGCCAGCCCCAGCGGTACGGCGGACGCCAGATACGGCAGCGCGTGCGGCAACCCCTGCATAAAGCTGTCCACATGCACTTCCGGCGGGTTAAAGCCGAAGGATGACATGGACGCTTTAATGGCATCCGGGCTTTGCAGGCCGGAGATCCACGCAAGCAGAGTACCGGCAATCAACAGCAGCAGGCCGGTCGGGATGCGGGCGAAAATCGGCTTTTTACCGAACCAGTTAATGAAGATCAGCAGCAGGACGATAAACGACACGGTCGGCGCTTCGAACGCCTGCAACATCGGGTTCATCGCCAGCAGGAGCAGGCCAAGACCGGACAGGCACGACAGCAGCACGGTACGCGGGATCATCTTGCGGATGGTTTCCCCCAGGAAGGAACCGCCCGCGAGGATCATCGCTTCCACAAAGCACCACACCAGGCCAATCTGAATCGCGAAATCCGCATCGCCGGTTTGCTGGTAAACCGGCATTAAGACCAGGAAGGTCACGGTAAAAATCGACGGCGCGCTCGGGCCGGACGGCAGCGCGGTGACGTCCGTTCGTCCGGTGGCGCGCGCCATTTGCAGGCCAAACCACGTATAGCAAAGACTCGCTACCAGCACCGCCAGCCCGAAGGCTGGCGCGATGCGTCCATAAACAATCTCCTTCGGGATGCCGACGACAAAAATGAGCAACCCCATCATGGTCAGCAAATTGGTCAGGTTGTTGGTCATCAACCCGAAATAAGCTGCCCAGTCACCTCTTTTCCACTCCAGTTTCATGTTTTTCATGGATGCATACCTTATAGAACGTAGCGATCGCGGAAGGTTAACAGCGCCTTTTCAAAACAGCTAAACGGCGGGTGAACGATGCCCGCCCCAATCATGCCGATACCGGCGTCCTTATGGGCAATGGCGGTATTAATGACCGGCAGAATGCCGCTGCCCGCGACCTTCGTGATGTCGATGGCGGACGGGATGCCCATAAACGACAGCAGCGGAATGGTGACGTTCGGGTTTTCGCCGAGAGTGATTTCGCGCATCTGGCGGGAGAAATCGATGGCTTCCTCCACCGTGCCGCCCACCAGCGCCACGATTGCCGGGGCTGTCGCCATCGCAAAGCCGCCGATGCCGTAGGTTTCGGTAATCGCGCTATCGCCGATATCCAGCCCGGAGTCTTCCGGCTTATAGCCCGCGAACATCGGGCCGATCACCTGCTGCGCCGGGCCGGTGAACCACTGCCCCGGCAGGCCGGAGACGCGCAGGCCGAACTCGTAGCCGTTGCGCGCCATGGTGGTGACGACGGTGCTGTACTCAATGCCGTGGGCGGCATCCAGCGCGGCCTTACACATTGCCATCCACGTCGGACCGGAGAAGTAGTCGCTGCTGGCGACAAACTCGAACACTTCACGCTGCTGCGCCACCGGATAGCCCGCCTGGATCAGCCCCGGCGTCAGCGCCTGAATAAGCAGCGTGGTGCCCGCGTTGTTGCGGTTGTGGCACTCGTCGCCCATGTGCAGCGCCTGGGCCAGCATCAGGCGCAGGTCGATTTCGCCGATAATCTTCATCGCGTCGCGCAGCATCGGGCCGAGCACGTCGCGCATCCAGTTCAGGCGCTCGATCACACTCTGGTCGTTAGCCCCCATGCGCAGGATCTTCGCCATTTGCTCGCTGAGGTTGGTGAAGGCGCGGTTGCCGTAAGTTTTGTTCTCAACGATGTGCATAAACATCGACGCGGAGGTAACACCCGCCATGGAGCCAACGCAGTCGTGCTCGTGGCACGGCGAGAAGGTGATGTCACCTGACGCCGCCAGCCTTGCGGCATCCTCCAGATCCGTCGCCAGCCCTTCAAACACCAGCGCGCCGGTAACCGCGCCTTTCATCGCCCCGCACATGTTTTCCCAGGTAACAGGCGGACCGGCGTGCAGAATGGTCGTGCGGGTCATGCCCGGCACCACGTTGATCGCCTGGTCATAGCCCACCAGCACCGGATGGGACTGAATAATCCGCTCCAGGGCAATGTTGTTCGCGGCGGCGATTTTCTCCGCCAGCGGTTTTTCCGCCAGCTGATCGAGCGCGTCCACCACCTGCATATTGCCCTGCCCCGGCGGCGTCCAGTCGAGCTGGGTCACGGGAACGTGCTGTTTTTTGAGGTCGTCGCTGAACATCGCAATCCCGACGTTAATCACGTTCAGCGGTTGGTTGAATAAGGTCGTCATTATGCTCTCTCCCCTTTGCAGACAAATTCGCGTGCCAGTAATCCGGTATTGGTGCTGCTGCTGGCCCAGATGACGCCTGCGTCGGTCAGCAGCTGGCACTGCTGGGCCAGCGACTGCGGATCCTGATCGGTGCCGAGCACGTAGCCGAGAATTTCCAGCGGACGGTTGTCGGCTTTCGCGATTGCCTGTGCCTCTTTGATCGCCTCGATCATCACCCCCACCGGATCCTCGTGTGCGCCAAAGCCCAGCACGAAGTCCATCACGATGACGCCCACCTGCGGATCGCGCGCCTCCTGTAGCAGGCGGCTGATGCGGTTGGTCGGGTCGATCATCGGGTGTGGTTTGCCGTTGGTGAAATCGTCGTCACCGAAATCAAGGAAGGTGTGGGCCTGGCTGACGCTGATGTCCTTCAGACGCCTGGCCGGATCCGGCTGGATGTTGCTGTAAACATCGTCAAACTTCTCCAGCGCGGCAAACATCGCTTCGTCGCACAGGGTGCCGCCGCAGAACAGGCCGCGAATGTACTTCTGCCGCGGCGTCAGGCGGGCGCGCACCTCTTCGATCAGCGGCCAGTTGAGCGGATGTAAATCCAGGGAGTCTTTTTTAATGCCGGTAAGCAGCACCGCTTTCAGGGCCGCCTCTTTGGTGCCACGAGCAAACTGCAAGCCGTCTTCATTGGCTGGTGGTTCGTTGCGGCCCAGGAAGCACACAACCACAGGTTTGCGGCAGGCGCGTGCCCGGGCCAGCACTTTCTCTGCCACCGCGGGTGCAGGCGGTTTGGAGATGAGCGCTATCACCCGGGTCGCGTCGTCCGCCTCCAGCATGTCGATGGCGTCGAGCATCATCAGGCCGCCAATCTTCTCGCTGAGATCGCGCCCGCCGGTGCCGATCAGCTGCGACACGCCGCCGCCGAACTCGTGAATGCGCACGCTCAGCTCCTGGCTACCGGTGCCGGAGGCGCCAACGATGCCAATTGGCCCGCGACGTACCGCGTTGGCAAAGCACAGCCCCGCGCCGTTGATAATGGCGGTGCCGCAGTCCGGCCCCATCATTAGCAATCCTTTGTCATGCGCCAGCTGCTTCAGCGCCAGCTCGTCGTCGAGCGACACATTATCGGAAAACAGCATCACGTTGAGATCGTTTTCCAGCGCCTGGCGCGCTTCGCGGGCGGCGAAGGTGCCGTTGACGGATATCACCGCAAGGTTGCTGTCCGGACGATGGGTTTTGGCGCTGGCAATCGTCGCGTAGCGTGCTTCATGGGAGCCAGCGCTCTCTTTACGCGTGAATAACGCTTCAATGGCGGCAAGGGTTTCCTCATTCGCCGCGTCGCCTTTAATAACGATCATCAGGTCGCCGTTTTTCGCGTCCGCTAATTCCGGCGTTAATAGCCCGAGGTTTTTTAATACCCCTTTGTTCATTTCCGTCGCCATCGCCACAAACGCCTGCTCGACGCCCGGCAATTTATTGGCTTTGGTGGAAACCGACATTAAGGAAACCGAATCGAAATACGTATTCTTTTTTATGACGATTTTGGTTGGCATTATTTTCACCTGTTTAAGATAAAAGGGGGCCGCCGTCGTGCTAAATGCACGTCGGTAACAATGCGTTTATTGATTAACGGCCAGCCAGGGGAAGGCTGACCGAATGCACTATGCGCCTGCCGCCAGCAGCAGGTCTGCGATCGCGTTGAAGCCTTTTTCCCGCGCCAGTTCGAGCGGGGTTTTGCCGTATTTATCGGTCATGTGCGGGTTCGCGCCGTGATCGAGCAGCAGCTTCACAATTTCCTGCTGCTTTGCGCCGCCGTCGTTTAATACGATGGCCTCCAGCAGCGGCGTCCAGCCGACAAAATTGGTGTGGTTGACGTTGATGTCGGTTTTTTCCAGCAGCTCGCGCACGATTTCAACGTGCCCTTTTTCACTGGCAGGGGTAATGCCCACGCCGCCAAAGCGCGTCAGACGGTCGAGATCCGGATCCGCCGGAAGGACAATGCGCAGCAGGGTTAAATCATTGGTCAGGCAGCCGATCAGGAAGGGGTTAAAACAGGTCTGGTCCTGTTTATCAATATCCGCCCCGGCGGCAATTAAAAACTCCACACAGGCGTAATGCTTTTTCAGGCTGGCAATAATAATGGCGGTTCTTTTCTGGCGGTTGGTCGCGTTAATATCCACGCCTTTCTCCAGGCAGGCTTTTAGCGCGTCGATATTGCCCTCTTCTGCCGCCAGCAGAAATTCTGTAACCAGTGCAGTTGCAGACATATTCAGACTCCCTATGTTTCACTTCTGATGACCTGAGAATAGCAACAGCCTGGTCATAAAAGAATCCGCTTAAAAATGATTCATCGACACGCAATTCATTGTTGAGTTAAATTCAACAGTCCGGGAGAAATGTGCGTCTGTGCAACCTTTTTCTTATGTTTTACCGCTTTTACGCGCTTCAGGCTGCATTATCCTTATGGCTGAAAAAGCCTTACACAGCGCGGCTCTACGTAAAAATCCAGAACTGTGACCGACATCAACCATGATGTAACGCCGGTGTTAAAATATGTTCAAAACTGATGGTAACCAGGAGCCATAATATGAATTCCATCTTTACCGAAGAGAATTTGCTGGCCTTCACCACCGCGGCACGCTTTGGCAGTTTTAGCAAAGCGGCTGCCGAGCTGGGCGTCACCACTTCCGCCATCAGTTACACCATCAAACGTATGGAGACCGGGCTGGACGTGGTGCTGTTTGTACGCAACACGCGCAGCATTGAGCTGACCGAATCCGGTTTTTATTTTTATCGTAAAGCGACCGACCTGCTGAATGACTTTCATGCCATCAAGCGCGGGATTGATACCATTTCGCAGGGCATTGAGACGCGGGTGCGCATCTGCATTAATCAGCTTTTGTATACGCCACGCCATACCGCGCGTTTGCTCCAGGTGCTGAAAAAACAGTTTCCTACCTGCCAAATCACGGTGACGACCGAGGTGTATAACGGCGTCTGGGATTCCATCATTAATAATCAGGCCAACATCGCCATTGGCGCGCCGGATACGCTGCTGGATGGCGGAGGCATCGATTACACCGAGATAGGCGCGATCCGCTGGGTATTTGCCATCGCGCCCACGCATCCGCTGGCGTTCGCCCCGGAGCCCATTTCTGAAAGTCAGCTGCGTCTGTATCCCAATATCATGGTCGAGGACACCGCGCATACCATCAACAAGAAGGTCGGCTGGCTGCTTCACGGTCAGGAGGCGATTCTGGTACCGGACTTTAACACCAAGTGTCAGTGTCAGATCCTGGGGGAGGGTATTGGATTTTTACCGGAGTATATGACGCGTGAGGCGGTGGAGGACGGGCTGCTGGTAAAGCGGCGAATCAATAATCCGCGCCAGGACTCGCGCATGCTGCTCGCCACGCAGCATGCGGCGACCGGTCAGGTCACGCGCTGGATCAAACAGCAGTTTGGCCCCGAGGGCGCGCTGACCCGGATCTACAGTGATCTATTGTGGCGTACCTAGCTTTTCGTCTGAACCCAAAACGCGTGGATAAGACCCGGGAAGTAACCCAGGATGGTCAGAAGGATGTTCAGGATAAACGCCCAGCCCAGTCCCTTGCCAAGCAGCACGCCCAGCGGCGGGAGAATAATCGTAAAAACAACGCGCCAAAAACCCATAAATAACTCCGTGCAAGCTAACCAATTGAAAATTATAAAAGACACTTCTCTAAGCGTAGCCAGTTTACGGGTAACTGCCATTCGTCTCTCGCGCTTTTACCTGCCTTTACCCTCTTTACACTGGCTGAAACCCTGCCTTAAATGCTCTACTGTTCTGAAATTGACCGTAAGGAAACACAATGTCTCTTCCTCTTATTTCGCCGCAGCAGGCAAACGCGCTTATTGCTGAAGGCGCCAAACTTATCGATATTCGCGACCCCGACGAGTATGCCCGCGAGCATATTCCAGCGGCGCACTCCATTCCGCTGGATTCGTTACCCGGCGGGCTTAACGCAGCGCCGGGAGAAACGGTGATTTTCCACTGTCAGTCTGGCGCAAGAACCGCAAACAATGATGCTCGTCTTGCCCGGGCAGCGTCCCCTGCGAACGCCTTTGTGGTTGAGGGAGGCATTCAGGGCTGGAAGCAGGCCGGGCTGCTGACCGTTGAAGATAAATCGCAGCCGCTTCCGCTGATGCGTCAGGTGCAGATCGCCGCCGGGCTGCTGATTCTCTGCGGCGTGGTGCTGGGTTACAGCGTCTCCAGCGGCTTTTTCCTGCTAAGCGGTTTTGTGGGCGCCGGGCTGCTGTTCGCCGGAGTGACAGGTTTTTGCGGTATGGCGCGACTGCTGAAAGTGATGCCGTGGAACCGACGTACCTGATAAGGGGTATCTGAAAGATTAGGCTGTACCCCGCCCCGGACGTGGGCTATGGTGAAGATCGTGACAATGATGAGGAGGTGCTATGTTTTCTGTCGGTGATTATGTCCAACCGCGTCAGGGCGGTCCGAAACTGAAAGTGCTCGAAGTAAATGGTGAAAACATTGTGGCCGTGCAGGCCAGCAATGAGCAGGGCGAGAAATATCACCTGAAAGCGGCGGACGTAGTTCTGTACTCCGAAGAAGGTGACTTTGGCGTCTGCTAAGTCAATAATCGGGCGGAATACACCGCCCGAATAATCATCAGATCAGGAAATCGTCCAGCGATTTACCGTTTGCCAGTGCGTTCGCAATTGGCTTTGGCGTACGTCCCTGACCGGTCCACGTTTTCTCTTCACCGTTCGCGTCGATGAAACGATATTTCGCCGCACGCGCTTTACGTTTTTTAGCCGGCTGGCCCGCATGAGCCAGTTCTCCGCCTAACAGATCGCTCGGGGAAATACCGTCTGCCTTCATCAATTCCAGCAGAGCATTAATTTTATCCTGCTGTTCAGCGCGCTGGCGCTCTAATTCAGCCTGCTCGCTGCGTTTTTCTTCTGTGACAATCCGAACTTTTTCCAGCACTTCTTCCAGAACATCCATGGATAATTCACGCGCCAGCGCCCGGAGGGTACGGATATTATTAAGATTCTGTAACGTTAAAGCCATAATAATGAAAAACCTTTCTTCGTGTGTATAACATAAATCAGGCAACAGAATAATTGATTTTTGTTCTGATATCTACCCACTCTGTCGTTTTGACATTATTGTAAATGTTTTAGAATATCCCGTTAATATAACCCCGAATTACCTGTCAGTTTTAATGCGTAATATTCCGTCCTGCACCTGGTCAAAAATCCCTGTTTAATGCCGTTCAAAAAACCGCCCGGCATCCTCCGAATAACAAACGTTATACGCTTGCTCAGATAAGCTAATAGTTTGATTTCGTTTAATAAAACGGTGAATGGGAAAGAAAATAACGACTCGCACAAAAAACAGCCAACTTTAGAGAATTTTATGGACAAAGCGCCCATAAATAAAAATTAATCACTACTTGTTAGTTAAAAGCCAGAGGGATACGCTATACACTCAAAACAAACCAACCTAAAGCACTAAACGCCGCAGGTAAAAACGCCACTTTTTTGTCCTGTTCGAGGAGTTCAGACATGTTCTCACCGCAGTCTCGCCTGCGCCATGCGGTAGCGGATACGTTCGCGATGGTCGTTTACTGTTCCGTCGTAAACATGCTGATTGAAATTTTCCTGTCCGGAATGACCTTTGAGCAGTCCCTCTCATCGCGCCTGGTGGCCATTCCGGTGAATATCATGATTGCCTGGCCGTACGGAATGTATCGCGATGCGGTGATGCGTTTCGCCCGGCGTATTAGCCCGGCAGGTTGGGTAAAAAACCTGGCGGACGTGCTGGCTTACGTGACGTTCCAGTCCCCGGTGTATGTGGTTATTTTGCTGACGGTGGGCGCAGACTGGCATCAAATCGCCGCCGCGGTAAGTTCAAATATCGTGGTATCTATGCTGATGGGTGCGGTGTACGGTTACTTCCTTGACTACTGCCGCCGCCTGTTTAAAGTCAGCCCTTATAGCCAGGCAAAAGCGTAAGATAAGGCGACTGGCTCATGCCAGTCGCTGAGTTATTGTACGTCGCCAAACAGCCCTTTCAGGAAACGCTCCAGCGCCATACGCGAGCTGAAACCGTGCGGAATACCATAATGTTCATGCGTCTCGCCGCCTAAATAGAGCGGAAATTGCTGATAATGATCGCAGGTTTTAATATCCGAGGCGGGCTCAGCAAATGACAGGCTTCTGTCTTTGAGTGTCGGGTGAATAATGAGAGCAGTACGCCCCATTCTTGCTTCACGGTTGACGTAAACATAATTCTCACCACGGCGATATCCGTACGCTTTTGATGTTACCTCATCCATGGTGAACCCTTCTTTTTCAAGAACGCGCGCCACCTCATCGGGTCGTAAATACATATCTTTTCCTCATTATCATACCTGCCGGGCAACCTTACAGTATTCAGCATTAGCAGGGCTTTCAGAATATTCCATAAACTGCCCGTTAAGCCGTGACTCGCTTCAGATATTACATTTCTGGACTAAACTAAACGGGAACACAAATTATGGAGGATCGTATGTTTAACAGACCGAACCGAAACGATATTAACGACGACACCCAGGATATTCGTAACGATGTCAGCCAATTAGCGGACACGCTGGAAGCCGTATTGAAATCCTGGGGCTCTGACGCGAAGGACGAAGCAGATGCCGCGAAACGTAAGGCTCAGTCTCTGCTGCGTGAAACGCGCGCAAGGATGAATGGCCGCTCACGTACCACTCAGGCGGCCTGCGATATGGCCAGCTGCGCCACCACCTTCGTACGTGAAAAACCGCTGTGTACGCTGGGAACGGTCGCGGCAGTCGGGATTTTTGTCGGCGCCCTGCTTAGCCTGCGTAAGTAAGCACGCGTTCTCAGCCCCGGCAGCCTCAGGCGCCGGGGCTTTTCATTGCCTGAAAGCCTGAAAAACCCGCGCAGTTCGCCCTGCCCCGCCAGGCTCATCATTGGGGCCTTATCAATCTGAATTTCCCATATCTTGTGTGGTTGAAAGTTATCTCAACTACATCTAGTATTCCCTTTAGCAAGACAGACACAACATGACGCGTTTACTCGCGCCGTTCTCTAATTCTAAATGGAAATACGAATCATGAGCATTATTATTTACACTCGTAACGATTGTGTTCAGTGCCACGCCACGAAACGGGCGATGGAGAGCCGCGGCGTGGCATTTGAGATGGTCAATATAGATCAGGTGCCTGACGCGGCAGACACCCTGCGGGCGCAGGGTTTCCGTCAGCTTCCGGTCGTGGTTGCCGGCGACACCAGCTGGTCTGGCTTTCGTCCGGACATGATCAACCGCCTTGCCGCTCAGGGCGTCAGTGCATGAGCAGGCTGGTCTACTTTTCCAGCAGCTCGGAAAACACGCTTCGGTTTATGGAGCGTCTCGGGCTGCCCGCGATTCGCATTCCGCTGAACGAGCGGGAGCGTATTCAGGTAGACGAACCCTACATTCTGGTAGTGCCCAGCTATGGCGGTGGCGGCACCGCGGGGGCTGTGCCTCGTCAGGTGATCCGCTTTCTGAACGATCCCCATAACCGGCAGCTGATTCGCGGCGTGATCGCGGCAGGCAATCGTAACTTCGGCGAGGCCTTTGCCCGCGCCGGGGATGTCATCTCTCAAAAATGCGGCGTGCCGTATCTCTATCGTTTTGAACTGATGGGGACACAGCAGGACGTAGAGAACGTGCGTAAAGGAGTGAACGAATTTTGGCAACGACAACCGCAGAGCGCGTGATTCAGGCGACGCCGGATTACCATGCATTAAACGCCATGCTAAACCTCTATGACCGGGAGGGGCGCATTCAGTTTGGCAAAGATCGTGAGGCGGTGGACGCCTTTTTTGCCGCTCATGTACGCCCGAACAGCGTCGTCTTTGGCAGCCAGCAGGAACGTCTCGACTGGCTGGTAAAAGAGGGTTATTACGAAGAGCGCGTCCTGACCCGCTACGACCGCGCCTTCGCGGTGGCATTGTTTGAACGGGCGCACGCCAGCGGTTTTCGCTTCCAGACGTTTCTCGGCGCGTGGAAGTATTACACCAGCTACACCCTGAAAACCTTCGACGGCAAACGCTATTTAGAAAGCTTTGAAGATCGGGTGGTGATGGTAGCCCTGACGCTGGCGCAGGGCGATGAAGCCCTGGCCGAAAGACTGACGGAGGAGATCCTCTCTGGCCGCTTCCAGCCCGCCACGCCAACCTTCCTTAACTGCGGCAAAGCCCAGCGCGGCGAGCTGGTCTCCTGCTTCCTGCTGCGTATTGAAGACAATATGGAGTCGATTGGCCGTGCGGTAAATTCGGCGCTACAGCTTTCGAAACGCGGCGGCGGCGTGGCATTTCTGCTTTCGAACCTGCGGGAAGCGGGCGCGCCGATCAAGCGCATCGAAAATCAGTCCTCCGGCGTCATCCCGGTGATGAAGATGCTGGAAGATGCCTTCTCATACGCCAACCAGCTTGGCGCACGTCAGGGCGCGGGTGCGGTTTATCTGCACGCGCATCATCCGGACATTCTGCGTTTTCTGGATACCAAACGTGAAAACGCCGACGAAAAGATCCGCATTAAAACCCTGTCGCTCGGCGTGGTGATCCCGGATATCACGTTTAAGCTGGCCAAAGAAAATGCCGACATGGCGCTTTTCTCGCCGTATGACGTCGAGCGTATCTACGGCAAAGCCTTTGGCGATGTGGCCATCAGCGAACTTTATGACGAACTGGTGACGGACGAGCGCATTCGTAAGAAATACATTAACGCCCGCGACTTTTTCCAGACGCTGGCCGAAATTCAGTTTGAGTCCGGGTACCCGTACATCATGTACGAGGATACGGTGAACCGCGCCAACCCGATTGCCGGGCGCATCAACATGAGCAATCTGTGCTCGGAAATTTTGCAGGTCAACAGCGCGTCCAGTTACGACGAGAACCTCGACTACGCGGATATCGGCAAAGATATCTCCTGCAATCTCGGTTCGCTGAATATTGCCCACACCATGGATTCCCCCGATTTTGGCCGCACGGTAGAGACCGCCATTCGCGGGCTGACGGCGGTATCGGACATGAGCCACATCCGCAGCGTACCGTCCATTGAGGCGGGCAACGCCGCGTCGCATGCCATCGGCCTTGGGCAGATGAACCTGCACGGCTATCTGGCGCGGGAGGGTATCGCCTACGGCAGCCCGGAAGGGCTGGATTTCACCAACCTTTATTTCTATACCATCACCTGGCATGCGCTGCATACCTCGATGATGCTGGCGCGCGAACGCAACCAGCGGTTCGCAGGCTTTGAGCAGTCCCGCTACGCCAGCGGAGAGTATTTCAGCCAGTATCTGGAAGGCGACTGGCAGCCGAAAACCGAAAAAGTACGCGCGCTTTTCGACCGCGCCGGCATTACCCTGCCGACGCGTGAGATGTGGCAACAGCTGCGTGAGGATGTGATGCACTACGGCATCTATAACCAGAACCTTCAGGCGGTTCCTCCAACCGGCTCCATTTCCTATATAAATCATGCCACGTCGAGCATCCATCCGATCGTGTCGAAGATTGAAATCCGCAAGGAAGGCAAAACCGGACGCGTCTACTACCCTGCCCCGTTTATGACTAACGAGAATCTGGCTCTGTACCAGGACGCCTATGAGATCGGCCCGGAAAAGATCATTGATACCTACGCCGAGGCGACCAGACATGTGGACCAGGGGCTGTCGCTGACGCTCTTCTTCCCGGACACCGCCACCACGCGGGACATCAATAAAGCGCAGATCTACGCCTGGAAGAGAGGCATCAAAACGCTGTACTACATTCGCCTGCGCCAGCTCGCGCTGGAAGGTACCGAAATTGAAGGCTGCGTGTCCTGCGCGCTGTAAGGAGAAAGGATGAAACTGTCACGCGTAAGTGCCGTTAACTGGAACAAAATTCAGGATGATAAAGACCTGGAGGTCTGGAACCGCCTGACCAGCAACTTCTGGCTGCCGGAAAAGGTGCCGCTCTCCAACGATATTCCGGCCTGGCAAACCCTGAGCCATGCCGAGCAGCAGCTGACAATCCGCGTCTTTACCGGCCTGACGCTGCTGGACACCATTCAGAATACCGTGGGTGCGCCCGCGCTGATGAGTGATGCGCTGACCCCGCACGAAGAGGCGGTAATGTCGAATATCAGCTTTATGGAGGCGGTCCATGCCCGCTCTTACAGCTCGATTTTCTCCACCCTGTGCCAGACCAGAGACGTGGACGCGGCCTACGCCTGGAGCGAAGAGAGCGCGTCATTGCAGCGCAAGGCAGATCTGGTGCTGGAATATTACCGGGCCGACGAGCCGCTGAAGAAGAAGATCGCCAGCGTGTTCCTGGAATCTTTTCTCTTCTATTCCGGCTTCTGGCTGCCCATGTACTGGTCGAGCCGGGGCAAGCTCACCAATACCGCCGATTTGATTCGCCTCATCATCCGCGATGAAGCGGTACACGGGTATTACATCGGCTATAAGTACCAGAAAGGACTGGAGAAAGTCACCCCGGAAAAACGCGAGGAACTCAAAGGTTTTGCCCTCGATTTACTAATTGATCTGTATGACAACGAGCTGAGCTATACCGAGGAGCTGTACGCCGGAACGGGCTGGGAAGAGGACGTAAAAGCCTTCCTCTGCTACAACGCCAACAAGGCGCTGATGAACCTGGGCTACGAAGCGTTATTCCCACCGGAAATGGCGGAAGTGAACCCGGCGATCCTCGCGGCGCTGTCGCCCAACGCCGATGAAAACCACGACTTCTTTTCCGGGTCCGGCTCGTCGTACGTGATGGGTAAAGCGGTGGAGACGCAAGACGAGGACTGGGATTTTTAATGAATGAATTAACGTTCATTAATTAACTCTACATTTCATTATTTTCAGCCGAATATTCCACTACGTACTACACTGTAATTTCTCCTTCATATTCGCCTGAATCACACCGATTCAGGCGAAATTCTCCCATGCAGTAGCAAAAAATTGAGAAAAATTCAAAGCGCCCTCAGCCCTTTATTCATGGGAAATTCAGCCGTTTCGCTTGCGGTAAAATTCCGACCTGAGGCAGGTCCAGGGTTGTCTCAGATTCTGAGTATGTTAGGGTAATGCCAGTTAACTATTTACCATGGTAATCATATCGACATAAACAAATAACAGGACACTCTCTATTGCATGGCAATTAAATTAGAAGTGAAAAATCTTTATAAAGTATTTGGCGAGCACCCACAGCGTGCTTTCAAATATATTGAGAAAGGCCTTTCGAAAGAGCAAATTCTGGAAAAAACCGGGCTATCGCTTGGCGTTAAAGACGCCAGTCTGGCCATTGAAGAAGGCGAGATTTTTGTCATCATGGGATTATCCGGTTCGGGTAAATCCACTATGGTTCGCCTTCTCAATCGCCTGATTGAACCCACCCGCGGACAGGTGCTGATTGACGGCGTTGATATCGCCAGAATATCAGACGCGGAACTCCGCGAGGTGCGCAGAAAGAAAATTGCGATGGTGTTTCAGTCATTTGCACTGATGCCGCACATGACGGTACTCGATAATACCGCCTTTGGCATGGAGTTAGCCGGCACGCCCGCTCAGGAACGTCAGGAAAAAGCCCTTGATGCACTGCGTCAGGTCGGGCTGGAAAATTATGCTCATGCGTATCCGGATGAGCTCTCCGGCGGTATGCGTCAGCGCGTAGGATTAGCGCGCGCATTAGCGATTAATCCGGATATTTTATTAATGGACGAAGCCTTCTCGGCGCTCGATCCCTTAATTCGCACCGAGATGCAGGATGAGTTGGTAAAATTACAGGCCAAACATCAGCGCACCATTGTTTTTATTTCTCACGATCTGGATGAAGCCATGCGTATTGGCGACCGTATCGCCATTATGCAAAATGGTGAAGTGGTGCAGGTCGGCACACCGGATGAAATTCTCAATAATCCGGCGAATGATTATGTGCGCACCTTCTTCCGCGGCGTGGATATTAGCCACGTATTCAGTGCGAAAGATATTGCCCGTCGAACACCAAACGGCATTATTCGAAAAACGCCAGGTTTTGGTCCGCGCTCCGCGCTGAAGCTGTTGCAGGACGAAGACCGTGAATACGGTTATCTGGTTGAACGCGGCAATAAATTTGTCGGCGTTGTCTCCATCGACTCCCTGAAAACCGCCCTGAGCGAAAACCAGGGAATCGATGCGGCGTTGATTGACGCTCCGCTTGCCGTGGACGCCGAAACGCCGCTCAGCGAGTTGCTCTCTCACGTGGGTCAGGCGCCGTGCGCCGTGCCGGTTGTCGGTGAAGAACAACAGTACGTTGGCATCATCTCAAAACGGATGCTGCTACAGGCTTTAGATCGCGAGGGGACAAACAATGGCTGATCAATCAAACCCATGGGGCACCACTGAAGCAGCGGACAGCGCGGCGCAATCTGCCGATGCGTGGGGGTCGACGCCTGCGCCTGCCGATGGCGGCGGCGCGGCAGACTGGCTCAACAGCGCACCGGCGCCTGCCCCAGAGCATTTCAATATTATGGATCCGTTCCACAAGACGCTGATCCCGCTGGATAGCTGGGTAACGGAGGGGATCGACTGGGTCGTTACCCACTTCCGTCCGGTGTTCCAGGGGATCCGCATCCCGGTGGATTACATCCTGAACGGCTTCCAGCAGCTGATGCTGGGCATGCCCGCGCCGGTGGCGATTATCTTGTTCTCGCTGATCGCATGGCAGTTCGGCAGCGCGGGTATGGGGATCGCCACGCTGATCTCCCTGATTGCCATCGGCGCGATTGGCGCGTGGTCTCAGGCGATGATCACCCTGGCGCTGGTGCTGACCGCCCTGCTGTTCTGCGTGGCGATCGGCCTGCCGATGGGGATCTGGCTGGCGCGCAGCCCCCGGGCCGCAAAAATTATCCGCCCGCTGCTGGATGCGATGCAGACCACGCCAGCGTTCGTTTACCTGGTGCCTATCGTGATGCTGTTCGGCATCGGTAACGTACCGGGGGTGGTCGTGACCATTATCTTTGCCCTGCCGCCGATTATTCGCCTGACCATTCTGGGCATTAACCAGGTGCCTGCGGATCTGATAGAGGCATCACGCTCGTTTGGCGCCAGCCCGCGTCAGATGCTGTTTAAGGTTCAGCTTCCGCTGGCGATGCCGACCATTATGGCAGGTGTTAACCAGACGCTGATGCTGGCGCTGTCGATGGTGGTGATCGCCTCAATGATTGCCGTTGGCGGGTTAGGTCAGATGGTACTGCGCGGCATTGGCCGTCTCGATATGGGGCTGGCGACCGTCGGCGGCGTCGGGATTGTGATCCTCGCCATCATTCTTGACCGCCTGACCCAGGCTGTCGGTCGTGATTCACGCAGTCGCGGCAACCGTCGCTGGTATACCACCGGCCCTGTCGGGTTACTCACCCGCCCATTCACAAAATAAGGAACAACGATGCGACATAACGTACTTTTTGCCACAGCGTTTGCGACCCTTGTCTCCACCAGCGCAGTTGCCGCTGACCTGCCGGGCAAAGGCATTACCGTGCAGCCGGTGCAGAGCACCATTTCGGAAGAGTCCTTCCAGACCCAGATTGTCAGCCGTGCGCTGGAGAAACTGGGCTATACGGTGAATACCGCCAGTGAAGTGGATTACAACGTGGGCTATACCTCTATTGCCTCCGGCGATGCCACCTTTACCGCCGTGAACTGGCAGCCGCTGCACGACGATATGTATGCCGCCGCAGGCGGTGACAAGAAATTCTACCGCGAAGGCACCTTTGTGACCGGCGCTGCGCAGGGATATTTGATCGACAAGAAAACCGCCGATAAGTATCACATCACCAATATTGAACAGCTGAAAGATCCGAAGATCGCCAAACTCTTTGATACCAACGGTGACGGCAAAGCCGACATGATGGGCTGCTCGCCGGGCTGGGGCTGTGAAGCGGTGATTAACCACCAGAACAAAGCCTTCGATCTGGCGAAGACCGTCGACGTGAGCCACGGTAATTACTCTGCGATGATGGCCGATACCATCGCCCGCTTTAAAGAAGGCAAGCCGGTGATCTACTACACCTGGACGCCGTACTGGGTGAGCGACGTGCTGAAGCCGGGCAAAGACGTGGTGTGGTTGCAGGTGCCCTTCTCCTCCCTGCCGGGCGAGCAGAAAGATATCGACACCAAACTGCCAAACGGCATGAACTATGGCTTCCCGGTGAATACCATGCATATCGTGGCGAACAAAGCCTGGGCCGAGAAAAACCCGGCGGCGGCGAAGCTGTTCTCGGTAATGAAACTGCCGCTGGCAGACATTAACGCCCAGAACGCGATGATGCATGCGGGTAAATCATCCGAAGCTGATATCAAAGGCCACGTGGATGGCTGGATCAAAGCCCACCAGCAGCTGTTTGACGGCTGGGTGAAAGAGGCGCTTGAGGCGCAGAAGTAAAAATACTACCCCTCACCCTGCCCTCTCCCCAAAGGGGAGAGGGCAGGGTGAGGGGATCAAACCGCACCCAACCTAAACCGCACAATCCACCACGTAACAATCCCCCAACATTCACAATCATTGGTTATTATGTTTCCGGAAAAATAATCACTTAACTTACGATTCCTGAAACAAATGACAAAAACAACTCAAGGGCTTAGCCCCGCACTCATCCTTTTAATGTCCGTGGCAACGGGACTGGCCGTCGCCAGCAACTATTACGCGCAACCTCTGCTTGATACTATCGCGCGTGCTTTCGATCTTTCAGCCAGCTCCGCCGGCTTTATCGTCACCGCTGCGCAGCTCGGCTATGCGGCCGGGCTGCTGTTCCTGGTGCCATTAGGCGATATGTTTGAGCGCCGGATGCTTATCGTCTCCATGACGCTGCTGGCCGCAGGCGGGATGTTGATCACCGCCAGCAGCCAGTCGTTAACGATGATGATTATCGGTACCGCGCTGACGGGGCTGTTCTCGGTGGTGGCACAAATTCTGGTTCCCCTCGCGGCGACGTTGGCTTCCCCGGAAAAACGCGGCAAAGTGGTTGGCACTATTATGAGCGGCCTGCTGCTGGGCATCCTGCTGGCGCGAACCGTTGCCGGGCTGCTGGCGAGCCTCGGCGGCTGGCGCACCGTTTACTGGGTGGCAAGCGTGCTGATGGTTATCATGGCGCTGGCCCTGTGGCGCGGCCTGCCAAAGGTGAAGCAGGAGAATCACCTGAACTATCCGCAGCTCCTCGCCTCCGTTTTCAGCCTCTTCACCCGGGATAAACTCCTGCGCACACGCGCCGTTCTGGGGTGTCTCACCTTCGCCAACTTCAGCATCTTATGGACGTCGATGGCGTTTCTGCTCGCCGCGCCGCCGTTTAACTACTCAGAAGGCGTGATTGGCCTGTTCGGGCTGGCAGGCGCGGCTGGCGCACTGGGCGCGCGCCCGGCGGGTGGCCTGGCCGACAAAGGTAAATCTCATATGACCACCTCCGCAGGGCTGGTTTTACTCCTGCTCTCATGGGCGGCTATCTGGTACGGACACGTCTCAGTGCTGGCGCTAATTGTCGGTATTCTGGTACTCGACCTCACCGTGCAGGGCGTACATATCACCAACCAGACCGTGATTTACCGCGTGAAACCAGACGCCCGTAACCGTCTGACGGCCGGGTACATGACCAGCTACTTTATCGGCGGCGCGGCGGGCTCGCTAATCTCAGCCTCCGCCTGGCAGCATGCGGGCTGGACGGGCGTGTGCGCAATCGGCGCCATCGTGGCGGCGATAAATCTGCTGGTATGGTGGCGCGGCTATCACCGCCAGGAAGCAATTCACTAAGTTTTACATTGCTTTGGGCCCCCTGGGGTGTAAAGGGGGCCTGCATCTGTTAAGGTAACGGTAATCATTTATCCCAGAAATTTTACTGTGGGTGACATATTTACTACCGGCATGAATAGTTCAGACCCCTGTCCTCACATCCCCTCTTTCGCGGGTACACACCCCACACTTTCTGTGCTCACCGGGTCACGGATTTACCCGGCGCTTTCTGATGGTGACATACGTTTGGCGGATATAACCGCACAAATAATTCATTTACATTATTTGTCACTATCGTTACTATATCGGCTGTAATTAATGAGGTTATGCCCAAAATGGATAGTTCGTTTACGCCCATTGAACAAATGCTTAAGTTCCGCGCCAGTCGTCATGAGGACTTCCCGTATCAGGAGATCCTGCTGACGCGCCTGTGCATGCACATGCAGGGTAAGCTGCTGGAAAATCGTAACAAGATGCTGAAAGCGCAAGGGATTAACGAGACGTTGTTTATGGCGTTGATTACGCTTGAGTCTCAGGAAAACCACAGCATTCAGCCGTCTGAACTGAGCTGCGCGCTGGGTTCATCCCGTACCAATGCAACCCGTATTGCTGATGAGCTGGAGAAGCGCGGCTGGATCGAGCGCCGTGAGAGCGATAACGATCGCCGCTGCCTGCATCTGCAACTGACCGAGAAAGGTCACGAATTCCTGCGCGAAGTGCTGCCACCGCAGCATAACTGCCTGCACCAGCTTTGGTCTGCCCTCAGCACCGCCGAGCGCGACCAGCTTGAGCACATTACTCGCAAGCTGCTCACCCGTCTGGACCAGATGGATGAAGATGGCGTCATTCTTGAGGCGCTGCGCTAACGCGACGATCCGCTCAACATTCCAGATTGCAAAAGAAAAACTGACAGGCCAGCACGTGAAACTGCTGGCCTTTCTGACAACAGGTCGGCTCAGCCGATGTGAAAATAAAAAGATCGTGGAGAACAACAATGAGCGCAAATGCGGAGAACACCCCCCCGCAGCAACCGGTCAACAAGAAGGGCAAACGTAAGAGCGCCCTTATTCTGCTGACCTTGCTCTTTATTATTATTGCCGTGGCATATGGGATCTATTGGTTTTTAGTCTTGCGTCATGTTGAAGAGACAGACGATGCATACGTGGCAGGGAATCAGGTTCAAATCATGGCGCAGGTGTCAGGCAGCGTGACGAAAGTCTGGGCTGACAACACCGACTTTGTGAAAAAAGGGGATGTGCTGGTCACGCTCGACCCGACCGACGCCCAACAGGCGTTTGAAAAAGCACAGACGGCGCTGGCCTCCAGCGTTCGCCAGACCCGCCAGCTGATGATCAACAGCAAACAGCTTCAGGCCAATATCGACGTGCAGAAAACGGCCCTGGCCCAGGCGCAGAGCGACCTCAAGCGTCGTGTTCCTCTCGGCACCGCCAACCTGATTGGCCGTGAAGAGTTGCAGCACGCCCGCGATGCGGTGGCGAGCGCACAGGCGCAGCTGGACGTGGCGATCCAACAGTACAATGCCAACCAGGCGATGGTGCTGGGCACCTCTCTGGAAAACCAGCCAGCGGTGAAACAGGCGGCGACCGAAGTGCGTAACGCATGGCTTGCCCTGCAACGTACCAAAATCGTCAGCCCGATGACCGGTTACGTTTCCCGTCGTTCCGTGCAGCCGGGTGCGCAAATTAGCACCACCACGCCGCTGATGGCGGTCGTTCCGGCGAACAACCTGTGGGTGGACGCGAACTTCAAAGAGACCCAGCTGGCGCATATGCGTATCGGCCAGACCGCAACCGTGGTCAGCGATATCTACGGTGATGACGTGAAATACACCGGTAAAGTGGTCGGTCTGGACATGGGGACCGGCAGCGCGTTCAGCCTGCTGCCTGCACAGAACGCCACCGGCAACTGGATCAAAGTGGTACAGCGCTTGCCTGTACGTATCGAGCTGGATCCTAAGCAGCTGGCAGACCATCCGCTGCGAATTGGCCTTTCCACGCTGGTGACGGTCGATACCGCCAACCGCGACGGTCAGATCCTCGCAAGCCAGGTGCGCAGCACGCCAGCTTATGAAAGTAACGCCCGTGAAATTAGCCTCGATCCGGTCAATAAGTTGATCGATGACATCGTGAAGGCAAACGCCGGTTAAGCCGAAGGTGAGCGTTATGCAACAGCAAAAGCCGCAAAAACCGCTTGAGGGGGCGCAGCTGGTCATTATGACCATTGCGCTGTCGCTGGCGACATTCATGCAGGTGCTGGACTCCACCATCGCAAACGTGGCGATCCCTACGATCGCCGGGAACCTTGGCTCATCGCTGAGCCAGGGGACCTGGGTCATTACCTCATTCGGGGTGGCGAACGCCATCTCTATTCCCATCACCGGCTGGCTGGCGAAGCGCGTCGGTGAAGTGAAGCTGTTCCTCTGGTCGACGATCCTGTTCGTGCTGGCCTCCTGGGCCTGCGGCATGTCCAGCAGCCTGACGATGCTGATTTTCTTCCGCGTCATCCAGGGGATTGTCGCCGGGCCGTTGATTCCGCTGTCGCAGAGTTTACTGCTGAACAACTATCCGCCCGCCAAGCGCTCCATCGCGCTCGCGCTGTGGTCGATGACGGTGATTGTCGCCCCAATTTGCGGGCCAATCCTCGGCGGCTATATCAGCGATAACTATCACTGGGGCTGGATCTTCTTCATCAACGTACCCATCGGTGCGCTGGTGGTGCTGATGACGCTACAGTCTCTGCGTGGTCGCGAAACGCGGACCGAACAGCGGCGGATCGACGGCATCGGGCTGGCACTGCTGGTTGTCGGCATCGGCAGCCTGCAAATCATGCTCGACCGCGGCAAAGAGCTGGACTGGTTCGCCTCTACGGAAATCATCGTGCTGACGGTGGTCGCCGTGGTTGCCATCAGCTTCCTGATTGTCTGGGAGCTGACGGACGAAAATCCGATAGTCGACCTCTCGCTGTTTAAATCGCGAAACTTCACCATCGGCTGCCTCTGTATCAGCCTCGCCTATATGCTCTACTTCGGCGCGATTGTTCTGCTGCCGCAGCTGTTGCAGGAGGTGTACGGCTATACCGCAACCTGGGCGGGGCTGGCCTCCGCGCCGGTGGGGTTAATTCCGGTTCTGCTGTCGCCGATTATTGGCCGTTTCGCCCATAAGCTCGACATGCGCAGGCTGGTGACGTTCAGCTTCATCATGTACGCCGTGTGCTTCTACTGGCGCGCGTATACGTTTGAACCGGGAATGGACTTTGGCGCCTCCGCGTGGCCGCAGTTTATTCAGGGCTTTGCTGTGGCGTGCTTCTTTATGCCACTGACCACCATTACGCTTTCGGGCTTGCCGCCTGAGCGGATGGCGGCGGCATCGAGCCTGTCGAACTTCACCCGTACGCTGGCGGGCTCCATCGGGACATCGATCACCACCACGCTGTGGACCAACCGGGAAGCGATGCACCACGCCCAGTTGACCGAAGCGGTGAACCCGTTCAACCCTAACGCTCAGCAGATGTATAGCCAGCTTGAGGGGATGGGGATGACGGAGCAGCAGGCGTCCGGCTGGCTTGCCCAGCAGATCACCAACCAGGGGCTGATTATCTCGGCAAACGAGATTTTCTGGATATCGGCGGGGATCTTCATCGTCCTGCTGGGGCTGGTGTGGTTTGCCAAACCACCGTTTGGTGCCGGTAGCGGGGGCGGTGGAGCGCACTAGCCCTGTGCACGGGTTGCCCGGTGGCGCTACGCTTACCGGGCCTACGAACGTAGGCCGGATAAGGCGTAGCCGCCATCCGGCAAAACACCGCACCGTGTCCAAAACGCGACAGCGATTGTCAGTTCCGATAAAGCAGCGCGCCTGAAATTGATTCACGAGAGTGAAAAGACAACAGGAGCGTACCATGCTGAACACACCCGCGCCACGCGCTGGCTCTCGACAGACTTACGTCGAAGTGAGCACGCCGAACGTCTATCTCGACCAGATCGAATATTTCTGCCACCACTTCAGCCGCCGCAGCGACGTCTGTATCAGCGTGCATCCGCAAAACGATCGCGATACCGGCGTCGCCAGCGCGGAGCTGGCCGTGGTTGTCGTCATCAGTATTGTAGGCCCGGTCAGCGAAGTGTATGACCGTATACATAGGTAACAGATCAGACCGGGAACATAGGTAACACTTTTCAGTCTATCCGGAGCACACTCTGGGTTTTTCGGTCGTAGTACGCAAGCGTTATTCCATTAAAGATGATGGCCTCCAGGCCATCATCTTGTTCTTCCAGCATGATGTACTCATCAGTCAGCGCTTCACTCAGGAACACCGTCCCCTTTTTCCCCATATAGAGTGTCCCCCTTGATTTCACCCTGTAGACCGTACCTCCTTCCGGATAAGCATATTCAGGAACCCTGCCATCCCAGTGCCGGCCTGAGGGTTGCCATACCGTTCCGGGCGTTGCACCCGCCAGGGCTTCATGTGGCCTTTCATAGTTAAACTCTTCCCGGTAGCCACTGAACCACCGCTGTTGTTCTTCCATCGTCATAAATATGTTGCCCTGTTTTACTGCACTTTTCAGCGAACGATGCATTCGCTCATGACGGCCGTTTTCTTCCGGATGCCCCTTTCTGATGCGTTCCGGTCTGATGCCCAGCTTTATCAGCCAGACTGCAAGGCGACTTAACCCGGCGATACCTGTTCCTGCGAAAGGCTGACCATTATCCGTTCTCAGGACTTCCGGCAGACCGTACTCCAGGAACGCATCCGTCAGGCACTGCCTGACGAAGGGCTCGCTCTCCCGGTCTGCTCCCCGGCAGCTCAGAAGATACCGGCTGTGATTGTCGGTGAGGGTGAAGGGATGACAGTATTTCCGGCTCAGCAGCCTGAACTTGCCTTTAAAATCAGCGCTCCAGACCTGATTGTTCTCACTGATGATGGTCAGGGGCTGGCGATTGCCCGGGGTTCTGCGTTTTCGCTTTTTATCCGGAACCAGGCCTTCACGCTTGAGGATATCGCCGATAGTACTGGCAGCGGGGACGGTAAAATCGACGTGATGATTGAGCAGCCACATCCGCAGTTTTTTGGGGCCCCAGTCAGGGTGTTTTTGCCTCAGGGCCGTAAGCTGCCCGGCGATATCATCAGGAACTGTCCGGGAGTGGGAGTGCGGAGCACGTGACCGGTCAGAGAGAGATGACAGGTCAGAGGGGTCAAAACGCTGAAGCCATTTGTAACCGGTTTTTCGACTGATGCCGAAGAGACGGCAGAGGGCAGAAAAAGAATCCGTACCTGCATGGCAGGCACGGATGAAATCAAGGCGTTGCATAGGTCGGGTCTCAGTCCAGGGCATAGCGAGTCTCCTCTTCTATGCCAGTTATAACTGTTACCCATGTATCCGGTCTAAAGTGTTACCCATGTTCCCGGTTCATACCGAAGCGCCACCGGGCATCCACAGGCACAATACTAAATGTGCAGTTCCTGAAGTTTTTCTTTTGGCAGGGCCAGCTCGTCGTTGCTGTTTACACGAACATCACGTTCGATGATATGGCGGGCAATCTCCTGAGCTTCTTCCAGAGAGTGCATCTGGTAAGTGCCACACTGGTAAACGTTCAGCTCTGGGATCTGGTTCTGCTCTTTCACCTTCAGCACGTCTTCCATGGCCGCTTTCCACGCATCCGCGACGCGTTTCTCTTCAGGCTGACCAATCAGGCTCATGTAGAAACCGGTGCGGCAGCCCATCGGAGAGATATCGATGATCTCCACGCCGTTGCCGTTCAGGTGGTCGCGCATGAATCCGGCGAAAAGGTGTTCCAGCGTGTGAATGCCTTTCTCTGGCATCACTTCTTTATTCGGCACGCAGAAGCGCAGGTCGAAAACGGTGATCGTGTCGCCGTGCGGCGTGTTCATGGTCTTCGCCACGCGGACTGCTGGTGCTTCCATACGGGTATGGTCGACAGTAAAGCTATCTAATAACGGCATACGTCACCTCCGATAGTGATTTTTTTTAAAATAAACTGAACTCTTCTACAGAATGCGCGTCTGAGTATATGAAAGACGCGCATTTGTTATCATCATCCCTGAATTCAGAGATGTATATTTTGGCCACAGCGATGTGGCCTTTTTCTTTTGGTTCAGGCCTGCTTCGCCAGAAACGCCTCAAACGACTCCGTATCCGCCGCTTCGACCTCTTTCTGACGCACAACGGACGCATCGCGCTCTGCCACAAAATCCGCTTCGCTCAGGATCTCTAACGGCTCCTGCATCAGCATCTCACGGTACTCCGCTGAGAGTGAACGCCCTGTGCCACCAATTCCCTGTTCAATCATAGAACGCAGAATACGTGCTGAGAATGTCAGTTCCGGGTTATCGAAGCTTTCAACCAGTTCGTCGCAGACCTTCTGGTAAGCTTCGCCGCCGTACACGCTATCCAGCGTCTGGGCTACGCGCTTCAGGTCATGGAACAGATCCTTCCCTACCTTAGACAGTGGGAACTGGGCCGTTTCACAGCCAATATCTAACGTCAGACCCGGCTTGCGCCCTTCCAGAATCACGCGATTCCAGTTGGCACGAGTACACAGCAGTTCGTCGGAACTCATTTCCGGCGCATCCGCCAGTACGCACCAGACCATAAACAGGTCAAGGAAGCGAACCTGCTGCTCGTCAACGCCAATCGGTGAGAACGGGTTGATATCCAGCGAGCGCACTTCAATGTATTCGATCCCGCCGCGCTGTAGCGCATCCGACGGCGTTTCACCGCTGCGCGTCACGCGCTTCGGACGAATCGGCGCATACAGTTCATTTTCAATCTGCAATACGTTGGTGTTAATTTGCAGGCGCTTGCCGTCTTTTTCGAGGCCGATTTTTTCGTACTCTTCCGACGGGGTTTTTATCGCCCGCTTCAGGCCTGCCACATATTCGTGCAGATCGTTAAACGTAATTCCGAGATTGCTTTGCGACTTATTGGTATAGCCAAGGTCGCTCAGGCGCAGCGAGGTCGCGTACGGCAGATAGTACATGCCACACTCAGTCTTCTCGAACGGCAGCGTGGTCGGTTTCCCTTGCAGGAACGATGAACAGATAGCCGGGGACGCGCCGAACAGATACGGAATAACCCAGCCAAAACGGTAGTAGTTGCGGATCAGGCGGAAGTAGCCCGCGGAGATCGCTTCTTTATCCGTTTCACCGCACTTCGCCTGCCAGAACGCCATCGGCAGAGAGAAATTGTAGTGCACGCCAGAGATCGTCTGCATCAGTGCGCCGTAGCGATTTTTCAGTCCTTCGCGATACAGCGTTTTCAGCCGTCCAATATTCGAGGTGCCGTACTGAGCCAGCTCGATATCCTGCCCCTGCTCGATATAGCACGGCATGCTGAGCGGCCACATACGCTCGTCGCCGAGGTTGCGGGCGGTGAAGCGATGCACGTCGCGCATGATCGTCAGCATATGATCAATATCACCGTCTACTGGCGTAATGAACTCCAGCAGCGCTTCGGCGAAATCGGTTGTGATCCATTTATGTGTCAGCGCCGAGCCTAACGCCTTCGGGTGTCCCGTAGTCGATAAGCTACCATCCGCATTTACGCGCAGCGTTTCGCGCTCAAGCCCACGCTGAATCCCCTTCAGTGCCTGAGGGTGATTTTCCAGCCAGGCCAGCGCCTGTGATACGTCCGGGATCAATTTGACCTCCCGCCTGTCAAAAAATTGTCACTCAGCATAATTGTAATGGTTGACGATTGAAGGTCGCGAATTCATTCCACCAATTAGTGCCACCACGTCATACCCTGTAGTGTTACCCATGCCAGTAAAACATAGCGTAACGCCTTGCCAAGGCACAAAAAAAAGAGCACCGGTCCCCAGGAGATGCGCATCCATCCCGCCAGCAGACACAGTAAATCGCCTATTACAGGCATCCAGCTTAATAACAGCGTGGCAGCGCCATAGCGTTTTAGCCAGCCCACTGCCTTTTCCTGCCAGCGAGATTTTTCGCGTAGCGGAAAGAAACGTCCAAGAATAACGTTAGTCAGCCCTCCAAGGCTATTACCCATTGTTGCTATTAAGACCAGCAACCAGGGCTGACTCACGCCGGACAGCAGCATCGCCACCAGCACCACTTCCGAATTCCCCGGTAAGAGGGTGGAGCTTAAAAAACTGCTGGCGAATAATGAAGCGAGTGACAGCGCGTCACTCACAGTAAGCGAACCTCCACCGCCGCCATTCCGGCATCACGCGCGGCCTGAATGCCAAAATCAGCATCTTCAAACACCACGCATTTTGCAGGTGGTACACCCATTAATTCTGCACAGCGCAGGAAGGTATCCGGTGCGGGTTTGTGATGTTTAACATGATCGGCGGCAACGACGGCAGAAAAATAGTGGCGCAGGCCAAGGTGTTTGAGTAGCGCTTCAGCAATCGCGCTCTCGCTGCCCGTACCGACAGACATAGGACGACGGCCGTGCCACTCCTTGACGACGTCAATGAGTGGTAAAGGCTGCACGGTGTCTAACAGTATGGCTTTTACCGCGTCGGTTTTTTCACGCGCGAGCTGGTGCGGGTCGAGATCGGCCTGATTCAGCTCAATCACGGCCTGTGCGATACGCCAGGTGGGCGATCCGTTGAGGGCAATCATCGCCTGTAAATCGAAGCGCATACCGTAACGGCCCAGGACTTCGGTCCAGGCCTGACGATGCGTGGGTTCGGTATCCAGGAGGGTGCCGTCCATGTCGAAGATCAAACCGTCATACTGTGCGTACATCGTGCTCTCGCTAAACGATTAACAAAGCATTACTTTATCGTAAAAGGGGATTTTTGTCGCTGATTGCGAAGTGATAACAATGAGAGTGATTAAGAACTAAACATCGAAGGGGATCACAAGAAGAGATGGTGCATCCGGGAGGATTCGAACCTCCGACCGCTCGGTTCGTAGCCGAGTACTCTATCCAGCTGAGCTACGGATGCATCGGGATTTGCTGCTGTACTTCTCGATACTCATATCACTTCAAAAGCAATATGAATTAAAAAATGGTGCATCCGGGAGGATTCGAACCTCCGACCGCTCGGTTCGTAGCCGAGTACTCTATCCAGCTGAGCTACGGATGCATCGGGATTTACTACTGTACTGCTCGATATTCATATCACTTCGAAAGCAATATGAAGTAATAGATGGTGCATCCGGGAGGATTCGAACCTCCGACCGCTCGGTTCGTAGCCGAGTACTCTATCCAGCTGAGCTACGGATGCATCGGGATTTACTACTGTACTGCTCGATATTCATATCACTTCGAAAGCAATATGAAGTAATAGATGGTGCATCCGGGAGGATTCGAACCTCCGACCGCTCGGTTCGTAGCCGAGTACTCTATCCAGCTGAGCTACGGATGCAAAATGGCGGTGAGGCGGGGATTCGAACCCCGGATGCAGCTTTTGACCGCATACTCCCTTAGCAGGGGAGCGCCTTCAGCCTCTCGGCCACCTCACCACACAACGCCTCTTTCGAGTGCTTCGAGCAACTCGTTAAGAGCTTCTCGTCGCTGCGTGGCGCATATATTACTTTCTGGGACTTATAAGTCAAACAATTTTCCACATGCTTTTTTCGTTTGCACAATTCGCACGCAATTCGCATGTAAAAGCCGCAAAGAGAGTGTTTTATAAGCGGATTTTGCAGGCATCTTCACAGAATTGTGTTGAGAGAAGCGCGTCATTTGGATGAGATAAGATTATGAGAGTGGTCAAAAACGAAGCGTTTGAAATAGAACGGTAACTTTATGCATGAAAAATTGCGGGAGGGTTGCGTCTCGCCCGACAGCGAGACGCGACAATATCAGTAACTGGACTGCTGGGATTTTTCAGCCTGGATACGCTGGTAGATCTCTTCACGGTGGACAGATACTTCTTTAGGAGCGTTAACACCAATACGTACCTGGTTACCCTTTACCCCTAAAACTGTCACGGTGACCTCATCCCCAATCATGAGGGTCTCACCAACTCGACGAGTCAGAATCAGCATTCTTTGCTCCTTGAAAGATTAAAAGAGTCGGGTCTCTTGTATCCCGGCATTATCCATCATATAACGCCAAAAAGTAAGCGATGACAAACACGTAAAGTGTAAGCAGTCACGGCATCACATTCTGTTAAACGTAAGTTTAGCCGATATACACAAACTCAACCTGACTTTATCGTTATCGATAGCGCAGTGAGCAAGACGCCATAACGTTACCGTTATGGCGTCTGCTTGTGCTTTGTAGTTATTACAGTTTCGCGCTTACCCAGCTTTCAACGCTGGCTAATGCCGCGGGAAGTGCCGCCGCATCCGTACCACCGGCTTGCGCCATGTCCGGACGACCGCCACCTTTGCCACCCACCTGCTGGGCGACCATGCCAATCAGTTCCCCTGCTTTGACACGATCCGTCACATCCTTAGAGACGCCCGCAATCAGAGAAACCTTACCCTCTGCGACCGTTGCCAGCACGATAATCGTCGAACCAAGCTGGTTCTTCAGATCGTCGACCATGGTACGCAGCATCTTAGGCTCAACGCCCGCCAGGTCGCTGACCAGCAGTTTGACGCCCTTAATGTCTACCGCTTTGCTGGAGAGGTTTGCGCTCTCCTGCGCCGCAGCCTGTTCTTTCAGCTGCTGGAGTTCTTTTTCCAGCTGACGGGTACGATCCAGCGCGACACGCACTTTCTCGCCCAGGTTTTGGCTATCGCCTTTCAGCAGCTGCGCGATCTCGTGCAGCTGGTCGCTCTGCGCATGCAGGCTGGCAATTGCACCTTCCCCGGTCACCGCCTCAATACGACGCACGCCTGCCGCCGTACCCGACTCGGAAACGATGCGGAACAAGCCGATGTCACCGGTGCGGGATGCGTGAGTACCGCCACACAGTTCGGTAGAGAAGTCGCCCATGCTCAGCACGCGAACGCGGTCGTCATATTTCTCGCCAAACAGCGCCATCGCACCTTTCTTCTTCGCTGCCTCAAGATCCATGATGTGGGTTTCGATTGGCAGGTTGCGGCGGATCTGGGCATTCACCAGGTCTTCCACCGCACGAATTTCAGACGGCTTCATCGCTTCAAAATGCGAGAAGTCGAAACGCAGCACTTTGTCGTTAACCAGAGAACCTTTCTGTGCAACGTGCGTACCCAGCACTTCGCGCAGGGCTGCGTGCATCAGGTGGGTTGCCGAGTGGTTCAGACGAATGCGCGCGCGGCGAGCTTCGTCAACGTTGGCCTGAACGCCCTCGCCCACTTTCAGAGAACCGGAAACCAGTTTGCCCTGGTGACCAATTGCCTGACCGTATTTCTGGGTATCGCTTACGCTGAAGCTGAAGCCATTGCCTTTCAGTTCGCCTTTATCGCCAACCTGGCCGCCGGATTCCGCATAGAACGGTGTTTTATCCAGAATAACAACCGCGTCCTGACCTGCGCTAATGCTGTCTACGGCTTTACCGTCAACAAACAGCGCGGTCACGTTGCTGGTCAGAGCCAGCTCTTCGTAGCCTTTAAATTCAGACGCGCTATCAACGCGGATCATCGCGTTGTAGTCCGCGCCAAAACCGCTGGATTCACGCGCACGACGACGCTGCTCTTCCATTGCGGCTTCAAAGCCTGCTTCGTCAACTTTGATGTTGCGCTCGCGGCAAACGTCCGCCGTCAGGTCAACCGGGAAGCCGTAGGTGTCGTACAGGCGGAAAGCGGTTTCGCCATCCAGCGTGTCACCCTTGAGTTTCGCCAGCTCGTCGTCCAGCAGCGCCAGTCCGCGCTCCAGCGTACGGGCAAACTGCTCTTCTTCGGTTTTCAGAACCTGTTCAACCTGCGCCTGCTGGCGTTTCAGCTCGTCACCGGCAGAGCCCATCACGCCAATCAGTGGCCCAACGAGTTTATAGAAGAAGGTGTCCTTCGCGCCCAGCATGTTGCCATGACGGATCGCACGACGAATGATACGACGCAGCACATAGCCACGGTTTTCATTCGACGGGATAACGCCGTCAGCAATCAGGAACGCACAAGAACGAATATGGTCTGCGATAACGCGCAGTGATTTGTTGTTCAGATCGGTTGCGCCCGTCACTTCGGCAACGGCTTTGATCAGGGTGCTGAACAGGTCAATCTCATAGTTGGAGTTAACGTGTTGCAGAACGGCCGCGATACGCTCAAGACCCATACCGGTATCTACGGACGGTTTTGGCAGCGGCTCCATGGTGCCGTCGGCCTGACGGTTGAACTGCATGAAGACGATGTTCCAGATCTCAATGTAGCGATCGCCATCTTCTTCCGCGCTTCCCGGAGGGCCGCCCCAGATGTGGTCACCATGATCGTAGAAGATCTCGGTGCACGGACCGCAAGGGCCGGTGTCACCCATCTGCCAGAAGTTATCAGACGCGTAAGGCGCGCCTTTGTTGTCACCGATACGGATGATACGTTCGCGAGGGATACCCACTTCTTTTTCCCAGATGTCGAACGCTTCGTCATCGGTCTCATACACGGTCACCCACAGACGCTCTTTCGGCAGATTAAACCAGTTTTCACCGGTCAGCAGTTCCCACGCATATTGAATGGCATCGTGTTTGAAGTAGTCGCCGAAGCTGAAGTTACCCAGCATTTCGAAGAAAGTGTGGTGGCGCGCGGTGTAACCGACGTTTTCCAGATCGTTGTGTTTACCGCCCGCACGCACGCAACGCTGTGAGGTTGTGGCGCGGGAATAATTACGCTTGTCGAGACCAAGGAACACATCCTTGAACTGGTTCATCCCGGCGTTGGTAAACAGCAGAGTCGGGTCATTGTTCGGTACCAGGGAGCTGCTGGCAACAACCTGGTGTCCCTTACTATGGAAAAAATCGAGAAACGCCTGACGGATCTCAGCGGTGCTCTTGCTCATAATTATCCTGAAATCAAGCTAACGAAATGTCGCAGCAGATCTGTATCTGTAAACAGTTGGACGGACCAGCTACTGGAAAAAGTGGGAATAAGATAAGTTTTCTTTAGTGGGAAGTAAAATCCCGCATGCGTTCAATCGGTAAAATTACGCCAGATATCCTGAATATCTTCCATCAGGAAGCCGCGGTAGAGCAAAAAGCGCTGGATTTTAACTTTTTCTGAAAATTCACGCGGCAGCGGCTCACCGTACTTTCGTACCGCCTGCTCACGCGCCAGTTCGCGCCAGTCGATTTCACTTTCGCGCATGGCTTTTTCAATCGATTCACGGGCTACACCTTTCTGGTTCAGCTCCTGGCGGATACGCGCTGGCCCATAGCCTTTACGACCACGGCTGGCAAGAAAGCGAGCGGCAAAACGGCCGTCATCCAGATAGTGATGCTCGTAGCACCAGGCAACCACGCGGTCATAATCTTCCGCGGTGGCATCAATGTCTTCCGGACCGTTTTTGCTCATGACGGGCGCTGACAGTTTCCGCCGCAGCTCCTGTTCGCTATGGTCACGCACGGCAAGAATACGCACGGCCCGATCCAGCAAGCGTGAGTAGGCTGGTCGGCGTGATGTCGGTTCACTCATAAAAAACCTGTCGATTCAGAAATGCAAAAAGGGCCGCATCAGCAGCCCTTCATTTTTATCCGAGAGGATTAAAAATCTTCGTTGGTTTCTTCAGCATCCGCGCCGTCGACCACGAAATCAGGTTTAGAGTCCTGGTTGCTCAGCAGGAGTTCACGCACCTTTTTCTCAATCTCTTTCGCCGCCGCCGGGTTCTCTTTCAGCCAGGAGATAGCATTCGCTTTACCCTGACCAATCTTGTCACCGTTGTAGCTGTACCATGCGCCCGCTTTTTCAATCAGCTTCTCTTTCACGCCCAGGTCAACCAGCTCGCCGAGGAAGTTGATACCTTCGCCGTAGAGGATCTGGAATTCAGCCTGTTTGAACGGTGCTGCGATTTTGTTCTTCACAACCTTCACGCGGGTTTCGCTACCGACGACGTTATCCCCTTCTTTCACCGCGCCGATACGGCGGATATCCAGACGGACAGAAGCGTAGAATTTCAGAGCGTTACCGCCGGTGGTGGTTTCCGGGTTACCGAACATTACACCAATTTTCATACGGATCTGGTTGATGAAGATCAGCAGCGTATTGGACTGCTTCAGGTTACCCGCCAGCTTACGCATCGCCTGGCTCATCATACGTGCCGCGAGGCCCATGTGAGAGTCACCGATTTCACCTTCAATTTCCGCTTTTGGCGTCAGCGCCGCAACGGAGTCGACGATGATCACGTCAACCGCACCTGAGCGCGCCAGCGCGTCACAAATTTCCAGTGCCTGCTCGCCGGTGTCCGGCTGGGAGCACAGCAGGTTGTCGATATCAACGCCCAGTTTACGGGCATAGACCGGGTCCAGCGCGTGCTCGGCATCGATAAACGCACAGGTTTTACCTTCGCGCTGTGCCGCCGCAACAACCTGCAACGTCAGGGTGGTTTTACCCGAGGATTCCGGACCGTAGATTTCTACGATACGGCCCATCGGCAAACCGCCAGCGCCCAGTGCGATATCAAGAGAAAGCGAACCAGTGGAGATAGTTTCCACATCCATGGAACGGTCTTCACCCAGGCGCATGATGGAGCCTTTACCGAATTGCTTTTCGATCTGGCCCAGTGCTGCCGCCAACGCTTTCTGTTTGTTTTCGTCGATAGCCATTATTACTCCTGTCATGCCGGGAGAAGCAACTGCGCTTCACCATGGACTTCTGTTCTGTTGAGGCAATTATACTGTATAGTCATACAGTATCAAGTATTTTGTAGAAATTGTTGCCAGAGCGTTTTTAACGCGTATTCCGTTGCCTGACGACGCACGCTTTCGCGATCGCCGCTGAAGCATTCCCGGCGGGTGATCCCTTCACCTTTTGAGGTGGCAAAGCCAAACCAGACGGTGCCGACAGGCTTCACGTCGCTGCCGCCGTCCGGCCCCGCGATACCGCTGATGGAGATAGCGTAATCTGCGCGCGCCTCTTTCAGCGCGCCAATCGCCATTTCGATCACCACCGGCTCGCTGACCGCGCCATGCTGCTCAAGCGTGGCTTCACGCACGCCAATCATCTGCGCTTTAGCCTCGTTACTGTAGGTCACAAAGCCGCGTTCAAACCAGGCGGAACTGCCAGCAATATCGGTAATTGCTTTCGCCACCCAGCCGCCGGTGCAGGATTCTGCGGTCGTGAGAGTCGCGCCGCGCTGTTTCAGCGCCAGCCCCACCACTTCGCTTAGCTGCATCAATTCATGGTCAGTCATTCTCGCTCCAGGCCTTAGAAAAACATGCAGCACAAGATAGCACTTTCTCATCAAATATGGGGATGCGCGTCGGGTTTTACGAGGGGGCTTCAGAAAAAAGCCGATGCGGGCGCACCGGCCAGAGAGACGCTTATTTCATGCTGTTAGCGAGGGTATCCACATTGTGGCGAAACGCCTTGACGTAGGTGTCCGCCACGCCGCCCTTCGCGGACAGCGCTTCCGGGTAAAGTTCACCGCCCGGCTGGGCGCCCGTGGCGGTCGCGATCTGCTTCACCAGGCGCGGATCAAGCTGGTTTTCCATAAACCAGGTTTTCACGCCGTCAGCTTTAATCTGATTGATGATCTCCGCTACCTGCGCCGCGCTGGCTTCACTCTCAGACGTCAGCCCCTGCGGCGCCATAAACGTCACGCCGTAGGCGCGGCTGAAATAGCCGAAGGCATCGTGGCTGGTCAGCACTTTGCGCTTCGCCTGTGGGATGTCGCTGAAACGCTTTTTAGCCCAACCGTCCAGCTGAGAGAGCTGCGTAATATAGGGTTTACCGGTAGCTTCAAGCGCCGCCGTATCTTCAGGATCGGCCTTCACCAGCCCTGAGAGAATATTTTGCGCATACAGCGCGCCGTTCGCCGCGCTGTTCCACGCGTGCGGATCGGTCACGGTTTTACCGTCCTCTTCCAGCGTGTGCGTTTTCACGCCGTCCGAAGCAACCACCAGCTGGCCTTTGAATCCGGAGGCTTTCACCAGACGATCGAGCCAGCCCTCCAGCCCCAGCCCATTGACCACCACCACGTCAGCTTTACTCAACGCCGCGCTGTCTTTGGGCGAGGGTTCGAAAGTATGGGGATCACCGTCCGGCCCCACCAGCGTCGTCACCTTCACACGATCGCCGCCAACCTGCTGCGTGATGTCTCCCAGGATGGAAAAGCTGGTCACCACATTAAGCGTTTTCGCCATTACGCCGTGCGTCATCATGCCGAGCGCGAGCGCCACGGCTAACCCTGTACGTTTCATCGTTTCCCCTTGCGTTAAAAAAGCGCCCGCAGGCTATCCGCCAGCCTGCTGCGCGTGCCAAATAAAACGGAAATAAAGAACAATGCGCTGGCGGTCAGCACAATGGAGGGCCCGGCGGGCAGACTCACTGCCCAGGAAAGGCTTAAGCCCAGCCACGCGCAAAAAATACCGCTGATACCCGCCATCAGAAGTAACCCTGGCAGGGTGCGCACCCAGCAGCGTGCCGCCACGGCGGGTAACATCATCAGCCCGACGGCCATCAACGTGCCGAGCACCTGAAAACCGGCCACCAGGTTGAGCACCAGCAGCGCCAGAAACAGACCGTGTAACATCCCGGGCAGCCAGCGCGCGTTCACCTGCAACCACGCGGTATCGAACGCTTCGCTGACCAGCCCACGATAAAACATCGCCAGCGTGAGGAGCGTGAACATGCAAACGCCCGTCACGAACAGGGCTGACGCGCTATCCACGGCGAGAATGGAGCCAAACAGAAGATGAAGCAGATCGACATTTGAACCGCGCAGCGACACCAGCGTGACGCCCAGCGCCAGGGAACCCAGGTAAAACCCCGCGAAGCTGGCATCCTCTTTAAGGGGCGTGCGGCGGCTGACCAGCCCGGCCACCAGCGCAACGGCGATCCCGGCAATAAACCCGCCGACAGTCATTGCCAGCAGCGACATCCCGCTGAGCAGATAGCCCACCGCGACACCCGGCAAAATGGCGTGAGAAAGGGCGTCCCCCATCAGGCTCATCCGACGCAGCTGAAGAAATACGCCCAGCGCAGTGGTGCTGACGGAGAGCGCCAGGCAAACCACCAGTGCACGGCGCATAAAGCCGTACTCAATAAACGGCTGGAAGAATGTATGCCAGATCATGCCACCCTCACCCGCTCGGTTTTCCATTGGGGAATATCAGCGTCCAGACGTAACGTCTGCGGGAAGTGACGTGCTACGCGCTCGCTGTCATGCAGAACCGCCAGCAGGGTCTGCCCCTGCATATACATCTCCAGCATCAGATCCATCAGCACGTTGCAGGTCGCTTCATCGACGCCGGTGAAAGGCTCATCCAGCATCACCAGCGGCGCCTGCTGCACCAAAACGCGGGCAAACAGCATGCGCTGAAACTGGCCGCCGGAAAGTTCATCTATGGTAGAGAACGCCATGGACGCCAGCCCCACGCGCTCAAGCGCGCCGGCAATGCGCATGCGGGTATCCCGACGAAAACTGGCAAATAGCGAGATTGCTGGCCAGCAGCCCATGCTCACCACGTCCTGCACGGTCAGAGGAAATTGCGCCTCCAGCGCGTGACGCTGCGCCAGCCAGCCCACCACCGGACGTCTCCCCTGCCAGCGAAACGTACCGCTGACGGGCGGAAGAAAGCCAGCGAGCGTTTTCAGCAGCGTGGATTTGCCGCAGCCGTTGGCCCCGACGATGGCGGTCATGCTCCCGCGTTCAATCACGCCGGACAGTGCGCGCGTAACGGGCTGGCGATCGTAACCCGCTACCAGGTCGTTCATCACGATCATGGCAACGCCACCGCCCAGCGCACGGCCAGGCCGAGAAACAGAATGAGCACCAGCGCCAGCAGCAGCCGAACCGGGGATGAGAGAGAAAACAGGGACATGGACATCTCAATTCAAAATTATGTTATAACATAACAATAATGAAAGACGATTAAGATGTAAACGGCGGGAGTGAAATGGGAATGTGGCGAAATGTTTCTGCGGGAAACAGGTGCGGGCGGGTGCCCTCACCCCAGCCCTCTCCCACAGGGAGAGGGAGGCATAAGGGGACTTACTGGCTAAACGGTGACGCTGCCGGCACACGCGCCTGAGACACCGCCAGCCCCAGCTGCCACACCGCCATCGCATAGTGCGTGCTGTGGTTGTAGCGGGTAATGGTGTAGAAGTTCGGCAGTCCGAACCAGTACTGATAACCGGTTCCGACATCCAGGCGCAGCAGACTCACCTGGTCAACATTGCCCAGCGGCTGCGACGGCGTTAAGCCTGCCGCTGCAAGCTGCGCCACGCTGTATTTGGTTTTAAATCCGTTTTCCAGACCAAACGCCTCGCCGTTCGCCTGCACCGCCACCTGGCCGCCCGGCGTCCAGCCGTGCGCTTTGAAGTAGTTGGCCACGCTGCCAATGGCGTCTTCGGGATCCCACAGGTTGATGTGACCATCCCCGTTAAAATCTACCGCGTACTGCTTATAGGAGGACGGCATAAACTGGCCGTAGCCCATCGCACCGGCGAACGACCCTTTCAGATCTAACGGATCGTCCTGTTCGTCTCGCGCCATCAGCAGGAAGGTTTCCAGTTCAGAGGAGAAATACTCGGCGCGGCGCGGGTAGTTGAAGGAGAGCGTCGCCAGCGCATCGAGGATGCGGGTTTTACCCATAATGCGTCCCCAGCGAGTCTCGACCCCAATAATACCGACGATGATCTCCGGCGGCACGCCATAGACCTGCCACGCACGATTCAGGGCGTCTTCATACTGATTCCAGAACACCACGCCATTTTGCACGTTGTCCGGGGTAATAAACTGTTTGCGATAGCGCAGCCACGCCCCGTTTGGCCCGGTCGGCACCTGGGCCGTCGGCGCCTGCCTGTCCATCAGGCGCAGCACGTAGTCCAGACGCTTCGCCTGAGACAAAATGGCATGCAGCTGCTGGCGATCAAAACCGTGCTTGCTCACCATTTTATCGATGAACTGTTCGGCCGCAGGGTTATTCGCGAAGTCGCCGCCCATCTGCATCATATTGTGCTGCGGCTCAAGCAGGAACCCGCCGGAAGGCGCGCCCGCCGTTTGTTGAACAGCTTCAGTCCTGGGTTTGCTACTACAGGCGGACAGGAGAATAAGCGCAGGTAACAGCGCTGCATAACGACGCTTGAACATGTGGCATCCATTTAACGAGTTCGGTAAGAACCCAGTATGGTAAAGCATCCGCAACACCTCAAGGAAGCGGTACACACCTCCCCAACGCAAATCCGCGCTTTTTTCCATCGAAAATCATTCGCCCCACCAATTATCTTTCAAATTAATCCATTTTTCTTTCATTGTGAGATCTAATTAACACTTTAAAAGCTTTCAATTTGATTATTATTAGCCCCGAACAGACAAAAACAAACGCCCTACAGGAGAGAAGAATGATAGAAACCATCACCCACGGCGCCGAGTGGTTCATCGGGCTTTTTCAGAAAGGCGGCGAGGTATTCACCGGCATGGTGACCGGGATCCTGCCCCTGCTGATCAGCCTGCTGGTAATCATGAACGCGCTGATTAACTTTATCGGCCAGCAGCGTATTGAACGCTTCGCCCAGCGCTGCGCCGGAAACCCGCTGTCCCGTTACCTGATCCTGCCCTTCATCGGCACCTTTGTGTTCTGCAACCCGATGACCTTAAGCCTCGGCCGCTTTATGCCAGAGAAGTACAAGCCGAGCTATTACGCCGCCGCCTCCTACAGCTGCCATTCCATGAACGGCCTGTTCCCGCACATCAACCCCGGCGAGTTGTTCGTTTATCTCGGGATCGCCAGCGGCCTTACCACGCTTGGCCTGCCGCTCGGCCCGCTGGCGGTGAGCTACCTGCTGGTCGGTCTGGTCACCAACTTCTTCCGCGGCTGGGTGACGGATCTCACCACCGCCATTTTTGAGAAAAAAATGGGCATCCAGCTTGAACAGAAAGTCCATCTTTCAGGAGCTACAGCATGAACCGGATCCGCATTGAGAAAGGCACGGGCGGCTGGGGCGGCCCGCTGGAGTTCGACGCCACCGAAGGCAAAAAGATTGTGTACATCACCGCGGGCACGCGCCCGGCGATCGTCGACAGGCTGCACGAGCTGACGGGCTGGGAAGCGGTCGACGGCTTCAAGGAAGGCGAACCGCCGGAAGCGGAAATCGGCGTGGCGGTGATCGACTGCGGCGGCACGCTGCGCTGCGGCATCTATCCGAAGCGCCGCATTCCGACGGTAAATATTCACTCCACCGGGAAATCCGGCCCGCTGGCGCAGTACATCCTTGAGGATATTTATGTCTCTGGGGTGAAGGAGGACAACATCACGCTGGTGAATGGCACATCCGCGCCGCAAAAAGCGGCCCCGCGCGAGTACGACACCAGCAAAAAAATCACCGAGCAGAGCGATGGCCTGCTGGCGAAGGTCGGGATGGGGATGGGGTCCGCCGTGGCGGTGCTGTTCCAGTCCGGGCGCGACACCATCGACACGGTGCTGAAAACCATTCTGCCGTTTATGGCGTTCGTCTCGGCGCTGATCGGTATCATCATGGCCTCCGGCCTCGGCGACTGGATTGCCCACGGCCTCGCCCCGCTCGCCAGCCACCCGCTCGGCCTGGTGACGCTGGCGCTGATCTGCTCCTTCCCGCTGCTGTCGCCGTTTCTCGGCCCGGGCGCGGTGATTGCCCAGGTCATCGGCGTGCTGATTGGCGTACAGATTGGTCTGGGCAACATTCCCCCGCACCTCGCTCTGCCTGCCCTTTTTGCCATTAACGCTCAGGCGGCGTGCGACTTCATCCCCGTCGGGCTGTCGCTGGCGGAAGCACGTCAGGACACCGTGCGCGTGGGCGTCCCCTCCGTGCTGGTGAGCCGCTTCCTGACGGGCGCGCCCACGGTGCTGATTGCCTGGTTTGTCTCCGGCTTTATTTATCAATAAGAGGTTCCTGCCATGACCGTGATTTACCAGACCACCATTACCCGCATCGGCCAGAGCGCGGCCGATGCGCTGAGCGACCAGATGCTGATCACCTTCCGCGAAGGGGCGCCTGCGGATATCGAAGAGTTTTGCTTTATCCACTGCCACGGCGAGCTAAACGGCGAGCTGAAGGCCGGGAGCCAGCTTGAGCTGGGCGAGGCGCGCTATGCCGTGACCGCCGTCGGCGACGTCGCTGAACAAAACCTGCGCGAGCTGGGGCACATCACCCTGCGTTTTGACGGGCAACCGCAGGCGGAGTATCCCGGCACGGTTCACGTTGAGGGGCCGGTTCCGCAGGCTGTCACACCAGGCTGTACGTTAAAATTTGTTGCGTAATTAAGGAGAAACACATGAGTCAGGTTGCCGTTGTCATTGGTGGGGGACAAACCTTAGGCGAGTTCCTCTGCCGTGGGCTTGCCGCAGAGGGTTACCGCGTGGCGGTTGTGGACATTCAGAGTGAAAAAGCCGCCCGCGTGGCGGACGCCATCAACACCGAGTTTGGCGAAGGGATGGCGTACGGATTTGGTGCCGACGCCACCAGCGAGCAGAGCGTGATGGCGCTGGCCCGCGGCGTAGATGAGATATTTGGGCGTATCGACCTGCTGGTCTACAGCGCGGGGATCGCGAAAGCGGCCTTTATCAGCGATTTCGAACTGGGGGATTTTGACCGCTCGTTGCAGGTGAATCTGGTGGGCTATTTCCTCTGCGCCCGTGAGTTTTCCCGGCTGATGATCCGCGATGGTATTCAGGGGCGCATCATTCAGATCAACTCGAAATCCGGGAAAGTGGGCAGCAAGCACAACTCCGGCTACAGCGCGGCGAAGTTTGGCGGCGTGGGGCTGACGCAGTCTCTGGCGCTGGATCTGGCCGAATACGGCATCACCGTTCACTCGCTGATGCTGGGTAACCTGTTGAAATCGCCGATGTTCCAGTCCCTGCTGCCGCAGTACGCCTCCAAGCTCGGCATCAAAGCTGAAGAAGTGGAGCAGTACTACATCGACAAAGTGCCGCTCAAGCGCGGGTGTGATTATCAGGACGTGCTGAACATGCTGCTGTTTTACGCCAGCCCGAAAGCCTCGTACTGCACCGGGCAGTCGATTAACGTCACCGGTGGGCAGGTGATGTTCTGAGTTTAATCCCCGGTGGCGCTGCACTTACCGGGGCTACAACCCCCGTAGGCCGGGTAAGGCGCAGCCGCCACCCGGCAATTAAGGAGCCGATATGGTAACCGCATTAATCACCTTCGCCGCCCTCGCCTGGATCTGCCAGATGGCGTTTGGCGGCTGGCAAATCCATCAGTTTAACCGCGCCTTTGACGCCCTGTGCCAGAAAGGCCGTGTGGGCGTCGGGCGTTCCGGCGGACGCTTCAAACCGCGGGTTGTCGTCGCTGTTGCGCTGGATGAAAACAATAAGGTCTGCGATTCCCTCATCATGCGCGGCATGACCGTCTTTGCCCGCCCGGTGAAAATCCAGGCGATCAACGGCATGTTGCTGCATGAATTACAACCTGATGTGATCTTCCCCCATGATTCACTCTGTCAGAATGCACTATCATTAGCGCTTAATCTGAAACATGGATAATTTCGTTGTGAAAGTTATAAACTTGCGGAATTATCATTTCGCAATGTAAGGAACGAAGCGCCTATGAAACCACGTCAGCGGCAGGCGGCCATACTTGAGCATCTGCAAAAGCAGGGAAAGTGCTCGGTAGAGGATCTGGCCCACTACTTTGACACCACCGGCACGACAATACGCAAGGACCTGGTGTTGCTCGAAAACTCCGGCGCCGTCATTCGTACCTACGGCGGCGTGGTGCTCAATAAAGACGAAGCCGACCCGCCTATCGATCACAAGACGCTGATTAATACGCACCAGAAAGCGCTGATTGCCGAAGCCGCGGTCAAATTTATCCAGGACGGCGATTCCATCATCCTCGACGCTGGCAGTACCGTCCTGCAGATGATCCCGCTGCTCAGCCGCTTTAATAACATCACCGTGATGACCAACAGCCTGCACATCGTCAATGCCCTGGCAGAGTTCGACAGCGAGCAGACCATCCTGATGCCCGGTGGCACCTTCCGTAAAAAATCCGCGTCGTTTCACGGGCAGCTGGCGGAGAATGCCTTCGACCACTTCAGCTTCGATAAGCTGTTTATGGGCACGGACGGCATCGACCTCAACGCGGGCGTGACCACCTTCAACGAGGTGTTCAGCGTCAGCAAAGCGATGTGCAACGCCGCGCGGGAAGTGATTTTGATGGCGGACTCGTCGAAGTTTGGCCGTAAAAGCCCCAACATTGTCTGTAGCCTTGAAAGCGTCGATAAGCTGATTACCGACGCAGGTATCGATCCGGCATTTAAAAAAGCGCTGGAAGCGAAGGGCATCGACGTGATCGTAACCGGAGAGAAAAATGAGTGATTTTCTGTTAAACGCAGGCCGCCAGACTCTGCTGCTGGAGCTACAGGAAGCCAGCCGCCTGCCGGAGCGTCTGGGTGAGGATTTTGTTCGTGCAGCCAACACCATTATCCACTGCGAGGGCAAAGTGATCGTGGCGGGTATCGGTAAATCCGGTCATATCGGCAAGAAGATTGCCGCGACGCTTGCCAGCACCGGCACACCGGCGTTCTTCGTGCATCCTGCCGAAGCGCTGCACGGCGATCTGGGGATGATCGAAAGCCGCGACGTGATGCTGTTTATCTCCTACTCCGGTTCAGCCAAAGAGCTGGATCTCATCATCCCTCGCCTGCAAGAAAAATCGGTAGCCCTGTTAGCGATGACCGGCAAATCCCGTTCGCCGCTGGCGCTGGCCGCGAAAGCAACGCTGGATATTTCCGTTGAGCGCGAAGCCTGCCCGATGCACCTGGCACCGACCTCCAGCACCGTCAACACGCTGATGATGGGCGACGCGCTGGCGATGGCGGTGATGCAGGCGCGCGGTTTTAATGAGGAAGATTTCGCCCGTTCCCATCCTGCTGGCGCGCTTGGGGCACGTCTGCTCAACAAGGTTCACCATCTGATGCGCACGGACGATGCCATTCCTCAGGTCAAACTCGACACCAGCGTGATGGACGCCATGCTGGAGCTGAGCCGCACCGGGCTGGGGCTGGTTGCGGTATGCGACAACGACCGCCAGGTGAAGGGCGTCTTCACCGACGGCGACCTGCGCCGCTGGCTGGTAGGCGGCGGCAAGCTGGAGGCGCGGGTATCCGAAGCAATGACCCGGGGCGGGCTGACGCTGAATGCCGACAGCCGCGCCATTGAAGCCAAAGAGGTGCTGATGAAGCGCAAAATCACCGCTGCGCCGGTGGTGGACGAGCACGGCAGGCTGTGCGGCGCGATCAACCTGCAAGACTTCTACCAGGCGGGGATTATTTAACCCTTAAGCCCCAGACGTTTCGCCAGCCTGTGAAGGTTGGCGACGTCCATCTCCAGCGCCCGCGCGCATGCCGCCCAGCTGCGGTTATTCTGCTCCAGGGCGCGGGTGATCATCTGACGCTGGAACGCATCCGTCGCCTCGCGCAGGTTTTCGTTCACGCTCTCAGGTATCACCGGCTTCACGGACGGCGTCGTTTCCTCATGCAGCGCGAAATGGCGCGCATGAATCACCACTTCATCCCCCGAACGCGTAGCCCGCGCCAGCACCACCGCGCGGTGAATCGCATGTTCCAGTTCACGCACGTTACCCGGCCAGCCGTAGCACAGCAGGTGCGTCCTCGCGCCGGGGCTCAGCACCACGCGGGAAAGCCCCATTTTGAGCCGACACTGTTCGCAGAAAAAGCCCGCCAGCAGCACCACATCATCGCCCCGCTCGCGCAGCGGCGGCACCGTGAGCGGGAACACGCTCAGACGGTGGAACAGATCGGCGCGGAAATTCCCCGCCAGCACCTCTTCGCGCAGATCGCGGTTCGTCGCCGCCAGCACGCGCACATCCACACGTAAGCTGCGATCGTCACCTACGCGTTGAATATCGCCATACTGCAACACCCGCAGCAGTTTGGCCTGGAGCGAAAGGGAGAGTTCGCCAATTTCATCGAGGAACAGCGTGCCGTTATCAGCCATTTCGAACTTGCCGCTGCGGTTGCTGATCGCCCCGGTAAAGGCCCCTTTGACGTGTCCGAACAGCTCGCTTTCCGCCACGCTTTCCGGCAGCGCCGCGCAGTTGAGATAGACCAGCGGGTTCACCGCACGGGGCGAGGCTTCGTGGATCGCTTTCGCCACCAGCTCTTTACCGGTGCCGGTCTCCCCGAAGATCAGCACGTTCAAATCAGACGCGGCGACAATCTCAATCTCTTTTTTAAGCTGCGCCATGCCCGGCGAAAGGCCAATCATTTCGGTGTGCGCCACCTGCTCAAACGCCGTCGGGCTACCCGGAAGAATATTCTGGCTCTCCAGCTGTTCTATCAGCAGGGCGTTGTTCAGCGCCCCGGCCGCCAGCGCGGCAATCAGCCGTAGCTCTTCGTCGCTGAAGGTATCGAACTGATCCGGCGACATGCCATCGAGGGTTAACGCGCCAATCAGGTTCTGCCCGGCAAACAGCGGCAGGCCGATACAGGCGTGAACCTTCAGGCTCTCCTGGCCGGGGATCAGGCCGTCGTACGGATCGGGCAGATCGCTGTCTGCCGGGAAACGCACCACGTCACCCGCGCGGGCGATGGTTTCCAGACGCGGGTGACCCTCCAGGGTAAAGCGCCGCCCGAGTACGTCCTTCGCCAGACCGTCGATAGCCAGCGGAATAAACTGCCGCCCTTCGTAACGCAGCAGCGCCGAGGCATCGCAATCCAGCACGTGGCGCAACGTGGAGATCAGCCGCTGAAAGCGGTCCTGATGACCAATACCGGTTTGCAGTTCTATGGCGATCTTCGCCAGCACATCTACGGAAAAGCTCATCTCTGCCTCACTGTCATTTTGACAACACATAGTGTCATATTGACAATTTTTAAGATAGTCAAAATGACTACCCATTAGGGAGAATCAAAACACAAATACATTATTTTCAATAAGTTAAAAAACTGGCACGCAACTTGATATATGACAGTCATCTTATTTGAAAACGCCGTATTAAGTTGAGGTTGCTATGTCTATTCTGGTTAAAAATAACATTCATTGGGTGGGTCAACGTGACTGGGAAGTACGTGATTTTCACGGGACGGAATACAAAACGCTGCGCGGCAGCAGCTACAACAGCTATCTCATTCGTGAAGGTAAAAACGTCCTGATCGATACCGTCGATCACAAATTCAGCCGCGAGTTCGTGCAGAACCTGCGCAGCGAAATCGATTTGAATGACATCGACTACATCATCATCAACCACGCGGAAGAGGATCACGCCGGGGCGCTGACCGAGCTGATGTCCCACATCCCGGATACCCCGATCTACTGCACCACCAACGCCATTGACTCCATCAACGGCCACCACCACCACCCGGAGTGGAACTTCCACACCGTAAAAACCGGCGACACGCTGGATATCGGCAACGGCAAACAGCTGATCTTCGTGGAAACCCCAATGCTGCACTGGCCGGACAGTATGATGACCTACATGACCGGTGACGCGGTGCTGTTCAGCAACGACGCCTTCGGCCAGCACTACTGCGACGAACGTCTGTTCAACGACGAAGTGGATCAGACCGAGCTGTTCGAACAGTGCCAGCGCTACTACGCCAACATCCTGACGCCGTTCAGCCGTCTGGTCACGCCAAAAATCACCGAGATCCTCGGCTTCAACCTGCCGGTGGATATGATTGCCACCTCCCACGGCGTGGTATGGCGTGAAAATCCAACCCAGATCGTCGAGCTGTACCTGAAGTGGGCGGCGGACTATCAGGAAGACCGCATCACCATCTTCTACGACACCATGTCCAACAACACCCGCATGATGGCGGACGCCATTGCCCAGGGCATCAACGAAGTGGACCCGAACGTGGCAGTGAAAATCTTCAACGTGGCGCGCAGCGATAAGAATGAGGTATTGACCAACGTCTTCCGCTCCAAAGGCGTGCTGGTGGGTACCTCCACCATGAATAACGTGATGATGCCGAAAATTGCCGGACTGGTGGAAGAGATGACCGGCCTGCGCTTCCGTAACAAACGCGCCAGCGCCTTTGGTTCACACGGCTGGAGCGGCGGCGCGGTAGACCGTCTCTCCACCCGTTTACAGGATGCCGGTTTTGAGATGTCCCTGAGCCTGAAGGCGAAATGGCGTCCGGATCTCGACGCGCTGGAAATCTGTCGCCAGCACGGTCGCGACATTGCCCGCCAGTGGGCGCTTGCGCCGCTGCCGGAAACCGCACCCGCCGCGGCTGCTGCGCCGGAAGCCGTAGCAGAAGCCGCTCCTGCCGCTGCCGACCTCGGCCCCTGCATGCAGTGCAGCGTCTGCCAGTGGATTTACGATCCCGAGCTGGGCGAGCCGTTGCAGGATGTCGCGCCGGGTACACCGTGGAGCGAGGTGCCGGACAACTTCCTCTGCCCGGAATGTTCCCTCGGAAAAGACGTCTTTGATGAACTGGCAACGGAGGCAAAATGAGCCACGGCATCGTCATTATCGGCTCGGGCTTTGCCGCCCGCCAGCTGGTGAAAAATATCCGCAAACAGGATGCTAACGTGCCGTTGACGGTGATCGCCGCCGACAGCATGGATGAGTACAACAAGCCTGATTTAAGCCACGTCATTAGCCAAAATCAGCGCGCCGACGATCTCACCCGCCAGACGGCGGGGGAGTTTGCAGAACAATTTAATCTGCGTCTGTTTCCGTACACCTGGGTCACCGATATCGACGCCGACGCCCACGTGGTGAACGCGAAAGATAAAACCTGGCAGTACGACAAGCTGGTGCTGGCGACGGGGGCATCTGCGTTTGTGCCGCCGGTTGAGGGCCGCGAGTTGATGGTCACGCTCAACAGTCAGCAGGAGTATCAGGCCAGCGAGACCCTGTTACGCGACGCCATGCGGGTGATGATTGTCGGCGGCGGGCTGATTGGCACCGAGCTGGCGATGGACTTCTGCCGGGCGGGAAAATCCGTCACCCTGGTTGACCACGCGGCCAGCATTCTGTCAGCGCTGATGCCGGCAGAAGTAAGCAGTCGCTTACAGCATCGTCTGACCGACATGGGCGTGCATCTGCTGCTGAAATCGCAGTTGCAGAGCCTGAGCAAAACCGAAACCGGCATTTGTGCGACGCTCGACCGCACCCGCAGGGTGGAAGTGGATGTGGTTATTGCGGCGACGGGGCTGCGCCCGGAAACGGCGCTGGCGCACCGCGCAGGCGCCGAAATTAACCGCGGCGTGAAGGTTAACAGCTACCTGCAAACTACCCAGCCGGACATGTATGCCCTGGGCGACTGCGCGGAAATTAACGGCCAGGTGCTGCCGTTCCTGCAACCGATTCAGTTAAGCGCCATGTGCCTGGCGAAAAACCTGCTCGGGGGCAACGCTCCGGTGAAATTACCCGCCATGCTGGTGAAGGTAAAAACGCCGGAATTACCGCTGCATCTCGCAGGTGAAACGCAGCGTCAGGATCTGGACTGGCAGATTGCCCTTTCGCCGCAGGGCATGGTGGCGCGCGGCACCGATACCGACGGTCAGATGCGCGCCTTTGTCGTCAGCGAAGACAGAATGAAGGAGGCCTTCGCGCTGCTGAAATCGTTACCTGCTTAACCCTCGTCATGCCGGGTGGCGCTCCGCTTACCCGGCCTACTTAACACCATAACGGTAAACCTTGTAGGCCCGCGCAAGCGTAGCGCCGCCGGGCAAAAACAGGGCTGCGTGGTTCAGGACCGCACCACCAGCGCGTCATAACCGCGCCAGCGGTAATTCGCCATCGAGATCAGCCAGCAGGCGACAAACAGCCCGACCACCACAAACCCGGCGTCGCCCAGGTTATCGTTCACCGCGCCAATCAGATCCCACACGCCGCCGCTGAGGGCGAACTTGTCCATCAGAAGACCCAGCGCTTCCAGCCCGCCGATAAACAGCGCCACCACCACCGAAGTGCCGGTGATGGTCATGTTGTAGTACAGCTTGCGCTGTGGCTTGTTAAACGCCCAGCCATAGGCACCCACTATCAGCAGGTTATCGAGCGTATCCACCAGCGCCATGCCGCTGGCGAAGAGCGCCGGGAAGATCATGATCGACCACACCGACATCCCGCTGGAGGCGCTGGCGGCGGAGATCCCCAGCACGCCGATTTCGGTGGCAGTGTCAAAGCCGAGGCCAAACAGGAAGCCCACCAGATACATCTGCCAGCTTTTATTGACGAGGCGGAAGGTTTTGCCGAACAGCCAGTTCATGACGCCACCCTGGGCAGGCAGCGTGATGTCGCCCTGCACGGGCCTGCCGTGTTTCAGTGCCTGAAAACTGCGCCAGACGCCGCGCAGGATCACCATATTCACCAGCGCCATCGCCAGCAGGAAGGTGGCGGAGACGGCGGTGCCAATCAGGCTGCCGGTTTCGTGGAACCATTCCATATTTTTCTGAAACGCCGTGGCGGTGGCGGCGATGGCAATGGAGGCCAGCACCACGATGGTGGAGTGTCCGAGGGAAAACCATGCCCCCACGCCGGACGGGCGCTTGCCCTGCTGCATCATCTTACGCGTCACGGTATCAATCGCGGCGATATGGTCGGCATCCACCGCATGACGCAGTCCGTAACACCAGGCCAGCAGGCTGGCCGCCATCAGCGCCGTACTGCCGCTAAAGGTGTGCCACGCCAGCCCCCAGGCCAGCAGGTTAGCCATCACCAGAGCCAGCAGCAGGCACGCTGCACGAGGTTCATTGCGTAAAAGTCGTAACATTTTAAATCCTTTGTGAACATGATCGGGCGGCAGCAACCACCGCCTGCCCGAAGGAGATCGCTCCGTCGCCTGCGGGCAGGCGCGAAGGAAAAAGAAGCGTGAAATCAGAAAGGTAATGACGAAGGCGCGCGCGTAGCAGGCGGTTGTGAAGGACACCTCCGCTGAAGCACACCGTAGAGAGCGACCGTCGGCGCGCATGCGTTGCCGCCAGTTCGCTCAGCCCTTTTGCCAGCGCATCGTGAAAGGCCCAGGCGCGCTCGCCGGGCTCCGCCCGCCAGGCCAGCCACTGCTGCCAGAACAGCGCAAGGTTATCCGTCTTGAGCGTCACCGGATGATCAACCCCTGGACAGCGTTCGGCCAGCGCCTCCACCCGGCACGCGGCTTCGCCCTCATAGCGTTGCGTTTCAATGCCCAGCGCACAGGCCACGGCGTCGAACAGACGACCACAGGAGGAGGCCCGCGGCGCATTGATACCGCGCGACACTGCCGTTGCCAGCAGCGGCCAGTTTTGACGCTGTACCGCCTCTGTTTCCGGGTACTGCTGCCAGTCAGGTACGAACGCCAGACAGTGGGCGAGCAAATTGCGCCACGGCTGTTTTGCCGCCAGATCGCCCCCCGGCAGCGCAACGGCTGGCAGACCGCCCAGCCGTTCGCAGTCGCGATAGTTCACCCGCAGGCACTCGCCGCCCCACATCGCGCCGTTCTCACCCATACCGATCCCATCCAGCGTCAGGGCAATAACATCCCCGCCGTCGAGCGGCCAGCCATTCTCCGCCAGACACGCTGCTGCATGCGCATGATGATGCAGCACGGTCTCAACGGGCAGCGCCTGCGCCCGGGCCCACTGTCGGGCGTGATATCCCGGATGGGCATCGCACACCACGCGCTCTGGCTGGAAGGCGTAGATGTCCTGCATCGTCGAGAGCGCACTGCGCCACTGCGCCTCTATGCCCTCGTCGCTCAGATCGCCAAAATGCTGGCTCAGCACCGCCTGGTTGCCACGCACCAGGCAGAAGGTATTTTTCATCTCCGCGCCGGTGCATAACATGGGCGAGATATCGCGGAATCCGGCGGGCAATGTGATGGCATCCGGCACAAAACCGCGTGCGCGACGCAGCATCGCACCGTCCCGATCCATTACTGAATCATCCATCCGTTGAAGAATATCGCGGTTGTGCAGCAGGAAGCCGTCAGCGATGTCACTGAGTTCTTCCAGCGCCTGCTGGTTGCTTATGGCGGGTGGATGGCCGCTGAGGTTGCCGGAGGTCATCACCAGCGGGCGATGGCAGTCCAACATCAGCAAATGCTGGAGCGGGTTCGCAGGTAGCATTACGCCGACCGTAGTCAGCCCCGGCGCAATCTCCTCAGGAAATGCAGGAAGGCAGGCTTTTGGCGTCAGCACAATCGGCGCAGCGGGTGAACGTAACAGCGTCTGGATGGCCTCCGGCAGATCGTTCGCATGCGGGATCATCACTGCCAGCGGCTTGGTCGGGCGCTGCTTGCGTGCCCGCAATTTCCGAATCGCCTGTGGGTTAAGCGCGTCGCAGACCAGGTGAAATCCGCCCAGCCCTTTGACCGCCACAATCCCGCCGTTTTTCAATCTCTCCACCGCCGCGCTTAACGCCGATTCGCGGGTGGTGGCAGCATCCCCGGCTTGCCACTCCAGCTGCGGACCGCAGTCCGGGCAGGCCACCGGCTGGGCGTGAAAACGCCGGTCAGCCGGGTTGCGGTACTCCGTTTCACAGGGCACACAGAGCGGGAAAGGCGCCATTGACGTGGCCGGGCGGTCATAGGGCATGGCGCGGATAATGGTAAACCGCGGCCCGCAGTGGGTGCAGTTGATAAACGGGTAGCGATAACGGCGCTCGCGCGGATCGCGCATCTCCGCCAGGCACGCGGGACAGGTGGCGGCATCCGGGACGATTTGCGTATCCATCGCCCCGCTCTCGCTGTGGCGGATGACAAACTCATCCGGCAGCGTATTCCAGCTGTACGGCTGCGTTTCAACGCGATCGATGCGCGCCAGCGGTGGGCAGTCCTGGCGCAGTCTCGCGGTAAAGTCACCCCCACTACCCGCGAGACGCACCAGGACACCCTCTCCGTCGTTGCACACGTCGCCCGCCAGCCCCAGCTGGTGTGCAAGCTGCCAGACGAAGGGACGAAATCCTACCCCCTGCACCTTGCCGCGCACCCGAAGCTGTACGCCGTTAACGCGCATTGCAGCTTAAAACAGCAGCGATGACGAGGTGTCGAACGCCGCACGGCGGCGTTTTTCGGCACTCATCTGTTCGAGCTTATCGCGATCGACGCAGACCAGCGCATGCGTCGGACAGGCTTCCATACACGCCGGACCGGCGTCGCGGTGGTAGCAGAGGTCACATTTATTGGCTTCGGCTTTCTCCGCGCGCACGCTGAGCCCGATACCGCTGTTGCGCACCACCGGGCGAACGACCACCTCCATCGCGCCATACGGACACGCCACCACACAGGTTTTGCACCCGATGCAGCGCTCCTGCATCACATGCACAAAGCCTTTCTCGCGCTTAATCGCCCCGTTCGGACAGACGTTGGCGCACGGCGCGTCTTCGCACTGGCGACAGATAGCGGCAGTGGAAATATTCACGCCTTTAATGACGTGGATGCGCGGCAGGAAGGTATCGGGGGTCAGGGAGGCGCAATCCTGCTCCGCCTGATGGGAAACCACGCACGCCACTTCACAGGTACGGCAACCAATGCATTTGCTGGCATCGGCCATAATAAAACGGTTCATCTGCTTCTCCGGCATAACTGTTATGCGCGAAGCTATTCATAAACCGTGCCAATATTTAATGCATTGATTTTGAAGATAAATAAAAAAGAAGAGGATCTGTCATCGTCATTTGTGACGATGACAGATGTCGACGTCAGCGATGCGGGCCGTCAATGACGGAGCCGCGCAGGATAAGCTCGCCGGAAAAAGTTTGCTGAGGCTTAAACTCACCGCCGTCGAGCATGAAGATCAGGCGGCTGATGGTCTCCTGGATCATCTCCGTTACCGGAATACGCACGCTGGAGAGGGACGGCACGATATAGGGCGCGATTGCCACGTCGTCAAAGCCGATGACGGACACCGCGCCCGGCGTGGCGACGCCGCTCTCGTGCAACTGCCTGATGGCACCAATCGCCATATCGTCGTTACTCGCCACCAGCGCGGTAAACGTTTCGCCGCGGGTGAGCAGCTGAGAGACCGCCGCCGCGCCGCTGGCCGGGCTCCACTTCCCTTCGGCGATCAGCGGGTCACGCAGGGCAATGCCGTGCTGCGCCAACGCGTCCTTGTAGCCGGAAAGACGCTCCACGCCGGTGGGGGAATCCAGCGAACCGGTGATAAACGCAATCTCCCGGTGGCCTTTCGCGATCAACTGCGATACTGCGTCCTGACACGACGCTTTATGATCGGACCAGACGCTGTGGCTGCTGTTTTTCCGCAAACGGCGGTTGAGCACCATAATCGGCTGCTCGCATTTCTCAATAATTTCGTCCAGCGCTTCCACGCTCAGAAAACGCGGGTAGATGATCACCGCGTCGCAGCGCATGTCGAGCAGGTACTGGATCGCCTCGCGCTCCTCTTCGGCGCTGTGCTTGCCGTCCGCCAGGATCAGCTGACGCCCCTTCTCTTCCGTCATCCGCGCGGCGTTAAACAGCAGCTCGCTAAAGTAGACCCCATGGTACAGGGTGTTTGTCACCACCAGCCCCAGGGTCTGGGTGCGTTTGGTCGCCAGGTTTCGCGCCAGCAGATTGGGGCGATACCCGCTCTCTTCGATGGCCTGAAACACGCGGTCTTTCGTCTCCTGGCTGACGTAACCGTTCCCCGACAGCACCCGGGAGACCGTCGCTTTCGACACGCCTGCCCGCTTCGCCACTTCCAGCATCGTGGTCATAGTGTTATTCCATTCAAAACCGATGAGCCGCAGTGTACTTCACCGCAGAAAAATTGTCGCAGCGGCGTTATCACGCTTTTTTCGGCCACGAGTGATCGTCATCACGAAACGAAAAAATGCATAAAAAGTGGTCTTGTTTCATTAAAAGAAACTCATGATGATTATGTGAAACCGGTTTCCTACACTTCTCACAACGATAACAGGATCACATCCGATGGCAAAAAATTACGCTGCGCTGGCAAATGACGTGGTTAGCGCGCTGGGCGGTAAAGAGAACATCATCGCCGTCACCCACTGCATGACGCGCCTGCGCTTCGTTCTGAAAGACGAAAGCCTTACCGACGCCGCGCGTCTGAAAAGCATCAGCGGCGTGCTCGGCGTGGTGCGCAACGACAACCAGTGCCAGGTGATCATCGGCAACACCGTGTCCCAGGCATACCGTGAAGTGGTGAGCCTGCTGCCCGCCAACCTGCAACCTGCCGTAGCGGAAGGTCCACAGAAGCTTACGCTGCGCCGGATTGGCGCCGGGATCCTCGACGCGCTGATCGGCACCATGTCTCCGCTGATCCCGGCGATCATCGGCGGGTCGATGGTCAAGCTGCTGGCGATGATCCTTGAGATGACCGGCGTGCTGGGCAAAGGTGACCCGACGCTGACGATCCTGACCGTTATTGGCGACGGCGCGTTCTTCTTCCTGCCGCTGATGGTGGCGGCTTCCGCAGCGGTGAAGTTCAAAACCAACATGTCCCTGGCGATAGCCATTGCGGGCGTACTGGTTCACCCGAGCTTTATCGAGCTGATGGCGAAAGCGGCGCAGGGCGAGCATGTAGAATTTGCCTTAATTCCGGTGACGGCGGTGAAATACACCTATACCGTTATCCCGGCCCTGGTGATGACCTGGTGCCTGTCGTATATCGAACGCTGGGTGGATCGCATCACCCCGGCAGTGACGAAAAACTTCCTCAAGCCGATGCTGATCGTGCTGATTGCCGCCCCGCTCGCCATCGTACTGATTGGCCCGCTCGGGATCTGGATCGGCAGCGCCATCTCCGCGCTGGTCTACACCATTCACGGTTATCTGGGCTGGCTCTCCGTTGCCATTATGGGCGCGCTGTGGCCGCTGCTGGTGATGACCGGGATGCACCGCGTGTTTACGCCGACCATCATCCAGACCATTGCCGAAACGGGCAAAGAAGGGATGGTGATGCCGTCGGAAATCGGCGCCAACCTGTCGCTCGGCGGTTCGTCGCTGGCGGTGGCGTGGAAAACCAAAAACCCGGAGCTGCGCCAGACGGCGCTGGCGGCTGCGGCCTCCGCCATCATGGCGGGGATCTCTGAACCGGCCCTGTACGGCGTGGCGGTACGCCTGAAGCGTCCGCTGATTGCGAGCCTGATCAGCGGTTTTATCTGCGGCGCGGTGGCGGGCATGGCAGGTCTTGCCAGCCACTCGATGGCGGCGCCGGGGCTGTTCACCAGCGTGCAGTTCTTCGACCCGGCCAACCCGATGACCATCGTCTGGGTGTTTGGCGTGATGGGTCTGGCGGTGGTGCTGTCGTTTGTGCTGACCCTGCTGTTAGGGTTTGAGGATATCCCGGTAGAAGACGAAGCCGAAAAAGCACGCGCCCTGCAAACCGCACCGGTACAGAACAAAGCAGCAGAAGCATAAACTGAAAGCGAGGTAAGAATGTCTGTTTTTCCACAAGGATTTTTATGGGGCGGCGCGCTTGCCGCCAACCAGAGTGAAGGGGCTTACCGTGAAGGCGGCAAAGGACTGACGACGGTCGACATGATCCCCCACGGCGCAAACCGTCTGGCGGTAAAAGTCGGCAAGGAAAAACGGTTTTCGTTGCGGGACGACGAATTCTACCCGAGCCACGAGGCGATTGATTTTTACCATCGCTATAAAGAAGACATCGCCCTGATGGCGGAGATGGGCTTTACGGTGTTCCGCACCTCGATTGCCTGGAGCCGCCTCTACCCGAACGGCGACGAACCGCTGCCGAATCAGGAAGGCATTGCCTTCTACCGCGCGGTGTTCGAGGAGTGCAAAAAGTACAACATCGAGCCGCTGGTCACGCTCTGCCACTTCGACGTGCCGATGCACCTGGTGACGGAGTACGGCTCCTGGCGCAACCGTAAGATGGTGGATTTCTTTGCCCGCTACGCCCGCACCTGCTTCGAGGCGTTTAACGGGCTGGTGAAATACTGGCTGACCTTCAATGAAATCAACATCATGCTGCACAGCCCGTTCTCCGGCGCGGGGCTGGTGTTTGAGGAAGGGGAAAACGAAGATCAGGTGAAATACCAGGCCGCGCACCACGAGCTGGTGGCGAGCGCGCTGGCGACCAAAATCGCCCACGAGGTGAACCCGGAAAACCAGGTCGGCTGCATGCTGGCGGGTGGCAATTTCTACCCGTACTCCTGCAAGCCGGAAGACGTGTGGATGGCACTGGAGAAAGATCGCGAGAACCTGTTCTTTATCGACGTGCAGGCGCGCGGCAGCTATCCGGCCTACTCCGCCCGCGTGTTCCGCGAGAAAGGGGTGGTGATTGTGAAAGACCCCGGCGACGACGACCTGCTGAAAAACACCGTCGACTTTGCCTCGTTCAGTTATTACGCCTCGCGCTGCGCGTCGGCGGATATGAACGCGGGCAACACCAGCGCGGCGAACATCGTGAAGTCCCTGCGCAACCCGCATATTCAGGTGAGCGAGTGGGGCTGGGGCATCGACCCGCTCGGGCTGCGCATCACCATGAACATGATGTATGACCGCTACCAGAAGCCGCTGTTCCTGGTGGAAAACGGCCTCGGGGCGAAGGACGTCATTGATGAAAACGGCGAGATCAACGACGACTACCGCATCAGCTACCTGCGCGAGCATATCCGTGCGATGGGTGACGCGATTGAGGACGGCGTCCCGCTGATGGGCTACACCACCTGGGGCTGCATTGACCTGGTCTCGGCCTCAACCGGGGAGATGAGTAAGCGCTACGGGTTTGTCTACGTCGACCGCGACGACGCCGGGAACGGCACGCTGGACCGCAAGCGCAAGAAATCGTTCTGGTGGTATAAGAAGGTGATTGCGAGTAACGGGGCGGATCTGGCGTAGCCTGTTTTGCCGGGTGGCGGCGTTGCCTTACCCGGCCTACAAACTGCTCGATGCGGTTTTCACCCTCTCCCCTCTGGGGAGAGGGCCGGGGTGAGGGGCTGAAAACCCCCGTCCCCAACCCACCCGGCAAGCCGTGAATACACCACGTCCACCGCCTCTTTCACCGGCGGCGTCATCGGATAATAAAACCCGACGATGTCCGGCTGAATGCCCAGAAACAGCACCTCACCCACGTCGTCTTTAATCTGATCCACCAGGTAGTTCAGCGGCATGTTGTGGGTGGTCATCATAAACATCTCGGCGATGTCGTCCGGGTCAATCAGGCGGATCTCGCCGGGGTTGAGCCCCATATCGGTGGCATCGACGATTAACAACCTGTCCGGGCGCAGCTCGCGAATGGCCACCACGTCGTTTTCCGGCGCGCTGCCGCCGTCAATCACCACCCAGTTGCCTGGCGGGTTCGCGGCGCACATCTCCGCCAGCAGCGGGCCCGCGCCGTCGTCGCCCATCATGCTGTTGCCGACACACAGTAAAACGTCAGTCACGTAATCTCCTCACCATCAGGTAGATGGCGCTCTCCTGATGAATATCGTGCAGCATGCCGAGCAGCGTTTTGCTCCACGCCTGCTGCGCCGGGGTTTGTACGCTCAGCACCGCGTCAAAGGCGTTGGCGAGCATCGTGATATGGTTGGCGTCTATAACGATCTCGCCGTACTTCGGCACGCCCTCCATTTTGCGCCGCGCCACGCTGCCCTCCTCCAGCGTGGCGATCCACGCCAGGTACTCGGGCCACGGGCAGCTTAACGCCGCCTCCAGGCAGTCGATCACCCCGAGGTGGTGCCCAATCGCCAGGCTGTAATAGACCACCTGCTGCGCCGCATCCGGCGTGGCATCGTTCTCATCAATAAACTTACGGCTCAGCTGGCTGAACACCACCGTTTCACTCATCGGATACGCGCCTCATCCACAATACTGTTCAGGTTTGCCACGATCTCATTGAGACGCGGATCGTTCTCGGCCTCCAGCCAGCGCGCCACCTGATGGTCGCCCTGGCTCAGCAGGCGCAGATAATCGTCGGCAATCTGACGGCCATAGCGGTACCCCGCCAGCCTGCGCGCCGTGCGGTCGATCTTCACCCGCAGCGGCTGCACCATATCCGGGTGCAGGAGAGTGGCTGGCTGGTTGTCCAGCTCGCCCGGCTCGCGGGCGTGGATCTTCTGCTCCAGCAGGCCGAGCGCCATGGCAAAACCGTACAGCGTGGCGGCGGGCGTCGGCGGGCAGCCCGGAATGTAAACGTCCACCGGCACGATTTTGTCGGTGCCGCCCCAGACGCAGTAAAGATCGTGGAAGATGCCGCCGCTGTTGCCGCAGGCGCCGTAGGAGATGCAGATTTTCGGATCCGGCGCAGACTGCCAGGCGCGCAGCGCAGGCGAGCGCATCGCGCGGGTGACCGCGCCGGTGAACAGCAGGATATCCGCGTGGCGCGGGGACGGCACCACTTTGATGCCGAAGCGTTCGGCGTCAAACAGCGGCGACAGGGTGGCGAAGATTTCGATCTCACAGCCGTTGCAGCCGCCGCAGTCCACGCGATAGACGTAGGCCGAGCGTTTGATTTTTTTCAGCAACGACGCCTTCATGCTGGCGATGGACTCCTCCACCGTCAGCGGCACCGGAATGCCGTTAGCGTCGCGCGGGCCGAGTAAGTTTTCCATCAGCTGGCCTCTCTCATATGACGGGTTAAATCGATGCGGTCAGACGGCAGCAGGCATTTCTGACGTTTGCACTCCGGGCAGGTTTCGAAGCTTTCACGGTGATGCTCCGCACGCACGTCGCCGTTGTGCTTCAGCAGCGCGATGGCGTAGTCGATCTCTTTTTGCACGGCGAACGGACGCTTGCAGACGCGGCAGTTGCACAGCGCAAAGCGCGACTGCTGGAGGAAATCCTCTTTTTTCCACACCGCCAGCTCGTACTCCTGAGACAGGCGAATGGCTACCGTCGGGCAGACCTCCTCGCAGCGGCCGCAGAAGATGCAGCGCCCGAGGTTAAACTGCCAGGCCAGCTCGCCGGTTTTCAGGTCCGTTTCCACCGTTAAGGCATTCGACGGGCAGGCGTTGACGCAGGCCGCGCAGCCGATGCACTGCTGCGGGTTGTGCTCCGGCTTGCCGCGAAAGTTTTTATCCACCGGCATCGGCTCCAGCGGATAACTGCTGGTCTGCGCGCCGGTTTTGATCACTTTTTTGATAAAGGTAAACATGACGAGTCCTTATTTCAGCGGCGAGTTCTTACGCTCGATGCTGTAGCGCTCAAGCTCTTTGTACGGCACCACCTGGCTTTTCTTCTTGCGCACGTCCACGACGGTCATGCGGTCGGTGCAGGAGTAGCACGGGTCGAGGCTGCCGATGATCAGCGGCGCGTCAGAGACGGTGTTACCGCGCAGCATGTAGCGCAGGGTTGGCCAGTTGGCGTAGGTCGCCGCACGGCAGCGCCAGCGGTAGAGCTTCTGGTTGTCGCCGGTCATGCTCCAGTGAATGTCATCCCCGCGCGGCGCTTCGGCGAATCCGAGGGCAAAGCGGTTTGGAATGTAGGTGAAGCCTTCCACCATCAGCGGGCCGCCCGGCAGGTTATCGAGGCCGTAGTCGATCATGTTCAGCGCAGTAAACACCTCGTTGATGCGCACCTTCAGGCGGGAGATGACGTCGCAGCCCTGCTCGCTGTGCACGGTCATCGGCAGCAGGCCGTAGCCGACGAACGGGTGATCGGCGCGGGTGTCGCGGGCGTGGCCGCTGGCGCGCACCATTGGACCGACGTTGCTGAAGTCGCGGGCGATTTCCGGGTCAAGACGACCAATCCCGACGGTGCGCTGCTCGATGTTTGGCGTGCTGAGCAGCATGTCCACCAGCTCCTGCACGTCCCGGCGCATCTGCTGCGCCAGCTGGCGGGTCTGGATCATGTCGTCCTTCAGCAGGTCGCGGCGGATCCCGCCGATCAGGTTCAGGCCGTAGGTTTTACGCGCCCCGGTGAGGATCTCCGCCATCTTCATTGATGCCTCACGCACGCGGAAGAACTGCATAAACCCGGAGTCAAAGCCGACGAAGTGGCAGGCCAGGCCGAGGTTCAGCAGGTGTGAGTGCAGGCGTTCCACCTCCAGCAGAATGGCGCGGATCATCTGCGCGCGTTCCGGCACCACGATCCCCATGCCGTTCTCCACCGAGGTGGTGTAGGCGGTGCTGTGGGCAAAGCCGCAGATGCCGCACACGCGGTCAGAAAGAAACGTGACTTCGTTGTAGCCCATGCGGGTCTCCGCCAGCTTCTCCATGCCGCGGTGGACGTAGAACAGGCGGTAGTCGGCGTCGATAATGTTTTCGCCGTCGACGAACAGGCGGAAGTGGCCCGGTTCGTCAGAGGTGACGTGCAGCGGGCCGATCGGCACCACATTATTCTTCTTGCTGCCCAGCTCGTTGATGAACTCGTAGGTTTCGCTGTCGGTTGTCGGGGCCGGACGCTGGCGGTAGTCCATGCTGTCCTTGCGCAGCGGATAGAGTTCATCCGGCCAGTCGTCCGGCAGCACCAGGCGACGCTCGTCAGGCAGACCAACCGGCACCAGGCCGTACATGTCGCGCACTTCGCGCTCGCCCCAGACGGCGGCGGGTACGCGCGGCGTGACGGACGGGTACTCCGGCTTGTTCGGGTCAACTTCGACGCGCACGGTGAGCCAGCACTTCTCGCCCTGCTCCATCGACATCACGTAGTACACCGCATAGTTGCCGCACAGCTGACGCTCGTCGTTGCCGAACAGCACCGACAGCCAGCCGCCCTGCTGGTAGTAAAGAAACTCCACCACTTCCGGCAGGTAGTTCACCTTAATGGTGACGGTTACCTGGTCTTTGGTTTGCCATGACTCCTCCAGCACCACGCCCGGGAAAGCCTGATGCAACGCGGCGAGATACTGCTGACCTTTCTTTTCTTCAGACATAAACACTCTCTTTAATCACGCCACCAGCAAGGAGACGAACGCTAAAAATGCAAAACCAAAACCAGCCCAGGTAATGCGTGACGTTTCGACAAAACGCAGGCGCGCCATGCTGTTTTCAAACAGGGCAATCACCAGCACGCCGATAAGCAGCTTGAGCGCAGCCACCACAACGGCCAGCAGCAGGCCGCCCGCAGAGAAGTGCGTCATCTGCCCCCACGGGAAGAAAACGCCGACGAACATCTGCAACACCACCAGCTGCTTGAGGCTGATGCCCCACTTCAGCACCGCAAAGCCGTAGCCGCTGTACTCGGTGAGTGGCCCCTCCTGCAATTCCTGCTCCGCTTCCGCGAGATCGAACGGCAGCTTGCCCATCTCGATAAAGGTGGCGAACGCGCAGGCGCAGAGCGCCAGCACCAGCGGGAGCGAACGTGAAACCGGCCAGTGGTAAACGGTGTCGGTGATGAAACTGATGTGGGTCGAGCCAGCAACCTGCGCGGCGACCCACAGCCCCAGCAGCAGAATTGGCTCAACCAGCACGCCGAGCATCGCCTCACGACTGGCGCCGATACCCGTAAACGGGCTGCCGGTGTCCAGGCCCGCAATCGCAAAGAAGAAACGCGCGATGGCGAAGAGGTAGATCAGCGTAATCAGATCGCCAAGCACGGGCAGCGGCGAGCCCACCGTCACTACCGGCAGCGCGGTGGCGATGGTCAGCATCACGCCGACCATCACGAACGGTGTCAGGCGGAACACCCAACCTGCGGCATCCGGCGCGACGCTCTGACGGGAGAGCAGCTTGAAGAGATCGCGGTACTCCTGGAGCACGCCAGGCCCGCGACGGTTGTGCAGCCGGGCGCGCGCCACGCGCGTGATGCCCGACAGCAGCGGCGCGGCGGCAAACAGCACCAGCGCCTGAAGTATTGCCAGTAACAAACTCATGTCAGGCTCCTCGTGAAATGACAATCACCACCAGCACCGCCAGCTCGATCAGCGCCAGGCGACGGAACAGCACGGGCACGGCGGCACTCTGCCAGCCCGGCACCCAGCCCACCGGGTTCAGCCAGTGGCGCAGCTTCAGCACGGCGGCGAAGTTCTCCTTCACCGGCATGGCGAAACCGTGGGCGGTGATGACCATCGACTGCTCGTGTTCGTAGCCGCAGGCCCACGCCGCGCCGCGCGAGCGGGAGGCGAGACGGTCGCGTCTGAAGAACAGCATCAGCACGAACGGCAGGAGCGGCGCGGCAATCAGCAGCAGCGCCATCATCGGCTGGGACACGACGGTATGCGCCGTAGCCAGCGGCAGCGGAATGGCGTGGCCCAGAAGCGGCAGCAGCCACGGCGCGGCAACCCCACCTGCGATACAGCACAGCGCCAGCGCGAACACGCTGGTGGCCATCAGCACCGGGGCGCAACAGGCGTTTTCCGCTTCGCGGGTGCGCGGCGCGCCCAGGAAGGTGACGCCGTAAACCTTCGCCATACACATCACCGCCAGCGCCCCGGTAATCGCCAGCCCAACCGCCAGCAGCGGGCCGAGCAGCCGCGCGATAAACGCGTCGCTCTGGCCGAGCGCGAAGAAGGATTGATAGATCACCCACTCCCCGGCAAAGCCGTTCAGCGGCGGCAGCGCGGCCATCGCCATCAGCCCGACCAGCATCGCCAGCGAAATGACGGGCATTTTTTTGCCAATCCCGCCGAGCTTTTCAATATCGCGGTGCCCGGTGCGAAACCAGACGCTGCCCGCGCCGAGGAACAGGGTGCTTTTAAACAGGCTGTGGTTGATAAGGTGATACAGACCGCCAATAAACCCGGCGGCAATCAGCGCCGGCTGGTTGAGCGCCAGCCCGCTGACACCCGCGCCCATGCCGAGCAGGATGATGCCGATATTCTCCTGGGTGTGGTACGCCAGCAGGCGCTGGATGTTATGCTCCATCAGGGCGTACAGCCCGCCGACAAATGCGGTGATCATCCCCGCAATCAGCAGCGCCACGCCCCACCACAGCGGCGGCTGGCCGCCCGTCAGGGTTATCGTCAGGATGCCGAACAGACCGACCTTCATCACCACGGTGGAGAACAGCGCGGCAGCCGGGGCCGAGGCATTGGCATGCGCCTGCGGCACCCAGCCGTGCAGCGGGATAATCCCGGCCAGCAGGCCAAAACCGACTACGCCCAACAGCCAGACGTCATTCCCCAGCGGCTGGCCGTTAAGCACGGCAAAGTCCAGCGTGCCGAAACGCTGCCACACCAGCCAGCAGGCCAGCGCCAGCAGCAGCGTACCGAGTCGTCCGAGCGCAAACCACAGCTTGCCGGAGGCGCTGCATCCGGTCAGGAACACGCCGCACAGGGCCATGATTTCAGCCATCACCACCAGCGCGCCGAGGTTGCTGGCGACAACGGTGCAGACCGCGGCGGCCATCAACAGGTTGACCAGCAGGCCGTTGGCGTTGGTGTGCTGATGGCGGTGCCAGTCGATATTAAACAGGCTGATAAACAGCCCACACAGACCAAAGGTGACCAGCCAGATGGCATTTAGCGGCGTAAGCTCAACGGCGTGGTGAATCAGCGGGATGAGGGTGTCGACGGATTGGCCGTCGATCAGGACAACGCCGCCCGCCGCCAGCGTCATCAGGCTGCCGACCGCCCCGCCGATACCGGCGATCCAGCCGCTCAGCGTTTTATGGAAGGAGAGGAGCAGCGCCAGGACAGCGGCGGCGGCAAACCAGGCCACGCCGCTGGTCATCATAACTATCGCGTTCATTTCGCCCCCTCGTTAAGCGCCCGCAGCAGCGAAAGATCGCCGACGTCAGTATTGATGGTCAGCTCGCGCTTGCGTTTGCTGGTGCGGGCGATGTCGCGAATATTAACCAGAATTAACGCTTTGGTCGGACAGGTGCGCACGCAGGCCGGACCTTGTTCATCGAAGCTGCACAGGTCGCACTTCACCGCGACGGCGCGAATGCCCGGCACCCAGTCCAGCAGCGTGCTCACGCGTGCCGGTGCCGGCGGCGCAGGCGGCGCTTTCGGGGTGTTGGCATTCGCCGGAATATGCAGCGGACGGCTGCCGGAAAACTCAATGGCACCAAACGGACAGGCGATGCCGCACAGCTTGCAGCTCACGCACAGGCTTTCGTTCAGCTGTACCGCGCCGTCAACGCGGGTGATGGCATTGACGGGACAGACGCCCGCGCATGGCGCGTCTTCACAGTGGTGACAGAGCTGCGGGGCAGACTCTTTCTCATTACGCATGACGCGCAGGCGCGGCATGGACTGTAGCCCGTGCAGGCGGTGTGTTTCCGAGCACGCCGCCTCACAGGTTCGACAGCCAATACAGACCGTCGAGTCAGCAATTACAAAACGGTTCACCGGGTCATCCTCTGGTGATGGTCATTTTTGACGAAAAAAAACTGTCTTATCGACACTTCTCGACACTCGCTCTTCAGGCCACGTTCGCGGAGGATTTTCCGTCGATCAGCTGTTTCAGGTTGATCGGCTGATCGTGCTCAACGGCAGCGTAGAGGCCGTTATAAACCGGCGCGATTTTCTCCAGATAGTGCTCCAGCACCTGCTGGCGATCGCGGGTGCTGACGTGACCGTCCACCATGCCGTCGGCCATCAGTTGGGCTTTCGCAATACACTGTTTTTCACCCTCTTTTGTCTCAACGTAATACTCAATGGTGTGGCTGTTGAAGCTCTCCGCCAGGGTGACAAAAATCGTGAAGTGTCCAAACAACACAAAGCGCATATCCCCCTGCGCCGCGCAGCTCATGGCATGGTGCAGACGGGCTTTTGAGAGGGTGATCCCCTGAATCAGAGAGTTGCAGTAGAGGTGCCACTGATCCTGAAGCTGCTGATGACGTTGCGCGATGTAATCCGCTTTTTCGCTAATTTCCCAAATAGTCATAAAAGGTATCCGGTTAATGGAGTTAGCGGCTGTTAAGCAGGTTTCGTGCCAGTTTTTAATTTATTGATTTATATGGATTTTAAAGAGATGCGCACTGTCACCGCTGCGGTGTCGACGTGTCATTTCGACAGCGTTGACATCGTCACGCCGTAACGCAAATCAAGCTGGCACTGTTATTGCATTAAAGGGGCAATTCATTAAGGAGGCGTCATGCACGAAATCACCCTCTGCCAGCGGGCACTGGAACTTATCGAACAGCAGGCTGTGCAGAACCATGCGAAGCGCGTGACCGGCGTCTGGCTGAAGGTCGGGGCGTTTTCCTGCGTCGAGACCAGCGCCCTCACCTTCTGTTTTGAGCTGGTGTGCCGCGGCACGCTGGCGGAGGGTTGCGCACTGCATATCGAGGAGCAGCAGGCGGAGTGCTGGTGCGAGCAGTGTCAGCAGTACGTCACGCTGCTGTCATCGAAGGTACAGCGCTGTCCGCAGTGCCAGAGCAGCGGGCTGCGCATCGTGGCGGATGACGGTATGCAGATCCAACGCCTCGAAATCGAGAAGGAGTAATGTATGTGTAGTACCTGCGGTTGCGCTGAAGGCAACCTGTATATAGAAGGGGATGAACACCGTCCCCACTCCGCGTTTCGCTCCGCGCCCTTTTCCCCTGCCCCGCGTCCCGCGGCGGCATTGACCGGCATCACCTTTGCGCCACAACGTTCAGACGCGGGCGACCTGCATTACGGCCACGGCGAAGCGGGCACCCACGCGCCGGGCATCAGCCAGCGCGAGATGCTGGAGGTGGAGATCAATGTGCTGGACAAAAATAACCAGCTCGCCGCCCGCAATCGCGCCCGCTTTGCCGCCCGTCAACAGCTGGTACTGAACCTGGTCTCCAGCCCCGGCTCCGGTAAAACCACCCTGCTGACCGAAACCCTCAAACGACTGAATAAACGTGTCTCCTGCGCCGTTATCGAAGGCGATCAGCAAACGGTAAACGACGCGGCGCGCATCCGCGAAACCGGTACGCCCGCGATTCAGGTCAACACCGGCAAGGGCTGCCACCTGGATGCGCAGATGATTGCCGACGCCGCCCCGCGCCTGCCGCTGGCGGATAACGGCATCCTGTTTATTGAAAACGTCGGCAACCTGGTCTGCCCGGCAAGCTTCGACCTCGGCGAGCGGCATAAAGTGGCGGTGCTCTCCGTGACCGAAGGGGAAGACAAGCCGCTGAAGTATCCACATATGTTTGCCGCCGCCTCCCTCATGCTGCTGAACAAAGTCGACCTGCTGCCGTACCTGAATTTCGACGTGGATAAGTGCCTGGCTTACGCCCGGGAAGTGAACCCGGACATTGAGATCCTGCTGGTTTCCGCCACGCACGGCGACGGGATGGATGCCTGGCTGAACTGGCTGGAGAGCGAACGATGTGCATAGGCGTCCCCGGACAAATTCATTCGATCGACGGCAATCAGGCCAAAGTGGAGGTCTGCGGCATCCTGCGCGATGTCGATCTGACGCTGGTGGGCAGCCACGATGAGACCGGCGCATCGCGTCTTGGCCAGTGGGTGCTGGTCCACGTGGGGTTTGCCATGAGCGTGATTAATGAGGAAGAAGCCCGCGACACGCTGGACGCGCTACAGAATATGTTCGACGTTGAGCCGGACGTGGGTGCCCTGCTATATGGTGAGGAACGATAACACATGCGTTACGTTGATGAATATCGCGCGCCTGAGCAGGTGTTGCAGCTTATCGATCGCCTGAAAACCCGCGCGTCCCTGCTGGACTACACGAAAGAAAAACCGCTGCGGATCATGGAGGTGTGCGGCGGACACACCCACGCCATCTTCAAATTTGGCCTCGACCAGCTGCTGCCGGAGAACATCGAATTTATCCACGGCCCCGGCTGCCCGGTGTGCGTGCTGCCGATGGGGCGCATCGACAGCTGTCTCGACATCGCCAGCCGCCCCGGTGTGATTTTTTGCACCTTCGGCGACGCCATGCGCGTACCGGGAAAAAATGGCTCGCTGCTCCAGGCGAAGGCGCGCGGCGCGGACGTGCGAATCGTCTACTCACCGATGGATGCCCTTACGCTGGCGATGGCTAATCCTGAGCGTAAGGTGGTCTTTTTCGGGCTGGGTTTTGAAACCACCATGCCCGCCACCGCTATCACTCTCCAGCAGGCGAAAGCCCGCAACGCCACTAACTTTTACTTTTTCTGCCAGCACATCACGCTTATTCCCACGCTGCGTAGCCTGCTTGAAGCGCCGGACAACGGCATCGACGCCTTCCTGGCACCAGGACACGTCAGCATGGTGATCGGCACAGAAGCCTACGGTTTTATCGCTGAACAGTACAATCGTCCGTTAGTGGTGGCTGGTTTCGAGCCACTTGATCTACTGCAAGGCGTGACCATGCTGGTTGAGCAGAAAATAGCGGCCCTGAGTGTGGTGGAAAATCAGTATCGCCGCGTGGTGCCCGATGCAGGTAACAGACGGGCACAGCAGGCGATAGCCGACGTGTTTAGCGTCGAAGGCGACAGCGAGTGGCGCGGACTGGGGCTGATTGCCGAATCCGGCGTACACCTGACGCCCGCGTATCGCGCCTTCGACGCCGAAGCGCATTTCCGCCCGCAGCCGCAGAAGGTGTGCGACGATCCCCGCGCCCGCTGTGGCGACGTACTCACCGGCAAATGCAAACCTCATCACTGCCCGTTATTTGGCAACGCCTGTAACCCGCAAACCGCGTTTGGCGCGCTGATGGTCTCTTCCGAAGGGGCATGCGCCGCGTGGTATCACTATCGCAACCAGGAGTGTGAAGCATGAACACGGTGGAAATGGCGCACGGAAGCGGTGGACAGGCGATGCAGCAGTTGATTAACAGGCTGTTCATGGAAGCCTTTAACAACCCCTGGCTCGCCGAGCAGGAAGATCAGGCGCGTATTGACCTCGCGGCCCTGACCGCCCACGGCGACAGGCTGGCGTTCTCTACCGACAGCTACGTGATTGACCCGCTGTTCTTCCCGGGCGGCGATATCGGCAAGCTCGCCGTCTGCGGCACGGCAAACGACGTGGCCGTCAGCGGCGCGATCCCCCGCTACCTCTCCTGCGGGTTTATCCTCGAAGAAGGGTTACCCATGGAGACGCTCACGGCGGTGGTCAACAGCATGGCGCACACCGCCCGCGAGGCGGGGATCGCCATCGTGACCGGGGATACCAAGGTGGTGCAGCGCGGCGCGGCTGATAAGCTCTTCATTAACACCGCCGGAATGGGGGCGATCCCCGCCGACATTCACTGGGGCGCGCAGCAGCTTTGTGCAGGCGACGTGCTGATTGTCAGCGGCACGCTGGGCTGCCACGGGGCAACCATCCTGAACCTGCGCGAAGGCTTAGGGCTGGATGGCGAGCTGCACAGTGACTGCGCGGTACTCACGCCGCTGATCCAGACGCTGCGCGACATGCCGGGTGTAAAAGCCCTGCGCGACGCCACGCGAGGCGGCGTGAATGCCGTCGTACACGAATTTGCCGCAAGCAGCGGCTGCGGAATTGAACTGACCGAGCGCGGCCTGCCCGTTAAGCCTGCTGTACGCGGGCTGTGCGAGCTATTAGGGCTAGACCCGCTTAACTTTGCCAACGAAGGCAAGCTGGTGATCGGCGTGGAACGCACGGCGGCGGAAGCCGTACTTGAACAACTGCGCGCACATCCCTTAGGGAAAGACGCGGCCATCATCGGCGACGTGGTTGAGCGCAAAGGGGTGCGCCTGATCGGGCTTTACGGCGTGAAGCGCACGCTGGATCTGCCGCACGATGAACCGTTACCCCGAATTTGCTAGACCGCGCCAAAAGCGGTCAGCGCTGAATGTCTCTTTTTTGCCAGTTTCTATTGGAAAGCAATAATGCCGTATACACCGATGAGCGATCTTGGACAGCAGGGCCTGTTTGACATCACGCGCACACTTTTACAACAGCCCGACCTCGGCGCGCTGAGCGATGCCCTGACGCGGCTGGTCAGGCAATCAGCGCTGGCGGACAGCGCCGCCATTGTGCTCTGGCATAGCGCAACCCACCGCGCGAGCTATTTCTCAACGCGTGATAACGGCAAAATCTTCGAATATGAAGATGAAACGTTTCTGGCCCACGGTCCGGTGCGACGTATTCTCTCCCGCCCGGAAGCGCTGCACTGCAATTTTGACCAGTTTCGCCAGGCCTGGCCGAAGCTGGCAGAGAGCAACCTTTACCACCCGTTCGGCCACTACAGCATGCTGCCGCTGGCGGTGGAAGGGCAAATTTTTGGCGGCTGCGAGTTTATCCGTAATAACGACCAGCCCTGGACCGAGGCGGAGTACGAGCGGTTGCATACCTTCACGCAAATTGTGGCCGTCGTGGCAGAGCAGATCCAAAGCCGCGTCACCAATAACGTGGATTACGACCTGTTGAGCCGCGAGCGCGATAATTTCCGCATACTGGTCGCCATCACCAATGCCGTGCTGTCGCGTCTCGATATGGACGAACTGGTGAGCGAAGTCGCCAAAGAGATCCATCACTATTTCAGGATCGATGCTATCAGCATTGCGCTGCGCGGCAACCGTAAGGGCAAGCTGAACATCTACTCCACCCACTACCTCGACGAAGCTAACCCGGCGCACGAGCAAAGCGAAGTGGACGAAGCGGGAACCCTGTCTGAACGGGTATTTAAAAGCAAAGAGATCCTGCTGTTAAATCTCAGCGAGCAGGATCCGGTAGCGCCCTACGAGCGGATGCTGTTTAACACCTGGGGCAACAAGATCCAGACCCTGTGCCTGCTGCCGCTGATGTCCGGCAACACCATGCTCGGCGTGCTTAAACTGGCGCAGTGCGATGAAGCCGTATTTACCACCGCCAACCTGAAGCTGCTGCGCCAGATCGCCGAACGTATCTCCATTGCGCTGGATAACGCCCTCGCCTATCAGGAGATCCACCGTCTGAAAGAACGGCTGGTGGACGAAAACCTGGCGCTGACCGAGCAGCTCAACAATGTGGACAGCGAGTTTGGCGAAATCATCGGACGCAGCGATGCCATGTACAACATCCTCAAGCAGGTGGAGATGGTGGCGCAGAGCGACAGCACGGTGCTGATCCTCGGTGAAACCGGCACAGGGAAAGAGCTGATTGCCCGGGCGATCCACAACCTGAGCAACCGCAACAGCCGCCGGATGGTGAAGATGAACTGCGCGGCGATGCCTGCGGGCTTACTGGAAAGCGACCTGTTCGGCCACGAGCGCGGCGCGTTTACCGGCGCCAGCAGCCAGCGGCTGGGCCGTTTTGAACTGGCGGATAAAAGCTCATTGTTCCTCGACGAAGTGGGCGATATGCCGCTGGAGCTTCAGCCTAAGCTGCTGCGCGTTTTGCAGGAGCAGGAGTTCGAGCGTCTCGGCAGCAACAAGCTGATCCAGACCGACGTGCGTCTGATTGCCGCCACCAACCGCGATCTGAAAAAAATGGTCGCCGACCGCGAGTTTCGCAGCGATCTTTACTATCGTCTGAACGTCTTCCCGATCTGCCTGCCGCCGCTGCGCGAACGCCCGGAAGATATTCCGCTGCTGGTGAAAGCCTTTACCGCGAAGATTGCCCGCCGGATGGGGCGAAATATCGACAGTATTCCTGCCGAAACGCTACGCACCCTTTCGGCGATGGAGTGGCCGGGGAACGTGCGCGAGCTGGAAAACGTCATTGAGCGCGCGGTCCTGCTGACGCGCGGGAACGTGCTCCAGCTCTCCCTGCCAGAGGTTACTCTCTCTGAAACGACCGTGGCCGCAAGCGAGCTTGCGAAAGAGGGAGAAGATGAATATCAGCTCATTATGCGAGTGCTGAAGGAGACCAACGGCGTGGTAGCCGGACCGAAAGGTGCGGCGCAACGGCTGGGGCTGAAGCGTACTACCCTGCTCTCGCGTATGAAGCGTCTGGGAATCGATAAAGAGAGCCTGAAATAACCCGTCATTCCGTCAGCGGGTACATATTGCTCCCGCGCTGGCGCAGGGATATTTGGTGCTCTTTTTCTGTCTGCCTGCGCCGCGCCGTAGCCCTGAGCGTGATTTGTCGTCCACTGCGGCGCTGAGACGATTATTTTTTAGGCCGATACTTTTCCGGTAATTCCGGAACCGGACGACGATCGTCGATCAGATGTCGGATGGTCAGAATCGGATGACGCCATAACATACGTGGCCCTGCCCAGCGCATTACCTGCTTCATCTCTTCCCGTCGGGCGGGCTGATAACAGTGCACCGGGCACTGTTTGCAGGCAGGTTTTTCCTCACCAAACACGCATTTATCCAGCCGCTTATCGGCATAAGCCTTAAGCGCCGAATAGTGCCCCTCTTCTTTTATGGCGTGCGGACACCTGTTTTCGTACAGGGCGATCATTCTGGCGATCGTCTTTTTTTCTCGTGAAATACGTTTACCGGACATAACGTCGTCCTCAACAATAAAGTGTATTTATAATACCTTTTTATCCGCACATTTTCAGTTATTGCATTCCGTTTTCTGAAGCGTCCTTCCAGAATTACCCCTCCCCTCGCTGCGTTTTACTGGTATTTTATACAGGTGTAAATAACCGTATTCACCGGAGAGCTTATGCAACAGATCGCGATCGCCAAACCCTATCGGCACTTAAAAGTGGGTTACTTCAGAAAACGTCATGAAGACCGTAAAACGAAAATTCCAAAACGCTACAGCGTACACGCAGCGCTAAGCCTGAAAGGCGACTGGCTTGAACAAGCGGGATTTACCACCAACTCGCAGGTTCGGGTGGGCGTCGAGCACGGAAAAATCATCATTGAATTAATAGCGGAAGATGCCTCGTAAAGTCGTGACTTTTTTCTGCGCCGCACCTTTTTTTCATGCGACAATAGAAGGAACAATCGGCCATTGAGCCGCTCAAAGCGTAATATTTTCAAAGAAATGGATATCATAACTCCATGAGCACAATCGACAATTTCGACGCGCATACGCCGATGATGCAGCAGTACCTGAAGCTGAAGGCACAGCATCCGGAAATTCTGCTGTTTTACCGTATGGGCGATTTTTACGAGCTTTTTTATGACGATGCGAAACGTGCGTCTCAGCTGCTCGACATTTCTCTGACGAAACGTGGCGCGTCGGCAGGCGAGCCCATCCCGATGGCGGGTATCCCGCATCACGCGGTTGAAAACTATCTGGCGAAGCTGGTGAACCAGGGCGAGTCTGTCGCTATCTGCGAACAAATTGGCGACCCGGCCACGTCGAAAGGCCCCGTTGAGCGCAAGGTCGTACGCATCGTGACGCCGGGAACCATCAGCGATGAAGCCCTGCTTCAGGAGCGCCAGGATAACCTGCTGGCGGCGATCTGGCAGGACGGTAAAGGGTTTGGCTACGCCACGCTGGATATCAGCTCCGGTCGTTTTCGCCTGAGTGAACCGGCTGACCGTGAAACCATGGCGGCTGAACTACAGCGCACTAATCCGGCAGAACTGCTTTATGCAGAGGATTTCGCCGAGATGGCGCTGATTGAAGGTCGCCGCGGCCTGCGTCGTCGTCCACTGTGGGAGTTCGAAATTGATACCGCGCGCCAGCAGCTGAACCTGCAATTTGGCACGCGCGATTTGATTGGCTTTGGTGTGGAAAATGCCCCGCGCGGGCTATGTGCCGCAGGCTGCCTGTTGCAGTACGTGAAGGATACGCAGCGTACCGCCCTGCCCCATATCCGTTCAATTACCATGGAGCGTCAGCAGGACAGCATCATCATGGATGCCGCCACGCGCCGCAACCTGGAGATCACGCAGAACCTCGCTGGCGGCATGGAAAATACGCTGGCGTCGGTTCTTGACAGCACGGTTACCCCCATGGGCAGCCGTATGCTCAAACGCTGGCTGCATATGCCGATCCGCAACACCGAAACGCTGATTGGCCGTCAGCAAACCATTGCCGCATTGCAGGATCGTTACACCGAATTGCAGCCGGTGCTGCGTCAGGTGGGTGACCTTGAGCGTATCCTGGCGCGCCTGGCATTGCGTACCGCGCGTCCACGCGATCTCGCCCGTATGCGTCACGCTTTCCAGCAGTTGCCGGAACTGCGCGCTCAGCTGGGAGAGATCGACAGCGCGCCAGTGCAAAAGCTGCGCGAAACCATGGGCGAATTTACCGAGCTTCGCGAACTGCTGGAACGCGCCATCATTGATGCGCCGCCTGTTCTGGTGCGGGATGGCGGGGTTATTGCTCCGGGTTATAACGAAGAGCTGGACGAATGGCGTGCGCTGGCCGATGGCGCGACGGATTATCTGGATAAGCTGGAAATCCGCGAGCGTGAACGTCTGGGGCTCGACACCCTGAAAGTCGGCTACAACGCCGTACACGGTTACTATATCCAGATCAGTCGTGGGCAGAGCCACCTGGCACCGATTCACTACGTTCGCCGCCAGACGCTGAAAAATGCCGAGCGCTACATTATTCCCGAGCTGAAAGAGTACGAAGACAAAGTGCTCACGTCGAAAGGTAAAGCGCTGGCGCTGGAGAAACAGCTGTATGACGAGCTGTTCGACATCCTGTTGCCGCATCTGGCTGACCTTCAAATGAGCGCCGCTGCGCTGGCCGAGCTGGATGTGCTGGTAAACCTGGCCGAGCGCGCCGAAACGCTGAACTACACCTGTCCAACCTTTACTGACAAGCCCGGCATTCGCATTACCGAAGGTCGCCATCCGGTGGTTGAGCAGGTGCTGAACGAGCCGTTTATTGCCAACCCGTTGAACCTGTCACCGCAGCGAAGAATGCTGATCATTACCGGCCCCAATATGGGCGGTAAAAGTACCTATATGCGCCAGACAGCCCTTATCGCGCTGCTCGCCTACATCGGCAGCTACGTTCCGGCGCAGAAGGTTGAGATTGGCCCTGTCGACCGTATCTTCACCCGTGTGGGTGCGGCGGACGATCTGGCGAGCGGTCGCTCTACCTTTATGGTCGAGATGACCGAAACCGCCAACATTCTGCATAACGCGACAGAGAACAGTCTGGTGTTGATGGACGAAGTAGGACGCGGTACCTCCACCTATGACGGCCTGTCCCTGGCCTGGGCGTGCGCGGAAAGTCTGGCGAATAAAATCAAGGCGCTGACGCTGTTCGCGACGCACTATTTCGAACTGACACAGCTGCCAGAGAAAATGGAAGGCGTGGCTAACGTCCACCTTGATGCGCTTGAGCACGGCGACACCATCGCCTTTATGCACACGGTGCAGGACGGCGCGGCAAGCAAGAGCTATGGCCTGGCCGTCGCCGCGCTGGCGGGTGTGCCGAAAGAGGTGATTAAGCGCGCGCGTCAGAAATTGCGTGAGCTGGAAAGTTTGTCACCGAATGCGGCAGCTACGCAGATAGATGGTACGCAGATGTCACTGCTGGCGGTGCCGGAAGAGACATCTCCGGCTGTGGAAGCGCTGGAAAATCTCGATCCGGATTCGCTGACGCCGCGTCAGGCGCTGGAGTGGATTTATCGGTTGAAGAGTCTGGTTTAGTTCTCTGCGGTCTTTTTTGCCGGGTGGCGGCTTCGCCTTACCCGGCCTACAAAACCCGTAGGCCCGGTAAGCGTAGCGCCACCGGGCAAAAGATCGCACAATATTAACGCCCGGTAAGCGCAGCGCCTCCGGGCTTTTTATTACAGCAGCGGCGGGATCGTCGGCACCTGCGGTGCTTCATCAATATCCTTCTGCGTCATGCGGAACGCTTCCGGGTAATGCTCACGGCTGGTACGGCGCAGCGGTTCGGTATCGCGCCAGGTATACAGACAGTGCTGACACTGGTATACCGTCCAGACACCTTTCACCGGTGATGTTGCCATCACCTCAATATGTTCATCGGCACAACGTGGACAAATCATTTTTTCCTCCTTATTGACGTGCCGCCAGCATCGCGGTCAGTTTTTCGGCCCAGGCTTTGGTTTCAGGGAGATCCTGTACCGGCTGGCTGTAGTGACCACGGTTGTCCGGAGCGACAGGGGTGGTGGCATCAATGATCAGCTTGTCAGTGATCCCCGCCGGGCTGGAGCCGGGGTCAAGCTCCAGCACAGACATATTCGGTAGCTGCACCAGATCGCCAGCCGGATTGACCTTCGATGACAGCGCCCACATCACCTGCGGCAGGTTAAACGGATCGACGTCCTCATCCACCATAATCACCATTTTCACGTAACCCAGACCGTGTGGCGTGGTCATGGCGCGGAGCCCGACTGCACGGGCAAAACCGCCGTATCGTTTTTTGGTGGAGATAATCGCCAGCAGGCCGTGGGTGTACATGGCGTTTACCGCCTGCACTTCCGGGAATTCCGCCTTCAGCTGCTGATAGAGCGGCACGCAGGTAGCGGGCCCCATCAGATAATCAATCTCGGTCCACGGCATCCCCAGGTAGAGAGATTCGAAAATGGGTTTTGTGCGGTAAGAGACTTTATCAATGCGCACGACCGTCATGTTGCGCCCGCCGGAGTAGTGTCCGGTAAACTCACCGAATGGCCCTTCAATCTCACGTTTTCGGCCTTCAATCACCCCTTCCAGGATCACTTCCGACCCCCACGGCACATCAAAACCGGTCAGCGGAGCCGTCGCAATCGGATACGGACTTTCGCGTAGCGCACCGGCCATCTCATACTCGGATTGATCGTATTTCAGCGGCGTGGCGCCCATCAGGGTGATGATCGGATCGTTACCCAACGTAATAGCAATGGGCAGATCTTCGCCGCGCTCTTCTGCCTTATGCAGATGCAGCGCGATATCATGCATCGGCACCGGTTGCAGGCCGAGCTTACGCTTGCCCTTCACTTCCATACGGTAAATCCCGACGTTCTGCTTGCCGAAGTGATCGGGGTCGAGCGGATCGCGGGAGACAACGCACGCTTTATCGAGATAAAAGCCCCCGTCACCGTCGTTCAGGCGGAACAGCGGCAGAATGTCGAACAGGTTGATGTCTTCCCCGTCCACCGTGTTCTGCGCCCAGGCCGGATTTGCACGACGCTCTGGCGAGACGGGGAATTTGTCCCAGCGACGAATAAACTCGTCGATCTGTTTTTTCACCGGGGTATTTGCTGGCAGCCCCATCGAAATAGCGTGGTTTTGCCACGAGCCGATAGTGTTCATCACCACACGGGCATCGGTGAAGCCGCGAATATTATCGAACCACAGCGCAGGCGCACCATCGCCAATGCGTCCGGTAGCGTTGGCGGCGGCCGCTAAATCCGGCTCAGCGTTTACCTCTTCCTCAATTTTCAGCAGCTGCCCTTGCTCATCGAGCGCCTGCAAGAAGCTTCTCAAATCATCAAATGCCATCTTTATTCTCCTGTGAAAAATGTTTCGCTGCCTGCAAACCTTCCCAGCGTCGGGCTTTTTTATGCTCCAGACCAAACTGGTCGAGAACGCGGGTCACGATATGCTGGGTTATGTCATCGGCGGTTTGTGGGTGGTTGTAGTACGCAGGCATAGGCGGCACCATCGCCACGCCCATGCGGGAAAGGGCAAGCATGTTCTCAAGATGGATGGTGCTGAGCGGCGTCTCACGCGGAACCAGCACCAGCTTGCGTCCCTCTTTCAGCACCACGTCTGCCGCACGCCCTACCAGCCCTTCGGCGTAGCCCGCGCGGATACCCGCCAGCGTTTTCATGCTGCACGGAATGACGATCATGCCGTCGGTGCGAAACGAGCCGGAGGAGATGGTGGCAGCCTGATCGGCCGGGCTATGGACGACATCCGCCAGTGCAGCAACGTCATGCGCAGTGAAGGGCGTTTCCAGCTCAATCGTGGTTTTTGCCCACTTCGACATCACCAGATGCGTTTCCACCTCCGGCATTTCCCGCAGCGCCTGCAACAACGCCACGCCTAATGGCGCACCCGTCGCGCCCGTCATTCCCACAATCAATCTCATTCAGCACCTCAATTAGTTTGTTCGTATACGAACATATTAACTAAACTACGCCTCGATCCTGCTGCTGACAAGATCGTTCGCATACGATCACACTATTCGCTAAAAAAACTCTCGCGTTAAAATTCAGCCCGAGAGCGGCTATCATAGAGGGAGTATTTTTCCGTCGGAGTGTCCATGGAGTTAAGACAAGAAGCTTTTCACCTGCTACGTCAGCTTTTTCAACAGCATACCGCCCAGTGGCAACACGCATTGCCCGAACTGACCAAACCACAATATGCGGTGATGCGGTCAATTGCTGAAAATCCTGGCATTGAGCAGGTTGCCCTGACTGAAGTCGCGGTGAGCACCAAAGCGACGCTGGCAGAAATGCTGAGCCGCATGGAAGCACGCGGCCTGGTCAGGCGCGAGCACGATCCGGCGGACAAACGCCGTCGGTTTGTCTTTCTGACGGCCGAAGGTGAGGCCCTGCTTGAGAGCAGTAAACCGATTGGAAATGAGGTGGATGAGGCGTTTTTAGGGCGCCTTAACGGCGCGGAACGAGAGCAATTTTCAGCGCTCATTAAAAAGATGATGCAGGGTTAAGTAACCCTGACGCGCATAAAATCAATAAATGTTCGCACTTTCGCGGGCACATGCCGGGCATCGGGATAAACAGCATAGATGCCCTGCTGAGCAAACGTGTACTCCGGTAACAGCGAGACCAGCTTCCCTGCATCCAGTGCGTTACGCACCAGCCACTCCGGCAACAGCGCCACGCCACATCCCGCGAGGGCAAAAGCCATCAACGCCTGGGCACTGTCTGCATACAGGCGCGGCGCTTTTCTGATCTCAAAGGAAACAGGATGCCGATCAACGCCTCTCACCTGCCAGCGCAGCGGCGACGTTAAACGCTCGTGAATGATCCAGTCCGCTTCCGCCAGCTGCTCCAGCGAGTCAACCGGATGGTTTGCCAGCCAGCATGGCGTCGCCACGGGCAGGATGGTGAAGGAGGTCATCAACGCGGCGTGGTAGCGCGAATCTGCAAGCGTGCCGAGCCGGATAGCGACATCGAAGCGCTCGGCGATAAGATCGGCATGCAAAGAGGACGAGACATGCCGCACGCGGAGATCAGGGTGCAGCTGGCTAAACTCAGCCAGCAAAGGCACCACCACCTGCGAGCCATACTCGGGCGTGGTGGTGATCCGCAGTTCTCCCGTCAGCCCGGCGTGGTTGGCGCGAACATCATCCTGCAATCGCTCTGCATCCCGTAACAGCATCACGCTTCGTTGATGAAAGAGCTTCCCCGCTTCGGTCAGCGTCAAGCGTCGGGTGGTTCGCAGCAACAGGGTGACGCCCAGCTCCTCTTCAAGCTGACGAATATGAAAGCTGACCACCGCTTTTGTCAGCCCCATCGCCTCCGCCGCGGCGGTGAAACTGCCGGTGTCCGCTACGGCGATAAACATCGCCGTACGCTGTAAATTAAGCATCGCTTGCCTGGTTAACTGTCAAAATAATGTTGACAGTATATCGTCCTTTGTCGCGTTTATCCGTAACGCGCGGGCCGATACGATACGCCACCTCACCGGAGGAACTTCCATGACGTATCGCAGCAAAATCGCCGTCGTCTTTCTGCTCGGCTTTTTCCTTGATTTGATAAACATGTTTATTGCCAGCGTCGCCTTTCCGGCGATGGCTCACGCATTCAATACCACACCTTCCGCGCTTGCCTGGGTAAGTAACGGATACATTGCCGGGCTGACGTTAGTCATCCCATTCAGCAGTATTCTGACGCGCCGCGTCGGGCCGAAGCGCGTTATTCTGCTCTCACTGCTTCTCTTTAGCGCGGCCTCCGTTGCGGCGGGTCTCTCATCTTCGCTGGAAAGTTTGATTGCCTGGCGCGTCGTGCAGGGCGCCGGAGGGGGTTTACTGATCCCGGTTGGTCAGGCGCTGACCTGGCAACAGTTTAAGCCTCATGAGCGGGCCAGACTCTCCTCGGTGGTGATGCTGGTCGCGCTGCTTGCCCCCGCCTGCTCACCGGCTGTGGGCGGCATGCTGGTTCAGACATTCAGCTGGCGCTGGATATTTTTTGCCACCCTGCCCGTCGCCATTGTCACCTTTGTTTTGGCCTGCGCGTGGCTTAAAACAGAACCGTCACCGATAAACACCACCAGAATAGTAAACCTGTCTTTGCTGACGGATCCGCTGTTGCGCTTATCCATGCTTATCTATGTATGCGTACCCGGCATCTTTATTGGCGTGAACGTAACGGGCATGTATTACCTTCAGAGCGAGGCCAATATGACGCCCACCGCAACGGGCATGCTTATGCTGCCGTGGTCTGTGGCATCGTTTTTGGCTATCACCGCGACAGGACGCTATTTCAACCGTATCGGCCCGCGGCCGCTGGTGGTCATCGGTTGCCTTTTGCAGGCAACGGGCATTCTGCTTTTAATTAACGTCGGCCCGGCTATGCTGTTACCTGCCGTTGCGTTTGCGTTAATGGGTGCGGGGGGAAGCCTTTGCAGCAGTACGGCTCAGAGCAGCGCGTTTTTGACAACGCGGCGGGAAGATATGCCTGATGCCAGTGCGCTATGGAATCTGAATCGTCAGTTGAGCTTTTTTGCGGGTGCCCTGCTGCTGGCGCAGGCGCTGAGCTTCATGCAAGCTTATTTTACGCCGCTGGCCGCCTGGCACGGGATGTTTATTTTTGCCGCAGTTATCACTCTGCTGCCCGTACTGTACGTCTACCGTCTTAATAACACGCAGTTACTTGCGCAACTGCAACAGGAGCAACCATGACTCATTTCGAACAAGAGATCCTCGACATCCACGTCGCCCTTGAAAACTGGTTAGGTGCAGGCGAAGGCGATCGGGACACCCTGCTCGCCCGTTTTCGTCCGGATTTTCTGATGGTTCCACCGAGTGGCACCCATTTAGATCATCACGCTCTGGCCAAATTTTTATATGCGCAGCGGGGAACCCGACCCGGGCTCAGGATCGGCATTGATGCGCTAACGACGCTTCAGACATGGGACAACGGCGCGGTGCTCCATTACCGGGAGACGCAAACCCGGCCTGGCCAGCCCGTCAACGTGCGCTGGTCAACCGCGGTGCTTAATCAGGAAGGGGATAACATCACCTGGCGTTTGCTGCACGAAACGGCGCAATCGTAAGGCATAAAAAAGGCCCGTCTCACGACGGGCCTTTTCTGACGAATGGTTGCTTACTCGCGGAACAGCGCTTCAATATTCAGACCTTGCCCTTGCAGGATTTCACGCAGGCGGCGTAGCCCTTCAACCTGAATCTGACGAACACGTTCACGGGTCAGGCCAATCTCACGGCCGACATCTTCCAGTGTCGCAGCTTCATACCCCAGTAAACCGAAACGACGTGCCAGCACTTCACGCTGTTTGGCGTTCAGTTCGAACAGCCATTTGACGATGCTCTGTTTCATGTCATCGTCCTGCGTGGTGTCTTCCGGGCCGTTGTCTTTTTCATCGGCCAGAATGTCCAGCAGCGCTTTTTCGGAGTCACCACCCAGCGGGGTGTCAACCGAGGTAATGCGCTCGTTGAGACGCAGCATACGGCTTACGTCATCAACCGGTTTGTCGAGTTGCTCTGCAATCTCTTCCGCACTTGGCTCGTGGTCCAGTTTATGGGACAACTCGCGCGCGGTACGCAGATAAACATTCAACTCTTTGACGATGTGGATCGGCAGTCGAATCGTACGGGTCTGGTTCATAATAGCCCGTTCGATGGTCTGACGAATCCACCAGGTCGCGTAGGTTGAGAAACGGAACCCGCGTTCCGGGTCAAACTTCTCAACTGCGCGGATGAGACCTAAGTTGCCCTCTTCAATCAGATCCAGCAGAGCCAGACCACGATTGCCGTAACGGCGGGCAATTTTCACGACCAGTCGCAGGTTACTTTCGATCATGCGACGACGCGAGGCAACATCACCACGCAAAGCACGACGTGCGAAATAGACTTCTTCTTCGGCCGTTAGCAGTGGGGAGTAACCAATCTCCCCAAGGTAAAGCTGAGTCGCGTCCAGCACACGCTGTGTGGCACCCTGCGATAACAGCTCTTCTTCAGCCAAATCGTTATCACTGGGTTCCTCTTCTACTAAGGCTTTTTCGTCAAAAGCCTCTGATCCGTTCTCATCAAATTCCGCGTCTTCATTTAAATCATGAACTTTCAGCGTATTCTGACTCATAAAGGTGGCTCCTACCCGTGATCCCTGGACGAGACACCCTGGCTGGCATGCCCCGTCAATTTATCGCTGCGGTAAATATTGCAGCGGGTTTACGGATTTCCCCTTGTAACGAATTTCAAAATGCAAGCGTGTAGAACTGGTTCCGGTGCTACCCATGGTAGCGATTTTTTGCCCCGCCTTAACTTCTTGTTGTTCCCGGACCAGCATAGTGTCGTTATGGGCGTAGGCACTCAGGTAATCATCGTTATGTTTGATGATAATAAGATTACCGTAACCGCGCAGTGCGTTACCGGCATAGACAACGCGTCCGTCTGCGGTCGCGATGATTGCCTGTCCTTTACTGCCTGCGATATCGATCCCTTTGTTGCCCCCCTCAGAGGTAGCGAAGTTCTCGATAATCTTGCCGTCAGTTGGCCAGCGCCAGGTGGTGATTGACGAGCTGGCATTCTGACTGCTTGCAGTCGGTACAGTAGAGCTAACCACAGGTGCCGTAGTCGGTGCTGTGACAACAGTCGCAGTACCTTTATTATTCGGCAACATTTTGTTAGCACTCTGATCACCTGAATCCTCAGAATACGTAATTACAGGTTGTGAAGCAACCACCGTGGTGGTTTTTTGTGCAGGAGTAACGCTGTTATTTTGCGCAGTTACGTCGGCCGCTGAAACGGTGTTGCCTGGCGTAAGCGGTGTCCCCGTCGCGTTGCCAACCTGAAGCGTTTGCCCGACTTCCAGAGCATACGGGGCCTGGACGTTGTTTCGCTGTGCCAGATCGCGGAAATCGTTCCCGGTGATCCAGGCAATATAGAACAGCGTATCGCCGCGCTTCACGGTATAGGTGCTGCCGCCGGTATAGCTACCTTTCGGAATGTTCCCATACTTACGGTTATACACTATGCGGCCATTTTCAGTCTGAACAGGCTGTTCCACTGCCTGAATCTGCGTAGGCTGCGTAACTGGACGCTGAACCGGCTGGATCTGCGGAGTTTGCTGCGCCGTTGAGGTGCCCATTTTAGGCGGAGGGGTGATCAACATTCCGCTGGACGTGTTACCCGAGCCGCTGGTTCCATTAACGGAACTGACGGGCGCAGGCGCGTTATTTGAACTTGTACAGCCTGCCAGCCAGAGCGAAACCAGTGATAATGCCGCAACACGGCTGATGGTGAATTTTGGGCTTCCCGCGCTCATTTATCCCCCAGGAATGTGTTAACTACCAGTGACTTAAAAATAACCGTGATGGCACGAATCTATCGCGCCACACCATACGCTGAATTTGCCTTAATAACCCTGGAAAAATCCGAGTCTCAGGCCAGTTCGCCCTTAACCAGGGGCACAAAGCGCACGGCTTCCACGGTATCGATAATAAACTCGCCGCCGCGTCGACGAACGCGCTTCAAAAGCTGCTGCTCATCGCCGACGGGCAATACAAGAATGCCACCCTCGTCCAGCTGCGAAAGAAGCGCAGTGGGGATTTCAGGTGGCGCTGCCGTGACAATGATGGCGTCAAACGGGGCGCGAGCCTGCCAACCCTGCCATCCATCGCCGTGGCGTGTCGATACATTATGTAAATCAAGCTGTTTCAGGCGACGGCGCGCCTGCCACTGCAACCCTTTAATCCGTTCCACCGAACAGACATGGTGCACAAGGTGAGCCAGGATCGCGGTTTGATACCCTGAACCGGTGCCAATTTCCAGCACCCGGGACTCTGGCGTTAGCTCCAGAAGCTCCGTCATACGCGCCACCATGTAGGGCTGCGAAATCGTCTGGCCTTGCCCAATGGGCAGCGCCACGTTTTCCCACGCTTTGTGTTCAAACGCCTCATCTACAAACTTCTCACGGGGAACCTGGGCAAGCGCGTTCAGCACCTGCTCGTTGGCGATCCCCTGTGCGCGTAATTGTTCCAGAAGAGTTTGTACACGTTTACTTACCATTGCGCGTTCACTCCGACCCGATCTAACCAGTCCGACACCACATCATGCGCGCTATAAGCGGTTAAATCTACGTGCAACGGCGTAACGGAAACGTACCCTTCATCCACCGCAGCGAAGTCGGTGTCTGGCCCGGCATCGCATTTATCTCCCGGCGGGCCGATCCAGTACAGGGTATTGCCGCGCGGATCCTGCTGGGGAATAACCTGATCGGCAGGATGGCGACTGCCACAGCGCGTCACGCGGATCCCTTTGATCTCGTCCAGCGGGAGGTCCGGCACGTTAATATTGAGGATACGTCCGGTACGCAGCGGCTCGCGGCCAAGCGCACGGAGAATGGAGCAGGTCACCGCGGCGGCTGTGTCATAGTGGGTGTGACCGTTTAACGAGACCGCCAGCGCCGGAAACCCCAGGTGACGCCCTTCCATCGCCGCAGCCACGGTGCCGGAGTAAATCACATCATCGCCAAGATTTGGCCCGGCATTGATGCCGGAGACCACAACGTCCGGCCGCGGGCGCATCAGCGCGTTCACGCCCAGAAACACGCAGTCGGTCGGCGTCCCCATCTGGACGGCAATATCGCCATTCTCAAAGGTAAAGGTGCGAAGTGAAGACTCCAGCGTCAATGAGTTAGACGCGCCACTGCGGTTACGATCGGGAGCCACGACCTGCACATCCGCAAATTCGCGGAGGTGTTTCGCCAGCGTCTGAATACCTGGCGCATGGATCCCGTCATCGTTACTCAGCAATATTCGCATAATCACCCGACGTGTTGATAAGTTCCCTGACAACACTGGTGGCAAAGCTACCTGCCGGCAGCCAGAAGCGTAACTCGACGGTTACGTCATCCCACCAGTTCCAGCTCAGCTGTTGCGGGTAGAGGAGCATCGCACGACGTGCCGCCTCGACCTTTTCCCGCACCAGCAACGATTGTAATTCTGGCGCATCCGCCACCGCTGACTGCTCAGCGGCCAGCGCCTCGCCCTGGGTTCCCCAGTCGCCTGAACCCGGCAAGGCGGCGGTAATCATCAGCGTTTTAGCGTCCACGCGCGACTGGACATCGGCCATCTCTTCGGCCGTTGCCACAAACCAGCTTCCGCGTCCCGCTAATTGTAGCGCATCGCCGACAACAACTTGATTCGCGTCCGGTTTTTTCAGCCGTTCGCTCACAATCTGATTAAACAACGCACTGCGGGCCGCCGACAACCAAAAACTGCGTTTATTACGATCGCGCACCGGTGCACCGCTTTGCGCCCAGCGCAGCGCGCCCAGCAGGTTGCTACCACCGATACCAAAGCGCTGAGCGCCGAAATAGTTTGGTACGCCGCGTTCGTTAATGGCCTTCAGGCGTTTTTCAACGTCCTCGCGTTCGGTCACTTCGCGCAACACCAGGGTAAAGGCATTACCTTTCAGTGCGCCCAGACGCAGTTTGCGTTTATGGCGGGCGTACTCCAGTACCTTACAGCCCTCAAGCTCAAATTTGCTTAAATCGGGCATGGCATTACCGGGCACGCGGGCGCAAAGCCACTGTTCGGTCACGGCATGTTTATCTTTTTGACCGGCAAAGCTCACTTCGCGGGCGTGAATATTGAGGAATTTTGCCAGCGCGTCCGCCACGAAGCGGGTATTGCAGCCGTTTTTCAGAATGCGCACCAGGATGTGCTCGCCTTCGCCGTCCGGCTCAAAACCCAGATCTTCCACTACCACGAAATCTTCAGGGTTGGCTTTCAGCAGACCCTTGCCCTCCGGTTTATCGTGCAGATACGTCAGGTTGTCGAAATCCGTCATTTGGCCGCCTTCACCAGCAGTGCCACGGCTTCACAGGCAATGCCTTCGCCACGGCCGGTAAAGCCCAGCTTCTCCGTGGTGGTCGCTTTGACGTTGACGTCGTCCATATGGCAGCCCAGATCTTCAGCGATAAACACGCGCATCTGAGGGATGTGCGGCAGCATCTTTGGTGCCTGAGCAATGATCGTCACATCAACGTTGCCGAGGGTGTAGCCTTTGGCCTGAATACGACGCCAGGCTTCGCGCAGCAGTTCGCGGCTGTCTGCGCCTTTGAAAGCAGGATCGGTGTCCGGGAACAGTTTGCCAATGTCGCCCAGCGCGGCGGCACCCAGCAGCGCGTCGGTCAGCGCATGCAGCGCCACGTCGCCATCAGAATGCGCCAGCAGACCTTTTTCGTAAGGAATGCGCACGCCGCCAATGATAATTGGGCCAACGCCACCAAAGGCGTGTACATCAAAACCGTGTCCAATACGCATTATGCCTTCTCCTGAGGGGTCGTACGGGTAAGATAAAATTCCGCGAGCTGTAAGTCTTCCGGGCGCGTCACTTTTATATTATCAGCGCGTCCTTCAACAAGCGTGGGGTGGAAACCGCAATACTCCAGCGCCGAGGCTTCGTCCGTAATGGTCGCACCTTCTTTAAGCGCTCGCGTTAAGCAGTCGTGGAGTAATTCGCGGGGAAAAAATTGTGGCGTCAGCGCGTGCCATAGATCGACGCGCTCGACGGTGTGGGCAATCGCTGGTTTACCCGGTTCGGCACGCTTCATGGTGTCACGCACCGGGGCGGCCAGAATGCCGCCCACTTTACTGGTTTCACTCAGGGCCAGCAGACGCGACAGATCGTCGTGATGCAGACAGGGACGCGCGGCATCGTGCACCAGCACCCACTGCGCGTTCCCGGCAGCCTGAATGCCCGCCAGAACGGAGTCAGCCCGCTCTGCGCCGCCGTCAACGACGGTAATCTGAGGATGATTCGCCAGCGGGAGCTGCGCAAAACGTGCATCGCCGGGGCTGATGGCAATAACAACGCGTTTCACCCGGGCATGCGCCAGCAGCGCCGCCACGGCGTGCTCGAGGATCGTTTTATCGCCAATTGAGAGATACTGCTTAGGACATTCTGTCTGCATACGCCGGCCAAAACCTGCGGCCGGCACCACGGCACAGACGTCCGAAAAAGTTGCTGCCATGTCGTAATCCTGGGCCTGATTATCGATTGTTTTGTGCGGAGCCCTGATTGCGTTTAGACGCATCCGGAACCAGGCGATAAAACGTTTCGCCCGGCTTAGTCATACTAAGTTCATTGCGTGCGCGCTCCTCAATCGCCTCCTGGCCGCCATTGAGGTCATCAATTTCAGCAAAAAGTTGATCGTTACGCGCTTTAAGTTTGGCGTTTGTCGCCTGCTGTGCCGCGACGTCATCGCTCACCCGGCTGTAGTCGTGCAGTCCGTTTTTGCCGAACCACAGCGAATATTGCAGCCAGACCAGCAAAGCCAGCAACAGCAGCGTTAGTTTACCCATCCTGCCCCCTGAAAAAACGGCATCATCATCCCATAACTTTCCGCTGGACTCTACTGCGGGGTTTTAATTATGCCGTAAGTTAGCCCATCAGCCATAAAAACAGCAGGCCAAAGATGACCACAACGGTGGCGATAGTGATGAGCGTACTATACAGGAGCTTGCCGTTGAAAAGGGAGTGCAGCGCCACGCCCACCACAACCGCAACGGGCATCAGCGCGAGGAAGAAAGGCCAGGTATAGAGGAAGAAAAAGAGGGTGTTTCCACCGTAGATCAAAAACGGGATACCCAGCGCCAGTAGCCACGACACAAAGCCGACAATCGCCCCAGGGAAGGACCAGGTCGTCTCGTCGTCGGTCGTTAACGGTTCCGACCCGGTGGTAATCATGTAGTTTTCACTGTTGCGCATAGCTAATCCTGTGACCGTGACTCATCGCTCGGGAAGACAGCTCCCGAACGATACCGTCTCAGGATCTGATAATATCGTCCCGTCTGAGCAGGTCTAATAATTGGCTTACTAAATTTGTTACCAATTGTTGACCTTCCAGATGAATCTCAGGGGATTCAGGCGCTTCGTAAACCGAGTCAATACCGGTGAAGTTTCGCAGCTCTCCCGCGCGGGCTTTTTTATACAGCCCTTTCGGATCGCGCGCTTCGCAGATTGCCAGCGGCGTATCCACAAACACTTCAATGAAGCGATTCCGGCCCACGCGCTCACGCACCATCTGACGTTCGGCGCGGTGCGGTGAGATAAACGCCGTCAGCACCACCAGCCCGGCATCCGCCATCAGGCTGGCGACTTCTCCCACCCGGCGAATGTTCTCTTTACGGTCTTCATCGCTGAACCCTAAATCGCTGCACAGTCCGTGACGCACGTTGTCGCCGTCCAGCAGGTAGGTGCTCACTCCCTGCTGATGCAGCGCCTCTTCCAGCGCGCCTGCCACCGTGGATTTACCGGAGCCAGACAGCCCGGTAAACCACAGCACAACCCCACGGTGACCGTGGAGCTGTTCGCGCTGGGCGACGGTGACCGGATGAGGATGCCAGACGACGTTCTCATCATGGGCAGCCATTACATGCCTCCCAGCAAATCGCGTGCGCCCCAGTGCGGGAAGTGTTTACGCACCAGCGCATTCAGCTCAAGTTCAAACGCGCTGAACTCAGAGGCCACGGTAGCCTGCGTGTTTGGTTCACGGACCATCCCGGCGCCGACGGTGACGTTGGTCAGGCGGTCGATAAAGATCAGCCCGCCCGTCACCGGATTCTGCTGATACGGATCCAGCACCAGCGGCTCGTCGAAGGTCAGATCCACCAGACCGATGCCATTCAGCGGCAGCTCGCTCACGTCACGGTGGGTCAGGTTGTTGATGTCCACCTGGAACTGAATGCCGTCCACGCGGGCGCGGGTTTTCTTGCCGGCAATTTTAATGTCATAGCTCTGGCCTGCGGTCAGGGGCTGTTCCGCCATCCACACCACGTCCACGGATGCGCCCTGCACCGCCGCCAGCGTTTCCTGCGCGTCGACCAGCAGATCGCCGCGGCTGATGTCAATCTCGTCTTTTAGCACCAGGGTTACCGCTTCACCTGCCCCTGCTTCGTCCAGATCGCCATCAAAGGTGACGATACGGGCAATGGTCGATTCCACGCCGGACGGCAGCACCTTCACGCGCTGGCCCACGTTGACCGAGCCGGACGCAAGGGTGCCGGAGAAGCCGCGGAAATCGAGGTTCGGACGGTTTACGTACTGCACCGGGAAGCGCATCGGCTGGGTCTCAACCACGCGCTGAATTTCAACGGTTTCCAGCACCTCCAGCAGCGTCGGGCCGCTGTACCACGGCATGTTCGCGCTCTGAGAGGCGACGTTATCCCCTTCCAGCGCCGACAGCGGCACAAAGCGAATATCGAGGTTGCCCGGCAGCTGTTCAGCAAAGGTCAGGTAGCTCTGGCGGATCTCGTCGAATCGCGCTTCGCTGTAGTCCACCAGATCCATTTTGTTCACCGCCACCACCAGGTGTTTGATCCCCAGCAGCGTAGAGATAAAGCTGTGACGACGCGTCTGATCCAGCACGCCTTTACGGGCGTCCATCAGCAGGATCGCCAGGTCACAGGTGGACGCGCCGGTCGCCATGTTACGGGTGTACTGCTCATGCCCCGGGGTGTCGGCGATAATAAATTTGCGCTTTTCGGTAGAGAAGTAGCGATAGGCGACATCAATGGTAATGCCCTGCTCGCGCTCCGCCTGCAAGCCGTCCACCAGCAGCGCCAGGTCGAGTTTTTCGCCCTGGGTGCCGTGGCGTTTACTGTCATTGTGCAGGGAAGAGAGCTGATCTTCGTAAATTTGTCGCGTGTCGTGCAGCAGACGACCAATCAGGGTACTTTTCCCGTCATCAACGCTGCCGCAGGTCAGGAAACGCAGCAGACTTTTGTACTGTTGGGCGTGCAGATAAGCTTCTACGCCGCCTTCATCGGCAATTTGTTGGGCAATAGTCGTATTCATGGCGGCTCCTTAGAAATAACCCTGACGTTTCTTCAGCTCCATGGAGCCTGCCTGGTCGCGGTCAATCACGCGGCCCTGTCGCTCACTGGTGGTCGACACCAGCATCTCCTCGATGATCTCCGGCAGCGTCTGCGCACTGGATTCCACCGCGCCGGTCAACGGCCAGCAGCCGAGAGTACGGAAACGGACCATCTGTTTTTTGATCACTTCACCCGGCTGTAAATCAATGCGATCGTCGTCGATCATCATCAGCATGCCGTCGCGCTCCAGGACCGGGCGCTCTGCTGCCAGATACAGCGGAACGATCTCAATATTTTCCAGATAGATGTACTGCCAGATATCCAGCTCGGTCCAGTTGGAGAGCGGGAAGACGCGAATGCTTTCGCCCTTGTTGATCTGGCCGTTGTAGTTGTGCCACAGCTCCGGACGCTGGTTTTTCGGGTCCCAGCGGTGGAAGCGGTCGCGGAAAGAGTAGATACGCTCTTTGGCGCGGGATTTCTCTTCGTCACGCCGCGCGCCGCCGAAGGCCGCATCAAAACCGTATTTATTCAGCGCCTGCTTCAGCCCTTCGGTTTTCATGATATCGGTATGCTTGGCGCTGCCGTGCACGAACGGGTTGATGCCCATCGCCACCCCTTCCGGGTTTTTGTGCACCAGCAGCTCGCAGCCGTAGGCTTTGGCGGTACGGTCACGAAACTCGTACATCTCGCGGAATTTCCAGCCGGTATCCACATGCAGCAGCGGGAACGGCAGCGTTCCCGGATAAAACGCTTTACGCGCCAGGTGCAGCATGACGCTGGAATCTTTACCGATGGAGTACATCATCACCGGGTTAGAGAACTCGGCGGCCACTTCGCGGATAATGTGGATACTTTCCGCTTCGAGCTGCCGCAGGTGAGTAAGTCGTTTTTGGTCCATAACCGTTCCTTAAGCCAAATTTACAACAGAAGCGCCGAAGCCTTCTGTGTCGGTTGTGTGTTGGAACCAGGCGAGCGAGCTGTGCAACTGCACCACTTCTCCCACCACGATCAGGGCGGGCATCGGGGCGTCTTTCGCCAGGGTTGCAAGGTCTTGTAAAGTGCCGATGGCGACATGCTGATCGACGCGTGTCCCGCGGGAGATCACTGCTACCGGCGTCGCCGCATCGCGACCGTGCTGAATAAGCTGTTCGCTGATGTCTGCCGCTTTCATCGTGCCCATATAAATCGCCAGCGTTTGTCGGCTCTGGGCGAGATGCGACCAGTCAAACGGCGTGCTGTCGGCTTTATAATGCCCGGTCACAAAGGTCACGCTCTGGGCGTAATCGCGATGGGTCAGCGGAATACCGGCGTAGGCCGTGACGGCAGACGCCGCCGTAATGCCGGGGACCACCTGGAACGGGACGCCCGCTTCGGCTGCCGCCTGCAACTCCTCGCCACCACGGCCGAAGATAAACGGGTCGCCCCCTTTCAGGCGCACCACGGTCTTGCCCGCTTTCGCGGCGGCAATCAGCATTTGATTGGTGTCGTGCTGCGGCACGGAGTGCTCGCCGGCACGTTTGCCAACGCAGATTTGCTCCGCGTCACGGCGGATCAGTTCGCGAATACCGTCGGTGACCAGATGGTCGTAGAACACGACATCCGCATCCTGAAGAACCTGGAGGCCACGCAGCGTGAGCAGCCCGGCATCGCCCGGCCCGGCACCCACCAGAATGATCTCCCCGCCCGTACTGCCGGGGTTATCCAGTTCGTCCTCGAGAATTTGTTGCGCCGCCGTCTCGTTACCGGCATGCATCAGGCTGGCAAAGCGGCCGCGAAACACACGCTCCCAGAAGCGACGGCGTTCCGTCACGCTGGTCAGACGCGTTTTAAGGTGGTTGCGCCAGTAGCTGGCCTTCTCCGCCATGCGCCCGAGGCTGGTCGGCAGCAGCGCTTCGATTTTTTCCCGCAGTACGCGCGCCAGCACCGGTGCGGTGCCGCCGGAGGAGATCGCCACCAGCAGCGGCGAGCGGTCAACAATCGACGGGAAGATAAACGAGCACAGCGGCTGGTCGTCTACCACGTTCACCAGACGGTGACGGTCCTGAGCTGCGTCGGAGATTCGGCGGTTGAGCGCCCGATCTTCGGTTGCCGCAATCACCAGCACCACGCTGTCGATCTGAGACTCTTCAAAATCCGCCTCTGCAACGACCTGCACCTGCGCCCCGGCGCGTTGCAGGAACGCGATTTTGCGATCGGCAATTTCACCCGTCCCGACAACCAGTACCGGTCGGTCTTTCAAGGCGGCAAAAAGGGGGAGATAGTCCACAGGCAACAACTCACTAACAACCAGGAATAAAGGGACTATAGGGGGCGGCTTAGACCGAATGAAATTACGAATTGGAATGAGTAGTTACTCAATGGAATAACGCCATGGAAAAGCAAATATCAAAAAGTGCTTAACACGCGAAATTTCGGGCATTTAAGCGCAATTCAAATTGTGTCTACCCGATCACAGTTTCATACTATGCGGGTTAAAATTTTGCTCTGTTTTTAAGGACTCACTATGTTTTCCGCAATGCGCCACCGATTCGTTGCCCTGGCGCTCGGCGTTTGCTTTATCCTTCCGGCTCAGGCAAAAAATCAATCTTACGGTGAAATAGCCAGTATGCAGGCGCGGCATATTGCGACGGTCTTTCCGGGCCGCATGACCGGAACCCCAGCCGAAATGCTCTCGGCAGACTATATTCGTCAGCAGTTTGCGGATATGGGCTATGAGAGCGACATTCGCGCTTTCCACAGCCGCTACATCTATACCTCACGCAATAAAACGCAGAACTGGCATAACGTAACCGGCAGCACGGTCATTGCGGCGCACGAAGGAAAGGCGGCTGAGCAGATTATTATTATGGCGCACCTTGATACCTACACGCCGATGAGCGACGCTGATGTCGATAATAACCTCGGCGGCCTGACGCTTCAGGGACTGGATGACAATGCGGCGGGGCTGGGCGTCATGCTTGAGCTGGCCGAACGCCTGAAGAATATTCCGACGAAATACAGCATTCGCTTTGTTGCGACCAGCGGTGAAGAAGAAGGAAAACTCGGCGCTGAGAATCTCCTTAAGCGCATGACCGCTGAGGAGAAGAAAAATACGTTGCTGGTGATTAACCTCGATAATCTGATCGTGGGAGATAAGCTCTATTTTAATAGCGGACAGAGCACGCCGAGCAGCGTACGTAAACTCACCCGCGACCGCGCGCTGGCGCTTGCCCGCACGCATGGCGTCTATGCCGCGACAAATCCGGGCGGTAACCCCGATTATCCCAAAGGCACGGGCTGCTGTAATGACGGTGAAGTGTTTGATAAGGCGGGCATTCCGGTGCTGTACGTCGAGGCAACTAACTGGGCGCTGGGCAAAAAAGATGGCTATCAGCAGCGCGCTAAATCGAAGGCGTTCCCAAACGGGACCAGCTGGCATGACGTGCGGCTGGATAACCAGCAGCACATTGATAAAACGCTGCCGCAGCGGATTGAGCACCGCAGCCGGGATGTCGTGAAAGTGATGCTGCCGCTGGTGAAGGAGCTGGCGAAAGCGGGGAAAGCCTGATGCAATTAAGCCCGGTTGCGCTGCGCTTACCGGGCCTACAACGGCACGAAACGTAGGCCCGGTAAGGCGCAGCCGCCACCGGGCGAAAAAACATTACCCTTCGTGCAGCCCGCACTCGCGCTTCAGCCCAAAGAATCGCGTCTCTTCTTCCGCCATTCCCGGTTCCCATTTACGCGTGGTATGGGTGTCGCCTACCGACAGGTAGCCCTGATCCCACAGCGGATGGTACTTCAGCCCGTGCTTTTGCAGATACTGGTACACCGTGCGGTTATCCCAGTCGATGATCGGCAGCACTTTGAACACGCCACGCTGCACCGCCAGCACCGGCAGCGTTGCCCGGCTCCCGGACTGCTCGCGGCGGAGCCCAGCAAACCACGTCTGCGCATGGAGATCTTTCAGCGCGCGGTTCATCGGCTCGACCTTGTTGATCTCATTGTATTTCTCGATGCCCTCAACGCCCTGCTCCCACAGCTTGCCGTAACGCGCCTCCTGCCAGGCCGCGCTTTCGGTTGCGCGATAAACCTTCAGGTTCAGCTTGAGCTTGTCCGTCAGCTCGTCGATAAACTGATAGGTCTCCGGGAACAGATAGCCGGTATCGGTGAGGATCACCGGAATGTCCGGACGGATCTGATTCACCAGATGCAGACTGACCGCCGCCTGAATGCCAAAGCTCGACGAAAGCACATAGTCTCCCGGCAGGTTTTCCAGCGCCCACGCCACGCGCCCTTCGGCGTCGAGCTTTTCCAGTTGGGCGTTAGTTTCTGCCAGAGCCAGAATGCGTTCAACTTTTGGCAGGTCATTAAGGGCGTTTAGATCGAGTACGGACATAAGAACCTCGTTTGCCTGTTTCGCCGGGCGGCACTGCGTTTGCCCGGCCTACAAAACCCGTAGGCCCGGTAAGCGAAGCGCCACCGGGCAAAGGATGGATTACTCCCAGAAATCCCTTGCGGGATCGAGCACCGGGCGAATGATGCCCGCACGTACCGTAAAGTCGCCGAAGCCTTCACCCGCTTCGCGCTCTTTCGCCCAGCGTCCGATAAGCACGTCGAGGGAATCGAGAATTTCCGGCTCGGTGATGTTCTCGCGGAACATACGCGGAATTCGTGTCCCGATACGGTTACCGCCCAGATGCAGGTTATAGCGACCCGGCGCTTTCCCTACCAGACCGAGTTCGGCCAGCATCGCGCGGCCGCAGCCGTTCGGACAGCCCGTCACGCGCATAACAATATGCTCGTCCGGAATACCGTGTTTTTCCAGAATCGCCTCCACTTTATCAGTGAAGGACGGCAGGAATCGCTCGGCTTCGGCCATCGCCAGCGGACAGGTCGGGAACGACACGCAGGCCATTGAGTTTTCACGCTGCGCGCTCACCGCATTCATCAACCCGTGCTCGCGGGCCAGTTCTTCAATTCTCGCCTTATCGCTTTCCGGCACGCTGGCGACGATCAGGTTCTGGTTGGCGGTAATACGGAACTCGCCTTTGTGGATCTTTGCGATTTCCAGCAGGCCGGTTTTCAGCGGACGGCCCGGATAATCAAGAATACGGCCGTTTTCGATAAACAGCGTCAGGTGCCAGTTATTGTCGATGCCTTTCACCCAGCCGATGCGATCGCCGCGACCGGTGAATTCGTAAGGGCGGATCGGCTCAAACTTGATGCCCGCGCGACGCTCCACTTCTTCTTTGAACGTCTCGACGCCTACGCGCTCAAGGGTATATTTGGTTTTCGCATTTTTACGATCGGTACGGTTACCCCAGTCGCGCTGGGTCGTAACCACCGCCTCTGCCACGGCCAGCGTGTGCTCCAGCGGCAGGAAGCCGAACTCGCTCGCGGTGCGGGCGTAAGTTTTCTTGTTACCGTGCTCAATGGACAAACCGCCGCCCACCAGCAGGTTAAAGCCGACCAGCTTGCCGTTTTCGGCAATCGCCACGAAGTTCATGTCGTTGGCGTGCAGGTCGATATCGTTCTGCGGCGGGATCACCACCGTGGTTTTAAACTTACGCGGCAGGTAGGTCTGGCCGAGGATCGGCTCTTCATCGGTGGTGGCGACTTTCTCCTGATCGAGCCAGATCTCCGCATAGGCACGCGTGCGTGGCAGCAGGTGCTCGGAGATCTTCTTCGCCCACTCGTACGCTTCGGCGTGCAGCTCGGACTCATACGGGTTCGAGGTGCAGAGCACGTTACGGTTCATGTCGTTGGCAGTCGCCAGCGCGTCCAGACCCACGGAGTGCAGCATCTGGTGCACCGGCTTGACGTTCTTCTTCAGAATGCCGTGGAACTGGAAGGTCTGACGGTTGGTCAGACGAATGCTGCCGTAGATTGTGTTTTCACCGGCAAACTTGTCAATCGCCTGCCACTGTTTCGTGGTGATTACCCCGCCCGGCAGACGACAGCGCAGCAGCATCGCGTGACGCGGCTCCAGCTTCTGTTCGGCACGCTCGGCGCGGATATCGCGGTCGTCCTGTTGGTACATACCGTGGAAACGGATCAGCAGGAAGTTGTCGCCTTTGAAACCGCCGGTCAGGCCGTCATTTAAATCTTCGGCAATGGTACCGCGCAGGTAGTTGCTCTCTACCTTCATGCGCTCGGCATCAGTCAGTTTGCCTTCGACCACCAGTGGGCCAGGATGTTTTTCGCTCATTAGTAGACATCTCGCTGATAACGGCGCTCTACGCGCAGCTCACTTAAAAATTCATCCGCCGTTTCGGCATCCATACCGCCGAATTCGGCAATCACTTCCAGCAGTGCCTGCTCAACGTCTTTCGCCATGCGATTGGCGTCGCCGCAGACATAAATGTGGGCGCCGTCATTGATCCAGCGCCACAGCTCTGCGCCCTGTTCGCGCAGTTTGTCTTGTACGTATACTTTTTCTTTCTGATCGCGGGACCAGGCCAGATCGATGCGGGTCAGCACGCCCTCTTTGACGTAGCGCTGCCACTCAACCTGGTAGAGGAAATCTTCAGTAAAGTGCGGGTTGCCGAAGAACAGCCAGTTTTTACCCGGCGCGTCGTCTGCCGCACGCTGCTGCATAAAGGCGCGGAATGGCGCAATACCGGTGCCTGGGCCAATCATAATCACCGGCGTTTCGGGGTTCGCCGGCAGGCGGAAGTTGTCGTTGTGCTCGATAAAGACGCGAACTTCACCCTCTTCTTCCACGCGGTCTGCCAGGAAGCCTGACGCCCCACCCGCGCGCGCGCGGCCTTCGATGTCGTAACGCACCACGCCAACGGTGATGTGGACTTCGTTTTCCACTTCCGCCTGCGAGGAGGCGATGGAGTACAGGCGCGGGGTCAGCGGACGCAGCAGGCCGACCAGCTCGTCAGCATCCAGCTGTGCCGGAGAGAAACGCACCATATCGACAATCGGCGTTGTCGCCGCGTATTGCTGTAACTTCGCCTTGTCCCCGACCAGCGGAAGGAGCGATTCGCTGCGGGTTAAGGTGGCGTAGTTTTCAACGATGTTGGCGGTGTTCACCGTCAGTTCGAAATGCCACTGGAGCGCCTCGGAGATCGAGAGCGTTTTGCCATCCACGGTAACCGGTTCATCGCCTTTCAGCCACAGCAGCTCGACCAGCTCTTTCACCAGCGCCGGATCGTTCTGATACCAGACGCCCAGCGCATCGCCAGGCTGGTAACGCAGGCCAGAGTCACCGAGATCGATTTCGATATGGCGCACGTCTTTTTCTGAATCACGGCCCGTGATTTTCTGGTTTACCGACAGGCTCGCCGTCAGTGGCGCCTCTTTCGTGTAAGGGCTGGTGTGGATTTCGTTAACGGTGGCGGCTGCGGTAACGGCGGCCTGCGCTGGCGTCTCTTTCGGGACGCGGGCCTTCAGCACCTCAACGATGCGCGCCCGCCATTCGGCGGCGGCAGCCTGGTATTCCACGTCAGCGTCAACGCGATCCAGCAGGCGCTCTGCGCCCAGCTCCGCCAGCTTGCTGTCGAAATCTTTACCGGACTGGCAGAAAAATTCATAGGACGTATCACCGAGGCCGAAGACGGCAAAGGCGGTGCCCTCGAGCTTTGGCGCTTTTTTCGAGAACAGGAACTTATGCAGTGCGACGGCTTCTTCAGCAGGCTCACCTTCCCCCTGCGTTGACGCCACCACCACCAGCAGTTTTTCTGACGCGATCTGTTTGAATTTATAATCCCCGGCGTTGACCAGGTTAACGTTCAGCTTCGCGGCGAGCAGGTCATCACGCAGCGCTTCGGCCACACGACGGGCATTACCCGTTTGCGAAGCGGAGATAAGCGTGATGGCAGGAATTTCAACGGCCGTTGGCGGGACGCCTGCCACAGCACCCGGCTGCTGGTTCAGCATTCCCCAGAAATAGCCGGAGACCCAGGCAAGCTGGGTGGGTGAAAAATCGGAAGTCGCGGCCTGGAGGCGCGCCAGTTGCTCCGGGTTAAGGGGAAGCAAATTTGAAGGTGGGGCCTGTGTTGTCATGCGTCGTTATGTTCCAGTAGCAAAGCGGACTTTAAGCGAATAAATCCAAACTGAAGATAAGGTTAACGGCGGGGATAATAACAATTAAAGAAGGGATGGAAATAATTAATAACCAAATGGACTAACCTGTTTTAGTTATCGTTCTTAACGATAAAAGCGATTAAATAACCATATGAAATAAAACAACAAAAGTCGATAAACACCATGAATACGAGGCGGTGACCGTTCAGAGCCGTTTTAGTTAATGATAAAAATTGTGCTTTCCGGTACTATGCGGCGGTTTTTTCCGCATTCCTGAGAGCTATGATGTCCACCACACTGTTTAAAGATTTCACCTTCGAAGCCGCACACCACCTTCCACACGTTCCTGCCGGGCACAAATGTGGCCGCCTGCATGGACACTCGTTTATGGTGCGTCTTGAAATCACCGGTGAAGTCGATCCCCATACGGGCTGGATCATGGACTTTGCCGAACTGAAGGCCGCGTTTAAGCCGACCTACGATCGTCTCGATCACTACTATCTGAATGATATTCCGGGCCTTGAAAACCCGACCAGCGAAGTGCTGGCGAAATGGATTTGGGATCAGATGAAACCGCTTGTGCCGCTGCTGAGCGCGGTAATGATCAAAGAGACCTGCACGGCAGGCTGCGTCTACCGCGGGGAGTGAATCTCCTCCGTTTCGGCCTCAAGAGGCACGAGCGGCGTAAACTCATAGAGCACCAGCGCATTACTCTCCAGTGATTCTGTCAGTTGCCAGCCGTCATCAATGCGTTCATCGTACAGGGAAAGCGTTGGACGCGCTTTATGCGCTATCCAGCGCCACATCTCTTCGTCAGGGCCGCTTTCGCTGCCTACCCCTTCAAGCAACGGATAGAGCGCGCCGTTATGCTGATCGAAAAGATGGCGTTTAATTCGCCAAATACCGCGCATTCCCTTCAGGTGTAAATGATACTGCTGGCGAAAACGCTGGATGAATGCTTCTTCACTGGAAAGGAGCGGATTAAAAACCACCACATTACGCAGCAGCAACTGGTAACCATTGTGATGGCGCGTGAGCAGAACACGCCCGTCGTTTACCAGCACCTCGCCCCGCAGGCGTTGCCAGAGCCAGAGTACCCAATAAACCGGCCGTGGAAGACCATGGTTGTACTGTAGCGCAAGGCTTGACGTATCGATGGTGTTGTTCGCACGGGCTTCACCCTGAAGGCCCGAATTGAGCCAGAATCCCCCTAGCCAGACCTGTTCCGATAGCCCGAGCAGGCTCTGCATCAGCAGCGCCCCACGAAAAAACCAGCCGTTTGTCGCCCGCGTGTTCCCGGTGAGGGTATTCCAGGAGAGAAGCCAGACGGGAAGCGAACATTTGTGCAGACGAAGGGCGGCGATAATCTGGCGGATCTTCTGTACCGGATAATTTTCTGTAGAAGAGAGTTGGGCTGGCTCCCGCTGCGCAGGATCGAGAAGTTCATTGGCATCGGCTGAACAGGCAAGAAAATCGGCCTGCATCAGGATGGCTGAGCTGAACAGGGTATTGTCGCTCACGCCCGCGCTGTCGGGTGAAAATCGATGCCATAAACCAAACTTTGCCTGTGGCAGATAGTTGCGTATGACGTTTTGCTGCGCCAGCCAGACCTGCTCCCGGGTCTCCTCACTCGCCTGTGTTGACCAGTGCATGACAAAGTGCCAGCCCGCGGTGATCTCGGGCGAAAAATGATTGACCGACCGTTGTAAAAAACGGGCAAGTAGATCGCGACGGGTCGTTACGCCGGTGTGCAGCAGCACCGTCCATTGCTTTTTTGCCAGCCAGGTGAAGAGCTGATGCAGATTGTACCAGCAGGCGTAGCCCGCCATCTGGGGGTCATCCCACCCGGTGGCAAACAGACGGCTGCTGAGAAAAGGTTCGGCGATATCAATTCCCTCTATGGGAATGGCCTCATTTATCGCTTCAAGATTCTGACGAACGTCCTCACGCAGTAAATCGTCGAGCTCACGCAGGGTAATGACCACCCGCATACGACGCAGCGAGGTGGAGAGAGGATTAAGCTGCTCAAGATCCAGTGTCTGCTCCTGCTGCGGTCGATCGATAAGCGGGGAGGCTCCCCAGCCGCGCGCCACCGGTTCATTGAGCAGGCTAAACAGTTTATCCATGGCCACCGGATAGCGCTGCTCACACCTGTCCGTACGAACACGTGTGGCCTCCGGGTGCTGGCGTCGGGACTTACGAAACTCACCCGGGGACATATTGTGAACACGCCGAAACCGATCGGTCATCATACGCGTGCTGGCGAAACCCTGCTCAAGCGCAATCTGATGCAGCGGTCGGTTCGTCAGACGGAGCGCGTCAGCCGCCTTTTCCAGCCGCAGGGTAGTGATGTACTGCATGAAACTGATCCCCACCTCCTTTCTAAAGAGACGAGAGAGCCAGGCTTCAGAGACATATTCACTCGCGGCGATTTCCGCAAGCGTAATACGGCGAGAATAACTGGCATTGATCCGCTCTATCACCCGGGCAATGCGTTTGCTGTGCGCTGGGGAAAGTTCACGGGACAAAAACCGGGCGGGCTGCTGAAAGCGGCTGGTCAGCAACAGCAATATCTCGCTCAGCCAGCGGTACGCCTCCAGCCGGTAGCGGTGTGGGTCGTTGATGAGGGTGACCACAAGAAGCTGGCGCAGCAGATCGCGAAGCGCATCGCATTGGGGCCAGACGCCTCCGGCTTCTGCCGGTATAGCGTAATCATGGACAAAAAAATCATTGCAGAGCTGGACCACCCAGCGCCCGGAAAGGGACACGCGCAGGGTGATATTTGCCGTTTCGCTCGTGAACTGCCAGCGCCGATGACGGTTGATGATGGCAAGGGTATTGGCCTCCAGGATGTCACGTCCCACATCGGTATTCAGCTCAGCCCGCCCTTCCAGCACCCAGAGCAACGTTAGCGTATCGCCTTCATCCTCCACGCAGTGGCGAATGTCCTGGATCTCCACCCAAAATTCATCTCCCCGCTGATTCATCTTTCCCCTCATCAAAGACAAATAATGACCGGCTCTTTTTTGTCATAACGGAATTGTATGAAAAACAATCAAAACAAAACCGTCGCTTTACAACAAAAAAATGCATTTTCTGGCAGTGCGATCGTCATAGACTCGAAATTATCACCGTTTGGCATAAAAAGGATAACAAAAATGACACATCCAATTATCGAAGCTCTGCGCGGCAAAGAAGCCCAGTTCACTGAATTACGTCGCTATTTTCATCAGCATCCTGAAATTGGTTTTGAGGAGCACAATACGAGCGATCGCGTTGCGGCGTTGCTTGAGGATTGGGGATATGAGGTTCATCGCGGCCTGGCGAAAACCGGTGTGGTCGGCACGCTGAAGGTGGGTAACGGGCCTAAACGCCTGGGTCTGCGCGCCGACATGGATGCGCTGCCTATGCAGGAAAACAGCGGCAAGGCCTGGAGCAGTACCGTTGAGGGTAAATTCCACGGCTGCGGTCATGACGGCCACACCACAACGCTCCTGTATGCAGCGGAGTACCTGGCACGCACCCGCAATTTTAACGGCACGCTGCACCTTATTTTTCAGCCTGCGGAAGAACTTCTGTATGGCGGACGCGTTATGGTAGAGGACGGTTTGTTTGACCTGTTCCCCTGCGACCACATTTTTGGTCTGCACAATATGCCGTCACAGCCCGTCGGAAAAATTGGTCTGCGCGATGGCGCCATGATGGCCTCTTCCGACACCCTTCATATTGAGGTTAACGGCGTGGGGGGGCACGGCGCGGTGCCAGAACATACCGTAGATGCCACCCTGGTTGCCTGTCATATCACTATCGCTTTGCAGTCCATTGTTTCGCGCAATATCACCCCTTTTCAGCCTGCCGTCGTTACCGTAGGCAGCATTCAGGCTGGACATGCCCCCAACATCATCAACGACAAAGTATTGATGAAACTTACCGTGCGCACGCTGGATGAAAGCGTGCGGCAAACCGTGCTACAGCGCATCCATGATATCGCCGTTGCGCAGGCGGAAAGTTTCAATGCCACGGCTACCATTCGACACATTAATGGCAGCCCGGTACTGAAAAACAATCCGCAAGCCAATGAGATGGTGCGCAACGTCGCCACCGATCTGTTCGGTCAGGATTCCGTCGCGGAGGTGAATGCGTTTATGGGCAGCGAGGACTTTGCGTTCATGCTCGAGAAAAATCCCAATGGCTGTTATTTCACCCTTGGCGCTGGCGATGAGCCTGACCGCTGCATGGTGCATAACCCGGGCTACGACTTTAACGACACTATTCTCCTCACCGGCGCGGCGCTGTGGGCCGCACTGACCGAACACTATCTGCGCTGATTCGCACCTTCCCGGGAGGGCTGCATTATGAGTACCGTTTCCCTGACAGACGCATCCGCCTACGCCGGTAACGATCGGCTGCTGGCGGGTATCGTCATGAGCGTTCTGACCTTCTGGCTGTTTGCCCAGTCGGTTATCAACGTGGTTCCGGCCATGCAGAATAACCTCGACATTGCCCTCGAAACCCTTACGCTGGCCGTCAGCCTGAGCGCGTTGTTTAGCGGCTGTTTTGTCGTAGCCTGCGGTGGGTTTGCCGATAAGTTTGGGCGCATGCGCCTGACCATGACAGGCCTGATTTTGAGCATGATCGGAAGCGGTCTGCTGTTCATTTCATGGGAGCCCGTCCTGTTTCTGTTGGGAAGAGCGATACAGGGGCTATCCGCGGCCTGCATCATGCCCGCCACGCTGGCGCTGATTAAGACCTGGTATGAAGGGAAAGCACGCCAGCGCGCAATCAGCTTCTGGGTTATTGGTTCATGGGGCGGGAGTGGCCTGAGCTCGTTTGTGGGAGGCGCCATCGCCACCACGCTGGGCTGGCGCTGGATTTTTATTTTGTCGATAGTGGTGGCTCTGGTCGCGCTATTGCTTATCCGCGCCACGCCGGAAAGCCGCAGCCCTGATGCGTGTCGACACAAGCTGGATATCAGCGGCCTGGTGAGTTTTGTCCTTATGCTGGTGCTGTTCAATCTGTTTATCAGCAAAGGACACAGCTGGGGCTGGAGCAGCAGTTTATCGCTTCTTGTACTGTGTGGAGCCGTGATTGCACTGATGTGCTTTGTCGTTACCGGGCGGCGGAAGGGCGATGCGGCGTTGATCGATTTCGCCCTGTTTAAAAACCGTGCCTATAGCGCCTCGGTATTCTCAAATTTCCTGCTCAACGGCTGCATTGGCACCATGATGATCGCCAGCATCTGGTTGCAGCAAGGCCATCATCTGTCACCGCTACAGACCGGCATGATGACGCTGGGGTATCTGGTTACCGTACTGGCGATGATCCGGGTGGGTGAAAAACTGCTTCAGCGCTATGGCGCCAGGCTGCCGATGATGACCGGCCCGCTGCTGACCGCAACAGGTATTACGCTGATTTCATGCACCTTCTTAAGCAAAGAGGTCTACATTGTCACCGTCTTTCTGAGCAATATTTTATTCGGGCTGGGGCTCGGATGTTACGCCACGCCCTCAACGGACACGGCGGTAATGAATGCCCCTGAAAACAAAGTGGGGGTGGCTTCAGGGATCTATAAGATGGGCAGTTCCCTGGGCGGCGCAATGGGGATCGCGGTCACCGCATCGCTGTACGCCCTATGGCTGCCGATGGGAACGGCCAGTGCCGCGCAGTATGCCTTGCTTTTCAACAGTGCGATTTGTCTTGGGTCAGCCGTAGTGACCTGGGCATTACTGCCAACAACAAAAGCCCCGCGTTAAGCGGGGCCACAAAAGTATCAGGCAATGTTCAGATATTTGTGCGTCTGCATCGACAGGCGCCAGTTGCGGGCGATACAGGTTTCAATGCACAGACGGGTTGCATCGTCTTTCTGGCTGATAGGCTGTAGCGCGATCACGCGCTGCTTTTCGTCCGTCAGCGTCGCCAGCAGTTCGTCCAGCGCTTCGATGTCACGCACGCGCCCCACCGGATGTTTGATCTCATCCGCACGCTCAAGCGCCTGCGACAGTACGTCATAACCGCCGCGCATATTCACTTTCGGTGAAACCGTTACCCACGTTGAATGGGAGCAGCGCACTTCATGGGTACCGCTGGTTTCGATCTGACAGCTATAGCCGTTCTTCTCGAGCAGTTCGGTGAGGGGCATCAGATCGTGAATGCAGGGTTCCCCACCGGTGATCACCACGTGCCGCGCCGTCCAGCCCTGACGACCAATTATGGCAAGCAGATCTTCCGCGCTGCCCGCGCCCCATTTATCGCTCTCTTTGGTTTTCGCCAGAATGCTGAACAGCGACACTTCCCGATCTGCGAGCTTATCCCACGTATGTTTGGTATCACACCAGGCGCAGCCAACCGGGCATCCCTGTAAACGAATAAAGATAGCGGGAACGCCGGTAAAGTAACCCTCGCCTTGCAGGGTCTGGAACATCTCGTTAATCGGGTACTGCATAGTCAACTCTGTTAAGGGAATAAACGATAAGTATCGCAGATCCCCGTCAGATGATCATGCTCCATCGGTGCTTTGCGCGCCAATTGCCGCCATAAACCGTTCCGTAATTTGCTGCGGTCGGGTGATCGCCCCGCCGACGACAACCGTATGCGCCCCCAACTCCAGACACCTGGCCGCGCGATCGGGGGTATCCACGTTACCTTCGGCAATCACGGGGATCGTGACGGCAGACAGCACCTCTTTCAAAAACGCGCAGTCATTTTCCGGTAGCGAATGGCCCGCGGTCTCTGCCGTATAACCGTAAAGGGTGGTTCCGACACAATCAAACCCCAGCGCCTGGGCGGTCACGGCCTCCTGCACGGTGGCAATATCCGCCATCAGCAGCAGCGAAGGGTAACGGGTGCGGATCTGCGCGATCAGCATGTCCAGCGATACGCCACCGGGCCGTTTCCGGGCGGTCGCATCCAGCGCAACGATGTCCGGGGCGACCGCCATCAGCTCATCCACTTCTTTGAGCGTCGCGGTGATAAACACCTCGCTATCCGGATAGTCCCGTTTGATGATGCCGATGACCGGCAGTGAGACCAGCCCTTTGATAGCCTTGATATCCACCACGCTATTGGCGCGGATCGCAGCGGCACCGCCCTGGGCTGCTGCCAGCGCCATTCGCGACATAATAAACGGGCTGTGCAGCGGTTCATTTTCCAGCGCCTGGCAGGAGACGACCAGTTTTCCTTTCAGGTTATCCAGTACAGTTTTCATTACGATAAGATCTCTTCCACTTCGTTTTTGATAAGGGTGACGTGCGGGCCATAGATGACCTGGACACCGTTGCCGCGGACGATAACGCCGCGCGCGCCGGTCGCTTTCAGTGCTGCTTCATTGACTTTGCTACCGTCTTTCACCGTGACGCGAAGGCGCGTGGCGCAGCAGTCAACGTCATCCAGATTGTCTTTTCCTCCCAGCCCGGCGATCACCGCTGCGGCGCGCTCGCTTTGCGGCAGGGTAGCCTCGTCAGCCAACGCCTCCTTTTCACGGCCCGGCGTGGCAAAATCAAAACGTTTAATCAGATAGCGGAAAGTACAGTAGTAAAGGAAGAACCACGGTACGCCTACCAGCGGGACGAACATCCAGTTAGTTTTCGCTTCACCCTGCAAAATGCCGAACAGCACGAAATCAATAAACCCGCCGGAGAAAGTTTGCCCGATGGTGATATGCAGCATGTGCGCGAGCATAAACGCCAGCCCGTCAAACAGCGCATGAATGACGTACAGCACCGGCGCAATAAACAGGAATGAGAACTCGATGGGCTCGGTAATGCCCGTCAGGAAAGAGGTTAACGCCGCTGACAGCAGCAGCCCGGCTACGCGCTTCTTGTTCTCGGGTTTAGCCGTGTGGTACATCGCCAGGCAGGCGCCCAGCAGGCCAAACATCATCGTAATAAAGCGCCCGGACATGAAGCGCGACGTGCCCTCATAGAAGTGCTGGGTGTTCGGGTCCGCGAGCTGAGCAAAGAAGATCCGCTGCGTGCCCTCAACCAGGTGACCGTTAACAATTTCACTGCCGCCAAGCGCGGTGGTCCAGAACGGCAGATAAAAGATGTGGTGCAGGCCAAACGGGCCAAGCATGCGCAGGATGAAGCCGTACAGCAATGTTCCCAGATAGCCGGTGGCATCCACCAGACCGCCAAGGCCAAAGATCAGCTTCTGAAAATGCGGCCAGACCACGGTCATCAGCGCGCCGACGAGTATCGCCGCCAGTGAGCTGATAATGGGTACGAAGCGTGAGCCGCCAAAAAAGCCCAGGAATTGCGGAAGCGCGATTTTATTAAACCGATGATGCAGTGCGCAGGTCACAAGCCCAATAACGACCCCACCAAACACGCCCGTTTCAAGCGTCTGAATACCCAGCGTCATGCCCTGCCCTACGGCGCCCGGGTTCTCATGCGCCAGTTTTCCGGTCAGGATCAGCAGCGCATTGATAGTGGCATTCATCACCAGATAAGCGAGTAATGCCGCCAGCCCTGCCGTACCTTTATCATTTTTTGCCAGCCCAACGGCGACCCCAACAGCAAACAGTACCGACAGGTTTGCGAACGCAATCGAGCCTGCACTGCTCATGATGGTAAAGATGGCCTGTAGCCAGCCAACGTCTAAAAATGGATACGCGGTAAGCGTATTCGGATTCGATAGCGCCCCGCCGATCCCCAACAACAGACCTGCTGCGGGCAGTATGGCGATAGGTAACATAAAGGATTTGCCAAAGCGCTGCGCTTTTTCAAACCATCCGCCGGAAGACGCTCCGCTGAACATTTGCATCATATTTTTATCCCCCTGGTTGTTGATGAAAATTTTTACCATATATAATTTTAATTGTGAAAATTACCACCAAAAACCAGGACGCCGATCATACTTTTTCGAAATGACTGGCATCTCTCCCCCGCTTTCCGCCACACTAGTTGGCAGAGAAACGCATTAAGGATCTAGCATGTCGGACCATGAAAACCTGCTGCTGAAGCTACGCCAGGAGGCTTCCGGGTACAGCCCAACGCAACAAAAACTGGGGGAGTTTGTTCTCAACGATCCTGCCAGGGTGCTCTACCTGACGATCACCGAGCTGGCGCGTGAAAGCGGCACCAGCGAGGCCAGCGTCACACGCCTTTGCCGCACGCTGGGCTGTAAGGGATATAACGAATTTAAAATGGCGCTTGCGCTGGATATTCAGCAGGGTTTGCCAGAGCGTCAGGCAGGAGATGCGATAGATAACGTGGTGGATGAGTCTGTCCAGGCGCTGCAAGATACCGCAAAACTCCTCGACCGGGCCCAGCTTGAACAGGCGACACTGGCCTTGCATCAGGCGCAATCAGTGCAAATTTACGGGGTGGCGGCCAGCGCGATTCTGGGGGAGTATTTGCATTACAAGCTGCTGCGACTCGGCAAACCTGCACAGCTGTTTAGCGATATGCATCGCGCCGCCATGAATGCGACGACGCTCTCGAAAGAGACGCTGGTGGTGGCCATCTCAAGTTCTGGCTCTACACGGGATCTGCTTCACGTGGTGAAACTCGCCCGCAAGCGTGGCGTTAAGGTACTGGCGCTCAGCAATACACCCCGCAGCCCGCTGGCCTCCCTGAGCGATTTACAGCTGGTTGCAGCCAAGCCCGAGGGACCGCTGAGCGCGGGTGCGCTCAATGCCAAGGTTGGCGTGATGCTGCTGGTTGAACTGCTTACCACTTCCCTTATTGCAGTAGACAGCCATTACGGTGACGTAAGCCAGCAAACGGCCAGCGCCACGCTGCCGCTTCTGCTATAGAAAACAAAAAACCCGCCGAAGCGGGTTTTTTCATAAGAACGAAAGTTCAGGCTTATGCCTGGCCTTTGATCTCTTTACGACCGTTGTAAGGTGCTTTTTCGCCCAGCGCTTCTTCGATACGAATCAGCTGGTTGTATTTAGCAACACGGTCAGAACGGCTCATAGAACCGGTTTTGATCTGGCCAGCAGCGGTACCCACAGCCAGGTCAGCGATGGTAGCGTCTTCAGTTTCGCCAGAACGGTGAGAGATAACAGCGGTGTAGCCAGCGTCTTTCGCCATTTTGATCGCAGCCAGCGTTTCGGTCAGAGAACCGATCTGGTTGAATTTGATCAGGATGGAGTTAACGATGCCTTTCTCGATGCCTTCTTTCAGGATCTTGGTGTTGGTTACGAACAGATCGTCACCAACCAGCTGGATTTTGTCGCCCAGTACTTTGGTCTGGTATGCGAAACCATCCCAGTCAGACTCGTCCAGACCGTCTTCGATAGAAACGATTGGGTACTGTTTGGTCAGGTCTTCCAGGAAGTGGGTGAACTCTTCGGAGGTGAATGCTTTGTTGCCTTCGCCAGCCAGAACGTATTTACCGTCTTTGTAGAATTCAGATGCTGCACAGTCCATCGCCAGGGTGATGTCTTTGCCCAGCTCGTAGCCTGCTGCTTTAACCGCTTCAGCGATAACAGCCAGCGCTTCTGCGTTAGAACCCAGGTTTGGCGCGTAGCCACCTTCGTCACCAACAGCAGTGTTCATACCTTTAGCTTTCAGAACTTTAGCCAGGTTGTGGAACACTTCAGAACCCATACGCACCGCTTCTTTCAGGGATTTCGCGCCAACAGGCTGAATCATGAATTCCTGAATATCAACGTTGTTGTCTGCGTGCTCACCACCGTTGATGATGTTCATCATTGGTACAGGCATGGAGTATTTGCCTGGGGTGCCGTTCAGTTCAGCGATGTGCTCGAAAAGTGGCATACCTTTAGCAGCAGCTGCTGCTTTGGCGTTCGCCAGGGAAACTGCCAGGATTGCGTTCGCACCGAAGTTAGATTTGTTTTCAGTACCGTCCAGATCGATCATGATCTTGTCGATGCCAGCCTGATCTTTGGCATCTTTGCCAACGATAGCCTGAGCAATAGGACCGTTAACAGCGCCAACCGCTTTCAGTACGCCTTTGCCCATGAAACGGGATTTGTCGCCATCACGCAGTTCCAGCGCTTCGCGGGAACCTGTAGATGCGCCTGATGGAGCAGCAGCCATACCGACGAAACCACCTTCCAGATGAACTTCGGCTTCAACGGTCGGGTTACCACGGGAGTCGATGATTTCACGACCGATGACTTTAACGATTTTGGACATTAGATTTTCCTCAGTACAAGTTAAACTAAAACTCCAGACAAACAACGCGTACCAGGGGTACGCGTTGCCGTTCTAACTTTTTTTACTTCGCCTGACGCTTCTGGTACTCGCTGGCGGCTTTCACGAAGCCTGCAAACAGCGGATGCCCGTCACGCGGCGTTGAAGTAAATTCCGGGTGGAATTGGCAGGCCACGAACCACGGATGGTTTGGCACTTCGATGATCTCGACTAACTGATCATCCCCGGAACGGCCTGCAACACGCAGACCTGCAGCTTCAATTTGTTTCAACAACATGTTGTTGACTTCATAGCGGTGACGATGGCGCTCGGTAATCACCGGCTCGCCGTACAGCTTGCGAACCACGCTATCGTCTGACAGCTGGCAGGCCTGTGCGCCAAGACGCATGGTGCCACCCAGATCGCTCTTCTCGGTACGGACTTCGACGTTACCGTCTTCGTCGCGCCATTCCGTAATCAGCGCCACGACAGGGTACTTACAGTCTGGCACAAATTCCGTAGAGTTCGCGTTTTCCATTCCCGCTACGTTGCGCGCAAATTCAATCAGCGCAACCTGCATACCCAGGCAGATGCCGAGGTATGGAATATTGTTTTCACGCGCATAGCGTGCAGTGGCGATCTTGCCTTCAACACCACGGTAGCCGAAGCCGCCAGGGATGAGAATCGCATCCAGATCTTTGAGAATTTCGACGCCGCGCGTTTCAACATCCTGCGAATCAATCAGCTTGATGTTGACGGAGACGCGATTCTTCAGACCACCGTGCTTCAGCGCCTCGATAACTGACTTATAGGCATCCGGCAGTTCAATATACTTGCCGACCATACCGATAGTCACTTCGCCGCCCGGATTGGCTTCTTCGTAAATCACCTGCTCCCATTCAGACAGGTTAGCTTCCGGACAGTTCAAGCTGAATCGTTTACAAATATAATCGTCCAGACCCTGTGATTTCAACAGGCCCGGGATTTTATAAATGGAATCGACGTCTTTCATTGAAATAACGGCTTTTTCAGGCACGTTACAGAACAATGCAATTTTCGCGCGTTCGTTCGCTGGAATCGCACGATCGGAACGGCAAACCAGGATATCAGGCTGAATACCGATGGAGAGCAGCTCTTTAACAGAGTGCTGAGTCGGTTTGGTTTTCACTTCACCTGCTGCCGCCATGTAAGGCACCAGCGTCAGGTGCATGAACAGCGCGTTCTCACGACCAATATCTACCGCCAGCTGACGAATCGCTTCGAGGAACGGCAGGGATTCGATATCCCCTACGGTACCGCCGATTTCAACCAGCACAACGTCATGCCCTTCGCCACCGGCAAGGACACGCTCTTTGATGGCGTTAGTGATGTGTGGGATGACCTGCACGGTCGCGCCCAGGTAGTCACCACGGCGCTCTTTACGCAGAACGTCAGAGTAGATACGGCCAGTCGTAAAGTTGTTACGACGGGTCATTTTGGTACGGATGAAACGCTCGTAGTGGCCAAGATCCAGATCGGTTTCAGCGCCGTCTTCAGTAACGAACACTTCCCCGTGTTGGGTTGGGCTCATGGTGCCTGGATCGACGTTGATGTACGGATCCAGTTTCATCATGGTCACATTGAGGCCACGGGCTTCAAGAATGGCTGCGAGGGAGGCTGCGGCAATGCCTTTACCCAGAGAGGATACGACCCCGCCGGTCACAAAAATATAGTTCGTTGTCATGCTGAACCTGAGAAGTTAGGGTGAAACGATGGAATAACCAGGACGGGAAAGTAGTATACCCGAACACGACGAGCGCCACAAACTTTCATTCTCCGTCTCCTTCCCAGGCCATGACAAACATAAGGAGTGAGAAAATAGCCCCTTTTGGGTAAATGTTTTTGACACAAATCAAGCGCTTGTCATTTAAAAAATCACACAAATTGCGCTTGATCGCAAAATTTCGTTAGAGATCATGTTCCTGGCGTTTTACTTCCTGCCAGACTTCTTCCATCGCCTCGAGGTCAATGCCGCTCATTTCCAGGCCGCGCGAGGCCACAATGCGCTCAACCTCGCGGAAGCGACGTTCGAATTTAATGTTCGCTTTTTGCAGGGCGGTTTCCGCTTTTACACCGAGGTGGCGAGAAAGGTTGACGGTCGCGAACAGCAGATCGCCCATCTCCTCTTCCAGCTTTGCTTCATCCACAACGGCCTGCTGCGCTTCATGCATCACTTCGTCGATCTCTTCGTGCACTTTTTCCAGCACCGGGCCGAGAGAGGTCCAGTCAAACCCTACCGCCGAGCAGCGCTTTTGAATTTTGTGCGCGCGCATCAGCGCAGGAAGGTTCAGGGGAATGTCGTCCAGCGCCGAGTGCTGGGATTTTTCAGCGCGTTCGGCGCTTTTGATCTGCTCCCAGCGCGCCAGCACTTCCGCACTGTTGCCTGCGGAGGCATCGCCAAAGATATGCGGATGACGGCGCTCCAGCTTGTCGCTGATAGCGGCGCAGATGTCGTCAAAGTTAAAGCGCCCCTCTTCCTGCGCCATCTGTGCGTAGAACACCACCTGGAACAGCAGGTCGCCCAGCTCACCGCGCAGGTCGTCGAAATCTTCGCGCGAAATCGCGTCCAGCACTTCGTAGGTCTCTTCCAGCGTGTAAGGCGCAATGGTGGCGAAAGTCTGCTCTTTATCCCACGGGCAGCCGTTTTCCGGGTCGCGCAGGCGTTTCATGATGCCAAGCAGGCGGTCGATTTGAGTCATAGTTCTGTCCTGATGTCAAAATGCCGGGTGGCAGCGTTGCCTTACCCGGCCTACAGAAGAGGATGTTTAGCCGCCGTGCAGACGACGCGCGTCAATCACATCCGGCACCTGGTTCAGTTTACCGAGCACCCGGCCCAGCACCTGCAGGTTATAGATTTCGATGGTCATATCGATGGTGGCAAGCTGCTCGCGGGTATCGCTGCGGCTGGCAACGCCCAGCACGTTGACCTTCTCGTTGGCGAGAATCGTGGTGATATCGCGCAGCAGGCCACTGCGGTCGTTGGCAGTGACGCGCACCACCAGCGAGTAGCCAGCGGAGTAGCTTTCACCCCAGACGGCTTCCACGATACGTTCCGGCGCATGCGATTGCAGCTCAGCAAGCTGATCACAGTCGGAGCGGTGAATTGAGATCCCGCGCCCCTGGGTGATAAAGCCGACAATATCGTCACCCGGTATCGGCTGGCAGCAGCGGGCAATATGGTGCATGAGGTTACCCACCCCTTCAACCACCACGCGGCCATTGTCCTTGCTGCGCTGCTGCGGAGCGTAGGTTTTCTGCTGGAGCTGTTTCAGCGCTGCCGCATCCTGCTCTGCCGCGCTTGGCTTGTTGAACTGCGCTTGCAGGAAGTTCACCATCTGGTTCAGGCGGATATCGCCGCCGCCAATCGCCGCTAACAGTTCGTCGAGCTCGTTGAAGTTGTAGCGCGGCAGCAGGAACTTCTCCGCCTCTTTCAGGTTTATCCCGATATGCTCCAGCTCGTCGTCAAGGATCTGACGACCGGCAAGGATATTCTTGTCACGATCCTGCTTGCGGAACCAGGCGTGAATTTTAGAGCGCCCGCGGCTGGTGGTCACGTAACCGAGGTTTGGATTCAGCCAGTCGCGGCTTGGGTTTGGCTGCTTCTGGGTGATGATTTCAATCTGGTCACCCATCTGTAGCTGGTAGGTAAACGGTACGATACGTCCGCCGATCTTCGCCCCGATGCAACGGTGCCCCACGTCGCTGTGAATGTGGTAGGCGAAATCGAGCGGCGTAGAGCCTGCCGGCAGATCAACCACATCCCCTTTCGGGGTAAAGACGTAGACGCGATCGTCGAAGACCTGACTGCGCACTTCGTCGAGCATTTCGCCGGAGTCGGCCATCTCTTCCTGCCACGCAATCAGCTTACGCAGCCAGGCGATACGGTCCTCGTGACCGGAGCGCGCGCCGCCGGAAGTGCCTTCTTTGTACTTCCAGTGCGCGGCGACGCCCAGCTCGGCGTCTTCGTGCATCTGTTTAGTACGGATCTGAATTTCCACAGTTTTGCCGCCGGGGCCGAGCACCACAGTGTGGATGGACTGATAGCCATTCGGTTTGGGGTTCGCGACGTAGTCATCGAACTCATCCGGCAGATGGCGGAAGTGAGTATGTACTATCCCCAGCGCGGCGTAGCAGTCCTGGAGACGCTCCGCCACGATACGCACGGCGCGCACGTCAAACAGCTCGTCGAAGGCGAGATGTTTCTTCTGCATTTTGCGCCAGATGCTGTAGATGTGCTTCGGACGCCCGTAGACCTCGGCGCGCACATTCTCCTCTTTCATCGACTGGCGCAGCCCGCTGACAAATTCCTCGATATAGTGTTCGCGGTCGATGCGGCGTTCGTGCAGCAATTTTGCAATGCGTTTGTATTCCGCCGGATGCAGATAGCGGAAGCAGTAATCTTCCAGCTCCCACTTCAGTTGCCCGATACCCAGACGGTTCGCCAGCGGCGCATAGATATTCGTACACTCTTTGGCGGCCAGGACGCGCTCGTCTTCCGGCGCATCCTTCACTTCGCGCAGATGGGCAACCCGTTCGGCCAGCTTGATCACCACGCAGCGAAAATCATCCACCATCGCCAGCAGCATGCGGCGGACGTTATCCACCTGCTCGGAAGAGACAGAATCCGTTTGCGCGGCTTTCAGTTGACGGATGGCGGCCATATCACGCACGCCGTGGATGAGCGCCACGACGGACTGGCCGACGCTTTCACGCAGCACGTCTTCCGTCACCACGTTAGCATCTGCCAGTGGGAACAGCAGTGCGGCCTGTAGCGTTTCGATATCCATGTTAAGCATGGAGAGAATTTCAACCATCTCCACGCCGCGCCACAACAGCAGTTCAGCGTCCGGATGCCCCTGCGTTGTGCGTAAACAATAGGCCCAGGTTTCGGTTAAGCGTTCACACGACTGCTGGCTGGAAATCCCCAGACTTGCGATCCATTTTTGAGGGTCAAACTCACCAGCTTTATTTAAATGTGCACTTCTTACCGCAACCATCGTCCTCTCCTTTAGGGACAAGGGCCTGTCGAAGTCGACAAGCCAAACTCATTAGATGTGCTCGAACAACACCATTGATTCCAGATGTCCAGTGTGCGGGAACATGTCCAGCATTGCCAGACGCCGAATCTGGTAACCCCCGCTCAATAATGCTTCGCTGTCACGGGCCAGCGTCGCCGGGTTACAGGAAACATAGACCACGCGTTCAGGCGCGAGTTTAATTATATGCTGCATCACGCCCGGCGCACCTGCGCGCGCCGGATCGAGCAGGATCTTATCAAAGCCCTGCTTAGCCCACGGTTGCTGAGTAACATCATCCTCAAGATTTTGATGAAAGAATGTCACATTTTGCAAGCCGTTCTGTTGGGCGTTCTCCTGGCCTTTCGCCACCAGCACCTCAACGCCTTCCACCCCGACCACGCTTGCTGCTTTGCGGGCCAGCGGCAGGGTAAAGTTACCCATACCGCAGAACAGATCGAGCACCCGATCGGTGGGCTGGACGTCAAGCCACGCCAGCGCGTTCGCCACCATCTGCTGGTTCACGCCGTCATTGACCTGGATAAAATCCCGCGGGCTGAACGTTAAGCGTAGCCCGTCTGACGCATACCAGGGCGCGTCTCCGCTAACCTGCTCAAGTATCTCGCTTTGCGGCGCGAGGAAAAGCGCAAGCTCATGAGAATGCGAAAAGCGTTCCAGTTTTTCGCGATCTGCCCTGGACAGCGGTGCGGTGTGGCGCAGCACCATCAGCGGGCCGCCGTTGGCCAGCACCAGTTCGACATGGCCCAGCGAACGCACACCATCCAGCGATGCAAGACAGTGGTGCACGGCCGGGAGCAGTGCCTCAAGTTGGGGCACCAAAACAGGGCATTGAGTGATGGAGACGATATCGCTGGAGCTGGCTTTGCGAAAACCCATCTCCAGCCGTTCAGTTTTTGGCTGGTAGCTTAGACTCAGGCGAGCGCGGCGACGGTAGCCCCACGGCTGGTCAGCAACAATGTCACTGACGTCATGTTTTAGCAGGCGGGCCAGCGCGTTGCTTTTACTTTTTTGCTGTAATTCTGTGCTGGCATGCTGTTGCTGACAGCCTCCGCAAACGCCAAAATGGGGGCAGCGAGGCGTCACGCGCTCCGGGCTATCATTAAGACGGCGCTTGACCTGGCCGCGCGCATACTGGCGTTTGTCTTCCGTCAGCGTAATATCTGCGCGTTCTCCTGGCAGCAAACCTGTGATAAACAGTGTCTTACCCTTGTGACGTGCTACCCCCTGTCCAAAAGGATCGAGGTCAGAGGCTTCAACAGTTATGATCTGACGCGTCGTCACGCGTCGTTTTGCAGAGTAGAATTGCGCCATCGCCGAGATTGTTCTCAAATAAACATAATTAGCCTGATTGTCCCATAACGGAACTCCATGACCAACTACAGCCTGCGCGCGCGCATGATGATTTTGATCCTCGCTCCTACCGTTCTCATCGGTTTGCTGCTGAGCATTTTCTTTGTGGTGCATCGCTATAACGATTTGCAGAGACAGCTTGAAGATGCCGGGGCCAGCATTATCGAACCGCTGGCCGTCTCCAGCGAGTACGGTATGAACCTGCAAAACCGTGAATCCATTGGTCAGTTAATCAGCGTGCTGCACCGCCGTCATTCAGAGATTGTGCGCGCCATTTCCGTTTACGATGAGCATAACCGTCTGTTCGTCACCTCGAATTTCCATCTGGATCCCACGTCGCTGAAAATCCCGGAAGGTACCCCTTTCCCGCGTCATCTCACGGTCCTGCGGCGCGGCGATATCATGATCCTGCGCACGCCGATTATCTCAGAAAGCTATTCACCCGACGAATCCGCCCAGTCCGATGCGAAGTCCAGCAATAATATGCTGGGATATGTGGCGCTGGAGCTGGATCTCAAGTCGGTGCGGCTCCAGCAGTACAAAGAAATATTCATCTCCGGCGTGATGATGCTGTTCTGTATCGGCATCGCGTTGATCTTCGGCTGGCGGCTGATGCGCGACGTCACGGGGCCTATCCGTAACATGGTGAATACCGTTGACCGGATCCGCCGGGGTCAGCTGGACAGCCGCGTGGAAGGCTTCATGCTCGGCGAGCTGGATATGCTGAAAAACGGCATCAACTCAATGGCGATGTCGCTGGCGGCTTATCACGAAGAGATGCAGCACAACGTTGACCAGGCCACCTCTGACCTGCGCGAAACGCTGGAGCAGATGGAGATCCAGAACGTGGAGCTGGATCTGGCGAAAAAACGCGCTCAGGAGGCGGCCCGTATTAAGTCTGAGTTCCTGGCAAACATGTCGCATGAGCTGCGCACGCCGCTGAACGGGGTGATTGGCTTCACCCGTTTGACGCTCAAAAGCGAGCTCAACCCGACCCAGCGTGACCACCTGCATACCATTGAACGCTCAGCCAACAACCTGCTGACCATTATTAACGACGTACTGGACTTCTCGAAGCTGGAAGCGGGCAAGCTGATTCTGGAGAGTATCCCCTTCCCGCTGCGCAGCACACTGGATGACGTGGTCACGCTTCTCGCCCACTCCTCGCATGATAAGGGGCTGGAACTGACGCTCAATATCAAAAATGACGTACCGGATAATGTCATTGGCGACCCGCTGCGCCTGCAACAGGTCATCACCAATCTGGTGGGCAACGCGATTAAGTTCACCGAGAGCGGCAACATCGACATTCTGGTCGAAAAAAGGGCGCTCAGTAATAATAAGGTCCAGATTGAAGTTCAGATCCGGGATACCGGCATCGGCATTCCGGAGCGCGATCAGTCGCGTCTGTTCCAGGCGTTCCGCCAGGCCGATGCGAGCATTTCCCGTCGTCACGGTGGAACGGGCCTGGGTCTGGTGATCACCCAAAAGCTGGTGAAAGAGATGGGAGGCGATATCTCCTTCCACAGCCAGCCTAACCGGGGCTCGACCTTCTGGTTCCATATCAATCTTGATCTTAATCCGAACGTGCAAACCGACGGTCCGGTCACCGACTGCCTGAAAGGGATGCGTCTGGCCTATGTGGAACCGAACGCCGCCGCGGCGCAGTGTACGCTGGATGTATTAAGCAGCACGCCGCTGGAGGTGGTCTACAGCCCGACCTTCTCCGCGCTGGCGAACGATCATTACGATATTCTTTTGCTGGGGATTCCGGTGACATTTACCGGAGAACTGACCATGCAGCAGGAACGGCTGGCAAAGGCTGCCTCAATGACGGACTACCTGCTGCTGGCTCTGCCGTGCCACGCCCAAATCAACGCCGAAGAGCTTAAAAACGACGGGGCGGCGGCATGTCTGCTGAAACCCCTCACCGCCACACGGCTGTTACCTGCGTTGACTGAATATTGCCGTCTGACGCATCAGTCCCTGCCGCTGGAAAACGACGAACATAAGCTGCCGATGACGGTGATGGCCGTGGATGATAACCCGGCAAACCTTAAGCTGATTGGCGTGCTGCTTGAGGATCAGGTTCAGCACGTTGAACTGTGTACCAGCGGCGCCGAAGCCGTAGAACAAGCCAAACAGATGCAGTTTGACCTGATCCTGATGGATATTCAGATGCCGGGCATGGATGGCATCCGCGCCTGCGAATTAATTCGTCAGCTTCCACACCAGCAGCAGACGCCGGTGATTGCCGTGACGGCGCACGCGATGGCGGGACAAAAAGAGAAACTGCTGGGTGCGGGCATGAACGATTATCTGGCGAAACCGATTGATGAAGAGAAGCTGCACAGCCTGCTGCTGCGCTACAAACCGGGTCACATTGGCGGGACGTACACCATTTCAGCTGAATCGCCGGAAATCAGCGTTAACCAGAATGCCACGTTTGACTGGCAACTGGCGCTGCGCCAGGCAGCAGGCAAAGCCGATCTGGCCCGCGATATGCTGCAAATGCTGGTGGACTTCCTGCCTGAGATCCGTAACAAGGTTGAAGAACAGCTGGTGGGCGAAAACCCTGAAGGGCTGCTGGAGGCCATCCATAAACTGCACGGTAGCTGCGGCTACAGCGGCGTGCCGCGGTTGAAAAATCTCTGCCAGCTGCTTGAACAGCAGCTCCGCGCGGGTACGCCAGAATCCGATCTTGAGCCGGAGTTTCTGGAGCTGCTGGACGAGATGGACAACGTGACGCGGGAAGCGATGAAGGTGTTGGGAAGCTAAGAAAAAGCCCGGTGGCGCTTCGCTTACCGGGCCTACAGGAGCACGAACGTTAACGCGACATCCCCTGTCCCACCTTTATGGCCGCCGCAATATTCCTTGCGGCCATCTGTACATTCTGTTGCGCATTTTCCAGCGCATCCTCCAGCGAGCAGATGGTGTAAATCACGCTGAATACCGCATCCAGTCCGTGCTCGTGCACCACGCCAACATCCGCCGTCAGGCTGCCGGCAATGCCGATAACCGGTTTGTTATAGCGTTTCGCGACTCTCGCCACGCCAACGGGCACTTTGCCGTGGATCGTCTGGCTGTCGATACGCCCTTCGCCCGTGATCACCAGATCGGCGTCCGCGACCTGTTCATCGAGATGCAGGGCATCGGTGACAATCTCAATCCCCCGACGAAGCTGTGCCCCGCAAAATGCATACAGCGCCGCCCCCATTCCGCCAGCTGCTCCGCCCCCCGCCAGGTTTAAGACGTCAATATCCAGATCCCTGGCGATAATGTTTGCGTAATGCGCAAGCGCGTTGTCCAGCGTCCTGACCATCTCCGGCGTCGCCCCTTTCTGCGGACCGAATACCGCAGAAGCGCCAGTCTCGCCAATCAGGGGGTTGGTCACATCGCAGGCCACTTCAATTCGACAGTCTGCCAGCCGCTCATCCAGCCCACTAAGATCGATATGCGCAAGGCTTGCCAGTTCGCCGCCGCCCGGCCCAACGGGCTGTGCTTTCGCATCCAGCAGTTTTACGCCCAGCGCCTGCACCATGCCTGCGCCACCGTCATTGGTCGCGCTGCCTCCAATGCCAATAATGATATGCTTAACGCCCGCATCCAGCGCATGACGGATCAGTTCCCCGGTCCCCCACGAGGTGGTGATTAACGGGTTACGCTTTGCAGGAGCAACAAGCTCCAGACCGCTCGCGGCCGCCATCTCGATAAACGCGCTTTTCCCGTCTCCGGATAACCCGAAAAACCCTTCCACGCGTTCTCCCAAAGGCCCGGTAACGGGAACATGGACAAGACGCCCATGGGTGGCTGCCACCATCGCTTCCACCGTCCCTTCGCCACCATCGGCAACCGGTAATTTGACGTACTCCGCTGAGGGGAAAATTTCGCGAAAACCGACCTCTATCGCTGTCGCCACCTCCAGCGCGCTCAAGCTTTCCTTATACGAGTCCGGAGCGATAACAATTTTCATAAGCCATCCTTACGCATGTTAGTTACGTTAAGCATACACCACGTAAGGGACCGCCCATGGGAGCGGTCCCAGTTGGCTTATCGTACCATGCACGGACGTTTATTGTCGAATGACCACTCTGGGATCAGGTACTGCATCGCCAGCGCATCATCACGTGCGCCCAGCCCGTGTTTCTGGTAAAGCTCGTGCGCTTTCATGACCTGATCCATATCCAGTTCAACGCCCAGCCCCGGCGTAGCTGGAACCTGCACCATCCCCCCCTTGATCTCAAACGGCTGTTTAGTCAGGCGCTGATTGCCCTCCTGCCAGATCCAGTGGGTGTCGATAGCGGTAATGTTGCCCGGCGCAGCAGCCGCTACGTGGGTGAACATCGCCAGCGAGATGTCGAAGTGGTTGTTGGAGTGCGAGCCCCAGGTCAGGCCGAACTCATGGCACATCTGCGCCACGCGAACCGAGCCCTGCATCGTCCAGAAGTGCGGGTCTGCCAGCGGAATGTCCACCGATTGCAGCGAGAGCGTGTGCCCCATCTGGCGCCAGTCGGTCGCGATCATGTTGGTGGCGGTTGGCAGCCCGGTGGCGCGACGGAACTCCGCCATCACTTCACGTCCAGAGAACCCCTGCTCTGCGCCGCACGGATCTTCCGCGTAGGCCAGCACGCCTTTGAGCTGCTTACCAATTTTGATCGCCTCTTCAAGCGACCAGGCACCGTTCGGATCCAGCGTGACGCGCGCCTGCGGGAAGCGCTTCGCCAGCGCGGCAATCGCCTCAGCTTCTTCTTCACCCGCCAGTACGCCGCCTTTCAGCTTGAAGTCATTAAAGCCATATTTTTCATACGCGGCTTCAGCCAGGCGCACCACCGCATCCGGGGTCATCGCTTCATCGTGACGCACACGATACCAGTCGCATTTTTCGTCCGGCTGGCTCTGGTACGGCAGCGGGGTGAGTTTGCGGTTGCCGATAAAGAACAGGTAGCCGAGCATTTCCACTTCGCTGCGCTGCTGGCCGTCGCCCAGCAGGGAGGCGACATTGACGCCCAGATGCTGGCCTAACAGATCCAGCATCGCGGCTTCAATGCCCGTGACCACATGGATAGTGGTACGCAGATCAAACGTTTGCAGACCACGGCCACCCGCATCACGATCGGCAAAGGTCGTACGCACGCTGGTCAGTACATTTTTGTACTCGCCCAGCGTTTTACCCACCACCAGCGGAATGGCGTCCTCCAGCGTTTTACGGATCTTCTCCCCGCCCGGGATTTCACCGACACCGGTATGCCCTGAGTTGTCCTTGATCACCACAATATTACGGGTGAAGAACGGCGCATGGGCGCCGCTCAGGTTCATCAGCATGCTGTCATGTCCCGCGACAGGAATGATCTGCATGGAGGTTACTACAGGGGTAGAAAATGTGCTCATCGTTCGATCCTTTTATCAGTGACGTCCAAATACAGGGCGCTTACGGTCAAATGTCCAGCCGGGGATAAGGTACTGCATCGGGCCTGCGTCGTTGCGCGCGCCGCCCGGCAGTTTTTTATACGCTTCATGCGCCTTGTGGATCTGATCCCAGTCAAGCTCCACGCCCAGCCCCGGCGTATCCGGTACGGCAATGGTGCCGTTTTTGATTTCAAGTGGATTTTTGGTCAGGCGCGCTTCGCCTTCCTGCCAGATCCAGTGCGTATCGATGGCGGTCGGGTTACCCGGCGCCGCTGCGCCAACGTGGGTAAACATCGCCAGCGAAATGTCGAAATGGTTATTGGAGTGGCAGCCCCAGGTGAGCCCCCAGTCATCGCACAGCTGCGCCACGCGCACTGCGCCGGAAAGGGTCCAGAAGTGCGGATCAGCCAGCGGTATGTCCACCGCATTCAACATCACCGCGTGGCCCATTTCGCGCCAGTTAGTGGCGATCATGTTGGTCGCAACCGGCAGCCCGGTAGCGCGGCGGAATTCGGCCATCACCTCGCGGCCAGAAAAGCCCTGCTCGGCGCCGCACGGATCTTCCGCGTAGGTCAGCACGTCGCCCAGTCCTTTGCACAGCGCGATAGCTTCATCCAGCCGCCAGGCGCCGTTCGGATCGACGGTGATGCGTGCCTCCGGGAAGCGTTTTTTCAACGCGCGCACGCTGTCAATCTCCTGTTCGCCCGGCAGAACGCCGCCTTTCAGCTTGAAGTCTTTAAAGCCGTAGCGATCCTGCGCCGCCTCTGCCAGGCGTACCACCGCCTCGCCAGAGAGCGCTTCCTGATGACGCAGGTGATACCACGCGTGGCTGCCCGGCGAGCACTCCAGATACGGCAGATCGGTTTTCGTCCGGTCGCCAACGTAGAACAGATAGCCCAGCACCGTTACCGCATCACGCTGTTTGCCTGGCCCCAGCAGTTCGCAGACCGGCACATTCAGCGCCTTGCCCAGTAAATCAAGGAGAGCCGCCTCCAGCGCCGCCACCGCGTTAACGCGCAGTTCAAACGTCCAGGCGCCCTTGCCGAAGGTATCAAAATCAGCCGACTGGTTGCCCTTATGCACCCGCTGAACCACCTTGTTCAGGCGGGCGACCTCCTGCCCAACCACCTGCGGGATGGCGTCGACCAGCGTCTGGTAAATCACCTCTCCGCCCGGCGCTTCCCCGACGCCGGTATTCCCTGCGCTGTCGGTCAGCACCACGATGTTGCGGGTGAACCAGGCGTTATGCGCGCCGCCAATGTTGAGCAGCATGCTGTCCTGACCCGCCACCGGGATGACTTTCATCTCCGTCACGATCGGGCTTGATTGCGTTGTCATCATCCGCGCTCCCCAACAGGTTTCAGTTCGATTCGTTTGATGTCCCCCACCAGCACCAGGTAACTGAGTACCGCCACCAGCGCATGGACGCCTACATAAATCAGCGCACCATTGAAGGAGCCGGTGGTGCCGACGATGTAACCGATAGCGATTGGGGTGACAATGCCGGAAATGTTGCCAAACATGTTGAACAGACCGCCGCTCAGGCCGCTGATCTCTTTCGGCGCGGTATCTGCCATCACCGCCCAGCCCAGCGCGCCGATGCCTTTACCGAAGAAGGCCATCGCCATAAAGCCGATAATCATCCACTCCGCGCTGACGTAGTTACAGAACACCATGGTCATGGAGAGCAGCATGCCGAGCACGATTGGCGTTTTACGCGCAATATTCAGCGAACCGGTGCGACGCATCAGCCAGTCGGAGATGACCCCGCCGAGCACCCCGCCCACGAAGCCGCAGATGGCTGGCACGGAGGCGACAAAACCCGCCTTCAGAATCGACATCCCGCGCGCCTGCACCAGGTAAACCGGGAACCAGGTGATGAAGAAGTAGGTTAAGGCGTTAATGCAGTACTGGCCGAGATAGATACCGATCATCATCCGTGAGCCGACGAGCTGTTTGATCTGCCCCCATTTCTGGCTGAACGGGACTTTTGCTTTCTGGGTTTTCTGATCCATGTTGATCAGCGCCCCGCCTTCAGCAATGTAGTCCAGCTCTTTCTTGTTCACGCCCGGGTGCTGGTTTGGTTCGTGGATCACTTTCAGCCAGATAAAGCTGATGACGATCCCCAGCCCGCCCATGAAGAAGAAGACGTGCGACCAGCCCACTTCGTGCGTCAGCCAGCCCATAATTGGCGCGAAAATAACCGTCGCAAAGTATTGCGCCGAGTTAAAGATTGCTACCGCCGTTCCCCTCTCCTGCGCCGGGAACCAGGCGGCCACAATGCGGCTGTTGCCCGGGAAAGATGGCGCTTCCGCTAAACCCACCAGGAAGCGGAGGGTAAAGAGCGCAATGATAATGCCGAAGCCGCTGAAGATATCCACGAAGCCCTGTAACAGGGTAAACATCGACCAGATGAAAATGGACCAGAAATAGACCCGTTTTGAGCCAAAGCGGTCCAGCAGCCAGCCGCCAGGGATTTGGCCGATTACGTAGGCCCATGAAAATGCGGAGAAAACATAACCCATACCCACCGGATCAAGTCCGATGTCCTTTGCCATCTCAGAGCCGGCAATGGATAACGTGGCACGGTCGCCGTAGTTGAAAGAGGTGACGATAAACAGCATCACCACTATCCAGTATCGGGCGTTGGTGCGCTTCTCAGCGCTGCTCGCCGCGTGGCTTAATGTACTCATTGTTGCACTCCTGAAACATAGCTTTCGCCTGGTTCATTCTGTACAGCACCTGTAGGGTAATCAGAATGAGAGATTTGTGTTTGGTTTTGGTACGGCCCGAAGCCGTTTTATAGTGACGGGAAAAGTATATGAAGGAGTGACCGGTTCTCTCACCGTGCAGGAACACAACATTGACGGGCGTGGGGAACGTGGTTTGGGGCATAAGCCCAAAGTGGTGGAAGATACTTCACGGAATTGAGGATATGGTGCAGCTTCGTTGCCGGGTGGCGGCTACGCCCTACCCGGCCTACAGCTCGTATAGTACAGGGTTAGTTCAGGAGCGTGGCCCAATGTTCAACCCAGGGATTTGACTCGCTTTCCGGTTCGGGGTGCTCGCCAGCATCAATCAGTAACATCTCGCCGACCCGCTGAGCGTGCTGTTCCTGCAACAGCGCGTCGAACTGCTTACCGCCGCCGCAAAAATTGGCGTAAGAGCTATCGCCGAGGGCGATGATGCCATAGTGAACATCTGGCTGATAGCCAAGCTGGTCTTTAATGCCCTGGAAAAGCGGGACGATGCTGTCCGGGAGATCGCCCTGCCCGGTGGTGGAGGTCACCACCAGAATGTATTTATCTTTATACTTTTCCCAGTCTGCCAGCTCCGGGTCTTCATAGACCGTTGCTTTATGGCCCTGATTGACGAGGATTGCTTCTGCTTCCTCCGCAACCAGCAGCGAGTTGCCGTACATCGTGCCGACAAAAATACCTACTTCAGCCATGCTTTGCTCCCGTAATTATTGCGCTTGCTGTTCATCCTGAACGTTGCCTGCGGCAAACTCAACCCTTTAATTTTCGGGGAGTTGTCCCAGCCAGCCAAACTGAGACAGCACCTGCATCCAGACCTCGTCCAGCCCCGCGCGAATAGTCAGCGGTTCGCCGGTAAACGGATGCGTCAGGCTTAGCTCGCTGGCGTGCAGCATCAGTCGGTTACAGCCAAAGTGCTCTGCCGCGCTGCGGTTCTGCCGCAGATCGCCGTGCTTGCTGTCGCCGATAATTGGGTGGCGCAGATGTGCAAGGTGGCGGCGAAGCTGGTGCTTGCGCCCGGTTTTGGGCAAAAGCTCAACCAGACTGTATCGCGTAGTGGGAAATTTGCTGGTCGCCACCGGCAGTTCTGTGGTCGCCATACCGCGATAGTCGGTCACCGCAGGCTGCGGACCTTTATCTTCGCGGGCAAATTTATCGGCGATTTTATCCAGTTCCTCCACCAGCGGATAATCCAGCGTGGCGGAATCCGTCAGCCAGCCGCGCACAATGGCGTGGTAGCGCTTCTGGATCTGGTGCTGTTCAAACTGCTGCGACAGCAGGCGCCCGGCCTCACTGGAAAGCCCCATCAGCAGAACGCCAGAGGTTGGCCGATCCAGACGGTGGGCAGTAAAGACGTGCTGACCGATTTGGTCGCGCACGGTTTGCATAACAACCACTTTCTCATCGCGATCGAGCCAGCTTCGGTGTACCAGCCAGCCGGACGGTTTATTCACCGCCACCAGCCACTCATCCTGATACAGGATCTCAAGCGTCATGCATCGTCACCGGCGAAAAGCGTATCCAGCTTTTCCAGCTCAACCAACATAACGTCGCGCGCCGGGTGAGTCGCCTCCAGCGCCATTTCGTAATAGGGAGAGACGGCAAACGCCTGGGGCAACGCGTGTCCCCCTTCCAGCAGCGCGTGCATGCGCGGAATTAATACCCACTGGAGCCATTCGAATGGAGACAGCGTATCCAGACAAAACGGCTGGGTGCTGGCGAACGCGTCTGGCTGCGGCGCACTTTCCTGCCACAGCTGATGCTGGCGCATAAGGGCTTCGATGGCGTGCAACTGCGCACGAACGCTATCGTGATGCGTCATAGTAACCTCAACTGAAAAACGGAATGGCGCGAAGCATAGCATTGCGGAAGACAGAAATAAAAAAAGGGAGCACTGTAAAAACAGTGCTCCCGGTTCGTTTCGCAGCATTCCAGCTACAATACGTGCTCCCTGCTCATCCGTGACAACTTTTCCTGATGCCCGAAGGCCTGGTCATCCCTTTACCTTTTGCTTCCTGCTCACATCATCCTGACGTGTAGGTTTCATCCTGAAACGTCCTGGCCATCCTGACCCACCGACCATCCTGACCGGCTCACGTTCTCCTTCCTGGAGGTGTCCCTTACGCATCCTGCGTGATCCACTTTGCTTCATCCTGAAGCCTTCCTGCGGCGTCGTCCTGACGTGTTCCTGGTGAGAAACGCCATCATCCTGATGTTCGTTTCTCGCGTCGGCATCCTGTCGACACAGATAGAATCCGCTATTCTGCCTCGTCTTACAACCCACCCTGTGAGCAAGGTAAGCCTGGCGAAACGGGGATAATCGTTTCAGGAAATCGCTAACCTGTTGAAAGGGAAGTTAATATTAATCTGAAATCCCTAAGACAAAGCTAATTGTTTCGGCGATGTCTCACAGTGCGTGTAAGAGATCTCTCACACGTCCAGTAGCATCATGGATTACAGAAGCGGCTCAAGTCGGGTAAGAAAATCCGCAAGAGAAGGCGCGAGAACGTCGCGATTGCGGGTGCCGAGCGTCTCTTTAATGACCTCGCCAGACAGGTTGCAGACTGAAATGACGTCCAGTTCACTGTCGAGCGTCGCAATAAAGAGAGTCGGGGAGAGCTTAAGGCGTTTTTGCGTGACCAGGTGACCAATGAGGTTTTCCTGAACGCGTTGAAGATCGTCTTCGCTCCAGGTTTGCAGCAGCGTCAGCGGCTGTCCTGCAAAACATGCAGTCATATCCCCGGCAAACTGCGTGGTATAAATTGCATGAAGCGCAGGTTGTATCACAATGTCCATTGCGCGTTCAACCGCATTTACATTCTGCTCGCCCGTGAACGGTTTCGGTTGCCAGATAACGTAATCATCCTGCGAAGCGATAATGCACGGTGACGGCACGCCATATAAGTCAGTACTTTGCGGCCACGTCCCCCGCTTTTCATGCCAGGCATCGCAATAGCGGGTCGTGAAGGACGTCAGGGCATTTGCAGTTTCGATATCCACCGATTTCTCTCTTCTTGTAAGACAGGATAAACTCAGCCCCTAAGTGTACCTGTAAAGTGGCTATGAAACATGTCTTACGAAAATCATCAGGCGTTAACGGGCTTAACGCTGGGTAAATCGACCGATTACCGCGACACCTACGACGCAAGCCTGCTTCAGGGTGTGCCGCGCAGCCTGAACCGCGATCCGCTTGGCCTTCATGCCGACGCGCTGCCGTTCGTCGGCGGCGACATCTGGACGCTGTACGAACTCTCCTGGCTGAATGCGCGCGGTCTGCCGCAGGTAGCCGTGGGCCATGTCGAGCTGGATTACGCCAGCGTAAACCTGGTCGAATCCAAGAGCTTTAAGCTCTATCTCAACAGCTTTAACCAGACCAAATTTAACAGCTGGGACGAGGTACAACAGACGCTTGAACGTGATTTAAGCGCGTGCGCGCAGGGGAACGTAACCGTCTCGTTATACCGTCTGCATGAGCTGGAAGGTCAGCCCATCGCCCATTTCCACGGCACCTGCATCGACGATCAGGACATTGATGTGGAGAGCTACGAATTTAGCACCGACTATCTGGAAAACGCAGCGGGCGGAAAAGTGGTCGACGAAACGCTGGTCAGCCATCTGCTGAAATCCAACTGCCTTATCACCCATCAGCCGGACTGGGGCTCGGTACAGATCCAGTATCGCGGCCCGCAGATTGACCGGGAAAAGCTGCTTCGTTACCTGGTGTCATTCCGTCATCACAACGAATTCCACGAGCAGTGCGTGGAACGCATCTTCAATGACATACAGCGTTTCTGCCAGCCCGAAAAGCTGAGCGTTTATGCCCGCTATACCCGTCGCGGCGGCCTGGACATTAATCCATGGCGCACCAATACCGATTTTGTGCCTGCCACCGGACGGCTGGTGCGCCAGTAAGATAAATATTTTCACAATATGCGGGCGGTATTCCGCCCGAAGTGTTGTGAAACGTCATAAGCCAGGGCTATTGTAATCAACAGGGAAAGACGATAATCGTCCCATAAGGAGCTCACTTGATTACACATATTAGCCCGCTTGGCTCTATGGATATGTTGTCGCAACTGGAAGTGGACATGCTTAAACGCACCGCCAGTAGCGACCTGTATCAACTGTTTCGTAACTGTTCACTTGCTGTACTGAACTCCGGAAGCCTGACCGACAACAGTAAAGAGCTGCTGTCCCGCTTCGAAAGTTTTGATATCAATGTGCTGCGCCGCGAGCGCGGGGTGAAGCTGGAAGTGATCAACCCGCCGGAAGAGGCGTTTGTCGATGGGCGTATTATTCGCTCACTTCAGGCCAACCTTTTTGCCGTGCTGCGCGACATCCTGTTTGTTAACGGACAGATCAGCAACGCCGGTCGTTTCCAGCATCTCGATCTGGAAAGCTCCGTTCATATCACCAACCTGGTTTTCTCCATTCTGCGTAACGCCCGCGCCCTGCACGTTGGCGAAGCGCCGAACATGGTCGTCTGCTGGGGTGGTCACTCTATTAACGAAACCGAATACCTGTACGCCCGCCGCGTGGGTAATCAGCTCGGCCTGCGCGAGCTGAACATCTGTACCGGCTGCGGTCCTGGCGCGATGGAAGCGCCGATGAAAGGCGCGGCAGTAGGACACGCGCAGCAACGCTATAAAGAAGGCCGTTTTATCGGCATGACCGAGCCGTCGATCATCGCCGCTGAGCCGCCTAACCCGCTGGTTAACGAACTGATTATTATGCCGGATATCGAAAAACGTCTTGAGGCGTTTGTCCGTATCGCGCACGGCATTATCATCTTCCCGGGCGGCGTAGGTACGGCGGAAGAACTGCTTTATCTGCTCGGGATCCTGATGAACCCGGCCAACAAAAATCAGGTTCTGCCGCTGATCCTGACCGGCCCGAAAGAGAGCGCCGACTATTTCCGCGTGCTGGACGAGTTTATCGTGCATACGCTGGGGGAAGACGCGCGCCGTCACTACCGCATTATTATTGACGATGCCGCAGAAGTGGCCCGTCAGATGAAAAAAGCGATGCCGCTGGTGAAAGAGAACCGTCGTGATACCGGGGATGCCTACAGCTTTAACTGGTCCATCCGTATCGCACCGGATCTCCAGATCCCCTTCGAGCCGTCGCATGAGAACATGGCGAACCTCAAACTCTATCCGGATCAGCCGGTGGAAGTACTGGCAGCTGACCTGCGTCGCGCCTTCTCTGGCATCGTGGCGGGGAACGTGAAGGAGGTGGGGATCCGCGCGATTGAGGAGTTCGGGCCGTATAAAATCCACGGTGACCCGGAGATGATGCGCCGCATGGATGACATGCTGCAGGGCTTTGTGGCTCAGCACCGCATGAAACTTCCGGGTTCTGCCTATATTCCCTGTTACGAAATCATCAAATAAAGCGTCCTTTCCCTCCTCTCAAGCCGGATTGTCATCCGGCTTTTTTATTAGTGATGTAATTCATAGCGATCTTCAATGTTATTAACAAATCTGGCGCCTGCGCAAACGATTACCTCGTTTTTGAAACCGTAAATAATCAGCCTTAATCGAAATTACCTGCCAGAAAATCCTAAAATCCTATTTCTTTACAGCGAAAGACACCTATCTCGCGGGTCAGCCTTTTCGAAAACATGTCGTTAATGGTAGCCTTCGCGCCCGTAAATCCTCTTTGATGTTTTTTTAACAGATAAATGGTCTAAATATGCCCACATCATAAGTGGATTATTGCATTTGGGATCGCGATCACTGATAGATTCATAACGAGAATGTATCTTTCCGCCCGCCAATAGTTACGGGCAAAAATTATTAAAAAACCGTCACTGAACGAATTTCATATTACCGTCAGGCACTTTTTCATCGGATTTGACTAAAAACCTGACAATTTGCTTCCTCCAGGAGATACAGATGGAAACCACTCAAACCAGCACCGTTGCTTCGATTGAATCCCGAAGCGGTTGGCGCAAAACGGATACCATGTGGATGCTTGGCCTGTACGGCACGGCAATCGGCGCTGGTGTACTGTTCCTTCCTATCAACGCAGGTGTCGGCGGTCTGATCCCGCTGATCATCATGGCCATCATCGCCTTTCCGATGACCTTCTTTGCACACCGCGGCCTGACCCGCTTCGTGCTGTCCGGTAAAAACCCGGGCGAAGACATTACTGAAGTCGTTGAAGAACACTTCGGCGTCGGCGCAGGTAAGCTGATTACCCTGCTCTACTTCTTCGCGATTTACCCGATTCTGCTGGTGTATAGCGTCGCTATCACCAACACCGTTGAAAGCTTCATGATGCACCAGCTGCAGATGACCCCGCCGCCGCGTGCGATCCTGTCCCTGATCCTGATCGTCGGTATGATGACCATCGTGCGCTTTGGCGAGCAGATGATTGTCAAAGCGATGAGCGTGCTGGTATTCCCGTTTGTTGCAGCCCTGATGGTGCTGGCGCTGTACCTGATCCCACAGTGGAACGGCGCTGCGCTGGAAACTCTGTCTCTGAGCAGCGCATCCGCAACCGGTAACGGCCTGCTACTGACCCTGTGGCTGGCGATCCCGGTAATGGTGTTCTCCTTCAACCACTCGCCAATCATCTCCTCCTTCGCGGTGGCGAAGCGTGAAGAGTACGGCAATGGTGCAGAGAAGAAGTGCTCCAGCATCCTGGCTCGCGCACACATCATGATGGTACTGACAGTTATGTTCTTCGTGTTCAGCTGCGTGCTGAGCCTTTCCCCGGCGGATCTGGCGGCGGCGAAAGAGCAGAACATCTCTATTCTGTCCTACCTGGCAAACCACTTTAACGCACCGCTGATTGCGTGGATGGCACCGATCATCGCGATTATCGCCATCACCAAATCCTTCCTGGGCCACTACCTGGGCGCACGTGAAGGCTTCAACGGTATGGTGATTAAATCTCTGCGCGGTAAAGGCAAGAGCATTGAAATCAACCGTCTGAACAAAATCACCGCGCTGTTCATGCTGGTGACCACCTGGGCGGTAGCCACCCTGAACCCAAGCATTCTGGGCATGATTGAAACCCTGGGCGGCCCGATTATCGCGATGATTCTGTTCCTGATGCCGATGTACGCGATTCAGAAAGTGCCAGCGATGCGTAAATACAGCGGCCATATCAGCAACGTGTTCGTTGTTGTGATGGGTCTGATTGCCATCTCCGCTATTTTCTACTCGCTGTTCAGCTAATACCTCCTGCGCCGTCTTCGGATGGCGCACTCCTCCCCTCTGACTGAAGCAATGGACGCATCATGATTAGCGTATTCGATATCTTCAAAATCGGTATTGGTCCTTCCAGCTCTCACACCGTCGGACCAATGAAAGCCGGTAAACAATTCACGGATGACTTGATTGCACGCGGCATTTTGCACGACATCACCCGCGTGGTTGTCGATGTATACGGTTCCCTTTCCCTGACCGGTAAAGGCCACCATACCGATATTGCCATTATCATGGGGCTGGCGGGTAACCTGCCGGATACCGTTGATATTGACTCCATTCCTGGCTTTATCCAGGACGTGAACACCCACGGTCGTTTGCTGCTGGCCAACGGCGAGCACGAAGTTGAATTCCCGGTTGACCACTGCATGAATTTCCATGCGGATAACCTGTCGCTGCACGAAAACGGCATGCGCATTACCGCGCTGGTCGGCGATAAAGCGGTTTACAGCCAGACGTATTACTCCATCGGCGGCGGGTTTATCGTCGACGAAGACCATTTTGGTCAAACCAACGGCTCCGCCGTTGAGGTGCCGTACCCGTACAAAAACGCGGCCGATTTACAGCGTCACTGCCAGGAGACAGGCCTTTCTCTCTCCGGCCTGATGATGAAAAACGAGCTGGCCCTGCACAGCAAAGAGGAGCTGGAACAGCACTTCGCAAACGTCTGGGAAGTGATGCGCAGCGGCATTGAGCGCGGGATCACCACCGAAGGCGTGCTGCCGGGGAAACTGCGTGTTCCACGTCGTGCGGCTGCGCTGCGCCGCATGCTGGTCAGCACCGACAAAACCACCACCGACCCGATGGCCGTTGTCGACTGGATCAACATGTTCGCGCTGGCGGTGAACGAAGAGAACGCCGCGGGTGGCCGCGTCGTCACCGCGCCAACCAACGGGGCGTGCGGCATTGTTCCGGCGGTCCTGGCGTATTACGACAAGTTTATCCGTGAAGTGAATGCAAACTCACTCGCGCGTTATATGCTGGTCGCCAGTGCGATTGGCTCACTGTACAAGATGAACGCCTCGATTTCCGGCGCGGAAGTGGGCTGTCAGGGTGAAGTGGGCGTAGCCTGCTCTATGGCGGCGGCGGGTCTGGCCGAATTGCTTGGCGCAAGTCCTGCGCAGGTTTGTATTGCGGCGGAAATCGGCATGGAACATAACCTGGGGCTGACCTGCGATCCGGTCGGCGGACAGGTCCAGGTGCCATGCATCGAGCGTAACGCCATCGCCTCTGTGAAAGCGGTGAACGCGGCCCGTATGGCGCTGCGCCGCACCAGCGAACCGCGCGTGTGTCTCGACAAGGTTATCGAAACCATGTACGAAACCGGTAAAGATATGAACGCCAAATACCGCGAAACCTCCCGCGGTGGCCTGGCGATGAAGATCGTTACCTGCGATTAAGCTTCTCAGGAAGCCTCGTTTTGCGAGGCTTCTTCCTGTTTTCCCCACCATTCATAGTTTCATGCTGCGCTCAGTGTTACCCTTCCCCCATTAGACAGAAGGGAGATTATCTGTGGCCGTTCATTTGCTTATCGTCGATGCACTTAACCTGATTCGCCGTATTCACGCGGTACAGGGCACCCCCTGCAAGGACACCTGTTTACATGCGCTGGAGCAGCTCATTCGCCATAGCGAACCCACCCACGCTGTTGCCGTATTCGACGATGAAGCACGCAATACCGGCTGGCGGCACCAGCGCCTGCCGGACTACAAAGCCGGGCGTGCGCCGATGCCGGACGATCTGCACGCCGAAATGCCCGTTATACGCGCGGCCTTTGAACAGCGCGGCGTTCCGTGCTGGGGCGCACACGGTAATGAGGCTGACGATTTAGCCGCAACGCTGGCGGTTAAAGTCGCGAGCGCCGGGCATCAGGCGACTATCGTTTCAACCGACAAAGGCTACTGCCAGCTGCTCTCTCCAACGGTCCGCATCCGCGACTACTTCCAGAAACGCTGGCTGGACGCGCCATTTATTGCCAGCGAGTTTGGCGTATCGCCTGAGCAATTGCCGGATTACTGGGGGCTGGCGGGGATCAGCAGCTCCAGAGTGCCGGGTGTCGCCGGTATTGGACCCAAAAGTGCCGCACAGCTGCTGACGGAGTTTCAGAATCTGGAAGGGATTTACGCAAGGCTTGAGGAAGTGCCGGAAAAATGGCGCAAGAAGCTGGAGGCGAATAAAGAGATGGCGTTTATCTGCCGGGAAATCGCAACGCTACAGACGGATTTACAGCTGGACGGGAATTTACAGCAGTTAAGGTTAGAACGTTAAAACAACTACACGATTTTGTAGGCCCGGTAAGCGCAGCGCCACCGGGCGTTACAAACGTTATCGCTCGTCGCGACGCCCACCCACGGCCGCCCACCAGCGACGGATATGCACCGTCACTTCTTCACGGTCGTGATACAGCTGACGCGCCTGGATTTCCGCGTTAATCCCGTGTTCGTCCAGTTGCTGCTGAATATAAGCCAGGTTCTGCGACACCTCTTCGTAACGCTTTTTCATCGGCAGCTTGAGGTTGAAAATCGTCTCACGACACCAGCCGTTCACCAGCCAGGAGGCCATCAGCGCCGCGACTTTCGCCGGTTTTTCTACCATGTCGCACACCATCCAGGAGATGTTGTTACGGGTAGGACGGTAGCGGAAACCATCTTCACGCAGCCAGGTGACCTGCCCGGTGTCCATCAGGCTTTGCGCCATCGGGCCGTTATCCACAGACGAAACCCACATGTTGCGTTTCACCAGCTGATAGGTCCAGCCGCCCGGGCACGCGCCAAGATCGACGGCATACATGCCGTTTGCCAGACGTTCGTCCCACTCGTCCGCCGGGATAAAGACGTGGAACGCCTCTTCCAGCTTCAGGGTTGAACGGCTCGGCGCGTCTGACGGGAAGCGCAGACGCGGGATCCCCATAAAGAACGGCGAGTTATTGGTGGTATACGAGTAGCCGGTGTAGCAACATCCTGGCGCAATAAAGAAGATATGCACGACTGGACGCTTTGGCGTTTCGTAGTTTGTCAGCACTCCCGCATCACGCAGTGCCGCGCGGAGCGGCACGGTAAACTTACGGCAGAACTTCATCAGCTCTTTGCTTTCATTGGTGTCAGCCACTTCCACGCGCAAATCGCCGCCCTTCTCCACCACGCCCTGCAACAGGCCAACAATCGGCGTGATGCGATCTTCCGGCGGAAGATCTTTCAGTAATTCGCCCGCGACAAACATCTGACGGGCGAAAATCAGCGAGCTGAACGGCAGTTCGCGCGCCAGCTTGTCGGCATCATCAGGCTGATAGCATTCAAATACCACATAGCCCGCGTTCTCTTTGACGCGAGCGAATCCGAAGACTTCACGCTTCGCCGCTTTATCGGTGATTTCCGCGGCGCACTCTTTCTCAAACCCCGGGCGACAATATAAAACAACCTTATTCATGAACAACGCCCTTGCGTTTCAGACGGATAGCTCCGATAAACATTAAAACCCAACCCGCCAGGAAGCTGACGCCGCCGACAGGTGTAACAAACGCCCACAGGCGTAAATGCGACAGCGCCAGACAGTAGAGACTGCCGCTGAACAGTACGGTACCCAGCGCCAGAAAGACGCTGCTCCAGTAAAACCAAATGCTGATACGGCGCTGCATCGCCACCGCCAGCCCAAAAATTGCCAGCGTGTGGAACGCCTGATATTCAAGGCCGGTCTGGATCCAGCCCATCTCCACAACGCCCAAAGACTTGCTTAAGACATGCGCGCCAAACGCGCCCAGAGCTACAAAAATAAAGCCACTCACCGCGGCGAAAATCAGCATGAATCGGCTGGTCATGTTTAAGTCCTGAATTAATGCGTGCCCGGCACACAAACGTTATTGTTCATACCTGAAGCGGAATTTTTCTTGCTCGCTTGCCGCTTTCGCCAGTATCCACTGCCGGAAAGCGGCTATTTTACCCAGTTCTGCCTGACTGTCATGACAAACCAGATAAAATGCATTCTTGCTGACCAGTACATCGTTAAATGGGCAAACCAGACGGCCTGCCTCAATTTCGGACTGCGCCATGACGTTATTCGCTAATGCCACGCCCTGCCCGTGAATGGCAGCCTGTAACACCATCGCGCTGTGGCTAAAAATGGGCCCCTGCTGCACGTTTATATGATTAAGACCTAACTGGCGGGTATAAGTTTGCCAGTCGCGACGCGACGCATCGTGCAAAAGCGTGTGTTGCGCCAGATCGGCGGGCGTTTTGAGCGCTTTCTCCCCCGTCAGCAGCAGTGGTGAACAGACCGGCAGCAGATATTCTGCGTATAATTTTTCAACACGCAAGCCCGGCCAGTTACCACGACCATAAAAAATCGCCACATCCACATCGTCTGCAAGCTTGTCTTCCTGACGGTCCACCGCCTGGATTCGGACATCGATTCCCGGATAAGTTGAGTTAAAGCTTGAGAGTCGCGGCACCAGCCACTGAATTGCAAAACTGGGCAATAAACTCACAGTCAGGGCACCTTTTGCGCTCCGTGCCTGAAGCTTACGGGTGGCTTCCGTCAGCTGGGAGAAAATCTCTTTAATATCCTGAAAATAGCTCTGCCCTTCTTCGGTCAACAGCAACGAACGGTTGCGGCGACGGAACAGCTTAAGCCCCAGAAAATCCTCCAGAGACTTGATTTGATGACTTACTGCGGCCTGTGTCACAAAAAGCTCATCGGCTGCGCGGGTGAAGCTGAGGTGGCGTGCTGCTGCATCAAAAACACGTAATGCATTTAGGGGTGGCAATCGCTTGGACATGGTTATCTGGCTTAGATGTTAACGAGATTTAACATATAGGAAACAACGTTTAACCTATTAGTTTTTTTTATCTGAGCCATTATAATTTGTCCGTTGAGGAACTACCAGCAAATACCTATAGTGGCGGCACTTCCTGAGCCGGAACGAAAAGCTTTTTTTGGAATGCGTGTTCTGAAGGGCTTTTGGCTTACGGTTGTGATGTTGTGTTGTTGTGTTTGCAATTGGTCTGCGATTCAGACCACGGTAGCAACGCTACCAATTTTTCACTTCCTGTACATTTACCCTGTCTGTCCATAGTGATTAATGTAGCACCGCCAACTTGCGGTGCTTTTTTTTCGCTTATCTAACTGTTAATGCTCGATTTCCTTCATCTCTTTCACGTCACTGCGATTGATCTGCTGTTTGTTCCCGTTAGCATCTTTGTATGAAATCATCCCGGTATCATTATCGGTTGTCGGTTTCCCTTCAGAGACGATAGATCGACCATCGTTGGTATGCATTACGTAGTTATTACCAGAACATGCGCTCAGGGCAAAGGTCAACGCACAGGCAGAAATGATTGCAGCTGTCTTTTTCATGATTATTCTCCTTTAGCAATTAATGCTATTCAAACCTCGATTTATAACAGGCTAAAACATCCGCCTAACACTATTTAGCATAACCTGCTTTTTCAGACTCGCCAGGATAAGCAGACAAATCTGATAGATATCAACTTCCTTGCCCTGCCGATGAATTTGCGCGACGATCGTAGAATCGATATGAGGAATTCCATGAACGCTTTCAGTCCTGCGCAGTTTCGCGCACAGTTTCCTGCGCTGGCCGATGCCGGCATTTATCTTGATAGCGCCGCCACGGCCCTTAAGCCGCAAGCGGTGATTGAGGCAACCCGCCAGTTTTACAGCCTGAGCGCCGGGAACGTGCACCGCAGCCAGTATGCCGACGCGCAGCGCTTAACGGCGCAATACGAAGCCGCACGGGATCAGGTCGCGCGCCTGATCAATGCTGACAGCGGTAAGAACATCGTCTGGACGCGGGGCACTACCGAGGCCATTAACATGGTGGCGCAATGTTACGCGCGTCCGCTGTTGCAGCCCGGGGATGAGATCATCGTCAGCGAGGCGGAACACCACGCCAACCTGGTGCCCTGGCTGATGGTGGCCGAACAAACCGGGGCACGGGTTGTAAAACTCCCGTTGGGTACAGACTTCCTGCCTGACGTGGCGCGTCTGCCTGAGCTGATTACGCCGCGCAGCCGTATTCTGGCGCTGGGGCAGATGTCCAACGTCACCGGCGGCTGTCCGGATCTGGCGCGCGCCATTGAGATTGCCCATGCCAGCGGCGTGGTGGTAATGGTCGACGGTGCGCAGGGTGTGGTGCATTTTCCGGCTGACGTTCAGGCGCTGGATATCGACTTCTATGCCTTCTCAGGGCATAAATTGTACGGGCCAACCGGTATCGGCGCGCTGTACGGCAAACCTGAACTGCTGGCCCGGATGACGCCGTGGCTCGGCGGCGGCAAGATGATTACCGAAGTCACCTTCGACGGTTTCAAAACGCAGGATGTGCCTTACCGCCTGGAAGCCGGTACGCCGAACGTGGCAGGGGTTATCGGTCTGAGCGCAGCGCTCGAATTTCTCGCAGATACGGACGTGGCTCAGGCTGAAAGCTGGAGCCGGGGCCTGGCGACGCTGGCAGAAGAAGAGCTTAAGAAACGCCCCGGGTTTCGCTCGTTCCGCGTCCAGGACTCCAGCCTGCTCGCCTTTGATTTTGCGGGCGTACACCATAGCGACATGGTGACGCTGCTTGCCGGATACGGCATTGCCCTGCGCGCAGGACAGCACTGCGCCCAGCCGCTGCTGGCGGCCATGGGGGTGAGCGGTACCCTGCGCGCCTCGTTTGCACCGTACAACACAAAAAGTGACGTCGACGCGCTGGTTTCCGCCGTCGACCGCGCCCTGGAATTACTGGTGGATTAATGACAAGTTCAGCCTTAGCCGGGCATCCGTTCGGCACAGTTATCACTGAAGAGATGTTAAAACAGACCTTCGTCCCGCTCACGCAGTGGGAAGATAAATATCGTCAGTTGATCCTGCTGGGCAAACAGTTGCCCACGCTGTCAGACGAACTGAAATCACAGGCGAAGGAGATAGCTGGCTGCGAGAACCGCGTCTGGCTTGGGTTTAGCATATCCGGTGAGAAACTGCATTTCTTCGGCGACAGCGAGGGACGCATTGTTCGCGGTCTGCTGGCGGTGCTGTTGACCGCAATCGAAGGGAAAAGCGCCGCAGAGCTGCTGGCGCATTCTCCGCTGGCGCTGTTTGATGAGCTGGGACTTCGCACGCAGCTTAGCGCCTCGCGCGGTCAGGGACTGATTGCGCTAAACGACGCGGTGCTGGATGCCGCCCGTCAGGCTCAGGCCTGACGTTCCGCCTTAGCCATCATCTTCTTCAGGGCGTGAGAGACCGCCACAAAGCCGAAGGAGGCGGTCACCATGGTGGCCGCTCCAAACCCTGAGGCACAATCCATCCGCTTTGGCCCTTCCGCTGTGCTTTTCATTGCACAGACCGAACCATCCGCCTGCGGATAAACCAGCGCTTCTGTCGAGAACACACAGTCCACGCCCAGCTTGCCTTTACTGTTCTTCACCACGTTGAAGTCGCTTTTTAAGCGCTCGCGCAGCTTAGCAGCCAATGGATCCTGAATGGTTTTCGCCAGATCTGCCACCTGGATCTGCGTCGGATCAATTTGTCCACCCGCGCCTCCCGTTGTCACCAGCGGCACCTTGTAACGACGACAGTAAGCGATCAGCGCCGCTTTTGGCCGCACGCTGTCGATGGCGTCAATCACATAGCTGTAGCCTTTGCTCATGTACTCCGCGACGTTATCTGCCGTCACAAAGTCGTCAATCACCGTTACGCGGCACTCCGGGTTGATGAGACGAATACGCTCCGCCATCACCTCGGACTTCGCCAGACCGACGTTATCACGCAGGGCGTGGATCTGACGGTTAGTGTTAGTGACGCAGACGTCATCCATATCAATCAACGTAATTGCGCCAATGCCGGTTCTCGCCAGCGCTTCTGCCGCCCACGAACCCACGCCACCAATGCCCACCACGCAGACATGCGCATCCGCGAACAGTTGCAGGGCTTTTTCACCGTATAACCGTGCCGTGCCGCCGAAACGCTGGCGCCAGGCATCGCTGATTACCACAGACATAAAACCTCAGATGTAAAAAGGGTGAGGTATTCCTCACCCTGAACCGTAATCCGTCTTGCGCTCAGAATACCACACTCAGCCGCTAAATACGTTCCCGGTACCCGGCGCTGTCTTCAGCACCCACACGCGCCCGTAGTGGTTATACCAGCCTGCACGGTGGCCGGCATCCGGGCCGATGCCCTGATAAATGTCGAAGTGCTGGCCTTTAATCGCCCCGCCCACGTCCAGCGCCACCATCAGGCGTAATTCATACTTGCCGTTGAATTTGCCGTTGTTGTCGAGGAGAGGAACTTCCGCCAGCAGCGTGGTACCCGCCGGGATAATCGAACGATCCGATGCCACAGAAGCGCGGCCAATCAGCGGGACGGCGCTCGCCCCTTTCACCGGCGCAAAGTTCTGCGGTTTGAAGAAGACAAACGATGGATTCTGCTCAAGCAGCTCACGCACTTCCGCTTCGCTGTGTTTTTCGCCCCACTCGCGGATCGCCTGCATCGACATATCTTCTCGTTTCACTTCACCACGGTCGATGAGCACCTTACCGATGCTGCGATAGGCATGGCCGTTTTTCCCGGCATAGCTAAAGAAGTTCAGCGGCGAGCCGTCGCCAAAATCAATATAGCCGCTGCCCTGCACGTCCATGATGAAGTTATCCATCAGCGAGTTGCTGTAGGCCAGCACGTAATTTTCGCTAAGCGCACCGGCATAGATTTCAGCGCGGGACGGGAGACGACCGCGTTTTGGCGGCATGCGGTAAATCGGATACTGGAATTCGCCCTGACGCGTGTGTCGCGCCTGGACAACCGGGGTGTAGTAGCCGGTAAACTGAACGTTACCGTAGTTATCCGCCCCTTCCATCTGCCACGCGTCAATACCAAACTGGCGCATATTGCGCGTATCACCGCCAGCACGCAGCCAGTCCTGCACTGCACTATAAACGTTGTTCTGTGAGCCATACAGGCGCGGCGACGCTTTGCGGATCTGGTACACCTGCTCGGAGAAATCCCCGGCATTGATTGGAGCACCCACGGCATCTGGCTGGTTAACTAAAGAGAAAGGCTGGGATAACTTCCCGTCTTTATACTGTTGACCGCGATCGGTCGGTTTGGAAGAGCAGGCCGCAAGAATCGCTACCATTGCGCCTGTCATCAGATACTTCACCCAACGTCCTTTCATTATATCTCGTCTTTTAGTTGCCCAATTCCGCGTGATGAAGATAACAAACCCACCGTGGTAATGAAATGCGATCGCCTTCCCTTTGGCAAATTCTGGACAAAAAATAGTCCAAAGTGGCTATTCCCGTTCATTTTGCATACAAAATAATGAATTATGCGAAAAAGGGGTTGCATCACAAACCTATCCGAGTATAGTGCGCTTCCACGGACGCGGGGTGGAGCAGCCTGGTAGCTCGTCGGGCTCATAACCCGAAGGTCGTCGGTTCAAATCCGGCCCCCGCAACCAATTAAAATTTGATGAAGTATCTTCTACGACTGTAGAAAGACGGACGCGGGGTGGAGCAGCCTGGTAGCTCGTCGGGCTCATAACCCGAAGGTCGTCGGTTCAAATCCGGCCCCCGCAACCAATCAAATTTGAAGAAGTAAGTTTCTACAAGTGTAGAAAGACGGACGCGGGGTGGAGCAGCCTGGTAGCTCGTCGGGCTCATAACCCGAAGGTCGTCGGTTCAAATCCGGCCCCCGCAACCAACACTTCTTAAAACAATAAACACCCTTAAGGGTGTTTTTTTTGTATCTGCCGTTTGTGAAAGTGCCGGGCGAGATACCCGGCGTAATACCCTATCCCCGCCGCGCCAGCGTTTCCCCGTCTGAGAAATAGGCCCGAATACCCGCCAGAATCGACTCCGCCACTTCCTGCTGGAATTTAGCCGTCTTGAGCTTGCGTTCCTCTTGCACGTTACTGATAAACGCGGTTTCGACCAGAATGGACGGAATATCTGGCGCTTTCAGTACTGCAAATCCGGCCTGCTCGACGCTGTTTTTGTGCAGCTTGTTGACCCGGCCCAGTTTGCCCAGCACCGCTTTACCAAACTTCAGACTGTCGGTAATGGTCAGCGACTGCACCATATCAAACAGCGTATGGTCGACGTAACGATCCCCGCTTTTACTCACGCCACCGATTAAATCCGAGGCGTTCTGCGTGTCCGCCAGGTATCTCGCGGCGGTACTGGTCGCCCCTTTCGTTGACAGGGCAAACACCGACGATCCGCTCGGCTGGCGGCTGGTGAAGGCGTCCGCATGAATAGAGACAAACAGATCCGCGCGCTGCTTCTGCGCTTTCGCCACGCGGACCTTCAGCGGGATAAAGACATCTTCGTTGCGCGTCATGTAGGCGCGCATATTGCCCTCTTTGTCGATTAACGCCTTCAGACGACGGGCAATTTGCAGCACCACATCTTTTTCGCGGGTGTGATATTTCCCAACGGCGCCGGAATCTTCTCCGCCGTGGCCAGGATCGAGCATGATCACAATCGGACGATCGCGCCCCGCCCTGCCCGGCTTAGGACCACTTTGCGCAGGTGGGACCTGCCGCTGGAGATCGCCTTTGTTGTAATCTTCAAGTAACGCCAGGAGCGGATCCTGAATATCCGTTGCATTCGCCGGATAGAGATCCATTACCAGGCGCTCCTTAAAGGCAGCAACAGGCGCAAGGGCAAAGAGCTGCGGTTTCACGTTCTGCTTCAGCTCAAACACCATGCGCACGGTTTGCGGATCGAACTGCCCGACGCGCGCCGATTTGATAAAAGGATCGTCGCCACGGATCTGCGCCGCCATGCCTTTAAGCACGGAGTTGAGATTCACACCTTCGAGATCAACCACCACACGTTCAGGATTGCTGAGGGCAAATTGTTTGTATTTCAGCACGCGGTTGGACTCGACCGTCACGCGCGTATAGGTCGACGACGGCCAGACGCGCACCGCGACTACCTGGCTTGTGGCGGCAAGACCCACCTGGCTGACGCTAAGCAACCACATCGCCCCGGCCCCTTTTAACAGGCGGCGGCGGCTTATTGCTGAATTGGATCCCGACATGCTTCTCCCGAGCAAGAAATCTGATTGATGAACAAAACGCCCAAATTGACCGAAAACTTTAACGAATGACGCATAAACTGTCATCTATAAAAGGGTAAACAATCATACGTTAACGCACGGATTACTTATTATTTTCTGTGTGTCGCAGAAAATTTTGGCTTGCACACGCGGCCACAATCGAATAAAAATACATAAATAACGAATAAACATTCATTAAGGGTTGTGTCATGGTTAAGGAACGCAGAACCGAACTGGTCCAGGGATTCCGCCATTCTGTTCCCTATATCAACACCCATCGGGGGAAAACCTTTGTCATCATGCTTGGCGGCGAAGCCATTGAGCATGAGAACTTTTCCAGTATCGTCAATGATATCGGCCTGCTGCACAGCCTCGGCATCCGTTTGGTGGTGGTGTATGGCGCACGTCCGCAAATCGAAGCCAACCTGGCCGCCCATCACCATGAGCCGATCTACCACAAACATACCCGCGTGACGGATGCGAAAACCCTCGAACTGGTCAAACAGGCGGCGGGTCTGTTGCAGCTCGATATCACCGCCCGCCTGTCGATGAGCCTGAGTAATACGCCGCTGCAGGGCGCGCACATCAACGTGGTGAGCGGCAACTTTATCATCGCTCAGCCGCTCGGCGTGGACGATGGCGTGGATTACTGCCACAGCGGCCGCATCCGGCGCATTGATGAAGAAGCCATTCACCGCCAGTTAGACAATGGCGCGATCGTCCTGATGGGACCCGTTGCCGTTTCCGTAACGGGTGAAAGTTTTAATCTGACCTCGGAAGAGATTGCCACCCAGCTGGCCATCAAGCTGAAAGCGGAAAAAATGATCGGCTTTTGCTCCTCACAGGGTGTCGTGAACGATGAGGGCGTGATTGTGCCAGAACTTTTTCCGAATGAAGCCCAGGCGCGCGTCGAAGCGCTGGAAGCACAAGGCGATTACTATTCCGGTACCGTGCGTTTTCTGCGCGGCGCCGTCAAAGCGTGCCGCAGCGGGGTACGCCGCAGCCACCTGATCAGCTATCAGGAAGACGGCGCGCTGTTGCAGGAACTGTTCTCCCGGGACGGGATCGGTACGCAGATCGTAATGGAGAGCGCCGAGCAGATCCGCCGTGCCACCATCAATGACATCGGCGGCATTCTGGAGCTGATCCGTCCGCTGGAACAACAGGGCATTCTGGTTCGCCGCTCCCGCGAGCAGCTGGAGATGGAGATCGACAAGTTCACCATCATCCAGCGAGATAACCTGACCATTGCCTGTGCGGCGCTTTATCCGTTCCCGGAAGAGCAGATTGGCGAAATGGCGTGCGTTGCCGTGCACCCGGATTACCGTAGCTCCTCGCGGGGGGAACTGCTGCTTGAACGCGTGGCGGCACAGGCGCGCCAGATGGGTCTGAGCAAGCTGTTCGTGCTCACCACGCGCAGCATTCACTGGTTCCAGGAGCGCGGCTTCACGCCGGTGGATATTGATTCGCTGCCGGAAAGTAAGAAAGAGATGTACAACTACCAGCGCCGCTCGAAGGTGTTAATGGCGGACCTGGGATAACAATCACCCTCTCCTGTCGGAGAGGGTGATTACTCAGACAGATTCAAAAATCGCGCTTAATCCGCTTCTGCGCTCGGTGCGAGTGGCAATCGCCTGACCCAGCACGCGTTCATCCGCATACAGCGACAGACGCTGGCGCGCACGGGTAACGGCGGTGTAGACCAACTCACGGGTTACGACCGGCGAAAGCTGTGTCGGCAGGATCAGCGCCGCATGGTTGAACTCTGAGCCCTGAGACTTGTGTACCGTCATCGCCCATGCCGTTTCATGCTCTGGCAGACGGCTGGGCTGGACGGACTTCACGCTGCCGTCCGGTAGCTGGAACCAGACGCGCAAACCGTTACCGCGATCGAGCGCAATACCGATATCCCCGTTGAACAGCCCCAGCGTACTGTCGTTGCGGGAGATCATCACTGGCCGGCCTTCATACCATCGCGAATGCTGCTGACGGTTAATTTTGCGTTTCTGCACCAGCAGCTGCTCCAGCCTGTCGTTCAGGCCCGCAACGCCGAACGGCCCTTCCCGCAATGCGCACAGAAGCTGGTATTCGCCAAATGCGGCAATGACCTGCCCGGGCTGACTGCGCTGCTGCACGCAGCTCAGAAAACGCTGGTATCCCTGGAGAGCCTCCTCAAGCATAGCCTGATACTCTTCCCCGCTTTGCAGCGATTTCTTTTCAATGTCAGTGAAAGAGCCGTCAAACACCGTGCGCGTGGCATGCCGATCGCCACGGTTGACCGCCGCAGCCAGCTGGCCGATGCCGGAGTTGCTACCGAAACGGTAGCTTTTTTGCAGCAGACACAGGCTGTCACGCAGTGCGCCTGCGACCGGCGAGTGATCGGGTTCAAGCGAGCAGCCGGTCAGGCGGGCAAGCTCCTGCGCCCGCGCGGCGGTATAACCGTAGCTGGCGTAGGTACAGATATCCCCCAGTACCGCCCCGGCTTCCACGGAGGCGAGCTGGTCGCGATCGCCCAGGAAAACCACGCGCGCATGCGGCGGCAGAGCATCGATCAGGCGCGACATCATGGTCAGGTCAATCATGGAGGCTTCATCCACCACCAGCACGTCCAGATGCAGCGGATTACCCGCATGGTAGCGCAGCCGCTGGCTACCCGGCTGCGCGCCGAGCAGACGGTGCAGGGTACTCGCTTCACCCGGGAAAAGCGCAAGCTGCTCCTGAGTGAGCGGCAGCTGTTGCATCGCACCGCCCAGTGATTCGGTCAGTCGCGCCGCTGCTTTCCCGGTGGGCGCCGCCAGACGAATACGACATCGCTGCTCGCCTGATAGCTGGATCAGGGCTGCCAGCAGCTTTGCGACGGTCGTGGTTTTCCCGGTCCCCGGGCCACCTGAAATCACCGAAATCCGCCGCGTCAGGGCGACGGCCGCCGCCACTTTCTGCCAGTCTGTAGGCTCACCGGAGTCAAACAGCCTGTCCAGTGTCTGGCGAAGCTGCGCTTCGTCGCAGGGAAGCGGCGCGTTGGTCTCACTAAAGAAACGCGCTACCGTCAGTTCGTTTCGCCACAGACGGTTCAGATATAAGCGCTCCCCCGTCAGGATCAGCGGCGCCTGGTTTTCTCCCGGCCCGACGGCCGACGATTCGCGCAAAATTTTCTGCCAGTCCACCCTCTCCCCCAGCAGCGCAAAGCAGGACTGGAGGACAGGCGGCATTTTCTCGTCAACAACCAGACGCGAGAGCGGCAGACACACATGCCCCTCTCCGGCGTCTTTACTCAATAGGGCAGCGGCAAGCATCACGGCGGGCTGGTCAGCGGCAATCATCATGGCAAACTGCACATCCAGCTGACGCAGCACGCGTTGCTCTACCGCTTCCAGCAATAAGTCCTGCATCGTCATGCCATCTCCTCCGTGTTTGCTGCAAACAGGTTATCCATTTTATTAATCAATTCCGCATCCGGACGGGTGCTGAAGATCCCGGAGCGCGGATCGGCAGCGTCGACCCCGCGCAAGAAGAGGTAGATGACGCCACCAAAATGATCGTCGTAGCGGTAATCCGCAATACGGTGGCGCAAATAGCGGTGCAGCGCTAGCGTGTAGAGCTGATATTGCAGATCGTAGCGATGCATTTGCATGGCTGCCGCCATCGCCTGCTGGGTATAGGCTTCGCTGTTCTCGCCCAGCCAGTTCGATTTGTAATCCAGCAGGTAGTACCGTCCTTCGTGACGGAAGACCAGGTCGATAAAGCCTTTCAGCATGCCCTGCACCTGACGGAAGTTCAGCGGCGGGCAACCGGCTGAGAGCGGATCGTACTGACGGATAAGCGCATCGAGCGCGTCGGCCTTAAGCGGGCCTGCGACAGGCAGATAAAACTCCATCTCAACCTGTTTATTTCTGGCCGTTAGCTGACGAAGAGCGAAGCCCTGCTCAGTCAGCGGCGCCTGCAAAATGGCGTTGATCCAGTCAGTGAGAACGGGCTGCCAGTGCGCGTCATAGCCCCCGCTCTGTAACATCTTCAGCACCCACTCCTCACTGACAGGCTGAGTAAAATCAAGCTCTTCAAAGAGGCTGTGCAAAAAGGTGCCCGGCGACGCGCCGCGTGGGAACTGATGCGGAGTTAACGTCGGTTCAACCGGAATATCACCCACCCCTGCGGCATCCACGTCCAGCTTCGGCATGAGATCCAGCGCAATACTTTGCCCATGCTGTTGCAGGCCAGAATAGCTGGTGACGCGCCAGTCGTCGGCAAGCACCCGCGTGATCTGGCGCGCATTAAGATCGGTCGCGGGCTCTTGCGCCATTTGCCAGCGGCTATTGTCTGGCAGAGACGGGATATGCAGCGCGATATCGTCACCGCAGAGCGACTCAATGCAGAGGCGCAACCCCGCCGCATCTTTCGGCTCGCCACGCTGAATAAGCCGCCCTAACGCGCTTAAATGGAAATCGCTTTCCCCTGTTTTCTCCCCGCGACGGCGGAAAACCGGGGCGACGCCCAGGCTGCAATGCCAGACAGAACGGGTCAGCGCCACGTAAAGCAGGCGCAAATCCTCCGCCAGACGCTCCGCTTCTGCCAGTTCAACGCTGGTCTCCGCCTTGCTGAGATCGAGCACCGCATCGAAAGTCTCGCGGTCATGGTAAAAGGCCTGATCCTGAACCCGGTAGTTCGCGATGAAAGGCAGCCAGACCAGCGGATATTCGAGACCTTTGGATTTGTGAATGGTGACGATTTGCACCAGATGCTTATCGCTCTCAAGACGCATCTGCTGGCTTGAAGAGTTACTGTTTGGATCCGCGATTTGCTGCGCCAGCCAACGCACAAGGGCATGTTCACTTTCAAGCTGGGTACCCGCTTCCTGTAACAGTTCGCTGATGTGTAAAATATCGGTCAGACGCCTTTCACCGCCGGATGTCGCCAGCATATTTTCGGCAATCTGACGCCGTGTCATCAGCTCGCGCAGCATCGCCATAACGCCGCGCTTTTGCCAGCGTTCACGGTAATGGACAAACTCTTCTACCACCGCATCCCATGCGTTTTCGTCATGGTTGAGTTCATCAATATCCCGTGCGTTCAACCCCAGCATAGAACTGGCCAGCGCGCTTCGAAGCGTATTTTCGCGCTCCGGCGCCAGCACCGCCTGAAGCAACCAGAGCATTTCCTGGGCTTCCAGCGTGTCGAACACGCTGTCGCGGTTAGAGAGATACACTGACGGAATATCCAGCAACGTTAGCGCATCGCGGATTAACGCCGCTTCCTGACGACTGCGCACCAGCACGGTAATATCAGAGGCCTTTACAGGATATGCCTGTTCCCCCTTCCACAGTAGTGCCTCGCCGCGCGCGCCTGCGCTTAGCCAGTCACGGATTTGCGCGGCGCAGTGCTGGGCCATCGCCGCCTGATAATCGGCAACGCCATAGCCTTCCCCCTCAAGCAGCCAGAAGGTCATGGCGGGTTGTACCGCCCCGCTGACTTCGAAGCGCAGGGATGCGTTTTTTGGGGCGGATTTCACCGGCAGGAAAGGGATTTCATTGAACATAAACGCCGTCTCCATACGGCTGAACAGCGCATTGACGCTCTCAACCATCCCCGGAGCGGAGCGCCAGTTGGTATCTAACGTGTAATGCGCGACCACCTCACTACGGGCTTTCATATAGGTGAAGATATCTGCCCCACGGAAGGCGTAAATGGCCTGTTTAGGGTCGCCTATCAGCAGCAGGGCAGTGTCGGGCTGCTGTCGCCAGATGCGACGAAAAATGCGGTACTGCTGGGGGTCGGTGTCCTGAAATTCGTCAATCATCGCCACCGGAAAACGGGTACGGATCGCGCTGGCGAGCGCTTCACCATTCTCGCTGGACAGCGCCTCGTCCAGGCGGCTCAGCATGTCATCAAACCCCAGCTCGCCCCGGCGACGTTTTTCGCGCGCGACGGCCTGGCGGATCTCGGTCATGGCGCGGGTGATCATCAGGTCATTGAGCGTTAATGGCTCCGCAAGCAGCGCTTCAATCGCCACAAACAGGGGATGCTCAGGCACAATACCGTCGGCTTTGGTTCGCTCGGTCAAAAAGCGCTGCGAAAATTTTTCCAGTGCGTCCGGAAGCTTGTAACCCCGCGTCTCCTCCTGGGCCCAGGCGCTGATCTTTTCGATCCACTTCCCCTGGTTCCCACGGTTGAACTTGCGTCTGTCGATGCCTGAGTTTTCGATGATTGCATCAATTTCACCAACCGACTCATTCCACTTCTGCTTAAGCGCGGTAATTTTGGCGACGATCTTTTCATGGCGCGAGGCCAGCGTTTCATCGGCAGGCGGAGGAGATTTAATGACCGGCGCTTCGCCTTGCAGGTAACGGTCGATGGCGCGAAGAAGCTCTTCCGGACCTTTCCACAGGGCGTGAACCGCTTCAGCAATGTCGCGCTGCAACGGATAACAGTGACGACGCCAGAAATCCGCACAGGCCTGATAGCGAAGCTCGGATTCATCTTCAATAAGCTGCTGCTCAAAGAGCATGCCGGATTCAAACGCATTCAGGCTCAGCATGCGCTGACAAAAACCGTGAATGGTGAAGACGGACGCTTCATCCATTTGCCGTTCGGCCAGCAGCAGCCATTGCGCAGCCTGTTGCTTATCCGCAATCTCGTCCAGCAGGCTCGCGTAGAGGGGGTTATCCGTCGTCTGACGCAGACAGGCGATGCGCAGCTCATGAATGTTGCTGCGAATACGGCCACGCAGCTCGGCAGTGGCCGCTTCGGTGAAAGTTACCACCAGCAGCTCTTCCACGCTTAACGGGCGCGAAAAAGCGGCGTTGCCGCCGAGCCCCAACAGCAGACGCAGATAGAGCGCGGCGATGGTATAGGTTTTTCCCGTTCCCGCTGAGGCTTCAATCAGTCGCTCACCCTGTAGAGGTAAACTTAGGGGATCAAGCGGCTCAGCGGTATGGGTCATTCTTTCTTACTCCAGGGCATAGTTTGTTGCAGCGCGCTGACGCTCTTCCAGACGGTCCACTCTTTTGATTTTACGTAGTCCGTTTTCCCGTTCTGGCTGCCAGAAACCTGAGACAGGATGGCCATACCCTGCGGTTTAACTACCGCCTGATGGAAGAAATCGGCAACTTTTTGTGGCGTCAGCTGTTTTATTTCGGCCACTATTTTATCACGCGAATCAAATTTCATATTACCGCGATCAAAATCTTTGCTCAGCTGCGAGGCCTCTTCACCCAGCGTCTGCGGCGGTTGCATCACCTGGGCGATAACCGCCTGCTGGATCTGGGCAAACTCTTCCGGCTTCATGGCGCGCAGTTTTGCTTCCGCCTGCGGGAAGAATGCCTGATAACGTTGCCACAGGTAAGCGGGTTGTTTGTCGCTGCTTTGCAGAAGGAAGCCCAACCCCCACTGACGGCCCACATTCATCGAGAAAGCGAATACCGCATAACCCAGCTGCTCTTCGGTGCGCAGCTGGTTGTAAAACCACGGCTGAATAATTTGACCGAGCACCGCACTCTGGGCAGAGCTGGTAAATTCGTCATATCCGACAGGGACAAACACCGCGGCCAGCGCGGAATCCGTGCTGCTTCCCGCTTTTTCGAAGATCGCATTCTGCTTTTTCTCTACCAGCACATCCTGGTTACGGCACCACTCATCGCCTTTTGAACCCAGTTGCGCACGCACGTTTTGTGCCAGCGTTTTAGCCTGATCTTCGCTCATGTTCCCTACAACCAGGAACTCCGGACGAGTATTGGTTTTCAGCGAATCACGGTAAGCCAGCACCTCTTTTAAGGTGACTGAGGGCAATAACGCGCGGCGATCTTCGCGCTGGAAATAAGGAATTTGGGACAACATCTGTGCTGGCATAATCGCCTGATCGTAGGCTTTACCCTTCTCGGCAGAATCCATCATCTGGGCATACCAGGACTTAGCCTGCTCGAGCTGTTCTTCCGTAGGCGTATAGCTGAAATAACCGTCCAGCAGCGCCTGGAACAGCTGCGGCAAACGCTGGGTATAGCCGTTGGCATTCACCATCAGGCCGTTATTGGCATTGGTGGAGAAACTGATACCGCCAACGGCAGCCTGGTTGCTGAGCTGATCGAGGGCAATACCGGCCAGATAATCGTTAAGCGCAAACAGCACCTGGTTTCTGGCGCTGTCCATTGCTTTAGGATTACGCAGCACTACGCTGACATCCGCTTTTGGCTCGTCGCCGAAATAGCGGCTTGGGGTGTAGACCACGCGCAGCGTCGGCTCATCAACAATCAGCTCCGGATGCGGATAGGCCTTTGCAGGTTTGATCAGCGAGAAATCGTCCGGGATGTAGGGGTTAAGCTCCGGTAACTTCAGCGCAATTTCCCCCGCCTTTTTCTGCCAGCCCGCGAAGGTCTGTTCGCTGATTTTTTCAACCTGATACGGGGCATCAACGAAGTAGGCCATTTTGTTATGCGGTTCGTTCGGGCTGATATACCAGACGCGGGCATTCTGCGGAGTCATCATCGCCAGACGCGCTTTGAGCGCCCCGGCGTCATACTGATCGGCAATATTTACCGCATCCAGCGTATGTTCCACCGGCACGCGGATCATGGTATCTGCCAGCCACTCGACGTAGTCCATATCACGCGTAATAGAGGGATAGCGGAAATCGAGATCCAGCACGTGCGCCAGCTCGTCGAAGTAGCGTTTATCGACGCCTTTGTCGCGCAGCAGAGAGAGATAACTGAAAATGGCCGCAACGACGTCGTCACGGTGAGCCAGCCCTTTATCGGTCAGCGTCGCGGAGATGGCCAGCACGCCGCTATTCCCGTTTACGACGGGATCGGAGTCAGCGCGAATACCTTCCACCAGCCCCTGCTTTTGCAGCCAGTCGGAGAGCGTACCCGGGCTGCGGTTACCGATAAGATAAGTCACCAGCTCGTCGGTTTTGCTGCGGAACTGCGCCGTGTTGTTATCAATACGGAATTCAACGCGTAACACCTTGCGCGGCAAGGCCGGCACATAGTGAATAACAATGCCTTTTTGCGCGTCCGTGACAACCGGCACGTTAATCTGCGGCAGATCGATATTTTTATTTGGCACCCTGCCATAGGTCTGCGCAGCCATGTTTGCCAGCGTCGGCAACGGTTTATTGCTGTAAATAACCGCTTTCATCAGATTGGCGGAATAGTATTTTTCACGAAACGCATGCAGCGCATCGAGCACCGGGCTACCCGGCTTGTCGCTCAGCGTTTCAAGGTTGCCGCCTGAGAAGCGCGAACCCGGGTGCGCCGGATTGATGGTTTCAGCGCTAACCTGCGCCATGCGCATACCGTCTCGCGTGCGCGCCATCGTCAGTTCGGCGTTTACGGCGTTGCGTTCCCGGTCAGCATATTTTTTATCCAGCAGCGGTGCGGCGATGGCATCCGCCAGACGGTCCACCGCCCCGTCAAGCGCATCATTTTCCACTTCCAGGTAAAACGCGGTACGATACGGCGCAGTGCTGGCGTTGTGGCTGCCACCATGCATTTTCAGAAATTCGGACAGGCTGTCAGGCTGTGGGTATTTTTTAGACCCCATCAGCGTCATGTGCTCAAGGTAGTGCGCCAGTCCCGGATGGTCATCAGGATCTTCCAGCGATCCGACCGGCACAACCAGTGCGGAGAGCGATTTAACCGCCTGAGGATCGGAAACCAGCAGCACGGTCATCCCGTTATCAAGACGAATCGCCTGATACTGACGGGTGTCCTTATCGCTCTTACGGATTGTTTCCTGGACAGGTTGCCAACCGGAATCGGCCTGAGTGACGGGAGCCCAAAGGGCGATAAACAAAACAAACGCTTTGAACAAGGTGCTGCCTGGCATTACGACCTCTTTATCACGGCTACATCATTAACAACGTGCGTGCTGGACACGCCAGCATCTCTTTCTTTGGGTACATCAGTCCGTGATAAGAGGTGCATCATAAATGAACACCCCGTGCTGTGCAATTTTTATACAGCACTCAGGACTGCTTAAATTTGAACAACGGTAACAGGTAGCGTTGCGCCTCTTCCGTGATAATGTCGAAATATTCTGGCTCCAGCGTTCGCCATAAACGTTGATACCAGACATCGTCGCCCTCGCCACGTACCATCATGTTCCCTTCGTAGGCCTGCAAAAACTTGCTGCGCGCTTTCTGGAGCGAAGCCTCATCCGTTAACATGGCATCATTCTGCGCGTCGTAACAGGCTTTTATCCATGCCCCCCCACTTTCAGGCAGCAAAAGCAGAGGCTTGTTCATGCCCTGACGATAACCTTCAATATAAAGCGACAGATACGTCAACGCCTGCTCAGGCTCCATCGGCGGGAAGCGCCACTCGCCGTCCTTACGTACAAACAACCGGCTTTCGCCTTCGTGACCGCTCGCACTGTAGACAAGATGTTCGAGCCAGAGTTGCAGGCCATGAGAAACGCTGATCATAGATGGGCGCCAGCGTAGCAGCCCGTCAGACTGCACGTGCGTGAGCCAGCCGCTGAGGTGCATACCGTTACAATCGAGATCAATTTCAATGCTGCTCGCCGGTTGCCGACACGCGATAACCCGGTCAGCAAGCGCTTGCATCTCCTCACACTGGGCATCCCAGACGATTTCGCCGAACGCACCATACGGCAGTAATCCCGACGCCCTGTAACGTCGGAACAGTTTACTGGCGTCTTCTTCGTCAACCAGCGCATTCAAAAGCTGGGAATTAAGCTTAAAACGCTCCAGTCCATCAAGAATAAACGGTTCCGCATCAGGGATTTCGCTCTCTTCCGAGCGGAAGTTCACCTGCAAGCGTTGCTGGAAAAAAGCCCGAACCGGATGGGCCCAAAAGCGCTGCAGCTGCTCAAACGTAAGGGTGTCTATGGCGCGCGGTTCGAGCGCCTGAATGAAATCGGTTTGCGGTGTGCCCGCGTTCTTCGCAGCGGGAAGCCACTCGCGGGCGTAGCTTTGCAGTTCATCAGGAACGTAATTGACAGGATCAAACGGCATACGGCTATGGTGACAGGTAATATGCGCTTTCACCCGACGTTCGCTTTCGTCGCAGTTACAGGCCTCATCGCCCGGCAGATAGTGACTCTGCCCGATGTAGTCCACCAGCTCCTGCACCAGCACGGACGGGAAACGCTCGCTGTTGTCCTGAATTGAACGGCCGATATAGCTGATATAAAGCCTGCTTTGCGCAGACATCAGCGCCTCAAGGAAGAGATAACGGTCATCATCGCGGCGGCTGCGGTCGCCCCGCTTCGGCTGTGCGCTCATGAGATCAAAGCCCAGGGGTGGCAGCGCACGTGGATAAATACCGTCGTTCATGCCAAGCAGACAGACTACTTTGAACGGGATTGAACGCATCGGCATCAGGGTGCAGATATTCACCGGCCCAGCAAGGAAGCGCTGGCTGATGCGCTCCTGATCGAGACGTTGCGTCAGCTCATCACGCAGAAGCGAAAGGGGAACCGCCTCGTGATAGTGCGAATTAACCCCCTCATCAACGATGGCCTGCCACTGCTTCTCGATAAGCGCCATGGCGGCTTCCGTTTCGCTGTCCGGCAGGAAGAAGTCATTCAGCATTTCGCGGCAAATCGGCAGCCACTCTTCGAGTGGACGGGGCTGCATCAATGCACGGCGCCAGCGGTTGAGCTGCATCAGCAGCGAGGCTAAGTGACCAACCAGTTCCGCAATTAACCCACTGGACTCATCGTACGGCAGCACGTCATTCCATTCGCCGTGGATGCTCTCCATCGCATACCCCAGCAGCATACGCGTCAGGCCAAACTGCCAGGTATGCTGGCCAGTCGCAGGCAGCTCAAACTCCTGGACGTTATCATCGTCGATTCCCCAGCGGACGCCGGATTCGTTGACCCACTGGCGCAGGTAGCGCAAGCCCTCTTCGTTAATGCTGAAGCGTGCGGCCAGAACAGGCACATCCAGTAATGCCAGCACATCCTCAGAGATAAACCGGCTATCAGGCAGCGAAAGCAGGCTGATAAAGGCCTGTAGCGCCGGGTGTGACTGACGAGCACGGCGGTCAGAGATCGCGTAGGGAAGATAGCGGTCGCCCGTTGCGCTGCCAAATACAGCCTGAATAAACGGGCTGTAGCTGTCGATATCCGCCACCATCACCACGATTTCGCGGGGTGTCAGGGTTGGGTCGTCCTGCAACATGGCCAACAGGCGGTCATGAAGAATTTCAACTTCACGCTGTGGGCTGTGGCAAACGTGGATCGCGATACTGCGATCGTCAGGATCCAGTTTTCGCTTCTTATCGCTTCGCGCAAACTCCTCGGCAGTGATCCCGGCCACGGCACGGTTTTCTAAATCCAGAATATCAAGCTGAATATTGTGCAGCAGGCTGTCCGGCGTAATATCCGCAAACGCGTCCACGTCCCCCTCTCCCGAGGAGGTGATATCTGAAAGCAGATAAATATAGTCGCGCCCCAGCTTGCCCCACGAGGCAAGTAGCGGGTTCGGCAGGTTCTGAATCCCCTCTTCATCGAAAAGCTGCGCCGCGTTTTCACTGTCTTTAAACAGCGGCACGGCGCGTTCCTCAAAGAGGCGTTTACGCTGGCGGGTGACCAGCCGTGAAAGCCAGCGCGGATCCTGAATATCTCCCCAATAGTGCCGACATGGGTTGGTAAAGAGGATATGGATATCAATGTGCTTACCGAGCGCTTTTAGCGCGTTCAGGTAGACAGGCGGCAGCGCGGAGATACCGCAAATGAACACGCGTGACGGCAAACGGGCTGGCCGTTCTGCAGTGTTCTCGAGTGTTGAGATAAAGCGATCGTACAAGTTAGCACGGTGCCATTTAGGCTGACCGAGCTGCCCGGTATGCTCGACCAGCGCTTTCCAGAGCGGCGCCTGCCAGATTTGCGCTTCCGGTAACCCATCGACTAATTCTCCCGCTTCCCAGCGAATCAGCCATTCTGCGCGGTAAACCAGATACTGGTCATAGAGGTCAGCAGTGCGTGAGGCCAGCTGAAAAAGTTTGCGCTTGTCGGTGTCGTCATTCAGATAGTGGCGCAGCATGGCGAACTCATCATGCGCCAGCATGTCCGGCAGCAGCGTCATCAGTTTCCAGGCCATGCTTTGTTTGTTGAAGGCACTCTGCTCAGGAATATCCGGCAGGACGCGTACAAACATCTCCCAGATAAAGCTCGCGGGCAGCGGAAAATCGATATTCGCCGCAATGCCAAACTTCTGCGAAAGGGACATTTGTAGCCACTGCGCCATACCGGTGCTCTGCACCAGCACCATTTCTGGCTCAAATGGATCGTCAAGACGCTCTTGCTCAACGATATACTCCATCAGTGCTTCCAGCACATCCAGACGATTTGAGTGGTAAACCCTTAGCATAAACGCTCCCGACTAGCGGCTAACCGGGCAATGCAGACGCGTCAACGCGCCCTGCCGCCCCAGAGGAGAAATAAGTGTGACCGTGATGCTGACACATCCGGACTGTGTTGTCTGCCCCCGACTGACCTGCCAGCCCGGCGGGAGCGTTAATGTTGAGATCTGCGACTGATTCCACGCATGATGCCATAGCTGACGATACTGGCTAAGCGCCGCATACCGGGCTGCCAGCGCGCGATGATATCCGGATAACGCCGTCACAACTACAACCAGCAACATCATTGCCAGCAAAACCTCAACCATGCTAAATCCTTTTTGTCTGCTCAGGGTAACTGACATAGCGCACTTTCCTTAAGGGGGCAGAAGTCGCTCCAGCCGTGGGCAGAAAAGCGTATTTGTCCTTCCGCGATATCCCCGCCTCGCCATAGCAACAGATCGTCATTTCCGGCAATAAGCAAAACACGCTCCTCAAACAGCCTTACACAGACCCGCAGACCTTGTGTCTGCTTGCACTGAACCTCTGGCTGTAAAGCCCAGTCCTGAACGCGTCCCCACTCCAGTGCAGATTGCAAGGCAGCCTGCTGGCGAACAGACAAACTCTCGCCATTCACCAACGTACTAAAGGTTTGCAACTGCTGGTTTAATCCGGTGAGGATCAGCGTGCCGAGCACCAGCAATAGCAAGACCAGCGCCAGCGATGACATGCCCCGCTGACGATTCACAGATTAAACCCCGTTACGGTGTGGCGAGCCGAAAAGGGTGCAGTCAGTTCACCTTTGCGGCGGGCACGCAGCTCGACATTGATTACCGGTGCAAAACCAGCACGATCGGTTTTAGTGACCATAAACTGCTCTATCAGGACCCGATCTGGGTCGGTGAGCTTATCCCATCCCTTACCTTCACAGGATGTCGCGCCCCGCAGCGTTTCGAGCGTTCCGGCTTCAAGCCGAAATCCCGTGCTGTCATTTTCTGACGCGGTGCTATCCCACTGGCCGTTGCTGTTTGCATCCCACTGCACAATTGCACATCGCCCTTGCCTGCCGATAATTAACCCTTGCCCCTGACAATGCCCTGCACAGTATCCTGCTCGCTGGAGCTGTTTACCCATCGCAAGCAGGCGTTGCCACACCTCATCTTCCAGCTCCCGTTGCCCGGATTGCAGTAAAACACCCCGCTGTAGCCCCGGTAAAAAACGTGACGTGCTGAGTAACAGAATACTGCTTATCGTCATCGCAATCAGGACCTCCAGCAGGGAGAACCCTTTTTGTTTTACTGGCATGCACCTTCTCCTGCGGCATCACACAGCCTGATACGTCCGCCATTTGAGACAATAACCCACCACGCACCGGCGCGGCTCTGCACGCGAATATGTCCGGCCCATGCGGTATCCCTTAAGCCGTAAAATCCCAGCGCAGGCGTTACGTCGCTCAGCGTGACCTCCGGCCATAACGGTTTCATCACGAACGGGCCGCCGCTGTCGCAGCCCGGGACCACAGCGCTGACAAGGCAGGCCTGATTCCCGTCAGCGTGAAGCGCGATCCTGTGCTCGCTGTTGTGACGATTTGCGTCGTTTCGCAAGAACGCCAGGTAATCCCGCACCTGACAGGCTGTCTGCCAGAGCCGCTGCCGCTGTTGCCAGCTGTCCCAGCCATAAAGACCCGTCGCGCTGAGGATCACAACCAGCGAGATGGCGAAAAGGGTTTCGATAAGCGTAAAGCCATGTTCGTTTTTCATGGCGGAAGTGTGGCGGAATGGCAGAAAAGGCGCGAGCGTTAAACCAGAACATTACGAGCCGCTTTCCGGAGATTTTCACCCGTTGCAACGCGTTACATCGTCTCTGGAAACAGGCTCGAAGAACAAAACGAGCGCGAAAAAAAACCGGCGCTAAAGAGCACCGGTTGTGTCAGGATTCGCCGTATCAGATGGCGACAGGGGCTTTGATGCCAGGATGCGGGTCGTAGCCTTCAATCTCGAAGTCATCAAAACGGTAATCGAAGATCGAGTCCGGTTTGCGTTTGATCACAAGCTTCGGCAATGCACGCGGTTCGCGCGTCAGCTGGAGATGCGTCTGTTCCATATGATTGCTGTAGAGGTGGGTATCACCGCCCGTCCAGACAAAATCGCCCACTTCAAGATCGCACTGCTGCGCCATCATGTGCACTAACAGCGCGTAGCTGGCGATGTTAAACGGCAGGCCGAGGAACACGTCGCAGGAGCGTTGATACAGCTGGCAGGAGAGTTTGCCGTCCGCCACGTAGAACTGGAAAAACGCGTGGCAAGGCGCCAGCGCCATTTTATCCAGTTCACCCACGTTCCAGGCAGAAACAATGATACGGCGCGAGTCCGGGTCATTTTTCAGCTGGTTCATGACGGTCGTGATCTGGTCGATATGGCGGCCGTCCGGGGTAGGCCACGCGCGCCATTGCTTGCCGTAAACCGGCCCCAGGTCGCCGTTCTCATCTGCCCACTCGTCCCAGATGGAGACATTGTTTTCATGGAGATAAGCAACGTTGGTATCGCCTTGCAGGAACCAGAGCAGTTCATGAATGATCGAGCGCAGATGGCAGCGCTTCGTCGTCACCAGAGGGAAGCCTTCTTGCAGATTGAAGCGCATCTGGTGGCCAAAAATGGAGAGCGTACCGGTGCCGGTGCGGTCGTTTTTCGGCGTGCCCTCGTCGAGCACTTTTTTCATCAATTCAAGATACTGTTTCATGATTCCTCAGGAAAGTTGTTGCTGTGGACGACGACGATACGCCCAAATCATCATAATGGCACCCGCGACAATCATCGGAATGGAGAGGATCTGCCCCATGCTGATGTACTGTACCCACTCGCCGGTAAACTGTGCATCCGGCTGGCGGAAGAACTCGACGATGATACGAAACGCGCCGTAGCCAATCAGGAACAGACCAGAGACTGCCCCCATTGGGCGCGGTTTGCGGATATACAGATTCAGGATGATAAACAGCACCACACCTTCCAGCGCCAGCTCATAAAGCTGAGACATATGACGCGGCAGAACGCCGTAGGTATCGAAAATGGACTGCCACTCAGGATGCGAAGGCAGCAGCGCGATATCCTCTGCGCGGGAGCCCGGGAACAGCATGGTAAACGGCACGCTCGGATCGACACGCCCCCAGAGTTCACCGTTGATGAAGTTGCCCAGACGCCCTGCACCCAGCCCAAACGGGATTAATGGCGCAATAAAATCAGCCACCTGGAAGAAGTTACGTTTGGTGCGTTTGGCGAAGATCACCATCACGAGGATCACACCAATCAGTCCGCCGTGGAAGGACATGCCGCCGTCCCAGACGCGGAACAGATAGAGCGGGTCGTTCAGGAATACCGGGAAGTTGTAGAACAGGACATAGCCGATGCGCCCGCCCAGGAATACGCCAAGAAAGCCAGCATAAAGCAGGTTTTCCACTTCGTTCTTCGTCCAGCCGCTGCCCGGACGACTGGCGCGACGACCAGCAAGCCATATGGCAAAGACGAAGCCCACCAGGTACATCAGTCCGTACCAGTGAAGCGCTACAGGTCCTATTGAGAAAATAACCGGATCGAATTCCGGAAAATGCAGATAACCACTGTTCATCTGTCACCACAAGATGTTGTTATTCCGCTGAAAGTGGACAGCGGCTGAATTGCATTCCCGCCGTTGGCAGGTGCTCCAAAGTTGCGAATCATAGCATAAGGCAGGCGCGGAGGATGCGCCTGAGATGTAAAAGATGTGTATAGGGTTTTATGCGCGCTGTTCCCCCTCACCCCATTCCTCTTCCTCAAGGGAGAGGGGGTCGTCCGAGCAGTCATTATTTTGTGGGGATCAGCGGCCGCCGCGGATCAAACCGCCCATGCCGCGTCGCTCCATAAACGCCGCCACCTGATGGCGCACTTCGGCTGCCAGCTGTGCTTCCAGGCTACGCGCGGCCAGCTCATGCGCCTCATCTTGTTCGATGTGACGTAACAGGTATTTCACGCGCGCAACGGAACGTCCGTTCATTGACAGGTGACGGAAACCGAGGCCAATCAGGATCGCCACGCACATCGGATCGCCGGCCATTTCACCGCACAGGCGCAGGTCGATATTATGCTGCTCGGCTTCGCGGGCGATCATCGCCAGGGCACGAAGCATCGCCGGATGCAGGCTGTCGTAGATACTGGCCACGCGGGTATTGTTGCGATCGACCGCCAGAATGTATTGCGTTAAGTCGTTGGTGCCAACGGAGATAAAATCAACGCGGGTTGCCAGCTGCGGTAACATAAAGACCATCGAAGGCACTTCCAGCATCACGCCAATACGGGGTTTAGGGATCGCGTAGCCGATCATCTCTTCCACTTCGCGCCCTGCACGTTCAATCAACCGCCGCGCTTCGTCGATCTCGTCAATACTGGTGACCATCGGCAGCAAAATGCTGAGATTCCCCGTGGCCGCGTTGGCACGCAGCATCGCACGAACCTGGATAAGGAAAATTTCCGGCTGATCGAGGGTAATGCGGATCCCACGCCAGCCGAGGCAGGGATTCTCTTCACTGATGGGCATATAGGGCAGTTGCTTATCCGCGCCGACGTCGAGGGTGCGCAACGTGACGGGTTTGTCGTTAAACATCTGCAACATGCCCTGATACTGCGCAACCTGCTCCTCTTCTGACGGGAAGCCGCTTTGCAGCATGAACGGTATTTCGGTGCGGTAGAGACCAATGCCATCGATGCGGCTGCCGAGCTTCTCTTCATGCTCGGGGCTTAATCCCGCGTTGAGCATCACCTTCACCCGCTCACCGCTCTTGAGCTGCGCGGGCAGGTTGACGTCATCTTCCGCCAGCTTGCTTAATTCATTCTCTTCGCTGATAAGACGCTGGTACTCCTGAAGGAGAACCGGCTCAGGATCCACCAGCAACTCACCGCGATATCCGTCCACCACCAGCGTGCGGCGATGCAGTACGGAGGGCTGAATATCCGCCCCCATCACGGTCGGAATACCGAGCGCACGCACCATAATGGCGGCATGAGAGTTAGCTGCGCCATCGCGCACCACCACGCCCGCCAGCCTGTCCTGCGGTAATTCCGCCAGCGTCGTCGCCGAGAGTTCATCGGCCACCAGCACAAACCGGTTCGGCCAGGCATTCGCCCCCTGAATAGTATCATCGAGGTGGAACAGCAGACGTTGCCCAAGCGCGCGTAAATCGCCGGCGCGCTCTTTCAGATAGCCGTCAGTCAGTACCGCAAACTGCTCGGCAAATTTTTCAATGACCTTTTTAACCGCCCACTCTGCCACCGACCCCTTATCGACCTCGGCAAATAACTCACGACGCAAACGCGCATCGGAAAGCAGGTGTGAGTAGAGATCGAAAATGGCCGCCGTCTCTTTTTGCGCGCCAGCGGCAAAGCGTTTGCTGTAGCGACGAAACTCATTCGCCGCCTCTTCCAGCGCAGCGGTGAGCCGTTCGCGCTCAAGCGCTTCATCCAGCGTCGAGGCTTCGTAGACCTGCTCCATCAGCGGGAGCGTGGCATCCATCCAGCCTTCGGCAATAGCGACCCCCGGCGAGGCCGGAAGCGCGCGAATACGCGTATGACGATACTGACCAAAAAGGGCTGTCAGTTGGGACTGAGAGAGGATCGCCGCCATCTGCGTTGCCAGCGTGACGAGGAAGGACTCCTCGCTCTCATCGTACTGGCGCAGCTCGCGCTGCTGAACAACAAGCACGCCAAGCAGCTGGCGGCGCTGAATAATCGGTACGCCAAGAAACGCGCGGAAACGCTCTTCTTTGACGGAAGGGATATATTTGAAGCTGGGGTGTTTTTGCGCATCGGCAAGGTTGATTGGCTCCGCCAGTCGCCCGACCAGGCCAACAATACCTTCATCAAACGCGAGCGTGACGGTACGTCCCCGTGGTTTTTTTAATCCGCGGGTTGCCATAAGGTAGTAGCAACGTCGGTCATGGTCGGCCAGGTAGACCGAACAGACCTCGGTTTCCATCGCAAGACAGATGTCCGTCACCAGAATATTCAGCGCCTCGTTGAGGCGAGGCGCACTGGCGACCTTTTCAACTATTTCTCGCAAGCGGGTGAGCATGATTTGCGTAGCTTAACCTCTTTTACGTCGCCAGGCAGGTGCGCTCTGTGGCTTCGGAGTCGTCTCCTGAAGCTGCATCACGACACTTGCGAACTCTTTCATCACCCTACGGTATACATCGCGCTTGAATGACACGACCTGACGAACCGGATACCAGTAGCTTACCCAGCGCCAGCCATCAAACTCTGGCGTGCTGCTGGTTTGCATATTGATATCTGAATCGTTGCCCACCAACTGCAAAAGAAACCACTTCTGTTTCTGGCCGATACAAACCGGCTTTGTGTCCCAACGCACCAAACGTTTCGGTAACTTGTAACGCAACCAGTTGCGGGTCGAAGCCAGGATGCGAACATCTTTTCGGCTTAAACCAACCTCTTCAAACAGCTCCCGGTACATCGCTTGTTCTGGGGACTCTCCAGGATTGATCCCGCCTTGCGGGAACTGCCAGGAGTGCTGACCATATCGCCGGGCCCACATCACCTGGCCCTGACGATTACAAATTACTATTCCTACGTTTGGGCGGTAGCCATCGTCATCAATCACCGGACTACCCCAAACTAAATCTGATATATGAATGATTGTTTCACACTACAGGGAGGCGGTAAACCACTCTCTTACAGGCCTGCAACCTAATAACATTTGAATAACTCACAATTTTGTGAGGAGTTATAAACAGATGAGGGCGACTGAGACCATTTTTATTCACCTTTTCTGTGGATATAGTTGTGAAGAAGTATGGAATTACCGATGAACAACCTTGTGGCCCGGCGAATCGGCAATTTTCATCACTTAAAATAAATTATTTAAATTCATCTAGTTAAACGTAAATTTAGGGTATCAAAGGCGATTAACGTGACGATCGTCACATCAAAGATCTTCCTGGTGATGAAAGATCGAACAGCGTCGGTTTTATCCACAGATTGTGCCAATAAGTTAGGCACAATTTGTGTGAAAATTCGATTTTCATCGCACGTCAAGGCTGTAAATTGAAACAGTAGTGGCGGTTATTCGCAGTTATCCCATTTTTCTGTGGATAACATGGTGTAAGATCCTGTTTATTGTCAGTGACCAGAATTGCACAACCTGTTTTTTAGCCATGGCGCGACGGGATACATTCCTAAAAAACATAATATAAATCATCCACATGGAATATGAACTCAGAAAAAAGTAAACTCTATCCACAAGGGATAAAATATCAGTTCATTTTTTAACCAAAAGGTTGTCAGCATGCATTCTCTCGCCCCACTGCTCTCTCCTCCCGTCAGTGAAGCCCAGTTGCTCCAGCAGGCACAACGTCTGGCAGGCTATGCACTGGGCGAGCTGGCCGTGATGGCGGGGTTGACGATACCCAACGATCTGAAGCGCGATAAAGGCTGGATCGGCGTGTTGCTTGAACGTTGGCTGGGCGCAAGCGCGGGCAGTAAACCCGAGCAAGATTTTGCGGCGCTGGGGGTGGAACTGAAGACGATCCCCATTGATAGCCTGGGGCAGCCACTGGAAACTACCTTTGTCTGCGTTGCGCCGCTAACGGGTAATAGCGGAGTGACATGGGAAACCAGCCACGTCAGGCATAAGCTGAAGCGGGTGTTGTGGGTACCCGTTGAGGGTGACAGGCAGATCCCGCTGGCAGAGCGTCGCGTTGGCGCCCCGCTGCTCTGGAGCCCGGATGAAGAAGAAGAGAGACAGCTTTCCCAGGACTGGGAAGAGCTGATGGACATGATTGTGCTGGGACAGGTTGAGCAGATCACCGCCCGGCATGGCGAAGTGCTGCAACTCCGTCCCAAAGCCGCCAACAGCAAAGCGCTCACTGAAGCGGTAGGTGCACAGGGCGAACCGATCCTGACGCTGCCGCGCGGCTTCTATCTTAAAAAGAATTTCACCGGTGCACTGCTGGCACGACACTTCCTGTTGAAAACATAGTTTTTTACCAATTTTGCGCTCCGGCTAACATAATCTCCTCCTTTTTAAGATTTCCCCCCTTTCACCTGTCGTAATATCAGGTTATTACTACACTATGATTTGATACGAGCCAGGTGAGGATAAGAACGATGAAAAAATGGGCAGTAATTATCTCAGCAGTCGGTTTAGCGTTTGCGGTATCGGGTTGTAGCAGCGACTATGTCATGTCAACGAAAGATGGTCGTATGATCCTGACCGATGGCAAACCCGAAGTCGACGACGATACCGGTCTGGTGAGTTACCGCGATCGCGAAGGCAATCAAATGCAAATTAATCGCGACGAAGTCTCCCAGATCATCGAGCGTTAAACAGATAAAGGTCAGTAGCTTGCTGGCCTTTTTGATTTTTTCCTTCCCCTTTTGCCTTCCCTCTGCCATGTTTATATTCCTTTGTCGGGAGGTTCCTGACGCGGTCTGTATGTCTAAAAAAGGAAACCGGCTATGCATTATCACCGTATCCCCCATAGCGCTCTGGAGATCAGCCAGCTGGGGTTAGGCACCATGACATTTGGTGAACAAAACAGCGAAGCCGATGCCCATGCACAACTCGATTACGCCGTCAGCCAGGGCATTAACCTGATTGACGTGGCGGAGATGTACCCAGTTCCTCCCCGCCCGGAAACTCAAGGTCTTACCGAAACGTATGTCGGCAACTGGCTGGCGAAACGCGGCAATCGCGAAAAGCTGGTCATCGCTTCTAAGGTTAGCGGCCCTTCCCGTAATAACGATGCCGGGATCCGCCCTAACCAGATCCTCGATCGCAAGAATATCCGTGCTGCGCTGGATGCCAGCCTCAAGCGCCTGCAAACCGACTATCTCGATCTTTATCAGGTGCACTGGCCGCAGCGTCCGACGAACTGCTTCGGTAAGCTTGGCTACACCTGGAACGAGAGTGCTCCGGCCGTCACCCTGCTGGAAACACTGGAGGCGCTTACGGAATGCCAGCGCGCGGGTAAGATCCGCTACATCGGCGTTTCCAACGAGACGGCGTTTGGCGTAATGCGCTATCTGCATCTGGCTGATAAACACGACCTGCCGCGGATCGTGACCATCCAGAATCCGTACAGCCTGCTGAACCGCAGTTATGAAGTGGGTCTCGCGGAAGTGACGCAGTACGAAGAGGTGGAGCTGCTCGCCTACTCTTGCCTGGGCTTCGGAACCCTGACGGGCAAATACCTGAACGGCGCGAAACCGGCTGGCGCGCGTAACACGCTTTTCAGCCGCTTCACCCGCTATAGCGGCGAGCAGACGCAAAAAGCCGTGGCGGCCTATGTGGATATCGCGAAGCGTCACGGACTCGATCCGGCGCAGATGGCGCTGGCCTTCGTGCGTCGTCAGCCGTTTGTGGCGAGTACCCTGCTCGGCGCAACGACGATGGATCAGTTGAAAACCAATATTGAGAGTTTCCATCTGAACCTGAGTGAAGAGGTATTAGCGGAGATTGAAGCGGTGCATCAGGTTTATACCTACCCGGCACCGTAATAAAAGCAAAACGGCAACGTGCGTTGCCGTTTTTAGGGTTTTCACCCTCTCCCCGTGGGAGAGGGCCGGGGTGAGGGCATCAGGCCGCACAATTCAACGACGACGCTGCCAGACCCACAGCCCGGTAATCGCCAGCGCAAACAGTGCGCCAAACCCCACCCCGATTGCCACAACCGGCGCACCTGCTTTTACCGCCAGCGAGTAAATCCCCAGCATCAGCAGCATCGCCATGTTTTCGCCAAGGTTTTGCACCGCAATGGCGTTGCCAGCCCCGACGGTCTGCTTGCCGCGCTCCTGCAAAAGCGCGTTGAGCGGCACCACAAAGAAACCGCCTAATACGCCGATCAGTAACAACAGGGCATAGGCTGGCAATATGGCATGTTGCAGGGAGAAGAACAGAACGCCGACGCCGATCAGGATCCCTGCAGGCATGCAGCGCGCAACGGTTTCAAGCGTTACCAGTTTGGCCGCAGCCCCGGCCCCGACCACAATCCCGACGGCGACCATGGCATTCAGGTAGGTCGGCGTGGCGTTGTCTGTTATGCCCAGCGCCACCGGCACCCACAGCACCAGCAGGAAACGCAGCGTAACGCCGGCCCCCCAGAACATGCTGGTGCCCATCAGCGAGAAGCGTGTTTCACCGTTACGCCACAGTACGCGGCAGGCGTTGAAGAAGCTGCCGGTCATTGGCCCGAAGCGCCAGGATTGTCCCGGACGCGCCACGGCCAGTTTGGGGATAAACAGGTTGGCGATCACCGCGCCACCGTACATCAGGGCACAGATGCCAAGCGCGGCGAGTACATGCCAGTCTGCCAGCACGCCGCCCGCCACCGAACCCAGCAGAATCGCCGCAATGGTGGAGGACTCCATCAGGCCGTTGGCCTTCACCAGCTTATCGCCGGTGGTGAGCTCACCCAGAATGCCGTACTTCGCCGGGGAGTAAGCTGCCGCGCCAATGCCTACCAGCGTGTAGCCAACAAACGGGTTGATACCAAAGCAGATGCTTGCCGCGCCCAGAAGCTTAAGACTGTTGGCAAACATCATGACCCGACCTTTGGGGAAGCTGTCCGCCACCTGGCCAACAAACGGCGCAAATACAATGTAAGCACCCACAAACACCATCTGTAGGATCGGCTGGCTCCAGTCGGGATAAAACTCAGCTTTCAGCAACGCCAGCGTAGCAAACAGCAACGCGTTATCGCCGAACGCGGAAAGAAACTGGGCGGCGATAACCGCCATCATGCCTTTCGACCAGATTGAAGTGTTAGTGTGTACTGACTCACGCATTATGCTGTTCCGCCTCTTCAACCATGCCCTTCAGGGTCACAAAATCGGGTTTACCGCTGCCCAGCACCGGTAACTGTTTGAGGTAACGAATATCGCGGGGGACCGCCAGCTCGGGGATACCATGTTCGCGCGCATACCTGAGAAGCGCATCACGCTTCAGTTCACCGTCAGTAGTAAAGAGCACCAGCGCCTCACCTTTACTGGCATCACTTTTCACCACGGTCGCATGCATTTTCTCCGCCGAGACTGCGGTCGCCAGCGTCTCGACCATTTCAAGAGAGACCATTTCCCCGGCGATCTTGGCGAAGCGTTTTGCACGTCCCTGGATCTGCACGAAGCCCTGATTGTCGAAGCGCACGATATCGCCCGTGTCGTACCAGCCCGTTTCAACCTCGCCATTGACGTTCTCGGCCGTCGGCGCCTCAAGCACGCCCGGGTTTTCCACACGCAGATAGCCGTTCATGACGTTCGGCCCTTTCAGCTGAAGACGTCCGCCGTCTTCAATACCCGGTACCGCCAGCAGACGCGCGTCCAGCCCCGGCAGAATGCGGCCAACCGTTCCCGGTTTCGCCGCCATCGGAACGTTGATGGAGACCACCGGCGCGCACTCCGTCACGCCATAGCCTTCCAGAATCCGCAGGCCAAACTTGTCCTGCCAGATCTGGCGCGTACTGTCCTGGAGTTTTTCCGCCCCCGCCACCACGTAGCGCACGCGGAAGAAATCATACGGGTTGGCGAAGCGCGCGTAGTTTCCGAGGAAGGTGGACGTCCCAAACAGCACCGTGCAGTTACGGTCATAAACCAGCTCCGGCACAATGCGGTAGTGCAGCGGGCTTGGGTAGAGGAACACCTCGGCACCGGTCAGCAGCGGCGTAAAGAGACCCACGGTCAAACCAAATGAGTGGAACAGCGGCAGCGCCGACATAAAGCGATCGTTGGCGGTAAAGTCAGCGATGGTTTTAATCTGTTCGACGTTTGCCAGAATGCTTTTGTGGCTATGAACCACACCTTTCGGGTTGCCTTCAGAGCCGGAGGTAAAGAGGATAATGGCATCATCCTCCGGCTGCTGCTTAACCTGCGCCAGACGCGGCATCAGCAGGTGCGCGAAAATCCACAGCTTGTCGGCGGTCGTGACGTCTGCTTTCAGATCTTCCAGGAACACCCAGCGCACCTGCGTCAGCTGTTCCGGCAGGTGCCACAGCTTGCCTTTGTCCAGGAACTGGCGGGAGGTAAAGATGGTGTTGATTTGTGCTGCAGTAATCGCGCTGGAGAGCCCTTTCACGCCCGCCGTGTAGTTCATCATCGCCGGAATGCGGCCCCGGGAGACGGCACCAAAGATCACCGCCGCGCTGATACCCGCGTTTGGCAGCATCAGGCCGATCTTTTCGCCCTGTTTGCTGTACTTTTCCAGGATACGCCCGACAAACAGCGTTTTGGTCAACAGCTTACGGTAGGTATCCGGCGTAAAGTTGATGTCTTCGATGCAGTTTTTCTTCGCACCGTAGCGATACTGCGCCGACAGCAACGATTCATACAGCGTTTCGCGCGGGCGTACGGCCATGCGCGCTTCCATCATAATCTGGTGCAGCATTTCCCCGGCGATTTTACGGCGGTCACGCGCGCGCGGCGCCTCGGGCATCGGCAGTGACGTCGGCGGTAATATATGCAGCGTAATTTTCGGGAACAGACGCTGCTTCACCAGCCCTTTCAGACGGCTGAAAAAGGTCAGCTCAGCCCCGTCGATGCGTAGCGGCACGACGGTGGCCTGAGACTTCGCCGCGACAAAACCGGCGCCGTCGTAAATTTTCATCAGGGAGCCCGTCACTGAAATCCGCCCTTCCGGGAAGATAACCACCGGACGCCCCTGCCCAATCAGACGCACCAGATGTTTAATCATCATCGGTTTGGTAGGGTCGAGCGGGACAAAATCAATCAGCGGCCTGAGCCAGCGCATGTACCATTTTTCACTGATGGAGCTGTACACCGCAAAGACGGGCCGCACGGGCAAAAACAGCGCCAGCAATACGCCATCAAGAAAAGAGACGTGATTCGGTGTGATAAGAACACGCTCGCTATAGAGTGCCTGCGTATCGCCAGTCACGCGAATGCGAAACAGGACACGAAACAGTGTGCGGAAGAACCCAAAAAGCATTTCAACTCCCTTTGCCAGCCAGTGTGAAAGGTATAAATGGTGGCAGATTACACGAGAAGTAGTGAGGGAGCGATAGCAAAAACAGAGGCGAAAAAAAACCTGCGCATCCGCGCAGGTTGGTGCAAGTGAAGAGTACGAAAACGTACCAGGAATTCTCACCAATCAATACCTCTGGGATCTTGATTGTGGCCTCCGGCGACAGGCTTCGCCAGCAGGAAAACGCAAGGGAATGAGCCGAAGTGCAACCAGGTGTGAATAATCTCTTTTGCTGTTACAGGTTGAACTTACAGGCAAAAAAAAACCTGCGTAAAACGCAGGTTGGTGTAAATCGTGTTAATCAACCGAAGTTGATTCCACCTATCAATACCTCTGGGATCTCGACTCTAGCAATTCACAACGCATCGTTGCCAACGGACAATCGCAACAGCCTGAGGCAAAGTGTAACTAAAGGTTCAGATTGACATTATTCAGACATGACTGGCCGTGTAACGATTACACCGCGAGGGATGTTCTGCTTCACGTTTGCAGAGGACGCTCACCCGCTCCCCTTGAATGCACGCCGCTTTTCCGCAACACTAGTTAGTGTGTAAACGCTTACCCCTATAAGAAGGTATTGAATGGCGACAATTAAGGATGTGGCTCGTCTGGCCGGTGTTTCCGTCGCGACCGTCTCCCGCGTGATCAACAACTCCCCTAAAGCGAGTGATGCATCACGCCAGGCCGTGCAGGACGCCATGGAAAACCTGAATTATCACCCTAACGCCAACGCACGCGCCCTTGCCCAACAGTCGACAGAAACCATCGGGCTGGTGGTCGGGGATGTATCCGATCCGTTTTTCGGTGCGATGGTCAAAGCCGTAGAACAAGTTTCTTATCACACCGGTAATTTCCTGCTGATTGGTAATGGCTACCACAATGAACAGAAAGAACGCCAGGCCATTGAGCAGTTGATCCGTCATCGCTGTGCGGCGCTGGTGGTCCATGCCAAAATGATCCCCGACGCCGAGCTGATCCATCTGATGAAACAGATGCCGGGGATGGTGATTATCAACCGTATTATTCCCGGATTTGAAACCCGCTGCGTGGCGCTCGACGACCGTTACGGCGCATGGCTCGCAACCCGTCACCTGATCCAGCAGGGCCATACCCGAATTGGTTATCTGTGCTCCAACCACCCAATTTCCGATGCGGAAGATCGCCTTCAGGGCTATTACGACGCGCTGCGCGAAGCCGGTCTGCCGTGCAACGATCGTCTTGTGGCGTACGGAGAACCGGATGAGAGTGGCGGCGAGCAGGCGATGACGGAGCTGCTGGGCCGCGGGCGGAATTTCACCGCCGTGGCCAGCTATAACGACTCCATGGCCGCCGGCGCGATGGGCGTGCTGAATGATAACGGGATTGACGTCCCGGCAGAAATTTCGCTGATTGGCTTTGATGATGTGCTGGTGTCGCGCTACGTGCGCCCTCGCCTGACCACCGTGCGCTACCCGATTGTGACCATGGCAACGCAGGCGGCAGAACTGGCGTTAGCGCTGGCCGAGCATCGCCCGCCACCGGAAATTACCCACCTGTTCAGCCCAACCTTAGTGCGCCGTCACTCGGTGGTATCGCCCGCGGAAGCCGTGAGCGAACAGCGATAGAGATGGACGGTTTTATCCGGGTATTCCAGGGCATCACCGATGTAGTGCCAGCCGTAACGTTCGTAGAAGTCGCGGCAGGCAGACCAGAGATGAAGCTCGTGATACCCGGCGCGTCGCGCGTAGCCGATAACATGCTGCTGAAGTTTTCCCGCCAGCCCGTTTCCCCGCGCGGCTTCATCGACATACAGCGCAGCCAGCCAGGGATGAAGATCCTGCCGGGAAATTAAATCGCAACGCCACAACCCAACGGTGCCCAGCAGCTGGTCATCCTCAACGGCAATAAAGGTGAGCGGTAACTCGCCTGGCGTCAGGCTGTGCTCGACAATGCTCTGGAAAAAGGCACGCGGCATACCTTCACCAAACGCGTTCCAGATCCAGTCGATCACCTGCTGTTTAAACTGCGGCGCAGCGTGAAGCGGCAGTATATTCACACCAGCTTCCCCTGGAAAAGAGGGACCGATTCGAAGAGATAGCCGTCAAAATCGGGCGCGTCTTCGTCTGACAGCTCAAGCAGGCTCTTTTTGACGTTTTCAAGATGCTGGAACATCGCCTGCCACGCCCCCATCACGTCGCGGCGGCGGAGCGCAGCGAGAATGGTTTGCCTGTCTCCGAGCCACTTCAGGCGCCAGGCGCGGCTGGCGATATGGCCATTGAACTGCTGCCACAGCGGACTGCTGTCCATGTGATGCCAGACGCTCTCAACCGTCGCCAGCAGCATCTGGTTTTGTGTGGCCCCAGCCAGCACCAGGTGGAACATTTTGTTGTTGTCCTGACTGCGATCGTCGACGGCAATCGCCCGTTGCTCTTGCTCGATAATGCGGCGCAGGTTGTCGATGTCCGCCCGTGTCGCCATTTTTGCGGCAAAGGCAGCGATGTTGCTTTCAAGCAGTTGACGCGCCTGGAGAATTTCAAACGGCCCAACGTCACTGTTCAGAAAACGCTCTTCCTCGTTTTCATGCTCTTCCGGAATGCGCATCACGTACACGCCTGACCCCTGGCGAATATCCACCGTTCCCTGAAGCTCAAGCATCAGCAGCGCCTCGCGCACGATAGTGCGGCTGACGCCATACGTCTCGGCGATGTTGCGCTCCGGCGGCAGACGCGATCCCACGGGATAATGCCCCTGGATAATCTGCGCCCGTAAATCCTCGCCAATTTCCTGGTACTGTTTTTTTTCCGGCAGGATGACAGCCTTATCCACGTTTTCACCTGTGTTTTTCAGTTAATGCGCGGGCCGGACGTCCTCCCGGCCAGTTTGTGCGCTATTTTACCAGAAGGCTTACTTCCATTCATCGTCTACCCTGAGCGTCAGCACACGCTCATCGCGCAGCTGGCGGAACCAGGACGCTGATTTCTTTGCCCGCCGTGCGCGTTGATTTTCAAGGTCGATCTCAATCAGCCCGTAGCGGTTTTTAAACGCGTTCATCGGGGAGACATTGTCGGTGAAGGCCCACAGCATATAACCGTGACAGTTCGCCCCCGCCTCCCGCGCCAGCAGCGTGTAGTAGAGATGTTCGCTGATAAACGCGATGCGGTACGTGTCGTCAATGACGCCGTCACGATTGCGATACTGCGCTTCGTTCTCCACGCCCATCCCGCTTTCCGCCACAAACCAGTCAATGTTGCGATAGTCGTTTTTAATCCGCATCGCCATGTCGTAAATAATGCGCGGAAAGATCTCCCAGCCGCGGGAGGTGTTCATTCGCCGTCCGGGCAGCTCAAACGGCTCGTAGTAGTACGCCGGATGGAACGGCGTCTCCGGGTGCCAGGCGCGGGACGGGGCTTTGACGCGATGCGGGTAATAGAGGTTAATGCCCAGCTCATCGACGGTGTTGTCGGCAATCAGCGCCAGCTCGTCAGCCGTGTAGTCCCACTTCACCTGATGCTGCGCCAGCAGGGTAAAGAGCGCCTGCGGATAGCGCCCGTGCACCAGCGGGTCGAGAAAGACGCGGTTGTAGAACAGATCGTACATCTCTGCCGCTCGCACGTCATGCGGCGCGCGGGAGCGCGGATAGGTCACTTCCGGGTTAAGAATACAGCCCACCGTGCCGTCATACCCTTTCTCGCGAAACAGCTTCACCACTTTCGCCGTCGCCAGCACCTTATGGTGGTTCCACTGCATCCAGGTGCTGGTGCTCTGCTCATAGGGCCAGCGCAGCGCGTCAAGGTAGACGCGCGTCTGGACCACAATCGGTTCGTTGAAGGTAAACCAGCGGGTGACTTTGCCGTGAAAGCGCTCAAATACCTTTTCTGCATAGCGAACGAACAGCTCGACGACGTGCTTTGACGCCCAGCCGCCGTAGGTCTCCAGCAGCACGCCCGGCAATTCGTAGTGTTCCAGGCAGATCATCGGCTCAATGCCCTGACGGTGCATTTCATCGAACAGCGCGTCGTAATACGCGGCGTACTCTTCATCTACCGTCGCATTTTCATAGTCGGTTAAAAAGCGCGACCAGTTGATCGAGGTGCGATAGTGCGTCAGTCCCGCCTGCTTCATCAGCGCTACATCTTCGCGGAAGCGATTGATAAAGTCGGTTGCCACCGCCGGACCATAGCCGTTGTGCCAGACGTGACGATCGTTCATGTACCAGAGATCGATCCACGAATCCTGCCCCGGCTTTTTGCCGCTCCAGCCCTCGGTCTGCCAGGCCGATGCCGCCGCGCCCAGAATAAAATCTTGCGGTATGGCTATCTGTTTTGTGCTCATCGTATCCTCATGCGTTATCGGTGGCTTGTTGCAGTGCGGCCTGCTCTGCGCGGCGTGAAGCAATTTTCACAAACGGCAGATAGATAATCACCGCGGTCACGATGCAGATAAACTGGGTGATTACCGCCCCCATGGAGCCCGCCGTTGACAGCCAGGCGTTGATCAGCGGCGGCGTGGTCCAGGGCACCATCACCACGGCTTTCCCGGCAAATCCGGTAACGGTGGCAAAGTAGCCAATCGAGCCCGTCACCAGCGGCGTGATGATGAAGGGGATAGCCAGGATCGGGTTGAGCATGATTGGCATACCGAAGATCACCGGCTCATTGATATTAAAAATACCCGGCCCGATGGAGAGCTTGGCTATCTCCTTCATCTCTTTACGTTTGGTGGCAATCATGACGGCTATCAGCAGGCCGATGGTCAGGCCGGAGCCGCCGATGCTCATATAGACGTCCCAGAACGGCATGGTGATGATGTTTGGCACCTCTTTGCCCTGCTCGAACGCGCTCATGTTAACGGTGATTGCCCCCAGCAGCAGCGGCTCGCGGATCGGCTTGATCATCTGGTTGCCGTGAATACCAATCACCCAGAACAGCTGGGCGACAAACATCAGCAGCAGGATCCCCGGCAGGCTTTGCACCACGCGCTCCAGCGGCTGTTGCACCACCTGGTATACCGCGTCGTAGAGATACATGCCGGTAACCTGATGAAACACGAAGCCAAAGGTGGCGATGGCGGTGGTGGTGATAATGGCCGGGATCAGCGCAGAGAACGACGCGGCAACGTTCGGCGGCACCGTGTCCGGCATCCTGATTTTCAGCCCCTTGCGGTTTTCCAGCCAGCAGTAGATCTCCACCGACAGGATGGCGATAAACATACCTAGGAACAGGCTGCGGGTATCTGAGAACTGGCGCAGCAGCACATCTTTCACCACGTGCATCTCACCGTCCACCAGCATTTCCACCGTGGTCGGCGTCACGCAGATAAAGCAGATCACCGCCAGCAGGCCGGGGAACAGGGACTTAATGCCGTTAATACGCCCCAGCTCAATGCCGATTAAAAACACCGCGCCGATGTTGAGAAAGTTCAGCGTGGCGTAGTTGAGCGCGCTGGTAATCGGCTTTAAGGCCGCGAGAAACGACAGCGACTGAAAGCTCGCCAGACCGTTTTTCGGATCCAGCACCATATTGGAGATCAATACCGAGAACGCCCCCACTATGATGACTGGCATTAAGGTAATAAACGCAGACTTGATCGCCTGGATATAGCGATAGCTGTTGAAGGTAGTGGCAAAACTGCCCAGAGCGTCGATCAGTTTTTCCTGAAATGCCATAGGGTAATACCTCAGTAAAAGGGCTTTTATTGAATAAGGTGTACAGCCGGATACTATTGGTATGCCAAAAATAGCGTCCACAGGCGATTTGTTCTGTGATTAAGCTCCCAACGCCGCTAGAGGTATTCCAGATTATGATTTATCACCATTTTGGTATACCAATGACAGGCATTTATTCCGCGGGCGAGGATCGTTACTGAAAAGCGTGATCGTTATGGGGTTTTGTCCTTCCCACGTCGCTTATGCGCCGGATGGTCTGTGTTAAACTGCAAACCATTACGTGGAAACAGGAATTTCGAATGGCAACAATGCTGGATGTCTCACTGCGTGCGGGCGTGTCGAAGGCCACCGTTTCGCGCGTGCTGAACGGCACAGGTCAGGTTAAAGAGAGCACGCGCCAGCAGGTATTTCGCGCGATGGAGGAGCTGGGCTATCGTCCGAACTTTCTCGCGCGCTCGCTGGCTAACCAGACCAGCAACAGCATCGGTCTGGTCGTCTCGACGTTCGACGGTTTTTACTTTGGTCGTTTGCTACAGCAGGCGTCACGGCAGACCGAAACGCACGGTAAACAGCTGATTGTTACCGACGGTCACGATGCCCCTGAACAGGAAGAACTGGCGGTGCAGATGCTCGCCGACCGCAAGTGCGACGCCATCGTGCTGTACACGCGTTACATGAGCGAAAAGACGATCCTGAAGCTGATCAACAGCGTGCAGACGCCGCTGGTGATCATTAACCGCGAAGTGAGCCAGGCGGCGGATCGCTGCGTCTTCTTTGAACAGCAGGACGCAGCCTTCAAAGCGGTGGATTACCTGATAAGCCAGGGCCATCGGGAGATCGCCTGTATCACCGTCCCGATCCACACCCCAACGGGTAAAGCGCGGCTGATGGGCTACCGTAAGGCGCTGGAGAAGCACGGTATTCGTCTCGATGAGCGGCGGATTAAATACGGCGATGCAGGCATGACGCGGGGTTACGAGCTGTGCAAGGAGCTGATTGCGGAAAAGACATCGTTCAGCGCCCTGTTTGCCTGTAACGATGACATGGCCCTGGGCGCCTCCAAAGCATTACACCAGGCCGGGCTGAAGATCCCGCAGGATATTTCGCTGTTTGGTTTTGACGATGCCCCCAGCGCAAAGTGGCTGGAGCCTGCCCTGTCGTCGGTGTATTTGCCGATCGACAACATGATCGTCACGGCGATCGACCAGGCGATCCGGCTGGCAAAAAACCAGCCGGTTGAAGCGATCCCACCGTTCACCGGCACGCTGGTGTTACGCGATTCGGTGACAACAGGGCCCTGGTTTAATCAGACCAGCTCTAACGCCAGCAATTCCTGAATGGTCTGGCGACGGCGAATCAGCCGCGCCACGCCATTATCAAACAGCACTTCCGGCAGCAGCGGACGGCTATTGTAGTTCGAAGACATAGACGCCCCGTATGCACCGGTATCATGCAGCACCAGATAATCTCCCGGTTTTACCTCTGGCAGCGAACGGGTTTCGACTTTCCCGCCTTCCTGCTGAGTAAAGACGTCACCGGATTCACACAGCGGGCCGGCAACAACGGTCTCGATGCGCGGGGCGTTGACCAGATCGCGGCCATCGGCGGCAAGCGCGGTGATGTGATGATAGCTGCCGTACATGGACGGGCGCATCAGGTCGTTGAAGCCAGCATCAATCAGCACAAAGTGACGGCTTCCCATCTCCTTCACGCTCCGCACCTGCGCCACCAGCACGCCAGCTTCGGCGACCAGGAAACGACCCGGCTCAATCTCCAGCTTCACCGCATGGCCCAGATGAGCGGCGATGCTGTCACGCGCGGCGCTCCACAGGCCGTAATAGTGATCCGTGTCGATCGCCTCCTCCCCTTCGCGGTAAGGGATCGAAAGCCCTCCCCCGGCGGAGATCGCCTCCAGATCTTGGCCAAAATCGATAACCTGACGCACCATCGCGCCACAGACCTGCTCAAGATGGCCATAATCCACGCCGGATCCGATATGCATGTGAATACCCACCAGCTTAAGGTTGTAACGTTGTAAAACCTCCAGCGCCGCAGGCATATCGGCATACCAGATCCCGTGCTTGCTATTTTCGCCCCCGGTGTTGGTTTTCTGACTGTGACCGTGACCAAAGCCCGGGTTGATGCGCAGCCAGACGCGATGGCCCGGGGAAACCTGCCCAAGCTGTTCCAGCATATCCACCGAACCGGCATTCACCGGGATTTGCAGCTCGTGCACGCGCGCCAGCGTGGCGTCGTCTATCAGGTCAGCGGTGAAGACGATCGCGTCGCTATCGGCCTTTGGATCAAACCCGGCCGCCAGCGCACGTTCGATTTCACCCAGCGATACGGAGTCAACCTTCACGCCCTGCTCGCGCATCAGGCGCAGAATATGAATATTGGAGCAGGCCTTCTGCGCAAAACGCACCACGTCAAACTGATGCAGCGCGGCGATTTTCTCGCGAACAATCTGCGCATCGTAGACCCACACCGGACAGCCGAATTCGGCAGGCAGGCGCAGCAGGTTATCGGCGTTTAAATCGGTTTCGGTCTGGTTGAGCGGGCGTGGCATGGTCGTCTCCGGTATTCTGTTTTTTATCATTACGCCATAGCCTGAAGAGAATAAAAAATATCGTTTTATCGTGAGTCTATGCAAAAATGATATGGACCACGCTCAGCCATCAGGTGCCCTATGCCCGCCGTTAACCTACGCCATATCGAGATTTTTCATGCGGTGATGACCACTGGCAATCTCACTGAAGCCGCGCAGATGCTGCACACCTCGCAGCCGACGGTCAGCCGCGAGCTGGCGCGTTTTGAGAAAGTGCTGGGGCTGAAGCTGTTTGAACGCACCCGCGGCAGGCTGCATCCAACGGTGCAGGGTTTACGTCTTTTTGAGGAGGTTCAGCGCTCCTGGTACGGGCTAGACAGGATCGTGAGCGCGGCGGAGAGCCTGAGGGAGTTTCGCCAGGGCGAGCTGTCCATCGTCTGCCTGCCGGTCTTTTCTCAGTCATTCCTGCCGGTACTGCTACAGCCGTTTCTGGCCCGCTATCCGGAGGTCAGCCTGACCATCGTGCCGCAGGAGTCGCCGCTGCTGGAGGAGTGGCTTTCGGCCCAGCGCCACGATCTGGGTCTGACCGAAACCCTCGTCACGCCAGCGGGAACGGAACGCACGGAGCTGCTGTCGCTGGATGAGGTCTGCGTGCTGCCTGCCAGCCACCCGCTTGCTTTCAAAGCAGTTCTGACCCCGGCAGATTTTCACGGTGAGAACTATATCAGCCTGTCGCAGACCGACAGCTACCGGCAGCTTCTGGATGGCCTGTTTGCCGAACATCAGGTGAAGCGGCGAATGGTGATGGAAACGCACAGTGCGGCATCAATTTGCGCGATGGTGCGCGCGGGCGTGGGTATTTCGGTGGTGAACCCGCTCACGGCTATGGACTACGCCAGCAGCGGCGTGGTTCTGCGCCGTTTTAGCGTTTCCGTTCCCTTTACCGTAAGCCTGATCCGCCCGCTGCACCGGCCCGCCTCAGCGCTGGTTGATGCCTTTAGTGAACACCTGATTGCGCACGCGCGTCAGGTGGCGCTTCGCTTACCTGAACTGCAAAAACCTTTATGACAGCATAAACTCCACCGCATCCGCGGCATGGATGGCGGCGGTATCAAAGACCGGTATCGGGCTTTGGTCTGCCGGCACCAGCAGGCCAATTTCGGTACAGCCGAAGATGACTCCTTCCGCCCCCTGCTGCGCCAGTTTCTCCATCACGCTGACGTACCAGGCGCGCGAAGCTTCGCTGAAGGTGCCGAGGCACAGTTCATCAAAAATAATCTGGTTAATGCGCGCCCGGTCTGCCTCCTCCGGGATCAGGCTTTCAATCCCGAACTGGCTACTCAGCCGCCCGCGGTAAAAATCCTGCTCCATGGTGTAGCGCGTCCCCAGCAGCGCCACGCGCGTCATGCCGGCGGCACGTATGGCACGCCCGGTGGCATCCGCGATATGTAAGAACGGCAGCGAACAGCGGTCTTCAATATGCGACGCCACCTTATGCATGGTGTTGGTACACAGCAGAATACCCTGCGCGCCCGCACGCTCCAGGCCAAGTGCGGCGTCTGCCAGCATTTGCCCGGCTTTGTCCCACTCCCCGCTCGACTGGCAGGCTTCTATTTCATGGAAATCCACGCTGTGCAGCAGCAGGCTGGCCGAATGCAGACCGCCCAGACGCTGTTTGACGCCTTCATTAATCAGGCGGTAGTACGGGATCGTTGATTCCCAGCTCATGCCCCCTAACAGACCGATCGTTTTCATCTTTCCTCCTGTACGTTTCACCCAGTGAAGCAAACTTGTGATCGCCTTTCCAGTTATTTGGCTAAACGTTTTCTTTTCGCTGCGGCTGAGATAAGTTAAATGAAACAATGTTTCATTACATAACAGGGCGAAAATATGTTTATTTTCCATAAAGAGACCACGCTTGACGATTTGGGCAACGGCGTGACGCGTCGTATTCTGGCGCACGACGGCAGGATGATGGCAGTGGAAGTGAATTTCCAGCAAGGTGCGATTGGCCCGCTGCATAACCACCCGCATGAGCAGCTCACCTACGTTCTCTCGGGGGAATTTGAGTTCACCATTGGCGAGGAAAAGCATGTGGTGACGGCGGGCGACACTCTCTATAAAAAGCCGCACGTGATGCACGGCTGCGTTTGCCTCAAACCCGGCACCTTGCTAGATACCTTTACGCCGGTACGCGAGGATTTCCTGAAATAAAAAAAGGCGCTCATCAGAGCGCCTTTTTTCATGTTATTCCGTAACCGGCTCAGGAAGTTGTTCCGGCAGCGGGTTGCGGGAGCGCATTGCTTCGCGCAGCAGCACGCTGCCACAGGCGAACAGCCCACCCAGAATACCCGCCAGCAGCACGATCAGTGCTTTGCCCGGGCCATCTTTTTTCACCGGCATAGAAGGAGAGAGCTGGTATTTGAACGGCTCCAGGCTCACGTCTTCGAAGGAGAGTTTTTGCAGCTGCGCCAGATAGTATTCGCGGTTCTGGAAATCAGCGTTCAGCTCAGAAACATCCTTCAGATTTTTTTCAATCTGCAATTTCTGCGCAATCCCGTCCGCGCCGAGCGCGACGGAGTAATCCGGATCGTCTTTCACCGCCTGTCCGTTACTGTAAACCGGCTTTTTGATCCCTGCCGCGTTCGCCACTTCCAGCGAGTAGTTAAGGCGTTGCAGGTTGGTATTGTGGATATTGGTCAGTCGAACCCGATCCAGCTCCAGCTGCTGCTGAACCGTTTTGGTTCTCAGGATCAGCTGATCGCGGATGTTTTGCATGGTCTCCTGCTCGACGATGCGGGAAATGTACTGAATGTAACCATTCAACACTTTCTGCGCGTCCTCTGCCGTTGGGGCAGTGAAGCTTAACGTCCAGGAGAGATACGGTGCTTTATCAGCATTTTTTTCCTGGGTGTTATCAATAGCCTTCATCTTTTCGGCGATATTGACCACCGCGCGGTGCAGCTCCAGCGGGTCAACCTCGGCGCCATCGAGCTGAGCCATCACGTAAGGAGAGCTCTTCATGTACTCTTCAAGCAGGGACTGAGACTGAAACTTTTTTATAAAGAGATTAAATACATCCGCACTGGTAACTTTAACGTCCACATCAAGCACCTGCAGCGTCACCATCATCTGGCGCAGCGAACTCCACTGCGTCTGTTCCGCTGGCGTAATGACCGCTTTACTGGTCCATTTTTGCGGTATCAGGAAGGCGATTGCCAGGCCGACCAGTGCAAATGCAAACACAATGGTAATGATGCGTTTTTTTGCTGCCAGCAGGACGTCCAGCAGACCCAGGAGATCTATTTCTTTAGCGCTGACCGCCGGGGGAGCATAGTGAGGAAAGTTGAGATCCGTATGTTGTTTGAAATCCATTGCTGACATAACTGTTCTTCTTTTAAGGATGCAGTGAAATTCTGCCTGACTGGTTCCGGTTTAAGAAATCATACAAGAATGTAAGAATTATCTGAATGCCGAATTGGTACATCTGTAGACCTGCTATCAGATCTGGTAGTTAGCCACGCTGCGTGACTATTGTTTTTCCCGTTTCCACTTGTGCTTCGTATCGCCTCCTCGCAGCCCCGACGAACGTCCGTGAAAAGGCAAAAATGCCACCTCCCTCACTATATTGAAACAGCGTTTCGACGCTGATCACATTTCCATCATTAAGCGAATGACGCAGAAATAAATCGCAATAATATAAAATAAAACGATGTTTTAGTATCCAAGAACGGCGGTTCAGCTCTTTTGAAACCCAACGCATTTAGCGCAAAGAGGAAGGCAAAAAGGCGTTAAAAAACAATTTTATATTTAGCCGACGCCAGATATTGCACCCTAAAACTCAGCTCTCATGCCGCGCGATGCTGGCCTGGGAAGATGTAACAAAGCAGATTCCGTTTTAAACCATTGATCGCCAGGTAGGTATGTATGAATGAAAACAAGCTGCTGGGGCTCGCATGGATATCACCCTACATCATCGGGTTGATACTCTTTACGGCATTCCCCTTCGTCTCATCATTTTTCCTCAGCTTTACGGATTACGATTTGATGAGTCCGCCGGTGTTTAACGGCATCGAAAACTATCGCTACATGTTTACCGAAGACACGCTCTTCTGGAAATCCATGGGCGTGACCTTTGCATACGTATTTTTAACCATTCCGTTAAAGCTCGCCTTCGCATTAGGGATTGCCTTTGTCCTGAACTTTAAATTACGCGGCATCGGATTTTTCCGTACTGCCTACTATATTCCGTCGATCCTCGGCAGTTCCGTCGCCATTGCCGTATTGTGGCGCGCCTTATTTGCGATCGATGGCCTGCTGAACAGCTTTATCGGCGTATTTGGTTTTGACCCGGTGAACTGGCTGGGTGAACCGTCACTGGCGCTAATGTCCGTTACCCTGCTGCGCGTCTGGCAGTTCGGTTCCGCGATGGTCATCTTCCTGGCCGCGCTGCAAAACGTACCGCAGTCCCAGTATGAAGCGGCGATGATCGATGGCGCATCGAAATGGCAGATGTTCATGAAGGTGACCGTGCCGCTGATTACGCCGGTGATCTTCTTCAACTTCATCATGCAGACCACGCAGGCGTTCCAGGAATTTACCGGGCCGTACGTGATCACCGGCGGCGGGCCGACCTATTCGACCTACCTGTTCTCGCTCTACATCTACGACACCGCGTTTAAGTATTTCGATATGGGTTATGGCGCGGCGCTGGCGTGGATCCTGTTCCTGGTGGTGGCCGTCTTCGCCGGTATCGCCTTTAAGTCGTCGAAATACTGGGTGTTCTACTCCGCCGATAAAGGAGGCAAAAATGGCTGATATTCAACAACTCTCCACGGCAAGAAGCATCGCCGAACGCGAAGTAGCCCGCACGCTGCGCAGAGAGAAAATCAATGCCACCGTTCGCTATGCGATCCTGCTGTTTGTCGGCCTGCTGATGCTTTACCCGCTGGTGTGGATGTTCTCCGCGTCGTTCAAACCGAACCACGAGATCTTCACCACCCTGAGCCTGTGGCCTGCACATGCCACCTGGGACGGCTTCATCAACGGCTGGAAAACCGGCACCGAGTACAACTTCGGCCACTACATGCTGAACACCTTTAAGTATGTGATCCCGAAAGTGATCCTGACCATTATCTCCTCCACCATCGTGGCGTATGGCTTTGCCCGCTTCGAGATCCCGTGGAAGAAGTTCTGGTTCGCCACGCTCATTACCACCATGCTGCTACCCAGCACCGTGCTGCTGATCCCGCAGTACCTGATGTTCCGTGAAATGGGCATGCTGAACAGCTATATGCCGCTGTACCTGCCGCTGGCCTTCGCCACCCAGGGGTTCTTCGTCTTCATGCTGATCCAGTTCCTGCGCGGCGTCCCGCGTGACATGGAAGAGGCGGCGCAGATTGACGGCTGTAACTCCCTTCAGGTGCTGTGGTACGTGGTTGTGCCGATCCTTAAACCGGCCATTATCTCCGTCGCCCTGTTCCAGTTCATGTGGTCCATGAACGACTTTATCGGGCCGCTGATTTATGTCTATAGCGTGGATAAATACCCGATTGCACTGGCGCTGAAAATGTCCATCGACGTCACCGAAGGGGCGCCGTGGAACGAAATTCTGGCAATGGCGAGCATCTCCATTCTGCCATCCATCATTGTCTTCTTCCTGGCACAGCGCTACTTCGTACAGGGCGTCACCAGCAGCGGAATTAAAGGTTAAGAGGGAAATACCATGGCTGAAGTTATTTTCAACAAGCTGGAAAAGGTCTACTCCAACGGTTTTAAAGCGGTACACGCTATCGATCTTAAAATCGCCGAAGGGGAATTCATGGTGATCGTCGGCCCATCCGGCTGCGCCAAATCCACTACTCTGCGCATGCTGGCGGGACTGGAAACCATCAGCGGCGGCGAGGTGCGTATCGGCGACAAGATCGTGAACAACCTCGCGCCGAAAGAGCGCGGGATTGCGATGGTGTTCCAGAACTACGCCCTCTATCCACACATGACGGTGCGCGAGAATCTGGCCTTTGGCCTCAAGTTGAGCAAGCTGCCGAAAGATCAGATTGAGTCCCAGGTGAATGAAGCCGCCAAAATTCTCGAGCTGGAAGAGCTGCTCGACCGCCTGCCGCGCCAGCTTTCCGGCGGCCAGGCGCAGCGCGTGGCGGTAGGCCGTGCGATTGTGAAAAAACCGGATGTGTTCCTGTTCGATGAGCCGCTTTCAAACCTCGACGCCAAACTGCGCGCCTCGATGCGTATCCGTATTTCCGACCTGCACAAGCAGCTGAAGAAATCCGGAAAACCGGCCACCACCGTTTACGTGACCCACGACCAGACCGAAGCGATGACCATGGGCGACCGCATCTGCGTGATGAAGCTCGGCCATATCATGCAGGTGGATACGCCGGACAATCTCTACCACAAGCCGAAGAACATGTTCGTGGCGGGCTTTATCGGCGCGCCGGAGATGAATATACGCAAAAGCGTGCTGGTCGAAAAAGCGGGACAGCTGCACATCGCCATTGGAGATGAAAGCATGCCGCTGAACGCGGAGAAGCAGGAGAAAGTCGCCGCTTACGCGGGTCAGGAGATCTTCTTCGGCGTGCGTCCGGAATTTGTGTCGCTCTCTGATGAGCCCTTCCCGAACGGCGGCTGTAGCGGGGAGATGGTGCGCGTTGAGAACATGGGCCACGAATTCTTTGTGTACCTGAAGGTCGCGGACTACGAACTGACCGCCAGAATCCCGTCCGATGAAGCTAAACCAATGATTGATAAGGGACTTCATCGTAAGGTGTATTTCACGTTTGATATGAATAAGTGTCATATTTTTGACGCAAAAACTGAACAGAACCTCTCTCTCTGATGGAGTGATAAAAATGAAAAAAGTGCTTTTAAGCGCAGCTATCTCCGCGACCCTGGGCCTTACCGCTTTGCCATCGATGGCGCAGAATGTGGATTTACGGATGTCCTGGTGGGGCGGCAACGGCCGTCACCAGGTCACCCTGAAAGCGCTGGAGGAGTTCCATAAGCAGAACCCGGACATCAACGTGAAAGCGGAATACACCGGCTGGGACGGTCACCTCTCCCGTCTGACCACCCAGATTGCGGGTGGAACCGAGCCAGACGTAATGCAGACGAACTGGAACTGGCTGCCGATCTTCTCCAAAACCGGTGACGGCTTCTACGATCTAAACAAGATGAAAGAGGTGATCGACCTGTCGCAGTTCGATCCCAAAGAGCTGCAAACCACCACCGTGGATGGCAAGCTGAACGGCATTCCGATCTCGGTGACGGCGCGGGTGTTCTACTTCAATGACGAAACCTGGAAAAAAGCGGGTATTGCGTACCCGAAAACCTGGGACGAGCTGATGGCGGCCGGTAAAACCTTCGAAAGCAAGCTCGGTAAGCAATACTATCCGGTGATCCTGGAGCACCAGGATACGCTGGCGCTGCTGAATTCGTACATGATCCAGAAGTACAACATTCCTGCGGTGGATGAGAAAACCAAAAAGTTCAGCTACACAAAGGAACAGTGGGTGGAGTTCTTCCAGACCTACAAAAAGCTGATCGACAGCCACGTCATGCCGGACACCAAATATTATGCCTCATTTGGTAAGAGCAACATGTATGAGATGAAGCCGTGGATCCAGGGAGAATGGGGCGGCACCTATATGTGGAACTCCACCATCAACAAATATTCCGACAACCTGAAGCCACCGGCGAAACTGGAGCTGGGCAGCTACCCAATGCTGCCGGGCGCCACCGACGCGGGCCTGTTCTTCAAACCGGCGCAAATGCTGTCGATTGGTAAGTCGACCAAAAACCCGGAAGCGGCGGCGAAGCTGATTAATTTCCTGCTCAACAGCAAAGAAGGGGTCGATACGCTGGGCCTTGAGCGTGGCGTACCGCTGAGCAAAGTAGCGGTGCAGAATCTGACTGAAGACGGCACCATTAAAGAGGACGATCCTTCCGTGGCAGGCCTGCGTCTGGCGCAGTCGCTGCCGGCGAAACTCACCGTCTCGCCATACTTTGACGACCCACAGATTGTGGCGCAGTTCGGTACTTCTTTGCAGTATATAGACTACGGCCAGAAAACCGTGGAAGAGACGGCCGCTGACTTCCAGCGTCAGGCGGAGCGTATTTTGAGACGTGCGATGCGGTAAACACTAAGCCGCTTACCCGGCCTACACGGTATCGTAGGCCCGGTAAGCGAAGCGCCACCGGGCAATTACATTACACGCCGATATTACGTAGTTTCTCCCCTCTCATCAGCTTGCGTTCAATATGCTCCAGGGTCACGCCCTTGGTTTCGGGGATCAGCCAGAAGGTCACACCGATAAACGCCACGTTCAGCACCGTATAGAGCCAGAAGGTGCCTGCCGCGCCAATCGCATCCAGCAGCGTCAGGAAGGTCGCGCCAATGATCATGTTCGACACCCAGTTGGTGGTGGTGGAACAGGTGATACCAAAGTCGCGGCATTTCAGCGGCTGTATTTCAGAGCACAGGATCCACACCACCGGCGCGGCGCTCATCGCGTAACCGGCGATACACATCATGGTCATGCCCACGGAGAGCCAGGAGAGGCCGCTTGACGCCGTGCCGTTATCGAACTGCATCAGGCAGTAGCCAAGGATTAAGGTGCCGAGCGCCATCACGCTAAAGCCAATTTTCAGGGCGGGTTTACGTCCGGCCTTATCAACGGTGAACACCGCGATAAAGGTGGCGAACATAAAGGTCAGCCCCACCACCAGCGTGGCGATCATCTGCTGTTCGGTGGTGGTAAAACCGGCCATTTTAAAAATGCGCGGGGCGTAATACATAATGATGTTCATCCCCGTAAACTGCTGCATCGCCTGTAACAGCATGCCGAGGAACACTGCGCGGCGCACGTTGCGGTTCGCCTTAAACAGGGACCAGCCGCCCTGCTTCAGCTTCAGGCTTTCGCGGATTTCGTTCAGCTCTTCACGCGCTTTTTCAGACGTGTCGCGCAACATGCGCAGCACCTCTTCCGCCTCCACGTGACGCCCTTTTTGCGCCAGCCAGCGCGGGCTGTTCGGCAGGAAAATGACTAACACAATCAGCACCAGCGCAGGCAGCGCCAGCACGCCAAGCATTGCCCGCCAGTTGCCGCTGTAGCTGAAGTACGTATCCGACAGAAACGCCAGCACGATACCGAGCGTCACCATCAGCTGATACATACTGATCATCTTCCCGCGCACGTTCTCACTTGCCATTTCAGAGAGATAAAGCGGCGCGGTGTAGGACGCGATACCCACCGCTACGCCAAGCAACACGCGTGAAAGCAGCAGCACTTCTATGTTTGTCGCAAACGCGGAGCCGATGGAGCCTGCGACGAACAGGATCGCCCCAACCATCAGGCTGTATTTGCGCCCGAGACGGAACGACAGCCAGCCGTTAAACAACGCGCCGATGGCCGCGCCCAGCATCATGCTGCTCACCACCCACTCTTGCAGGCGGCTGCTTAACGTAAAGTGGTCGGTAATAAAGGGCAGTGCGCCAGCGATAACGCCGATATCCAGACCAAACAGTAGACCGGCTACGGCGGCCGCAACAGAAACAAACTGGTTCATGCGTCGGGTATCGCGCAGCGCAGCGGGCATAAGGGTAGAGTCATTTATAGATGTCATAGTTTCCTGCCTCAACAGCGAAATTCGTTAAGTGAAATTACGAGATACCGGAAGAAAGTGTCAGGTCGGAACTGGTGAAGATATGGATTATTTCGCTACGACATACCGTTCTGTGATGGACATTACAATTTCAAATCAGGGTGGTTTAACCTTATTTTTTATTAATTAGTTAATATTTAAGCAATAAATGTGTGATACCCGTCATTTATTCCTTTTTAGTATGGATTTTTCATCTTTAAGGATATGGATAAAGCCAATTTTGGCGCAAAAAAAACCTCTACCCGAGGGCAGAGGTTCTTTATTAAGGCTGAATTAACGTGCCAGCCAGCCGCCGTCAACGGCGACGGTATAGCCGTTAATGTAATCCGAAGCCGGAGAAGCCAGGAACACAACCGGGCCCATCAGATCGCTCGGCAGACCCCAGCGACCCGCTGGAATACGTTCCAGAATTGCCGCGCTGCGCTCTTCATCAGCACGCAGCTGCTGGGTATTGTTGGTGGCCATGTAGCCCGGCGCAATCGCGTTGACGTTGATATTGTGCTGCGCCCACTCGTTCGCCAGCAGACGGGTCACGCCCATCACGGCGCTCTTCGATGCGGTGTAAGACGGTACGCGGATGCCGCCCTGGAAAGAGAGCATGGAGGCAATATTGATGATCTTGCCGCCTTTCCCCTGCGCGATGAAGTGCTTCGCAGCCGCCTGGGACATAAAGAACACGCTCTTGATGTTCAGGTTCATCACGTCGTCCCAGTCCGTTTCGCTGAAGTTAATCGCATCTTCACGGCGAATCAGGCCCGCATTGTTGACCAGAATATCGATATGCCCGAACTCCGCCACCGCGCGATCCAGCAGTTCAGGGATCGCATCGATTTTGCGCAGGTCCGCGGTCAGGCTCAGGAAACGACGGCCCAGCGCGGTGACGCGCTCGATGGTTTCCGTTGGCTCTACGATGTTAATCCCGACGATATCACAGCCCGCTTCCGCCAGACCTAACGCCATACCCTGCCCCAGCCCGGTGTCACACCCGGAAACCACAGCCACTTTACCCTGCAGAGAAAATGCATCCAGAATCATGTTTGTTCCTTAATCGTTCAGCGCCTGTCACCAACAGGCAGATGTATGCTTAACTGCCTGCGACTAGCGCAGATCCTTAACAGCGACGTGGTCCATGTCATCGAAGACCTGGTTTTCACCGACCATACCCCAGATAAAGGTATAAGCTTTCGTTCCCACGCCAGAGTGGATGGACCAGCTTGGCGAAATGACCGCCTGCTCGTTGTGCATCACGATATGGCGAGTTTCCTGCGGCTGTCCCATCATGTGGAACACGCAGGCATCTTCATCCATGTTGAAGTAGAAATAGACTTCCATACGGCGCTCGTGGGTATGGCACGGCATGGTGTTCCACAGGTTACCCGGCGCAAGCTCGGTCAGCCCCATGCTGAGCTGGCAAGTTTCCAGCACATCCGGTACGAAGTATTTATTGATGGTGCGGCGGTTGCTGGTGAGGTTGTCACCGAGGGTCACCGGGGCAACGTCCGCTGGCGTGACTTTTTTGGTTGGGTAAGTCGTATGAGCCGGGGCGCAGTTGTAGTAGAACTTCGCCGGTTTGCTGCCATCGATGCTGGCGAACACCACTTCTTTCGCGCCTTTTCCGACGTACAGCGCGTCACGGTGACCAATTTCGTAGCACTGGCCATCGACGGTTATGGTGCCCGGCCCGCCAATGTTAATCACGCCCAGTTCACGGCGTTCGAGGAAGTAGCTCACGCCCAGCTGTTTGCCCACTTCACCGCCCACGGAGACGGTTTTCGCCACCGGCATAATCCCGCCCACAATAATGCGGTCAATATGGCTGTAGACCATGGTGTACTTGTCGGCTTCAAACACTTGCTCAACTAAAAACTCACTGCGCAGCCCCTGAGTATCCAGCGTTTTTGCGTGCGCACTGTGGATGCTTTGTCTGACGTCCACGTAAACCTCCAGAATTGATCGTGCCCGAAGGCAAAGATGAATAACGAAACAATGTTCCGTTTTCGTGATGAACACATATTATCCCCTGTACATGGGGTTTTCAATTACATTTAAAACAACGTTTCATTTTTTCTGTATGTTTATGCCAGAAATGGTGTTTCGATCACGATAAATCTTTAAGCCCCTCAATCTGGCTAAAGAAACTGAGAATTTGCGCTGTCAGTCACACACAATGAAACGATGTTTTGATAATTTAACACCTAGTTTTCAACCTATATTACGCGTTCAAAGGAGTGCATTATGGCTAAAGGTATGCGGGTCAAGCTGAACTACGAGGTCAGCCGCGATCCGGATACAGGCGTGGAAGTTACCCGCCTGACCCCACCGGAAGTAACCTGTCATCGCAACTACTTTTACCAGAAGTGCTTCTTTAACGATGGCAGCCACCTGCTGTTCGCCGGGGAGTTCGACGGTCACTGGAACTATTACCTGCTGGATCTGAAAAACGCCGAAGCGGTGCAGCTGACCGAAGGCGCGGGCGATAACACCTTTGGCGGGTTCCTCTCTCCGGACGATCAATCCCTCTACTATGTGAAGAACGATCGCACCCTGCTTGAGGTGGATTTAAAGACGCTGGCAGAGCGCGAAGTGTACCGCGTCCCGGAAGAGTGGGTTGGCTACGGCACCTGGGTCGCGAACAGCGACTGCACCAAACTGGTAGGTATTGAGATTGCCAGACGTGACTGGACGCCACTCAACGACTGGAAAATTTTCCACGATTTCTTCCACAAAGGGCCGCACTGCCGCCTGCTGCGCGTTGATCTAAAAACGGGTGAAAGCACCACCATCCATGACGAGAAGATCTGGCTGGGACATCCGATTTATCGCCCGTTCGATGACAATACCGTGGCCTTCTGTCATGAAGGGCCACACGACCTGGTTGACGCCCGCATGTGGCTGGTCAACGAAGATGGCAGCAACGTGCGGAAAGTGAAAACGCACGCGGAAGGGGAAAGCTGCACGCATGAATTTTGGGTGCCGGACGGGTCCGCGCTGATCTACGTCTCTTACCTGAAAGGTCAGCAAGGTCGTACCATCTCCCGCTTCAATCCGGACACCGGCGTGAATGAAGCGGTAATGAACATGCCCGCCTGTTCGCACCTGATGAGCAACGTCGACGGCACCATGCTGGTTGGCGACGGTTCCGGCACGCCTGTCGATGTGAAAGACACCGACGGCTACACCATTGATAACGATCCTTATCTGTATGCCTTTGACGTGGCGAAGAAAGCCTATTACCGCATTGCCCGTCATGACACTTCCTGGGCTACGGTGGCGAACAGCCGCCAGGTAACCCACCCGCATCCGTCCTTCACGCCGGACGAAAAAGCGGTGCTGTACAGTTCCGATAAAGACGGCAAACCAGCCCTCTATATCGCGAAACTCCCCGAGCAACCTGAAATGTTGCATGCCTGAATGAGTTAGTGTTTCTGTAACTGGCCTTGCCCTCCGATTCGGAGGGCTTTTTTTTGGGTGATTGCGGCGCTTTTTGCCGGGTGGCGCTAACGCTTACCCGGCCTACGAAACGACTGATTGGAGAGAAAGTGTAGCCGGGTAAGCGCATCGTCATCCCGCATACGAAACGACGGAGTAGAAGGAAAGTGTAGGCCGGGTAAGCGCAGGGCCAGTCGGCATACGAAACGACGGAGTGGAAGGAAAGTGTAGGCCGGGTAAGCGCATCGCCATCCGGCATACGAAACGACGGAGTGGAAGGAAAGTGTAGGCCGGGTAAGCGCAGGGCCACCCGGCATACGAAACGACGGAGTGGAAGGAAAGTGTAGGCCGGGTAAGCGCAGGGCCACCCGGCATACGAAACGACGGAGTGGAAGGAAAGTGTAGGCCGGGTAAGCGAAGCGCCACCCGGCGGTTTTTAGCGAAGAAGCTGGATTATCAGAAGGAGTACGCCACGCCTAAACGGAAACGGGTCTGGCGTTCGTCAGTGTCTTTAACCCCCACGTTGCCCACCTCAACATACGGTGCCCAGTTTTTATCCCATTTGTAGGCCAGCTTGGCGTTATATTCATTGGAATAATCTTTATTGTTATTTCGGGCCACGCCTTCAGAGCTTTTCGCGTAAACATAGTTCAGCTCGGTACGCCAGTCACCTAATACCCAACCGACCCACGCATCACCACGGTTAACTTTATCATCGTCCTTATTTGAGCTTGACGGATAGCGGGTATATTCATAACGGTAACGCGCGGCCACGTAGAAGCCATTATCGAAACTATATTGCACATGCAGATTCGGTTTATAAATGGTACGACTGTCTGTGCTTTCAATCGTAAACGCAGGCGTCAGGGCGATATTGTCTGTCGCTTTCCAGCGCCAGCTAATCTGATCTTCGTGACCGTTCCCCACCACATCCGCGAATGGCTGATCTGCCTTGTCCCCGCCTGATTTCCACTTCGCCTCGACTGAAAAACCGAAGCCATTGTCAAAGCGGTGCGAGACGGCAACACGGTCGGCATTCGAGCCGCTGTCAATATATTCGTGACGCAGATCGACGGTAACGGCGCTAGCCGCAAAAGAGGCACTAATAAGGGAAGCAAGGAGCAGAGATTTCTTAAACATGAAAAAACCCTCAATTAAAATAACGTTTCGTTTTTATGAAACTTGAGTTTATTTTTTATGTACCGTTATTTTAGTGACAAGGATCGAAATTATTTGTTTCATTTTTTTTGGCAAAGATCGACGTGAACCTCATCAACAAAAAAGGCGTATAACGCATAAATTCCAGGCGTGAGATCACACTAAGAACTTCACAAAGCGAATAATTCACCGCGCAATAATTATTGTGGGATTAAGAAAGAACGCAGAAGTGTTAGAAAAGGATTCTGTAGACATAAAAAAACCTCCCGAGGGAGGCTTTCTGTGCGCAGAGGGGGAAATTACCGTTCGATAGCCAGGGCTACCCCCTGCCCTCCGCCAATGCAGAGCGTTGCGATCCCTTTTCGGGCGTTACGCTTTTTCATTTCGTGGACTAGCGACACCAGAATGCGGCAGCCGGAAGCGCCAATAGGATGACCGAGCGCGATCGCACCGCCGTTGACGTTGACCCGCAGCGGATCCCATTCCAGCATTTTCCCGACCGAGATCGCCTGTGCAGCAAAGGCTTCATTGACTTCAATCAGATCTACATCGTTCAGCTGCCAGCCCGCCCGCTCAAGACAGCGGCGCGTGGCATAGACCGGGGCGATCCCCATTAACGCAGGATCAACACCCACGCTGGCAAACGCTTTGATGCGCGCCAGCACCGGCAGCGCCAGCTCCTGGGCTTTGCTTTCACTCATCATCATCACCGCCGCCGCACCGTCGTTAATGGATGATGCGTTACCTGCCGTTACAGAACCGAGCGTTTCGAAGGCCGGATCGAGTTTTGCCAGCCCTTCTGCGCTGGCATCGGTGCGCGGCTGCTCGTCGGTATCAACGATGAGCGCTTCGCCGTTCTGGCGCAGGGTACTGACCGGGACAATTTCATCGCGAAAACGGCCGGAGTCGATCGCCGCGCGTGCTTTTTGCTGCGAGCTAAGCGCATACGCATCCTGAAGCTCGCGGCTGATGCCGTATTCCCGCGCCAGGTTTTCCGCCGTTACGCCCATATGGTAGTCGTTGAAGGCGTCCCACAGCCCGTCATGAACCAGGCTGTCAAGCAGCTGACTGTTCCCGAGCTGCGCGCCGGTCCGGCTGTCGGTCAGGACATGCGGGGCGCGGCTCATATTCTCCTGCCCGCCGGCAATGACCACGTCCGCTTCACCGCACTGGATGGCCTGCGTCGCAAGGTGGAGCGCTTTCAAACCTGAACCACAGACGTCGTTGATGGTAATCGCCGAAACGGTATTAGGCAGGCCGCCCTTCAGCGCCGCCTGGCGCGCAGGGTTTTGTCCCGCGCCAGCGGTCAGCACCTGGCCGAGGATCACCTCATCAATTTCATGTGCGGCAACCCCGCTGCGTTCCACCAGCGCTCTTACCACCACGCTGCCGAGATCAACCGCAGAGTGACGCGCAAGCGCTCCCTGAAAACAGCCGATAGCCGTACGTAACGCACCCACTATAACGACATCTTTCATCACGACCTCTGTGCAAAATGACATGACGATAGTAGAGGATTGTTATCAACAATTGACGCAAATGTTTAAAATTAGTGAGTTTAGTCACAGGATTATCGTGCGTCCTGCAAGTACTGGCGCAGCCAGCTTCCGGCGACGCCGGGCGGGGTTCTTTTGTTCCATACCAGATCGATGGCAATCGACCTCGGCCAGCCCGGCACGTTCAGCTGCACCAGCGATTTCGATGCGGCAAATTCGTCGACCAGCGCGCAGGGTAACGCGCACCAGCCAAAGCCCTGTACCGCCATGCTCAGCAGCAGCAGGTAGTTCGGCGCAGACCAGACCGGCCCGCGCGCAAGGGGCGCTTCCCGTTCAAGATAGGTACTCAGCCGCAGCTCGCGCCAGCCATGCAGCTCGTCCGCCTGCGTCTCATGTTGCCCTGCCAGAGGATGTCCGGCAGAAACGTAAATAGCCATCCGCGTCTGCATAGGCAGGCGGGTCGCGCCAATATCGGTCGGGTAGCTGTCGCGTGCTTCCGTCAGGCCAATTTGCGCCCGCTCCTTTTGCAGCAGATCGATCACGTCCTCCTCTTCCCCAATCAGGCACTCAAATTCGGTGTGCGGAAAACGCTGGTCGAACTGGCTCATCATCTCTTCCAGCACGGCCGGGTTAAGCGTATCGGAGAGAACAAAGGTAAAACGCGCCTCCGTTTGCGCCGTTAAGGATACGGCCAGCTCATCAAGGCGCGCGCTGGCGGCGAGGATTGACTGGACATAGCCCAGCACCTGTTCACCCTGGGCGGTTAACACCGGGTGACGCGCCGAGCGATCAAACAGCTCAAAGCCAAGGTCAGCTTCAAGGTTGGCGATGGAGGTGCTGATGGTGGACTGGCTTTTACGCAGCCGTCGTGCCGCAGCTGAAAACGAACCTGCGGCGACAGTTTCAACAAACGCGGTCAGTGCTTCGGGAGAATAACGCATGATGTATCTACTTTATCGATGGGTACCATCTTTTATATATCACCTTAAGCGATAAGAATAGGCCGCATCAACGCCCATACTGGCGTCTATATGAGGTAAATATGCAACATCAGGATGCACTCCAACGTAAATTGCCGGAGCGGATCTTCCATGCCGTCTGTTTTGAAGGTATTGCTACGGCGATCCTCGCCCCTACGGCCGCGTGGCTAATGCAGCGCTCGGTCGTGGAAATGGGGGGTCTCACTATTATTCTGGCGACCACGGCAATGCTCTGGAACATTATCTATAACTTTGGCTTCGACCGTTTCTGGCCCGTTCAGCGGGTAAAGCGCACGGCAAAAGTGCGCGCCCTGCATGCGCTGGGTTTTGAATGCGGCTTTATTGTGATTGGCGTAACCATCGTTGCCGCCGTGCTGGGCGTGACGCTGCTCCAGGCCTTCACGCTGGAGATTGGTTTCTTCCTGTTCTTCCTGCCGTACACCATGCTCTACAACTGGGCGTATGACACCCTGCGGGAGAAAATTATCAAGCGCCGCCAGCAACGTCGCGCCCTGGCAAGCGAATGACCTTCCGGCCGGAGACCTTCTCCGGCCCAACCCCAGCGAAGCAACGGCGACCTCAACGCATAATTATGGTAAATTGCACTCCTTTTTGTTCGTTTTATAGTTGATACGTTGCTCTAATGTCGAAAATTTGGTCAAAAGAAGAGACTCTCTGGAGTTTCGCCCTCTACGGCACTGCCGTGGGCGCAGGAACCCTGTTCTTGCCCATTCAGCTCGGCTCTGCTGGCGCAATTGTCCTGCTGATCACCGCCCTTGTGGCGTATCCCTTAACCTACTGGCCGCATAAAGCGCTGGCGCAATTTATTCTGTCGTCGAAGACGAAAGGCAACGAAGGGATCACCGGTGCCGTTTCCCATTACTACGGCAAAAAGATCGGCAACCTCATCACCACGCTCTATTTCGTGGCCTTCTTTGTGGTGGTTCTGATTTACGCGGTGGCGATAACCAACTCACTTACTGAACAGCTGGCGAAACGGATGACGGTGGATACCAGCGTGCGGATGCTGGTGAGTTTTGGTGTGGTGCTGATTTTGAATCTGATCTTCCTGATGGGGCGGCACATCACCATTAAGGTGATGGGTTTCCTTGTCTTTCCGCTGATCGCCTATTTCCTGTTTGTCTCGCTGTATCTGACGGGCAGCTGGCAGCCGTCGCTTCTGACCAGCCAGATGGCCTTCGACCAGCATACACTGCACCAGGTGTGGATATCGATCCCGGTGATGGTTTTCGCTTTTAGCCATACCCCGATCATCTCGACCTTCGCCGTAGATCGTCGCGAGAAATACGGTGAAGAGGCTATGGGTAAATGCAAAAAAATCATGAAAGTGGCGTACCTGATCATCTGCCTCAGCGTGCTGTTCTTTGTGTTCAGCTGCCTGCTTTCGATTCCACCGTCCTATATCGTGGCGGCAAAAGAGGAAGGGGTGACGATCCTGTCCGCGCTGTCGATGATGCCTTCGTCCCCGGCATGGCTGGGCATTTCCGGCATTATCGTGGCAATTATAGCGATGTCGAAATCGTTCCTCGGCACCTATTTTGGCGTGATTGAAGGGGCAACGGAAATTGTGAAATCGTCGCTGAATCAGGTGGGTGTGAAGAAAAGTCGTGCCTTTAACCGCGCGGTTTCGATTCTCGGCGTGTCGCTGATTACCTTTGCGGTCTGCTGCATCAACCCGAATGCGATCTCCATGATTTACGCCATCAGCGGTCCGCTTATCGCCATGATCCTGTTCATCATGCCGACGCTGTCGACGTACCTGATCCCGTCGTTAAAACCGTACCGCTCCATCGGTAACCTGCTGACGCTGATTGTGGGTGTGCTGTGTGTGTCGGTGATGTTTGTCGGTTGAGTGTGCTGCCCGGCGCAATGCCGGGCATCTGTTTTACGCCCGAATATCGTCATACTCCCGCGTATTATCAAACTCATGCTTCGCAAACGGACACAGCGGGATTATTTTACGGTTCTCCCCGCGCATCTTCTCTACCACCTTCGCCACCAGCTGCTTACCCACACCCTGCCCTTTCAGGCTCGGATCCACATCGGTGTGCTCGATGATGCTCAGATGCTCGCCGGTCGGGACAAAGACGATCTCCGCAACCTGATTGCCTTCGGCGTCGTTGACATAAAACTTGTTATGGCCTTCAAGAATATCCATGGTTCCTCACTTATTTTAGGCGGTACTTCAGCGCACCGCTCGGGCAGGTATCAATTACGCGCGCAACAGTTTCTGTATCCACTTCATCCGGTGCAATCCAGGGTTTACGCTTCAGGTCGAACAGCGCCGCGCTGCCGCGTACGCAGTTGCCCGAGTGTTTGCAGATCCCTGTGTTGAAGTAGACATCGATTTTCTCACCGGTATAGGCCCGGTACCCTGCATCCAGTAGCTCCTGATCCATGACATTGCCTCTGTAATTATTGTGGTGACAAATGCAGCATACCCTCACCCGATCCGCCTGACCACGTCAAAAACGACGATCGGATACACTGTTTCGGCTCGTTATTTTACTTTTCGCTTAAGACTATTCCGATTATAAAGACTCAGGTCGGCAAGATATATTTTTGCGCTACGTCAATTCTTGTAATCATTTCCGCCGCGTTCATATTAAGATTATTAGCTAAGCGGAATCCTAACGACACAAGTTATTTCCCCCTAAGCAATGGATTTACTTCCGATTTTCAAAAATCGTAACGAAGCGGTATTTTCACCGCATCTCTGGAAATGGCGCAAAACAACCCAGACAGGAAATTTGACTCTTCTCACATAACGACTAATGTTAATTTCTGAACGACAACTGATACGAATTACTTATCGTATCACCTGACATAAACGCAACATGAGGGTTGATATATGGCAGAGCAACATCGTGGTGGTTCCGGTAATTTCGCGCAAGACCGTGAAAAAGCATCAGAAGCTGGACGTAAAGGCGGCCAGCACAGCGGCGGTAATTTCAAAAACGATCCGCAACGCGCATCTGAAGCGGGTAAGAAAGGGGGACAGAACAGTCACGGCGGGGGCCGTAAATCTGATAACTCCTGATCTTATTTAAAGCTCTTATAAATATACCGAGAGCATGCTGCGGGCCTGTCGGCTCGCAGTACCTTCCCTTTATTTCACTGGAGCGAATATATGAATATGAAAACTGTTGAAGATGTATTTATTCACCTGTTATCCGATACCTACAGCGCTGAGAAGCAGCTGACCCGCGCGCTAAGCAAGTTAGCCCGTGCCGCATCAAGCGAGAAGCTGAGCGCTGCCTTCACGGCTCACCTTGAGGAGACGCAGGGACAGATCGAACGTATCGATCAGATTATTGAGCAGGAATCCGGCCTCAAGCTGAAGCGCATGAAATGCGTTGCAATGGAAGGCTTAATTGAAGAAGCCAACGAAGTTATTGAGAGCACTGAGAAAAACGAAGTGCGTGACGCTGCATTAATTGCCGCCGCACAGAAAGTCGAGCACTACGAAATTGCCAGCTACGGCACCCTGGCCACCCTGGCTGAACAATTAGGCTATAAAAAAGCCGTTAAACTTCTTGCAGAAACACTGGAAGAAGAAAAAGAAACCGATCTCAAATTAACCGATCTGGCTGTCGGCAATATTAATCAAAAAGCCCAGAAAGGATAAATAAAAATTTGATGAGCATCAGCACCAACAATTAACCAGAAAATAAATCACAGGAGTTAATTATGAATCATGTAGAACACTACCATGATTGGCTACGCGATGCCCATGCGATGGAAAAGCAAGCCGAATCCATGCTGGAATCAATGGCCAGCCGTATTGATAATTATCCCGACTTACGTGCACGAATTGAACAACACGTTAATGAAACTAAACATCAAATTACCGTGCTGGAAGAAATTCTCGACCGCAATAATATTTCCCGTTCGGTCATAAAAGATTCCATGAGCAAAATGGCGGCGCTCGGCCAGTCCATTGGCGGCATGTTCCCTTCCGACGAAATTGTTAAAGGCTCCATCAGCGGCTACGTTTTTGAGCAGTTTGAAATTGCCTGCTACACCTCTCTGCTGGCCGCGGCCAAACAAGCGGGCGATACCGCCTCCATTCCAGCCATTGAATCCATTTTGGAAGAAGAGCGCCAGATGGCGGACTGGCTGATTCAACATATTCCACAGACGACGGAACAGTTCCTGCTGCGCTCCGACGCGGACGGCGTTGAAGCGAAAAAATAACGGAAGAGGGAGAATATATGTTTCGACACGTAAAACAGCTGCAATACACAGTACGCGTAGCCGAACCGAATCCGGGTCTGGCTAATCTTCTGCTTGAGCAGTTTGGCGGGCCACAGGGCGAACTTGCCGCGGCATGTCGTTACTTTACGCAAGGATTGAGCGACGACGATCCCGGTCGTAAAGATATGCTGATGGATATCGCGACCGAGGAGTTAAGTCACCTGGAAATTATCGGCACCCTGGTGGGTATGCTTAATAAGGGTGCGAAAGGTGAACTGGCGGAAGGCGTTGAAAATGAAGCGGAGCTGTACCGGTCCATGACCGAAAACGGCAACGACAGTCATATCACTTCCCTGCTCTACGGGGGCGGTACTCCGCTCACTAACTCCGCAGGCGTACCGTGGACGGCGGCGTACGTGGATACCATTGGCGAACCCACCGCGGATCTCCGCTCTAACATTGCGGCCGAGGCGCGCGCCAAAATTATCTACGAACGGCTTATTAACGTAACGGACGATCCAGGTGTTAAAGATGCGCTGGCGTTTTTAATGACGCGTGAGGCAGCACACCAGCTTTCGTTTGAGAAGGCGCTCCAGTCGATCCGTAACAACTTCCCACCGGGTAAATTGCCGCCAATCGAAGAGTACACCAACAAGTACTACAATATGTCTGAGGGGGGAGAAGTTCGCGGAAGCTGGAACAGCGATAAGCACTTCGACTACGTGGAATCTCCTCAGCCAGCGGTCGATGGCGGTGACGGCGGCGCAAGCGTAACGCTCACAACAGAGCAGGCTACGCTGGTCAAAGCAATGTGCGCACGTACGAAATCCGATCCTAAAGCCGATCCGCTTACCGGTGCCGAGCTTGGCGCGGGTAAGAAAAAACCGTAACCGGTTTTGCCAGGCAGCCTGAGGCTGTCTGGCAATGCCTTGTGGGCTATCAGTTCCAGAGGTACGGAGCATGTTCGAGCTTGATGCGTTTCATCTGGCCAGGATACAGTTCGCCTTTACCGTCTCTTTCCATATTCTCTTTCCGGCAATCACCATCGGGCTTGCGAGCTATCTGGTGGTTCTCGAGGGCATGTGGCTTCGCACAAAAAATGATGTCTGGCGCTCGCTTTACCATTTCTGGCTGAAAATTTTCGCCGTTAACTTTGGTATGGGCGTGGTTTCCGGGCTGGTAATGGCTTACCAGTTTGGGACTAACTGGAGCGGATTTTCCCAGTTCGCAGGCAGCATAACCGGCCCTCTGCTCACTTATGAAGTCTTAACCGCCTTCTTCCTCGAAGCCGGATTCCTGGGCGTGATGTTGTTCGGCTGGAACAAGGTCGGCCCCGGCCTGCACTTCTTTGCCACCTGCATGGTAGCGCTGGGCACGCTGATGTCCACCTTCTGGATCCTCGCCTCCAACAGCTGGATGCACACCCCGCAGGGCTTCAGTATTCAGAACGGTCAGGTCATTCCCGAAGACTGGCTGGCCATTATTTTTAACCCCTCATTCCCTTACCGTCTGATCCATATGTCCATCGCCGCCTTCCTGTGCAGCGCCTTGTTTGTGGGCGCGTCCGGGGCATGGCATCTGCTGCGCGGCAACGACACGCCCGCTATTCGCAAAATGTTCTCCATGGCCATGTGGATGGCGCTGCTGGTCGCGCCCATCCAGGCAGTCGTTGGGGATATGCACGGCCTGAATACGCTTGAGCATCAGCCTGCCAAAATCGCCGCGATTGAAGGCCACTGGGAAAATCCGCCCGGCGAGGCTACCCCGCTGCTGCTGTTCGGCGTACCGGATATGGAGGAGGAGCGCACCAAATACGGGCTTGAAATTCCGGCGCTCGGCAGCCTGATCCTGACGCACAGCCTGGATAAACAGGTCCCGGCGCTGAAAGATTTCCCGAAAGAGGACCGCCCGAACTCGCTCATCGTCTTCTGGTCTTTCCGCATTATGGTCGGCATGGGGCTGCTGATGATTACGCTTGGTGTGCTGAGCGTCTGGCTGCGCTATCGCCGCCGACTCTATCACTCGCGACCATTCCACTGGTTTGCCCTGTGCATGGGGCCAGCCGGACTGCTTGCGCTGCTCGCCGGGTGGGTCACCACCGAAGTGGGCCGCCAGCCGTGGGTCGTCTACGGCTATCTGCGCACGATAGATGCGGTGTCTCTGCACAGCACGTTGCAGATGAGCATCAGCCTGCTGGCTTTTATCGTGGTCTACTGTTCGGTATTTGGCGTGGGTTATGTTTATCTCGCCCGGTTGATAAAGAAAGGGCCGCAGCCTGTCGGCACGCTAACGTCTAATACGTCGGGCACCCCTGCCCGTCCGCTGTCCGCCGCCGAGTCTGTTCCGGAAGAGGAGAAGATCTGATGGGCGTCGATATCCCGGTCATCTGGTTTGCCATTATTGTCTTCGCCACGCTGATGTACATCATCATGGACGGTTTCGATCTCGGTATCGGCATGCTGTTCAGCTTTGTGGGCGATGCCAAAGAACGCGACGTGATGGTGAACAGCGTCGCACCGGTCTGGGACGGAAATGAAACCTGGCTGGTTCTCGGCGGCGCAGGGTTGTTCGGCGCGTTTCCGCTGGCCTACGCGGTGATTATCGATGCCCTGACCATCCCGCTGACGGCCATGCTGATCGGGCTCATATTCCGCGGCGTGGCGTTTGAGTTTCGCTTTAAGGCGACCCCTTCCCACCGCAAATTCTGGGACTACTCCTTTGCAGGCGGTTCCCTGCTGGCAACCTTCAGCCAGGGGATCGTGGTCGGCGCGATGATCAACGGCTTTGACGTGGAAGGGCGACGCTTTGTGGGCTCCTCGCTGGACTGGTTAACCCCGTTTAACCTGTTCTGCGGGCTGGGTTTGATTGTCGCCTATACCCTGCTGGCTACCACATGGCTGATCATGAAAAGCGAAGGCGCGCTGCAAAACCGGATGCGTGAGCTGACCCGCCACGTGCTGCTGGCACTGATCGCCGTCATTGCGGTGGTGAGTATCTGGACCCCGCTCGGCTGGCAGTTTGTCGCCGAGCGCTGGTTTACACTGCCTAACTTCTTCTGGTTCCTGCCGGTTCCGGTTCTGGTGGCGGTATTCAGCCTGTGGATCTGGCGGCTGACGCGCAATCCCGACAGCCATGCCCGTCCGTTCCTGTTAACGCTGGGCCTGATTTTCCTCGGCTTTAGCGGACTGGGCATCAGCCTGTGGCCACACATTATCCCGCCGCACATCACCCTGTGGGAAGCCGCCGCGCCGCCTGCCAGCCAGCTGTTTATGCTGATCGGCACGCTGTTAATCATCCCGGTGATCCTGGTTTACACCGCCTGGAGCTACTACGTCTTCCGGGGCAAAGTGTCTGATACCGAAGGTTATCACTAAGGATTGCTATGGCAGGCTGGCATACACGCGCCATTATTTACCAGATTGATACCGCCCTGTTTTACGATCTTAACGGCGATGGTTGTGGCGACATCGCCGGGATCGCCGCGAAGTTGCGCTACATCCGCCGGATGGGCGCGACGGTTATCTGGATCACCCCGTTTTACCTCACCCCTTTTCTCGATGAAGGCTATGACGTAAGCGACCATTTGCAGGTCGATCCCCGCTTCGGCAAGCTCAACGATATCATCGCCTTTATTGAACAGGCGCGGGAGCTGGGGATGAAGGTCATTATTGAGCTGCTGATCCAGCACACCTCGGATGCGCATCCCTGGTTTCAGCAGGCCCGCCGCAACCCGCAGTCACCCTACCGTGACTATTATCTCTGGTCTGACACGGACGAGGACGATACGCCACCGATGTTCCCCGGCGTGGAAAAGAGCGTCTGGACATGGGACGACGAAGCGGGGCAATACTACCGGCATATGTTTTATCACCACGAGCCGGATCTCAATCTGGCCTCCCCGGCGGTGCTGAAGGAGGTTGAGAACATCATCATCTTCTGGCTAAAGCTCGGGGTGTCGGGCTTTCGCCTGGATGCAGCGTCGCACCTGACAAAACAGGCCGGGCGTGGAGATGAAAAACGCGGCCTGTGGATCCTGGAGCATCTGCGCCGTCTTATCGAACAGCGCAATCCGGACGCGATCCTGCTCGGCGAAGTCGACGTGGAGGTCGACGCCTACAAAGATTATTTTGGTCAGAATGACCGGCTCAACCTGGTGCTGAATTTCTGGCTCAATAAGTACTTTTACGTCAGCCTTGCAGAGAAGAGCGCACGACCGCTGCGCAACGCGGTGAAAAAGATGATTGTGCCGCCGGACTCCTGCTGCTTCGCCAACTGGCTGCGCAATCATGATGAGCTGGATCTGGAAGGGATAGGCAAAAAAGCGAAGCAGACCGTCATTGATGCCTTCGCCCCTGATGAAGAGATGAGCGTGTATCAGCGAGGGATCCGCCGCCGTCTGGCGCCGATGCTTAAGGGCGATCGAAAGCGGCTGGCCTTTTGCCATGCGGTCTTGTTTTCGCTGCCTGGCGTACCGGTCATGCGCTACGGGGATGAAATTGGAATGGGCGATGATTTAGATCTGGAGGAGCGTTACGCCGTACGCACCCCGATGCAGTGGGCCGGATCGCAGGGCGGCGGTTTCTCAGATGCCGACCCGGAAACCTTTATCGCCCCAATGATTGACCATGGTCCGTACCGCTATCAAAAAATCAACGTGGCGGATTCGCTGTTGCACCGCAACTCCCTCCTGCACTGCATTATCGATATCGCCAATACGCGCTCGGAGTTTCCTGAGATCGGCGTCGCGCCGTTTCGTCTTATTACTATCGACAACGATGCGGTACTGGGGATCTATTACGAAACCGACACGCGCAGCATTCTTACCTTCGTTAATTTCAGCGATAAGCCCGTTAATTTTACCGCCAGAGGGATCCGGCATGCGACCTGGACCGCATGCCTGGCGGACAAACGCTACGACGACGCGCTGGTATGCGGCAAAACCGTCGCGCTTAACCTCAGCGGCTATGGCTACCGCTGGTTCTGGACCGATCGTACCGCACTGCGCTGATTATCGTCTCCGCGAGAGCAGCAGACGCGCCACGATCGCGCCCGTAACGGCGAGGGAGCCGAGCAGCACTTTCCCCGGCATGCCGGAGGTAACGCTGGTGGCGCGCTCTTTTGCTTCGTCGGTGAAGTGCCCGTGGATTTTATGCAGGTCGTTAACAGGCTGATCCAGATAGTCCTGACGGTCATCCGCATTTAGCGTATCGGTCATCTGCCCTTCCCAGGCCTTTTTAACCATCAGCCGGTCCAGAAAACCGGGGAAAAGAAACTGCCCGACAATCGACTGGACGGTGCTGCTGCCCACCCATAGCTCCCGCACCGGTTTCTGCGCCACCTTAAAAATAGCGCTGGCGGCCACTTCCGGCTGAAACACGGGAGGAACCGGGCGCATCGCCCAGGCAAATTTATTCCTCGCCCACTCGAACTGCGGCGTGTTGAGGCCTGGCATCTGTACCATTGCGATCTGCACCCGGCTGTTTTCATGCATCAGCTCGGTGCGTACGGCATCGGTAAATCCGCGGATCGCGGCTTTCGCCCCACAGTAGGCTGACTGCAAGGGAATGGAACGGTAGGCCAGCGCGGAGCCAACCTGAATAATCGTTCCGCGATCGCGAGGAGTCATTAACTCCAGCGCGGCGCGGGTGCCGTTAACATAGCCCAGATAGGTCACCTCGGTGACGCGGCGAAACTCCTCCGGGGACATGGTGCGAAACGGCGCCAGCATCCCGCCCATGGCGTTATTCACCCACACATCGATGGCTCCAAGCCGGTATTCAATTTCGTTAGCAGCATCGGTCACCGCCTTGCTGTCCGCCACGTCGGCCTGAACGGCACACGCGTTGATCCCGAAACGGCGCAACTCCTCTTCTGTGGAGCGCAGGCTCTGCTCATCGCGGGCAATAATGCCTACATCGTAGCCCGCTTTAGCAAAGTGCAGCGCCGTGGCTTTCCCCACGCCCGCCGTACCGCCGGTAATAACGATAACAGCCATAGCCTTTCCCCTTGTCTCAGACGTTATCCCACCCGGAGAGTATTTCGATCAGTTCAGACAGCGAATAACGCACCGCTTTTTCCACCACATCCTGACATTCACCGGAAAACAGCACGGTGCGGGTTTCCGTCTGTCCGCGAATATTCCAGCCGAAGCAGACCGTACCGGCTGCCGTGCCATCGTCTCCGCCTTCCGGTCCCGCATAGCCGCTGATGGCAACACCAATATCCGCCTCGGCAATATCGCGAATTTTAGCGGCCATCTCAGTAACCGTTTGTTCACTGACGGCGGTGAAGCGCTCAATCGTTTCGTGCCGCACGCCGAGGATCCTCTCTTTCGCCGCATCGCTGAACACCACCATGCCAACGTCATAAAATTCCGCCGTGTTCTCTTCGGCACAAAGCGCAACCGCGAGATTACCGCCGGTGCAGGACTCCGCCGTGGTTAGACGCAGTCCTCTTTCTGTGAGCGTCATGGCAAGCTTTTTCGTCAGCTCGCTGATGGTCGTATTATTATCGTGAATAAGGTTGCTCATGGATGTGCCCCTTAGTTAATTTTCTTCAGGAATAATTGAAATATGGCCGTTACGCTCAAGGATCGCGTACTTAATATCCTTTAATTCCGTTATGCCGTGGTTCTGGCGTGCTGAAACCAATATATCATCGCAGGATACATCGACTTTTTTCAGTTTATCCGCAATGGGAATACCATTCTCTACCAATATCACCGGGGTGCCATCAAGAACATTCTCAACAGAAGAAGAATATTTTTTAATCAGGCCAAAAATAATATCCACCACCACCAGCGTTGTTATTGTAATCATCGCACCGGTGACGGAAAAATCTTCGCCCAGTAGAGCCTGCTGTGTCGCCTCACTGATAATTAAGAGCAAAATAAGGTCAAAGCTGGTCATTTGCAGCAGGGCGCGCCGTCCGGCGACTTTAAACACGATCACCAGAAACAGGTATATTGCCAGGGCACGAAAAACCATGTCCATATTCGACTCCTAGGGGTAAATAAACTGCCAGAAGCGGATATCTGGCCCGTTGTTTACGCGGATGCTGTTTGTCCATTTCCCTGCTTTTGTCGGCGTGATGAACAGCAGGACGGTGAACTTATCGCTCTGTTTCAGATTGTCGTAAACGAGAAACAGGGTATTCCCCCGGCTATACATGCTGTCCGGCTGCGGCCAGACGCTGCCCGGCTCATATACGTCGCTGCTTTCGCTGGTCAGGCTGAGAATATATTTACCCTCAGACGTCACCGGAAACGTCAGCGTCATCCGCGATTCGGTCTGGCGGCGGCCGAAGCGCTCATAGCTCAGGTTCAGGGATTTTGCTTCGTTTGTTTTCTCCACGTCGCTAACCGCACCGCTGGAAAACAGGCCGGCTAACGCGGCCACGATAATACCTAACAGAACAATAAAACCCACCTGACGAAATGCATACTCAAACGTCAGTAAACGATAACTCTCTTTTATCCCAGGCACTTTTTCATTTTTTGGTTCCATGGCTTTTGTCACCGTTTCGCTTAATTGCCGAAATTTTTGATTTTTCTACGCAAATGCTTTTAAGACTTATCACATTTGCCACATAAAGGAATAGCAACAATACTTAATAAGTCAAGACATCCAAAATGAAGGATATCAGATGAAATTATCAGTGATTTCAGCCTTGTTAATATTAATTATCCCTTCCGCATGGGCAGATAATAACGGCGGGTTACAAAAGGGTGAAGCGCCGCCACCGCCGCATGCCCTGGACAGTGGTTATCGTGGTACCGATGATGCGCGCATTATGACCATTACTCAGGCAAAAGAGATGCATGATGGCGCCTCTATTTCATTGCGCGGCAATCTTATTGATGGCGATGGCGATAAATACGTATTCCAGGATAAAACCGGGAAAATCGACGTTATTATCCCGAAAGCCGTATTTGATGACAGAACCGTGGAACCTGACAACATGATCAGTATTAGCGGCTCGCTCGATAAAAAATCATCCCCACCCGTAGTGCGGGTCAGCCACTTGCAAAAATAATTCAGCGAAGCGTTAACGCTGTAACTATCCATCAAATCTCACCCCTAACAAGGAGTTAGCTATGAGTGATAATGAACAACGTACGAACGCTTACCCAACGCCACCTTTCCCGGAGCAGCCCCAGACGCCACCGGGCCTGGCCTCTGAAATGGACCCTGTTCCCGATCACGGCGAGACAAGCTACAAAGGGCATGGCCGGCTTACCGGTAAGAAGGCGCTAATTACCGGGGGCGATTCCGGCATCGGACGCGCGGTAGCCATTGCCTATGCCCGCGAAGGGGCAGATGTCGCCATTAACTATTTGCCGGAAGAGGAAGAAGACGCTGCGGAAGTGATCGCCCTGATTAAAGCGGAAGGACGGAATGCCGTCGCGCTACCGGGCGATGTGCGGGACGAAACTTTTTGTCAGAACCTGGTGGAACAGGCCGTCGGAAAACTGGGCGGGCTGGACATCCTGGTGAATAACGCAGGCCGACAGCAGTACCGTGAGACGCTGGAAGAACTGACCACGGAAGATTTTGACGCGACCTTTAAAACAAACGTCTATGCGCCTTTCTGGATCACAAAGGCGGCGTTGCGCCACATGAAAGCTCCCGCTTCCATCATTAACACCTCATCTGTACAGGCGGTAAAACCGAGCGCCGTACTGCTTGACTATGCGCAGACCAAAGCCTGTCTCGCGGTATTTACCAAAGCGCTGGCGAAACAGCTGGGTCCGAAAGGGATCCGCGTGAACGCGGTAGCGCCCGGACCTTACTGGACCGTGCTCCAGCCCAGCGGTGGGCAGCCACAGGAAAAAGTGAAACATTTTGGCGAGAGTACCCCTCTGGGACGCCCGGGACAGCCCGTGGAGATCGCACCGCTGTATGTCACTCTGGCCTCGGATGAGTGTTCATACACCTCCGGGCAGGTCTGGTGTTCAGACGGCGGCGACGGCGTCATCTAGCGCTCAAGCAGCGCAGAGTGTAGGCCGGGTAAGGCGAAGCCGCCACCCGGCAAATTGTTGCTGGCGAATGCTAAAAGGCTGCGAAAGCAGCCTTTTTTACATTTAAGGGGTGACGACAGGAAACCAGAAACTGAAGCTCTCCATGCAGCGCAGCATTTCGTCTACCTTCGCGGCGTTGCCGACGATCGTCACCTCTCCTGCCTGTTGCGCCTTTTTCAGCGTGGTTTCCTTAAGGATGATTTTGTTCAGCGTTTCGCGGCTGAGCGTAATGGTTGCATCCGGATCTTCTGCCTGGATATTAGCACTATGGTTTAGCACGCCATTCTCCAGCTCCAGCTTATACCTGCCGCCCTCGCGGCCTAAATCAACGTTAAAAACGCCTCTGGCATTCGCCGCTCTGACGCCGTTAAGGTGAACGCCGAAGTAGTCAAAAATCATCTCAGTCGACATGGCACGGACCGCATCCGGGCTGGCGGTTTTGGGCGTCGGCTTTATCTTCACGCCGTTACGCAACTCTTGCGCACCGGTGAGGTAGGCGTTACGCCACGGCCCTGACTCCGCATGGTATCCCAGCTGTTCAAACGCATCGGCTTCCAGTTCGCGCGCCGCCTTATTATTCGGATCGGCAAAAACGACTTTACTGACCACCTGAGCCACCCAGCGATAATTCCCCCGGGCATAATCGACACGGGCTTTTTCAAGGATCGCGCGGGCTCCGCCCATGTAATCGACATACTTTTTCGCCGCCTCGACCGGAGGCAGTTCATCGAGCGTCGCCGGATTGCCGTCGAACCAGCCAAGATAGTAGACATAGGTGGCTTTGACGTTGTTGCTTACCGAGCCGTAATAGCCACGGCCTGCCCAGGATTTAGCCAGCCCGTAAGGCAGGGCGAAATTAGCGGCTATTTCATCCCTCGTCAGCCCCTTATTCGCCAGTCTGAGCGTCTGGTCGTTGATATAGCGGTAGATATCACGCTGGCTTTTCATCAGCTTCACCACTTTTTTGTTACCCCACGTGGGCCAGTGGTGCTGCGCGATAATGATTTCCGCTTTATCACCCCAACGATCGATGGCGTTATTGATGTACTTTGACCATGCCAGCGGATCGTGTATTTTCGCCCCGCGCAGCGAGTAGGTATTGTGCAGGGTGTGAGTGACGTTCTCTGCTGCTTCGATCAGCTTTTTCTCTTCCACATACCAGAGCATTTCAGACGGCGCTTCCGATTCCGGCGTCAGCATAAAGTCATAGGTGAGACCGTCAATGACCTCTTTCTGCTCCTCTTCGGTAATAGAGTGAGTGGGCGCGATGAGCGTGACCGTTCCGGCTGAGGTGGTAGTCCCCAGACCTGCCCCCACCTGCCCCTTCACACCGGGTTTCAGCAGGTTTCCGTGGATATAGCTGGCACGGCGGCTCATGGCGTTTCCGGCCATGATATTTTCCGATACCGCCTCTTCCATAAAACCGGCTGGCGCATAGACTTTCACTTTGCCGGACATTACCCCGGCTTCATCAATTACGCCACGCACGCCGCCATAATGATCGACGTGGCTATGGGTATAAATAACGGCAACAACCGGACGTTTGCCGCGATGCTTAACGTAAAGATCCATACCCGCTTTAGCCGTTTCCGCAGACACCAGCGGATCGATAACCGTGATCCCCTCTTTGCCCTCTATGATTGTCATATTCGACAGATCGAGGTTGCGGATCTGGTAGACGCCTTCCGTGACTTCAAACAGACCGCCGATATTATTCAGCTGCGCCTGACGCCACAGGCTCGGGTTGACGGTATCCGGCGCTTTTTGCCCTTCTTTGATAAAAGCGTATTTCTGGGGATTCCAGATAACGGCGCCTTTTTCACCTTTAATCACCGCAGGTGGCAGCGGGGCAATAAAGCCTTTATGCGCATTTCGGAAATCGGTTTTATCAAAGAAGGGCAGTTGACCATAAAGTGCATCATTCATTTGTTTCGTATGGGCAGTGGCTTCCTTCACCTCCTTTTGTGCCAGGACAGGCAATGAGATCAACGAGGCCAATAGCAGACCAGCAACGGCCATCGCACTAACGAGAGTTTTAAATTTCATACATCCTCGAGGCGTCATATTCACGCTGGCGGTACATGGGGGGAAAGGAGGCTATCACCGGGCTTTTCTTTTACCTATGGAAATAACGTTTATAAATAAATAAGTTTATTCTTTCGTCGCTGCGGCCTTCAGGGATAATGCTGAGTCCAATTATTTCCCCGGAGTGATTCGATGAAGAGCCTGCCGTTCTTTTTCGCTATATTAAGTCTGAGCACATTAACAGCATGTAGCTCTCCACCACCAGACAACGTTGAAAAGATTAATCATCTGCAAATTCCGCTGGTATTACCGGGGGAAAAACCGCCGCAGGCACAGATATCTCATATCGCGTCTCTTTATCAGGAAAATAAACAGCAGATCGATAACTTAACGCGCAGCGTAAAATCACAGTATCTTCAGGACACTACCGCAAAAGAAATTTTTGTTGCGGACAGCGCTGTTCAACGCGTTTACGCCTCGCTGACCAAACTGGAACAGTTAGATATGGTTAATCAGCAATACCTGAAAGACAATAATGTCACGGGCCTGCAAAATATTCATATTATGCTTGAACCGTTATTCGCCAGCTGACAACAAAAAACCCGGCAACATAGCAGCCGGGTTTTTCTTAATCGCCATATCACATGCATCAGTCGTACTGACCAAAGCGATAGCTAAGCCCTGCGGTGACGGAACTCAGGTCGCTGCTCACACCGATCTGGTTTGCATTACCCACATTGCTTACCCACTGATATTCCAGGCGGCCAGCCCAGTTTTTATTGAAGGCGTATTCAGTACCCACAGCTGCAAGCGGGCGCACACCGGTTTCAAAACGATTGTGACCACTTACATCGGATTCAGCGCGATAGCCCATCGCCCCGGCACGGCCGTAGATATCCCAGTCATTGGTCAAGGCATAGCTGGCCTTCAGGGACATTTGCAGACCCTGCGTCTTCATTTGCGCCCCTGCGCCATGCTGACCCTTGATCTGCATGTTGCCTAAATAATCATAACCGCCTTCTACCGCAAGCCATGGGGTAATCTGGTAACCCGTATAAACACCCCCACCGACATTATCATGGTCAAAATCGAAGTGGTCGGAATTATTGTTATCAAACGCTTTTGAACCCATATTGGTATCAAAATAGTGTGACCAGCCGAATTTCGCTCCGCCATACCAGGTGCCCGCATCAGCGGCGGCGAACGCGGAAGTGGCGGTAAACGCATTAACCATAATCAAAGCGAGAACTGTCTTTTTCATAAATATACCGTTTACTTAATAAAGATAAAACTTAGAAAGCAAACGATATAGAAAATTAACAGCCTCGTTAATTCCATTTCTGTTTAATTTTAAACTTCCCCTAGAATGATTCAGGTAAGTGTCTGACTTCAAGCAAATACCCACCGCGCTTAAAGGAGATATATTCTCCCTGTTTAAGGGCGGATAATACATTGAGTATACTACTGCGAGAAAGCAGCGTACGATCCTGAATATATTCCAGTATCGTGGTACGCAAACGCGTCTCCTCCGGGAGCAAAATCATTTCCTGAAGGTGGTTACGAATAACGGAATAGGTACGCTGCTGGAGTACCTGCGCATCACGGAATATCAAATAGGCCGTATGGTATGAGAGCAGCGCTGCGACATCCTCCCAGACGCCCTCGGCACGGAATAACTCGGCCGCCTTGTCCGCATCGAGACGTAAAATGGTCGACTCCCTTTCCGCACGGAGAAAATGGCCTTGCGTAGGCTGGATCATCTCAGCAATACCAAACAAATGCGGCTCGTAAACGGTCACGACCACCAGTCCATCCGATGTCCGCAGCAGGGACAGCTCCCCTTCCAGAAAGAGGTACATCTGCTGTTTCCCCTTCCGTAACCAGGTGAGTCGCTTACGTGGAATAACGTGCACTTTCTCCGCTATCGGCTCAAGGATAGCGGTCAGTCGTTCGATGGATTTTTCGGGTCGAACAGGCGGTAAAATATGCATGGTACAACCTTCTGACATTCAGTATCTGCCATTATAGACCATATATTTTAAGCGGTTAGCCGATCAAAACTGATAGCTGTAGTTGACGCTGGCAAACCAAAGATAAGGATGGTCGTAACTTCCGGCAAACGCCACCGGCGATTTCACATGCGACGACTGCATATGAAGATACGACACGGCAATACCAATATTGCTGGCCGGGGTGATCTGATACTGGGCTCCCGTACCAAATCGCCACTCATCGCCGGTAGGTAAGGTTAAGGCCACATCGCTCTGGCTTTCATACGGCGAGCTGTCGAACGCCACACCGGCATTCAGTCGCCATTGAGGCGTTGGACGATACTGCACGCCCACCGCACCGTGCCACGTGTCCTTCAGGCGGCTGACGTTGTTCAGCTGCTGGTCCCCGACGACGATTTGCGGCGCGCCGAACTGGCTCCAGTCCTGCCAGCCGAGATCGCCCATAACCGACCACTGCGGGTTAATGTCATGCACAAGGCTGAGCATAATTTGCTGCGGCGCGCTGATTTGTGCTGACACCGGCAGGTCGTAGGTGCCGTTCTGTAGACGCGCGTTGCCGTCAATATTGAAGCTGTAGTCCGTTTCGCTGTTCCAGGTAATACCGGCTCGGGTCTGGTCAGTTAGCTGCATCAGCAGCCCAAGCCGATAGCTCATGGCCAGGTCTTCATCGCGTCGCCGGTAGTCATCATCGTTAACGCTGCGAGTCAGCGAGAAGTAACCGTAGTTAACGTTGGCGGACGCGCCAATCGAAAGACGGTCGTTAAGCTTATAGGCCAGCGAGGGGCTGAGCGTCATGGCTACCATGGTACTCTTTTTAATCAGCCTGTCGCCCGCCCAGCTGCCGTAGTCGATCCCCAGGCCGTAATTACCGTAAAGCCCGACCCCGGCATAAAGATTATCGGTCACCTTCTGGCTATAAAAGGCGCTGGCATTCGGGATGGTTTTCATCACATCGCCGGGGCTTTGATGGGCATCGTTATCCAGCTGGTTGTCGATGGAGCCATCCATAACCTGTAACCCACCGGTGACCATATGATCCGGTAAGGACGTCATGCCAGCCGGGTTGGTCATAATTGTAGAGGCATCCTGCGCACGAGCCGCCTGCCCTGCTCCGGCAAGCGCGGTATCTTCGGTGCCAGCTTCATAAAAATAGAGGGCGCTGGCATGGGCACTGGAGGCAGCTAATAAGCCAGCGCACAGGAGGAGTCGTGTTTTCATCTGCGATCCGGGAAATAAAAAATTTGCCGACAGATATAACAGGGGCGATTGATTACGTAAAAAGAAAGAGGGTTTAATTTTAAATTATGCGCGCGCGTAATTATATTTATGACACTCCAGCGACAGCCGGAACAAAGGCACCGTGATTCTGCATGCACCGGGTGAGGAATTTCTTACAATGCCGTTTGGCTTAAGACAAGCGTTACTCACTACTGGGATCGCTCTTATCCTCTCGCATGGATTCGATAAACTCCCGTTGCTCCGGTGTGAGTTCAAGCTCATCCAGCAGGCGATCTAACTCTTCTTCAGGCGATTCCTTTTGATTCTTTCTCTTCCCGCTAGCCATACTCACCCTTGAGTTATTAGGATTAATCTCAGGGTATCCAGGGTACAGGAAATGTGCAACTTAACGTGTTACGTTGAAAACCAGAAGCAGCAGATAGCCGATGCTGGTTATAGCGTTATTCGCTGGTTCAGCGATGAAGCAGTGAGCGGTGCAGTTGTAGTGGTCAACAAAAACTGGCCACAGTGTTAGAGTTTTTCCAGTATCGGTTTTCCGATTCGTTTGGTGGTAACCCACCATTATATTCGTGCGGTCTGAGCACGAATATCCAACGATATAGTCCGTTATTGCGTGAGCTGTATCGCTGAAGCTTACGTAACCCGTCACCGACACCCATTCGTTCTTCAGACTCCTGAAGAAGCGCTCCATTGGACTGTTATCCCAGCAGTTTCCACACCGGCTCATACTCTGCTTAATCTGATATCGCCACAGTAACTGCCGGAACTGCCTGCTCGTATAATGACTACCCAGGTCACTGTGGAACCTCACCCCGACGGGCTTACCGCGCGTTTCCCATGCCATTTCCAGCGCTTTCATGGTGAGTCTGCTGTCCGGTGAGAACGACATTGCCCAGCCCATTGGTTTTCTTGCAAACATGTCGAGTACAACGGCGAGGTACGCCCAGCGTTTACCTGTCCAGATATAGGCCACATCACCGCACCACACCTGGTTGGGCTCCGTTACGGCGAACTGTCGCTCAAGATGATTCGGGATAGCAACGTGCTCATGACCGCCACGCTTATACTGGTGAGTCGGTTGCTGGCAACTGACCAGCCCCAGCTCTTTCATTAGCCTGCCAGCGCCCCATCTGGTAGCCTCTCTGGGTTGCCATTGTGGCGATGCTTCTTGTTCCGGCCGAACCACGGCTAATGCCATGCAGCTCAAGTACCTGACTTCGTAATACAGCTCGTCTGCCGTCAGGGCTTTTCAGGACGGTTTTTCCAGTATTTATAGCTGCTGCGATGAACCCCGAACACCTGGCAGAGAGTGACCACAGGATAACGCGTCCTGAGTATCCCGATTATCGAGAACTGTTCAGGGAGTTTGACATCAAGAGCGCGGTAGCCTTTTTAGAATTTCGTTTTCCATTTCAATACGTTGTAGCTTTTTCTCAAGCTCACGTATTTCGATTTATTCCGGCGTTATCGGGGAGGCTTTTGGCGTTTTGCCCTGATGCTCATCACGCAGTTGTTTGAACCATTTTGTCATCGTGGAAAGACCAACATCCATTGCCCTGGCAGCGTCAGAGATGGTGTAATTTTGGTCGACAACCAGCTGAGCGGATTCGCGTTTGAATTCAGGACTAAAATTTCTTCTTTTCATTAAAGCACCTGTGTTGTTCTGAGGTGAGCATATCACCTCAGTTCAGGTGGCCAAATTCAGTGTGCCACTACGGACATTCATTTATTCAGTTCCTTAGTTAGTTCTGCTTCGCCAGTAGCAGCATCAAAGTGCAGGTAAAAGAGAGCACTATTCATCTGCTCTGGCTTCGTCCATATTTCCGCCTCCCTCGAACCGCCTTTCTGTTTGGTATAGCCCAGCTTAGACAAATAAGCCCTCATCGGCTCGACGTTAGATACTCCCCTAAAAATGATTGTGTTTGAGGGGGCGTATCCATCTCCGGGATGTGATTCAAAGTAATAATTATTCGATATACGCGGAGCCTTCTCAATATCTTTATCAGTCAGGGAGTGATAATTGAAAAAATCATTTTCAGTGTATGTGGTAGCTTCATTGATACCGGATGCAACAAGATAGACAAATAGCCAGCATAGGATAACACCCGTAATTAATATCAGGATGCTCCATTTAAAGAATTTACGCATTATCACTTCACCCCTGTGTACCCAAGTGACGTCCCATTGTCTGTAATAACTTTGACATTACCAGAGCTGAAATCGTCCCACGGCTTCAGCCATGTCATAAAATGCGGGAGGTTCACCGTGTACGGCTGGTGACGCACACACGGATCTTCCGGGTCAGGGAACAGAATCGGACGGAAACCACGGTTTTTATGGGAACCAATAGCACCGTAATGATCCCAGCGACGAACGGCGGCATCATAACTGACAGGTTTAAGGCGGTATCCGTACCGTCCTGGCATGATAGCTCGATGGAATCCGAACAGATCAGAAACCAAGTCTTCACCACTAAAGCCACTATCAGTGTACCAAGAGAAAGCCCGCAGGCTTTGCAAGCCTTCAAATCGAGCTGCTGTGTTCATCATCATCGCCAGCATGATTCTGTTAATATCTTCGGTACTCCGGCCACGTTTAATCTCCCAGCGAGAGAACTTGCCTACACCGAATTGTGAGTTGAATTTCACAAAGTGCATGTCCTGCCGATACATCACCATGTAGGAAGGTTTGCCGCTAAGCTCCCCCGCGATAAACTGGCTTTTAAGCTCCATGATATCACTACCCCGAGCGTGCCCCATGTCAACCCAGCCAAGCACCTCAGTATAAACGACACCCCTTCGCAAAACGTCAAACTGCGCACCATCCTTTATCTCCGCTCTGGTGCTCATCCTTTCATCTCCTTGAAAGATTTATGTTGCCAATGTTATAGCCTATTTTTAAGCCAGTCCAGACTGGCAGACAATAGCGAACCTAATGCCCGATTGGTGATACAGCACCAATCGGAGCGGAGCGACATCATCAGGGTTATGTCAGACAAGCGAGGTCCGTGGTACAGCCAAAAGTTCACCCGGCTTCGTGGCGGCACATTGCCCACAGCTTACGGGGAATGTTCATCACCTGCTTAGACCGTGCAGGGGTGCCAGAACAACGTATCGGAGCCATTACCGGACACACCGAACAGAAAGCGAAAACTGAAGCATTCAGAACCTATAGCAAAGGCCCAGGGATGAAGGAGCTATCGGAGTAAGTGGAGTTAGTAAGTTACGGTAATTTAGAATGAAAACAAGGGACAAGCCCTGCCCCTTTCACTACAGGAGAGTGCAGGAACATGGATTTACAAGCATGGGATAACGTTATTTCTATCGCTTCCAATGCAGTCACAACGGTTAGTGTGGTTGGGGGCGTTCTTTTTGGTAGGAGAAAGGTTAATGAGTGGTTGTCTCAAAAAATAGGGACAGAGCACATGATGCAACAATGCAATATATAAATGCTCTTGATTGTTTCTTATCATCAGTAATACAACTTGCATATTATACTTTGAACTACCAAGAATTAAGCAGCGGAAATACAGCACCAGATCGAATTCAAAAAACCATCAAAGTACATGAAGAAGTCAATAACAAATTCTCAGAATTGTTCAGGCTTCGGCCTTAATGTTCATGACTGTTCTGGTGCTGACGTTGTGGCTTTCTGCGATTGCACGAATGGTTTTACCTGCTGCGAGTTCTGCTTTAATGGCTTCACGATCAATAGAGCGACCTTTGCCCCGTCCGGTGATCCTGCCTGCGGCTTTTGCTGCTTCGTAACCTTCACGCTGGCGCTCCAGCATCGTTTCACGTTCCATCTGTGCGACTGCTGCCAGTACGGTCAGCATCATATTACCTGCTGGAGAGTTCTTCCCGGTCTTAAAATCCTCTTTGTGGATCTGAACAACTACACCCCGTTCTGTTAACCGCTCAACCATTGCCAGCAAGTCAGCAGTGTTACGGCAAAGGCACAGGAAGACAGCGTTTCGCCTGTTGTAATAAAGCGAGGCAAATTGCAACGCAAGCAAAGTAGTGTAACGCAGTGATAACACCAGGATGTTTCATGCAGATCCAGTGAAATTATTAGGCGGCTAATCGATCCACTCAGCGGATCTATAATAGAGCCGGGGATATTTTAAGCAGGAGGATGTAAACTGGGAGGATAAAGAGACGGGACACCTACGGGGGCGGGTTGTGTAAGTATTTCCTGTTGTCTTCGACCTTATTGCACGTAAAATGACCAGACACATTTTGGAAAGGAGTCTTTAATGGATATTGCGTTGCTTAACAGGGGCTGGAACAGAACATGGTCAGATACCATGGTGAATCTGGAGGCCCGGAAACTCGTCGAAACAGCAAACCGGCTGTCAGCATTCTATTTGCAAGATGGTCTTACACGTATCAAGTTTGTCGAAGAGATAAAACAGGTTGTAGATAAAGAATTTGAAACTGCACGACGGGCCAAAACCGATGAAGAATGCATTGCATGCATCAAAAATCTGCGTGCTGAAACAGATAATCTACAAGAACAAGAACGCCTGTTAAGAACCAGAGCCGCACAGCTTTACGCGAAGGTCGAATTTGTTAAGGAAAATAATAAAATCGTCGGCTACATAATTTCAGCTATTCACATTGTGGTTTCTGGAATGGCAATTGCTGGCGGTGCGTTGATGGTCGCTACGATGACACCTTTAGGTATGCTGGCAGGGGCTATCCTTGTAACAGATGGCATTAACGGTTTGTCAAAAGAAATTATTCCTGGTATATATGGAAAACAATATAAAACAGAGGGGCTTGTGGCTGATGGCACTTTGGAAGCGGCCCAGTTTATGGGTTTCAAGCCTGAAACAGGACTTGCGATTTATAACGCTATTACGTTAACTGCAAGTGTATATAGCATCTTTGGATTAGCCAGAAGACCCGAGGCATGGAGGCTATTTAAATGGATGCCCCGTGATTTCTATCGCAGGGTCGATACGATGAGCCGTCCAAAATTAACAATGAAAATAGTAGGTTATGGACTTAAGGCCAAAGTAATATTTGACCTGCTTGCTACTGACACATCGAACCATTAGTCTCTGAATTTTCTCCAGAACCGCCAGGATTTATAAGAAAGGACTGGCGGCTGAATAAATGCAACGATGACTATTGCGATCAGAATTGATATCCCACCACCCACGACGGTTTCTTTCGCAGAAAACAATATTAAAATGATAAAAACCATCAGACATGCCGATGTTATCCATAAAACAACCCTGAATCGATTAGCCAGATCCTGAATCGCTTCCCCCAAGGTTCCGCCATAGCTTTCAACGTTGTTTTTTATCTTCTGCAAATCCGATGGTGTAAACCCTGAACGTAACAAAGCCTCGTCAGTCACTTTCATATCGTCTCGTCCCTAATCTTCCAGAAGTGTTTTCCCAATCGTTGATTGTGCAAGCAATCATACTGATGAACTTTACAGCAATCCACATGATGTTTAAGCAATGTATCAGATTTCAGACAATAGAAGCCATAAAGCCCCGTTGGTGATACAGCAACAAGTGGAGCCGTTAGGCGACAGGTACGGGTATAGAACAGTGGGTAGTTTTAGTTGTACCTGCTAAAGCAGAGCAACGTAACTAACTGATGAAATATAACTTCTTGATTTATGAGGAGACTGGAGCGGGCGAAGGGAATCGAACCCTCGTATAGAGCTTGGGAAGCTCTCGTTCTACCATTGAACTACGCCCGCTTTGAGGTGCGTAAGGCATTATAGACCTTACGCCTCTTCATACAAGCCTTTACCCCACTAAGTGGCGATTAAATAATCACTTAGCACTTCGGTTTACTGCCCTGCGCCGGAAGATAACGCTGCGGATCGATGGCCGTGGCCTTATAGCGAATCTGGAAATGCAGCTTCACCGTATCCGTCCCGGTACTGCCCATGGTCGCAATCTTCTGCCCCGCCTTCACGTTCTGGCCATTATTCACCAACATCGTGTCGTTATGCGCATATGCCGTAATGTAGTCCTCACCATGCTTAATCATGATCAGGTTACCGTATCCACGAAGCTGGTTACCGACATAGACCACCTTCCCGGCCCCTGAAGCGTAAACCGGCGTGCCGCGTGCGGCAGCGATATCAATACCTTTATTGCCCCCTTCCGAGAGCGAGTACGGCGCAACCACTTTTCCGCTTGCAGGCCAGATCCAGCAGCGCTGACCGACCGGCGGCCAGGATGATTTAGGCACCTGATAGGATGGCGTCACTTTGGCTGTTTTACGCGTTGAGGACTTATTCCCTGAGGAGGAACCGCCGTTAACCTTGAGCTTTTGCCCTATCTCAATGGTATAGGGTGGAGAAATATTATTCAGGCGCGCCAGCTCCTTCACGCTGGTCCCCGTGGCACGTGAGATGCGGTAGAGCGTGTCCCCGCGCTTAACGGTATAGACGGCACCGGAATAACTGCCCATATCCGAAGATTTACTCCCCGAGCATCCTGCTACAAGTAGCGTCAGCGTCAGGCAGAAAACGGCAATGATCGGGTTTCTCGTCAGGCTTCCTGCAAACAAAACAGCTCCTCGGTCAGCGTGAATGGCGCACTATGATAGCAGCCCAAACTGATGCGGGTCATGCCCTTTTCCGCTCTGTGGGCCAAACCGTTTGCTTAAGAATGCAGTATAATAATTCCGCTGATGGTGCTGAACCATTAAGCATTATGGCACTGGAGCATCAATGAGTATTCAAGAACACGTTATTTTGGTAAATGACCAGGGAAAGGTGATTGGCACTCAGGAGAAGTACGCCGCGCACACGTCACACACCCCGCTACACCTGGCCTTCTCTTCATGGCTGTTTAACGCTAACGGAGAATGTCTGATTACCCGGCGCGCCTTAAGTAAAAAAGCCTGGCCCGGTGTGTGGACCAACTCTGTTTGCGGACATCCACAGGCCGACGAAGCGACAGAGCAGGCGATTATCCGCCGCTGCCGCTTTGAAGTCGGGGCCGAAATCACCGACATCACCCCCGTTGCCCCGGCGTTCCGCTACCGTGAAGCCGACCCTTCAGGGATCGTTGAAAACGAAATCTGCCCGGTCTATGCCGCCCGCGTAACGAATACCCTCGCAATCAATAGCGACGAAGTGATGGAGTATCAATGGGTGGAGCTGGACGCGCTCTTCCGCGCGCTGGACGCCACACCGTGGGCATTTAGTCCGTGGATGGTGCAGGAAGCGAACACTGCGCGCGAAAAACTCAGCGCTTTTGCGGCGCAATAAAAAAGCCCCGGCGATAAACGCACGGGGCTTTTTTTACGTCTTAACGGCTTATTTCACCGGACGCATCGCCGGGAACAGGATCACGTCGCGGATGGTGTGGCTGTTGGTGAACAGCATCACCATACGGTCGATACCAATACCCAGGCCAGCCGTCGGCGGCAGGCCGTGTTCCAGCGCGGTTACGTAGTCTTCGTCGAAGAACATCGCTTCATCGTCGCCTGCCGCTTTCGCGTTAACCTGATCCTGGAAACGCTGCGCCTGATCTTCTGCATCGTTCAGCTCGCTAAAGCCGTTACCGATTTCGCGGCCACCGATGAAGAATTCGAAGCGGTCAGTGATTTCCGGGTTCTCGTCATTACGACGCGCCAGCGGAGACACTTCCGCCGGGTATTCGGTGATGAAGGTCGGCTGAATCAGGTGCGCTTCGGCCACTTCTTCGAAGATCTCGGTCACGATACGGCCCAGACCCCAGCTCTTCTCAACCTTAATACCGATGCTTTCAGCGATCGCTTTCGCAGAGTCGAAGTTATCCAGATCCGCCATATTGGTTTCCGGACGGTATTTCTTGATCGCTTCGCGCATGGTCAGTTTTTCGAACGGCTTGCCGAAGTCGAACACTTCTTCACCGTAAGGGACCTGCGTGGTGCCCAGAATATCCTGCGCCAGGGTACGGAACAGGGATTCGGTCAGCTCGATCAGATCTTTGTAATCCGCATACGCCATATAAAGTTCCATCATGGTGAACTCTGGGTTATGACGTACGGAGATGCCTTCGTTACGGAAGTTACGGTTGATCTCGAACACGCGGTCGAAACCACCTACCACCAGACGCTTCAGATACAGTTCCGGCGCGATACGCAGGTACATGTCCAGGTCCAGGGCGTTGTGATGGGTGATGAACGGACGGGCAGAGGCACCGCCTGGGATCACCTGCATCATCGGGGTTTCTACTTCCATAAAGTCGCGGTTAACCATGAACTGGCGAATACCGGCCATGATCTGGGAGCGAATTTTGAAGGTCTTACGGGATTCATCATTAGAGATGAGATCCAGGTAGCGCTGACGATAGCGCGCTTCCTGATCCTGCAAACCGTGGAACTTGTCCGGCAGCGGGCGCAGGGCTTTGGTCAGCAGACGCAGCTCGGTGCAGTGGATAGACAGTTCACCGGTCTTGGTTTTGAACAGTTTACCTTTAGCGCCCAGGATGTCGCCCAGGTCCCACTTCTTGAACTGCTCGTTATAGATGCCTTCCGGCAGGTCGTCACGAGAGACATACAGCTGAATGCGGCCGCCAACGTCCTGTAAGGTCACGAAGGAGGCTTTACCCATGATACGACGGGTCATCATGCGGCCCGCCACGGACACTTCAACGTTCAGCGCTTCAAGCTCTTCGTTCTCTTTACCGTCGAAGTCTGCGTGCAGTTGGTCTGAGGTGTGGTCACGACGAAAATCGTTCGGGAACGGCACGCCCTGCTCGCGCAGCGCTGCCAGCTTCTCGCGGCGGGTTTTCAGTTCGTTATTAAGATCGACTACCGCGTCAGCGCCCTGTGATTGTTGTTCAGACATGTTGGTTCCTCATAACCCTGCTTTCAAACTTGCTTCGATAAATTGATCCAGGCTGCCGTCCAGCACCGCCTGCGTGTTACGGGTTTCAACCCCAGTACGCAGGTCTTTGATGCGGGAGTCATCAAGGACGTAAGAACGGATCTGGCTGCCCCAGCCGATGTCGGACTTGTTGTCTTCCATCGCCTGCTTCTCAGCATTTTTCTTCTGCATCTCCAGCTCATAAAGCTTCGCTTTCATCTGCTTCATGGCCTGGTCTTTGTTCTTATGCTGGGAACGGTCGTTCTGGCACTGTGTTACCAGCCCGGTTGGAATGTGGGTAATACGCACCGCAGATTCCGTACGGTTAACGTGCTGACCGCCCGCGCCGGATGCGCGGTAAACGTCGATACGCAGGTCCGCCGGGTTGATGTCGATATCGATATCTTCATCCACTTCCGGGTAGACAAACGCGGAGCTGAAGGAGGTGTGGCGACGGCCACCGGAATCGAACGGGCTCTTACGCACCAGGCGGTGAACGCCGGTTTCAGTACGCAGCCAGCCGTAGGCGTAATCGCCAATAATCTTAATGGTGACGGACTTGATACCCGCCACTTCACCTTCGGACTCTTCGATAATCTCGGTTTTGAAACCGCGCGCTTCTGCCCAGCGCAGATACATACGCATCAGCATGCTGGCCCAGTCCTGCGCTTCGGTACCGCCAGAGCCTGCCTGAATATCGAGATAGCAGTCAGCGCTATCGTATTCGCCGGAGAACATGCGACGGAATTCCAGCTGCGCCAGCTTCTCTTCCAGCACGTCGAGCTCTGCCACGGCTTCGTTAAAGGTTTCTTCGTCGTCGGCTTCGACAGCCAGCTCCAGCAGCCCAGAAACATCTTCCAGACCCTGCGCCATTTGATCCAGCGTATCTACGATGGCTTCGAGGGAGGAACGTTCTTTACCCAGCGCCTGCGCGCGTTCAGGTTCGTTCCAGACGTCCGGCTGTTCCAGCTCGGCGTTTACTTCTTCGAGACGCTCTTTCTTGGCATCGTAGTCAAAGATACCCCCTAAGAACGTCAGAGCGCTCCGTGAGGTCCTGAATGCGGTTTTTTACCGGATTAATTTCAAACATGGTCTGTTTTCTTTTATGAGCTTGTCAAAATGCGGTGATAAGAGCGGGATTGTACCGAATCCACGCCCTTTTTTATAGAGATTACTGACGCTAAATTGGCCAGATATTGTCGATGATGATCTGAAGGGTGCGGTTACCGCGGAACTCGTTAATATCCAGCTTATAGGCCAGCTCAACCTCGCGCACGCCGTTGTCCGGCCAGATGGAGGTATCAACGTTAAAGGCGATGCCGTCGAGCAGCGGCCCGCCGCCGACCGGTTCCACCATCACTTTGAGATGGCGTTCGCCCACGATGCGCTGTTGCAGCAAACGAAAACGTCCGTCGAAAAGCGGCTCCGGGAACATCTGCCCCCATGGGCCAGCATCGCGCAGCATCTGCGCCACCTCCATGGTCATTTCAGCCGGAGAAAGCTCGCCGTCAGAAACCACTTCACCCTGCAACAGAGACGGATCGATCCACTCGGTGACCAGTTCGCCAAACAGACGCTGGAACTCGTCGAACTTCGCCTCTTCCAGCGACAGGCCTGCCGCCATCGCGTGGCCGCCGAACTTAATCATCAGGTTCGGATGAAGCGTGTCGAGACGCTCCAGCGCATCGCGCATATGCAGCCCCTGAATGGAACGACCGGAGCCTTTCAGCGTGCCGTCCCCGGCGGGGGCGAACGCGATCACCGGGCGGTGGAAACGCTCTTTAATGCGCGACGCCAGAATGCCCACCACGCCCTGGTGCCATTCGGGGTGATACATCGCCAGCCCACCCGGCAGGTTATCGCCGCTGCGCTCCAGTTTTTCGCACAGGGTCAGCGCTTCGGCCTGCATCCCCTGCTCAATCTCTTTACGGGTCTGGTTGAGTGCGTCCAGCTCACTGGCCAGCACGCGCGCTTCGCCGATGTTGTCGCACAGGAGCAGCGCAACGCCAACCGACATATCGTCCAGCCGCCCCGCCGCGTTCAGGCGCGGGCCGAGGGCAAAACCCAAATCGCTTGCCGCGAGCTTCAGCGGATCGCGGTTGGCAATTTCCAGCAGCGCCTTGATCCCCGGACGGCATTTGCCCGCCCGAATGCGGCTCAAGCCCTGCCAGGTGAGAATACGGTTATTGGTATCGAGCGGCACCACGTCCGCCACGGTTCCCAGCGCCACCAGATCGAGATACTCCGCGAGGTTCGGCACGGCAATCCCGCGCGATTCGAACCAGCCCTTATCACGCAGCAACGTGCGTAACGCCAGCATCAGATAAAACGCCACCCCTACTCCGGCCAGCGATTTCGACGGGAAATCGCAGTCGCGCAGGTTCGGGTTAATGATGGCTTCAGCGTCTGGCAGGGTTTCTCCTGGCAGGTGGTGATCGGTGACCAGTACCGGGATCCCCAGCGCATGGGCATGATCGACCCCCGCATGAGAAGAGATCCCGTTATCCACGGTCATGATCATCTGTGCACCACGGGCATGGGCCTGATCGACCACTTCCGGGCTGAGGCCGTAGCCGTCTTCAAACCGGTTCGGCACCAGGTAAGCCACGTTATCGCAGCCCAGCGCACGCAGGCTGAGTACGCTCAGCGCGGTACTGGTGGCGCCGTCGGCATCGAAATCGCCCACCACGACAATCCGCGTCCCGTCACGGAACGCGTCGTAGAGCATTTCAGTCGCTTTTTCGATGCCACTCAGCGCTTGCCAGGGCAGCATGCCTTTGACGCTGCGCTCAAGATCGCTTGCCGTACGCACGCCACGGCTGGCGTACAACCGCTTTAACAGCAGCGGAAGCGTATCTGGTAAATCCGCGGTTTCAACCGCATCGCGGCGGCGCAGTTTTATCGGGGCTTTCACGCGAATTATTTACCACCCGTCTGTTTCTGGTGTTCGTCGAGGAACGCTTTCATCTCTTTTGGCCCCTGGTAGCCCGGCACCACATAGCCGTTGCTCAGCACAATGGCTGGCGTACCGCTCACGCCAAACTGTACGCCCAGCGCGTAGTGGTTAGCGATGTCGATATCGCAGGAGGCGGGCTTCACGCCTTTACCGTTCATCGCATCATCAAAGGCCTTGTTGCGGTCTTTCGCACACCAGATCGCTTTCATATCCTGCTCAGGCTGACTCTGCACGCCAGCGCGTGGGAAGGCCAGGTAACGCACGGTAATGCCCAGCGCGTTGTAGTCTTTCATCTCTTCATGCAGCTTGTGGCAGTAGCCGCAGGTGATGTCGGTGAAGACGGTAATGACGTGCTTTTCCTGCGCCGCTTTGTAGACAATCATCTCTTTTTCGAGCGCATTCAGGTTTTTCATCAGTAGCTGGTTGGTGACGTTCACCGGCTGCGCACCGCTCACGTCGTACATTGGCCCCTGAATGATGTGCTTTCCGTCTTCGGTCACGTACAGCACGCCGCTGTTGGTCAGCACCGTTTTCATGCCAGCCACCGGCGCTGGCTGGATCTCGCTGCTGGCGACGCCGAGTTTCGTCAGAGACTGTTTAATGGCGGCATCATCCGCATGGGCAAAACCGGAAACCGAAGCTGCCAGCAGGGTGAACAGCGCTAAAGACTTTTTCATATATGATCCTGTAACAATTCGTCGGCACTCACGCGCGAGGGTGGTGCTGTTGGTGTAGCTGCCGCAGGCGTTCCGTCGCGACATGGGTGTATATTTGCGTCGTTGAAAGATCGCTGTGTCCAAGCAACATCTGCACCACGCGTAAATCCGCGCCGTGGTTTAACAGATGCGTCGCGAAGGCGTGACGCAAAACGTGCGGCGACAGCTTCTCACTGTCAATACCCGCCAGTGTGGCGTAATGTTTAATGCGATGCCAGAACGTTTGTCGCGTCATCTGCTGCGCGCGCTGGCTCGGGAATAATACATCTATGGAGACGCCGTTCAGCAGCCACGGACGCCCGTGTTCCAGATACGTCTCCAGCCAGTAGACCGCCTCTTCACCCAGCGGCACCAGCCGTTCTTTGTTCCCTTTACCGATAACGCGCACCACGCCCTGACGCAGGCTGATATCGCTCATCGTCAGGCCCACCAGCTCGGAAACGCGCAAGCCCGTGGCATACAATAGTTCAAGCATGGCTTTATCGCGTAACTCCAGCGGAAGGTCAACTGCGGGCGACTGTAATAATCTCTCAACTTGCGCTTCGCTGAGATCTTTTGGCAGCCGCTGAGGTAGTTTAGGCGATGCCAGCAGTGCGCTGGGATCATCCGCGCGGATCTTCTCGCGGTAAAGGTGCTGGAACAGGCGGCGCATGGCGCTCAGCAGACGTGCGGAGCTGGTGGCTTTGTACCCCCCTTCCATCCGCTCAGCCAGTAACCCTTGCAGGTCATCGCTTTGTGCGCTTTCAAGCGTCAGCCCCCGGTGCGCCAGCCACTCGACCAGCAGAGTGAGATCCCGACGATAGGCGCTGAGCGTATTGTCAGCGAGGTTTTTCTCCAGCCACAGCGCGTCGAGAAACTGTTCGATGAGTGCGAGATCCTTTTCCACATCAACCCCTATGGTTCTGCAATCTGGCCATTATGCCTGATTGCCATCGGTTTCTGGTACACTACGCGCAAAGTCATAGCAAGAATTGAGATAGTTACGCGATGAATATTGGTCTGTTCTATGGTTCCAGCACCTGCTACACCGAAATGGCGGCGGAGAAAATTCGCGACATTATTGGCCCGGAACTGGTGACGTTGCATAACCTGAAAGATGACGCGGTTGCCTTGATGGAGCAGTACGATGTGCTGATTCTGGGTATCCCTACCTGGGACTTTGGTGAGATTCAGGAAGACTGGGAAGCCATCTGGGATCAGCTCGATTCAGTCAATTTTGAAGGCAAAATCATTGCGATGTACGGCATGGGCGACCAGTTGGGCTACGGGGAGTGGTTCCTTGACGCACTCGGCATGCTGCACGACAAACTGGCGCCAAAGGGCGCGACCTTTATCGGCTACTGGCCTACGGAAGGCTATGAGTTCACCAGTCAAAAACCGATAATTGCCGACGGCCAGCTGTTTGTCGGGCTCGCGCTGGATGAAACCAACCAGTACGATCTTAGCGACGAGCGCCTCCAGAGTTGGTGCGAGCAGATTCTGGGTGAGATGGCCGAGCAGTTCAGCTGATTTACTCCTGCGTCGGCTGTTGCACGATCAACCGGCGCAGATCTCGCCACTCCGCAGGATCCATACTGTCTGCTGCCAGCCACAGGTGCTGGCGACGATTGTCCTCGACCCGACGCAGCCGTAGCATCATCCCGGTGTTGAGCATCCACGGCGTCCCTATCATTTCCCACTCTTTTCCCTGCCAGCGCAGGCGAGAATCCATCAGCAGCTTAATTTCCCCCTGACGGGCGTTGATTCGACGCTGGCTGCGCACGCTGTCAAACACTACAAACGACAGCAAAAGCAGCCACAGAGGGGTATAGCTTAGCGGCCACGGCACCAATAACACCATTGCCGCGACCAGACCGTGGAGCAGTAAGGACATCCACTGTGAGCGCCACGAGACGCGAAGATCAGATTGCCACAGGACCACGTTCCTGATTCCGTGTTTGAATTAATTGCACTATCCGTTGCAACTCGGTGTCGGCGGGCTTGCCGTGATTCATCAGCCAGTTGAATAAATCCGGATCGTCGGACTCAAGCAGACGGACAAACAGGCGCTTATCGTCATCGCTTAAGCTGTCGTACTCATACTCGAAGAAAGGCATGATGGAGATATCAAGTTCACGCATGCCGCGACGGCACGCCCAGTGAATACGGGCCTTGTTGTTAATGTCCATGTTCTGTTTCCTGCATTACGTTTGGCACAGTCGGTATCCCGTTCGGTATTCATTATTGCTCTTCGGGAACACCTGCTAGTGTAACGTGTTTTTGACCGTTTCTTTACTGGAATATTGCGAACCTCGAGCAGGCCTCCTGAATAATCCTTATAAAGACAGCGGATTACACTATTTTGCGTTGCGCCACGCATAACCGCGTAATGGCACGAATGGCCTGCTGAAAGCGCTTGCATTGAATACAGTCTCTTTTACCATTAGGTATTATCAAAGCGTTAAGCAATTCAGGACATCACTATGGCATTTACACCATTTTCTCCTCGCCAGCCCGCCGCCTCTGCGCGTCTGCCGCTGACGCTGATTACTCTTGATGACTGGGCACTGGCGACACTGACCGGTGCAGACAGCGAAAAATACCTGCAAGGCCAGGTCACGGCGGACGTGGCGCAGTTGACTGAGCACCAGCATCTGCTGGCCGCGCATTGCGATCCAAAAGGCAAAATGTGGAGCAACCTGCGTCTGTTCCGCCGTCAGGACGGATTCGCCTTCATTGAGCGTCGCAGCCTGCGTGACGCCCAGCTTAAAGAGCTGAAAAAATACGCGGTCTTTTCTAAAGTCACCATCGCCCCGGACGATGAACACGTTCTGCTGGGGGTAGCGGGTTTCCAGGCGCGTGCAGCGCTGAAAAACCTGTTTGCCGAGCTACCGGATGCCGGAAAACAGCTGATCAGCGAGGGAGAAACCTCCATTCTGTGGTTCGAACACCCTGCGGAGCGCTTCTTGCTGGTAACCGACGAAGCAACGGCGGAACGCGTCACTGACGCCCTGCGCGGTGAAGCACAGCTCAACAACAGCCAGCAGTGGCTGGCGCTGAACATCGAAGCGGGCCTGCCGGTTATTGACGCGGCAAACAGCGCGCAGTTTATCCCGCAGGCGACAAACATCCAGGCGCTGGGTGGTATCAGCTTTAAGAAGGGCTGCTACACCGGACAGGAAATGGTGGCGCGTGCGAAATTCCGCGGCGCGAACAAACGTGCCCTGTGGACGCTGGCTGGTCACGCCAGCCGTGTGCCGGAAGCGGGTGAAGATCTCGAGATGAAGATGGGCGAAAACTGGCGCCGTACCGGCACCGTGTTAGCCGCCGTCCAGCTCGATGATGGCCGCCTGCTGGTGCAGGTTGTCATGAATAATGATATGGAGCCCGACAGCGTGTTCCGCGTGCGGGACGATGCAAACACGCTCAGCATTGAGCCGCTGCCGTATTCACTGGAAGATTGATGCTGTATCGCCCGGTGTTGATATTCTCCCTCCCCCTGTGGGCTGAGGGTTCCCCACAAATTAATGCGAGCACTGAGCAATCCCCTCGCCCCTCCGGGGAGAGGGTTAGGGTGAGGGGAACATACGGCTGTGGTGGTCATTCCGTTCACTTTATGTTCCTTGCTACTCTGTAACGACATGACCGGTGAACGTGCCAGGGTGGCTCAGTCGCCACCACCCTGGCGACCCGGGCTCCCGGCGGTAAATCGCCGCTTCGCGGTGCCCTCGGCTTATTCCTTCCGGCTTATCGGGTACGGGCGGAGGCAACGTCCCTGTAAAGCCGCCCTCTCGGCGCATCCCTGCGCCTCGCCCCGGCCTGCAGGAAACGCCTCAGCGATTTACAGCCGGACCAGGGCATCGCTGACAGCCCTCAGTCATTTAGAAAGCAACTTTATTGCTTCTGCATAAAAAATTACTGGGGAACCCTCAGCCCTGTGGGATAGGGTCGGGGTGAGGGCATCAGACCGCACCTTACAAAAAAACTACACCTGACCAACATACAGATAAATTGCCAGAAAGTGGCACACGCTGCCGCCCAGCACAAAGCCGTGCCAGATGGCATGGTTGTACGGGATACGCTTGCAGACGTAGAAAATCACGCCCAGCGAGTAGATCACTCCGCCCACCGCCAGAAGCGTCACGCCCCCCACCGCCAGCTTAATGGCTAACTGATACACCACAATCAGCGACAGCCAGCCCATTGTCAGATAGGTGACCAGCGACAATACTTTGAACCGGTGCGCGATGGTCAGCTTGAACAGGATCCCCAGCAGCGCCAGGCTCCAGATTACAATCATCAGGCCACGCGACAGCGGTGAGTTGAGCCCCACCAGCAAAAATGGCGTGTAAGTGCCTGCAATGAGAAGATAGATTGCGCAGTGGTCAAATTTCTTGAGCCATATCTTCGCCCGTTGATGCGGAATAGCGTGATACAGCGTTGAGGCAAGGAAAAGCAGGATCATACTCCCGCCATACAGGCTGTAGCTGGTAATGGCCATCGCGCTGGCGTTGGTATCTACCGCCTGCACCAACAGCAATACTAAGCCGACAATCCCAAACACCAGGCCAATGCCATGGCTTATACTGTTGGCTACTTCCTCAGCCAGCGAATATCCCTGTGCGATTAATGGTCTGCTCACCATACTTAACTCCGGGAAAACAAAAGATGATTATTCATCGCCAGTCTATGCTAACTGAGAATGATTCCAGTGAACACCTGTTAGCTAAAATAAATCCGTAATCAATATTTATCCTTACAAATCAGTATAATGCAAAATAAATCCACCGCACAGATGTAAATAATTTCATTAACATCTGAGTAATCAAGGAGATAAATCCGTCTCTCACCCTTCGTCATCATGGTATGCTTCAGGGATAGTGTCCGACAGCGAGTTTAGCCATTGTGAGTATGTTCAGCCATTCCGCCATTGCCAGCCTCAACAATCTGGAAATGATGGTCTACAACTATGTCATTAAGAACCGTGACAAAGTGATGTACATGACCATCCGCGAGCTGGCGGATGCGGCGGGAGTCTCTACCACTACTATCCTGCGCTTCTGCCGAAAGCTCAACTGCGAAGGCTACTCGGAATTTCGGGTGCGCTTTAAACTCTATCTGGAGCAGAACGAGCCCCAGCAGGCGAATTTTGGTGCCAGTGAAATTATCAGCTTCTTTAAAAGCGTAAATAACGAAGAGTTCGATGCGTTATTAGATAAAGCCGTCGATATTATTTTATCATCTGAACGAATTATTTTTGTTGGCGCAGGCACGTCCGGATCGCTGGCAAAATATGGCGCACGTTTCTTTTCAAATATCGGGAAATTCAGCAACCATATCGACGATCCTTATTTCCCGGTCACTAACGATATGGCTAAAAATGCGCTGGCCATTGTACTTTCCGTCTCCGGAGAAACCGAGGAAATCCTGCGCTTCGCCAGCCAGTTCAGCCTGCATCGCTGCAAGGTGCTCTCTGTCACCAGCCACGAACATTCTCGTCTCGCGAAACTGGCGGACTTTAATCTCTCCTGGCATGTCCCCCAAACGCGCATAGGCGGCGTTTACGATATAACCACCCAAATTCCCGTCATCTATATTCTGGAATCATTAGGCCGGAAACTGGCGAAGAAATTAACAGAATAAAACATCCTGTTTTTTTGATGTGACAAATTACAATTTCCGCAAAATGTTATATCGTGACATTTATTTCCGCTTTGCTAGACTCGAAATCATTAAGTCCTGAATTGAGAATAGCAAAGATGAAAAAACTCACTTTACCGAAAGATTTTTTATGGGGCGGCGCGGTGGCGGCGCACCAGGTTGAAGGCGGCTGGAACAAAGGCGGCAAAGGGCCAAGCATTTGCGACGTGCTCACCGGCGGCGCACACGGCGTTCCGCGTGAAATCACGCAGGAAGTGATTGAAGGCAAATATTACCCGAACCACGAAGCCGTCGACTTTTACGGCCATTACAAAGAAGACATCAAGCTGTTTGCCGAGATGGGCTTCAAATGTTTCCGTACCTCTATCGCCTGGACGCGCATCTTCCCGAAAGGCGACGAAACTCAGCCAAACGAAGAGGGGCTGAAGTTTTACGACGACATGTTCGATGAACTGCTGAAGTACAACATCGAGCCGGTGATCACCCTCTCCCACTTTGAAATGCCGCTGCACCTTGTTCAGGAATACGGCGGATGGACCAACCGTAAAGTAGTCGATTTCTTTGTACGCTTCTCGGAAGTGGTATTTGAGCGCTACAAAAATAAGGTCAAATACTGGATGACCTTCAACGAAATCAACAACCAGCGCAACTGGCGTGCGCCACTGTTCGGCTACTGCTGCTCTGGCGTGGTCTATACCGAGCACGACAACCCGGAAGAGACCATGTACCAGGTGCTGCACCACCAGTTCGTGGCCAGCGCGCTGGCGGTGAAAGCCGCCCGCCGCATTAACCCGGAGATGAAAGTCGGCTGCATGCTGGCGATGGTGGCGCTCTATCCGTACTCCTGCAAGCCAGAAGATGTCATGTTTGCTCAGGAATCCATGCGCGAGCGCTACGTCTTTACCGACGTACAGCTGCGCGGCTACTACCCGTCTTACGTGCTGAACGAGTGGGAACGCCGTGGCTTCTCCATCAAAATGGAAGCAGGCGACGAGCAGATCCTGCGTGAAGGCACCTGCGATTACTTAGGTTTCAGCTACTACATGACCAACGCGGTCAAAGCGGAAGGCGGCACCGGTGACGCCATTTCCGGCTTCGAGGGCAGCGTGCCGAACCCACACGTCAAGGCGTCCGACTGGGGCTGGCAGATTGACCCTGTGGGCCTGCGTTATTCGCTGTGTGAACTGTACGAGCGCTACCAGAAGCCACTGTTTATCGTGGAAAATGGTTTCGGCGCCTACGACAAGGTGGAAGAGGACGGCAGCATCAACGATGACTACCGCATCGACTACCTGCGCGCCCATGTGGAAGAGATGATGAAGGCGGTGACCTGGGACGGTGTGGATCTGATGGGCTACACCCCGTGGGGCTGCATCGACTGCGTCTCCTTCACCACCGGCCAGTACAGCAAGCGCTACGGCTTTATCTACGTCAACAAGCACGACGACGGCACCGGTGACATGTCCCGCTCCCGTAAGAAGAGCTTTGAGTGGTATAAAACCGTCATTGCCAGCAACGGCGAAACGCTGTAATGGCTTGCCCTCTCTGCAAGCGGAGAGGGCAAACTGCTTATCTTCCAGACACTTCTTTACAGCTTTTGCGTTGCCAAAATATGTTCGCCCGATAATATAGGCATCCTGAATATTTGAGGCGAACATGATTAAGCGACAACGCAACGCTATCCTGCTTGTAGCCCTGGCCTGCCTGGTGGTACTGATATGTACCGCCCAGCGGATGGCCGGGATGCACGCGCTTGTCATGAACGTCACCGCCACGAGCCAGTCTGTTCAGCAGGGGCAGGAGAGTGCCGACGCACCGGTAACCCCGTGTGAGCTAAGCGCCAAGTCGCTGATGTCGGTCCCGCCTGTTTTGTTTGAAGGCGCCCTGATTGCCGTCACCCTGCTGCTTGCGTTGCTGGCAGCCAGTCCACCGCGCCGCGAACGGCAGTGGCCTCCCCGCGTTATCTCCCCGCCCCGGTTAAGGGTGCATCTGCGATTATGCGTCTTCCGTGAATGAGCCTTCGCCTGTTACTTCAGGTTAATTCATCATTTACGGAGAAAATTTATGTTTACTGTATTCAGGCGACTGCTGGTCTGCCTGCTTTGGCTATGGCTGCCCCTCAGCCAGGCTGCCGACAGCGGCTGGCTGCGCGCCGCCGATAATCAGCACGCCAGCGTCAGGCTGCGTGCGCAACCTGAAAGCACTGGCGAAACCCGCCTGCTGCTGGACGTCGCCCTGCAAAAAGGCTGGAAAACCTACTGGCGCTCGCCGGGCGAAGGCGGCGTCGCACCCGCGATTAAATGGCATCAGCCCGTCGAGGCGATCTGGCGCTGGCCTGTGCCGCAGCGTTTCGACGTCGCGGGCATCACCACGCAGGGCTATCACGGCGATGTCAGCTTTCCCCTCACTCTGCGGGGCGTCGTCCCGACGATCCTGAGCGGCGTGCTGACGCTCTCCACCTGTAGCAACGTCTGTATTCTTACCGACTACCCGTTTTCACTGAACATGACCGCATCCGCAGGTGCCGGTTTTGATTACGATTTCAGTCGGGCCATGGGCACCCTTCCGCTCAGCGGCGGGTTGACCTCAACGCTTAACGCCACCTATGCCCCCGGCAAGCTGACCGTAACGGCGCAGCGTGACGCAGGCTGGCAGGAGCCGTCGCTGTTTATCGACGGTATGGATGATGTTGATTTCGGCAAACCGGCCCTCACCATGCGCGGTGATTCGCTGGTCGCCACCGTGCCCGTGACGGACAGCTGGGGCGAGGCCGCGCCCAACCTCAGCGGCAAAACCCTGTCGCTGGTTCTGGCCGATAGCGGGCAGGCGCAGGAGTCCAGCCTGAGCATTCAGCCGGGGAACGCCGCGCCGACGCTCCCGTTAGGCTGGGTGCTGCTGATGGCGCTTGCTGGCGGTCTGATCCTTAACGTCATGCCCTGCGTACTGCCCGTGCTGGCCATGAAGCTGGGCACGCTGATGCAAACCGAACGGCAGGCGCGCGGTCAGGTGCGCAGGCAGTTTCTTGCATCGGTAGCCGGGATCGTGATCTCGTTCCTCGCACTGGCGCTGATGATGACGGTATTACGTTTAGGCAATCAGGCGCTCGGCTGGGGGATCCAGTTCCAGAACCCGTGGTTTATTGCCGCGATGGCGCTGGTAATGGTGCTCTTCAGCGCCAGCCTGCTGGGGTTGTTAGAAATCCGTCTCCCTTCCGGCGCCAGCACCTTCCTCGCCACGCGCGGCGGCAACGGGCTTGCGGGTCATTTCTGGCAAGGCGCGTTTGCCACGCTGCTGGCGACACCCTGCACCGCGCCGTTCCTGGGGACGGCGGTCTCGGTCGCGCTGGCGGCACCGCTTCCCCTGCTGTGGGGGATCTTCCTGGCGATGGGTATCGGCATGAGCCTGCCGTGGCTGCTGGTGGCGGCCTGGCCGGGGCTGGCCCAGCGGTTGCCGCGTCCGGGGCGCTGGATGAACGTTGTACGCGTAGTGCTGGGGATGATGATGCTCGGCTCATCGCTGTGGCTGCTGAGCCTGCTGACGGTGCACATTGGCAGCCTGCCGGTCATTACGCTGGGCGTGCTACTGATCCTTGCGCTGCTGCTGGTCACCGCCTGGCGCTACCGCTGGCAAACGGCACTGCGCGCCGGGGTATTAGCTGTACTGGTGGCCGGGGTAGTCGCGTTTGTTTCCGGCTCCGGCGGCGAGGGCTCCCGCCGCGATCGTATTCACTGGCAGCCGCTCAGCGAGCAGGCCATTGTCCGCGCGCTGGCGGAGAACAAACGGGTGTTCGTCGACGTGACCGCCGACTGGTGCGTGACCTGTAAAGCCAATAAATACAACGTTCTGCTGCGCGGCGACGTGCAGGTCGCGCTCTCCGCCCCGGACGTTGTCGCCCTGCGCGGCGACTGGAGCCGCCCCTCAGATACCATCAGCCAGTTTTTAACCACGCGCGGCAGCGCCGCCGTGCCGTTTAACCAGATCTACGGACCGGGATTACCGCAGGGCCACGTGCTGCCTGCGTTGTTAAGCCGCGAAGCGGTGCTGAGCACCCTGTCCGATGCAAAAGGAAAATAACATGAGAGCCTTTGTTGCCTTACTTCTGCTGTCGTTATCAACGTTCGGTTTCGCCGCACCGTCAGATGACGCTTCCAACGGCCAGCTGGCAAAACTGCTGTTTAACGACCCCAACAGCCCGCGAACCGGCGCGACATCGCCAAAGCTCACCATCGTCTCCTTCACGGACTACAACTGCCCGTATTGCAAGCAGTTCGACCCAATGCTGGAGAAAATCGTGCAGGAAAATCCCGACGTGCAGCTCATCATCAAACTGCTGCCGTTCAAGGGGCAAAGCTCGGTAAATGCCGCGAAAGCGGCGCTCTCAACGTGGCAGCAGGCGCCGGATCAATTCTGGGTACTACACCAGCGGCTGATGATGAAAAAGGGCTATCACGATGACGCCAGCATCGCCGCCGCGCAGGTGAAGACCGGGACGGACAGCATTAAAACCGATGATAAAACCATGGACAGCGTAAAGATGAACCTGATCCTGGCGCAGGTGCTGAATATTCAGGGCACCCCGGCGACCATCATCGGTGAACAGATGGTGGCGGGCGCAATCCCGTATGACGATCTGGAGGGGCTGGTCAAAGAACAGCTGGCAAACGCCCGTGGCAAGTAAGCTTCCGCGCCTGCTGCGCGAGCTGGCCGTGTGGCTGCTGATTGGCGTAGCCGTGAGCCTGGCGGTGGACTATTTCCGCCAGCCCGCGCTGCCGCAGAATTTCTCCGCGACGGCACTGCACACCCTCGACGGTCAGCCCGTCGATCTTATCGCCATGAGTAAGGAGCGACCGCTGCTGGTCTACGTCTGGGCGACATGGTGCGGCGTCTGCCGCTACACCACGCCGTCGGTGGCGGCGATTGCCGCGGACGGGGGTAACGTGATGTCGGTTGCGCTGCGCTCGGGCGATAACGCGACGCTCGAAACATGGATGAGAAAGAAGAAGGCGATGATGCCCACGGTCAACGACGCCAGCGGAGAACTGGCGCGTCAGTGGGACGTTCAGGTGACGCCAACGCTTGTGGTGATCTCTCACGGTGAAGTGAAGTCGATCACCACCGGCTGGACCAGCGGCTGGGGAATGCGCCTGCGGCTGTGGCTGGCGTCGTAACGTTACTTCCCGCCAGCCAGCTCCAGGAAGCTACCGGTGACATAGGAGGCTTTGTCGCTCAGCAGCCAGGAAATGGCCTGGGCGACCTCCTCCGGCTGACCGCCACGCTGCATCGGTAACATCGACTTCACCCGATCCACACGCCCCGGCTCGCCGCCGGAGGCGTGAATATCGGTATAAATCAGGCCTGGCCGCACGCAGTTAACGCGAATGCCCTGCGCCGCCACCTCCAGCGCGAGGCCGGTGGTGAGGGAATCCACCGCCCCTTTGGAGGCAGCATAATCCACATACTCCCCCGGTGCGCCCAGTCGTGAGGCCGCCGAGGAGACATTCACAATCGCGCCGCCCTTGCCGCCGTGTTTATGCGACATGCGCTTCACCGCCTCACGGCAGCAGAGAAAATAGCCAGTGACGTTGGTGGACAGCACGCGGTTAATACGTTCAGCTGAGAGGTTTTCGATGGAGGATTGTTCAAACAAAATCCCGGCGTTGTTCACCAGCGCGGCGAGCGGCTCACCTTCGCGATCGATGCTGTCGAACATCGCCATCACCTGCGATTCATCGCTGATATCCGCGCGCACGGCAAAGGCCTTACCACCCGCGTCCACGATCTGATTAATGACCTCTGTCGCGGCTTTGATGTTGTGATGAAAATTCACCGCAACGGTGTAGCCTTCGCTTGCCAGCTGTAGCGCGGTGGCTTTACCAATACCCCGGCTGGCGCCGGTGACCAATGCAATTGCCATTCTTTTCTCCCAATAAAAAAGCCGGGTGGCGGCTTCGCCTTACCCGGCCTACGTTACTACAGGAACAACGTTACTGGTATTCGCTCATCGGTACGCAGGAGCAGAACAGGTTACGGTCGCCGTAAACATCATCAAGACGTTTCACGGTTGGCCAATATTTGTTTGCCACACCTGCCGGGAAGACAGCCAGCTCGCGGGTATAACCGTGGTTCCACTCTGCCACCAGTTCGTTCTGGGTATGCGGGGCGTTGACCAGCGGGTTATCTTCCAGCGTCCATTCCCCGCCTTTCACGCGGTCGATTTCGCTGCGGATCGCCAGCATCGCGTCGATAAAGCGATCCAGCTCCACCTTGCTTTCAGACTCGGTCGGCTCAACCATCAGCGTTCCTGCAACCGGGAAGGACATGGTTGGCGCGTGGAAGCCATAGTCGATCAGGCGCTTGGCAATATCCAGCTCGCTGATGCCCGTCTCTTCTTTCAGAGGACGAATATCGAGGATGCATTCGTGCGCCACGCGACCATCGCGGCCGGTGTAGAGCACCGGATAGGCGTCTTTCAGACGTGTTGCGATGTAGTTGGCGTTGAGGATCGCCACCTGGCTGGCCTGCTTGAGCCCTTCCGCGCCCATCATGCGGATGTACATCCAGCTGATTGGCAGGATAGAGGCGCTGCCGAACGGTGCCGCGGAGACCGCGCCCTGACGGGTCAGCATGCCTTCAATCTGCACCACGCTATGGCCTGGCACAAACGGTGCCAGGTGCGCTTTGACGCCGATTGGGCCCATGCCCGGGCCGCCGCCGCCGTGCGGAATGCAGAACGTTTTATGCAGGTTGAGGTGCGACACGTCCGCGCCAATAAAGCCCGGAGAGGTAATGCCCACCTGGGCGTTCATGTTCGCACCGTCGAGGTAAACCTGGCCGCCGAACTGATGCACCACTTCACATACTTCACGGATCGTTTCTTCGTACACGCCGTGGGTGGACGGGTAGGTCACCATGATGCAGGAGAGTTTGTCGCCTGCCTGCTCGGCTTTCGCGCGCAGGTCGGCCAGATCGATGTTGCCGTTTTTGTCGCACGCCACAACCACCACTTCCATTCCTGCCATCTGGGCAGAAGCCGGGTTGGTACCGTGGGCAGAGCTTGGGATCAGACAGATATCGCGGTGGCCTTCGTTGCGGCTTTCGTGATAGTGACGGATCGCCAGCAGACCGGCGTATTCACCCTGCGCACCGGAGTTCGGCTGCATGCAGAGCGCGTCGTACCCGGTCAGCTTCACCAGCCAGTCGGAGAGCTGGTTGATCATCATGTGATAACCTTCCGCCTGCTCAGCCGGGCAGAACGGGTGCAGCTCGGAGAATTCAGGCCAGGTGATTGGGATCATCTCAGCCGCGGCGTTCAGCTTCATGGTGCAGGAGCCCAGCGGGATCATCGCCTGGTTCAGCGCCAGATCTTTACGTTCCAGAGAGTGCATGTAACGCATCATCTCGGTTTCGCTGTGATAGCGGTTGAACACCGGGTGAGTCAGGATCGCGTCGTCGCGCAGCATGCTTTCCTGAATGGAGCGGCTGTCGAGCGCAACCTCTTTGTCGAGCGTATCAACGTCCAGACCCTGTGCGTCACCCAGCAATACGTTGAACAGGGTCAGGATATCGTCACGGGTGGTGCTTTCGTCCAGCGTAATACCGACCGCATTGTGAATGTCGCTGCGCAGGTTGATTTGTGCTGCCTCGGCGCGCGCCAGCACGGCCGCTTTGTCTGCCACCTCGACGCACAGGGTGTCGAAGTAGTGCTCATGACGCAGCCTGAGACCTTTCTGTTGCAGACCGCAGGCCAGGATATCGGCCAGACGGTGGATGCGGCTGGCAATGCGTTTCAGGCCAGCCGGACCGTGGAACACCGCGTATAAGCTGGCAATGTTAGCCAGCAGCACCTGCGAGGTACAGATGTTGGAGTTCGCTTTCTCGCGGCGGATATGCTGCTCGCGGGTCTGCATCGCCATGCGCAGCGCGGTGTTACCGGCGGCATCTTTCGATACGCCGATAATACGGCCTGGCATGGAACGTTTAAATTCATCTTTCGCGCCAAAGAACGCCGCGTGCGGGCCGCCGTAGCCCATCGGCACGCCGAAGCGTTGCGCTGAGCCGAAGACAATATCCGCGCCCTGTTTACCTGGCGCCGTCAGCAGCACCAGCGCCATAAAATCAGCGGCGACGCTAACAATAACCTTACGCGATTTGAGCTCGGCGATCAGCGCGCTGTAATCATGCACTTCCCCGGTGGTGCCCACCTGCTGTAACAGCACGCCGAAGACGTCCTGGTGATCCAGCACTTTGTCAGCGTCGTCGACAATCACCTCAAAGCCGAAGGTTTCCGCACGGGTGCGCACCACGTCCAGCGTCTGGGGATGCACGTCCGCCGCGACGAAAAAGCGGTTGGCGTTTTTCAGCTTGCTCACGCGCTTCGCCATCGCCATCGCTTCAGCGGCGGCAGTGGCTTCATCCAGCAGAGAGGCAGAGGCGATATCCATACCGGTCAGATCCAGCGTCACCTGCTGGAAGTTCAGCAGCGCTTCCAGACGGCCCTGGGAGACTTCTGGCTGATACGGGGTGTAAGCGGTGTACCAGCCCGGGTTTTCCAGCATGTTACGCAGGATCACCGGCGGTAACTGCACGTTGGTGTAGCCCATGCCGATGTAAGACTTATAGCGCTTGTTAAGGCCGGCGATGGCCTTCAGCTCCGCCAGCGCGGCGAACTCCGTCGTGGACTCGCCTACCTGCGGCGGTGTGGCAAGCTGGATGTCTTTTGGCACGATCTGGCCGATCAGTGCGTTTAATGAATCCGCGCCAACTGTCTTCAGCATCTCCTGCTGTTGCTGAGCATCCGGCCCAATGTGACGTTCAATGAAGGCGCCACGGTTTTCAAGCTGGCTTAAAGTCTGTGTCATGAGCGATGGTTCCTGAAACGTGCAGTGAATCGTAATTATCTGTAACGCTGTTGCCCGGTGGCGCTAACGCTTACCGGGCCTACGTAGATCTGTAGGCCGGATAAGCGCAGCGCCATCCGGCACAACGTTATTCGTCTTCCAGTAGTGCTTCGTACGCGGTCGCATCCAGCAGCGCGGCAACCTGCGCTTCGTCGCTGGCTTTGATCTTAAAGATCCAGCCGCTTTCATAAGGCTCGCTGTTCACCAGCTCCGGGGAGTCGCTCAGCGCGTCGTTCACGGCAACAATTTCACCGCTCACCGGAGCGTAGATGTCAGAGGCCGCTTTAACGGATTCCGCCACCGCACAGTCGTCGCCTGCGCTCACGGTTGCGCCCACTTCCGGCAGGTCAACAAACACCATGTCGCCCAGCAGTTCCTGCGCGTGCTCGGTGATCCCAACGGTGTAAGTGCCGTCCGCCTCTTTGCGCAGCCACTCGTGTTCTTTGCTGTATTTCAGTTCTGCTGGCACATTGCTCATTGAAGTTCTCCTGATAAAAATAGTTAGGCGACCGGCTTACCGGCGCGAACAAAAATCGGTTTGGTCACGTTGACCGGCATTTCGCGGTTGCGGATCTGCACCACCGCCGTTTCGCCAATCCCCGCTGGCACGCGTGCCAGTGCAATACTGTAGCCGAGCGTCGGGGAGAACGTTCCGCTGGTGATCACGCCTTCGCGATGATTGCCATCGGCATCGGTGAAGCGCACCGGCAGCTCGCCGCGCAGAACGCCTTTTTCTTTCATCACCAGGCCAACCAGCTGTTCAGTGCCCTTCTCGCGCTGCATCTCCAGCGCTTCACGGCCAATAAAATCACGGTCAGCCGGTTCCCACGCGATGGTCCAGCCCATGTTGGCCGCCAGCGGTGAGACGCCTTCGTCCATCTCCTGACCGTAGAGGTTCATCCCCGCTTCCAGACGCAGCGTATCGCGCGCGCCCAGGCCCGCAGGCTTCACACCCGCCTCCACCAGCGCACGCCAGAAATCGGCGGCCTTTTCGTTTGGCATTGCAATTTCGTAGCCCGCTTCACCGGTGTAGCCGGTGGTGGCGATAAACAGATCCCCCGCCTGCACGCCGAAGAACGGCTTCATGCCTTCGGTTGCTTTGCGCTGCTCGTCGCTGAACAGAGACGCGGATTTCGCCTGGGCGTTTGGCCCCTGCACCGCAATCAGCGACAGATCGTCACGAACGGTGATGTCGATGGCGTAAGGTTCAGCGTGTTGGGAAATCCAGGAGAGGTCTTTTTCGCGGGTGGCGGAGTTTACAACGAGGCGGAAGAAATCTTCGGTGAAGTAGTAGACGATAAGGTCGTCAATCACGCCGCCAGAGGCATTGAGCATGCCGGTATAGAGCGCTTTGCCCGGCGTTTTTAGTTTGGCGACGTCGTTTGCCAGCAGATAACGCAAAAACTCCCGGGTGCGGCTTCCGCGCAGGTCGACAATCGTCATATGAGACACGTCGAACATACCGGCATCGGTGCGCACCGCGTGGTGCTCATCAATCTGCGAGCCGTAGTGCAGCGGCATCATCCAGCCGTGGAAGTCCACCATGCGGGCGCCGCATAACACGTGCTGTTCGTACAAAGGAGTCTGTTGAGCCATCTTTTCCTCGTTGAAAAATTCACCGTGAAACCCGGTGTCGACCTCGCGATCGAGGGCCGACGCAAACGTTCTCTTTTACCTGAACTTACCACCGAAACCGGCGGTTAACCATAAGGTAAAACGGGTCATCACATTAGCTTATGACCAAAAATCGCTGAAAAGCCTACAGAGTTATTCACTGGTAAAATGCGATTAAACCCGCATAAAATTAACATCGAGCTAACAGGATTTAGCAGATGGTGATATTTCGTGCGGAAAAACGGGCCGAATTTCCGTAACATAAAAAGAGTAAGATTAGATTTTCTAATGCGAAAAATGACGTGAAATTAGATTATTTCAAACGAGGAGATTTCCCCGGCGCGAAGGCCGGGAAAATAAAGTGTGACGGGGATCGAGATTAACGTAACCAGTCGGGAAGATCGTTAAGGCCCATTGCCTGACGAAGAAGCTGCGGTTTGACGCCGGGAAGGGTGTCGGCCAGTTTGAGGCCGATATCGCGCAGCAGTTTTTTCGCCGGGTTCGCTCCGGCAAATAGCTCGCGGAAGCCCTGCATACCCGCCAGCATCATCGCCGCACTGTGTTTGCGGCTGCGCTCGTAGCGACGCAGATACAGATGCTGACCAATATCTTTGCCTTCACGATGCAGACGACGCAGCTCTTCAACCAGCTCGGCCGCGTCCATAAAGCCGAGGTTCACCCCCTGCCCGGCCAGCGGATGAATCGTATGCGCCGCATCCCCCACCAACGCCAGACGGTGCGCCGCAAACTGACGCGCGTAGCGACCGGTTAACGGAAACGCCTGGCGTTCGCTTTCAAGCGTGCACAGGCCCAGACGGTTATCAAACGCCACGCATAGCGCCTGATTAAAGGCGTCCGGCGTCGCCTCCTGCATCTGCTGCGCTTTCTCCGGCTCTAAAGACCAGACGATGGAGCAGAGATGCGGATCGGCAAGCGGCAGGAAGGCCAGAATGCCATCATTGTGGAAAATCTGGCGCGCCACGCCGCCATGCGGCTCTTCGGTGCGGATTGTGGCAACCAGGGCGTGATGACGGTAATCCCAGAAGGTCAGCGGAATATCCGCTTTGTTACGCAGCCAGGAATTGGCGCCGTCGGCACCCACTACCAGCCGCGCGGTCAGCATGTCGCCGCTTTCAAGAGTGATAAACGCGTCGTTTTCGCCCCACGCCACCTGCTGAAGTTTCGCCGGTGCGATCAGCGTGACGTCGCTGCACTGCTGCGCTTTTTGCCACAGCGCGTGGTGGATCACCGCGTTTTCAACGATGTGCCCAAGGTGGCTGTAGCCCATGCTTTCATCGTCAAACGCGATATGGCCGAAGCTGTCTTTATCCCACACTTCCATGCCATGGTAACAGCTGGCACGCAGCGCCACGATTTCAGACCAGACGCCAAGGTGCGTCAGTAGCTTTTCGCTGGCGGCATTGATCGCCGAGACGCGCAGCTCCGGCGGTGCATCCTGCGCCACAGGCTGCGGCGCGTTTTGCTCAAGCACCGCCACGCGCAGGCCGCTGCCCTGTAAACCACAGGCCAGCGCCAGTCCTACCATTCCGCCGCCGACAATGGCGACATCAACATTTTGCACGGTGATTACTCCTTAACGCGCGACCCAACCCAGGGTCCGCTGCGCCAGCACGTCACGTGCCGGAATGAACAGTTCCATCGCCATCAGCCCAAGGTTGCGACCCGCAACCAGCGGTGCCCAGCGATTGGCAAACAGGTGGACTAAACCGTCGGTAACGCCAATGGTCGCCGCTTTGTCCGCCTGACGTCGTTTCTGGTAATGGCTAAGCACTGAGTATGCGCCACAATCCTGTTGTTCGCTCCACGTCTGCGCCAGTAGCTCAGCCAGGCTCATCACGTCGCGCAGGCCAAGGTTAAAGCCTTGCCCGGCGATGGGGTGCAGCGTCTGCGCGGCGTTGCCGACCAGAGCGACGCGATGGGAGACAGTCTGCGATGCGGTCGTCAGCGCGAGCGGATAGGCCACGCGTTTTCCGGCCTGGGTGATACGCCCAAGCCGCCAGCCGAAGGCTTTTTGCAGCTCGGAACTAAAACGTTCGTCGGACCAGGAGAGAACCTCATCGGCCCGGTCCTGCGCATGGCACCACACCAGCGAGCAGCGCCCGTTCGACATCGGCAGCATGGCCAGCGGGCCGTGCTCAGTGAAGCGCTCAAATGCCCTGCCGTTATGCGCGCCAGCCGTAGAGACGTTAGCGATGACCGCCACCTGCCCATAGGGTTCAGAGCGCAATTCGACGCCGCACTGCGTGGCGATCGCGGAGCGTGAACCATCCGCCGCCACCAGCAGTTCCCCCTCCAGCGTGGTGCCGTTGTCCAGCGTCACGCTGACGGCTTCGTCACGGCGGTTAAAGCTGGCGACGCGCGCCGGACAGTGCAGCGTGACGCCAGGCGCGTCCTGTAACAGACGGAACAGCCGCAGCCCTACGTCATGCAGCTCGACAACCTGCCCCAGCGCCTCGATCCGGTAATCGTGGGCATCCAGCGTCACAAACCCGGCGTGCCCGCGATCGCTGACGTGAACGGTGCCGATCGCCGTTGCGCAATCCGCTATCGCCTGCCAGATCCCAATACGCGCAAGCTGCTGACAGGTTCCCTGCGCCAGCGCGATAGCGCGGGCGTCGAAACCGGGATGATCGGTCGCCTGCGGCGCGACCGCCTCAACCAGATGCACCGGAAGCTGGCCCTGGGTTAACTGCGAAATAGCCAACGCCAGAGTAGCGCCGGTCATGCCTCCGCCAACAATGATTACGCTCATCCGCGTGCCGCCGCCATCAGCGCCTCGATGTCGTCGGCTTTTTTCACCACGGTCGCGGTCAGGTTTTCGTTACCGGTTTCGGTGATGACGATGTCATCTTCAATACGAATGCCGATCCCGCGGTACTGTTCCGGCACGTCGGCATCCGGCGCGATGTACAGCCCCGGCTCAACGGTCAGCACCATGCCAGGCTCCAGCACGCGCGAACGTTCCGGACCGTATGCCCCCACGTCATGCACATCCAGCCCCAGCCAGTGGCTCAGGCCGTGCATAAAGTACGGGCGATGGGCGTTTTCGGTTATAAGGGTGTCCACATCGCCTTTCAGAATACCAAGCTTCACCAGCCCGGTAATCATGATGCGCACCACCTCGCCCGTAACCTCCTGAATGGAGGTGCCAGGGCGGAACAGCGTCAGCGCGGTCTCCAGAGACTCAAGCACGATGTCATAGATTTCACGCTGCGCTGGGGTGAATTTACCGTTCACCGGGAAGGTACGGGTGATGTCGCCCACGTAACCCTGATATTCACAGCCGGCGTCAATCAGCACCAGATCGCCGTCGCGCAGTTCACTTTCGTTTTCGGTGTAGTGCAGAATGCAGCCGTTTTCACCGCCGCCTACGATGGTGTTATAGGACGGGAAGCGCGCGCCGTGACGGTAAAATTCATGGTGAATTTCCCCTTCAAGCTGGTACTCGAACATACCGGGACGGCACTTTTCCATGGCGCGGGTATGCGCCAGGGCGCTGATTTCGCCCGCGCGGCGCATCACATTCAGCTCTTCTTCAGACTTAAACAGGCGCATCTCATGCACCACCGGTCGCCAGTCTGTCAGGGTTGCGGGTGCAGACAAATTCTGACGTGAGCCTTTACGCAGCTTATCCAGCGCAGTGAAAACAATCTCATCCGCATACGCGTATTCACCCTGCGCGTGATAGAGCACGTCCAGGCCGTTGAGCAGTTGATAGAGCTGCTGGTTGATTTCGCTGTAGGCCAGCGCGCGGTCCACGCCCAGTTTTTCCGGCGCCGCCTCCTGCCCTAAGCGGCGACCAAACCAGATTTCCGCAGTCAGATCGCGAACGCGGTTGAAAATCACGCTGTGGTTGTGGGTGTCATTGCTTTTAATCAGCACCAGTACCGCTTCCGGCTCGTTAAACCCGGTGAAGTACCAGAAATCACTGCTCTGGCGATAGGGGTATTCGCTGTCGGCGCTGCGCGTCACTTCCGGCGCGGCGAAAATCAGGGCAGCGCTTCCCGGCTGCATTTTTGCCAGCAGCGCCTGACGACGGCGAGAATACTCTTGACTGGAGATAACCATGACACCCTCCTGTGCGTTATTTTTCTTAGTGTAATGTTGGCTTGCGAACTTCCGGCGCGGTCGGCTGCGAGCGCGTAAAGTTGTCGTGGCACAGCAGAGACGCCACGCGCACGTACTCGATGATCTCTTCGAGAGACATCTCCAGCTCTTCCTGGTCTTCGTCTTCATCGTAGCCGAGCTGGGCGATGTTACGCAGATCGTCGATCGCTTCACCCGCTTCGCCGGTCACTTTATCTAGTTTAGGCTGGGTTACGCCCAGGCCAAGCAGATAGTGGTTTACCCAACCCGCGAGCGCATCAGCGCGATCGAAGACGCTGACATCGTCGCCTTCAGGCAGATAAAGCTGAAAAAGAAAGCCATCGTCTTCCAGGGAATCGCTGGTTGCGGCGTGCATTTTACGTAGCGCTTCCGCCAGTTCGTGGCCAAACGCCAGCCCTTCGTTGGTGAGGTCGTGGATCAGCGGCTGCCATGAGCTGTCGCTGTTTCCGCCGCACAGTATGCCGCTGATCAGACCGTGCATTTCGGCAGGGGTTAGACCGACTCCCTGCTGGTTCAGTAACTGGTTTAAATCCTTGTAACCAGGCATTTCGTTCTGTATAGACATACGCATTCGTCATCAAAGGGAGGATATTCATGATATGCTACCACTTTGGACCCTGGTGATACCAGAAAAGGGCTTGTATCTTCACATCAGGGTAGCTATAGTGTCGCCCCTTCGCAGCCCCCGGGGCAGTAAGCGAAGGCAGCGCAGTCAATCAGCAGGAAGGTGGCATGTCTGCACAACCCGTCGATCTCCAGATTTTTGGCCGTTCACTGCGAGTGAATTGTCCGCCTGAACAAAGGGATGCTTTGAATCAGGCTGCGGACGATTTGAATCAGCGGTTGCAAGATCTAAAAGAACGCACTAGAGTCACAAATACTGAGCAGCTGGTTTTCATCGCCGCGTTGAACATCAGCTATGAACTGACTCAGGAAAAAGCGAAGACCCGCGATTACGCGGCAAGCATGGAGCAGCGCATTAAAATGCTCCAGCAGACCATTGAACAGGCATTGCTTGATCAAGGTCGCAGTCCTGAAAGACCGGGACCAAAGTTTGAATAACACTTCTCAGTTGACTATGGTAGAGTAACTGTGAAGACAAAATTTCTCTGAGATGTTTGCAAGCGGGCCAGTCCCCTGAGCCGATATTTCATACCACAAGAATGTGGCGCTCCATGGTTGGTGAGCATGCTCGGTCCGTCCGAGAAGCCTTAAAACTATGACGACACATTCACCTTGAACCAAGGGTTCAAGGGTTACAGCCTGCGGCGGCATCTCGGAGATTCCCTCTCTCTTCTTCTACCAACAACCATGACTCAATTCCCTGAAGTTTCTGCTTCACGCCAGGATATCCGTCAGCTCATTCGCCAGCGTCGTCGTGCCTTAAGCGCCGAACAACAGGCACAGTTTGCCCAGCAGGCTGCCGCCCGTATGATGGCCTATCCGCCTGTGGTGATGGCAAACACCGTCGCCCTGTTTCTTTCGTTTGATGGTGAGCTGGATACCCAACCGCTTATCGACCAGCTCTGGCGCGCCGGGAAAAAAGTTTATCTGCCGGTGCTGCATCCCTTTAGCCGGGGCAATCTGCTGTTTCTGCACTACCATCCGCACAGCGAACTGGTGGTGAATCGTCTGAAAATCACCGAACCCAAACTCGACGTGCGCGATGTGCTGCCGCTATCTGAACTGGATGTGCTGATTACGCCGCTGGTGGCATTTGACGAGCAGGGACAGCGATTAGGTATGGGCGGTGGTTTTTACGACAGAACGCTACACAACTGGCAGCAGTACGGGTTGCAGCCGGTGGGCTATGCGCATGATTGTCAGGGCGTGGAGGCATTACCCGTGGAGAAATGGGATGTGCCGTTGCCGGCGGTGGTGACGCCCAGTAAAACCTGGACCTGGTAGAACAAAGCCGGGTGGCGGCTACGCCTTACCCGGCCTACATAAATCCTCGAACATTGTAGGTCGGGTAAGCGTGAGCGCCACCCGACACACAGACCGCACGAACATTGTAGGTCGGGTAAGTGTAAGCGCCACCCGACACACAGACCGCACGAACATTGTAGGTCGGGTAAGCGTAAGCGCCACCCGACACACAGACCGCACGACCGTTGTAGGTCGGGTAAGCGTGAGCGCCACCCGACACCACAGACCGCACGAACATTGTAGGTCGGGTAAGCGTGAGCGCCACCCGACACACAGACCGCACGAACATTGTAGGTCGGGTAAGTGTAAGCGCCACCCGACACACAGACCGCACGAACATTGTAGGTCGGGTAAGCGTAAGCGCCACCCGACACACAGACCGCACGACCGTTGTAGGTCGGGTAAGCGTGAGCGCCACCCGACACCACAGACCGCACGAACATTGTAGGTCGGGTAAGCGTGAGCGCCACCCGACACACAGACCGCACGACCGTTGTAGGTCGGGTAAGCGTAAGCGCCACCCGACACACAGACCGCACAAACATTGTAGGTCGGGTAAGCGTAATCGCCACCCGACACCACAGACCGCACTATCAGTACAGCAGACGCGCGCGAATCGTCCCCGGAATGGCCTTCATGCTCTGCAATGCTTTCTCGGCAATGTCTTCATCCGCTTCAATATCAATCACCACATAACCCATCTGCGCGTTCGTTTGCAGATACTGCGCGGCAATGTTGACGCCCTGTTCGGCAAAGATCTGGTTGATAGCAGTCAGCACGCCCGGACGGTTTTCGTGAATGTGCAGCAGACGACGCCCGCCGTGTAGCGGCAGAGACACTTCCGGGAAGTTCACCGCAGAGAGCGTTGAACCGTTGTCGGAATATTTGCTCAGCTTGCCCGCCACTTCCAGGCCGATATTCTCCTGCGCTTCCTGAGTAGAACCGCCGATGTGCGGCGTCAGGATCACGTTATCGAACTCGCACAGTGGAGAGGTGAACGGATCGCTGTTGGTGGCCGGTTCCGTCGGGAACACGTCAATCGCCGCACCCGCCAGATGCTTACGCTTCAGCGCATCGCACAGCGCAGGAATATCGACTACTGTACCGCGCGCGGCGTTGATCAGCAGTGAGCCCGGCTTCATCAGCGCCAGCTCTTCCGCTCCCATCATGTTTTTGGTGGACGCATTTTCCGGCACGTGCAGGCTGACCACGTCACTCATGTTCAGCAGGTCAGAAAGATGCTGCACCTGCGTCGCGTTACCCAGCGGCAGTTTGTTTTCGATATCGTAGAAAAACACGTGCATGCCAAGGGATTCCGCCAGAATACCGAGCTGCGTACCGATGTGGCCGTAACCAATAATCCCGAGTTTTTTACCACGCGCTTCGTAGGAGCCCGCGGCCAGTTTATTCCACACGCCGCGGTGCGCTTTGGCGTTAGCTTCCGGAATACCGCGAAGGAGCAGCAGCAGCTCGCCAATCACCAGCTCCGCCACGGAACGGGTGTTGGAGAACGGGGCGTTAAAAACCGGGATACCGCGTTTTGCGGCGGCATTCAGATCAACCTGATTGGTACCGATACAGAAACAGCCAATCGCCACCAGCTTTTCCGCCGCAGCAATAACGTCTTCAGTCAGTTGGGTACGGGATCGCAGGCCAATGAAATGGGCATCACGGATGGACGCTTTCAGCTCTTCAGTATCCAGCGCGCCTTTGTGAAATTCGATGTTGGTGTAACCTGCAGCGCGAAGGCTATCGAGCGCTTTCTGGTGCACGCCTTCAACCAGCAGGAATTTAATCTTGTCTTTCTCCAGTGATACCTTTGCCATTTACCCGACCCTGTTTTTATCTGAACTGATGTTGTGCTGGATATAAATCCCGTGCAGCCAACATATCAAAAAAAACTATTGCAGCAATATGAACGTTTGCGTCGGCACTCTGAAGAAAAGTCATACAGAGCAAAATGACAGAGGAAAATGCTATGGAAATTTACAAACGCGGAAGGATCGGCAAAAGAGGCGGAAAAACGTGACACAAGTCACCGAATTTAGCTTTTCAAAATTTTTTAGCGGGGGGAGCGCTCCCCCCGTCAGATCATTTTACGATGGTTTTTACACCGTCAGCCGTGCCGATCAGCGCCACGTCCGCGCCACGGTTGGCAAATAACCCTACGGTAACGACGCCCGGAATGCCGTTAATCGCATTTTCCAGCGCAATGGCATCGAGGATCTCAAGGCCGTGAACGTCGAGGATCACGTTGCCGTTGTCGGTCACCACACCCTGACGGTATTCCGGACGACCACCCAGCTTCACCAGTTGACGTGCCACGGCACTGCGTGCCATCGGGATCACTTCGACCGGCAGCGGGAAACTCCCCAGAATGTCGACCTGCTTGGAGGCGTCCGCGATGCAGATGAACTTATCCGCCACGGAGGCAATGATTTTTTCGCGGGTCAGCGCCGCGCCACCGCCTTTGATCATCTGCATGTGGCCGTTGATTTCATCCGCGCCATCAACGTAAATGCCCAGACGGTCCACTTCGTTGAGGTCGAAAACAGTGATGCCGAGGCTTTTCAGCTTTTCCGTGGAAGCATCGGAGCTCGAAACCGCGCCCTCGATTTGCCCCTTCATCGTGCCCAGCGCATCGATAAAGTGTGCCGCCGTCGATCCCGTACCAACACCGACAATGGTACCCGGCTGTACGTACTGGAGAGCCGCCCATCCTACTGCTTTTTTCAGTTCATCCTGCGTCATGATCGTTTTGCCTGTGGTGTGAAAACTCAGGGCGCATTATAGAACACGTCGAATGGATTTCGTCTGCCACGAAGGGAAAATTGTGTCATAGTGCAGATTAAGCAAAATTAAGGAGTCAGCCAGAGCAATGAAACGTCCGGACTACAGAACACTACAGGCACTTGATGCAGTTATTCGTGAACGCGGTTTTGAGCGCGCGGCGCAAAAGCTGTGCATCACCCAGTCCGCCGTATCACAGCGTATCAAACAACTTGAAAACATGTTCGGGCAGCCGCTGCTGGTGCGTACCGTACCGCCGCGTCCAACGGAGCAAGGACAAAAGCTCCTCGCCCTGCTACGTCAGGTTGAACTGCTGGAAGATGAGTGGCTGGGCGATGAACAGACCGGCTCCACGCCGCTGCTGCTGTCGCTGGCGGTGAACGCCGACAGTCTGGCAACCTGGCTGCTGCCGGCCCTTGCGCCGGTGCTGGCCGACTCCCCTATCCGCCTGAATCTCCAGGTTGAAGATGAAACCCGCACCCAGGAACGTCTGCGTCGCGGCGAAGTGGTTGGTGCCGTCAGTATTCAGCCTCAGGCGCTGCCAAGCTGTCTGGTGGATCAGTTGGGCGCGCTGGATTACCTCTTCGTCGGTTCAAAAGCCTTTGCCGAGCGCTATTTCCCGAACGGTGTGACCCGCGCCGCGCTGCTAAAAGCCCCTGCCGTCGCGTTCGACCATCTGGACGATATGCATCAGGCCTTCCTGCAACAAAACTTCGATTTGCCGCCGGGCAGCGTGCCGTGTCATATCGTTAACTCGTCCGAAGCCTTTGTGCAGCTTGCACGTCAGGGAACCACCTGCTGCATGATCCCGCATCTGCAGATTGAGAAAGAGTTGAAAAGCGGTGAGCTGATTGATTTAACTCCGGGGCTGTATCAGCGCCGGATGCTGTACTGGCACCGTTTTGCGCCGGAAAGCCGCATGATGCGCAACGTCACCGACGCGCTGCTGGCGTTTGGGCATAAGGTGTTAAGACAGGATTGAAAAACAAGCCGGGTGGCGGCTTCGCCTTACCCGGCCTACGGGTTACTGAGCTGGCTTTTCAGTCGGCTCCAGCTGGAACACCACATCAACCTGATCGTCGAACTGAATGGTTGGCTGCTCGTAGGTTTCCTGAGCAGAAACCGGCGCGGCGTCCGCTTTCATCATCCGCACCATCGGGCTTGGCTGGTAGTTTGAGACGTGGTAACGCACGCTGTAAACCGGACCGAGCTTGCTCTTGAAGCCGGATGCCAGCTGCTGTGCCTGATGAATGGCATCATCAATCGCCGCTTTACGCGCTTCGTCTTTATACTTCTCCGGTTGCGCAACGCCCAGCGAGACGGAACGAATTTCGTTCAGCCCTGCCTTCAGCGCACCATCCAGCAATCCGTTGAGCTTATCAAGCTGGCGCACGGTCACTTCTACAGTACGCACGGCGCGATAGCCTTTCAGGATGCTTTTGCCGTTCTGGTAATCGTAATCCGGTTGAGTACGCAGGTTCGCAGAGCTGATGTCTTTTTTCGCGACACCGTTCTGTTCCAGGAAAGAGAGGTATTGCGCAACACGATCGTCTGCCTGTTTCTTGGCGGAAGCAGCATCTTTCGCCGCCACGTTCACTTCAATTGCCAGGGTTGCAACATCCGGTACCGCATCCACGCTTGCCGTACCTGAAGTGACAATGTGCGGGCCGTTTGGCAGTTCATTCGCCTGCACCGACACCGCACCTAAACTTACTAATGCCGCCAGGGCCATCACCTTAAACTTCACTGTCATTCCTCCATGTTGCGAAGAGTGCCCTGTTAACAGGGCTCATGCCAGCAAGCTTAGCGGGTCTTGTTCAGATGTCCATAAGACAACGCTTAGTTGAACAATCCCTGTACGTGATGAATGCCCTCTTTCGCCAGCTGGAAGGCAATAAACCACATCACCAGCCCCACCAGGGTATTGATAATGCGCTGCGCTTTGGCGGTACGCAGTCGTGGCGCCAGCCACGCCGCCAGGATCGCAAGACCAAAGAACCAGAGGAAGGAGGCGCTGACCGTACCGAGCGCAAACCAGCGTTTCGGCTCAACGTCCAGCTGTCCACCCAGGCTGCCGAGCACCACGAACGTATCAAGATAAACGTGCGGGTTAAGCCATGTCACGGCGAGCATGGTGACGATAATCTTCCAGCGCCCTTGCTTCATCACTTCGGCGCTCGCCAGCTCAAGATTGCTGCTCATGGCCGTTTTCAGGGCGCCAAACCCGTACCACAGCAGAAACGCTACGCCGCCCCAGGTAACCAGCGCCAGCAGCCACGGCGACTGCATCAACAGGGCGCTGCCGCCAAAGATCCCGGCGCAAATCAGCAGCAGATCGCTCACCGCGCACAGCAGGGCAATCATCAGATGGTACTGACGGCGGATGCCCTGATTCATCACGAACGCATTTTGTGGACCAAGGGGAAGGATCATGGCCGCACCTAACGCAAGCCCTTGAAAATAGTAAGATAACATAACGTAATTCTCGCAGAGTTGTCCTGGGGCAGACTATACTGCGGGAACGACATTAGAGGAAATGGATAATATTAATTGGGGATTAGCGAGGCTAATAAAAGAAAAGCCCGGTGTCGCTGACGCTTACCGGGCCTACGGAGACGTTACTCTGCTTCTTTGACTTTTTTGACGTTTACGTCCATCTGCGGGTACGGGAAGCTGATGCCGTTAGCATCGAAGTCACGCTTAATGCGCTCCAGCACATCCCAGTATACGTTTTGCAGATCGCTGCTTTTGCTCCAGATGCGCACCACAAAATTAATGGATGATGCGCCCAGTTCATTCAGACGAACGGTCTGCTCGCGGTCCTTCAGAATACGGTCATCTGAAGCAATGATGTTGGTAATCAGAGACTTCACCTGATCGATATCGGAATCGTACGCCACGCTGATGATCAGCTCGTTACGACGCACCGGCTCGCGGGAGAAGTTAATGATATTGCCGGCAATGATTTTCCCGTTCGGTACCACCACAATACGACCGTCGACAGTACGCAGAGTGGTAGAGAAAATCTGTACCTGCAACACGGTACCCGCGATCCCGCCTAAATCCACGTATTCACCGGAACGGAACGGACGGAAGGTTACCAGCAGTACGCCCGCCGCCAGGTTCGACAGCGAACCCTGTAATGCCAGACCAATGGCCAGACCGGCAGCACCGAGCACAGCGATGACGGATGCCGTCTGCACGCCGACACGCCCCAGCGCCGCAATCAGCGTAAAGGCGATGATGCCGTAACGCACAAGCGCGGAGAGGAAATCGGCGACCGTGGCGTCAATGTGACGTGCAACCATCACTCGATTGACCGCGTTCGATACGATACGCGCCACGATCATCCCGACAATGATGATGGCAATAGCGGCAACAATATTCACAGCGTAGCTCAGCAGTAGCGCCTGGTTGCGCACCAGCCAGTTACCCGCGTGATTGATGCTGTCTACAACATCAAGTTGTTCCATTTATTCTTCCTTTTGCTAAACCAAAACACAAAATCTATCCCTTAAGGGGACAGGCAGGTCAGTAAAGGGTAAACAAAAAGAGCGGGTAATGCCAAACAGATCACAAAATCAGGTATTGCAGGATATTGAAAAAGCATAAAAAAAGGCCCGCATTTGCGGGCCTTCTGATGTGCTGTCAGCAGTACAAATTACAGAACGTCAACCGCGTTCAGTTCTTTGAATGCCTGCTCCAGACGAGTAATCATAGAAGTCTGGGCAGCGCGCAGCCATACGCGTGGATCGTAGTATTTCTTGTTCGGCTGGTCTTCGCCTTTCGGGTTGCCCAGCTGACCTTGCAGGTAAGCTTCGTTGGTTTTGTAGTATTGCAGGATACCGTCCCAGGTTGCCCACTGGGTGTCGGTATCGATGTTCATTTTCACTACGCCGTAGCTTACGGAATCTTTGATTTCCTGAGCAGAAGAACCGGAACCGCCGTGGAAGACGAAGTTCAGGCTGTTGTGCGGCAGGTTGTGTTTCTTAGACACATATTCCTGAGAATCACGCAGGATGGTCGGGGTCAGAACCACGTTACCTGGCTTGTACACGCCGTGCACGTTTCCGAAGGATGCTGCGATGGTGAAGCGTGGGCTGATTTTGCTCAGCTCGGTGTAAGCGTAATCAACGTCTTCTGGCTGAGTGTACAGAGCAGAAGCGTCCATGTGGCTGTTGTCCACACCGTCTTCTTCACCGCCGGTGCAACCCAGTTCGATTTCCAGGGTCATGCCCATTTTGGACATACGCGCCAGGTACTTAGAGCAGATCTCGATGTTTTCTTCCAGAGACTCTTCGGACAGGTCGATCATGTGAGAAGAGAACAGTGGCTTACCGGTTGCTGCGAAGTGTTTTTCACCTGCGTCCAGCAGACCGTCGATCCATGGCAGCAGTTTTTTCGCGCAGTGGTCAGTGTGCAGGATAACCGGAACACCGTAGTGCTCAGCCATCTGGTGAACATGATGTGCGCCAGAGATAGCACCCAGGATAGCAGCGCCCTGAGGAACGTCAGTTTTCACGCCTTTACCTGCGATGAACGCAGCGCCGCCGTTAGAGAACTGAACGATAACCGGTGCTTTAACTTTTGCAGCGGTTTCCAGTACGGCGTTGATGGAGTCGGTACCTACGCAGTTAACTGCTGGCAGAGCGAAGTTGTTTTCTTTAGCTACCTGGAACACTTTCTGTACGTCATCACCAGTGATAACGCCAGGTTTTACGAAATCAAAAATTTTAGACATGTTGCTTAGTCCTGTATCTTCGGCCGTTAGAAAAGGTGCGAGCTCTGATAAGCGCGCTGAAAATTGGGCAGGTTTCCCTGCCCCTGAATGGCTTACTTCTTAGCGCGCTCTTCGAGCATTGCTACTGCTGGCAGGACTTTGCCTTCCACGAATTCGAGGAATGCGCCGCCACCAGTGGAGATGTAGGAGATCTTGTCAGCGATACCGAACAGGTCGATAGCTGCCAGGGTGTCACCACCGCCTGCGATAGAGAACGCTTCGCTGTCTGCGATAGCGTTAGCCACGATTTCAGTCCCTTTGCGGAAGTTCGGGAATTCGAACACGCCGACAGGACCGTTCCACAGGATAGTTTTTGCGTTTTTCAGGATTTCAGCCAGTTTCTGTGCAGAAACGTCGCCCAGGTCCAGAATCTGCTCTTCATCTTTGATGTCGTTAACAGATTTCAGGGTTGCAGTAGCAGTTTCGGAGAACTCGGTTGCCACGCGAACGTCAGTTGGAACCGGGATATCACAGGTACCCAGCAGACGTTTGGCTTCGTCAACCAGATCCGCTTCGTAGAGGGATTTACCCACGTTGTGGCCTTGCGCAGCAACGAAGGTGTTCGCGATACCACCGCCAACGATCAGCTGGTCAGCGATTTTGGACAGGGAATCCAGAACGGTCAGTTTGGTAGAAACTTTAGAACCACCAACGATAGCGACCATAGGACGAGCAGGTTCTTTCAGTGCTTTACCCAGCGCTTCCAGTTCATCAGCCAGCAGTGGACCTGCACAGGCGACGTCTGCGAATTTACCGATACCGTGGGTAGAAGCCTGCGCACGGTGAGCCGTACCGAATGCATCCATCACGAATACGTCGCACAGCGCAGCGTATTTTTTGGACAGGGTTTCGTCGTCTTTCTTTTCGCCTTTGTTGAAGCGAACGTTTTCCAGAACAACCAGCTCACCTTCAGCAACTTCTACGCCGTCCAGATAATCTTTCACCAGGCGAACCGGGCTGGACAGTTTGTCTTTCAGGTAATTAACAACCGGCAGCAGAGAGAACTCTTCGTTGTACTCGCCTTCAGTTGGACGGCCCAGGTGGGAGGTGACCATCACTTTAGCGCCCTGCTTCAGAGCCAGTTCAATGGTTGGCAGAGATGCACGGATACGCGCGTCGCTGGTCACTTTGCCATCTTTAACCGGTACGTTCAGATCGGCACGGATGAAAACGCGTTTACCTGCCAGATCCAGATCGGTCATCTTAATTACAGACATGGTGAATCCTCTCGTTGATTCTTAAAGTTTTGCAAGCGCAAGGTGCGCTCTACCTGAAACCTTTTGCGGCCATAGCTAACGTGGTGTCGAGCATTCGGTTAGCAAAGCCCCATTCGTTATCACACCAGACCAGCGTCTTGATGAGGTGCGCACCACTGACTCGCGTCTGCGTGCCATCCACGATGGCGCTGTGCGGGTCGTGGTTAAAATCTACTGAGACCAACGGTAATTCCGTATAGTCAACTATACCATGAAATGCTCCCTGTGCCGCTTTTTGCAGCAACAGGTTGACTTCACAGGCTTTTACCGGTTTTTTCACCGTCACGCTAAGATCGATTGCGGTGACGTTTATCGTCGGGACGCGCACGGCAATCGCTTCGAAACGGTCGTTAAACTGCGGGAAAATACGCGTGATCCCGGCAGCCAGTTTCGTATCCACCGGAATGATGGACTGGCTCGCCGCGCGAGTGCGTCGTAAATCCGGATGGTAGGCGTCGATAACCTGCTGATCGTGCATGGCGGAGTGAATCGTGGTCACGGTACCGGATTCAATGCCATACGCATCGTCTAACAGTTTAATGACCGGAATAATGCAGTTGGTGGTACAGGAGGCGTTGGAGACAATGCGGTGTTCAGCCTGCAGCTCGTGCTGGTTGACACCAAACACGACGGTGGCGTCGAGGTCGTGACTGCCGGGATGGGAGAACAGCACTTTTTTCGCTCCAGCATTCAGATGCGCTTCGCCATGTTCACGGTTACCGTACACGCCGGTACAGTCCAGCACCACATCCACACCCAATTCGCGCCAGGGCAGCTCTTCAATACTGTTCTCATGCAGCACGCGGATGGCATCGTCACCGACGAACAGCTGTTCCCTTTCCTGGCGAACGTCCCAGGCAAAGCGACCGTGGCTGGTGTCATATTTCAACAAATGCGCCATGCCCGCAGCATCCGCCAGTTCATTGATTGCCACCACGGTGATTTCCGCACGACGCCCGGATTCATATAAAGCACGAACCACGTTGCGCCCGATGCGACCGAAGCCATTAATCGCTACGCGTACGGTCATAGATCTCCTGCAAAGCTATCCCTGAGTTTGAGGTGGCTGAAAGAGTAATCCAGCGACGCCCGAAGGGGAATCCTTGCTGTCACAAACTGCGATTGATTGGTCAATTGTCGAACATTTAATCGACTGAAACGCTTCAGCAAGAATAAGCGAATCGGGGAATAAAAGGAATCTCTGTCCAGATGAATAAGCGAGCTATATGACTTGCATCACATTTTCGGTGGAATAATTTACAGAGCAGTTACATGTCTGAGGAATCGTGCATACAAAAAAGCCGGGTGGCGCTAACGCTTACCCGGCCTACATTTTATGCCATTTGTAGGCCCGGTAAGCGTTAGCGCCACCGGGCAAAACGGCAATTACAGCAGTTCTTTCGCCTTAGCGACAACGTTCTCAACGGTGAAGCCAAACTCTTCAAACAGCTGTTCAGCCGGCGCAGACTCACCAAACGTGGTCATACCGACGATAGCGCCGTTCAGGCCAACGTATTTGAACCAGTAGTCAGCGATACCCGCTTCCACTGCCACGCGAGCGGAGACCGCTTTAGGCAGTACAGATTCGCGGTACGCGGCATCCTGCTTGTCGAACGCATCGGTAGACGGCATGGAAACCACGCGCGCTTTCACGCCTTCAGCAGTCAGTTTTTCCCATGCGGCAACAGCCAGTTCAACTTCAGAACCGGTCGCGATAAAGATCAGCTCAGGCTGGCCCGCGCAATCTTTCAGCACGTAACCACCGCGGGCGATGTTTGCCAGCTGCTCTGGGGTACGTTCCTGCTGCGCCAGGTTCTGACGGGAGAGGATCAGCGCGGTCGGGCCGTCCTGACGCTCAACGCCGTATTTCCACGCCACCGCAGATTCAACCTGGTCACATGGACGCCATGTGCTCATGTTCGGGGTCACGCGCAGGGAAGCCACCTGCTCTACCGGCTGGTGAGTTGGACCATCTTCGCCCAGACCGATGGAGTCGTGGGTGTAGACCATCACCTGACGCTGTTTCATCAGCGCAGCCATACGCACGGCGTTACGTGCATATTCTACGAACATCAGGAAGGTAGAGGTGTACGGCAGGAAACCACCGTGCAGAGCGATACCGTTGGCAATCGCAGTCATACCGAATTCACGTACACCATAATGGATGTAGTTACCGGCAGTGTCTTCGTTGATTGGCTTAGAGCCAGACCACAGGGTCAGGTTAGATGGCGCCAGGTCAGCGGAGCCGCCTAGGAATTCTGGAAGCAGAGGACCAAACGCTTCGATCGCATTCTGAGACGCTTTACGGCTGGCGATTTTAGACGGGTTCGCCTGCAACTTCGCAATGAACTCGTTCGCTTTCGCGTCGAAGTCAGACGGCATGTCACCTTTCATACGACGGGTGAATTCAGCCGCTTCCTGTGGGAAGGCTTTCGCGTAAGCCGCGAACTTCTCGTTCCAGGCTGCTTCTTTCGCCTGGCCCACTTCTTTCGCATCCCACTGCGCGTAGATTTCAGATGGGATTTCGAAGGCAGGGTGTTTCCAGCCAAGCGCTTCACGGGTCAGTGCGATTTCCGCGTCGCCCAGTGGTGCGCCGTGGGAGTCGTGAGTGCCCGCTTTGTTCGGAGAACCGAAGCCGATGATGGTTTTGCACATCAGCAGGGACGGTTTGTCGGTCACGGCGCGCGCTTCTTCTACGGCACGTTTAATCGAGTCAGCATCGTGGCCATCAACGCCGCGCACAACGTGCCAGCCGTAGGCTTCGAAACGTGCGGCGGTGTCGTCAGTGAACCAGCCTTCAACGTGACCGTCGATGGAGATGCCGTTGTCGTCGTAGAACGCAACCAGTTTACCCAGCTTCAGGGTGCCTGCCAGGGAGCACACTTCGTGAGAAATGCCTTCCATCATGCAGCCGTCGCCCAGGAACGCATAGGTGAAGTGGTCAACGATGTCGTGGCCAGGACGGTTGAACTGTGCCGCCAGGGTCTTCTCAGCAATCGCCATACCCACGGCATTCGCAATGCCCTGACCCAGCGGACCGGTAGTGGTTTCAACGCCAGCGGTGTAGCCCACTTCCGGGTGACCTGGAGTTTTGGAGTGCAGCTGACGGAAGTTTTTCAGCTCTTCGATTGGCAGATCGTAGCCAGTGAGGTGCAGCAGGCTGTAGATCAGCATAGAGCCATGGCCGTTAGACAGCACGAAACGGTCGCGGTCTGCCCATGCCGGGTTCTGCGGGTTGTGGTTAAGGAAATCACGCCACAGGACTTCGGCGATGTCAGCCATGCCCATAGGGGCGCCCGGGTGGCCGGATTTGGCTTTCTGTACTGCGTCCATGCTCAGCGCACGAATAGCATTAGCAAGCTCTTTACGTGAGGACATTTTAACTCCAGATCGGACTGTTAAAGGCCATGCCCTTGACGACAGCGCGTTTTGGGCTACGCCGGAAAAAAGTGCCAACAATGTAACCCAAGCCGCAGGGCATGTACATGGACCATTCTTTTGCAGCTTAAGAAATCTCTGGATCATGCTCGCATGTTGCGCAATCTACTCGCCCGCCCCTGTAGATATTCCTTATACTTAGCCCGACACCGGCTTCGTTGACGGTGCATTTTTCGGAATTAATTCAGATTAACGAGTACGGAAGCAACATCATGAAAATGCGTGCAATTGGGCTGGCTGTGGGAACAACGCTCCTGCTAAGCGGCTGTCAGAATATGGATTCTAACGGCCTGATGACCTCAGGCGCAGAAGCTTTTCAGGCCTACTCATTGAGCGATGCGCAGGTGAAAGCGCTGAGCGACGAGGCCTGTAAGGATATGGATGGAAAAGCTACGCTTGCCCCGGCAAACAGCACCTACACGCAGCGTCTGAACAAGATTGCTTCCGCGCTGGGCGACAACATTAACGGTCAGCCGGTTAACTACAAGGTGTATATGGCGAAAGACGTCAACGCCTTCGCGATGGCTAACGGCTGTATCCGCGTTTACAGCGGCCTGATGGACATGATGACCGACAACGAAGTGGAAGCGGTGATCGGCCATGAAATGGGTCACGTTGCTCTCGGTCACGTGAAGAAAGGGATGCAGGTTGCGCTGGGCACCAATGCCGTGCGTGCTGCGGCGGCCTCTGCGGGCGGCATTGTCGGCAGCCTGTCCCAGTCGCAGCTGGGCGACGTGGGTGAGAAACTGGTTAACTCCCAGTTCTCCCAGCGTCAGGAGTCGGAAGCGGATGACTACTCTTACGATCTGTTGCGCAAACGCGGCATCAATCCATCGGGTTTAGCCACCAGCTTCGAAAAACTGGCGAAACTGGAGGAAGGCCGTCAAAGCTCCATGTTTGACGATCACCCGGCCTCCGTTGAACGCGCGCAGCATATCCGTGACCGCATGGCGGCAGACGGAATTAAATAAAACTTCGGCCCGGTGCGCGCCGCGCTACCGGGCAACAAGGCTCAATCAGTACAGCGTTTTCTGTGGCGGCCCGGCAAACTTCAGGGCGCCAATCTGCCCCATCCGCACTTCCACCACCGACGGCCCCGGCATCGCCAGCGCTTCCGTCATCACCGCATCAAAGTCCTCAGCCCGCTCAACGCTCCAGGCCTGTAGGCCAATCGCCTGCGCCAGCAGGGTAAAGTCCGGTGTATGCAGTTCGTTATAATACTGACGCCCGCCAAAATATTTATCCTGAATACCGCGCATTACGCCGTAGCCCCCGTCGTTCATGATGAGCAGCGTCACGTTGGCTTTCTCCTGCGCCAGCGTCGCCAGCTCGCCTAAATTGAGGCTCAGGCCGCCGTCGCCCACCAGTCCCACCACCCTGCGCTGCGGGTTGGCAATCGCGGTGCCGATGGCCATCGGCAGTCCCATACCAATCGCCCCGGCGAGAGAGTGAATGTTCAGCAGCGGACCGTTAGCCCTGAACAGACGGCTACCCCACAGGCTGCCGGACACGGTGATATCGCGCACCAGCAGGCCGTCTTTCGGCAGGGCTTTTTCTATGGCGTCGTTAAGCTGCGCATAGGCGCCGCACTGCTCGCGCAGCCCCTGCTCAGCTTGCCCGACCGCCTGCTGCACCTGCATATCCCACTGGGCGTTGCCCCACTCGCGGCCCTGCACTTTTTCAGCCAGCGCGCCAAGCACCGCGGAACAATCGGCTATCAACGTGCTATCCATCAGGTAGTTACGGCTGGCTGCCGCCGGGTCGATATCAATCTGCACGCACGGGGACGGCAGCTCAAGCGTCCAGGAGCGGGTTTCGTTGCTGCGCAGACGTGAACCGGCGACCAGCGTAAAATCACACTGCGCAATCAGCGCCTCCACCGACGGCGAGTTGTGGAACGCCCGCAGGCTGGCGCGGTGGTCGTCCGGCAGCACGCCGCGCGCGTGGGTGCTGGAAATCACGGTGATGCCCGCATCCGCCAGTTTTTTCACCGCCTCAGCGCTTCCCAGCGCCCCGCCGCCCAGCCACAGCAGCGGCTGTTTCGCCTGTTTGAGCTGCGCCCACAGCGCGTCAACCATCCCGGTATCCACGGCTGGAACCGATGCCGGTTTGACCGGGGCGGTAACCAGCGACAGCGGAATTTTGGCGCCCTGAATATCAATCGGGATTTCCACCGAAACCGGTCCGCACGGCGGGGTCTGCGCGTCCTGGATGGCTTTATGCAGAATGGCTATCGCCTGATTCGCATTGCTGATACGGTACGCCCGCTTTGAGCTGGCCTTCAGGAAGGTCAGCTGATCGCGGGTTTCATGGATAAACCCGGTGTCGGCGTCCAGCCAGGCTTTCTCTACCTGCCCGGTTAAATGCAGCAGCGGCGTGCAGGCATTCATCGCTTCCACCAGCGCGCCTACCGCGTTCCCGGCCCCCGCGCCGGTGCTGGTCAGCGCCACGCCGAGGCCGGAAAAGCGCCCGTGAGCATCGGCCATGGTGACGGAACCGGCTTCACCGCGCGCGGGCACAAAGCGGATATTGCCCCGCTGCCCAACCGCATCCGCTATCGGCAGGTTGTGAATGGAGATGACGCCGTAGATGGCCTCAACCTGATACTGCTCCAGCGTTCTGGCGATGGCGTCGCCGACGGTTATCATTTCGCTCATTGCTCACCCTTTCTCAGTCGCACCAATGGTTGACGCTGTTACCCGTCGCCAGATAAATGCTCTTTTGTTGCATCCAGGCTTTCAGCCCCTGGATACCCTTCTCGCGGCCCAGACCGCTCTCTTTAAAGCCCCCGAACGGGGTCGAAATCGCAAAAACTTTGTAGGTGTTGATCCACACCGTACCGGCCTCCAGCTGCTCGCTGAGGCGCAGCGCCCGCCCGGTGTCGCGGGTCCAGATCCCTGCCGCCAGGCCGTAGACCGAGTCGTTCGCCTCGCGAATAAGCGCCGCTTCATCGCGAAACGGCATCGCCACCAGCACCGGGCCGAAGATCTCTTCCTGACATGCGCGGGCGCTGTTGTGTAGCCCTTCGATAATGGTTGGCTGGAAGAAGCTGCCGTTTGCCAGAGCGGGATCGGCGGGGATCTCGCCGCCGCACAGCACGCGGCCCCCTTCCCGCTTCGCAAGTTCGACGTACTCGATCACGCTCTGGCGATGTTTCTCGCCGATCAGCGGTCCTACATGCACGCCGTCGGTAAACGGATGCCCGACGCGCAGCCCGCGAGTTAATTCCAGCAGCCTCGCCATCAGCGGGGCGTAAATACTCTCGTGGATAAACAGCCGCGATCCGGCGATGCACGCCTGCCCCGCCGAGCTGAAAATGCCGTAGCAGATCCCACGCGCCGCCTGTTCGATATCGGCATCCTCGAGCACGATAGTCGGCGATTTGCCGCCCAGCTCCAGCGAGGCCGGGATCAGTTTTTCCGCCGCCACGTGCGCCAGATGACGGCCCGTAGTGGTTCCGCCGGTAAAGGAAATTTTGCGCACGCGAGGATGACGCGCCAGCGCATCACCAATCACCGAGCCTTTGCCCGGCAGCACGCTCAGCAGCCCGGCGGGCAGCCCGGCCTGTTCAAAAATCCGCGCCAACTCCAGCGCCATCAGCGGCGTGGCTTCGGCGGGCTTGAGGATCACCGCGTTCCCGGCGGCAATCGCCGGTGCGACCTTCTGCATTTCGCTGGCAATCGGCGAGTTCCACGGCGTGATGGCCGCCACCACGCCAAGGGGCTCGTAGCGGCTCAGCGTCAGCAGATCCGGCTGGCGCGGTGTCGGAAGTTCACCCTCCAGCAGCTCGCAGGCGGCGGCAAAGTAGCGCGCCGTTCCCGCCGCGCTCATCACCAGCCCGCACGCTTCCGCCAGCGGCTTGCCGTTATCCCGGCTCTGCATCTGCGCCAGTTCATCCACACGGGATTCAATAAGATCCGCCACCTTGTGCAGGATCTTCGCCCGCACGTGCGGCAGGCTGTTACGCCAGGCGGGATCGCGCCAGGCGCGCTCTCCGGCGTCTACCGCCTCCTCCAGGTCATCCAGACTGGCGGCGTTCAGCGTTGCGTTGATCGACCCGTCTGCCGGGAAGTGGCTCTGCATCGGGTTACCTCCGCCGTGTCGCCACTGTCCGCCGATAAAAATCTTCAGATCGTCCATCGTCACTCCTCAGCTCAGGGCCAGCTCGCGGCAGGCGCGCACCGCGCTCAGTGCCGCCAGGGTGGAGGTTTTAGGGTTAGACGCCAGCGGCAGCCCGCTCAGCTCCAGATGGAATTCGCCAAACAGCCCTTCGACGTGCAGCGTGTGGGTGTTACGTTTCGTTGCCGGGTCAACCATCAGCTGCACGCGGGTGTCATCCATCCCGACGCCGCCGAGCGCCACGGTCGCCGCTACGTTGGCGTTCGCCGGGAACAGCCGCGCCGCCTCGCGGGCGCTGCCTTCAAAAAAGACCTTTGCCTCTGACACCGCATTCAGATCGATAAGCTGCTCGGCATAGCTGCCGCGCCAGCTGGCCGGGCTTTTACGGGACTGATAAGTGACGCGTTCAAGCCCACCCTCTTTCGCTGCCGCCAGCCCGTCGATACCGGCCACTGCACCGGAAAGCAGAGTCAGTTTTCCGCCCGCCGCGAGCAGGCGCTGCTCCAGCGCGCTGTCCGCCAGCGCGCCGGTGGAAATGACGGCCAGATGCCAGCCGCGATGCAGGATCTCTTCCCCGTACTGGGCCACCGCCTGCTGGCTGGCGCATTCCAGCACCAGATCCGGCGTTTGCGCGCACGCCATTGGCGACGTCAGCGCCTCGACCGCATCGCCAAACTGGTCGTGAATGGCGGCATGGTGAGATGCGCGCGCCACGATCCAGCCGATAGCCACACCGGCGGGCAGGCGCTCAATCACCGCCTGCGCCATGGCACCAAAACCAATCAACATTACCTTTTTCATGATGCGTCCTTACAGATGGCGACAGAAGCCGCCGGAAACGTCCAGTGCGGCGCCGGTGGTAAACGAGGCCAGCGGCGAGGCGAGGAACAGCAGCGCCTGCGCGGGCTCCTGCGGCTTGCCGAGGCGCGCCATTGGAATGCCGCGCTTGCGCGCGATATCCGCCGTCCACTCCGGCCAGCTCTGGCTTTTGTCCGCCCGGTTTTCAAAGCGGCGCTGCCACTGGCCGGACTCCACCATGCCGAGCAAAATGGAATTGACGCGAATGCCTTTACCCACCAGCTCTTTCGAGAGCGTCAGCGTCATGTTCAGCAGCGCGGCACGAGCAGCGGAGGTAGCGATCATGTGCTCCTCCGGCTGTAGCGCCAGCAGGGAGTTGACGCAGGTAACAGAGGCAATGTCTGACTGCTCCAGCAGCGGCTGAAACGCCTGCACCGGATTGATGACGCCAAACAGCTTCAGCTCTGCCTCGTGCAGCCACGCCTCGCGCGGGGTGTCATGGAAGTGCGCCACGTAGCCCTGCCCGGCGTTGTTGATCAGCAGATCAGCCGCGCCAAAGCGCGCCTGCACCGCATCCGCAAAGGCCTGAACCTCGTCGGCATTCAGCACGTCGCAGCGGTAAGAAAAAATCTCCCCGTGGGGGAATTCGTTTTGCAGCGTCGCATGGGCGCTGGCGAGCCGATCCGGGTCACGGCCGCAGAAGGCGACTTTCGCCCCTTCACCCAGCAGCAGGCGCAGCGTTTCAAAGCCAATGCCAGAAGAACCGCCGGTGACTACCGCTACGCGCCCGTCAATTTGTGCATTCATCGCGCACCTCTTCGTTAATGCGTAAAAGCTGTTGGTTGAAAAACACGTCGTTATCGAGATAGCTGGCGTGCCCGGCCTGCGGAATGGTGGTAAACGGCATGCCGTAGCGCAGCGCCAGCCCCTGCACCAGTTCGGGCTGCGTTATCGCGTCCTGCTCGCCACACCAGACTTCAAACGTGCCGGCGTATCGTTTAAGCCAGCCGTGAATGTCGTCATGCGCCAGCATCCACGCGGCTGCAAGGTAGCCTTCCGGGCGCAGCGTGCGCATGCCCGCCGCGACGGTGGCGATATCTTCCGCGCGCGCGCCGGGGCGCAACAGCTTCGCGGCGCGGGTCTGGGCGAGGATTTCGCCGCCCAACGCCATCTGCTGCTCGCGGTTGCGCCAGACCTGCTCCCGCTGCTCCGGCGCGGCATTGCCGTAGCCCTGCGCAGCGTCGGCCAGTACAAGATGAATGACGCGATCCGGGAACTTCGCCGCAAAGGCACTTGCGACCAGTGCCCCCAGGGAATGGCCCACCAGCACCGCCTGCCAGACACCGGCGCGATCCAGCATCGCCGCCAGCACGTCGGCGTAATCCCCCGCGTTTGCCCGCGCGACGGCCAGCATCGGGCTTTCGCCATAACCGGGCATGTCCCACGCCAGCACGCGAAAACCGTTCAGTGCCATCTGCTTGTGCCAGGACGCAGCGCCAGAGCTGATCCCGTGTAGCAGCATCAGCGGAATGCCGCTTCCCTGTTCACGAAAACCCGTCATGGCGCCCCCTTAGTTCCGCTTCACTTTCGAGAGCGGATGGTCGGACGGATAGGTCGGGATTTCCGGCTTGTTGGTCCCCAGCATGACGCACATCAGCGCCTCTTCTTCCCCGTGGTTAAACAGGCCGCGATAGATGCCCGGCGGGACGGAGATCAGGTCACGCTCGCGCAGCACGGTTTCGGTGTAGTTGTCGCCGTCCTGGATCATCAGCGTGATCTGCCCCTTGAGCATGAAGAACACCTCTTCCACGTCGTCGTGCAGGTGCAGCGGCCCTTCGCACTTCGACGGCAGTACCATGGTCGAGAAGGTAAAATGGTCCGCCTGCACGGTGTTGGTGTCGTTCGCTACGCCGGTTGCGCCGGTGCCGATGTAGCGCATCTGCGCCCGGCGGTATTTCGGGTCAAAATCGGCCTGGAACTTCAGCGCGTTCCAGTCGTATTTACGGCCTTCGAAGCGCGCGATGCGCGACTCGACCCACTCCTCCATCGTCAGATGGTCAGGTTTGATGCCCGTTTTGTGGGTTACGGTTGAATCAGTCATGACACTCTCCTCAGTAACGTCTCAGCAGCGGCAGTAACAGGACGCAGCCCACCGCCGCCATCACCGCCAGAAAAATCAGCCCGGAATCCATGCTGTGGGTGAAGGCGATAAGCGCGCCCATCACCGCCGGCGACAGCGCGCCTGCAAAGTTTCCCAGCCCGTTGAAAATGCCGCCCGCCGTGGCGCTCACCCGGGGATGGGTGGCCTTCGCCAGCAGGGCGAAAATGTTGGGCGCGCCGGTGCCCCACATAAAGGTGCTGAAGCTCATCGCCGCGATGACGGCGAGCGGGGTATCGAGGTGCATCACAGCCGCCAGCCCCACCGCCGCCCCCGCCATCGAGATAAAGCAGGCCGCCGCGCGCTTATCGACCCTGTCCGAGAGCCACGCGCCAATCACTTCCCCCGCCAGCATGGCGATGAACGGCATCGACGACAGCCAGCCTGCATGCTCAAGGTGAATGCCTTTGCCTTTGATCAGGTAGCCCGGCAGCCAGCCGTTGATGCCCCACAGGTAGGTCAGGAACGCGATGTTAAAGATGCAGATGATCCAGAAGTGCGGGCTGACGAACAGCTCGCGCCGCGCGGCACGCCGCTCGTCCTGTGACGCCTGCGAAGTGCCGGGTTTAGCCTCCAGACGGATCCCGCGCAGGCCGATGCGTACAAAGATAAGCACCGGCACGGTAAGCATGGCCATGACAAAGAAGGTGCTCTGCCAGCCGAAGGTGTTCAGCAGCCAGAGGGAGAGCGGGAAGCCAATTGCCGCCCCTACCGGTGTGCCCAGCAGCCACAGCATGGTGGCGCGCGCCTGCAGATGCTGCGGGAAGTTGTGGCGCACGATGGCGAAAGCCAGCGGGAACAGCGGCCCTTCCGCCACGCCCAGCAGGATGCGCAGGACGATCATCAGCGTGTAGTTATGGGTAAAGCCCATCGCCACCATCAGCACGCACCACACAGCCATCATCCCGGTGAGCAGGCGCAGCGGCGCGATTTTGTCGCCTAAACCGCTCAAAAATACCGACGAAAAGCCGTAGCTCAGCAGGAAGGCGCTCATCAATATGCCGAGGCGCGTGGTGTCGAAATCAATGCCCATCGCCTGCTGGAAATGGGTATCCGAAAAGAGCGCCGCGATGCTGATTTTGTCGAAAAACGCCAGCAGCACGCAGGCCAGCAGCGACAACGGGATGGCCCAGCGCACCGCTTTTTCGGGCGTGCGGGTCCCCTCACCGCTCGCCTCAACCGGCGCGGTGTTCGTCTCTAGTGTGGTCATCTCTCCCCCTACGGGTGCGGGTTAGCTATCGCAGTGACATCAGTGAAAATGTCGGGTCGGCAAGCGGTACGTTCGACAGATCCCGCCCCGCCGCCATCCAGCGCTTCGCCAGCTTGACGGTGCGCGCATCGTTGAACGCTACCAGCTGCGTCAGCCGCCCGTTTTCATCCAGCGAGAAGAACAGCGCATCTTCACGCACTATCGTTTTACTCTCCGGCTGCGGAATACCGAGGATCTGAATATTGTGCTGATATTGATCCGACCACAGCCACGGCGCGTCGTCATAACCTGGCGCATCGGGGTTGAGCATCGCTTTCGCCGTCGCCACCGCCTGATTCTGGGCGAAGGCCCAGGACTGGATGCACAGGCCGTAGTGATGGTGCTGGGCCACATCGCCAGCGGCAAAGATGAATGGATCCGAGGTGCGTCCATGGGCATCCACCACGATCCCGCGCCCGGTTTTCAGCCCCGCATCAAGCGCCAGCTCCAGATTGAGATCGACGCCGATCCCGACCACGACCGTATCAAAGGTTTCACGGTTGCCGTCGCAGTGGATGACCGGCAGGCCATTATCGTCCTCCAGCTCCAGCACGCCGCAGCCGGTACGGATCTCCACCCCCTGCTCGCGGTGGATGGCCTCCAGGCGCTGCGACACCTCGCCGCTCACCGAGCGCATGCACAGCGCAGGCTGCTGCTCGAATAGCGCGACCGCTACGCCGCTTTTCCGCGCGGAAGCGGCAATCTCAAGGCCAATCCAGCCGCCGCCGATAATCGCCAGTTTGTGACTTTCCGACAGGCGACTTTTCAGGCGCTGCGCGTCCTGCCAGTGGCGCAGGGTGTAGACCTGCGGATGGCTGGCCCACGCCTGCGAAGGCAGGCGCGCCCGCCCGCCGGTAGCGATTAAAAGGATGTTGTAACTAAGACGTTCGCCGTTGCTTAAACGCACGATTTTCTCTTCACGATCGACTGATTCAGCACGCAGCGGGCGGTACCAGATCAGGTTCAGTGCCTGCTGCGCTTCTTCGCTAAACAGCCGCGGAAGCGCGGAGTCCGGCTCCAGCAGAGACGCTTTTGACAGCGGCGGCCGCTCGTAGAAATCCCATTCCTCTTCCGCCACCACGCAAATCTCGCCGTCGAAGCCCTCGTCACGCAGGGTTTTCGCCGCCCAGCCGCCCGCCTGGCCGCCGCCGATAATGACAATGCGCGATGTCATACCGCCTCCGGCTTTTTCTGCTGACGGCGCGTGTCGTGGTCAATCCCGCCCTCCACCGCCCATTCGGTAAAGGAGACCAGGGAGTGCTCCAGCTCACGCGGCTGCCAGTTTTCGGTCAGGTAGTCGTCGTTGGTGTAATACTCAAACGCGCCGCCGGTCGGGCTGTTGACGTACCAGAAGTACGCCGACGACACCGGATGACGGCCCGGCCCGATAAAAGTGCTCCAGTCATGTTTATTCATCGCGATACCGCCGCCGATCACCTCGTGGATGTCGCGCACGGTGAAGGCCACATGGTTGAGGCCGCGCTTGCGGTTCGGCAGTTGCAGCAAGAACAGGTTGTGATGGCCGCCACGCGCCCCGCAGCGCAGGAACACGGCGCGGTTGATATAGCGATCCGAGACCTGGAAGCCGAGCACCTCGCGGTAGAATTTCTCCACTGCCGCCAGCTCTTCCACGAAGAACACCACATGCCCCACGTTGATCGGCTGGGCGCGATCGTAAACCGGGCTGGGCGTGTCGATACGGCGGGCGTCGCCCCACTGGTTTATTGGCTCGACGTTAAGCTCCACGTCGGTCTGCTGGGTCACCTGCACGCGCAGCGTCATGCCGTTCGGATCCAGGCATTCCAGCGCGTCGCCCACTTCACGAAAACCTGGCTGTTGCGCCAGCTTCGGGCGCAGCGCATCCAGCTCAGACTGGCTGGCAACCGCCCAGGTCATGCGGCGCAGAGTGTTGCCCGCTTCAAACGCGGGCGGCAGGTCGGGGCTGTCGATCGGGTTAAGCTCCACGCGCGCGCCGCTCAGGGTGGTGAAACGCTGGCCGCTGGCATCGCCCGTCAGGCCAAAATCACGCATAAATTTGGCGCAGTGCGTCAGGTCTTCCACACCAAATTCCAGCTTTTCAATTCCGGTTATACTCATCGTTCGTTGCCTCATCTGGCCCAGATTGGGCGTAAAACATGCCCGACGCAGTCAAGCGCCTGACGTTAACTCACTGATTTAACTGGCCTGTGACAGATACCCTAAGAAGCCAGAAATTTTATCCGCCGCGAGGCGAACCTCGTTTTGCAGGCGCTCGCGGTCGCTCAGTGGGATCTCCTCCGACGGCACCAGAATGCTGACCACCGCCGCCACGCGGCCGCTTCGGTCATACACCGGGTAGACGATGGAAGAGATGCCGTGGCGGAAGAAGGATTCGCCGATGACATACCCGCGGGCTTTGTCCTGCTGCACCATCTGCCACAGGGCTTCACGGTCGTGAAGCTGCCCCGGCGTGTTGCCCGGCAGGCGCTCATGCGGGAACAGCTGTTCGAAATCAGCGCGGGAAATATCGGTCAACAGCATGCGGCCCAGCGAGGTGCAGTGCACCGGCAGACGGGTACCAATGCTGACCTGGTTGATACGCGACCCGGCGGCGCTGACGCGGGCGATATAGATAATGTCGCGCCCGTCGCGGATCGCCAGATGGCTGCTGCACTGGCTCACGTCGCGCAATTGCTCGATCACCGGCTGGCCGACCTGCGCCACGTCCAGCGAGGCGATGTACTCAAAGCCAAGACGCAGCACGTTCATGCCCAGCGAAAAGGTATTGGTGCGCGTGTTGCGCTCCAGAAATCCCATGTACTCCAGCGTCTGTACCACGCGATAGGCGGTGGCCTTCGGCATATCCACCAGCCGATGCAGTTCGGCAAAGGTCAGATCGCGATGCTGCTCGCCAAAGGCCAACAGCAGCTGTAAACCGCGCTCCAGCCCCGGCACCAGATACTTCACTTCCTGATCGTTTGCCATCATCGCCCTACCTTAGTTAAAGACAAAACCGCCGTTGACCGGGATCAGCTGTCCGGTGATGAACCGCGACAGATCGCTTAACAGCCAGACCACGCTGCCGGTGACGTCTTCCGGCTGCTGCGCGCCCGTTAACGCGCGGCCGTTTTCGTAGAGCTGATGCCGTTCGGCGGGGACATATTCCGTCGCCTCGACGCGGGTTAGCCCCGGCGCGATGGCGTTAATGCGTATACGCTTTTCACCCAGTTCGCGCGCCATTGACCGGGTCATGGCAATCACGGCGCCCTTGCTGGCGACGTAGGCCATCAGGCGCGGCGCGCCCCACAGCGCGGTGTCGGACGCGACGTTCACGATGCCCGCCCCCTCGCGTAGCAGCGGTACGGCGGCGCGCGTTACCAGCCAGGTGCCTTTGACGTTGACGCTCATCACCCGATCCCAGAGATCCGGATCGTAATCGAGCATATTTTTGCCGCCGACGCCCGTCGCCATCGCCGCGTTGTTCACCAGACCGTCAATCTGCCCCTGCTCGCCAATCGCGCTGAACACCTGCTCAATGGACTGCGGATCGGCCAGATCGATAACGTGCGATTCGATCGCATAGCCTTGCTCACACAGCCGGTGGGCGCTCTCGGCCAGCTCGCCTTTGAGGATGTCGCACATCACCACCGCCGCGCCCTGCTCCGCGCAGGTCTGGGAAAAGTGAAAGCCCAGCCCGCGCGCGGCGCCGGTTATGACGATGCGCTTACCGCTCAGCAGCCCGTTCATCAGGCGGCCCCCTGCTGTGCTTCACGCATCGCCAGCTGCTCTTTGGCGGCCTTTTGCATCATGCGACGCAGGCGCGAGAGGCCAACGTCGTGCTGATACAGGTATTCATGATCGCGGGCGTTTGGCGCCAGGCTCTCCAGCACCACGCGGTCCTGCTCCAGCACTTCCCAGTGCAGTTTTTCCAGCCGGTTGCGGTACATGAAGCGCCACATATCGCGCTGCCAGCCCTGCACGCGGCGGATGCGCCAGAAGAAGACGCGGCAGTTGTCGTTATCTTCCGGCACCACCATGCCGACGATAAAGAAGTGGCCGCCCGGCCCGAAACGCTTCTTGTACGGAATGGAGAGACGCATCCAGCAGGTGCCGCTGTTGCCCAGCTCCACCCAGTCGAAGTTGACGCCGCTCTGCCCTTTCTTCTCAAAGATAAAGCCGGTTTTGGTCGGCTGGAGCACCATGTCGGCCTTGCGATCCCCTTCCGCCATCGAGTGCGAGGAGGAGTGCAGATAGGTGCCGTGCATCGGGTCCATCACGTTTTCCAGCGCGTACTGGTAATTGCATTTCCACGCGGCGGTGCAGAGGAAGTTGCTGAAGCTGTCCGTGTCGGCGAGTTCATCCGGGAAGGTCAGTTCGTCCGGCTGCTGATCCGCGGTGACGCCAAACCAGAGGAAGATGGCGCCGTGCGCCTCCTGCACGTTATAGCTGCGCACGCACTGCTGGCCGACCAGCGGACATTTATCCACAGCGGGCACGTCTTTCACCTCGCCGTTGCCCGCCACCTCTACGCCGTGATACCAGCAGGCGATGCGGTCGCCGAGGTTCCAGCCCATCGACAGGCGCGCGCCGCGGTGCGGACAGCGGTCCTCCAGCGCCTGCACCTGGCCGTCTTTGTTGCGCCAGACCACAATCTGCTCGCCCAGGCGGGTGATGCCCACCGGCGCAGACTGCACTTCCCAGCTCGCCAGCACCGGATACCAGAGGCCGCGCAGGCCTTTATCCAGATAGTGTTGTACGGTCGTCGTCATCGCGTTGCCCTCAGTAGCCGTTAACCTGTAAGAATGCCTGGAAGCTGGCGTCGCTCCACGGCTCACCCTGCTGGTCGTGCATGCGCACCGCGTTCAGCCCGTTTACCAGCTCCGGTAAGGTTTCAACGCCCTGTTCGAAGAGCTCTTCCAGCGTCGCAATCAGCTTCACCTCCCAGCTTTCCGGCTCACGGCTGCGGGTCTGCCAGATCAGGTTCTGGTACTCGCCCGGCTTGTGAATGGCGCCATTACCGCCCTCTGCCGGCGGGGTAAACTGGCGGCTTTCCGGCAGCGCCGGGTTGTAGTTCAGCGTGTCGCTCATGCCACGGTCTCCTCAACAAAGGTAATCTGAATCTGATTTTCAAAGACCCGAACCGGGTAACGGTTGAGGTTGCGTCCTCCGGGGCCGTGCAGACACTGGCCGGTTTTGACGTCGAACACCGCCTCGTGCAGCGGGCATTCCACCTTGCCGTCTTCTACGAAGCCCTGACTCAGCAGGGCATAGGCGTGGGGGCATACGTCTTCCAGCGCGTAATATTCACCGTCGATCAGGTAAACGCCGATCTCTTTCCCGTCGACGTTGCCGCTAAAAGGGAAATCTTCCTGTACTTGTTCTGCGTCACATACGCCTATCCAGCTCATCACGATCCTCCAGGCTTTTGTTTCATATATGAAACTCTGTTTCTTATTTAATACGGTCAATATAAAAGCGATGAATGTTTCGTCAAGCGACAATGTGACGAATTTGTTAATCGATCGGCAATTAATTAACTAAGTGTGCAAGGGATCACGAAAAAATGCAGCGATATGAAATTTTCATTATTACAGCGTGAGAAATACGTTTTTTTAATGGCCTCTTATTTTGAATAAAAGATATTGACTTCCTTTCTTTTTACTCTTTAAAAATAAATTAACGTCACCTCTTTCGCGTTTCACCGGTGAAACTGATTTTTAATTTATCTTTAATAAACAATGAGTTTCACAGGTGAATCATTTTAGCTCCGTGACAATCACATTGATGAAAAATATAAGTCACAAAAAACGTAAGGCGGACATGATGACGGCAAGATGGCAAGGCACGATTGCGCTTTTATTACTCATTATTATTTCGTACGTCGATCGGGTAAATATCTCGGTAATGATTTTAAACCCGGAATTTGCCGAACATTTTCAGTTAAATGAAAAAAGAATGTTACAGGACCTACTCATGACTGTTTTCTTCTGGGTTATGGTTTTTCCGCTCTATTATTAACGCCGGTTATTGAAAGCAAACTTCATTATCGGCAGGGATTATTAAGCAGCATTGCGATTTGGGCCGCGGTCTGCGCGGTTTCGCCTTTGTTAGGCTCGCTGACGGGAATGGTCATCGCCCGCGAAATAACCGGGATTTGTCCACACCTTCACGCTGGCCTGGGGAATGTTGCTGCTGCGCATGCGGCGCGCAGCAGCAATCAGCGCGTAAGGCTTATTCGCCTTTTTTCGCTGCCTGGATGTAGAGCATTTCCAGCGCCAGGGTCGCCGCGGCCAGCGCGGTGATCTCGGACTGGTCATAGGCCGGAGCCACTTCCACCACGTCCATCCCGACAATGTTCAGATCCTTCAGGCCGCGCACCAGCTTGATGGCGCGATCTGACGTCAGGCCGCCGATCACCGGCGTACCGGTACCCGGTGCGAATGCCGGATCCAGGCAGTCGATGTCGAAGGTCAGGTAGACAGGCATATCGCCGACGATCTGCTTAACCTGAGCCAGAATATCGTCCACGCCGCGATCGTTCACCTGGCCCGCGTCGAGTACGGTGAAGCCGTTGTCTTTGTCGAACTCGGTGCGGATGCCGATCTGCACGGAGTGGTTCGGATCGATCAGGCCTTCTTTCGGCGCGGTGTAGAACATGGTGCCGTGGTCGAATTCGCAGCCGTTCGCGTAGGTGTCGGTATGCGCGTCAAAGTGCACCAGCGCCATTTTACCGAAGTGCTTCGCGTGGGCGCGCAGCAGCGGCAGGGTCACGAAGTGGTCACCGCCGAAGGAGAGCATGCGTTTACCGGCCGCCAGCAGCTTCTCGGCGTGCGCCTGCAATTTTTCGCTCATTTCGCGCGCGTCACCGAAGGCGTACACCAGATCACCGCAGTCCACCACGTTCAGGCGCTCGCGCATGTCGAAGTTCCACGGGAAGCGGTTGTGCTCCCAGGCCAGGTTGGTGGAAACCTGACGGATTGCCGCCGGGCCATGACGTCCACCCGCACGACCGGACGTTGCCATATCGAACGGTACGCCGGTGATCACCCAGTCAGCATCGCTGTCGTAAGGCTGGAAGTTCATCGGAAGGCGTAAAAAACCAAACGCGTTAGATACCAGAGAATTATCGTACTGATGACCTAAAGTGCTCATGTCCTGACCTCTTATAAAGTCGATACATTAAAAACAGATGAAAAAAAATCCCCTCCGCGTCGTTAAACCCGACGAGGAAGGGATTGATTCGTAAATCGCATAGTGGGGCGAATTATCGCCGTTAATTCATACGGGTTCAAGTGAGTATAGGGCATCGTGCGGTCTGATGCCCTCACCCCAACCCTCTCCCACCGGGAGAGGGAGGTTTTACTACTCGTCTTCCAGATACGTATACCCGTACAGACCCGCTTCAAACTCTTCCAGGAACTGCTGCTGCAAGGCATCGTCCAGACCGGTGTTTTTGACCTGATCGCGGAACTGGGTGAGCAGTTTTTTCGGATCCAGCTGAACGTATTCGAGCATATCCGCCACGGTGTCCCCTTCGTCGGACAGCTCAACCTCCACGCTGCCGTCAGGGAAGACAAACACGTCAACCGCTTCGGTATCACCGAACAGGTTGTGCATGTTGCCGAGGATCTCCTGATACGCACCCACCATAAAGAAGCCCAGCATTGGCGGGTTCTCCGGATCGTACTCCGGCATTGGCATGGTCGTTGCGATACCGTCACCGTCGACGTAGTGGTCAATCGCGCCGTCTGAGTCACAGGTAATGTCCAGCAGCACCGCGCGGCGTTCAGGCGCATGATTCAACCCTTCCAGCGGCAGAACCGGGAACAGCTGGTCGATACCCCAGGCATCCGGCATCGACTGGAACAGGGAGAAGTTGACGTACATTTTGTCCGCCATACGTTCCTGCAACTCGTCGATAATCGGACGGTGCGCGCGGTTGCTCGGATCGAGCTGCTTCTGCACTTCATGGCACATGTTCAGATAGAGCTGCTCCGCCCACGCGCGTTCCTGCAGGCTAAAGGTGCCTGAAGAATAACCGACGTGAATGTCGTGCAGATCCATCTGGCTGTCGTGCAGCCATTCGCGCAGAGAACGACGCGTGCCCGGCTCGTGCATCTCCTGCCAGGTTTCCCACATGCTTTGCAGGGAACGTGGGGCATCGTCTGCCGGAGGCGTGGCTTCAGTGATTTCGCTGCGCTCAACGCCGATGATGTTAGAGACCAGCACCGTATGGTGCGCAGTGACCGCGCGGCCGGATTCGGTGATCACCGTCGGGTGCGGCAGGCCGTGCTCTTCGCAGGCATCGCCAATCGCCCAGATAATGTTGTTGGCGTATTCGTTCAGGCCGTAGTTGACCGAGCAGTCAGACTGCGAGCGTGTCCCTTCGTAATCCACGCCCAGGCCACCGCCCACGTCAAAGCACTGAATATTTACGCCAAGCTTGTGCAGCTCAACGTAGAAACGTGCCGATTCACGCACGCCGGTGGCGATGTCGCGAATGTTGGCCATCTGCGAGCCAAGGTGGAAGTGCAGCAGCTGAATGCTGTCCAGACGACCGCGCTCGCGCAGTATTTCCACCAGCTGAAGCACCTGGTTCGCCGCGAGGCCGAACTTGGATTTTTCACCGCCGGAAGACTGCCATTTACCGGAACCCTGCGACGCCAGTCGCGCACGCACGCCAAGGCGTGGGATCACGTTCAGACGCTCGGCCTCTTCCAGCACGATCGCGATTTCGGTCATCTTCTCGATCACCAGATAGACCTTGTGGCCCATCTTCTCGCCAATCAGCGCCAGACGAATGTATTCGCGGTCTTTATAGCCGTTACAGACGATCACCGACCGGGTCATGCCCGCGTGCGCCAGAACCGCCATCAGCTCCGCTTTGGAGCCAGCTTCCAGGCCCAGCGGTTCGCCGGAGTGGATCAGGGACTCAATCACGCGACGGTGCTGGTTTACCTTGATCGGGTAAACGAGGAAATAGTCGCCGTTATAACCATACGATTCCCGCGCGCGTTTGAACGCGGCGTTAATAGAACGCAGGCGATGTTGCAGGATCTGCGGGAAGCAGAACAGTGCAGGCAAGCGCTGACCCTGGGCTTCACGGGCTTTCACCAGCTTAGCGAGATCCACGCGCGCTTCCGGGACGTCCGGATCCGGGCAGACACTGATGTGGCCCAGCTCGTTAACGTCGTAGTAGTTATTGCCCCACCAGGCAATATTGTAAGTGCGCAGCATCTTGCTGGCTTCCTGGGAGCTCATCGCAACCTCCTGCATAGAACGTAGTACACCCTGTTCGCCTGCTGACGAAGGCGAAAGCGAAGACATGTCGTCAGACATAGCGAACCTCAACTCTTTGTATTAAGTGTAAAACAGTTGACTACTATCGCAGCGTTATACGGCGATAACAACCCATTAACGGCTCCATTTCTCAGCAGAGTATGCTGAAATCCAGACCGTGCGACCGGTTTCTTATTCATATCATTGTAAAACACGTATCCGAACTCTGTATGACAAGGTTCGGCGAAACCACGAGAAAACTCCTGTATTAACAAGAGCGCCCTTGTTCAGTTTTCACAAAGCGTGACCGGCTCTGGAATCCTGAGAAGCACCGAGATGGGTATAACATCGGCAGGTGTTTAGACCAGAAGTGCGGGTGGGAATCAAATGCGCGCCAGAACGGCTGCGCTGAATGAGCGGAAAACAATGGTTCATTATCTCGTATCACCTCCACGGCCGCCTCTGCTGAAACGGACCACAAGCCAAAGCTAAAAGTTCACTGCTTAACCCGGCTGGAAGTGGCGACACGATGTGTTCATCGAGCGCTTATTTTATATGAGCCGCGCGCCGCGTTTTATACCGAGAAGGTCGCTAAAAAGCAAAACAAAAATGCGCAGGTTGCCAGCGCCGTCAGGAAAAATTTCCAGCCGTGTTTTCAACGCAGTGAGAGGTGAGTCAAAAAAAACTGGAAATCGGGTGAAGAAGTGACCTAAAATAGACGTCCAGATGTTAATCCATCCATACCGATTAACACTCAGACTGCCAGTGTCAAAATCCTGCAGGCCTTGGTAGAATTATCTCCTTTGGCTATTCCACACAGCAGTTCGAGCTAACCAAATTCCTTTTAGGTGAAATAAAACATGGCAAAACACCTGTTTACGTCCGAGTCCGTATCAGAAGGACATCCTGATAAAATTGCTGACCAAATCTCCGATGCGGTGCTGGATGCGATCCTCGCGCAGGATCCAAAGGCGCGCGTAGCGTGTGAAACCTATGTCAAAACCGGCATGGTTCTGGTTGGCGGTGAGATCACCACCAGCGCATGGGTTGATATCGAAGAGATCACCCGTAACACGGTGCGTGAGATCGGTTATGTACATTCTGATATGGGCTTTGATGCCAACTCCTGCGCCGTACTGAGCGCTATCGGCAAACAGTCCCCGGACATCAACCAGGGCGTTGACCGTGCCGATCCGCTGGAACAGGGCGCGGGCGACCAGGGCCTGATGTTCGGCTACGCGACCAACGAAACCGACGTGCTGATGCCAGCGCCGGTGACTTACGCACACCGTCTGGTGCAGCGTCAGGCTGAAGTGCGTAAAAACGGCACCCTGCCGTGGCTGCGTCCGGATGCGAAAAGCCAGGTGACCTTCCAGTATGACGACGGGAAAATCGTCGGCATTGATGCCGTGGTTCTTTCCACGCAGCATGCTGAAGAGATTGACCAGAAATCCCTGCAGGAAGCGGTGATGGAAGAGATCATCAAGCCGGTTCTGCCAACTGAATGGCTGAGCTCTGCGACCAAATTCTTCATCAACCCAACCGGACGCTTCGTTATCGGCGGCCCAATGGGTGACTGCGGTCTGACCGGTCGTAAAATCATCGTAGATACCTACGGCGGCATGGCGCGCCACGGTGGCGGCGCGTTCTCCGGTAAAGACCCGTCTAAAGTGGACCGTTCTGCGGCGTACGCTGCACGTTATGTGGCGAAAAACATCGTTGCTGCGGGCCTGGCTGACCGCTGTGAAATTCAGGTTTCCTACGCCATCGGCGTGGCTGAGCCAACCTCCATCATGGTGGAAACCTTCGGTACTGAAAAAGTGCCTTCTGAACAGCTGACCCTGCTGGTGCGTGAGTTCTTCGACCTGCGTCCATACGGTCTGATTCAGATGCTGGATCTGCTGCACCCAATCTACCAGGAAACCGCAGCGTACGGTCACTTTGGTCGCGAACATTTCCCTTGGGAAAAAACCGACAAAGCCGCCCTGCTGCGTGATGCTGCCGGTCTGAAATAATCGACTGCCAGCAGCTTAAACAGGCCAACCTTTGTGCTGGCCTTTTTTATGTCGGGTGGCGGCTATGCCTTACCTGACCTACGGGTAGTGAATTTTTGTAGGCCGGGTAAGGCGCAGCCGCCACCCGGCAATGTTTGGAACCGTTTACACCTCACTCTCTATACCCCGCTTTCAGAATATTCTCTTTGCATGATCGCATTTCTTCTGCTGTTACATTCCCTTTCAGTTAAGTCTGAAATTTGTGCAAACGCGATGCATATCAATTAATTTACCTCTATATTTTCAAAGCTTTAATTATTTTTACGGTTACAAACTAGTGTAACCGATTACACCGTTGTGATTTGACTCACATATTTTTATGAGCCGCTCACCTACTCTTAATATCGTAAAAACTGATAACCCAACTGGAGGGCATAATGCCTGACAATAATAAACAGGGGCGTACGTCCAATAAGGCAATGACGTTCTTCGTCTGCTTCCTCGCCGCTCTGGCAGGATTACTCTTTGGCCTGGATATTGGCGTAATTGCCGGTGCATTACCTTTCATCACCGATGAGTTCCAGATTAGCGCACACACTCAGGAATGGGTGGTCAGCTCCATGATGTTCGGTGCCGCCGTCGGCGCGGTCGGCAGCGGCTGGCTCTCCTTTAAGCTCGGGCGTAAAAAGAGCCTGATGATCGGCGCGATCCTGTTCGTTGCCGGCTCACTGTTCTCTGCCGCTGCGCCTAACGTTGAAGTGCTGATCCTCTCCCGCGTGCTGCTCGGTCTGGCAGTGGGCGTGGCGTCTTATACTGCCCCGCTGTACCTGTCTGAAATCGCACCGGAAAAAATCCGCGGCAGCATGATTTCCATGTACCAGCTGATGATCACCATCGGTATTCTGGGGGCTTATCTTTCCGATACCGCCTTCAGCTACAGCGGCGCATGGCGCTGGATGCTGGGCGTCATCATCATTCCGGCCATTCTGCTGCTGATTGGTGTCTTCTTCCTGCCGGACAGCCCGCGCTGGTTCGCCGCCAAACGCCGCTTCCACGATGCCGAACGCGTGCTCTTACGCCTGCGTGATACCAGCGCCGAAGCCAAAAACGAGCTGGAAGAGATCCGCGAAAGCCTGAAGGTCAAACAGTCCGGCTGGGCGCTGTTCAAAGAGAACAGCAACTTCCGCCGCGCGGTGTTCCTCGGTGTGCTGTTACAGATCATGCAACAGTTCACCGGGATGAACGTCATCATGTATTACGCGCCGAAAATCTTCGAACTGGCGGGCTACACCAACACCACCGAACAGATGTGGGGCACCGTGATCGTCGGCCTGACCAACGTGCTGGCGACCTTTATCGCTATCGGTCTGGTGGACCGCTGGGGGCGTAAACCAACCCTGACGCTGGGCTTCCTGGTGATGGCCATCGGGATGGGCGTGCTGGGTACCATGATGCACATGGGCATTCACTCCCCAACGGCACAGTACTTCGCCGTGGCGATGCTGCTGATGTTTATCATTGGGTTTGCGATGAGCGCCGGTCCGCTGATTTGGGTACTGTGTTCTGAGATCCAGCCGCTGAAAGGGCGTGATTTTGGTATCACCTGCTCTACCGCAACCAACTGGATTGCCAACATGATCGTCGGCGCAACGTTCCTGACCATGCTCAATACCCTGGGTAATGCCAATACCTTCTGGGTCTACGCCGGTCTGAACCTGTTCTTTATTGTTCTCACGATCTGGCTGGTTCCTGAAACCAAACATGTTTCACTGGAACACATTGAACGTAACCTGATGAAAGGTCGTCCTCTGCGCGAAATCGGCGCACACGACTGATCCTCCTGCGGGGAGGCGCCTCTTGCGCCTCCCCGCTTCCCGCTTTATGCTCTGCCCCTATGAAATCTCCCCGTCTCCCCATCGCCATTCAGCAAGCCGTTATGCGCAGCCTGCGGGAAAAACTCGCCCAGGCCAACCTGAAGCTCGGCCGCAATTATCCTGAACCGAAGCTGGTCTATCAGCAGCGTGGCACCGCGGCGGGCACCGCCTGGCTGGAATCGTATGAGATCCGCCTGAATCCGGTGTTGATGATGGAAAATCAGCAGGCGTTTATCGAAGAAGTGGTGCCGCACGAGCTGGCCCACCTTCTGGTGTGGAAACACTTTGGCCGCGTCGCGCCGCACGGCAAAGAGTGGAAATGGATGATGGAGGCGGTGCTCGGCGTTCCGGCTCGCCGCACCCACCAGTTCGAGCTGGAATCGGTACGCCGCAATACGTTTCCCTACCGCTGCCAGTGCCAGCAGCACCAGCTTACCGTCCGCCGTCACAACCGCGTGGTGCGCGGCGAGGCTACCTATCGCTGCGTAAAGTGCGGCGAACCACTGGTGGCGGAATAATCGCTCGAACTTTCAGGAACTTTCCTGATCTGACTGATTGCATACGGGAACAACATTCGTTACGTTGCGGGCTCGTTTTGACACGGAGTGTAAGATGTCCCGTAATGTTTCTCTCGCAGTCGCTTTTCTGGCGACGGCGCTCTCCGGCCATGCTCTGGCCGACGGTATTCACAGTTTCTCACAGGCAAAAACCGCAGGCGTAAAGATTAACGCCGACGTACCGGGTGATTTCTACTGCGGCTGTAAAATTAACTGGCAGGGTAAGAAAGGGGTCGTGGATCTGGGATCCTGCGGCTATAAGGTGCGCAAGAACGAGAACCGCGCCAGCCGAATCGAATGGGAACACGTTGTTCCGGCCTGGCAGTTTGGCCACCAGCGCCAGTGCTGGCAGGACGGTGGACGTAAAAATTGCGCAAAAGATCCGGTCTACCGCCAGATGGAAAGCGATATGCACAACCTGCAACCCGCAGTGGGTGAAGTCAATGGCGACCGCGGAAACTTCATGTACAGCCAGTGGAACGGTGGCGAAGGCCAGTACGGTCAGTGCGCCATGAAGGTCGATTTCAAAGAGAAACTCGCCGAACCGCCTGCCCGCGCGCGCGGCAGCATCGCCCGCACTTACTTCTATATGCGTGACCGCTACGATCTCAACCTTTCCCGCCAGCAGACGCAACTCTTCAATGCCTGGGACAAGCTCTACCCGGTGACGGACTGGGAATGCCAGCGCGACGAACGTATCGCCAAAGTCCAGGGGAATCACAACCCTTACGTCCAGCGGGCTTGCCAGGCGCAAAAGAGCTAACCTACACTACGGCAATTCGCTTATATCGCATGACACATGGAATTTCTGACTATGCGCATCCCTCGCATCTATCACCCTGAACTGATTACCCTAGGCGGCGAAATCGCCCTGTCTGATGATGCCGCAAACCACGTAGGCCGCGTGCTGCGCATGGGCGCAGGCCAGGCGATTCAGCTCTTTGACGGCTCTAATCAGATTTTTGACGCTGAAATTACGCGCGCCGATAAAAAAAGCGTGCACGTGAAGGTGCTGCGTGGCGACGTGGACGACCGGGAATCCCCGCTGCACATTCACCTTGGCCAGGTGATGTCGCGCGGGGAAAAGATGGAGTTCACCATTCAGAAATCCATTGAACTGGGTGTAAGCCTCATTACGCCACTTTTTTCTGAGCGCTGCGGCGTTAAACTGGATGCGGAACGTCTGAACAAAAAGATCCAGCAGTGGCAGAAAATTGCCATTGCAGCCTGTGAACAGAGTGGCCGCAACCGCATCCCGGAGATCCGCCCGGCGATGGATCTGGAGGACTGGTGTGCAGAAGAGGAAAGCGGGCTTAAGCTTAATCTTCATCCGCGCGCCAGCGCCAGCATCAATACGCTGCCGCTGCCCGTTGAGCGCGTACGCCTGCTGATTGGCCCGGAAGGCGGCCTGTCGGCTGACGAAATTGCCATGACGGCGCGTTACCAGTTTACTGATATTCTGTTGGGACCTCGCGTTCTGCGCACTGAGACAACGGCACTCACCGCCATTACCGCGCTACAGGTGCGATTTGGCGATCTGGGTTGAAGCAAAGACCCATAACCGGAGAAGAAGATGATTAAGCTCGGCATCGTGATGGACCCCATCGCAAACATTAACATTAAGAAAGATTCCAGCTTCGCTATGCTGCTGGAAGCGCAGCGTCGCGGCTATGAACTCCACTATATGGAGATGAACGATCTGTACCTGATCAACGGTGAAGCCCGCGCACGTACCCGCATCGTTAACGTCGAGCAGAACTACGAAAAATGGTACGAATTCGGCACCGAGCAGGATATTGCCCTGGCCGACCTTAACGTCATCCTGATGCGTAAAGATCCGCCGTTCGACACCGAATACATTTACTCCACCTATATCCTTGAACGTGCCGAAGAGAAAGGCACGCTGATCGTCAACAAGCCGCAGAGCCTGCGCGACTGCAACGAGAAGCTCTATACCGCATGGTTCTCTGACCTGACGCCGGAAACGCTGGTCACCCGCAGCAAAACGCAGCTGAAAGAATTCTGGCAGAAGCACGGCGACATCATCATGAAGCCGCTGGACGGCATGGGCGGCGCATCGATCTTCCGCGTGAAAGAGGGCGACCCGAACATTGGCGTGATTGCCGAAACGCTGACCGAGCTGGGGACCCGCTACTGCATGGCGCAAAACTATCTGCCGGCCATTAAAGACGGCGACAAGCGTGTGCTGGTTGTAGACGGCGAGCCGGTGCCTTACTGCCTGGCGCGTATCCCGCAGGGTGGTGAAACCCGTGGCAACCTGGCGGCCGGAGGTCGTGGCGAACCGCGTCCGTTAAGCGAAAGCGACTGGGAAATTGCCCGCCGCGTCGGCCCTACGCTGAAAGCCAAAGGCCTGATCTTCGTTGGCCTCGATATCATCGGCGATCGTCTGACCGAAGTGAACGTCACCAGCCCGACCTGCATTCGTGAGATCGAAGCGGAATTCCCGATCTCGATCACCGGAATGCTGATGGACGCTATCGAAAAACGTTTACAGAAATAACCTGTGACAGCGCCTGTGTTTATCCCCATACTGGGCGCTGTCGCTTTTTAAACCAGGAAACAGTACCTCTGACAATGAATTTACAGCATCACTTTCTTATTGCCATGCCTGCTCTCCAGGATCCGATTTTCCGCCGCGCCGTGGTCTATATTTGCGAATACAACGAAGACGGCGCAATGGGGATTATCATCAATAAGCCGCTGGAAAACCTTCAGGTCGAAGGCATTCTGGACAAGCTGAAAATCCCTGCTGAAGCGCGGCTGCCGGAAATCCGTCTTGATAAACCGGTGATGCTCGGCGGACCGCTTGCAGAAGATCGTGGCTTTATCCTGCATACCCCGCCGGTTTTCTCGTCCAGCATTCGTATCTCCGATAACACCGTCGTCACCACCTCTCGCGATGTGCTCGAAACACTGGGCACGGCAAATCAGCCTTCTGAGGTGCTGGTTGCGCTCGGCTACGCTTCCTGGGAAAAAGGGCAGCTGGAACAAGAAATTCTGGACAACGCCTGGCTGACGGCCCCTGCGGATATGAATATCCTGTTTAAAACCCCTATCGCCGATCGCTGGCGTGACGCGGCAAAACTGATTGGCATTGATATTCTGACCATGCCTGGCGTTGCGGGGCACGCGTAATGAGCGGCACCCTTCTCGCCTTTGACTTCGGCACCAAAAGCATCGGCGTCGCTGTGGGTCAACGGATCACCGGCACCGCCCGCCCGCTCACAGCGCTGAAAGCTAACGACGGCACGCCGGACTGGAACCTTATTGAGCGCTTGCTCAAAGAGTGGCAGCCGGACGACGTGATTGTCGGTCTGCCGCTGAACATGGACGGCACCGAGCAGCCGCTTACCGCCCGCGCACGCAAGTTCGCGAACAAAATCCATGGCCGCTTTGGCGTCTCCGTTAAGCTGCACGATGAACGTTTGAGCACCGTCGAGGCACGCGCTGGCCTGTTCGAGCACGGTGGCTTCCGGGCGTTGAACAAAGGCAGCGTGGATTCAGCTTCAGCCGTCATTATCCTCGAAAGCTATTTCGAACAGGGTTACTGAGCGCCGGGGCCTACAGCCGCCCCTGCGCCCGTCGCTCCGCCAGACTCTGCTCAAAGTTCTGCATCCCCGCCTGCTGCCCCGTTTGAATAATGCCCGGCAGTTGCCAGGTTTTGCCTTCGCGGATCAGGTTTGCCGCCGCCGACGTATTCACCAGTAGCTCATACAGCGCCACGCGCCCGCCCTGGACATCCTGACGCAGCTTCTGCGCCAGTACCGCACGCAGGCTTCCCGCCAGCTGATTACGAACCGGATCTTTCTCCTGCGCCGGGAAGGTATCGACCAGGCGCTCGATCGCCTGCGCCGCGCCGCGCGTGTGCAGCGTGGCCAACACCAGATGGCCAGTCTCAGCCGCCGTCAGCGCCAGGCGTATCGTCTCGCTGTCGCGCAGCTCACCAAGCAGAATCACATCCGGATCTTCACGCAGCGCACTGCGCAGGGCCTCGGCAAAGGACGGGCTATGCTGGCCTATCTCCCGCTGCCGGATGAGGCAACGTTCACTCTGGTACATAAACTCCACCGGATCTTCCAGGGTCAGAATGTGCCCGTCCGTATGGTGATTGAGAAAATCGACCATCGCGGCCAGGGTGGTCGATTTCCCGCTGCCGGTGGCGCCGGTGACCAGAATCAGGCCATTGTCATTGGACAAAAGCTCCGGGATCGCGCGCGGCACGCCTAGCGCAGAGAGCTGCGGACACGTCAGCGGCAACAGGCGTAGCGCGATCGAAACGCCGTGCATATGCTTAAACGCACTGCCGCGCAGCCGCTGACCGCCTGTGAGGGTAACGGCAAAATCTACCTGCCCGTTTGCCCACCAGGCACCCTGCTGCTCGTCGTTGAGCCACGCTTTTAATAACGCCTCCACATCGGGGGGCGGAAACGGCGCAGGTTCAAGACGGCCTGACCTGCGCCAGCGCGGTGGTGAATCACTGCACAGGTGTAGATCGGAGACGTTATGCTTTACACTAAGGGCCACAATTTCTTCCACATCCATAGACAACTCCTCGGAAAATGAACGACATTGCGCATAACCTGGCACAGGTCCGGGACAAAATCTCAGCCGCGGCAACGCGTTGCGGCCGTGCTTCAGAAGAAATTACGTTGCTTGCAGTCAGCAAAACCAAGCCTGCGAGCGCCATCGCAGAAGCGATAGCCGCCGGTCATCGTGCCTTTGGTGAAAACTATGTGCAGGAAGGCGTAGATAAGATTCGCGCTTTCCGGGAGCGGGAAAATACAGACCTGCAGTGGCACTTTATCGGTCCGCTACAGTCGAACAAAAGCCGTCTGGTAGCAGAGCACTTCGACTGGTGTCACACCATCGATCGTCTGCGTATCGCTACCCGTTTGAGCGACCAGCGCCCTATGGAGATGCCAGCGCTTAACGTGCTGATTCAAATCAACATCAGTGATGAAAACAGCAAGTCCGGCATTACGCTGAGCGAACTGGATGCGCTGGCGACGGACGTGGCGGCGCTGCCGCGCTTAACCCTGCGCGGACTGATGGCCATTCCGGCACCAGAGTCAAGTTATGAAAGGCAGTTTGCCGTAGCACAGCAAATGGCTGTAGCATTTGAGGCGCTTAAAGCGCGCTATGACACGGTAGACACGCTTTCTCTGGGCATGTCGGACGATATGGAAGCCGCCATCGCGGCAGGCAGCACCATGGTGCGCATCGGCACAGCAATTTTCGGTGCGCGCGATTACACCCAATAATAAGGAAACCTGAGGAACGCCATGAAGACGTTGACTTTCCTGCTTTCAACGGTCATTGAACTGTATACGATGGCGCTGCTACTGCGCGTCTGGATGCAGTGGGCCCGTTGTGATTTTTACAATCCATTCTCACAATTTATCGTGAAAATCACGCAGCCCATTGTGGGGCCGCTTCGCCGCATCATTCCGGCAATGGGGCCGATTGACAGTTCATCTCTGCTGATGGCGTTTATTCTGAGCGTTATCAAAGCGATCGTGCTGTTTATGGTCATCACTTTCCAGCCGATTATCTGGATTTCAGCCGTTCTGATCCTGGTTAAAACCGTCGGCTCGCTGATCTTCTGGGTCCTGCTGGTGATGGCGATTATGAGCTGGGTAAGCCGGGGCCGTAGCCCGGTGGAGTACGCGTTGATTCAGCTGACTGAACCATTGCTGCGTCCGATCCGTAGCCTGCTGCCTGCGATGGGCGGAATCGACTTCTCCCCGATGCTTCTCGTTTTGCTGCTGTACGTGCTGAATATGGGTATCGCGGAACTGTTACAGGCGACGGGTAATATGCTGCTGCCGGGGCTGTGGATGGCGTTATGAGTGCAGTTAGCCCCTGCGCCGACGGGCTGGTTTTACGGCTGTACATTCAGCCGAAAGCCAGCCGCGACAGCATTGTTGGGCTGCATGGCGACGAGCTAAAAGTCGCCATCACTGCCCCGCCCGTTGACGGCCAGGCGAATGCGCATCTGACTAAATATCTGGCAAAACAGTTTCGCGTCGCTAAAAGCCAGGTCATCATTGAGAAAGGTGAACTTGGCCGGCATAAACAGGTAAAAATCCTTAACCCGCAATCTATCCCGACGGAAGTCGCGGCTCTGACAAAACAGGACTAAACCATGCAGAAAGTTGTTCTCGCCACCGGTAACGCCGGTAAAGTGCGCGAGCTGGCCTCGCTATTACATGATTTTGGGCTGGACGTGGTGGCTCAGACCGAGCTGGGCGTGGACTCCGCCGAAGAAACCGGCCTGACGTTTATCGAAAACGCCATTCTGAAAGCGCGCCATGCGGCGCAGATCACCGGGCTGCCCGCGATTGCCGATGACTCCGGTCTGGCCGTGGATTTTCTGGGCGGTGCGCCGGGGATTTACTCCGCCCGCTATTCCGGGGTGGACGCCACCGACCAGCAGAACCTGGAAAAGCTGCTTGTGGCCCTGAACGACGTCCCTGACGAACAGCGTACCGCGCAGTTCCACTGCGTGCTGGTCTACATGCGTCACGCGGAAGATCCCACGCCGATTGTCTGTCACGGCAGCTGGCCGGGCGTGATCACCCGTGAAGCGGCGGGCAACGGCGGCTTTGGTTACGACCCGATTTTCTTTGTCCCGACCGAGGGCAAAACCGCTGCGGAACTCACCCGCGAAGAGAAAAGCGCGATCTCCCACCGTGGACGCGCCCTGAAACTGTTACTGGAAGCACTGCGTAATGGCTAATTTGCCACCTCTGAGTCTTTATATTCACATCCCATGGTGCGTGCAGAAATGCCCGTACTGCGATTTCAACTCGCACGCGCTGAAGGGCGAAGTGCCGCACGATGATTACGTCGCGCATCTGCTGGCCGATCTGGATGCCGATGTACCGTACGCACAGGGACGTGAAGTGAAGACCATTTTTATTGGTGGCGGTACGCCGAGCCTGCTTTCAGGCCCGGCGATGCAGACGCTGCTGGACGGTGTGCGCGCACGCCTGAACCTGGCAGCGGATGCTGAAATTACGATGGAAGCCAACCCGGGCACCGTTGAGGCCGACCGTTTTGTCGAGTATCAGCGCGCGGGCGTGAACCGTATCTCCATCGGCGTGCAGAGCTTTAGCGAGCCAAAGCTGAAGCGTCTGGGGCGCATTCACGGCCCGGAAGAGGCAAAGCGCGCGGCAAACCTGGCAACGGGGCTTGGGCTGCGCAGTTTTAACCTTGATTTGATGCACGGCCTGCCGGATCAGTCCCTCGAAGAAGCGCTGGACGATTTGCGTCAGGCAATTGAACTGAACCCGCCGCATCTGTCGTGGTATCAGTTGACCATTGAACCGAACACCCTGTTTGGTTCCCGTCCTCCGGTGCTGCCGGACGATGACGCGCTGTGGGATATCTTCGAGCAGGGCCACCAGCTTTTGACCGCGGCGGGGTATCAGCAATACGAAACCTCGGCGTATGCGAAGCCGGGCTATCAGTGTCAGCACAACCTGAACTACTGGCGCTTTGGTGATTATCTGGGGATTGGCTGCGGGGCACACGGCAAAGTGACCTTCCCGGACGGGCGCATTCTGCGCACTGCAAAAACGCGTCATCCGCGCGGGTTTATGGAAGGCCGCTACCTGGAGCGTCAGCATGACGTCGAGGCGGTGGATAAGCCGTTTGAGTTCTTTATGAACCGCTTCCGTCTGCTGGAAGCCGCACCGCGCGCGGAGTTTGCGCTCTACACCGGGTTGTCAGAGTCGGTGATTCGTCCGCAGATTGACGAGGCGTTGGCGCAGGGGTATCTGACCGAGTGTAATGAGTACTGGCAGATCACCGAGCACGGTAAGCTGTTCCTAAACTCCCTTCTTGAGCTGTTCCTCGCTGAAAATCCTGAAGGCTGATTCAGGATTTTACATCCCGTTCTGCTGGTTGAGGGAAAGGCTGGCAGAGTGTGGGGATGGAAATTACTCGTTCTTATGCAAAACAGCTCAGACGTGAGCTGACAAAAGAAGAAAGGCGGCTTTGGTATCTACTGCGCAGCCGCCGTTTCGAAAATTATAAATTTCGTCGACAGCATCCGGTAGGTAATTACATTCTGGATTTCGCCTGCTGCGCGGCTCGTCTGGCTGTTGAGCTGGATGGCGGGCAACATGATGAGAATCAGGAATACGATCGTCAAAGGACGCTCTGGCTAAATCGAAAGGGCTGGTACGTCATTCGTTTCTGGAACAACGAACTCTGGGATAACGAAGAGGTGGTGTTAGAAAAGATCCTTGAAACACTGCAAATGCTGCAACCCTCACCCCGGCCCTCTCCCTGAAAGGGAGAGGGAGCAAACCATCCCCTCGCCCCTTTGGGGAGAGGGTTAGGGTGAGGGGTGAAGTAAATTACTTCAGCGTCCCCACCAGCGCCTTCCGGCTGTCTTCCAGGGACACCACGCGTTTACACACGTCTTTGCCGAACTGCTGGAAATCGGCTTCCTGATTCTTCCACTCGTTCTGAATCGAGGTTTGCAGTCCGCCCAGGCTACCCAGTACACCCTGCAACGGATTACCGCCGCCTTTCAGCACCGCTTTGGCGCCCATCTCGTTGATACTGTCCTGGAGAATGCCGCCCATCGCCTGGTTCACCAGCTGCTGACCGTCGGCTCGCACCTGATCGATCGCCTTATAGTGGAACGTCAGGCCATCAGAGCGCGTCTCAATAATGCGGTTCATCTGTTCTTTCAGCTGTTTATCCAGCTTCGTCAGGCGGGTGCGCATATTGCTGCTCTCCCCCACCTCTTTGGTGATGATTTTATCCAGCGCCACGCGGCCCTTCTCAACGCGGGTCAGCGCGCCATCGTTTATCCATGGCAGCGCGGTACGCAACTCGGCCTGGTAGTCCATCGCCTGCTCGCGCTGGGCGGCCGTCAGGTTTTGCTGTTTGCCGTTAAACGTCACGTTGCCATCCGGCGTGATCACCAGATTGCCATTCTCGCCCTTAACCTGCACGGTTTGCGGGCTTAATACCACGTCGTCACGCGGGGTGACGCTACATTTATACTCCGCATGGGCGGTGGTTCCGATTGCCAGTAAAGCAACCGCCAGCAACGTTTTACGCATCTTCAACACTCCCTCAGACAAAATGGGCCAGCTAATGCTGGCCCCGTTCTTGCTTTATTAGTCCCACCAAACGTCGAAAAGTTCGCTGACGCGGACATCTTCCAGTTTGTGGTCTTCAAGCCATTTGCGTACCAGCGCCTGATGTTCTTCGGTGCATTTCCCCACTTCCTGGGTGCAAATCAGACCTTCCCACGCCAGATAGCCGCTACCGTCGAAGGCCAGCTTGTTGGGTTCGATCACCTCGTTGATGAACGCATCAACGTCCTGATCGATCTGCTCAACGCTGGTGCCTTCCGGGAAACGCCAGGCAACGGAGAAACCCACTTCCTGGAATTCTTCGATGTGCATCTTTTTACGCAGACGACGGCTACGATTCTTTGCCATTATTTCACCCTCTCGAACATTAAGTCCCATACGCCGTGACCAAGACGATGGCCACGCTGTTCAAATTTTGTCACCGGACGTGAATCCGGACGCGGTACGTAGTCGTTGCTTTCAGACTGGTTTTTATACCCGTCCAGCGACGACATCACTTCCAGCATGTGTTCCGCATAAGGTTCCCAGTCGGTCGCCATGTGGAAGACGCCGCCCAGCTTAAGCTTACTTTTCACCAGCTCGGCAAACGGCGCCTGAACGATACGGCGTTTATTATGACGCGCTTTGTGCCACGGGTCAGGGAAAAAGAGCTGAACCATGTTCAAAGAATTGTCAGGAATCATTTTATGCAGCACTTCCACCGCGTCGTGACACATAACGCGCAGGTTCTCAACGCCCTCTTCATGGGCCGTTGCCAGACACGCACCGACGCCTGGCGAGTGCACTTCAATACCGAGGAAGTTCTGCTCCGGTCGCGCTTTCGCCATAGTGACCAGCGAGGTGCCCATGCCAAAACCGATCTCCAGCGTCACTGGCGCATCGCGACCAAACAGCTCGGTAAAGTCGAGCGGCTGCTCGCTGAACTCAACGCCCATCACCGGCCAGTAGTTGTCCAGCGCGTGTTGCTGCCCTTTTGTCAGGCGGCCCTGACGGCGGACAAAGCTGCGAATACGGCGCAGCGGGCGACCGTTTTCATCAAATTCCGGTGAAATGACGTCGTTTTTCATAAAAGAGTTGTCTGCTTGTGAGAGTGTACGGGAAACGGGCATTATCCAAAGTTAAGGCTTCTATGCAAGCATGGGAAAGATCCGGTTTACAGCAGATTGACGCTGTGCTGCAATCTGCCTCCCTGATTAAGCGAATCGATGACCATGCAAGCCTCTCAATTTTCAGCCCAGGTGCTGGACTGGTACGACAAATACGGGCGAAAAACCCTGCCCTGGCAAATTGAAAAAACGCCTTACAAAGTATGGCTCTCCGAGGTGATGTTGCAACAAACGCAGGTCGCGACGGTCATTCCTTACTTCGAGCGTTTTATGGCGCGCTTCCCGACAATCACCGATCTGGCCAACGCGCCGTTAGACGAGGTACTGCACCTGTGGACAGGCCTCGGCTATTACGCCCGCGCGCGCAACCTGCACAAAGCCGCACAGCAGGTCGCCACCCGCCACAACGGTAAATTCCCGGAGACCTTTGACGAGGTGGCGGATTTGCCCGGCGTCGGGCGTTCAACCGCAGGCGCAATCCTTTCCCTGTCTTTAGGCAAGCATTTCCCTATTCTCGACGGCAACGTCAAGCGCGTGCTGGCACGCTGCTACGCCGTAGAAGGCTGGCCGGGCAAGAAAGAGGTTGAGAAGCGCCTGTGGGAGATCAGTGAAGCGGTCACTCCGGCGAAAGGGGTGGAGCGTTTTAACCAGGCGATGATGGATCTGGGCGCGATGGTCTGCACCCGTTCAAAACCGAAGTGCGAACTCTGCCCGGTAAATAACCTCTGCGTGGCCTATGCGAACCACTCCTGGGCGCAGTATCCGGGGAAAAAACCGAAGCAGACGCTGCCTGAACGCACCGGGTACATGCTGCTGATGCAGCATGGCGACGAGGTGTTTCTCGCCCAGCGCCCGCCGAGTGGCCTGTGGGGTGGTCTATACTGCTTCCCACAGTTTGAGGATGAAGCTTCGCTTCGGGCATGGCTTGAACAGCGCGGCATTGCGGCCGATACCCTGACGCAACTCAACGCGTTCCGTCATACCTTCAGCCATTTCCATCTGGATATTGTGCCTATGTGGCTTCCCGTGTCCTCATTCACCTCCTGCATGGATGAAGGCACCGCTCTCTGGTATAACTTAGCGCAACCGCCATCAGTCGGGCTGGCGGCTCCCGTGGAGCGCCTGTTACAGCAATTACGTGTCGGTGCAATGGTTTAGTATCGGCAAGACAAAGAGGAATGAGTATGGCCAGAACCATTTTTTGTACTTTCCTGCAGCGCGACGCTGAAGGCCAGGATTTCCAGCTCTACCCGGGCGACCTGGGTAAACGCATTTACAACGAGATCTCCAAAGAAGCCTGGGGACAGTGGCAGAAAAAACAGACCATGCTGATCAACGAGAAAAAGCTCAGCATGATGAACCCGGAACACCGCAAGCTGCTGGAGCAGGAGATGGTGAACTTCCTGTTCGAGGGTAAAGACGTCCACATCGAAGGCTATACGCCACCGGAAAAATAATACTCTGCGGCTGCTGCCCGGCGGCGCTGCGCTTGCACGGGCCTACGGTTATGTAGGCCGGGTAAGCGCAGCGCCACCCGGCAACAGCAACCTCAAAGCAAACACAACACGCACTCCCGGAATGATGAAAAAACTATTAGCGCTAGCACTTGTTGCGCCGTTGCTTGTGTCTTGTTCTTCCAAAAAGGGCGATAGCTATAACGAAGCCTGGGTTAAGGACACCAACGGTTTTGACATTTTGATGGGGCAGTTTGCCCATAACATCGAGAACATATGGGGATTTAACGAAGTTCTTATTGCCGGACCGAAGGACTACGTTAAGTATACCGACGCCTATCAGACCCGTAGCCACATCAACTTCGATGACGGTACGATTACGATTGAAACCATCGCGGGGACTGAACCTGCGGCGCATTTACGTCAGGCCATCATCAAAACCCTGCTGATGGGCGACGATCCGGGATCTATCGATCTCTACTCTGATGCCGATGACATCACTATCTCCAAAGAGCCATTCCTGTATGGGCAGGTCGTTGACCAGACCGGTCAGCCGATTCGCTGGGAAGGTCGCGCGACGAACTTCGCAGACTATTTGCTGCAAACGCGCCTGAAAAGCCGCACCAATGGCCTGAAGGTGATCTATAGCGTTACGATAAACCTGGTGCCGAACCACCTCGACAAGCGTGCGCATAAGTATCTGGGCATGGTGCGTCAGGCGTCGCGTAAGTATGGCGTGGATGAGTCGCTGATCCTGGCGATTATGCAGACCGAATCCTCGTTCAACCCGTATGCGGTGAGCCGTTCCGACGCGCTGGGGCTGATGCAGGTTGTGCAGCACAGCGCCGGTAAAGACGTGTTCCGCGCGCAGGGGAAATCCGGTACGCCGAGCCGCAGCTACCTGTTTGACCCGCAAAGCAACATTGATACCGGTACCGCATATCTGGCGATGCTGAACAATGTTTATCTCGGCGGGATTGATAACCCGACTTCACGTCGCTATGCGGTGATCACCGCCTACAACGGCGGCGCGGGCAGCGTCCTGCGCGTCTTCTCGAACGATAAAGTTCAGGCCGCGAACATCATCAACAGCATGGCGCCGGGGGATGTCTACTCAACCCTCACCACTCGCCACCCGTCTGCGGAATCCCGCCGCTATCTGTATAAGGTGAATACGGCGCAGAAGAACTATCGTCGTCGCTAGAAACCACCCCCCCCCCTCACCCTGCCCTCTCCCCAAAGGGGAGAGGGTGTTCAAGTTCCCTCTCCCCTTTGGGGAGAGGGTTAGGGTGAGGGGGCATCAGACCGCACCCATCTCATCCCACCCATACAAAAATGCTATTTGCATCACAATCCAAACTGCAAATTAATGTGGATTGCATTTTTTTGCGGGAGGTAACAAAACATATCGTTGCCAACTGATAGAATTGCATCAAATAACAACCCTGAATGTTCCTATAACAACATATCTCCCGCTCACTTGTGAGGAAAGTAACATGAACCTTAAGCTGCAGCTTAAAATCTTGTCGTTTCTGCAGTTCTGCCTGTGGGGTAGCTGGCTGACTACACTCGGCTCCTATATGTTTGTGACGCTCAAGTTCGATGGTGCGTCAATCGGTGCCGTCTACAGCTCGCTGGGTATTGCGGCTGTTTTCATGCCAACGCTGCTCGGTATCGTGGCGGATAAATGGTTAAGTGCGAAATGGCTGTATATGCTTTGCCATCTGGTGGGTGCGGGGACGCTGTTTATGGCGGCCGAAGTGACCACGCCGGGGGCGATGTTTATGGTGATCCTGCTTAACTCGCTGGCGTATATGCCAACGCTTGGCCTGATCAACACCATCTCCTACTACCGCCTGAAATCTGCCGGTCTGGATATCGTCACCGACTTCCCGCCAATCCGTATCTGGGGCACCATCGGCTTTATCATGGCAATGTGGGGCGTGAGCTTCGCGGGCTTCGAGCTGAGCCACATGCAGCTGTATATTGGTGCCGCGCTCTCCGTGCTGCTGGCGCTGTTCACCCTGACGCTGCCCACCATTCCGGTTTCTAACCAGCAGAAAAACCAGAGCTGGAGCACCATGCTTGGCCTGGACGCCTTCGCCCTGTTCAAAAACAAGCGCATGGCGATCTTCTTTATTTTCTCCATGCTGCTGGGTGCGGAACTGCAAATCACCAACATGTTCGGTAATACCTTCCTGCACAGCTTCGATAAAGATCCGCTGTTTGCCGGGAGCTTTATCGTTGAACACGCGTCGGTGATGATGTCCATCTCGCAGATCTCTGAGACGCTGTTCATCCTGACCATCCCGTTCTTCCTGAGCCGCTACGGCATCAAGAACGTCATGCTGATCAGTATCGCTGCCTGGATGTTGCGCTTCGGTCTGTTCGCCTACGGCGACCCAAGCGCGTTCGGTACCGTGCTGCTGGTTCTGTCGATGATTGTTTACGGCTGCGCCTTCGACTTCTTCAACATCTCCGGCTCGGTGTTTGTAGAAAAAGAGGTGAAACCTGAAATTCGCGCCAGCGCGCAGGGCATGTTCCTGATGATGACCAACGGCTTCGGCTGTATTCTGGGCGGCGTGGTGAGCGGTAAAGTGGTTGAGATGTATACCACCAACGGCATCACCAACTGGCAGCCAGTGTGGCTGATCTTCGCCGGGTACTCATTGGTGCTGTTCTTCGCGTTCATCGTGCTGTTCAAGTACAAGCACGTACGCGAACCACACGGTGCGCAGCCGATCGCGCATTGATTGTTGTGCCCGGTGGCGGCTTCGCCTTACCGGGCCTACAAACCGCAAACCGTAGGCCGGGTAAGCGTTAGCGCCACCCGGCTATTTTATTCCAGACAGCACCCACCCCACCGACAGCAAATCCGCGCTGCCGCCCGGACTCAGGTTTCGTTCAATCAACGCGTTATCCATCCTAAGTAACGCATCCTGATCCCAGCCGTTCGCCAGCAGCTCCTGTGCATAATCCTGGACGTAGCGCAGCCCTTCAGTGCCGCCGCGCGAAACGAGATTACTGTCCTGGTTGATGGCCATCAGGCGCAATAACAGGTCATGAAGGGTGTTTCCCTTCCACTGAGCCAGCGCCTTACGCACCGTGCTGAAGCCGCTTTCTGCCTCACCGCGCGCGCCGGTTAAACCGTACTGCTGAAACTGTCGCTCTCCCGCCGTTGCCTGCCCGCTGCGCCCGCCCAGTTCCCGCGCCACCAGCCCACGACAGATGTTACTTACCTCACAACAGAGGCTATCCGCAGAGATATTTTTTACACGTCCGGCGGCGAAGCAGAGCAAACCAAGGGCAAAAATCCCGCCCTTGTGCGTGTTCACCCCGCCCGTGGCGGCGTACATTGCCTGCTCACAGGCCATTCCCATCGGGCGGATAATCCGCAACTGCTGATCGGCAGGTTTGGCCGCATGTGCTTCACCCAGTTCCGCAAAACGGGCAAACCACGGCGTAATCGCCGCAATGCTGCGGAGGAATAAGGTATGGTCCATATCGCGATGGGAGCCGTTATTGAGCCTGTCCACCAGCCCCGGTTTGGGGGTCAGCTCCAGCTCCTGCCACAGCGCCTCTGCGGCAAGCGCAGGAACATCAACCGGGCGCGGTTTAGTCGCGAGCAAACCAGTCATCTATCATCTTCTCCACGCGGGAAACCACCTGCTCAACGGGATGGTGCCGAGAACGGGAACAGGCGTGGGCAGGCTCGTCGCAAATCAGACAGCGCCTGAGGTGTGAACCCAACGACTGACGGCCAACGTGGCCATTTTCAGGGCAGATCACATCCAGATCCCACAGTCTGCCGAGCGGGTGCGTCTGCTCCAGTTCAGCACAGTGCGCTTTAATTTCCGCCGCCGGATGCGCGACGCACCACAGCGCTTCAGGTCCGGTGGGTAGCCAGAGCACCTGGCGGTCCAGCACCTGCCAGCGGTTTTCCCACAGCAGCTGGTCACACATCTGTAACGCCACGCCCATGGTGTTGCGATAGCGCAGGCTGTCTTTAATTTGCCCGGGCGTGACCAGCGTTAGGGAGATCACCGGTTGTTGATGGTGCGTAAGCCAGTCAGCCTGACGGGCTGCGCGGCGCTCTTTCGCCGCCAGCAGCGCGTCCAGGCTGACACCCGTCCGCACAGGTGTCGCAATAGTCATATTCACTCCTTTACCTGTCGAACGGTGTCGATCACGCTGCCGTCGCGGTAGCGGATCACCCCGACAATTTTGTCGGTGAACTCAATCGGTTTCGGTACGCCGGTCAGGGAAATCGCCCGCTCATAGAGCGCGTTGATATCTACAACCTTCAGGCCTGCTTCCATGAGTCGTTCGCGGATCTCCGGGCGCGCCGGGTTGACCGCAATACCGTGGTCGGTGACCAGCACGTCAATGCTCTCCCCCGGCGTGAGGCGCGTGGTAACGCGCTTCACAACGGTCGGGATGCGGCTTCGCAGCAGCGGCGCGACCACAATGGTCAGGTTGGCTGCCGACGCCACGTCGCAGTGCCCGCCGGATGCGCCGCGCATCACGCCGTCGGATCCGGTGATGACGTTGACGTTAAAATCGACGTCGATTTCCAGCGCACTGAGGATCACCACGTCGAGCTGGTCGCAGCTTGCCGCCTTGCTGCCGGGGTTGGCGTAGACGTTGGTGGAGATCTCCACGTGGTTCGGGTTGCGCGCCAGCGAGGCCGCCGCCTGGCCGTCAAAGCACTGGGTGTCGAGCAGCTTTTCGATGAGCCCCTTCTCGTGCAAATCCACCAGGCTGCCGGTGATACCGCCAAGGGCGAAGCGCGCCTTCACGCCGCTGCGCTCCATCTTCTCTTCCATAAAGCGGGTGCAGGCGGTCGCCGCCGCGCCGGAGCCGGTCTGCATCGAGAAGCCCGGTTTAAAGTAACCAGAGTGTTCAATCACGTCCGCCGCATAGCGGGCAATCATCAGCTCGCGCGGGTTGCTGGTGACGCGCGCCGCACCGACGCTGATTTTCGCCGGGTCGCCCACGCTCTCCACCTGCACGATGTAGTCCACCTGATCCTGCACCAGGCTGGCGGGCATATTCGGGAACGGCACCAGTTCTTCGGTCAGCAGCACCACCTTACGGGCAAAGTGTGCGTCCACCATGGCGTAGCCCAGCGAACCGCAACACGATTTGCCCTGCGTGCCGTTGGCGTTGCCAAACTCATCGCTGCACGGCACGCCAAGAAATGCCACGTCGATATTCAGCTCGCCATCCTGGAGCAGCTTCACGCGCCCGCCGTGGGAGTGAATTTGTACCGGCTCGTCCATCAGCCCGTGGGAGATGGCCTCCGCCAGCCTGCCGCGCATACCGGAGGTGTAAATTCGGGCGATCACGCCGCTTTGAATATGCTCGATCAGCGCGTCGTTGCAGGTCATCAGCGAGCTGGAGGCCAGGGTCAAATTTTTAAAACCCATCCGCGCCAGCAGCGCCACAACGGTGTTGATCACCCGGTCGCCTTCGCGAAAGGCATGGTGGAAAGAGATGGTCATCCCGTCCTGCAAGCCGCTGCGCATGACGGCTTCTTCGAGGGAGGCGCAAAGCTTACGGTTGTGTTTCGCCTCGCTGTCCGCCAGCCACGGCGTCGCGCTGTGGGCGGTATCAAAGGGCTTCAGATCCCGCAGATGGGGGAAATTCACATGGAGAAGTTCTGTCTGATTCATTATGTCATCCTTACCGACGCACGCCGGAGGCCGCCGCGCGCTCCAGCACCACCTGCGCGTGGTTAATAATCGGTGCATCCACCATTTTGCCGTTGAGCGAGACCACGCCCAGGCCGTTACGCTCGCCCTCTTCTGCCGCCTCAATCACCCGTTTGGCGTGCTCCACCTCTTCCCGTGTCGGGGCGTAGGCGTTGTGCAGCAGGTCAATCTGGCGCGGGTTAATCAGCGATTTGCCGTTAAAGCCCATCTTGCGGATCAGATCGACCTCGCGCAGGAACCCGGCTTCGTCGTTAACGTCTGACCACACCACGTCGAAGGCGTCGATGCCTGCCGCGCGGGCGGCGTGCAGCACGGCGCAGCGGGCGTAGAACAGCTCGGTGCCGTCGCCGCGCTCGGTCTGCATGTCCATTACGTAGTCAAAGGCGGCCAGCGCGATGCCGATAAGTCGCGGGGAGCTGCGGGCAATCGCCACGGCGTTGATGACGCCAATGGCCGATTCAATCGCCGCCATCACGCGGGTGGAACCCACTTCACGCCCGCACTCCTGCTCAATGCGCTCGAGGTGGCCTTCCAGCTCGTAGATATCGTCCGGGGTGTCGGTTTTTGGCAGGCGAATCACGTCTACGCCCGCGCGCACGGCGGCCTCCAGATCCAGCAGGCCAAACGGCGTGCTCAGCGGGTTAATACGCACCACGGTTTCGATATCCTGATACATCGGGTGCTGCAACGCGTGGAACACCAGCATGCGTGCGGTGTCTTTCTCGCGCAGGGCCACGGCGTCCTCAAGGTCAAACATGATGGAGTCGGGGCGGTAGATAAAGGCGGTGGAGAGCATGGCGGCATTGGCGCCCGGCAGGAACAGCATACTGCGGCGGAGTTTGCTCATTTCAGCGCCCCCCAGTTGATGGCCTGTTCATCGGCGGCACGCAGAAGCGCGCTTTGCAGGCGGGCGCGGATCACACAGTCCAGCGCCCCTTTGTCTTCAATAATGATTAATCCCTGGTGCACGTTCATGGCGCGCAATGTGTCGTTGACCACCTGGCGTATTTGCTCGCCAAACTGCTTAATCACTTCACTGTGGATGACAATCTCCAGCTCACCGTGAGCGGGGGCGATTTTCACCATCAGGTCGCTGGACTCCTGCGTTCCGGCCAGCGCCTCCCTTACAATATTCATGATAAATTCCTGATAGTTATGCGACTTCCGCACTCGCACGATAATGTGCTTCGAGGTGCGCGAAGGTGGAGTCCGGGACAATCTCCCGGATCCGGGAAAACTGCTGTGTCTTGAGTAAACGGCGCACTTCCGAGGCCGAAATGGCGTTGCCGGTGGCTTTGATGCGCGGCATTTCCACCACGTCGATGTGCGAGGCCAGCAGATCGTGCAGCGTCTGGTTGTACTGGCGGGTGATATCGCAGAACGGTTCCGAACCAATAAAACGGTGCGTGATGCCCAGCGCCGGGGCGATAAAGTCCCGGAAGATCAGCACGTCGATCTCGCTCCACGCCTGCTGCACTTTGCCGGTCTCCTTCAGGAAGTAGGCCGGAAACGTGGCGCGGGAGATGATGTACTGCGAGCCTTCATGCACCACCACGTTCGACAGATGCGCCACGCCCGCGCGCACCATCTCAATGCGCGCGCTGAACGGGAAGAACGAGGCGTCTTCACGCACCACGAACAGATGCAGAGCATCGCACTGCGCCGCCGCCTGCTCCACCAGATGACGGTGACCGAGGGTGAATGGGTTGGCGTTCATCACGATGGCACCAATCTTCTCCCCACACTTGCGGCTAGCGCGCAGGGATCGGCAGTAGCGCACGATCCCTTGCGGAGTGTTCTCCATTAGCACCGCGTTGTTCCCGCTCTGGGCAACCGGCCAGAAACCGCTGCGGCCAAAGCGTTCCTTATTGCAAGGACGGGTGCAGAGGAAGAGGTGAAAATGGCCGCGCTCCAGCGCCGCATTTTCCACCTCTGCCAGCAGACGCGCGCTGAAGTTTTCCCCACGAAGCTGCTCGTTGACCGCCACGCACTTGATGACGTTGGCAGCAAGTCCGGCGCAACCCACCAGCTGCGCGCCGGACCAGGCTTCAACAAACAGCGTGATGTCGTTGTCCAGGCCAAGGCCGCTGTCTGCCAGCAGGTATCGGATCTGGCTTAAGCGTTCCGGGTGTTTCGCCACAACGGTGTGGCGAAAATCAATGGGTTGCGATTGCATGCTGCCGCCTTACTCAGTGCGCTGCCGCGAGCCCGACGGCTGGCGCTTCCACGATCACGTTGCTCAGATGACCGATATGTTCGATCTCCACCTCAATGCGATCCCCCTCCTTCATAAACAGTGGCGGGTTGCGCTTTTTACCCACCCCGCCAGGCGAGCCGGTGATGATCACGTCGCCCGGGCTGAGACGGGTGAAGGTGCTGATGTACTCGATCAGCTCCGCCACCTTGTGGATCATGCTGCTGGTGTTGTCCTCCTGCACCATGCGGCCGTTCAGCCAGGTGCGGATCGCCAGGCTGTGCGGGTCCGGGATCTCATCCGCCGTCGCCATCCACGGGCCGAACGCCCCGGTCTGCCGCCAGTTTTTCCCGGCGGTGAACCAGGTGTGCTGCCAGTCGCGGGCGGAGCCGTCCATGTAGCAGCTGTAGCCCGCCACATGACGCAGGGCGTCGTCGCGGCTGATGTTCTCCCCGCCTTTGCCGATGATCACCGCCAGCTCGCCTTCGTAGTCGAACTCGCTGGAGTGGCGCGGCTTCAGCACCGGCTCGTTGTGGCCGGTCTGTGAATCCGGGAAGCGGACAAACAGGGTCGGGGCCGGGTTATGCTGATCAAACTCCTTGCGCTTGTCGGCATAGTTCATGCCCACGCAGAGAATTTTTTCCGGCTGGACAATCACCGGTAAGAAGGTGATGGCGTTCAGCGGTACATCCACCGCGTCGTTCAGAAAAAGGGTGGCCTGCGCCAGCCCGTTCCCCTGCAACAGCGCTTTAAGGTCGCCATAGCGGTCGCCCAGGCGGCGGCCTAAATCAATCACGCCCTCGGCCTGAACGATGCCGTAGCTGCGTTTACCCTGGTATAAAAAGCTTGCGAGTTTCATTGTTCTTTCCTGAAAACTTAAACGAGGAAGTTGCCCAGAATCAGCAGTGAGACAGAGACGTTAATCGCCCCGCCGATACGGGTAGCAATCTGGGCGAATGGCATCAGGCTCATGCGGTTGCCTGCGGTCAGGATCGCCACGTCACCGGTACCACCCTGCCCGCTCTGACAGCAGGAGACGATGGCGACATCAATCGGGTGCATACCAATCTTTTTGCCAACGAAGAATCCGGTTGCCACCAGCGCGGAAACGGTGCTGATAATCACCAGCAGGTTGCTGACGGTGAACGCCGCCACCAGTTCATGCCATGGGGTAATCGCCACGCCAACGGCGAATAGAATCGGGTAGGTCACGGAGGTCTGGAAGAATTTGTACACCACCTGAGAACCCTCCAGCAGACGCGGAGAGGCGCCATTGCAGAGCTTCACCAGCACCGCCATAAACAGCATACCGACCGGCGCTGGCAGACCAATCAGCTTGTGGCCGAGCATGCCCAGCATGTACAGCAGCACCGCCAGCAGCGCGCCGGAGGCGATGGTGGTCACATCCGCTTTGCCGGAGAACGCGGGTTGAGAGACGGTGGCATCGGCGTTGGCGCGGTTAGGCATCAGCTGGCCTTCACCGGTCAGGTGCGGGTAGCGTTTCCCGAGCTGGTTGAGGCAACCGGAGATGATGATCGCCGTCAGGCCGCCGAGCATTACCATCGGCAGCACGCGGCCGAGCGCCACGCCCTGATCCATGTGCAGCAGGGTGGCATAGCCGATAGAGAGCGGGATCGCCCCTTCCCCGACGCCGCCCGCCATGATCGGCAGAATGATAAAGAAGAAGATCTGGAACGGCTCGAGGCCCAGCGCCAGCCCAACGCCCATGCCGACAATCATGCCGACGATTTCACCGCACAGCATCGGGAAGAAGATGCGCAGGAAGCCCTGGATCAGCACGGTGCGGTTCATGCTCATGATGCTGCCGACAATAATGCAGCAGATATAGAGGTAGAGAATGTTGGTGGATTTATAGAATTTGGTCGTGGACTCGACCACCACGTCCGGCAGCAGGCCGTAATAGACCAACGCGGAAGGGATAAAGGTGGCGCAAATTGCCGCCGCGCCGAGCTTGCCGACAATCGGCAGGCGTTTGCCGAACTCGCCGCAGGCAAAGCCGAAGAAGGCCAGCGTGGCCACCATGACCACGATGTCGCTCGGCAGTTTTCCGCCCAGGCAATCTATCGCAATCAGCGCGCCCGCCAGAACGAACAGTGGCAGAGGAATAATGCCGATTTTCCAGGTATCCATAATATGCCACCAGCGCTCTTTGAGCGATGGCCGCTGAATATCAATCGGGTCGTGGGTAACAGAGAATGAATCGTCAGTTGTGCTCATAATAAGCCCCTTAGTTATTTTGTGCGTTCAGCTTAGAGTCACAAAGGCTTACTTTATGTGAGGAATGGCATATTAAAAGCGAAGTTTTAATGGCCGCTATGGTTTTAATGGTTTCTTTTATTTAATGTGATTTATGCCTTATTTATTGCCGTGGTTTTTATGGTTTCTTTTCTAAACTGAACAAAGAAATAACATTTATTCATTTAACCTTAAGAGGATGAGACTTTCGGAAAAATCTTTTACAGGCTGCGCTGTGCAAGGGATCACAAGTTTTCGGCAAAGCGGGCATCCTGGCCTTAAAAGATGATATATTCAGCCGACCTGTTGATATCTCGCGTGATAGTTATGAAAGTATCGTTTCAGATCAAGCTGTTTATTTCGCTGGTCGCCTTTTTCTCAGTGCTGTTCGCATTACTGGGCGGATATTATTATGTCGATGTCGGCAGGCAGCTTTATCAGGAAATGAGCGCGCGCGCAAAAATACAGGCAGAAGAAATTGCGCTTATTCCTTCTTTGCGAAAAGAAGTCGAACAAAAGGATATCCAGGGCATCCATGACTTTATGCAGAAAATAGCCGCCCGCAGCGACGCCAGTTTTATTGTGATTGGTGACAATAAAGGGCTGCATCTTTTCCATTCCGTGTTTGCCGACCGGGTAGGCAAAACGCTGGTTGGCGGAGACAACGACGAGGTATTACACGGCAAAAGCACCATCACCATCCGCAAGGGCGGGTTAGGCATTTCGCTGCGCAGCAAAGCGCCCATTTTTAATGATGCCGGGCAGGTGGTGGGGATTGTTTCGGTAGGCTATCTCACAAGCTATCTGGACACCATCACCGTCAGCAAGGTGGTTAATATCCTGATTGCCGCCGTGCTGCTGCTTATCGCCCTGTTTATTTTCTCCTGGTTCTTCACCCGCAGCATCAAGAAGCAGATATTCTCTCTGGAGCCGCGCGAAATCGGCCTGCTGGTGCGTCAGCAAAAGGCGATGATGGAATCCATTTATGAAGGGGTGATTGCCATCGACGACGATCTCCGCATTGAGGTGATTAACCAGGCGGCGCGTAAATTATTAGGCTTACGCCAGCCCGCCCGCGAACTGCGGGGTCAACTCATCAGCCAGGTGATCGCGCCCGTCCCGTTCTTTAACGCGCAAACCATGCTTGCGAAAGACACCCACGATGAGATCTGTCGCTTTAACGATCTCACGGTCATTGCCAGCCGGGTGCGGATCATGCTGGAAGATGCGTTGCAGGGTTGGGTGATCACCTTTCGCGATCGCAACGAGATCGACTCGCTCAGCGCCCAGCTCAGCCAGGTGAAGCGCTATGTTGATAACCTGCGCATCATGCGCCATGAACAGCTGAACCGCATGACCACGCTGTCCGGCCTGCTGCATATGGGCCGTTATGACGAGGCGATCCGCTACATACAGGCGCAGTCGGAACACGCTCAGGAGCTGCTGGACTTTATCTCGTCCCGCTTTAGCTCCCCGACGCTGTGCGGTTTGCTGCTTGGAAAGGCCGCCCGCGCGCGTGAAAAAGGCGTTGAGCTGAGCTTCGATCCGGCCTGCCGGGTGGACAAACCCTTCCTGCCGCTGCTCGAATCGGAACTAGTCTCGATCATCGGGAACTTGCTGGATAACGCCATCGAAGCGACCCAGCGCGCCCCGCTCCCGCATGCCCCGGTAGACGTCCTAATAAAGTTGAACGAGCAGGAACTGATTATTGAAGTCGCCGACCAGGGCGTCGGCATCACACCGGAGATCCGCGACCGGATCTTTGAGCGCGGCATCACTACCAAAACGCGCGGCGATCACGGTATTGGCCTGTATCTGATTGAAAGCTACGTCACGCAGGCTGGCGGTGCAATTGAAGTTGCCGATAACACCCCACGCGGTGCCATTTTCTCACTGTTTATTCCCGCCACGGGAACGGTCCGGCACCCCGTACAGGAACTGGAAGATACCGACTATGCAACATGAACTTATCGACGTACTGATTGTTGAAGACGAGAACGAACTGGCGCAACTGCACGCGGAGCTTATCGGTAAACATCCGCGCCTGAGGCTGGTGGGGATTGCCGCGTCACTGGCCGACGCGCAGGTACAACTGGAGAGCAAACAGCCGAAGCTGATGCTGCTGGATAACTATCTGCCGGACGGCAAAGGCATCACCCTTATCAGCAACCCGATGCTCACCCGCGCCAACTGCTCGGTGATTTTCATCACCGCCGCCAGCGATATGGACACCTGTAGCCAGGCCATTCGTAACGGCGCGTTCGACTACATCCTCAAGCCAGTTTCCTGGAAACGCCTGAGCCAGTCGCTGGAACGTTTTGTGCAGTTTGCCGAACAGCAGCGCGTCTGGAAGATTGTCGACCAGCAGAACGTGGATTCACTCTATCAGCTACAGGCGAAAAATTATCGACTGGACAACGGCAGCAAAGGGATAGAGGAGAACACGCTGGCGCGGGTGCAAACGCTGTTTAACAACAAGGCGGCGCACTGCTTTACGGTGGATGAGGTGGTGAGCGAGACGGGACTGAGTAAAACCACCACCCGGCGCTATCTGGAACACTGCGTGGAGGTGGGTTTTCTGACGGTGGAGATGCTGTACGGGAAGATTGGGCATCCGAGAAGGATGTACCGGCGTAGTGCGACTTAACTCCCCTCACCCCGGCCCTCTCCCCAAAGGGGCGAGGGTGAAAAGACGGCTCCGTGCAATCCCCTCTCCCCTTTGGGGAGAGGGTTAGGGTGAGGGGCCCTACTTTAACACGTACCCATACAGTCGCTTGATCCCGTCGGCATCCTTCTCGCTGTAAACGCCCTGCAACTCTGGCGAGAAACCCGGCAGCATATTAATGCCCTCTTCCAGCGCCAGGAAGTAGCGCTGTACTGCTCCACCCCAGACTTCCCCCGGTACCACGCACAGCACGCCCGGCGGGTATGGCAGCGCACCTTCGGCGGCAATGCGTCCTTCGGCGTCACGAATACGCACCAGTTCGACATTCCCGCGAATGTACTCCTGGTTGGCATCCTGCGGGTTCATCACCACGGCAGGCAGGCTCTCCTGGCGGAACATCGCCTTCTGTAAATCCTTCACGTTAAAGCTGACGTAGAGATCGTGCATCTCCTGGCACAGCTGACGGATCGTATAGTCGCGGTAACGCACCGGGTATTTCTGATAGATGGTCGGCAGCACATCCACGAGCGGCGTATCGTCTTCAATATGCTGTTCAAACTGCCCCAGCATCGCCACCAGCTGCATTAGCTTCTCCGCGCTCTCGGCTGGCGTCAGCAGGAACAGGATGGAGTTGAGATCGCACTTCTCCGGCACAATGCCGTTTTCGCGGAGGTAGTGGGCGAGAATGGTCGCCGGAATGCCGAAATCGGTATAGTGCCCTGTTTCCGCATCAATGCCCGGCGTGGTCAGCAGCAGCTTGCACGGATCGACGAAATACTGTTCACGGGCATAGCCTTCAAAACCGTGCCATTTTGCACCCGGTTCAAAACTAAAGAAGCGACGCTCGCTGGCGATGGCATGCGTGGGGTGATCCTGCCATGGCCGCCCCGCCACCACCGGTGGGATAAAGGGTTTGATCATATGGCAGTTGGCGATGATGGCCTTGCGCGCTTCAATGCCCAGCTCGACGCATTCAGCCCACAACCTGCGTCCGCTCTCACCCTCGTGGATCTTGGCGTTCACGTCCAGCGCCGCAAACAGCGGGTAAAACGGGCTGGTGGAGGCATGCAGCATGAACGCATTGTTCAGCCGCTTGTGCGGGCAGAAGCGCGACTGACCGCGAATATGGTTATCCTTTTTATGGATCTGTGAGGTTTGCGAGAACCCGGCCTGCTGTTTGTGGACCGACTGGGTCACGAAAATTCCCGGATCGTTCTCGTTCAGTTCCAGCAGAAGCGGAGACGTTTCCGCCATCATCGGGATAAATTGCTCGTAGCCGACCCAGGCGGAGTCAAAGAGGATGTAGTCGCAAAGGTGACCGATCTTGTCGATCACCTGACGGGCGTTGTAGATCGTGCCGTCGTAGGTGCCGAGCTGAATGATCGCCAGACGGAACGGGCGCGCCTCGGCGGCTTTCTGCGGCGCGACGTCACGGATCAGTTCCCGCAGCCAGGCCTCATCAAAGCAGTGTTCATCGATCCCGCCGATAAAACCAAACGGATTACGGGCTGCCTCAAGATAGACAGGCGTTGCCCCGGCCTGGATCAGCGCCCCATGATGGTTGGACTTATGGTTGTTACGATCGAACAGCACCAGATCGCCACGGGTCAGCAGCGCATTGGTCACCACTTTATTGGCCGCCGACGTGCCGTTCAGCACGAAGTAGGTTTTATCCGCGTTGAACACTTTCGCCGCGAACTTTTGCGCGTGCTTGGCAGAACCTTCGTGGATCAGCAAATCACCGAGCTTCACGTCGGCATTGCACATATCGGCACGAAACACGTTTTCACCGAAGAAGTCGTAAAACTGCCGCCCGGCGGGATGTTTTTTAAAAAAGGCGCCGTGCTGGTGACCCGGACAGGCAAAGGTGCTGTTTCCCATCGCCACATACTGGCTCAGGGTGTCAAAAAAGGGTGGCAGCAGGTTCTCTTCATACCGGCAGGCGGCAGATTCCAGTTCCAGCAATTCTTGTGCTTTACCCGAGATGATCGCCGTGACACCCTCTGGCACCTCTCCTGGCTCTGTTGAGAACATAAATACCGGTAACTGAAAGCCCGTACGCTTCAGCAACGCAAGAATGCCGCTGTAGCTTTCAACAACCGTAATGACGACTGCCGCCACATCGGTGAAATCGGTGTTATCCAGCATAACCTTTTCGCGATGCGTAGAAACTTTGGATACCAGCTCACGGCTGACGGCAATTTTCATGGTTTTCATAAGCGCAAATACCCTCACCGAACGGTGAGACAGGAAGGAGAAAATTCGCGCAATCATGTCACCTTTTATTTTCAGGTGCAAGAAGGAATCAGTATGCGTTACGCCTCCCAAAGCTAAGCATAATCAGGGACGGACGTGCCATAATCATGCAATGCCAGTGCTTAAATAACAGGAGTTAAACGTGGTGATTGGACCCTTTATCAATGCGGGAGCCGTATTGCTGGGCGGTGTACTTGGGGCAGTATTAAGTCAGCGGTTGCCGGAGCGTATTCGCGTCTCCATGCCCTCCATTTTTGGCCTGGCGTCGTTAGGGATTGGTATCCTTTTAGTGGTGAAATGCGCCAACCTGCCGGTGATGGTACTGGCGACACTGCTCGGCGCGCTGATCGGCGAGTTTTGCTATCTGGAAAAAGGCATTAATCACGCGGTAGGCAAAGCCAAAAATCTGATTGCCCGACAGGGCAAGGCAAAGCACGGCACGCACGAGTCGTTTATTCAGAACTACGTTGCGATCATTATTCTGTTCTGCGCCAGCGGCACGGGGATATTCGGTTCGATGCAGGAAGGGATGACCGGCGATCCCAGCATATTGATTGCGAAAGCGTTTCTGGATTTCTTTACTGCCACCATCTTTGCCACCACCCTCGGCATCGCCGTGGCGGCGATTTGTGTACCGATGCTGCTTATTCAGCTGGCGCTGGCCACCTGCGCCACGCTGATCCTGCCGCTGACGACGCCTGCGATGATGGCGGACTTTACCGCCGTCGGCGGCCTGCTGCTGCTGGCGACAGGGCTGCGCATCTGTGGCATCAAGATGTTTGCAGTGGTGAACATGCTCCCTGCCCTGCTGCTCGCGATGCCGCTTTCCGCGCTCTGGACGCACTTTTTCGCTTAAGTTTGCGACGAAATGGTGAGAGAGTGTGCAGTCTGCAACGAAAACAACAAATTTCGTTGACGTCGGAGGGCGGATCGGGTTTAATGCGCCCCGTTGCCCGGATAGCTCAGTCGGTAGAGCAGGGGATTGAAAATCCCCGTGTCCTTGGTTCGATTCCGAGTCCGGGCACCACTTATTTATAACCCTCGCTTCGGCGGGGGTTTTTGCTTTCTGAGTCAGCAACTCGTTGTTTGAACAGTAATTACCGCCCTTATCTCTCCTCCGGCCCCGCTTCCCGGTGGTACAACTGGCGTTGTTTACCGCCTTTACCGCCACACAGAAGCAGAAAAACCTGACCTTCACCGATCTATTTGAGCATTACAAATGCACATATCAATTGGACAGAGCCCGACAGAGCGGCATCACGTATCCGTGATTACCCCCCATCGGCTAACTGTTTTATTAGATTCATCGGTGGTAAATCCATCCGGGACATCCTGAAAAGTGACCTTTCGGCGTTCCGTACACTGCTGGAACAGGCCCTGGCTAACCGCAGTAAAGTAGGCCGAGGAACGAAGCTGTAAAAAGCGACTTCTACTTCAGACACCGTAACCACATTGCTACTATATTGTGTGTGCGTTGGCACGCATGGCTGTCATGGGGGCGTTTATCAGTCTAAGCAGAGGCCGGTAAAGCAATTGAGAGGAACTACAATGGATGCAGCATTACTTAACATGATGCGCTCAGATGGAAGAAATAAAGCCTGGGCGGAAACTATGGTGAATATGGAAGCCAGGAAACTGGTAAATACAGCCAACACTCTGTCGGCTTTTCATCTCAGCGATAGTTTGACTCGAATGAAGTTTGTTCAGGAAATTCGGGACCTCATAGAACATCAGTTTACGTTAGCTCGTCGGGCTAAATCAGATGAAGAATGCATGTAATGCGTTAAAATTCTCAGAGAAGAAAACAGTAACCTGCTGGAACAAGCGCGTTTATTAAGAACGAAGGCAGCGAAGCTTTACGCTAAAGTCGAGTTTATCCGAGAGAATAACAAAATTGTTGGGTATGTGATCTCGGCTGTTAGTGTTGTCCTGGCCGGTGCTGAAATAGCCGCAGGATTTACCCTCATAGGCACTATGACCCCTCTCGGGGTTCTTGCTGGTGCGATTCTGGTTACTGACGGGACAAACAGCATCAGTAAAGAAGTGGCTCGCTACGCAACTAACAACACTACCAGTGAAGGGCTGGTCGCGAATGCCGCGATGTCTACAGCTGAGTTTATGGGCTTTAGTCGTGAGAATGGGTTAGGTGTCTACAAATCAATTTCACTGGCCGCTAATGCGTACACCATTTTTGGCTTGTTACGGCGACCTGGTACCTGGCGACTGTTTCGTTATCTCCCTGCTGACTATTACCGAAAGGTGAGCACACTGAGCCGCCCGCAGCTTACAATGAAAATAGCGGGTTATGGCGTGAAAGCTAAGATTATTTTTGATCTGTTGTCCGTCAGCGACCCGTCCCAGAATTAGTCAGCATTTTACGATAACGCCAGGATTTGTAGCCAAGTTTTGCTGGCGTTATATACCAGATGAAAGGTAGTACAATCAATAATGTGAGCGCAAGTGTCAGGCTTATATCCTTGGATGCAAGTAAAAGAGTTAAAGCCAGTATGATGAAGGCAATAATAGTTATCCACTTCATAGCCTTAAAACGATTGGCCAGATCATGAGTTACGCTATCAAACGAACCACCGTAATTTTCAATATTGTTTTTTAACTTTTGAAGATCTCGTTTGCTAAAACCTGATTTTAAAAGTGCCTCTTCGCTGGTCATTCTGTTATCCGTCCCATAACTCACTGAAACCTGTGACGAAGTTTAACTTAATTTGGCGGATAAATCGCTACCTGACGATATTCGTCAAATTTATATATATCAACGAGTTGAAGATATCTTAGAGTATACGCTCGAAAACTGACATTATTGCCCACTGCGGAACTTCGCTGGTAGCAACTCTAATGACTCCTTCGGGGCCGTTTCCAACATCTCCCGCCCTGCCCGGTAGAAGCAACATGCAGATCACCACAGGAGGCTGAATCATGCACGATGAAATCATTAATCAGGCCCGCGAAATCCTCCCTCAGCGGCTCAACCATACCGACACATTGGCGTCACAGCAGGACACCGCGTACTATCTGGCCCTACAGTGAAGCGCAATGCTGCTATTATCTATTCCCCTATCCACGACACCCCGACCACTGCGTCAGCAGCGCATGCAGTTTAGCCGGCTCCAGAGGCTTGCGAAGCACCAGGTACCCCTCCTGCTCCGCCTCCAGCAGAACCGGTGAATTAAATTCGCCGCTGACTATCGCGCCGCTCATATCCGGCAGACGGTCAAAAAGCGCTTTCAGGATATCGAAGCCGCTTTCGCCGGATCGCAGGCGCTGGTCGCACAGCACGGCGAACGGCGTAAAGCCGTCGTCGATGATGGCAAACGCTTCTTCAGCGGAGGCCGCACAGCGTACATCGATTCCCCAGACGCTCATCAGGCTCTCCCAGGCAGACGTCACCAGCGGGTCATCATCGACGACCAGGCAGGAACCGTGCAGCGGTGCATAGCGTACCGGCGTGGCGGTGTTATCAGCGGCGGGCGGGGTGTCCAGCGCGCTATCTTCGCCAGCATATTGGGTAAAGCGCATCCAGAAGCGGGAGCCTTTCCCTTCAATGGATTGCATCCCGTATTTCACCTTCATCAGCTTGGCACAGCGGGCGACTACGGCCAGTCCCAGCACGTGTCCGGCGCTGTCGATCTTCCATGCCAGCTCGGGGCGGTAGTAAGGTGAGAAGATTTTGCCCTTCTCTTCATCGGCGATACCGACTCCCGTGTCCCACACCTCCACCATACACTCGTCACCGCGCGGTCGGATGGCGACCAGCACCCCGCCCTGGAGCGTGTAACGAAGGGCGTTTTGAATCAGGTTAATCAGGGACTGTCGTACCAGCAGCGAATCGCCCATCACGTAGATACGGCGTTTAGGCCGCCGGATGCACAGCCTAAGCGCGCGGCTGTTGGCCTCTTCGCGAAACAGCGTGATGACCGAGTCGAGCAGAGCACCGATATCCACTTTGGTCGGGACAGAGAGGACATTCCCGGATTCTATTTTGCTCAGATCGAGCAGAGAATTGAGCATTAAATGCACCGAGCGCACGCTCTGCTGAAGGTCAAGGAGTTGCGGCGTCAGGCTGTCGTCCCGGTTTCGGTGGAGGATGGCTTCGATCAGAAAGCCCATTGCGTGTACGGGCTGGCGCAGATCGTGGCTGGCGGTTGTCAGAAACTGATTTTTATCCAGCAGTGCCTGCTCCGCGTCCTCTTTGGCCTGACGAAACTGTTCCGCCAGGCGTGAGCTTTTTTCCTCAAGCAGTGCCTGCTGAATAAAGAACGCATGGGAAGTTAACGCATGGCGGTAAATTGCGAAGCCGTAAAGCAGATTCAGCATGAGCACGATGAACATCAACTCATCCAGCCGCCAGATAATACCGAGGTTCAGCACCCCCCAGGAGGCGAAGAAAAAGCGCGTAAAGGTGCTGATGACCGGCGTCAGATGCGTCGCATTGGCGGCGACGATAGCGGCGATGCTGATATTAAGTAACAGGAAAAAGTCAAAATTCTGCGTCTGTGGCGTAATTAAATAGAGTGAAGAAATGCCCAGCCCGTGAATAAAGGCGATATTATTAATACGCGGAAGCCAGCGTTGCAGGACGTCCCTCTCACCGTTTTCTTTCGCTTCACGCTGATAGCGTCGGTGCAATAGTCGTATCGCCACGGCACATAGCAGATAAATAATTATCCAGATAATCGTTGGGCCGAGGTCGTCCCCAAGCATATAAATCCAGATGGCGAAAGGAATACCCACAAAGGGCACAGCACTAAAGCTAAATACCAGCCGCAGAAAGGTGTTGTTTAGCAAACGGATCTGCGCCGGAGCAGAGATACCTTCGTTTTGTAAGCTCTGGAAAAACCTCATTCCGACGGTTCCTGCTTGCCGTGCAGAAGCGTGATGGCTTCGACCCGGCTGTTAACACCTATCTTTTTCAATATATTGCTGATGTGTTCTTTGACCGTGGGCTCAGAAATTGAAAGCTGCGCGGCGATTCGTTTATTTGGCAGGCCGCGCATAATCATATTTAATACGTCTATTTGTCGCGGCGTTAAGTTAAATTTACTTAACTTCTCATTATTTGCCTTAACGGAAATTTCGTTTCCCTCAGGAAACCAGGTCTGATTATCAGTGAGTGCGAAAACGGCCCGCGAGAACATCTCAGGTGGCTCGCTTTTCAATACAAAACCGTGTCCCCCGGCGGCATTAACTTTGCGCCAGATGTCATTATTGTCATCCCCGCTGACCACCAGGAGTCGTACCTGTGGGTAAAGTTGTTTTACTTCTTTGAGTAATTTCAGGGCCGTTCCGGAAGAGAGCCAAAAATCGATTACCAGCAAACGTGGCGGGCCATGATCCCTAATTTGGCGGTAGCAATCATCCTCATTCGTCACCACACACGCCTGTTTAAACTGGCAATGTGTAATCAGAAAATTGGCGATGCCGCTTGCTACCAATGGATGGTCATCAACGACTAACGCATAATTCTGTCCCAAAGGAGCCTCCTTTTACCTTCGCATATCTTAGAGTACAGATGAATTATTATCTACCCACCCTACTTTAGGAGGGTTTTTTCGATTAGGAAAGAGAAATATATTATTCGCTGATTTGGGTAAAAGAAAACATAAATACAATCAGTGAAATTAACTGGTTGGATATCAAGGATAATTTATGAAAAAACCACTAATCGTTTTAACCGTTACGTTGATGCTAGCCGGTTGTTCCACGTTGAAAACCGATCAGGCTATTCCACTCCTGCAAGCGGAGACCGCTAAAATGCTGGGACTGGGCTCATCGGATGAAATAACCGTGACCAACGTTAATGGCGCCCAGCCGGACGCACTGGGAGGACAAAAACTGTCTTATCGCGCCACGACAGAAAAAGGGCGTATTTTCGATTGTTCATCAATGATGATGCCGGGGATTTTAGGATCCGCACCGACGCTAAGCGCGCCAACCTGTACACCTGTTGTCACACATAAATAATTAACGCCGCATCAAAAGGCGTACATAAATAACGCCTTTTACATTTTCTGACGTATCTGAGTTTTCATAAAAACGATTTTCCAGACATCACGCTAATGAGTACGGAGATAGCCCGTGAATAACTCTACATCGCATGCTTTAGCGGTTAAGACGCCGCTTTCCAGACTTTACCTCGCTCTATTTTCCGCGCCGCTGTTACTGTTTTTACCTGCCGATATCGCGCGTGCAGCCGATGCCTTTTTTGATGGCGACTCGCGTATTACCGAAACGCTGGGTTACACCGGAGATGTTTATGTTGGACGTAATCAACGCGGAAACCTGCTGATCGATAATGGCAAAATCACCGCCTATAACATCAATATCGGTCGGCTGTTCGATGGCAAAATTTATGAAAGCGTGGTCACGGTCCGTGGGCCAGACGCTGAGCTTAACGCGGTGAACGATCGGTACGTCCTGCGCGGCGACCTGAATCTTGGCCTCGGCACCCTGCGAGTCGAAGAGGGCGCGCTGGCGAGCGCAAAGGAGATCGTTGTCGGCACCACCCGGGGCTACGACAGCCACCTTATCGCCACGGGTGCCGGCTCTCGTGTGACCAGTAATTTTCTCAGCGTAGGCACCGATCTGGGCGCACGCTCCACGCTGGCAATTGAGGACGGCGCGGCGCTCAATACCGCCTACGATGCGCGCATCGGGAATGGTACCGGACCGGGTGAAACCGACACGCTGAGCCCGAAAGCCACCGTCACCGGGAGCGGCTCACAGTGGAACGTTGGCCGTACGTTAACGCTTAATGGCGACCTGGACGTACTGGACGGCGGAGCGGTTAACGTTGGCGGCGTGCAGGTGGCGGGCGTCTCCGGCGCAGGGAAAACCGCCGAATTGGTTATTGCGGGCAAGGACTCGCGCTTTACCAGCGGCAGCAGCGTGAGCGTGGGCGATTACGGCAATGGCGTGCTGTCTGTGATTGACGGCGGTTCATTTTCCGCTGGCAGCAATGCGCTGATCGTGGGGACATCGGGTTCCGGCTCGAACCGGGGTGCGCTCATCATCGGCAGCCGCGGCAATATGGACACCGGCACGGGTTTAACTGAGCCAACGCCTGGCACGGCGGGCGGCGCAGGTACCCTCGATGCGAAGACGGCAATCAGCCTGCGTGGCGGACTGTTCGGCAGCTATGTCTACTTCAACCATACCGACGGAAATTACATCTTCAGCAACACGATGAGCGGTGAAGGTGATGTGATCAACACCTCCGGGCAAACGACGCTGAACGGCGATCTTTCCGCACTCAAGGCGAACGTAACCGCGCGGGGCGGTAAAGTCATCATTGCCAGCAATATTAATACCCAGCCAGAAGATGATATTTTTGATGTTCAGACCCTTAGCGCCGAGAACGGCGGTACGCTGATCCTCAACGCGACGGCGGGTTCAGACGTCAGCGACGGGGTCGGTTACAGCAGCGCCGCGTCAATCAAGTCCGGCGGCACGCTGGGCGGCAACGGCACGCTGGGCCAGACCGAGATCCTGTCTGGCGGGCATATCTCGCCTGGCGACGGCAATATCGGTACGTTGACGCTAAAACGCTATCTGAACTTTATCGGCGAATCCTTCTATGACGTGGATATCGCGGGCGATGGCAGCAGCGACCAGCTACTGGTATCGGGCAAAACCACCATCAGCGATCGGGCTAAGGTACAGGTCACCGCGCTGGATCCGCAAACCAGCTATAAAACGGGCCAAAGCTACCGCATTTTGACCTCCGACGGGGGAATTGACGGTGAGTTCGCCGGAGCGATTTCCAAATCCGCCTTCCTGGACGTGGCGCTTGAGCAAAGCACCAACGCCGTCGATCTGACCATCGCGCAGAAAGAGACCGGAGGTGAAAATCCTGGGGGCGAGAACCCGGGCGGTGAAAATCCCGGAGGCGAGAACCCGGGCGGTGAAAACCCCGGAGGTGAAAACCCGGGCGGTGAAAACCCCGGAGGTGAAAACCCGGGCGGTGAAAACCCCGGAGGTGAAAACCCGGGCGGTGAGAATCCTGGCGGCGAAAACCCGGGCAGCGGCAAGCCGGGCATTTTCCAGACCGTGGCCCAAAGCAGCAACCAGTGGAATACCGCTGGCGCGCTCTCCACGCTGACGCAAAGCGGCCCGTCGCTGGCGCTGTATAACTCGCTGCTGGTGCTGAGCGCGCCGGAAGCGCGCGAGGCGTTCAACCAGCTGTCTGGCGAAGTTTATCCATCAATGCAGTCCAACCTGATCGCTGGCAGCACGCAGGTGTTTAACGTGTTAAACCAGCGTATGCAGCGCGCGTTTGATAACGACAGCCTGCCGATCCCACCGTTAGCCATGTCGCTGGTGCAACAGCCGGAGCCGCAAAACAATGGCGTCTGGGGCCAGACCTTCAGCTCCTGGAGCCGAAACAGCGGCGACGGTAACGTGGGCAAGCTGGACGGCAACACCACCGGCTTCCTGCTGGGGGCAGATCGCAAGCTGGCGGACCATAACGTGCGTGTCGGCGGCTACTTCGGCTACAGCCGGGGTGATTACGACGTCGACAGCCGTCGCTCCTCAACGGATACCGACAACTATCACCTTGGCCTGTATGCGGCGGGTCAACAGGATGCGTTCTCCCTTCGCGGCGCGCTGGGTTACACCTGGCACAAGATCGAGGGCGAGCGCAATGTTGATTTCAGCGGCTTCTCGGATCGGCTGAAGTCAGATTACGACGCTAACTCGCTGCTGGCGTTTACCGAAGCGGGCTACCGTTTCGGCCAGCCAGACAGGAATATTGAGCCGTTCGTCAATTTATCGTACATCCGGCTGCATACCGACAGCTTCAGGGAAGACGGCGGTGCCGCTGCGCTGAGCGTCCGTAACGAAACGATGAACACCTTCTATTCCACACTCGGGGTGCGCGGTGTGACCGAGCTGCCGAAGAACGTTAACCTCTACGGTTCGCTGGGATGGCAGCACGCTTATGGCGATAAGAATACCTCTTCGCGCATGGCGTTTGCGGGCAGCGACGCGTTCATTACTCAGGGGCAAGCCGTGGATGAGGACGTAATGGTGGGTGATATCGGCGTGAGCGTACAGCTGTCGCGTGCTGCGACGCTGGATGTGGGTTATCAGGGACAATATGGTGCGGATACCCGCGTCAACTCTGTTAACGCCAATCTGCGCTGGTCGTTCTGAATTATTTCCATTAAAAGAACCCGCCCTCGTGGCGGGTTTGTGCTTTTGGCTTCTGACGAAGCTAGGGATCGTTCCCAGCCGCGTCCAGCAGTTTGTTTTTGAAGATAAACAAACACGCCTCGTTGAAGTTCCCTGCCCCTAACCGCTCCGATAGCGCCGTTCGCTTGCGATAGAGGCTTTTAACCGACATATTCAGCTTATCTGCAATCTCTTCCATTGACCTCCCTGCCTTCAGCAACCGGAGCATTATCGCTTCATGTCTACTCAGCCGTAAGTTAAGCAGCCATTTGGTTGTCAGACGCCAGCCTTTCATATCAAGCACCAGATTGAATAACGACGCCATATCCGGAGGCGTAAGCGACGTGTTCATAAACAGCTTCATACTGTGCAGATCCTCCTCTCGAGGGCGCATATCCAGCATAACGCAGCAGATGGTTTTTCTCGTTCTGGCCGGATGGCGTATCAGGTAATCATATAAACGGAGCGGCGTACGGCTATCAATCAGTACAGTATATTCATTTGCGTCGGTATCAAATATGTTTCTGTCTATCGAACAGAGGCAAATTATATCCGGGAAAAATAGCCGCATCCCCCTGACAAGGAAACAATCCTGAGTCACTAACACTATTGAAGTCGCCACTAATCATCCCTTTTAGATTAAAGCAAGCCCGCCTCTTAAGAAACAAGGACGCTTTCGTTTATAGCGCTTTACATTAACGGCAAATGTTTTCTGGCTTTGATCATCCCTCAATATGACATTGGTGAGCTAGACTTTTTGTAGACTATCACTCAATGCCTGGCGTTAATTATAAATAAAAAAGAATTTCAGAAAAGTCACTTCTCTGAACATTAAGAATTTTTGTCATGAAACTTCCCAAACATGCACCGGAAAGTACTTTAATTAACTCAGCAGAACTTCATTTCAAATATAAAAAAACCGCAAACAGCAAAAGAAAAAACATTTAATATCAATCATTTAAAAAGAACAATCCTGCACTGAATTATCTAAAAAACTTACTTCTTCCAGAATTATCTCAAAACCTCCCAGCCGCTTTTCAACTTATTTATCCCCCAACACATCGGGTGTACATTAAGCCCAATCAGACCACTGAGATGAGGGCGCATAATTACCTTTAAGTAAGTACCCCATAACGTAGCATCATTCAGATTTAATGTTCTCCTTTATGCCCTTTAACGCAGAGTTAAAAGGCGGCCGTGTTATGCAATGGATTCACGATAAACAAATGGCAAATAGATATGGAAAGATCGCTTAGCTTCACTACGTTATTCTTTTATCGCACCACAATATTATTGCTCCTGCTTTTACTCTTTCCTGTTCTGGTTCAGGCTGATGAATCCGTTTATGAGCATCAGATACAACAGGCACGTAACGGTAATTATGCTCTGTTTCTTGATTACCTACAGCGCTATGAGCAACAGCATGCTTTAACACCTGGACAGGTTGCGGACTGGTTACAGGTAGCCTCCTGGGCAGGACGCGATGATGAGGTTATTCGAGTCTGGCAGCGTTATGGTATTTATATGCCGCTTCCCGCTCGCGCCATCGCTGCTGTCGCCCAGTCCAGAAGAAACCAAAAAGCCTGGCCATCCGCCTTATCGCTGTGGAAAGAGGCGCTCAGCCTTGCGCCGGATAACGACGATTACCGCATCGGCTATGTTAAGACCCTGGCCGATGCCCGCAGAGATCGCCTCGCGCTTTCGAAAGCCCGGCAGTTGGTTAAGGACGATCCTTCTCCCGCGCACCTTGAGACGCTCTCCTATGTCTGGATGCGCCAGGGAAAAAACGCGGACCGGCTGCTGGCGGACATGCGCGCGCTAAACGCCGCACCAGGGAATAACGCCCTTCTTCGCGAGACGATCGATGCGTTAACGGATAACCGGGTAAGCACGCCCGCACTCTGGCTGTCGCAAAGCGCAGCAATGTCTCCCGCGGAGCGTCGCCGCCTTGAGCGTAACGCCGCGGCTGAAAAGGTACGCCTGGCGGATGTGCCTGGCAGAACGGAGAAAGAGCGGCTGCGGCTGGCACAAAACGCATTAGATCGCTATCACGTCCTGCTTTCCCGCTGGCAAAACGAACCGCAGGCGGCTGAAGACGTCATCCTTGCCCGTATCGATCGGCTTGGCGCGCTGTATGCGCAGGGTGATTACCGGCAGGTTATTAGCGAATATGAGGCGCTGACGACCGCACAGCATCCGGTGCCGGACTGGGCCATCGGCTGGGTGATCTCTGCATATTTGCAGGAGAAAAACACCGTCGCCGCCTTCTCGCTTGTACAACGCTATCCACACTACGCCTCCGATCCGCAGGATGAGGAGCATGCGCTTTTCTACGCCTGGCTGGATACGGGGCAGTATCAAACCGCCCGCCGCTACGTTGAGCGCGAGACCCGCAGCGTTCCCTGGACCCGCTACGATTTCGGATCCCCGACCGCTCAGCCGAACGATAGGTGGCTCACCGGACAGTCACTCAAACTTAACTATTTGCTGGCGACCAACGCCCTGCCCGAGGCCGAAAAGCTGTCGTATCGTCTGGCGTCAACGGCGCCGGGAAATCAGGGATTACAAATTGATTATGCCGCCCTGCTTCAGGCCAGGGGCCTGCCGCGCGCGGCCGAGCAAAAGCTTAAACGAGCAGAGGCGCTCGAACCCACGAATCTGGAGCTTGAAAAACAGCAGGCTTACGTCGCAATGGACCTTCAGGAGTGGCGCCAGATGGATTTACTGGCTGATGACGTAATTGCTCGCGCCCCCGCCGATCGCAGCGCCCGTCGCCTGGACAGGCTCAGAGCGGTCCACCATATGTCAGAGCTGCGTCTGAACGCGGGTAAAGGATTGCATTCAGATAACCCCGTCAGCGGTAGCCACGACATGAGCTGGGACGCCACGCTCTATGGCCCACCCGTGGCGGATAACTGGCGGCTATTTGCTGGCGCCCGCTATGCACAGGGGAATTTCGACGAAGGTAAAGGCATCAGCCGCCACCTGTTGGGCGGCGTTGAGTGGCGCCCACGTGACCTCACGCTCGAAGCCGAGCTCTCCAGCAACCGCTATCACGGCACAAACAGGCCGGGTGCACGGCTCTCAACAACCTACAGCCTGAGTGATAACTGGCAGGTCAGCGGTAGCCTCGAGCGCTTATCACGCGCGACACCCTTACGGGCATTACGCAATGGGATCAGCGCCAACCGGGGTGAAGGTGGGGTGCGCTGGTATCAAAACGAGCGACGTGAATACCAGTTCAACGCCGCCGTCAGCCGCTTCTCAGACCACAACCGCCGTCAGGAATACACCCTCTCTGGGAAAGAGCGTCTCTGGCAGACCCCGACCCTGACGCTGGATCTCGAACCGGGGATCGCCGCCAGTAAAAACAGCCTGCGGAATACGCTCTATTACAACCCGGCACGGGATCTGTCCGTGACGGCAGCCCTGTCCGTTGACCATGAGATGTACCGCCACTACGACACCCTCTGGAACCAGCAGTTCGTGGCAGGCGGCGGCAGCTACTGGCAGAAAAATCAGTCGCCTGGCGCCATTACCCTGCTGGGTTACGGGCAACGCATTCAGTGGAACAACGTTGTCGATACTGGCGTGATGCTGAACTGGGATAAACGCCCTTACGACGGCAAACGCGAGAGTAATCTCTCCGTCACGTTAGATGCGACTTTACGCTTTTAAGGATGAATATGCTGAATACACGTTTTTCTGTAAGCCTGATCGTCATCGGCTGGCTCTGCCTCAGCGCGAGTCTCTGCGCGCAGCCGCTCTCCTTTATGGCTCCTGAAGAGAGGCCGCAGCTGGAGGCCAGCAAACCCTGGCCGGAGAATCAGTTTCTGGTCCTGGCCTACCACGACGTCGAAGATGATGCTGCCGATCAGCGCTACCTCTCCGTTCGCACCAGCGCGTTAAACGAGCAGATAAGCTGGCTTTTGCACAACGGCTATCACGCCATCAGCGTGCAGGACATTCTGGATGCGCATGAAGGAAAAAAAACGCTGCCGCCGAAAGCCGTTTTGCTCAGCTTCGACGACGGCTACAGCAGCTTTTACACCCGCGTTTGGCCCCTGCTTCAGGCCTGGAACGTTCCTGCGCTGTGGGCGCCGGTGGGCAGCTGGGTGGATACGCCGGCAAATCAAAAAGTTAACTTCGGCGGTCTGATGACGCCCCGCGATCGGTTCGCGACATGGGACATGGTGCGCGAGTTAAGCCGCTCCCCGCTGGTTGAAATTGGCTCGCATACCTGGGCCTCGCATTACGGCATCCCGGCCAACCCGCAGGGAAGCCGTGAACCCGCTATCGCCAACCGTTTTTTCGATAACGCGACGGGGCATTACGAAACCGATGAACACTTCAACCAGCGGATCGCCGCAGACGTACGGAAAGTCACCGAAAAAATCACCCAGGTGACGGGAAAAGCGCCGCGTGCCTGGGTGTGGCCCTATGGGGCTGCCAACGGTACATCGCTCGCTATCGCCCAGAAACAGGGCTATCAGCTGGCCTTTACCCTGGAGGACGGGCTGGCAAACGTGCGCGACCTCGGCAACATCCCGCGCCTGCTGATTGCCGGAAATCCGTCGATAAAAACCTTTGCCAACACGGTTAGCCGCGTTCAGGAGTTTGACCCGGTGCGCGTCATGCATGTTGATCTCGATTATGTCTACGATCCCGATCCGGCCCAGCAGACGAAAAACATCAACAAACTCGTCCAGCGGGTCTACGACATGAAAATCAGCCATGTGTTTCTCCAGGCGTTTTCGGATCCGCGGGGCGACGGCAGGATCGGCGCGCTCTATTTCCCCAACCGCCGGCTTCCGGTCCGGGCCGATCTTTTTAATTTTGTCGCCTGGCAGCTACAAACCCGCGCGGGAGTGAAAGTCTTTGCGTGGATGCCGGTCCTCTCTTTCGATCTCAGTCCAGCCTTGCCGCGCGTGCAGCGCCGGGATCGTCAAACGGGAGCGTTGACCGTGGCCGCCGAGCCCTATATCAGGCTCTCCCCCTGGAGTCCACAGGTTCGCCAACAGGTGACGGAGATCTATGAAGATCTGGCCCGCTATGCCAGCTTCAACGGGATCTTGTTCCATGACGACGCGGTGCTGACGGACGTTGACGATGCCGGGCAGGAGACGACGCGCCAGAAAAGCCAGCAGCTTATCGGGTTTACCCAGGCCCTTAGCCAGACGGTGAAGGACATCCGTGGCCCGCAGATCAAGACCGCGCGCAATATGTTCGCCCTCCCCATTCTGCAGCCCGAAAGCGAAGCGTGGTTTGCGCAAAATCTGGATGATTTTCTATCGGCCTACGACTGGACGGTGCCGATGGCAATGCCACTGATGGAGTCCGTCCCGGCAGAAGAGAGCAATGCCTGGCTGACGCGTTTAGTCAACGCCGTCGCCGCACGCCCCGGCGCGCTGAATAAAACGATTTTTGAGCTACAGGCCAGGGACTGGGCGCAGAAACCGCAGCGTGCCGTAGCCGATGAACGTCTGGTGGAGTGGATGCAGGTGCTCCAGCTGAACGGCATCAAAAATTACGGTTATTACCCCGACGACTTCCTCAACAACCAACCTGATATTTCGCGTATCAGGCCTGAATTTTCTTCGTACTGGTATCCTGACAATGACTGATCGCATTATCGCCTTCTCTATTTTGTGTCTGGTATTCGGGTTGCCGTTAGGCGTAGCCGCGCTGTTTACCGGCGAACTGATTCTGGACTTTGTCTTTTTCTGGCCGCTGTTTATGTCCGTGCTCTGGGTAACCGGCGGCCTCTATTTCTGGTTTCAGCTTGAACGGCACTGGTCGTGGGATAACGCAACACCCGCGCCTGCCTTAGCCGGTGAACCGTTAATCTCGATTCTTATTCCCTGCTTTAATGAGGAACGCAACGCACGGGAGACCATTAGCGCCGCGCTGGGTCAGCGGTACTGGAATGTTGAGGTTATCGCCATCAACGACGGCTCTTCGGACAATACCGCGCAGGTGCTGCATCAACTGGCGCAGGAGCAGCCGCGCCTGCGGGTGATTAATCTCGCGGAGAATCAGGGGAAAGCCGTGGCGCTCAAGGCTGGTGCGGCGGCGGCCCGGGGCGATCTGCTGGTCTGCATTGACGGCGACGCCCTGCTCGATCGCGATACGGCCGCGTATCTGGTGGCCCCGCTGATTCAGTATCCCCACGTTGGGGCCGTCACCGGAAATCCGCGTATTCGCACGCGCTCAACGCTGATTGGTCGTATTCAGGTGGGCGAGTTTTCTTCCATTATTGGTCTTATCAAGCGAACGCAGCGGATCTATGGCCGGGTCTTTACGGTCTCCGGCGTCATCGCCGCCTTTCGCCGACAGGCGCTGGCGGATGTCGGGTACTGGAGCCCGGATATGATCACAGAGGACATTGACATAAGCTGGAAGCTTCAGCTGCGCCACTGGGATATCTTTTTCGAGCCGCGGGCGCTGTGCTGGATCCTGATGCCGGAGACGCTCAAGGGGCTGTGGAAACAGCGTCTGCGCTGGGCTCAGGGCGGTGCAGAGGTGTTTCTGGTTAACCTGCGCAAAATGGCCCGCTGGGAGCATCATCGGATGTGGCCCCTGTTTCTCGAGTACGCGCTATCAACGCTGTGGGCGTTTGCCTATGGAGCGACCGTGGTGATGTTCATTCTTAGCCATATTATCCCTCTTCCCGCGAACCTGGCCGTTGCGAGTCTGTTTCCCCCGGCGTTTACCGGGCTGCTGCTGGGGGTGATGTGCCTGCTGCAATTCCTCGTCAGTTTGTATATCGAGCGGCGCTACGAGCGGAAAGTGGCAGGCTCGCTGTTCTGGGTGATTTGGTTCCCGATGGTGTACTGGATGATTGGCCTGTTTACCACCCTCGTGGCATTTCCGAAAGTCATGCTTAAACGTAAACGCGCCCGCGCGCGCTGGATCAGTCCGGACCGGGGAAAAGGGAGCATTCAATGAACGAGAATACGTTAATTTTGACTGAACATCGGCTGGCACCGCGTCTTTTCGATGCCGCATTAACGCTGATAGCCTGGGGAGGATTCCTGTTTTTCCTGTATGCCAGGCTGTGGATGCAGTTAACCGAGGAGAGCGATCACCGCTGGAGCGTGATTATCGCCTCTTTTAATACAGTGCTGGTTTATCTGCTGATTGCCGCGTTCAACGGCTGGCTGCTGATCCTGTGGTATCAGTACAATCGCCGCCGCGCGCATGTGAGGCGGCGTCATCCGCAAATGTTGCGCCATGACGAGCTTGCCCAAAGTTTTAACGTCACGCCGCAAATTATGTCCGAGATGAGCCAGTACAACCTGCTGACGGTCTATCATGACCAGATCGGCCGGATCATTGATCTGAAGATCAGCGAGCAGCAGGTCGAGGAAGAAGAGTAATAAAAAGCCCCCGCAGCATACCCTGCGGGGGCTTTTTTATAACAGGGAGACGTTATTTATCCTTCACCACAATCAGCGGTTCAATATCGCTCTCTTTCTTCACCACCAGCGAGTCATCCCCACGCAGACAGGTTCCGCCATAGTTTCCGCCCACGGTAAAGGTGCAGACCTGTATGTATCTGCCGTCAACCTTTGGCAGGCACCATAGCTGCTGGTAGATATTTTTGCGGTCAACAAACTTGCCGCTGGACTGGTCCAGCAGTTGATCCTGGGCGCCGATCAGATCGATATTGCTCCCGCAGCGTCCGGCTATCGGTTTAACGGCATAGCCTGTCCGTTTCAGCAGCGCATTCACCTCAAAATCGGTATCCAGCAGGTAACGGTGGTTCGGGAACAGCTGCCACAGCACCGGCAGGATCGCCTTGTTACCTGGGATCACCGTCCACAGCGGTTCAAAGACCAGCACTTCCGGGCGCAGCAGGACGTCAATCAGGCGCACTTCACCTTGCGGGTGACCGGTACGGATGGGCACGGCGGCGTACTCGGTTTCGCTCACCTCGCGGATCTGCTCGATCGCCGTTTCCCACGCCCAGGTTTTCCATACGCAGTTGACGTGACGGCCTTCATCATCAATCAGTTGCCCGGCGGCATCCCAGCTCAGCGCGCCCAGTCCATGCAGGATTTTGGTTTCAAACCCGGCCTGGATCAGCGAGCGCTGAATAAAGAGCGCGTGGTAATCCTCTTCGATATCGTTGTCCTGCATGATATGGACGAACGGCCGCGCGTGGCTGTGCTTCCAGGCGCCGGTCAGCTCTTCCAGCAGCCCTTCCGCCGGATTGTGGCCGGTGCCGCGATAGCCGTTTTTCACCCACTCTTCAAGAATCAGCCCGCCCTCGGTATGGCAGGAGGCGGAATCCGCGTTGTACTCGTAAACCTTAATGCCGCGCTCATCCATGCAGAAATCCATACGACCGGTGATCATATGGTGACGACGCCACTGCCAGGAGAGGCGCAGACGCGGCCAGAGAATTTTCGGGATGTCGAAAAGCGCGAGTAAGCTGTCGTCTTTCAGCACCTTGTCGGTGGCATGAAGGTACATCAGGTGCAGTTCGTTGGTGGCTTTGATAAGCTCCTGCTCGGCACTTTCGGTAATGGTGAAGTACTGGCAGGGATCGTTGTTAATAACGTGGCCGTTCGCGCGAACGTACGCCTGTTGCAGGGCGTCGTTTTCATTGAGCCATTTTCCGTCGAACTGACGGTTGTTCTTCAACCGCGCGCCGCTGATTTTCAGCAGCTCACCGTCGATCTCCGGCTGAGGAATACTGTGTTCCGTCTCCTCCGTCTGGATCATCCAGCCGAGGATCTCGGTATCGCTGAACGTATCATGAAGCGTATAGCAACCGTTCTCAACGCTCAGACGCAACTCGCGCGTCCACTGCTGCCCCATCGGCAGCGGAGAGTGAATAACGTTCTGCTCGGCAATGCGCACTCTGTCGTCCAGCAACTGGGTGATGACGGCGACGTGGCCGGTCTCTTGAAACTCACCGCCCTTTTGCCAGATGAGCAGCGCACCGGCCTGCGGCGCGCGTTTTGAGCCATTAGCAAAGGCCTGTAGCGGCAGGATGTTGTCATTCACCACCTGGCGTAAAAAACGCAGGGAGAAGATCTCCCACGCCATCCCGACGTCGGTAAAGACAAACCCGTGGTTGAGAAACAGGAAACGGCGCGCAAACTCAACGCACTGCCATTTATGGCCCATGTATTCGTTGCCAATATAGCTGCGGAATTCCGCGTCTTCCGGGTAGTGCCGCGGATCGAGACTGCCGTAATTTGAAGAGTAAATCGCCACGCCACCCGGCGCATAACCTAATAACGTCCCGAAGGGTGCGTCACTGCTTAACGTTCCTTTACGCATGTGTCCAACCTAAAACAGGCAGGCGGCAATTTTTTTGTGGGGTTGTCGTCGTCTGCACGTTGTAATTAACTGACAGAGGTGGCGTTATCATACACCCGCCCTGCCCATTACGCTCGCATCGTTAAACGGTTCCCCTATCTCCTGCTACACTGCCTCAACACAACACCAAAAAGGCAGGCCAACATGTCAGATAACACCTATCAGCCACCGAAAGTGTGGGAATGGAAACAGAATAACGGCGGCGCGTTCGCCAATATCAACCGTCCCGTCTCGGGCGCTACGCACGAGAAAGAGCTGCCTGTGGGCGAGCACCCGCTCCAGCTGTACTCTCTGGGTACGCCGAATGGACAGAAAGTTACCATCATGCTGGAAGAGCTGCTGGCGCTGGGCGTGACGGGCGCGGAATACGACGCATGGTTAATCCGCATCGGTGAGGGCGATCAGTTCTCCAGCGGTTTTGTCGACGTGAACCCGAACTCGAAGATCCCGGCACTGCGTGACCACTCTACCACCCCGCCGACGCGCGTCTTTGAATCCGGCAATATCCTGCTCTATCTGGCCGAGAAATTTGGTCACTTCCTGCCAAAAGATCCGGCTGGACGTACGGAAACCCTGAACTGGCTGTTCTGGTTACAGGGCGCGGCCCCGTTCCTCGGCGGCGGTTTTGGCCACTTCTATAACTACGCGCCGGTGAAGATTGAGTACGCTATCGATCGCTTCACCATGGAAGCTAAACGCCTGTTCGACGTGCTGGACAAGCAGCTGGGGCGCGGTCGTTATGTAGCGGGTGAGGAATATACCATCGCCGATATGGCGATCTGGCCGTGGTTTGGCTGCGTGGCGCTGGGCAGCGTCTACAACGCCGCCGAATTCCTCGACGCCGGGAAGTACACCAACGTGCAGCGCTGGGCAAAAGATGTGGCGAATCGCCCGGCCGTTAAACGCGGGCGCATTGTTAACCGCACCAACGGCGAGCTGAACGAGCAGCTGCATGAGCGCCATTCAGCGAGCGACTTCGATACCCAGACGGAAGATAAACGTCAGGATTGACCCATGACCGGGCGGTTCGCCGCCCCTCTTCTGCGATGAGAAAAATGAGTCAGCACGCGTGAGCAAGGATCCTCGAATGTCAGACCAGACGCTAAAAGCGACCCGACAGCAGAGCATCATCACCCTGCTGAGTAAAAGTGACTGGCTGACCACCGATGCCCTGGCTGAAAAGCTCTCCGTCAGCAAAGAGACGATCCGCCGGGATCTGAAGTCGTTACAGCAGCAGGGGAAACTTCTGCGCCAGCACGGGCGTGCGCGTCTGATTCACCCGGACAGCCGCGACAGCGGTGAACCCTTTGGCGCACGCCTGAAAAGCCATTATGCCGACAAAGCCGATATTGCCCGACACGCGCTGGGCTGGATCAGCGAAGGGATGACCATCGCCCTCGACGCAAGCTCGACCTGCTTTCATCTGGCACGCCAGCTTCCGGATATCGAACTCACCGTGTTTACCAATAGCCTGCCTGTCTGCCACGAGATGGCGAAGCGCGAGCGGATCACGCTTATCTGCTCCGGCGGAACGCTTGAGCGTAAGTATCGCTGCTATGTTAATCCGGCGCTGGTGACGCAGCTTAAAGGGCTGGAGATCGATCTGTTTATCTTCTCGTGTGAAGGGGTTGATGAGCATGGCGTCCTTTGGGATCCGTCCGAGCACAACGCGGGCTTTAAGGCGCTGCTGTTAAACCGGGCCAGCCAGTCGCTGCTGCTGATCGACAAAAGTAAATTTATGCGGGCAAGCGAAGTGAAAATCGGTCAGCTGTCGCAGGTGACACAGATTATTCAGAGCGATAAATGTCAGGCCGCCAGAGACGGCCTGACGCGATGATGTTACGCGGAGAGACGGAACTTCTGCACTGAGCGCTGGAGTTCTTCGGTCTGCCGTTCCAGTGCAGCCGCAGCGGCGGAAACCTGCTCCACCAGCGAGGCATTCTGCTGGGTCACGCCGTCCATCTGCGTGATGGCTACGCCGACCTGAGAAATACCTTTGCTCTGCTCCTCTGACGCGGTGGCGATCTGCTTCATAATGACGGTCACCTCCGTCACGTCGCGCAGGATAGCTTCCATCGTCGTGCCGGTATCGTTCACCAGCTGCGCCCCCTGCTCCACGCGGGCAACGGAATCCGCAATCAGCCCTTCGATCTCTTTTGCCGCATTCGCGCTGCGGCTGGCCAGATTACGCACCTCACCCGCCACGACCGCAAAGCCGCGCCCCTGCTCCCCGGCCCGAGCCGCTTCCACCGCGGCGTTCAGCGCCAGAATATTGGTCTGGAAGGCGATGCTGTTGATAACGGTAGTGATTTCAGCAATTTTCTTCGAGCTGTCCGAAATGCCGCTCATGGTCGTGACCACATCGTCTACCAGCGACCCGCCGCGGCTGGCCGTACTGGAGGCGACATCCGCAAGCTGGCTGGCCTGGCGCGCGCTTTCGGCGTTCAGCTTCACCGTTGCGGTAAGCTGCTCCATGCTGGCCGCGGTCTCTTCCAGCGCAGCGGCCTGCTCTTCGGTACGCGAAGAGAGATCGTTATTCCCGCTGGAGATCTCCGTTGCCCCGCGCCAGATATTCTCGCTGCCGGAACGAATCGTGCTGACCGCCTCCCGCAGGCTGTCCTGCATGGCGCTCAGCAGCGGAACCAGTTGCCCCACGCAGTTGCGGCCAATGGGCTCAATCGGCTGGCTGAGATCGCCCTGCGCAATCTGGCGGAACTGCTGACGGATACGCTCCAGCGGTTTTACCAGCAGCGCCACCAGGTAGCGGTCGGTGAACAGCAGGATCAGCAGACCCACGATCGTGGCGGTGATAATCACCGTCCGGGTCATGCTGGTCAGGCTGTCGACCACAACGCGCGTACTGTCGAGCGCCTTCACCGCAGAATTGTTAAAGTTCTCAACCGCGGCGCCAAACGCGCGGCTTAGCGGCGGCGTAACGTTGTTGGCATGCTGACGATAGCCTTCGAGCATCGCCTGCTTTGCCTGCACCATCTGAGGCGTAACGCCCCGATCGAGCAGCGCCTGCCAGGTGGAAATCACCTGCGCAGAGACCTTTTCATCCATCGGGCCCGGGGAGATAGCTTTCATCTCTGCCAGCTTTTTACTCATGTTATCCAGCGCCTGCTGAGCAGGAGCCAGGTCCGGCGTGCCGCCCGCTGCTTTAGCTTCCATCGCCCGGCTCAGGCGGGTGACGAAACGGAAATACTGATCGTTGCCCTGGCTCAGCACCGTCATTTGCCTGACCAGCTGGCGGTCAACGTCATTACCATCAGAAACACGAGACAGAGACCAGGTGCTGTAAAGCCCCACGCCTGCCCACATGACACAAAAGATCCCCAGTACCGTCAGCATGACGAAACGGATGGTGAAATTACGAAGCATCTTCATTGAGTATTCCTTGCCGTGAGGGTGAATTCGCCCAGAGGCGAGTACTACCCTCGTTATCGGCAGGGACAGGGGAAAAGATAACCCTTTGTGATGATTTATTTAAGCAGGGCTTATAATTCCAGATATTTTTTAAACCAGCTTAACGTTCTCGACCAGGCCAGCTCGGCTGCGGGCTGGTCATAGCGTGGGGTAGAATCGTTGTGAAATCCATGGTTTACGCCGGGGTAGATATACGCTTCATAAACCTTATTATTTGATTTCAGCGCGGCCTCATAGGCAGGCCAGCCCTCGTTAGTATTTTTGTCCAGCTCGGCATAATGAAGCAGGAGCGGCGCGCTAATTGTTGGCACATCCTCCACCCGCGGCTGACGACCATAGAAGGGCACGGCGCAGTCGAGTTCCGGATACGCTACGGCGGCGGCATTCGATACGCCGCCGCCGTAGCAAAAACCGGTAATCCCCACCTTCCCGGTGGCTTCCGGATGATTTTTCATAAACTCTATGGCGGCAAAAAAATCGTTCATCAGCCTTGTCGGGTCGACCTTCTGCTGCAAAACCTTTCCTTCGTCGTCGTTGCCGGGGTATCCCCCCACCGAGCTCAGGCCGTCGGGAGCCAGCGCGATATACCCCGCTTTCGCCACGCGTCGTGCCACGTCTTCAATATACGGATTCAGCCCCCGGTTCTCATGCACGACCACTACCGCGGGCGTTTTCGCGGTAGCTTTGGCCGGCTTCACCAGGTAACCGCGCACTTCGCCGTGACCATTGGGCGAGGGATAAGTGATGTATTCCGGAAGAATATCGGGATCGGTGAATTTAACCTGCTCCGCGAGGGCGTAGTTGGGTTTAAGCATATTAAACAGCATCAGCGCCGTTACGCCGCCTGCGGCATAGCGCGCCGCGAGATTCAGAAATTCGCGTTTGCTGATTTTACCGTGGGCGTAATAGTCATAGTAATCAAGCAGCTCTTGCGGAAAATCTTTGGCAGTCAGGCGCGTCATCGCTTATCTCCATGATTTATGATTTGATAAGCTTAGAATAAAAACGCTGTTTCGAAAATTCACCGATAAGAAAGGAGACATCATGTCCTGGCACCCTTACACCGGCCGATACGAAAACATGCAGTACCGATACTGCGGCAAAAGCGGCCTGCGCTTACCGGCGCTGTCGCTGGGTCTGTGGCACAGCTTTGGCCACGTTCAGGCGCTCGATTCCCAGCGCGCGCTGCTGCGTAAGGCCTTCGATCTCGGCATTACCCATTTTGACCTTGCCAACAACTACGGCCCCCCTCCAGGCAGCGCTGAAGAAAATTTTGGCCGCCTGCTGCGAGAAGATTTTGCCGGGTATCGCGACGAGCTGATCATCTCCACCAAAGCGGGCTACGACATGTGGCCAGGACCGTATGGTTCGGGTGGTTCACGTAAGTATCTGCTCGCCAGCCTCGACCAGAGCCTGAAACGCATGGGCGTGGAGTATGTGGATATTTTCTATTCTCACCGCGTAGACGAAAACACGCCGATGGAAGAGACCGCCGCCGCGTTGGCACACGCGGTGCAGAGCGGAAAAGCGCTGTACGTCGGCATTTCGTCCTACTCCACGGAACGCACGACGGTGATGGCCGAATTGCTGCGCGAGTGGAAGATCCCGCTTTTGATCCACCAGCCCTCTTACAACCTGCTTAACCGCTGGGTCGACAAGACTGGTCTGCTGGACGCGCTGGAGAAAAACGGAACGGGCTGTATCGCCTTTACCCCGCTGGCGCAGGGCCTGCTGACCGGGAAATACCTGAACGGTATTCCGGACGGTTCACGTATGCAGCGCGAAGGGAAAAAAGTACGCGGCCTGACGGAGAAAATGCTGACCGAAGCCAACCTGAGCAGCCTTCGTCTGCTGAACGAGATGGCGCACGCGCGCGGGCAGACGATGGCGCAGATGGCGCTAAGCTGGCTGTTGAAAGATACACGTGTAACGTCAGTGCTCATCGGCGCGAGCCGCCCGGAGCAACTGGAAGAGAACGTTCAGGCGCTGAATAACCTGTGCTTTACCGAAGATGAACTGACGCGGATTGACCAGCACGTGGCGGATGGTGAGCTGAATTTGTGGCAGGCGTCGTCGGATAAATAGTGCGGTCCGATGCTTTCGCCCCTCACCCTAACCCTCTCCCCAGAGGGGAGAGGGAACTTGAACACCCTCTCCCCTCTGGGGAGAGGGCAGGGTGAGGGGCGCTGTAAAATTATTTCTTACTGATCTTATCCAGATATCCCATCACAAACGCCGACAGTACAAACGTCAGGTGGATAATCACATACCACATCAGCTTATTATCCGGGACGTTTTTAGCATCCATAAAGACACGTAACAGGTGAATAGACGAAATCGCCACAATCGACGCCGCGACTTTATTTTTCAGCGATGAGGCGTCCATTTTCCCCAGCCAGTTGAGCTTTTCTTTGTGCTCGGCGATATCAAGCTGAGAGACGAAATTCTCATAACCGGAGAACATCACCATCACCAGTAATCCTCCTACCAGCGTCATATCCACCAGCGACAGCAGAACCAGAATCAAATCGGCTTCTGCCACGGAGAAAATGTTTGGCAGGACGTGGAATATCTCCTGGAAGAACTTGATCGTCAGGGCGACCAGTGCCAGAGAGAGACCAAAATAGACGGGTGCGAGCAGCCAGCGAGAGGCATACATTGCGTTTTCAAAGAAGCGTTCCATAAAATCCTGTCTGCAAACGAAACCAGCGCTCAGTATATCTCAACTATACCTCGTTGGGATCCACATCCGGACGCGCATACTCCGGCCAGACCAGCGCGACCAGTTCCGGGTAGGCTTCCAGGCTAAACTCGCGAAAACACTGGCGCAGATTTAATACGTCTAAATCGGAATACGACACCTTCTCGCCATTCAGACAGCGCTTTTTGATATTGTCGTAATATTTATAGACCGCCGAATTAAGGTCGCTACAGCGGCGCTGCGCGTCGAACAGGCCGGGCGTATCATTAATTTCGGCCATTTTCATTCGCTTAATTGTCGCATGGAGAAAATCGATATATTCGTGATTCACCCGCCAGTACCAGACTGGCGTCACGGCGTTCATCAAGACGGAGAAATGATCTTCCCCCTCCTCTTTGGACATCAATTCAGGCTGCGGTGGTTCACTGGCGTCATTTGACACTTTCGTTTTATTGAACTCTTGCATCAATAAAAGCACGCCAGCGGTCAGTAATAGTAACGTTACGACCGTGAAGAAAATGCTGTTCATGGGTAGGCTCCATTTTTTTTGATTTTAAAATTGCCTCATGATATTGTCAACGAATCTCACCCTTTTTCCAACCCCACCCTTTTGAAATTAAAGGAAATTAAAATGCTGCCCGACAATCTTGTCCCGGCAAAGTACCACATTACGCCTGTGGAACAGCCTTCGACGGAAGCAGATAAAGAGGCGAATTTCACTCAAGGAAAAAGAAAACTCTCCGACTATGAAGCCGATATATTAATTGGTGTTTCACGCACCGGCAAATCCCGTAATATGGTGCTGGAAGAGCACGATCGCCATTTAAAAGAACGGTTATTTCGTGCCATCAAGATTGAAGCCTTAGTTCATCTGCTAAATGATTTACAGGCCGAAGGGGAAATAGATGCCCAGGCTCTAAGTCAAATAATGGCCGAGAAAACACAGCAAATAAATGAAGCTGGCAATGAAATTTGGCTTAACTTAATTACGCGTGAAAAAAGCAATCCCATTTTTTATAACCTGGGGGATGATTAACGTGAATGATGATAGCGGTAATAACGTTTATTTGACTTTAGATGATAAGAAAAGCGATGAATTTATCTTAAAGCAGAATCTCGACGCCCTGAAAAAGATAAAAAATGACGAGATGACGCGAATAACGCAGGACTTGGTTTCGATTCCGGCCACGCTGGTGCGCCTGAAATGGCAGAACCGTCGGGAAATTTATGCCTTGCAGGCCAAAGAGGAGATTTACGGCGCGGTGATGAACGCCATTATTGAGCTGCGCCCTGAGCTTAAAGAGAAGATCCTTGGGCGACTGGAGACGAACTATCAGTACCTGCTGGCACGCGAGACAGCCACCCTGCGCCTGACCCGTAAACTCTCGGAGGGCAACTATCGCACATCAAACGTCACCTGCGTGGCGCTCGATGAAGAGGCGTCAACAACATCTTCTAACTGCTGACAACGTGGTTCGCCCGGCGGCGCTAGCCTGAGATTGTAGGCCGGGTAAGGCGAAGCCGCCACCCGGCACGGAAGGCGGCTTCGCCTTCGTTTTACTTCGCGGCCGCTTTCTCTTCGCCGACCAGACCAATCTTCAGGTATCCCGCCTGATGCAGCGTGTCCATTACCTTCATCATGGTTTCATAATCGACGGTTTTATCCGCGCGGAAGAAGACGGTGGTGTCTTTCTTGCCGCCGGTCAGCTGGTCCAGCGCCGGAATAACCGAGGCATCCGTCACCGGATCGTTGCCCAGGAACATGGACTTATCGGCCTTCACGGACAGGTAGACAGGCTTTTCCGGACGCGGCTGCGGCTGGCTGGAGGACGCTGGCAGATTCACCTTCACGTCCACCGTCGCCAGCGGCGCGGCAACCATAAAGATAATCAGCAGAACCAGCATGACGTCGATAAACGGCGTCACGTTGATCTCATGCATTTCACCGTTATCGTCCAGATTTTCATTAAGACGCATTGCCATACAATCAACCTACGCGCAGTTTGGACGCCGCATGCACCGGTTTAACGGCGCTGGCGTTCAGGTCCAGATCGCGGCTTTGCAGCAGCAGAACCTGCGCGGCAACGTCACCCAGTGTGGCTTTGTAACTGCCAATCATGCGCGCGAAGATGTTATAGATAACTACCGCAGGGATAGCGGCAACCAGACCGATAGCCGTTGCCAGCAGCGCTTCTGCGATACCCGGCGCGACGACCGCAAGGTTAGTGGTCTGCGTCTGGGCGATACCGATAAAGCTGTTCATGATGCCCCAGACGGTACCGAACAGGCCGACGAACGGGGAGATAGCGCCGATAGTCGCCAGGTAGCCGTTACCGCGGCCCATATGACGACCCACGGCCGCAACGCGACGCTCCAGACGGAAGCCGGTACGCTCTTTAATGCCTTCGTTATCTTCACTGCCTGCGGAGAGTTCCAGCTCGTTCTGCGCTTCGTTCACTAACAGGGTAGTCAGGCTTTTCGCATGGAAGGATGAGGTGATATCAGAAGCCTGATCCAGAGAGCGGGCTTCCGCCAGCTGCTTCTGCTCACGCTTGAGGCGGCGTTTTTGTGAAAGAAGTTCGGCGCTCTTGCTGAAGAAGATAGCCCAGGTGATCACGGACGCCAGAATCAGGCCGATCATCACAACCTTAACGACGATGTCAGCATGTTGATACATGCCCCAAACGGAGAGATCCGTCTGCATCAAATTATTACCCACTCTGTATCTCCAGGACGCAAATCACACAATCTGAACGTAATAATATCAAAACGTCGTCGAATTGATAGTAGTTCTCATTAGTATTTACATAGTGCCGTAATTTTCGCTCACTTTCCTTGCGCTTACGCAGTAAAAATTTCTTGTGCGAATATTTGATAATATTTTCTGCTTATTCGATAAGCATCCGGATGCACATTCTGACAATCGTGGTAGTCTGGACGTCCAGACGTATAAAAATAGGGTTAGCGAACATGACTAAAAAGCAGCTTGAGACCACGCTGGTGCAGGCAGGACGCAGTAAAAAATACACCCAGGGCTCGGTCAACAGCGTGATCCAGCGTGCCTCCTCGCTGGTGTTTGATACCGTCGAAGATAAAAAAATCGCCACGCGTAATCGCGCGAAGGGCGGGCTGTTTTACGGTCGCCGTGGCACGTTAACCCATTTCTCGTTGCAGGAAGCCATGTGCGAACTGGAGGGCGGCGCGGGCTGCGCGCTGTTCCCGTGCGGTGCGGCGGCGGTCGCCAATACCATTCTGGCGTTTGTTGAACAGGGTGACCACATCCTGATGACCAATACCGCCTACGAGCCAAGCCAGGACTTCTGCACCAAAATACTCAGCAAGCTCGGCGTCACCACCAGCTGGTTCGATCCGCTGATTGGGGCCGGTATTGCCGGGCTTATTCAGCCCAACACGCGCGTTGTGTTCCTGGAATCTCCCGGCTCCATCACCATGGAAGTGCATGATGTCCCGGCCATCGTGAAGGCGGTGCGCAGCATAGCGCCGGAAGCGATCATCATGATCGACAACACCTGGGCGGCAGGTGTGCTGTTTAAAGCCCTGGAATTTGACATCGATATCTCCATTCAGGCGGCGACCAAATACCTGATTGGCCACTCAGACGGCATGATCGGTACGGCGGTATCTAATGCCCGCTGCTGGGAGCAATTGCGTGAAAACGCCTACCTGATGGGCCAGATGGTGGATGCCGATACCGCCTACATGACCAGCCGGGGCATCCGTACGCTCGGCGTGCGTCTGCGTCAGCATCACGAAAGCAGCATGCAAATTGCACAGTGGCTGGCGCTGCATCCACAGGTGGAGCGCGTTAACCATCCGGCGCTGCCGGGCAGCAAGGGCCACGAATACTGGCAACGTGACTTTACGGGCAGCAGCGGGTTGTTCTCATTTGTTCTTAAGAAGCGCCTGAATGACGCCGAGCTGGCAAGCTATCTGGATAACTTTACCCTCTTCAGCATGGCCTATTCATGGGGTGGGTTTGAATCGTTGATCCTGCCCAATCAGCCGGAGCAGATTGCGGCCCTGCGCCCGGGCGGCGAGGTGGACTTCGAGGGGACCTTAATCCGCCTGCATATCGGGCTGGAAAATGTGGACGATTTAATTGCGGATTTATCGGCAGGATTTGAGCGCATCGTGTAAAGTGCTGGCTGACATGTACTCCCTGGACGCTATTCTGAACACCGCAAGCAGAAAAGTCTGTATGAGATGCGCCTGCGATCAACCCCGACAGGCAAAATTGGGAGTACAATAGCGTTATATCTGCTGTTCCACAGGAAAGTCCATGGCTGTTATTCAAAATATCATCACGGCGCTCTGGCAACACGATTTTGCCGCGCTGGCGGACCCACATGTCGTCGGGATTGTCTATTTCGTGATGTTCGCGACGCTGTTTCTGGAAAATGGATTACTGCCAGCCTCATTTTTACCCGGTGACAGCCTGCTCCTGCTCGCAGGGGCGTTAATCGGCAAGGGCGTGATGGACTTCGCACCAACAATGGTGATCCTCACCTCTGCGGCCAGTCTCGGCTGCTGGCTGAGCTACCTGCAAGGGCGCTGGCTTGGAAACACCCGCGTGGTGAAAGGCTGGCTGGCGCAGCTGCCGCATAAATATCATCAGCGCGCGACCTGCATGTTTGACCGTCACGGCCTGCTGGCGTTGCTTGCCGGGCGTTTTCTGGCGTTCGTTCGCACCCTGTTGCCTACCATGGCGGGTATTTCAGGCCTCTCTAACCGCCGCTTCCAGTTCTTCAACTGGCTGAGCGCTCTGCTCTGGGTGGGCGTGGTCACCACGCTCGGCTACGCGCTGAATATGATCCCCTTTGTTAAGCGCCATGAAGACCAGGTGATGACCTTCCTGATGATCCTGCCGATTTTCCTGCTGGTTGCAGGGCTGGTGGGTACCATTGCGGTGGTGATCAAGAAAAAGTATTGCAGCGCATAAATAAAAGCCGGGTGGCGCTACCGCTTACCCGGCCTCCGTTTCCCCTCACGCTCCCTGCATGGTTCTGATACGTGACGCATCTTCCCCCGGCGTGACGCCGAAGTAACGCTTAAATTCCCGACTAAACTGCGAAGCGCTTTCATACCCGACCCGCATCGCCGCGGCGCTGGCCTTCATGCCATCGTGGATCATCAGCATCCGCGCCTTATGCAGACGGTAAGTTTTGAGGTACTGCAACGGCGACGTGCTGGTGACGGATTTAAAGTTATGGTGAAACGCCGAGACGCTCATATTGGCTTCCGCCGCCAGCTGATCAACGCTGAGGTTTTCCGTGTACTGGCTCTCGATGCGCTTCAGCACGCGGCTAATCAGGCTGAAGTGCGTTTGCCGGCTTACCAGCGCCAGCAGCGCCCCGCCGCCCGGTCCCAGCAGCACATGGTAAAGAATTTCGCGGATAATCTGCTTTCCGAGAATACGCGCGTCCAGAGGCCTTTCCATCACGTCTAACAGGCGTTCAATCGCGCAGAGAATTTCCTCCGATAAGGTCGCGGAGTTGATACCGCTTGCCGCCATCGACGGCCGGAAAAGTTCGTCCTCCCCAATCTCCATCAGCAACTCCTGCAACTGGAGAATGTCGACGTTGACGCGGATCCCGGCCAGCGGTACCTCCTCTGTCGCGAAAGTTTCACATTCGAAGGGTAAAGGTACAGTCAGAAGCAGATATTCATTGGTGTCGTAACGGAACACGCGCTCATTGATATAGCCAATCTTATGGCCAGAAAAGAGAAACACGATGCCGGGCTGATACATCACCGGGGTGCGCGTTCCGGGCTGGGTACCGTAGAGCAATCGGATATCCGGCAACAGCTCAGCCGAATCATTTCCGTTATCTATCAGTCTTTTAATCTGCGACGTTAGCTGGCGGCAGATGGCATCACGGTTCATTTTCAATTACTCCGGGTACGGTTTCCGACGCTGACAGTGTGCGCATTTTCTTACCGTTTCTCCAGCGTGCTGTAGAAATGGGCAAGACATCGGCAGGAATGTGCATTGAGAGGATAGCGCCTGCCCGCCACAATGTGCAGCATCAGGTTGCCTTCTGCGCCACCACGATTTTTTACCCACTACAGGGAACAAGCCATGAACAACTTTAATCTTCACACCCCAACCCGCATTCTGTTTGGTAAAGACGCTATCGCTGACCTGCGCGCGCAAATCCCGACGGACGCCCGCGTCCTGATTACCTACGGCGGCGGCAGCGTGAAAAAAACCGGCGTACTGGATCAGGTTTACAGCGCTCTGGAAGGGCTGGACGTACGCGAGTTCGGCGGTATCGAGCCTAACCCGTCTTATGAAACGCTGATGAACGCGGTAAAAATCGCCCGTGACGAGCAGATCACTTTCCTGCTGGCGGTGGGCGGCGGTTCCGTGCTGGACGGCACCAAATTCATCGCGGCGGCAGCGCATTACGCTGACGGCATCGACCCGTGGCATATTCTGGAAACGGGCGGCAGCGACATCAGCAGTGCGATCCCGATGGGCTCCGTGCTGACGCTGCCGGCCACCGGCTCTGAGTCCAACAAAGGCGCGGTCATCTCCCGTAAAACCACCGGTGACAAGCAGGCCTTTATGAACGAACACGTTCAGCCCGTGTTCGCGATCCTCGATCCGGTTTACACCTATACCCTGCCTGCGCGTCAGGTGGCGAACGGCGTGGTCGACGCCTTTGTTCACACCGTTGAGCAGTACGTCACTTACCCGGTGAACGCCAAAATTCAGGATCGTTTCGCGGAAGGCATTCTGTTGACGCTGATTGAAGAAGGTCCGAAAGCGCTGAAAGAGCCTGAAAACTATGACGTGCGTGCTAACGTGATGTGGGCTGCAACACAGGCACTGAATGGCCTTATCGGTGCAGGCGTGCCACAGGACTGGGCTACCCATATGCTCGGCCACGAGCTGACGGCGATGCACGGCCTGGATCACGCCCAGACGCTGGCGGTGGTTCTGCCTGCGCTGTGGAATGAAAAACGTGACGCTAAACGCGCCAAACTGCTCCAGTACGCCGAACGCGTCTGGAACATCACCGAGGGTTCCGACGATGCGCGTATCGATGCCGCGATTGAAGCCACCCGTCACTTCTTTGAAAGCCTGGGCGTGCCAACGCGTCTCTCTGACTACGGCCTGGACGGCAGCTCCATCCCTGCCCTGCTGGCGAAGCTGGAAGCACACGGTATGACGCAGATCGGCGAGCACGGCGACATCACCCTGGACGTCAGCCGTCGTATTTACGAAGCGGCACGCTAAGCGTTTTTAGGATCCTGACTTTCGTTTTTTGACATTTCGTCCAGACTTAATGCACATCACATCGTCGGAGGTTCCCTCCGGCGATGAGCACCTGAAGGAGGAAAAATGGCAAACCAAACCGTAATCAAGCTACAGGACGGCAACGTGATGCCCCAGCTGGGGCTAGGTGTATGGAAAGCCGGTAACGACGAGGTCGTCTCCGCCATTCATAAAGCCCTGGAAGTCGGCTATCGGTCCATTGATACCGCCGCCGCCTATAAAAACGAGGATGGCGTGGGGACCGCGCTTGCCAGCGCTGGCATTCCCCGCGATGAGTTATTCATCACCACCAAGCTGTGGAACGACGATCAAAAGCGTCCCCGCGAAGCGTTGCAGGAGAGCCTGGAGAAACTCCAGCTCGATTTCGTCGATCTTTATCTCATGCACTGGCCGGTACCGGCTATCGACCATTACGTTGATGCCTGGAAAGGGATGATTGAGCTGCAAAAAGAGGGGCTGATTAAAAGCATCGGCGTCTGTAATTTCCAGGTTCATCACCTGCAACGCCTGATTGATGAAACGGGCGTCGCGCCGGTGATTAACCAGATTGAGCTACACCCGCTGATGCAGCAGCGCCAGCTTCATTCGTGGAACGCCACGCACAAGATCCAGACCGAATCCTGGAGCCCGCTGGCTCAGGGCGGCGAAGGGGTGTTTGACCAGAAAATTATCCGCGAGCTGGCGGATAAGTACGGCAAAACGCCGGCGCAGATCGTCATTCGCTGGCATCTGGATAGCGGTCTGGTGGTGATCCCGAAATCGGTCACGCCATCGCGTATCGCCGAGAACTTCGACGTCTGGGATTTCCGCCTGGATAAAGACGAGCTGGGTGAGATTGCGAAGCTAGATCAGGGCAAGCGGCTTGGGCCGGACCCGGATCAGTTTGGCGGGTAGTTTCCCCTCACCCTAACCCTCTCCCACAGGGAGAGGGAATGCTTTCCACCCTCTCCCTGTGGGAGAGGGCCGAGGTGAGGGCATCATCGTTATCCGATCTTACGTTTTCCCGTTTTTTTCGTCCCCGAAGCCCCACCGTTCGAACGCTGATGCACAATTGGCGTGTGCTTGGTCAGCGCCGGGCGCGTATTGCGGTTCTGGCGGCGCGCTTCGCGCATCTCTTCCAGCGTTGGCGCAGGCACCAGGCAATCACGACGCGAGCCGATCAGGTGCTTTTTCCCCATCTCTTCCAGCGCCTGACGGATCAGCGGCCAGTTTTTCGGGTCGTGATAGCGCAGCAGCGCTTTGTGCAGACGGCGCTGTTTATCCCCTTTCGGCACCACCACGTCTTCACTCTTATAGCCAATCTTACTTAGCGGGTTTTTGCCGGTGTAATACATGGTCGTCGAGTTAGCGAGCGGCGACGGGTAGAAGTTCTGCACCTGATCCAGACGGAATCGACGCTGCTTCAGCCACAGCGCCAGGTTCACCATGTCTTCATCTCGGGTGCCGGGGTGCGCGGAGATGAAGTATGGGATCAGATACTGCTCTTTCCCCGCCTGTTTTGAAAAGGTATCAAACAGCTGTTTAAAGCGGTCATAGCTGCCCATGCCCGGCTTCATCATTTTGGACAGCGGGCCCTCTTCGGTGTGCTCCGGGGCGATCTTCAGATAACCGCCCACGTGGTGCGTCGCCAGCTCTTTGATGTAGCGCGGATCTTCCACCGCAATGTCGTAACGCACGCCGGAGGCGATCAGGATCTTCTTGATGCCTTTCAGGTCACGGGCGCGACGGTAAAGGTTGATCGTCGGCTCGTGGTTGGTGTCCATATGCTCGCAAATGCTCGGATAGACGCAGGAGAGACGACGACAGGTCTGCTCAGCGCGCGGCGATTTGCAGCGCAGCATGTACATGTTAGCCGTTGGACCACCCAGATCGGAGATTACGCCGGTAAAGCCCGGGACCGTGTCGCGAATCGCTTCGATCTCGTTAACAATCGACTCTTCGGAACGGCTCTGAATAATACGACCTTCGTGTTCGGTGATCGAACAGAAGGAGCACCCGCCGAAGCAGCCGCGCATGATGTTGACCGAGAAGCGGATCATCTCGTACGCCGGAATACGGCTGTTGCCATATGACGGATGCGGCACACGCTTGTACGGCAGGGCAAAAACGCTGTCCATCTCTTCGGTAGAGAGCGGGATCGCCGGCGGGTTAACCCAGATATAACGCTCGCCGTGCTTTTGCATCAACGCGCGGGCACAGCCCGGGTTGGTTTCATGGTGCAGAATACGGGAGGCGTGTGCGTAGAGCACCTTGTCAGCTTTGACCTTCTCATATGACGGCAGCAGCACATAGGTCTTTTCCCACGGCTTCGGACGCGGCGGCTGCACCACCACGGCCTTTGCATCCGCTTTCTTCGGCTCAACTGGTTTGTTATCCGCGCACGGCAGATCGTCACCGTACGGGTGCGGGATAGGGTCGATTTTGCCCGGCATATCGATAATGCGGGAATCCACCCCGCTCCAGCCCGGCAGCGCCTCTTTCACCATGATCGCGGTGTTGCGCACGTCGCGGATCTCGCTGACCGCTTCACCCTGCGCCAGGCGATGCGCCACTTCCACCAGCGGACGCTCGCCGTTGCCGAAGATCAGCATGTCGGCTTTCGAATCCACCAGCACCGAACGGCGCACGGTGTCAGACCAGTAGTCGTAGTGCGCGGTGCGGCGCAGGCTCGCCTCGATGCCGCCCAGGATCACCGGCACGTCTTTCCATGCTTCTTTGCATCGCTGGGTGTAGACGAGGGTCGCGCGATCGGGACGTTTACCCGCCACGTTATCTGCCGTATAAGCGTCGTCATGACGCAGCTTACGGTCCGCGGTATAGCGGTTGATCATCGAGTCCATGTTGCCCGCGGTCACGCCAAAGAACAGGTTAGGTTTACCCAGACGCATAAAGTCGTCTTTGCTGTTCCAGTCAGGCTGAGAAATAATCCCCACGCGGAAACCCTGAGCTTCCAGCATACGGCCGCAGATCGCCATGCCAAAGCTCGGGTGATCGACATACGCATCACCCGTCACCAGAATGATATCGCAGCTGTCCCAGCCCAGTTGATCCATCTCTTCCCGGGACATCGGCAGGAACGGCGCCGGTCCAAAGCAGGCTGCCCAGTACTGGGGCCAGGAGAAGAGGTCGCGATCCGGCTGGATCAGGGAAATTGCGCTCATAATGCTTCCGAAGAAAAAATAGACAAAAGGAGCGGGATTATACGCTGGTTTATCGGGGGAAATGAAGGGGTATTTATTGCCCGGTGACGCTACGCTTACCGGGCCTACGGGCCTGTAGGTCGGGTAAGGCGAAGCCGCCACCCGACTCGTTTTACGGTGCCGGATTCACCAGCATCTGCCCTACCGACCCCCTGTCCATCATCTCCAGCGTCTGGCTGTGGAACAGGAACGGGAAGTGCGGCCATGACGGCTGTCCATAGTAGACGAGCAGTTCTACCTGCCCATCCACCCAAACGGTATCTTTCCAGCCCCTGTCTTCCGGGAACGGCATCGCCCCGTTGACGTTGCGGATCAGGAATGACACCCCTTCAATATGGAACGACTGCGGCATCTCCGAGCGGACGGTCCAGCGCTCCCAGGTTCCCTGCTGGGCGGTGATATCAATACGGTTTACGTCCCACAGCGCGCCGTTGATGCCCGGATCGTCGCCAAGGCTGATATCGCGACTGCGTACTGCAGGGCCGGTCACAATTTCCTGCGGCAGCAGGCGCATCGGCAGACTGTCGGTCACCAGCGGCAACAGGCCGGTCGGGCGCAGCGTCAGCACCAGCGTGGAGACCAGAACGCTCGACGGTTCAAAGAAGCCGCGTATGCGGTCAACAATGCTTGCCGCTTCGCCGCAGGTCACGGACACTTCATCCCCGTTGGTCATATCCACGAGGATTTCACGACGTTCGCCCGGCGCAAGCGCCAGCTGTTTCACCGACACCGGCGCAGGTAATAACCCCTGATCGCCTGAAATCACATGCAGGGCACGGCCGTCGCTCATTTGCAGCAGGTAGCGGCGCGAGTTAGAGGCATTCAACAGACGCAGGCGCACCCAGCCACGAGACACTTCGACATACGGGCTTTGCGCGCCGTTAACCAGCAGCGTATCGCCCACAAAGCCACCGCTGCCCGGCTCGCTGTACTCCGGCGTACCGAAGTTATCCAGACGCTTGTCCTGAATAATGATCGGGAAATCATCAACACCGTAGTGATTCGGGATCGGCAGCGTTTTACTGACCTCATCTTCAATCAGCCACATCCCGGCCAGGCCGTTATAGACCTGCTGGGCGGTGCGGTTCGGGGTGTTGGCGTGATACCACAATGTCGCCGCGCTCTGACGAATCGGGAGGACGGGCGCCCAGTCGGCATTCGGCGACATCATGCGCGCCGCGCCGCCCATCAGCGGCCCCGGCACCTGCAACCCACTGACGGTCATTGCGACATTTTCCGTCGTCCGGTTACTGTAGATGAGCTTGACGTCATCCCCATTCCACACGCGAATGGTCGGCCCGAGGTAGCGTCCGTTAATGCCCCATACCTGCGCGCGCGTTCCCTGGGTAAAGGACCAGTGGCTACGCTGAAGCGTGAGGAATAGCGGCTGTCCGCGACGGGATTCAATCAACGGCGGAATAGGCAGCGGCTGTTGCTGCCCGGCGGCGCTGGCTGTCCGCGGCATCGCACCCGCACAAAGGGCGATACCCGAAGCCTGAATAAACTGACGCCGACTGAGTGACATATAAGCTCCATCTGAAACGACTAACAACGCGGGAATTCGTTTTCCCTTGAACGAAACCGGGTTAAATCTTACCGGCGGCTTCTCGCTCTGCAACTTCTTTATCGAGCTGTGCAATGTGCTGAGCCATCAGCTCGCGGCAGTGCGTGGCCAGCTCGCGCACCTGGTCTTTACCGTATTTGGAGGTATCCACCGGCGGTAGCATTTCGACAATGACCAGTCCGTTTTTCAGACGGTTAAGATTAATCTTATTCGATGTATTGGAAACGCACACGGGAATAATTGGAACGCCTGCCGCAATTGCAGCATGAAACGCGCCGGTCTTGAACGGCAGCAGGCCGCGACCGCGGCTGCGCGTCCCTTCCGGGAACATCCAGATTGAGATCCGGCGCTTTTTAAACTGATCCACCACTTCCGCAATGGTGCCATGCGCTTTCGCACGGTTGTTGCGGTCAATCAGCAAGTTACCGGTGAGCCAGTACAGTTGGCCGAAAAGCGGGATCCACAGCAGGCTCTTTTTCCCGACGGTTACGGTCGGCGGAATAACAATATTTGAGGCCGTCACCATATCGTAGTTGTTCTGATGGTTAGCGATATAGATGGCGTTACCGAAATTCTCCGCCCCTTCAGGCAGACGCTTTTCAACCTTCAGGCCGAACAATGGCGCAAGGCGACCAAACATGTGCCCGAACGTCGCGACATGTTTTGGGTTACGCGGGCTGAACAGGCAATAAATCGATCCGAAAATACAGACCAGAATGCAGTAAATAACGGTAAGAATAAGACGAACAATGTATAGCATAGCGACCTCTGAAGCCCTGACAGCTGACAATTATACTTCACCTGTGGCCAGGTAAGGACTTTATTACGAGCGCGTATTGTTAATCGCAACGCACGAATTAACAACGTTTTTACGGGAAATTTTATGGTAATCCCCCTCCGGAAAGAGGGGGGGATGAAACAGGTTACTCTTCGCTGTCGTCCGCTTTGCTGCGCGCCGGCGAGTCGATCTCCACGCGGTCGATGCGCTGCAGGCCACGCATCAGTGAGCCGCGACGTCCGCGCTCGCCAACCACCTTCTGCAACTCTTCCGGACGCAGTTTGATCTTACGTTTGCCGACATGAATGGTCAGCGTGCTCTGCGGCGGCAGCAGGAAGAGATGCGCCAGGCTATCTTCGCCTTTTGCCGCTTCCGCTGACGGGATACTGATGATCTTGTTGCCCTTCCCTTTCGACAGCTCCGGCAGATCGCTGACCGGGAACATCAGCATGCGTCCGGCAGCGGTGATCGCCAGCAGCATATCGCTTTCGTTCTCGATGATCAGCGGCGGCATGACGTGGGCGTTATCCGGCAGGCTGATCAGCGCTTTACCGGCGCGGTTACGCGATACCAGATCGTTAAAGGTGCAGATAAAGCCGTAGCCAGCATCAGACGCCATCAGCAGTTTTTGATTGTCGGCTTCCATCAGCATATGGTCAACCGTGGCGCCCGGCGGCAGCGTCAGCTTGCCGGTCAGCGGTTCGCCCTGCCCGCGCGCGGATGGCAGCGTGATCGGATCAATGGCGTAGCTGCGGCCCGTGGAGTCGATAAACGCCACCGGCTGGTTGCTCTTGCCCTTCACCGCCGCCTTGAAGCTGTCACCGGATTTGTAGCTCAGACCCGGCGCGTCGATATCGTGGCCTTTGGCGCTACGCACCCAGCCGCTCTGGGAAAGCACGATGGTCACCGGCTCGGACGGCAGCATGTCGTGCTCGTTCATCGCCTTCGCTTCTTCGCGCTCATGCAGCGGAGAACGACGGTCGTCGCCAAAGGCGTCGGCATCGGCCTGCAACTCTTTCTTCAGCAGGGTGTTCATCTTGCGCTCGGACGCCAGAATCGCCTGAAGTTGATCGCGCTCTTTTTCCAGCTCGTTCTGCTCGCCGCGGATCTTCATCTCTTCCAGCTTAGCGAGATGGCGCAGCTTCAGTTCGAGGATCGCTTCAGCCTGGGTTTCGCTGATGCCAAAGCGCGACATCAGGGCAGGCTTAGGTTCGTCCTCGGTACGAATGATCTCAATCACTTCGTCAATGTTGAGGAACGCCACCAGCAAACCTTCGAGGATATGCAGGCGCTTAAGCACTTTCTCCAGGCGATGGTTCAGACGGCGGCGCACCGTATCGCGGCGGAAGGCCAGCCATTCGGTGAGGATCTCCAGCAGGTTTTTCACCGCCGGGCGACCGTCCAGACCAATCATGTTCAGGTTGATGCGGTAGCTTTTTTCCAGATCGGTAGTGGCGAACAGGTGGTTCATCACCTGCTCCATATCCACGCGGTTAGAACGCGGCACAATCACCAGACGGGTCGGGTTTTCGTGGTCCGATTCGTCACGCAGGTCGTCCACCATCGGCAGCTTTTTATTGCGCATCTGGGAGGCAATCTGCTCCAGCACCTTCGCGCCGGAGACCTGGTGCGGCAGCGCGGTGATCACCACGGCGCCATCCTCTTTGGTCCATACCGCACGCATGCGCACGGAGCCGCGGCCGTTCTGGTAGATTTTACGGATTTCCGCACGCGAGGTGATGATCTCGGCTTCGGTCGGATAGTCCGGCCCCTGCACGATATCCAGCAGATCGTCCAGCGAGGTTTTTGGCTGCTCAATCAGGGTGATGGCGGCTTTCGCCACTTCACGCAGGTTGTGCGGCGGAATGTCCGTCGCCATTCCCACGGCGATACCGGTCGTGCCGTTCAGCAGGATGTTCGGCAGACGCGCAGGCAGCATTTTCGGCTCCTGCATCGTACCGTCGAAGTTTGGCACCCAGTCGACCGTACCCTGCCCCAGCTCGCCCAACAGCACTTCGGCATATTTAGACAGGCGGGATTCGGTATAACGCATCGCCGCGAAGGATTTCGGATCGTCCGGCGCCCCCCAGTTCCCCTGGCCATCCACCAGCGGATAGCGGTAAGAGAACGGCTGGGCCATCAGCACCATCGCTTCATAGCAGGCGCTGTCACCGTGCGGATGGTATTTCCCCAGCACGTCACCGACGGTACGGGCGGATTTCTTGAACTTGGCGGTCGCATTCAGCCCCAGTTCGGACATCGCATAGACGATGCGGCGCTGAACGGGCTTCAGGCCATCCCCGATAAACGGCAACGCCCTGTCCATGATGACGTACATGGAGTAGTTCAGGTAGGCGTTTTCCGTGAATTCATGTAGCGCGAGGCGCTCTGCCATATCGCTCATTACGTGTGATTCCTCAACTCAGAAACCGATGGGTTTCAGGCAATATTGCCGCAGATACTACCTCATCTGGCGAGTTGAGTCACAAAGAAAAAGGGCCGCATAAGCGGCCCTTTCCGGGTTATTTGTTCAGCTTGATAACCTGCTTCACGTCGATTTCAAACTCGTTCCAGTCTTTATCGATTTTACCCTGGAGTTCGACTTTATCCTGTGGCGTCACCGTCACGCCGTTCCAGCGCTTGTGGTCGATCTCCACCACCACCGTGCCGCTTTCATCGCGGAAGGTGTAACGGTCATCGGACAGGCGCTCGGTAATATTACCGCGCAGCTTCACCCAGCTGTCGTCCTTCATATCTTTGACTTTAGCCGCGGTAGTGAGGTTGGCGTTATTATCGACAAAGCCACCCTGCTGGGTTTGCGTCTGGGTCTGTGTCGCAGATGGGCCAGAGAAGCCACCCTGTGCAGCAAAAACAGGGGCAGTGGTCATCATCATGATGGCAGCAATTGCAGCGTATTTTTTCATCTTAATCTCTCCCTTTAATGTCGTTTCACAATCCATTAAACAGGGTAAACCTTAACAACTTCTTAAGGGGAAAATTTATTTATTTTTACTGTACAGCAGGCGCTTGCAGAAGGTTTACTGACGGCATCAAGGAGGAAATATGCGCATTTTACTGGTAGAAGACGACAAGCTCATCGGCGATGGCATCAAAGCGGGCTTAAGCAAAATGGGCTTTAACGTGGACTGGTTTACCGACGGTAAAACCGGGCAGGCGGCCCTGTACACCGCGCCGTACGATGCCGTGGTGCTGGACCTGACGCTGCCGGAAATCGACGGGCTTGAGATCCTGCGCGCCTGGCGCGAAAGCGGTAAGAGCGAACCGGTGCTGATCCTCACCGCGCGGGATGCGCTGAATCAGCGCGTCGAAGGGTTACGCCTGGGGGCGGATGATTACCTGTGTAAGCCGTTCGCGCTGATTGAAGTGGCAGCCCGCCTCGAAGCGCTGGTGCGCCGCAGCCACGGGCAGGCGCGCAGCGAGCTGCGTCACGGCAAGGTCACGCTCGATCCGGCAAGTCTCGTCGCCACGCTGGAGGGCGAAACGCTGGTGCTCAAACCCAAAGAGTTCGCCCTGCTGGAACTGCTGATGCGCAACGCGGGCCGCGTGCTACCGCGCAAGGCCATCGAAGAGAAACTCTACAACTGGGATGATGACGTCTCCAGCAACGCCGTCGAAGTCCACGTTCATCATTTACGCCGCAAGCTCGGCAGCGAATTTATCCGCACCGTGCACGGCATCGGTTATACCCTGGGTGACGCATGAAACTGACCCAACGCCTGAGCCTGAAGCTGCGCCTGACGCTCCTCTTTTTGCTGCTGTCCCTGGCGGCCTGGTTTGCCGCAAGCGTGGTGGCCTGGCACCAGACGACCGACAAGCTCGATAAGCTGTTCGATACCCAGCAGATGCTGTTTGCCAAACGGCTGCTGACGATGGACGTGGACGAACTCCGCGCCCCGGAACGCATGCGCGAGGTGCCGAAAAAAGCCAAACACGGCCATCTTGACGACGATGCGCTGGCTTTCGCAATCTTCACCGCAGACGGCAGCATGGTGCTTAACGACGGTGAGAACGGGCGCGACATACCTTATCACTACCGCCGGGACGGATTTGATGACGGTCGGTTGCAGGATGACAACGACGAATGGCGTTTCCTGTGGCTGACCTCCCCGGACGGGAAATACCGCGTGGTGGTTGGCCAGGAGTGGGAGTACCGACAGGATATGGCGCTGGATGTGGTCAGCTCACAGCTGACGCCGTGGCTGGTGGCGCTGCCCGTAATGCTGCTGTTGCTGATTGTCCTGCTGAGCCGGGAACTGAAACCACTGAAAAACCTGGCGCAGACCCTGCGTTCACGCTCGCCGGATGCGACCGATACGCTGCCCACCCACGGCGTGCCGACGGAGGTTCGCCCGCTGCTTGATGCGCTTAACCATCTTTTCGCCCGTACGCAGGAGATGATGGCCCGCGAGCGCCGCTTCACCTCGGATGCCGCTCATGAGTTGCGCAGCCCGCTTGCCGCGCTGAAGGTGCAAACCGACGTGGCGCAGCTTTCACTTGACGATCCCGGGGCGCAGTCTAAAGCGCTGGGGCAATTGCATGCGGGCATCGACCGCGCCTCCCGGCTGGTGGATCAGCTTCTCACCCTGTCGCGCCTGGATTCACTGGATAATCTTGATAACGTCGAACCCGTGATGATGGCCGATTTGCTGCAATCCGCGGTGCTGGATATCTGGCATCCGGCGCAGCAGGCGGGCATTGATATTCGGCTCAACGTCAACGCGCCCGAGGTGATGCGTCACGGACAGCCGCTATTGCTGAGCCTGCTGGCGCGTAACCTGCTGGACAACGCCGTTCGTTACAGCCCGCGCGGCAGCGTGGTGGACGTGACGCTGAACACCCAAAGCTTTACCGTGCGCGACAACGGCCCGGGCATTTCAACCGATGCGCTGGCGCGTCTCGGCGAGCGCTTTTATCGTCCACCGGGCCAGGACGCCACCGGCAGCGGTCTGGGGTTGTCTATCGTGAAGCGCATCGCGGCGTTACACGGGATGCGCGTCTCGCTGGGCAATGCGCCTGAAGGGGGCTTTGAGGTGACCGTCAGCTGGTAGCCATTATTGCGCTGAGCGCAAAAGACTTTGCACATTTTGCTTATTTTTCCGCTCCGTCCTCGCGCGTAGAATACCTGGCATACTCTCAGCATCGAGGACAAATAATGAGCAACATTCTGATTATCAACGGCGCGAAAGAATTTGCGCACTCTAAAGGCCAGCTCAATGACACCCTGACCGAGGTCGCGGATGGTTTCCTGCGCGACGCCGGACATGATGTTAAGGTCGTGCGCGCGGACAGCGATTACGACGTGAAGGCCGAAGTGCAGAACTTCCTGTGGGCCGACGTGGTTATCTGGCAGATGCCGGGCTGGTGGATGGGCGCACCGTGGACCGTGAAAAAATACATGGACGATGTGTTTACCGAAGGTCACGGTTCGCTGTATGCCAGCGACGGCCGCACCCGCTCAGACGCGTCTAAAAAATACGGTTCCGGCGGCCTGTTGCAGGGCAAGAAATACATGCTCTCCCTGACCTGGAATGCCCCGCTTGAAGCGTTCACCGAGCAAGATCAGTTCTTTGAAGGCGTAGGCGTAGACGGCGCGTATCTGCCATTCCACAAGGCGAATCAGTTCCTGGCTATGGAGCCGCTGCCGACCTTTATCGTCAATGACGTAATTAAAATGCCGGACGTCCCACGCTATATCGCAGAATATCGCAAGCATCTCGCGGAAATTTTTGCTTAACTGGTAGCCTGGAATTAGAAGGAGTTAATTATGCTTACCGTTATTGCTGAAATCCGTACGCGTCCTGGCCAACATCACCGCCAGGCGGTGCTGGATGAGTTCGCAAAGATCATCCCGACCGTACTGAAAGAAGAAGGCTGCCACGGCTACGCGCCAATGGTGGACGCCGCCACCAGCGCAAGCTTCCAGGCGACCGCGCCAGACTCGATCATCATGGTTGAGCAGTGGGAAACCGTCGCGCACCTTGAAGCGCATTTGCAGACCGCGCATATGAAAGCGTGGAGCGACGCGGTGAAAGGGGACGTTCTGGAAACCCATATTCGTATTCTGGAGCAAGGGGTTTAAGTTCTGTGAAATTTACCGGGTGGCACTGCGTTTACCCGGCCTACAACTTCCCTCCCAGGCCCGGTAAGCGTTAACGCCACCGGGCTTTTTTTATCACCTTAACACTCAACTGCTATGCTTATTCTGACTTCATGTTAAACAGGAGGATGGAATGGGTCTTTTTAATTTCGTGAAAGAAGCAGGCGAAAAGCTGTGGGACAATCTGACCGATCATAAGGGTCAGAGCGACAAAATCACCGAGCACCTCAAGAAACTCAACATTCCCGGTTCCGATAAGGTTCAGGTTGACGTCACCGACGGCAAAGCCAGCGTGACGGGCGACGGGCTGACGCAGGAGCAGAAAGAAAAAATCCAGGTCGCCGTCGGCAACATCGCAGGCGTCAGCGAGGTGGAGAACAACATCACCGCGACAGATGCCAAAGATGAAGCTACTTACTATACGGTGAAATCCGGCGATACCCTGAGAGCGATCTCTAAAACCGTGTACGGCGATGCTAACCAGTACAACAAGATTTTTGAGGCTAACCGCCCTATGCTCTCCAGCCCCGATAAAATCTATCCCGGCCAGACGCTGCGTATTCCTAAAGCATAACGTCTAAAACAGTCGGTTCACGTCGCGCAGAGGAACAGAATGAAAATAGCTTGTCTTGGCTGGGGTTCGTTAATCTGGAAAAGCGGCGCGTTACCGGTAGCCGGTGAGTGGCAGACCGACGGGCCTTCTTTGCCCGTCGAGTTCTGTCGGGTCAGCGATGGCGGTGAACTGGCGACCGCCATCTGTATGAATGCCCCTGCCGTGCCGGTGCTTTGGGCATGGCTGGAGGCCACAACGTTGAGCGTGGCCTGCCGCGCTTTGCGTGAGCGCGAAGCCATTCCCGAGGATCGCTGCGATGGTATTGACTCGCTGCTAATCACCGGACGCGACACGGGTATCCTGACAACATGGGCCAGGGAGAAAGGTATTGAAGCGATCATCTGGACCGGGCTCCCGCCGAGAAGCGCGTCACAGGAAGGCAGGGTTCCTGCCGTGGACGAAGCCATCGCTTATCTCGACGGCCTCAGCGGAGAGACCCGTAGCCATGCGCAGGACTATATTTGCCGCGTGCCTGCCCAGCTTGATACGCCCTACCGGCGCGTCATTAAAGACGTGCTTGGATGGTAATCCCCCGGCCAGTTACCAGTACAGTTTCCAGCTCCGGGTGAAACGCACCAGCGCCTCAACGTAGAAGTAATCTCCCCAGCTTGCGCACTCATCCACGCCTTTGTTGCTCCCGAGGTGGTAAACCGAGTGTTTAAGCAGCCCGTTGCCCTTTTCTTCTCTCCCCATCAGATAGTGTTTCGTCAGTGACGACATAATGCCTTTAGCCCACTCCATATAGCGCTCGCGATCCGGATCCGTGACCGGCAGGTGTTTCACCAGCTCCAGCAGCCCACATACCGCAATCGCCGCCGAGGAAGAGTCACGCAGCGCGTCGGTGCCCACCAGCGCCAGATCCCAGTGGCAGACGTAGTCTTCGGGCAGGCGATTGAGGAAGTAGTTCGCCAGCCGTTTTGACAGGGCGATCATCGTCTCGTCGCCGGTATAGATATAGCTCAGCAGGAAGCCGTAAATTCCCCACGCCTGCCCGCGTGACCAGCAGGAGTCGTCGGCGTAGCCCTGCTGGGTGTTGCCGTAGCGCGGTGCGCCGGTTGTCACATCCATATAGTAGGTGTGGAATGTGGAGGCATCGTCACGAATGAGGTACGTCGCCGCCTGCATGACGTGCGCTTTTGCGGCGTCGGCAAAGCGCGGATCGCCCGTCTGCTCCGTTGCCCAGTAGAGCAGCGGCAGGTTCATGTTGCAGTCGATGATCATCCGCCCGGCCTGGTCCGGATCGGAGAGATCGCCCCACGCCTGGATGATCTTCGCCTTCTCGTGGAAGCGTTCCAGCAGAGCTTCCGCCGCCAGCAGCGAGAAGCCGCGCGCCTCGCGGTTTCCGGTCAGCCGCCACGCGGCTACGCAGGAGAGCGTGTAGAGGAAGCCTAAATCGTGGGTGTTGGTGTCGTTGCGCCCGGCGATGCGCAGGCCAAACGAGCGCACGTGTTTTTCCGCCATCGCGCGGAATTTTTTCTCGCCGCTCATCTCCCATGCCAGCCATAGCTGCCCGGTCCAGAAGCTGGTGGTCCACTCCACGTTGTCAGTCAGCGGATAAAAACCGTTCTGGCAGGTTTCCGCCGGGAATTTGTCGCCGAACTCCGTTAAATGACGGCTAATCAGGTCCAGAACGTGGCTGCGCGCCGAATTCAGTTCATCGCTGAATGCGCGGGAGTCAACGGGCGCAGCGATAACAGGCAGACGTTCTTCTTTGATACGACTTAACATATTTCGGTTCCTTCTTTGACGGCGTAATTTATCGTGTTGACGTTTCTGCTACGTTCAGCGCACGAGCCCCGCGCCATTTGCTCTGACAGGCGGATAACGTAAAAGCAGAAATAAGGGTAAAGGTCAGCGCCGTTGCGCCCATGATGATATAGGTGTGCTCAAAGCCAATACGGTCATACATATAGCCGGCAGGGGAAGAGACCACCACGTTGCCAACGTAGAGCATTGCCTGATAGCCGAGTAAATACATGGTGGCATTGACGCGCTTGTCGAAATGCTCGGCGATATATTTAAATACCGACACCAGCAGGAGACAAATTTCCAGACCGTACAGCGGCTTAAGCACTGAAATTAACAGGTGAGAATCACACATGCCGGAAATAATCAGACGCGCCCCGACCACCAGCCCGACAATTAATAGCCCGCGTTTGGCGCCAATAAAGTTCACAAACAGCGGGACCACCATATACATGACAAATTCCATGCCCGACTGCACGGTCCCGAGATAACCGAATACCGCGTTGCCCTCATGAATATCATCGAAGAAGGTGACGAAATAGCGCGAGAACTGCTGCTCGGCGATAAACATCATCCACGCCACGCCCGCCACGTACAGACAGAAGGCCCAGAATTTGCGGTTTCGCAGCAGGGCGTAAACGTCTGACGGGGCGATTTTCTCTTTCGTCAGCACCTCGCCCGCGTGAATGGAGTTAGTGTTCACTTTCAGGCTCAGCAGGACGATCAGCATCACCACCGATGCCACGCTGCCGAGAATAAAGTTATACGCCGGTGAGAGGTTAAAAAGCAGGCCGGAGAAGGACGATGCCACCGCCCAGCCGAGCGAACCCCACATGCGAATTTGCCCGAACTCCATGCCGTTTAAGCGGCTAAAGCGGTCGGAATACGATTCGCACGCCGCCACACCCGCGTACCAGGCAAAGCTTAAATAGAGCGCGCCGATAATAATCCCCAGCAGGGTATTAGACATTAACAGCGGCTGGTATACGTAAATAAAGAACGGCGCCATCAGGGCCGACATGATCACCACAAAATAGAGCAGGTATTTGCTCATGCCGATCTTATCGAGAATATAGCCGTAGATCGGTTTAAGAATAACGGAGAATATCCCGTTCACCGCAAAAACGGTTCCAATCACCGAGCCGCTGAGATTGGCTTTCTGGCCAAGCCAGATCGCCAGCAGTCCAATACTGGCAGACCAGGTAAAGAAATAGAGAAAGATAAAGCTACTGATTTTGTAATATTCAGTTCTGTTAGTTGTCGATGTGCTTTTCATATCATCCTCGCCGACGTGTAGGGCCAGATTTTTATAATGTGAACGACAGCTTACGTTCGCTTCCGGGTTCGCTAATGACGACCCGGCTATGGGTTATATTCAGCTGCGGCGTCGCCGCAACGGGCTGTTTTCCGCCAGCCAGAACGGCGCAACAGAGCCAGCTTTCCCCTTGCGGGAGGTCGGCCTTTAACAACGGAATGGAAGCGCACTCCGCAAACATAATGCTGCTGTTCGGCGGCGTGACGATGCTGTCTGGCTGGCGGTGAATGACCGGCGAAAGATCGACAATGACGCTGCTGCCGTTTTCAGCCATCAGATAACAACCGCGATCGCGCACCCGGTGGGCGGTTTTCATCACCGCAAAGCCGCCCTCGACGGTTTGCAGAGTGCGCGCGCTGTTGATGCGGTGCAGGCGCAGGTGCCACTCCCCGAACGGGATCTGCCAGGTCGCAATCTGCACGTCGCGCCACGGCGACCAGCGCGAGAAAATGTTATGTTCATCCACCCGAACCTCTTCGCACTCGCGACGACCACGGAAATAGTCATCTCCATCCGCCAGCAGCAGCATGGAATCGCAGGCGGCATGCTTCAGGCCAAATCGTCCACGCTCAATGGTGAATCCGAAGCGGCTGGAGTAGGCAAATTTGGTGTATTTCGCTTCGGTGTTGACGTAGTTATTCAGCTCCAGCTGACCAGCGGTGAGCATGACGACGTGCTGCGAAGCTTTCGAATGCATCAGGATCTGCTGCGCATGCGGGATCACATGTTTTTCAGCAAGCGCGGGCAGCGGCTGCTCGTCGGCCTGCCAGAACGGATGCGCCTCCGGCAGCGCCAGGATCAGGTAGGTTTTCAGCGCCCAGTACGGTGAACCGGGGGAGTTGTAATCCTCGCACATCGCCAGGTTCGGATACGCAAACCCCAGGGTAAGAATACCGTCGCGATCGACAATCGACTGCTGCTGCCACCAGCGCAGATGCCGCAGCACAATGCCCTTCACGATACCCGGGGTGAAGACGTCCAGCTGAGAAAAAGCCACCGCGCTCCAGAAGGCAACCATGGCAAAGCGGTAGGTCAGGCTGCGGCCAAACGGCACCGAGGCACCATCGGCGGCGGACCAGTAGATAAAGTCTTCCGCGAACAGACGCGAGCGCTCGCGCAGCACCTTTGCCCTCGCCTCGTCGTCACTCAGGGTGGCGTAAATCAGGCCGTAAAAATGGAAAGCCATGGAGATGTAATAGTCTTTCGGGCGGCCGGGACCGTCGGAGTACCAGCCGTCGCCGAGATAGTAGGCGTCCATCAGCGCAAAGCGGTGGTCTATGGCGGCCTGATCGTACGGCAGGCCGGCGCGCTTAAAGCCGAGCTGGACCATAATGGCAAAATAGTTCCAGTTGCTGTCCGGCATCTGCGCGTCGGTGATTTGGTTGAGCCACGCGTGCAGGTTCATCACCTCGCGCCCGGTAAAGTGCGCGGTGAGTTTATCTCCCAGCAGAGCGAGCCCCAGACCGTAGGCCGCCATCTCCACCAGACGCTGATCGTACGGGCCGGTTTCACCCCAGTAGCCGGTGCTTTGCGGGTCGGTACCAAGCTTAATGGCAGTAAGGTACTTCTCGCTGAACGGCGTGCTTTCGCCGGATGCCATCAGCGGAAACAGCCCCCACAGCGCGCGGGAAAGTCCCTCCATCTGCGCAATATCCGCTGTGTAATGGGCGCAGGTATCACCCAGCGAGAATCGTGAACGGTTCGCCGGAAATTGCGTGTCCAGCGCCTGTAAAAGTGCATTCAACGACGCCACTACATCCTGGCGTGAAGACAACGGATTTGATTTTTCTTTGTTTGCCGCCCACATCGGTTCGCCCTCGTAATCAACTGCGGCAAAGCATAGTGAATCCGCAAGGGGCAGAAATGTTAGCCGTGTCACAGGCATGAACGATGAATAAACCTCCAGTTGAGAAAATTTAAAAAGGTGGTTTATAAAGACGGTCAGACGGGAAAAAGTTGAGTTTTATTGCACTATGCGCGACACGCCGACATCCGATCTTCTGGAACTGATCGCCCTGAACGATACCGTGGCCTCGTTCAGCCGCCTGTTTGCCAATACCGTGCGCTACCATCACTGGCACCAGTGTCTGGAGATCCTCTATGTGGAAGAGGGCTTTGGGGTGGCGATTGTCGATAATCGTCACTACACCATGCGCCCCGGACGGCTGTTTTTCTTCCCGCCTTTTACGCTGCACAAGGTCATGGTGGACGAACAGGCGGAGGCAATTTACCGCCGCACCATTATTCATCTCGACCAGCACGCGGTGCTGAAGATCCTGCGGAATTTTCCCCAGACCCGGCAGCGTCTGGAGCGGCTGTCACGCCGTGGCGGCGAAGCGTGGGTCGCCGATTTAGCTCACTTCCATCACCATATCGACCATCTGTTTAGCTGCTATAAACCGCCGATGAACAGCGAGAGCATCGCCAGCCTGCTGATAGGCCTGTTCGCGATGCTGCCCGACGATCGCGACGGCGAGCCGGGAAACAGCCAGGGGATCGCCAGCCAGGTGATGTTTTGGCTCGACGAGCATTATCAGGAGAAATTTCGTCTGGATGCGCTGGCCAATGAGCTGGGAAAATCCCGCAGCTACGTATCGCGAAAATTCCATGCGGAAACGGGCGAAAAAATTCACGACTACCTGAATACGCTAAGGTTGCGTAAGGCGTGTGAGTGTTTACTCCACACTGATTCGAGCGTGCGTGACATTGCCGCACAGACGGGTTTTTCCGACGTGACGTGGTTTATCAGCGCGTTTAAAAAAGGGATTGGCGAGACGCCGCTGCAGTACAGGAAGAACCATCGTGCGGTTTGACGCCCTCACCCACGGGGCTGAGGGTTCCCCACAAATTAATGCGAGCACTGAGCAATCCCCTCGCCCCTCCGGGGAGAGGGTTAGGGTGAGGGGAACATACGGCGGTGGTGGTCATTCCGTTCACTTTATGTTCCTTGCTACTCTGTAACGACATGACCGGTGAACGTGCCAGGGTGGCTCAGTCGCCACCACCCTGGCGACCCGGGCTCACGGCGGTAAATCGCCGCTTCGCGGTGCCCTCGGCTCATTCCTTCCGGCTTATCGGGTACGGGCGGAGGCAACGTCCCTGTAAAGCCGCCCTCTCGGCGCATCCCTGCGCCTCGCCCCGGCCGGAAGGCAAACGCCTCAGCGATTTACAGCCGGACCAGGGCATCGCTGACAGCCCTCAGTCATTTAGAAAGCAACTTTATTGCTTCTGCATAAAAAAATTACTGGGGATCCCTCAGCCCACGGGGAGAGGGGGAAAATCAACCGCTCTTCTTGCCCGGCTTTAATCCGCGGTGTAACTCGTTGATGCGCTTCATCGACTTGATGGTGCGCTGCGGCTCGGTGGAGGCGACGGACAGAATAATCATCTCCAGGCACAGCAGCACCGTGCCGTGCAGCGGGATTTTGCCCTTCTCGCCGCCGCGCGGGACGTGGATCACTACGCTTGCCTCTTTGCTAAAGCGCGAGTCCGTGGCGTTGGTCAGCAAAATGGTGGGAATACCCAGGCGCTTCGCTTCGCGCAGCGTGGTCTGTCCCTCCCGGTGCGCGGATTTTTGCGCCATCATTACCAGCACGTCACCGCGCTGTAGGGCAATCAGCTGTTCGGCGAGGCCAATACCGGTGCGGTTGAGCGGGATCGCAGGCAGGCCTATACGGCTAAACAGTCGCGAGGTGTACTCAGCCAGAATGCCGGATGCGCCAATGCCAAAAATAGCGACCTGTCTCGCCTGCGCCAGCAGCGACACCGCCTGCGCCATCGCGTAGCGGTTGCCCGGTTCGGACAACACCGCGCAGGTGTGTTGATGGCCTTCCAGCACAAAATCGATGCTCGCGTCGACGTCGCTGGTAAGCGTGTTTACCGTCGTGGACATCTTCTCGCTGGAGGTGACCACCGGGCCAAACCACTGCTCCAGGGTCTGCTTGAGATCCCGCAGCCCGCCAAACCCAAGCGCCTGAATGGCACGCACCACGGTGGCGTCCGAGGTGTGTAGCACAGCGGCAATCTCCATTGCCGTCTGCTCCATAACCGCTTCACGATTTTCATTGATATAGCTCGCCACCTGCAGCAGGCGCGGCGTCAGCTGGTGCGCCCGCGAGCGGAGGCGGTCGCCGTAGACATCAATTTTTCGGATCATCGTGCGGCCTCCGGCAGCGGACGGCCCGCTATCTGCGACTGCACCTGCGCGGCCATCAGCCCCAGCGAGGCAAATGAATTTGAGATCGCTTCCTCGCGGGAGATGAGCACGTAATGCCCGGTTCGGCAGGCGTTGAGAAACTGACACCAGCCCGGCATTACCGCATCCATCGCCGCCAGCTCGTCCTGCGGTTTTCCGCCGGTGTCCCCGCGCCAGGTTGCAAAGACAAAATCAGCATCCAGCTCCGGCAGACGCTCGGCGCTGACGTCGATGCGCCCGCCCTCCGGGATGCTCTCAATCAGCGGCGGGAACCTGAACCCTGCGTCGCGCAGCACGCGCCCAAGCGAGTGGTAGCTGTGCATGGCGTTGATTTTGCCCTGATTGGCCTGAATCACCGAGACGGTCAGTTTGCTCGTATCGATGGTCGCCTTTAGCGCCTCGATCTGCTCCTGATAGCGACGCTCCAGAATCTTCAGCCGCGCCTCTGTCCCGGTAAGCTGCGCCAGCTTGCGGTAGATCTCCGGCGCGCCGCCGTCGAGGTGATCGATACTCACCGTCGGGGCAATTTTTTCCAGCTGTTCGACCGGCGTGTTGCGGGTCGGCTCGGTGATGATAAGATCCGGCTTCGCCGCGGCGATGGCTTCAATATCGATATCGGCGGTGCCGATGAATGTGATGTCGGAATTATCAAAATCGATGCCCGTCAGCATGCCGCTGGAGCGCAGAAAATGGCTGCCGTCCGGTCGGGTACGGCCATGGCTGGCAACCGGCGGTACGCCAAGCTCGATCAGCGGAATGGTGATATCCAGGTCGTGCAGGGACACAATCCGCTTCGGGTTAACCGGCACCACCACTTTGCGGTTCAGGTCGTCAGTAAACGTCTGCGTTGGCTCTGCGGCTCCTGCAGCAAAACCCACCAGCACCAGCATTGCAAAAAATACGCGCATTTCTATCCCCTAAAATCGATCCCGACGCTGCCAGAGCAGCAGCAGGAAAAACGGTCCGCCAATCAGTGAAATGACAATTCCCGCCGGCAGCTGCAACGGGAGAAATGCCAGCCGCCCGACGTTATCCGCCAGCAGCACCAGCAGCGCGCCCAGTACGGCACTTCCCGTCAGCAGTGCCGTTTGCCCTCCGCGCAGCAGCAGGCGCGCCATGTGCGGGGCAATCAGCCCGACAAAGCCGATACTCCCCACGCAGGAGACGCAGGCCGCGGTGAGCACCACGGGGGGAAACACGCGCAGCAGCGCGAGGTGTGAAGTCCGCACGCCCAGCCCCGTCGCAGTGTGGTTGCCGAGCAAGGCTACGTCTGCGGCGCGCGCGGTAAAGAGCAGCAGCGCAAACGCCGGCACTGTCCAGGCAGCAGCGATGCTGACCAGCGTCCAGCTTGCCGCATGCAGACTCCCCGCCAGCCACAGCATCGCCGTCTGGACGTCGCGCACGTCGGCGGTCGTCATAAAGACCCCCATCGCGGCGGCAAACGCCCATGACACGCCGATGCCGATCAGGATGAATCGCGGGCGCGAGATATCACGCGCCAGCGCCACTACCAGCAGTGCGGTCAGCAGCCCACCGGCCATGCCGATAAGTGGACGCCAGTACGGCCCCAATCCCGGAAACTGAAAAATCAGCAGCAGCACCGCCGCGCTACAGCCCTCTTTCACGCCGATAAGTCCGGGGTCAGCAAGGCCGTTGCGGGTAATGGACTGCATGGCCGCCCCCGCCATGCCGAGCATCGCGCCGCACAGCACCGCCATCAGCAGGCGCGGCAGGCGGATATCCATCACAATGTAATGCGCATCCGCCGTCAGACGTTCAGGATAAAACAGCGCACGTCCGATGGCGGAAGCAGGAATGGGCAGCAAGCCGTGCGTCAGGCCAAAACTTAGCAGCAGTAAAACGGCAAGGGTTAAAACGGTCAGATACAGCAGCGCCCTCGGGCGAACCAGCGCCGAGAAGGAGGAAAATCGTACTGCCCTCAATCCAGCCCGGTTCATTTGAACATCCTTGACGCCATAAGGATAAAGACCGGCGCGCCGACCAGCGCAGTCATCACGCCGGTTGCCAGCTCATACGGCGTAAACAGCGTGCGGGCGGCGATATCCGCCATCAGCAGAACCAGCGCCCCGCAGAGGGCTGAGAGCGGCACCATCACGCGCAGGTCCACCGATACCAGACGGCGAATCAGCTGCGGCACAACGAGTCCGATAAACCCGATCGGTCCGGCAACTGAAACCGCCGCGCCGCACAGCAGGGCGATGGCCAGCAGCGCGAGCAGGCGCGTTTTCAGCAGCGACACGCCAAGCCCCTGCGCCATTCTGTCCCCCAGCGCCAGCATGTTCAGCGACGGCGACAGCCAGAGCGCCAGCGCAAAACCCACGGCAGCGGCCCCCGCGGCGCTAGCGGTCGTCTCGCCGATGACTCCCGCCACATCCCCCGCAAGCCAGGTCCGCATGGCCAGCAGCGTCTGTTCATCCAGAATCAACACCGTGGCGGTTATCGATGAGGCAAATGCCGACATCGCCACGCCGCACAGCGTGACTTTCATCGGCGTGAGACCGGTACGCCCGGATGAGGAGAACGTTAGCACCAGCAAAAAGAGCGCGGCGGCGCCGGCTGCGGCTATCAGAGGGCGGCCAAACGGCAGCGACAGCCCGAGGGCACTCGTCAGCACCACCGCCAGCGCCGCCCCTGCATTTAGCCCCAGGATATGCGGCTCGCCGAGCGGGTTGCGGATCACTGACTGCAGCAGCACGCCCGCGACGCCGAGCGCCGCGCCCGTCACCAGGGCAGCGCACAGTCGCATCAAGCGCAGCCTGACGATCACGCTATGCTCAAAATTGCGCGGGTCGAAGTGGAAAAATGCGTCTACTACCGTCCGGGGGGCGATAACGCGCGCCCCGATGCTCAGGTGCGCAATCGCGCCTGCCAGAAGCAGCAGCGTAAAGAGAATAAAGGCCACAGACGTGCGCATCATGGTTTGTCGACAGCCTGACGGAACGGCATAAAGAACGGCTTGCCGGTCAACGGGTTAACCGACATATGCACGTCGACATCAAACACCGCTTTGATCAGCTCCGGCGTGCAGGCGTCGCCCTCATGCAGTACCCCCTCAACCTTTCCCTGACGTAAAAAGACCAGCGAATCACCGTAGTTCACGGCGAAGTTGAGATCGTGCAGAACCACCACCACGGTGCGCCCGTGCCGGCGCGTCAGCGTGTGCAGCAGTTCGAGGATCTCTACCTGGTAGCGAAGATCGAGGTACGTCGTGGGTTCATCCAGCAGGATGTAGGGCGTTTGCTGCGCCAGCACCATGGCGATCCAGCAGCGCTGGCGCTGGCCGCCGGACAGGCTTTCAACCAGATGATGGGCAAACTCTGCCGTTCCGGTCAGGCGTAACGCCTCCTCCACGGCCCGCTCGTCTTCTTCGCTCCACTGGCGCATCACGTTCTGCCAGGGGAAACGTCCGCGCGAGACCAGCTCAAATACGGTTAACCCTTCTGGAAGCAGCGGAGACTGCGGGAGGATCCCGAGCTGGCGGGCGACCGCTTTGGTTGGCTGCGAGTGGATGGCTTTGCCGTCCAGCACCGCGCTGCCGCCGAGCGGCTGAAGCAGCCGCGCGAGGGTACTTAACAGCGTCGATTTTCCGCAGCCGTTTGCGCCCACCAGAACAGTCATTTTCTGCTGGGGGATCGCAAGGGAGATATCATCAACGATGATTTTTTTCTGGTAACCCGCGGAGAGGTTCTCAAGAACCAGTCCCGGCTTTTTGATGTAGTGAGCCACGTGAACGCCAACGTAAGAAAAAAAACCAACAAATAAAAATAAAACTCATTCTCTTTTGTGAGTTTGCCGCCGCGCCATGTAGTAGTCAAGCGAAGATACACCCTGTAAACCCCAGGGATAACTGAGCATCGCTGCACAAATTAAAATTCATTTTTATCAACTATTTTCAATGCCTTAAACAAGAAACCAACGCGTATTAGCCAGAGAGAAACCTCTGTAGCGAAATTTTTATTTATTCCATTTACTACTACATCCCCTCATGCTTGAATGATTCTCAATTACAAGTCCGATGCCGTAGAGGCTAACGGACAGACCGTAAGGGCAATGACTCACACATTCTTCCGCGAGCATTTCATCGCAGGATATTTTGGGAAAACAGATGTAATGGCTAAGTTCACACCTTCATTCGCCGGGGTAAAAGGGCGCGCGCTCTTTTCACTCCTGTTCATGGCGCCTCTGGTGCACGCAGCAGCAAAAGACGGTGAGACGCTTACCGTCACTGCCGACCCTTACGCTTCCACCGACGCCACCAGCGGCTATCAGCCCCTGAACACCTCCACCGCCACGCTGACCAACATGCCGATGCTGGACATCCCGCAGGTGGTCAATACCGTCAGCGATAAAGTGCTGGAAGACCAAAACGCGACCACACTCGACGAGGCGCTGTATAACGTCAGCAACGTGGTGCAGACCAACACCCTGGGCGGCACGCAGGATGCCTTCGTGCGCCGTGGCTTCGGCGCAAACCGCGATGGCTCGATCATGACCAACGGCCTGCGCACCGTGCTGCCGCGCAGCTTCAATGCCGCAACCGAGCGCGTGGAGGTGCTAAAAGGCCCGGCCTCGACCCTTTACGGTATTCTCGACCCCGGCGGCCTGATTAACGTGGTGACCAAACGCCCGGAGAAAACCTTCGGCGGCTCGATTTCTGCCACATCAACCAGCTTTGGCGGCGGTACCGGACAGTTTGACGTCACCGGTCCGATTGAAGGTACGCGTCTGGCCTATCGCCTGACGGGGGAGTATCAGGACGAGGATTACTGGCGTAATTTCGGCACCGAACGCAGCACCTTTATCGCCCCGTCTTTGACCTGGTTCGGCGATGATGCCACCGTGACCGTGCTCTATTCGCATCGCGACTATAAAACGCCGTTCGATCGCGGAACGATCTTCGATCTCAACACCAAAAAGGCCGTCAACGTCGATCGCAAAACCCGCTTTGATGAGCCATTTAACGTGACCGACGGTCAGTCCGACCTCGCTCAGCTTAACGCGGAGTATCGCCTTAACAGCCAGTGGACCGCGAAGTTCGACTACAGCTACAGCCAGGATAAGTACAGCGATAACCAGGCTCGCGTGATGGCCTACGATTCAAAAACCGGCAACCTGACCCGCCGCGTGGATGCGACCCAGGGTTCGACCCAGCGTATGCACACAACGCGGGCAGATTTGCAGGGGAACGTGGACATCGCGGGCTTTTACAATGAGATCCTGACCGGCGTGTCGTATGAGAATTACGATCTGCTGCGTACGGACATGATCCGTTGTAAGAACGTTAAGGATTTCAATATTTACAACCCGAGCTACGGCAGCCTCGGCAAGTGCACCACCGTCTCGGCATCCGACAGCGATCAAACCATCAAGCAGGAGAGCTACTCCGCCTACGCGCAGGACGCGCTGTACCTGACCGATAAATGGATCGCCGTTGCCGGACTGCGCTACCAGTATTACACCCAGTACGCGGGCAAAGGCCGTCCGTTTAACGTCAACACCGACAGCCGCGACGACCAGTGGACGCCGAAGCTGGGCCTGGTATACAAGCTCACGCCGGCAGTCTCCCTGTTTGCTAACTATTCCCAGACGTTTATGCCGCAGTCGTCCATTGCGAGCTACATCGGCGACCTGCCGCCGGAAACGTCGAACGCGTATGAAATAGGCGCTAAATTCGACCTGTTCGACGGCATTACTGCCAACATCGCGCTGTTTGATATCCACAAGCGCAACGTGCTGTACACCGAGAGCATCGGTGATGAAACCGTCGCCAAAACCGCGGGCCGCGTGCGCTCGCAGGGTGTCGAAGTGGATCTCGCCGGATCGCTGACCGAGAACACCAACATTATCGCCAGCTACGGCTATACCGATGCGAAGGTGCTGGAAGACCCGGACTACGCGGGCAAACCGCTGCCAAACGTGCCGCGCCATACCGGCTCCCTGTTCCTGACGTACGATATTCACAATGCGTTTGCCGGGAATACGCTGACAATTGGCGGCGGCGGGCACGGCGTGAGCCGTCGTTCAGCGACTAACGGTGCGGATTATTATCTGCCGGGCTATTTCGTGGCGGATGCATTTGCGGCGTACAAAATGAAGCTGCAATATCCGGTGACGCTACAGGTGAACGTGAAGAATTTGTTTGATAAGACCTACTACACGTCGTCGATTGCGACCAATAACCTGGCCAACCAGATTGGCGACCCGCGTGAAGTGCAGTTTACGGTGAAGATGGAGTTTTGACGTCAGTGCGAGGCGTTCCCCTCACCCTAACCCTCTCCCCAGAGGGGCGAGGGGAGCGATCGTAGGCCCGGTAAGCGCAGCGCCACCGGGCAAAAAAAAGCCCTGCATCGCAGGGCTTTTTCAGCATCAGGCCTCTATATCCGCCATATCGCCTTTCTCCTGCAGCCAGTTACGTCGGTCTTCCGAACGTTTCTTGGCAAGGAGCATATCCATCATGGCGTTGGTTTGCTGTTCGTCTTCGTCGCTGATCGTCAGCTGCACCAGACGGCGCGTGTTCGGATCCAACGTCGTTTCGCGAAGCTGCATCGGGTTCATCTCGCCCAGCCCTTTAAAGCGCTGCACGTTCGGTTTGCCCTTCTTGCGCTTCAGCTGTTCCAGCACGCCCGCTTTCTCTTCTTCCGTCAGCGCATAGTAGACTTCTTTGCCAAGGTCGATACGGTACAGCGGCGGCAGCGCCACGTGGACGTGACCGTTTTTCACCAGCGTGCGGAAGTGCTTCACGAACAGCGCGCACAGCAGCGTGGCGATGTGCAGACCATCGGAGTCCGCATCCGCGAGAATGCAGATCTTGCCGTAGCGCAGCTGGCTCAGATCGTCGCTGTCCGGATCGATGCCGATCGCCACGGAGATGTCGTGTACTTCCTGCGAGGCCAGCACTTCATCAGACGAGACTTCCCAGGTGTTGAGGATCTTACCCTTGAGCGGCATGATCGCCTGATATTCACGATCGCGCGCCTGCTTGGCCGATCCGCCCGCCGAGTCCCCTTCCACCAGGAAAAGCTCGGTGCGGTTGAGATCCTGCGCGGTACAGTCCGCCAGCTTGCCCGGCAGCGCGGGGCCGCTGGTCAGCTTTTTACGCACCACTTTCTTCGCCGCGCGCAGACGACGCTGGGCGCTGGAGATCGCCATTTCAGCCAGCATTTCTGCGGCCTGAACGTTCTGGTTCAGCCACAGGGTAAACGCATCTTTCACCACGCCGGAAACAAACGCCGCACACTGGCGTGACGACAGGCGCTCTTTAGTCTGACCGGCAAACTGCGGATCCTGCATTTTCACGGAAAGCACGTAGGCGCAGCGGTCCCAGATATCTTCTGCGGAAAGCTTCACTCCGCGCGGCAGAATGTTGCGGTATTCGCAGAACTCGCGCATCGCATCCAGCAGACCCTGACGCAGGCCGTTGACGTGCGTCCCACCGAGCAGCGTTGGGATCAGGTTGACGTAGCTTTCCGTCAGCAGCTCACCGCCTTCAGGTAGCCACAGCAGCGCCCAGTCCACCGCCTCGGTATCACCTTCGAAATTCCCGACGAACGGTTTTTCCGGCAGGGTCGGCAGGCCGTTAACCGCTTCGCACAGGTAGTCGTTCAGACCCTTTTCGTAGCGCCAGCTCTGTTCGGTGTTGTTAACGTGATCTTTAAAGGTGATTTCTACGCCTGGGCACAGCACCGCTTTGGCTTTCAGCAGGTGCGTCAGGCGGGAAACAGAAAAGCGTGGGCTGTCGAAGAAGCTTTCGTCAGGCCAGAAATGGACGCTGGTGCCGGTGTTGCGTTTACCGCACGTCCCGACGACCTGCAAATCCTGCACTTTTTCGCCGTTTTCAAACGCGATGTTATACACCTGGCCGTCGCGACGGACGTTCACTTCCACGCGCTTTGACAGGGCGTTAACCACAGAGATCCCCACGCCGTGCAAGCCGCCAGAGAACTGGTAGTTTTTGTTGGAGAACTTACCGCCCGCATGCAGACGGCAGAGGATCAGCTCAACGGCAGGAACCCCCTCTTCCGGGTGAATATCCACCGGCATGCCGCGGCCATCGTCGATGACTTCCAGCGACTGATCGGCGTGCAGGATAACGTCCACGCGTTTGGCATGACCTGCCAGCGCTTCGTCCACACTGTTATCAATTACTTCCTGGCCCAGGTGGTTTGGGCGCGTCGTATCGGTGTACATCCCCGGGCGGCGGCGAACCGGCTCAAGCCCGGTGAGTACCTCAATGGCATCAGCGTTATAGGTTTGCGTCATGATTTAAGCTAGCAATTCGCATTGATTGTCAGTGGCTGTGCAGTCCAAGAAAATCGACAATCTGGGTGAAATGATCTTCAAAGCCCGTGAAAGCATGGTTTCCGCCCTCTTCTACAGTCTGGCGGCAGGATGCGTAATACGCCACTGCCTGGCGGTAATCCAGCACTTCATCTCCCGTCTGTTGCAGCAGCCAGATAAGATCGGGCGCTTCAAGCGGGTCGACCTGCATAACTTTGAGATCGTAAATATGGCATGACTCTAGCACATATTGTTGGCCGGTGTAGGGGTTCTCGTTTTCGCCAAGAAAGTCCCTTAACAGCTCAAATGGCCGGACCGCCGGGTTAACGACGACAGCGGGCAACATAAAGCATTGCGACAGCCAGGTGGCGTAGTAGCCGCCGAGGGACGAGCCGACAACGCCAAACGATTCGCCGCCGTGTTCAAGCACAATCGATTCCAGCATTTCTGCCGCGTCCGCCGGATAAGGGGGCAGCTGCGGAATAATCATCTCCACGTGCGGATGATGTTCGCTCAGCCACTGGCGAAACTGCGTCGCCTTTGCGGAACGCGGAGAACTGTTGAACCCGTGCAGATAGAGGAGCGTCGACATCAATAGCCTTCTGAAGCGGTATCCGGGCGGAACTGCGCGCCAGCCAGACGGCACACTTCGGTGGTCAGCGAGCCGTCGGCATGCAGGTCCAGCCAGCGCCAGCCCGGTGCGATGGTGTCCAGCGTGAAGTTAGCGCAATGGGGCTTGAACTGCACGCAGGTGGACGGCGTCGCGAGCAGGCGGCGACCGTTCCAGTCGAGATCCTGTTCCTGGTGAATGTGCCCACACAGCAAATTTTTCACGCGCGGGAATTTCGCCAGCACGCTATCCAGCGCCGCAGAGTTGCGTAAGCTGTGCTGATCAAGCCAGCTACAGCCCGCCGGCAGCGGATGATGATGCAGTAACAGCAGCGTATTACGATTCGGTTCGGCGGCCAGTTTTGTCTCCAGCCAGTCAAGCTGATAGTCGCTCAACTCACCGTGCGGAACGCCAAACACCTGACTGTCGAGGAGCAGAATTTGCCACTGGTCCCCCGTAAAGACACATTTTGCCGGCGAAATCCCCGCCTCCTGAAGCGAACTGTACATGGCGGGCTGAAAATCGTGATTGCCCGGTAGCCAGACGCAAGGCACACTAAAGCTCGCAATTCCTTCGGCGAAATGCTGATAGGCTGCGGAGGATTGATCCTGCGCCAGATCGCCTGTCGCGACGATCAGATCGCATGGCCGCTTTTCAGCATGGATCGCGTCAAGAACCGCCTGATAACTCTCCCAGGTGTTCACGCCCAGAAGCGTCTCATGCTTTTCGGCAAAAAGGTGGGTGTCGGTGATTTGTAATATCCTGACTGGCGCCCCACCAGCAACAGTCAGGTTCAACAGGCTTTCCAAATGGTGTCCTTAGGTAGGTTTATGACGCTAACAAACCGGAATCGCCATTGCTCCATGTGCTAAACAATATCTTAGCCAGTCGGCTAAAAACTGGTTAATTTGATGCTTTTCGTCGCGTTGATGCAACTTTTTATTCGGATAATCATACCGCGCTTTGAAGCGAAAGATCTGCTGGCTTGAACACACTTCAGCGACCATCGCATCATGATAAAGACGTACCGTCATTGACGGCAGGCTCCAGTAGCTGATGCTCGGCGCCGTTTGCTCAATCTCCACCAGCGTAGTGTAGCGCGTTGATTCTGTTATCGTTAACCGATACTGCGCGTTGCTCACCTGATAGCTTACCGTTTCGCCGGGCGCGTCGTTTCGCGGCAGCAGGCGGCGCAGCTGGGCGAAATTGGTTTCGCACAGGCGCATCATTTCTGGGAAGTCAGGTGTATAGCGCTTCATTTTTTCCACTCGTTTCGTAAATTCTGATGATGCAGTTGCAGCCATTGCAAGGCGATGACAGACGCTGCGTTGTCGATTAAACCCTCTTCTACCCATTGGTAAGCCTGCTCCCGACTCACCACATGAACCCGAATATCTTCGTTTTCATCTGCCAGACCGTGGATCCCTTTCGCTGTCGTGGCGTCCACTTCGCCCACCATAATAGATGAGCGTTCCGTTGTTCCCCCCGGACTTGCCAGATAGCTCAACACCGGTTTCGTCCGACCGATCGCCAGGCCTGCCTCTTCCAGCGCCTCGCGGCGAGCGACGTCTTCGACCGACTCACCCTCCTCGATCATCCCGGCCACCATCTCCAGCAACCACGGCGTTTCGCTGGTATCATACGCCGCAATACGGACCTGCTCGACCAGCACGACTTCATCACGCACTGGGTCAAAGGGTAGCAAGACTGCCGCATGCCCGCGCTCAAAAATTTCGCGTTTGATTTCACTGCTCATTTCACCGTTAAACAGGCGATGCCTGAAACGGTAAAGTTCCATTGAAAAAAAACCGCTATAAAGCGTTTCTCGTGCAATAATTTCTACATCGTTTTTGGCGAAGGTGACAGGCACGTTTTCTGGTTTTTGCATCGGTCGAGTCCTGGTAGCAATGGTGATGAAATTGTGAATTTCAAGGCTGTTTGGCTGCCGTTTGTATGGCTATATGGTAGATTGGAGCAAATTACCGCCAGATGGCACGTTACGCCAACCTTTTGGTGTGGATGATTCTGTTAGAATCGGCAATTATTTTTAATTAGATCAGCGCTAATACTGCTTCACAACAAGGAATGCAAATGAAGAAATTGCTCCCCATCCTTATCGGCCTGAGCCTGACGGGCTTCAGTGCAATGAGCCAGGCAGAGAACCTGTTACAGGTCTACCAGCAGGCACGTCTGGGCAACCCTGATTTACGTAAATCAGCGGCCGATCGTGATGCTGCGTTTGAAAAGATTAACGAAGCACGTAGTCCACTGCTGCCGCAGTTAGGCTTAGGTGCAGATTATACCTACACTAACGGTTTTCGCGATAACAATGGCATCGACTCGAATGCCACCAGCGCCTCTTTACAGCTTACACAGACCCTGTTCGACATGTCCAAATGGCGTGAACTGAGTTTGCAGGAAAAGAGCGCAGGCATTCAGGATGTCACCTATCAGACCGATCAGCAAACGCTGATCCTGAATACCGCGACCGCCTATTTCCAGGTGCTGAGCGCGATTGACGCGCTCTCCTATACCGAAGCGCAGAAACAGGCGATTTACCGTCAGTTAGATCAAACCACCCAGCGTTTTAATGTGGGTCTGGTTGCGATCACTGACGTGCAGAACGCCCGTTCACAGTACGATACCGTACTGGCTAACGAAGTGACCGCACGTAACAACCTCGACAACGCACTGGAAGCACTGCGTCAGGTCACCGGTAACTACTATCCTGAGCTGGCCTCTCTGAACGTGGACAGTTTCAAAACGGACAAACCGCAGGCGGTTAATGCTCTGCTGAAAGAAGCGGAAAACCGTAACCTGACCTTATTGCAGGCGCGCCTGAGCCAGGATCTGGCACGCGAGCAGATCCGCCTTGCACAGGATGGTCACCTGCCAACCCTGAGCCTGAGCGCCTCTACCGGCGTATCGGATACCAGCTACAGCGGGTCTAAAACGACGTCTCAGGCCTATGACGACAGCAACGTTGGCCAGAACAAAGTGGGCCTCAGCTTCTCTCTGCCGCTGTACCAGGGCGGGATGGTTAACTCTCAGGTGAAACAGGCGCAGTACAACTTTGTGGGCGCCAGCGAGCAGCTGGAAAGCGCGCACCGTAACGTGGTGCAGACCGTGCGTTCTTCCTTTAACAACGTCAATGCCTCTATCAGTAGCATCAACGCTTACAAACAGGCCGTTGTCTCTGCGCAAAGCTCTCTGGACGCGATGGAAGCAGGCTACTCCGTCGGTACGCGTACCATCGTTGACGTGTTAGACGCAACGACCACGCTGTATAACGCGAAACAGCAGCTCTCCAGCGCACGTTACCAGTACCTGATTAACCAGCTGAACATCAAGCAGGCGCTGGGTACGCTGAACGAGCAGGATCTGCAAATGCTGAACAGTACGCTGGGTAAACCGGTATCCACGTCGCCTGACAGCGTGGCGCCGGAAAATCCAGAGCAGGATGCCGCGGTTGATAACTTCAACGCTAACGGCAGCGCCCCGGCTGCACAGCCAGCGGCAGCGCGCAGCACCTCACCTGCGAGCAGCGGCACGAATCCGTTCCGTAACTAAGTGTGTCATCAGGCCCAATGCGGCCTGATGCCCTCACCCCAGCCCTCTCCCACAGGGAGAGGGTTCCCCACAAATTAATGCGAGCACTGAGCAATCCCCTCGCCCCTCCGGGGAGAGGGTTAGGGTGAGGGGAACATACGGCGGTGGTGGTCATTCCGTTCACTTTATGTTCCTTGCTACTCTGTAACGACATGACCGGTGAACGTGCCAGGGTGGCTCAGTCGCCACCACCCTGGCGACCCGGGCTCCCGGCGGTAAATCGCCGCTTCGCGGTGCCCTCGGCTCATTCCTTCCGGCTTATCGGGTACGGGCGGAGGCAACGTCCCTGTAAATCCGCCCTCTCGGCGCATCCCTGCGCCTCGCCCCGGCCGGAAGGCAAACGCCTCAGCGATTTACAGCCGGACCAGGGCATCGCTGACAGCCCTCAGTCATTTAGAAAGCAACTTTATTGCTTCTGCATAAAAAAATTACTGGGGATCCCTCAGCCCACAGGGAGAGGGAGCACATTAATCCCCCCGAACGTAAGCCAACGTAAAGATCCCCCGGATTTCGCCCCTCTTCGCTTCATTTTCAACCACTCATCCTCTATCCTGAGCGTTAATACCCCTGGGTCCTGGAAGACAAATATGAAACGGACAAAAACGATGAATCACGCGTCGTTCCGCAAAAGCTGGAACGCACGCCACCTGACACCTGTCGCGCTGGCGGTCACCGCCGTCTTTATGCTGGCAGGCTGTGAGCAAAGCGACGAAACGGTGTCGCTCTATCAAAACGCTGACGATTGTGCGAGCGCAACCGGTAAAGCCGCCGAGTGTACGACGGCCTATAACAACGCCCTGAAAGAGGCAGAACGTACCGCGCCGAAATATGCCTCACGCGAAGACTGTGTAGCCGAATTCGGCGAAGGCCAGTGCCAGCAGGCTCCTGCTCAGGCAGGTATGGCACCGGAAAACCAGGCGCAGGCACAGTCCAGCGGTAGCTTCTGGATGCCTCTGATGGCGGGTTATATGATGGGCCGTCTGATGAGCGGCGGCGCGGGCTACCAGCAGCAACCACTGTTTAGTTCTAAAAACCCAAACAGCCCGGCGTACGGTAAATACACCGATGCCACCGGCAAGGGTTACGGTGCTGCAACGCCTGGCCGTACGATGACCGTACCGAAAACCGCGATGGCACCGAAACCAGCCACTACCAGCACCATTACCCGTGGCGGCTTCGGTGAGTCTGTGGCGAAACAAACCACCATGCAGCGTAGTGCGACCGGCTCTTCGACTCGCTCAATGGGCGGCTGATCATGGAACGAGTCAGTATTGTCGAGCGCCCGGACTGGCGCGAAAAAGCCACCGAATACGGTTTCAACTTTCACACCATGTACGGCGAGCCGTACTGGTGTGAAGACGCTTACTATAAGCTCACGCTCGCGCAGGTCGAAAAGCTTGAAGAGGTGACCGCAGAACTGCACCAGATGTGCCTGAAGGTGGTAGAGAAAGTCATCGACAGCGATGAGCTGATGACCAAATTCCGCATTCCGAAGCACACCTGGAGCTTTGTTCGTCAGTCCTGGAAAACGAACCAGCCTTCGCTCTACTCTCGCCTCGATTTGGCATGGGATGGCGTGGGTGAACCGAAGCTTTTAGAAAACAACGCAGATACGCCAACCTCCCTGTACGAAGCCGCGTTCTTCCAGTGGATCTGGCTGGAAGATCAGGCGAATGCCGGAAACTTGCCGGAAGGCAGCGACCAGTTCAACAGCCTTCAAGAAAAACTGATTGAGCGTTTCGCCGAACTGCGAGAACAGCACGGTTTTAACCTGTTGCACCTCGCCTGCTGTCGCGATACCGAAGAAGATCGCGGTACGGTTCAGTATTTGCAGGACTGCGCAGCCGAAGCGGAAGTGGCGACGGAATTCCTCTATATCGAAGAGATCGGTTTAGGTGAAAAAGGTCAGTTTACGGACACGCAGGATCAGGTGATCAGCAACCTGTTCAAGCTCTACCCGTGGGAATACATGCTGCGCGAAATGTTTTCTACCAAGCTGGAAGACGCCGGTGTGCGCTGGCTGGAACCAGCCTGGAAGAGCATTATCTCCAATAAAGCCCTGCTGCCAATGCTGTGGGAGATGTTCCCGAACCACCCGAACCTGCTGCCTGCTTACTTTGCCGAAGATGATTTCCCGCCGATGGAGAAATACGTCGTTAAGCCAATCTTCTCCCGTGAAGGCGCGAACGTCTCGATTATCGAAAACGGTAAAACGCTGGAAGCGGTTGAAGGGCCGTACGGTGAGGAAGGGATGATCGTCCAGGCGTTTTATCAACTGCCGAAGTTTGGCGACAGCTATACGCTGATCGGCAGCTGGCTTATTAACGATCAGCCTGCCGGGATTGGTATTCGCGAAGATCGCGCGCTGATTACGCAGGATCTGTCGCGTTTCTACCCGCATATTTTTATTGAATAAGACTTGCCGGGTGGCGGCTTCGCCTTACCCGGCCTACATGTTGAGCGTAGGCCCGGTAAGCGCAGCGCCACCGGGCATGTTTTACCCCACCTGCACCGACAGCATACTTAAGCTCCCCATCTCAATACCGTCGACCGGTGTTGTGATAACCTCCTGACCATCCCATGCGCCTAATACATACAGCAATGGCAAGAAGTGTTCCGGCGTCGGGTTAGAGAGCGAACCGCCGTCGTGATCCAGATAGTTCACCAAAGGGTGCCGTTCGACCGGCCCTTGCCAGGTCAGGTTGTCTTTTACATAGTCATTAAAGGCTGTTGCCCAAGGGTACGGCGTATTTTCACCGTGCCAGCGTACCGTACGCAGGTTATGCACCACGTTGCCACTGGCAATCAGCATGATGCCCTCATCACGAAGCGAAGCCAGCTTACGCCCCATTCCCATGTGCCAGGCAGCCGGTTTGGTGCTGTCGATACTCAGTTGCACCATCGGGATATCCGCATCAGGATACATCTTAATCAGCACGCCCCACGAGCCATGGTCAAAGCCCCAGGCTTCTTTGTCCAGCGCAACCGGAACAGGGGCGAGCAGATCAACCAGCCGCTGCGCCAGCTCAGGCGAACCGGGGGCCGGATAATGCGTATCGTATAGCGCCTGCGGAAAACCGCCAAAATCATGGATCGTTTTTGGCGCTTCCATGGCCGTCACGCCGGTACCCCGGGTAAACCAGTGCGCAGAGACCACCACAATTGCCTTCGGACGCGGTAACGTCTTACCCAGCTGACGCCAGGCGCGGGTATAGACGTTATCTTCCAGAACGTTCATGGGGCTGCCATGGCCTAAAAACAGTGCTGGCATACGAGAAGGAGACATGGTGATATCCTTAGAGGAAGTGACAAAGTGATGGGCCTACATTACGCGCATTCAGGTGAAGATGAACGTAGATAACCGTGAAGATCATCATCAGGAAATTTGAATGCCAGATATCGCTTAAGGAGAATGCATGTCAGTACCTTTGATTTTGACCTTACTTGCGGGCGCCGCGACCTTTATCGGTGCGTTCCTTGGGGTACTCGGTCAAAAACCCTCTAATCGCCTGCTGGCCTTCTCGCTGGGTTTCGCCGCCGGGATTATGCTGCTTATCTCGCTGATGGAGATGCTGCCCGCCGCGCTTCACGCCGAAGGGATGTCGCCTGTTCTGGGCTATGGCATGTTTATCATTGGCCTGCTGGGTTATTTTGCACTCGACCGTATCCTTCCTCACGCGCACCCGCAGGATCTAATGCAAAAAAGCGTTGCCCCCATCCCTGGCAATATCAAACGCACGGCCATTCTGCTGACGCTGGGTATCAGCCTGCATAACTTTCCGGAAGGTATCGCCACCTATGTCACGGCCAGCAGCAACCTGGAAATGGGTTTTGGTGTCGCGCTGGCCGTTGCTTTGCACAATATTCCTGAAGGACTTGCCGTTGCCGGGCCCGTTTATGCCGCCACGGGTTCAAAACGTACAGCTGTCTTTTGGGCGGGTATCTCCGGGATGGCTGAAATTCTCGGCGGCGTGCTGGCGTGGCTGATCCTCGGTAGCCTCGTATCCCCGGTTGTAATGGCTGCAATTATGGCTGCCGTGGCCGGGATTATGGTCGCGCTATCTGTCGATGAGCTGATGCCGCTGGCAAAAGAGATCGATCCCAACAATAACCCAAGCTACGGCGTGCTGTGTGGAATGTCAGTGATGGGGATGAGTCTGGTTCTGCTACAAACGGCAGGTATTGGTTAAGAATTAATGCCTCCGTTTCATACGGAGGCATTATATTATTCAAAATAACAATCCTATATATTTACCCTATAATAACCCACCAAATATAAACCCATTAGAATTTCAAAAAAAGGCGTCTCTTAAGATAGCCTGAAAATATTAATTAAAAGCACCTACAAATATATTTAAGTCACGTTAATCGCGTACTCCCACCCCAATCCGTATACTTTGCAAGTATTCTGAAATTAATATTCACATTATGAATCACTCTGAAAAAGGATATTTCCATGTATATGGGTAAGAAATTACTGTTAGCAGCGGCTATGGCTGGCATTGTGTCGGGTTCTGCTTTTGCTGAAGATCAAGGCTCTGGCAAAATCAAATTCAAAGGTGTTGTTATTGACGCACCGTGCAGCATCGCACCAGACAGCGTTGATAAAGAAGTCGATCTGGGTGAAGTGACTACGGCCGTTATCAACGCCAACAAAAAATCCACGCCGGTTCCGGTCGATATTAATCTGGAAAACTGCCAGCTTGACGATCCGGCAGACGAAACCGACACGCCAATTACCAAAGTGGATGTCACCTTCACCAGCGCAGCGACAGACGCGACAGACACCAGCCTGATGAGTAACACCTATGCAAGTGGTGCGCAGAACGTGGGTGTACGTCTGCTGGATAATGCGGAGGCTGCTATCACGCTGGGAGAATCCAACGAGGTTGAGTTGCTGGCAGGATCAACCACCCAGACGCTGCATTTCAAAGCGGTTATGGAAGTCCCCACGGGTAAAACTGCGACGGCAGGCCAGGTTGAAGCCACGGCTAACTACGTCCTGTTGTACAAATAGTTCTGTTACGTAACAGTATTAGCCGACTGGTAATTCATGCCGGTCGGCATCCTTTATATATTCGAGTAACAGGATGATGACATACAAATTACAATGGATAATCATCATTGCATCCCAGTTAATGACGAGACTTACCTCTGCCACTGAATTTAATATAAATGCCATTGATAAAGATCAGCGCGGCAGCGTCGATTTATCACGTTTTAAAGATCAAATATCGGTTACGCCGGGAAGCTATTTCGTTACCGTTTCAGTTAATGATATTCCGCTGGCAAATGGCTGGCTCCTTCGCTGGAGAGAAATAAATAATGCAGTTCAAGTGTGTATTCCTCCCGAACTGGCCGATACATTTGCGTTACAGGATGAGGTTCGTCACGCTTTGCCAGAAAAAGAGGGATGCGTTGATTTCGCCGCCAGACCAGACATCAGATTTACGTTTGAGCAAGATAGCCAATCCCTGAATGTGACGATCCCCCAGGCATGGCTGCAATACCGTGCGGTGGACTGGATGCCGCCATCCACCTGGGACAACGGCGTGCCGGGCGTACTGCTGGATTACAATCTTTTTGCCAGCCATTATCAGCCCAATAGCGGCAGCAGCAATAACAACGCCAATACCTATGGCACCGTCGGTGCGAACATGGGCGCGTGGCGCCTGCGAAGCGATTACCAGTACACGCGAAGCGATACTGAAGCAGGCTCAGAGCAGGATGGCCGTTTTTCACGCGTATATATGTTCCGCCCTCTGCCCTCAATCGGAGCGAAACTGACGCTGGGTGAAACGGATTTCCAGTCCGCAATTTTTGACGCCTTTACCTATACCGGCGCATCGCTAATCAGCGAAGAACGTATGCTGCCATGGTCGCTGCGCGGCTATGCCCCGCAGATTACCGGGATAGCGCAAACCAACGCCACGGTGACCGTAAGCCTTGCCGATCGCGTGATTTACCAAAGTAAAGTGCCACCAGGCCCGTTTGTTATTCAGGATCTTAACCAGTCGGTTCAGGGCACGCTGGACGTCAAAGTCACGGAAGAGGACGGCCGCGTCAGCACCTTCCAGGTCTCTGCCGAGTCCGTGCCGTTTTTAACGCGCAAGGGTCAGGTTCGCTACAAGTTCGCGGCGGGTAAAGCGCGCCAGGGTGCCTCCCATGACGTTGAAGATAACGCCTTCATGAGCGGCGAATTTTCCTGGGGCATGCTGTCACACACCTCCCTGTATGGCGGCACGCTGACTGATGGCGACGGTTATCGTTCCGTCGCTGCCGGGATCGGCCAGAATATGGCCTGGCTGGGGGCGCTCTCTTTTGACGTCACGCAGGCCACCAGCCAGCTGCCACACCAGCGCAGTCAGACGGGTTACAGCTATCGCATTAACTACAGCAAGCGTTTCGATACCACCGGCAGTCAGCTTACGCTTGCCAGCTACCGCTACTCAGACCCCCAGTTTTTGAGCTACGCCCGCTACCTTGATTATGACGACGGTGACCGCCAGTCGGAGAAACAAACCCTGAGCGTGACGGCAAGCCAGTACATTTCAGCGTTATCCCTGAACCTGTACGTCAACATGCTGCGTCAGACATGGTGGAATGATTCACCTTCCACGACCGGCAGCATCACGGCGGGCTACAACTTTGATATGGGCCGCTGGAAGAACCTCGGCGTAACCCTGTCCTGGAGTAAAACGCATTACGATGAGGAAGACGAAAGTGACGATACTCAGTTCTATCTCTCGCTCAGCGTACCGCTCGATCCCGATCATCGTCTTAACTATGACCTGCGTAACAGCGACACGCTGAGTCATAACGTGTCGTGGTATGACACGTCGGATCGCAATAATACCTGGGGCGTTTCCGCAGGCGCGGAGAGCGGAAAGCCAGATTCCGGCGCGCAGGTCAGCGGGAATTATCAGCATTATTCTACGTACGGCGATCTCAATCTCTCAGGCAGCTATAAAGCTGACGAATATAACTCCCTCAGCGCGAGCTGGAGTGGTTCCTTCACCTCAACGGCGAAAGGCGCCGCGCTGCACCGGCGCAGCTACGGTAATGAACCTCGTGTGATGGTCAGCACCGACGGGGTAGGCAATATCCCGCTGAACATGTCGCGAGATGAGACCAACCGTTTTGGCATCGGCGTTTTACCGTCATTCTCCAGCTATTCCCCCTCCAGCGTGCAGGTCAATCTGAACAACCTCCCTGATGGCGTGGACGTAGACAACCGCGTCGTGACCTCAACCTGGACTGAGGGAGCCATTGGTTATCGTCAGATTGCCACGCGCGCAGGTAAGGACGTGACAGGCGTTCTGCGAATGTCATCAGGAGCGCCACCTCTCGGGGCGATTGTTCGCCTGGAAGCAAGCAATTTGCAGGTTGGGATGGTGGCCGATGAAGGCCGCGTCTGGCTGGCCGCCGTTGAGCCAGAACAGCAGTTTCGCGTGACATGGGGCGACAACCAACAGTGTCGCTTCTCGTTACCTTCTCACTTAGAAAACAGTATGCAGTTGATACTGCCGTGTCAGTAAGAAATCATCATGAAATTAACGCCGTTTAAAAGCCTGTGCCTGATGCTAACCAGCACAGCATTTGCTACCCACGCAGCCATTAATCTGGACCGCACGCGCATTGTTTTTCCAGAAAGCGACAAGGCCAGCAGCCTGAAAGTGGACAATCAGAGCAAGGTGCTGCCTTATCTGGCGCTCTCCTGGATTGAAGATGAAAAGGGACAAAAAGAAGATACGCACTTTATGGCGCTTCCCCCCATTCAACGTATCGAAGCGGGCACCTCGTCGCAGATAAGGATTGTTAAACAAGCCGCTACTCGCCAGCTGCCAGGAGACAGGGAATCGCTGTTTTATTTCAACCTGCGTGAAGTACCGCCAAAAAACACCAGCGCCAGCGAGGAGCGCAGCGTGATGCAGGTAGCAATGCAGAGCCGAATTAAGCTGTTCTGGCGTCCAGAAGCGATTAGCAAAAAATCCGGCGAACTGACTGAAATGCGAATGGAAATTTCCGCCAACGCGGATGGGCTCACGGTCCACAACCCTACGCCGTACTACATCACGCTGGCGTGGCTGAGCAAAAATGCTAAAACCATGCTGCCGGGTTTTGACAGTCTGATGATTGCGCCTTTCGCCACGGCAACCGCGTCTACCGGCGATTACCACGGTAGTTATTACAGCATCGGCTATATCGACGATTACGGTGCCCTGAAAAAAGTCGACGTGCAGTGCACCGGAACGGCGCAATGTAAACTTACCGAACGGAAAATCGATAAAGATGCGAAAGCTCGCTAGTGTCCTGCTTACATTGCTGCTTTCAGCGCTACCTTTGGAAGATGCGATGGCGCTTAACTGTTATCTGGGTGGCTCTGGCGGTTCCGTCGAGGAGACAAAAACGATCTCCCCCTTTGCCATACCCAGCAACGCCCAAATTGGCCAAAAAATATGGGAGTCTGATGACATTAGGATTCCGGTGACGTGTGACAACAACGTCTCGAGCAATTTTAAGCCGGAAGATGTCTTTGCCTGGGTAAATCCTTATCCTACCGCAACCGATCCCTATTATGAGCTGGGCGTCACCTATGAAGGTATAGATTACGATGCTACAGGTCAGCCCAACGGCGTGGATACCCGCCAGTGTCTGGACAACAATAACATCACTATTTACACCCCTGCTCAAATCCGCCAGATGGGTTGGGAGAATCGCATTTGCTCTGGTAATCCGGATGATATCCATATTTCGCGCACGTTCGTCGCCCGATTACGACTTTTCGTGAGAATAAAGGCTGTGCCGCCGCATGGCTATGTCAGTTCGCTCAGCGATTACATCGTTGTGCAATTTGACGGTAAGGGTGGCGTTAATCAGATGGCCGACGCGAAGAACCTGAAGTATCACATCAACGGGCTGCAAAACATTACGGTACTGGATTGCGGGGCGACGTTTAGCATTTACCCTGAGAATCAGGAGATCGACTTCGGCACCTTCAGTGCGCGCGACATTGTGAATCAGCAGAAGCGTATTCGCACGTTTTCAATTCGAACCACCAAAGTGCAGGATGCCCAGTGCTCGGACGGATTTAAGATGGACTCGTCATTTTACACAACCGAAACGCTCAGCGCAGACGACACCGCGGTACTGATAGGGAATGGGTTAAAGCTGCGTATTCTTAACGGAACGGAGCCTTACACATTCAACCAGTACAAGGAATACGCCGATTTTACGGGCGATATGATGAATCTTGAGCAAAACTACACGGCTGAACTTTCGCGGGATGAAGGAAAAGCGATTCAGTCCGGGCCGTTTGAAACCGTGGTACTGTTCAAAATTAACTACCACTAGAAACAAAAAAGCCGGGTTTCCCCGGCTTTTTCACATCAGCATGTTCAGCTGGCTTTACGCTCATGCGCCCGGCGGTATTCAACCAGATCTTCAATCGTCACCACTGGCATATTGTGCAGACGCGCAAAGGTGATGCACTCCGGCGCGCGCGCCATGGTGCCATCATCGTTGGTCAGTTCGCACAGCACGCCTGCGGGTTTGAAGCCAGCCAGCGTCACCAGATCGATGGTCGCTTCGGTATGACCACCACGGGTCAGCACGCCGCCCGGCTGCGCGCGCAGCGGGAAGACATGACCAGGGCGGTGCAGATCGGAGGGTTTTGCACCATCAGCAATCGCTGCACGCACGGTAGTCAGGCGGTCAGCCGCCGACACCCCGGTGGTGACGCCATGTGCCGCTTCAATGGTCACGGTGAAGCCGGTACCAAAGGCGCTTGTGTTGTTTTCAACCATCATCGGCAGATCAAGCTGCTGGCGACGGTCTTCGGTGATGCACAGGCATACGATGCCGCTACCGTGACGGATGGTCAGCGCCATCTGCTCAACGGTCATGTTCTCGGCGGCAAAAATCATGTCGCCTTCGTTTTCACGGTTTTCATCGTCAAGCACCATCACACCGCGGCCTTCGCGCAGTGCATCCAGTGCATGTTCAACACGTTGAGTTGAAGTGCCAAAAGAGGAAAGTAGCGTCTGATTCATGGTAAAAAAACCTCATTAACTTTATGGTTACCAGAATCAGGGCAGTCTTAGGAGCGCCGTACAAGCGGCAAAAAAATAACGTGAGCGGGCCTTGCCCGACTGGATCGTTACTCTCTCCCATCCGGACTCTAACCGTCGGCCCCGGAATTACACCGGATCTGCTGACCTTTGAGAATTCACCCAAAGCGCTCGCGGGCTTTCAGCGTTAAGCTGATTTACCGCCGGTGGGGAATTTCGCCCCGCCCTGAGAATAAGCGAGATAACTATAACGCTATTGATTACCCTGGGCAATGCATAAGCTTCAAACAATTTTGTTTAACCCGCGGCATGACGCGCTACAATAGGCACTAACACCTTTTCATCAAGGGAAACGACAATGATTGACCCAAAAAAAATTGAGCAGATCGCGCGTCAGGTTCATGAGTCCATGCCGAAAGGTATTCGTGAGTTTGGTGATGACGTTGAGAAGAAAATTCGCCAGACGTTGCAGGCACAGTTGGTTCGCCTTGATTTAGTCAGCCGCGAAGAGTTTGACGTGCAGACGCAGGTGCTGCTGCGCACCCGCGAGAAGCTGGCGCTGCTGGAACAGCGTCTGAGCGAGCTGGAGAGCCGCAATGCGCCGGAAGAGGTGAAGCCAGCGCCAGCTATTCCACCGGTGGATGACCAGGCATAGTGCGGTCTGTTGTGCCCGGTGACGGCTACGCCTTACCGGGCCTACATGAACGCGTAGGTCGGGTAAGGCGCAGCCGCCACCCGACATAAAAAAACGGGCCAACTGGCCCGTTTTTTACTGACTGTCTTTCTGGATCTTCTTAATGATGTTGGTGGTTGAACACCCGTCCTCAAAGTTGAGCACCATCACTTCACCGCCATTCGCCCAGACCTCTTCGCTACCTGCGATTTGCTCTGGTTTGTAATCACCGCCCTTCACCAGCAGGTCAGGCAGAATTCCGGCAATCAGGCGCTGCGGAGTGTCTTCTTCAAATGAGACCACCCAGTCCACCGCTTCCAGCGCGCCGAGCACTATCATGCGCTGCTCCAGCGGGTTCACCGGACGCGTTTCACCCTTCAGTCGTTTGGTTGAGGCATCGCTGTTGACCGCCACAATCAGGCGGTCGCCCAGCTTGCGCGCATTCGCCAGATACGAGACATGACCCGCATGCAGGATGTCGAACACGCCGTTCGTCATCACCACTTTTTCACCGCGTTTGCGCGCGGCGGCAACGGCCACTTTCAGCTCGTCTTCGGTCATGACGCCAAAGCCGGTATCCGCACGCCCACGCACCGCATTTTCCAGCTCGATTGGCGAAACGGTGGAGGTTCCGAGTTTACCGACGACCACGCCCGCCGCGGCGTTCGCGAAGTAGCACGCTTCTTCCAGGGAGTTCCCCGCCGCCAGCGTCGCTGCCAGCACGCCGATCACCGTATCACCGGCACCGGTCACGTCGTACACTTCCTGCGCCTGAGTTGGCATATGCAGCGGCGCCTTGCCCGGTTGCAGCAGCGTCATGCCCTGTTCGGAACGGGTCACCAGCAGCGCAGACAGCTCGAAATCAGCGATGATTTTCATGCCGCGCTCAACCAGCTCTTCTTCAGTTTTGCACTTGCCCGCCACCGCTTCGAACTCAGAGAGGTTGGGCGTCAGCAGGGTTGCGCCGCGATAGCGCTCGAAATCGGTGCCTTTCGGGTCGATCAGCACCGGAACGCTGGCTTTGCGCGCCAGCTGGATCATGGTCTGCACGCTCGCCAGCGCACCTTTGGCATAATCAGACAGCACCAGCGCGCCGATATTACCCAGCGCCTGGCTAATACGCTCGTGTAGCGGCTCAGGATCAACGCCTTCGAATCCTTCTTCGAAATCGAGGCGGATCAGCTGCTGGTTACGCGACAGGACGCGAAGCTTGGTGATGGTTGGGTGGGTCGGAACAGAAACGAAGTCGCACTTCACGTTCACGTCCGCCAGCGACTGACTCAGGGCACGCGCCGCATCGTCAATGCCGGTCAGGCCCACCAGACGCGAATGCGCGCCCAGCGAGGCTATGTTCATCGCCACGTTTGCCGCGCCGCCTGGACGCTCTTCAATGGTGTCGACCTTAACTACCGGCACCGGCGCTTCCGGAGAGATACGGCTGGTCGGCCCATACCAGTAGCGATCCAGCATCACATCACCGACAACCATAACTCCAGCACGTTCAAACTCTGGCAGTGTTACTTTCATTCCTGACTCCAGAAAGATTCACAATTTGCGCGCGATAATATCACACTTGTTTTGTTACGCACGGTTCCACCAGCCACTTCTGCCAGCTTGTGGTCACCTGCGCGCGTTCATCGGTGAAACAGTCCAGCGCCACATGGCCCGGCTGTTCCTGTAAGGCCAGATGGTGCAACTCATCACGCAGCGTGGTGTAGGCGCGGGTTAATGCCTGCGCCTCCTGCTCATCCATAATGTCGTTCTGCGCCAGCAGTTCCAGTATGCGCACGTTATCCGACCAGCGGGTCAGCTTCGGCTTATCGTGCGCGTGCAGCAGCACCAGGTACTGAGTGATAAACTCGATATCGGTAATGCCGCCTTCATCGGCTTTAATATCAAAGCGATCGCGATGTTTGTTGCCAAGGTGCGCGCGCATCTTCTCCCGCATTTCCCGCACTTCGGTTTGCAGCGTACTGCCCTCGCGCGGGGTCGTCATGACCGCCTTGCGGATCGCATCGAACTGCGTTTTGAGCTGCGGATCGCCGTATACCACGCGGGCGCGCACCAGCGCCTGATGCTCCCACGTCCAGGCTTCGTTCTTCTGATAGTCGGCGAAAGCCTCCGTCGAGGTGACCAGCATGCCTGCCGCGCCGGACGGGCGCAGACGCGCATCCACTTCATACAGAATGCCGGATGAGGTGCGAGTGCTGAACAGGTGCATGATGCGCTGGGCCAGGCGCAGGTAGAACTGCCGCCCGTCGATTTCACGCTCACCGTCGGTCATCACGTCAACCGGACAGTCGTGGAGGAAAATCAGATCCAGATCGGAGCTGTAGCCCAGCTCCCAGCCGCCCAGCTTGCCGTAACCCACCACCGCAAAACCGCGGCCTTCACGGTCAGCAAGGTGCTTCGGCTGCCCGTAGCGGGCCACCATCTGCACCCACGCCTGGTGGACCACCGCGTCGATGATCGCTTCCGCCAGCCAGGTTAAGTGATCGCTCACTTTCATTACCGGCAGGGTACCGGCGATATCTGCCGCCGCCACGCGCAACATCTGTGCCTGCTTAAACTGACGCAGCGCCTCAAGCTGTTGCTCTTCGTCCTCTTCCGGCACGCGCAGCAGATACTGACGCAGCTCGTCGCGGTAAGCATCCGTCGCCGTCGGCTGATAGAGCGTATTCGGGTCGAGCAGTTCGTCGAGCAGCAGCGGATAACGCGCCAGCTTGTTCGCCACCATCGGGGAGGCGGCGCAAAGGGAAATCAGATGCTTCAGCGCGCCGGGAAACTCACTTAACAGTTCAAGGTAGGTGGTACGCGTGACGATCCCGCTCAGGAGCGGCATCATGCGCGACAGCGGCACCGGCGCATCCTCGCGGGAGCAGACATCGCTCAGCAGATGCGGCATCAGATGATCCAGCACCTGCCGACCGCGCGGGCCAATGGCGCGTTTGTTCAGTTCGAGACGGAAATCAGCAATCAACGCCACCACGCGATGGCGGGCATCGTCGCTTAAGTGCGCCAGCACCGGCGTGGTGTCATCTTCCTGAAGCGCGTCCTGCCACAGTTCGCGCCAGTGCTCGGAGAGCGCATCGTCCTGCGATTCACTTTCGTCGTCGCCGATCAGATCGTTAAAGATGCGGCGCACGCCCGCCATATGCGCTTCCAGCCGTTCCGTCAGCGCTGCCCAGTCATCCACCCGCATCCCCCAGGCCAGACGTGCCCGGTTCAGCTCATCGCCCGGTAACGTCTGGGTCTGTTCGTCGTTGATACTTTGCAGCAGATTTTCCAGACGACGCAGGAAGAGATAAGCGTCACGCAGCGTTTGCGCGTCGCCTTCCGGCAGCAGATGCAGCTGATCGATAGCGCTGAGCGTCGGCAACAGCGAGCGGGATTGCAGAGAAGGTTCGCGCCCGCCGCGTATCAGCTGGAAGACCTGGACGATAAATTCGATCTCACGAATACCGCCCGCGCCGAGCTTGATGTTGTCCTTCAGGCCACGGCGACGCACCTCGCGGGCAATCATCCCTTTCATATTTCGCAGGGACTGGATCACGCTAAAGTCGATGTAGCGGCGGAACACGAACGGGCGCAGCATGGCGCGCAGCTCGTTGGCGTAGGCATCGTCGCTGTCGCCCATGATCCGCGCTTTGACCATCGCGTAACGCTCCCAGTCGCGCCCCTGCTCCTGGTAATAATCTTCCAGCGCGGCAAAGCTCAGCACCAGTGGCCCGCTGTCGCCAAACGGACGCAGACGCATGTCCACGCGGTAGACAAAACCATCCTGGGTGGGCTGATCCAGCGCCTTAATCAGCCGCTGGCCGAGGCGGGTAAAGAACTGGGCGTTGTCCAGCTCGCGACGACCGCCGCGCGTGGTGCCGTTCTCCGGCCAGGCAAAAATCAGGTCGATGTCTGAGGAAAAATTGAGCTCGCAGCCGCCCAGCTTGCCCATCCCCAGAATCAACAGCGGTTGCGGAACCCCGTCTTCGCTGCACGGCGTGCCCCACTCTTTACAGCAGGCGGCGTAGAGCCAGTCCCGCGCGGCGACGATCAGCGTCTGCGCCAGCTCGCTCAACTGCTGCAAGGTGCTCTCTTCACTCACCAGCTCCAGCGCCTGCGCCCAGGCAATGCGTACCATCACCCGGCGGCGGAACTGACGCAGAACGCGCATCAGCGTGGGTTCATCTGCCACCTCTGCCAGCGCGGTTTGCAGCCAGCCAGCATAATGCCGCCACTCGTCAGCCTGCGGCGGCGCGCTTTCCAGCGCTGCCAGCCAGTCCGGGTTAGCGCTGACGCTCTCCTGCACAAAATCACTGAACGTGAGCACGCTTTTCGCCTGCTCGCTTAACGATGACGCGGGTAACGACTCAGGCAGGCGTTCGCAAACGGTCTGCCAGTGCTGCTGTAACTGCGAAGAAAGCGGCATATCAGGGGTTCCTTGCCAGAATTAACGTTTTCCGCTGTGCAGCCAGTACGGATCCTGCGAAATGGCCTCATTGCGGAAATGCTCGATCTCAATCTGCTGACGGGTCTCGATGGCATGCTTAAGCCCCTGCCAGTTCTCCAGCCAGGCCTGCGCCTTCACGCCCTCATACGCACCTGACAGCAGCAACATGCTGTCGATGTTACGCGCCAGGCGGGGAAGCTGATCGCCATACTGGTCGCCCAGCGGATGCGCGAAGGTGGTTCGCAGCTCGGCCGCGTGACGGGAGAGGTGGATATCCGCAAAACGTTTGAAGTTTTCCGCGATTTTAGTCTGCCCTTTCGCATCGAGGAAAATGCGCCAGCCGCGCGTCACCAGAAATTCGGTCAACGCCAGTTTCGCGCTGGCGTTTTGCGGGCTGTAGATCGCCGTTTGTGCCGACACGTCAGAAAGCATCAGCGTTTCGGTTTGAGTGAGCAGATCACGTAAGTGAGCACTGGCTTTACGCGGTACAATACCGCCGAACAGCGCCAGGGTGTGACGCACCAGCCCCATAGCAGCGAGCACCTGTTTTTTGGCATTTTTGACGTTACGCGCCCACAGCTCCTCGTGGTACTGCCACTGAGAGAGCGCCAGCTCCAGCGCCGCTTCCATGCCCTGCTCAACGGAGGCTTTCGGCACAACGCGCAGAATCGGGGTTTCTCGCAGCACGCGCGGCGCATTCCCGGCGGCCAGGTGATAGCCGCGCGCCGCTTTACTCAGGCTGCCCTGACGCAGGCCAGGCTGGTTTACCAGCTTGCGCGCCAGCTTCAGCACGTCGCTCGCGTCGCCTTCCAGCAGTTCGAGTTCCAATTCGCAGATCGGCTCCTGCTCTTCACCAGCCTTAATTTCACCTCGATCAAACGCAATCTCAATGCGGCTCTTGCCTTCCGTCACCAGCCATTTCTCGCGCCAGAAATCGGTGCTGAACAGCGGTTGCGCCTCTGCCGACAGCGTTGCGGGCAGCGTCCCTTCCGGCCACACTTCCGCCGGAAAACGATCCAGCTCAAGTTCTGGCTTACTGATGTCGATATTGTATTCCGGACGCTGGTGCAAACCGCCCACCACGCGACCGGCGATTTTCATCGTCATCTCGTAGCGCCCGTTCGCACCACGGATGCGCAGGCCCATATCGTGGTTGCGCAGCCAGTTGTCCGGCGTTTCGTAATAGATGTTGAGCAGCTGTACGGGTTCATGGTGCTCGCCGGACAGCGTATTCAGATGCTGGCGGAGCGCGTCAGCGCTGTCTTTTTCGACGATAAACTTTAATTCGATCTCTTGTGCCATAGCCTTGTACTTTTGCGTGCGTCACAGACGCGTCGATGAAGGCGAACTTCCTCGCCATTTGTTTGTCAGTACATAGTATTTTGCGCCAAATTGCCACGCAATGAGCAATTTGACGGGCGTAAAAGTTTAAAGCGGTGGAAATCATGACACAGATGATTCCGATTGATGATGAATCCTTTGCGTAGCGACACTGATACCACTACTATCGTTCCACTTTTTATGAAAATAACGACTGATATGCTTAAATTACGCCTGATTGGACTTACTTTACTCGCTTTTAGCGCCGCAACCGCGGTCCACGCTGAAGAGAAACGTTACGTTTCTGATGAACTGAATACCTGGGTACGCAGCGGCCCTGGAGACAATTATCGCCTCGTGGGTACGGTAAATGCCGGCGAGGAAGTGACTCTGCTGCAAACTAACGCAGACACCAATTACGGTCAGGTTCGTGACAGCTCTGGCCGCACCTCATGGATCCCGCTGAAAGAGCTAAGCACAGTGCCAAGCCTGCGCACCCGCGTGCCGGATCTGGAAAATCAGGTGAAAACCCTGACCGATAAGCTGAACAACATTGACGGTACCTGGAACCAGCGCACCGCAGAGATGCAGCAGAAAGTGGCGCAAAGCGACAGCGTGATCGCCGGCCTGAAAGACGAAAATCAGAAGCTGAAAAATGAGCTGATCGTCGCACAGAAGAAAGTAAACGCCGCTAATCTACAGCTGGATGACAAACAACGCACCATCATCATGCAGTGGTTTATGTATGGCGGCGGCGTACTGGGCGTCGGTCTGGTGCTGGGTCTGGTGCTTCCTCACCTTATCCCAAGCCGTAAACGTAAAGACCGCTGGATGAACTAACTCGTCTTCTCTGCCACACTTACGTATCATCTTGCGAAAAGAGAAAACGGGAGTGTTGGCGTGAAGAGTTATCTGGTCGGTGGTGCGGTACGTGATGCGTTATTAGGTCTGCCGGTCAAAGATAAAGATTGGGTCGTGGTCGGTGCCACGCCCGAAGCGATGATTGACGCGGGCTACCAGCAGGTAGGCCGCGATTTTCCTGTGTTCCTCCATCCGAAAAGCCGCGAAGAGTACGCCCTGGCGCGTACCGAACGGAAATCGGGTTCCGGTTATACCGGCTTCACCTGCTATGCCGCGCCGGATGTCACGCTGGAGCAGGACTTAATGCGCCGCGATCTCACCATTAACGCCCTGGCGCAGGACGAAAACGGACATATCATCGACGCCTACGGCGGCCAGAACGATCTGCGCGATCGTCTTTTACGCCATATTTCCCCCGCCTTTTCTGAAGATCCGCTTCGCGTACTGCGCGTGGCGCGTTTTGCCGCCCGTTATGCCCATCTGAGCTTCCGTATCGCCGACGAGACGATGGCGCTGATGACGGCCATGACCGACGCGGGCGAGCTGGAACACCTGACGCCAGAACGCGTCTGGAAAGAGACCGAAAACGCCCTGACTACCCGTAATCCACAGGTCTTTTTCCAGGTTCTGCGCGACTGCGGGGCGCTGAAAGTGCTGTTCCCGGAAATAGACGCGCTGTTTGGCGTGCCCGCCCCGGCGAAATGGCACCCGGAAATTGATACCGGCATTCACACCCTGATGACGCTTAGCATGGCCGCTATGCTCAGCCCTGAAGTGGACGTGCGCTTTTCCACCCTCTGCCATGACCTCGGCAAAGGTTTAACGCCAAAGGAGTTGTGGCCACGCCACCACGGGCACGGTCCGGCTGGCGTAAAGCTGGTTGAAGGGCTTTGCCAGCGCCTGCGCGTGCCGAATGACATTCGCGATCTGGCAAAACTGGTCGCCGAGTTCCACGACCTGATCCACACCTTCCCGATCCTGAAACCCGCCACCATCGTCAGGCTGTTCGATAACATCGACGCCTGGCGCAAGCCGCAGCGCGTGGAGCAAATTGCGCTGACCAGCGAAGCGGACGTGCGCGGCCGTACCGGGTTTGAAGCGTCCGATTATCCGCAGGGTCGTTTGCTGCGCGAGGCGTGGGAAATCGCAAAAGCGGTGCCAACGAAAGAGGTGGTGGAGGCAGGGTTTAAAGGCCCGGAGATCCGCGAAGAGCTGACGAAACGGCGGATTGATGCGGTTGCGGCGTGGAAGGAAAAACGTTGCCCTCAGCCGAAAGACTGAGGGCGGGCGGTCATCAGAAGAAGACCACGTACACGGCAGCCGCGACGATAAAGCGGTAGATCGCGAACGGAATAAACGAGATACGCTTAATCAGTTGCAGGAAGGTTTTGATGGCAATCAGCGCCACGATAAAGGCGGTGATAAAGCCCACGGCGAACATCGGAATGTCGCCTACGGTCAGGAAGCCGATGCTTTTGTAGAGATCCAGTGCGGTGGCGCCCATCATCATCGGTACCGCCAGCAGGAACGAGAACTCAGACGCCGCGTAACGGCTCACGCCCATCAGCATCCCGCCGGAAATGGTTGCCCCTGAACGGGAGAAGCCCGGCCACAGCGCCAGACACTGGAAGCAGCCAATCATAAACGCCTGGCGATACGTCATATCGTCCAGACCTTCTGCACGCGGGGTTTTTGGCTTCAGCACTTCGGCGGCAATCAGCAGGAAGCCGCCGACAACCAGCGCGTACATCACGTTAATCGGGTTGAAAAGCGATTTTATGGTGTCGTGGAACACCAGCCCCAGCACCACCGCCGGGATCATCCCCAGCAGAATATGAATCAGCGTCAGGCGCCCCTTGCCCTCTCCTTCACGCTGCGGTAAACGCCCGAAGTGGATGCCGATCAGACCAAACAGACGACGCCAGAACATGACGACCACCGCCAGAATAGAGCCCAGCTGAATCACCACCTCAAACGTCTTTGCGGTATCGCCTTCAAAGCCCAGGAGATGGCCAACGATAATCATATGGCCCGTACTGGACACCGGCAAAAACTCCGTCAATCCTTCGACCACACCCAGAATTGCCGCCACCAGCAGCGAGTGCATATCGCTCATCTATAAACCCCTAAAAAGATATAAAAAAACGGTGTCCCACGCGGACAACCGTGAAAGATACAGCTTTAAGACCGATATAACCTAAAATGGTTTAGCAATTATGACGTTAAATCTTTCCTTTCAGATTTGTGCCACGCTCGATAATCACGCCCACATTGGCGGCGCGCGCCACCGCGCCCGGCTTGCTTAGTTTGATGCGCACCCACGGGGAGTTAAATTTGCTCAGTAGCAGGTCCGCTACCTCTTCCGCCACGCGTTCCACCAGCGCAAATCGTTGCCCTTCCACGTGGCCGATGACCGCTTCACTGATGTCGGCGTAGCTCAGACAGTCATTCACATCATCGCTTTTTGCTGACTTGCGGTTATCCCAGCCCATTTCGATATCGAACACCAGTTTCTGCTCGATGGTCTGTTCCCAGTCGTAAACACCAATTGTGGTGATTACCGAAAGTTGCTCTATAAATACAATATCCATCACGACCTGCCTGTTTTTTGGCTAAACCGGATACCACTTCCGGCGAATTATGCGTATTATCCACAGATGCTGAGAATACAGATACATTTTCAAAACGGAACAGCGTTATGAGTGCAATCGCGCCTGGAATGATTATCCTCGCCTACCTTTGCGGCTCAATCTCCAGCGCCATTCTGGTCTGCCGCATCGCCGGGTTGCCTGACCCGCGTGAAAGTGGTTCCGGGAATCCCGGGGCGACCAATGTACTACGAATTGGCGGCAAGGGAGCAGCCGTAGCGGTTTTGATTTTTGATGTTCTGAAAGGAATGCTCCCCGTCTGGGGTGCGTATGCGCTGGGCGTCACACCCTTCTGGCTGGGGCTGATTGCTATCGCCGCCTGCGTCGGCCATATCTGGCCCGTTTTCTTTGGTTTTAAAGGCGGTAAAGGCGTTGCAACCGCGTTTGGCGCGATTGCGCCGATCGGCTGGGATCTCACTGGCGTGATGGCGGGCACCTGGCTGCTGACCATCCTGCTGAGCGGCTATTCATCGCTGGGCGCCATCGTCAGCGCGCTGATCGCTCCGTTTTATGTCTGGTGGTTTAAACCGCAGTTTACCTTCCCGGTATCGATGCTCTCGTGCCTGATCCTGCTGCGTCATCATGACAACATTCAGCGCCTGTGGCGTCGCCAGGAGACCAAGATCTGGACGAAGCTCAAGCGTAAAAAGAAAGACGCTCAGTAAACCGTTCGTTATGCCTTATAACCAAATGTGATTTTTGTCCCCTTCTGCCTGTGGTAACTGTTAGGTACACAACACAACCACATAAAAGAAAATGGCAGAAATCACAGACACAACTCCCCTCCCAACGGCAGGAAACACCCCGGATGGCGACATCAAGTGGGTACGCAGCGCATCGGACGTTTCACGTCTCGTTAATGACGGCTCTCAGGGCCGGGCCAATGCCCGCATCGTGGTCGGTATCGCGCTCGGGGGAATTTTTCTCGATGCCTACGATCTCGGCGCACTGGCATTCGGCATCAAAGACATCACCCGCGAATTTAACCTGACGCCCGCTGGTACCGGCATGGTGGCTTCAGCCATTACCTTTGGTGCCATTGTCGGGGCGCTGCTTGGCGGCTATCTTACGGATAAAATCGGGCGCTACCGCGTCTTTATGGCCGACATGGTGTTCTTTGTCGTCGCCGCCATCGCCTGTGCGCTGGCTCCGAACGAATATGTGCTGGCGGGCGCGCGCTTTGTGATGGGTCTTGGCGTCGGGATCGACCTTCCCGTGGCGATGGCGTTTCTCAGCGAGTTCGCCAGGCTGAAAGGCCCGGGGAATAAAGCCTCCAGCGTGGCAATGTGGTGCCCCACCTGGTATGCGGCCATCAGCATCTCTTATCTTCTGGTGCTCTTCTTCTACGCCGTGCTGCCGGAAGGCCACAGCGACTGGCTCTGGCGTCTGATCCTTGGCTTCGGCGCGGTGCCCGCGCTGGTGATTATCGCCATCCGCAGCCGCTATATGAGCGAATCCCCGGTCTGGGCGGCGAATCAGGGCAATCTGAAGGAGGCGGCGTCCATCCTGCGGCAGTCGTACAACATTAATGCCCACGTGCCGCAGGATGCGCTTGACCAGCCCGCGCCGGTGGTCAATAAGGCAAAATGGTCGAACTACCTGAATCTGTTCCGCGGTATCTACCTGCGGCGTACCACGCTCGCCACGCTGCTGTCGGTTGTCTCCTCGTTCGCCTATAACGCCGTAGCCTTTGGCCTGCCGGTGATCATCTCCAGCTTCTTTGTGCAGTCGATGCTGACCACCATTCTGATCTCGCTGGCGCTTAACCTGCTGTTTGCGTTTGTCGGCGGGCTGCTGGCAGTGCGCTATGTTCCGCGCTTCGGCGCGTGGCGGATGTCACTGGCGGGTTACGCCTGCCAGCTGGTGGCGCTGCTCGGTCTGGCGCTGATTGGCCGCCCTGACGGGGCCACGGAAGGCGTGGTCGCCGTCGCGATGCTGGCGCTGTTCCTGTTTGGCCAGGGTTTTGGTCCGGGTGCGCATACCATGACGTTTGCCTCCTTGAGCTACCCGACCTCGCTGCGCGGCGTGGGCGTGGGGCTTAACCAGACGCTGATGCGCAGCAGTTCAACGCTGTCACTGTTTCTGTTCCCGCTACTGGTCGCGTCGCTGGATACCGCCGTGTTCTGGGTGATTGCGCTGGCGCCGTTTATCGGCCTGGTATCGCTGCTGGCGATCCGCTGGGAGCCGTCGGGGTATGATGTGGATGCAGAGGATTATCGTTAACCTTTCTTGCCGGGTGACGCTGCGCTTACCCGGCCTACATTACTGAAACCGGCTCACATGAGCCGGTTTTTTATCCATAAGCGACTCATATGACAGCCTTCATTTCCGCCAGGGCATACTGAAACGTACCCCGATAGTGTGGAAATGGAAGCACCATGTTAGCAACTCAGGTCACTGATAATTCATACAAAGGATGGCAGGCCACGCTTGCCCTCCAGTTTTGTTATACCCCTGAGAAAACCCTCCTCCATTCCGCGCGTCACACCGGGCCGCTCACCGTTCAGCGCCCGTTTTACCCTGAAGGCGAGACCTGCCATCTTTACCTGCTGCATCCACCAGGCGGGATTGTGGGCGGGGATACGCTGGATATTTCCGTGCGGCTCGACGCCAAAAGCCATGCCCTCATCACCATGCCCGGCGCCAGCAAGTTCTATCGCAGCAGCGGCCCGCTGGCCTGTCTGAATCAGCATTTTTACCTCGACGAAGAGGCCACGCTGGAGTGGCTGCCGCAGGACACCATAATTTTCCCCGGCGCTAACGCCGCGCTGCGTTCCGTCTTCCATCTTAAGGCCACCAGCACGCTGCTGGCGTGGGAGCTGTACTGTCTGGGCCGTCCGGTGATAAACGAAACCTTCAGCCACGGCACGCTGGAGAGCCGCCTTGAGGTGTGGGTGGATGGCGAGCCGCGTTTGATTGAGCGACTGCATCTTAACGATGGCGATCTGTCGCCCGTCGCAGGCCATCCGTGGGTCGGCACGCTGCTGTTCTACCCGGCCCGGGAAGCTCATCTTGATACAGTGCGCGAGCGGCTCGCCCCGCTGGAAAACTTTGGCGGGGCGACGCTCACCGACGACCTGCTGTCGGTGCGTTTTCTCTCCCACGACAACCTCATTTGCCAGCGGGTGATGCGCGATATCTGGCAGTCGCTTCGCCCGCTTTTAACCCCCAAAACCGCCTGTTCGCCGCGTATCTGGCAGACATAAGAGAAACGCTATGGAACTGACTCCCAGAGAAAAAGACAAGCTGTTGCTGTTCACCGCCGCGCTGGTTGCCGAACGCCGCCTCGCGCGCGGGGTAAAGCTCAACTACCCGGAATCGGTCGCGCTGATCAGCGCCTTTATTATGGAAGGCGCGCGCGATGGCGAAACCGTCGCCTCGCTGATGGAAGCCGGCCGCCACGTCCTGACGCGCGATCAGGTGATGGAGGGCGTGCCGGAGATGATCCCGGATATCCAGGTGGAAGCCACCTTCCCGGACGGATCCAAGCTCGTCACCGTCCACAACCCGATCGTGTAAGGAGCGCGTGATGATCCCAGGCGAATACCGGATCCAGTCCGGAAACATTGCTCTCAACGTCGGGCGCGAAACCCGAAGTGTGATCGTGGAAAACCACGGCGACAGGCCGATCCAGGTGGGATCGCACTACCACTTTTACGAGGTCAACCCGGCGCTGAAGTTCGATCGCGAAGCCACCCGAGGTTACCGGCTGAACATCCCGGCCGGCACTGCCGTGCGCTTCGAGCCCGGCCAGAAGCGGGAAGTGACGCTGGTGCAGGTGACGGGCGCACAGCGCATTTTCGGCTTTCGCGGCGAGGTCATGGGCGAGGTGAAACATGGCTGAGATTTCACGCCAGGCGTATGCCGATATGTTCGGCCCCACTACCGGGGATAAAGTGCGGCTGGCCGACAGCGAGCTGTGGATCGAAGTGGAGGACGATCTCACGATCTACGGCGAAGAGGTTAAATTCGGCGGCGGAAAAGTGATCCGCGACGGCATGGGACAGGGGCAGATGACCGCCGACGACTGCGTGGATCTGGTGCTCACCAACGCGCTGATTGTCGATCACTGGGGGATTGTGAAAGCGGATATCGGCATAAAAGATGGGCGGATCTTCGCCGTCGGCAAAGCCGGAAACCCGGACATTCAGCCCGGCGTGACGATCCCGATTGGCGCGGCAACGGAAGTGATCGCCGCCGAAGGGAAGATCGTCACCGCTGGCGGGATCGACACCCACATCCACTGGATCTGTCCGCAGCAGGCGGAAGAGGCGCTGGTCTCCGGCGTCACCACCATGATCGGCGGCGGCACCGGCCCTGCGGCAGGTACAAACGCCACCACCTGCACGCCGGGGCCGTGGTATATCGCCCGCATGTTGCAGGCCGCCGATACGCTGCCGGTGAATATTGGCCTGCTGGGCAAAGGGAACGGTTCAAACCCGGACGCGCTGCGCGAGCAGATCGCGGCTGGCGCCATCGGGCTTAAGATCCACGAAGACTGGGGCGCGACGCCTGCGGCAATCAACTGCTCGCTGGAGGTCGCTGAAGAGATGGATATTCAGGTGGCGCTACACAGCGACACGCTGAACGAGTCCGGTTTTGTCGAAGACACGCTGGCCGCCATCGCCGGGCGCACCATCCACACCTTCCACACCGAAGGGGCGGGCGGCGGCCATGCGCCGGATATCATCACCGCCTGCGCGCACCCGAATATTTTGCCCTCCTCCACCAACCCGACGCTGCCCTACACGGTGAATACCATCGACGAGCACCTGGACATGCTGATGGTCTGTCACCATCTCGACCCGGATATCGCCGAGGACGTGGCGTTTGCGGAATCCCGTATTCGTCGGGAAACCATCGCCGCCGAAGACGTGCTGCACGATATCGGCGCGTTCTCGCTCACCTCGTCAGATTCACAGGCCATGGGCCGCGTGGGGGAAGTGATTATCCGCACCTGGCAGGTGGCGCACCGCATGAAGGTGCAGCGCGGCGCACTGCCGGAAGAGACCGGCGAGAACGACAACTTCCGCGTGAAGCGCTATGTCGCCAAATACACCATTAATCCGGCTCTTACCCACGGCATCGCCCATGAGGTCGGTTCTATTGAGGCGGGCAAGCTGGCGGATCTGGTGGTCTGGTCCCCCGCTTTCTTTGGCGTCAAACCGGCCACCATCGTCAAAGGCGGGATGATCGCCTGCGCGCCGATGGGCGACATCAACGCCTCGATCCCCACGCCGCAGCCGGTGCATTACCGCCCGATGTTTGGTGCACTTGGTGCCGCACGCCACGCCACGCGGCTGACGTTTGTCTCGCAGGCCGCTGATGCCAGCGGCATTCCGCAGCGGCTCGGATTGCAAAGCGCCACTGCGGTGGTGAAAGGCTGCCGGACGGTGAAAAAGGCCGACATGATCCACAACGATTTACAGCCGAATATCACCGTTGACTCGCAAACCTATGAGGTTCGCGTCGACGGCGAATTGATCACCAGCGAACCGGCAGAAGTTTTGCCGATGGCGCAACGCTATTTTCTGTTTTGAGGAGTGATGATGATTTATTTAACCCAACGCCTGGACCACGCGCACCCCGTCACCGCCAGCGTTACGCTGCCGATTGACGTGCGGGTAAAAAGCCGCGCCCGCGTGGCGCTGAACGACGGCCGCGAAGCCGGGCTAATGCTGCCGCGCGGCCTGCTGCTGCGCGGGGGCGACCTGCTGACTACCGACGATGGCAGCGAAGTGATCGAAGTGATCGCCGCCCCGGAGTCGGTTTCCGTGGTGCGCTGTGCCGACCCGTTCCTGCTCGCCCGCGCCTGTTATCACCTGGGCAACCGCCACGTACCGCTGCAAATCATGCCCGGCGAAATGCGCTACCACCACGATCACGTTCTCGACGACATGCTACGTCAGTTCGGGCTGGAGGTGACCTTCGCCAGCCTGCCCTTTGAACCAGAAGCGGGCGCTTACACCAGCGATGCCCACAGTCATGGCCACTCCCACGCTCATTCACATTAAGGACTCATCATGCGTAAGTATTTACCGCTGTTTCTGCTGGCCTTTTCCGTTCCGGCGCTTGCCCATCCCGGGCACGGAACCGACAGCTTTCAGGCAGGTTTTCTCCATCCGCTGACCGGGCTGGATCACCTGCTGATGCTGACGGGGGCTGGCGTGCTGTCCGCCCTGAGCGGCCGCAAGCTGCTGCTGCCGTTAGCAACGCTCGGCATGATGCTGGCTGGCGCCGTTACGGGCAGCCTGCTCGGCGGCTTTAGCGGCATGGAGATGCTGATTATCGCCTCACTGGCGGTCTGCGGCGTGATGATGTTTAAGACTGAAAATCGCCTGCTGCTGGCGGTTCCAGCCCTGGCGATGTTCCACGGCTGGGCGCACGGCGTGGAGATGTCCGGCCACAGCTTCTGGCTCTTTACCAGCGGATTTATGTTAGCCAGTGCCACGGTGCTGTGCGCCAGCTTCGCGGCAGGGCTGCTGCTGCGCCGTCACGACGGCCTGCGTAAGACCTTCGGCGGCGGGCTGATCGTCTCTGCCCTGCTGGCGCTGATGAGCTGATGGAGCACGCCCGCCAGCGGCTGCGCCTGATGCAGCTCTCCAGCAGTAGCCTGCCGGTCGGATCGTATACCTGGTCACAGGGGCTGGAGTGGGCTGTCGAGGCCGGGTGGATCACGGACGCTGAGGCCTTCAGGCGCTGGCAGATCCAGCAAATGGAGCAGAGCTTTTTCTGCGTCGACCTGCCGCTGTTTATCCGCCTGTATCATGCCTGCGAGAAGCAGGAGGTCGCGACAGCAAAACGCTGGACGGCATACCTGCTCGCCTGTCGGGAAACGCGCGAACTGCGCGAGGAAGAACGCAACCGCGGCGCGGCCTTTACGCGCCTGGTTAAAAGCTGGGAACCCGCCTGCCCGCCAGAATGGCTGCCGCTGTTGATGCAGAGCCAGCTCGGCGGTATGGCGTGGCTCGGCGTGCGCTGGGGCATTAGCGCGCGCGAGCTGGCGCTGAGCCTCGGCTACAGCTGGATTGAGAGCGCGGTGATGGCGGGCGTCAAGCTGGTGCCGTTTGGGCAGCAGGCCGCACAACAGCTGATTATCGACCTGAGCGACCATTTTGCCGCTGGGTTTGAACAGGCATTTTTACGTGGCGACGACGCGCTGGGGGCAGCTACGCCGCTGTCCGCCATCGCCTCCGCACGCCACGAAACCCAATATTCACGACTATTCCGTTCCTGAGGAGTCAATATGGCTGATTACAAACATCCCCTGCGCGTTGGCGTGGGCGGCCCGGTAGGGTCGGGCAAAACCGCCCTGCTGGAAGCGCTCTGCAAGGCGATGCGCGACACCTATCATCTTGCGGTGGTGACTAACGATATCTACACCAAAGAGGATCAGCGCATCCTGACCGAGGCGGGTGCGCTTGAGCCAGAGCGCATCGTAGGGGTGGAAACGGGCGGCTGTCCGCACACCGCCATCCGCGAAGATGCCTCAATGAACCTGGCAGCGGTGGAAGCCTTGAGCGAGAAGTTCGGCAATCTGGATCTGATCTTCGTCGAAAGCGGCGGGGATAACCTGAGCGCGACCTTCAGCCCGGAGCTGGCGGACCTCACCATCTACGTGATCGACGTGGCCGAGGGGGAAAAAATCCCGCGCAAAGGCGGGCCGGGGATCACCAAATCCGATTTTCTGGTGATCAATAAAACCGACCTCGCGCCGTACGTGGGGGCGTCGCTGGAGGTAATGGAGCGAGACACTAATCGCATGCGCGGCGAGCGTCCGTGGACCTTTACCAACCTGAAGGCGGGTGACGGGCTGGCGACGATTATTGCGTTTCTGGAAGAGAAAGGGATGCTGCGGATGTAGTGCGGTTTATTGCCGGGTGGCGGCTTCGCCTGACCCGGCCTACGATTTTTGCAGACCCGGTAAGCCCAGGGTATGAACCGGGAACATGGGTAACACTTTAGACCGGATACATGGGTAACAGTTATAACTGGCATAGAAGAGGAGACTCGCTATGCCCTGGACTGAGACCCGACCTATGCAACGCCTTGATTTCATCCGTGCCTGCCATGCAGGTACGGATTCTTTTTCTGCCCTCTGCCGTCTCTTCGGCATCAGTCGAAAAACCGGTTACAAATGGCTTCAGCGTTTTGACCCCTCTGACCTGTCATCTCTCTCTGACCGGTCACGTGCTCCGCACTCCCACTCCCGGACAGTTCCTGATGATATCGCCGGGCAGCTTACGGCCCTGAGGCAAAAACACCCTGACTGGGGCCCCAAAAAACTGCGGATGTGGCTGCTCAATCATCACGTCGATTTTACCGTCCCCGCTGCCAGTACTATCGGCGATATCCTCAAGCGTGAAGGCCTGGTTCCGGATAAAAAGCGAAAACGCAGAACCCCGGGCAATCGCCAGCCCCTGACCATCATCAGTGAGAACAATCAGGTCTGGAGCGCTGATTTTAAAGGCAAGTTCAGGCTGCTGAGCCGGAAATACTGTCATCCCTTCACCCTCACCGACAATCACAGCCGGTATCTTCTGAGCTGCCGGGGAGCAGACCGGGAGAGCGAGCCCTTCGTCAGGCAGTGCCTGACGGATGCGTTCCTGGAGTACGGTCTGCCGGAAGTCCTGAGAACGGATAATGGTCAGCCTTTCGCAGGAACAGGTATCGTCGGGTTAAGTCGCCTTGCAGTCTGGCTGATAAAGCTGGGCATCAGACCGGAACGCATCAGAAAGGGGCATCCGGAAGAAAACGGCCGTCATGAGCGAATGCATCGTTCGCTGAAAAGTGCAGTAAAACAGGGCAACATATTTATGACGATGGAAGAACAACAGCGGTGGTTCAGTGGCTACCGGGAAGAGTTTAACTATGAAAGGCCACATGAAGCCCTGGCGGGTGCAACGCCCGGAACGGTATGGCAACCCTCAGGCCGGCACTGGGATGGCAGGGTTCCTGAATATGCTTATCCGGAAGGAGGTACGGTCTACAGGGTGAAATCAAGGGGGACACTCTATATGGGGAAAAAGGGGACGGTGTTCCTGAGTGAAGCGCTGACTGATGAGTACATCATGCTGGAAGAACAAGATGATGGCCTGGAGGCCATCATCTTTAATGGAATAACGCTTGCGTACTACGACCGAAAAACCCAGAGTGTGCTCCGGATAGACTGAAAAGTGTTACCTATGTTCCCGGTCTGATCTGTTACCTATGTATACGGTCATACACCAGCGCCACCGGGCAAAAGACTTACGCCTCAGGCAGCTCCGCCAGCGGCCAGCGCGGACGCACGGACACGCTCAGGTCAGCCGTGGCGCCAGCGTTCAGGCGCACCATCCCGGCGTAGGCGATCATCGCCCCGTTATCGGTACAAAATTCCGGACGCGCGTAGAACACTTCCCCACGACGCTTTTGCATCATTTCGGCAAGCTTCGCGCGCAGCGTACGGTTGGCGCTCACGCCACCGGCCATCACCAGGCGCTTAAAGCCCGTCTGATCCAGCGCACGCTTGCACTTGATCATCAGCGTATCCACCACCGCATCTTCGAACGCGCGGGCGATGTCGGCACGCGTCTGCTCGCTGTCGTCGTTATTGCGAATGGTGTTCGCCGCGAAGGTTTTCAGACCGGAGAAACTAAAATCCAGCCCCGGACGATCGGTCATCGGACGCGGGAAGACAAAGCGCCCTTCCGTTCCCTGCGCGGCCATTTTCGACAGCATCGGGCCGCCAGGATAATCCAGGCCAAGCAGCTTGGCAGTTTTGTCGAAGGCTTCACCGGCCGCGTCGTCGATCGATTCGCCCAGCAGCTCATACTTGCCAATGCCCGTTACGCTAATCAGCTGCGTATGACCGCCGGAGACCAGCAGCGCCACAAACGGGAACGCTGGCGGATTGGCTTCCAGCATCGGAGCCAGAAGATGTCCTTCCATATGGTGAACCGGAATGGCCGGAACGTCCCACGCGAAGGCCAGCGAACGCCCTACCGTTGCGCCGACCAGCAGCGCGCCAACCAGGCCCGGTCCTGCAGTATAGGCCACGGCATCAATATCTTTTGCACTTAACCCGGCCTCTTTCAGTGCCGCCTTAATCAGGGGAACCGTTTTACGCACGTGGTCACGAGAGGCCAGTTCAGGCACGACGCCGCCGTAGTCAGCGTGCAATTTCACCTGACTATACAGTTGGTTGGCCAGAAGCCCTTTTTCGTCGTCGTAAATCGCGATGCCGGTTTCATCGCAGGATGTTTCAATACCCAGTACACGCATGACTTGTTTTACCTCGTTTCAATACCGCGCAGTGTAGAGCCTGGGCGGGTTGATGTAAAACTTTGTTCGCCCCAGGAAGAAGCCTCGTGTATACTCTTCCCCCTTATAAAAGTCCCTTTCAAAATCGCATCGGTGCTTTACAAAGCAGCAGCATTTGCAGTAAAATTCCGCACCATTTTGAAATAAGCTGGCGTTGATGCCAGCGGCAAACCGAATTTATTAAAGGTGAGAGTTACATGCCGGTAATTAAAGTACGTGAAAACGAGCCGTTCGACGTAGCACTGCGTCGCTTCAAACGTTCATGCGAGAAAGCAGGTGTTCTGGCTGAAGTTCGTCGTCGTGAGTTTTATGAAAAACCAACGACCGAACGTAAGCGCGCTAAAGCTTCCGCTGTGAAACGTCACGCGAAGAAACTGGCTCGCGAAAACGCACGCCGTACTCGTCTGTACTAATCTGTTGAGGGCCACAGCCCTCAATTGACAGACAGAGTTGTAGTCGTAAGGCCGTGCTTCCGGAAGGAATGCGCGGCTTGTTTTCGTTTATAAGTCGCTTAAATTTTTGGGGCATATGGCCGGAAGAATCCCACGCGTTTTCATCAATGACCTGCTTGCCAGAACCGACATCGTCGATCTCATCGACGCGCGGGTGAAGCTAAAAAAGCAGGGCAAGAACTACCATGCGTGCTGTCCGTTCCATAACGAAAAAACCCCCTCTTTCACCGTAAACGGTGAAAAGCAGTTCTACCATTGCTTCGGCTGTGGCGCACACGGTAATGCCGTCGATTTTTTGATGAACTACGACAAGCTCGAGTTCGTTGAAACCGTCGAAGAGCTGGCGGCGATGCATAACCTTGAAGTGCCGTATGAAGCAGGCAGTGGGCCAAGTCAGATCGAGCGCCATCAGCGGCAAACGCTATATCAGTTGATGGATGGCCTGAATTCGTTTTACCAACAGTCTCTTAAGCACTCTGCGGCTGAGCCTGCGCGTCAGTATCTGAACAAGCGCGGACTGAGCGACGATGTGATTGCGCGTTTCGCTATTGGTTACGCCCCGCCCGGCTGGGACAACGTGTTAAAGCGTTTTGGCGGCAATAGCGAAGATCGTAAATCCCTCATCGACGCAGGCATGCTGGTCACCAACGACCAGGGACGAAGCTACGACCGCTTCCGTGAACGGGTGATGTTCCCGATCCGCGACAAGCGTGGCCGGGTGATAGGTTTTGGTGGTCGCGTGCTGGGTGATGCCCTGCCGAAATACCTTAACTCCCCGGAAACCGATATTTTCCATAAGGGCCGCCAGCTTTACGGTCTTTATGAGGCACAGCAGGATAATGCGGAACCTCCGCGTCTTCTGGTCGTCGAAGGCTATATGGATGTTGTTGCGCTGGCGCAGTACGACATTAACTATGCCGTTGCGTCGCTGGGAACGTCCACCACGGCGGACCATATCCAGTTGCTGTTCCGCGTCACCAACAACGTGATTTGCTGTTACGACGGTGACCGCGCAGGACGCGACGCCGCCTGGCGAGCGCTGGAAACCGCGTTGCCGTATATGACCGACGGGCGTCAGCTACGCTTTATGTTCCTGCCCGACGGTGAAGACCCGGATACGCTGGTGCGTAAAGAGGGCAAAGCGGCATTTGAAGCGCGGATGGAGCAGGCACAGCCGCTCTCCACGTTTCTGTTTAACAGCCTGATGCCGCAGGTGGATTTGAGTACCCCTGACGGGCGCGCGCAGCTCAGCACGCTGGCGCTGCCGTTAATCAGCCAGGTGCCCGGCGAAACGCTGCGCATCTATCTGCGTCAGGAGTTAGGCAACAAGCTCGGCATTCTGGATGACAGCCAGCTTGAACGTTTAATGCCTAAACAGGCTGAAAACGGCACGGTACGCCCCGCGCCTCAGCTAAAACGCACAACCATGCGTATACTGATAGGGTTGCTGGTGCAAAACCCCGAACTTGCTCCGCAAGTGCCGTCACTGGCGGGTTTGAACCACGAAAAATTGCCCGGACTTGGCTTATTTTCAGAATTGGTCAACACTTGTTTGTCGCAGCCAGGTCTGACCACCGGACAACTTTTAGAGCATTATCGCGGCACAAAAGAGGCCGCTACCCTTGAAAAACTGTCGATGTGGGACGATATAGCAGATAAGGATATCGCAGAAAAAACGTTCACCGACTCACTCAACCATATGTTTGATTCGATGCTTGAGTTGCGCCAGGAAGAGTTGATAGCTCGCGAGCGCACCCATGGCTTAAGCAGCGAAGAACGCCGGGAGCTCTGGATGATTAACCAGGAACTGGCGAAGAAATAAAAAATTTAACGGCTTAAGTGCCGAATATCGATCGGGAAGCCCCCGGCAGCCGCACTGAGAGGCAGCGGCAAAAATATAAGTACGCCCTCGCTTTAAAGGTTGGCAGCCCTATCGCCGACACCAATCAAACGAATTAAGTGTGGATACCGTCTTATGGAGCAAAACCCGCAGTCACAGCTGAAACTTCTTGTCCAACGCGGTAAGGAGCAAGGCTATCTGACCTATGCCGAGGTCAATGACCATCTGCCGGAAGATATCGTCGATTCAGATCAGATCGAAGATATCATCCAAATGATCAATGACATGGGCATTCAGGTGATGGAAGAAGCACCGGATGCCGATGATCTGTTGCTGGCTGAAACCTCCAACAACACTGACGAAGATGCGGAAGAAGCTGCTGCACAGGTACTGTCCAGCGTGGAATCTGAAATCGGGCGTACCACTGACCCGGTCCGCATGTACATGCGTGAAATGGGTACCGTTGAACTGTTGACCCGCGAAGGCGAAATTGACATCGCAAAACGCATCGAAGACGGGATCAACCAGGTTCAGTGCTCTGTTGCCGAATACCCGGAAGCGATTACCTATCTGCTGGAGCAGTACGATCGCGTTGAAGCGGAAGAAGCGCGTCTGTCCGATCTGATCACTGGCTTTGTCGACCCGAACGCTGAAGAAGATATGGCGCCAACCGCCACTCACGTCGGTTCTGAGCTGTCTCAGGAAGAGATGGATGACGACGAAGACGAAGATGAAGAAGAAGACGACGACAGCAGCGACGACGACAACAGCATCGACCCTGAACTGGCGCGCGAGAAGTTTGCCGAGCTGCGTACTCAGTACGAAGTGACGCGTAACACCATCAAAGCGAAAGGCCGCAGCCATGCTGCCGCTCAGGAAGAGATCCTGAAGCTGTCGGAAGTGTTCAAACAGTTCCGCCTGGTGCCAAAACAGTTCGACTACCTGGTGAACAGCATGCGCGTGATGATGGATCGCGTACGTACCCAGGAACGTATCATCATGAAGCTGTGTGTTGAACAGTGCAAAATGCCGAAGAAGAATTTCATCACCCTCTTCACCGGCAATGAAACCAGCGAAACCTGGTTCAACGCCGCTATCGCGATGAACAAGCCGTGGTCTGAAAAGCTGCACGACGTGAAAGAAGACGTACAGCGCGGCCTGCAAAAGCTGCATCAGATTGAAGAAGAGACCGGCCTGACCATCGAGCAGGTGAAAGACATCAACCGTCGTATGTCTATCGGTGAAGCGAAAGCCCGCCGTGCTAAGAAAGAGATGGTTGAAGCGAACTTACGTCTGGTTATCTCTATCGCCAAGAAATACACCAACCGTGGCCTGCAGTTCCTGGATCTGATTCAGGAAGGCAACATCGGTCTGATGAAAGCGGTAGATAAGTTTGAATACCGTCGTGGTTACAAGTTCTCCACCTATGCTACCTGGTGGATCCGTCAGGCGATCACCCGCTCTATCGCAGACCAGGCGCGCACCATCCGTATTCCGGTGCATATGATTGAGACCATCAACAAACTCAACCGTATCTCTCGCCAGATGTTGCAGGAGATGGGCCGCGAGCCGACGCCGGAAGAGCTGGCTGAACGCATGCTGATGCCGGAAGACAAGATCCGTAAAGTGCTGAAAATCGCTAAAGAGCCAATCTCCATGGAAACACCAATTGGTGATGATGAAGATTCGCATCTGGGTGATTTCATCGAGGATACTACCCTCGAGCTGCCGCTGGACTCTGCCACCACCGAGAGCCTGCGTGCCGCTACGCACGACGTGCTGGCTGGCCTGACCGCCCGTGAAGCGAAAGTGCTGCGTATGCGTTTCGGTATCGATATGAACACCGACCACACGCTGGAAGAAGTGGGTAAACAGTTTGACGTGACCCGCGAACGTATCCGTCAGATCGAAGCGAAGGCGCTGCGTAAGCTGCGCCATCCGAGCCGCTCTGAAGTGCTGCGTAGCTTCCTGGACGATTAATCGGTCCTGAAATGAAAAAGCTCCCAATCGGGAGCTTTTTTTGTTTATTCCCTCTCCCTGTGGGAGAGGGTCAGGGTGAGGGTGAGGGCATCAGGCCGCAGAGGAGCTAAAGCCCCCTCACCACCAGCGCCTCATCAAGTTCCCGATACGCCTCCACCAGCTTGTCCAGCGTCGCCCTGTTCAGCCCGCTCGGATTCGGCAACACCCACACCTGCGTTACGCCAATGGTAATGTTCTGCTTACCCCACTTTGCACCGCGCTGGCTGAACGCCTGCTCGTACGCCTGTTTGCCGAGGATCGCCAGCGCCGCGGGCTGGTAGTCTTCAATCTTCTTCACCAGTTCCCGCCCGCCAGTACGCAGCTCATGCAGATTTACTTCGCTCGCCTGCACCGTTGGACGCTCGACCAGCATGGTGATGCCACAGCGCGTATCCAGCAGCTGCTGCTCTTCTTCCGGCTTAAGCTGTTTGTCGGTAAAACCGGCCTGGTGGATCACCTTCCAGAAGCGATTTCCCGGATGAGCAAAGTGAAAACCGGTGTGCGCCGAGGACTTGCCCGGGTTGATTCCGCAGAACACCACCCGCAGGCCAGGGGCCAGAATATCGTTGATCATCTCTACTCCTGTCTATGCATCTTAAGATAAGTATAAAGGATTGATTATGCGTTGTTTATAAAAACAGCAGGCAGGTGTGAATGGCTGGATTGATGAGGGGAGTTACTTTATAATTCACCGCCACGGCCCCTTAGCTCAGTGGTTAGAGCAGGCGACTCATAATCGCTTGGTCGCTGGTTCAAGTCCAGCAGGGGCCACCAAATACAGCAAGGGCTGGCGGGGAGTTACCCACCAGCCTCTTTTTTCCAGGGATATGCCGGGGATATTCCAAAAAATTAACCATAGTGTTTTATAGTTAATTTATGACCGTTCATACACTCCTGGATCTAATCAGCTTCATGCAGTAACCACTATTGCAAGGGGTATGAATGAAACGGATCTTCATCACTGCTTCGGTTCTGCTTGTCCCCCTCAATGATGCTTATGCTGGCTGTTCTGCTGCCAGCTTTGCGGCGTGTTCTTCCCTGGCAATATCAACCGGGTCACGTCCCAGCCACTGACCGGGCGGGGCAATCACCCTGTTCGAACCCGGTTGACAACCACAATGTACTTCTGACCCATGAACGGCTACGGGTACGCCGTGAAAACTTACACGCTGCTCATCGGGTCATTGACCCGACCGCAAGGGATTTTTAAATAAATATTTATCTATCGACTAAATTTCCCCTTGTCCCAGCTCTCGCCGCGGGCCGTTAAGTCAATTGACGGCACGGCCGCTATTCCCTCAGCATCATAAAAAAATGCGGACGTTGTAAAGCTGTACACTGTGCCGTGAACAGTAAATGAGATATTGTTGCCTATGCCTTCAACTTTTGCGCGGGCGGTATTCGCTGTAAGCGTGGGCGCGATATGTTGTTTTTCGAGAGCCACCAGCGGATCACCGTCAATCTTACTCGCTAAAAAATAACGATACACTTCCCCGGTGGTCATGTTCGAGCCGTCATACTCAGTAATGTATAACCAGGTCCGGGGCGTGAGCTGGCGAACTTGATATAGCCGATCACTAACAGTTAAACGCTGTATATGTTGGAAATAACAGTACCCCGCGACCGCCAGGGCCATAAGAATAGTGGCGATCCAGTGCAGCGTCCTAAAAGTGATGCTGTTTAACATAGTCGATGCCTTGCTTTATCCAAAATTGGTCAATCGGATCATCACCAAACGGCGGGGTCCCCGTGAAATTACCCCATTCGGGTCTTGATGTGCCGGCTTTCCACTGCGCTGCGCCGGCAGCAATAAGCAAAATCTTTGCAGGGATGCACGCTGCATAACCCACAGCGCCGTAATGGAAATTCCCGAAGTCAGCATAAGCCCGTTTATGTTGTTTGTAATCCCACGGCCCGCCGTTTCTTACTCGCTCATAAAACCACGTATACGTAAGCGGGGCGGCCATATTCTGGACTTCGTGACGCGCCCGCGCGAGCCTTATGTGTTCGCGCAATATCTCCAGCCCGCGGGGTGGATAAATCGGTATACATGCCATCGTTCTTCCTTTCTGCCAGGCAAAAAGGGCAACATAAGAGCAATAACGGTAATGCGTACTGCTGAAGATCAATTTATTAATTTTATTTGCAACATCAATAAGTAACGAAATTAAATAACACGAACCTATAACACAATTTGTATCACCTGCGATCCGTATTTAGTCATTAATGAGGGTTTACCCTAATGGAAATGGAGTTTTAAAAATGGCTATTCCTGCTTATCTATGGCTTAAGGATGATGGCGGCAACCCGATTAAGGGATCTGTGGATGTTCAAAATAGAGAAGGTAGTATAGAGATACTCTCTTTTAGTCACGGCTTGTTAGTTCCGACCGATAACAACACAGGCAAGATCACCGGCACGCGCTTACATGCGCCGCTCGTAATTGAAAAAGAGTTTGATAGCTCCAGCCCTTATCTCTACAAAGCGGTAGCCACCGGCCAAACGCTGAAAAGCGCAGAGATCAAGTGGTATAAAATCAACGATGCGGGCCAGGAGGTTGAATATTTCAATATGCTGCTTGAAAACGTCCGGGTAGTCAGCATTAACCCCGTCATGCATAACTGTAAAGAGCCAGCGTTACAGATACACAATCATAATGAGGGAATACAGCTCCGCTATGAGCGGATCACCTGGAAGTATTGCGATGGGAACATCCAATACTCGGACGCGTGGAACGAGCGGGTTACAGCGTAAAAAAAGGGCGGTTAATCCGCCCTGTATTGTTTTTAGTGCCAATTCTTTCGCCCCCTCGGTTTGCCAGCACGAGCCTCCCCTCAATGGCAACATCCCGCGCGATCTCCTGGTGTCAGCTCTCCGCACTTCTTATACATTTGGGGTATTTTAATCATGCTTAATGCTGTTAAGCATTCTCTGGCAGTTATTGCGGCGTACCGCTACCGCTGCATGCCTCCAGAACCCCAAATTTTCGAGTTTCTCGGCTCACGCATTCAAAAGTGAACTCTAAGGTCACATTTAACCCCGTGCTCCCCGTTCCAGAAGGAAGATTCAATAACTCTCACTCTTTCACAAACCCTAAAAACTAAAGAAATCCCCCATCGCGCCGATCATCATCCGTGTGTATTATTTCCTTTAGCTTTTACAACAACTAACCTTAACTCAAATACTTAAGCGCCAGAGCGAAAGGCATCATGAGCACACCGATCAAACGGCTAGAAATCATTAAAAATGCCATTGAGCTGGAAGATGACGACATCATCCGGAGCCAGTTGAAACGTCTCAAAGAGGAAGCCTTTGACGATAATCTCCTGTCCATCGTCGCGGCGCTTGAGCAGAAAAATTACACCGCAGCCCTTCGCGCTATCACCGCCTGGCTGCAAAGCCAGCGCGCCGTTACCCCGTGGCGTGACCCGCAACTGGCGGCCAGCAAGCTGGAGCTGAAAGCTCTGGAAGAGCGCTTGCGCGATCTGATTGATCGCCGTAACGCCCGGGTACAGCAGCTTGATGAATTCAACGATCTCTATTTCTCCCGCCTCGGGCCGTTGATGCAGCAGATCCTCGCCCTGCGTAAAACGCTGGCGGAGCTTAACCTGCGTCGTCAGCAGGCGGAGACGCGTCGTCGGGAAGAGGATTACCGCCGCTGCCAGGGCTATATGGCGCAGGCCGTAGAGGTTCTGACAACGCTCACCCGGCGCTGGCGAGATCTGCCTGCGGATTCCGTTCAGGCGGCAGAGGCGCGCAAGCATCTTCAGCAGCAAAGTAATCTGATTGCCAACCTGCTGGCCGAAGCGATGGAGCTGGAGACCGGTTTAACGCGTGAAGAAGAGCCAGCACGTCAGGCGCGCGATGAGGCCAACGAAGAGTACAAAAAGTATCGAGAACAGCATCATGATGCCGAGGTGCGCCTGCGTAAAGGCAAGGATCTCTCTGAAGAGGATCGGAACGAGCTGAAGCGGCTCTGGCGTCAGGCGAGCAAGCTATGCCACCCGGATCTGGTTGCCGATGATTTAAAAGAGGAAGCCAACAGGATGATGGTGCAACTCAACCAGGCCAAACAGCGCGGCGACGTGAAGGCCATTCGCTCGCTGGTCGCCCGTCTGCAACAAGGGTTTGAACCGATGATGGCGAGCGACAGGCTGAACGACCTGGAACGTATTCGCAAAAAAATGGCGCAGGTGCGTGAGCAAATCGACACCCTGGTGAACGAGCTGGCAGAGCTGGAGAAGGAAGAGTCCTGGCTGCTCGTCTCGTCGCTCAGCAATATGGAAGCCTACTTTGCCCAGCAGGAGAAAGCGCTGAGAGAGGTATGCGCCTCGCTCGAACATCAGGTGAGCGAAGCGCAGCTGGATCCCGCAGCCTGATTATTTGGCGTGCCAGTACGCACTGGCACGTACCAGCTGTGGGTCAATTGCGTCGGTTTCAAACTGACGGCTCAGGCGTTTCACCACCTTCCCCTCTCCGGTCAGCCAGATAAAGTAATCCTCTTCCGGCACGGCCAGCGCTGCAAGATGGTCGGCTACCGCCTGCTCGTTGTGGCCGATAACCCAGGTGATGTTGAACCCGCTCAGGTGCGCCAGATAGTCCTGGTACGCCGCATCGCCCACGGTGACGATGGCGTGGATCGCAGGGGGAACAGGCAGTTTTGCGATGCTTTCTAAACGGCGGCGCAGCGCGGGCATACCCGACTCGTCGCACACGTACAACTGCCAGGCGTAATCTTCCGGCACCACCAGCGAACCACGCGGACCGCCGATGGTCAGCTTGTCGCCCACCTTCGCCTCTACCGCCCAGTTGCTGGCAATGCCGCCATCATGCACGAAAAAATCGAGCGCCAGCTCGTGTTTTTCGTCATCGTACAGCGGGGTGTAGTCACGCGCCTGCGGACGCACCCCGTCGCCCCAGTCGATGCCTTCATCGGTCACCACAGGCGGCACGAAAGGGGTGCCCGGTGCCGGGAAAAAGACTTTGGTATGGTCGTCAAAGCCGCGAGAGCTAAAGCCCTCCAGCGCCTCGCCGCCTAGTACAATGCGCTGAAATCCTGCGCTGACTCGCTCAGTGCGCATCACGTTCAGCTCACGAAAACGCAGGTCATTGCGGACACGTTGAGGGTAACGGGTAGATGCCATGTTGATGCCCTTCTCAGGTGAATACGATATATCGGAATGAATTTTTAATGATAATGATTGCTATTAACTCAGAAATCAAGATCTTTTAGATTGCATCTGAATATATCTTAGATATAGTTTAGATATATCAAATTGAGGAAGAAACATGCGACACGAACACGACGGCGGCGGACGCCGGCCACGATTTTTTGGCCATGGTGATTTGCGGCTGGTGATCCTGGATATCCTGACCCGCAACGCGAGCCATGGTTATGAGCTGATTAAAGAGATCGAGAACCTGACGCAGGGACATTACACGCCAAGCCCTGGCGTGATCTACCCGACGCTGGATTACTTGCAGGATCAGGCGCTGATCACCATTACCGAAGAAGAGAACGGCCGTAAGCGGATTGCGATTAACGCCGCCGGGCAGCAATGGCTGGATGACAATCGGGAACAGCTGGAGCAGATCCAGACGCGTATCAAGGCGCGCTCCGTCGGGTTCCAGCTGCGCAAAAACCCACAGATGAAGCGGGCGCTGGATAACTTCAAAGCGGTTCTGGATCTGAAGGTTAATCAGGGAGAACTCAGCGACGCGCAGTTAAAACAGATTATCGGCGTGATTGACCGCGCGGCACTGGAGATCTCCCAGCTGGATTAAGCCAGCACGCCGTCGCTCACGCGGAACACGCGGACCAGCTCTTTCAGGTGCATCGCCTGTTCGTTAAGGGATGCCGCCGCCGCAACGGACTCCTCCACCAGCGCGGAGTTCTGCTGGGTGGTGGCGTCTATCAGGCCAATCGCGCTGTTGATCTGCGAGATACCTTCCGTCTGTTCATGGCTGGCCTGGCGAATTTCACGCAGGATGACGTCCATCTCTTCCACGTTGCCGACCATGCCGTTGATAAGCCCGCTGGCTTTCTCCACAAGGTTCATGCCGTCCTGCGTCTGGCTTGTGGAGCTTTCAATCAGCTGGCGGATCTCACTCGCTGATGTTGCACTTTTCTGCGCGAGCTGGCGTACCTCGCCCGCCACCACCGCAAAGCCGCGACCATGCTCACCTGCGCGCGCCGCTTCGACCGCCGCGTTCAGCGCCAGAATGTTGGTCTGGAAGGCAATGGCGTCGATCAGGTCGATAATGTCGGACATCCTGTTCGATGTTTCGTTAATCAGGCGCATTTTGCTGGTGACCTGCTTCATCATCTCGCCGTTGTTTTTTACCACGGCAGCCGCATCGGTAGACAGGTTCGTCGCTTCTCCGGTGTGGGACGCGGTGTTCTTCACCGTGGCGGTAATCTGCTCCATCGACGCGGCCGTCTGCTCAACGGAACTGGCCTGCTCCTCCGTGCGGGCAGCCAGATCCTGGTTGCCTGCGACAATCTGCGCGGCGGCGCTGGAGATGTTTTCCGATCCGGTTTGCACCTGCTGCACAATCTCCAGCAGGCGCGTTTTCATCTCCATCAATGCGGTGAGGAGCAGTCCGGTTTCATCTTTACCGTGCGAGGTAATGCTGCCGGTGAGATCGCCATCGGCGATGGCCTCCGCAAAATTCACCGCGTCGTTCAGCGGGCGGGTAATGGATCGCACAATGAACCAGCCAGTCAGGCTGGCTGCCGCGACGCTGAAAAGCGTAATCAGGATCAGCAGCAGACGATTAGTGCGGAAATCGCCTTCCACCTGCTCGCCCGCACTCTGCATTTCATGATCCTGGATCGCAATCAGCGCCTGCACTTTCGCTTTATAAGACTGTTGCAGGTCCAGGGTGTTGGTCATCATCTCGTTTATCGCGCCCGCACGGTCGTTATTCTGCACGGCCTGCAAAATGCGGTAGCGCGAGTCAAGATATTGCTGGCGTACGCCGTGGATGTCCGCCAGCACCTGTTGGGATTTTTTATCCTTGAGAGCGTTGTCCAGCTCGCTCAGGATTGCGGTGATGCGCTCGCTTATCGCCTTCAGACGCTGTTCTGATTGCGTCGTGTACATTCCCTGTTCGTCCAGCAGCATGAGCTGCTGCGTGCTGATAAATTCCTGGAAGTTGTCGATTAACTGGTTCGCTTTTACCGTAGTTGGATAGTCGCTGGTAATAATGGTTTGCATTCCATTGTTTGCCCGATTCAGGCTCATCAGAGACAAGCTTGCGCTGACGACCATCAGGACAATAAATAATCCAAACGCCAGAAATAATTTCGTGCCGATCTTTACGTCATGTATGAACATATTTACCCCATCGATGTGATTATTTCTCAGACGATCGCTGTTATCGGTAGGAAACGCGCTAACTTTATGACTTTGATCGTTTTTTTATTTCTCACTTTCAATGAATCCGGGGCATAGCAATTAAAAATCGGGTACTTTTTTTAGTTACTTAATATTTCATTAACAACATAACTTATTCTGAAAAACAAAAAAGCCGTTTACCCCGGAGGAATAAACGGCTTTATCGAAGCATGCATTTCTTAATGCAGCACGGTAACCGCATCTTCAAGACGTCCGGCCCGGTGCTTAACCATCGCGGAAATCTGCGCGCTCTCTTCGACCAGGTCAGCATTTTTCTGCGTAATGCTGTCCAGTTCTGCCACGGCACGGGTCAGCTCTGTCAGGCCTGTCGCCTGCTCGGAGGTGGAGTGGCTGATCTGCGCGATAAGCTGCGTGACGTTTTTCACCTGCTCGACAATATCATCCATGGTACGTCCCGCGGCGTGGACCTGATCGGCGCCCGACTGCACTTTGCTGGCGCTGGCGTCGATCAGCTTGCGAATATCGTTAGCCGCGTTCGCGCTGCGGCTGGCAAGATGACGCACTTCGCCCGCCACCACCGCAAAGCCTTTCCCCTGTTCGCCCGCGCGTGCCGCCTCAACCGCGGCGTTCAGCGCCAGAATATTGGTCTGGAAGGCGATGTCATTGATAAGCGAGGTAATAGAGCCAATGCGCTGGGTACTGTCGGCAATGTCATCCATGGTTTTCACCACGGTCTGCATCACGGTGCCGCCCTGCGTGGCCGCGCTGCTGGCAGCCATCGACAGCTTGTCGACTTCGGCTGCGGTCTCAGAGTTACTCTGCACCGACGCCGCCATCTGGTTCATTGTTGCCACGGTCTGCTGCACGTTAGCCACGGTCTGGCGCGTGCGGTCGTTGAGATCTTCATTACCCTGCGCCAGCCTGTCGCTGCCGTCGCGCACGCTCACCACCTGGCTGGAGACGTCGTTGATAAGCCAGCGGCACATCAGCCCCAGTTGTCCGACGGCCCGCAGCATCAGCCCCAGTTCATCGCTGCGGTTAAGATGCTGCACGCTGTTACGCTCGCCGGTAGCGACCCTGAGCGCCTGCCTTGCGACGTTTTCCACCGGGCGGACAATCTGTTGCTCAAACACCAGGGTGCCAAGCAGCATCACCACGGCTGCCGCCACCAGCGAAGCCCAGCCTGCGGCACTGGCAACCAGCGTTGCGGCCATCACCGCAAAAAGTACCGCCATTACGCTACGCACTCGCCAGCGCAGCGGCATCGCCGGTAATTTGCCGAGCCAGCCTTTGCGCACCACCAGCCCTTTATGAATGCGTTTTTTGCTACGTCCTTCATTGAGCGCCTTATAAAGCGGCTCCACCGCGGCGACCTCGTCCTCGGTGGCGCGGGTACGAATGGACATATAGCCCGTCATCTGACCGTTACGCACCATTGGTACCGCATTGGCGCGTACCCAATAGTGATCGCCATTTTTACGTCGGTTTTTGACAATCCCGCTCCAGGGCTCGCCCTTTTGCAGCGTGTACCACATGTCGGCAAAAGCCGCTTTCGGCATATCGGGGTGGCGCACAATGTTGTGCGGCTGCCCGAGCAACTCCTGAAGCGTAAAGCCACTCACTTGCACAAAGGTGTCGTTAGTGTGGGTCATGTAGCTGTGGAGGTCGGTGGTCGACATAAGCGTGGTGTCATCGTCCAGCGGATATTCATTCTGGGTGACATAGTCAGGAGAGGACATAGTGAGCATCCCTTGCAGGTTATTTGAATGTTAATTTTGTGGCTTATGTTTTTTCGGCGATAAAAAATTTATCTTTAGTTGTTAAATATGATTGAGATCGCAAATCTCGGTTAAACCGCACTTTTCGTACGCTTTTCTAATTAATTGATTTAAAATACTTTCGACACGAAACTACCTACAAAGCATGATCCCCCGGCGCACACTTAAGGCGCATTTCCTGCCCTGGAGCAGTGCAATTGACGAAACCCCATCCCCGGCTCGTTATCCCTTATCCCGTGCGGCGCGCGATGGCATGATTAAATATTGTGCAACTTTGATTTCACCTGGCGTTTATCCCGATTTTTGTTAAGGCATCTGAGGTGGCGTAATCCCTGCAATACTTAACTCAGTATCATGTGATACGCGATCCCCGGGAGCATATTTTGAACAGGTTACCTTCCAGCGCCTCGGCTCTTGCCTGTACCGCGCACGCACTGAATCTCATTGAAAAGCGAACGCTTGATCATGAGGAGATGAAACAACTTAACCGTGAGGTCATTGATTACTTTAAAGAGCATGTGAATCCTGGTTTTCTGGAGTATCGCAAATCTGTTACCGCCGGCGGGGATTACGGAGCCGTAGAGTGGCAAGCGGGGAGTCTGAATACGCTTGTCGACACCCAGGGACAGGAGTTTATCGATTGCCTGGGTGGTTTTGGTATTTTCAACGTGGGGCACCGTAATCCAGTTGTGGTTTCCGCCGTACAGAATCAACTTGCGAAACAACCTCTCCATAGCCAGGAACTGCTCGATCCGCTTCGCGCTATGCTCGCGAAAACGCTGGCAGCCTTAACGCCCGGTAAGCTGAAATACAGCTTCTTCAGCAACAGCGGCACCGAATCGGTCGAAGCGGCGATTAAACTCGCCAAAGCGTACCAGTCGCCGCGCGGGAAATTCACCTTTATCGCCACCAGCGGCGCGTTCCACGGGAAATCCCTAGGCGCACTGTCGGCGACCGCCAAATCCACCTTCCGCAAACCGTTTATGCCGCTGCTGCCGGGCTTCCGCCACGTACCGTTCGGCGACATCAACGCCATGCGCACCATGCTGAGTGAATGCCGTAAAACCGGCGACGACGTGGCGGCGGTGATCCTGGAGCCGATTCAGGGCGAAGGAGGCGTGATCCTCCCGCCGCAGGGCTATCTGCCCGCCGTGCGTCAGCTGTGCGATGAGTTTGGCGCGCTGCTGATCTTCGACGAAGTGCAGACCGGGATGGGGCGTACCGGCAGGATGTTCGCCTGCGAGCATGAGAACGTTCAGCCAGACATTTTATGCCTGGCGAAAGCGCTCGGCGGCGGCGTGATGCCGATTGGCGCAACGGTCGCCACTGAGGAGGTCTTCTCGGTTCTATTCGACAACCCGTTCTTACATACCACCACCTTTGGCGGTAACCCGCTGGCCTGTGCGGCAGCGCTGGCCACCATCAACGTGCTGCTGGAGCAAAACCTGCCTGCGCAGGCGGAGCAAAAAGGCGACATGCTACTGGACGGCTTCCGTCAGCTGGGCCGGGAATACCCGGATTTGGTACAGGATGCGCGCGGGAAAGGGATGCTGATGGCGATTGAGTTCGTTGATAACGAAACCGGTTATAGCTTCGCAAGCGAGATGTTCCGCCAGCGGGTACTGGTGGCGGGAACGCTCAACAACTCGAAAACCATCCGCATTGAGCCACCGTTGACGCTCACCATTGAGCAGTGTGAGCAGGTGCTGAAGGCGGCGCGTAAGGCGCTGGCGGCGCTGCGGGTGAGCGTGGAAGAGGCATAAAAAACGCCGGGTGGCGCTACGCTTACCCGGCCTACAACATACTGCAGATGTCGGCCCGGTAATCGCAGCGCCACCGGGCTGCTTTTTATCGGTGAAACTCTGCCACCGTCATGGTGAAGCGAAGCACGGTATCGCTTTCATTGGCATAGCCGTGCGCCGCTTCCGTTTTCGCCACCGCCGACGCGCCAGCATTAACCTGTGCCACCGTCTCGTCCACCGTCAGGGTTAATACGCCTTCGTTCACGTGCAGCAGCTCAAACGTTCCCGCCGGATGTCCCGGAGAGGTGAACGTTTCTCCCGGATGCATCTCCCACTGCCACAGCTCAATCATGTCCGGGCCTGCGGTGCCTGCCAGCAATCTGGCGTAACCGCCCTGTGCGCCCCGCCACAGAACTGGGATCGCCTCTTCCTGAATAATGTGTACCTGCGGCTCGCTGGAGACATTAACGATATCTGCGACCGAAACGCCAAGCGCGGCGGCCAGTTTACACAGAATGGCAATGCTGGGGTTGGCAGCCCCTTTTTCGATCTCCACCAGCATGCCTTTGCTGACGCTGGCGCGGCGAGAAAGCTCGTCCAGCGACAGTTTTTTCTCTTTCCGCCAGCTGCGGATACGGTTCGCGACGGCCAGGCTTACCTGAGCAACATCGGCGCCCGCGTAGGTCATTATATTGACTTTATCAGTCATTGGTCACTACCATGGTATAAAACAGTCAATACAGGATTATTTATGTCTCTTGTAGCACCGTCAATAGATTCGCGACTTGTCGGGATCGCGCCCGGCTTTCGGGCGTTGAGCATTCAGGTTGAAGCCGCCCCGATCACCCAACCGGAGGTTGCTCCCGCCGCGCTGGCGCAGGTCTGCCAGCAGATGCTCAATGATGATGTGCCCTGGGCAGAAAATCATCTCGCCGCCTGGGATGAGGTGTTTAAAGCCTTTGGTGCAAAACCCAAACGTACGCCCTGCTCGGCCTCGGCTCTGCGTAAGCGCGTGATGAGAGATGGTTCGCTGCCGCCGCTCGACCCGGTGGTGGATATCTATAATGCCATCAGCATCCGCTACGCTATTCCGGTGGGGGGAGAAAATCTGGCGGCTTACGCGGGTGAGCCGCGCCTGACGCTGGCCGACGGCAGCGAGCCGTTTGATACCTTTAAAGAGGGTGAGCCGGTAGTCGAAAACCCGGAACCAGGCGAAGTTATCTGGCGTGACGATCTTGGCGTCACCTGCCGCCGCTGGAACTGGCGACAGGGGATACGCACGCGTCTGGACAGCCAGGCGCAGTCCATGTGGTTTATTCTCGAAAGCCTGCCGTCGATGCCGCTGGCGGCATTACAGGAAGCTGGCGATGAGCTGGTGAGCAATCTGCAAAAGCTGATGCCGGGCGCGACGGCGCGTGTTCAGTTGCTGGAGCTGGCGTGAACAACGCCGGGTGGCGCTTCGCTTACCCGGCCTACAAAATCAACCCCCCCGTACCCGTAGGCCCGGTAAGCGTTAGCGCCACCGGGCAAACACCGCACCATCCCCCCGTAGGCCCGGTAAGCGCAGCGCCACCGGGCAAAACGCTACTCCGGCAACAACCCCACAAAGCAGCGTTTTTTGCGCGGCTCTGACATCAACTCTTCAAGCTTGCCCACGCACGCCAGATAGTGTGGCGTTTGCTTATGCGCCAACACCGCCTCTTCGTCTTTATAGGCCTCATAGATAAAGAACCGGGTTTTCACCCTCGGGTCCTGCAAGACGTCAAAGCGCAGGTTTCCCGGCTCCTGGATCGCCCCCTCGTGGTTGGCGCGAAATACCTCCAGAAACTCATCCACCCGCTCGGGTTTGATGTTGATTTCCACCAGCGTCACGTTCATTTTGCTTCTCCCTGTTTCTCTTCCTGCCAGAACTGGAACGCCTCCCGGGCGCTCATGTTCTCGTGAACCACTTTCTTCACCGCCTTCAGCATGGCGAGCGGCGCGCTGGACTGGAAGATGTTGCGCCCCATATCCACGCCGGACGCGCCCTGGTCAATCGCCCGCCAGCACATCTCAAGCGCCTCATGCTCCGGCAGCTTTTTGCCGCCCGCGATAACAATCGGCACCGGACAGCTGGCGGTCACTTTTTCAAAGCCCTCGTCCACGTAGTAGGTTTTGACGAACTGGGCCCCCATTTCGGCAGCGATGCGGCTGGCGAGCGAGAAATAGCGCGCGTCGCGCGCCATCTCTTTACCCACGCCCGTCACCGCCAGCGTCGGCATGCCGTAACGCGCCCCCGCATCCACCAGCTTGATGATGTTGTTGATCGACTGATGTTCAAACGGGCTTCCGATATAGACCTGCGCCGCCACCGCGCAGACGTTCAGGCGCAGCGCGTCTTCCATCGCCACCGCCACGCACTCGTTAGACAGCTCGCCCAGAATCGAGTTACCGCCGGAGGCGCGCAGCACCACCGGTTTGTTCGTCGCGGCAGGTACCTGGCTCCTGAGGATGCCGCGGGTACACATCAGCACGTCGGTTTCGCCAAACAGCGGCGCGATGGAGAGATCGATACGCTCAAGGCCGGTGGTCGGTCCCTGAAAGTAACCGTGGTCAAAGGCCAGCATCACCGTGCGGTTGCTCTGCGGGTTGAAGATGCGCGAAAGCCGGGACTGCATGCCCCAGTCGAGCGAACCGCAGCCCTTCAGGGTGTACGGCACATTCTGCTGCGGCGTACCGATGCCAAAATCCTTGCCGTCTTTGATGTCGTCTAAATCAGCCATTTGCTCCCCCGTCAGAAATCGTATTTGCTGATGTTCTCTTTGGTGAACACCACCCGCTCCGGCAGCAGCACGATGCCGTTGCCCTTCGCCTCATACTGGTAGCCCTGCACGCTGTTCGGCTCGACCTTCAGCGTCCCGATATCTTTCACCTCCACGCTGTCGCCAGGGTTAAGATCGCCCTTTTTCAGCAAACGATCGGCGACATTGACCGCAATTTTGCCCTGCTGCACCACGTCCCACAGGCCGAAGGCTTTCACTGTGCCGCGCTCAACGTACGGACGCATCACGTTTGGCGTGCTGAAGCCGACAATCGCCACCCCTTCCCGCTTCAGGTTTTCCGCCGCCTGTGCCGCCGCCGGCAGGGCGTTGGCGTCCGGGGCGATGATCGCATCCAGATCCGGATAGGCTTTTAAGATCCCCTCGGCGGTTTGCAGGGATTTAGTGGCGTCGTTATAGCCAAACTGCGTGGTGACGACCTGCCACTGGGGATGGTCTTTCTCGATTTTGGCCTTCGCCTCTTTCACCCACTGGTTCTGGTCGGTGACGGTGGGGCTGGAGTAGAAGAACGCCACTTTCGCGTTCGGTTTGGTGACCTGTTTGCCTGCCATCTCCACCAGCAGGCCGCCCAGCTGTTCCGGCGTGCCCTGGTTGATGTAAATGCTGCGGCACTCCGGTTTGGTGTCGGAATCCCAGGTCAGGACCTTCACGCCGCGCTGCATCGCGCGCTTCAGCGCCGGGCAGAGACCGTCCGGCGACACGGCAGAGACGATGATGGCGTTATAGCCCTGGTTGACGAAGTTATTGATCAGCTGCACCTGGCCGGAGACGCTCGGCTCGGTCGGGCCGTCGTAAGTCACGTCCACGCCAAGATCTTTCCCCGCCTCTTTCGCGCCGTTGCCGCCGCTGGTGAAGAATCCCACACCCACCAGTTTCGGGATAAAGGCAATGCGGTCCGCCGCCTGCGCCGAAGCGAAGCTGAGGGCCATTGCCAGGACGAGCAGTTTTGTTTTCATCTTACGCTCCGGATAGTTTTCTGAAGAGAGAACGCACCCATTCACGGTGCAGACTCAGCGAACGCCCCATCACCACCACAACCAGCAGCGCCCCTGACAGCGCGCTCGACACCTGGTTGGGGATACCAACCATCTGTAAACCCTGTTGCAGGTACCCCACCAGCAGCGCCGCCAGCGCCGTACCGACAACCGAACCTGAGCCGCCGTAGATATTCGCTCCGCCGAGCACGGCGGCGGTGAGCGCAGGCATCAGTAAATCGCGCCCCAGATCCGAACGCGCGGAGCCGAAATAGGAGACCATCACCAGCGCGGCAATCGCCGAGGCCACGCCCACCAGGCCGTACAGCGCATACGGCATACCGTTCACCGACAGCGCCGCATAGCGCGCCGCGCGCGGATTCTGGCCAATTAAAAACAGATGCCGACCAAAGCGCCCGCGATGGGTAATCAGCCAGAAGAAAGCGGTAATCACCGCGAACAGCACCAGCGGGATCGGCAGGCCCAACACCGTGAGGTTAGCGAACGCCGTGAAGCTGTCCGGAAAGCCGCCGATCCCCTCGTAGCCCGTCGCGCCCGCCATGCCGGAGAGCAGCAGCGCCCCGCCGCCGTAGAGGTAGAGCGTGCCGAGGGTGATCACTAAAGGGCTGATACCGGTGTAGTGGATCAGCGCCGCATTCAACAGTCCGCACAGCAGGCCGAGCAGCAGCGTCAGCGGGATGGCGACCGCCATCGGCCACCCTGCCTGCATCATCACCCCCAGCGCGATAGCGCACAGGCCGATGGTTGAGCCGAGGGAGATGTCGATCCCGCCGCTGATAATCACCAGCGTGAGCGGTAGCGCCACGATACCAATGCAGATAAAGTCGCTGGTGCTGAACAGCAGCATATTGATGTCGAGCATGCGCGGGTTGATGGCGCCGAAGAGCAGGATCTCCAGCACCAGTAAAATCAGCAGCGCGCTTTCCCAGTTAAGCCTCATTTACGCCACCTCTTTGTTGCGTTTGGGAAACGGGGTGACGTGCTTTCCCCCTCTGTTACCCGGCTGGAAACGGCTGTATTTCAGCGCCCGCTGATGTCGTGAGAGCGCCTGACGCAGCCGCCCGTCGAGCACCAGCACGCCCAGCAGCACCAGCCCGGCGATAAAGTCATTCCACCAGGCCGGCAGCCTGAACAGCACCAGCACGGTGTCGATTTGGGTGAGGAAGAACGCGCCGAGGAAGGCGCCGATCAGCGTGCCGGTGCCGCCCAGCAGCGAGATGCCGCCGAGCACGCAGGCGGCGATGGCCTTCATCTCCAGCCCGCTGCCGGTCTGGTTGGGCACAAAGCCAATCTGCGCGGCAAAGACGATCCCGGCGCAGGCCGCGAGCATGCCGTTGAGGGTAAAAGCGATCATGCGGGTGCGGTTCACCGCCACGCCCAGCTGACGTGCGGCGGCGAGGTTATCCCCCACGGCGTAGAAATCACGGCCAAAGGCGGTGCGCGACAGTATCCACGCGCCTGTGACCACGATTATCAACACCACAATGCCGAGCGGCGAAATGCCGACGGCGGCAGGCTCAGAGAGGGATTTCAGCCCCGGCGGCAGCCCTTCAATCCACTTCCCGCCGGTCCAGAGCAGCATCGCTCCGCGGTACAGCCCCAGCGTGCCGAGGGTGGCGACAATCGCTGGAATGCGCAGCCCCACCACCAGAAAACCGTTGAACGCCCCCGCCAGCGCGCCAATCGACAGCGCGAAGAGAATGGAAACGGGCAGACTGTAGCCGCTGTTGAGCGCCACGCCGACGGCAATGGCGGACAGCCCGACGGTGGAGCCGACGGAGACGTCGATATTACGGGTCAGCATCACCAGCGCCGCGCCGATGGCCAGCAAAATCAGGATCTGCGAGCTGGCGAAGATCATCCCCAGCGTCTGTAAGCTCAGGTAGGACGGGTTCAGCGCCACCAGCACGGCGAACAGAGCCAGAATGGCGAGAAACGCGCTCAGCTCGCGGTTTTTCAGTAAGATCTTCATGATTGCCCTCCAAACGCCAGCGCCATCATCCGGTCGAGACTGACGGCGTGGCGCGGCAGCTCGCCGCTGATCACGCCCTGATGCATTACCAGCACCCGATCCGCGAGGCCGGGAAACTCATCAAGATCGCTTGAGATCATCAGCACTGCCACGTTCTGCGCCGCCACGCTTTTCAGCAGCTGGTAGATATCGGCGCGCGCCGATACGTCCACGCCGCGCGTCGGTTCATCGACGATCAGCAGCAGCGGATTGGCCTCAAGACAGCGCGCCAGCAGCACCTTCTGCTGATTACCACCGGAGAGCGTGCGCACGGTTTGATCCGCATGGTTGAGCTTGATCCCCAGCGCCCGGTGGTAACGCTCCACTACCGCAGACTCCCGCTTTCGCTGCTGCCAGAGCGACGGCTCGTTCAGCGCCACCGTGTTCCAGCGGACAGGCGCGTCGAGAAACAGGCCGGACACCTGCCTGTCTTCCGGCAGATAAACCAGCCCTTTTTCCAGACGGGAACTGACCGGAACGGCGGTGATCTCCTGGTTCTCCAGCCACACCCGCCCGCCGCGTACCGGACGCAGGCCGTAAAGCGTTTCGGCAAACTCGGTACGCCCGGACCCCACCAGCCCGGCCAGACCGACGATCTCCCCGGCGTAAATCTCAAGGCTGAGATCGATAAACCCTTCCCCGGTGAGATCCTCCACCCGCAGCACCGGGAAATCCTGCGCCTGGGTTCGGCGGTTGCCCGGCAGCGCCAGCCACAGCTTTTGCGTATCGCTTAGCGACTTTTCCCGGCTGACCGGCGTCATGGCGGCGATCAGGGCGTTATCGTCAAACTGCACGGTTTCGCCGCTCAGCACCACCGCGCCGTCGCGCATCACCGAGACGTGGCTCGAAAGCATGCGAATTTCCGGCAGCTTGTGCGAGATAAAAACAATGCCAACGCCGAGATCCTGCAGCGCGCGGATCTGGCGAAACAGGCGTTCGGTCTCGCCCGGCGTGAGCGATGCCGTGGGTTCGTCGAGGATCAGAATTCTGGCGTTGCGCATCAGCCCGCGCAGGATCTCCACCATCTGCTGATCCGCGACTTCCAGAGTGCTGGCAGCGGCATCAAGATTAAGCTGACATTGCAGCTGCTGGAGTTTCTCCGCCAGCCGCTTTTCCCGATCTCGTTCGCGCGGCAGACGAAACAGGATGTTTTCCCGCACCGTCAGGTTGGGGAAAAGCAGCGGCTCCTGTGGCACCAGATAAATGCCTAACCGGTGCGCCTGCGACGGGGTAAGCCGTGCAAAAGACTCGCCCGCAACCGAAAGCTCACCGCGATCCGGCGTTTCAACCCCGGCGATGATTTTCATCAACGTCGATTTTCCCGCGCCGTTACCGCCCATCAGCGCATGCACCTGCCCAGCAAGCAGCGTGAAATCAATGCCTTTTAACACAGGCACGCCAGAGAACTGTTTGCAGATGTCACGTGCCTCGAGAAGTGGTGTCATCATCGCTCCGCTATTGAACAAATGATTTTTAGATTTAATAATGTTCAAAAGCGTAGACGGTGAACTATATTTACAACCGTGCAGGGATCACAGTTTTATCGATTGAGATTCAGATAAACCGGAAAGGATCGAAAAGATCCATTTTGTCGCGTGGCTCACATTTTCACGCCGCACCATCACGAACATATGATCTAAATTTTTATAAGAGTTCAACTATGAGCGATAAACGCACTGCGGAAGAAGGACGGTTTGCCGGGCTGGCACTGGCGGAAGAGGAGCTGGTGGCGCGCGTGGCCTGGTGCTACTACCACGACGGGCTGACCCAGAACGACATCGGCGAGCGGCTCGGGCTGCCGCGCCTGAAGATCTCCCGCCTGCTGGAGAAAGGCCGTCAGTCCGGGGTGATCCGCGTGCAGATAAACTCCCGCTACGAGGGGTGCCTGGCGCTGGAAACCGAGTTGCAACAACGATTTGGCCTGAAGCTGGTGCGCGTGATGCCCGCCCTGAATACGCCGCCGATGAACGTGCGGTTAGGCATTGGCGCGGCCCAGTCGCTGATGGGCGTACTGGAGCCCGGCCAGCTGTTAGCGGTGGGCTTCGGTGAAACCACCATGAGCAGCCTGCAACACCTGAGCGGCTTTATCAGCTCACAGCAGATCCGCCTGGTGACGCTCTCCGGCGGCGTGGGGCCGTATATGACCGGTATCGGCCAGCTGGATGCGGCCTGTAGCGTCAGCATGATCCCTGCCCCGCTTCGCGTGTCATCCGCTGAAGTCGCCGGGATCTTAAAGCGCGAAACCAGCGTGCGGGACGTGATCCTCGCCGCCACCGCCGCTGACGTGGCGGTGGTCGGCATTGGCTCGGTGAACCAGCGCCGTGACGCGACGATACTGCGCTCCGGCTATATCAGCGAAGGTGAACAGTTGATGTACGCCCGCAAGGGCGCGGTCGGCGATATCCTTGGCTATTTCCTCAATGCCGAAGGGGAATGCGTCGAGGAGCTGGAGATCCACAAAGAACTACTGGGCGTCACGCTCGATGAACTGGCACAGCTGCCCACCATCGTAGGCGTGGCCGGGGGGAAGAGAAAGCCGATGCGATTTATGCCGCACTTAAGGGCCGCCGTATTAATGGCCTGGTGACGGAAGAGACGACAGCCCGCGCGGTGCTGGCTCTGGCCATTTAAGAGCCCTCCCTGCGCTAACAATGAGGCATGCTCATGAGTTACCTTTTAGCGTTAGATGCAGGGACAGGCAGCGTTCGCGCCGTTATTTTCGATTTGAAGGGCAACCAGATTGCCGTTGGCCAGGCCGAGTGGAAACACCTGAGCGTCGAGAATGTGCCGGGCTCGATGGAGTTCGACCTCGACACCAACTGGCAGCTGGCCTGCCGGTGTATTCATCAGGCGCTGGAGCGCGCGCGCCTGAGCGCGGCGGATATTCAGTCCGTCGCCTGCTGTTCGATGCGCGAAGGGATTGTGCTGTACGACCGCAACGGCGAGGCTATTTGGGCCTGCGCCAACGTCGACGCCCGCGCCAGCCGAGAGGTAGCTGAACTCAAAGAGATCCACGATTACCGGTTTGAATCCGAAGTGTATGACGTTTCCGGCCAGACGCTTGCCCTCAGCGCCATGCCGCGCCTGCTGTGGCTGGCGCACCATCGTCCGGATATTTATCGTAAAGCCGCCACCATCACCATGATCAGCGACTGGCTGGCGGCGAAGCTCTCCGGCGAGCTGGCGGTGGACCCGTCCAATGCGGGCACGACGGGCATGCTGGATCTCTTCTCCCGCGACTGGCGTCCGGCGCTGCTCGACATGGCCGGGCTACGCGCCGATATCCTCTCCCCGGTAAAAGAGACCGGCACCGTGTTGGGGGCCATCACCAAAGCAGCCGCACAACAGAGCAGTCTGCGCGAGGGCACCCCGGTGGTGATGGGCGGCGGCGACGTGCAGCTGGGCTGTCTGGGGCTGGGCGTGGTGCGCGCCGGACAAACGGCGGTGCTGGGCGGCACCTTCTGGCAACAGGTGGTGAACCTGCCGCAGGTGCGCACCGACCCTGAGATGAACATCCGCGTAAACCCGCACGTTATCCCCGGCATGGCGCAGGCAGAGTCGATCAGCTTCTTTACCGGGCTGACCATGCGCTGGTTCCGCGACGCCTTCTGCGCCGAAGAGAAGCTGATTGCCGAACGCATGGGAATGGACCCCTACTCCCTGCTCGAAGAGATGGCGAGCCGCGTCCCGCCGGGCTCCCACGGGGTGATGCCGATCTTCTCCGACGCGATGCATTTCAAACAGTGGTACCACGCCGCGCCGTCGTTTATTAACCTCTCCATCGACCCGGAAAAGTGCAACAAAGCGACGCTGTTCCGCGCGCTGGAGGAGAACGCGGCGATCGTCTCGGCCTGCAACCTGGCGCAGATTTCGCGCTTCTCCGGCGTGACGTTTGAGAGCCTGGTGTTTGCCGGCGGCGGCGCAAAGGGCGCCCTGTGGAGCCAGATTTTAAGCGACGTCACCGGCCTGCCGGTGCGCGTGCCAGAAGTCAAAGAGGCAACGGCGCTCGGCTGCGCCATTGCCGCAGGAGCTGGCGCGGGGCTGTTCGCGGATATGGCCTCGACGGGCGAGCGGCTGGTGAAGTGGAGCCGCGAGTTCACGCCAAACCCGGCGCACCGCGAGCTGTACGACGGCATGATGCAGAAATGGCAGGCGGTATACGCGGACCAGCTCGGGCTGGTGGACAGCGGGCTGACAACCTCGATGTGGCAGGCGCCGGGCCTGATGCGCGACACACGCCCCTCACCCTAACCCTCTCCCCAGAGGGGAGAGGGGACTGTTCCGTGCGGCCTTTCACCCTCTCCCCTCTGGGGAGATGGGACTGCTCCGTGCGGCCTTTCACCCTCTCCCCTCTGGGGAGAGGGCCGGGGTGAGGGGTGAAGTTCTTTGAGATCTATCACAATCATTCGATCCCGCTTTTACCTTTCTGCCGCCGCTGGCTAAATTAGTAACTCATCCGACCACATAACAATAATTTTACACTGGAAGAGACTATGAGCCGCTACCCGTCGTTATTCGCCCCTCTCGATCTGGGGTTCACTACCCTCAAAAACCGCGTGTTAATGGGCTCAATGCACACCGGGCTGGAGGAGCGTCCGGACGGGGCTGAACGTCTGGCAGCCTTCTATGCCGAGCGCGCGCGCCACGGGGTGGCGCTGATTGTCACTGGCGGCGTAGCCCCTGCCCCTTCCGGGGTGACGATGGAGGGCGGCGCGGTGTTGAATGATGCGTCACAACTGCCGCACCACCGCATGGTGACCGACGCGGTTCACAACGAGGGCGGCAAAATCGCCCTGCAAATTCTGCATACCGGGCGCTACAGCTATCAGCCGAACCTGGTTGCCCCCTCGGCTATTCAGGCGCCGATTAACCGCTTTACTCCCCATGCCCTCAGCCATGACGAGATCCTGGCGCTGATAGAGGACTTCGCCCGCTGCGCCGCGCTGGCGCGGGAAGCGGGCTACGACGGCGTGGAGGTGATGGGCTCAGAAGGCTACCTGATCAACGAATTCCTCGCCGCACGTACCAACCAGCGCGACGACGAATGGGGTGGTGACTATGCCCGCCGCATGCGTTTTGCCGTGGAGGTGGTGCGCGCGGTGCGTGAACGTGCCGGTGCGGATTTTATTATCATCTTCCGCCTGTCGATGCTCGACCTGGTGGAAGGCGGCGGCACCTTCGACGAAACCGTGCAGCTGGCGCAGGCGATTGAAGCCGCCGGTGCCACCATTATCAACACCGGGATTGGCTGGCACGAAGCGCGCATCCCCACCATCGCCACGCCGGTGCCGCGTGCGGCGTTCAGCTGGGTTACGCGCAAGCTGAAAGGCAAAGTCTCCGTTCCGCTGGTGACCACTAACCGCATTAACGATCCGCAGGTGGCGGACGATGTGATCTCCCGCGGCGACGCCGATATGGTGTCGATGGCGCGTCCGTTCCTCGCGGATGCCGAACTGCTCTCCAAAGCGCAAAGCGGCCGTGCGGATGAGATCAACACCTGTATCGGCTGTAACCAGGCGTGTCTGGATCAGATCTTCGTCGGCAAGGTCACCTCCTGCCTGGTGAATCCCCGCGCCTGCCATGAAACCAAAATGCCGATCGTTCCTGCGACCAACAAGAAGCGTCTGGCCGTGGTGGGCGCAGGACCCGCTGGCCTGGCGTTTGCGGTCAATGCCGCCTCGCGTGGGCACAGCGTGACGCTGTTTGATGCGCTGGCGGAAATCGGCGGGCAGTTTACTATCGCCAGACAGATCCCCGGCAAAGAGGAGTTCTATGAAACGCTGCGCTATTACCGCCGGATGATCGAGGTGACGGGCGTCGATCTGCGGCTCAATCAGGTTGTCAGCGCGGCGGATCTGATCGGTTTCGACGAGGTGATCCTCGCGAGTGGGATCGCCCCGCGCACCCCTGCGATCGAAGGCATCGATCATCCGAAGGTATTGAGCTATCTGGACGTGCTGCGCGACAAAGCGCCGGTTGGCGTGAAGGTGGCGATCATCGGCTGCGGCGGGATCGGTTTTGATACTGCGATGTATTTAAGCCAGCCGGGCGAAGCCACCAGCCAGAACATCGCTGAGTTCTGCGTGGAATGGGGCATTGATACCAGTCTCAGTCAGTCCGGCGGTTTACGCCCGGAAGGTCCGCAGCTGCCGAAAAGCCCGCGTCAGATCGTGATGCTCCAGCGTAAAGCCAGCAAGCCGGGTGAAGGGCTGGGGAAAACCACAGGCTGGATCCACCGCGCCACCCTGCTCTCGCGCGGGGTGAAGATGATCCCGGGGGCGAGCTACCAGAAGATCGACGACGACGGGCTACACGTTCTGATCGGCGGTGAGCCGCAGCTGCTGGACGTGGATCATGTGATTTTGTGCGCCGGGCAGGAGCCGAAGCGCGATCTGGCCGATCCGCTGCGCGAAGCGGGTAAAACGGTGCATTTGATCGGCGGGTGCGACGTGGCGATGGAACTGGATGCGCGGCGGGCGATTGCGCAGGGGACAAAACTGGCGCTGAGTATTTAACGGCATCGCCCGGTGGCGCTTCTGTATGACCGTATACATAGGTAACAGATCAGACCGGGAACATAGGTAACACTTTTCAGTCTATCCGGAGCACACTCTGGGTTTTTCGGTCGTAGTACGCAAGCGTTATTCCATTAAAGATGATGGCCTCCAGGCCATCATCTTGTTCTTCCAGCATGATGTACTCATCAGTCAGCGCTTCACTCAGGAACACCGTCCCCTTTTTCCCCATATAGAGTGTCCCCCTTGATTTCACCCTGTAGACCGTACCTCCTTCCGGATAAGCATATTCAGGAACCCTGCCATCCCAGTGCCGGCCTGAGGGTTGCCATACCGTTCCGGGCGTTGCACCCGCCAGGGCTTCATGTGGCCTTTCATAGTTAAACTCTTCCCGGTAGCCACTGAACCACCGCTGTTGTTCTTCCATCGTCATAAATATGTTGCCCTGTTTTACTGCACTTTTCAGCGAACGATGCATTCGCTCATGACGGCCGTTTTCTTCCGGATGCCCCTTTCTGATGCGTTCCGGTCTGATGCCCAGCTTTATCAGCCAGACTGCAAGGCGACTTAACCCGACGATACCTGTTCCTGCGAAAGGCTGACCATTATCCGTTCTCAGGACTTCCGGCAGACCGTACTCCAGGAACGCATCCGTCAGGCACTGCCTGACGAAGGGCTCGCTCTCCCGGTCTGCTCCCCGGCAGCTCAGAAGATACCGGCTGTGATTGTCGGTGAGGGTGAAGGGATGACAGTATTTCCGGCTCAGCAGCCTGAACTTGCCTTTAAAATCAGCGCTCCAGACCTGATTGTTCTCACTGATGATGGTCAGGGGCTGGCGATTGCCCGGGGTTCTGCGTTTTCGCTTTTTATCCGGAACCAGGCCTTCACGCTTGAGGATATCGCCGATAGTACTGGCAGCGGGGACGGTAAAATCGACGTGATGATTGAGCAGCCACATCCGCAGTTTTTTGGGGCCCCAGTCAGGGTGTTTTTGCCTCAGGGCCGTAAGCTGCCCGGCGATATCATCAGGAACTGTCCGGGAGTGGGAGTGCGGAGCACGTGACCGGTCAGAGAGAGATGACAGGTCAGAGGGGTCAAAACGCTGAAGCCATTTGTAACCGGTTTTTCGACTGATGCCGAAGAGACGGCAGAGGGCAGAAAAAGAATCCGTACCTGCATGGCAGGCACGGATGAAATCAAGGCGTTGCATAGGTCGGGTCTCAGTCCAGGGCATAGCGAGTCTCCTCTTCTATGCCAGTTATAACTGTTACCCATGTATCCGGTCTAAAGTGTTACCCATGTTCCCGGTTCATACCCTTCGCTTACCGGGCCTACGGGTCCGAGGCCATTGTAGGCCCGGTAAGCGAAGCGCCACCGGGCATTTGAAACCGTAGGCCTGTGCAAGCGAAACGCCGCCAGGCAAAACGATCTTATCGACGACGCCCCAGCTTCACCGACTTCAGCACCACAAACTTGTTGTTTGTCGCAATGGTGACGCAGTTACCGAAAATCTTCTTCAGCTTGTGGAAGTAGTCCAGATGGCGGTTCGCCACGATGTACAGTTCGCCGTTGATTTTCAGGCAGCGGCGCGCGTGGTGGAACATCTCCCACGCGACGTTATCCGTCAGGGCGTGCTTCTGGTGGAACGGAGGATTGCAAAACACCGCGTTGAAGCGGAAAGGCTCTACGCCGGACAGCGCGTTATTGATCATAAACTCGCAGCGATCCAGCGCCTCCGGCAGATTGGTTTCCACGTTCAGACGGCTTGAAGCCACCGCCATTGGCGATTCGTCGCTGAACACCACGCTGGCCTCCGGGTTCTTCGCCAGCAGCGTCAGGCCAATCACGCCGTTACCGCAGCCGAGATCGACAATCTCCCCTTCCAGGTTTTCCGGCAGATGTTCCATAAAGAAGCGTGCGCCGATATCCAGACCGGTACGGGAGAAGACGTTCGCGTGGTTGTGGATGGTCCAGTCGGTCCCTTCCAGCTTCCAGCTCAGGGTCTCTGGCGCGTCGGCCAGTTCCGGCGCGCTGAAGGTACAGTTGATCAGGCGCGCTTTTTTCCAGGCCAGCGTCGTAGTGGTCGGGCCGAGCACTTTCTCGAACAGTTCCAGCGTCGAGGTGTGAATATCACGCGCCTTGGCGCCCGCGATGATGCGGGTTTCTGGCGTCACGACTTTACGCAGCGCGCGCAGTTGCTGCTCCAGCAGCGCCATGGTTTTGGGCACTTTAATCAGCACCACCCCTGGCGCCTGCGGGTAGTCCGCGGTGCTGTCGAGGAACTTCACGCTGGATTCGTCGATATCGTTGTGACGCAGGTTTTCACGCGTCGCCAGCTCGCTTAAGTAAGAATCGCCGATACTGTAAGGCGCATGTTCCGCCAGCGCACAGCCCAGCGCGCCAAACGCGTCATTCAGGATCAGAACCGGGCCGCGGATTTCAGTCTCATCCAACTGCTGCAGCAGATATTCATCCGCCGCTTCCCACGCCTGAAGCGGGTTCACGTCGTCCGTTTCCGGGAAACGTTTAAGGTTGAGTGAACGGAAACCGTTGTCTAAGTGGCTCATCGGCCCTCCTGAATGGTAAAATTTGGCGTATCCCTGAAAAGGGTGCGTGAGTATACCCGTTTTCACACTATTTTGGGGTTTTGATGAACCAGCTGACTTATCTCCAGGGCTACCCGGAGCAATTACTATCCCAGGTTCGCGGCCTGATCGCCGGGGGAAAGCTCGGCGCGGTGCTGGAAAAACGCTACCCGGGCACGCATGATTTCGCGACTGACAAAGCCCTCTGGCAGTATACGCAGGATCTGAAAAGCCAGTATCTGAAGAGCGCCCCGCCGATCAACAAGGTGATGTACGACAACAAGATCCACGTGCTGAAAAACGCGCTCGGCCTGCATACCGCCATCTCCCGCGTGCAGGGCGGCAAGCTGAAGGCTAAGGCGGAGATCCGCGTCGCGACCGTCTTTCGCAATGCGCCGGAAGCCTTTCTGCGGATGATCGTGGTGCACGAGCTGGCGCACCTGAAAGAGAAAGATCACGACAAAGCGTTCTATTCCCTGTGCTGCCATATGGAGCCGCAGTACCACCAGCTGGAGTTTGATACCCGTTTGTGGCTGACGCATTTATCGTTAAAGAGTAATGCGCAGTAGCGCACGCGAAATGTCATGAGGACGTGCTACAGTGGCTTTAGGTTCCCTGCTACGGAGTACGTAAACGTTTATGATACGTTTCGCAGTCATCGGTACGAACTGGATCACGCGCCAGTTCGTCGACGCCGCCCACGAAACCGGCAAATATAAGCTCACCGCAGTCTATTCCCGCAGCCTTGAGCAGGCGCAAAGTTTTGCGAATGACTACCTGGTTGAACATCTGTTCACCTCACTCGATGAGATGGCGCAAAGCGACGCCATTGACGCGGTCTATATCGCCAGCCCGAATGCTCTGCACTTCCCGCAAACGAAGCTGTTCCTCAGCCATAAAAAGCATGTGATCTGCGAGAAGCCGCTGGCGTCGAATATCCACGAAGTGGAAGCCGCCATTGCGCTTGCCCGCGAAAACCAGGTGGTGCTGTTTGAAGCGTTCAAAACCGCCAGCCTGCCCAACTTCCTGCTGTTGCAGCAGTCCCTGCCGAAAATTGGCAAAGTGCGTAAAGCCTTTATCAACTACTGCCAGTATTCCTCGCGCTACCAGCGCTATCTGGACGGCGAAAACCCGAACACCTTTAACCCGGCCTTCTCGAATGGCTCGATTATGGATATCGGTTTTTACTGCCTGGCCTCTGCGGTTGCGCTGTGGGGGGAACCACACGGCGTGACGGCCACCGCCAGCCTGCTGGAGAGCGGCGTGGATGCACACGGCGTTGTGGTGCTGGACTACGGCGATTTCAGCGTGACGTTGCAGCACTCGAAGGTCAGCGACTCCGTGCTGCCAAGCGAAATTCAGGGCGAAGACGGCTCGCTGGTGATCGAAAAAATCTCCGAATGCCAGAAGCTCAGCATCGTTCCGCGCGGCGGAAAAGCGCAGGAGCTGACGCAGCCTCAGCATATTAACACTATGCTTTATGAGGCAGAGGTCTTCGCCCGTCTGGTAGAAGACAACGAAGTGAACCACCCGGGACTGGCGATCAGCCGCACCACGGCGAAGCTGCAAACGGAGATCCGCCGACAGACCGGCGTAATCTTCCCCGCAGACGGCGTGAATGTGGAAGCCGTCGCGTAAAGCTGTGTAATGAAATCGTGCAGCCCATTGACGAAATCGATGGTCTGACATAATTTGTTACCTGCAAAGGGGAGTAACTTCTTCGCCGGTGGATCGTCATTACGATGCGTGCAAAACCGCATCCGGTCGCCGGGCAACCTTCGTGGTTGTAAGTGAGACCTTGCCGGAAGGCGAGGTCTATGCATAAAAAGCTAACGGCTATCGTCTTCTGACCATAGCCGTTTTTGTTTTTTTATGTGTAAGGAAAATAGTATGCATTCTGTCGGCACTCCAATGCTGTGGGGCGGATTCGCGGTTGTCGTGCTCATCATGCTGGCGATCGACCTCTTTTTGCAGGGTCGTCGCGGCGAACACGGCATGAGCGTTAAGCAAGCCGCCGTCTGGTCGCTGGTATGGGTTACCCTCTCACTTCTTTTCTGCGCCGCCTTCTGGTGGTATCTGGCCTCAACCGAAGGTCGCGCGGTGGCCGATCCTCAGGCACTCGCCTTCCTCACCGGCTATCTGATTGAAAAAGCGCTGGCGGTTGATAACGTCTTCGTCTGGCTGATGCTGTTCAGTTACTTCGCCGTGCCTGCGGCCCTGCAACGCCGCGTGCTGGTATACGGCGTGCTGGGCGCCATCATTTTGCGTACCATCATGATCTTCGCCGGTAGCTGGCTGATTACCCAGTTCGAATGGCTGCTGTACGTGTTTGGTGCGTTCCTGCTGTTCACCGGGGTCAAAATGGCGCTGGCGAAAGAAGACGATACCGGTATCGGTGATAAGCCGCTGGTGAAGTGGATCCGGGGTCATCTGCGCATGACGGACAAGATCGAGAGCGAGCATTTCTTCGTGCGTAAGAACGGCCTGCTGTTCGCCACCCCGCTGCTGCTGGTGCTGATTCTGGTCGAGCTGAGCGACGTGATTTTCGCGGTGGACAGTATCCCGGCTATCTTCGCGGTTACCACCGACCCGTTCATCGTGCTGACCTCGAACCTGTTCGCGATCCTCGGCCTGCGTGCGATGTACTTCCTGCTGGCGGGCGCGGCAGAGCGCTTCTCAATGCTGAAGTACGGTCTGTCGGTGATTCTGGTCTTTATCGGTATCAAGATGCTGATCGTTGATTTCTACCATATCCCGATCGCCATTTCGCTCGGCGTGGTGTTTGGCATTCTGCTGGTGACGCTGATTATCAATACCTGGGTTAACCGCCAGCACGATAAGAAGCAGCAGGCTTAGTGCAACGTTCGGTGCGGGCTGATGCCCTCACCCCACCCCTCTCCCACGGGGAGAGGGGGAAATGCAATGCAGGCCGGGTAAGCGCAGCGCCACCCGGCACTTTCGTTAACCAATAGTTAAAAAACATGACGCAACACGTAAAATCCAGCATTTTACGCTTCCGCCTTTCGCTGCTTTCCCTGATACTCAACCAGGCAAACAAATACTTACATCCGGATACAAATGTGACTTAGAGCACATCCAGGATGGAACGCAATTTCACTCAGGAATAACGTATGAGCACACAATCTAAGGGCCTGCTTGCGCGCCTGGCGCAGGGCAGTCTTGTAAAACAAATTCTGGTCGGGTTGGTACTGGGTATTCTGCTGGCGATGGTGTCAAAACCTGCCGCGGAAGCGACGGGACTGCTCGGCACCCTTTTCGTTGGCGCACTGAAGGCCGTCGCCCCGGTACTGGTGCTGATGCTGGTGATGGCGTCGATTGCCAACCACCAGCACGGACAAAAAACCAACATTCGCCCTATTCTGTTCCTGTATCTGCTGGGAACCTTCTCTGCTGCCTTAACGGCCGTTGTGTTTAGCTTCCTGTTCCCGTCCACGCTGCACCTGACCAGCGCGGCCGGTGATATCACCCCGCCGTCCGGGATTGTGGAAGTCCTTCGCGGCCTGCTGATGAGCATGGTCTCTAACCCCATCACCGCACTGATGAACGGAAACTACATTGGCATCCTGGTCTGGGCGATTGGTCTGGGCTTCGCGCTGCGTCATGGCAACGAGACCACGAAAAACCTGGTTAACGATTTGTCCAATGCAGTGACCTTCATGGTGAAGCTGGTGATTCGCTTTGCACCAGTCGGTATCTTTGGTCTGGTTTCTTCGACGCTGGCCACCACCGGTTTCGACGCACTGTGGGGCTACGCGCAGCTGCTGGTCGTCCTGGTCGGCTGTATGCTGCTGGTGGCGCTGGTGATCAACCCGCTGCTGGTGTTCTGGCAGATCCGCCGCAACCCGTATCCGCTGGTGCTGACCTGCCTGCGCGAGAGCGGCGTGTATGCCTTCTTCACCCGCAGCTCAGCGGCGAACATACCGGTGAACATGGCGCTGGCGGAGAAGCTGAACCTGGACCGCGATACCTATTCGGTGTCGATTCCCCTGGGTGCAACCGTGAACATGGCCGGTGCGGCGATTACCATCACCGTGCTGACGCTGGCGGCGGTGCATACGCTGGGTATTCCGGTAGATCTGCCAACCGCGCTGCTGCTGAGCGTCGTTGCATCACTGTGTGCCTGTGGCGCATCCGGCGTGGCGGGCGGCTCTCTGCTGCTGATCCCGCTGGCCTGTAACATGTTCGGTATTCCGAACGAGATTGCCATGCAGGTTGTCGCGGTCGGTTTCATTATCGGCGTATTGCAGGATTCCTGCGAAACCGCGCTGAACTCCTCTACCGACGTGCTGTTTACCGCCGCAGCCTGTCAGGCGGAAGATGCGCGTTTAGCGAAGAACGCCCTGCGCAGTTAAAAAGAAAAGCCCGGTGGCGGCTACGCCTTACCGGGCCTACAAGGTAAATGCAAAACGGCAACATGTGTTGCCGTTTTTAGTGTTTGCACCCTCTCGCTGTGGGAGAGGGCCGGGGTGAGGGCACCAGCCCGCACCCGACTTATAGCGTCACACCACTCTTAAAGATCGCCAGCTCGCGGAAGTCGTTCTTCTCGTTGCAGGTCTGCCTGCCGCTGGCAAATTCCACAATCGTGTCCACGAATTCGCTCAGCAGCTGCGGCATCGCTTTGCCGTGGATCAGTTGGCCCGCATCAAAGTCGATCCAGTGCTTTTTCTTCGCCGCCAGTTCGCTGTTAGTGGCGATTTTCACCGTCGGCACAAACCCGCCGTACGGCGTACCGCGACCGGTACTGAACAGCACCATATGACAGCCCGCTCCCGCCAGCGCGCTGGTGGCGACCGCATCGTTGCCCGGTGCGCTGAGCAGGTTCAGGCCGTGCGTTTTCAGCCGCTCACCGTAGCGCAGCACGTCCACCACCTGGCTGGCGCCCGCTTTTTGAGTGCAGCCCAGGGATTTCTCTTCAAGCGTGGTGATCCCGCCCGCTTTGTTACCCGGCGAGGGGTTCTCGTATATCGGCTGGTTATGGGCGATGAAGTACTGTTTGAAGTCGTTGACCATGGTGACGGTCTTCTCAAAGGTCTCTTCGTCGCGGCAGTGGCTCATCAGAATGCGCTCTGCGCCGAACATCTCCGGCACTTCGGTCAGCACCGTAGTGCCGCCGTTGGCAATCACGTAATCCGAGAAGCGACCCAGCATTGGGTTAGCGGTAATGCCGGAAAGGCCATCAGATCCGCCGCACTCCAGGCCAAACTTCAGTTCGCTCAGCTTGCCCGGCTCGCGCTTGTCGTGACGCATCACCTCGTACAGCTGATGCAGCTGTTCAACGCCCGCTTCCACTTCGTCGTCCTGGTGCTGACACACCATAAAGTGCACGCGCTCAGGGTCAAATTCGCCCAGCGTGTCGCGGAAGGCGTCGACCTGATTGTTCTCGCAGCCGAGGCCGATCACCAGCACCGCGCCCGCGTTCGGGTGGCGCACCATGTTTTGCAGCATGGTACGGGTATTGATGTGGTCGTCACCCAGCTGGGAGCATCCATAGGTGTGACTGAATAGATGCACACCGTCGGTGCCTTCAGCATCATTAGTCTCTTTCAGGAAACGCGTCTGAATTTGACGCGCGATCCCGTTCACGCAGCCGACAGTCGGGAGGATCCACAGCTCATTGCGGATCCCCACCTCGCCGCTGGCGCGGCGGTAAATCTGTACCTCACGATCGGCCGCCTGTCCTTCTTCTGGCTGGAAGTCAGGTTGATAGCTGTACTCGTCCAGATCGCTGAGGTTGGTGCGGGTATTGTGGGAATGAATGTATTCACCCGGCGCAATATCCGCCAGCGCATGACCGATGGGCAAACCGTACTTCACCACGTTCTCCCCTTTCGCGATGGGGATCAGGGCAAACTTATGTCCACGTCCAATGGCCTGGCGTAACGTCACCGACTGGTTGTCGAAGGTCACTTCCATCCCTTCGGCTAAATCTGCCAGCGCGACGGCAACGTTATCCAGCGAATGGATTTTGATGTATTGCATATCAACCTCAAACGGCCTTAGTTCAGTTCAATGGCGAAGTAGTCACGCGCATTGTTAAAGCAGATGTTTCTCACCATTTCGCCCAGCAGCTGGATATCCGCTGGCGCTTCGCCCGCGTGCACCCAGCGGCCAATCATCTGGCACAGAATGCGGCGGAAATATTCATGGCGGGTATAGGAGAGGAAACTGCGGCTGTCGGTCAGCATGCCAACGAAGCGGCTCAACAGGCCGAGCTGCGCCAGCTGCGTCATCTGACGCTCCATGCCGTCTTTTTGATCGTTAAACCACCAGCCGGAACCGAACTGCATCTTGCCCGGCATCCCTTCGCCCTGGAAGTTGCCGATCATGGTGCCCAGCACTTCGTTATCGCGCGGATTCAGGCAGTAGAGAATGGTTTTCGGCAGCAGGTTTTGCTCGTTCTGTTTGCTCAGCAGTTTTGACAGCTCTTCCGCCAGAGGGCGGTCGTTGATGGAGTCAAAGCCTACGTCCGCGCCCAGCAGTTTAAACTGACGCTGGTTGTTATTACGCAGCGCGCCGATATGGTACTGCTGAACCCAGCCGCGACGGGCATATTCCGCACCGAGGAACACCAGCACCGCGGTTTTGAACTGGGCGACTTCATGCTCGCTCAGGGCTTCGCCGGAGAGACGACGCGCCAGGATGCTGTCCAGCTCGGCTTCGCTGGAATCCGCGAACAGCACCACGTCCAGCGCGTGGTCAGACACTTTACAGCCGTGTGCGGCAAAGTGATCCAGACGTTTGGTCAGCGCGGATTGCAGATCGGCGAAACGACGGATATCGGTATCCGATACTTCCGCCAGCTTCGTCATGTAGTCATTAAAGGTCGGCAGCTCAATGTTGAAGGCTTTATCCGGACGCCAGCTTGGCAGCACTTTGATGTCAAAGGTGCTGTCCTTCGCGACAACCGCGTGGTGCTCCAGGGAGTCGATCGGATCGTCGGTTGTGCCCACCATCTTCACGTTCATCTGCTGCATGATGCCGCGCGCCGAGAAGCTTTCCTGCGCCAGCAGTTCGTTGCACTGATCCCAGATCTCATCCGCCGTGGCGGGAGAGAGCAGCTTGCCGGTGATACCAAAAGGACGACGCAGTTCGAGGTGCGTCCAGTGGTATAACGGGTTACCGATGGTGTGGGGAACGGTAGCGGCCCAGGCGTCAAACTTCTCGCGATCGGTCGCGTCGCCGGTACACAGGCGCTCGGCCACGCCGTTGGTGCGCATCGCGCGCCATTTATAATGGTCACCCTTCAGCCAGATATCATACAGGTTTTTGAAACGGTAATTTTCGGCAACCTGTTGCGGCGGTAAATGGCAGTGGTAGTCGAAAATCGGCTGATCTTTTGCGTAGTCGTGGTACAGGCGGCGAGCAAATTCGGTATCTAACAGGAAATCTTCGGTCATAAACGGTGTCATTATCGTCTTCCTCATTACGGGAGCGTCAGAAAGCTTATGTTCAGATGCTGCAAAGTTATCACACCAATTTCCAGAGTCCGACGTTTTTTTCGTGAGTTAGATCAATAAACGTCGACAAATAAATTACCCTCAAAGGGGTAAACCTTCTTGCAGGCCGCGCCAGATCTGGCTTTGCGCACGCCGCATAATATCCCTACAAAGATTCACTCTTTTGTGATGTCACTCACCTTTTAAAGTTGTATGACAAGTTATCTTTTCGCCGTCGCAAACTATAAGCCGACGGAATGCATTACCGGTGTTTGTTACATCGGATTTAACGGTACGGAAGCCGACTTAGCACGATGACTTATGGCAAGGTTCGGGCCGTTCCGGGACAGGTTCCCGGTTACGCCCCTCCCGTTACAGAACAGCTCCCGGCAACGGTTGAGTTGTTGCCGTGTCCCGACACGGAAATAACATAACGATGAGGTTTTACATGCGTAAAATTAAAGGGTTACGTTGGTACATGATCGCACTGGTGACGCTCGGCACCGTGCTGGGCTACCTGACACGTAACACCGTGGCAGCAGCGGCGCCAACGTTGATGGAAGAGTTACATATCTCCACACAACAATACTCTTACATCATTGCGGCGTATTCTGCCGCTTACACCGTAATGCAGCCTGTTGCAGGTTATGTTCTTGATATTCTGGGTACAAAAATTGGTTATGCCTTCTTCGCTGTAGCATGGGCCGTCTTCTGCGGGGCGACGGCGCTGGCTGGCAGCTGGGGCGGGCTGGCGCTGGCGCGTGGTGCGGTAGGTGCTGCCGAAGCGGCGATGATCCCTGCGGGTCTGAAAGCCAGCTCTGAATGGTTCCCGGCAAAAGAACGTTCAATCGCTGTCGGTTACTTCAACGTGGGTTCCTCCATCGGGGCGATGATTGCTCCGCCACTGGTGGTGTGGGCGATTGTGATGCACAGCTGGCAAATGGCGTTCATCATCTCCGGTGTGCTGAGCTTTGCCTGGGCCATGGCGTGGCTGATCTTCTATAAACACCCGCGCGATCAGAAAAAGCTGTCTACCGAAGAACGTGACTACATTATCAATGGTCAGGAATCTCATCATCAGACCGACAACGGTAAAAAAATGTCCGTCTGGCAGATCCTGGGTACCCGTCAGTTCTGGGGTATCGCCCTGCCACGCTTCCTGGCGGAACCGGCCTGGGGTACGTTCAACGCCTGGATCCCGCTGTTCATGTTCAAAGTCTACGGCTTTAACCTGAAAGAGATCGCGATGTTCGCCTGGATGCCAATGCTGTTTGCAGACCTGGGCTGTATCGTCGGCGGCTACCTGCCACCGCTGTTCCAGCGCTGGTTTGGCGTGAACCTGATTGTGTCCCGTAAGATGGTGGTCACCATGGGCGCCCTGCTGATGATTGGCCCTGGCATGATTGGCCTGTTCACCAGTCCTTACGTGGCTATCGCCCTGCTGTGTATCGGGGGCTTTGCTCACCAGTCTCTGTCTGGCGCGCTGATTACGCTCTCGTCCGACGTGTTTGGTCGTAACGAAGTTGCCACCGCCAACGGTCTGACCGGGATGGCCGCCTGGACCGCAAGTACCCTGTTTGCGCTGGTGGTCGGCGCGCTGGCAGACACCATCGGTTTCAGCCCGCTGTTCGCGGTACTGGCCATCTTCGACCTGCTGGGTGCAGTGGTTATCTGGACGGTGCTGAAGAGTAAATCCGCCGAGGAACTGGCGAAAGAGTCCCTTGGGGGACCGGCGACGCAGAGTTAGCTTGTTGTGCCGGGTGGCGGCTCCGCCTTACCCGGCCTACAACACCCGATAAAACCGTAGGCCGGGTAAGCGTAGCGCCACCCGGCAAAAACGTCGCAAAAGCCGCCTCCGGGCGGCTTTTTTAATGGCGAAATCTGGAGAGTGGCACGCAAAAGTGGTATAACAAATCATTCGCCGTACCCTGCCTGGAGCGCATATGGAAATCACCGAATCACGTCGTTTATATCAACAACTTGCCGCCGAGCTGAAAGATCGGATCGAGCAAGGGGTCTATCTTGTCGGTGATAAACTTCCCGCTGAGCGTTTTATTGCGGATGAAAAAAGCGTCAGCCGTACGGTGGTCCGCGAAGCCATCATCATGCTGGAAGTTGAAGGGTATGTTGAGGTACGCAAAGGTTCCGGTATTCACGTGATTTCCAGCCAGGCGAAACACTCCCCCACGCCGGACGAAAGTCTGGAATTTGCCAGCTACGGTCCGTTTGAGCTTCTCCAGGCTCGCCAGCTGATTGAAAGCAATATCGCAGAATTCGCAGCGACGCAGGTCACCAAGCAGGACATCATGAAGCTGATGGAAATCCAGGATCATGCGCGTAAAGAAAAATGTTTCCGCGATTCCGAATGGGACCTGCAATTCCACGTTCAGGTCGCCCTTGCGACTCAGAACACAGCGCTGGCGGCAATCGTTGAAAAAATGTGGACTCAGCGCGTTCACAACCCGTACTGGAAGAAACTGCACGATCACATTGATTCCCGCACGGTAGATAACTGGTGTGACGACCACGACCAGATTCTTAAGGCCCTGATTCGTAAAGATCCGCATGCGGCGAAACTGGCAATGTGGCAGCATCTGGAGAACACTAAACAGATGCTTTTTAATGAAACGAGTGATGACTTTGAATTTAACGCTGACCGCTATCTTTTTGCTGATAATCCGGTGGTTCACCTCGATACCGCGACCAATGTCGCAAAATAACCTCCTGAACTGCTGGCAGGCGCACCGCCGCGCCTTCCGGCCAGACAGGGTAAGAAAACCTCTATAGTGTCAGCCTTTGTAAAATCTCTCGCTCCCCTCCGTGGCTTACGCCAAAATCGTGTTTCCCCTCAAATTCTGTGACGCAGAACGTCGGGCTTTGTTACAATTGGATTCACTTCGTTATTTTGTAAGTTAGTGCTTGCTAACCAGCCAATTAACAGGGAACAGTGTTGGCCACACATCATTGTGTCCGCGAGCGACCATAATGAAATCATAACAATGTCGCCGTGCTGTTTTCCCGAATGACAGGCGTGACGTTAACCGATTTCCAGGAACACTGAATGGAACTTTTGACCCAACTACTGAACGCCCTCTGGGCTCAGGATTTCGAAACGCTGGCCAACCCGTCCATGATTGGCATGCTCTACTTTGTGTTATTTATGATCCTGTTCCTTGAGAACGGTCTGCTGCCTGCTGCCTTTTTACCGGGCGACAGCCTGCTGGTGCTGGTTGGGGTGCTCTGTGCAAAAGGGGCGATGGCTTTCCCACAAACGGTTCTGCTGTTGACCATTGCCGCCAGCCTGGGTTGCTGGGTGAGTTATATTCAGGGGCGATGGCTGGGCAACACGCGAATCGTTCAGAACTGGCTTTCGCATCTTCCGGCACATTATCACCAGCGAGCGCACCACCTTTTCCATAAGCACGGGCTCTCCGCCTTGCTGATTGGCCGCTTTATCGCATTCGTACGCACCCTGCTGCCGACCATTGCGGGCTTGTCCGGCCTGAGCAGCGCGCGCTTCCAGTTCTTTAACTGGATGAGCGGCCTGCTGTGGGTTCTGATCCTGACCACGCTCGGCTACGCGCTCGGTAAAACGCCGGTCTTTATGAAATATGAAGACCAGCTGATGTCTTGCCTGATGCTGCTGCCCGTCGTCCTGCTGGTGTTTGGCCTGGTCGGTTCACTGGTCGTACTGTGGAAAAAGAAATACGGAGCCAGGGGTTAACGATGGTTATCTCCCCGCTCGCGCTGCGCCGCTTCTCTTACGCCATCGTCGCGCTAATGATGTTCAGCGCTCTCATCCTGCTATGGTCTGCCCTACAGCACCAGGAGTCGACGCTGACTATCCGTCCTGTGAGTCAAGGAACCAGCGTGCCGGATGGTTTTTCCATCTGGCATCATCTGGACGCTAACGGGATCCGCTTTAAGAGCATCACGCCGCAAGACGATGTGCTGCTGATAAAATTTGACTCCAGTGCGCAAAGCGCCGCGGCGAAAGCGGTGCTGGACCGCACGTTGCCGCAGGGTTACATCATCGCGCAACAGGATGATGACAGCCACGTAGCCTCCTGGATGTCACGGTTACGCGACACGTCGCATCGATTTGGCTAACGACTAATATTCCGAATATTTTCACCCACTTTGGTGAAACTCCCGTTTACTTACTATGCTTAAGTACGCGGAGCACCCCTCAGATGTTCTCCGCATAGTTCTGGAACACGGCTTACGCCGTAACACAATGGAAGGTTTCTATAATGAAATACCGCATCACCCTGGCTCTGGCCCTTTTTTCTTTAAGCACAGCTTCCTTCGCTATGTCTCTTTGTCAGGAGAAAGAACAGGATATTCAACGCGAAATCAGTTATGCCGAAAAGCATAACAATCAGCACCGGATCGACGGACTGAAAAAAGCGCTGAGCGAAGTGAAAGACAATTGTACGGACAGCAAGCTGCGTGCCGATCATCAGGAAAAAATCGCTGAACAGAAGGACGAGATAGCCGAGCGCCGTCAAGACCTGCAAGAAGCGAAAGAGAAAGGTGATGCGGAAAAAATTGCCAAGCGCGAGAGGAAGTTGCAAGAGGCGCAGGACGAACTGAAAGCGCTGGAAGCTCGCGATTATTGAGTTAACGGAAATCTCAACAGGAGAGAATCATGTCAAAAGATACAACTTCAGAACATCTGCGCGCTGAGCTGAAATCCCTGGCGGACACCCTGGAAGAGGTGCTGAACTCTTCTGCCGATAAATCGAAAGAAGAAGTCAGCAAACTGCGCAGCAAAGCGGAGCAGGCACTGAAAGAAAGCCGCTACCGTCTGGGTGAAACCGGTGATGCACTGGCGAAACAGACCCGCGAAGCGGCTGCGCGCGCAGACGAATATGTACGTGACAATCCATGGACAGGCGTTGGTATTGGTGCCGCAGTGGGTGTGGTGCTGGGTGTCCTGCTGACGCGTCGTTGATTATGGAAGATCCACGTCACGCACAAGGGCCTGCTAAAAACGTCCTCGGCATCGGCCAGCGTATTCTTACGACGCTGGTCGGGATTGCCGAAACGCGCGTCCGGCTTGCGGTAGTGGAACTGGAAGAGGAGAAAGCCAATCTCTTCCAGATGCTGCTCATGCTTGGGCTTACGATGCTCTTTGCCGCGTTTGGTCTGATGAGCCTGATGGTGTTAATCATCTGGGCTATCGATCCACAGTATCGGCTGAACGCGATGATTGCGACTACCGTGGTTCTGCTGGTGGCGGCGCTGATAGGCGGTATCTGGACCCTGCATAAAGCGCGCACGTCGACCTTCCTGCGCCATACGCGCCAGGAGCTGGCCAACGACCGCGCCCTGCTGGAGGATGATAAGTCGTGAGCGACAAAGCCGAACGTCAAAAGCGGAAAGCGTATCTGCTGAGCCAGATCCAGCAGCAGCGGCTGGACCTGTCCGCCAGCCGTCGCGACTGGCTGGAGCTGACCCAGCGTTACGATCGCGGCTGGAATACTCTTCTAAGCCTGCGATCGTGGGCGCTGGTGGGTAGCAGCGTGATGGCGATCTGGACGATTCGTCATCCAAACATGCTGATTCGCTGGGCACGCCGTGGCTTTGGTGTCTGGAGCGCATGGCGTCTGGTGAAAGCAACGATTCGTCAGCAGCAGCTGCGCTAGCCTTCTCGCCGGGTGGCACTGCGCTTACCCGGCCTACGGTAAAAAAGTAGGCCGGGTAAGGCGTAGCCGTCACCAGGCAAAATCTCTTCATGCTCCCTTACTCAATATCTTTGAAAAAGATTGACAGTTTTCCTTGCTAACAATTGCCATCCGCCCCGTTTACACTCCTCTCCATCGACAGCAAAGACGCGGTATCTACCCGAATTTGCACGCAAATAACGTTTAGCCGCTGATGTGGTTTCCTGGAGAGTAAAATGAAAAAATTAGATGATGTTGGTGTATTGGTAGCGCGTATTCTGATGCCTGTGCTGTTCATCACCGCAGGCTGGGGCAAAATTACCGGCTATGCGGGCACTCAGCAGTATATGGAAGCGATGGGCGTACCGGGTTTCCTGCTGCCACTGACCATCCTGCTTGAGTTCGGCGGCGGCCTGGCAGTGCTGTTCGGTTTCCTGACCCGCACCACGGCGCTGTTCACCGCAGGCTTTACCCTGCTGACCGCGTTCATCTTCCACAGCAACTTTGCGGAAGGCGTGAACTCCCTGATGTTCATGAAAAACCTGACCATCGCGGGTGGCTTCCTGCTGCTGGCTATCACGGGTCCGGGCGCCTACAGCATCGACCGTCTTCTGAATAAGAAGTGGTAAGCACGCTATACTGATTAAATTCAAAGCGAGGAGACATCTCCTCGCTTTTGCTATCTGACGGAGGAGTAAAAAATGGGACAACTCGTAGACGGCGTCTGGCAGGATGTCTGGTATGACACCAAATCCACCGGTGGACGCTTTAAGCGCTCTGTTTCGGCCTTCCGTAACTGGCTGACCGCCGACGGCGCACCCGGCCCGAGTGGCGAAGGGGGCTTTGCGGCGGAGAAAGATCGTTATCATCTGTATGTTTCTCTCGCCTGTCCGTGGGCGCACCGCACGCTGATTGTGCGCAAACTTAAAGGTCTCGAATCGCTAATTCCGGTTTCGGTGGTCAACCCGCTGATGCTGGAAAACGGCTGGACGTTCGACAGTGACTTCCCGGCCGCGACGGGTGATGAGCTTTATCATCACGATTTCCTGTATCAGCTTTATCTGCGCGCCGATCCGCACTACACCGGACGCGTAACGGTGCCTGTGCTGTGGGACAAGAAAAACCAGACGATCGTCAGCAATGAATCCGCTGAAATCATTCGCATGTTCAATACCGCGTTTGACGCGCACGGCGCCCGCGCCGGGGATTACTATCCGGTTGAGCTGCGCGAGAAAATTGACGAGCTGAACGGCTGGATCTACGACAACGTCAACAACGGCGTCTATAAAGCCGGTTTTGCCACCAGTCAGGAAGCGTACGACGAAGCGGTCGGCAACGTGTTTGGATCCCTGGAACGTCTGGAGCAGATCCTCGGCCAGCATCGTTATTTAGCGGGCGATCGCCTCACCGAAGCAGACATCCGCCTGTGGACGACGCTGATCCGCTTCGATCCGGTGTATGTCACCCACTTCAAGTGCGACAAGCATCGCATCAGCGATTATCTGAACCTGCACGGTTTCCTGCGCGACATCTATCAGATGCCGGGTATTGCGGAGACGGTCAATTTTGACCATATTCGCACCCATTATTTCCGCAGTCATAAGACCATCAACCCAACGGGCATTATCTCCATTGGTCCGTGGCAGGATCTGGATGAACCACACGGGCGCGACGTGCGTTTCGGATAATTATTTAGGGAATCAATTGATTCCCTTTTTTAATTCACGGCATACATCTATCCTTACCTCGATCGCTTAGAAAACAAGTGATTGACTGACTAAGAGGCAAGGAAAAATGGACTGGTATTTAAAAGTACTGCGCAACTACGTTGGATTTGGTGGCCGTGCCCGCCGTAAAGAGTACTGGATGTTCGTTCTGGTGAACTTCGTCCTGATTATGGTGCTGGGTATTGTGGACAAAATCCTCGGCTGGGAACGCGAGGGGGGCGAAGGCATTCTCACCACCATTTATGGTGTGTTGGTTCTGCTGCCTTCATGGGCCGTACTGTTTCGTCGTCTTCACGACACCGATCGTTCGGCGTGGTGGCTGCTGTTGCTGTTGATCCCGCTTATCGGCTGGATCGTGATTTTGATTTTCAACTGTCAGAGCGGAACGCCGGGAGAAAACCGCTTTGGTCCGGATCCGAAGATCTGCGCATAAAAAAAAGCCCGGTGGCGCTTCGCTTACCGGGCCTACAAATTACGATTTTATTTATTATATTGCGTGAAAAGCTTCGGAATTTCGCGTAAACACCACGATTTGGCTTCGCCCATGCTGTCACGACGCCACGCCATAATAATATCCACTTCGCTGGTGTATTCCGGGCTGACAACGCGCAGCCGTCCCTCTGCAATGTCCTTTTCGACGAACGGATACGGCATGGTCGCCACGCCCAGCCCCGCCAGCAGCGCCTGACGCTTATCTTCCAGCGACGTCACCGTCAGACGCGGCTGTTTATCCAGCAACTGCACCGTTAACACCGGGCGCTCGCGCGCGGTATCCGCCACCGCCACGCCGCGGTATTTCACGCGCGTGACCTCAGAGAGCGGTTCCGGCTCCTGATGGATCGGGTGACCCGGCGCAGCGACGTAGACGTTCATCACGCTGTACAGTTTGCGCGAGTTAATTTCTGACGATGAGCGGAAATGCATATCCGGCGCAATGACGATATCCGCCCTGCCCGTCTCAAGACGCTCCCACGCCCCGGCCAGTACCTCGGTGATGATCGACAGCTGGGTATTGGCTTTCGCGGCCAGTCTGTCCACCAGCGGGAACAGCGCCTCGGTGGGCACCAGCGCTTCGGTCACTAACGTCAGATGGGTTTCCCAGCCGCGGGCCAGCGCTTCGGCATCGGTCGTCAGTTTATCCGCCGCTTCCAGCAATACGCGGCCGCGCTCCAGCAGCATCCGCCCAACGTTGGTGAATTTTGTTCGATGGCCGGAGCGATCGAAGAGCACAACATCCAGCTCCTCCTCCAGCTTTTGCATGGTATAGCTCAGCGCAGACGGAACGCGCCCCAGTTCATCTGCCGCCGCGGCAAAACTGCCGCGCCTGTCAATCGCGTCCATGACGCGAAGCGCCTCAAGCGTCAATGCTCTCTCTTTAGCCATCTCGTTCTCATTCAGGAAATTTGAACATACCGGGCAGAATATCTGGCTAACAATGCAGCGTCCATACCTTTACCATTGATTTAGTGTAAAGAGAGGTCAAGTTTATGATTACGACAAGAACAGCGAAACAGTGCGGACAAGCCGATTTCGGTTGGTTGCAGGCCCGCTACACCTTTTCCTTTGGACACTACTTTGACCCTAAACTTCTCGGTTACGCTTCACTGCGCGTATTGAACCAGGAAGTGCTCGCCCCGGGCGCGTCCTTCCAGCCGCGCACGTACCCGAAAGTCGATATCCTGAACCTGATCCTGGAAGGCGAGGCAGAATACCGCGATAGCGAGGGCAATCATGTCCAGGCGAAGGCTGGCGAGGCGCTGTTAATTTCCACGCAGCCGGGTATTAGCTATAGCGAGCATAACCTCAGCAAAGACAAAACGCTGACCCGCATGCAGCTGTGGCTGGATGCCTGTCCGGAGCGGGAAAATCCGCTGGTGCAAAAAATCGATCTGAAGGGCGATAAACAGCAGCTGATTGCCTCGCCAGACGGCAGCAAAGGCAGCCTGCAGTTACGCCAGCAGGTGTGGCTGCACCATATCGAACTGAAAAAAGGTGAACAGGCAAGCTTCCAGCTTCATGGCCCGCGCGCCTATCTGCAGTCCATTCACGGTACGGTGCATGCGGTGACGCACGCGGAAGAGAAAGAGGCGCTCACCTGCGGCGACGGCGCGTTTATTCGTGATGAAGCGAATATCACCCTGGTGGCGGATACGCCGCTGCGCGCGCTGCTGATTGATTTGCCGGTTTAACCCCCCCCTCACCCTAGCCCTCTCCCCAAAGGGGAGAGGGAACGAGCGAGCCCCTCGCCCCTATGGGGAGAGGGGTTGGGGTGAGGGGAAATTTTTACACCTTACTCGCCATAATCTCAATAATCTGCCGGTCCGTTGCCTGCATCGAGCGGCACGCCAGCGCGCACAGGTTCGCGATCGACTGCTCCACGTCGTGCGCCACAATCCCCTCATTACCCGTCACGGCAGTATCATCCAACGCCATCATCACGGCTTTCCAGGCGCTGGTGACGCTGGTCGAGACCTTCATTGCGCAACTGTTAGACGCCCCGTCACAGATCATCCCGCTGACGTCGCCGATCATACTGCCGATCGCCATGGAAATTGTCTGGTAAGAACCGCCCATCAGCCACGCCATCCCCGCCGCAGCCCCCATTCCGGCCGTTGTCGCCGCACACAGCGCGGACAAGCGCGGAAGCTGGTAATGGATATAGATCGCCGACAGGTGCGAGAGCATCAGCGCCCGCGCCAGCCGTTCGTCATCGGCCTGAACGTGCTCAGCCACCACCACCACCGGCATGGTGGCGGTGATGCCCTGATTCCCGGAACCCGAGTTGCTCATCGCCGGCAGCGTCGCGCCCCCCATGCGGGCATCCGAGGCTGCGCTGGTGCGGATAACAATGTCTGAACCCAGATCCTGCGCCATCCATCCGCGTGTGCGCTGTTTATTGAGCGTCGCACCAATATGCAACCCCCAGTTGCCACGTAAACCTTCCCGGGAGAGCGCATCGTTCAGCCGTCCCGCATCGAGGATAAAGCGGATCGCGTCGAACGGCACCAGCTCTACAAACTCAAGGATCTGCGACAGCGTGGTGGTCGAGAGCACCTCCAGCGGATCGTCGCTGTTCTGGCTCTGATTATCGTCAAGCCTGAAGCGCGTTTCGCCCTGACAAACAACCTCCACCACGCGAGTGTGCCCGCCAGCGATGGTCACCATCGCCGAGGATTCACCGACGTAAACGCAGGCACGTGAATAGAGGATCTCATCGCACGGCTCCTGCAATTTTACCTGCACCAGACCCGCGTTCAGCAGTGCTTTGGCGCGCGTTAGCGCCTCGGACGACGCGTCTTTCAACACCTCCAGTCCGGCATGCGCGTTACCGCCTGTCGCGCCCAGCGCGGCCGCGATGGGTAAACCGACCATACCGGTACCGGGCACCGTTACGCCAAGCCCGTTTTTCATCAGGTTCGGCGATACCCACGCCTCGATACGCGTCACCTCACCGTCAAGCTGTCCGGCAGCCATCGCGCACGCCAGCGCCAGCGAGACGGGTTCGGTACAGCCCAGCGCAGGCTTTACCTCTTCCTGCACCGCGCGAATAAAATGGTTCCATAAAGGATTAATTTGCTCAGACATCGTTACGACCTTATTTAACCTCATGAGAAGGCGAGGAAAGGAGAAACACAAAGCAGCAGCCCGGTAATCACAATAATCACCAGCGATACGCCTTTATATTTATGAAGTGCGGGCACTTTGTAGACCAGCCACGCCGGAATTAAGCAGCCCACCATCCCGAAAATAGGGCTACAGATGGAAGTGAAGCTCAGCACCGGCGCGTTTAACACAATCGCGCTCCAGGCCAGCAGGATGGCGAACAGCATAATCCCGCGCTGGACGGCATTTTCATTGATTTTCTCCGCCGGCATTTTGCGGCGCAGGATGTTCATCACAATGCCCTGCGTCGCCTCACGAAAGCCGAGATAGACGCCAAAGAACGCGGTCATCACAGCGAAAATATTGAGGATTACGCTGACAATTTTGACCCAGCCCGCGCCGTCACCGCTGATAAACTGTGCTGCGATTGCCAGGGCGGAAATATTCTGCTCGTAGGCTTTTACCGCCTCGTCGTGCCCCATCGCCAGGGTGAAGGAGACAGCGTAGAAAAAGACCGTCACAAACAGCACGCCAAAGGCGATATTCATTGCCCGCAGCGCTTTATGCCGCGCCACCTCAACGGATTTTTCCCTTGAACGATAGGAAATCACCATCGGGCTTAATGTCTGAATAAACAGAATGGAGGTTAAGGTGAAAGGCAGCGTAATAATGGCGTTTTTAATCAGCAGCCCCATTGGCGGCAGCATGCCGACGTTGGCTAAATGCCAGAGGCCAATCATCGAAAGCCCCAGCGCCGCCACCACAAATAATTTGGTCAGCACCATCAGGCTGGAGACTTTAAACAGCAGCTTTTCACCGCGCGACGAAATGGCGACCAGAATGCAGATCAGGAATAAGCCGTAGAACGGATTTTCCGACAGCAAACCGTCGGTTACGCCGAAGGTGTGTAAATAGGATGCGCTGTCGTTGGTAATGGCCGTCGAATAGACAAACATCCAGATCACCAGCATCACGAAATAAAGTGCACCCAATAAGATGCCCCAGTTTTTGCCTAAATATCCGCTAATAACGCTCGGATAGTCTTTACATTCCGGTGATTCCGCCAGCGTATTAATAAACAGGCGCTGGAACAGGTACATGGCCGGATAACCAATTATCGACGAGAGTAAAAATACCCATAGCCCCATTAATCCAACCTGCACCGGAAGAAAAACAATGCCCGCGCCGATAGCCATCCCAATACTCATGATGACCCAGCCCGTATCGGTGCTGTCGAATTTAATCGCCTCTCGCCATTCGCTTTCGCTCATTCCCGCCCGCCTTGCCGCAGGGGAATCACTCACAATCACACTGCTGTTTGTTGCCATATTCATTGGGCACTCGCTTATTTTGTAGGGTAACGATTTGTTTTTATAAGGTTCCGATCGCCAGCGATTGCGAGTCAGAGGGTGCAGGTGTGAGTTATTGGTATGGGGAGATCATATCCGGAGCGCGGGAGAAAAAAGTCACAACTTTAATAGGGATTTCCTTAGGCGAGAGGAAAATATTACTTCGGGATAGCAGAAAAGAGAGCGAGTTTTCTAAAATTGACGGTGTTCACAAAATTAAAAGCCTCCTCATCTGAGGAGGCTGAAGATGGGGCCTGTGTTAGATCGCCTGCGTAAACGTCCTCGAAATCACGTCCTGCTGCTGCTCGCGGGTCAGAGCGTTAAACCGCACCGCATAGCCTGAAACGCGGATCGTCAGGTTCGGATAGTTCTCCGGATGGGCGATGGCATCCAGCAGCATCTCCCGGTTCATCACGTTGACGTTCAGGTGCTGCCCGCCCTCAATGGTCGCTTCGTGGTGGAAGTACCCGTCCAGCAGCCCGACAAGGTTGGTTTTGCGCACCAGCTCGTCCTTGCCCAGTGCCTGCGGCACGATGGAGAAGGTGTAGGAGATCCCGTCTTTGGCATAGGTGAACGGCAGCTTGGCGACCGAGGTCAACGACGCCACCGCCCCTTTTCTGTCGCGCCCGTGCATCGGGTTGGCGCCAGGCGCAAACGGTGTACCGCCGCGACGTCCGTCCGGCGTGTTGCCGGTCTTCTGCCCGTAAACCACATTGGAGGTGATGGTCAGGATCGACTGTGTCGGCACGGCGTTGCGGTACGTCGGCAGCGCCTGGATTTTCTTCATAAAGCGCTCAACCAGATCGCAGGCGATACTGTCCACGCGATCGTCGTTGTTGCCGTATTGCGGATAGTCGCCTTCGATGACGAAATCGACCGCCAGACCGGTGTGGTCGCGCACCGGTTTTACCGTGGCGTACTTGATGGCCGACAGGGAATCCGCCGCCACCGACAGCCCGGCAATGCCACAGGCCATGGTGCGGTAAACGTCCCGGTCGTGCAACGCCATCAGCGAGGCTTCGTAGCTGTATTTATCATGCATGTAGTGAATGAGATTCAGCGCACTGATGTACTGCACTGCCAGCCAGTCCATGAAGTGATCGAGGCTCGCCATTACGGTGTCGTAATCCAGTACCTCATCCAGCAGCGGCTCGGTTTTCGGCCCCACCTGGATCTTCAGCTTCTCATCCACCCCGCCGTTAATCGCGTACAGCAGCGTTTTCGCCAGGTTGGCGCGTGCGCCGAAGAACTGCATCTGCTTGCCGATCACCATCGGACTGACGCAGCAGGCAATGGCGTAGTCGTCGCTGTTGAAGTCGGCACGCATCAGATCGTCGTTCTCGTATTGCAGCGAGGAGGTGACGATCGAGACCTGCGCGGCGTATTTCTTGAACGCGATCGGCAGCTGTTCGGACCAGAGGATCGTCAGGTTTGGCTCCGGCGCAGGCCCCATGGTGTGCAGGGTATGCAGATAGCGGAAGCTGTTTTTGGTCACCAGCGTACGGCCATCCAGCCCCATGCCGCCAATCACTTCCGTGGCCCAGATCGGATCGCCGGAGAAGAGCGTGTCGAACTCCGGCGTGCGCAGGAAGCGCACCATGCGGATCTTCATGATGAAGTGGTCGATCAGCTCCTGGGCCTGCACCTCGTTCAGCCTTCCTGCCTGCATGTCGCGTTCAATGTAGATATCGAGGAACGAGGCCGTGCGCCCCAGCGACATCGCCCCGCCGTTCTGGGATTTCACTGCGGCAAGGTAGGCAAAGTAGACCCACTGCACCGCTTCCTGCGCATTCATCGCCGGACGTGAAATATCAAAGCCATAGTTCGCCGCCATCTGCTGGATCTGGAGCAACGCACGTTTATGCTCCGCCAGCTCCTCGCGCAGGCGGATCGTGGCCTCCAGATCGTCTCCGCGCTCCAGTTTCCCCTGGAGATCGGCGAACTGAAGTTCCCGCTCGCGCACCAGATAGCTGATGCCGTACAGCGCCACGCGGCGGTAGTCGCCGATGATGCGTCCACGCCCGTAGCCGTCCGGCAGACCGGTGAGCACGCCGGATTTTCGGCAGCGCATCATCTCCGGGGAATAAACGTCAAATACGCCCTGGTTGTGGGTTTTGCGCAGGTCGGTGAAGAGATATTCAAACTGCGGATCCATCTCGCGACCGTAGGCTTCGAATGAGCTGCGGATCATATTGATTCCGCCGTACGGATGCAGGGCCCGCTTGAGCGGCTTGTCGGTTTGCAGGCCGACGATCGTCTCCAGCTCCTGGTCAATATAGCCCGGCCCGTGCGCGGTAATGGTGGTGGCGATGTTGGTGTCAAAATCCACCGGAGCGTGAGTAGCATTCTCCTGGCGAATGCCGACCATCACCTTCTGCCACAGCGCCGTCGTTGCTGGCGTCGCCTGCGCGAGGAAAGCTTCATCGCCTTCATAAGGGGTGTAGTTATGCTGAATAAAATCGCGCACGTTAACGGCGTTTTTCCATTCTTCACCGCGAAACCCGGCCCATGCGTCGCTGTAAGGCGCGACGCCCGTATCGATTGTTACTTTCATCAGATTCTCGCTTTATCAGGCGTAAGCCGCAGCCGGGGTGACCTTCCCAAGACGGAGGGCATCCAGCGCGATCATTTTTTCTTCATTGGTAGGGATCACCGCGCAGGCCGCGCGGGACGACTCGGTGGAGATCACGCGCTCACCCGCGCTGCCCGGCAGGGCATTTTTGGACTCATCGAGGATGATGCCAAACACCTTCAGGTGCTCCACCACCAGCGCGCGTATGAGCACGGAGTTCTCACCGATCCCGCCGGTAAACACCACGCCATCCAGACGGTGCAGGGATGCGGCATGACCGGCGATATGCCGCGCTATGCGGTGGACAAAGGTCTTTATCGCCAGCCGCGCCCGCTCGTTGCCGTCATGCCAGGCTTTCTCCAGCACGCGCAAATCGGAGGAGATGCCGGAGATCCCCAGCAGCCCGGACTCTTTGTTGACCACGCGCTCCAGATCCTCGAACGACTGGCCGGTCTGCCGGGCAATCCACGCCATCGCGCCAAAATCTACGTCGCCACAGCGCGTGCCCATCACCAGTCCTTCAAGCGGCGTCATCCCCATGGACGTGTCCACGCTTACGCCGTTACGCACCGCGCAAATGGACGCCCCGTTGCCGAGATGGGCAATCACCAGGCCGCTGTCTTCGGCGGAGAGCCCGAGAAGCGCGTGCGCCTGCGCCGCCACGTAGCGGTGAGAGGTGCCGTGGAAGCCGTAGCGGCGCACGCCCAGCTCTTCAAAATAGCGGTACGGCAAGCCGTACAGATACGCCTGCGGCGCCATGGTCTGGTGGAAGCTGGTATCAAATACCGCCACCTGCTGCACGCCGGGGAACAGGCGCCCGGCGGCTTCCACGCCGCTCAGGTTGGCGTAGTTATGCAGCGGCGCCAGCGGGGAGACCTGGCGGATCTGCGTCATCACCTCTTCCGTGATCAGGGTTGACTCGCTGAAGAGATCGCCGCCGTGGGCAATGCGATGGCCAATCAAGGCCACGCTGCCCATCAGGTCGCGCTTCTCCAGCTCCAGGGCGATGGCGGCCAGCGCCCCTTCGTAGTCCTGATGAGCCAGTCTGACTGGCTCACCCCCATTCACGGAAATAAAGGCTTTTTCTGTGTTGATGCCGTCCGCAATGCCCGTCAGCAGGGCATCGCAGCCTGCGGCGTCCAGCACCGAAAACTTAACAGAGGACGATCCGCAGTTAATGACCAGTACTACCGGAAACTCAATCATGGTATGGCTCCGCTCTTCCTGAGCTTTGGTTTAAAACAGTTTGTACACGATGTTCAGAATGGTCAGCAGGCCGACCACGGTGACGAAGATGTTCTCGGTCCGGCCTTTGTATTTCGCCAGCGCCGGTGCTTTGCGGATGGCGTACATCGGCAGCAGGCACAGCAGAGAGGCGATAATTGGCGCGCCCATGGCTTCAATAAGGTCCAGAATGTTCGGGTTGGCATAGGCCACAATCCAGGTGGAGCCCATGATGAAGACCATGCTGATGGTGTTCAGCTTGCCCACGGAGACGTTCTTCTTGTCGCCCTTGTAGCCGAACTTAACGATCAGGCCGTTCAGCCCCTCCAGCGTGCCCAGGTAGTGACCGAAGAAGGATTTAAAGATAGCGACCAGCGCGATGATGGACGCGCCGTACTCCAGCACCGTGGCGAACGTGGATTTACTGCCTGACATCGACGCAAAGTGGTTCGCCAGGTAAGAGAGCACCGGAATGTTCTGCGCTTTGGCGTCCGCCATGTTCTGCGGAGAGAGCGTAAACAGGCAGCTAAAGGCGAAGAACATCACCACCGCCACCATCAGCAGGCTGGCGCGACCGATGATTTTGGAACATTTCTGCTCGGTGAATTCTTTACCAAACTCCGGCTCGTACTCTTCGCGCTTGGAGACCACAAACGAGGAGACGATAGGCGAGAAGTTGAAGGAGAAGACCATGATGGAGATCCCCAGCCACACCGTGACCAGAATGCCGTCATGACCGGTGAAGGCGATATCGCTCAGGTTAACCTGGTCGATCACCGCCGAGTTCCAGTACGGGATCAGCGAGAGAGAAATCAACACCAGGCTGGCGATGAACGGGAACACAAGGTAGCTCATCACTTTCACCATCAGGTCTTTACCGAACCAGATAACAAAAGCCATCAGCAGCAGCAGGAATAGCGCCACCACGCCGCGGTTCAGGGCGGGCATCTGGAGCTGGTTTTCCCAGAAGGTCATAAAGGTGTTGGTAATGGTGACGCCGTAAATCCACAGCAGCGGGCAAATGGCAAAGAAGTAGAGGAAGGTGATCACCACCCCGCCGGTCTTACCAAAATGCTCCTCCACCGTTTCGGTGATGTTGCCGGAGACGTTACTGCCGGACAAACACAGACGCGCCAGCGCGCGGTGGCAGTAAAAGGCAATCGGGAACGCGAGTACCAGCATCAGCAGGATAGGGATCAGGCCGCCAAAGCCTGCACGGATGGGGAAGAACAGCACGCCTGCGCCAATGGCGGTACCAAACAGGCCGAGCGTCCAGGTGGTATCCGATTTACGCCAGGTGGACGTTTTAGTCTGGCCAACGATAATGCTTTCTGTGTTGCTCATAAGTCATCCTTTATGCGTCAACGAAGCCGGTAATTTGGGAAACACGGGAGAGATCAATATTGCCACCGGAAATAATGCAGACGGTTTTACGGCCCTGAATATAGTGGTCCAGCTTGCCGCTTAATAACGCCGCGCACGCCAGCGCGCCAGCACCTTCCGTAACCACTTTATTTCGCTGAATAAGCGCGATCATGCTGTTGCGAATCTCGTCTTCGCTGACCAGCACAATGTCGTCAACCAGTTCACGAACGATTTCGAAGGTTAAATTACCCGGGCGAGACACATCGCAACCGTCTGCTAATGTGCCGGTAATGCGGTGGTTCGTTATTTCTCCGGCCTGATACGATGCCGCCATTCCGTGCACATTTTCAGACTGCACTCCGATAATATTGATAGTTGGGTTGATGGATTTAATTGCTGTCGCAATACCGGCAATTAAACCGCCGCCGCCGATGGGGACAATCACGTTATCCACGTCATATAAATCTTCGAGGATTTCCAGGCCGATGGTGCCCTGGCCGGCAATGACTTTCGGATCGTCGTAAGGCGGGATAAAAATGCGCCCTTCCATCTCGACGATTTCGCTCACTTTGGCGATAGTGTCGTTAAAGTTCTCGCCGTGCAGCACTACTTCGGCGGAGTAGTCGCGCGTGGCGGCCACCTTGGATTTCGGCGCGCCCATAGGCATTACCACTTTGCCGTCGATGCCGAGCATGGCGCAGGAGAGCGACACCCCCTGCGCGTGGTTCCCTGCGGAACAGGCAACCACGCCCTTGCGTTTTTCCGCATCGGTCAGCGAGCTTAATTTATTAAACGCCCCACGTATTTTAAACGAACCGGTACGCTGCATATTTTCAAATTTCAGGAATATCTCACCCTTACACCGTTCGCTCAGATAATTTGAGCGCGGCATACCGGTTTTATAGATCTTTCCCGCCAGTCTTTTTCTGGCGTCCTGAATATCGTCAATGGTCACCGGGAGATCGTAAGTAATGTGCATAATATCCTCGTTATAATAATTCATTATTTTCAGGCAAAGTCAGGGTATCAGAGCGTTAAAAAGCGTCGCTCCGGGTGTTTTAAATCATCATTATTTCTATCGTCGTTTTTCGATATTCATCGACGAATATTGTTTTGCCAGTTCAACTAATACTGACGCCGATTTTTTAATACTGTAATTTTTTGACCACACGGCGGCATAACGCGCCACGGGTAATGCATCTTCCACCGGCAGGACAATAAACTGGTCCGAGCCGAATGGCGCAATCATGTCACGGGGGATCACCGTCAGGTAATCGGCATTGAGAACAAGGTTATAGATGGTGACGACGGAATCGGTCTGGACGATGTTTTCAATGCTGATGTGGTTATCTTGCAGGGTGGTCAGGAGTTCGTTGTAGTAGCCCATATCGGTTTGCGGCATCACCCACTGCTCGTGCGTGAGCGACGCCAGTCTGGTCGGGCCGGTGCACGTTCGTGATTTACTCGCCACCAGCACAAACTCAGATTCAAAGAGTGGCTCAACGTGAAGATCCTGGAGCAACATCCCGTCGCTCAGCGTGCCGATGGCGAAATCCAGCCGGCCATCGCGAATGGCGGGCAGGAATGAAGAGAGCTGCGCTTCATACATTGAGACGCGCGCCTTCGGGAACACTTCCTTGAATTTTTTGATCATCCCGGACAGGAAGGTGAAGCCAATCAGCGACGGATAGCCAAAAGAGACGTCCATGACGGTACTGAAACTGAGGCTGTTGATCTCGCTCACCATGTTTTTCATTTCGCGGGTGATCGACTCAGCGTAGGACAGCAGCACCTGACCGGCGGCAGTGAGTTTTACGCCGGTGTTTTTACGCACCATCACTTCCACCCCAAAGTAAGATTCGATGTCGCTGATGATTTTGCTGACGGCAGGTTGCGTCAGCCCCAGTTGTCTTGCAGCAGAACCTATAGAGCCACTTTTGATGACTTCCTGAAATACCACGAGGTGCTGTGTTTTCGGTAGAATAATAGTATTCATAATATTCTGCGCTTATTTCCATATGACGCAGCGGATTCTACCCAATATTGTTTCAGGGGGTATGTGCTGTTACTCACAATTTGCCAGGATGCCCTTTTTACAACCACATTTAAAATCGATTTATAATCTTATTATTCAATCAGTTAGATAGCTAAAAATACGCAATTACGCTGATATTGATCAACAAAATCCGCGGTAATAAATTTATTTTATGGCAATAACCAGCATGAATTTTTTTGCCTTAACAATATTAATAAAGACTATCTTTCAGGCAATTAAAGGTTAATAAACCATCATTATTCTTTTAAAACATTTTTGTGGTTTATCAACTTTATCAGGAATATTTTCTCAGCTTCCGGTTAAAGAGTGGGATATATCACACATTCACCAGAAGAATGTTTTTAGATTCAATATTAAATTATCAAATGAATAACATTCAGCATCACTGAGTCAACATTCACAACATCTGTTCAACACTAAAATTTTCTAATTTTATAGCGTTAAATTTTGTGATTACGATCATGCGCAGCAGATGAAAGGAACGCATAATCGGTAAAGCAGTGAAATGTGCTTGGCGTCGCAAAATTGAGAATTGATGTCGTTTGGCGCTTCGCTTACCCGGCCTGCAACCTTCAGAAAACAAAAACCCCGCCGAAGCGGGGTTTCGTAAGAAGTTGAAGCTGACCGATAAGCCGGGTTCTGTCGTGGACAGTCATTCATCTAGGCCAGCAATCGCTCACTGGCTCAAGCAGCCTACCCGGGTTCAGTACGGGCCGTACCATGTGAACCCCTATTTGGCCTTGCTCCGGGTGGAGTTTACCGTGCCACGGACTGTTACCAGCCGCGCGGTGCGCTCTTACCGCACCCTTTCACCCTTACCTGATCCCGCTTGCGCGGGCCATCGGCGGTTTGCTCTCTGTTGCACTGGTCGTGGGTTTCCCCCCCAGGCGTTACCTGGCACCCTGCCCTGTGGAGCCCGGACTTTCCTCCCCTCCGCCCGTCTCCCCCGAAAGGGACGACGACGAAGCGGCGACTGTCTGGTCAGCTTCGGCGCGCAGTATAGAGGGTTTGCGCGCCGCTGTCACCCCTGGCTACGCATGCCTACCTGCAATGTGGCCGCGATATTCCGCGAGGCGCGGTAAATGTTGTCATATGCTCCCTGGAACGCCTCTTCCAGTGAACCGATGCGGGTCAGTACGCTGAACACCGCGTCGATGCCGTACTGATGCACCACACCCACATCCTGCGTCAGACTTCCGGCAATCCCGATCACCGGCTTATGGTATTTTTTGGCGACGCTCGCCACGCCGACGGGCACTTTGCCATTAATGCTCTGGCTGTCGATGCGCCCTTCCCCGGTCAGCACCCACGTGCAATCGTGAATATGTTCTTCAAGATTGAGCGCCTGAGTGACAATCTCGATGCCGCTTTTCAGCTCAGCGCCCAGGAAGGCCATCAGCGCCGCGCCCATGCCGCCCGCGGCGCCAGCCCCCGGAACCCGGTTGACGTCAATGCGCAGTGATTTTTTGATCACCCCGGCGTAGTGGCTAAGATTGGCGTCGAGTTCGAGGATCATCTCCTCCGTGGCGCCTTTTTGCGGGCCAAAGATACGCGACGCGCCGCTTTCACCGACCAGCGGATTCGTCACGTCACAGGCGACGCGGATTGCGCACCCCTGAAGACGCGGATCAAGATCAGAAATATCAATACGGTTCAGCGCCATCAGGCTGCCGCCGCCGTAGCCGATCTCCGTCCCGTTCGCATCCGTAAACCTCGCGCCCAGCGCCTGCATCATACCCGCGCCCCCATCGTTGGTTGCGCTCCCGCCGATACCTATAATGATGTTGCGCGCGCCTTTATCCAGCGCGCGGAGGATCAGCTCCCCCGTCCCGCGCGACGTCGTGACCAGCGGGTTACGCTGCGCGGGAGGAACAAGTACCAGGCCGCTGGCGGCGGCCATCTCGATAAACGCGGTGGTACCGTCGCCCGAGATCCCCCAGCTGGCCTTCACCTTTTCCCCTAACGGGCCGGTGACGACAGCCTGCTGCCAGGTGCCCTGCGTCGCGGCGATCATCGCTTCAACCGTACCTTCTCCGCCGTCAGCAACGGGAACAGACACGTAATGAGCGTCGGGGAAAATTTCCCGAAATCCTTTTTCTATCGCCTGCGCCACCTCAGTGGCAGACAGGCTTTCTTTATAAGAGTCTGGCGCGATTACGATTTTCATAGTTGTATGCCTGAGCCGTAGGCCCGGTAAGCGTAACGCCACCGGGCGGGACGTCATTAGCGAGCAATTTCAACCTTCGCCAGCTTTTCGTAATAGCACGCTAACGCGCTGTGATCGGCGGTGCCCAGACCGTCCGCACGCAGCGCCTGCATCATCTCCATGACGGCGGCAGTCAGCGGCAACTGTGCGCCCACGCCGTGGGAGGTATCCAGCGCATTCGCCAGATCCTTAATGTGCAGATCGATGCGGAAGCCCGGCCTGAAGTTACGATCCATCACCATCGGCGCCTTGGCATCCAGCACGGTGCTGCCCGCCAGACCACCGCGAATGGCCTGATAGACCAGATCCGGATTAACGCCCGCTTTGGTGGCCAGCGTCAGCGCTTCGGACATGGCCGCGATGTTTAACGCCACAATCACCTGGTTTGCCAGCTTGGTGACGTTGCCTGCGCCAATTTCACCGGTGTGCACCACGGAGCCAGCCATGGCTTTCATCAGGTCGTAGTATTTGTCAAACACGGCTTTATCGCCCCCCACCATCACCGACAAGGTGCCGTCGATGGCTTTCGGTTCGCCGCCGCTGACCGGCGCATCCAGCATCTCCACGCCTTTCGCTTTCAGCGCCTCGCTAATTTCGCGGCTCGCCAGCGGTGCGATAGAACTCATGTCGATCACCACCAGGCCCGGCTTCGCGCCGTCGATAATGCCGTTCTCACCCAGCGCCACCTCTTTCACGTGCGGGGAGTTTGGCAGCATGGTGATAATGACATCGCACTGCTCGGCGAGCGCTTTTGCAGTTGTCGCCGTTTCTGCGCCAGCCGCAATCACTTCTGACACCGCGTCTGAATTACGATCTAAAACCACCAGTGAGTAACCTGCTTTGATGAGGTTTTTGCTCATTGGTTTGCCCATGATACCCAGGCCAATAAAACCCACTTTCAGCGTCATAATCTGTTTCCTCAATGATGGTTATTTTTTAAAAGCGTCTGCTAATTTCTGCGTGGCGGCGCGGAATACGCCGAGGTCGCTGCCGACGGCGACAAACGTTGCGCCCCACTCCAGGTAGCGGCGGGCATCGGCTTCCACCGGCGCCAGAATGCCGCACGGTTTACCGTGCGCTTTGGCACGGGCAAAAATGTGCTGGATTGCCCGCTGCACGTCCGGGTGGCTGGCGTTGCCCAGATGACCAAAGGCGGCCGCCAGATCGCTCGGGCCGACGAAAATACCGTCGACACCTTCGGTCGCGGCAATGGCGTCGACGTTATCGACCCCCTGCTGGCTCTCGATCTGAACCAGAATGGTGATGTTCTTGTTGGACTGGGCGAAATAGTCCGGCACGGTGCCAAACATGTTGGCGCGGTGCGAGACAGACACGCCGCGGATCCCTTCCGGCGGATAGCGGGTGGCAGCTACGGCCAGCACCGCTTCTTCTTCCGTTTCAACAAACGGGATCAGGAAGTTGTAGAAGCCGATATCCAGCAGACGCTTGATGATCACCGGCTCGTTGGTAGGTACACGCACCACCGGCGCGCTGTGGCTGCCTTTCAGCGCCATCAGCTGCGGAATAAACGTGTTGATATCGTTTGGCGCATGTTCGCCGTCCAGCACCAGCCAGTCGAATCCGGCCAGGCCCAGCACTTCGGTGCTGATGGGGTTGGCCAGCGCAGACCAGCAGCCAATCTGAATCTGATGCGCCGCAAGGGCCGCTTTAAATTTATTCGGGAAGATGTCGTTACTCATTACGTATACCTTTTTTAATTCCGCAGTTTTAGCCAGTAGCTTTTCTTATTTATTCCGACTCAGCGTCAGCGTTATATTTATTTACTGACTGAATTTTGGCGTTATAAAATCGTCATTCAGTATAATCGTCACCACCCGGCAGCACATTGTCTCAATGCTCAATTATCCAACGGGGTTAGCACGCTATTTTGAGCATTTGCCCAATGCAGTGGGCGCTGATGCACAGAATCAACGATTAGTGTGTCGGGAGCGATCGCGATCACATTCTCACTTTTCCTCTCCTGACATTCTTTATTTCCTCAATAAGAAACGATTAACCATCTGGCTATATTTAGTATCAGATATTTTGCTGGAGATGAGTGAACAATGGCCGATATTGAAATTCGACAGGCGTCGCCGACGGCGTTCTATATAAAAGTGCACGATACCGATAACGTGGCGATTATTGTCAACGACAATGGCTTAAAAGCGGGTACCCGGTTCCCGGACGGGCTGGAGCTGATTGAGCACATTCCGCAGGGGCATAAAGTCGCACTGGTCGATATCCCGGCGCAGGGCGAAATCGTGCGCTACGGCGAAGTCATCGGCTATGCGGTGCGCGCTATCCCGCAGGGTAGCTGGATTGAGGAGTCGCTGGTTGAGCTGCCCACCGCCCCGCCGCTGGAGACGTTGCCGCTGGCTACCCGCGTCCCTGAGCCGTTACCTCCGCTGGAGGGTTATACCTTCGAAGGTTACCGCAACGCGGATGGCAGCGTGGGAACCAAAAACTTGCTTGGCATCACCACCAGCGTGCATTGCGTGGCGGGTGTCGTGGATTACGTGGTGAAAATTATTGAGCGCGATCTGCTGCCGAAATACCCCAACGTTGACGGCGTGGTGGGTCTTAACCACCTGTACGGCTGCGGCGTGGCGATCAACGCGCCCGCAGCGGTCGTGCCGATCCGCACGATCCACAATATCGCCCTTAACCCGAACTTTGGCGGCGAGGTGATGGTGATTGGCCTCGGCTGTGAAAAATTGCAGCCAGAACGCCTGTTGCAGGGTACTGAGGATGTGAAAGCCATTCCGGTTGACGAGGCCAGTATTGTGCGTCTTCAGGATGAACACCATGTCGGCTTCAGATCGATGGTCGACGACATTTTACAGGTGGCAGAGCGCCATCTGGAGAAGCTGAACAAACGTCAGCGTGAAACCTGCCCGGCCTCTGAACTGGTGGTTGGGACACAGTGTGGCGGCAGCGATGCGTTTTCCGGCGTCACCGCTAACCCGGCGGTAGGTTATGCCTCCGATCTGTTCGTGCGCTGCGGCGCCACGGTGATGTTCTCTGAAGTCACCGAGGTGCGTGATGCTATCCACCTGCTCACGCCGCGCGCCGTTAACGAAGAGGTGGGCAAACGCCTGCTGGAGGAGATGGCCTGGTACGATAACTATCTCGACATGGGCAAAACCGACCGCAGCGCCAACCCGTCGCCGGGTAACAAGAAAGGCGGCCTGGCGAACGTGGTGGAAAAGGCCCTCGGGTCGATTGCCAAATCCGGCCAGAGCGCGATTGTGGAAGTGCTCTCACCTGGCCAGCGACCAACCAAACGCGGTCTGATCTACGCGGCAACGCCTGCCAGTGATTTCGTGTGCGGCACCCAGCAGGTAGCATCCGGCATTACGGTACAGGTCTTTACCACCGGACGCGGCACGCCGTACGGCCTGATGGCGGTACCGGTGATCAAAATGGCGACCCGCACCGAGCTGGCAAACCGCTGGTATGACTTAATGGATATCAACGCGGGCACCATCGCCACCGGGGAAGAGAGTATTGAAGAGGTGGGCTGGAAGCTGTTCCACTTCATTCTGGATGTGGCAAGCGGACGGAAGAAAACCTTCTCCGATCAATGGGGATTGCATAACTCGCTGGCGGTGTTTAACCCGGCACCGGTGACGTGATGGCCCCTCACCCTGCCCTCTCCCCACCGGGGAGAGGGTAAAAAAACCGCACCGAGCAGTCCCCTCTCCCCTATGGGGAGAGGGTTAGGGTGAGGGGAAAAGCCTCTTTAGACCAGCACCACATCGATCCCGCTTTTGCGTAACCCTTCCAGGCTTTCCGCCGGAATACCTTCATCAACGATAATCATGTCGATCCGCTGAGTATCAATGATTTTATGCAGGCTTGAACGGTTAAACTTGCTGGAATCAGTGACAACGATAATACGCTCCGCCACCTCGCACATTTTCCGGTTCAGACGGGCTTCATCCTCGTTGTGCGTACTCACCCCCCGATCGAGATCGATGGCATCGACGCCCAGGAACAGCAGGTCAAAATGGTAATTCTGTAAGGACTGCTCCGCCTGGTCACCATAGAAGGACTGCGACTGACGGCGCAAGTGCCCGCCGGTCATCAGCAGCTCCACTCCCTCCGCTTCCAGCAGCGCGTTTGCCACGTTCATCCCGTTGGTCATGGCAATGACATCGGTATGCTGGCGCAGCATGCGGGCAATTTCAAAGGTTGTGGTGCCGGAGTCCAGAATAATGCGATGACCCGGCTTCACCAGTTCAGCCGCCGCCTGCGCGATGCTGCGCTTCACAGCCGTATTAAGGGAACTTTTGTCCTCAACGGACGGCTCCACGCCGGGGGCATTGCCTTCGCAAATCAGCGCGCCGCCGTAAGCGCGAACGGCAATCCCCTGCTTTTCCAGAAAGGCCAGATCGTTACGGATCGTCACCGTCGACACGCCGTATAAAAGAGAAAGATCGTTAACCTGCACGCTTCCCTGCGCCCGCAACCGCTGAATGATCTGCTCTCGCCTTTCACTGGTGCCGGTGATGCGCTTCTCTGCGGATGAATCGGTGCTGCTCATACGAGCTCCTTAGTAAATAAACTTTCGTTTCATTTCGTTTTGCTTATTAACGCCTTTCTTTTGAGGGAATGCAAGCCCTGTATGGTGAGCAGACGCAAGCTTAACCGCCGCTGAAACCTTTCATTATGTTTCTTTTGTGAAACAGATCGGAAAACTATTATCTTTCGTTTTATTTTTACCCCACCATAATGCAGTATCAAATGAAACAAAACGAAAGATGAATACCAACACCATCCGAAATGGAGAGGAAAGTGAAACATCTGACAGAAATGGTGGAACAACATAAACGGGGGAATACAAACGGGATTTACGCCGTCTGTTCCGCACATCCATTGGTACTTGAAGCTGCAATTCGTTACGCCCATTCACAACAGACGCCTCTGCTGATTGAAGCCACCTCAAACCAGGTGGATCAGTTTGGCGGCTATACCGGTATGACGCCCGCCGATTTTTATGGGTTTGTCTGCAATCTGGCGGGATCCCTCGGTTTCCCCACCTCACAGCTGATCCTTGGCGGCGATCATTTAGGTCCAAACCGCTGGCAAAACCTGCCAGCTTTGCAGGCGATGGCGAACGCCGACGATCTGATCAGAAGCTACGTGGCGGCCGGATTTAAAAAAATTCACCTCGATTGCAGCATGTCCTGCGAAGACGATCCGGTTCCTTTAACCGATGCAATCGTTGCCGGGCGTGCCGCTCGGCTGGCTAAAATTGCCGAAACCACCTGTCTCGAGCAATTTGGCGTAGCGGATCTGGTCTACGTTATCGGCACGGAAGTTCCGGTTCCCGGTGGGGCACACGAAACGCTGACCGAGCTTGAGGTCACCACACCAGAGGCGGCACGTGCCACGCTTGAGGCACACCGCCACGCATTCGAGAAGGAAGGGTTAAGCGACATCTGGCCGCGCATTATTGGCCTGGTGGTTCAGCCTGGCGTTGAGTTTGACCATGCGCACGTTTGTGACTATCAACCGCATAAAGCCGTCGCACTGAGCAAGATGGTTGAAGCCTACGACACGCTCGTATTTGAAGCACACTCTACCGATTACCAGACGCCGCAGGCGCTGCGCCAGTTGGTGAAAGATCACTTCGCCATTCTGAAAGTCGGCCCTGCGCTAACCTTCGCGCTGCGCGAAGCGCTGTTCTCACTGGCTGCAATTGAAGAAGAGCTTTTACCGGCAAAAGCCTGCTCAGGACTGCGTCACGTCCTGGAAAACGTGATGCTCGATCGCCCGGAATACTGGCAAAGCCACTATCACGGCGACGGCAATGCCCGTCGCCTGGCCCGCGGTTACAGCTATTCCGACCGCGTGCGCTATTACTGGCCAGACAGCCAGATTGACGAGGCTTTTGAGCGACTGGTACGCAACCTGGCGGATGAACCGATCCCGCTGCCGCTGATCAGCCAGTATCTGCCGTTGCAGTACAGCAAAGTTCGCGAGGGTGCTCTCAGGTCCATACCACGGGAGCTCATTCTCGACCACATTCAGGACATACTCCAGCAGTACCATGCCGCCTGCGAAGGCGTAACGACTCAACACGCATAATTAAAAAGAGGAAAACGCTATGCCAAACATTGTCTTATGCCGCATTGATGAACGCCTTATCCACGGTCAGGTGGGCGTACAGTGGGTGGGGTTTGCGGGGGCGAACCTGGTGCTGGTGGCAAATGACGAGGTTGCAGACGATCCGGTTCAGCAAAACCTGATGGAGATGGTGCTTGCGGAAGGCATCGCCGTGCGTTTCTGGTCCCTGCAAAAAGTGATCGACAACATTCATCGCGCCGCCGATCGGCAGAAAATTCTGCTGGTCTGTAAAACACCGGCTGATTTTTTAACGCTGGTCGAGGGCGGCGTGCCCATCACCCGTATCAACGTCGGAAATATGCATTACGCCAGTGGCAAACAGCAAATTGCCAAAACGGTATCTGTAGACGCGAACGATATCGCCGCGTTTAACGGCCTGAAGGCGGCCGGAGTGGAATGCTTCGTTCAGGGCGTTCCAACAGAGACTGCTTTGGATCTCTTTAAACTGCTCTGAGGGATTCACAATGGAAATCAGTCTGTTGCAGGCTTTCGCGCTGGGGCTTCTCGCCTTTATAGCGGGCCTGGATATGTTTAACGGCTTAACACACATGCACCGTCCGGTGGTACTCGGGCCACTGGTTGGCCTGATTCTGGGCGATTTGCACACCGGAATTCTGACCGGCGGTACGTTAGAACTGGTCTGGATGGGACTCGCGCCGCTGGCGGGCGCGCAGCCGCCAAACGTGATTATCGGCACCATCGTTGGCACCACATTTGCCATTACCACAGGCGTGAAACCGGATGTCGCGGTTGGGGTCGCCGTGCCGTTTGCCGTGGCGGTTCAGATGGGGATCACTTTCCTCTTCTCGGTGATGTCCGGCGTGATGTCCCGCTGCGATCGCATGGCGGCTAACGCAGACACCCGTGGTATTGAACGGGTCAACTATCTGGCACTGCTGGCGCTCGGCGTCTTCTACTTCCTGTGTGCGTTTCTGCCCATCTACTTCGGGGCTGAACACGCGAAAACCGCCATTGATGTCCTGCCGGAACGTCTGATCGACGGTCTGGGCGTCGCGGGCGGCATCATGCCAGCGATCGGCTTCGCCGTGCTGCTGAAGATCATGATGAAAAACGTCTACATCCCTTACTTCATTATCGGCTTTGTCGCCGCGGCCTGGCTGAAACTGCCGGTGCTGGCGATTGCCGCGGCTGCGCTGGCGATGGCGCTGATCGACCTGCTGCGCAAATCGCCTGAACCGACGGCGCCTGCGGCCCAGAAAGAGGAATTTGAAGATGGCATCTAATCCAACCACCCTGCCGGGCGTGTCTGAAAGTGAAGAGACGCTGCTGACCGGCGTGAATGAAAACGTCTACGAAGACCAGAGTATTGGCGCTGAGCTAACGAAAAAGGATATTAACCGTGTCGCCTGGCGTTCCATGCTGCTACAGGCCTCGTTCAACTACGAGCGAATGCAGGCCTCCGGCTGGCTGTATGGGCTACTGCCCGCGCTGAAAAAGATCCACACCAATAAGCGGGACCTGGCGCGCGCCATGAAAGGCCATATGGGCTTCTTTAACACCCACCCGTTCCTGGTGACCTTCGTCATCGGCATTATTCTGGCAATGGAGCGTTCCAAGCAGGATGTGAACAGCATCCAGAGCACTAAAATTGCCGTCGGTGCACCGCTCGGTGGCATTGGTGACGCCATGTTCTGGCTAACCCTGCTGCCTATTTGCGGGGGGATTGGCGCCAGCCTGGCGCTACAGGGATCCATTCTTGGCGCCGTGGTCTTTATCGTGCTGTTTAACGTGGTACATCTCGGCCTGCGTTTTGGTCTGGCGCACTACGCCTACCGGATGGGGGTCGCCGCGATCCCGCTGATCAAGGCCAATACCAAAAAGGTTGGTCATGCTGCGTCCATTGTCGGGATGACGGTGATTGGTGCGCTGGTGGCAACCTATGTGCGCCTGAATACCACACTTGAGATTAAAGCCGGGGATGCGGTCGTCAAACTGCAAACCGACGTGATCGACAAACTGATGCCCGCCTTTCTGCCGCTGGTCTACACCCTGACCATGTTCTGGCTGGTACGCCGTGGCTGGAGCCCGCTGCGCCTGATTGGTATCACCGTGGTGCTGGGCGTTGTCGGTAAATTCTGTCACTTCCTGTAAAAGCAAAGAGGTTGCGATGTTAGGCATTATTTTGACGGGTCATGGCGGTTTTGCCAGCGGGCTGGAACAGGCGATGAAGCAAATCCTCGGCGAACAGCCGCAGTTTATCGCCATCGATTTTCCGGAAAGCTCCACCACTGCGCAGCTGACCGCGCAGCTTGAGAAGGCAGTGAATGATTTGGATGCAGAGCACGATATCGTGTTTCTCACCGATCTTCTCGGCGGTACGCCGTTTCGTGTGGCCTCTACCCTCGCGATGCAACACCCCGGCAGCGAGGTGATCACCGGCACCAATCTCCAGCTTTTGCTGGAGATGGTTCTGGAGCGCGAAGGGTTAAGCAGTGAAGCATTTCGTTTGCAGGCGCTGGAGTGCGGCCATCGCGGCCTGACCAGCCTGGTGGATGAGCTTGCACGCTGTCGCGAGGAAGCGCCCGCCGAGGAAGGGATATGAGCCAGCTGCTGCGCGCGCGTCGTCTGCTTACCGGGCAGGGCTGGCTGGATGACCATCAGCTGCGCATGGATAGAGGCGTCATCACCGCCATCGAGCCGATTCCGGCAGGGGTTAACACCCGCGAGGCAGACCTGCTTTGCCCGGCATACATTGATATCCACGTCCACGGCGGCGCGGGTGTGGATGTGATGGATGATGCCCCCGACGTGCTGGACCGGTTAGCCATGCATAAAGCGCGTGAAGGCGTGGGGGCGTTTCTGCCTACCACCGTCACCGCTCCGCTGGAGGCGATCCATAGCGCGTTACGGCGCATTGCCCGACGCTGTCATGTCGGTGGCCCCGGTGCGCAGGTCCTGGGCAGCTATCTGGAAGGCCCGTACTTTACGCCGCAGAACAAAGGGGCACATCCGCAAGAACTGTTACGCGAACTGGATCTCGCGGAACTTGATGATCTGATTGCGGTTTCGCAGAACACGCTGCGGGTAGTGGCGCTTGCTCCGGAAAAAGCGGAAGCCCTGAAGGCGATCCATCACCTCAAGCAAAAAGGGATACGCGTCATGCTGGGCCACAGCGCCGCTACATACGCGCAAACCCTGGCCGCATTTGATACAGGCGCAGCCGGGCTGGTGCACTGCTACAACGGCATGACGGGGTTACACCACCGGGAGCCCGGCATGGTTGGCGCTGGCCTTACGGACCCACGCGCGTGGCTGGAGCTTATTGCCGACGGGCATCACGTTCATCCTGGAGCCATGCGGCTGTGTTGTTGCTGCGCGAAGGATCGTACGGTGCTGATTACCGATGCCATGCAGGCGGCGGGTATGCCTGATGGACGCTATACGTTGTGTGGTGAAAGTGTCGAGATGCAGGGCGGCGTTGTCCGCACGGCCTCAGGTGGGCTGGCGGGCAGCACGCTCGCGCTGGATGCCGCCGTGCGAAATATGGTGGAGCATACGGGGGTCGCCCCAGAGCAAGCTATCCATATGGCTTCACTGCATCCCGCCCGTCTGCTCGGTATGGATCACTTGCTGGGATCGTTAGCGCCTGGCAAACGCGCCAATATTATTGCGCTGGATGCGGGTTTACACCTCCGGCAGATTTGGATCCAGGGTCAGGTTCTTTCCCTGTAGCCCTTTCACAGTGTGCCCTGTTGGCCTTACGGAAGACGATCGTAAGGCCTTTCTTTTCCTTTCCTTGATTTTCTCCTTTCCTTTCGCGATCACACTTTTCGTTTTATTTCTTTTACGCCATTGAACTTTCGATTTCTTTTCTATAGATTTTATTTAACTGCTAAAGTGAACAAGTGAAACGAAACGAAAGATAGCGACACGTTTGCCAGCGTCTGATGTGGAATTCACACGACTAAGGACTGAGTTATGCCACAAACCACTACCGCCACCACCGGCACCTGGACCGAAAAAGAGATCCGCCAGCAGCCAGCGAGCTGGCTTCGCTCGCTCAACAATATTGATAATCTGCGCGCGTTGATCGACAGTTTTCTGACACCACTGTTGCGCAAGCCCGATCTGCGGATCGTTCTGACCGGCGCGGGTACGTCCGCTTTTATCGGCGACATCATTGCGCCATGGCTTGCCAGCCACACGGGGAAAAACATCACCGCGATACCTACGACCGATCTGGTCACCAACCCGATGGATTATTTCAGCCCTGCGCACCCGCTGCTTCTGGTCTCTTTCGCCCGTTCTGGCAATAGCCCGGAGAGCGTCGCCGCCGTTGAGCTGGCGAATCAGTTCGTACCGGAGTGCTACCACCTGTCGATCACCTGTAATGAAGCGGGCAGCCTGTACCAGAATGCCGTCGACAGCGATAACGCCTGCGCTCTGCTCATGCCAGCCGAAACGCACGATCGCGGGTTCGCGATGACAAGCAGCATCACCACCATGATGGCGAGCTGCCTGGCGGTATTCGCACCGGAAACGATCAACAGCAAAACGTTCCGGAACGTGTCCGATCGCTGTCAGGCGATCCTCACTTCGCTTGGCGATTTCAGCCCCGGCGTCTTTGGTAACGAACCGTGGAAACGCATTGTTTATCTGGGCAGCGGTGGATTACAGGGCGCCGCACGGGAGTCTGCGCTGAAAGTGCTGGAGCTGACCGCCGGCAAGCTGGCGGCATTCTACGATTCGCCAACGGGTTTCCGTCACGGGCCTAAGTCGCTGGTGGACAGCGAAACGCTGGTCGTCGTGTTTGTCTCCAGCCATCCGTACACGCGTCAGTACGATCTGGATCTGCTCGCCGAGCTGCGTCGCGATCGTCAGGCTATGCGGGTAGTAGCCATTGCAGCCGAAACGGATCCGGTCATTGAAGCTGGCCCGCATATCCTGCTGCCGCCTTCTCGTTCATTTAACGATATGGAGCAGGCGTTCTGCTTCCTGATGTACGCCCAGGTCTTCGCACTGACCCAGTCTCTGCACGTTGGCAATACGCCAGATACGCCATCCGCCAGCGGTACGGTTAACCGTGTGGTCCAGGGCGTCGTTATTCATCCGTGGCAGGCTTAAGAGGACAGGCTCATGAGTATTATTTCCACCAAATATCTTTTGCAGGACGCACAGGCAAAGGGCTATGCCGTTCCGGCCTTTAACATTCATAACGCCGAGACGATCCAGGCGATCCTCGAAGTCTGTAGCGAAATGCGATCCCCGGTGATCCTCGCGGGTACGCCGGGGACGTTTAAACATATTGCGCTGGAAGAGATCTACGCCTTGTGCAGCGCATATTCCCTTACTTATGACATGCCGCTGGCGCTACACCTCGATCACCACGAATCGCTGGATGACATTCGCCGCAAAGTCCATGCCGGCGTACGTAGCGCAATGATCGACGGTAGCCATTACCCCTTCGAACAAAACGTCAAGCTGGTGAAATCGGTCGTCGATTTCTGTCACCTCAACGACTGTAGCGTCGAGGCCGAACTGGGCCGACTGGGTGGAGTGGAAGATGACATGAGCGTCGACGCCGAAAGCGCGTTCCTGACCGACCCGCAGGAAGCAAAACGCTTTGTCGAACTGACAGGCGTGGACAGCCTCGCCGTTGCCATCGGAACCGCGCACGGCCTCTATACCAAACGCCCAAAAATCGACTTCCAGCGGCTGGCCGAGATCCGCGAGGTAGTGACAGTGCCGCTGGTACTGCACGGTGCGAGCGATGTTCCGGATGAGGATGTGCGCCGCACCATTGAGCTGGGCGTCTGCAAAGTTAACGTCGCAACAGAGCTGAAAATCGCCTTCTCTGACGCAGTCAAAGCCTGGTTTGCCGAGAACCCACAGGGCAACGATCCGCGCTTCTACATGCGCGTCGGCATGGATGCCATGAAAGAGGTGGTCAGAAGCAAAATCACCGTTTGCGGCTCGGCGAACCGGCTGCTGCTTCCGGCTGAAGCCTGAACCCATCGCGCATAACGTTAGTACCTAAAAAATAACTATAAGCCTCGCAAATATGAAGGCGCGTCCTTAAGCCGGACAGCGCCTTCCATTATCCTAAAAATCCGAGGAGTCCCTACATGACACAGGAAAAGTCGTTTAAATCGAAAGCGTGGGAGTTTTTCCAGAGCCTGGGAAAGACGTTTATGTTCCCGGTTTCGCTATTGGCCTTTATGGGGTTGTTGTTAGGTATCGGTAGTTCTGTCACCAGCCCTTCCACCATCAAAAGTTTTCCCTTTCTGGGCGGCGAGTTAACGCAGCTCACCTTTGGTTTTATCGCCATGGTCGGTGGCTTTGCTTTTACCTATCTGCCGCTGATGTTTGCCATGGCGATCCCAATGGGCCTTGCCAGGCGTAATAAAGCGGTGGGCGCTTTTGCCGGATTCGTTGGCTACATGCTGATGAACATGAGCATCAACTACTACCTGACCGCCACCCACCAGCTTGCGGATGCCGCCACCATGAGACAGGTGGGACAATCCATCGTGCTTGGCATTCAAACGCTGGAGATGGGCGTGCTCGGCGGCATTGTGGTAGGGGTGATCACCTACTTCCTGCACGAACGCTTCCAGGACACGGTGCTGCACGACGCATTTGCCTTCTTTAGCGGCATTCGTTTTGTTCCGATTGTTACCGCCCTCACCCTGTCGCTGGTCGGCCTGGTCATCCCCCTGCTGTGGGAATATGTGGCAATGGGCATTGCCGGGATTGGTCATATCATCCAGAGCACCAGCGTCTTTGGACCGTTCCTGTATGGCGTGGGCGTGCTGCTACTCAAACCTTTTGGCCTGCATCACATACTGCTGGCGATGGTGCGCTTCACCCCGGCGGGCGGCATTGAGATGGTTAACGGCCAGGAAGTGGCCGGTGCGCTGAACATTTTCTACGCCGAGCTGAAAGCGGGTCTGCCGTTTAGCCCGCACGTTACGGCATTTTTATCGCAAGGGTTTATGCCGACCTTTATCTTCGGCCTGCCTGCCGTGGCTTACGCTATCTACCGCACCGCGCGCCCGGAAAACCGTCCGGTGATTAAAGGGCTGCTGCTTTCAGGCGTGCTGGTTTCAGTTGTCACGGGTATTTCAGAGCCGATTGAGTTCCTGTTCCTGTTTATTGCCCCTGTGCTTTACGCGTTTCATATCGTTATGTCTGGCCTGGCGCTGATGGTGATGGCGCTGCTCGGCGTCACCATCGGCAACACTGACGGCGGTATTCTGGATCTGCTGATCTTCGGCGTCATGCAGGGGATGTCGACCAAATGGTATCTGCTGTTCCCGGTGGGTATTGCCTGGTTTGCTATCTACTTCTTCGTCTTCCGCTGGTACATCCTCAAGCACGATATAAAAACGCCAGGCCGTGAGGTTGACGCGCAGGGTGCGCTCCAGGCGGTGGAAGCCAATACCCGGGCACGTGGAAAATCAAAATACGATCATGGGCTTATTCTTCGCGCGCTTGGCGGTAAAGAGAATATTGAGTCGCTCGACAACTGCATTACCCGCTTACGTCTGGTGGTGAAAGATATGGGGCTTATCGACCAGCAGGCGCTGAAGGCCGCTGGCGCCTTGTCAGTCGTGGTGCTTGATGCCCACAGCGTTCAGGTGATCATCGGCCCGCAGGTGCAGAGCGTCAAATCCGGCATTGAAGCCTTAATTTAACAGGGGGTCGTTGTGTTTGATTTCGACAGAATCATTGAGCGTAAAAGCGATAAATGCCGTAAATGGGATCATGCGTTTGTGTGTTCGCGTTTCGGTGATGTCCCGGAGGGATTTATCCCGCTGTGGATAGCAGACATGGATTTCACCTCGCCACCCGCCGTGATTGAAGGCTTCCAGCGCATCGTGGAGCATGGCACCTTCGGTTACACCTGGTGCTTCGACGAATTCTACGATGCGGTCATCGCCTTCCAGCGCACCCGTCATCAGGTTGAGGTGCATAAGTCATGGATCACCCTGACCTACGGCACCGTTTCTACGCTGCACTATACGGTTCAGGCGTTCTGCAATCCCGGCGACTGCGTGATGATGAACACCCCGGTGTATGACCCGTTTGCGATGGCGACACAGCGACAGGGCGTGCGGGTGCTTGCAAATCCGCTGAGCGTGAAGGAAAACCGCTATCAGCTGGATTTTAATCTGATTGAAGTTCAGCTCAAAACTCACCGTCCAAAACTGTGGTTCTTCTGCTCGCCGCATAACCCCTCGGGCCGCATCTGGCGCGCGGATGAGATACGCCAGGTGTCCGATCTCTGTAAGCGCTACGGCACGATTCTGGTGGTTGATGAGGTTCACGCCGAGCACATTCTGGACGGTACATTCGTCAGCTGTCTGACTTCGGGCTGTGCCGCCCAGGACAACCTGATTGTGCTGACCTCCCCCAATAAAGCCTTCAACCTTGGCGGGCTAAAAACATCCTACTCAATGATTCCAGACGATTCGCTGCGCCAGCGTTTCCGCCAGCAGTTGGAGAAGAACTCCATTACCTCGCCGAATATCTTCGGCGTGTGGGGGATTATTCTGGCCTATCAGCAAGGTCTGCCATGGCTCGACGCGCTGAATGGTTATCTGCGCGGCAATGCCCGCTACCTTGCGGATGCCATCCAGACCCACTTCCCTGCATGGAAGATGATGAACCCGGAGTCGTCGTATCTCGCCTGGATAGACGTCAGTGCGGACGATCGCAGTGCGATGGCGCTAACCCAACATTTCGCCAAACAGGCTGGCGTGGTCATCGAAGATGGCAGCCACTACGTACAAAACGGCGAAAACTACCTGCGTATTAACTTCGGCACCCAGCGCTACTGGCTGGAACAGTCCATCAACCGAATGCTGAAGCATTACTGATAAGGATCTTACCCCGATGAAAAAAAGGCTCACTCTCTCGCTGCTGGCTCTCTGTGTTTCTCATGGCGCGGCGGCAGCAAACTACGCGCTCAGTAACAACAATATTGCCCTTTCGTTTGATGATGCAAATGCAACGGTAGTAGTAACGGACAGCAAGGCTAACCATCCGCTCACGCCCCAGGAGTTGTTCTTTCTGACGCTGCCGGATGAAACAAAAATCCACACCGCTGATTTCAAAATCAAGCACGTCGAAAAGCAGGACAACGCGATAGTCATCGACTTTACGCATCCGGATTTTAACGTAACGGTGAAACTGAACCTGGTGAAGGGAAAATACGCCAGCATCGGCTACACCATCGCCGCCGTCGGGCAGCCGCGGGACGTAGCGAAAATGACCTTCTTCCCGACGAAGAAGCAGTCTCAGGCACCTTACGTTGACGGGGCGATTAACAGCTCGCCAATCGTGGCCGACTCGTTCTTCATCCTGCCAGACAAACCGATTGTGAATACTTACGCTTATGAAGCCACCACGAACCTCAACGTGGAGCTGAAAACGCCAATTCTGCCTGAGACACCGGTCAGTTTTACCACCTGGTTCGGCACTTTCCCGGAAACTAATCAGCTGCGGCGAAGCGTAAACCAGTTTATCGATGCCGTGCGCCCGCGGCCTTATAAGCCTTATCTGCACTACAACAGCTGGATGGACATCGGCTTCTTTACTCCTTACTCCGAGCAGGATGTCATTGGGCGGATGGACGAATGGAATAAAGAATTTATTGCCGGACGCGGGGTGGCGCTGGACGCGTTCCTGCTGGACGATGGCTGGGACGATCGCACCGGACGCTGGCTGTTTGGCCCGGCATTCAGCAACGGTTTTGGCAAAGTCAGGGAAAAAGCCGATAGCCTGCATAGCTCGGTTGGGCTGTGGCTTTCACCGTGGGGCGGTTACAACAAGCCGCGCGATATTCGCGTCTCGCATGCAAAAGAGTATGGTTTCGAAACCGTAGACGGCAAGCTGGCGCTGTCGGGGCCGAACTACTTTAAAAACTTTAACGATCAGATCATTAAGCTGATCAAAAACGAGCACATTACCTCGTTCAAACTCGACGGAATGGGTAACGCCAATTCGCATATCAAGGGCAGCCCATTTGCATCGGATTTTGACGCGTCCATTGCCCTGCTGCACAACATGCGCAGCGCAAACCCGAACCTGTTTATCAACCTGACCACCGGGACCGACGCGAGCCCGTCCTGGCTGTTCTATGCTGATTCAATCTGGCGTCAGGGCGATGATATCAACCTGTACGGTCCCGGCACGCCAGTGCAGCAGTGGATGACCTACCGGGATGCCGAAACTTATCGCTCCATCGTACGCAAAGGCCCGCTGTTCCCGCTGAACTCCCTGATGTACCACGGGATCGTCAGTGCAGAGAACGCTTACTATGGACTGGAGAAAGTACAAACGGACGGTGATTTTGCCGATCAGGTCTGGAGCTACTTCGCGACCGGAACTCAACTTCAGGAGCTGTACATCACGCCGTCCATGCTTAACAAGGCGAAGTGGGACACCCTGGCACAGGCGGCGAAGTGGTCGCGTGAGAATGCCAGCGTGCTGGTGGATACGCACTGGATTGGCGGTGACCCAACTTCGCTTGAGGTTTACGGCTGGGCCTCATGGAGTAAAGACAAAGCGATTTTTGGTTTACGCAACCCGTCGGATAAGCCGCAACGTTACTACCTGGATTTAACCAAAGATTTTGAAATCCCGGCAGGAGAGCGTTCGCAGTTTGCCCTGAAAGCCGTGTACGGCAGTAATTCAACCGTACCAGAGGAGTATAAAAACGCTGTGGTGATTACGCTGCAACCGCTGGAAACGCTGGTGTTTGAGGCGATGCCGGGAAAATAGTGAGGCTTTGACACGGTGTAGGCCGGGTAAGGCGAAGCCGTCACCCGGCAAAACAGGCGGCAGGGGCTTACTCCCCGTGCTGCTCCAGCGCATATTTATACAGCGCATTTTTCTTCACGCCGTGGATCTCCGCCGCCAGCGCCGCCGCTTTTTTCAGGGGCAGTTCAGCCTGTAGCAGGGTCAGCGTACGCAGCGCATCGGCAGGCAGGGCGTCTTCCTGCGCTTTATGCCCTTCGACAATCAGCACCATTTCGCCCTTGCGGCGGTTCTCATCCTCTTTCACCCACGCCAGCAGTTCGCCAACCGGCGCGCCGTGAATGGTTTCCCAGGTTTTGGTCAGCTCGCGCGCCAGCACCACGTAGCGGGTTTCGCCCCAGACGGTAACCATATCCTCCAGGCTTTCCAGCAGGCGGTGGGTTGATTCGTAAAAAATCAGGGTACGCGGCTCTGCTTCCAGATCCTTTAACACGTCGCGACGGCCTTTGGATTTAGCAGGCAGGAAACCTTCGTAGCAGAAACGATCGGACGGCAGGCCCGCCGCACTTAATGCGGCAATAGCAGCACACGGCCCCGGCAGCGGCACAACACGGATCCCTGCTTCACGGCAGGTGCGCACCAGATGGTAACCCGGATCGTTGATAAGCGGCGTACCCGCATCGGAGACCAGCGCGATGTTCTGCCCTTCTTTCAGCTTCGCCACCAGCGTTTCGGCTTTTTGTTGCTCATTGTGATCGTGCAGGGCAAACAAACGGGCGTTAATGGCAAAGTGCTGCAGCAGTAAACCGGTATGACGGGTGTCTTCAGCAGCAATTAAATCAACAGCTTGCAATACAGTGAGTGCACGTTGGGTAATATCAGACAAATTCCCGATAGGAGTAGGTACAATATAAAGCTGGCCTTGAGAATTATCTGCCGTTTCGTGTTGTTTCATTGTTTCGTCCGTATTGCCGATTTAATATTGAGCATTGCGTAAAAAAATCACTGGATACAGTATGGTACCGTTAACGTTTCTTCGTAAAAAAGCCGCGCACAGCGTGCCCCTCCTGCTGGCAGCTCTGATCTTTACAGGCTGCGGCACTCAGGCACCCGACCAGAGCACTGCTCATATGCAGGGATCCGCTCAGGCTGATTCTGGCTTTTATCTGCAACAAATGTCGCAGAGTTCAAATGATACCAGGATCAACTGGCAATTACTCGCCATTCGTGCACTGCTGAAGGAAGGAAAAACCCAGCAGGCCGCCGAGCTGTTCAGCCAGCTGCCGCAGGATCTTAACGACGATCAGCACCATGAGCAGACGCTGCTGTCGGCAGAACTGAAGGTCGCGCTGAAAGATTTCGACGGCGCGAAGAAGATCCTCGGCACTATCGAACTGAGCGCGCTGGATAAGAATCAGCAGGCCCGTTTCTGGCAGGCCGGTATCACCGCTGAGCAGGGTCGCCCCTCCCTGACGCTTCTCCGCGCGCTGATTGCCCAGGAGCCTCTGCTCGCGGGTGCGGACAAGCAGAAAAATATTGACGCAACCTGGCAGGCACTCGCCTCCATGACCCAGGATCAGGCCAGAGCGCTGGTGATCAACGCCGATGAAAATGTCCTGCAAGGCTGGCTGGATCTGCAACAGATGTGGTTCAACAACCGCAGCGATCCGAACATGCTGAAAGCCGGCATTACCGACTGGCAAAAGCGCTACCCGCAAAACCCGGGAGCAAAAATGCTGCCAACGCAGCTGGTGAACGTGCAAAACTTTAAGCCCGCCTCCACCAGCAAAATCGCCCTGCTGCTGCCGTTAAACGGCCAGGCAGCGGTGTTTGGCCGCGCCATTCAGCAAGGTTTTGAAGCCGCGAAAAACGGCACTACCGCCGTCACCGGCAGCGCCGTTCCGGCGCAGGCAGCACAGGCGGCGAATGTGAATGACGTCGTCAGTCCGTCAGCCGCCGAAACCAGCGACCTGACCACCGCGCAAACCCCTGCCCAGGGCACCATGCAGAATCCGGTTACCGCCCCAACGACGCAACCCGCTACCTCAGCGCCTGCGGCAACACAGGCCCCGGCTGAAACTCCGGCGCCCGCGACGGCAGAACAACCTCAGCCGCAAACCGCGCAGCCGGAACAGCAGCCAGTAGCCCAGCCGCAGGCTGTGGCCACCACCAGCGCTAACCCTGGTGCAGAGTTGAAAATCTACGACACCAGCGCCCAGCCGCTTGACCAGGTGCTGGCGCAGGTTCAGCAGGACGGGGCCAGCATCGTTGTCGGCCCGCTGTTGAAAAACAACGTGGAAGCGCTGATGAAGAGCAACACCGCGCTGAACGTGCTGGCGCTTAACCAGCCTGAGCAGGTTCAGAACCGCGCCAATATCTGTTACTTCGCCCTCTCTCCGGAGGATGAAGCCCGCGATGCGGCCCGTCATATTCACGAGCAGGGCAAGCAGGCGCCGCTGCTGCTGATCCCACGCAGCACGCTGGGCGACCGCGTTGCCAACGCCTTTGCGCAAGAGTGGCAGACCCTTGGCGGTGGCGTGGTGTTGCAGCAGAAATTTGGCTCAGCTTCCGAACTGAGAGCGGGCGTGAACGGCGGGGCAGGTATTGCCCTCAACGGTAGCCCGGTATCCGCCAGCCTGCCGCAGCAGCAGAGCGTCACCATCGGCGGTCTGACGATCCCAGCCCCCCCTACCGACGCGCAAATCAGCGGCGGCGGTAAAGTGGATTCGGCATACATCGTCGCTACGCCGGAAGAGATCGCCTTTATCAAACCAATGATCGCCATGCGTAACGGCAGCCAGAGCGGCGCAACGCTCTACGCCAGCTCCCGCAGCGCACAGGGTACCGCAGGCCCGGATTTCCGTCTGGAAATGGAAGGACTGCAATACAGCGAGATCCCTATGCTGGCAGGCAGCAACCCGCAGTTGATGCAGCAGGCGCTGGGCGCGGTGCGCAATGATTATTCCCTGGCGCGTCTGTACGCGATGGGCGTCGATGCCTGGGCGCTGGCAAACCACTTTACCCAGATGCGCCAGGTACCGGGCTTTGAGCTTAACGGGAATACCGGCGATCTGACCGCCGATCAGGATTGTGTGATTAACAGGAAGTTATCATGGCTCAAATACCAGCAGGGGCAGATTGTCCCGGCCAGTTAAGCCGTAAACAGACCGGCGACGCGTGGGAGCTAAAAGCGCGCCGCTGGCTTGAAGGCAAAGGACTGCGCTTTGTCGCCGCCAACGTTCGCGGGCGCGGCGGCGAGATTGACCTGATTATGAAAGACGGTCAAACCATCGTGTTTGTTGAAGTACGCTACCGACAGTCGTCCCGTTTTGGCGGTGCTGCCGCCAGCGTGACGCTCGCCAAACAACAAAAATTATTACAGACTGCCCACTTGTGGCTTGCCCGCCATAATGGGAGTTTTGATACTGTGGATTGCCGTTTCGATGTGGTAGCCTTCACCGGAAATGCGATCGACTGGCTTAAAAACGCGTTTGGCGAAGACGCATAAATAAGATTTTAAAGGGATACCGTGCTCGAACGAATAAAAGTGTGCTTCACAGAAAGCATTCAAACGCAGATTGCCGCAGCGGAAGCCCTTCCGGACGCGATCTCGCGTGCAGCGATGACGCTGGTTCAGTCGCTGCTCAACGGCAACAAAATCCTCTGTTGTGGCAATGGCACGTCCGCCGCCAACGCACAGCATTTTGCTGCCAGCATGATCAATCGCTTCGAAACCGAGCGACCGAGTTTACCAGCCATTGCACTAAACACCGATAACGTGGTCTTAACTGCGATTGCCAACGATCGTCTGCATGACGAAATTTACGCCAAGCAGGTGCGCGCCTTAGGCCATGCCGGAGACGTGCTGCTGGCGATCTCCACGCGCGGTAACAGCCGGGATATCGTTAAGGCGGTTGAAGCGGCAGTAACCCGGGACATGACGATTGTCGCCCTGACCGGTTACGACGGCGGTGAGCTGGCTGGCCTGCTGGGGCCGCAGGATGTGGAGATCCGCATTCCTTCGCACCGTAGCGCCCGCATCCAGGAGATGCATATGCTTACGGTGAACTGCTTATGCGATCTGATCGATAACACGCTTTTCCCTCACCAGGATGATTAAGGAGTTCTCATGAAGGTTTTATCGGCCCTTGCAGTCGTGATGTCTGCATTACTGCTTCAGGGGTGCATCGCTGCCGCTGTAGTCGGTACCGCAGCGGTCGGCACCAAAGCAGCGACCGATCCGCGTACCGTTGGGACGCAGGTGGATGACGGTACGCTTGAACTGCGCGTAAACAGTGCGCTGTCGAAAGACGAACAGATCAAGAAGGAAGCACGCATTAACGTGACGGCTTATCAGGGCAAAGTTCTGCTGGCAGGCCAGGCGCCAACCCCTGAACTCGCCTCGCGCGCCAAACAGATCGCGATGGGCGTAGAAGGTACGGCGGAAGTGTTTAACGAGATCCGTCAGGGCCAGCCGATTGGTCTCGGCACCGCGTCATCTGATACCTGGATCACCACCAAAGTGCGTTCCCAGCTGCTGGGTACCGACCAGGTGAAATCCTCAAACGTGAAAGTAACCACGGAGAACGGCGAAGTGTTCCTGCTGGGCCTGGTGACAGAACGTGAAGGGAAAGCGGCGGCGGATATCGCCAGCCGGGTGAGCGGCGTGAAGCACGTCACCACCGCCTTTACTTATATCAAGTAATTCACACCTGACTGTAAGCCCGGTAAGCGCCAGCGCCACCGGGCTTTCTTTCACACCAGCGCCATACTCCCCACAATCACTCCGCTCAACGCCACCAGCCCCGCCGTCAGCCACAGCGCTTTCGCCGGGAATGACTTACGCAGCATGATCAGCGACGGCAGGCTCACCGCCGGCAGCGTGATGAGCAGCGCCAGCGCCGGTGCGGTACCCATGCCAGCCATCATCATGGTCTGAATAATCGGGATCTCCGCCGCGGTTGGGATCACAAACAGGCAACCGGCCACCGCCATCGCAATCACCCACATCAGCGTGTTGTCGATAGCGCCATCCGCATGCGGGAACAGCCAGACGCGCGCCGCCCCGAGCACCAGTACGGCCAGGATATAGACCGGGATTGTGCTCCAGAAAAGCTGCCACAGCGCTTTGCCCCAGCGAGATAAGAAACTGCCCTGCGGATCGCTGAGGTCCAGCTCAACGGAGGCAGGCCCGGCCTCGTTGTCTTTCACCAGGTGCTGCACCAGCGTAGCGACAAGCACCACCGTCAGCAGGCCAGCCGCCAGACGGATAAACGCGAAATGCCAGCCGAGAACGAAGCCCATAAACACCAGCGTTGCCGGGTTCAGCAGGGGGTTACCCATCCAGAAGGCAAGCGCGCCGCCCATCGACACGCGCTGTCGGCGCATACCCGCCGCCACCGGTGCAGCGCAGCAGGAGCACATCATGCCCGGCAGGGAGAAAATCGTTCCCAGCAGCGTGCCCTGCAGGCGCGGTTGTCCCAGGGTTTTTATCAGCCAATTACGCGGGATAAGTACCTGAATCAGCGAGCCCAGCAATACGCCCAATACCGCCGCTTTCCAGACGGCAAGAAAATAGACCATTGCGTAATCCCACGCCGCGCGAAGCGGGCTGGAATCGGCCTGCGCGAGAATCGATTTACCGATGCTGTGGGTGTCGGCGGCGGTGAAGGCTTTACCGTAGTACGGCTGCCATTTCACATACCAGAGGCCAATGATGACCACGAGAAAGAAGAGTGCGGGCTTCCACCACTGAACAGGTGTTGCCGCCTGAGATGAAGACTGACCAGTCATACCATTCCCCGGAAGGTGTTATTTAATAAGCCGGGGAAGTTTACGCCTCGCCCTGCGCGATTTCACGCAGTTTTGCCGAAGGGATAATATTAACCCCCTCTTGCGACGGAGCCAGTGCCTCTTTCAGCATCGCCTGCGCGACATCCCGCGCCTCGATGGACTTCCAGTTACCGGGCAGGATGCGAAACAGCGGAGCGAAAAAAGACTCGTTAAAACGCCGTTCGTCGCGGTGGCCCATCAGCATGGAAGGCCGTACGATGGTCAGGCGCTCCCATTGCTGCGCGATTAACGCCTCTTCCATTTTGCCCTTCACCTGGTTGTAAAAAAACGGCGAGCCTGCGTTCGCGCCGTGCGCGCTGACCACCAGGAAATGCTTAGCACCCAGCTTCTTGGCCGTCAGGGCGGTATCTACCACCAGCGTGTAATCTGCATGGACAAAGGCTTCTTTACTGCCCGCTTCCCGTCGGGTGGTGCCAAGGCAGCAAAAGGCGATATCAATGGGATCCTGCACCTGCGCCAGCGCGTCGGTAAGCTGGGGATCGTGCGGGTTATAGACGCCGGTGATATCCAACAGCGGGCGACGCGTCGGGGCGGCGATATAGTTGATATGCCGATCCTGGATCAGCAGCCGCAGCAGATGTCCACCCACCAGCCCGGTTGCGCCGGTAATCAGTACCTGACTCATCTTGTCCCCTTTACAGAATTGTCCGTTTGCGATCTGGGCCTGCTCTACCACACTTAAAAGTCTGTTACCGGTAAGTATTTACCACAAACGGGAAAAAAACAGTCTGAAGCGAAAACAACGGAGGAAGCATGGGTAAAAAAATCGCAGTCTTGATTACCGACGAGTTTGAAGATTCAGAATTTACGTCGCCAGCAGAGGCATTCCGCAAGGCGGGCCACGAGGTGGTCACCATCGAAAAAGAAGCGGGTAAAACCGTGAAGGGCCACAAGGGTGAAGCCAGCGTGACCATTGACGAATCCATTGATAACGTCAGCCCGTCGGATTTCGACGCCCTGCTGTTACCGGGCGGCCATTCACCGGATTCCCTGCGCGGGGACGAGCGTTTCGTCACCTTTACCCGTGACTTCGTCGGCACCGGTAAACCGGTGTTTGCCATTTGCCACGGTCCACAGCTGCTCATCAGCGCCGAGGTGGTACGCGGGCGTAAGCTCACCGCGGTGAAACCGATCGTTATCGATCTGAAAAACGCCGGTGCCGAGTTCTACGATCAGGAAGTGGTGAACGATAACGATCAGCTGATCACCAGCCGTACGCCGGACGATCTTCCAGCGTTTAACCGCGAAGCGCTACGCCTGCTCGGTGCGTAACCAGTGCAGCTTCTTGCCAAAGCCCAGGGTGTTGTCGGTAAATTTCAGCTCATCGAGGCGGATTTCCCACACCGGGGCTTTTAGCGCTGCGGCCACCGGGAAGCGGCGCGTATAGCGTTTACGCTGGGCGTCGCTTTCCTCACCTTCCAGGCGACGAATTTCGCCTTTGAACTGGACCCCGCGGATCAGCGCAACGGTTTTAGGCTGTCCATTTACCGTGCCCGCCACTTTTGCCTGTTGGCCCGTCATCTGCGCATGCCGCGTTTTGTCTTCGCTCATCACGTAAAAGGCCACGCGCTCGGGATCGTAGTAATAAAAGGCATTTGCGCACCACATCTCCTCGTCTTTACAGACGCACCAGGTCACAACATGCTGCTTTGCCAGCCAGCGGTTAATGGCGGCCAGTGTTTCCATTTTCGCTCTCTCTCATGCTATGGTGCGTTCACCTTAACATACTGAATCTGTTTACCGTGTGCTGGTTTCTCTATCTTGTCCGAACCGCTGATAACGCACTCTACACCGGGATCACTACCGATGTGGCACGGCGTTTTTTACAACATCAAACGGGAAAAGGGGCGAAAGCACTGCGGGGGAAAGGTGAACTTCAGCTGGCGTTTTCAGCCGCCGTGGGCGACAGATCCCTGGCGCTCAGGCTGGAATACCGCATCAAGCAGCTGACGAAGCGCCAGAAAGAGCGTCTCGTCAACGGGGACGGCTCTTTCGAGGCGCTACGCGAAAGCCTGCTTAAAAACGATTGAAATGATCGTGGTACTCCACCAGACCGGTAACGCCGTCGAGCGAATCGTCCGCCAGAGGATGTACCAGGAAAGATGTTTCCGTGCCTGGCCAGTGGCAGCGCAGATCGTATCTGGACGCTGGCTCAAAGCCTAAACGCTCGTAGAACGCCGGATCGCCCAGAACGACGACAGCGGCATAGCCAAATTCATTCAGGGAATCCAGCCCTTCATAGACCAGCTGGCGTGCCAGGCCCTGTCCACGGTAGTTTTCTTCCACCGCCAGCGGCGCCATGCCGACCCACTGCAACTCTTCACCCTGCACAATCACCGGGCTGAACGCCACGTAGCCGACTACCTGCCCTTCATCGTCGGTGGCAACCAGGCCCAGCGTAATCAGGCCATCTTCGCGAAGATCGTGAACCAGTTGAGCTTCGGCGTCGCCTGCAAAAGAGCGGCGTAACAACGCATCGATACCCGGCGCATCAATCCCAATTTCGACTCGAATCAGCATGGTTCACCTACTGAAGTGTGTTTACTGTCCGGCGGGGTTTTTAGCCCGGCCTCAACGAAATCTGCCATTTGCATCAACATCATACGCAGCGCTTTCGGCATCTGCTCCAGCTCAATGGCATCCATTAAATTTTTGACGTACAGACCGAGCTCCGTGTCGCCTTCAATCACCAGACGACGCTGGAAGAAAAGGGTGTCCGGATCCTGTTTGCGCGCGGCGATCATCAGCAGATCGCTGGCATCCGCGCTAAAGCTGACATCCGCCTCGGCGGTTTCACGGACGATAAGCCGATCGTTCTCTACGGAAGTAAACCAGCGCAACCCGATATCGCGTACTTCAATCTTTAACCAGCGGCCTTCCAGAAACTCAAGCTCACCGTCCTGTAGCGCCTGGCGGAACTGCCAGCTCAGTACCTGTTCCAGCACCTGGCGTTTAAGCGCGAACGGCGCCAGTTTTACCGGCACGCTCAGCATTGATGGGCCAAATTGTACGAGACGTGAACGCAGTTTATCCAGCACGAGCTTTACTCCCTGATAGCTATAGTCCTGCTATTTTGCCATATCCCGACAAGAAGATAGCGGCGTAAATCAACAAACCGTTGTCCGGTATACCTCATTATTGGTGCCATCAATACGCCATTAGCTGCCTTAAATCAAAAATTGTCGCGTATGGGTTAATTAAAATCCCAGCTCGTTAACATTTTTTACGATCCCTGCGATCGACAACATCGGGATAAATTATGGAGCTGCTCTGCCCTGCCGGAAACCTTCCGGCGCTTAAGGCGGCCATCGAAAATGGGGCCGATGCGGTCTATATCGGGCTGAAAGATGATACCAATGCCCGCCATTTTGCGGGTCTTAACTTTACGGAGAAAAAGCTTCAGGAAGCCGTTAACTTCGTTCACCAGCACCGGCGAAAACTGCACATCGCCATCAATACCTTTGCCCATCCTGATGGCTACGCCCGCTGGCAGCGCGCCGTGGATATGGCGGCCCAGCTGGGCGCCGATGCGTTGATCCTGGCCGACCTCGCTATGCTTGAGTATGCGGCAGAACGTTATCCGCATATTGAGCGCCACGTCTCTGTTCAGGCATCGGCCACCAATGAAGAGGCCGTGCGTTTTTATCATCGACACTTTGACGTGGCTCGCGTGGTGCTGCCGCGCGTGCTCTCTATTCATCAGGTTAAGCAACTGGCGCGCGTCACGCCAGTGCCGCTGGAGGTTTTTGCCTTCGGCAGCCTGTGCATCATGGCCGAAGGCCGCTGCTATCTTTCTTCCTATCTTACCGGGGAATCGCCAAATACCGTCGGTGCCTGCTCGCCTGCCCGCTTCGTTCGCTGGCAGCAAACGCCGCAGGGGCTGGAGTCGCGCCTGAATAACGTGTTAATCGACCGCTATCAGGACGGTGAAAACGCGGGCTACCCGACACTGTGCAAAGGCCGCTATCTGGTGGACGGCGAGCGCTACCACGCGCTGGAGGAGCCCACCAGCCTCAACACGCTGGAGCTGCTGCCGGAACTGCTGGCCGCCAACATTGCCTCGGTGAAAATCGAAGGCCGCCAGCGTAGCCCGGCCTACGTGAGCCAGGTGGCGAAGGTGTGGCGTCAGGCCATCGACCGCTGCATGGCGGACCCGCAAAACTACGCCCCGCAGGCGGCCTGGATGGAGACGCTCGGCGCGATGTCCGAAGGCACGCAAACCACGCTCGGCGCGTATCACCGTAAATGGCAGTGAGATAATCATGAAATATTCATTAGGGCCGGTGCTTTACTACTGGCCAAAAGAGACGCTGGAAGATTTTTACCAGCAGGCGGCTAACAGCAGCGCCGATGTGATTTACCTCGGCGAAGCGGTGTGCAGCAAGCGCCGCGCCACCAAAGTGGGCGACTGGCTGGATATGGCGAAAAGCCTGGCCGGCAGCGGCAAGCAGGTGGTGCTCTCGACGCTGGCGCTGGTGCAGGCGTCCTCTGAACTGGGCGAGCTGAAGCGCTACGTCGAAAACGGTGAGTTCCTGCTGGAGGCGAGCGACCTGGGCGTGGTGAACATGTGCGCCGAGCGTAAGCTGCCGTTTGTCGCCGGACATGCGCTGAACGGCTATAACGCGATGACCTTGCGCCTGCTGCTCAAACAGGGGATGACACGCTGGTGCATGCCGGTTGAGCTCTCCCGCGACTGGCTGGTCAACCTGCTAAATCAGTGTGACGAGCTGGGCATTCGCAATCAGTTTGAAGTCGAAGTGCTGAGCTACGGCCATCTGCCGCTGGCCTACTCTGCCCGCTGCTTCACCGCGCGTTCCGAAGATCGCCCGAAAGACGAGTGTGAAACCTGCTGCATTAAGTACCCGAACGGACGCAGCATGCTGTCGCAGGAGAATCAGCAGGTGTTTGTCCTCAACGGCATTCAGACTATGAGCGGTTACGTCTATAACCTCGGCAACGAGCTGGCGTCAATGCATGGGCTGGTGGATATGGTGCGTCTTTCGCCGCTCGATACCGGCGTGTTCGCCATGCTGGACGCCTTCCGCGCCAACGAAAACGGCGCCTCGCCGCTGCCGCTGACGGCAAACAGCGACTGCAACGGTTACTGGAAACGTCTCGCCGGGCTGGAATTGCAGGGGTAAAAAAGCTCACTTTGTTAACAACGGTTATCATTTTTTAATGCAGTATTAAAGATTGACCGTCGACAAAGTGAGCTGTTATGACTGACAAAACCATTCCGTTTTCGGTGCTGGATCTGGCACCGATTCCACAAGGCTCCTCGGCAAGAGAAGCCTTTTCGCACTCTCTGGATCTGGCTCAGCTTGCCGAAAAACGTGGCTATCACCGCTACTGGCTGGCGGAGCACCATAATATGGTGGGCATCGCCAGCGCCGCCACCTCAGTACTGATTGGCTATCTGGCGGCGAATACCACTACTTTGCACCTTGGCTCCGGTGGCGTGATGCTGCCGAACCATGCCCCGCTGGTGATTGCCGAGCAGTTTGGCACCCTGAATACACTCTACCCCGGTCGCATTGATTTGGGTCTTGGCCGCGCGCCGGGCAGCGACCAGCCGACCATGCGCGCCCTGCGTCGCCATATGAGCGGCGATATCGACAACTTCCCGCGTGATGTAGCGGAGCTGGTAGACTGGTTCGATGCGAGCGATCCTAACCCGCACGTGCGCCCGGTGCCGGGCTACGGCGAGAAAATCCCGGTGTGGCTGTTAGGCTCAAGTCTGTACAGCGCACAGCTTGCCGCACAGCTGGGGCTGCCGTTCGCGTTCGCTTCCCACTTCGCACCGGATATGCTGCATCAGGCTCTGCATCTCTACCGCACAAACTTCAAGCCTTCCGAGCGTCTTGAGAAGCCGTATGCGATGGTGTGCATCAATATCATTGCCGCCGACAGCAACCGCGACGCGGAATTCCTGTTTACCTCCATGCAGCAGGCGTTTGTGAAGCTGCGTCGCGGCGAGACGGGCCAGTTGCCACCACCGGTAGAAAATATGCATCAGCTGTGGTCGGCCTCCGAGCAGTATGGCGTGCAGCAGGCCCTGAGCATGTCGCTGGTGGGTGATAAGGCGAAGGTGCGTCACGGTCTGGAGGCAGTGCTACGAGAAACGCAGGCGGATGAAATTATGGTCAACGGCCAGATTTTCGATCATCAGGCGCGTTTGCATTCATTTGATCTGGCGATGCAGGTGAAAGAGGAGTTGGTGGGGTAGTTTTTTGCCGGATGGCGGCTTCGCCTTATCCGGCCTACGCGATCCCTGTAGGCCCGGTAAGCGTAGCGCCACCGGGCTTTCTGTTTACTGATACACAGGCAACAGATTAAAACTCGACAGCATGTGCACCACCGCGTTACCGATACCAAATACCAGGATCAGCGCAATCATCGGTTTTCCGCCCCAGACGCGGAATTTCGGGCTGCCGAAGCGCTTACGTGATTTACGCGCCAGCAGCGCCGGTACAATCGCCGCCCAGATGGTAGCCGCCAGTCCTGCATAGCCGATGGCGTACAGGAAACCGTTCGGCCACAGCAGGCCGCCCACAATCGGCGGCAGGAAGGTTAACAGCGCCGTTTTGAAGCGCCCCATCGCAGAGTCATCAAAACCAAACAGATCTGCCAGGTAGTCAAACAGGCCCAGCGTCACACCGAGAAATGAGCTCGCCACCGCAAAGTTAGAGAAGACCACCAGAAGCAGATCCAGACTGCGGCTGTTCAGCACGCCACTCAGCGCCTGTACCAGCACATCAATGTTGCCGCCCTTCTGCGCAATGCCGATAAATTCCGGACGCGGGATGTTACCCATCGTCCCCAGCAGCCAGATCACATACAGCCCCAGCGCCAGCAGCGTGCCGTAAATCAGGCATTTCACGATGGTGCGTGGATCCTTGCCGTAGTACTTCATCAGGCTCGGTACGTTGCCGTGGTAGCCGAACGACGCCAGACAGAATGGCAACGTCATAAGCAGGTATGGCGTGTAGGAGGTGTTCACTTCCGCAACGTTAAACAGCGTGGCCGGCGTGACGTGCCCCAGCAGGCTGCCGAAGGTCAGGAAGAAGGTGATGACCTTGGCGCCCAACACGATCGCCGTCATGCGGCTGACCGCTTTGGTGCTCATCCAGACGATAAACGCCACGCCCAGCGCGAAGCAGAGACCCGCCAGACGCGCCGGAACGTTCAGCGACATCTCGGAGAAGGTGTGATGCAGAATCGACCCGCTCGCTGAAATGTACGCGTAGGTCAGGATATAGAGTACAAACGCGATGGACAACCCGTTCACCAGGTTCCAGCCTTTGCCCAGCAGATCTCGGGTGATGGTGTCGAAGCTGGAGCCAATGCGGTAGTTCAGGTTTGCTTCAAGGATCATCAGCCCGGAATGGAGCATGCAGAACCAGGTGAAAACCAGCGCCGCCAGCGACCAGAAGAACCACGCACCGGACATAACCACTGGCAGGGAGAACATCCCGGCACCAATAATGGTTCCGCCGATGATCACCACGCCGCCAAGCAGCGAAGGTGACGTTTGGGTGGTGGTTAGTGTTGCCATGCGGCCTTATCTCCAGTCAAAAATGTGGTGTGCATTTTAATGTGATGCACTGTACCAGTACAAGAGTACAAAAGGAATAAAAAAAGCCCCGATAACAACTATCGGGGCTGTATATTTTACTTTACGTCAAAAGCGAAAAGGCTTACGCGTCACCGAAACGACGACGGCTGGTGCCTTCTTCGCGGCGTGGGCCACGATTTTCACGGCGCTCGCCGGAGAAACGACGAGGTTCGCCAGTGCGACCTTCGCTACGACCGCCTTCACGACGCTCGCCACCGAAGCTGCGACCACCGCCACGGCGTTCGCCACCGCGGTCAGAGCGAGGCTGTGCATCACCCATCAGTTGCATGTTCATTGGCTTGTTCAGAATGCGGGTGCGCGTAAAGTGCTGCAGTACTTCGCCCGGCATGCCTTTTGGCAGCTCGATCGTTGAGTGTGAACCGAACAGCTTGATGTTACCGATGTAACGGCTGCTGATGTCGCCTTCATTAGCGATCGCGCCAACGATGTGACGAACTTCAACACCATCATCACGGCCCACTTCAATGCGATACAGTTCCATTTCGCCAGCGTCACGACGCTCGCGACGTGGACGGTCTTCACCACCACGCTCTGGACGGTCACCGCGTGGACCACGGTCGTTACGGTCGCCACGACGTTCGAAACGATCGTCACGGTCACGGAACTCACGCTTAGGACGCATCGGTGCATCAGGTGGCACGATCAGGCTACGTTCGCCCTGCGCCATTTTCAGCAGTGCTGCGGCCAGGGTTTCCATGTCCAGCTCTTCGCCTTCAGCGACAGGCTGGATCTGGGACAGCAGCGCACGGTACTGATCCAGATCGCTGCTTTCCAGCTGCTGCTGTACTTTCGCGGCGAATTTTTCCAGACGGCGTTTGCCCAGCAGTTCTGCGTTTGGCAGCTCAGCTTCTGGAATGGTCAGCTTCATGGTGCGTTCAATGTTACGCAGCAGACGACGCTCGCGGTTCTCAACGAACAGCAGCGCACGGCCCGCACGACCCGCACGACCGGTACGGCCGATACGGTGAACGTAAGACTCGGAGTCCATTGGGATATCGTAGTTTACAACCAGGCTGATACGCTCAACGTCCAGACCACGTGCTGCCACGTCGGTTGCAATCAGGATATCCAGACGACCGTCTTTCAGACGCTCCAGAGTCTGCTCACGCAGCGCCTGGTTCATGTCGCCGTTCAGCGCTGCGCTGTTATAGCCGCTACGCTCCAGCGCTTCAGCCACTTCCAGGGTCGCGTTTTTGGTACGTACGAAGATAATCGCCGCATCAAAATCTTCCGCTTCCAGGAAACGGACCAGCGCTTCGTTTTTGCGCATGCCGTATACAGACCAGTAGCTCTGGCTGATGTCCGGGCGAGTGGTCACGCTAGACTGAATACGCACTTCCTGCGGCTCTTTCATGAAGCGGCGGGTAATGCGACGGATCGCTTCTGGCATGGTTGCAGAGAACAGAGCGGTCTGATGACCTTCCGGGATCTGCGCCATGATGGTTTCAACGTCTTCGATGAAGCCCATACGCAGCATTTCATCTGCTTCATCCAGTACCAGGCCGCTCAGCTTAGAGAGGTCCAGGGTACCGCGCTTCAGGTGATCCAGCAGACGGCCCGGCGTACCGACAACAATCTGTGGGCCCTGGCGCAGGGCGCGTAACTGCACGTCATAACGCTGGCCGCCGTACAGGGCTACCACGTTTACGCCGCGCATATGTTTAGAGAATTCCGTCATTGCTTCAGCAACCTGAACAGCCAGTTCACGGGTTGGAGCCAGGACGAGGATCTGCGGCGCACGCAGGTCCGGATCAATGTTGTTCAGCAGCGGCAGCGAGAATGCTGCGGTTTTACCGCTACCGGTCTGGGCCATGCCCAGCACGTCACGACCAGAAAGCAGGTGTGGGATACACTCAGCCTGGATCGGAGATGGTTTTTCGTAACCCAGATCGTTAAGGGCTTCAAGGATAGGAGCCTTCAGGCCCAGATCTGCAAAAGTGGTTTCGAATTCAGCCATGTAGTACAAGTGCCTCGATATTAATGGCGGCCAGTCTACTTAGCTCATCGTGAAAATGATTAGCAATTTTCATTGAAAAGTGTGAACCGGCTCAAATTAGGTGTATTGACGAACAACAACGCCCTCACCAGTGAAGGTGATGGCAATCAAAAGATTACGGGCTGATGTTTATGTCGTCAGCTATTGCTGGTCCGATTCTGCCAGGTCGTCTTGCTCCTGGCCCAAGAGCGATAATTCCAACAATGCATAACGGTGCTCAACGAAGTTATGTACGTTGTTAGCAACCGCTAATTTGAACAGTGCCGTAGCGCTGTCCATATCCCCCAGACTTAGGTAGTACTTACCTAAATAGAAGTTGGTTTCACTGAGATGCTCAGCGAGCGAGGTGTTATCCGTTGCGTCCGCCTTGAGGCGTTCCATCAGCGTTGCTTCGCTAATGTTGCCCAGGTAGAACTCGACAATGTTCCATCCCCACTGTTCCTTGTCCGATTTCTCGAAGCGCTGTTTCAGTGCTTCTTTGGCCTGCTTCTCATCGAGCTTCTGCTCAACGATGTAAAGCCACAGGCTGCGGAAAGGATCATTAGGATCGTCTTGATAAAACGCCAGCAGATCATCTTGCGCTAACTTATCACGACCGCCGTAATACAATGCGATACCGCGATTCAAGTGCGCGTAGTTGTAAGTTGGATCAAGCTCAAGTACAGAATCAAACGCTTCATAGGCAGCATCAAAATTGCCTGCCTGCGTTAAATAAATGCCTAAGTAATTGAATACTTCAGGCATATCAGGTCGAATTGCCAGCGCTTGTGAAAAATCATTTCGCGCTAATGCCCTCAGACCGAGACTATCATACAACACTCCGCGCTCATATAAAAGCTGTGCGCGTTCGTCATCGGTTAAAGCCCGACTGGCAAGTATTTGTTCCATGCGTGCCAGAATCACTTCCTGCTGCAAAGTCGGTTGCAATGGCACTGCGAGGACTTCGCTCTTACGCCAGGCAGAGTTGCTGCATCCTGCCAGCGTTAAAGCTGTCGCAACGAAACACCAGCGCAAAAAAGGCTTCATTTCCCACTCCCGAAGACAACTATTGGATGAACGTCCTGTCCCCCGGCGGCTTAACAAGGCGTCCTGCCTGATAATAAGCCCTCCGCCTGCGCGGAGGGCAAATGGCAACCTTACTCGCCTTGCTGTTCAGCAGCCGGGGCTTCCGGCGCCGCAGCAGGCTGAGACTGCTCGGTTGCTTCTTTAATGCTCAGACGGATACGGCCCTGGCGGTCAACTTCCAGAACTTTCACCGGTACTTCCTGACCCATTTGCAGGTAATCGGTCACTTTCTCAACGCGCTTGTCAGCGATCTGAGAGATATGTACCAGACCTTCTTTACCGCCACCGATGGCAACGAATGCGCCAAAGTCAACGATACGGGTCACTTTACCATTGTAGATACGGCCCACTTCGATTTCTGCTGTAATCTCTTCGATACGGCGGATAGCATATTTCGCTTTCTCACCGTCGGTTGCTGCGATTTTCACAGTACCGTCATCTTCGATTTCGATGGTGGTGCCCGTTTCTTCGGTCAGTGCACGGATAACAGAACCGCCCTTACCGATAACATCTTTGATCTTGTCTGGATTGATCTTGATGGTGTGAATACGCGGAGCGAATTCAGAGATATCACCGCGTGGTGCGTTGATAGCCTGTTCCATCACGCCCAGAATGTGCAGACGCGCACCTTTAGCCTGGTTCAGAGCAACCTGCATGATCTCTTTGGTGATACCTTCAATTTTGATATCCATCTGCAGGGCAGAGATACCGTCGCGGGAACCCGCCACTTTGAAGTCCATATCACCCAGGTGGTCTTCGTCACCCAGAATGTCAGACAGAACAACGAAGTTGTCGCCTTCTTTCACCAGACCCATTGCGATACCCGCAACGGCGGCTTTGATCGGCACGCCTGCATCCATCAGCGCCAGAGAGGCACCACACACGGAAGCCATGGAAGAAGAACCGTTGGATTCAGTGATTTCAGACACGACACGTACGGTGTACGGGAATTTGTCTGCTTCTGGCATTACTGCCAGCACGCCGCGCTTCGCCAGACGACCGTGACCAATTTCACGACGCTTCGGTGAGCCAACCATACCGGTCTCGCCCACAGAGTACGGAGGGAAGTTGTAGTGGAACAGGAAGCTGTCAGTGCGCTCGCCCATCAGTTCATCGATGTTCTGTGCGTCACGTGCAGTACCCAGGGTAGCGGTAACCAGCGCCTGGGTTTCACCACGGGTGAACAGCGCGGAACCGTGAGTACGTGGCAGCACGCCAGTACGCACATCCAGACCACGGATCATGTCCTTTTCACGGCCATCAATACGCGGCTCGCCTGCCAGTACGCGACTACGAACAACGTTTTTCTCGATAGCGTGCAGGATTTCGCTCAGCTCGTTAGCGTCCAGCGTTTCGTCTTCCGCGATCAGGGTTGCGATGGTTTCATCTTTGATCACGTCAACCTGAGCATAACGCTCCTGTTTGTCTGTAATGCGATATGCATCGCTCAGACGAGATTCTGCCAGTGCAGCTACGCGTGCGTTCAGCGCGTCGTTTACCGCTTCTGGCTGCCAGTCCCAACGTGGTTTACCGGCTTCTTTCACCAGGTCGTTGATGTTCTGGATAACAATCTGCTGCTGGTCGTGGCCGAAGACCACTGCGCCCAGCATCTGGTCTTCACTCAGCAGTTCTGCTTCAGATTCAACCATCAGAACCGCTGCTTCAGTACCGGCAACAACCAGGTCCAGCTTACTCTCTTTCAGCTCTTCCTGAGTTGGGTTCAGCACGTACTGGTCGTTGATGTAACCGACGCGCGCGGCACCGATTGGGCCATTGAATGGGATACCAGACAGTGACAGGGCAGCAGACGCACCGATCATCGCTACGATGTCCGGGTTAACCTGTGGATTAACGGAAACAACGGTTGCGATAACCTGCACTTCATTCACGAAACCTTCCGGGAACAGCGGACGAACCGGGCGGTCAATCAGACGCGCGATCAGGGTTTCGCCTTCGCTTGGACGGCCTTCACGACGGAAGAAGCCACCCGGGATTTTACCGGCAGCGTAGGTACGCTCCTGGTAGTTAACGGTCAGTGGGAAGAAGTCCTGACCTGGTTTAGCTTTTTTCTGGCCAACTACGGTAACGAATACAGCAGTGTCATCCATGCTTACCATTACGGCAGCAGTAGCCTGACGAGCCATCATGCCGGTTTCCAGCGTGACGGTATGCTGACCATACTGGAATTTACGAACGATCGGATTCAGCAAAATTCTGTCCTTTCTTAAATGTTTGAAAGCACACCTCAGGTGTGCTGACGATTTAACCCGACCTTCTTCGCATCCTCGCGACTAATGACAACCGACACCCCCATGGGTGAAGCCTCTCATTAGCCGCGCGAACCTCTGCAATGAAGATCATTTATAGCAACAATACAATAGTTTCCCCTGAATTGCTGCCGTCTGGTTGAAAAAAGGGGCCATCAGGCCCCCTTTTCTGAAACTCGCAAGAATTAGCGACGCAGACCCAGACGCTCGATCAGCGCGGTGTAGCGTGCAACATCTTTACGCTTCAGGTAGTCGAGCAGTTTACGACGCTGAGAAACCATACGCAGCAGACCACGACGGCTGTGGTGATCTTTTTTGTGCTCTGCAAAGTGACCCTGCAGGTGGTTAATCTGTGCAGTCAGCAGTGCAACCTGAACTTCGGTAGAACCGCTGTCGTTAGTACCACGACCAAACTCAGAAACGATTTTAGCTTTAGCTTCAACGCTTAGAGACATTTTCAAACTCCAAAGTATAAAGAATGTAAGGATGCCGATCTCTAATTCAGCTATCCCATGTACGCCCCGCAGATTGTTAAACAATTTACCAGGCGTTAAGCGGCGATATTCTACTCGTCTCCCCTGCTTATCGCAAGGTGAGGCGTTATCACCGTCACGCTTCGACCGGGTATTCGACGACCAGACGACGCGGGGCAACGCGCCCTTCACCGTCCATTTCGCCCATCCCGATAAACTTGCCTTCCTCCCCTTCCGTCACACGGACCAGGCCCTCAAGCGGCGCCCCCGTTGTGCGGACCGGGTTTCCGTTCTTAAAGTAAACGGACGATGTTAAAGGAAGATTAACAACCGGGAAATCTGCTGCCGGACTGTCCATTGGCATCAGCAGCGGATCCAGCAGATCTGCCGGCGCAATTCCCTGCGCTTGCGCCTGTTCAGCCAGGGCGTGCAGATGCTCAAGCGTTACCATACGTTCGACCGGATACTTGCTGACCGCCAGACGACGCAGATAAATCACATGCGCGCCGCAGCCCAGCTTTTCACCGAGGTCGTCAATGATGGTGCGGATGTAGGTCCCTTTCGAACAGTGTACTTCCAGCTCCAGCTCATCACCTTCGTGGCGAATGAACAGCAGCTCATACACGGTAATCGGACGGGCTTCACGCGGAACGTCAATGCCCTGACGCGCATATTCGTAAAGCTTCTTGCCCTGATATTTCAACGCCGAATACATCGACGGCACCTGCATTGTGTCGCCCCGGAAGCTCTCCAGCGCCGCATCAAGTTGCTCTGCGCTGAAGGTTACCGGACGCTCTTCAACGACCTGACCATCCGCATCGGAAGTGTCCGTGCGCTGGCCCAGTTTGGCAATCACGCGGTAGCGCTTATCGGAATCCAGCAGATACTGGGAAAACTTTGTCGCTTCACCCAGGCAGATCGGGAGCATCCCGGTTGCCAGCGGATCCAGCGCGCCGGTGTGCCCCGCGCGATTGGCGTTATAAATACGCTTTACTTTTTGCAGCACGTCGTTGCTGGATGCGCCCTGTGGTTTATCCAGCAACAGCACGCCATGCACGTCACGACCGCGACGACGAGGACGACTCATCAGTCCTCCTTGCTGTCGTCCGCCGGGTTAACACGACGCTCATCGTCATGTTTCACCACGCTGGTCACCAGGTTGGACATACGCATACCCTCAACCAGCGAGTTGTCGTAGAAGAAGGTCAGCTCCGGCACAATACGCAGACGCATCGCTTTGCCAAGCAGAGAGCGGATGAAACCAGAGGCTTCCTGCAGCGCTTTAATGCCGTTCTTCACGGCGTCTTCATCCTGGTCATTCAGGAATGTCACAAACACTTTGGCGTACGCCAGGTCGCGGGACATTTCCACGCCAGACACGGTGGTCATCATCCCCACGCGTGGATCTTTGATTTCACGTTGCAGAATGAGAGCGATCTCTTTCTGCATCTCCTGCGCGACGCGCTGTGGGCGACCAAATTCTTTCGCCATAATAAATTCTCCAGACAAAAAAGGGGCTTAAGCCCCTTTTTAAAATTACTGCCGGGTGGCGCTTCGCTTACCCGGCCTACGCTAATTAATCTTCAGTTGACGAAGATTACGCGATGGTACGCTGAATTTCGATGATCTCGAACACTTCGATCATATCGCCAACGCGAACGTCGTTGTAGTTCTTAACACCGATACCACATTCCATGCCGTTACGAACTTCGTTAACGTCATCTTTGAAGCGGCGCAGGGATTCCAGCTCACCTTCGTAGATAACCACGTTGTCGCGCAGTACGCGGATTGGGTTGTGACGCTTAATGGTCCCTTCGGTAACCATACAGCCCGCGATCGCACCGAATTTCGGTGATTTGAACACGTCACGTACTTCAGCCAGACCGATGATCTGCTGTTTCAGCTCAGGAGACAGCATGCCGCTCATCGCTGCTTTCACTTCGTCAATCAGGTTATAGATGACGGAGTAGTAACGCAGATCCAGGCTTTCAGCATCGATAACTTTACGCGCAGATGCGTCAGCACGAACGTTGAAGCCAACCAGGATAGCGTTGGACGCGGCTGCCAGGGTTGCGTCGGTTTCGGTGATACCACCTACGCCAGAACCGATGATCTTCACTTTCACTTCGTCGGTAGACAGTTTCAGCAAGGAGTCGGAGATCGCTTCCACAGAACCCTGTACGTCCGCTTTCAGAACGATGTTCACTTCGTGAACTTCGCCTTCAGTCATGTTGGCGAACATGTTCTCGAGTTTAGATTTCTGCTGGCGAGCCAGTTTCACCTCACGGAATTTACCCTGACGATACAGCGCCACTTCACGTGCTTTCTTCTCGTCACGTACCACGGTTACTTCGTCACCGGCAGCCGGAACACCGGACAGGCCGAGGATTTCCACTGGGATGGACGGACCCGCTTCCAGCACTTCCTGACCCAGTTCGTTACGCATCGCACGAACGCGACCGTATTCGAAACCACACAGAACGATGTCGCCCTTGTGCAGAGTACCTTCGCGAACCAGAACGGTTGCAACCGGACCACGACCTTTATCCAGGAAGGATTCGATTACCGCGCCGCTCGCCATACCTTTACGAACCGCTTTCAGCTCCAGAACTTCAGCCTGAAGCAGGATAGCGTTCAGCAGGTCGTCGATACCGGTACCTGCTTTTGCAGAAACAGGGATAAACTGCGCTTCACCGCCCCACTCTTCCGGCATAACGCCGTACTGTGACAGTTCGTTCTTAACGCGATCCATATCGGCTTCTGGCTTATCGATTTTGTTGACTGCAACAACCAAAGGCACCTGCGCCGCTTTCGCGTGCTGGATAGCTTCAATGGTCTGTGGCATCACGCCATCATCGGCAGCAACAACCAGAACAACGATATCCGTTGCCTGAGCACCACGAGCACGCATTGAGGTAAACGCTGCGTGGCCTGGGGTATCCAGGAAGGTGATCATGCCGTTTTCGGTTTCTACGTGGTAAGCACCGATATGCTGGGTAATACCACCCGCTTCGCCGGAGGCAACCTTAGTAGAACGAATGTAGTCAAGCAGAGAGGTTTTACCGTGGTCAACGTGACCCATGATGGTCACAACCGGTGCGCGCGGTTCAGCCGCTGCGCCCGTATCACGGTCGCTCATTACTGCTTCTTCCAGCTCGTTTTCACGACGCAGGATAACTTTGTGGCCCATCTCCTCGGCAACCAGCTGTGCGGTTTCCTGGTCGATGACCTGGTTGATGGTGGCCATTGCGCCCAGCTTCATCATCGCTTTGATGACCTGAGAGCCTTTCACCGCCATCTTGTTAGCCAGTTCGCCAACGGTGATGGTTTCGCCGATCACAACGTCACGGTTAACGGCCTGAGCTGGCTTCTGGAAGCCCTGCTGCAGAGCGGAACCTTTACGCTTACCGCCTTTACCACCGCGAACCGCTGCACGTGCTTCTTCACGGTCAGCTTTAGATTCAGCGTGCTTGTTACCTTTTTTCGCAGGACGCGCCGCTTTTGTACTGCGAGTACGGCCACGACCACCTTCAACTTCACGGTCGTTATCGTCTTCTGCCTGGCGCGCATGCTGAGAAGTGGTTACGTGATAATCGCTGTTGTCTTCAGTTGGTTCAGCGGTATTCACACCGTTCTTCTCGTTTTCTTCTGCCATGCGACGCGCTTCTTCGGCGACGCGGCGAGCTTCTTCTTCAAGCTTTCGGCGGGCTTCTTCTTCCGCTTTACGCTTCAGCTCGGCAGCTTCATTTTCACGGCGGGCTTTTTCAGCCTGGGCAGTTTTGGTCATTTCGTCGGTCTGTTGATTGCTCACTTTGTCTTTTTCCGCAGCGTCACGCTTCGCTTTTTCACCGGCGTCGCGTTTCGCTTTTTCTGCGGCCTCACGTTCAGCTTTTAATTCTGCTTCGCGTTTAGCAGTGGCTTCTGCCTCACGCTGAGCTTGTTCTTCCGCTTCACGCTGTGCCTGCTCTTCCGCAGCAAGGCGTTCTGCCTCTTGCGGATCACGTTTTACAAAGGTGCGCGTCTTGCGGACTTCAATTTGTACCGATTTGCTTTTGCCACCGGTACCAGGGATGTTCAACGTGCTACGCGTTTTGCGCTGCAGCGTTAACTTGTCAGGCGTAGAGCCGTGTTCACGGTTCAGGTGCGCTAACAAGGTTTGTTTTTCTTGCGCGGTCACCGAGTCATCAGCGGCCTTCGGGATCCCTGCATCAGCAAATTGCTGTACCAGGCGGTCCACGGAGGTCTGAATCTCAGCAGCCAGCGATTTTACAGTTACATCAGTCATGCTGTTCCTTCCTGCTACAGTTTATTACGCTTCGTCGCCGAACCAGCAAATATTACGTGCGGCCATGATGAGTTCGCCGGCTTTCTCGTCGGTTAAACCTTCGATATCAGCCAGGTCATCAACGCCTTGCTCAGCGAGATCTTCCAGCGTACAAACACCACGGGCAGCCAGCTTGAACGCAATCGCACGATCAAGACCTTCCAGATTCAGCAGGTCATCAGCCGGCTTCTTATCGCCAAGGCTTTCTTCCTGAGCCAGCGCCAGGGTGGTCAGTGCGTTTTTAGCGCGTTCACGCAGGGCTTCAACGGTTGGTTCATCCAGACCGTCAATTTCCAGCAGCTCTTTCATTGGCACGTAGGCCAGTTCTTCCAGCGTAGAGAAACCTTCTTCAACCAGCACAGTGGCGAAGTCTTCGTCAATGTCCAGGTATTTGGTGAAGGTATCGATCGCCGCGTGGGCTTCAGCCTGATGCTTGGCCTGAAGGTCATCAACGGTCATCACGTTGAGTTCCCAGCCGCTCAGCTGTGACGCCAGACGTACGTTCTGACCGTTACGGCCAATCGCCTGCGCCAGGTTGCCCGCTTCTACAGCGATATCCATGGTGTGTTTGTCTTCGTCAACAACGATAGACGCCACATCAGCCGGTGCCATTGCGTTGATCACGAACTGCGCCGGATTGTCGTCCCACAGAACGATATCAATACGCTCGCCGCCCAGTTCGGTAGAAACCGCCTGAACACGTGCGCCACGCATACCGACGCAAGCACCGACCGGGTCGATACGCTTGTCGTTGGTTTTCACCGCAATTTTCGCACGGGAACCCGGATCGCGGGCCGCCGCTTTGATTTCGATAACTTCTTCGCCGATTTCCGGCACTTCGATACGGAACAGTTCAACCAGCATTTCTGGTTTAGAACGCGTCACGAACAGCTGTGCACCACGTGCTTCAGGACGTACGGCATACAGCACACCACGAATACGGTCGCCTGGGCGGAAGTTTTCACGCGGCAGCATGTCTTCACGCAGGATAACAGCTTCAGCGTTACCCGGCAGCCCTTCGGATTTGATCTCCAGAGAGATGTTATCGCGGTTCACTTTCTTCACCACGCCAGTGATGATTTCGCCTTCCTGATCGCGGAACTGATCGACAACCAGCGCGCGCTCGGCTTCGCGAACTTTCTGCACGATAACCTGCTTCGCGGTCTGGGTGGTGATACGGTCGAAGGTGACAGATTCAATCTGATCTTCAACGTAGTCACCCACGTTCAGACTTTCGTCTTCAAAACGTGCCGCTTCCAGGGTGATCTCTTTGGTCGGTTGGGTCACTTCTTCAACGATTACCCAACGACGGAATGTATCGAAGTCACCGCTTTTACGATCGATTTCTACGCGAACATCGATCTCTTGTTCGTATTTTTTCTTGGTTGCTGTAGCTAGTGCACTTTCCAGCGCTTCGAAAATCTTCTCACGCGGCAGTGATTTCTCGTTGGAGACGGCTTCAACAACAGCCAAAATTTCTTTGTTCATCGCGGGCTTTTCACCTCAATCCAGACTGTTAAAAGTGGGGAACCAGGTTCGCCTTCTGGATATTACTCAGCGCGAACACTTCATCTTTGCCTTCGACTGTCACCGTGATCATTTCACCATCAACGGCTTTGATAATTCCCTGCCATTTACGGCGGTTCTGTACGGCCATACGCAGAACGAGAGCCACTTCTTCACCGGTAAAGCGCACATAGTGCTCGGCCGTGAACATCGGACGATCGAGGCCAGGTGAGGAAACTTCCAGGTTGTACGCAACGGTAATCGGATCTTCAACATCAAGAACCGCACTCACCTGGTGGCTGACATCAGCACAATCATCAACATTGATGCCATCTTCACTATCAATATAGATGCGCAGCGTCGATGTGCGGCCGCGAACGAATTCGATGCCGACCAGTTCGTAGCCCAGTGCTTCGACCGGTGCAGTAATCATCTCTGTTAATTTTTGCTCTAATGTGGACAAGCCCACCCCCAAGACATAAAAAAAGGGCGTAAAGCCCAGTTATTCTGTAGTCAGATAACAAAAAACCCCGATAAATCGGGGCTTTAGATAACTGAACCCTATAGCCACAACTGTGGCCTGGAGCACTTTCCGAAAGAATTTTTTCAAATCCAGCTACGAAGGCTCTAAGTCTTCACAGTATATTTGAAAAAGAACTTTACAGGAAAGTGGTTGCGGGGGCCGGATTTGAACCGACGACCTTCGGGTTATGAGCCCGACGAGCTACCAGGCTGCTCCACCCCGCGCCTGAAACGTGGCAAATTCTACGCGTTTTGGACAGAATTTGCAAATAATGCTGGGATTTGGTACCGAAGACGGGACGTAAAATCGGCGTTTAGTATATTGATAGTTGACCCCACCTGTCAACCCAGCTTCTGCCAGACAGAACAGACCAATTTTTTTACAAAAAACGCACGAGTCTCTTCCGGTCTTCGACAAAAGATGATTAAATGAATACTCACTTATTTTGCATAAAAATGCACAAGAGAGCGAAAGCGGTCTCTAATCAGTCAATCAAGCAGGGTTTTATTCTATGACGACGATTCTCAAGCATCTTCCGGTAGGACAACGTATTGGCATCGCTTTCTCAGGCGGCCTGGATACCAGCGCTGCACTGCTGTGGATGCGCCAGAAGGGAGCGGTTCCGTATGCATATACTGCGAACCTGGGTCAGCCGGACGAGGAAGATTATGACGCGATCCCTCGTCGTGCCATGGAGTATGGCGCAGAGAACGCACGTCTGATTGACTGCCGTAAGCAACTGGTCGCTGAAGGCATTGCCGCTATCCAGTGCGGTGCTTTTCATAATACTACCGGCGGCCTGACCTATTTTAATACCACTCCGCTGGGTCGTGCTGTCACCGGCACCATGCTGGTCGCCGCCATGAAAGAAGATGGCGTGAACATCTGGGGTGATGGCAGTACCTATAAAGGCAACGATATTGAACGTTTCTATCGTTACGGTCTGCTGACCAACGCTGAGTTGCAGATCTACAAACCGTGGCTGGATACCGACTTCATCGACGAACTGGGTGGCCGTCATGAAATGTCTGAGTTTATGATTGCCTGCGGCTTTGACTATAAGATGTCCGTTGAGAAAGCCTACTCAACCGACTCCAACATGCTGGGTGCGACGCACGAAGCGAAAGACCTGGAATTCCTGAACTCCAGCGTAAAAATTGTTAACCCGATCATGGGCGTAAAATTCTGGGATGAGAACGTGAAGATCCCGGCGGAAGAAGTGACCGTGCGTTTCGAACGCGGCCATCCGGTTGCCCTGAACGGTAAAACCTTCTCAGACGATGTTGAACTGATGCTGGAAGCGAACCGCATCGGCGGTCGTCACGGTCTGGGTATGAGCGATCAGATCGAAAACCGTATCATCGAAGCGAAAAGCCGTGGCATTTACGAAGCTCCGGGGATGGCGCTGCTGCACATCGCTTACGAGCGTCTGCTGACCGGTATTCACAACGAAGACACCATTGAGCAGTATCACGCTCATGGCCGTCAGCTGGGCAAACTGCTGTATCAGGGTCGCTGGTTTGATCCACAGGCGCTGATGCTGCGTGACGCCCTGCAACGTTGGGTGGCGAGCGCAATCACCGGCGAAGTGACGCTGGAACTGCGTCGCGGCAATGATTACTCCATCCTCAATACCGTGTCTGACAACCTGACCTATAAAGCAGAGCGTCTGACCATGGAGAAAGGTGAGTCAGTATTCTCTCCGGACGATCGTATTGGCCAGCTGACCATGCGTAACCTGGACATCACCGATACCCGTGAGAAGCTGTTCAACTATGTTGAGAATGGCCTGCTCTCCGCGAATTCCGGTAATGGTCTGCCGCAGGTTGAGAATCTGGAACACAGCGATAAGAAGTAATCGACAGCAAGACATGCAAAAGGCGCCCAATGGGCGCCTTTTTTGTGGTCTTCGTAGGCCCGGTAAGCGCAGCGCCACCGGGCAAAACGGCGGGCGGCGCTGCGCTTACCCGCCCTACAATAGATCGGAAACACAGAATGTACAGACGAAAAAAAAGACGTCTTGCGACGTCTTTCTTCTGGAATATTGGTACCGAGGATGGGACTCGAACCCACAAGCCCGTTAGGGCACTACCACCTCAAGGTAGCGTGTCTACCAATTCCACCACCTCGGTACTGAATACTTACTGCGGGATATCGCTGGTTGGCTTAGCCGGTGCAGCTGGCTGAGTTTGCTCACTTTTTGCTGGCGCGCTCAGATTTTCCCACTCGCTTCCTTTACTGGTCTTGTTGCTGTTGATATTGCCCAGCACCAGACTGATGATGAAGAACAGCGTAGCCAGAATCGCCGTCGTACGGGTCATGAAGTTCGCAGAACCACTTGAACCGAACAGCGTACCGGAAGCGCCTGCTCCGAAGGAGGCTCCCATATCAGCGCCTTTACCTTGCTGCAGCATAATCAGCGCTACGAGAGCGATGGCTACAATAAGGAAAATAACTAAAAGAGCTTCGTACATAATCAACCTGTTCCTTGCGGATTTGCCGCATACCAATGCTTCGACCAATTAGCAGGATTTTGTTTCCCACTGAAGCGGGTGTGAATACTAACCAAAGCGAATCACCTTCGCAAGGGCATTTTCGAGGCATTGTATCAACTGCGGAAAAAAACAGCAAAAAGCCATTAATTGCTTAAAACAAAGGCGGCAAACGCCGCCTTTTTAAACACTTATTCTGAAAGATTATGCAGCTTTCACTGCATCCGCAATGCGGTGCGCAAATTCAGTTACCTGCGCTTCGTCTTCACCTTCCACCATCACGCGGATCAGCGGCTCGGTACCCGACTTACGCAGCAGGACGCGTCCACGACTGCCAAGCGTCGCTTCCACCTCTGCCATCACCGCTTTCACGTTATCATTTTCCAGCGGGTCGCCTTTACCAGCGGTGAAACGCACGTTCACCAGGATCTGCGGGAACATTTTCATGCCGCTGCACAGATCGTGCAGGCTCATATGGTTACGCGCCATCGCGGCAACAACCTGAAGCGCCGCCACAATGCCGTCACCGGTGGTGGTTTTATCGAGCAGGATCACGTGGCCGGAGTTTTCCGCGCCAATGCGCCAGCCTTTTTCCTGAAGTTTTTCCAGCACGTAGCGGTCACCCACTTTCGCGCGAACAAACGGGATGCCCAGCTGTTTCAGCGCCAGCTCCAGACCCATATTGCTCATCAGCGTGCCCACCGCGCCACCGCGCAGTTGCCCCTGACGCAGGCCTTCACGCGCAATGATGTATAGGATCTGATCGCCGTCGACCTTGTTACCTTCGTGGTCAACCATGATCACACGGTCGCCATCGCCATCCAGGGCAATACCCAGATCGGCTTTTTCAGCCAGTACACGCGCCTGCAAGGCACGCACGTCTGTCGCGCCGACTTCTTCATTGATGTTCAGACCGTCCGGCTCGCAGCCGATGGTGATCACTTTCGCGCCCAGCTCGCGGAAAACATTCGGCGCAATGTGATAGGTCGCACCGTTTGCACAGTCCACCACAATTTTGAGGTGTGCCAGGCTCAGTTCATTCGGGAACGTGCCTTTGCAGAATTCAATGTAGCGGCCTGCGGCATCGACAATACGGTTGGCTTTACCCAACTCAGCGGAGTCGACACAGGTGATCTCTTTCTCCATTTCCGCTTCAATCGCCTCTTCCACGTCATCCGGCAGTTTAGTGCCGTCGATGGAGAAGAATTTGATACCGTTGTCATAGAACGGATTATGAGAAGCTGAAATGACGATGCCCGCTTCCGCACGGAAGGTACGAGTCAGATAGGCAACAGCAGGGGTCGGCATTGGCCCCGTAAAGGAAGCTGAAAGCCCCGCCGCCGCCAGCCCGGCTTCCAGCGCGGACTCAAGCATATAACCCGAAATACGGGTATCTTTACCAATAATGATCTTACGGGAGCCATGACGCGCCAGTACCTTACCCGCCGCCCAGCCCAGCTTCAGGACAAAGTCAGGGGTAATTGGCGCATCGCCTACGCGCCCACGGATGCCATCGGTACCAAAATATTTACGATTACTCATAGCGTTTGTTTTCCTTCGCTGCCAGTGTGGCTTCCACCACACGCATGGCTTCTACTGTTTCTTTTACGTCATGGACGCGAATGATGTGTGCACCTTGCATCGCGGCAATCACCGCGCAGGCCAGACTGCCGCTCAGACGTTCGTTCGGCCCGACATTCAACAACTGACCAATCATCGATTTTCTCGACATTCCCACCAGCAGTGGCAGGCCGAACTGATGAAACTCTGATAAGCGCGCAAGCAACGCGTAATTGTGTGAGAGATTTTTACCGAAACCGAAGCCCGGGTCGAGCAGCAATTTCTCTTTTGCGATACCCGCACGTTCACAGCGTTCGATATGCTCAATAAAGAAGCGGGTGACGTCGGCAAACACATCTTCATATTTTGGCGCCTCCTGCATTGTCTTAGGCTGGCCCTGCATATGCATCAGACACACCGGTAGCCCGATTTCAGCGGCGGCTTCAATTGCGCCCGGCTCGGTCAGCGAGCGGATATCATTGATAATGTGAGCGCCCACTCTCGCCACTTCACGGATCACTTCGGGTTTGGAGGTATCAACAGAGATCCACACTTCAAAGCGCCGGGCGATAGCCTCCACCACCGGCACCACGCGCGCCAGCTCTTCTTCCACCGAAACCTCCGCCGCGCCAGGCCGCGTTGACTCCCCTCCAACGTCAATGATGGTGGCACCCGCGTTGATCATTAAATTCGCGTGTTTAACCGCGTCGATAAGCGAGTTATGCGTGCCGCCGTCAGAGAAGGAATCAGGCGTGACATTCAGGATCCCCATCACATGCGGATGTGAAAGGTCGAGATGCGAGTCCTGGGCGAAGAGTTTCATGGCTAAATCCCTGTTATTTTCATGGTTATATAAAAAAGAAAAACCCCGGAGCACGCTCCAGGGTTTGATGTACAGACAAACGCTTCAACAGCAGTGACTTACTTGTCGCCCAACTGCTCTGACATGGTGTTGCCCGGGTTTGGCGTACGCGGTTCATCGACCGGACGCGGTGCACGCGGGGTGCCATTGTTGTCAGAATTGTTAGACGCGCCTGGGTCTTCCCAGCCTGCTGGCGGACGCACTTCGCGGCGAGCCATCAGGTCGTCAATCTGCGGCGCATCGATGGTCTCATATTTCATGAGCGCATCTTTCATCGAATGCAGGATGTCCATATTGTCATTCAGGATCTGACGGGCGCGAGCGTAGTTACGCTCAATCAGCGCTTTCACTTCCTGGTCGATGATACGAGCCGTTTCATCGGACATATGTTTCGCTTTTGCCACGGAGCGGCCCAGGAATACTTCGCCCTCTTCTTCTGCATAGAGCAGCGGACCGAGTTTGTCGGAGAAGCCCCACTGGGTCACCATGTTACGTGCCAGGTTTGTCGCCACTTTAATATCGTTCGACGCACCGGTGGAAACATGTTCCGCACCGTAGATGATCTCTTCTGCCAGACGACCGCCGTACAGGGTTGAAATCTGACTTTCCAGCTTCTGACGGCTGGCGCTGATCGCGTCGCCTTCAGGCAGGAAGAAGGTCACACCCAACGCACGACCGCGTGGAATGATCGTCACCTTGTGTACCGGATCGTGTTCCGGCACCAGACGACCGATAATCGCGTGGCCCGCTTCGTGATATGCCGTGGACTCTTTCTGCGCTTCCGTCATCACCATGGAGCGACGTTCCGCACCCATCATGATTTTGTCTTTCGCTTTCTCAAATTCCACCATGGACACTACACGCTTGTTACCGCGAGCGGCAAACAGTGCTGCCTCGTTGACCAGGTTAGCCAGATCCGCACCGGAGAAGCCTGGAGTACCACGCGCGATGATTGCCGCGTCGATATCTGGTGCCAGCGGTACGCGACGCATATGCACTTTCAGGATCTGTTCACGACCACGAACATCCGGCAGACCGACCACAACCTGACGGTCGAAACGGCCTGGACGCAGCAGCGCAGGGTCGAGTACGTCTGGACGGTTAGTTGCCGCGATAACGATGATACCTTCGTTACCTTCAAAGCCGTCCATTTCAACCAGCATCTGGTTCAGGGTCTGCTCACGTTCATCGTGACCACCGCCCAGGCCTGCGCCACGCTGGCGGCCAACGGCGTCGATTTCATCGATGAAGATGATGCACGGTGCTGCCTTCTTAGCCTGCTCGAACATGTCACGCACACGAGATGCACCGACACCCACGAACATTTCAACGAAGTCAGAACCTGAAATAGTAAAGAACGGGACCTTCGCTTCACCCGCGATGGCTTTTGCCAGCAGGGTTTTACCGGTACCCGGAGGGCCGACCATCAGGACGCCTTTCGGGATCTTACCGCCCAGTTTCTGGAAACGGCTCGGCTCGCGCAGGTATTCAACCAGTTCACCCACCTCTTCTTTTGCTTCGTCACAACCTGCTACGTCAGCAAAGGTGGTCTTGATCTGGTCTTCCGTCAGCATACGCGCCTTGCTCTTACCGAACGACATGGCACCTTTGCCACCACCGCCCTGCATCTGGCGCATAAAGAAGATCCAGACACCGATAAGAAGCAGCATCGGGAACCAGGAAATGAAGATAGAAGCCAACAGGCTTGGTTCTTCCGGCGGCTCGCCTACCACTTTGACGTTTTTGGTCAGAAGGTTATCAAGCAGCTTAGGATCGTTCACCGGGATGTAAGTCGTGTAACGGTTACTATCTTTCTTGGTAACGTTGATCTCACGTCCGTTGATACGCGCTTCGCGAACCTGGTCCTGATTGACCTCTTGCAGGAAGGTAGAATAATCCACCTTGCGGCCATTCGACTCGCTGGGCCCAAAGCTCTGGAAAACTGACATCAGCACAACGGCAATGACCAGCCAGAGTATTAGGTTTTTCGCCATGTCACTCAAGGGATTAACCTCATATTACAACTGTGTTAAAAACAGCGTCAGGATACTCTATATCCAGTTTCATTCAAACTTTCGCCTGAAATCTACCGGTTATCATTTTCGCCCGGTCGCTACAATATACACTTCACGGGAACGGGCCCGGGAAGAGTCCGGCTTACGAACTTTGACCTTCGCAAACAGGGAGCGAATTTCCTTAAGATACTCCTCGAAACCTTCGCCCTGAAACACCTTCACAACAAAACTACCACCAGGCGCTAGTACATCACGACACATTTCTAACGCTAGTTCCACCAGATACATGGCGCGGGGGATATCCACCGCCGGTGTTCCACACATATTTGGTGCCATATCCGACATGACAACCTGGACCTTACTGTCACCTACACGATCAAGTAATGCTTTAAGCACTAATTCATCACGAAAGTCGCCCTGAAGGAAGTCGACACCGACGATGGGATCCATTGGTAAAAGATCGCATGCGATGATTCGGCCCGTTCCGCCGATCTGCGTAACCGCATACTGGGACCATCCGCCAGGTGCCGCACCGAGGTCGACCACCGTCATTCCCGGTTTAAAAAGTTTGTCACTTTGCTGTATTTCATCAAGTTTAAACCAGGCGCGGGAACGTAACCCCTTTTTCTGCGCCTGTTGAACATATTTATCGCTAAAGTGTTCCTGAAGCCAGCGGCTGGAGCTGGCAGAACGCTTTTTACCTGTCATTTAACATTTCCGTCCTGGTTCATCGTTACTTGCCTGTGACGTAAATTTCTACGCAGCTATTTGGCGATATTAGGGAGATGGCGGTAGAATGAACCGTTTTCAATCCCAACGTAAGCAAAAATATACGATGAATCTGAGTACTAAACAAAAACAGCACCTTAAAGGTCTGGCACATCCGCTCAAGCCTGTAGTGATGCTTGGCAACAATGGTTTGACCGAAGGGGTGCTTGCCGAGATTGAACAAGCGCTGGAACACCACGAGCTGATCAAGGTGAAAATCGCCTCTGAAGACAGAGACACTAAAAACCTGATCGTGGAAGCCATCGTGCGCGAAACCGGCGCCTGTAATGTACAGGTCATCGGTAAAACGCTGGTGCTCTATCGCCCATCTAAAGAGCGCAAAATCTCGCTGCCACGTTAAGGATATCCTGAATCAAACACATTTTCTGTGTGAAACGAGGGATTTCTTTCAGCAGGCGAGCAAAATGCCATGCTCCTTGAGTTGATAAAAGGCCGCTATGCGGCCTTTTTCTTTTCTTTACAATGTATCAACATCTTAGAAGAGAAGCGAATTACAGGTATTCAACCTTAATAATTTCGTATTCCACTTCGCCACCCGGGGTGCGGATAATCACAACATCATCCTGCTCTTTGCCAATCAGGCCGCGAGCAATCGGGGAGTTCACCGAAATCAGGTTCTGTTTGAAGTCCGCTTCATCATCACCCACGATGCGATAGGTTTGCTCTTCGTCGTTGTCCAGATTCAGGACGGTGACGGTAGAGCCAAAGATCACGCGACCGTTGTTTGGCATTTTAGTGATATCGATAACCTGCGCGTTGGACAGTTTCGCTTCGATATCTTTGATGCGCCCCTCGCAGAAACCCTGCTGCTCACGCGCCGCGTGGTATTCAGCATTCTCTTTCAGGTCGCCATGCTCACGCGCATCCGCGATAGCGGCGATGATTTCAGGGCGACGTACGGATTTCAGAAAATCCAGCTCTTCGCGCAGTTTTTCGGCACCACGTAAGGTCATCGGAATAGCTTGCATTTGTTATACCTCTTAAACATTCCTGTTGGGAGCAGTGTTCCCTGCTCCAGCCCACCTGAACAGGCCAGAAGCAAAAAGAAAACCGACCCGGGAGCAACGCCCCAGGTCAGCAGCAATTTTTCAATTTGATACGCATTTTACCGCGAAGTTCACTATGGGTCATCGTTTACTTTACAGTGCCATGCACCGTAGTATGACGGTTTGTTTTCGGGTTGTTAGCGCGAGATTATGCGATTTTCCAGTTTTATCATCGGATTGACTACCAGTATAACGTTCACCGTTCAGGCCGCGAATGTTGATGAGTACATTAATCAACTGCCCGCCGGCGCGAACCTTGCCCTGATGGTGCAGAAGGTTGGCGCGCAGGCTCCCGAGATTGACTATCACAGTCAACAGATGGCGCTGCCTGCCAGTACCCAGAAGGTGATCACTGCCCTCGCCGCCCTGCTCCAGCTCGGGCCTGACTTCCGTTTTACTACCACCCTTGAAACCAGAGGTAACGTTGAGGGTGGCGAACTGAAAGGCGATCTTATCGCCCGTTTTGGTGGCGATCCCACCTTTAAGCGCCAGGATGTCCGCAACATGGTGGCGGTACTGAAAAAATCCGGCGTAACAAAAATTGATGGCAACGTGCTGATCGACACCTCCATTTTCGCCAGCCACGATAAAGCGCCTGGCTGGCCATGGAACGACATGACGCAGTGCTTTAGCGCCCCGCCAGCCGCCGCCATCGTTGACCGTAACTGCTTCTCCGTATCGCTTTACAGCGCGCCAAAACCCAATGACTTAGCGTTTATCCGCGTGGCGTCTTACTACCCGGTCACGATGTTCAGCCAGGTGCGGACGCTGGCGAAAGGCTCCCCGGAGGCACAGTATTGTGAGCTCGACGTGGTACCGGGCGATCTCAATCGCTATACGCTCACCGGCTGCCTGACCCAGCGGGCCGATCCCCTCCCGCTGGCCTTTGCCATTCAGGATGGCGCAGGCTATGCCGGTGCCATTTTTAAAGATGAACTGAAGCAGGCGGGCATAACCTACACCGGAACGCTGCTGCGCCAGACGCAGGTGAATGAACCAGGCACGGTGATTGCCAGCAAACAGTCCGCGCCACTGCATGATTTGCTTAAGATTATGCTGAAAAAGTCGGATAACATGATTGCCGACACGGTGTTCCGTATGATCGGGCACGCGCGCTTTGGTGTGCCAGGAACCTGGCGGGCCGGTTCTGATGCCGTACGTCAGATCCTGCGCCAGCAGGCGGGTATCGATCTGGGCAATACGATCGCTGTCGACGGTTCCGGTTTATCGCGCCATAACCTGATCTCACCGGCCACCATGATGCAGGTGTTGCAGTACATCGCTCAGCATGACGCTGAGCTAAACTTTATTACAATGCTGCCGCTCGCCGGACACGATGGGTCACTTCAGTACCGTGCGGGCCTTCACGCTGCAGGCGTGGATGGCAAAGTGTCAGCCAAAACGGGTTCCCTGCAGGGCGTTTACAACCTTGCCGGTTTTATCACGACAGCCAGCGGGCAACGCATGGCCTTTGTGCAGTATCTGTCCGGCTATGCCGTCGAACCGGCTGACCAGCGCAATCGTCGTATTCCACTGGTGCGTTTCGAAAGCAGGCTCTATAAGGACATCTACCAGAATAACTAGCGATGAAACTACTGATAGTTGAAGACGATCTGTTATTACAGGAAGGGTTAGCGCTGGCGCTGGGGAATGAGGGCTACGCCCTGGATTGTGCCGCCACGGCGGCTGAAGCAGATGCCTTGATCCAGAGCGGAGAATACAGCCTTGTGATCCTGGATTTGGGACTGCCGGATAAAGACGGCGCGACGCTGCTCTGCCAGTGGCGTCGTCGCGGAGTGGAGAATCCCGTATTGATTCTTACCGCCCGCGATGCCATTGAAGACAGAATTAACGGGCTGGATTCTGGCGCTGACGATTATCTGGTAAAACCCTTCGCCCTTGCCGAGCTACAGGCTCGCGTACGGGCGTTGATCCGCCGCTATCAGGGCCACAGCGACAACCTGCTGACGGACGGGGATATCACCCTCAATCTGCAAACTCAGCAGGTGCTGCGCCAGTCTCAGCCTGTGGAAGTGACCCCAAAAGAGTTCGCTCTGCTGACGCGTCTGATCATGCGCAGCGGGCAGACCGTGCACCGTGAAACGCTGCAACAGGACATCTACTCCTGGCAGGACGATCCAGGATCAAACACGCTTGAAGTTCACATTCATAATCTGCGCCGCAAGCTCGGTAAAGATCGCATCAAAACCGTACGTGGCGTGGGTTACCGTCTGGAGAGCCAGAAATGAACAGTATGCGCCGGCGATTAATGGTGTTGCTGGCGGTTATACTGCTATTTTTTCAACTGGTTAGCGTAGTCTGGCTGTGGCATGAGAGCCGCGAGCAAATCGGTTTTCTGGTGAACGAAACATTGTCTGCGAAAGCGCGCAACAACCATGTCGAAAAAGAGATCCGCGAAGCCATTGCCTCCCTGCTGGTCCCTTCTCTGGTGATGGTCGGTTTTACCCTGTTCTTCTCATTCTGGGCCGTCACCTGGATCACCCGACCACTCAACAAACTTCGCGTCAGCCTTGCGAACCGTTCGGCGGATAATCTGACTCCCCTGCCGATGTATTCTGATATGGAAGAGATAGGCGCTGTGACCACATCGCTCAATCAACTCCTCGCCCGGCTGGATCACACTATTCAACAGGAACGCCTGTTTACCGCCGATGCGGCACACGAGTTACGTACGCCGCTTGCGGGGATCAGGCTCCATCTGGAACTGATGGCTCAGTCCGGTTCCCCTCAGGCCACGCCACTGATAAACCGGATCGATCAGTTGATGCACACGGTGGAACAGCTGCTGATGCTGGCGCGTGCCGGACAGGCGATGGCCAGCGGCCATTACGATACCGTGAACTGGACTGAGACGATCATTGCTCCGCTTAACCTGGAGCATGAAGCCAAAGAGCATACGGTGATATGGCCGGCCCACAGCGCGCTGACGGTTCAGGGGGACGCCGTCCTGTTACGTCTGATGCTAAGGAACCTTCTGGAGAATGCCGCCCGCTACAGCCCGGCAGGCACAACCATTGAAGTGGCATTAACAGCGACGGAGAGCGGTACCCGGGTGAGCGTTACCGATCAGGGGCCGGGTATTGATGAGGCACACCGCCAGTCGATCACCGAACCTTTCCGACGTCTCGACCAGCGCTACGGCGGCAGCGGCCTTGGGCTGAGCATCGTACAGCGTATCGTACAGCTCCATCATGGCAATTTAACGCTGGAGAACGGCGCTGCGGGCGGCCTCATCGCCAGCTGTTGGTTACCGGCGAAAATAGGATAAAAAAAGCCCCGTTAAGGGGCTTTATACTGAAGTTAGTGCTTGTAGATGAACTCGACGCCTTCTTCGTCGTCTTCATCCCAGTCATCGTCCCAGTCTTCATCATCTTCATCCGCTTCCAGCTCTTCGAGCTGCTGGCGGTGGTAGTCATCCCACATGAATTCAACTTTTTCAGGCTGTTTTGCCTCTTCTGCCTGAACAACCGGATTCTCGATGATAAAGGTCATCACATCCCAGCAGAGATCTTTCACGCCAACCTGGCTGGCGGCAGAGATCAGGTAGTACTTATCTTCCCAACCCATCGCTTCGGCAATCGCTTTAGCTTTCGCTTCAGCTTCCGCTTTATCCATCAGGTCGATCTTGTTAAATACCAGCCAGCGCGGTTTTTGCGCCAGTTTTTCACTGTATTTCTCCAGCTCACCGATAATGATACGGGCGTTTTCAACCGGATCGGAACCGTCGATTGGATCGATGTCGATGAGGTGCAACAGTACGCGACAACGCTCAAGGTGCTTCAGGAAGCGAATCCCCAGACCGGCGCCTTCTGCTGCCCCTTCAATCAGACCCGGGATGTCAGCGATCACGAAGCTCTTCTCGTTATCCATACGGACAACGCCCAGGCTCGGTACCAGCGTCGTAAACGGATAATCCGCCACTTTTGGTTTCGCCGCAGAGACCGCACGGATAAACGTCGATTTACCGGCGTTTGGCATACCCAGCATCCCCACATCCGCCAGCAGCATCAGTTCCAGTTGCAGGTCGCGCTTATCACCCGGGGTACCCATGGTTTTCTGACGCGGGGTACGGTTAACGGAAGATTTGAAACGGCTGTTACCCAGACCGTGCCAGCCGCCTTTCGCCACCATCAGGCGCTGACCGTGTTTGGTCATATCACCCATGGTTTCGCCCGTGCCCTGATCGATGACACGCGTACCTACCGGCACTTTGATCGTCACGTCTTTACCGCGTTTACCGGTACAGTCGCGGCTCTGGCCATTCTGCCCACGTTCGGCGCGGAAAGATTTTTCGAAACGGTAGTCGATCAGCGTGTTGAGGTTTTCATCCGCCTCCAGCCACACGTCGCCACCGTCCCCACCGTCACCGCCGTCAGGACCGCCACGAGGAATATATTTTTCACGGCGGAAGCTTACACAACCGTTACCGCCATCACCTGCCACGACCAGAATCGTCGCTTCATCAACAAACTTCATTTTACTCTCCGTAACTCATTCGCCTGAGCGGGGGACTATTACAACCGCTTCATTTTTGCGCCAACGCCCCCAGAGACGATGACCAATGGCGGAATACATCGCGCCCGCAACCACGACAAACGCACCGAGATAACCCAACAGGTTGAGCATCGGCTTGACGAAGACATCGGGCCAGGCCATTGATAACAAATCTGAAAATAACAGCGTAAACAGCGGGGTAAGCGTGATTAAGGCGCTAACCTGTGCTGCCTGCCAGCGCGCCATAGCTTCAGCCAGCGCGCCATAACCGACCAGCGTGTTCAGCCCACAAAAAATGAGGCACGCCAGTTGCCAGTCGCTGAGCTGGGTAATCACCCCCGGCTTAGCTAACGGCAATAATGCCAGTGTACACAAAGTGTACAGCAAAAAGAGGATCTGCTGTGAGGCAAGACGACGCAATAACACCTTTTGCGCGACGCCATAACTCACCCAGACCGTTGCTGCACCCACCCCAAAAATGACACCCCAGGTGTAATCCGTCAGGCGGGTAAAAATCTCGATCAGACTGGTGTTAAAGAACATCACCAGACCGCAAAGCAACATGCTTGCCCCGATGATCTGCGTACCGCGCATCTTCTCCTTGAGGATGAATACGCTGGCGACCATCATGCCGACCGGTGATAGCTGACCAATCACCTGAGACGCTGTAGGGCTAAGATATTGCAGGGAAGAGCTGAACAGAATGAAGTTACCGAACAGACCGCCCGTCGCGATAGCCAATAACACCAGCCAGCGCGGTTTTCGGAAGATGCGCAGCGGTGGCAGCTTACCTTTGACGGCCAGAATGGCGCCCAGGCCTATACTTGCCATCAGGAAGCGATAAAACACCACCGTGGGCGGTTCCATCACTTCCAGTACCTGCTTCATTGCAATTGGCAGTGCACCCCAGCACATCGCGGTAGTGAGCGCCAAAAGAATACCAATGCCGGCCTGCTGCTTCATGCCCGTTTTCCCTACAGAAAATTTTCCGGGTTTCCAATGTAAAAAGCCCCGCAACACGTTGCGGGGCTTTAATCCGTTACCGGACCGAGAAAACCTTACTCAGCAACGATGCTGATGTATTTACGGTTGTTCGGGCCTTTAACTTCAAATTTCACTTTACCGTCTGCTTTAGCAAACAGAGTGTGGTCACGACCGCAACCTACGTTGGTACCCGCGTGGAACTTGGTGCCACGCTGACGAACGATGATGCTACCCGCCAGAACGGATTCGCCACCGAAACGCTTAACGCCCAGGCGTTTAGCTTCTGAATCGCGACCGTTACGTGTGGAGCCGCCAGCCTTTTTATGTGCCATTTAAATCTCTCCTCAGGTCTTAGGCGCTGATGCCAGTAATTTTCACATCAGTGAACCACTGACGGTGGCCCTGCTGCTTACGATAGTGTTTACGACGACGAAACTTAACGATTTTAACTTTCTCGCCACGACCGTGAGCAACAACTTCAGCTTTGATAACGCCGCCATCAACGAAAGGAACGCCGATTTTGACTTCTTCACCGTTTGCGATCATCAGAACTTCAGCGAACTCAACAGATTCGCCAGTTGCGATGTCCAGCTTTTCCAGGCGAACGGTCTGACCTTCGCTTACTCGGTGTTGTTTACCACCACTTTGGAAAACCGCGTACATATAAACTCCGCTTCCGCGCACATCCTCGAATGATTCAGAGTGCGCTATAAATATTCACAATAGGGCGCGAATATTACGCAAAACGCGAGCCTTTGACAAGTGCTACCATCAATACATGAAGAAAAAAAACACAACACGTACGGTAACGTTTATCTGAGCCATTTTTTCAGTACAATCAGCAATACTATTTATAAACCGAAACCCTTTGTGTACCCATCTCGTGTGGGATAAACAGGATAAAAAGCCCGGCTTTTGCGATGAATTTAGAAAAAATCAATGAGTTAACCGCGCAAGATATGGCGGGTGTGAATGCAGCAATCCTGGAGCAACTCAACTCTGACGTTCAGCTGATCAATCAGTTGGGCTATTACATCGTCAGCGGCGGCGGTAAACGTATTCGTCCGATGATTGCCATTCTGGCCGCACGCGCGGTTGGCTATCAGGGAAATGCCCACGTCACGATCGCGGCGCTGATCGAATTTATCCACACCGCCACCCTGCTTCATGACGATGTTGTGGATGAATCAGACATGCGTCGTGGCAAAGCCACCGCCAATGCCGCGTTTGGTAATGCGGCAAGCGTTCTGGTAGGGGATTTTATCTATACCCGAGCCTTCCAGATGATGACCAGCCTTGGCTCGCTGAAGGTGCTGGAAGTGATGTCAGAAGCCGTAAACGTTATCGCTGAAGGCGAAGTCCTACAGTTGATGAACGTCAACGACCCGGATATCACCGAAGAAAACTATATGCGGGTGATTTACAGCAAGACCGCACGTCTGTTTGAAGCCGCCGCGCAGTGCTCCGGCATTCTGGCAGGCTGTAGCGAAGCTCAGGAAAAAGGGCTTCAGGACTACGGCCGTTACCTCGGCACCGCGTTCCAGCTGATTGATGATTTGCTGGACTACAGCGCGGATGGCGAAACGCTCGGTAAAAACGTTGGCGATGACCTGAACGAAGGCAAGCCAACGCTGCCGCTGCTCCACGCGATGCGCAATGGCACACCAGAGCAGGCGAAAATGATCCGGGAGGCTATCGAGCAGGGAAATGGTCGCCATCTTCTGGAACCGGTACTGGAAACAATGGCCATCTGTGGTTCCCTTGAATGGACGCGTCAGCGTGCTGAAGAAGAAGCAGACAAAGCCATCGCCGCAATTCAGGTCATTCCCGACAGCCCATGGCGTGATGCGCTAATCGGCCTCGCGCACATCGCCGTCCAGCGCGACCGTTAATCCCCTCCTCATCTCCCTGCGATCTCGTAGGGAGGTTCCAGTACGCACCAATAAATTACATTTACGCGTAAGCTCATCAGGTTACAGGCCGTATGTATAAAGCCGTGCCTTATTCTGAATATTGCTTCTCGTAACATGAACTTTTTAGAACAGATGTTCGAAGTGAGTATAGTAATGCTGTCTTTTCACACGAAACGACGTGGACGATAACGAACACAAGGACAGCATTATGGATACAAAATTCATCGACTGGCATTCTGCTGACATTATTGCGGCACTGCGTAAAAAAGGAACTTCGCTGGCTGCCGAATCACGTCGTCATGGGCTGAGCTCGTCGACGCTGGCAAACGCCCTGACCCGCCCATGGCCGAAGGGGGAACTGATTATCGCGACGGCGCTGGATACGCATCCGTGGGTGATATGGCCGTCACGCTACCACGATCCCATCACCCATGAATTTATCGACAGAACGCGCATGATGCGCCAGAGCAAAACGAAGAAAGCGCATCAGGACTGATGCACCCGGATTTACAGGAACAGCAATCCCCCGGCCTGTTCTGGCAGGGGGGTGCCGGAACGATTACTCGCCCTTCACACGCTCGATATTCGCACCCAGCGCGCGCAGTTTGTCTTCAATACGCTCGTAACCACGATCGATGTGGTAGATACGATCGACAACGGTAGTCCCTTCCGCAATACAACCTGCCAGTACGAGGCTCGCAGATGCGCGCAGATCGGTCGCCATCACCTGCGCACCGGACAGTTTTTCAACGCCGTGGCAAATTACCGTGTTGCTTTCAATCTCAGCATGCGCACCCATACGGATCAGTTCCGGTACGTGCATGAAACGGTTTTCGAAGATGGTTTCCGTGATGAAGCCCGTGCCTTCGGCCACCAGGTTCAACAGCGTGAACTGTGCCTGCATATCCGTCGGGAATGCCGGATGTGGCGCAGTACGCACGTTAACGGCTTTAGGACGCTGCCCGTGCATATCCAGGCTGATCCAGTCTTCACCGATTTCAATGTCCGCACCCGCATCGCGCAGCTTCGCCAGCACCGCATCCAGGGTATCCGGCTGGGCGTTACGGCAGACAATCTTACCGCCAGAAATGGCCGCGGCTACCAGGAAAGTACCGGTTTCGATACGGTCTGGCAGTACGCGATAGACACCCCCGCCCAGACGTTCAACGCCTTCGATGGTGATACGGTCTGTGCCCTGCCCGCTGATCTTCGCTCCCAGCGCGACCAGGAAGTTTGCAGTATCCACAATCTCCGGTTCACGCGCGGCGTTTTCGATGATCGTGGTCCCTTCTGCCAGCGTAGCAGCCGACATGATGGTGACCGTTGCGCCCACGCTCACTTTGTCCATGACAATGTGCGCGCCTTTCAGGCGACCATTGACGGACGCTTTAACGTACCCCTCTTCCAGCTTGATCTCCGCGCCCAGCTTTTCCAGACCGAAGATATGCAGGTCGACTGGACGGGCGCCGATAGCGCATCCGCCCGGCAGTGAAACCTGTCCCTGACCGAAACGCGCAACCAGCGGGCCAAGCGCCCAGATGGAAGCACGCATGGTTTTCACCAGCTCATACGGCGCTGAGAAGTTGTTCACGTTGCTGGCATCGATCCAGACGGAACCGTTACGCTCCACTTTGGTGCCCAACTGGCCGAGCAACTTCATGGTCGTGTCGATATCTTTCAGCTTCGGTACGTTCTGGATCTCTACCGGCTCTTCTGCGAGCAGCGCAGCGAAAAGAATGGGCAGCGCGGCGTTTTTAGCGCCAGAAATTGTGACTTCGCCCTGGAGACGCGTGGGTCCCTGTACACGAAATTTATCCATCGTTTGCTCTCTTATAAATTCAACCGTGCTGCGGGCGCTTCGCCCTCAGCTCAAAAACCGTTTAGTTTGCGATCGCGTGCCCACTCCTGTGGGGTGAACGCTTTAATCGACAGGGCGTGGATGCGGTTATCCGCAATGTATTCCATCAGCGGCGCGTACACAGCCTGCTGTTTCTTCACGCGACTCATTCCGTCGAACATCTCACCCACAGCAATAACCTGGAAGTGACTGCCATCGCCAGAGACGTGGGCTTCCTGAAGGGAGAGTGCATTCATCAGCACTGTCTGGATTTCATTATTTTCCATGGGGTCTACATCATCTGATAGTGAAAACAAGCTCAACATCTTAGAGCAAAGTGGCGCGGTCTTAAACAAGCAAAAAGCCCCGACGCGTAAACTGTCGGGGCTTTCGGAAGTAACGTACTGAAAAAGTTAGCGAGGTAATACGTCTTCAGGCAAATTGTAAAGCTGTGCAAGGGTTACGACATTATCGCTTACCCCCGTCAGGGTGACGCTACTCCCCTGCTTTTTGCCCGTGGCCACCAGGTGCGCCAGCAGGGCGATACCGGCGGTATCTACCCGCGTGACGCCATGGAGATCAATCAACGTCACGCCCTGCATCGCGTTATGGCGAGCGTCCCACAGCGGGTTAAGCAGATCCTGATCCAGCTCTCCCGTCAGCGTCAACGTCTCGCCGTCACGCGCCCAGCTAAGCTGCTGTGACATTACTTCTTCTCGTCCAGGGTAATTTTCTGACGAGAGATGGACTGAAGCTGAGCCGTCAGGCCATCGATGCCTTTGGTGCGCAGCAGATCGCTCCACTCGTTCTGTTTAGTGGTGATCATGCTGACGCCTTCAGCGATCATGTCGTACGCCTGCCAGTTTCCGGTCTGGCTGTTTTTACGCCACTGGAAGTCCAGGCGTACCGGTGGACGACCGTTTGGATCGATAATCGTCACGCGGATAGGAATGATGGTGGCATCGCCCAGCGGCTGTTCAGGGGCAATCTGATAGGTCTGCCCGTGGTACATCGCCAGCGCCTGGCCGTAAGCCTGTTTCAGGTATTCACGGAACGCCGCAAAGTAAGCCTCGCGCTGCGCCGGGGTCGCGTCTTTGTAGTAACGGCCCAGCACCAGTGCGCCCGCGTACTTGATCTGCACATACGGCAGCAGCTCCTGATCCACCACATCGCGCAGATAATCAGGGTTAGAACGGATTTTGGGCTGTTCGTTTTTAAGACGGTCGAAGGTTTTCTTCGCGGCCTCATCCATCAGTTTGTACGGGTTACTCTGATCCGCAGCGTGCGCCGCGGTTAGAGGGGCAATGACCAGCATGGCAACCATTAACAGTCGTTTAAACATGAATGACTTCTCCTGAAATTAATTCGTCGCGCCTGGCGTCGGTTCGACGTTGGTGTGGTCTTCACTCTGCGCAGGGGCATCGTCAGACTTTTTATCATCCCCTTTACTGTTGTAAAGGAACTGACCAATCATATCTTCCAGCACCATCGCTGACTTGGTATCCTGGATTACGCTACCGTCTTTAAGGATAGACGTTCCCAGCTCAGGATCTTCAAAACCAACGTTAAGGGCCAGATATTGCTCCCCCAGCAGGCCAGAGGTGCGGATAGAGAGCGAGCTGGTGTCCGGAATGTGGTTATAGCGTTCTTCGATATCCATTGCGACGCGCGGCAGATAGGTTTTCTCATCAAGCGTAATGTCAGCGACACGTCCAATAACGACGCCACCAATACGGACCGGTGAGCGCGCCTTCAGGCCGCCGATATTATCGAAAGTCGCGTAGACGCGATACGTCGGCTCGGTGCGAACAGAGGTGATGTCCGCCGCGCGCAGGCAGATAAACAGCGCGGCCAGCAGCGCCAGAAGCAAAAACACGCCAACCCAAATTTCATTTTTTCTCGTTTGCATGAACTCAATTCCCAAACATCAGTGCGGTGAGCACAAAATCCAGACCTAAAACGGCCAGCGACGAATGTACGACAGTACGCGTCGTTGCACGGCTAATGCCCGCCGACGTCGGAATGGCATCGTAACCATTAAACAACGCAATCCAGGTAACCGTCACAGCGAAAACCACGCTCTTGATCAGACAGTTCACCAGATCCATCCGCAGATCGATGGCGTCCTGCATGGCAGACCAGAAGAACCCGGCATCAATGCCTTTCCAGTTGACGCCAACCAGCGCGCCTCCCCAGATACCTACCGCCACAAAGAGGATAGTCAGTAACGGCAAGGAGATAACCCCGGCCCAGAAGCGCGGCGAGATCACCCGGCGCAGCGGATCGACCGCCATCATCTCCATACTGGAGAGCTGCTCTGTGGCGCGCATCAGGCCAATTTCAGCCGTCAGCGCTGATCCGGCACGCCCGGCGAACAGCAGCGCTGCTACAACCGGCCCGAGTTCACGCAGCAGCGAGAGCGCCACCAGCATGCCAAGGCTGGTTTCCGCGCTGTAGGTTGTCAGCACCAGATACCCCTGCAACCCCAGCACCATGCCAATAAAAAGACCCGACACGATGATGATAAGCATCGACAGCACGCCGACGTTATAAAGCTGCCGCACCAGTAACGGCGCATGCTTGCGGAACTCCGGTTTGCCAACCAGCGCGTTGAACAACATTAATCCGGCACGCCCGAACGTACTGATGGTTTTTAGGCCACGGTGTCCAAGACCCGCCAACGCATTTAACAGCATGAGTGGATTAACTCCCTATTCCCAGTAAATCGTCATGATAGTCGCCCGCCGGATAGCGGAAAGGCACCGGCCCATCTGCGATACCGTCCAGGAACTGCCGCACGCGCGGATCGCCATTCTCCTGCAACGCCTGAGCGCTGCCGTGGGCGACGATCTTTTTGTCAGCCACAATATAGGCGTAATCAGCAATGCTCAGCACTTCCGGCACGTCGTGGGAAACCACCACGCAGGTGACGCCAAGGGCGCTGTTCAGCTCCGAGATTAACTTCACCAGCACGCCCATGGTGATAGGGTCCTGCCCAACGAACGGTTCATCGAACATGATTAAATCGGGTTCCAGGGCAATAGCACGCGCCAGCGCGGCGCGGCGCGCCATCCCACCCGAGAGTTCGGACGGCATAAGTTTCGCAGCCCCCCGCAACCCCACGGCTTCAAGCTTCATCATCACCGTGCTGTGCAACAGCGCAGGAGGAAGATGGGTATGCTCACGCAGCGGATAGGCCACGTTGTCAAATACGTTCATATCGGTGAATAGCGCACCCGACTGAAAGAGCATGCTCATCCGTTTGCGAACCGTGTAGAGGCGCGAGCGAGACATCTCCGGGACGTTTTCACCGTCGAAGAGAATTTCGCCGCTATCAGGGGGGATTTGCCCGCCGATAAGACGCAGCAACGTCGTTTTACCGATCCCTGACGGCCCCATGATGGCGGTGATTTTACCGCGCGGCACGGTCAGCGAAATATCATCAAATATCACCCGGTTGCCGCGAGAAAAACTGACGCCCCGGACATCGACTATATTCGCCATCGTTTGGCTCATTTATGGTTCCTTACTTACCTTGCTTCACTGCTGGCATGAAGCGTAAATCAGCCCTAAACCCCGCATTTTTACAGAATATTCACTATTGGGGTTAGCGAAAGCTGGCATTTGTTTTACTTTTCCGGCGCATAAAGTCAAAATTAGGAATTCGTCACGTCTCAGACTTCATCTGGCGCTAAAATTCGTGCGCAGTGGACCAGCGAGTATACCTGAAGAAAGGACTTTTGATGCTTTTAGCAACAGCACTGTTAATAATTGGTTTACTGTTGGTGGTCTACAGTGCTGACCGTTTGGTCTTTGCCGCATCCATTCTCTGTCGACTCATTGGCATGCCGCCCATCATTATTGGGATGACGGTGGTCAGTGTAGGCACATCGCTTCCTGAAATCATCGTTTCTGTTTCAGCCTCGTTGCATGGCCAGGTCGACCTCGCTATTGGCACTGCGATTGGCTCTAACATCGTCAATATCTTGCTGATTTTAGGCTTAGCCGCATTACTGCATCCATTTCGCGTACATTCCGATGTTTTGCGTCGTGAATTGCCGCTAATGTTAGTCGTCAGTCTGCTGGCAGGCTATGTGCTTTATGACGGGGTGCTGAGCGTCGGTGACGGTATATTCCTGCTCGCCCTGGCCGTGATCTGGTTGCTTTACAGCGTGAAGATCGCACGTCTGGCGGAAAAACAGGGTAACGATAGCCTCACGCGTGAGCATCTCGCCGAACTGCCACGGGAAGGGACCTTACCCGTCGCCCTGCTGTGGCTGGGCGTCGCGCTGATCATAATGCCAATGGCCACGCGGATGGTGGTCGATAACGCGACGGTGCTGGCGAACGCGTTTGCGATGAGCGAACTGACAATCGGTCTGACGGTCATCGCCATCGGCACCAGCCTGCCAGAGCTGGCTACCGCCATCGCCGGGGCGCGTAAAGGGGAAGATGATATCGCCATCGGCAATATCATTGGCTCGAATATTTTCAATATCGCGATCGTGACGGGGCTGCCGGCATTAATCTCACCGGGGCCGTTTAACCCTATGGTCTTCACGCGCGATTACGGTGTGATGCTACTGGTCAGCGTAATTTTCGCCCTGCTCTGCTGGCGGCGAAAAGAGCAGATCGGCAAAGGCGCGGGCGCGCTGCTGACGGGTGGATTTATCGTATGGCTGGCGATGCTGTACTGGCTCTCGCCACTTCTCTCTGGGTAAACGGAAACGCATTATGTCGCAAATAGAATTGCAGCCGGGTTTTGACTTTCAGAAAGCAGGCAAAGACGTTCTGGAGATTGAACGTGAAGGTCTGGCGCAGTTAGATCAGTACATTAATCAGGATTTTAGTCTGGCCTGTGAGAAGATGTTCTACTGCGCCGGTAAAGTCGTGGTGATGGGGATGGGCAAATCCGGCCATATCGGGCGCAAAATGGCGGCGACCTTTGCCAGTACCGGCACGTCGTCATTCTTCGTTCATCCCGGTGAAGCCGCGCACGGTGACCTCGGCATGGTTACGCCGCAGGACGTGGTTATTGCGCTGTCCAACTCCGGGGAATCGAATGAAATCCTGGCGTTGATCCCGGTGCTGAAGCGTCTGCACGTACCGCTGATTTGCATGACCAGCCGCCCGGAAAGCAGCATGGCGCGTGCGGCAGATATTCACCTGTGCGTGAAGGTGCCGAAAGAAGCCTGTCCGCTGGGGCTGGCGCCGACCTCCAGCACAACCGCCGCGCTGGTGATGGGCGATGCCCTTGCCGTTGCGCTGCTGGAAGCCCGCGGTTTTACGCCTGAAGATTTCGCTCTGTCTCACCCCGGCGGCGCGCTCGGGCGCAAACTGCTGCTGCGGGTCAACGATATTATGCACACCGGGGATGAGATCCCGCACGTCAGCAAAGAGGCCTCTTTGCGCGACGCGTTACTGGAGATCACCCGTAAAAACCTGGGCATGACGGTTATCTGCGACGATCTGATGAAGATTCAGGGCATTTTCACCGACGGCGACCTGCGCCGGGTATTCGATATGGGTGTGGATGTCCGAACGCTGGGCATCGCTGATGTAATGACACCCGGCGGGATCCGCGTCCGTCCGGGCACGCTGGCGGTAGATGTACTGAACCTGATGCAGTCCCGTCATATTACCTCAGTGATGGTTGCCGATGGCGACCAACTGCTGGGTGTGGTACATATGCATGATCTGCTGCGCGCTGGCGTAGTGTAATGAAGGATAAGACAATGAGTAATGCGGGTGCATCCCTTGCAACCTGTTATGGCCCGGTGAGCGCCCACATGATGGCAAAGGCGGAAAATATCCGCCTGCTGATCCTCGATGTGGATGGTGTGCTCTCCGACGGTCTGATTTATATGGGCAATAACGGCGAAGAGCTGAAAGCCTTTAACGTTCGCGACGGTTACGGTATCCGCTGTGCGCTCACGTCCGGTATTGAAGTTGCAATCATCACCGGGCGGAAAGCTAAACTGGTAGAAGATCGGTGTGAAACGCTGGGCATTACCCATCTCTATCAGGGGCAGTCTGATAAGATGGTAGCCTTCCGGGATCTGTTGGGAAAACTGGCCATTGCACCAGAGAATGTGGCATACGTCGGGGATGATTTGATCGACTGGCCAGTCATGGCGGAGGTGGGTCTGAGCATCGCCGTGGCTGACGCGCACCCGCTGCTGATCCCGCGTGCTGATTATGTTACCCATATTCACGGTGGCCGCGGCGCCGTCCGTGAAGTCTGCGATCTGCTTCTGCTGGCGCAGGGCAAGCTTGATGAGGCGAAAGGGCAATCGATATGAGTAAAACCAGACGTTGGGTTATCATTCTGCTTGCGCTTGTCGCCCTGGTACTGATTGGCGTAAACCTCGCTGACCGCGAAGATACGCAAGCGGAAGTGGTTAACACGAGCGACCCGACCTATAAAAGCGATCACAGCGACACCGTGGTCTATAGCCCGGAAGGCGCGCTGAACTATCGCCTCGTTGCTCAGCATGTAGAATATTTTTCAGATGACGGTACTTCGTGGTTTACCCAACCGGTCATGACCACCTTTGATACGGACAAAGTGCCGACGTGGTCTATCAAGTCTGACCGGGCAAAACTGACAAATGACCGTATGCTTTACCTGTATGGTCACGTTGAGGTCAACGCCCTGACCGCTGACGCGCAACTGCGAAAAATTACGACGGATAACGCCCAGATCAACCTGGTCACCCAGGATGTCACGTCGCAGGATTTAGTCACCCTGTATGGCACAACATTTAATTCCAGCGGTTTAAGAATGCGCGGGAACTTACGCAGCAAAAACGCCGAGCTGATTGAAAAGGTTAGAACCTCCTATGAAATTCAAAACAAACAAACTCAGCCTTAAAGTTGTTATCGCCAGCGCGCTGCTGGCGGCCAGTCTTCCCGCGCTTGCTGTGACTGGCGATACCGAACAGCCGATTCATATTGAATCCGATACCCAGTCTCTGGATATGCAGGGTAACGTCGTCACCTTTACCGGCAACGTGGTCATGACCCAGGGCACCATCAAAATCAACGCCGACAAAGTGGTCGTTACCCGACCGGGCGGCGAGCAGGGCAAAGAGATTATCGATGGTTATGGTAACCCGGCCACCTTCTACCAGATGCAGGACAACGGCAAGCCGGTGAAAGGCCATGCCTCGCATATGCACTATGAACTGGCGAAGGATCTGGTCATCCTGACCGGTAATGCTTACCTGGAACAGCTGGACAGCAATATCAAAGGCGACAAAATCACTTATCTGGTGAAAGAGCAGAAAATGCAGGCCTCCAGTGAAAAAGGCAAACGCGTCACGACCGTTCTTGTGCCTTCGCAATTGCAGGACAAGAACAACGGCCAGGCTCCGGCACAGAAAAAGAGTAACTAATTCGTTATGGCAACTTTAACTGCAAAAAACCTCGCGAAAGCGTATAAGGGCCGCCGCGTCGTCGAAGATGTCAGTCTGACCGTCAACTCCGGCGAAATCGTGGGTTTGCTTGGCCCTAACGGGGCGGGTAAAACCACGACCTTCTACATGGTGGTGGGCATCGTCCCGCGTGACGCCGGCAACATCATCATCGATGATGAAGATATCAGCCTGCTGCCACTGCATGCCCGCGCGCGTCGTGGCATCGGCTATCTGCCGCAGGAAGCCTCCATCTTCCGCCGCTTAAGCGTGTTCGACAACCTGATGGCCGTGCTTCAGATCCGTGACGATCTGACCAGCGAGCAGCGCACTGACCGTGCGAACGAGCTGATGGAAGAGTTTCATATTGAACATCTGCGTGACAGCCTCGGTCAGGCGCTGTCCGGTGGTGAACGCCGCCGCGTTGAGATTGCGCGCGCGCTGGCAGCAAACCCGAAATTTATCCTCCTGGATGAACCGTTTGCGGGCGTTGACCCCATCTCCGTTATCGATATCAAACGTATTATTGAGCACCTGCGCGACAGCGGGCTTGGCGTGCTGATCACGGACCACAACGTTCGTGAAACGCTGGCCGTGTGTGAGCGCGCCTACATAGTGAGCCAGGGCCATCTGATTGCCCACGGTACGCCGCAGCAAATCCTCGAAGATGAGCATGTTAAGCGCGTGTACCTTGGGGAAGACTTCAGACTCTGATAGGGTAGAGGTTAAGTCACGCCGAACCGGAGAAAAACGCTCTGAACATGAAGCAAGGTTTGCAATTACGGCTCAGCCAGCAACTGGCCATGACGCCGCAGCTACAACAGGCAATCCGTCTGTTGCAGCTGTCCACGTTAGAACTCCAGCAGGAGCTCCAGCAGGCGCTGGACAGCAATCCGCTGCTGGAGCAAACCGATCTTCATGACGAGGTAGACGCTCAGCAGACGCAGGACACAGAAACGCTCGACTCCGTAGATGCGCTCGAACAGAAAGAGATGCCGGAGGAACTGCCGCTGGATGCCAGCTGGGATGAAATCTACACCGCGGGTACCCCTTCCGGGACGCGTGCAGATTACCAGGACGATGAACTCCCGGTCTACCAGGGCGAAACTACCCAGTCGCTTCAGGACTACCTGATGTGGCAGGTGGAGCTGACGCCTTTCTCCGATACCGATCGCGCCATTGCCACCTCGATTGTCGATGCCGTTGACGACACGGGCTATTTGACCGTGACGCTGGACGAGATTCTGGAAAGCATCGGCGATGACGAGATTGAACTGGAAGAGATCGAAGCCGTCCTGAAACGCGTTCAGCGTTTCGACCCGATTGGCGTCGCCGCGAAAGATCTGCGCGACTGCCTTCTGATCCAGCTTTCGCAGTTTGCCAAAGAGACACCGTGGATTGATGAAGCCCGGCTCATCATCAGCGAGCATCTGGATTTGCTGGCAAATCACGACTTCCGCACCCTGATGCGCGTCACGCGCCTCAAAGAAGAGGTGCTGAAGGAAGCGGTGAATCTGATCCAGTCACTCGATCCGCGTCCGGGGCAATCTATCCAGACCAGCGAACCGGAATACGTTATTCCTGATGTGCTGGTGAGAAAACACAATGGCCGCTGGGTCGTTGAACTGAACGCCGACAGCATTCCTCGCCTGCAAATCAACCAGCAATACGCCTCCATGTGCACCAGCGCCCGTAACGACGCTGATAATCAATACATTCGCAGCAACCTTCAGGAAGCACGCTGGTTGATTAAGAGTCTGGAAAGCCGTAATGACACGCTGCTGCGCGTCAGCCGCTGTATTGTCGAACAGCAGCAGGCATTCTTTGAGCAGGGCGAAGAATTTATGAAACCGATGGTGCTGGCGGACATCGCCCAGGCCGTCGAGATGCATGAATCAACCATTTCCCGCGTGACCACGCAGAAGTATCTGCACAGCCCACGCGGTATTTTTGAGCTTAAGTATTTCTTCTCCAGCCACGTGAACACCGAAGGCGGCGGCGAAGCCTCGTCAACGGCTATTCGCGCACTGGTGAAGAAGTTGATCGCCGCGGAGAACCCCGCGAAGCCACTCAGTGACAGTAAGTTAACCACCATGCTGTCCGATCAGGGTATTATGGTGGCACGCCGTACTGTCGCGAAGTATCGAGAGTCTTTATCCATTCCGCCGTCTAACCAGCGTAAACAACTGGTTTGACACAACCGATAAGGAAGACACTATGCAGCTCAATATCACCGGACATAACGTCGAAATTACTGAGGCTTTACGCGATTTTGTAAACGCTAAGTTCGCGAAACTCGAGCAGTATTTCGAGAGGATCAACCAGGTCTATGTTGTGTTGAAAGTGGAGAAAGTGACGCATATCTCGGATGCGACCCTGCACGTCAACGGAGGGGAACTTCATGCCAGTGCGGAAGGGCAAGACATGTACGCGGCTATCGACGGCTTGATTGATAAGCTTGCGAGACAGCTCAATAAACATAAAGATAAACTGAAACAACACTAATTGTCCGGGCAGTTAACGGGTGCAGGACGGCCTGTTGTGAAACACAACAGGCCATTTGTACAGTTAGCGCTTAGGTGAAATTATGATAAACAACGATTCCGCTCTTCAACTGAGCAATGTCCTTAACCAGGATTGTACCCGCAGTGGCGTTCACTGCCAGAGCAAAAAACGTGCGCTGGAAATCATCAGTGAGCTGGCCGCAAAACAGCTGGGTCTGCCGCCGCAGATCGTGTTTGAAGCCATTCTGACCCGTGAAAAAATGGGCAGTACCGGCATCGGCAATGGCATTGCGATCCCGCATGGCAAGCTGGAAGAAGATACGCTGCGTGCCGTGGGGGTGTTTGTGCAACTGGAAACGCCTATCGCTTTTGACGCCATCGATAACCAGCCTGTGGATCTGCTCTTCGCGCTGCTGGTTCCTGCCGATCAGACCAAAACCCACCTGCACACGCTGTCGCTGGTTGCCAAACGTCTGGCGGATAAAACCATTTGTCGTCGACTGCGCTCAGCTCAAAGTGATGAAGAGCTTTATCAAATTATCACTGAAGCAGAAGGCAATCAGGATGAGGCATAATCGGGAAAGGGCCTTCAGAACGGCTTCCCTGAGGAGAAACGGAACATGGTGCTGATGATCGTCAGCGGTCGTTCGGGGTCCGGGAAGTCCGTGGCCCTGCGCGCGCTGGAAGACATGGGATTTTACTGCGTAGATAACCTGCCGGTAGTGCTGTTACCCGATCTGGCGCGGACGCTGGCGGACAGGCAAATCTCTGCCGCCGTCAGTATTGACGTGCGTAACATGCCGGAATCGCCGGAAATCTTCGAGCAGGCAATGAACAGCCTGCCGGAGTGCTTCTCGCCTCAGCTCTTGTTCCTGGATGCTGACCGCAACACGCTGATCCGCCGTTACAGCGATACACGTCGTTTGCACCCGCTCTCGAGTAAAAATCTTTCGCTGGAAAGCGCCATCGATAAAGAGAGCGATCTGCTTGAGCCGCTGCGTTCCCGGGCCGACCTGATTGTCGACACTTCAGAAATGTCCGTCCACGAGCTGGCGGAAATGCTGCGTACTCGCTTACTCGGCAAGCGCGAGCGCGAACTGACGATGGTGTTTGAATCCTTCGGCTTTAAGCACGGTATCCCTATCGATGCGGATTACGTTTTTGATGTGCGTTTCCTGCCGAACCCACACTGGGATCCGAAACTGCGTCCGATGACCGGTCTGGATAAGCCGGTGGCGGCGTTCCTCGACCGACACACAGAAGTACACAATTTTATCTACCAGACGCGAAGCTACCTTGAGCTATGGTTACCTATGCTGGAGACAAACAATCGTAGCTACCTGACGGTGGCGATTGGCTGTACCGGCGGTAAACATCGTTCGGTCTACATTGCCGAACAGCTGGCCGATTACTTCCGCTCACGCGGGAAGAACGTTCAGTCCCGTCATCGCACGCTGGAAAAACGCAAAACATGACCGTAAAACAGACCGTCGAAATCACCAATAAGCTGGGCATGCATGCGCGCCCGGCGATGAAGCTGTTTGAACTGATGCAGGGTTTTGATGCTGAGGTGCTGCTGCGCAACGATGAGGGAACCGAGGCAGAAGCCAACAGCGTGATTGCGCTGCTGATGCTGGATTCTGCCAAAGGCCGCCAGATTGAAGTTGAAGCCACCGGCCCGCAGGAAGAAGAAGCGCTGGCGGCAGTGATTGCCCTGTTTAACGCCGGGTTTGACGAAGATTAACGTTCGCCACGTCGGCGGGTAGCGCTGCGCTTACCCGCTTTACATAAGATTATTTCGCTCCATAAACCCTTCCCCACCCAGCTGACGCATCTGGCGCATAATCCACGCCTGGCGGCTTCGCACGTAGCCTGACGGCGCGCTGGCCTTAAAACGCAGCGGGTTCGGCAGCACGGCGGCAAGCAGTGCCGCTTCGGACATAGTCAGCCTGCTGGCGGGCTTGCCAAAATAGCGCTGCGATGCCGCTTCGACGCCAAACACGCCGTCACCAAACTCCGCGATATTCAGGTAAACAGTCAAAATGCGTTTTTTGCTCCACACCGTCTCGACGCCCAGCGTCAGCCCGGTCTCCAGCCCTTTTCTCACCCAGCTGCGACCGTCCCATAAGAACAGGTTTTTTACCGTCTGCTGGGAAAGCGTCGACGCACCGCGGACGCGGTTTTCATGACGTTCATTATGATCCAGCGCCTTCTCGATAGCCGCCACGTCAAAACCCCAGTGCTCCGGGAATTTCTGATCTTCTGCCGCAATGACCGCCAGCCCCATCCACGGGGATATTTCATCCATGCCGACCCAGTCTGAGTGGGCAACATAGCCAAAATCACCCGAGAGCCAGGCGCTAATCTGCCGCTCTGCCATCACGGCCGAGAACGGGACGGGCAGGATGCTGAACAGCGCAATGCCTCCGCCCCAAAAAACGGCCAGGACCAGCACAATACGCAGCAGGATCCGTTTTAACCACCCGCCAGGGGATAATTTACGGCTCATTCGGTAAGAACCAGCACTCTGTCCACCAGCTTTTCAATGCCTGCAGCAGCCTCGGCAATGTTCTGCGCCAGCATATACGCCGGCGTGGTGACGATTTTATTGTCCTCATCCACCACAATGTCGTCTACCGGACATGGCACGTGTTCGCCGCCCATATCTTCGACAATTTCAGCAGTATCAATGTCGGTTCCGATCGTGAGCCGCAGCGGGAAATCAAAAATCTTCGGCAGCATGGCTGGCGCAATGCAGATAAAGCCCTGCGGCTTACCTGCCGCATGCATCGCCAGCGATAGCGCTTTTAAGTCGGTCTCGACCTGACACGCCGCGCCTTGCGTTGCAAACGTGCTCAGGTTTTTCGCCGCGCCAAAGCCGCCCGGCACGATGAGCGCATCTAGCTCAGCCGCATCGGCCTGTACCAGCGGATGAATATCCCCGCGCACAATACGTGCCGCTTCAATCAGCACGTTACGGCTTTCCGCCATTGGCTCGCCGGTAAGATGATTAACCACGTCTGCCTGCGTTTTATCCGGAGCGAAGCAGATAACGTCGGCCCCCTGGCGCGATAATGCCAGCAGCGTTAATACGGTTTCATGTATCTCTGAACCATCGTAAACGCCACATCCGCTCAGCACGACACCCACTTTCTTCATTCTGACGATCCTTCTATGCAACTCGCTGAAGCACATTAAAAATTCTGATTAAAACGCTATGCTTCACACATTTCACTGATTCATGTAACAAACTGTTTAAGATTTGCTATCTTATCTGCGTGCGGCCTTAATTTTCAGGCGGCGTCCATGCGAAAACAACCCATAAAAATCAGGCGCAGCCACGATTTCCCTGGTGTTGGCGCAGTATTCGCGCACCCCGGTATAGCCGGGGTCATTTTTTTCGGGATTCTACCCAGGCTTTCAGCACTGCCACATCGTTTTGCCACTCTTGTTTCATCTCTTCAACCCAATCACCTACGTTATCTTCCCAGGCAGGTAAATCAGGCGACTGAATCTGTTGGCCCAGTTGCTGGAGATGGCGTAACCCGACTGAACCAGCTGCGCCTTTGATTTTATGTCCCTCTTCGACGATGCCCTTCTGGTCACGCGCCGTCAGGTTGGATTCGAGCACGTTCAGATAGCCCGGCATCATTTTTTCGAACACGGCCAGGCCATCGGTGATCAGTTTGGGTCCCACCAGATCGATATACTGCTCCAGCATGGCGGTATCCAGTATCGTTTGGGTTTTGGCGCTATCAACAGACGTCATGGTGCTCTCCTCTTCATCACAGGTATCCCAGAACTTCTTGATCATCGCCGTCAGGGCAGGTACTGCCAGCGGCTTGCTGAGCACGTCGTCCATACCGGCCTCGAGGTACTCTTTTTTATCTTTCAACACGTTTGCGGTCAACGCAACCAGAGGCGGCAGCTCGTCAGGAGCATATTTGTGCGTCAGCTCGCGGGAGATATCCAGCCCGGTCATGTCCGGTAGCTGAATATCGAGCAGCACCAGGTCGTACTCGCCCGGCGTGAACATCTCCAGCGCGGCTTTGCCGGTCATCGCGACATCCACGCTGTTACCGAGTTTTTCCAGTACCGACCGGGCGACAATGACGTTCAGCTCAATATCTTCAACCAGCAGGACGTGCAGGGCTGGAAGCGGCATATCGTCGTTCTCAAACGTATCTTCCACTTCTTCAGCAACAGCAGGGGCGTGGACGGTAAGCGTAAAGGTGGAGCCTTTACCCGGCTGGCTGGCAACGGTGATATCCCCACCCATACTTTTCGCCAGACGTTTCGACACCGCCAGGCCAATGCCCGTGCCGGTCGCCGGTTTACCGCCGTGGCTGTCTTTAACCTGATAATACATGGCGAAGATCTTATCCTGCTCATCCTGAGGAATGCCGATACCCGAGTCCTCAACTTCAAAGTGCAGCATGTCCCCCTCATCATAGCGAATGCGCACCGCAACCTGTCCCTTCTGGGTAAACTTCACGGCGTTGCTGATGAGATTCCACAGGATCTGACGCAGACGCGTGCCGTCCGTCACCACTTTATGCGGCAGCGGCAGCGTCGGTTCCATCACGAAGCTCAACCCTTTCTGCTGGGCCTGCAAACCTGACAGGTTCTCCAGGTCCGCGAGGAAGCCGGTAAAATCAACCGGCTGGTTGTCGAGCTGAACCTTACGGCGCTCCATCTTATCCATGTCGATAATATCATTGAAGATATTGCCCAGCGTGACCGCCGAAACGTGGATCGTTTTGAGGTATTTTTCCTGCTCACTGGTCAGATCGGTGTCCAGCAGAATACGGCTCAGCCCCACGATACCGTTTAGCGGCGTACGAAGCTCATGGCTGATGGTGGAGATGAAGGTGGTCTTGTCACGACTGGCGCGCTCCAGCGCATCCTGATATCGCTTACGCTCGGTGATATCACGGCCAAAGCCCATCAGACCATGACGTTTACCCACCCGGTCGTAATAAGGCACTTTGCGGATTTCAAAGCAGGCTTTGCGCCCGTCGGGATAATCCAGCCACTGCTCATAGGTCAACGAGACGTTATGACGGAAGACCTTTTCATCTGTCTCCATCACTTTTGCCGCCGCCTCTTCGGAATAGACATCCTGAGGTTTCAGGTGGATCAGCTGCTTTTCGCTTTTCCCGGTCAACAGTTCCATGGCCCGGTTACAGCCGGAGAACTCTTTATCTTCATTACGGTAGAACACCAGATCCGGCGACGCATCGAGGAACGAGCGCAGGAAAGAGGATTGCTGTTCAAGCTGGATCTGCGTGACCTCACGCTCTTTCATCTCAATTTTCAGCTGCTCCAGCGTGGTCTGACGCTCGGCTTCCGCCTTCTCACGGTCTGAAATTTCCTGATTCAGCTGGGCAATGTTGTCCTTGAGCTGAACGTTGAGTTTAAGATCGCGCTCGCGCATCTCTTCCAGCTTATCCACCAGTTTCGATAAACGCTGTCGGGACTCTTCCAACTGCTCAACCACCACGGAGAGGAAATAGACCGCCCATGGGGTGATCAGCAGGCCAAAGAAAATAGAGCGGATCACGTCGATGCTCTCGACCTGACCATGCAGAACCATGGTCACGGCCATTTGCACGACGATGGCCAGAACGACCAGCGCCAGCGCCAGCAGCATGGAAAAACGCACCAGCCCGAGCTTCATCATCAGGTCGACGTAGTACTGGGCCAGCATTCGAATTTGCTTCATAGAGGATCCCTTCACGACTTTATCGCTCAATAATACTCAAATTCACGGCGAGGCGTTGAAGGTTGTGAGAAAAAGTGCGGGGTGAAACAGGAGATTAGCCTCGCCCCCGGGCAAGCGGGAGCGAGGAAGAAGGTTTATCAGGAGCGTTTTAGCAGCATCCAGAGGCTGATCAGGAAGAAACTGGCGCTCGGCAACAGCGCGCCGATAATTGGCGGAATGCCATACACCAGCGTCAGCGGACCAAAAATCTGATCGAGGACGTAGAACACGAAACCAAAGCTGATACCGGTTACCACGCGAACCCCCATCGGCACGCTACGTAGCGGTCCAAAGATGAACGACAGCGCCATCAGCATCATCACCGCCACGGACAGCGGCTGGAAGATTTTGCTCCACATGTTGAGCTGGTAACGCCCCGCATCCTGCCCGCTCGATTTCAGATACTTCACGTAGTTATGCAGACCGCTGATGGAGAGCGCATCGGGATCAAGCGCCACGACGCCAAGCTTGTCCGGCGTCAGGTCGGTTTTCCAGGTACCGCTAACGGTCTGCGAACCGGTGATCTGTTTCGGGTTAGTCAGGTCAGATTCATCAACCTGGGATAACCGCCACAGCTTGTTGTTTGCATCAAATTTAGCAGAGGCGGCATAACGCACTGACTGCAAACGACGATCGTTATTGAAAGCATAGATACTCACGCCACCCAGCTCGTCATCCCCTTTCACGCGTTCGATATAGACGAAGTTCTGGCCATCTTTCGCCCATAATCCCTGCTGCGTGGAGAGCAGAGAACCGCCGTACATCGCCTGAGCACGGTAGTTACGCGCCATCTGTTCGCCCTGCGGCGCGACCCATTCGCCGATCGCCATGGTCAGCAGCACCAGCGGGATCGCGGTTTTCATCACCGACAGCGCAACCTGCATACGGGTAAAGCCCGATGCCTGCATCACCACCAGTTCGCTACGCTGAGCCAGCATCCCCAGGCCCAGCAGCGCACCCAGCAGGGCCGCCATCGGGAAGAAGATCTGCACATCTTTTGGTACGCTGAGCAGGGTGTACATCCCGGCGCCCAACGCGTCGTAACTCCCCTGCCCGGCTTTTTTCAGCTGGTCGACAAATTTGATAATGCCCGAGAGCGACACCAGCATGAACAGGGTCATCATGATGGTGGTAAAAATTGTTTTACCGATATAGCGGTCAAGTACGCCAAACGCCTGCATTAGATGGCTCCTTTACGCGTAAACCGGGCACGAAGACGACGCACAGGCACCGTGTCCCACAAGTTGAGTCCGACTGCCAGCAGCAGATACAAACCATTCACGACCCAGGTCCAGATCATCGGGTCAATTTTTCCTTTCCCGCCGTTAGACTTGATTGAGGTTTGCAGCAGGAAGAACACCAGATACAGCAGCATCGCTGGCAGCATCGACAGCACGCGGCCCTGGCGCGGGTTTACCACGCTCAACGGAACCACCATCAGCGCCATCATAAATACGGTGAATACCAGCGTGATACGCCAGTGCAGTTCAGCACGCGCACGATCGGTATCAGTATTCATTAAGGTGCGCATATCCATCTGCTCAGTATCCGTTGGATCGAGCGCGACGGCCTGGTGACCAATGATGGCCTGGTAGTTCTGGAAATCGGTGATACGGAAGTCACGCAGCATAGCCGTGCCTTCGAAACGCGTTCCTTTGTTCAGCGTGACAACCTGAGAGCCGTCTTTACGCTGCGCCAGCTGACCGGAGTCCGCCACTACCACAGAAGGGCGCGCGTTACCTTTCGGGCGCAGTTGAGCAAGAAACACGTCATTGAAGCGGCTGCCATCGACGCTTTCGATAAACAGCACGGAGTTACCGTCGGTCGCCTGCTGGAACTGCCCCTGCGCCAGCGCCGCCAGCCCCGGGTTAGCTTTTGCTTCCGCCAGCACCTCATCCTGATGACGGGACGAGGTCGGCCCCGCCCACATGACGTTAACCGCGGCAACAATGCCCGTAAACAGCGCCAGCACCATGGCTGCCTTTACCAATACGGCCTTACTGAGGCCGCAGGCATGCATCACGGTGATTTCACTTTCGGTATAGAGCTTACCCAGGGTCATCAGCAGACCAAGGAACAGGCTTAACGGCAGGATAAGCTGCGCCATTTCCGGCACGCCAAGCCCGAGCAGGGAAAGCACCAGATTCGTTGGGATTTCGCCATCAACTGCCGCGCCGAGGATCCTGACCAGCTTCTGACAGAAAAAGATCAGAAGGAGGATAAAGAGGATCGCCAGTTGGCTCTTCAGCGTCTCCCGAACCAGATATCTTATGATTATCACTTTAAATACGCCCGTTAAAACTCGTCTTATGCAGGAATTTAGCTTGTTTCATGGCTTAAACGTCATTTATTCTCTTGAGTCGTCGAAATCATCGCTAAGATTAAAAAACCCGGCGGATTCGCGCTTCATGACATTTATTGACGTGTCGAAACCGTAGTAACGTAAGATTAACACGAAGTCACCACAACGGCGGACATGAGTTACGAAAGGTTTCAATTCTATCCGTAGCCGCCGCCGTTGTCTTTAAGATTCAGGAGCGTAGTGCATGGAGTTCAGTGTAAAAAGCGGTAGCCCGGAGAAACAGCGGAGTGCCTGCATCGTTGTGGGCGTCTTTGAACCACGCCGACTCTCCCCGATCGCCGAGCAACTCGATAAAATCAGCGACGGCTATATCAGCGCCCTGCTGCGCCGTGGCGAACTGGAAGGCAAACCAGGGCAGACCCTGTTGCTGCACCACGTTCCAAACGTCCTGTCCGAGCGTATTCTGCTGATTGGCTGCGGTAAAGAACGTGAGCTTGATGAGCGCCAGTACAAGCAGGTTATTCAGAAAACCATTAATACACTGAATGATACTGGTTCGATGGAAGCCGTCTGCTTCCTCACGGAGCTGCACGTTAAGGGCCGCAACACGTACTGGAAAGTACGCCAGGCCGTCGAAACCGCAAAAGAGAGCCTCTACAGCTTTGATCAGTTGAAGACCACCAAAAGCGAGCCGCGTCGCCCGCTGCGTAAAATGGTCTTTAACGTGCCGACCCGTCGCGAGCTGACCAGCGGCGAGCGCGCCATTCAGCACGGTCTGGCGATTGCTGCCGGTATTAAAGCGGCAAAAGATCTTGGCAATATGCCGCCAAACATCTGTAACGCCGCGTACCTGGCGTCACAGGCGCGCCAGCTGGCTGACGCCTACAGCAAGAACGTCATCACCCGCGTTATCGGCGAACAGCAGATGAAAGAGCTGGGGATGCACTCTTATCTGGCGGTCGGTAACGGCTCCCAGAACGAATCCCTGATGTCGGTCATCGAATACAAAGGCAATCCGTCTGAAGACGCGCGTCCGATCGTGCTCGTTGGCAAAGGGCTGACCTTCGACTCCGGCGGTATCTCCATCAAGCCTTCAGAAGGCATGGATGAGATGAAGTACGACATGTGTGGCGCGGCGGCGGTTTACGGCGTCATGCGCATGGTCGCGGAACTTCAGTTGCCCATCAACGTGATCGGCGTGCTGGCGGGCTGCGAAAACATGCCTGGCGGCCGCGCTTATCGCCCGGGTGATGTGCTGACTACCATGTCCGGCCAGACCGTTGAAGTGCTGAACACCGACGCCGAAGGCCGTCTGGTGCTGTGCGACGTGCTGACCTACGTTGAGCGTTTCGAACCTGAAGCGGTTATCGACGTAGCTACCCTGACCGGCGCCTGCGTGATTGCGCTGGGGCATCACATCACCGGCCTGATGTCGAACCACAATCCGCTGGCGCATGAGCTGATCGGCGCGTCCGAACAGGCTGGCGACCGCGCGTGGCGTCTGCCGCTGGGGGACGAGTTCCAGGAACAGCTGGAGTCTAACTTCGCGGATATGGCGAACATTGGTGGTCGTCCTGGCGGCGCAATTACCGCAGGCTGCTTCCTGGCGCGCTTCACCCGCAAGTACAACTGGGCGCACCTGGACATTGCGGGGACCGCATGGCGCTCCGGTAAAGCCAAAGGCGCGACCGGACGTCCGGTGGCGCTGCTGTCGCAGTTCCTGCTCAATCGCGCGGGTTTTAACGGCGACGAGTGATGAAAAACGCCGGGTAGCGGCTTCGCCTTACCCGGCCTACAACGTCACTCAACCGTAGGCCGGGTAAGCGTAGCGCCACCCGGCTTTGCATTTAAATCCACGACAAGAAACCCCATATATGAAGAATGCAACGTTCTACCTTCTGGACAATGACACCCATCAGGATGGCCTCAGCGCCGTTGAACAACTGGTGTGTGAAATTGCCGCAGAACGTTGGCGCGCAGGTAAACGCGTCCTGATTGCCTGTGAAGATGAGCAGCAGGCGATTCGTCTGGATGAAGCGCTATGGGCGCGCCCGCCGGAGAGTTTTGTTCCGCATAACCTGTCGGGCGAAGGTCCACGCGGCGGGGCACCGGTGGAAATTGCCTGGCCGCAAAAACGCAACAGCAGCGCGCGCGACATTCTCATTAGCCTGCGGACAGACTTTGCAGATTTTGCCACCGCTTTCACAGAAGTGGTAGACTTTGTCCCTTACGAAGAATCTTTGAAACAGCTGGCGCGCGAACGCTACAAAGCGTACCGCCTGGCCGGTTTTAACCTGAATACGGCAACCTGGAAATAATGGAAAAGACATATAACCCACGCGATATCGAACAGCCGCTTTACGAGCACTGGGAACAGCAGGGCTATTTCAAGCCTAACGGCGACGAAAGCAAAGAGTCCTTCTGCATCATGATCCCGCCGCCGAACGTCACCGGCAGTTTGCATATGGGGCATGCTTTCCAGCAGACCATCATGGATACCATGATCCGCTACCAGCGTATGCAGGGTAAAAACACCCTGTGGCAGGCGGGGACTGACCACGCGGGTATCGCGACCCAGATGGTGGTTGAGCGTAAAATTGCCGCTGAAGAGGGTAAAACCCGCCACGACTACGGTCGCGACGCGTTTATCGACAAAATCTGGCAGTGGAAAGCGGAATCCGGCGGCACTATTACCCGTCAGATGCGCCGTCTCGGCAACTCCGTGGACTGGGAGCGTGAGCGCTTCACCATGGACGAAGGCCTGTCCAACGCCGTGAAAGAAGTCTTCGTGCGCCTGTACAAAGAAGACCTGATTTACCGTGGCAAACGCCTGGTCAACTGGGACCCGAAACTGCGTACCGCCATCTCTGACCTGGAAGTGGAAAACCGCGAGTCTAAAGGCTCCATGTGGCACATCCGCTATCCGCTGGCCGACGGTGCAAAAACCGCAGACGGTAAAGATTACCTGGTGGTGGCGACCACCCGTCCGGAAACCCTGCTGGGCGATACCGGCGTGGCCGTTAACCCGGAAGATCCGCGCTATAAAGATCTGATCGGCAAATTTGTGGTGCTGCCGCTGGTGAACCGCCGTATTCCGATTGTGGGCGACGAACACGCCGACATGGAAAAAGGCACCGGCTGCGTGAAAATTACCCCGGCGCACGACTTTAACGACTATGAAGTCGGTCGTCGTCATCAACTTCCGATGATCAACATTCTGACCTTCGACGGCGATATCCGCGAAAGCGCAGAAGTGTACGACACCAAAGGCAACGAATCCGACGTTTATTCCAGCGACATCCCGGCTGAGTTCCAGAAGCTGGAGCGCTTTGCCGCGCGTAAAGCCGTCGTAGCCGCCGTGGACGCGCTCGGCCTGCTGGAAGAGATTAAACCTCACGATCTGACCGTGCCGTACGGCGACCGTGGCGGCGTGGTTATCGAGCCAATGCTGACCGACCAGTGGTACGTGCGTGCCGACGTGCTGGCGAAACCGGCTGTGGAAGCGGTTGAGAACGGCAGCATTCAGTTCGTGCCGAAGCAGTACGAAAACATGTACTTCTCCTGGATGCGCGATATTCAGGACTGGTGTATCTCCCGTCAGCTGTGGTGGGGTCACCGTATCCCGGCGTGGTACGACAATGAAGGCAACGTCTACGTTGGCCGCACCGAAGAGGAAGTGCGTCAGGAAAACAACCTGGGCGCTGACGTTGCGCTGCGCCAGGACGAAGACGTGCTGGATACCTGGTTCTCTTCCGCGCTGTGGACCTTCTCGACCCTCGGCTGGCCGGAAAACACCGACGCGCTGCGTCAGTTCCACCCAACCAGCGTGATGGTCTCCGGCTTCGACATCATCTTCTTCTGGATCGCCCGCATGATCATGATGACCATGCACTTCATCAAAGACGAAGATGGCAAGCCGCAGGTTCCGTTCCATACCATCTACATGACCGGCCTGATCCGCGACGACGAAGGCCAGAAGATGTCCAAATCCAAGGGTAACGTTATCGACCCGCTGGACATGGTTGATGGTATCTCTCTGGAAGAGCTGCTGGAAAAACGTACCGGCAACATGATGCAGCCGCAGCTGGCGGAGAAAATCCGCAAGCGTACCGAGAAGCAGTTCCCGAACGGGATCGAATCTCACGGTACCGACGCCCTGCGCTTCACCCTGGCGGCGCTTGCCTCCACCGGTCGTGACATCAACTGGGATATGAAGCGTCTGGAAGGTTACCGTAACTTCTGTAACAAGCTGTGGAACGCCAGCCGCTTCGTGCTGATGAACACCGAAGATCAGGATTGCGGATTTAACGGCGGCGAAATGACCCTGTCTCTGGCAGACCGCTGGATCCTGGCGGAATTTAACCAGACGGTGAAAGCGTTCCGCGACGCGCTGGACAGCTACCGCTTCGACATCGCGGCAGGCATCCTGTACGAATTCACCTGGAACCAGTTCTGTGACTGGTATCTGGAGCTGGCGAAGCCGGTCATGAACGGCGGCACTGAGGCAGAGCTGCGCGGTACGCGTAATACGCTGATTACCGTTCTGGAAGGTCTGCTGCGCCTTGCGCACCCGATCATTCCGTTCATCACCGAAACCATCTGGCAGCGCGTGAAGGTGATTGCCGGTATTAACGCCGATACCATCATGCTCCAGCCGTTCCCGGCATTCGATGCCGCGAAAGTGGATGAAGCCGCGTCTGCGGATACCGAGTGGCTGAAACAGGCGATCGTTGCGGTACGTAACATCCGCGCGGAAATGAACATCGCTCCGGGTAAACCACTGGAGTTGCTGCTGCGCGGTTGCAGCGAAGCTGTCGTTCGTCGCGTCACCGAGAACAACACCTTCCTGAAAACCATGGCGCGTCTGGAAAGCATCACCGTGCTGCCTGCCGATGATAAAGGTCCGGTTTCCGTGACCAAAATTATCGACGGCGCGGAGCTGTTGATCCCGATGGCGGGCCTGATCGACAAAGACGCTGAGCTGGCTCGTCTGGCGAAAGAAGTGGCGAAAGTCGACGTGGAAATTGGCAAAATCGAAAGCAAACTGGCGAACGAGGGCTTTGTGGCCCGCGCGCCGGAAGCGGTCATCGCCAAAGAGCGTGAGCGTCTGGTTGCCTTCGCCGATGCGAAGACCAAACTGATCGAGCAGCAGGCGGTTATTGCAGCCCTGTAATGCTTTTACCCCTTACGCTTCAGGGCGTAAGGGGTATCCTTCCTGAAAACTCCTCGCTTGCACTCCCCTTTCTGCGGTGCTATTAACAGCAGTTGTGTGTCAATTTTTGTCATGAGTAATGCTATGAGCGTGATTACCCCCGTCGCGACGACAATGCGTCGGATCACTGAGCAGGACAACCCGGCTATCGCCGCCGTTATCCGCACGGTATCGGCCGAATATGGCCTGACCGCCGACAAAGGCTACACCGTGGCCGATCCCAATCTGGACGAACTTTTTCAGCTGTACAGCCAGCCGGGCCATGCCTATTGGGTCATCGAGCAGGACGGCCAGGTCGTGGGCGGCGGCGGCATTGCCCCCCTGCTCTGCAGCGAGCCGGATATCTGTGAACTCCAGAAAATGTATTTCCTGCCAACGATACGCGGACAAGGCCTGGCGAAAAAGCTGGCGCTGGTCGCCCTGGAACATGCACGCTCACAGGGCTTTAAACGTTGCTACCTTGAAACCACCGCTTTCCTTAAAGAGGCCATTGGCCTGTATGAGCATCTGGGCTTTGAGCATATCGATGCCCCACTGGGCTGCACGGGCCACGTGGACTGCGAAGTCAGGATGCTGAAAAGTCTGTAAGTTTTGTTCCTGCCGTCTTCTGTTAAGCGTCTGTAAACTGAATGCTCTACACTCACAGTTCACACCAAAACAGGGGAAACGCGATGTCGAAGATAAAAAGCTACGCCGCACCGCAGGCGGGTGCAGAACTTGAGCTGTACGAGTACGATGCGGGCGAACTAAAAGCGGAAGACGTCGAAGTACAGGTGGATTACTGCGGGATCTGCCATTCAGACCTCTCGATGATCGACAATGAATGGGGCTTTTCCAGCTATCCGCTGGTTGCCGGGCACGAAGTCATTGGCCGCGTCGTTGCGCTCGGCAGCGCCGCGCAGGACAAAGGGCTGAAAGTGGGCCAGCGCGTGGGTATCGGCTGGACGGCACGCAGCTGCGGCCACTGCGACGCCTGTATTAGCGGTAACCAGATCAACTGCCTTGAGGGCGCTACGCCGACCATCCTGAACAAGGGTGGTTTCGCCGATAAACTACGCGCCGACTGGCAATGGGTTATCCCGCTGCCGGACAGCATTGATATTGAATCAGCAGGTCCGCTACTGTGTGGCGGTATCACCGTATTTAAACCGCTGCTGATGCATCACGTAACTGCCACCAGCCGCGTGGGCGTGATCGGTATTGGCGGGCTGGGGCATATTGCCATCAAACTGCTGCACGCGATGGGCTGTGAAGTGACGGCGTTCAGCTCTAACCCGGCGAAAGAGCAGGAAGTGCTGGCGATGGGTGCGGATAAAGTGGTGAACAGTCGCGATCCCGAGGCGCTCACCGCCCTGGCAGGCCAGTTTGACCTGATCATCAACACCGTCAACGTCGATCTCGACTGGCAGCCGTACTTTGAAGCCCTGGCCTACGGCGGTAACTTCCACACCGTGGGTGCGGTGATGAAGCCGCTGCCGGTTCCGGCGTTTACCCTGATCGGCGGCGATCGCAGCGTATCCGGATCTGCTACCGGCACGCCATATGAGTTACGCAAGCTGATGAAGTTTGCCGGACGCACAAAAGTGGCGCCGACCACCGAACTGTATCCGATGTCAAAAATCAACGAAGCAATCCAGCACGTGCGCGACGGCAAAGCCCGCTACCGCGTGGTGTTGAAAGCGGATTTCTGATGTGAGTTTGCCGGGTGGCGGCTTCGCCTGACCCGGCCTACTTTCACTGCCGCGCCAATACGTTAAGTACTTCTGCCACCGCGACCGCTCCCGGATCCATCACCCCATCCAGGTTCTCTTTATTGACATACGACGAGCGTCCCGCGCCGGCTTTCGCCATTTTTGCCGTTGCTTCGGCGCCCTGCTGCGCAGCCTGCGCCGCCGTCCGCAGATCGCCATCCCTTAACGCCTCCAGCGCCGGTTGCAGGGCGTCGATCAGCGTGCGATCCCCGAGATCTGCACCGCCATACTGCTTCATCTGCGCCAGTCCGCTCAACAATGCTTCTGGTAGCGGCTGTCCATCGTGAAGCTTTTGTCCTGCCGCCGTGAAGAAGATCGACATCAGCACCCCGCTCGACCCGCCCATTACCGTAGCCAGCCGCTCCCCCACCAGCAGGAGTAATGTCGGCACGTCGTTAAGGGGCAGGTTGTTCTCCTCAAGTCGCTGCGCAATATCCCGCGCCCCTTGCGCAAAGGTGGAGCCCGTATCGCCATCGCCTACTTTGGCATCCAGCGCGTTGAGGCGGTTTTCCAGCTGGATCAATGTCTTCGTTACCGAAGCGACGGCCTCGCTCACCTGCGGATTGTCCGATGGGGTATATTCCACGCGGTCATGAAGGGCGCTATGGGGGACGGTACGCAGGGGCGCGAACGCGACGGGCTTCTGCCAGCCCAGCGTCTCGACCTCGGCGTGTATCGCCTTCTCGAAGAAATCGCTGAGCTTTAACAGCGTTAGCGAAAACCCTTTCATATCCAGCGCACTCACCAGCGGCGCCGGGCCAATCAGATACGCTATGTTCTCTTTCAGCGCCGAATGCGCCAGCTCTTTGGTGAGCAGAGCCATCTCAAGCGCTGACACGCCGCCGAGGTTGTTGATCAGCACCGCAAAGCGCCCGTCACCCGCCTGCGCGCGTAACGGCGTCACCAGCGTGTCGATAATGGCTTTGCTGTTTTGCGTATCCACCACCGATGCCCCCGGCTCGCCGTGAATGCCCAAACCCAGCTCGACATGGCCTTGTTTTATGCGCCCCTCTTCATCATCGCTGCCCGGCAGGTTGCACGTTTGCATCGCCACGCCCAGGCTCCAGAGGTTATCGCAGGCCTGTTGCGCTATATCCCGCACGTCGTTTAGCGATTTCCCCTGCTCTGCCGCATATCCCGCAATCTTATGCACCAGCGCCGTTCCCGCGATACCACGCGGTTGCTTGTTATCCGGCAGGGCAATATCATCCGCGACGATAACCATCTCCACCTTCAGGCCGTAGCGTTTGGCTTTTTCCGCTGCCAGGCCAAAGTTAAGCCGGTCGCCGGTGTAGTTTTTCACAATTAGCAGGCAGCCACGATCGCCCGTCACCGCCACAATGGCATTGAGGACCGCATCCACGCTTGGGGAGGCGAACAAATCGCCACACACCGCTGCGGTAAGCATGCCTTTACCGACGAACCCGGCATGTGCCGGTTCATGGCCGGAGCCGCCACCGGAGATCACCGCCACGCGGCTTTTATCCCAGTCGCCGCGTGCCACCACGCGGATGGCCGGATCGATATCCAGTTTGACGAGATTACCGTGCGGCGCGGAGAGAAGTATGCCTTCAATGGCATCGTTGACAAGCTGTTTGCGGTCGTTAAAAAAGAATCTGGACATAGTTTCCCAAAATTTTGTTTACCGTATGCAAAAGCATAGTCCGCACTGGATAATGCGCCGCAAAGTGAGGAATTTACGCAGACATTTTGCCGTCAGGTTGCCTATACTCCACCCAGGACTACGAGAGGACGTGCATCATGAGTACACCATTGTTAATCGCCAGGACGCTGGAAAAAGAGCTGTTTTTACTCCCCGCGATGGCGAACCGTCATGGCCTGATCACCGGCGCGACCGGGACGGGAAAAACCGTCACCCTGCAAAAGCTGGCTGAGTCGTTGTCCGAGGCTGGCGTGCCGGTTTTTATGGCTGACGTGAAGGGCGATTTAACCGGGGTGGCTCAGGAAGGCACGGCGTCAGAAAAACTGCTCGAGCGCCTGAAAAATATCGGCATCACGGACTGGACGCCGCACGGTAATCCAGTGGTGGTCTGGGATATCTTCGGCGAAAAAGGGCATCCGGTGCGCGCCACCGTCTCCGACCTCGGCCCTTTGCTGCTGGCCCGTCTGCTTAATCTTAACGACGTGCAGTCCGGGGTGCTGAACATTATTTTCCGTATCGCCGACGATCAGGGCTTACTGCTGCTCGACTTCAAAGATCTGCGCGCCATCACCCAGTACATTGGCGATAACGCCAAATCCTTCCAGAACCAGTACGGCAATATCAGCAGCGCCTCGGTGGGCGCCATTCAGCGCGGGCTCCTGACGCTGGAGCAACAGGGCGCCGAGCATTTCTTCGGCGAGCCAATGCTGGATATCAAAGACTGGATGCGCACCGACAGCAGCGGCAAAGGCATCATCAACATTCTGAGCGCAGAGAAGCTCTACCAGATGCCGAAGCTCTACGCCGCCAGCCTGCTGTGGATGCTCTCTGAACTCTACGAACAACTGCCGGAAGCAGGCGATCTGGAAAAACCCAAACTGGTGTTCTTCTTTGACGAAGCGCACCTGTTGTTTAACGACGCGCCGCAGGTGCTGCTGGATAAAATTGAACAGGTTATCCGCCTGATCCGCTCCAAAGGCGTCGGGGTCTGGTTTGTGTCGCAAAACCCGTCGGATATTCCGGACAACGTACTGGGGCAACTGGGTAACCGCGTGCAGCACGCCCTGCGCGCCTTTACGCCGAAAGATCAGAAAGCGGTGAAAGCCGCGGCGCAAACCATGCGTGCCAATCCGGCCTTTGATACCGAAACCGCCATTCAGGCGCTGGGCACCGGTGAAGCGCTGATTTCGTTCCTCGATGCAAAAGGCAGCCCGACAGTTGTCGAGCGCGCGATGGTGATTGCGCCCTGCTCGCGCATGGGGCCAGTAACGGACGATGAACGCAACGGCCTGATCAACCACTCCCCGGTGTACGGGAAGTATGAAGACGAGGTGGATCGCGAATCCGCGTTCGAGATGCTGCAAAAAGGGGTGCAGGCGACTGCCGAATCGCAGGATGCGCCTGCCGCCAAAGGGCAATCTGTAGCCGTGGACGACGGCATTCTCGGCGGGCTGAAAGATATTCTGTTCGGCAGCACCGGGCCGCGCGGCGGCAAACGCGATGGCGTGGTGCAGACCATGGCAAAAAGCGCGACGCGTCAGATTACCAACCAGATAGTGCGCGGCATGCTGGGAAGTCTGTTAGGCGGCCGTCGCCGGTAGCGGTGGAACCCACGGGCGGCCAAGCGCCGACCCCTGTACGCCGTTCTCCTGTAGATAGCGGTCGATTTCCAGCATCCCCGTCCAGCGGTTCTCACACCAGAGCGGTGCCAGAAGCGTTGGGCGGCGGGCGCTTGCCGAGATGCGGTGGTAAACAATCTCCGGCGGCGTGTGGCGAATCATCTCCCCCGCCGTCACCGTATAGTCGTCGAGTTCGATGCCACTTAACCGCCCCGCTTCCCAGGCTTTCGCCATAATGCTTCCCGTAACGATATGCAGCGGGTGCAGCTTAATGCCGTCCACGCCGGTCTCGACGACTTTTTCCAGCGTTTCAAGGCCATGCTGCTGCCCTTCTCCCGGCAAGCCGACAATCAGATGCGAGCAGACTTTTAATCCACGCTCGCGGGCGAGACGCGTGGTGCGCTGGTAGCAGGCAAAATCATGCCCGCGATTGATACGGTGCAGGGTTTTGTCGTGCGCGGTCTGCAAGCCCAGCTCCAGCCAGATCTCGTAGCCCTTCTCTTTGTACTCGCTAAGTAAATCCAGCACGGCGTCCGGCACGCAGTCCGGACGCGTCCCCACGCACAGCCCGACAATGTTCGCTTGAGCAACCGCCTGTTGATACATAGCGCGCAGCACCTGCACCTCCGCCCACGTGCTGGTGTAGGCCTGGAAATAGGCCAGATATTGCTTCGCGCGGTTCACCAGACTCGCCTGATGGGCGAGCTGTTCAGCGATAGATTTATGCTGTTGAGCTTCATCAGCAAACGAGGCCACGTTACAGAAGGTGCAGCCACCACGCCCGATGGTGCCATCGCGGTTCGGACAGCTAAAGCCGCCGTGCAGCGTCAGTTTGTGAACCTTTTGTCCGTAGCGCTGCAAAAGATCCCCACCAAACATATTGACTAATTTCTGTAACTGCATAATCTGATAGACCGTCCCGAAGAAAGGGGACAAGCCTGCCATTTTTAGCCTCTGTCGGCGATGACCTGGATCAATCGCCCTGGACGGCCTTTATCTGTTTGAATAAATAATCACGATTACCGAGATTTCATTCACCCTGTACGTAATTACTTTTCCTTATGTTCTGATGGTTTTTTTCATTTATAGCGCCAGGACTGAAAAACAGTGATTTTATGCGGGTTTGAATGCAACACCAGATTAATATTCTGCTATAAATCTGCATTTCAGCACGCTGCATCGATAATACCGCTTTAATATAGTGAGTCAGATCACACTCCCCTGCACCTCCCCGGTGCTTTAAGTGGTTGTAAAAATAGTTAAATACGTATTAAAAACAAAAAGATAACTACGCTTTAGCACATTTTTGTATAAATAAGATTGCCATTTGACCTGTGTACCAATTCCCGATAAGTTGGAAATCCGCTGGAAGCTTTCTGGATGAGCGGCCTGCTCATCATATTTATGCAGTAATTGAGATTCCCTCTGAAGCAAGTCCTCAAACTTGTTTACCTGCGCGAAAGGATGAAAAAGAGGGCGAATGCGAGGTCCGCGTATGAAACGCTAACCCCGTCGCCATGCTCTTTCTGCGCCTGTGCGCCACGGTAAAGTTCAGTGGGAAGCCCGACGAGCCTGGGGAGGTTCACTGATATGTTGTACGATAAATCCCTTGAGAAGGATAACTGTGGTTTCGGCCTGATCGCCCACATAGAAGGCGAACCTAGCCACAAGGTAGTGCGTACTGCTATTCACGCACTGGCCCGTATGCAGCACCGTGGCGCCATCCTTGCCGATGGTAAAACCGGCGACGGTTGCGGCCTGCTGCTGCAAAAACCGGATCGTTTCTTCCGCATCGTGGCGGAAGAGCGCGGCTGGCGTTTAGCCAAAAACTACGCTGTCGGTATGCTGTTCCTGAATCAGGATCCTGAAAAAGCTGCCGCGTCACGCCGCATCGTTGAAGAAGAACTTCAGCGTGAAACCCTGTCGATTGTCGGCTGGCGCGATGTGCCAACCAACGAAGGGGTGCTCGGTGAAATCGCCCTCTCCTCGCTGCCTCGTATTGAACAGATTTTCGTCAACGCGCCTGCGGGCTGGCGTCCGCGTGATATGGAACGCCGTCTGTTTATTGCCCGCCGCCGCATTGAAAAACGTCTTCAGGACGATAAAGAGTTCTACGTCTGTAGCCTCTCTAACCTGGTGAACATCTATAAAGGTCTATGCATGCCGGCTGACCTGCCGCGCTTCTACCTGGACCTGGCGGATCTGCGTCTGGAATCGGCCATTTGCCTGTTCCACCAGCGCTTCTCCACCAACACCGTTCCACGCTGGCCGCTGGCTCAGCCGTTCCGCTACCTGGCGCACAACGGTGAGATCAACACCATCACCGGTAACCGCCAGTGGGCCCGCGCCCGTACCTATAAGTTCCAGACCCCGCTGATCCCGGACCTGCACGATGCCGCGCCGTTCGTGAACGAAACCGGCTCGGACTCCAGCTCAATGGATAACATGCTGGAACTGCTGCTGGCGGGCGGGATGGATATCGTGCGCGCCATGCGTCTGCTTGTACCGCCGGCCTGGCAGAACAACCCGGATATGGACCCTGAGCTGCGCGCGTTCTTTGACTTTAACTCCATGCACATGGAGCCGTGGGATGGCCCGGCAGGCATCGTTATGTCCGACGGACGTTTTGCCGCCTGTAACCTGGACCGTAACGGTCTGCGTCCGGCGCGCTATGTCATTACCAAAGACAAGCTCATCACCTGTGCCTCTGAAGTGGGTATCTGGGATTACCAGCCAGACGAAGTGGTCGAGAAAGGCCGCGTCGGACCGGGCGAGCTGATGGTGATTGACACCCGCGGTGGGCGTATTCTGCACTCTGCTGAAACCGACAACGATCTGAAGAGCCGCCATCCGTACAAAGAGTGGATGGAGAAAAACGTGCGTCGTCTGGTGCCGTTTGAAGATCTGTCAGACGAAGAAGTGGGTAGACGCGAGCTGGACGATGACACCCTCGCGAGCTTCCAGAAGCAGTTTAACTACAGCGCGGAAGAGCTGGACTCGGTTATTCGCGTGCTCGGCGAAAACGGCCAGGAAGCGGTCGGCTCAATGGGTGACGATACCCCGTTTGCTGTGCTCTCCAGCCAGCCACGCATTATTTACGACTATTTCCGTCAGCAGTTTGCGCAAGTCACCAACCCGCCAATCGATCCGCTGCGCGAAGCCCACGTCATGTCGCTGGCCACCAGCATCGGCCGTGAGATGAACGTATTCTGTGAAGCCGAAGGTCAGGCGCACCGTCTGACCTTTAAATCACCGATCCTGCTGTACTCCGATTTCAAACAGCTCACCACCATGACCGAGGAGCACTATCGCGCCGACACGCTCGATATCACCTTCGACGTGACCGAAACGAGCCTCGAAGAGACGGTGAACGTGCTGTGCGACAAAGCCGAGCAGATGGTGCGTAACGGCACCGTTCTGCTGGTGCTGTCTGACCGCAACATCGCGAAAAACCGTCTGCCGGTGCCTGCACCCATGGCGGTGGGGGCTATCCAGACGCGTCTGGTGGACAAGAGCCTGCGCTGCGATGCCAACATCATCGTTGAAACTGCGAGCGCGCGCGACCCGCACCACTTTGCGGTGCTGTTAGGCTTTGGCGCCACGGCGATCTACCCGTATCTGGCCTACGAAACACTGGCCCGCCTGGTGGATACCCGCGCGATCGACAAAGACTACCGTGCTGTGATGCTGAACTACCGTAACGGCATCAACAAAGGTCTGTACAAGATCATGTCCAAAATGGGCATCTCGACCATCGCCTCTTACCGCTGCTCGAAGCTGTTTGAGGCGGTCGGTCTGCATGACGACGTTGCCAACCTCTGCTTCCAGGGCGTGATCAGCCGTATTGGTGGCGCAGGCTTTGCTGACTTCCAGCAGGATCTGGTGAACCTGTCGAAACGCGCCTGGCTGGCACGTAAGCCGCTGGAACAGGGCGGTCTGCTGAAATACGTTCACGGGGGTGAGTATCACGCTTATAACCCGGACGTGGTGCGCACACTGCAACAGGCGGTGCAAAGCGGCGAGTACAGCGATTATCAGCAGTATGCTGATCTGGTGAACAACCGTCCGGCGGCGACGCTGCGCGATCTCATTGCCCTCAATCCGGGTGAGGAAGCGGTCAGCATTGACGAGGTTGAACCCGCATCTGAACTGTTCAAACGTTTCGATACCGCGGCGATGTCCATCGGCGCGCTGAGCCCGGAAGCCCACGAAGCGCTGGCGGAAGCCATGAACAGCATCGGCGGCAACTCCAACTCCGGCGAAGGCGGTGAAGATCCTGCCCGTTACGGCACCAATAAAGTGTCCCGTATCAAGCAGGTAGCGTCCGGCCGTTTCGGCGTAACGCCTGCGTACCTGGTTAACGCCGACGTGATCCAGATTAAGGTCGCGCAGGGGGCAAAACCGGGTGAAGGCGGTCAGCTGCCGGGTGATAAAGTCACCCCGTACATCGCTAAGCTTCGCTACTCGGTGCCGGGCGTGACGCTGATCTCCCCGCCGCCACACCACGATATTTACTCTATCGAGGATCTGGCGCAGCTGATTTTCGACCTGAAACAGGTCAACCCGAAAGCGATGATCTCCGTGAAGCTGGTTTCCGAGCCGGGCGTTGGCACCATCGCCACCGGCGTGGCGAAAGCCTATGCGGATTTGATCACCATCGCCGGCTACGACGGCGGCACCGGCGCAAGCCCGCTCTCCTCCGTAAAATATGCGGGTTGTCCGTGGGAGCTTGGCCTGGTGGAAACCCAGCAGGCGCTGGTCGCCAACGGCCTGCGTCACAAAATCCGTTTGCAGGTAGACGGCGGGCTGAAAACCGGCCTCGACATCATCAAAGCGGCGATTCTGGGTGCGGAAAGCTTCGGCTTCGGTACCGGCCCGATGGTTGCGCTCGGCTGTAAATACCTGCGTATTTGCCACCTGAACAACTGCGCAACGGGCGTTGCTACCCAGGACGAAAAGCTGCGTAAGAATCACTATCACGGCCTCCCGTTCAAAGTGACTAACTACTTTGACTTCATCGCCCGTGAAACCCGCGAGCTGATGGCGCAGCTGGGCGTGAAGCGTCTGGTGGATCTGATTGGCCGTACCGACCTGCTGAAAGAGCTTGAGGGCTTCACGGCCAAGCAGCAGAAGCTGGAGCTGTCTAAGCTGCTGGAAACCGCTCAGCCGCATCCTGGCAAAGCGGTTTACTGCACCGAGAACAACCCGCCGTTCGACAACGGCGTGCTGAACGCGCAGCTGCTGCAACAGGCGAAGCCGTACGTGGATGAGAAGCAGAGCAAAACGTTCTGGTTTGATATCCGCAACACCGATCGTTCCGTGGGTGCATCCCTCTCCGGTTACATCGCGCAAACGCACGGTGACCAGGGCCTGGCGTCGGATCCGATTACCGCGCACTTCAGCGGTACCGCGGGTCAGAGCTTCGGTGTGTGGAACGCGGGCGGCGTTGAGTTATACCTGACCGGTGATGCCAACGACTACGTCGGAAAAGGCATGGCGGGCGGTCTGCTGGCGGTGCGACCTCCGGTTGGTTCAGCCTTCCGCAGCCATGAAGCAAGCATTATCGGCAATACCTGTCTGTACGGTGCAACCGGCGGTCGTCTGTTTGCCGCGGGCCGTGCGGGCGAGCGTTTTGCGGTGCGTAACTCCGGTGCCATCACCGTGGTGGAAGGCATCGGCGATAACGGCTGTGAATACATGACGGGCGGAATTGTGTGCGTCCTGGGTAAAACCGGCGTGAACTTTGGCGCGGGCATGACGGGCGGTTTTGCCTACGTCCTGGATGAAGACGGTGAGTTCCGCAAACGCGTGAACCCGGAACTGGTGGAAGTGCTGGACGTTGATACGCTGGCCATCCACGAAGAACACCTGCGCGGCTTAATTACCGAACACGTGCAGCATACCGGTTCTTCGCGCGGCGAAGAGATCCTGGCCAACTGGCCGGCGTTCTCTGCGAAATTTGCGCTGGTTAAGCCGAAGTCCAGCGATGTTAAAGCCCTGTTGGGTCACCGTAGTCGTAGCGCAGCAGAGCTGCGCGTGCAGGCGCAGTAAGGAATTCAGATGAGCCAGAACGTTTACCAGTTTATCGACCTTCAGCGTGTTGATCCGCCAAAGAAACCGCTGAAGATCCGTAAAATTGAATTTGTTGAAATCTACGAGCCGTTTTCAGAAGGCCAGGCCAAAGCACAGGCAGACCGCTGCCTGTCCTGCGGTAACCCTTACTGCGAATGGAAGTGTCCGGTCCATAACTACATCCCGAACTGGCTGAAGCTGGCCAACGAAGGGCGTATTTTTGAAGCCGCCGAGCTGTCTCATCAGACCAACACCCTGCCGGAAGTGTGCGGCCGCGTGTGCCCTCAGGATCGTCTGTGTGAAGGCTCCTGTACGCTGAACGACGAGTTTGGCGCGGTGACCATCGGCAACATCGAACGCTATATCAACGATAAAGCGTTCGAAATGGGCTGGCGTCCGGATATGACCGGCGTGCGTCAAACCGACAAGCGCGTGGCGATTATCGGCGCGGGCCCGGCAGGCCTGGCCTGTGCGGACGTGCTGACCCGTAACGGCGTGAAAGCGGTGGTCTTTGATCGCCACCCGGAGATTGGCGGCCTGCTGACCTTCGGTATCCCGGCCTTCAAGCTGGAGAAAGAGGTGATGACCCGCCGCCGCGAAATCTTCACCGGCATGGGCATTGAGTTCAAACTCAACACCGAAGTGGGCCGCGACGTGCAGCTCGACGACCTGCTGAAAGATTACGACGCCGTGTTCCTGGGCGTAGGCACTTATCAGTCCATGCGCGGTGGTCTGGAGAACGAAGATGCGCCAGGCGTGTACGACGCGCTGCCGTTCCTGATTGCGAATACCAAACAGCTAATGGGCTACGGCGAGACCGCCGATGAGCCGTTCGTCAGCATGGAAGGCAAACGCGTGGTGGTGCTGGGCGGCGGTGATACCGCGATGGACTGCGTGCGTACCTCCATTCGTCAGAACGCGGCGCACGTCATCTGTGCTTACCGTCGTGACGAAGAGAACATGCCGGGCTCTAAGCGCGAAGTGAAAAACGCGCGTGAAGAGGGCGTGGAGTTCCAGTTCAACATCCAGCCTCTGGGTATTGAGGTGAATGCCAACGGTAGAGTGAGCGGCGTGAAGATGGCGCGCACGGAGATGGGCGCGCCGGATGCGAAAGGCCGTCGTCGCGCGGAGATCGTGGCCGGTTCTGAACACGTGATCCCGGCTGACGCCGTGGTGATGGCGTTTGGTTTCCGTCCTCACAGCATGGAGTGGCTGGCGAAGCACAGCGTAGAGCTGGACTCTCAGGGCCGCATAATTGCGCCGGAAGGCAGCGACAACGCGTTCCAGACCAGCAACCCGAAAATCTTCGCCGGTGGCGACATCGTTCGCGGCTCTGACCTGGTGGTGACGGCGATTGCCGAAGGCCGTAAAGCGGCTGACGGGATCATGAACTTCCTGGAAGTGTAAGCCCCTCTGACTCCCCGGCAGAAGCATAAAGCGGAACGCTGGGGAGCCTGTTTTCAGTAGCCTGCCCTTAAGTTAATGATACCTTTTTAAGCAAAAAAGCAGCATGAATCCAGACGTAAACGTTTGCTTTCATGAAAAAACTGTATATTATGCGGCGGATTTTTTGGCCAAAATTCAAGGAGGCGTTGTGTCGCAAGATAACAATTATAGCCAGGGCCCCGTCCCTCTGGCGGCGCGGAAAGGCGTGATTCCACTCACTTTTGTGATGTTAGGGTTAACCTTTTTTTCCGCCAGTATGTGGACCGGAGGTACGCTCGGTACCGGTCTTTCCTATAATGATTTCTTCCTTGCAGTTCTCTTCGGCAATCTCCTCCTCGGTATTTACACTGCTTTTCTTGGCTACATTGGCGCAAAAACCGGCCTCTCAACCCATCTTCTTGCGCGTTACTCGTTCGGTATAAAAGGTTCCTGGCTTCCCTCCATGCTTTTAGGCGGTACGCAGGTAGGATGGTTTGGCGTCGGCGTAGCGATGTTTGCCATCCCGGTGAGTAAAGCCACGGGCATCGACGTCAATATCCTGATCGCGGTATCCGGTCTGTTGATGACCATGACCATCTTCTTTGGTATCTCAGCGCTGACGATTCTGTCGATCATCGCCGTTCCCGCGATAGTTATCCTCGGCAGCTACTCCGTCTGGCTGGCGGTGCACGGCGTGGGCGGGCTGGATCATTTAAAAGCGATGGTGCCACAGACCCCGCTCAGTTTTTCAGGCGCGCTGGCGCTGGTCGTCGGCTCCTTCATCAGCGCCGGAACGCTGACCGCCGACTTCGTCCGCTTTGGGCGTAACGCGAAAGGCGCCGTGGTGGTGGCAATGGTGGCGTTTTTCCTTGGCAACTCGCTGATGTTTATCTTCGGTGCGGCAGGCGCCGCGGCAGTTGGACAGGCGGATATCTCGGACGTGATGATCGCTCAGGGGCTACTGCTGCCCGCCATTATCGTTCTCGGCCTGAACATCTGGACAACCAACGACAACGCGCTCTATGCGTCGGGTCTGGGCTTTGCCAACGTGACCGGCCTTTCCAGCCGCACGCTGTCGGTGGTTAACGGTATTATCGGCACGCTCTGCGCGCTGTGGCTGTACAATAACTTTGTCGGCTGGCTCACCTTTCTGTCGGCGGCGATCCCTCCCGTCGGTGGGGTGATTATCGCCGACTATCTGATCAACCGCCGCCGCTACGCCAGCTTCCATAGCGCTACCTTTGTGCCGGTCAACTGGGTAGCCATTCTTTCAGTCGCGCTCGGCGTGGCTGCCGGGAATATTATTCCCGGTATAGTGCCGGTGAATGCGGTCCTCGGCGGCGTATTCATCTACCTTCTGTTAACCCCCTTAGTCAGACGTACCTTTGCTACCGCCCCGGAGGCTCCACATGCAGAATAATACCCTCACCATTCGTCAGGCCCGTTTACAGGGGCAAGAGGGGTTATGGCAGATCGCAATTGAAAACGGGCGCTTTAGCCGTATTGAACCGCAGGACGCGGCATCGTCACCTGTGGGCCAGGTGCTTGATGCTGAAGGCGGGCTGATCATTCCCCCTTTCGTTGAGCCGCATATCCATCTGGATACCACTCAAACGGCTGGTGAACCGAGCTGGAACCAGTCTGGTACCTTATTCGAGGGGATTGAGCGCTGGGCTGAACGTAAGGCGCTGCTCACCCACGAAGATGTTAAGACCCGCGCAATGCAGACGCTGAAGTGGCAGATGGCCAACGGCATTCAGCATGTGCGTACTCACGTTGACGTCTCCGATCCCACGCTGACGGCGCTGAAAGCGATGCTGGAAGTGAAGCAGGAGGTCGCCCCGTGGGTCGATCTGCAAATCGTGGCGTTCCCCCAGGAGGGCATTCTTTCTTATCCCAACGGTGAAGCGTTGCTGGAAGAGGCGGTGCGTATGGGGGCGGACGTCATTGGCGCAATTCCGCACTTTGAATTTACCCGCGAGTATGGTGTGGAGTCGTTGCACAAAACCTTCGCACTGGCGCAGAAGTACGACAGGCTGATCGACGTACACTGCGACGAAATCGATGATGAACAGTCGCGCTTCGTGGAAACCGTCGCCGCGCTGGCGCACCGTGACGGGATGGGCGCGCGCGTTACCGCCAGCCATACCACAGCGATGCACTCCTATAATGGCGCCTACGCGTCCCGCCTGTTTCGTTTGCTGAAAATGTCGGGCATCAACTTCGTCGCCAATCCGCTGGTGAACATCCACCTTCAGGGCCGTTTCGACACCTATCCTAAGCGCCGCGGCGTAACGCGCGTGAAAGAGATGCTGGAGGCGGGGATCAACGTCTGCTTTGGGCATGATGACGTTTTCGATCCGTGGTATCCCCTGGGCACCGCCAATATGTTGCAGGTGCTGCATATGGGTTTACACGTCTGCCAGCTGATGGGGTACGGGCAGATTAACGACGGGCTGAATCTGATCACCACCCACAGCGCGAAAACGCTCAACCTGCAGGACTACGGCGTGAAGGTGGGTAATTCTGCGAACCTGGTTGTTTTACCGGCCGAAAATGGCTTTGATGCGGTTCGTCGCCAGACGCCAGCGCGTTATTCTGTTCGTCACGGGCGGGTTATCGCCGAGACGGTACCCAGCCAGACAACGCTGCATCTGACGCAGCCGGAAGCGGTAACCTTTAAACGGTAATTATCGCTTCAGGAAATCTCATCCGGAGACGTATCAGCCTGTTTACGCTTTATCAGGTCTACAAATCGCAGCCTCTTTGCAGACCTGGTAAGCGCGGCGCCAGTGGTGAACTGGCGCGTCTATTTTCGATATTCTTTTACAGAAAAGAGATTATAAATAGACCAGCGTAATCACCGCCTCGCCGTCCAGCTTGATCTCTTGCCCGCTGCCAAGCCCGTTGGCGACAGCGGCGCTCACCTGTAGCGGAACAACCGCCGATGAGATCGGCTGCGGAATATCCGTGCCTTTTTGCACAAACGTATAGAAAAAGTCCTGCTGGGTCGGCAAGGGCAATAGCGTCGTGCGCGTCCATGGACCATTTTTGGTCGCGGCCCCGGCGATCTCCACCTGAACAGCGGCACTTTCGTCGGCTGCCGTCACGCCTGCCGCGTTAATTTGCACCCCATAACTGCCAATCGGCTTCTGCTCGCTGGTCAATCCTAAACCAAACAGGCGGGTCGTATCACGCACATAGGCACCGTTATTTATCTGGAATTTTACCCCTTCTTGCCCGGATTTATCTTTGCCAACGACCACGGAACTGGCGCGGGTATCACGCGCGGTAATCGCAACTCCCGTAGAAGATTCACACGTCACCGATAGTGTAAGATCGCGAGTACCAAGCTGTGTGAATGCGCTGGAGGAGAGCGACCCCGCATAGCGCGTGCCGAAATCTGCCACACCGCCATTGCTCAACGCCGGTGTACAGGCGGCAGCGTCAACGGTGACATCCACATCAATATTGACCGTATCAGTTGCCCATACCGCTGAAGCGGCAGACATTCCGCAGAGTAATAGCGCTATACGCTTTTTCATTGTACATCCATCCTTACGCGTAAATTTCCGCGCCACACTTCTCTGTCCGTAATATGGTTACTTTTGAAGCGCGGTTTGATGGTAAGCGTGACAGACGCCGTTTTTCCCCGCAGCTCCTGACCGTTGATAAACGCAATCCCTTCGTTAAGCGCTGGCGCGATCTCTCTCACGCCGCCATTGGTAACCCACGGGTCGCCGGCATGAATAGCCGCCAGATTGACTGTACGATCGTCCACCGTTGCCTGCGCGGCAGTAACGCGCATGACGCCGTTATCACCAAAACCAAATTCATGCCCTTTCGGTACGTTACTGCCCAGAAAGAGACGAATACGCGACGGTTCATCGCATATCACGTTCAGGACAATCTGTTTCTCCGGCATCTCAATCAACCTGTTCCCTTCCGCCTGGCGCTCTGCGGCACTCATACGGCCATAGCTGAGTTTTTGCTGGCTTGATACTAACTGGCAGTCAGCCATAGCATGCAGAGAAAACGCCATTGCGCACACGGCTAAAAAAAGCGCCTTCATTTACACACCTCATTGACAGTTTCATAGAATGTATCGGTATTTGCCTCTTTCGGAAGCTTCAGACCAAATGCACAGGTGCCGTTATCCAGTTTTGCCACCACCTGTAGAGCAGGTTCAACATCGTTAAAAAAGACCACGCCGTCATCCACTGAGGTCGTAAGATAATTTCCGTGCGAATCCTCAAGGGCGATCCCTTTCGGCAGCTTTTTACCGTTTGCCAGGGTAACGTTCACCAGTGCACGTCGCTGGGTTAACGCAGTAAAATCAAGATGCCCTACCGCTCCTTTGCCAAGCGTGACGACACGGGTTCCATTCCCGATATCCATATTTTTCGGCAATGTTTCCGTATCCACTTCTACCCGCGCTGGGCGCCAGGCTCCCACTGACGGTACCACTGCCTGACCACGGAAGTCGGTCCATACCGGCCCCTGGGGCGTGTCAATCCTCACACCGGAGACGGGTTTATCCAGAGCAGCGATCGCGAACGTGTCGCGGATCGCCCATGGAGAGAACGTAACGCCTTGTCCATGAACCGCGATGCCCCCCTGTAGCGATCCTGAATAGCTGCGGCTATTCTCGTTATCCGAACTGGCGCTCAGGCCAAGCTGCGTATAGTGAAGGTTGCTGCTTATCCCACCGTTTACATTATCGCGATTCGTGGCCTGATCGTGTTCAGCTCCCAGCGACCAGGATGTGGTATCACTTACAACGCCAAGCGCAGAGGCGCCATACCGCGTTTTATGGTCATCATGACGGCTGTACAGGCTAACGCTATTGCTGGCACCAAAAGGAATACTGAGGTTGACGTAGAACAGATCGCCATCATCCTCATTCTCCTCATCTGCACTCAACTGATGTTGCCAGTTCATGGAAATCGTGGCGTACTTGAATGACTTGTTCCAACCCGCAGAGATGAAGCGGGAATCATCTGACTTATCATAACCCTGCGTTTGGTAGTAGCTGGTGCTAAGCGTGCCTAAGTAGGGCACACTCCAGGTCAGCCCGGCGGAATACTCATTTTTATTACCGCTGTCGAAATCATCATCCAGTGCTTCAAAAAGTTCGCGATAGTCTTGCGATTTATGCGTAACAGAGGCGTTAGCCCCCATGCCAAATGCGGGGTCAGAACTCCATGTTGCCGATAGCGTGTACCTCTGCCCTTTCAGTGAATCTTTCGAATCGTTGGACTGGTTCGCCTGGAGTGAAACAAGCCAGGCTGGTAGCGGCACTGTATCAAGGCTGGTGGCGACAGCCTGGTAATCTTCGCCTACGATTGAGCCTGCGTTGAAATTCACCCGTTCGCTTAGTTTCCAGCCTCCAGAAAGGCTGGCTACCCATGGCGTTTCACTATAGCTATCGCTCACTCGTCCCAGCGCGAAGTGATATCCTGAAGGCGCCCCTGCGCTCTGGTTATACAGCGCTGCGGGCACCACATAGCTGTGCTGGCTGCCATCGGTTTCCACTACCGTCACGTTCAGATCGCTAACGCCGTTACGTACCGGCACATCGGTGAGATTAAACGGCCCGACCGGCACCAGTGTGCTGTACACCAGAACATTTTGCTGACGCACTTCAATACGGGCCTGAGGCGTATTGGCGATACCGGACACGCTCACTCCGCTACCGCCCTGTTGTAAGGCGCTCTCCGGTGAAAGCTCGATACCATAGATTCCCGTTCCCTGAAGAAGGGAGTTATTGATATTGACCTCGCCCGCCCTCAGGGTACTTTTCAGGGGGACAAAAGTATGCTGCAAATAGGTCGACGAGTTATTACTCTCGAATTCTCCGTCGCTCCGGCTCAGCAGTTGCTGAGTACGTAAGATCCAGTCGTCGAAATTGACCCCACCGTCCAGCATGGCCTGTGAATAGTCTGAGTGCCCGTCACCAAACTCATTGCGCGAGGAGAGAAGAGAATAATTCAACAGCGCAGCAGTGCCACCGGAAGTATAAGCTCCGATATCCGATTCGCTGTTTGCTATCCGATCCGCCGGTACAACCAGACTTAGAGATTCTTGCGCAGGCGAAGCCTCCACAATAGCGCTCGGGATATGACCGGTATAATCGTAGCAGCCGGACTCATAGTCAGAGGGAACTTTTAATCCTGCCTGCTCCATAAAAGGTTTGTCGAAACAGAGATCGCCGTTGTTGTCGAAACGAGCAATAACGTTGCCTTTATTATCACCATTCACCTTCAGGGCGACGGAAACGCTACCCGGTAAATACTTCGTCTTGCGAGAGAAATAATTTGATACGTCCGGGTTTATCCCCAGTGAACGAAGCGTTTCCTGATCAAAATTAATGGCAGCAGTCTCCATCTGCTGAGCCATCGCCTGGCCAGAACAGACCAGGCCAATGAGACAGGCGAGTAACGTTTTTTGCTGCATATCCTTTGCTGTCCTTATAGAGGCTTACTTCAAATCTGTAGTAAAGCGATCCCCTTTATAGCCGTAACGACTCGCCGGATAGAATTCAACTTTATTATCAGAGAAATTTGGTAATGTTGTTTTTATCGAGGTGTGAGGAAGGATGTAGGTCTTATCCAGCACACCCGCTTTTCCTGAGGGTAATGTTTTAAAGGATGCCGTTATACGAACAACGTAATCGCTGGAATTGTTGATAACCAGGCCATCACCCTTTTTGTTCCATGTCAAAAATTTCCATGGCTGCGTCTCCTCAGGTAGACCCGCAGGATGAATTACAACAGGAAGATCCTGGCGGATAGTCAACGCAACTTTATCTTCTCCTTTCTCCTTTGGAGGAATGCCTTCGAACGTGACGCGTTTAAGTTCTTCATACTTCATGGGTTTGCTGGTTTGCAGCAGAAAACGCATTCGCTGTGTTTCCCCGGCGTCGACACGGACTACAGGTTGAGAAACGATTAAACGAATAGATTTATCGCTATCAGGTAAATCTACAATGTTTGTATAAAGCAATGCAGGTTGCGAATCCGTATTTTTAACATTCATACTGGCTTCGCCTTTTTGTGCATCGACTAATAAAACCGATGTTTCTGGAACCATACCGGTGGCACAACACTTTGTCGCTACAGCCAACAACGCAAGATATAGAATTTTCTTCATGACTTTCCACTCACATAAATAAATAAAAATCATACCGGCATTATTTTTATTATTCTTGCGGCAGAGAAAGCTATTTTAATGCAAAAAAAGCGTGACAATGGCTTTTAAATACTCTAACCATTGCCACGTTAATTAAGCGTTAAATTATTAGAGATATACCAGACTAATGGTTGCGTTACCGTCCAGCGTAATTACGTCAGTCGTACCTAATACCGAGTTATCCTGCACTGCAGAGGTAACCAGCAACGGCACGCTAAGCTGTTTGAAGGCTTTTGGCTGCGTGGTACCGGCTGTTGCTACGGTATTCGCTTTTTGGTAGCCCGTGCAGCCATTAAGCGAGCAGAGGTAACCCAGGCCTGGCGCAACTTTCTCCCAGGAACGCTGGCCTTCAGTGATGCTCCCTGTTACCAGGGTGTCAACATTCGCGCCATCCGCTGTGACCGCTTCAGTATTGATGGCAACGGTGTAAGCACCAATGCTCACGCCAGCGGTGGTTTTACCCAGACCAAAGGCACCAGCGGTGTTGCTGAAGTCTGATTTATCCGTACCGCTACCTGCGATAAACGCGGTTGAAGACAGGTTAACGCGACTGTCCAGGCGGTTATCGGTGGAGGTAAAAGCAACGCTCATGTTGCTTTCGCAACTGATATTTAGCGTGATGCTTTTCTGCCCCAATTGTACCAGCTTGTTTGTCGCACCGGTCGGTGCAATATTTTGGTTCAGTACCGTTCCATAATCTACAACGCCGCCATCAGGCAGGGTCGGCGTACATGCAGCCGGGTTAATCGTACCGACAACTTTCAGCGTAACATCGTTAGCGGCCTGGGCAGCAAAAGCGGATAAACCGAAGGCTACGGCGACGGTTGCTGCCGAGAGTACTTTTTTAAATTCCATTATTTTCATTTCCCGATTTATTTTCTACAGCATTTAGCAATAACGAATATCAAAGATAAACAAGGCTCAGCGTGGCATTACCGTCAAGCGTGATAGTATCGCCTGTACCCAATACAGTGTTGTCCTGAAGCGCAGTTGTAATGCGTAACGGCATATTCATAACTTTAAAAGCTTTTGGTGTGGTGGTTCCCGATGCAGCAGCCGTAAAGACACGTGTCTGGCCTGTGCCACTGTTAACTGGTGCAAAAGCACCCGTACTGGATTTTACCCAGGTATAATTTGATGTATCGGTACCTGTGGCTGCAATGAGATCAGCGACAACACCATCTGTTGTTGTATTAACGGGATCTGCTGCAATGACATAGGAGCCAATATTCACACCCGCACTCGTTTTACCCAAGCCATAGGCGTTTCCTGAAGCGTTAGCATTTACATTATCGAAAAACCCATTTTCAATATAAGCGGCGCTCCCCAGGCCCACACGAGTATCATGGCGGTTATCCGTAGAAGTCACCCCAACGCTGGTATCGCTGTCACAGGTAATAGTGAGAGTAATACTTTTAGCCCCCAACTGAACCAGTGTATTCGCCGTGCCAGTGGGATTGATGGTAGAAGCTGGCATTGTGCCATAATCTACCACTCCACCGTTTGGCAGCGAGGGTACGCAGGAACCAGGAACGATATTACCAATAACTTTCAACGTCACATCATTAGCAGCGTGTGCATTTGACATGGCGAGGGCTGCACAAATAGCAGCAGATGAAAATAATTTTTTAAAAGTGATATTCATAATTTGTCCTTAAAAGAAAATCCGTTTTTGTTAACGCACATATATATTTTCACAGGGTGATATCGGATACAATCAAATTAAAATAAAACATTATTGAAGATAAATTTAACTGTCCTACAGAAAATAACCCAACAAGATTAATCCCATGCCAATTAATAGACCGATATCTTTTGCAAAGACACAAGTTTTTTAGAGAGTAATTTTATGCAGAAAATAAAAAAACCTGCACAGTTGTGCAGGTTCGGAAAAATATTGTGCTTTATGAAGTTTATTTGACGACACGTAGTGCCGGACGACCACCGCGCGGAGGCGGATCGTCATTAGGGTCATTGTCGTCGTGATGATCGGGTTTATCGCCATCAATCACAGACATTACCGTGTCGCTTTCACGTTCATCGGATGTCCCATCATCGTTCAGGCTGGCGACCTCTTCATCATAAGCCGCTTCCGGTTCGAACATGGTACCTGCACCGTTTTCACGGGCGTAGATAGCCAGAACCGCAGCCAGCGGAACGGAAACCTGACGCGGCACGCCGCCGAAACGCGCATTAAAGCGCACTTCGTCGTTCGCCAGTTCCAGGTTACCCACTGCACGTGGCGCAATATTCAGTACAATCTGTCCGTCGCGTGCGTATTCCATTGGAACCTGCACGCCCGGCAACGTCACATCCACAACCAGGTGCGGCGTGAGCTGGTTATCCAGCAGCCATTCATAGAAGGCGCGCAGCAGATACGGACGGCGTGGTGAAAGTTGTGACATTTCCACAGTCATTAGCCTCGGCCGAGACGCATTTCGCGCTCCGGTTCAGTTAAGGATGCCAGGAAAGAGTCGCGTTCGAATACGCGAGTCATGTAGCCTTTCAGCTCTTTCGCGCCAGGACCGCTGAATTCTACGCCCAGGGTTGGCAGGCGCCACAGCAGCGGTGCCAGGTAGCAATCTACCAGGCTGAACTCATCGCTCAGGAAGAAAGGTTTTTGACCAAATACCGGCGCAATCGCCAGCAGCTCTTCACGCAGCTGTTTACGCGCAGCATCCGCTTCTGAAGAGGAACCGTTAACGATAACGTTCATCAGCGAGTACCAGTCTTTCTCGATACGCTGCATGTACAGGCGGCTTTCACCACGCGCAACAGGGTAAACAGGCATCAGTGGCGGATGCGGGAAACGCTCATCCAGGTATTCCATAATGATACGGGATTCCCACAGGGTCAGCTCACGATCCACCAGCGTCGGTACGCTTTGGCTCGGGTTGAGATCGATCAGATCCTGAGGCGGGTTATCCTTTTCCACATGCTCGATCTCAAAACTGACACCCTTCTCGGCCAGCACGATACGAACCTGATGGCTATAAATGTCAGTAGGACCAGAAAACAGCGTCATTACCGAACGTTTGTTGGCAGCGACAGCCATGAAAACCTCCAGGTATATTCAGAATTTTTACTGCTACCAGCCCAACGGGGCCAGCCAGATGATGTATCGCCCATCCCAGAGAAAACACATTGTTCAAGAATCGAACAAAAATCGAGTATTCACCGATATTTGGGCATAAAATTGGATGATAGTTTACCAGATTTTGATGGCTTTGTGGTGAGGGGATGCCGGAAATGTGGAAAAAGAGAAGATATATGAAATGTTACTGTGGATAACCTGCGCATTATCCATAAAAAAACCCGCCGAAGCGGGTTTTTCGCCAATCGTTCTGCGTAAGCAGAATAGATTAACGTTTGGAGAACTGTGGACGACGACGTGCTTTACGCAGACCCACTTTCTTACGTTCAACCTGACGAGCGTCACGAGTAACGAAGCCAGCTTTACGCAGTTCAGAACGCAGGGATTCGTCGTACTCCATCAGCGCGCGGGTGATACCGTGACGGATCGCACCTGCCTGACCGGAGATACCACCACCTTTAACGGTGATGTACAGATCCAGTTTTTCTACCATATCAACCAGTTCCAGCGGCTGGCGAACTACCATGCGGGCAGTTTCGCGACCGAAGTATTGTTCCAGAGAACGCTGGTTAATTACGATTTTACCACTGCCCGGTTTAATGAAAACGCGAGCTGCGGAACTTTTGCGGCGACCAGTGCCGTAGTATTGATTTTCAGCCATTGCCTATAATCCCGATTAGATGTCAAGAACTTGCGGTTGCTGTGCCGCGTGGTTGTGCTCGTTGCCTGCGTAAACTTTCAGTTTACGGAACATAGCACGACCCAGCGGGCCTTTTGGCAGCATGCCTTTAACCGCGATTTCAATCACACGCTCAGGACGGCGGGCAATCATCTCTTCAAAGGTCGCTTCTTTGATACCACCGATGTGGCCGGTGTGGTGGTAGTACATTTTGTCAGTACGCTTGTTGCCGGTAACAGCAACTTTGTCAGCGTTCAGAACGATGATGTAATCACCGGTATCAACGTGCGGAGTATATTCCGCTTTATGCTTACCGCGCAGGCGACGAGCCAGTTCAGTAGCCAGACGGCCCAGAGTTTTACCGGTCGCGTCAACAACATACCAGTCGCGCTGTACGGTTTCTGGTTTAGCTGTAAAAGTTTTCATTAAAAGCTTACCCAAATAATAAGTTACACGTTGGTGAACACCCAAACGTTTAGTCAGTTGAGGTTCACACGACAAAGTCCGGCAAACCTACCCCTTCGAATAGCACATGCCGACACATAGAAAGTTTCGGGAAAAAAACCTTCTCGTAACGTGGGGTCGCAAGATTATAGAGAAGTTGAGGTCAAAGATCGACCCTTAAATGTGATTTGGGATGGGTTTTTCGGGGCTACGTATTGTGCGGTCTGGTGCCCTCACCCCCAGCCCCTCTCCCACGGGGAGAGGGTAGCGTTTGTTAAGGTCTGGTGCCCTCACCCCCAGCCCCTCTCCCACAGGGAGAGGGTAGCGTTTGTTAAGGCCTGGTGCCCTCACCCACAGCCCCTCTCCCACGGGGAGAGGGTAGCATTTATGGCATATGCTCACGCTTGAGGTACTCTTCGCTCTGCATCTCTTGCAGGCGCGACAGGCAGCGCTGGAACTCAAACTTCAGGCGCTCGCCCTGATAGATCTCATATAAAGGCACCTCGGCACTGACTACCAGCTTGACGTGGCGCTCATAAAACTCGTCCACCAGCGCGATGAAGCGGCGCGCTTCGCTCTCCATGAGTGGGGTCATGACGGGCACATCCCATAACATAACGGTATGGAACAGACGCGAAAGCGCAATGTAGTCATGCTGGCTGCGGGCGTCCACGCAGAGCGTTGCAAACGAGACGGCCAGCGTCTGGTTCTCTACGCCAAGCGTCGGCAACGGACGATGATTAATCTCCAGCGCTGGCGCGTTATCCCGCGGCGCCCCTGCCAGCGCCAGCCAGAGTTTATCCATCTCGCTGGCTGTGTCGGCGTTCAGCGGTGAAAGCCACAGGTGCGCCTGCGTCAGCGTGCGCAAACGATAGTCGACGCCAGCGTCGACATTCATGATGTCGCAGTACTGCTTAATGGCATCTATGGCTGGCAGGAAACGCGCCCGCTGGAGACCGTTGCGATAAAGCTCATCCGGCGGGATATTTGAGGTCGCCACCAGGGTGATCCCACGCGCAAACAGCGCTTTCATCAGCCCCCCCAGCAGCATCGCGTCCGTAATATCGGAAACAAAGAATTCGTCGAAGCAGAGTACGTCCGTTTCCGCCTTGAAGCGGTCCGCCACGATTTCCAGCGGGTCGGTTTCGCCCTGGAGCGCCGTCAACTCCTCATGAACCCGCAGCATAAAACGGTGAAAGTGCAGACGCTGCTTACGCGTGCCGGGCAGGCTCTGGTAGAACATGTCCATCAGCCAGGTCTTACCCCGCCCAACGCCGCCCCACATATATAAGCCACGAACCGGTGCGTTTACCGTGGGCTCTTTTTTGCCCAGTAAACGGCCGAATGCCGCCTTCAGCCCACTGCTCTGCACCGCATCGGCGGGTTTCGCCAGAAGCTCCTGGTAAATCGTGTCCAGGCGGTTTACCGCTTCAAGCTGGACATCATCCGGCTGGTGTGTGCCCTCACTCAGGGCGAGTTGGTAACGCGATGATGGGGACAGGTTTTGCATGATGTTATTGTTATTCCTTTAGTTAAACCTCATCAGCGGTCGTGGCTGATGAAAAAAAGGCCGTTCTACACTACGCGATGATACGTCAGGATTCCACTTCTGCGGAAATAGCGGTTATAGTGGCATAATCAGGCACAGGCAGGAGCCGAGCCAACACCCTACGGAACAACAAGACAACGGGAGAAGTTCATGACCTGGGAATATGCGCTAATCGGTTTAGTCGTCGGCATCATCATTGGTGCTGTGGCCATGCGTTTCGGTAACCGCAAATTGCGTCAGCAGCAGTCACTGCAATACGAACTGGAAAAGAACAAAGCCGAACTGGAAGAATACCGCGAAGAGCTGGTCAGCCACTTTGCCCGTAGCGCTGAGCTGCTGGACAACATGGCGACAGATTATCGCCAGCTCTACCAGCACATGGCGAAAAGCTCCAGCAGCCTGCTGCCGGAAATGACCGCGGAGAGCAACCCCTTCCGCAATCGTCTGGCGGACTCTGAAGCCGGTAACGATCAGGCACCGGTTCAGATGCCACGCGACTATTCAGACGGCGCGTCCGGCCTGCTGCGCGGTGGCGTAAAACGCGATTAATCGCACAACCTGAATAAATTTTACGGGCGCACCTTATGCGCCCGTCCTTTCTTCCCGTCCCCAGCTATTATTTAGTCAAACACCTCATTGTTCAGCGGTTGAAAATTCAATAACATCAAGATGTTTTTGGGGCCGTTCTTTTTCATTCCAGGATACGAGAGTCAGCATCGATGAAGAAAAAAAACCAGCTGTTGAGCGCCTTAGCGTTAAGTGTCGGGTTATCTCTCTCGGCGTCCTTCCCCGCCAGTGCGGCACTACCTTCGCAGGTGCCAGGACAAGAAGCCATTCCCAGCCTTGCGCCGATGCTTGAAAAAGTCCTGCCTGCGGTAGTCAGCGTTCAGGTGGAAGGGACGGCACGCCAAAGCCAGCGTATTCCCGAAGAGCTGAAGAAATATTTTGGCGAAGAGGCGCCGGATCAGCAGGCTCAGCCGTTTGAAGGCCTTGGTTCAGGCGTGATTATCGACGCGGCCAAAGGCTATATCCTGACCAATAACCACGTGATCAGCCAGGCTGATAAAATCAGCGTTCAGCTGAACGATGGCCGGGAGTTTGACGCCAAACTGATCGGCGGTGACGATCAGAGTGATATCGCCCTGCTACAGGTGCAAAACCCCAGCAACCTGACCCAGATCGCCATCGCCGATTCCGATAAGCTGCGCGTGGGTGATTTTGCCGTCGCGGTCGGTAATCCGTTCGGTTTAGGGCAGACCGCCACCTCCGGGATTGTCTCTGCCCTGGGGCGCAGCGGCCTGAATCTCGAAGGGCTGGAAAATTTCATCCAGACCGATGCCTCCATCAACCGGGGCAACTCCGGCGGTGCGCTGCTTAACCTGAACGGCGAACTGATCGGCATCAATACCGCTATCCTCGCACCAGGCGGCGGTAGCATCGGGATTGGTTTTGCCATTCCGAGTAACATGGCTAAAACCCTGTCTCAACAGCTGATACAGTTTGGCGAGGTTAAGCGCGGGCTGCTGGGCATTAAAGGCATGGAGATGAGCGCCGATATCGCCAAAGCCTTTAAGCTCAACGTCCAGCGCGGGGCGTTTGTCAGCGAAGTGCTGCCCAACTCAGGCTCTGCGAAAGCGGGCGTGAAATCCGGTGACGTTATTGTCAGCCTGAACGATAAACCGCTGAGCAGCTTCGCTGAATTACGTTCGCGTATTGCCACCACGGAGCCTGGCGCTAAAGTGAAGCTGGGCCTGATCCGCGAGGGCAAACCGCTGACCGTGGAAGTGACACTGGACAAGAGCACCTCCTCTTCCGCCAGTGCAGAACAGATCTCCCCGGCGCTACAGGGTGCAACGCTGAGCGACGGTCAGCTTAAAGACGGCACGAAAGGCATTTCTGTCACTGCCGTTGAGAAAAGCAGTCCAGCCGCGCAGGCAGGTTTACATCAGGACGACGTGATCGTGGGCGTGAACCGCACTCGCGTGCAGTCTATTGCCGAAATGCGCAAGGTGCTGGAGAGTAAACCGGCGGTCATTGCCCTGCAAATTATCCGTGGCAACGACACCCTCTACATTTTACTGCGTTAACCATTTGCGACTCCGGGCATCGCCGCTGCGTGTGATGTCCGGATAACTCATGTTATGCTGCAAACCGTTCCTTTTTTAACGACACACGCATCATGCTTTTAAAGCTCTTTCGTTCAATTGTCATTGGTTTGATCGTTGCCGGTCTGCTGCTGGTGGCTATGCCATCTTTACGCCAGTTCAACAAACTGTCGGCTCCTCAGTTCGACAGCACGGATGAAACGCCTGCAACGTACAATCAGGCGGTACGCCGTGCCGCCCCCGCCGTGGTTAACGTCTATAACCGCGGGCTTAACAGTTCCGCTCATAACCAGCTGGAGATCCGCACGCTCGGTTCCGGTGTGATCATGGATGACCGGGGTTACATCATCACCAATAAACACGTGATCAACGATGCCGACCAGATTATCGTCGCCTTGCAGGATGGCCGCGTGTTTGAAGCCCTGCTGGTGGGGTCGGACAGCCTGACCGATCTGGCGGTGCTGAAGATCAACGCCACGGGCGGTCTGCCGACTATCCCGATTAATCGCAAACGAACGCCGCACATCGGCGATGTGGTGCTGGCGATCGGTAACCCGTATAACCTGGGCCAGACCATCACTCAGGGGATCATCAGCGCGACAGGTCGAATTGGACTGAACCCGTCAGGGCGGCAGAACTTCCTGCAAACCGATGCCTCGATCAACCACGGTAACTCCGGCGGTGCGCTGGTGAACTCTCTGGGCGAACTGATGGGCATTAACACCCTCTCCTTCGACAAGAGCAACGATGGTGAAACACCGGAAGGGATTGGCTTTGCCATTCCGTTCCAGCTGGCGACCAAGATCATGGACAAGCTGATCCGCGATGGCCGCGTGATCCGTGGCTACATCGGTATTGGCGGGCGTGAAATCGCGCCGATGCATACGCAGGGCGGTGGTATCGATCAGATCCAGGGGATTGTGGTCAACGAAGTGGCACCTGGCGGCCCGGCGGCCAATGCAGGTATCCAGGTGAACGACGTTATTCTTTCCGTCAACGGCACGCCGGCGGTCTCTGCGCTTGAAACGATGGACCAGGTGGCGGAAATTCGACCGGGCTCTATCATCCCCGTAGAAGTCATGCGTAATGACAAGAAGCTCACGATTCAGGTCACCATCCAGGAATACCCGGCCACTAACTGACGGGCATAAAAAAACGGAGCTTAGCGCTCCGTTTTTTTTACCGGGACAAGATCACTTGTTAACGAACTCTTCGCCCAGCGTGATGTCTTTCTTCAGCGTATCCAGCATGCCTTCCATCGCGTTTTGCTCAAACGCGCTCAGCGTGCCGATAGACTTACGCTCTTCAACGCCGTTTTTACCCAGCAGCAGCGGCTGAGAGAAGAAGCGCGCGTGTTCACCGTCGCCTTCTACGTAAGCGCATTCAACCACGTTTTTCTCGCCCTGCAGCGCGCGAACCAGAGACAGGCCGAAACGCGCCGCCGCCTGGCCCATAGACAGGGTTGCAGAACCGCCACCCGCCTTCGCTTCCACCACTTCGGTGCCTGCATTCTGAATACGTTTGGTCAGGTCAGCCACTTCCTGCTCGGTGAAGCTCACGCCCGGGATCTGCGACAGCAGAGGCAGGATGGTCACGCCAGAGTGTCCGCCGATAACCGGCACTTCCACTTCCGTTGGCTGCTTGCCTTTCAGCTCAGCCACGAAGGTATTGGAACGGATGATATCCAGCGTAGTTACGCCGAACAGTTTGTTCTTGTCGTAAACGCCCGCTTTTTTCAGCACTTCTGCTGCGATGGCAACGGTGGTGTTCACCGGGTTGGTGATGATACCGATGCACGCTTTCGGGCAGGTTTCAGCGATCTGCTGAACCAGGTTTTTCACGATGCCCGCGTTGACGTTGAACAGGTCTGAACGATCCATACCCGGTTTACGTGCAACACCCGCGGAGATCAGCACCACATCGGCACCCTGCAACGCAGGACGCGCATCTTCACCGGAGAAGCCTTTGATTTTCACAGCTGTCGGGATGTGGCTCAGGTCAACCGCCACACCTGGGGTTACCGGAGCAATATCGTACAGGAAGAGTTCTGAGCCTGAAGGCAGTTGGGTTTTCAGTAGTAGGGCAAGCGCCTGGCCGATACCACCAGCAGCGCCGAGGACTGCGACTTTCATCCTAAACTCCTTATTATGGTTAACTTAAGTATCTGTAACTCCGTTGCGGCGACCATAATTCAGCACGTCATTAATTACAATTTTCATCGCTAAAGAATTTGAGGTCGCACGTCTTTGACCTTCACCCGAATGCTATCAGGCTGTGGGCAACAACGAATTAAGAGGGGGTTACAATACACCCTGCCACGCCACCAAAACAACATCATTTTGATAACATTTAATTTACTTTTAAGCTTATTTGCGCGGCGTGACCCAGGCATGTTTTCTGATAACGAAATCTGATAAAATCTCTCCCTTTCATAACATTATTTCAGCCTGGTGCCAGGTAGATAATTTGCATAAAAATTCATCCACATGCATAATAATGTTGTTTCTATCGTCATATTCCGGGTGACTTATGCGAAGCTCGTCTAAGCAAGAAGAATTAGTGAAAGCGTTTAAAGCGCTACTCAAAGAAGAGAAATTCAGTTCTCAGGGAGAAATTGTTCAGGCGTTGCAGGAGCAAGGCTTCGACAACATCAACCAGTCGAAGGTCTCCCGCATGTTAACCAAGTTTGGTGCAGTGCGTACGCGCAACGCCAAAATGGAGATGGTTTATTGCCTGCCTGCTGAACTTGGCGTGCCAACGACCTCCAGCCCGCTGAAAAACCTGGTTCTGGACATTGACTATAACGATGCCGTGGTCGTGATCCACACCAGCCCGGGTGCAGCCCAGCTGATTGCCCGCCTGCTGGACTCGCTGGGTAAAGCAGAGGGGATCCTCGGGACCATCGCCGGCGATGACACCATTTTTACGACCCCGGCAAATGGTTTCTCGGTGAAAGACCTCTACGAAGCGATTCTGGTCCTGTTCGAACAGGAGCTGTAATCTTCTGCCCCGTAGCGCCTGGCTGCGGGGATCATTCTGCTGCCGCCTCGTTTTACCCTGCTTTTCTCTGCCTGCTGCTTTTGCAAATAGTGCTTTTTACCGCCTGTTAACATTCATTCAGTGAATGATCTGCCGTAAAATCGCACTAAAAATCAAAGCCACCTATCCAATTGATTTACATAAGAAAAAATCATAACACCTGCAGAGTAACGCCCTTTTTTATTCATTCCCGTTATAAAAAATGATGTTTTTAACACGTAATAACAGGCGAAACCATTAGTCTGGTATTAATTTTTTGCGTGATTAGTGTATACTTGATTTTGTGATGAGGGTCACAGAACAAAGACCCCAGTAAAATAATTGACGAGGTAAATAATCATGAAAATTAAAACCACTGTAGCTGCCCTGAGCGTACTGTCAGTCCTGTCATTCGGTGCGTTTGCAGCCGACACTATTAACGCCGAACAGGCACAATCCCGTCAGGCTATCGGGACCGTTTCTGTTGGTGCCATCGGTACTTCTCCGATGGACATGCACGAAATGCTGAACAAAAAAGCGGAAGAACAGGGTGCGTCATCTTATCGCATCATCGAAGCGCGCAGTGGCGACCACTGGCACGCTACCGCAGAACTGTACAAATAAACCCTCGTCGTATCTCATCATACGACTTGCCCCTGACCTCCCGGTCAGGGGCTTTTTTATCACTGGCGCACGTTGAAACGCAGTTGCCCTTCCAGCTCCTCCTCCGCTTCATCAAACAATAAAATCAATGCGCCAAAGCGTCTGCGCAGTTTTTCAGGCAGATGGGTAAATTCGATCTCCAGCGGTAACGGCAGCCTGTCGCCGGTAACTACATCCCATAGCATATCAAGATTGTTTACGCTGCCCCGCTCCAGGTCGAACGCCCGGATAAACTCGCGGTAGAAGTCTTCCTGACTATCAATTTCGTCAAAATCAAAGGTATAAATTTTCATTGCCAGCCACCCGGTACAGGCGGGCGGCAGATGCCGCCCTGTCTATTATAAGCCCCCGATATGCAGGGTTTTAACTTCCAGAAACTCCTCCAGCCCCAGCACGGACCCCTCGCGTCCCAGCCCGGACTCTTTTACGCCCCCAAACGGACCCAGCTCGGTCGAGACCGCACATTCATTAATTCCGATCATGCCGCTCTCAATGGCCTGTGAGACGCGGAACACGCGCGAGAGATTCTGGGTATAAAAGTAGGCCGCCAGCCCGTAAGGCGTATTGTTAGCGCGCATAACCACTTCGTCTTCCGACGTGAAGCGGAAGCAGGCGGCAACGGGACCAAAGGTCTCTTCTTCTGCCAGCTTCATGCCTTCATGGCAGTCACCGAGTACGGTTGGCATCCAGAAGTTGCCGCCAAGTTCGTGCGGTTTACCCCCAGCCAGCACCGTGGCCCCCTTCGCTACCGCATCTTCGACGTGCTCACGGACTTTCTCGACAGCCGAAGGCTCAATCAGCGGGCCGACAACGACGCCCTCGTCCAGACCGTTACCCACCTTCAGCGCCTTCACCGCATCGGCAAGCTGATTGACAAACTTGTCATAGACCGTCTCCTGAATATAGAAACGGTTTACGCTGACGCAGACCTGCCCGGCGTTACGGAATTTATTGGCGATGGCGCCTTTGACGGCGGCCTCAATATCCGCGTCCTCGAAAACGATATACGGCGCATTGCCGCCCAGCTCCATAGATACCTTTTTCATGGTCTCAGCGGAATTGCGAACCAGCGTTTTCCCGACGGCGGTTGACCCCGTAAACGAGATTTTGCGCACGTCATGGCTGGCCATAATGGCGTCGCTAATTTCTGAGGTGCTCCCCGCGACCGCATTCAGCACACCATCCGGCACACCGGCCTGCTTCGCCAGCGTCAGCAGCGCAAAGGCGCTCAGCGGCGTGTTGTTTGCAGGCTTGATGACGCCGGTACATCCTGCTGCCAGCGCCGGGCCGAGCTTACGGGTGAGCATAGCCATCGGGAAATTCCATGGCGTGATAGCAGCAACCACCCCAACAGGTTCACGAGTGGCCAGAATACGGGAGCCGGGTTTAACCGGAGGAATGATTTCACCGTTAGCGCGCTTGGCCTGCTCCGCAAACCACTGAATAAAGCTGGCAGCGTAGTCCACCTCGCCCTCAGCCTCTTTCAGCGGCTTGCCCTGCTCGGTGGTCATCAGCCGCCCGAGCCAGCTTTTGTTCTCGATAATCAGTTCATACCAGCGATAGAGGATCGTGGAACGCTCTTTTGCCGTTTTTGCGCGCCATGCGGGAAAGGCTTTCGTCGCGGCCGCAATGGCCTCTTCGGTTTCGGCTTTCCCTGCTTTCGCCACTTTCGCAACCACCTCGCCCGTGGCCGGGTTTAGCACATCAAACGTGGTGTCGAGTGTTTTCCAGATACCGTTAACCAGATACCCGGTCTGAAAAAGAATACTGTCCTGAAGAGCCTGGGTTGTCATGTGTCCTCCCTTCCTGAATGTTTGAACCTGCAAGAATAAGTATAGCCACAAAAAAACCGACGCTTTTGGCGTCGGTTTTCTCTTCGTTAGCTGTCTGTCAGCGCATTCTGGTAGCGGTGCAGCATAAACACCAGCCGCTCTACCGGCTCGGTAACCTGCGGCGGGGCTTCCCAGACTCGCAGTTTCTCCTGGTAGATATCCAGCTCCTCCAGCAGTTGCTTAAAGTAGCGGCGACGTTTGTCATCACTGGATGCCGATATCACATGGTCCGCCGTTCGCCGTAGCTGGCGGTGGAAAGCGGACAAATCGTCGTTGATCGGCACTGGCGCGTTCCGCAGACGCTGGTGCGCGATAATCATGGTTAACGCCAGACGGAAGCGAGCGACATCGCCCGGGAATTTATTCAACAGCAGGAACAGTTGCTGGTAAAGGGCCGGAAGGTGGTTCTGCTTGCGCCGCGCGGTGTTGGTGGTCAAGGACGATACGGCGGCCGACACAAACTGATTGAGCAGCACGCGCCCTGTCCGCGCCTGAGAGTTATCCCGCACCAGCAGGATCACCATCATCGCCAGGAAACAGCCCACCAGCTGGCCTAATGCGCTATCCAGGAACTGGCTGAAATGGAAGGTCATCGGGTTATCCAGCACGAGGATGTTAATCGTACTCGCCAGCGCACCTAACGATCCCAGACGGCGTTTTTGTACCTCAATCCCGATAAAGAACGCCATCACCGCCAGGCTGATACAGAGCAAAAGCATGCTTTGCTGCGTCGAGGGGATGATTACCAGGAAGTAGAACGCGCCAATGGGTAACGCCGCAATGGTGCCGTACAGAAAATCAATAGCGACCATGCGCGGGTTGGGCAGACGCATCGCCAGCGCGGTAACGACGGCAATCATCACCATCGCGCCGCTGCCGGACGTCCAGCCGGTCCACAGCCAGAACAGCGTGCCGAGTATACAGGCCAGGGTGGTACGCCAGAAGTTAACCATCGCATGATGACGCTCGGCGGATTCCGGTTTGATCACCACTTCGCCCTGTAACACCTCTTCTTCCGCCGCACTGATTTTGGTGTTGCTAATCACGCCGCGTTTCAGAAGCAGGTAGCGCGTTGCGGCGCCAACCCAGGTATAAATGGTGACTGGCGTATCCCGTTCGCCCGTCCAGGCAATCACACGACGCATGCGTTTAAGCTGTCGATGCACGTCCTGCACTGTCTCCACAGGCTCATCAAACAGTTCGCGGAAGGTATCCGTTACCACTTCGGGGCGAGTGTTCTGAATCAGGTAGGTTTCACACGCCTGGGTGATCAGCGTTAACGAGACGGTATTGATCGCTTTCAGTCGACGATTGGCACGCTCCCAGCGGGAAGACTCCATATTGAGATTACTGCGCATCCCTTCCAGCGCCTGCGTGCGGCGCACCAGCGCGCTCCAGGCCTTGTCGACCTCTTCGCTGTCGCCGTGCTTAATGCACAGCTGCATGAGCTGGTACTGGGCAACAATCAGCGCGTCCAGCTCACGATCGACTTCCTGCTTGATGGATCGCGGAGAGAAAAGCAGATCGGCGACAATCGCGCAGACGATACCAATGACAATCTCGCTGCAACGTTCCACGGCGAACTGCGGAGCAAGCAGCGGTTCACTCTGAATGGTGATGATAATAATCAGCGCGGTATATCCCGCCAGGCCCCAGGCGTACGAGTTCTCCACCTTCACCAGCGAAGAGACCCAGGTGCAAAAACCCGCCCAGATACAGCATACAATCAGCATCAGCAGCGGCGTGCGGATCATCAGGATGATAATGGTCAGGGCGGCGATACAGCCGATAAAGGTACCGATAATACGCAGCATCCCGCGATAGCGAATTGCCCCGGAGTAAGGCTCGCCACCCGCCGCGAAGGCAGGACCGGCGGCGACGATCGCGGCGGTCAGAACAGCCCAGCGCGGCGTTTCAAGCTGGAAATGGAAGCCAACAAACAGCGCCAGCACAATGGCGCATGCCAGCTTCACGGCGAAGCGGATGTGCTGGCTGGCGATGGAAAAAATGCCCATAGCGATCAACCAAACTCGCGCAGGCGATGGGCGATTTGACGGAAGATAGAATCCTGGCTGGCATCACGGTCTTTTTCACCGGTGATCACTACCGTCGCCGTGGTGCCTGCGGGCCAGAGGTTGCTCTGCTGCTCATCCAGACGAATGCGTACCGGTACGCGCTGCGCCAGACGAACCCACTCGAGGTTAGAATCGACGGTCGCCATCCCTTTTGAATCATTGGTACTGCTGGCGTTGGTCACCCCCGCGGCCACGCTGTCCACGGTTCCTTTCAGGACCCGGTTGCTGCCGAGCGGCGTGATTTCGGCGCGATAGCCCGGACGCACGCCTTCCAGCTTGGTCTCTTCCATATAGGCGAGGACGTAGAAAGAGTTCTGTTTCACCAGCGCCACGGCGGTGGAGCCGCGCGTGATAAACTCACCCGCATAGACGTTGAGGTTGGTTACCCAGCCATCGGACGGGGCGCGGATAACGGTACGTTCCAGATCGAGCTTCGCCAGATCGCGCGTCGCCTGCGCTTTTGCCAGCTGATGCAGCACGGTTTGCAGCACGTTATTGGACTGATCAATCTCTTCCCGGGACATGGCCTGGATGCCCAGCTTGTTACGACGTCCTGCTTCACGGCGTTTTTCAGCGGCCAGCGCGTTGTAATACGCTACGTCGGCTTCCGCTTCTTCCAGCGCTTTTTGATAGCGCGGCTGGTCGATAGTGAACAGTACCTGATCTTTTTTCACCAGCTGGTTATCGTGGACATTGACCGCCGTAATGAGACCGGCGACATCGGGCGCTATCGCGACCACCTCCGCGCTGAAACGCGCATCGCGCGTCCACGGGGATTCGGTGTAATAAACCCAGGCGCGAAAAATAGCGATGAACGCCAGGATGACCAGCGCCATAGTGATGGCAGTGCGGGAGATTTTTCTTGTTAGCGTTTTCACATCAACCTCAGACAAACATGCGCGATATTAAATAGAACAGGCAGCAATACAGCGCGGTATTAAACAATGCAGGATGCCAGACGAAATCATAAATCCCGGTAGGGACCAGCACCTTGCGCACCAGCCAGAAGATCGCCAGTGATAAAAGAAGCTCGAAAAATATCGGTGGGAACGACAGACCGAACACCACGATAACGGGAAACAGACTCATGTTGACCTTGATTAAAGAGATGCAGGTTACTGAATTATTAAGCTCACGCCGCCGCAGGAGAGCATGAATTGCCGGGCGAGAGTGGCGCAGCCGTTATGTAATTAATAATATATTAACGTAACTGTTATGCTGTTATCTATCATATGTGATCTAAATCACTTTTAAGCCAGAGTGAATAATGGAACGTCTAAAACGCATGTCCGTCTTTGCGAAAGTGGTTGAGCAAGGCTCTTTTACCGCCGCAGCACGTCAGCTACAAATGAGCGTCTCATCCATTAGCCAGACAGTGTCAAAACTGGAAGATGAGCTCCAGGTGAAGCTGCTCAACCGCAGCACCCGCAGCATTGGGCTGACGGAAGCGGGTAAAATTTACTATCAGGGCTGCCGTCGAATGCTGCATGAAGTGCAGGATGTTCACGAGCAGCTCTACGCCTTTAACAACACGCCTATCGGCACGCTGCGTATCGGGTGTTCTTCAACTATGGCACAAAATGTTCTCGCTGCCATGACGGCGGAAATGCTGAAAGAGTATCCCGGTTTAACCGTTAATCTGGTAACGGGTATTCCGGCACCGGATCTGATTGCCGATGGGTTAGACGTGGTGATCCGCGTTGGCGCATTGCAGGACTCGAGCCTGTTCTCGCGTCGACTGGGCAGCATGCCGATGGTGGTCTGCGCTTCGAAAAGCTATCTGGCACAGTATGGCGTACCGGAAAAACCTGCCGACCTGAGCAACCACTCGTGGCTGGAATACAGCGTTCGCCCAGATAACGAATTTGAATTGATCGCGCCAGAAGGGCTTTCCACCAAACTGCTGCCTGAAGGCCGCTTCGTGACCAACGATCCGATGACCATCTCACGCTGGCTGGTGGCCGGGGCCGGGATCGCCTACGTGCCGCTGATGTGGGTGATCAACGAGATCAACAGCGGCGAACTGGAGATCCTCTTCCCGCGCTACCAGTCGGATCCGCGCCCGGTGTACGCGCTCTATACCGAAAAGGACAAGCTGCCGCTGAAGGTGCAGGTCTGTATTAACTATCTGACGGACTATTTTGTGGAAGTGGCAGAGCTGTTTCAGGGGATGCGGGGAAGAAGGAAAGAGTAGGCCTCCCCCCTCACCCCGGCCCTCTCCCCAAAGGTGCGAGGGAGAAAAGACGGCACGGAGCAGTCCCCTCTCCCCGTTGGGGAGAGGGTTAGGGTGAGGGGAAAATGAAAAAATTACGCCGTGCCGCCCACCGTCAGGTTATCGACCTTCAGGGTTGGCTGGCCCACGCCTACCGGCAGGCTCTGACCTTCTTTGCCGCAGACGCCCACGCCGTTATCCAGCTTCAGGTCGTTACCCACCATGGAGATCTGCTGCATTGCTTCAATCCCGGATCCGATCAGCGTCGCCCCTTTTACCGCTTTGGTCACTTTGCCCTTCTCAATCAGATACGCCTCTGAGGTAGAGAAGACAAATTTACCGGAGGTGATATCCACCTGGCCGCCGCCAAAGTTCGGCGCGAAGATCCCGTAATCAACGGATTCGATAATCTCCTGCGGCGTGGATTTACCCGGCAGCATGTAGGTGTTGGTCATGCGCGGCATCGGCAGGTGTGCGTAGGATTCGCGACGACCGTTACCCGTTGGCGCAACGCCCATCAGACGCGCGTTAAGCTTGTCCTGCATGTAACCTTTCAGTACGCCATTTTCGATCAGCACGTTGTACTGGCCCGGCGTGCCTTCATCGTCGATAGAAATCGAGCCGCGACGGTCGAGCATGGTGCCATCATCCACCACGGTACACAGCTCGGAGGAGACAAGCTGCCCCATCTGACCGCTGAATACGGACGTCCCGCGACGGTTGAAATCCCCCTCCAGGCCGTGACCGACCGCTTCGTGCAGCAGCACGCCAGGCCAGCCTGCGCCCAGAACCACCGGCAGCGTACCGGCAGGTGCCGCCACGGCAGACAGGTTGACCAGCGCCATGCGCACGGCTTCTTTTGCCCACGCATCCGCGCGCGCTTCGCCGTCAACGTCGCCGAGGAACCAGTCGTAGCCAAAACGACCGCCGCCACCGCTTGAGCCGCGCTCGCGCTTGCCGTCGTCTTCCACCTGCACGCTGATAGAGAGGCGCACAAGCGGACGCACGTCGGCGGCCAGCGTACCGTCCGTCGCCGCCACCAGAATCAGCTCATAGACCCCGCTCAGACTGGCAGAGACTTCCTGCACGCGTTTGTCCGCCGCGCGAGCCACTTTGTCCACGCGACGCAGGATGTCCAGCTTCTCTTCGCGGCTCATGCTTTGCAGTGGGTCGATGCTGGTATAAAGCGCAGCGTGCTGCACTTCACCCAAGGTTTTCACGCGACCGTCGCCGGTATCACGCACAATGGTTCGCGCCGCCTGCGCGCTCTGCTCCAGCGCGGCCAGGCTTATCTGGTCTGCATAAGCAAAACCGGTTTTTTCGCCGCTGACGGCGCGCACGCCGACGCCCTGGTCAATGTTATAAGAACCATCTTTAATGATGCTGTCTTCTAAAACCCAGGATTCGTGATAGCTCGACTGGAAATAGAGATCGCCGTAGTCGAGGCGGCGTTCGGTCAGTTGACCAAGAATGGAGAACAGGTCCTGATGGCTCAGGCCGTTCGCTGCGAGCAAATGTTCACTTACCAGGTTCAGACTCATCGTATTGCTACTCGTTCGTTGCCGCCAGTGGCGGTATAAAATCAATATTATTGAGAGTGAGGCAATTACCTGCCCACGTCAAATCATTGCTGTGCTTCTTTGCGCGGCTGGCGCAGCACTTCATTAATCTGCGGTTTATCGATTGGGCCCGTAATGCGGTAACGCAGAATCGAGACTTTGCTCCAGAGCGGCCCCAGCACTTTGCTGGCGGCAAATACCGCCGCGCCGATTATCGGATTGACCACAAAAGCGGTAGCAACACCCACTGTAGCGGAGATTTCCGGGGCAACAACCGCTTCCATATCCAGCTCCCGGCGCACGAGGTTCACTGATCCTTTCATGGCGATGTCCGCTTCCAGGCCGTCCAGCAGCGTATCATCGGTATGCATCACGCCGTCCTTGATCCAGGCCGTTCCGCGAATGGAGTCATAATAGAAACCGTCGTTGAAGGTATCGCTGAAATCGAAGCGCAGCTTGCGCAGCAGCGCGTCAAAGCTCAGCAGGCGCAGTATTTGCCCTGCATGACCGGTGCTAACATCGGCAATTTGTCCCTTACCAAAACGGGTTCTGAGGATACCGTTCAGCGAGGCAACGTCCGGCTGCCACGGTGCCGCGCGCCAGTGCAGATCGTAATTCACATCGAAGGACGATCCGCGAAGCGGCGTGCTGATCCCAAAGAAGTTAGCCGCGGAGTCCAGCTTGTTGCCTTTAATATCGCCCTTCAGCGAGGTGCGCTGTTCACCCGGTTTGTTCACCCACTCGCCAGCGGCGGTCATGCGGCCAAAGCCGGTATCCACCAGCCCACCAGAGAGGCTCAGCGTATTGCCCTGAATAGCAAAATCACCGTCGATACGGCCATATTTCTGTCCCCACAGCCAGCACTCCGCACAGCGCAGCTGGAGATCGGGCCAGTTGCTGAAATCCACGCGCGACGTTCCACTGCTGCTGAAAGGAGACGTACTTGTCGACTGTGTTTTAGACGCCGTAAAGGTCGGGTTGTAATAGAGATAACGGATAGCCGCCTGCCATGGCGCGTTATCGCGCATCGTCAACGAACCGTTAATTTCACGCCCCTGCGCCTCGACCTTTGAGCCGTTCACCGTCGGCCGGGAGACAATACTCAGGTTGTTCCACTGCTGCCCACCCAGCGTCAGCGCAGGCGTGCGCAAGGTAATGGACTGCGGGAACTGCGCCGTTTGATCGACGTTTTGCCCGACACCTTTCTGAAACAGTGCCAGCCACTCTGCGCCATCCATCGGCGGGAGATTCAGTTCAATGCCCGCCTGCTCCGGCAGCGGCGGCGTGGTACGGCTGTCCGTCGTCCAGATCGCCCTGTCCAGCGTCAGCTTGCGGTTAAGCAGCCAGCGGCTGTTGAAGTGGTTTGTTCCGCCAGCGTTTCCGGTTAAATCAAAGCTGTTAAGGTTGCCCGCAACCTTAACGTTGACGGGCAGTGCTTCACCGCTTTTCTTGTTCAGCGGTGCGGGAAGCTGGCTACTGAGGTTTTTTAGATCGCCCGTAATGTCGACGTTATAGCGCGCACCGGCATGATAAGGCAGGTCGATGGCGACCTTGCCATTCCATGACACCGCGCCGTCCACCGCATTCTCAATCGGCTTCGGCAGAACATCCATGCGTGACGGCTGCCAGTTCGCGTCCATATTGACCGCCACCTGGTAGGCTTTATCGCCCTCGGTGGTGGAGAAATCGATATTAACGGGTTGATTGAACCAGGTCGCTTTCAGCGGCTTACTTTTCAGATTGCCGTTAACAAAGCTGAACTGACCGCTAAGGTTTTTCAGCGTGCTGTCCAGCGGCTTGATATAGAGGCTGTTATTGTTCAGACGAACGTCGCCTTTGGCGGTGGTCATTTCACCGTCGAGCGGGATATCCAGATGTAAGCGAGCATTCACATCACCATCTAACTGCAACTGCTGGAGAGTGGCCGCCAGGGAGTCATCCAGCGGCGTATCTTCAAAATACGGGCCAACCGCTTTACCCGGCCCCTTAATATCCGCATCAATCAGCAGTTTCTCTTTGGAGTAATCCGGGATGTTTGCCGTCAGGTTGCTTGCCGTTACGCCGCCCAGCGCAACGCTGTCCGTCTTCATCCACAAGCCGTCATTCAGGAAGTTGAGTTCGATATTCAGATTCTTCAGCGCGGGCCAGTCCGGCTGGAAGGCATAGGTGGCGTTGCGTAGCGGCACCAGAACCTGGAACTGGCCTTCGTTATGCTTATACGGGAACAGGTGCGGATTGCCGCCGTAGACCAGCGTGGCGTTGTCCGCCTGACCGCCCTGAATGGCGCCGCTGAGATAGTCTACCAGCGCTTTCCCCATCAGGTTTTCCGGGAAGTAGCGCCACGCCTGCGAACCGTCATCTGTGCTGATGCCTGCCAGAATGCCCAGCCACGGCTCATCGCCTTCAGGCTGTAGATAACGGAAATTACCGCGGGCATGTACCGCTTTGGCTTTTACATCAATATCGCGACCATCGAGCTGAAAACCTTTGTCATTCTTCAGCCAGTTAAGAGTGGCGTTTCCCTTTTCGATCTCCAGTGGCGCACGGAAGACCGTTTCGTACGGCATTTTTGCTTCCTGCATTTCTGCCGTCAGCCTGCCGTTTTCCACGCTTCCTTCCAGTTTACCGCTGAAGTGCTCGGCACCCGGCAGCAGCTTCCACTGTTTCCATGCGAGATTTTTCCATGCCGCCTGAAAACGCGTCTTTTCCGTGGCCTGGAGCGGAATATCCAGCGCCAGCCGGTTTATCTGCCCGCTCGGTTGCGTCGCCAGCCAGATTTCGCCCAGCTCCGGGGAGAGTTTTGCGGCCATTGAACGCAACCCTTCGATCGCCGTCAGATCCAGGTTACTGGCACGGATACGCAGCTCATCGCTGCGTTTACCGTTTATCCCGCCGACGTCCTGCTCCGGCATCCACGCCAGCGTCAGTGCGCCGCGCGGCCAGGGTTTGTTATCCATGGAGATGCGCGTATCCGGAATAGCGAACTGCCAGCCGCCTTTATCCTGCGTCACGTGTGCGGTGAGGTTATCGACGGAAAGCTGATGCTGATGGTTTTCCCCCTTCCAGCTCGCGCCCCCCTGCTTAAGCCAGATATCCCCGCTGGCGAATGCCCCGTTCGTCAGGGTCATCCAGCCTTCCAGGCTGAAGCGCGCGGTTTCCAGCTGCATGTTCTGCTGTAGCCACTCACCCAGCCACGGCTTCACGTCCACGTCGTCCGCCTGTAGCCACACCCTGCCGTTGTTCAGCAGGCCATTGTCGTCGCGCAGATCCATCCGCACCTGCATAACGCCGTGCTGCCCGTTCAGGCTGGAGAGATTCACCTGCCCCTCGGCGCGGTGGCGATCTTTCCCGTTTAGCCAGGTCAGCTGTGGGATCGCCAGCTCAGCGCGCTGTCCGGAAAGGGTTATAAAGCTCACTTCGCTGTCGCGGAGATCGAAATGATCGAACTGACGCAGGAAGAGATCGCTGATACGGCTGGTTTCCAGCCCACGATCGCTGTCGCCGCTTTGCAGCGGCGTGTTGGTCATCAGCTGAAGTTGCCAGAAGGTGAGATCGCGAAACTGCCAGCGCAGATGCAGCAGGCTTTGCCAGACATCCAGCGCCAGGGTGACGCGTTTGATTTTAAGATGGCCGCCATCTTTCAGGCTGGCGCTGATATCCCGCGCATCAAGCGTCGGGCCAAAGTTCTGCCAGCTTGCCTCGATATGGCTCACGTCCACCGGCAGACCGGTGGCAGATTCGATTTTTGCCAGGATCTGCGGCCGCCAGCTGTCCAGATGCGGCAAGGCGAGACGCAGCCCGCTCACGAGCAACGCGACAATCACGACCAGCGTTGCCCCTGTAAGCAGTAAAATCCCCGGCAATCGCCTCACGCGTCTCTCCTTGTCAGCCTTAAATCTCGCAGCGAACTGCGTTTACATCATGACGACGTCAAACTGCTCCTGGTTATAGAGCGGCTCAATTTGCACTTTTACCTGTTTGCCGACAAAGATTTCCACTTCCGCCAGCGCGTGCGACTCTTCCCCTTTCAAGGCCTCTGCCACCGCAGGGGAAGCATAGACCAGAAAACGGTCTGAGTCGTAGGCATGATGGACACGGACAATCTCACGCATGATCTCGTAGCAGACCGTCTCCACCGTCTTTACCGTTCCGCGTCCATGGCAGGTTGGACACTCATTACACAGGACATGTTCCACGCTTTCGCGGGTCCGTTTCCGGGTCATTTCCACCAGACCGAGCTGCGAGAAGCCATTGATGCTGGTTTTCACGCGATCTTTACTCAGCGCCTGCTCCAGGGAGTGCAGCACGCGACGGCGGTGGTCTTCATTATTCATATCGATAAAGTCGATGATGATAATACCGCCCAGATTACGCAGGCGAAGCTGGCGTGCGATGGCCTGCGTCGCTTCTATATTGGTATTAAAGATGGTGTCATCGAGGTTGCGATGGCCGACAAACGCGCCGGTGTTGATGTCGACGGTGGTCATCGCTTCGGTTTGATCGATGATCAGATAGCCACCCGATTTCAGCTCAACCTTACGCTCCAGCGCACGCTGGATTTCGTTTTCAACGTCATAGAGATCAAATATCGGCTGGCGTCCGGTGTAATGCTCCAGCAGCCCCGGCATTTCCGGGATGTACTCGGCGGTGAACTCCAGTAAGGCTTCGTACGTCAGACGGGAGTCCACGCGGATTCGGTCGAGCTGCGCATCGGCGAAATCACGTAATACGCGCTGAGCGAGCGCCAGCTCACCGTACAGCCGGTAGCGGGTCTGGTTGCGTTTTTTACGCTCCATCACTTTGGTCCAGACGCGCTTCAGATAGGCCGCATCCGAGGCCAGGTCTTCTTCGCTGATCCCTTCCGCTGCGGTACGGATAATAAACCCGCCCTGCTCGTCGCAGTAGGCGCTGACCACCTTTTTCAGGCGTTCACGCTCGCTTTCGCTCTCAATACGCTGTGACACGCCGACGTGCGACGCCCCCGGCATAAAGACCAGATAACGTGAAGGAAGGGTGATGTCGGTGGTCAGACGCGCGCCTTTGGTGCCCAGCGGATCTTTTACCACCTGCACCATCAGATCCTGGCCCTGACGCACCAGCTCAGAGATGTCGCGCACGGCAAACTGCTTTTGCTCTTCGCCTGCCACGCATTCGGTATGCGGCATGATGTCGGAGGCGTGTAAAAACGCCGCTTTATCGAGCCCAATATCTACAAAAGCCGCCTGCATACCCGGCAGTACACGACTGACACGACCTTTGTAGATATTGCCTACGATTCCGCGCCGCGCTTCACGCTCAATATGAATTTCCTGAAGAATGCCACCATCAATGTAGGCCACACGGGTTTCCGATGGCGTTACGTTTACCAACAATTCAGCCGTCATAATTATCCCTTCCCTCACGCAGTGAGTTAAAATTGCTCAGCAACTCATACGTTTCCACCAGCGGTAAGCCGACTACGGCGTGATAGCTGCCATTTATCTTCCTGACAAAACAGCCACCCAACCCTTGAATACCGTATGCACCTGCTTTATCCATAGGTTCACCGCTGGCGATATAGCCGGCGATCTCCTCGTCGGTGAGGACTCTGAACGTCACTTCCGTTACCACAAGGCAATCCAGAACGTACTGGCTGTCTGCCAGCGCTACCGCCGTCATCACCTGATGGGTTTGTCCGGACATGTTACGCAGCATCCGCGCAGCATGGTCTGCGTCGCGGGGTTTCTCAAGCACCTCACCATTGAGGATGACGATGGTATCGGCCCCCAGCACCGGTAAGTCACGCGGCACGCATGCAACGCCCGCCTGCGCTTTTTCACGCGCCAGACGGGAGACATACTGCTGAGCGCTTTCGCCCTCAGCACGTTTTTCTTCGATACCGGTAACGATGCGTTCGAAGGATACACCCAACTGCGCGAGCAGTTCCTGGCGACGCGGAGAACCGGAGGCAAGATACAAAGACGTCATAGAAACCTTTTATTGCACGGCAAACTGCTGGCGAATTTTACGCATCAGCAGGAACAGCCACGGCCAGAGCACACCGTTTACTACACTACTCCAGAACACTTCCGGTCGGAAAGAGACGTTGATCACTAAAAACTCTGCCCAGAAAACAACGATATCCGCAGCGAGCGACAACAACATCACCACCAGCGCCTGTTGCCAGAGCGCAAGGTTACGAAAGAGCTGGAATTTGAGTGCAACGAGATACGCAATAATGCTCATGGATAAGGCGCGGACGCCAAGCGTAGAGCCACTGATAAGATCCAGTATGGCACCCATCACAAAACCTGTGCCGACATTTACGCGGTGCGGCAGGGCAAGGATCCAGTAGAGCAAAATGAGTAATACCCAGTTTGGCCGGAAAACAAGAATGTCGTCCGGCCAGGGCATAATTTGCAGCAACAATGCAACGAGGAATGAGAGCCAGATTACCCAGCGCCCCTGGCTACGATAACTGGCCACTACTGCCCTCCACCCGAGACTTGCGGCGGTGGCGGCGCATCCGGTAGCGGCTGCGTTAACCCCGTCGCCGGAGCCGGTACGGGCGCAGGTGGCCCCATTGCATCCGGCGCAGGCAGCACCTGCGGCATCATCTGCATCAGGCGCTCATTGGCCACGCGATGCACATCTTCCGGCGTCATCGGGTTAGCGCCGTTACGATCGGCGCCCCATAGCAGCAGCAGGTAGCGTAAACGCTGCAAGCCAGCCGTTGGACGCGCCTGGATCACGGTGTAGGCACGTTGAGTGTCGAGCTTCACGGAAGAGACAACCGCAACCGGGTAGCCTTCAGGGAAACGACCGCCCAGACCAGACGTCACCAGCACGTCACCCACGCGGATATCCGTGTTGGCGGGCAGGTGTTCCAGTTGCAGATCGTCGGTACAACCATTACCGGCGGCAATTACGCGAATATCGTTACGCAGCACCTGAATCGGCAGTGCATGGGTGGCATCGCAAATCAGCAGCACACGGCTGGTCAGTTTGGCAACCGCCACGACCTGGCCCACAACGCCTTTATCGCTGATGACAGGCTGACCTTCGTATACGCCGTTCACGCTGCCTTTATCAATCACCACCTGATCGCTGTATGGATCGTTTACGGTGGAGATCACCTGGGTGACCATTTTCTGTTCATCCTGGCGCAGCGGCGAGCCAAGCAGTTCCCGCAGACGCGCGTTTTCCTGCTTATATTGCCCCAGCATCAGTAGCTCGCTGTTTTTCAGCAGCAGTTCCTGGCGTAATGCACGGTTTTCGAGTTCGAGCTGGTCACGCGATGAAAGCGTTTGCGACACGGAGTCGAGCAGTTCACGGGGACCATTTGAAATAAAGTAGAAAGGACTGACGGCGGTATCCATGTACGTTCGGATCTGGCTGAACGTACCGAGGCGGCTATCGGCAATAATGACCCCGAGCGCCACCAGAACCGCCAGGATCAGGCGAAACTGTAGCGACGGGCCACGGCTAAAAATTGGCTTCATAGGCTATGCGTATTCTCGCGTCAGAGAGAAAGGGTAGCCATTTGCTACCCTCTCACACCCGACTACTCTTCGCTAAACAAGTCGCCGCCGTGCATGTCGATCATTTCCAGCGCCTTGCCACCACCACGGGCGACGCAAGTCAGTGGATCTTCTGCAACTACGACAGGAATACCTGTCTCTTCCATTAACAGGCGGTCGAGGTTACGCAGCAGCGCACCACCACCGGTCAGAACCATACCGCGCTCGGAGATATCGGAGGCCAGCTCTGGCGGGCACTGTTCCAGCGCAACCATCACCGCGCTCACGATGCCGGTCAGCGGCTCCTGCAACGCTTCCAGGATTTCGTTGGAGTTCAGGGTGAATCCGCGTGGCACGCCTTCTGCCAGGTTACGACCGCGAACTTCGATCTCGCGAACTTCATCACCCGGATAGGCAGAACCGATTTCATGCTTGATGCGCTCTGCGGTCGCTTCACCGATCAGAGAGCCGTAGTTACGGCGAACGTAATTGATGATGGCTTCGTCGAAACGGTCGCCGCCGATACGCACGGAAGAGGAGTACACCACGCCGTTCAGGGAGATAACGGCCACTTCAGTAGTACCGCCACCAATATCCACCACCATAGAACCGGTTGCTTCAGAAACCGGCAGACCCGCACCAATTGCCGCAGCCATCGGTTCTTCAATCAGGAACACTTCACGCGCACCGGCACCCTGAGCGGATTCACGGATTGCACGGCGTTCAACCTGGGTTGCGCCAACCGGCACACACACCAGTACGCGCGGGCTTGGGCGCATGAAGCTGTTGCTGTGAACCTGCTTGATGAAGTGCTGAAGCATTTTTTCGGTCACGAAGAAGTCAGCAATAACGCCATCTTTCATTGGGCGGATCGCGGCAATGTTGCCCGGCGTACGGCCCAGCATCTGCTTCGCATCATGGCCTACTGCGGCCACGCTTTTTGGCGAGCCAGCACGATCCTGACGAATGGCCACAACGGAAGGCTCATTCAATACGATGCCTTGTCCTTTTACATAGATAAGGGTATTCGCGGTACCCAGGTCAATGGACAGGTCATTGGAAAACATGCCACGAAATTTTTTCAACATACTAAGGGATAATCCTGAAAGCTGGGGCGGAAAACAAAATCCGCTTACTTTACCAACCACACGCAGCAGCGACAAGGCGCAAAAATCGTCTGCTACGGTGAAAATTAGTGCAGCACGTTTCCTTTGTTACAAATTCATCCCCTGAATCCCTCAGGGCTGAGTAAACAGCAGCGTCCCTCACTTTCACTTGTAACCTATAAAAGGTCGTTCACTGGCTTTTATGCTCGTCTTACTCAAAGCTACAGGCGCGATATTCTACGTGAAAACAAAGTAAACGGCAGGTCAAACAGAGTATCTTTGCAAATATTTTTTCACATTGGTGTCAAGCGGCTGAGAGGCGGCAAAAAAATCCCCCTGACCGCCCGTCACGCCGCGCTCTGTCAACATCTGCCATTCACTGCGTGAACGTACGCCTGCGGCAAATACTTGCGTTTGCGTTCCTTTGCACGCCTCCACCAGGCTTTGTACCAGCAGCTGGTTTTCCGTGCGCTTTTCGATATTCCTTACCAGACCCGGATGCAGCTTCAATAATTCGACATCCAGCTCTTTGATCCAGCTGGTGCTGACCAGGGTAAGACCCGCCTGTGTTACCGCCACGCGAGCCCCAAGCGCATTGATTAAACGCACAACCGAGCGCAACCGGCTGATGTGTTGACCTACATCTGCCTCTGCAAGTTCAAAAATAATGCGTTTGCGTTGCGATTTTTCGCATTGCATTAACGTGTCACGTAACCAACGCTGAAAACGCGGACGGATCAGCGATTCGACGGTCACCTGTAAAGCCAGATTTTCTTCAGGCCAGTACGATAAAAACGGAATGAGGCGGGTGATTTGCTGGCGGTCATACTCTTCGGACAATCCGAATTGCAGCACCATCGGCAAATACTCTGCGGAGATAACCTCCTCGGTCCCGTCAAAAATACGGCACATCAGCTCACGATGATGGACATGACCATTTTTTATGACCGCCGGTTTTTGATAGATGCGCGGTCCACCCCGGCTCAGCATCTGTTCAATCAGGGTTCGCCAGCGTACGTTGCCGCGCCCTTTTTCCGGTAGCGTATCATCATAGACCGCCCAGCCGTTCGCCCCCTGCAATACGGCGTTGCGCGTGGCCGCTTCTGCATGTTCCATCACCTGCTCCGTCGACTGACCGCCGCGCCAGGCACAGATGCCCATATGCACCATGTCGTCGCGGTCGAGCATTTTGCTCTGGGGTAGCGCATCGACGGCTTTCAACAGCTGGCTGGCGATACTCTCGGACTCCTTTAAGGTGCGATGCGGCAGCAAGACGGCAAAGTCGCTGCGGTGGTAGCGTGCCAGTAACGCGCCGGGGTAGCGCATAATAAAGGTGGACAGCAGGTTAATCAGCGTGAAGAGGTTCTCTTCCGCCACGCGCTGGCCCCAGGTATCACGGAGCAGATCGAAGTCGGGCAGGCGAATCATCATTACCACGCCATGCGTCCCCACCTTTTCGGGGTCATCAAGAAGCGTAGCCAGCTGATTATCAAAGAAGAGACGGTTGTTAAGGCCCGTTTTGTTATCCTGCGCGGCGTAGGAGCGAATCAACGTGTCCATACGGCTACGCTGATCGCTGGCAAACTGGATTTCGGAGAGCAGCACGTCCAGGGCGCTACTGGTACGTGATGGCCATTCATAAACCGATCCCCGTACCTGCGGACCCCGCTCGCCATTCAGTATTCGCACCGAGCGTGTTTCCAGCAGTTCCTGGCCGGAAAGTTGACGACGCTGCCAGCGAACGGCGAGGAAAATCAGCAGGACGATCAAGGCTACGGCGATGGTTAAGGGCGCGGTGGTCATGAGCGAGCGTAAATAGTTGCTCATCGGATCCTGGTACATCAGATGGATTGTCATACCCGGATGTTTAAGTGAGCGTACCGTTATGTCCCGATACTGATCTACCGTGCCGGCAGGACGGTAGCTGCCCTGACGGGTATGGCTGAAAACGGTCTGCTTCCCCTGTTTAATGTCGATCTGCACGATATCCACAGGCACCATTAACTCATCCAGTTCACGCGAAAGTGTCGGGAAGGAGGTTGTAATCAGGCGAGTGTCGATAACCGATGCAACCGATTCTACCCGGTTAACCAGCTTATCCTGGATGGCATTATAAAAGCTCAGCGAGCAGCCGATTAGCGTGACAAATATGGTCAGTCCCGTCAGCAAGGTGATAAAAGCTGAGAACTTCGTCGTTAATCGCATCCTTGAGATTACTCCGTGGGTTGAAGGGGTCGCAAGTGAGCGCTAACTTGCATTTCAAATGCGGCATACTACCAAACCTGGTGTATCTGGCAATTTATTGCGTTAAATCGGCACTGCGTTTCATTGAGCGAGTATAGTCTTCAGTACATATTTTCCCATCATCAATCCTAGTGAGGACCCTGTATGCAGGCTTTGATCTTAGAACAGCAGGACGGCAAAACCGTTGCCTCGGTGCAAGCCATTGACGAGAGCCGCCTGCCGGAGGGCGACGTGACCGTAGATATCGACTGGTCAAGCCTGAACTATAAAGATGCACTGGCCATTACGGGAAAAGGTAAAATCATCCGAAATTTCCCAATGGTGCCAGGCATCGACTTGGCTGGCCGCGTGCATACCAGTGAAGATCCGCGTTTTCACGCCGGACAGCAGGTGCTGCTCACCGGCTGGGGCGTAGGTGAAAACCACTGGGGAGGACTGGCAGCGCAGGCGCGCGTAAAAGGTGACTGGCTGGTCCCGATGCCGAAAGGCCTGGACGGCCGTAAGGCGATGATCGTCGGCACGGCAGGTTTCACCGCCATGCTCTGCGTGATGGCGCTGGAAGAGGCCGGGATCCGTCCTGACTCTGGCGAAATTGTCGTGACTGGCGCCAGCGGTGGCGTGGGCAGCACGGCCGTCACGCTGCTGCACAAGCTGGGGTACCAGGTCGCCGCCGTCTCTGGCCGCGAAAGTACGCATGATTATCTACGTCAGTTGGGCGCAAGCCGTATTCTGAGCCGCGACGAATTCGCCGAGACCCGTCCGCTGGAAAAACAGGTCTGGGCTGGCGCTGTAGATACCGTCGGCGACAAAGTGCTGGCGAAGGTACTGGCGCAAATGAATTACGGTGGCTGCGTGGCGGCCTGTGGTCTGGCGGGTGGTTTTGCCCTGCCGACGACGGTGATGCCATTTATTCTGCGTAACGTGCGTCTTCAGGGTGTCGATTCGGTCATGACCCCAGCCGAGCGGCGGGCTGAGGCCTGGGAACGTCTGGCGCGGGATCTGCCAGCCTCATTCTATGAGCAGAGCGCCACTGAGATCACCCTGAGCCAGGCGCCAGAGTACGCCAATAAAATCATGGACAACCAGTTCCACGGTCGTGCGCTGGTTAAAATCGCCTAATCTTCAAATTTTCGTGACATATTCGCGCTAACCCTCCTCCTCCTTCATGCTTAGAAAAACGCCTGACGGAGGATGCCATGAAAACCCGAAAACTGACGGAAGCCGACGTAACGTCCGAGTCTGTCTTTATGCTACAGCGTCGCCAGATCCTGAAAATGCTTGGCATCAGCGCCACTGCCCTGACGCTCACCCCTGCGGCCCACGCCGATCTGCTCGACTGGTTTAAGGGCAACGACCGCCCGAAAGCCCCCTCTGGCGCACCGCTTAACTTCACGAAACCGGCGCAGTGGCAGAATAAACTGACGTTGACGCCGGAAGATAAAGTCACCGGCTATAACAACTTCTATGAGTTTGGCCTCGATAAGGCCGATCCTGCCGCCAACGCCGGGAGCATGAAAACCGATCCCTGGACGCTGAAGATTGATGGCGAAGTGGCAAAGCCGCTGACGCTGGATCATCATGACCTCACCACCCGCTTCCCACTTGAAGAACGCATTTACCGTATGCGCTGTGTGGAAGCCTGGTCGATGGTGGTGCCGTGGGTAGGTTTCCCTTTGCATAAACTGCTGGCGCTGGTTGAGCCCACCAGCAACGCGAAGTATGTTTCCTTCCAGACGCGCTATGCCCCGGACGAGATGCCAGGCCAGAAGGATCGGTTTATCGGCGGCGGGCTGGAGTATCCCTACGTTGAAGGTTTACGTCTCGACGAAGCCATGCATCCGCTTACGCTGCTCACCGTCGGGGTTTACGGCAAAGCGCTGCCGCCGCAAAACGGGGCGCCCATTCGCCTGACCGTACCGTGGAAATACGGTTTCAAGGGCATCAAATCGATCGTCAGCATTAAGCTCACCCGTGAACGCCCACCCACCACCTGGAATCTCGCAGCGCCAGATGAGTATGGTTTTTTTGCCAACGTTAACCCGCACGTTGATCATCCACGCTGGTCGCAGGCGACGGAACGTTTTATCGGTTCCGGCGGCGCGCTGGATGTTAAACGCCAGCCAACGCTGCTGTTTAACGGCTATGCAGATGAGGTGGCATCCCTCTATCGTGGGCTGAATTTACGGGAGAACTTCTAAGTGCGTTTAACGGCAAAGCAGATAACCTGGCTGAAGGTACTCCTGCATTTAGCCGGATTGCTCCCCTTTATCTGGCTCTTTTGGGCAGCCAGCCAGGGACAGTTCAGTGCCGATCCGGCTAAAGATATTCAGCATTTTACGGGTCGGATGGCTCTGAAATTTTTGCTGGCGACCTTGCTCGTCTCACCGCTTGCGCGCTACGCTAAACAGCCATTGCTAATACGTACCCGTCGGCTTTTGGGGCTATGGTGTTTTGCCTGGGCGACGCTGCATCTCACCAGTTACGCCCTGCTGGAACTGGGCATTAACAACCTGGCACTCCTTGGCAGCGAACTGGTTACGCGTCCTTATCTGACGCTGGGTATCGTAAGCTGGCTGGTTTTACTGGCGCTGACACTGACATCCACGCAGTACGCGCAGCGAAAAATGGGACGGCGCTGGCAACTGCTGCACAACTTCGTCTATCTTGTCGCGATCCTCGCGCCCATCCATTACCTGTGGTCGGTGAAGATTTTATCTCCTCAGCCGGTCATCTACGCCCTGCTGGCATTGGCCCTTTTAGCATGGCGTTACAAGAAGTTCCGCCAGTGGGTACGATAGTCCACGAAACTGTGCGTTTTCCCGCAGATTATTTATCAGCCGCGAATCTTTTTCGGATAGCGGTTGATAATCTTCCCTGATAAGACCAGTATTTAGCTGCCAAATGCTACGAAATCGTTATAATGTGCGACTTCGGTTTTCCGGACAGGGGTTTTTGGCCTCTGAAAGGGTGACAATTGCGTGTTGACGGTATATGTTGTTTTTTACCCGAAAATCGCAGGAGATAGCGGCACAATGGCTGACAAATTCCAAATTTTAGTATTGAACGGACCGAACCTGAACATGCTCGGCACCCGTGAGCCAGAGAAGTACGGCACGCTGACATTGAGCGAAATTGTTAACCGTCTGGGTACGGAAGCAGCCTCGCTGAATGTGGATTTGGACCATTTTCAGTCAAACGCGGAGTACGCAATCATCGACCGTATTCATCAGGCTAAAGACACTGTGGACTATATCCTGATCAATCCGGCCGCGTTTACGCACACCAGTGTTGCTATACGCGACGCACTGCTCGCGGTGAGTATCCCGTTTATCGAGATCCATCTGAGTAACGTGCACGCCCGAGAGCCGTTCCGCCACCATTCCTACTTGTCAGATATCGCCGCTGGCGTGATATGTGGGCTGGGTGCAGACGGCTATTCATACGCTTTACAGACAGCGGTAAAACGCTTGTCACAATCACACTAAACAAGAGTACGGAACCCACTCATGGATATTCGTAAGATTAAAAAACTGATCGAGCTGGTTGAAGAATCAGGCATCTCCGAACTGGAAATTTCTGAAGGCGAAGAGTCTGTACGCATCAGCCGTGCAGCCCCAGCCGCTAGCTTCCCGGTAATGCAGCAAGCTTATGCTGCGCCAGTGCAGCAGCCTGCGCTCTCCGCAGCCGTTGCACCAGCAGCAGAAGCCGCACCTGCAGCAGCTGCAGAAATCAGTGGTCACATCGTACGTTCCCCAATGGTTGGTACTTTCTACCGCACCCCGAGCCCGGACGCGAAAGCGTTCATCGAAGTGGGTCAGAAAGTCAACGTAGGCGATACCCTGTGCATCGTTGAAGCCATGAAAATGATGAACCAGATCGAAGCAGACAAATCAGGTACTGTGAAAGCGATTCTGGTCGAAAGTGGTCAGCCGGTAGAATTTGACGAGCCGCTGGTCGTCATCGAGTAACGAGGCGAACATGCTGGATAAAATTGTTATCGCCAACCGTGGCGAGATTGCACTGCGTATTCTTCGTGCCTGTAAAGAACTGGGCATCAAGACCGTGGCCGTGCACTCAAGCGCGGATCGCGATTTAAAACACGTATTGCTGGCGGATGAGACGGTCTGTATCGGTCCGGCTCCGTCCGTAAAAAGCTATCTGAACATCCCGGCGATCATCAGCGCCGCCGAAATCACTGGCGCGGTCGCGATTCACCCGGGTTATGGTTTCCTCTCTGAGAACGCCAACTTTGCTGAGCAGGTTGAACGCTCTGGCTTTATCTTCATTGGCCCGAAAGCCGACACCATTCGCTTGATGGGTGACAAAGTGTCTGCCATCACCGCGATGAAAAAAGCCGGCGTGCCAACCGTACCGGGCTCTGACGGCCCGCTGACCGACGATATGGATGCTAACCGCGCCCATGCTAAACGCATTGGCTACCCGGTTATCATCAAGGCGTCTGGCGGCGGCGGCGGTCGCGGTATGCGCGTTGTACGCAGCGATGCTGAACTGGCGCAGTCCATCTCCATGACCAAAGCGGAAGCGAAAGCGGCTTTCAGCAATGACATGGTCTACATGGAAAAATACCTGGAAAACCCACGCCACATCGAAATTCAGGTGCTGGCTGACGGTCAGGGCAACGCGATCTATCTGGCTGAACGTGACTGCTCCATGCAGCGTCGTCACCAGAAAGTCGTCGAAGAAGCGCCAGCGCCGGGCATTACGCCGGAACTGCGTCGCTACATCGGTGAGCGTTGCGCCAAAGCGTGTGTCGATATCGGCTATCGCGGGGCGGGTACCTTTGAGTTCCTGTTCGAAAACGGCGAGTTCTACTTCATTGAGATGAACACCCGTATTCAGGTTGAACACCCGGTTACCGAAATGATCACCGGCGTTGACCTGATCAAAGAACAGCTGCGTATCGCAGCCGGTCAGCCGCTGTCCATCAAACAGGAAGAAGTTGTGGTTAAAGGCCATGCGGTAGAGTGCCGTATCAACGCCGAAGACCCGAACACCTTCCTGCCAAGCCCGGGTAAAATCACGCGTTTCCACGCGCCGGGTGGCTTTGGTGTGCGCTGGGAGTCCCATATTTACGCCGGTTACACCGTACCGCCGTACTATGACTCAATGATCGGTAAGCTGATCTGCTACGGCGAAAACCGTGACGTGGCCATTGCCCGCATGAAGAACGCCCTTCAGGAGCTGATCATCGACGGGATCAAAACCAACGTTGATCTCCAGATGCGCATCATGAGCGACGAGCACTTCCAGAATGGTGGTACTAACATCCACTACCTGGAGAAAAAACTCGGTCTGAACGAGAAGTAAGAGACCAGTGTTGCTAAAAGGCCGGATTATCCGGCCTTTTTTATTTCTGGGGATCGCAAAGCCCCATCATGTACAATCCCCGCTTTCTTCATCCTCAAGGGACAAAAAATGGACAAACGTTTTGTTCAGGCCCATAAAGAAGCGCGCTGGGCGCTGTGGCTGACCCTTCTCTATCTCGCTGCATGGTTAGTAACTGCTTACTTACCTGATTCAGCGATTGGCATTACCGGCCTCCCGCACTGGTTTGAAATGGCCTGCCTGCTGCTGCCGCTGGTGTTTATTGTGCTGTGCTGGGCGATGGTGAAATTCATCTATCGCGATATCTCCCTGGAGGACGATGATGCAGCTTGAAGTCATTCTGCCGCTTGTCGCTTACCTGTTCCTGGTGTTTGGCCTGTCGGTTTATGCGATGCGTAAACGTTCGACCGGCACCTTTCTGAACGAGTATTTTCTCGGGAGCCGCTCAATGGGTGGCGTCGTGCTGGCCATGACGCTGACCGCTACTTACATCAGCGCCAGCTCGTTTATCGGTGGCCCGGGCGCCGCTTATAAGTACGGACTGGGCTGGGTACTGCTGGCCATGATCCAGCTGCCTGCCATCTGGCTCTCTCTGGGCATACTGGGTAAAAAGTTTGCCATTCTGGCCCGTCGCTACAATGCCGTGACGCTGAACGATATGCTGTTTGCCCGCTATCAGAGTCGCTTGCTGGTATGGCTGGCAAGCCTGAGTCTGCTGGTGGCGTTTATTGGTGCGATGACGGTGCAGTTTATCGGCGGCGCACGTCTGCTGGAAACGGCAGCCGGGATCCCCTACGAGACGGGTCTGGTCATTTTCGGTGTGAGTATCGCGCTGTACACCGCGTTTGGCGGGTTCCGTGCCAGCGTTCTGAACGACACGATGCAGGGAATGGTGATGCTTATTGGCACTCTCGTTCTGCTGGTGGGTATCGTGCATGCCGCAGGGGGCCTGAGCCATGCGGTTGAAACCCTGGAAGCGATCGATCCGAAACTGGTCTCGCCGCAGGGGGCGGATGACATCCTCTCTCCAACCTTTATGACCTCGTTCTGGGTGCTGGTGTGCTTTGGCGTGATTGGCCTGCCGCATACCGCCGTGCGCTGCATCTCATATAAAGACAGCAAAGCGGTACACCGCGGGATTATTATCGGGACAATTGTGGTGGCAATCCTGATGTTTGGTATGCACCTGGCGGGCGCGCTGGGACGCGCGGTGATCCCTGACCTTACCGTACCGGATCTGGTCATTCCAACCCTGATGGTGAAAGTACTTCCGCCGTTTGCCGCCGGAATTTTCCTCGCCGCACCCATGGCGGCCATTATGTCGACCATCAACGCTCAGTTGCTGCAAAGTTCCGCTACGATCATTAAAGATCTCTATCTGAATTTGCGCCCTGAACAGGTCGAAAATGAGCGACGCCTCAAGCGCATGTCGGCGGTGATTACCCTGGTGCTGGGGGCGTTGCTGCTGCTGGCCGCGTGGCGTCCACCGGAGATGATCATCTGGTTGAACCTGCTCGCCTTTGGCGGGCTGGAAGCCGTTTTCCTGTGGCCGCTGGTGCTGGGGCTGTACTGGGAACGCGCGAATGCCGCGGGTGCATTAAGCGGCATGATTGTCGGGGGCGTCCTGTATGCCGTTCTCGCCACGTTGAAAATTCAGTATCTTGGCTTTCACCCGATCGTGCCTTCGTTACTGTTAAGTTTACTGGCGTTTGTGGTGGGTAACCGTTTTGGCCGTCCCGTTCCACCCGCCACCCTGATTTCTACTGATAAATAAAGAGTTTTGCCATGCCGTGGATCCAATTGAAACTGAACACAACCGGCGCGAACGCCGAAGAACTGAGTGATGCGCTGATGGAGGTCGGTTCGGTCTCTATCACGTTCCAGGACACGCATGACACGCCGGTCTTTGAGCCGCTACCAGGCGAAACGCGCCTGTGGGGTGATACGGACGTTATCGGCCTGTTCGATGCAGAAACCGACATGAAAGAGGTCGTGGCGATTCTGGAAAACCATCCGCTGCTGGGCGCGGGTTTCGCGCATAAAATCGAACAGCTGGAAGACAAAGACTGGGAACGCGAGTGGATGGACAACTTCCATCCGATGCAGTTTGGTCAGCGTCTGTGGATCTGCCCAAGCTGGCGCGACGTTCCCGATGAAAATGCGGTCAACGTAATGCTGGATCCGGGTCTGGCGTTCGGCACCGGTACCCACCCGACAACCTCCCTGTGCCTGCAATGGCTGGATGGCCTGGATCTGGAAGGCAAAACCGTGATCGACTTCGGTTGCGGATCCGGGATCCTCGCTATCGCGGCGCTGAAACTGGGCGCGGCAAAAGCCATCGGGATCGACATCGATCCGCAGGCGATTCAGGCCAGCCGTGATAACGCCGAGCGTAATGGTGTTTCCGATCGCCTTGAACTGTATCTGCCTGATGCACAGCCAGAGGCCATGAAAGCCGATGTGGTGGTCGCGAATATCCTGGCTGGCCCGTTACGCGAGCTGGCGCCGTTAATCAGCGTGCTGCCGGTTGAAGGCGGTCTGCTGGGCCTGTCCGGTATCCTTGCCAGCCAGGCAGACAGCGTCTGTGAAGCCTACGCCGATCTCTTTGCGCTCGACCCGGTTGTCGAGAAAGAAGAGTGGTGTCGCATCACCGGTCGTAAAAAATAAGCCTTTGGCGTGGTCGTCTGACCACGCCTTTTCCCTTCGGTTTTTTCTCCCCCCCTTCATCCTTTCTTCGATAAAATAACCGCACAAATCATAATGTTAATCATTGATTTGGATAATAAAATTCACAGGAAGAATACGATGAAACACATTTCAGGCAAGGCAGCGCTGCTGGCGCTGAGCGTGATTTCGGCTTCAACTTACGCCTCACACTGGAGCTATCAAGGAGAAGGCGCACCGGAACACTGGGGCGAACTGGACGAGGCGTACAAGACATGTAAAAGCGGGATGTATCAGTCGCCGGTTAACATTGATAATACGGTCAAAGCTCACATCTCTCCGCTGGAAACGCACTATATCGACGGCCCGGTCACCCTGACAAACAACGGCCATACTATCCAGGCGAGTGAAAATGCCGATACACGCGACAGCATCACGCTTGATAAACAGACCTGGACATTACAGCAGTTCCATTTCCATGCGCCTTCCGAAAACACGGTGCACGGTAAAAAATACGCAATGGAAATGCATCTGGTCCATAAAAACGCTGACGGCGAACTGACGGTCGTTGCCGTTATGTTCGATCAGGGCGCGGCAAACACTGAGCTGGATAAACTCTGGGGCGTGATGCCAGGACAGGTTGACCAGAACGTTACAATTAAGCCAACCCTCGATATGAATAAATTACTGCCTGCGGATAAAACCTACTGGCGTTTTAGCGGCTCCCTGACCACACCACCGTGCTCAGAAGGGGTGACATGGTTGGTGCTCAAGCATCCGCTGACCGTCTCTGCTGAACAGCTGCAAAAATTCACTCACACTATGCACCACGAAAACAGCCGCCCGGTTCAGCCGCTTCATGGCCGTCTGGTTGTTGAATAAGCCGATTTTTTGCGCTGATATCCTGTGCTGAAATGCGACGCAGATCGCAAAGAAGCGCCATAATCTGCTGTATATCGCAGCAGATTATCCCGGCCAATTGATTCATTTATTCAGAAATGATGAGAAGTTACGGGAAATTGTAAGCGCCCACAAAATGTTCATTTCTTCATAACACAATGATTTAAATAGCGAATAATCTTATCCGAAAAGAATGACTGGCGATTCCTTGATCTACAACAGAGGATTGTTCAAAGTTTGGCCTTTCATCTCGTGCAAAAAATGCGTAATATACGCCGCCTTGCAGTCACAGTATGGTCATTTCTTAACTCATGCGCATCGGACACCACCAGCTTAGAAATCGCCTGATCGCAGCCCCAATGGCAGGTATTACCGACCGGCCGTTCAGGACGCTGTGCTACGAGATGGGAGCAGGATTAACCGTTTCCGAGATGATGTCGTCTAACCCGCAGGTTTGGGAAAGCGACAAGTCCCGCCTTCGGATGGTGCACGTGGATGAGCCAGGTATCCGCACCGTGCAAATTGCCGGAAGCGTGCCTGAAGAGATGGCAGATGCCGCGCGTATTAACGTGGAAAGTGGCGCCCAGATTATTGATATCAATATGGGTTGCCCGGCCAAAAAGGTGAATCGCAAGCTTGCAGGTTCAGCCCTTCTGCAATACCCCGACCAGGTGAAGTCAATCCTGACGGCGGTTGTCAGCGCAGTGGACGTTCCTGTTACGTTGAAGATTCGCACGGGTTGGTCGCCGGAACACCGTAACTGTGTAGAGATTGCCCAACTGGCCGAAGACTGTGGCATTCAGGCCCTGACCATTCATGGACGCACTCGCGCCTGTTTGTTCAACGGTGAAGCTGAATACGACAGCATTCGGGCAGTTAAGCAGAAAGTTTCCATTCCGATTATCGCGAATGGCGACATAACTGACCCGCTTAAAGCCAGAGCTGTGCTCGACTATACGGGAGCTGATGCTCTGATGATAGGACGTGCCGCTCAGGGAAGACCCTGGATCTTTCGGGAAATCCAGCATTATCTGGACACTGGGGAGCTGCTTGCCCCGCTGCCTCTGGCAGAGGTTAAGCGCTTGCTTTGTTCGCATGTTCGGGAACTGCATGACCACTACGGCCAGGCAAAAGGGTACCGAATTGCGCGTAAACACGTATCCTGGTATCTCCAGGAGCACGCTCCAAATGACCAGTTTCGGCGCACATTCAACGCCATTGAGGATGCCAGCGAACAGCTGGAGGCGTTGGAGGCATACTTCGAAAATCTTGCGTAATGAAATAAAGAGCTGACAGAACTATGTTCGAACAACGCGTAAATTCTGACGTACTGACCGTTTCTACCGTTAACTCTCAGGATCAGGTGACTCAAAAGCCCCTGCGTGACTCGGTTAAACAGGCACTGAAGAACTATTTTGCTCAACTGAACGGTCAGGATGTTAATGACCTGTATGAGCTGGTACTGGCTGAAGTTGAACAGCCACTGTTGGACATGGTGATGCAATACACCCGTGGTAATCAAACCCGCGCTGCCCTGATGATGGGCATCAACCGTGGTACCCTGCGTAAGAAATTGAAAAAATACGGCATGAACTAATTTCGATTAGCTAACTGCTTGTTTAAAAAGGCGCTCTTCGGCATGGGGAAGCGCCTTTTTTATTGCCCGGATGAGCGACCGTCAACGCTTTGTAAACCTTCTCCTTCCCCACTTTTCAACGCCCGCTTTTCGTGTATATTTCCACCACCTTACAGGCTCTCTTTTCGCGGAATGACAATGATTCGTAAATACTGGTGGCTGGTCGTTTTTGCTGTCTCTGTTTTCATTTTCGATGCGCTGCTGATGCAGTGGATTGAACTGATGAGCACCGAAACCGATAAATGTCGCAATATGAATTCCGTGAACCCGCTAAAACTGGTCAACTGCTCAGAGCTGGACTAGCCTCTTCCATCCTGTACCCCTCTGTTATCACCCAATAAAAACAGGGGCTTAAATCACTTTTCGTCATTTCCTGACGATGATAATGTCTGTGCCCTTTCCAACCGCTCTTGCTTAACGTCTCACAACGAGTGAACAGACCATGCTGGTTAGCCAATACAACCAAATCCTCGTCGTCATCTCCTTTATTGTCGCCATTCTTGCCGCCTATACCGCGCTGAATATGGCTGCGCGCGTTGCCGGAAGCCAGGGCGTCGCTGCACGCGTCTGGCTGGCAGGTGGCGGAGTTTCGATGGGGATTGGCGTGTGGGCGATGCATTTCATCGGTATGCTGGCGATGGATCTTTCCATGAGCATGAGTTACAACGCGACCCTGACCGTGCTTTCGATGATTATCGCCATCAGCTCGTCAATGTTCGCCCTGTGGCTCGTTAGCGGCGAGCAGCTACATTTGCGCCGACTGCTGCCTGGCGCCGTCGTGATGGGTGCAGGCATAGTTACCATGCACTACACCGGTATGGCTGCCCTGGAGGTCACTCCGGGTATTGTCTGGGATAAAACGTGGATGGCTATCTCTGTGGGCATAGCCCTTGCCGCTTCACTGGCCGCTCTTTGGCTGACGTTCCGTTTACGTCAGGAAGCTGCACGAATGGCGTTGATGCGTCTGGGGGCGGCGATCACCATGGGCATCGCTATCGCTGGCATGCATTACGCCGGCATGGAAGCAGCACAATTTCCAATGTCGACGATGGTCCACCATCATGGCATTAACGGGAGCTGGCTGGCGATACTGGTTAGCGTGGTCGCGCTCGCTATTCTGGGGATTACGCTGCTGGTATCGATGTTCGATGCCCGCCTTCAGGCTCGTACCTCGCTGCTGGCCTCATCCCTGGCAGAAGCTAACCGTGAACTCGCTCAGCTGGCGTTGCATGATACGCTGACGCGCTTACCCAATCGTATTCTGCTTGAGGATCGCCTCGATCAGGCCATCAGCAAGGCCGATCGCGAAGGAAGCCCTTTCGCGCTGATGTTTATGGATCTTGATGGCTTTAAAACCGTCAACGATGCCTATGGTCATGATGTCGGTGACAATCTTCTGGTTGCGGTGACTCAGCGTTTGCTGTTGCAGTTGAAAGGTCAGTACACGCTGGCGCGTATCGGTGGGGATGAATTCGTCCTGCTGGCCGAAACCACTACCCCGGATGATGCTGCCTCACTGGCAAATTCACTGGTACGCGTCATTGATAGCCCGTTCCATCTCGATCCTTACGAATTGATGGTCACCCTGAGCATTGGCATTGCGCTCTATCCACACGATGGCAAAACCGATCGTGAACTGATGTTTAACGCTGATGCTGCGATGTACCACACGAAACATATGGGTCGCAACGGTTATCACTTCTTTCAGCCGTCAATGAATACGCTGGCGCAGACGCATCTACAGCTGATGAATGATCTGTGGCAGGCCATCGACCGTGATGAGTTACGCCTGCTTTATCAACCTAAATTCCACGCCCCTGCCGGGCCCGTTCTCGGGTTTGAAGCGCTGTTACGCTGGCAGCATCCCAAACAGGGATTACTGCCCCCCGACCTGTTTCTACCGCTTGCAGAGAAAACCGGGCTGATTATTCCAATTGGAGACTGGGTAATCGATGAGGCCTGCCGCCAGCTGCGAGAATGGCACCTTCAGGGCCACACGGATTGGTCAATGGCGGTGAATCTTTCTACGTTGCAGTTCGAACAGCCGTCACTGGTTAAAACGGTTCTCGATTGTCTGACGCGCCATAGCGTACCGCCCGGCATGTTGATCCTGGAGGTGACCGAAACCACGGCGATGAGCAATCCGGACGAAAGCGTTCGTGTCCTGACAGCGCTGACGGATGCGGGCGTAAAAGCCTCGATAGACGATTTTGGTACAGGTTATTCAAGCCTTCTTTATCTTAAGCGACTCCCTGCCTGCGAGTTGAAAATCGATCGTGCTTTTGTAAAAGAGTTAAGTGGAGAGAGTGAAGATGCGACGATCGTCTCGGCGATTATCGCCCTGGCAAAAACGCTGAATCTGAAGGTCGTGGCAGAAGGGGTCGAAACCGCAGCGCAGCAGACCTTTCTGACAGAACTGGGATGCAATACGCTACAGGGTTATCTGCTGGGCAAACCGATTACCGCGCAGGCTATTATGGAACAGTGCCAGCACGGGGAGATGTCACCATCCCGTATGCAATCATGAGGCTGTATCGTAGAACACTGGCGCCACTCGAGTGATATTTAGTGTTGCAAGAATATTATCCACCAGCGCCGGCGCCTGTTTGTACAGATTAAAACTGTTGCTATCCATTAACCAGTTTTTAATGACTCCGCTAAAAAATGCGTGGAAAACAATCAGCGCCAGTTCAATATTAGTTTGGGAAGAAATAATGCTACGCGCAACGCATTGTCTCAACGTCCTGCGAAGATAAGTATCGTTTAAACCGATCCGCTTGCGTATTTCACATTCTGAAATCACATCGTCATGAAATTCACACTTATGATACAGAATTTGTAAAAGAGCATACTGACGTGGCTCGCTCGCAATATATTGCAGCGCGACAATAAACTGTTCACGAAGCATTAACAAAGGGTCATCTTTTTCAGAAAGTATTAACCTGTCACGAATCATTTCACGCAGCGGCAATTGCTGTTCCCAGATGGCGTTAAATATTTCCGCTTTACTCGAAAAATGCCAGTAAACCGCCCCGCGAGTAAGTTGAGCAGCATCGGCGATGTCGGTAAGCGTGGTATTAGCCACGCCACGTGTCGCGAATAGCCCGATAGCGGCTTCAATCAGCTGCTGCCGGGTCTTTTGAGCCTCTTCTTTCTTTTTACGCGCCATAGCCTGCTACTCATTACTTATACGGTTGATACGACATCAAACGTTATTAAAGGGTCGTGTAAGTCAAAGTATTCACCATAACCCGTTTTAGTTTTGCACAAAAAAAGTCAATTCATTTAATTTATAATTCATACGAATAAATTGAGCGAATCAAATTCATTAAATAAATAGTTTGTTTTTACTCATAAGTATTCCGTTGATTATCCTGACAGAAGCCGGATTTCGAATACACTGGTTCAGAATCTGATTTTGCTTTTTATTGCCTCCATCAGCACTTATAAATTAAAAAACCTTGAATACCCTCATTATTATACGCAGCTACATTTCTTTTTTTGCCTCACACCCTTTCACCGACTTATGGCATATATCGGTTCAAGGGTAGTTTAAGGAACAGTAATGACGAATCACTTCAGACGCTTACCCTTATCCGGTTTCATTGTCTGTGCTGCACTGCTCGCCGGGTGCGATGGACAAGAAAACCCACAGCAGCATGGGCAAGCTCCTCAGGTCAGTGTTCATATTGTCAAAAGCGCGCCACTGGCCGTAACGACGGAATTGCCAGGCAGAACTGACGCTTATCGTGTAGCGGAGGTTCGTCCCCAGGTAAGTGGTATCATTCTGCACCGTAATTTTACCGAAGGCAGCGACGTCAAAGCGGGTGAATCACTTTATCAGATCGATCCGGCCACCTATCAGGCAGCCTACGACAATGCGAAAGGTGAACTGGTAAAAGCGCAGGCGGCGGCAAACATAGCCCATCTGACGGTAAAACGTTACCTTCCGCTGGTCGGTACGCAATATGTGAGCAAGCAGGAGTATGATCAGGCGGTGGCAACCGCCCAGCAGGCGGATGCAAGCGTCGTTGCCGCGAAAGCTGGCGTTGAAAGCGCGCGGATCAATCTTGCTTATACGAAAGTCACATCGCCAATCAACGGGCGCATTGGCAAATCCAGCGTCACTGAAGGGGCGTTAGTCACTAATGGTCAGTCAACCGCACTGGCGACAGTTCAGCAGCTCGATCCCATTTATGTCGATGTAACGCAATCCAGCAGCGATTTTATGCGTCTGAAGCAGCAGACGAGCCTGCAAAAGGGAGACACCAGCAGCGTTGAGTTGCTGATGGAAAATGGCCAGCCTTATCCGCTGAAAGGAACGCTCCAGTTCTCTGATGTCACGGTAGATGAAAGTACCGGCTCAATCACCCTTCGCGCTCTCTTCCCTAACCCTCAGCATATGCTGTTACCGGGTATGTTTGTCCGTGCACGCATTGACGAAGGCACACAGCCTGATGCCATCCTTGTTCCCCAGCAGGGGGTAACCCGTACACCTCGCGGTGATGCAACCGTGCTTGTGGTAAACGATAAAAACCAGGTGGAATCTCGCACTGTCGTTGCACCGCAGGCGATTGGCGATCGGTGGTTGATCACGGAAGGTCTGAAAAATGGCGACCGCGTCATTATCAGCGGCCTGCAAAAAGTTCGCCCTGGCGTCACCGCCGTGGCTATTCCTGATACCGCCGCGACTCCAGCCAGTTAAGGGATAACGAGATGGCTAATTTCTTTATTCAACGGCCTGTTTTCGCCTGGGTGCTCTCCATCATTCTGATGATTGCGGGCGGGCTGGCCATTTTAAAACTGCCGGTGGCGCAATATCCAACCATTGCGCCGCCAGCAGTTGCGGTGACAGCGACCTACCCTGGCGCTGATGCCCAGACGGTCCAGGATACCGTGACGCAGGTTATCGAACAGAACATGAACGGAATCGACAATCTGATGTACATGTCGTCCACCAGTGATTCTGCCGGTAACGTCACCATCACCCTGACGTTCGAGTCGGGTACGGATCCTGATATCGCGCAGGTGCAGGTTCAGAACAAACTCCAGCTCGCTATGCCGCTGCTACCGCAAGAAGTACAGCAACAGGGGATCGGCGTGGAAAAATCCAGCAGCAGCTTCCTGCTGGTCGCGGGATTTGTGTCGGATAATAAAAACCTCACTCAGGATGATATCTCCGACTATGTCGCTTCTAACGTAAAAGATGCGATCAGCCGTACTTCCGGCGTCGGTGATGTGCAGCTGTTCGGTGCGCAGTATGCAATGCGCATCTGGCTGGACAGCAACGCGATGAATAAATATCAGCTCACGCCGTTGGATGTCATTAACCAACTGAAAACGCAGAACGACCAGATTGCTGCGGGCCAGTTGGGAGGAACGCCGTCCGTACCAGGGCAGCAACTGAACGCCTCAATTATTGCTCAAACGCGCCTGAAATCACCGGAGGAGTTTGGCCGTGTGACGCTGAAGGTGAACCAGGACGGTTCAATGGTCCACCTGAAAGATGTGGCCCGCATTGAGCTGGGTGGCGAAAACTACAACATGGTCACCAAAATCAATGGCCAGGCAGCAACGGGGCTCGGGATCAAGCTGGCGACTGGCGCAAACGCGCTGGATACCGCTGCCGCCATTAAGAGTAAACTGGCGCAGTTGCAGCCCTTCTTCCCTCAGGGCCTGAAAGTCGTTTATCCGTACGACACCACACCTTTCGTGAAGATCTCAATCCATGAAGTGGTGAAGACGCTGTTTGAAGCGATCGTTCTCGTGTTCCTGGTGATGTACTTGTTCCTGCAAAACCTGCGGGCGACCCTTATTCCGACTATTGCCGTGCCCGTGGTGCTACTGGGTACCTTTGCAGTACTGGCTGCGTTTGGTTTCTCCATTAACACCCTGACGATGTTCGGGATGGTATTGGCGATAGGTTTGCTCGTCGATGATGCCATCGTGGTGGTTGAGAACGTAGAACGCGTCATGGTTGAGGACAAGCTGCCGCCAAAAGAGGCGACCCAGAAGTCGATGGAGCAAATCCAGGGCGCTCTGGTGGGCATTGCCATGGTGCTTTCAGCGGTGTTTATTCCGATGGCATTTTTTGGAGGTTCAACCGGGGCTATCTATCGCCAGTTCTCGCTGACCATTGTCTCCGCGATGGCCTTATCGGTGCTGGTGGCGTTGATATTAACGCCTGCTTTATGTGCAACGCTGCTCAAACCGGTTTCCAGCGACCATCATGAAAAGAAAGGTGGATTCTTCGGCTGGTTTAACGCGCTTTTTGATAAGAGCGTGGAGCACTACAGCAACAGCGTGAGCGGCATTTTACGTAAGACCGGACGCTATCTGCTGGTTTACGTCATCATCGTCGGCGGCATGGCAATACTGTTCCTGCGCCTGCCTTCCTCCTTCCTGCCGGAAGAGGATCAGGGGGTGTTTATGACGATGGTTCAGCTGCCGGCAGGGGCGACGCAGATGCGTACCCAGCAGGTACTCGATCAGGTTCAGGACTATTATCTGACGAAAGAGAAAGCGAACGTTGAATCGGTCTTTACCGTAAACGGATTTAGCTTTAGCGGGCAGGGGCAGAACTCCGGTATCGCTTTCGTCAGCCTGAAGCCATGGGAAGAACGCCCGGGCAAGGAAAACGGCGTTGAGGCGATTGTCAGCCGCGCAACGAAAGCGTTTAGCCAGATCAAAGATGGTCTTGTATTTCCGTTTAACCTCCCTGCCATTATTGAACTGGGTACCGCAACAGGCTTTGACTTTGAACTGATTGACCAGGCAAACCTGGGACATACGCAGCTCACGCAGGCACGTAACCAACTGCTTGGCATGGTAAGGGAACATCCTGACTTACTGGTCCGCGTGCGTCCTAACGGACTGGAAGATACGCCACAGTACAAACTGGATGTCGACCAGGAGAAGGCCCAGGCGCTGGGTGTGAGCATATCTGATGTCAATCAGACCATCTCAACAGCATTGGGTGGCACTTATGTGAACGACTTTATCGATCATGGACGCGTGAAAAAAGTTTATGTCCAGGCTGATGCTCGCTTCCGTATGTTACCAGGAGATATTAACGACCTGTATGTGCGTAGTGCTAACGGCGAAATGGTGCCTTTCTCTGCCTTTAGCAGCTCTCACTGGGTGTACGGCTCACCTCGTCTGGAACGTTACAATGGGATGCCATCAATGGAGATCCTCGGTGAGTCTGCGCCAGGCAAAAGTACCGGTGAGGCAATGGAGATGATGGAAAGCCTTGCGTCGAAACTGCCTTCCGGAATTGGCTACGACTGGACGGGGATGTCTTATCAGGAACGTCTTTCCGGAAATCAGGCTCCAGCACTGTATGCCATTTCACTGATTGTGGTGTTCCTGTGTCTGGCGGCTCTCTATGAAAGCTGGTCAATTCCATTCTCGGTCATGCTGGTTGTGCCCCTGGGGGTGATCGGCGCGCTTCTGGCTGCATCAATACGTGGGCTGAACAATGACGTTTACTTCCAGGTTGGTCTGCTTACGACAATTGGTTTATCAGCCAAAAACGCCATACTGATCGTTGAGTTCGCCAAGGATCTTATGGATAAAGAAGGCAAAGGGATTATTGAAGCCACGCTGGAAGCCTCACGTATGCGTCTGCGCCCTATCCTGATGACCTCTCTGGCATTTATCCTTGGTGTGATGCCTCTGGTCATCAGTTGTGGCGCAGGTAGTGGGGCACAAAACGCTGTCGGGACGGGCGTGATGGGCGGGATGCTGTCAGCCACTCTGCTGGCCATTTTCTTTGTTCCTGTTTTCTTCGTTGTTGTCCGGAGACGGTTTACAAAGCATAAGGATTAATGAAAATCATAAAGGCACCTCTGGTGCCTTTTTAATTTCCTGTCAGCATTCTAATAAAAAGACATCTCTTCACATTTCCTCCATAAATAATCAACGCCCCTCTTTTTTCTCCATGATTTTTACAATCCACACAATTTGAGATTATTCCCCGTGCTGTATGGTATTAGTGCGGTGGTAAAATAATCATCAATTCGTAAATTGCCGCATCGGCTCTTAAGCGAATAAGCGATCATATTGAGGTAACATCATGAAAAGATTCCTTTCCGTTGCACTCCTCGCTGCGCTGCTTGCGGGTTGCGCGCACGACTCTCCCTGTGTACCGGTATACGACGATCAGGGGCGACTGGTTCACACCAATACCTGTATGAAGGGGACTACCCAGGATAACTGGGAAACAGCAGGTGCGATTGCCGGTGGCGCCGCAGCAATAGCTGGCCTGACTCTCGGTATTGTCGCCCTGACTAAATAATCCTTTTAAAAGCGCGGCCATCGCCGCGCTTTTATTTTATCTAATCAAAGGGATGTATATTTCCCCTCTCAGATATCATCAGATAATTTTTAGATTCAGTATCCTGTTTTTTTATAGCCCTATTTCCTTACCCATACAACCTCCGTCTGAATCACTGAATTGATTTAACGCTGCTGCGAGTAAGCATTATGCATTCCGTGAATTCATTTATAGCTGGGTTAAGACGCTTTAATACGTCAAGTAAGGTATTAACGGCACTCGTTGGAATATCTGATAAGGAAATTGGTTTAGCTGAGGGCATAACGCAAAAAGGCCATCCTTTCGGATGGCCTTTCTACTTGTTTGATGTCTGGCAGTTCCCTACTCTCACATGGGGAGACCCCACACTACCATCGGCGCTACGGCGTTTCACTTCTGAGTTCGGCATGGGGTCAGGTGGGACCACCGCGCTAAAGCCGCCAGACAAATTCTTTTACTTCTTGCCGAACTTTAACCTAAGTATAAAGTGGTGCTGATACCCAGAGTCGAACTGGGGACCTCACCCTTACCAAGGGTGCGCTCTACCAACTGAGCCATATCAGCACGCTAAATTTGATGCCTGGCAGTTCCCTACTCTCACATGGGGAGACCCCACACTACCATCGGCGCTACGGCGTTTCACTTCTGAGTTCGGCATGGGGTCAGGTGGGACCACCGCGCTAAAGCCGCCAGGCAAATTCTGTTAATCTGTATCAGGCTGAAAATCGTGTCTGTCTCTCTTCGCCAAAACATCTTCGGCGTTGTAAGGTTAAGCCTCACGGTTCATTAGTATCGGTTAGCTCAACGCATCGCTGCGCTTACACACCCGACCTATCAACGTCGTAGTCTTCAACGTTCCTTCAGGAGACTTAAAGTCTCAGGGAGAACTCATCTCGGGGCAAGTTTCGTGCTTAGATGCTTTCAGCACTTATCTCTTCCGCATTTAGCTACCGGGCAGTGCCATTGGCATGACAACCCGAACACCAGTGATGCGTCCACTCCGGTCCTCTCGTACTAGGAGCAGCCCCCCTCAATTCTCCAGCGCCCACGGCAGATAGGGACCGAACTGTCTCACGACGTTCTAAACCCAGCTCGCGTACCACTTTAAATGGCGAACAGCCATACCCTTGGGACCTACTTCAGCCCCAGGATGTGATGAGCCGACATCGAGGTGCCAAACACCGCCGTCGATATGAACTCTTGGGCGGTATCAGCCTGTTATCCCCGGAGTACCTTTTATCCGTTGAGCGATGGCCCTTCCATTCAGAACCACCGGATCACTATGACCTGCTTTCGCACCTGCTCGCGCCGTCACGCTCGCAGTCAAGCTGGCTTATGCCATTGCACTAACCTCCTGATGTCCGACCAGGATTAGCCAACCTTCGTGCTCCTCCGTTACTCTTTGGGAGGAGACCGCCCCAGTCAAACTACCCACCAGACACTGTCCGCAACCCGGATTACGGGTCTACGTTAGAACACCAGCCATTAAAGGGTGGTATTTCAAGGTTGGCTCCACGCAGACTGGCGTCCACGCTTCAAAGCCTCCCACCTATCCTACACATCAAGGACCAGTGTTCAGTGTCAAGCTATAGTAAAGGTTCACGGGGTCTTTCCGTCTTGCCGCGGGTACACTGCATCTTCACAGCGAGTTCAATTTCACTGAGTCTCGGGTGGAGACAGCCTGGCCATCATTACGCCATTCGTGCAGGTCGGAACTTACCCGACAAGGAATTTCGCTACCTTAGGACCGTTATAGTTACGGCCGCCGTTTACCGGGGCTTCGATCAAGAGCTTCGCGTTGCCGCTAACCCCATCAATTAACCTTCCGGCACCGGGCAGGCGTCACACCGTATACGTCCACTTTCGTGTTTGCACAGTGCTGTGTTTTTAATAAACAGTTGCAGCCAGCTGGTATCTTCGACTGATTTCAGCTCCGTCCGCAGGGACTTCACCTACATATCAGCGTGCCTTCTCCCGAAGTTACGGCACCATTTTGCCTAGTTCCTTCACCCGAGTTCTCTCAAGCGCCTTGGTATTCTCTACCTGACCACCTGTGTCGGTTTGGGGTACGATTTCGTGTTACCTGATGCTTAGAGGCTTTTCCTGGAAGCAGGGCATTTATCACTTCAGCACCGTAGTGCCTCGTCATCACACCTCAGCGTTAATAAGGTACCGGATTTACCTGGAACCTCCGCCTACATGCTTAAACCGGGACAACCGTCGCCCGGCTGACATAGCCTTCTCCGTCCCCCCTTCGCAGTAACACCAAGTACAGGAATATTAACCTGTTTCCCATCGACTACGCCTTTCGGCCTCGCCTTAGGGGTCGACTCACCCTGCCCCGATTAACGTTGGACAGGAACCCTTGGTCTTCCGGCGAGCGGGCTTTTCACCCGCTTTATCGTTACTTATGTCAGCATTCGCACTTCTGATACCTCCAGCATGCCTCACAGCACACCTTCAACGGCTTACAGAACGCTCCCCTACCCAACAACACATAGTGTCGCTGCCGCAGCTTCGGTGCATGGTTTAGCCCCGTTACATCTTCCGCGCAGGCCGACTCGACCAGTGAGCTATTACGCTTTCTTTAAATGATGGCTGCTTCTAAGCCAACATCCTGGCTGTCTGTGCCTTCCCACATCGTTTCCCACTTAACCATGACTTTGGGACCTTAGCTGGCGGTCTGGGTTGTTTCCCTCTTCACGACGGACGTTAGCACCCGCCGTGTGTCTCCCGTGATAACATTCTTCGGTATTCGTAGTTTGCATCGGGTTGGTAAGCCGGGATGGCCCCCTAGCCGAAACAGTGCTCTACCCCCGAAGATGAATTCACGAGGCGCTACCTAAATAGCTTTCGGGGAGAACCAGCTATCTCCCGGTTTGATTGGCCTTTCACCCCCAGCCACAGGTCATCCGCTAATTTTTCAACATTAGTCGGTTCGGTCCTCCAGTTAGTGTTACCCAACCTTCAACCTGCCCATGGCTAGATCACCGGGTTTCGGGTCTATACCCTGCAACTTAACGCCCAGTTAAGACTCGGTTTCCCTTCGGCTCCCCTATACGGTTAACCTTGCTACAGAATATAAGTCGCTGACCCATTATACAAAAGGTACGCAGTCACCCCATAAAGAGGCTCCCACTGCTTGTACGTACACGGTTTCAGGTTCTTTTTCACTCCCCTCGCCGGGGTTCTTTTCGCCTTTCCCTCACGGTACTGGTTCACTATCGGTCAGTCAGGAGTATTTAGCCTTGGAGGATGGTCCCCCCATATTCAGACAGGATACCACGTGTCCCGCCCTACTCTTCGAGTTCACAGCAAGTGTGCTTTCGTGTACGGGACTATCACCCTGTACCGTCGGACTTTCCAGACCGTTCCACTAACACACAAGCTGATTCAGACTCCGGGCTGCTCCCCGTTCGCTCGCCGCTACTGGGGGAATCTCGGTTGATTTCTTTTCCTCGGGGTACTTAGATGTTTCAGTTCCCCCGGTTCGCCTCGTTAACCTATGTATTCAGTTAACGATAGTGCAACGAATTGCACTGGGTTTCCCCATTCGGACATCGCCGGGTCAAAGGTTCATATCACCTCGCCGGCGCTTTTCGCAGATTAGCACGTCCTTCATCGCCTCTGACTGCCAGGGCATCCACCGTGTACGCTTAGTCGCTTAACCTCACAACCCGAAGATGTTTCACTTCTGATTGCGAAAATTTGAGAGACTCGAACACACATGAGCTGTGTGTCGTTTCAATTTTCAGCTTGATCCAGATTTTTAAAGAGCAAATATCTCAAACATGACTCGCAAGTCAGTTTTGAGATATGACGGCAGGTGACTTTCACTCACGAACCAGCAAGTGGCGTCCCCTAGGGGATTCGAACCCCTGTTACCGCCGTGAAAGGGCGGTGTCCTGGGCCTCTAGACGAAGGGGACGTACAGTCTCAATCGCAAGACGCCTTGCTATTTACTTTTCATCAGACAATCTGTGTGAGCACTGCAAAGGCAGGTTCTTTAAGGTAAGGAGGTGATCCAACCGCAGGTTCCCCTACGGTTACCTTGTTACGACTTCACCCCAGTCATGAATCACAAAGTGGTAAGCGCCCTCCCGAAGGTTAAGCTACCTACTTCTTTTGCAACCCACTCCCATGGTGTGACGGGCGGTGTGTACAAGGCCCGGGAACGTATTCACCGTGGCATTCTGATCCACGATTACTAGCGATTCCGACTTCATGGAGTCGAGTTGCAGACTCCAATCCGGACTACGACGCACTTTATGAGGTCCGCTTGCTCTCGCGAGGTCGCTTCTCTTTGTATGCGCCATTGTAGCACGTGTGTAGCCCTACTCGTAAGGGCCATGATGACTTGACGTCATCCCCACCTTCCTCCAGTTTATCACTGGCAGTCTCCTTTGAGTTCCCGGCCTAACCGCTGGCAACAAAGGATAAGGGTTGCGCTCGTTGCGGGACTTAACCCAACATTTCACAACACGAGCTGACGACAGCCATGCAGCACCTGTCTCAGAGTTCCCGAAGGCACCAAAGCATCTCTGCTAAGTTCTCTGGATGTCAAGAGTAGGTAAGGTTCTTCGCGTTGCATCGAATTAAACCACATGCTCCACCGCTTGTGCGGGCCCCCGTCAATTCATTTGAGTTTTAACCTTGCGGCCGTACTCCCCAGGCGGTCGACTTAACGCGTTAGCTCCGGAAGCCACGCCTCAAGGGCACAACCTCCAAGTCGACATCGTTTACGGCGTGGACTACCAGGGTATCTAATCCTGTTTGCTCCCCACGCTTTCGCACCTGAGCGTCAGTCTTTGTCCAGGGGGCCGCCTTCGCCACCGGTATTCCTCCAGATCTCTACGCATTTCACCGCTACACCTGGAATTCTACCCCCCTCTACAAGACTCTAGCCTGCCAGTTTCGAATGCAGTTCCCAGGTTGAGCCCGGGGATTTCACATCCGACTTGACAGACCGCCTGCGTGCGCTTTACGCCCAGTAATTCCGATTAACGCTTGCACCCTCCGTATTACCGCGGCTGCTGGCACGGAGTTAGCCGGTGCTTCTTCTGCGGGTAACGTCAATCGACAGGGTTATTAACCCTGTCGCCTTCCTCCCCGCTGAAAGTACTTTACAACCCGAAGGCCTTCTTCATACACGCGGCATGGCTGCATCAGGCTTGCGCCCATTGTGCAATATTCCCCACTGCTGCCTCCCGTAGGAGTCTGGACCGTGTCTCAGTTCCAGTGTGGCTGGTCATCCTCTCAGACCAGCTAGGGATCGTCGCCTAGGTGAGCCGTTACCCCACCTACTAGCTAATCCCATCTGGGCACATCCGATGGCAAGAGGCCCGAAGGTCCCCCTCTTTGGTCTTGCGACGTTATGCGGTATTAGCTACCGTTTCCAGTAGTTATCCCCCTCCATCAGGCAGTTTCCCAGACATTACTCACCCGTCCGCCACTCGTCAGCGAAGCAGCAAGCTGCTTCCTGTTACCGTTCGACTTGCATGTGTTAGGCCTGCCGCCAGCGTTCAATCTGAGCCATGATCAAACTCTTCAATTTAAGTTTGATGCTCGTGAATTAAACTTCGTAATGAATTACGTATGTTCACTCAGAGACTTGGTATTCATTTTTCGTCTTGCGACGTTAAGAATCCATGTCACTTTGAGTGCCCACACAGATTGTCTGATAAATTGTTAAAGAGCAGTTGCGACGCGCTTCAGCGCTCTGTCGCGAGGTGGCGTATATTACGCTTTCCTCTTTCAGAGTCAACCCGTTATTTCAGGATTTTTCTCTTCAACCGACCGGGTAGTCTGTGAAGTGATTCACATCTGCCGTGTCGATGGAGGCGCATTATAGGGATCCCAGTTTTTAGCACAAGTATTTTTTAGATCTTTTTTTCCAACTGATGATTTTCCGTGCTTTTCGCTGAAAACCCACCCGATCCGCTTAAAAATTGACGCATTTTGCCTTGCCTCGCTCCAGGAATACGATCAAAGTCTTCTTTAATAACGCTCATCTGTATCGAGGTAGATATGTTTGCAGTATTACGTCCTTATAAACATCTGTTCCCCCAAAAAGGCGATCGCGTGATGATCGATGCCAGCAGCGTGGTCATTGGTGATGTTCGCATGGCCGATGATGTCAGCATCTGGCCACTTGTCGCGATCCGGGGCGATGTTAACTACGTTGCAATCGGTGCACGCACCAATATTCAGGACGGCAGCGTGTTGCATGTGACTCATAAGTCATCTTATAACCCTGAGGGCAACCCGCTCATTGTTGGGGAAGATGTTACCGTCGGCCATAAAGTGATGCTCCACGGCTGCACGATCGGTAACAGGGTTCTCGTTGGGATGGGATCGATTTTGCTGGATGGCGTCATTGTAGAAGATGACGTAATGATTGGCGCAGGGAGTCTTGTTCCGCAAAACAAGCGTCTTGAAAGTGGGTATCTCTATTTAGGCAGCCCGGTTAAACAGATCCGCCCCCTAAAAGAGACGGAGATCGAAGGATTGAAATACTCAGCGAACAATTACGTTAAATGGAAAAATGACTATCTGGATCAGGATAACCAGATCCAACCCTGATCGTCTTCCTGCTGATCGCGGATCAAATCGCTGGCATCCTCTTCCAGGTCCCAGCGATTTTCGCAAAAGACCGCTAACGGATCTGCCCCCCCAAAGCGCTGAAGCAACGTTTCCCCTTTAATCGCACAGGTAAGCTGCATACCATGCACCAGCACCGGGAAACAAACCGCTTGCTTGTTTTCATCCCAGATTTCTCTGTCGGGAAAATGAATCGCCTGATTCACGCCGTCAGTTCCTGTTTGAGCTTTTCAATCACCGGTTCTACAGCGGGTAACAGGCCATGCCAGAGTAGCACCGCATGAGCCGCCTGCCCCACCAGCATTCCCAGACCATCAGCCACGTGTTTTGCCCCCTGTTGTTCGCACCAGGTCAGAAAGGGCGTTTTCCCTTTTTGATAAAACATGTCATAGGCGTAGATGTGGGAATGAATCAGGGATGCAGGAATCGCCGGGATCTCTCCATTAATACCGCTTGAGGTGGCATTAATCACAAGATCAAATTCGTGACGCGCGAGATCGTCAGGTGCTACCGCAGCTACGCTGCCTGTGTGTGCGAACAACGCCGCCAGCTCTTCTGCTCTGGAGAAAGTACGGTTGGTGATTGTCACCGCACAATCCAGCGAAAGAAGAGGAAGCAATACGCCGCGCGAGGCGCCACCCGCGCCGATCAGCAGGATCCGAAAGCCTGGTTTAATAAACGACAATCGCTCCAGATCGCTGAGTAAACCAATCCCATCGGTGTTATCGCCCAGAAGGCGACCATCTTCAAGCCGCTTAAGAGTATTGACGGCGCCAGCGAGCGACGCACGTTCGGTCAGTTCATCCGCGCGCCCGAAAGCCTCTTCTTTAAAAGGCACCGTGACGTTCGCACCTTTACCACCCGCATCAAAAAAGCTATTCAGCGTCGGTATAAATGCATCAACAGGCGCAAGAACCCGACCATACGGGTGATCTATATGCAATTGCTCCGCAAACAGCCGATGGATCAGAGGCGACTTGCTGTGCGCGATCGGGTTACCAAAAACAGCATAGGTTTCCATCACATTATCCCTGGCGAAAACGTTCGCCGGTCAAGGCATCGCGAATTTCTGACGGGTTAAGACGACCACCGGTTTCACCCACGGCTACCGGGAAATCATTCCCGAACTGCGCCAGAACTTCTTCGGTTGTCCGACAAGGGGGAAGCCCGGTCAGGTTGGCGCTGGTTGAAACCAGAGGTTTACCAAACGCCTGGCATAACTCCACCACCAGCGGATGGTCGGTGACACGTACCGCGAGTGAATCGAAACGCCCGGTTAACCAGCGCGGCGTTGTCGGCTGTGCAGGAAAAACAAACGTCACGGGACCAGGCCACGCAGAGAAAATGGTTTCCCGCTGTGCAGGTGTCAGCATGGAATCATCAATATAAGGCTTAAGCTGCTCGTAGTTCGCAGCGATCAAAATCAATCCTTTTTCGACAGGCCGCTGTTTTAGCGCCAGCAGACGGTTAACGGCGACTTCGCTGTCAGGATCACACCCGACCCCGAAAACGGCTTCTGTTGGATAGGCGATGACTTCTTCTTTTTTCAGGATTTCCACCGCCTGCGCGATGGAGCCTGATGGCAGGTTATTATTCACTGATTTGATCCGCCGAAACCGGCTTTCCACATTGTTTACTGGCGCAAAAGCGTTTCAAGCCTTGCGCGGTTTTCTTCTCTATAAGTAACGGATAATCGCAATGAGAGCAGACGCCCGCTACTGGTTTGAAATTGATGACGAACTGGCATTCAGGATAGCGATCGCACGAATGGAAGGTCTTGCCATAACGAGAGCGCCGCTGCACCAATTGGCCACGCTGGCACTGAGGGCAGGCAATTGCCGTTTCATCTGGCTTATCAATTTGTTCCGTATGTTCACACTCCGGGTAGCGGCTGCATCCGATAAACATCCCGAACCGCCCCTGCCGCAGCGCCAGTTCACCGCCACAGAGAGGACAAAGCTGTCCCTCCAGAATTTTGACGATATGTCCATCCGCCTGGCTTTTCAGGGGACGGACATAATCACATTCCGGATAGTGTGAACAACCGAGAAACGGACCGTGTTTCCCGGACCGAATAACAAGTTCTGCCCCGCACTGTGGGCAGGGCTCGTTTTTATGCACCGTGAAGAGTGCTGATTTGGCCATAACAACTCTTGTTGCTGCACATAGAATTAATGCAGCATACCTTCATTCACTTCAAAGAGTAATTCTTCCATTTGCTGATAGGCATTTTCACAGCCTGGAATGTTGAACAGAACCATCAGGATCACCCATTTCAGATCTTCCAGTTCAAACTCAGCAGTATCCAGCGCCATGACGCGCTCTATCACCATCTCTCTCGTTTCGAGGTTTAGCACCTGAATCTGCTCGAGGAATAAAATGAATCCCCGGCAGCTGGCATCCAGCCTTTCACACTCTTCAGCTGTATAGATGCGCACAGACAATGGGTCAGAAGCAAGCTGCATCGGTTCGGCGAGGCCGTCCTGATAATCAGCCAACTTATCCAGCCACATCAACGCATTATATATATCTTCCCGCTCAAAACCTGCGTCGGTCAGATCCCGTGTTAATTTGTCCTGATCCACCTGCATTTCTGCTTCGTTGTGGATGTAAGTCTCAAACAAATACATCAGTACGTCGAACATGGCATGCCCTCCTTAATCGGACATAGCCGCCGGGTACAGCTGCGATCCACCCTGCTAACTCCAGTTCGAGTAGCTGTGCTACCGTTACTGGCACAGGTTGGCCGGCACGTTCAGCGACAACGTCAACAGGTGTTACCTCATCTCCTACGTTAGCCAGGAGCTTGGGAAATGGCAATGCTACTGCCTCCTGATCCGATGAAATATGTCGCTTTTGGAGATCATCCTGCAACCAATGCAGTCCATACTGCAAATTTTCAAGGATATCTTCTTTGCAGGTCACCAGCGTCGCCCCCTGTTTTATCAGCCAGTGAGGGCCTTCGCAGCCGGGGTTCCCCAACGGGCCGGGCAGCGCAAAAACTTCACGCCCCTGCTCCAGTGCGCACCTTGCGGTAACCAGCGATCCACTCCGAATCGCAGCTTCGACCACCAGCACACCCTGGCTTAACCCACTGATGATCCGGTTACGCCGTGGAAAGTTACCCGGTCTGGGCGGTGTTGAGAGTGAAAACTCAGACACTATTGTCCCCTCTGAAGCGATAAGTTGCTCAGCCAGAATGTGATGACGACGCGGATAGAGACTAAAAAGACCATTGCCAAGCACGGCGACACTTCGCCCTTTTGCAGACAACGCCGCATGATGTGCTACACCGTCGATGCCGCAAGCCAGACCACTGGTGATCGTAAAGCCACATTGGGACAGCTGTTCGCTCAGCATTTTCCCCCAACGCTCGCCATACCACGAGGGCGCACGGCTGCCCACAACCGCAAGCTGCATGCTATTAAGCACGTCAACGCGGCCTCGCACAAATAGCGCCCCGGGAAAATCAGGGATAGAACGCAACAATGGCGGGAAGCGAGGATCATCCGCCGTGAGAAGGTGGTTGTCGGCGTGTTCCAGCCATTCCAGACTACGTTCAAGCTCACTCTCACTGAACGAAAAAAACTTTACGGCATGTTTGGGCGAAAGCCCTGACGCGTTGACAGCTTCAGCATCGACGGTTGCCTGGCGAAGCAGCCTCTGCGCAATCTCCAGCATCGCATCACCGTATAACGACCCAATGTTTATAAGCCGTAACCATATCTCTGTGGACGTCATCCTTTTCCCTGCCATAAGCAGCCTCAGCAATCTTTGCGATTGGTCACTGATGCTGTCAATCGACCGGGGATTTGTCTAGAATAGAAGTAATATTCTTATCAACTCCTGAACACGACTCTGGAAATTTATGGCAGTTTTGCAAGTGTTACATATTCCTGACGAGCGCCTTCGCATCGTCGCGGAACCGGTTAAAGAAGTGAATGCAGAAATTCAGCGTATCGTCGATGATATGTTCGATACCATGTACGCTGAAGAAGGCATTGGCCTTGCCGCGACCCAGGTAGACATTCACAAACGTATTATTGTGATCGACGTTTCTGAAAATCGTGATGAGCGCCTGGTGCTGATCAACCCTGAGCTGCTGGAAAAAAGCGGCGAAACAGGTATTGAGGAAGGCTGTCTGTCTATCCCTGAACAGCGCGCTTTGGTGCCACGTGCCGAAAAAGTTAAAATCCGCGCACTGGATCGTGACGGCAATCCGTTTGAGCTGGAAGCCGACGATCTGCTGGCAATTTGCATTCAGCATGAGATGGATCACCTGGTCGGTAAACTGTTTATCGATTACCTCTCACCTCTGAAGCAACAGCGTATTCGTCAGAAAGTTGAGAAACTGGATCGTTTGCGTTCTCGCGCTTAACGCCCCCGGATACAAGGAATAACGTGTCTACATCACTACGTATAATCTTCGCGGGTACCCCTGATTTTGCAGCGCGTCATCTCGACGCGCTGTTAACGTCTGGCCATCAGATTGTTGGCGTATTTACTCAGCCGGACCGTCCGGCTGGCCGCGGTAAAAAACTGATGCCTGGCCCGGTTAAGGTACTGGCAGAAACACATGGTTTACCGGTTTTCCAGCCTGCGTCATTACGACCTGAGGAAAACCATAAGTTAGTGGCAGACCTGAACGCGGACGTGATGGTAGTTGTGGCTTACGGCCTCATTCTGCCGAAAGCGGTACTTGATATGCCCCGCCTGGGCTGTGTTAACGTTCATGGTTCTTTGCTCCCACGCTGGCGTGGTGCAGCCCCTATTCAGCGCGCTCTGTGGGCAGGCGATGCTGAAACTGGCGTGACAATCATGAAGATGGACGTAGGTTTAGACACGGGCGACATGCTGTATAAACTGGCGTGTCCCATCACCGCAGAAGATACCAGCGCCACGCTGTATGACAAGCTGGCGGATCTCGGCCCGCAGGGGCTGATTGAGACGCTGCAACAGCTTGCTGACAATACAGCGACACCTGAAGTGCAGGATGAGGCACAGGTGACCTATGCTGAGAAACTGAGTAAAGAAGAAGCCCGGATCGACTGGTCCCTGTCAGCAGCTCAACTCGAACGCTGCATCCGCGCCTTTAATCCATGGCCGATGAGCTGGTTGATGATTGATGAGCAGCCAGTGAAAGTCTGGAAAGCTTCAGTTATTAACGGCAATGCATCGGCAGAGCCCGGTACGATTATCGACGCCAGCAAAAACGGTATCCAGGTTGCGACCGGAGAAGGGATACTGAATCTTGAATCGCTGCAACCGGCCGGTAAAAAGGCAATGAGCGCGCAGGATCTATTAAATTCTCGTCGTGAATGGTTCATCCCTGGCAATCGCCTTGCCTGAACAAATTTATTCTTAAGGCCCGGTGTTTCCGGGCATTTTTATTTTTACGGTTATGAAAAGACAAAATCTACGCACTATGGCGGCTCAGGCCGTTGAGCAGGTTATCGAGCAGGGCCAGTCACTGAGTAATGTCCTGCCTCCACTGCAACAAAAGGTTTCCGATAAAGACAAAGCCCTGCTTCAGGAGCTGTGCTTTGGCGTGCTGCGCACCCTCTCTCAGCTTGAGTGGTTGATTAACAAGCTGATGTCACGCCCGATGAGCGGCAAGCAGCGTACCGTGCATTATTTGATCATGGTCGGTTTCTACCAGCTTCTTCATACCCGCATTCCACCTCATGCTGCGCTGGCCGAGACAGTGGAGGGTGCCGTTGCGATTAAACGTCCTCAGCTAAAAGGATTGATCAACGGCGTGCTGCGTCAGTTCCAGCGTCAGCAGGACGAACTGCTGGCAGAATTTGCGCAAAGCGAAGCGCGCTTCCTTCACCCTGAATGGCTGCTGAATCGCCTTAAAAAAGCCTACCCACAGCAATGGCAAGACATTGTGGATGCCAATAATCAACGTCCGCCGATGTGGTTACGCGTCAATCGTAACCATCATACACGCGACGCATGGCTGGCCCTGCTGGAAGAGGCCGGAATGAGCGGCTTCACACACGCTGCTTATCCTTATGCGGTTCGTTTAGCCTCCCCTGCACCGGTACATGCATTACCCGGTTTTGAAGAGGGCTGGGTAACGGTACAGGACGCATCTGCTCAGGGCTGCATGACCTGGCTTGAGCCGAAAGACGGGGAGCAGATCCTCGATCTCTGTGCAGCGCCAGGGGGGAAAACAACGCACATCCTGGAAGTGGCGCCGCAGGCCAGCGTGATGGCCGTGGATGTTGATGAGCAGCGCCTTTCACGCGTCTATGACAACCTTAAGCGTCTGGGTATGAAAGCACAGGTTAAGCAAGGCGATGGACGCAAACCCGCTGACTGGTGTGGTGATACCCGGTTCGATCGCATTTTGCTGGACGCCCCCTGCTCAGCAACCGGCGTGATTCGTCGTCATCCCGATATCAAATGGCTGCGTCGCGATCGTGATATCAAGGAGCTTGCCCAGTTGCAATCCGAAATTCTGGATGCCATCTGGCCGCATCTCAAACCCGGCGGAACCCTGGTGTATGCAACCTGCTCTGTTCTCCCGGAAGAGAACAGTCAGCAAATTGCGGCTTTCCTGAAACGCACCCCGGACGCTACGCTGCACGATACGGGAACGCCTGAGCACCCGGGTCTGCAAAACCTGCCGGGCGCAGAAGAGGGTGATGGTTTCTTTTACGCTAAGCTAATCAAAGAGTGATGTTGAGAACAGGTCACAAAAGATGAAAATTATCATTCTGGGCGCAGGGCAAGTTGGCGGAACGCTGGCGGAAAATCTCGTGGGCGAAAACAACGATATCACCATTGTGGATACCAATGGCGATCGCCTGCGCGTTTTGCAGGACAAGTTCGACCTCCGCGTTGTTCAGGGGCACGGCTCTCATCCACGTGTGCTTCGGGAAGCGGGCGCGGACGATGCCGACATGCTGGTTGCAGTAACCAGTTCTGATGAAACCAACATGGTTGCATGTCAGGTGGCCTACTCGCTTTTCAACACCCCAAACCGCATCGCCCGCATTCGTTCTCCGGACTATGTCCGGGATGCGGAGAAGCTGTTTAATTCCGAAGCGGTACCCATCGACCATCTTATTGCGCCTGAACAGCTGGTTATCGACAGTATTTATCGTCTGATTGAGTACCCGGGCGCGTTGCAGGTTGTGAACTTTGCTGAAGGGAAAGTAAGCCTGGCGGTCGTGAAGGCTTATTACGGGGGCCCGCTGATTGGTAATGCCCTGTCGACAATGCGCGAGCATATGCCACATATCGATACGCGTGTTGCGGCGATTTTCCGTCACGACAGACCTATTCGTCCGCAAGGTTCCACCATTGTAGAAGCCGGGGATGAAGTCTTCTTTATTGCGGCTTCTCAGCATATCCGTGCGGTGATGAGTGAACTACAGCGTCTCGAAAAACCGTATAAACGTATTATGCTGGTTGGCGGCGGTAATATTGGCGCAGGTCTGGCGAGACGGCTGGAAAAAGACTACAGCGTGAAGCTGATCGAACGGGATCAACAACGCGCGTCAGAGCTGGCTGAAAAACTTCAGAATACCATCGTGTTTTATGGCGATGCTTCGGATCAGGAATTGCTGGCCGAAGAGCATATCGATCAGGTTGATCTTTTTATTGCCGTCACCAACGACGACGAAGCGAATATTATGTCCGCCATGCTCGCTAAACGTATGGGGGCGAAAAAAGTTATGGTGCTTATCCAGCGTAAGGCTTATGTCGATCTGGTACAGGGTAGCGTAATTGATATTGCTATTTCACCCCAGCAAGCCACCATCTCTGCCCTGCTAAGCCATGTGCGTAAAGCGGATATTGTCGGCGTGTCATCTCTTCGTCGTGGTGTTGCTGAAGCCATTGAAGCCGTCGCTCACGGGGATGAAACGACGTCACGCGTTGTTGGTCGCGCAATCGATGAAATTAAACTTCCACCAGGCACCATTATCGGCGCAGTAGTGCGAGGTAATGATGTGATGATCGCCAATGATAATTTACGTATTGAGCAGGGTGACCACGTTATTATGTTCCTGACCGATAAAAAATTTATTACCGACGTCGAGCGTTTATTCCAGCCAAGCCCGTTCTTCCTGTAATGATTTGGGTGCTCAGACGAGGGCACCCAAATATTAACCTTCTAATTTTCATGCCTTTTATTTTTCATAACGATTATTTATCCCCAATGGCAATTAGCTAATCATTTGTTAAACTTATAGGCGTCAGCTGGCACAAGGAGAACATAATGAGTTTTATTAAAGAATTTCGCGAATTTGCGATGCGCGGGAATGTGGTGGATTTGGCTGTGGGTGTCATTATTGGTGCGGCGTTCGGTAAGATCGTTTCATCATTAGTCGCCGACATTATTATGCCGCCGTTAGGACTGTTGATTGGAGGCATTGATTTCAAACAATTCGCCTTCACCCTTCGGGAAGCTCAGGGCGATATCCCTGCGGTTGTAATGCACTACGGCGTATTCATTCAGAACGTATTTGATTTCGTGATCGTGGCATTTGCCATTTTCATGGCGATCAAACTTATCAACAGACTTAACCGTAAAAAAGAAGAACCGGCTGCTGCCCCGCCAGCACCAACTAAAGAAGAAGTCTTACTGACTGAAATTCGCGATCTGTTAAAAGAGCAGAATAACCGCGTTTAATCAGGCGAGAGAAACAGAAAGGCCAGTGGTAAAAAAGCGATTAGCTTGCTTGCCACTGGCCTCCCAGTTACCACGTTGTGCATGTTTACCTTTACGCAAATAACTCCCTTTTCCCTTCTTGTTCTTCTCAACACGCTGTCTAAAAAGCGGGTCGTGAAGCAATGCCTCAATGGCGTTATCCTTAATTTGTCCCTTAGTATGCTGATAGCGGCTCATCATTTCTCCTGAGCATAGTTAATGTCGGCGGGAGTCTAGTCCGTGGCTGATAAAAAATCAACAACCCTGAGTTTCACTACTGGCGCCCTGTTCAAGGGCTTCCAGTATTGAGCAATAAACACTGCTGTGAGCAGTACCGCAGCACGCGTCATTCAGCCTTTGTAGAGATCGTTGCATGGCCTGCAGCTCCTGAATTCGTCCTTCAACTTCATCCAGCCGGGCCTGAACGATGCTTTTAGATTCCTGACACGTATGATGTTCAGGATCGATACGGATCGACAGCAGTTCACGGATCGACTCCAGCGTGAAGCCGAGTTGCCGGGCATAGCGGATAAAACGAAGGCGTTGGAGGTCGTTATCCGTATAAAGGCGAAATCCACCTTCTGTTCTGACCTCATGATCGATCATCTGCTGCTTTTCGTAGTAGCGGATAGTATCCGGCGTTACGTTAGCAAGCTTCGCAAGTTCACCTATGCGGTACATGGCTACTCCTCGTTTATTTTTTGCATTAACCTTTCACTGTACTCACCATGCAAAAAGTCAGTATTCATTCCCGTCTGGCGCAGTTTTATTTCGATGAGCGCTAATCGACGGCTGATTTCGGAGTACCGCGGGTCATTCTTATGAATGCCTTTAAGCAGATCGGCAAGCTCGACGGCTTCATTGCGTTGCTGAAGTTCAGGGGGTAAACAACCTGCGTTTTTCAGTAAGCGATAACCGGCTCGTAATTCAGGGGGAATGTGTGAATCATCGTCCAGCACCAGTGGCTCACCGCTACCGGGGAGATTTTCAAACTCGCCTTTGTTTTGGGCATCGCTAATATGGCGTTCAGCCCACTGATCGAGCAACCACATAATGATCTCCAGGGGATGAGCAGAAAAGATACAGACATTGTAAATAAGTGGAGATTCTGCGGATATAAAAAAACCCGCCGAGGCGGGTTTTTTTACGTTACTACAGATTACTCTGCAGCAGCTTCTGCTTTCTCTGAACGATCAACCAGCTCGATGTATGCCATCGGCGCGTTGTCGCCTGCACGGAAGCCACACTTCAGAATGCGAGTGTAACCACCGGCACGGCTCGCGAAACGCGGGCCCAGTTCGTTAAACAGTTTTGCCACGATCTCGTTATCACGAGTACGGGCGAATGCCAGACGACGATTAGCAACGCTGTCAGTCTTGGCAAGAGTAATCAGCGGCTCAACTACGCGACGCAGCTCTTTCGCTTTAGGCAGGGTCGTCTTGATGATTTCATGACGAACCAGTGAACCTGCCATGTTGCGGAACATAGCCTGGCGATGGCTGCTGTTGCGGTTCAGTTGACGACCACTCTTACGATGGCGCATGACCTTATCCTTCTCAGTAAAACCTTAACCTGTGATCCGGTTACTCGTCAGCAATGCTTGCTGGTGGCCAGTTTTCCAGGCGCATGCCCAGAGACAGACCACGTGAAGCCAGCACGTCTTTAATCTCGGTAAGAGATTTTTTACCCAGGTTCGGCGTTTTCAGCAACTCAACCTCGGTACGCTGTACCAGATCACCGATATAGTGGATAGCTTCTGCCTTGAGGCAGTTAGCAGAGCGGACAGTCAATTCCAGATCGTCAACAGGGCGCAGCAGGATCGGATCGAATTCTGGTTTCTCTTCTTTCACTTCCGGCTGACGTACATCACGTAAGTCAACGAAAGCTTCCAGTTGTTCTGCCAGGATGGTTGCCGCACGACGAATCGCCTCTTCAGGATCGATTGTGCCATTGGTTTCCATTTCGATGACCAGCTTGTCCAGGTCGGTACGCTGTTCTACACGCGCTGCTTCAACATTGTAGGCAATACGCTCTACAGGGCTGTAGCATGCGTCGACCAGCAGACGGCCGATTGGGCGCTCATCTTCTTCCGAATGAATTCGGGCAGAAGCCGGCACATAACCACGACCGCGCTGAACTTTGATACGCATGCTAATAGCTGCGTTCTCATCGGTCAGGTGGCAGATCACGTGCTGCGGCTTGACGATTTCAACATCACCGTCGTGGGTGATGTCGGCTGCAGTCACAGGGCCAATGCCAGATTTATTCAGAGTAAGAATAACTTCATCTTTACCCTGAACTCTCACCGCCAGCCCTTTCAGGTTGAGCAGGATTTCAAGGATATCTTCCTGAACGCCTTCTTTGGTGCTGTACTCATGAAGTACACCATCAATCTCAACCTCGGTCACCGCGCAACCCGGCATCGATGAGAGCAGAATACGGCGCAGTGCGTTACCCAGAGTATGGCCAAAGCCACGCTCTAAAGGCTCAAGGGTCACCTTGGCGTGCGTCGAACTCACTTGCTCGATATCTACCAGGCGCGGTTTTAGAAACTCTGTCACAGAACCCTGCATTGTGTCCTCTCTTTGGTACTAAGCTTTACTTGGAGTAAAGCTCGACGATCAGGTGTTCGTTAATGTCCGCAGACAGATCAGAACGCTCAGGCTGACGCTTGAACGTACCTTCCATCTTGCCAGCATCAACTTCCAGCCAGGTTGGCTTTTCACGCTGCTCAGCCAGCTCCAGAGCGGCTTTCACGCGAGATTGCTTTTTCGCTTTCTCACGAATGCTAACAACGTCATTCGCTTTAACCTGATAAGAAGCGATGTTAACAACACGACCGTTTACCATGATTGCTTTATGGCTAACCAACTGGCGTGATTCAGCACGAGTCGCGCCGAAGCCCATACGGTATACAACGTTGTCCAGACGACCTTCCAGCAGAGCCAGCAGGTTTTCACCTGTGTTGCCTTTCAGACGTGCTGCTTCTTTATAGTAGTTACGGAACTGACGCTCCAGCACACCGTAGATACGGCGAACTTTTTGCTTTTCACGCAACTGCACACCATAGTCAGACAGACGCGGTTTACGCGCACCGTGCTGGCCAGGAGCTTGTTCAATTTTACACTTGGTATCGATCGCGCGAACGCCAGACTTAAGGAATAAGTCGGTGCCCTCACGACGGCTCAGCTTGAGCTTAGGACCCAAATATCTTGCCATTTTCTATCTCCAACTAACCTAAAAAACGAGCGTTATACGCGACGTTTTTTCGGCGGACGACAACCGTTATGAGGGATCGGAGTCACATCAGTAATATTCGTGATGCGGAAACCAGCGGCGTTCAGAGCGCGAACAGTAGATTCACGACCCGGACCCGGACCTTTAACCATAACTTCCAGATTCTTGATGCCGTATTCTTTTACGGCTTCAGCGCAACGCTCTGCTGCAACCTGAGCTGCGAACGGAGTGGATTTGCGAGAACCACGGAAACCGGAACCACCGGCTGTTGCCCAACCCAATGCGTTACCCTGACGATCAGTAATAGTAACGATGGTGTTGTTGAAAGAAGCATGGATATGAGCCACGCCGTCAGAGACTTGTTTTCTTACACGTTTACGTGCACGAACTGGTGCCTTTGCCATTATTCAATCACCCCGATTATTTCTTGATCGGTTTGCGCGGACCCTTACGGGTACGTGCGTTGGTCTTAGTACGCTGACCGCGCACTGGCAGACCACGACGATGACGCAAACCGCGATAGCAACCAAGATCCATCAGGCGCTTGATGCTCATGCTGATTTCACGGCGCAGATCACCTTCAACGACAAATTTGGCAACTTCGTCACGCAGCGTGTCGATTTGTTCTTCAGACAGCTCACTGATCTTAACATCTTCAGCGATACCCGCTGCAGCCAGAATGGCTTTGGAACGGGTCTTGCCGACGCCGTAGATCGAAGTTAATGCGATCACAGCATGTTTCTGATCAGGAATGTTAATGCCTGCTATACGGGCCACTATGCACTCCTACTATTTAATATGTACGCACCATGCTGAAAAGCCCGTTTTCAGGATACTCAAATGGAAACGTACAGACATACAAAAGATTGGCTGGCTAATCTAGCCAGCTCAACCCAACTTTGCAAGAAAAATATGCGAAATAATCAGCCTTGGCGCTGTTTATGCTTCGGCTCGGCACTGCAAATCACACGGATGACACCATCACGCTTAACGATTTTGCAGTTACGGCATAATTTCTTGACGGAAGCACGAACTTTCATTTTTACTCTCCGTAACTTCTCAGACGACCATTTAGCGGCCGTAGCCTTTCAGGTTCGCCTTCTTCAATGCAGACTCATACTGACTGGACATCATCAGAGTTTGCACTTGAGCCATAAAGTCCATAATCACGACAACAACGATAAGCAGTGAGGTCCCACCGAAGTAGAACGGTACTTTCATTGCATCACGCATGAACTCCGGGATCAGGCAGATAAAAGTAATATAAAGCGCACCAACCAAAGTCAGGCGAGTCATTACTTTATCGATATACTTCGCCGTTTGCTCTCCCGGACGAATTCCTGGTACAAATGCACCGGACTTCTTCAGGTTATCTGCTGTTTCACGCGGGTTGAAGACCAACGCCGTGTAGAAGAAACAGAAGAAGATGATCGCAGACGCATAGAGTAACACATAAAGTGGTTGCCCAGGCTGCAAATACAGCGAAATTGTTGTCAGCCAGTTCCAACCAGTACCGCCCCCGAACCATGACGCGATGGTTGCCGGGAACAGAATAATACTGGAAGCGAAGATAGCCGGGATAACCCCCGCCATATTCACTTTCAGCGGTAAATGTGTGCTCTGTGCAGCATAGACACGACGACCCTGCTGACGTTTAGCGTAGTTCACCACAATGCGGCGTTGACCACGTTCAACGAAGACAACAAAGAACGTCACTGCAAATACTAATACTGCAACCAACAGCAACAGGAGGAAGTGCAGGTCGCCTTGACGCGCTTGCTCGATAGTATGGGCGATGGCCGGCGGGAGACCCGCAACGATACCGGCGAAGATAATGATTGAGATACCGTTACCGATACCTCGTTCAGTAATCTGTTCGCCGAGCCACATCAGGAACATGGTCCCTGTGACCAGACTTACAACAGCGGTGAAATAGAATGCAAAGCCTGGGTTTAATACCAGGCCCTGCATACCAGGCATATTCGGAAGACCGGTAGCAATACCGATCGACTGGAATATTGCCAGCACCAGAGTGCCGTAACGGGTGTACTGGCTAATCTTACGACGTCCAGACTCCCCTTCTTTCTTCAACTCTGCCAGGGCCGGATGAACGACCGTCAGCAGTTGGATAATAATCGATGCCGAAATGTACGGCATAATACCCAGTGCGAAAATAGAAGCACGGCTGAGAGCACCACCAGAGAACATGTTGAACATTTCAATGATGGTGCCTCGCTGTTGCTCAAGCAGTTTGGCAAGTACAGCGGCATCAATACCAGGGATCGGAATAAAAGAGCCAATACGGAACACAATCAGCGCGCCGATTACAAACAGCAGTCTGCGTTTCAGCTCGCCAAATCCACCTTTGGCACTTTGAAAATCTAATCCCGGTTGCTTAGCCATCTGCTACTTATTCCTCAATTTTACCGCCAGCAGCTTCGATAGCAGCACGAGCACCTTTAGTAACACGCAGGCCACGAACAGTTACCGGAGTAGAAACTTCACCAGACAGGATCACTTTCGCGAACTCGATCTGGATACCGATAATGTTAGCTGCTTTCAGCGTATTCAGGTCTACAACGCCGCCTTCAACTTTCGCCAGGTCAGACAGACGGATTTCCGCTGTAATCGCTGCTTTGCGAGAGGTGAAGCCGAACTTCGGCAGACGACGGTACAGTGGCATCTGGCCACCCTCGAAACCGCGACGTACGCCACCGCCAGAACGAGAGTTCTGACCTTTGTGACCACGACCACCGGTTTTGCCGAGGCCAGAACCGATACCACGACCCAGGCGTTTACCCGCCTTTTTAGAGCCTTCGGCCGGAGACAGAGTATTTAAACGCATCTCTTACTCCTCAACTTTAACCATGAAGTAAACCGCGTTGACCATACCACGAACAGCAGGAGTATCCTCGCGCTCAACGGTATGACCAATACGACGCAGACCCAGGCCAAGCAGCGTTGCCTTGTGTTTCGGCAGACGACCGATTGCACTGCGGGTTTGAGTGATTTTAATAGTCTTTGCCATGGTCAATTACCCCAGAATTTCTTCAACGGATTTACCACGCTTGGCAGCGACCATTTCTGGAGAATTCATATTTTCCAGGCCATCAATAGTTGCACGAACCACGTTGATCGGGTTGGTGGAACCATATGCTTTAGCCAGAACGTTATGAACTCCAGCAACTTCCAGAACGGCGCGCATTGCACCACCGGCGATGATACCGGTACCTTCGGAAGCTGGCTGCATGAATACACGAGAACCCGTGTGAACACCTTTAACTGGGTGTTGCAGGGTACCGTTGTTCAGCGCGACGTTAATCATATTGCGACGGGCTTTTTCCATCGCTTTCTGGATCGCTGCTGGAACTTCACGCGCTTTACCGTAACCAAAACCAACGCGACCGTTACCATCACCCACTACAGTCAGAGCTGTGAAGGAGAAAATACGACCACCTTTAACGGTTTTAGATACGCGGTTTACCGCGATCAGCTTTTCCTGCAGTTCGCCAGCCTGTTTTTCGATGTGAGCCATCTTACACCTCTACCTTAGAACTGAAGGCCAGCTTCACGGGCAGCATCTGCCAGTGCCTGGACACGACCATGATATTGGAACCCGGAACGGTCAAAGGAAACATTGCTGATGCCTTTTTCCAGAGCGCGTTCTGCAACAGCTTTACCTACAGCTGCAGCGGCGTCTTTGTTACCGGTATACTTCAATTGTTCTGAGATAGCTTTTTCTACAGTAGAAGCAGCTACCAGAACTTCAGAACCGTTCGGTGCAATTACCTGTGCGTAAATATGACGCGGGGTACGATGTACCACCAGGCGAGTTGCACCCAGCTCTTTGAGCTTGCGGCGTGCGCGGGTCGCACGACGGATACGAGCAGATTTCTTATCCATAGTGTTACCTTACTTCTTCTTAGCCTCTTTGGTACGCACGACTTCGTCGGCGTAACGAACACCCTTGCCTTTATAAGGCTCAGGACGACGGTAGGCGCGCAGATCTGCTGCAACCTGACCGATCAGCTGTTTATCAGCGCCTTTCAGCACGATTTCAGTCTGAGTCGGGCATTCTGCAGTGATTCCGGCCGGCAGCGGATGCTCAACAGGGTGTGAGAAGCCCAGAGACAGGCCTACTGCATTCCCTTTGATAGCTGCACGATAACCTACACCAACCAGCTGAAGCTTTTTAGTGAAGCCTTCGGTAACACCAACAACCATTGAGTTCAGCAGGGCACGCGCGGTACCAGCCTGAGCCCATCCATCCACGAAACCATCACGTGGACCGAAGGTCAGAGCGTTATCTGCATGTTTAACTTCAACAGCTTTGTTGAGGGTACGAGTCAGCTCGCCGTTTTTACCTTTGATCGTAATAACCTGACCGTCGATTTTGACATCAACGCCGGCAGGAATAACGACCGGTGCTTTAGCAACACGAGACATTCTTTCCTCCGATTAGGCTACGTAGCAGATAATTTCGCCACCAAGACCAGCCTGGCGCGCTGCACGATCAGTCATAACACCTTTAGAGGTAGAAACAACTGCGATACCAAGACCAGCCATTACTTTTGGCAGCTCATCTTTTTTCTTATAGATGCGCAGGCCTGGGCGGCTGACACGCTGAATGCTTTCTACAACAGCTTTACCCTGGAAATACTTGAGAGTAAGTTCCAGTTCCGGCTTGGTGTCGCCTTCAACTTTAAAATCTTCGATAAAACCTTCTTCCTTCAGCACGTTGGCAATTGCCACTTTCAGCTTGGCGGAAGGCATGGTGACCGCAACTTTGTTCGCGGCCTGACCGTTACGGATACGGGTCAGCATATCCGCGATCGGATCTTGCATGCTCATCTGTCTTTACTCCCGTGATTCAATTGGTAATTACCAGCTAGCCTTTTTCAAGCCTGGTACTTCACCGCGCATGGCGGCTTCACGCAGTTTGATACGGCTCAACCCAAACTTGCCCACATAACCATGTGGACGACCTGTTTGACGACAGCGGTTACGCTGACGAGACGGGCTGGAATCACGCGGCAGAGACTGCAGCTTGAGAACCGCATTCCAACGATCTTCGTCGGAAGCGTTCACATCAGAAATGATCGCTTTCAGTTCAGCGCGTTTAGCGAAGAATTTATCAGCTAAAGCTACGCGCTTTACTTCGCGTGCTTTCATTGATTGCTTAGCCATTCAGTAACCCTACCTTACTTGCGGAACGGGAAGTCAAAGGCAGCCAGCAGAGCACGGCCTTCTTCATCAGATTTCGCAGTAGTGGTAATGGTAATATCCAAACCACGCACGCGGTCGACTTTATCGTAGTCGATTTCTGGGAAGATGATCTGCTCACGGACACCCATGCTGTAGTTACCACGACCGTCGAAAGACTTAGCGGACAAGCCACGGAAGTCACGGATACGTGGAACAGCAATAGTGATCAGGCGCTCAAGGAACTCCCACATGCGTTCGCCACGCAGAGTTACTTTACAGCCGATCGGATAGCCCTGACGGATTTTGAAGCCTGCAACAGATTTGCGTGCTTTGGTGATCAGCGGTTTTTGACCGGAGATTGCTGTCAGGTCAGCTGCTGCGTTATCCAGCAGTTTCTTGTCAGCGATCGCTTCACCAACACCCATGTTCAGGGTGATCTTCTCGACCCGAGGGACTTGCATGACAGAATTGTAGCTAAACTCAGTCATGAGTTTGTTAACTACTTCGTCTTTGTAGTAATCATGCAGTTTCGCCATCGTACTACTCCAAATTACTTGATAGTTTCGCTGTTAGACTTGAAGAAACGGACTTTTTTGCCGTCTTCGAATCTAAAGCCTACACGGTCAGCCTTACCGGTAGCCGCATTGAAGATTGCAACGTTAGAAACCTGAATAGCAGCTTCTTTTTCAACGATGCCGCCTGGTTGGTTCAGGGCCGGAACCGGCTTCTGATGTTTCTTAACCAGGTTGATACCTTCAACGACGAGTTTGCCGGAAGACAGAACATTTTTTACTTTACCGCGTTTACCTTTATCTTTACCGGTTAACACGATAACTTCGTCATCACGACGGATTTTCGCTGCCATGATTCGCTCCTTAGAGTACTTCTGGTGCCAGAGAGATAATTTTCATGAACTTCTCAGTACGAAGTTCACGAGTTACCGGCCCAAAGATACGCGTGCCGATAGGCTGCTCGCTGTTATTGTTTAAAATAACGCATGCATTACCATCGAAGCGAATGACAGAACCGTCAGGGCGACGAACACCCTTCTTGGTGCGCACCACTACCGCCTTCAGCACATCACCTTTTTTGACCTTACCACGTGGAATTGCTTCCTTGATGGTGATCTTGATGATGTCGCCTACGCCTGCGTAGCGACGGTGCGAGCCACCCAGAACCTTGATACACATTACGCGACGTGCACCGGAGTTGTCGGCGACGTTCAGCATAGTCTGTTCTTGGATCATTTTAGTGCTCCGCTAATGTCAACTACTACCTGAGACTCTAAAATCAGAGCCGTTAAAAAGCCCCATATCGAGGGCGCGGCATTATAACACCGCTTCTGCAATATGGGTAGAAAAAATAAACGGCTCATTGCTGAGCCGTTTATTCGTATTGAGAATGCGTACTCTATTACAGAACCGCTTTCTCTACAACGCGAACCAGCGTCCAGGACTTAGTCTTGGACAGTGGACGGCATTCACGGATTTCAACCTTGTCGCCGATACCACATTCGTTGTTCTCGTCATGTACGTGCAGTTTGGTCGTACGCTTGATGAATTTACCGTAGATCGGGTGTTTCACAAAACGTTCGATAGCTACAACAATGGATTTCTCCATTTTATCGCTAACAACACGACCTTGCAGAGTACGGATTTTATCGGTCATTACGCACCCGCCTTCTGAGTCAGTAAAGTCTTAACGCGCGCAACATTGCGACGCACTTGCTTCAGCAGGTGAGTCTGTTGCAGCTGGCCACTTGCAGCCTGCATACGCAGGTTGAACTGCTCACGCAGCAGGTTCAGCAGCTCAGCGTTCAGCTCTTCAACGCTTTTTTCACGCAGCTCTTTTGCTTTCATTACATCACCGTCTTAGTTACAAAGGTGGTTTTGATAGGCAGTTTCGCTGCTGCCAGGCCGAAGGCTTCACGGGCCAGCTCTTCCGGAACACCGTCCATTTCATAAAGGACTTTGCCCGGTTGGATCAAGGCAACCCAGTATTCCACGTTACCTTTACCTTTACCCATACGAACTTCCAGTGGCTTCTCGGTGATCGGTTTGTCCGGGAATACACGGATCCAGATCTTACCTTGACGCTTAACTGCACGGGTCATTGCACGACGTGCTGCTTCGATCTGACGTGCAGTCAGACGACCACGGCCAACAGCTTTCAGACCGAAAGTGCCGAAGCTAACATCCGTACCCTGCGCCAGACCACGGTTGCGGCCTTTGTGCACTTTACGGAATTTTGTACGCTTTGGTTGTAACATCAGCGACGCTCCTTATTTACGGCCTTTACGCTGCTGCTTTTTAGGTTGAGCAGCCGGTTTTTCCGGTTGTTCAACAGCAGCCATACCACCCAGGATCTCACCTTTGAAGATCCATACCTTAACGCCGATTACACCGTAAGTGGTGTGCGCTTCAGAGGTGTTGTAGTCGATGTCAGCACGCAGAGTGTGCAGCGGTACGCGACCTTCGCGGTACCATTCGGTACGTGCGATTTCCGCGCCGCCCAGACGGCCGCTAACTTCAACTTTGATACCCTTAGCGCCCAGACGCATTGCGTTCTGTACAGCACGCTTCATAGCACGACGGAACATAACACGACGTTCCAGCTGAGAAGTGATGCTGTCAGCAACCAATTTAGCGTCCAGTTCAGGCTTACGAACTTCAGCGATATTGATCTGTGCAGGAACGCCAGCGATATCCGCTACGACCTTGCGCAGTTTTTCTACGTCTTCGCCTTTCTTACCGATAACGATGCCAGGGCGAGCAGTGTGAATAGTCACACGGATGCTCTTAGCTGGACGCTCGATAACGATACGAGATACAGACGCTTTAGCCAGTTCCTTAGTCAGGTACTGACGTACTTTAAAATCGCTGTCCAGGTTGTCAGCGAATTCTTTGGTGTTCGCAAACCAGGTAGAGTTCCATGGTTTTACAATACCCAGGCGAATACCATTAGGATGTACTTTCTGACCCATTGCTAGTCTCCAGAGTCTCAGCGATCGGACACAACCACAGTAATGTGGCTGGTGCGCTTCAGGATGCGATCTGCACGACCTTTCGCACGCGGCATAATGCGCTTCATGCTTGGGCCTTCATCTACGAAAATTTTCGCGACTTTCAGATCGTCGATGTCAGCGCCATCGTTGTGTTCAGCGTTAGCAATGGCAGATTCCAGTACTTTCTTGACCAATACCGCAGCTTTCTTGTTGGTATAGGTCAGGATGTCCAGGGCCTGCGACACTTTCTTACCGCGAATCAGGTCAGCAACAAGGCGAACCTTCTGTGCAGAAGAACGAGCATGGCGATGTTGAGCTAAAGTTTCCATCTCTTCCTCCTACCTTATTTCTTCTTCGCTTTTTTATCAGCAGCGTGGCCGCGATAAGTACGAGTCGGTGCGAATTCACCCAGTTTGTGACCAACCATTTCGTCGGTAACAAAGACTGGAACGTGCTGACGACCATTATGGACAGCGATGGTCAAACCGATCATGTTAGGAAAGATCGTTGAACGACGGGACCAAGTGCGCAGGGGCTTCTTGTCTCCGCTTTCCACCGCTTTCTCTACCTTCTTCAGCAAGTGCAGGTCAATAAAAGGACCTTTCTTGAGAGAACGTGGCATGGCTTATCCTCTAAAATTATTTGCTACGGCGACGTACGATAAATTTATCAGTACGCTTGTTGCTGCGGGTCTTCTTACCTTTGGTCTGAACGCCCCACGGAGTTACCGGGTGCTTACCAAAGTTACGACCTTCACCACCACCATGTGGGTGATCGACTGGGTTCATCGCAGTACCGCGAACGGTAGGACGAACACCACGCCAGCGTGCAGCACCAGCTTTACCCAGAACGCGCAGCATATGCTCAGCATTGCCAACTTCGCCCAGAGTAGCGCGGCAGTCTGCTTCGACTTTACGCATTTCACCAGAACGCAGACGCAGGGTGACATAAGCACCGTCACGCGCAACGATCTGAACGTAAGTACCCGCGGAACGCGCCAGCTGACCGCCTTTACCTGGTTTCATTTCTACGTTATGAACGGTAGAACCAACCGGGATATTGCGCATCGGCAGGGTGTTGCCTGCTTTGATTGCAGCATCAACGCCAGACTGAATCTGGTCGCCAGCTTTCAGGCCTTTAGGGGCCAGGATGTAACGGCGTTCGCCATCTTTGTACAGAACCAGCGCGATGTTCGCGGAACGGTTCGGATCGTACTCAAGACGCTCAACAACTGCTGGGATACCGTCTTTGTTGCGTTTGAAGTCAACAATACGATAAGCCTGCTTGTGGCCACCACCGATGTGACGAGTGGTGATACGGCCATTGTTGTTACGACCACCGGATTTGCTGTTTTTTTCCAGCAACGGAGCAAAAGGTTTGCCCTTGTGCAGCTCAGGGTTAACCACTTTAACTACGTGGCGACGACCCGGAGATGTCGGTTTACATTTAACAACTGCCATTGTATTACTCCTCCGACTTACTCAGCGCCGCCAACGAAGTCCAGGTTCTGGCCTTCTTTCAGGGTGACGTAAGCTTTTTTCCAGTCGCTACGACGACCGATACGCTGTCCGTGACGTTTAACTTTCCCTTTAACTACCAGGGTGTTAACGACTTCGACTTCGACTTCAAACAGTTTCTGCACAGCAGCTTTGATCTCTGCTTTGGTCGCGTCTTTAGCAACTTTGAGAACGATGGTGTTTGTTTTTTCCATCGCAGTAGACGCTTTTTCAGAAACGTGCGGTGCGCGCAGCACCTTCAGCAGACGTTCTTCACGAATCATGCCAGCATCTCCTCAACTTGCTTAACAGCATCAGCAGTCATTACGACTTTGTCGAAGGCGATCAGGCTAACCGGGTCGATACCAGTCGCGTCGCGTACGTCAACCTTGTGCAGGTTACGCGCGGCCAGGAACAGGTTCTCGTCCAGCTCACCGGTGATGATCAGCACATCTTCCAGAGCCATGTCTTTCAGTTTCTGTGCCAGCAGCTTAGTTTTAGGCGCTTCAACAGAGAACTTCTCGACAACGATCAGACGATCCTGACGTACCAGTTCGGACAGGATGCTTTTCAGCGCGCCGCGGTACATCTTTTTGTTAACTTTTTGACTGTGGTCCTGTGGACGCGCAGCGAAGGTCACGCCACCTGAACGCCAGATCGGGCTCTTGATAGAACCTGAACGCGCACGGCCGGTACCTTTCTGGCGCCATGGCTTTTTGCCTGAACCAGTTACTTCAGCACGAGTCTTCTGAGCACGAGTACCCTGACGAGCACCAGCTGCATAAGCAACAACAACCTGGTGAACCAGCGCTTCGTTGAAATCACGACCGAAGGTAGTTTCGGAAACAGTCAGCGCGCTCTGCGCGTCTTTCAATACTAATTCCATTGCTATCCCCTTACGCCTTCACAGCTGGTTTAACGATCAGGTCGCTACCGGTTGCACCCGGGACCGCACCTTTAACCAGCAGCAGGTTGCGCTCAGCGTCAACACGTACTACGTCCAGGCTCTGAACGGTTACACGTTCGTTGCCCAGCTGACCTGCCATTTTCTTGCCTTTGAACACTTTGCCCGGAGTCTGGTTCTGACCGATAGAACCCGGAACGCGGTGAGACAAGGAGTTACCGTGAGTAGCGTCCTGGGTACGGAAGTTCCAGCGCTTAACGGTACCAGCAAAACCTTTACCTTTAGAGGTACCGGTTACGTCAACTTTTTTAACGTCAGCAAACAGCTCAACGCTAATGTCCTGACCTACGGTGAACTCTTCGCCTTCAGCAAGACGGAATTCCCACAGACCACGGCCAGCTTCTACGCCAGCTTTAGCGAAGTGACCCGCTTCTGGTTTGGTTACACGGTTAGCTTTTTTAGCACCAGTGGTCACCTGAACAGCGCGGTAGCCATCGTTAGCCAGATCTTTAACCTGGGTAACGCGGTTTGCTTCAACTTCGATTACGGTTACTGGGATTGAAACGCCATCTTCAGTGAAGATGCGGGTCATGCCCACTTTTTTACCGACTAAACCAATCATTGTATCAACCTCTCAATCGCTCGATGACCTGATTAACCCAGGCTGATCTGCACGTCTACACCGGCAGCCAGATCCAGACGCATCAGAGCATCAACGGTTTTCTCAGTTGGCTCAACGATGTCAACCAGACGCTTGTGAGTGCGGATCTCGTACTGATCACGCGCATCTTTGTTAACGTGCGGAGAGATCAGAACGGTAAAGCGCTCTTTGCGGGTCGGCAGCGGGATCGGACCACGGACTTGCGCACCAGTGCGCTTAGCAGTCTCGACGATTTCCGCGGTTGATTGATCGATCAGACGATGATCAAACGCTTTAAGGCGGATACGGATTCTTTGGTTCTGCATGAGACCAGAGCTCCAATTATTTTATAAACGAAAATGATTACTCCTCAAACCCATTACGATTGATGGGAGAGTGTAACCGTTCTTACGTAGCTCCCCAATTGGGAGCATTGTTGAGTAACAAAGTGAGCTACTCTGGTTCAGATTGAACCCGCCGTCAATTACGACAAGCCCGCGCATTATACGTAAATCAGCGAAAGACGCAAGTGCCGTTTAGAAATTAAGCGCCAAAGTCGTACTCTGCGTAAGGCCTCGCAATTTTTTATGCAAAGTATCCCTTCTCATCTCTTTGTCTGAAGCCGCTATGCAATTGTTGTTTTTACACATTGCCGGGCATGCAGATTGTTACGAGTATGCGCTCAAACCATTTTGAGGCTCTCGCTATGCTAATGTCCCTCCCCTTTCTGCTGATCTATTTTGCGTTATCGGCCTTGCTTGTACGCACCGATATTCGCACGGGGCTGCTTCCCGATAAATTCCTTTGCCCGCTGCTATGGACGGGCCTGCTCTACCAGCTTTGTCTTCATCCTGATTTTTTGCCGAGCGCGGTAGTGGGTGCGACGGCAGGATACGCCGGATTCGCCGTTATCTATTGGGGATATCGACTCATCTGCCGATGTGAAGGGATGGGATATGGCGACATAAAATATCTGGCGGCGCTGGGAGCATGGCATGGCTGGTGTGTACTGCCAGTACTGGCATTAGTGGCCGCGTTAATGGCTCTGCTGTATCTGGTTGGTTTCTCGTTGTTCAACCCTGATAAGCAGGCATTAAAAAACCCACTGCCTTTTGGGCCATTTCTGGCGGCAGCGGGTTTATGCGTTGGCTGGGAAAGCCTGATTAACTTTCCACTTTGATCTGAGACTGAAGGTAGTTCTGTAGGCCAATTTTGCTAATGAGATCCAGTTCGGTCTCAAGCCAGTCGATGTGCCCTTCTTCATCGGCCAGGATCTGGATCATCATATCCCGGCTGACGTAGTCATGTACGCTGTCTGCATAGGCAATGGCTTCACGCAGGTCTTTTGCACCCTCCAGCTCTAGCCGGAGATCAGAACGCAGCATCTCTTCAACATCTTCTCCGATGCCCAGTTTTCCGAGATCCTGTAGGTTAGGAATGCCTTCGAGGAATAAAATACGCTCAATATATTTATCGGCGTGTTTCATTTCATCAATGGACTCATGGTATTCAACATCGTTGAGGCGAGTCAGTCCCCAGTTTTTGAACATTCTTGCATGGAGAAAATACTGATTAATTGCGACAAGCTCATTTCCCAATAATTTATTGAGATAACTTATGATTTTAACATCACCTTTCATTATATAGTCCCTCCGCTTCCACTCATTGAAGCGTAGATCGGGCTACGGGGATGTCAAAAAAAAGATGGAGGCTTACGCGATCTCTTTGAATTCCGGGATCTGCATCAGTTCGTCCTGCATGATCTCACGCGCTGCGCGAACGCATTTACCGCATTGATTTCCCACCGGAACAAACTTACGAAGCTGCTGGAAAGATTGTGGTTGAAACTGGCGAACGGCCTGACGAATTTTTTTGTCGCTTACACCATTACATAAACAAACGTACATAAAGACTCCCGTTCAAAATATGCGCAAAGTGTAAGTGAGAATGGTTATGATTACAATAGCACGGGCGTCGGAATACGTGGCGGGAGAAAGCAAAAAATGCGAATTTTTATGACAATGCCCAACGGCAGAAAACAAAAAAAGGACGCCGAAGCGTCCTTTTTATTTCAGGGATAATTAATTAGCCCAGAACTTTAGCAACAACGCCCGCGCCAACGGTACGGCCGCCTTCACGGATTGCGAAACGCAGACCGTCATCCATCGCGATTGGGTGGATCAGAGTCACAACCATCTTGATGTTGTCGCCTGGCATTACCATCTCTACGCCTTCTGGCAGTTCGATGGTACCGGTCACGTCAGTTGTACGGAAGTAGAACTGTGGACGGTAGCCTTTGAAGAACGGAGTATGACGGCCGCCTTCGTCTTTGGACAGAATGTACACTTCAGATTCGAACTTGGTGTGTGGCTTGATTGAGCCTGGCTTCGCCAGAACCTGACCACGTTCGATTTCTTCACGTTTGATACCACGCAGCAGAACACCAACGTTCTCACCAGCACGGCCTTCGTCCAGCAGTTTGCGGAACATTTCAACGCCAGTACAGGTAGACTTCGCAGTCTCTTTGATACCAACGATTTCAACTTCTTCACCAACTTTGATGATACCGCGCTCTACACGACCGGTAACAACGGTACCACGACCGGAGATGGAGAATACGTCTTCGATTGGCAGCAGGAATGGCTTGTCAATCGCACGCTCTGGTTCTGGGATGTAAGAATCCAGGTAGCCAGCCAGTTCGATGATTTTCTCTTCCCACTCTGCTTCGCCTTCCAGCGCTTTCAGCGCGGAACCACGAACGATTGGGGTATCGTCGCCTGGGAAATCGTACTGAGACAGCAGTTCACGAACTTCCATCTCTACCAGTTCCAGCAGCTCTTCGTCATCAACCATGTCGCATTTGTTCAGGAACACGATGATGAAAGGAACGCCTACCTGACGACCCAGCAGGATGTGCTCACGAGTCTGAGGCATAGGGCCGTCAGTCGCAGCAACAACCAGGATCGCGCCGTCCATCTGCGCAGCACCGGTGATCATGTTTTTAACATAGTCGGCGTGGCCTGGGCAGTCTACGTGTGCGTAGTGGCGAGTCGGGGTGTCATACTCAACGTGAGAGGTGTTGATGGTGATACCACGAGCTTTTTCTTCTGGTGCGTTATCGATCTGGTCGAAAGCACGAGCAGCACCGCCGTAGGTTTTAGCCAGTACGGTAGTGATTGCAGCAGTCAGGGTAGTTTTACCATGGTCAACGTGGCCGATAGTACCAACGTTGACGTGCGGTTTTGTACGTTCAAATTTTTCTTTAGACACGGCTATATTCCTTACTATAGTGCTCTCCCCTTCGGAGAGAGCACGGGACTTAGGTTTTAATCCTGTGGATTACTTACCACGGGCTTCGATAACGGCCTGAGCTACGTTGTTCGGCGCATCATCATACTTCAGGAATTCCATAGTGTATGATGCACGACCTTTGGTCAGAGAACGCAGCTGAGTTGCATATCCGAACATTTCAGACAGCGGAACTTCAGCGTGGATCTTAACGCCAGTTACTTCGGATTCCTGACCACGCAGCATACCGCGACGACGGCTCAAGTCACCGATAACGTCACCGGTGTTCTCTTCCGGAGTTTCTACTTCAACCTTCATGATTGGCTCAAGCAGAACTGGTTTTGCTTTCTTAAAGCCTTCTTTAAAGGCAATAGACGCAGCCAGTTTAAACGCCAGTTCAGAGGAGTCAACGTCGTGGTAAGAACCGAAGTGCAGACGAACACCCATGTCTACAACCGGGTAACCAGCCAGAGGACCAGCTTTCAGCTGCTCCTGGATACCTTTATCAACGGCAGGGATGTATTCGCCAGGAATTACACCACCTTTGATGTCGTTGATGAACTCGTAACCTTTAGGGTTAGAGCCCGGCTCCAGTGGGTACATGTCGATCACAACGTGACCGTACTGACCGCGACCACCAGACTGCTTAGCGTGTTTACCTTCAACATCGGTAACTTTCGCGCGAATCGCTTCGCGGTAAGCAACCTGAGGTTTACCCACGTTCGCTTCAACGTTGAATTCACGCTTCATACGGTCAACGATGATGTCCAGGTGCAGTTCACCCATACCAGCGATGATGGTCTGGTTAGATTCTTCATCAGTCCATACGCGGAATGATGGGTCTTCTTTCGCCAGACGGCCCAGAGCCAGACCCATTTTTTCCTGGTCAGCTTTGGTTTTTGGTTCAACCGCGATGGAGATTACCGGCTCAGGGAATTCCATACGCTCCAGAATGATCGGGTGATCCGGGTCACACAGGGTGTCACCAGTAGTCACGTCTTTCAGACCGATAGCAGCAGCGATGTCGCCCGCACGAACTTCTTTGATCTCTTCACGTTTGTTAGCGTGCATCTGTACGATACGGCCAAAACGTTCACGCGCCGATTTCACGGAGTTCAGGATGGTGTCACCGGAGTTAACCACACCAGAGTAAACGCGGAAGAAGGTCAGGTTACCCACGAATGGGTCGGTAGCAATTTTGAACGCCAGCGCAGAGAACGGCTCGTCATCACTTGCGTGACGCTCAGCCGGAGTATCTTTACCGTCGTCCAGGATGCCGTTGATCGCAGGAACGTCAACCGGGGATGGCAGGTAGTCAACTACCGCATCCAGCATTGCCTGAACACCTTTGTTCTTGAACGCAGAACCACAGGTTACCAGGATGATTTCGTTGTTCAGAACACGCTGACGCAGAGCAGATTTGATCTCTTGCTCAGTCAGTTCTTCACCACCCAGGTATTTCTCCATCAGCTCTTCAGAAGCTTCTGCTGCGGATTCGATCAGGTTCTGGTGCCATTCGTCAGCCAGGTCCTGCATCTCTGCCGGGATATCTTCGTATTCGAAGGTAACGCCCGCATCTGCTTCGTTCCAGTTGATGGCTTTCATTTTCACCAGGTCGATAACACCGGTGAAGCCTTCTTCAGCACCAATTGCCAGCTGAAGCGGAACAGGGTTCGCGCCCAGACGGGTTTTGATCTGGCCAACAACTTTCAGGAAGTTAGCACCCATACGGTCCATTTTGTTAACGAACGCGATGCGTGGAACTTTATATTTGTTAGCCTGACGCCATACGGTTTCAGACTGTGGCTGAACACCACCAACTGCGCAATAAACCATTACCGCGCCGTCAAGAACACGCATGGAACGTTCTACTTCGATGGTGAAGTCAACGTGCCCTGGGGTGTCGATGATGTTTACGCGATGCGGTTCGTACTGCTTAGCCATACCTGACCAGAAAGCAGTAGTCGCTGCGGAGGTGATAGTAATACCACGCTCCTGCTCCTGTTCCATCCAGTCCATGGTGGCTGCGCCGTCATGAACTTCACCGATTTTATGGTTTACACCGGTGTAGAACAGAATACGTTCGGTAGTAGTGGTTTTACCGGCGTCGATGTGCGCACTGATACCGATGTTACGGTAGCGTGCGATGGGTGTTGTACGAGCCATTTGATTCCTCGTTTATATCTTTAGGCGTTCAGTTAAGTTACCCAGAGCGGGCGGCTTCTCTGAAGCGCCCGCCTGGTGACTACGACTCCGAAGGGATTACCAACGGTAGTGTGCGAACGCCTTGTTGGCTTCTGCCATACGGTGAACGTCTTCACGTTTCTTAACTGCAGTACCTTTGTTTTCTGCAGCATCAGAAAGTTCGTTCGCCAGACGCAGAGCCATGGATTTATCACCGCGTTTACGAGCAGCTTCAACGATCCAACGCATTGCCAGAGCATTACGACGAACCGGACGAACTTCAACTGGAACCTGATAAGTAGAACCACCAACGCGGCGAGACTTAACTTCTACAGTCGGGCGCACGTTGTCGAGAGCGACTTCGAAAGCTTCCAGTTCATTTTTACCAGAACGCTGAGCCAGGGTCTCCAGCGCGCTGTATACGATTGCTTCTGCAGTAGATTTTTTACCATCTACCATCAGGATATTTACAAATTTTGCCAGCAGTTCTGATCCGAATTTCGGATCTGGAAGAATTTTACGCTGACCAATGACGCGACGACGTGGCATGGGATTACTCCGTTGTTAATTCAGGATTGTCCAAAACTCTACGAGTTTAGTTTGACATTAAGATAAATCAGTTTGGCCTTACTTAACGGAGAACCATTAAGCCTTAGGACGCTTCACGCCGTACTTGGAGCGAGCCTGCTTACGGTCTTTAACACCTGAGCAGTCCAGCGCACCACGAACGGTGTGGTAACGAACACCCGGAAGGTCTTTAACACGACCGCCACGGATCAGGATCACGGAGTGCTCCTGAAGGTTGTGACCTTCACCACCGATGTAGGAAGTCACTTCGAAACCGTTAGTCAAACGCACACGGCATACTTTACGCAGTGCGGAGTTTGGTTTTTTAGGAGTGGTGGTATATACACGAGTACATACGCCACGTTTCTGCGGGCAGGCTTCCAGCGCAGGCACGTTGCTTTTTGCAACTTTGCGTGCACGTGGTTTGCGTACCAGCTGGTTAACTGTTGCCATTAAATAGCTCCTGGTTTTAGCTTTTGCTTCGTAAACACGTAATAAAACGACCTCATACAATATGAGGACGCGAAATTTTAGGGCTACGTCGAAAAGGTGTCAAGAAATATACAGCGATCTCAAATCACCAGTTCATTTGACTGGCGTGCGTCACAGTAAGATTGACGAAATCAGTATAGCCAACCACGTCAATTTTGGCTGAAATTTGACCAGAAAGACCCCGCGCATCCAGATCCTCTTTAAGCGCAGAGACTGTTATGGGGGCATTAGCGAGGATTTCAACAAAACGGCTGCCATCAAGCGCCGCGAGCACGCCATCCTGAATCAGCAGCAGATCATCGCCTTCGCGCAGCATGCTCAGTAACGTGTCGATATCGCATTGCCACGGTGAACGGCTCAGGGTATGGAGCATGACAGCCTCAGAAAGTCAGAACGGTATCGTAGTGAGAAAGTTGTTCGCGCAGCGCAGAAGATGTCAGGATCGTCACGTCCAGCACGAACGGTATTTTCTCATTTAACCCACGAGCGGCCAGCGAGTCGGCGCACACATAGAAGGTTTCAATGTCATAGAGCGGCAGAACTTTAAAGGTCGCAATGTAGTCGCGCGCAAGAATAGCCTGCGGTTGTTGGCCTGCCAGAAGCTGGAATACGCCATCGCCTAAAAAGAAGACGCCAATATCTTCGGTTAGAGCCGAGGTCGCGAGCAATGCATCCAGCCCTTCCCGGCCTGAAGCGCTGCCATGCGGGGCAGAAGTAAAAACAAACGCTACGCGCTTCATCAAAATTGCACCACTCTGTCGCAGGTCAACGCCGCCTGTGCTAATGCGCCTAATCCGCTGAGCGAAAAGCCCGGTTGCAGGTTAGGCCCTGCCAGACCAAGGCGTTCGGCTTCAGTCGCATCCGTCACGCCGCGACGCAGTGCCGCCGCGACGCAGATATGCAGGTCGACGCCCTGCGTTTCGTTTAATTTTTGCCAGGCGCGCACAAGGTCAAACTCATCGCTCGCCGGGGACGTAAACTGGTTCGCGTTATAGACCCCTTCACGATAGAAGAAGACGCTTGCCAGTTCATGACCGGCATCAAGCAGCGCATGGGCAAACTGTAGCGCGCTGCTGGCCTGCTGGGTACCGTACGCCGGGCCCGTCACCATTAACGCAAAACGCATTACTTGTCTTGCCCCAGGAAGTCGCCGCTTTTGAACTGGCGAATATAGAGGTAAACCGTGTGTTTGGAGATATTCAGGCGATCGGCCACCTGGTTGATGGCATCTTTGATATCAAAAATCCCTTTCTCATAGAGGTTCAGGACGATCTGACGATTCTTGGCGTTGTTGGATACGTTGCGATCGGCATTCACCTCTTCAATGGTGAACTCCAGCGTCTGTGTCACGAGATCCTCAACAGAAGAGGCAAAGTTCACCGATGAGCCCACGTCCGGCGTTTCTGGCGGAATGAAAGTGCTCATGATTTGCGAGAATGGCACATCAAGGTTCATGTTGATGCACAGCAGACCGATCACCCGGTGTTCGCGGTTTCGAATCGCGATAGTTTCTGATTTCATCAGCACGCCGCTTTTGGCGCGGGTGAAATAGCATTTTGAGACGCTGCTGTCCGCGCCGGTCATGTCATGCAACATACGCAATGCAAGGTCGGTGATTGGCGAACCAATTTTACGGCCAGTGTGCTCACCATTCGCAATGCGGATAGCGGAACACTTAAGATCTTGCAGGGAATGCAATACGATTTCGCAGTGGGAACCAATGAGCATCGCTAACCCGTCCACTACCGCTTCGTAGGATTTCAGAATATCGAAGTCGGTCTGGTCAAATGGACGTTGATCCAGCAAATCAAGTTCACTGGTTTCGTTGGTTAAAAGCGACCTGGACATGAAAAAAACACTCCTTTTCAGGAGCCTGTCGTTAGGTTTTCAGGGCAGGCTCATTATCTACACGGACAACTAAATTAATACAGCGTGTATAACGCTTTCCAGTGTTAATTATATCTGCCCCACAATAAAAAAACCGCCGCCTGTAAAGGCGGCGGTTTTTTTCAGCATTACTTCTTAGCTGCTGCGGCTTTGTCGTCAGCCGGTGCGTCTGTTTTCGCATCCGCTTTCGGCGCCGGTTTGATGTCCAGCAGTTCTACATCAAATACCAGCGTAGAGTTAGCCGGGATACCCGGAACGCCGGTTTTGCCGTAAGCCAGATCCGGTGGGATGACCAGCTTGATTTTACCGCCTTTCTTGATGTTCTTCAGGCCTTCGGTCCAGCCCGGGATCACACCGTCCAGACGGAAGGAGAGAGGCTCACCGCGAGTATAAGAATTATCGAATTCTTTACCGTCGATCAGCGTACCTTTGTAGTTAACTACAACGGTGTCGCTGTCTTTAGGCGCGTCGCCGGTACCTTCTTTCTCAACTTTATAGATCAGGCCAGTAGAAGACGTTTTAACGCCTTTCTCTTTAGCGAACTTATCGCGGTAGGCTTTGCCTTTCGCTTCGTTATCTTTAGCGTCTGCTTCCATCTTGGTCTGAGCGGCGCCTTTCACGCGCGCTTCAAACGCTTGCAGAGTCTGCTCGATTTCCTGGTCAGACAGTTTGCTCTTGTCTGCGAACGCATCCTGAACCCCTGCGATCAGCTGGTTTTTGTCCAGTTTGATGCCCAGTTTCTCTTGTTCTTTCAGAGAGTTTTCCATGTAACGGCCCAGAGACGCGCCAAGTGCGTAGGCGGATTTCTGGTCGTCATTCTTGAATGCCGCTTTGCTGTCTGTAGTCGCAGCAGGCTTCGCAGCAGTATCAGCAGCGAAAGACAGCGGCGCATTGAGCGCTACAGCCATAGTGGTCGCCAGCAGCGTAACTTTAAACAGTGATTTCATCCATATCTCCAGGACCTGAGGTCTCTCACCCCAGTGTTAAACGTAAATGAGTGACGTACTATAAAACGTTGTGGAAGAAATCTACAGACAGACTCCCCCGAATGTCGCTTCTTTTCAGACTATTTTTGTTTAAATAAGTTTCTTGTCAGGGAGATGGATACTGTACTTAAGGAAAAAGTCAGATAAACTTCGCCGCCGCTGGTCCATTATGGCGCATGAGAGATAAACGAGGTGAATGATGAAGGATACAACGATCGAAGCGAGACTGGCTGAGCTGGAAAGCCGCCTGGCTTTTCAGGACATCACCATCGAAGAACTGAACCAGACCGTGACGGCTCATGAGCTTGAAATGGCAAAAATGCGCGATTTGATGCGACTTCTCACTGAAAAAGTGAAGGCAACGCAGTCGTCGCACATCGCCTCTCAGGCTGAAGAGACGCCACCACCTCATTATTGAGGCGTAAAAAAAGCGGGATTATCCCGCTTTTTTATTTTCCGCAGTACGGAATCAGTGGCAGCCGCAGCCGCCGTTACCGCAACCACCTTTACCGTGGCCGTGGTCATGACCATGATCGTGGCCGTGACCACCGCAGCAGCCGTCGTGGCCGTGATCGTGGTCATGGTCGTGACCGTGCGCACCATGAACGTGGCCATGAGCCAGCTCTTCTTCGGTCGCTTCACGGATAGCAACAACTTCTACGTTGAACTTCAGGTTCTGACCAGCCAGCATGTGGTTGCCGTCAACCACAACGTGGTCGTCTTCAACTTCTGTGATTTCAACCGGAACCGGACCCTGGTCAGTTTCAGCCAGGAAGCGCATGCCAACCTGCAACTCGTCAACGCCCATGAACACGTCTTTAGGAACGCGCTGAACCAGGTTGTCATCATACTGACCGTAAGCGTCGTTCGCGCCGACAGCAACGTCGAATTTGTCGCCAACTTCATGACCTTCCAGCGCCGTTTCCAGGCCGGAAATCAGGGAACCGTGACCATGCAGGTAGTCCAGCGGCGCACTCACCGGAGACTCATCAACCAACACACCGTCTTCTGTACGTACCTGATAGGCCAGGCTGACCACCAGGTCTTTTGCTACTTTCATGATATCTCCTGAGCGTGGGAAAATTGCTGGCGCAGATTGTAGCGGAATTCTGCACCCGTGTACCCTTAAGCTTAAAAAAACTCAGAGCATATCGCTAGTCTGGATGAAAAATGCCGATCACTTGCTCTTCTTTGCGAACGTGATCGCGGGCTTCTTTGTCGGCCTCACGCATCTGGTGACCGCACTTAACACATTCAACAATATCGATATTATTCTCCCGCCACATGGCCAGCGTATCTTGCGCCTGGCAGGACGGGCATTTTGCGCCCGCGATAAAGCGTTTACGTAAAGCCATCTTTCGTTACCCTTTATTCAAATTCATCCCAGCCGTCGAGCTGGCGTCGTTCCTGTTGCATCTCACGCTGGAAGATCTCCTCCAGTTCGCGACGCGCTTCCCGCACGCGGGAGATCTGCGCCGTGTCGCTGTGCACAGGCATCAGTTCACGCAGCATTCGCATATCCAGCCGGCGGAAATGCATCTGGGCGCGTTGCGCCTGGTGAGGATGCATACCCAGCGAAACCAGCGCCTTGCGCCCCAGCTCCAGCGCGCTGGAGAAGGTTTCGCGGGAGAAGTGTTTCACACCCGCCTGCAAAAGTTCGTGAGCCTCAACACGTCCGCGCGCACGCGCCAGAATATGCAGATGCGGGAAATGCTGCTGGCACAGCTCCACCAGCTTCATTGTGTCTTCCGGATCGTTACAGGTGATGACGATGGACTCCGCAGCCTCTGCGCCCGCCGAGCGCAACAGCTCAAGCTGCGTCGCATCCCCGTAGTACACCTTATAACCATATTTGCGCATCAGGTTGACGGCGCTGATATCGCGCTCCAGCACCGTAATGCGCATTTTATTTGCCATCAACAGGCGACCAATCACCTGTCCGAAGCGGCCAAAGCCCACGACGATCACCTGCGGTTTATCATCTTCCACCCACGGCGCTTCGTCTTCATCGTCTGCGGGATTAAGACGGCGCGACAGCAGTTTGTCCACCAGCTTCATCAGCAGCGGCGTGGTCATCATCGACAGCGTGACCGTCACCAGCAGCAGCGCCATCTGGTCATCTTTAAACAGCTTCTGTGACGACGCAGTGGAAAACAGCACAAACGCAAACTCTCCGCCCTGACTTAACACGCTGGAAAACTGCATCCTTTCCGAGCTGCGCAGCCCGTAAATCCTCGCGAGGAGATACAGCACCAGCGTTTTGACCGCCACCAGTACGGCGACACTCGCAATAACCCACAGCAGATGGGTATAGAGCACGCCAAGATTAAGCGCCATACCCACCGAGATAAAGAACAGCCCTAACAGCAGCCCCTTAAACGGATCGATGGCGGTCTCCAGCTCGTGGCGGTACTCGCTTTCCGCAAGCAGCACCCCGGCGATAAACGTCCCGAGCGCCATCGACAGCCCCAGCGCATCCATAAACAGCGCTGAACCAAGCACCAGCAGCAGCGTTGCGGCGGTGAAGACCTCGCGTACGCCGGATGCCGCAATAAACCGGAACACTGGACGCAGTAAAAACCGTCCGCCGATCAGCATCCCCGCGAAGGCCAGCACCTTCATGGAGATCTTCATCCAGTCGAAATGATCGTCTCCGGAGCCTGCCAGCAGCGGCACCAGCGCCAGCGCCGGGATCACCGCTAAATCCTGGAACAGCAGCACCGAAAAGCCCAGTTGCCCCGCCTCGTTGCGGTTCATCCCTTTGTCGCGCATCAGCTGAAGCGCCATCGCCGTCGACGACATCGCAAGACCGATCCCGCCAATCACCGCGGCCTGCCAGGAAAACTGCGTCAGCATCAGCAGGCCCGCCAGAATGGCGGCGCTGAGCAATACCTGCGCCGCCCCGACGCCAAAAATAGATTGCCGCAGTTGCCACAGCTTGGACGGATTAAGCTCAAGCCCGATGATAAACATCAGGAACACCACGCCCAGCTCGGAGAAGTGGAGAATTTCATCCACATCGCTGATAAACCCAAGCCCCCAGGGACCAATGGCTATCCCCGCCAGCAAATAGCCCAGCACCGCGCCAATGCCGAGACGCGCGGCAAGGGGGACCGCGACGACGGCGGCAAACAAAAACAGCACCCCGGCGAGGAGTAAATTCGAACCGTCCATTAGCGTCCTCCCGCCGGAATCGGTGACGCCAGCCATTCGCCATAGGCCCTGGCATGGCTCGCCAGCGCTTTCGGATCCTGCCGCCGTGCCCAGTAGATAATAATCGGGCTCATCCAGTGCATACGGCACATCGCCGCCGTCAGCTCAAACGGCCGCAGAATGTCGCTCATGGGGTAACGGTTCAGCCCGTCGTGACGGTAAGCGCTTTCCGGCTCACCGGTGGTGATGACACTCCGCCAGTACTTTCCCGCCAGCTGGTTGCCCCCCACCCCGCTGGAAAATCCCCGGCTCAGCACGCGGTCCAGCCACTCTTTCAGCAGCGCCGGACAGCTATAGGTATAAAGCGGATGCTGGAACACAATCACGTCGTGCTGACGCAGCAGTTCCTGCTCGTAAGGAATATCAATAAAGAAATCGGGATAGTGCGCGTAGAGATCGTGCACCGTTACGTTACTGAGCTGTGTGGCCGGCTTAAGCAGCACCCGGTTTGCCACCGAGTCCTGTGATTCCGGATGGGCATACAGCAGCAGCACTTTCGCTGTCTGAGACATCACTCCCCTCCCGGTTCTGTTTTTGTGTATTGTTGTCGTTTTGGGCTACCATGGCGGCCCGGTGGGGAAATTGGCCCACACCTTACATTATCATAATGACAAATTAACATAGTCGGAACATACGGCGCTTCTATGATTGTTTTCTCCTCGTTACAAATTCGTCGCGGCGTGCGCGTCCTGCTGGATAACGCGACTGCTACCATCAACCCGGGCCAGAAAGTGGGGCTGGTCGGCAAAAACGGCTGCGGTAAATCCACCCTGCTGGCACTGCTGAAAAACGAGATAAGCGCGGATGGCGGGAACTTTACCTTCCCGGGCAACTGGCAGCTCGCCTGGGTAAACCAGGAGACCCCCGCGCTGAGCGAACCGGCGCTCGACTATGTTATCGACGGCGACCGTGAATACCGCAAGCTCGAAGCGGAGCTCAACGCCGCCAACGAACGCAACGACGGCCACGCCATCGCCACCGTCCACGGCAAGCTGGACGCCATCGACGCCTGGACCATTCGCTCCCGCGCCTCCAGCCTGCTGCACGGCCTGGGCTTCAGCAACGAACAGCTTGAACGCCCGGTGAGCGATTTCTCGGGTGGCTGGCGTATGCGCCTTAACCTGGCGCAGGCGCTGATCTGCCGCTCTGACCTCCTGCTGCTCGATGAACCGACCAACCACCTCGATCTCGATGCGGTTATTTGGCTGGAGAAGTGGCTCAAGAGCTATCAGGGCACTCTGATTCTGATCTCCCACGACCGCGACTTCCTCGACCCGGTGGTGGATAAAATCATTCATATCGAACAGCAAAGCCTGTTCGAGTACACCGGCAACTACAGCTCTTTCGAGCGCCAGCGCGCGACGCGCCTCGCCCAGCAGCAGGCGATGTATGAAAGCCAGCAGCAGCGCGTGGCGCACTTGCAAAGCTTTGTGGATCGCTTCAAGGCCAAGGCGTCAAAAGCCAAGCAGGCGCAGAGCCGCGTCAAAATGCTGGAACGCATGGAGATGATTGCCCCCGCGCACGTGGATAACCCGTTCCACTTCAGCTTCCGCGAGCCGGAGAGCCTGCCGAACCCGCTGCTGAAGATGGAAAAAGTGAGCGCGGGCTATGGCGATCGCATTATTCTCGACTCTATCAAGCTCAACCTGGTGCCGGGTTCACGCATAGGTCTGCTGGGGCGTAACGGCGCCGGTAAATCGACGCTGATCAAGCTGCTGGCGGGCGAGCTTAACCCGGTCAGCGGCGAAATCGGGCTGGCGAAGGGCATCAAGCTTGGCTACTTCGCTCAGCATCAGCTGGAATTTTTACGCGCCGATGAATCGCCGATCCAGCACCTGGCGCGCCTGGCGCCGCAGGAGATGGAGCAGAAGCTGCGCGACTACCTCGGCGGCTTTGGCTTCCAGGGCGATAAGGTGACTGAAAATACAGCGCGTTTCTCCGGCGGCGAAAAAGCGCGTCTGGTGCTGGCGCTGATCGTCTGGCAGCGTCCAAACCTGCTGCTGCTCGATGAACCGACCAACCACCTCGATCTCGACATGCGTCAGGCGCTGACCGAAGCGCTGATCGAGTTCGAAGGGGCGCTGGTTGTCGTTTCGCACGATCGCCACCTGATCCGCTCCACCACCGACGATCTCTATCTGGTTCACGGCGGCAAAGTGGAACCGTTCGACGGCGACCTGGAAGATTACCAGCAGTGGCTGACGGACGTGCAGAAGCAGGAAAACCAGCCGGAAGAGTCAGCGAAAGACAACGCCAACAGCGCCCAGGCGCGTAGAGACCAGAAGCGCCGTGAAGCGGAACTGCGCACCCAGACTCAGCCGCTGCGTAAAGAGATTACCCGTCTCGAAAAAGAGATGGAAAAGCTTAACGCCACGCTTGCCGCCGTCGAAGAGAAGCTGGGCGACAGCGAACTGTACGATCAGAGCCGCAAAGCGGAGCTGACGGACTGTCTGCAAACGCAGGCGAAAACTAAATCCAGTCTCGAAGAGTGCGAAATGGCATGGCTGGACGCGCAGGAACAGCTGGAAGCGATGCTGCAAGCCGACTAACACGCCGGGAGGGTTATGGGCTTCGATACCACGAGCGAGATTACATTCCGTAAGCTCAGCATCTTCATGACGTTCATGGACAAGGGCAATATCGCACGTACCGCCGAAACGCTCGGCCTGAGCGGTGTCAGCGTGCACCGCGCGCTGCATACCCTCGAAGAGAACGTCCGCTGCCCGCTCTTTGCTCACAAAGGGCGTAACCTGATTGCCCTCCCCTCCGCGTGGACGCTGCTGGAGTATTGTCAGGAGGTGATGCAGGTGATGGAGCGCGGGCTGGAAGAGTCGCGCAAGATTGCCGGTATCGGCCAGGGACGGTTGCGCGTCGGTACGCTTTACTCGCTGACGCTGGAAACCGTGCCGCGCCTGATAATGGGCATGAAGCTGCGCCGTCCGGATCTGGAGATGGATCTGACGATGGGCTCGAACGAAACCCTGCTCCATATGCTGGATGAGGGGTCGCTGGATGCGATTTTAATCTCTATCTCCGAGAGCGATATCGACCGTAACAGCCTCGAAGTGCTGCCCCTGTTCCATGACGATATTTTCCTTGCCGCACCGGCCTCTGCCACACTGAATACCAGCGGTCCCGCCGATCTGCGTGACTATAAAGATCAGAAGTTTGTCGCCCTCGCGGAAGGGTTCGCCACTTACGCCGGGTTTCAGGAAGCGTTTCATATTGCCGGTTTCGAGCCGGAGATTGTGACGCGGGTAAACGATATTTTCTCGATGCTGAGCCTGGTGCAGGCGGGGGTCGGGTTTACGCTGATGCCGGGCAGGATGAAGAAAGTGTACGAAAATTCGGTGCAGCTACTGAAGCTGGCACAGCCGTACCAGATGCAGCAGCTGATTGCGATCGTCTTTGCCCGCAACCGCGAGCAGGATCCGAGCCTGCGGGCATTGGCCGCGGAAGGGCGGATGTATGCCAGAAGTTTGCAGGACGGAGCCTGAGGCCTTGCCGGGTGGCGACGCGTTGCGTCTTACCCGGCCTACAAAATAATACAACCGAACCCGTAGGCCCGGTAAGGCGCAGCCGCCACCGGGCAAAAAAACTCACGCACGAAGCCGCCCCGCCAGATGCACCGCCACGTCCACCCCGCTGCGCTCCAGCGAAATGGATTCGCCTTCCCACGCCGCCTGCCGCGTCAGGCAGGTTAATATGCCTCCCGGCGGCATCTCAATCGCCAGCCGCGCTTCACGCTCGTTAGCGGAAATCACCGCCTCCTGCCAGCGCACGGTTCGCGCCATGTTCATTGCCAGATCGTCGGCAATTTTCTCCGGCTGCCAGAGCACGCGTCCGGTACTGCCGCTCAGGTACGCGCAGCGGGGACGGGAAAGCGTGACCGATTCAAACGCCGCTGCCAGCTTCTTCGCCGGTTCCGCCAGCAGCGCGCAGTGCGATGGCACGCTCACCGCCAGCCGTTTGGCCTTGCTTGCGCCCTTCGCCAGCGCGCGCTCCGCCACCTGCGCCATACCTTCATCGGTTCCGGCAATCACGATCTGCGTTTCGGCGTTCAGGTTAGCGATATAGGTTCCAGTCCCCTGAATCAGGTTTTCCACCTGCGGCAGGGTCAACCCCATAATCGCCGTCAGGCCGTAGCCGTGCGGATACGCCTGCTCCATCAAATCACCGCGCAGCGCCACCAGCTTCAGCGCATCCGTAAAGTCCAGCGAGCCTGCGATAACCGCCGCAGGATAAGCGCCAATGGACAGACCGCTTACAATATCCGGCGACACGCCGCGACGTTCCAGCTCGCGCGCCCAGGCCACGCCGGCAATCAGCAGTGAAAGCTGAACCGCACGGGTGTGGGTTAACGAGGATGCGCTGTCCAGGGTATCGACTTCCGCCCCCAGCACAGCACGGGCCTGCTCCAGCTCCGTTCCCGGCAGGTTTTGCAGCATACCTTCGTGCTGTGTGCCCTGCCCCGGAAAGGTAAACAGTATTTTCATTACTCCTCCCTGTGCCATGGATCCGCTACCAGGCGCGGTCCACATTGCGTTTTTAGCAGCGTTTTGCCGTCGCGTAACCATTCTGCCAGCGCGAATCCGCCCTCGGGCGTGTCCACCTGCGTATCCACCCGGCACAACGCACGGCTGAGCTGAGCCTGCCAGTCAGTAAACGCCTCAGGGGAAACGGTACGCGGGGCGCGGATCAGCAGATCGAGATCGCTATCGGCGTGGATCACCGGAATGCCGGTCGCCAGCGCGTAACCCGTACTGCCGGTTATCCCCCACGTCCACGGCCACGACTGCTGCGCAAGCTGAAGCGCCACCTGAACCGGCGGCTGAGTGACAAACGGCGAACGCAGCAGGTCGGCGGCAACGCTCAACTCTTCGGGCGACACCACGCGCAACACGTTCTCAGGCTTCACCCATCCGACCGCCCGCTGGTCGCGGCGCAATCCGCGCACGCCAACGGGAATACGGCCTTCATTATCAACATCACGCCGCACCACTACCGGTAGCCCGGTATGCCAGGCCGCATCTACCCAGGATTCGGTAATCCCTTCCAGGGCGTCCCGCGCGGTAAGCCAGATGAGGTCGTGTGGGCGTAATGTTGTGGTCATAATTACATTCCTGAAGTCAGCGAGATAAACAGCGGCAGCGACAGAATACACAGTATGGAGCTCAACAGCAGCACGGCTTCAGCATCCGGCGACTGCACGCCAAAGCGGTTACCGAACACCACGCCAAAGAAGCCCGCAGACAGCGCAATCATCAGGATGGCGGTGATCGCCACGGAGCCGTGCAGACCGAAGATTAAAACGATACCCCAGGCAATCGCTGGCTGGATCAGCAGCTTGGCGATAGTGGAAGTGATCACCATGGTGTTGATCTGAAGCTTACGCGCGGAGAGGATCACCCCGGTCAGGAACAGCGCCGCAGCGGTCGCGGACAGTCCCAGTGGTTTAATCGCCGCCAGTACCAGCTCTGGCATTTTGATGCCGATAGCGGACAGGATCACACCCAGCAGCGGGCCCATCACGATCGGTTTTTTAATGGAGCGCCACATCAGCACCGGCAGCATGGAAAGCGTTGAACCGGAGTTATTGCCCTCGGCGCGCGCTTTTTCACGCTCCAGAATAAGCAGGCAGAACGGGGTCATCAGCACCGAACCACAGGCGATGGAGACCGCCACGGAGAGTGAAGTAGAAGAACTTTCACCCAGCACGCTGCCCAGAATCGGCAGGCCGAGCGCCGCATAGTTTGGCAGAGCGACGGTCAGCGTCAGTACGGCTGCATCCTGCGGAGATTTTTTAAAGACTTTGGTGGCGAGGAAGTAGATGGCCGCATAGGTGATCCACATCGCCAGGGTGAGCACCAGGATCAGCGGCGACTGCGCCACAATGCCGGTCCACGGGGTTTGCACGGTGGCGCTGAACAGCGCGGCAGGGAGTGCAAAATCCATAACGAAGATATTCAGCAGGGAAACATTTTTGTTATCGACCATCTTTGCTTTACCGGCCCAGAATCCCAGCAGCATGATGACGAAAATCGGTGCAAGAGCATGAACAATTACGTAAGTCATAAATCACCTGTAGTAAAAAAGTTTAAGCACTGGCGCGATGTTTATTATTTTCAGGATGCAGGTTCCCGCGTGGACGCAACGGGCGCGCCCACGGGGTAATGCATCTGGCAGGTCTCTTTTTACTTACCAGCTGGCTCGCATACGTTCACGTACGAGCGCCGAGCTGCGGCGGTTGTCAGCACCCAGACGGTTTTTCAACGTGGTGTCCTGACGAGCGTCGCTGATGGCCTGTTGCAGGGTAGTTTTCACCCGCGTCAGATCGCTTTCGGAAGGGGCATCCGGGTTGCTGATATCCAGCAGGTCGGAGAGCAGCCCCAGCGTGGCGTAGTTGCTGATGTCGTACGCCATTGGCGGAATGGTTGCCGCCAGTTTTTCCAGCGCCTCCACGGTACGCAGCGTAATGCGCGCCGCAGACTCTTTGCCCATGGCATGGATCAGCACGCCTTTATCGTTGAAGGCAATCAGGCGGTTGGCCTGGTAGCCGTGCGCCAGAAACGCGCCGGACATGGCCTTACCGACGATAAGACCAATCACCGGATGCCCCGCCAGCCGCGCATTGGCATAGGCGGCAGCGGCGCCGGCCAGCGCCTGGTGGATACCAAACGCCTCTTCGCGACGGCCATAGGCCTGGCTTGGGACATCGATCACCGCCACAATCGGGCGCTTCACGGCTTTATCGGCGTCAGCGGCGACGGTTTCGCTGACCACTTTTGCCAGCGTCCAGCCCTCCAGCAGCCCCACTTCCCCTTGCGCCGCGCGCGGGAAGTGGTTGTTGGCGTCCGGCACCACGGCGACAAAGCGCACCGTTTCACCGTTCAGCTCGCCGTCTGCCGCCTGCACGGACGGGCATAACCCCTCCAGACGTTTCGCGTTCGGGGCCAGAGTTTCCAGCCAGAGTTCGCCACGGCTAATTGAGTTAGTCATCATTTCACCTCCCGGGCAAAAAGCGCTTTAATCTGTTCGGCATCGGCCTGTTTGCGGGTGTCGAAATTCGTCAGACGGTTCAGGTAATCGTCGTAGTTATCGGTGCGATGTTTCGCCGGTACGCCTTTGGCGATAGCCTCGTTCATCGCGGCTTTCACCGCGTTCACGCCGTCGCCCACCAGCGCGTCCACCAGCCCACTTTCATAGCGCACTTCGCCGCCGGTCATGCTCCAGATAAACGGACGGTCGCGGGAGTCATACTCTTCAATGCCCGCTTCCTGCTCAATAACCTGCGGGCCGTTGAGGCCAAGACGCGCTTCGCGGGTTACAATCAGGTAGCTGCACAGCGCCGCGGCGATAGACATCCCGCCGAAGCAGCCCACGGTCCCGGCGACAATCCCGACAACCGGGGTATAGCGACGCAGGTCAACGATCGCGGCGTGGATATCGGCAATCGCCGCCAGGCCAAGGTTGGCTTCCTGCAAACGTACGCCGCCGGTTTCGAGGCACAGTACCGCCTGAGTCGGAATGCCGTTGCGGTTATCTTCCGCCGCCAGCTCCAGCGCCGCCGCCATTTTGGCACCGGACACTTCGCCCATGCTGCCGCCCTGGAAGGTGCCTTCAATCGCCACCACCACTGCAGGCTGGCCGTTGATGGTCCCTTTCGCGACTACCATGCCGTCATCGGCCTGAGGAACAATCCCCTGTGGCCCAAGCCACGGAGAGATAATGCCTTCAAACGGATCCAGCAGTTCGCGGTAGCTGCCGTCGTCGAGCAGCGCCTGCGCACGCTGGCGCGCTTTTAATTCGATAAAGCTGCTGTCATCACGCATGGTTCACCCCTTCAAAAACCTGTTCGATACGAATGCGTGCCACGCCCGGCGTCGCGCCGAAGTCGTGGATGGTCAGCTTACCTGCGGGCAGGCTGCTGACGGTTTGCAGGCGATTGAACAACGCCTCCCAGCGCCCACGGCTGTTGTCGACGGAGGTGGTGATATCAATGGTTAAGGTCTGGCCCGGTTCGGCGGTGAAAAGCACCTCCATATCCCCGGAACCGACTACCCCTGCCAGCGCCCTGCCGCTTACTTCGCGGCTGGCGGGCACGGTCAATGTGATTTTTTCCATAACATCCTCTTAATGCTTTGAATAGGGCGTTTCGACGCGGTCAAGAAACAGCGTGGCGGCAAGCAGGTCTGCGGCTCCGCCCGGCGAGGCGTTAAGCGTCAGCATCTGACGGTCTAACCGCGCCAGCGCCTGCTGCCCCGCAAGTGTTGCGCATCCTCCCGCGTTCAGCACCGCACGGGCGCCGTTCTGCATGGCATCCAGCCCCTCCATGCCGGCGCGCGACAGCACGCAGGTGTCGGTGAGCGAGGTCATGATCGCCATCAGCGCGTCGAGTCTGGCCTGCGTTTCGCTGCTGCCGTTGAGACGGCTGAGGTGAAGCTGCGGCAGCGCGCGCTGCATGATGTGCGGAAACGCCTGCTGAGCCTCTTCACGCGCGCCCGGTACACGGTAGCGGTGCGTGACGCGTAACCCCTTGCTGAATACTTTCGGCGCCGCGTCATCCGGCAGTTTCGCCAGCTGAGCGGCGGTGTTCGCGACGGTTTGCGCCCGGGCATCGCCGCCCAGCATCGCCACCGCGCTCACCAGCAATCCCAGCGCCCAGATCGCGCCACGGTGTGTGTTCACGCCGTCGGTAGCGGCCATCATCTGCCGTTCGCCTTCACGACCCAGGCGGCCAACGGTTTGCCTGAGGGCAATATCCGCCGGACGCTGCCAGCTCTGTTGCGCCAGCGCCTGAAACGTGGGGGTCAGGCTGTGAGCGGAGCGCTCCATCAGCGCAAGCGATAAATCGTGATGCGCGCCGTTCCCCCGGCTGTCCACCAGACCGGGCTTCGGGCTTAAACGTGCTTCGTCAATCAGACACTGCGTGGCGGTTCGCGCCAGCCATTCGGCACCGCCTTCAACCTGGATCTGGGGCAGAAGTTTCATTACCAGCTCCGGAATTTCGCAGGTGGGTTATACAGGCCGCCGGACCACTCAACGAGGTTAGCCACGCTGCCCGCAGCCAGCAGAGAGCGGGTGGCATCGGTACGACGAATGCCCATATCTTCCGGATACACAACCTTGCCGCTCTGGCGCAGTTCCGCCACGCGTTTGGCATCAACGCCCAGACCGATATCGGTGATACCCGCCACGGCGGCGACCATGGCGCGACGCTCTTCCAGATCTTTCGCCCGGTAGAGGTAAGCAATCCCCTCTTCCGTCAGCACGTGGGTGACGTCATCGCCGTAAATCATAACCGGCGCCAGCGGCATGCCGGAGGCTTTCGCCACGTCTACGGCGTCGAGTTTCTCCACGAAGGTTGGCTTAACGCCCGCCTGGAAGGTTTCCACCATCTGCACAACCAGCTTTTTACCGCGCTGCATCGGGTCAGGCTCGGTGATCATGTTCAGCCAGGCCGGTGTGGCGTGGCGACGACCGTGCGGATCGTGGCCCATGTTTGGTGCGCCGCCGAAGCCGGAGAGACGGCCGCGGGTCACGGTTGAGGAGTTAGCGTAACCATCAACCTGTAGCGTGGAACCGATAAACATGTCGACCGCGTACTGACCAGCCAGCTGACAGAAGGCGCGGTTAGAGCGCATGGAGCCGTCAGCACCGGTAAAGAACACGTCCGGACGGGCGCGGATGTACTCTTCCATCCCCAGCTCGCCGCCGAAGCAGTGGACGCTCTCCACCCAGCCGCTTTCGATGGCCGGGATCAGCGTTGGATGCGGGTTCAAAGTCCAGTGTTTACAGATTTTGCCTTTGAGTCCGAGCTGTTCGCCGTAGGTTGGCAGCAGCAGTTCGATCGCTGCGGTATTAAAGCCAATCCCGTGGTTCAGGGACTGCACCTGGTGTTCAGCGTAGATGCCTTTAATCGCCATCATCGCCATCAGGATGTGTTCCTGTTTAATCAGGCGCGGGTCGCGGGTGAAGAGCGGCTCAATAAAGAACGGCTTGTCCGCCACCACCACGTAATCGATCCACGAGCCCGGAATATCGACGCGCGGCAGGTCGCACTCGTCGTCCACCAGCTCGTTCACCTGTGCGATGACGATGCCGTCGTGGAACGCGGCGGCTTCCACCAGCGCCGGGGTATCTTCGGTACTCGCCCCGGTGTAGAGGTTACCTTTACGGTCTGCTTTAAAACCGGCAATCAGCGCCACGTTTGGCGAAAGGTCGACGTATAAACGTGAGTAGAGTTCGATGTAGGTGTGAATCGCCCCGATTTCGAGCTGACCATCCTCCAGCAGCTGCGAAATGCGCAGGCTTTGCGTACCGGAGAAGGAGAAGTCGAGCTTGCGGGCGATGCCTTTCTCAAAGATGTCCAGATGTTCGCTGCGGCCCACGCTCGGCATGATCATATGCAGATCGTGCACGATTTGCGGGTTCACTTCGGCCAGTGAACGGGAAAGGAAATCCGCCTGCTTCTGGTTGTTGCCTTCCAGAACGACTTTGTCGCCTGGTGCGATCAGTTTTTCCAGCATGGCGACAAGATCGCCGGTTGGCAGTACCTTGCCCTGCACCGGTACGGACGCCAGACGACGCGCTTTCTCGCTGCGTCGGGTGTTCCATTGCCGGGTGGGTGTTTGCCCAGATAACATTATTAACCTCCTGATTCAGCACATCATTCTGATTTGCTTAACGTTGAGTAAAGTGTGCGCTCTGGTGAGAAAGGCATCAATTAAGCGTAGGACGTAATCATTAGCCTGAGAGTAATAATCAAGGTAAAGAAATGTGATCGGGATCAGTTCATGTTTCGGAAAAACGGGCTAAACGGGGTACAATTCGGAAGGTATAGTTAATTTCTGACAAGAATCAGCATCGCCCTTATGACCCAAATCATTCCTTCAGACTTCGACATTGCAGCCGAAGAGAGCGCAGAGTTCGTGCCCATGCGCGGTGTGGCTAACCCTCACCTGCAAACCATGCTGCCGCGCCTGATCCGCCGCAAGGTGCAGTTCAACCCCCACTGGCAGCGCATTGACCTGCCGGACGGTGACTTTTTGGATCTCGCCTGGAGCGAAGATCCGGATCGGGCCAGACATAAACCCCGTCTGGTGGTGTTTCACGGCCTGGAAGGCAGCCTGCACAGCCCTTACGCACACGGTCTCATTGAGGCGGCGAAAGCCCGCGGCTGGCTTGGGGTGGTGATGCATTTTCGCGGATGCAGCGGCGAGCCTAACCGTCAGAACCGCATTTATCACTCGGGTGAAACCGAGGACGGCTCCTGGTTCCTGCGCTGGCTAAGAGACAATTTCGGCGAAGCACCAACGGCAGCGGTGGGGTATTCGCTGGGCGGGAATATGCTGGCCTGCCTGCTGGCGAAGGAGAGCGACGCCGTACCGCTGGATGCGGCGGTGATTGTCTCTGCGCCCTTTATGCTGGAGCAGTGCAGTTATCATATGGAAAAGGGATTTTCGCGGGTCTATCAACGCTACCTGCTCAACCTGCTGAAAGCCAACGCCGCGCGTAAACTTAAGGCCTATCCGGATACGCTGCCTGTGACGCTGCAACAGCTCAAACGCGTGAAGCGTCTGCGCGAGTTTGATGATTTGATCACCTCGAAAATTCACGGCTTTGCCGATGCGATTGACTATTACCGTCAGTGCAGCGCCATGCCTTTACTGAATCAAATCACGAAACCCACGCTGATTATCCACGCCAAAGACGATCCGTTTATGGATCATCACTCGATCCCCGCCCCTGACTATCTGCCGGATAACGTGGAGTATCAGCTCACCGAGTTCGGCGGGCACGTGGGCTTTGTTGGCGGCACGCTGCGTCGGCCAAAAATGTGGCTTGAGACGCGTATACCCGACTGGTTAACGGCCTATCTGGACGGTAAAAAATGATTATTCCCTGGCAGGATCTCTCTCCCGACACGCTCGATAATCTGATTGAAAGCTTTGTCTTGCGCGAAGGCACCGATTATGGTGAACATGAACGTTCGCTTGAACAAAAGGTCAGCGATGTGAAGCGCCAGCTTAAAAGCGGCGACGTGGTGCTGGTATGGTCCGAACTGCATGAGACGGTGAATATCATGCCCCGCAACGCGTTTCATGGCTGATCTTACACTTTTCCAGTCAGGGAGTTGCTATGTCTGCCAGACATCCGGTTATTGCCGTTACGGGTTCGAGTGGGGCGGGAACCACTACCACCAGCCTCGCCTTCCGCAAGATTTTCGCCCAGCTTAACTTACGGGCGGCAGAGGTAGAGGGCGACAGCTTTCACCGCTACACGCGCCCGGAGATGGATATGGCCATCCGCAAGGCGCGCGATCTGGGTAAACACATCAGCTATTTTGGCCCGGAGGCCAATGACTTCGGCCTGCTGGAGCAAACCTTCCGTGAATACGGGCAGAGCGGCACCGGGCAGTCCCGCAAGTATCTCCACACCTACGATGAAGCCGTGCCCTGGAACCAGGTCCCCGGCACGTTCACGCCCTGGCAGCCGCTGCCGGAACCGACTGACGTGCTGTTTTACGAAGGATTGCACGGCGGCGTGGTGACGCCTCAGCACGACGTGGCGCGCCATGTGGATTTGCTGGTGGGGGTGGTGCCGATTGTTAACCTTGAGTGGATCCAGAAGCTGACGCGTGACATGAGCGAGCGCGGCCATTCGCGAGAGGCGGTAATGGATTCGGTGGTGCGCTCCATGGAAGATTACATCAACTTCCTGACGCCGCAGTTCTCCCGAACCCACATTAACTTCCAGCGCGTCCCCACCGTGGACACCTCCAACCCGTTCGCCGCAAAAAGCATCCCTTCCCTGGACGAGAGCTTTGTGGTGATCCACTTCCGCAACCTGGAAGGCATTGATTACCCCTGGCTGCTGGCGATGCTACAAGGTTCGTTTATTTCGCACATGAATACGTTAGTGGTACCGGGCGGAAAAATGGGGCTGGCGATGGAGCTGATCATGACGCCACTGGTGCAGCGGCTGATGGAAGGAAAGCAAATCGCGTGAGTTGTTTTGCCCGGTGGCGCTGCGCTTACCGGGCCTACGGGCGTGCTTTTGTAGGGCGGGTAAGCGAAGCGCCACCCGCCAAAAATTAAGCCTCGATCACTTCATACGAATGGGTGATGTTTACCGCTTTCTCCAGCATTAGCGCCACAGAGCAGTATTTCTCCGCAGACAGGTCAACCGCACGCGAGACCGCCGCATCCTTCAGTTCTTTGCCGGTGACGATAAAGTGCAGATTAATATGCGTGAACAGACGTGGCGCCTCTTCGCGACGTTCTGACGTCAGCTTCACTTCACAATCGGTCACGTCATGACGGCCTTTTTGCAGGATCGACACCACGTCGATCGCGCTGCATCCACCTGCCGCCATCAGCACCATTTCCATCGGGCTTGGAGCTTTATCGCCGGAGTTGCCATCCATCAAAACCTGGTGCCCGGAAGCAGACTCGCCCAGGAACGTTAACCCTTCAACCCATTTCACACGCGCTTGCATATTCACTCACTCCAACGTTGCATTTTTTATGACAGATTACGTGTACGTTACATTTCTCGCAACGGAAGGCGACCTGCGTCATGCTGAAGCGAGACACCAGGAGACACGCGGCGAAAGCTATGCTAAAACACTCTGGATGCTACAGTAATACATTGACGTTACACATGTATGCAGAGGACATCAAACTTTACTGGCTGCGAAACGTTACGACAGCCGACTTCCCAGGTATGGGTAAGAATTCGATTGCAACCCCAGAGTCCGGATGCATCTTATGACTCTGGTGACAGCTTATAACAGAGGATAACAGCGCATGGTGCTTGGCAAACCGCAAACAGACCCGACTCTCGAATGGTTCTTGTCTCATTGCCACATTCATAAGTACCCATCAAAGAGCACGCTGATTCACCAGGGTGAAAAAGCGGAAACGTTGTATTACATCGTTAAAGGCTCGGTGGCCGTGCTGATCAAAGATGAAGAAGGGAAAGAGATGATCCTTTCTTATCTGAACCAGGGCGATTTTATCGGTGAACTGGGCCTGTTTGAAGAAGGCCAGGAACGTAGCGCCTGGGTTCGTGCAAAAACAGCATGTGAAGTGGCTGAAATTTCTTACAAGAAATTCCGTCAGCTGATTCAGGTCAACCCTGACATCCTGATGCGTCTTTCTTCCCAGATGGCACGCCGTCTGCAAGTGACCTCTGAGAAGGTGGGTAACCTCGCCTTCCTGGACGTGACCGGTCGTATCGCGCAGACTCTGTTGAACCTGGCGAAACAGCCAGACGCCATGACCCACCCTGACGGTATGCAAATTAAAATTACCCGCCAGGAAATCGGTCAGATCGTCGGCTGCTCCCGTGAAACAGTGGGCCGTATCCTGAAGATGCTGGAAGATCAAAACCTGATCTCCGCCCACGGTAAAACCATCGTGGTTTACGGGACCCGTTAATTCCGGTAAAACGGCGTGCCGCCGCAGGGTGGCACGCCGTTTTTGTCTCTACTCCTTATGTGGCGCAGGCTGATCTATCACCCGGAAGTTAACTACGCACTGCGACAAACGCTGGTGTTGTGTCTTCCCGTGGCCGTGGGCCTGATCCTCGGACATCTTCAGCAAGGCCTGCTGTTTTCTCTCGTGCCCGCCTGCTGCAACATTGCCGGTCTGGACACCCCGCATAAACGCTTTTTCAAACGCCTGATTATTGGCGGCTGCCTGTTTGCCGGCTGTAGCCTTGCCGTGCAACTCTTACTGGCCCGCGACATTCCTCTGCCGCTGATCCTGACCGTGCTGGCGATGACGCTTGGCGTAACCGCTGAAATCAGCTCGCTGCACGCCCGCCTGCTTCCTGCGTCGCTGATTGCCGCCATCTTCACCTTAAGCCTTGCGGGCAATATGCCGGTGTGGGAGCCATTGCTGATCTACGCCCTCGGCACGCTGTGGTACGGGCTGTTTAACTGGTTCTGGTTCTGGTTGTGGCGGGAACAGCCGCTTCGCGAATCCCTGAGCCTGCTCTACGTGCAGCTTGCTGAATACTGTGAAGCAAAATACACCCTGCTCACGCAACATACCGACCCGGAAAAATCCCTGCCGCCGCTGCTGGCACGCCAGCAAAAAGTGGTGGATCTGATCAGCCAGTGCTATCAGCAGTTGCACATGCTTGCCGCCAACAAAAATCATGAATATAAGCGGCTGCTGCGTACCTTCCAGGTCGGGCTGGATTTGCAGGAGCATATTTCCGTCAGCCTTCATAATCCGGAAGAGGTGCAAAAGCTGGTGGAGCGCAGCCATGCGGAAGCGGTGATCCGCTGGAACGCGCAGACCGTCGCGGCGCGCCTGCGGGTGCTGGCTGACGATATCCTCTATCACCGCTATCCGACGCGCTTTAACATGGACAAACAGCTCGGCGCGCTGGAAAAGATTGCGCGTCAGCACGCGGATAACCCGGTCGGGCAGTTTGCCGCCTGGCATTTCAGCCGCATCGCCCGGGTGTTGCGCACCCAGCGCCCGCTTTATGCCCGGGACCTGATGGCCGATAAGCAAAAACGACTGCCGTTGCTGCCTGCGCTCAAAAGCTACCTGTCGCTGAAGTCTTCCGCCCTGCGCAACGCCGCAAGAATTAGCGTCATGCTCAGCATCGCCAGCCTGATGGGAATGGCCCTGCACCTGCCGAAACCCTACTGGATCTTAATGACCGTGCTGTTTGTCACCCAGAACGGCTATGGCGCCACGCGGGTGCGCATTCTGCATCGGGCGGGCGGCACGATGGCGGGGCTGATTATCGCGGGCGTAACGTTGCACTTCCACGTGCCGGAAGGGTATACGCTGGTCGGCATGCTGGCGATTACGATGGTGAGTTATCTGATCATCCGTAAAAACTACGGCTGGGCGACGGTGGGCTTTACGGTAACGGCGGTGTACACCCTGCAGTTGCTTACGCTCAACGCCGATCAGTTAATTATTGCCCGCCTGGTCGATACCCTGATTGGCTGCCTGATCGCCTTTGGCGGCATGGTCTGGCTGTGGCCGCAGTGGCAAAGTGGATTACTGAGGCAAAACGCCCACGACGCGCTGGAGGCGGATCAGCAGGCCATTCGCCTGATCCTGAGCGACGACCCGCAGCCGTCTCCGCTGGCCTACGAGCGCATGAAGGTCAACCAGGCGCATAATGCCCTGTTCAACTCCCTTAACCAGGCCATGCAGGAGCCGGGCTTCAACTCGCACTATCTGGCAGATATGAAGCTGTGGGTCACGCACAGCCAGTTTATCGTCGAACACATCAATGCCATGACCACGCTGGCGCGCGAGCACACCATGCTGACGCCGGATCTGGCGCAGCGCTATTTGCAGTCGTGTGAAATTGCCCTCCAGCGCTGTCAGCAGCGTCTGGAGTACGACGCGCCGGGCGAGTCAGGGGATTCGAACATTCTGGAAGCGCCGGAGACGCTGACCCACGGGCCGATGAGCACCCTTGAGCAGCATTTACAGCGCGTTCTCGGGCATCTCAACACCATGCACACCATTTCGTCGGTGGCATGGCGTCAGCGTCCGCATCACGGGATATGGTTAACGCGCCGGTTAAAACGAACCGCGTATTAGCCTCTGACGATCTTCGCCACCGCCGCGGAAAAACGGGTTAACCCGTCTTCGATGTCTTTGTCTTCCACCACCAGCGACGGCGCGAAGCGCATCACGTCCGGCCCGGCGTTGAGCACCATGACGCCTTCGTGCGCGGCGGCGTGCAGGAAATCGCGCGCGCGGCCTTTATACTGAGGCTTCAGCTCGGCGCCGATCAGTAACCCCATCCCGCGGATTTCGCTGAAGACATCAAACTGTTCGTCAATCTGCTGAAGATGTTTCACAAAAAGGGCGCGTTTCGCATTCACGCCATTCAGGACGTCCGGCGTATTAATGATGTCGAACGCCGCTCCCGCCACGGCGCACGCCAGCGGATTACCGCCGTAAGTGGAGCCGTGTGAGCCCACATGAAATGCGGAAGCAATATCCTGGGTGGTTAGCACCGCGCTGACCGGGAAACCGCCGCCGAGCGCTTTCGCGCTGGTCAGAATATCCGGCGTTACGCCGTAGTGCATATAAGCGAACAGGTCTCCGGTACGCCCCATCCCACACTGCACTTCATCAAACACCAGCAGCGCCTGGTGCTCGTCGCACAGTTCGCGCAGCCCTTGCAGAAATTCCGGGGTGGCCGCCGTGACGCCGCCTTCCCCCTGAATGGGTTCGACCACCACGGCACAGGTGTGATCGTCCATCACCGCTTTAACGGCGTGCAGATCGTTAAACGGCACGTGGATGATATCCGCAGGTTTCGGACCAAAGCCGTCGGAATACTTCGGCTGGCCGCCAACGGAAACGGTAAAGAACGAGCGACCGTGGAAGGCGTTATGGAAGGCGATGATTTTGGTTTTGTACGGACTATGACGCGTGGTTGCGTAGTAGCGCGCAAGCTTAAAGGCGGTTTCGTTGGCTTCGGTGCCAGAGTTCATAAACAGCACGCGTTCGGCGAAGGTGGCATCGATGATCTTACGCCCCAGACGCAGCGCCGGTTCGTTAGTGAACACGTTGCTGGTGTGCCACAGCGTTTCGCCCTGCGCTTTCAGCGCGTCCACCAGCGCAGGATGGCAATGGCCCAGCGCCGTCACCGCAATACCGCCTGCGAAATCAACATACTCGTTGCCCTGCTGATCCCAGACGCGGCTGCCTCTCCCTTTCACCGGGATAAACTCAGCCGGTGCATAAATCGGCAGGATCACTTCATCGAATGTCGCGCGGGTAATTGCTGGTTGTTCAGTTGCCATGTCATGACCCTCCATTTTTATGTCACAGTGATTGTGAAAATATAATCACAAAATATGCATAAAAAATCACAACAAGGCAACAGATATTCAGCGATTAAGGAAATTGGCCAGCAGCGCGTGCCCCTGTTCGCTGAGAATGCTTTCCGGGTGGAACTGCACCCCTTCCAGATCGTACTCGCGGTGGCGAATGCCCATGATTTCCCGGGTCGCACTCCAGGCGGTCACTTCAAAGTCTGCGGGCAGGGTCGGCGGATCAATCACCAGAGAATGGTAGCGCGTCACGGTTAACGGATTGTTTAGCCCCAGGAATACGCCGGTACCGGTGTGCGTGATCGGTGAGGTTTTGCCGTGCATGACTTTCGCGGCACGGACAATGGTGGCGCCAAAGACCTGCGCAATGGCCTGGTGACCCAGGCAGACGCCCAGAATCGGCAGCTTGCCCGCATAGTGGCGGATTACCTCCAGCGAGATGCCGGACTCCGACGGCGTACACGGCCCGGGCGAAATCACGATTTTCTGGGGCGCCAGCGCGTCAATGTCAGCCAGCGCGATCTCATCGTTACGGCGGACAACCACCTCTGCCCCCAGCTCACAAAAATACTGGTAAAGGTTCCAGGTAAAGGAATCGTAGTTATCAATCAGCAGAATCATGGCGGCTCCTGAAAAAATGGCCGCCCTATTTTACTCAGATCCCCGCGCTTCGCTCACAACTTTGGCAAAGATAGCATTCAGGGCGGTCAGATCACCCATCGCCCCGCTCTGGTTGGCAGATGCCCAGTCGTCCGGGTCGATCCCCTGCCAGTTCAGCACGTAGCCCGCATGGATCGCCAGCTGTTCAAAGAAGATCCGCTGAGCCACGCCATTACCGCTCATAAACGGATGTAGCATGTTGATTTCACAGTAGTAATGACTGATTCTGTCTGTAAACTCTTCTTTCTGAAGGCCCACCAGATATTTATCGCTTTCCAGCGAAGCCATCAGCTCATTACCCACCTTCTCGATGTACTCGAAATGGCAAAATGGAATGTCGCCCTTGGAGATATCGGCGGTGCGCAGCTCGCCAGCGCCTTTCATTTCGTTGCGGAATAAATGGCGGTGAATAAGGCACAGATGGGGTAAACCCGGTGCAGAAGGCCCCAGTGCCAGCATCTCGATATCGGGTTTAGCGGGACCCTTGCCTTTTTCAAGGAGGCAACTGGCCTGAAGATTGACGCTACGCTGTTGCTCCCAGAGTCGGGATTTTTGCTTGTCGGTGAGTTTTTTCACTACGCCTCCCTGAATAGTCCGTTTGCCACAAGTATAAGCAGCAAAACGCGCTTTCGCAGGGAGGGCGGAAAGACACGGGCAGGATGTGCCCGTGTGAGGGAACGATTACGGCAGCACTTTCGCGGAGAGAATCACCACTGGCTTAGACGGCACATTCTGGTATGGACCGACATCGTGAGTCTGAACCTGAGAGATCTTGTCCGCCACGTCCATGCCTTTCACCACTTTACCGAACACCGCGTAGCCAAAGTCGCGCTGGCCGTGGTCCAGGAAGGCGTTATCCGCCACGTTGAGGAAGAACTGGCTGGTGGCGCTGTCTTTATCCGCCGTACGCGCCATAGAAATGGTGCCGCGCTTGTTCAGCAGGCCGTTATCCGCTTCATTTTTGATTGGCGGGTTAGGCTTTTTCTGCTGCATCTGCTCGTTGAAACCGCCGCCCTGAATCATAAAGCCCGGGATCACGCGGTGGAACGTGGTGTTGTTATAAAAACCACTGTTCACGTAGTCGAGGAAGTTTTTCACGGAAACAGGGGCTTTCTGGCTATCCAGCTCCAGCTCAATATTCCCCGCAGAGGTAGTCAGCAGGACGTGAGGGTCTCCTTTAGCTGCCAGCGCAGCAGGGGAAACGGCAGAAAGAGCAAACACAGCTGCGACAGCCGCCAGTGTTGATTTGAGCATGAGAATTCCTTAACAAAGCGCAGTATAAAAAGCGAATGGCTTGATTCTAAAGAGCAGTATGACCCCAGACCAGTCTTTTACCTAATTTTACGAAATTGAAACAATTATTACCGCGCAAACGATTGTTCACCCCGCGATATAATGTGATCTCCATCACGTTAAAGCCTGCAATTGTGCTCAATATTTTCTGAAAAGATTTAATTAGATCACTTTCGCGACTAAAATCTGCCCGCTCAAACGCAGTCATTGCGTTTTTCTTTACTTTTAACAGGCCAGACATGACTAACAGCAATCGCATCAAGCTCACATGGATCAGCTTCTTCTCCTACGCCCTGACCGGCGCGTTGGTGATCGTCACCGGGATGGTGATGGGAAATATCGCAGACTACTTCCAGTTGCCCGTTTCCAGCATGAGCAATACCTTCACTTTCCTGAACGCGGGGATCCTGATCTCTATTTTCCTTAATGCCTGGCTGATGGAAATCGTGCCGCTGAAAACCCAGCTGCGCTTCGGCTTCGTGCTGATGGTTGCCGCCGTGGCGGGCCTGGTGCTGAGCCACAGCATCGCCCTCTTCTCTGCCGCCATGTTCGTGCTGGGCCTGGTGAGCGGGATCACCATGTCGATCGGTACGTTCCTGATCACCCATATGTATGAAGGCCGCCAGCGCGGCGCGCGTCTGCTGTTCACCGACTCCTTCTTCAGCATGGCCGGGATGATTTTCCCGATGGTCGCCGCGTATCTTCTGGCGCGCAGCATTGAGTGGTACTGGGTGTACGCCTGCATTGGTCTGGTCTATGTCGCGATCTTTATTCTCACCTTCGGCTGCGAGTTCCCGGTGCTGGGCAAAAAAGCGCAGACCACGTCTGAGCCAGTTGCGAAAGAAAAATGGGGTATCGGCGTACTGTTCCTTTCCATCGCCGCGCTGTGTTACATCCTGGGCCAGCTGGGCTTTATCTCCTGGGTTCCTGAGTATGCGAAAGGTCTGGGCATGAGTCTGAACGACGCGGGTAAACTGGTGAGCGATTTCTGGATGTCTTACATGTTCGGCATGTGGGCGTTTAGCTTTATCCTGCGCTTCTTCGACCTGCAACGGATCCTGACCGTTCTGGCGGGTCTGGCAACCGTGCTGATGTATCTGTTCATCAACGGTTCCCCGGAGCATATGCCGTGGTTCATCCTGACCCTGGGCTTCTTCTCCAGCGCGATTTATACCTCGATCATCACCCTTGGCTCTCTTCAGACCAAAGTGGCCTCGCCAAAGCTGGTGAACTTCGTGCTGACCTGCGGCACCATCGGCACCATGCTGACCTTCGTGGTCACGGGCCCAATTGTGGCGCATAGCGGCCCGCTGGCGGCGCTGCATACCGCTAACGGTCTGTACGCCGTGGTGTTCATCATGTGTTTCGTGCTGGGCTTTGTGACCCGTCACCGTCAACACAACCCGGCAACAGCTACCCACTAATCGCCGTAACCCCTTTGCGTACTGCAAAGGGGTTTTCTCCTGCTCACCCGCCCTGCCCGCCGATGGGTAAAAAACCCCACCAAAATTGTGCGAAAAACAAGCAAGCACAAAAATCAAACAATATCCGTAACTTATAAAAATCCTGACAAATCATAGATATACCCCCTAAGGGGTAGGTGAAGGCGTATTTGATTTGCATCAATAAGTGCCCCTGCTGAATCGTTAAGGTAGGCAGTAATAGAAAAGAAATCGAGGCAAAAATGAGCAAAGTCAGACTCGCTATCATCGGTAACGGCATGGTCGGCCACCGCTTTATTGAGGATCTTCTCGATAAAGCCGATGCTAACCAGTTCGATATTACCGTGTTCTGTGAAGAACCCCGCAAGGCGTACGACCGTGTGCACTTGTCTTCCTACTTCTCTCACCATACCGCCGAAGAACTCTCTCTGGTGCGCGAAGGTTTCTACGAGAAGCATGGCGTAAAAGTGCTGGTGGGCGAACGCGCTATCACCATCAACCGTCAGGAGAAAGTGATCCACTCCAGCGCCGGACGCACGGTTTTTTACGATAAGCTGATCATGGCGACAGGCTCGTATCCGTGGATCCCGCCGATTAAAGGTTCGGAAACCCAGGATTGCTTCGTTTACCGTACCATTGAAGACCTCAACGCCATTGAATCCTGCGCACGTCGAAGCAAACGTGGCGCGGTTGTCGGCGGTGGTCTGCTGGGTCTGGAAGCGGCAGGCGCACTGAAAAACCTCGGCGTTGAAACCCACGTCATCGAATTTGCCCCGATGCTGATGGCGGAACAGCTGGACCATATGGGTGGCGACCAGTTACGCCGTAAAATCGAAAGCATGGGCGTGAAGGTTCACACCAGCAAGAACACCAAAGAGATCGTGCAGGAAGGCACTGAAGCGCGTAAAACCATGCGCTTTGCCGATGGCAGCGAGCTGGAAGTGGATTTCATCGTCTTCTCCACCGGCATTCGCCCGCGCGACAAGCTGGCCACCCAGTGCGGTCTGGCCGTTGCGCAGCGCGGCGGGATCATGATCAACGACACCTGCCAGACCTCCGATCCGGACATCTACGCCATCGGCGAATGCGCCAGCTGGAATAACCGCGTATACGGTCTGGTTGCACCTGGGTACAAAATGGCGCAGGTCGCCGTTGACCATATCCTCGGCAGCGAAAACGCCTTCACCGGCGCAGACATGAGCGCCAAGCTGAAGCTGCTGGGCGTGGACGTGGGCGGTATTGGCGATGCGCATGGTCGCACCCCGAACTCCCGCAGCTATGTTTATCTGGACGAAAGCAAAGAAGTCTACAAACGTCTTATCGTCAACCAGGACAACAAAACCCTGCTCGGGGCGGTGCTGGTGGGCGACACCAGCGACTTCGGCAACCTGCTCCAGCTGGTGCTGAACGCCATTGAGCTGCCGGAAAACCCGGATGCGCTGATCCTCCCGGCGCACGCCTCCAGCGGTAAGCCGTCCATCGGCGTGGATAAACTGCCGGACAGCGCGCAAATCTGCTCCTGCTTCGACGTGACCAAAGGCATGCTGATCTCCGCCATTAACAAAGGCTGCCACACCGTTGCGGCGCTGAAGGCGGAAACCAAAGCCGGGACCGGCTGCGGCGGCTGTATCCCGCTGGTTACCCAGGTGCTGAACGCCGAGCTGGCAAAACAGGGCATTGAAGTGAACAACAACCTGTGCGAGCACTTCGCTTACTCTCGCCAGGAGCTGTATCACCTGATCCGCGTGGAGGGCATTAAGTCCTTCGACGAACTGCTGGAGAAACACGGCCAGGGCTACGGCTGTGAAGTATGTAAGCCTACCGTCGGTTCCCTGCTGGCGTCCTGCTGGAACGAATATGTGCTCAAACCAGAACACACTCCGCTTCAGGACACCAACGATAACTTCCTGGCCAATATTCAGAAAGACGGGACTTACTCGGTGATCCCGCGTTCTGCCGGGGGAGAAATTACCCCTGAAGGGCTGGTCGCCGTGGGCCGTATCGCCCGTGAGTTTAATCTGTACACCAAAATCACCGGTTCCCAGCGTATCGGCCTGTTCGGTGCGCAGAAAGATGACCTGCCGGAAATCTGGCGTCAGCTGATTGAGGCGGGCTTCGAAACCGGTCACGCGTACGCCAAGGCGCTGCGCATGGCGAAAACCTGCGTGGGCAGCACCTGGTGCCGCTACGGCGTGGGCGACAGCGTGGGCTTCGGCGTCGAGCTGGAAAACCGCTACAAAGGTATCCGTACGCCGCACAAAATGAAGTTCGGCGTCTCAGGGTGTACCCGTGAATGTGCGGAAGCACAGGGTAAAGACGTGGGTATTATCGCCACCGAGAAAGGCTGGAACCTGTACGTGTGCGGTAACGGCGGGATGAAACCTCGCCACGCCGATCTGCTGGCTGCCGATCTCGATCGCGATACGCTGATCAAATACCTCGACCGCTTCATGATGTTCTACATTCGTACCGCCGATAAGCTGACCCGTACCGCGTCCTGGCTGGATAATCTCGAAGGCGGCATCGACTATCTGAAGTCAGTCATTATCGACGACAAGCTGGGCCTGAATGAACAGCTGGAATCCGAGATGACTCGCCTGCGCGAGGCGGTTATCTGCGAGTGGACCGAAACCGTGAACACGCCAGCGGCGCAGACGCGCTTCAAACACTTTATCAACAGCACCCAGCGCGACCCGAACGTGCAGGTGGTGCCGGAGCGCGAACAGCATCGTCCAGCGACCCCGTATGAACGTATTCCGGTGATGCTGGTGGAGGAAAACGCATGAGCCAGTGGGTAAACATCTGCAACATTAACGACATTCTGCCAGCAACCGGCGTCTGTGCCCTGCTGGGCAACGAGCAGGTGGCGATTTTCCGCCCTCGCCACGATGAACAGGTTTTTGCCATCAGCAATATCGACCCGTTCTTCGAGGCCAGCGTGCTCTCCCGCGGTCTGATTGCGGAGCACCAGGGCGAACTGTGGGTTGCCAGCCCGCTGAAAAAGCAGCGCTTCCGCTTAACCGACGGGCGCTGCATGGAAGATGAAAGCTTCTCGGTCAAACACTACGACGTCCGCGTGAAGGACGGCGAGGTGCAGCTGAAAGCGTAACCCCTCGCCTTTTCAATAGGAAAGGCTTATGACCCCTTATGGGTAACGGCAGGAAAAACCGTATGTTCTGTACGATTCCTGCTGTTATCCTGACGTCAATTCTTCCCCCGCCATGAATGCTGTGAGGTAACGTCGTGGATCACCTGCCGATTTTTTGTCAATTACGCAACCGCGACTGCCTGCTCGTGGGCGGCGGCGATGTGGCTGAACGCAAGGCGCGCCTGCTGTTAGAGGCGGGCGCCCGACTGACCGTTAACGCCCTCACCTTCGCCCCACAGTTTGACGTCTGGGCGCAGGAAGGGATGCTCACGCAGGTGCAGGGCGAATTTGATGAATCCCTGCTGGATACTTGCTGGCTGACCATCGCCGCAACGGATAACGATGACGTTAACCAGCGAGTCAGCGACGCCTGCGAAGCGCGCCGCATCTTCTGTAACGTGGTGGATGCGCCGAAAGAGGCGAGCTTTATCATGCCATCCATTATCGACCGCTCGCCGCTGATGATTGCGGTGTCGTCCGGTGGCCGCTCGCCCGTTCTTGCCCGTCTGCTGCGGGAAAAACTGGAAGCCGTGCTGCCTCAACACCTTGGTCAGATTGCCCATTATGCCGGGCAGCTGCGTTACCGCGTGAAGCAAACCTTCGCAACCGTGGGCGAACGCCGTCGCTTCTGGGAGAAGTTCTTTGTCAACGACAGGCTGGCGCAGTCGCTGGCCAATCAGGACGCCAAAGCGGTTGAAGAGACGACCGAGCAACTCCTCTCTGAACCGCTGGATCATCGCGGTGAAGTGGTACTGGTGGGCGCAGGTCCCGGCGATGCGGGCTTGCTGACGCTGAAGGGTCTCCAGCAGATCCAGCAGGCGGACATCGTGGTGTATGACCGTCTGGTCTCTGATGACATCATGAATCTGGTGCGCCGCGATGCTGACCGCGTGTTCGTCGGCAAACGGGCAGGTTATCACTGCGTACCGCAGGAGGAGATCAACCAGATCCTGCTGCGGGAAGCGCAAAAAGGTAAGCGCGTGGTGCGTTTGAAAGGGGGCGATCCGTTTATCTTTGGTCGCGGCGGCGAGGAGCTGGAAACTCTCTGCAACGCGGGCATTCCGTTCTCCGTGGTGCCGGGCATTACGGCGGCATCCGGCTGTTCTGCCTATTCCGGCATTCCGTTAACCCATCGCGACTATGCCCAGAGCGTGCGCCTGGTGACAGGCCACCTGAAAACCGGCAGCGAGCTGGACTGGCATAATCTGGCCGCTGAAAAGCAGACGTTGGTCTTCTATATGGGGCTAAATCAGGCAGCCACGATTCAGGCGAAACTGCTGGAGCACGGCATGGATGCAGATATGCCGGTCGCACTGGTAGAAAACGGTACCGCCATTACGCAGCGCGTGGTCGATGGCGTACTGACGCAGCTGGGCGAGCTGGCGCAGCAGGTTGAAAGCCCGGCGCTGATCGTGGTGGGCCGCGTGGTAGCACTGCGTGAAAAACTGAACTGGTTCTCCAGCCACTAACGCACAATCTCTCTCCCGGGAGTAGTCTTGAAGCGGACTACTCCCTTCTTACCTCAGTCGATAACATACCGCCCGCGTAATGGAACTTTTCCATTTATTCCCTCGTGTTACATCCAATTTTTTGATTTTATTGACAAGGAATGCGTATGTTCAAACTGGCAAAAGCTGCCGTTCTGGTCGGCCTGTTAACAACTCTGACGGCCTGCACCGGTCACGTTCAAAATACTAAAAATAATTGCAGCTACGATTACCTGCTTCACCCGGCGATCTCCATTTCGAAGATCATTGGCGGTTGCGGCCCGGCGGCACAGCAGTAAGCGTTATTCAGGCGTAAAAAAACCGGGGATTTCCCGGTTTTTTTTCGTCAGTTTTGTCGGGTGGCGGCTCCGCCTTACCCGACCTACACGGTCCCGTAGGCCGGGTAAGCGTAAGCGCCACCCGGCAAAGCGGCTTAAGGTTTCGCCACAAACCCAATCGCCTCGTACACCGCTTTCAGGGTTTCGGAGGCGCGCGCGCTGGCTTTTTCCGCGCCCTCTTTCATCACTTTTTGCAGGAAAGCTTCGTCGTTACGGTAACGGTGATAGCGCTCCTGCAACTCGGTCAGCATGCCGGAAACGGCGTCTGCCACTTCACCTTTCAGGTGGCCGTACATTTTGCCTTCAAAGTGTTTTTCCAGCTCAGGGATGCTCTGTCCGGTCACACCGGAGAGAATGTCCAGCAGGTTGGATACGCCCGCTTTGTTCTGCACGTCGTAGCGCACCACTGGCGGCTCGTCGGAGTCGGTCACCGCACGCTTGAGCTTTTTCACCACCGATTTCGGATCTTCCAGCAGGCCGATAACGTTGTTGCGGTTATCGTCAGACTTGGACATCTTTTTGGTCGGCTCCAGCAGCGACATCACGCGCGCGCCGGATTTCGGAATAAACGGCTCAGGCACTTTGAACACGTCGCCGTAAAGCGCATTGAAGCGCTGGGCGATATCGCGGCTCAGCTCCAGGTGCTGCTTCTGATCTTCGCCCACTGGTACCTGGTTGGTCTGGTACAGCAGAATATCTGCCGCCATCAGCACCGGATAATCAAACAGACCGGCGTTGATGTTTTCAGAGTAGCGCGCAGATTTATCCTTGAACTGGGTCATGCGGCTCAGCTCGCCGAAATAGGTGTAGCAGTTCAGCGCCCAGCCCAGCTGCGCGTGCTCTGGCACGTGAGACTGAACAAAAATGGTGCTCTTCTCGGGATCGATACCGCACGCCAGGTACAGCGCCAGCGTATCGAGCGTCGCCTTGCGCAGCTTCTCGGGATCCTGACGCGCGGTGATAGCATGCAAATCCACGATGCAGTAAATGCAGTGGTAGTCATCCTGCATGCTCACCCACTGACGTAACGCACCCATGTAGTTACCAATGGTCAGTTCACCTGAAGGCTGTGCGCCACTAAAAACGATGGGCTTAGTCATTATTCAATTCCTGATGTTCACTGTGCGAGAGCCCGAGTGCGGGCAACAAATCTTTGAAGTGGTCGAACACAACGTCCGGCTCACTCAGCGTAATGGCTTCACCGTAGTTGTAGCCGTAGGTCAACCCAACAGACGGGCAACCTGCCGCTCTGGCAGCCAGAATATCATTGCGGGAATCCCCGACAAAGAGCAGCTCCGCAGGCGCTAAGGATAATTTTCCTGCCACCAGCAATAGCGGTTCCGGATGCGGCTTTTTATTCTGCACGTCATCGCCGCCCACAATTACGGAGAAGTATTTCGCGATATCCAGCGCTTCCAGCAGAGGCGCAACGAACGGTGTTGGCTTGTTGGTCACCAGCCCCAGCGGGATGCCTTTCGCATGTAGCGCGCTCAGCGTTTCAGCGACATCCGGGAACAGGAAGCTGCCCTCTTCGACGGTCTCTTCGTAGAAACGGTCGAACAGTTTGCGCAGAATACGCTGCTGCTCATCCTGGGGAATATCCGCGTGGTCAACACTCGGTTTCCCTTGCGCAGAACGCTGAGATGCACGTTCCTGACGAGCCCAGGTCAGCGCGCGCTCCATCAGCACGTCTGCACCGTTACCAATCCACGTCACGACGCGCTCTTCGCCCGCAACGGGGAGTTCAAGGGCATACAGCGCCTGATCGACGGCGCGGGTTAATCCAGGCGCGCTGTCGACCAGCGTGCCGTCGAGGTCAAATGCTACGCCCCGAATAGCCTGCAATTTATCCATGACTTACCTTCACCAGTTCACGGCGCATTTCATCAATGACTTTTTTGTAATCCGGTTGATCGAAGATGGCGGAGCCTGCGACGAACATATCCGCCCCTGCCGCCGCAATCTCACCGATGTTATTGACCTTCACGCCGCCGTCCACTTCCAGACGAATATCATAGCCAGACTCATCAATGCGGCGGCGCACTTCACGCAACTTGTCGAGCGTCTGAGGAATAAACGACTGGCCGCCAAAGCCCGGGTTGACGGACATCAGCAGGATCACGTCCAGCTTGTCCATCACGTAGTCGAGATAGCTCAGCGGGGTCGCCGGGTTAAAGACCAGCCCCGCCTTACAGCCGTTCTCTTTGATCAGCTGTAGCGTGCGGTCAACGTGTTCGGAGGCTTCCGGGTGGAAAGTGATGATGCTGGCACCCGCCGCGGCGAAATCAGGCACGATGCGATCAACCGGTTTCACCATCAGATGCACGTCAATGGGCGCGGTGATCCCGTAGTTACGCAGCGCTTTAAGCACCATCGGACCGATGGTCAGGTTGGGAACGTAGTGGTTATCCATAACGTCGAAATGGACGACATCTGCGCCAGCCGCGAGAGCTTTGGCAGTGTCTTCACCCAGGCGGGCAAAATCGGCCGACAGAATTGAGGGGGCAATCAAAAACTGTTTCATCCGCATCTCCTTGAAATGTGTTTACCGGCGGGCAAAGGCTCAGGGTCGATAAAGCGCCAGAAGTTCGTCCACCTTTTTACGTGTGCCGCCATTGCTACTAATGCTACGCCGCACTTTTACCTGAAAATGCTTCGCGGCTTTGTACCATTCGCGCGTATCAGGCGTGTCGTGATTCGAAATTAACACCGGAATTCTTTTGCTGACCAGCTTTTCCGCCATCTCAGCCAGACGCGCCTGCTCGGCCGGGCTGAAGCTGTTGGTGTGGTAGGCGGTGAAATTTGCCGTGGCAGACAGCGGCGCGTAAGGCGGGTCGCAGTAGACCACCGAGTTTACGCCCGCCAGCTCCATGCACTCTTCATAGGAGAGACAGTAGAACTCGGCATTCTGCGCTTTTTCAGCAAAGTGATACAGCTCGTCCTGCGGGAAATAGGGACGCTTATAGCGGCCAAACGGCACGTTAAACTCGCCACGCAGATTATACCGGCACAGACCGTTGTAGCCATGGCGGTTGAGATAAAGAAACAACAGCGCGCGACGGAACGGGTCCTGGCTCTGATTAAACTCAGCGCGGAACTGATAGTAAATGTCCGGGTTGTTGTTCTCTGGCGTAAACAGCTTCCGCGCCTCTTCCACATACTCATCGGTACGCAGTTTCACGATGTTATAGAGGCTGATAAGGTCGCTGTTGATATCCGCCAGGATATAACGAGAAAAATCGGTATTCAGGAATACCGATCCAGCACCCACGAAGGGCTCGATAAGACACTCGCCTTTCGGCAGGTGCTTTTTAATATCGTCGAGCAGGGGGTATTTCCCCCCTGCCCATTTAAGAAAAGCGCGATTTTTTTTCATGCTGACTAACTGATTACACCTTCTCCGGCTGTGGAGAAAGCTCCGACAGCATCCTGCGCTTTAAACATTACTTCAGATCGGCCTGCACCTGATGAATTGGCTTCGCCCACGGGTTTTTCGCCTGCACATCGGCAGGCAGCGTGGAGACGGCTCGTTTTGCTTCATCTTTTGAGGCATAAACTCCGCTTACCAGAACGTACCAAGGCTGTCCGTTACGGGTCGTCTGATAAACCACATAGTTTTTCAGATTCGATTTCTTCGCCCAGGCGTTGAGGTTGTCGTAGTTAGACGAACTGCTCAGCTGCAACGTGTAGTTGCTGGATGATGCGGATTTCAGAGAACCCACGTTACCCGTCGTTTTACCTGCCGCGGTGCTGGATGCGCTAGCGGTTGGCGTAGCAGCCGGTGCCGCAGTTGCAGCAGGCGCGGTTGTGGTCGCCGTTGCTTTAGGTGCAGCGGTTGCCGCAGGCGTTGGCGCTTTAACCGGTTGGCTCACCGCAGGTTTTGTCTGCGCTGGCGCTTTCGTTTCTGGCGCTTTTGCCACGGTCTGCGGTTTCGTCTCACGCTTCGGCTCAATCACAGCCTGCTTACGCTCCTGACGCGGCGCAGTCTGGGTATGGCGCGGTTTGGTTTCCGTTGCCGCCGTTTGCTGCTGGGCATTGCTGCCATGAACTGGCGCAACGGTGGCAGGTTCAGTAGGCAGCGTGGAGTTCACCACGGCAGCGTTAACCTGCTCCTGATTCTGCGGCTGCGTCAGCGCGTTATTCAGATCGCCCTGAACTTCAACACGCTGCTGGCCCTCCGGCGTAACAGGCGCCTGGCCCTGAGTTGGGGTCGCAGAGACGGGCGGCAGAGAGATATCCTGACCGGCGCTGGTGTTACCTGCGGTCTGCTCTGCGGAAGTGGTGCCCGGCGCTGGCTGAGCGCCATTCGCCTGGTTGCTCGCATCGTTACCAGACAGGTCGATGCTCTTCTCGGCAGACGCTGTCTGCTCGGTAGAATGGGTAGAAGGTGCTTTTAGCGCGGAACCAATGCCGACAATCAGCAATACCAGAACCAGAACGCCAAGGCCCATCATGATGTACTGACGGGAGGCCGGTTTTGCCGCTACCGCTTTTTTACGTTTGCGCGGACGACGTTCAACAGGCTGTTCATCCATTAACTCTTCTTCGGATTCATACTCCTCGTCTTCACGCTCATTTCGCGCGTTACGGCTACGCGAAGGGCGACGATCGTCTGCATCCAGATCGACATCGTCAAAGTTGATCTGCGGCTCGTTATCACGTTCTGAAGATTGACGAGAACGACCAGTACGACGATCGCTGGGATCGGGTTTCAGCTCGTCTTCTGGTTTGAATTCATCCATTTAACACCCCACTCAAAGGCTTCTGCCAACGACTCTGCATTTACCTGAAGCTAAAACGACCACCTGTTACAGCAGCCTGACCTTTCTAGTTGTTACGCCTGCTGACAATCAGCAATAGCGCCAAGTACGACTTCGTGCGGCACTCCGCCGCGCACTTCACTTTTCCCTATTGCAAGCGGGAGTACCAGACGCATCTCACCTGCCAATACTTTTTTATCGCGCATCATGTGGGGAAGGTACGCCTGCGCAGACATTTCCTGCGGACCACTCACCGGCAAGCCAGCACGTTTAAGCAACGTGATGATACGTGCTGTCTCTTCCGGTCTGAACTGCCCCAGACGTTCAGAGGCACGGGCCGCCATGACCATTCCGGCAGCGACAGCTTCACCGTGAAGCCAGTTACCGTAGCCCATTTCGGCTTCGATCGCATGACCAAACGTATGCCCCAGATTCAGTAAAGCACGTAAGCCGGTTTCACGCTCATCTGCGGCAACGACTTCTGCTTTCAGCTCACAGCACCGGCGAATACAGTAGGCCATTGCCTGCCCATCGAGGCGCAGCAGCGCATCCATATTCTCTTCCAGCCAGGTGAAGAACTCACCGTCAAGAATAATGCCGTATTTGATCACTTCTGCAAGGCCGGACGCCAGTTCGCGCGCTGGCAAGGTTTGCAGACAGTCGAGATCCACCACCACCGATGCAGGCTGGTAGAACGCGCCAATCATGTTTTTGCCGAGCGGATGGTTAACCGCCGTTTTACCGCCCACAGAAGAATCGACCTGTGAGAGCAACGTGGTTGGAATTTGAATAAAGCGCACACCGCGCTGGTAGCTGGCGGCTGCAAAACCGGTCAGATCGCCCACAACGCCGCCGCCCAGGGCAAGCAGTGTTGTATCACGACCGTGCGGTTTTTGCAGAAGTGCGGTAAAGACGGTATCCAGTACCGTCAGGCTTTTGTACTGCTCGCCATCGGGCAGAATCACACTGTCGACCTTCACGCCCGCCTGCTCAAGCAGGTGGCGTACACGGTCGAGATAAAGCGGAGCCAGCGTCTCGTTGGTGACCAGCATCGCCTGATCACCCGCTTTCAGTGGTAAGAAGGAAGCTGGATCGTTAAACAAACCAGCCGCGATGGTGATAGGGTAACTACGTTCCCCGAGAGTAACTGTAATCCTCTCCATGACGCGACATCCACCTTAAATGCTTTTACCCGCAGGCGAGTGTATATAAAGCCAGAATCAGTTGCTTTCCAGCATATGAATAATCTGGTTTGCAACCACTTTAGCGCTTTGATCGTCAGTACGAATGGTCACATCAGCAATCTCTTCGTACAGAGGATTGCGTTCATCGGCCAAAGCTTCCAGAACTTCACGTGGCGGTGTTTCAACCTGCAACAACGGGCGCTTTTTATCACGCTGCGTGCGTGCCAGCTGTTTTTCGATGGTCGTCTCAAGATAGACCACTACGCCACGGGCGGAGAGACGGTTGCGGGTTTCGCGAGATTTTACAGAGCCGCCGCCTGTTGCCAGCACAATGCCCTGTTTTTCCGTGAGTTCGTTGATCACTTTTTCTTCTCGGTCACGGAAACCTTCTTCGCCTTCTACGTCGAAGACCCAGCCCACATCCGCTCCGGTTCGTTTCTCAATCTCTTGATCAGAATCGTAAAATTCCATATTGAGTTGTTGAGCTAACTGACGCCCAATAGTGCTTTTGCCGGCACCCATAGGCCCAACCAGAAAGATATTGCGTTTCTCTGCCATTTTTTCGGTACTACTAAGACTATTCGTTAATGGTAATCCCCGCTGCGCAGACACCCGGCGTAGCAGGACATGAACTGAAACCTCATTTGCAATAGAGCGAGAGTCAGACGAAAAATTATCTCAATACTCCGGCTTGTTTGGCAACTGATTAAATCACCGTTCCCGGCGCATAAGGAAATAAGACGTAAGTCCAACTCAAATCGGTACTCCTTGTATGCTAATTCATGCCCCACGTCAAACATCTGCAACAAACTGAATGCAAAATCATTGCGGGGATCGTTACCCATTAATGAATACTGACCAGACGTGGCGTGATAAACACCACTAACTCGCGCCGTTCGTTATCTTTTCCGTCATGGCGGAACAGCTGACCCAGCCACGGAATGTTGCCCAGCACGGGCACGCTGTCGCGTCCGGTTTTATTCTTTTGCGAAAAGATCCCGCCCAGCGCGAGCGTTTCCCCACTTTTTACCTCTACCTGCGTTTCGATCTCCTGCTTATCAATCGCCAGCGTTTCGCCGTCCGCCTGTTGCAGCACCTGGCCAGGCATATTTTCACTGATATGCAGCTTCAGACGAACGCGGCCGCCCGGGAGCACCACCGGCGTGACCTCCATGCCTAATACCGCCTCTTTAAACTCAACGGAGGTCGCTCCGCTTTCGCCGCTGGAAACCTGATACGGGATTTCGCTGCCCTGCTTGATGCTGGCCGGCTGCATGTGCGACGCCAGTAGCCGCGGGCTGGCGATGATATCCACCTGCTGCTTTTGCTCAAGCGCCGACAACTCAAGATCCAGCATCCTGCCGTTGATGCGCCCGATATTAAACCCAACGTGTGTGGTTGCATTGGCCACCGACAGGTCAGCGCCCAACGTCGTGACCTGACCCACCTTACCGGCCTCCGTTGCGTCAGCGAGGTTCCATTTCACCCCCAGTTCACGCAGGCTTTTTTCACTAATGGTCACAATCTGCGCCGCCAGTTCTACCTGCTCGACGGGCAGATCCATCTGCGCTGCCCAGCGCTGGAGCATATCCACCACCGACTTGTTATCCCTGACCAGGAGACGGTTGGTGCGCTTGTCGACGGAGAGACTGCCTTTCGGGCTTAAGAGCTTTTCCGCCGCTTTTTGCAATTCGGCCGCATCCGCATAAGCAAACGGAATGCTGTGAGAGAGCAGCGGAGCGTCGAGCAGACGCTGGGCCCGCTCCTGCTCTTTACGCGTCTGTTGCTCCCGCTGCCAGGCCGCCGTATGCACATAAAAAATGCCGCCCTCTTCCCGCAATACCAGCCCGGCACTGTTCACTACCGTCTGAAGCGCCTGCCTCCAGGGCACCCGCGTTAGATTCAGCGAAAGCGAACCGCTGACATCCGGCGACACCACCAGATTGCGATCCTCCTGCGCTACCATCGCCTGTAATACCTGCACCACCGGGACATCATCCACCAGCAGGGTGACCGGTTTTGGCGTCGCGGCCCACAGGGGCTGGCTGAGTGCCGCCAGTAACAGCCCTATCCATATCTTCACTTTTTTTCGTTCCTTCTCGCTGCCATGTCCATCGTTTCGGCTCGCACATCTCGCCGACATCAACGGTTAGTTGTTGTGTATCTATCGCACTCACACGCCAGCCTGGCGGTAACCGCATCTGCGTTTTTACCCGGTGCCAGCGGTTCTGCCCGTCCTGCATAAGGCCGATATCCCTGCTGCCGCTGACGACTCCCTGATACCGCCACTGGCTGAGTTGCCCTGCTGCGCAACGCTCTTCCGGCACGGAGAAGGGATCCCGCATCCCGGTCAGGAAAAGCGGAGAAAGCAGGATCAGCAAACGGGTTTTACTGCGCATGACCGATCTCCAGTTGCAGGCTAAGGCGTAGCTGTTTTCCCTGTGGGGTGATGGAAAACGCGCTCACCCGCACGTTCTCAAGCGCCAGCCGGGAAAAGAGCGCCGGAACTGCGCCCCACAAGGCATCCAGCGCCAGCTCTCCCCCACTCTGCTGCGGTTTCCAGTACACCAGCCTTGCGTCCTCACGCTGAAATGCCAGCGGAGAAAAGGGCTGCACCGGCTTCACTTGCGTAACCACAGGTCGCCGCCCGGCCTTCGGCCACAGCGAGGCGTTGATTCGCTTCGCACTGCTGGCCTGCACCTGAATATCGGCGTAGCACAGAGCAGCGGGTCTGAGCAGCGCTCCCCAAATCGCAAACGCAACGATCCCCGACGCGATCAACCAGCAAAGGACGCGCCGGGAAGGACGTGCATCTGTCCAGCGTTGATACCAGATGCCCACTGGCTACCTCCGGCTATGCAGTTGAAAAGAGAACATCCATCGCCCCTGGCTATCCTGTTGCAATTCGCCTGCCGGTCCGGGGTTAAACCCCGTCACCCTTTTCAGCGCATCGGTCATGGCAGAGAGCGTCGGGAGTGAGGTGGTATAGCCCGTCAGGATCAGCGAGGGTGGCTGATAACGCAGCGCCGTCAGCCACGCCTGCCGGGGCATTGCACTGGCAAGGGATTCAAGCGCGGGTTGCCATGCCACCGTCTCGGGCGGCTGCGAAGGGGGTTCCAGCCCCGCAGACTGCGGCTGACGGGCTTTCAATACCTTCTGCACCGCACGCGTTCCCGCCAGATCGCTCTGCAACGCCTGTGACGCGAGAGTCTGCGTCGCCCGAAGGCTGACGCCTCCCGCCAGCATCACCAACAATGAGGCGGTAAACAGCAGCCCCCAAAAACGCAGGCGCTGATTACGTTGCTGCCGACGCCAGGGTAAAAGATTGGGCATGCTCATTACGGCGCCTCGCTCATGGCCAGCGCCAGGGCGACGGTGTAATCAGCACCACATTCTGGCAACGGCGGCTGACACAGCGTCACCGCTTCCCACGGATCGCGGGCAGCATCAAACACGGCGATATCAGAAGGAGAAAGCGCAAGCAACGCCGCCAGCTCATTCACCGTCGCCGCTTCTGTGGTGTAGCGCCGCCCCCACTGGTGACGCATCGCCCACAACCACTGGTCTTTATCCCTCCAGGCTACGCACCGGACGGGGGCAACAGCAGAGAGAAGATTAGCCAGTGCGCCGGCATCCGGGACGATTGCGGCCAGGCGCAAACGCAGCGCTTTCGCCAGCGACAACAGGGTATCGACCTCTCTGTTTTGCGCGGCGGTAACCTGAAAAGTGTTGCTGAACGTATCCTGCGCGTAGTCAAAGCAGAGCGTATCGGGAGGCATCTCCAGCTCACGCGCTAATGCGGCGCCTACCCAGGTGAGCTGTTCGCTGTCACGCAAGTTAACGGATGGACGGGGCAACGCGCGTTGCAGAACGCGCGTTGCCGGAAATGAGAGAAATACCCGATGCGAGTGCGGCAATGTTTTCCGCCAGCCACGTAATGCGTTAACCAGTTGTTCTGGCTTAAGTATTTTGCCTTCACCCATAACCCCGTCCGACAGCGGCACCGCCCACCAGCGCCGTAAACGCCAGCCGGCCCGCTCTCTGGTCAGCGCCACGGCAATCACCTTATCCTGTTGAATATGAACGCCTGTTTGCCACGTTTTAAAAGCCATACTTCACGATCTCCTTATCGCCCGTCGGAGTGACGGCTATATCAATGAATCAGGCTTGCCTTTATACTACCGCGCGATTGTTTAGAAACTGCCCAGGCTAAACCAAATGGGAAATCTCCGGTGAAGTTCGTAAAGTATTTATTGATCCTTGCAGTCTGTTGCATTCTGCTGGGAGCAGGCTCGATTATTGGTTTGTACAAATATGTCGAGCCGCAACTCCCTGATGTCGCCACACTTCGTGATGTGCGGCTTCAGATCCCTATGCAGGTCTATAGCGCCGATGGTGAACTGATGGCGCAATACGGCGAGAAACGTCGTATCCCACTGACCTTAAATCAAATTCCACCCGTGATGGTGAAGGCTTTTATCGCCACCGAGGACAGCCGTTTTTACGAGCACCACGGTGTCGATCCGGTCGGTATTTTCCGTGCGGCAAGCGTGGCGCTGTTCTCCGGTCATGCCTCTCAGGGGGCAAGTACCATTACCCAGCAGCTGGCGCGTAACTTCTTCCTCAGCCCGGAAAAGACGCTGATACGTAAGATCAAAGAAGTGTTCCTCGCGATCCGCATTGAGCAACTGCTGAGCAAAGACGAGATCCTTGAGCTTTACCTCAACAAGATCTATCTGGGCTACCGCGCCTATGGCGTAGGGGCTGCGGCTCAGGTCTATTTCGGTAAGTCGATCGATCAGCTCACGCTGAGCGAAATGGCGACCATTGCCGGCCTGCCAAAAGCACCATCAACGTTTAACCCGCTCTACTCGCTGGACCGCGCCACCGCGCGCCGTAACGTTGTGCTATCGCGTATGTTGAGCGAAGGCTACATCAGCCAGGATGAGTACGATCGGGCACGCAGCGATGTGATTGATGCCAATTACCATGCACCGGAAATTGCTTTCTCATCGCCGTATCTGACGGAAATGGTTCGCCAGGAGATGGTGCGCCGCTACGGCGACAAAGCATATGAAGACGGCTATCGCGTTTACACCACCGTGACCCGCAAGGTGCAGCAGGCTGCCCAGCAGGCGGTGCGTAATAACGTGATGGATTACGATATGCGTCACGGCTATCGCGGCCCGTCCAACGTGCTGTGGAGAGTGGGCGAAGGCGCATGGGACAGCAAAAAAATTACTGATTCCCTGAAAGCGCTGCCGACCTATGGCCCGCTGCGTCCGGCGGTGGTCACCCAGGCCGATCCGCAGGAAGCGGTGGCGATGATGGCCGATGGTACATCCGTTTCGCTGCGTATGGAGGGTATCCGCTGGGCGCGTCCGTACCGTTCTGACACCCTTCAGGGGCCTACTCCACGTAAAGTGACGGATGTGGTACAAACCGGACAACAAATCTGGGTGCGTCAGGTAGGCGATGCCTGGTGGCTGGCACAGGTGCCGGACGTCAACTCTGCCCTGGTCTCCATCAATCCGCAGAACGGTGCCGTGATGGCGCTGGTTGGCGGGTTCGATTTCAACCAGAGCAAATTTAACCGCGCAACCCAGGCGCTGCGTCAGGTCGGTTCGAACATCAAACCGTTCCTGTATACCGCGGCGATGGACAAGGGGCTAACGCTCGCCAGCATTCTCAACGACGTGCCAATTTCCCGATGGGATGCCGGTGCGGGCTCTGACTGGCAGCCGAAGAACTCTCCGGCGCAATACGCTGGCCCTATCCGTCTGCGTCAGGGCCTTGGCCAGTCGAAGAACGTGGTCATGGTTCGCGCGATGCGTGCGATGGGCGTTGATTATGCGGCAGAGTATCTGCAACGCTTCGGCTTCCCGGCGCAAAACATCGTTCATACCGAATCTTTGGCGCTCGGCTCCGCGTCCTTCACGCCGCTCCAGGTCGCGCGTGGCTACTCGGTAATGGCAAACGGCGGCTTCCTGGTCGATCCGTATTTCATCAGCAAAATCGAGAACGATCAGGGCGGCGTACTGTTTGAAGCGAAGCCGAAAATTGCCTGCCCTGAATGCGATATTCCGGTGATTTACGGCGACACGCCAAAATCCAATGTCCTTGAAAACAAGGATATGGAAGATGTTGCCATCTCTCAGGAACGACAGAATCTGGCGGTGCCGCAGCCTCAGCTGGAACAGGCCAATCAGGCGCTGGTCGCCCAGAGTGGCGCGCAGGAGTATGCTCCACACGTGATCAGCACGCCGCTGTCGTTCCTGATTAAGAGCGCGCTAAACACCAACATCTTTGGCGAACCGGGCTGGCAAGGCACCGGCTGGCGAGCGGGCCGCGATTTGCAGCGCCGCGACATCGGCGGCAAAACAGGCACAACCAACAGCTCAAAAGATGCCTGGTTCTCAGGTTATGGCCCGGGCGTTGTCACCTCGGTCTGGATTGGTTTTGACGATCACCGCCGCACTCTGGGGCGCACAACCGCTTCTGGCGCGATTAAAGATCAGATTTCCGGTTACGAGGGTGGGGCTAAGAGTGCGCAACCGGCCTGGGATGCTTACATGAAGGCCGCTCTCGAGGGCGTGCCGGAGCAGCCGCTAACGCCTCCGCCGGGCATTGTCACGATCAATATTGACCGCAGCACCGGACAGCTCGCGAATGGCGGCAACAGCCGTGCCGAGTATTTCATCGAGGGTACGCAGCCAACCACGCAGGCGGTGCATGAGGTGGGTACCGAAATCATTGATAACGGCGAAACGCACGAACTGTTCTGACGCCAACAAAAAAGCCGGGCGGTGGCGACGCCTGACCCGGCCTACAGCGTAATGCAAAACGGCAACCATCGGTTGCCGTTTTTACGGGTGGCGCTACAAACGCCCCTGCCCCTTCAGCCACTCCCGCACCAGGAACAGTGCGCTCACGTTGCGTGCCTCGTTAAAGTCAGGATCTTCCAGCAAATCCATCAGGTGGGCCAGCGGCCAGCGAACCTGCGGCAGCGGTTCCGGCTCGTCTCCTTCCAGCGATTCAGGATAGAGATCTTCCGCGACAACAATGTTCATTTTGCTGGAGAAATAGGACGGCGCCATGCTCAGCTTTTTCAGGAACGTCAGCTCTTTCGCGCCAAAGCCGACCTCTTCTTTCAGCTCCCGGTTTGCCGCTTCAAACACCGTTTCGCCCGGATCGATCAGTCCTTTGGAGAAGCCCAGCTCGTAGGATTCTGTGCCCACAGCGTATTCACGAATGAGGATCAGGTGCTCGTCGACGATAGGCACTATCATCACCGCTTCACGCGAGGAGGGGCGCATACGCTCATAAACACGACGCACACCGTTGCTGAACTCCAGATCCACGCTTTCAACATTAAACAGACGCGATTTTGCGACGGTTTCAACATTCAGAATGGTGGGCTTTTGTAAGGGTTTGGTCATCTTGACGGGTCTTTGCTGGGTGAACTGGCTTTATTGTGCGATACGCCGCACGGTTTCGGCAATGTCAATTGCTCTTTATTTACATTTATGCAACGTAACTGTAGGCAATTCTCATTTCAAAACAAATGTCAAGAGGTTGAAAAGTTTCCAGGAATTTGCTGATATCGCGCCGGAACAGGCTTTGTTATCATTACCGGTCACTGGGATGCGCGTCAACATGCTCAAGTTAGACTCCATACTTGCCGATAGCCGACCACAGAATCTCATTCATTGTACAAAAGGTGCGTCTGACAACACCTGTAAGAAGATAAGTAAGATGGGGAAAGCATGAGCACCATTTTGATTTTTCTCGCTGCTGTGCTGGCCTGCGCGTCGATTGCGGTGTGGGTATTCAGGCGCCGCGTACATCGCCGTTATCGGCTGCCCTTTTTGAACGCGTTTGCCGGGGCAAACACGCGCAAGCTTTCGCCAGAGGAACGCAGCACCGTTGAGCAGTATCTCGACACGCTGAACCGATCCCGGCTTTCGCCTGGCCCTACCGGCGCCAGCGCCGCCCCCGTATCGCTCAACCTGAACGCCCAAAGCGACACCGTTCTGTGCGTAACGCGCTCCATTACCCGCTACGGCATCACAACCGACGATCCCAACAAATGGCGTTACTATCTCGACTCTGTTGAAGTGCACCTGCCTCCCTTCTGGGAGCAGTATATCAACGACGAAAACAGCGTCGAGCTCATCCATACCGATACGCTGCCGCTGGTTATCTCCCTTAATGGTCATACTCTGAGCGAATATGTTCAGGAAGCGCCACGCTTTGCGCTGGAACGCGCAAGCGGAACGCAGGCCTCTATTCGTGGTGAAGAGACAGAGCAGATTGAACTGCTCAACATCCGCCAGGAAACGCATGAAGAGTACGTCCTGAGCCGCCCGGATGGCATTCGCGAAGCGGTGCTGATTGTCGTCTCGTTCCTGCTCTTTTTCATCTGCCTGCTGACGCCGGACGTGTTTGTTCCGTGGCTCGCGGGTGGCGCAGTACTGCTTCTGGCCGCCGGGCTGTGGGGCATATTTGCCCCGCCGGCAAAAACGTCATTACGCGAAATTCACTGCCTGCGCGGAACCCCAAAACGCTGGGGACTGTTCGGCGAAAACGATCAGGAACATATCAACAATATCTCGCTCGGGATCATCGATCTCATCTATCCGCGCCACTGGCAGCCGTGGATTGCGCAGGACCTGGGCCACAAAACGGATATTGATATCTATCTCGACCGCCACGTTGTACGCCAGGGACGTTACTTATCCCTGCACGACGAAGTAAAAAACTTCCCGCTTCAGCACTGGCTTCGCAGCGCGGTGATTGCCGGTGGCGCCGCGTTAATCTTCCTCATGCTGCTGCTTTTCGTGCCGCTGGATATGCCGATTAAATTTACCCTGTCATGGATCAAAGGGGCGCAAACCGTGGAAGCCACCAGCGTACAGCAGCTCGAAGAAGCGGGTGTACGCGTGGGGGATACGTTGCGGCTGAAAGGCACCGGGATGTGTAATATCCACTCACCGGGCGCCTGGAACACGCGCCAGAACTCGCCGTTCGCGCCGTTCGACTGCTCTCAGATCATCTGGAATGACGCCTCTCCGCTGCCGCTTCCGGAATCGGATGTGGTCAATAAGGCCACCGCGCTCACCCAGACGATTAATCGCCAGCTCCATCCAAAACCGGATGATGATTCTCGCGTCAGCCCTGCCCTGCGTTCGGCCATTCAGAAGTCCGGCATGGTGCTGCTGGATGACTTTGGCGAAATCGTCCTGAAAACAGAAGATCTCTGCTCAGCTCAGGATGACTGTATCCGGCTGAAGAACGCGCTGGTCAACCTCGGCAACAGCAAAGACTGGGACGCGCTGGTGAAACGCGCCGAAGCGGGACGCCTCGATGGTGTGAATGTGCTTCTGCGTCCGGTCAGCGCCGAGTCGCTGGATAACCTGGTGGCGACCTCTACCGCCCCCTTCGTGATGCGTGAAACCACCCGTGCCGCCCAGGCGCTTAACAGCCCGGCGCCAGGCGGATTTGTGATTGCCAGCGATGAAGGCAGCGACCTGGTGGATCAACCCTATCCGCAGGTTTCGCTGTATGACTATCCTGCTCAGGAACAGTGGAGCGAATTTCAGCGTCTGGCGCAGATGCTGATGCGAACGCCGTTCAGCGCAGAAGGGATCGTCACCACCCTCTTTACCGACGCCAACGGCACGCGTCATATTGGCCTGCACCGCATGCCGGACAGCGCTGGCCTGTGGCGCTATGTAGGGACATCCCTGCTGCTGATTGCGATGCTGGCGTGTATTGTCTGGAACGGTTATCAGGCCGTACGCCGCTATCAGCGCTCCCGCACGCGACTGGCAGAAATCCAGGCCTACTACGAAAATTGCCTAAACCCGAAACTGATCTCCTCTTCTGAGAGCCTGATCGGTTAACGTCCCTGCGCGACAAGTTGTGCTACCCTGTCGCGCACGTTTCTTCTGGCTGGAGTTCCCCCTTATGCATCTTAATATCGACTGGCAGGCGGTCGATACCGTCCTGCTTGATATGGACGGCACGCTGCTTGATCTCGCCTTTGATAACTATTTCTGGCAAAAGCTGGTTCCGGAAACGTACGGTGAACAGCAGGGGATCTCCCCGGCGGAAGCGCAGGAATTCATTCGTTCGCAATATAGCGCGGTGCAGCATACGCTAAACTGGTACTGTCTTGACTACTGGAGCGAGCGACTCGGTCTGGATATTTGCGCCATGACCACCGCCCAGGGCGCACGCGCCGTACTGCGCGACGATACGGTCCCGTTCCTGGACGCGCTGAAAGCCTGCGGTAAGCGCCGTATTTTGCTGACAAATGCGCATCCCCATAACCTGGCCGTGAAGCTGGAACATACCGGTCTTGCTTCGCACCTTGATTTATTGCTTTCCACCCACACATTTGGTTATCCGAAAGAGGATCAGCGGTTGTGGCATGCCGTGGTGGAAGAGACCGGTTTACAGCCGGAACGCACGCTGTTCATTGACGACAGCGAGCCGATTCTGGATTCTGCGGCCGCATTTGGCATTCGCTATTGCCTTGGCGTGACCAATCCTGATTCCGGCCTGGCTGAAAAAAGCTATCTGCGACATCCGGGGCTGAACGACTATCGCCGGATGATCCCCTCACTCACCGTGAAGGAGACGCCATGAAAGAAAAACCCTCTGATGGGGTAAGACTGGATAAATGGCTGTGGGCCGCCCGTTTTTACAAAACGCGCGCCCTTGCCCGTGAAATGGTTGACGGCGGAAAGGTGCATTACAACGGTCAGCGCAGCAAACCGAGCAAGCTGGTTGAACTGAATGCCACGTTAACGCTTCGCCAGGGCAACGATGAGAAAACGGTGGTGGTGAAAGCCATTACCGAACAGCGGCGGCCCGCAACCGAAGCCGTTTTGCTGTATGAAGAGACGGCCGAAAGCATAGAGAAGCGCGAGAAAACCGCGCTGGCGCGCAAAATGAACGCGCTGACGATGCCTCACCCGGACCGGCGACCGGATAAAAAAGAGCGCCGCGATCTGATGAAATTTAAACACGGTGAGAGCGAGTAACCCTCACCTGCATGAGAGATGAAAATGGCCCAACACGACCAATTACACCGCTATCTGTTTGAACAATTCGCCGTGCGCGGCGAGCTGGTCACCGTATCCGAAACCTGGAAACAGATTCTGGAAAACCACAACTACCCGCTGCCGGTAAAAACCCTGTTGGGCGAACTGCTGGTTGCCACCAGCCTGCTGACCGCCACGCTGAAGTTTGCTGGCGATATTACCGTCCAGTTGCAGGGCGATGGCCCAATGTCGCTGGCGGTGATCAACGGCAATAACCAGCAGCAGATGCGCGGCGTGGCGCGCGTTCAGGGCGATATCCCTGAAAATGCGGATCTGAAAACGCTGGTCGGTAACGGCTACCTGGTCATCACGATTTCGCCTGAAGAGGGGGAACGCTATCAGGGCGTTGTCGGTCTGGAAGGCGATACGCTTGCCGCCTGCCTGGAAGATTACTTCATGCGTTCCGAACAGCTGCCAACCCGTCTGTTCATCCGCACCGGTGAAGTGGATGGCCAGCCTGCTGCCGGTGGTATGCTGCTTCAGGTTCTGCCTGCGCAGGATGCGCAGACCAATGATTTCGAACATCTGGCAACGCTGACGGAAACCATCAAAGCGGAAGAGCTGTTCACCCTGTCGGCGACCGACGTGCTGTGGCGTCTCTACCACGAAGAAGAAGTGACGGTTTACGATCCGCAGGCGGTGGAATTTAAGTGCACCTGCTCCCGCGAGCGTTGTGCTGGCGCCCTGAAAACGCTGCCGGATGAAGAGATCGACAGCATCATGGCGGAAGACGGTGAAATCGATATGCACTGTGACTACTGCGGTACGCACTACGTGTTCAATTCGATGGATATCGCGGAGATCCGCAATAACGCCTCTCCGGCGGATCCGCAGGTTCACTAAGCTCTGAGCCTGTTGCCCGGCGGCGCTATGCTCTCACGGGCCTACAATGAATTGTGCAATTTTTTGATATGATTGCTAATTGTAGGCCGGGTAAGCGTAGCGCCACCCTGCAAGAAAGAGCACTAACGCCGCTGCGCATTATTGTAACTGTCGTAGCTCATATCGACACGCTCCCCAAAAATCTCAATATCCGCCCAGGGCTTCACGACAGATTTCACTTTCCTCTGCCTTAATGCGCGGTCAAGTTCTTCTCTGGTCAATGCCTCCGGCATTTTCCACGCGTCCCCGGCGATCCTCCAGCCCGTGTTGGTTTGTGTGTAAGCCACGATCGTGCGATCGGTAAATTGAAATAGCACGGCTTCAGGCTTGCCGTCGCCGTTAAGATCCAGCGGCATGAGTAAACAGTTACTCTGGGCGCTATCGCAGCTCTCAAAGCGATACTGATTGCTGAGCATGGCTTGCCACAATGCCTTATCAGGACGAGCCATTCCCGGTGCGAGCTGGACCTGTTTTTCCAGCATCGCGGCGGTCATCTTACCTGCTCCGCCAGCGTTCCTGGAGAGAAGACCATTTATTTCACGCTGGTGTTTTGGGTTAGAGATAAACTGCGGATCGTTTTGCAGCGTGAGCATTGCCTCCCGCCCCTTTCGTCCAGCGTTACTGAGCATATACAGGCTGACTTGATCCGCCGTTATTCTGCCGTCCTGATAGCGGGCCATATGGCTTGCAACGCTTATTCGCCACGGATCCAGCACGGGGGTATGGATCAACGCCAGGAAGATGAGGGAAAGCAGCCCGGTCGTCGGGATGACGTACGCATGGATCTTCTGCGGTTCACGGCGCTGAATCAGAACGCTGGCGCAAAAACCGACCGCCCAGACCAGCGCCACGATGGTTATCAATACCCCGTACAGACGCTCGGGTGACCAGCCGTATTGCGAAATGCGTAGCCACAGCGCCCACCCCGCCAGAACCGGATACGCGGGTACGATAGCCACAGCAAGGCGAATCATCCCTCGCAACGGGGCATAGTAAGGCAGCGTTTGACGCTGTGGATGCCACACTATCGTCACCAGGAATAACAGCAGCAGCGCTAAGGTGGTCAGCAAGCCCGCGGCGGATATTCTGGCTGAAATGGATTCAAAGCCGACAAAAGGCAACGCGCCAATAAAGAGCAGCGCCAGCGCCGCCATCAGGGGAAGCAGACCGGTGGCTATGAGGGTCAGCAGATTTTGCAGGGCAAGGATTAACCTTACCTGCATGCGCGTGAGCACGGCCGCACTGGCTGAAACCACGCCAATCGCCACTGAAATAAATCCGTCAGAATGAAAGAAAAGCCGATCAAAAAAGCCGATGCCGATAAGTTCGAAAAGCTCGGCCCAGAGGAAAAGCACCAGCCAGAAGAGACCATTCGAAACAAAAATAATGAGCAGTGTCAGCGCGTTATGCCAGTTTCGTTGATAAAAGTCGCTGTAGAACGAGGTAGTCGGGACGGGATCCAGACGCCGCTGAAGCCATGGCAACACGAACAGCGTCATCAGCAGCAGATGAAAGCCGAAAACGAGCATCTCATCTCTGAGATTCCAGCTTTCGAGTCCTGCAACGCTCCACTTAAGCCAGCCGCCCATACCCGCGACTGCCGCGCCGATCATCCCGAGTGACAGCCACAACAATGGCTTTCTGAATGACGTCATGGCAAGAGACAACGTGGTTGTCATTACCACGGTGGCAGGTACTACACACATCAGCCACAGCGTATCCGATGGCAATTTTGCGTACTCGATATACCACGTAATTACATAGCAAATTACGCCCTGTAGAGCCCCCGCCAGCACGACGGCTACGCGCGTTGAAGGAGATAACGTCTCACGGTTTTCCATTTCTCATCCCTTGTTCATGAAAAATCTATTGTCTCATCAAGGCAAAACTCTGGCCCCCACCTCAAACTCTGAAAATAGCTGACCCAAGAGACCTGAATCGTTTTCCCAATGTAACTCTTACGTAATTTTCTTTCATGTATGCGATTACATTCACATTCTTCTGGATAAATTCACCAGAGATTAACCTTTTAAGAACATTTTCCCCAACCAAAAAGCGATTCCTGCGATAATCTGCCCGCCCTGTGACTGGAGTCGCAGCGTTTTCCGTTAGTAAGGGTTTTGACCAGATACGTAAATCTATGAGCCCCGTCGCGGTTAACATCCCCAGAAAAACCCTACAATTTCAGGCAGTACATATTGGCTAAGGAGCAGTGATATGCGTGTTAATGGTTTAACCCCGCAAGATCTCAAGGCTTATGGTATTCACGACGTCCAGGAAGTGGTCTACAACCCCGATTACGATACGCTGTATCAGGAAGAGCTCAATCCGGCACTGGAAGGGTACGAGCGAGGTGTGTTGACGAATCTTGGTGCTATCGCCGTCGATACCGGTATTTTTACCGGCCGTTCGCCGAAAGATAAATACATCGTCCGAGATGATACCACCCGCGATACGCTGTGGTGGGCCGATAAAGGCAAAGGGAAGAACGATAACAAACCGCTCTCTCCTGAAACCTGGCAGCATCTGAAAGGGCTCGTCACCCATCAGCTTTCCGGCAAGCGTCTGTTCATCGTCGATGCTTTCTGCGGCGCTAACGCCGACACCCGTCTCTCCGTTCGGTTTATCACTGAAGTGGCCTGGCAGGCGCATTTCGTGAAGAACATGTTCATTCGTCCGACCGATGAAGAACTGCAAAACTTCACCCCTGACTTTATCGTGATGAACGGCGCGAAATGCACCAACCCGCAGTGGAAAGAGCAGGGTCTGAACTCCGAAAACTTCATCGCCTTCAACCTGACCGAGCGTATCCAGCTGATCGGCGGTACCTGGTACGGCGGCGAAATGAAGAAAGGGATGTTCTCGGTCATGAACTACCTGCTGCCGCTGCGCGGTATCGCCTCCATGCACTGCTCGGCGAACGTCGGTGAAAAAGGTGACGTGGCGGTGTTCTTCGGCCTTTCCGGCACCGGTAAAACAACGCTGTCCACCGATCCAAAACGTCGTCTGATTGGCGACGACGAGCACGGCTGGGACGACGACGGTGTGTTTAACTTTGAAGGCGGCTGCTACGCGAAAACCATTCGCCTGTCTGAAGAGGCAGAGCCGGATATCTACCACGCGATTCGCCGCGATGCGCTGCTTGAAAACGTCACCGTGCGTGCCGATGGCTCTGTCGACTTCGACGATGCGTCCAAAACCGAAAACACCCGCGTGTCTTACCCGATTTACCACATCGACAACATCGTGAAGCCGGTGTCGAAGGCGGGCCACGCCACGAAGGTGATTTTCCTGACCGCGGACGCGTTCGGCGTGTTGCCGCCAGTTTCCCGCCTGACCGCCAGCCAGACGCAGTACCACTTCCTCTCTGGCTTTACCGCTAAGCTGGCGGGTACCGAGCGCGGCGTGACCGAGCCAACCCCAACCTTCTCCGCCTGCTTCGGCGCGGCGTTCCTGTCGCTACACCCGACGCAGTACGCGGAAGTGCTGGTGAAACGCATGCAGGCATCCGGCGCACAGGCATACCTGGTGAACACCGGCTGGAACGGGACGGGCAAACGTATCTCCATCAAAGATACCCGCGCCATCATCGACGCGATTCTGGATGGTTCGTTGGATAACGCCGAGACCTTTACGCTGCCGATGTTCAATCTGGCGATCCCAACAGAGCTGCCTGGCGTGGATACGCGTATCCTCGATCCGCGTAACACCTATGGTTCACCGGAACAGTGGCGCGAGAAGGCAGAATCGCTGGCGAAACTGTTTATCGAAAACTTTGAGAAGTATACCGACACCCCGGCGGGTGCTGCGCTGGTGAGTGCGGGACCAAGGTAAAAGCAAAAAGGCAACGAAAGTTGCCTTTTTTAATGTTTTCTCCCTCAGCCCCGTGGGAGAGGGCCGGGGTGAGGGCATCAGGCCCCACCCTTTTTTAACTCTCTTTCACCTGCCCCCGTAAAACCGGCACCGGTAACCATGCGCGAATGCTCAAACCACCCCGTTCGCTGGTGCCAATTTCCAGCAGTCCGTTATGGTTATCAACAATACGCTGCACAATCGCCAGGCCTAAGCCGGTTCCGCTGGTGCTGCGCGCGCTGTCGCCGCGCACAAACGGTTGGAACAAGTGCTTACGCTGCTCAGGCTTGATGCCCGGGCCATCGTCTTCCACCTGGAACCAGGCGCGGTTGAGTTCCGTACCGCTGCTGACTTTGATCCAACCGTTGCCGTAGCGCGCCGCGTTGACCACCATATTCGCCACCGCGCGTTTGATGGAGAGCGGGTGCATACGTACCTGAATCTCGCCCGCCTGAAGGTCGGTCGCAATTTCACGTTCATAACCGCTTTCGGCGGCAACAACTTCGCCCAGAACCGCGTTCAGATCCGCCATCTCCATCGGCATCTCCTGCCCGGTGCGCAGGTAGTCGATAAACTGCTCGATGATGGCGTTACACTCTTCGATATCCTTGTTGATGGACTCTGCAAGATAACCATCCTGCTCGCCCATCATCTCTGTTGCCAGCCGGATACGTGTCAGCGGGGTGCGAAGGTCATGGCTAACCCCCGCCATCAGCAGCGTACGGTCGTCAGCCAGCTGTTTAACGCCTGCCGCCATGTGGTTAAAAGCACGCGTTACCGAGCGCACTTCCGATGCGCCATACTCGCGCAGCGGCGGTGGGATAATACCTTTACCAACCTGCAATGCCGCATGCTCCAGGTCGACCAGCGGTCGGTTCTGGATACGAATAAACAGCCATGCGCCGCCGATAGCCAGCAGCATGATCGCCAGGGTGTATCGGAACAGCGGTGAGAAGTCGCCCTGATGAATCTCGGTGAGCGGAACACGCACCCAGATGTTGGGTGACAGCCAGGTTTTCAGCCAGACAACCGGCGAGCTTTTATTGACCTCAACGCGCACTTCCGTCGGGCCGCCAAGCTGCTGCGCCATCTGCTGGCTAAGGAATTCATAGTGCTGCGCCCAGCGCAGGCCGGCATCTTCCGCCGCTTCGTTCGAATAGAGAGAAATGCCCAACTCACGGTAGATTTCCCGACGGAATGCCGGGGGAACAACCAACTGCGTGCCGTCCTCCAGTTGCAGTTTGTCGGTCATCAGCATACGCACTTCGTATGCCAGCACCTTATTAAACTGCTGAAGGCTCGGCAGGATCGCAAAGTTCAGCACCACCAGGTAGGTCGTCACCAGGCTGACAAACAGCAGGGTGACGATCAATAACAGCGTGCGGGCAAACGAACTTCGCGGCGAGAAGCGCATTCGCCTCATGCTTTAGAGCCGTCCGGGACAAACACGTAGCCCAGACCCCACACGGTCTGAATATAACGAGGATGCGCCGGATCTTCTTCCACCATGCGGCGCAGACGAGAGATCTGCACGTCGATAGAACGTTCCATTGCGGAGTATTCACGGCCGCGCGCCAGGTTCATCAGCTTGTCACGTGAAAGCGGTTCACGCGGGTGGCTGACCAGCGCTTTCAGTACCGCAAACTCGCCGCTGGTGAGCGGCATTGGCTCATCTTCACGGAACATTTCACGGGTGCCGAGGTTCAGCTTGAACTTACCGAATGTAATGACGGCCTCTTCCTGAGACGGCGCGCCCGGCAGCTCGTTCGCCTGACGACGCAGCACGGCGCGAATACGCGCCAGCAGTTCACGCGGGTTGAACGGCTTAGGAATGTAGTCATCAGCGCCAATCTCAAGGCCGACGATACGATCAACTTCTTCACCCTTCGCCGTCACCATGATGATTGGCATCGGGTTGCTCTGGCTACGCAGACGACGGCAAATAGAGAGCCCATCTTCGCCAGGCAGCATCAGGTCCAACACCATCAGGTGGAAGGATTCACGCGTCAGCAGACGATCCATCTGTTCCGCGTTCGCGACGCTACGAACCTGGAAGCCCTGCTCGGTCAGATAACGTTCCAGCAGCGCACGCAGGCGCATGTCGTCATCTACGACCAGAATTTTGTAGTTCTCTTGCATTGTGTGTACTCCCAAAGGTTCGGATAAGCCTGGAACAGCGTATTCTAAAAAAGTGCACGGGTTCGACCAGCAAATTCTGGTATAAATTCTAGACGAAATTGTTACAAAGCATATTTAACAGCAGCTTATCTGTTCATTTCATCACATAAATCATTATTAATCTTGTCTGTTACACTGTGCGCTACGTATTGTGCGCAAAGACAGTTAACCGGCATTAAAGGCAGCACCATGAAAACGCCTCTGATCACCCGCGAAGGGTACGAGAAACTCAAAAAAGAGATGGATTACCTGTGGCGCGAAGAGCGTCCGGAAGTGACCAAAAAAGTCACCTGGGCCGCAAGTCTGGGCGACCGCAGCGAGAATGCGGACTATCAGTACAATAAAAAGCGACTGCGCGAAATCGATCGCCGGGTACGCTACCTGACGAAATGCCTCGAGAATCTCAAAATTGTCGATTACTCCCCGCAGCAGGAAGGTAAAGTGTTTTTCGGCGCGTGGGTCGAAATTGAAAACGACAACGGCGACACCCTGCGTTTTCGTATCGTTGGCTATGATGAAATTTTCGGTCGTAAGGATTACATTTCTATCGATTCACCCATGGCCCGCGCCCTGCTGAAAAAAGAGGTGGGCGATTTAGCCGTTGTCCAGACGCCCGCGGGTGAAGCAAGCTGGTACGTCAACGAAATCGAGTATGTTAAATAGTCCGAGAGCGCCCTCCCCGGCTGGCATTTTTTGGTGTCAGCCCGTATAACTATCCCCCTGATTTTCGATCCACAAGATGAACTGACCATGATGAAAGAGTCGCTCTGCCGCATTATTGCGGGTGATATTCAGGCCAGAGCCGAACAGGTAGAAGCTGCCGTTCGTCTGCTTGATGAAGGGAACACCGTGCCGTTTATTGCACGTTATCGTAAGGAAGTCACCGGCGGTCTGGATGACACGCAGCTGCGAAACCTGGAGACCCGTCTGGGCTATCTTCGCGAGCTGGAAGACCGACGTCAGGCGATCCTCAAATCTATCGGCGAGCAGGGCAAGCTGACCAGTGACCTGGAAAAAGCCATTAACGGTACCCTGAGTAAAACCGAGCTCGAAGACCTCTATCTGCCGTACAAACCGAAGCGCCGCACGCGCGGGCAGATTGCGATCGAAGCCGGCCTTGAGCCACTGGCCGATCTGCTGTGGAACGAGCCGTCTCACGATCCGGAAACCGAAGCCGCCAAATTTATCGACGCCGATAAAGGCGTAGCGGACACCAAAGCTGCGCTGGACGGCGCGCGCTATATTCTGATGGAGCGCTTCGCCGAAGACGCGGCGCTGCTGGCCAAAGTGCGTGATTACCTGTGGAAGAACGCCCATATCGTCTCCACCGTGGTGTCCGGCAAAGAGGACGAAGGCGCGAAATTCCGCGACTACTTCGATCACCACGAACCCATTTCTACCGCGCCGTCTCACCGCGCGCTGGCGATGTTCCGCGGTCGTAACGAAGGCGTGCTGCAACTCTCCCTGAATGCCGATCCACAGTTTGACGAGCCGCCAAAAGAGAGCCACTGCGAGCAGATCATTATGGATCACCTCGGTCTGCGCCTGAACAACGCCCCGGCGGACAGCTGGCGCAAAGGCGTGGTGAGCTGGACCTGGCGCATTAAGGTGCTGATGCACCTCGAAACCGAGCTGATGGGCACCGTGCGCGAGCGCGCCGAAGACGAAGCGATCAACGTCTTCGCCCGTAACCTGCACGACCTGCTGATGGCTGCGCCAGCTGGCCTGCGCGCCACCATGGGTCTCGATCCGGGTCTGCGTACCGGCGTGAAGGTGGCCGTGGTTGACGGCACCGGCAAGCTGGTTGCCACCGACACCATTTACCCGCACACCGGTCAGGCAGCGAAAGCGGCTGTCGTCGTCGCCGCGCTGTGCGAGAAGTACAACGTTGAGCTGGTTGCCATCGGTAACGGTACGGCGTCCCGCGAAACCGAACGTTTCTATCTCGACGTGCAGAAGCAGTTCCCGAAAGTGACGGCGCAGAAAGTGATCGTCAGTGAAGCGGGGGCATCTGTCTATTCCGCCTCGGAACTGGCAGCGCAGGAGTTCCCGGATCTGGACGTTTCCCTGCGCGGTGCGGTCTCTATCGCCCGTCGTTTGCAGGATCCGCTGGCGGAGCTGGTGAAGATTGACCCGAAATCCATCGGCGTGGGCCAGTATCAGCACGACGTGAGCCAGACGCAGCTGGCGCGCAAGCTGGATGCGGTAGTGGAAGACTGTGTTAACGCCGTCGGCGTGGACCTGAACACCGCTTCCGTTCCCCTGCTGACCCGCGTGGCGGGTCTGACCCGTATGATGGCGCAGAATATCGTCGCCTGGCGTGATGAGAACGGTCAGTTCCAGAACCGCCAGCAGTTGCTGAAGGTGAGCCGTCTGGGGCCGAAAGCATTTGAGCAGTGCGCGGGCTTCCTGCGCATCAACCACGGCGATAACCCGCTGGATGCCTCTACCGTTCACCCGGAAGCCTATCCGGTTGTCGAGCGTATCCTGGCCGCCACCCAGCAGGCGCTGAAAGACCTGATGGGCGACAGCAGCGCGCTGCGTAACCTGAAAGCGGTGGATTTTACCGACGAACAGTTCGGCGTGCCGACGGTCACTGACATCATCAAAGAGCTGGAAAAACCGGGCCGCGATCCGCGTCCTGAGTTTAAAACCGCGACCTTTGCTGACGGCGTGGAAACCATGAACGACCTGCTGCCGGGCATGGTGCTGGAAGGGGCGGTAACCAACGTCACCAACTTTGGCGCGTTTGTGGATATCGGCGTGCATCAGGACGGTCTGGTGCATATCTCTTCCCTCGCCGACAAGTTCGTTGAAGATCCGCACACCGTGGTCAAAGCGGGCGACATCGTGAAGGTGAAAGTGCTGGAAGTGGATCTTCAGCGCAAGCGTATCGCCCTGACCATGCGTCTGGACGAGCAGCCGGGCGACACTAACGCGCGCCGTGGCGGTAATGGCGGTGGCCGTGAACAGCAGCGTCCGGCAGCGAAAGCCGCGAAGCCACGCGGACGTGACGCACAGCCAGCAGGCAACAGCGCGATGATGGATGCTCTGGCAGCGGCGATGGGTAAGAAACGCTAATCCTGTAAATGCCCCTCACCCTAACCCTCTCCCCAAAGGGGAGAGGGCCGGGGTGAGGGGAAAAATTATATCGTAAAATATGAAACCGATTGCATATCCATATTTAAACCGCTATTTATCACTCCATTAACAAATACGCTTTTTATTCCTTCCCGGGTATTCCCGCAAATATTGAGCAAGGTCAAGCAGACCGCAAATTAATACGATTAACAACATCCCGTCACATTTTTATTATTGCTGATAAAAACTATTCTCATTATCATCGCAGTGTTGATTATTTAACCTCTCGTGGAATCAGGCGCTATGCAATTCACTCCAGAAAGTGCGTGGAAAATTATCGGTTTTACCCGTGAGATAAGCCCGGCCTATCGGCAGAAGCTACTGTCACTGGGCATGCTACCCGGCTCATCATTCCAGGTGGTGCGCGTGGCGCCGTTGGGCGATCCTGTTCATATCGAAACCCGACGCGTTAATCTGGTTCTGCGTAAAAAAGACCTCGCATTAATTGAAGTTGAATCTTTATCCCGTTAACAAGCCAGCGGTTTCAGTGAGTCTAAAACAATGAAAAAATTAACTATTGGCTTAATTGGCAATCCTAATTCCGGCAAGACAACCTTATTTAATCAGTTAACCGGCGCACGCCAGCGTGTGGGAAATTGGGCAGGCGTAACGGTTGAACGCAAAGAAGGCCTGTTCACCACGACAGATAATCAGGTCACGCTGGTTGATTTACCGGGGACCTATTCACTCACCACAATTTCATCTCAGACCTCTCTCGATGAGCAAATTGCCTGCCACTATATTCTGAGCGGCGACGCGGATCTGCTCATCAATGTGGTGGATGCCTCCAATCTCGAACGAAATCTGTACCTCACGCTACAGCTGCTGGAGCTGGGGATCCCCTGCATCGTAGCGCTTAACATGCTCGACATCGCCGAGAAGCAAAAGCTGCGCATCGACGTCGACGCCCTCTCCGCCCGTCTGGGCTGCCCGGTGGTTCCGCTGGTTTCTACCCGCGCGCGCGGCATTGACGCCCTGAAGCTGGCAATTGACCGCCACACGGGCAATGCCGACGTCGAACTGGTGCACTACGCCCAGCCGCTGCTGCGCGAGGCCGGGCAGCTGGCGCAGGAGATGGACAACGCCATGCCCGCCAGACAGCGCCTGTGGCTTGGCCTGCAAATGCTGGAAGGCGATATCTACAGCCGCGCCTACGCAGGCGATGCGGCGGATAAACTGAGCGTTGCACAGGCTCGCCTGAGCGACGAGCTCGACGACCCGGCCCTGCATATTGCGGATGCGCGCTATCAGGCCATCGCCGCTATCTGTGACGTGGTCAGCAATGCATTAACCGCTGAACCCAGCCGCTTCACCGCCGCCGTGGATAAGATTGTGCTCAACCGCTTCCTCGGTTTGCCAATCTTTTTACTGGTGATGTACGTAATGTTCCTACTCGCTATAAACATCGGCGGTGCATTACAACCCATCTTTGATGGCGGCTCTGTCGCTATCTTCGTGCACGGTATTCAGTGGCTGGGCTACACCCTCCACTTCCCGGAATGGTTGACCATCTTCCTTGCGCAGGGGATCGGCGGCGGGATCAACACCGTCCTGCCGCTGGTACCGCAGATCGGCATGATGTACCTGTTCCTCTCCTTCCTTGAGGATTCCGGTTACATGGCACGCGCCGCCTTCGTGATGGACCGCCTGATGCAGGCGCTGGGGCTGCCGGGGAAATCCTTCGTGCCGCTGATTGTCGGTTTTGGCTGTAACGTGCCGTCAGTCATGGGCGCGCGTACGCTGGACGCACCGCGCGAACGCCTGATGACCATCATGATGGCGCCGTTCATGTCCTGCGGCGCACGTCTGGCGATCTTCGCGGTCTTTGCCGCGGCGTTCTTTGGTCAGGAAGGGGCGCTAGCCGTCTTCTCCCTGTATGTGCTGGGTATCGTGATGGCTATTCTCACCGGCCTGATGCTGAAGCACACCATCATGCGTGGCGAAGCGTCGCCGTTCGTGATGGAACTGCCGGTTTATCACGTTCCGCATCTGAAAAGCCTGATTATTCAAACCTGGCAGCGCCTGAAGGGCTTCGTTCTGCGCGCCGGTAAGGTGATTGTAGTGGTCAGCATTTTCCTGAGCGCCCTGAACAGCTTCACCCTGAGCGGCCAGGCAGCGGACAACATTAATGACTCTGCCCTTGCCTCCGTCAGCCGGATCATTACGCCGGTCTTCAAACCGATTGGCGTACAGGAAGACAACTGGCAGGCAACCGTGGGCCTGTTCACTGGCGCGATGGCAAAAGAGGTGGTTGTCGGCACCCTGAACACGCTCTACACCGCGGAAAACATCCAGGAAGAGGAGTTCAACCCGGCTGAGTTCAGCCTCGGTGACGAACTTCTGGGTGCAGTAGAAGAGACCTGGCAGAGCCTGAAAGACACCTTCAGCCTGAGCGTGCTGGCGAACCCGATTGAAGCCAGCAAAGGCGACGGCGTAATGGCGACCGGAGCAATGGGCGTGATGGGCCAGAAATTTGGCAGCGCGTCGGCGGCCTACAGCTACCTGATCTTCGTCCTGCTCTATATTCCGTGCATCTCGGTCATGGGCGCCATTGCCCGTGAGTCCAGCCGCGGCTGGATGGGCTTCTCCATTCTGTGGGGGCTGAACATTGCCTACTCGCTGGCGACCGTGTTTTATCAAACCGTCAATTACAGCCAGCATCCGCGCTACAGCCTGGTCTGTATCCTCGCGGTGATCCTGTTTAACGTGATGGTGATTGGCCTGCTGCGCCGGGCACGTAGCCGCGTTGACGTTAACCTGCTGGCAACGCGCAAAACCCCAACGACCTGCTGTAGTAGCCCTGCGGGCGACTGTCACTGAGGGGAAAAAAGATGGCATCGTTGATTCAGGTCCGTGACTTACTGGCGTTACAGGGACGAATGGAGGCGAAGCAGCTCAGCCTCAGCCTGCATACGCCGCAGCCGATGATCGATGCCATGCTGGAAAGGCTGGAGGCGATGGGGAAAGCCGTGCGCATTCAGGAAGAGCCGGACAGTTGTCTGTCCGGCAGTTGTAAAAGTTGTCCGGAAGGTAAAGCCTGCCTCAGGGAGTGGTGGACGCTTCGCTGATAAAACCGGTCAGCGCTGAACAAAACTCAGCAGGATGAGAGATGAACGGCGCATGTGCCGCTTTGGCAACCACCATTGATTCACTCTCCGGCCACAGCGCATCCAGCAGCGGAACAACCTTGCGCGGGACCAGTCCATCCAGATAGCCATAAATACGCAGATGCGGCACCGTCAGTGACGCCAGCGGCTCACGCAGATCGGCCGTTTTCAGGATCTCCAGTCCACCGTTCAGCACCTCAACCTCCGGCATCGGCAGGGAAAGCACCGTCTGCTTCAGCATCCGCGCGTCCTGACGGGCGGTTTCAGTTCCCATCGTCTGCAACGCCAGGAAACGCTCCACCGTCCGCTGGAAATCTTCGCTCAACTGGTGCTGGAACCCGGCCAGCACCTCAGGTTTGATGCCCGGCCACGCCTCGCGGGCGCTGAAACAGGGTGATGAGGCAACGGTGATCAGCGCCTGGACCCGCTCAGGATGGCGCAGCGCAATCTGGCTTGCCACCAGCCCGCCCAGGCTCCAGCCGAGCCAGACGGCTTTTTGCGGCGCCGCTTCCAGAACCTGCTCCGCCATGTCCTCGAGCGTCATCGCGCCGTAGCCGTGGCTACGGCCATACCCCGGCAGATCCACCAGGTGTACCGTAAATTGCGAGGCCAGTTCCTCACTTATGCAACGCCACACTTCGGCGTTCAGTCCCCATCCGTGCAGCAGCACAAGATGACAATTTCCCGTCCCAACGGTCTGCCACCACAGCGTCTTCATCAGTTAACGTTCTCTTTTTTCACATGGAGGTTGCGTATGCTAACAGTGCCCGGCTTGTGCTGGCTATGCCGAATGCCACTTGCGCTGAGCGCGTGGGGCGTCTGTTCCGTTTGCACGGGAGCGCTGGGTTACCTGAAGGGCTGTCCGCAATGCGGCTTGCCTGCCGTAAGCCAGACGCTCCCCTGTGGTCGATGCCTGAAAAAAGCGCCGCCGTGGAGCGCGCTGGTGGCGGTGGATGATTACGTTTTGCCGCTGAGTCGTCTGGTTCATCAGTTTAAGTTTTCCAGCCAGTTCGCGCTGGCGCAGCCACTGGCACGCCTGTTATTACTGGCGGTATTGCAGGCGCGAAGAACGCGCGGGCTACCGTCGGTCGACACGCTCGTGAACGTGCCACTCTTTCAGCGTCGGCACTGGCGGCGGGGATACAATCAGAGCGACCTGCTGTGCCGTCCGCTCGCCCGCTGGCTGGGTTGCCGGTACCCCGCCTCTGCGCTGAAACGTATTCATGCCACTGCCGTTCAGCACCGGCTCAACGCCCGGTCGCGCAAAAGAAACCTGAAAAACGCCTTTCGCCTTGAATTGCCGGTCAACGGTCTCCATATCGCGATTGTGGATGATGTCGTCACCACGGGCAGTACCGTGGCTGAACTTTCCCGACTGCTTTTGCAAAGCGGCGCCGCGTCAGTTCAGGTATGGTGTCTGTGCCGTACCTTGTAGCCCTTCTTCAATGGGCGTATGATTATACCCAGGTAATTTAGTCAACTATTAGGCCAAAGCTATGATCCGTATTTCCGATTCTGCACAAGCGCACTTTGCCAAACTGCTGGCAAATCAGGAAGAAGGGACGCAGATCCGCGTGTTTGTGATCAATCCAGGCACTCCGAATGCAGAATGTGGTGTCTCTTATTGTCCTCCGGATGCTGTGGAAGCAACTGACACTGCCCTTAAATTTGAACAGCTCACCGCATACGTTGATGAGCTGAGCGCGCCGTATCTTGAAGATGCGGAGATTGATTTCGTCACCGACCAGCTGGGTTCTCAGCTGACGCTGAAGGCGCCAAACGCGAAGATGCGTAAAGTCTCTGACGATGCCCCGCTGATGGAGCGTGTGGAATATCTGCTGCAATCGCAGATCAACCCGCAGCTGGCCGGCCACGGTGGACGTGTTTCCCTGATGGAAATCACCGAAGATGGTCTGGCGATCCTGCAATTCGGCGGCGGCTGTAACGGCTGCTCCATGGTCGATGTAACCCTGAAAGAAGGGATCGAGAAGCAACTGCTGAACGAATTCCCGGAACTGAAAGGCGTGCGCGATCTGACCGAACACCAGCGCGGCGAGCACTCTTACTACTAATTCAGTGCCCGTCTGTATTGCCCGGTGGCGCTGCGCTTACCGGGCCTGCTTTTTCTTGCCTCCCCCTCTATATGTTGACCTGCGTCTCATAATTCAAATTTTGCCTCCCTGGGTGATTCTCAATCACGCCATGTTACCCGTATCATTCCCATGGGCACTCAACACCCTTATAACAGCCGACTAAACTTATCGTTTTCGCAGGCATCAGTATGAGTGCCGTTAATACTCTGTTCCCAGTTGGGACAACCGGAATTTGTCGTTGAAACAATGACGTTACCCATAACAATTCAAAGGCCAGGTCAATCATGCCATTAGTCATCGTCGCTATCGGTGTTGTGTTATTACTGCTCTTGATGATCCGCTTCAAAATGAACGGATTTATCGCTCTGGTTCTGGTGGCACTTGCAGTCGGTCTGATGCAGGGAATGCCGCTGGTTAAAGTTATCAGCTCCATTAAAGCCGGTGTCGGCGGTACGCTCGGCAGCCTGGCGCTGATCATGGGCTTCGGCGCCATGCTCGGTAAAATGCTCGCGGACTGCGGTGGCGCGCAGCGTATTGCCACTACCCTTATCGATAAATTTGGCAAGCAGCACATCCAGTGGGCGGTGGTGTTAACCGGTTTTACCGTCGGTTTCGCACTGTTCTATGAAGTGGGCTTCGTCCTGATGCTGCCGCTGGTGTTCACCATCGCCGCTGCCGCCAACATCCCGCTGCTGTTCGTAGGCGTACCGATGGCTGCGGCGCTGTCCGTCACCCACGGCTTCCTGCCGCCGCATCCGGGTCCAACGGCTATCGCCACCATCTTCCACGCCGACATGGGTAAAACCCTGCTGTTCGGTACGATTCTGGCGATCCCAACGGTTATCCTGGCCGGTCCTGTTTATGCGCGCTTCCTGAAAGGCATTGATAAGCCCATCCCGGAAGGCCTGTACAGCGCCAAAACCTTCACAGATGCAGAGATGCCTGGCTTTGGCGTCAGCGTCTGGACCTCTCTGGTGCCGGTGATCCTGATGGCAATGCGTGCCGTAGCAGAGATGGTTCTGCCGAAAGGTCACGCGTTCCTGTCCGTTGCGGAGTTCCTGGGCGACCCGGTGATGGCAACACTGATTGCGGTCCTGATCGCCATGTTCACCTTCGGTCTTAACCGTGGTCGTTCCATGGATCAGATCAACGACACGCTGACCTCTTCCATCAAAATCATTGCCATGATGCTGCTGATCATCGGCGGTGGCGGCGCGTTTAAGCAGGTGCTGGTCGACAGTGGCGTGGATAAATACATTGCTGCCATGATGCATGAAACCAACGTATCGCCGCTCCTGATGGCATGGTCTATTGCCGCGGTGCTGCGTATCGCGCTGGGCTCTGCAACCGTTGCGGCGATTACCGCGGGTGGTATCGTTGCGCCGCTGATTGCGACCACGGGCGTAAGCCCTGAGCTGATGGTTATCGCGGTCGGTTCGGGCAGCGTGATTTTCTCCCACGTGAACGATCCGGGCTTCTGGCTGTTCAAGGAGTACTTCAACCTGACCATCGGTGAAACCATCAAGTCCTGGTCCGCGCTGGAAACCATTATTTCGGTGTGTGGCCTGGTCGGGGTGCTGCTGTTGAATATGGTGGTCTGATGCCCTAAGTCGGGTGGCGGCTACGCCTTACCCGACCTACATGAGCACGACCTGATAATAAAAAACCCGCCACTGGCGGGTTTTTTATTATTTCTTCGCGGCTGCTTTTCGCCGTTTATCCAAATCCTTAATCAGCCTGTTCACCCCGTCATCGGCGAACATCGCTTCAAGCGTAGTGGACAGCTTGCGACGCCAGTTTTTGTACTGATAGCTGGTACCGGGTATGTTTACCGGCTCCGCCATATCAATCCAGTCTTCCGGTTGCAGACCGAGCAACGCGCTGTTGCTGTCGGCAATATAGCGCTGTAAGCCACGGTTAAGCGTTGGCGTCATCGACATCAGCGACGCCTTATGCCCGGCGCGCTTCGGCAGACAGCCATGCTTATGCAGCGCATCCAGCAGCCCCTGTTTCGCCAGCTCGCGATCCTGATACAACCCACGCAGAACCTCTTCATCCGGGTAGAGACCCAGCGTTTTGCCGAGCGTCAGGTCGCCGCTTTCCCAGTAGCCTCTGAGCGTAGGAAGATCATGCGTCGTCGCGACTGCCATTGACTGTTCAGGGTACGCTTTCGGCGCGCGGAAGGTTTTCTCATGGTCGTTTTCAAAATAGAGCACTTTGTAGGAGTAAACCCCGCTGTCGCGGAGCTTGCTGACAATCTCAACCGGCACGGTACCGAGATCTTCGCCAATCACCATGCACTGATGACGTTTACTCTCCAGCGCGAGGATTGAGAGCAGATCGTCCACCGGATACTGCACGTACGCCCCGTGATCGGCCGTTTCACCGTACGGGATCCACCACAGACGCAGCACAGACATGACATGGTCGATACGCAACGCGCCGCAGTTCTGCATGTTAGCGCGCAGCAGATCGATAAACGGCTCGTAGGCACGCGCCGCCATCACGTGTGGATCCATCGGCGGCAAGCCCCAGTTCTGACCAAGCGGGCCCAGAATATCCGGCGGCGCACCGACGGAGGCTTTCAGACAGTAAAGTTCACGGTCACACCAGGTCTCCGCCCCGCCTTCCGCCACGCCGACGGCCAGATCGCGATACAGACCGATCGGCATGTTATAGCCCTGACTCACCTGCCAGCAGGCAGCAAACTGGCTGTACGCCAGCCACTGCAACCAGAGATAGAAATCCACCTCGTCGGCATGCGTCTCACAAAACGCCTTCACTTCCGGGGTATCCACGGACTGATACGCTTCCGGCCACACCGGCCAGCCCCAGCGCATCTCATCCTCCTGGACCTGATACGCATGCAGCGCATCAAACGCCGCCTGCCAGTAAAGGCTCTCGCCTTCCTGCATCACAAACTGGCGGAAGGCTGCCATCTGCTCGTCGTCACGCTTCGCAAAGCCCTTCCAGGCCAGACGCAGCGCCGCCATTTTCAGCGCGGTCACGGAGGCATAATCGACCCAGTCCGCATCGCGGGCCTGTTTCAGCATCTGTTGGGTGGTGTCCAGCTTCCACCACGCCTGCGCCTCTTTGCTGTTTTTGAAATCGTCTAACGCGTTAACGTCGATGTAGATCACGTTCAGCCAGCGGCGGGAAGACGGGCTGTACGGGCTCGCGCTTTCCGGATTCGCCGGATAGAGGGCGTGGATCGGGTTGAGGCCGATAAATGCCCCGCCGCGCTCACCAACAGATGCCAGCATCTTTTTCAGGTCGCCAAAATCGCCAATGCCCCAGTTGCTGTCTGAACGCAAGGTGTAAAGCTGCACACAGGCGCCCCACAGCTTTTTGCCTTCGAGTAGCGCCTGCGGCTCATAGCAGCGCTTCGGCGCGACGATCACCCGACAGTGGAAGCGGCTGTCATTCTGGGTGAGCGTCAGGCTGTGATAGCCCTCCGGCAGCTTCGCCGGAAGGGTGAGGGTTTTGCCGCCGGTGGCATGGCCTTTATGCTGATGCCCCTCTTCGGTAGTGAGCAGCCAGCTGAACTCGCCGCGTCCTTCCACCGCCAGCGGCATCTTTTTGCCCGCGGTAAAGACCTTCACGTTCGGCACCGGCGCTCCCGACGCTTTCGCGTCGGTTTTGTGCATGGCATCCAGCAAACGTCTTTTGGTGTCCGCACCAATAGACTGCGGTTTGCCGTGCGCATTGATGTAACTGAGGCTAATTCCCGCCGCCTGCGCGGCACTGTCCAGACGTTTACTCTCCATCGCGCTTCCTTAGCGTTTTGCCTGCCAGATACGAGCCTGATAATCACGGATTGAGCGGTCAGAGCTGAACATACCGCAGCGCGCGGTGTTCAGGATACATGCGCGAGTCCAGGCATCCTGGTCACGGTACAGCACGTCGACCTGCTTCTGCGCTTCAACGTAAGCGGTGAAGTCCGCCATCACCAGGTACGGGTCGCCGCCCTGTTTGTCCATGCTGTGCAGCATCTGGTCAAACGCGTGCTTGTCGCCGTCGCTGTACTTCCCGCTTTCCAGCTCTTTCAACACCGCATCCAGCACTTTGTCTTTTTTACGCCATTTCACCGGGTCGTACCCTTTGGCTTTGATGGCTTTCACTTCTTCAACAGTATGGCCGAAGATAAAGATGTTCTCTTCACCGACCTTCTCGGCGATTTCAACGTTCGCACCGTCCAGCGTGCCGACGGTCAGCGCGCCGTTCAGGGCCAGCTTCATGTTGCCGGTGCCGGACGCTTCTTTACCGGCGGTAGAGATCTGCTCGGAAATATCCGCCGCCGGGATCAGCATTTCAGCCGCAGAGACGCAGTAGTCCGGCAGGAACACCACCTTCAGCTTGTCGCCCACTTTCGGATCGTTGTTGATCGCCGCCGCCACTTTATTAATGGCAAGGATAATGTTTTTCGCCAGGTAGTAGCCCGGCGCCGCTTTCGCACCGAACAGGAACACGCGCGGGACGCGGTCGGCCTGAGGGTTCTCGCGGATCTCTTTGTACAGCGCCAGAATGTGCAGCAGGTTCAGGTGCTGACGTTTGTACTCGTGCAGGCGTTTGATCTGGATATCGAAAATCGCATTTGGGTTAATTTCAATTCCGGTACGCATTTTCACGAACTCGGCCAGACGTACCTTGTTCTCCAGCTTAATGGCGCGGTACTGCTCGCGGAACTTCGCGTCGTCAGCGTATTTTTCCAGGTTGATGAGCTGGTCCAGATCGTTGGCCCACTCTTTCTTCAGGGTCTTGTCCAGCAGGCCGGCCAGCAGCGGGTTGCACTGTTTGATCCAGCGACGCGGCGTAATGCCGTTGGTCACGTTGTGGAATTTGGTCGGCCACAGCTGGTGGTATTCCGGGAAGAGATCTTTCACCACCAGATCCGAGTGCAGCGCGGCCACGCCGTTCACCGCAAAGCCGCTTACCACGCACATGTTCGCCATGCGCACCTGTTTGTTGTGTACCACGGCCAGCTTCGCCCAGACGGCTTTGTCGCCCGGCCAGGTTTTCTCCACCAGCGTTTTGAACTGGTCGTTAATCTTATTGATGATCTGCATATGGCGCGGCAGCAGCGTTTTCACCAGCTTCTCATCCCAGCACTCCAGCGCTTCTGGCATCAGGGTGTGGTTGGTGTAGGCGAAGGTACGGCTGGTGATGGCCCAGGCGTCGTCCCAGCTCAGCTGATGCTCGTCGATCAGCACGCGCAGCAGTTCCGGGATGGCAATGGTTGGGTGCGTGTCGTTGAGCTGAATAACTTCGAAGTCCGGCAGCTGCGCCAGCTTGCGGCCTGCCAGGTGGTGGCGGCGCAGAATGTCCGCCACGGAGCAGGCGCACTGGAAGTATTGCTGCATCAGGCGCAGCTTTTTACCCGCCAGATGGTTGTCGTTCGGGTAGAGCACTTTGGTCAGCTTCTCGGCGTCGATACCCTGCTGCTCGGCGCGCAGGAAATCACCGTCATTGAATTTAGTCAGGTTAAATGGATGCGCGTGCTTCGCCTGCCACAGACGCAGCGGCTGCGCCACGCCGTTACGGTAGCCGAGCACCGGCAGATCCCAGGCTTCACCGGTAATGGTGAACGCTGGTTCCCAGAGCCCCTGCTTCGTGACTTTCCCGCCAATCCCGACCTGCACATCCAGCTGTGCGTTGTGGCGGAACCACGGGTAAGTATTACGATGCCAGTCGTCCGGCGCTTCCATCTGGTGGCCGTCAGCGAACGACTGGCGGAACAGACCGTACTGGTAGTTCAGACCATAGCCAATGGCCGACTGGCCCACGGTTGCCATGGAATCCAGGAAGCAGGCTGCCAGACGTCCCAGACCGCCGTTACCCAGCGCCGGATCAATCTCTTCTTCCAGCAGATCGGTCAGGTTGATGTCGTGTTCTTTTAGCACATCGCCGACGTCCTGATACCAGCCAAGGTTCAGCAGATTGTTACCCGTCAGACGGCCAATCAGGAACTCCATCGAAATGTAGTTGACGTGACGCTGGCCTTTCACAGGCTTCGTCGCGGGCTGAGCGTCCAGCTGCTCTGCGAGCGCCCCGCTCACCGCCTGCCACCACTGGTGAGGCGTCATCTCGTTTGCAGCATGAAGGCCAAAACGCTGCCACTGACGCGTCAGGGCAGCCTGGAATTGAGCTTTGTTGAAAGTAGGCTGTGACATAGGGAATCGGCATCCTGTAGAGAGAAAACACATTTGGCGCTAGTGTGCCTGGCTCATTGCGCCTCTTCCTCCTCCTGTCGGGGATTAGGCAGGGAGGAGTAGCGGGGATGAGCATAAAAGTGTGATCGAGGCCACTGTGTAAGTGTGCGCTTCGCTGAAAAAGCGATCCCGGAAGAGCGTCAAAGAAATGAAATGCAGTTTCGGAGGAAATTAATCATCGCTGAAATGATTACTTACGTAGAATAATATTTCTCACGTACAGCGGCTTTCCAGCAACACTATTAAGCCAGAGCAACTTTCCCCAAAGTTAATTAACTTCACCGTCATTATCTCTTTCTGAAACCAGTTTCAGCGCAACCGCGCGCCATGCAGACAAGCCAGTAACAGCGCGGCATCCAGCCATTTATGAAAAGTTCCACCAATGATGAGAATGTTTTGTGACAGAGTGCAAATTCAGAGCCTCCAAACCCAGACATAACTTGCAATAGTTCCTCTATTGGCCGAACTTATAGATATTAATTACGAAGCGCAAAAAAAATAAATTCTCTCGTTCCCCACAGTGAAGTGAAAACTATGTTGATTCCGTCCAAATTAAGTCGCCCGGTTCGTCTTGACCATACTGTGGTCCGCGAGCGCCTGCTGGCTAAACTTTCCGGTGCGCATAATTTCCGACTGGCGCTGGTTACGAGTCCTGCGGGTTATGGAAAAACAACGCTCATTTCGCAATGGGCGGCAGGTAAAAGCGATCTTGGCTGGTACTCCCTGGATGAAGGTGATAACCAGCAGGAGCGTTTTGCCAGCTATTTAATTGCCGCGATTCAGCAGGCAACCAACGGACACTGCGTCACCAGCGAGGTGATGGTGCAAAAGCGCCAGTACGCCAGCCTGTCCTCTCTGTTCTCCCAGCTGTTTATCGAACTGGCCGAATGGCATCGCCCGCTGTATGTGGTGATTGATGATTATCATCTGATCACCAACCCGGTTATTCACGAGTCGATGCGGTTCTTCCTGCGCCATCAGCCGGAAAACCTGACGCTGGTCGTCCTGTCGCGCAACCTTCCGCAGCTGGGCATTGCCAACCTGCGGGTGCGCGATCAGCTACTGGAAATTGGCAGTCAGCAGCTGGCCTTTACCCATCAGGAAGCGAAACAGTTCTTTGACTGCCGTCTGACTTCTCCGATTGAGGCGTCGGAAAGCAGCCGCCTGTGTGATGACGTTGCAGGCTGGGCCACGGCGCTTCAGCTGATTGCCCTTTCCGCGCGGCAAAACAATAGCCCAACGCACCAGTCCGCGCGCCGCCTGGCGGGCATCAACGCCAGCCACCTGTCGGATTATCTGGTGGATGAGGTACTCAACAGCGTAGACCTCACTACCCGCCATTTCCTGCTGAAAAGCTCCCTGCTACGTTCGATGAACGATGCGCTGATTGTGCGCGTCACCGGTATTGAAAACGGGCAGCTTCAGCTCGAAGAGATTGAACGTCAGGGTTTGTTCCTGACGCGAATGGACGATCCCGGAGAATGGTTTAGCTACCATCCGCTGTTTGGCAGCTTCCTGCGCCAGCGTTGCCAGTGGGAGATGGCCGCAGAGCTGCCAGAAATTCACCGCGCCGCCGCCGAAAGCTGGATGGCGCAAGGTTTCCCGAGCGAGGCTATCCACCATGCGCTGGCCGCCGGAGATGCCGGTATGCTGCGCGATATTCTGCTCAACCACGCGTGGGGACTGTTCAACCACAGCGAACTGACGCTGCTGGAAGAGTCGTTAAAAGCGCTGCCGTGGGAGAGCCTGCTGGAGAATCCGCGTCTGGTGCTGCTCCAGGCCTGGCTGATGCAGAGCCAGCATCGCTACAGCGAAGTGAACACCCTGCTGGCGCGCGCCGAGCAGGAAATGGAAAGCGAGATGGATGCCACCCTGCACGGCGAATTTAACGCCCTGCGTGCGCAGGTGGCGATTAACGACGGCGACCCGGAAGAAGCCGAACGGCTGGCGATGGTCGCGCTGGATGAGCTGCCGCTGGCGAATTTCTACAGCCGTATTGTGGCCACCTCGGTACACGGCGAAGTGCTGCACTGTAAGGGCGACCTCACGCGTTCGCTTTCGCTCATGCAGCAAACCGAACAGATGGCCCGCCGCCACGATGTCTGGCACTACGCCCTCTGGAGCCTGATCCAGCAAAGCGAGATTTTATTTGCTCAGGGGTTCCTGCAGGCCGCCTGGGAAAACCAGGAGAAAGCGTTCCAGCTGATCCGTGAGCAGCATCTGGAACAGTTGCCGATGCATGAGTTCCTGTTGCGTATTCGCGCTCAGCTGCTCTGGGCATGGTCGCGTCTGGATGAAGCAGAAAGCTGCGCCCGCCAGGGCCTGAATGTGCTTTCGAGCTTCCAGCCGCAGCAGCAACTCCAGTGCCTGGCCCTGCTGGTGCAGTGCTCGCTGGCGCGCGGCGACCTGGATAATGCCCGCAACCACCTTAACCGCCTGGAAAACCTGCTTGGCAACGGACAGTACCATAGCGACTGGGTCTCCAACGCCGATAAGGTCCGGGTGATTTACTGGCAGATGACCGGCGATAAAAAGTCCGCCGCAAACTGGCTGCGTCACACGCCTAAACCAGAATTTGCCAATAACCACTTCCTGCAAAGCCAGTGGCGCAATATTGCCCGCGTGCAGATCCTGCTGGGTGACTTCGAGCCTGCCGAAATCGTGCTGGAAGAGTTAAACGAAAACGCCCGTAGCCTGCGCCTGATGAGCGATTTAAACCGCAACCTGCTGCTGTTAAACCAGCTTTACTGGCAGGCGGGACGTAAAAACGATGCCCAGCGCGTGCTGCTGGAAGCGTTGCAGCTGGCGAACCGCACCGGGTTTATCAGCCACTTTGTGATTGAGGGTGAAGTGATGGCCCAGCAGTTGCGCCAGCTGATTCAGCTCAACACGCTGCCGGAACTCGATCAGCATCGCGCCCAGCGCATTCTGCGCGAGATCAACCAGCACCATCGCCACAAGTTTGCGCACTTCGATGAGAACTTTGTTGAACGTCTGCTGAACCATCCGGAAGTACCGGAGCTTATCCGCACCAGCCCGCTCACACAGCGTGAATGGCAGGTGCTGGGGCTGATCTATTCAGGCTACAGCAACGAGCAGATAGCCGGTGAGCTGGCGGTGGCGGCAACCACCATCAAAACGCACATTCGCAATCTGTATCAGAAGCTGGGCGTGGCGCACCGTCAGGACGCGGTGCAGCATGCGCAGCAGTTGTTGAAGATGATGGGGTACGGAGTTTAGTTTTGTGCGGCCTGATGCCCTCACCCCGGCCCTCTCCCACAGGGAGAGGGAGAACAATTTGTAGGTCGGGTAAGCGCAGCGCCACCCGACACAACCGCTAGCACAACTCCAGCTGCAAATTGTTATCCTTAATCACCTGCAACACGCCCGCCGGCGGCATCTCGTCGGTGTAGACCGCATTCACCATGCTAATGCTGCCCATGTTGACCATCGCATTGCGGCCAAATTTCGAGTGATCCACCACCAGCATCACGTGGCGCGAGTTCTCAATAATCGCGCGCTTGGTGCGCACCTCGTGGTAATCAAACTCCAGCAGCGAGCCGTCGGTGTCGATGCCGCTGATCCCCAGAATGCCGAAATCGAGGCGGAACTGAGAGATAAAATCGAGCGTCGCTTCGCCGATAATGCCCCCGTCGCGGCTGCGCAGTTCGCCGCCCGCGAGGATGATGCGGAAATCGTCTTTCTGCATCAACGTGTTGGCCACGTTCAGGTTGTTGGTCACCACGCGGAGGTTCTCGTGATTCAGCAGCGCATGGGCGACCGCTTCCGGCGTGGTGCCGATATCAATAAACAGCGTCGCGCCGTTCGGGATCTGGCTCGCCACTTTACGGGCGATACGCTCTTTCTCTGCCGTTTGCGTCGCCTTACGGTCATGCCATGAGGTGTTCACCGAGCTGGACGGCAGCGCCGCGCCGCCGTGATGGCGCAGAATACGGTTCTGATCGGCCAGGTCGTTGAGGTCACGACGGATGGTTTGCGGGCTGACGGCAAACTGCTCCACCAGCTCTTCAGTACTGACGTATCCCTGTTTTTTTACCAGTTCGATAATGGCGTCATGACGTTGTGTTTGTTTCATGAAATATCCCTGGGAATTATGTTCGTTTTCGCGCATGGAGCGTATCGGCCAGCGCCATCGCCAGCCCAACCGCCAGGCCGGTAACGTGCGCACCATTGGCGATAGACATACCAAACAGATCAAACCATCCGGCAATAAGCCATATTAACGCAAAGGTTATTAATCCACGTTGTAAATAGATGCCGCTTTCCGGGTCGCGCTCGCCTCTGAGCCAGGCGTAACCCATCAGGGCGTACACCACGCCGGATAACCCGCCAAACCACGGACCGCTGAATTTATGCTGCACATAGCCGCTTAACAGGGCGCTGATAAGGGTGATCACAATCAGCTTGCCGCTGCCGAGCCGCTTCTCCACCGCCCCGCCGAGATACCACCACCACAGCAGGTTAAAGAGGATATGCATCACCGAGAAGTGCATCAGCGCATGCGTGAAGTAGCGCCAGACGTCAAATTGCAGGGAGGGATCGTACGGCCATGCGAGGGCAATCATCACGCTCTGGTCGCCCACCACGCTCATAATAATGAAGACGATGATGCAGGCTGCCATCAAAAGCAGCGTAAACGGTCCTGCACGCTCGCGGAGGGTGGCGAGAAACGGAAAACGTTGATAGTGCAGGCCACTGCCGGTCTGGCCGGATTGCCAACTTGCCGCCAGATAACGCGGGTCGCCCGGGTTTTCCAGGAAACGCGCCAGCTCGGCGTTCACGCGCCCAGCCTGGCTTTCGTCTGCCAGCCAGACATCCGTCTGTGTATGCTGCTGAATAGTCAGGATAATGCCCTGCGTCGCCATATAATCGACAAACGCCTGGGCGACGCGCGGGTTGCTAAAAGAGGTGATCATCAACATGGGCAGCGGTCGCTTATTTCCACACAAAAGGGGACAGTATAGCGGGATCAGCGCTCAAACGCGTATTCAACTTCTGCCGGGAAATGACGATGCCATGCATCGAAGCCGCCATCGACGCTGTATACCGCGTCGTAACCCTGCTGGAGCAGATACTGCGCCGCGCCTTTACTGCTGTTGCCGTGATAGCACATCACCATCACCGGCGTGTCGAAGTCGTTATCGCGCATAAACGCGCCCAGCGTGTCGTTGGTGAGATGGAACGCGCCCGGCGTGTGGCCCATCGCAAAGCTCTGCGGATCGCGGATATCCACCAGCACCGCGGTTTTCTGGTGCATCTTCTGATGGGCTTCTTCTACGTTAATACATTCAAACTGATCCATGGTGTTCTCTTTCTGTTGTTCTGGTTGGGTGCGCTCTGGTGCCCTCACCCCAGCCCTATCCCACAGGGAGAGGGAGAAAAGTTAGTCGCACGATTTTACCCCGTAGTGTACGTCCTGGCGGCGGGTAAACGCCATTATGTTATCCATATCACTCTAAATTGTTTTTTTGATGTTACCAAAAGCGCGTTCCTTTGCTATTATGAGCGATATCGAACATTTTTGAGCTTTAACGAAAGTGCATGAGGGTGTTATGGAAACCAAAGATCTGATTGTGATAGGCGGGGGCATCAACGGTGCCGGTATTGCGGTTGATGCCGCAGGACGCGGTTTATCCGTGCTGATGCTGGAAGCTAACGATCTCGCCTGCGCGACGTCGTCCGCCAGCTCCAAGCTGATCCACGGAGGCCTGCGCTACCTGGAACACTACGAATTCCGCCTGGTCAGCGAAGCGCTGGCCGAACGCGAAGTGCTGCTGAAAATGGCTCCGCATCTGGCGATCCCGATGCGCTTCCGCCTGCCCCACCGCCCGCACCTGCGTCCGGCGTGGATGATCCGCATCGGCCTGTTCATGTACGATCATCTGGGTAAACGCACCAGCCTGCCGGGTTCGACCGGTTTGCGTTTTGGCTCAGAATCGGTCCTTAAGCCTGAAATCGTGCGCGGTTTCGAATATTCCGACTGCTGGGTGGACGATGCGCGTCTGGTGCTGGCTAACGCGCAGATGGTCGAGAAGAAAGGCGGCGAGGTGAAAACCCGTACCCGCGCGATCGCCGCGCGCCGCGAAAACGGCCTGTGGATCGTGGAAGCGGAAGACGTGGATACCGGCGAGAAGTTTAGCTGGAAAGCGCGCGGCCTGGTGAACGCCACCGGCCCGTGGGTGAAACAGTTCTTCGATGACGGTATGCACCTGCCTTCTCCGTACGGCATCCGCCTGATCAAGGGCAGCCACATTGTGGTGCCGCGCGTGCATACCCAGAAGCAGGCTTATATCCTGCAAAACGAAGACAAGCGCATCGTGTTTGTGATCCCGTGGATGGACGAGTTCTCCATCATCGGCACCACTGACGTGGAGTACAAGGGCGATCCGAAAAACGTTGAGATTGAAGAGAGCGAAGTCAGCTACCTGCTGAAAGTGTACAACGCACACTTTAAGAAACAGCTGGCGCGCGATGACGTGGTCTGGACCTACTCCGGCGTGCGTCCGCTGTGTGATGACGAGTCTGACTCACCGCAGGCCATCACCCGTGACTATACGCTTGATATTCATGACGTGGACGGTCAGGCGCCGCTGCTGTCGGTGTTTGGCGGTAAGCTCACCACCTACCGTAAACTGGCGGAGCACGCGCTGGAGAAACTGGCGCCGTATTACAAAGGCATCGGCCCGGCGTGGACGAAAGGCGCCGTGCTGCCTGGCGGCGATATCGGCAATAACCGCGACGATTACGCCGCGAAGCTGCGTCGCCGCTTCCCGTTCATTACCGAAGGAATGGCGCGCCACTACGCCCGCACCTACGGCAGCAATACCGAACTGTTCCTCGGCAACGCGAAAGAGATTGCCGATCTGGGCGAGCATTTTGGCCATGAGCTGTACGAAGCGGAACTGCGCTACCTGGTGGAACACGAATGGGTGCGCCGTCTGGACGATGCCATCTGGCGTCGTACTAAAGAAGGGATGTGGCTGAATGCCGAGCAGCAGTCTCGCGTGGCGCAATGGTTGCAACAGCATGCGGGAAAGCGTGAATTGTCACTGGCGTCCTGAGGGTGACAAAAAATGCCCGGTGGCGCTGCGCTTACCGGGCCTACAGGATCGAGTAGGCCGGGTAAGGCGGAGCCGCCACCCGGCTTTGTTTTTACAACCGCACCGGATCAATATGCCAGATATTCTCGGCATACTCTTTGATGGTCCTGTCTGACGAGAAGTATCCCATGTTGGCGATGTTATGCATCGCGGCGCTGGTCCACTTCTCCTGCTGACGGTACAGTTCGTCCACCTTATCCTGACAATCCACGTAGCTGCGGTAATCCGCCAGCACCTGATAATGATCGCCAAAGTTAATCAGCGAGTCCACCAGGTCACGATAGCGCCCAGGCTCCTCAGGGTTAAACACCCCGGTGGCGATTTGCGTCAGCACCTGGCGTAACTCTTCATCCTCTTCATAATACTCACGCGGCGAGTAGCCCTGCTTGCGCAGCGCCTCCACCTCTTCCGCCGTATTCCCGAAGATAAAGATATTCTCCGCGCCCACATGCTCCAGCATTTCGACATTTGCGCCGTCCAGCGTGCCGATGGTCAGCGCGCCGTTCAGGGCAAACTTCATGTTGCTGGTGCCGGATGCTTCCGTCCCCGCCGTGGAAATCTGCTCTGAGAGATCCGCCGCCGGAATAATCAGCTGCGCCAGGCTTACGCTGTAGTTCGGGATAAACACCACTTTCAGCTTGTCGCCAATGTCCGGATCCTGGTTCACTACCTTCGCCACATCGTTGATAAGATGAATGATGTGCTTCGCCATGTAGTACGCGGAGGCCGCCTTACCGGCAAAGATTTTCACGCGCGGCACCCACTCCGCCGTCGGGTCAGCCTTAATGCGGTTGTAGTGAGTGATGACGTGCAGGACGTTCATCAGCTGACGCTTGTACTCGTGGATACGTTTGATCTGCACGTCGAACAGCGCTTTCGGGTTCGCCACCACGTTGAGATGCATCGCCAGCCAGACTGACAGCCGTTTCTTGTTCAGCAGCTTGGCTTCCCGTACGGCTTTGTTCACCGTCGGAAAATCAATGTGTTGCTCAAGCTCGCTCAGCTGGCTCAAATCGGTGCGCCAGGTGCGGCCGATATTTTCGTCCAGCACGTCAGACAGCGGCTGGTTCGCCAGCGCCAGCCAGCGGCGCGGGGTGACGCCGTTGGTCACGTTGCAGAAACGCGTCGGGAAGATCTTCGCAAAGTCTGCAAACAGGGACTGCACCATCAGGTTCGAATGCAGCTCTGAAACCCCGTTAACCTTATGGCTGATCACCACCGCCAGCCAGGCCATGCGTACGCGGCGACCATTGGATTCATCAATGATCGAGGCGCGGCTCAGCAGGCCGGTATCGTTCGGGTACTGCTCCTGCAAGGTCTTGAGGAAGTAGTCGTTGATCTCGAAGATGATTTGCAGGTGACGCGGCAGAATTTTGCCGAGCATATCCACCGGCCACGTCTCCAGCGCTTCACTCATCAGCGTATGGTTGGTGTACGAGAACACCTGGCAGGTCACTTCAAACGCGTCATCCCAGCTGAACTTATGCTCGTCAATCAGCAGGCGCATCAGCTCAGGGATCGACAGCACCGGATGGGTATCGTTGAGGTGAATCGCCGTTTTCTCCGCCAGATTCGCATAGGTTTTGTGCAGCTGATAGTGACGGCTAAGGATATCCTGAATCGTTGCCGAGACGAGGAAATACTCCTGACGCAGACGCAGCTCGCGGCCCGAGTAGGTCGAGTCATCCGGATACAGGACGCGGGACACGTTCTCAGAGTGGTTTTTATCTTCCACCGCCGCGAAGTAGTCACCCTGATTGAATTTACCGAGGTTGATCTCGCTACTGGCCTGCGCGTTCCACAGGCGCAGCGTGTTGGTCGCATCGGTGTCGTAGCCGGGGATAATCTGGTCATAGGCCACGGCGAGGATCTCTTCGGTTTCCACCCAGCGGGATTTTTTCCCTTCCTGCTGAATACGCCCGCCAAAACGCACCTTGTAGCGCGTGTTGTGGCGCTTGAACTCCCACGGGTTACCGTACTCCAGCCAGTAGTCCGGCGACTCTTTCTGACGCCCATCAACGATGTTCTGCTTGAACATGCCGTAGTCGTAGCGAATACCGTACCCGCGTCCCGGCAGCGCCAGCGTCGCCAGTGAATCGAGGAAGCAGGCGGCAAGACGCCCGAGACCACCGTTACCCAGCCCCGGGTCGTTCTCTTCGTCAATCAGCTCTTCTAAGTCCAGCCCCATCTCTTCCAGTGCGTTTTTGACGTCGTCATAAATCCCGAGCGATAACAGCGCATTGGAGAGGGTGCGACCAATCAAAAACTCCATCGACAGGTAATACACCTGTCGCGTCTCCTGCGAGAGCTGGGCGCGGTTGGAGCGCAGCCAGCGTTCGACCATACGGTCACGCACCGCAAACAGCGTGGCGTTCAGCCACTCATGTTTGTTGGCAATAACGGGATCTTTCCCAATGGTAAACATCAGCTTATAGGCGATGGAGTGTTTCAACGCCTCAACGCTGAGCGTGGGGGAAGAGTAGCTAAATGGAGCATTCATATCAGTAACTTCGCCTCGTTACATCAAGCGTTGATAAAGGTCGCGGTAGGACTGCGCCGCAACGTGCCAGCCAAAGTCCATGGACATCGCCTGACGTTGTACGTAACGCCACAGGGATGGACGGGACCACAAGACGAAAGCACGCCGGATCGCCCGAAGTAGCGACCAGGCATTACTGTCCTCGAAAACAAACCCGCTGGCGATACCATCCGCCAGGTTTTCCAGGGAGCTGTCAGACACCGTATCCGCCAGCCCGCCCGTGCGGCGTACCAGCGGCAGCGTGCCGTATTTCAGACCATAGAGCTGCGTCAGGCCGCAGGGCTCGAAACGGCTCGGCACCAGAATCACGTCTGCGCCGCCCATGATGCGGTGCGAGAACGCTTCGTGATAGCCAATCTGCACGCCCACCTGCCCCGGATGTTCCGCCGCGGCCGCGAGGAAACCTTCCTGCAATACCGGGTCGCCCGCGCCGAGCAGCGCCAGCTGGCCGCCCTGCTCCAGTAATCCTGGCAGCGCTTCCAGCACCAGATCCAGCCCTTTCTGGCTGGTCAGGCGGCTGACCACCGCAAACAGCGGTACCTTGTCGTTGACCTTCAGCCCCATCGCAATCTGTAGCTGACGCTTGTTCTCCGCTTTGTCCTCCACGGAGTCGCGACCATAGCGCGCTGCCAGCAGGAGGTCCGTTTCCGGATTCCAGATCTGTTCATCCACGCCGTTCAGAATGCCCGACAGACGACCTTCACGGTGGCGCTGTTGCAGTAGCCCTTCCATACCGTAACCGAACTCCGGCTGGGTAATTTCCCGCGCGTAGGTTGGGCTGACCGCCGTGATGTGGTCGGCGTAGTACAGACCGGCCTTCAGGAACGAAATCTGTCCGTTAAACTCCAGTCCGTGCATGTTAAAGAACGACCATGGCAGATCGATGTCATTCATATGATGCGCGTAATACATGCCCTGATACGCCAGGTTGTGCACCGTAAACACCGATTTCGCCGGGTGTCCTTTCGCCGCCAGATACGCAGGAGCCAGCCCCGCATGCCAGTCGTGCGCGTGCACCACGTTCGGACACCAGAACGGATCCAGCCCGACGGCCATCTCCGCCCCCACCCAGCCGAGCAGGGCAAAGCGCAGCACGTTATCGGTATAGGCGTACAGGTTGGTATCGTGATACGGGCTGCCGGGTCGGTCGTATAAATGCGGCGCATCAATCAGGTAAATCCCTACGCCATTGTAATGTCCAAACAGCAGGGTGATACGTCCCGCGAAGGTCTCGCGGCGGGTAACAACCTTCGCATCGGGAATACCACGCCGGATATCCGGAAAAGCGGGTAACAACACGCGGGTATCCACCCCTCCGGCAATTTGCGCCGCCGGTAATGCACCAAGAACATCCGCCAGTCCGCCCGTTTTTAACAACGGGAACATCTCAGAACATACGTGTAAAACCTGCATCATCGCTCCTGTTTGATTTGCAGCTTCCGCAACATTTCCCGTGTTACTAACACGATCCCCTCTTCCGATCGGTAGAAACGACGTGCATCTTCTTCCGCGTTTTCCCCAATCACCATCCCTTCGGGAATGACGCAGGCACGGTCGATAACGCAGCGACGCAGACGACATGAGCGCCCTACCCAGACATCCGGCAGCAGGACTGCCGAATCGATATTACAGAATGAGTTTATACGCACGCGCGGGAACAGCACGGACTGCACCACCACCGAACCGGAGATAATGCACCCGCCAGAGACCAGCGAGTTCAGCGTCATACCGTGGCTGCCGGAGCGATCCTGGACGAACTTCGCCGGCGGCAGCGATTCCATATGGGTGCGAATCGGCCAGTTCTGGTCGTACATATCCAGTTCAGGCGTCACGGACGCCAGATCGAGGTTGGCTTTCCAGTAGGCTTCCAGCGTGCCGACGTCGCGCCAGTAAGGTTCCGCATTCGGATCGGACTGCACGCAGGACAACGGGAAAGGATGTGCATACGCCATGCCAGCTTTGGTAATTTTCGGGATGATGTCTTTACCGAAGTCGTGGCTGGAGTTTTCGTCTTTGTCGTCTTCTTCCAGCAGTTCATAAAGATAATCGGCATCAAAGACATAGATCCCCATGCTGGCGAGCGATTTGGTGTCGTCTCCCGGCATGGTTGGCGGATTCGCCGGTTTTTCGACAAAGTCGATAATCTTGTCATCGCCATCTACATGCATCACGCCAAACGCGGTTGCTTCTGCAACAGGCACCGGCAGACACGCCACGGTGCAGCGCGCACCTTTTTCGACGTGGTCGATCAGCATGTGGGAGTAATCTTGCTTGTAGATGTGGTCCCCGGCGAGGATAACGATGTATTCCGCGTTGTAGCGGCGAATGATGTCGAGGTTCTGGGTCACGGCATCCGCCGTGCCGCGGTACCAGTTCTCCCCGTGAACGCGCTGCTGCGCCGGGAGCAGATCGACAAACTCGTTCATCTCTTCGCTGAAGAATGACCAGCCGCGCTGAATGTGCTGCACCAGCGTGTGCGACTGATACTGGGTAATGACGCCAATACGGCGAATGCCTGAGTTCAGGCAGTTGGAGAGTGCAAAATCGATAATACGGAACTTACCACCAAAGTGAACGGCCGGTTTGGCGCGCTTGATGGTCAAATCTTTCAGACGGGTACCACGCCCGCCCGCGAGGATCAGGGCAACTGTTTTTAATGGTAGCTGGCGCGCCAACATTAACGGATCGTTCTTCTCTAATCTAACCATGACTAACTCCTTTTTTATCATCTTTGGAATACGCACACTCCGTGCGCAGGCCCGTGCCAGACAGCCATAACAACCGGATTATCCGCTCCGGCAAAGGGAGGAATGGCTCGCCATTCCCCGTCAGGTAAAACAATCTCTGCGACGTCATCCGTCGCGTTCAGCGTCACCAGCCACGCATCCGAAAGCAGGATTTGCAGACAGGGTATGCTGTGTTGCCACTCTTGCGCGCTTAACGGTTGCGCGTCTTTATTCAGCCAGCGAACGTTGCCGTCGCCCTCTTCCCACCAGCTGTCGGCGGTGAGCGCGGGGATGTGCTGGCGAAGATGGATCAGCGCCGCGGTGAAATGGGTCAACCCGCTGTTCGCTTCTTCCCAGTTGAGCCAGGTCAGGGTGTTGTCCTGGCAATAGGCGTTGTTGTTGCCGTGCTGGCTGTGACCGTGCTCATCGCCCGCCAGCAGCATCGGCGTGCCCTGCGACAACAAAAGCGTCGTCAGCAGCGCATGAACGCTGGCGCGTCGCCGCTCGATCACATCCAGACTTCCGCCTAACCCTTCTATACCATGGTTAAAGCTATGGTTGTTGTTAGTCCCATCGCGATTCTCTTCGCCGTTTGCCTCATTGTGTTTCTGATTGAAACAAACGCAGTCGCGCAGCGTAAAACCGTCGTGCGCCGTCACCAGATTAATGGTGGCCGACGGACGTTTGCCGTCACGCTTAAAGAGATCGCTGGAGCCGGCAAAGCGACCGGCAAACTCCCCCAGCGACAGATCGCGCGTCAGCCAGAAGCGGCGGACGGCATCGCGGAAGTGGTCGTTCCACTCGGCAAACAGCGGCGGGAAGTTCCCCACCTGATAACCGCCCTCGCCGATGTCCCAGGGCTCCGCAATCAGCTTCACCTTTGAAAGCACCGGACAGTTTTTGATGGCCTCAAACAGCGGCGCCTGCTGGCTGAACGCCGGGGTGCGCCCCATTACCGGCGCCAGGTCGAAACGAAAACCGTCCACGTGGAACGTCTCAACCCAGTATTTCAGGCACGCGTACGCGTAATGCGTAACGGCCGGATCACTGAGGTTGAGGGTGTTACCGCACCCGGTCCAGTTCTCGTAATCGCCGTCGTCCCTGATCCAATAATAGCTACGGTTATCGATTCCGCGCTGTGAGAGCGTCGGGCCATCAAGATCGCTTTCTGCACTGTGGTTCAACACCACGTCCAGAATGACCTCGATACCCGCCGCGTGAAGCGCCTTCACCGCATCGCGAAACTCATCCCGCGCCTTCTCCGGATGCACCGCGTAGCGCGGGTCGAGGGCGAACATCGCCAGCGGGTTGTAGCCCCAGTAGTTGCTTAACCCAAGACGCTGCAGCCGCGGCTCGCTGGCAAAATGCGCCACGGGCAACAGCTCCAGGGCGGTGATCCCTAAGTGCTTCAGGTACGCGACCATCGTCGGATGCCCAAGCGCTTTGTAGGTACCGCGCATCTCTTTGGGGATTGACGGATGCAGATACGTCAGCCCTTTGACGTGGGCTTCATAAATAACGGTGTTGCCCCACGGCGTGCGAGGCGGGGCATCGTCTTCCCAGTCGTAGAGATCGTGTACCACCACGCTTTTGGGCGCGACGGGTGCGCTGTCGCGGTGGTCTGGTTCGCCGTAGCCAACGTGGAACAGCGGGTCGTCTTTAAACTCGCCGTCCACGCGGTGCGCACATGGGTCAATCAGCAGCTTCGCCGGGTTAAACCAGTGCCCCTGAGAGGGCTCCCAGGGGCCGTGTACGCGAAAACCGTAGTGCATCCCCGGCCGTCCTCCGGGCAGGTAGCCATGCCAGGTATCCCCCGTGCGCGCCGGTAAATCGTAACGGTGTTCGTTACCTTCCCCGTCAAACACACAGAGTTCCACCCGCTCAGCGTGGGCAGAAAAGAGCGTAAAGTTCACCCCCTTTCCGTCAAAACTCGCCCCGAGCGGTTCGGGTTTACCTGCCGAGAGCTGCGTCATTCTCCCTCCCGCACCAGCCAGATTGTGCTCAGCGGCGGCAGCGTCAGGCCAAGGGAGTTCGGACGACCGTGGCTTTCGATGGCGTCGCTCTGTACCAGGCCACCGTTACCGGCGTTGCTGCCGTGGTAGTGCATGGAGTCGGTGTTAAGGATTTCGCGCCATTTGCCCGGCTGGTTTATGCCGAAGCGGTAGTGTTCGCGCGGTATCGGCGTGAAGTTGCTGGCGACGATGATCTCGTTACCGGCTTTATCACGTCGTACAAAGACAAACACCGAGCGCTCGTGGTCGTCCACCACCAGCCACTCAAAGCCGTACGGATCGAAGTCCAGCTCGTGCAGCGCTTTGTGGTGACGATAGGTCAGGTTCAGGTCGCGAACCAGACGCTGCACGCCGTGGTGCCAGTTGTCCGCGCCTTCCAGCAGATGCCAGTCAAGGCTGGTGTCGTGGTTCCATTCGCGCCCTTGCGCAAATTCGTTGCCCATAAACAGCAGTTTTTTGCCCGGGAAGGCGAACATCCAGCCGTAATAGGCGCGCAGGTTGGCAAACTTCTGCCACGCGTCCCCCGGCATGCGGTCGAGAACGGATTTCTTGCCGTGTACCACTTCATCGTGCGAAAGCGGCAGCATGAAGTTTTCGGTGTAGTTGTAGAGTAGCCCGAAGGTGAGCTTATCGTGGTGATACTGACGATAAACCGGGTCAAGCTTCATGTAGTCGAGCGTGTCGTGCATCCAGCCGAGGTTCCACTTGTACCAGAAGCCCAGGCCGCCCATTGCCGGTGGACGGGAAACGCCCGGGAAGTCTGTTGACTCTTCCGCCATGGTCACGGCGCCTTCCACCTGCTCGCCGATAATGCGGTTGGTGTTGCGCAGAAACTCAATCGCTTCGAGGTTTTCACGCCCGCCATACTCGTTTGGGATCCACTCACCCTCTTTGCGGCTGTAGTCGCGGTAGATCATCGACGCCACTGCATCGACGCGCAGGGCATCAATGCCGAAACGTTCGATCCAGTACAGCGCGTTCCCGACCAGGTAGTTTGACACTTCACGGCGACCGTAGTTGTAGATCAGCGTGTTCCAGTCCTGGTGATAGCCTTCGCGCGGATCGCTGTGCTCGTACAGCTTCGTACCGTCAAACTCTGCCAGCGCAAAATCATCCGACGGGAAGTGGCCCGGCACCCAGTCGAGGATCACGTTCAGTCCGGCAGCGTGCGCGGCATCAATGAAATAGCGGAAGTCATCGCGCGTGCCGAAGCGGCGCGTAGGCGCATATAGCCCGGTCGGCTGATAGCCCCAGCTACCGTCGAACGGGTGTTCGTTGATTGGCAGCAGCTCCAGATGGGTAAAGCCCATCCATTTGGCGTACGGCACCAGCTGGTCCGCCAGCTCGCGATAGCTCAGCCAGAAGTTGTTATCGGTGTGGCGACGCCAGGAGCCGAGATGCACTTCATAGACGGAGATCGGCGCATCAAAGCGGTTGGCCTGCTTGCGCTCCTCGCTCTGGACAACCTTCTCCGGCAGGCCGCAAATCAGCGAGGCGGTATTCGGGCGCAGTTCGGCCTCAAAGGCGTACGGGTCGGATTTAATACGCAGCTTGCCGTTGGCATCGATCATCTCGAATTTGTAGAGCTGACCGTTGTGCGCGCCGGGGATAAACAGCTCCCAGATACCGGTTTCCCGGCGCAGGCGCATGGGGTGACGACGACCGTCCCAGTAGTTGAACTGCCCGACGACGGAGACGCGCTGGGCGTTTGGCGCCCATACGGCAAAGCGCGTGCCGGTGATACCGTCCATGGTATCCGCATGGGCACCCAGCGTTTCGTAGGGGCGTAAATGGGTCCCTTCGGACAGCAGCCAGGCGTCCATCTCTTTTAAGAGCGGGCCGAAGCTATAGGGATCATCAATCAGGTTTTGCTGACCGTGCCAGATAACGGCAAGCTGATAACGAAAAGGATTTTTACGGCGGGGCATGACGCCCGAGAAGAAGCCACGCGAGTCGAGGCATTCCAGATTACCCACCTTGCGGCCGGTTTTGGGTTCGATAACCCACACTTCTGTTGCATCCGGTAACAGCGCCCGAACTTCCAGTCCGGCCTCTGTACGGTGCATCCCTAGCACAGAAAAGGGGTCGGCAAAGTGACCCGCAATAAGCGCATTAATCACGTCTCTCGAAATACGATCGGACATGGTATTCATCCTGTTTTTTTATGTCGCCCTTTTTACGCGCTCCGGGACGACTTTTAATGTGACCTAAACGGTGCAGTTAATCCTCTCTGCTCCGCCCTACCCTCAGGTGAGAAATAAATCTTCCTTAAAGCATAGCCAACGTCGTGGGCCCTCCTGATAAAAAATAAGACATCTGCGTTTTACTCCATGTAGTACGCAAAAAAAGGGGGTGACATTCACCCCCGGTGTTTAACAAATTATTACGCCAGCTGGCGCAGCATGCGGCGCAGCGGCTCGGCGGCACCCCAAAGAAGCTGGTCGCCAACGGTGAACGCGGAGAGGTACTCCGGTCCCATGTTCAGCTTGCGCAGGCGGCCAACCGGGGTGGTCAGCGTGCCGGTAACGGCTGCCGGGGTCAGTTCGCGCATGGTGATATCGCGATCGTTTGGCACCACTTTCGCCCACGGGTTGTGCGCGGCCAGCAGCTCTTCCACGGTAGGAATAGACACATCTTTTTTCAGTTTAATGGTGAAAGCCTGGCTGTGGCAGCGCAGCGCGCCGATACGCACGCACAGACCGTCAACCGGAATGGTGTTCGCGGTGGCGAGGATTTTGTTGGTCTCAGCCTGGCCCTTCCACTCTTCGCGGGTCTGGCCGTTATCCAGCTGTTTGTCGATCCACGGTATCAGGCCGCCAGCCAGCGGTACGCCAAAGTTATCCACCGGCAACTCGCCGCTGCGGGTGAGCTGAGTGACTTTACGCTCGATATCGAGGATCGCGGACGCCGGGTTTGCCAGCTCGGTCGCGACGCTCTGGTGCAGCTGGCCCATCTGGGTCAGCAGCTCGCGCATATGACGCGCGCCGCCGCCGGACGCCGCCTGGTAGGTCGCTACGGAGACCCACTCCACCAGATCCTGTGCGAACAGGCCGCCGAGGGACATCAGCATCAGGCTGACGGTGCAGTTACCGCCAACAAACGTTTTCACGCCGTTGTTCAGGCCGTCGGTGATGACATCCTGGTTAACCGGGTCGAGAATGATGATGGCATCGTCTTTCATACGCAGCGAAGAGGCCGCGTCAATCCAGTAGCCCTGCCAGCCGCTTTCACGCAGCTTCGGATAAATTTCGTTGGTATAATCGCCGCCCTGGCAGGTCACAATAATGTCGAGTGCCTTCAGCGCTTCCAGATCGTAAGCATCCTGCAACGTGCCTGTGGTACCACCAAAGGACGGTGCAGCCTGGCCGAGCTGGGAAGTGGAGAAGAAGACCGGGCGGATGGCGTCGAAATCGCGCTCTTCAACCATGCGTTGCATGAGTACAGAGCCGACCATACCGCGCCAGCCGATAAAACCAACGTTTTTCATAGCATTTTTTTCCTGCAAGGGGTGTGTGCTGATTGTGCAAGCCAGTATTGAACTGGGATATGCTTCACATTACAAAATGCTGCCAAAGTCGCAAGCGAAATTAATCGATGATTGCCCGGCAATCAGAAAAAGTGCTAATCATCGCAATGACCACAATAAGTATCAGGGATAATTTAAGATGAGTGAAATCATTTCCGCAGCGGTTTTATTGATCCTGATTATGGATCCGCTCGGTAATCTGCCGATCTTCATGTCGGTGCTGAAGCACACCGAGCCGAAGCGCCGTCGGGCGATCATGATCCGCGAGCTGCTCATCGCCCTGCTGGTGATGTTTATCTTCCTGTTCGCCGGTGAAAAAATCCTCGCTTTCCTGAACTTACGTGCCGAAACGGTCTCCATTTCCGGCGGGATCATTTTGTTCCTGATTGCCATAAAGATGATTTTCCCGAGCGCGGAAGGCAGCAGCAGCGGCCTGCCTGCGGGTGAAGAACCGTTTATCGTGCCGCTGGCGATTCCGCTGGTCGCCGGGCCAACGATTCTGGCGACGCTGATGCTGCTGTCGCATCAGTACCCGAATCAGATGAGCCACCTGGTCATTGCCCTGCTGATCGCCTGGGGCGGGACATTTATTATTCTGCTGCAGTCGTCGCTGTTCCTGCGCCTGCTGGGAGAGAAAGGGGTGAACGCCCTCGAGCGCCTGATGGGGCTGATTCTGGTGATGATGGCGACGCAGATGTTCCTGGATGGGATCCGGGCATGGATGAAAGGGTGAAGATGTAAAAAAGCCGGGTGGCGCTTAGGTATGAACCGGGAACATGGGTAACACTTTAGACCGGATACATGGGTAACAGTTATAACTGGCATAGAAGAGGAGACTCGCTATGCCCTGGACTGAGACCCGACCTATGCAACGCCTTGATTTCATCCGTGCCTGCCATGCAGGTACGGATTCTTTTTCTGCCCTCTGCCGTCTCTTCGGCATCAGTCGAAAAACCGGTTACAAATGGCTTCAGCGTTTTGACCCCTCTGACCTGTCATCTCTCTCTGACCGGTCACGTGCTCCGCACTCCCACTCCCGGACAGTTCCTGATGATATCGCCGGGCAGCTTACGGCCCTGAGGCAAAAACACCCTGACTGGGGCCCCAAAAAACTGCGGATGTGGCTGCTCAATCATCACGTCGATTTTACCGTCCCCGCTGCCAGTACTATCGGCGATATCCTCAAGCGTGAAGGCCTGGTTCCGGATAAAAAGCGAAAACGCAGAACCCCGGGCAATCGCCAGCCCCTGACCATCATCAGTGAGAACAATCAGGTCTGGAGCGCTGATTTTAAAGGCAAGTTCAGGCTGCTGAGCCGGAAATACTGTCATCCCTTCACCCTCACCGACAATCACAGCCGGTATCTTCTGAGCTGCCGGGGAGCAGACCGGGAGAGCGAGCCCTTCGTCAGGCAGTGCCTGACGGATGCGTTCCTGGAGTACGGTCTGCCGGAAGTCCTGAGAACGGATAATGGTCAGCCTTTCGCAGGAACAGGTATCGCCGGGTTAAGTCGCCTTGCAGTCTGGCTGATAAAGCTGGGCATCAGACCGGAACGCATCAGAAAGGGGCATCCGGAAGAAAACGGCCGTCATGAGCGAATGCATCGTTCGCTGAAAAGTGCAGTAAAACAGGGCAACATATTTATGACGATGGAAGAACAACAGCGGTGGTTCAGTGGCTACCGGGAAGAGTTTAACTATGAAAGGCCACATGAAGCCCTGGCGGGTGCAACGCCCGGAACGGTATGGCAACCCTCAGGCCGGCACTGGGATGGCAGGGTTCCTGAATATGCTTATCCGGAAGGAGGTACGGTCTACAGGGTGAAATCAAGGGGGACACTCTATATGGGGAAAAAGGGGACGGTGTTCCTGAGTGAAGCGCTGACTGATGAGTACATCATGCTGGAAGAACAAGATGATGGCCTGGAGGCCATCATCTTTAATGGAATAACGCTTGCGTACTACGACCGAAAAACCCAGAGTGTGCTCCGGATAGACTGAAAAGTGTTACCTATGTTCCCGGTCTGATCTGTTACCTATGTATACGGTCATACACTTACGCTTACCCGGCCTACGGGACCTGATTTTTTTGTAGGTCGGGTAAGGCGAAGCCGCCACCCGACAAAATACGGTCTCGTTAGCTCAGCAGCGTAAACGCAATCATCCCGACAACCGCACCCGTCGTGCCGAGGATGGTTTCCATCAGCGTCCAGGTTTTGAGGGTTTGCGCTTCGGTTGCGCCGGTAAATTTACCGAACAGCCAGAAGCCTGCGTCGTTCACGTGAGATACCACAATCGAGCCGCCCGCGATACAGATAGAGAGCGCCGCCATCTGCGCGCCGGAGTAGTTCAGCTGTTCAATTACCGGCATCACCAGCCCCACCGCGGTTAAGCACGCCACGGTCGCGGAGCCCTGAATGATACGCACCGCCGCGGCCAGCACGAAGCAGGTGACCGCAATCGGCAGGCCCATTCCGGTCAGCGCTTCGCCCAGCGCCGGACCCACACCGGAATCCACCAGCACCTGCTTGAACACGCCGCCCGCCCCGATCACCAGCAGAATAATCCCCGCCGGTTGTAGCGCGGCACCGCATATCTCCATCACGCGATCTTTTGGCATGCCCTGACGCATCGCCAGCCCGTAAATCGCGACCAGACACGCCACCAGGATCGCAGTGAACGGATGACCAATAAATTCGAACCATTCGTAAGCGGTTGACCCCACCGGCACAAAGCGGGCAGCGATGGTTTTCAGGCCCACCAGCACCAGCGGCAGCAGGATCAGCGACAGACTGAAGCCGAAGGACGGCATTTTGCCCTCGCCCAGGTGCGGCTCGGAGATGTCATCCGGAATGTGCAGCTCAACGTAACGGCTAATGAAGTTGCCCCACAGCGGACCGGCGATAATCATCCCCGGGATCGCCGCACACAGGCCAATCAGGATCATCCAGCCAAAGTCAGCATGCATCTGGGAAGCCAGCAGCATCGGCGCAGGCCCCGGCAGCAGAAACGCCGCCGCCGCCGCCACGCCCGCAAACAGCGGAATGACCAGCTTCACGAGGTTGGTACCGGTATGGCGTGCCATGGAGAACGCCACGCTAATCAGCAGCACCACCGCCACTTCAAAGAACAGCGGCAGCGCGCAAATCAGACCAGCCAGACCAATCGCGTAGTGCGCACGGCTGTGTCCGAAGGATTTCAGCATCTTGACGGCAATCTGATCGACCGCGCCCGTCTCGTGCAAAATCTTGCCAAACATCGCGCCGAGCGCGACTACGATGGCCAGGAAGCCGAGCGTGCCGCCCATCCCTTTTTCCATCGTCGCCGCAATTTTGTCGAGCGGCATTCCGGAAAAGAGACCGGCACCAATAGAAACCACCATCAAAGCAACGAAGGCGTGCATACGTGCCTTCATCACTAAAAACAGCAGCAGCAATACGGAACCCACTGCTGTCAAAACAAGCGTTAATGTACTCAAAACTTACTGCCTTTTATTAATAACCTCGATGGTGCTGGCAACAACACCTTCCAGCGGCTGATCGATATCAACCACTAAGACATCCTGTTCGTCAGCCCCCGGCTCCTGCAACGCTTCGAACTGCGTTACCAGCATCTGGGTTTTGAAGAAGTGGCCTTTACGCGCCTTCAGGCGGCTTTCAATTACCCCGAAATCGCCTTTCAGGTAGATGAAAGAGAGGTTCGGGTTGCCATCGCGCAGCAGGTCGCGATAGGTTTTTTTCAGCGCGGAACAGACTATCAGGGAGACTTTATTGGTGCGCTGCATCGCGAACGCGGCATCATTCAGCGCCTGCAACCAGGGTTTGCGGTCGTCGTCATTCAGCGGCTCGCCGGAAGCCATTTTCATGATGTTGCTGCGCGGATGGAGGAAGTCACCATCAAGAAACGCAGCCTGGAGTTGATGCGCCACTTCGCTCGCCACGGCAGATTTACCGCTACCGGACACGCCCATCAGGACGTAAACGTGGTGATCGTGATTAGTCGTGCTCAAAGGGTGTCCCTCAGTCAATTGTTACGGGTAACAGTTATCGGTAACATTGTCCTGCCGGGGCATAAGAGAAGCAATATCCAAACGTGCGTGAAGTGAATAAGTGTGAGCTACTTCAAATTTGTCGGATTAAATAGATCCACCCGGTGACAAGGTGAAACCTAAATCTAACATTTTAGGGGTAACTGCCTCACCACGAATGCGCGCCAGCAGGCGTTCTGCACCAATGCGGCCCATGCGTTCACGCGGGGTCAGGACGCTTGCGAGACGCGGCTCCATCACCTGGCCAATGTCGTGGCCGTGGAAGCCGGCAATCGCCATATCATCCGGGATTTTTAAACCCAGGCGCTGACACTCAAACGCGGCGCCGACCGCAAGGTCATCGTTGGTACAGAAAATACCGTCCAGTTGCGGATACTCGCGTCGCGCCTGACGCATCAGCTCAATACCCGACGTATAAGAGGAAGATTGCTCCACCATCACGCTGTACGGGGTTAAACCGGCGTCGAGCATCGCCTGCTCGTATCCCTTCTGTTTGATGATAGTACGTTCATCCAGACGCGCACCCAGATAGGCCACATGGCGATGACCGCGGGCGATGATCGCCGCCGTCATCTGACGCGCCGCTTCAAAGTTATCGAACCCCACGGCGATGTCGAGGCACGGCGACTGGCTGTCCATCAGCTCCACCACCGGAATGCCTGCCACTTCAATCATTTTCAGCGTGCGCGGGGTGTGAGTACGTTCCGTTAAAATCAGGCCGTCAATGTTCCAGGAAAGCATCGATTCAAGACGTTCCTCTTCCAGTTCCGGCTTGTACCCATAGTGGGCGAGCATGGTCTGATAACCAAAGGCATCGGTCACGCTTTCGATGCCACGCAGCACTTCAGCGAAAACCTGGTTGGTTAAGGAAGGAAGCAGGACGCCCACCGCACGGCTGGTCGCATTGGAGAGAATATCGGGCGCGCGGTTGGGGATATAACCCAGTTCATCAAGGGCGGCGGCAATCTTGCCACGCAACGCCACGGAAACCTGCTCCGGGTTACGTAAAAAACGGCTGACCGTCATTTTGGTCACACCGACGCGATCGGCGACATCCTGAAGTACGGGGCGTTTCTTTTTCATCGTCCTGAGAAATCTTGAAGTGAGAGATTTGCTCAGTTTATCACGGACAAAGCTCAACCTTCCCCGTTTAAAGGGAAGGTTGAGAAATTATTTAGACCGGCGGCAGATCAAACAGCAGAATTTCACTTTCGCTGTCGGCATGCACGGAGAGCGCCTGCTCATCCCAGACTGCCAGGCCATCGGCGGTGGTGGCTTTGGTGCCGTTGATGGACACCTCGCCTTTCACCACCTGGATCCACACGCGGCGGTTGGCGGCGATCTGGTGCACAGACTGTTCATCTTTCGCCAGCGCCCAGCGGTACAGCTCCATATCCTGATGCACTTTCAGGGAACCTTCACGCGCATCCGGGGAGAGCACCAGCTGTTTACCCTGTTTCGCATCGAAGCGGCGCTGTTCGTAGCGAGGCGTGATGCCGGTCTCTTCTGGAATGATCCAGATTTGATACAGGTGCAGTTTTTCCGTTTTGCTCGGGTTGTACTCAGAGTGACGCACCCCGGTCCCCGCGCTCATAATCTGGAACTCGCCCGCCGGAACCTGCTCTTTATTGCCCATGCTGTCCTGGTGCTCAACCGCCCCTTCCAGCACATAGGTCAGGATTTCCATGTCCTTGTGCGGGTGGGTACCGAAGCCCTGGCCTGCATCAATCACGTCGTCGTTAATGACGCGCAGCGCGGAGAAGCCCATGAAGTTCGGGTCGTAGTAGTCGGCAAACGAGAATGAATGCCATGAGTCCAGCCAGCCATGATTCGCGTGACCACGTTCGTTTGCTTTGCGTAAGTAGATCATTGTTTTCACCCTCAGTTCGTTTCGATGGAGTAAGTGTGGACGCAAACGCTCAGGGATCATAGAGGGTGAAAATTGACTCCTCTGTTCAAAAATTTAGAACAAGAACAAAGGAGCCATTTTTGCTTATCTGGCGAGGGTTAGCGTGGCAGGGGAAGCCTGTTCGAAGGCCCGTTCAAGGATTTCCAGGTTCGTCAGAACGTCAGATTCCTTGACGTAATTCGGCGTGCCGCTGGAGAGGGTTTCATACAGCGCATCGTAGACGCGTCCATAATCGCCCGTTTCCGGCTTCAGCTCTTCCCTGACCGTCAGGCCCTCGTCGTTCACGTACTCCAGCACGCCCACGGAATCATCTGCCGCAAAGCCCGGTTCGCCCGGCATGATGTTGGCCTTCAGGCTGGTCTCCTGCTGGTCGATGCCGTACTTGATAAATGAGCCTTTCTTGCCGTGAACGATAAATTTCGGGTAGTCGATTTTCACCAGATGACTGGTTTTGACGATGGCTTTCAGGTCGCCGTAGAACAGCTGGGCTTCGAAGGTATCGTCCGGATTGGCCTTATTGCGCAGGCTGCGGATGTCGTACGTCACGTGGTCCGGGCGGCCAAACAGGGAGATGATCTGGTCCATGGTGTGTACGCCCAGACCGTAGAACGACCCGTCCTGCGGCAGGCCGGGTTTGGTTTCTGCCACAGGGCGGTAGTAATCGAAGTGGCTTTCGATTTCAACGATCTCGCCGAGCTTGCCGCTTTCGATTGCCTTTTTTGCCGTCAGGAAGCAGCTGTCAAAGCGACGGTTCTGGTAGGGCGTGACGGTCAGGCCTTTGCTTTTCGCCAGCGCAAAGAGTTCCTTCGCTTCGGCGATGGTCGGGGTGAACGGTTTTTCCACCAGCACGTTTTTACCTGCTTCCAGCGCGCGTTTCGCGTAGTCAAAGTGGCTGTCGGCGTGGGTACAGACCACCACCAGCTTCACCTGCGGATCATTTAACACTTCATCAAGATCGCTGGTGAAATGAATATGGGAATACTGCGGAGACTGCTCTTCTGGCTTCGCGCGGCGGCGATAGATATGGGCCACGTGCCAGGTCTCTTTTCGGTTAAGAACATACGGAAGGTGGTAACGCGTGGTGCTTTTGCCAAATCCAATAAATGCACAATGTAGTGTCATGGCTCAGTCCTTTTGGAAGGTTACTGAGTCTAACCATAACAAAAAAAAAGCCAGCGAGAAGCTGGCTAAAGTAATACTGGAAGCAATGTGAGCAATGTCGTGCTTTCAGGTTCCCGTAGGAGGTCTTCCTGAATGCAGAGCAATAATAATCATTCTCATTCGCACTTGTCCAACACTTTTTGCAAAAAATAGCGATTGACTCAACTTTTAAAGTCACTGATGTTGGAAGGGACTTTTAACTGACTGAGGAACAAGGAATGAGTGAGATAGTGATACGCCACGCTGAACCGAAAGATTACGACGCCATTCGTCAGATCCACGCCCAGCCGGAGGTGTACCACAACACGCTACAGGTTCCTCATCCCTCAGAGCAGATGTGGCATGACCGGCTAACCGATCAGCCCGGTATCAAGCAGCTTGTCGCATGTATTGATGATACCGTCGCCGGGCATCTGTGCATTGCCGTAGCCCAGCGTCCGCGCCGCAGCCACGTTGCCGATTTTGGAATTTGTGTGGGTGCGCAGTGGCAAAACCGGGGCATCGCCAGCGCGCTGATACGCACCATGATTGATATGTTCGACAACTGGCTGCGCGTCGACCGCATCGAGTTAACGGTGTTTGTCGATAATGAACCGGCAATCGCGGTGTACAAAAAGCACGGGTTTGAGATTGAAGGCACCGGCAGGCGCTACGCCCTGCGCAACGGCGAGTACGTGGATGCGTATTATATGGCGCGTATGAAGTAACCCCTCACCCCGACCCTCTCCCCGAAGGGGCGAGGGAGAAAAGACCGCACCGTGCAATCCCCTCTCCCCTATGGGGAGAGGGTTAGGGTGAGGGGAGCCCTCAATACCCCGCCGTTAAATCATCCACCGACCGCGGATCCGACGCGCCAAACAGGGCCCCGTCCGGCCCGACCATAATGCTCTGGGTGCTGCCCATCGCCTCCTTCACCGCCACCTTCTGCCCGCGCTGCTCAAGCAGCTTGAGGGTATCCGGGCTAAAGCCCTTCTCCACGCGCAACTCGTCCGGCAGCCACTGGTGATGGAAACGCGGCGCATTGGTCGCTTCGGCGACGTTCATCCCAAAGTCGATGCTGTTCACTACCATTTGCAGCACGGTGGTGATAATCCGGCTCCCGCCCGGGCTGCCGGTCACCAGCCAGGTTTTGCCGTCTTTCACCACGATGGTGGGCGACATGGACGACAGCGGGCGCTTCTTCGGCCCGACCGCATTTGCATCGCCGCCGACCAGCCCGTAGACGTTCGGCACGCCCGGCTTGGCCGAGAAGTCATCCATCTCGTTGTTCAGCAAAATACCGCTGTTGCCCGCCACAATCCCGGTGCCGAAGGTGGTGTTGAGCGTGTATGTCACCGCCACCGCGTTTCCGTCTTTGTCCACGACCGAGAAGTGGGTGGTCTGGTTACTTTCATACGGCGCCAGCTTGCCCGGGCGGATCTCGCTGGACGGTTTAGCCTTGTTGATGTCGATCTCATCGGCAATCGATTTGGCATAGGCTTTGTTGGTCAGCGCCTGCCACGGCACCTTCACGAAATCCGGATCGCCAAGGTATTCCGAGCGGTCCGCGTAGGCGCGCTTTTCCGCCTCCGCCATCACCTGCATGGCATCGGCACTACCGAAGCCGAACTTGTGCATATCGAAGTTTTCCAGAATATTGAGGATCTGCACAATGTGAATGCCCCCGGAGGACGGCGGCGGCATAGAGAAGACCTCGTAGCCGCGATAGGTGCCGCTAATCGGCTCGCGCTCCACCGCCTTATATTCCGCCAGATCCGCTTTGGTGATCAGCCCGCCGTTCTTCTGCATCTCATCGGCAATCTGATCGGCAATCGGCCCCTTATAGAAGGCGTCCGGACCGTTTTCGGCAATCAGTTCGAGACTTTTTGCGAGGTTCTTCTGCACCAGCTTATCGCCCTTCTTCAGCGGCTCGCCGTCTTTCCAGAAGATAGCCTTGCTGTTTTCATGATTGGGAATAACTTCGCTGCCGTAGGTTTTGAGGTCGTCCGCCAGCGCGTCGTTGACGACGAAGCCGTCGCGCGCCAGCCTGATGGCAGGCTGCACCACTTTATTCAGCGGCAGCGTGCCGTATTTTTCCAGCGCCAGCGAGAACCCCGCAACAGTGCCCGGCGTGCCGGAGGCAAGGTGCGAGGTCAGGGATTTTTTACTGTCCGGATTGCCCTGATCGTCGAGGAACATATCGCGGGAGGCCTGATTCGGTGCCATCTCACGAAAGTCGATGGCCGTAGTTTTACCGTCTTTCGTGCGCAGCATCATAAACCCGCCGCCGCCCAGGTTCCCCGCCTGTGGATGCGTCACCGCCAGCGCGTACCCGACCGCGACCGCCGCATCCACCGCGTTACCGCCCTGTTTAAGAATATCGACGCCCACCTGAGTTGCCAGCGCGTCAACCGAGGCCACCATGCCGTGCGTCGCCCGCACGGGATGAAAAACATCCTCCTCCACGCCGTAAGAGACCGGAGGAGCGGCGGGCGGGTTGGCCGCCACGGTAAATGTGCCGCCTGCCATCAGCGCAGCGATGGCGACCCAGCGCAAAAAGGTTGGTTTCATCATTATTGTTCTCCAGGTGAAGGGGCCTATATTCCCCGCTTAAGCCTGGTTCACAACTCTTAAAAAATCATCGTTATGCCGGAATCAGGATAAACTTAAGAGAAGCCTCAAAGGAGGAGATAACCATGAAACGATTACCGATCCTGATCGCGCTGCTTCCGTTCGCCGCGCTCGCACAGCCGATAAACACGCTGAACAACCCGAACCAGCAGGGCTATGTCATTCCGAGCCAGCAGCGTATGCAGACGGAGATGATGAGCCAGCAACAGCAGCAGAAAGGGATGCTTAATCAGCAGTTAAAGACGCAGACCCAGGTGCAGCAGCAGCACCTGCAAAACCAGATGAACGCTAATACCCAGCGCGTGCAGCAGGGCCAGATGCGCGAGCAGCCGCTGTCAAACTCAAACGGTGGGATGTTAGGGGGCGGGATGTCGCAAAGCAGCGGTCAGCAGCATATGCTGCCGACCCAGCAGAACGGCAGTATGCTTAATAAATAAAGTTCGGCCCGATCTGGTCAATCGCATCGGTACAGATGCTGTCCACGCCCCAGCGCAGCAGCTCGGCTGCACGCTGGGGTTTGTTGACGGTGTAGACCAGGATATGCAGACCGGCCTCTTTCAACAGCGTCACGCGCGCTTCATCCAGCAGCTTATGGTTGAGGTGGATCGACACGCAACCTAAGCGGGCAGTCAGCGCGCGCCAGTCTTCTCGCCACTCATCCAGCAGCAGCCCGCGCGGCAGCTCTGGTACGGCCGCCTGTGCCGCTTCCAGCGCGTCGATGTCAAACGACGACAGCAGCGGTACCGTCATCCCTTCCCACAGCTCACGCGCGGCCAGCGCGATGACTTTGCCCGTCAGCGGCCCGGTGCCGGTGGTCGGTTTGATTTCGATGTTGGCCATCATGCCGTGCTGGCGGCAGCGGTCCGCCACTTCCGCCAGCAGCGGCAGCGGTTCACCTTTGAATTCCCCGCTGAACCAGCTTCCGGCATCCACCTTCAGCAGATCGCGCCACGGCAGTTCGCCCGCCACGCCCCAGCCGTTGCTGGTGCGTTCAAGGTTGTCGTCATGCAGCAGGAAAATTTCGCCGTCCTTCGACAGCTTGGCGTCGAACTCGATCATCGTGTGGCCGTAGCGCGCGCCAGCGTCAATTGCCGCCAGGGTGTTTTCCGGCGCCAGTTTACCGCCACCACGGTGGGCGACGATGTGGGGGTAAGGCCAGTTGCTCATACTCGTTGTCCTGTTTCACCGTCAAATAAGTGCAGGTGATTTTCCGGCATATGCAGCCACAGCGTGCTGCCTGCTTTCGGGCGCTCCTGATGCGGCAGACGCACTACCAGCTTTTGCTCGCCCCAGCGTCCGTGCGCCAGGTTGTCTGCACCCAGCATCTCCAGCGTGTCCATCACCAGCGGCACGCCGCCGTCCGCCTGAGACGTCAAACCAATATGCTCCGGGCGGATACCAAGCGTCATCTTACGCCCGGCGTAGCCACGATAGTACCAGTTGATCGGCAACGCCATCCCGCTTTCCAGCTCAAAATGGGTTCCTGCAGCATTGATCCGCCCGTCCAGCAGGTTCATCGCCGGGCTGCCGATAAAACTCGCCACAAAACGGCTGGCCGGTTTTTCGTAGACTTCCACCGGGGTGCCAATCTGCTCGGCGATGCCTTTGTTCATCACCATCACGCGCTGGGCGAGAGTCATGGCCTCTACCTGATCGTGGGTCACGTAGAGGGACGTGGTTTTAAGGCGGCGATGCAGCTGCTGTAGCTCAAGGCGCATCTGCACGCGCAGCTTGGCGTCGAGGTTTGACAGCGGTTCGTCGAACAGAAAGACCGCCGGGTCGCGCACGATGGCGCGCCCCATCGCCACGCGCTGACGCTGGCCACCCGAAAGCTCACGCGGGCGACGCTTGAGCAGGCCGTCAAGCTCCAGAATGCGCGCGGCTTCTTTCACGCGCTCCTCGATATGGCCTTTGCCCATGCCGCGAATTTTCAGCCCCCAGGCCATGTTCTCTTCCACGCTCATGTGCGGATAGAGGGCGTAGTTCTGGAACACCATCGCGATGCCGCGATCTTTGGGCTCCATCTCGGTGACGCGCTGGCGGTCAATCCAGATATCCCCGGACGTTACGCGTTCCAGCCCCGCCACCATGCGCAGCAGCGTGGATTTCCCACAGCCGGACGGGCCGACCATGACGATAAATTCCCCGTCCGCCACGTCGAGCGTCAGCGGCTGAATGACCTGGGTTTTGCCGTCCCAGCTTTTGGTTACTGCCTGTAATTTTAAACCTGCCATCTTATTTCTCACTGTCCACTAAACCACGCACAAACGCACGCTGCATGGCTAAAACGATAACGACCGGGGGGATAAGGGTGAGCAGCATCGCCGCCATTACCTGGTTCCAGAGGGTGGTGCCTTCGCCGGTGGCTATCATGCCTTTGATGCCTGCCACGGCGGTGCCGAGGTTGACGTCCTGAACGATCAGCAGCGGCCACAGGTACTGGTTCCAGCCGTAGATAAAGGTGATCACAAACAGCGCCGCAAGGTTGGTTTTCGACAGCGGCAGCACGATGTCGCGGAAGAAGCGCATCGGCGAGGCGCCGTCAATACGCGCGGCTTCAATCAGCTCATCCGGCAGGGTCATAAAGAACTGGCGGAACAGGAAGGTGGCGGTCGCCGAAGCCATCAGCGGCAGGGTTAAGCCCGCGTAGCTGTCGAGCATCTTCAGATTGGCGATCACCTCCACCGTCGGGAAGATACGCACCTCCACCGGCAGCATCAGGGTGATGAAAATCATCCAGAAAAACAGGTTACGCAGCGGAAAGCGGAACCAGACGATGGCAAACGCCGAGAGCATCGACACCGTGATTTTGCCGACGGTGATGCCGAACGCCATGATGAAACTGTTGAGCATCATCAGCCAGAACGGCGCGCTGTTGGCCCCCACGCCCTGGGTCCAGATAGTTTTCATGTTCTCGAAAAGATGCCCGCCGGGGACGAGCGTCATCGGCGTGTCGAACACCGCTTTGGTGTCCAGCGTGGCGGCGACGAAGGCCACGTACAGTGGGAACAGGATGACGAGGATGCCCAGGATCAGCAGGGTATGGCTGAAAATCGTCAGCCCGCGACGGTTCTCAATCATTGGTAGCGCACCTTACTTTCGACATAGCGGAACTGCACCACCGTGAGGATGATGACGAGGAACATCAGCACCACGGACTGGGCGGCAGAGGCAGAGAGATCAAGCCCGGCAAAGCCTTCGCGGTAAATTTTATAAATCAGCGTGGTCGTCGCCTGTACCGGACCGCCCGCAGTGGCGGCGTCGATCACCGGGAAGGTGTCGAAGAAGGCGTACACCAGGTTGACCACCAGCAGGAAGAAACTCACCGGGGCGATCAGCGGCAGCGACAGTTTGAAGAAGCGACGAACGGGCCCTGCGCCGTCAATCGCGGCGGCCTCCACCAGCGAACGCGGGATAGACTGTAGCGCGGCGAAGAAAAACAGGAAGTTATAGCTGATCTGCTTCCACACCGAGGCGAACACCACCAGGAACATCGCCTGACCGCTGTTCTGGGCGTGGTTCCAGTCGTAGCCAAACTCGCCCAGGAAGTGGGTAATCAGCCCGCGCCCCGGGTTAAACAGGAAGATCCACAGCACGGCGGCCACGGCGGGAGCCACAGCGTAAGGCAGCAGCATCAGGGTCTGATACAGACGGCTGCCGCGCACTACGTAATCCACCAGCGCGGCGAAGAACAGCGACGCGACAAGACCGCTGACGGTGACCAGCGCGCTGAATTTGATCGTCGTCCAGAAGGAGTCCAGGTAGTAGCTGTCATGGAACAGCGCGGTAAAGTTGTCCAGCCCGACAAACTGGCTGGAAAGCCCGAACGGATCGACGCTTTGTACCGAGTACCACAGCGCTTCGCCCGCAGGCCAGATAAAGAAGATAACGGTGATGACCAGCTGCGGCGCGACCAGCAGGTACGGCAGCCAGCGGGAACGGAACACCGGACGGGATGATGACATAGGTTAGCTCAAGTAGGTTTTCGCCCCTCACCCCGGCCCTCTCCTCATAGGGGCGAGGGAGAAAAGACGGCTCCGTGCAGTCCCCTCTCCCCTATGGGGAGAGGGTTAGGGTGAGGGGTAAGATTTTAATTAAGACTTCGTCGACTGCTCAAAGCGGCGTAACAGTTGGTTGCCGCGCTCTACCGCTGAATCCAGCGCCTGCTGAGGCGTTTTCTTCCCGGTCCAGACGCTTTCCAGCTCTTCATCAACGATGGTGCGGATCTGTGGCATGTTGCCCAGACGCAGGCCTTTGGTGAACGGCAACGGCGGCTTGTTCAGCATCTGACGCGTCGCGATGTCCGCGCCCGGGTTCTTGCTGTAGAAGCCCTGCTCCCGGGTCAGGTCGTACGCGGCTTTGGTGATCGGCAGGTAGCCGGTCTTCTGGTGCCACTCGGCGGCGTTTTCCGGCTTCGCCAGGAAGTCGAGGAACTCGGCCACGCCTTTGTAGGTGCCGTTGTCTTTACCCTGCATCACCCACAGGCTCGCCCCGCCGATGATGGCGTTCTGCGGCGCGCCTTTTACATCAGCGTCGTACGGCATCATGCCCACGCCGTAGTTGAATTTGGCGTAGTGACGGATGTCCGCCAGCGAACCGGAAGACGCGGTAGTAATGGCGCAGTCACCGTTGTAGAACTTCTCGGTGGATTCGTCTTTGCGCCCGAAATAGCTGAAGTCGCCCTTCTTGTTCAGATCGGCCAGCAGCGCGATGTGCTTCACCTGCTCCGGCTTGTTAAATTCCAGAACCGCGTCGGTGCCATCGAAGCCGTTGTTTTTGGTGGCAACCGGCAGGCCGTGCCAGGCGCTGAAGTTTTCAATCTGGATCCAGCCCTGCCAGCCGCTGGCGTAGCCGCACTTCATCCCCGCCGCTTTCAGCTTCGCGGTGTACTCCGCCAGATCCTGCCAGGTTTTTGGCGGCTGTTCCGGATCTAAACCGGCTTTTTTGAAGGCATCTTTGTTGTAGTACAGCACCGGCGTGGAGCTGTTAAACGGTTGGGACAGCAGGTGGCCGGTTTTGGAATCGGTGTAGTAACCGGAGACGGTCGGCACAAACTGGGATTCGTCAAAGTTGATGCCCGCGTCTTTGAACACTTCATAGACCGGCTTGATGGCTTTGGAGGCCATCATGGTCGCGGTGCCGACTTCATAAACCTGTAACAGGGCTGGCGCATTGCCGGTACGGAAGGCGGCGATGCCCGCGCTCAGGCTCTGCTCGTAGTTACCTTTGTACACCGGCACAATTTTGTAATCCGGGTGGGTGTCGTTGAAACGTTGCGCCAGGGAGTCAACCTCTTTACCCAACTCCCCTTCCATAGAATGCCAGAACGGAATGGTGGTCACAGCTATTGCGTTCGTCGCAAAAGCCAGACCGATTGCCAGACCCAAAGCTGTGTGTCGTAACGATGTCATTGTCATCTCTCTTATTATGCCGGATGCGCGATATCACGCGTTTTGTGCTCGCGAGGTAACATGACATGCTCGAATGACAGAAAAATAACTGTTTGTTTACAGATAGGTGACAGCCAGGCGTCAGAGGGATGATGGTTGTGTGAAGGGGTTAATATGAAAAAAAGCCGGGTGGCGGCTTCGCCTTACCCGGCCTACATGGTATCCGTAGGCCCGGTAAGCGCAGCGCCACCGGGCGATACAGACGGCTTAGCCGCCCAAATACGCGCTCCGCACCGCTTCGTTCGCCAGCAGCGCATCGCCGGTATCGGAGAGCACCACGCGGCCGTTCTCCAGCACGTAGCCACGGTCAGCGAGCTTCAGCGCCTGGTTGGCGTTCTGCTCGACGAGGAAGATGGTCATCCCCTCTTTGCGCAGCTGCTCGATGGTGTCGAAAATCTGCTGAATGATGATAGGCGCCAGCCCGAGCGACGGTTCATCCAGCAGCAGCAGACGCGGCTGGCTCATCAGCGCGCGGCCAATCGCCAGCATCTGTTGCTCCCCGCCGGACATGGTGCCCGCGCGCTGAATTCGCCGCTCCCACAGGCGCGGGAAGAGTTCGTATACCCATTTGATGCGGGTCTGGTATTCATCCCGGTGGGCGAAGAAACCGCCCATCGCCAGGTTCTCTTCGACCGTCATGCGCGAGAACACGCGACGCCCTTCCGGGACGATCGCTACCGCTTCACGCATAATTTTAGCCGTCTGCCAGTCGGTAATATCTTTGCCGTCAAACACAATCCGCCCGCTGGTGGCGCGCGGATCGCCGCACAGGGTGCCGAGCAGCGTGGTTTTCCCCGCGCCGTTGGCGCCAATCAGGGTGACGATCTCGCCCTGATTGATGTGCAGGCTGACGTCGTGCAGCGCCTGGATCTTGCCGTAGTGCGCATTGACCTTGTCGAACGTTAACATCGCTTTTTCCATCTTATGCCTCACCAAGGTATGCGCGGATCACGTCCGGGTTGCTGCGGATCTCTTCCGGCGTGCCGTTCGCCAGCGGCGTGCCCTGGTTAACCACGTAGATACGGTCCGAAATGCCCATCACCAGCTTCATGTCATGCTCAATCAGCAGGATGGTGGTGTCGTGATGATCGCGAAGCTCGGCAATCAGCTCGTCCAGCTCTTTGGTCTCTTTCGGGTTGAGGCCCGCCGCCGGTTCGTCGAGCATCAGGATCTCCGGCTGGGTCACCATGCAGCGCACGATCTCAAGGCGACGCTGGTCACCGTAGGCGAGGTTGCTCGCCTGACGGTTGGCGTGCTGGAGCAGGCCGATACGGTCGAGCCAGGTGGCGGCGCGATCGAGCGCCTCCTCCTGCGCGCGGCGGAAGGCCGGGGTTTTCAGCAGGCCGGAAAAGAGGCCGGTTTTGAGCTGCTGATGTTGCGCCACCAGCAGGTTCTCAATCACCGTCATCTCCCGGAACAGACGCACGTGCTGGAAGGTACGCACCACGCCCATGCGGGCAATCTGCTGGCCCGGCAGCCCTTCGAGGTGCTGGTCGCGCAGCATGATGGTGCCACCTGTCGGCTTGTAAAAACCGGTCAGGCAGTTGAATACTGTGGTTTTCCCTGCGCCGTTCGGGCCAATCAGGGAGACAATCTCTTTCTTGTGCAGATCCAGATTCACGTTGTTGACCGCCAGCAGGCCACCAAAACGCATCATCAGACCGTTAACGGATAATAATGGCTGACTCATGCCTGCTCTCCTTTCGCTTCCGCGCTCTTAAGCTTCAGCTGTGGACGCGTCATCGGCAGCAAGCCCTGCGGACGCCAGATCATCATCAGCACCATCAAGCCACCCAGCATCAGCATGCTGTATTCGTTAAAGTCGCGCATCAGCTCGCGCGAGACCACCAGCAGGATGGCCGCGAGGATCACGGCGAACTGGGAACCCATCCCGCCGAGCACCACAATCGCCAGCACGAAGGCCGATTCGGCAAAGGTGAACGATTCCGGGCTGACGAAGCCCTGACGCGCGGCAAACAGCGTTCCGGCGAAACCGGCAAACGCGGCGCTGATGGTAAACGCGGTCAGCTTGATACGGGTCGGATTCAGGCCCAGGGAACGGCAGGCGATCTCATCCTCACGCAGCGCTTCCCATGCGCGGCCCAGCGGCATGCGCAGCAGACGGTTGATCACAAACAGGGTAATCACCACCAGCAGCAGCGCCACCAGGTAGAGCCAGATCACGCGGTCGGACGGGTCGTATTTGATGCCAAAGAAGTTGCTGAAGGTATCCCAGCCGCCTTCGCGGGCGGTACGGCTGAACTCCAGGCCGAAGAAGGTCGGTTTCGGGATCTGGCTGATGCCGTTCGGACCGCCGGTCACTTCGGTATTGTTGAGCAGCAGGATACGGACGATTTCACCGAAGCCTAAGGTCACAATCGCCAGGTAGTCACCGCGCAGGCGCAGCACCGGGAAGCCGAGCAGGAAGCCCGCGGCGGCAGAGACCAGCCCCGCCAGCGGCAAACAGGTCCAGAAGCCGAGGCCGTAATAATGGTTCAGCAGCGCGAAGGTGTACGCACCGATGGCGTAGAACCCGCCGTAGCCCAGCACCAGCAGGCCAGACAGCCCCACCACCACGTTCAGACCTAGCCCCAGAATCACGTAGATCATGGTCAGGGTGGCAATATCCACCGTCCCGCGCGATACCATAAACGGCCACGCCACGGCAGCCACCAGCAGCGCCACAAGGAACAGCTTCTGCTTCACGGTTGTACCGTCGATCGCCGGCAGGACGAATTTCGGCCCGGAGACGTTCTTCAGCGTCTTCTGGAACAGCGGACGCAGCAGCTGGAACAGGAACACCACGGCGGTGCCGATAAACACCCACTGCCAGCGAATATCAGCGGCGGTGTCGACCACCAGCTTCGTGCCGTCCAGCCCTAACTGGACGCCCATAAAGACGCCCGCCAGGACGAAGAACATGGCGGCAGAAAGCAGCGCCATCGCAAAATGCATCGGTTTCATACTTTCTCTACCTCCGGACGGCCCAGAATACCGGTAGGCATCACCAGCAGAACCAGAATCAGCAGGGCAAACGACACCACATCTTTATATTCGGTGCTCAGGTACGCCGAGGAGAGCGCTTCGGCCACGCCCAAAATCAGGCCGCCAATCATCGCGCCCGGAATGCTGCCGATACCGCCCAGTACCGCGGCGGTGAAGGCTTTCATCCCGGCCATAAAGCCGATGTACGGGTTGATTACGCCGTAGAACTGGCCGAGCAACACGCCCGCCACCGCCGCCATCGCTGCACCGATCACGAAGGTCAGGGCAATCACGCGGTCGGTGTTGATCCCGAGCAAGCTCGCCATCTTCAGGTCTTCCGCGCAGGCGCGGCAGGCGCGTCCCATGCGGGAGTAGCGGATGAAAACGGTCAGGGCCAGCATCGCCAGGAAGGTCACAATCCAGATAACCAGCTGCATGGTGGTGACAGAGGCAGAGAAGTTTTCGCTGGCCCCCACAATCCACTGGCCGTTAAACAGGCTTGGAAGCGCCACGTCACGCGAACCTTCTGTCAGGCTGACGTAGTTTTGCAGGAAGATGGACATACCGATGGCGGAGATCAGCGCAATAAGGCGCTTGGAGCTGCGCACCGGCCGGTAGGCCACCCGTTCGATGCTCCAGCCGTAGGCGCTGGCAATCACAATCGCGCCGACAAACCCGGCGGCCACCAGCAACCAGCTGCTGTCGATGCCCATCATCATCAACGCGGCGATGATCATAAAGGAGACGTAGCTACCGATCATGTACACCTCGCCGTGGGCGAAGTTGATCATGCCGATAATGCCGTAAACCATCGTGTAGCCGATGGCGATCAGCGCGTAGGTGCTTCCCAGCGTGACGCCGTTAAACATCTGCTGCAAAAAGTAGAGAAACTGCTCGGACATATGCAAACCTTTTTATATCCGCCCGGTAAACCGGGCGGTGGGATTATTATTTGGCGACCGAGGACGAACCGTCGGCGTGCCACTTAAAGACACCAAATTCAAATCCCTTCAGATCGCCTTTCTCATCCCAGTTCAGCGGCCCAATCACGGTGTTCGCCCCGTGTGCTTTTAAATCTTTCACCAGATCCAGCGGCTCTTTGCTGCCGGTGCGATCCATGGCCGTGGCCAGCGACTGCACGGCCGCGTAGGTGATCCAGACGTATGGGCCACTCGGATCTTTCTTCTGTGCCTTGAGCGCATCCACGATAGCTTTATTCGCCGGATCCTGGTCATAGCGTTTTGGCATCGTCACCAGCATGCCTTCGGCAGAATCGCCCGCGATGTTCGACAGGGAGGCATTACCGACGCCCTCAGGCCCCATAAACTGGGTTTTCAGACCGGTGGCGCGCGCCTGGCGCAACATCTGCCCCATTTCCGGGTAGTAGCCGCCGTAGTAAACGAAGTCGATATTCTCTTTTTGCAGGCGGGCGATCAGCGCGGAGAAGTCTTTCTCACCGGCGGTAATGCCGTCGAAGAAGACGATATTCGCCCCGCCTTTTTTCAGGCCGTCCTGTACGGAGCGCGCCAGGCCTTCACCGTACTGCTGTTTGTCATGAATGATGGCAATGCGCAGTGGCTTAACGGTTTCGAGGATGTATTTGGCGGCGGTTGGCCCCTGCGAGGAGTCCAGACCGGCGGTACGCATAATGTGCTGGTAACCGCGCTGGGTCAGTTCCGGGTTGGTGGCGCCCGGGGTGATCATCAGGATGCCTTCGTCTTCGTAGATATCAGACGCAGGCTGCGTGGAGGAGGAACACAGGTGCCCGATGACGTACTGGATACCGTCGTTAACGATTTTGTTGGCGACCGCGACGGCCTGTTTTGGATCGCAGGCGTCGTCATACTCTACGCCCACCAGCTTGTCGCCTTTGATGCCGCCTTTAGCATTGATATCTTTGATGGCCTGACGCGCGCCGTTGAACTCCATATCGCCCCACTGGGCAACGGGGCCGGACATCGCACCCACTACCGCAACTTTAATGTCGTCTGCCATAGCGGCATGCGAGATCGACAGTGCGACCATCCCCGCGATTAACGTCTTCGCGTTCCTTTTCATCTCAGAATCCCCATTCGTGAAGTGATGTTTATATTTTGTTTTATTATGGTTAAAAAGCATTCTGTACTTTTAATGAACAACGCTATTTTTACCAGTGCCTTTAATGGTTTAGCGCAGGTTTTTAACAAAAACCAGACTAATATCTCTATTTTTCAGGCGATTAAGCAAAGATAATATTCTGAAATCAGACGGAGATAAACAAATAAAAGCGCAGTTTGCAGCATAAAATAACGGTACAAAGCGCCGAATAAATCACTACCATTCAGGTTAAAATTCTGCTTATTTTTCGATCCATGTGTTTTCAAACTGCCCATCGCGTTGCCAAAAAACTAATCACCTAGTAAATGGGAAGAAAAAGAGAAAGTGCCTGAGCAATTAAATTGAGTACACTGGCCGTACTCTTTTTGATTTGGACAAGCAGCTAATGAAACTGACTATCGTGCGTCTGGTGACCTTTAGCGACCAGGATCATATCGACCTGGGCAAGATCTGGCCGGAATATTCTTCTTCATCGCTGGCCGTCGATGAGAACCACCGCATGTATGCCGCGCGCTTTAACGAGCGCCTGCTGGCCGCCGTCCGCGTAACGCTGAGCGGCACGGAAGGGGCGCTGGACTCCCTGCGCGTGCGCGACGTGACCCGTCGTCGCGGGGTCGGGCAGTATTTGATTGAAGAGGTGATCCGCGAAAACCCGAGCGTGACCTCCTGGTGGATGGCCGACGTGGGCGTGGAGGATCGCGGCGTAATGGCGGCGTTTATGCAGGCGTTAGGGTTTACGGCGCAGGCGAACGGGTGGGAGAAGCGCTAAAAGAAAGCCGGGTAGCGGCTGCGAGGTGCTCATTGTAGGCCCGGTAAGCGAAGCGCCACCGGGCAAAAGCGGGGCTGTGCGGCCTGATGCCCTCACCCCGGCCCTCTCCCACGGGGAGAGGGAGAAAACATTAAAAAAGGCAACTTACGTTGCCTTTTTGCTTTTATTTGGCGTCTGTCGCCGTGCCGTTGGCATGCCAGTCAAACACGCCGAACTCGAAGCCCTTCAGGTCGCCCTTCTCATCCCAGGACAGCGGCCCCATCACGGTTTCCACCGAGTTCGCTTTCAGCCAGGTGGCAATCTCCGCCGGATCGGCTGACTGGTTCAGGCCCGCTTGCAGAGACTGCAACGCTGCGTAAGTGGTCCAGACGAACGCACCGCTTGGATCCTGTTTCTTCGCCTTGATGGCATCTACAACAGGTTTGTTCGCAGGCACCTGGTCGTAGTTTTTCGGTTTGGTCACCAGCAGCCCTTCAGCAGACTCACCCGCGATGTTAGACAGGGAAACGTTCGCCACGCCTTCTGGCCCCATGAACTGTGTCTTCAGACCCGCCGCACGCGCCTGACGCAGGATCTGCCCCATTTCCGGGTGGTAGCCGCCGTAATAAACGAAGTCGATATTCTCTTTCTTCAGACGCGCTACCAGAGTCGAGAAGTCTTTCTCACCGGCGGTGATACCGTCAAAGAACACCACGTTGGCATTCGCTTTTTTCAGGTTATCCTGCACCGCACGGGCCAGGCCTTCGCCGTACTGCTGTTTGTCATGAACAATCGCGATGCGCTGCGGCTTCACTTTTTCCACGATGTATTTCGCGGCGGTTGGCCCCTGATCGGAGTCCAGACCGGTGGTACGCAGGATCAGCTTATAGCCGCGCGCGGTCAGCTCTGGTGCCGTCGCAGCCGGCGTGATCATCAGAATGCCTTCGTCTTCGTAGATGTCAGACGCGGGCTGGGTGGAAGAGGAGCACAGGTGACCGATAACGTATTTGATCCCGTCGTTTACCACTTTGTTCGCCACCGCGACCGCCTGTTTCGGGTCACAGGCATCGTCATATTTTACGATTTGCAGCTTTTCGCCCTTGATGCCGCCCTTAGCATTAATGTCTGCAACCGCCTGTTCCGCGCCCGTAAATTCCTGGTCGCCGTACTGTGCTACCGGACCGGACATCGCGCCCACCACGGCCACTTTAATATCGGCCTGCGCCATAGTGCTGAATGCCAACGCGATACATCCTGCCAGTAACGCTTTACCCTTCATGTTCATCCTGAGATTCCCCATTATTATGGTTATAACGATTGTTGTGATGTTGTTGTGTAGCGCTTTATTTCAATTATAGGCGTGCCGTTCGCGCTTTTTCAGCATACTCTGCTAAAACATACCCCATTTTTATGATTTTGGAATAGCTAATTTGAAATGAAAATATGATAAGCCCGACTGTCATTTGAGCCGGGCTTTTGGCTTTATCGTGTCAGCGAGGCGGAAATAATATCCAGCGCTTTACGGAACTGCGCTTCGGGGATGGTGAGCGGGTAGAGGAAGCGGATAACGTTGCCGTAGACGCCGCAACTCAAAAGCAGCAGCCCTTCGTTCAACGCGCGCTCCTGAACCTGACGGGTAAATTCCGGCGACGGCTGTCCGGTTTGCGGATCGGTAAATTCCACCGCCACCATCGAGCCCTGCCCACGGATATCGGCGATCCAGGGACAGCCATCCTTCGCTTTATTCAGCACCTCGACAAGATGATGGCCGAGATGAGACGCGCGCGTGCAGAGATCTTCCTCGTCAATCACGTCCAGCACCGCATGGGCCGCCGCAATCGCCAGCGGGTTACCCGCATAGGTGCCGCCCAGTCCGCCCGGAGCGGGCGCGTCCATCACCTCTGCCCGGCCAGAGACGGCAGAGAGCGGCATTCCGCCCGCCAGGCTTTTCGCCATGGTGATCAGATCGGGCTTCACGCAGTGGTTTTCCATGGAGAATAGCTTGCCGGTACGGGCGAAGCCGGTTTGCACTTCGTCGGCAATCAGTAAAATCCCGTGGGTATCGCACAGGGCACGCAGCGCCTGCATAAAATCAGCGGGCGCGACGTTGAATCCGCCCTCGCCCTGAACCGGTTCAATAATGATTGCCGCCACCTGATCGGGCGCGATATCGGCTTTGAAGATGCGCTCCAGGCTTTTTAACGCTTCGGCGGTACTGACGCCGTGCAGGTTGTTGGGGAATTGCGCGTGGTACACCGAGCCGGGGAACGGGCCGAAGCCGAGCTTATAGGGCGCCACTTTGCCGGTCAGCGCCATGGTCATAAAGGTACGGCCGTGGAACGCGCCGCCGAAGGTGATAAGGCCGGGACGTCTGGTGTACGCCCGGGCAATTTTCACCGCGTTTTCGACCGCTTCTGCACCCGTTGAGAAGAAGGCGGTTTTGGCTGGCCCCTCTATGGGTACGCGCTGGTTGATGCGCTCGGCAAGCGCCACATAACCTTCATAGGGGACGATCTGGTAAGCGGTATGGGTAAAGGCATGAAGCTGTTTTTCGATGGCGGCGATAACTTTAGGATGGCGATGCCCGGTATTCAGCACGGCGATCCCGGCGGCAAAATCAATATACTCGTTACCTTCTACATCCCACACCGTGGTGTTTTCGGCTTTATCGGCATAGAAGTTACACATGACGCCGATACCGCACGGCGTCGCCTGTAAACGCCGGTCGTTCAGTTCGTTATTTTTCACCCTGTCACCCTCTGAAAGTCGCCTGCTTAGCGCATCAGTAAGTGTTTGCCAGGGGGAAGAAATTCGCCAGAGCGGGCGCTAAAAAAACAAAACCCCCAGACTCTCATCCAGGGGTTCTCGGTGTACTTCGAGGAAATTACGCTTCGATAGCGGCGCGAAGTTTTTTCATGGCGTTCTTCTCAAGCTGACGCACACGTTCAGCGGAGACGCCGTAGCGGTCGGCCAGTTCCTGCAACGTGGACTTGTTATCTTCGTCCAGCCAGCGGGCACGGATGATATCCTGGCTACGCTCGTCGAGGCCTTCCATCGCGAAGGTCAGCTTGTTCGCCGCCTGGTCTTCCCAGTTATCCTCTTCAATGCCGTCAGCAAAGTTAGAGGTTTTATCCTGCAGATACAGGACCGGTGCCATCGGCTGGCTGTCGGAGGCATCGTCGTCGGCAGACATATCAAACGTCATGTCCTGCGCGGCCATTCGGGATTCCATCTCGCGGACGTCTTTGCTGGAAACACCCAGCTCGCGCGCCACCATTTCCACTTCATCCTGATTGAACCAGCCCAGACGCTGCTTGGTTTTACGCAGGTTGAAGAACAGTTTGCGCTGCGCTTTCGTCGTAGCGACTTTCACAATACGCCAGTTACGCAGGACGTATTCGTGAATTTCCGCTTTGATCCAGTGCACGGCGAAGGAGACGAGTCGCACACCCACTTCCGGGTTGAAGCGACGTACCGCCTTCATCAGGCCAATGTTACCTTCCTGAATCAGGTCCGCCTGCGGCAGGCCGTAGCCCGCATAATTACGAGCAACGTGAACAACAAAGCGCAGGTGAGACAGGATCAGCGTTTTAGCTGCTTCCAGATCGCCCTGGTAATGCAGCTTTTCAGCAAGCTCCTTTTCTTCCTCAGCCGTTAACATCGGCCAGGTGTTCGCAGCCCGGATGTAAGATTCCAGGTTACCAACAGGGGCTAAAGCTAAAGTTTGCATTTCTTTGGTCATTCATTCCTCTCAATGTTTCTTCTGGTCCAGGTTGTCCCCGTCAGGCAACAACCATGCCAAAGCGTTTGAGCAACGAGATTAGCATTCACTCTTTTATCAGACAGTGATTTTATCCACAAGTTCCAGGTGCAACAGTGAATAAATTACGCACAAAATGTGACATGAAGATGATTACAGGGGAAGAGACAACAGGGACGCTTTCCCTGCAAGCGAACATCTCGGTGCAGGGAAAGATTATATCACGCTTTTATTAGTCGGGAGTAAAGTGGCGTAAATGTTGAACCGTTGCCAGCCATGCCGCCACCCAGCCGATCATGGAGCAGACCAGCAGCAACAGCAGGCACTCATCGAACCCTAAGCCACTGATATCAAACTTCGTTCCGAAAACCTGCGCCACCTCGGTGACGGCAGAGGACAGCCGCATCACCAAAATTTCTGACAAAATCAATGAAAGAAATGCACCAGAAAAACCTAATAACGCGCCGCCATAGAGGAACGGGCGGAGGATGAAACCATCCGTTGCGCCAATCAGTTTCTGCACGTTGATGGTATCGCGACGGGCGAAGATGCTCAGGCGCACGCTGTTACCGATGACGAGGAACACCGCCGCCACCATCAGCACGCCGATCATCGCCGATACGCGCCCCACCAGCCCGGTCAGGGCGGCAAGACGGGCAAACCAGCTGTCGTCCATGCGCACTTCATCAATCCCATTGATGCGGGTAATGCGGTCGCGCAGGGTGTTGAGCGAATCGGTGCCCTGGAAATCGAGCTTCGGGATCACCACCGCCACGGCGGGCAGCGGGTTCTCTTCCAGCATATCCAGCGCGCCGCCGAACCCGGACCAGTTGCGGAATTCGCCCAGCGCTTCATCGCGGGAAAGATAGTTCACTTTCTCCACGCCCTGCTCGGCCTGAATCTGCCCCACTACCTGAGCCGCCGCGTTATCGTCGAGGGCTTTATCCAGATAAACGGTAATCTGCGGCGACGGATAGTACTGGGACGCCGCCTGGTTCACGTTTTTGTAAACCATGTAGCAGACGCTGGGCAGCGTCAGGGAGATGGCAATCACCATCACCGTCAGGAACGTCGCCAGCGGTTTGCTTTTTAGATCCTGCAACGCGCCCTGGAAGGCGTAGCGCACCTGTTCGTTGAAGACGTTGGTTTTACGGGAGTTCGGTTTCGGTGTCGCTTTGGCACGCTTAGGCGCATGGCGATTGCCGTCTCCGCCGCCCTGAGGCTTGCGGAAACGGTCAAACCGGTTGCTGAACTGCCGTATCTGGTTCATTGCATCACGCTTATTCACCGTGGCCTCCGTGCAAATGCCCGTCGCTCAGGGTCAGCATGCGGTACGAACGGCGTGAGATAAGCCCCATGTCGTGCGTCGCCATCAGTACCGTGACCCCCACGCGGTTAAATTCCTCAAACAGACGCAGGATCCCTTCAGAGAGGGCATCGTCCAGGTTACCGGTCGGTTCATCCGCCAGCAAGACGGCAGGCTTGTTCACCACCGCACGGGCGATGCCCACGCGCTGCTGCTCACCGCCGGAGAGCTGGATCGGGAAGTTCTTCGCTTTGTCCAGCAGCCCGACCTTATCCAGCGCCGCCGAAACGCGACGGCGGATATCATCGTAACTGGCGCCGGCAATAATCAGCGGGATCGCGACGTTATCGAAAACCGTGCGATCCATCAGCAGGTGGTGATCCTGGAAAATCATGCCAATCTGACGACGCAGGAACGGCACTTCACGGTTCTTAAGACGGCTAATTTCATGGCCGCTGAACCAGATTTTCCCGGCACTTGGCCGCTCGATCCCACAGATCAGCTTGAGCAGGGTACTTTTCCCCGCGCCGGAATGGCCGGTCAGGAATGCCATCTCGCCTGGCTGGAGGTGGAATGTTACCCCCTGCAGCGCTTGTCTCCCGCCGAGATAGGCCTTGCTGACGTGTTCAAAGCGAATCATTGTTAGTCCTCTCGGGCAAATAGTGCCTCAATAAAGTCGTCCGCTTTAAACGGACGTAAATCCTCAATACGCTCGCCCACACCGATGTAACGGATAGGAATGCCGAACTGGTCGGCCACGGAGAAGATCACCCCGCCTTTCGCGGTGCCGTCCAGCTTGGTCAGCGTGATCCCGGTCAGTCCTACCGCTTCATTGAACAGCTTCGCCTGACTGATGGCGTTCTGTCCGGTGCTGGCGTCGATAGTCAGCATAATTTCATGCGGTGCATCTTCGTCCAGCTTCTTCATGACGCGAACGATTTTCTTCAGCTCTTCCATCAGGTGCGATTTGTTCTGCAAACGCCCTGCGGTATCTGCAATCAGCACGTCCACGTTACGCGACTTCGCCGCCTGGATGGCATCGAAAATCACGGACGCGGAATCCGCGCCGGTGTGCTGGGCAATGACCGGAATATTGTTGCGCTGGCCCCACACCTGGAGCTGTTCCACCGCTGCCGCACGGAAGGTATCGCCCGCCGCCAGCATCACCGATTTGCCCTGCTGCTCAAACTGGCGCGCCAGCTTGCCGATGGTGGTGGTTTTACCCACGCCGTTGACGCCAACCATCAGAATAACAAAGGGCATTTTGCCTTCAATATTAAGCGGTTCGTCAACTTTTGCGAGAATTTCACCCATCTCGTCTTTCAGCAGGCCGTACAGCGCCTCGGCGTCACGCAGCTGTTTGCGGTTCGCTCCTTCGGTCAGGTTGGCGATGATTTTCCGGGTGGTTTCCACGCCCACGTCCGCAATCAGCAGTTGCTCTTCCAGCTCCTCAAACAGATCGTCGTCGATCTTCTTGCCGCGGAACAGACTGATAAATCCGGAACCTAAGTTTTCTTTGGTTTTGAGCAGGCTGCGCTTCAGGCGCGCGAAGAAACCTTCTTTGGTCGGTTTTTCCTGCTCCTGAACGATCTCTTCTTCGGCCTGCTCTTCCACCGGCACGACGATGACCGCTTCTTCAGCCGCTTCCGCCGCCAGCGCCTGGGCCTCCAGCTCTTCGTCGGTCAGCTCTGGCTCAAGGGCCGCTTCTTCTTCCACCGCCTCAACAATTTCAACGGTTTCCGCTTCGGCCTGCCACTCTTCGGCAGAAACCTCTTCAGCTTTCACCTCTTCCGGCAGCGGCAGCGCTTCGTGTTCGATAGCGGCCTGCGGCGCTTCGGTAAGGGTTTCAACGATAACCGACTCTGGTTTTTCGCTCTCCTGAACCTGTTCAGTAACCTCAACCACCTCTTCGGCAAAGGATTCAATCTCTTCTTTGCTGTGGGCTGGCTCTTCCGCTTCGACAACCGCAGCGGTTTCGACAGGCGTTTCAGGCTGTGACTGCTCTTCTACAACCTGCTGTTCTTCGGTTTTCTGTTCTGTTTCTTGCTCTTTTTCACCGAAACCCAACCAGGAAAAGAAGCCACGTTTTTTTTGTTTTGCCATCTGCGACTACACTCCTCGCGGCGCTATATACAGGGAAGCTAAAAAAATGATGAAATAGTCTAACACTTTACTTAATTGACATCACCGCCCGCAATCGCAGGGCATTGTTAACAGAGCTTTCCTGAGATGAAGAAACCCACCCGCGCCCCGGCCGGTCAAATTCGCATTATCGGCGGTCAGTGGCGAGGCCGGAAATTACCGGTGCCGGACAGCCCCGGTTTACGCCCTACCACGGACCGCGTTCGCGAGACGCTGTTTAACTGGCTCGCCCCGTCAATGGTAGACGCCCATTGCCTGGACTGCTTCGCCGGAAGCGGTGCATTAGGGCTGGAAGCGCTGTCGCGCTATGCTGCGAGCGCCACGCTGCTGGAGATGGAGCGCGGCGTCGCGCAGACGTTACAGCAAAATTTGGCTACGCTGAAAGCAACCAACGCCAAAGTGGTGAATACCAACACGCTGAGCTTCCTCGCGCAACAGGGGACGCCGTTCAACGTGGTGTTTGTTGACCCGCCGTTCCGTAAAGGGCTGCTGGAAGAGACATTATCGTTGCTGGAAAAAAATGGCTGGCTGGCAGACGACGCGCTGATTTACGTTGAAAGCGAAGTGGAAAATGGTCTGCCGCCCGTTCCCGTTCACTGGGATCTGCACCGCGAGAAGGTCGCCGGCCAGGTGGCTTATCGTCTGTATCACCGTCAGGCACAAGGAGGATCCGATGCCAGTACTGATTAACGTAGGGCGCTTGCTGATGCTGGGCGTCTGGGCATTTTTGATTTTGAATCTGGTGCACCCGTTCCCGCGTCCGCTGAATATCTTCATTAACGTGGCGCTGATTTTTACCGCGTTTATGCATGCCTTGCAGATGGTGATGCTGAAAAACGGACTGCCGAAAGATAGCCCACCGATGACCGGCTGGCAGCAGCTGCGGGTGTTTATTTTCGGCGTATTTGAGCTGCTGGTGTGGATGAAGAAGTTTAAGGCGCAGGTGAAGAAGTAACCCCCTCACCCTAACCCTCTCCCCGAAGGGGAGAGGGGACGCTTACACCCTCTCCCCTTCGGGGAGAGGGCCGGGGTGAGGGGAAAATTACTGCTCCGGTTCAAACCCTTCAAACCGCGACCCTTTGTAGCTTAGCGTGCCTTTCTCCCCCACCGTCAACTGGTGGTACTGCTGCGCCTCCAGTCGGAAGGTCATCTCCAGCCCGCCGGTTTCCGGCTTAAAGCTCGCTTCATAGCGCATCGTTGTGCCCGCAGGCGTCACCTGCTGCTGGCGGGATCGGCGGTCATTAAGCGGTTTCTCGCGCTTGTTCGTCACCACCACGCGCTTTTGCATCAGCGGCGCGGCATCGTTGTCGGCCTTCTCACGGCGCTGCTGCACGAAGCGAAACGAGGCGGCAATGACGATAATCGCCAGCACGACAATAAAAAACAGCGGCATCTTGCTCATTGAAAAATCCCATCAGATTATGCGGAATTCAGGATACCTCGCCTGCCCCGGCATTGCCAAACGCCCGCTCGCGTCACTACACTGGATCAGAAACTGATCATTCAGCCTCAACAGTTACAGGGAGTTAATATGCTTTGGTCATTTATCGCTGTCTGTTTTTCCGCATGGCTTTACGTCGATGCGTCTTACCGTGGCCCAGCCTGGCAGCGCTGGTTGTTTAAACCCGTCACGCTATTGCTCCTGCTGTTGCTTGCCTGGCAGGCACCGATGTTTAACGCCATCAGCTATCTTGTCCTCGCGGGGCTGTGTGCGTCCCTGATTGGCGATGCCTTAACCCTGCTGCCGCGCCAGCGTCTGCTGTACGCCGTGGGGGCATTCTTCCTGTCGCATCTGCTCTATACCATCTACTTTGCCAGCCAGATGACGCTCTCCATCTTCTGGCCGCTGCCGCTGGTGCTGCTGGTGATTGGCGCCCTGCTGATCGCGGTGATCTGGTCGCGTCTGGAAGAGATGCGTCTGCCGGTGTGTACGTTTATCGCCATGACGCTGGTGATGGTGTGGCTGGCGGGCGAGCTGTGGTTCTTCCGTCCGACAGCGCCTGCGATGTCCGCGTTCTTCGGTGCCGCACTGTTGCTGTTGGGTAACATCGTCTGGTTGGGCAGCCACTATCGCCGCCGCTTCCGTGCGGATAATGCGATTTCTGCCGCCTGTTACTTTGCCGGACACTTCCTGATTGTGCGTTCGCTGTATATCTAAATAACGCTTGACTCTGGAGTCGACTCCAGAGTGTATGCTGCGGTTAATGAGAAAATTATCATTACCGGAGACTGCCATGTCGACTCCAGAAATACCTAAAAAAGTTCCCCAATTCTCGGCACTTAAGCTCAGCCCGGTTCCGCCAAAAGAGGACTGCTGCTGCGAGGGCGCATGCGAAACGCAAACTCAAACGCTGCCTGAAAGCGGCAATCACTACAGCTGGGTCGTCAACGGCATGGACTGCGCGGCCTGCGCCCGCAAAGTGGAAAACGCGGTGAAGCAGGTGCCGGGCGTGAGCCACGTTCAGGTGCTGTTCGCTACCGAAAAGCTGCTGGTCAGCGCCGAAAACGACGTCAGCAGACAGGTTGAAGCCGCCGTCAGCAAAGCGGGTTATACCCTGCGCAGCGAAACGGCGCCCGCAGAAAAAACGTCCCCGCTAAAAGAAAACCTGCCCCTTATCACCCTCATCATGATGATGGCCCTGAGCTGGGGGCTGGAGCAGATCAACCACCCGTTCGGCAACCTGGCGTTTATCGCCACCACGCTGGTTGGCCTGTCCCCGATTGCCCGTCAGGCGCTGCGTCTGATGAGAAGCGGCAGCTGGTTTGCCATCGAAACGCTGATGAGCGTGGCGGCTATCGGGGCGCTGTTTATTGGCGCGACGGCGGAAGCGGCGATGGTGCTGCTGCTGTTCTTAATTGGCGAACGCCTTGAGGGCTGGGCGGCGAGCCGGGCGCGTAAAGGGGTGAGCGCGCTGATGGCGCTAAAGCCGGAAACCGCCACGCGGGTTATTGATGGTCAGCGTGAAACGGTCGCCATCAACACCCTGCGACCGGGTGACGTGATTGAAGTGCCCGCAGGCGGACGTCTGCCAGCCGATGGGGCCCTCGTTACCGCCACCGCAAGTTTTGACGAAAGTGCCCTGACCGGGGAATCCATCCCGGTTGCGCGCGCGGCGGGTGAAAAGGTGCCTGCGGGCGCCACCAGCATCGACCGACTGGTGCAGTTGACGGTCCTTTCCGAACCGGGCGACAGCGCCATCGACCGCATCCTCAGGCTGATTGAAGAGGCCGAGGAGCGCCGCGCGCCGGTAGAACGCTTTATCGATCGCTTCAGCCGGATTTACACCCCCGCCATCATGCTGGTGGCGCTGCTGGTCACCGTCGTCCCGCCGCTGTTCTTCGGCGCGCCGTGGGAGGGCTGGATTTACAAAGGGCTGACGCTGCTGCTGATCGGCTGCCCTTGTGCGCTGGTGATCTCCACCCCGGCGGCGATTACCTCCGGGCTGGCGGCGGCGGCACGTCGCGGGGCGCTGATTAAGGGCGGCGCGGCGCTGGAACAGCTGAGCCAGATTCAGCACATCGCCTTCGATAAAACCGGCACGCTGACCGTCGGCAGGCCGCAGGTGACCGGCGTGTATCCGCAGGACATCAGTGAAGACGCCCTGCTGACGCTGGCCGCTGCCGTGGAGCAGGGTTCCACCCACCCTCTGGCGCAGGCGATTGTGCGTGAAGCACAGCGCCGCGGGCTGAACATCCCTCCGGCAACGGCCCAGCGAGCGCTGGTCGGGTCAGGGATTGAAGCTGTGGTCGAAGGCAAAAAAGTGCTGATCGCCGCGGCGGACGCGCGCTCTACTCCACAGGTTGAGGCGCTGGAGCAGTCCGGGCAGACGGTCATTACCGTGATGCAGGACGGTGTGCCGATGGGCATGCTGGCGCTGCGCGACACCCTGCGTGACGATGCGAAAGACGCCGTCGACGCGCTACACAGGCTGGGAGTACAGGGCGTGATCCTGACCGGCGATAATCCGCGCGCGGCGGCGGCGATTGCAGGCGCGCTGGGGCTGGAGTTTAAGGCCGGATTGTTGCCTGCGGATAAAGTCAGCGCGGTAACCGAGCTGAACAGCAACGCCCCGCTGGCGATGGTCGGGGACGGAATAAACGATGCCCCGGCAATGAAAGCTTCCAGCATCGGCATTGCGATGGGCAGCGGCACCGACGTGGCACTGGAGACCGCCGACGCGGCGCTGACGCACAACCGCCTGACCGGGCTGGCGCAGATGATAGAACTTGCGCGGGCAACGCGCGCCAATATTCGGCAGAACATCGCCATTGCGCTGGGTCTGAAGGGGATTTTCCTGGTCACCACGCTGCTCGGCATGACCGGACTGTGGCTGGCGGTACTGGCGGATACGGGGGCGACGGTGCTGGTTACGGCGAACGCGTTGCGGTTGTTGCGTCAAAGGTAAAAGTGAAACGGCAACCGGGTTGCCGTTTCTCGTGTTTGCCCCCTCTCCCCGCGGGAGAGGGCCGGGGTGAGGGCATCAGGCCGCACGTGTCACTGCATCCCTAACAGCCCCGGCAACCACAATGAAATCGCCGGAATGTACGTCACCATCCCCAGCACGACCAGCAACATACCGTAAAATGGCAGCATCGCCCGCACCACGTGTTCGATCTTCTGCTTACTCACCGCACTCGCCACGAACAGCACCGACCCGACCGGCGGCGTTATCAGCCCAATCCCCAGGTTAACCATCATGATCATCCCAAAATGCACCGGGTCGATACCCAGTGCATTGGTCACCGGCAGCAGCACCGGCGTCAGGATCAGGATGATCGGCGCCATGTCCATCAGCGTGCCAATCAGCAGCAGCATGATGTTGAGGTACATGAGGATCACGTACTTGTTATCGGAGAGCGATGTGAAGAATTCGGTGATGCGCATCGGCAGCTGCATGTAGGTCATCACCGCCCCAAACGCCGCGGCAAAGCCGATTAAAATCATCACGATGGTGACGGTTTTCACCGTGCGGCACATCAGCTTCGGCAGTTCGCTCCACTTGTAGTCGCGGTAGATAAACATGGTGACGAAGAACGCCCACAGGCAGGCCACGGCGGCAGATTCGGTGGCGGTAAAAATCCCGGACAAGATCCCGCCGAGGATAATCACCACCGTCATCAGCCCCCACAGGGCATCGAGCATAATTTTCAGCGCCTGCCTGAACGGGATTTTGTCCCCCTTCGGGTAGCCGCGCTTGCGGGCGAAGCACAGGCAGAGCACCATCAGGCTCACGCCCAGCAGCAGGCCCGGCAGCACGCCCGCGATAAACAGCGTGGCGATGGAGACCGTTCCCCCGGCCGCCAGGGAGTAAATCACCGAGTTGTGGCTGGGCGGGATCAGAATCGCCTGCACCGACCCGCTGGCCGTCACCGCCGCCGCGTATTCGCGCGGATAACCCTTCTTCTCCATCTCCGGGATCATCACGCTGCCGATAGACGCCGTATCCGCCACCGACGAGCCGGAAATCGCGCCGAAGAACGTCGAGGCGACAATGTTCACCAGCGACAGCCCACCGCGGATAAAGCCGACGAACACGTAGGCGAAATTCACCAGCCGTCGGGCAATGCCCCCTTCCGCCATGATCGCCCCGGCAAGAATGAAGAACGGGATCGCCAGCAGGGTAAATTTATTGACCCCGCTGGTGATCTGGATCATCAGCGCCTCCAGCGGCAGGTCAATCCACAGCGCGCCCGCCACGGCGCTTAAGCCGACGGCGAAGGCCACCGGCATCCCCAGCGCCAGCAAAATGGCGAGGGTGAATAACAAAACAAAAGCATCCATTGTTCACCCCTTAACTGTGATTGCCGATCAGCACGACCGGACGGTTTTCCTGCGAGCCAAACAGCAGGCGTTCAAGCACAAACAGGATCAAAATGGCCGACCCGACAGGCAGAGGCAGATAGCTTTCGCCGGAGGTCAGGAGCGGAAACTCCGCCACCGGCTGCTCCCACAGCTCGACGCACAGCCAGTAGCTGTACCAGCACATCAGGCCAGAAATCAGCAGCATCAGCAGATCCACCACTCGCGCGCATACTCTTTGCAGCGACGCGGGCAGGCGGTCGGTGAGCATGTTGACCGCGATATGCGACCCGGCGCGATAGCTCACCGCCGCGCCGATAAAGGTAAACGTCACCATGCAGATAATGGCGATCGGCTCCGGCCAGGATTCGCCGCGATTGAGCACATAGCGAGAGAAGATGCCAATGGGGATCACAATCGTCATCACCAGTAGCGAGAGACCCGCCACCACCATTGCGAGCAGGTACAGACGGTCCATCCACTTCAGGTAGAGTTCGGACATACGTACTCCGGCTTACTGAACGTCAGCGATGGCTTTCATCAGATCCTGATGCTTATCGCCATACTGCGCGCGCACCGGCTCTGTCGCCTTGATAAACACCGTTTTATCGATGTCGTGGAACTGCACGCCGCCGGCCTTCATTTTCGCCAGCGCCTGGTCGTTATACGCATTCCACAGCTTGCGCTGCTCGAACTGCGCTTCGCGGGCCAGCGTCAGGATCTTTTGCTGTTCGTCAGCGCTGAGCTTGTCCCATTTCACTTTGGAATAGAGCAGCATTTCCGGGGTGATAAAGTGGCCGCTCAGCGTGTAGTTTTTGGCGACCGGCATATAGTTGTGGGCGATAAAGGTTGGCGGGTTGTTCTCCGCGCCATCGATCACCCCGGTCTGCATGCCGCTGTAAACCTCGCTGACGCCCATCGCCACCGAGTTCGCCCCCATCGCTTTCAGCGTGGCCAGCGCCACCGGGCTACCCTGGACGCGGATCTTCTTCCCTTTCAGGTCTTCCGGTTTAACGATTGGCTCTTTGGTGATCAGGTTGCGGGTGCCGGAATCCATCCAGCCGAGGAAGACCAGGCGCGATTTCGGGTTGGCGGTCAGCTTGTCGCCAATCTGCTTGCCGATATCCCCGTCGATCACCTTGTGCATGTGGTCTTCATCGCGGAATACGTAGGGCAGCGTAAACACTTCGATATCCGGCAGGATGGCGGCAACCGGCGCCATAGAGACGCGGATCATGTCTATCGCCCCCATCTGCGCCTGCTCAATCATCTGCTTTTCATCCCCCAGCACGCCGCCGGGGAAGACCTTAATCTCCAGCTTGCCATCGGTTTGTTGTTTGAGTTTTTCACCCATCTGCTGAACCGCCACCACGTTCGGGTAGCCTTCAGGATGCACATCGGCGGCTTTGATGGTCTGGGCAGAAACGGTGCAGGCAAAAGCAGACAGGCACAGAGCAGCCAGTAACGGCTTGAGGGTCGTTTTCATTGAGTCAACTCCAGGGTAGTGAAATAAGCGTTAAAACGATGTTTTAGTTTTTGACGTATAAAAATTAGACTACGGCTGGAAAAAGGAGGGTGAAGCGCCTCACAAAAAGCGCGAAATTTTGAAACGATGGTTCGAAATTGTGATGAGTACTTGTCGGGTGGCGGCTGCGCCTTACCCGACCTACTAGACCCGTAGGCCCGTGCAAGCGAAGCGCCGCCGGGCATCAGGCCGCACTTACCCCTTACGAATCAAATACCGGTACGGCAAGGTCCCGGTTTGCTGCGCTACCAGTTCATGTTCCATAAAGGTACAAAAACCGGGAATATCGCGGGTAGTGGCCGGGTCATCGGCGACGATCAGCAGCGTTTCGCCGCTCTGCATGTTACGGACGGTCTTACGCACCATCATTACCGGCTCCGGGCAACGGAGGCCCTGAGCATCAAGCGTGTGGTCTGGGCTGGAAAACAGGTCGGTCATGTTCTTCTCGTTCAGGTAAAAACGGCTGTAGTTTACGCCCCGCTATCGCCAATGCAAACCAGGTTAACGATTGCGTGAAAATTAGCCATTGCAAAGTGTCGTGAAAGCAGTATCATGCGGCGGCTTTATTGGGTTCCCTCACCCCAAATATTAATCAAAAAGGTACAATATGAACTCCTTTACACAATCGCAACGCGTCAAGGCGTTGTTCTGGCTTTCGCTATTTCATCTGCTGGTGATCATCTCCAGTAACTATCTGGTACAGCTCCCCATCTCCATTTTTGGTTTCCATACCACCTGGGGCGCGTTCAGTTTCCCGTTTATTTTCCTTGCGACGGATTTAACCGTGCGTATTTTTGGCGCACCGCTGGCGCGGCGGATTATTTTTGCGGTGATGATCCCGGCACTGTTTGTCTCCTACGCCATCTCCTCGCTGTTTTACATGGGAAGCTGGCAGGGCTTCGAAGCGCTGACGCACTTCAACCTGTTCGTCGCGCGTATTGCCGCCGCCAGCTTTATGGCCTATGCCCTGGGGCAGATCCTCGATGTCCACGTGTTTAACCGCCTGCGTCAGAACCATCGCTGGTGGATGGCACCAACGGCTTCCACGCTGTTCGGTAACGTGAGCGATACGCTGGCCTTCTTCTTCATTGCCTTCTGGCGCAGCCCGGACGCCTTCATGGCAGAACACTGGATGGAAATCGCTCTGGTGGACTACGCCTTTAAGGTGCTTATCAGCCTGGTCTTCTTCCTGCCGATGTACGGCGTGCTGTTGAATATGCTGCTGAAAAGACTGGCAGATAAATCTGAAATCTCCGCATTGCAGGCAGGTTAAGGGTTCGCTTTATCAGTTGTGATAAGATGAACGAATGAGCCGCTATGGCCGTTTATCGAAAGGAAGAAGTCAATGCGCAATCTGGTTAAATATGTCGGGATTGGCCTGCTGGTTGTTGGCCTTGCAGCCTGTGATAACAGCGACACCAAAACGCCTGCTCAGGGCGCGTCAGCAGAAAGCAACGCCACCGGTCAGCCGGTGAGCCTGATGGATGGCAAACTCAGTTTCTCTCTGCCCGCGGACATGACCGATCAGAGCGGTAAGCTGGGCACCCAGGCGAACAACATGCACGTCTACTCCGATGCCACCGGGCAAAAAGCAGTCATTGTGATTGTCGGTGACGATACCAGCGAAGATCTGGGTGTGCTGTCCAAACGTCTGGAAGATCAGCAGCGCAGCCGCGACCCGCAGCTTCAGGTGGTGACCAATAAGTCTATCGAGCTGAAAGGCCACACGCTGCAACAGCTGGACAGCATCATCTCCGCCAAAGGCCAGACCGCTTACTCCTCCGTGGTTCTCGGCAAGGTAGATAATAAACTGCTGACCATGCAGATCACTCTGCCTGCAGATAATCAGCAAAAAGCGCAGGCAACCGCTGAAAACATCATTAACACCCTCGTGATCCAGTAATCGTTCACCAGGATGACGTGGCCTCCGTCGCTTGCGCCGGGGGCCATTTTTTTTCCATGACTTTAAGACTAACGCTCCAGACGAAGCGAATCCTGCGCACTACAATTAGCAAGCCCCCCGGAAAAAGGAATTCTTATGACTGCCAGCCCGCCCGACAAAGCCGGACTTCATATTTTATTAAAACTCGCCTGCCTGGTGGTTATCCTTGCGGGTATCCATGCGGCGGCGGATATCATTGTTCAGCTTCTGCTGGCGCTGTTTTTCGCCATCGTCCTCAACCCGCTGGTGACGTGGTTTTTACGCCGGGGCATCAGCCGCCCGGTCGCGATTACCATTGTGGTGATGGTGATGCTGGTTGTCCTGACGGCGCTGTTCGGCGTGCTCGCCGCCTCGCTGAGCGAATTTTCCACCATGCTGCCGCAGTACAATAAAGAGCTGACGCGCAAGCTGGTCGATCTCCAGCGCATGTTGCCGTTCGTGAATCTGCATATCTCACCGGAACGGATGCTGCGCCGGATGGATTCCGAGAAGGTGATGACCTACGCCACCACGTTGATGACCGGGCTTTCCGGGGCAATGGCCAGCATTCTGCTGCTGGTGATGACGGTGGTGTTTATGCTGTTCGAAGTGCGCCACGTGCCGTATAAGCTGCGTTTTGCCCTGAACAATCCGCAGATCCACATTGCCGGCTTGCATCGCGCGCTGAAGGGTGTGTCCAAATATCTGGCGCTGAAAACGCTGTTAAGCCTGTGGACCGGCGTGATCGTCTGGCTGGGGCTGGTGCTGCTGGACGTGCAGTTCGCGCTGATGTGGGGCGTGCTGGCGTTTTTACTGAACTACGTGCCCAATATCGGCGCGGTGCTTTCTGCCGTTCCGCCGATGATCCAGGCGTTCCTGTTTAACGGTTTTTATGAGTGCATGCTGGTAGGAGCGCTGTTCCTCGTCGTGCATATGGTGCTGGGCAATATTCTCGAACCGCGCATGATGGGTCACCGTCTGGGCATGTCGACGATGGTGGTGTTTTTATCGTTACTGATCTGGGGATGGCTGCTGGGACCGGTGGGCATGCTGCTCTCCGTGCCGCTCACCAGCGTCTGTAAAATCTGGATGGAAACCACGAAAGGAGGCAGTAAACTCGCCATTCTGCTGGGTCCGGGTCGGCCAAAAAGCCGTTTGCCGGGATAACCGGGTGGAAAGGGTTAAAAGTGACGTTTATTCGCCAGCGCGACGACAACATTGTACGATGTGCGCAGCAAATCGCGCTGGCGAAGAAAAAGTCACAGAAACAGGTTTATCGCGGACGCGCGTAGATGAAATTTACACTTACCCTTATCGACTGGCAGGCAAGAGCGCCAGGACTCAGCGATGCCGACGAATGGCAGGCATGGTCACGCCGGTCTGACGCCATCGATCCTGATGCACCGCTGGCGAAACTGACCGATCTGCCGATGATGACCGCCCGCCGCCTGAATTCAGGCAGCAAGCTGGCCGTTGATCTTGGCCTGATGATGCTGCGCAAACACCGCATCGACGCCGTCGTCTACAGCAGCCGTCACGGGGAGCTGGAACGCAATTTTCGTATTCTCCAGGCCCTGGCGGCAGATCAGCCCGTTTCCCCCACCGATTTTGCCATGTCGGTACACAACTCGGCGGTCGGCAATCTCACTATCGCCGCGCGTCAGCCTGTTGTCTCTTCGTCGGTTTCCGCCGGTATGGATACCTTCCAGCAGAGCTTATGCGAGGTGCTGAGTCTGCTACATGCGGGCTACTCACGCGTGTTGCTGGTAGATTTCGACGGTCTGCTGCCGGAGTTTTATCACGCCGGGCTGCCGCCGCAGATGCCCGTCTGGCCCTACGCGCTGGCGCTGGTAATTGAGGCCGGAAATACGCTCAGCTGTGAAACGCACGCCAACCGCAGGCCTGAAGAGCCCGCGCTGCCGCAAAGCCTGCAGTTCCTGCGCCATTACCTGCGGGACGAGCGCCAGTTTACCCTGCCGGGCGAGCGTCTGCTGTGGCAATGGACGCGCCAATGAGAGGGTTACGTTCCCGCCTCGATCGGGTATGGCGCATGCTGATGACCGGATTGTGCTTCGCCCTGTTCGGCCTCGGCGGGCTGACGCTGTCGCTGGTGTGGTTTAACCTGCTGCTGATTTTCCAGCGTGACCGCACTCAACGTCGCCGCCTGGCACGCCGCACTATTTCTGCCAGTTTCCGCCTGTTCCTCGCGGTGGTACGCGGTGTAGGGGTACTGGATTACCATTTCAACAACCTGGACGTTTTGCGCGCCGAGCGACGCTGTCTGGTGATTGCGAACCATCCCTCGCTGCTGGACTACGTTTTGCTGGCGTCGGTGATGAACGAAACTGACTGTCTGGTGAAAAGCGCGTTGCTGCGTAACCCGTTCGTCAGCGGCGTGATCCGCGCGGCGGACTATCTGATTAACAGCGAAGCCGACACGCTGCTTGCCGCAAGCCAGCAGCGTCTGGCCCAGGGCGACACCCTGCTTATCTTCCCTGAAGGCACCCGCACCCGGGTGGGGGAAGCCATTACCCTGCAACGTGGGGCGGCGAATATCGCCGTTCGCTGCAACAGCGCCGTGCGCGTGGTGGTGATCCACTGTAGCGAACGGATGCTGGATAAACAGAGCAGCTGGTATAACGTGCCCCCCAACAAACCTGTTTTCACCGTGGATGTTCGCGAACGCATCAACATTCATGATTTTTATGATGCGAGTCAGCACGAACCCGCGCTGGCAGCAAGGCAGTTAAACCGGCATATGCAGCATCAGTTAACAACCGGTCTTCAATCTTTGTCAGGAACGAAAGATGCAAGCGCTCTATCTTGAAATTAAGAATCTCATTATCTCTACGCTGAATCTGGAAGAACTTACCCCAGAGGATATTGATACAGACGCCGCGCTCTTTGGCGACGGCCTCGGTCTGGACTCAATCGACGCCCTTGAGCTGGGGCTGGCGGTAAAAAATCAGTACGGCGTAGTGCTTTCTGCCGAAAGTGACGAGATGCGTCAGCACTTCTATTCCGTTGCCACGCTCGCGGCTTTTATTCATCAACAACGCGCCTGAGAATGACCGCTATGACAGAACAACAAACGATTTATCAGGAAGTCTCTGCGCTTCTTATTACGCTGTTTGAAGTCGCCCCGGAGGATATTACCCCTGAGGCACGGCTTTACGAGGATCTGGATCTCGACAGCATTGATGCCGTCGATATGGTAGTGCACCTGCAAAAGAAAACGGGCCATAAAATCAAGCCCGAAACCTTCAAAGCGGTGCGCACGGTGCAGGACGTCGTGGACGTTGTGGAACAGCTTCAGCGCGACGCGTAACGTGCGTTCGATTCCAGTTCTTCCCGCCCTGACGGGGCTGATGCTGCTGGCATGGCCGTTTTTGATCGGCTTTGGGCTGGCAAATAATAGCCTGCACGGGATACTGCCCGTGATGGCGCTGGTGCTGCTGTTACGCGTCTGCCAGGCCCGTCGGCAGGGCGGTCCCCTGCGTTATCTTTTCGTGAGCGTGGCGCTGGCTGGCATAGCGCTTTGCGCGGCGAGCTACGTCCTGCACGCGCACCAGTGGGTGCTGTTTTATCCGGTGGTGGTGAATCTGGTGATGCTGGCGGTGTTTGGCGGTTCGCTGTGGACGGCAATGCCTGTCGTTGAACGGCTGGCGCGCCTGCGTGAACCGGATCTCTCCCCCGTCGGGGTACGTTACACGCGCCGGGTTACCCAGGTCTGGTGCGGCTTTTTTATTATTAACGGGGCGATCGCGCTGTTTACCGTATTACACGCCGATATCCGTCTGTGGACGCTGTGGAACGGGATGATTGCCTATCTCCTGATGGGCACGCTGATGGCCGGCGAGTGGCTGGTGCGACAACGGGTGATGAAAAACGATGCTTAACCCTCTCCCGCTTAGCCAGTGGCTCAGTGCCCCCCGCCCTGACGACACCCCTGTCGCCTGGCAGGACAACCATCTCTGGACGCTTGGCGATCTGCGCCACGACGTCACTCAGCTGGTCGACACGCTGCGTGATGAAGAAGGCGAGCGCTGGGCGCTGTGCATCGAAAACGGTTATCTGTTTATTGTCGCGCTGCTGGCGACGCTGCATGCGGGTAAAACGCCGGTCCTCCCTGGGCACAGCCGGGCGGCGCAGCTTAACGAACAGCGGGCGCTGTTCAGCGGCGTCCTGAGCGACACCACGCTCGATTTTCAGGGGCGACAGCTGCGGGTGGCTTCCGTTCAGCGGGCAGGCCATCCCTTTTCACCGCTGCCTGCCATCGATGAGATGCGCACGATCGAGCTTTACACCTCCGGCTCGACCGGCACGCCGCAGCGGGTGAGTAAGCCGGTGGTCAGCCTGGATCGTGAGGCTCGTCTGCTGGCGGAACATTTTGGCGATCGTCTGGCAGGCTGTCACGTCGTCGCTTCCGTGGTGCTGCACCACCTGTATGGCCTGACGTTTCGTGTCGTCTTACCCATGGCGCTCGGCCTGCCGCTGCACGCCAGCCTGCTCAACTATGCCGAGCAGCTCTCTGCCCTTCCCGACAATAAACGCTATCTTTTCATCAGCAGTCCGGCGTTTCTCAAGCGGCTGGACGCGTCGCTGACGCCGCCCCCCGTCAACCTGCTCTTCTCCGCTGGCGGCGCGCTGCCCTGGCAGGAGGTCGCCGCGGTTCAGGCCTGGCTCAACGTCTGGCCGGATGAAATATACGGCAGCACGGAAACGGGGGTTATGGCCTGGCGCTACCGTCAGGAGGAAAGCATCCGCTGGCAGCCTTTCCCCGGCGTGACGTTTCACGGCGATCGCGTGACGTCGCCGCTGATCCCCGAGGCGGAGGGGGTCCTGCTGGATGATATCCTGCACTTCACGGCTGACGGGCAGTTCAGCCTCGTCGGGCGCCGCGGTCGGGTGGTCAAAATTGAAGATAAGCGCATTTCGCTCGATGACATTGAGCGCCGCCTGCTGGCGCTGGACGGCATCCGCGAAGCCGCCGCGCTGACGGTGACGCGCGGCGGGCGTCAGGGTATTGGCGTATTGCTGGTGCTGAATAAAGCGGTGCGTCAGCAACACGAACAGAGCAAAAAAGCGCAGGAGCTCGCCTGGCGTCGCGCCCTTCGCCCCTGGCTTGAACCGGTTGCCGTGCCGCGCTACTGGCGGATCGTTGATGAAATTCCGGTCAACAGCATGAACAAGCGCGTAACTGCGCAGCTACAGGAGTTGTTTCATGAAAATCCCTGAAATCGAACGCCGCGAGCCTGGCCCCGGGTATCTGGAGATAACCCTTTATCTTGATCCTGACCTGCTCTGGTTTAAGGGACATTTCGCCGTACAGCCGCTGCTGCCGGGCGTAGCCCAGCTCGACCGGGTGATGCATTACGCCGCCGCGCTGGCGCCGGGCTACCGTTTTCACAGTATTCAGAACGTAAAGTTCGCCGCTCCGCTGTTACCGGAGAACACGGTCACGCTGCTCCTTGCCTGGCAGCCCGAACGCCAGATGCTGACCTTTAGCTACCAGCGCCATGCGGGTAACGAGCGTCACACCGCCAGCAGCGGGAAGATTCGCTTATGTCAGTAACCTTCCGTCCCTGCGTGCTGATCCCGTGCTATAACCACGGGGCGATGATGGCTTCGGTGCTGGCGCGCCTGGCGCCTTTCGATCTGCCCTGTCTGGTGGTGGACGACGGCAGCGATGAAACCACGCGCCGCACGCTTGAAGCGCTGGCGGCGGATCGTCCGCAGGTCACGCTGCTGCGCCTCGCCGAAAACAGCGGCAAAGGCGCGGCGGTGATGCAGGGGCTGAAAGCCTGTGCCGATCGCGGCTTCACCCACGCCGTTCAGGTGGACGCTGACGGCCAGCACGCTATTGAAGACATCCCCAAACTGCTGGCGCTGGCCGAACGCCATCCCGATGCGCTCATTTCCGGTCAGCCCGTTTATGATGACTCGATCCCCCGTTCGCGCCTGTACGGGCGCTGGATTACACACGTCTGGGTCTGGATTGAAACCCTCTCCCTGCAACTAAAAGACAGCATGTGCGGGTTTCGCGTTTACCCGATAGCGCCGGTAATGCGTTTGGCGGCGGGCACGCCGCTCGGCTGGCGGATGGATTTTGATACTGAAGTGATGGTGCGCCTCTACTGGCAGGGCAACACCAGCTATTTTCTGCCCACCCGCGTGACCTATCCGCCGGACGGGGTATCCCATTTCGATGCCCTGAAAGACAACGTGCGCATCTCGTTGATGCATACCCGTCTGTTTCTCGGCATGCTGCCGCGCATTCCTTCCCTGCTGATGCGTCGCCGCTCGCAGCACTGGGCGCAGCAGCAGGAGGTGAAAGGATTATGGGGCATGCGCCTGATGTTGCGCGTCTGGCAGTTGCTGGGGCGAAAGGCGTTTACCATCCTGCTGTGGCCGGTTACGGGCGTCTACTGGCTGACCGCCCGCGCTGCGCGTCAGGCGTCGCAGCAGTGGCTGACGCGGGTTAAAACGGTGATGGCACAGCGGCAAATGCCGCAACCCGCACGGCTTAACAGTTTTTTCCACTTCCTGCGCTTCGGTCATGCCATGCTGAACAAAGTGGCCAGCTGGCGCGGCGAAATGAAGCTTCATCGCGATCTGGTCTTTGCGCCAGGCGCGCAGGAGGCGCTGGGTCTTGACGATCCTCAGGGCAAACTGCTGCTCGCGTCGCATCTTGGCGATGTGGAAGCCTGCCGGGCGCTGGCCCAGCGCGAAGGGGCGAAAACCATCAACGCGCTGGTCTTTAGCGACAATGCTCAGCGTTTTAAACAGGTGATGGAGGAGATGGCGCCGCAAGCGGGCATTCACCTGATGCCGGTCACCGACATTGGCCCGGAGACCGCCATCCTCATTAAAGAGAAGCTGGATCGCGGCGAATGGGTGGCGATCGTGGGCGATCGGATCGCCGTCACCCCGCAGCGCGGCGGCAGCTGGCGGGTGATATGGAGCGAATTTATGGGCCAGCCCGCGCCGTTCCCGCAGGGACCGTTTATCCTGGCGTCCCTATTGCGCTGCCCGGTGGTGCTGATTTTTGCCCTCTGCCAGCAGGGAAAGCTGACCCTGCACTGCGAGCCGTTTGCCGACCCGCTGCTGCTGCCACGCGGCGAACGCCAGCAGGCGCTACAGCAGACCGTCGATCGCTATGCGCAGCGGCTGGAGCATTACGCGCTCTTGTCGCCGCTCGACTGGTTTAATTTTTTCGATTTCTGGCAGCTGCCAGAGGTCAACGAGAAGGAGTAAAGGGTGCTGACCGATCCCCGCTTTACGGCTGAAGTTGAAATCACCGTTCCGTTCCACGACGTCGATATGATGGGCGTGGTGTGGCACGGCAACTATTTCCGCTATTTTGAGATTGCCCGCGAAGCGCTGCTCAACCAGTTTGATTACGGCTATCGCCAGATGAAAGCGTCCGGCTACGTCTGGCCGGTGGTGGATACCCGGGTGAAATACCGCGACGCGGTGACCTTCGAGCAGCGCATTCGCGTCCGCGCCCACATTGAAGAGGTTGAAAACCGTCTGCGCATCGCCTATCAAATCTTCGACGCGCAAACCGGGAAACGCACCACCACCGGCTACACCATTCAGGTGGCGGTGGAGGAAGCAAGCCGGGAGATGTGCTTTGTCAGCCCGGCCATTCTGTTCGAACGCATGGGGATCGCGCCATGAAGTGGATAACGCTACTCGCGCTGCTGGTAAGCCCGCTGGTGAACGCGGTCACGCTGGATGAACTGCAACAGCGGTTTGCGGAGCAACCGGTGGTGCGCGCACACTTCGAACAGACCCGCACGATCAAGGACATGCCTCAGCCCCTGCGCTCGCAGGGGGAGATGCTGATCGCCCGTGACAATGGCCTGCTGTGGGATCAAAAAGCGCCGTTCCCGATGACGCTGCTGCTGGATGACAAACGGATGGTGCAAATCGTCAACGGTCAGCCGCCGCAGACCATTACCGCCGACACTAACCCGCAGATGTTCCAGTTCAACCATCTGCTGCGGGCGCTGTTCCAGGCCGACCGCAAGGTGCTGGAAGAGAACTTCCGCGTCGATTTCAAAGACCTGGGTGAAGGCCGCTGGTCGCTGGTGCTGACGCCTGTCACCACACCGCTGGACAAGATTTTCTCCACCCTTGATTTGAAGGGCGCGATCTATCTGGAATCCATTCGCCTGAACGATAAGCAGGGCGACACGACGGATATCGCCCTCTCCCGCCACCAACTGACCCCCGCCCGCCTGACCGATGCAGAACGCCAGCGCTTTGCCGCACCGTAACGCCCTGCGCCCGGCGCTGCTGTGGGCCGCGGTATGCCTGATCCTGCTGGGCGTGCTGCTGTCGCTGCTGCCCGGCGCGCGGCTGAACAGCAGCGTGCTCGCCATGCTGCCGAAACAGACGCTCGGCACGATCCCTCCCGCTCTCAACGACGGATTTATGCAGCGCCTCGACCGCCAGCTCATCTGGCTGGTCAGCCCTGGTAAACAGCCGGACCCGCGCGTGGCGCAGCAGTGGTTAACCCTGCTGCAACGCAGCCAGGCGCTGAGTGTCGTAAAAGGTCCGCTGGATGCCGCCGGGCAACAGGCCTGGGGAGATTTCTTCTGGCAGCACCGCAATGGCCTGGTCGATCCGGCCACCCGCGCCCGCCTGCAAAACGGCGGTGAAGCGCAGGCTCAGTGGATCCTGTCCCAGCTCTACTCCGCCTTTTCCGGCGTGAGCGGCAAGGAGCTGCAAAACGATCCGCTGATGCTGATGCGCGGCGCGCAGCTCGCGCTGGCGAAGAACAGCCAGAAGATGCAGCTGATGGACGGCTGGCTGGTGACAAAAGATGCGGCCGGGAACTACTGGTATCTGCTGCACGGCGAGCTGGCAGGCTCGTCGTTTGACATGCAGCAAACCCACCAGCTGGTGACCACCCTCAACGCGATGCAGCAGACGCTGAAAAGCCAGTATCCACAGGCGCAGCTGCTGTCGCGCGGGACGGTGTTCTACAGCGATTACGCCAGCCAGCAGGCTAAAAAAGATATTTCCACGCTTGGCGTCGCCACGGTGCTCGGGGTGATCCTGCTGATTGTGTCGGTGTTTCGCTCCGTACGTCCGCTGCTGCTGAGCCTGCTCTCCATTGCCATCGGCGCGCTGGCGGGGACGGTCGTGACGCTCCTGCTGTTCGGTGAGCTGCACCTGATGACGCTGGTGATGAGCATGAGCATCATCGGCATCTCGGCGGACTATACGATTTACTACCTCACGGAGCGGATGGTGCACGGCGCGGAACACTCGCCCTGGCAAAGCCTGGCAAAAGTGCGTAACGCGCTGCTGCTGGCGCTGCTGACCACCGTCGTGGCGTATCTCTTCATGATGCTGGCCCCCTTCCCCGGCATTCGTCAGATGGCGGTGTTCGCCGCCGCAGGGCTGAGCGCCTCGTGCCTGACGGTAATTTTCTGGCACCCGTGGTTGTGCCGTGGCATGCCGGTTCGCCCGATCCCCCTGAGAGGGATGATGCAGCGCTGGCTGAACGCCTGGCGCGACAGCAAAACCCTCTCCGTCGGGCTGCCGGTAGCACTGGCGCTGCTCTCCGCCATCGGGATCGCCAGCCTGCGGGTGGATGACGATATCGCCCGGCTTCAGGCGCTGCCGCAGGACATTCTGGCGCAGGAAAAAACCATCACCGCCCTGACCGGGCAAAATGTCGATCAGAAGTGGTTCGTGGTGTATGGCGCGTCGGCTCAGGAAACGCTGGAGCGGCTGGAGGCGTTTACCCCGGCGCTGGCGCAGGCGCAAAAAGCCGGAGAATTAACCCGCTGGCGCACCCTGCCGCTGAACTCGCTGGCGCGGCAGAACAGCGATCTGCAACTTCTGCGTAACGCCGCGCCGACGGTGACGAAAATGCTGCAAAGCACGGGGCTGAATGCCGTCGCCCCGAATCTGAACGCCATGCCTGTCAGCGTGGAGGCGTGGCTCGCCAGCCCGGCCAGCGAGGGCTGGCGTTTGCTGTGGCTGACGCTGCCGGACGGCAAAAGCGGTGTGCTGGTCCCGGTCGATGGCGTCAGAAACAGCGCTGCGCTCGGTGAGCTGGCCGCCCGCCATCCCGGAGTCGTCTGGGTTGACCGTAAGGCCAGCTTCGACAGCCTGTTTGCACTCTACCGCGCGCTGCTGACGGGACTGCTGGGCGTGGCGCTGGCGGTGATTGCCTGCGGCGCGGTGGTGCGCCTCGGCTGGCGAAAAGGGCTGGTGGCGCTGGTGCCGTCCGTGCTGTCGCTGGGCGGCGGGCTGGCGGCGCTGGCCGTGACGGGCCATCCGGTGAACCTGTTTTCCCTGCTGGCGCTGGTGCTGGTCCTCGGCATTGGCATCAACTACACGCTGTTTTTCAGCAACCCGCGCGGCACGCCGCTGACCTCCATGCTGGCGATTACCCTCGCCATGATGACCACCCTGCTGACGCTGGGAATGCTGGTGTTCAGCACCACTCAGGCCATCAGCAGCTTTGGCATTGTGCTGGTGAGCGGTATCTTCACCGCGTTCCTGCTCGCCCCGCTGGCGATGCCGACTAACAAAGAGAACTTACCATGACCCGTTTCATTCGCCTGGCGGCAGTGATGATGGCCCTGTTGCTGGCGGGGTGTAGCCATACGACGAACCGCGATGACGCGCGCCCTCAGGCCTGGCTCCAGCCCGGCACCCGCGTCACGCTGCCACCGCCGGGCATCACGCCTGCCATCCGCGCGCAGCAGTTGCTTACCGGCAGTTTTAAAGGCCAGACCCAGTCGCTGCTGGTGATGCTGAACGCCGATGGCGATAAAGTGACGCTTGCCGGCCTCTCCTCCGTCGGGATCCGCCTGTTCCTCGCCACCTACGACGACACCGGGATCCACACTGAGCAGTCGGTTGTGATGCCGCAGCTGCCGCCCGCCAGCCAGGTGCTGGCCGACGTGATGCTCAGCCACTGGCCTCTCAGCGCCTGGCAGCCGCAGTTGCCGAAAGGCTGGACGCTGAACGATACTGACACCAGACGCGAACTGCGCAACCCCGATGGCAAGCTGGTCACGGAAATTGCCTACCTGAACCGTAACGGCAGGCGTGAACCGATTAGCATTGTGCAGCACGCTTTTCACTACCACATCACCATTCAATATCTGGGTGACTGAGATGATTTACCTTTCTGCCGTTGGCATGGTCAACGCGCTCGGCAACTCGGCTGATGAAATAGCGGCAAACCTGAACGCTGGCGTGGCCCCCGGGATGCGCCAGCGTGCGGGCTGGCTACAGGGCTTACCCGAGGCCGTGCTGGGTGGGGTGGAGGGTGATCTTCCCCCTGTTCCCGGGTCTTTTTCTGCGCATCGAAGTCGCAACAACCAGCTGCTGCTGGCGGCGCTGGCGCAAATCCGGCCCGCCGTCGATGCGGCCATTGCGCACGTGGGGCGCGACCGCGTGGCGGTGGTGCTGGGCACCAGCACCTCCGGACTGGACGAGGGTGATGAGTACGTGCGCCGCGCGCAGAACGGCGAGCGCAGTCCGCAGTGGCAATATCCGCAGCAGGAGCTGGGCGATCCGTCGCGCTTTCTCGCCAGCTGGCTTGCGCTGGACGGCCCGGCGTATACCATCTCGACCGCCTGCTCCTCCAGCGCACGAGCGATCATCAGCGGCCGTCGCCTGATCGACGCCGGTCTGGTGGACGTCGCCATCGTCGGCGGAGCCGACAGCCTGAGCCGCATGCCGGTCAACGGCTTCAACAGCCTGGAATCCTTCTCCCCGACCCTGTGCGAACCGTTTGGCCGCAACCGTCGGGGGATCACCATTGGCGAAGCGGCAGCACTGATGGTACTGACCCGCGAGCCGGGCGAGATTGCGCTCCTGGGCGCGGGGGAATCCAGCGATGCGTACCATATTTCCGCCCCACATCCGCAGGGCGAAGGGGCGATCCGCGCCATCACCCAGGCGCTGAACGAGGCGGGCATGACGGCGGCGGACGTCGGTTATATCAACCTGCACGGCACCGCCACGCCGCTGAACGATCGCATTGAGGCGCAGGTGATCCACGATCTCTTTGGCGACCGCGTGCCGTGCAGCTCCACGAAACATCTTACCGGCCACACGCTGGGCGCCGCCGGGATCACCGAGGCCGCCCTGAGCTGGTTGATCCTGACCCGAGACCTGCCGCTGCCGCCGCAGGATTTTTCCCGCTACGCGCCGGACGACACCCTACCCACCTTCGGCCTACTGCACCAGAGCGCACCGCTGAAAAAAGCGGTGATCCTGTCAAACTCCTTCGCGTTTGGCGGCAACAACGCCAGCCTTCTGCTGGGGAGAGTATGATGCGCTACTTACCACCCGGGGATTATCTTCCTCACGACACGCCGATGATGCTGCTTGAGAGCGTGGAAAGCGTCACCGATGACCGCGCCGTTTGCAGCGTGACGGTGAACGAACGGAGCGTTCTGGCGCCGTTTCTGGACGCAGGCGGCAACCTGCCCGGCTGGTTTGCGCTGGAGCTGATGGCTCAGACCGTGGGCGTCTGGTCTGAATGGCACCGGATGCAAAAAGGGCTGCCGCACTGTGCGCTGGGTATGGTGCTGGGCGCGCGCGAGCTGGTGTGCGACGCAGGGCATTTTGCCGCAGGCAGCACACTGACCATCACCATCGAACGTCTGATGCAGGATGAGCGCTTTGGCAGCTTCGAGTGCACCATTCATGCGGATAATATTTCCCTCGCCACGGGCCGCGTAAACACCTTCCAGCCGAGCGAGGAAGAATTAACCACACTTTTTAACCAGGGAACACCATCATGAGATCCGTACTGGTCACCGGCGCCAGCAAAGGCATTGGCCGCGCTATCGCCCTTCAGCTTGCGGCGGACGGTTTCACCGTCGGCGTGCATTACCATCGTGATGAAGCGGGCGCGCAGGAGACGCTGGAGGCGATTGTCCAGGCAGGCGGCGCGGGCCGTTTACTCACCTTTGACGTGGGCAACCGCGAGCAGTGCCGTACGGTGCTGGAACAGGCGATCGCTGACCACGGCGCGTGGTATGGCGTGGTCAGTAACGCCGGTATTACCCGCGACGGCGCATTTCCGGCGCTCAGCGACGATGATTGGGACAGCGTGATCCACACCAATCTCGACAGTTTTTATAACGTCATTCATCCCTGCATTATGCCGATGATCGGCACCCGCAAGGGCGGGCGGATCATCACCCTGTCGTCGGTGTCAGGCATTATGGGCAACCGTGGGCAGGTGAACTACAGCGCGGCGAAAGCCGGGATCATCGGCGCCACCAAAGCGCTCGCCACCGAGCTGGCAAAACGCAAAATCACCGTCAACTGCATCGCGCCGGGGCTGATTGATACCGGTATGATCGAGATGGATGAAGCCGCGCTGAACGCGGCGATGTCGATGATCCCGATGCAGCGTATGGGCCAGGCCGAGGAAGTGGCCGGGCTGGCGAGCTACCTGATGTCGGATAAAGCAGGCTATGTGACGCGACAGGTGATATCGATCAACGGAGGCATGCTATGACCCGCCGGGTAGTGATTACGGGCATGGGCGGCATCACCGCATTCGGCGAGGACTGGCCGACCATCTCGCGGCGTCTGCGCGAGTATGAAAATGCGGTACGTACCATGACGGAGTGGCAGGCGTATGACGGCCTGCAAACCCTGCTCGCCGCGCCGATTGAAGATTTCACTCTGCCCGCTCACTATACCCGTAAGCGCATTCGCGCTATGGGCCGCGTGTCGCTGCTCTCAACCCGCGCCACCGAGCTGGCGCTGGAGCAGGCGGGACTGATCGACGACGCGGTGCTGACCAACGGTCAGACCGGCATCGCCTACGGCTCGTCGACGGGCAGCACCGGACCGGTCAGCGAGTTTGCCTCCATGCTCACCGAAAAGCACACCCACAACATCACCGGCACCACCTACGTGCAGATGATGCCGCACACCACGGCGGTGAATACCGGACTGTTCTTTGGCCTGCGCGGACGGGTGATCCCCACCTCAAGCGCCTGTACCTCTGGCAGCCAGGCGATTGGCTACGCCTGGGAAGCGATTCGTCACGGCTACCAGACCGTGATGGTGGCAGGCGGCGCGGAAGAGCTGTGCCCGTCGGAAGCGGCGGTTTTCGATACCCTGTTTGCCACCAGCCAGCGTAACGACGCGCCTAAAACCACGCCGTCGCCGTTTGACGTTCAGCGCGATGGCCTGGTGATTGGCGAAGGGGCGGGCACGCTGGTGCTGGAAGCGCTGGATCACGCCAGAGCACGCGGGGCGACAATCTATGGCGAGATCGTGGGCTTTGCCACCAACTGCGATGCGGCGCACATCACCCAGCCCCAGCGTGAAACCATGCAGGTGTGTATGGAGCAGTCGCTGGCGATGGCGGGCCTTAGCCCTCAGGACATTGGCTACATTTCTGCCCACGGCACGGCAACCGATCGCGGGGATATCGCCGAGAGTCAGGCGACCGCCGCTATTTTCGGCGACAGCGTGCCCATCTCATCCTTAAAGAGCTATTTCGGCCATACCCTGGGTGCCTGCGGCGCGCTGGAAGCCTTGCTGAGTCTGCATATGATGCGGGAGGGCTGGTTCACGCCGACGCTCAATTTAAGACAACCGGATGAGCAATGCGGCGCTTTAGATTATATTATGGGGGAAACCCGCCCGATTGATTGCGAATTTATTCAGAGCAATAACTTTGCCTTTGGCGGCATTAATACCTCGATAATCATTAAACGCTGGGCGTAACTATGTACCAGTTTGTACTGGGAAAGATCTCCACCCTTAGCGCGGACCCCCTGGCGTCAACGCTCGCAGATATGGCACCTCAGGGTGCGCGATACGCTTCCTGGCTTGCAGGCCGGACGCTGCTCGCCAGAACTTTATCCCCCTCACCGCTTCCCGAGATAATCTACGGCGAGCAGGGAAAACCGGCCTTCGCTAACGGCCATCCGCTGTGGTTTAACCTGAGCCACAGCGGGGACGATATTGCCATGCTGATAAGCGATGAAGGCGAGGTTGGTTGCGATATCGAAGTGATCCGCCCGCGGGAGAACTGGCAGGCGCTGGCGAATGCCGTTTTCAGCCTCACCGAGCATGACGAGCTGGAGCGTGAAGCGCCGGAAGAGCAGCTTTCCGCATTCTGGCGCATCTGGACGCGCAAAGAGGCGATCGTTAAACAGCGTGGCGGCAGCGCGTGGCAGATTGTCAGCATTGACAGCACCGCCCAGTCGCTCCCGGTCAGCCAGCTTCGCTTCGGCTCGCTGAGCCTGGCGGTCTGTACCCCTACGCCTTTCACCTTAACGGCGGAATCGGTGACTTACTCCGGTATTTCTGCGGCATAAAAAACGGCCATTCCGGTTAAAACCGAAATGGCCGTTGTGCATTTAACGCGTTGCTAAGCTTATTTTAAATTATCTGGAAAGTTTTTTGGCAACTCGCTAGCAGCACACGCAATAACGCTATCGTCATTCGCACCGCAGTCGCGTACAAAAGTAATCGTCGCAAATTCATCGATCACTTCGGTTGGATACGCTGGCCCGGCATCACGGTAGCTGTTCATCAGCGGAATGTGATCGTTCTGGAAGCAGACGGTTTTTTCCGGATTATTCATGACCCAGCGTGGGAAGAAGATGGTGCCGTGGAACAGGCGGTCGCCCAGGTTCACAATCAGGCTCACGTCGGTACCGGTTGGCTCCGTCCAGGAAATTTTATAGATGCTTTCCCCAACACGGACAATGTAGGCCTGCTGATCTTTCACCCAACGATTGCCCACCAGACCGCTGTGAATACGGTAGTCGAGCGTGTTCTCGTTTTTAACGTAAATTTCGTAGTTCCAGCCATTGTCGTAGGTATATACCAGATGTTTGCCGACGAAGCCGCTTAAATCATGTTTATCGAAGGTGCTCATAAGATGTCTCCTTTGTTTTGATGAGACGATCGTACCCCTTCAAAAAATGAATGAATAACGCTATGTTTGAATCAAATTCATCCAAAATTTAGATTAATCATGCACAAGACGACGCTCGAACAGTGGGCCTTGCTGGAAAGAGTCATCGAGGCTGGCAGCTTCGCTAAGGCGGCGGAAGAGACCCATCGCAGCCAGTCCTCGGTCAGCTATAACCTGTCGCTTTTGCAGGAGCGGCTGGGTGTAGCGCTCCTGATGACAGAGGGACGCCGTGCCGTGCTGACCCCGGCGGGTGAACTGTTGCTGAATCAGGTTAAACCGCTGCTGAAAGCCTTCGCCTACGTTGAAACGCGCGCTGCAACCCTGCGCAGCGGGATGCGAACCCGTATCGACCTGATGGTAGACAGTATTTTTCCGCGCAGTCGGCTGTTCGCGATTTTGCGCCAGTTTCAGCAGCTGTACCCGCAAACGCAGGTGCGGCTTACCGAGGTGCTGGAAAACAGCCGCGCAGATGCGCTCAATGATGAGGCCGACGTGATGGTCTTAACCCGCCGCCAGGACATTACCGGCCTGGGCGAATGGCTGATGAATATCGATTTTGTTGCCGTCGCGCATCACGCGCACCCGCTGTTTGCGCTGGATACACCGCTTAACGACGAGATGCTTCGACCGTGGCCGCGCATTCAGATCGCAGACAGCCAGCCCACCGTTCGCCCTACCGGGGAGTCGTGGACATTCTCCACCATCGATGCCGCGATCGAAGCAGTGATGTATCAGGTTGGATATGGCTGGTTACCGGAAGAACGCATTCAGACCCCGCTCCAGCAGGGCATCCTCCAAATCCTGCCCCTCAGCCACGGCGTTCGACGCGCCACGCCGCTGCACCTCATCGTTAAACGCTCCCTCAGCCCGCTGGACGAGCAGGTTGAGACGCTGTTGCGCCTTTTTAAACAGGAGCCGTCATCGTCAACTGCTACGCTTTAAGTTTTGAACCATAAAACGACAAGGAGTGAACGATGAAAATCGATTTAACGGGGAAAGTAGCGCTGGTGACCGCGTCCACCGGCGGTATTGGGTTTGCCATCGCCCGCGGACTGGCGGAGAGCGGTGCGGAAGTGATCGTCAACGGGCGCAGCGTCGACTCGGTGAACAAAGGCATTCAGGCGCTCCAGCAGGTGGTGCCAGGCGTACAGGTCCGTGCCGCCATCGCCGACCTGAGCTCGCAGGAGGGCGTTGACGAACTGCTCAGGGTCGCCACGCACGTCGATATTCTGGTGAATAACGCCGGGATCTATGGCCAGCAGGATTTTTATTCCACCGACGACGAGACCTGGGAACGCTACTGGCAAACCAACGTGATGTCCGGCGTGCGCCTCTCCCGTGCCCTGCTGCCCGGTATGGTACAAAAAGGCTGGGGTCGGGTAGTGTTTATCTCGTCAGAATCGGCCTGCAATATTCCTGCGGATATGATCCACTATGGCGTGACAAAAACCGCCCAGCTCTCGCTGGCGCGCGGTCTGGCGAAGTTCGTGGCAGGCAGCGGCGTCACGGTGAACAGCGTGCTGCCGGGCCCGACAATGTCGGACGGTTTTGCCGCGATGATGAAAGACGAGATGGAGAGAACCGGCAAATCGCTGGAGCAGCTGGCGAAAGCGTTCGTGATGGAGAATCGCCCCAGCTCGGTTATTCAGCGCGCCGCAACGGTAGAAGAAGTGGCGAATATGGTGGTGTATGTCTGTTCCATGCAGGCCTCCGCGACTTCCGGCGCGGCGCTGCGCGTTGACGGTGGCGTGGTGGATGACATAGTTTGACCCGTCAGCCCACAGGTTCGAGAAAAAATGAGATCGGATAGAAGGACTGTGAAGGTAAAGCAGGTAAACTAGTGAACAGAATGTGTATTTCAGCTAAGACGTATTTATGACCAATATGATTGCCGACGAAGCCGTGGCGAAGTCCAGCGTGCTCTCTGTCTTTGACTTTGATGGTACGTTGACGCACCACGACAGTTTTATTCCGTTCCTGCGCTTTGCCTTTGGCAAGCGCTACTTTGCGGGTCGCCTGGTGCGCATGGCCCTGCCCACGCTGCACTGCGTGCGTCGCAAGCTGACGCGTGATGAGCTGAAAGAGGTGTTGATCAAAACCTTCCTGACGGGGGTGGATGAGCACTGGTTACGTCAGCAGGCAGAGGCCTTCTGTGAAAAATACTGGAACAAGCTGATGCGCCCGGAAGGGGTCATGGCTGTCGCCAACGAAGTTAATTCCGGTGCGGAAGTGACGATTTGCTCCGCCTCCCCGGCGCTGGTATTGCAGCCGTGGGCCGATAAGCTCGGCATTAAGCTGATTGGCACGCAGCTGGAAGTGAAAGACGGCAAGCTGACCGGGCGGATCACCGGCAACAACTGCCGCTGCGCGCAGAAAGTGGCGAGGCTGGAAAAGGTGTATGGCGATCTGAACGCATATCACCTGCGCGCCTGGGGCGACACGCGTGGCGACCACGAGCTGCTGGCGGCGGCGCAGGATCCGCACTGGCGCCATTTCCATCATCCGCGCAAGCGCCGAAACTCACCGATAATAAAGTAGCCTTTTGCCGGGTGGCGGCTGCGCCTTACCCGGCCTACATCCCAGTCGTAGGCCCGGTATGCGAAGCGCCACCGGGCGATACATCAGGCCTCACGTTTCCCCGGGAACATCACGCTCGCAATAATCCCCAGCGCCAGTACCCCCAGCACCACAAACAGGCTTGCCGTGGCACCGATGTTATAACCGTGATGCCAGAAGTGATCGGTCGCATTCAGCCCCAGCTTGAACGCTACGAAGAACAGCAGTAACACTACCGCTTTCTCAAGATGCACCAGATACTGCTTCAGCGCTTCCAGCACGAAGTAGAGGGTACGCAGGCCGAGGATTGCGAACATCATGGCGCTGTAGATAATCAGCGGCTCGCGGCTGACGGCAATGATCGCGGGAACGGAGTCGAAGGCGAACATCACGTCGGACAGCTCTACCACCGCCACGCAGAGCAGCAGCGGCGTCGCGTAGCGCTTCGCCTTCTTCACGCGACCTACCATCACATCCTTGTTTTCAGGCTTCTCCAGCTCGGCGTCCACCTCTTTTTGGGTCAGGATAAACGCGTGGCTGCTGATTTTTGGCCAGACCGGATAGAAGCGTTTTACCAGGCGGTACGCCAGATGGTTGGAGTAATCCTCGACTTCATCACTCTCTTCATTGCGTTTCAGCATCATCACCGCCGTCCAGCCGACGACCAGCGCAAAAATCACCTCAACGTATGGCCCCAGGCTCAGCAGGCTGGTGCCGATGGCAACAAAAATACCGCGGAACACAATCGCCCCCAGCACGCCCCAGTAGAGCACGCGGTGACGATACTTATCCGGCACGCCGAACCAGGCGAAGATCGCCATCATCACAAACAGGTTGTCGACGGAGAGCACCTCTTCCAGTGCATAGCCGGTGAGGAACAGACTGGCCATCTCCGCGCCGTGGTGCACGTATAAGAAGCCAGCAAACGCCATCGCCATCATGACCCAGAAGATGGACCACATGGCCGCGCTTTTCAGCGAGATCGGTTTATCGTGACGGTGCATGAAGAGGTCGATAAACATCGCCCCAACGGCCATCACCACAAAGACAACAACGGTTTCCGTCGGGAAACCGAGATGAGCAGCAGACATAGACAACCCTTTTAAGAAGACAAAACACCATGCAGACAATAAAAAGCGTGGCCCCGTTAAGGACACAGCACGCTAAAATAATAAATATTAACCGTTCTTTTCAGCCAGCGCCTGCGCGCATGCCCAGGCACTGGCCCACGCCCACTGGAAGTTATACCCGCCGAGCCAGCCGGTCACGTCCATCACTTCACCAATGAAATAAAGACCCGGCACGTTGCGGGCTTCCATCGTGCGGGATGAGAGTTCGTGTGTATCCACGCCGCCCAGCGTCACTTCCGCCGTGCGGTAGCCTTCGGTGCCGTTTGGCTGCACGCGCCAGTTCGTCAGCGTCTCCACCAGCGTGTCCTGCTCGCGGCTGTTGAGCTGCTTAAGCGCAACATCCGGAATTTGCCCTAACACCTGCAAGCACTCCACGAGACGCTTCGGCAGCTGCATCGCCAGGGTATTTTTCAGGCTTTGATTCGGGTGCGCGGCGCGTTGCTCATTGAGGAAGGCGTCCAGATCGCAGTCCGGCACCAGGTTTACGGAGACAAACTCCCCCGGCTGCCAGTAGCTGGAGATCTGCAACACCGCTGGCCCCGAGAGACCACGATGGGTAAAGAGCAGGTTTTCGCGGAACACCGTGCCGTCTTCGGCCGTAATGACCGACGGCACAGACACGCCGGAGAGCGTCTGAAGCTGTTCCAGCAGCGGCTTATGCAGCGTGAACGGCACCAGCCCGGCGCGCGTGGGTAATACTTTCAGGCCAAACTGCTCGGCGATTTTATAGCCGAACGGTGAGGCACCCAGCCCCGGCATCGAGAGGCCGCCGCTGGCGATCACCAGGTTATCGGCGCTGACGGTTTCGCCGTTGAGTTGCAGCGTGTACCCCTGCTCGTTACGGGCGACGTCCAGCACTTCGGTGCGCAGGCGCATGACTACGCCGCCTTTCTCGCACTCGGCCACCAGCATATCCACGATTTGCTGGGCGGAGTCGTCGCAGAACAGCTGTCCCAGCGTCTTCTCATGCCACGCGATACCGTGTTTACCCACCAGTTCGATGAAATCCCACTGCGTGTAGCGCGCCAGCGCAGATTTACAAAAATGACGGTTCTGGCTCAAATAGGCCGCAGGCTCGACATAAAGATTAGTGAAATTGCAGCGCCCGCCACCGGACATCAGGATCTTGCGGCCAGGCTTTTTTCCGTTATCCAGCAGCAGCACACGACGACCCGCTTGTCCGGCCATTGCCGCACAAAACATACCCGCCGCACCGGCGCCAATTACTACGGCATCAAACCTTTCCACGTCAAAATCCTCTTCGTTAACTGCCGCGGATTGTAAAGTTTCCTCAGTGGTCGCACCAGCGTAAAAAGATATTACAAAGCCATTTCATTGATATTTAAAGATTATCTATTCAGGCACATTTCTCAAATCAGGTGGTATGTCAAAAAAAGTCTATATTTCACTTTGCCCGTTGCGCATTTGTCCTGGATAATGCGCCGCGTTCATGTCCTCAAAATGGCGTAACGTCCTATGCTACATTTGTTTGCCGGCCTGGATTTACATACCGGGCTTTTATTATTGCTTGCTCTGGTTTTTGTGCTGTTTTACGAAGCGATCAATGGCTTCCACGACACTGCAAACGCAGTTGCAACGGTTATCTACACTCGCGCAATGCGATCGCAGCTTGCGGTCGTTATGGCGGCGGTATTTAACTTTTTTGGTGTCCTCCTGGGCGGACTGAGCGTTGCCTATGCCATTGTGCATATGCTGCCAACGGATCTGCTGCTTAACGTGAGTTCCGGTCATGGCCTGGCCATGGTGTTCTCAATGCTGCTTGCTGCGATTATCTGGAACCTCGGTACCTGGTATTTCGGCCTGCCGGCATCCAGCTCTCACACCCTTATCGGCGCGATTATCGGTATCGGTTTAACTAACGCCCTGATGACCGGTACATCGGTTGTTGATGCGCTGAACCTTCCTAAAGTACTGGGTATTTTCGGCTCTCTGATCATCTCCCCTATCGTCGGTCTGGTGGTAGCGGGTGGATTGATTTTCATCCTGCGTCGCTACTGGAGCAACACGAAGAAACGTGCACGTATCCACCTGACGCCAGCAGAGCGTGAGAAGAAAGACGGCAAGAAAAAGCCGCCGTTCTGGACGCGTATCGCGCTGATCATTTCCGCTATCGGCGTCGCCTTCTCTCATGGCGCGAACGATGGTCAGAAAGGTATCGGTCTGGTGATGCTGGTTCTGATTGGCGTCGCACCGGCAGGCTTCGTGGTTAACATGAACGCCTCTGGCTATGAGATCACCCGTACCCGTGATGCGGTAAACAACGTTGAGACTTACTTCCAGCAGCATCCTGATTTGCTGAAGAAAGCGACCGGCGTAGACCAGTTGATCCCTTCTCCTGACTCTGGCGCACTGACTGCACCGGGCGAGTTCCATTGCCACCCGGCAAACGCGATTAACGCGCTGGAACGTGCGAAAGGCATGCTGGCCGATATCGAAAGCTACGACAAACTGGCTGTAGAACAGCGTGGTCAGCTGCGTCGTATCATGCTCTGTATCTCCGACGTGACCGATAAAGTCGCGAAGCTGCCAGAGGTCAATGCTGACGATAAGCGTCTGCTGAAGAAACTGAAAGGCGATATGCTCAACACCATTGAGTACGCGCCAATCTGGATCATCATGGCGGTCGCGTTGGCGCTGGGTATCGGTACGATGATTGGCTGGCGTCGTGTGGCGACCACCATCGGTGAGAAGATCGGTAAGAAAGGCATGACCTATGCTCAGGGCATGTCCGCGCAGATGACGGCGGCAGTGTCTATCGGTCTGGCGAGCTACACCGGTATGCCAGTCTCCACCACCCACGTACTCTCTTCGTCCGTGGCAGGTACCATGATTGTTGACGGCGGCGGTTTGCAGCGTAAAACCGTGACCAACATTCTGATGGCCTGGGTGTTCACCCTCCCGGCGTCCATCCTGCTGTCTGGCGGTCTGTACTGGATTTCGCTGAAGCTAATTTAATCGGCTGAAGGCGACAAAAAAGCGGGTCAGGAAACTGGCCCGCTTTTTTTATGCTCAGTGCCATATCATCAGCGCAATCATACTCACCACAACCAGACCACACAGGGCGCTGGTCAAAATGAACTGACGACGCAGGCGCTCGCAGCGACGGATAAACTCTTCATCGTGGTGATCGCGGTAGCGCTGGTAGTAGATATACCCCACCAGACGCATCTGCTTGCTGGGCTGTCCGTGCGAGGTGAAGAACCCTCCACCGTCCACATATTGATAAAGCAACGGATCGCAACCACGAAGTACCACTAACAGCGCACGTAACGATGAGAAGTAGCGCGCCATATTCACTATGCAAACCACGCATAACGCCCAAAACAATGCGACGGTGCTAATCATACATCCTCCCCGGCGTCCACCCACGAAGCAAGGCTTCTGAGCTACCGCACCCCAATGCCCTGACAGACAGTTCAGTGAAAGAATGACTAAAAGTCGATCCGGTTCGCGTTTTAATATCCGAACGGCTCATTAAATAGTGTAGGAGATCCGTTAATTTTTTTGCCACAAGGTTAATCGTTATCAACACCAAAGCTTGAAAAATATGTTTAACTGGGCCGTAATGAAAGCATCAGACGACGGCTTTCCCATTTAGTCATCGATAACTTAAGGAAGGAGTAACACTATGGCTTACAAACACATTCTTATCGCGGTAGACCTCTCCCCGGAGAGTAAAGTGCTGGTTGATAAAGCAGTATCCATGGCACGTCCCTACAACGCGAAAGTTTCGCTGATTCACGTTGATGTGAATTACTCCGACCTCTACACCGGTCTGATCGACGTGAATCTCGGCGATATGCAGAAACGCATCTCCGAAGAGACTCACCACGCGCTGAGCGAGCTTTCTACCAACGCGGGCTATCCAATCACTGAAACCTTAAGCGGTAGCGGCGATCTGGGCCAGGTGCTGGTTGATGCGATTAAGAAATACGATATGGACCTGGTGGTATGCGGTCACCATCAGGACTTCTGGAGCAAACTGATGTCTTCCGCACGTCAGCTGATTAACACCGTACACGTGGATATGCTGATTGTTCCACTGCGTGACGAAGAAGACGAGTAAGTGCAAAAAAGCCCGGTGGCGCTAACGCATACCGGGCCTACAAGCGGCACTGAATGTAGGCCGGGTAAGGCGAAGCCGCCACCCGGCTTTTTTTATTCCGGCGTACCTGAGTAGATATCAAAGCGATGCCCTTTGGTGGTCACCGCGTTAGTGGTCGCAACGTCCGCCAGCGGCGGCGCATAGTCAGGACGTTTCACCACCACCCGCTTCGTCGCCAGTTGACGAGCCGGCTCCAGCAGGCCATCGGCATCTAAATCTGGCCCCACCAGCGACTGAAACACCCGCATCTCTTTCTTCACCAGCGCGCTTTTCTGCTTATGCGGGAACATCGGGTCGAGATAGACCACCTGCGGGCGCGGGGTGATATCGGTCAGCGCTGTCAGGCTGGAGGCATGAATAAGTTGCAAACGTTCCTGTAACCACGAGCCGATTTCCAGGTCCGCATAGCCTCGCGTCAGCCCGTCGTCGAGCAGCGCGGCGACAACCGGATTACGCTCCAGCATCCGCACACGGCAGCCCACCGAGGCCAGCACAAACGCATCGCGCCCCAGCCCCGCCGTGGCGTCCACCACGTCCGGAAGATAGCTCCCTTTAATGCCAACCGCCTTGGCCACCGCTTCGCCGCGACCGCCGCCGAACTTACGCCGGTGCGCCATCGCGCCGCCGACAAAATCGACAAAAATCCCGCCAAGCTTTGGCTCATCGCGCTTGCGCAGCTCCAGATGTTCCGGCGTCATCACCAGCGCCATCAGGTTCTCTTCATCATGTTCCAGCCCCCAGCGGGCCGCCAGAACAGATAAGGCGCCGTCACCGGCGCCTGTTTCATCTACTAAGCAGATCTTCACGTAGCAATCAGCCTTTGATTCCGTAATGCTCCAGCATCGCATCCAGCTGCGGCTCGCGGCCACGGAAGCGTTTGAACAGCTCCATAGGCTCTTCTGAACCGCCGCGCGTCAGGATGTTGTCGAGGAACGACTGACCGGTTTCGCGGTTGAAAATCCCCTCTTCTTCGAAGCGCGAGAAGGCATCCGCCGCCAGCACGTCGGCCCACAGGTAGCTGTAGTAGCCTGCGGCGTACCCGCCTGCGAAGATATGGCTGAACGCGTGCGGGAAGCGTCCCCAGGTCGGGCCTGGAATGACGGCAACCTGCTTTTTAATCTCAGCCAGGGTTTCGAGGATTTTCGCCCCCTGCTCCGGGCTGAACTCGGCGTGCAGGCGGAAGTCGAACAGGCCGAACTCCAGCTGACGCAAGATAAACATCGCCGCCTGGTAGTTTTTCGCCGCCAGCATTTTATCCAGCAGTTCTTTCGGCAGCGGTTCGCCCGTTTCGTAATGACCGGAGATAAACGCCAGCGCGTCCGGCTCCCAGCACCAGTTCTCCATAAACTGGCTTGGCAGCTCGACCGCATCCCATGGCACACCGCTGATACCGGCGACGCCAGCGGTTTCGATGCGGGTCAGCATGTGGTGCAGGCCGTGACCGAACTCGTGGAACAGGGTGATCACTTCATCGTGGGTAAACAGAGCAGGTTTGCCGCTCACCGGACGGTTGAAGTTACAGGTCAGGTAGGCAACAGGTTTTTGCAGGGAACCATCCGCTTTACGCATCTGGCCCACGCAGTCGTCCATCCACGCCCCGCCGCGCTTGTTCTCACGCGCGTAGAGATCGAGATAGAAGCTGCCGCGCAGCTCGTTGTTCTCGTCATACAGCTCGAAGAAGCGCACGTCCGGATGCCAGACGTCGATATCGGTACGCTCTTTCGCGGTAATGCCATAGATGCGCTTCACTACCTCGAACAGACCGTTGACGGCTTTGTTTTCCGGGAAGTACGGACGTAGTTGTTCGTCGCTGATGCTGTAGAGGTGCTGTTTCTGTTTTTCGCTGTAGTATGCGATATCCCACGGCTGAAGCTCGTCCACGCCGAACTCCGCTTTCGCAAAGGCGCGCAGCTGAGCTAACTCTTTTTCACCCTGAGGACGGGCGCGTTTCGCCAGATCGGTCAGGAAGTCGAGCACCTGCTGTGGGTTCTCGGCCATTTTGGTGGCGAGGGATTTATCCGCGTAGCTGTCGAAGCCCAGCAGCTGTGCCAGCTCGTGGCGCAGGGCGAGGATCTCCGCCATCACCGGGCTGTTATCCCACTTACCGGCATTCGGCCCCTGATCGGAGGCGCGGGTGCTGTAGGCGCGGTACATCTCTTCGCGCAGGGCCTGGTTGTCGCAGTAGGTCATCACTGGCAGATAGCTTGGGATATCCAGCGTTAACAGGAAGCCTTCCTGCTCTTTCGCTTCGGCCTGGGCTTTTGCCGCCGCCAGCGCACTTTCCGGCATACCGGCCAGTTCGGATTCATCGGTAATCAGCTTCGTCCAGCCCATAGTGGCGTCGAGGACGTTGTTGCTGTACTGGTTGCCCAGCTCGGACAGGCGCGCAGCGATTTCGCCGTAGCGAACCTGTTTTTCTTTTGGCAGGCCAATCCCGGACAGTTCGAAATCACGCAGCGCGTTATCAACCGATTTTTTCTGCGCCGTGTTCAGTTCGGCATAATGGTCGCCGTCGCGCAGGTCGCGGTAGGCTTTGTAGAGCCCCTCGTGCTGGCCGACCCAGGTGCTGTACTCGGAGAGCAGCGGCAGGGTCTGTTCGTAGGCTTCGCGCAGCTCCGGGCTGTTTTTCACCGAGTTCAGGTGGCTCACCGGGGAGAAAATGCGCCCCAGCACGTCGTCCACTTCGGCCAGCGGCTGACACAGATTTTCCCAGGTGTACGGCGCGCCCTGCGCGACCACGTTCTCTACCGCCGCGCGGCAGTTTTCCAGCGACTGGGTAACGGCTGGAACCACATGCTCAGGGAGGATTTTAGAAAACGGTGGCAACGAAAAAGGCGTCAGTAATGGATTGGTCATAAACGCTGTCCTGTTGAAATAGATGAATGAAGCGCGCATCCGGCGCTGTGCATATTGTTTTCTGTAATGGGGTTAAGTGTAGAGGATTTCAATGCCGGAGGTTGTCGAAAAACGCCCTGTGGCGCTGCGCTTACCGGGCCTACGGGTAATCTGTGCCGTTCTGCTGTAAACTGTGGCAAATCGTCAATTCAGCGGAAAATCATTACCCATGCTCAGTTATCGCCACAGCTTCCACGCTGGCAACCACGCCGACGTCCTTAAACACACCGTTCAGAGCCTGATCATTGAAGCGCTTAAAGAGAAAGACAAGCCGTTTCTCTACCTGGACACCCACGCGGGGGCGGGCCGTTATCAGCTGAGCGGCGAACATGCCGAGCGTACCGGTGAATATCTGGAAGGCATCGCCCGTATCTGGCAGCAGGACGATCTGCCTGCCGAACTGGAGCCGTACATCGGCGTGGTGAATCATTTCAACCGCAACGGCCAGCTGCGCTATTACCCTGGCTCTCCGCTGATTGCCCGCCAACTGCTGCGCGAGCAGGACAGCCTCCAGTTGACCGAGCTGCACCCAAGCGACTTCCCGCTGCTGCGCGCTGAGTTTCAGAAAGATAACCGCGCCCGCGTGGACAAAGCCGATGGCTACCAGCAGCTAAAAGCCAAACTACCGCCGGTTTCGCGTCGCGGCCTGGTGCTGATCGACCCGCCGTACGAAATCAAAACCGACTATCAGGCGGTGGTGACCGGTATCAACGAAGGTTACAAACGCTTTGCGACCGGAACCTATGCCCTGTGGTATCCGGTAGTGCTACGCGCGCAAATTAAGCGCATGATCAAGGATCTGGAGGCGACCGGCATCCGCAAAATCCTGCAGATTGAGCTGGCGGTGCGGCCCGACAGCGACCAGCGCGGCATGACCGCGTCCGGCATGATTGTGATTAACCCGCCGTGGAAGCTCGAAGCGCAGATGAACAACGTGCTGCCGTGGCTGCACAAAACGCTGGTGCCAGCCGGTACGGGCCACGCCACCGTAAGCTGGATCGTGCCGGAGTAATCGCAGCCATCGGTGGAACCTATTGATTTCAGGTATACAATCGCGGCAATTCACGATTAAGGACAAAAGCTATGACTAAGCATTATGACTACATCGCAATCGGCGGCGGCAGCGGCGGCATCGCCTCCATCAACCGTGCGGCCATGTACGGCCAGAAGTGTGCGCTGATTGAAGCCAAAGAACTCGGCGGCACCTGCGTAAACGTGGGTTGTGTACCGAAGAAAGTGATGTGGCATGCCGCGCAAATCCGTGAAGCTATCCATATGTATGGCCCGGACTACGGCTTTGACACCACCATCAACCACTTCGACTGGGATAAGCTGATCGCCAGCCGTACCGCCTATATCGACCGTATTCACACCTCGTACGATAACGTGCTGGGCAAGAATAACGTCGACGTGATCCGCGGCTTCGCCCGTTTCGTGGATGCGAAGACGATCGAAGTGAACGGCGAGACGATCACTGCCGATCACATCCTGATCGCCACCGGTGGCCGTCCGAGCCATCCGAACATTCCGGGCGCGGAATACGGCATCGACTCCGACGGGTTCTTCGAGCTGCCTGCTCTGCCAGAGCGCGTTGCTATTGTAGGCGCGGGTTACATCGCGGTTGAGCTTGCTGGCGTGATTAACGGCCTTGGGGCGGAAGCGCACCTGTTTGTGCGTAAACACGCGCCGCTGCGTAGCTTTGATCCGCTAATCGTCGACACGCTGGTCGAGGTGATGAACGCCGAAGGCCCAACCCTGCACACCAACGCCGTGCCAAAAGCGGTGGTTAAAAATGCGGACGGTAGCCTGACCCTGGAGCTGGAAGATGGCCGCAGCCAGACCGTTGATTGCCTGATCTGGGCGATTGGTCGTGAACCGGCCACCGACAACTTCAACCTGGCCGCAACCGGGGTGAAAACCAATGAAAAAGGCTACATCGTCGTTGATAAGTTCCAGAACACCAGCGTACCGGGTATTTATGCCGTTGGTGATAACACAGGTGCCGTAGAACTGACGCCGGTTGCCGTGGCCGCGGGGCGTCGTCTTTCCGAGCGTCTGTTTAACAACAAGCCGGACGAACATCTGGATTACAGCAACATCCCGACCGTGGTCTTCAGCCACCCGCCAATCGGCACCGTCGGCTTAACCGAGCCGCAGGCGCGCGAGCAGTACGGCGACGATCAGGTGAAAGTGTATAAATCGGCGTTTACCGCGATGTATACCGCGGTCACCTCGCACCGTCAGCCGTGCCGCATGAAGCTGGTCTGTGTGGGCCCGGACGAGAAGATCGTCGGCATCCACGGCATAGGCTTTGGCATGGACGAGATCCTGCAGGGCTTCGCAGTGGCGCTGAAGATGGGCGCAACGAAAAAAGACTTCGATAACACCGTGGCGATCCACCCCACTGCGGCAGAAGAGTTTGTAACAATGCGTTGATATTGATGCCCCTCTTCAAAGGGGCATTTTTTTAACATTCATAAATCGTTGCAAAACGAATGCTCCGAAAATCGTGATCTAACGCACATATCCCTCCACATCCACCGAAGCGAATGTCTACGCTTATAAGACGCCCGGAAAAACCTGTCTTTTAGAACACACAACCGGAGGTCCTTATCACCATGTTCAACCAGAAACTACAGGCTACCGAGAACATCGAGTTCGAGATTGCAGAAGAGCTGCGCTACGAGACCGATCCCTGCGAGTTGAAACTGGATGAAATGATTGAGGCGGAGCCGGAACCCGAAATGATCGAGGGGCTACCTGCCTCCGATGCCCTGACGCCTGCCGATCGTTATCTTGAACTGTTCGAACATGTGCAGTCGACACGGCTGTTTGCGGACAGCAAAACTTTCCCAGACTGCGCGCCGAAAATGGACCCGCTGGATATCCTGATCCGCTACCGTAAAGTGCGTCGTCATCGGGATTTTGACCTGGCGCGCTTTGTGGAGAATCACTTCTGGCTGCCGGAGGACTACAGTAAAGAGTATGTCTCTGATCCCGGCTTCTCCCTGAAAGAACACATTGATAACCTGTGGCCGGTGCTGACGCGCGAGCCGCAGGATCACATCCCGTGGTCGTCGCTGCTGGCGCTGCCGCAGGCCTATATTGTGCCCGGCGGGCGATTCAGCGAGACCTACTACTGGGATTCTTATTTCTCCATGCTGGGGCTGGCAGAAAGCGGTCGTAACGATCTGCTGAAATGCATGGCCGATAACTTCGCCTGGCTGATTGAGCGCTACGGACATATCCCGAACGGCAACCGCACCTACTACCTCAGCCGCTCCCAGCCGCCGGTTTTTGCCCTGATGGTGGAACTGTTTGAAGAGGACGGCGTGCGCGGGGCGAAGCGCTATCTTGAGCATCTCAAGATGGAGTACGCCTTCTGGATGGACGGGGCGGAATCGCTGCTGCTCAACCAGGCCTATCGCAGTGCGGTGCGCATGCCGGATGGCTCATTGCTCAACCGCTACTGGGACGATCGCGATACGCCACGGGATGAATCCTGGATTGAGGACGTTGAAACCGCCCGTCATTCCGGTCGCCCGCCGAACGAGGTGTATCGCGACCTGCGCGCCGGGGCAGCCTCAGGATGGGATTACTCGTCCCGCTGGCTGCGCGATCCTGCGCGGCTGGCCAGTATCCGCACGACGCAATTTATCCCCATCGATTTGAACGCATTCCTGTTCAAACTGGAGAGCGCTATCGCCAATATCTCAGCGTCGAAAGGGGATAAAGAGACGGCTGAACTATTCCGCCAGAAAGCCAGCGACCGGCGCGCGGCGGTGAACCGCTATCTGTGGGACGAAGAGAACGGCTGTTATCGTGATTACGACTGGCGCCGTGAAGCCCTGGCGCTGTTCTCTGCGGCCAGCATTGTGCCACTGTATGTGGGCATGGCGACCCATGAGCAGGCTGAACGGCTGTCCGATGCCGTTAAAGCCCGTCTGCTCACGCCGGGCGGTATTCTCGCCACCGAATATGAAACAGGTGAGCAGTGGGATAAGCCGAACGGCTGGGCACCGCTACAATGGATGGCGATCCAGGGGTTCAAGCAGTACGGCAACGACTCGCTGGGGGATGAGATCGCCTGGAGCTGGCTGCACACGGTAAACCATTACTACAAAACCCATCATAAGCTGATTGAGAAGTACCATATCGCCAGCAGCACGCCACGCGAAGGTGGCGGGGGGGAGTATCCGTTGCAGGATGGCTTCGGCTGGACGAATGGGGTGGTGCGGCGGTTGATTGGGCTGTATGGGGAGCCCTGAGTCTCACCCCTCACCCTGACCCTCTCCCCTGAGGGGAGAGGGGACTTAACGGTGCGGCCTTTTCTCCCTCGCCCCTTTGGGGAGAGGGCCGGGGTGAGGGGGAAAAATAATCAGCGGATCACCTCATAAATGGCAGTCTGGATGGACTGCCATTTTTTTGTACTGGCATCGGGCTGCGTCTTCGCGCGGCGCGTTGCCGTATCGGCGTCGTGCTGCTGGCGTTTCACCACCGCAGGGACGGTACAGAATGCTTTCAGGTACTGCTTACGCATAGGCGTCAGCGATTCCCCGTTCGCCATCGCATGGCTAAGCGTATTAATAAAGCGTCGGCAGGGCTTTTGCTCTGTCATTTGCAGGCGGTAGCGCAACATTACTTCCAGCACATCGTCGTAGCCTGCCGACAACGCCTCCTCCGTCCATGACATTTTCCAGTCCATCCCGCCCTGCAAAAACAGGAGCGCCACCCGGGTATCGTTGCGGCTAATCGCTGAACGGAAGTTGTTTTCATCCCAGGTGACACCCATCCGCGTCAGCGTTTCTCGCGAGGAAGGCGTTTCGCGCATCTCCTGCACCGGTGCGGGAGATGCCGTGCTGGCCACAGCCGGCTGCGGTTTACTGCTGGTCACCAGCCAGAATCCCCCCACGACAATCGCGATAACCATCACGCCAACCGCTCCCCACAGCACGCCGGAAATCAGCTGTTCGCGCTGCTCTGGCGTACGCGCGGCGCGCTGAGTCGGTTTCTCTATGCTGTCACGCACTTCAAACAGATCGCCGCCTGTTGTGCGGTCTATTTTTTGCGCCTTTTCCCAGAATGCATGCAGCTCGCTTTCATCCACCGCCATCAGCGCCGCCGGGTTAACGCGTGTCCGCCCTTCCTCAAACGCGCGCTGAACGGAGCGGGTGATCTGCGTGTAATAGCTGTCGAGCAGCTGGATTTGCGCCCCGCTCAACGGCTGCTGCACGGTGATGCTGTTGCGGATTTGACGGATATCTTCGAGGAAGGTTTGCAGGGTTTTGCGGGGTTCTACCAGCAGCGTCAGCATGTCCGGGGCGTTAAACAGCGACGCGTAGTAGCGGCTAAATTCTTTCTTATCCACCAGCAGCTGGGCCAGCTCACTAAATAACATGCCGCTCAGAACATCATTAATTTCACCGTTTTTCAGCCAGCGACGCACACGTTCAGCATTAAACAAGGTCTTAAGATGATTATTCAGCCGCACCGGATCGGGCCATGCCTGCTGTATCAATCCTTTTATCATCAGCTCAATGGCACGCACCTGTTTCTGCGCCTGGAGCTGGCTCGCCTTGTCTGGCACCCTCCCGGTATCGTAGGTCAGAAGGGGCTGTTGCAGACGCAGATATTCAAGGGATGTGACGAAGCGCATCGCCGCAATCAGCTGGTTTTCGCTGACATCCTGCCCGCTTTCATACTGGGGAACGCGCTGCTGAAGCAAGCGTAATTGCAGCGTAAAGGCTGTCATTTCCGCATCATTCAGGTTCAGCTTTCTGGCTACGGCACCCCACCCGCCCAGCCCCAGGCGGGCGCTATCCAGTTGTTCCAGAAACCAGCGTGGATCTTTTCCTTCAGAAACATGTACATTCAACAGAAGTAAGATTTCAACAGACGCCTGGCGGATCGCCGCCAGACAGTGTTCAAACTGTTCGCGGGTATGATGCGATGAGCTAATCATCATTGTTTTCCTTGAGAGACAATGAGTACCGCCAAAGCGGCATTAAAAGTCGTTTTTCTTTTTATTTATAGGAGGTTAAACATACCTGACTTTCTGTTGAAATAAAGTGACAACCCTATAATCATTTGCAATGTCTCCGGAGGATCGTCATGCCCGCCTTAACCACCGCGCGTCTCACCTGCTTGCCGCTGCAAGAGCAAGACTGGCCCTTTTTTCTGTCGCTACAGCAAAATCCTGACGTGATGCGTTTTGTCGCCCATGAGCGTAGCGAGGCTGACATTCGGGAGGCCTTTGTGTCTCGTCTGTTGCCGTGGGCACCGGGCAGCTCGCACTGGCTCTGCCTTGTGGTGCGTGAGACGGCCAGCCAGACGCCGCTGGGCGTAACCGGCTATGTGCACCGGGAAGCAGATTGTGCCGAAGTCGGTTTTCTCTTTGCGCCCTCTGCGCAGGGGAAAGGTTACGGCTTTGAATCTCTGCGGGCGGTGTGTGATTTCGCGCTGACCCAGGGCAATATCCGTCGGCTCACCGCGACCGTGACGGCGGGAAATATCGCCTCAAGGCGACTGCTGGAAAAAACAGGTTTTCAGCTGGAAGGTGAGTTGCGCGAGAGTTATTTCCTTTCAGGGCAATGGCATAACGACTGGCTATTCGGTTTACTGAAAAAGGAATATCCGTTCAGTAAAACCTGATCAACGGCCATTTGGCGGATATTCCCCGGGCTGTTTTCCCTTTATAGTTCCGCCATAAAGAGGAAACGCTTATGACGGGTTATGCAATGCAGATATCTTCTGCTGCAATCGCATTAATTAAAAAACAGCAGGGTCTTTCCCTGGAGAAATACCGTGACGAAAAGGGAATATGGGTTATAGGTTACGGTCACGTGATTCGCCAGTGGGAAAAATTTAACGGCCTCATCACGCCGACTGAGGCGGAGAATTTGCTTTTCAATGATATTCATTTATGTGAGTCGCTGCTGCGGGAAATGAACAAACGCCCATTAACCCAACAGCAGCATGATGCACTGGTATTAACGCTCTTCAGTTTTGGGGAAGATTCCCCTCTGCCAGAGAAGATCCTTCAGGCCGTCGCCCGGGTATAGTACATCGCGGCCTGCGTCCGGTTTTTGACATCAAGACGACGGAAAAGCGTCTCAAGATGGGCTTTTACCGTTGCCGCACTGATATTGAGATTACGACCTATCTCTTTATTTGACTCTCCGGCCGCCAGTAATTTCAATACCTCACGCTGGCGCTCACTTAACAATGACAGCTCATCATGAGAGGAGTGCTGGTTCATCCACTCGCCGGGAAAACAGACCATCCCTCGCGATACAGAATCCAGCACGGCGGAAAAGCGTTCGGGATTCGCATTACGAGGGATTATTGCCACCACGTTGCGCTGTAGCATTTGCTCAACCCAGCGAGGCTCTTTTTTCGTTAACACCAGCACCACGCGCGCTGTTGGAAAACGATTCATAATCTCTTCCGGTAAAGCCACACCGTTATCATGAATTAAATACCCATCTATCATGACGATAGCGGAAGGTGACGCGGATAAGTGTGCCCATAATTCATCAGTCTGACGAGTTCCTGTCAAATCTATTTCCGGAATTAATTTCTGCAAACTGCACTTCGCTCCATGAATAAATAATGACTGCCTGTCAAACATGATTACTCGCATCGTATTACTCCTCTGAGAATAGCGAAGGGGGATTCTACAGAGGCATTTTTTAAGAAAAAACTCAATGAATGGAGAGGTTACAATTCACCCAGCTCTCTTTATATCTTTCATCATTTAGACACACCTGCTTTAAGGATTTCCTTAAGAGGGTTCCCTCCCCCTTAAGTCTGAACATTACAGGAACATACCGCCTGAAACTTCAATACGTTGCGCATTCATCCAGCCCAGTTTGTCACTGAGCAACGCCGCAATGGCGTCACCGATATCATCGGGCAGGCCCACCCGTCCCAGCGCCGTCTGCGAGGCCAGCAGCTGGTTAAGCTCCGCATTATCCCTTACGCGTCCGCCTCCAAAGTCGGTTTCAATCGCGCCAGGCGCGATGATATTGACGGAAATTCCGCGCACGCCAAGCTCTTTTGCCTGATAGCGGGTCAGCACTTCCATCGCTCCTTTCATTGCCGCGTAAGTCCCTGAACCTGGCTGAGTAAAACGGGCCAGTCCGCTTGAGACGTTCAGGATCCGTCCTCCGTCTTTTATGAGCGGCAGCAGCTGTTGTGTGAGGAAAAACGGACCTTTGAAGTGAATATTCACCGCATCATCAAACTGCGCTTCTGTCGTCTCGGTATAGGGTGCGTATAACCCTGTACCTGCGTTGTTCACTAAATAGTCAAAGGTGTCACGTTGCCAGACGTGTGTAAGGGTTTCCTTCACCTGTTGAGCGAAGCGCGCAAAACTTGCCGTATCGCCGACGTTAAGCTGCAATGCTGCCGCTTTTCTACCTTTTCCCTCAATTTCGCGTACAACTTCCTGCGCCTCCTGCTGACTGCTGTTCCAGGTCAGGATGATATCTGTCCCTTCCGCAGCAAGCTTCAAAACCGCATTTTTACCCAGGCCGCGGCTACCGCCCGTCACTAATGCAATACGTTCACGCATAATTCACCTCGTTTCGACTGCGATGAAGATTGAGAATGAGCTTATTAGATGGTAGAAAATCAATAAATAGTGCCGCCAACGCTTCACTGTTTCATTTCAAACAACAATGACCCATATCTATGGATAAAATATACGCAATGCAGCTTTTCCTTCGCGTCGCGGAACTGGAGAGTTTTACCCGCGCGGCGGAGACGTTAAGCCTGCCGAAGGGGAGTGTCTCGCGGCAGATCCAGGCGCTGGAGAACGCGCTTGGCACTCAACTGCTGCACCGCACTACCCGCCGCGTCAGCCTGACGCAGGACGGCATGGTTTATTACGAACGCGCAAAAGATCTGCTGATGAATCTGGACGAACTGGACGGCATGTTTCTGCACGACCCTTCCACCATCAGCGGTCGGCTACGTGTGGATATGCCCGTTGCCATTGCACGAAATGTCGTCATTCCGAAACTGCCTGCATTTTTACAACAGTTTCCCGGCATTGAGCTTGAGCTGAGCAGCAGCGATCGTCTGGTCGATGTCATCCGCGAAGGATTTGACTGCGTGGTTCGCGTGGGAAACTTGAAGGACTCCGGGCTTATCGCCCGCCCGCTTGGGAAGCTTTCAGTGATTAACTGCGCCAGCCCGGATTATCTCACGCGATTCGGCTACCCTGAGACGCTGGATGATTTGGGCTCACACGCCCTCATTCATTACTCCGCCACGCTGGGCACCCGTCCTCTGGGTTTTGAGTATTTCAACGGCAGCGCGACCCAGTGGATAAAAACGGGAGGCGTTTTGACGGTTAACAGCACGGAAACCTACCAGGCCGCCTGTATCGCCGGGCTTGGCATTATTCAGGTCCCGCGCGTCGGGGTGCGTGATGCCCTGCGCACGAAAAAACTCGTTGAGATCCTGCCGCAATATCGGGCTGAACCAATGCCCGTCTCCCTCATTTATCCCCACCGCCGTAACCTCTCCCGTCGGGTGCATGTGTTTATGGAGTGGCTTACCGAACTCACAAAAAGTTACGTGGACTAGTCGCAAGCTATAATTCAGTAACATCCAGCTCAACGAAAAGGAAAATGCGCGTGACGCCGGAAAATAACCCGCAACGACCGACTCAACATTTAGATTATGAACCCATCAAAAAGATGGATAACGAGCCTGAAGCGCCGAAGGAGCCTGGAACGACCAGCAAAGCGCTGGGCACCGTGACCGGCATAGCCGAAAAAATTCAGCAGATACCCGCGATTGCTCACCTGATCCGCGCCGCTGAGCGCTTTAACGACCGCATGGGAAATCAGTTTGGCGCGGCGATCACCTACTTCTCTTTCCTGTCGATGATCCCCATCCTGATGGTATCGTTTGCTGCCGCCGGTTTTGTTCTGGCGTCTCACCCGACGCTGTTGCAGGACATCTTCAATAAGATCCTGACCAACGTCAGCGACCAGACGCTCGCCACGACGCTCAAAAGCACCATCAATACCGCCGTGCAGCAGCGTACCACCGTGGGTATCGTCGGGTTGCTGATTGCGCTCTATTCCGGGGTTAACTGGATGGGCAACCTGCGTGAAGCCATTCGCGCCCAGTCGCGTGACGTCTGGGAGCGTACGCCGCAGGATCAGGAGAAGATATGGGTGAAGTATTTGCGCGACTTTATCTCGCTGATTGGTCTGCTGGTGGCGCTGGTCATCACGCTCTCTATCACCTCGGTCGCCGGTTCTGCGCAGCAGATGATTATCTCCGCGCTGTATCTGGACTACATTGAATGGCTGAAACCGGCCTGGCGCGGTATAGGGCTTGCTATCTCCATCTTTGCTAACTACCTGCTGTTCTTCTGGATCTTCTGGCGTTTGCCCCGCCATCGGCCGCGCAAGAAGGCGCTGATCCGTGGGACGTTGATTGCCGCTATTGGCTTTGAGGTGATCAAAATTGTGATGACCTATACGCTGCCGTCGCTGGTGAAGTCCCCCTCCGGCGCGGCCTTTGGTTCGGTGCTGGGGCTGATGGCCTTCTTCTATTTCTTCGCACGCCTGACGCTGTTCTGTGCCGCGTGGATCGCCACCGCAGAGTATAAAGACGACCCGCGCATGCCGGGAAAAACCCACCACTGATGTCCTGTCGGGCTGATATTTCAGCCCGATTCATCATTTCAGCATATAAATCCAGACCGTAACTTTTATTTAACTCAAAACCAGTTTTAATGACTGATATTTAAAATGTGTGAAGCATTTCATGGAAGTGTTTTCGCTGGCCTGAAAATTATCCGCTTTTTGTTGCTTTTATGACCATGTCACGCCTTTGTTACAGATTGAAATGTCGCTTTTGCTGTGCCTAATATGGCCCTTCGTTCGTCCAAAAATAAGAAAATATTATGCAAGCAACAGCCACCACACTTAACGAAGGGGCGGAACACGTTCCGGTCAACTCCCGCAATAAAGTCGTCGTCGCATCGCTGATTGGCACCGCCATTGAGTTCTTCGACTTTTATATTTACGCCACCGCTGCGGTCATTGTCTTTCCGCATATTTTCTTCCCACAGGGCGACCCGACGGCAGCCACGCTACAGTCTTTAGCTACCTTTGCTATCGCCTTCGTTGCGCGTCCTATAGGTTCAGCGGTCTTTGGCCACTTTGGCGATCGCGTCGGTCGTAAAGTGACGCTGGTTGCCTCGCTGCTGACGATGGGGATCTCCACCGTCGCCATCGGCCTGCTGCCGACCTATGAAACTATCGGCATTCTGGCGCCTGTGCTGCTGGCGCTGGCGCGCTTTGGTCAGGGCCTGGGGCTGGGCGGGGAATGGGGCGGCGCGGCGCTGCTGGCGACCGAGAACGCCCCGGCGCGTAAGCGTGCCCTGTATGGCTCTTTCCCACAGCTGGGCGCGCCGATTGGCTTCTTCTTCGCGAACGGCACCTTCCTGCTCCTCTCCTGGCTGCTGACCGATGAACAGTTCATGAGCTGGGGCTGGCGTATTCCGTTCGTCTTCTCTGCCGTGCTGGTGCTGATTGGCCTGTACGTGCGCGTGTCGCTGCACGAGACGCCGGTCTTCGCTAAAGTCGCCGCGGCGAAAAAGCAGGTTAAAGTTCCGCTGGGGACGCTGCTGACCAAACACCTCCGCGTGACCGTGCTGGGTACGTTCATCATGCTGGCGACCTACACGCTGTTCTATATCATGACCGTGTACTCCATGACCTACAGTACCGCCGCCGTACCGGTCGGACTGGGCCTGCCGCGTAACGAAGTGCTGTGGATGCTGATGATGGCGGTTATTGGATTTGGCGTGATGGTGCCCATCGCGGGCCTGCTGGCGGATAAATTTGGCCGTCGTTCAAGCATGATCGTCATCACCTCGCTGATCATCCTGTTCGCACTGTTTGTCTTCCCGCCGCTGCTGGGTTCAGGTAGCCCTGCGCTGGTGATGGCGTATCTGCTGATTGGTCTGAGCCTGATGGGGCTGACCTTTGGCCCAATGGGCGCGCTGCTGCCGGAGCTGTTCCCGACTGAAGTGCGTTATACCGGCGCGTCGTTCTCCTATAACGTTTCGTCTATTCTGGGCGCCTCGGTGGCCCCGTATATCGCCACGTGGCTTCAGGCGAACTATGGTCTGTTCTATGTGGGTGTCTATCTGGCTGCCATGGCAGCGTTGACGCTGATTGCGCTGCTGCTGACGCACGAAACTAAGCATCAGACTCTGTAAGCGAATGCCGGGTGGCGGCTACGCCTTACCCGGCCTACGATTCACATGTAGGCCGGGTAAGCGCAGCGTCACCCGGCAAGAACAGGCCACACCTTACTTCTTCATCTGCGACAAAATCGTCCGACACTGATTCGCTTCGCCTTCTGACGGCGAAATCAACGCCAGCAGCGCCGCCGCAGGGGTGATCAGCGTGGCGAGGGCGGCGGCAACCGCACCGCGCGCAATCAGCGGCCCGGCCTTCACGCCCGCCTGCGGATCTTTGAAGGTCCCGCGAACGTAGAGCGGCGAGCGCAGGGTGATGATGCGAATGCCTTTACTTTCCGGATCGATGGTTAAATCCAGCTGCTCGGACGCCATGCTGGCGGTACCGGTGATGTTGATAACCGCGTTTTCCGTGTCGAATGCGAAAATCTGCGGACGCGCCACACCGTTGACCAGGTCCACGTTTGCCGCCGCGCAGTTTACGCGCACTTCATCGTCTCCGAAGATTTGTCCGACGATGAAGTTACCGACGTTCAGCCCCAGGATCTCCATCAGGTTACGGCTCACCAGCCCGTCGTTCATTAGCAGCTTCAGGTTGCCGTTTCCGCTGCCTAACAGCGCGGCCACAGAGTTACCCGTGCCGCGAATATCCGCATCACCGTTCATCTCACCGAGGGTTTTCTGCATCAACTCCACGTCCGGCATCAGCTCTTTCAGCTTCAGACGACGCGCCTGGATCTCCGCCCTTCCCTGCATCGGCTTTTTATCCCCCTCCAGGTGGATATTCGAGGAAATGGTTCCCCCGGCCATGCCAAACTTCAGCGGTTGCAGGCGCAGATCGGCGTTTTTCAGGATGATATGGGTCGAGAGGTTGCTCAACGGCAGCGTGCTGCCATGCTCAATTTTACGTCCTTTGAAGCGCACGTCCGCATCCATTACGTCCCACTTGTCGGTTTCGAAGCGGTCATAGGGCAGCACTTTACCCGCAGGCTGAGCGTCCTTTTTGACCTCTTTTGACTTCGTGCCTTTACCCGAATCTACGCCAATCAGCGGACCAAGATCGGCCAGACGCAGCTGGCGGGATTCAACGTCCCCCTCTAGTTTCGGGCGCGGTTTTCCGGTGGTGTAGGTCAGCGTGCCGTGTATATCGCTATCGCCGATGCGGCCGTTGAACCCCCGGTAGTCAAAGACGGACGATTTTTCAGCGTCGATTTTTGCGACCAGCCGCCCGTCCGTTTCAAACGGCGGGGTATCCGGCAGCAGCACGCCGGTGAGATCGTACAGTTCACCCAGCGAATCCCCGGCAAACTTAAGCTGGAGGTCGACGCCGCCCATGTTCATCGGGTCGTTAACCGTGCCCACGAACGCCACGCGGGTATTGCCCGAGCGGAAGTCCGCCTGCACCGGGAACGGCGTACCCTCGCTCCTGAGCGCCAGCATACCGCCAATTTTCCCTTTACCCGTCAGTGGCTGGCCGTTGTAGCGCCCTTTCGCTGTCAGGCCGAAGACGTAATCGCCAGCTTTGCTGTCATCGCCTTTGGCTTTGCTGCCCGTCACTTCGCTAAACGGCAGCGGCTTGCCCAGCGGATCGACGAGGATCTCTACGTCAGCCTTACTTACTTTATCGTCAATGGCGATCCGCCCCCGATCGAACAGAATATTGTCGAGGCGGAAGGACCATGAAGAGGGCTGCGCATTCGGATCTTTATCGCCGCTGCTGGCGAGATCGAACGTCCAGTTATTGGTTTTCTCCGACAGGCGAATCAGCCGCGCGTCGGGCTGCTGAAGTTTGATCCACGGCAGATACACCGTTTTGGTTAACAGGGCTAACGGCGCCAGCGTGGCTTCCACGCGCGGCAGGTGGATCATGGTCACTTCGGGGATGTCCGGCGGGTTGCCAAGAATGATGTCGTCAGCGTGAACGTGCGGCCAGGGCACCCAGCTTCGCCAGCCGGTTTCCTCTTTCTGACGCTCCCACACGACCCCCAAATCGCCACGTATTGCGAAGGGGCGGTTTAGCTCGGTCGAGACTTTCTGGTTGATGGTCGGTTTGAGGCGGTTCCAGTCAAACGTGGCGATAATGATGATTAAGACCACGATCAGCAACAAGAAAATCCCTGCTGTCCAGGAAATCACCCTGGTTGTTTTTGTCATTGTTGTCCCCTTTCCTGATGAACTTGCCTTTAAAACTATAGTTCAGACAAAGGGAAGCGGGCAGATCAGAGGGTGGTTATCACCTTTTCCAGGGTATCCATGGGGACAGGACGAGAGAGGAAATAACCCTGTGCCGCCGCTGCCGGAGAATTTTGCACGTCGCGCCACTCTTCCAGCGTCTCTACGCCTTCCACAATGACGCCCTGGCAATAGCGGTTCATCAGTTGCAGGAGCATCGTAAACAGGTTCCGTCCTTCCGGTGTCTGGCGCAGCATGATAAACAGATCGCGGGCCACTTTGATGTAGTCATAACGCACTTCGCTCAGGGCGGAGAAGTTGGCCATACCAGTACCGAAATCATCCAGCCACAGCGGGCCAAACTCACACATCGAGGCAAATGAGGAGTCCTGCGGCAGCTGAACATGTTCCACCAGCTCGAAGCGCATCCACGGCAAGGTGGCAATCAGCGCCTGCAGCGTCGCATTCTGACGTAACGCCATCAGGGTTGGACCATCCACGTTCACCGAAGCCAGAATACCGTGCTGCTCGAAGAACGCCTGCTTCGTCGCCAGCATTCTCAACTGCTCTTCCAGCACGTCGATGCGCTGACGCACGGCAACCTCCGCAAAATAGCGGTCCGGCGCGATACGCTGCGAAGGGTTCGATGGATGAGTGACGACCGTTAACACCTCAATTGCCATTAACCGACCGTCAGTACGGTAGATAGGCTGATAGGTGTACGCTCGCTCACATTGCAGCCAGTAGCGATGCTCCTGCAAGTTCTCAATACTTGCCTCAGGCGTAGTGCTCAGCCGCTGGATAACCTGCTCTGACTTCATTTCGGATGTCCTGTTGTATGGGATAGCCTTTCTGGACTCGTCACTGAGTTATCGGCCCGCCAGGTGAGAACTTTATGTTCAATTCAGCGGGAAAATGAAATTAAGATGACAGAAATATGCCGGAACACGCGCTGGCTCAAAAAAAATAATGGAACGTCGTTTTAATATGGTTGACCGTAAAAAACACACAGCGCACACTACCCTTAATTACTCTGTTCAGGTTCACGACTATGTCTAAGAAAATTGCCGTGATTGGCGAATGCATGATTGAGCTGTCCCAGAAAGGCGCGGAAGTCAGCCGCGGTTTTGGCGGCGATACATTGAACACCTCCGTTTACATTGCCCGTCAGGTCGCCCCCGACGCGCTGAGCGTGAGCTACGTTACCGCGCTGGGAACGGACAGCTTCAGCCAGCAGATGCTGGAGGCCTGGCAGGGTGAAAACGTTGAAACTTCGCTGATCCAGCGAATGGAAAACCGTCTGCCGGGTTTGTACTACATCGAAACCGACAGTACCGGCGAGCGCACCTTCTATTACTGGCGTAATGAAGCGGCTGCCAAATTCTGGCTGGAAAGCGATGCCGCCGCTGCGATTTGCGAAGAGCTGGCCACCTTCGATTACCTCTACCTGAGCGGGATCAGCCTGGCGATCCTGAGCCAGCAGAGCCGTGAAAAGCTGCTGTCACTGCTGCGCGAATGCCGTGCCAACGGCGGTAAGGTGATTTTCGATAACAACTACCGTCCGCGCCTCTGGGCCAGCCGCGAAGAGACGCAGCAGGTGTATCAGCAGATGCTGGAATGCACCGATATCGCCTTCCTGACGCTGGACGATGAAGATGCCCTGTGGGGTGAAAAGCCGGTTGATGAGGTCATCGCTCGGACGCAGGCCGCTGGGGTCAGCGAAGTGGTGATTAAGCGCGGGGCGGAGTCTTGCCTGGTGGCGGTGGCGGGTGAAGCCGTGACAGAGGTGCCGGCGGTGAAGCTGGCGAAAGAGAAAGTGATCGATACCACTGCGGCGGGCGATTCTTTCAGCGCGGGGTATCTGGCGGTACGTTTGACGGGAGGTACGCCAGAAGCGGCAGCGCAGCGCGGACACTTGACGGCCAGCACGGTGATTCAGTATCGCGGAGCGATTATTCCGCGCGAGGCGATGCCTGCTTAAGGAATGGGCGGGCTGATGCCCTCACCCTAACCCTCTCCCACAGGACTGAGGGATCCCCACAAATTAATGCGAGCACTGAGCAATCCCCTCGCCCCTCCGGGGAGAGGGTTAGGGTGAGGGGAACATACGGCGGTGGTGGTCATTCCGTTCACTTTATGTTCCTTGCTACTCTGTAACGACATGACCGGTGAACGTGCCAGGGTGGCTCAGTCGCCACCACCCTGGCGACCCGGGCTCCCGGCGCATCCCTGTGCCTCGCCCCGGTCTGCAGGAAACGCCTCAGCGATTTACAGCCGGACCAGGGCATCGCTGACAGCCCTCAGTCATTTAGAAAGCAACTTTATTGCTTCTGCATAAAATCCCTCAGCCCACAGGGAGAGGGAACGCAGGGCCTTACTGGCCCTGCGGAATATCGCTCGCATCCTGGTGCAAATCATCGGCCGCCGCCTGCGCTGGCTGCGACGGCGTCGCCATGATGGCGTTCCAGGTGGCCTTTAACTCTTTCATGTCATATTCCGGCTCACCTTTCGGCTGCAACAGAATCAACGCCATATCCTGAGACAGCTGCTGCCGCAGATCCTGATTCAGCATCTCCACGGTCAGACCGTTCAGGAAATCCTGACGCAATTTCTGATACTGCTCCGGCGCGATGTCCACGACCTGATTCTGTAAGGAGCGAATGCGCTGGCTGATTAAGATATCGGTATCGGCGCGGGCATAGGTGGCAAACAGTTTCTGCAATTCGAGGGATTTCTGCGCCACCAGCGCGTTAAATTCCTCTTCAGACAGGCCCTCTTTACGCACTTTAGCCAGCTCTTTCGCCACCACGCCGAGATTGGCATTCAGCTTATCACCCGGCGATTCGACGTTAATGGCGCACTGGGCGCGCTGGAACAGCACGCGGCAGTCAAAGCCCAGACCAATGTCTTTCACGTTGTTCTTGCTGAGCGTCTGCTGAACATGCCAGAACAGCGCTTCACGCGCCAGGTCCGCACGCCAGTAACGCAACAGCGCCGAGGACTCGCGGATCGGCTGCCAGGCGGTATCCCACATCATCGAAAGACGATCCTGACGCACGGTATCCGTCATGATACTGACCGTCTCAGGACGCAGCGGGGACAAAGTAGGAACAGGGGCGGGCGTTTCACGCTTCCCTTTTAGATCGCCAAAGGCTTTGTTGATCTGCTCTATCACCGCACGGCTGTCCACGTTGCCCACTACAATGAGGGTCATGGCATCCGGGGTGTACCACTGCTGGTAGAAAGATTTCACCTGCGCGGCATCAACCGGCTGTTTCAGCGGTTCTGCCGGGTCGTGTCCAAGCAGCGTGGACCCTTTCAGGCGGTAGCGCCACCAGCCTTCTTTGGTATCCGTCGGCCAGGTCGCCACCATGTCGCTGTTGCTCAACGCATAGTTTACGGTCTCAGGCGTAATCGCCAGTTTGCCGGTCGCATCAGAAAGATAGGTAAGCGCTTCTTTAAGCAGATCGTTACGGTTGTTGGGCAGGCTCAGGTTAAACATGGTGTAGTCATAGGAGACCACAGCCGGGGGAAGCGGGCGTTTAGGATCGATGGCCTGTTGCCATAAAGAACGCACCTGAACCGCCTGCAAACTGCCGCTCTGGGTGAGCGCCAGTCGAGGAATAAAATGGCTTAAGCCGGTCTGCTGGGTGCTTTCTGTGAGGGAGCCGGTATTCACAGCCAGACGAATTTCAATGCGATCGCTCGGACGTTGCGGAGTGGATAACACCTGCCACTGGAATCCGTTCGCCAGTGTTCCCTGTTGCCAGGCCGGGTCTGGCTGGAGCGCATCTGCCTGCACATAACTGGCTGCTGCCATCATCAGCAAACCGCCGGTTAAGAGTCGAATTTTTGTGCCCTGCATGTGAACCCCTGATCAACATTCCTGGTTAAAGAGAGTGTCTCGCGACGTGAGCACTCAAAGATGACGATGAAAACCTTCCGATTAGACAGCGTGTTCAGCTAAACGTCACGGGCGGAAGCGAAATATACCCAAAAAAATTTTGTCGAAATATGACAGGTATGAGCGGTTATTATGCGCAGGTGCCCGCATCCCCACAAGGGAATACGGGCATTTATGAGGGATTAAGAGGATAAACCGGGGGTTTTGTCCTCAGATGTGCGATTATTCAGCGTATCGTTAAGTTTCTTGTGATCCAGCTCTTTTACCCACTTCGCCACCACAACCGTCGCCACACCATTACCAATCAGGTTGGTTAACGCGCGGGCTTCAGACATAAAGCGGTCGATACCGAGGATCAGGGCCAAACCCGCCACCGGCAGATGGCCAACCGCTGAGATAGTGGCCGCCAGCACGATAAATCCGCTACCCGTTACGCCCGCCGCCCCTTTCGAGGAGAGCAGGAGGACGACCAGCAGCGTAATCTGATGGAAGATATCCATGTGGCTGTTGGTGGCCTGAGCAATAAAGACCGCCGCCATCGTCAGGTAAATCGAGGTGCCGTCCAGGTTAAAGGAGTAGCCCGTAGGAATAACCAGCCCCACCACTGACTTACGGCAGCCCAGCTTTTCCATTTTATCGAGCATACGCGGCAGCGCGGACTCAGAAGAGGATGTGCCGAGGACAATCAGCAGCTCTTCACGAATGTAACGGATAAATTTGAAGATGCTGAAGCCGGTCGCACGAGCGATGGAGCCGAGCACCACCACCACAAACAGAATACAGGTGATATAGAAGCAGATAATCAGCTGGCCAAGCTGTACCAGCGTGCCGACGCCGTATTTCCCGATGGTGAAGGCCATCGCGCCAAAGGCACCAATCGGGGCCAGACGCATAATCATGTTGATGATGCCGAAGATAACCTGCGAGAAGCTTTCAATGACGTTAAAAATCAGCTGACCTTTGCTGCCAAGACGGTGCAGGGCAAAGCCAAACAGCACGGCAAACAGCAGTACCTGGAGGATATTTCCGCTGGCGAACGCGCCAATCACGCTGCTCGGGATCACGTCCAGCAGGAAGGCAACAATCCCCTGATCTTTCGCCTGTTCAGCGTAAACCGCCACCGCTTTCGCATCCAGCGTGGCCGGGTCAACGTTCATGCCCGCGCCAGGCTGTACCACGTTGACAATAATCAGGCCGATAATCAGCGCGATGGTACTGACAATCTCGAAGTACAGCAGGGCAACCGCCCCCGTACGCCCGACCGCCTTCATGCTTTCCATGCCGGCGATACCGGTCACCACGGTACAGAAGATGACCGGCGCGATGATCATTTTGATGAGCTTAACGAACGCGTCGCCAAGCGGTTTCATTTGCGCGCCCAGCTCCGGGTAGTAGTGACCGAGCAGAATACCGATGGCGATGGCTGTCAGGACCTGGAAGTAAAGACTTTTGAAGAGTGAGGTTTTCATAGGGTGTCCCTGGAAAGAATAACTACAGGCTTTGTAAGGTTATGGTTAACCTGCGGCTTTAAAATAACACCCACATAACAGGACAGAAATAAACGGGGTTCAAATTTGAAACACAAATGTTAAGAACTTTGAGCTGGCTCGCACAAGCCAGCAACAAAATTACACTTTTGCGTTATTGCCAGCGTCGGCGAGATAGCGTCGCTCAAAGGTATCCGTCGGCACGGCGCGGCCAAACAGGAAGCCCTGACCGCTCTCCACACCCGCCGCAGCCAGCCACTCGCGCTGGGCTTCGGCCTCAATACCTTCGGCAGTCACGTGCAGGTTCAGGCTGTGCGCCATCTGGATAATGGCCTGCACCAGGCTGCAATCCTCCGGCAGCCCTTTCACAAAGGTTTTGTCGATTTTCAGGACGTCCACCGGCAGGGTTTTCATGTGCTGGAGCTGACGCAGGCCGGAATACCCCATACCAAAATCGTCAAGCGCAATGCGGATCCCGGCATTACGCAGCGGTTTCAGAATGGCGACAGCGTCGTCAGGATTGTCAATACAACGGCTCTCGGTGACTTCCAGGATCAACGTGTGGGGCTGGATGCGGTAGCGATGGATCAACTCGAGCATATCCGGCACCATAGTCGGGTGCATCAGCTGTAGCGCAGAAAGATTCACCGACAGCGGCAGCGTGATGCCCCGTTGTTGCCAGGCCGCAAGCTGGCGGCACGACTCTTCCAGCACCCAGTATCCGACGGTGACCATCAGGCCGCAGGACTCGATACGTTCGATCATCCCCTCAGGCAGCTCCCACGTGCCGTCCGGCTGCTGCATGCGCAGCAACGCTTCGGCGCTGGTCACTTCACCCGTGCGCAAATCCACCTGCGGCTGTAGCCAGAGCGCAAACTGGCGATTGTCCATCGCCGTCAGAATGTCGCTCTCTTCCGTCAGGCGCTGCTGGGCTTTTTCCATTTGCTCCGGATCAAAGAACTGGATCTGGTTTTTGCCTTTTCGGCGCGCGGTAAACGCTGCTGAGAAAGCCCGACGGTATAGCTGCTCGGCGGTCAGACCACCGTAGTACATTGCGATACCAATGCTGGCACTTGGGCGAAGCTGGATACCCTGAATGGGTAGCCGCTCATTTATGACAGTGAGTACTTGCTGACCTAACGTAATAGCGTGCCACGGCTCTTTTACACCGTGCGCAATCACCACCAGGTCATAGCCGCTGACCTGGGTAAGTACCATGCGCGGCGCCAGCACAGATTTGATTTTTTCCACCAGCGTCAGTAATAGCATCTCACGCTGGCTCTCTTTCAGCACGCCCGTCGTGTCCTGCAAGGTCTCGCAGGCAATCACCATCAGCGCGGTGGTCTGCTGGCGAGCGACGGTCTGCTCCAGCAGGGCCATTAAAAACGCTTTGTTTGGCAGGTCGGAAACCGGGAAACGGGTGGCATTATTACTGACCTCTTCCTGCTGACGCAGGACACGCTGCTGGTTGATATTGTAACTGCGGACCAGCATGCCGATTTCATCGTCGTGATGCAGACGCGGCAAGGGAAGCTGATGCCCCATGTGCTCCTGCGGAGAGAGGTCATTCAGCTCCCGGGCTATGCGGCGCAACGGATGCACAATTAACCGGTTGATGCACCACGTCAGCGCCACGCTCAACATTAAGGCCAAAAGTAAGTAAGTAGTCACTAACGTGGCAACCCAACTCATGACGAATTTATACATGCGGTACGAGTCCGCCTGTAGTACCAGATATGCCAGCGGCTGCGGGTTAGCCGGTCTTTCCAGGGAATAGAGAGGCAGGGAAATCTGCACCGGCAGTTCAAACAGGCGCATCACCATCATCGGGACGGGACGCTCCGGGATAAAGCTCATCCGCAGCGCCTGGAACTGGTTCGGCAGCACGACGTCGGCGCGGCTCACGATACCGGCGGGCTGAATGCGCTTCAGGATAGATTCCGCCTCGGGGATATCCCCTTTCAGGATCGAGGCCGACAGGGGTTCCCGCACCGAGCGAGCAATACTTTCCAGTTGCGAAGCCGTGTTATAGCGATTCTGCTGTACGGAATGAAACAGCAAAATGACGCAGAAGATGAAGACAAACAGCATTGTGACGGCAGACACCATCGCCATCTGTTTGATCGTTAAGGAACGGCTGACACGCAAAATGACTCTCCACAAAACTCGAAGCGCAGGGCGCACCAGGGCGTAAACCTGGTGCGCCCGAGTATACCCGATAGCTGCACTTTTAAGAGAGACTTACAATTAGATTAAGCAAAAATCCGATCACCAGTCTGCATAAGGCACCAGCGGTTCCGGCGGTAAGTCCATATCACCCTGCCAGCCTGCGGCAGAATACCGAACATAGAGCAACGCATGGCTCGGGGTATAGTCTTTCGCTTCCTGAATATCGACGCCCAGACCGACAAACCAGTTGGACGTCACACGGCGTTCAACAATCGCCCTTGCGGTATAACCCGTCCCTGACGAGCTACTTCCGGTTCCCATCACACCTTTATCGGTATAACGGCCTGGCTCATTGTCCGGTATCAGCCCCTGCAACGGATAACGCATCACATCTTTTGTTTTTGAATGGGACCATGAGACGGAACCGCCCAGTTCCCATGACCAGTTCTCTGTGCGTTTACGCCAGTTCACCGGTAAGGCGAACGACACATACTCCTGGGGACTGTAGTAACCGCCCTGGCCCAGCGAATAGCCACTTAAATCCTTATCGTAATGCCAGAGCATGTTGGACACACCGACCGTCAGACGCTCGTTGTTCTGATTGATAAGCTTGTAGTAATAGCCGGTCATCCAGCGGACCCGCCAGTTATCTTCGACATTCTTCCCGGTGAGGCTGTCGGCACTCAGGCTTGACCAGATCCCGTTAGCTTCGCCTTTGTCGTAGCTCATGCTCACGCCGCCACCGGTAGCACGCACGCCGCCCCAGGTGGTGTCGGTATTAGGATCTTTTTGCCCGGCGAAGGCCAGCACCGAGCTGGAAATCGGACGACGATGGGCGTTCAGGGTGTAGCCAATCGGCCCCAAGTCGTTGCTGTAGCTCAGGCTGCCCACCACATCGACCACGTCGAAGCCCATCGGCGTTGTACCGATGTCCCACGCCCAGGTGCTGTTCTGCCAGCCGACGGCCACGCTGGCGCCGTTGGCCGACTGGTTCGTGCTGCCGTGACATGGCGTTTCGGCGCAGGTACCCCATGTCGGATCGTAGGTTCCGTTATTGGTGTCAAAGGAACCGGCGTTCATATTGACCAGATCGCTACGGAAGAACATGCGGCCATCCGATAGCGGCGCATCCACCTGGAGCATAGTGGTGTGCGCTTTCAGGTCGGAATAGCCCCCCGTGCCGCTGGATCCCCAGTAGTCGTGTTGCAGCGTGACGTTCAGATCCTGCTGACGATAAAGATCGCCTGCATCGCTGCGCACGCCGCGCTTCATCCAGTCATCTTTCTCATCGTTACGCGTAAGACGCGTAAAGCTGTCGTTATCGGTCGGACGGGTCGTCGTGATGCCCGATGAGACCATCGCATCTTTCCAGGTTTCCAGCGCCTGCTGAGGCTGGCCGTTTTGCGCCTGGAAACGGGCGGCATCACGCATCACCAGCGCACTTTCCATAGAAGGCGGCTGCGATTTTGCCTGCGGAAGAATGGTGTTGAAGGTCTTTTCTGCCACGGCTGAATCGCCCAGACCGGCCTGCGCCATGGCGATCCGGCGCTGCATATTGAGGGAGAGCGGTTCGCCGTTTTGTGCCGCGGGCAGTTTCGCCAGCTCAGCGCGAGCGGCGTCCCTGTTGCCCTGAGCAAGATTGACTTCGGTCAGGCCGAGAATTGCGTCTTCGTTCTGCGGTTCCCGTTGCAGGACGGTGTTGTAGGCGGTTTTCGCGGCCTCGTGATCGCCACGCTGTTCAGCCCAGTCCGCCAGCGTTAAGTCAATACGGGTGGACGGGGGCTGCTGGCGAAGCAGCGCTTCCGCCTCCTGCTCTTTTCCACCGTCGCGCAGGCGGTTGGCGTTTTCCAGCACCTGGTTACTTTGCAGGCGGTCCGCCAGCGCCTGGATGTTGCCGTTCCACTTGTCGCGCGGCAGCGTGTTCAGATGCGCCAGCGCGGCCCGGTCCCGATCGTTACCGGACAGGTACAGCCCGCTGGCGTAAACCTGATCCGGATCGCCCGGTTTCTGGCTTGCCAGCTGACGCATCAGGTTATCCGCCTGGCTGCGCTGACCCGCGCTATACAGATCGCGTGATAGCCGGTAGGTGATCCACACGTCGCCCGGGGAAAGCGCAAGGCGTCGGCGCTGAATTTCTGCGGCCTGCGCATAGTTTCCCTGGCTTTCCAGCTGTTCAGCCTGAGCCGAGAGCTGCTCGTTCGTCAGGCTACGTTCAATATCATCAATGCTGCGGCGCTGGCTGGCAGAGAGCGACTGAATAAACTGCGTCGCCTTCTCCGGAGACTGCTCGCGATAAATATTGGCAAGACCGCGTACCGCGTTGCTGTTGCCGCTGTCCATCCGCAATGCCTGGCGATAATAGCGTTCAGCCGCGTCGTTATCTTTGCGCGCCGCCGCCGCGTCACCCAGCCCCAGGACCGCGTAGCTGTCCGTATTGTCAATGTTGCGCGCCTGCTGATAATAGCGTTCCGCCTGGGCTGTCTTGTTGGCTTTCAGGGCGTTATCACCCTGCTGGATCAGCAGCCAGTATCGGTTAACCTTCAGCAGGCTGTCCCATTTGCCCCGGTTGTCGCTCTGCGGATCGAGGGCGATCGCCTTTTCAAACTGCGCAACCGCGCGGGCGCGATCGCCTTTCTGCGAATAGGCCTGCCCCAGCGCGCCTACGGCTTCACTGTCGGCGTGGTTGGCGCTGACTGCTTTCTGCAACTCCGTTACCGCTTTACTGCCCTGCCCGGCATCCACTGCGGCTAACCCTTCGGCTTTGGCGCGAAACGCCGGATCGGCGAGCTGTTTTTGCTGCGCTTCAAGCTGGGCGCGCGCCGCCGTCACGTTATCGCCATCGCTGAACACGCTCAGGTATTGTTGCAGCGCGGTAACGCTGGCGCTGCTGGCCGGCTGATCTTTGATCTGCTGGTACCACATGTCCGACGCCTGACTGCGGCCATTGTTCGATTTGGCCATCTCCTGTAACACCGCAAACCCTTCATCACGCCGTCCGCTCTGGAACAGAAGCTGCGCCAGCGAAGCCTGTAGCGGGGCGTTGCCCGGACTGCTGGCGTTGATTTTCTTCAGCTGATTAATGGCCAGATTACGGCGGGCAGGCTCTTTCGCCACCACGTTCCAGTACTCCGTCGCGATGTCGCCGCTGGGCGGATTACCGTCAAACAGTTTGTCATACGCGGCAATAGCTTCCTGCGTGTGCCCGGAGGTGGCGAGCAGACGAGCCTGCTGGAGGGCCTGGCGACCATCCGGCGTGGAGAGCAGCATGGTCGTACGGGAGGACTGATACGCACTGGAATCGGGTGCCATTCCTTTCAGGCGATCCAGCTCTTTTTGCGCGCCCGCCGTATCCCCCTGTCGTAACAGGTAGCGGAAGCGAGCGGCAATCACGTCCGGGTTGTTGGGGTCGATCAGCTCAAGGCGATAGAGCGACTGGCGCACCAAATCCTCACGCTGGGTGGATTCCCCCAGACGAACCTGTTCCAGCAGCTGTCTCTGCTGCGGGGAGTTGGCGGCCTGGGCCAGGGGCATGAGCGCCAGGCCAAGCGATAAGGCGAGTAGATTTAGTGTGAACGTGCGCATTCCTGGCCCCAATCCGGTAGTAATTCACCTTGCGCGGTGAAACGAAAACGATGCTGATCCCACCCTTGTCCAAAGAGGGTCAGAACGTAGCTGTAATAAGCATTGTTATCGGGAAAACGATCGGCGACACGCTGGCGTTGCACCGCCTGCGCGTCCCGTTCTTGTAAAAATGGAAGCAGGGAGGCAGAAAACCCTACCGGCCCATCTCCGGTACGTTTCCCGGTCGCTACGTCCACTTTTTCCGGCGGTAAGCCTTGTTTGATTGTGGTGGTCGCCATGGGCTTGAAACGCGCCAGTAGCCGGGCTTTTTGCGGATCGTTATCGTTCATCATCCCTACCCACAGATAGACGCGAATCGCATCGTAACTGCCGATCAGGGTCGTATCCTGCTTCAACTGCCAGCCGCCCTTTTTCTGGTATTTCACCCAGTTCGGGGAAAATCCTTTTGGCGCGGTCTCCAGCAGCAGACGCAGGTTGGTTTCACGGAGCGTTGTCCACGGTGCGCCGAAACGGGTGAAATAGCTCGCAAGCTGCGGCGGCAGGTAGCTGGGGTTGAAGCGCCAGACACTCTCTTCGGCAAAACCGACTTTACCCGGCAGCAGCATAGAACCCAGCCCCGGCACCTTCACCACTTCCTCACTGGCAATGCGCGTCAACAGCGCCTTACCCGTGCGCGTGTAATCGGGATTTTTCCACAGCCGCCCGGCTTCCAGCAGCGACCAGGCAATCCAGATATCGGCATCGGACGCGGAGTTAGGGTCGATAACCGCCCAGGTGTTGTCGTCCTTTTTTCCCCATAGCCACGCCGGGAGATGTTGGGCTAAATCCCCCTCGGCAAGGTTATCGCGCGTCCATGTCAGCAGCAGATCGAACGTCTTGCGATCGTTTGCTGCCAGGGCAAAGAACAGTCCATAGCTTTGCCCTTCGGAGGTGGTGATTTTGCGCGCGTCACTGGGATCAATGACGCGCCCACTTTCGCTCATATAATCCTGCTTGAACGTCTCCCAGGCAGGCCAGCGACAGGCGGCATGCAGATTCGCCGCCGCCAGCATCAACGCTGCGACTACACATCCGCGAAAGATTTTCATCACGGCTTACTCATGGTCCGGGTTAAGACGACGACGGCTGATGATTCGCAGCAGACGCCACAATACCCATGCCAGCAATACAACGCTGAGCGCAGCCAGCACGGCCAGCAGCACCGGGTGGTTAGAGAGGGCGTACCACAGGCGTTCGAACCACGGCAGATGACCGACGTAGTAGACATCCCCCACGCGCAGGCTGTTTACCCCCGACTCACGGATCACCGAGACGGAACCGAACATTGCCGCCCGTTTACCGCTGTCGTTCATGGCCGTGTTGAGCAGCTCATAGCCGCGCGGGCTGTCCGCCAGCAGGGCGATCACGCTGCGCTGGTCGTTATACGGAGACTGGAAGCCAACAATCGCAGCCATCGGACCCGTTGAGCTTACGGTCGTCCTGATATTGGCCTGACGATCGCCGCTGTCCGGCATGATGCTCGGGAACTCGGTCTGACGCAGCGGCGTGTTGACCCATGACTGAGCCGCCTGCACCAGCAGATCGACGCGCTTCTCGTCTTTCAGCTTGTCCGGAATGTTGCCGATGACCATGATATCGGCATCTTTGTTCTGGATCTGGCTACCGTCATCCGTCACCGTCACGTTGATAGCCGGTAAACCGGTTTGCGCCCCGACGGTGCCCATGGTGTCCAGCAGCGTGGCAACCTGGCCTTCGTTGGCCGCTTTTGGCATCACGACAATCGATTCAGAGAGATCAGCCATGCGGCTGAACGGGAAACTGGCGTTAGCAAACGCACGCAGATCCGGCATCGCGATAAAGTGGTAATACTTCGAGAAGTCGATTGTGGAATCATCACCAATCACCACGTGGTTTTGCACCGGCTGGAAGGTAATACAGTTTTCCACCGATCCACCCGGCATCGGGTTCATGTACTGGAAGTTAAACCGCAGCTGGTTCACCGCACCGAGCTTCAGCGCCGGGATCGACACATCGGTTTTACCATCCAGCAGCCCCTGCAATACAGGCAGACGAAGCATCAACCGGTTTGTCTCCTGGCTGCTGGTCAGGCTGAAGGATTGCAGGAACTGGTTGTTGAGGCTGATATCCATGCGCGAGCTGTCTTTGGTTACCGGCGCGGTGTAACGGTAGTTCAGGTTGATATCAATACCGTTGGTGCGCAGCAGATAGAGATCCGGCGGCAGGTTCAGCGACAGGCTGACAGGAGAAGGTTCAAGCCCGGTTGACTGCAATTGCTCTTCATAGGTTTTCAGCTCGCCGAAGGTAATCGCGCGGTCGGTGCGGACCCAGTTCGGCGCATCATAAGGCTTACGTGCCAGCAGCGGTTTCACCTCATCCACCACGACGCTATTACCGCGGAACAGGATATTGCCCTGCGCAATGCCTTTTGCCGCCTGCACCAGATCTTTATCATCACGCCCGAAGATCACCAGCAGCTTCACGTACGGATTGTCGGGATGGCTGATCATCTCGATGGTGGGCGCTTTCACCTCTGGATGGTCCCGCAGGAATGCCGGGCGTTTGGCGTTGGTGGCAAACACAATCGCGTTTTTGTCCGGCATTTTGTCGTACATAACCGGGAAACTCTGGCCACGCCAGCCGGAGCGGGAACCAAACCAGGATGCCACGATAGAGGCCGCCAGCTGTTCGGTCACATCAGGAGAGCCCGCAAACACCATTGGCAGGTTCAGTGGACGGTTATCACGCGGGTCGAAGAACGGCACCGGGAAGGCGGAGAGATCGTTTTTCAACGCCAGCGGCTGATAGGTCATCTGAAGCGAAGAGTTACGACCAACATCCAGCCACAGGGTGCTGCTGGCCGGGTTTTCACAGACATCGCGATAATGGCCGACAAATTCCAGACGCACGCGGTTAAAGTCGGTGATAAACAGCGGGTTAATCGGCACCTGAGCCAGGGTTTTCTTACCCAGTTGCTCTTTGGTGACGGGCAGGACGTCCATCAGCTCATCATTCAGATAGACCTTAAGCTGGGATTGCACCGGCAGCAGCGACGGCGATGGCGTGTATTCCAGGTTGAGCATCGCTTTCGACACGACTTCATCGCTACGCATACCGAATTCGACACCGCCATTTGGGTTGATGCCGCGCAGAACCATGCTGCCCGGAGGAGGCGCGATCTGGGCGAACGTCAGCTTAACGTCACGCGACGGCGTATTTTCCGCAACCACCGGTGCACTGGCTCCCGGCACGCCAGGCATAACCTGCCCAACCACCGGGTTGTCGGCGGGCAGCGTATTCCCCGTCGTCGGCTGATTCGGGACGACGTTTTCCGTCTGCCCCGGCGCCGCCGTCACTACCGGATCGGTCGCTTGCGCGACGACAGGCACCGTTGGCGCGGGTGTGGTCGCTGCGTTATCAGGCGCCGCGTTAGCCACTGTTGCAGGGAGCGCACTCATCCCCATTGCCACTGCACATAACCAGGAAAGTTTTGTTTTCATCGCGTTATCATCATTGTTGAGCCATAACCGGGTCCGCCTGCTTCGCTTCATCTCGCTCAGGTCGACGCGGAATGAACGACACGACCCAGGAAACCAGTGAAGTAAGTGACCGGAAAATTAATTTCACCGACGACGGGGCAAATTCTGCAAGGTGACGATAGCCACGGAACCCCAGCTTAAGAATATCCAGCAGGCTTTCCAGAGGCTTATCCTCAGGGAAGCTGTCCTGCCAGAGAGCCCACGTATCCGCGCGGGCAAACGTACACTGCACAAAATCAATGTGTTGCTTTTTAGTCAGCGGCATCAGTTGCAGACCCACTTCATTTCCTCTCACACGCACCACCTGCGTCGGGAAGACATACTCCTGCTGGCCGCGCTTAAGCAATAGGTTGACCTTCTGCCCCTCAAGCACCTTCGCCTGACCGTTGATCTTGATACCCAGACCGCCATCCGAAAAGTCATGTACGGTACAGGAGAAGAGATGTCCATCGTCGCGGGCAATGGCCGCTGGCATGCTGATTTCGACGCGATGCGCGCGGCGAACCTGTTTGCTCTCCACTGATACCGCCACCGCGCCACCGAGGATAATCAGGTTATAAAACACCCACGCCATACTCACGAAGACCGTCAGAATTTCGTTTTCCGGGCCGTAGAAGTAGCGCCAGACCCCAACAATCACGCCCACAATATTCAGCAGCACCAGGAAGATATAGGGCCGGGAGATCACCCAGTCGACATACTCCTCTTCCACCAGCCCGCCCTTCGCGGTGACGTTGAATTTCCCTTTATGCGGGTTAATCAGCGCCACCATGGTTGGCGGCGCGATATACCAGGCCAGCACCGTTTCGTAGATTTCACTCCAGAACGAATGGCGATATTTCCCCTGAATCTTCGAGTTCGTCAGGCTGGCGTGGATCATGTGCGGCAGAACGAACAGGGCAATCATCAGCGCAGGCGCATAGATGATGTAAGCGTGAAGAAGCAGGAACGCCAGCGGCGCAGTGAGGAAGATAAGCCGTGGAATACCCGACAGGAAGTGGAACATGGCGTTGACGTAGCACAGCCGTTGCGCCAGTTTCAGTCCTTTACCCATCAGCGGGTTATCGAGGCGGAAAATTTGCACCATGCCACGCGCCCAGCGAATACGCTGGCCGATGTGCGCCGACAGGGATTCCGTGGCCAGCCCCGCCGCCTGAGGAATGCGCATGTAGGCGGAGGTATAGCCAAGACGGTGCAGACGCAGCGAAGTGTGCGCATCTTCCGTGACCGTCTCGACGGCGATCCCGCCAATTTCATCCAGCGGTTTACGGCGGATCACCGCACAGGAGCCGCAGAAGAATGTTGCGTCCCACATGTCGTTCCCGTCCTGCACCAGACCATAGAACAGTGTGCCCTCGTTCGGGGTTTTACGAAAACGACCGAGGTTACGTTCAAACGGGTCCGGTGAGAAGAAGTGGTGCGGCGTCTGCATCATCGCCAGCTCTTTCTCCTTCAGGAACCAGCCCATGGTCATTTGCAGGAACGAGCGCGTTGGCACGTGGTCGCAGTCGAAAATAGAGACGAACTCCCCTTTGGCATATTTCAGCGCATTGTTGATGTTACCGGCCTTAGCGTGTTCATGCGTGGTACGGGCGATGTACTCGACCCCTACTTCGTCCGCGAACTGGCGGAACTCGGCGCGGCCACCGTCATCAAGGATCCAGATTTTGATTTTATCCTTCGGCCAGTCGATACCCAGCGCGGCGTAAATGGTGTTTTTCACCACCGACAGGTCTTCGTTGTAGGTCGGCACGAAGAGGTCCACCGTTGGCCACTGGGTCGTGTCTTTTGGCAGCGGCACCGGCTGTCGATTCAGCGGCCAGATAACCTGGAAGTAACCCAGCACCAGCACGATCCAGGCGTAGGTCTCAGCAAACAGCAGCACTAACCCACACACCAGGCTGACCGGATCGTCCCAGTTCAGCGTTGAGGTATATCGCCACCAGATGTAGCGGCAGGAAACGGTCAGCGACAGCACGATCAGCATCAGGGCAGAAAAACGCCCCGGAATGCGCCGCACCAGCAGCGCCACGCCCCACAGCAGGATCAGGAAGGTAAACTGTGCCAGCGGGTTGAAGGGCTGGGTAATACAGACCAGCGCCAGTATGAGCGAGAACACCACCACCACGCCGAGAATAAAACGCCGTAAGCCCGGGTGAAGGTGCCCGAGCTCTTTGCGATTATCTAAATGACCTGTTCTATCGCCAACCCGGTCGGGTAGCCGGTTAAGCCACTGGTGATAGTGTTCACGTAAGTTCTGCACGCGATCGAAGCTGCGCCAGCGTGACGTTTTTTTCTCCGCACCCGTTGAGGTCGCCAGAAGCCAGATGGACTGTATAGCGTAGCGCGCGGGATCGAGCGGACGCGGCTTGTCAGGGTTGATATGCGGATAGAGTTCACCGTGGCGCGCACGAATACGTTGCCAGCGTGGATGTTCGAGGGGGATGAACATCCACGCCAGAATCATCCAGAAGCAGCCCAGCGCAGCGCTCAGCGATGAGGCGCCGTGATGACGGTAATGGCGGTAGCGTTCACTTAAGCGCGAACTGACCGGCGGGATGAGCAACCAGTTGGTCAGGCGGCTCATACTGAACTCCCGGCAGGCTCCGGCCGTTTAGCAAAGTGCAGCAGACACCAGTTGGCCAGCGTCAGGATCTCTTCTGCCGCCAGTGAATCACTACGGTACTCCCCAAGCGGTTGTTTGGAAGCGAGGCACTCCGCCATCGCTTCGTCACGATGAATAACCATTGGCAACAGGCGGCGCTGACTCTGGAGCCAGACCTGGTACAGATCGTCCTGGATCTGGCTGCCAATGCGCAGATCGTTAATCAGAATATGGGCATTGGCAGGCATTGCCTGTTGATGCAGACGGATATGACAATTCGCATCTACGTTCGCAATGGAGAGCACATGGTCGCACTGCGACAGAAGCTGGCGGGTCAGCGACGCGGCGCCGTGCGGCAGGTCCAGCAGGATCCACTGATAGTGTCCGCTCTCTTTCACACTCTGCAAAGCGGTGGTGAAGCGAGAGAACAGGCGCTGAAACGCAGCTTCATTCCCGCGTTCGGTTTCCGTCATCTGACCAAAGGGAAGCAAATCGAGCTGGGAGGTATAGCGCAAACCCGCATCCCGCCAGTCTTTATCGTCCAGAAGCGCGCGCCCCCAGCCGTTTTCATGCGTAAAGTCGACATTGAATGACATGCGCAGCAAATTATCGGAGCAGGCATCAATAACCAGTACTGATTCACCTAAAACCTGTAATGACCACGCCAGCGCCGCGGTTACGGAAGTTGTACCCACTCCACCACGGACGCCCTGTAATCCTAGTACGGCCATCAATGGCTTCCTTATTGTTGTTGGGCAAACTCAGCTAATAACGGCCAACGTTTAATAGCCGCAGCCAACTGTTCCCGCTGGGAAATATCGGTGTAATCTATTTCAGGCAATGAAAAAGCCTGCGTGAGCGCCAGAAAATCGTTTTGGAATGTGTAACCCAGGCTTGGGTCGACTGGAGTTGCGGGTTCGTTATTTTGCATTCTTATTTCATCCCTTTGAGTAAAATCATAAGATTCAGATGCAGCGAGGCGTCCTGCCCACGAAATTTCATTTACATGCTAAATCTGATGTTCTTTAATTTCAATGTTAGGTTTATTTCTACGCTTTCGCTAGTAAACTGAGAGACATAGAAATTCGACGAAAAGAGGGACACCGTGGACTCCATATTTTCTATTGGCATCCAGTCATTATGGGACGAATTGCGCCACATGCCAGTCGGAGGAGTCTGGTGGGTTAATACGGATCGTAATGAAGATGCCATCAGTCTGGTAAACCAGACGATAGCGGCGCAGGGTAAGGATTACCGCGTGGCCGTCATTACGATGGGCGATGAGCCAAAGTCAATCATCAGGCTCGAAACTGACCGTGGACCCCAGACAGTACGATTATTTTCCATGCCAGCGGAGGCCGACAGTTTATACTTTTTGCCCCGCGATATTCAGTGCTCTATTGTTCCTGAACACTATTTACTGATTCTTAAATGTTCTCAAAACGGTCTACAAAATATCCCGTCTGAAAAACTGCTGAAATGGCTGGGAAGAATCAGCAGATGGGCAAAAAATCAAAATTGCACCTTATTGGTTGTTAACCCGGGCAGTAATAACGACAAACTTTTTTCACTTTTAATGAGTGAATACCGTTTCCTCTATGGCCTGGCCAGTATTCGTGTCCAGACTGACAGCCATCTTTACGACGTGGCTTTCTGGTGCAATGAAAAAGGGGTGAGCTCCCGACAGCAGCTTACCCTCAAAAATGTCGGGGACGAGTGGCATCTTGCTCAACAGGAAGAGACGGTGGTTCAGCCACGCAGTGATGAAAAGCGCGTTCTGAGTCATATTGCGGTACTGGAAGGTGCGCCTGCACTGTCTGAGCATTGGTCACTGTTCGAAACTAACGAGGCCTTATTTGATGAGGCGCGCACCACGCAGGCGGCGACCATTATCTTCTCGTTGATCCAGAATAACCAAATCGAAACGCTGGCACGGCACATTCACACATTACGTCGCCAGCGCGGCAGCGCGTTAAAAATCGTGGTACGTGAAAATAATACCAGCCTGCGCGCCACCGATGAGCGCTTATTACTGGGCTGCGGCGCGAATATGGTCATTCCCTGGAATGCTCCCCTGTCGCGCTGTCTGACGCTGATCGAAAGCATTCAGGGCCAGCAGTTTAATCGATATGTTCCGGAAGATATCAGCACCCTGCTTTCAATGACGCAGCCGATGAAACTGCGCGGCTACCAGAAATGGGACACCTTCTGCGATGCGGTGGGCAACATGATGAGCAATACGCTTTTACCGGCAGACGGAAAAGGGGTGATGGTTGCCCTGCGTCCTGTGCCGGGCATTCGCGTTGAGCAGGCGCTCACCTTGTGCCGCCCTAATCGTATCGGGGATATCATGACCATTGGCGATAATCGCCTGGTGCTGTTCCTCTCCTTCTGTCGGGTGAACGATCTGGATACCGCCCTGAACCATATCTTCCCGCTGCCTACCGGGGATATTTTCTCGAACCGCATGGTCTGGTTTGAAGATAATTTGATCAGCGCTGAGCTTGTCCAGATGCGAGCCCTGGCACCTGAAAAATGGGCCAAACCGTTGCCTGTAACAAGTGGTGCCAAACCGGTTCTGAACGCGAAACATGATGGGCACGTATGGCGTCGGGTTCCTGAGCCGCTACGCTTAATGGATGAGAACAAGGAGAGCGTTCCATTATGAATATCAGCGATATCATCCAACTGGTTGTTCTGTGCGCGCTGATTTTTTTGCCGCTTGGCTACTATGCACGCCATTCCCTGCGCCGTATTCGCGATACGATCAGATTACTGTTCGTCAAACCTCGCTATATTAAACCCGCCGGAACACTGACTCGCGCTTCAAACGTCAAGGCAAACCGAAAACATGACTAACTCTACCTATACCTCTTCAGCGCCATCGCCACTCTGGCAATACTGGCGCGGTCTGTCCGGCTGGAATTTCTACTTTCTGGTGAAGTTTGGTCTGCTGTGGGCAGGCTATCTTAATTTCCACCCGCTGCTTAATCTGGTGTTTATGGCATTCCTGCTGATGCCAATCCCGAATCTCAGGCTGCACCGTATACGTCACTGGATTGCTATCCCTATCGGTTTCGCCCTGTTCTGGCATGATACCTGGCTACCCGGCCCCGAAAGCATTATGAGCCAGGGTTCCCAGGTCGCAGGTTTCAGTGCGGACTATATGCTCGATCTGGTTGAGCGCTTTATTAACTGGCAGATGATTGGCGCGGTATTTGTCCTGCTGGTTGCCTGGCTGTTCCTGTCTCAGTGGATCCGGGTGACGGTGTTTGTCGTCGCGATTATGATCTGGCTAAACGTACTGACGCTGACGGGCCCGAGCTTCTCGCTGTGGCCAGCCGGTCAGCCGACGACAACCGTAACCACCACGGGCGGTTCCGCCGCCGCTACCGTCGCGACAGCAGGGGATACGCCTGTGGTTGGGGATATTCCAGCGCAGACGGCGCCGCCGACATCTACGAACCTGAACGCGTGGCTCTCCAGTTTTTACGCTGCGGAAGATAAGCGTCAGACGAAATTCCCGGACGCGCTGCCTGCTGATGCTCAGCCGTTTGAGTTGCTGGTCATTAACATCTGTTCTCTGTCCTGGGCTGACGTTGACGCGGCTGGTTTGATGTCGCACCCGCTGTGGTCGCATTTCGATATTCAGTTCAAAGACTTCAACTCGGCCACGTCGTACAGCGGCCCGGCGGCTATCCGCCTGCTGCGCGCCAGCTGTGGGCAGCCCTCGCATAAGAACCTCTACCAGCCGGCAGCTAACCAGTGTTACCTGTTTGATAACCTGGCAAAACTGGGCTTTACCCAACACCTGATGATGGGCCATAACGGTCAGTTCGGTAACTTCCTGAAAGAAGTGCGTGAACAGGGTGGCATGCAGGCCCCACTGATGGACCAGAAAGGGCTGCCAGTGACGTTACTGGGCTTCGATGGCTCGCCGGTCTATGACGATACCGCCGTACTTCAGCGCTGGTTCGACACCGTCGGTAAAGAGGAAGGGACGCGTAGCGCGACGTTCTATAATACGCTGCCGCTTCACGACGGGAACCATTATCCGGGCGTAAGCAAAACGGCCGATTACAAGGCCCGTGCGCAGAAGTTCTTTGACGAGCTGAACGCGTTCTTTAACGAGCTGGAAAAATCAGGTCGTAAAGTGATGGTGGTGGTGGTCCCGGAACATGGTGGAGCGCTGAAAGGCGACAGGATGCAGGTGTCTGGTCTGCGCGATATCCCAAGCCCGTCCATCACAAACGTTCCGGCCGGGATTAAGTTCTTTGGCATGAAGGCACCGCATCAGGGCGCGCCAGTTGAGATCACCCAGCCAAGCAGCTATCTGGCCATCTCGGAACTGGTTGCTCGCGCTGTAGACGGTAAGCTGTTTGTGGAAGATAGCGTGAACTGGGATCAGCTCACCAGCGGGCTGCCGCAGACGGCGGAGGTATCGGAAAACGCCAATGCGGTGGTGATCCAGTATCAGAATAAGCCTTATGTCCGGCTGAATGCCGGGGATTGGGTGCCGTATCCGCAGTGACCTGCTACACCCTCTCCCCCTGTGGGGAGAGGGTTACTCTGCACTTCGTAACGAAATTTCACCGCCCACCCAGGGCTTAATCACGCCATCCTGTTCAAGCAGCAACGCGCCCTGCGCGTCAATGCCGCGTGATGTGCCGTAAATCTCTTTATCCCCAATCAGCAGCTTCACCGGTCGGTTAATAAAGTTATCCAGCTTTTCCCAGCGGGACAGGAATGGCGCTAACCCCTCTTGTTCAAAGAGCGTCAGCGAACTACGCAACTCATTGATCATGCGGACGGCAAGCGTATTGCGATCGATGGTGATCCCCGCTTCCTGTAGGTTGGTCCAGGCCTGGTTCACGACATCGTTCTGCACGTTTCGCATCACCATGTTCAGCCCCGCCCCAATGACGATCTGTGCGGCATCGCCTGTTTTTCCCGTCAGTTCGACCAGGATCCCCGCCAGCTTTCGATCGTTGAGATACAGATCGTTGGGCCATTTTACCCGCACCTGATCGGCACCCAGATCGTGCAGCACCTCTGCCATCACAATGCCGATGACCAGGCTCAGCCCGATGGCCGCAGCTGGCCCCTGTTCAAGCCGCCAGTACATGGAAAGGTAGAGGTTGGCGCCAAATGGCGAAAACCACTTACGCCCCCGGCGGCCACGTCCTGCCTGTTGGTACTCGGCAACGCAGGCATCACCGGATTTCAGCTCGCTCAGGCGATCCAGCAGATACTGGTTCGTCGAATCAATGACCGGCAATACCGCGACGTTACCGTGTCCAATCTGGCTGCGGATGATCTCTTCATTCAGTAACTGGATTGGTTCCGGCAGGCTGTAGCCTTTTCCCGGTACCGTAAACACATCCACGCCCCAGTCGCGGAGCGTTTGAATATGTTTATTGATGGCAGCGCGGCTCATGCCCAGCTGTTCGCCCAGCTGCTCGCCAGAATGAAACTCGCCATCAGCAAGAATACCGATGAGAGTTAACGGAATAGTATTGTCCTTCACGCAATGGTCTCCACGGCATTCACTTCGCCCGTTCGGCCAATAAAGCGAACTTCAGGCTCCAGCCAGACGTTAAATTTTTCGCCCACACGCTGGCGAACATGGTGCGCCAGGTTGACGACATCCTCACTTGTCGCGTTGGACTGGTTGATCAGTACCAGCGCCTGCTGACGATGAACAGCAGCGCCACCAAGCGTAGTACCTTTTAATTCACATTGATCGATAAGCCAGCCTGCGGCCAGCTTTACGCTGCCATCCGCCTGAGGATAATGCGGGGCCGTTGGCCAGCCAGCGAGAAACGCTTTAGCATTTTCGCTGCCGATCACCGGATTTTTGAAGAAACTGCCCGCATTTCCGTTAACTTTCGGGTCCGGTAGCTTGGTCATTCGCATGTGGCAAACGGAATCAAAAACCTCACGCGGTGTGACGGTAGCCGGATCGAGACGGGCCAGATCGCCGTAAGTCAGAACGGGTTTCCATGCTTTCGCCAGACGCAGGCCAACGGCCACAATGACAAAACGATCCTGATAGTCGTGCTTGAAAATGCTGTCGCGATAGCCAAAGCGGCACTGCTCTGCGGTCAAACGCTTCGCCGTTCCGGTCGCGAGTTCGATGCAGTCGACATATTCGCAGACGTGTTTCAGTTCAATGCCGTAGGCACCGATGTTTTGAATAGGAGATGATCCTGCACAGCCCGGGATGAGGGCCAGGTTTTCCAGTCCGGGCATCCCTTTTTCAAGGGTATATTGCACCAGATGGTGCCAGTTTTCGCCAGCACCCACGTGTAAATGCCAGCTGTCAGCGCTCTCTTTACGCTCAATCCCCATGATGCGATTAACGATTACCGTCCCCGCAAAATCATCGAGAAACAGGACATTACTTCCTTCGCCCAGAATAAGTACGGGTTCACCGTTTTCTGTTGCGTTTTGCCAGGCATTCAGCAACTGCTGAGCACTGTCGGCACGTACAATTTGATTAGCATTCCGTTGAATACCAAAGGTATTCCAGGGCTTAAGGGAGTGATTCATAGACGCTATCCTGATGCAAAAACCGGGATAGTTTACCGTATATACGAAGGGATGGGTGATTAGTTTATGGAAAGGAAGCTGGTGCAGAAACGCAAAAAGGCCATCCTTGCGGATGGCCTCTTCACTTGTTTGATGCCTGGCAGTTCCCTACTCTCACATGGGGAGACCCCACACTACCATCGGCGCTACGGCGTTTCACTTCTGAGTTCGGCATGGGGTCAGGTGGGACCACCGCGCTAAAGCCGCCAGGCAAATTCTGTTAATCTGTATCAGGCTGAAAATCGTGTCTGTCTCTCTTCGCCAAAACATCTTCGGCGTTGTAAGGTTAAGCCTCACGGTTCATTAGTATCGGTTAGCTCAACGCATCGCTGCGCTTACACACCCGACCTATCAACGTCGTAGTCTTCAACGTTCCTTCAGGAGACTCAAGGTCTCAGGGAGAACTCATCTCGGGGCAAGTTTCGTGCTTAGATGCTTTCAGCACTTATCTCTTCCGCATTTAGCTACCGGGCAGTGCCATTGGCATGACAACCCGAACACCAGTGATGCGTCCACTCCGGTCCTCTCGTACTAGGAGCAGCCCCCCTCAATTCTCCAGCGCCCACGGCAGATAGGGACCGAACTGTCTCACGACGTTCTAAACCCAGCTCGCGTACCACTTTAAATGGCGAACAGCCATACCCTTGGGACCTACTTCAGCCCCAGGATGTGATGAGCCGACATCGAGGTGCCAAACACCGCCGTCGATATGAACTCTTGGGCGGTATCAGCCTGTTATCCCCGGAGTACCTTTTATCCGTTGAGCGATGGCCCTTCCATTCAGAACCACCGGATCACTATGACCTGCTTTCGCACCTGCTCGCGCCGTCACGCTCGCAGTCAAGCTGGCTTATGCCATTGCACTAACCTCCTGATGTCCGACCAGGATTAGCCAACCTTCGTGCTCCTCCGTTACTCTTTGGGAGGAGACCGCCCCAGTCAAACTACCCACCAGACACTGTCCGCAACCCGGATTACGGGTCTACGTTAGAACACCAGCCATTAAAGGGTGGTATTTCAAGGTTGGCTCCACGCAGACTGGCGTCCACGCTTCAAAGCCTCCCACCTATCCTACACATCAAGGACCAGTGTTCAGTGTCAAGCTATAGTAAAGGTTCACGGGGTCTTTCCGTCTTGCCGCGGGTACACTGCATCTTCACAGCGAGTTCAATTTCACTGAGTCTCGGGTGGAGACAGCCTGGCCATCATTACGCCATTCGTGCAGGTCGGAACTTACCCGACAAGGAATTTCGCTACCTTAGGACCGTTATAGTTACGGCCGCCGTTTACCGGGGCTTCGATCAAGAGCTTCGCGTTGCCGCTAACCCCATCAATTAACCTTCCGGCACCGGGCAGGCGTCACACCGTATACGTCCACTTTCGTGTTTGCACAGTGCTGTGTTTTTAATAAACAGTTGCAGCCAGCTGGTATCTTCGACTGATTTCAGCTCCGCCCGCAGGGGCTTCACCTACATATCAGCGTGCCTTCTCCCGAAGTTACGGCACCATTTTGCCTAGTTCCTTCACCCGAGTTCTCTCAAGCGCCTTGGTATTCTCTACCTGACCACCTGTGTCGGTTTGGGGTACGATTTCGTGTTACCTGATGCTTAGAGGCTTTTCCTGGAAGCAGGGCATTTATCACTTCAGCACCGTAGTGCCTCGTCATCACACCTCAGCGTTAATAAGGTACCGGATTTACCTGGAACCTCCGCCTACATGCTTAAACCGGGACAACCGTCGCCCGGCTGACATAGCCTTCTCCGTCCCCCCTTCGCAGTAACACCAAGTACAGGAATATTAACCTGTTTCCCATCGACTACGCCTTTCGGCCTCGCCTTAGGGGTCGACTCACCCTGCCCCGATTAACGTTGGACAGGAACCCTTGGTCTTCCGGCGAGCGGGCTTTTCACCCGCTTTATCGTTACTTATGTCAGCATTCGCACTTCTGATACCTCCAGCACCCCTCACAGGACACCTTCAACGGCTTACAGAACGCTCCCCTACCCAACAACGCCTAAGCGTCGCTGCCGCAGCTTCGGTGCATGGTTTAGCCCCGTTACATCTTCCGCGCAGGCCGACTCGACCAGTGAGCTATTACGCTTTCTTTAAATGATGGCTGCTTCTAAGCCAACATCCTGGCTGTCTGTGCCTTCCCACATCGTTTCCCACTTAACCATGACTTTGGGACCTTAGCTGGCGGTCTGGGTTGTTTCCCTCTTCACGACGGACGTTAGCACCCGCCGTGTGTCTCCCGTGATAACATTCTTCGGTATTCGTAGTTTGCATCGGGTTGGTAAGCCGGGATGGCCCCCTAGCCGAAACAGTGCTCTACCCCCGAAGATGAGTTCACGAGGCGCTACCTAAATAGCTTTCGGGGAGAACCAGCTATCTCCCGGTTTGATTGGCCTTTCACCCCCAGCCACAGGTCATCCGCTAATTTTTCAACATTAGTCGGTTCGGTCCTCCAGTTAGTGTTACCCAACCTTCAACCTGCCCATGGCTAGATCACCGGGTTTCGGGTCTATACCCTGCAACTTAACGCCCAGTTAAGACTCGGTTTCCCTTCGGCTCCCCTATACGGTTAACCTTGCTACAGAATATAAGTCGCTGACCCATTATACAAAAGGTACGCAGTCACCCCATAAAGAGGCTCCCACTGCTTGTACGTACACGGTTTCAGGTTCTTTTTCACTCCCCTCGCCGGGGTTCTTTTCGCCTTTCCCTCACGGTACTGGTTCACTATCGGTCAGTCAGGAGTATTTAGCCTTGGAGGATGGTCCCCCCATATTCAGACAGGATACCACGTGTCCCGCCCTACTCTTCGAGTTCACAGCATGTGTGCTTTCGTGTACGGGACTATCACCCTGTACCGTCGGACTTTCCAGACCGTTCCACTAACACACAAGCTGATTCAGACTCCGGGCTGCTCCCCGTTCGCTCGCCGCTACTGGGGGAATCTCGGTTGATTTCTTTTCCTCGGGGTACTTAGATGTTTCAGTTCCCCCGGTTCGCCTCGTTAACCTATGTATTCAGTTAACGATAGTGCAACGGATTGCACTGGGTTTCCCCATTCGGACATCGCCGGGTCAAAGGTTCATATCACCTCGCCGGCGCTTTTCGCAGATTAGCACGTCCTTCATCGCCTCTGACTGCCAGGGCATCCACCGTGTACGCTTAGTCGCTTAACCTCACAACCCGAAGATGTTTCACTTCTGATTGCGAAAATTTGAGAGACTCGAACACACCATTAAAGATGTGTCGTTTCAATTTTCAGCTTGATCCAGATTTTTAAAGAGCAAAACTTCGCAGTGCACCTTTTCAGGTTCACTCTGAAGTTTTCTTGTGTTCGCAGTAAAGGATGGTGGAGCTATGCGGGATCGAACCGCAGACCTCCTGCGTGCAAGGCAGGCGCTCTCCCAGCTGAGCTATAGCCCCATCGTAGTTATCTCTCTACCGGTAATTTTTGTTGAGGCAAGGCGTGGTGACACGAAGCATACTCAGGTATGTGAGTGTCGCCGCAACGCAGCATCAGCAAAAATTTGGTAGGCCTGAGTGGACTTGAACCACCGACCTCACCCTTATCAGGGGTGCGCTCTAACCACCTGAGCTACAAGCCTGCAGAGATTTTTTACTGCTGTTTTTCATCAGACAATCTGTGTGAGCACTGCAAAGGCAGGTTCTTTAAGGTAAGGAGGTGATCCAACCGCAGGTTCCCCTACGGTTACCTTGTTACGACTTCACCCCAGTCATGAATCACAAAGTGGTAAGCGCCCTCCCGAAGGTTAAGCTACCTACTTCTTTTGCAACCCACTCCCATGGTGTGACGGGCGGTGTGTACAAGGCCCGGGAACGTATTCACCGTGGCATTCTGATCCACGATTACTAGCGATTCCGACTTCATGGAGTCGAGTTGCAGACTCCAATCCGGACTACGACGCACTTTATGAGGTCCGCTTGCTCTCGCGAGGTCGCTTCTCTTTGTATGCGCCATTGTAGCACGTGTGTAGCCCTACTCGTAAGGGCCATGATGACTTGACGTCATCCCCACCTTCCTCCAGTTTATCACTGGCAGTCTCCTTTGAGTTCCCGGCCTAACCGCTGGCAACAAAGGATAAGGGTTGCGCTCGTTGCGGGACTTAACCCAACATTTCACAACACGAGCTGACGACAGCCATGCAGCACCTGTCTCAGAGTTCCCGAAGGCACCAAAGCATCTCTGCTAAGTTCTCTGGATGTCAAGAGTAGGTAAGGTTCTTCGCGTTGCATCGAATTAAACCACATGCTCCACCGCTTGTGCGGGCCCCCGTCAATTCATTTGAGTTTTAACCTTGCGGCCGTACTCCCCAGGCGGTCGACTTAACGCGTTAGCTCCGGAAGCCACGCCTCAAGGGCACAACCTCCAAGTCGACATCGTTTACGGCGTGGACTACCAGGGTATCTAATCCTGTTTGCTCCCCACGCTTTCGCACCTGAGCGTCAGTCTTTGTCCAGGGGGCCGCCTTCGCCACCGGTATTCCTCCAGATCTCTACGCATTTCACCGCTACACCTGGAATTCTACCCCCCTCTACAAGACTCTAGCCTGCCAGTTTCGAATGCAGTTCCCAGGTTGAGCCCGGGGATTTCACATCCGACTTGACAGACCGCCTGCGTGCGCTTTACGCCCAGTAATTCCGATTAACGCTTGCACCCTCCGTATTACCGCGGCTGCTGGCACGGAGTTAGCCGGTGCTTCTTCTGCGGGTAACGTCAATCGACAGGGTTATTAACCCTGTCGCCTTCCTCCCCGCTGAAAGTACTTTACAACCCGAAGGCCTTCTTCATACACGCGGCATGGCTGCATCAGGCTTGCGCCCATTGTGCAATATTCCCCACTGCTGCCTCCCGTAGGAGTCTGGACCGTGTCTCAGTTCCAGTGTGGCTGGTCATCCTCTCAGACCAGCTAGGGATCGTCGCCTAGGTGAGCCGTTACCCCACCTACTAGCTAATCCCATCTGGGCACATCCGATGGCAAGAGGCCCGAAGGTCCCCCTCTTTGGTCTTGCGACGTTATGCGGTATTAGCTACCGTTTCCAGTAGTTATCCCCCTCCATCAGGCAGTTTCCCAGACATTACTCACCCGTCCGCCACTCGTCAGCAAAGCAGCAAGCTGCTTCCTGTTACCGTTCGACTTGCATGTGTTAGGCCTGCCGCCAGCGTTCAATCTGAGCCATGATCAAACTCTTCAATTTAAGTTTGATGCTCGTGAATTAAACTTCGTAATGAATTACGTGTTCACTCAGAGACTTGGTATTCATTTTTCGTCCGAGGACGTTAAGAATCCATGTCACTTTGAGTGCCCACACAGATTGTCTGATAAATTGTTAAAGAGCAGTGCCGCTACGTTTTCGCTGCGGCGCGGGGTGTGCATATTACGCTTTCCCGCTTCAGAGTCAAGCGTTTATTTTGCTTTTCTCTGCTGACCCGGCGGCGTGTGTGCCGTTGTTCCGTGTCAGTGGAGGCGCATTATAGGGAGTTCTTCTGAAGTGACAAGCACTAAATACAAAAAACTTTTCGTTCGCTCACTTTTCAAACTCAACGCTTATTTAACCCGCGAATCGTCCGTTAAACGTGCAATTTCACGGGCAAAACTGGCCACTTGATCCCAGTCGGTATAAACCACTTCTTTACGCGTATCCGTTTCCCCGCCCGTCATCTTCATGATCAGGCGGATCATAAAGCGGTCATACCAGCGGTAACGCGGATAACGCAGCGCGCCCGCAAAGACAGAACAGATATCGGGCTGCCATGGCGAGCTCAGCAAAAACTTGCGCGTATAGCTGTTAGTCTGCGGTGTACGCTTCTCTGCTTTACGGGCAACCAGGTTGACCGAGTAAAACGCGCCGGGCAGCTTAGCGAGCTCCGCCGTATGCTTTTTCACAAAGCGATCCAGCGCCGGATGGAAATGACCGTAACGAATTGAAGCGCCAATGACCACACGGTCGTAATCCTGCCAGGCAAGCTGTTCAGTGCGATTCAGGTTCACCACATCAGAATAAATGCCCAGCTCTTTGAGTTCAGAAGCCAGATATGAAGCAATCTCACGCGTTTGCCCATCACGCGTTGAGAAAAGAATTAACGTTTTCACCAATGTCTCCTTACTCACGCCAGAATGTTGGGGTAAACAGCACCAGCAGCGTAAAGACCTCAAGACGACCAAACAGCATATTGGCGATTAAGATCCACTTTGCCACCGGGTTCATACTGGCGAAATTATCCGCCACGACACCCAGCCCCGGCCCCAGGTTGTTTAACGTTGCCACCACAGAGGCGAAGGCAGAGAAATCATCCACGCCCGTGGCGATAATCGCCAGCATACTGACAATAAAGACCAGCGCATAAGCGGAGAAGAATCCCCACACCGCTTCGAGGATACGCTCCGGCAGTGCACGATTGCCCAGCTTGATGCTGTAAACCGCATTCGGGTGGACGAGACGTTTAAGTTCACGGTTCCCCTGCTTGAACAGTAGCAGAATACGGATCACCTTCAGGCCGCCGCCCGTCGACCCGGCACAGCCGCCGATAAACGCAGAGCACAACAGCAGCACCGGCAGGAACAGCGGCCAACGCGCAATACTGTCCGTGGTGAAACCGGCGGTTGTCGCCATCGATACCACCTGGAAGAAGGCCTGGTTCAGGGTCGTGACCGCCGAGTTATAGACATCGTGGAACCACAGTACCAGGGTACAGATGATCACCAGGGTCAACTGGACGCCAATAAACATCCGGAATTCCGGGTCGCGCCAGTACACCTTCAGGCTCCGGCCGCTAAGCAACGAGAAGTGTAGACCGTAGTTACAGCCTGAGATCAGCAAAAAGATGGCAATGATGGTATTGATCGTCGGGCTGTCGAAGTACCCAACGCTGGCATCGTGGGTGGAGAACCCGCCGATAGCGATAGTGGCAAAGCTGTGCCCGATGGCATCAAACGCAGGCATCCCGGCAAACCACAGCGCCAGCGCGCAGGCCACCGTCAGCAGGACATAAATAAGCCAAAGGGTTTTCGCCGTCTCCGCAATACGCGGGCGCATCTTGTTATCTTTCAACGGGCCAGGCATTTCAGCCCGGTAAAGCTGCATCCCCCCGACGCCCAGAATCGGCAGGATAGCCACCGCCAGCACGATGATCCCCATACCGCCGAACCACTGGAGCATCTGCCGGTAAAAGAGAATTGCATGCGGGAGTGAATCCAGCCCCACAAGCGTGGTGGCCCCGGTGGTCGTTAATCCGGAGAACGATTCAAAAAACGCATCCGTGACGGTGAGATTCGGTTGTTCAGAGAAGATAAACGGCAGCGCACCCACGCTTCCCAGTACCGTCCAGAACAGGACCACGATCAGAAAACCCTCCCGGGATTTCAGTTCACCTTTCTCACGGCGGTTTGGCCACCACAGCAGGGAGCCAATCGTCAGCGCGACAAAAAAGGTTTGCGTAAATGCACGCCCCGCGCCGTCCCGGTAGATAAGCGCCACCAGTCCGGGAATGATCATTGTCCCGGAGAAAAGTATGACCAGCAATCCAACGATTCGGGTAATGGCACGAAAATGCATCTCTGCCGCTTCCTTAGGTATTCAAAATTGTGAGGTGGGGATTATTCTTCAATCGGCAGTAAATGCAATGAACCGCGACTAAAATCAGCGAGTTTTGCTGAAAAAGCAGCCAGTTCCGCCTGAGGAAGCGCCACGCGTAATTGCACCATTGCCTGATAATCACTGTGTGCGATGACGCCGTTAAACTGTTTAAGCAGTGCTTCGATACCCGATAGCTGGGCGTAATCGCATAACAAAGTATATTCCGTAAGTGGCGTTTTGCGGGTTGTTATCAGCAGATTAAGCGCCTGCTGGACACCCCCTCCGTAGGCTTTAACCAGCCCTCCGGTGCCTAACAAAATGCCCCCGTAGTAGCGGACCACGACGGCGGTGATTTCACCCACGCCGCTGCCCATCAACTGGGATAGCATCGGTTTTCCGGCCGTACCCGCCGGTTCACCGTCGTCAGAAAACCCGAGCTGCTGTGAGTCGTCTGGCGGCCCTGCGACCCACGCCACACAGTGATGGCGGGCATCGGGGTGCTGCGCGCGGACGGACTCGACGAACGCCTTCGCCGCCTCCACGCCGTCAGTATGCGCCAACAGCGTGATAAAGCGGCTTTTCTTGATTTCCTCAACAAAGGTGACCGGCTCGGCCGGTATCAGCCAGCTTTCCATCAGGCCAGCTTCAGATCTCGCGTCATGTTCTCAATGCTGTTCTCGTGAATAACCACGTTATCCTCGATACGAATGCCGCCAAACGGCTTCAGCGCTTCAATTTTCTCCCAGTTGAAGTGCTTGCTGAACTGCCCTTCCCGCCACGGCGCCAGCAGGGATTCAATAAAGTAGATGCCCGGCTCAATGGTCAATACCATACGCGGCGCCAGAACGCGGGTGCAGCGCAGATAAGGATATTTAGACGGTGCCGCCAGGTGCGTACCGGTATCATCCTGCATAAAGCCCGCGACGTCATGAACCTGTAAACCCAGCGGGTGGCCGATACCGTGCGGCATAAATGGCCCGGTCAAATCGTTCTCAACCATCGCCTCTTCGCTCATGTCTTTGACAATCTGATGCTTACGCAGCAGTTTAGCGATGCGCTGATGGAACTGGATGTGATAATCCACGTAGCTGGTTCCGGCCTTCATGGTGCCAATCAGCGCCAGCTGTTCGTCGTTCACGTCTTTGATCAATTGCGCAAAATCAGTATCCGCATTCGCCGCCCAGGTACGGGTCAGGTCTGCCGCATAGCCATTGTACTCAGCCCCCGCGTCCAACAGGAAGCTGCGCATCTCAGCCGGAACCTGATGATCCAGTTTGGTGTAGTGCAGAACCGAGGCATGTTCATTCAGCGCCACGATGTTGCTGTACGGCACGTCGGTATCGCGGTGGCCGGTCGCCGTCAGGTAGGCCTGATTGATATCGAACTCGCTCATACCGGACTGGAACGCTTCGTGCGCCGCACGGTGGCCATTCACCGCCGTTTTTTGCGCTTCACGCATGCAGTAAAGTTCGTAGTCGGTCTTGTAGGCGCGATAGTAGTGCAGATAATCCAGCACGCCTTTCGGGTTGAGTTTATCTGCCGGAATATCCAGACCCAGCGCACGCTCAGGAACCGGACCAATGTAGCCGATGTTCCCACGCGCCGCTGGCAACTGGCTGCCAATGCCGTCTGCTTTTGGCAGCGCAATCACGTCAATTTCTTCGGTCCAGAATGAGGTCGGCAGCGGCTCCACGTTGTGCCAGTAATCGACCGGCAGGTAGAACCACAGTTTCGGCTTGTTCACGCCATCCACCAGCAGCCAGCAATTTGGAACCTGCGTGACAGGCACCCAGGCTTTAAACTGCGGGTTAACCTTGAAGGGATAAGCGTGGTCATCAAGAAAAGTATTCATCAGCTCGCCGGAGTGGATCAGCAGGGCATCCAGCTTGAAGCGGGCCAGTACATCGCGGGTACGTTCCTGTAGGGTAACGATATGATTTTTATAAAGCGAAGCCAGTGAGTCCATCATTCTTCCTTTCGTTTTTTTGACCTCAAGTCATCGCATCTTAGCACACCTCACTCCGGCTGCGTGATTTCCACCGACCGTGATCAGCGCAGCAATTTCTTAATGACTAATTTGCATTTTATTAACATAAATTCCACACTCCGTTTCATCTGGTATGACCAGATCCAATTGCTGGATTCAGGAGACCGACATGCTCTACAAAGGCGACACCCTGTACGTAGACTGGCTGGAAGATGGCATTGCCGAACTGGTGTTCGATGCCCCCGGCTCAGTGAACAAGCTTGATACCGCGACGGTGGCCAGTCTTGGCCAGGCACTGGATGTACTTGAAAAGCAATCAGATTTGAAAGGGCTGCTGCTGCGCTCCAACAAAGCGGCCTTTATCGTTGGCGCGGATATCACCGAATTCCTGTCGCTGTTCCTGGTGCCCGAAGAACAGCTGAGCCAGTGGCTGCACTTTGCGAACAGCGTCTTTAATCGTCTGGAAGATCTGCCTGTCCCGACCCTTTCTGCCGTTAACGGTTACGCGCTGGGCGGCGGCTGCGAATGCGTGTTAGCCACTGATTACCGTCTGGCGACCCCAGACCTGCGCATCGGCCTGCCGGAAACCAAACTGGGCATTATGCCGGGCTTTGGTGGCTCGGTGCGTATGCCGCGCATGTTGGGTGCCGACAGCGCGCTGGAAATCATTGCCGCAGGTAAAGATGTCGGCGCGGAACAGGCGCAGAAAATCGGTCTGGTGGACGGCGTGGTTAAGCCTGAAAAACTGATTGAAGGCGCTGTAGCCATTCTGCGTCAGGCGATTAACGGCGATCTCGACTGGAAAGCCAAACGTCAGCCAAAGCTGGAGCCGTTGAAGCTCAGCAAAATTGAAGCCACCATGAGCTTCACCATCGCCAAGGGCATGGTGATGCAGACGGCGGGTAAACACTACCCGGCGCCGATCACGGCGGTGAAAACCATTGAAGCGGCAGCCCGTCTGGGCCGTGATGAAGCCCTGAAGCTGGAAAACCAGAGCTTTGTCCCGCTGGCGCACACCAACGAAGCCCGCGCGCTGGTTGGTATCTTCCTTAACGATCAGTTTGTGAAGGGCAAAGCCAAACAACTCACCAAAAACGTTGAAACGCCAAAACACGCGGCGGTACTCGGCGCGGGCATTATGGGTGGCGGCATCGCCTACCAGTCTGCCTGGAAAGGCGTGCCGGTAGTGATGAAAGACATCAACGAGAAATCCCTGACGCTGGGCATGACCGAAGCGGCCAAGCTGCTGAATAAACAGCTTGAGCGCGGCAAAATTGACGGTCTGAAGCTTGCAGGCGTGATCTCCACCATCCAGCCAACGCTGGAATACAGCGGCTTTGAGCGCGTGGACGTAGTGGTTGAAGCGGTCGTTGAGAATCCGAAAGTCAAAAAAGCAGTGCTGGCCGAAACGGAAGAGAAGGTGCGTCCTGAGACCGTACTGGCCTCTAACACCTCCACCATTCCTATCAGCGAACTGGCGAGCGTGCTGAAGCGTCCGGAAAACTTCTGCGGGATGCACTTCTTTAACCCGGTGCATCGCATGCCGCTGGTCGAAGTGATCCGTGGGGAAAAAACCTCCGACGAAACCATCGCCAAAGTGGTGGCGTGGGCGAGCAAGATGGGCAAAACGCCAATCGTCGTTAACGACTGCCCGGGCTTCTTCGTTAACCGCGTGCTGTTCCCGTACTTCGCCGGTTTCAGCCAGCTGCTGCGCGACGGCGCAGACTTCCGCAAAATCGACAAAGTGATGGAAAAACAGTTCGGCTGGCCGATGGGCCCGGCGTACCTGCTGGACGTTGTCGGCATCGACACTGCCCATCACGCGCAGGCGGTGATGGCGGCGGGCTTCCCGCAGCGCATGCAGAAAGATTATCGCGACGCCATTGACGCCCTGTTCGACGCCAACCGCTTTGGGCAGAAAAACGGTCTGGGCTTCTGGCGCTATAAAGAAGACAGCAAAGGCAAACCGAAGAAAGAAGAAGATCCGGCGGTGGATGGCCTGCTGGCCGACGTCAGTCAGCCAAAACGCGACTTCACTGACGATGAGATCATCGCCCGGATGATGATCCCGATGATCAACGAAGTAGTGCGTTGCCTCGAAGAAGGCATTATCGCCAGCCCGGCAGAAGCGGATATGGCGCTGGTGTACGGCCTCGGCTTCCCTCCGTTCCACGGCGGCGCGTTCCGTTGGCTGGATACGCTCGGCAGCGCTCGCTATCTCGATATGGCTCAGCAATATCAGCACCTCGGTCCGCTTTATGAGGTGCCGGAAGGTCTGCGTAACAAAGCGCGCCATAACGAACCCTACTATCCAGCAGTTGAGCCAGCCCGTCCGGTTGGCACGCTGAAAACGGCTTAAGGAGTCACAATGGAAAAGGTTGTCATTGTTGATGCAATTCGCACCCCGATGGGCCGTTCAAAAGGCGGTGCATTCCGTAACGTGCGTGCGGAAGATCTCTCGGCGCACCTGATGCGTAGCCTGCTGGCGCGTAACCCGGCGCTGGACCCTGCTGCGCTGGACGATATTTACTGGGGCTGCGTCCAGCAGACGCTGGAGCAGGGTTTCAACATCGCCCGTAACGCGTCTCTGCTGGCGGAGATCCCGCATTCGGTTCCGGCGGTCACCGTCAACCGTCTTTGCGGTTCGTCGATGCAGGCGCTGCACGACGCGGCACGGATGATCATGACCGGCGATGCGCAGGCCTGTCTGGTGGGCGGCGTGGAGCACATGGGCCACGTGCCGATGAGCCACGGGGTCGATTTCCATCCGGGCATGAGCCGCAACGTGGCGAAAGCCGCCGGTATGATGGGCCTGACCGCCGAGATGCTCTCCCGTCTGCACGGCATCAGCCGTGAAATGCAGGATGCCTTTGCCGCGCGCTCACATGCCCGCGCCTGGGCCGCCACGCAGTCTGGTGCCTTTAAGAATGAGATCATCCCAACCGGCGGTCACGACGCAGACGGCGTACTGAAGCAGTTCAGCTACGACGAAGTTATCCGTCCTGAAACCACTGTTGAAGCGCTTTCTACCCTGCGTCCGGCGTTTGATCCGGTCACCGGCACGGTAACGGCGGGCACCTCGTCTGCCCTGTCCGACGGTGCCGCCGCCATGTTAGTGATGAGCGAAAGCCGCGCCCGCGAATTAGGCCTGACGCCACGCGCCCGCGTGCGTTCGATGGCAGTCGTGGGCTGCGATCCTTCCATCATGGGTTACGGTCCGGTCCCGGCGTCAAAACTGGCGCTGAAAAAAGCGGGGCTGAGCGCAAGTGATATCGACCTCTTTGAGATGAACGAAGCGTTCGCCGCGCAGATCCTGCCGTGCATTAAAGATCTGGGGCTGATGGATCAGATCGACGAGAAGATTAACCTCAATGGCGGCGCGATAGCCCTCGGTCACCCGCTGGGCTGCTCCGGGGCGCGTATCAGCACCACGCTGATCAACCTGATGGAACGCAAAGATGCCCAGTTCGGACTGGCGACGATGTGTATCGGGTTGGGTCAGGGGATCGCGACGGTGTTTGAGAGAGTGTAAATGTAAATAAGGAAAAGTATCTTAAAGCCAATGACGTCAGAACAAGGCGGCAAGCGAGCGAATCCCGATGAGCTTACATTAGTAAGTGATTCGGGTGAACGAGCGCAGCCAACGCAGTTATGGCGCCATTGGCGAAGAGAGACAGTTTAGTTGCCGTTCTTCCCGCCTGTCAGGGGCGGGTTTTTTACATTATTGCAGCAGCGAAATATCCGCCACGCGCAGGAACAGCTCACGCAGTTTCTCAAGCATCGAGAGACGGTTAATACGCAGCTCTTTATCTTCCACGTTCACCATCACCTTCTCGAAGAAGGCATCGATGACGTCACGTAGCTCCGCCAGCTCCACCAGTGCTTCCTGGTAGCGACCTTCCGCGAAATACGGCTCCAGCTTGTCGCGCAGCACCACAACCTGCATCGCCAGAGAAATCTCTTCCGGCTCTTTCAGGGTTGCAGCGTTTACGCGTTCGTTCAGCGTCTCGTCGGATTTCGCGAGGATGTTGGATACACGCTTGTTGGCCGCGGCCAGCGCAGACGCCGCTTCCAGCGTACGGAAGTGGGATACCGCCTTCATACGCGCATCGAAATCTGCCGGACGGGTCGGACGACGCGCCAGCACCGCCTGAATGGTATCAACGGAGTAACCTTCGTCCTGATACCACGCGCGGAAACGACCGAGCATAAAGTCGATAACATCATCCACAACCTTCGCGTTGGTCAGCTTATCGCCGTACAGACGGACCGCTTCTTCGGTCAGCGTTTGCAGATCGAGATTGAGGTTCTTCTCTACGATGATGCGCAGCACGCCCAGCGCAGCACGACGCAGCGCAAACGGGTCTTTGTCGCCTTTCGGATGCTGACCGATACCGAAGATACCCGCCAGGGTGTCCATCTTATCGGCAATCGCCACGGCGCAGGCAACCGGGTTAGACGGCAGATCGTCACCGGCAAAGCGCGGCTGATACTGCTCGTTCAGGGCCACAGCCACGTCTTCCGCTTCGCCGTCATGACGCGCGTAGTGCATGCCCATCACGCCCTGGGTGTCGGTAAATTCGAACACCATATTGGTCATCAGGTCGCACTTGGAGAGCAGGCCCGCGCGGGTAGCGTGGTTAACGTCGGCGCCAATTTCACGGGCAATCCAGCCGGACAGCTCCGCGATACGGTCAGTCTTGTCGCGCAGCGTACCCAGCTGCTGCTGGAAGAGTACGGTTTGCAGACGCGGCAGGTTATCTTCCAGACGTTTTTTACGGTCGGTGTTGAAGAAGAACTCGGCGTCCGCCAGACGTGGACGCACCACTTTCTCGTTACCGGAGATAATCTGGCTCGGATCTTTCGATTCGATGTTCGCGACGAAGATGAAGTTTGGCAGCAGCTGGCCGTCGTTGGCGTAAACCGGGAAGTACTTTTGGTCACCCTTCATGGTGTACACCAGCGCTTCAGCCGGAACGGCCAGGAATTTCTCTTCGAATTTCGCGGTCAGCACAACCGGCCATTCGACCAGAGAGGTCACTTCTTCCAGCAGGCTATCGCTCAGATCGGCATTACCGCCAATTTTGCGCGCCGCTTCTTCGGCGTCAGCTTTGATTTTGGCTTTACGCTGTTCGTAGTCAGCAATGACCTTACCGCGCTCCAGCAGGATCTGCGGGTACTGATCAGCATTGTCGATGGTGAACTCCGGCTCGCCCATAAAGCGGTGGCCGCGGATCACGCGATCGGACGCCACGCCCAGAATGGTCGCCGGAATAACGGTATCGCCCAGCAGCAGGGTCACGGTGTGAACCGGACGCACAAAGTGTACGTCAGACGCTCCCCAGCGCATCAGCTTAGGAATCGGCAGCTTAGCCAGCGAGGTCGCAATCATATCTGGCAGAAGCGCTTCCGCGCTTTCGCCTTTCACATGGGCACGATACAGCAGCCATTCACCTTTGTCGGTGGTCAGACGTTCGGCCTGATCGACGGTGATACCGCAGCCGCGCGCCCAGCCTTCAGCCGCTTTGCTCGGCTTGCCTTCCGCGTCGAACGCCTGGGCAATGGCCGGGCCACGTTTTTCAACTTCGCGATCCGGCTGGGACGCCGCCAGGTTTGCCACTTTCAGCGCCAGACGACGCGGCGCAGCAAACCACTCAATTTTACCGTGCGCCAGGCCAGCGTTATCCAGCTCAGCAGTGACGTTCGCAGCGAAAGATTCAGCCAGGCTGCGCAGGGCTTTTGGTGGCAGCTCTTCAGTGCCGATTTCCACCAGGAAAGTTTTCTCAGACATGGCCGCCTCTTATTTGTTTCGGTTGCACATCGGGAAGCCAAGGGCTTCACGGGACGCGTAGTAAGCTTCAGCAACGGCTTTGGTCAGGGTACGAATACGCAGAATGTAGCGCTGACGTTCAGTCACGGAGATCGCTTTGCGGGCATCCAGCAGGTTGAAGCTGTGGGCAGCCTTCAGAATACGCTCGTAGGCAGGCAGCGGCAGCGGAGTCTCCAGCGCCAGCAGCTGCTGGGCTTCTTTCTCGTACTGCTCGAAGCAGGTGAACAGGAAGTCCACGTCCGCGTATTCGAAGTTATAGGTGGATTGCTCCACTTCGTTCTGATGGAACACGTCGCCGTAGGTGGTTTTACCCAGCGGGCCGTCGCTCCAGACCAGGTCGTAAACGCTGTCTACGCCCTGAATGTACATGGCCAGACGTTCCAGACCATAGGTGATTTCGCCGGTGATCGGTTTACATTCCAGACCGCCAACCTGCTGGAAGTAGGTGAACTGGGTCACTTCCATGCCGTTCAGCCACACTTCCCAACCCAGACCCCAGGCACCCAGCGTTGGGTTTTCCCAGTTATCTTCCACGAAACGAATGTCGTGAATGGTCGGATCCATACCCAGCTCTTTCAGTGACCCGAGGTACAGTTCCTGAATGTTGTCGGGTGATGGCTTAATCACCACCTGGAACTGATAGTAGTGCTGCAAACGGTTCGGGTTTTCGCCGTAACGGCCATCGGTCGGACGACGGGATGGCTGAACATAGGCGGTCGCCATTGGCTCTGGCCCTAACGCGCGCAGGCTGGTCATCGGGTGTGAGGTGCCTGCGCCAACTTCCATGTCCAAAGGTTGAACAATGGTGCAGCCCTGACGAGCCCAGTAATCCTGTAAGGTCAGGATCAGGCCCTGGAAGGTCTTGGTATCAAACTTTTGCATAGTATTTCGTGCTGGATACGTGTGGTTTTAAATGGAAGGGATCAGTATACCCGCTGGCTGCAAGATATACAGTACGAAACGGGGTTGTTTAGGGAAAATTGGGGAATAAGCCCTACAGCCAGAACCTGCGAAGGCTCTGGTTGCTGCTTATACGAGCAATTTAGCGCATTGAGAGATGTAAAAACTGGCCGTCTGCATCAAAAGAGCAGACAAAGCCCTCTTTACGCGCCGTATAGCCTTTCAGTTCATAGCTGCCCTGAAAGCGCTCGAAGCCGTTAATATGAATTTTCTGTGCTTCGGAATTATAGCGGTGAGCCGCCTGATCCCTGCACAGCTGTTCCATATTCAGGGAACGCTCCGGGCTCATTTTCCCCTGCTGCGCTTTTTGGACTGGAGCCTCCTGAGAAGCACTGCACCCTGCTAATAAAAGCAGCAGAAAGAGTGACGCCCCACGCTTCATCATCATTTTTATTACCGCCCTGGTCAGTGGCTGTTATTTTTAGTAGCAACACGTTTATAGATTAATGTTCAACATTCTGCGAATCTCGCCAGCTCCCGACAAGACAGCCTGGCTAAACTCAGAATTTTCCAAGGGAAAAGTTTTACGCAATCGCAGTCACACTTTCTTTATCAGGAATACAGAGGAACTGATGCAGTCAAAAATTAACTGGATTGATAACCTGCGGGGAATAGCCTGTCTGATGGTGGTGATGATCCACACTACGACCTGGTATGTCACGAACGCGCACAGTATCAGCCCTGTTAACTGGGATGTCGCCAATATTCTGAACTCAGCCTCACGCGTGAGCGTCCCGCTGTTCTTTATGATTTCCGGTTTTCTCTTTTTTGGCGAGCGTAGCGCGCAGCCGAGACATTTCATCCGTATTGTCTCCTGTTTGCTGTTTTACAGCGCCATTTCGCTGCTCTATATCATCCTGTTCACTTCAATTAATGCTGAACGTTCCCTGCTCAATTTGTTGCAAAAACCGGTGTTCTATCATCTGTGGTTTTTCTTCGCGATAATGGTTATCTATCTGGTTTCGCCGTTAATTCAGGTAAAAAACGTTAGCGGTAAAATGCTGCTGGCCTTGATGGTAATAATCGGGATCGTGGCAAACCCGAATACCGTCTCACAGAAAATTGATGGCTTTGAATGGCTGCCCGTTAACCTCTATATCAACGGCGATACGTTTTATTACGTGCTGTACGGCATGCTGGGGCGCGCCATCGGCATGATGGAGACGCAAAAGAGAGGAATAAACTGGCTTTGCGCGGCAGCATTTATCGCCGGTGTGTTTATTATCTCTCGAGGGACGCTGCACGAGCTGCAATGGCGCGGAAACTTTGCCGATACCTGGTATCTCTACTGCGGGCCGATGGTCTTTATCTGCGCGGTTTCGCTGCTGACTCTGGTTAAAAACACCCTGAATACCCGCCCGCTTCCGGTGCTGGGGTTTATCTCTCGCCACTCGCTGGGCATTTACGGTTTTCACGCGCTGGTGATCCACGCCCTGCGCACCCGCGGCGTTGAGCTTAAAAGCTGGCCGGTGCTGGATATTGTCTGGATATTTACCGTTACGCTGGTTGTCAGCCTGCTGCTCTCAATGCTGCTGCAACGCATCGATACACGCAGGTTTGTGAGCTAACCCGGTTGAAGGCTGGCAGGCCGGGTAAACGTTAGCGCCACCCGGCTCCTGTTTATGACATTAGCGGTAAAAGCTGCTGATAGATTTTGCGGAAAACGTCTCGTCTTTCAGCGTAGCGAGCATGATTTTTCGCATCAGGACGATGCTGCTGTTCAAGCGGCAGCTGGGGCAAAAGCTGGGGCAGTGGTTTATCCCGGTTCAGCGCAATTTGCGCCAGCCGTGCCGCACCGAGCGCCGGACCAACATCTCCCCCAGTACGATAGTCCAGCTGCAACCCGCTGATATCGGAAAGCATCTGCCGCCAGTAGCTGCTTCGTGCCCCGCCGCCAATTAACGTAATGCTGGATGGCGTCAGGCCACAGTCATGCACGACATCCATGCCGTCCGCCAGCGCATAGCCGACCCCTTCAAGCACCGCGCGTGCCAGCTCTGCCGGGCCGTGCTGATGGGTAAGGCCGAAGAAGACCCCTTTCGCTTCCGGGTTGTTATGCGGCGTCCGCTCGCCGGAAAGGTACGGTAAAAACCAGACCGCACCGGCAGTATCATCCGCCTGCTGTGCCGCTGCGATAAGCGCCGGGACGTCCGCCATTCCGGTCAGCTTTGCCGCCCAGTCGAGGCAGGAAGCCGCGCTCAGCATCACCGACATCAAATGCCATTTACCCGGCAACGCGTGGCAGAAGCTGTGTACGGCGCTTTCAGGGTTACTACGATAGCCGTCACTGACGGCAAAATAGACGCCGGAAGTGCCGAGCGAGAGCATGGCCTGTCCTGTCTCCACCATCCCCACGCCGACCGCACCCGCCGCATTATCGCCACCGCCGGCAACGACAGGTACGGCTGGCATATTCCAGCGTTCAGCAACAGAAGGCTGCAAAGCGCCCGTGATATCACTGCCTTCAAACAGCGCAGGCATATGATCGCGCGTCAGCTGGCAGGCATCCAGCATCGCTTCGCTCCAGTCCCGTTTCGCCACGTCGAGCCACATCGTGCCCGCGGCGTCAGACATGTCGCTGGCAAAATCCCCCGTCATGCGAAAACGCAGGTAGTCTTTCGGCAACAGAACCTTCGCCACCTGACGAAAAATCTCAGGCTCATGGCGCTGCACCCACAGGAGTTTTGGCGCGGTAAAACCGGGCATCATCAGGTTGCCCGTAATCTCGCGGGACGCAGGCACACGCTCCTCAAGGATCGCGCACTCTTCCGCACAGCGGCCATCGTTCCAGAGAATAGCCGGGCGCAGAACGCGATGCTGGCTATCCAGCAGCGTGGCGCCATGCATTTGCCCGGCAATGCCCAGCGCTTTTACGTCGCGCAGGCTGTGCTGCTCACCTAAGGCTTTCATCGCGCGGTCCGTCGCCTGCCACCACTGCTCCGGATCTTGTTCCGACCAAAGTGGCTGCGGGCGTGAAACCTGCAACTTTTCAGTCTGCGTGGCTAACACATCGCCCTGCTCGCTTAACAGGATGGCTTTCACCCCCGACGTGCCAAGATCGATCCCGATATACATGTGGTGACTCCTTTGACAGAAATGCCCGGTGGCGCTGCGCTTACCGGGCATGAATGCTGTTATTTATCGAACAGGTAGTGATTGACCAGGTTTTCCAGCAGTTCCTGATGGCCGCTCTGATGCTGCGGTGCCAACTGATGCTGTTCAGCGTACTTCGCGATCTCCGCAAGCGATAACTGACCTTTCAAAATTTGCTGGCCCAGCTCACTGTTCCAGCCGCTGTAGCGCTTCGCCACGCGCTTATCCAGCTCACCGTCTTCAATCATACGGGCCGCCACCTTCAGCGCCAGCGCCATGGTGTCCATCGCGCCAATATGCCCGTAGAACAGATCGTATTTGTCGGTGCTCTGGCGACGCACTTTGGCGTCGAAGTTCAGGCCGCCGGTGGTGAAACCGCCCGCTTTGATGATTTCGTACATCACCAGCGCATTCTCTTCGACGCTGTTCGGGAACTGGTCGGTATCCCAGCCCAGCTGCGGATCGCCGCGGTTCGCATCCACCGATCCGAAGATGCCCAGCGCAATCGCAGAGGCGATTTCGTGATGGAACGAGTGGCCCGCCAGCGTGGCGTGGTTAGCCTCAATGTTCACTTTGATCTCTTTTTCCAGACCAAACTGCTTCAGGAAGCCATACACGGTGGCGACATCGTAGTCGTACTGATGCTTGGTTGGCTCCTGTGGTTTTGGCTCAATCAGCAGCGTACCGCGGAAGCCGATTTTGTGCTTGTGGTCCACAACCATCTGCATAAAGCGGCCAATCTGCTCACGCTCCTGGCGCAGGTCAGTATTCAGCAGCGTTTCATAGCCTTCACGACCGCCCCAGAGAACGTAGTTCTCACCGCCCAGCTGATGCGTGGCGTTCATCGCAGTCACGACCTGGGTTGCCGCCCAGCTGAAGACTTCCGGGTCCGGGTTGGTTGCCGCGCCCGCGCCATAGCGAGGGTTGGTAAAGCAGTTAGCCGTACCCCAGAGCAGCTTCACGCCGCTTTGCTGCTGTTTTTCAGCCAGCACGTCGACCATCTGCGCAAAATTGTTCAGATACTCTTTCAGGGATGCCCCTTCCGGCGACACGTCCACATCGTGGAAACAGTAGTACGGTACGTTCAGCTTATGGAAGAACTCGAACGCGACGTCGGCTTTACGCTTCGCCAGCTCAATGGCCTCGCCCGGCTGTTGCCATGGGCGGTCAAAAGAGCCCACGCCGAACATATCGGCACCGTTCCAGCAGAAGGTGTGCCAGTAGCAGGCGGCAAAGCGCAAGTGATCTTCCATGCGCTTACCCAGCACCAGCTCATCCGGGTTGTAGTGACGAAATGCTAAAGGATTGGTCGTTTTCGTGCCTTCGAAACGAACGCGATCGAGTTGGTCGAAATAAGCTTGCATATTGAGCTCCATAATCAGGGTATGCGGCGTGGTCTTGCTTCTGGAGTAATAGTGAATAGACATTGGAGGTTGCTCAATTACGTTATTTCACACTGCTATTGAGAGAATGCGCAATTGTGCGCTGGCTCGCAAAATAATGTGCAGACAAACTATTTTTCGGCGCGCATTCCAGAATCAAATGTAATTAATAGGTTACGCTTTTTAAAATCCGATCGCGGTCATAAATTCAGAAATAAACCAAATATCGTAATGAGAAGATAAAAATCTGTAATTGCCAGCAGGCCTTTCCACGTTAAAAATTTGCTGCGTCTCAGCAGTGAATGTTTCTTTTATCTCAGCTACACATACCCCTACAAAAAGGCCTAATAATTATGAAGATAAAGAACCTGACCCTAACGCTCTGCACTACTCTCCTGCTTGCAAGCTTTGCCGGCCACGCCAAAGAGGTCAAAATCGGCATGGCGATTGATGACTTACGCCTGGAGCGCTGGCAAAAAGATCGCGATATCTTTGTTAAAAAAGCGGAATCTCTCGGTGCGGAGGTGTTCGTTCAGTCCGCTAACGGCAACGAAGAGACGCAAATGTCGCAAATTGAGAATATGATCAACCGTGGCGTCGATGTGCTGGTCATTATCCCGTATAACGGCCAGGTATTAAGCAACGTGGTGAAAGAAGCAAAACAGGAAGGCATAAAAGTCCTGGCTTATGACCGCATGATTAATAATGCGGATATTGATTATTATATTTCGTTCGACAATGAAAAGGTGGGTGAATTACAGGCTAAAAGCTTGATCGCAAAAGTGCCTCAAGGGAATTATTTCCTGATGGGCGGCTCGCCTGTGGATAACAACGCCAAACTGTTCCGTCAGGGACAAATGAAAGTGCTGAAGCCGTATATCGACGAGGGCAAAATTAAAGTCGTCGGCGATCAGTGGGCTGACGGCTGGTTACCGGAAAACGCGCTGAAAATTATGGAAAACGCGTTGACCGCAAATAACAACAAAATCGATGCAGTGGTGGCCTCTAACGACGCCACTGCGGGGGGCGCCATTCAGGCGCTGAGCGCGCAGGGTCTGGCCGGGAAAGTCGCTATTTCCGGACAGGACGCCGACCTTGCGGGTGTAAAACGCATTATCGCGGGTACCCAGACTATGACGGTCTATAAGCCCATTACCGAGCTTGCCAATACGGCCGCCGAAATTGCCGTTGAGCTGGGAAATGGCCAGCAACCTAAAGCAGACGCGACGTTAAATAACGGCCTGAAAGACGTGCCAGCTCGCCTGCTTACCCCTATCGAAGTCAACAAAGAGAATATTGACGCCACGGTGGTGAAAGACGGTTTCCATAAGAAGAGTGAACTGTAATCCAGCGCAGCCCCTGCCCGGCGGGGGCGCATCGACCTGCCCTGTTCATCTGTCGGGCTATGCGGAGCAGTTATGTCTTATTTACTTGAAATGAAAAGCATCACCAAAGCCTTCGGAGCGGTGAAAGCGGTCGACAACGTAAGCCTGCGGCTGAACCCCGGCGAAGTGATGTCGCTGTGCGGCGAAAACGGCTCGGGGAAATCCACGCTGATGAAGGTGCTGTGCGGGATCTATCCGCACGGCAGCTACGAGGGCGAAATCGTCTTTGCCGGTGAGGTGCTTCAGGCCACGCACATTCGTGATACCGAACGTAAAGGCATCGCTATCATTCACCAGGAGCTGGCACTGGTGAAGCACCTTACCGTGCTGGAAAATATCTTTCTTGGGGCCGAACTCTCGCGCCACGGCGTACTGGATTACGACACCATGACGCTGCGCTGCGAAAAACTGCTGGCCCAGGTGAGTCTCGCTATCTCACCGGATACGCGCGTGGGCGACTTAGGTTTGGGCCAGCAGCAGCTGGTGGAGATCGCCAAGGCGCTAAATAAACAGGTACGCCTGCTGATCCTCGACGAGCCAACCGCCTCGCTCACCGAACAGGAAACCGCCGTTCTGCTCAATATCATCCGCGATCTGCAAAACCACGGTATCGCCTGCATCTATATTTCGCACAAGCTCAATGAGGTGAAAGCTATTTCCGACACCATCTGCGTCATCCGCGACGGGCAGCACATTGGCACGCGTGAAGCAGAAGGCATGAGCGAAGATGACATCATCACCATGATGGTGGGTCGCGAACTCACCGCACTGTATCCCAACGAACCACACACCATAGGCGAAGAACTCCTGCGCGTGGAAAACCTGACGGCGTGGCATCCCGTTAACCGCCACATCAAGCGCGTGGATAACCTCTCCTTCTCGCTGCACCGTGGCGAAATTCTCGGTATTGCGGGTTTAGTGGGTGCGGGAAGAACCGAGGCCGTGCAGTGTCTGTTTGGCGTCTGGCCGGGGCGCTGGGAAGGCAAAATTTATATCGACGGTCAGCCGGTAAAAATCGACAACTGCCAGCAGGCCATTGCCAAAGGCATTGCCATGGTGCCCGAAGACCGCAAAAAAGACGGCATCGTGCCGGTCATGGCGGTGGGAAAAAATATCACGCTGGCGGCGCTCAGCCAGTTTTCCGGCGCGCTGAGCAGCCTGGATGATGCCGCAGAACAGCAGTGTATTCTTCAGTCACTTGCCAGGCTCAAGGTGAAAACCTCCTCGCCGGAACTGGCGATAGGTCGCCTGAGCGGCGGCAACCAGCAGAAAGCGATTCTGGCGCGCTGCCTGTTGCTTAATCCGCGCATTTTAATTCTGGACGAACCCACGCGCGGGATCGATATCGGCGCGAAGTATGAAATCTACAAGCTGATCAACCAGCTTGTGCAGCAAGGGATTGCCGTCATTGTTATCTCGTCCGAATTGCCTGAAGTGCTGGGGCTGAGCGACCGCGTGCTGGTCATGCATGAAGGGAAACTCAAAGCCAACCTGAACAACCAGAACCTGACGCAAGAGCAGGTGATGGAAGCTGCCTTAAGGAGCGAACGCCATGTCGAAAAGCAACCCGTCTGATATCAAAGTCGCTGTTCCGACGCCCGGTGCGTTCGCAGGACTTAAATCGCTGAATCTGCAAGTTTTTGTAATGATTGCCGCCATTATCGTCATCATGTTGTTCTTTACCTGGATGACCGATGGCTCCTATTTGAGCGCACGTAACGTCTCTAACCTGCTGCGTCAGACCGCCATCACCGGGATCCTGGCGGTGGGGATGGTCTTTGTGATTATCTCAGCGGAAATTGACCTGTCGGTAGGGTCGATGATGGGTCTGCTCGGCGGCGTGGCGGCAATTTTTGACGTCTGGCTCGGCTGGCCGCTGCCGCTGACGATTGCGGTCACGCTGGTACTGGGTCTGCTGCTAGGTGCGTGGAACGGCTGGTGGGTGGCCTACCGTAAAGTCCCGTCGTTTATTGTCACCTTAGCAGGGATGCTGGCCTTCCGCGGTATTCTGATTGGGATCACCAACGGCACTACCGTCTCCCCGACCAGCGCCTCGATGTCCCAGATTGGCCAAAGCTACCTCTCTGATGGCGTCGGTTTTACGATCGGCGTGGTTGGGCTGATGGCGTTTGTCGCGTGGCAATGGCGAGGACGCATGCGTCGCCAGGCGCTGGGGCTGGCCTCGCCTGCCTCAACCTCGGTTGTCGGCCGTCAGGCGCTTACTGCGGTGATTGTGCTGGGGGCCATCTGGCTGCTAAACGATTATCGCGGTGTCCCAACGCCCGTTCTGCTGCTGGCGCTGTTGCTGTTAGGTGGGATGTTTATGGCCACACGTACCGCATTCGGTCGCCGTATTTATGCTATCGGCGGCAATCTTGAAGCCGCGCGTTTATCTGGTATCAACGTCGAGCGCACCAAACTCGCCGTCTTTGCCATCAACGGCCTGATGGTAGCCATCGCGGGGCTGATCCTCAGCTCACGTCTGGGTGCGGGTTCCCCGTCTGCCGGTAATATTGCCGAGCTGGACGCCATCGCCGCCTGCGTGATTGGCGGGACCAGCCTCGCCGGAGGCATTGGCAGCGTGGCGGGTGCGGTGATGGGCGCATTTATTATGGCTTCGCTGGATAACGGGATGAGTATGATGGACGTGCCGACGTTTTGGCAGTATATCGTCAAAGGGGCCATTCTTTTGCTGGCAGTCTGGATGGACTCTGCCACCAAGCGGCGCGCCTGAGAACCGTATCGTGACTAATTTGGGAAAGTGAGCCATGTTTGAAAAGCGTCACCGCATTACGTTGTTATTCAATGCCAACAAAGCCTATGACCGTCAGGTGGTTGAGGGGGTTGGTGAATATTTGCAGGCGTCGCAATCCGAATGGGATATTTTCATCGAAGAAGATTTCCGTACCCGTCTGGAGAACATCAAAGACTGGCTGGGAGACGGGGTTATCGCTGACTTTGACGACCCCGTGATTGAACAGTTGCTGAGTGGCGTCGACGTACCTATCGTGGGCGTTGGCGGCTCTTACCATTCAGCGGAACATTACCCCCCCGTTCACTACATCGCCACGGATAACCATGCCCTGGTTGAGACCGCCTTCCTCCATTTAAAGGAGAAAGGCGTCCATCGTTTTGCGTTTTACGGATTGCCCGCCACCAGCGGAAAGCGCTGGGCGATGGAGCGTGAGTATGCCTTCTGCCAGCTGGTTGCCCAGGAGAAGTATCGCGGCGTCGTTTATCAGGGGCTGGAAACCGCGCCAGAAAACTGGCAGCACGCACAGAATCGCCTGGCTGACTGGCTGCAAACACTGCCGCCCCAGACAGGGATTATCGCCGTGACGGACGCCCGCGCCCGCCACGTATTACAGGTGTGCGAACATTTGCATATTCCTGTGCCTGAAAAGCTGTGCGTGATTGGTATTGATAACGAAGAGCTTACACGCTATCTGTCGCGCGTGGCGCTCTCATCCGTGGCGCAGGGTACCCGTCAGATGGGCTATCAGGCCGCGAAGCTGCTGCACCGACTGTTAGACAACGAATCCCTGCCGCTCCAGCGTCTGCTGGTTCCGCCCGTTCGCGTGGTCGAGCGTCGCTCAACTGACTACCGTTCCTTAAACGATCCGGCCGTGATTCAGGCGATGCACTACATTCGCAATCATGCCTGCAAAGGGATTAAGGTCGATCAGGTGCTGGATTCGGTCGGCATTTCACGTTCGAATCTGGAGAAGCGGTTTAAAGAGGAAGTCGGTGAGACGATCCACGCCGTGATCCATGCGGAAAAGCTGGAGAAAGCGCGAAGTCTGCTGATCTCCACCTCGCTGTCGATCAACGAGATTTCACAGATGTGCGGCTACCCGTCGCTTCAGTATTTCTATTCGGTATTCAGGAAAGAGTATGACACCACGCCGAAGGAGTACCGGGAACGGTACAGTGAAGTCCTGCTCTAGAAAAAAGAACGCCTTCCAGTGGAAGGCGTTTTTTATTACATATGTGCGGCAATCAGACGCTGGTTATCCTGGTACATGGAGAACAGGTAGTTGTTGTAGCGCTGTCCCTGGGTGGAATAACCTTTCAGCTTGTGGATCATCGCCGTGGCCGTCACTTCCTGATCCGCCTTACGCAGCTGCGCGCGTGACTTACGGAACGAAGAGTAGGCCGGGTGGGTGTTCAGATTCACCACATAGGCATTCACGGAATCTTTCACCGATTCAAACTGTGAATAGCCCTTCACCTTGCCGGGTGCATTAGTACAACGACCTTTTGCGCATTTCATGCCAAACAGATTGTTGTTGTTGCGCGCCAGCTTCGAGGTGCCCCAACCGCTTTCGGCGGCGGCCATTGTCGCGACCATACTGCCTGGAATAATGTCCACACGCTCTAACAGAGTGTTCCACGGCACACGACGCGTGTTCCCGCTCCACTTCACTTTATAGCGTTTGGCGATGTCTTTCAGGCGAGTGCGCTCAGACGGCGACCAGCGGCTATCGTACTGTTTGGCGATCAGCCAGTTACGATCCGCAGTAATCGCGGCATTTTGACTTTTAATGTAAGGCATTACCGTCCGGAGAAACGCTTTTTTCCTTGGTGTCCCGGAAGGGTATTTTCGCAAATCAGGAAGTGAACTACTCTTTGCACTATTGCGAGAATACTCTTGTTTACTGCTAACCTTACTGCTTGTCGTCTTTATTACGTGGGCTTTCTTACTCGTTGTATCCGTGTGCGTCTTTGCAAGCACCTCACCTGAAAATGCCATGGTGAGTAACATGAGTATCGCGGCCCCATATCGTCGAATGGGAGTCGATATCATTAGGTCTCCTGGTCGGATATAAGCATTCCAACACCTTATTTTCTTCAAAATTTGAGAGCGGAATCTCAAATCGTACCAAAAATAGTCTTCAAGAGCACGTCTATAAATAGTCCAATTCCGAAACTATGTCATCCGGAACATGCTCATTAAAGCACCAACACTGGAAAAATGTGCGCGATATCGCAGATAACTGCCTAATTTTGCGCGGGATCACTCATCCCTACGCGTCCTCCCGGCAGAAAGCCTCAGAGGAGGAGTTTTTCCCCTGAGCCGAATGGCACACTGGTCAAAAATGCCGCGACAGGAAAATGGAATGAAACGCACTGCATTAGCTGTTCTGATGTTACCCGCATTCGCGCATGCCGACTGGTCATCGCCGGGATTTGACGCATTCAACGCTGAAGGTACCGGCGTCTTTACCAGCCAGGCAACGCTTGCGAAGGGTACCCGTCCACTGACGTTGAGTCTTGACAACGCGTGCTGGCAGCCGACAAAGGCCATTAAGCTCAACGAGATGCTGTCGCTCAAACCGTGCGAAGGCACGCCACCGCAGTGGCGATTATTCCGTGACGGCGTTTATCAGATGCGTATTGATACGCGCTCTGGAACGCCGACGCTGATGCTGACGGTACAAAGTGCGGCGCCACAGCCTGTCGCAAACGTTACCCGCCAGTGCCCGAAGTGGGACGGCAAACCGCTCACGATCGACGTCGTTAACACGTTCCCGGAAGGCACGGTGGTGCGTGATTTTTACAGCAAACAGACCGCGACCGTTCAAAATGGCAAAGTGACTCTTCAGCCAGCCGCCAACAGCAATGGCCTGCTGCTGCTTGAGCGCGCCGAAACGGACAAACCCGCGCCGTTCAGCTGGCAAAACGCCACCGTCTATTTCGTGCTGACCGATCGCTTCGTGAATGGCGACCCCACCAACGACAACAGCTATGGCCGCCATAAAGATGGTATGCAGGAGATAGGTACTTTCCACGGCGGCGATCTGAAAGGGCTTACCAGCAAACTGGATTACCTTCAGCAACTGGGCGTGAATGCGCTCTGGATAAGCTCCCCGCTGGAGCAGATCCACGGCTGGGTTGGCGGCGGCACCAAAGGGGATTTCCCCCACTACGCGTATCACGGTTATTACACCCAGGACTGGACGAAACTCGACGCCAACATGGGCAACGAAGATGATTTACGCCAGCTTGTCGACGACGCGCACAGGCGCGGTATCCGCGTCCTGTTTGACGTTGTCATGAACCACGCGGGCTATGCGACGCTTGCAGATATGCAGCAATATCAGTTTGGCGCACTCTATTTACAGGGAGATGAGCTGAAAAAAACGCTCGGCGAACGCTGGACTGACTGGAAGCCAGGCGCGGGTCAAAGCTGGCACAGCTTCAACGATTACATCAACTTCAGTGACAAAGCCGCATGGGAAAAATGGTGGGGTAAAAAATGGATCCGTACCGATATCGGTGATTACGACAACCCGGGCTTTGACGACTTGACCATGTCCCTGGCCTTCCTGCCGGATCTGAAAACGGAATCAAAAACCCCGTCAGGTTTGCCGAACTTTTATCAACACAAGCCCGACACCAACGCGAAAGTGATGACGAATTTCACGCCGCGAGATTACCTGACCCACTGGCTTAGCCAGTGGGTGCGTGACTACGGCATCGACGGTTTCCGGGTCGATACCGCCAAACACGTTGAGCATGAAGCCTGGCAGCAACTGAAAGACCAGGCCAGCCAGGCGCTGGCCGCGTGGAAGGCCGCCAACCCGGACAAAAAACTCGACGATGCGCCGTTCTGGATGACCGGTGAATCCTGGGGCCACGGCGTGATGCAGAGCGATTATTACCGCCACGGCTTCGATGCGATGATCAACTTTGACTATCAGGAGCAGGCGGCGAAAGCAGTGGACTGTCTGGCAGATATGGATTTGACCTGGCAGCAAATGGCAGAAAAGCTGCAAAGTTTTAATGTGCTGAGCTATCTCTCCTCCCACGATACGCGTCTGTTCCGTGAAGGGGGCCAGCGCGCCGCTGAGTTACTGCTGCTGGCGCCGGGAAGCGTGCAGATCTATTACGGCGATGAATCAGAGCGTCCATTTGGTCCGACGGGCTCCGATCCGCTACAGGGAACCCGTTCGGATATGAACTGGCAGGACGTCACGGGTAAACAGGCGTTAACTGTCGCCCACTGGCAGCTTCTGGGGCAGTTCCGCGCCCGTCATCCGGCTGTGGGTGAAGGCAAGCAAACAACGCTGTCAGTGAAAGAAGGCTACGGCTTTGTGCGCGAGCACAAGGGCGATAAGGTGATGGTGGTGTGGGCGGGTAATCAGTAGAACTGCCCCCTCACCCTAATCCTCTCCCCTAAGGGGCAAGGGGATTGCACGGTGCGGTCTTTCACCCTCGCCCCTTTGGGGAGAGGGTCGGGGTGAGGGAGACATTCATCAGAACGATTCACTGCAATAATCCCTCTCCACCATACAAAACAACAAATCCGACCACATCCGCCGATTTGCACCAACACGGTGCTGGCGTTATGGTTACTGCCTTTCATATTAAGCCCGACAGATCACCTGCTATGACGTTTTCACAATTCGGCGACAAATTTACCCGCCATTCAGGCATTACCCGCCTGATGGAGGACCTCAACGACGGGCTGCGCACCCCAGGCGCTATCATGCTTGGCGGCGGAAACCCGGCTCAAATTCCGGAGATGAACACCTACTTCCAGACGCTGCTGGCAGACATGCTGGAAAACGGTAAAGCAACCGATGCGCTATGTAATTACGACGGCCCTCAGGGTAAAACAGAACTACTGACGCTTCTGGCGGCAATGCTGCGGGAAGCGCTGGGTTGGGATATCGAACCACAGAACATTGCACTGACAAACGGCAGTCAGAGCGCGTTTTTCTACTTATTCAATCTGTTCGCCGGACGCCGCGCCGACGGCACCACGAAAAAAGTGCTGTTCCCGCTGGCACCGGAGTATATCGGCTATGCCGATGCCGGCCTCGAAGAAGACCTGTTTGTTTCCGCACGTCCGAATATCGAGTTGTTGCCAGAGGGCCAGTTCAAATATCACGTCGATTTTGAACATCTGCATATCGGTGAAGAGACGGGCATGATCTGCGTATCTCGTCCCACCAACCCGACGGGGAACGTGATCACCGACGACGAGCTGATGAAGCTGGATGCGCTGGCGAATCAGCACGGCATCCCGCTGGTGATCGATAACGCCTATGGCGTACCGTTCCCGGGGATCATCTTCAGCGAAGCGCGTCCGCTGTGGAACCCGAACATCATCCTCTGCATGAGCCTCTCCAAGCTGGGCCTGCCGGGCAGCCGCTGCGGCATTATCATTGCTAACGAGAAAATCATCACCGCCATTACCAACATGAACGGCATTATCAGCCTTTCCCCTGGCGGCATCGGCCCGGCGATGATGTGCGAGATGATCAGGCGTAACGACCTGCTGCGCCTGTCAAATGAGGTGATCAAGCCGTTTTACTCTCAGCGCGTTCAGGAAACTATCGCCATCCTTCGCCGCTACTTACCGGAGGAACGCTGCCTGATCCATAAACCGGAAGGGGCAATTTTCCTGTGGCTGTGGTTTAAGGATCTGCCCATTACGACAGAGCTGCTTTATCAGCGTCTGAAAAAGCGTGGCGTGCTGATGGTCCCGGGGGATTACTTCTTCCCGGGTCTGGATAAGCCGTGGCCGCATACGCACCAGTGCATGCGCATGAACTACGTCCCGGACCCGGAAAAAATCGAAGCGGGTGTGAAAATTCTCGCCGAAGAGATTGAGAACGCCTGGCGCGAGGCCGGCTAATAAAACCTCAGACCAGATTACGCAGCCGTTCCGCGCGTAGTCTGGCGGGGTCTATGCAGCGCAGCGCGTGGGTGGGACAGGCTTCGACGCAGGCGGGACCGCCCTCGCGATGCATGCACAAATCACATTTCAGCGCCTGAACGCGATCTCCCACAACCCGAACCTGCATTGCCCCGAACGGGCACGCCACCATACAGCTTTTGCAGCCGATACAGCGAGCCTGCTCAACGAGCCAGGCTCCCGCAGCACGGTGAATGGCCCCCGTCGGGCAGACATTCGCGCAGGGCGCATCTTCACACTGGTGGCAGCCCACGGCTGTGGTGAAGGTTCCCCCCTTAACCACGCGGATACGTGACGTAAACGCTTCTGGCGTGGCGCTGCTTTGATGCGACATCATGCACGCCACCTCACAGGTGCGGCACCCGATACATTTTTCAGGATCCGTCAGAATAAATCGGTTCATCAGTTACGCCTCGCGCACGTTAAACCCCAGTTCTTTCGAGATAGCTTCCGCCGTGTCACGCAGCGGTTTTAACAAGTTTTTCTCGCCCACCTGCTTCATGCGCGACGTCGACAGCGAAATGGAGATGGCATAGGGCACGCGCCCGTGAATATCAAAGACCGGCACGGCGATACATGACACACCCAGCTCGTTCTCTTCTTTATCCATCGCCATACTGTGATCGCGAATTTCCGCCAGCTCATCATACATCGCGCTCAGTTCGGTGATGGTGTTGCGGGTCAAAGGTTGGATCTGTTCATGGTGGCTTTCCCAGTAGCTCGCCACGTAATCCTGATGGCCAAACGCCATATAGATTTTGCCCATCGCAGAACAATAGAGCGGCATATGCTGGCCGATATATGCGCGCGTGCGCAGCATACCGGTTGTCGGCTCAAGCTTATAAATCAGGATCGCGTGATCATCTTCACGGCTGGAGAAGTTGACCGTTTCGCCGGTGGCAATGTTCAGCGCCTCGAGGTGCGGCGCCGCCACGTGAATAATATTGAGCGATGAAAGCGCCTTTTGCCCGACGGCGATAAATTTGGTGGTCAGACGATAGCTCCCTGCCGCCGGCGCCGGCGTCACGTACCCGCACGACTGCAACCCCTGCAATAACCGGTGCACGGTGCTTTTATTCAGCCCCGCCAGTTCTGATAAATGCGCAAGCGGACACCCGTTCGGATAGTTACTGAGGATTTCAATCAGCATCAGGCCGCGAAACAAGCTCTGGCTACCTGCTGGCCTCTCTTTTTCTTGCGTCATTTCGCTCTCTTTTATGCTCATCAAATGGCTCCTGTTTATCGCGCCCTGATGGTAGCGCAAAGTGTGGTTTAGTTCACGATCTCAACAGAAAAAACACAACCATTTGATTTTAATCGATTTTGAAAAACGTGAATGTCGTTGATCTGACAAAATTTGATCGCTATATTTGAAATCGGATTTCGCATAGTGAAATTTAGCGATAAAAAAGCACTCGCACTTGCCCCTAAAAAAACAGGAGAACAGGGATGAAAGTGACCTTCGAAGAGTTGAAAGCGGCGTTCAATCGGGTTCTGCTCGATCGCGGTGTAAAAGCGGATACCGCAGACGCCTGCGCTGAGATGTTCGCCCGCACCACGGAGTCCGGCGTTTATTCACACGGCGTCAACCGCTTCCCGCGATTTATTCAGCAGCTTGACGCAGGCGACATCCTCCCTGACGCCCAGCCGAAACGCGTAACGACATTAGGCGCCATCGAACAGTGGGATGCGCAGCGTTCCATCGGCAACCTGACGGCGAAGAAGATGATGGACCGTGCTACCGAGCTGGCGTCCGATCACGGGATCGGCGTGGTGGCGCTGCGTAATGCTAACCACTGGATGCGCGGCGGTAGCTACGGCTGGCAGGCGGCGGAAAAAGGCTATATCGGCATCTGCTGGACCAACTCTATTGCCGTGATGCCCGCGTGGGGATCAAAAGAATGCTGCATCGGCACAAACCCCCTGATCGTTGCCATTCCGTCGAATCCAATCACCATGGTCGATATGTCGATGTCGATGTTCTCCTACGGCATGCTGGAGGTGAATCGCATGGCCGGACGCGAATTACCGGTCGACGGCGGCTTTGACGATGAGGGCAATCTAACCAGAGAGCCGGGCGTGATTGAGAAAAACCGCCGCATTCTGCCCATGGGCTACTGGAAAGGTTCTGGCTTATCGATTGTGCTCGACATGATCGCCACCTTGCTCTCTGACGGCGCATCCGTTGCGGAAGTGACCCAGGACAACAGCGACGAATACGGCGTATCGCAGATCTTTATCGCCATCGAAGTGAATCGCCTGATCGACGGCCCAACCCGCGATGCCAAACTACAGCGCATCATGGACTTCATCACCACCGCAGAACGCGCTGATGAAAACGTCGCCGTCCGTCTGCCAGGCCATGAGTTCACACGCCTGCTGGAGGAGAACCGCCGCAACGGCATCACGATTGACGACAGCGTGTGGGCGAAAATCCAGTCTCTGTAAGGAGTGGGTCATGATATTCGGACATATTACACAGCCAAATCCATGTCGCCTGCCGCTGGCGATTGAAAAGGCGCTTAATTTTCTGCGTACCACGGATTTCACCCCCCTGGCGCCGGGCGTGATCGAAATTGAAGGCCGCAACATTTTTGCCCAGGTTCTCGACCTCACCACAAAGGAACAGCACGAGAACCGCCCTGAAGTCCATCGCCGCTATCTGGATATCCAGTTTTTGGCCTGGGGCGAAGAAAAAATCGGTATTGCTATTGATACCGGAAATAACAAAATCAGCGAATCATTGCTGGAGCAACGGGATATTATTTTTTATCACGACAGCGAACACGAGTCGCTTATCGAAATGATACCTGGCAGTTACGCCATATTTTTCCCGCAGGATGTTCACCGTCCTGCCTGTATTAAAAACAAGGGATCCGCAATTCGTAAAATTGTGGTGAAAGTGGCCATCAGCGAATTAGATTAATTTTCTGATAAATACAGGAATGCGAAATGACCAACACCGGTTTTATTATTGGTGCGTACCCCTGCGCACCCTCGTTTCACCAGAAAGGGGAGCAGGAAGAACACGCCTTCTGGCGGGAACTTTCCGACACGCCAAATATTCGCGGGCTGGAACAACCTTGCCTTGAAAATCTCCATCCGTTTGGTGATGAATGGCTGTTTCGTCATACGCCGGGCAACTGGCAGATCGTTGTCACAGCCGTTATGGAAACCATGCGCCGCCGCGGCAGCAACGGCGCGTTTGGCCTGGCGTCCGCGGACGAAGAACAACGTAAAGCGTGCATTGAATATTACCGCCATCTGCATCAAAAGATTGATGCCGTTAACACCCGCTTTCCCGGGAAAGTGGTCGCTCTGGAAATGCAGGCCGCACCACAGGCGGGTAATGATTCTGTCGAGCAAGCGACAGAATCATTCTCCCGCTCGGTAAGGGAAATCGCGAGCTGGGACTGGGGCTGCGATCTGGTGCTGGAACACTGTGATGCGATGAATAGCCCGGCGCCGCGTAAAGGGTTCTTGCCCTTAGAGCAGGTGCTGGAGGTAGTGAGAGAGACCGATATCAGCGTCTGTATCAACTGGGCACGTTCGGCCATCGAAGGTCGCAACACCGCCCTTCCGCTGGAACATGTTCAGGCGGCACTCGCTGCCGGGAAACTGGGGGCACTGATGTTTTCGGGCACGACCCCTCGCGGTGAGTACGGAGAATGGCAGGATCTGCACGCGCCGTTTTCTTCGTTCTGCGCCGACAGTCTCATGTCCACTGAACATGTAAAAACGCTGTTTACTGCGGCGAGCGCCGCAACATTGAAATTCTCCGGTATTAAATTACTGGAAATAAATGCTAATGCTGACGTCAGCCATCGCATCGCTATTTTGCGCGACGGCATTAGCGCTATGAATAAAGCATCACAATAAAAATAAAGAATACATTTTCCGGTTACCTTCACTGAGATATTAACTATGAATATTTCTTCTAATGCTCTACACGCGGACATTCCGCGCCAGCGCTGGCTAAGGATCATTCCCCCTATTCTTATCGCCTGCATTATTTCCTATATGGACCGCGTAAATATAGCTTTTGCGATGCCCGGCGGTATGGACGAAGAGCTGGGCATTTCCGCCACGATGGCGGGCCTGGCGGGGGGGATCTTTTTTATTGGCTATTTGTTCCTGCAAGTTCCCGGCGGCAAAATTGCCGTGCACGGCAGCGGTAAGAAGTTTATCGGCTGGTCGCTGGTTGCCTGGGCGGTGATCTCGGTTCTGACCGGGCTTGTAACCAACCAGTATCAGCTGCTGGTGCTGCGCTTCTTACTCGGCGTGGCGGAAGGCGGGATGCTGCCCGTTGTGCTCACGATGATCAGTAACTGGTTTCCGGATGCCGAGCGCGGCCGCGCCAACGCGATTGTGATCATGTTCGTGCCCATCGCCGGGATCATCACCGCCCCACTGTCGGGCTGGATTATCACCGCTCTCGACTGGCGCTGGCTGTTCATTATTGAAGGTCTGATGTCCGTTGTTGTGCTGGTGCTGTGGGCGTTCACCGTCTACGACCGGCCGCAGGAAGCGCGCTGGATCTCTGAGGCCGAGAAAAACTACCTGGTACAAACACTGGCGGCAGAGCAGCAGGCCATTGCGGGTAAAGAGGTGAAAAACGCCTCGCTCAGCGCAGTGCTGTCTGACAAAACCATGTGGCAGCTGATCGCCCTCAACTTCTTCTACCAGACCGGCATTTACGGTTACACCCTCTGGCTGCCCACCATTCTGAAAGAACTGACGCACACCAGCATCGGCCAGGTGGGAATGCTCGCCATTCTGCCTTACATCGGCGCCATTGCCGGCATGTTCCTGTTCTCTACGCTCTCTGACCGCACCGGCAAGCGCAAGCTGTTTGTTTCCCTGCCATTGATTGGCTTTGCGCTCTGCATGTTCCTCTCCGTGGCGCTGAAAGAGCACACCTGGCTGGCCTATGCCGCTCTGGTGGGCTGTGGCTTCTTCCTGCAATCCGCAGCGGGCGTGTTCTGGACCATCCCGGCGCGTCTGTTCAGCGCTGAGATGGCGGGTGGCGCTCGCGGCGTGATTAATGCCCTGGGCAACCTCGGCGGGTTCTGCGGTCCTTATGCGGTAGGCGTACTGATCACCCTGTACAGCAAAGACGCAGGCGTTTACTGCCTGGCGGTTTCGCTGGCGCTGGCATCGCTGCTGGCCCTGATGTTACCGGCGAAATGCGATGCCGGAGCAGAGCCCAACCCCACGGTGAACTCGCATAAGCGTGCGGCCTGAGGCCCTCACCTGATTCACTAAACCAAACCGTAGGCCGGGTAAGCGAAGCGCCACCCGGCAATTAAGCGAGAAGAAGATGAGTGAAAAAGAGCCCTTCTGGCTGGGTATCGATTGTGGCGGTACTTATCTGAAAGCCGGTTTATACAACAGCCAGGGCAAAGAAGTCTGTATTGAACGCCGCTCAGTGGCCACGCTCAGCCCACGCGCTGGCTACGCCGAGCGGGATATGCACCAGCTCTGGCAGCACTGCCACAAAACCGTCGCCCTGCTGCTTAAAAATTCAGGCGCTGACGGCGGTCAGATTAAAGGCGTTGGCATTTCAGCCCAGGGCAAGGGGCTATTTTTGCTCGATAAACAGGATCGCCCCCTGGGTAACGCCATACTCTCCTCCGATCGCCGTGCGCTGGAGATCGTGCAACGCTGGCAGCAGGACGGTATACCCGAAAAGCTCTATCCGCATACTCGCCAGACGCTGTGGACGGGGCATCCGGCCTCACTCCTGCGCTGGGTTAAAGAGAACGAGCCGCAGCGGTATCAGCAAATCGGCAGCGTGATGATGGCGCACGATTACCTGCGCTGGTGTCTGACCGGGGTCAAAGGCTGCGAAGAGAGCAACATCTCGGAATCCAATCTCTACAACATGAATATCGGGCAGTACGATCCGCAGCTCACGCGCTGGCTCGGCATCAGCGACATTGACGGTGCCCTGCCGCCTATTATCGGTTCAGCAGAAATTTGCGGGGAAATCACCGCTCAGGCAGCCGCACTGACCGGTCTCACGGCGGGTACTCCCGTCGTTGGTGGACTGTTTGATGTGGTTTCCACCGCGATCTGCGCCGGGCTGCATGACGAAAATACGCTGAATGCCGTAATGGGGACCTGGGCCGTGACCAGTGGGATTGCCCACGGCATCCGCGACAACGAGCCGTTCCCCTACGTCTATGGCCGCTATGTCCATCCGCAGCAGTTCATCGTTCACGAAGCCAGCCCCACCTCGTCCGGCAACCTGGAATGGCTGACGGCCCAATGGGGCGAAATGTCATTCGATGAGATTAACCACGCCGTGGCCAGCCTGCCAAAAGCTGAAAGCGATGTGTTCTTCCTGCCTTTCCTCTACGGCAGCAACGCCGGACTGGAGATGACCAGCGGCTTCTATGGTTTGCAGGCGCTGCATACCCGCGCGCACCTCCTCCAGGCGGTTTATGAAGGGGTGGTATTCAGCCACATGACCCACCTCAACCGTATGCTCGAACGCTTTCCCCACGTGCAGACCCTGCGCGTGACGGGCGGCCCCACCCATTCGGACGTGTGGATGCAGATGCTCGCGGACGTCAGCGGCCTGGCGATTGAACTCCCGCAGGTGGAAGAGACCGGCTGTTCCGGTGCGGCGCTGGCCGCGCTCGTCGGTACAGGTCTCTATCCCGATTTTTACGCCGCTCAGCGCGCCCTCAGGCATGACATCCGGATGATTGAACCTGACATGCGTGCCCATGCCGCCTACCAGCGCAAATATCACCGTTACCAGCTACTGATTTCAGCATTACAGGGCTATCACGCCCGTGTTAAGGAGTACGACCTATGAGCCGACCATTATTGCAGCTGGCGCTCGACCACACCTCACTTCAGGCCGCGCAGCGGGATGTCGCGACGCTTTCCGATCACGTCGACATCGTCGAAGCCGGCACCATCCTGTGTCTGACCGAAGGGCTAAACGCCGTTCGCGCCCTGCGCGCTCAGTGTCCGGATAAAATTATCGTGGCGGACTGGAAAGTCGCCGATGCCGGAGAAACGCTGGCTGAGCAGGCGTTTGGCGCAGGCGCAAACTGGATGACCATCATCTGTGCCGCCCCGCTGGCCACCGTTGAACGTGGCCACGAGGTCGCACTGCGCGGCGGCGGCGAGATCCAGATGGAGCTGTTTGGCAACTGGACGCTGGACGACGCGCGCGCGTGGCACCGCATCGGGGTGAAGCAGGCGATATACCACCGCGGGCGCGACGCACAGGCCAGCGGCCAGCAGTGGGGCGAGGCGGATCTCAGCAAAATGAAGGCGTTGTCCGATATCGGGCTACAGCTTTCCATCACTGGCGGTATCACCCCCGCTGACCTGCCGCTGTTTAAGCAGATCAACGTCAAAGCCTTCATTGCCGGGCGCGCGCTGGCAGGCGCCGCCAATCCGCCGCAGGTGGCACAAGCATTCCATTCGCAAATTCGCGACATCTGGGGAGAGTAACCATGCGTCAGCATCCGTTAGGCATTTACGAAAAAGCGCTGCCAAAAGATCTCTCCTGGCCGGAGCGCCTGGTTCTGGCAAAAAGCTGCGGCTTCGATTTTGTGGAGATGTCGGTGGATGAGACCGACGAGCGTTTATCGCGCCTTGAATGGAGTACCACGCAGCGCGCCTCTCTGGTGGAAGCGATGCTGGAGACCGGCGTGGCCATCCCGTCGATGTGCTTGTCTGCCCATCGTCGCTTCCCGTTTGGCAGCCGCGATGACACCGTGCGCGAACGCGCCCGCGAGATCATGACCAAAGCCATCCGGCTGGCCCGTGATTTGGGTATTCGCACCATCCAGCTTGCGGGTTATGACGTGTACTACGAGGAGCATGACGAGGGCACGCAACAGCGCTTTGCCGAAGGGCTGGCGTGGGCCGTAGAGCAGGCCGCTTCCGCGCAGGTAATGCTGGCGGTAGAGATCATGGACACCGCGTTTATGAACTCCATCAGCAAGTGGAAAAAGTGGGACGACATGCTCGCCTCGCCGTGGTTCAGCGTTTACCCGGACGTCGGCAACCTGAGCGCGTGGGGCAACGACGTCACCGCCGAGCTGACGTTGGGCATTGACCGCATCGCCGCTATCCATCTGAAAGACACCCGGCCCGTAACCGAAAAAAGCCCCGGCCAGTTCCGCGATGTGCCGTTTGGCGAGGGCTGCGTCGATTTCGTTGGCGTGTTTAACACGCTGAATCAACTTAACTATCGCGGCGCATTTCTGATTGAAATGTGGACCGAGAAAGCCAAAGAGCCGGTACTGGAGATCATCCAGGCGCGCCGCTGGATTGAAGCCCGAATGCAGGAAGGAGGCATGACATGTTAGAACAACTCAAAGCCGAGGTGCTGGCGGCAAATCTCGCCCTGCCCGCCCACCAGCTGGTGACGTTCACCTGGGGCAACGTCAGCGCGGTTGACCGTGACAGCGGCATGATGGTGATCAAACCATCCGGCGTGGAGTACGACGTGATGACCGCAGAAGATATGGTGGTGGTAAATATCGCCACGGGTAAAGTGGTCGAGGGGAGTAAAAAACCCTCCTCCGACACCCCGACCCATCTCGCGCTGTATCGTCGTTACCCGGAAATTGGCGGCATTGTGCATACCCATTCCCGCCACGCCACCATCTGGTCGCAGGCGGGGCAGGATTTACCCGCGTGGGGAACGACGCACGCGGACTATTTCTACGGTGCGATCCCCTGCACGCGGCTGATGACCACGGCTGAAATCGCGGGTGAATATGAATACCAGACGGGGGAAGTCATTATCAAAACCTTCGAGGAGCGCGACATAAGCCCGATGCAGGTCCCGGCGGTGCTGGTACACTCTCACGGCCCGTTTGCCTGGGGCAAAGACGCTGCCGATGCGGTACACAATGCCGTGGTGCTGGAAGAGTGCGCCTATATGGGGCTTTTCTCGCGCCAGCTTGCACCACAGCTTCCGGTTATGCAGCAGGAATTGCTGGATAAGCATTACCTGCGCAAGCATGGCGCAAATGCCTATTACGGCCAGTAATCATCCGGAATTAATATGCTCTTTACAGTACCGCCGTTTCCAGACGGCGGGCGTTAACCCGGTATGTTTCGAGAATATCTGCCGGAAATAACCCACGTCATTAAAACCGCACCGGGTGGCCACTTCAGTTAATGAGGCCGCATCGTTCAGCAACAATTTTTCAGCGGCCCTGACGCGCTGGCGGTGTATTGCCTCCGTCAGGGTTAAATGAAACGTCCGGCGAAATACTCGCCCCAGGTAATCTGCGTTGCAGTGCAGCTCTTTCGCCAGCTGTGAAGTGGATATGGGCAAATGAAAGTGAGTGCGGATAAGCTGTTTGGCCTTCCACGCCATTGCTGCGCCCGCATCATCCGCTTTATCTTCATATCCCGGCGAGAGCGATATCTGCTGCAAAATTAACAGCAAAATTATCTCCAGCGCCTGGCTACGCTGTAATTTTTCCTGCTCGCTTAAAAACTGACGGAATAACGCAATAACATATTGCGGATCCCGCACGCTACAGTGTTGCTCAATCGACAGTGGCGTCGCACCTGGCAACGCAGGCAAGCCTTCATCCACCTCAAAATGCAGCCAGTAAAATTTGAGATCGCCCGGAAAATCTTCCACACCGACATGCCGCCGCTTCGGCCAAAGTAATAAACTCTCGCCGGCGTTTACCTCAAACAGCGTATTTTCCTCCTGGATCGTTAATGTCCCTTTTTCGACAAAGATTATCTCCCACGAAGATAATTTTCGTGCGGGATGACGACCCACGCCCCGGGAGATAAATAACCCGCCATTTTGAACCTTAATCGGAAGTGCTATGGATAATTCAAGCATGGATATTCAATTTCCCGCTTTTATGGTGGCTAATATTGCGTTTATTGTTTGATTATTAATAAATATCAGCAGAACAGCTCGATCAAACTCACAGTTTTACCATCAGGTCGGAATCGTCATCTTTTTATACTTTTCCCTTCCCTTGTTGGACTGCCCGTTGAATGCAGAATAAATGGGGTACCTTGCACAAATACGATAAAAAATCGTTTATCGAGGAGTTACCCCATGACTTCCACACCGATTACAGACGCAGAAGTTGCAAAACAGGCAGCCGATGACCGACTGTCAGTCCGCGAGAAAATTGGCTACGGCCTGGGCGACGCGGGCGGCACGGTAATTACCTGCCTGATCATGAACTTCCTGACCTTTTTCTATACCGATGTATTTGGCCTGACGCCCGCGCTGGTGGGCACGCTGTTTATTGCTCTTCGGGTATTTGACGCGATTTCCGATCCGGTGATGGGCGTGATTGCCGACCGCACGCAGAGCCGCTGGGGGCGTTTTCGTCCGTGGCAGCTGTGGGTCGCGCTTCCCATCGGGATCGTCGGCGTGCTGACCTTCACCGTCCCGGACGCCAGCATGGGCGTGAAAATCGCCTGGGCGTTCGGCACCTATTTGCTGTTGTCCGTAGGCTATACCGCCATCAACGTGCCGTATTGCGCGCTGATCAACACCATGACCACCCGCCACAACGAGGTAATATCCTGCCAGTCCTGGCGCTTCGTACTGTGCGGCGTGGCGGGCTTTCTGGTCTCCGTTGGCCTGCCGTGGCTGGTGTCAGAGCTGGGACAGGGCAATACCGCCCGGGGTTATCAGCTGGGCGTCGGCGTACTGTGCGCCATCGCTGTGGTGATGTTCTTGTGCTGCTTCTTCTGGGTGCGCGAGCGCGTCCCGCTTGCGCTGATGGGGAAATTTACCCTGCGCGAGCACCTGGCGGGCCTGCGTAAAAACGATCAGCTGCTGCTGATGCTGGTGATGTCGTTTCTGCTGATCAACGTCTTCAACATTCGCGGCGGCGGGTACATGTACTTCATCACCTACGTGCTTCAGGGCAGCACGGCGTACACCTCGCTGTTTTTCACCATGGTGACCTTTGCCGCCATTCTGGGCGCGGTGATCGTCAACCCGCTGTCGCGGCGGATTGATACCGTCAAACTCTACTACTACACCAACCTGGTACTCGCTGCGCTTGCTATGGGAATGTGGTTCCTGCCAGGTGGCCCGGCGCACCAGACGCTCTGGCTTATCGTGATTTTAAGTAACGGCGTGATCCTGGGCTTCACCCTGCCGCTTCACTTCTCGCTAATGGCCTTTGCCGATGACTACGGCGAATGGAAAACCGGCGTGCGCTCCTCGGGGATGAATTTCGCCTTCAATCTATTTTTCATCAAGCTCGCGTGGGCATCCAGCGCCGGGATCATCAGCCTGGTGTTTATTGCCGTGGCCTATCAGCCAGGCGCGGGCAACCAGACACCCGCCTCATTGCAGGGCATCACCGCCATGGAGACGCTGCTCCCTGCCCTTTTCCACCTGCTGCTGGCGGTCGCTATCCGCTGGTGCAGGCTTAACAATCCCGTGATGTCGCGCATTGCAACCGATTTGCGCCAGCGTCATGTACAGTCCTGAGGAGAACGATATGACCATAATGGAAGCCGACCTGCATCAGCTGAAAATCAACGACCCGTTTCTTGGTCAGTACCAACGGCTGGTCCGCGATGTGGTAATCCCCTACCAGTGGGATGCGCTTAACGATCGCGTGGCGGAGGCTGAACCCAGCCACGCCATCGCCAACTTCCGTATCGCGGCCGGTCTGGAACAGGGGGCGTTTTACGGGATGGTCTTTCAGGACAGCGACGTGGCGAAATGGCTCGAAGCCGTAGCGTGGTCGCTGTGCCAGAAGCCGGATGCCGAACTGGAAAAAACCGCCGACGAGGTGATCGAGCTGGTCGCAGCGGCGCAGTGTGAAGATGGCTATCTCAATACCTATTTCACGGTGAAAGCACCGGCCGAGCGCTGGACCAATCTGGCCGAATGCCACGAACTGTACTGCGCCGGACATATGATTGAAGCGGGCGTGGCGTATTTCCAGGGAACCGGAAAGCGCCGCCTGCTGGACGTGGTGTGCAGGCTGGCGGATCATATCGACAGCGTGTTTGGCCCGGGCGAAAACCAGCTGCACGGCTATCCGGGCCACCCGGAAATCGAGCTGGCGCTGATGCGGCTGTACGACGTCACGCAGGAGCCACGCTATCTCAATCTGGTGAAATACTTTATTGAGGAACGCGGCACGCAGCCTCACTTCTACGATATCGAATATGAGAAGCGCGGCAGAACGTCATACTGGAACACCTATGGCCCGGCGTGGATGGTCAAGGACAAAGCCTACAGCCAGGCGCATCAGCCCCTTGCCGAACAACAAACGGCCATCGGCCACGCCGTGCGTTTTGTCTATCTGATGGCGGGCATGGCGCATCTGGCGCGCCTGAGCAACGACGAAGGGAAACGTCAGGATTGCCTGCGGCTGTGGAACAACATGGCACAGCGCCAGCTGTACATCACCGGCGGGATTGGCTCGCAAAGCAGCGGCGAGGCATTCAGCAGCGATTACGATCTGCCCAACGATACGGTCTATGCCGAAAGCTGCGCCTCCATCGGCCTGATGATGTTTGCCCGCCGGATGCTGGAGATGGAGGCGGACGGCCACTACGCCGACGTGATGGAGCGCGCACTATACAACACGGTGCTGGGTGGCATGGCGCTGGACGGTAAGCATTTCTTTTATGTAAATCCGCTGGAAGTGCACCCGAAAACACTGGCCTTTAACCATATCTATGACCACGTGAAACCGGTGCGCCAGCGCTGGTTCGGCTGCGCCTGTTGCCCGCCGAATATTGCGCGCGTGCTGACCTCGCTGGGGCACTATATTTATACCGTTCGCCCGGACGCGCTGTTGATCAACCTGTACGTGGGGAACGACGTCGCCATTCCGGTGGGGGAAAACACCCTCCAGCTGCGGATTAGCGGAAACTATCCGTGGCATGAGCAGGTGAAAATCGAGATAACCTCACCAGTTCCGGTAACTCACACGCTGGCCCTGAGGCTGCCGGACTGGTGTGCGGAACCGGCTGTTTCGCTCAATGGTCAAGCCATTACAGGCGAGGTCTCCCGTGGATACTTATACCTAAACCGCAACTGGCAGGAAGGCGACACGCTGACGCTGACGTTACCGATGCCGGTCCGCCGCGTGTACGGCAACCCGCAGGTGCGCCAGCAGGCGGGGAAAGTCGCATTGCAGCGTGGGCCGCTGGTTTACTGCCTGGAAGAAGCCGATAACGGCGCAAATCTGCATAACCTTTCTTTGCCGCAAGACAGCGCGTTTCGGGTATTTGAAGGCAAAGGCATTTTCGCGCACAAGATGCTGATACAGGCGGAAGGGATTGGGTGTCAGGCGAAGGACACTGATGCCCTGTGGCAGTACGACCACTCGCCGGTAGAACGTCAGCCCCAGACGCTGACCTTTATTCCGTGGTTCAGCTGGGCAAACCGGGGAGAAGGGGAAATGCGGATATGGGTGGATGAAGGCTGAATAACTGCGGCCTGTTGCCCTTACCCCAGCCCTCTCCCACGGGAGAGGGAGTAAAAAGTAGGCCGGGTAAGGCGAAGCCGCCACCCGGCTTTAACCCGGCTCAGGCCGCCCGGGAGATTAAAACAGCCCCAGCGGTTTATCGGAGTAGCTGACTAACAGACATTTCGTTTGCTGGTAGTGCTCCAGCATCATTTTATGGGTTTCGCGCCCGATGCCCGACTGTTTGTAGCCGCCAAACGCCGCATGAGCCGGATAGGCGTGATAGCAGTTTGTCCATACGCGTCCGGCCTGAATGCCGCGGCCCATTTTATAGGCAAGGTTACCGTTACGGCTCCAGACCCCCGCCCCCAGGCCATACTGCGTGTCGTTGGCGAGCTCCAGCGCCTCGTCCATGGTTTTAAACGTGGTGACGGCCAGCACCGGTCCAAAAATTTCCTCCTGGAAAACGCGCATGTTGTTCTTACCGAACAGGATAGTCGGCTCAAGGTAGTAGCCCTCCTGCAAATCGCCTCCCAGCACCTTACGACGACCGCCGGTCAACACATCGGCCCCCTCTTTTTTACCGATATCAATATAGTTGAGGATGGTTTCCAGCTGGCCATGCGATACCTGCGCCCCCATCTGGGTAACGTTATCCAGCGGATTACCGCTGCGAATCGACTCCACGCGCCGGATCGCCCGCTCCATAAAGCGCTCATAAATGGATTCCTGCACCAGCGCGCGGCTCGGACAGGTGCAGACTTCGCCCTGGTTAAACGCAAACAGCGCAAACCCTTCCAGCGCTTTGTCGAAGAAGGCGTCCTCTTCATCCATCACGTCGGCAAAGAAGATGTTCGGCGATTTCCCGCCCAGCTCCAGGGTGACCGGAATGATGTTCTGGGTCGCGTACTGCATAATCTGCTGACCCACTTCCGTTGAGCCGGTAAACGCCACTTTGGCGATACGCTTTGAAGTAGCCAGATATTCGCCGATCTCTCCCCCGGCCCCGTTGACCACGTTAATGACCCCCGGCGGCAACAGGTCGCCAATTACCTCCATCAGCAGCAGTACCGAAAGCGGCGTTAAGCGTGCAGGTTTCAGCACAACGCAGTTACCCGCCGCCAGCGCGGGCGCCATTTTCCAGCTCGCCATCAGCAGCGGGAAGTTCCACGGAATAATTTGCCCCACCACGCCGAGCGGCTCGTGGAAGTGATACGCCACGGTATCTTTGTCAACTTCACTTATTCCCCCCTCCTGGGCACGGATGCAGGACGCAAAATAGCGGAAATGGTCGATCGCCAGCGGCACGTCCGCCGCCATGGTTTCGCGGATCGGCTTGCCGTTGTCCCACGTTTCTGCGGTCGCCAGCAGCTCCAGATTCTGCTCCATCCGATCGGCGATTTTGAACAAAATGGCCGCTCTGTCCTGAACGGACATTTGCCCCCACTTATCTTTCGCCTTATGCGCCGCATCCAGCGCTAAATCGATATCCCGTTTGCCCGAACTGGCAATTTCACACAGCGGCTGGCCGGTAACGGGCGTCAGGTTGGAATAGTATTCACCGTCGACGGGCGCCACCCAGTCGCCGCCGATAAAGTTGTCATAGCGGGGCTTCAGCTTAAGGGGAAAACCATACTCGCCAGGCTGGATACGCGATGAGGGAGGATTGTTTGTCATGACCGTCTCCTTGCTGTTGTTGTACAACAAGGGTAGTTCCGGCTGGTGATTTTCTCGCCAGCGGGTAGCGGGTTTACGAGCCGCATCACGGATTACCGTACTTTACGTTTCGTTTCTGCCGCCGCAGCCATACTTAATAGCTCAAGGGCTCATGAGGAATGATGCAATGCAGCTATTTATCGGCTTTGACGTGGGTGGAACCCACATCAAACACGGCGTAATTAATGAAAACGGCGAAGAACTGACATCCGATGAATATGATACGCCGGACGATGAAAGCACCTTCAAAGAGAAGTGGAAAGCGGTAGTGGATAAGTACTGCCAGGAGCACGAGATCGCCAGTATTGGCGTGAGTTTTCCAGGACATATCAATCACCATACCGGCGAAGCGGCCAAAGCCGGGGCGCTGGACTATCTTGACGGCGAAAACCTGTGCGAACTGTTCGCACAGCTGACCGATCTCCCCGTGACAATCGAAAACGATGCCAATTGCGCGGCGCTGGGCGAGCGCTGGCAGGGCGCGGGCAAGGACTATGAGCATTTCGTCTGCATCACCATCGGCACCGGCATCGGCGGCGGTATCGTCATGGAGGGCGATCTCTACCGCGGGTCGCACTACCGGGCGGGTGAGTTTGGCGTGCTACCCGTAGGCAATGAGGGCGAACCGATGCATGAAGTGGCGTCCGCCAGTGGCCTGATGAAAGCCTGCCGCCGCGCGCTGGCCGTGTCGGAAGATGAGATGCCTGGTGGTGAGGAGCTGTTTAAACGCATGGACAGCGACGTGCATCTGCGCGAAGCCATTGAAGCGTGGGCGCATTGTCTGTCGCGCGGTATTTACAGCGTGATCTCTATGTTTGATCCGCAGGCGGTGCTGATTGGCGGCGGCATTAGTGAGCAGGAGAAAATCTATCTCCTGCTGGATAAATATTTACAGCGATTCGAGGAGTGGGAAGCGCTCCGGGTGCCCATCCTTCCCTGCGAGCTGGGTAACCAGGCGGGAAGGCTGGGCGCGGTCTGGCTGGCTAAGCAGAAGCAGGCGCGCAGCGCTTAACGCTTACGGAAATAACTGCGCGTCGCGTAGCACATGGTCATTGCCACGACGACGCGTAAACCCGATGCGGTTGAAATACTCCAGGATCTGAATCGCCAGTTTGCGTCCTACGTTCAGCCGATCGCGGAAGTCTGCGGCGCAGGTTGATCCGCGCGCCTGATCCAGCTCCCGGATCAGGTTCGCAAACGCAACGATCCGATCGTTGCGGTAATAACGATCTTTCACGATCGCCACAATCATGCCCTGCTGCGCCGCATGCCGCAGTACCTGACGCATCAGCTGCTCATCGGTATTGGTTTCACGCGCCAGATCGCGCACCCACCAGGGTTCATCGCCAAACAGCGCCGCCACTTTTTGCCAGACCGCGTCCTGCTCAGCGGTAAAACCGGCCTTATGTTCCGGCAGGTGTAGCCAGCCGTGATGACTTGCAATCACGCCGCTTTCACGCATGTTTTCAATCAGCAACAGCACCAGCGCGTCGTCTTCCATGGGCAACGCCATACGCCGCAGACGTTCACGGCCCGGACCGGGCTCATCCTGATGCTGTTCATGATAGGTCGCCAGCGTGCTCAACACTTTACGCTGCCAGCGCGCCGCCACCGGCGCGTTCAGCAGGCTGTTGCCAGCCTGAATAAAACCCGGCTCCTGCGTCAGAAGACGCAATCCTTCACCGCTGAGCTGGCGCGCCCAGGCGAACGCAGCCAGATCCACCGCACCACGCTCAAGGTGGATATCTAACGCAGACTTGTCGTCACGAGCCTGGGCCAGCGAGGCCAGCCACGCTAAATACTCGGGCTTACGCTTGCCGCGACGGGGCGGATTCAGCATCACCACGCGGGCGCCCGCCAGGGTTTCGCGCGCGGAGATGTCGCGCAGAACCAGGCGGTCGTTATCCGCCAGCCAGAGCGGGGAGTCGAACACCAGTTCGGCGAGATCGTTTTCCAGCAGCGACACGCGTCCGGTGATGTGGCTGGCCGCGTGATGGATATGCAGCGGCTGCCACTGGGTCAGCGGCGTGTGGGTCTGTAGAGAAACGATAATCCGTTCAGAAGGCTCCGGCGGCGCGTCGGCCAGCAGCCAGTCGCCGCGGTTAAGCTGGTCTTTTTCGGCATCACCAGCAATATTCAGCGCGATACGCTGCCCGGCATGGGCCTGTTCCACCGGCTGGTTTTGCGCGTGAAGCCCGCGCACGCGCATCGGTTTGTTCACGCCCGTCAGCCACAGGGTATCGCCCACGTTAACTTCGCCACTCAGCGCGGTACCGGTCACCACCAGCCCAGCCCCTTTCACGGTAAACGCCCTGTCGATCGCCAGACGGAAGCGGTGATGGCTGGCATGTTCACGAGACGGGATCTGCTGCAAATGGTCGCGAAGAGCGTCGATACCGCGGCCTTCTGTCGCCACGGTGACAAACAGAGCGGCATCCTTAAAACCATATTCACTCAGCGCCGCCAGTACCTCTTCACGCACCTCGTTGATACGCGCCTCATCCACACGGTCCGCTTTGGTAAGGGCGACGGTCAACTGCGGGTTTCCCGTCAGTTGCAGGATCGCCAGATGCTCGCGCGTTTGCGCCATCACCCCGTCATCGCACGCGACAACCAGCAGAGCGTGATCGATCCCGCCCACGCCCGCGAGCATATTGGAAAGAAACTTCTCGTGGCCGGGCACGTCGATAAAGCCCAGCACGCGACCGTCGGGCTGTGGCCAGTAGGCGTAACCCAGGTCAATGGTCATGCCGCGCTTTTTCTCTTCCGGCAGGCGATCGGCATTCACGCCCGTAATGGCCTGCAATAACGTGGTTTTGCCGTGGTCAACGTGACCGGCGGTGGCAATAATCATTTCAACATCATCTCCAGAAACCGCCCTTCATCTTCCAGGCAGCGTAAATCCAGCCACATACGACCATCACCGATCCGGCCAATCACTGGCGTCGGTAATGCACGCCAGCGCGCCGACAGCGCCTCAAGCTGGCTTCCGCGTCCGTCGCGCGGGGTGAACGTCAGCGCTTCGCTCGGTAACCTGTCCACGGGCAGCGAGCCGCTGCCAATTTGCGACAGGCAAGGCTCGATACGAACTTCAAACTCAGGGTAATGGGGAGCAACCTGCGGCAGTAGCGCTTCCGCCCGCGCGCGAACAGAGGCTTCATCACGGCTCAGCAAACGCAACGTGGGCAGGCGGTCAGCCAGTTTCTCCGGGTGGAGATAGAGCCGCAGCGTGGCTTCCAGCGCGGCCAGCGTCATTTTATCGGCACGCAGGGCACGCTTCAGTGGGTGCTGCTGTAGCTGCGCAATCAGTTCGCGCTTGCCGACGATAATCCCCGCCTGCGGCCCGCCCAGCAGTTTGTCGCCGGAGAAACTGACCAGGCTTACGCCCGCAGCAACCATTTCCTGCACCATTGGCTCTTTCGGCAGACCGTACTGGCGCATATCCACCAGCGACCCGCTGCCGAGATCGGCAATCACCGGCACGTTTAGCTCGCGCCCGATGGCGGCCAGTTCGGCCTCTTCCACCGTTTTGGTGAACCCCTCAATGTGGTAATTACTGGTATGCACTTTCATCAGCAGGGCGGTGTTTTCATTTACCGCAGCGCGATAATCTTTTGCATGGGTACGGTTGGTTGTGCCCACTTCATGCAGCGTGCAGCCCGCCTGGCGCATGACATCCGGAATACGAAACGCCCCGCCGATCTCCACCAGCTCGCCGCGAGAGACGACAACCTCTTTTCCGCTCGCGGTGGCCGCCAGCATTAACAGCACCGCCGCCGCGTTGTTATTCACAATGCAGGCATCTTCCGCGCCGGTGATCTGGCAGAGAAGATCCGCCAGCGCGCGATCGCGATGCCCGCGCCCGGCGCCGTCCAGATCGTACTCCAGCGTCACCGGCGAGCGCATGGCCCGGGTGACGGCCTCTATTGCTTCTTCTGCCTGCTGTGCCCGGCCCAGATTGGTGTGCAGAACCGTGCCTGTCAGGTTAATAACCGGGCGCAACGCGCTTTGCGCGTGCTTGCTCAGCCTCCGTTCAACTTCCTGCGCCCATGCCTCGCACCAGCCGGGTAGCGCGTTTTCAGCCTGAATATGGCGACGCGCATCGTCCTGAAGCTGGCGTAGCATGTCGACCGTTGCAGTATGGCCAAACTGCTCCAGCACCGCAGTGATGCGCGGATCACGAAGCAGACGATCGGTAGCGGGGATCTGGCTGTAGAGGGAATGATGAGTAGTCATGAATGCGCCTGGCGAGTAAATATCTTCCCCCCTCCCGACGGGAGAGGGAGTTAACATGTGGGGGGATTGTACCGCCTCCCGCCAGGAAGTGTTATAACCCGCATCAAGCCTTTGGTGGTTCAGTCCGGGCGAAACTTTCGCGCTGGAAGAGCGTCTCCGCCAGTTTGACCAGCAGCGGACGATCCACGCACCAGCCCGGCGAGACGCGGCGGAAATTAAGGTAGCCAATGGCGCAGGCGATGGCGATCGTCGCCAGATTCAGGCTATCGCTCTGAATTTTCCCGTCGCGGATCAGCTGTTCGCACATATCCAGGCTGCGGCTGATTTTTTCGCGCTGGCGCAGCAGCTCATTTTCTGACTGCTGGGCGGCGGGCCTTGCCTGCTCGCGTACGGACGTTAATGCCGCATCCATAATGCCATCCGCCAGGGCTTCAATTTGCTTCATCGCCAGCGCTGCTTTTGGATCCGCCGGCAGCATGGCTGGCGCAACGCCAAGCAGCTCGATGTACTCCGCAATGATCGGGGAATCAAACCAGTAGTCGCCCTCGTCCGTTACCAGCGCCGGGACTTTCCCCAGCGGGTTGTACTGCGCAACGCCGTTCTCTGCGTTGTACGGTTGTTCATTTACGAATTCAAATTCAATCCCTTTCTCCAGCAGGAGAATCGAAATCTTACGCACGAAAGGACTGGTATAACTGCCGATGAGTTTCATTGCTTATCCTTAATGCCCATAAAGAGGTCAGTATGGATCAAGCCGTGAAAAAAGGCAGGTGTACGTATCGCATTCCTGCCGTGAGGGGATACGGGAGAAATCTGCATAAAAATATTTTGTGAATCAAATCACAATCTGGAAACAAACAGCCAACTTAACATTGTGATATTAATCACAAAATAGCCCTCATTTTGGCGTAATTCTGAGCAATGTATTTTTTTTACACACCCATTATGTGATCGCGATCACTTCATTAATATCCTCACCCCCTACATTCATGTGATTCAGATCACACAAAATTCCGCTGTCTGGACAGTTGAACGATTCAGTGCCAGATTTCACAGCATCAGAACAGGGCCCGGCTACCTCTGCCGCCGCACATTAACGATAAACCTCGGGCCACAAGCCTAAGCGTAAACATAAGAAGGGGTGTTTTATGTCATCCGATTTCAAGATCAAAGTGCAAAGCTTTGGTCGTTTCCTCAGCAACATGGTGATGCCAAATATCGGCGCGTTTATCGCGTGGGGTATTATCACCGCATTATTTATTCCGACAGGGTGGTTGCCTAACGAAACGCTGGCGAAACTTGTTGGCCCAATGATTACGTACCTGCTGCCGCTGCTCATCGGTTATACCGGTGGTCGTCTGGTGGGCGGTGACCGTGGTGGTGTCGTGGGTGCCATCACAACCATGGGGGTGATTGTCGGTGCGGATATGCCGATGTTCCTCGGTGCGATGATTGCCGGTCCTCTGGGCGGCTGGGCGATCAAGAAATTTGACGTCTGGGTTGATGGCAAGATCAAATCCGGCTTCGAAATGCTGGTGAACAACTTCTCCGCGGGCATCATCGGGATGATCCTCGCGATTCTGGCGTTCCTCGGCATTGGCCCGGCGGTTGAAGTGCTCTCCAAGCTGCTGGCGGCGGGCGTTAACTTCATGGTGGCGCACGACATGCTGCCGCTGGCGTCTATCTTCGTTGAACCGGCGAAAATCCTGTTCCTGAACAACGCCATCAACCACGGTATCTTCTCACCGCTGGGTATCCAGCAGTCACACGATCTCGGCAAGTCCATCTTCTTCCTGATTGAAGCGAACCCGGGTCCGGGTATGGGCGTTCTGCTGGCGTACATGTTCTTTGGTCGCGGCAGCGCGAAACAGTCTGCTGGCGGCGCGGCTATCATTCACTTCCTGGGCGGTATTCACGAAATTTACTTCCCGTATGTGCTGATGAACCCACGTCTGATCCTGGCCGTTATCCTTGGCGGTATGACCGGCGTGTTCACCCTGAGCGTACTGGGCGGTGGTCTGGTGTCTCCTGCTTCTCCAGGCTCTATTCTGGCGGTGCTGGCGATGACCCCGAAAGGCGCCTACTTCGCGAACATCGCGGCGATCTGTGCGGCCATGGCCGTCTCCTTCGTGGTCTCCGCTATCCTGCTGAAAACCAGCAAGGTGAAAGAAGACGACGATATCGAAGCGGCAACCCGTCGTATGCATGACATGAAAGCCGAATCCAAAGGCGCAACGCCGCTGGCGGCGGGTGATGTCTCTAACGACCTGAGCCACGTGCGTAAAATTATCGTGGCCTGTGATGCCGGTATGGGTTCCAGCGCAATGGGTGCGGGCGTGCTGCGTAAGAAAGTGCAGGATGCGGGTCTGACCAACATCTCCGTGACCAACAGCGCGATTAACAACCTGCCGCCGGACGTTGACCTGGTGATCACGCACCGCGATCTGACCGAGCGCGCCATGCGTCAGGTGCCGCAGGCGCAGCACATTTCCCTGACCAACTTCCTCGACAGCGGCCTGTACACCAGCCTGACCGAACGTCTGGTTGCGGCCCAGCGCCATGAAGATAACGAAGTGAAAGTGCGCACCAGCCTGCAAGACAGCTTCGACGAGAGCAACGCGCATCTGTTCAAACTGGGCGCAGAAAATATCTTCCTTGGCCGCACGGCGACCAATAAAGAAGAGGCCATTCGCTTCGCCGGTGAGCAGCTGGTGAAAGGCGGCTACGTTCAGCCTGAGTACGTTGAGGCGATGCTGGAGCGTGAAAAGCTGACCCCAACCTACCTGGGTGAATCCATCGCGGTTCCGCACGGTACGGTTGAAGCCAAAGACCGCGTGCTGAAAACCGGCGTGGTGTTCTGTCAGTATCCTGATGGCGTGCGCTTCGGTGAAGAAGAGGACGACATCGCCCGTCTGGTGATTGGTATCGCCGCTCGCAACAACGAGCATATCCAGGTGATTACCAGCCTGACCAACGCGCTGGATGACGAAACGGTTATTGAGCGTCTGGCCAACACCACCAGCGTTGAAGAAGTTCTGGCTCTGCTTAACAAGTAACAGCGCCTCTTCCCTCTCCCCCCGGGGAGAGGGCTAGGGTGAGGGGAAAACGTTCCTCACCCCAGCCCTCTCGGGTAAAAACATTGATGAAGGTTAACACTATGAAAGCATTACATTTTGGCGCAGGTAATATCGGTCGTGGCTTTATCGGTAAACTGCTGGCAGACGCGGGCATTACCCTGACATTCGCCGATGTGAATCAGGTGGTTCTGGATGCCCTGAATGCCCGTCATAGCTATCAGGTTCACGTGGTGGGTGAAAACGAACAGGTTGAAACGGTCTCTGGCGTCAACGCGGTAAGCAGCATTGGCGACGACGTGATTGACCTCATCGCGAGCGTTGATCTGGTCACCACAGCCGTGGGTCCGGTGGTGCTTGAGCGTATCGCCCCGGCGGTCGCGAAAGGCCTGGCGAAGCGTAAAGCACAAGGCGTTGAAACGCCGCTGAACATCATCGCCTGTGAAAACATGGTGCGCGGCACCACGCAGCTGAAAGGCCACGTTCTGGCCGCTGTGGCTGAGGAAGATAAAGCCTGGGTTGAAGCGCACGTTGGTTTTGTGGATTCCGCCGTTGACCGCATCGTTCCGCCATCAGAATCCGCCACCAACAACCCGCTGGAAGTAACCGTGGAAACCTTCAGCGAGTGGATCGTTGATAAAACTCAGTTTAAGGGCGCGCTGCCGACCATTCCGGGAATGGAATTAACCGATAACCTGATGGCATTTGTCGAACGTAAACTCTTCACGCTGAACACCGGGCATGCTATAACCGCGTACCTCGGGAAATTGGCCGGTCATCAGACGATTCGTGACGCGATCCTCGATGAGAACATCCGTGCGGTGGTCAAAGGGGCAATGGAAGAGAGCGGCGCGGTGCTGATCAAACGCTACGGTTTTGATGCTGATAAACACGCAGCATACATCCAGAAAATCCTCAGTCGTTTTGAAAACCCGTATCTGAAAGATGACGTTGAGCGCGTGGGTCGTCAGCCGCTGCGTAAACTGAGCGCGGGCGACCGCCTGATTAAACCGCTGCTGGGCACGCTGGAATACGGTCTGCCGCACGCTAACCTGGTGAAGGGAATCGCTGCCGCAATGCACTACCGCAGCGAGCAGGACCCGCAGGCGATTGAGCTGGCTCAGCTGATTGATAACAAAGGCGCACAGGCTGCGCTGGCGCAGATTTCCGGTCTGGATGCCAACAGTGACGTGGTTGCGGAGGCGGTCAGCGCATACAACGCAACCAAATGATGCAGAGTCCGGCGCAGGTTAGCCTGCGCCCGAATAACAGATTGTCAGATATGCAGGCAATAATGGAACAAACCCAGGCCTTTGAAAATCGTGTGCTTGAGCGTCTGAATGCTGGCAAAACCGTACGAAGTTTCCTGATCGCCGCCGTCGAGCTGTTAACCGAGGCGGTGAACATTCTGGTGCTTCAGGTGTTTCGCAAAGACGACTACGCGGTAAAGTATGCTGTAGAACCGTTACTGGACGGAGACGGACCGCTGGGCGATTTATCGGTACGGCTGAAGCTGATTTACGGTCTTGGCGTGCTCAACCGTCAGGAGTATGAAGACGCCGAGCTGTTAATGGCGCTGCGCGAAGAGCTCAATCATGACGGCAATGAGTACACCTTCACCGATGATGAGATCCTGGGGCCCTTCGGCGAACTGCACTGCGTAGCCGCGCTCCCTCCCGCACCTCAGTTTGATGACAGCGACCCAGAGCTGTACATGATGCAAAAGCTGCGTTATCAACAAGTTGTCCGCTCCACCATGGTGCTTTCCCTGACTGAGCTGATTTCTAAAATCAGCTTAAAAAAAGCGTTTCAGAAGTAAGCCCGCACACATTGGTGTATCCTTCCCTGTAAATTCCCCGTTTTCAGAGTTATTTGTCATGAAAGAAGTCGAAAAGAACGAAATTAAACGCCTGAGCGACCGTCTGGATCTGATCCGCCATCAGATGGCTGGCCTCTCCCTTGTTGATTCCGCCGAGAAATATGCCGAGCTGGAAAAAGAGTCCGTGAAGCTGGAGGCGGAAATTGAGCGCCTGCGCGATGTGAAAGGCCAGAAGCTGAGTAAAGAGGCGCAGAAGCTGATGAACATGCCGCATCGCCGCGCGATCACCAAAAAAGAGCAGGCCGACATGGGCAAGCTGAAGAAAAGCGTCCGTGGCCTGGTGGTGGTGCACCCGATGACTGAGCTTGGCCGCGAAATGGGCCTGAAAGAGATGACGGGTTTTAGTAAGACCGCGTTCTGATCGCTCTCCCCTGCCGCTGCGCAGGGGAAACTCAGTTGTAAATCAGGTTAAACGTGGCCATCGCATCCGCTTTTCCCGCCGTTACGTTCTCTTCCGTCTGAATGTAATGCGCATCAAACCAGAAGGTCTGCGTCTGGTTATCCCCTACCTGGCCAAGCGCTGACACCTGCGGGGTGTTCCACGATACCACCTGCCCCTGAACCGAACCGGTATTGTCACCGTAAAGCAGTTCGATCCCGACACCGCTGGCGCTATCCTCCTGCTTCGTCAACGCCAGCGCCCGATCGTTGCCCGGCGTGGTATCGCCAAAGAAACCCATCTTAACCGCCGTGTTATTTTCACAGGTCACCGGAATGCTGAAGCGTCCGCCTCCGGCACGGGAGCCGATGCCGTGAAATTCACGCTGGCTCACGCTCCCCATGGGAACAAGAATGCTGCGAGAGCCCACTGAGCAGCTGGTACGCCTGACGGTGAAGCTGGCGAGATGAATCTGTACTGGTGTCGCCACGTTGGTGGCGCTGGCTTGATTTTCTCCCGCCTGCAATATCAGCGATCCGACATTTTGCTCCTGGGAGTTGGCGTTATCGTCAGGCATGGGGCTGGTCGTCGGGATTTTGTAAAACACCACCCAGAACTGCAATTTATACGTTGGGGCGCTGGCAAAGGCAGGATTCTGTGAGGCATCGCAGATACGCCGGGACTCGTTGCCGTCTACCGGGCTGGTGCCGTCAATATACTGTACGGCATCCGCACCACAGTACTGCTGCTCGCGGAACCCGAGCGCGTAGCCGATGCCGTCAATCTGGGTTTTGTAGACGTGCCGCGACGCACCGTCTTCCCCCACCACGGTGCCGACGGGGTTATCCAGCTCGACAAATCCGATACTACGCCAGGGGTCACTACCGCCATCACAGTTGTAGAAGTCTTGCCCGGTAGACTGTATCGGCGCGGAAACCGGCGTCCAATCCGCGGTGCCGGGAGCATATCCAATGGCGTAGGGTACCTGGACAACCCACTGATCGCGCGTGGTGCGGCAGGGCGAGGCCTGAGCGTGCGCATGAAAACTCAGCATGCCAAAAAGCGAAAGAAGGCTCAGATAGAAAAACCAGTGAATAAAACGACGCATGATATTCCTCTAATGGCACTCAACGGACAGCGTGGCGATACCGGGGGCCATATGAGCTTTCCCCAGTCTGAAAGGTGTCTGGCATTGCTGCTGCTCCCCGTTTTCATACCAGGTGACGCGCAGGGTGCCGCGCTCTGGTACCCCGCTCAGGTAGGCCTGACCGCCGTCAGCGACCATGCTTCGGTTTGCAGAATGGCGGTTCTGCTCCACCACTTCAGCCTGCGCGCCAAACGGCAACGGTTCGCCGTGGTAGCGCAGGGAAAACAGAACGCGATAACCAATGTGGGTTGTGTAATTGGCCAGCACCACCGCGCCGCTGGTGGGAATGAGCGTCAGACCGCTTTGCTCAATGTCGACGTTCTCACCCAGCGTCGCCGTATCAAGGCTGACGGTATTTTTGCGATACGCCGAGAGCGTTGGCATGACCGCATAGCCGCGGCTGTCGGTATGGATCCCGTTGTAGCCCTCCGGCTCAACGTTCGCCGCGCCGGGCACGCGCAGCAGGGCGACGGTATCGCCCAGCGGCTGGCTAAGCGTGACGCCATACTGCGTGGCGACAACGCCTCCGGCGAGTCCAAGACTCGCGTTGCTACCGTTTCGGCTGTGGTCATAACCGAGGCTGACGTTGCCGTAGCCACCGTTGTATTGCAGCGCCAGGCTGGTGCTGTCGGCCTCTCCCTCACTGGTCTTACTCTGCTGAACGCTGTAATTCAGGTTGCGGTTCGCCAGCGCGCTGCCGTTGAGTGACACCTGCTGCGTGGTCATCCCACGATTGTTGTGGTTGGCGTAGTAACTGACCGAACTGCCCGGCAGCCAGTTGCCAAGCGGAACATTGACGTTAAACGACACGGTGCGATCGGGATGCTGCTCAAGCGCTGAGTCGGTGTAGTCATACCCCGCGCCCCAGGAAATACCCCGCCAGCTGGTGTACCAGCCAATGTGGATGGTTTTATCCTGCCCGGACGTATGCCAGTAATCCTGCATCCATGCCGAGACGCTGAGGCTGCCGAACTGACCCAGCGTCTGTGAAAAAGTGACCTGCGAGCGGCTACGGCGATTATTGAGTTGCAGCTGTTGGCTGTCAGACTGATTCAGTTCACTAAATTCGTAGTAATTGCGCGAGGCATAGCGATAGCTCGCCAGGTTGAAGGCGGTGCCGGTAGCGCTGAAATCTTTCTGGTACTGAATGCGCCACGCCTGCCCCATCGCGCTTTTGCCGTCGGGTAAACGGCTTTTTGCCAGCGTATCATCAATACCCAGCGAGCCAAATGCGCCAAACCCTCTGCCTACGCCAATTGCACCGGCCTGATAGTTGCTCGCCGTACGAAAGCCGCCATACACCGTCATCCTGGAGAGCAGACCGTAGAAGAAAGCGCCTTCAACAAATTCGGGCGAACGCGCATCACCGGAGCCGGAGTGAAATCGTCCTGCATTGAGACTGTATTTCAGGCTGCCCTGGCGTCGCATAAACGGCACCGCAGAATAGGGCTGGGTAAAGACGCGCGTTGAGCCGTCACTTTCCGTGACCGTAACCTGTAGATCGCCACTTTGTGCGCCCGGGAACAGATCGTTAATGATAAATGGCCCGGCGGCCACCCAGGTTTCATAGATCACATAGCCATTTTGCGAAACGGAGACTTTAGCGAAGCTGTGTGCGACGCCGCGGATGGTTGGTGCGAAGCCGCGCTGGCTGTCGGGCAACATGCTTTCGCTTGATGAGAGCTGTACCCCGCGAAACGCCACGCTATCGAAGACGTCGCCTGCGGTCCAGGCATCACCGATCCGTAGCTGGCTGTTAAGACGGCGAATATCCCTGGTCAGCCAGCTACTTTGCGACTGAAAATGGTCGCCGCCCGCGTCGCTGTAGCTCCAGGCCGAGGTGTTACGCAGCCGCCACGCCCCCAGATTGATGCCGTTACGCAGGCTCAGATAGCTGGATGTCGTGACCCCGCTCTGATGACGGGCCTGACCGCCCGACAGACTGTAATCAGTAAATGCCGCCGGGATACCATCGTCCCACTGCGACTGCGGCACGTAGCCACGGCTGCGGTGTTTCATTGCCGCCTGCGGCAGGCTGAGAAAGAGACGCTGCTGGTTGAAATCATAAGAAGTTCGCGCTGCCGGAATAAAATCCTCGAGGTGCGTGAACGTTTCTCCCTCCTGCAACCGGGAGAATGCAGGAATGGCCCCTATATTTACGCCAAGCGCTTCCAGCAGCGATACGCTAAAAACGGGTTGCAGGCTGCCTTTCTCATTGACGAAGGTGATCTCCTGATGCCGCTCCTCGCGTCCGTTAATCTCCAGCGTCACGAGCCAGGTGCCTGGCATCTGCCCGCCCTTTTCAGAGAAATAGTGCAGATCCGCCGTTTTCTGTTCAGTAGAGGAAAGCTCCAGCGCGGCGGGATCAAAGTAATCCTCGGCCATCCCCGTGCGGCTGAAGCTAAGCAGCAACACCGAAAGCGGCGCGTAACGAAACAGGCGAAAAGGCATGGTCTTAAAGAGGCTGGGTGTGGGTGGCGGTGATGGCACCAAAATCATTAATAGCCGACCAGCTTACGCCCCCGGAGGCGGACACAGGCCATTCCCGGGTTTCCCCTGGACCGATCATGCCCGGCTGCTCAATTTTATGCCCGCCAACGGTCAGACGATAAAAAGAGACGTAGTATGGCGTCGGGTTAGCGGCCTTAAGCCCTTTTCCCGTTCGCGAAAACGTTATTTTCTGCCAGGCCGTGGCGGCGTCCCCTTTCAGGTTGTCCGGACGGTAGAATATTTTAAATTTCGATTTGACGTTTACCTGTAATTCGTTGCTGCTCTCTTTTGGCTTTGGCGCTATCGCTTTAATATCGAGCCAGAATACAGATTCACGATCTGTGGGCAGCGGAGCGCCGGTATATTGAATACGCAGCGTGTTGGTCTGCTCCGGATCAAGTCTGAACAGAGGTGGTGTGACAATAAATGGCGCAGCGTTATTTTTATCCGGCCCATCGCCTTCAACCCACGACTGAATAAGATAGGGAACCGCACTTTCCATATTAGAAACAGAAAATGCCACCTCCTTGCTGTTTTGCGGGTATACGATCCGTGTTCCCCCCATTACAACGCCAGCAGAAACTGACGCAGAACTAACCATTAATGCAGTGAGCATAATATACGATAAACGTTTCATCATTATTATCTCTGGAGGTGGCTGACAGTGAAATCAGTTATAAACCATCAGGAAGTTGGATACGGCGTTAACATCGCCGGCGTTGATTTCCGTGCCATCTTTGTCAAGTGCGGCATAGAAAGTTAATTCAGCATTGCCTTCATCATCCGGTGCGGTTGTTTCAGATACCGTACCCGGTTTAATCGCGGTGCTGCGATCGCTGTTATAAAGCTTCACGCCGACACCCGTCGCCATACCTTCACCTGGCGTAACCTGAAGCAGTGTGTCATTCACCGTATCTTTGGTTCCGTCAAACAGTACCGCAACCGATTCAACCGTCTCCGGGCAGTTTTCCACGTTGATTTTGAACTCGCGCGGCGTCGTTTCGTTGTGATCGTCAAAGTAGCTTTTTGCCCACGCCCCAAGGTCTACCGTTTTGTTTTTAGAGGCCGGAGTAATATCACAGGAAATAAGGGTAATCTTCCCGGTAAAATTGATCACCCCGCCCGTACTTTGCGAACCCGCACCGGTATCCAGAGAAGCATTAACGCCAGAATCACTGCTTGCCAGTACTGATTGGGAAGATAACAGCAGCCCCGCCGCGGCAATCGCCAGCGCCACATTTTTGATTTTCATTTGGAACACTTTCCCCTCTGTAAATTAAACAGATATAGACTTGTTGTACTATGTACAATAACCGCTATAAGGATTTAAAAACGCCACCGAAAGGTTTTTAGCAGAATGGGTGACGCGACCTTATAGAATAAAGCAGGGTCCATCCCATGGTGATCATCCGTATATTTTCAGAAGGCCATACACAGATATCCTTCAACTGAGGAATGACTTCTGGCCGAAAATAACACTGAATACGTTGTGGTTAGTAATAAATTTAAAATCTTCTGTTACGTTGCTTCTGAATAAATAGTAAATCAAATGCCTTTTAACGTCTACGCATTGAAAAGCAATATGCCGCGTCTGTAAACACTCAGAAATTAACACTCAACTAACAAATTTAACCCCTTTCGATTGCCATAATAATTATTAATCTGCTTTTAATACCGCAACTAAATTACAAGAGAGTTAACTGATCATTGTTTGATCAATTTATTTCAGAATATTATTAGCCAAAAAATGTCTGTTCAGCGCAAAATTCTTACCCTTTATCCTGAAAAACCGCAATTGAACAGGATATTTCCTTATCGATCATCAATTGATCGTTTGTAATACACTGTTAAAATCTATATGTGAAATTTACCTTAATTAAAATTTTTTGCTACAGCTTAGATTTCGCATTTTTAACCAAAAAAAATTTTTATTTATAGGAAATATATCACTCTGCTCACACATATACAGCTTCTCAAAAACACAAATAAAACAAACAAACCTCATTCAATTCACGCAATATTATCACCTCTCCTTTTTATATAACCTCTTTTACGCGCCGTATCTGCTTAAAAGGCGAATGTAAGGCTCTCCACCTGACCACCGCTCCCAATGCACACGGTGATTTGATTTTGCGGGTTTGGTCCTACCAATCACGCACAAAGCTATCCATCGTTCACAATTTCGATGCTCCACTTCACAAAACAATTGCTGAATAGCAACACTTGGTTAACCATTTGTTGTCATTAACCCTACATCACAATATTGGAAGGACCACTTTTACACTAAGTGTGACGCAGAGATGAGCAGAGACTCACCCGACGAACACCTGTGTGGTCCTCAGGAGACCTGCATGAGCCTCTGGCAACAAAACTACGATCCGGCCGGAAATATCTGGCTGTCGAGCCTGATCGCATCGCTACCGATCCTGTTTTTCTTCTTTGCGCTGATTAAGCTCAAGCTGAAGGGCTACCTCGCCGCGACGTATACCGTTGCCATCGCCCTGATGGTGGCGTTGTTCTTCTACAAAATGCCGGTCGATCGCGCGCTGGCCTCCGTCGTCTATGGCTTCTTCTACGGACTGTGGCCGATTGCGTGGATCATCATCGCCGCCGTCTTTGTCTACAAAATCTCGGTCAAAACCGGGCAGTTCGACATTATTCGCTCGTCGATTCTCTACATCACGCCGGACCAGCGTTTGCAGATGCTGATCGTCGGCTTCTCCTTCGGAGCATTTCTGGAAGGGGCGGCAGGATTCGGCGCACCGGTGGCCATCACCGCCGCCCTGCTGGTCGGTCTGGGCTTTAACCCGCTGTATGCCGCTGGCCTGTGCCTGATTGTGAATACCGCCCCGGTGGCGTTTGGCGCGATGGGCATTCCTATTCTGGTGGCGGGCCAGGTGACCGGGCTGGACAGCTTCGAGATCGGCCAGATGGTGGGCCGCCAGCTGCCGTTCCTGACCATTATCGTGCTGTTCTGGATCATGGCGATTATGGACGGCTGGCGCGGCGTGAAGGAGACCTGGCCTGCGGTGATGGTAGCGGGCGGTTCGTTCGCCATTGCCCAGTATCTCAGCTCCAACTTCCTCGGCCCGGAACTGCCGGACATCATCTCTTCCCTGGTGTCGCTGGTCTGTCTGACGCTGTTCCTGAAACGCTGGCAGCCGGTACGTATCTTCCGCTTTGCTGACATGGGCGCATCACACGTGGATCAGACGCTGGCGCGCACCGGCTATACCGCCGGACAGATTGTGCGCGCGTGGTCACCGTTCCTGTTCCTGACCGCCACCGTGACGCTGTGGAGCATTCCGCCGTTTAAGGCGCTGTTCGCCCCGGGCGGCGCGCTGTACGACATGGTGATTAATATCTCCGTGCCGTTCCTCGACAAGATGGTCGCCCGTATGCCGCCGGTGGTACACGACGCCACGCCGTATGCAGCAGTGTTTAAGTTCGACTGGTTCTCAGCCACCGGCACGGCCATCCTGTTTGCCGCTATCCTTTCCGTAGTGTGGCTGCGCATGAAGCCTGCCGCCGCGGTGCAGACCTTTGCGGCGACGATTAAAGAGCTGATGCTGCCGATTTACTCCATCGGCATGGTGCTGGCGTTCGCGTTTATTTCGAACTACTCCGGCCTGTCGTCGACGCTGGCGTTAGCGCTGGCGCATACCGGCCACGCGTTTACCTTCTTCTCGCCGTTCCTCGGCTGGCTGGGGGTGTTCCTGACCGGTTCAGATACGTCATCTAACGCCCTGTTTGCCGCCCTACAGGCCACAGCCGCGCAGCAGATTGGCGTCTCGGACGTGCTGCTGGTCGCCGCGAACACCACCGGCGGCGTGACCGGGAAGATGATCTCACCGCAGTCCATCGCCATTGCCTGTGCCGCGGTGGGGCTGGTAGGCAAAGAGTCGGATCTGTTCCGCTTTACCGTTAAACACAGCCTGATATTTACCTGCATGGTGGGCGTGATCACCACATTGCAGGCCTATGTCTTAACCTGGATGATTCCATGATAGTGATGCCCAGACGCCTGTCCGACGAGATTGCCACTCGCGTACGGGCGCTGATAGAAGAACAACAGCTGGAAGCGGGCATGAGATTGCCCGCCGAGCGTCAGCTTGCCGCCCAGCTTGGCGTGTCGCGCAATTCACTGCGCGAGGCGCTGGCGACGCTGGTCAGCGAAGGGGTGCTGCTGAGCCGTCGAGGCGGCGGCACCTTCGTGCGCTGGCAGCATGACGACTGGTCCGAACAAAACATCGTGCAGCCGCTTAAGACGCTGATGGAAAACGACCCGGACTACAGCTTTGACATCCTCGAAGCGCGTCACGCCATCGAAACCAGCACCGCGTGGCATGCGGCGATGCGGGCAACCGAGGCCGACAAAGAGAAGCTCAAAGCCTGCTTTGAGGCCACGCAAAGCAGCGATCCGGACATCGCCTCCCAGGCGGACGTACGTTTTCACCTCGCGATTGCCGAGGCCTCGCACAACGTAGTTCTGCTGCAAACCATGCGCGGGTTCTTCGACCTGCTGCAATCCTCCGTGAAGCAGAGCCGCCAGCGCATGTATCTGGTGCCGCCGGTATTTGCCCAACTGACCGAACAGCACGAGGCGGTGCTCAACGCCATTCTGGCCGGTGATGCCGAGGCCGCGCGCAAGGCGATGATGGCGCATCTTGGCTTCGTGCATACCACCATTAAACGATTCGATGAAGATCAGGCCCGACAGGCGCGTATTACCCGTCTGCCTGGCGAGAGTGATATTTCCAGGGAGAACAAAGCATGATTATTTCCGCAGCCAGTGACTATCGCGCCGCGGCACAGCGCATTTTGCCGCCATTCCTGTTCCACTACATTGACGGCGGGGCGTACGCCGAATATACCCTGCGCCGCAACGTGGAGGACCTGTCGGAAGTGGCCCTGCGCCAGCGCGTGCTGAAGAATATGTCTGACCTGAGCCTTGAGACGAAGCTGTTTAACGAGACGCTCTCCATGCCGGTGGCGCTTGCGCCCGTCGGCTTATGCGGCATGTATGCCCGCCGGGGCGAAGTGCAGGCCGCCGCCGCCGCAGATGCCAAAGGCATCCCGTTTACCCTTTCCACCGTGTCCGTCTGCCCGATTGAAGAGGTCGCCCCGACCATCAAGCGCCCGATGTGGTTCCAGCTCTACGTCCTGCGCGATCGCGGTTTTATGCGTAACGCCCTTGAGCGCGCCAAAGCGGCGGGCTGCTCAACGCTGGTCTTTACCGTCGATATGCCCACGCCCGGCGCCCGCTACCGTGATGCGCACTCCGGCATGAGCGGTCCGAACGCCGCGATGCGCCGCTACTGGCAGGCGGTGACGCACCCGCAGTGGGCGTGGGATGTCGGCGTGAATGGCCGTCCGCACGATCTGGGCAATATTTCGGCCTACCTGGGTAAACCGACCGGGCTGGAAGATTACATCGGCTGGCTGGCGAACAACTTCGATCCATCCATCTCCTGGAAAGACCTGGAGTGGATCCGCGAATTCTGGGACGGCCCGATGGTGATCAAAGGGATCCTCGATCCGGAAGATGCGCGCGACGCGGTGCGTTTTGGTGCCGATGGGATCGTGGTCTCTAACCATGGTGGCCGCCAGCTTGACGGGGTGCTCTCCTCCGCCCGCGCCCTGCCAGCCATTGCCGATGCGGTGAAAGGCGATATTGCGATTCTGGCCGACAGCGGCATCCGTAACGGGCTGGACGTGGTACGCATGATTGCCCTGGGCGCAGACAGTGTGCTGCTGGGCCGTGCTTACCTGTACGCGCTGGCCACCAGCGGCCAGGCGGGCGTGGCGAATCTGCTGAACCTGATCGAGAAAGAGATGAAGGTGGCGATGACCCTTACCGGTGCGAAAACAATCGGTGAAATCAGCAAAGACTCTCTGGTGCAGGAGCTCAGTAAGCTGCCTGCGGCGCTGGCCCCCCTTTCTCAGGGAAATGCGGCCTGATATCCCCCGGTTAGCCTCCCCTTCTTCCGCGCCCGGCTTTACCCTCGGGCGCTTTTTTTGTCGAAAATAACACCTGCGTAACATTCTGGATAAGAAAATTTGACACAACCCGCCCTCCGCAATTGTATAGACAAGCAAATACAAGAACACAAAAACAACATCACATCGGAGGGGAACGTATGACGTATTCAGGTCGGGTGGATATTCAGCAGGTGATCGATGAGAGTCCTTTTTCAGGGTTTCACTGGCTTCTTATTGTGCTGGGCTTTCTGGTGCTGGCGATCGATGGTTTCGATACCGCAGCGATGGGTTACATTGCGCCTACGCTGTCGGTGGAGTGGGGAATACATAAACAGGATCTGGGGCCGGTGTTGAGTGCGGCGCTACTGGGGCTGTCGCTGGGAGCTCTTATTGCAGGTCCGGTATCGGACCGTATGGGACGCAAGCGCGTACTGGTCTTTTCATGCCTGTTCTTCGGCCTGGCGAGCCTGGGCACGACCTGGGCGCAAAGTCTGAATACCCTGACGCTGTGGCGATTTCTGACCGGTCTCGGGCTGGGCGCCGCGATGCCTAACGCCATCACGCTGATCTCAGAGTTTGCCCCCCAGCGCTGCCGCGCCAAGGCAATTAACACCATGTACTGCGGCTTTCCGCTGGGTGCGGCGGGCGGCGGGGCGATCTCGTCCTGGCTTATCCCTCACCATGGCTGGCGAAGCGTGCTGCTGACCGGCGCGATTGCGCCGCTGATTTTAACGGTGCTGCTGGCGCTGCTGTTGCCGGAGTCGGTGAAGTTTCTTGTGCAGCGCGGGAAAGACGTCGCGCGGGTTCGCCGCATCGCCAGCCGGTTCGCCCGCAGCACGCTGGATAGCGTCACAGGCTTTTTCCTGGCGGAGGAGAAGGTCGCGTCGAAAAAAGGCAGCGTGTCGCAGCTGTTTTCCATGCCCTGGCTGCCCGGCACCCTGATGCTGTGGGTCACCTACTTTATGGGACTGGTGATTTATTACGTCCTGCTGAGCTGGATGCCAACGCTGATGCAGGGGATGGGGTATGCGCTGGCGGAATCCGCCTGGCTCACCTCGCTGTTCACTTTCGGCGGCACCGCTGGCATTCTGCTCGCGGGCTGGATGATGGACCGCTGGGAAGCGCACAAGGTGGTCGCGTGTGGTTTCGTGCTGACGATGGGCCTGATTCTTTTACTCGGCATTGAGCATAATCATATCACCCTGTTTGGCGGGTTAATCTTCCTGATGGGGATCGCGATGAACGGCGCGCAGTCGGGGATGCAGACCCTGGCCACCACCTTTTACCCTACCGAGTGCCGCGCGACGGGTATCGCCTGGATGCAGGGGATCGGCCGCTTCGGCGGCGTGGCGGGCACCATGACCAGCGCCCAGCTTCTCTCCATGCAGTGGCAGGCGGACAGTATTTTGATGATCCTCAGCGTGCCTGCTCTCGTGGCCGCGGCGGCAACCGTCTACAAAATGCTGTATAGCCGCTCGCAGGAGCCGGGCGTCGCCTAGTCCCTCTCTTTTCTGCTATTCTGCCCCCCGCAATTAAGGGGGCAGCATGCTTAACATCGTCTTATTCGAACCAGAAATCCCACCCAATACCGGCAATATCATCCGCCTGTGCGCCAACACCGGTTTTCGTCTGCACATCATTGAGCCGATGGGCTTTACGTGGGACGACAAACGTCTGCGCCGCGCGGGGCTGGACTACCATGAGTTTACTGCCGTCGTTCGTCATCACGATTACGCCGCGTTTCTGGACGCAGAGAAGCCGCAGCGCATGTTCGCCCTGACCACCAAAGGCACGCCAGCGCATAGCGCCGTAAGCTATCAGGACGGAGATTATCTGATGTTTGGTCCGGAAACCCGCGGCCTGCCGGCCACCATTCTGGATGCCCTGCCCGCTGAGCAAAAAATTCGTATTCCGATGATGCCGGACAGCCGCAGCATGAACCTGTCGAATGCGGTGTCGGTGGTGGTGTATGAGGCGTGGCGCCAGCTGGGTTATCCCGGCGCGATACTGCGTAGCTAAAACAGTTCGGGTGGCTTGCGCCACCCGATTGTCTTTTTAGTCTGCTACTGCGATACGTTTCATATCGGTCATGTAGCCACGAAGTTTCTGGCCCACTTTCTCGATTTCGTGACTGCGAATCGCTTCATTAACGTCACGAAGCTGCGCGTTATCAACCGCACCTTCCGCAATCGCTTTACCCAGATCGCCTGCTTGCAGGGTAGTCATGAACTCTTTCAGCAGCGGTACGCAGGCGTAAGAGAACAGATAGTTACCGTACTCGGCGGTATCGGAGATCACCACGTTCATCTCATACAGACGCTTACGGGCGATGGTGTTTGCGATCAGCGGCAGCTCGTGCAGCGATTCATAGTACGCAGATTCTTCAATGATGCCGGAATCCACCATGGTTTCGAACGCCAGCTCAACGCCCGCTTTCACCATCGCGATCATCAGTACGCCTTTATCGAAGTACTCCTGCTCGCTGATTTTACCCTCGAACTGTGGTGCCGTTTCGAACGCGGTTTTACCGGTCTCTTCGCGCCAGGTCAGCAGTTTCTTATCGTCATTCGCCCAGTCCGCCATCATGCCGGAAGAGAACTCGCCGGAGATGATGTCGTCCATGTGTTTCTGGAACAGCGGTGCCATGATGGTTTTCAGCTGTTCAGAGAGTGCGAACGCGCGCAGTTTTGCCGGATTGGACAGACGGTCCATCATCAGCGTAATGCCGCCCTGCTTCAGCGCTTCGGTGATGGTTTCCCAGCCGAACTGAATCAGTTTTTCCGCGTATGCCGGGTCGGTGCCCTCTTCCACCAGCTTGTCGAAGCACAGCAGAGAACCCGCCTGGAGCATGCCGCACAGAATGGTCTGCTCGCCCATCAGGTCAGATTTCACTTCCGCAACGAAGGAAGATTCCAGTACGCCCGCACGATGGCCGCCGGTGGCCGCTGCCCAGGCTTTGGCAATCGCCATGCCTTCGCCTTTCGGATCGTTTTCCGGGTGAACGGCGATCAGCGTCGGTACGCCGAAACCACGTTTGTACTCTTCGCGCACTTCGGTGCCCGGGCACTTCGGTGCCACCATCACTACGGTGATGTCTTTACGGATCTGCTCGCCCACTTCAACGATGTTGAAGCCGTGGGAGTAACCCAGCGCAGCGCCGTCTTTCATCAGCGGCTGTACGGAACGCACAACGTCTGAGTGTTGCTTGTCTGGCGTCAGGTTAACCACCAGGTCCGCCTGCGGGATCAGCTCTTCGTAGGTACCTACTTTGAAGCCGTTTTCGGTCGCTTTACGCCAGGAAGCGCGCTTTTCAGCAATCGCTTCTTTGCGCAGGGCGTAGGAGATATCCAGCCCGGAGTCGCGCATGTTCAGACCCTGGTTCAGACCCTGTGCGCCACAGCCAACAATGACCACTTTTTTACCCTGAAGGTAGCTCGCGCCATCGGCAAATTCATCGCGCGCCATGAAGCGGCATTTGCCCAGCTGCGCCAGCTGCTGGCGCAGATTCAGTGTATTAAAGTAGTTAGCCATGGGTGATACCTCGTGATGTTGTGTGTCTTATTGTTCGGTTCGCGTTTCAGCGAGAATGTACCCACATTACAACAGGAAATTTATTGCGGAAATTGATATATTCACAACGTCACATTGCAATTTATGCAATGTAAAAAGAGGGAGTGGAATCGGTGGATTTACGCGATCTGAAAATGTTCCTGCATCTGGCGGAAAGCCGTCACTTTGGCCGCAGCGCCCGGGCGATGCACGTCAGCCCTTCCACGCTGTCGCGCCAGATCCAGCGCCTTGAGGAAGACCTCGGCCAGCCGCTGTTCGTGCGCGATAACCGCACCGTCACCCTCACGGAAGCCGGTGAAGAGCTGCGCATCTTTGCCCAGCAAACCTTGTTGCAGTACCAGCAGCTGCGGCACACCATCGACCAGCAGGGGCCGTCGCTTTCCGGCGAGCTGCATATTTTCTGCTCCGTGACCGCCGCCTACAGCCATCTTCCCCCCATTCTCGACCGCTTCCGCGCGGAACATCCGTCGGTTGAAATTAAGCTCACCACCGGCGATGCCGCCGACGCGATGGAAAAAGTGGTCACGGGCGAAGCGGATCTCGCGATTGCCGGGAAGCCGGAAACCCTGCCGGGCGCGGTAGCGTTCTCAATGCTGGAGAATCTGGCGGTAGTACTGATTGCCCCGGCGCTGCCCTGCCCTGTGCGCAACCAGGTCTCGGTGGAGAAACCGGACTGGTCGACGGTGCCGTTTATCATGGCCGATCAGGGGCCGGTGCGCCGCCGCATTGAGCTGTGGTTCCGCCGCCAGAAAATCAGCAACCCGTCGATTTACGCCACGGTCGGCGGCCATGAGGCGATGGTGTCGATGGTGGCGCTCGGCTGCGGCGTGGCGCTGCTGCCAGAAGTGGTGCTGGAAAACAGCCCGGAGCCAGTGCGCAATCGCGTGATGATTTTAGAACGCAGCGACGAAAAAACGCCGTTCGAGCTTGGCGTGTGCGCACAAAAAAAGCGGCTGCATGAGCCGCTTATTGATGCGTTCTGGAAGATATTGCCGAACCACTAAAGCCGGGTGGCGCTGCGCTTACCCGGCCTACACGCAGCTCAACCCTTAGCCCGCGAGGAAGAAGCGGAACGCCGGGTTGTGGGTTTCGTCATGGCACTCATAGCCCAGCTCGTTCAGGCGCGTTTCGAAATCCGGCTCGTGCTCGCCCAGCTCGAACGCCGCCAGCACGCGGCCGTAGTCGGTGCCGTGGCTGCGGTAGTGGAACAGAGAAATGTTCCAGTGGGTGCCCAGCGTGTGCAGGAACTTGAGCAACGCGCCCGGCGATTCCGGGAACTCGAAGCTGAACAGGCGTTCCTTGAGCGGCTTGGATGGACGGCCGCCGACCATGTAACGCACGTGCAGCTTCGCCATTTCGTCGTCGGAGAGATCGACCACGCTGTAGCCACCGTCATGCAGCAGGCTGAGGATCTCTTTGCGCTCCTCCACGCCACGGCTCAGACGCACGCCGACAAATATGCACGCATCTTTGGCATCGGCAAAGCGGTAGTTGAACTCCGTTACCGAACGGCCGCCCAGCAGCTGGCAAAACTTCAGGAAGCTGCCCTTCTCTTCCGGAATGGTCACCGCCAGCAGGGCTTCACGCTGCTCGCCCAGCTCACAGCGTTCGGACACGTAGCGCAGGCCGTGGAAGTTCACATTGGCGCCGGAAAGCACGTGCGCCAGACGCTCGCCGCGAATGTTGTGCTGGGCGATGTATTTCTTCATCCCCGCCAGCGCCAGCGCGCCGGACGGTTCCGCCACCGCACGCACATCCTCGAAGAGATCTTTCATCGCCGCGCAGATAGCGTCGCTGTCGACGGTGACGATATCGTCGAGATACTCCTGGCACAGACGGAACGTTTCATCGCCAATGCGCTTCACCGCCACGCCCTCGGCGAACAGCCCGACGCGCGGCAGATCCACCGGATGTCCGGCGTCCAGCGCCGCCTTCAGGCAAGCGGAGTCTTCCGCTTCAACCGCAATCACTTTGATCTGCGGCATTAGCTGTTTGATCAGCACCGCCACACCAGCGGCTAAGCCACCGCCGCCCACCGGGACGAAAACGCGGTCGAGATGGGCATCCTGCTGCAACAGTTCCAGCGCCAGCGTACCCTGCCCGGCAATCACCATCGGGTGATCGAACGGCGGGACCCAGGTGAAACCCTGCTGCTGCGCCAGCTCAATCGCTTTGGCTTTCGCTTCGTCAAAATTCGCGCCGTGGAGCAGCACTTCCCCGCCAAAACCGCGCACCGCGTCGACTTTGATATCCGCCGTGGCAACCGGCATCACGATCAGCGCTTTCAGCCCTAAACGGGCCGCGGAGAACGCTACGCCCTGCGCGTGGTTGCCCGCCGACGCGGTAATGACGCCGCGCGCTTTCTGCTCATCCGTCAGCCCGGCCATCATCGCGTAGGCGCCGCGCAGCTTGAAGCTGTGCACCGGCTGCCTGTCTTCGCGCTTCACCAGAATGACGTTGTCGAGGCGCGAGGAGAGTTTGTCCATTTTTTGCAGGGGCGTGACCTGCACGGCTTCATAGACCGGCGCGCGCAGCACCGCTCTCAGGTATTCCGCCCCCTCGGGGGCGGCGGATAAGGGTTGTGACTCGGCCATCATTAGCCCCCAAGTTTAGATTTATCGCGCACCGCGCCTTTATCTGCACTGGTGGCAAGACTCGCGTAAGCGCGCAGGGCGAATGAGACTTCGCGCTGGCGGTCTTTCGGCGTCCAGGCTTTGTCGCCGCGGGCTTCCTGCGCTTCACGACGGGCCGCAATCTCCTGGTCACTCAGCTTCAGCTGAATGCCGCGGTTCGGAATGTCGATTTCGATCAGGTCGCCATCTTCGATGATCGCGATATTGCCGCCGCTTGCCGCTTCCGGGGAGACGTGGCCAATGGAGAGGCCTGACGTGCCGCCAGAGAAACGACCGTCGGTGATCAGCGCGCAGGCTTTGCCGAGGCCCATCGATTTCAGGAAGGTAGTCGGGTAGAGCATCTCCTGCATGCCCGGACCGCCTTTCGGCCCTTCGTAGCGAATGACCACCACGTCGCCTTCCACCACTTTGCCACCGAGGATAGCGTCTACCGCCTCGTCCTGACTTTCATACACTTTTGCCGGACCGGTGAATTTGAGAATGCTGTCGTCCACGCCTGCGGTTTTCACGATGCAGCCGTTTTCCGCAAAGTTACCGTACAGCACGGCCAGACCGCCGTCTTTGCTGTAGGCATGTTCCAGCGAGCGGATGCAGCCTTCGGCGCGATCGTCATCCAGCGTGTCCCAGCGGCAATCCTGCGAGAACGCCTGCGTGGTGCGAATACCTGCCGGACCGGCGCGGAACATCTTTTTCACCGCGTCGTCTTTGGTCAGCATCACGTCGTACTGGTCCAGCGACTCCGGCAGCGTCAGGCCGAGCACATTTTTCACGTTGCGGTTCAGCAGCCCTGCGCGATCCAGCTCGCCGAGAATACCGATGACACCACCAGCACGATGCACGTCTTCCATATGGTACTTCTGGGTACTCGGCGCGACTTTACACAGCTGCGGCACTTTGCGGGAGAGCTTGTCGATGTCGCTCATGGTGAAGTCGATTTCGGCTTCCTGCGCGGCGGCCAGCAGGTGCAGAACGGTGTTGGTGGAACCGCCCATGGCGATATCCAGCGTCATGGCGTTTTCGAACGCCGCTTTACTGGCGATGTTGCGCGGCAGCGCGCTGGCATCGTCCTGCTCGTAGTAGCGTTTGGTCAGCTCAACGATGCGCTTGCCCGCGTTAAGGAACAGCTGCTTACGGTCGGCGTGGGTCGCCAGCAGCGAGCCGTTACCCGGCTGAGAAAGGCCCAGCGCTTCGGTCAGGCAGTTCATGGAGTTGGCGGTGAACATCCCGGAACAGGAGCCGCAGGTCGGACACGCGGAGCGTTCCACCTGGTCGCTCTGCTCGTCAGAGACTTTCGGGTCCGCGCCCTGGATCATCGCATCGACCAGGTCGAGCTTGATGATTTTGTCGGAAAGCTTGGTTTTACCCGCTTCCATCGGGCCGCCGGAAACGAAGATCACCGGAATGTTCAGGCGCAGGGAGGCCATCAGCATCCCCGGGGTGATTTTGTCGCAGTTGGAGATACAGACCATCGCATCGGCGCAGTGGGCGTTAACCATGTACTCCACCGAGTCGGCGATCAGCTCGCGCGACGGCAGTGAATAGAGCATCCCCCCGTGGCCCATTGCGATACCGTCATCCACCGCAATGGTGTTGAACTCTTTCGCCACGCCGCCGGAGGCTTCGATTTGCTCGGCAACCAGCTTACCGAGATCGCGCAGGTGCACGTGGCCCGGCACAAACTGGGTGAAGGAGTTCACCACGGCGATAATTGGCTTGCCGAAATCGGCGTCGGTCATTCCGGTGGCGCGCCACAGTGCGCGGGCACCCGCCATATTACGGCCGTGGGTGGTGGTGGCTGAACGATACTTAGGCATGCTTTATTTACTCCCGTCTGACTATTAAATGGGACGGTGCGTGCCGTCCCAAATTTATATTTAGTGATTAACCTGATCCAACCAGCCGTATTTGTCTTCTGTTTCGCCGGTGAACAGGCCGAAGAAGGCTTGCTGAATGCGTTTGGTGACCGGACCACAGCGGCCTTCGCCCACCTGAATGCCGTCGACGCTACGCACCGGTGTAATTTCAGCCGCGGTACCGGACATGAACACTTCGTCAGCCAGGTACAGGGATTCGCGGGACAGCACCTGCTCGCGTACTTCGATACCCAGATCTTTTGCCAGCTTGATGATGGCGTCGCGGGTGATGCCCGGCAGCGCGGACGAGGTGAACGGCGGGGTGAACAGAATGCCGTCTTTCACTTCAAACAGGTTTTCGCCCGCACCTTCGGAGATGTAGCCATTTACATCGAGCGCGATACCTTCCTGATAGCCGTGACGGCGCGCTTCGCTGCCAACCAGCAGTGAGGAGAGGTAGTTACCGCCCGCTTTAGCCGCGGTCGGGATAGTGTTTGGTGCCACGCGGTTCCAGGAAGAAACCATTGCGTCGATCCCCTGATCCAGTGCTTCCGCGCCCAGGTAGGCGCCCCACGGGAACGCAGCAATGATCACATCGGTGTTATAGCCAGCGGGCGGATTGACACCCATGCCGACATCACCCACGAAGACCAGCGGACGAATATAGGCACTGGTCAGTTTGTTCTGGCGGATCACCTCGCGGCAGGCTTCCATCAGCTCATCAACGCTTTGGGAGACCGGGAAACGATAAATTTTGGCTGAGTCATGCAGACGCTGCATGTGTTCGCGATGGCGGAACACCACTGGTCCTTTGTGAGAATCGTAGCAACGGATGCCTTCAAACACGGAGGTGCCGTAGTGCAGCGCGTGGGACATCACGTGAACTTTCGCGTCTTCCCAGCGAACCATCTCACCATTGAACCAAATGTAATCAGCTTTTTTTGTCGTCATTTTTTTCGTCCTGTCACGCTTAAGCGCGGATTTGTTGTGATGTGGTTGTGCTCTGGCAGATGGCAACATGGGCAACGTCTACCAGTTTTGATAACTGACTAAACAGTAAGTCGACCGGCCGCGGGCTGGCAACGGTTAATTCGATACTGATATTTTGTGCATCCGTGGCCGTTTCCATATTCATAGAGCAAATCTGAAAACCACGATGACGCACCACACGCAATACGCGTTCTAACGTTTCCGGGTTGAAGCGAGCCTGCACGGCAACCTGATGATGCATCATGATAATTTCTCCAGCATTTGTGAGTTACTGGCACCGGGCGGTACCAACGGCCAGACGTTCTCAAGCTCGTCGATTGAGACATGAAGCAGGTATGGCCCTTCGCTTGACAGCATGGTGTCGAGTGCCGCTTCAACCTGGTCTTTACGGGTGATGTGCTGGCCAGGAATGCCGAAGGCGCTGGCCAGGGTGAGGAAATCGGGGTTGTCGGTCAGGGTCGTTTCGCTGTAACGCTCCTGGAAGAACAGCTGCTGCCACTGGCGAACCATGCCTAAACGCTGGTTATCGAGCAAAACGATCTTCAGCGGTAACTGCTTACGCTTCACGGTGCCGAGCTCCTGGACGTTCATCATGAAGGAGCCGTCACCGGAGATACAGATAACGGTATCGTTCGGGCGGGCAACCTGTGCGCCCACGGCAGCGGGCAGGCCGAAGCCCATCGTGCCTAAGCCGCTCGAGGTGATGAAGTTCTCCGGGCGGGTGTAGGTCATGTGCTGGGCTGACCACATCTGATGCTGGCCGACATCCGTCGTCACCACGCTGTCTGCGGGTTTGCGGTCGGACAACTGTTTCAACAATAGCGGCGCATAGATGGCCTCGCCGGGGTGGTCGTAACGCCAGGCGTGTTCAGCGCGCATATCGGCGGTGTGCTGACGCCATGGGTTGATATCCAGCGGCTGCTCCAGCGCCGGTAAAAGCGCGTTGAGATCGCCCTGCAACGCGACATGCGCCTGACGCAGTTTGTTCATCTCCGCCGGGTCGATGTCCATATGGATCACTTTGGCGTTCGGCGCAAAGGTGTTCAGCTTGCCGGTGACGCGGTCGTCAAAACGGGCGCCGACGGCGATGAGCAGGTCACACTCCTGCACTGCCAGGTTTGCCGCTTTGGTGCCGTGCATCCCTAACATGCCCAAATAGTATGGATAGTCCGCGTCGACCGCGCCCAATCCTTTCAGCGTGCAGGTGGCGGGCATTTGCGTTACTGCGATAAATTCGCGCAGGGCAGGAACGGCCTGCGCCATGCCCACGCCGCCGCCTACATACAGCATCGGCTGTTTCGCCTGCGCCAGCATCTGGCGAGCCTCTTCAACCTCCGTATGGGGAAACACGTTGTCGCTTTCAACGGTGGAGAAGTGCGGTTCCAGATCGCCGAGTGCAACCTGAATATCTTTCGGGATATCTACCAGAACCGGGCCAGGACGGCCAGAGCTGGCAACCTCGAACGCTTCGGCCATCACGCGCGGCAGCTCTTCGAGAGACTGAACGAGGAAGCTGTGTTTGGTGCAGGCAAGCGATAAACCGAGCACATCCACTTCCTGGAAAGCATCGGTGCCGATGAACGGAGAGGCCACCTGGCCGGTGATCGCCACCACGGGTACGGAATCGAGCAGCGCGTCAGCCAGGCCGGTGATCAGGTTCGTTGCGCCCGGACCGGAGGTGGCCATACAGACGCCGGTTTTACCGGTCGCACGGGCATAACCGATGGCGGCCATCGCTGCGCCCTGCTCGTGTCGGCACAAGAGGTGTTCCACGCCGCCGTCATACAGTGCATCGTAAATCGGCATAATTGCGCCACCCGGATAACCGAATACGGTTTCGACTCCCTGCGCACGCAACGCATGTACTACCCATTGTGCCCCATTCATAGTTAGTTCCCCGTCATAAATCTGGAGAAACAGAATTTTGTGCTAGTCGTCATTCTCTGCTCCTCATTTAAGTTTTTTAGTCATAAAAAAACCCCCGGACCTTTCGGTGCGGGGGTCTTAGTTCGTTAAGGCTTGATTTCTAAGCCTTTCCTCGTCCAAGTGCAGCCCCGCACGGTGGGATAATAATCACCACCACGCTAATCACGACCAGGCTAATCACTCGTAGAAGGGCTGTCATTTTCAGTTCTTTTTGCATCTTGTTCGAAGGAATACCTAAAGAGTTACCACAGATATTTCATCTGACACAAGATTTTTTTATGACTCATTTCTGTAGCAGGCGAACTATTTCTTTCAAAATCGTTGTTTTATATAGGGAAAAAATAGAAATGAAGATTTTTCATTTTTTTGTCCTGTTTCATCAGGCAAGGCGCGCATGATTTCTTTTCTGCGAGGCCGATTCCACCGACATGTAATGATTACATTTAGGCGCTAAAAGGCTGGAACGAGCGCCGTAATTCAGTGAATTAGCGCTAAAGAGGAAAAAATGATGCTGGCATAGTTACCGCCAAGGAGGGGCTTATGTCACTGTCAGTTGTTTATACACGCGCGGCCATCGGCGTGAAGGCACCGCTTATTTCTGTAGAGGTTCATTTAAGTAATGGACTGCCCGGACTGACGCTGGTCGGCTTACCCGAAACGACCGTTAAGGAGGCCAGGGATCGCGTGCGCAGTGCAATTATTAATAGCGGTTATGCTTTTCCGGCGAAGAAGATCACCATCAACCTTGCGCCCGCCGATTTGCCAAAGGAGGGAGGGCGATATGATTTACCTATTGCTATAGCGCTTCTCGCGGCTTCTGAACAGCTCAATACGTCAGGGTTAAGCTCGTGCGAGTTCGTGGGTGAATTAGCGCTTACAGGCGCGTTAAGAGGCGTTCCCGGAGCAATCTCGGGTGCGCTTGAAGCCATACGCGCGGGAAGGCAAATCATTGTGGCCAATGAAAATGCCTCTGAAGTCAGCCTTATCGCCGAAAAGGGGTGTCTTGTCGCGGGACATTTGCAGGAGGTTTGCGCCTGGCTGGAAGGCCGACACGAGCTTGCCGAGCCGCAGGAGAATGAGGAGGTAGTGGCAGATTCGCCCGATGACCTCAGCGATATTATGGGTCAGGAACAGGGTAAGCGGGCGTTAGAAATAACGGCCGCGGGTGGGCATAACCTGCTACTGATAGGTCCGCCAGGCACGGGGAAAACGATGCTGGCGAGCAGGTTGAGCGGCCTGCTGCCCCCCCTCAATAATCACGAAGCGCTGGAAAGCGCCGCGATATTTAGCCTGGTCAGTTCAATATCGCTGCATAAACAGTGGCGCCGCCGTCCTTTCCGCTCGCCACACCACAGTGCGTCTCTTACCGCGATGGTGGGCGGGGGCTCAATTCCCGGACCGGGTGAAATCTCACTGGCACACAACGGCATTCTGTTCCTGGATGAATTGCCAGAGTTTGAACGCCGCGTGCTGGATGCGTTGCGGGAGCCGATTGAATCCGGCGAAATCCATCTGTCTCGTACACGCGCCAAAATAAGCTACCCTGCGCAGTTTCAGCTGGTCGCCGCGATGAACCCTAGCCCAACGGGCCATTATCAGGGCAACCATAACCGCTGTACGCCGGAGCAGACGCTGCGCTATCTGAGTAAGCTGTCCGGCCCCTTCCTCGACCGTTTTGATTTATCTCTCGAGATCCCCCTGCCACCGCCCGGTCTGCTGAGGCAAACCGGTATCAAAGGCGAAAGCTCAGCAGTGGTGCGAGAACGGGTTATTGCGGCTCAGGCGCGGCAGTATGCTCGTCAGAACAGGCTGAATGCCCGGCTGGATAACAGCGGGATCCGACAGTTTTGCTCTCTCAACGCCGAAGATGCAGGCTGGCTGGAAGAGACACTGACGCGGTTTGGGCTATCCATTCGCGCGTGGCAGCGTTTGTTGAAAGTTGCGCGCACGGTCGCTGACGTGGAGGGCTGCCCCGGAATAGAGAGGCGACATTTGCAGGAGGCATTAAGCTACCGTGCGATCGATCGGCTGCTGTTGCATCTGCAAAAAATGCTGGCATAAAAAAGGGGCCGTAGCCCCTTCTCTTCTTAATCGTCAGACTCGGTGTAGTCTTCTGCACCTTCCATCTGCGGCTTGCCGCCAGACAGCGTATGGAAACGCTTAGGACGCTTAATGCGAGCCATATACTTGATCCATACACGTTCTGCATCAGACTGCGGCTCACGCTCACCACGACAAACAGAGACAAACTGTTTTTCATCTTCGGTTGCCGGTTCGCGCTTACCCAGATCCAGCTCGTTAAAGGCATAACCATGGCGCTCAAGAAGTTGAGCTTCTTTGATAGTGAAATCGCCGTGACGAGAGAACCCGCGCGGATAATGTTTATTATCGAAAAAACGATTAGTCGTCGTAAAGCTTTCCGCCATCCTACACGCTCCTAATTCTTTGGCCGAGCTATTTATGGCGCGGAGTATTAGTTACGCTTGACAGAGTGTAAAACAAAACATTTAAATCATAACGACAAATAATTTTGTGGAGAAAGATGTGGATACGGAATTGCTAAAAACTTTCCTCGAAGTGAGCAGAACGCGACACTTTGGGCGAGCAGCTGAAGCCCTCTACCTGACGCAGTCAGCAGTCAGTTTTCGTATTCGACAGCTGGAAAATCAACTGGGTGTGAACCTTTTTACCCGCCATCGCAACAATATTCGTTTAACCCCGGCCGGTGAAAAGCTATTGCCTTATGCAGAAACCCTGATGAATACCTGGCAGGCAGCGCGAAAGGAGGTTGCGCACACATCCCGGCATAATGAATTCTCGATCGGTGCCAGCGCTTCACTATGGGAATGCATGCTCAGCCAGTGGCTTATGCGGCTATATCGCACACACAACCATCTGCAATTTGAGGCGAGGATTGCGCAACGCCAGTCGCTGGTTAAGCAACTCCACGAGCGGCAGCTTGATCTGCTGATCACCACAGAAGCCCCCAAGATGGATGAATTTAGCAGCCAGATTGTTGGACAGTTTAGCCTGGCGCTCTATGCATCCGAGCCTGCAATGATGAAGGCCGACCTGAATTATTTACGCCTGGAATGGGGGCCTGATTTTCAGCAGCACGAGACGGGGTTAATTGCCAGCGATGATATCCCGCAACTCACGACAAGCTCTGCGGAGATCGCATGCCAGCATCTTCCCACACTGAAAGGCTGTACCTGGTTACCTGTTCGCTGGGCGGATAATAAACCTGCACTCCATGTTGTCACCGATTCAACAACGCTCTCCAGGCCGCTGTATGCCATTTGGCTGCAAAACAGCGATAAGCAGTCGCAGATAAAAGATCTGTTAAAAACCAGCATACTGGATTAACGCAAAAGCCTGCGGAAACGCAGGCTGCTTATTCTTCAGGAAGGTGTTGAGCCGTTTTACAGGCAAAAAAAAATCCTTTGCCGAAGCAAAGGATTCTATATGGCAGGGGCGGAGAGACTCGAACTCGCGACACCCGGTTTTGGAGACCGGTGCTCTACCAACTGAGCTACGCCCCTAAATTTTTTTGCCATTAAGCCTGCCCTTTGGGCAGGCTTAATGTCTTAATAAGTGGCGGAACGGACGGGACTCGAACCCGCGACCCCCTGCGTGACAGGCAGGTATTCTAACCGACTGAACTACCGCTCCACCGAATACTTCTGTAACCACCGGATTAATGCACCGGCTTACTACTTAATTTGATGCCTGGCAGTTCCCTACTCTCACATGGGGAGACCCCACACTACCATCGGCGCTACGGCGTTTCACTTCTGAGTTCGGCATGGGGTCAGGTGGGACCACCGCGCTAAAGCCGCCAGGCAAATTCTGTTAATCTGTATCAGGCTGAAAATCGTGTCTGTCTCTCTTCGCCAAAACATCTTCGGCGTTGTAAGGTTAAGCCTCACGGTTCATTAGTATCGGTTAGCTCAACGCATCGCTGCGCTTACACACCCGACCTATCAACGTCGTAGTCTTCAACGTTCCTTCAGGAGACTCAAGGTCTCAGGGAGAACTCATCTCGGGGCAAGTTTCGTGCTTAGATGCTTTCAGCACTTATCTCTTCCGCATTTAGCTACCGGGCAGTGCCATTGGCATGACAACCCGAACACCAGTGATGCGTCCACTCCGGTCCTCTCGTACTAGGAGCAGCCCCCCTCAATTCTCCAGCGCCCACGGCAGATAGGGACCGAACTGTCTCACGACGTTCTAAACCCAGCTCGCGTACCACTTTAAATGGCGAACAGCCATACCCTTGGGACCTACTTCAGCCCCAGGATGTGATGAGCCGACATCGAGGTGCCAAACACCGCCGTCGATATGAACTCTTGGGCGGTATCAGCCTGTTATCCCCGGAGTACCTTTTATCCGTTGAGCGATGGCCCTTCCATTCAGAACCACCGGATCACTATGACCTGCTTTCGCACCTGCTCGCGCCGTCACGCTCGCAGTCAAGCTGGCTTATGCCATTGCACTAACCTCCTGATGTCCGACCAGGATTAGCCAACCTTCGTGCTCCTCCGTTACTCTTTGGGAGGAGACCGCCCCAGTCAAACTACCCACCAGACACTGTCCGCAACCCGGATTACGGGTCTACGTTAGAACACCAGCCATTAAAGGGTGGTATTTCAAGGTTGGCTCCACGCAGACTGGCGTCCACGCTTCAAAGCCTCCCACCTATCCTACACATCAAGGACCAGTGTTCAGTGTCAAGCTATAGTAAAGGTTCACGGGGTCTTTCCGTCTTGCCGCGGGTACACTGCATCTTCACAGCGAGTTCAATTTCACTGAGTCTCGGGTGGAGACAGCCTGGCCATCATTACGCCATTCGTGCAGGTCGGAACTTACCCGACAAGGAATTTCGCTACCTTAGGACCGTTATAGTTACGGCCGCCGTTTACCGGGGCTTCGATCAAGAGCTTCGCGTTGCCGCTAACCCCATCAATTAACCTTCCGGCACCGGGCAGGCGTCACACCGTATACGTCCACTTTCGTGTTTGCACAGTGCTGTGTTTTTAATAAACAGTTGCAGCCAGCTGGTATCTTCGACTGATTTCAGCTCCGCCCGCAGGGGCTTCACCTACATATCAGCGTGCCTTCTCCCGAAGTTACGGCACCATTTTGCCTAGTTCCTTCACCCGAGTTCTCTCAAGCGCCTTGGTATTCTCTACCTGACCACCTGTGTCGGTTTGGGGTACGATTTCGTGTTACCTGATGCTTAGAGGCTTTTCCTGGAAGCAGGGCATTTATCACTTCAGCACCGTAGTGCCTCGTCATCACACCTCAGCGTTAATAAGGTACCGGATTTACCTGGAACCTCCGCCTACATGCTTAAACCGGGACAACCGTCGCCCGGCTGACATAGCCTTCTCCGTCCCCCCTTCGCAGTAACACCAAGTACAGGAATATTAACCTGTTTCCCATCGACTACGCCTTTCGGCCTCGCCTTAGGGGTCGACTCACCCTGCCCCGATTAACGTTGGACAGGAACCCTTGGTCTTCCGGCGAGCGGGCTTTTCACCCGCTTTATCGTTACTTATGTCAGCATTCGCACTTCTGATACCTCCAGCACCCCTCACAGGACACCTTCAACGGCTTACAGAACGCTCCCCTACCCAACAACGCCTAAGCGTCGCTGCCGCAGCTTCGGTGCATGGTTTAGCCCCGTTACATCTTCCGCGCAGGCCGACTCGACCAGTGAGCTATTACGCTTTCTTTAAATGATGGCTGCTTCTAAGCCAACATCCTGGCTGTCTGTGCCTTCCCACATCGTTTCCCACTTAACCATGACTTTGGGACCTTAGCTGGCGGTCTGGGTTGTTTCCCTCTTCACGACGGACGTTAGCACCCGCCGTGTGTCTCCCGTGATAACATTCTTCGGTATTCGTAGTTTGCATCGGGTTGGTAAGCCGGGATGGCCCCCTAGCCGAAACAGTGCTCTACCCCCGAAGATGAGTTCACGAGGCGCTACCTAAATAGCTTTCGGGGAGAACCAGCTATCTCCCGGTTTGATTGGCCTTTCACCCCCAGCCACAGGTCATCCGCTAATTTTTCAACATTAGTCGGTTCGGTCCTCCAGTTAGTGTTACCCAACCTTCAACCTGCCCATGGCTAGATCACCGGGTTTCGGGTCTATACCCTGCAACTTAACGCCCAGTTAAGACTCGGTTTCCCTTCGGCTCCCTTATACGGTTAACCTTGCTACAGAATATAAGTCGCTGACCCATTATACAAAAGGTACGCAGTCACCCCATAAAGAGGCTCCCACTGCTTGTACGTACACGGTTTCAGGTTCTTTTTCACTCCCCTCGCCGGGGTTCTTTTCGCCTTTCCCTCACGGTACTGGTTCACTATCGGTCAGTCAGGAGTATTTAGCCTTGGAGGATGGTCCCCCCATATTCAGACAGGATACCACGTGTCCCGCCCTACTCTTCGAGTTCACAGCATGTGTGCTTTCGTGTACGGGACTATCACCCTGTACCGTCGGACTTTCCAGACCGTTCCACTAACACACAAGCTGATTCAGACTCCGGGCTGCTCCCCGTTCGCTCGCCGCTACTGGGGGAATCTCGGTTGATTTCTTTTCCTCGGGGTACTTAGATGTTTCAGTTCCCCCGGTTCGCCTCGTTAACCTATGTATTCAGTTAACGATAGTGCAACGGATTGCACTGGGTTTCCCCATTCGGACATCGCCGGGTCAAAGGTTCATATCACCTCGCCGGCGCTTTTCGCAGATTAGCACGTCCTTCATCGCCTCTGACTGCCAGGGCATCCACCGTGTACGCTTAGTCGCTTAACCTCACAACCCGAAGATGTTTCACTTCTGATTGCGAAAATTTGAGAGACTCGAACACACCATTAAAGATGTGTCGTTTCAATTTTCAGCTTGATCCAGATTTTTAAAGAGCAAAACTTCGCAGTGCACCTTTTCAGGTTCACTCTGAAGTTTTCTTGTGTTCGCAGTAAAGGATGGTGGAGCTATGCGGGATCGAACCGCAGACCTCCTGCGTGCAAGGCAGGCGCTCTCCCAGCTGAGCTATAGCCCCATCGTAGTTATCTCTCTACCGGTAATTTTTGTTGAGGCAAGGCGTGGTGACACGAAGCATACTCAGGTATGTGAGTGTCGCCGCAACGCAGCATCAGCAAAAATTTGGTAGGCCTGAGTGGACTTGAACCACCGACCTCACCCTTATCAGGGGTGCGCTCTAACCACCTGAGCTACAAGCCTGCAGAGATTTTTTACTGCTGTTTTTCATCAGACAATCTGTGTGAGCACTGCAAAGGCAGGTTCTTTAAGGTAAGGAGGTGATCCAACCGCAGGTTCCCCTACGGTTACCTTGTTACGACTTCACCCCAGTCATGAATCACAAAGTGGTAAGCGCCCTCCCGAAGGTTAAGCTACCTACTTCTTTTGCAACCCACTCCCATGGTGTGACGGGCGGTGTGTACAAGGCCCGGGAACGTATTCACCGTGGCATTCTGATCCACGATTACTAGCGATTCCGACTTCATGGAGTCGAGTTGCAGACTCCAATCCGGACTACGACGCACTTTATGAGGTCCGCTTGCTCTCGCGAGGTCGCTTCTCTTTGTATGCGCCATTGTAGCACGTGTGTAGCCCTACTCGTAAGGGCCATGATGACTTGACGTCATCCCCACCTTCCTCCAGTTTATCACTGGCAGTCTCCTTTGAGTTCCCGGCCTAACCGCTGGCAACAAAGGATAAGGGTTGCGCTCGTTGCGGGACTTAACCCAACATTTCACAACACGAGCTGACGACAGCCATGCAGCACCTGTCTCAGAGTTCCCGAAGGCACCAAAGCATCTCTGCTAAGTTCTCTGGATGTCAAGAGTAGGTAAGGTTCTTCGCGTTGCATCGAATTAAACCACATGCTCCACCGCTTGTGCGGGCCCCCGTCAATTCATTTGAGTTTTAACCTTGCGGCCGTACTCCCCAGGCGGTCGACTTAACGCGTTAGCTCCGGAAGCCACGCCTCAAGGGCACAACCTCCAAGTCGACATCGTTTACGGCGTGGACTACCAGGGTATCTAATCCTGTTTGCTCCCCACGCTTTCGCACCTGAGCGTCAGTCTTTGTCCAGGGGGCCGCCTTCGCCACCGGTATTCCTCCAGATCTCTACGCATTTCACCGCTACACCTGGAATTCTACCCCCCTCTACAAGACTCTAGCCTGCCAGTTTCGAATGCAGTTCCCAGGTTGAGCCCGGGGATTTCACATCCGACTTGACAGACCGCCTGCGTGCGCTTTACGCCCAGTAATTCCGATTAACGCTTGCACCCTCCGTATTACCGCGGCTGCTGGCACGGAGTTAGCCGGTGCTTCTTCTGCGGGTAACGTCAATCGACAGGGTTATTAACCCTGTCGCCTTCCTCCCCGCTGAAAGTACTTTACAACCCGAAGGCCTTCTTCATACACGCGGCATGGCTGCATCAGGCTTGCGCCCATTGTGCAATATTCCCCACTGCTGCCTCCCGTAGGAGTCTGGACCGTGTCTCAGTTCCAGTGTGGCTGGTCATCCTCTCAGACCAGCTAGGGATCGTCGCCTAGGTGAGCCGTTACCCCACCTACTAGCTAATCCCATCTGGGCACATCCGATGGCAAGAGGCCCGAAGGTCCCCCTCTTTGGTCTTGCGACGTTATGCGGTATTAGCTACCGTTTCCAGTAGTTATCCCCCTCCATCAGGCAGTTTCCCAGACATTACTCACCCGTCCGCCACTCGTCAGCAAAGCAGCAAGCTGCTTCCTGTTACCGTTCGACTTGCATGTGTTAGGCCTGCCGCCAGCGTTCAATCTGAGCCATGATCAAACTCTTCAATTTAAGTTTGATGCTCGTGAATTAAACTTCGTAATGAATTACGTATGTTCACTCAGAGACTTGGTATTCATTTTTCGTCCGAGGACGTTAAGAATCCATGTCACTTTGAGTGCCCACACAGATTGTCTGATAAATTGTTAAAGAGCAGTGCAACGCGGCTTTCGCTCACCGTTGCGAGGTCCCGTATATTACGTTTTCCTCATTCAGAGTCAAGCAATTATTTTTACTTTTCTCTGTTGGCGTTCATCTCTGAACCCCGCTGTCCCGGCGGCTTGTAAGCCGTTGTTCCGTGTCAGTGGAGGCGCATTATAGGGAGTTCTCAGACGTTGACAACCCCTCTTTGAAAAAAAACGTTCAACCGTCTCTTTTTTGCTCAATACCGTGCTACAGCGCCAGTTTTTCGAGCGTTTCGAAGCCATAACGACGTAAAACGGGCAAAAGTTGTTCGGTTTCTTTTGTTATCGCCATACAGAAAGCGATGTTCGCATCCGCTGATTTCGCATCCGGCGCCTCGTGCTCCAGTAGCCAGGCCGTCCGACGCGCAATCGCAGCACCGGAATCCACCAGCCGGGTCCCTTCAGGCAAAACCTTTAACAGCTCTTCCTGTAATAGCGGGAAATGGGTGCAGCCGAGAACAACCGTATCCGGTGGTTCCTGCATCCGCAGCCATGGACGCAGAATGCGACGCAGCTCTTCAAGCGATACCGTCTCGCCGTGCAGTTTCGCTTCCGCCATTTCCACCAGCTCCGCGGAGCCGAGCATGGCGATCTGGCATTCATTGGCAAAGCGCTCAATAAGCTCACGCGTATAAGGACGTTTTACCGTACCGCGTGTCGCCAGCAACCCCACGATACCGTTCGCCGTCAGACGCGCCGCAGGTTTGATTGCCGGGACAACGCCCACAACCGGGAACGGGAATTTTTCGCGCAGGGCAGGAAGAGAGACCGTGCTTGCCGTATTACAGGCAATAACCGCCAGCGCCAGGGGATAGCGCTTTTGTACCGCGGTGACGATTTCAATCACACGCTCAACGATAAAGTCTTCACTCTTTTCCCCATACGGGAACGCGACGTTATCGAAGGCGTAGATGTAATGGAGATCCGGCAGGAGCTGCCGAATCTCATCATAGACCGAAAGCCCACCGACGCCGGAATCAAACACCAGCACGGTGGGACGCGGATCAGAAGGTGTAGCTGCCAGACAAGGTGTATTCCCGTCCTGCAGTTTGGTAGCCATAAACTGTCTCGTAATCTTTATCGAACAGGTTGGCTATTTTACCACGAACTGTGAGATGTGAGGTGACAGGATATGAAACCGCGACGTCCCACAGGCTGACGCCGCCCATTTTAACTTTCTCTGACGGATAGGTTCCAAAGTCGGTGTCGTAGCGCGTGCCGAGATAGTGATACGTCAGGCTCCAGTCAACATCATAGATCTGCGTATCAAGCTGATATTTCACCTGCTGTTTAGCACGACGGTCCAGAAGTTGATTGGTTGCCGCATTGCGGGCATCCACATAGTCGTAGCCCACAGTATGCGTCAACGGACCCGTATCAAACGACGCTGTCGCTTCTACACCTTTAATGCGTGCTTTGCCGACGTTGTAATATTGCTGCAGGTTATTGTTGAAGTCGATGAGATCATCAACGTCATTACGATAGCCGGATACGCGCCAGCTTACGCCTGCCGTCAGGCCTTCAAACGCCCCTTCCCACTGTTTGCTCTCTTCAGGATCAAGATGGGTATTGCCGTAGAAGCCATAGAGCTGACCCAGATTCGGCGCTTTATAGGCCGTGCCATAAGAGGCTATGAAGCGGTAACCGTCAACGAACTCCCAGGCTGCGCTACTTTGCCAGGTACCATGGCGACCAAACTGAGAGTTGTCATCGCTGCGGGCCGCCGCCTCCAGAGTGAAATCTCCAAACTGCTGCAACCCAGTCAGGTAGACGCCAGTGTTACGCAGGTCATAGGCGTTGGTTACGTAGTTGGTACCCGGCTCGGTGCTCTGTTTCTGCCAGTCAACGCCCGCGCCGATGTTGCCATGTCCCACGTCAACTGAGTTGGTCCACTGAACATTGTACTGTTTGATTTCATCCAGGGTTGCTGTGGAGTCATAGCGTCCAAGGTGCGGATCGTAATTGTAGTCTTTGCTGTGACTGTAGCTGGAGAGCAACTGTGAATGGAAAACATCCCGGTTAAACCGCAATCCGGCATCCCAGGTCTGGCTATAGAGTTGGCGGGTATCAACCAGCACATCAGGGGTAAATGAACTGTAATAGCCGTCATAGGCGGTACGGTTGCTGTAACCATAGCCGCGAACGAAACCACTCCATTGCTCAGAGAAAGCATGCTCCAGTGCGCCGTAGAGCGTTTTATTCATAAAGCCGTCGCGATCGGTCTGGGCAAGGCCGCCGTTATTACCGTCAGCAACGACGTCAAAGCCTTTTGTGTAGGTGTAATCCCCCGCCAGCGTAACGCGCGTACTTTCACCCAATGTTTGCTGGGTGCTGCCACCATAATTCTGGAAGCCGTGTGTCCCAACGCCAGCATTCAGCGTTGTGCCATCCTTCGCACGCGTAGTGATAATGTTGACTACACCACCGATCGCATCCGAGCCGTACACCGCCGAACGCGGTCCACGAAGATATTCGATGCGCTGCACCAGGGAGATCGGAAACTGGCTGAGATCGGACGACCCCGTGACGCCCGCCTGGTTAAGACGGATCCCGTCGACGAGAATCAGGACATGGCTGGAGTTCGTACCGCGTATAAAGAGAGAAGAGAGCTGCCCCATCCCGCCATTTTGTGCCGTATCTACGCCAGGCAGGCGACGCATGACATCCAGAACCGTGGTGGATTGCCAGCGGTCGATATCGGCCCGCGTCACGACAGAAGTCGCAGCCAGAACAGATTTTTCAGGTTGTTCGAAACGGTTTGCTGTCACCACCAACGAGTCGGCGCTTTCCTGCGCCCAGCCCGAAAATGCCGTGACGGAAAACGCCGTCAACAGCGATACTTTTTTAATCATTGTTAAAGCATCCACAATATAAGAAGGATGCCGCAGGCCTCATCGATAGCACGCGATGATGAAACCAAATGCGACGTGATCCCGGCAGGTCTTCGGGCTGGGTGGCGTTATACGGATGAAGACTTCCCGTTTTCACAGTGTCTACAACTCTCATCCCGCCAGTCTTTACCGCTGCGCGTCAGCTCCAGATTTGCACTGGATTCCCTTTTCACTCTCAGGAGACCGGAAACAGAATGCTACAATTAGACACGTATAGATGTCCAGATAGCTATTAGCCATTAAATCTGGACATCCACTGCACAATCCCTACAATCCCCGCGTAATTCTTTATCACTCAGGACGCATCATGACCCCCGAACACCTCCCGACAGAACAGTACGACGCACAGCTGGCAGAAAAAGTTGTCCGCCTGCAAAGTATGATGACGCCTTTCAACGCGCCCGTTCCCGAGGTGTTTCGTTCTCCGGTCAGCCACTACCGTATGCGCGCTGAGTTTCGCATCTGGCACGATGGCGATGACCTGTACCACATCATTTTCGATCAGCAGACGAAATCCCGGATTCGCGTAGACAGTTTCCCGGCGGCGAGTGAGCTTATCAACCAGCTAATGACGCTGATGATCGACGGTGTGCGCACTAATCCGGTGCTGCGCAACAAGCTGTTCCAGATTGACTACCTGACCACCCAAAGCAATCAGGCCATTGTCTCTCTGCTCTATCACAAAGCGCTGACCGACGAGTGGCGCGAGCAGGCAGAAGCCCTGCGCGATGCGCTGCGCGCGCAGAACATCAACGTGCACCTGATTGGCCGCGCGACCAAAACCAAAATCATGCTGGACCAGGATTACATCGACGAGCGTTTGCCGGTGGCAGGAAAAGAGATGGTTTACCGTCAGGTGGAGAACAGCTTCACCCAGCCGAATGCGGCAATGAACGTGCAGATGCTGGAGTGGGCGCTGAATGCGACGGAAGGGTCGACGGGCGATCTGCTGGAGCTCTACTGCGGTAACGGCAACTTCTCGCTGGCGCTGGCGCGTAACTTCGAGCGCGTGCTGGCGACGGAAATCGCCAAACCGTCGGTGGCCGCCGCGCAGTACAACATCGCCGCTAACCATATTGATAATGTGCAGATCATTCGTATGGCGGCAGAAGAGTTTACCCAGGCGATGAACGGCGTACGTGAGTTTAACCGCCTGCAAGGGATTGATTTGAAGAGCTACCAGTGTGAGACAATTTTTGTCGATCCGCCGCGCAGTGGCCTGGACAGCGAAACCGAGAAGATGGTGCAGGCGTACCCGCGGATTTTGTACATCTCCTGTAACCCGGAGACGCTGTGCAAGAATCTGGAAACATTAAGCCAGACGCACAAGGTTGAACGTCTGGCGCTGTTCGATCAGTTCCCATATACGCACCATATGGAGTGCGGCGTACTGCTCACGGCGAAGTAATGTGGGCCTTGTAGGGCAGGTAAGCGAAGCGCCACCTGCCAAAAAAGCCGGATGGCGCTTCGCTTATCCGGCCTACAATGACAAAACCCTTTACTCTGGTAACTGGCTCTTGCGGCTACGCATGCGCGAGCCAATCCAGAACACCAGCGCCACAGACAGCACCGCAGGCAGGAAGTTAGAACCGATATCCGGATACTCTGCACGCACCACGGTGCTGTACAACAATACACCCAGAATAAAACAGGCTGCGGCCAGCCCCGGTAACCCAACCGGCATGGTGCGGTTCAGATAACGTTGATGCAGGCAATACACCGTCAGCACCAGCGCGATAATCGGGAAAATCGAGAACGGTACAATTGAGCTGAAAACCGCCGCAAACGTACCGTTAATGGATAAGCCAGCGATCAATGCCAGCAACAGCGTTCCTTTATCCTGACCTGACTGTTTCATTACTCACCTTCACTCATCGTTTTGATGTGCCAACTTCTCTTGTTCACGGCGATACCAGTAGTACGCACCTTTAGAAATCATCCGCAGCTGCAATACCAGTCGCTCTTCGAGTTGCTTACGTTGTTCAATGCTGACATCCAGCGCTTCGGCACCCGCACTGAAAACAATGGTCACCATCGCCTCGGCCTGTGCTTCAGTAAACGCACGCGGCATATGGTTTTCGAGTTCAAGATAGTCGGCAAGTTCCGCGATGAAATGCTGAATTTCACGCGCGACGGCGGCACGAAACGCCGCCGACGTGCCAGAGCGCTCGCGCAGCAAAAGGCGAAACGCGTTAGGGTTATTGCCGATAAATTCCATAAATGTCGACACGGAGGTGCGGATCACGCTGCCGCCTTTGGCAATACGCTGACGCGCCTGACGCATAAGCTGGCGCAGCATCAAACCGCTCTCGTCGACCATGGTCAGGCCCAGTTCATCCACATCACGGAAATGACGATAGAAGGACGTTGGCGCAATCCCGGCCTCGCGCGCCACTTCGCGCAGGCTTAAACTGGCAAAACTCCGCTCAGCACTCAGTTGACTGAATGCGGCTTCCACCAGCGAACGCCGGGTTTTCTCTTTTTGTTGTGCTCTTACGCCCATCACGATAGTTGAATCCTTCCAAAGGCCCGTTGGCACTATACCAGAGAATAAAATTAATCTGTTTACCTGGCTTTGTGAATGATTGTTTACGCGCGGTTTGTGCTCCACTGCCCGAAAAAAGCACAACGATAATTGGGTTACCCAGGCAATGATGTTATGATTCTGTTGCTTTTATGTATAAGAACAGGTAAGCCTTGCCATGCCACATTCCTACGATTACGACGCAATAGTTATTGGTTCCGGCCCCGGCGGCGAAGGTGCTGCTATGGGTCTGGTAAAACAGGGAGCCAGAGTAGCGGTTATTGAGCGCTACCATAATGTCGGCGGCGGTTGCACCCACTGGGGCACCATCCCTTCGAAAGCCCTCCGCCACGCCGTTAGCCGCATTATCGAATTTAACCAGAACCCTCTTTACAGCGACCACTCCCGACTTCTTCGTTCTTCTTTTGCCGATATCCTGAATCACGCAGACACGGTCATTAACCAGCAGACGCGCATGCGTCAGGGTTTCTATGAGCGCAACCACTGTGAAATTCTGCAGGGTAACGCGCATTTTGTGGATGAACACACCCTGGCGCTGGAGTGCCACGACGGTTCGGTTGAGACGCTCACCGCTGAAAAATTTGTGATTGCCTGCGGATCGCGCCCATATCATCCGGCAGACGTGGACTTCTCTCATCCACGCATATACGACAGCGACTCCATCCTCAGCCTGCACCACGAGCCACGCCATGTGATCATCTATGGCGCGGGCGTGATTGGCTGTGAATATGCGTCGATTTTCCGGGGAATGGAGGTCAAAGTTGATTTGATCAACACCCGCGACCGGCTGCTGGCGTTCCTCGATCAGGAGATGTCAGATTCCCTCTCCTACCACTTCTGGAACAGTGGCGTGGTGATTCGCCACAACGAAGAGTACGAGAAAATCGAAGGCTGCGACGACGGTGTGATCATGCACCTGAAATCTGGTAAGAAGCTGAAGGCGGACTGCCTGCTGTATGCCAACGGCCGTACCGGCAACACGGATTCATTGCAGCTGGAGAATATCGGGCTTGAAACCGACAGCCGCGGTCAGCTCAAGGTCAACAGCATGTACCAGACTGCGCTGCCGCACGTTTACGCGGTCGGCGACGTTATTGGTTACCCAAGTCTGGCCTCCGCTGCTTACGATCAGGGCCGCATCGCCGCACAGGCGCTGGTGAAAGGTGAAGCGACGGCGCATCTGATCGAGGACATCCCGACGGGCATCTACACCATCCCGGAAATCAGTTCTGTCGGCAAAACCGAGCAGCAGTTGACGGCCATGAAGGTGCCTTACGAGGTGGGTCGTGCCCAGTTTAAACACCTGGCGCGCGCACAAATTGTGGGGATGAGCGTGGGTACGCTGAAGATCCTGTTCCATCGCGAGACGAAAGAGATCCTCGGTATTCACTGCTTTGGTGAACGTGCCGCGGAAATCATTCATATCGGCCAGGCGATCATGGAGCAAAAAGGTGGTGGCAACACCATCGAGTACTTCGTTAACACCACCTTTAACTACCCGACCATGGCGGAAGCCTATCGGGTAGCTGCGCTGAACGGCTTAAACCGCCTGTTTTAACGCGTTGTCGAAATGGCCATCCATTGCACCACGGATGGCCTCTGCCAGCTGCTCATAGCGGCTGCGCAGCGGTGAACCCGGACGATAAACCAGGCCGATCGTGCGACGTGGCTCTGGCTTAATACACGGCAGATAGACCACGCCATCACGCTTACGCTCGCGCGGCACGGCCAGCGCAGGCAGCAGCGTAATGCCACTTCCCGCCGCGACCATGTTACGCAGAGTTTCCAGGCTGGTTGCGCGGAAATGGGTATCTTCATCTGCACCCGCTTCGAAGCAGAAGCCCATCGCCTGATCGCGCAGACAGTGGCCGTCTTCCAGCATCAGCAGCTTTTCTCCGGCCAGATCGGCCATCGGCACGCGATCGCGGTTCGCCCACGGGTGATCTTCATAGATCGCCAGCATCATCGGCTCATCGAACAGCGGTACTTCAATAAACGCTTCACTCTCTTTAACGAGCGCCAGAATCGCACAGTCGAGCTTACCGCTGTCTAACTGCGCCAGCAGCTGATGGGTTTGCGCTTCATGCAGGTACATTTCGAGTTTCGGGAACGTCTGGTGCAGCAGCGGAATGATTTGCGGCAACAGATACGGGCCAACGGTTGGGATCAGGCCAATATGCAGCGGGCCGGACATCGCCTCCCCCTGCTGGCTTGCCATTTCCTTGAGCACTTTGACCTCGCGCAGTACGGTGCGCGCCTGATCCACCAGCAGCAGACCTGCCTGCGTGAACAGTACCTTACGACTGGTGCGCTCCAGCAACATCACGCCCAGCTCATCTTCCAGCTTGCGGATCTGACCGCTCAGCGTTGGCTGGCTGACATGGCAGGAGTCTGCCGCGCGGCGAAAATGGCGATGCTCAGCTAACGCTACCAGGTATTCAAGATCACGAATATTCATTATTCATCCTCCGTCGCCACGATAGTTCATGGCGATAGATAGCATAGCAACGAACGATTATCCCTATCAAGCATTCTGTTGAATAATACATCACATAGACGAGGCGGCACGTGTTTGACCCAAAACGACCCCGCACCGTCAGCGAGTTTCTCTCAAAACTCGAAAAACTAAAGCCAACGTGAACTTTTGCGGACCCCGTGGTCCGCTTTTTTTTGCGTAAAAAAAAGCCCGGCACTAAGCCAGGCTCCGTTTTTCTCCCTCTCCCTGTGGGAGAGGGCCGGGGTGAGGGCATCAGCCCGCACTATTCAAACCAACCGGTTTTTCGCATCCGCAATCGCCTGCGCTACCTGCTTCGGTGACACGCCGCCTTTCGCTGCACGCTTATCCAGGCAGGATTGCAGGGCCAGAATCGGGTAGACATCATCCCCGATAACCGCGCTGAATTTTTGCAGGTCGGCAAGCGCCAGCTCTTCAAGGGCTTTACCCTGACGAATCGCTTCCACTACCGCTTCACCCACAATATGGTGTGCCTCGCGGAACGGTACGCCTTTCGCCACCAGGTAGTCCGCCAGCTCGGTAGAGTTAGCATACCCCTGCTGCGCCGCTTCCTGGCAGCGCGGACGCTTCACCTGAATGCCGTCCAGCACCAGCGCGCCCATATGCAGACAGTCGAGCCAGGTGTCGAGCGCGTCGAACAGCCCCTCTTTGTCTTCCTGCATATCTTTGTTGTACGCCAGCGGCAGCCCTTTCAGGGTCATCATCATGCCGGTCAGCGCGCCCTGCACGCGGCCACATTTCCCGCGGATCAGCTCCAGCGCGTCCGGGTTTTTCTTCTGCGGCATCAGGGATGAGCCGGACGTCACGCGGTCGGACAGCTCGACGAAGCCCGCTTCGCCAGAGTTAAAGAAGATCAGGTCTTCGGCAAAGCGCGACAGGTGCACCATCCCGATAGAGGCATTCGACAGCAGCTCCAGCACGTGGTCACGGTCAGAGACGCTGTCCAGGCTGTTGCGGGTGGCGGAAGCAAAGCCCAGCCAGCCTGCCAGCTGCTCACGGTCGATTTCATAAGCCGTACCGGCCAGCGCGCCGCTGCCCAGCGGGCTGACGTCCAGACGCGTTAAGGTATCCTGTAAACGGCTCTCATCACGTGCCAGCATCTCAACGTAGGCCAGACACCAGTGCGCGAACGTCACCGGCTGCGCGCGTTGCAGGTGGGTATAACCCGGCATCACCGCATCCTGATTGCTCTGCGCGGTGTCCACCAGCGCGCTCTGCAGCTGACGATTCGCCGCCAGCAGTTCGCCGACGGTCTCTTTGCACCACAGCTTCAGGTCGGTCGCCACCTGGTCATTACGGCTACGCCCGGTATGGAGCTTTTTACCCAACTGGCCGACTTTGTCGATCAGTTTGCCTTCCACCCAGCTGTGAATATCTTCGGCATCGCTCTGGAGGATTTGCTGCGGATCCAGACGCACCTCTTCCAGCAGATTATTCAGCGCCTCTTCCAGCTGCTGCTGTTCCTCTGCGGTCAGCACGCCCACGGTCACCAGCGCTTTGGACCAGGCCACAGAGCCGACAATATCCTGTTCGGCCAGGCGGTAGTCGAAGCGCAAAGAGTCGTTGAACTGTTTGAACCGCTGATCCGCTGCCTGTGTAAAACGCCCACCCCAAAGTGCCATAACGAATTTCCTTAATGATGATATTTTTGCCCGGTGGCGCTGCGCTTACCGGGCCTACAAAATTCACGTAGGCCGGATAAGCGAAGCGCCATCCGGCACAGAATCTTAAGCCAGAATACGCGTACCAATCGGCGTACCGTTAAACAGCGCCGGGAGTTGCTCCGCGTGACGCCAGGAGGCGATATCCACCGGACGACCCAGCGTGCGCGCGGCATCCAGCGCCGCGTTCACCTTAACGATCATGCCGTCGGTGATAATGCCCTGATCGATCAGCTGTTCGGCTTTTGCGGCGGTCATTTCCGCAATGCGCTGGCCTTTGCCGTCCAGAATGCCGCTCACGTCGGAGAGCAGGATCAGGTCTGCGCCCAGCGTAGCAGCCAGCGCGGTTGCCGCCTGGTCCGCATTGACGTTCATCAGCTCGCCCTCTTCGGTCACGCCGATTGAGCTCACCACCGGCAGAAAACCACCTTCCAGCAGGGTGTTAATCAGCTCAGGCGAACCTGGCTGCGCCAGTCCAACATGGCCAAGCTCTTCGTCGAGCTGGGTCACTTTTACGCTATCTCCATCGCCCAGACAGAGGCCAACGGAGGCGATATGGTGTTTCTTCGCCCACGCCAGCAGCGTTTTGTTCGCCGTCCCCGCCAGCGCACCAGTAATAATGTCAATCTGGTCGGCAGGCGTGACGCGCAGGCCATTTTTCTTAATCACCGGCAGGTTGAGCCCTTTCATCAGCTCGTCCACCACACAGCCGCCGCCGTGGACAATCACCAGCGGACGTTGATGTGATTCACGATAGTTCACCAGCGCGGTAAACAGGCGCTCCAGCGCTTCTTCGCTGTCCAGCAGTACACCACCGAGTTTGATAATTAATGGGTTCATCATCACACCTTAAATAAGAGCCTGCGTTTCAGGGAAGCCGAAACGAATATTTGCACACTGCATTGCCTGTGCGGCAGCGCCTTTGAGTAAGTTATCTTCCGCGGCGACCACAATCAGGTGCTCGCCCTGCACGGCAAAGCCGATGTCGCAGAACGGCAGGCCGACCACGTTTTTTAGCGCTGGTACGCCTTTGTCATACAGACGCACCAGTGGTTTATCCGCATACGCCTGCGTGAAGACTTCGCTCACCTGGTCTTTGGTCACACCCGGCTTCAGGCGGCAGGTAATGGTTTCAAGGATCCCGCGCGGGAAGCTACCGAGGTGCGGGGTGAAGATCACCTCCGCGCCCAGATGGGTGGTGATTTCAGGGTGATGACGGTGATTAAACACGCCATACGGCTGAAGGCTCACTTCGCAGAAGCTGTTGGAGATCGCGGCCTTGCGCCCGGCGCCGCTCACGCCGCTGGTGGCGTTGATCACCGGCCACTGGTCAAGATCCAGCAGACCCGCGTCGATCAGCGGCTTAAGGGAGAGCTGCGCCGCCGTCGGGTAACAGCCAGGCACGGCAATCAGATTCGCTTCTTTCAGTTTATCTGTACTCCACTCCGCCAGGCCGTAGACCGCTTGCTCAAGCAGTTCCCGGTGCTGATGGGTGAAACCGTAATATTTTTCGTAGAACGCGCTGTCGTTAACGCGAAACGCGCCGGAGAGATCGAAGACCACGCAACCGGCTGCCAGAAACTGCGGCGCCAGGTCGTGACTGACCTCGTGTGCGGTGGCTAAAAACACCACGTCAACGCCGTCGGTAAACTCGCTGATGTCAGACATGGCCTGCAAAGGCAAATCAACCACGCCCTTAAGTTGTGGATGCAAATCGGAAATTAACTTTCCGGCATCATTGCTTTGCGCTGACACGGTCAAAGCGGTTATGGTCATATGTGGGTGGCGATTCACGTAGCTTACAAGCTCTGCGCCCGCATAACCGCTAGCGCCTACAATCAGCGTATTCAACATCGGGTTCCTTTATGCTCAACGTTAATGTATTTTTATTCACATTTATTGCATGAATATTGATACTATCACGACCTAAGGTGTGTCAACAATGAAAATGAACTTACCGCCATTTATCGAGATTTACCGCGCCCTGATTGCCACACCGTCCATCAGCGCAACGGAAGAAGCGCTGGATCAGAGCAATGAGTCTTTAATCAATCTGCTGGCGGGTTGGTTTAGCGATCTTGGGTTTAACGTTGAGGTTCAGCCCGTCCCCGGAACACGTCACAAATTTAACCTGCTCGCCAGCACCGGACATGGCGCTGGCGGCCTGCTGCTGGCTGGTCACACTGACACCGTGCCGTTTGACGATGGCCGCTGGACCCGCGATCCGTTCACCCTGACAGAGCACGACAACAAGCTCTACGGTCTCGGCACGGCGGACATGAAAGGCTTCTTTGCTTTTATCCTCGACGCGCTGCGTGACGTGGACGTGACAACGCTGAAAAAGCCGCTCTACATTCTGGCGACCGCCGATGAAGAGACCAGCATGGCGGGCGCACGGTATTTCTCTGAAAACACATCGATTCGCCCGGACTGCGCGATCATCGGTGAACCTACCTCTCTGCAACCGATTCGGGCGCACAAAGGCCATATTTCTACCGCAGTGCGCGTGCTGGGCCAGTCTGGTCACTCCAGCGATCCGGCGCGCGGCGTGAACGCCATTGAGCTGATGCATGACGCGATTGGCCGCATCATGACCCTGCGCGACGATCTGAAAGAGCGCTATCACTACGAGGCGTTCACCGTGCCGTATCCGACGCTGAACCTCGGCAGCCTGCACGGCGGTGATGCGTCCAACCGTATCTGCGCCTGCTGCGAACTGCATATGGATATCCGTCCTCTGCCGGGCATGACGCTGAGCGATCTGGATGGCTTACTGAACGAAGCGCTGGCACCGGTCAGCGAGCGCTGGCCGGGACGTCTGACGGTCTCCGAACTGCATCCGCCGATTCCAGGCTACGAATGCCCGCCTGACCACCAGCTGGTTCAGGTGGTGGAAAAACTGCTCGGGGAGAAAACCGACGTGGTGAACTACTGTACCGAAGCGCCGTTTATTCAGACCCTGTGCCCGACGCTGGTTCTGGGCCCTGGCTCCATCAACCAGGCCCACCAGCCGGACGAATATCTCGAAACCCGCTTCATCAAGCCCACCCGCGAACTCATTACCCAGGTTGTGCATCACTTCTGCTGGCATTAAAACGGCCCCTCACCCTGCCCTCTCCCCAAAGGGGAGAGGGTGTTCAAGTACCCTCTCCCCTTTGGGGAGAGGGTTAGGGTGAGGGGAGTAAATCCCGCGATCTCCGTCACATTCCCATAAGCATCTCTTATCTGACGCAATACGAATTAAATTTCGTAAATTGCCCGCATTTATTCATCTGCTGAACCGTTTTCGCAGCAATTGACGACGGGGGTTTTACGTGGCTTTATAAAGGGAGATGACAAAATAATGTCCAGAAAATTTTCGCCTGGGCATAAACAAAAATGATGGGGTGACTGGGTTTTTATGAACGAACAATATTCCGCGTTGCGTAGTAATGTCAGTATGCTCGGCAAAGTGCTTGGAGATACCATCAAAGATGCGTTGGGGGAGAACATCCTCGACCGTGTTGAAACCATCCGCAAGCTGTCCAAATCTTCCCGCGCCGGTAACGAGGCCAATCGTCAGGAGCTGCTCACCACCTTGCAGAACCTCTCTAATGATGAGCTACTGCCCGTTGCCCGCGCCTTCAGCCAGTTTCTGAACCTGGCAAACACCGCTGAGCAATACCACAGCATTTCGCCAAAAGGCGAAGCGGCCAGCAACCCGGAAGTCATTGCCCGCACCCTTCGTAAACTCAAAGACCAGCCCAACCTCAACGAAGCGACCATCAAAAAAGCGGTGGAATCCCTTTCGCTGGAGCTGGTGCTGACCGCACACCCAACCGAAATCACACGTCGTACGCTGATCCACAAAATGGTGGAAGTGAACAACTGTCTGAAGCAGTTGGATAACAAAGACATTGCCGACTACGAACGTAACCAGCTTATGCGCCGCCTGCGCCAGCTGATTGCTCAGTCCTGGCACACCGATGAAATTCGTAAGCATCGCCCAAGCCCGGTCGACGAAGCCAAATGGGGCTTTGCGGTGGTGGAAAACAGCCTGTGGGAAGGGGTGCCAAACTACCTGCGCGAGCTGAACGAACAGCTGGAAGAAAATCTGGGCTATCGCCTGCCGGTCGACTTTGTGCCGGTTCGCTTCACTTCCTGGATGGGCGGCGACCGCGACGGCAACCCGAACGTGACGGCGGAAATCACCCGTCACGTCCTGTTGTTGAGCCGCTGGAAAGCAACCGATCTGTTCCTGAAAGATATTCAGGTGCTGATCTCCGAGCTGTCGATGGTAGAAGCGACGCCGGAACTGCGCGCGCTGGCCGGTGAAGAAGGCGCCAGTGAGCCGTACCGTTTCCTGATGAAAAAACTGCGCGGTCAGCTGATGGCCACGCAGGCCTGGCTGGAAGCGCGCCTGAAAGGCCAGCGCCTGCCGAAGCCGGAAGGTCTGCTGAGCCAGAACGAACAGCTCTGGGAACCTCTGTACGCCTGTTATAAATCGCTTCAGGCCTGTGGGATGGGCATCATTGCCAATGGCGAGCTGCTCGACACCCTGCGCCGCGTGAAGTGTTTCGGCGTGCCGCTGGTGCGTATCGACGTCCGTCAGGAAAGCACCCGTCATACCGAAGCGCTGGGCGAGCTGACCCGTTATCTCGGCATTGGCGACTATGAAAGCTGGTCCGAAGCCGACAAACAGGCGTTCCTGATCCGCGAGCTGAACTCCAAGCGCCCGCTGCTGCCGCGCAATTGGGAGCCAAGCAATGACACCCGCGAAGTGCTCAACACCTGTAAAGCGATCGTGGATGCGCCGAAAGGATCGGTGGCCGCCTATGTGATCTCCATGGCGAAGACCCCGTCCGACGTGCTGGGCGTTCACCTTCTGCTGAAAGAAGCGGGCATCGACTACGCACTGCCGGTAGCACCGCTGTTTGAGACTCTCGACGACCTGAACAACGCCAACGACGTGATGACCCAGTTGCTGAACATCGACTGGTATCGCGGCTTTATTCAGGGCAAGCAGATGGTGATGATTGGCTATTCCGACTCCGCGAAAGATGCGGGCGTGATGGCAGCCTCCTGGGCGCAGTATCAGGCGCAGGATGCGCTAATTAAAACCTGCGAAAAAGCCGGTATTGAACTGACCCTGTTCCATGGACGCGGCGGTTCAATTGGTCGTGGCGGTGCGCCTGCACACGCGGCGCTGCTCTCCCAACCACCAGGAAGCCTGAAAGGCGGACTGCGCGTGACCGAGCAGGGCGAGATGATCCGCTTCAAGTACGGCCTGCCGGAAGTGACCATCAGCAGCCTGTCGCTCTATACCAGTGCGATCCTGGAAGCCAACCTGCTGCCGCCGCCGGAGCCAAAAGAATCCTGGTGCCGGATTATGGACGAGCTGTCTGACATCTCCTGCGATCTGTATCGCGGCTACGTGCGTGAAAACAAAGACTTTGTGCCTTACTTCCGCTCAGCCACGCCTGAGCAGGAGCTGGGTAAACTGCCGCTCGGCTCGCGCCCGGCCAAGCGTCGTCCTACTGGCGGCGTTGAATCCCTGCGCGCCATTCCGTGGATCTTTGCCTGGACGCAAAACCGTCTGATGCTGCCAGCCTGGCTGGGTGCCGGTGCGGCGCTGCAAAAAGTGGTGGAAGACGGTAAGCAGAGCGAACTGGAAACCATGTGCCGCGACTGGCCATTCTTCTCTACCCGTCTGGGCATGCTGGAGATGGTCTTCTCGAAAGCCGACCTGTGGCTGGCGGAATACTACGATCAGCGTCTGGTGAAACCCGAGCTGTGGGCGCTGGGTAAAGAGCTACGCGAGCTGCTGGAAGGCGACATCAAAGTGGTGCTGGATATCGCTAACGACTCCCACCTGATGGAAGACCTGCCGTGGATCGCCGAGTCTATCCAACTGCGTAACATCTACACCGACCCGCTGAACGTTTTACAGGCTGAACTGCTGCACCGTTCGCGTCTGGCGGAAGAGGAAGGTAAAGAGCCGGATCCGCGCGTTGAACAGGCGCTGATGGTGACGATTGCGGGCGTTGCGGCGGGGATGCGTAACACCGGTTGATCGGTTTTGCCGGGTGGCGCTTACGCTTACCCGGCCTACAATAGGCTTTTCGTAGGCCCGGCAAGCGCCAGCGTCGCCGGGCAATACCCTGGTATCCACACCATGCACCACGATATCCCCCACATCCTGAATGACCTGATCAACGGCACCTTGCCGCTGCGTCAGGTGCATTTCCCCCCTTCGGCTAAACCGCTCCCCGAACGTCACCTTGCCTCGTGCTTAGCTTTGATACGGCCTGCGAAGCGTTATTTTTTTCATCCGGTAATATTCCGCTTCAACCCGCCTTTTCGCTCAACATCAGCTTCGGCAAGCAACAACTGACTCTTCAGCTCGAGCGCGACAACACGCTTTTGCAACAGCAACAGGTTGCCAGACGCGGGCCGCGAGTGGGCGCATTCCTTTTGCAGACGCTCGCTGAATTGCAAATGCAGCCAGACGATCGGGAAACGGCCAGACTGGTGGTATTAAGTTTGCTCAGCCACTGTCGCGATCTGCTGGGCAGCGATATCCATACCGCCAGCCGCAGCCGTGCATTATTTGAAGCGATTCGTCACTACATCGAAGAACATCACGCCTCTGCACTGACCCGTGAATCGGTGGCGCAGGCGTTTTATATTTCACCAAACTACCTTTCTCATCTTTTTCAAAAAACAGGCAGCGTGGGGTTCAACGAATATCTTACGCAAACACGCCTCGAGCACGCGCGTCAGCTTCTTAAAGGCTACGAGTTTAAAATCAAAGATATCGCTGCAAGCTGCGGATTTACGGACAGTAACTACTTTTGCCGTCTCTTTCGCAAGCACACTGAACGTTCCCCTTCCGAATATCGACGCCAGTATCACAGCCAGCTGATCGCCAAAAAGTAGCATTGTGATCGCTCTCTCACTTCGCCAGGGACATTACATTTATCCAGTATTTGGCAAAATTGACCTGTATTCGCCGCGACTGGGTGCGCCGTATCCTTTATTCAACCTTTCTGACTTAAGGAAAAATAATGGAACTGTACCTGGATACCGCCAACGTGGCAGAAGTTGAACGCCTGGCGCGCATTTTTCCCATTGCGGGCGTGACCACCAACCCAAGCATCGTAGCCGCCAGCGGCGAATCTGTCTGGGAGGTGTTGCCGCGCCTGCAGCAGGCTATCGGCCCGGAGGGCAGGCTGTTTGCCCAAACCATGAGCCGCGACGCCGAAGGAATGGTGGCGGAAGCAAAACGGCTGAACAATGCCCTGCCGGACATCGTGGTAAAAATTCCCGTCACTGCACAGGGGCTCATCGCGATTAAAGCGCTGAAGAAAGAGGGAATTACCACGCTGGGAACCGCCGTTTACAGCGCCGCTCAGGGGTTACTGGCCGCGCTGGCAGGAGCGAAATATGTCGCACCGTATGTAAACCGCGTCGATGCGCAGGGCGGTGACGGCATTCGCACGGTACAGGAACTGCAATCCCTGCTGGAACAGCATGCGCCAGAGAGCATGGTGCTGGCTGCCAGCTTTAAAACGCCGCGCCAGGCGCTGGATTGCCTGTTGGCAGGATGTGAGGCAATCACGCTTCCCTTAGACGTAGCGCAACAAATGCTCGGCACGCCAGCGGTAGAGTCAGCCATAGAGAAGTTCGAGCAGGACTGGAAAAACGCGTTTGGTAACCTCAACCTCTAAGGGAGAAATGTTATGGACCGTATCATTCAATCGCCGGGGAAGTACATCCAGGGCGCTGATGTTCTCACTCGTCTCGGCGACTACCTGAAGCCGCTGGCGGCTCGCTGGCTGGTGGTAGGCGATAAATTTGTGCTGGGTTTTGCCGAAGAAACCCTGCGTCAGAGTTTTAAAAAAGCCGGACTCCATGCCGAAATTGCACCGTTTGGCGGCGAATGTTCGCAAAATGAAATCGATCGCCTGAAAAAACTGGCCGACAGTACCGACTGCCTGGCGGTGCTGGGTATCGGGGGCGGAAAAACGCTGGATACCGCCAAAGCGCTGGCGCACTTTATGGACGTGCCGGTGGCTATTGCCCCGACCATTGCCTCCACCGATGCGCCGTGCAGTGCCCTTTCCGTGATTTATACCGACAGCGGCGAGTTCGATCGCTACCTGATGCTGCCGCACAACCCGAACATGGTGATTGTCGATACCAGGGTGGTGGCGGGCGCACCTGCGCGCCTGCTGGCCGCCGGGATTGGCGATGCCCTGGCAACCTGGTTTGAAGCGCGCGCCTGTTCGCGTAGCGGCGCCACGACCATGGCGGGTGGCAAGTGCACGCAGGCAGCGTTAGCGCTGGCTGAACTGTGCTATAACACGCTGGTTGAAGAGGGCGAGAAAGCGATGCTGGCGGCGGAACAACACGTGGTGACGCCTGCTCTGGAACGCATTATCGAAGCCAACACCTATCTCAGCGGCGTGGGCTTTGAAAGTGGCGGGCTGGCGGCGGCACACGCCATTCACAATGGCATGACGGCGGTGCCGGATGCGCACCATTTCTACCACGGTGAAAAAGTGGCATTTGGTACGCTGACGCAACTGGTACTGGAGAACGCGCCGGTAGAAGAAATCGAAACCGTTGCGGCGCTGTGCCATAGCGTCGGGCTGCCAATTACGCTGGCGCAGCTGAATATCAAAGAGGATATTCCGGCTAAAATGCGGCTGATCGCGGAGGCGTCCTGTGCCGAAGGGGAAACCATTCACAACATGCCTGGCGGCGTAACGCCGGATCAGGTCTATGCGGCGCTGCTGGTGGCGGACCAGTATGGACAGCGATTCTTGCAGGAGTGGGAGTAATAGAAAAACCGGGTGGCGCTGCGCTTACCCGGCCTACATGGCACTTTAATTTGTAGGCCGGGTAAGGCGTAGCCGCCACCCGGCACAAGGGTTACTTCACGTCAAACCGATCCAAATCCATCACTCGCGCCCATGCGGCAACGAAGTCGCGGACGAACTTCTCTTGTGCATCGCTGCTGGCGTAAACTTCGGCCAGCGCGCGGAGGACAGCGTTGGAACCGAAGACCAGATCGGCGCGGGTGGCGGTATATTTCACTTCCCCGCTGGCGCGATCGCTACCGGCAAACAGCTCGTTTGAGTCGTCGGTCGCTTTCCACTGGGTGTTCATATCCAGCAGATTGACGAAGAAGTCGTTGCTCAGCACGCCCTCGCGGTTAGTAAACACGCCATTCTTGCTGCCATCGAAGTTTGCACCCAGTACGCGCAAACCGCCGATCAACACCGTCAGTTCCGGCGCGGTCAGGGTCAACTGCTGGGCTTTGTCGATCAGCAGCGACTCCGTGGTGGACACATCCACCTGCGCGCGATAGTTACGGAAACCGTCGGCAATCGGTTCGAGCAGGTTAAACATCTCGATATCCGTCTGATCCTGACGCGCATCCACACGACCTGGAGTGAACGGTACGTTGACGTAAACGCCTGCCGCTTTCGCCGCCTGCTCAACACCCACGACACCCGCCAGCACAATGATATCGGCCAGTGACGCTTTGTTGGTGGTGCGCTGGATCGCTTCCAGAGCCGGTAATGCCCGCACCGCCGCGGCGTTAACGTCCCAGTCGCGCTGAGGTGCCAGCGCCAGACGCGCGCCGTTCGCGCCGCCACGCTTGTCGCCGCCGCGGAAGGTCGATGCCGACGCCCAGGCCACGGAAACTAGCTCGCTCACGGAGAGACCAGAGGCCGCGATTTCCGCTTTCAGGCTTTCAATATCTTCCTGCGTCGGATGGAACACCGGCTGAGGCAGCGGATCCTGCCAAATCAGATCTTCTTTCGGTACTTCCGGGCCGATGTACCGCGCTTTTGGCCCCATATCGCGGTGGGTCAGCTTGAACCACGCGCGCGCAAAGGCTTCGTTGAAGGCCTGCGGATCGTTCAGGAAACGACGGGAAATTTTCTCGAATTCCGGATCAAAACGCAGCGTCAGGTCGGTGACCAGCATGGTTGGCTTGCGTTTTTTCGACGGGTCGAACGGGTCAGGCATAATTTCCGGCGCATCCACGGCTTCAAACTGAATTGCGCCCGCCGGGCTACGCGTCTGCACCCATTCGTATTTGAACAGGTTCTCGAAGAAATAGTTGCTCCACTGGGTTGGGGTTTGAGACCAGATAACTTCCAGCCCGGAGGTGATGGCGTCAGCGCCAATACCGGTGCCGTGCGTGCTGGCCCAGCCCAGGCCCTGCGCTTCAATAGGCGACGCTTCAGGGTCAGTGCCCACGTGCGTGGCTTCGCCTGCACCGTGCGTTTTACCGAGCGTATGGCCGCCTGCAATAAGCGCAACGGTCTCTTCGTCATTCATGCCCATGTTGCCAAAGGTAGCGCGGATCGCCGCCGCCGCAGACAGCGGTTCACCACTGGCGTTTGGCCCTTCCGGGTTAACGTAAATCAGGCCCATTTCTGTGGCGGCCAGCGGGCGCTTCGCCAGCGCTTCCGGGTCACGGTGAGTCAGCCAGGCTTTTTCATCGCCCCAGTTCACGTCCAGATCCGGTTCCCAGACGTCTTCACGCCCGGCACCGAAACCAAAGGTGCGGAAGCCGGAGTTCTCCAGCGCCACGTTTCCCGCGAGGATAAACAGGTCGGCCCAGGAGATTTTTTGTCCGTATTTTTGCTTAATTGGCCACAGCAGACGGCGAGCCTTATCCAGGCTGACGTTATCAGGCCAGGAGTTCAGCGGCGCAAAACGCTGCTGACCGCGACCGGCACCGCCGCGACCATCAACGGAGCGATAGGTACCCGCACCGTGCCAGGCCATACGGATAAACAGGCCCGCATAGTTGCCCCAGTCGGCAGGCCACCACGGTTGTGAGTCGGTTAACAGTGCTTTGAGATCGCCCTTAAGGGCGGAATAGTCGAGCTTACTGAATTCTTTACGGTAGTCGAAGTCTTCACCCAGAGGGTTTGAACGGCTGGAGTGTTGATTAAGTAAATCGATGCGGAGTTGTTTAGGCCACCACTCTTTGCTGCCGGTACCTGCACCCGCGCTGTGATCGACGCCGCCCTGGTGGAACGGACATTTGCCGGCGGATGCCGCGTTATTGGTCTCGTCTGACATGCTCATCGCTATGCTCCCTTTACAGTGTTACCGTTACGATATACACCACTAGCGATAAGAGATAGTTGAATTAATCCACAGATTCGATAGCTAATACCTTTTAACTTTCTGTTCGAGTAAAAAACCCTCACTTTATGAGGGATTTTTACTTTATAACGCCGGGCGGACACCCAGCGTATGGCAAATGGCGTAACTCATCTCCGCGCGGTTAAGCGTATAGAAGTGGAAATCCTTCACCCCTTCACGGCTTAAAATCTTCACCATATCCATCGCGATATTGGCCCCCACCAGCTTGCGTGTTTCCGGGTCATCGTCCAAACCTTCGTACATTTTGGACATCCACAGCGGAATGCGCACGTTGGTCATATCCGCGAATTTCTTCGCCTGTTTGAAGTTCGAGACCGGCAGAATGCCAGGGATGATTTCGACATCAATACCCGCCGAGACGCAGCGGTCGCGAAAGCGTAAATAGCTTTCCACATCAAAGAAGAACTGAGTAATGGCGCGATTGGCACCTGCGTCCACCTTACGCTTCAGGTTAAGCAGATCCGCCTGGGCGCTTTTCGCTTCCGGGTGAACTTCCGGGTAAGCGGCAACGGAAATATCAAAGTCAGCAACGTCTTTCAGCAGGGCAACCAGATCGGTGGCGTACATGTCCGGCTTACCGCTCCCCGGCGGCAGGTCGCCGCGCAGGGCAACGATATGACGAATGCCGTTGTTCCAGTAGTCCTGAGCAATCGCGCGCAGTTCATCAGGGGTGGCGTCGATACAGGTGAGGTGCGGTGCCGCTTCCAGACCGGTTCGGTCTTTAATGCCCTTAATGATGCTGTGCGTGCGGTCACGCTCACCGGAGTTGGCGCCGTAGGTCACGGAGACGAACTTCGGCTTCAGGCTGCTCAGGCGATCGATAGAGCTCCACAGGGTTTGCTCCATTTCACTGGTGCGCGGCGGGAAAAATTCAAAAGAGACGTTAATCTGGCCGTTTACTTCGGCCAGGCTCTGATTCAGGGCTTCCCGCTGGTTGGCGTGAAAAAAGCTCATACCTTACCTCTATCTTTCGCGTGTCATTGTTTGTTGTGTTGTGAACTTCTATACGTTTAGACGTCCAGATGTAAAAATGACGGAAAAGCGGGATGACGTCAACAGAAATAATCAACATTAACGTTGAGGTTTGTTCAGGGAAGATGAAGGGGATTCATGATGGGGGGTGAGAAGGCCCCTCACCCCAGCCCTCTCCCCAAAGGGGCGAGGGGGGAAAGACCGCACCGAGCAGTCCCCTCTCCCCTAAGGGGAGAGGGTTAGGGTGAGGGGTTACAGTAGCTTAGCCAGGCGATTAATGTCGGACTGAATGGCTCCGGCGGTCACATCGCGCCCCGCACCCGGGCCACGGATCACCAGCGGGTTATCGCGGTACCAGCGGCTTTCGATGGCGAAGACGTTATCGCACGGCAGCAGCGCCGCCAGCGGATGTTCAGGACGTACCGCCTCCACGCCCACGCGCGCTTTACCGTTCGCCTCGAAGCGCGCCACGTAACGCAGCACCAGGCCCATCTCGTTTGCCGCTTCCAGACGTTGCACCATCTGCTCGTTCAGCTCGTCGCCGTTCTCAAAGAAGTGATCGACAGATCCTTCCTCGCAGCCCGCAGGCACCAGAGACTCAACGCGAACCTGGCCAGGCTCAATGTCGTAGCCCGCTTCACGCGCCAGGATCACCAGCTTGCGCATCACGTCTTTACCGGCAAGGTCGACGCGCGGATCCGGCTCGGTTAAGCCCTGCTGCCACGCCTGATCCACCAGGTCGGTGAACGGCACGGTACCGTCAAATTGCAGGAACAGCCAGGAGAGCGTGCCGGAGAAGATCCCGCTCAGCGCCAGAATGCTGTCGCCGCTATCAATCAGATCGCGCACGGTATGGTTAACCGGCAGACCTGCGCCAACGGTGGCGTTATACAGCCAGTGACGACCCGTTTTTTCGAACGCGTCGTGGATCTGGCGATATTTATCAGTGCTGCTCGCGCCTGCCAGCTTGTTGGCGCTGATGACGTGGAACCCGTGGCTGGCAAAATCCAGATACTGATCGGCCAGTTGCTCGCTGGCGGTAACGTCCAGCACCACCAGATCGTCGTACGGGTGCGCGCGCATCCACAGGAACAGCGACTCTTCGTCCTGCTCAACCGCTTCATCGTTAAAGAAGGCCAGCGCCCGACTGGCGTCCAGCCCTTCGTAGTTCAACAGGCTGCGGCGGCTGTCCACCACGCCTGCCAGAATAAACTCAAATCCGGTACGCGCCGAAAGCGTGACCTGCTCGCGGGCGAACAGCTCCAGCCAGCGGGAACCGATGTTCCCTTTCCCGAACAGTACCAGGCCGATGCGTTTTTCCGCACGGAACAGGGAGGTGTGCAGGCCCTGAATCAGGCTTTCGGTTGGCCCCTTGCGCAGAACGGCAACCAGGCTGATGCCCTCTTCCGACTGCCAGGTGAACTCCACCGGCTGCCCTTTCAGCTGCTGCCAGAAGCGGTGGCAGTGCAGCGGGTTACGGGTGACGCCCGCGCCCACCATTGCCACCAGCGCCAGTCCCTGACGCAGGCGAAGCTCGCCCGGCAGTCCCGCTTCATCCAGAATCTTCAGGGCGCTGTCCACTACTTCAGCGGTATAGCAGAACTGCAACAGCTGGCGATCGTTATGCACGCCAACGGCCAGCGGACGCACCTGGGCACGTTTCAGGATGGTGTCGATATCTTTGTGCGCCAGTTTGAAATCCTGGCCCGCAGGCACCTGGAACTCAATCAGGCAGATGTCATCGTGGCTGGTGACAATGCGCGCGCCCGTACCGGATGCCAGCACGCGCTCGATGCGAGTGGAACCCTGATCCGGCGTGTAGCTACAGCGTAGTTGCAGGTCGATGTCGCTGCCGGAAACCGGCTGTAGCGTGCGCGCGTGCAGCACTGGTGCCGCCAGACGCGCCAGCTCGCTCGCTTCGTCGAGACGCAGCAGCGGCAGCAGGCAGGCATCTTTTACTTTGCGCGGGTCCGCGCTGTAGACACCGGCCACGTCGCTCCAGATGGTGACGCGGGACACGCCCGCCAGGGCGCCAATCTGCGTTGCCGAGTAGTCAGAGCCGTTACGGCCCAGCAGTACGGTTTCACCTGCGTTGCTGCGACTGATAAAGCCGGTCACCACAATACGTTTACCCGGATGTTGAACCAGCAGCTGTTGCAGCAGCGGGTAGGACAACCCTTCGTCCACCTGCGGCTGTGCGGCGCGTTCGGCACGCAGGAAATCACGCGCGTCGAGCCAGGCGGCTTCCACGCCAAGATGTTGCAGCACGGCGGCCATCAGGCGTGCAGACCACACTTCACCATGGCCAACCACTTCCGCATACACCGCATCGGTAATGCCGCTGTCCAGCAGAGCTGCCAGACGCTCAAGGTCGTGAGTAAAGGCGCTTATCAGTCCGTCTGCCACGTCTGCAGGCAGCAAACCGGCAATCAGTTCACTCTGGTAACGACGTAAGGACTGTTGCACCTGATGCGCAGAGAGGCGATCGGTCTGGCTCAGTTTCAGCCAGCTAATCAGCTGGTTGGTGGTGCTGCCCGCCGCAGAGACAACCATCATGTCCCCCGGCTGTGAATACTCGGTCATGATCCCTGCGACACGCAGATAACATTTCACATCAGCAAGACTACTACCACCAAACTTGTGCAGCTGACGACCCTTCGCCCCTGCCTGCGCTATCACACTCATGATTACCCCTTGGCTGCGACCCGGAAGCCATTTTCCAGATCGGCAATTAAATCTTCAGAATCTTCAATACCGGTCGAGATACGCAGCAGCGTCTCGGAAATCCCGGCGGCGGCACGTGCTTCGGGTGCCATACCTGCGTGCGTCATGGTTGCGGCGTGGGAGATCAAGCTTTCTACTCCCCCTAAGGATTCCGCCAGCGTAAACAATGACAACCCGCTCAGGAAGCGACGCAGCGTTTGCTCGTCACCGTCCAGTTCAAAACTTAACATCGCGCCAAATCCTTTCTGTTGGCGCGCGGCAATCTCGTGCCCCTGGTTTTCCGGCAGCGACGGGTGATAAAGCTTCTTCACCAGCGGCTGGGTTTTCAGGAAATCCACGATCGCCTGGGCATTACGCTGCGCCACGTCCATACGCGGTGACAGGGTGCGGATACCACGCAGCAGCAAATAGCTGTCGAACGCGCCCGCGGTGACGCCAATGTTATTGGCCCACCATGCCAGTTCAGTGACAACATCAGGATCTTTGGCAATCACCACACCCGCTACCACGTCAGAATGGCCGTTCAGATATTTCGTGCATGAATGCAACACCAGATCGGCACCCAGTGCCAGTGGGTTCTGAAGGGCCGGACTGAGGAACGTATTATCCACTACACTTATCGCTCCCGCATCCCTTGCGAGCTGACAAATTTTCGCAATATCGACTACGCGCAACAATGGATTGCTTGGACTTTCCACCAGAACCAGCTTTGGCTGTTCGGCTAACGCCTGTTTCAGCGCCTGTTCGTCGTTTTGATCGACAAACAACACGCGGTAGCAGCCACGTTTCGCCAGGCTATCAAACAGACGATAACTGCCGCCGTAGCAGTCGTGCGGCGCCAACAGCAGATCGCCAGGTTTCAGGAACACCGTGGTTACCAGGTGAATGGCAGACATGCCGGTATTGGTTAATACCGCCCCTGCGCCGCCTTCCAGTTCCGCCAGCGCGCGCTGGGTGACGTCACGCGTAGGATTGCCGCGACGCGAGTAGTCATGCGCGCGGGGTTCATTAAATCCGGTGAAATTATAGGTGCTGGAGAGATGAATTGGCGGGACAACGCAGCCGTACTGCTCGTCATCATTCAATCCGCTACGCACTGCGATGGTGGCCTGTTTACGCGTCATGGTGAGGCTTCCTGGCGAATGAGGTGAAAAGTCAGGCACCAGAGTAAACATTGAAAGTATGGACGTCAATACATCTGGACATCTAAACTTCTTTGCGTATAGATTGAGCAATGCGCAAATAGCCGTTAAAATTATATGCTTTAGGACACGCTACAGCGGCAATATCCGTGCCTCGGTATCGTCTCTACGGTAAACTACGCAAGATTACGGTTCAAAACTGATGGTTACCGGTTTTGCACCTTTAGATTAATGACTGAGAGGATTAAAGGTATCTCATGGCTGAATGGAGCGGCGAATATATCAGCCCATACGCTGAGCACGGTAAGAAGAGTGAGCAAGTCAAGAAAATCACGGTGTCCATTCCTCTGAAGGTGTTGAAGATCCTCACCGATGAACGTACGCGTCGTCAGGTGAACAACCTGCGTCACGCCACTAACAGCGAACTGCTGTGCGAAGCGTTCCTGCATGCGTTTACCGGCCAACCGTTGCCGAACGATGACGATCTGCGCAAAGAACGCAGTGACGAAATTCCAGAAGAGGCGAAGGTGATCATGCGTGAACTGGGTATCGACCCGGATACGTGGGAATACTGATAAGCGGATACAAAAAAGGCACCTTGCGGTGCCTTTTTTTCGGGAAACTTATTTAGCGCCCGGGATGCTGAAACGCTTGTTGAAGCGGTCAACACGGCCACCGGTTGCAACATCACGCTGCTTACCAGTGTAGAACGGGTGGCATTTGCCGCACACGTCCAGGTTCAGATCGTGACCCACGGTAGAGCGGATCTGGATAGAGTTACCGCAAGAGCAGTTTGCAGTAATCATTTCGTATTTCGGGTGAATATCTTTTTTCATGGGAGAACCTCAGTTAAGGCCGCGTCGCTCTTCCAGCCCTAACGCCAGACACCACGCGATGTTGAATGTAAGTTCTTTGGCGTAAAGTACACCAAAGGCGGCGAATCATACAGAATTTAACCAACGTATGCAAACTGATCCGCACGCCGCTTTCACTAATGTGTATACTAACGCGCCACTTTTCAAGTCAGGAAGATTCGATGCCCGTCGCTCACGTTGCCCTGCCCGTTCCGCTTCCCCGCACCTTTGACTACCTGCTGCCCGACAGCATGAGCGCCAAAGCGGGCTGTCGCGTGACCGTGCCGTTCGGTAAACAGCAGCGCGTGGGGATCGTCGTCTCCGTCAGCGATAAAAGCGAGCTGCCGCTTACCGAGCTGAAATCGATCGTTGAAGTGCTGGATGATGAACCTGTTTACTCTCACAGCACCTGGCGACTGCTGCTGTGGGCGGCAGATTATTATCACCATCCTATTGGCGACGTATTGTTCCACGCCCTGCCGATTATGCTGCGTCAGGGTAAGCGCGCCAGCCATGCGCCAATGTGGTACTGGTTTGCCACCGAGCAGGGTCAGGCGGTCGACATTAACAGCCTGAAGCGCTCGCAAAAACAACAGCAGGCGTTGGCCGCGCTACGCCAGGGGAAAATCTGGCGCCATCAGGTCGACGAGCTCGAGGTGAGCGAAACCGCGTTGCAGGCATTAAGGAAGAAAGGGCTGAGCGAGCTGGCCAGCGAAGCACCTGCCCTTCACGACTGGCGCGACGGCTTTTCCGTCTCGGGCGATCGCCTGCGTCTGAATACCGAGCAGGCCACCGCCGTGGGCGCGATTCACAGCGCCGCCGATCGTTTCTCCGCCTGGCTGCTGGCGGGCGTCACCGGCTCCGGTAAAACCGAAGTGTATCTGAGCGTACTGGAAAATGTGCTCGCACAGGGCAAACAGGCGCTGGTAATGGTGCCGGAAATCGGCCTGACGCCGCAAACCATCGCCCGTTTCCGTGAACGCTTTAATGCGCCCGTTGAGGTTCTGCACTCCGGCCTAAACGACAGCGAGCGCCTCAGCGCCTGGCTGAAAGCGAAAAACGGCGAAGCGGCGATTGTGATTGGCACCCGTTCCTCACTCTTTACGCCGTTTAAAAATCTCGGCGTTATCGTGATCGATGAAGAGCATGACAGCTCCTATAAACAGCAGGAAGGCTGGCGCTATCACGCCCGCGACTTAGCCGTGTACCGCGCCCACAGCGAGCAAATCCCCATTATTCTGGGGTCCGCCACCCCCGCGCTTGAAACGCTGCACAACGTTCGCCAGCGTAAATACCACATGCTGCGCCTGACGCGCCGCGCGGGGAATGCCCGTCCGGCCATTCAGCATGTGCTGGATCTGAAAGGCCAGCAGGTGCAGGCCGGGTTAGCGCCTGCGCTGATTAGCCGCATGCGCCAACATTTGCAGGCGGGCAACCAGGTGATCCTGTTTCTGAACCGCCGCGGCTTCGCGCCTGCGTTGCTGTGCCACGACTGCGGCTGGATTGCCGAGTGCCCGCGCTGCGATCACTACTACACCTTCCACCAGGCTCAGCGCCATTTACGCTGCCACCACTGCGACAGCCAGCGTCCGGTACCCCGTCAGTGCCCGTCCTGCGGCTCAACGCACATCGTGCCGGTGGGTCTGGGGACGGAGCAGCTCGAACAGGCGCTGGCGCCGTTCTTCCCTGATGTGCCCATTTCGCGTATCGACAGGGATACCACCAGCCGCAAAGGGGCACTGGAGCAGCAGCTGGCGGAAGTGCATCGCGGCGGCGCGCGCATCCTGATTGGCACTCAAATGCTGGCGAAAGGGCATCACTTCCCGGACGTGACGCTGGTCGCCCTGCTGGACGTCGACGGCGCGCTGTTCTCCGCGGATTTTCGCTCCGCCGAGCGTTTCGCACAGCTTTATACCCAGGTTGCTGGTCGCGCCGGTCGAGCGGGTAAGCAGGGCGAAGTAGTGCTGCAAACGCACCATCCTGAGCACCCGCTGCTGCAAACGCTGCTGCACAAAGGCTATGACGCCTTCGCGGACCAGGCGCTGGCCGAACGTCAGACGATGCAGCTTCCTCCGTGGACCAGCCACGTCATCATCCGTGCGGAAGATCATAACAACCAGCAGGCGCCGCTATTCCTGCAACAGCTGAGAAATCTCCTGCAGGCCAGCCCACTGGTGGATAATCAGCTGTGGATTTTAGGCCCGGTACCCGCGCTCGCCCCGAAACGCGGCGGCCGTTTCCGCTGGCAACTCTTACTTCAGCACCCTTCGCGTATCCGTTTACAGCAGATCGTCAGCGGCACGCTGGCGCTGATTAATACCCTGCCGGAAGCGCGAAAAGTGAAGTGGGTTCTGGACGTCGATCCGATTGAAGGCTGAAGACGGATCGAAAAATTTAATGCGCCTCACACTTTTTATGAAAATTCTGTAACCGATTCCATTAACTATCTGTAAAAATGGTGCGGTCCGCAGTTCGGTGTTCAGGCGAGGAGAAGACGTTGAAGTCCAGGAAAGAGGTTGCCTCGGCGACCATGAAAGACGTTGCCGAGAAAGCACAAGTCTCAACAGCAACCGTGTCCCGCGCATTGATGAACCCTGACAAAGTCTCCCAGGCGACCCGAAACCGGGTTGAAAAGGCGGCGCTTGAGGTCGGTTATTTCCCGCAAGCCATGGGGCGCAACGTTAAACGCAACGAATCCCGCACCATCCTGGTGATCGTGCCGGACATCTGCGATCCCTTCTTCAGCGAAATCATCCGCGGCATTGAGGTCACGGCCGCCGCCCAGGGCTATCTGGTGCTGATTGGTGATTGTGCCCACCAGAACCAGCAGGAAAAAACGTTCATCGACCTGATCATCACCAAGCAGATTGATGGCATGCTGCTGCTTGGCTCACGCCTGCCGTTTGATGCCAGCATTGAAGAACAGCGCAATTTACCGCCAATGGTCATGGCGAACGAATTCGCGCCGGAGCTGGAGCTGCCGACCGTTCATATCGATAACCTCACCGCTGCGTTCAACGCCGTGAACTATCTTCAGGAGCTGGGGCATAAGCGTATCGGTTGTATTGCCGGACCAGAAGAGATGCCGCTGTGTCATTACCGGTTGCAGGGCTACGTTCAGGCGCTTCGCCGTACCGGGGCTGTTGTCGATCCGCACTACATTGCGCGCGGTGATTTCACCTTTGAAGCGGGCGGGCAGGCGCTGGAAAAATTGCTTGCCTTGCCAGAACCGCCTACCGCGGTCTTCTGCCACAGCGACGTGATGGCGCTGGGGGCGTTATCCTACGCCAAACGTCACGGCCTGCGCGTGCCAAAGGACCTGTCGATAATCGGTTTTGATAATATTTCGCTTTCGGAGTTTTGCGATCCGCCGCTTTCGACTGTTTCGCAGCCGCGGTATGACATTGGCCGGGAAGCGATGCTGCTTTTGCTGGATCAGTTGCACGGTCAAACAGTTAGCAGTGGGTCACGACTACTGGATTGTGAGCTGATTGTGCGCGGCTCTACCCAGGCATTAACTTAAAGTAAATACCTTTCGACACCCTTATCTGGTCAAAGCCCCGTCGCTTAAGTAACATGGCGGGCTGACGAACGAATAAATACAGCGAAACGATAGTGGCACAACGAGATTATGTACGTCGCGGCCAGCCGGCACCTTCGCGACGCAAAAAGAGTAGTTCAAAAAGCAAGCAACGTAGCCTGTCTGCTGTCTCCCCAGCCATGGTCGCCATTGCTGCGGCTGTGCTGGTGGCCTTTATTGGCGGCCTCTACTTCATTACGCATCATAAAAAAGAAGAGTCTGAAGCCCTTCAGGGTAACAAGGTCGTCGGCAACGGCCTTCCTCCGAAGCCTGAAGAGCGCTGGCGCTACATTAAAGAGCTGGAAAGCCGCCAGCCTGGCGTACGTGCGCCTACCGAGCCTTCTGCCGGGGGTGAAGTGAAGAATGCCGATCAGCTGACGGACGAACAGCGCCAGTTGCTCGCTCAGATGCAGGCGGACATGCGCCAGCAGCCTACGCAGCTGAACGAAGTACCGTGGAACGAACAAACCCCGGCGCAGCGTCAGCAAACGTTGCAGCGCCAGCGTCAGGCACAGCAGCAAACGCAACAGCAGCAGTGGACGCAGACGCAGCCGGTACAACAGCCGCGTACACAACCGCAGCAGCAGACGCGTACCGTACAAACGCAGCCTGTTCAGCAGCAGCCGAAAGCCCAGCCGCAGAAGCAAACAGCACAGCCGTATCAGGATCTGTTGCAGACGCCTGCACATACCACTGCGCAACAGCCAAAAACGCAGCAGGCTGCGCCGGTCACTAAAGAGACCGAGGCACCAAAGCAGACGGCTGAGAAAAAAGATGAACGCCGCTGGATGGTTCAGTGCGGTTCGTTTAAAGGCGCCGAACAGGCAGAAACGGTGCGAGCTCAGCTGGCATTTGAAGGATTTGACTCACGCATTACCACCAATAACGGCTGGAATCGCGTGGTGATTGGACCGGTCAAAGGCAAAGAAAACGCAGACGGCACCATTTCCCGTTTGAAAGTGGCTGGCCACACAAACTGCATTCGACTCGCCTCCGGGGGTTGAAACCCCCAAAATCCCCCCCATCTATCATTTAATTCAGCCCTGAGCACAGGCTCAGGGCTTCTGTTTCCCGAATCTGTAACCAGGGGGTCTGCTCGTGACAACAATAGTAAGTGTACGCCGTAACGGCCAGGTGGTAATTGCCGGTGATGGCCAGGCCACGCTGGGTAATACCGTCATGAAAGGCAACGTGAAGAAAGTACGTCGTCTTTATAACGACAAAGTGATCGCCGGTTTCGCAGGCGGCACGGCTGATGCCTTCACGCTGTTTGAACTGTTTGAACGCAAACTGGAAATGCATCAGGGTCATCTGGTGAAAGCCGCCGTTGAGCTGGCAAAAGACTGGCGTACCGACCGCATGCTGCGCAAGCTCGAAGCGCTGCTGGCCGTGGCTGACGAAAACGCCTCGCTGATCATCACCGGTAACGGCGACGTGGTTCAGCCTGAAAACGACCTGATTGCCATCGGCTCTGGCGGCCCGTACGCCCAGGCCGCAGCCCGTGCGCTGTTGGAAAATACCGACATGAACGCGCGCGATATCGCGGTGAAAGCGTTGGATATTGCAGGTGATATCTGCATCTATACCAACCACAATCACACCATCGAAGAATTGACCTCCAAAGCGTAAGGATCGCCCATGTCTGAAATGACCCCACGCGAAATTGTCAGCGAACTGAACAAACACATTATCGGCCAGGACAACGCCAAGCGCTCCGTGGCTATCGCACTACGTAACCGCTGGCGTCGCATGCAGCTCGACGAAGAGCTCCGCCACGAAGTGACACCAAAAAATATTCTGATGATCGGCCCGACCGGGGTGGGTAAAACCGAAATCGCTCGTCGTCTGGCCAAACTGGCTAACGCGCCGTTCATCAAAGTTGAAGCCACCAAGTTCACCGAAGTGGGCTATGTGGGTAAAGAAGTGGACTCCATCATCCGCGATCTGACCGATTCAGCGATTAAGATGGTGCGTGTCCAGGCGATTGAGAAAAACCGCTATCGCGCCGAAGAGATGGCCGAAGAGCGTATTCTCGACGTGCTGATCCCACCGGCAAAAAATAACTGGGGACAGGCTGAACAGCAGCCTGAACCTTCTGCTGCGCGTCAGGCATTCCGCAAAAAACTGCGTGAAGGCGAGCTGGACGACAAAGAGATTGAGATCGATCTCGCTGCCGCGCCAATGGGCGTTGAAATCATGGCCCCTCCGGGCATGGAAGAGATGACCAGCCAGTTGCAGTCCATGTTCCAGAACCTGGGCGGGCAGAAACAGAAAGCGCGTAAGCTGAAAATCAAAGACGCGATGAAGCTGCTGATTGAAGAAGAAGCCGCGAAGCTGGTTAACCCGGAAGAGCTGAAACAGGACGCTATCGACGCGGTTGAGCAGCACGGTATCGTGTTTATCGACGAAATCGACAAAATCTGTAAGCGCGGCGGCAACAGCTCCGGCCCGGATGTTTCCCGCGAAGGCGTTCAGCGCGACCTGCTGCCGCTGGTGGAAGGTTGCACCGTCTCTACCAAGCACGGCATGGTGAAAACTGACCACATTCTGTTTATCGCGTCAGGTGCGTTTCAGGTTGCCAGCCCATCCGATCTCATTCCGGAACTGCAGGGTCGTCTGCCAATCCGCGTTGAGCTGCAGGCGCTGACCACTGAAGATTTCGAACGTATCCTGACTGAGCCAAACGCTTCTGTGACCGTACAGTACAAAGCGTTGATGGCGACCGAAGGCGTGAATATCGAGTTCACCGACGATGGGATCAAACGCATCGCTCAGGCCGCATGGCAGGTCAACGAAACCACCGAAAACATCGGTGCGCGTCGTCTGCACACCGTGCTGGAACGCCTGGTGGAAGATATCTCTTACGATGCGAGCGACCTTAACGGTCAAACCATTACCATTGACGCAGAGTATGTGGGCAAACACCTGGATGCGTTAGTGGCAGATGAAGATCTGAGCCGTTTTATTCTATAATCGCGTTCAATGCATTTTCATCACTGTTGATGGGGGCTATGGCCCCCATTTTTATTGGCTAAATAACTATGACTGATATCAGCCGTACGCAGGCGTGGCTCGAAAGTCTGCGTCCAAAAACGCTTCCTCTGGCTTTTGCCGCCATTATCGTCGGTACCGCACTTGCCTGGTGGCAGGGGCATTTCGATCCCCTGGTGGCTGGTCTGGCGCTTGTCACCGCCGGGCTACTGCAAATCCTCTCTAATCTCGCCAATGATTACGGCGATGCGGTAAAAGGCAGCGATAAACCTGATCGTATCGGGCCGCTGCGCGGGATGCAAAAAGGAGTGATTACCCAGGCACAGATGAAGCGGGCGCTGATTATCACCGTGGTGTTGATTTGCCTGTCCGGCCTGGCGCTGGTGACGGTCGCCTCGAAAACCACCAGCGATTTCATTGGCTTCCTGGTGCTGGGCTTGCTCGCCATTATTGCAGCAATTACCTATACCGTCGGGACGCGTCCTTACGGGTATATTGGTCTGGGCGACATCTCCGTACTGGTGTTCTTCGGCTGGCTGAGCGTCATGGGAAGCTGGTACTTGCAGGCGCATACGGTGATCCCCGCCCTGTTCCTGCCCGCGACCGCCTGCGGTCTGCTGGCGACGGCGGTGCTGAATATCAATAACCTGCGCGACATCGACAGCGACCGTGAGAACGGTAAGAACACGCTGGCCGTGCGTCTGGGCCCGGTGAATGCCCGCCGCTATCACGCCTGCCTGCTCATCGGCGCGCTGGTCTGCCTGGCGCTGTTCAATCTGATCTCTCTGCACAGCCTGTGGGGCTGGCTGTTTGTGCTCGCCGCACCGCTGCTGTTTAAGCAGGCCCGCTATGTCATGCGTGAACTGAGCCCGGCTGCCATGCCGCCGATGCTGGAGCGCACGGTAAAAGGCGCATTGCTGACTAACCTGCTGTTCGTCATCGGGATTGTTTTAAGCCAGACGCTGAGTTAGCTGACAAATATCAATTAACAATTGATGATTTTGCCAACAAGGCATTTCGCACGATATACTGAACACATTCGCAGCAACAGAGCGTTAAACCTATGAAATACGATACCTCCGAGCTTTGTGACATCTACCAGGAAGATGTCAACGTCGTTGAACCCCTGTTCTCCAACTTTGGTGGACGGTCGTCGTTTGGCGGACAAATCATCACGGTGAAATGTTTCGAGGACAACGGGTTGCTGTACGATCTGCTCGAAGAGAACGGCCGTGGCCGCGTTCTGGTGGTCGACGGCGGCGGTTCCGTGCGCCGTGCATTGATTGATGCTGAACTGGCGGGAATTGCCGTCCAGAACGAGTGGGAAGGCATTGTGGTGTACGGTTCCGTGCGTCAGGTGGACGATCTCGAAGACATGGATATCGGGATTCAGGCCATCGCGGCCATACCGGTAGGCGCAGCGGGCGACGGCATCGGCGAAAGCGACGTGCGCGTCAATTTCGGCGGCGTGACCTTCTTCTCGGGCGACCACCTTTATGCTGACAATACCGGCATTATCCTTTCTGAGGATGCGCTGGATATTGAGTAGTTAATCGGTAAGCGAGATGCATAAAAAAACCGCCAACAGCAATGTGGCGGTTTTTTTGTCCCTCGGGATTCGCGGTCCGTTGGGAAGTCTAGCAACCTTTAACCAGGATTTTTATCTTACCCTGGTTCAAACCTCAGGTAACCCCATCGACCCTTTATAAATTCCTAATTATTTATAAAAACCTTAACTCCGCTGCTGTTGCTAACTATCATGCTGCGTCCCTTTCCGCCATCTCGCAAATGGGCATCGGTCCAGGGAAAGGTGTATTCACCACCGTAAAGCAACCTTTAACCGGGCTTGTGTCCACCGACTTATCACCGGTGGTGAACGGTGGAGCGGTTAGCTGCAGGGACCGCATAATGAAACGCTATTTATGTATCGCGTTCATTGTCGCCAGCGTACTCGTTGTAAAGAGCGATGAACCTGTTGGGTTTGTTGCTTTTGCTACGACAGCGCAGGACAAGTAGCGTTAAGGCCGCCTCAGGCGGCCTTTTTTATGGTTTGATATCGGTTAGCGAAAACCATAAAAAAGCCGGGTGGCGGCTTCGCCTTACCCGGCCTAATCAGTTAACCCCACCGGAATTAAACTTCTTCCATACGTCCCAGCAGTGCCTGCAGGCGATCCTGCCAGCCGTTCTGCTGTTCGCGCAGCTGGTTGTTTTCGCGCTCCAGTTCTTCACGGCTGTGCTGAGCATTCTGAACTTCCTGGGACAGGGAGTTGTTTTTCTCTTTCAGCTCTTCAATTTCCATCTGCAGCAGGGTGATGGTGTCGATCGCCTGCTGTACTTTCGATTCCAGTTTCTCAAACACTTCTAAAGACATGATGCTACCTCTCCTGAATTGCAAGGCGACGCTTTAACGTAAACGCGCACGACATATACCGTCGATTGTATGGAGCGCGGCGCTCTGTGTCCAGCGACACACCGCGCAGATCGCGGTTTGCAACACTTTTAGGTCTGGTCCTGGTGCGTTCGCGGCATATACCCCTAAATTGTTAACTCTTTAGTTAATGAAATGATTCAGCTCACATTATACCTTTGATGCAAAAACGCGCTTTATGGCGCGAAAACGCTCATTTTATTGACACAGACCACACATTTTGATTTCGATATTTCTCGTTTGTGCTCGTTAACGATAAATTAACACTATGTCTACAGGGCATCGTGGCTGTCACGGGCGGTCACGCAAACAATAAACATTACTCTTTTGCAGGATTCCGATTATGAGTCAGACATCAACCTTAAAAGGCCAGTGCATTGCCGAGTTCCTGGGTACCGGGTTGTTGATATTCTTCGGAGTAGGCTGTGTCGCTGCACTGAAAGTGGCGGGTGCCAGTTTTGGTCAGTGGGAAATCAGTATTATCTGGGGTCTGGGCGTGGCGATGGCCATCTACCTGACCGCAGGGGTTTCCGGCGCACATCTTAACCCGGCGGTGACCATCGCGTTGTGGCTATTCGCGTGCTTTGACGGACGCAAAGTTGTCCCTTTCATCATTTCACAATTTGCCGGCGCCTTTTGCGCAGCGGCGTTAGTTTACGGGCTTTATTACAATCTTTTCACCGACTTCGAACAGACGCATCATATGGTGCGTGGCAGTGTCGAAAGTCTGGATCTGGCAGGCATTTTCTCAACGTATCCGAATCCGCATATTAATTTTGTGCAGGCGTTCGCAGTTGAAATGGTGATTACCGCTATTCTGATGGGCGTCATAATGGCGCTGGGCGACGACGGAAACGGCATTCCGCGCGGCCCGCTGGCACCACTTTTGATTGGCCTTCTGATTGCGGTAATTGGCGCATCAATGGGTCCGCTGACCGGCTTTGCGATGAATCCGGCGCGTGACCTGGGTCCAAAAACCTTCGCCTTCTTTGCAGGATGGGGCGATGTCGCCTTTACCGGCGGCAAAGACATTCCTTACTTCCTGGTTCCGCTGTTCGGGCCAATCGTAGGGGCGGCGCTGGGCGCATTCGGCTATCGCAAATTAATTGGTCGCCACTTACCGTGCGACACCTGTGTGGAAGAGGAAAAAGAGTCGACTTCCACCACACAACAAAAAGCTTCGCTGTAATCTGACTACGGGACACATACCATGACCGAAAAAAAATATATCGTTGCGCTCGACCAGGGCACTACCAGCTCCCGCGCTGTCGTAATGGATCATGACGCGAACATTGTCAGCGTGTCTCAACGCGAATTTGAGCAAATCTATCCGCGTCCAGGCTGGGTTGAACACGACCCGATGGAGATCTGGGCGTCACAAAGCTCCACGCTGGTGGAAGTGCTGGCGAAAGCCGACATCAGTTCTGACGAGATTGCCGCTATCGGTATCACCAACCAGCGTGAAACCACCGTTGTCTGGGAGCGCGAAACCGGTAAGCCCATCTACAACGCCATTGTCTGGCAGTGCCGCCGCACCTCAGAGATCTGCGAAAAACTGAAGCGCGACGGAATGGAAGAGTACGTGCGCAGTACAACCGGTCTGGTCATTGACCCGTATTTCTCCGGCACCAAAGTGAAGTGGATCCTCGATCACGTGGAAGGTTCACGCGAACGTGCACGACGCGGCGAGCTGCTGTTTGGCACCGTCGATACCTGGCTTATCTGGAAGATGACTCAGGGACGCGTTCACGTCACCGACTACACCAACGCCTCGCGCACCATGCTGTTCAACATCAACACTCTGGAGTGGGATGACAAGATGCTGGACGCGCTGGACATTCCGCGTGCGATGCTGCCAGACGTGCGCAAATCTTCAGAAGTATACGGCCAGACCAACATCGGCGGTAAAGGCGGCACCCGTATTCCTATCGCCGGTATTGCCGGTGACCAGCAGGCGGCGCTGTTCGGCCAGCTGTGCGTCAAGGAAGGGATGGCGAAGAACACTTACGGCACCGGCTGCTTTATGCTCATGAACACCGGCGAGAAAGCGGTGAAATCAGAAAACGGTCTGCTGACCACCATCGCCTGCGGCCCACGCGGTGAAGTGAACTATGCCCTGGAAGGGGCGGTATTCATGGCGGGCGCCTCCATTCAGTGGCTGCGCGACGAGATGAAGCTGATCAGCGATGCGTTTGACTCCGAATACTTCGCGACCAAAGTGAAAGACACCAACGGCGTATACGTGGTGCCAGCGTTTACCGGTCTGGGCGCACCGTACTGGGATCCGTACGCCCGCGGCGCGATTTTCGGCCTGACGCGCGGTGTGAACTCAAACCACATTATTCGTGCGACCCTGGAATCCATCGCCTACCAGACGCGCGACGTGCTGGAAGCGATGCAGGCGGACTCCGGCATTCGTCTGCACGCCCTGCGCGTGGACGGCGGTGCGGTAGCCAACAACTTCCTGATGCAGTTCCAGTCCGACATTCTGGGTACCCGCGTTGAACGTCCTGAGGTGCGAGAAGTAACGGCGCTGGGCGCGGCGTATCTGGCAGGTCTGGCGGTTGGCTTCTGGCAAAACCTTGACGAGCTTCAGGAAAAAGCGGTGATCGAACGCGAATTCCGTCCAGGCATCGAAACCACCGAGCGCAACTACCGCTACAGCGGCTGGAAGAAAGCGGTGAAACGTGCCCTGGCATGGGAAGAGCACGACGAGTAAGACAGACTCACCCCTCACCCTAACCCTCTCCCCTTTGGGGAGAGGGCCGGGGTGAGGGGCTCAGACCGCACCACCCCTCCCCCTCCCCACTCTGTGATAAACTTCGTGCAATTCCTTTTGATTGTACGAGTACCTCATGAAACGTGAACTTGCTATCGAGTTTTCCCGCGTCACCGAAGCTGCCGCCCTCGCAGGCTACAAGTGGCTGGGCCGTGGCGACAAAAATACCGCAGACGGCGCAGCCGTCCACGCCATGCGCATTGTGCTTAATCAGGTCAATATCGATGGCACTATCGTCATTGGCGAAGGCGAAATCGACGAAGCCCCGATGCTCTACATCGGTGAAAAAGTCGGGACGGGCAAAGGCGATGCGGTGGATATCGCGGTCGACCCGATCGAAGGCACGCGCATGACGGCGATGGGCCAGGCCAACGCGCTGGCGGTGCTGGCGGTGGGCGATAAGGGCTGCTTCCTCAACGCGCCAGATATGTACATGGAAAAGCTGATTGTCGGTCCTGGTGCTAAAGGCGCTATCGACCTTAGCCTGCCGCTGGATGCCAACCTGCGCAATATCGCAGCGGCGCTGGGTAAACCGCTCAACGAACTCACCGTGACCATCCTGGCGAAACCGCGCCACGACACCACCATCGCTTATCTGCAAGCACTCGGCGTGCGCGTATTTGCCATTCCTGATGGCGACGTTGCCGCCTCTATTCTGACCTGCATGCCGGACAGCGAGGTCGACGTGCTTTACGGCATCGGCGGCGCGCCGGAAGGTGTGGTCTCTGCGGCAGTGATCCGCGCGCTGGACGGCGATATGCAGGCGCGTCTGCTGCCACGCCATGAGGTCAAAGGCGACAGCGACGAGAACCTTCGCATTGGTGAAGACGAACTGGCGCGCTGTGCGGCGATGGGCATCGAGGCCTATAAAGTGCTCGCGCTGAACGAGATGGCTCGCAGCGATAACGTGGTCTTCTCCGCAACCGGCATCACCAAAGGCGATCTGCTGGATGGCATCACCCGCAAGGGAAACATGGCCACCACTGAAACCCTGCTGATCCGCGGCAAATCCCGCACCATTCGCCGCATTCAGTCCATTCATTATCTCGACCGCAAAGACCCGGACGTACAGACGCACATTCTGTAAAACCGTTTGATCGATAGAGCTTTCCGGCCCGAATGGGCTGGAAATGTTTCCCACAAGTACGGAAGATAGAAGAGAGAAACAGCACAGGAGAAGATCATGGCGGACTGGGTAACAGGTAAAGTCACAAAGGTACAGTTCTGGACCGATGCGCTATTTAGCCTCACGCTGCACGCTCCCGTTCATCCGTTTACCGCCGGGCAGTTTGCCAAGCTCGGGCTGGATATCGACGGTGAACGCGTACAGCGCGCCTACTCTTACGTTAACGCGCCTGATAACCCGGATCTCGAGTTCTACCTGGTCACCGTTCCGGACGGTAAGCTCAGCCCGCGCCTCGCCGCGCTGAAGCCGGGCGATGAGGTGCAGATTGTCTCCGACGCGGCGGGGTTCTTCGTGCTGGATGAAATCCCCGACTGTGACACGCTCTGGATGCTGGCGACCGGCACGGCCATCGGCCCGTATCTCTCTATCCTGGAGTACGGCAAAGATCTGGAGCGCTTTAAGAATATCGTGCTGGTCCACGCCGCGCGCTACGCCGCAGACCTGAGCTATTTGCCGCAGATGCAGGCGCTGGAACAGCGATATGGCGGGAAGTTAAAAATTCAGACGGTGGTCAGCCGCGAAACCGCAGCTGGCTCGTTAACCGGCCGCGTTCCGGCGTTGATTGAAAGCGGCGCGCTGGAAGAGGCGGTGGGTTTACCGATGAATACCGAAACCAGCCATGTGATGCTGTGCGGTAATCCGCAGATGGTGCGCGATACGCAGCAACTGCTGAAGGATACCCGGCAGATGACGAAACACCTTCGCCGCCGACCGGGCCATATGACCGCCGAACACTACTGGTGATCAGCGGTACTTCACCTCAAGGGTATCTTTTCCGTATTTGTTCTCGCTCTGGGTGCCGATAAACGCGCCCAGTTCGACAACCATCATCACAAAGATAACCGTCGGCAGCAGTCTGCCCACCACCCACGGGAGGATGGAGGGCAGCATTGACCAGTTTCCCGCCACCAGCATCCACGCCAGAATAATCAGAAAAGCCCAAGCGCCGGAGCGACCGCGATCGTGCAGACGTTTCACCACCACGGCGGCGGTTGGCCACAGTAAACAGACCAGCGCAAAAGCCGCAGTTTGCGTGCTCAGCCAGGCGTTATAGGCAACAAAAAACAGAAGCAGCATGGCGACAACCCACGCTGCCATCCAGATCCAGAAGTCACGGCGTCCAATACGCCCTTTGAATGAAAACAACCACTGCTGTATGGTCATGTAAGGTTCCTTATTATTGTTTAGCCCGCATTTTACCCTGGAGTTGTGACCTTTTGACAAGCCGACCAGATATCGTTTTAATCATGGGCAATGACGGCCAGGGGCAAAGTTGATGAAAAGTTCGGCACACTCTCTTTATTTGTGTTTAGCGATGCTGAGCGCCAGTTTTTCTCTGCACGCCGCGGAACCGGCTTCCCCGGTCACCGCCCCCTACCTTCTGGCGGGCGCCCCCTCTTTCGATCAATCTATCAGCCAGTTCCGCGAAGCCTTCAATAAAGAAAACCCCTCGCTTGCGCTGGGGGAGTTCCGTGCGATTGACGGTGCCCGCGATACGCCAACCCTGACCCGCGCTGCCAGCAAAATTAACGAGAATCTATATGCTTCCACTGCCCTTGAGCGCGGAACGTTAAAAATCAAAAGCATGCAGATCACCTGGCTGCCGATTCAGGGCCCAGAGCAGAAAGCAGCGAAAGCGAAAGCGCTGGAGTATATGAGCGCTATTCTGCGCGCCTTTACCCCCACCTTCACGAAAGCGCAAAGCCAGCAAAAGCTGCAAAAACTGCTTACCGCCGGGAAAAACAAACGCTATTACGCCGATACGGAAGGTGCCGTTCGCTATGTTGTCGCAGATAACGGCGAAAAGGGGCTGACCTTCGCGGTTGAACCGATTAAGCTGGCCCTATCAGACGCACTCGAGGGGGCGAATTAATGACAAAAAGCAAAGCCTTTCGAGGGAAAATCTCTATACTGATTCACAGACCATGCTGCCCTTAAGGGTGGCCATATTCCTTAATTCGCTTATTGAGCGTGGAGAATTGAAATGCGACATCCTTTAGTGATGGGTAACTGGAAACTGAACGGCAGCCGCCACATGGTAAACGAACTGGTTGCTAACCTGCGTAAAGAGCTGGCTGGCGTGACCGGCTGCGCGGTTGCCATCGCTCCGCCGGATATGTACCTGGATCTGGCTAAACGTGCCGCTGACGGCAGCCACATCATTCTGGGCGCGCAGAACGTTGACGTTAACCTGTCTGGCGCGTTTACCGGTGAAACCTCCGCTGAAATGCTGAAAGACATCGGCGCGAAATACATCATCATCGGCCACTCTGAGCGTCGCACCTACCACAAAGAATCTGACGAGTTCATCGCGAAGAAATTCGCTGTGCTGAAAGAGCAGGGTCTGATCCCGGTTCTGTGCATCGGTGAAACCGAAGCAGAAAACGAAGCGGGTAAAACCGAAGAAGTGTGCGCACGTCAGATCGACGCTGTGCTGAAAACCCAGGGCGCGGCAGCGTTCGAAGGCGCGGTTATCGCTTACGAGCCAGTCTGGGCGATCGGTACCGGCAAATCTGCAACTCCAGCGCAGGCACAGGCGGTGCACAAGTTCATCCGTGACCACATTGCAAAAGCAGACGCGAAAGTGGCTGAGCAGGTCATCATCCAGTACGGCGGTTCCGTTAACGCATCAAACGCAGCTGAGCTGTTCACCCAGCCAGACATCGATGGCGCGCTGGTTGGCGGCGCATCCCTGAAAGCAGACGCTTTCGCGGTGATCGTTAAAGCGGCAGAAGCGGCTAAGCAGGCGTAATTGCCTTTGGGGCGGGTGGCGCTTCGCTAACCCGCCCTACAAAACCACTACAAACGTCCTAATACGCTAAACCACAAATAATCCAGCGGCAGCAGCACCAGATACGTCGCAATCGCCAGCGCCAGGCAGAGCAGCATCCCCGCCTTCGCAGGCACTTTCCCTAAGCCCATCGCCACCACAATCGGCGACGCCTGATACGGCAGCAGCGGCGTGGAATACCCCAGCACCTGAATCATGATCACCGACAGCAGCGGGAAGCCGGTCGCGTCGGAGAAGCTCTGCGCCAGCGTGGTGTACAGCGCCGGAACGCCGTTGGCGGTCATAATGAAGTTGAGCGCCGTGGTGATCCCCGTCAGCGCCAGGAAGCTGGTAAACGGGCGGTCTGCATCCAGCGGCATGATATGGAGCAACGCCTCGCCTACGGCCGCACCGATACCGGTCTGCGTCACCGTAATGGCCAGCCCGAGTATACCCGCGACGTAAATACAGGTGCGCATATTCACCCCCGCCGAGAACTCCTCGCCGGTGATAAATCCGATGCGCGGCAGCATAACGATGACCGAGGCCGCCAGCCCTGTCCACGCTGGGCCCACGCCGTGCCAGCTCTCCGTTACCCACATCGTCAACACCACCGCCAGCAGCCAGGCGAGTCGTTTTTCGTCACGCCCCATCGGTTCCGATGGCGCGAGATCCTTCGCCGGTTTTGGGTTGCCGGGAAACAGCCAGCAGATCAGGCCAATCAGAATCAGGCCTTTGAGAATACCCAGCACCGGCGTGTGCAGCAGCAGATACGGGACATAGTTGAGGTGGATGCCGTATGAGCCCTCCGCCGCGCCGCTCATCACCAGGTTTGGCACGTTAGCGGGCAAAATAGTGGCCGAGAGCTGGAAGGTGCCAAACCCGACCGCCAGCGCCAGGCCAAACCAGGCCCGCGAGCCATCAGGAATGCCGGCCCGCTTCGCCATCGCGGCGACAATCGGCATCAGCAGCGCAATACGTCCCATGTTCGACGGCATCACGAATGCCAGGGCATAGCTCAGCAGCACAACGCTTGCCACCATCAGCACCCAGGAGTCGGTAAGCTTTGCCGACAGCGCCCGGGCGGCCCTGTCCGCCAGGCCGGTTTTCCGAATCGCCACGCCCAGCACAAAGCCGCTGAACACCAGCCAGAAGGCAGACGAGGCGAAGCCGCCAAAGATCACTTCCGGCGGGGCGATTCTGGCGGTCATCGCCGCCGTAAAGAACAGCAGCGCGGTGATAAATTCCGGCAACAGCGACGTCGCCCACAGCACGATGGTGACGCCGACGATCAGCGAGGGAAGCAGCAGAGGATGCGTTAACCAGAGCGACATACCTGTCTCCTGTAGAATTTTTCAGCAAGTCTACGGCGACAGGCAGGGCGAGTAAATGCTATTTATGGTGGGGTCACTTCAGGATATCGCATTGATGATCCTGCAATTCCTCAGCCGACGCACGGTTAAAGATAAGCAGGTTACGCTCTGTCGCCAGCAGTACAAACGAGCCGTCTGACTGCTGCGCCATCGCCAGCGCGAAGCGTCCCATATGGTCGCGCGCTTCCGGCAGCTCTTCCGCCAGCATCATAAACGGGCTGCGCTGCACCAGTTCGTTCTCCGTCACCCGACGGGCAAGGTACTCATGCCCTTCCAGCCCGCCCGGAAGCGGTAGCCACTGGGTGCTGATTTGCCCCTGCGCCGCGTTCAGCTTCTCGCGCACGTCCGGGCGCAGGCAGGAGATGTGGATATGAAAATGGTTCTGCGTGCGTCCGGTCGGGGAGTTGATGGTCAGAGAAACAGCGCTGTCAGGCACGTCGGCTCCCCGTTTCATGCTCATAAAATGACGAGACTGCCATGCCAGCCAGAAGAAATTCGGCGTCTGAGGCTCAGTCAGCAGCGGGCTTTCGGTGCCGTTAATACGGTACGTGGGCATCAGCAGGTATTGCAGCGGTCCGTTGCGGTCCTTGAACACCACGTAGCCCGCATCTGGCTTCACCTGCGCACACGGTGCCGGGTTACGGTTATGCAGCTGGTTGGGCACACACTGGTCGAGAACGATATGACGCAACGCATTCGGATTACCCGCTTTCATCCAGTACACGCCGCCTGCGGCAAGGGCGATAACGATCAGAATCAGTAAGATAATTTTTTTCACAACGCGTTCCCTGTTTTCAATAGAGGCAAAAGAGTAACGCAAAATGATGACCAAATAAAAAACCCGGTGGATTTCTCACACCGGGTTACCGTGTCGTTCTTTGTAAAACGCTTAGCGCTTGCTGATCTGGTCGAAGGTGCCGCCGTTAGAGAAGTGCTCTTTTTGCGCTTTGGTCCAGCCGCCAAAAACATCATCGATAGTGAACAGCTTCAGTTTCGGGAAGGCGTTTTCGTATTTCTTCGCGACGGCCTCATCGCGCGGGCGGTAGAAGTTTTTCGCCGCAATTTCCTGCCCTTCCGGTGAGTAGAGGTACTTCAGGTAGGCTTCCGCCACCGCTTTGGTGCCCTTCTTATCAACAACCTTATCGACGACGGAGACGGTCGGCTCAGCCAGGATGGATTCGCTCGGGGTCACGATCTCGAATTTGTCTTTACCCAGCTCGTTGGTCGCCAGCAGGGCTTCGTTTTCCCAGGCAATCAGCACGTCGCCGATGCCGCGCTCGACGAAGGTGTTAGTTGCGCCGCGCGCGCCGGAGTCCAGCACTTCGACATTTTTAAACAGCGCTTTCACGAATTCCTGCGCTTTAGCCTGGTCACCGTTGTTGTGGTGCAGGGCGTAGCCCCAGGCCGCCAGGTAGTTCCAGCGTGCGCCGCCGGAGCTTTTCGGGTTCGGCGTGATGACAGACACGCCCGGCTTAATCAGGTCGTTCCAGTCTTTAATCTGTTTCGGGTTGCCTTTGCGCACCAGGAAGACAATGGTCGAGGTGTATGGCGCAGAGTTGTCCGGCAGGCGCTTGATCCAGTTTTTGTCGATACGGCCACGCTCCGCGATCGCGTCTACGTCATAAGCCAGCGCCAGGGTAACCACATCGGCTTCAATGCCGTTGATCACCGATGTCGCCTGCTTACCTGAACCGCCGTGAGACTGGCGAACCACCACGTTATCGCCGGTTTCCTGTTTCCAGTGCGCCGCAAAAGCTTTGTTGTACTGGTCGTACAGTTCACGCGTCGGATCGTACGACACGTTCAGTAACTGAATGTCCTTTGCCAGAACGCTGGTCGATGCCAGCAATAATGTTAACCCCACGCCCCATTTATTCATCGCCCGGCTCTCTTGTTTAGTGTTTTGATGAATGCAGCGTGCCAGAAAGCTAACCGATGATTAAAGAATAAAAAAAGATTGGCTATAACGTGGAGGAATAAAAAAAGGATGGGCACAAAAAAGCCGGGTGGCGGCTACGCCTTACCCGGCCTACGATCCGTGCTTTTGTAGGCCCGGTAAGCGCAGCGCCACCGGGCAACAGAGCCGATCAGTACAGTTTTTTCGCGCAGTCCAGCCAGTCACCTTTGAACGGACGCTTCATGTTTTCAATGGCGTCGATGATGTCATGGTGAACCAGTTTCTCGTTCTGAATACCGACGCAGCGGCCGCCGTGGCCCTGTAGCAGCAGCTCGATCGCGTACGCACCCATGCGGGACGCCAGGATACGGTCGTACGGGCCTGGGGAACCGCCACGCTGAATGTGACCCAGAACGGTCGCGCGGGTTTCGCGTTTGGTTTCGGTTTCGATGTACTTCGCCAGCTCGTCAACGTCACAGATGTGCTCGGTGATAGCAACGATGGCGTGTTTCTTACCTTTCGCGATGCCGGCTTTGATCTCTGCGACCAGATCTTCACGGCTGAACTCTACTTCCGGAACTACCACGAACTCACAGCCACCGGCAATGGCCGCCGCCAGGGTCAGGTCACCGCAGTAACGGCCCATCACTTCAACAATGGAAATACGCTGGTGAGAGGAAGAGGTGTCACGCAGGCGGTCAATCGCTTCCACAACGGTACCCAGCGCGGTGAAGTAACCGATGGTGTAATCAGTGCCTTTGATGTCGTTGTCGATAGTGCCAGGCAGGCCGATGCACGGGAAGCCCATTTCAGTCAGACGTTTTGCACCCATGTACGAGCCGTCGCCGCCGATAACCACCAGAGCATCAAGACCCCGTTTTTTCATGTTTTCGATAGCCACTTCACGGATGTGTTCGTCACGGAATTCCGGGAAGCGCGCGGAACCGAGGAAAGTACCGCCACGGTTGATCATGTCAGACACGCTGTAGCGGTCGAGCTGAACCATGCGGTCTTCATACAGACCCAGGTAACCGTCATAGATACCAAAAACTTCCAGACCTTCCGTCAGCGCTGCACGGACAACCCCACGGATTGCCGCGTTCATGCCCGGCGCATCACCGCCGCTTGTCAACACACCGATTTTCTTAATCATGACTACCTCTGAACTTAGGAATGCAAAATTGAAATCTGCTGCCGGAAGAAACTGTTCAACCGTCGAATACTGCAAATAGTATATCAATCCCTTCCAGCTGAATTGATTCAGGTCAGGCCATATGGTGGTAATTTATCCACAAAATGCTGGTCTGGCTCACTTTTTTACAACGAATTACGAAAGCTCAAAACGCCCTGGGGACGACAGAGCACGGATCCTGGTGAATAATGACGTCTGACCCAGGGAAACGCTGCAAAATCGCCTGCTCCACCTGTTCAGCGACCATATGCGCCTGAACCAGTGGCAGGTTGTCTTCCATTTCCAAATGAATCTGAATAAAGCGGGTCGGCCCTGACTGCCGCGTACGAAGATCGTGAGCACCACTGACGCCAGGCCAGTGGGTCACGATGGCATAAATTTCATCACGTTCTGCATCCGGAAGCGCACGGTCAAGAAGCGACTGTACCGCGTCATACCCCATCCGCAACGCGCTGTATAAAATATAGATCCCTATCCCTAACGCAAACAACGCATCGGCACGATGCCAGCCATACCAGGCCAGACCGAGCGCAATAAGAATAGCCCCATTCATCATAACATCAGACTGATAATGAAGCATATCGGCCCGTACAGCCTGGCTTTGTGTTTTGCGTACAACCCAGCGCTGGAACGTTACAAGAACAAGTGTGCTTATAAGTGCAACTACGGTTACGACCACACCAACGCCCGGATCGTTCATCGGAGAAGGCGAAATAAGATGCTGAATGCCGGTCAAAAACAGGAAAAGCGCGGAGCCAGAAATAAACATACTTTGTGCCAGCGCGGCCAGCGATTCCGCTTTGCCGTGGCCAAACGTATGCTCTTCATCTGCCGGTTGCAGCGAATAGCGCACCACCAGCAGGTTGGTCAGCGAGGCGGCAATATCCACAAGTGAATCCACCAGCGCCGCCAGAATACTAACCGACCCGGTGTACCACCACGCGAAAATTTTAATGATCAGCAAACACGACGCCGTCACCGTCGCGGCTATTGCGGCCCGGCTTACCAGCCGTCCATAGGATTGATTCATAAACACTCCTGTCATGCCATGGCGCTAGTATAACGGATGGCGGTGGAGTGAAAGGATGAATAAAGCGTTAACAACACTGAACGATGGGCAAAAAAAACCCCCACATCATGTGGGGGAAGACAGGGATGGTGTCTATGGCAAGGAAAACAGGGTTTACTGGTTACTACGGGTACTGCTATTGCTACTGAAAAGCGTCATATCTGAGCTTCGCTGCATCCGTGCAACCTCACGCAACTGGTTCATACGTTGCTGATGTTTGGTATTCAAAACCGCTTGCTGCTCGGGCGTTAGCAGGTGGAACATCTGGTTGCGAACCTTCGCCATTTCTACCTGGCGGGCAACCTGTTCCTGCGCCATTTTTTCTGCCTGAGCGCGTACAGCGCTTTCGTCAAAATTTTCTGCGGTGACAAGGCGATGCATTGTCTCCATTTCGCTAACATTAACAGGGGGCTGGTCGTGTCGTGCCCTCTGCATCAGATCTCGCATCTGTTGACGCTGATGTTCGGTTAAACTTATGCCGTCAAACATATGGCTTTGGCTGCTGTGCTGCGTTGCGCCCTCTGCTGAGGAACCGTTATCGCTGTTGATAGCTACAGCAGCCTGGCTAAACGCACAGAAGGCCAGCGTTGAGGCCATGACGGCAGCGGTAACTTTGCGCATCACTTGCTCCCAAAATCTTTCGTGTCGCGATTCAACGAGAGACAGTCTACGATTCAGGCTGCAAACATGCGTCAGGGGGTGTAAAACAACGTAAAGTCATGGATTAGATAGCCTTGATGTCGTAATTTCTGCCTCGGAGGTATTTAAACAATGAATAAAATCCTGTTAGTTGATGATGACCGAGAGCTCACATCTCTTTTAAAGGAGTTGCTCGACATGGAAGGTTTCAACGTCCTGGTTGCCCATGATGGGGAACAGGCGCTGAGTCTCCTTGACGACAGCATCGATTTACTTTTGCTCGACGTCATGATGCCGAAGAAAAACGGTATTGATACGTTGAAAGAGCTTCGCCAGACACACCAGACCCCCGTCATTATGCTGACCGCGCGCGGCAGCGAGCTTGACCGCGTACTCGGCCTTGAGCTGGGTGCGGATGACTATTTACCTAAGCCGTTCAACGACCGTGAACTGGTGGCCCGTATTCGCGCGATCCTGCGCCGCTCTCACTGGAGCGAGCAGCAGCAGAATACCGACAACAGCTCACCTACGCTGGAAGTGGACTCCCTGAGCCTGAACCCGGGCCGCCAGGAAGCGAGCTTCGACGGTGAAACGCTGGAGCTAACCGGCACCGAGTTCACCCTGCTGTATCTGCTGGCGCAGCATCTCGGCCAGGTGGTGTCGCGTGAACACTTGAGCCAGGAAGTGCTGGGCAAACGCCTTACCCCGTTTGACCGCGCCATCGATATGCATATCTCGAACCTGCGCCGTAAGCTGCCGGAGCGTAAAGACGGTCACCCCTGGTTTAAAACCCTGCGTGGTCGCGGTTATCTGATGGTTTCCGCTTCATGATAGGCAGCTTAACCGCCCGCATCTTCGCCATCTTCTGGCTGACGCTGGCACTGGTTTTAATGCTCGTTTTGATGTTGCCAAAACTCGACTCACGCCAGATGACGGAGCTGCTCGACAGCGAGCAACGTCAGGGCGTGATGATCGAGCAGCACGTGGAAGCGGAGCTGGCAAACGATCCGCCGAACGATTTAATGTGGTGGCGCAGGCTGTTTCGCGCTATCGACAAGTGGGCGCCCCCCGGACAACGTCTTTTACTGGTCACTAGTGAAGGCCGCGTGATTGGGGCCGATCGCAATGAAATGCAGATTATCCGCAACTTTATTGGCCAGGCGGATAACGCCGATCACCCGCAGAAAAAGAAATATGGTCGGGTAGAAATGGTGGGCCCTTTCTCGGTGCGGGATGGGGAAGATAACTACCAGCTCTACCTGATTCGCCCCGCGAGCAGTTCCCAGTCCGACTTCATCAACCTGCTATTTGACCGTCCGCTGTTGCTGTTGATTGTCACCATGCTGGTTAGTTCCCCACTGCTGTTATGGCTGGCGTGGAGCCTGGCGAAACCGGCGCGTAAGCTGAAAAACGCGGCGGACGAAGTGGCGCAGGGCAACCTGAGGCAGCATCCGGAGCTGGAATCCGGGCCGCAGGAGTTCCTGGCCGCCGGAACCAGTTTTAACCAGATGGTGAGCGCGCTTGATCGAATGATGACGGCCCAGCAACGTCTGCTGTCGGATATCTCCCACGAGCTGCGAACGCCGCTCACGCGTTTACAGCTGGGTACCGCCCTGCTGCGCCGTCGCAGCGGTGAGAGCAAAGAGCTGGAGCGTATTGAGACGGAAGCGCATCGCCTGGACAGCATGATCAACGATCTGCTGGTGATGTCGCGTAATCAGCAGAAAAACGCGCTGGTGAGCGAAACGGTGAAAGCCAATCACCTCTGGCATGAGGTGCTGGACAACGCGGCCTTCGAAGCGGAACAGATGGGCAAATCCTTCACCGTCAATTTCCCGCCGGGCCCGTGGCCGCTGTACGGTAACCCCAACACGCTGGAAAGCGCGCTGGAGAATATCGTGCGTAACGCCCTGCGCTACTCGCACACGAAGATTGAAGTGGCGTTCTCGGTGGATAAAGACGGGATCACTATCATCGTGGACGACGACGGTCCAGGCGTCAGCCCGGAAGATCGCGAGCAGATTTTCCGTCCGTTCTACCGTACCGACGAGGCGCGCGACCGTGAATCTGGCGGTACGGGGCTGGGTCTGGCGATTGTTGAAACCGCCATGCAGCAGCACCGTGGCTGGGTGAAAGCCGATGACAGCCCGCTGGGCGGTCTGCGGTTAACGCTGTGGCTGCCGCTGTATAAGCGTTCATAATCCCCTCACCCTAACCCTCTCCCCATAGGGGAGAGGGGACGGCTCGGTGCGGTCTTTTCACCCTCGCCCCTTTAGGGAGAGGGCCGGGGTGAGGGGCAATTATTTCCCCCACAATCTCCGCGAACTGCTCTCGATCTTGCCGCTTATCCGCCGCTTCTGCATCGTTCTGGTCCAGCTGGTGGATAATCCTGCCGCTGACAGCAGGCGGTGAAACTGTTCATCGTCGAACGGCATATGCCAGGCAATGGCACAGGCCTCGAATACCGACACCTCACTCAGGCGCGAAGCCAGCTCAATCGGCGCATCCGCCGAAACCTGTCCCGCCTGCACAACGCGATACAGCCAGCCGGTTTTACCCGCGTTTTGCAGCTGGGCCGACATATCCTGAATGCCAAAATGGTAGTTAAGTTTGAAGCACGGCGAGCGCGGCTGGGTGACCTGAATCAGAGCATCGCCCCAGCGATAAATATCGCCAATAAAGACGTTCTTCTCCGTCAGCCCTTCCGTTGAGAGATTTTCGCCAAACGCGGGGGCGACGAAAAGGTCCGCCTGTTCAGGAAATTCGGTTTTCCAGTGCTGATAGTGCTCGCGCGGATAGTGGCACAGCGCGCGATCGGGCCCGCCGTGGATTTTCTTTTCGGCCTGCTGGTCGCCCGCCAGACCAAGCTCGGTAAGCGTCAGCTCACCGTCGACCTGCACTTTGGCGATAGCGCTCGGGCGACTGCCTTCGTACTCCCTTACCTTGCCTGTAAACACATTCACCGGGTAATGCATCTCCACTCCTTCAGATACAAAAAAAGCGAGTCATCAGACTCGCTTCTCACAGGCGTCAATGCAACCTTATTTTTTAGCGGCGAAACGCGCTGCTGCTTCGTCCCAGTTCACTACATCCCAGAAGGCTTTGATGTAGTCAGGGCGACGGTTCTGGAACTTCAGGTAGTAAGCGTGTTCCCACACGTCCAGACCCAGAATTGGGAAGCCGGATGCGCCAGAGATAGCTTCACCCATCAGCGGGGAGTCCTGGTTTGCGGTTGAAACGACCGCCAGTTTGTCACCTTTCAGGACCAGCCACGCCCAGCCAGAGCCGAAACGGGTTGCAGCGGCTTTTTCGAATTCCGCTTTGAAGTTGTCAACGGAACCGAAGTCACGCTCGATAGCCGCTTTCAGGTCGCCCTGAAGGGTGGTGCCGGTTTTCAGGCCTTTCCAGAACAGGCTGTGGTTAGCGTGACCGCCCGCGTTGTTGCGCAGCACGGTTTTCTTGTCTGCTGGCAGCTGGTCCAGTTTGGTGATCAGCTCTTCAACAGGCAGATTAGCGAACTCTGGCAGGCTTTCCAGCGCAGCATTCGCGTTATTCACGTAGGTCTGGTGATGTTTAGTGTGATGGATTTCCATCGTCTGCTTGTCGAAATGCGGTTCCAGTGCGTCGTAGGCATACGGCAGGGATGGCAGTGTATAACTCATAATCCTCTCCATTATTGTCGGGCGGCACAGCTGTTAATGCCGCGTAAGCAGTTGGTTCATTATAGTTAATTAAATGATATTGAAAATGATTATCAATGCCGTAGTTTTTATAAGGTTATTCGGTTTTTGAGAAATGAAGGAATTGTGAGTCTGCTCACGCGGTTAACGAGCTGATTGCCATTCAAAACAAAAGTGCGGCAACCTTCTGAAGGTTCCCAAACCGCCTAATTTTTACACTCATCAAGTCGGCGGGAAGCCTCCGGCTATAAAAACGATGAGGATGTAAAAATGAATCATGCGATTACGATGGGTATTTTCTGGCATTTGATAGGCGCGGCCAGTGCAGCCTGTTTCTATGCCCCGTTTAAAAAGGTGAAAGGCTGGTCATGGGAAACCATGTGGTCCGTTGGCGGTACCGTGTCCTGGCTGATTTTGCCGTGGACAATCAGCGCCATGCTGCTGCCCGATTTCTGGGGCTACTTCTCCTCCTTCAACGCCTCCACCCTGCTGCCGGTATTCCTGTTCGGCGCGATGTGGGGTATCGGTAATATCAACTACGGCCTCACCATGCGCTACCTCGGAATGTCGATGGGGATTGGCATCGCGATCGGCATTACGCTGATTGTTGGCACCCTGATGACGCCAATCCTCAACGGCAACTTCGATGTGCTGATCAACACCCAGGGTGGGCGAATGACGCTGCTGGGCGTGCTGGTAGCGGTGATCGGCGTGGGAATTGTCACCCGCGCGGGCCAGTTGAAAGAACGCAAGATGGGCATCAAAGCCGAAGAGTTCAACCTGAAGAAAGGGCTGCTACTGGCGGTGATGTGCGGCGTCTTCTCGGCGGGCATGTCGTTCGCGATGAACGCCGCCAAACCGATGCACGACGCCGCTGCGGCGCTGGGCGTCGACCCGCTGTACGTTGCCCTGCCAAGCTACGTGGTGATCATGGGCGGCGGCGCGCTGGTAAACCTCGGCTTTTGCTTCATTCGTCTGGCAAAAGTGAAGGATCTGTCGGTAAAAGCCGACTTCTCGCTGGCAAAACCGCTGATCGTCACCAACGTCCTGCTTTCCGCCCTCGGCGGTCTGATGTGGTATCTGCAATTCTTCTTCTACGCCTGGGGTCACGCCAGTATTCCGGCGCAGTATGACTACATGAGCTGGATGCTGCACATGAGCTTCTACGTGCTGTGCGGCGGGCTGGTTGGGCTGGTGCTGAAAGAGTGGAACAACGCCGGGCGTCGTCCGGTTGGCGTGCTGAGCCTGGGCTGCGTGGTGATAATTATTGCGGCCAATATCGTCGGCCTCGGCATGGCGAACTGATTACGCTGCCTTTCGACTGCGATGACGCCACTGAACCGGCGTCATCCCCACCTCACGGTTAAACACCACCGAAAAGTAGTTACTGTCCTCAAAGCCGCAGCGCATCGCCACTTCACTCACCATCAGCTCCGTATGCTGTAACAGATACTGAGCGTGGCAGATGCGCAGCTGGCGCAGATAGTGGTTTACCGTCATCCCCGTCTGGGTGCGGAACTGCTGGCGCAGCGCGCGCTCGCTGCACTGCTCCTGCTCGCAGAATTTTTCCAGCACGAAACTCTTGTTAAGACTGCCCGCAAGCCGGGTGATGAGCTTATCCAGCAGCGCTTCCTGCGTGGTGGCAGAGGGATTATCCGTAGCGTAACGATGGCGCTTCAGGGTCATCACCAGCTGGGCAAAAAGCAGCTCCGACATCTGGTTTGCCACCGGATCGCTCTTCTGGCTCTCCTGCTCCAGCTGGGAAATCGTCTGGCGCACCTGAGCCATGCCGTTGCTGCTTAAGCGCCAGTGCGGTTCGCCTCTGGCATCATGTAAACCGGGGATATTGCCCGACCAGTCGACATTCAGTTTAAGCCTGTCAGGGCAGTAGATGACGTTCTGCAACACCAGATCGTTAACCGAGGCGTAAGAGTGTTTATCTTCGGCGCGGATGTAGAACAGGTCTCCGCGCGTGATGCGGTAGGGACGGTCGTTGAGGACGTGCAGGCCGTTGCCCCGCCACACCAGCACCAGCTCGCAGAACTCGTGGGTATGCTCGGCAAAGACGTTTTGCGGATAGCGGTCCGCCACCGCAACGGCCTGACTCGCGGAGGCAAAAAAATCATCTTTACGAAGAATTAACTGAGCAGCCACACCACAACCTCGACGGCGAATAACCGGACATTATTAGCCTTTCTGCGGTAAAAAAACGGTGACTGCCCTCGCGTTACTGAAGCAACGCGTCTTTCCCCTGACGGATATCGCGCGGCGACCAGCTAAATTCCCGACGAAACAGCGTTGAAAAGTGGTTACTGTCGCCGAAACCGCAGCGATAGGCGATATCCGTGACGCTTTCATCCGTGTGCCTTAAAAGGTGACGCGCTTTGATCAGGCGCAGACGGTTGAGGTAGCGCTGCGGCGTCAGCCCGGTATGCTGCTTGAGCTGACGATGCAGCGTGCGCAGCGAGAGCGAAAAGTCATCCGCCAGCGTTTCCCAGCAGACATCTTCGGCAAAATGATCTTCCAGCCAGGCCATCAGCTGATTCAGGCGCGCGTCGTTATTTTCGAGCCCTTCCACCAGGCTGCTGCGCCGCAGCAGCACCAGCAGCTGCATAAACAGCATCTCGCGGGTAGCAATGGCGTGCGTCTCCTGTCCATCCTCGCTCTGCTCCATCTGGCTTACCAGCTGACGCACCTGCTGCAACGTGGACTGATTCACCCGCCAGTGCGACGGATAATGGCCGTCCTTCTCCTGCGGCAACAGCTGATTCAGCCCGGAGAGAAACTGAAACGCATCCGGAGAACGATAGAGCACATTGGTCAGGCACAGGTTATCGGTATGTTCATACAGGTGCCTGTCGTGATCGCGCACGAAGCACACCGTACCGCCGCTGATGGTATACGGCTGACCATTAAACACGTGGATGCCCGTTCCGTGCTCAACAATCACAATTTCATGAAAATCATGATGATGTTCCGGGAACGCAGCCTGAGGCAGCCGTGGCTCAATCGCAACCGGCGAAGCCCCCGAAGGAAAAAAATCGACGCTGTGCAGTACGGTCATAACGGCCTCTACCAATGAGAAAAGTTCTCAAAATAGTAATTAAGGCCTTCCCCGCTCACCTTAAATTTTTGACAGCAAACCGCGCAAAAGCTGCCGGTTTTTCAAGAAACAGGCGGAAAGATCGGGAAATGCGGTCAGCGTCACACTGCCTGCAAACCCCGCGATTACTGGAAACTGTGAACTCCCTCACGTTCATCTTTGCTTTCTTGCCAGCGCGAGATTTGGGCTGTCAGTGGCGAGAAGGTGGCTATTTCTTCCCTTTCTTACACTCCTCGCTAATGACTTAAGAAAGGACCCGACCATGACTTTTCGCCATTGTGTGGCTGTCGATTTAGGCGCATCCAGCGGCCGTGTAATGCTCGCCACCTGGGACTGCGACCTGCACACCCTTACGCTTCGCGAAATGCACCGTTTCGCCAATTGTCTGCAAAAACAGGACGGTTTTGTTACCTGGGATATCGACGCCCTGGAAGCAGAGATCCGCACCGGACTTCACAACGTCTGCGAAGACGGTATTCGCATCGACAGTATCGGCATTGATACCTGGGGTGTGGATTACGTGCTGCTGGACAGTCACGGCGAACGCGTCGGCCTGCCGGTCTCCTACCGCGACAGCCGCACCGATGGGCTGATGGCGCACGCCATCGCGCAGCTTGGCAAGGAGAACATCTATGGTCGCAGTGGCATCCAGTTCCTGCCGTTTAACACGCTGTATCAGCTACGTGCGCTGGTTGAGCAACAGCCTGAGCTGGTCGAAAAGGTGGCGCATGCGCTGCTGATCCCGGACTACTTAAGCTACCGTCTGACCGGCAATATGAACTGGGAATACACCAACGCCACCACCACGCAGCTGGTCAACATCAACACCGATAACTGGGATGAACATCTGCTGGCCTGGACGGGCGCCTCGCCGTCCTGGTTCGGCGCGCCAACCCATCCGGGCAATGTGATCGGTCACTGGCTTTGCCCGCAGGGGAATGAAATCCCTGTTGTCGCCGTCGCCAGTCACGACACCGCGAGCGCGGTCATTGCCTCGCCGCTCGCCGACAAAGATGCGGCCTATCTCTCTTCCGGCACCTGGTCGCTGATGGGCTTCGAGAGCAAAACCCCGTACACCAGCGATGCCGCGATGGCGGCGAACATCACCAACGAAGGCGGTGCCGAAGGCCGCTACCGGGTGCTGAAGAACATCATGGGGCTGTGGCTGCTCCAGCGGGTGCTGAAAGAGCAGGCCATCACCGACCTGCCCGCACTTATCGCGGAAACCGAAACGCTGAAGGCCTGCACCTTCCTGATCAACCCGAACGACGATCGCTTTATCAACCCGGTGCACATGAGCGCCGAAATCCAGGCCGCCTGTTTTGAAGCGGGGCAGCCGGTACCTTCCCGCCCCGCCGAGCTGGCACGCTGCATTTTTGACAGCCTCGCCCTGCTGTATGCCGACATCCTGAGCGAGCTAGCTGACCTTCGCGGCAAACCGTTCACACAACTGCATATCGTGGGCGGCGGCTGCCAGAACCAGCTGCTGAACCAGCTCTGCGCGGATGCCTGCGGCATTACCGTGGTGGCAGGTCCGATTGAAGCCTCCACGCTCGGCAATATCGGCATTCAGCTGATGACCCTGGACGAACTTTCAAACGTCGACGATTTCCGTTCGGTGGTGACGGCGAATAACAGCCTGACCACCTTCACCCCCCATCCCTGCCATGAAATTGCCCGCTACCGGGCGCAGTTTCAGCAAAAACGACTGACTAAGGAGCTTTGCGCATGACCACTCAACTTGAACAAGCCTGGGATCTGGCTAAACAGCGTTTCGCCGCCGTCGGCGTGGATGTCGAAGAGGCGCTGCGCCAGCTCGACCGTCTGCCCGTCTCCATGCACTGCTGGCAGGGTGATGACGTCGCCGGTTTCGAGAACCCGGGCGGTTCCCTGACGGGGGGTATTCAGGCCACGGGTAACTACCCGGGCAAAGCGCGCAACGCCACCGAACTGCGTGCGGATCTGGAGCTGGCGCTGAGCCTGATCCCCGGGCCAAAGCGCCTGAACCTGCACGCCATTTATCTCGAATCCGACGAGCCGGTCGCGCGTAACGAAATCAAACCGGAACACTTTAAGAACTGGGTGGAGTGGGCAAAGGCCAACCGGCTGGGTCTGGATTTTAACCCGTCCTGCTTCTCGCACCCGCTGAGCGCGGACGGGTTTACCCTTGCGCACGCCAACGACGAAATCCGCCAGTTCTGGATCGACCATGTCAAAGCCAGCCGCCGGGTCTCGGCGTATTTCGGCGAGCAGCTTGGCACGCCATCGGTAATGAATATCTGGATCCCGGACGGCATGAAAGACATCACCGTAGACCGACTGGCCCCGCGTCAGCGTCTGCTGGCCGCGCTGGATGAAGCTATCAGCGAAAAACTGGACCCGGCGCACCACATCGACGCCGTCGAGAGCAAGCTGTTCGGCATTGGCGCAGAGAGCTACACCGTGGGCTCAAACGAGTTCTACATGGGTTACGCCACCAGCCGCCAGACCGCGCTGTGCCTGGATGCCGGCCATTTCCACCCAACCGAGGTGATCTCCGACAAAATTTCCGCCGCCATGCTCTACGTGCCGCGTCTGCTGCTGCACGTCAGCCGCCCGGTGCGCTGGGACAGCGACCACGTGGTACTGCTGGATGACGAAACCCAGGCCATTGCCAGCGAAATCATCCGCCACGACCTCTTTGAACGCGTACACATTGGCCTCGACTTCTTCGACGCCTCCATCAACCGCATCGCGGCGTGGGTTATCGGCACCCGCAACATGAAGAAAGCCCTGCTGCGCGCGCTGCTGGAGCCTGTCGCCGCCCTGAAACAGCTGGAAGAAAACGGCGACTACACCGCGCGCCTGGCGCTGCTGGAAGAGCAGAAATCCCTGCCGTGGCAGGCGGTGTGGGAGATGTACTGCCAGCGTCACGATGCGCCTGCGGGCAGCCAGTGGCTGGACAACGTGCGGGCATATGAGGAAGACGTGTTGAGTCAGCGCGGGTAACTGCCCCCTCACCCCTGCCCTCTCCCCAAAGGGGAGAGGGAGCAAACCATCCCCTCTCCCCTTTGGGGAGAGGGTTAGGGTGAGGGGTTCAACCTCACCGCGATAACTGGAAATGAAAACTATGCAGACCATCACCACTTCCTGGTTCGTCCAGGGCATGATCAAAGCCACCTCTGACGCCTGGCTCAAAGGCTGGGATGAGCGCAACGGCGGCAACCTGACGCTACGCCTGGACGACGCGGATATCGAGCCATTTGCCGCCGATTTCCACCAGAAGCCGCGCTATATCGCCCTGAGCCAGCCGATGCCGCTGCTCGCCAACACGCCGTTTATCGTCACCGGTTCCGGGAAGTTCTTCCGCAACGTCCAGCTCGACCCGCAGGCCAACCTTGGCGTGGTGAAAGTGGACAGCGACGGTGCGGGCTACCACATTCTCTGGGGTCTGACGGACGACGCGGTACCGACATCCGAACTCCCGGCACACTTCCTCTCCCACTGCGAGCGCATCAAGGCGACCAATGGCAAGGACCGCGTAATCATGCACTGCCACGCCACCAACCTGATCGCCCTGACCTACGTGCTGGAAAATAATTCTGATTTCTTCACCCGCAAACTGTGGGAAGGCAGTACCGAGTGTCTGGTGGTGTTCCCGGACGGCGTCGGCATTCTGTCGTGGATGGTGCCGGGCACCGACGAAATCGGTCAGGCAACCGCAACGGACATGCAGAAGCACTCACTGGTGCTGTGGCCGTTCCACGGCGTCTTCGGCAGCGGCCCGACGCTGGATGAAACCTTCGGCCTGATCGACACCGCTGAGAAATCCGCGGAAGTGCTGGTGAAGGTCTATTCCATGGGCGGCATGAAGCAGACCATCACCCGGGAAGAGCTGATCGCCCTGGGCAAACGCTTTGGCGTCACCCCCATGCAGTCGGCGTTAGATCTGTACCAATAACAACATCGCGCCCCGCTCATTGAGACGGGGCGAAAACCACCTGCAATCCCTACAACTAACTCAAGTCAGTGGAGTAAAAGCAATGAAAATAAAAGCAAGCTTGATCCTCACCGTTGCCGCTCTGGCGTTGTCCGGTTCCGCTTTAGCAGAAGTGAAAATCGCCCTGGTGGCGAAGTCCTTAGGAAATGGATTCTTCGAGGCAGCGAACGTCGGCGCGCAGGAGGCGGCCAAAGAGTTAGGCGATGTAAAAGTGATTTATACCGGCCCGACTACCACCACGGCGGAAGCGCAGATCGAGGTGCTGAACGGGTTGATCGCCCAGGGCGTGGATGCGATCGCGATTTCCGCGAACGATCCGGACGCCGTCGTGCCGGTGCTGAAAAAAGCGATGCAGCGCGGCATTAAGGTTGTGTCGTGGGACTCCGGGGTGGCGAAAGCCGGACGCCAGATCCACCTCAACCCGTCCAATAATGCCCTGATTGGCGAAACCAACGTGAAGCTCGCCGCCGACGCGCTGAAAGCGCTGAATGTCGAGAAAGGCGACGTGGCGGTGCTGAGTGCCACGCCAACCTCCACCAACCAGAATACCTGGATTGCGGAGATGAAAAAGGTGCTGTCGAAGTACCCGTCCGTCAATCTGGTGACCGTGGCCTACGGAGACGATCTCTCTGACAAAAGCTACCGCGAAGCGGTCGGCTTGCTGAAAACCTACCCCGAACTGAAAGTGATTGTTTCGCCATCGTCCGTGGGCATCGTGGCCGCTGCGCAGGCGGTGAAGGACCAGGGCAAGATTGGCAAAGTGTACGTCACCGGTTTAGGCCTGCCGTCCGAGATGGCGGGCGCGGTGAAGTCCGGCGCGAGCAAGAGCTTTGCCATCTGGAACCCGATTGACCTCGGCTATGCGGCAACCTACCTGGCGGATGACCTGGTGAAAGGCACGGCCACGAAAGGTGAGGCCAGCATGGGCAGACTGGGCAAAGTGAAGCTGGATGCTGACGGCAACGGCGCGATGGCCGAGCCGTTCGTCTACGATGCCAGCAATATTGATAAGTTCTCGAAAATCTTTTGATGCAATTTGTAGGCCGGATAAGCGTAGCGCCATCCGGCAAAAGGCGGGTGGCGCTGCCGCTTACCCGCCCTACAAATTCCTCTGTCCAGGAGAACTATCATGACCCCATTGCTACAGCTTTCTGGCATCACCAAGGTGTTCCCCGGCGTGCGTGCTCTTGAGAACGTGCAGCTTGCGCTGTGGCCCGGCAAAGTGACCGCCCTGATAGGCGAAAACGGCGCGGGCAAGTCGACGCTGGTCAAAGTGATGACCGGCATTTACCAGCCCGACGAGGGCGAAATTCTCTATAAAGCGATCCCCGTTCATCTCCCGACGCCGGAGTCGGCGCATAAAATGGGCATCACCGCCATTCACCAGGAAACCGTGCTGTTTGATGAACTCTCGGTCACCGAGAATATTTTTGTCGGTCAGTACCTTCACAAAGGCTTCCTGAAAAAGCTCGACTGGCCGGAAATGCACCGCCGGGCGCAGGCGATCCTCATGCGGCTGGAAGTGCAAATCGACCCGCGCGCGACGCTGAAAACCCTGAGCATCGCCCAGCGTCATATGGTGGCGATTGCCCGCGCGCTGTCGTTTGAGGCGCAGGTGGTGATCCTCGATGAACCCACGGCGGCGCTGTCGCAGCATGAAATCCTCGAGTTTTACCAGATTGTGGAGCGCTTAAAGCAGGAGGGCAAAGCCATCCTGTTTATCTCCCACAAGTTCGACGAGATTTTTGAGCTGGCGGACCATTATACCATTTTGCGCGACGGCGCGTTCGTCGGCGCAGGTGCAATAAATGAGATCACCGAGGAGCGCATGGTGTCGATGATGGTCGGGCGCGCCATTACCCAAACTTTCCCTAAAATCGACTGCGAAAAAGGCGAGACGGTGCTGGAGGTGAAAAACCTCTGCCATCCGACCGAGTTTGCGCATATCTCGTTCTCCCTGCGTAAAGGGGAAATCCTCGGCTTTTACGGGCTGGTGGGGGCCGGGCGTACCGAGCTGATGCAGGCGCTTTCCGGCGTCACGCGGCCATCGTCCGGGGAAATTATCCTCAACGGACAGCCCAGGCGCTTCCGCCAGCCTGCGGATGCGATCAAAGCCGGTATCGTCTGCGTGCCGGAAGAAAGACAGAAACAGGGGGCGATTATCGCCCTGCCGATTGCCCAGAACATCAGCCTGCCTCAGCTCAGCAAGCTCAATCCGAACGGTGTGCTGCATGACGACCGTGAATGGAAGCTGGCGGACGAGTACGCCAAACGCCTGCTAGTGAAAGCCTTCAGCTGGAAGCAGGCGGTGGAGACCCTCTCTGGCGGCAACCAGCAAAAGGTCGTGATCGGCAAATGGCTGGCGACGCACCCTGACGTGATTATCCTCGATGAGCCGACAAAAGGCATCGATATCGGCTCAAAAGCAGCCGTGCATCAGTTTATGTCCGAGCTGGTCAGTCAGGGGCTGGCGGTAATTATGGTCTCGTCCGAACTGCCGGAAGTGATGGGCATGGCGGATCGCATTATCGTCATGCACGAGGGGCTGATGGTGGCCGAGTACCAGGCGGGAGACGCGACGGCGGAAACCATCGTCAGCGCCGCCAGCGGTGCAAAACAGGAGGCGGCATAATGCTTAGCTCACTCTTAAAACACCGCGAAGCCCTGCTGGGCGCGGTGATTATCCTGATGATCGTCGCCATTGGCAGCCGCGTGCCATCGTTTATCGCGCCGGGCAACCTGGTGGAGATGTTTAACGACACCGCCATTCTGATCGTCCTCGCGCTCGGGCAGATGATGGTGCTGCTCACGAAAGGCATCGACCTGTCGATGGCGGCCAATCTGGCCCTGACCGGGATGATTGTCGCCCTGATTAATTTCCATTACCCGGACGTGCCCGTCTGGGCGCTGCTGATCCTTGCCAGCGTGCTTGGGCTGCTGATGGGCGCGATAAACGGCCTGCTGGTGTGGAAGCTGGGCATTCCGGCGATTGTGGTAACGCTCGGCACTATGAGCATCTACCGCGGAATGATCTTTTTGCTCTCCGGCGGCGGCTGGGTGAACTCAAACCAGATGGGTACAGATTTCCTCGGCCTGCCACGTGCGTCAGTGCTGGGCTTGCCGGTGCTGAGCTGGTGTGCCATCGCCGCGCTGCTGCTGGTGGGCTACTTCCTGCGCTACAGCCGCACCGGACGAGCGCTCTACACCGCAGGCGGTAATGCCACGGCAGCGTACTACACCGGGATCAACGCCGGAAAAATGCAGTTCATTAGTTTCTGCCTTTCCGGTCTGCTGGCCGGGTTCTGCGGCTACCTGTGGATATCGCGCTTTGCCGTTGCGTATGTTGACGTCGCTAACGGTTTTGAATTGCAGGTGGTGGCAGCCTGTGTGATTGGGGGGATCAGCACCATGGGCGGCACCGGGCGCGTGCTCGGCTGTCTGTTTGGCGCACTGTTCCTCGGGGTGATTAACAACGCCCTGCCGGTGATCGGCGTCTCACCGTTCTGGCAGATGGCGATTTCCGGCACGGTAATTGTGATAGCGGTGCTGCTGAACGAGCGCGGCAATAAACGTAAAGGCCGATTGATACTGCGCGATGCGGCGCTGGCACGTCAGAAACTGGCGGTGAAATCATGAGCAAAATGATGACATCTGAAGCAATCAAACCCACTTCTGCGCCGGGCATCTTCCAGCGTCTGCTGTGCTGGGAGGGGTTCCTGCTGGCGGTGACGCTGGCGGTGTTTGTGGTGAACGCGCTCGCCTCACCCTACTTCCTCAATATCTGGAACCTCTCCGACGCGACGTTCAACTTCACCGAAAAAGCGATCATCGTGTTGCCGATGGCGATGCTGATTATCGCCAGGGAAATTGACCTGTCGGTAGCCTCCACCATCGCGCTCAGCTCCACGGTGATGGGCTTTTGCGCGGCGGCGGGCGTCGATACGCCGCTGCTGGTCTGCGTCGGATTAGGCGTCGGGCTACTGTGCGGGCTGTTCAACGGCATTCTGGTGACGCGCTTTAACCTGTCGTCCATCGTCATCACCATCGGCACCATGAGCCTGTACCGCGGGATCACCTACATTCTGCTCGGGGACCAGGCGCTGAACAGCTACCCGGAGAGCTTCGCCTGGTTCGGCCAGGGCTACGTCTGGGGCGCGCTGTCGTTTGAATTCGCGCTGTTTATCGTGCTGGCCGCTCTGTTTGCCTTTGTGCTGCACCGCACCAACTTTGGCCGCCGCACCTACGCCATCGGCAACAACCCGACCGGCGCGTGGTACTCCGGCATCAACGTGAAGCGCCACAGCCTGATCCTCTTCGCGCTGGTGGGGCTGATGTCCGGCCTGGCGTCGGTGCTGCTTACCTCGCGACTGGGCAGCACCCGCCCGACCATCGCGATGGGCTGGGAGCTGGCGGTGGTGACGATGGCGGTGCTCGGCGGCGTCAATATTCTCGGTGGGTCCGGCAGCATGGTGGGCGTGATTATCGCCGCCTTCCTGATGGGGCTGGTGTCCTTCGGCCTGAGCCTGCTCAACGTGCCCGGCATTGTGATGTCGGTGATTATCGGCGCGATGCTGATCGTGGTGATTTCGCTGCCGATTATTACCCGCCGGATGATGCAGCGAAGACGGAATTAAATTGCCCCTCACCCCTGCCCTCTCCCCTGAGGGGAGAGGGTGAAAAGCCGCACCGAGCAGTCCCCTCTCCCCTCCGGGGAGAGGGTTAGGGTGAGGGGAACGGATTACCTCAAAAGCATATTAAGGAGAATTATCATGAGCTTTATGTTGGCACTCCCCAAAATCAGCCTGCACGGCGCGGGCGCGATCGGCGATATGGTCAATCTGGTGGCAAACAAACAGTGGGGAAAAGCGCTGATTGTCACCGACGGCCAGTTGGTGAAGCTGGGCCTGCTCGACAGTTTGTTTTCCGCGCTCGACGCCCATCAGATGTCGTATCACCTGTTCGATGAGGTATTCCCGAATCCGACGGAAGCGCTGGTGCAAAAAGGCTATGCGGCATATCAGGATGCAGAGTGTGATTACCTGATTGCCTTTGGCGGCGGCAGCCCGATTGATACCGCCAAGGCAATCAAAATCCTCACCGCCAACCCCGGTCCGTCAACCGATTATTCCGGCGTCGGCAAGGTGAAAAACGCGGGCGTGCCGCTGGTGGCGATCAACACCACCGCAGGCACGGCAGCGGAGATGACCAGCAACGCGGTGATCATCGACTCCGCGCGGCAGGTGAAAGAGGTGATCATCGATCCGAACATCATCCCCGATATCGCCGTGGACGATGCCAGCGTGATGCTCGATATTCCGGCCTCCGTGACCGCCGCAACCGGCATGGACGCGCTAACCCACGCCATTGAAGCTTACGTCTCCGTGGGCGCACACCCGCTGACCGATGCCAACGCGCTGGAAGCCATTCGCCTGATCAACCTCTGGCTGCCGAAAGCGGTCGAAGACGGTCACAACCTGGAAGCGCGCGAGCAGATGGCCTTTGGGCAGTATCTGGCGGGCATGGCGTTTAACAGCGCCGGGCTGGGGCTGGTGCATGCTCTGGCGCACCAGCCGGGCGCGACGCACAACCTGCCGCACGGCGTGTGCAACGCCATCCTGCTGCCGATCATCGAAAACTTTAACCGCCCGAACGCGGTCGCCCGATTCGCCCGTGTGGCGCAGGCGATGGGCGTTGACACGCGCGGCATGAGCGATGAAGCGGCCAGCATGTCAGCCATTCAGGCGATTCGCGATCTAAGTGCCCGCGTCGGCATTCCGTCCGGATTTAGCCAGCTCGGCGTCACCAAAGCCGATATTGAAGGCTGGCTGGATAAAGCCCTCGCTGACCCGTGCACGCCGTGCAACCCGCGCACCGCCAGCCGCGATGAGGTCCGCGAGCTGTACCTGGAGGCATTATGATCCGCAAAGCGTTTGTGATGCAGGTAAACCCGGATGCGCACGAGGAGTATGCGCGCCGCCACAACCCGATCTGGCCTGAGCTGGAAGCGGTGCTGAAAGCCCACGGCGCGCACCACTACGCCATTTACCTCGACAAAGCCCGCAACCTGCTGTTTGCGACAGTGGAGATTGAATCGGAGGAGCGCTGGAACGCGGTGGCAAACACCGACGTCTGCCAGCGCTGGTGGAAACATATGGCTGACGTTATGCCGTCTAACCCGGACAACAGCCCGGTGAGTGCGGAGCTGAACGAGGTGTTTTACCTGGACTGATGTGTTAACGCTGCTGCCCCTGCGGTAGCAGCAATCTCCCGCCTGCCACTCAGCGTAAATGCCGACACCACCGTAATCGCCAGCACGAAGCAGCCCAGCATCAGGTACGTCTCCTGGAAGCCGACCCGGTCATACATATTCCCGGCAAAGGCGGAGAGGAAAATCGCCGCCGACTGTTTGGCAAACTGGAAGCCAATCAGGTAGATGGTGGCCGACAGGCGCGTATCAAACACCCCGGTGATGTACTTGAATGCCCCCACCAGCAGGAACGGGACTTCCAGCGCGTGCAGCATCTTCAGGGCAATCACCTCCACGGCAGTGGTGGCAAACGACGAGCCGATAATGCGCGTCGCCATGATTACCCCGGCAATCAGCAGCGTGTTTTTCGCACCGATGCGGTTAATGATCCACGGCGAGCAGAACATGATGATCGCGTTACAGATTTCCCCCGCTGTGGTGGCGAAACCAAAGGCGCGGGTCCCCTCCTGCGGCGTGGCGAAGAAGGTTTTGAAGAAGGTAGCAAACTGCTGGTCGAAGACGTCATATACGCAGGCCACGCCAATCACGTACAGGATGAACATCCACATTCTGCGCTGGCGGAACAGGTTGAACACGGTTTTAGCGGTGATCTGCGGCTGATTGGCGCCCAGGGCATTCATCACCTGCGCCGTCTGGTTGGGCTTCGGTTTCGCGACCATCAGCAGCAGCATCAGCAACAGCGCCGCCGCCGATCCCATCCAGAAAACATACGACGGATCGATGCCGAACAGGATGCCGCCCGTTGAGGCGCACAGCCCCCAGCCGAGACAGCCGAACATGCGCGCCTTGCCGTACTCAAAAAAGCTGTTGCGGCTCACGCGTTCAATGTAGGCCTCAATCGCCCCAGAACCCGCTGAGAAGACAAAGCCGATATACACCCCGCCGCTCAGCGCCCCCAGCCAGATATTGGTTTTCAGCAGCGGGGCGAAGACGTACAGGAAGAACGGCGCGAACAGGAACAGCAGCACCGAAATGATCCACAGCAGGTGTTTTTTCAGCCCCAGCTTGTCCGAAATGACCCCCAGCACCGGCTGGAAGGCAATGGCCGACAGCGAGATGCAGGAGAAAACAATCCCCGTATGGGTTTTGTTCAGGCCGATGATGTCCGACAGCCAGATCGGCAGGAACGGAAAACAGGTGGCCATGATGAAGAAGTAGAGAAAGAAGAACAGCCCGAAGATCCAGAAGTTAGGGTTGTCTTTGTGGGTACAGGTTGTTGTGTTCATTATTTTTATCCTCAACGGAGGGCCGGTTGCCCGGCCCGTCACCCTTACACGCGTTCCACACCAATCAGAATGGCGGTTTCTGGATCCAGAATTGGCAGCGCAATACCCGCCTGCATCAGCCATTCACCGCTTACCGTTTGCGGCGCGTCCATCCACGCCGGCAGCTTGCGCATGGTGTGCCCGCCCTCGCCCGTAATCTGAATGTTCGGGTGATCGAGCAGCGTGATGCGGTACTGCGCGCTGGCGTCTAACCCCGGCATGCGCAGCGGCATCATCAGGGTGTAATCCGGCATCGCGAGCTGGCTGACCAAAAACAGCCCCTGCGTCTTGTCTTCGCTCACTATACCCTGCGCCAGGGTGGTGGCGTCCGGCATATCCACGCGCCACTGGGTGCCGTGATGAATGACCTCGCGCCACCGCTTATACAGCGCGGCGTAATGTCGATAGCCTTCACGCTCCTGCGCGTCGACGGTGAGCGGATCCAGCTCCAGCCCCATGTGACCAAACAGCGCCGTCAGCCCGCGGAACTGAATGCTGTGCTGGCGGAAGGTAGCGTGACATTTATGATGACCGATATGCGCCCCCATCACCTCCGGCGGGAAGAAGTAGCCCATGCCGCGCTGGATAGTATTGCGCTCCAGCGCGTCGTTATTGTCGGACGCCCAGAAGCGGTGGCAGCGGGTCAGCACTTCATAATCGATTCGCCCGCCACCCGACGAGCAGGATTCAAACTCAATGTGCGGGAAACGCTCGCCCAGCACGTCCAGCAGGCGATAAAACTGGCGGGTCTGGGCATCGGCGGCGGCTTTGCCCTTGTGCCCTGGCTGCACCAGCTCGCGGTTCATGTCCCATTTCACGTAGTCGACCGCATGCTCGCCCAGCAGCCAGCTCATGCGCTCGACCAGATAATCAAAGGCCTGCGGAATATTAAGATTGAGCACCAGCTGATGTCGCCCGGTCGCCTGGGCGTAGCCCCGCAGCGCCAGCACCCAGTCAGGGTGCGCGCGGTACAGATCGGAATCCGGGTTAATCATCTCCGGCTCAACCCAGATACCAAACTCCATGCCGAGCTGTTTAACGTGATCGATTACCGGCTTAAGGCCGTTCGGGTATTTTTTCTCGTCCAGATACCAGTCGCCCAGCGCGGCGTGGTCGTCGTTGCGGCCTTTGAACCAGCCGTCGTCAATGATAAAGCGCTCCACGCCCAGCGCTGCGGCCTCGTCGGCCATGCGCATGATGTAGTCCGGATCGTGGTCGAAGTAGATCCCCTCCCAGGTGTTGAGATGCACCGGGCGCGGTTTATCTTCCGGGAAGCGGATAACGTTATCGCGCAGGTAGCGGTGGAACTGCTGGCTCATGCCATTCAGCCCGTGCGGGGAGTGGCTGGCATACAGGCGCGGCGTCCAGAGCGTTTCCCCCTCTTCAATCGCCATTTCACCCGGCAGGTAGAGCGCTTCGGCCTGCATATAGCGGCGGCCATCGGTTTTCACCTCTGCGCGCAGGCGGTGGTTGCCGCTCCAGCCCAGATGCACACCCCAGACGTCGCCCTGCATTTCGCTGAACGATGGCGTACCGGCGATCAGCGCCGGGAAATGTTCGTGGGAGGTTTTACCCCGGCGGTTTTCAATCACAAAGCTGTCATGTTCAAGCATCACGCGGTGCGGCTGAAACTCCCTGATCCAGCGTCCGTGGAAGGCCATCACCTCCTGCGCGCGCTCGGCAATCGGGAGCGTCACGGCAAAGCGATCCACCTGCCACGCCTGCGTTTTCAGGTTGGTTAACCCATGGCGCACCACCAGTACGCCGCTGGCATCCAGCGTTAATTCACTGGTCAGGCGCAGGCCCGCCTGTTTATCTTCCGCCGTTACCGTCAGGGTTTGCCCCTGCTGTTGTACGCCTGTGGTGGTGAAGACAGGCGATCCGTCCAGCCCCTGACGATGCCCATCGATGCCGGGCGAACCAAACAGGCCGTGCCCCAGCTCTGCCATCAGCGTGACGGGGGAGTCGACGTCCAGCCTGCCGTTAGCAACCGGGCGCGCAATACTCAGCACATCCTGCGGCGAGAATTGCTGAAGGTGCGGCCCCCAGTAGAGAATTTCGGCGAACGGGTGGGTTTTTAGCACCACGTCAACCGTATTGCTTTCAAGTCGAAAAATGGCATCTTGCATCGGACATCTCCTGTCATCGGGATGTCCTGAGTGTTGATCCGAAACGTTTCGGATATAAACCACAACGTTTCGGATCTGTGATCGAGTTTTGAATTTTGGTGTAATCAGGCCGTCTGGCCTGGGGAAAATTCCGGCTGCCAGAGCACCTGAAGCGTATCAATGTCGTCGCCGTTAATCAGCTGGCGCACCATATCGGCAATCTGTTTCCCGACACCCTGACGGGTAGACTGGATCACCGCCGCGACATCGATATCGACAATGCTGTCCTGCGGTAAACCGTCATAGACCACCAGCGAGACGGCATTTTCACCGGTTAAGCGCCCCATCTGCGCCAGAGCCATCGCTGCGCCGTCGCCATGAGTGTTGCAGTCGGTAATGATGGCCGTGGGCGGCTGCGGCAGGGAGAGAAGTTCTTGCGTGGTGGCATACCCCACGCGGCGCGAAGGGGGCAAGGCGCGCAGCCATTCGCTGGAAAGACCGGCTTCCCGCAGCGCGTCCAGGAAGCCCTGGCGACGCTGGGTGATGAATGCCTGGTTGTTGCTTTCGCCCAGCAGCGCAATGCGCTGATGGCCTTTCTCGATCAGCCAGCGGGTGGCCTGATACGTACCGGCATAGTTGTCGAAATCGAACCACGCGTACGGCTGCGGCAGCTGGCTGCGGCCGAGCGCCAGGAACGGGAACCCGGCGGCCTGAAGCTGCTCAAGACGCGGATCGTGATCCAGCGTATGCGCGACAATCAGCGCATCCACGCGTCGGCTCTGCATCATGCGCATATAGCTGTGTTTGTCCGCCAGATCGTCGTCAGCGATGAGCAGCAGGTCAATCTCATGTCGCGCCAGTTCGTGGCTAATTTCGCCGACCATGTCCATAAAGACGCTATTATTGAGCGGAACAGGATGCACCGGAAACACCAGCCCGACGGCGTCGATTTTGCCCATCTTCAGGCGACGGGCAAAGGTATTTGGTCGGTAGCCACGGCGCTGGGCCTCCGCTTCCACGCGGGCGCGCGTCTCAGCAGAAACGTCGTCATATCCGTTGAGGGCGCGGCTGACGGTGGTAACAGACAGCCCCAGTTCTTTGGCAATGGCTTTAAGCGACATGATTTTCCGTATCTTCTTTAGTTTTGTTCCGCCACCAGCAGCGCGTGCGTATCGGGCTCCAGCGCCTTAAAGATATGCGGCTGGTCAGCGGGATAGCAAATGTAATCTCCCGGGCCGAGCTCTTCTGCCGCGTCGATCAGGCCGACCATCGCCCGCCCCTGGGTCACGATAATATGCTCAACCGACCCAGGCGGATGCGGCTGGGAAATACGGTCTGCCCCCGGCTGAGTCAGCAGCAGGTAGATATCACGACGCGCCCCCGGCGGACACGCCGCGAGCAAAATCGCCTCGTAGTTCGCCTGCCCGGCGACAACTTTTGTGCCCTCGCCGCGGCGGATCACCTGCGTGACGGGCTGCTGTGGCTCCAGTAATCGGGCAAACGGAATATCCAGCGCCACGCAAAGCGACCAGAGCGTTTCCAGGCTAGGGTTGCCGTTGCCAGACTCCAGTTGTGAAAGCGTGGATTTAGCGATCCCGGCACGGCGGGCGATCTCCGCCAGCGAAAGTCCGGTTCGCAGGCGTTCTCGCACCAGGCTTCTGGCGATTACGCTGATTGGCTGCGTCATAATAACGGCCTCATTCTCTCTATAACGAACGAATCGTTCGTCTTGTAAAACGTTTTTGATGCGTTCATTATAATGGAAATACGTTCGATATGGCTAAAATGGTATGAAGAATCACCTCTCTTGCCTGAAAGGCGACACGATAAAAGCGATCGTCCTGGTCTGCCTAGCGGTGGGCGTGGTCGGCATGTCTTATGGCTCACTGGCGATGGCCTACGGTTTCCCGCTGTGGGTGCCGTTTGTTCTCTCCCTCACGGTGCTGGCAGGCGCATCCGAGTTTATGTTTATCGGCATCGTAGCGAGCGGCGGCAATCCGCTGGCAGCGGCCGCTGCGGGTTTGCTGGTAAACGCGCGCCATGTGCCGTTCGGCGTGACGGTGCGTGACCTGGTGGGCAAGCGCGGCCTGAGCTTTCTGGGCTGTCATATCATGAACGATGAAAGCGTGGTGTTTGGCCTGTCGCAAAAAACCGCCGAGCAGCGTAAAGCGGCCTACTGGCTGTGCGGGTTAGGCGTGGCAATCATCTGGCCGCTGGGCGCGGTGCTGGGGGCGATGGTCGGCAAGCTACTGCCAGACCCGGAAACCATCGGGCTGGACGCGGTGTTCCCGGCGATCCTGCTGGCGTTAGTGGTGCCGGCATTTAAAAACCGTACCACGCTGATCCGCGCCTGTAGCGGCGCGGTGTTGTCGTTGGCCGCCGTACCGTTTGCGCCGGTTGGCCTGCCGGTGCTGCTCTCTTTGCTCGGCCTTGCCGCGAGGAAAAAATAATGGAAAACATGACGGTCTTTATTCTCGGCATCGCCATTCTTTCTGCCGGAACCTATCTGATGCGTCTCGGTGGGGCAAAACTCGGCAGCCGGCTGGCGCTTTCTGAACGGTCGCAGGCGCTGCTTTCAGATGCGGCTACCGTTTTGTTGTTCTCCGTCGCGCTGGCGACAACGTTTTATGAAGGGGACCATTTTGCCGGGATGGCGCGCGTGCTGGGGGTGGGGTTCGCGGTGTTTCTGGCCTGGCGCAAAATGCCGTTAATTGTGGTGATCGTCGCGGCGGCGGTGGTGACGGCGCTACTGCGTCTGGCGGGCATAAACTAAAAAAGCGCCCCAGGGGCGCTCTTTCGACGGTACTGCGAAATTATTTGTTCAGTTCAGCGGTCATGTGTACGCGGTTACCGGTGAATGCCTGGGTAATTTTGTAGGATGACGCGCCCGCTTCCTGAGCCTGTGCGGCGATTTTAGCTTCTGCACCGTCCAGCGTAGAGGCGGATGCGGTCACAGTCTGCGCAGCGAAAGAACCGAAAGATGTAGCCAGAGCGATTACTGCGACAAAAGTTTTGATGCTTTTCATGAGATAAACCCTTTCGTTAAGTTGTTTAGATAAGGCACCGTGCCTTGATGAGATAAATACTAGAACTCATCATGAACAACTAAAAGCGGAAGGATTTGCTATACTCATTCAAAATTACTGATTAACAATTAATCGCTGCGGATGGGTGTAAATTGTCGCCCTGCCTGGCTTGCAGAACCCCACCAGCGTCAGGTTGCAGCGCTCCGCCACTTCAACCGCCAGCGTGGTTGCCGCTGACACCGCAAACAAAATTTCCACGCCGCACATGGCGGATTTTTGCACCATCTCGTAGCTGGCGCGGCTGGAAACGAGCGCGGCCCCTTGCTGCCAGACGTTGTTTTCCCGAGCGCGACGGCCCAGCAGCTTATCCAGCGCGACGTGGCGGCCAACATCTTCATGCCCGCCTGCAATGCTCCCCGACGGCAATACCCACGCCGCCGCATGCGTACAACCGCTGAGCTGGCCGATGGGCTGAACGTCATTCAGGTGCACAAGCGCCCGATCAAGATGCGCCAGATTGAACGTCTGGGTGAACGGCAGCGGGATAATGGGTTTGCCGATATCGTTAAGCTGTTCAACACCGCACACGCCGCAGCCGGTACGTCCGGCCAGCGCCCGGCGGCGCTCTTTCAGCCCCATAAAGCGGCGGCTGGAGAGTTCGATTTGCACTTCGAGACCGTTACAGGCCGGTACGACGTCCATGCCGTAGATTTCCTGCGGATGCGCAATGATGCCTTCCGAGAGGGAGAAACCGATGGCGAACAGCTCGAGATCTTTCGGCGAGGCCATCATCACCACATGCGAAATCCCGTTGTAAACCAGGGCAACGGGGACCTCTTCCGCCAGAAAATCCGGCGTGGCATGTGAAATGTGAGGCGGTCTGTGTACCGACAGTTCCACAATGCCCGCAGGCAGTGGCGACGCGTGGGTAGCACGGTTTTGTTTAAACACGACGGTATTCCTGAACAACCACGGAAGTGAGCCTGCTATTGCACCACAAACAGCGGACCTTACGCATAGTATGGATCAACTTTTCAGCATCCATTCTCCTACTCAATTCGGAGGGGTGCAACCGGTCATCTGCTACACACCCTTAACATCCGCAGAGAGAAATGTGATTGATATCACACTTTATAATCAATGCCGTGATAATACGTTCACTTTGTTTTAACGCCGTTGGAACAGGCGTACCGACATTGTGGTATTCTGGGCTTATCCCTCGGAGAAATGAGGGATTAACGCAAATTTTTCTCCTTTGCGGTTAATTCTCAACCGCAAAGTAAAACTACATAGCAATGTCGTAATGAACCAAGGAGTGACCCATGCAGGTCAGCAGAAGGCAGTTCTTTAAGATCTGCGCTGGCGGTATGGCAGGCACCACGGCGGCGGCACTGGGCTTTGCGCCCGGTGTAGCGCTGGCGGAAACTCGGCAGTATAAACTGCTGCGCACCCGCGAAACCCGTAACACCTGTACGTACTGCTCCGTCGGCTGTGGGCTGTTAATGTATAGCCTCGGCGACGGTGCGAAAAACGCCAAAGCATCTATTTTCCACATCGAAGGCGATCCGGATCATCCGGTCAACCGTGGTGCGCTGTGTCCGAAAGGGGCCGGTCTGGTAGATTTTATCCACTCCGAAAGCCGCCTGAAGTTTCCTGAGTACCGCGCTCCCGGCTCTGACAAATGGCAACAAATCAGCTGGGAAGAGGCGTTCGATCGCATCGCTAAGCTGATGAAAGAAGACCGCGATGCCAACTTTATTGCGAAGAATGCCGAAGGCACCACCGTTAACCGCTGGCTCTCCACCGGCATGCTGTGTGCTTCAGCGTCCAGTAACGAAACCGGCTATTTAACCCAGAAATTTACGCGCGCACTTGGTATGCTCGCGGTCGACAACCAGGCGCGTGTCTGACACGGACCAACGGTAGCAAGTCTTGCTCCAACATTTGGTCGCGGTGCGATGACCAACCACTGGGTCGACATCAAGAACGCCAACCTTATTGTGGTGATGGGCGGTAACGCCGCTGAAGCGCACCCTGTCGGGTTCCGCTGGGCGATGGAAGCCAAAATCCACAACGGCGCGAAGCTGATTGTGATCGATCCCCGCTTTACGCGTACAGCGTCAGTGGCGGATTTCTACACCCCTATTCGTTCAGGTACTGACATCACTTTCCTGTCAGGCGTATTGCTGTACCTGATGACCAACGAAAAATATAACCGCGAGTACACCGAAGCCTATACCAACGCCAGCCTGATCGTGCGTGAGGATTACCACTTCGAAGATGGCCTGTTCAGCGGTTATGACGCCGAAAAACGCAGGTACGACAAAACCAGCTGGAACTACGAGCTGGACGAAAACGGCTTTGCGAAGCGCGACACCACCCTGCAACACCCGCGCTGCGTGTGGAACCTGCTGAAAGAGCACGTGTCCCGCTATACGCCAGAGGTTGTCGAAAACATCTGTGGGACGCCGAAGGCGGACTTCCTGAAGGTGTGCGAGTTGATTGCGGAAACCAGCGCCAAAGATAAGACCGCGTCGTTCCTGTATGCACTCGGCTGGACGCAGCACTCCATCGGCGCGCAGAACATCCGCACCATGGCGATGGTTCAGTTGCTGCTCGGCAACATGGGGATGGCAGGCGGCGGCGTTAACGCCCTGCGCGGTCACTCCAACATTCAGGGTCTGACCGACCTTGGCCTGCTGTCTCAGAGCCTGACGGGTTACATGAACCTGCCGAGCGAGAAACAGACCGACCTGCAAACCTATCTGACGGCCAGCACGCCAAAACCGCTGCTCGAAGGCCAGGTAAACTACTGGGGCAACTATCCGAAGTTCTTCGTCTCGCTAATGAAAGCCTTCTACGGCGACAAGGCGACGGCGGAAAACAGCTGGGGCTTTGACTGGCTGCCGAAGTGGGACAAAGGGTACGACGTCCTCCAGTACTTCGAAATGATGCACCAGGGCCAGGTCAACGGCTATATCTGCCAGGGCTTTAACCCGGTGGCGTCGTTCCCGAACAAGAACAAGGTTGTCGAGTCTCTGTCGAAACTGAAGTACCTGGTGACGATTGACCCGCTCAATACCGAAACCTCGACGTTCTGGCAGAACCACGGTGAGTCGAACAATGTCGACCCGTCGAAGATTCAGACCGAAGTGTTCCGTCTGCCGTCCACCTGCTTCGCGGAAGAGAACGGCTCTATCGTCAACTCTGGCCGCTGGTTGCAGTGGCACTGGAAAGGCGCGGACGCCCCGGGCATCGCCCTGAACGACGGCGAGATCCTGGCCGGTATCTTCTTACGCCTGCGTAAAATGTACGCGGCTGAAGGCGGCGCAACGCCTGAGCCGGTGCTGAACATGACCTGGAACTATTCGACGCCGGAAAACCCTGCGCCGGAAGAAGTGGCCATGGAGAGCAACGGTAAGGCGCTGGCGGACGTTATCGACCCGGCGACCGGCACCGTGCTGGCGAAGAAAGGCGATCAGCTCAGCACCTTCGCACACCTGCGTGACGACGGTACGACGTCAAGCGGCTGCTGGATCTTTGCCGGTAGCTGGACGCCGAAAGGCAACCAGATGGCCAACCGCGATAACGCCGACCCGTCGGGCCTCGGTAATACGCTGGGCTGGGCATGGGCATGGCCGCTTAACCGCCGCATCCTCTATAACCGTGCCTCTGCTGACCCGCAGGGCAACCCGTGGGATCCGAAGCGTCAGCTACTCAAGTGGGACGGCGCGAAATGGGGCGGCGTGGATATTCCGGACTACAGCACTGCCGCACCAGGCAGCGATGTCGGGCCGTTTATCATGCAGCCTGAAGGGATGGGGCGCCTGTTTGCTATCGATAAGATGGCGGAAGGTCCGTTCCCGGAACACTATGAGCCGTTTGAGACGCCGCTGGGTACTAACCCGCTGCACCCGAACGTGGTCTCTAACCCGGCAGCCCGTATCTTCAAGGGCGATTTTGAAGCGCTGGGTAAAAAGGACAAGTTCCCGTATGTCGGCACCACCTACCGTCTGACCGAACACTTCCACTACTGGACCAAGCACGCGCTGCTGAATGCCATCGCGCAGCCGGAACAGTTTGTGGAGATCGGCGAGAAGCTGGCGGGCAAGCTCGGCATCGCCCATGGCGATACCGTGAAGGTCTCCTCTAACCGCGGCTACATCAAAGCCAAGGCGGTGGTGACCAAGCGTATTCGCACGCTGAACGTTCATGGTCAGCAGGTGGATACCATCGGCATCCCAATTCACTGGGGTTATGAGGGCGTGGCGAAGAAAGGGTTCATTGCGAATACCCTGACGCCGTTCGTCGGTGATGCGAACACGCAGACGCCGGAGTTTAAGGCCTTCCTCGTGAACGTGGAAAAGGTGTAACGGAGACGACTTATGGCTTATCAATCTCAAGACATTATCCGTCGTTCCGCGACTAACGGTTTCACGCCCGCGCCTCAGGCGCGGGACCACCAGCAGGAAGTGGCGAAACTTATCGACGTGACCACCTGTATCGGCTGTAAAGCCTGTCAGGTGGCTTGTTCAGAGTGGAACGACATCCGTGACGAAGTGGGTCACAACGTCGGGGTGTACGACAACCCGGCGGACCTGACCGCCAAGTCCTGGACGGTAATGCGTTTCTCGGAAGTGGAACAGAACGACAAACTGGAATGGCTTATCCGCAAAGACGGCTGTATGCACTGTGCGGATCCGGGCTGCCTGAAGGCGTGTCCGTCAGAAGGGGCTATCATTCAGTATGCCAACGGCATCGTCGACTTCCAGTCTGAGCAGTGTATTGGCTGCGGCTACTGCATCGCGGGCTGTCCGTTCGACGTGCCGCGCATGAACCCGGAAGACAACCGCGTCTACAAATGTACGCTGTGCGTTGACCGCGTAAATGTCGGTCAGGAGCCAGCCTGCGTGAAGACCTGCCCAACCGGCGCTATCCACTTTGGCTCTAAAGAGGATATGAAAACGCTGGCGGCAGAGCGCGTGGGCGAGCTGAAAACCCGTGGTTACGATAACGCGGGCCTGTACGATCCGGCCGGGGTTGGCGGTACGCACGTGATGTACGTGCTGCACCACGCCGACAAGCCGAATCTGTACCATGGCCTGCCGGAGAACCCGGAAATCAGCGCCACCGTGAAGTTCTGGAAAGGTATCTGGAAACCGCTGGCCGCGGTCGGTTTTGCGGCCACCTTTGCAGCGAGCATCTTCCACTACGTCGGCGTTGGTCCGAACCGCGCGGAAGAGGAAGACGATAACCTGCATGAAGAGAAAGACGAGGTGCGCAAATGAGAAAACGTGACACCATCGTGCGCTACACCGCGCCGGAACGCATCAACCACTGGGTCACCGCCTTCTGCTTCATGCTGGCGGCGATAAGCGGGCTGGGGTTCTTCTTCCCCTCCTTCAACTGGCTGATGCAGATACTGGGCACGCCGCAGCTGGCGCGCATCCTGCACCCGTTCGTGGGTGTGGTGATGTTTGCCTCGTTTATCATCATGTTTTTCCGCTACTGGCACCATAACCTAATCAATCGGGATGATATCTTTTGGGCGAAGAATATTCGTAAGATCGTTGTCAACGAGGAAGTGGGTGATACCGGGCGTTATAACTTCGGCCAGAAATGCGTATTCTGGGCGGCGATTATCTTCCTGGTCCTGTTGCTGGTGAGCGGCGTGATCATCTGGCGTCCGTACTTTGCGCCTGCTTTCTCAATCCCGGTGATCCGATTTGCGCTGATGCTGCATTCATTTGCCGCAGTGGCGTTAATTGTGGTTATCATGGTGCATATCTACGCCGCCCTTTGGGTGAAAGGCACCATTACCGCGATGGTGGAAGGATGGGTAACCAGTACGTGGGCGAAGAAACATCACCCGCGCTGGTACCGTGAAGTCCGCCAGAAACAGGAAAAGTCATCTGAATGAGTATTCGCATAATCCCGCAAGATGAGCTGGGGTCGAGCGAGAAACGCACGGCGGATTATATTCCGCCGTTGTTGTTCCCCAGACTCAAGAACCTCTACAACCGCCGCGCAGAGCGTCTGCGCGAGCTGGCAGAGAACAACCCGCTGGGCGATTTTCTGCGTTTTGCCGCGCTGGTCGCCCATGCGCAGGAAGTGGTGCTATACGACCACCCGCTGCAAATGGATCTGACCGCACGCATCAAAGAAGCCAACGCGCAGGGCAAGCCGCCGCTGGACATTCACATTCTGCCGCGCGACAAGCACTGGCATAAGCTGCTGCATTCGCTGATTGCCGAGCTGAAGCCCGAAATGAGCGGCACGGCGCTGGCGGTCATTGAGAACCTGGAAAAAGCCTCAGAGCAAGAGCTGGAAGAGATGGCGAGCGCGCTGTTTGCCTCCGACTTCTCGCTGGTGAGCAGCGATAAAGCGCCGTTCATCTGGGCTGCGCTGTCGCTCTACTGGGCGCAAATGGCGAGCCTGATCCCGGGTAAAGCCCGCGCTGAATATGGCGAAGCGCGCCAGTTTTGCCCGGTGTGCGGCTCAATGCCGGTCTCCAGCATGGTACAGATTGGTACGACGCAGGGGCTGCGCTACTTGCACTGCAACCTGTGTGAAACCGAGTGGCACGTGGTGCGCATCAAGTGCAGCAACTGCGAACAGACCCGCGATCTGAACTATTGGTCGCTGGAAAACGAAGACGCGGCGGTGAAAGCCGAAAGCTGCGGCGACTGCGGGACCTACCTGAAGATTCTGTATCAGGAAAAAGACCCGAAAGTCGAAGCGGTAGCCGACGATCTCGCCTCGCTGATCCTGGACGCGAAGATGGAGCAGGAGGGCTTTGCCCGTAGCTCGATCAACCCGTTCCTGTTCCCGGGGGAAGGGGAGTAATCTCCACTAAAGCCCGGCGAGCCTCTGTGCAACCGGGCTATTTACTGCGATAGGGCTGGGATGACATGTTGAGGGTCGTTAGCAATGGCGCGCAATAGCGCTTTAGCGGGGCCTGTAGGTGAGCGTCTGCCTTGTTCCCAGTTACGCAACGTATCAACGCTAACTGAGATTAAGTTCGCGAATTTACTCTGCGACAACCCGGACGCCTGACGAATTTCTTTTATTTTCATCGCATCAATTTGAAACGTACGCGACGGCTCTCGTTGGCCCTCGGCAATTTCGTTGATTTGCGCAATGCTTTGGGTTAATCGCTCAAACAGCGCCTTATCCATTTACCACCTCTCAATCATCTTTTTCAGTATGGCTTTTTCACCCGCGGAGAGGTCATCTTTGATCCCTTTGCGATAGATGAGCAGCAACCTGATTTCACACTCACGCGTACGGTGAAAATAGATAACTCTGACTCCACTACGCTTTCCCTTACCGCCAGCAAGCCAGCGAATCTTTCGCAAGCCTCCCGTATTCTGGATCAGATCGCCGTAATCCGGTTGCGTTGCCAGGAATATTTGGAACCTATGATATTCGTCGTCATCCAGTAACGTTTTGACGTCTTCTGTAAAAATATCCGTTTCAATGAATAGCATAAATCATACGCCATTGGCTTATAGTAGCAAACATCCAATGTACGTCAATGACGTACCCCTAGCTGATTACGTTAATGGGATACGCTGAATAAAGCGAAGTATAATTCCTGCTACGTTGTGTATTTGCGAGCCGCTTTCCAGACGACTGCTACTCCTCCTCGTTCCCGCCCTCTTCATACGCGCCATACGGCTTCGCAGGCAGAACGATATAGGTGCCTTCAAACACCGCGCCCGGCGTTTCATCGCCGAACAGCTCAACCTGCATTTGTACGCGTGCTTTACGCCCACGCGCCAGACGGTCGAGATCGCCGCCCAGTGCACCCAGGTCAGCTACCGCGCTCGGCTTGCCGCTGATCGGCGCGCTGTAGCGGATATGGGCATCGGCCAGAATAATGGTGCCGCCGAGATGACGTTCGCGCAGCATCAGCCAGATCAGTCCCCAGCCGGTGAGCGTGGCGAGTGAAAACAGGCTACCGGCAAACAGGGTATGGTGTGGGTTCTGGTTGCCGGTTTCCGGCATGGTGGTAATAAATTTTTGCCCGGTATATTGCTGAATACGCACGCCCATTTTTTCACTGAGCGGAATGTGCTGATACCACGCCTGCTGGAGCTGCCCGCACCAGTCGGCACGATGGAGAATATCGTCCAGGGTGGCGATGGGTTTGATCATCAAAAAGTGACGAATCGGCGTAGTTTGCGGGGCGGTGATTTCCCCCTGATTCACGAAACCAAGCTTGGCAAAGAACTCAACGGCATCTTCACGGGCGCTACAGGTGACGCGCTTGACCCCTTCCTGACGGGCGACGGATTCCAGCGTCATGGCCATCAGCGTTCCAAGGCCTTTGTCCTGCACGGAGGGGTGAACGGCCATAAAGCGGATTGAAGCTTCGTTGTCGGCATTGATATACAGACGCCCCACGGCAACCAGATTGCCCTCTTCATCAACCACCATCTGGTGGTGCGCCATCGCGTCCCAGGCGTCGCGTTCAGACCCTTTAGGTTGATGCAGTGGCTTGCGCAGCATTTCCCAGCGGAAATGGTAATAAACCTCTAACTCTTCTTCCGTTTGCGGTACTCGAAGGTGATACATAGCTGTACTCTCTCTTGTTACCCGCGGCCAGGCCGCCAGTTGGCTCATACCTGGAGCCAGAATGTGACGGGGCCATCGTTCACCAGCGAAACCTGCATATCCGCAGCGAATCGTCCGGTTTGTGTATTCATGTCCTGTTGGCGACAGCGCTCAACAAAGTACTCGTAAAGGGCTTCTGCGCGATCCGGTGCCGCGCCCTTCGAAAAACTCGGCCGCATGCCGCGTTCGGTATCCGCAGCCAGCGTAAACTGGGACACCACCAGCACGCTGCCGCCCGCCTGCTGAACGTTCAGGTTCATCTTGCCTTCCGCATCGCTGAAAATGCGGTAGCCCAGCACGCGCTCACACAAGCGGTTGGCTTTTTGTTCGTCGTCATCCTTTTCGACACCCAGGAGCACCAAAAGTCCTGGGCCGATTTCACCCGTCACCTCATCCGCCACGGTGACGCTGGCACGGGTTACGCGCTGAATCAATGCAATCATGGTTGGTCTGCTTCTTGTTGTTTTTCAGCTTCTGCTGCTTTTTTAAGTTCGCGGTAGACCCCGAGAGTGACAGTTATTTCGGCGCCAAGCAAGACGATGCACCACGTCCAGTAGACCCAGACAAACAAAATGGGGATCACCGCCAGTACGCCGTAAATCAGCTGATAAGAGGGGAACATGGTGATATAAAGCGCGAATCCTTTCTTGCCCAACTCAAAGAGCAACGCCGCGACCAGCGCACCCACCACGGCATCCCGGTTGGGTACGCGCGTAGTTGGCACCACGCTATAAAGCAGCCAGAACGAAAGCCACGATAAAATCAGCGGGAAGATGCGCAGCACGTTATCGATCACGCTGTTTAAATCGCTCGCCCAGCGCAGCGAAAGAAGGTAGGAGCTGATCGCCAGGCTAGCCCCCGCCAGCAAGGGGCCGAGGGTTAAAATCATCCAGTAGACGGCAAAGGAATAGACCTTTGGGCGGACTTTTTTGCTCCGCCACATAGTGTTGAGCGCACTGTCGATGGAGTACATCAGCAGCAGCGCGGTAACAATAAGCCCACACGCCCCCACCGCCGTCATCTTGCTGGAGTTAGCGACAAACTGTTCAATGTAGTTCTGGATCACATCGCCGGTGGCAGGAATAAAGTTTGCGAAAACAAAATGGCGAAGCTGCATGCTCACATCGGCAAACATCGGAAACGCCGAAAAAAGCGCAAAAATCACCGCCACCAGCGGAACCAGCGAGAGCAAGGACACGTAAGCGAGATTGCCCGCCAGCGTGGTCATGTTGTCCTCATCAATGCGATGCCAGAGGAGTTTCAGCCACGCCCTCAGCGGGCGCGTGTGGTGATTGGCTTTTTGATGAACGGTTTTTAGCATAACTGCTTCGCAAAGTAGTTCGGTATCGTCTCTTTTCCGGTCACCAGAATGGAGGTGATACCTAACTGATTAGCCCCTTCTATATTATCGGCGTTGTCGTCAAAAAAGACCGCATCCGCTGCCGTGAATCCTTCTTCCTGCAATACCGCCTGATAGATGCGCGCCTCAGGTTTACGCATCCCCATCTCCTGGGAGAGATACACTTTATCTGCCGCCGCGTGAATTTCCGGGTATTCATCCGGCCAGAAGGTGGTATGCAGGCGGTTGGTATTAGACAGCACGACAACGCGATGCCCCTGCTCGCGCAGCTTGTGCATGATGTCGATCACTTCGGGGCGGATCGCGACAAATATGGCCTGCCAGCCGTGGGAAAATTGCTCGTAACTTAACGAGAGACCCATTTCCTGACAGAAACGCTCTGCGAACGCTTCGTCGCTGATCTCACCGCGCTCGTGCAAATGGAAAGTCTCACCCATCGCGAAATTCTGCTTTAACGTCGCCAGCGGAACACGGCTAAAATCGCTCCATGCGCCCAGCACCCGGTTAAAATCGATATCGACGATTACATTTCCTAAGTCAAAGATATAAAGCATGTTTATCTCCTTTCGCCGTGGAAAAGTAACTGTAGCGGGAAAGAGAAAGTTTAGCTATGCGCCAGATTCAGCTTAGAGAAAGGAAAGGCCCGAATCGCAATATCGGGCCATAAGACGATCAGCCAGCCTGCTGCTCTTCTCCGGAATTCACTTCGACAACCTCAACCTTGCTGGATTTTAGGTGACTTTGCAGCGCCGGGCCGGGCAGCTCATCGGTGAACAGCGCCGTCGCCTGCGCCACGTTGCCAATTTCAACCGCCGCGGAGGCGTGGTATTTCGTATGATCGGCCGCCAGTAAAATGTGGCGGGAGTGGGCAATCATGGTTTTCACCACGCTGGCTTCGTTAACGTCAAATTCCATCATCGCGCCGTCGTGCTCTATCGCCCCCACGCTGGTCACGAGGTAGTCCGCCCGGAAGCCAGACACAAACGCCGTTGCCGCAGGCCCGATAATGCCGCCGTTATGCGGGCGCAGCGTACCGCCAGGTACCATCACCTCAAAACGCGGGTTCTTATAAAGAATGTGCGCCACCCGCAGGCTGTTGGTGATGATGCGCAGATGATTATGATTAAGCAGTGCCCGGGCAACGTGCTCCACGGTCGTCCCGATAGTGATAAAGATGGTCGAGCCATCCGGGATATAGTCCGCAATCGCTTCGGCAATCGCCCGTTTCTCTTCGGTAAGCGAAACTTCACGCTGTTCGAACGCCGTATTGACCACGCTGGATGCCCTGCCCGCACCGCCGTGATGACGGGTGATCAGCCCCTGCTCGCTAAGCTTGCGGATATCCCGGCGCACGGTTTGCGTCGACACATCCAGCAGCTGCGCCAGTTCATCAATGTTCATATAGCCGCGATCGGCAATCAGCGTCAGCAGCTGATCGTGACGCGGGTTGCCGGTCAGTTCGGTAAGGCTCATGGGCTGTCCTCTGAAAACCATCACGCCCCGCATTTTATACAAAAAGTGACAAAAAAGAGCGGGTTTGATCACAGTCGGGTATACCCGCGCGCCCGCCGGGCTTTGTGCATTTCAGTGCTGCGACGGCGCTGGCAAAACGCACGGCGTCTGCGGCGGGCAATTTCTGCCCCAGGCTGACCGCCAGCGCACCGTGGAACACGTCGCCCGCGCCGGTGGTATCAATGACCTTCACTTCAAATCCAGGCTGATGACATAGCGCGCCGTTTTCCAGCCAGAAACAGCCGTCTCGCCCCTGCGTGACATACACATGTCCATTTGTGAGCGTTTGTGCTTTTTTTAATGCGTCTTCTGTTTCATCCAACTGCGTTAAACGCCGCAGCCCAGGCGCAGAGAAGGCCGCGTGATCGCTTAAGGCGATCAGCTCCGCGATATCCTGCGGGGTAACATCCGCATCCAGCAACGTCGGAACGCCCTGCTGACGGGCCAGGGTAAATGCCTGTTTTGCCCCGTCATGCCAGCGCACGTCGGCTAAGACAATGTCCCACTGAGAGAAGTCGATTTCATGCAGCCAGCCTGCCTCGGCGGGCAGATCGGGGCTGGGGTAGTTGGCAATCACTCTTTCCCCACCTGCGTCCACCAGCACCGCCGATTGCGACGATCGGGCCCCCTTAACTACGCGCGTATAGCGGGTGTTCACCCCCAGGGATTCCAGCTCCGCAAGCAACCGTCTGCCGGTATCGTCGTCCCCCACCCGACCAATAAAATCCACTTCCGCGCCCAGTTTCGCGGCTGCCACTGCAGCCGTTGCCGCCGGGCCGCCGCCCACTTCCGTGTAGTCTTTTGCGACATATTTCCCACCTTCTTTTGGTAAATCATCGAGATACCAGATGCGATCCAGCACGGTAATGCCGACACAAACGATGCGAGTCATGGTGATTCCTTCTGCGATTTCTGATGCCTTCATTTTAATTTCACCAAATGTTTAAAAAGTGACCCATGTCAATTTTTTGACTATAAATTACAAATACGATCAAAAACAGACACCACAAACGCGCAAAAATTGACACGATGTGACAGGAGAGAGGCATGTCAGCAATCGCATTTATCGGTTTAGGACAGATGGGCGCGCCCATGGCGAAGAATCTGTTGAAACAGGGCCACCAGCTTAACGTTTTTGATGTGAACCCGCAGGCGGTTCAGGCGCTGGTAGAGAGCGGCGCCCGGGCGGCGGCAACGCCCGCACAGGCAGCAACGGATGCCGAATTCGTGATCACTATGCTGCCAAACGGCGACCTGGTGCGCAGCGTGCTGTTCGGCGAGCACGGCGTGTGCGAAGGGTTGTCCCGCGACGCGCTGGTCATTGATATGTCCACCATTCACCCGCTGCAAACCGACGCGCTGATCCGCGACATGGCTGAGCAAGGCTTCAGCCTGATGGACGTGCCCGTCGGGCGCACCTCTGATCATGCCATCGCCGGTACGCTACTCCTGCTGGCAGGCGGCACGGCAGAGCAGGTTGAGCGCGCCACCCCCGTCTTAATGGCGATGGGTAATGAACTGATTAACGCCGGCGGGCCGGGAATGGGCATCCGCGTGAAGCTCATCAATAACTACATGAGCATCGCCCTGAACGCCCTTTCCGCCGAGGCCGCCGTACTGTGCGAAGCGCTTGGCCTCTCCTTTGACGTGGCGCTCAAGGTGATGAGCGGCACACCTGCGGGCAAAGGCCACTTCACCACGTCATGGCCGAACAAGGTGCTGAAAGGGGATCTTTCACCCGCCTTCATGATCGACCTTGCGCATAAGGATCTGGGGATCGCCCTCGACGTGGCCAACCAGCTGCATGTCCCAATGCCGCTGGGCGCGGCTTCACGAGAAGTTTACAACCAGGCACGCGCCGCCGGGCGCGGGCGCGAAGACTGGACAGCCATTCTTGAACAGGTTCGCGCATCTGCCGGGCTGAAAAAATCACACTGATACGAAAGGACTGAGGAATGACGATGTACACCCTGAAAGATATCACCCGACCTTCCGGCGGTTTTGCGATGCTGGCCGTGGATCAGCGCGAAGCGATGCGCCTGATGTTTGCGGCGGCAGGCGCGCCGGTACCGGTAACCGACCAGCACCTGACGGATTTTAAAGTCAACGCGGCAAAAATTCTGTCGCCGTACGCCTCTGCCATTCTCGTCGACCAGCAGTTCTGCTATCGCCAGATTGTCGAGCAGCGGGCCGTGGCCAAAAGCTGCGCGATGATTGTGGCAGCCGACGAGTTTATTCCGGGGAACGGTATTCCGGTCGACAGCGTGGTGATCGACAAGAGCATTGACGCGCAGGCGGTCAAACGCGACGGCGGCAAGGCGCTGAAGCTGCTGGTGCTGTGGCGCAGCGATGAAGATCCGCAGCAGCGCCTGGAGATGGTGAAAGCGTTCAATACGCTGTGCCACGATAACGGTCTGTTGAGCATTATCGAGCCGGTTGTGCGTCCACCGCGCCGCGGCGCCGCGTTTGACCGCGAGCAGGCGATTATCGATGCGGCCAAAGAGCTGGGCGACAGCGGTGCCGACCTCTACAAAGTGGAAATGCCGCTGTTTGGTAAGGGCACGCAGCAGGAGCTGCTGGCGGCCTCGCAGAAGCTGCACGAGAACATCGCCATGCCGTGGGTGATCCTCTCCTCCGGCGTGGACGATAAGTTATTCCCGCGCGCGGTGAGCGTGGCGATGCAGGCGGGGGCATCGGGCTTTTTAGCCGGTCGCGCCGTCTGGTCCTCTGTGATTGGCCTGCCGGACACCGAGTTGATGCTGCGTGATATTTCCGTACCAAAACTTCAGCGTCTGGGTGAGATCGTCGACGAAATGATGGCTCGCCGTTAAGAAAGGATCCGAACATGAAATGGTTTAATACCCTGAGCCATAACCGCTGGCTCGAACAAGAGACCGACCGCATTCTTGATTTCGGTAAAAACGCCGCCGTACCGACCGGCTTTGGCTGGCTGGGCAATAACGGGCAGGTGCGTAGCGATATGGGCACCCATCTGTGGATCACCGCCCGCATGCTGCACGTTTACGCGGTGGCGGCGAACATGGGACGTCCTGGTGCGTACGCCCTGGTTGAGCACGGCATTAATGCCCTGAACGGTCCGCTGCGCGACAAACAGCACGGCGGCTGGTACGCCTGCGTAAACGATGAAGGCGTAATTGATGCCTCCAAGCAGGGCTATCAGCATTTCTTCGTCCTGCTGGGCGCGGCGAGCGCCGTCACCACTGGCCATCCGCAGGCACGCAAGTTGCTGGACGACGCCATCGAGGTGATTGAGCGCTACTTCTGGAGCGAACAGGAGCAGATGTGCCTGGAGTCCTGGGATGAAGCCTTCAGCAAAACGGAAGATTACCGCGGCGGTAACGCCAACATGCACGCCGTGGAAGCCTTCCTGATCGTTTATGACGTGACCCACGACCGTAAATGGCTCGACCGCGCCCTGCGCATCGCCTCGGTGATTATTCACGACGTGGCGCGCAAAGGGGAGTACCGCGTTAACGAGCATTTCGACACCAACTGGAACCCGATCCGCGACTACAACATCGATAACCCCGCCCACCGCTTCCGCGCCTACGGCGGCACGCCGGGTCACTGGATTGAGTGGGGTCGCCTGATGCTGCACCTGCGCGCCGCCCTGGAAGCGCGCTTTGAAACCCCGCCGGAATGGCTGCTGGAAGATGCGAAAGGCCTGTTCCACGCCACCATCCGGGACGCCTGGGCACCCGACGGGGCCGATGGATTTGTCTACTCCGTGGGCTGGGACGGCAAGCCAATCGTCCGCGAACGCGTGCGCTGGCCAATCGTCGAAGCGATGGGTACGGCTTACGCGCTCTACACCGTCACCGGTGAGGCGCAGTACGAAGCCTGGTATCAGAAGTGGTGGGATTACTGCATCAAGTACCTGATGGATTACGAAAACGGTTCATGGTGGCAGGAGCTGGACACCAATAACGAAGTGACCACCAAAGTCTGGGACGGCAAGCAGGATATTTACCATCTGCTGCACTGCCTGGTGATCCCCCGCCTGCCGCTGGCGCCGGGCTTAGCGCCTGCCGTAGCCGCCGGATTACTGGATAGCCTGGCCAAATAATAAAGACGGAGTTTTTATGCGTACCCTACACAATATTGACCTGAAAAATAACGAAAGTGGTTTTACCCTGCGCTGGCAGGACCGTCTGATTTTATCCCACTCTGCGGATGCCCCTTGCCTGTGGATCGGCGCAGGTGAGGCGGATATCGAGATGTTTCGCGGCAACTTCAGCATCAAAGACAAGCTCAACGAAAAGATTGCCCTGACGAACGCGACCGTTACGCAGCAAAGCGCGGGCTGGGCAATCCGCTTTACCCGCGGCGACGCGGTGAGCGCGACACTGCTGGTGGGCGTAGATGCTGAAGGCCGTCTGGAGCTGAAGCTGAAAAATGACGCCGCCAGCCATAACCGCATCTGGCTGCGGCTGGCAGCTCAGCCTGACGATCATATTTACGGCTGCGGCGAGCAGTTCTCGTATTTCGATCTGCGCGGCAAGCCGTTTCCGCTGTGGACCAGCGAGCAGGGCGTGGGCCGCAATAAGCAGACCTATGTCACCTGGCAGGCCGACTGCAAAGAGAACGCGGGCGGCGATTACTACTGGACCTTCTTCCCGCAGCCTACCTTCGTGAGCACCCAGAAGTACTACTGCCACGTGGATAACAGCTGTTATATGAACTTCGACTTCAGCGCGCCGGACTTCCACGAGCTGGCGTTCTGGGAAGATAACGCCACGCTGCGCTTCGAATGCGCAGAAACCTACGTCGATCTGCTGGAAAAACTGACCGGCCTGCTGGGGCGTCAGCCTGAACTGCCGGACTGGGTTTACGACGGCGTGACGCTGGGTATTCAGGGTGGCACCGAGGTGTGTCAGCAGAAGCTCGACGCCATGCGCGAGGGCGGCGTGAAGGTGAACGGCATCTGGGCGCAGGACTGGTCCGGCATCCGGATGACCTCCTTCGGCAAACGCGTGATGTGGAACTGGAAGTGGAACAGCGCGCTCTATCCGCAGCTTGATGAGCGGATTGCGCAGTGGAAACAGGAGAGCGTGCAGTTCCTCTCCTATATCAACCCGTACGTCGCCAGCGATAAAGATCTCTGCGAAGAGGCGGCGAAACGCGGCTATCTGACCAAAGATGCCGATGGCGAGGATTACCACGTTGAGTTCGGCGAATTCTACGCGGGCGTTATCGACCTGACCAACCCGGCAGCCTACGGCTGGTACAAAGAGGTCATCAAAAAGAACCTGATCGAACTGGGCTGCGGCGGCTGGATGGCCGATTTCGGGGAATATCTGCCGACCGATACCTTCCTGCACAACGGCGTTAGCGCGGAGATCATGCATAACGCCTGGCCTGCCCTGTGGGCGAAATGTAACTACGAAGCACTGGAGGAGACCGGCAAGCTCGGGGAGATCCTGTTCTTCATGCGCGCGGGCTACACCGGCAGCCAGAAGCACTCGGTGATGATGTGGGCGGGGGATCAGAACGTCGACTGGAGCCTGGACGACGGTCTGGCGTCCGTCGTACCGGCGGCGCTGTCTCTGGCGATGACCGGGCACGGGCTGCACCACAGCGACATTGGCGGCTATACGACGCTGTTCGAGATGAAGCGCAGCAAAGAGCTGCTGCTGCGCTGGTGCGATTTCAGCGCCTTTACGCCGATGATGCGTACCCACGAGGGCAATCGCCCTGGCGACAACTGGCAGTTCGACGGCGACGCCGAAACCATCGCGCACTTCGCGCGCATGACCACCGTGTTCACCACCCTGAAGCCGTATATCAAAGCTGCGGTTGCGCAGAACGCGAAAAGCGGCCTGCCGGTGATGCGTCCGCTGTTTCTGCACTACGAGGACGACGCACGCGCCTACACGCTGAAATACCAGTACCTGTTTGGCCGCGATCTGCTGGTGGCGCCGGTTCATGAAGAGGGACGCCGCGACTGGTCGCTCTATCTGCCGCAGGACAGCTGGGTCAATGCGTGGACGGGGGAAACCTGCCAGGGCGGTGACGTGACCGTTGATGCCCCGCTCGGCAAACCGCCGGTCTTCTATCGCCAGCAAAGCGAATGGGCAGATCTGTTTAGCACCTTACGTCATATCTGATAAGGCTCGCCCGCGGGGAAACCTGCGGGCAGACGGAGAACAATAATGAGTCAACATACTTCTGACCCGGCAACCCTGCGCCTGCCGTTTAAAGAAAAACTCGCCTACGGGATGGGCGATCTCGGCTCTAACATCCTGCTGGATATCGGCACGCTGTATCTGCTGAAGTTCTACACCGACGTGCTGGGACTGCCCGGTACATACGGGGGGATTATCTTCCTGATTGCGAAGTTTTTTACCGCCTTCACCGATATGGGCACCGGGATCATGCTCGACTCCCGGCGCAAGATTGGCCCGAAAGGGAAATTCCGCCCGTTCGTGCTGTATGCAGCCTTCCCTGTGACGCTGCTGGCGATTGCCAACTTCGTCGGCACACCGTTTGAGATGACCGGCAAAACGGTGATGGCAACGGTGCTGTTCATGCTGTACGGCCTGTTCTTCAGCATGATGAACTGCTCTTACGGCGCGATGGTGCCCGCCATTACCAAAAACCCGGACGAGCGAGCCTCGCTGGCGGCCTGGCGTCAGGGCGGCGCCACGCTCGGCCTGCTGCTCTGTACGGTGGGCTTTGTACCGGTGATGAACCTCATTGAGGGCAATGACCAGCTTGGCTACATCTTTGCCGCCACCCTCTTCTCGCTGTTCGGGTTGTTCTTTATGTGGTGGTGCTATAAGGGCGTAACCGAGCGTTACGTTGAGACGCAACCTGCTAACCCGGCGCAGAAACCGGGGCTGTTGCCGTCGTTTCGCGCCATCGCCGGGAACCGTCCGCTGTTTATCCTGTGCATCGCTAACCTGTGCACGCTGGGTGCCTTTAACGTCAAACTCGCCATTCAGGTCTACTACACGCAGTACGTGCTGAACGACCCGATCCTGCTGTCGTACATGGGCTTCTTCAGCATGGGCTGTATTTTTATCGGCGTCTTTATGATGCCTGGCGCGGTGCGGCGCTTTGGTAAGAAAAAGGTCTATATCAGCGGGCTGGCAATTTGGGTGGCAGGCGATCTGCTTAACTACTTCTTCGGCGGCGGCTCGGTGAGCTTTGTGGCGTTCTCCTGTCTGGCGTTCTTCGGTTCCGCGTTCGTGAACAGCCTGAACTGGGCGCTGGTCTCCGATACCGTGGAGTACGGCGAGTGGCGCACCGGCGTACGCTCCGAGGGGACGGTCTATACCGGCTTTACCTTCTTCCGCAAGGTATCGCAGGCGCTGGCGGGCTTCTTCCCGGGGATCATGCTTACGCAGATTGGCTATGTGCCCAACGTGGTGCAATCCGCCGGCACGGTTGAAGGGCTGCGGCAGCTGATATTTATCTACCCGAGCCTGCTGGCGGTCATCACCATCGTGGCGATGGGCTGCTTCTACAACCTCAACGAGAAGATGTATGTGCGCATCGTGGAAGAAATTGAGCTGCGCAAACGTACGGCATAAATGACGTGATTGAGCGCCCTGCGGGGCGCTTTGAGGATCGACCATGACACACAATACTGATCCGTTAACCCTGAAATTGAGCCTGCGAGAGAAGTGCGCCTACGGGATGGGCGATTTTGGCTCGAACCTGATGCTCTGTATTGGCACGCTGTATCTGCTGAAGTTTTACACGGACGAGCTGGGCATGCCCGCGTTCTACGGCGGCATCATTTTTCTGGTCGCCAAGTTCTTTACCGCGTTTACCGACATGCTGACCGGGGTGCTGCTGGACTCCCGGCGTAATATCGGCGCGCGGGGGAAATTCCGGCCATTCATTCTCTACGCCTCCGTCCCGGTGGCGCTGGTGGCCACGGCGCAGTTTATGGCCAACGACTTTAGCCTGACGGTGAAAACGGCCCTCGCCACCGTGCTCTTCATGATGTTTGGCCTCTGCTACAGCCTGATGAACTGCGCCTACGGTGCAATGGTTCCGGCCATCACCAAAAACCCGAACGAGCGCGCGCAGCTTGCGGCGTGGCGTCAGGGCGGCGCAACGGTAGGACTGTTGCTCTGCACCGTCGGCTTTATGCCGATTCAGGCGCTGTTCGTCAGCCAGCCCTCACTCGGCTATCTGGTGGCCGCGCTGGTGTTCGTCACCGGGGGGCTGTTCTGCATGTGGTGGTGCTACAGCGGGGTGAAAGAGCGCTACGTCGAGCTTACGCCCGATCACCATAAGCCCGGCATTCTGAAATCATTCTGCGCAATTTTCCGCAATCCGCCGCTGCTGGTGCTGTGCATCGCCAACCTCTGTACCCTCGCCGCGTTTAACATCAAGCTGGCGATCCAGGTCTATTACACCCAGTACGTGCTGAACGATCTGCATCTCCTGTCGTGGATGGGCTTTTTCAGTATGGGCTGCATTCTGATTGGCGTGTTTCTGGTGCCCGGTGCGGTAAAGCGCTTTGGCAAGAAACCGGTCTATCTGGGCGGGCTGGCGCTGTGGGCGGTGGGCGACGTGCTGAATTTCTTCTGGGGGACCAGCTCCCTGCTGTTTGTGCTCTTTTCCTGCATGGCCTTCTTCGGCACGGCGTTTGTGAACAGCCTGAACTGGGCGCTGGTGCCGGATACGGTTGATTACGGCGAGTGGAAAACCGGGATTCGCGCCGAAGGGTCGGTGTATACCGGCTATACCTTCTCGCGCAAAATCTCCGCGGCGCTCGCCGGTTTTCTGCCCGGCATCATGCTGACCCAGATTGGCTACGTTCCCCATGCCGTGCAGAGCGCGGGCACGCTGCTGGGTTTGCGTCAGCTGATTTTCCTCTGGCCGTGCGGCCTGGCGATCGTTGCTGCCGTGACCATGGGGCTGTTTTATAAACTCAACGAAGCGCGCTTCGCCTTTATTATCGAGGAGATTGGAAAACGGAAAAAACAGACAGCAAATACCCCTGAGATAACCACCAACAATAAAGCGTCAGCAGTCACTTTATAACTATAAATCCGGCCAATATGTCCTTCCTGTTAATCAGGAGGGAGGCCTTTCTGTACCTGATACATGGACAAATTATGAATAGAATCATCACCGTACTGATCGTGTCGTCTGTGTCCTGCCCGGTTTTTGCCGGGGCCTATGTCGAAACGCGCGAAGCGTACAATACGGCCTCTGAGCTGCACGAGGTGATCCTGCGTGCGGGCTATAACTTCGATATGGGCGCGGGGCTGATGTTCACCAACGCTTATAACGTGGGGAAATGGGACGAACTGAAGCACAGCTATAACGAAATCGAGGGTTGGTATCCGCTCTTCAAACCGACCGACAAACTCACCTTCCAGCCCGGCGGCTTGATCAATGACAGCAGCGCAGGATCGGGTGGAGCACTCTATTTAGATACTAACTATAAATTTACGGACTGGTTCAATCTGACGTTCCGCTATCGCTATAACCATAACAATTACGATACGCCGGACTATAACGGGCAGATGGATAAAAACGACACGCACGAATTCGCCAACTACTGGAATTTCAAAGTGACGGATGCGTTTTTCTACACCTTTGAGCCGCACTTTTTCCAGCGGGTGAATGATTACCACAGCAAAAATGGCAAAGATCATCACTGGGAAATTACCAACAAGTTCAGCTATAAGATCGACAGAAACTGGCTGCCGTATCTTGAGCTACAGTGGCTGGACCGATGGAATGATTACAACCGCGAGCAGTACCGGATTCGGTTAGGGTTACGTTATTCCTTCTAATAAAAAAGCCGCTGATCGCTCAGCGGCTTTTCGTTGCCGGGTGGCGCTTGCGCTTTACCCGGCCTACGGCATAACCGAATTACTCTTCTTTCGCACCGCGCATAGCACGTTTACGATCGTTCTCGGTCAGGTGACGTTTACGGATACGAATTGACTGAGGCGTCACTTCTACCAGTTCGTCATCATCGATGAATTCCAGAGCCTGCTCCAGCGTCATCTTGATCGGTGGAACCAGAACCGTTGCTTCGTCAGTACCGGACGCACGCATGTTGGTCAGTTTCTTACCGGTCAGGCAGTTTACCGTCAGGTCGTTAGAACGGCTGTGAATACCGATGATCTGGCCTTCGTAAACTTCAGCACCGTGACCCAGGAACAGCTTACCGCGATCCTGCAGACCGAACAGCGCAAACGCAACCGCTTTACCCTGACCGTTGGAGATCAGTACGCCGTTGTTACGCTGGCCCACTTCGCCCGGACGGATGTCGTCATAGTGGCTGAAGGTGGAGTACAGCAGACCCGTACCGGAAGTCATGGTCATGAACTCAGAACGGAAGCCGATCAGGCCACGGCTTGGGATCACGTAGTCGAGACGTACGCGGCCTTTGCCATCTGGATTCATGTTTTTCAGGTCGCCTTTACGCTCACCCAGTGCCTGCATGACAGAACCCTGGTGCTGCTCTTCAACGTCCAGCGTTACGTTTTCGAATGGCTCTTGTTTACGGCCATCGATTTCGCGGAAGATAACTTTCGGACGGGATACCGCCATCTCGAAACCTTCACGACGCATGTTCTCAATCAGAACAGACAGGTGCAGCTCACCACGACCGGAAACGCGGAATGCATCAGCGTCTTCGGTTTCTTCAACGCGCAGCGCAACGTTATGCACCAGCTCTTTGTTCAGGCGGTCAAGGATCTGACGAGAGGTAACGAACTTACCTTCTTTACCACAGAACGGAGAGGTGTTGACGTTGAAGAACATGGATACGGTTGGTTCATCAACGGACAGGGCTGGCAGCGCTTCGACGTTCTGCGGATCGCAGATGGTATCGGAGATGTTCAGTTCACCCAGACCGGTAATAGCGATGATGTCGCCCGCTTCAGCGATGTCGCTCTCGATACGCTCAAGACCCAGGTGAGTCAGAACTTTACCGACTTTACCGTTACGGGTTTTGCCTTCGCTATCGATGATAGTGACCTGCTGGTTAGGCTTCACTTTACCGCGCTTGATACGACCAATGCCGATTACGCCAACATAGTTGTTGTAGTCGAGCTGGGAGATCTGCATTTGCAGGGTGCCTTCCAGGTCAACGTTTGGCGCAGGAACGCGGTCAACAATCGTCTGGTACAGCGGAGTCATGTCTTCCGCCATGTCTTCGTGATCCAGACCGGCGATACCGTTCAGCGCAGACGCATAAACGATAGGGAAGTCCAGCTGTTCGTCGGTCGCGTCGAGGTTAACGAACAGGTCGAAGACCTGGTCAACAACCCAGTCAGGACGCGCGCCAGGACGGTCAACCTTGTTGATCACAACGATAGGTTTCAGGCCGTGGGCAAATGCTTTTTTGGTCACGAAGCGCGTTTGCGGCATAGGGCCATCAAATGCGTCAACCACCAGCAGCACGGAATCCACCATGGACATCACGCGCTCAACTTCACCACCGAAGTCGGCGTGCCCTGGGGTATCAACGATGTTGATACGGTAGTCATTCCATTTGATAGCGGTGTTTTTGGCGAGGATGGTAATCCCACGCTCTTTCTCCAAATCGTTGGAGTCCATCACACGCTCTTGAGTTTCGGCACGAGCATCAAACGTACCGGACTGCTGTAGCAGCTTATCAACCAGGGTAGTTTTACCATGGTCGACGTGCGCGATGATGGCGATATTACGCAATTTTTCGATCACAACTTTGCCTCAGGCATTTAGAAATAGCGCGTTATTGTACACGGATTAATCGCACTACAAAACAGGATCACAAACATCCCCCGCAAACAAGTATTGCAGAGATGCTTTGTGATCGCTTTCACGGAGCGGTAAAAGGGCACTTTAACGTAAATTGCACCAATATGGTGCTCAATGTTCACACTGAAGCACTATAATGGTGCAACGAATCCAATGTGGTGCAGCCCTTCTGCACTATGGTGCGCATGATAACGCCTTTTTGGGGTGTTTTAAAAGTTGGCACAGATTTCGCTTTACAGAAATACAGTAAAAATATGGCAGCCCAGCCGATTTGAAGACCTCGTTACCACGACGACAATGACCAATCTGGAGAGTTAAGTATGTCCGCTGAACACGTTTTGACGATGCTGAACGAACATGAAGTGAAGTTTGTTGATCTGCGCTTCACCGATACCAAAGGTAAAGAACAGCACGTCACGATCCCTGCTCATCAGGTGAACGCCGAATTCTTTGAAGAAGGCAAAATGTTTGACGGCTCCTCCATTGGCGGCTGGAAAGGCATTAACGAATCCGACATGGTTCTGATGCCAGATGCAACCACTGCGCTCATTGACCCGTTCTACGAAGAACCTACGCTGATCATCCGCTGCGATATCCTGGAACCTGGCACGCTGCAAGGCTATGACCGTGACCCACGCTCCATCGCAAAACGCGCTGAAGAGTACCTGCGTTCTACCGGTATCGCAGACACCGTTCTGTTCGGGCCAGAGCCAGAGTTCTTCCTGTTCGATGACATCCGTTTTGGTGCTTCCATTTCTGGTTCCCACGTCGCTATCGATGACATCGAAGGCGCATGGAACTCTTCCACCAAATACGAAGGTGGTAACAAAGGTCACCGTCCGGGAGTGAAAGGCGGTTACTTCCCGGTTCCTCCGGTCGATTCTTCACAGGACATCCGTTCTACCATGTGTCTGATCATGGAAGAGATGGGCCTGGTTGTTGAAGCGCACCACCACGAAGTGGCAACGGCTGGCCAGAACGAGATCGCTACCCGCTTCAACACCATGACCAAAAAAGCGGATGAGATTCAGATCTACAAATACGTTGTACACAACGTTGCGCACCGTTTCGGTAAAACCGCGACCTTCATGCCAAAACCCATGTTTGGCGACAACGGTTCCGGCATGCACTGCCACATGTCCCTGTCCAAGAACGGCACCAACCTGTTCTCTGGCGACAAGTACGCGGGTCTGTCCGAGCAGGCGCTGCACTACATCGGTGGTGTTATCAAACACGCTAAAGCGATCAACGCCCTGGCGAACCCAACCACTAACTCCTACAAGCGTCTGGTCCCTGGCTACGAAGCACCAGTAATGCTGGCGTACTCTGCCCGTAACCGTTCTGCTTCTATCCGTATCCCGGTGGTTGCGTCTCCGAAAGCGCGTCGTATCGAAGTGCGCTTCCCGGACCCGGCGGCTAACCCATACCTGTGCTTCGCAGCACTGCTGATGGCCGGTCTGGACGGTATCAAGAACAAGATCCACCCGGGCGAAGCCATGGACAAAAACCTGTACGACCTGCCGCCAGAAGAAGCGAAAGAGATCCCACAGGTTGCCGGCTCTCTGGAAGAAGCCCTCCAGGCGCTGGACGCAGACCGCGAGTTCCTGACCGCTGGCGGCGTGTTCACCGATGAAGCTATCGACGCTTACATCGCGCTGCGTACCGAAGAAAACGACCGCGTTCGCATGACGCCGCACCCGGTTGAGTTCGAACTGTACTACAGCGTTTAATTGATTTGTTTTACCCGGCGCATACGCGTCGGGAGTCGTTGCCGTGGAAACTTTAGCCCATCTTCGGATGGGCTTTTTTCTCCACCAACAACCTGATCTCACGCGCTTTTTACCTCTAAAACGCTATACTGCACTAAAATAGTGCAACGACTCCAGGAGACTGCTGAATGGCAACTGGCACGCTGCCCGATGCTGGGCAGATCCTCAATTCTTTAATTAACAGTATTTTGCTGGTCGACGACGAGCTGGCGGTGCATTACGCCAACCCGGCGGCGCAGCAGCTGCTCGCCCAAAGCGCCCGTAAACTATTTGGCACGCCGCTGCCAGAACTGCTGAGCTATTTCTCGCTGAATATTGGCCTGATGCAGGAGAGTTTACAGGCGGGTCAGGGCTTCACCGATAACGAAGTGACGCTGGTGATTGACGGACGCTCGCATATTTTGTCCCTCACCGCACAGCGTCTGCCAGATGGCATGATTCTGCTGGAAATGGCGCCGATGGATAACCAGCGTCGTCTCAGCCAGGAGCAGCTTCAGCATGCGCAGCAGATTGCGGCGCGCGACCTGGTGCGCGGGCTGGCCCATGAGATCAAAAACCCGCTGGGCGGCTTACGCGGCGCGGCACAGCTTCTGACCAAAGCGCTGCCTGACCCTGCCCTGGCGGAGTATACCAACGTCATTATTGAGCAGGCGGACCGTCTGCGTAATCTGGTCGATCGCCTGCTCGGGCCGCAGCAGCCAGGGATGCACGTTTCAGAAAGCATTCACAAGGTCGCGGAGCGGGTGGTGAAACTCGTCTCGATGGAGCTGCCGGATAACGTCACGCTGGTGCGTGACTATGACCCAAGCCTGCCGGAGCTGGCGCACGATCCGGACCAGATTGAACAGGTGCTGTTGAACATTGTGCGTAACGCGTTGCAGGCGCTGGGCCCGGAGGGTGGCGAAATTATTCTGCGTACCCGCACCGCTTTCCAGCTGACGCTGCACGGCGTACGTTATCGTCTGGCAGCACGTGTTGATGTGGAAGATAACGGACCGGGGATCCCGCCGCATCTCCAGGACACCCTGTTCTACCCGATGGTCAGCGGTCGCGAAGGCGGCACCGGGCTGGGGTTATCCATAGCCCGAAATTTGATTGACCAACACTCCGGCAAAATTGAATTTACCAGTTGGCCGGGACATACCGAGTTTTCGGTTTTCCTGCCGATTAAAAAATAAAGGTGACGTTTATGCAACGAGGGATAGTCTGGGTAGTCGATGACGATAGCTCCATCCGTTGGGTGCTTGAACGCGCGCTCACAGGAGCGGGATTAAGCTGCACGACGTTTGAGAGTGGCAGCGAGGTGCTCGACGCACTCACCACCAAAACGCCGGACGTTCTGCTCTCGGATATTCGCATGCCGGGAATGGACGGACTGGCGCTCTTAAAGCAGATCAAACAGCGCCACCCTATGCTTCCGGTCATCATAATGACCGCCCACTCCGACCTGGATGCTGCCGTCAGCGCGTACCAGCAGGGCGCGTTTGATTACCTGCCAAAACCGTTTGATATCGACGAAGCCGTTGCGCTGGTTGAGCGCGCTATCAGCCACTATCAGGAGCAACAGCAGCCCCGCAATGCCCCCGACTTTGGACCAACGACGGACATCATCGGTGAAGCGCCAGCCATGCAGGACGTGTTTCGCATCATCGGGCGTCTGTCGCGTTCGTCTATCAGCGTCTTGATTAACGGTGAATCAGGGACCGGTAAAGAGTTGGTCGCACACGCCCTGCATCGCCACAGCCCGCGGGCGAAAGCCCCCTTTATCGCCCTGAACATGGCAGCGATCCCTAAGGATTTAATTGAATCTGAGCTGTTCGGCCACGAAAAAGGGGCATTTACCGGAGCCAATACCATTCGTCAGGGACGCTTTGAACAGGCTGACGGCGGCACGCTTTTCCTGGATGAAATCGGCGATATGCCGCTGGATGTACAGACCCGACTGTTGCGCGTGCTGGCAGATGGACAGTTTTACCGCGTGGGCGGGTATGCGCCGGTGAAGGTGGACGTACGCATTATCGCCGCGACGCACCAGAACCTGGAGCTGCGCGTACAAGAGGGGAAATTCCGTGAGGATTTATTCCATCGTCTGAACGTGATCCGCGTCCACCTGCCGCCGCTGCGCGAGCGTCGGGAAGATATCCCGCGTCTGGCGCGCCATTTCCTGCAGGTGGCGGCCCGCGAGCTGGGCGTGGAAGCCAAACAGCTTCATCCGGAAACGGATGCCGCCCTCACCCGTCTGGCGTGGCCGGGCAACGTGCGTCAGCTGGAAAACACCTGTCGCTGGCTGACGGTGATGGCCGCCGGCCAGGAAGTGCTGATTCAGGATTTACCGGCAGAACTGTTTGAAGCCACCGTGCCCGAGAGCACCTCAGGACATACGTTGCCGGACAGCTGGGCAACGCTGCTGGCGCAGTGGGCAGATCGCGCGCTGCGTTCCGGTCATCAAAACTTGCTCTCTGAAGCACAGCCTGAAATGGAGCGCACGCTGTTGACCACCGCGCTTCGTCATACCCAGGGCCACAAACAGGAAGCGGCTCGCCTGTTGGGATGGGGTCGAAACACCCTCACGCGCAAGCTGAAAGAGCTGGGAATGGAGTGATCTTACTCCGCTGTGTAAAGGTTACTAATTGAGCGCAAAGTGCCGTTATTTTGCGCTTTACTGTTCCGATGAGTTTTGTATGATCGTGCCCAGAAACTGGAGGGGTGCATCATGCTGGAATCATTAGTGACCTTGCTTTCGAGCGGTGCAGCAGAAAGCCACACGCCACAAACTGCCGTTGCGGCGGTATTGTGTGCGGCACTGGTTGGGCTGTTTAGCTAACGAGCTGTCGATGAAAAGCCGGGTGGCGGCTTCGCCTTACCCGGCCTACATAAGTGCGAGTTGTAGGCCGGGTAAGCGAAGCGCCTCCCGGCATTGCAACTTAAATCACGCGCGAGAACTGCTGTAAACGCGCTTTCTGGCGCAGATAGGCATCGAAGCACATGCAGATATTACGAATCAACAGACGCCCCTTCGGCGTGACGACCACCGCGCTCTCCGACACATCCACCAGCCCGTCCTTCGCCAGCGGCGCCAGAAGCTTCAGGTCTTCGGCAAAGTAATCGCTGAATTGCAGATCCCATTGCGACTCCACCTCGCGGAATTCGAGACGAAAGTTGCAGATAAGCGCCTTAATCACATCACGACGGATGCAGTCGTCGCGCGTTAACGCAATGCCGCGCCACAGCGCGTTGCCCGTTTCATCAACCTGCTGGTAATACAGCTTCAGCTCTTTTTGGTTCTGGGCGTAGCAGTCGCCAATCATGCTGATAGCGGAGACACCCATTCCGAGCAGATCGGTATCTCCCTGGGTGGTGTATCCCTGGAAGTTACGGTGGAGAACACCTTCGCGCTGGGCAATCGCCAGTTCGTCGTCAGGGCGGGCAAAGTGATCCATCCCGATAAACTGATAGCCGGTTTCGGTCAGCGAGGCGATGGTCTCCTGCAAAATGTCCAGCTTCTGCTGGGCGGAAGGCAGATCCGCATCTTTGATTTTGCGCTGCGCGGCGAACAGCGTCGGCAGGTGCGCATAGTTAAAGACGCTCAGACGGTCCGGGTTGAGCTCAGCCACGCGTTTAAGCGTGTAGGCGAAGCTCTCCGGCGTCTGCTTCGGCAGGCCGTAAATCAGGTCTATATTCGTTGAGGTAAAGCCGATTTCACGCGCATGGTTGAGTAAGGCAAAGATAAACGCTTCATCCTGCTCGCGGTTGACCAGGCGCTGTACTTCTTTGTTGAAGTCCTGTACGCCCATACTCAGGCGGTTGAAGCCTTCGGCGCGTAAATGATCCAGCACATCCAGCTCGATTTCACGCGGATCGACCTCGATCGAAATTTCAGCGTCGTCGTTAAAACTGAAACTGCCGCGCAGAAGCGCCATCAGGCGGCTGATCTGCGCTTTGTTCAGATAAGTTGGCGTACCGCCGCCCCAGTGAAGCTGGCTGACGTGACGGCCTTTAAACAGCGGTGCGCGGTGCAGAATTTCCTGTTCAAGCGCATCGAGGTATTGATCGGCTTTGTGCTGCTGGCGGGTAACGATTTTATTGCAGCCGCAGAAGTAGCAGAGCTTGTGGCAGAACGGAATATGGACGTAGAGCGACAGCGGGCGCTCGGGATAGCGCGCCACAGCATGCTGAAAATCCGCCTCGCCGAAAGCGTCAGAAAACTCCAGCGCGGTGGGGTATGAGGTATAACGCGGCCCGGAATAGTTATATTTCTGGATCAGGGCCAAATCCCAGTCGATAGATGGTACAGACATGCTCACTCCTTCCGTTGGTGTCGCGTTCGTATACGGCGGCCCGTTCTGGTCCCGTTGCGGGCCATCATTCGGGTGCGCAGCCACTTCTGTCGCCGCGACAACCGCCGTAGTTTAACGAATAACCACACCAGATAACATATAACCGGAAGGGTTATAAGCAGGACGAGTGTACCTGCCGGGTGCAAATGTTAGTTTCCACCTTTCAGCAGACGCATCATATCTTCCTGCTTTTCGTCTTCCTCTTCGTCTTCTTCATCATCGTAGGACAGACCCAGCTTCTGCATCAGTTCATCAATGCGATCCAGTTTGGCATCTACCCAGGACTGCTCTTCAGCGGTCAGGGTTTCACCCTCTTCAAGACGTTCCAGCAGCGCATCCAGGCGCTCATCGTTCTCCAGCATATCCAGCTCAGCCTGCGGTGAAAGCATAGGTTTCTCGCTCTTTGGTTTGTGCTGCTTAGTGACCGGCGTGTCTGTCACGCCCAGTGGAATGGGAGTTTTACTGCCGATACGAGGATCCTTCTGCTGTTTGCCTTTTGCAGAAGCGCCTGCGGCACCGCCACCGTTAGCACGGCTACCCGCAGTATGGCCACGATGCTTTTTATCGCGTTTGCGATCGCGCGCTTCCTGATTCAGTTCTTCGCGCGTTTTGCGGCGTGCTTTTGCAGGGCGTTTCGCGCCCGCAGCGGAGGTCGGTTTTTTCATGATGTTTTATCTTTAAGTCGTTTTCTTCAGTATAGAATTGCGGCGAAATCTAGCAGAAAGCAAGCAAAGAAAAAAGGCGACAGAGCAATCTGTCGCCTTTTTTCCTGACTCACAACCCTTAACGGGTCAGACATTCCCTGTTTGCCTTCAACAAACCCTGTTTATCCCTTGGCTACTACCGTCCGTGATACGGTTCCGTTTCCTGTTAAAAACGCCTCCAGGCGCCGGTCGTCCTGACAATCCTGAGTCTTCGCCTCCTGGCGCTCCTGACCCTTATCCTTAAGTCGTTTTCCTGCTGGCATCCTCGCCTTGACGCACACTTTACCTTGTTCTCTTAAACTAACAAGCAACGAAAAGGTACTAAACCGGATTTTCAGATAATTACTCATTAATAACTCTTTGAATTTTAATATTTTGAGTTTTTTAGCGCCTGCGATTTCTCTTAAATTTCTCATACGCTTAAGGGCAGATCTCTTACATTCCGTAGGGCTTTCACTTACACGTCAATGACGAAGGGAAAAGCCTTTTGCCCGCATTCAGGTATAATCCCCCGCAGATTACGATTTTTGGAGACGACCACGTGACTACCTGGAACTACCAACAGACGCATTTTGTCACCAGTGCGCCCGATATTCGCCACCTGCCCTCAGACACAGGGATTGAAGTGGCATTTGCTGGCCGCTCCAATGCGGGAAAATCTAGCGCCCTGAATACGCTGACCAATCAGAAAAACCTGGCGCGTACCTCAAAAACACCTGGCCGTACTCAGCTGATTAACCTGTTTGAAGTGGCTGAAGGCAAACGCCTGGTCGATTTACCGGGCTACGGTTACGCGCAGGTACCGGAAGAGATGAAGATCAAATGGCAGCGTGCTCTGGGTGAATACCTGGAAAAACGCATGTGTCTGAAAGGTCTGGTGGTGCTGATGGATATTCGACACCCGCTAAAAGATCTCGACCAGCAGATGATTGACTGGGCGGTGGCAAGCGATATTGCGGTGCTGGTGCTGCTGACAAAAGCGGATAAGCTGGCGAGCGGCGCGCGCAAGGCGCAGGTGAACAAGGTGCGTGAAGCGGTGCTGGCATTCAACGGTGATGTACAGGTTGAACCGTTCTCCTCGCTGAAAAAGCAGGGTGTGGACAAACTGCGACAGAAGCTAGACAGCTGGTTTAACGATCTGGAACCGGCGACAGAAGCGGAAGCAGAGTAACAACAGGCGCGGCGATGACCGCGTTTTTTTCGCCCGAAACTTTCCTTTCCGCAATAAAAAACGCCCCAGTCATTACTGACTGGGGCGGCTAAAATATTCAGCCAAATCCGATTACGTGAAGTAAAAGGTCTGAAAGATAGAACATCTTACCTCTGTACCCTACGTCGTTAACTCTACTCTTTTTTTGCCTCTTGAAAAAGCACTTTTTGTAGTTTTTTTTCATTCTTTACATAGGGAATTCTAATGATCGTCACAAAACGCGCGTACTTATGTTGCTTACTTACATAAAACGCGCGTTATTCCGATAACGCTTAGTGAGCCTGATCCCAGTTTTCGCCGCTACCCACTTCCACCAGCAACGGAACGTCCAGCTTCATGCTGTTTTCCATCAGTTCATGGATCTTCTGAGAGACCTTTTCCAGGTCGTCTTTATGGACTTCAAATACCAGTTCATCGTGTACCTGCATGATCATTTTCACGCGCGGTTTCTCTTTTTCCAGCCAGGCATCAACGCCGATCATCGCGCGTTTGATGATATCTGCCGCAGTGCCCTGCATCGGGGCATTGATAGCAGCACGTTCAGCGCCAGCACGGCGCGCGGCGTTACTGGATTTGATGTCCGGAAGGTAAAGACGACGGCCATCCAGCGTTTCAACGTAGCCTTTCTCTTTCGCCTGCGCGCGGGTACGCTCCATATATTCCAGCACGCCCGGATAGCGCTCAAAGTAGAGATCCATATACTTCTGCGACTCTTTACGCGGAATGTTGAGCTGGCGTGATAGGCCAAATGCGCTCATGCCGTAAATAAGGCCAAAGTTAATCGCTTTTGCGCTACGACGCTGTTCGTTTGTCACGCTGTCCAGCGGCAGGCCAAACACTTCGGCAGCTGTCGCCCGGTGGATATCCTTCCCTTCGGCAAATGCCGTCAGCAGGCCTTTGTCACGCGACAGGTGCGCCATAATACGCAGTTCGATTTGCGAGTAGTCTGCGGAGACAATCAGATAATCCTCTGGCGCAATGAAAGCCTGGCGTATACGGCGGCCCTCTTCATTACGCACCGGAATGTTTTGCAGGTTAGGATCGGTTGACGAAAGTCGCCCGGTCGCCGCCACAGCCTGGTGATAGGAGGTGTGTACGCGGCCCGTTTTCGGGTTAATCATCAACGGCAGTTTGTCGGTATAGGTCGATTTCAGCTTCGCCAGACCCCGGTACTGCAGGATAACTTTTGGCAGCGGATAGTCCAGCGCCAGCTCTTCCAGCACCTCTTCAGAGGTTGAAGGCGCGCCGCCCGGCGTTTTCTTCAGCGGTTTGATACCCTGCTTTTCAAACAGGATGGTTTGCAGCTGTTTCGGTGACGACAGGTTAAATGCCTCTCCAGCAAGCTCATGCGCTTTCTGTTCAAGCTCGGTCAGGCGCTGCGCCAGCTCGCCAGAGTGATTATGCAGCACCGTTGGGTCGATTTTGACGCCGTTACGCTCAATGCGGGACAGCACAGGCACCAGCGGCATCTCAATGTTCTGGAAAACATTCAGCGGCCCTTCGTGCTTCTGCAATTTCGGCCACATTTTGAGATGCAGCTGTAGCGTGACGTCAGCGTCTTCCGCGGCGTAGCGGCCTGCTTCTTCCAGCGCGATCTGGTTAAAGGTCAGCTGATTTTTGCCCTTACCGGCAATTTCTTCAAAGGTGATGGTTTTGTGTTTCAGCCAACGATCGGATAAGGAATCCATATCATGGCGGCCCGCCACGCTGTCCAGAATGTAAGATTCCAGCATGGTGTCAAAAGCAATACCACGTAGCTCAATGCCGTAGTTTTGCAGAATACCGCGGTCGTACTTCAGGTTTTGCCCGACCTTCAGCGCTTTCTCGTCTTCCAGAATCGGCTTCAGCAGTTCTAAGGCGCGCTCGCGCGAGATCTGCTCCGGCGCATCCAGATAGTCATGCGCTACCGGAACATAGGCTGCCATACCCGGCTCCGTCGCGAATGACAGGCCCACCATATTGGCAGATATGTTATCGAGACTGTCCGTTTCGGTATCGAACGCAAATACCGGTGCTTTTTTCAGCTTTTCAATCCAGGCGACGAGCTGCGACTCTTCAAGGATGGTTTCATAGTTATCGAATGAGAGCGCTGCCGCTTCTTCTTCTGCCTGCTCTTCGGCATCGACAACAATAGTTTCTTTCGGCTTCGCCGCAGCTTTTGCCCCTTTCGCCTGAAGCCATTTCCCGGCTTCGACATCCGTGGTCCAGCGTTTAAATTCGTATTTTCTGAACAGGCCAAGCAGTTCTTCTGCGGCGGGTTCCTGCACTTCAAGCTGGTCGCAGGTAAGCTCCAGCTCGACGTCGGTTTTGATGGTGGCTAACTGATAAGAGAGGTAAGCCACCTCTTTGTTATCGGCGAGCTTTCCGGCCATGGTTTTTGCACCACGGAAGGTAAGTCCGGCAATTTTGTCGGACTCAGCGTACAGCGTATCCAACCCACCTAACCCTTGCAGCAGCGCCTGAGCTGTTTTTTCGCCCACGCCCGGCACGCCAGGGATGTTATCCGAGGAATCCCCCATCAGGGCGAGGAAATCAATAATGAGTTCTGGCGGCACGCCATATTTGGCAACCACTTCTTCCGGGCCAAGAATGGTGTTGGTCATGGTATTAATCAGCGTGATCCCAGGTGTTACCAGCTGCGCCATGTCTTTATCACCGGTACTGATAAGCACCGGGCGGCCAGCCTTTTCAGCTTCGCGCGCCAGGGTGCCAATAACGTCGTCAGCCTCAACGCCCGAGACAGCCAGCAAAGGCAGCCCCATCGCTTTGACCATAGCGTGCAGCGGTTCAATCTGCGCACGCAGATCGTCAGGCATGGGAGGACGGTGAGATTTGTAATGCTCAAATAATTCATCGCGGAAGGTTTTCCCCTTCGCATCAAACACCACGGCCGCATGGGTTGGGTGGTATTGCAGAATCAGGCTGCGTAGCATATTCAGCACGCCGTACATTGCGCCGGTAGGTTCCCCTGCGCTGTTGGTCAGAGGAGGAAACGCATGATACGCCCGATAAAGGTAAGAAGAGCCATCGACGAGTATAAGTGGGTTTTCTGGGATCTGAACCATAATGTCCGTGCCTTTAATTAATTTATGGGTAAAGGATGCCACAGAAGGATGAAAACATCAGGTTTTAGCGCTTTATACAGAAAAAGATTTTGCGATCGTGAAGATCGCTCGCAAAAACAAACTGTGGATAAGTTTGTGCATATTTTTAATACAGGTGAATAACAGTTCTATAAAACTGATACTGAAAAATTATTTATCAAATAAAATCAATAATTTGAAATTAGATCACTTAAGATCCCATCCCACTGATGGTTATTTAGTCTATGTGGATATAAGACGTAAGCACCCTGTCTATATAGAAAATTTCGCTGCATGGCAGGAAAAGCCGCAGCCTCTTCGTGTGAAAGCGCCCTGGTCTGGGCCAATATCTGATAAGATCGGCGCCCAGCACCGGATAGCCGGCTGCTTAATTACAGCTAACTATCTGAAAAAATTCATTATGTCGAAAATACTCGCTGCGATAACCTTATTGCTAAGCGTCATTTTAACTATTCTGGTTACCATCGCCTGTTCTGCGCCAATCATCGTTGCCGGAATAATTAAGCTCCTGCTGCCCGTCCCTCCGGTATGGCGTGCAGTGTCTGCTTTTTGTAATTTTATGATGTACTGCTGGTGTGAAGGGCTGGCGATCCTGTTGTATCTGAACCCCTGGTTAAAGTGGGACGTTCAGGGCCTTGAGAAGCTGAATAAAAAGAACTGGTATCTGCTGATCTGCAATCATCACAGCTGGGCCGACATCGTTGTATTGTGCGTGCTGTTTCGCAAACATATTCCGATGAACAAATACTTTCTGAAACAGCAACTGGCATGGGTGCCTTTCATTGGTCTGGCCTGCTGGGCGCTGGATATGCCGTTTATGAAACGCTATTCACGCAGCTATCTGATTCGTCATCCGGAACGCCGCGGTATGGACGTGGAAACTACGCGCCGTTCTTGCGAGAAGTTTCGCGCGCATCCCACCACCATAGTTAATTTCGTCGAAGGTTCGCGCTTTACCGAAGAGAAGCGCCAGCAGACTCGCTCTCCGTATCAGCACCTGTTGCCGCCAAAGGCAGCGGGTATCGCAATGGCCCTCAACGTGCTGGGTGAGCAGTTTGATAAATTGTTGAACGTAACGCTCTGCTATCCGGAAAACGACAGGACGCCGTTCTACGATATGCTCAGCGGCAAGCTGACGCGTATCGTAGTCCGCGTTGATCTGTTGCCCATCGATACGGAACTGCACGGTGATTACGTTAACGATAAAAACTTCAAACGTCGTTTCCAGCTTTGGCTCAATACACTCTGGAAAGAGAAAGACGAACAGATAGCGGAGTTAAAATCTTCATACAAAAACGCCGGTCAATGACCGGCGTTTTCTTTATGTCTGTTACTTCATCTCAACCAGGTGTTTCACGGTATCAGCGTACTGTTGTACGAAGATATCCATACTGGTGGTGTCCATACCACGCATATTTACCTGGTATTTACCGTTAACATACATCGCCGGCACGCCCTGCAACTGGAAGTCAGCGGCAGCTTTTTCCTGCTGTGCCACGAGAGATTTCACCACAAAACTGTTCCAGGCAGCGTCGTAGTCTTCACCTTTCACACCGGCATCAACAAACACTTTACGGATATCTGCCGTAGTTTGTACGGTCTGGGTTTTCTGTACGGCTTCAAACATAGGCGCGGTGATCTTATCTTCCACACCCAGCGCAATCGCAACCGCCCATGCCTGAGTCAGATCTTTACCCAATGGGCCAAGGAACTCAACGTGGTATTTCGTCATTTTGGTGCCTTCCGGCAGCTTTTTCTTCACGTTGTCAGAAACATGAAGTACCTGCTCAAACTCGTAGCAGTGCGGGCAGTAGAAGGAGAAGAACTCCAGCACCTGAGGCTCGCCAGCTACAGGCTTGTCCAGCGTAATGTACTGCTTGCCGTCGGTAAACTGCGCAGCAGTTGCGCTAAATGCCAGAATCATACCAGCCAGCGCCAGCCAAATTTTTTTCATGATTAACTCTCTCCTGGGTGTGTCCAATTAATACATCGGCGTTAATTGCAGAGGGGGTTCCTGTAGAACCTTAACCTGCTCGGTAAATGTGGATATCTGGTTGCGCCAGTAATCCTCCCCGGTAAGCCAGGGGAAATTTCGGGGAAAAGCCGGGTCTTCCCAACGCCTGATTAACCACGCGAGATAATAAACAAATCGCATCGCACGTAAAGGCTCTATCAGGGCAATTTCGTCTGAATTAAAGGGGCTAAATTCTTCATAAGCTTCAATTATGGTCTCAAGCTGCATGCGCTGCTCGGCTTTATCACCGTTGAGCAGCATCCACAGATCCTGCACCGCAGGTCCCATACGAGCGTCATCAAGATCGACAAATAGCGGGCCGTCGCGCCAGAGAATATTCCCGGCGTGGCAGTCACCGTGCAGGCGTAGAGCGGTAATATCATCCCGCCAGCAGGCTTTTACAGCATCAATAAGCTTATCGGTCGCCGTGAGGAAATTATCCTTAAGCGCCTTTGGGATCAGCGCCGATGTTTCGAATATCTCTCGCGGCTCAATAAGATATTCCTGAACACCAATCGTCGGTCGGGCAACAAACGATTTTTTACGTCCCGTCTGATGAATGCGCCCCAGATAACGGGCAACCCATTCCATCTGATCGATATTATCTGCCTCAAACTGTCTTCCGCCCAGGCTCGGAAATACCGCGTAGTAAAAACCCTGATGGGTCAGCAGCGTTTGGTTATTAAATTTGAGCGGTGCCGCAACGGGAACATCGTCATCCAGCAGATCGTGGGCAAACTGATGCTCTTCCTGAATTTGTTCTGCGGACCAGCGCTGTGGCCGGTAAAACTTTACGACAAAGCGCTGCCGCTCTTCGTCCTGAAATTGGTAGACACGGTTTTCGTAGCTGTTTAAAGGGGTTAACCCGGAATCCACCCGAATACCCTGCTCGAACAGCGCATCCATAATGGTATCCGGGTGTAGTGTCTGGAAAGTAAAAGCCTGGTCGTTCATCCGATCATCCGGAAATTATACGAATGATTCAGGATATCATCTTGTGGCGATTTCGGTGGCTCCGCTTACAAGCTTTTACTCTTTAATTACGCCTCGGGCGCGCAGTAATGCGGTTTTAAAATCCTCTTCATAATCTTTCTGAATACCAGGAATAACAGCATCTTTAGCCGAGTCACGCATTTTGAGGTGGTAGATCAGGATGTCGTCAGAAAGGTCTGCCAGTTCGCCATCAAAACCTGACTCTTTCGCCAGTTTCTGTAAAAATTGCATCAGATTCAGCTCTGGCTCTTTTTGCCAGGCCGGCTGGAGAAGCTCAATGACTTCATTAAGACGTTTACATTTCATGGTAGTGCTCCTTTCATTTAGAGAGACACGTTAGCAGGGTCAATCCCACAATAAAAGAGGCGATATTCGTGAATCAATGCCAGGAAATCATCGGGGTCGTTCTTGCCGGAGGCAGGGCAACACGAATGGGCGGAAAAGATAAAGGTCTTCAGCTCCTGAACAACACCCCCTTATGGCAGCATGTTGCTGATACGCTGGCAAATCAGGTGTCGTCGATGGCGATCAGCGCTAACCGACATGTTGATATTTATCAGCGCAGTGGGTATCCGGTTTATCAGGATAAGCTTGTGGACTACCCCGGCCCGCTGGCGGGAATGCTTTCCGTTATGCAGCAGTCGCACGGAGAGTGGTTTCTCTTTTGTTCATGTGATACGCCCTTCATCCCGTCCTGTCTGGTTGAACGTCTGGTGCAGCGGTGCGAGGGTGCTCCCGTCGTCTGGGTACACGACGGCGAACGCGACCATCCGACGATCGCATTGATTAATCGCTCTTTAATATCTGCGCTGGAAGATTACCTGGCCGCAGGAGAGCGACGCGTCATGGTATTTATGCGCCAGTCAGGAGGGCATTCCGTTGATTTCAGCGACATGAAATCGGCGTTTGTGAATGTAAACACGACGGAAGATTTGCAGATGATGCAGGAGAAGAAATGATACCCGTATTAGCGATCTCTGCCTGGAGCGGCTCCGGGAAGACTACGCTGCTAAAAAAGCTGATACCTGCACTTTGCGCTAAAGGTATTCGTCCCGGATTGATTAAGCACACGCACCATAACATGGATGTCGATAAGCCGGGGAAAGATAGCTATGAGCTGCGTAAGGCTGGCGCTGCACAAACGATGGTGGCGAGTAACCAGCGCTGGGCGTTAATGACAGAAACTCCGGATGAAGCACCGCTGGATCTCGCTTATCTTGTCAGCCGGATGGATCATTCCACGCTGGATCTGGTGCTGGTTGAGGGGTTTAAGCACGAGGCTGTTGCGAAGATCCTGCTGTTCAGAAACGGTGCCGGGCATGATGTAAGTGAGTTAACGCTGGATGAACATGTGATTGCTGTGGCCAGTGACGCTGCGTTGACGCTGGAAGTACCGGTTCTGGATTTGAATAATGTGGAGGGGATTGCAGAGTTTATTTTGGCGTGGTGTGCAGTCTGAAAGCTGCCGGGTGACGGCTTCGCCTGACCCGGCCTATCGTTTTTCGACGTACAAACGCAAAAAGGCCATCCTTGCGGATGGCCTCTTCACTTGTTTGATGCCTGGCAGTTCCCTACTCTCACATGGGGAGACCCCACACTACCATCGGCGCTACGGCGTTTCACTTCTGAGTTCGGCATGGGGTCAGGTGGGACCACCGCGCTAAAGCCGCCAGGCAAATTCTGTTAATCTGTATCAGGCTGAAAATCGTGTCTGTCTCTCTTCGCCAAAACAGCTTCGGCGTTGTAAGGTTAAGCCTCACGGTTCATTAGTATCGGTTAGCTCAACGCATCGCTGCGCTTACACACCCGACCTATCAACGTCGTAGTCTTCAACGTTCCTTCAGGAGACTTAAAGTCTCAGGGAGAACTCATCTCGGGGCAAGTTTCGTGCTTAGATGCTTTCAGCACTTATCTCTTCCGCATTTAGCTACCGGGCAGTGCCATTGGCATGACAACCCGAACACCAGTGATGCGTCCACTCCGGTCCTCTCGTACTAGGAGCAGCCCCCCTCAATTCTCCAGCGCCCACGGCAGATAGGGACCGAACTGTCTCACGACGTTCTAAACCCAGCTCGCGTACCACTTTAAATGGCGAACAGCCATACCCTTGGGACCTACTTCAGCCCCAGGATGTGATGAGCCGACATCGAGGTGCCAAACACCGCCGTCGATATGAACTCTTGGGCGGTATCAGCCTGTTATCCCCGGAGTACCTTTTATCCGTTGAGCGATGGCCCTTCCATTCAGAACCACCGGATCACTATGACCTGCTTTCGCACCTGCTCGCGCCGTCACGCTCGCAGTCAAGCTGGCTTATGCCATTGCACTAACCTCCTGATGTCCGACCAGGATTAGCCAACCTTCGTGCTCCTCCGTTACTCTTTGGGAGGAGACCGCCCCAGTCAAACTACCCACCAGACACTGTCCGCAACCCGGATTACGGGTCTACGTTAGAACACCAGCCATTAAAGGGTGGTATTTCAAGGTTGGCTCCACGCAGACTGGCGTCCACGCTTCAAAGCCTCCCACCTATCCTACACATCAAGGACCAGTGTTCAGTGTCAAGCTATAGTAAAGGTTCACGGGGTCTTTCCGTCTTGCCGCGGGTACACTGCATCTTCACAGCGAGTTCAATTTCACTGAGTCTCGGGTGGAGACAGCCTGGCCATCATTACGCCATTCGTGCAGGTCGGAACTTACCCGACAAGGAATTTCGCTACCTTAGGACCGTTATAGTTACGGCCGCCGTTTACCGGGGCTTCGATCAAGAGCTTCGCGTTGCCGCTAACCCCATCAATTAACCTTCCGGCACCGGGCAGGCGTCACACCGTATACGTCCACTTTCGTGTTTGCACAGTGCTGTGTTTTTAATAAACAGTTGCAGCCAGCTGGTATCTTCGACTGATTTCAGCTCCGCCCGCAGGGGCTTCACCTACATATCAGCGTGCCTTCTCCCGAAGTTACGGCACCATTTTGCCTAGTTCCTTCACCCGAGTTCTCTCAAGCGCCTTGGTATTCTCTACCTGACCACCTGTGTCGGTTTGGGGTACGATTTCGTGTTACCTGATGCTTAGAGGCTTTTCCTGGAAGCAGGGCATTTATCACTTCAGCACCGTAGTGCCTCGTCATCACACCTCAGCGTTAACAAGGTACCGGATTTACCTGGAACCTCCGCCTACATGCTTAAACCGGGACAACCGTCGCCCGGCTGACATAGCCTTCTCCGTCCCCCCTTCGCAGTAACACCAAGTACAGGAATATTAACCTGTTTCCCATCGACTACGCCTTTCGGCCTCGCCTTAGGGGTCGACTCACCCTGCCCCGATTAACGTTGGACAGGAACCCTTGGTCTTCCGGCGAGCGGGCTTTTCACCCGCTTTATCGTTACTTATGTCAGCATTCGCACTTCTGATACCTCCAGCACCCCTCACAGGACACCTTCAACGGCTTACAGAACGCTCCCCTACCCAACAACGCCTAAGCGTCGCTGCCGCAGCTTCGGTGCATGGTTTAGCCCCGTTACATCTTCCGCGCAGGCCGACTCGACCAGTGAGCTATTACGCTTTCTTTAAATGATGGCTGCTTCTAAGCCAACATCCTGGCTGTCTGTGCCTTCCCACATCGTTTCCCACTTAACCATGACTTTGGGACCTTAGCTGGCGGTCTGGGTTGTTTCCCTCTTCACGACGGACGTTAGCACCCGCCGTGTGTCTCCCGTGATAACATTCTTCGGTATTCGTAGTTTGCATCGGGTTGGTAAGCCGGGATGGCCCCCTAGCCGAAACAGTGCTCTACCCCCGAAGATGAATTCACGAGGCGCTACCTAAATAGCTTTCGGGGAGAACCAGCTATCTCCCGGTTTGATTGGCCTTTCACCCCCAGCCACAGGTCATCCGCTAATTTTTCAACATTAGTCGGTTCGGTCCTCCAGTTAGTGTTACCCAACCTTCAACCTGCCCATGGCTAGATCACCGGGTTTCGGGTCTATACCCTGCAACTTAACGCCCAGTTAAGACTCGGTTTCCCTTCGGCTCCCCTATACGGTTAACCTTGCTACAGAATATAAGTCGCTGACCCATTATACAAAAGGTACGCAGTCACCCCATAAAGAGGCTCCCACTGCTTGTACGTACACGGTTTCAGGTTCTTTTTCACTCCCCTCGCCGGGGTTCTTTTCGCCTTTCCCTCACGGTACTGGTTCACTATCGGTCAGTCAGGAGTATTTAGCCTTGGAGGATGGTCCCCCCATATTCAGACAGGATACCACGTGTCCCGCCCTACTCTTCGAGTTCACAGCAAGTGTGCTTTCGTGTACGGGACTATCACCCTGTACCGTCGGACTTTCCAGACCGTTCCACTAACACACAAGCTGATTCAGACTCCGGGCTGCTCCCCGTTCGCTCGCCGCTACTGGGGGAATCTCGGTTGATTTCTTTTCCTCGGGGTACTTAGATGTTTCAGTTCCCCCGGTTCGCCTCGTTAACCTATGTATTCAGTTAACGATAGTGCAACGAATTGCACTGGGTTTCCCCATTCGGACATCGCCGGGTCAAAGGTTCATATCACCTCGCCGGCGCTTTTCGCAGATTAGCACGTCCTTCATCGCCTCTGACTGCCAGGGCATCCACCGTGTACGCTTAGTCGCTTAACCTCACAACCCGAAGATGTTTCACTTCTGATTGCGAAAATTTGAGAGACTCGAACACACATGAGCTGTGTGTCGTTTCAATTTTCAGCTTGATCCAGATTTTTAAAGAGCAAATATCTCAAACATGACTCGCAAGTCAGTTTTGAGATATGACGGCAGGTGACTTTCACTCACGAACCAGCAAGTGGCGTCCCCTAGGGGATTCGAACCCCTGTTACCGCCGTGAAAGGGCGGTGTCCTGGGCCTCTAGACGAAGGGGACGTACAGTCTCAATCGCAAGACGCCTTGCTATTTACTTTTCATCAGACAATCTGTGTGAGCACTGCAAAGGCAGGTTCTTTAAGGTAAGGAGGTGATCCAACCGCAGGTTCCCCTACGGTTACCTTGTTACGACTTCACCCCAGTCATGAATCACAAAGTGGTAAGCGCCCTCCCGAAGGTTAAGCTACCTACTTCTTTTGCAACCCACTCCCATGGTGTGACGGGCGGTGTGTACAAGGCCCGGGAACGTATTCACCGTGGCATTCTGATCCACGATTACTAGCGATTCCGACTTCATGGAGTCGAGTTGCAGACTCCAATCCGGACTACGACGCACTTTATGAGGTCCGCTTGCTCTCGCGAGGTCGCTTCTCTTTGTATGCGCCATTGTAGCACGTGTGTAGCCCTACTCGTAAGGGCCATGATGACTTGACGTCATCCCCACCTTCCTCCAGTTTATCACTGGCAGTCTCCTTTGAGTTCCCGGCCTAACCGCTGGCAACAAAGGATAAGGGTTGCGCTCGTTGCGGGACTTAACCCAACATTTCACAACACGAGCTGACGACAGCCATGCAGCACCTGTCTCAGAGTTCCCGAAGGCACCAAAGCATCTCTGCTAAGTTCTCTGGATGTCAAGAGTAGGTAAGGTTCTTCGCGTTGCATCGAATTAAACCACATGCTCCACCGCTTGTGCGGGCCCCCGTCAATTCATTTGAGTTTTAACCTTGCGGCCGTACTCCCCAGGCGGTCGACTTAACGCGTTAGCTCCGGAAGCCACGCCTCAAGGGCACAACCTCCAAGTCGACATCGTTTACGGCGTGGACTACCAGGGTATCTAATCCTGTTTGCTCCCCACGCTTTCGCACCTGAGCGTCAGTCTTTGTCCAGGGGGCCGCCTTCGCCACCGGTATTCCTCCAGATCTCTACGCATTTCACCGCTACACCTGGAATTCTACCCCCCTCTACAAGACTCTAGCCTGCCAGTTTCGAATGCAGTTCCCAGGTTGAGCCCGGGGATTTCACATCCGACTTGACAGACCGCCTGCGTGCGCTTTACGCCCAGTAATTCCGATTAACGCTTGCACCCTCCGTATTACCGCGGCTGCTGGCACGGAGTTAGCCGGTGCTTCTTCTGCGGGTAACGTCAATCGACAGGGTTATTAACCCTGTCGCCTTCCTCCCCGCTGAAAGTACTTTACAACCCGAAGGCCTTCTTCATACACGCGGCATGGCTGCATCAGGCTTGCGCCCATTGTGCAATATTCCCCACTGCTGCCTCCCGTAGGAGTCTGGACCGTGTCTCAGTTCCAGTGTGGCTGGTCATCCTCTCAGACCAGCTAGGGATCGTCGCCTAGGTGAGCCGTTACCCCACCTACTAGCTAATCCCATCTGGGCACATCCGATGGCAAGAGGCCCGAAGGTCCCCCTCTTTGGTCTTGCGACGTTATGCGGTATTAGCTACCGTTTCCAGTAGTTATCCCCCTCCATCAGGCAGTTTCCCAGACATTACTCACCCGTCCGCCACTCGTCAGCAAAGCAGCAAGCTGCTTCCTGTTACCGTTCGACTTGCATGTGTTAGGCCTGCCGCCAGCGTTCAATCTGAGCCATGATCAAACTCTTCAATTTAAAAGTTTGATGCTCAATGAATTAAACTTCGTAATGAATTACGTGTTCACTCGTTGAGACTTGGTATTCATTTAGTGTCCGAGGACATTAAGAATCCATGTCACTTTGAGTGCCCACACAGATTGTCTGATAAATTGTTAAAGAGCAGTGCCGCTACGTTTTCGCTGCGGCGCGGGGTGTGCATATTACGCTTTCCCGCTTCAGAGTCAAGCGTTTATTTTGCTTTTCTCTGCTGACCCGGCGGCTTGCGTGCCGTTGTTCCGTGTCAGTGGAGGCGCATTATAGGGAGTTCTTCTGAAGTGACAAGAGGTAATTTAAAAAAAGTTTCTGACCGTGTTTTTTTTCACCAAAAGCGATGAGATCAAGCTACAAATTGTTCTAATTGATGTATCTGCAACCACAATCACACCTGAGATGGCATAATTAGCCGCATCAATATTTAAGGAATAAAAGCGATGCCATTAAGCGCACAACAGCTGGCAGCTCAAAAAAACCTGTCCTATGTGCTGGCAGAAAAGCTGGCTCAGCTGATCTTAGCGGGTAAATATGCCCCAGGTAGCATCCTGCCCAGCGAGATGGAGCTGGGGGATCAGTTTGGTGTAAGCCGTACCGCCGTTCGCGAAGCGGTAAAAACATTAACGGCGAAAGGGATGGTGCTTCCACGCCCGCGCATTGGCACCCGCGTTATGCCTCAGGGGAACTGGAACTTTCTCGATCAGGAGTTACTCACCTGGTGGATGACCGAAGATAACTTTAATCAGGTCGTCGATCACTTTCTGGTCATGCGCAGCAGTCTTGAGCCTCAGGCCTGTCTGCTTGCCGCCACGCTCGGCACAGCAGAGCAAAAAGCGCAGCTCAATACTTTTATGGAAGAGATGGTGGATCTGAAAAAGCATTTTAACCGCGAGCGCTGGATAGAGGTCGATATGGCCTGGCATGAACATATCTATAATATGAGCGGAAATCCTTTCCTGACCTCCTTTGCTTCTTTATTCCATTCTGTGTACCACATTTACTTTGCCTCTATCACACAGGATGAGGCGGTGAAGCTGGATCTGCATCAGGCGATAGTCGATGCCATTCAGGAAAGCGACGGGCAGCGAGCCCTGAGTGCGTGCCAGGCGTTGCTGGCCGCGCCAACCCACCAGCAGGTAAATAAATGACAGAGAAAAAAGCACGCAGTATGGCCGGATTGCCGTGGATTGCAGCCATGGCGTTCTTTATGCAGGCACTGGATGCCACTATCCTCAATACCGCCCTTCCCGCAATAGCCCAAAGCCTTAACCGCTCCCCACTGGCGATGCAATCCGCCATTATCAGTTATACCCTGACGGTGGCGATGCTCATTCCGGTCAGCGGCTGGCTGGCCGATCGTTTCGGCACGCGCAAAGTGTTTATGCTGGCGGTGACGCTGTTCACCCTCGGTTCTCTGGCTTGCGCCCTTTCTACCTCTCTGACGGAACTGGTTATCTTCCGCGTTCTACAGGGGATAGGCGGCGCGATGATGATGCCCGTCGCGCGTCTGGCGTTATTGCGCGCCTATCCGCGCAGCGAACTGCTCCCGGTGCTCAACTTTGTGACTATGCCGGGGCTGGTCGGCCCGATACTTGGCCCGGTTCTCGGCGGCGTACTGGTGACCTGGGCAAGCTGGCACTGGATCTTCCTGATTAATATTCCGATTGGTGTGGCAGGGCTAATCTATGCCCGCAAATATATGCCGAACTTCACCACACCACGACGCAGCTTCGATATGGGCGGCTTCTTCCTGTTTGGCCTGAGCCTGGTCCTGTTCTCCAGCGGGATGGAGCTGTTTGGCGAGAAAATCGTAGCGACGTGGCTGGCGCTGGCCATCATTCTTAGCGGTATTCTGCTGTTCCTTCTATATATCCGTCATGCGCGTCGCCATCCGACACCGCTTATCTCTTTATCTCTGTTTAACACCCGAACGTTTTCCGTCGGGATCGCGGGCAATATTGCCTCGCGTCTGGGCACGGGCTGCGTACCGTTCCTGATGCCGCTGATGCTCCAGGTCGGTTTCGGCTATCCGGCCCTGATTGCTGGCTGCATGATGGCCCCCACAGCGATGGGCTCAATTCTGGCAAAATCGACGGTCACGCAGGTGCTGCGCTGGTTTGGCTATCGTAAGACGCTGGTTGGCGTGACGATCTTTATTGGATTGATGATTGCGCAGTTCTCCCTGCAATCTGCGGCATTACCCATCTGGATGCTGATCCTGCCGCTGTTTGTGCTGGGCATGGCCATGTCGACGCAGTTTACGTCGATGAACACCATCACCCTTGGGGACCTCACCGACGAGAATGCCAGCAGCGGCAACAGCGTACTGGCGGTCACTCAACAGCTGTCGATCAGCCTCGGGGTTGCCGTGAGCGCGGCGGTACTGCGGTTTTATGAAGGGTTTGACGGTACAAATACCGTTGAGCAGTTCCACTATACCTTTATCACCATGGGCGCGCTTACCGTGGTATCGGCGGTGGTCTTTATGTTGTTAAAACCAAAAGACGGCCGGAACCTGATTAAAGAGCGTCATAAAGATAAGGCTAAACCGAACCGCGTTCCATCAGAACAGGAGTAAGCTGCAAACGTTGCTGTTGCAGCGTGGGCTGAGCCATGCGGTGGATCAACACATCAATGGCCAGCTCACCCAGTTCATCTTTCGGCTGATGGATGGTAGTTAGCGGCGGCGTCATGTAGCGCGCCAGTTCGATATCATCGTAACCGACGATCGCCATGTCGTCCGGAACACGTAATCCCGCCTGATACAGCGCCTGATAAGCTCCGAATGCCATCGCATCGTTACCGATAAACACCGCCTGCGGACGCGGCTCTTGCGCCAGCAGTTTCTGCATTGCTTCAAATCCACCGTTAAATTCGAAATCGCCGGTGATGCGATAGCCATCAGGAATGGCAAGCCCCGCCCGTTCCATGGCCGAAAGATAGCCTTCCAGACGCAAGCGCGCCGGGGTTTTATCCAGCGGGCCGGTAATACAGGCAATGCGGGTATAACCTTTATCGATCAGATGCTGAGTCGCCATATCGCCGCCCAGCAGCGAGTTATCCTGGATCAGATCGCTGGTGCCGTCGAACGGCGCCCAGTCCATCATGACCGTAGGAATAGAAGGGTAGCGCTGAATGATCTCTTTCGAGGGTTGATGCGTTTCGGTACAGAGCAGCAGCAGCCCGTCGACGCGTTTTTGCATCAGCGTCTCCAGGTTTCGGTTCATGCGCTGCTCATCGCCTTCGGTATTGCACAGCACCAGGCTGTAGCCGCGCTCGAAGCAGCTGCGCTCCACGCCGCGCACCAGTTCAGAATAAAAAGGGTTGGTACTGGCGGTGATCAGCATGCCGATGGTGCGCGTCTGGTTAAGCTTCAGGCTGCGGGCCAGCGCAGACGGCGCATAGTTGAGTTCTTTAATTGCAGCGTCAACTTTCTCCCGAATCGCCTCGCTGACGAAGCGATCCTTATTGATAACGTGGGAGACAGTCGAGGTAGAAACGCCCGCCATACGGGCGACATCTTTCATTGTGGCCAAGCGTTACCCCTGCTGACTTAAGAATTCATCAATCTCTTTACGCCATGGAACAGAAGGCTGAGCGCCTTTACGCGTCACCGCAATCGCGGCGGCGGCATGCGCGAAGCGAATCGCGTCATCCATTGCTTTTCCTTCCAGCAGCGCCGTTACCAGCGCACCGTTGAAGGTGTCACCTGCGGCGATGGTATCAATGGCTTTGACCTTAAAGCCCGGTACGCGACGGCCTTCGCCATTGACGCTAGCCCACACCCCACGGCTGCCGAGGGTGATGATCACGGTGCCGATGCCTTTATCATGCAGCGCAAGCGCGGCACGCGCGGCATCGTCATCATTTTCGACACGGATACCCGTCAGCTTTTCCGCTTCGGTTTCGTTCGGGGTGATGATATCCACCAGCGCCAGCAGCTCGTCTGATAATACACGGGCAGGCGCCGGGTTAAGTACGACAGACGTATGATTTTCATGCGCAATTTTCGCAGCGGCCAGCACGCTTTCAACCGGTGACTCTAGCTGCATCAGCAGAGCTTCCGCTCCGGCGATGATCCCACGCTGCGCTTCGACGCGTTCAGTCGTTAACGCGGCATTAGCCCCCGCATGAATACCGATGACATTCTCACCTTCCGCATTGACGAAAATCAGCGCCACGCCGGTAGATTCCCCTGCAACCACGCTGACGGGTGCGATGTCGATGTTGTCGCTTGCCAGCTGTTTGCGTACGCGCTCGCCGGTATCGTCATCACCCGTACAGGCGATAAACGCGATATTTGCCCCGCTGCGTCCGGCGGCAACTGCCTGGTTTGCGCCCTTACCGCCGAACGCCACCTGATACTGATTACCGGTGACGGTTTCGCCCGGAGTGGGGAACGTTTCAAGGTTAAGAATGTGATCGGCATTGATACTGCCAAGGACGACGAGGTTGCCTGCGGTTTTCATGTATTGAGGTGTCCATCTGAGAGCGCCACCGGTATTACCCGGTGGCGTATGCCACACTTTTCTTTTATTTGGTGTCCCTCAGGCAGCCAGCGACTGCCTGAATCGCCTTTACTGCTTAATGACCAGTTTCAGGTCAACAGGATATTTGGCCTGAACTTTTTCGCCCTTCAGCACTTTATCGGCAGTTTGCACGCCAGTCGCGCCAATCTGCTCAGGCAGCTGAGCGATGGTCGCAGCCAGTTTGCCATCATTTACTGCTTTTTCACCATCCGGCGTGCCGTCAAATCCGACAACCATCACATCTGATTTACCCGCAGTCTGGAGCGCACGCAGCGCACCGAGCGCCATTTCGTCGTTCTGTGCGAATACCGCCTGCACATCAGGATGCGCGGTCAGCAGGTTCTGCATGACGTTCAGACCCTTTGTACGGTCGAAGTCTGCCGGCTGGCTCGCCAGCACGTTAAATTTGTGCGCCGCTACAGCCTGCTGGAAACCTTCACCACGTTCACGGGCCGCGGAAGTCCCGGCGATACCCTGCAACTCGATCACTTTCGCGCCTTCACCTGCTTTCTTCGCGATGTAGTCACCGGCGATTTTACCGCCCAGTACGTTATCAGACGCAATATGGCTAACAACGTCGCCTTTGGTCGCCTGACGGTCCAGGGTGATTACCGGGATCTTCGCCTGGTTTGCCATCTTCACGGCGTTACCGACCGCGTCGGAATCGGTTGGGTTGATCAGCAGGATTTTGGTACCACGAACGGTTAAGTCCTGAACGTTAGCCAGCTCTTTCGCCGGGTTGTTCTGAGAATCCAGCACCACCAGGTTGTAACCCAGTTTGTCTGCTTCTTTCTGCGCGCCATCCTTCAGGGAGACGAAGAACGGGTTGTTCAGGGTAGAGACAACCAGCGCGATGGTGTCCTTCGCCATGGCGTTAGCACTTACGGTTGCGCTCAGCGCGACAGCAGAAACCAGGGTAGCCAGTTTTTTCATGTTCATATCTAAGATGTCCTGTAGTGTCGTCAGTTACTGTTTTTTGTTGTCTACCAGTACCGCCAGCAAAATCACCACTGCCTTAACGATCATCTGGTAATAGGAGGAAACACCTAACAAATTCAAGCCATTATTCAGGAAACCGAGGATCAGTGCGCCGATCAATGTCCCAACAATGCGACCTTTACCGCCCGCAAGGCTCGTACCACCCAGAACCACTGCCGCGATGGCATCCAGCTCATAGCCCGTACCCGCCGTTGGCTGCGCGGAAGAGAGGCGCGCCACTTCGATGATGCCCGCCAGAGATGCCAGCAGACCGCACAGGGAGTAAACGATAATTTTAACTTTGTTGACGCTAATACCGGACAGACGCGTTGCCGATTCGTTACCGCCCAGCGCATAAATATAACGACCCAGACGGGTATGATGCAGCATGTACCACGCCGCCAGGAAGACGATAGCCATGATCCAGACTGGCGTCGGAATACCCAGCGGGCGTCCGATACCAAACCAGCCAAACAGATCGGCGTTTTCGGTAAAGCCGGTATTCACCGGGCTACCGTTGGTGTACACCATGGTGACGCCGCGCAGCAGCAGCATCATCACCAGCGTGGCAATAAACGCCTGTACGCGGCCTTTTGCCACAATCACGCCGGTTACCGCGCCAATTGCCGCACCTGCCGCCAGCGCAGCAGCAACGGCCACCAGCGCGTTGACCTCAATACCGACAATCGACGCGGCAATCGCACCGGTGAGCGCCAGCAGGGAACCGACGGACAGATCGATACCCGAGGTCAAAATCACCAGCGTCATCCCCACCGCCATAATGGCGTTGACGGAGGTCTGCTGAAGAATATTGAACAGGTTATTAACGGTAAAAAAGTTCGGGCTCATGGTCGAGACAATCGCGATCAGCACCAGCAGGGCAATCAGCGATTTTTGTTCCATCAGCCATGCCTTTGTGAAATAGCGGCGACCAGAAACAGCCTGGGTAGTCATCTTCTTACTCCTGATTCACGCGATTAAGCTTGCCCACAGCGGCAGCCATCAGAACTTCCTGGGTGGCCTGCTCGCGAGTGAATTCACCGCCGAGATGCCCTTCATGCATGACGATAATGCGATCGCTCATGCCTAATACTTCTGGCATCTCGGAAGAGACCAGAATGATGCTCAGACCGTCGGCCTTGAATTGGTTAATCAGCTGATAGATCTCTTTTTTCGCGCCCACGTCAACGCCGCGAGTTGGCTCATCGAGGATCAGTACTTTCGGGCGCGTCATCAACCCGCGGGCAATCGCCACTTTCTGCTGATTACCGCCGGACAACAGGCCAATCGCCTGCTCCATCGATGGGGTTTTAACGTTAAAGAGACGGATAAAATCGCTGACCGCCTGCTGCTCATCTTTGTGTTTCAGGCTGCCGCCGCTGCGGCTGAAATAGCGTAGCGCGGTCAGGGACATGTTCTCTTTTACCGACATGCCCAGCACTAAGCCGTCACGCTTACGGTCTTCGGAGATATAGACAATGCCGTTCGCCAGGCCATCCTGCGGCGAGCGGGTCACTACCTCATGGCCGTCAAGGGTAACGTAGCCGCTGGTGCGCGGCAGTGCGCCATAGAGCACTTTCATCAGTTCGGTACGTCCCGCGCCCATCAGGCCCGCGACGCCAAGGATCTCGCCCTTGCGCAGGGTAAAGGAGACGTCATCCACGCCCGGCCCGCAGAGGTTATCCACCTTCAGGCGGATCTCTCCTGGCGCTTTGTCCAGACGCGGATACTGGTCTTCGAGCTTACGTCCCACCATCATTTCAATCAGCGAATCTTCGGTCAGCGTGGCCACTTCACGCTCGGCAATGAACTGCCCGTCGCGGAAGACGGTGACGTCGTCGCAGATCTCGAAAATTTCTTTCATGCGGTGAGAGATATAGACAATGCCGCGCCCCTGGGATTTCAACTCACGGATCACGCGGAACAGGGATTCGGTTTCGGTATCGGTCAGGGCGTCGGTCGGTTCATCCATAATGATGACCTTCGACTCGAAGCTCAGCACCTTCGCGATCTCCACCATCTGCTGATCGCCGATGGAAAGGTCGCCCACCAGTCGGTCGCTCTTAAAGCGCAGATTCAGCTTCGCCAGCAGTTTGTCCGCTTTGGCATACATGGTTTTCCAGTCGATTTTGCCAAACCGGTTCACGAACTCACGGCCGAGGAAGATGTTCTCCGCAATGGTGAGCTGCGGGATCAGGTTCAGCTCCTGGTGGATGATGCCAATGCCCGCTTCCTGAGAGGATTTCGGGCCGTTGAAGGTGGTCTCTTTACCCAGCCACAGCAGCGAACCGGCATCGCGTTGATAGATCCCGGTCAGCACTTTCATCATGGTGGATTTGCCCGCGCCGTTTTCGCCCACCAGCGCCATTACGCGCCCGGAATAGACGTTCAGCGCCGCGCCAGAGAGGGCTTTAACGCCCGGGAACGACTTATCGATCCCTTTGAGTTGCAGTAATGCGTCCATGATGGCCTCAGAAGGTGACGCCAGCACAGAGAATGATATTCGCATACGGGGAACACTCCCCGCTGCGAATCACCGCCTGACTGTCTGCGGTTTGTTGTTTGAACTGCTCGTGAGTTGTGTAACGAATTTCTATGGTGTTTCCCTGGTGCTGTTGCAGTTGCTCAATGTGGCTGAGCAACGTTTCGTGGAGTTGCGGATTATGTTGTTTGATTTCCGCCGCGAGAATGGCCGCCTCAACCTGCATCTCCGCCGTCACGACTTCCAGTACCTGCATGAACGAGGGTACGCCCTGCGTTAACGCCATATCGATACGGGTTGTGCTGCGCGGAACCGGTAAGCCTGCATCGCAAACCACCAGCGTATCGGTATGCCCAAGACGGGAAATCACCGATGATATTTCTGAGTTGAGTACTGTGCCTTTCTTCATTTTTTGCTCCACTAGCGAAACGTTTCGCTAAAAACAGTGTAGCCGCAGAAGTGTTCAGAAAACCATCATGACGTAACGGATTTGTGATCGGCGTCGAAACGTTTCGCTAAGTGAAATGCAAAGGAGGTAAATGCAAAACGGTAACCGTCAGGTTACCGTTTTTTATGTTTGCGCCCTCTCCCTGTGGGCTGAGGGTTCCCCACAAATTAATGCGAGCACTGAGCAATCCCCTCGCCCCTCCGGGGAGAGGGTTAGGGTGAGGGGAACATACGGCGGTGGTGGTCATTCCGTTCACTTTATGTTCCTTGCTACTCTGTGACGACATGACCGGTGAACGTGCCAGGGTGGCTCAGTCACCACCACCCTGGCTACCCGGGCTCCCGGCGGTAAATCGCCGCTTCGCGGTGCCCTCGGCTTATTCCTTCCGGCTTATCGGGTACGGGCGGAGGCAACGTCCCTGTAAAGCCGCCCTCTCGGCGCATCCCTGCGCCTCGCCCCGGCCGGAAGGCAAACGCCTCAGCGATTTACAGCCGGACCAGGGCATCGCTGACAGCCCTCAGTCATTTAGAAAGCAACTTTATTGCTTCTGCATAAAAAATTACTGGGGATCCCTCAGCCCACAGGGAGAGGGGCTGGGTGAGGGCATCAGGCCGCACTGAGAATTAAATCTCGACCTGCGTCCCCAGCTCAATCACGCGATTGGGCGGGATCTCAAACTGGTCAGGCGCACGCAGGGCGTTACGTTGCAGGATGAGATACAGCTTGCCGCGCAGGCGCAGATACCATGGGCGCTTGCCGATGATCAGCGACTCGTGGGACATAAAGAACGATGTCTCCATCATGCGGCAACTCAACCCTTCCAGACCGCAGCGGTGGAATACCTCTTCCACGTTCGGCGTTTCGCGCCAGCCGTAGCTTGCCACCACGCGCCAGAAGGTTGGCGACAGCTGCTCAATCTGTACGCGTCGCACGTTGTGAACATACGGCGCATCTTCGGTACGCAGCGTCAGCAGGATCACGCGCTCGTGCAGCACTTTGTTGTGCTTAAGGTTATGCATCAGCGCAAACGGGATCACGTTCAGCGCACGAGACATATACACCGCCGTACCCGGCACACGCACCGGCGGGGATTTCTCCAGCGAGGCTATCATCGCCTCCAGAGAATTACCGTGCTCATGCATACGACGCAGCAGGCGGAAACGTTCGCTCTTCCACGTCGTCATCACGATGAACATCACCAGACCCAGCGTCAGCGGCAGCCAGCCACCGGAGACAATCTTATCGAGGTTCGCAGAGAACAGCGGTACGTCGATACAGAGGAAGCCAACCAGGATCAGCCCCACCAGGAACTTATTCCAGTGCCAGTTACGGTACGCCACGGTGGTGGAGAGAATAGAGGTCAACACCATCGTTCCGGTTACCGCGATACCGTACGCCGCCGCCAGATTACTGGAGTGCTCGAAGCTGACGATAACAATCACCACCGCGAAATAGAGCAGCCAGTTGACGAACGGAATGTAGATCTGACCTGACTCCATCTCAGAGGTATGGATAATGCGCATCGGCGAGAGATACCCCAGACGCACGGCCTGACGCGTCAGGGAGAATACGCCGGAAATAACAGCCTGAGAGGCAATGACCGTCGCCAGCGTCGCCAGGATCAGCATCGGAACCAGCGCCCAGTCCGGCGCCAGCAGGAAGAACGGGTTTTTAATCGCTTCAGGATGGGCAAGCAGCAGCGCGCCCTGGCCGAAGTAATTCAGCACCAGTGAAGGCAGAACAACGCTAAACCAGGCGACGCGAATTGGGAGTTTCCCGAAGTGGCCCATATCTGCATACAGCGCTTCAACACCGGTAATGGAAAGCACTACCGCGCCCAGCGCCACAAACGACACCACTTTATATTCCAGGAAGAAATGCACCGCCCACATTGGGTTCAGCGCATGCAGGACATCCGGGTTGGCGATAATACTGCGTAAGCCCAGCGCCGCCAGGATCAGGAACCAGGCCAGCATAATAGGCGCGAACAGCTTACCCACCAGCCCGGTACCGTGTTTTTGTATAGCAAACAGCAACGTCAGCACGATAATAGCGAGTGGCACCACCCACGTATCAAGCTGAGGCGCGACAATCTCCAGCCCCTCTATGGCCGACATCACCGAAATCGCTGGCGTAATCACGACTTCCCCATAGAAGAAGCTGCCGCCAATCAGGCCAATGATGACCAGCACGGAGGTCATTCTTGCAGACGTATTGCGCCCAGCAAGGGACATCAGGGTCAGAATACCGCCCTCGCCCGCGTTATCAGCCCGCATAACGAAAGAGAGATACTTAAGGGAGACCACCAGGATCAGCAGCCAGAAGATGAGCGAGAGGAAACCAAATACGGCGTCACGCTCTACACCAAAACCAAACTGACCGGACAAACATTCACGAAGCGTATAAAGCGGGCTGGTGCCGATATCACCGTAGACAACCCCGATCGCTGCAAGCGTTACTGCGGGTAATGATTGCTTATTATCAGTGCTCATAGACTAGTCTTTTCGTTTGAATAACAAATGTGTGCTTAGTCCCTTGGCCCACAAAAAGCGCACAGTATGCACGATTCAATGCAAAATCGTACCCCTAAATGCAGCCGCATTAATGTAGCGCAAAGAAAATAGCGCCGCACTTCAGCCTATTACCAGGCCAGACCGAAACGTCTATACTCGCTTCAATTAGCCGCCACGACGGCGAAAGGATGCAAAACTATTATGGCTCACTCACATTTATTAGCAGAAAGAATTTCCCGCCTCAGCAGTGCGCTGGAGAAAGGCCTATACGAGCGTAGCCACGCCATTCGCCTCTGTTTACTTGCGGCGCTGAGCGGGGAAAGCGTGTTTCTGCTGGGTCCGCCGGGCATTGCCAAAAGTCTGATCGCACGCCGCCTCAAATTCGCTTTCCAGAACGCTCGCGCATTCGAGTATTTGATGACGCGCTTCTCCACGCCGGAAGAAGTTTTCGGCCCGCTCTCCATTCAGGCGTTAAAAGATGAGGGACGCTATGAACGTCTGACGGCGGGCTATCTCCCGGAAGCGGAAATCGTCTTTCTTGATGAGATCTGGAAAGCCGGCCCGGCCATTCTGAATACCCTGCTGACGGCAATCAACGAACGCCGCTTCCGCAACGGCGCGAGCGAAGAGAAGATCCCCATGCGGTTGCTGGTGGCCGCGTCTAACGAACTTCCCGAAGCCGACAGCAGCCTGGAAGCGCTGTATGACCGCATGCTGATCCGCCTGTGGCTGGATAAAGTCCAGGACAAATCGAACTTCCGCTCAATGCTGGTAAGCCAGCAGGACGAAAACGAAAATCCGGTGGCACCATCATTACAGGTCACGGACGAAGAGTATGACCAGTGGCAGGAAGAGATAGGCAAAATTAAGCTGCCCGATGCCGTCTTTGAGCTGATCTTCATGCTGCGCCAGCAGCTTGATTTATTGCCCTCCGCGCCGTACGTCTCCGACCGTCGCTGGAAAAAAGCCATTCGTCTGCTTCAGGCAAGCGCCCTGTTCAGCGGCCGCGATGCTGTCGCCCCCATCGATCTGATCCTGCTGAAAGACTGTCTGTGGCACGACGCAGAAGGGATGAATCTGATGCAGCAGCAGCTGGACGTTTTGATGACCGGGCACGCGTGGGGTCAGCAATCCATGCTTAATCAACTGGGGGCGATTGCCCAACGTCGTCTTCAGCTTCAGCAGCAGCAAAGTGACAAAACCGCGCTGAAGGTGAACCGTCTTGGCGGGATGTTTGCCCGTAAACCGCACTATGAACTGCCAGCCGAGCTGACTGACGCCTCGCTCACGCTTCTTCTTCAGCAGCCGCTAAAGCTTCATGATATGCAGGTGGTGCACGTGACGATCGAACGCGTTGCGCTGGTTCAGTGGCTGGATAAGGGCGGCGAGATCCGCGGTAAACTCAACGGTATCGGCTTTGCACAGCCGCTGTCGATGGAAGTCGACAGCAGCCAGCACCTTGTGATCCGCGACGTCAGCCTTCAGGGATCGCGCCTGGCGCTGCCGGGCACGGCCTCTGACAGTCTTCCGGAGGAGATCAAACAGCAGCTCGAAGCGCTGGATAACGAATGGCATCAGCAGCACACGCGCTTCAGCGAGCAGCAGAAATGCCTCTTTATCCATAGCGACTGGTTAGGTCGCATTGAAGCCAGCTTGCAGGATGTCAGCGCGCAGATTAAACAGGCGCGTCAATGCTAACGCTGGACACGCTTAACGTCATGCTGGCGGTTAGCGAGGAAGGGTTGATCGAAGAGGTCGTCATTACCCTGCTCGCTTCACCGCAGCTGGCGGCCTTCTTTGAAAAATTTCCGAAGCTCAGAAAAGCAATGACGGACGATCTTCCCCGCTGGCGCGATAACCTGCGCCAGCGGTTTAAGGAGACGGAAGTCCCGCCGGAACTGACAGAGGAAGTGGCTGGTTACCAGCAGTGCCAGCGGCTTTCAACGCCGCAGTTTATTGCCCAGCTACAGCAAACCCTGACGCTGCTAGATAACGTTCACTCCCCGTTTGCCAGCCAGGCCAGAGCGCTGGTCACGGACAACCCCAGCTTTACTCCCGCCCTGCATACGCTGTTTTTACAGCGCTGGCGGCTCAGTCTTGTCGTTCAGGCCACCTCTCTCAACCAGCAGTTGCTGGACGAAGAGCGCGAACAGCTGTTAAGCGAAGTTCAGGAGCGGATGACGTTAAGCGGCCAGCTAGAACAGGTGCTGGTGGAGAATGAAAACGCCGCCGGTCGACTCTGGGATATGAGTGCCGGTCAGTTAAAACGTGGCGATTATCAGTTGATCGTGAAGTACGGCGACTTTCTGGCACAACAGCCGGAGCTGATGAAGCTTGCAGAACAGCTTGGTCGTTCCCGGGAGGCCAGGTCAATTCCAAAGAAAGATGCGCCGATGGAAACCTTCCGTACGCTGGTACGCGAGCCCTCCACCGTACCGGAGCAGGTGGACGGCTTACAGCAAAGCGATGATATCCTGCGCCTGTTGCCTACGGAACTCAGCACGCTGGGAATGACCGAACTGGAGTATGAGTTTTATCGTCGGCTGGTGGAAAAACAGCTTCTTACCTATCGGTTGCATGGCGAAGCCTGGCGCGAAAAAATCAGCCAGCGCCCGGTGGTGCATCAGGACTTTGATGAGCAACCGCGCGGTCCATTCATTGTTTGCGTAGATACGTCCGGATCGATGGGGGGATTTAACGAGCAGTGTGCAAAAGCGTTCTGCCTGGCTCTGATGCGCGTGGCGCTCGCCGATCGTCGTCGCTGCTACATCATGTTATTTTCCAGCGAAGTGGTGGGGTATGAACTGACCAGCCCACAGGGGCTGGAGCAGGCGATCCGCTTTTTAAGCCAGCGCTTTCGCGGCGGCACCGATCTGGCCAGCTGTTTTCGCAGCATCATTGAGCGCATGCAGGGCGGAGACTGGTACGACGCGGATGCGGTGGTGATTTCCGATTTTATTGCCCAGCGGCTGCCGGACGACGTCGTGAATAAAGTGAAGGAGATGCAGCGCGTGCACCAGCACCGTTTCCATGCCGTGGCGATGTCTGCACATGGAAAACCCGGCATCATGCGCATCTTCGATCACATCTGGCGCTTTGATACCGGGTTGCGTAGCCGCCTGCTCAGACGCTGGCGACGTTAATTAAAGAAGAGAACCGACGCTCTCACGTACCTGCTGCGGCCAGACCCCACACTGTACCTGACCGATATGGGACAGTTGCAACAGCAGCATGGTCAGACGAGACTGGCCAATACCACCGCCGATGGTCTGCGGCATTTCACCGCGCAGCAGCGCCTGGTGCCATTCCAGTTGCAGACGATCTTCATCACCGGTCACGGCCAGCTGACGCTTCAGTGCTTCAGCATCCACGCGGATCCCCATCGAAGAGAGTTCAAACGCATCTTCCAGAACCGGGTTCCAGACCAGAATATCGCCGTTCAGACCGGCATATTCGCTCTCGCCCACGGTGCTCCAGTCATCGTAATCCGGCGCACGGACGTCGTGACGTTTACCATCAGACAATTTCCCGCCAATGCCGATCAGGAATACCGCGCCCAGCTCTTTGGCGATCGCGCGTTCACGGCCTTTGGCATCCAGATCCGGGAAACGGCTCAGCAACTCCTGACTGTGAACAAAGTGGATCGTTTCCGGCAGGAACGGTGCCAGACCAAACTCTTTGCTCACGGCCGCTTCGGTCGCTTTGATCCCGGCGTAGATCGCCTCAACGGTAGATTTCAGCGTACCGACGTGACGCTCGCCGTCACCCATTACGCGCTCCCAGTCCCACTGGTCAACGTAGACAGAGTGAATGGGGGACAGGCGGTCTTCATCGGGGCGAAGGGCTTTCATATGCGTGTAAAGCCCTTCGCCCGCGCTGAAGTCGTGTTGTCCCAGGGTTTGACGCTTCCACTTCGCCAGGGAGTGAACCACTTCGAACTGGGCGTCTGGCAGTGTTTTCACTTTTACCTGTACCGCTTTTTCGCAACCAGACAAGTTATCCTGCGTCCCGTCACCCACGCGGCTCAGAATCGGCGCCTGCACTTCAATAAGGCCAAGCTTCTCTTCCAGCTGGCGAGAAAAATGGGATTTAACGAAACTGATCTGGCGTTGTTTTGCGATGTAAGCGGTTTTCATTATTTATACTCCTGCGTCCTGTTGATACTGATTAAGCAACAGAACAGGCGCTTAATTCAATAACCCATCAACAAAAAGCCACCTTCACTTTTGATTCGTTAAAATAAGACGCTAGAATAGAAGGAATCATTAATCTTCATAAGAAAAACCTATGGAAAATTATCAGATCGACAATCTGGACCGCGGCATTCTGGAAGCGCTCATGGCCAACGCACGCACCGCGTATGCCGAACTGGCGAAACAATTTAGCGTCAGCCCGGGGACCATTCACGTTCGCGTAGAGAAAATGAAGCAGGCCGGGATCATCACCGGCGCACGCATTGATGTCAGCCCGAAGCAACTCGGCTACGACGTCTGCTGCTTCATTGGCATTATTCTGAAAAGCGCCAAAGATTACCCCTCCGCGCTGGAGAAGCTGAACGCGCTGGATGAAGTCACTGAGGCGTACTACACCACCGGGCACTACAGCATCTTTATAAAGGTCATGTGCCGATCCATCGACGCCCTCCAGCAGGTACTTATCAACAAGATCCAAACAATCGATGAAATTCAGTCCACCGAAACCCTGATCTCCCTGCAAAACCCGATCATGCGTACTATCCGCCCGTGATCGGGCAATTTCATTCCCACATTTTCCACAGGTAGATCCCAGCTCGTTCACAGCGTACAATGGCCGCCTCTTTATCTGAGCGAGCGATCAATGGCGGACATTACTCTTATCAGCGGCAGCACCCTGGGCGGTGCGGAATATGTAGCGGAACATCTGGCTGAGAAGCTGGAAGACGCGGGCTTTTCTACACAAACGCTGCACGGACCGCTGCTGGAAGATCTCCCGACTGACGGGGTCTGGCTGCTGATCACCTCCACGCACGGCGCGGGCGATCTGCCGGATAACCTGCAACCTTTATATGACGAACTGCTGGAACAACAGCCCGATCTGTCAAACGTCCGGTTTGGCGCTGTAGGGATCGGTAGCCGTGAATATGACACTTTCTGTGGCGCAATAGAGAAAGTAGAAGCTGCGGTGACCGCCTGCGGAGCAAAACAGCTGGGTGAAACGCTGAAGATCAACATCCTCGATCATGATATTCCCGAAGATCCAGCCGAGATCTGGCTCGCGGAATGGAAAAATTTACTCAAAAACGATTAAAGATCGTGCGATCGGATGTGGATAACTCTGGTTAAAAGCTCGTATTAACCCGTAGTTATCCAAAGAACAACGTTAGTTTAGTTTTTGACCTGTGTATAAAGTGGCGATCTGATCCCAGCTTATACGGTCCAGGATCACCGATCATTCACAGCAAACGATCCTTCCTAACTGCATGATCTTATTTATGGGATCGGACTTATCCACAAAGGTCTGCGATCCTAATAAGAGATCACAATAGAACAGATCTCTAAATAAAAAGATCTTCTTTTTAATAGCCCAGGATCCCAATGCTTTCTCGAAAGACTAAAGTTGAGTAGAATCCACGGCCCGGGCTTCAATCCATTTTCATACCGCTTTACGCGAGGCAGACCACCATGTTTTATCAGGATCCTTTTGACGTCATCATCATTGGCGGGGGTCACGCAGGCACTGAGGCCGCAATGGCCGCAGCGCGAATGGGTCAGCAGACCCTGCTTTTGACACACAATATCGACACGCTGGGACAAATGTCCTGTAATCCGGCGATTGGCGGCATTGGGAAAGGACACCTGGTAAAAGAAGTGGATGCACTTGGCGGCCTGATGGCGAAAGCGATCGATCATGCGGGCATTCAGTTTAGGATACTAAACGCGAGTAAAGGTCCGGCTGTTCGCGCCACCCGTGCACAGGCAGACCGCGTGCTTTACCGTCAGGCTGTGCGCACCGCGCTGGAAAACCAACCGAACCTGATGATCTTCCAGCAGGCTGTAGAAGATCTTATCGTGGAAAACGATCGTGTTGTTGGCGCCGTGACCCAGATGGGTCTCAAGTTCCGCGCAAAAGCGGTGGTGCTGACGGTCGGGACATTCCTGGACGGTAAAATCCATATTGGTCTGGACAACTACAGCGGTGGCCGTGCGGGCGATCCGCCGTCGATTCCGCTGTCTCGTCGTCTGCGTGAGCTGCCGCTGCGCGTAAGCCGCCTGAAAACCGGTACGCCGCCGCGAATTGATGCGCGTACCATTGATTTCAGCGTACTGGCACAGCAGCACGGTGATAACCCGATGCCGGTGTTCTCGTTCATGGGCAATGCGGCGCAACATCCGCAGCAGGTACCGTGCTACATCACGCACACCAATGAAAAAACCCATGACGTGATCCGCAATAACCTCGATCGCAGCCCAATGTACGCCGGCGTGATCGAAGGGATCGGCCCACGTTATTGCCCGTCGATCGAAGATAAAGTGATGCGCTTTGCCGATCGTAACCAGCATCAGATCTTCCTCGAACCTGAAGGGCTGACCTCGAACGAAATTTACCCGAACGGCATCTCCACCAGCCTGCCGTTCGACGTGCAGATGCAGATTGTGCGTTCAATGCAGGGGATGGAAAACGCGAAGATCGTTCGTCCTGGCTACGCTATTGAGTACGATTTCTTCGATCCGCGTGACCTGAAGCCGACGCTGGAAAGCAAATTCATCCAGGGTCTGTTCTTCGCAGGCCAGATTAACGGCACCACCGGGTACGAAGAAGCTGCCGCACAAGGGCTGCTGGCCGGTCTGAACGCCGCTCGCTTCTCTGCCGAGAAAGAGGGCTGGGCACCGGCGCGTTCTCAGGCTTACCTGGGCGTTCTGGTCGACGATCTCTGCACGCTGGGGACCAAAGAACCGTACCGCATGTTTACTTCTCGTGCGGAATATCGCCTGATGCTGCGCGAAGACAATGCCGATCTGCGTCTGACCGAGGTGGGCCGCGAATTGGGTCTGGTGGATGACGAACGCTGGGCGCGCTTCAACGAGAAGCTGGAGCGTATCGAACAGGAACGTCAGCGCCTGAAAACCACCTGGGTGAATCCGCAGGCGGAAACTGCTGCTGAAGTGAACGCTCACTTAACTGCGCCGCTTTCGCGCGAAGCCAGTGGTGAAGATCTGCTGCGCCGTCCTGAAGTCACCTACGAGAATCTGGTCAAACTGACCGCGTTCGCACCGGGCCTTGAAGACGCTGAAGCGGCTGAACAGGTCGAGATTCAGGTGAAATACGAAGGTTACATCGCGCGTCAGCAGGATGAGATCGAAAAACAGCAGCGCAACGAAAATACGCTGCTGCCGGAAATGCTGGACTATCGTCAGGTGACGGGGCTTTCCAACGAAGTGATCGCTAAGCTGAACGATCACAAACCTGTGTCGATTGGCCAGGCCTCACGTATCTCCGGTGTCACACCTGCCGCGATTTCGATTCTGCTGGTGTGGCTGAAAAAGCAGGGTATGCTGCGCCGCAGCGCGTAATTAACATTGCTTTTGGCGGGTGGCGCTTCGCTTACCCGCCCTACTTAATCGTAGGCCCGGTAAGCGGCAGCGCCACCGGGCGAAAAATCTCTCAACAGGTATCCACCGTGCTCAATAAACTCTCTCGTCTGCTGGAACAGGCAGGTATTTCGCTCACCGATCACCAGAAAAATCAGCTGGTGGCCTATGTCGATATGCTGAACAAATGGAATAAAGCGTACAACCTCACCTCCGTACGCGATCCCAACGAGATGCTGATTCGCCATATTCTCGATAGCATCGTTGTGGCGCCGTATCTTACCGGTGAACGTTTTATCGACGTGGGCACCGGTCCGGGCTTGCCGGGCGTTCCGTTGTCTATTGTTCGACCGGAGAGTCATTTCACGCTGCTGGACAGTCTGGGCAAGCGCGTACGCTTTTTACGACAGGTTCAGCATGAGCTGAAGCTGGAAAACATCACACCCGTGCAGAGCAGGGTAGAGGAGTTCCCGGCAGAGCCACCGTTTGACGGCGTTATCAGCCGCGCGTTTGCCTCACTCAATGACATGGTGAGCTGGTGCAAACACCTGCCGGCGGATAAGGGCCGTTTTTATGCGCTGAAAGGGCAACTTCCGGGGGACGAAATAGAGCAGCTTCCGGACGGTTTTGCAGTGGAATCCATTGAAAAACTCCAGATCCCTCAGCTCGAAGGTGAGCGTCATCTGGTGATAATTAAGCCAAACACATTTTAAAAAATTAATAAAAAATGTGGAATTTGTGCTGTTCTGATGGTGTTAAAAAGCAGCACATCCAGTCTGATTTGGCCGTAGTTAATTTAACCTTGTTTTCACCATGGATTTTCTTACGGTTAACCTGAAGTGATTCGTTCACCCTGAAGATAGTCAACCATGAAAATATCAGCCTGCTAAAAGTGGGTAAAGGCAACAAGAATGAAATGTTAAATATTTATTAAGAATGTCAATAAAAGGTTTTTGTTGTATACGGCTCTGTTTTAAAAATAGTTGCGATTTTTTTGCTTTAATTTCAATCGGATGAAATAAATCGTTTTACGTCTTTGATAAATACCACTTTATCGCAAATGTGTATTTTGTGATCTCGTGCACGCTTTATCACCAACGTTTCCGCGCTGTTTGCAGTTTTGCCTGAAGGTTGGCACTGAGTTCAAAAGTTGAAAAATAGGACTGGGGAAAAATATTTAAACATTTATTCACCTTTTCGCTACTTAATGTTTGAAATCACGGGTACGCACCGTATAATTTGACCGCTTTTTGATGCTTGACTCTGAGCCTTAAAGGACGTTTTATACGACACGCGGCATACCTCGAAGGGAGCAGGAGTAAAAACGTGATGTCTGTGTCGCTCTTGAGTAGAAACGTTGCTCGTAAGCTTCTGTTCATTCAGTTTCTGGCTGTGATAGCAAGTGGACTGCTGTTTAGCCTCAAAGACCCCTTCTGGGGCATCTCCGCCGCGTGCGGAGGTTTGGCGGTGGTTCTGCCAAACGTGTTGTTTATGATTTTTGCCTGGCGTCATCAGGCGCATACACCCGCCAAAGGCCGCGTGGCCTGGTCCTTCGCTCTCGGCGAAGTGTGTAAGGTGTTGCTGACCTTTGCTCTACTGGTGATGGCGCTGGCGGTTTTGAAAGTGGTATTCATGCCGCTGATAGCAACGTGGGTTTTGGTGCTGGTGGTACAAGTTCTGGCTCCAGCTGTAATCAATAACAAAGGGTAAAAGGCATCATGGCTTCAGAAAATATGACGCCGCAGGATTACATAGGTCACCATCTGAATAACCTTCAGCTGGACCTGCGTACATTCTCGCTGGTGGATCCACATAACCCCCCGGCCACCTTCTGGACGATCAACATCGACTCCATGTTCTTCTCGGTGGTTTTGGGTCTTCTGTTCCTGGCCATGTTCCGCGGTGTTGCTAAACGAGCGACCAGCGGTGTTCCAGGGAAATTCCAGACGTTCATCGAGATGATCATCGGCTTCGTCCATGGCAGCGTCAAAGACATGTACCATGGTAAGAGCAAGCTGATTGCTCCGCTGGCCCTGACCGTGTTCGTTTGGGTCTTCCTGATGAACCTGATGGACCTTCTGCCTATCGATTTCCTGCCGTGGATCGGCGAGCATGTCTTCGGTCTGCCTGCACTGCGCGTGGTTCCGTCTGCCGACGTGAACATCACCCTGTCGATGGCGCTGGGCGTATTTATCCTGATTCTTTTCTACAGCATCAAAATGAAAGGCGTAAGCGGCTTTGTGAAAGAGCTTACCTTGCAGCCGTTCAACCACTGGGCGTTTATTCCGGTCAACCTGATCCTGGAAGGCGTTAGCCTGCTGTCCAAACCTGTTTCACTGGGTCTGCGACTGTTCGGCAACATGTATGCGGGTGAGCTGATTTTCATTCTGATCGCGGGTCTTCTGCCGTGGTGGTCACAGTGGATTCTGAATGTGCCATGGGCCATTTTCCACATCCTGATCATTACGCTGCAAGCCTTTATCTTCATGGTTCTGACGATCGTCTATCTGTCGATGGCGTCTGAAGAGCACTGATTTTTTACCAACACTACTACGTTTTAATTGAAACAAACTGGAGACTGTCATGGAAAACCTGAATATGGATCTGCTGTACATGGCTGCCGCTGTGATGATGGGTCTGGCGGCTATCGGTGCTGCGATCGGTATCGGCATCCTCGGGGGCAAATTCCTGGAAGGCGCAGCGCGTCAACCTGATCTGATTCCTCTGCTGCGTACTCAGTTCTTTATCGTTATGGGTCTGGTGGATGCAATCCCAATGATCGCTGTAGGTCTGGGTCTGTACGTGATGTTTGCTGTCGCGTAGTAGTTGTTTTAAAACCCCAAGCCACAGAAATTTAAGAGGTATTGTGCTGTGAACATGAACGCAACAATCCTCGGCCAGGCCATCGCGTTTATTCTCTTTGTCTGGTTCTGCATGAAGTATGTATGGCCGCCTTTAATGGCTGCCATCGAAAAACGTCAGAAAGAAATTGCTGACGGTCTGGCTTCCGCAGAACGCGCTAAGAAAGATTTGGACCTTGCACAGGCCAACGCGACAGACCAGCTGAAAAAAGCGAAAGCTGAAGCTCAGGTAATCATTGAACAGGCTAACAAACGCCGTTCTCAGATCCTGGACGAAGCCAAAGCTGAAGCAGAACAGGAACGTACTAAGATCGTGACACAGGCTCAGGCTGAAATTGAAGCTGAGCGTAAACGTGCTCGTGAAGAACTGCGTAAGCAGGTTGCGATTCTGGCTGTTGCTGGCGCCGAGAAGATCATCGAACGTTCCGTGGATGAAGCTGCTAACAGCGACATCGTGGACAAACTTGTCGCTGAACTGTAAGGAGGGAGGGGCTGATGTCTGAATTTGTTACGGTAGCTCGCCCCTACGCCAAAGCAGCTTTTGACTTTGCTGTCGAACACCAAAATGTCGATCGCTGGCAGAATATGCTGGCGTTTGCCGCTGAGGTGACGAAAAACGAACAAATGGCCGAGTTGCTTTCTGGTGCGTTAGCGCCTGAAACCCTCGCCGCGTCGTTTATCGCCGTGTGCGGAGAGCAACTGGATGCCAACGGCCAGAACCTGATTAAGGTGATGGCGGAAAATGGTCGTCTCCGTGTGCTCCCGGATGTTCTCGAGCAGTTTGAGCACTTACGTGCCCTTAGTGAAGCTACCGCTGAAGTTGAAGTAACTTCCGCGACTGAACTGAGTGATGAACAGCTTGCGAAAATCACCGCCGCGATGGAAAAACGTCTGTCACGCAAAGTTAAGCTGAATTGCAAAATCGATAAGTCTGTAATGGCAGGCGTAATCATCCGTTCGGGTGATATGGTCATTGATGGCAGCGTACGCGGCCGTCTTGAGCGCCTTGCAGACGTCTTGCAGTCTTAAGGGGACTGGAGCATGCAACTGAATTCCACCGAAATCAGCGAACTGATCAAGCAGCGCATTGCTCAGTTCAGTGTTGTGAGTGAAGCTCACAACGAAGGTACTATTGTTTCTGTAAGTGACGGTGTTATCCGCATCCACGGCCTGGCCGATTGTATGCAGGGTGAGATGATTTCCCTGCCGGGTAACCGTTACGCTATCGCACTGAACCTGGAGCGCGACTCCGTAGGTGCCGTTGTGATGGGTCCATACGCTGACCTTGCCGAAGGCATGAAGGTTAAGTGTACTGGCCGTATTCTGGAAGTGCCGGTTGGCCGTGGCCTGCTGGGTCGCGTTGTTAACACCCTGGGTGCGCCAATCGACGGTAAAGGTCCGGTTGAGCACGATGGCTTCTCTCCAATCGAAGTTATCGCACCAGGCGTTATCGACCGTCAGTCCGTTGATCAGCCAGTGCAGACGGGTTATAAGTCCGTTGATGCCATGATCCCAATCGGTCGTGGTCAGCGTGAACTGATCATCGGTGACCGTCAGACCGGTAAAACCGCGATGGCAATCGACGCCATCATCAACCAGCGTGATTCCGGCATCAAATGTGTGTACGTGGCTATCGGCCAGAAAGCGTCCACCATTTCCAACGTGGTTCGTAAACTGGAAGAGCACGGCGCACTGTCTAACACCATCGTTGTGGTAGCAACTGCGTCTGAATCTGCTGCACTGCAATACCTGGCACCATACGCTGGTTGCGCAATGGGCGAATACTTCCGTGACCGCGGTGAAGATGCGCTGATCGTATACGATGACCTGTCTAAACAGGCTGTTGCTTATCGTCAGGTTTCCCTGCTGCTCCGTCGTCCACCAGGACGTGAAGCATTCCCGGGCGACGTATTCTACCTCCACTCTCGTCTGCTGGAGCGTGCTTCCCGCGTTAATGCGGAATACGTCGAGAACTTCACCAAAGGTGAAGTGAAGGGTAAAACAGGTTCTCTGACCGCTCTGCCGATCATTGAAACCCAGGCGGGTGACGTTTCTGCGTTCGTTCCGACCAACGTAATCTCCATTACCGATGGTCAGATCTTCCTGGAAACCAACCTGTTTAACTCCGGTATTCGTCCGGCGGTTAACCCGGGTATCTCCGTATCCCGTGTGGGTGGTGCTGCTCAGACCAAGATCATCAAGAAACTGTCCGGTGGTATCCGTACCGCGCTGGCACAGTATCGTGAACTGGCTGCGTTCTCTCAGTTCGCATCCGATCTGGACGAAGCAACCCGTAAACAGCTGAGCCACGGTCAGAAAGTGACCGAGCTGCTGAAGCAGAAACAGTACGCGCCAATGTCTGTTGCTCAGCAGGGCCTGGTACTGTTCGCGGCTGAACGCGGTTACCTCGAAGATGTGGAACTGGCGAAAATCGGTAGCTTCGAAGCCGCTCTGCTGGCTTACGTCGACCGTGATCACGCTCCGCTGATGCAAGAGATCAACCAGACCGGTGGCTATAACGACGAAATCGAAGGCAAGCTGAAAGCTATCCTCGATTCCTTCAAAGCAACCCAATCCTGGTAATCGTCCGGCGGCTTGTCTCAGGACAAGCCGTCTGGCATTGAGGAGAAGCTCATGGCCGGCGCAAAAGAGATACGTAGTAAGATCGCAAGCGTCCAGAACACGCAAAAGATCACTAAAGCGATGGAGATGGTCGCCGCTTCCAAAATGCGTAAATCGCAGGATCGCATGGCGGCCAGCCGTCCTTATGCAGAGACCATGCGCAAAGTGATTGGTCACCTTGCAAACGGTAATCTGGAATATAAGCACCCTTACCTGGAAGAACGCGACGTTAAGCGCGTGGGCTACCTGGTGGTGTCGACTGACCGTGGTCTGTGTGGCGGCTTGAACATTAACCTGTTCAAAAAACTGCTGGCGGATATGAAAGGCTGGTCCGATAAAGGCGTTCAGTGCGATCTGGCACTGATTGGCTCTAAAGGCGTCTCTTTCTTTAACTCCGTTGGTGGCAACATTGTCGCTCAGGTGACCGGTATGGGTGATAACCCGTCCCTGTCCGAACTGATCGGCCCGGTTAAAGTGATGTTGCAGGCCTACGATGAAGGCCGTCTGGACAGACTGTACGTTGTCAGCAACAAATTTATTAACACCATGTCTCAGGTGCCTACGCTCACTCAGATGCTGCCGTTACCGGCATCAGAAGATGACGAGCTGAAACAGAAAGCCTGGGATTACCTGTATGAACCCGATCCGAAACCGCTGCTGGATACCCTGCTGCGTCGTTACGTTGAATCTCAGGTTTATCAGGGCGTTGTAGAAAACCTGGCCAGCGAGCAGGCCGCACGAATGGTGGCGATGAAAGCCGCGACCGATAATGGCGGCAGCCTGATTAAAGAGCTGCAGTTGGTTTACAACAAAGCTCGTCAGGCCAGCATTACTCAGGAACTCACCGAGATCGTCTCGGGGGCCGCCGCGGTTTAACCAGGTTTACGAATTACGTAGAGGATTCAAGATGGCTACTGGAAAGATTGTCCAGGTAATCGGCGCCGTGGTGGACGTCGAGTTCCCTCAGGACGCCGTACCACGCGTGTACGACGCGCTTGAGGTACAAAATGGTAACGAGAGCCTGGTGCTGGAAGTTCAGCAGCAGCTCGGCGGCGGTATCGTGCGTACCATCGCCATGGGTTCTTCCGACGGTCTGCGTCGTGGTCTGGAAGTGAAAGACCTTGAGCACCCGATCGAAGTCCCGGTAGGTAAAGCAACACTGGGTCGTATCATGAACGTATTGGGTCAACCAATCGACATGAAAGGCGACATCGGTGAAGAAGAGCGTTGGGCTATCCACCGCGCGGCACCTTCCTACGAAGAGCTGTCCAGCTCTCAGGAACTGCTGGAAACCGGCATCAAAGTTATCGACCTGATGTGCCCGTTCGCGAAGGGTGGTAAAGTTGGTCTGTTCGGCGGTGCGGGTGTAGGTAAAACCGTAAACATGATGGAGCTGATCCGTAACATCGCGATCGAGCACTCCGGTTACTCCGTGTTTGCGGGTGTTGGTGAACGTACTCGTGAGGGTAACGACTTCTACCACGAAATGACCGACTCCAACGTTCTGGATAAAGTATCACTGGTTTACGGCCAGATGAACGAGCCACCAGGAAACCGTCTGCGCGTTGCGCTGACTGGCCTGACGATGGCTGAGAAGTTCCGTGACGAAGGCCGTGACGTTCTGCTGTTCGTTGATAACATCTACCGTTACACCCTGGCCGGTACTGAAGTATCTGCACTGCTGGGTCGTATGCCTTCAGCGGTAGGTTATCAGCCTACGCTTGCGGAAGAGATGGGTGTTCTTCAGGAACGTATCACCTCTACCAAAACTGGTTCTATCACCTCCGTTCAGGCGGTATACGTACCTGCGGATGACTTGACTGACCCATCTCCAGCCACCACCTTTGCTCACTTAGATGCAACCGTGGTACTGAGCCGTCAGATCGCGTCTCTGGGTATCTACCCGGCCGTTGACCCGCTGGACTCTACCAGCCGTCAGCTGGATCCACTGGTTGTTGGCCAGGAACACTACGACACCGCGCGTGGCGTACAGTCCCTGCTGCAACGTTACCAGGAACTGAAAGACATCATCGCCATCCTGGGTATGGATGAACTGTCTGAAGAAGACAAACTGGTGGTAGCACGTGCGCGTAAGATCCAGCGCTTCCTGTCCCAGCCGTTCTTCGTTGCGGAAGTATTCACCGGTTCTCCAGGTAAATACGTTTCCCTGAAAGACACCATCCGTGGCTTTAAAGGCATCATGGAAGGCGAATACGATCACCTGCCAGAGCAGGCGTTCTACATGGTTGGTTCCATCGAAGAAGCCGTGGAAAAAGCCAAAAAACTTTAACGCCTTAATCGGAGGGTGATATGGCAATGACTTACCACCTGGACGTCGTCAGCGCAGAGCAACAAATGTTCTCTGGTCTGGTCGAGAAAATCCAGGTAACGGGTAGTGAAGGTGAACTGGGTATTTTCCCGGGTCACGCACCGCTGCTCACCGCCATTAAGCCTGGTATGATCCGCATCGTTAAACAGTTCGGTCATGAAGAGTTTATCTATCTGTCCGGCGGCATTCTTGAAGTGCAGCCAGGCAGTGTGACCGTTCTGGCCGATACCGCTATTCGTGGCCAGGATCTCGACGAAGCGCGAGCCCTGGAATCGAAGCGTAAGGCTGAAGAGCACATTAGCAGCTCTCATGGTGACGTGGATTACGCTCAGGCGTCTGCGGAGCTGGCCAAAGCGATCGCGAAACTGCGCGTTATCGAGTTGACCAAAAAAGCGATGTAACACCGGCTTGAAAAGCACAAAAGCCAGTCTGGATCCCAGGCTGGCTTTTTTTTTCGGCCTTAATTCATGATGAAAAAGATGTAGAATTTTAAGCATCAAACGTTTTTACTTCTCACACAAACTACCGTCAGGATGCGTATGTTAAACAGTGCGATGAGCGTGGTGATCCTTGCTGCAGGCAAAGGTACCCGCATGTATTCCGATCTGCCTAAAGTGCTCCACACACTGGCAGGAAAGCCAATGGTGCAGCATGTTATTGATGCAGCTAATGAATTAGGCGCCAGCCAGGTGCATCTGGTTTATGGACATGGCGGCGATCTGCTGAAAAAAACGCTGCGTGACGACAATCTCAACTGGGTGCTACAGGCAGAACAGCTGGGTACGGGTCATGCAATGCAGCAGGCTGCACCCTTCTTCGCTGATGATGAAGACATCCTGATGCTCTACGGCGACGTCCCGCTGATCTCCGTTGAAACCCTCACTCGCCTGCGTGAAGCCAAACCGCAGGGTGGCATTGGGTTGTTAACCGTCGTGCTGGACGATCCAACCGGCTATGGCCGCATTACGCGTGAAAACGGCAAGGTAACCGGGATTGTTGAGCATAAAGATGCCACTGACGAACAGCGTCAGATTCAGGAGATCAACACCGGCATCCTGATTGCGAACGGTGCAGATATGAAGCGCTGGCTGTCCAAACTCAATAATAACAACGCGCAGGGTGAATACTACATCACCGACATCATTGCGATGGCGTACCAGGAAGGGCGTGAGATTGCCGCCGTTCATCCGGCGCGTATCAGCGAAACGGACGGGGTAAACAACCGTCTACAGCTGTCACGCCTGGAGCGTATTTACCAGTCCGAGCAGGCAGAAAAACTGTTGCTGGCGGGCGTTATGCTGCGCGATCCGGCGCGTTTCGATCTGCGTGGCACGCTGACCCACGGGCGCGACGTTGAAATAGATACTAACGTTATCCTGGAAGGTAACGTCACGCTGGGCAACCGCGTCAAAATCGGCACCGGCTGTGTGATTAAAAACAGCGTGATCGGTGACGACTGCGAAATCAGCCCGTACAGCGTGGTAGAAGATGCGCGTCTGGATTCCGCCTGTACCATCGGCCCGTTTGCGCGTCTGCGCCCGGGCGCTGAGCTGCTGGAAGGCGCTCATGTAGGTAACTTCGTGGAAATGAAAAAAGCACGTCTCGGTAAAGGCTCGAAAGCCGGTCATCTGACCTATCTGGGCGATGCGGAAATTGGCGACAACGTAAACATCGGTGCAGGGACGATTACCTGTAACTATGACGGTGCCAATAAGTTTAAAACCATCATCGGTGATGACGTGTTTGTAGGTTCCGATACCCAGCTGGTGGCGCCTGTTACCGTGGGCAAAGGCGTGACCATTGCCGCCGGGACAACCGTTACGCGCGATGTGGCCGAGAACGAGCTGGTGTTAAGCCGCGTTCCGCAGGTCAGTAAGCAGGGCTGGAAACGCCCGGTGAAGAAAAAGTAACGACAATATACACCCCTCACCCTGACCCTCTCCCCATAGGGGAGAGGGGAACTGAATGGTGCGGTTTTCATCCTCTCCCCTTTTGGGGAGAGGGCCGGGGTGAGGGGATAACATAATCCTCCCCCCACCAGCAGTACCCATAAAAATAACCCCACTCTCTACAAGGCTCGGGGTGCCCGGAAAGGGCAAATACAGGTCAGCGACAACGCATGGCATAACGCCATAATCAGGAAATCTAACTATGTGTGGAATTGTTGGCGCAGTTGCGCAGCGTGATATTGCTGAAATCCTTCTCGAAGGTTTACGTCGTCTGGAATACCGTGGTTATGACTCAGCCGGTCTGGCTGTCGTCGATGCAGAAGGTCATATGACCCGTCTGCGTCGTCTCGGTAAAGTGCAGATGCTGGCCCAGGCGGCGGAGGAACATCCGCTGCACGGTGGCACCGGTATTGCGCATACCCGCTGGGCGACTCACGGTGAGCCATCTGAAGGCAACGCACACCCGCATGTGTCTGAACACATTGTGGTGGTGCATAACGGCATTATCGAAAACCACGAACCGCTGCGTGAAGAACTGAAAGCGCGCGGCTATACCTTCGTCTCTGAAACCGACACCGAAGTGATTGCTCACCTGGTGCACTGGGAGCTGGCACAGGGCGGTACACTGCGTGATGCGGTGCTGCGCGCTATCCCTCAGCTGCGTGGTGCTTACGGTACGGTGATCATGGATTCCCGTGACCCGTCCACGCTGCTGGCCGCGCGTTCCGGTAGCCCGATGGTGATTGGTCTGGGCATGGGTGAAAACTTTATCGCTTCCGACCAGCTGGCGCTGCTGCCGGTTACCCGTCGCTTTATCTTTCTGGAAGAGGGCGACATTGCCGAGGTGACACGTCGCAGCGTGACCGTATTCGACACGAAAGGCGAGCAGGTTAAGCGCCAGGAAATCGAATCAAACCTGCAATACGACGCGGGCGACAAAGGCGCTTACCGTCACTACATGCAGAAAGAGATCTACGAACAGCCAAACGCCATTAAAAACACTCTGACCGGGCGCATCAGCCATGGTGAAGTGGATCTGAGCGAGCTGGGCGCCAATGCCAACGAAATGCTGAGCAAAGTCGAGCACATTCAGATCGTGGCCTGCGGTACCTCTTACAACTCCGGTATGGTCTCTCGCTACTGGTTTGAATCCCTGGCGGGCGTGCCGTGCGACGTCGAAATCGCATCTGAGTTCCGCTATCGTAAATCCGCTGTGCGCCGTAACAGCCTGATGATCACCCTTTCCCAGTCTGGCGAAACGGCCGATACCCTGGCGGCGCTGCGTCTGTCTAAAGAGTTGGGTTACCTGGGTTCGCTGGCCATCTGTAACGTACCGGGCTCCTCGCTGGTGCGTGAATCCGATCTGGCGCTGATGACTAAAGCGGGCACCGAAATCGGCGTCGCTTCCACCAAAGCGTTTACCACTCAGCTGACCGTTCTGCTGATGCTGGTGGCGAAGCTGGCGCGTCTGAAAGGCGAAGATGCTTCCGTTGAGCATGATATCGTTCACGGTCTCCAGGCGCTGCCGAGCCGTATCGAGCAGATGCTGTCTCAGGACAAGCGCATTGAGGCGCTGGCTGAAGATTTCTCTGATAAGCACCACGCTCTGTTCCTGGGCCGTGGCGATCAGTACCCTATCGCGCTGGAAGGCGCGCTGAAGCTGAAAGAGATCTCCTACATCCACGCGGAAGCCTACGCGGCAGGCGAGCTGAAACACGGTCCGCTGGCGCTGATCGACGCGGATATGCCGGTTATCGTGGTGGCACCGAACAACGAACTGCTGGAAAAACTGAAATCTAACATCGAAGAGGTGCGCGCCCGTGGTGGTGTACTGTACGTCTTTGCGGATAAAGATGCCGGTTTCGCCAGCAGCGACAACATGCACATCATCGAGATGCCGCATGTGGAAGAGGTGATTGCGCCGATCTTCTACACCGTACCGCTGCAACTGCTGGCTTACCACGTCGCGCTGATCAAAGGCACCGACGTTGACCAGCCGCGAAATCTGGCGAAGTCCGTTACCGTAGAATAATCCTTCCAGGCTCCGCCATCCGGTGGAGCCTTTTTTTATGACAATCCGTCATTTTCAGCTATTTTATCAGTGTCACATAAAGAAAATATTACTGAAAACAAGCTGTCATAATAATCATTAAGTTTATGATTTATTTATGTATTTTTGCTTATTTTTAAGTGAAATTTTCTTTGTCATAAAACTGTCATATTTCGTACATTTATCTGTCACCTGTTTGTCCTATTTTGCTCATCGTAGCCACTTAAACAATGATTTACGAAATCCTTGCAGGAGACATTATGAAAGTTATGCGTACCACTGTCGCAACTGTTGTCGCCGCGACCTTATCTCTGAGCGCTTTCTCTGCTTTCGCAGCAGCAAGCCTGACTGGCGCTGGTGCAACCTTCCCTGCGCCGGTGTATGCCAAATGGGCGGATACCTACCAGAAAGAGACCGGTAACAAGGTCAACTATCAGGGTATCGGCTCCTCCGGTGGCGTAAAACAAATTACCGCGAATACCGTTGATTTCGGCGCATCCGACGCTCCGCTGTCTGATGAGAAACTGAATCAGGAAGGCCTGTTCCAGTTCCCGACCGTGATCGGCGGCGTTGTGCTGGCTGTTAACATTCCTGGCCTGAAATCAGGCGAGCTGGTGCTGGACGGCAAAACCCTGGGTGATATCTATCTGGGCAAAATCAAAAAATGGGATGACGAAGCCATCACGAAACTGAACCCGGGCGTTAAGCTGCCTTCGCAGAATATCGCGGTGGTTCGTCGTGCTGACGGCTCTGGTACCTCTTTCGTGTTCACCAGCTACCTGGCGAAAGTGAACGAAGAGTGGAAATCTAAAGTCGGTTCCGGCTCTACCGTTAACTGGCCAACCGGTCTGGGCGGTAAAGGCAACGACGGTATCGCTGCCTTCGTACAGCGTCTGCCTGGCTCTATCGGCTACGTAGAGTACGCTTACGCGAAGCAGAACAACCTGGCTTACACCAAACTGGTTTCTGCTGACGGCAAACCGGTTAGCCCGACCGAAGAGAACTTCGCTAACGCCGCAAAAGGCGCTGACTGGAGCAAATCCTTCGCGCAGGACCTGACCAACCAGAAAGGCGACGATGCATGGCCTATCACGTCTACCACCTTCATTCTGGTCCACAAAGAGCAGAAGAAGCCTGAGCAGGGTGCTGAAGTGCTGAAGTTCTTTGACTGGGCATACAAAAACGGCGGCAAACAGGCGAATGACCTGGATTACGCCAGCCTGCCAGACAGCGTGGTTGAGCAGATCCGTGCTGCATGGAAAACCAACGTGAAAGACAGCAGCGGTAAAGCGCTGTACTAACAGGATATTTTTGACGAAGATGGCGGGTGGCGCGCAGCGATCCCGCCCTACGGTTCATCCTGTAGGCCCGGTAAGCGCCAGCGCCACCGGGCATATTCGTAAGACGTCTCATAAAGAAGAGTAATTTATGGCTGCAACCAAGCCTGCATTTAACCCTCCGGGTAAAAAAGGTGACATGATTTTCAGCGCGCTGGTGAAACTGGCTGCGCTGATTGTGCTATTGCTGCTGGGCGGCATTATCGTGTCCCTCATTTTCTCCTCCTGGCCGAGCATTCAAAAATTTGGTTTCGCCTTCCTGTGGACCAAAGAGTGGGATGCGCCGAACGATATCTACGGTGCGCTGGTGCCGATTTACGGCACGCTGGTGACCTCTTTTATCGCTCTGCTGATTGCGGTGCCGGTAAGCTTCGGTATTGCCCTGTTCCTGACGGAGCTGGCGCCGGGCTGGCTGCGACGCCCGCTGGGTATCGCCATTGAACTGCTGGCGGCCATCCCTAGTATCGTTTACGGCATGTGGGGCCTGTTTATCTTTGCTCCGCTGTTTGCGACGTACTTCCAGGAGCCGGTGGGTAATGTTCTCTCCGCCGTTCCGTTTGTGGGGGCCCTGTTCTCTGGCCCGGCATTCGGTATCGGTATTCTGGCGGCTGGCGTGATCCTCGCCATCATGATTATTCCGTACATTGCGGCGGTCATGCGCGATGTCTTCGAACAAACCCCGGTGATGATGAAAGAGTCGGCCTACGGCATCGGCTGCACCACCTGGGAGGTTATCTGGCGCATCGTCCTTCCGTTCACCAAAAATGGGGTGATCGGCGGCATCATGCTGGGCTTAGGCCGCGCGCTGGGTGAAACCATGGCGGTGACCTTTATCATCGGCAACACCTACCAGCTCGACAGCGTGTCGCTCTACATGCCGGGGAACAGTATTACCTCTGCGCTGGCGAACGAATTTGCCGAAGCGGAATCCGGGCTGCACGTCGCAGCGCTGATGGAACTGGGCCTGATCCTGTTTGTTATTACCTTTATTGTGCTGGCTATCTCCAAGCTGATGATTATGCGTCTGGCTAAAAACGAGGGGGCACGCTAATGGCGACTCTCGACATGCAAAACACCGCTCAGCTTGCGGAATCTCGTCGCAAAATGCAGTCAAAGCGCCGGATTAAAAACCGCATTGCGCTGACGCTTTCCATGGCCACGATGGCGTTCGGCCTGTTCTGGCTGATCTGGATCCTGATGTCCACCATCACCCGTGGTATTGATGGAATGTCCCTGGCGCTGTTCACCGAGATGACGCCGCCGCCAAACACGGCGGGTGGTGGTCTGGCAAACGCCCTGGCGGGCAGCGGCCTGCTGATCCTGTGGGCGACCGTTTTCGGTACGCCGTTGGGCATCATGGCGGGTATCTATCTGGCGGAGTATGGCCGCAAGTCCTGGATCGCTGAAGTCATCCGCTTTATTAACGACATTCTGCTTTCTGCCCCGTCGATTGTGGTAGGTCTGTTTGTTTACACCATCGTGGTGGCGCAAATGGAACACTTCTCCGGCTGGGCGGGTGTGATTGCGCTGGCGCTGTTGCAGGTGCCTATCGTTATTCGTACCACTGAAAACATGCTGAAACTGGTGCCGGACAGCCTGCGTGAAGCGGCTTACGCGCTGGGCACGCCGAAATGGAAAATGATTTCGGCGATCACCCTGAAAGCGTCCGTCTCGGGGATCATGACCGGTATCCTGCTGGCTATCGCCCGTATCGCTGGTGAAACCGCACCGCTGCTGTTTACCGCCCTCTCCAACCAGTTCTGGAGTACGGACATGATGCAGCCGATCGCCAACCTGCCGGTGACGATCTTTAAATTTGCGATGAGCCCATTCGCGGAATGGCAGCAGCTGGCCTGGGCCGGGGTGCTGATCATCACCCTTTGCGTACTGTTGCTGAACATTCTGGCGCGCGTCATTTTCGCGAAGCAGAAACACGGTTAAATTTTTACGGCGCGGCACATCGCGGCGCCGAATGAGGAAATGAGTCAATGAGTATGGTTGATACTGCCCCGGGTAAGATTCAGGTTCGTGATTTGAACTTCTACTACGGCAAATTCCATGCCCTGAAGAATATCAACCTGGATATCGCGAAGAACCAGGTCACGGCATTTATCGGTCCGTCTGGCTGTGGTAAATCCACGCTGCTGCGCACCTTTAACAAAATGTATTCGCTCTATCCGGAGCAGCGCGCAGAAGGTGAAATTCTGCTGGACGGTGACAACATCCTGACCAATACCCAGGATATCGCCCTGCTGCGTGCGAAAGTGGGGATGGTGTTCCAGAAACCCACGCCGTTCCCGATGTCGATCTATGACAACATCGCCTTTGGTGTGCGTCTGTTTGAGAAGCTCTCCCGTGCGGATATGGACGAGCGCGTGCAGTGGGCATTGACCAAGGCCGCATTATGGAACGAAACCAAAGATAAACTTCACCAGAGCGGGTACTCTCTCTCCGGTGGTCAGCAGCAGCGTCTGTGCATTGCGCGCGGTATCGCCATTCGCCCGGAAGTCTTGCTGCTGGATGAGCCGTGCTCAGCCCTGGACCCGATCTCAACCGGGCGTATCGAAGAGCTGATCACCGAGCTGAAGCAGGATTACACCGTGGTGATCGTCACTCACAACATGCAGCAGGCAGCCCGTTGTTCTGACCACACGGCGTTTATGTACCTGGGCGAGTTGATTGAGTTCAGCGATACGGACGCGCTGTTCACCCGTCCTGCGAAGAAACAAACCGAAGATTATATTACTGGCCGCTACGGTTGATTTGCCTTAGTGCATGTGGAGAAACCATGGACAACCTCAATCTTAATAAACACATTTCCGGCCAGTTTAACGCAGAGCTGGAAAGCATTCGCACCCAGGTGATGACCATGGGCGGCATGGTCGAGCAGCAGCTTTCTGATGCGATTACGGCAATGCACAACCAGGACAGCGAGCTGGCGAAGCGCGTTATCGAAGGCGATCACAACGTCAATATGATGGAAGTCGCCATCGACGAAGCGTGCGTGCGCATCATTGCCAAGCGTCAGCCAACCGCGAGCGACCTGCGTCTGGTAATGGCGATCATCAAAACTATCGCCGAGCTGGAGCGTATTGGTGACGTGGCGGATAAAATCTGCCGCACCGCGCTGGAGAAATTCTCCCAGCAGCACCAGCCGCTGCTGGTGAGCCTGGAGTCTCTCGGTCGCCACACCGTGCAGATGCTGCACGATGTGCTGGACGCTTTCGCGCGCATGGATCTGGACGAAGCGGTCCGTATCTACCGTGAAGATAAGAAAGTTGACCAGGAATACGAAGGCATAGTGCGTCAGCTAATGACCTACATGATGGAAGATTCCCGTACCATTCCAAGCGTGCTGACCGCGCTGTTCTGCGCGCGCTCAATTGAGCGTATTGGCGACCGCTGCCAGAACATTTGCGAATACATCTTCTACTTCGTGAAGGGACAGGATTTCCGTCACGTGGGCGGCGACGAGCTGGACAAGCTGCTGGCGGGTAAAGATCCGAAAGAGTGATGTGTGTGGCGGGTGGCGCTATCGCTTACCCGCCCTACGATCCTTGTAGGCCGGATAAGCGTTAGCGCCATCCGGCTTTGTTTTTTCAGCGAGTAATATCCCACCCGCGCGCCTTCCACAATTCCGGCAGCTGCGCCAGGTCTGTAAAGGTCGTCACTTTTGGATGATCGATCGGCTTGTTGTGCGGATCGGCGCAGAAGTAAAACACCTCCATCCCCGCATCAATCCCCGACTGCGCGCCCGCAGACGAGTCATCCACCAGGATGCAGTTCTCCACGTTGACGTTCATCGCCTTCGCCGCGTGGAACATCAATGCCGGATCCGGCTTCCAGCGCTGGATATCGTAGCCGCTGAACAGTTTTTCCGGGAAGTGGTGCAACATGTCCAGCTTGCCGAGTGAGTGCTGCATTTTGCTGACCGGGCCGTTAGAGACCACGCAGATCGGCACCGTCATCGCATCCAGCAGCGCGTTAGCGCCGGCGATAACTTCCAGCTCGGCGTCGAAGAGGCGTGCGACCTCGGCGCGGTACACCGGTTCCAGATCCGCTTTCGCCAGATCCACCCCGTGCTCTTCGTTAATGATGTCGATGATCTCGTACAGCTTCACGCCCTTAAAGCGTTTAAACACCTCTTCGAGATCGAGCGTAATGCCAAATTCCTGGAACATGGCGACATACGCGCGGGAACAAATGACCTCACTGTCGACCAGCGTACCGTCACAGTCGAAAAATACCGCTTCAATTCCGGACATGCCTTTCCCTTTTAACAAGTTTAACGTTTACGTACGACAGTTTAACGAGACGCAATCGTTGCCGTATAAGCAAAATCAATGAAAAAAGTATCCCGTAACCGCCACTATTGTCGCATTTTGGTATAGGATAGCGACGAATTTTCCCTCCTTGTTCGGAAATTGATGATGAGTCAACAACACACTACCCAGACATCTGGTCAGGGGCTGCTTGAGCGCGTGTTCAAACTGCGCGAGCACGGCACAACGGCACGCACCGAAGTGATCGCCGGTTTTACTACCTTCCTGACGATGGTCTATATCGTTTTCGTTAACCCGCAAATTCTGGGCGTGGCTGGCATGGACACCAGCGCCGTCTTTGTTACCACCTGTCTGATCGCGGCCCTTGGCAGCATCCTGATGGGCGTTTTCGCTAATCTGCCCGTGGCGTTGGCCCCGGCAATGGGTCTTAATGCGTTCTTTGCGTTCGTGGTGGTTCAGGCGATGGGCCTGCCGTGGCAGGTCGGGATGGGCGCTATTTTCTGGGGCGCGGTCGGCCTGCTGCTGCTGACCATCTTCCGTGTGCGCTACTGGATGATTGCGAACATTCCCGTGAGCCTGCGCGTGGGTATCACCAGCGGTATCGGTCTGTTTATCGGCATGATGGGGCTGAAAAACGCTGGCGTAATCGTGGCGAACCCGGAAACGCTGGTGAGCATTGGTAACCTGACCTCTCACAGCGTGCTGCTGGGCGTGCTGGGCTTCTTTATTATCGCGATCCTGGCGTCGCGTAACATCCACGCTGCGGTGCTGGTCTCTATCATCGTGACCACGCTGCTGGGCTGGATGCTGGGTGACGTGCATTACAGCGGTATTGTCTCTGCGCCACCGAGCGTTTCTACCGTGATTGGTCACGTTGATCTGGCGGGCTCGCTGAACCTGGGTCTGGCCGGAGTGATTTTCTCCTTCATGCTGGTCAACCTGTTTGACTCCTCCGGTACGCTGATTGGCGTGACGGACAAAGCGGGTCTGGCGGACGAGAAAGGCAAATTCCCGCGCATGAAGCAGGCGCTGTATGTGGATAGCATCTCGTCCGTTGCGGGTTCTTTCATCGGCACCTCGTCTGTTACCGCTTACATTGAATCCTCTTCCGGCGTGTCCGTGGGTGGCCGTACTGGCCTGACGGCGGTAGTCGTGGGTCTGCTGTTCCTGCTGGTGATCTTCCTCTCTCCGCTGGCGGGGATGGTGCCACCGTACGCGGCAGCTGGCGCGCTGATCTACGTCGGCGTGCTGATGACCTCGAGCCTGGCGCGCGTGAAGTGGGAAGATCTGACGGAAGCCGTTCCGGCGTTTATTACCGCGGTGATGATGCCGTTCAGCTTCTCGATCACCGAAGGTATCGCGCTGGGCTTTATCTCGTACTGTGTGATGAAGATCGGTACCGGCCGTTTCCGCGAACTCAGCCCGTGCGTGATGATTGTGGCGCTGCTGTTTGTGCTCAAGATTGTGTTTATTGACGCGCACTAAGGTGCGGTTTGTGGTGTCAGGTGGCGCTTCGCTTACCTGACCTACTGACGAGTGTAGGCCCGGTAAGCGCTAGCGCCACCGGGCTTTTTTATCAGGTTTTAACCCGCTTAATATAATCCCCAAACGCAGTCAACTGACCAGAGAGATGATCACGCGTACTCTGATCCACCACTTCACCCGTCTGCGGGTCGACTTTGTTCTGAATCACGCCGCCCATAAATTCCGGCTTGTTCATCACCATCGCATCCAGGAACACCAGGATCTGTCGCAGGTGATACTGGCAGCGCGCACCGCCGATGGCGCCCATTGAGCTGGTCTGGATCAGCACCGGTTTGCCTGACAGCGGCTGCTCCGGTAAACGGGATAACCAGTCAATCGCGTTCTTCAGACCACCCGGAACCGAGTAGTTATATTCTGGCGTTACAATCACTACACCATCAGCCTGACGGATCTGCTCGGCTATCGCCTCCACGCTGTGCGGGAACCCTTCTTCCTGCTGAACGTCAGCATCATAAAGCGGGATGTCGCCAATAGACGGCAGGGCGCTGATCTCCATTCCCGCAGGCGCCAGCTGTGGCAGCGTGCGCGCTACCATCCCGTTAAAAGAACCTTTGCGCAGGCTTCCCAGTAACGTAACAACTTTCAACGTATCAGACATGATTACTCCTGTTTCATCATGATGACCCTGGACGGATCAGCTATGGGTGTATGCTTTTTCTGCCGGTAAACTGGTTAATCGCATCAGGCGCGCGGCGGGCTCGTTGGCGCGCTCAGGTACATCCGGAAGACTACGCCAACCGCGAATACTGTCAAACTCCCAGATTTTCAGCCGTTCGATGGCGGGGCTCACCGCAACGGACCAGATCAGTACGTCCTCAGCGTCGCTGAGCGCCTCTACCAGCGACGCTTTCGCGGCACGCAGGCGTCCGGAGCCGGGAAGCAGCTGCAACAGGCTGGCGTCGTCTGATGCCGCGCCGCTCAGTTTACGGATGCTCTGGCGAAGGGTGATGAGCTGCGCTCTGGCTTCAACGGGATCGTTCTGGTTACGTATCCACAGCTTTTCATTGCTGGAGAGCGGGTATTCATCGAGCGCGTTAGCACCATGGAAGCTGCGCGTGACGCGTTGCAGCTCCATATCCAGGCCGCAATCACCTTCAGTCGTCAGCGCGACGCCAACAATGTTGCCGGTATACGCAATGGAAAAATGGGGGAGTGCCGGGTCCGCAAAAACCGGGCGACCTTCTGGCTGGGTGAGTATGTCCGGTAATTCGCTGGTGCCGTACAGCATAAAAAGCAGTTCTGCGAGGAGCGCTCTGGAAGCTAAAAACCGCGTCCTGCGGTGTTCAGGTAGTTTGAGCGCCTCACTGTGACAGGATGAAGAAATTCTGGCCGATACGAGATGCCCTTCCGTTAATGTTCCTCGTGCAAAGTGCGTAGCCATTTTTCGCTCCCTGATAATGGTCGTAGTCGGTTAAACGGTTACATGATTATCGCTTAACTCAGCTTCTGTTTTAATCAGTAAATAGAAATAAGAGAAGCCTGAGGACCGAACTTTACATTATCTTAGGCAAAAACCTGACCTGGCGCGGTATACAGGGCTTTTATAGTTTCGCGCAGCCAGATAATTTTCGGATTATGGCTGTTCCGCTTATGCCAGATTAGCGTGAAGGGTACGGTCAGCTTTTCTGCCTGCGCCTCATCGATGGGAATGGGAAGGCAGACCAGATTACGCTGGTGGAGTTGATTGTAGTGATGGCAGTAGTAGGGCGCAGTGGCAATGTAGTTGTGGTCCGGCTGAGCCGCCATAAACATCGACTGTTCAAAGCCGGGCAGGCTCATGGCGACGTTGCGCTCGCGGCCCATCTCTTTTAGCACTTCATCAAGCGCCCAGGTATCGCTGCGCTCCCAGAAGATGCTGATATGCGGGTAGCGCAGAAACGTCTCAAGGTTCCACGCTTCGTGAAGTGCCGGATGATCTTCTCGCAGATAGACGCACGGACGGTCGCTGAACAGGATTTCGTAGTCAATAAACCACGGCATCAGCTTTAGCAGCTCGCGGGAGCGCGGGTGCGTTTCGCGGCCGGTAAAACCGAGATCGACCTCCCCGCGTGTAATGGCGTCCAGCGAATCATAATCCCACTGGCGCAACTTCACCGTCGCCTGTGGGTAGCGCTCATTCACCTGCTCCAGCAGGGTGTTGAAGCGAATCAGCATCAGCGGCGTTTCGGCGGCGAGCACAAACTTGAGCCCGCCTGGAGAGCTATGGTGGAATTTATCGACGATTTGATTGCCAATCTGCATCCAGTCGGCCAGATCCTGTTCCAGACTCACCGTTAGCGGCGTGGGCAGTAGCCCTAAAGGCGTTTTCACAAACAGCGGATCGTCGAACCAGTCGCGCAGCTTCGCCAGCGATTTACTCACCGCGGACGGCGTCACGTTCATTCGCTTCGCGGCTTTGGTGACGCTGCGCTCCTGCAACAACAACTGCAGGCAAAGTAAAAGATTAAGATCGAGACTGCTGATGGGCTTCTTCATAGTGCGCCGCGGGCTGGATGACCATAAGTAAGGTAATGCAGAGTATGCTACAGCCAATCAGAACCCCGATCAGCATATTCAGCGCGTTAAGGCCGATCACCGCCGCCAGCCAAATCCACAGCGACGAACCGCATACCTGCGCAATGCCCAGCACCGAGCTTGCCACGCCTGCCCGCAGTGAGAACGGGCCAAGCGCCTGACTCATCGCCACGCCGAAGCCGCCGGAGAATCCGGCGCATATCAGGGTCATACCCACCAGCATCAGCGCATGTGAGGTGGCGGTCGCCAGAATTACGCCTGCGGCGAGAAACAGCGTCTGTGAAGCGAGCATCAGCGTGCGCTGGCGGAAGATATTGAGCGCAAAGGGCATCGAGAATGAAACCGCCATGCTGACCATCGCATTGAGCGCCATCACCGTCGAATACTCACCGCGATCGAAGCCTATCGTCTCCATCAGTAACACCGGGGAAACGTTTACATAGGTGAGGATCACCGCCACGCTGAGCGTGATGATGGCCAGGCGGCTCAGGAAAAAGCGATTCAGAAGCTTTTCAGCCGGATGAATGGTAGCAGCGTGGTGCGTCTGCTGCGAACCGGGATGGGTCTCTTTCAACACCGTCACGGACAGTATAAAGACGATGGCGCCCATTGTGGCCATGGTCCAGAAAAGGCTCTGCCATGGAAATTTCAGCATGATCAGGTAGCCTACAACCGGTGCCAGCACCGGGATGATGCAGGTAATGCCGTTCAGCATCGACAGCACCCTGGCGCGGCGCTGGGCGCTCAAGGTATCGCGCAGAATGGCAAACGCCACCACGTAACAGCCGCCCGCGCCAATGCCCTGGATAAAGCGCCCTGACAGGAACATTGTGCTTTCCTGAGCCATTGAACACAGTACCGATGCCAGCGTAAAGATAACCGCCCCCGTAATGGCGACGGGTTGACGGCCGGCTCTGTCCGCGATTTTCCCGGCAAATACCATCGACGACGCCATTCCCGCGAGGTAGGCCGAAAACGCGATGTGCAGTTGCGCCTCGCTGGCACCCAGATCGCGTGCAATATGCGGTAGCCCCACCAGATACATATCAATGCCGGACGGATACAGCAGAACTAATGCGAAACTACAAAACAGAAAACGAGCCATAAATCCCCCATAGATGCAGGCAAGCAGGATAGGGGGCATGGGGGGATTAAGCGAGTTGCCATTGGGACAATGGTGATTTCCCTGGAGGAAATCACCATGTTCTATCGGGAATTACTTACCAATGCAGAAGCTCGAGAAAATCCGTCCCAGCAGATCGTCCGACGTAAACTCCCCGGTGATCTCGCTCAGGTTCTGCTGCGCCAGACGCAGTTCCTCCGCCAGCAGCTCGCCGGCCCAAGCGCCGATCAGCTGGGCTTTACCCTGCTCAAGGTGGCGAGCCGCCTCTTCCAGCGCCTGCAAGTGACGACGACGCGCCAGGAAGCCGCCTTCCATGCTGGTGTCAAAACCCATGCTATGTTTGAGGTGGTTACGCAGGGCTTCCACGCCTTCCCCGGTACGGGCCGACAGACGAATAAGTGAGTGACCATTCACATCGCTGATGCCCAGCGTTTCGCCGGTAACGTCGGCCTTATTGCGCACCACGGTGATCGGCAGTTTGGCCGGGAGACGGGCAATAAAGTCTGGCCAGATTTCTGCCGGGTCAACGGCGTCGGTCGTGGTGCCGTCCACCATAAACAGCACGCGGTCGGCCTGCTCGATCTCCTGCCAGGCGCGTTCGATACCGATACGCTCGACTTCATCGCTCGCATCGCGCAGGCCAGCGGTATCGATGATGTGCAGCGGCATGCCGTCGATATGGATATGCTCGCGCAGGACGTCGCGGGTGGTGCCGGCTATGTCGGTCACGATCGCCGCTTCACGGCCCGCCAGAGCGTTCAGCAGGCTTGATTTCCCGGCGTTGGGGCGACCAGCAATGACCACCTTCATGCCCTCACGCAGCAGGCTGCCCTGGCGCGCTTCGGCGCGAACGGCATCCAGATCGTTCATCACCTGGTTGAGCTGGGCTTCGATTTTGCCGTCAGAAAGGAAGTCAATCTCCTCGTCCGGGAAGTCGATAGCCGCTTCAACATAGATTCGCAGGTGAGTAAGTGCTTCCACAAGGTGATTCACGCGTGCGGAAAATGCCCCCTGCAACGAGTTCAGCGCGGAGCGGGCTGCCTGTTCGGAACTGGCGTCGATCAGGTCGGCAATCGCTTCGGCCTGCGCCAGGTCGAGCTTATCGTTCAGGAAGGCACGCTCGGAGAACTCACCCGGCTTCGCAATGCGCAGGCCAGGCAGGGTCAGAATACGTTTTAACAGCAGGTCGAGGATCACCGGGCCGCCGTGACCCTGAAGCTCCAGCACGTCTTCGCCGGTAAAGGAGTTTGGGCCGGGGAACCACAGCGCAATGCCCTGGTCCAGCGAGGTGCCGTCGGCATCTTTAAATGGCAGATAATCAGCGTAGCGCGGCTTTGGCAGTTTACCCAGCACCGCTTCGGCCACCTCACGCGCCTTCAGGCCGGAGATGCGCAGAATGCCTACACCACCGCGTCCCGGTGGGGTTGCCTGGGCGACGATAGTGTCGTTATGGCTCATGGTTGCTCTCGTTCAATACAAATAAAAAAGGCGGTCAATCGACCGCCCTTATTTTAGCGTTAAGTTACCGAATCAGGACTTTTTCTTTTCGCGGCTATGCAGGCCACGTTTTTCCAGACCACGGTAAATCAGCTGCTGCTGGATGATGGTCACCAGGTTGCTGACGATATAGTACAGCACCAGACCTGACGGGAACCACAGGAAGAACACGGTGAAGATGACCGGCATAAAGGTCATGATCTTCTGCTGCATCGGGTCAGTCACGGTGGTCGGAGACATCTTCTGGATGAAGAACATCGTCACGCCCATCAGGATCGGCAGGATGTAGTACGGGTCCTGTGCGGACAGGTCATGGATCCACAGGGCGAACGGCGCGTGGCGCAGCTCAACGGAACCCATCAGCATGTAGTACAGCGCAAGGAAGATTGGCATCTGAATCAGCAGCGGGAAGCAACCACCCAGTGGGTTCACTTTCTCTGCTTTATACAGGGCCATCATCTCCTGGCTCTGACGCTGTTTGTCATCGCCCAGACGCTCACGCATAGCCTGAATCTTCGGCTGTAGCATACGCATCTTCGCCATGGAGGTGTACTGCGCTTTAGTCAGCGGGTACATGATGCCACGAACGATAAAGGTGATAACGATGATGGAGAAGCCCCAGTTACCCAGGAAGCTGTGGATGAACTTCAGCAGCTTAAACAGCGGCTGAGAGATGAACCACAACCAACCGTAATCAACGGTCAGATCCAGGTGCGGCGCAACGGCAGCCATTTTGTCCTGGATTTCCGGGCCGACCCACAGGGTGCTTGCCAGCTTACCGGTTTGACCCGGCTGCACCAGAACCGGCTGAGATTTGTAGCCGATGGCTGCAATACCGTTGCCGAGGTTCGCGGTGTAGAAGTTGTTCGTACCGTCGTTATTCGGTACCCACGCCGTCGCGAAATACTGTTGCAGCATTGCGACCCAACCGCCTTTAGAGCTGACGTTCAGGTTTTCGTTATCGGCAATGGTGTCGAATTTGTATTTCTCGTACTTGGTATCTGGCGTGGAGTAAGCCGCGCCACGGAAGGTATGCAGCGCAAAGTTGCTGCTTCCGGTGTCACGGTGAGACGGCAGATTGATGGACTGCTTCAGCTGACCAAAGGTAGAGATTTCCAGCGGTTTCGCACCGGTGTTCTGTACGCTGTAGCCCACGTTCACCGCATATTCACCGCGTTTCAGGGTGAAGGTTTTGGTGAAGGTGTTGCCTGCCGCGTCGGTGTAGGTCATCGGAATAACCAGTTCGTTCTGACCATCAGCCAGCACAAAGGTGTCATTCTCGACGTTATACAGTGGACGCGCACCGTTCGCCGGGTTATCCGGGCCATCACGACCGGTCAGGCCGCTCTGTGCCTGGTAGATAAACTCAGGCGTGGTTTCCAGTAACTGGAACGGTTCGGTAGACTTCAGCTCTTTCGGGTAGGTCAACAGCAGCGCCTGCTCAACATCACCACCACGGGTGTTGATAGTCAGCTCAAGCACATCGGTCTTAACCGTAATCTGTTTCCCCTGGCCACTGGCCGGTACGCCCTGGTCGGCGGCGCTACCCGCTGCGGTGGTCGTGGTCTGCGTGGTCTGCTGCTGGGGTTGAGGATTTTTATCCTGCTCCCATGCCTGCCAGATCATGAAAGACACGAACAACAAAGCGATGATAAGAAGATTGCGTTGCGAATCCATCGTTAGTGTTCTCTGGTATCAAAAGGTCCTGGAGGGACGGGGTCGTCTCCACCTGGGTGTAAAGGGTGGCATTTTAATACGCGTTTCACCGTCAACCAACTGCCTTTTATCACTCCAAACCTGCGCAATGCCTCAATTCCGTAGCTTGAGCATGTTGGCGTGAAACGGCAATGTGGCCCGAGTAGCGGACTAATCAGGCGTTGATAGACCCGAATGAGGGCTATCAGGACCCGCGAGCCAGGCGACAGTGGCGGCGCCATAATTTTTCCAACGCTTCCGAGAGAGCACGGTTATCGAGGTCGGCAACCCCTTTTTTAGCCACCACCACGAAATCCATTGAAGGCAGTTCGTGCTGACGTAAACGGAAGCTTTCACGCGTCAGACGTTTAATCCGGTTGCGTTCATGCGCACGCTTAACGTTTTTCTTGGCGACTGTGAGACCGATGCGGGGATGCCCCAGCGAATTTTGGCGGCCGAGGATGGTGATTTGCGGCGTGCCAGCCCGTAGTGGCTGCTGGAAGACGAAAGTGAAATGAGTGGGAGTTAACAAACGTAACTCCCTGGGAAATGCGAGCTTAACCACTCAGGGGTTAGCTTTATTACTTGGAAACGGTCAGACGAGCGCGGCCTTTAGCACGACGACGTGCCAGAACCTGACGACCATTTTTAGTAGCCATACGAGCACGGAAGCCGTGAGAACGGTTGCGCTTCAGTACAGACGGTTGAAAAGTGCGTTTCATGGCGATTTCTACCTAAACTTGAATAAATTCACTGACTTTTGCGTATACCCGAACGAGATTCGAACGACTAACGCCTCAGCGTGGGTGATTAAAGAGGCCGGATTGTAATAATTGTACACTCCGGAGTCAATTCTCTTTCCTTAAATCCCTGCGTATTTCCGCACGATTTCGCGTGGAAAATGAGCAACGAACGACGCAGGAAGATGAGCATCACGCGCCGGGTCGAGGATTATACGGGCTCGCCAACAAAGCGCAAGGATCCTCCTGGATCTTCGTTAGATCATTTAAGCCCAAAATTGTCTGTGCTCATTAAATTTTCCAATA